>NZ_AXVA01000050.1 GCF_000482325.1 Bacillus sp. UNC438CL73TsuS30 | reverse complement strand
TGATCTGAACCCAAAAAGTTAGACACGAAGTTTAGGCAGCTACTTGGGCATGAGTTCGGTATTGAACCGGACTCATGCCTTTTAATTTTGCCTTAATCCGTTTGTGATTATAGTAATAAATATATTTCTCTAATTCTACTTTAAAATGCTCCATGCTCTCAAATTCTTTCAAATAGAGTAATTCAGACTTTAATAAGCCAAAGAAATTCTCCATGACTGCGTTATCTAAGCAATTCCCCTTCCTTGACATACTTTGAGTAATCCCATGTTCTTTCAAAGTATGTTGGTACTGCTTCATTTGATAATGCCAACCTTGATCAGAATGGAGGATGGGGGCGTCTCCATCTTTTAAACGTTCTAAAGCTCTATCCATCATTTTTGAAACAAGTTGATAAACCGGACGTTTTTCCATGCTATAAGCGATGATTTCTCCGTTATATAAATCAAGAACAGGGGACAAATATAGCTTCTCCCCGTATAGATGGAATTCCGTTACGTCCGTTACCCACTTCTCATTTGGCTCTGATGCTGTGAAATCGCGCTCCAAGATATTAGGGGCAATTTTCCCTACCTTTCCACGGTAAGAACGATATTTTTTCATGCGTACAAGGCATTTTAATCCCATTTCATTCATCAATCGTCGGACTGTTTTATGATTGATTTTAATGCCCCGATTACGCAATTCCAATGTGATTCGACGATATCCATATCGTCCTTGATGTTCTTCAAAAATACACTTTATTAATTCTTTAATTTCTTGATACTTGTCTGGACGATTCATTTGTTTTATCCAGTAATAATATGTGCTACGCGCAATACCAGCTACCTTTACAAGATCAGTTACCTTAAACTCATGCCTTAATTCATAGATTACCTGCGCTTTGTCTTGTTCTGTAATCTTTCCTTTTCCTGAATTAAGGCATTCAACTTTTTTAAATAGGCATTCTCCATGCGCAAACGCTCGATTTCAGCTCGTAACGCCTCTTCTGATCCTTCTAATGGTTGAGGTTTGTTTGTTTCTTTTTTCATTGGTGGACGCCCCTTTTGTGTTGGTTTTAGGGCGTCTATTCCATGTAATTCGAAACCTTTTTGCCATTTTTGAATGGTACTATGTGTTGCAATGTTAAATATTGCAGCAGTTTCTCTTATAGACGTCCCTGTCTCTTTTATATAGTTTAGTACGTCTAGTTTAAACTCTGTTGTATAAGATGTATAGGGTTTAATAAAAGCATCTGCACCATGATGTTCAACTTGTTTAATCCAATTTAATAAAACCGTGTGATGTACTCCTATGGATTTCGCTATAAATTTTACCCCCTCCGATCCCTGTTGATAACGAATAACTGCTTCTATTTTTTCCTCTAAATTAAATTTAGCCATATAAAAACTGCACCTCCAATTGTTAGTTGTGCGTCTAACAATTGGGGTGCAGTTCA
>NZ_AXVA01000049.1 GCF_000482325.1 Bacillus sp. UNC438CL73TsuS30 | reverse complement strand
TCCCCCAATGGACAACGTCCTTATGCCCCTTCCTTAAAATTAAAGATTCATTTTGCTCAACGCTATCACAATTACTCTGATCGTGTAATGGAAGAGGCCATTCTTTATCGTCTAGATTTAAAACGTTTTTTTGGAGTGCCCGTAGATTTTAACGGATTCGATCATAGTACCTTGGGGCTCGACCGAGATCGCATGGGTTCCGCCATTTTTGATGCGTGTCATCATCATATTCTTTCCCAAGCTTTGGCGAAAGGGCTATGGGGGAAAGAAGATGACCGCTGGCTTATTGATTCTTTTCATACATATGCCAACATTGCGAAGGTGGGGGCTTACCGTTTAATCCAGCAAGGAATCCTTCAAATTATTCAACACATCAAACGTACATATCCGAAGTTGTATACCTTTCTTTTACAAGACTGTGCACTCAAAAGCTTTCTAAAACGGATCTCGGATCGAACACCTGAAAAAGATCGATTGGTATTATTTAGCCGCTTGGTGGTGGAAGCCTACAGCTTGTTACATTGGCTGGAAAGTGAATGGGTAAAACCTGTATTTTGGGCATGGGAGAACGCTAAACAGCAGCTTCGTTGTTTGGAACTTCAAGCAATCCTCTATCAAATTTTACAAGAGAACATCAAACCGATGGATCCGAATAAGACCGAAGGTATTGAAAAGGAACCACTTAAATATCAAGAGTTATCAAAAAAGGAAAAGCCGCAAGATCGTATCCGAAGTGCCTATGATCCGGAAATACGGAGTGGATACAAATCGAAATCCTTGAAGTTTACCGGTGATAAAATCCAAGTATTGGAGTCAAGACAGCACGGATTAATCTTGAATACCGAACCTATTCCAGGTAATGAATGGGATGGAGAACGTCTTGTCCCGATGGTGGAAGAAGTGGTCCATCGTCACGGTATAGTGCCGAAACAAGTCATTGGTGATACGGCTTATGGCACAGGTGAAAACCGCCAGAAAATAAAAGAGATGCAGATTTTACTGACCGCTCCTATACAAAAAAATTCAAATCCAACCGGATTGTTAGAGCCCGATTGGTTTGTTTATGATGCAAAATTGGATGAAGTCACCTGCCCACTAGGGAACTCGACCTCTAAAAAAGTTCGAAATAACCCGAGTCAGGGGTATCAATACAAATTCGAAGCGAACATTTGTAAAGCCTGCCCAATGTTTGAACAATGTACCACCAATAAAAACGGTCGAACCGTTTTTATCAGTGATTATTATGAAATCATGGAACAAGGAAAGTCCTATAATCAAACAAACGTTGGAAAGAGTTCATTAAGGGCTCGGTACGATGTGGAAAGAACGAATCATGAAGCTGCCAACCATCATGGACTCAGGAAACCAAGAACAAGAGGGAGGGAATCATTAAGGATCACGTCCAAATTGACGGCCATGGTTATCAATTTGAAAATTATGGTAAAGGAATTAACCGAACCTATCAAGCCCTTTTATCGTTTCAAAAAATGCGAAAATCGGGTAAAGGCCCCCGTCTGCCCAAATTAGGGAAATCAGGATAAATAGAGGGCCTTAGGAAGGGAAAATACAAAAAAACAATGAAAGTTTGTGAAAAAATCCAATAAAATTCACAAAGTATGTGAAATAAGGTTTAGAAGTGGAATAAACTACAACTTAATCGACAGTCTC
>NZ_AXVA01000048.1 GCF_000482325.1 Bacillus sp. UNC438CL73TsuS30 | reverse complement strand
CTAGTATAGTAAATAGGTCAAATAAATAGAAAAAGGCCACCGTTTTCATTGTAAAATGGAAGTACCTATCACAGAACTTCTAATTTACTACCCCCACCAAGGAGTTGAAAACGATGGCATATTCATTATTTAACCATATTCAAGGTAAAAATGGAAGTCGATGGGCAGAGTTTGTACGAGAAACAGGGACTGAAAATTTGTTGATGGTGGCGATTGATGCAGCGAAATTCACTCAAAAAGCCCTAATTGGTACGTTCTATGGGGATATTTTAGTGAAACCATTTGAGTTTGATGCGTCTATGACTGGTTTTGAATACCTTAAAAAGGTTATTCAATTGGAGAAGGAAAAATACAAACTTAAAGAGGTAGTGGTGGGTATTGAAACCACTGGGCATTATTACGAGGATCTTGTTCGGCGATGCCATTCAAGTGGATATCATGTCAGAACTTTGAATGCAGCCACTACAGCCCAAGAAAGACAAGCCCTTTTAAATTGGTCTAAAACAGATAATTTAGACCTGATGGCCATTCTTCAATCCATGATTCATGGCCGGGGGACGTCGAATGAACTATCTTCAGGTGCGGTTCTTACACTTCAAAAGCTTACACGAGCCCGTCGTGAATTAGTGGGTGAACGAACCACAACGCAAAATTTGATTCTTATGCACATGGATCATATCTTTAGGGAATTTCAAGGAAAAAGTGTATGGGAGAACGGAAAGCGTAAGCATGTTCAACCATTTAGTAAATTATTCGGAAAGGCACCTCTCTATTTGATGCGGCACTATCCGCATCCAACTGATATATTGACACTTGGGGAGAAAGGATTACGTGAATTATCTATCCGTGAAAATCTAAAATTACGGGATAGTACGATTCAAATTCTAATAGAATTTGCTCGAAACTCCATCTCTCAACCAAAAGAGTTCGTAGACGGAGACATCTTTCTCTTATCTCAAAAGCTGGATCGTTTAGAGTTGTTGAAAAATCAAATCAATGTTTTAGAACATAAAATTGAAGATTTATTCGTTGAAACGGAGGGGGCTGTGATCCTTAGCGTTCCTGGGATTGGTGTCGTTACGGGGGCTGAATTATACGCAGAAATGGGGGATATCTCTGATTTCGAACATGCAGGGCAATTAATCAAGATGGCAGGGACAAACCCTATTGTGAAGCAATCTGGCGGAAAAAAACCTTCGTACTTTTGTATTAGTAAGCAGGGACGAAGAACATTCAGAAACATAACCTACCAGGTAGGAAAATCTTTAGCCGTTAATAATCCCGAAATGAAACTGAGATATTTAGCCTTAAAAGACCGTGGAAAACACACCCGTCAAGCATATGTTGCCTTGGGAAACCGAATGATTCGATTGGCCTTTTCAATGATAAGAAATCACTCATTATATCGTACAAATCAAGAGAATTATGTGTTAGTAAGTGAGATAAGTAAAAAACTTAGAGCTCCAAATGTAAAGCGATTTTATGAATTACACGTCTCTTCAAATCTTTGCCTATCAGCTTAAATTAAAGTTAAATTAGTTATTTGTTCATGAATTGATTAAGTATTTATTTTTAATGAAAATGGGGCTCCTCTAGGGCGTTAGATCACATTGTATTGGGTGTCTGAGGCTTTAGACCTCGTGGGTCAGCGTTATGGATCTTGTCCTGCAAATACGGATAATACGTGAAATTCAAAGTTTATATTTGCTAGGTGGTATCACTGTAGGATGAAAACACGAGATCCTTTCACGTTCTAGAGGAGCCCTGTTATATAGTTCTGTGATGGTTGAATCTTCAAAAAAATGGATATTGGGGTTCTACTTAAGTTTGGCCTTTTTTATAAAATATTTACTCTTGACTTAATTGCCATTATACGCTGACCCC
>NZ_AXVA01000047.1 GCF_000482325.1 Bacillus sp. UNC438CL73TsuS30 | reverse complement strand
TCAATCGTGAACCCAACATTTGAGTCTGAAAACATGAAAGACGGCGGGGATTTAATCTCTGACTGGCCAGTATTGAACGGCCTATTAAACGCTGTGGGTATGTGTGATTTGATTGCCCTTCAAGCGAACTACTCTATGGGTGAGGCAGTTCATACTGGAGTTACAATGGTTGCCGATGGTACAGATGAAGCAGATATGAGGTTAGAAGTAGCCATGACCGTTGACTCTGGTATTGGGGTTATCCGCCATGCGCAAGCAGGTTATGAAACCGCTCGCGATGTTGCTAACGGAAAAGGAAAGCTTACCGACGAAAGCATCAAAGTACCATTATGGTGGTCACCAAAAGCAACATTTGGTCCAAAAGATTTAGAAAAAGAAGAAGTTAAGGCTTAATTAATATTAAATTAGATTGAGAATTTGACAACTTTGTGAACTTTAGATGTGTAAAAGGGATGGTCTTAGTGGCCATCCCTTTATTTTTGTAGGAAAGTATAAAAAAATCTATTGCAGAGAAATTTGCATGCAAATCTTATCTGCATCTGTAATCTGTAACCGTTTTCAAGCTTTAAACTAAATGTCGAATTATGAGGGGTTTTGTGTGCAAAAAACATCTGCTGATTTTTCTTAGTAAATTACTAAAGGAGAAATATGATTCGACATCTTTTTCAATAAAAATGCGGGTTTTGTGAATAATACAAAAAATTGCGCCAATTCAACCAATTTGGCACAAGACTTGCAACATATAATAATGACAAGGCAAATTTACATACTAGGAGGAATTAGAAATGTCAAAACCAGAAATCTTATATTCTGTCAAAGCGCAAAGAGGACCTGAACTCCGTTGTAAGGGCTGGAGACAAGAATCAATCCTAAGAATGCTTGAAAACAACATGGAAAATGCAGAAAAGCCGGAAGAGTTAGTGATTTACGGTGGAATCGGTAAAGCTGCTCGTAACTGGGAATCCTACCATGCAATTGTTAAATCGTTAAAAGAACTAGAAGATGATGAAACATTAGTTGTTCAATCCGGTATGCCGGTTGCTGTCTTCAAGACACATAAATACGCTCCAACCGTTGTTATGGCCACAACAAATATCATGAAGGCTGATTGGCCAACATTCTATGATCTACAAGATAAAAACTTAACGATGTATGCAAACTATACAGCAGCACCGTGGGAATATATCGGTACACAAGGTGTTATCCAAGGAACATTTGAAACTTTATCTGCGATTGCTCGTTTACACTATAATGACTCACTTGTTGGGAAAATCCTTTTAACTGCTGGTGCTGGCGGTATGGGTGGTAACCAAACAAGAGCGATGACGATGCACGGCGGAGTAGCGATCCTTTGTGACTCCAATGTCGAAATCATTAATCGCCGAATTGAAAAGCAATTCATTGATGTTTTAGTAGATTCATTGGATGAAGCGATTGCTTTAGCAAAAGAATATGCGGCTAATGGAAAGCCATTAGGAATCGGTGTTGTGGGTAATGCTGCAGATATTTTTGAGCAAGTCCTTCAATCAGGTTGGTTACCAGACATTTCTACATCTATGACGCCTGCGCATGACCCAATCTCTTACTTACCATCAGGTTATACAGTAGAAGAAGCAGAGCATCTACGTGATACCAATCGTGATCTTTATTTAGAAAAAGCCCGCGAAACAATGGTTCGTGAGTTAGAAGCATTAATTAAATTCTTAGACCTTGGTGTTAAATCTTTCGAATATGGTACTAGTATTCGTAAAGAGTGTATCGATGCCGGTATGGATGAAAAAGAAGCAAAACGTCTTCCAGGATTCGTTGCAGAGTACATTCGTCCATTATTCTGTGAAGGCCGTGGACCTTTCCGCTGGATATGTCTATCCGGAGAAGCAGAAGACTTACGCAAAATCGATGAAATGATTCTTGAAGAGTTCAGTGATGACCTACTTGTAACTCGCTGGATCAAACTTGCCATGAAACATATTCCAATCGAAGC
>NZ_AXVA01000046.1 GCF_000482325.1 Bacillus sp. UNC438CL73TsuS30 | reverse complement strand
AACTGCTTCTATTTTTTCCTCTAAATTAAATTTAGCCATATAAAAACTGCACCTCCAATTGTTAGTTGTGCGTCTAACAATTGGGGTGCAGTTCACTAAGGGTGGTTCTCATAAAGAATAAAACTTAGACAACCACCACCCTGACGGTAGAGGTTGCAAGGAGAAGTGTTCGCGCACTTCTCTTTTTTATTATATTCCTATTATACACGAAATAACCCTACCAATAAACCAAAATGAGTTTCGATCTTCATCATATCCCCCACATCATACTACAAAGCAAGTAGGGGCAGAAAACCTTATCTCCCTGCCCTTATACATGATTTTAACCCCTCACCTACTTCATTTGCTCCCTCATCCGGTCCGGCAGGCTCTGAATGGACTGGACCACCATATCAAGCTTCGCTTCAATCCGATAAAGCAAATAGAGTGTCACAACGATCGGGAAACCTACTTCACTTATGATTGGAATAATCTGCTCCATTTTCTGCTACCTCCTTCCATTCTAGTAAAGGAGACCGGTTTCACGAAGAATCCGGCCTCCCTCTTTCTTAAACAAGCTCGTAATCTGTTACATTACGTTCCACGATTCTTGCGCCTTTTGCCGAAACAAGATCGCCGCTTCCTGTGTAGAAAGCACCGGAGCTCACGATTTGATCCATTGATTGCTTCACAACCGCCTCATCAATAGGCTCCTTTGGATTATCAACCGTAATACGGGCAATTTTACCGGTAGCGGTCTCGAATTGTAATTCCAATGTTTTAGCCAATTTCCTCACCCCCTATCCTCAAAAATGAATTGCTCACTAGACTAATAGATCGGAACTGTCGTTTTTCTCGATGCGGTAAAGCGTGTCGTTACACAATACAAAGATGGCTTGTGCTGCTTGGTAGAGTTGATCCGCTGTTGCCTCTTTTTTGACATTGCTGAAGGTCTTGGATCGTAAAATTGGATTGCCTTCACCATCCACACCTGTTTCAAATACGATGCGAAGTTTCGTCGTAGTCAATCGCGCTTGTGCCATTGTTATCACCTCCTCACACCTTCTATATAAAGAAAAATCGAGGAAAAGGACATGGTGTGGGAAAATAAATTTTCAGAACAGAGGAAGAAAGCTCCTAACATAGGCTGACTTTTTAGACACACAGATAAAATGCTTTCCAACGCGAATAAAACATGGGAGAACAAACAGGGAAGTACGTAGAGAGATTTTGTCTTTCTTTTTAAAGTGAAAGAAGGATCGAATGGCGGAAAGACAGACATTGGTATTATGTAGTAAGTGACAATCATCTCATATGGTGATAATATTTTAAGTTGTTACAGTATTAAATTAATAGAAATGACGCAAATAATAGCGGAGGATATTATGAATAGAAGCAGTAAGAAAAAAAGAAGTAAATGGAAGGTTTTTGGTTATTCTCTTCTAGGGATTATCGTGGTAGGCATTGCAGCAGTTGGATTTGCCTATTATCAGCTTCAGCCAAAGAATCACTTTAAAAACATTCCTGTAGTGAACGCGGGTACAACTGAACAAAAAACACAACCGAGCAATTCAACTGGAACGAATTTTAACCTATTAATCATGGGCTCCGATGCGAGACCTGGTCAAAAAATTGGTCATACGGACAGCATGCTCCTTGCGCATGTTGATTTGGATAAAAATCAAATTAATGCAGTAAGTATTCCACGTGATACACGTGTTCATCTAGATGGTTACGGTTATACGAAACTCACCAGTGTCCAGTATATTTTGCAGGCCAATAAAGGTCCTAAGCAAGGGATGGAAGGGGCCGTAAAAGCAATCAGTGATTTTACTGGGGTGCCGATTAATTACTATGTGGAAACCAATTTTGATGGTCTTCAATCGATGATTGACGCATTGGGCGGTATTAATATGTACGTGCCAACAGATGTGAAAATTGGCAATCAAGTGGTCACTGCCGGGTCGCATTTATTGGATGGAAAAACGGTTTTAGCTCTTTCTCGCGAACGCCATTCGCTTGCAAATGGGGATTATGGCCGTCAGCAGCTTCAATTGGAAGCATTAAAAGGGATTGCGAAACAAGGTTTAAAACCTGGCAACATTTCAAAAATGCCTTCATTGGTTAATTCTGTTTCAAAATATTTGGTTGGTACGAATATGACAACATCGGATATGGTTAGCCTTGGCCTTGCCATGAAGGACCTGGATCCTAATAAGCAATTAAACTACAAACAATTAACAGGGGTTGGCCGAACGATGTATGATGACATCCTAAAGGCAAACAATTCCCAAATTGTGATTGACCCAGAAGAATTGAAAAGTACGATTGCTAAATATTTTAATAGTTAAAAAGAAGCCGTAACCTGCTGATAGGTTACGGTTTTTTTAAAATTAATACTAGGTCCTACCTATAGGGTTAACAATAGTTTAATCCAGCCGATAATAGCAATCCATAACGGAATACTTAAAGAAGTGCCCCAAATCAAGCCGCAAAAAAAGTTCTCTTGCCTTTCCATAAAATCAACCCCTATTTTATGTAGTAGATCCTTTCATGTCTATCAATGGCTATTCTGTTATATGGAACAATAAGTTCTTTATATATAAAGATAGCAAATAGTAGATATGAAAAAGGGGGAAGTATGTCGGAGTTAACAAAATGTTTTCGACATGGGCATAGGTATTAAAACTTCTTGATATCGGTGCCGCCGATTTAGTTGATGACTCATAGGTTATGTATTTTAAAAAGAATGGAGTTGCAACTGAATATTATTAGGGTGGTAGGTTGTCAGTCTTCTTTCCGTTGTTAAGGAAAGGAGGTGATAATCATGGAAACATTTCTTGAAATCTTGAGAGAAATTCTAAAAGGGATTTTGCGTGAAGTTAGCGCTTATTTCTTTCGGAAAAGCATTCTAGAAAACAAGAAAACCACCCTACGCCGTCACAAGCAAATGAACTGCACCCCAATTGTTAGACGCACAACTAACAATTGGAGGTGCAGTTTTTATATGGCTAAATTTAATTTAGAGGAAAAAATAGAAGCAGT
>NZ_AXVA01000045.1 GCF_000482325.1 Bacillus sp. UNC438CL73TsuS30 | reverse complement strand
AACAATGAAAGTTTGTGAAAAAATCCAATAAAATTCACAAAGTATGTGAAATAAGGTTTAGAAGTGGAATAAACTACAACTTAATCGACAGTCTCTATTTTTCGCCTATTGATTCGAAAAAAGTGAAAATAGGGGATTTTGCTTTGCATAATCGGAAAACCTTCCCTTATTAACCCCGAAATGAGCTCCATTCTACATTTAACCGAAAAATCTTCGCTTATTCTACTTTTGCTGGTTACTAGATTAAGGACGTGACATTTTATCTTTGTTGTTATTTCATAGAACTGCATTTTTGAAAACGTAAAAAGCCTAAACTCTCAGTTGAGAATTTAGGCTTTTTAATATTAAACTTATATTAAAGTACCTTAACGAAAAGGAGTTTTCAACACATGCAAAATCATACTGAAAAAGCTGCATTATTAGTCATGGATATGCAAAACGGCATTGTATCACGTTTTGCGGAAAACAAGGAGGTACTGTTTCCTATTCAGAAGGCTTTGACAACTGCGCGCAAACACAATATTCCGGTTATTTTTGTACGAGTTGGATTTAGCGAAGGCTATCCTGAAGTTAGCCCACGAAATAAGGCGTTTACTAGTATTGCCAATCAGGGAGGCATGACCACCTCGGACGAAGCAACGCAAATTCATGAACTGTTTAAGCCCAAGGAAAATGAACCGATTGTAACGAAGTACCGATTTAGTGCGTTCGCCGGAAGCACGCTCGAATTGATCCTCCGCTCACGCCAAATTGATACACTTATACTGAGCGGAATTTCGACAAGCGGAGTCGTTCTATCAACATTACGAGAAGCTGCGGATAAAGACTTTTCATTGAAAGTTTTGAGTGATGCCTGTATTGATGGCGATCCTGAAGTTCACCGCGTCCTTACTGAGAAGGTATTCCCTCGTCAGGCGGATGTTCTCACCGTCGATTCGTGGATCGATACATTGGAATGAATAATGAGGGGCTGTTTTGAAAAAGCGGAACAGGCCCTATCTTTTGTTAAAAAAATAGGGGCACGAGCAACTTAATCAGATACTCGAACCCCTATTAGGAAAACTAATCATCACTTTCTATTTAACTCATTCCATTTCTTAACCAATCGTTTTGGTGCCGCACGTAAATAGGCTTCCTGCAATAAATCGGTCAATTCTTTCCAAACCTCTCCATGAGGATTTTGAATCGATACCCAGCCGTGATGACCAATATACGGGGTTTTGAAAAAATACTCCTTCTGCAGTAATAAGCCCTGAGTTTCCCGGTCTGATTTGAACGACAAGCCGAATCCGTTCTCACTTTCACCTGTTATCACGAAGGATTTTCCATTTATTTTAAACGTAATGTGTCCAAAGCCGTCGATATGTTCTACCGCTTCAGGGAATGCAAGACAGATTTTCCTCACCCATTCAAGCATGCTCGCTGTCTCTTGTGTTTTCATACTTTCATTCACCTATCTTGAAATCTATTTCGCATTCGCATCTGGCTGATGAATTCCAATGATATTCCCTTCGGTATCGATATAGTATCCTTGCCACGCCATTCCAGGCAGGGCATATTTAGGCATTGCGACCTTTCCGCCATTTTCCATAATTTTAGATTCCGTTACATCGTAGTCTCCCACTCCCATTGTACAAACAAAACCATTCACCGCCTGATTGGCTTCCGGTTTAGCCCCTTGGCGCTGCATCAACGCACCATTAATTCCCATATCATTTTCATCACCCGTAACTGCTCCAAAGTAAGGCATGCCAGCATACTCACTCCAATCTTGAAAGGACCATCCGAATACCTCTCCATAAAACTTCTTTGCCCGTTCCATGTCATCCACATGAATTTCGAAATGAACTAATCTTCCCATATAGACCTCCTATTTTTCAAAAAAATATTCGCTTTAAATCAATTCGCTTAATCGCTTTCAATTTCCTCTCTATTATCGTGAAGAATATGGAAAAATATTCATCTCTCATAATTCATATTAAAATTTTAGTAAATATTTTTTAACTATTATTAAGGGTATAAATTGATTTAACTTAAATATAGTAATATAATAATTACTAATTTAAGGGGGTTTATTTATGATTGAAGAAATAGCTAAAGAATACATTGCTCTGATACCGAATCTCTTTGGTAGTTTTAGTGAATTAAACAAGGATTCTGTGGAATTATCTCATTTACAGAATCACGTTATAGAATATATCTACATGCAGAATAAAGCTTTAAATCTTAAAGAAATCAGCATTGGTCTAAATATTGCTAAGCAGCAACTAACGAATATTGTGAAGGATTTGGAGGCTGAAGGGTATTTGATTAAAATGCCTGACATCAAGGATAAACGGGCAGTCTTAGTTTCTCTCACACCAAGAGGAAAAGAAATTGAAAATAAGAAATGGACGAAGATTTATCAAACATTTTGTAAAAATATTACTAAGTTAAATAATGAAGAACAGTTGGATTTACAATTTTCCCTTCACAAGGTGAATGTAATGTTAAAAAAAATGGAGGATTAAGAATTTCCGAATAGAATAACAGGAGAGAGAAAGATGGTTTTAAACGAAACCCATAAAATAAATTTAACAGAAGAAAAAGAAACACTTCTGATTACCTTATATGCAAAGGCATTAGACAGTCATTCAAAACATCCTATTCTTCATGATAAAAAGGCAGTAGAGATCCTGCAGAAAATTGATTATGACTTTGAAAAAATCAATCATTTTGGCAACGAAATCATGGTTGTTAGAGCGAAACAATTGGATACATGGCTGCAGGAGTTCCTAAAAAAAGAGCCCGAAGCAACGGTACTTAACCTCGGCTGTGGTCTGGATACAAGAATATCAAGAATAAATCCACCATCGACGGCAAGTTGGTTTGATGTAGATTTCCCTGAAGTTATCGAATTACGAAAGCTCTTTTTTTCAAATCAAGATGGTTACGAAATGATTTCTTCTTCGGTTACCGAACTGACCTGGTTGGATCAAATCCAAAGAAACAATCCAGTAATGATTATTGCTGAAGGCATGTTGGAATACCTGACAAAGGATGAGGTAAAAACACTACTTAATCGTTTAACTAGCTATTTCCCACATGGACAGATTGCTTTTGACGTAATGAACTCATTTGCAATAAATTCCGGTAAAGAACGTCTAAAAGAAACGACCGGAGCTGTACACAAGTGGATAGTTAATGATATTCAGGATGTTGATCGCTTAAACTCCAAATTGAAAAGAATAGCTGCCTTTTCTGTTTTTAAATCAAAGTACGTTCATAAACTCCCTATAAAAGTTCGTTTGATTTATGCGGCAATGACAGCCTTTCCTAGTTTAAGAAATATGATGCGTTTACTTTTGTATAAGTTTTAAATGTCTTAATAAAGATACACTCACTTTCAAATTGAGGAGATATTTTAAAATGACCACTTCAGAAAAACATTTAAGAACCTGCAACAAAGGACATAAATACTATAAAAGCAGCGACTGCCCAACCTGTCCGACTTGCGAGAAAGAACGCATACCTAGCAGCGGATTTCTTTCCCACCTATCGGCTCCTGCAAGACGGGCATTAGAAAACAATGGAATAACTTCTTTAAACGAACTATCAAAATTAAGTGAGAAAGAGATTTTGGAATTTCACGGTATGGGTCCAGCTTCTTTACCTAAACTTAGGTCCGCTTTAAAAGAAAATGGGCTATCATTCAGGAACTGATCTCAAGAATTGAAAGGAAATAGAGTAGGCGCATGAAAAATTTCATGCGCCTCTCACAGATCCGTACGTGCGGGTCATCGCATACGGCTCCTCCACTTTATCCCCGTTGGGG
>NZ_AXVA01000044.1 GCF_000482325.1 Bacillus sp. UNC438CL73TsuS30 | reverse complement strand
CCTCATTGCGGGCACTACAGATAATTGTCAGTGCCCGTGTTCTTGACTTTCGCTTCTTTACGGTCACTATAACCTTTACCAACGCTTGATTTTTTGATCTTTTTCTCTACAGTGATCGATTTTATAATTTCCCCCGCTTGCCTCATAAAGGACTATATTAACTGTCATAACCCTAAAAAAGTGCATAAAAAAATCGCTACAATAAATTGTAACGATTTTTTATCTCCAGTTTTTATGCGCGATTTAAGTAAAGTTATGGCGGAGGAAGAGGGATTCGAACCCCCGCGCGGTTTAACCCGCCTGTCGGTTTTCAAGACCGATCCCTTCAGCCGGACTTGGGTATTCCTCCGTGACAACAAAAAATAATTTATCATATATTTTTCCCATTGTCAATTAAAAATAATGAAATACTTCGGACGGAAAAACTCCGTCCGAAATACACCTTATTCTGGAATTATAACACTGCGGCCGCCCATATATGGCTGTAAAACCTTAGGAATCACCACACTGCCATCTTCCTGTTGATAATTTTCTAAAATAGCCGCTACGGTTCTGCCAATTGCAAGCCCGGAACCATTCAATGTATGAATATGCTCAGGCTTTGCTTTCGGATCACGGCGGAAACGAATATTAGCACGTCTTGCCTGGAACGCTTCAAAGTTACTGCAAGAAGAAATTTCCCTGAACGTTCCATAGCTTGGAATCCATACTTCAATATCGTACTTCTTAGCTGCAGTAAAGCCAAGGTCACCCGTGCACATGCTTAATACTCGGTATGGGAGTTCAAGTAATTGAAGGACTTTCTCCGCATCATTCGTTAATTTTTCAAGTTCATTGTAAGAGTCTTCCGGCTTCACAAATTTCACTAATTCAACCTTATTAAATTGATGCTGGCGAATGAGGCCACGAGTATCACGTCCTGCAGAACCAGCCTCTGAGCGGAAGCATGCACTATAAGCCGCATAACGGATGGGGAGCTCCTCACCGCTTAAGATTTCATCCCTATGAAGATTGGTAACAGGCACCTCCGCCGTTGGAATCAGGAAATAATCCTCGCTTTCAATTAAGAAAGCATCCTCGGCAAACTTTGGAAGCTGACCTGTTCCTGTCATACTTGTGCGATTCACCATATATGGAGGGAGTATTTCCTTGTAACCATGTTCATCGACATGAAGGTCCAGCATGAAATTCATGAGCGCCCGCTCTAAACGAGCCCCAAGGCCTTTATAAAACACGAAACGGCTGCCGGTGACTTTGCCCGCGCGTTCAAAGTCAAGGATGCCCAAGTGGTCTGCAATATCCCAGTGCGGCTTTGGTTCATAGGCGAAATCCCTTACGTTACCCCATTGTCGAATTTCTACATTATCGTCTTCCGTTTCCCCAACCGGTACGCTTTCATGAGGAATATTTGGAATGCTTAACAATAACATTTCCAATATTTCTTCAACACCGCGGAGCTCATCGTCCAATGTTTTAATCCTGTCGCCAACTTCGCGCATCTCTTTAATTAAATGGTCAGCATCTTGTTTTTCACGCTTTAAAACGGCCACCAGTTGGGAAACCTCGTTCCGCTTGCTTTTCAGTTGTTCAGATTCAACAATTAGATCGCGTCTTTTTTGATCCAGTTCTTCAAATTTCCCAAGGTCTGTTAAGTCCTCGCCACGGTGCTGAAGTTTTTCCTTTACTTCAGTAAAATTAGCTCTTAATAATTTAATATCAAGCATATCTTTCCACTCCTTTTTTAAAATAGGCCGTGTTAAAGACCATTTGATTTTACACCTGTTGACTTAAGTGCCTAGAGCGTAAAACAACAGCAAGTTTAACAGCGCCTAAAAAATAAAAAACTCCCGCCCCTAAAAACAGGGACGAGAGTTACCCGCGTTACCACCCTGGTTGACAGAAAAAGTCTGCCCACCTTGAAAAAAATTAACGGTTTCTGCCGAAAGTATTTACTGCCCCCTTATCGGAGGGTTCCATACCTTGCTCGAGGATGGATTCACAAGCGCCATTCACCGATTCTCACCTGCCACCGGCTCTCTTAAGAATAAACTCCTGCTACTAGTTCCTCTCATTGCTTTAAACATATTAAGGATTTGTATTTAATAATCTACTATAATTATCCACTAAATGCAACCAGATTATACAAAATATTTAGCTATTAAAGATTCCTTTAAAACCAGCCTTTAACTGTTTTAGAAATGCCGCCCCAAACATCTCCGAAGAAGCTGCCGACTCCTCTCATCATGAGAACAAACCAATTTGCTTTCTCTACATCCTGTGCGGCAACCACATCCACTTTAATGCTCTTTTCCCCTTGGCTGTTCAGGTAACTTAGTTTGTCGCCCTTTTTGGATTTAATCGTCAAATAGCCAATGGTTTCACCTTTTTTAATTGGTGCAGTTAATTCACCTTTTTTATTAATTTTATTTTTATCCAATACCAATTCTGGTTGATAATTTTGTTTTTCGCCATTTAGAACCATCATATCAATGGCTGACTTGGAGTAAATTTTAACACTGTCTTCTTTACCTTTAATTACGGGTAAGTTTTTATGACCCTTCACTTGAAAATGGGTAGGGACAATCTCTTCCTTGCTAAAATTACTGAAAGCATAGTCCATCATTTTTCTTGTTTCTTCAAAACGGGCCTTTTTATCGCTTGTAGCTCCATTTGCATCTTTCGCATTTTGAACAACTGTAATAAATCTTTTTCCATCCCTCATAGCAGTCCCGGTAAAACAAGCTCCCGCAAAATCAGTAGTTCCTGTTTTTAAACCGTCCATGCCTTGATAACCGTAAATTAATGTTGGCAGCATCCAATTCCAGTTATCCATCTTAATTTCGTCATCTGTACCCTCTCGAAACTTCTTGGTTGGAATACTAGCTGTTTTTAATACATCCGGGAAATCATGAATCAAGCGGAAGGCTAATTGTGCCACCGTATAGGCGGACATAACATTTTCTTCATCAGCTCTTGTCCCTGCAGGCTGCTGGCCAAAATAATCACCATTATTTAAACCAGTAGAGTTAACAAATTTATAGTTCTTTAAACCCAATTGTTTCGCTTTATCATTCATCATTTTTACAAAGTTTGTTTCTGAACCGGCAATCACTTCTGCTAGAGCAATTGTTGCAGCATTGGCAGAGTAAATGGCCATCGCCTGATATAATTCTCTTACTGTATATTTACCATCACGTCTTAATGGAACATTTGATAGGTTTCGATTTTGTGAAATTTTATAAGCAAGCTCACTCACAGAATACTGTTGATCCCACTTCACCTTGCCATGTTTAATGGCATCAAGCAGAATATATTCAGTCATCATTTTTGACATACTGGCAATACCAAGTAAACTGTCAGCATTTTGTTGGTATAAAACCTTTCCGGTTTCTCCGTCCACAATAATTGCACTATCAGCATTCACCTTTAATGGCGCTTGTGCTTCTGCTTTATTTAAGCCTGAAAATAGGCTAAAAAACATAATTAATGCCAATAAGCCTGGAATACTTTTTTTATAAAAATATTTATTCACTATAATGCCCTCCAACGAATTTATACACCTTGGTTATTTTAACATAACTCCCCTTCAAATCATAGACAGAGCAAAGACCTATTTGTTTTCCAAAAATAAAAAGGAGGGCGGTATGGTCCCTCCTTACTATGTTACAAACTGCTTAGCTTATAAAGAATAGTTTGGTGCTTCCTTAGTTATTTGGACATCATGTGGATGGCTTTCTTTTAAACCAGCGCCTGTCATCCGAATAAACTGAGCGTTGTTTCGTAATGCTTCTAAATCTTTTGTCCCGCAATATCCCATACCAGAACGTAATCCACCAATTAACTGATAAACGGTTTCCGCCAATGGGCCTTTATAAGGCAGTCGGCCTTCAATACCCTCTGGTACAAACTTCTTATTATCCTCTTGGAAATAACGGTCTTTTGAACCCTTTTCCATAGCAGCGACCGAGCCCATTCCACGATAGACTTTAAATCTTCTGCCTTGGAAGATTTCCGTTTCCCCTGGACTTTCAGATACACCCGCTAACAGACTTCCCAGCATAACTGCGTGGCCTCCAGCTGCAAGTGCTTTAACGATATCACCGGAGTACTTGATTCCTCCATCGGCTATGATGGTCTTGCCATGTTTCCTCGCTTCGGTTGCACAATCATAAACAGCTGTAATCTGAGGAACTCCTACACCAGCAACGACCCTGGTTGTACAAATAGAACCTGGTCCGATACCTACTTTAACCACATCGGCGCCAGCCTCGAATAAATCCTTTGTTGCTTCTGCTGTTGCAACGTTCCCGGCAATTATAGTTAAATCCGGGTAAGCACTTCTAATTTGTTTTACTGTATCAAGGACACCCTTAGAATGACCATGGGCTGTATCGACTACTATGGCGTCCACATTCGCTTTAACTAGTGCCTCTACCCTCATCATGGTGTCTTTTGTAACACCGACAGCTCCTCCAGCCAATAGACGGCCTTGGCGATCCTTTGCTGAATTCGGAAACTCAATAACCTTCTCTATATCTTTTATGGTAATTAACCCTTTTAATACGCCATCATGATCTACTAGCGGCAGCTTTTCAATTTTATGCTGCTGCAAAATCTCTTCTGCTTCCTTCAATGTTGTCCCTACAGGTGCCGTTACAAGATCTTCCTTTGTCATTACATCTGAAATTTTAAAGGAGTAATCCTGTATAAAACGGAGATCCCTATTTGTGATGATGCCGACTAGTCTTTGTTCGTTTTCATTATTGACAATTGGAACACCTGAAATCCGATATTTCCCCATTAAATGCTCTGCATCAAATACTTGATGTTCAGGAGTGAGGAAAAATGGATCTGTAATAACGCCGCTTTCTGACCTTTTTACCTTCTCAACCTGCTCGGCCTGCTGTTCAATGGTCATATTTTTATGGATAATGCCTAAACCGCCTTGGCGTGCCATTGCAATAGCCATTTCAGCTTCAGTTACTGTATCCATCCCAGCACTCATAATTGGAATATTAAGCTTTACGTTTTCTGATAATGCAACTTGAAGATTTACATCACGTGGCAGAATTTCAGACTTACCTGGAATTAACAAGACATCGTCAAAGGTTAATCCTTCTTTTACAAATTTATTTTCCCACATTTTTAAGGCCTCCAGGACAAAATTTTTTATTTGTAGGTTATCAATTGGACAAAATACTGTCAAGGAACTAGTTTTAATTTGATTATTCTGAAAAAAAGGTGATCTTAGATTGGATATCTCTTATAAAGACTGGAAAAGCTTTTCGTGTTTCTTTTCAGCTGAATATTGTCAGTTATTTTTAAAACGCAATTATCAAAAACGCATGATCGAAAACCCTGAGCAAAAAAGCTATGAAAACGGTTACGCTCTTTTATATTATTTGGAACATGGACAGATTTATTATGAACAAGCAGAGAAGTCTCCGCTGATTCTTAAACCGATTCTTCTCTTTTACGGTTTGGTTCATTTAATTAAGGCATGTATTTTAACTATTGACCCGGCATATCCAGAAACAACAAGTGTGTTAGCGCATGGTGTTTCAACAAGAAAGCGGAAAAAGCAAAATTATCAATTCTTCCTTGATGAGGTGAAACTACAAAAAAATGGGCTCTTTCCTTTCATGTCAGAAAAAATGTTTCACATGAAACAATTGGAAGGGGAAAAGGTCATTATGGAGGATTTATTAAGACTTATTCCTGAATTAGATGATTTATTTTTTCTACTGGATGGAACGAGGACATTTTCAAGCATACCTTACCAGGGAGAACAAGAACAATTTGAAATTCCTGATAAATTATTAGACCATTACCATATGACAGAAAATCGACTAAAGGAGTATTTGACATCGAAAGCTATGCATCCTATTTCCTTTTCCGAAGAAGGACTTTCTTTCATGTTTAACGGGTCATTTCAGAAAAACAGTTCACCCTTTAAATATCATTTGGAAAAAGGTCACTTAGTTCTCCCTAATCGAAAAAGTGAATTTCTCCATTTTCCGGAACTTTTAATTCATTATCTGCTTCTTTATAACTTAAGTATGATTGCTCGCTATGAAACGGAATGGTGGAGTGAGTTAACGAAGATGATGCCTAATCAGGATTTCCCATTTATTCAATCCTTCTTAAATAGCACCCTAAAAAAAGGTCCATTTCTTATTTATGAGTATTTGATGAATTGAAAAAGCCAGAATCCTTTGATCCTGGCTTTTGTTTAAAATTTAATCTTACTGAGCTTTTCCTTTTTAAACTACAAAAAGACAACCCTCATCAGGTTGTCCTTCATTTGCCTGGCAACGTCCTACTCTCACAGGGGGACAGCCCCCAACTACCATCGGCGCTGAGAAACTTAACTTCCGTGTTCGGTATGGGAACGGGTGTGACCTTCTCGCCATTATTGCCAGACTATT
>NZ_AXVA01000043.1 GCF_000482325.1 Bacillus sp. UNC438CL73TsuS30 | reverse complement strand
CTTTTCCTCATGAGAGGAAAAGGATTATCCGGTATTAGCTCCGGTTTCCCGAAGTTATCCCAGTCTTACAGGCAGGTTGCCCACGTGTTACTCACCCGTCCGCCGCTAACCAACAGGAGCAAGCTCCTATTGATTCGCTCGACTTGCATGTATTAGGCACGCCGCCAGCGTTCGTCCTGAGCCAGGATCAAACTCTCCAAGAAAGTTGATTTAGCTCATTTGTTACGTTGGCTCATGTTCACTATATAATAGAAGAAACATGATTATTATTGTTTGTTGACGTTTTTGTTTGTTTAGTTTTCAAAGATCAATTTCTCTTAATTGTCTAAAAGCGACTTTATTAATATAACATTTAAAGTTATTTAAGTCAATAACTTTTTTTCTTTTTGTTCGTCAATCGCTGACGACTTTTAATATATTACAGGAATATATTAAATTGGTCAATAGCTTTTTTGAAAGTTTTTTCAAAAAGAAAAAGCCGTCTTTAAGAACGGCTTGGCTCAACCTAAATGACCCATTTTTGTATGGCCACTAGCGCAATCATTCCAGGAATCCCAAGGAAACCTGAAACAGTTGATGTTGCAAAATTTATCGGCACATGTATTCCGAATCGGTTACCTGCCACATTTAAGAAAAATAAAAATAATGCCCCAATTACTAATTTAATCGCAGCTTGGCCAATAAAACGGGCCGGCTTAAAAGGAGCACCTGAAAATAATAATATAACAATGAGTCCCCCTAAAATGGAGATTATGATAATTGGTTCCAAAAAAGCTATCCCCCTCCCAGATTACTTTTACTAATAACTATGTACAAGTTATCTAAAAAAGACCTAAGAATGGGATAGCTTTTCGATTATCTTTTTAAAGATACATTCCGCTGTTTGGCTTCTCTTATTAAGAAGAAGTATTTAGCTTCTGCAATCTTTGTTTGACATATAACCTCTTCTGACGGATCAAAACACTTCTCCAAGAGTAACTTTTGCTGCTGTGAATTTTCTTTAAATTTATTTAATTGGGTTAAGAGCTTTTCATCAAATTCTTTTCGAAGCCATCCTTTTCGTCGAAAAAACATGAATGATTCCCCCGGTACATTATAATTCTCTTCGACCCTCTAAGGCTTTTGATAAAGTAACTTCATCTGCGTACTCTAGATCTCCCCCAACTGGCAGACCATGAGCAATTCTTGTTGTCTTAATCCCTGATGGCCTTAATAACCGGGAAATGTACATGGCTGTTGCTTCCCCTTCAATATTTGGGTTGGTTGCTAGTATGACTTCCTGCACTGTTTCGTCCTGAAGTCTCTTTAATAGGTCAGGAATATTAATATCCTCTGGGCCTATTCCATCCATTGGTGAAATCGCTCCATGAAGGACATGATATAAACCATTAAATTCCTTCATTTTTTCCATTGCAATAACATCTTTAGGGTCTTGAACAACACAGATGATACTCCTGTCCCTTCGCTCGTCTTCACAAATATAGCAGGGATCTTGATCAGTAATATGACCGCAGATTGAGCAATAAGTTAAATTACGTTTGGCATTTACAAGTGCCTTAGCGAAATCTAATACAGTGTCTTCTTTCATGCTTAAGACAAAAAAGGCCAGACGAGCGGCCGTTTTCGGACCGATACCTGGCAATTTCATAAAGCTGTCAATCAGCTTTGAGATCGGTTCTGGATAATGCATTTTCTATTATTCCTCTCCTTAGAAATGCGTATGCACCCCTACAAGCGCTAATGTTGGACATTAAAAAGGAAGATTCATTCCTTTAGTGAATTGTCCCATTGTATTGTTCGTCAATTCTTCTGCCTTTTTAAGTGCATCATTTGTTGCAGCAAGTACCAAGTCCTGAAGCATTTCTACATCATCAGGGTCAACAGCTTCAGGATTAATTTTAACCTCTAATACTTCTTTATGACCGGAGACGATGACGGTAACCATCCCTCCGCCGGCAGTACCTTCAATTTGCTGTTTACCCAGTTCTTCCTGTGCCTCCGCCATTTTCTTTTGCATCTTTTGCATCTGCTTCATCATATTTTGCATATTTCCCATTCCGCCACCACGCATCATTTTACATTACCTCCATTTTTATTAGTCAATAACTTCTACAAATTCAGCACCAAATAGTTTTTTTGCTTCAGATATGTGGGGTTGCTCCTCTGCTTGGGAGTCTTTCCCTTCTCCATCTTCAGCATGTTGATGACTTAGAAAACCTTCCCGAATGGACAACCATTGATCTTCAGGCACACCAAGGATCGTAAACCGATGGCCGGTTAACTCTTGTAGTGCAGACATGACTGTTTCAATAAAGCGGTTGTTATCCATGGCCATTTGGCAGTGAATTTCATGCTTGAATTTTAGAATAAAAGCAGTGGACGAAGCTGCCACAGGCTCAGCCTCATTTAATAAGGCTGCGTGTGATTTCATTAGCCGTGACCGCATTTCCGCCCAATTACTTTTAATTTGATTGATATCATTTTTAGTTGCATGTTTTAAAACTTCATTTATTTTACCAACAGCAGGCTGGAATCCTTTTCTTGATGTCCTAGGTGCTGTTTTTTGTACAGGTGCAGGGGCTTCCTGTGCTGCCTGTATTCCATTCGTCTTTAATTGCCGCAGGTCATCTTCAAGCTGTTCTATTTTTGCAAGAAGCTGAGAGATTTGCCCAGGTGCAGCCTGATCAGAATGTTTGGTTTCGATTTGGCACAACTTTACGATTGCAACCTCTAAAAAGATTCTCGGATGATTGGTCCAACGCATTTCCTGCTGTGTTTTATTTAGCTGGTCAATCATCAGATAAATTTGTTCAGTCGGGATCGTTTCCGCCATTTTTTGAAATTCATTGTCAAGCGTAACTCTTTCTAAGGATTCCTCAAGATTGGGGGCAGTCTTATAGAGAAGTAAATCCCGGTAAAATAGAATTAAATCTTCAATAAAACGAGCCGGGTCTTTTCCATGAAATAAAAGCTCCTCTAACGCTTCTAATCCACTTGCAACATCCTTTTCTTGAAATGCATGAGCCAACTTATATAAAAACCCTTGTGACACAGATCCTGTTACGGTTAGTGCATCCTCTACAGTTACACGGTCTTGACTAAACGATATTGCCTGATCCAGTAAGCTTAACGCATCACGCATACCACCTTCTGCTGCCCTGGCAATCATTTGCAGTGCTTGTTCCTCGCAATCTACACCCGTTTCATCAACAATTAGCTTCATTCTCTTTACGATCGACCCTGCTGTAATCCTTCTAAAATCAAAACGCTGACATCTTGAAATAATCGTTAGCGGGATTTTATGAGGCTCGGTTGTTGCCAGAATAAAAATTACATGCTTCGGTGGTTCCTCTAATGTTTTTAATAAGGCATTGAAGGCGCTAATGGATAGCATATGCACCTCATCAATGATATAGACCTTATATTTGACGGCGGTGGGAGCGAACTTTACCTTATCGAGTACGTCTCTCATTTCTTCAACGCGTGAGTTTGAAGCTGCATCAAATTCTAAAACATCCGAGATTGTTCCATCAGTAATTCCCCGACATGCAGCACATTCGTTACATGGTTCTGCAACAGGCGAATGCTCACAATTAACCGCTTTTGCCAAGATTTTAGCTGCACTGGTCTTCCCTGTTCCTCTTGGGCCTGAGAATAAATAAGCATGTGAAATTTTCTGTTGAAGCAGGGCGTTTTGCAATGTCTTGGTCACATGCTCCTGTCCTACGACATCGATAAAGGTTTGAGGCCGCCAAACACGATATAAAGCCTGATAAGCCAATGGACATCGCCCCCTTCTCAAATTTTCATCAACTTTTGTTGTCTAGGCTTCTGCTTTTCTCATTATAACGTATCTAATTAAGAAGTGAAAATATTAGAATATACAAAAAAACTCATCCCATTTTTTCTGAGATGAGTAATTTCTTAAAAAATATGTAATTAAACTGCCGTGCACCTTCCTTCGACTGGCGCCCATAAGCGTTACTTAAGCAGTTAGCTCGACCCAGGCAACCCTGCGGCACATGAGAGCGTCCACTTAATGCTGCTTCCTTCCGGACCTGACATGGTTCATGGATTCCCATTGCGCAGGACCCGGGCGTCAACACCACTTACTTAAGGCAGACCCTACAGGTCACGAGCCTCAGGAAGGGATTCAGCCTCGCTAGAGCGGATTGCGAGTACAGGGCACCGCTACCTCCCCGCCTAGCACGGCAAAGTTGAAAACAATTTTTAGTGCGTCATATCTGACACTTTTTTAGTATACTAACATTCATGAGAAAATGCAACGCTTATCCAATGTCAATATTTGTAAGCCTGTCCATCTGTGCTTGCTTTTCCTTACGCTTTTCTGCTTTTTTCCTCTCCCGGATTGCACGAAAAAAGGAAGATAACAACTGGCCGCACTCCTCCTCCAAAACACCTTGAGTTACCTCACTTTGGTGATTGAATCTTTCATCCTGAAGAAGATTCATAAAGGTACCAGCACACCCACCCTTTGGATCGGGTGCTCCATATACCACTCTTTTGATTCGAGATAAAATGATAGCACCGGAGCACATGGGGCAAGGCTCCAATGTTACATAAAGGGTAGCATCCTCAAGTCGCCATGATCCTGTTTTATGGCAGGCCTGGTCAATTGCCAGCAGTTCTGCATGCGCAATGGCGGATTGTTCATTCTCTCTTAAATTATGGCCGCGGGAAATAATTTCATCCCCTAGGACTATGACTGCCCCAATCGGAACCTCATTTAGTGCCTCTGCCTTTTTCGCTTCCTCTATTGCCTCTTTCATATAGTATTCATCTAGATTAACATCCACCGTCATCATTTATTCCTTTCAAGGATAAGATTGATTAGCTCTTTCCACACTATAAAGTAGGAGGAGATAATTTAATGAAGGAAATCCATCCTGCACTCATCATTATCGATATGATTAATAACTTTGATTTTTCCCACGGGCCAATTTTGGCAAAAAAGGCCTTGCAAATTGCCCATCCTATAAAAAAATTAAAAAAGAACTTTAATGAAAAAGGTCTACCGGTCATTTTTATTAATGACCACTATAATTTATGGCGGGCAGAATATACAAAAATAATTGAACTCTGTAGAAATCATTATAGTCAGCCTGTGTTTGAAATATTGCTTCCGGAAGAACATGATTATTTTTTAATTAAACCAAAGCATTCTGCCTTTTACGGCACTGCTCTAAATACTCTGCTCCATCAATTAAAGGTGAACACATTAATTCTCACTGGCATTGCCGGAAATATTTGTGTTTTGTTTACCGCAAATGACGCCTACATGCGTGAATTTCAGCTTTACGTCCCGGACAACTGCATCGCCTCTGCAGATGACCAAGATAATCAATATGCTTTAACCATGATGCAAAATGTACTAAAAGCAAATATTCAGCCCGCAACTGATAAAAATTATATCATGTAACCTCTTTTGCACTCATATGATTGTTGTAGCGTATGTGCGTTAGGAGGGAAAAGCATGCAAATTCATGTGGTTCAAAGAAATGAATCCTTAACAACAATTGCCCGGGCTTATCGTACTACCGTTCAAGATATCATCGATGCGAATGAATTACCAAATCCAAATAATCTTGTAATTGGGCAGGCAATTGTGATTCCAATTATCGGGAGTTTTTATACTGTTAAACAGGGAGAAACCCTATATAGTATTGCACAAAAGGTGGGAGTTCCCTATCAGCAGCTTGCCACTATTAATCGTATATCAGCCACACAACCGCTCTCTGTAGGTCTACGGCTCTATATCCCTCAAGGAAAAAAAAGACCTGCGGATTTTAATGCCTATGTTGAACCTCGCGGGACCACTGTTGCTCCAGTCCTTGAAAGCAGCGCAAGAGAGGCAGCACCATACTTGACCTATTTGGCTCCCTTTAGTTTTCAGGTCCACCGCGACGGAACATTAAAAGAGCCGTTATTAAACAATTTCCCTGCTATCGCAAAATCCCATCAGGTTGTTTTGATGATGGTCATTAACAATCAGGAGAATGATCAATTTAGTGACGAGTTGGGGCGTATTTTACTTACAGACATGGCCATTCAGGATAAATTTTTAAATAATATTGTCGCAACTGCTAAGAAGTATGGATTTCGGGATATTCATTTTGATTTTGAGTATTTACGTCCTGCTGACCGTGAAGCCTATAATACGTTTTTACGAAAGGCAAAGGCCCGCTTTAAGAATGAAGGCTGGTTAATGTCCACGGCACTTGCCCCTAAGACAAGTGCAACGCAAAAAGGAAAATGGTATGAAGGCCATGATTATAAAGCACATGGGCAAATTTCTGACTTTGTTGTCATCATGACCTATGAATGGGGCTATAGCGGCGGCCCTGCAATGGCGGTCTCCCCGATTGGACCGGTTAGAAAGGTATTAGAATATGCAATTAGCGAAATGCCTTCAAATAAAATTCTTATGGGGCAAAATCTATATGGCTATGACTGGACATTGCCGTTTGTTCAAGGCTCCGTTGCGAAAGCTGTCAGCCCGCAACAGGCGATTCAACTTGCCGCCACACATAATGTACCAATTGAGTATGATTCAAAGGCACAAGCACCGTTTTTTAAATATACTCAGAGTGGTAAGCAGCATGAAGTCTGGTTTGAAGATGCCCGCTCCATCCAAGCAAAATTTGATTTAATTAAGGAATTAAAACTACGGGGAATGAGCTATTGGAAATTAGGATTATCCTTCCCGCAAAACTGGCTGTTAATCGTTGACAACTTTAACGTAACAAAAAGAACATAAACTGCCCCTATTCGGGCAGTTTCTTCTTTTATTCCACAAAAAACTAATTTTCCCGTAAATATTCCATATCCCTTCCTGCTAAAGATTATGATAAAATATTCTTTGTGTCACTTTTAAAAAGACAGTAAAAAAGACCCGTTTTTAGACTGGTTCATTATAGAAAGATCAGGCAGTGGAGAGGGAGGATATACAATGGGGGATACACCCTTTATTACCGTTGAAGGGCCGATTGGTGTAGGTAAAACATCTCTTGCAAAAGCCATTTCAGACCATTTTCATTTTGCTTTGTTAAAAGAGATTGTTGATGAGAATCCATTTTTAGGGAAATTTTATGAAAACATAGAGGAATGGAGTTTCCAGACGGAAATGTTTTTTCTCTGCAATCGTTTTAAACAATTAGGGGATATCAACACTCATTATCTAAGTAAAAATCAGGCGGTAGTAGCTGATTATCATATTTTTAAAAATTTGATTTTTGCTTCTCGGACCCTGAATAAACAAGAATACGAGAAATACTATAAAATTTATCAAATTTTGACTTCCGATATGCCAAAGCCTAATGTCATTATTTATTTGAATGCGAGTCTTGATACGTTATTAAAGCGAATCAAGCTCAGAGGACGAGAGGTTGAGAAAAATATCAGCCCATTGTATTTAGAGCAGCTTTCAATTGATTATGAAAATGCTCTGGCAAGCTTTGAACAAGAACATCCAGAAATACCCGTTCTCCGCTTTAACGGCGATGCGTTAGATTTTGTAAAAAATGAAGAGGACTTACAGCATATTATTAAAAAACTATCGAATTCATTAAAACAAAACAGTTGGTCTAATACATTATAAGAACAGGGGGATGTTCGTGAGTATTGTTATCGGTGGTATGATTGGTCTGGGAAAGACAAGTGTAGCTGACACCTTAAGTGGACACTTTAAAAATAAAGGAATCGAAAGTAAGGTGTTTTATGAAGCGGTGGATGATAATCCAATTCTTCCGCTCTATTATGAATTGACTCCAGAAGAATTGGATGCAAAAAGGATCCCTTTCCTCTTACAGTTATTTTTCTTAAATAAACGTTTTAAAACAGTGAAGGAATGCATTAACTGGCGGGAACCGGTTTACACGATTCAGGATCGCTCCATTTATGAAGATTGGTATTTTGCATATGTAAATAAGAATCTCGGCAGAATTGCGGACCTGGAATTTAAAATATATGAAGAGCTTGTTGAAAATATGATGGAAGAATTAAAGGAGCTCCCTAAAAAGGCTCCAGACTTAATGGTCTACTTGAAAGGTTCGTTTGATACGGTAATTGACCGCATCATGGCGCGCGGCCGCAGCTTTGAAATTAATCCTGAATTGAAAGAATACTACTTTGAGGTGTGGAAGGGCTATGATGAGTGGGTATTGAATCAGTATGATGCAAGTGAAGTCCTTATTATTGATATGGACACTACGGATGTTGTGAAAAGTGAGGCGGATGCTAAAAAGGTTTGCCTTGATGTTGAAGAAAAACTAAATGAAATCTTAAATAAAGATAAGGCACATATTGGGTAACCCAGTATGTGCTTTTTTTATGGAGTTCATGAGGCTTTGTGCTATTTTTTCTTTATCTTTGGCACTATGAGACTTCATTGGTGTCCGTGCTCTTGATTTTCCCTTCTTTGCGGGCACTATGGACGCTTGTCAGTGACCGTGCTCCTGACTTTCCCTTCTTTACCGGCACTATGTGGACTTTTTTGTTGCCGGCTTCTTCTTTTTTTCCTCTTTGCGGGCACTATGGGGTTCTGTTAGTGACCGCATCCTCCACTTTTCCCTCTTTGCGGGCACTATGACGTCCTGTTAGTGACCGCATCCTC
>NZ_AXVA01000042.1 GCF_000482325.1 Bacillus sp. UNC438CL73TsuS30 | reverse complement strand
ACTCTGATGAAGAGAAAACACTTGAAATTGATGTTCAAGGTGAAGGTCCTGTCAAGGGTAGTCATATTACGCATGACAGTGATGTTGAGATTTTAAATCCTGACCTTCATATCGCAACATTAGCTTCAAGCGGTCATCTTCGCATGCGTTTAACTGCTAGACGCGGACGCGGCTATACACCGGCGGAACAAAATAAGCGTGAGGATCAACCGATTGGTGTGATTCCAATTGACTCTATTTATACTCCGGTAGCAAGGGTGTCCTATCAGGTAGAAAACACTCGTGTAGGTCAAATGACAAATTATGATAAGCTAACGCTTGATGTTTGGACAGATGGAAGCACTGGGCCAAAAGAAGCGATTGCTCTTGGTTCGAAGATTTTGACCGAGCATTTGAATATATTCGTTGGATTAACTGACGAAGCTCAAAATGCCGAAATTATGATTGAAAAAGAAGAAGATCAGAAAGAAAAAGTTCTAGAGATGACAATAGAAGAACTTGATCTATCCGTTCGTTCTTATAACTGCTTAAAGCGTGCTGGCATTAATACTGTTCAGGAATTAGCTAATAAGACTGAAGAGGATATGATGAAAGTACGTAACCTAGGTCGCAAATCTCTAGAAGAGGTAAAAGCGAAACTAGAAGAACTAGGATTAGGCTTGCGTAAAGACGACTAGTTCATTCAAGCATTCGTCTGATTGCGATGATTTTTTTAATGACTTCAACAAAGGAGGGAACCCTTCATGGCATACAGAAAGTTAGGACGCACAAGTGCACAGCGTAAAGCTATGCTTCGTGATTTAACAACTGATTTAATTATCAATGAGCGCATTGAAACAACAGAAACTCGTGCGAAAGAAATTCGTTCAACTGTTGAAAAAATGATCACTTTAGGTAAACGTGGTGATTTACATGCTCGCCGTCAAGCTGCTTCATACGTTCGTAATGAGGTTGCTGATGTTGAGAATAATACAAGCGCATTACAAAAACTTTTCACTGATATCGCTCCTCGTTACCAAGAGCGCCAAGGTGGATATACTCGTATTATGAAACTTGGACCTCGCCGCGGTGACGGTGCGCCAATGGTTATTATCGAGTTAGTTTAATTCCTTATCAGACAACAAGGGCGCTGGACAGTTTATAATGAAACTTGTTCTTTGCCCTTTTGCTGTATCAATATCTTATATACGTACGAACCAAGCCAAAAAGAGCGTTACGATGAGCGTGACCCCTATATTTTTAGGAGCACATATGAAGCAGTAATGCCTCTCTGGAGGAATATCTATTGGCCTTATTAGATTATTCCTTTCACGTCTTGTCTAGCTCATGCACCTCTCCCATTTCCATTTTGGAATTCCTGTTAAATCGGCAGATGATATTCGTTCCTGCCAGGGAAGAGGTGCAGGCTTTTTTTGTATGTAGTAAAATATGAGTTGAGTTTAGTCTGTTTTAGTTGAGTAGGGGGAAATCACTCATGAAAAAACCAATTGTATCCCTTGACAATGTATCTTTTAAATACGATTCGCAGGACCGCTATGCTCTCGAAAATGTAAGCTTTGATATTTTCGAAGGGGAGTGGCTGGCTATTGTGGGCCATAATGGCTCTGGGAAGTCTACTACTGCAAAACTTTTAAATGGTCTCCAATTTCCGCAGCAAGGTGAGATTACTGTTTGTGGGTTAAAATTAACGGAAGAATCTGTTTGGAATATTCGGGAAAAATTAGGAATGGTATTTCAGAACCCAGATAATCAATTTGTGGGGACAACTGTTCAGGATGATGTGGCTTTTGGTTTAGAAAATCATGGAATACCTAGGGATGAAATGGTCCAGAGGGTTGAAGATTCTTTACGAAAAGTCAAAATGGATCAATTTCTTAATCAAGAGCCCCACCATCTTTCAGGCGGCCAGAAACAACGAGTGGCCATTGCTGGTGTACTAGCTCTTAGACCTTCGATTATTATCTTAGATGAAGCGACATCCATGCTTGACCCTAGAGGTAGAGAAGAAGTGTTAGAGACTGTCCGAACGTTGAAGGATGAAAAACAGCTGACTGTTATATCCATCACACATGACTTAGATGAGGCAGCTAAAGCTGATCGGATGATTGTCATGAATCGTGGGGAAGTATACCGTGAGGGGACCCCTGAGGAAATTTTTTCGATGGATGAAGAGTTAATTCAATTGGGTTTAGATATCCCTTTTTCCGTGAAAATGAGTAAAGCTTTCCGCCAAAAAGGAATTGAATTATCGAAACATTATTTAACGGAAGAAGAGTTGGTGACAGAGTTATGGACATCTCACTGCAGAATGTAGAATATCGTTATCAAGTGAATACCCCCTTTGAGCGGCTTGCCATTGAGGATGTTTCAATCGATATTAAAACGGGAACCTACCTGGCAGTTATTGGGCATACCGGCTCTGGAAAGTCGACCGTATTACAGCATTTAAATGCCCTTTTACAACCGACTGCGGGCTTGGTAGTAATAGGAACACATGAAATAAAAGCCAAGCAAAAAAATAGAAATCTTAAACCTATTCGGCAAAAGGTGGGTATTGTCTTTCAGTTCCCTGAACATCAATTATTTGAAGAAACCGTCGAAAAGGATATTATTTTTGGCCCCATGAATTTTGGGGTTTCTGAACAAGAGGCAAAAGAGAGAGCAAGGACTGCACTTAAACAAGTTGGACTATCAGAAGAAATTTTAGAAAAGTCCCCATTTGACCTATCAGGAGGCCAAATGCGCCGGGTAGCCATTGCAGGCGTCCTTGCCATGGAACCTGACGTAATTGTCTTAGATGAGCCCACCGCTGGTTTAGATCCAAGGGGCCGCAAGGAAATTATGGATATGTTTTATCGTTTGCATAAGGAAAGAGGCCTCTCTACGATTTTGGTTACCCATAGTATGGAGGATGCTGCTCAATATGCAGAACAAATCGTGATTATGCAACAAGGAAAGGTTGTTAAAAAGGGATCCCCTGAGGAGATTTTTACCGCTACAGAAGAGTTACTCCAAATGGGACTAGATGTTCCAGAAGTGGTCCGTTTTCAGCTTAAGCTTGAAAAAACAATGGGTAAAAAGCTTGGGAAAACCTATTTAACCATTGAACAGCTTTCTTCTGCTGTAATAGATCTAATAAGCAGAGGTGAACGGGTATGATGGAAAAAATGATTTTTGGACGATTTGTACCTGCAGATTCCGCTGTTCACAGGATGGATCCACGTTCTAAGTTAATCATTATATTTTTATTTGTCTGTATTATTTTTCTGGCAAACAATTGGATGACCTATGCACTAATTGGAATTTATACTTTTTTTATGATTGGTTTATCAAAAATTCCCGTTCGTTTTTTATACACCGGTTTAAAACCGATCATTTGGCTGGTTTTATTTACCTTTATCATGCAGCTTCTATTTACGAAAGAAGGGAATCTTCTTTTTCATATAGGTCCAGTTAAGGTTTATGAAGAAGGTCTTAGGATGGGGATTTTCATTTCATTAAGGTTTTTTTTCTTAATATTGATGACATCCTTATTAACGTTAACGACGACTCCAATTGAAATTACAGATGGACTTGAAACGCTTTTGCACCCTTTGAAAAAGGTCCGTTTTCCGGTTCACGAAATGGCTTTAATGATGTCTATTGCGCTACGATTCATCCCCACTCTCATGCAGGAAACGGATAAAATCATGAAAGCACAAATTGCCAGAGGGGTTGAGTTTTCAAGCGGGCCCATTAAGGAACGGATGAAAGCTGTTATTCCTTTACTTATTCCGTTATTCGTTAGTTCCTTTAAACGAGCAGAAGAGTTGGCTGTTGCGATGGAGGCAAGAGGGTACCGTGGCGGTGAAGGTAGAACGAAATACCGGCAGTTGAGCTGGAATAACCTTGATTCCAGTCAAATCGTGATTCTTTTTATACTATGTATTCTTTTAATTTTATTACGTTCGTAATGGGGCGAATCGAAATGCACCGCTATAAATGCATTATTTCATATGATGGTTCTGACTTTTCCGGTTATCAAATTCAGCCGAATAAACGGACAGTCCAATTGGTACTAGAGAATGTCCTAACAAAAATCCATAAGGGGAATGTTGTGAAGGTTGCTGCCTCAGGTAGAACAGATGCTGGTGTTCATGCAAAGGGTCAGGTGATTCATTTTGATTCACCGCTTCAAATTCCTGTGAATAGGTGGGAGGCAGCACTTAATTCTTTATTACCAGAGGATCTTGCCGTGCAATCGGTTGAGAAGGTGCATGATTCGTTTCATGCGCGTTTTGATGCTGTTGGAAAAGAATATCGCTATGTTCTGCGACTTTCTACTAAGAGAGACCCGTTTCAGCGAAAGTATGTCTACCAGTATCCTTATAAATTAAATGTGGATGCGATGAGAGAGGCTGTTCCCTATATACTTGGGACACATGATTTTACTAGCTTCTGTTCCGCAAAGACAGAGGTAGAAGATAAAATTCGTACAATTGAATCGATTGAGATTACGGTTGATCAGGATATGCTTATCCTTCATTTTGTAGGAAATGGTTTTTTATATAATATGGTGAGAATTATAGTTGGAACATTGTTAGAGGTCGGTTCCGGCGATAGAAAGCCATCTGATCTATCCCAAGTTTTAGAGGCGAGGGAAAGAAAGTTTGCTGGAAAAACAGCACCAGCACACGGTTTATACTTATGGAAGGTATTTTACAAATAAAAATTCGAGTAACAACCTATCCTGGTGTAACATTTTCTTGACATATAGCCCCAGAGTATTTATTATATTATATGTGTGTGTTTTTAATCCCACGATAAAGCCCCGGAAAGTCTTCATCGTGATTGAAAATATATGATTTAAAAAATAGCCGCACTTCTTTCTTAAAGGTTCATTCCCGGAACAGAATGGACGCTAAGGCTTTGAAGGTGCGAAAGAATAATCTTTTACGGATTTAATTAGGAGGGAAACTCATGCGTACAACATTTATGGCAAATGCCAACAATATCGAGCGTAAATGGTACGTAATTGATGCAGAAGGCAAAACTCTTGGTCGTCTTGCTTCTGAAGTAGCATCAATTCTACGTGGTAAAAACAAACCAACTTTTACTCCACATGTTGACACTGGTGACCATGTGATCATTATCAACGCTTCTAAAGTTGAACTAACTGGTAAGAAATTAACTGACAAGATCTACTATCGTCACAGCTTACACCCAGGTGGTTTAAAACAAAGAACTGCTCTTGAAATGCGTACAAACTATGCTGAGAAAATGATCGAGCTAGCTGTTAAAGGCATGCTTCCAAAGAATTCTCTTGGCCGTCAAATGTTTAAAAAATTACACGTATATGCTGGGGCTGAGCACAAGCACCAAGCACAACAACCAGAAGTTTACGAACTTCGCGGATAATTTAAAGGGAGGGAATTAACTTGGCACAGGTTCAATATATTGGTACTGGTCGTCGTAAGAGCTCCGTTGCACGCGTGCGCTTAGTTCCAGGTACAGGTAAAATTGTTATTAACAATCGTGACATCGAAAACTATATTCCATTTGAAGCTTTACGTGTTGTTGTAAGACAACCATTAGTAGCGACTGAAACTGTAGGTAGCTACGATGTTCTTGTAAACGTAAAAGGCGGTGGCTACACTGGTCAAGCTGGCGCAATCCGTCACGGTATTGCTCGTGCATTACTACAAGCTGATCCAGAATACCGTCCAACATTAAAACGCGCAGGTCTATTAACTCGTGACGCTCGTATGAAAGAACGTAAAAAATACGGTCTTAAAGGCGCTCGTCGTGCACCTCAGTTCTCAAAACGTTAATTATCAACGTTTGGAAGGCTCTCAACCGATTTGGTTGGGGGTCTTTTTTATTTGCAACGAAACCTCATCTGATTCCCTATAATATCCTTTGAATTTTATAAAATGTAAAATATTTTTTACTCAAATTGTAAAAATATTTTTACTAGCTGCATGACCTTTTGCACAATTTGGAATAATATTTCTATGTTAATTACGTTACGTTTATAAGAAGGAAAAACTTTTATTAAAAATTGCCCGGTTTTAAAGGGTTTTTTTATTTTGTTGAAAATTTGAAATCAAAAAGAAAAATAAACGATAGTTTTGGCATGAAAATTGCATTTTATTATAGTACCAAGGGAAAACGTTTTCAAATGGTCTGTTAAAATAATGTCCAAGGCATTCAGTATAGAAAGGGGTGCAGTGATAACAGGTTCATATTAACTTTTTCTTGCTTAATACTTAGTTGTTTTACAGCGACGTATGTTTTATGGGACTAATACATTTTTAATTCCTTAAACTCTTCAAAAATAATTAGCAAAGGACGGATGTTGGTATATGAACAAAAAGGGTGGAATTTTTTACGGTTGGTGGATTGTAGTAGCAGCCTTCATGATTATGACTTTCATTTATGCCCCGATTGCAAACCTGGTTTCATTATTTATCCTGCCTGTTACAAAAGAACTCGGATTTAGTGCCTCTCAATTTATGTTGTATTTTACCATTATGGCTTTAGCTGCTATGGCTATAGGTCCATTTGCAGGTAAACTAATGAAAAAGATGGATGTAAGGGCCTATTTAACCTTATTTATTCTAATTTCAGCTGCTGCCTTTATTGGCTTCTCATTTGCTACGAAACTGATTCATTTCTATTTATTTGCCGTTCTGATGGGTGCGGGTTTATCTGGAGGGGCAATGATCCCAGCATCCGTACTTATCACAAATTGGTTTAATGAAAAACGTGGTTTATGTTTGGGGATTGCTTTAGCAGGTAGCGGTTTCGGCGGTGTAATTCTCAGTCCTTTAACTAACTGGCTTATTACAGCTTATGGGTGGAGGTCGGCCTATCTTGTTTTAGGAATTCTAATCGCTGTGGTATTAATTCCATTTGCGGTATTTGTTATTCGATTAACTCCGGCAGACAAAGGTTTAATGGCCCTTGGTGAGGTAAAATCTAGTAAACCTAATAGAGAATTAGCAGGTACAACCCAAGGTAAAGCATTAAAATCCATATCATTTTGGGCACTTTGTTTAGCTATTCTGGTTGGCGGAATTGTTGTGAATACAATGTTGATTAACCTTGCTCCATATTTAGCGGGAATCGGTACAACAGCTAAAACAGCGGCATTGCTATTATCCTTAGGCTCTGCAATGGTCATTGTCGGAAAGCTTTTAGTTGGGCGATTATTTGACAAGCTAGGATTAATCACAACATTATTTATCATTTCTGCAGGAAGTCTTGTAAGTTTTCTATTTTTAATGAAAGCAAATATCGTTCTGTCAGCTATTCTTTATACGATTTTTTCAGGAATCGGTTCAACAGCAGTTACGGTTACACCTGCCTATCTCACAGGTGCACTATTTGGTGAAAAAGAATTTAGTGCAAAATATGGTGTTGTGTCCATATTTATTTCATTAGGTGCGGCAGTCACGCCAATTGTTTCTGGTGCGATTTTTAATATCAATCATTCCTATGGATTGGTTCTTGATGTTTTAATTGCCCTATCTATTGTGCAATTTGTATTATTCCTTATTGCTAGCAAAACGAAACCAAAGTTTAGTTTGGTAACTGAAGTTCTAAATAAAGAAGCAGTGTAATTATAAAATCTTTCATGAGCTTTTATACCCAGCCTTTGCATGGAATTGTGTTGAATAGTGCGACCAAATAGCTGAAGAAAAATTAAATTCCCTAAAATCCAGTCATATTGGCTGGATTTTTCTAATCATAAAATTGGCAATTGAAAACAGCGGAAATTTTGCATTTCTTAGGATTATGGGATGAAGAATAGTCCTAAGAGGTGAAAACTGTGACAGTCATTACAACCTTTAAAGAAAAAAAACGGGAAAAACAAATTAAATATGAGCGGTCAGTCTTAAAGGACTTATCGATAAAAACTTTAAAAGAACGGGTCCAGCACTATTTTGGCTCATCAAGAATTACATCAAGCTTTGTGATGCATGCCGGTGTGGAGGAGGCCTGTTACGATGTAGCACTTGAAGCCTATCTATTAGGGGCAAAGTTTAGCAAATTTGGTTATTATGGTGAAGATATTGAAGAGGTAAAAAAACGCTGCTATAAGGAAGAAAAGCATTTAATTGATACCCTATTCAATTTTTTACTTTATTGGGGTAATGGAGAAGAAGGTACGATGAGCGAATCCCTATACTATCTCTGTGAACAATACATCCACGTCTGGTGGCTCGATGGATATCAAAAAGGAGAAAGACGGCATAAGCTAAGGCTTCACTAGGTTATTCCATTAGTTCTAAAATTCCCCCTTGTCCCATATATTTAAATGAACATGGACGAGCGGGAAGGAATGATTTGGTTGCTGAAGAGAAGATTGAAAATTATAGGGTTCTCTGTGGGTTTACTTTTATTGTTCCTGATTTTACAACATGATTTTATGGAGGATAAATCATGGAAATCATGGAATTTACCTTTATCGGGGAAAATCATTCTCATTGACCCCGGGCATGGCGGACCTGACGGTGGTGCCGGTGAAGGAAAAACCTTAGAAAAGGATATTGCTTTAGATATTTCATTTAAGGTCAGAGATTTTCTTCAGCAGCATGGTGCACTAGTGATGATGACAAGGGAAATCGATGAAGATCTGGCAGACCCTACAACAAAAGGATATAGCAGAAGAAAGGTAGAAGACCTGAAGCAAAGGTTGAAAATGATCAATAGCTCTGATAATGATCTTTTTGTCAGTATTCATTTAAATGCTATTCCTTCTGCCAGATGGAGCGGGGCTCAAACCTTTTATTCCCCCCATTATACTGAAAATGCAAAAGCGGCAAAATTTATTCAAGATGAGTTAAGACGTAATTTAGAAAATACAAGTCGAAAGGCAAAGCCTATAAGTCATGTCTATATTTTAAAAAATGCAAAGAAGCCCGGCGTTTTAGTTGAGGTAGGCTTTTTATCCAATCCAGCTGAAAAGGCAAATCTCCAAATCGATTCCTACCAGGAAAAAGTGGCTGCTTCCATTTATAAAGGAATCATCCGTTATTTTACGAATGAAAAGGAATTAAAGGAAACAGATTAAGGAAGATGGGCTCAATCGCTCATCTTCTTTGACTTTCTATTATTGGTATAGGGTATACGTGTGATTCATTTAACTGTTTTTAGTGAGAGTTATGGTATACTTGATTTTGGAAACGAATTCAATTGTGAGGTGTTTGTTTACATGCTAACAGAAGCGAAAATCCGTGAAATTGTAGGCAGCTTAAAGGAGCCATTTTTACATAAAACATTAGCAGAGCTAAATGCAATTGAGGAAATAAAAATTAAAGAAGAAAAAAATCACGTCAGTGTAAAAGTGGACATTGCCAAAACTGGTACTGCCGAACAATTACAATTGCAAACGCAAATTGTAAATCTATTAAAAGAAGCAGGTGCAGCTACAGTAGGGATTCGTTTTGGCGAGCTTTCCGAAGAGGTACTTGCAGCCAATCGTCATGCAGTAGAGGGAACGGAGGATAAAGGCTTATTATCTTCAAAAAATACAACCTTTATTGCGATTGCTTCCGGTAAAGGCGGCGTAGGTAAATCAACAGTATCTGTAAACCTTGCTGTAGCCTTAGCCCGTTTAGGTAAAAAGGTAGGTCTGATTGACGCTGATATCTACGGTTTTAGTGTTCCGGATATGATGGGGATCACAAATCGTCCGGTAGTTAGAGGGGAAAAAATTATTCCGGTTGAACGTTTCGGAGTTCAAGTTATTTCAATGGGCTTCTTTGTTGAAGATAATGCACCAATCATTTGGCGAGGACCTATGCTTGGAAAAATGTTGAACAGCTTCTTCAATGAGGTAGAATGGGGCGAAGTGGATTATTTATTATTAGACTTGCCTCCAGGAACAGGGGATGTTGCATTGGATGTTCACACGATGCTTCCTGCATGTAAGGAAATTATTGTTACGACACCACATCCAACGGCTGCCTTTGTAGCTGCCCGTGCCGGCGCAATGGCTGTTCGTACGGAACACGAAATCCTTGGTGTTATTGAAAATATGGCTTATTTTGAAAGTAAGCTGACAGGTGAAAAGGAATTTGTATTTGGCCGTGGCGGCGGGGATAAATTAGCCGAAGAGCTAAATACGGAAGTTCTAGGACGCCTGCCACTTAACCAGCCTGATTGGAATGACGAAGATTTTGCACCATCTGTATATCAGGAAGATCATCCAATTGGAAAAATCTATTTAGAAATTGCTGAAAAAATGACAAGCCTTTTAAAAAAGTAATAAATAAAGCCTCTTCCTGACTAGGAAGAGGCTTTTGAATGAATAGGATGATTAGGCTCCGCTGCTGTTGTCAGAACCGCTTTGTCCTCCACTTGATTGACTGCCGCTATCTTTACTGCTACTCGCATTCGCCTTTACATCTTCGGCCGCCTTAAGCAGAAGTTCTTGCATTTTGACCTTAAATAACGGGCTTTCAATGGTTTCAGCTATGACCTTTTGAAGATGTTCCCGGTATTCCTTACTTTTTAGTGCATCCGCTAATTCCTTTTGAATTTCAGGCTCTTTAAAAACTTGAATCATCATACCTCTATATTGAGGGTCATTCATTAAATCCTTTAGCAATTTTTCATTTTCGGATCTCATGTTCTTGGCAACGCCTTGAGCAAATTTTGGATCATTAAAGGTTTTTTTCCAAAAGGTTGTTGCTTTATCGGAAGTAAGGGTTTGTTGAATCGTTTGTGAAACCATTTTTTGGTCCATCACAAGCTTTTCTTTCATACTGTCATCGGACATTACATCTTGAATTGCCTTCTTGCCATCATCCGTTTTAAGAATATCAACAACCATTTTTTTGGTTTGCTCATAATCAATTTGTCCTCCGCTGCTGGATTCATTGGATGCGCAGCTAGTTAACAACATCATGATGGGTAGGAGGAGCAGCATACTTTTCGCTTTCATTTTGAAAAGCTCCTTTCACATAAGAATCCTTAATTTTAGGATGAAGAAAATCATGAAAGATTATTCGTAAAGGATTTTAAAATATGGATTTTTCAAATTTGGATTGGTACAATCATTAGGAATGCATTTTATATTTTGGAGGTTTAAAGTGTGACGAGCCGCAATTGGGTAAAACTATTTTTGACCACATTATTAGTAGGCGGGCTCACAACAGCTATTGTGGGTTTTATTGTTCGCTGGAGTGAATTTCAGCAGTATTTTACTGAATTTAAACTAATTGATATATTATCAACGACGATTTGGTTAATTGTGATGGGATTCCTTTTTAGTGTTATTAGTCAAATGGGCTTTTTTGCTTATTTAACGATTCATCGGTTCGGATTAGGTATTTTTAAGTCTGCAACACTTTGGAATGGCGTTCAATCCGTCCTCATATTATTTTGCCTATTTGATTTGGTTTATATGCGTTATGAGGCATTTGCCAAGCCTGGAGAGTCTATGATGCCCTATATAGGGGTAGCATTAATTCCTTTAGTGATTGGCGGGGCTGCAGCTTGGTTTAAAAGTAAACAAACAAATTTTAGTGCTTTTATACCCGCGCTCTTTTTTATGGTTGTTGTAACAGTTGTCGAATGGGTTCCAGTTCTACGGGTTAATGAAAGAAGCTGGGTTTACCTTATGGTCTTTGGTCTTCTGGCCTGTAATGCCTATCAATTGTTAATCCTTCATAAGTTAAATGAACGTTCCGAACAGGAAAGACAAAAGCGTACGAGCACTGCGGCTGGGAGCAGCAGCAATAAAGCGGTAAAAAGTAAAACCAATAAAAAACCGTCCCTTTAAATAGTAGCAGGGACGGTTTTTTGTATGTTAATTTTTATTTTATTTCTTTTGAACTGACATGGCCATTGGCAATCATTTCAGAAACAGAAACCAGTTTCAAGCCTTTATGATGAATTTCCTCTATAATCGCCGGCAATGCTTTATTGGTTTGCTTGGCTGAATCAGAAGCATGTAAGAGAACAATATCACCTTTTTTAGCCTTTTCAACATTAGCAACAATGGTCTTAATACCAGGATTCGTCCAATCCTGTGAATCCACACTCCAATGAACAACGGTATAACCATACCGCTCTGCAATTTTTAAGGTTCTTTCATCAAAATGACCAGTGGGAGCACGCAGGAGCTTGATATTTTTTACATTTAATTTTGTAAAAACCTCTTGTGCTTTAGAAATATCCCTGCGAATTTTAGCATCCTCCAAACTTTTATAATCCTCATAGGCATATCCAAGGATGCCAATTTCATAACCCTCCTTTACAATTCGATTGACTAGATCGGGGTGCCGTTCAGCCCATGAACCAGCTAAAAAGAATGTTGCTGATTTTACCCCCTCTTTTTTTAGTGTGTTTAAAATCGGTTCTGCTTTTTCATCTCCCCAACCAATATTAAAAGATAAAGCAAGGTCTTTTTCGCCACGATAAATTGCCTTCGGTCCATCCTTAGTTGAAAAAACAGGTATTTGGGCAAGATTCTGCATATAAAGGAACCAGGCTGTAAAAAATGCAGCAATTAAGATTAGAGAAATGTTTTTAAGAGATTTACCATTTAATACATAAAAGAAATTCATCCTAACCACCTCGTCCATTGCCATCCTTGTCTCAACTTATGCCTGCTTTTTTAATAATATGAATAAAGATTTTTATTATAAAATTGAATTATTTGGAAAAGACTACTAGAACTAGAGACTTCATTGGAGGTTATTGGATGATAGGAATACTAATTAACGAAAAAGAAGTGAAAGAGATGGAATATCTAATTAAGCGGGAGATGGATGAAATCCTCTTTGATTTAAGGGATGACCGCATTGATCATATTGTCAAAAGAGCAATGGAGGAACGTTACAAAGTATTATTCACCTTATTCAGACGGGTGGCTTCACCAAATGAATGTTTAAAGTATATGAGGAAAGATAAAAGGAGTAGAAAAAAAGGATAAGCCTGTGTGAACTTTTTTTAAAAGAATTGTTGACATATATTTATTATCCTGTTATATTTATAAACGTCGCTGCTGACGTAAAAGGCAATTTAAAAAAGTTGTTGACAATGCGTTTTGCGGATGATATATTTTAAAAGTCGCTTTTGAGCGATCGTGAGAAATTGATCTTTGAAAACTAAACAAACAAAAACGTCAACAAACAATAATATTCATTTCTTTTGAAATGAAGCCAACGTAACATTCGAGCTAAATCAACTTTCTTGGAGAGTTTGATCCTGGCTCAGGACGAACGCTGGCGGCGTGCCTAATACATGCAAGTCGAGCGAATCAATAGGAGCTTGCTCCTGTTGGTTAGCGGCGGACGGGTGAGTAACACGTGGGCAACCTGCCTGTAAGACTGGGATAACTTCGGGAAACCGGAGCTAATACCGGATAATCCTTTTCCTCTCATGAGGAAAAGTTGAAAGTCGGTTTCGGCTGACACTTAC
>NZ_AXVA01000041.1 GCF_000482325.1 Bacillus sp. UNC438CL73TsuS30 | reverse complement strand
AATGGAAAAAATGTCCTTCAAAGCCCGGATGAAGGACGTTTTTCGGATTCCAATGGAAAAAATGTCCTTCAAAGCCCGGATGAAGGACGTTCTCCGGTTTCAAAAAAAGAAAAAATGTCCTTCGGCACTAAAAACCGAAGGACACATTTTCCCGTCATTCAAATAATCAATTAGAACGCCCAGTTTCCGCCGCGGAATACTGGCTCTGATTTGCCATCAGCAGTAATACCGTCAATATCCATTTCAGCCGAACCGATCATGAAATCAACGTGGGTAATACTTTGGTTTAGTCCATTTGCCTTTAATTCATCAGCAGACATCTTCTTGCCTCCCTCAATACAGAACGCATACGCACTGCCAATTGCTAAATGATTCGACGCATTCTCATCAAACAGGGTATTAAAGAACAAAATATTGGACTGTGAAATCGGTGAGTTAAACGGAACAAGGGCCACTTCGCCAAGATAATGCGAGCCTTCATCCGTCTCAACCAAACGCTTCAGAATTTCTTCGCCTTCTTCCGCTTTTACGCCAACAATTTTTCCATTTTCAAACGTAATCGAAAAACGGTCAATAATATTGCCGCCATAGCTAAGCGGTTTCGTGCTGGCAACTGTACCATTCACACCTGTTTTAAGCGGAACCGTAAAAACTTCCTCTGTCGGCATGTTTGCCATAAACTCATGACCGTTTTCATTAATACTTCCTGCCCCAACCCAAAGATGGTTTTTCGGAAGTTCAATCGTTAAATCGGTACCAGGAGCTTTATAATGCAGCTTCAAATATTTCTTTTCATTTAAATAATGAACTTTTTCATGTAAATTCTCGTCATGCTTTTTCCAAGCATCCACAGGATTTTCAACATCTGCACGAGTTGCTTTAAAAATTGCTTCCCAAAGTTTTTCAACTTGCTGTTCGCTTCGTACATCTGGGAATACTTTTGCAGCCCATGCAGGAGATGCCGCAGCAACAACGGTCCAGCTTACTTTATCGGATTGAATCGCCTGGCGGTATTTGGCTAATGCGGTACCAGCCGCTTTTTGGAAATTTGAGATTCGTTCAGGATTGACTCCTTTTAAAAGGTCTGGGCTAGAAGAAATAACAGACATAAAAGCTGCGCCTTTTTCGGCAAGTTCCTCTGTTTCTTTTGCACGCCAGGCAGGATATTCTTGAAAGGCTTCATGAGGTGCTAAATCATATTTTGTACGAGAAACGAAGTCATCAGTCCAATTGACAACAACATTGAATGCACCAACTTCATAGGCTTTCTTTACCACAAGACGAACAAATTCAGCCGCATCTAAGGAAGCATTCACCACTAATGTTTGGCCCTTTTGAACATTTACGCCCACTTTAACGGCAAGCTCAGCATATTTTTCAAGGTTCTTCTGAAATTCACTCATATTATGTATTCTCCTTTACCAAAATCTTCATATATATTGTAGCTTGTTTAATTGGAAAAAGAAACTAGCAGCCATTAGGGGCCGAAATAAAAAAACAGTAAAGATTATTTATCTTTACTGTAGTTTAGAACCGTATACTTTTATATTAAAATAAACCCCTGCGGAAAATAGAACTAGAAAAGTAATAATGCCTGAAATTGATGTTGGAGACAAAAATTGTGACCCATCCATACATTCCACCGCCTTTAATAATAGAAAACCTTTACAAGTTAATTATAATAGTAAAAGAGGGAAATGTGAACATTTTAGTACAATTTATAGAAAGTTTTTTGAACGTTTTTGGGGTATTTGTTTTTCAAAAAAATAAAACATGAGCCAATAGAAACCAGCGCTGATTAAAGCCACAATCGATAGGAAGAAAAATGTCCAGTGATACCCAATCCACACCGTCATCGGGATAAAGATTGGGGCAATGGTACGGCTAATTGTAAACCGTAAACTGGCGGCAGCAAAGTATTGTCCCCTCATATGTTCGGGTGCAAGCTTGGATACAAAGCTTTGCTGAAGTCCGGCGGCCATTAATTCACCAAATGTAAAAATTGCCATGGCAAAAATAAATCCCCAGATCCACACCGTTCCGCTAAAGAGCAAAATCGCTATGGTATACATAATAGAAGATAGAATAAATACATTACGTTCTTTGTATTTGCTCATCCATTTCGTAACATAAACGGTCAATAATGCGACAAGGAGCCCGTTTTCCGCTAATACAATCCCAAATGCCTGCTCCCCTTTAATAGAAAAGGACCAGCTGCCGAACGAAATCAGGCTTTGATTTTTGATAACATCTTTCATATAAATGGGAATTAATAAATCCAACTGCATAAAGGTTTGCCCAGCCAGGACACCTGCAAGAATAAACAGTAGAAACGTTTTATCTTTAATAATCAGTGAATAGTCGCGAAGCTGGTTTTGTAAAAAGTAATACCATTTCCCATCCACATCAATAGAAGTTGTTTTCTTTAATGGTGCAGTTTCCCGGGTCCATTTTGCCAGGATTAACCCTAGCATAATACAGACAATACCAGCAACGAGTAAAAGCTGAAAGCGGTAATTCACATAAAAAATTGCACCTAAGATTGGTCCAATAACGACGGCGATATTAATCGAAGTATAAAAAATCGCAAAGACATTCCCTCGGTCTTTCTCCTCCACGACATCTGCCACCATCGCCTGGCTTGCGGGCCAATAGAAAGCACCAAAAACTCCGGCAATCGCAAAGGAAATAAAGCCAATCCATGGCGAGTCAAGCCACGGTGAGCTGGAAGCTCCAAATATGATAAAAGAAAGACCTTGACCAATTGCAGAAAGAACCATCATTCGTTTTCGGCCAAAGCGGTCGGCACAATAGCCTCCCATCAGATTGGCCAGAACCGAGAAAACTTGCGAAAAGACCAATAAAATTCCGGCTTTATTTTTACCAAATTCATCTGCAAAGTAAATGGTCAAAAACGGAAAGAACATCCAAAAGGTAATATTCATCATCGCTTCAGCAAATAAACGGACCTTTAAATTACGGTCCCAATCTCTAATTCTCATAAAAAATCTCCATTCCATTCATGTAAGCCATTACATCATACTATCCTGCTGGAATTAGTTTCAAGACCTTTATGTATTGGAATCTTCGGAATACCTGAATCCATTTGAAACGTATGCTATAGTTAACTTACCTGAAATTCGAAAGGATGTTTAAAAAATGGCAAAAAGCGTTGTTATTGCTGAAAAACCTTCTGTCGCACGTGATATTGCTCGCGTGCTGAATTGTAATAAAAAAGGAAACGGATACCTTGAAGGAGATAAATACATTGTTACGTGGGCACTCGGACATTTAGTCACACTTGCTGACCCCGAAAGCTACGATGTGAAATATAAAACTTGGAATTTAGAAGATCTGCCAATGCTGCCGGATCGTTTAAAGCTGACCGTCATTAAGCAAACAGGCAAACAGTTTAATGCAGTGAAAAGCCAACTAATAAGAAATGATGTCAAAGAAATCATCGTGGCTACAGATGCGGGGAGAGAAGGAGAATTAGTTGCGCGCTGGATCATTGATAAAGTGAAAGTCAATAAACCGATTAAACGTCTATGGATTTCTTCTGTTACCGATAAAGCGATTAAAGACGGCTTCGCCAATTTGAAGCCTGGCAAGTCTTATGATAATTTATATGCTTCAGCTGTCGCGCGCTCAGAAGCGGATTGGTATATCGGCCTTAATGCAACCCGCGCATTAACCACCAGGTTCAATGCCCAACTTAACTGCGGACGTGTGCAAACTCCTACTGTTGCGATGATTGCAGCTCGTGAAGACGAAATCAAAAATTTCAAAGCGCAAACCTATTACGGCATCGAAGCCCAAACGGCAGATCATTTAAAGCTGACTTGGCAAGATGCAAAAGGGAACAGCCGCAGCTTTGATAAGGAGAAAATTGATGCGATTGTGAGAAAACTAGGCAAACAAAATGCGCTTGTAAAAGAAATCGAGAAAAAGCCAAAGAAGTCATTTTCTCCAGGTCTTTATGATTTAACAGAATTACAGCGTGATGCGAATAAAATCTTTGGTTACTCTGCAAAGGAAACGTTAAACATCATGCAAAAACTATACGAGCAGCATAAAGTCTTAACGTATCCTCGTACAGACTCGCGCTATCTTTCTTCGGATATTGTAGGAACGCTTCCAGAGCGTTTGCGAGCATGTGGAGTAGGGGAATATCGTCCATTAACCAATAAAATCTTAAGCAAGCCGATAAAAGCTTCGAAAGCGTTCGTAGATGATAGCAAAGTATCCGATCACCATGCCATTATTCCAACAGAAGGCTATGTAAATTTCTCAGCCTTCACGGATAAAGAGCGAAAAATTTATGACTTAGTGGTGAAACGATTCTTGGCCGTTTTATTCCCGGCATTCGAATATGAGCAATTAACACTTCGTGCAAAAATCGGGGATGAGAACTTCGTTGCAAGGGGAAAAACGATTTTAGCGACTGGCTGGAAAGAAGTATACGAAGATCGCTTTGAAGATGAGGATGCAGCAGATGATCTAAAGGAACAGATATTACCTCGCATCGAAAAAGGCTACACATTAAACGTAAAACTAATCGCCCAAACATCTGGTCAAACCAATCCGCCTGCACGTTTTAATGAAGCAACATTACTTTCGGCTATGGAAAACCCTACGAAGTATATGGAAACAAAAAATAAACAACTGGCTGAAACATTAAAATCGACAGGTGGACTAGGTACGGTTGCTACGCGTGCAGACATTATTGATAAGTTATTTAATTCATTCTTAATCGAAAAACGTGGCAAAGACATTCATATTACTTCTAAAGGCCGTCAATTGTTGGATCTAGTGCCTGAAGAGCTAAAGTCTCCTACTTTGACTGCGGAGTGGGAACAAAAGCTTGATCAAATTGCCCATGGTAAGTTGAAAAAAGATGTGTTTATTAGCGAAATGAAAAACTACACAAAAGAGATTGTGGCTGAAATTAAAGCAAGTAATAAAAAATACAAGCATGACAATATCTCTACAAAAAATTGTCCGGACTGTGGAAAGCCAATGCTGGAGGTTAACGGGAAGAAAGGCAAAATGCTCGTTTGTCAAGACCGTGAATGTGGACATCGTAAAAATGTCTCGCGCGTCACCAATGCACGCTGCCCCCAATGCCATAAAAAACTAGAGCTACGCGGCGAAGGCGAGGGCCAAATTTTTGCATGTAAATGTGGATACCGTGAAAAACTATCAGCTTTCGAAGCACGCCGCAAAAAAGAATCAGGTGGAAAAGTAGATAAACGCACAGTACAAAAGTATTTAAAAAACCAAAACAAAGAGGACGAACCATTGAATAATGCATTGGCAGAAGCATTAAAAGGGCTTAAGTTTGATTAGGTATCATACTAAAGGGGGCTATTCATAAAGATTATGAATAGCCCCCTTCAATTTTAAGTAGTAACAGTTACATTATGCTGATTCTTGCTTCAACAAACGGACACTTTCATCAAATTCTTTTTCAATTTCATCGTTTTTCTTATGTGTAGCCAAGCTGACGATAACAGAAACGATAAAGTTAAGGACGAAGCCTGGAACGATTTCATAAAGGGTGTCCCCAAGGCCAACATTTTTCCATATGATTACGGTAACGGCACCAACGATCATTCCAAAGAGGGCGCCCCAGTTGTTCATCTTTTTCCAGAATAAGCTTAAAAGAATGATTGGACCGAAAGAAGCTCCAAATCCTGCCCAGGCATAAGCAACAAGGCTTAAAATTGTGCTATTTTGCTTGAAGGCAAGAGCGGAAGCAACAACAGCGACAATTAACACAGCCATTCTTCCTAAGAATACAAGTTCTTTATCCTTAGCATCTTTACGGACTACAACCTTATACAAATCTTCAATTAACGCACTGGAGGTAACGATTAATTGCGAAGAAATCGTACTCATAACAGCAGCAAGAATGGCAGCTAAAGCAAATCCTGCAAATAATGGGTGGAAAAAGATCTGGCTTAACTGAATGAATACAGCTTCTGGATTGTCTAGTTTATGTGCAGCATTATGATAGAAATAAGCTTTACCAATTAAACCGGTGAAGATTGTTCCAATTAAAGTAATAATCATCCAGCTCATACCAATACGGCGGGCGCTTTTTGTTTCTTTAACAGTACTAATTGCCATAAAGCGCACAATAATATGCGGCTGGCCAAAGTATCCAAGGCCCCAAGCCATTGCAGAAATGATTCCTACGAAAGTTGTACCTTTGAACCAATCGAGTAATGTTGGGTCAATGTGGCGGATGGTTTCAAATGTTTCCGCAGGGCCGCCTGTTTTAAAAATCCCAAGAAGCGGAACAAATAATAAGGCAAGCAGCATCATTAATCCTTGAATAAAGTCGGTATAACTTACGGCAAGGAAGCCGCCGAATAAAGTATAGGCAACAACAACGCCGCCCACGATATAAAGACCAGTATGATAGCTTGTCCCAAAGGAGCTTTGGAAAAAGACTGCACCGGAAACCATTCCTGATGATACATAAAAAGTAAAGAAAATAAGAATAACAATACCTGAAACAATCCGAAGTAATTTTGTGTTGTCTTTAAAACGGTTTTCTAAGAAGCTTGGAATGGTGATGGAATCATTTGCGACCTGTGTATAAGAGCGCAGGCGTGGTGCAACGAGTTTCCAGTTCAGGTAAGCACCAATTGTCAGCCCGATAGCAATCCATGCGCTTGCAAGACCAGTAACATAAATACCGCCAGGCAGACCCATTAGTAACCAGCCGCTCATATCTGCAGCTCCGGCACTTAAAGCGGTTACAGCTGGCCCCAACGAACGGCCGCCAAGCATGTAATCCGTGAGATTGCTTGTCTTTCGATATGCATACCAACCGATTAACAGCATCCCGGCTAAGTAAATCCCTATTGAGATCAATTGTAACGTTTCATGGTTCATACATTTTCCCCCTTGTTTTTAACATCTACTCCGCTTTTGAATGGAGAGACATTTGTTTTTGTTTTTCTGGTAATAAATCTATTGATTTTTTGTTTTTGCTGACAAAGAAAGAGCCGATAACAAATAGAGCGATGAGGGTCGTTAAAAAGAATTGTGAACGTAGTGAATTAATAAATGCCATCGCGATAAAAAGAACAATGATTGCAAGAATAGTAGCGTATGTCAAATAAGGAAATAACCACATTTTTATTTTCAGTGCTTCAGGGTTCTCTTTTTCATATTTTCTTCTCATACGTAGTTGTGAGAAGGCGATTACTAGGTAAACAAGTAGCGCAACTCCTCCAGAAGCATTGACTAAGAAGAGAAATATTTTATCAGGAGATAGGTAATTAAATCCTACGCTAATATAGGAGATTGCGGTACAGCCCAAGATGGCTTGAAGCGGTACACCTTTTTTGTTGATCTTTAAAAACATTCGGGGGGCGTCTCCGTTTTGTGCCATCGTAAGCAACATACGCGAGCTCGTGTAAAGACCAGAATTCAAACACGAAAGTACAGCAGTCAACACAATAAAATTCATGATTTGAGCTGCAGCAGGTATTTTTAAAATCTCAAGTACAGAAACAAAGGGATTTTTCAGCAGGGTATGAGAATCCCATGGGAGAATTGTAACCAGCACTAAAATTGAACCTAGATAAAAAATGAGAATCCGATAAATAACGCTGTTTGTTGCAACAGTAATAGCTTTTTCAGGGTTTTTTGTTTCTCCTGCGGCGGTTGCGACAATTTCACTTCCCATAAAGGAAAACATAACAAGAGTAATTCCCAAAAATATAGAACTAATTCCATTCGGTAAGAATCCGCCTCGATGTAGAAGATTTGAGGTTCCGGGGGATTCGACCCCTGGTATAAGTCCGAATATAATAGCCCCGCCAAGAATCAAAAATAAGCCAATACTCACTACTTTGATAAGAGAAAACCAGTACTCAAACTCACCAAACGATTTAACAGAGTACATGTTTGTCAACGTTAATAAAAAGGTAAGCAAAAGGCTAAGCGACCAAGAAGGCAAAGAAGGAAACCAGTATTGGATAATATTTGCACCTGCAATCGATTCAACTGCAATGACGATTACCCAGAAGAACCAGTATAGCCACCCGATTGTATAACCAGCCCATTGGCCCAGCGCTTCCCGGGCATAGGTAGCAAAAGAACCACTTGATGGATTGACTATGGACATTTCTCCTAGCATCCGCATAACCAAAACCACAAGCAGCCCTGCGAATGCATAGGAGAAGATGGAGGCCGGTCCAGCCATATTAATTAAGGATCCGCTTCCGATAAACAGTCCAGCCCCAATAATTCCCCCCAGAGAAATCATTGTAATATGCCGAATTTTTAACCCTTTCTGTAACTCTGTTTGTTGATGATGCATTAACCATCCTCCTCAATTAACTGATTATCCAAAAATAATTGAAAGGTGTTCAATTTCTTTATCGTAGAAAAAGTAAATGAAAACCCTTCCAAATTCTAATTAAAATACCCTATAGATCAATTGGATATTTCAGAGAATTATAAATTTATAGTCTTTTCTATGAACACATTTTATACATTGTTGTCCGATGCTGTCAATCTGTAAATTATCCAATACATTTTTGTTAATGGTTGATTATAAAATATAATATTTTTTCAATTTAAATTTGATTTTATCGTATAAATTTAGAATGGTAGTTTTATTTTGCACATAATTGTTCAAAAATTCTTTTAAAATTAAACATAATTGTATAATAAAAATTAATTTAAACAATTTTTGTAAAAAGTAATATACAAGTGTGTTGAAAGATGTTTATAATATATTTGTGTTGAATTTGAATATTAAATATATTAAAAATCTTGTAATAAGGGAGAGAATCAAATGATTACAGATTATCAAAATACGATTGCACCCTATAAACATGAACCGTTTACAGATTTCACAACAAAAGAAAACAAAAATGCATTTGAAAAAGCATTAACGCTTGTCCAGTCACAATTGGGCGGAGAGTATCCGCTTGTGATCGGAGGGGAACGTATTAAAACAGATAAACAGACAATATCGGTAAACCCTAGTAATAAGGAAGAAGTCATTGGAACGGTTTCAAAAGCAAATCAAGAGTTGGCTGAAAAAGCAATGCAAGCCGCCCTTTCAACATTTGAAACATGGAAAAACCATGATCCGGAAGAGCGGGCAAACATCTTATTCCGTGCAGCAAGAATCCTTCGCAGTCGTAAACATGAATTTTCAGCTTACCTTGTTAAGGAAGCCGGAAAGCCTTGGAGAGAAGCGGATGCAGATACAGCAGAAGCGATCGATTTTCTTGAATTCTATGCCCGTCAGATGGTGCAATTAAAAGATGGGGTACCAGTTAACAGCCGAGACGGAGAAATTAACAAGTTTCATTACATCCCACTTGGTGTAGGTATTATCATTTCACCGTTTAACTTCCCATTAGCGATTATGGCAGGAACAGTGACTGCAGCGATTGTAGCAGGAAACACTGTACTTCTTAAACCATCTGCCAATACACCTGTTGTCGCAGCAAAATTTGTAGAGATCATGGAAGAAGCAGGTTTGCCTCAAGGGGTGCTGAACTTTGTTCCTGGAGATAGTTCTGAAATGGGGGATTACCTTATTGATCACCCGAAAACCCGGTTCATCTCTTTCACAGGTTCCCGTGAAGTTGGCTGCCGGATTTATGAGCGTGCTGCAAAAGTACATCCAGGCCAAATTTGGTTGAAGCGTGTAATTGCAGAAATGGGTGGAAAAGATACAGTAGTTGTGGATAAAGATGCTGATTTGGATCTTGCAGCTTCTTCGATTGTTTATTCCGCCTTTGGATTCTCTGGACAAAAGTGTTCTGCAGGCTCCCGTGCAGTTGTACATCAGGATGTTTATGATGAAGTGTTGGAAAAAGCAGTGGCATTAACCAACACGTTATCCGTCGGAAACCCGGAAGATGCCAATTCCTATATGGGCCCTGTGATCAGCCAGTCTTCTTATAACAAAATCATGAAATATATCGGAATTGGTAAGGAAGAAGGCAGATTAATGACAGGAGGAGAAGGGGACGACTCCAAAGGGTACTTTATTCAGCCAACCATCATAGCAGATGTGGACGAAAAAGCACGTCTGATGCAGGAAGAAATCTTTGGACCGGTTCTCGCTTTTTGTAAGGCGAGAGATTTCGACCATATGATGGAAATTGCAAATAATACGGATTACGGCCTAACTGGTGCATTAATTACGAACAATCGTGAACATATTGAGCGGGCAAAACGAGAATTCCATGTAGGAAATCTTTATTTCAATCGCGGCTGTACGGGAGCGATTGTCGGTTACCAGCCATTTGGCGGATTTAATATGTCAGGAACGGACTCGAAGGCAGGAGGCCCTGATTATCTGATTCTTCACATGCAGGCAAAAACAACAAGCGAAACACTTTAAGAAGGGTGAGCCCCTAAAGTCATTTTTACTTGGAGGGAATATTCCATGTGGATCATTACTGCTTATTCAAAGAACAATATTCAAATGTTTGAGTTTGACACTAAAAAAGAAGCAAATGAGGCTTTCGGGAAAATTCAGGGTTATAAAATCCTTTCAAATGTTGTTTATTTTAATGATTCTTATTTAGTTGAATCCTACTAAAATAACAAAATGATAAAAGTGTAATTTGTTGAAATTGATATCCTAATATATAACAACAAGAAGGAGTAATGGTGATGTTAAAAGATATTTTTATGGGATTATCCCAAAACCAATTTCTTAATAGTGCGGCTAAAAAGTATGGATTGAAACTAGGGGCACAAAGTGTTGTTGCAGGTACAAATATTGAAGAAACGATTAAAAGCATTAAAGAGCTTAACGCAAATGGAATCTCTTGCACGGTCGATAACTTGGGAGAGTTTGTCTTTAAAAAGGAAGAGGCGATTGCCGCAAGAGACCAAATTCTAAAGGTAATCGAAGCAATTCATAAGAATAACGTAGATGCACATATCTCTTTAAAACCAACACAATTGGGATTAGATATTGATTACAACTTCTGTTTGGAAAATCTTAAAGAAATTGTTCATCAAGCTAGCAATTATGGCATTTTTGTTAACTTTGATATGGAGGATTATGGACATCTACAGCCTTCTTTTGATATTTTAGAAGAATTATCATTGGAATATGATAATGTTGGTACGGTCATTCAGGCCTATTTCTTTAATGCACAAGAAAATCTTGAAAAATATAAAAATTATCGTCTTCGTATTGTAAAAGGTGCGTATAAAGAACCGGAACAATATGCTTATCAGGATAAGAAAGAGATCGATAAAAACTTTATTAAGCTAATTGAATGGCATTTATTAAATGGAAAATTCACATCCATTGCGACACATGACCATAAAGTCATTAACCATGTGAAACAATTTGTTAAAAAGAATGATATTCCGAATGATAAATTTGAATTCCAAATGCTTTATGGTTTTAGAAGAGACCTTCAGCTAAAATTAGCAAATGAAGGCTACAATTTCTGTACCTATGTGCCTTTCGGTAAAGACTGGTACGGTTATTTCATGCGCCGTCTTGCTGAAAGACCGCAAAACTTAAATCTTGTTGCTAAACAAGTATTTAACAAAAAAACCAACACAATGGTTGGCTTAGCCGCAGGAGCATTTTTTATGGGTAGACTGACTGTGGGTAATAAAAAAAGGAAATAAATACTTTGTTCCGTTTTTGGCGCATTTCTGATTACAGAAAGCGCCTTTTTTTTGCCTGGAATTCTCCGTTTATAGGACATCTAAAACAAATAATGACCGATGCGGGAACATCGGCCATGGAATTGGGAATATCTTTTGTTTTTAACCTTACCTCAGTTAAGCTCATACTCTTTAATCTTATTATAAAGTGTTCCCCTTGAGATACCGAGTAATTTGGCAGCTGCACTCTTGTTTCCATAAGTTTTCCGTAAAGCTTCCTCAATGATCAATGCCTCATCTTTTATTGGTGCACGTTCCTTTAGTGATGTTTCCTTTTGGCTTGGAACCTTGCTGTTATCTCCAGAATAAGTGTCAATTATATTTTTGGGAAGATGATGAAGAGTAATTATATTTTCATCATTAAGAATGATAAAGCGTTCAATGACATTGCGGAGCTCGCGGATATTTCCTGGCCAATCATAGTTCATCAAAAGGGTCATTACCTTAGGAGTAATTTCCGGAATGGGTTTCTTATACTTAGAACTAAATTCAAGTATAAATTGTTGAACAAGTTTAATAATATCCTCTGTTCTTTTACGTAAAGGAGGGATATCAATGTTAATTACAGTTAAACGATAATAAAGGGTTTCGTTAAATTCCCCATCCTTTGCCATGGACTCTAATGGTTGAGAAGTAGAAGCAATAATCCGTGTGTTTGTTGTAATTAATTCAGATCCACCCACTCGATAAAAGGATTGATGTTCCAAGTAATTTAGGAATTTCTCTTGAATATCCAATGGCATTTTGTCGACTTCTTCAAGAAACAAAGTTCCATTACATGCTTGTTCGATTTTTCCGGCTTGTCCGACCTTTCGATCGGTTGTAAAAACTCCTTCCTGGTACCCGAATAATTCGGTCTCTAAAAGGCCAGAAGGAATCGTTGAACAATTGACTGTTACAAAAGGTCCAGTGTTTTTTGAACCGCCATAATGGATCGCATGGGCCAGCATCTCTTTTCCCGTTCCAGGTTCCCCGGTTAACAGAACGGGAATATCAGCAGAGGCAACTTTTTGTGCAATTTGTAATGCTTGTTGAATTTCTGAACTTACTCCAATGATTGAATCAAAAGGCTTTTCTTGATCAATTAGCGAAGGAAGCGACGAGTCAAGTTCCTCGTTTAATCGAACGAATCCAGTAATATCGCGCTCGATCGCAATACCACCAATAATGGTATTATCCTTTATAATAGGAGAAGCATTTATCAGTACGTGAGTATCGTTATTGGGGCGATGATAGGCGCCGCGAACAGTCCGTCCCTCATTTAATATATGGTGTAATATAAGGGATTCCGCTTTAAAATGTTCTCCAATCTTTTGCCCAAGGATATTCTCTCGCTTAATTCTATATGTCCTCTCAGCTACAGAATTCCAACAAATAACAGTTCCTTCCTGATCTACAGCTGTGACTGCATCATTAATTGTTTCGGCCAATGTATAAAAGTAAGAAGATAATTTCTTATTTTCCCCTTCAAGTTGCTGAAACCATTGGTTAGCAGTCACAATCCCGATAATATCTCCCTTATCTTTATCCTTTATAAGAACTGGTCGTCTCCAATCTGTTGTTGATGTAGAAAGTTCATTGATAGTAGAAACTTTGGAAGGGAGCCAATTTACCTTTTCAATCCAGTTGATGACAGGAAGCGAATCCTCATCTAATGCTATAAGGTTGTATTCACTATTTGAGATTGCGTAGTAGGTTTCACCGGAAACAAAAACAAAATCATGCTCTAAAAGTTCGTTTTTTATATGTATCAAAGATGTATGCGGCTCAACTAAAGTAAAGGAGTTATTTAATTGCATCTGCCCAATATTGAACATAATAAACCCCTTTCATTATGTGCTTTTTTTAAATGTATCATGTTTTCTACAGTATTATCTACTAAAAGTATAATAAAACAAATGTGTTTAAATTAAAAAGGAGCAGTCTAGAACCATTACCATCTTTCATTTATTATTGTGCTAAAGTGTTATCGTGCTAAAATTCAGAAAATTCCATTGACAGTAAGGGCTTGCTTCACATAAAATAATTATCATAGGAATAGGAATATTTATATTTTTTAAAGGAGAATGAGACAAATGAGACGGTTTATACATCCAATAATAAAAATTAAATATTCCATTATGATTATTAAAGAGGCTGGACTCCTAAACTAAGTGAAAAGGAATCCAGCCTCTTTCTTTATTATACTAAAGTGGTAGAGGAGAGATATAAATGATTACATTAACTGGCCAAGGTTTAACGTTAAAGGAAATGAAAGAAGTATTATATGGTGGTCAAAAGGTCCAAGCATCAGATAAAAGCATGGAAGCAGTAAAAAAGAGCAGGGAAGCAGTAGATCGAATCGTTTCAGAAGGAAGAGTGATTTACGGAATTACAACTGGATTCGGTAAATTTAGTGATGTATTAATCGATCAAAACGATGTTCAAGACCTTCAGTTGAATCTGATCCGTTCTCATGCATGCGGCGTCGGCG
>NZ_AXVA01000040.1 GCF_000482325.1 Bacillus sp. UNC438CL73TsuS30 | reverse complement strand
CAAGATGAGATTTCCCATAGCGTCAAGCTAGTAAGATCCCTGAAAGATGATCAGGTTGATAGGTCAGAGGTGGAAGCGTGGTGACATGTGGAGCTGACTGATACTAATCGATCGAGGACTTAACCATAGTCTTAAGGTGAACTCGTTTTTACTAAAAACTTCTTCTGTATTATCTAGTTTTGAGGGAATGATACCTCAAACTTAATAGTCTGGCAATAATGGCGAGAAGGTCACACCCGTTCCCATACCGAACACGGAAGTTAAGCTTCTCAGCGCCGATGGTAGTTGGGGGCTGTCCCCCTGTGAGAGTAGGACGTTGCCAGGCTAAGCCCTTTATGGGGCTATTATTTTTGAAATTTTTTAAAAAAGGCCCCTTGGTCAAGCGGTTAAGACACCGCCCTTTCACGGCGGTAACACGGGTTCGAATCCCGTAGGGGTCACCAAAGTTATTTCGAAGCAGTGAAAATAACTGACAGTATAATGGAGGATTAGCTCAGCTGGGAGAGCATCTGCCTTACAAGCAGAGGGTCGGCGGTTCGATCCCGTCATCCTCCACCATTTAATTGGATATGCGGGTGTGGCGGAATTGGCAGACGCACCAGACTTAGGATCTGGCGCCGCAAGGCGTGGGGGTTCGACTCCCTTCACCCGCACCAAAGTTTTTTGCGGCAGCAAAATAACCAACTATTTATATGCGGAAGTAGTTCAGTGGTAGAACACCACCTTGCCAAGGTGGGGGTCGCGGGTTCGAATCCCGTCTTCCGCTCCAATTTGCCGGGGTGGCGGAACTGGCAGACGCACAGGACTTAAAATCCTGCGGTAGGTGACTACCGTACCGGTTCGATTCCGGTCCTCGGCACCAGTGTTTTGGGCATGCAAAATACTTTCATAATGCGCCCGTAGCTCAATTGGATAGAGCGTCTGACTACGGATCAGAAGGTTATGGGTTCGACTCCTTTCGGGCGCGCCATATTTTTACGGGAAGTAGCTCAGCTTGGTAGAGCACTTGGTTTGGGACCAAGGGGTCGCAGGTTCGAATCCTGTCTTCCCGACCAGTCAAAATGATATTTATACCATGGGGCCTTAGCTCAGCTGGGAGAGCGCCTGCTTTGCACGCAGGAGGTCAGCGGTTCGATCCCGCTAGGCTCCATTCCTTTTTGGGGAATTATCCACTGCGCACCGATTGAACTGCATCTTGAATAAGCATTCTGAAATCGGGGCGGTCGTTAAGCTTGGAGCATCATCTAAACTTAATATTTTCTATTATCGCGGGGTGGAGCACGTTCGAATATGCTTCATCGAATTATCCACAGCGCACCGATTGAGTAGCATCTTGAATAAGCATTCTGAGATCGGGGCGGTCGTTAAGCTTAGAGCATCATCTAAACTTAATATTTTCTATTATCGCGGGGTGGAGCAGTCTGGTAGCTCGTCGGGCTCATAACCCGAAGGTCGCAGGTTCAAATCCTGCCTCCGCAATATATGGTCCGGTAGTTCAGTTGGTTAGAATGCCTGCCTGTCACGCAGGAGGTCGCGGGTTCGAGTCCCGTCCGGACCGTACTTTTACCCCAGTAGGATATACCTGCTGTTGATATAGATTTTTTTTTGCTCAGTAGTTCAGTTGGTAGAGCACGATCGACCAGTATCCCTGGTCCCAATCCGGGACGCCGACCACCGGTATGGTTAAAAATAAAATATCATTTGCGTTATGTGCGGGTGTAGTTTAGTGGTAAAACCACAGCCTTCCAAGCTGTTGTTGTGGGTTCGATTCCCATCACCCGCTTCAATCTTGAAAGAGTTTAAATATAAAAAAATATCTTTAAAAAAGCCGTAACCTCCTGATAGGTTACGGCTTTTTAAGTTCCTGCTTACTATCTATAATAGAATTAGAAGAATTAGGAAAGAAACTGAATGGATACAGTTAAAATTAAAATTTGAAGGAGTAGAACAATGATTAGAAGACTAAATAAAAATGATCATGAGGTTTGTCTTAATTTCCTAAAGACCCGACCTGCTGAAAATTTATTTATCATTGGTGACATTGAAACATATGGTTATGAACAAGAGTTTCAAAAGCTTTGGGGAGAGTTTAACGAAAGCGGAGAATTGATTGCTGTCTTGTTAAAGTATGAGGAAAACTATATACCATTTGCGACAGCAGCTTTTAATGCCAAAGGGTTTGCTGAGATCATGTCTAAAGATCCTGTTTTTAAGATGATGTCCGGACTTAAGGAAATCACGGAACAATTGGAGCCTTACTTGCCTCAACCATATAAAAGGAAAAGACAAACCTATTATGCTAAGTGTACCAAATTGAATATTGATCCGACGAATATTGATTTTGCAAATGTTCAACAAGCAACTTCCAAGGATGCAGGGGAGCTTGTTATCTTATTAACCTCTATTCCAGAGTTTTGCCATACAACTATCACAGTGGAAAGAAAAATTCGTGAATTGAAAGACGGCAGTTCCCGGTCTTTTTTTCTAAAGAACGATGGAAAAATGGTCTCCACTGCCTCAACAGCTGCAGAAAATTCATTGTCTGCAATGGTTGTGGGGGTAGCTACGTTAGAAGGCTATAAGAAAAAAGGACATGCAACCAAGTGTATGCTTAGGCTATGCAGCCAACTTTTAAGCGAGGGGAAAGAACTTTGTTTGTTCTACGATAATCCTGAAGCAGGAGCGATTTATAAGCGAATTGGCTTTGAGGATATTGGGTTTTGGATGATGTATACCTATCGATAAAGATTGAGGTGTTCTATGAGGACGGGAACCATTTATAAAAGCCCGGAAGGAAAAAGAAGACTTTCTCAGCACTATGAAAATTATCTTCAATCATTAAAGTTTTAGGTTGAAAGAATCTATATCAATACAAGCTTCGGGAAAACTCATATGCTAGTAAAAATAACGCGGAGATTAATGAGTTTCTAAGTATGCACTACTAATGAGGGAGAGAAGCGAAATTGAAGAAAATTAATTATTCAATTGTCGATGTTTTTTCACAAGGGAAATATACAGGAAATCAGCTTGCTGTTTTTAAGAATGCTGGAAATTTATCGGGTGAGGAGATGCAGCAAATCGCCAAGGAAGTGAATTATTCTGAAACGACTTTTATTTTATCTAATGTGAAAAATAACGGGGGATATGATGTTCGGATTTTTACGCCGAATGAAGAAGTTCCTTTCGCTGGCCACCCGACATTGGGTACGGCGTATATTATTCAAAATGAAATTCTAGCAGAACCAGCGGACAAACTTATGTTAAATTTTAAAGCTGGTCAGATCCCCGTTTCCTTCGACCATCAAGAAGAAGTGATTTGGATGAAGCAAAATGAACCATCTTTCGGTCAAGTTTTAGAAGCTGATAAAGTTGCTGAAGTGTTAAACATTGATCAAGAATACATAGATGTAAAATATCCTATCCAGGAGGTTTCCACGGGTCTTCCAGTGATTATTGTCCCTTTAACCTCTTTAGAAGCTGTTAAAAAAGTAAAGATTAACAAAGAAAAATACTTTGAGCTAATTGAATATACGGATGCAAAAGCAATCCTGGTTTTTTCTCCTGAAGCCTATCATCCAGACAATGATTTAAATGTTCGGGATTTTGGAGATTATTATGGGATTCCTGAGGATGCGGCTACGGGAAGCTCGAACGGCTGCTTAGCCGGGTACTTAATAAAGTACCGACTTTTTGAAAAAAATGAAATTGATCTTCGTGTCGAACAAGGTTATGAAATGAACAGGGCTTCTTTATTGTTTTTAAAAGCAAGTGATGCTGATGGGGAAATTAGTGTTTTTGTAGGAGGCAGGGTAGAAAAACTCGCGCAGGGTGAATGGTTTCTGTAATCGACTTTTGATGATCAACTGTATCAAGAGTGGAAAAAACTTTTTCCACTCTGTATCTCAAAATGAATGGACTGCCGAAATAGACGTGGAATGCTCAACTAATCTAAAAGTATGAACTCTGTAATAGAAAAATAAGGAAATAGAACGTGGTGATGAAAAAGGGTATGGCCTAAAATAGAATCAAGTAATTAAATTTACTAGAGGAGGATCTGCCAATGCCTTTACAAAATTATACCGTTTTAAAAGGAAAAGTTGTAAACACTGCCATCGGTCGCTCCGGAAACCCTCATTTTGAAATTCATCTTAAAGATGACCAAGAGACGAATTATCGAATCGCGGTTAACATTCAATCAGGAACGCGCCCCTCGGAAGTTCTTTACTATGTCAGCGAGAATTTCAACTCCGAACAAATCACAAAATTGCCATCACTTCCTTCTGGATTTATTCCCATCACGAACAACAATCAGGAAATTGCCCTCGACTATATTCGCGGGGGATTATTCGATCCCAAGGATATGGTTGCCCTTCCGCCTTTTAAACCCGGTCTCAATAATGATTTAAAAGAAAAAGTAGAGTACTACATCAAGGAAGCCATGGGTAAAAATGCAACCCTTTATGCTTACGGTGAGAGATGGGGACCGGAAGAGGATGTTCCGGATCAATATTTTCACTTTTTACCTGGTAACGGGATCCATGATATTCATATGAATCAGGGGAATGTGGGTAGATGGAAAAATGATGATGGAATCAGGCAAGACGGTGGGATCCTTATTCATTTTACCGAAGAGAATCGATGGGCAGGGATTTTTTTAGCCTTCCAATCCCAATCCTGGTGTACAGATGATAGCGGACATGCAATTAAATCTGTAAAAGAATGCAATCATTTAAACGCTGGAAACGTAAATAACAATCGACAATCTTCGTACTAATCTACAGAATGTGAAAATCACCTTGCACTTATGGTGCAAGGTGATTTTATGTTTGACGGAATTTATTTATAAAACACTTTGTCAATATTGTATTTTGCATGCTGCTTGTTGATGATGTAGGTTTCGTAAATTTCTCTTTCCGTTGGATCTTCGACGATGCAAACCACAATTTTATATACTTCATCACGGTGCATTTTAATAGGGGAAACGGTATCCTCAAAATGTTTCTTTACTCTTGGACGCAATTTCCGTGCTTTGCCGACATATAACAGTTCATCCTCTGCGTTAAAAAGTAGGATGATTCCGCCTTTATCACGAGGAATTCGATGATAATCTGTAAAACCATATTCACTGCTAATAACCGCTTCTACTTTTTCACCTAACTGTCTTTGTTTCGTTATGACAACATCAGGATTTGGTATTTCAATCTTTATCATAATCTTCACTTCCTATTCTGAGGTAAAACGTAATTTTAGCTCTCTTCAAAATACATTAGGTAGCAGTTTTTTTCAAGTTTTAGGGGTTGTTGCCGAGATTAACTGCTCCTATTGTCGAATATCAACAAATTTTTGAGGGATATCAACACTTTTTCGAGGATATCGACACAAAAATAGATTATAACGACCACCAGAAGTTCCATCCATTCTATAAGGCCCAGTCAATATGCCATTTTATTATGCCCATAATAAGGAAATTATTATCAGATTTTAATGAGGAACCCTTTCTGCGAATTTTGACACTGTTTTTACTGATGTGAGGGGGAAATCCTAATTTACCAATCGGTTTCCGGAGAAGAAGGCGTCTGAACGTGTCGATTTGTGTGGTAAACTGGTAGAAAGATGGCTGGTATTTACAATTGGGAGGAATTCAAGATGGAGGAAGAACAGTTACTTTGGCTTTAAGTTGGTTCAAATGTCACATCAATTTAATCTGTTTGCAAAAATTGAATCCTCTTTTTGTTCTATAATAACTATGATTATAGATTTTTTTATGTCCTTCTAGGAATAATTAATAGATGGGGGAAATGATTTCATGAATTCTTGCAGTAATTGTGGTAAAAAAGTTAATAAATCTAGTGAATTCTGTCCGAACTGCGGTTCGAGAATCACAAAAGATCATAAGAATATATCCCCAGCCCCTAATTCTCGTGTGGAAAAAAAGAAGCATAGTTCGAAAAATAAGAAAATAGTGGCCGTTGGATCCATTGTTGGGATGCTGGCTGTTGTAAGTGTCACTCCGTTCGTCGTTAAAGGCTTTCAAAAGCCAGTAACAAAAACAAGTGTTACAGCAACTAAAAAGATTGATCCATCAACAGAGAAAGCGGCAGAAAATAAAAATGAATCTAGTAACCTTTCGCCAGAAAGTTCAAAGCCCTCTTCTTCCGATTATATTATACCTACTAGTAATAAAAGGTTGCTGAGCTTAGACGACATAGATATTTTACCAAAATGGCAGCTTCGATTAGCCAGAAATGAAATCTACGCTCGTCATGGCTACGTGTTTAAATCAAAGGATTTGCAAAACTATTTTTCAGGTAAATCGTGGTATCATGCTAATGATTCCTTTGATGGCTCATTAAATGATGTAGAAAGACAAAATGTAACCACGATCAAGGCAAGAGAGGATAGTTTATAGTGAGCCGTTTTTTTAAAAAATATGGTTCAATCTTTTTCATCCTTGTGGTGGTTTTGATCACATTTGTTTGTTTTCGAGCGGTTGAAAAAACAGAACCTCCAGTGAGGGTTGAAAAAAAGGAAAAGACAGCACCACCCATTACAGCGAAGCCAAAAAGGAACCCGCTTGTCATCTGCATTGACCCTGGTCACCAGCAAAAAGCTGATTTATCGACTGAAAAAATCGGTCCGGGGTCTAACCAGGAAAAGCCAAAAGTAACGGGAGGAACTAGGGGGATCACAACCGGTACACCTGAATATAAGCTGACATTAAAGGCTTCTAGAATTTTAGGTGCAATCTTAAAAGAAAAAGGTTTCAAAGTGGTGTATACACGAACCTCAGACGATGTGAATGTAAGTAATAAAGTAAGGGCTGAAATGGCCAATGTGAATAAGGCGGACTTGTTTATTCGCCTTCATGCGGACGGGTCCACCGATCGGAGTGTCAGAGGCTTTTCGATTCTAACCCCTTCAAGCAAGAATCCTTATACGAAAACCATCTATAAGGATAGTTTAAAGGCTTCCCAATTGATTGTGGATGAGGTAAAGGAAAATCAGGATGTCAAAGTAAATGGTATCTCTTTTCGCGACGATTTGTCCGGCACAAATTGGTCTCAAGTCCCAGCGGTCTTAATCGAAATGGGATTCATGACCAACCCAATCGAGGATAAGAATCTTTCGAATGAAACTTATCTCACCTATTTAATGAAAGATGTTGCTCGTGGAATTGTAGATTTCAGGGAGTCAGTGCGTCGTTCATGACAGTGCCTGGCACCTGAATATTAGGGAACGGTAAAGGTTGCAGGGAGAAGTGTTATGAGCACTTCTCCTTTTATGCTTGTACGAAGCTCCTCAAGTGGCAGGCTAATTGAATTTTTAGGTTATCTTCTGGATGATTAAAATCAACATTTAATAGTTCTTCGATTCTTTTTAACCGCTTGTAAAGCGTATTAATATGAATATGAAGCTTTTTAGCTGTTTCGACAGCTGACTTGTTTAATTGAATATAGGTAAGGAGTGTATGTTCTAGTTCGTGATGGTTCTTTTCTAACAATAGCGGCGCTAATGTTTCCTCTAAAAAACGTTCGATTTCCTGAGGCTGCTGATGGATAAATAGGCGGTTTACCCCAATGTTTTCGTAATGAATCATCTTCTGTTCGCTCCGATTGGCTAAATAGGCGAGTGCTTTTTCTGCTTCCTCATAGCTCTTTGAAATATTTTCAATTCCTTTATAGGTTGAACCAATGCCACCCGATACTTCTAAGCCATCCTTATTTCCCCAAATCCTGATTAAATTTGCGAGTCTCTCGGTCATATTTGCTTGAGCTGCTGGATGATCCGAGGAGATGAGAAGATTGACCTTATTATGAAAACCATAGATGATCAAATGAAGCTCTGGAAGGGCTTTTTTTATAAATGAAACTAAGCGGTGAATATTTGCTTCTAAAAGTTGCAGGTCAGGATATGTTTTTATTTCAAATAAGGCAACACATAGATAGGAGGATGGAATGAGTCCAAGATCTTTTGCATGTTCATAGAGCGAGTCGGTATTTGTATTTTTTATGATTGCAGTAAAATATTCATGGGTTTTCTTGTAGTAAATATCTGTCAACGTATGTTTTTTTACTAATTCTAATGAAAGAATCGCACCTCCTTGTTCAATTGTTACGATATCCATTTTGCTCAGCGGATTAGTTGCTGCCACAATTAGGCACCCTAAAAAAGCAGTTCCATTATGAATCGGATAAAGATAATAAGAACCATTTTCCGTGGCATGAACTTCGATATTATGAGGGCCATGATTCGGAAGAATTATTTTTCTAATTTCTTCATAATGAAAGAGGTGTCGCTGGCTTTGATGACTGCAAAAAAATTCATCTTCTGTGCAATCGAAAAAGGAAATGGGCGTTTCGATCATTTTGCTTAATTCTGAAATAATTGTTTTAACGCCTTTATTTTCCAATGAAATGCGCGTTAATGTTTCGTGAACTTGATTGCGTTTGTTTAACAATGCATTTTTTTCTGTCAACTGTTCGCTTAGTTCAGTCAGCACAGCAATATTCTTCCTTATTTCAGAAAAAAGTGCTGCATTTTGGATCGCAATAGCAGCCTGGTCAGCAAACCCTTGTAATAAATCGATATCCCGGTTGGTTAAGCCTCCTTCAGTGAAAAATTGGTGCACCATCATGACGCCAATTCGCTTTTCTCCAACGGAAACTGCTACACAAATTCCTCCTTTAAGAAAATGCTGATCAGAAGAAGCCATAATATGATGATAATTTTCCTCCGTAATCTTTTCTTCGCTCATCGAAGCCAAGATTTCCATTCGAGAATGATAAATTCTCGTCTTTCCATCTAGATAGGTCATTCCAGTTATCGACTCACCACTTTTGGGTTGGAAGTGGTAAATGTGTTCATTGAAACCAACAGCGGCCCTAATAACTAGTCGTTCCTGCTCCTCGTCAAATAACTGTAAATACCCTGCATCTGATGCGGGGATCACCTTGATGGCATTTCGAACGATCTTTGTTAACACCTCGTCCGTATTAATGGATGAATTGATTGACCTCGTTGTTTCCATCACCATTTTCCATTCTCGATCCCGCTTTTGAATCAACTCCTGGCTGTATAGAGGATAAAAGTAATAGTGAAGCTGTTCGAGTGTTTCAACAGGCAGTTGTGCATTTTCTTTAAACATGCAAAGAGAGATATGAAACTCTTCCGGATATAAAAAATGGAGGAAGGTCCTCCCGTTTTGCCTGTTGACCGAATAGGTCTTACGTGGTTTGGAAAGGGAAAAAGATGGCGGTGAAAGAGGAATCTCGCCGCCGTTACTATAAATATGTTTTTGATCATGCTGTTGACCTGCCCAAATTTGAAAAGGGGTTTCTTTTATTACATGATCTAAAAAGGATAGAGCTGGCTTTATCAATTCCATAGGAACCTCCTGGTGTAAATACCTACATAATATTGAGGATAATCGGTAAATACCTACATTGAAAACGCTTTAAAATCATTTTATACTTTTTATAAGATTTTGAAAAGTGTGAAGAATTTGGTGTGTAGACTACTAAAAGGGGGCTTACTTATGCAAGAACAGCTTTTTGACAAACTGGAAAAACTTTATGCAGAAATGGTCGATATTCGAAGGGATCTTCATATGAATCCCGAGCTGTCGTTCCAAGAGGTGAATACACCGAAGAAGGTGGCAGCTTTTTTAACTGACTTAGGTTTGGAAGTGAAAACTGGAGTGGGTGGAAGAGGTGTTACGGGATTGCTCCGAGGTGGTAAACCAGGGAAAACCGTCGCATTGCGGGCTGATTTTGATGCCTTGCCGATTCAAGACGAAAAAGATGTTGAATACAAATCCAAGGTCCCTGGTGTGATGCATGCTTGTGGTCATGACCTCCATACGGCCACATTACTGGGTGTTGCCAAGGTGTTAAGTGAAGTGAAGGACGAATTGGAAGGAAATATTGTGTTCATTCATCAGTTTGCTGAGGAAGTGATCCCTGGCGGAGCAAAATCAATGGTTGAGGCCGGTTGTTTAGAGGGAGTAGATGTGATTTTTGGAGCGCATGTTTCTTCCATGCATCCTTATGGACTCATTGGCATTAAAGAAGGCTACATCTGTGCTTGTGGGGATACATTTGAAATTGAGATTCAAGGCAGAGGCGGTCATGGCGCGACACCTCATTTAACGGTTGACCCCATTACGACCGGAAGCCAGCTTGTCATGAATTTGCAGCAAATTGTCAGCAGGAGGGTCGATCCTGTGAAAACAGCCGTTGTTACAGTTGGCGCATTTAATAGCGGAAGTGGCTTTAATGTGATCCCAGATAAGGCGACCATCATCGGAACCGTTCGGACGTTTGATGAAGAGGTAAGGGATTTGATTGAGGAACAAATGGAACAAGTTGTCGAGTCCACCTGCAAAGGAGCGGGTGCAGTTGCAAAATTTACATACACTCGAGGCTACCCTGCTGTCTGGAACCACCCAGAGGAAACGAAAAGAATGGAGAAATTGGCTACCTCACTGTTTGGGGAAAGCAATGTCCACCATATGGAAGCGATGATGGGAATGGAAGACTTTGCTTATTATGTGAAAAAGGTGCCTGGAACTTTCGTGTGGGTCGGCGGCGCAAACCCTGAAATCAATGCTACCTACCCGCATCACCATCCAAAGTTTGATGTGGATGAGCGGGCCATGTTGGATATTGGAAAACTATTTATCGGTGCTGTTATGGATTATCTCTCAGAACATTCAGCCGCACAATCTGGCCTCATCATGCAAGAAAGCTAGGGTGATTTATTAGCGACTCTACTAGGTTTAAGGAGTGTCAACTTTTAATAAAGGGGGAAAACGAATGAAACCTGTGATTGCGTTACTTTCCTTACTTCCGTTTCTAGGTATGCTAGGATGTCTGCCATTTGTTAACAAAGTAGAACCATATATTTTAGGATTACCATTTATTTTTTTCTGGGTGATTGTCTGGGTTATTTTAACATCAGTCCTATTAGTAATTGTATATAAACTTGATCCTGCGAACAAGGAAGGTGATATAGGATGAATTCAGCCCTTTTCGTAATCTTTGGATTTTTAGTCTTTGCGCTTTATTTAGGAATCAAAGCGAGAAAAGGAAAAGATATGAACCTTGAGCAGTGGGCAGTAGGTGGACGAGGTTTTGGTGCAATCTTTGTCTTTCTTTTAATGGCGGGTGAATCCTTTACGACTTTTACATTCCTTGGTGCAAGTTCTTGGGCATATGGAAAGGGTGGACCTGCTCTCTATATTCTCGCCTATTTAAGTCTTATCTATGTCTTAATCTACTGGGTATTTCCGACTGTTTGGAAGTATGCAAAGGACCACAATGCCGTTTCACAATCTGACTTTTTTGTAAGCAAGTATAAAAGTAAGTATCTTGGGGTCCTTGTAACCTTTATCGGTGTGATCTCCATGATTCCGTATATTGTTCTCCAATTAAAAGGGCTTGGAATTATTGTTTCAGAAGCTTCCTATGGAACCATTTCTCCAACAGTTGCGATTTGGATTGCAGCCATTTCTGTGACCATTTATGTGATGATTTCTGGTATTCACGGCTCGGCTTGGACCGCGATTGTTAAGGATATTATGATTTTTGGAATCGTTGCTTTTATCGGATTATATATTCCTTTTCACTATTATGGAGGAATCCAGCCAATGTTTGAGAAAATTAATGCGGCCAATCCGGGATTTTTAACGATACCTGATAAAGGATTAAGCATGTCTTGGTTGATTTCTACCGTTCTTATGAATGTATTGGGGGCGGTCATGTGGCCGCATATATTCGTTTCAGCGTTTTCGGCCAAGAGTGCAAAAGCAATTCGAAAGAACGCTATATTTACACCACTTTATGTTGTGATGTTGCTTTTCGTATTCTTTGTCGGTTTTGCCGCAATCGGTCAAGTTCCTGGTTTAGAGGGAACCGCATCCGATCTTGCTCTGCTCCGGATTTCGATTCAAACCTTTGATCCATGGTTTGTCGGTGTAATCGGGGCAGCGGGTTTATTAACAGCATTAGTTCCCGGATCGATGATGTTAATGACTTCCTCTAGTGCATTAGCAAAAAATGTGTATAAAGTGATGGTTCCATCCGCTTCTGATAAGCAAGTATCCACTCTTTCCAAAGCGTTCGTTCCTGTAATCGCCCTTATTTCAGTCTATTTTACGCTGAATGGCGGAGATGGAATTGTTACTTTACTTTTAATGGCCTATAGTTTTGTTACCCAATTATTTCCGGCGCTGCTCGCTTGTTTAATGAAGAATAACTTTGTTACGAAACAAGGTGCGGCTGTTGGGATGATTGTAGGTGTGTTGGTAGTAGGATATGTCACACTTACCAAGGCATCTATTGGCACATTGTTCCCGTTTTTGCCTCAAGCAGTGCAAGAATTAAACACGGGGATTATCGCTCTCATTATAAATGTTTCTACTATGATCATTGTAAGTCTTGTTACAAGAGGCAAAGTCGTTCAATCAACTGTAAAAGAAGAAGTTCAATCTGTTTAATCTTGAATAAACCAGTCTGTATGAAAAATTACTCATCGGTACGAAATTTAGCTTAGTGAATCGGTGCGACGCTCAATGATAAGGCAGGAGGTGAAAAAAACACCTTCTGCTTTTTCATTTCTCAATCTATTTCTCTCTGAGAAAAAATGATGGTAGGTAAATCCTATTAATCGGAAGTGTGCATTTTTCCCCATCTTTTTCCCCTTTTGAATAGGTTTATCTTAACTAGACAATAAAATTCAGGTTAAGTAGACTTAAAACTACATCATGTTTAATGGCAAAAGAGTCATTCTAGAAACTTTACCTGGACCTCCTAATCTACTAAACACTAAAAAGAGACGGAAAATTCAAATTAGATAAAGGGTTACTATGCAACACTAGTTAGAAAATTCAAATGAAGCTGGATAAAGGAGGAATCATCATGTTAGAATTTGATGCCGATTTCGACCAATTCGCTACGATCAAAGTCATTGGTGTTGGCGGCGGGGGAAACAACGCCGTGAACCGAATGATCGAGGCTGGAGTGGAGGGTGTAGAATTTATTGCTGTTAATACCGATGCACAGGCTCTTAATCAATCAAAAGCCGAGATCACCATGCAAATCGGCGGAGCCTTAACAAGAGGTTTAGGAGCTGGTGCAAATCCGGAAATAGGAAGAAAGGCTGCCGAAGAAAGCAAACAGCAGCTTGAAGAGGTTTTAGCGGGCGCAGACATGGTTTTCGTCACAGCTGGAATGGGCGGCGGAACCGGTACAGGGGCAGCCCCTGCCATTGCGAAAATTGCCCGTAAGCTTGGCGCCCTGACCATTGGGGTTGTTACCCGTCCGTTTAAATTTGAAGGTCTAAAACGTGCAAAAAACGCGGAGGTCGGAATTAACGCCATCAGGGAAGCGGTGGACACCCTTATCATTATACCTAATGACCGCCTATTAGAGATTGTAGATAAAAAGACCCCCATGGTGGAAGCTTTCCGTGAAGCGGATAATGTCCTGAGACAGGGGGTTCAAGGGATTTCTGATTTAATTGCGGTGCCAGGTTTAATCAACCTTGACTTTGCAGACGTGAAAACAGTCATGTCTCATAAAGGAACCGCGCTAATGGGAATCGGTATTGCCACTGGGAGTAATCGTGCGGCTGAAGCTGCTCGGAAAGCATTAAACAGTCCGCTACTGGAAACCTCCATAAATGGAGCGCAAGGTGTGATCATGAATATAACGGGCGGCAATAATTTAAGTCTTTTTGAAGTACAGGAAGCAGCCGATATCGTTGCAGAAGCCTCCCATGCAGAATTAAATATGATTTTTGGGTCCGTTATTAACGATAACTTACATGATGAAATTATTGTAACGGTCATTGCTACTGGATTCAATGAGGAAGAGGAAACCGTTGTAGAAACGCCTTCCCAGCCTTCTATGGAAGAAATACCTGATACATATCAAAGGGAAAATCGGTTACCGCGCAGGCCGCGTGAGCCGAGATACCGAAGTGAACCCGTTCAAGATTATGATCAATACTCTGAACCTTCGAGGGGAGAGTATGACCGATCCCCAGAACCTTCGAGGAGGGAGTATGATCGATACCCTGAACCTTCGAGGAGAGAGTATGACCGTTACCCTGAGCCTCCGAAGGAAAATCATGATCGGTACTCCGAACCGCCAAAAGTAAATTATGACCGATACAACGAACAGGCAAAAGACCCTCTGGATATTCCGTCGTTTCTGCGTAATCGAAGGAGACGAACATAATCTAATTTTAGGAAGCCGCAGGATCAAGCTCCAAATCAATGAATAAAAAAAACGCTCATATGAGCGTTTTTTTTTGTACTTCCAACATGGAGGTTATTTGATGGCATCCGGATGGAGGAATCTTTGCTAGATAATTTTAGGTAAATAAAAAAACACTGCAACCCTTGGTACATAAAAGAGTTGCAGTGTTTTGCATAATATTGGGTATAATATAGATAAGTTGTTTAATATGTTTTAGTTTAATATGGTTACCTTTAGGTGTTTTACCCCAAAATTGATTGCATCGTGTTCAGAAGGAATAAAGACATCAATTCGATTTCCTTTAATCGCTCCGCCAGTATCTCCGGCGATCGCTTCCCCATAGCCTTCTACATACACTTTACTGCCTAGCGGGATAACCGATGGGTCAACGGCGATGACCTTTTGATTTGGATTTGCTTTAATGTTCATTCCAGTTGCCGTAATGCCGGAACATCCCTCACATGAGGCTGTATAAGCTGTAGCTTTCACTGTAATTTCTTTAGAACTTGAATCACTTTTTGATTCAGCTTGTACCGCAGGTGTGCTTTCTTTTGGTTCAGGTGCAGCTTTTACTGCAGGTGCGCTTTCCTTTGGTGCTGGTGCTACTTTTACTGCAGGTACACTTTCCTTTTGTGTTGATTCAGTTTTAAATACAGGTGCATTTTCCTTAGATTCTTGTAAAGCAAGATCCATTGTTTTTCCGCTTACAGCAGTATTATTAGTATTTATGCCATCAAAGATTAATAGGTTTAATCCAGGATGGATGAGATCGGTATTTAAATGGTTCCATTCTTTAATTAACGAAACCGATGTATGATGTCCCATGGCGATGTCCCATAATGTGTCATCTTGTTTAACTATATAATGTTTCTCTGGTGCAATGGCTAGTTTATCGCCAGGATAAATAAGATCGGTAGTAAGATGGTTTAACATTTGAATATTTTCTACAGATGTATTATGTACGCGGGATAGGTCCCAAAGGGTATCCCCTTTTTGTACAGTAATTGTTGCAGCTGACACATTAGCACTTACAGTTACTGAGAGTACAGCAACTGCTATCATTGATATAATTTTTTTAAGCATTCTTTTACCCTCCGTGTTCTTTGGTTGCTAAGTTTTCATAATCGTAACATGAAATTTTCTGAAACAAAGAACAGAGAGATGTTAATTTGTTTACCAACGTGGCATTTATATTGCGATAATATGTCGAAAATAGTTGAATAATCTGAAAGTGGTGGTTTTTGAAGGCTCTTCAAAAAGCCCAATTGAGGAAATAGGAATGATAAAGATAAATTTATTGAGAATTTGGAACGAAGAGTGATAAATGGGCAAAAAAATAAAAGGTATTCTTCTATTTGTTTACTAGAAAAATATCCTTTCATCTATTTAACCACTCTCTCAGAGATAATCTCATGATCAAAAGTATAACAAATAATAAATTCCTTCAAACGAATTTCCCTTTCTATCATTAAGTTTGAGTAATAGGTTATTGATCAATGACACATCCAGGTATGTTTCAGGGGGCATCTGGTAAAATTATTTCTTTTCGACTTTTACGATGCCCTTTCCCAAATTATCCTTTTCAAAATAACATATTACCTCATCATAAACTTTTATCTTTTCACCCGAAACGATGTTATTAGAAGAAAAACGAATCCCTGTCCCATTATCGCCTTTTCCGTAGTAGTTATTCCCTTTAATATTGGTAATCTTGTATTCCTTTGTAATGTACTGAGAGGAACCGTTACCCTTAGAAATTGAATTGTTAACAGGATCGGCTGTGTGAACTTTAACGAATAGTAATGCTACTAAAATGGATGAGAGCACTACAAGAATGGTAGCTTTTTTAAACATGGTATCTTACCTCCATTATGTATTTTAAGATAGGAAAGTGGAAAGTAAATCCTACTTTTTTCCTTTGGTCCTTATACCTACATCAAGACTCAATCCTATTATCCATCATAGCAGTTTCTTAAGAATGGGGATAAGTTATTTTTAAACTGTTGACATAAGTGAATTAATCTAGTAATATTACTTCTTGTCACTAACAGAAAATATTAAACTTCAAAAAAATAGTTGAATTAATTAAATGTTTCTGTTATCATAGTTTATGTCGCTTTTTTAAGAAACTTTTCTTAAAAAAGTAATTGACGCTTTATGAGTGAGATGGTACACTATAAACCTTCTCGGAAAAATGCTCTTTGAAAACTAAACAAACAAAAACGTCAACAAACAATAATAATCGTGTTTCTTCTATTATATAGAGAACACGAGCCAACGTAACAAATGAGCTATATCAACTTTCTTGGAGAGTTTGATCCTGGCTCAGGACGAACGCTGGCGGCGTGCCTAATACATGCAAGTCGAGCG
>NZ_AXVA01000039.1 GCF_000482325.1 Bacillus sp. UNC438CL73TsuS30 | reverse complement strand
AGAACGAATCATGAAGCTGCCAACCATCATGGACTCAGGAAACCAAGAACAAGAGGGAGGGAATCATTAAGGATCACGTCCAAATTGACGGCCATGGTTATCAATTTGAAAATTATGGTAAAGGAATTAACCGAACCTATCAAGCCCTTTTATCGTTTCAAAAAATGCGAAAATCGGGTAAAGGCCCCCGTCTGCCCAAATTAGGGAAATCAGGATAAATAGAGGGCCTTAGGAAGGGAAAATACAAAAAAACAATGAAAGTTTGTGAAAAAATCCAATAAAATTCACAAAGTATGTGAAATAAGGTTTAGAAGTGGAATAAACTACAACTTAATCGACAGTCTCGATTTTTCGGTTAAATGTAGAATGGAGCTCATTTCGGGGTAAATAAGGGAAGTTTTTACGATTATGCAAAGAAAAATCCCTCATTTTCACGTTTTTCGAGTCAATAGACGAAAAGTCTTCCTCTATTTAAAACTTTTTTTAAGAAAATTTCTTATTAAGCGAAATTGTTCCGTCTATTTATCTGATTGGGTGCTTAACCTAATCCCCCAACCTACAAACGGTGCTGCAAATGACAGAAGTTTTGACCTTCTTTTTTAATTGTACAATACTTATTGTCCATCATTGCTATAGCAAAGTTAATGAAATTTCGTAGAAACCTTGATAAATAAAGAAAAAGACGTATGCAAATTCATACGTCAATCCTTGTGCCTTTTAATAAGGATGCATCCCTTAACGGAACCCTTTATCCAAATAGACGACTTCTATACTTCCAACCCAAAGTTCCGGCAAAGAGCAGCCAGTCCGCCGGCGAATCCACTACCAACCGCATTAAATTTCCAATCCCCGTTATGGCGATACAGTTCACACACAACGATGGCGGTTTCAACCGAAAAATCCTCGCCTAGGTCAAAACGTAAAATTTCCCGGCCGCTTTCTTCATCGACTACACGGACAAACGCGTTTGAAACCTGACCGAAGTTCTGGTTTCTTGCCTCTGCATCATGGATGGTAACGGTAATCGCAATCCGATGGATACTTGGAGGAACCTTGCTAAAATCAATTTTAATTTGTTCATCATCCCCGTCACCTTCGCCGGTACGGTTATCCCCGGTATGCTCGACGCCACCGGAGGAATGAACTAAATTATTATAAAAAATAAAATCGGAATCATTAATAACCCGGCTGTTGGCATCCGTTAAAAATGCACAAGCATCGAGGTCAAAATCATTTCCGCCATGATAGCGGTTTGTATCCCAGCCAAGGCCGATAATCGCCTTTGTTAAGCCGGGATTGGTTTTCGTAAGATCAATTCTTTGTCCTTTTGCTAAGTTAATTCCCAAACTGATCACCTCATCGCTAACATTTTAATCTTTTTAACTAAAAGAACGAACCACTTCGCCAAGGCTTCCGGCATTTGTTCCATTACCAACCGCAGCGAACTTCCACTCTGTTCCGTGACGATAGATTTCCCCAGTTACGAGGCATGTTTTACCGCTGTAGTTGTCTGTTAAGCTATAGTGCAGCAATTCTGAATTGTTGCTGGAGTTGACAATTCGAATAAACGCATTTTGAATCATTCCGAAATGCTGTTTTCTTTTTATTGCATCATAAATATTAACGACAAAAACAAGCTTTTGGATATTTGACGGGACTCTGCTCAAATCAATCATGATCTGCTCATCGTCGCCATCGCCGGCGCCGGTCAAGTTGTCTCCAGAGTGCTGAACACTGCCGTCTCTACTTTTTAAATTACCAAAATATACGACGTCATTATTGTTTTGCAGCTTATCATTTTCGCCAAGCATGATGACTGATGCATCGCAGTCCACATTTGCTGAACTGCCTCCGCCACCGAACAAGGAGCCTAGTAAACCGCCTCCACTCGTTTTCACAGGGTCCCAGCCTAAGCCTACCATGATTTTCGTTAATCCTGGATTTGATTTTGTTAAATCGATTCTTTGACCTTTTTGTAAATTAATCGCCATTTTAACTCACCTCATTAAAATATTTAACCTTGTAATTTTATCTTTTTAAAATTATCCTGCAGCTGTTCTAATCGTTTTGTTCCTTCTTCACGCAGGCGCTTGTTTTCTTCTTCAATTGCTTTCGTTTCCTGCATGCCTTTAATGATAATATTCCAGGACTCTTCGACGGTTTCGATTTTAATGCTCGGTCCGCCGGCAAGTCTCGCAATATCAACACTTTGTTGGGAAATATTTTGGGCATTTTTCAAAAGCATTTCATTTGTGCGGCGGTCAAGCTCGCTCATTGAGTCTGCTACCAGCTTCTGCCTTTTAGCAGCAACTGCTTGAATTAAACCATTTTTAAAAATCGGAATCGTAGTTACAAAAGCCGAATTGATTTTTCCAATTAGTTTCGTGTTTCCTCGTTGCAGCAAACGAATTTGCGGTGCTGTCTGTAAGGAGACCATTTTCGCCATTTCTAAATCATAAACCCGCTGGTCTAATAACTCGATTGCATTTCGTAGTGAGTCCAGCTGCATCGATGCAAGCTGGTCGCCAGATGCAGCACGTGCTTCAAGCTGAGGAAGCTGTTTGTTTTTCAGCTCCTCCGACTTTAGTTCACCAGCGACAATATATTTTTCCAGTGTTAAATAATATTGATAGTTTTGCTCATACATTTGCTCGAGCATGGATGTCGAGTCAACCATCTCTTTTTGATATTTGGAAATTTCAACATATACTTTATCGATTTCTTGACCCATCGTTTGGTATTTTCCAAACAGCTTTTCAACCATTTTTCCGCCTTTTTTGAAAAGCTTGCCGAAAAAACTGTTTGACGTTTTTTGAAAATCTTTAGCATCAAATTTATCCATGATTCGGCCAAGCTGTTTTAACAGTTCCCCGGAGTCCTCAACTTTTGTCGTCCGCATATTGCCTAATATTTGATCGGAGAATCGGGAAATTTGCACGGCCGGCTCTTTTCCAAACTCCAAGATTTGAATCTGGTCTCGTTCGTCAATCGTGCTAGCCAAGTTTTGAATTTCCGGTTCCTTCCGAAGTGCAAGCTTTATATCAGATACCTTTGTTTCTGATAGTTGATCATCTTTGGTCGTGGTTATTAAGGTTCCAGAAGGATTTAGTGATTGGTCCACTTTTTAATCTCCCCTTAAATTTTTTAATATCCCTTGAAAAAGAACTCTTTTTAAAATTGACGGTTCTTTATATTCCAGTTCAAAAACAACCTCTTCAAGCCAGTGGGTATCATAAAGACTCTCATCGAGATAATTTTCGATATCGTTATGTCCCGGTGGATTGTAAATCATGATATCAATCCCAAAATGATTAAGAAGCAGTAAGAGGGCCGCATCTGACCTCGAAAGCATCCCGGTTAATTCATTATTGTAAAGAATGATTTTCGGTACATGCTGGGAATAGTCAAACCGTTCCAGCAGTTGAATCATGCTTTTCGGCATGTGCATCGCCTGGTTGAACAAGTAAATTTTTACTTCTTCCTCACTTTCAGAATGCAGCGGTTTTAAATCCGGCTTTTCACAAATTCTTCTTACGGAATGGGCAATTCCTTTTTGTAAGCCGGAGGCGAGAAATGAATAGGGCCAGTAGTGGGCTTCCATCATTTTTTCGACATTCAATAATCCGTCCCGATCTAACGCATTTCGATAATGAAAGCGGAAATCACTCGTGCCAGGCATTGTAAATGGGAGCTTGCGGATGAGCAGGCTGTACTCTGTTTCTGAAAGCGTATGCAGACGTTCCCAGTACTCTTTTTTGTTTTTACTAACACCCTTTATCTTGGCAAAAATCGTCGGAATTTTAACTTGTCCGTTTGCCACTTCAAAATCCGGCCGAATCATCGCGATTTCCTTTCCGATGAGATACAGTTCGTCATAGGTTGTTCGAAGTGTCAGCGATGACGGTGTGTAATCCCTTAACTGCCAAGCTTTATAAAGACCAGACCCCTCTTGGTTCAGAATCGATTCAATTTCCCGTGAAGCCCGGTAGGCCACCGTCGTTTTCCTGCTTCTTTTTTCGATTGGAAATGGTTCAGCATGCCTTTTATTTTGAAAGCGGTGAATGAATACATCTTCTTCTATAAAGCCAGATAAAACATCCTGCCCGTCCGGATGAAAAATGACTAAATCACAGCCGAGCTTAATTAAATAATATAGGAAATATTGATGGCTTTTTTTGAAATCGCCGTACCATATAAATTTTGGCATTTCCCTTTGAGGGTCAGATTTTTCTAATGGCGGCTGCAGGTGATTGATGGACCATTTTATCACATCGACAAGAACACGCCTTAATTCATGATTTCGTAAGCCACCGTCTTCATGCTGGGAAAAACGCTCAAGTGTAGCAATCAGCGCTTCTCTTATTTTTCGATGTATCGCCGGAATCGCTGATTTTAATAACAGCTGCTCCCCATCGAGAAAGGCGGCAAAACGATTGATGGACAACTTTTGTTCCTGATAGATATTTAATACTTTTTGAATCGATTGAAAATGTGCATTATCGATCGCTTTGTTCAGTGTGTCTTCACTCAATAAATGTAATTGCAGTTCTTCGGTATTCACATAATCAAAAAGTTGATTATAATATTCATCCGCGTCTATAGGTATTCCAAGAAATGATCCAAGGACCTGACCAATGTTAATAGATCCATTTTCTAATGAAAATTCTGGGCGCTCATTCACCGGCTTTTTTAATAGATCAAGCCAATTTTCATATGAAAGGGATACCTGTTTGACGTTTAGTTGGTTATATGCTGGATTCATTCATAATCCCTTCCCTCAACAAGCAAAACGCTTCAAAATAAGATAGAAAATTATGTAAGGTTTCTCTTCCATCATAACATAGTTGGCTGGTCCGTTCATTTTTTAATACGAAAGCAGCGAAAAAATGTTTCACAGATCATATATATTACTGATTTTTCACCTTTTTCCTTGTCCTTACATATCATTGAGTACTGATATATGAAGAAGGTGACTCTAATGAGATTTCTCTATAAGCGACCGAGGATGGAGCAAGTAAGCGAGGAACTGGATACCCTTATGGATGTCATGAGTTCTGATCTTTTTATTCTATTAGACTTATTTTGGCTAAGCCTGATCTTTTCACTGCTGCTAACCCCAGCTCTGCAAACGGTTACCTATTTTATTCTCTTTTTCGCAAGCAGCTATGTATTATTTACTAGTGTTTACTTCTTTATTTTTAAACGAATGTTCAAGAATTGTTAGAAATTGCTGCATGATTTCTTCCCCAGCAAGGATGCCCGCCCTTTCCGTATAGGTAACTTCCTTTTTTGGGCCGAACTGTGCAAGTTCCCCGTGAGTCGGGACGAACCTGTTTTTACAATTTTTCAGAAAATCCCAGTCAAGTATCGAATCTCCCGCGCCTGCAAGAGCCGGTGAACCTTCGCGACTGCAGATATAATCAAGAGCTGCACCCTTATTAATAGCATTGGGGATTAAGTAAAGCTTTCTCCCCTGCAAGGAGATCCTCCAGCCATATTTAGAAACCGTCTCACTTAAGTTTTGCACTTCTGAGAGTGATGGGGAACTATCTAATAGATAATAGAAAAATAGATTATCGGCTGATTTAAGAACTCCGTTAAAATGAAAGCCTCTCCTTTTTAATTCAGCTTGTAATTCATCCAGCGAAGCCGATTCCCTCCGGATTTGGGACAGAATATGCTCTGACCAATCCATTAGGGGTTCCCCTTTATATAAAATTGTAGCCCCATTAAACGTAATCGCATAGGGCAGGGAAATTTCTTTTTCAAAAATGGTAAACCGTTTATATTGGGCAGTGGTCCTTGTTGTAACAGGGATAAATAAACAATTGTGGCAAAGCTCAACTAAGGCATGATAGGCCGTTTCTGACATAAATGCTACAGGGATTCCATCCTTCACTTCCACAGGTCTTAGCAAAGTATTTTCAGGCAGTCCAAGTTGTTCGATGGCTCTTTTTGAGTAAACTAATGTACGGTCCATATCAGAGGCGATAATCATTTCTTATCCACCTTTACCGTTTTAATTAACCCGCAGCAGGAATAATTTAAATCAGGGTAAATTACCACTTCCACGCCTTTTTCTTTAGCGAGCATAAGAATATGCTTCACATAAGGGCTCGAGGGGTCACGCATTAAGATTTTCCACGGAACCCTTCTTAACAACACCCGGGTTGTTTCACCCACCCCCGGCTTAATATAGTGCGTGCTTTCAATCGAAAATTCCGCTTGAATTTTCTTTACATCCTTCATCCCTAAAAATTCAGCCTCAATGGTTTCTAGGTTTCTTTTAGCTGCTGCTTTCACGGCCTCCGTTGTAATGAAAGGAAATTCTGCTGTGATTATATCAATATATTCATTTGAAACATCGGAAGGGAGTAGTTCACGGTAAAACTTTGCTCCGTGGAAATCATCCTTTCCGATGTATTTTTCATTCAAAACGGTCCTGCTTACCAACCCGGAAACAGTGGAATTCAGGCATGCGCTGGGAATTAAAAAATCCTCCCTCGTCCCGAAAAGAGCTGTACAGTAGCCTGGGTCGGCAAGAACAGCAAGCCGGTCGTCCAACTTCACACCATATTTTTTTTCGTACTGTTGACAGGCCATTTCGAGTTCAAGAGAAATAGCCCCTTTTCCTGTCCAGCCGTCCACGAATTGAATCTTTCCCTGCGGATGTTTTTCCAGAATATAGTGAAGGGCAATTTCGTCAATACCCCGGTCACGAATGATCGAAATACTGTAATGGGGCAGGGAGACATTATAGCGCTGCAGAAGATAGCGTTTAATTAAAATCCCTACCGGCGTTCCGGCACGGGCAAGCGAGCAAAGAACGGTGTTTTCCTCTTTTAACTGATAGATTTGCTCCGCCACAATCCCAATACAAAGAGCCACCTTTCGTTTATAGTCATGTAATGACTTCCGGAACAAGTCTACATAAGCACTAGGCGGCTGATACTCGATAGGGAGCGATTCACTATAGTGCTGTCCGGACTGTACCCGCCTCTCACGATTGGCAGTTGAATCCTCAAGCTGGTATTCACTTAAATCCTTTAAGAGAAAAACAACATCGTCTTCTCGGTAGGATCCGATTTTTGCTGGATTCTGGATGAATTTATTCATTACATTCACCTCTTTTTGCAGAGAAAAATATGAGCTTGATTGATTTAATCTGTAATTTTTCAAGTTCTGTAATGATTGGCTGAAGATGACGGGATTCTACTTCCCTTTCAAAAAAAACAAAAATCTCATCATATTCAAATGGAGGAATATTATAAACAAAATGCGTGATTTCCGGATCCTCCGGTGCCGGAAAGGAAAAACCGAATCTCGCCCCATACCCCTGCTTGTTTTCAATATGGATCGGACTTCTCGTCGTAGATTGATAGGAAACATCCGGACCCATTTCAGCTGCAAGCTTCATGGGAATATACATAAATTCCCCTGTACCAAGGCATAGAGTCTTTCCCCCTATCCTTTGTTGGCGAAGAAAGGCTGCCGCTTCCGATACTTTCAGATGATTGATCTGATTATCGATGCTTGTGATTCCGAAGCGTCCTGTTTCCTGAATAAAACACGCCATATTTCTTGACGTCTGATAATCGGAACTTGAAAAATATGGCCCTAATTGAATGAATTCTTTTGAAGAAGTAAAATGGTTTTCCCATTCATTTCCCCTGTCTTTTTTGTGAACCTCACGCAGTTGCTTCACTTTAACCCTTCCCGCTAATAGGGATACCGTTCGAATTGTAATCCCCAGTTCTTTTTCCAGTTGGGTAAATTTCATCTTATGTTCTTCCGATCGCCAATCCAATATTGAAACAACGGTATAAATCTTCCTTGGAAACTGAGATTGAATCGATTGAATAATATTTAGAGCTGTTTTCCCTGTTGTCATTTCATCATCAACAAGGATAATCTCCCGCTCATTTTGAATCATATCATTAGGGATATAACAGCGATGGGAGGTAGCGTGGGAATGCTCTTCCTCAAACGTTATTTCAGGCTCCCTGCTTACCAGTATTTCTCTCGTCGTATGAAAAAAATTCGCCGATTGGAAACTGTCAAAAAAAGCATGCCCTAGTGCTGTCGCAGTTTCTGCAAAGCCAATGACAACAGGATTGATCGATGAGGGAATAAAAGTTCTGCCCGACAATGGTTCATTTTGAATAAACGCGGCCAATAAATGTGGAGTTTCAGGACATGAAACTCCCTTTACCGATTCCAAATATCGCGCAGCAAGCAGTGCAGCTGTTTGCAGTCCTTTATTCGCATCAATCGGCAAATGCTTCCCTAAAACTTTACTAACGAATAAAAATGACCGTTTTTTATTGATCCTTGCCGCCATCGTGAAAAGATCCTCAACCGATAGACTGTAAGGATTTTCACTCACTTCCACTTGAACTTCTATGGAATCCAATATATTAAACATAAACTTCTTTTTTAATAAGGTCGATGTTTGTAACTTCTGCATGTAACACCCCGTAAAGCTGTGATTTTAAAAGAATCTTTTTTGCCCATACGTAATGCGGCTTTATTTCATTCATTTTGTTTGCAAAGCCGCTTCTAACCACTCCTAGATGACCTCCGGCCGCTTCTACAATCGTACAGGCATCCATGTATTCCTCAAATGAAACGACATTCAGCGCTTGAACGGTTTTGATATGAGAGGGATGGATTACTGTTTTTCCAGTCAATCCGTTTGCAATATCCATAAGTACCTCACGAATTAATCCATCCATATTTTGGTCAATTAATTCAGCACGTAATTTCAAACCTTCGTCCCCATACCTCTCACGGAACGGTGTTTGCCGAAGCTGCGGCTTTAGCATTCTTTCTTTGGCAAAAAAATACTCCCAAACCGGTCCAGACACTATATAGGGGTCGTCCCCTCGTTGAAATATATTAATGATATCGGCAATGCAATCTCGTAAAATAGCAATTTCATAAACCGTTGTATCCACACTTCGGCGAATTCCATACAAGCCGCTAAAATCGGTTGCCCCAATCCTTATATTCAAAATCAGCTCACGATTTTGATCAAGTAGTTTTTTGACTTTTAGCAATTCTTCCAATCTCGTCTCTTTTTGAATGACCTTTGCTGTCTCAAGGATTGGCATTGCATAAAAGGGATGCTGTTCAGTATGTATTTCCCGTACTTCCTTTAAAAGCCCCTCGCTATCTTCTACTGAAAATTTTGGCAGCACCACACCGGTTAACAGTTTTACCGCTTCTCCTAACTGTTCTTTCAGCCTCCTAAACTGCTTACAGTCGCGAATCCGGATAAACATTAAAGGTAAATCTTCAAAACGCAAAAACTGCCTATTTAGCTCTTCAAATAGTTTGGAAAGCTCCTTAACAAGTTTTCCTTCGGCCCTCCCGACTTCAAGATCACCGACTGCATCTTCTAAATCAATCACAAGGGATGTCAATCCTTCATGCTTTTTTGATAGGATTTCCTGATGAATATTCGGACGGGTTGCCGGCATATATAGCGTTGCTCCAAGGCCATACGCTAACAGCTCACGGTTCACAAATTTATTGAATTCTTGCGGCTTTTGATAAAATAGATGCTCCATCTCATCATAAAAATAGGAGAAAAATTTCATTTTTAACTTACTCCTCATGATAAAAATAAGGGGCCGGACTTTCGTCAGCTCCCTCATGAAATATAATATGCTTATTAGCCGTTCTCTTTGCTAACTTCTTTTTTCTTGTTGATGAAATGGACGATAAATGTTGCACCGAACGTAAAGAGTAAAATAATAAAGAAATAAAGTGGTTCCAATTCATAATGGAATAAAACACCTGCAAACATCTTAACTGAAATAATTAAAATCAAGATATAGGCGGTTGTTTCAAGTTCCGGTATTTTGTCAATAAGGGCAAGAAAGACTCCAGCAACTCCACGCATCATTAATACGCCGAGCATTCCGCCAATTAATAGTACCCAAATCTCATTGCTTACCCCAAAAGCAGCCAGTACGCTGTCAACGGAGAAGGCGATATCCATTAATTCTACTGAAGCAACGGTTCCCCAAAAAGTTCCGAACATCCGGATTAATAAACCATTTTTGTTGATTCCCTCTGCTTCTTCGTCCTCTTCCTTACTTTCTTTATGTTTGTCAATAAAGTATTTAATAGCCAACCACGCTAGATATGCTGCACCTAGTGCTTTTACCCACCACAGCTTTATTAAGTAGACCCCAATTCCAATCGCAATAAAACGAAATGCATAGGCACCTAATAATCCATAAAAAAGTGCTTTTTTACGTTTTTCCGGTGGCAGATGTTTTACCATTACCGCTAAAACGAGGGCATTATCTGCAGACAACAATCCCTCTAGAATAATTAGAGTTCCAATTAATCCCCAACTTACCGGATCTGATAAAACCTTCACCCACATATCCCACTCAAAGAAATGTGAATATGTGTCTAATATTCCTTGTAAAACCGACATTAAAAAAATTCCTCCCAGATGTTCTATATGTTTTTAGAAAAGACCCAGCCTTAAAAGGTGGGTCTCTTTATTTTAATTATCAGCCAACCTGTAATCCAAAATCAGTTGCTAACGCTGCCAGTCCACCTTGGTAGCCGCTTCCGATTGCACTAAATTTCCATTCACCATTATGACGGTATAATTCGCCTACAACTAATGCAGTCTCGATAGAGAAATCCTCTCCAAGGTCATAGCGAATCAATTCTTCCCCAGTTGCTTCACTAAAAATTCGTGCATAGGCATTTGAAACCTGCCCGAAGTTTTGACTTCTGCTGTCAGCATCATGAATCGTAATCGTGAAAGCAATTCGTTGAATAGAAGCAGGAATAGCTGTTAGGTTTATATTTATTTGTTCGTCATCACCGTCACCAGCACCAGTACGATTATCTCCAGTATGTACGACAGCACCATTAGCGCCTTTAGGGTTGTTATAGAAGATAAAGTCAGATTCAGTTGTAACCTTCCCATTCTCTCCTAGTAGGAATACGGATGAGTCTAAATCAAAGTCATTACCGCCATCATATTTATTCGTATCCCAGCCTAAACCAACAACGACATTTGTTAATCCCGGATTGGTTTTTGTTAAGTCAACTTTTTGTCCTTTTGATAAACTAATTGCCATTTTCCATTCCTCCAATTTGGGTAATAATCTATTTACGAGTTTTTCTTAAAAAGGTTTCATTTATTATAATAAATTTTTTTACCACTGCTTCGCAAATTTTACCATCAGCTCATCCATTTAGGCGGTGTATTTTTTGCCCAGTAAATCGAACCGAGATTATAATGGCTTTGATACTCATCATGGTAAGTATGATAATGAAAATTAAACCAGTAGCCTTCTTGAGGCGGCTGATCTCTTCTAACATGAAATCTAAGGATATCCTTGTTTGTTACACTGTTTTTGATATGGAAGATTTTTTCAGAGTGTCCTCCGCTCGGCTGTTCCGTGATGGCAAGATTTCTTAAATCTTCCTCGGGAAATTGGGCGGCAGTTTCTGTAATGGCCTGTTCAATGTTAGGTAAAATAATCGTGCGAAACTCGTTCTCAATTATTGGTTTTATTTTGGTTCCAAATTTTTGATAGGATTGTTCCTCCGCTTGTTTGAGTAGTGCTTCCATAAAGTGGTCCCGATTAAATTCCGTTTCTTCTGCAAGAGTAGGAGTTTGGACAAAACTGCCTGAAGGTGCTGCAGCCTGGTCTGATGGTTTTCCTGGGTTGATATTATTCATTATTTGGGATGGTGAAACAAGACCAAAGGTCAAAATCGATACCATCACCACAAAAGATTTACGAATCCAAGTCTTCAAAATAAACGCCCCTTTTTGAAATGGAAGGGTAAAGAAGTCCATTTTTATTCTTACAAAATATTATACTTCTTTTTTATGGAAATTGGAAAAAATAGAATTGGATATTTTTCGAATTATATAAAAAAATAAACTGAAGGCCAGTGGCTCTCAGTTGTTATTTTTCAAGTATCCCAAAATGAAATTTAGCAGTTTTTCGTCGAAAAACTGTGAAGCCATATTTTTCAAAACGCTGGCTTTTATAGTGGTCTTTTAAAATGACTTTTTGCTTGCAAACCCTTCGTGCTTCGGAAATGGTTTCTTCATTCAAATCATGTTGGAGAGCGAAATTTCCTAACGACCTTATCCCGTCTGATTCAAGAATGCTTTCTTCAAACATCGGGTCGAAATAGACGCAATTTATAGATGAGGATGGCAGACTCTTTAAATAATCCAAAGAAAAAGACGTGTTCACCTTTATTCTTTTCATTGCAGAATTGATTTCTAAATAACCAGAATCCCAGGATTGAAGTCCCTCTTTTACGAGAAAGGAAAGGTATTTCTGTCCTTCAATCCCTGTTACCGAGCCTTCCAACCCAACCACAAAACTAGCAACAATGGCATCTGATGCGAGACCCAGCGTGCAATCTAGGATGGACATTCCACTCGATAAATCTGCCGCCTCAATAAACGGATCTTGATCCCCGTTTAATAGTCTTTTTATCCGAAACATCGCGGAATTAGGATGAAAGAAGAAGGGTTCCTTGTGTTCTTGATTATATAACTCTAGCCTTTCTTTTCCGACAATAAGACAGCTGCCAGATGCTTCTTTTTGAATTTGGCTAATCGGTTTCTTTTTTCTAGGGATATAGGGAATATCGAGTGTTTCCGCTAAGTTTCTTGCTTTTTCTATCATTTGTTCGTTTGTTCGTCCTGCTGTTGTAACAAACATATTATCCCTCTTTAATCTAAAAAATCTCTTTTAAACTTAGTTGTTGATTTCCGCTCCAGGCGCTTCGCTTTCCGTGGGCGGTCCGGGGAGCCTCCTCGTCGCTTCGCTCCTGTGAGGTCTCCCCTGCCCCGTACTCCCACAGGAGTCTTCGCGCCTTCCACTCCAATCAACGTTGTTCAAAAAAATCAACATTATTCTTTAAAACAGCATAAAAGAAAAAAGGATGTCGGTTGACATCCTTATTTACAATGGGTTTCAAACGCATTGATTAAGTTTTGCATGACTTCTTCCATTGCGTGGCCTTCGATATCATGGCGTGGAATAAAATGGACAACTTCTTTATCCTTTAATAGTGCAAAAGATGGAGAAGACGGTTCATGACCCGCAAAATATTCTCGCATTTTAGCCGTTGCTTCCTTATCCTGGCCGGCAAAAACCGTTACAAGGTGATCCGGTTTTTTCTCACTGTTCAACACTGCCTGAGTAACAGCCGGACGGGCTAGTCCACCTGCACAGCCACACACAGAATTCACTGCTACAAGAGTAGTCCCCTTCACATTATCAATAAAATTTTTCACATCTTCTTCCGAAGTTAATTCCTCGAAACCTGTTCTAGTTAACTCTTGTCGCATTGGTACAACCATTTGTTTCATAAATTCTTCATAGGCATTTGACATTAATAATCCCTCCTGTTTTCAGTGTAAGCATACTATAAAAAATCGCTGAATTGCAATCCGAGCTTACTCCCCTAATTTCCTTGCTTCGGTCATTTGCTTCCAAACAGAACCCTTTGCTTCCTCGCCGCCCTCGATTCGTTCAATTGCCATTTTTATTTGCATACTGACTTCAAACTCAGAATCGTCTTCAGCAGCTTTTAAAGCAGGCAGTGCATTTTCATCGCCTACTTCATATATAAACATTGCAGCCCGCCAGCGAACTAATTTACTTGGGTCCTTTAAGGCCTTAAGCATTTCGTCTTGTGCCTCCGCGAATCCTAAATCTGACAAGCAATCTCCAGCTGTCCGGCGGACGGTCACAGTTTTGTCATTTAGCGCTCTATATAAATACGGCAGCACTTTGGTATCCTTAATCATTCCAAGGTACACCGTTGCCAGTCTTCTAATTGATGGTTTTTCATCGGATAATGCCGTTTCTAAAACAGGCAAATCCTCAAGCTCAGGATCGTCCATTTGTTCAAGTAGTTGATAGCGCACCTGCCAATCTGGGTTGTTTAAATCGTCCTTTGTTATTTTCTTGCGTGAATGAGCGGTTTTTTTATCAGAAGTATCACCTGATTGGGCTTTTTCAACTAACGCTTCAAGCCGGTCCTGGGGATAAGCGGCAATCAGTTCTTCGACCACCTCCTGGCCGATTTGTTCAAAGTCACCATACCGTGCCCCTTGATTTTGCCATTTCCGTAATAATATATAATTATCTTCCGGAAGTTGCGCCTGCTCTCTTGCCTTTAGAAAGTATTCTGGCATCCCAAATCGTTTTTCGGTCGAACCATCTGTCAACTTAACCTGCAATGGGATTTCCTTAAACATTTGGATTTCAACTTTAATTTCACCAAAATGTTCATCGACCACCGTTTCATTTTTAACGGCATCTGCAGCATTTTCGCCAAATGCCTGACGGACTTTAGGTAATAATTCCTTCCAATCGAATTTCGCGTTTCGCTCGACTGCCAGGAAGTCAGCTACATGGTATACGCCTTTGATTCCTTCAATTTGTAAGATCTTTTGAATTACCTTTGGTGCATCTGCGCTGGTTTCTTTTTTATAATTATGACTTTTTCCCATGGGGAGTTCTTCATCTAAAAGGATTTTCATTGTATTTGGACTAGGAGTTGGTTCAATTGCTTTAATCTTCAACAGGATCACCTACTTTGTATTCTGTAAACAGTTTAACATAATGAATAGGTTGAATTCACTATTGATGCATATATCTAAAATACTGTTTCTTCTTAACATTACTTAAATAAAGAGTGGTTGATTTCCGCTCCAATTAACTTCTCATATAACCTATCTTAAAAAACAATCTTTTAGAAAACAGCCTAAAATAGAGTAGGCGCATGAAAAATTTCATGCGCCTCTCACAGATCCGTACGTGCGGGTCATCGCATACGGCTCCTCCACTTTATCCCCGTTGGGGATGTAGTTCGTTGTATATGTCTAAAAGAAAAACAAGTTTAATTTCGCGAAACCTTTCATTAGGAATCGCGAAGTGTACATGTTGGGTCATAGAATTTCTCCATCTTGTCATTGACAGATGAGGTAGTTCACCCTCCCAATTCCTTTTTCTGAGCTCCCTGTGGAGCTTTCTTATTTTTCTCCAGCTTCTTAACTGAATCATCCTAAGTCTTCTTCGAATCCATGAGTCTAGCTGTTGAAACAGTTTCTTCGAAAATCCAATACCAAAGTACCTACCCCATCCTCTGATGATGGGGTTCAGTCGGTGTTTAACGAATTCCTCCAAATTCACTGTTTGGTTTCTTTTCGTTGTTAACTTGATACTTTTCTTAAATTTCTTTACTGCTTTGTCTGAAGGGGAATGGAAATACCCTTTTTTAAAAACATATCCTAAAAAGATAAACGGCTCTTCAAAGTTGTCTATAATCTTAGTTTTGTCTGGATGGACTTTCAGACCTAGTATTTCCTCTAATAGCTTCACTACCGTTCTTAGTACTCTTTCTGCACCCTTCCGGGACTTGCAACAGATGACGAAGTCATCCGCATACCTTGTAATACGGTGACCTCTTTCCATCATCATTTCGTCGAGTGGATGCAGATAGATGTTTGCTAGTAGTGGACTGATTACGCCGCCCTGCGGACTCCCGGTGTCACTCTCATAGAAACTTCCGTTCTCAAGGATTCCCGATTTTAAGAACTGCATTATTAGCGCTAACACGCTACTGTCCACAACTTCTTCTTTGATTAAATCGATAAGCTTATCGTGAGGAATTGAATCAAAGTATGTCTTTATATCGGCATCAATTACAAAAGAGTACCCATCCATTAAATCCTGTCGGATTTTATCTATCGCCATATGTGCACTACGGTTCGGACGAAATCCAAAACTACAGTCTAAGAATTTCTGTTCAAAGATTGGTTCAAGTATTCTTTTAGTTGCGGCTTGGAGAATTCGGTCTTCTACTGTTGGAATTCCAAGTGGACGTTTTGAACCATCAGCTTTTGGAATAAAAACTCTTCTGACTGGTTTTGCACGGTACGTTTTCATACGCAAAGATTCTTGGAGCACTCTTAAGTTGTGTTCCAATTCTACTTCATACTCTTTAATCGTAACTTTATCCACACCGTGTGAACCGCGGTTTTTCCTTACGTCATAAAAAGCTTGTTCCAGATTTTGATAGTTCCAGACTTTATCCATTAGGCTGTACCACTTGCGTTTCTTTTTAGAATTCTCCACTACACGTAAGCTTCGTTTTCCTATTGATTCATTCATGTATTCGTTTCCTTTCCCAATACAATATCAACTGAATAGGTGACCCAATGGCTGATATTTGATATCAGTACTTCGCCCCAAACAACCTACTTTCTTTCGGTCTCGATTCTTCGGCTATCTGCCTCATCGACTTCTGTTTAGTACATGACGAGTAAATAAGTTCGTATTGCTTTTCTTCCATGGACAGACGGGCTTCGCATCAGTTCACTGCCTTTTGGGTCAATGTCTGCCTTATCAACTTCGTGATAAGTCACTTGTCTTTGTGGCTTTTCCAACAAGTTTTTTCACTACTATCCCCTGCTCTGACTTCTCACCTTCCATAATCTATTTCTTGTCCATCGCGGCTTTGAAAAAGAGTTACCACCTACGGTGGAGATGATGAGATCTCCTTGGGTCACGTTCTCGCCTTTCACTCGAAGCCAGTCCTCATAACTAATAAGATACCGAGTGGTATTGGACATCCCCATCCTTTGCAAGGTTATCCCATCTTACCAGCCAACATGGTTACAGCCACCTGTTCCGAGCTTTGCCTTCAAGTCCTCCGCACGAAATCTCACGATACTCGCACTACCTGTCAGCTATACATTTCCGCCACAACGGCATGTTAGGGACTTTCACCCATTAGAGCGAGACGCTGCCAAGCGCACAA
>NZ_AXVA01000038.1 GCF_000482325.1 Bacillus sp. UNC438CL73TsuS30 | reverse complement strand
ATTCTATTAAATCAAGAGGTAAGCTGCACGGGTTTTGATGGTTTGCAGGCACAAGTAATTGCAAAAGCGGCTAAAAAGTCACTTGAAACTGGGGCTCCTGTATCATTACAGGAACCGGCTTTATTTGTTTGATTGTATAAGTGAAAAAAAGTGGTGTCCCGCTCTGCAGGTCACCATTTTTTTCAACGCTATTTTTGGTTTCTAACCATTATATATGTTACGCTCTTTGTGTTTATTTGAAATTGGTTTAAAGTTAAAAGAGAGGCAATATTTAGTTCTTTTTGATATTACTTAAATGATAATGGAAGTGTAATGATGATTTTAAACCACTGCCCCTCTTCGCTATAAGCTTGAAGGCCATATTGATTACCTAAATTTAACCTTATTCTTTCATTAACGTTCATTAAGCCAATGTGTTTTCCATCCTCTTTTTTAAAAAATGGATCATTAAACCATGTATTTAAATATGCTAATCTATCCGGAGTTACTCCCATACCATTATCCAGTATATGGATTTGTATTTCCTTGCTATTTTGCATAATCGAAATGGACAATTGGTTGTCATCGGATTTTTGAAAAAATCCGTATTTAAAACTATTTTCTACAATTGGCTGGAGTGTCAGCTTTGGAATTTTTACCCTTTTTAACTCATCTGGTATTTGAATGCTTATGGTTACTTTTTCTGAATACTTCGCTTTTTGGATTTGCAGAAATGCATCTAAATGCTCCAATTCCTCATCTAAGCTAACGATAGTTCCCTTTCTGAATGCATATCTCATCATCTTAGACAAAGATAGCACAATCATTTGGACTTCCTTTTTCTGCCCCTTTAAGGATAAAATGTCTACCGCTTCTAAGGTGTTGTATAAAAAGTGTGGGTTAATTTGAGCGGATAACGCTTTAATCTGAGCCTCCCGATTTTTTATTTCAATTTGGTAGACTTGATTAATTAAAGTATCGACACTCTCAATCATAGAATTCATTTGATTGCCTAGTTCGCCAATTTCATCTTTTGACGTGACCGAAGCCCTCGTTTTTAAATCCCCTTTTTCAACCTTTTTCATCGTAAAATGTAGATTTCTTAAAGGCAAGGTTATTCTCCTAGAAATAACAAAAGCTGCAAGTATAGAAATAAGAATGCTTATACTAACGAGTGTGATGGAGAAAGAACGTGCTTTTCTAAGACCTTGATTCAGGTTTTTTTCTGGCACAATAGACAAAACAATCCAATTACTTTTCTTTGATTTATAGTAATTTACTAACTTTTTTTCATTTTTATCATAAAAAATAAAAGAGCCTTTATCATTTATCGTTTCTAATAATTTTGAGATAACAATGATATTTAATTGATCAGGCTTATTCGTGTAGATCATTCTTCCGTTTGGTCTCATAACTATAAACATGCGAGAGTCATTGTTGATATTCCGAATGGAGTTTAGGTTATATATTTTTAGATCAAGCCTTATCCACCCTATTGGTTTAAATGTTTCAGGATCTTTTACGAGCCTTAAAAAAGAAACAACACCGTCTTTTAACCTACTGTCATTATTAAGAAGAACCCCATATTCGATGCTGGTATCCGAAACCTGAAAATCTTTTATTCTTGGATTTGGAATCGCTACATCAGAATCTTTATGACCAATTTTATTTCCATTTAAATCATATATAAATAAGTTATCAATTTCCGTCCAAGAAATTTTGGTATAGGTGAATAAATGAGAAATATAATTCTGTAATTTTGCTGCTGAATCCTTATTTTTAAAGCTGTTTTTTTTCAGCCTATCGATTAAAAATGTTTCTGAAGATAGCTGCAGACTGGCTTTTTCCATTAAATCAATTTGTACATCAAAGCTGTTGTTCATTTGTTCAAGTGTTAATAGGTTTGCATGTGAAACTTCATTAACAATTGCTTTCGAGTCGAACCAGTACGTAATCGTCGAATAAATAATTAATAAGGCGACAATTAAACTTGTAAAAACAATTGCTATTTTCTTTTGTAGTGAATTGAAAAGCTGAAATTTCAAAGTTTACCACCGCCATATCTTTAAGTAAAATAGTACCGCATTAATCCTGTTAAGATAAGGGGGGAAACTTAATCATTTAGGTTGAATAGATTAACTTTTTTCAACCAGCGTTTTCTGTTCAGTTTTATATTGGGAAGGTGTCAATCCATAAAATTTTCTAAAAACTTGTCCGAAATATCGAACATCATCATAGCCAATAAGCTGGGATACCTCATTTATTTTTAAAGACTCATTTTTAAGAAGTTCCTTTGCTTTATCCATTCTAATTTTCGTTAGAGTCTCAATAAATGTTACACCAAGTTCCTGTTTAAATAACCGCGCAAGATAATTCGGATGAATATAATAATTTTCCGCATAATCCTTTAAAGATTTTTTGGAAGCGTACTCCTGGTGTAAATCCTTGATTACTCGATCTAAAATATCTTTTCCATTCAGCTGGTTATTTTCTTCGTTTAATGTATCGATTAAGGATAGGCATTGGTCATAAAATAATTCGGGTAAGTCAAAGCTTTGAAGCCATTCGAGCAAGACTTCAGACTTATAATACTTCCACATAAAATGTTTAAAAGCATATTCTTTTTTATTTTGTGGAATGGTTTCATTTAAGATCAAGTATAGAGCGTTTAATGCTATTTTTTTATCATCACATGCCATCAGCTTATTTAGATTAGAAGTTTGTTGATGATTAGCCTTTTCTTTTTGTACCATGTTGATATCAACTAAGCTTTCCATTGTTTCAATCGGTACGACTTCTTTCTTTCCTAAAGTTAAAAAGGCTGGTATGAGTGAGATCGCTTTTGTAAAATACGAAGTCAGATTTTCAATATTTTTAATACTTGTAATGGAGACTGTGGTTACAGTTGGATAGTCAATTAGATCTAAGAGTCTATTTATATTATTTGTTTTAGAAATGTAAATAAAAAATTGGGGAATACCGTAAATCCAAATCAATAACTGTTCATCTGTTAATGATTCTTCAAGTTTCTTTCTAATATTTGTAAAGGATTGAGGGCTATGGAGATTCCCCAATAATACAACATGAATAGCAGTTTCATTCTGTACCAATCCCTTTAAATAACTACTTGATTGCTCACTTAATTCTGAGAGATTCCCCTTTTTTGATAAGTGGTGAGAGATTTCATCATGTATCAGTTCTTGTCTCTTAACACGTGCAGATGAAATTTTATCGTGCTCTTTTAGAAGCACATTTTTTAGTTCTAAAGGGTCAATTGGTTTTAATAGGTAATCGGACACCCCCAGTTTTAGAGCCTCTTTTACAAAGGGAAAATCATCGAAACCACTAATAATAATAAAAGTAGCGGTTTTTACAAGTTCTTTCGCTTGTTTTATAAAATCAATCCCTTTTAATTTAGGCATCATGATATCTACTAAAAATAGATCCACAACCAAAGTAGTAGATTTAAGCTTTTTAAGTAAATCGTTTCCATCATCCCCCTCGTAAACGATTTCAAAGTCATTGTCAGAAAAAGGGAATTTGTATTTAATTCCTTCACGAATCAATTCTTCATCATCTAAAATTCCAATCTTGATCATCTTATTGTTCCCTCCTACAGGCAGGCACTAGACTCATCATTCTATAAAACATCTAAAGAAATAGAGGTACATTTCAATTATAAGGTAATTTAAGCGTATTTAGGAGTTTTCCAAAAAAGTAATGTGAAAATTTTAAACATTAGTAGTTAGTATTACCTCATTGTTGGAAAAGTTTAAATTTTGTAACATTTAGGCTAAGGAAGGAAAAGTTCGTAAGATAGTAAGTTAATCCCCAACTATTGAAGATATTCTTCCTTTCTTTTTATTTCTAAATTGATAGCGCTATCAAAAAGGAAGCTGAAACACCAATATCGATCTGAATGAATCCCAAATGAAAAAGGAGGAAAATTTTCTATGAAAATGAAGTTCTTACTTGTGTTGCTGATTGGCTGTCTCCTGTTCGCTGCTGGATGTGGCCGCAATTCTGAATCTAGTTCTGGAAAAGTAGCAGGAAAAGTAAATTTAGAATGGTTTATGTGGGCTGGAAATGATGCAGAGGTTAAAAATTGGCAAGCAATGGCTGATGAGGTTAATAAAAAATATCCAGATATCCACGTAGAACTAAAAACGGCTCCATGGACAGAATATTGGAGTAAGCTTCAAACTCAGATTGCTGGGGGGACAGCACCTGACATTATTTCAATGCAAAGCATGCGTCTGAAAAGTTTTGGCTCGGCTCTAGTTCCACTAAATAAGTATATTGAAAAAGATTTTTCATTTAAATTAAATGAATTTAACAGCACGATTATCAAAAATATGAAGTATGACGGTAAACAAGCTGTAATTCCTTATGATTTTGGGGCAATGATTATTTATTATAATAAGGATTTATTTAAAAAATACAATGTTCCTGAACCAAAGCCAGGATGGACTTGGAACGATTTTCAGGAAACAGCTAAAGCATTAAGTAAGGATGGAAATTATGGTTTTATCACAAATGGTTATCCTGATTACTGGTTCCCATTAGTTCTTTCTAATGGCGGCAGCTACTTGAAGGATGGGAAATATTCCATAAATAGTCCGAAAAACGTGCAAACCATGCAGAATCTTGCTGATATGGTTAAAGAAAAGGTTTCACCTCAAATGGTGGCAACTAATAATGGATCTTGGGCAAATGAACAATGGCTTAAAGGAAATATTGGAATGGTCGTAGACGGGCCATGGGATACATTATGGTATAAGGGTAGTGCGAAATTTGATTTTGGTGTAGCTACAATTCCTGTTGGAAATAAAGATTCAGTGAGTGTATCCGCTGGTTCAGGATTCGCGATTAGTAAGGGAAGTGAGCACCCTGAGGAAGCATACAAAGCGATTACGGCTTTAACTAGTTTAGAGGCGCAGAAAGAATTGGCATCGGCCGGCCGAGCCTATCCGGCCCGTGAAGGCGCTCTTCAAGCTTATTTCAAACAAGTCCCAAAAGATTTTAAACCTGTTCTAGAATATGCAGATCAACATACCGTGCCTTATGAAATTACTGACACATGGAACCAAGCTAGCGATATGATCACGAAAGCGATGATCCCAATTCTTAATGGTGAACAATCTCCTAAAGATGGCTTGGACAAGCTCCAGAAGCAGCTTGAAAGTATTCAGAAGTAAACCAGTTTTCTCGTACTTTGATTTGAATTACAGGAATGGTTATTGGAAAGGTAATTTCCGTAGCCATTCCGAACCAATTTAAAAAGGAGAGGAGCCATTAAATGAATGTACCTTATGTGGAAAGTGAAAAAAAATTAGGCGTCGCTAAGAGAATAAAAGAGAAGAGAAGAACCAGTGATTTTGTTCCAGCTTTATTATTTTTACTTCCAAATTTGACTGGATTTCTTATTTTTACAGTAATTCCTATTATAGCTACTTTTTTGCTGAGTCTGTTCGATTGGTCGCTTATAGCGGAACCAAAATTTGTTGGATTTGATAATTATATTCATTTATTTACAAGGGATCCGGAATTCGGTTCAGTTATTTTCAATACCTTTTTCTATGTCATCGTGTACGTTGTATTAAACCTTATTGTTTCCATTGGTTTTGCAGCTTGGCTAAATCAAAAAATTAAAGGAATCAAAATTTACAGAGCACTGCTATTTTTACCGGTTCTTGTTTCACCAGTTGCCATTGCGATGGTTTGGCAGTGGATGTATGAGCCAGAAAGTGGATTATTAAACTGGCTGCTTCAGTTGGTTGGCATTCATGGACCTAACTGGATTGGCAATACAAAATGGGCAATGATTTCACTTATCTTAATGTGTGTTTGGCAAAATTTTGGCTACAATATGATCATTTTTTTAGCAGCACTTCAAGGAGTTTCACCATCGATCTTGGAGGCAGCTTCCATTGATGGTGCCGGGCCATTTGTCCGCTTTTTTAAAATTATGCTTCCAGCAATTAGTCCTGCTATCTTTTTTGGAACGGTAATGACACTTATTAACGCATTTCAGGTTTTTGATCAAGCGTATGTTTTGACCAATGGGGGGCCGGGAAACGCTACAGAGGTCCTCGGGCTGTATATTTATAAAAACGCTTTCCAATGGTTCAAAATGGGGAATGGTGCAGCACTTGCTGTCATAATGTTCAGCTTTATATTAATCATAACTGTCATTCAGCTAGTCTTGCAAAAGAAGTGGGTTCATTATGAAACAAAATAAGGGGTTGTATGTTGTGAAACCACTGTCAGTGTTGAATCGTTTACTTTTAGCTTTAGCTTGTTTCAGTGTATTCTTACCTTTTTTATGGATGATTATTACATCGTTAAAACCAGATGACGAGGTATTATCGATGGATTGGATCGGTTCACGTTTGGCATGGGAAAACTATGAAAAGGCATGGAATTTCTTCCCGTTTGGCACCTTTTTTATGAATAGTTTAATTGTTTCAACCGTTGGAACCGTATTAGTATTACTTACATCAAGTTTATCAGGCTATGCTTTTTCAAGATTACGATTTCGTGGAAGAGATAAATTATTCGGATCTTACTTGATTACGTTAATGGTTCCCCAACAGGTAATTGTTGTCCCGTTGTTTTTATTTATGAAAGAATTAGGATGGGTAAACAGCTATTGGGCACTTATTATACCATGGGCGTTTACGGCCTTTGGCACCTTCTTATTGCGGCAGTTTTACCTTACGATTCCCTTTGAAGTCGATGAAGCTGCCAAAATTGATGGTTGCGGCCATTTCGGTGTTTACTGGCGCATTCTTCTTCCTTTGCTTAAACCAGGATTAGCCACTTTGGCTGTCTTTACCTTTATCGGTTATTGGAATAGTTTTTTATGGCCGTTAATTATTACGAATGAACAAGGATTATATACTCTGCCACTTGGTTTGCAAATGTTTCATGGTCAGTATTCAACTCAATGGAATTTACTTATGGCAGCATCGACACTTGCTACATTACCTTCATTTATTGTGTACTTAATTGCCCAACGATATATTGTTGATGGGATTTCAACAAGCGGTTTAGGTGGAAGATAGCAGGAATTTACAGTAATTCATTGGAGGAGTTTTTATGCAAGATTTCAATTTGCGTTTCAGACAGATACATTTAGATTTCCATACAAGCCCTGACATTGAAAATATTGGGGCGGGATTTGACCCAGAGGAATTTGCAGGAACATTAGAAAAGGCAAAAGTGAATTCCGTTACCTGTTTCGCACGGTGTCATCATGGTTACTTTTATTACGATTCACAATTGTTTCCTGAGATCGTCCATCCGCATCTTGTGAACAAAAACATGTTAAAGGAACAAATTGAGGCCTGTCATAAAAGGAATATTCGAGTGCCTATCTATATTACGGTCCAATGGGATGATTATTCAGCAGAAAAGCATCCGGAATGGCTTGCAAGGGATGAAAAGGGAGAACCGATTTATCATCCGAACTTCTATAAAGAGGGAGCATCCATTGAGCCAGGATTTTACCGTCACTTATGTGTGAATAGCCCTTATAGGGATTATTTAAGAGCGCAAACACAAGAAATACTAGACATATTTCCTGTAGATGGCCTGTTTTTTGACATTGTAAATCCACTTGAGTGTTCTTGTGAAAATTGCCAAATTGGGATGGCCGAAGCCGGCTTAAACCCGGAGAAAAAAGAGGATCGCATATTATATGGGCAAAAGGTGATTGATCAATTTAAATTAGATATGACTGCTTTTATTCGCGAAAGCAATCAAGAATGTTCCATCTTTTATAATAGAGGCCATATTAGTACGGCACACCGCCCAATCAAAAGTGCCTATACGCATTTTGAATTAGAATCACTGCCAAGCGGTGACTGGGGATATTTACATTTTCCGATTACAGCAAGGTACGCCCGTAATCTCGGACTAGATTCACTTGGCATGACAGGAAAGTTCCATACGATGTGGGGTGACTTTCATTCTTTCAAAAATAAGGCAGCTCTAGAATATGAATGTTTTCGATCCCTCGCCCTCAATTTAAAATGTATGATTGGCGATCAAATGGAACCGAATGGGGAAATTTCAAAGCCTGTATATGATCTAATTGGTTCCGTCTATTCCCAAATTGAGGCAAAAGAACCATGGTGCGAAGGAGCGAAGCATCTTACAGAAATAGGCGTTTTTACTCCTGAAGAGTTTTTGGATTCCCGAAGTCTGGATGGTTTACCGCCTGCAATCATGGGGATTACTAGAATGCTTGAAGAAGGCGGGCATCAATTTGATATTTTAGACTCTGAAAGTGATTTAAAGAAATATAAAGTGTTAGTATTGCCGGATACCATTCAAGTAGATGAAGAGTTTGCTTGTAAATTAGAAAATTATCTTAAAAATGGCGGGAAACTGATTGCGAGTTATCAGTCAGGTTTAGATCCCGATAAAAAACAATTCTCACTGTCTTCACTCGGGGTGGAATTAGTGGGAGACGCCCCGTACAGTCCTGATTTTCTGCTTCCAAAGGGTGGGATGGGTAAGGGTCTGCTGGAAACAGAGCATGTAATGTATTTGAAGGGGCTTCAGGTTAGGGCATTAGAAGGATCAGAAGTTCTCATTGATACGAAAATTCCTTATTTCAATCGGACATTTGATAAGTTTTGTTCGCATGCCCATACCCCATCTTCAGGAGAAACAGGATATCCAGGTGTGGTGAAAAAGGGTCAAAGTATTTACTTTATGCATCCCATCTTCAGCCAATACAGTGAGAATGCACCACGATGGTGCAAACAGTTATTCTTAAATGCACTTGAACTGCTTCTTCCTGAACCGCTGATTCAGCATGATGGGCCATCAACCTTACATGTAACCATAAATAAGCAGGAAGACAGAGGGATTATTCATTTGCTCCATTACATTCCTGAACGGCGATCACAGCAAATTGAAGTAATTGAAGATGTTATTCCTCTTTATAATATTAAACTCTCTGTTCATCTTCCGAATACCATCGCTGTAATCCAAAGTGTTCCGGAAGGTGTTTCATTAGATTTTGTCGAGAAGAATGGAAGAATAGAATTCACGCTTCCAAAGCTTAATGGGCATCAGATGATTGAACTACAGTATGATAAATAATGGATTCTTATCTATTTTGAATGAGGATCACGAAACGGAGGATATTGTTTATGCTAAAAGGAATTTCTCCGGTTATATCACCAGATCTGATTAAGGTGTTAATGGAAATGGGACATGGTGATGAAATCGTCCTTGCAGACGGGAATTTTCCTGCAGCCAGCCATTCGGAACGAATCATTCGCTGTGACGGATTAGAAATGCTCGACCTGTTAGAACCTTTACTTAGGTTATTCCCTTTAGATGAATATGTGGAACACCCGGTGGCTTTAATGAAAGTTGTTCCTGGCGACACAGTGGAAACACCTATTTGGGAAAGCTACAAGAACCTTTTGAAAAACTATTTATCGATAGATGAACCGATTGAATATGTAGAAAGATTTTCTTTTTATGAAAGAGCGAAGAAAGCTTATGCGATTGTTGCGACAAGCGAAAAAGTGCAATATGCGAACATCATTTTAACAAAAGGCGTTATTAAAAATGATGATTGAATAAAGAGGTGTAAGTCTATGAGAATCGATGCACATCAGCATTATTGGCAGATTGACAGAAACGATTATGGCTGGCTTAAACCTGACAATACTGTATTGTACCGGGATTATTTTCCAGAACAGTTAGAGTCGTCTTTGAAAAGACACCGAATAGATCAGACGATTCTTGTTCAAGCGGCACCTACAATAGAAGAAACAGAGTTTTTATTTGGATTAAGCAATGGAACAGACTCGATTGCAGGTGTTGTCGGCTGGCTTGATTTAAGCAGCCCGAAATGGATGGAACATCTAACACGCTTTCAAACTCATCCGAAATTTGTTGGAATTAGGATCATGATTCAAGACATGGAGGATGAGTCAGTCGTTTTACAAGCTCCATACTTGCGTGCCCTATCCATTTTGCAGGAAGAGGATTTACCGGTTGATTTACTCGTCCGCTCCCATCAGCTTCCTGTGTTGAATGAATTATTGGGGAAGGTTCCAAAGCTAAGAGGAGTAGTTGACCACATGGGGAAGCCTCCGATTGCAGCTGGACAGTTGGAGCCATGGAAAAGTCAAATGAGAGAAATCGCTAATCAGCCTAATATTTATTGCAAACTTTCTGGCATGGTGACAGAAGCAGACCCGATTTCATGGAAGAAAGAGGATTTTATGTTTTATGTCAACCATATCATTGATATTTTTGGATATGATCGGATCATGTATGGAAGTGACTGGCCGGTATGTTTATCTGTCGCCAATTATGATGAGGTATATCAATCGCTATTCGAGATTTTGCCGGCATCTTGCTCTGAAGAGGACCTTGCTAAGGTATTTGGATTAAATGCTAAAAGGTTTTACAATATTTAAAATAAATTCATTTTAAAGCTTTTTGGTTCTTTGGAATTAATGGGAGGAAATGCTTATGGAAAGAAGATTAGGTAGTAGGCTATATCCAGTTGTGTTGTGTACGATGATTTTTTTCATCCTTTTGTCAGGATGTTCCTTAAGCTCCATTTATTCTAATAATGATCATAGCCAAACTCAGAAAGTTGGGAAACAAACCGAATTAGTCGTATCAGCCATTCCAAATGCGGCGATTCGTTTATCGGCAGATGCAGATGCCTTTATGGCGGCCAATCCGAATATTAAAATCAAAATCAATGAATACGAAGAGAATGTATATAAAGAACAGGCACCAGACCTTTTTACCTCATCTGAAAAACCAGATATTGCGTGGTATTGGGCTGAAAGAAAGTATAAAGAAATTGTGGAATCAGGGGCATTAGAGCCACTGGATTCTATGTATAAGAGTGAAGGCTGGAATAAGGAGTTACCAAAGTCAACATTAAACCGATACACTTCGGAAGATGGCCACAAATATGCCGTTAATACGAATATCGTGTGGACTCCGGTAATTTATTACAACAAAAAGGCTTTCCGGGAATCGGGAATAAAAGAACCGCATACTTTTAGTGAGTTTTTTTCTATGTCGAAACCACTTGAAAAGAAAGGATATATTCCACTTGTATCAGCCATTGGCGACCCTTCAAATAGAGGTCATATTTTTGATGCAGTATTGCAGCGAAATGTCACAAAGCAGCAATTTAGACAATTAATCAATAACGATGGAAATCATCAAGAAATGACTTATCAAAGTAAAGAGGTATTAAACAGCTGGAGCATTATGAGAAAAATGGCAAAAGAAATGTTGCCTAAAGATGCAGCAACAACCTCCGAAGAAGAGGCCCGGGCCTTATTTGTACAAGGTAAAGCTGCTATGTACTCTAGTATATCTGCACAAGCAGGGATTTTAGAAGATGAACTGCCGGAAAATTTCGATATTGGATTTTTTTATTATCCGCAGATCAAAAGAGACATTAAGCCTAAAGTACAGCTTTATACAGGCGATGCTCTTATGGTCCTGAAGGGGACAGGAAAAGAAGAATTGGCAAAGAGGTTTGTAGCATTTGTCATGAGCTATGACCGGCAAAAAGCTTTGGCGGAACAAAGAATGTTTTTTCCCTCCAGAACGGATTTAAATAATGAAGATTTAAAGCAATACGGACCATTATTTTCAAAAATGTATAAAGAAATGAGTGAACTGGGTACAACTCCATTATGGGATGACAGGATTCCCTCTGAAGTAGCAAAAGTAAGTTTTAAGCTACACCTGAATGTGATGACGGGTAAAGAAGAACCCATAGATGCGGGGAAAGAACTTCAAGAAATACATGAACGTTACCAGAAATAAAATTTCACATAAAATGGGGGACATACGATGGTTTTATCTGCACATCATCAAAAAAGTACATGTATTGTTATGGATCACAGTGACAATGTGGCAACCATGCTGAAAGATGTTAAAAAAGGTGAAATCCTAAACTATAAAAAAAATGGACAGGAATCGTCTTTAACTATAGAGGAAAATATTCCATTTGGGCATAAAGTAGCTCTTCGTTTTATAAGTGTTTCGGAGAATGTACTTAAATATGGAGAGGTAATTGGAGCAGCATCAAAAGACATACATCCTGGATTCCATGTTCATATTCATAATATCGAAGGAATTAGAGGACGGGGAGATAAGAAGGAAGGTGTTTCAAAAAATGAGAACATTTAAAGGATATCGCCGGGAGAACGGAAAAGTTGGTATTCGTAATCATTTATTAATTATGCCGACAGTAGTCTGTGCCAATCAGGTAGCTAACCGAATTCAACAACAAATTCCTAATTCAGTGGCAATACCACACCAACATGGCTGCAGCCAAGTAGGAGACGACAAAGAAAGAACGCATAAGGTATTGGCAGGGATGGGGAAAAGCCCTAACGTTGGGGCAGTATTGCTGATCAGTCTTGGCTGTGAAGTCATCAATGCCAAAGAAGTGAAGCAAGACATTGAAAGTACTGGAAAACCAGTATTGTGGATGGATATTCAAACAGAAGGCGGTTCGGTCAAAGCGATTCAAAAAGGAGTTGAACTCGCGATCGGACTGAATGAAATGATTAAAAATACCCCTAAGGAAAATATTCCGATATCTGAACTCATCATTGGCGTAAAATGCGGAGGGTCAGATTTTACCTCTGGGTTATGCAGTAATCCGGCACTTGGAAAAGCGGCTGATCAGCTTCTTGCGGCAAATGGAACAATTGTAATGGGCGAAACAACAGAAATTATTGGGGCGGAGCATTTAGTAGCAGCAAAAGCTGTTAATGAATCCGTGCGTGAGAGACTGTATAAATGTGTTAAAAAATTTGAAACTGAGATCGAACGTATGGGGGTGGATATGCGTGGCGGAAATCCAAGCCCAGGTAATATAGAAGGTGGATTGTCGACGATAGAGGAAAAATCGTTGGGATGCATTAGTAAGGCTGGAGGATCTCTGCTTCAGGATGTCATTGATTTTGCAGAGGAGGTACCTGGAAAAGGTTATTATTTCATGGATTCACCCGGGAACGATATCGAATGTGTCACAGGGATGGCGGCAGCAGGTGTTCACGCTGTATGCTTTACAACTGGACGAGGGACCCCAACAGGAAATCCAATTATTCCGGTCATTAAAATTACTGGGAATGAACTAACCGCTAAACGGATGGCCGATAACATTGATTTGGATACGAGTCTCATATTAAATGGAGAACAAACTATAGATGAGGCCGGCTCGGAAATTTTTAACATGGTTGTCAATGTAGCTGACGGGATACAGACAAAGGCTGAAATCCTTGGTCATCAGGAATTTAGTATTAGCAGAATTGGAATAAGCTTATAAAAGGGAGGGCATTAAGGTGAATAAACTTAAAAATCGTGTTGCTTTAGTGACAGGCGGAAGCCGTGGAATCGGAGCGGCAATTGTTATGAGATTAGCGGAAGAAGGGGCGGATGTCGCAATCAACTATACATCACCTCGTTCATTTGAAAAAGCAAAGGCCTTAAAGGAAAAAGTAGAAAATCAGTTTCATATAAAAGCGATGGTTGTGAAGGCAAATGTTGGAATTAAACAAGAAGTGGACCAAATGATAGACGAAGTGGAACAAGGGTTAGGATCAGTAGATATCTTGATTAACAATGCCGGCATCGCACCATTTGAACCATTTTTAAGCCTTTCGGAAAAAACATGGGATGAAACCTATCAGACCAATGTAAAATCCATTTTTTTGACGGCACAGAAAGTCGCAAAGAAAATGATTGAAAAAAGATATGGGAAGATTATTAATATTACATCAACAGCAAGTGTGCTGGTAACAAGTCCAGTCATTCCACACTATATTTCATCCAAGGCGGCTGCAGGTCATTTAACAAAAGCGCTTGCGATAGAGTTAGGGAAATATAATATCAATGTAAACGCAGTTGGTCCTAGCACCGTTGCAACAGATATGTGTCAAGAGTATCTGGAGGATCCAAAAATTTTAGAAAAAGAGATTGAGGCGAACCCAATGAAGAGACTTGGTACAGAAAAACAAATTGGGGATGCTGTTGTATTTTTAGCTTCAGATGAAGCCATGCAAATAAATGGACATTTGTTAATGGTAGACGGTGGTTTAACGGTTAAAGCAGCACAACCTGAAGATCATATGGACCATGAGGAGGTTTTCGTATGAGACTGCTAGACAAAATAGCTGTTATTACCGGTGGTGGCAGCGGCATTGGAAAGGAAACGGCTCTTTTATTCGCAAAAGAAGGGGCTAATGTTATTATCACAGATATTCATCGTGAAAATGGACAAGAAACTGTATCTGAAATTGAAGAACAGGGGGGAAAAGCGTCATTTATTGAGGTAGACGTAACGAAACCCGAAGCAGTGGAGTCTGCAATCAATCAAATTATTGAAACGTATAAGAAAATCGATATCTTATTTAATAATGCAGGAATCAGCAATGTCGGAAGGGTAGATGAAGTAGAGCCTGATGTCTGGGATCGAATTATGAGTGTGAATGTAAAGGGAGTTTATTTACCTTCTAAGTACACTCTTCCTTTTATGATGGAACAAAAAAGCGGAGTATTGATTAATATGTCGTCATGCGCAGCGGAAATGGGACTTGCTAAACGGGCTGCATATTCTGCAACAAAAGGAGCGGTACTTGCCCTAACAAAAGCAATGCAGGTAGACTATGCACCTTACAATATTCGAGTAAATGCTTTATTGCCAGGGACAATCCTGACACCGTTTGTAGAAAATTATTTACAAACTTCTTACGATGACCCGGAAACTGCAATAGCAGGTATTAAGAAAAGACAGTTGAGCGGGGAATTAGGCAGACCAGGTGATGTAGCAAAAGCAGCCCTGTTTCTTGCTTCCGATGAATCTGGTTTTATGATGGGTTCACCTCTTTATATAGATGGTGGCGTTGTTTTTGGAAAGAATGCTTAAAAAGATTAGGAGAGTTGAAAATGAAACTATTAACTTTTGAAGAAAAAGGAACCTATAAATTAGGAGTTCATACAGAAAGTAAGATTATTGATGTGGCTGCAACGGTTGAAAATATATCCAATACAAATTTCCCAATCGATATCATGTCAGTCATTTCAAGTGAAAACAATATTATTCCCGTTTTAGAGGATACTATCCAAACGGCGATGGCAGCAAATAAGGCTGTATTAGTGGATGAACAACAACTCACTTGGGGGCCTTGCGTAACAAAACCTCATAAAATTATTTGTGTCGGATTAAACTACCGCAAACATGCAGATGAAACAAATGCTCCTTATCCTGAGGTTCCAATATTATTTAATAAATTTGATAATACGCTGACAGGAAATAAAAGTGACATCCCTGTTCCGGAAGTGACGGATCAGCTTGATTATGAGGTTGAATTGGGAATTGTTATGGGGAAGGAAGCAAAGAACGTATCAAAGGAAAACGCATTAGATTACGTATTTGGGTATTGTACGGTAAACGACCTTTCGGCACGAGACCTGCAAATGAGAACCCATCAATGGCTGCTTGGGAAAACATGCGATAAATTTAGCCCAGTAGGTCCTTATTTAGTTACGGCCGATGAAGTTGGCGATCCGAATAATCTTTCATTGAAGACATATGTAAATGGGGAAGTACGACAAAATTCAAATACCTCCGATATGATCTTTTCTTGTGCTGAAATTATTAGCTATATTTCGAAACATATGACCTTGGAACCTGGAGATCTCATTTTAACAGGAACACCAGAAGGAGTAGTGTTTGGATTACCTAAGGAGCAACAGGTTTATATTAAGCCAGGTGATGAAGTGACGGTAGAAATTGAAAAATTGGGTGCTCTAACGAACTATTTTGTTGAAGAAGGAAGATAGCTCTTAAACTATTCTTTTATTTTTGAAATATATTCATAGTAAAAAGTAGATCAAAGGCATAACCAAACCCGCTATTTCTTCGTGCTGAAATAGTAGGAAAGGGATCATTTGAGGAGATTGAACAAGATGAAACCTACCATATACGATGTAGCCGGGAAGGCGGGTGTCTCCATTGCCACTGTTTCGAAAGTGGTCAATAATACAGGACATATCAGCGACAAAACGAAAAAAAAGGTCATGAAAATCGTGGAGGAGCTTGAGTACCAGCCAAGTAGTTTAGCTGCTGCGTTGACCGGAAAGAAGACGTTTACCATTGGAGTGCTTGTGCCTGATATTTCGAATCCCTTTTTTGCTGAGGTTGCCCGGGCGTTGGAAAATCGTGCTTGGGAAAGGGATTATACGATTATTTTGTGCAGTACGGATTATCAAAAGGAAAGAGAGCAGGATTATATGGAGCTTTTGTTAAAGAAGCAAGTGGACGGTATTATCACAGCGACTGAACCAAAAGATGTGAATGCCTTTCAAAAGCTTCGTAATCGGCATATTCCGCTCTTGATGTTTTCTGTTGGCCATCTTGCCTTATCTTCGCATGTTGTTACGACGGATGATTTAAGAGGGGGCTATCTTGCCGGCCGATACTTGTTGGGTTATGGACATCGGAAAATGGCGATGATCACGGAAATGGATCGTCCCAGCGGACGCCTACGGTTAGAAGGATTTAAAGAGGCACTTTCTGATCAAGGAATTGTATTAGACGATCAGTACGTCATCAATGCGAGATCAAAAATAGAAGATGCTAAATTAGCTGCACAACAGATTTTGCAAATGAAAGAAAAGCCAACGGCGGTTTTTGCTTCAACGGATTTATTTGCAGCAGTCTTTCTAAAGGAAGCCAGGGAAGCAAATGTATTCATCCCACATGAAATATCCGTTGTTGGCTTTGATAACACAGTTCATGCACAAATTGCTGACCCTGGCATAACAACCATTGCTCATCCGATCGATGAATTGGCACGCTATTCCATTAGTCAGCTGCTGGAATCCATTGAAAATCCTGAAATTCTAGGACATCGGATCATGCTGGCCCCCACTTTAGTAGAACGGGAGTCAGTACGAGATTTAAATAAGAAATAATGATAACCAGATGGGCGGGTCATTTCGCTGAGCGGCCATTTAATAGCAGGCATGCTTGCCCCCAATGTATAATCTCAACCCATAGAAGGGAAGGAATTAGTCAATGACTTTAACAATCGGAATCATCGGAGCTGGAAGAATTGGAAAATTACATGTGGATAATTTAAGGGGCATTTCTCAAATTCAAGTTAAAAGTGTATCAGATGTAGTCATCGATCATCTTGAATC
>NZ_AXVA01000037.1 GCF_000482325.1 Bacillus sp. UNC438CL73TsuS30 | reverse complement strand
ATTCAAAACCAGTCATAGACGCATCAAACTCAAATGGTTTCACTAAAATATCCCCATAGAACGTACCAATTAGGGCTTTTTGAGTGAATTTCGCTGCATCAATCGCCACCATCAACAAATTTTCAGTCCCTGTTTCTCGTACAAACTCTGCCCATCGACTTCCATTTTTACCTTGAATATGGTTAAATAATGAATATGCCATCGTTTTCAACTCCTTGGTGGGGGTAGTAAATTAGAAGTTCTGTGATAGGTACTTCCATTTTACAATGAAAACGGTGGCCTTTTTCTATTTATTTGACCTATTTACTATACTAGACACCCACTATGCTAAAGTTTAAAGTGGTAAAGTAAAAGAGCCCCCTGCTTCATTGAAGTGGGGGATTCTTATTATATTTGATAAGTTAAAAAAGCATTTATGGCAAATAGAAATGTAATCACTTGCCAATAATTTTTCCAATAACCTCTAACCCAAAATTCCCCCACCTAAAATTTCAGTGTCAATTAAATATGCAGTGTGCTGTCACTTTTTCATGATTGTAATCAAATATATTTTGATAGATCCTAAAGACCTGTGGAATTACAATATAGACAAGGATATACTCATAAAATAGTAGTTTAATATCATTTTGTCATTCTTTAATTCCAGCGATTTATAGAGATTTTCAGTCTTTTTATTTTCCTCCTAAATTGTTGTTTGGATTTCCGTCTGGATTGCTTCTGATATATCCATTGACATGTGTACCATCACTTCTGTAATAGCCTTCTACGCTATGATAGCCTGGATTACCATTGACAGGTTCTTCTCCTGGTCCATATATATCACTAGCATCTAGTGGTGCTTCTTCGATACAATCGGGATTTTCATTTGGATTACACTCTACTATGTCGTTGTCGAAATTACGTTCATTTTCTTCTACATAATTTTGATAGGCTGTATGGATTCCCCAAACTATACCAGCCAATATAATTGGACCCAAAATTATACTTACCAATTCTTCGGCGTCTATTTTTTGCATTTTTAAACCTCCAATGATTTTTATCATTTCATATATAATTCGTGCGTATATCTCTACAATCAAATTATATCTCGTATTTACCGTTTTGGATGAAATAGCAACAAACTTTCCGAAAACAGCCTATTTATAAAAATGTATGTATATCCAGTTTAGGTATTATATCAGCTTGCTGGAGAAAAAAGATTCATTCATCAGCAGGTGCCATTTAGACATCCACATCACTCCGCCTCCTCGGTAGCCATTATTGGCGGCGGATCAGCTCCCCGGCCAGGGGAAATCTCTCTTGCCCATCGCGGTGTACTGTTCCTCGACGAAATAGCGGAGTTTACCAAAAAAACACTTGATATGCTGCGACAGCCGCTTGAAACCGGAGCCGTAACCATCAGCAGGGCACACTCGACCGTTACATACCCTTCATCCTTTATTCTAATTGGAGCAATGAATCCATGTCCATGTGGGTACCTTGGCTCCAACAGCCAATATTGTACCTGCTACCAAAAGCAAATTCAATCCTACCGCAATCGATTATCTGGACCAGTATATGATCGATTAGATATTCTTCTATCTCTACAATCAGTTAATTTAGACCAGCCATCCAAAAAACAAGAGCATTCATTTGATATCCAAAAAAGGGTAGAAAGGGCTCGGAAAATTCAATATCAACGCTATCAAACAGAAATAACGAATGCGAAAGTACCATTTGAGGTACTCTCCCAAACTAGCCCGCTCACAAGCTATCAACAAAAAATGCTTACAAACGTTGCTTTGAAGCAGAATTGGAGCAACCGGGTTCAAATAAAAATTATTCGTTTGGCGAGGACAATTTCCGATTTAGCAGGGGATGAGGAAATTACCGATACGGCTATTTGGGAAGCCATGACGCTAAGACGGTGTGGACTGCATAAGCAGCAGAGCATGGCAAGAGAGACTTAAGTAATAGTTGAAATTCAGGGACAGATACTCGCCAACAAAAAAGCAATAAGTATGGAATTCTATAGGGAGGATTAATCTATGAATAGAGATGAACTTCAGGAACTTGCTATAATAAGATTGAAGGATGCAAAAGTATTATTAGATCACGAATGTTATGATGGCGCCTATGATTTATCTGGTTATGTCATTGAATGTGCCCTTAAGGCTTGTATTGCAAAGCATACGAAGGAATTTGATTTTCCCGATAAGAAGTTAATCGATAAAATATATACTTATAATTTAACTCAATTGCTTAAGGTGGTCGATATTCATGTGGACGAACGGATTCAGATTAACTGGTCGATCGTTACGGAATGGTCTGAACAGGACCGCTATAAAAGGCATTTGAAGGAGGAAGCAAAAAATATTTACGAAGCAGTTGCGAATCCAAAAGAGGGGGTATTAGAGTGGTTAAAACAACATTGGTAGAAAGGGATTTTGTGGATGGTGAAATCCTATTAAGGGAATTGGATTTGGCTCACATGAAAGTTCATTCCGCGATGTGGCTTTATGATTCCGAAGTGGATTATTGGAAGTTCATTATTGCATCCGAGATTAGAGACGCTGAAGGTCCGAAGGCAGCCTATACGTTTGTATGGAATGTATTAAAGCAAATGGAGAATGCAGGGGTTTCTGTTGGATTCTCTTTAGAAAATATTTTAGTCGTTAGCCCCAATGATTCATTAATCAAAAATTTAGGCACTGTCCAAAAAACAGGGCCGAATGACATTTCCGGTATTCGCTTCTCACGAAATCGTGCAGGCAATATCTTTATTGATGATGCCTATATTTATCGAATTCAATAAAGGATTAAACCAAAACAGTAAAGTTGCCTAGCAATGGGCGCTTTTTTTTATGCACGGGCATACCGCAAATCAAGCAGGGCCGCCCGTCAAATTGCAAGATTTGCGTTATCACTAGAGGCAACTTTCGACAAACATTTTATAGAAATATGAGGAGATACCCATATTTACCGCCTTTTTCTGGGTTATTAAACAAACGGTTGATTAGACACCTGATTTAAAGGAATCAGTCAAAGTTTGTGAGATTATGCTGATTTTTTGAATAAGTGGAGATTAAATCGAAAAAACGAAGCCATTTTACCGACAATAAATTTACTAAAAACCAGCAATATGTCCGTTTTCCAAAAGGCTTAGAGGCTGTTTTAATCAAACGTTTGTTTAAATAAAAAACCTTCGGAACTTGTCGGTTAAGGTAAAAACGGCCAAAGGAATTTACCGAGCTTTGTCTACTCTTTATCAATAAATAAAATGCTAATATAGTAGGAAAAAGGGTGGTGGATTTATGAAGCGGTGTGATCGCTGGAAATTTGGGGTCAGACCCTCACTCAGCTAAAGTTTAAAGCGATAAAGTAGACCATGAGGACATTCTCACGACTTGTTTGACCAATTAAAAACTTTTTTTGATAATTATTACTTAGAATTCCTCTAGCTGCTGGTGTTGCATGTCCGAAGGTAGAAGAAAAATTAAGCTAATTCTCAAGTATTCTCCACATATTTCATTTGAGGGAAATGAAATATGGACTACTAGGCCTATTCCAAAAGTCTGGCAATCCATGGATTTTTGTCTGCCCTAAAAAGACCTTGTTTTAATTTAACAAGGTCTTTTTAGGGCCTTTTTTAAGTAGTAGGCAATAAATAAACTAGAAACGGTTAATAATTAATAGATTACAACGAATAGCCAAAGCATATGTCCGTGGCCGTTTTAAACGTAAATAAAAGATTGAGGTGCTGTGTTAATCCCGTATTCTTTTAATTCTTTAGGTTCAGGATATACTATAACATTTTTTAATTGATAAGCTATGGCCTCTTGTTTATTTTTGTAGTAATTCTGATAAAAGGCTTTGTCTATACCGGAATAGACGGAAGTTATCTTCCAAAGATTCTCAGGGGTATCTATTAATATGTTTTCTACTTCCGCTTCACCGATCACTTGGGAGACAGGTGATGTGGAATAAATGAAGATTTTCTCAGGAGGCAATTTAGCTTTTACCTTTCTAAATTCATAACGTTTTTCGCCACTAATTATCTTGTCAACGAATCGTGGATGAATTGATAATATAATTTTACTCATAATTAAATTACCTCATTATCAAAATTATATAAATATAATATTTTTACTAAACTTTGCCTCTTTTAAAATTAGATCAAAATCTTGCTCAGAAATTTTCTTAGTAGGGTAGTCATTATCTCCAAGAATATCATTTTCTAACAGGAATTGTCTAATTGGCCTTTTCTTAAAAGAATAAATATCATAAAACTTTAATATATTTACACCGTATTTATGATTAGCAAGTTTTTGTTTAATCTCTTTTTCCGTTAAAACTGTTCTCTTGGATACAATTTTTTCCACATCTTCAAAAGACTTAATATTTTTATAAGCTTCAGAAACTATCCCAAAACCTGTTAATGTAGTGGCAAATCTTGCTGCTCGTTTATCCCCTTCAGGTTTCATTCTATAGTATATAATAATATCTCCAGGTTGTGGGCTGATTCTATAATTCCCAATATAGATTTTTTGAATAGCGTTGGCGGCGGTAATCTTACTAGTAAAATCATTTGGATTTTCTTCCCTAATTATTGAGTCCGGAATTAACTTAGTATGATAAACGGAATCTATACAAAGTAAAAAATAGTTTCTGCTACTATTTTTAGCAATGTAAGGATAATTATTTAAACTTGGCTCAGCATTTAAAATAATGTTCATTTTTCGTATATAAACCTGTTCATTCGTTTTTTTGTTCTTCGTATATAAATTAAAACCGAACTCCTTCATAAAACTAATAAGTTTCTTTTGTTCTTCTCGGTTAGGAAAGATAGTAACATATATTTCTTCAACGTTATTAATAATTGCATGTTCTAAAATTATGCGAAAAAACCTTTCGCCTAAATAGTATCCATTTTGTGATATTTTGAAAGTACCCACTTTTAACCTTTTTGCAGGATCGAGTATTTTTTCAAAATGAGAATAATCTTCGTTTGGATCTTCTATTTTCATATACAAAAATGCTTGGATGCCTTCTTCATTTTTAACTACAAAAGCTTTTTCCCCACCTTTTCTTAAAAACCAATCACTAAACCCAGGATAATCTGTTTTTAGTGAGTCAAAAAAAACATCGTCCAAGTTTAATTCGGAGAACCTATATTGTTTTACACTAAGTACATCATAGGATTTTAATTGCATTTTAGTATTTCTCCTTTGATTATTTTTTTAGCTAAATCTTCAAGATTTCCTTTATCGGTTTTATGAGATAAAAGAGGTATTCCAAGTTGTGTTGAAATATTGTTAGCATGTACTTTTTCTGCTTCTTGAAAGTTATTCAAAGTGTCAACATCAAAAGATGTATTTCCATCTCTTTCTTTCAATCTTTCAACGATTATTTCCGAAGGAGTTATACACGAGATAACACAAGAAAGATTTAAGTTTTGAAACATTTCAATAGGTATGTAAGAAATTTGTTTCTCATTATCTAATAATGTAAAATGTCCATCCAATATAATAAATTTATCCTGAGAATATAGAATATTAATTCCTCTTAATAAAATATTTTGATTCTTATCAATATCTTTAACTCGCTTTTCATTGTCCCAATTTTGTTCCGCCATTTTTTTGATAATGTTACTTGCGCTATCAAATGGATAGTGAAATACTTTAGATAATTTTTGACCCAAAGTAGTCTTACCACTGCCGTGAATACCACAAATAAAAATAACTTTTGGCAATTTATTAACACCCACCTAAAACTTAATAGTTTAAAATTTAAATTACAATATTTTATATACAGCATCCAAATTTTTTCGTTTAATTCTTAAGGTCAGACCCCCGGCTAAAAATAAGCGTGCGCCTATAAAATTGTAAATAAGACATGGGGACGGTTTTTCCAGTTTTTTTAGACATTGAGAACCCCCCTTTGGTGTTTGGTGTTTTCATTTGGTGAAAAAGTATTCGGCTAATTTTTAGTCTTCGAATCTCATTTTTCTTGAATTTCCACCTTTAGCTCTTAATTTAGCATTAATGCTTTCTCCTTGAACTCCGCCACCTACTTCTCCCTCAATATTAGTGGATTCTTCAAACTTTACTTCTCTAGAAGTCAGAATTCTTTCTGTTATGGCATCTTCACGTCTTCTTTTTACTTCATTATCTTTCTTCTTTTCTCCAACAGCATCTGTAACTTCTTCATATAACTTAGTAGCGACAAATGCAGGAACCGATGAATATTTTAAACCTTTATACAATACTTTTTTTAGATCCACTATAAATCCTCACTTTCCATAGGCAATATTTATTAACAAAAATTAGTTATATTTTACCATAAATTAAATTCCGTAGGACAATTTATTCATTTAGAAATGAACTTTTTGGATATCTTGGGGTCAGACCCTCACTCAGTTAAAGTATAAAGCGGTAAAGTAGAAGAACATTTTAACTAAGAATTATAAAATCCTTCTGGTATATCTATTGAAGGAAGAGCGGGCATCCAGACATGTCTGCTTTTTCTTTTAATATTAATGGAAGAATCCGGTGTTAGTTCATTTTACGCTTACAAAAAACCGGGGAAAGCCTATGATATCCCTGAGGATCTTTACGGCCAGAATCAAAAGCTACCTCCGATTTACCCCTTTTTACCAGCAAACAATTTTGTTTGTTTCATAATAGGAGTTGTAACACCCATACATACGAATCTCCAAAGTAAGTCAATTACTCCTCTCGGTTTATTAAACTCCTTTATTTTTTATATAAATATGTTTCGAGCATCTTATACATGGTGTATACAAGGGAGTCTTTTTTTTTATCCTCTTGTATAATAGTGGAAATTTTAAATGTATAATACAATTTAATTATTCTAATATTTGGTAATATATTTCGATGGTTTAGAGGAGGTTTTTATACATATGAAGATTCGTGGATACCTTATTTAACTGGTATTAGGAGGTAAATATTCTACTGCCCTATATGGAAAGGGATTTATATCGATGATCTTGAAGGTAATAAATATATTGACGGTTCTCTAGGTGCAGTAACAGTAGGCATTGGACATGGTGTACAAGAGATTAATAATTGCGATGAGAGCCAAACACTAAAGATTGGCGCAATTGGTTCATGGCAGGAGGAGGAATATTGGATGAAAAATTACCATTGGTTGGCCTTCATTCCATTTATAGGAATGCTGGGCGGATCAATCCTTTTTAACAGAATGACCCCATATGTTCTAGGAATGCCATTTATCCTTTTCTGGATTGTATTATGGGTAGTCATAACATCGTGTATATTAGCCATTATTTTTAGATTTGATGTGGCAAATAAAGGGGGAGATGCGGAATGAATGTTGCACTAATCATGATCTTTGGATGTTTACTAATCTCCCTTTATCTTGGAATTAAGGCGAGAAAAGGAAAAAATATGAATCTAGAAGAGTGGGCAGTTGGGGGAAGGGGATTCGGTACAATTTTCACCTTTTTTCTGGGAGCCGGCGAAAGCTTTACAACCTTTACCTTTCTTGGCGCAAGTGGGTGGGCGTATTCTAAGGGGGCACCTTCGTATTACATTCTTGCTTATTTATCCCTTGCGTATATTCTAGCCTATTTTATACTTCCAAAAATTTGGCAGTACGGAAAAAAGCATAATCTAGTTTCACATCCTGACTTATTTGTTTCTAAGTATAAAAGTAAATCCTTGGGTGTTCTCGTAGCTTTAATCGGGATGCTGCCAACTATTGCGTATATTGTCCTTCAGTTTAAAGGGTTGGGCATTATTGTTTCTACAACCTCATATGGAATGATCTCTCCAGATTTGGCGATTTGGATTAGCGTTATTTCCGTGACAATCTATGTGATGATTTCAGGTATACATGGATCGGCATGGACAGCTGTTATGAAGGACATTTTAGTCTTATCTCTGGTTGTTTTTATCGGAATTTATATGCCTTTTCATTACTATGGGGGTATTCATCCCATGTTTCAAGCTGTTTCAGAAGCGAAGCCAGACTTTTTCACTTTTCCTGAAAAAGGGTTAAATCTTACCTGGTATATTTCAACCGTTTTTTTAACTGTTATTGGCTATTATATGTTTCCTCATACATTTGGTCCAATTTACTCAGCAAAGAGCGGAAATGCTCTACGCAGAAATGCTGTCATTACACCATTGTACACGCTGATGCTCCTGTTTATTCTCTTTGTCGGGTTCACCGCCGTGTTGCAAATTCCAGGGTTAGAAGGTGCTGCCGGCGATCTAGCTTTACTGCAACTTGTTACTAAAACATTTGATCCGTGGTTTGTCGGACTAATCGGGGCCGCAGGATTATTAACAGCTTTAGTCCCGGGTTCCGTCCTATTGATGACGGGTGCAACAATCCTTACGAAAAATGTATATAAAGTATTTTTTCCATCTACAACGGATGAACAATTATTAAGAAAGACCAAGTTATTGGTCCCGATATTATCGGCAATTGGTTTATATTTTGCTTTAGAGAAGGGGAATTCACTTGTCACACTTTCCCTAATGGCTTTTAATTTAGCTACACAGTTTTTCCCGCCATTGGTTGCCAGTTTCTTTAAAAATAGTGTTGTAACCAAGCATGGTGCATTTACTGGAATTATCGTCGGTGTAGGTATTGTTGCATACGTTACCATCACCAAAACATCAATGGCTACACTATTTCCGTTCATGCCGTTATACATTCAGGATTTAAATATCGGATTTATTGCATTGGTGATTAATGCTATTTCAATGGTAATCGTGAGTATGATATCTCAAGCAGTGGTAGCTGTGAAGGATAAATCACAGACGATTTGATTTTTAAATAGGTGTAAAAGGGATATTGGCGGTTTGTTGCTAGGATGACGTTGAGTATCGGGCATTTTGTTTCTATGGTGACCGACAGACTATGGAAGTTTTGTATAGCCTATATAAAACGAAAATTGACCAATCCGAATTAGGGTTGGTCAATTTTCGTTTTACTAATTAGTTTTTGCGTTTCTGGTTGTTCCACAATATCCCATTATTTGATCTAACTGCAGCTGAACGAACCAACAATCAAAATTGGGCTACAATTATGATTTGTAGTCCAGCTTTATAAAAAATGTATATAAAGTATTATTTAGGCGCGTAAAACAATTTCTTTGTCGTTCTTATTCATGTCCATAATGAGGGAAGCGTCTTTTCTTTTTAAATGTGGTTGGCCAGGAACAGCATTTAGCCCAAGTTCATTTAGCATTTCAAGAACCTTTTCCTGCATATTTTTCTTTTCATTTTGTTCCTTCAAATAAAACACCTCCAATGTAACTCTATTATATCATGAAGTCATTCCGCTTTTAACTAAGCCTTTGCGGAATTTATTAATAATATCGTTGAAATGCTTGTTCTCTAAATAGGGGTCCCAATCCTCATCGGTATTGATTGTAATAAGAAAAAGGAATTTTTCTCCGCGTTCTGATTTTACAATATACGTCATGTACCTTCTAAGTGATTTTGAATCATCGTCACCTGTGTACCCAAAGGAAAAAAATGGACTGCCATTTAAAATTTCGTAATTTATAATGGACCTTATGATTCCAAGTCGCTTTTTGCGATTTAGGGCTTTCATATACTCATCTTTTAGCAGATGATTTCGTGAAGTAACGGAGAACCTTTTTTCTAAATGTGATAAAGCTAATTGTGAAAGGGAAAGTGTCAATGCATCTGTATCCGTTAATTCATCAATTTGTTTTTTTTCTATACTTACCTTGCTATCTTTAAGAAAATCATTTAGATTGTCAAGTTTTTCATGCTTCATGGCATCGATGATTGCTTTTTTAAACTTTATTAAATCGATTTTATTAAACTTATAATAAGATTGGACCATGGCGTTAATATCCTCATGTTCTCTTACAATACCATCTTCATAATTTATTTTAAATATAATCTTGAGTGGTGAAGTCTTGGTTACGCTATAGTCGTATCTTTGTATACCAACAACGTATTCATTATCTTTGAGGAATATATTCATGTATTCCCTTAAACTTTTGTTCCTTTCAAAACGACTTAATTCATTATAGTGTTTCCATAATTGTTTTGTTTCACTTTTTATATCCCTCTCCAAAATTTTAATTTCGTCATCTTTTTGGTCAATATGAAGGAAAAGAAAAACAATACCGATAATTAAAAGCCAAGAAACAATGCTATAAATTACCATAGCAGTCTTCAAATGTTCCTCGGGAATTTTTAATAATAGAATTGTTATTGCTGTTCCTGCAATTGTAATGATCACTGATAAGAAAACAACTAACCTACCGGAATTGAACATAACTTAATAACCCCATTTTTTTCTGTTTTCCCATTATTTTCGACATAATCTTAAAATATCCTCTTTAATTTAGGACCAGGGGGCGGTTCTGATGGCTTTTTTTGTCGATGAAATGAATTAAATAGACCAGTAGAACCGTCCCTGTGGCACTTAAAAAGTAGGAATTTTCTATATAAAGAACAAATATAATTCTTTGTACTGAGGGAGAGGGGGAAAGGTGGAATAGCCATTATATTATTCTATGGGAGGGAATCCATTGAAAAAACTGAAAAATTTTATGGGACTTTCAGCACTAGCCGCATCCACAGCCATCTTATTATTGCCAGGCGGAGTATTTGCCCAAACGGGTGATATAAAGGAATTCGCATATACAGGCGGCAAGCAGGTGTACACTGTTCCAGATGGAGTAACGAGAGTCAAGATTGAGGCCTACGGAGCAGCCGGTGGGAATAACGAGCATCCTGGTGGTCTTGGAGGGTATGCTGGAGGAGATCTCACAGTAACACCGGGAGAGCAGCTTTATATTTTTGCTGGAGGTAAAGGTGCAGATTGTGCATGGGGTGGAAGCGGCGGCGGATATAACGGCGGCGGTAATGCAGGGATATACAATTGTAGTGGCGGAGGAGGCGGCGGTACCGACGTTCGTGTTGGAGGAGAAGGGATTGGAGACCGCATTCTTGTCGCTGGAGGCGGAGGAGGTGGCGGACAGTCCTCTCCAGGAGGAGCGGGCGGTATGGATTATGGGGGTAATACGCTAAGCGGGTTATATCAAGGGCGAGCAAATCCTTCTGACGGAGGCGGAGGAGGCGGTGGATACTATGGCGGAAGTTTCGGTTACTTTCCAGGTAACCCGACTGTTGTATATTACGGGGATTTAGGGGGATTTGGCGGAACTTCTTATACCGGTGGTGTTGAAAATGGTGAAACAAAAAATGGAGTGAGGACGGGTAACGGTGAAGTAGACATCACGATTTTAAAGCAAGACGTGGATCCGCCTGTTACAACGGCTACACTAACTTCTGATTCACCGGTAACAAATGACTGGTATTCATCGCCCGTTATATTGACATTATCCGCAAAAGATGAAGGAGCCGATGTGGCCAAAACAGAGTATAAAATCAATGACGGGGATTGGATTGCATATAATGCCCCAGTCACTTTCAATGAAGACGGGAAGTATAGCGTGGAGTACCGCAGTATAGATACATTAGGAAATACGGAGCAACCGAAAACGGAAACGATACAGATTGATCAAACAGCCCCAACCATTAGCGTCTCTTTAGATAAAACAGAACTGTGGGCACCCAATCATAAATTGGTAACCGTAAACGCAAATGTTGAGGCAGATGATTCTCTTTCTGGCGTCGCGAAAACAGAACTTGTTTCGATTACAAGCAGCGATTCCAATACAGCAGCGGATGATATTCAAAACGCTAATTTTGGCACATTTGACAAATCTTTTGACCTAAGAGCGGAGCGTTCTGGGAAAGCAAAAGAAGGAAAAGTGTATACGATCACTTATCAAGTAACGGATGTTGCGGGTCATGTTTCAAAACAATCCGCATCCGTAACGGTTCCACACGATCAAGGAAAATAAATGGATTTGGAATGGCTGAGTGGGGGAATGCCCCCACTCATGCAGTAGATTGGCCACTGATATAATGAAGATACCATTAAAGGCTGCTTCGCCATTGTCTATTACACGAGCTTAACTGGTTTTCGTTCTAAAAAAAGATCACCTCCCTGGCTATCACCCCCTCATAAAACATCCAGCTATAGCCGGAAAACTCTTGAATTCTTTCTTCATGTCTCGAAACGAAATGACACCATTTCCTCTAGTAAGCTCCAAATCTAGCGAATATTCATGACAGTTCAATGGGGTTTTATGAAATGTTTTAATATAGAATTTGATGACCTCTTCCTGACTGCTCGCATAGATAAAGGCAAAAGCTCTCTGGTTCATCTTCAGGGAGTAGATGCCCACCCTATGAAAACCTAATACATTAGTTTGAATCATTTCCGCTACTTTGTGTTGATCCGCATGGTTTAAATCGATTTTGGAAGAGTCGTCCCCTAATGATATTTTCCCTTCAGCGAGTAAATGGTAAATGTAATGGGCCAATGAGGATTCCTCATAAAGTAAACAATCTTGGTATAGATCCTTCACAAGCAAGTAACAACACCTCGTTATTCCATTCTATTTACAGCTGTAGGACTGCGTTTAAAAGGCCTAAAGATAGGCTATTCAAGGGTAAGACTCGGTTCCTTCTGATCCTCAATCCTTCCTGTATGCTCGTTATAATTCACCCTGATAGTTCCAACCGGACCATTTCGGTTTTTCGAGACAATGATTTCAAGGGAATGGTCCTCGATTTCCTTGTCATAATACGCTTCCCGGTACAAGAACAAAATGACATCGGCATCCTGTTCCACACTGCCCGATTCCCGAATATCCGACATCATCGGCCGTTTATCGGCTCTTGATTCCACCGATCGATTGAGCTGCGCCAAACAAATGACGGGGCAATCAAAATCCTTCGACATCGTCTTCAGAGCTTTGGATATTTCCGTTACCTGCAAGTGGGCATTCCCGCCGTAAAATTGAATGGAATGGATCAGGGTTAAGTAATCTATAAAAAGGATTGGTTTCTTATAGGGAAATTGATGCATCAGCTTTCTCGTTTTCGCTCTCATTTCGGCAATGGTTTGTCCAGCTCCGTCAAATATTTGCATATGGGTTTCCGTGAGGTCCCCAATCACATCCGACCATTTATTCTTTTGAGTTGGCGTAAGCATTCTTTTCGGATCTCGCATCTTTGCACGATTAAAGCCGCCAGTAGAAGCAATTAATCGGGAGGTGATCTGCTTTTCAGGCATTTCTAAGGAAAAGACGAGGGGCAGAAATCCTGCCCAACCTGTCATTTTTGCAAAATGAAGCATCACGTCAGTTTTACCCATCGAGGGTCTTGCCGCTACAATCGTTACTTCCCCGTTTTGAAAGCCTCCTGTCACTTCGTCGAGCTTTTTGATTCCTGTGGTGGCAGTTTTCAAGGCAGCCTGATCCTCCCAGGGGGCCTCATAGACATTGGCCAATGCCTGTTGTAAGGAAGTATGATCTTCCGTCTTCATTTGATTAATTTTATCCAATTCCGCAATCACTTTCGCAATCTCCCAATCATTGATGGCGGCAACGCTCAAGATATTTCGCTTTTCCCGCTCCTTCCATAGCTCAAGAATAAGCTTCTCCGTCCCGCCAAATTTCTCCACATCAGCGTACGATAACAGCTCTGAGAGGTAGGATATTCCACCGAATGTTTCGAGGTCAGGTTGGGTGGTGAAGGTGACCAAATCAATATTCTTACCAGCTTGTTTTAACTCGGTCATTCTTCGCATTATTTCTTGATGCCTTATACTTTCCAGCTGTTCCGGTTGAATTACGGTATCTTTGAGTAAGTACTCCGCCTTCATTAGGCTTCCTAGGAACGCTTTTTCGGCAATATTCATGACACCTCACCCGCTGTAAGGTCGAGTGTAAATTCACTTGGAATCGCTCTTCCGGCAGGAGGCGATCCGCTTAATGGTTTAGACTTAAGTACAGGTTTTTGGTTTTCATAATAAGAGTCAATTTCTTCTATGGTCTGTAAAGATTGATTTTCCCAGTTTTTGAGAATCCCGACTATATAGTTTAGTCTTCGCTTGTTATTGGCACAGGCGATATTCATGGCTTTTAAAATCATTTCTTTTGGCTGTAAAAAGCTAGAATCATCTAGCCAAGATAATAGCTGTTCTTTTGCATTCATGTTTGTAAGCCCAAATCCATTCGTGTCCCAAAACTCTATAATTTCTTTCACATCTTCTGTTGTTTGGGGATTTTCTATGTCTAGGTAAAAGGCTTTTTGTTGTTTTTCTTTTTCATTTTCTTTTTGTTTTTCTTTTTGTCCACGTATCGTATGACGACACGGGAACGAATCGTCCCTTTCTATATTTTCCCGCTTATATGTATCTTTTTTATCTTGTTCTCTTTCTTCGTTATCGAAAAACCTCTCTTCTTGTTTATAAAAAGGTTCATAGAGGCTGCGAAAGTACTGTTTACGAATGGGTTCCGCAACATAACGGATGAGTGAATGGTCCTCAACCCTTTTTAATTCGGAAAGAATACAATCCACGACTGGTTTCCCGCCCTTATCCAGGTTATCTTTCCCCCAGTTTTGAATCGCAAGTTCCCTCGTTTCAAAATTGTACCGAATCAACTTGTAATGGAGGATGAAGCGCTCTAATAACAAATGAACATTCTCAATCGAATAGTCCATATCAAAAGCCATTTGTTTTTCCGTAACTTTATAGATTCCAATTTGAGTCGTATGGTGATTCGTAAGCAGATAGAGGTAAAAATATCTTTCCTCCGGGGTCATCTCTTCTGAAACGATGGGAGTCTTCCAAAATTCAGTTTGTACTATTCTATATTTTGCCATTATCTATCATTACCTTTCTTCATTAGGATGATCATGGGGGCGGTTCTTGCGGTCTTTTTGGGCCCATGAGAACCGCCCATGGGGAATTTTTAGTTACTCCGCTTTTCTTGTTTTTTCCGACCAAGCTCCATCCGTTTCTTCTTCGGCTCTAGCACAAAACAAAGAGGATCTCTTGCAATCCCACAAGTAATCCTTCGAAACTGTTCCGCCGTCTGCAGCTTTGTGTTAAAGGCAGACAGCCTGCAGGGAACAATCAGCATATGTCCGTTCTTAAATTCAACTTTTGTTTTGTTGAAATAGCTGCTTGTCCGCAGGATCTGGTCCGGGTTCAACCAGATGGAATCCTCATTGTTGATTGACTTCGTTGGGAACACGACAATTCTCAGAATCGGATTCACCATGATGGGACACATATAGGAGTCCCCCATGATCCATTTGGATGTTTCCAAGGCGCCTTTTAAATTAAAACCAATGCATCGAATGCTGTCATTGAGAATTTGGACAGGGGACTTGTCGACAAGGATGATTCCATCTGTTTGGGTTACCTTTGAACAAAGCCACGCGTTCCGGTCGACATGGCCTTCCATGTACATGAAAGACGGCTTAATGATATGGAATTTTTCCATAAACGTTCTACAACTCCTTCATTTATTTAAAGAAAGCATTACAAACAAAGAGTGAGAGCTGTTCCATTTAAGCGGTTACAAAAGTATGGAATTATAGTTGGCAAATGGTTTCATTGCCTGAGGATTGAACACTAACATTTTGGGGTTGAATGATGGGGTGCCGAGGCTGAATGTTAAAGAAACTCTGGAATATCCAATTCTCTTAAACGGTTTGATTTGTTCCCATTCGCCAAGATAGAGGGGCGGCAAAGGATAGTTGCACGGTTAAATAAGAGCCGCCCCGTTGAAGATTAGGTATTTATTTCTTCCAGGTCAATTATTTCGCGAATATCATTGACGTTAAAGACGTCGGCAATCCGCAAAATATGTGGTAAATGAATATTTTGCGCTTTTTGATTCATTAATTTACTTAAAGTAGGACGAGGAATATCCGTTAATCTGGACATTTCTCTTATGGATACATCATGTTTCTGTACAATGTTTTGTAATTTGACAGTCACTTTCTTTTCCATCACTGTGCCTCCACCCTTTGTATTCTCTCTCTAGTTCAAAAGTAACATAAAAAATTTTTCCGAGTGGAATGCGTTCATATCCCACTTGGAAGTTTTCATACAGTTGTTCAGGATTTTGTCAAATTTTGCGGTGTCTTCCTTCGACAACTTTCTTATTCAGTTGAATAGAGAAAGCCAGTTATAGGAAGGGGTGTTAGCTAATTTAATCAAACGATTGATGAGTTAACGCATTTGTCGAAACAACTCTAAGATTGTAAGAATTGGTTGGGTATCATATATTAGCTTAAATCGTTTTAATCGTTGTCTTTTCTAAATGGCTTTCTAGCTTCCAGAGCCTGGTCAGCCATTTCGCCGAGTTTATTGAATAGTAAAGAGGGCTTTACCCCTAGGTTTTCAGCCAATGTACAGGTTAAATCATAGGTTGGTACAGCTTTATCATTTTCAAGTGCACTTATATGCTTCCGGCTTTTCCCGCATAAATGGGCAAGTTCATCTGAGGATAGTCGTTTTATTCTCCTTAATCTTGCTAATAATTCTCCAAAGGTTTCATTCGGTCTCAAAAGAATTTCTCCTTTTTAGACCATTACATAATTTGTATAGGGATCACTCCACGTACTGGAGGTTACAAAGTTTTACCTAAGGAAACATTGTTGAGTGAATATTATTTTTCTTCCATTTTACCCAAGGTTTCGACAACTTTTTTGCGTTTTATCATAAAGAAAACTATAAATTAGAGGGGTTTTCTCGATTTTTAATCAAACGTTTGTGTAGAAGCCCAGTTTGTCGAAATCGGCACAATTTTAAAACCGAAATTCATTTTTGATAGGTTAGGAGATGAATCGGAAAAATGGAACAGATTTTTTCGACCATAAACTTCAGGGGAAACTGGACAATGTTCGTTTTTAAACAAACGTGGAATAGATCTATCGGGCGTTACGAATTAATCGGGGTGAACCGTATCATAAGTAAATGAGGTTTTTTAAGTCCAGAAGGAAATTACTAACAATAATAAAAGCTAGCCTGGTTATATTACTCAGAGCTGGCTTTTATTGTTGTCAATAAAAAAGTAAGTACTTCGACGATTTCTGATCCATTTATGGGGGTGATACGCACCTGTCATGAAAGTTCCTTTACCATTTCATAAAGTTTTTCAGGTTTTAAAAAAGATGATATAGATTTTTCAGTCTGAAGGGTAAGAGCAGCACCAGCAAGTCCTAATTGGCAAGCACTAACCAGTGATTCTTCGTTCATGATTCCATATATGGCACATGAAGCAAATGCCTCACCAGCCCCTGTGTCATCAACAACATCCGATTTGAATGGAGGCAGATGCCCAGATTCCTCAGTTGAGAAATAATAAGCCCCCTGATCCCCAAGTGTGATAATAACGTTTTGAACGCCACGCTTTCTAATTCTTTCACAAGCTGTTTGACAATCCTTGATCGAGTCGATATTTATGCCAGAAAGTATCTCTGCTTCTTTCCGGTTAGGAACCAGCAGTTTTACACCGTCAAGATGAGAAGGAAGTTTTCGTGCCTTGGCTGAAGATACAGGATCAATGTAAATCGGGATATTTACATCGCTGCAGCGTTTAATGATATAACTGATACATTCCTCAGGAATATTTGTATCCAAAAAAACAGCAGTTGAAGCAGTAATAAAGGACCATTTTTCCTCAAACATGGAAGTTGTTAATTTTTCGTATATATTCATATCGGCCATTGAGACGGTACTTTCACCAGTAATATCCAATAAGGTCGTATAGGTCCCTGTCCGTTCTGTTGGTAACACCCATACTTGGCTAACATCTACTCCTTGGCTTTTCGTTTCCTTCAATATCCAGTTACCTTCTTTATCATCTCCAACACAAGTCATAAGAGAAGTGCTAAGCCCTAGCCGGCTTAAGTTTTCCGCAAAGTTGCGTGCTACACCTCCACAAGCTTCAGAAATTTTAACTGGATTGGATGAATATAACTGCACCTTTTGATTTGTTCGTGCTTTTCGGTCTGTGTTTGCTCCTCCGATACATACGATCGCCGATTCTTCGCGGAGAATATAGCCACGGCCTTTGATTTCACCTCGTTTCGTCAAGCTGGCAATATAATTTGCAACCGCAGGTCGTGATAGTCCCACTTTACTTGATAATTCTTGCTGCGAAATGAAAGGATTCATTTTTATGTGTTGTAAAATTTGAGTCTCTTTATCCATGAAATAACCTCACTCCTCAATAAACAATAGTTTTATTAATAAACAAATGTTTGCTAACCGCTTAATTATATACTATACTTTTGAAAGGTAATCTTATTGATTTTCATAATAATAGTCAATTCATTATAACCAAAAAATAGATTGCTAAAAAGTTGATCTGTGCTCAATATTGCGGGTGTAATTTTTGGTCTGAGAAATAATTAAAAATATTGGAGGAATTAGAATATGAATATGTATCTGTACCCTCTCTTGGTCATTATGGCTGCTAGTAGTTATGGTGTAGTTTCAACAATTATAAAATTAGCAATGGGTAGTGGTTTTTCTGCTTCAGAAGCTGTTACAAGTCAATTTTTTATTGGCTTTTGCATCGCTGTAAGTATTTTTCTCCTAACAAACAGAACAAAAATAAGCTTTGAGGGAGTTAAAATGCTTATCTTTGCAGGTGTTTTAACGGGGTTGACAAATATTGTATATGGCCATTCTTTGAACTATTTACCAGCTTCTTTAGCAGTTGTTCTTCTATTTCAATTTACATGGATTGGTATGCTGATTTCCTGTATATCAAAACGCCAGCTTCCCACTCGGATTGAATTTATTTCTTTACTATTATTGGTTTCGGGAACCATACCGGCAGCCGGTTTGCTTGATGTTGATTTATCTAAAATACCTTTTCAAGGGTGGATATGGGGGTTAGCGGCAGCCCTTTGTTATTCACTATTTTTATTTGTTAATGGCCGGGCAACTTCAAGTATGAATACCTCGGGTCGTTTAATGTTTGTTTCTTTCTTTGCTTTTATGACGTCTGCTGCATTTCAATCACCAGAAATTATTTGGAATGGTACTTTATTTAACGAAGGACTTTGGATTTATGGTTTGGCATTAGGGTTATTTGGCATGATTATTCCCGTATTCTTATTTACTATTGCCGTTCCTAAAGTTGGATTAGGCATGACATCCATTTTAAGTGCTATTGAATTGCCAATCGCGGTGATGGTGTCAGTTATATTACTAAGTGAAACAGTTACTGCGATGCAGATAGCAGGGATCGTAATCATCCTCCTCGGTATAGGCTTACCAACAATGTTAACAAGTAATTTATTGTTAATTAAAAATAAGGTTGCAAAACAAAGGACAAAAAATAAATCTTACTTGGTTGGTGAATTTAAAAAACACATTAGTTGATCCTTTCAATTCAGTTATACGAAATGTAGTTCACACTTGCTAGATGTGACTTTCGAATATTGGAATAAAATATGCTATTAGTTGAGGATTTTATTATTGTGACGATAAAAAACAATAGGAAATCCTTTTTTTTATTAAATTCTATTGACAATCCAATATGAAAGCGTATACTAAACGTATGTTTAACAAACAAACATTTGTTATATAAACAATTGTTTGTTATGAATTGAGGTGTAAACATGACAAATGATATGAATGAAAATGAAGAATTAATATTAGGCAAGATTAAGGAAAATCCATTTATTTCTCAACAGGAGTTATCAGATCTTGTAGGAATATCAAAGTCGTCAATTGCTAACATAATTTCTGAACTAATCAAGAAAGAGTATGTTATGGGCAAGGCCTATGTCTTAAATGAAACAAACCCTATTATTTGCATAGGTGGAGCTAATGTCGACAGGAAATTCTATGCGAAATATGAAATTACGAATGAAACGTCTAATCCAGTAAAATCCTCTAGTTCGGTTGGAGGAGTTGCAAGAAATATTGCTGAAAACTTAGGAAGATTAGGTGAGGAAGTTTTCCTAATTTCAGCAAGTGGTAAAGATACAGCATGGGAAGAGATTTACAATTTATCGTCACCTTTTATGAATTTAGAGCATGTCACTCAATTTGAAAATTCAGCAACAGGTTCCTATACAGCCGTTTTGGATAAGAATGGCGATTTATCCATTGCATTAGCAGATATGGATGTTTATGAAAATATTACTCCTGAGTTGATGATAAAAAAAAGTAATTTTCTTAGAAGAGCTAAATGTATCGTCGTGGATTTGAATTGTCCAAGCGAAACGATTGATTATATTTGTTCTTTTACATCCAAATATAATATTCCATTAGTAGTGATCCCTGTTTCGTCTCCAAAAATGAACAGGCTTCCAAAAACATTAAGTGCAGTGACTTGGCTCATTGTAAATAAAGATGAAACAGAAACCTTTATGAATATTAAAATCAATGATGAGAAGGATTGGGGAAATTCAGTTAAGAAGTGGCTGGAGATAGGTGTAAAAAATGTAATTGTAACGAATGGAGCCAAAGGTGTAATGGCAGGAGTTGAAAATGGCGAGATTCAACATTTTCCAGCGATTGAAACACCAATGGTTGTTGATGTTACAGGTGCAGGAGATTCATTTTGTTCAGGAGTTATTTATTCCTGGTTACAAAAGAAAGACCCTGATTACATTATTAAATCAGGTTTGGTCAATTCCCATAAAACCATTATGTCAAAGTATACAGTTAGACAAGAATTATCACAAAAACAATTTATCATCGATATGGAGGCAATTTAAATGAAAAACTATATTGAATTATCTGCAGAGGTACAACAAGCAAAAGCTGAAGGAAAAGCAATCGTTGCATTAGAATCTACGATTATCTCTCACGGTATGCCTTATCCGCAAAACGTAAAAATGGCTCGTGAAGTTGAACAAATTGTTCGCGATAACGGTGCTGTTCCAGCAACAATTGCCATTATTGACGGGAAAATTAAAATTGGATTAACAGATGATGAATTGGAATTATTCGGAAAAAGTTCAGGTGTTGCGAAAGTATCGAGACGTGATTTAGCTCATATTATTGCAACCAAAAGACTTGGTGCTACAACTGTTGCTTCAACAATGATTTGTGCTGATTTGGCAGACATCAAAATCTTTGTAACCGGTGGTATTGGCGGTGTCCATAAAGGCGCTGAAACAACAATGGATATTTCAGCTGACCTTGAGGAATTAGCGCAAACGGATGTAGCAGTAGTTTGTGCAGGGGCAAAATCAATTCTGGATTTAGCACTTACACTTGAATACCTTGAAACAAAAGGGGTTCCCGTGATTGGCTTTGAAACTGAGGTCTTGCCTGCATTCTACACAAGAAAAAGTGAACATAAATTAAATATCTCTACTGATTCCATCGATGCAATTGCTGAAACATTAAAGACGAAATGGGAATTAAACCTTAAGGGTGGGGCAGTAATCGCGAACCCGATTCCTGAACAACATGCGATGGACGAAGAATATATCAATGGAATTATCGACCAAGCAATTAAAGAAGCGGAAGAAAATCATATTATCGGTAAAGATAGTACTCCATTCTTGCTAGGAAAAATTAAAGAATTAACTGGCGGCAAAAGCCTTGAAGCCAACATTGAATTAGTAAAACATAATGCTAAAGTAGGAACCGAGCTTGCTGTTAGTTTCAACAACAAAACAAAATAATACCAAACTGAATTCGCAGATAGGATCAACTCAACTTCTATAGAGTTAATTTTGACTTTATAGAAGTAGTTTTTTAAAAATATATGAAAACGCTAACAAATATAAGGAGAGGCTGAATATGAATGTTATTTTCTTACTAACAGGACTTTTACTTGCTTTTGTTCTTGCTTTTTTATTCAGTAATAATAGAAAAAAAATAAAATATAAACGTATTCTGATTATGTTAGCTATACAAATCATTTTAGTCTACTTCATGATGAATACTAGTATTGGTCTAGTAGTGATTACGAAAGTGGGCGTTTTTTTTGAAGATTTATTGAAAATTGCTGATGCAGGAGTTCAATTTGTATTTGGTGGTTTATTAAATGAAGGTAAATTTTCGTTTTTCCTTGGAGTATTATTGCCTCTTGTTTTCATGTCAGTTTTAATTGGAATCCTTAATTATATAAAGGTACTGCCATTCATAATCAAATATATCGGTTTAATTTTAAGTAAAATAACTGGAATGGGGAAATTAGAAAGCTATTTTGCTGTATCTACATCTGTACTTGGACAACCAGAAGTGTTTTTAACCATTATCAAACAAATACCCCATTTAACTCCAAAGCGGCTTTACACAATTTGTACTTCAGCTATGAGTGCAATTAGTATGGCGATGGTTGGGTCATATATGAAAATGTTAGAGCCAAAATATGTTGTAACAGCTGTTGTATTAAATATTTTTAGTGCACTAATTATTGCGAATATTATTAATCCATATGATTTAGACGATAATGAGGATATTATTCAAATTGAAGCAAAAGAAAGACTTCCTTTTTTCCAAATGGTTGGAGAAAGCATAATGGATGGATTTAAAATTGCGATTATCGTTGGTGCTATGCTATTAGGATTTATTTCTTTGATGGAATTGATTAATGTGATTTTTTTAGGTGCCTTTCATATTTCTTTCCAAACAATTATTGGTTATATTTTTGCACCAGTCGCTTTCTTAATGGGTGTTCCATGGGCAGAAGCAGTAAAAGCAGGTGGAATTATGGCGACAAAACTAATTACGAATGAATTTGTGGCAATGTTGAAGTTTGGTGAAATTTCAAAACATCTTTCCCATAGAACAATTGCGATTGTATCCGTTTACTTAGTTAGTTTTGCAAATTTTGGAACTGTTGGTATTGTTTCTGGTTCAATCAAATCAATTAGTGAAAAACAAGGGGATTATATTTCAAAAGTTGCATTAAAACTATTGCTAGGTGCAACATTAGCTTCAGTCATTTCAGGAACAATTATGGGATTAGTAATTTAATATTATTATAGAGGTGAAATAGAATGAATACGAGAAAAATTATTATGGATTGTGATCCAGGACATGATGACGCCATTTCGATTATTTTAGCCGCTGCACGGCCAGAATTAGAGATTTTAGCCATTACAACAGTTTCTGGAAATGCAGAAATTGAAAAAACGACGATGAATGCATTAAAAGTTTGTGATTTAGTTTCGTTAACGGATGTGGTTGTTTCAAAAGGCGCAAGTGAGCCATTGATTCGCTTACGTGAAACTGCACCTGGTATTCATGGAGAATCTGGTTTGGATGGCCCGGAGCTGCCGGAACCTTCTCGCAGCTGGAGTGAGGAACACGGTTCTGATACCATTATTCGACTTATAAAAGAATCAAACGAACCTATTACCATTCTTCCAACAGGACCATTAACAAATATTGCATTAGCTTTATCAAAAGCACCGGAAATAAAGGACAATATCAAAGAGATTGTTCTTATGGGTGGAGGAACATTTGGCAACTGGACGCCAACTGCTGAATTTAATATTTGGGCTGATCCAGAAGCCGCAAAAAAAGTATTTGATAGTGGCATTCCTTTAGTAGTTATGGGATTGGATATCACCCATCAAGCTCTAGCGACAAAAAAAGTGATCGATCAAGTAAATAAAATTGACAACAAAGTCGCTAAAATTGTAGGTGAATTATTAGTGTTTTTCGCATCAACCTATAAAGAAATGTTTGATTTTGATGGCGCGCCAGTACACGATGTATTAACTGTAGCATATTGTGTTGCTCCAGAGTTGTTTAAGACGAAAGAGGTAAATATTACAGTTGAAACAAAGGGAGAATTTACTGCAGGGACAACCTTAGTTGATCTGCTTGGAGTTACAGGTAGAAAAGTTAATGCCAAGTTTGGTTTAGAACTTGATGTAGAAGGTTTTTGGAAATTAATGATTGAAGCACTTAAGAAATATTAAGGACGAATAGAAATGAGTTCAGACATTGTTGTTGTAGGCAGTTTAAACATGGATATGGTAGTTAAAATTAATCGAAAACCTGAGTGGGGAGAAACCTTACTTGGCAGTGATTTATTTATGAGTCCTGGAGGAAAAGGCGGAAACCGGGCATATGCGGCAGGAAAGACCATGGGGACGGTTCTCGCGGCTTTTTTGGACCATGAGAACCGTCCCCGTGGTTATTTAGATTCATTTGTTAATTGACTTGATAATAGATAGGCAACTAAAATGTATCTTTTGGGTGCATCTCCGATAAAGTTGAATGGATAGCAGGTTGTAACCGTTAGCGTAGCTACCGGTTTCGGGACGATAACCGTCCGATCATCTTTATCAACGATTCTTACCTTTTTTATCTTATAGGTAAACTTGCCCGCTGAAGTAGTAACAACAAGCAGGTCGCCTTTTCCAACCTGTCCCAGCCTCCGAAAAACGGTAATCCGGTGCCCTGATAACACGGAATTATCATTTTCCCCAGGGAGAACACTTTGCGCATAATGCCCAACTCCCTTTGATAATTCATCTTCATCTGAACCTTCAAAAATAGGTAATTCAGCTTTAAGCTTAGGAATGTATAATTCCCCAAATTGTTCATCTTTTTTCGGACGAACGGTGTATAATTCTTGAGACATGGCCACTTGTTTGTTTTGGACTTCAGGCTTTTTAGATGAGTTAGAAGTGGCTGAAACTGTGTCCGGTTTATGCATTTTGTACATAAAATATCCCAGTAAGAACTTATAGCCATTTGTGGTTGAAATGGCTAAACCTGTTGCAATCATTAGAATCGAAACAATTAGGGTTATTTTTGTCTTTTTTCTTTTCATCCTAAGCTGCCTTTCTTCTAAAGGTAAAATAAAGACCGGCCCCTCCTAAAATCAAGAGCATTCCAATGAGAACATTCTGAACATAATTTCCAGCAGTATTCGGAAGCTCACCGCCTTTTACAGTTTTCATCACAGGGTGAAGAACTGCCTTTTTCCCTTTTACAATATGCTTTGCGATTGGCTTTGCTTTCACAACCTCTTTCACTTTGTCAGTTGTAGTACTTAAATCTTTGCCAACTTGTTTAACGGTATCAGAGTCCACCATTTCTCCTGTGATAAGTAGGTCCGCTAAAAAGTTTCCGTCCAAGTCTGAAATGGTTACTTTCAATTTTGCATCGACCAGTTCTTCCATTTTTAATAGATCTAGTATAGTTAAAGGTGTTTCATTTTCCCCTTTTACAAGAACGTAATCTATCTTTAATTCCAGTATCGTAATAAACTCTTGATAAATGGACAAAAGTTCCTGGATCTGGTCGGCAGTTAACTGATCTATCGTTTGAAATTGTTGAAAAGCTTCCATTCTTTGTGCCAATTTGTCCATTTGATCGAGGGCTTCAGGTGTGGATAGTTTCTCCTCTAATCCTTTTAAATGGTTCGTTAAATTTGTTAATTCTTGATCTGTAAGTCCAAATTCATCCTGGAACATAGTTAACAGTTCTTTAATGGAATCCGGGTCCAGTTCATTTCCTGATCGGCTGTCATCCGGATTTAAATAAAAGTAGACCGCCTCATCAAGATCGTCTACAAATACATAGTCGTTGAGGTCTTCACCGTTTTCTTTTAATAGGGAAGTGAGTTGTTCAATGGATAAACCGTAATCATCCTTCATATAGGCTAAATTACTATAATCCGATTTGATTACTTCACCAAGAAATTCCTTTAAACCATCGGGACCGTTAACGGTTTTAAAATTCCCCAACGTTTCATCATAATTACTGAGTGACATCTCAATGTCATCTTTTGATACTGTAAAACCGCGGATCTCGCTGATTTCATTCAAATAGGTTTCTAAATCAGCATCAAAATCGGAGTTTTCGGCTGCAAATGTCAGCTTGGGTATGAATCCTAACAATAAAACGAATGAAATGACAATCCTAGCAATTTTCCCCACACTTCTTCCTCATTTCTACATTTCTAGTTGATATTCTTCCAATAAATTATACTTTTAGAATCACCTTATGTAATGATTAATTTCTTTTTTTGAAATAATTAGGAAGAAATGCACATTAGAAAAAGGGGATTGATGGAAGTCCCTGGTACTTTTTTTGTGATAATTGTTAAATATTATCTTGGGGTCAGCGTATAATGGCAATTAAGTCAAGAGTAAATATTTTATAAAAAAGGCCAAACTTAAGTAGAACCCCAATATCCATTTTTTTGAAGATTCAACCATCACAGAACTATATAACAGGGCTCCTCTAGAACGTGAAAGGATCTCGTGTTTTCATCCTACAGTGATACCACCTAGCAAATATAAACTTTGAATTTCACGTATTATCCGTATTTGCAGGACAAGATCCATAACGCTGACCCACGAGGTCTAAAGCCTCAGACACCCAATACAATGTGATCTAACGCCCTAGAGGAGCCCCATTTTCATTAAAAATAAATACTTAAT
>NZ_AXVA01000036.1 GCF_000482325.1 Bacillus sp. UNC438CL73TsuS30 | reverse complement strand
ACCCAAAATAATAAGAATGTCTAATGTAACAAGTATCCTCATCCATAATTTCATAGAGTGTCCTCCAATCTTTCATGTTTTATATAAGGAATTTTTCTATCAAATAAAACAAATACCACATTAATAAATATACGCGTAACCTTTAGTAAGATGACCTGTAAGGAATTGAATATATAACGAAATTAAAGGTTATCCAATACTTTTACCTTTTTCTTCCCTTCCTAAAACCTAAGTAAAACACTCCCAAACTATAGGCTGCAAATCCAAAAATAGCCATCATAACTTTCTTATGCGATTTCCATAGTAAGACCATATTGGAAATTAGAGTTCCTTTCGTATGTAAATAATAGAGATAGACCATCAGCATGGATAGGGAAATAAGAAAGATAACCTTTAAATCTCAGGGTCAGACCCTCACTCAGCTAAAATTTAAAGCACTAAAGTATGGTTGATAAAAAGGGTTGGAACAGAAAAGAGTTTAACTTGCCGATGAGGTGGATGCAAATTTTGTCGAAGATTGATAGGTTATTGTATTTATAGAAAGTGTTAGAATGGAGTTGCAACTGAATATTGTTGGGGTGGTGGGTTGTCAGTCTTCTTTCCGTTTACAGGAAAGGAGGTGATAATCATGGAAACATTTCTTGAAATCCTACGAGAAGTTCTGAAGGGAATGCTACGTGAAGTGGCTGCTTATTTCTTTCGGAAAAACTTTCTAGAAAACAAGAAAACCACCCGCCGTCGCAAGCAAAAGGGTGGTTCACCAAAAATATAAAACAGACAACTACCACCCTGACGGTAATAGTTGCATGGAGAAGTGTTGGAGCACTTCTCTTTTTTATTATATTCCTATTATACATGAAATAAACCTATGAATAAACCCAATATCTTGTGTTTTCCTTTCATCTTCACGCCTATTGCCTTATGACTAACCACGTCCATCTACTGGTTGAAACTATCCATCACCATCCAAAAAATATCATGAAAATGCTTAATTACTGTTATGCCATGTATTTCAATATATCAAACTCTTACAATGACACCTGATTTGGAGGAAAAAGTCAAAGTTTGTGGGATTATGCTGATTTTTGAAGAAGTGGAGATTAAATCGAAAAAACGAAGCTATTTTACCGACAAAAAATTTACTAGAAACTAGCTTCACCTTTTATACCAAAATACTCCTTTTGCTAATAATAATAAAAAGATTATAATATGAATGGGCGATTTTCTTGCTCACTAATATTTACATTATTTTACCCTCATTAAGGAGGTATATATATGTTTGAAGAAAAATTGTCGGATTTAATTAGTCCTGAAGCTGTGATTAATTTTGAAACTGGTGCGATTAAAGCCAGCACTTTGGATTCAATCATCAAACTTTTGCCATTTGAAATGGGTTTTTGCGATGCCAACGATATTTTCCGCTGGTATTCGGATAATCCAAACCGCGTGCATGGTCGCCGTAAAGAAGCGATTGGCCGCCCTGTGCTTGAGCTTCACCCAAAAGTGGCTCACCACGTTGAAAAATTGTTGAATGACTTCCGTTCAGGAACACGCGACGAATGGGAATTTTGGTTCCCAAAACGCTCTGGTGAAACTGGTCAAATTTATCAAAAATTCATGGCAGTACGTGATGAAAATGGAAAATACCTTGGCTGCATGGATGTGACCGTTAATATCGACCATTTCAAAGGAAAAGAAGGCACCAATACCCCTGAAACGATTGCTGAATTTAAAACTATTAAACCTGAATAATAAAAAAATACCTTTCTCATTTGAGAAGTTGCCGAAAAACACATTGAATTCCCCAATTCAATGTGTTTTTCTTTATAGGTTAGTGGGGCCAGAGACCACGGGGGACGGTTATTGCGGCTTATTTAGACTAGGAGAACCGTTCCTGTGGTTATCCGCGATCTGATAAATAGACGGAAAAATTTCGCTTAATTAGTAATTAACATTTAAAATAGCTTAAATAGAGGTAAAGATTTCGCCTATTGACTCGAAAAACGTGAAAATGGGGGATTTTTCTTTGCATAATCGGAAAACCTTCCCTTATTTATCCCGAAACGGGCTCCATTCTGCATCTAACGGAAAAATCTCCGGTTATTTTACTTTCGCTGGTTACTTCATTTAGGACAAGAATTCTTTTTTTAAAGGAAGTAAGTTGAATACCATCGCAGGACGGGTTTTTGAATATTTAGGTGCTTTGATTTTAGCATTCACCAGTTTCTGTACAAACTTCCGACAATCTTCTTGCATCTTTCCATTAAGAAACCTTTATATTAGAAGGGTTTGCTCAGTTTCTAATCAAACGTTTGTGTAGAAGCCCATTTTGTCGAAATTGGTACAATTATGCGAGATAAAGTCTTTGTTTGATCGTTTGGGAGAAAAATCGGGAAAAGCTAAACGATATTATCGACAAAATATTTCCTCGGAAACAGGACCATGTTCGTTTTCCAAAAGGCTTTGTCCTGGTTTTAATCAAACGTTTGATTGAAAAAATACGCGTCGTTAGCTGTCGATTCGTAAAGAAAGGTGTTGGTTTTAACCATTTGGTTGGCTAATCCACATTTCATATATTTCTGCAAAATAAAGATCATCAAATTTCTTTTCCAAGATGCCGTGGAAATAGGCAATTGGTTTTTTGACTTTTTGATTGGACTTCAGTTTGCGAATAAGTTGCTTAAATGATTCGATGGCGACCTCTAAGACCTGATCCTTCTCTTTTTCACGGTTACCGCGATACGCTGCAATTTGGGTCATTCTCCAGAATTCCTCGATGGTTTTTGCATCATCGAAAAAGTATTTTACAAGCTGGACGAACTGCTTTGGAACTCGATATTTTGTAAAAGTATGATCCAAATTGAACGGTTCTTCCTTACGTTTATTTATCTCTTGTTTTTTAGTTTCAGAAAGATTACTAGTTTTAATAGGGTGGTTCAACTCTTGCTGTTTAGGTGGTTCATTTTGTGGAAAACGATTAAATAGGTATAAGTTGCTGGACTGGGAGCCGTTTTTTCTTTCGGTTTCATAAACGGTCAGGATGCCGAATTTGATGGACTTTTGGATCATTCGTTTAAAGGTTGAGCGGGAAATGCCATGGTCATGGTATTCTTCATGGATGGCCTTTAACATGGTGCCGATTTTCGCATTACAGACTCCAGGGATTTTGGCGGAAAAACGAACCAGCCGCTTTAACCCTACCAATTCGCCCTTCGTAAATTCCTGCTTATGCTCTACTAACCACATTTCCATATGGTTGTTAAACTCTTTAAGATTCTTAAATTGAGAATACTCCGCGAATCGTTGAATTTGGCCTGATTTTAAATTCATTTTATTGCACCACCCTTTCACCCTCTATATAAAGAGAAAGGAGAGAAAAGGACATGGTGGTTCGGCGGATTTTATGACAGATTTGTGGCGGTAACCATGGGAACTGGAAGCGAGGCGGGGAAAAACCGTCCCTGCGGAATGTTCCCCCCTCGACCTCATTCACTAAAATAGGAACTTTCCCACACTGATTAGACTACTAATCATTCCTATTCCATTCATGGTGCCTTTTCCCACTTTAAGTAAGCCCCCTAGTATTCCCGGCCGGCCTTTATCCCATCCCATCGGGGCCCACGGACCACCCCATCCCATGGGATTTACCTGCCCGCCCCATCCTGTAGGGTTTCCAAAACCGCCCCAGTTCGCTTGCTGCCCACTGGCGCCGAAACCAAAAGGATTGCCGGACGGAGGCAGCAAAGCGGCGGGATGCCCTTGTCCGAACATCCCTGCATGATTGACCGATTGCGCCCAAGGATAGGGCTTTTTTTGCGGGTGGAAACCCTTATTGCCGGCTGATGGGTCCCAACCTAGAGAAGGTCCTTGTGTGAACATCCCTGCAGGGTTGATTGGTTGTACCCAAGGGTTGGGCTGACCTAGAGGTAGGAAGCTTGGAAGTACGGGAAGCTGTGTCCAGTTGACCGGCTGTTCTTGCGACTCCCAATCGTCATGATTGACCACCGACAATCCATTCCCGGGTTGCTTTTGAGACGTGTAATCATGATTGTCAGCCGGTGTTGTCCAACTTGAAGAAGACTCTTGTTCTGTCATACCCATTTGGCCGGAGGGGGGAGCCCAATTAACAGGTTGTTCCATACGATCAAACCCCTTTAAACCCTGAGGATCGTTCCAACCAGCTGGATCGACTCGACCACTCCAACCCACGGGAATCCCAAGACCATTTAATCCTCCAAGTATGGATATTTGGGGCTGTGAATAGAATGGTCGTACTGAAATTTGGTTATTAAATAGTTGCCCGCTCCCCTTTAAATTCATATACAAATGCTGGTGCATACGCCTATTCCCCTCATTTTAAAAACGTAATGTTAGACTTAGCCTATGTAATATTCCTTTATGTGGCTGGTTAAATAACTAGGTCTACAAGCCCGTATTTAAAAGAATGGGCTATGGGGTCAGCCCCCCAAGACGTTATAATGATAACAAGCAAAAAATAGATTACTTTGGGATGGAAAAGGAAAAATACTAGATATAGGGAACCGGCAGTGGTTCACCGATTATTAAACTGGCAAAGACTTTCCTAAGGCCTTTTTAACTGGAATTGATTATTGGGGCGGGAATTGGCAATATTTGAAAGCTCAATGCCACCAGAATGCTGGATGGCGGCTATGGTACGAGCACTATTTTGGGGGTAACACCAGCTTTTTAACATAAAACCCATGTTGGAAATCGGGTATATTTTTTATACACTTAAAAAATGTGAGGAGATTATATGGGGAAAATAGTATCTAGAGGATTGCTAGCTTTGTATTTAGTGATACTAATCTGGTTAGTGTTATTCAAATTACAATACAATATTTTGACAGTATTTACCTATCACCATAGAAGTGTTAACTTGATTCCATTTGCTGCTCCTTCAATCGTAAATGGAAGTTTCGGAGAGATGATAGAAAATGTTATAATCTTTATTCCTTTTGGCTTGCTATTGAATGTCAATTTCAAAAATGTTGGATTTTTAGCTAAGTTTGCTTTGATACTGGTTTTAAGTCTTACTTTTGAATTCATTCAATTTATCTTCGCGATTGGTGCGACAGACATCACAGATGTAATTACAAATGCTGGTGGAGGCTTTCTTGGACTGAAATTATATGGGTTAAGCAATACGTATATTCATAATAAAAAATTAGACAGTGTTATTATTTTTGTTGGTATACTTTTGCTCCTATTATTGCTCTATTACCGAACCCATTTAAGAATTAAATATTCTTAAAACCGGCGTTCTGACCCCCACTTACGGACAATCAAAAACTTGCGAAAAGATAGAAAGACATAAGAAAAATCAAAAGCACAACTAGTAATTAGTATACTAGTTGTGCCTTTTTGCGCGCAAAACTTCCGATTAACCCTTTGATCACTTCTCCAATGTGCATGGCTTTATCCAAGGGAATTTCTCCTTTTTAAAACCATTACATATTTATAAGGGCTCTGACTCTACCGATAAAGGGAGTATCTATCAAGATTTTCCTTTTAATGAAAACAATTTATCGACAAAAATTTTTTTGGAGGCCAGTGGTTTACCCCCACTCAAGCAAAAGGGCTGTTTCCAAAAGGCAGGAAACTGCTGGTCCTTGTCGAATACTTGTAACCAACAACCTCTTCATTTCCCATTACTCCAACATAAGGTGACCATTGATATCTAAAGACTAATATTCGTGATATGAATAAATTTTTTATTGAATAAGGAGGGGACCGATCATGAAGGTAGATGAATATCTCATAAAGGATGTAGTTTGTATCACATGGCCTGCCACTGTTGAAATCATTTATTTAGAAGCGATTAAGAGCAATTATCACTGGTTTCTATTAACAAGAGGAGAAGAAATTATTGGATGTATAAAACGAAATACGCTATATGACCAATTAAAGGCTATCAATTTCGCAGAACTCAATTCAATATCGATAGAAAATTTATTGACAGGTGTTTCAGTCGTAACGGATGAAGAAGCGAGCCAAATAAACTATGATGCCAATAAGGTTGTTGTTGTAATCGATTCAAAGGGGAAGGTTAAGGGAGTAATTGATTGGGAATTTTGGAAAAGGATGCATCAAGTGGTTAATGAGGATGAATGGATTATCAAAGAAATGCAGACCGTTTTTGATGAGTTTTATCAGAGTATTTTTGTTACAGATGAAAAAGGAAATGTTATACGGGTCAGCTCCTATGATGACCAGCAGCACTTGGGGAAAAATGTTTTTGATTTAGAGAGAGAAAGAGTCTTTTATCCATCCATCACGGCAAAAGTAATTAAGTCAGGCAAGCGGGAGAGCGGATTACAATATACAAATACGGGTGAAATGTTTCAAATTGATTCCATTCCTATTAAGAATGAATTGGGAGAAATTGTACGTGTCGTGTCCATTACGAAACATTCTTCGGAAATTGAGCATTTAAAAAAGTTACAACAAGAGACCAAGACTTTATTTGATAGTTACCAAAGAGAGGTGGCGCGAATTAAGCAAGAGAAATACGAGGATAAACCCTTCATATACAAAAGTAAAGCGATGGAAGATGTGTTTGAGCTTATTAAGTCAGTAGCCTCTGTAGATACTTCTGTTCTCATTTTGGGCGAAACGGGTGTAGGGAAACAAATGGTTGCCAATCAAATTCATTTATTATCTCATCGAAATGATAAGCCGTTTGTTACCATTAACTGTGGAGCGATACCGGAAAACTTATTAGAGTCTGAGCTGTTCGGCTATGAGGAAGGGGCTTTTTCTGGTACAAGAAAGGGAGGGAAATTAGGACTTTTTCAAATTGCTGATAAAGGGACTATATTTCTGGACGAGATTGGCGAGATGCCAGTATCTTTACAGGTGAAACTATTACGGGTTTTGCAAGAAAAAGTGATTTTAAAAGTTGGAGGAACAAAAGAGCATAAGATCGATGTTCGAATTATTTCCGCAACAAATAAAGATCTGAGTCAAATGATTAAAAATGGGTCCTTTCGTGAAGATCTATACTATCGAATCAATGTTGTTCCAATTAGAATTCCAGCTCTGAAAGAAAGAAAGGATGATATAGAAGCGCTTGTCTATCATTTCCTTGATAAATTTAATAAGAAGTATCAAAAAAATGTAGAGCCCTCATCCAGACAATTGGAACAAATATTAAACTATTCATGGCCCGGAAATGTGAGAGAGCTTGAAAATGCGATTGAAAGAATGATTGTCTTAGAGAAGTCTTTGTTCTTTGAAGAGAAAAGAACAGACTCATTGTATCTTCATGAGGTTGAAAAGGAGGAAGGAAAACTTCCTCATTTAACGGAGTTCATGGAAACAGCCGAAAAGGGACTTATTTTGAAGGCGATGTCACGCTTTTCAACGACGAGGGAAATGGCGAATAATTTGGGGGTCAATCAATCCACCATTGTTCGTAAGTTACAAAAGTATGGATTGCGGAGTCATCTCCAGCAGAATGATATTTAAAAGCAGGATAAAGTAGGAAGTTAACTCCTTTTTATGCAAATATAAGGTGATTTTTGCCGATTAGATGCAGAAATGCATCCAGGTTGATGCGCGATGCCATCAAGCATGTCTTTATTTTGCGGAAAATTCAGTAATGACTTACTTTTCACATAATTGCATCTTGGCACGATTATTGCACAATAAAATACTAAAGGGGATTTGCTTTTTAAGTAAAATGAAAGCATTTTCATCACACGATAAGGGGGAAATGGAGAATGAAAAAAAACTTAGCAATATTTATAGGATTGATTATGTTATTCGTTCTATCAGCGTGCGGGCAGTCCACCACTAGCGGAAAAGAAGACAAAAAGGGGACGAATGAAAAAGTCATTCGTGTTGCTACAGACAGCGAAAGTGTTCCTTTTACTTATCTTAACACGAAAACTCACAAACTAGATGGCCTGCTTATTGATGTTATTAAGGAAATTGGAAAGAGAACGGATTATAAAATTGAACTGCAAAATATGGAATGGACAGCACTCATTCCATCCGTTCAAACAGGAAAAGCTGATGCAGTTGTAGCCGCTATGTATACTACAGAGGAAAGAAAAAAGATTATTGATTTTACGGACCCTGTATTTGGATATGGTGAAGGCTTGATTGTTCAAGAAGGAGATCATACCACTAAGACATTAGAGCAGTTAAAAGGAAAAACGGTTGGCGTACAGATGGGAACATCCTATAAGGCCATGTTAGATAAGAAAGCCAGCAATCTAAAATTGAATATTAAATCATATAAAGCATCTGCAGATATGGTAAAAGATTTAGAGAATAAAAGAATAGATGCAATGTTATCGGATAAGCCGATTTTTCAATATATGAAAGTAATTAATCCTGGTTTGAAAATAAATATCGTAGATGATTATAAGCCAGAGCTGTTTGGAAATATTGGAATTGGAGTAAATAAGGAAAATAAAGATTTATTGAACAAACTGAATGCTGCGATCAAAGATATGAAAGAGGATGGATCCTTAAAAGAGATCTATAAGAAATGGAAGCTCGACTACGATTATGAAAAAAATGGGGAATGATAAATGGACAAATTCATCGAAGGGTTAAAAACTTTTTCTCCGCAGTTGTTACAAGGGACGTATATAACCATTGAATTAACTGTAATCTCGCTTATTCTTGGCCTTATTCTTGGATTGCTTGTTGCACTGGGGAGGCTTTCAAATAATAAGCTAATCAATAAAGCCTGTGGTGTCTATATCAGTATCTTAAGAGGAACACCTTTGCTGGTCCAATTAATGTATGTATATTTTGTATTTCCGGAATTAGGGATTCAAATGACTGCTTTTCAGGCGGCCATTGTGGCATTATCCATTAATGAAAGCGCCTACCTCGCTGAAACATTCCGGGCCGGAATTCTGTCAATTCCCAAAGGTCAGATGGAGGCTGCTATGGCTGTTGGAATGGATTATTCGAAGGCTATGCGAAGAATTATTTTACCGCAGGCCATTAGAAATATGCTGCCGGCCATTGGGAATTCTGCGATTACCTTAACAAAGAATTCCTCCTTGGCCGCAGTAATCACTGTGTCCGAGCTCATGTACCAGGGACAAATCCTGGTTGCGGCAACCTTTGAAAATATACTTATTTTTACACTAGTTGCCATTATTTATTGGCTGTTACACTATCCGCTGGCATTGTTAGTCAATTATCTAGAAAAGCGTGGTGATTATAGAAATGCTGCAAGCAGCTAATCTTGAGGCATCCTCTAATCATGAAGTGCCTTCCACTAAGCCCAATATTTTGGAAGTCCTAAATGTAAAAAAAGAATTTGGTGCAAAAAAGGTTCTTAAGGGAATCGATTTGACGATTCATAAAGGCGAGGTTGTTGTAATCGTTGGACCGAGCGGGAGCGGTAAAAGTACTTTGCTTCGAACAATGAATGTACTTGAGGCACCCACATCTGGAGATATTGTATTAGAAGGTCAGTCTATTTTATATAAAAATTCAACAAAGAAGAGAAAGGAATATACTCCGAAAGAAATTAGTAAATTTCGTGCCGAGATTGGTATGGTCTTTCAGTCTTTTAATCTTTTTCAGAATAAGAGGGTATTAGAAAATATTATTGAGGGCCCCGTACAGGTACGAGGGATTAAGAAAGATCAGGCAATTGAAGAGGCCAAGATCTTACTCGGCAAAATGGGGTTGTCTGATAAATGGGATCAATACGCACATTCTCTGTCCGGAGGGCAGCAGCAGCGTGTAGCGATCGCAAGAGCTCTCGCTATGAAGCCAAAACTATTATTGTTTGACGAACCGACATCTGCACTTGACCCTGAGCTGGTAGGGGAAGTGTTATCGGTTATGAAAGATTTGGCATTAGAAGGGTTAACCATGGTGGTGGTAACCCATGAAATGGGATTTGCACGTGAAGTGGGAGACCGGATTATCTTTATGGATGAAGGAAATATTCTTTGCGAGGCCCCTTCAGACCAATTCTTTAGTAAACAAAATCGACATGAACGAATACAAAAGTTCTTAAACACGATCGATAAATAAAAAATGTTTTTATTACGAAAAAAGAATGAGGAGGAATTCAATATGAATAAAGTAGTCGTACTAGGTGCAACAGGGACAATCGGGCAGGTAATTGTGCGGGATTTAGTTGAAAGCGGTGTAAAGGTAATTGCTGCGGATTTGGATATTAAAAGATTAGAAGAGTTGAAGGCAAAAACGAATCATCAAATCGAAATTACCCCTTTAAATATTAAGGATCAAGAAAAAACGGAAGAAGTCCTTCTTCAAGGAAAGGTTTGTGTCAATGCTACAAACTATGTTTTTAATATTGAAGTTATGAAGGCAGCGGCTGCTGTGGGAATCAGCGTTCTTGATTTAGGCGGGTTATATAAACTGACCAATGAACAGTTAAAGCTGGATAAGGAAATGAAGGAAGCGAATATCCTATCGATTGTGGGAATGGGGTCCGATCCAGGAGCATCCAATGTTTTCAGTCGTTATGGTGTAGAAATGCTGGATTCTGCCGAAGAGATCCATATTCGTTTCGGCTCTACCTCCTCGGGGGCTACCTTCGCTTTTGCGGTAGATACCATCATCGATGAAGCCATAAAAAATGCAGTGGCCGTTAAAGATGGCGTCCTTACTGAAATTCCGCCGCTATCGGATGAGGAGCTGACAGTCTTCCATGAAGATATTGGGGTACAAAAAACCTACTCCATCATTCATTCGGAATTAGCAACTTTGCCAACTAGCTTTCCAGAAGTTAAGAACATCACGTATAAGGATTCTTGGGACCCGGCTACAATTGAAAAAATCAAAACATTGGATGCACTAGGTTTGTTAGAAACAGAACCAGTCGAAATTGCAGGGAATAGTATCCTACCTAGACGTCAAACTGTGTCTTTATTACAAAATGTATTAGTAGCTAAAGAAAAACCACAGTGGGGGAAAGATGTATTGTTGGTTGAGGTGAAAGGGTGGAAAAACGGAAACAAGGCATCTGTTAAATTAGAAATGCTCACTGATTATCAGCCTGAGTGGGATGTGAGCGGTACCCAATATGGCACTGCCATTCCTGCTTCCATTGCAGCGCAAATGATTTTGAATGGAGAGGTAACGGAAAAGGGAGTTAAGCCTGCGGAGCAATGCATTGACCCGAAAATATTTTTATCTTATCTAAAAGACAAAAATGTTGAAGTAAATATTACGTATAGTGAAACAAAAAAAGATATAGCTGTTTTTGCTTAAGAATATCTAAGATTGAGGTATCATGCAACCAGGTGCTAACTGAGTTTCTGATCCCTCGATCGTTTTATTTTTTTTGGAAAGGTTTAATTTTCTATTAAATTGAATCGTATAAGTAACGAATAATAGATCAAAGAGGGGTAGGGAAGGTGAAAAACATGCATGTAGAGGTTAAAGCAGATGTTATTCTTTCCAGCAATGCAGTATTTACGGCGGTTGATGACAGTCCAAGGAAGGCATCTATTGCAATTATAGGAAATAAAATTGCCTGTGTTGGTAGTGAGCTTGAAATGGAGCCATATATAGGACCGAAAACTAAATTCTATCGTTTTGACGATAATCTGATTATGCCGGGGTTCAATGACGTACATACACATGTGATTCTAGGCTGCCTCATGGAGGATACTGTCAATTTACTTGAAGCGGGATCAGCTAAGGAAGCGGCTTCCCTCATGAGGGATTTTGCCGAGAAGAGGCCAAATGATCAGTGGATTTTGGGGTTTAGCTGGTACCATACATATTGGGAGAATCAACAGGTACCGCACCGTTCGGAATTAGATGCCGTTATCCCTGACCGCCCTGTATTCCTTTTGCATGCTGCCGGTCATATTGGCTGGGCTAACAGTAAAGCATTAGAGTTAGCAGGCATTAATCGAGATTCGGCTGATCCTGTTGATGGAGTGATTGAACGGGATGAACAAGGAGAACCAACAGGAATTCTGTATGAAAATGCCCTATCATTAGTGGCAAAAAAGGCATTTACTTTACAGGGTGAACAAAGAGAAAGAATATTTACCAGATTTCTTGGTAAGGCAGCTAAACTTGGAGTTACCTCCGTTACAGATATTTTTACTTTGACAGGTTATGAAATTAATGAATTAGATTTATATGAAGAGTTTCTTAAAAATGGAAAATTAACCACACGTATTTTCTTTTTAACTGGATTAGCGGACATTGAACAGGCAAAACGATTACGTGATACCTATCAATTTGATAAGCTCCAGTTCTCCGGGCTAAAGGAATTTTTAGATGGGATTGTGACTGCTCACACAGCCCATCTTGTAGAGCCATACTCAAACCGTCCCGAGACTTGCGGGCATAAACCACCTGATAGAATGAAAGATTTGGTGTTAAAGGCAGATCAAGAAGGATTTCGAATTCGATTTCATGCCGTAGGTGATGGAGCCGTCCGTTTTGCTTTAGATGTTTTTGAAGAGGCACAGCGAATCAATGGAAAAAGAGACTCTAGACATACTGTTGAACATATTGAAGTGATCCATCCAGATGACATTCCGCGTTTTGCAGAATTAGGTGTTCTTCCTTCCATGCAACCGGAACATATGGGCCTTATTGAAAGAAATCATTATGTTTCCTGTATAGGTAAAGGGAGAGAACCCTATACGTTTCCAGTAAAGTCTTTAATGGAAACAGGGGCAACGCTTATACTGGGGACGGATTACCCGATTGTTGAATTAAATCCGATGTTCGAACTATATCGAGCTGTTTCAAGAGTTTCCGGAGACGGAAAACCATGGAATGAAAGTGAAGCTGTTTCCTTGGCTTCTGCTTTAAAAGCGTATACTGCAAATGCAGCCTATGGCGTATTCAAAGAAAATGATTTAGGTACGCTAGAACAAGGAAAACTAGCTGATCTGATTGTCCTTGATCGAAATTTATTCAATGTTCCTGTAAGTGAGATAAAGGATACAAAGGTAAAACTAACGATGATGGATGGAGAAATTGTTTTTGAAGATGTTCCATCTGATCTTTTTGTTTAGAAGTTTGAGAAAAAAGAGAAAGCAAAAAAGTATAGGGAGGGCGAATGGATTGGTCATCACAAAGGAAAGCTTTGATTCTGTTCTTAGAGGAAAAACGAATGTTCAAAGAATGTATATTAACGGGGAATGGGTTACAAGTAAATCAAATTTAGTTCGGGAGATCGTAAACCCTGCAACTAACGATAGTATTGCAACCGTAACGGAGGGTACTATTGAGGAAGTTGAACGTGCAATTCAGGCTGCTAAAGAGGCTTTTTATAAAAATGGCTGGAAATTAACTTATGCCCGTACCAGAGCGAATCTTCTATTAAAGGTAGCTAGTAAACTAGAAGAACGAAAAGAAGAATTTGCCATGCTTGAGACATTGAATAATGGAAAGGTATATGCGGATGCATTAAACGATGTGGAGGATGCCATTAACCAGTTTCAATATTATGCGGGACTTGCCACAAAGCCGCATGGCCAAACCTATGATGTACCGGATGAGATCCGGGCGATGGTTGTCCGTGAACCTGTTGGCGTGGTAGCACAGATTGTTCCGTGGAATTATCCTCTTGTTATGGCTTCACAGAAAATGTCAGCTGCATTGGCGGCTGGCTGCACCGTTGTCATTAAGCCAGCTTCGCAAACTCCTTTAACACTGATTCGATTATTTGAAATTCTTGATGAAGTTGGTTTTCCGAAGGGAGTTGTCAATTTAGTTCTAGGATCGGGCTCTGTTGTTGGGAATACACTTGCCAATCACCCTGATGTTGATAAAATTTCATTTACTGGGGGCACATCTACAGGTATACAAATTATGAAAGATGCTGCAAATACGATTAAAAAGGTTGGTTTGGAGCTTGGGGGAAAATCACCGAATATTGTCTTTGCCGATTCCGACTTTGAAACAGCCGTAGATTATGCTTTGTTGGCTGTGTTTGCTGGTCAAGGGCAAGTTTGTTCCGCTGGGTCACGCCTCCTTCTTGAAAAAAGTATTTATGAAAAGTTTGTTACCGAACTTGTAGCCCGTGCAAAAAAGATTAAAATCGGTCCGGGCTGGGAAGAGGAGACAGAGATGGGTCCCCTTATTTCCAAAGAGCATTTGGAAAGCGTGCTTCGTTATGTAAAGATTGGATTGGAGGAAGGTGCCGAACTCTTGTGTGGAGGGAAGCAGATTACGGATGGCGCATTTGCCCAAGGTAATTTTATGGAGCCGACCATTTTTTCAGCGACAACGCCAGATATGAGGATTGTTCAAGAAGAAATCTTTGGCCCTGTACTTGTCATTCAAGTGTTTGAAACAGAGGAAGAGGCAATTGAACTTGCAAACGGGACCAATTTTGGGCTTGCTGCCGCCGTTTTTACAAATGACGGGGCTAAGGCACAGCGTGTTATTCGTGATCTGCAAGCCGGAATTACATGGATTAATACGTATCATCCTACATTCAATGAGGCGCCTTGGAGTGGATATAAACAAAGCGGTATTGGCGGAGATTTAGGAACGTATGGTTTTGAAGAATATTTGCATACAAAGCAAATTAATATTGCCCTGAATGTTCAACCCTCGGGTTGGTATAAAGGATAAAGTGAATGGCCATTTCCTTTGAAGGAAATGGCTGTTTTAAGGAGTAGTGAGAGATTTCATACAGTAAAATTCCAAGTATTCGGTGCGTTTGCTTTACTTCGTTTTCTACGTGATTGATTAATAGGTTTCTTACCAATTGTTTTCGATAGGTGCTTTCAAACATTTCCTTTAAGTTAGAACCGGTATTGGCAACATTTTTAAATAATTGGGCTCCTGAAATTCTTCCTCTAAAAATATTGACTAGAAATCTCGAAATCTCGGGGTCAGCGTTTTATTCCTTCCCTTAATACCTGCATTTTTCCTGAAACAACTACTGTCACCGCCCGAGTTACAGGGGCCTGAAAAGGCGCTTTTTGTATGAAAAGGAGCTTCTATTAAACTTTTGAAAAAGTATATTAATTCTTGCACATGTAAATCTCCAATATTATTTTAAAAGTCAATATTAAATAAAGAACATTATATGATAAAATAACTAAATAGAAAAAATATTATAAATAATCTATTTCCCGTAAATAAATATCAGAATGTGTTAAACCAATACCGCATCGTTTTTCTTTTGCAAAGGCACTTTTCTTAAACTTTGTTGCTCTTGATATAAGAATTGTTCAATATTGATGCCCTTTTTGGACAACTTTGAAGCAACCAAGGGGAAGTGTGTCTGAATGAGGGGTTCATTCGGACAGCTATGAAGAAGGCAAGGGTAACCATGTCTGAATGGGGAGTTGATTCGGACAGCTATGAAGAAGGCAAGGACAATCGTGTCTAAATGAGGAGTTGATTCGGACAGCTATGAAGAAGGCAAGGACAATCGTGTCTGAATGAGGAGTTCATTCGGACAGCTATGAAGAAGGCAAGGGCAACCGTGTCTGAATGAGAGGTTCATTCGGACAGCTATGAAGAAGGCAAGGGCAATCGTGTCTGAATGGGTAGTTGATTCGGACCGCTTTGAAGAAGGCAAGGGCAACCGTGTCTGAATGAGAGGTTCATTCGGACAGCTATGAAGAAGGCAAGGGCAACCGTGTCTGAATGAGGGGTTCATTCGGACAGCTATGAAGAAGGCAAGGGCAATCGTGTCTGAATGAGTAGTTGATTCGGACAGCTTTATTAAAGCTAAGGGGAATCGTGTCCGAATCAGGGGTTCATTCGGACAACTTCGGAGAAGCCAAGGGCAATCATGTCCGAATGCATGCCTTAGGGTGAAAACTATTAAATCTGTTCGAAAAACAACAATCCTTACGAAAACAGCCTTTGCAAAAGATTACGAAAATGTTTCTGTTGACATCATGGAAAGGAGATTCCTGGTGAGTGTAAAAGTTAGAGATTTGCTGGATGATAAGTTTTTTGTTGGGTACAAGAATTTAGCCGGGGCTGGTGGCCTTGACAGGGAAATCCAGTCTGTCTCCGTGTTTGACGCCCCAGACGGATATAGATGGTTCAGTGGCAAGGAATTTGCGCTATCCACCGGGTATTTATTCAAGGATAATATCGAACTCTTTAAGGATGTCATTTATCATTTGAACGATCATAATTCTGCTGCATTAGGCTTAAAAGTAAACCGATATCTCAAGCAAATTCCTCAAGAAATCTTGACATTGTGCAATAACTTGAATTTCCCTCTCATTGACATTCCTGATGAACCTGCTTGGGTAGAAATCATGGATGCTGTAAATGCCATTGCCATGCATGGTTTTATGATGAGAATGAATAACGGGAAAAGGCACCCAGGCTCTACCTTAGAAAGTCTTTATCCTGAAATAAAGATCAATGAGTGCATTGAGAATCTCTCTAAGGAAATTGGTTTGCCCATTTCGATTGTAGATTATTTGGAAGATAGGAATTTTCATTACCCGAGTGAGGGGAAAACAAAAGAGCTTGAAAAAATACTAAGAGGTCTCGCTGAGCCCAACTTTGACTATCAAAGAGAAAAGATTTATGACAAAATCAATATTTATAGGATTAAAGATTTAGATGGCCAAAATAAAAGCTGGATTGTCCTTCCCATCAAAGTTCACGATATTCTAGTCGGGAATTTGGTCGTGTGGGAAATGGAAAAGGAATTAGGCTATTTTGATTTTTCAGCATTAAGGATAACCTTTGAACTTCTTTTGTATATTTTTACGCAAATGTATTATATGAATTCAAAGGAAGCAAATTTCCAAGATGATTTTATTCAAGAAATCCTGCTCGAAAAAAGTGATCAGGAAAAACTATTTAAAAAAGCAAAACATTTGGGTTGGGATGTTCGTAAGAATTATGTGTGCATCCGTTTTCAGCAATTAAATGACGGAATTAACTTGGACGATTATCGTGGAGTGATCAATTCTTCCATCAGAAGGTTTTTTCCAAAAAGGGAGTCACCTCTGGGTTTGCTTGAGGGGAGTATCATTATTTTCCACCCGGTTGAGGAAGAGCTTAGCCAAAGCAATATGGAAGAATTAAAAAAGAAATGCTCAAAACTGATTGCTGCGCTTGAAGAGGAGATTCCAAAAGCAAAAATAAAAGGCGGAATAGGTTGTACAACAGCTCCTTTTTATCATATAAAAAAGAGTTATAGGGAAAGCGTGAAAACCGTTGAAATAGGCCAGTTTATTTACCCGAATAAAAACGTGCTTTCTTATAAAGATTTAGGACCTTTTGGATTTATTCATCTTCGGTCATTTAAAGAAGACTTCAGTCACGTAATAGAGAATCTTTTACCTGTTTTACAACAGGATGACAGGGAAGAATTAATTAGTACGTTAAAGGCATTTCTCGAAAGTAAATGCAATTTTAATTTAGCGGCGAAAAAATTATATATACATAATAATACGGTAAGATATCGAATCGCGAAAATTCAGCAGCTTACGAAAATTGATTTGGACGATCCACCCGAAAGATTAAAATTGGAAATGGTTTTAATGTTTGAGAAGCACTTAAATTTTTAATTAAGTGCTTTTTTATATTGTTGTAAAAGTTTGCAACAAAACAAACCATTTTTGTGATTATTTACAATGTTACAAATATTCATAATAATTTCTAAAAAAGTTACAAAAGACATCGAGAAATTATGTCGTATTATTAAAAAGTACCGAATTTCAAAATTTTGCAAAAATATATTCCTAATGAATATAACGCAATATCATTTCCATTTAGGAAGGGGGAGAGGCAGTTGTTAAGCAACTACCTATTCATTAACGGAGAGGTCATTACGGTCAATCAAAAGGATGAGATTCATCGTGCGGTTGCGGTCAAGGGGAGAGAAATTATTGCCGTTGGCAGCACAGAAGAGATTTTGAGATTGAAAGATGATGATAGCAAGGTCATTGATCTGAACGGAAGGACCCTTCTTCCAGGTTTTATTGAATCCCATCTTCATATCAGCCTATATGGTACAAACCAATTATCTGTTTCATGCAAGGATGAATCTGTACAAACCATCTCTGATTTACTGGAGAAATTGAAAGAAAAGGCAAAAGAAACGCCAAAGGGTGAATGGGTTCGTGCCTGGGGCTATAATGACCAAACCATCGCCGATGGCCGTTTTCCTACAAAAGAGGAATTGGATACTGTTTCAACCGAACACCCCATTATGGTTGTACGGGCATGTAACCATATCTCAACGGTCAATAGCCAGGCCTTACAAATTGCGTCCATTGATAAAAATACACCGGATCCTGAAGGCGGGAAGATTGTCCGGGGGTCTGATGGAGAGCCGAATGGATTGCTGCTTGAAAATGCCCATATGCAAGTGTTCCAAATTGCTGGGTTTACTCGCGACGAGCTACAGAAAGCCCATTCGATTGCATCCAAGGATTTTGCGAAAAAGGGAATTACCTCTATCCATGATGCAACAGGGTACGGAGTATCAAATATTGAAGCGCTTAAACAGGATTCTGAAAGCGGTGTCATTAAACAGAGAGTCTATGCCATGGTCGGGGCACTAAACGAGCCTGAAAAGGTGATTAAGCATTTTCTTGCAACGGATCTCAAGACGAAGGATGGAAATGACCGCTTTAAATATGGTCCGGTGAAATTATTCCTTGATGGAAGCAGCAGCGGTCCAACCATCTGGACGAGAGAGCCTTATGACAGTGACCCGAACAATTATGGCATTCATTATTATCAACAGGAAGAAATCGAGGAAATTTTTATTCCGGCTCATCAAAAAGGCTGGCAAATTACCTCACACGCCCAGGGGGATGCCGCGATTGACATGCTCTTGACGTGCATTGAAAAAGCAAACAGCTTGTACCCAAGAGAGGATGCGCGCCACCGGATTGAGCATGCAGGCATTGCGCAGCCTGACTTGATTGAAAGGATGAAAAAGCAAGGGGTCATTCCAACTCCGAATCCGGCATTCTTCTTTGAATATGGTGATATTTATAGTAAAAACTACGGGGAACGTTCCAGCCAAATGTATCCATTACATAGCTATTTAGAAGCTGGAGTGCCCGCTGCCATCGCATCTGACTGTCCGGTGACAGATTTCAATCCGCTCAGGGGGATTCATAGTGCCATCACAAGAATCGCTCCATCTGGAAGTGTTCTCGGTGAACAGGAACGAATCGGACTTTTGGAAGCTATCCGTATGATTACTTGGAATGGGGCTCACGCATCCTTTAGTGAAAATGAGACAGGCTCCATTGAACCAGGAAAACTGGCAGACATCATTATCCTGGATCGTTCCATCCTTAAGGCAAAAACAGATGAAGTCCCATCCATACAAGTGGTTTTTACCATGATCGACGGTGAAATCGTCTACGCAGAACAGCTGGAAAATGAACCTGTGATTTAATTTTTTGAAGGAGGTGATTAAGATGAAAATCAATATAGAAAGATTATTTAAGGATTTGGACCGTATTGTCACCTTCACGAAGACTCCGGGAAAGGGCTGTACCCGTTTTTCTTTTAGCAGTGAAGATCGGCAAGCAAGGGAGTATTTGTTAACGCTGATGAAAGAGTTAGATCTTTCCATTAAGGTTGACGGGTTTGGCAATATTCGGGCGACCTATGGTAAAAACATCAATCTGCCGCCTATCTTAATCGGCTCCCATATTGATACTGTTGCAAACGGTGGAAAGTATGATGGTTTACTTGGCGTTTTGGCAGCTTTAGAGACGATTCGAGTATTGAAGGAAGAGAATGCCGAGCTTACCCGTCCGGTTGAATTGATCATTTTTTCCGAAGAAGAGGGTTCCAATTTCGGTGTAACCATGATGGGAAGCAAAGTGATGACAGGTAAATATTCATTATCAGATTTAAAGTCTATTAAAAACAGTGAGGGGAAATCCTGTTACGATATTGTCAAAAATTTTGGCTTAGGTGTAGACCATATTGAGCAGGAGACTGTTGAGCAAGACGAAATTGCAGCAATGATTGAACTCCATATTGAACAAGGAGCCGTTTTGGAAACCGAAAATAAAACGATTGGGATTGTTCAGGCGATTGCCGGGATGAAAACCTTTAAAGTGACGCTTGAAGGGGATTCGAATCATGCGGGGACAACCCCTATGGATTTAAGGTCAGATCCGATGGTTGGAGCTGCCAGCATCATCGCCGATCTTCAACGTACCGTTAAAAGCAGTACCATACCAACGACGGTTGCAACGGTTGGGAAAATTAGCTGTGAGCCCAATTTACCAAATGTCATTCCGCAGAAAGTGAAGTTCTTTGTCGATGCCAGAGATGTTGAGATGAAGGGAATCGATTTTGTAACGGACTATCTTGTTGAAAAGGTAAGCAAAGTGGCAAAAGAACACTCCCTTATAAGCCAGATTGAGCTGGTTGGCCAATCTCAAATTAAACCGCTGTCCCCTCGTATCATGAATGTGCTTGAGCAGGAAGCGATTGCTGCCGGTTTCAGCTATAAGAAAATGAATAGCGGTGCCGTTCACGATGCTGCTCTTATGACAGACGTGACCGACGTTGGAATGATTTTTATCCCGAGTTTGAAGGGAAAGAGTCATTGTCCGGATGAATTTTCAAAAGTAGAAGATATTGAAGCAGGCTCTCAGTTATTGCTAAAGGCTGTCGCGTCTTTAGCCGTTAAAAAGCATGTAATCCAAGAAAAATAGAGTTACACAATGAAAAGGAGGGAGTTATCCATGACTACTGAAGTAGTTCATCATGTCGAGCGTTTAGTCAATGAGGTAAAGGCTGAGGTAGTAAAGTGGCGCCGCCATTTACACGAAAATCCGGAGGTTTCCTTCCAGGAAGACAACACGTCCAATTTTGTCTATGAAACGCTCATTTCTTTTGGAAACCTGGAAGTTTCCCGGCCAACCAAAACAAGTGTCATGGCCCGTTTAATTGGTGAACAGCCAGGGAAGGTTTTAGCGATTCGTGCCGATATGGACGCTTTGCCAATCCAAGAGGAGAACACCTTTGAATTTGTCTCCAAGAAGCCCGGCGTCATGCATGCTTGCGGCCATGACGGACATACCGCGATCCTGCTCGGTACAGCAAAGATTCTTTCTTCGTTAAAAGCACAGATTAAAGGGGAAGTGCGTTTTCTGTTCCAGCATGCCGAAGAAACGCTGCCTGGCGGGGCTGAAGCAATGGTCCAAGCTGGTGTCATGGACGGGGTTGATTTAGTTATCGGAGAGCATCTATGGTCGCCGATCGAACTTGGCAAAATCGGCATTGGCTATGGACCTGTTATGGCATCCATGGATACCTTCTACCTTACCATCCAAGGAAAAGGCGGACATGCTGCGATGCCGCATCAAACGATTGACAGCATCACCATTGGAACTCAGGTAGTCACCAATTTGCAGCAAATTGTTGCAAGAAATATTGACCCGATCGACCCGGTTGTCCTTTCCGTTACCAAATTTATCGGCGGGACCACTCATAATGTCATCCCGGACACCGTTGAAATTGTCGGGACAACTCGTACGCTCAATCCAGAGGTCCGCGAAGGCCTTCCTAAACGAATGGAAGAAATCATTAAAGGGATTACAATGGCGCATCAAGCGACCTATACATTTAAATATGATTTTGGCTATCGTCCGGTTGTGAATGATCAGGCTGTGACAAGTGTAATGGAAGAGCTTGCCCGTAAAGTGGTAGGGGATGAAAATGTTGTTCCATTTAGACCGACAATGGGAGGAGAAGATTTTTCTGCTTACCAGCAAAAAGCTCCAGGCACCTTCTTCTACGTTGGGGCAGGGAATGCTGCAAAGGGTATTACCTATCCACATCATCATCCAAAATTTACGGTTGACGAAGATTCCTTTGAAATTGCGTTAAAAATGTTTGTCGAGGCTGTATGTAAGTTTAATTTGTAAGAATTATACTCGCTTAGGAGGCCAAAAAATGAAACTCCAGCATTTGCTTAGTTTATTGCCCTTTATAGGTATTCTTGTTTTGATGCCCTTTGTCAATACAGTCAAGCCATATGTACTCGGCCTGCCATTTGTCTTCTTCTGGATGGTCATGTGGGTAGTGCTTACATCGATTATTTTGTGGGTTGTTTATCGAATTGATCCGATCAACAAGGAGAGTGAAGCCGAATGAATATTGCACTCGTCGTTATTTTTGCCTTTCTGTTGCTTGCCGTTTTCCTAGGAGTCAGGGCAAAAAAAGGCCATGACATGAACCTGGAGCAATGGACGGTTGGAGGCCGTGGCTTCGGGGCCATGTTTGTGTTCCTGTTAATGGCCGGAGAAATCTATACCACGTTTACGTTCCTTGGAGGCAGTTCATGGGCCTATGGCAAGGGCGGACCTGCCCTTTATATTTTAGCTTATATGACGCTTGCTTATGTTATTTCATACTACCTATTGCCGGCTATTTGGAAGTATGGAAAAGAAAAGAAGCTTTTATCACAGCCTGACTTCTTTGCCAGCAAATATAAGAGCCCAGCCTTGGGTGTGGTAGTAGCCCTTGTTGGTGTTCTAGCCATGGTTCCTTATATTATCCTTCAATTTAAGGGATTGGGGATCATTGTATCATTGGCTTCCTATGGCAGTATTTCCAATACGGCGGCCGTCTGGATTGGGGCCATCGCGCTTACATTCTATGTAATGGTATCGGGGATTCACGGTTCGGCTTGGACAGCTGTATTAAAGGATACTATGATTCTCGTGATTGTCGTTATTATAGGAATCTATTTGCCATACCATTATTATGGCGGAATCCAGCCAATGTTTGAGTCCATTGATAAGGTACATCCGAATTTTGCGACGATTCCAGCCCAAGGAAACAGTATGTCGTGGTATATTTCTACCGTTATCTTGACATCCCTTGGCTTTTATATGTGGCCGCAATACTTTGCCTCTTCTTTTTCGGCAAAAAGTGCAAAGGTATTCCGTAAAAATGCTATGATTAGTCCGCTTTATGCTCTACTAGTCCTGTTTGTCTTTTTCGTTGGCTTTGCTGCCATTCAGCAAGTTCCTGGCTTGCAGGGATCAGATCAGGACCTTTCTTTATTAAAGCTTTCGATAATGTCCTTTAATCCGTTTATTGTTGGCCTGATTGGGGCCGCAGGTTTATTAACAGCACTTGTCCCAGGATCCATGCTATTGATGGCGGCTGCCACTTCGTTAGCCAATAACGTGTACAAACCTTTTGCAAAAAATGCTACTGACAAAAGAATTATCAAGTTGGCAAAAATTTTAGTTCCTGTTATTGCTTTGATCTCCGTCTATTTCACCTTAAACGGCGGAAATACGATTGTATTGCTGCTGTTAATGGGGTATAGCTTTGTAACCCAGTTATTCCCGTCCATGATCTGCAGTTTATTGAAGAAAAATTTTGTTACCAAGCAGGGGGCCATAGCCGGAATTATTGTCGGTGAAGTGACCGTCTTATATGTCACCATTACAAGTGCAACGGTTGGGACGCTGTTCCCGTCACTGCCTCAGCTGATTAAAGACCTTAATGTAGGGATTATCGCGATGGTGCTAAACATCTTTGTCATGGTGATTGGCAGCCTTGTTACAAAAAACTCCAGCCTTCGACTGGTAAAACAGAATGCTTCTAAGGTCACTCTCTGAATCTTTAGTTCTTTCGGAAAAACATTCTAGAAAACAAGAAAACCACCCGCCGTCATAAGCAAAAGGGTGGTTAACCAAAAATATAAAACAGACAGCTACCACCCTGAAGGTAATAGTTGCATGGAGAAGTGTTGGCGCACTTCTCTTTTTTATTATACATTTCTTTTAATAAAAAATTTCACCTGCTATAACACCCAAAATAATAAGAATGTCTAATGTAACAAGTATCCTCATCCATAATTTCATAGAGTGTCCTCCAATCTTTCATGTTTTATATAAGGAATTTTCTATCTAATAAAACAAATACCACATTAATAAATATACGCGTAACCTTTAGTAAGATGAAAAGGAATTGAATATATAACGAAATTAAAGGCTATCCAATATTTTCATCTTTTTCTTCCCTTCCTAAAACCTAAGTAAAACACACCCAAACTATAGGCTGCAAATCCAAAAATAGCCATCATAACTTTCTTATGCGATTTCCATAGTAAGGCCATATTGGAAAGAAGAGTTCCTTTGGTATGTAGATAATAGAGATAGACGATTAGCAGGGATAGGAAAATAAGAAAGATAACCTTGCGTAATCGATAAAAACTAACATTTTCGAGATGAGCGGTTTTCTGTTTCTTCTTTTTTGAGGGAGATTTTTTTATTGCCTTTGTTTCAGTCATAGAATGCTCCTTTCGATTAGTAGATAGAAAGAATATTTTTAGTATATTCGAGGTTCGTATTGAAACGAAATTGTTTTTTTTAAGCATACATGATTATTCGTATTCTCACCTAAAAAATACCATGGGGGACGGTTCCCGAGGCTTTTTTGGACCAGGAGAACCGTCCCCGTGGTTATCCCCGATCAAATAAATAGACGGAAAAATTTCGCTTAATTAGTAATTAGCATTTAAAATAGCTTAAATAGAGGTAAAGATTTCGCCTATTGACTCGAAAATCATGGAAATGGGGCATTTTGCTCTGCATAATCGGAAAACCTTCCCTTATTTACCCCGAAACGGGCTCCATTCTGCATCTAACGGAAAAATCTCCGCTTATATAACTTTCGCGGGTTACTTAATTTAGGACAAGAATTATTTTTTAAAAGGAAGTATGTTGAAAACCATCGCGGGACGGGTTTTTGAATATTTAAGTGCTTTGATTTTACCATTCACCAAGTTCTGTCCAAACTTCCGACAATCTTCTTGCATCTTTCCATTAAGAAACCTTTATATTAGAAGAGTTTGCTCAGTTTCTAATCAAACGTTTGTGTAGAAGCCCATTTTGTCGAAACGGGTACAATTATGCGAGATAAAGTCATTGTTTGACCGTTTGGGAGAAAAATCGGGAAAAGCTAAACGATATTATCGACAAAATATTTCCTCGGAAACAGGACCATGTTCGTTTTCCAAAAGGCTTTGTCCTGGTTTTAATTAAACGTTTGATTGGAAAAATAAGCGTCGGTAGCTGTCGATTCGTAAAGAAAGGTGTTGGCTTTAACCATTTGGTTGGCTAATCCACATTTCATATATTTCCGCATAATAAAGCTCTTCAAATTTCTTTTGCAAAATGCCGTGGAAGTAGGCGATCGGTTTTTTAATTTTTTGATTAGACTTCAGTTTGCGAATAGATAAATAGACGGAAAAATTTCGCTTAATTAGTAAATAAAATGAAAAATAGCCTAAATAGACGGAGGAATTTCGCCTATTGACTAAAAAAATGCGAAAATGGGGGATTTTGCTTTGCATAATCGAAAAATCTTCCCTTATTTATCCCGAAACGAGCTCTATTCTGCATTTAACCGAAAAATCTCCGTTTATTTTACTTTCTCCGGTAAGTACCACAGGGAAGGTTCTCATGATCCAAAAAAGCCACAAGAACCGTCTGTGTTAAAGTGCTTTTATCTTATTCGCAATGATATCTGTTGCTTTTTTGGGATTTAAGCGGTATAAAAAGCCCATAATTTTTGCATCATTTCCAGTTAATACCCGGTATTTTTTATTTTCCATCCCTTTAATAATGATTGCAGCTGCTTCCTTCGGGCTAAGCATCTTATAGGAATGGCTTTCAACTCCTTCTAAATGGAAAATGAACCTATTCATCCAATGTGAATGAAGTGTATGAAATTCTTCTTATTTTGATTTAGTGGTAGAAATTTTGAACCGTTATGGGAATGGACCAAGGATAGTAGATTCCTAATGTACAAACTGTTACTAAAAATCCAAGGATTGACCAACCTATATAGTGACTAAACCCATATACCCATTACGCATTCAAATATTATAAGAGGGAAACGGATCTGAAGGAGAAAGGGACGTCTGGAATCATGGCATGAAAATTGCATTAATTCATCTAAGAAGCAATTAGTGAAGGAGAAGTATAGATGCGAAGCCCCATTATTTTTCGAATTTGTGTAACGATATCCGTGTTGTTATTGTCCTTTGTTCTTTTTCCTTTTACTGCTTATCAAAAGAGTAATAAGGTCATTCGGATTGCGGGGGACAACAATTTTCCTCCATTTGAATACCTAAGTGGTTCTGGTGTATACACCGGTTTTAACGTAGATGTCATGAATGCCATATCCATTCAAACAGGAATCAAGATCGAGTATTATCCCATGCCGTGGAATCAAGCGTTACAAGCACTTAAATCTGGTAAGGTAGATGCAATCCAGGGGATGAAAGACTACCCTTCACGCAGAAAAACATATGCCTTTTCGAATGATTACTTTATAAGTTCCCAAGCTATTTTTGTTTTAAAAAATAATATGTACATTCGGCAGATGGAGGATCTACAAGGGAAGAAAGTCGCGGTGCAAAAAAGCGATGTTTCCAATGACTTATTGAATAAAGTGAACAATGTGCATGTAATTAAAACGGATAATCAACAGGCCGCTGTTCAACTACTATTAGAGGGAAAGGCAGATGCATTTGTTGGGAATCGTATTACTGGCCAGTATGTTTTGCAAAAAAGCGGAAAGCAGTCGCAAATTAAAATCGTTGGTAATGAAATAAATCCAACGAACTATAGCATTGCAGTTTTACCAGAAAATAAAGCATTATTAACGAAATTCAATAAAGGGCTCTCGCAAATAAAAAAGGATGGAACGTATGAAAAAATAGTAAAAAAGTGGTTTGGTGAATACATCATGCCCTCCGCTCCCCGGCTGCAAAAGGTAATCAAATATTTAGAGGTCGGCCTTTTCGTTACAATGATTATCATAACAGCTGTACTTTGGTGGAATCGCATATTAAAGAGGAAAGTGGCAAGTCGGACGAGCCAGATTGAAAGGATAAACAAGAAGCTGGAAGAAAAGATGATCCTTCTTCAAGAGAATAATAACTTTCAACAGCAGTTATTAAACAGTACCTTAAGCTCATTTGTAACGTTGGATAACAGGGCACATATCTCAATGATCAATCGGAAAGCGATTGATTATTTGAAGCTGAATGAAGATATTGTGGGATTGCCTTTCAACCAGACCATTTTGGATGACTTTATTTCGAAGGAAGAAATCCAGAATGTCTTAAAGAAAAAGGAGATTGTATTGCAGAAGGAAGTAACATGGGAGCCTGTTGATTCTTTAAAAAGAATCCTAACCTACAGTATTTACCCCATTGTGTCCTCAACTGGGAATAGTAAAGGAGCTGTATTAAATTTTCAGGATATTACGAAACAAAAGGAGTTTGAAAAAAAGGTTGCGCAAGAAGACCGCTTGCGTTCACTGGGGCAGCTTATGATGGGGATTGCCCATGAAATTCGTAATCCACTGACGTCCATCCTTACCTATACGCAACTGCTGCCGAAGAAGTACGAGAATCTTGAATTCCGCAGCTTTTTTTCTCAGCATGTGACAAGTGAAATTACCCGCTTAAATTCATTGATTAATGACTTGTTGGATTATTCGCGTCCGAAGAAATCGGAGCCGGTTCTCTTTTTTCTATACCCGATGATTCAATCGACTTTACAGTTATTCAAACAAAAAATAAAAGAAAAAAATTTAGGGATTGTTTTTGAAATGGATGAGGAGCTTCAGGGTTATGCTGATGCCCAGCAAATGAAGCAGGTTCTCGTGAATATTATTTTAAATGCAATTGAAGCATTGAAGGAAAAGGGGAACTTAACCATTCGCGGGTATTATCAAGGAGAGTTTGCTGTTATCGAAATTGAAGATAATGGAATTGGAATGTCAGATGAAGTGGCAGCCAACATATTCGATCCCTTTTACAGTAAAAAAGTGAATGGGGTAGGATTGGGTTTATTCGTTTCCTATCAGCTGCTAGAAGAAAACCAATGCAGTATAAAGGTAGACAGTACCAAGGGGAAAGGCACTGTAATGACCGTATATTTGCCATGTCCAAGGAAGGGGCGAGAAGAAAATGCATAATGTAATGATTATTGATGATGAAGCTACTATTTGCCAATCACTTACTTTTGCTTTAGAAGATCAGTACCATGTATATGCCTTTACCGATCCAAGGGAGGGACTCCCTCTTTTTGAAAGAATAGAAGTCACCATTGTTTTACTTGATTTAAAAATTGGTGAATATGACGGAATTGAAATTTTAGAAGAAATAAAGCGTGTTTCTCCTGCTACAGTTGTGATTCTGATGACTGCATTTGGAAGTATTCCTTCTTCTGTGGAAGCAATGCGCAAGGGAGCTTTTTCCTACGCTACAAAACCTCTTCACCTTGACGAATTGGAAGTATTGATGGAGAAGGCGGAGGAATTTTATAATTTACAATCCAAAGTAGAATTTTTAAGTAGTGAGCTTGATAAGATGGGAGAGTCAAATGGGTTAATTGGTGAAAGTTACGCAATCCGTGAAATTCTTTCCTTAATAAAAAAAGTAAAAGATATCGATTCGACCATTCTCATTACGGGGGAAAGCGGGACGGGAAAAGAAGTAGTTGCCAGGACCATCCATTATCAAAGTACACGGAGAAATAAAAAGTTCCAAGTGATTAATTGTGCCGCGATTCCAGGTCATCTTTTGGAATCTGAATTATTTGGATATGAGAAAGGTGCCTTTACGGGAGCTGTTCAGAAAAAGCAAGGTCTTTTTGTCCTTGCTGAAGGTGGAACTATTTTTTTAGATGAAATAGGAGAAATGGATCTCGGTTTACAAAGTAAGCTTCTGCGCGCCCTTCAGGAGCGGAAAGTAATGCCGGTAGGTGGAACACAGGAAATTGGCTTCAATGTTCGGATTATTTCAGCCACGAATCGTGATTTGGTAAAAGAAGTGAAGGAGAATCGTTTTCGCGAAGATCTCTATTATCGGCTCAATGTGATTCCGGTTAAACTTCCTCCTCTAAGGGAGCGAAGGGATGACATTCCTTTGTTGGTAGAATTCTTTATCAATCAAATTGGGGACAAAATCGGAAAACCAATTGATGGAATTTCACGTGAAGCCTTGCAAATTCTAGAGCAGTATTCGTTTCCAGGCAATATTCGAGAACTGCAGAATATCATGGAACGAGCCATTGCTTTAACCAGCTCTTCATTATTGAGAAAGTGGATCTTCCTGCAGAAATGCAACAGGAAAATCGTGTTTTTAGCGATAATACCTTGATCCCTGTCTATGTAGGTGAAATGTTGGATGAGATTGAAAAACGAGTGATTTTTCATAATTTGGCTGCGTTTAATGGAAATCGAAGAAAGACTGCCCAAGCGATTGGAATGGGAGAAAGAACATTACGAGAGAAATTAAAAAAATATCGGGAAGAAGAGTAGGCGAAAACGGCCGGTCGGCGGTTTTCGCCGCTTTTTTATTTTAAAAGAAAGCCTTCCTTTCCTAATGTTATAACTATTCTGAGTTGGCATAATATTTGCATATTAAATATATGTAAGCCATTCCATTAACTATACAGGAGGTTCCTTATGAAAAGAATGAAAAGAAGTTTAACTGCAATCGTAACACTGGTGCTCTGTCTGACCCTTGCATTGGTTGGATGCGGGAAGGCAGATCAAGCATCTAAACAAGGGCAAAACGGTGATGAAGTATTACAAAAGATTAAAGCAGAGAAAACGTTGGTTGTTGGAACAGATGCTACATTCCCGCCGCTTGAATTTAAAAACGATAAAAAAGAATTTGATGGATTTGATATTGATTTGATGCGTGCAATTGGAAAGGAATTAGGAGCGGAAAAAGTAGAATTTGTTGATACCGATTTTAAAGGCCTTATTCCTGGCCTAGAGGCAAAAAAGTTTGATGTGGTTGCTTCCGGAATGTATATAACTGACGAAAGAAAAAAGGCGATCAATTTCTCAGATTCTTATTATCCAGGGGGGCTTTCCCTTTTAATTAAAAAAGATAATCATTCCATTAATAGTATTGAAGATTTAAAAGGGAAAAAGGTCTCTGTCCAAGTTGGCACAAAATCTGTTCAGTTTCTCCAAGAAAATTACCCTGATATTCAACGAGTAGAGGTAGAGAAAAACGTTGAAATGTTTCTAGAACTTAAAAGTGGACGAGTAGATGCTGTTTTAACAGGCCTGCCGGCAGCCAAGGTATATGCAATGCAAGACAACTCTGTGAAGGTATTGGATAAGACATTAACAAATGAAGAGTATGGGTTTGGAACTCGTAAGGAGGACTCCTCTTTTACACAGGCAGTAAATAAAGCATTAAAGACATTAAAAGAGAATGGTGAATATCAAAAGATAAGTAAAAAGTGGTTTGGAGAATAATCAAAGAAAGAGGGGATTTCCCCTTTTTCTTTTAGAAAGGAGAAGATAATATGGATTTTAATGTTTTATTTGAAAATGGCAATTTTTCCTTTTTACTCAAAGGATTGAGTATTACTCTTACAATGACCTTTTTTGCCCTTATTTTAAGTTCCATTATCGGCTTGCTTATTGGGATTGGAGGGCTATCTAAAAATAAAACGATTTCTTTCCTTTGTTCCGCGTATTTGGCTTGGTTTAGGGGAACCCCTCTTCTCGTACAGCTGATGATCCTTTATTATGGCCTTTCCATTGGCTTAGGACTTGATTTAACCGCTACGGTTGCAGGTATTCTAGGTATGGGAATGTACAGCGGTGCCTATGTCTCGGAAATTGTACGCGGATCGATTCAATCGATTGAAAAAGGACAAATGGAAGCGGGGCGTTCACTCGGATTGAGCCATTGGCAGACGATGCGGAAAATCATTTTACCGCAAGCATTGCGAAGAATGCTTCCTCCATTAGCCAATGAATTTATTGCCTTAACCAAAAATTCCTCCTTACTGTCCGTTATTACTGTACCTGAATTGATGAGAGCGGGAAATACGCTTGTATCCAGTAACTTTAAGTATTTTGAAGTCTATATTGCGATTGCGGTTTTATATTTTGTGGTGAACTTCATGATTTCTAAAATCATTAGCTATTTCGAAAAGAGATTGCATGCAGGGGTGGCGCGTGTATGATTACAGTCAAAGAGATCAACAAACATTACGGGACACATCATGTTTTAAAAAATATCAGTTTAGAAATCAAAAAAGGCGAAGTTGTTGTGATTATCGGTCCGAGTGGTTCAGGAAAAAGCACGTTTCTGCGCTGCATCAACTATTTAGAGCAAATCCAAGATGGGGTTATTGAGGTTGAAGGGGAACCAATCGGACTTCTACAGCAAGGATCAAAAAAAGCAGAGATGGCTCAAAAAGAATTGAATGCAATGAGAGAAAAGGTGGGGATGGTATTTCAAAATTTTAACTTATTTCCTCATAAAAGCGTCCTAGAGAATGTGATTCTCGCCCCTTTGACTTTAGGTAGGATGAAAAGGAAAGAATCGATAGAAGTGGCGAAGGAGCTGCTAAAAAAGGTAGGACTAGCCGAAAAAGCAGAGGCCTATCCAGATAATCTTTCTGGTGGACAAAAACAAAGGGTAGCGATTGCACGAGCATTGGCCATGAAGCCGCATATTATGCTGTTTGATGAGCCAACTTCGGCACTGGATCCGGAACTCGTTGGGGAAGTGTTAGCAGTAATGAAGGAACTTGCAGCGGAAGGAATGACCATGATTATTGTCACCCATGAAATGGGATTCGCTAAAGAGGTGGCCGACCGTGTTGTGGTGATGGATGATGGGCGGATTATTGAGGACGGACCGCCTTCTATTATTTTTTCAACTCCACGAAGTGAAAGGACGAAGAGTTTTTTAAGTAAAGTACTAGCCCATTAAAAAACAAGTATCAGGCTATATCAAGAGTAGGCGGAAATTCTCAGCGGCAATTTTCGCCTATTTCTTTTTGGGGATTTTCCCTTAGTGGGAACGGCAAACATGGAGAGGACGGTAAGAAATATGTATTCGGTTACTGAAAAAGGTATTTGGTCGGGGCGTGTGGACAGCGAAACCGTTTCTGACCTGTTTCGATTACATCAAACTATTCATATTGAGGATTTATCTGTTTTTCATGAAGTGCAATCCACTCAGGCAGTGGGAATCATCGGCTTTAAATGTGATGAGGGGGTTAGAAGAAATAAAGGAAGGGTGGGCGCTTATCATGCACCGGATGAGGTTCGGAGAGCACTCTCTTCCATACCCGGCCATTTGGTATCGAGTGGGAAACTGTATGATTTCGGTAATGTCAGCTGTGATGATGGGAATTTGGAGCAAGCCCAAGCTGAACTGGGTGAATGTGTCAAAAAAATGATAGGTTTCAATATTTTTCCGATTATCATCGGCGGCGGACATGAAGTCGCATATGGGCACTTTTTAGGGTTAAAGCCATACTGGAAACAAGGCAGGCAAGTTGGGATTCTTAATTTTGATGCCCATTTTGATATGCGCCCCTATGATGAAACGACGAGTTCCGGAACCATGTTTAAGCAAATAGCAGATGAACTGGCAAACGAGAAACTTGCATTCCAATATATGTGTATCGGCATTCAGCGCTATGGAAATACAAAGCATTTATTTGATATGGCAAAACAATATGGATGTGAGTATATTCTAGAGGATGAGATGGCACAACTTGGTATGGAACGGGTCATGAAGCAAATCCATGCGTTTATCCAGAGGAATGATGCGGTGATGGTAACCTTATGCAGTGATGTCATTGGAGCTGGCTATGCCCCGGGTGTAAGCGCCCCACAACCCTTTGGAATGGAACCGAAAGTACTGAGGGCCTTATTAAAAGAAACGGTGAAGCATAAGAAAATAGTAAGTTTTGATATTGCCGAAATTAACCCAAAGCTTGATTTGGACAATCGAACGGTTAAACTGGCAGCTGCTTTTATTGTAGAAGTAATTGATAGTTTTTTGGAAAAGGAGAGTGAAGATGGGGACAGTTCTCACGGCCTTTTTTGTCCATGAAGCATTCCTTGTGGAATTTAGTGTAATTGATGAAGAGGATTGGGTCAGTGGGAGCAGACTCCCGCTAAGCTAAAGGTTAAGCGATAGAGTGAGAAATAAGCTTTATTACGCTAGTTCCTGAAAAGAAAAGAAGAGGGAAAGCAATAAAAATATTGATAAATATTTTCATTGCTTTCCTCGATAGCTTATTTTCTTCTTAAAACCTGCCAACCCCCAAAACTATGGTCTATTAAGGAAACGGACGCAATATCTTCTTGGCTATTCAAATAATTATCGAGTAAACCCGTCCAATGCTTGTCTAAAGAGCTTGAATCAACGCCGCTTCTAAATACAGAAATCTTAACGTTACCTTCTTGATTTGATTTGTATTTCAACCAATCTAAAACACTATTTAACTTATTCTTCTTGATTGATGCCATTCTTTCCTTTTGTTCTTATGCCTCTTGTTGTTGTTCTTGTTTAAATGCTGCTACTGCTTTTAAATGGTTTTTTTCTAATTTATTGTCATAGTGCCATTTACCATAAGTCAAAATGGCTGCTGATAACAAAAATAAAAAAACGACGATCAAATTCTTCAACAATAATCCCTCTCCTGCTTTTTTACTTATAACCGAAAATACACTTTATTCCTATATTACCAAGTTTTGATGGAATATCCTATACAAATTCTTGAGGGTCGTGGGGAAGGGAAGGAGCAGACCATGGGATTTGAACCATGTTATGAATCAATTAGAACAAGAGAAGCATCCCTGCAGCTTTACCAGTTTTATGATCGTGGAAATTCGGGGTCAGCGTATAATGGCAATTAAGTCAAGAGTAAATATTTTATAAAAAAGGCCAAACTTAAGTAGAACCCCAATATCCATTTTTTTGAAGATTCAACCATCACAGAACTATATAACAGGGCTCCTCTAGAACGTGAAAGGATCTCGTGTTTTCATCCTACAGTGATACCACCTAGCAAATATAAACTTTGAATTTCACGTATTATCCGTATTTGCAGGACAAGATCCATAACGCTGACCCACGAGGTCTAAAGCCTCAGACACCCAATACAATGTGATCTAACGCCCTAGAGGAGCCCCATTTTCATTAAAAATAAA
>NZ_AXVA01000035.1 GCF_000482325.1 Bacillus sp. UNC438CL73TsuS30 | reverse complement strand
AATAGTCTGGCAATAATGGCGAGAAGGTCACACCCGTTCCCATACCGAACACGGAAGTTAAGCTTCTCAGCGCCGATGGTAGTTGGGGGCTGTCCCCCTGTGAGAGTAGGACGTTGCCAGGCAGAAAAAGACCAACTTATTCAAAGTTGGTCTTTTTTGATGGCTAAAGAAAAATGGATAAAACAAAGAATCCGGCTGGACTGCAAATTAATTTCGGAGTTTCTTTCATATTTAGATTAAGACCGTCTGAGTTTATCCGGACGGATTTTTTATGTGTTTAAAGAGTGAAAGAATGGTTACTCAGTAGTGATATGATTTTTTATCAGATTGTCCAATCCCTTTTGATATATTGGCATAGTATGTACTAACACTAAAACTAAGAAGGGACTATTATGAAGGTATTAACTAGCTTTTTTAAAATAGGGATTGGCTCGAATCTGGTTGTATTTTTAGCGATGATGCTTCTTCCTGTTTTCATTGTTACCGATCAATTGGATGTTTTTGAGAGAATCATTTCGAATATTTCGGAAAGATAAAGCTGCCTATAGAATTGGGCATCTTTTTTTATCATGATTTTCATATAAGCATGGATTGTATTTGGCAATTAAAAAAGGCTGTTTATGGGAGTATTCCTAATGATATAAAAAAGTCCTTACTCCTTTAAGGACTTTCAATGTGAGTTATATTTACTTATTTCTTATTAATTCATCTCTATCGGATGCCATTGGAGGCTGTTCCAACCATCCATTTTTTATCATGATATTTGCTCCATCTTCGGAATACAGCTGAACTTCTAAGGATAGCCTGTTATACATTGCAGTTATATCGCCTCTTGGACTTTGACTGACAGCTGTACCATAATACCCGATGCTCAAACCAATTAAACTAGATGTGAAGAACATCATAAGTTTATCGGAAAATGTGTAAGCTGTACTATTTGTTATTTCTGAATCCCACCCCATTGGTGCAGGTAGTTTACTTTCCTCTAACTTACTTCTAAATAATTTAATATGTTTATTCCCAATTTCTAATCCTTTTAAAAAGAATTGTTTTACATCCTTATGTTGTGTGACCTGACTAAATCCAGTAAGTGCAGCAACTCCCAATGCGTTTCTTTGGAGATTGGTAAATAAATTATCTACTTCAGCTGCTGTTAATGGTCTTTTCTCGCCAAACACATCTAACATAAACCATTGCTTTTTTACAAATTCGACCTTCTCTAAATTAGGCAAGCTGGGAGATCGAATGAACAATCCTTTTGACAATAATAAATCGGTTGATTTTTTAAATAATTGCATTGTTTCAGTAAGGCAGTCCATGTAATAGGCTTTAATGTCATCCCTTACAGATGCTGAAACACTACCAGCGTATGATGTAAGACCAACCTTAGACATTTGGTTTATAAAGTTAAGTACAAAACTGTCAGAATAAAGTCTAGGGGCAGTTAAGTCCACATCTTCTTTTATACTAAAACCATATGGAACTACATGTTTTTCTTCAGTTAAAATGACTTTAATTTTTTCAATATGTGTGTTAGTGAGCTCTAGTGCATATTGAATTAATGGCTTAATTTCTTCATCTTCAGCTTTTTCTAAAAAATACGAAAGAACACATTTGCTAGAGCTATCATTTAAGTATTGAAGCCAAAGTTGAGCAATCTCACCTGCTGTCAACCTGATCTGGTTTCCCTTTTCCTCCATAAGTAACCTCCAAAAAAGATATACTAAAAAATACCTTTCCCCAAAAATCACTCTGGTATGTATTGGCTATATTTATAATGAATACCTAACCGTGTAAAATATGAACTAAGCAATCGCTGGCGTTGTCTTAAGATTTGCCTTTTCTTTTGCCCGCATCTTTTAGCAATCGTAAATTCAATTCGACAAAATTCGGGTGGTGACAGGCACCACCCGAATTTTGTCGAAGAATGAGAACTTTACTTGGATAGACTATCTTGTCCATTTGGAAGGTACGGGACCTTTTTAGGCCGATAGGTAATCACATCTGAGGAGTAGATCTCAATGATTAGTTTGTTCTCAGATGTTTTTGCTTGAATAAGAATGGGTTGGTTATATTTATTTTCAAAAACGAGGTCCGGTCCATTCCAGCTTACTGTAGCGTCTCTGCCAGGTGGGACGTAAGAAACTTCTCTACTGTGTGAATTACGTTGTATCACGTTTAATCCCGCATTATCTACTGCATTAAAAAGGGTCGTGGATACTTGACAAATTCCACCGCCAATATCCTCGGAAAATTCCCCCTTAATAATGACTGGTGCGGCCATATATCCTTTTCCTGGCGTTCTTTTTCCAACCACTTTATTAAAGGAAAATCTTTCACCTGGAAACAGAACATAGTTATTAATCGCTTTAGTAGCAAGAGAAATATTTCTGTTCCGCTCTTGATTAAAGTTATTAAAGGATGTTACATATCTCCCAATTTTTTCACTTCGAATCGTACCAAGCAATTCACTGTCCACTCTAGGATAAACTCTCTGTATGGGAACCTCTAATTGGGTTGAACCTTTATTAAAATAATAAGCATAAACTTGTTCGGTAAAAGTTTTACGATCTAACTTGTAACCGACTTGTTCAGGTATGATGATTCCTTGATGATTAATAATGGCATTTTTAGGATTTTTTGAAACATTTTTGTCGATTTCATCCATTAACTTATTAACCTTTTCTAAATTCATCGGTAGTTCGGGTATGTTCATTGAAAGATCAGAACGATTCACAACGGACAATGGCTGTCCATTGTTCGTGAGGAACAAATTTCCTGGCATAAACACTTGTTGAGATAATATAGCTAGCCCTAGCAACCAATTTACATTCATTTTATGAGACCTCCCTTATTTTATTATGAGTTGAATTCGGTATATCTATGTAAAAAAGGAAAATGTTCATTCCTCTCTAAAGATTCCGAAAATCAGGAATGTTTAAAATAAATTTCCGAAAAACGGGAATTTTCCGTTTTTTCGGAATGGACAGATGAGGCTGTTTCAGTAAGTATCTAGTTTTTTGCATTGGCACGATACTTGCAAGTTATTGGAATAGCGAACAAAATTTATGAACATCTTAGGGGGTGCATGAAGGAGAAACAATCGTTTTACTAAGAAGAAGTTTCGTCCATTTATAGAGGTGACAGATGGATTTATGGGGATCATAAAAAGAACTTGGTGTCCGCATTTCTAAGGAAGTTGTATGAACCAAAATGATACCGTTTTCATAGAAACTGGGGTTGGGGTCTATGATAGACAAGAAAAATAATGATGGGTTCATGGAGAAATCAAAAAGAGAAAGAACTAACTAAAAGGGGGATTTATATGGATTTGTTCGTCATTATATTAGCGCTCGGGCTGTTAATGTTTGTTGCTTACCGCGGTTATTCTGTTATTTTATTTGCTCCGATTTGCGCACTCTTAGCGGTTGTACTCGTTGCTCCGAGTCATGTATTACCGTTCTTTTCCGGTGTATTTATGGAAAAAATGGTCGGCTTTATTAAATCGTATTTCGCTGTCTTTTTATTAGGTGCTATTTTTGGAAAGGTAGTCGAAATGTCGGGGATTGCCGAATCCATCGCCAGGACGATTGTCCGCCTGCTTGGAGCCAAACGGGCGATCGTAACAATTGTCCTATTGGGGGCCATTTTAACTTATAGCGGTGTCAGCTTGTTTGTAGCTGTTTTTGCCATCTATCCATTTGCAGCGCAAATGTTCAGACAGGCAGATATTCCGAAAAGACTTATTCCTGGTACGATCGCACTCGGTGCCTTTACCTTCACAATGGATGCTTTACCAGGAACACCTCAAATTCAAAACGTTATTCCTATCGCTTTCTTTAAAACCAATATCTATGCTGCACCAACATTAGGGGTGATTGGCGCCATTTTTGTTCTTATTGTTGGTCTGTTGTATTTGGAGATGAGAAGAAAACAAGCGGAAAAAGCGGGCGAAGGCTATTATGGGTTTGAGGCTGAAACCGCAGCTGCATTAGAAAAGGCGAAAGCGGATCCTAACGAAGCTTCTGCTCCTGATTTAACGGCAAAGCAGCCGCTTGGAAAACAGATCTTTGCATTTGTGCCGCTGATCCTTGTCGGGGTCATGAATAAGGTGTTTATCACCTATATTCCGAAATGGTATCCAAACGGATTTGATTTTTCAGCTATCGGCTTGAAAACGTATACTGTGGATGTGACTACGACTGCAGCGATATGGGCGATTATTATGGCACTGATCGTGGGGATTCTCACTTCACTTCTTTATGATTGGAAAAAGGTAACGAAGAATTTGAAAGAGGGATTAAACACATCCATTGCCGGTTCTCTATTAGCCACGATGAATACAGGTGCGGAGTACGGGTTCGGTGGAATTATCGCGGCACTTCCAGGCTTTGCTAAGATTAGTGGAGGTATTTCAGGGACATTCCATAATCCGCTTGTCAATGGCGCGGTGACCACGAGTACGCTTGCCGGAATAACAGGGTCGGCCTCTGGCGGTATGGGGATTGCCCTTGGTGCGATGGCTGATAAGTATAACCAGGCGATTGCAGCTGCTAATATTCCTCCGGAAGTTATGCACCGCGTTGTCGCAATGGCATCCGGCGGTATGGACACCCTTCCGCACAACGGAGCCGTTATTACCTTGCTTGCTGTTACAGGGTTAACACACAAGCAATCTTATAAAGATATTTTTGCCGTAACGATTATTAAAACCATCGCTGTGTTCTTTATCATTGCCCTCTACACCCTCTTTGGCATTGTTTAAGGGGAAGACTATTATACTCGTAAACTAAGGAGAAGCTATCATGACAAAAGCATTAGAAGGAAAAACAGCATTTATTACCGGCTCCGCAAGCGGGATTGGGCTCGAAATTGCCAAGACATTTGCCCATGAAGGAGCAAATGTAGTGATTTCAGACCTGAATGCTGAAAAAAGTGAACAAGTGGTATTGGAATTAAAGGAGCAGGGTTTTGAAGCATTAGCTGCTCCGTGCGATGTGACCGACGAAGAAGCTTTTAAGAATGGGATTGAATTGGCACAGAAGACGTTTGGAAAAATTGATATTTTAGTCAATAATGCCGGAATGCAGTATGTTGCTCCCATTGAAGAATTCCCAACGGAAAAATTTAAATTACTAATCGACATCATGCTAACGGCTCCATTTATCGGAATCAAACACGTCTTCCCGCTCATGAAGGAGCAAAAGTTTGGCAGAATCATCAATATGGCCTCCATTAATGGAGTCATCGGATTTGCCGGCAAAGCTGCCTACAATAGTGCCAAGCATGGGGTGATTGGCTTGACAAAGGTGGCAGCCTTGGAGGGTGCCGAGCATGGAATTACGGTCAATGCTTTATGCCCGGGCTATGTGGATACACCACTTGTCAGAAATCAATTAGCTGATTTAGCCAAAACAAGAAATGTAAGCTTAGACAGTGTGATCGAAGAAGTCCTCTTGCCGCTTGTTCCGCAAAAAAGGCTATTATCTGTATCGGAAATTGCTGACTATGCTGTCTTTTTGGCGAGTGATAAAGGAAGAGGCGTAACGGGTCAAGCCGTGATTTTGGATGGCGGGTATACAGCGCAATAATTCGTCCGGAAGCTGTACGGGTGTATTAGTAAAATTTTGCTAGGAATGGATGGCTTTCTTTCCTATCTTCGAGGGTCTGCCTTTTTGTTATAATAAGGTAAAAAAGGTGACGAGGTGGGAAAGATAGTGAATCCAGGATTTGAACAAGTTCCTTCTAGTTGGCATGAGCAAATTATTAATCTACTTGCTGAACGAGTCGTCATCGTCGATCGTGAGGGCATTATTCTCTATATCAATGAAGCCTATTGTGAGTTTATCGGAACAACGGTTGAAAAAGCTCTGGGACGTCCAGCAATGGAAGTGATTGAAAACTCACGCATGCACATCGTTGCGAAAACAGGGGAAAAGGAACTAGCTTCCCTTCAACCGATTAACGGCAGTGAAATGATCGCCAATCGTTTCCCGCTTTTTGAAAATGGGGAAGTAGTCGGGGGCCTTGGAACTGTGATGTTTCGCAACCCTGAGGAGTGGCGGATGTATCAAAGCAAAATTCAGCATCTTGTGGAAGAACTGAAGTATTATCAAACCAAAATTCAAAAGGACATGAAAAGTAAATACAGCTTCCAAGATTTAATTGGGACCAGTTCCGCGTTCCTTGCGGCAAAAGAACTTGCCAAAAGAATTTCCGACAGTAATTCTTCCGTCCTGCTGATTGGCGAGTCTGGAACAGGAAAGGAATTATTTGCTCATGCGATGCATGATAACAGCGTTCGTTGTTTCTCCCCGTTTGTGGCGATCAATTGTGCCTCTATTCCGGAGCATTTACTTGAGTCGGAGCTTTACGGGTATGAAGAGGGTGCATTTACAGGGGCAAAAAAAGGCGGCAAGAAGGGGCAGTTTGAACATGCGAACGGGGGAACCCTTTTTCTTGATGAAATCGGGGACATGCCTCTTTCGATGCAAAGTAAACTATTAAGGGTTCTGCAGGAGAAAGAAGTGCGGCGTGTGGGTGGACATAAATCGATTCCAGTCGATGTCCGAATCATTGCAGCCACCCATCGGGACCTAGAAAAGATGGTAGAGGAAGGAAACTTTCGTCAGGACCTTTACTATCGCTTAAATGTCATAAAGATTCAAATTCCTCCGCTAAGAAAGCGAAAAGAGGATATACCTTTAATTTCAATAAGCCTATTAAAAAAATTAGAAAAAAGGTTCTACCGAAAAGGAATCGAACTATCGAATGAAGTGCAGGAAAAACTCATGGAGCACACATGGCCAGGCAATATTCGGGAGCTCGAGAATGTGCTGGAGCGCTGCATTAATGTGATCGACGGCAAAACGATTCAACCGAATCACTTGCCATTGTATTTACGCGACCAAGAGCCCAAGTTGGAACGTCAAGACCAACTAAAACCAGTGATTGACGCGACGAAGACTGAAGTTGCTCCTTTACCTGTTCAACCCTTAAAAGAAACCATAGCCTTGGTTGAAAAACAAGCCATTCACCAGGCACTGGCACTCACGGGCGGAAATAAATTAGAAGCTGCCAAGCTGCTTGGAATTAGTAAAACCAGTTTTTATGAAAAATGCAAATTATATGATGTCAAATAGCAATGCCGCCTAGATGGAAAGGCCTCGGGAGGGAAGTCAAAAATGATTCAACAAATTTCCATTATTGGTTCGGGTGTAATGGGGAGCAGCATTGCCCAATCTTTTGCTGCTAGTGGTTATTCTGTCATGATCCATGATTTAAATGAAGCGTTGTTACAAAAAGCAAAAGAGCGGATTCTTGAAAATGTTTCACTGATGGTGGAAGAAGGCGGTCTCAATGAGGGACAACAGCAATCTGTTTTAGCGAATATTGACTATACTGCTGATTTAGAGGAAGCGGTCAGGGAAGCTGATTTTATTCTTGAAGCGATTCCGGAAGTGATTGAGTGGAAGTGGGAGCTTTACGAAAAATTGGAACGGCTGATGAAAGCGGATGCGATTTTGGCCTCCAATACGTCGACGTTCCCTATCTCACGTTTAATGGAAAAGGCAGCTTTTGCCGATCGGATGATGATTACGCATTTCTTTAATCCAGGCAATTTAGTCCCGCTCGTTGAACTTGTGAAGCATCCTCAAACCAAAGAGGAGGTTGTGGAGGCGACCATGGATCTGATTCGCCGGATTGGTAAATCTCCGATTCTCTTAAAGAAAGAGATTTCCGGCTTTATTGCCAACCGTTTGCAAACCGCCTTAATGCGGGAAGCCTTTTATTTGTTAAAAGAAGGCGTAGCTAGTGCACGGGATATCGATACAGCGATCACGGCCGGACCTGGATTTCGCTGGGCGTTTACTGGGCCGATTGAAATTGCCGATTTCGGCGGCCTTGATACCTGGCAGCGCGTGTTTGAAAATGTAGCTCCTGATTTGGATCAAAGTGTCGAAGCCCCTAAGGTCATTCGGGAATTGGTTGAACAGGGAAAGCTTGGAACAAAATCAGGTGAAGGTATATTTCCATATGACGAACTGCTCGTTTCCCAAAAGCTGAATGAACGCGACCGCAACTTTATTAAACTAGGAAAAATGAAAGCCGATGGCGTTCTACATCAGGTAAAAGTTTAATAGAAGGATCAATCTGTAGGTTACTGAATTTAAAAAGAATGCTTTATTAAAGTTCAATGTTGATTTTTGAAACAGGTTGATTGGAGTGGAAGGCACGAAGACTCCTGTGGGAGTACGGGGCAGGGGAGACCCCGCAGGAGCGGAGCGACGAGGAGGCTCCCCGGAACGCCCACGGAAAGCGAAGTGCCTGGAACGGAAATCAACAGACAATTTTAAAGAGCCTAAAAGAATATGAGATTGAAAGGTGATGAGTTTTAATGGAAAAATATAAAACGATTGATTCAATTGAAGAAGCCATTCAGGATATCCAAGATGGAGCAACGATCATTGTTGGCGGCTTCGGTCTATCCGGTATCCCGGAAAAAGCCATTCTCGCTTTACGTGATAAAGGAACAAAAGATTTAACGATTGTGAGCAATAACTGCGGAGTAGACGATTGGGGACTAGGCCTTCTATTAGAAAATCGTCAAATTAAAAAAATGGTCTCTTCCTATGTCGGGGAAAACAAACTATTTGAGCGCCAATTTTTGAGTGGGCAGCTTGAAGTAGAATTAGTGCCACAAGGGACACTCGCTGAGAGAATTCGTGCCGGCGGTGCTGGAATTCCCGGATTTTATACAGCAACTGGTGTAGGGACACCGATTGCGGAAGGAAAAGAACATAAAGTGTTTAACGGACGGACCTATATTTTGGAAGAAGGAATTGTCGGAGATTTTGCCTTTGTAAAAGCATGGAAGGCAGATCCGTTTGGAAATCTAATCTATCGAAAAACAGCCCGCAATTTTAACCCGCTTGCCGCAATGGCCGGAAAAGTCACCATTGCCGAAGTGGAGGAAATCACTCCAATCGGTGGGTTGGATCCAGATCACATTCATACCCCTAGTGTTTTTGTTCAAAAGGTCTTCCTTGGAACGAACTATGAGAAGCGCATTGAAAGACTTACGGTTAGCAAAGCATAGAGAAACGATTTGGGAGGAGAATACGCGATGAGTGAAATGAGACAAAGAATTGTAAAACGGGCGGCACAAGAGATCCAAGATGGGATGAATGTGAACTTGGGAATTGGAATGCCAACGCTTTTGGCAAATGAAATACCGACGGATTATAATGTATTGCTTCAATCCGAAAACGGATTATTAGGGATTGGACCCTATCCGGTTGCAGGGGAAGAAGACCCGGATTTGATTAATGCAGGAAAAGAAACCGTTACGACTGTTCCAGGTGCTTCCTATTTTGATAGTGCGGAATCGTTTGCGATGATTCGGGGCGGGCATATTGACCTTGCCATTCTTGGCGGGATGGAGGTTTCTGAAACCGGGGATTTAGCCAATTGGATGATCCCAGGTAAAATGGTTAAAGGAATGGGTGGTGCAATGGATCTTGTTCATGGTGCCAAACGTGTAGTCGTGATCATGGAACATGTGAATAAACATGGTGAATCAAAGGTAAAAAAGACATGCTCTCTGCCATTAACAGGTCAGCAGGTGGTTCACCGCTTAATTACAGATTTGGCCGTCTTTGATTTTACTCCGGAAGGTATGGTCCTCGTCGAAACACAGGAGGGAGTTTCGGTAGAAGAAGTAAAGAATAAAACAGAAGCTGCTTTTTCTGTTCAACCGGAATTGCTTTTAACAAATTAAAATCATCATCCAAAGAAAAGTGTTTTTTACGCACTTTTCTTTTCTTTTATTTCAGGAAAACATTGAAGCTTGTGAATGTCGAAGTTTGACGAAAAATATATTTCCTTGTATCCGCTTTCAGTTGTTAAGATAGTTTAGGTTAAAAATTTATAATATTTAGTTTTCCGTAATTAATTTGAAAAGTCTTTTATTCTAACGGGAGGTTCTATCATGCATCAAATAAGCACTGAAAAAAGGGAGAAGGGAGTAAGTACAAAAACGGTTCGCTTAAGTATTGAGGTTCCAGAATGTATTCGTGATGAATTTCGGGATGCAGTCGAGAAAAATGGAAAGTGCATGAAAGATGTTCTTAGGCTGTATATGCAGAAATACATATGGAAACAAAGCGAATTGCAAAGAAATCGGGAAAAGCGTCGTCAAAGTATTGTTAAAAATAAAAAAGGATTGGCCCTTATCAAGGATTGATAAGGGTTTTTTGTCGGTTAAGTTATATTTTGTGCATGAGTTTAGGGTTCGATTTTACAGATATCAACAAATCTTTGCAGGATATCCACAAAAAATAAATTTTATCCACAGTTTTCCGGAAGATATCAACATAGATTTTGATTTTATCCACATATTTTCTGGATATATCCACATAAGGCAGGATATCTACAAAAAGTGAGCAAAAAAAATGACGTGGAAAGTTCCCCACGCCACGATTTCATCAAAAAACCCACTCCTACTCCACTAGCCGGTATAACCTCAATGGACGGCCCACGGTTCCGTATTGCTGTTCTTCCATCAATTCATGTTCTTCAACCAAATGAGAAAGATACGTTCTTGTCGTGGATAGACTAACACCGGCTAATTTGGCAATTTGATCGGCGCTCAAGGGACTGGCTGAAGTGGTGAAGCATTTTTTTATTTTTTCTAATGTCCTTAAATCAATACCTTTTTGATAGAGTGGGAGTGCAGTTGATTCCGAGATTCGCAGCTTTTTTAAATCATCTACCGTTCCTTGATCCAAAAGGGTGGAACTTGATAGGCGTGATTTGAATTTCAAATACTTATGTAAGGATATTTTCAGCTGGTTTAAGTCAAAGGGCTTGATTAAATAATCGATAATACCGAAGCGAAAGCCGTCCTCCACCACTTCCAGCTCTTTTGCAGCGGTTATTAAAATCACATCACAACGTTTATTTTGCATGCGAATGGCGCGAAGCAGCTCAATTCCGGAACCATCGGGAAGGTAGACATCCAGCAGAACCAAATCCGGTTCCGCCAATTCTAGCATATTGATTGCTTCTTCGTAGTTATGGGCAGTCCCCGCCAGCTGATACCCTTTCTGTGCAGAGATAAATTTACCATGCATCCTGGCAATCATGAAATCATCATCCACCACCATTACCCGCAAATCTTGATCAGCCATCCTTATCCCTCCGTAATTGGTAAGCTAACTTGTAATATTGCTCCTTCTGACGAAGAACTCATCTCGACAGTTCCATTTAATCGTGAAACTAGACGTGAAACTAAAGCTAAGCCAAATCCCCGGCCTTCCCCTTTCGTTGTACCACCATCCGCAAAAATTTGATCTCCGAGTTCCGGGTCAATCCCTGGTCCATTGTCACTTACTTGTAAAATCAGCTGGTCCCGTTCCTCTTTAATATAGACCGAAATCATCGCGGCGTCTCTTTCCTTCGCCTTGGTGGTTATGGCTTCCACTGCGTTTTCAATCGCATTTCCCAGAATCGTTAAGACCGTTTCCCGATGGGGGCAAATTTCCGATACTCCGGAATTTTCACTGATTGTCAGCCCAATTCCCAGTTCCTTCGCCCGGTGCATTTTTCCAATCAGAACACCCACAATCGCGGGATCACGCACCTTCGCAAGAAAAAAGTTAAGGACATTTTGCTGTTCATGATGGACATCTTCGATAAGGTCTTTTACTAAGTCAAATTCTTTCATTTGAATCAGTCCTGAAATCAGGTGAAGCTTGTTCATAAATTCATGACGCTGACTTCGTAGGGTATCGACATATTGCCCGATATCAGCTAAGCGCTGGTCCATCTGATCGAGCTGCAGTTTATCGCGAAAGCTAGCGACAGCCCCGATTACTTTCCCATCCATTTGCACAGGAACCCTGTTCACCACCACTAATGAATTCCCGATAATCATTGGCTGGTCATTGTGGGAAGTCCCTTCCTCAATGATTTCATACAGCCTAGAGTTCGGAAGGATGGAGGTGATTGATTTTCCGATTAAATCTTCTGTATTTTGTGCAAGCATGCTTTTCGCTTCCTGATTGAAGGTCATGATTTTTCCGTTTGTATCAATAGCCACGATTCCTTCACGAATCGATTCGAGAATGGCCGCTTGCTGTTGAGTGAGAAAAGCAATTTCGTAAGGTTCTAAATTAAGAATTTCCTTTTTTATATGGCCGGAGAGGATCCAGGCTCCTAATAAACCAACTATCAATGCGACTAACCCGATTCCGATGACTTCGAGAATGAGAGAAGTGAGTTTTTTCCAGATATTCTGCATGGTAAATCCTACAGAAACCACGCCAATTTGATGATGCTTTTCATTAAAAACAGGATATTTGCCTCGAATGGAATATCCAAGAGTCCCCTTTGCCATCGTAATACTCCCATGGCCGGAGAGCACCTTTTTGTCATCATCGCCCACCATATGCTTGCCAATCTGGGATCTGTCAGGATGACTGTAGCGAATTAAGTTCATATTGGAAACCACAACAAATTGTGCCCCCGATTCCTTTCGGATATCTTCCGCAATGGGCTGTATGGTGGAAGAGGGATTCGGATTTTTAAAGGCTTGAACTACTTCCGGCAGGCCCGCTACAGTTTTAGCTACAGACAACGCATTGCTTCCTGTCTCATCATATTCCCGGTGAACCATAATGAAGGAAAGGGTCACGATAAAAAGGACAAGGACAAAAAGGAGATTTACCAAGATCAGAAGATTCATTTTCGTTCGTAACTTCACTTTTCTTTTTTTACCGTTCAAGCTTTTCCACATCCTAGTTTGCTTCAATGATGTTAATTTTCAGAAAAATATGACTACCCTTATTTTAAAGTAAAAAAGGAATACCAGTCTATATCCAAAACGTTATTTTTCACGTTGTGAAAATCGTTTTAATTGTGTTTATTCTCTTTATTAACGATATTGTGTAAACGTTTTCATAATAATTTGAATTTTCTATAATCAGACTTGTGAACGTGAGAAAAAATAATGAAATGGGGGAATCAAGTGGGTGCAGTGGAGAAAAAGGTGTATCGGGCCATGACAGAATCAGCTCCAGCCATGATGGAGTTAAATGGTGTGACAAAGGAGTTTGTTAAGCCAACTGGAGAAGTCCATACCGTATTGCGCAATATTGATTTGAAAATACCAAAAGGGGAGTTTGTTTCCATTGTGGGTCCAACAGGTTGCGGGAAATCGACGACCTTAAGCTTGATCGCCGGGTTCGAACCGCCATCTGCCGGGGAGGTTCTGATTTCTGGTGAAAAATTAGAGGGAATTAACCCAAGGGCAGCCTGTGTTTTTCAAACAGAAAATGCCTTTCCCTGGAAAACGGTCATTGACAATGTTTCGCTCGGGCTGCGAATGCGGGGGATGGCAAAAGCGGATGCCTATGAGGAGGCAAGGAAATGGATTGCCCGTGTTGGACTCAAAGGATTTGAGGGGCATTATCCTTCCCAGCTTTCCGGTGGGATGCGTAAGCGGGTTGCTTTAGCACAATGCCTCATTGTTCAACCCGAGATTCTTCTAATGGACGAATCCTTTTCAGCCCTTGATGTCCACACCAGACATTTAATGGAAGATGAATTGCTAAGGATTTGGGAAGAAACCTCTGCTTCTGTCTTTTTTATCACGCATGATTTGGAGGAAGCCATTGCTTTAAGTGATCGAGTCATTGTTCTTACAGCGGGACCGGGGGCAACGATTAAAGGGGATTATCGGATTGATTTACCGAGACCGCGAAATGTAGCTGAAATAAGCTTTGATCCTGCTTTTATGAGAATCCATAAGCAGATTTGGGAAGATTTGAAGGACGAGGTGATGATTAGTTATGAGAACGCAAACAAACTACATTCCAAATCCAGCTAATGCGGAAGTGGTTTCACGTAAAGCGGAAATGCGGAGAAAGGCAGTAAAACTTCGGGCGCGAAACCTAAGTCTGCAATTGACGCTGTTTATCCTTCTCATGGGCTCTTGGCAATATCTTTCCAGTCGGAACATCATTGATCCTTTCTTTTTCTCTAGTCCGTTTGATATTGCCAAGCATATCTGGGGATGGGCGGTGAATGGAACAACGGCCGGTCCGCTCTATAGACAATTCATCATTACCTTTGAAGAAACGATTCTTTCTTTTATATTGGGTGGGGTAGCCGGAATTATTTTTGGCTATGCGCTGGGAATGAACGAGCTGCTATCCGTGATTTTAGGGCCTTATATTAAGATGATTAATGCGATTCCCAGGGTGGTCTTGGTTCCAATCTTTATTTTATGGTTTGGTCTTGGGATGTCGTCAAAGGTTGCTTCGGGATTAGTGCTTACGTTTTTCATCGTATTCTTTAATGCTTTTCAAGGGGTTAGAGAAGTCGATCGAAATTTAGTCAACAATGCTCGATTATTAGGGGCTAGCAAACGCCAATTAGCTAGGCACGTTATTATACCGTCTGCATTAACATGGATTCTTTCCAGTTTACATTCAAGCTTTGGTTTTGCGTTAATTGGGGCTGTGGTGGGGGAGTTCATCGGTGCTACGGAGGGCCTTGGATACCTGATTGCCCAAGCACAGGGGGCCTTTGATACCACTGGGGTATTTGCAGGTATGGTCATTCTATCCATCACCGCCTTGATCGCCGATTGGGGAGTGTCAAAACTGGAAAAACGGTTTATCGCATGGCGGCATATCCGTCAATAATGGGGGCTTTTCTTGATTCGCTGATAAAACCTTTCCATTCGCGATAAAGAGGATGAATTCGCTGATAAAACCCTTTAATTCGCTGATAAAGGGACTAGATTCGCTGATAAAAACTGGTAGCCTGCTAGGAAAGTGTAATTCTACACTTGCAGAAGCCTGTCTTAGTGTAGGTACCCAGTTTAGAATAACAATTTTTAAAAAATAAGGGGGAATTACGTATGGGTAAGACGATGAAAAAATTAAGTATCGGGGTTTCAGGTATGGCCGTTGCAGCCATGCTTCTCACTGGCTGTTCTTCCAATTCTTCAACCGCCGCATCAACCACACCTAAAAACACCAGCAGTACAAAGGGTACACCAAAAGTCTCGATCATGGTGGGCGGTTTAGAGAAAATTATTTACCTGCCTTATATGCTTGCTGAAAAACTAGGGTATTACAAGGACGCAGGAGTTACCGTTACACTTGTCGAGGAAAGTGCAGGTCAGGATGCGGAATTAGCCCTACTAGCAGGCCAGGTGGATGGTGCAGGCGGTTTTTATGATCATACGCTCGATTTACAGACAAAAGGGAAAAAGGTAGAAGCAGTGGTCACGATGGCTGATGTTCCAGGCGAACAGCTGATGGTCGCCAATCGCTTAAAGGATAAGGTAAAAACATTAGCGGATTTGAAAGGACTTACCATTGGTGTCACGGGGCTTGGTTCATCAACCAACATGCTTGCAAGCTATAATGTCGTCAAAGGCGGCAATAAAGAGAGCGATTATAAGCCGTTGCCTGTAGGTGCCGGTCAAACGTTAATCGCAGCGATGCAAAATAAACGAATTGATGCTGCTGTTACAAGTGAACCAACTGCTTCTCTTCTAAAAAATAAACATTTGGCCTACACCTTTGTGGACATGAACTCAAAAGAGGGCACAGAAAAAGCATTAGGGGGAAGATATGCTGCAACCAGCTTATATATGACGAACGATTATGTGAAGGCGCATCCGGATGTTGTTCAAAAACTAGCCAATGCCTATGTTCGAACATTGAAATGGATGAGCACTCATACACCTGAGGAAATAGCCGACAAACTGCCTGAAGAGTATTATGCCGGGGATAAAGCCCTGTATATTCAAGCTTTAAAGGGCCAGCTTCCAATGTTTACAACGGATGGAAAAATGCCGAACGGGGTACCGGAAAACGTTAAAAAAATTCTTTCTGCCTTTAAACCGGTACAAAATGTCGACCTCAGCCAAACTTATACGAATGATTTTGTGAATAAAGTGCAATAATTTATGTCGGACCGGGAAGCTGATAGGTGGTTTCCCGGTTTTTTAATGTTTTTGTGGACTATTTTTATAGATATCAACATTTTTTATCCGGATATCAACACAAATTTGATTATATCAACAAATTTTGGCCGGATATCAACACAAATTCCGATTATATCAACAAGTTTTGGGGATATATCAACAATTCGGCAGAAAATTTACATAAATCACTGACTTATCCACAAATAAACGTTCTGACTCATTTCGGAAAAATATCTGTCGTTTTGAATGGTCCAATGTTCCTTGTCGCTCTTATTTAAGCTTACTTAGAATTCCAAATGATGCAGCTAGTCTGTGTAGGCTTTACCTTGTATGACACATCATTTAAAGCACAAACTAAAAGGATAAAATTCAATTAATGAGGATATTAAGATGCAAAAATACTTTCAATTTCCTTCAAAACTTGATTCGTTTCACCTTTTTTCCTTACAGCACCTCGTAACGGTCGGGATTATTTTTTTACTTTGTATTCTTCTATTTGTTATAAGGAAGGAACTAAAGAAAAGGATTGTGCGTTTCTCTCTCGCTGTTCTCTTAGTAGTTTCAGATGTATCGTACCATCTTTGGCTGATTAAAGAGCATGCATGGTCCATCAGGAGGGATTTGCCGCTGCATCTTAGTGACCTAGTTGTCATCCTTGCCGTTGTCATGTTGCTTTTGAGAAGCGATAAACTTTTTCAATTTATGTATTTTGCGGCGCTGGGCAGCTCCATTCAGGCCATCTTGACGCCTAGCCTTGATAGGTTTTCGTTTCCTCATTTTCGCTATATTGAGTTTTTTGTTTCACATGGAGGGGTAGTTCTAGCTTGTTTGTTTATGGTGGCAGCCTTCCATTATCTGCCAACCATCTCTTCTATGTGGATAACCATTCTGCTCGTGAATCTATACGCACTATGTATCTTTGTCCTTAATAAGTTACTTGGGGCGAACTACCTGTATATCATGAAAAAACCTGAATCCGCATCTCTTTTGGATTACCTAGGTCCCTGGCCTTGGTATCTTCTTTCATTGGAGCTGGTGATGATTCTGAGTTTTTACATTCTCTATAGTCCATTTTGGATTAAAAGAAGATATCAACATAAATCTTGATTCTATCAACACATCTTGGCCAGATATCAACACAATATTTGAATGTATTAACATATTTTTGGCCGGATATCGCCACAGATTCCGATGATATCAACATATTTTCTCTGGATATCAACAAATTTTGGGGATAGATCAACACTTGTGGAGGCCATCTACATAAATTAGGAACTTATCCACAAATACAAAAACCACACTGAAATTTCCAGTGTGGTTTGTTCCATTTTACGCTGCTTTATTAATAGCAATCTTTTTGCCTTCTTTACGCCACTTGTTAAATTCTGCTGTTGCTGTGAAGAGGACGTCTGTGGAAGAGTTAAGGGCTGTTTCACAAGAATCTTGTAAAACCCCAACGATAAAGCCTACACCAACTACCTGCATCGCCACATCATTTGAAATCCCGAATAAGCTACATGCTAGTGGGATCAATAATAGGGAACCGCCGGCAACTCCTGAAGCACCGCAAGCACACACAGCGGATAAAACGCTAAGGATGATGGCTGTCGGGATGTCTACATGGATTCCGAGTGTATGAACCGCTGCAAGTGTCAAAACAGAAATCGTAACGGCGGCACCTGCCATGTTGACGGTAGCGCCTAATGGAATCGAAACAGAATACGTATCCTTATCCAATCCTAGTTTTTCACATAATTTCATATTAACCGGAATATTTGCTGCAGAGCTGCGTGTGAAGAATGCCGTAATTCCACTTTCCTTTAAGCACTTTAATACAAGTGGATACGGATTTTGGCGGATTCCCACGTATACGATCAATGGATTCACCACAAGTGCAACAAAGAACATACAGCCGATTAACACGACTAGTAATTTTCCATAGCTTAATAGAGAACCAAGTCCGTTTGCGGTAATTGACTCAAATACAAGTCCCATGATGCCAAGTGGGGCAAATTTGATGACCCATGTAACGACTTTCGAGATCGCATCCGAAAAATTGGCAATCACTGTTTTGGTCGAATCTGAAGCATTTTTTAGTGCAAAGCCTAGAACGACTGCCCACGCTAAGATCCCAATATAGTTTGCATCGAAAAGAGCTTTTACTGGGTTATCGACCACATTCATAAGTAAGGTTTTGAGGACATCTGCCACTCCGCCTGGAGGAGTCAAATCCTCGGCACCAGAGCCAAGTTTCAAGCCTACTGGGAAGATGAAGCTAACAATAACAGCAATCAGTCCTGCTAAAAAGGTCCCTAACAGGTAAAGAACAATAATGGATTTCATGTTGGTTTTGTGACCGCTTTTGTGTTGTGCAATAGCAGACATAACTAAGAAGAGTACAAGTACAGGTGCAACGGCTTTTAAGGCACCGACAAATAAGGAACCAAAGATGGCAACTGGTTTTGCTGTATCAGGAATCGCTACCGCTAGGATAATCCCAATAATTAATCCGATAATAATTTGTTTTACTAGACTTAATTGATTCCACTTTTTCAGTAGATTTTTCATCGATTAGACCTCCGCTAGTATAAGATGAAATGCAACAATTCAAAGCCGTTCTGTCCTTTGACCATGGATTACCTTGCAGTTAGAAGGCGATTATTTTTGCAATTTCATTCTATAAAACTATTCAATTAATAATAGTATAGAGAAAATTTAGATATATTACAATAGCATTTCAGGTGGGAATCGATGGGGTGGTAGTGGGATAGCAGGAAATTCACTTTTTAGACGACCTTACTGAACAAAGCATTCTGGTCTCCACCGGAATGCTTTGTTTTACTTCCCTGAAAAAACAGTACTATTTCGCCAACCATTTCCCCAGCGGTTCATACATCCAGCTTACAAACTGAGTGGGGCCAGGAAGTTCGGGGAAAAAGATCAGCAAAATCGCCAAAATCCATCCAAGAATAGTCAGGGCCAGAAAAGCGATCTTATCCCTTTTTTGATGCTGGTGTAGTTTTGGCCATTGGTAGAGAATGATCGCTAAAACGATCAGTAGACTTCCTAACAAAACTCCCCATTTCATTTGTAGCCCCACCTTTCGCTTAAGAACTCATGCCCTGTCTACGGATTTTACTTTTTATTTGGAACGATACCTCTACATTCGGAAAAATTTTATCCCAATGATTTTTTTCCTTGTTCCATCTTTCCGGATATCTGCGATGGAAGGCTTCCGCAAAGCCAAACACATCTGCTTTCATCCCCTTTTGAACAAGTTTCAAGGCGAGCCTCATTCTGCTTTCGATTGCTTTATTTACCTGTTTTTCAACCATTTTTTCTACTTCAGGATTGGATACATCCAATTTTGTTGTATTTTGCACAATATCACTATTTGATTCGGCTTGGAGCGTGATCTTCCATTTACCGTTCTCTATTTTAGGCAGCAGCTTTGAACTAGCCTGCGTTAAATTCACCGAAATATATCCTTCTGTATGAGGTGGTTTAATCGTAACGATGGCTAAACGAATTTCATCTCTCAGCCACAGTACGCCCCTTGTGACAGAGGAGTCAATTACGCCAACCATTTTATCCTTCTTGAAAATCGCAGTGCCTGTAATATAGGCGATTGTTTGTTCTTGCTTTTTTCCTTGCTCTGGCGGCAGGATTTTAATCCAGGGAAGGGCACAATCTCCCGAATCGCTAATCAACATTTGCGCTAAAATTTTCGTGGTTACATCCATTCCGACTTTATGTTGGACTAATTCATTCAACACTTCTGACAAGTCTCGTTCAAGCGGCGGCATCAGCTCCAAAATGTCTTTAGCTTTTTGTTTACTGACAAAGATTTGTCCGCGTTCTCGAAGCTGCGGATGCCGCATAATAAAATCAACATGATCACGGATCCCGTCTTTTGCCAGCGCTTCATTAAAAATAAACACTTCACTATGACCCCAGAAAATCGTCCGCGGCAGTTTTTCTTGCAGCTTTGACATCGCATCGGCAATCGTGGTTCCTTCCGCCGACCGGACCAACACGTTGGAGCTATTACCGCTGCTGCTGATTTCCATTGACTGCTGGCCCCCGCCGCCTTTTGGGATAAAGACGAGGACGGTAAGTTCAATTTTGTTATTCGCCTTTTTATCAATTCCTGCAGCCGTAACTAAAGCTAAATCATTTACTTCCTCTCGATCCCAACAGGCTGTTAAAAACAGTACGGCAAAAATAAAGAGTAAAGCCAGTGCACTTTTTTTAATGATTTGCTGGGGAATCATTTTGTTTAGATCCTTTCCGTTGTTGAGCTTTCATTCGAATGACGGCAATAAGCCATAAAAAAAGTGGAATCACCACTTGAATCGATAGAATATAAAACGCCCCTGAAGTTGCAAGAAAGTGGGATAGTTCCTGTAAATCACTGGCCGACCATATCCCACAAAGGATGACCAGGAAGCCAATGGGTAAAACGATAGGACGAAAATCAGAAAGCTTAAGCCATTGGGCTGTGCCAAGTGTAAGGATATAGTAGAAGACAGTAATTTTAATAAAGGTTCCTGCAATCCAAATCGCCATGACAATCGACTCTAAATGCTCCAAAAAGTCGGAAATGCTAATATAGCGGGCGGCCACCATGACTGGATAGGTTAAGTGAGAGGTCAAATTTCCAAATAGCATCAGGTTCATGATATTGGTTAGTACCATTAAAAATAAAACGCTGCCTACTGAAATCATTCCCCACTTCAATCCTTTAGCCCTTTTTGACAAATACGGCAAGAAAAAAGAGACAAGGATGAATTCGCTAAACCAGCTTTGTGGGACGATGGAGCCCATTAAAGAAGGTTTGATTCCTTTTTCCATAATGGGAAACATATTTTTTATTTCTAAATCCTTAATCAGCATGACGAAAATTAATAGATACAAAAGAGTCACAAACGGGACAATCATTTCGGCTGCCCTTCCAATGACTTCGATTCCCCCCATAACCGCAAAAGAACAAACAAGGACCATTGTTCCAATGATAATGACCATGGGCGTTTGATGCAGGAAGGTCCCGGAGACAAATTCCCCGTATTCACGAACGATGATACCGGTTATGTGCAAATAAAAGAGAAGGAAAATGGCTCCGACTACTTTCCCGAAAAATTTGCCGATGATCTGTTCACTATATTCAATGATGGTATCTGTAGGATAAAGCTTGTTTAATTGATGGGCGACAAAAAGGACTAAAAAGCCAATAACAGAGGCCCAAATGGGTGACAGCCATAGATCCTGATGCGCTAGTTTTGCTGTAATAGCGGGTACGAGAAGGAGAACCGTTGCTGAAATAGCTGGGTTCATCATCAAAGCCATTTGGGTTGGTGAAATTTTTCCTCGTTCGATCATGTCTCATCCACTCTTATTCGTTTTCATTGTTAGGAGAAGGTTTTTGGTTGTTTGACTGCCGAATTTGATTATATTTACTGCTCCAGTTCGGGCGTTTTTTTAGCGACCACCAAGGGGCTCTGATTAAAACATCCTTCATATCGGATTTTTTCATCGGTGCCATTGGCTGAAGATAGGGAATGCCAAAGGAACGGATGGTACACATATGAACAATAATGGTAAGAAGCGCAAGCATAATTCCTACGAGTCCGAGTGTTCCGGCAAGAAACATAATGGGGAAACGAAGAATTCTCAGGGCAATCGAGGCACTGTAACGTGGGATTAAAAAAGAAGAAATTCCTGTAATCGCCACTACGATGACCATTGGTGCAGAAACGAGCCCCGCAGAAACCGCTGCTTGACCGATAACCAACGCTCCAACAATGCTAATCGCTGAACCAATATTTTTAGGCAGACGAATACCTGCTTCTCTTAAGGCTTCGAAGGTAATTTCCATCAGAAGCGCTTCGATGAGTGCCGGAAATGGAATTTGCTCCCGAGACTTGGCAACACTAATCAAAAGTGAAGTAGGAATCATTTCTTGATGGTAGGTAAGAATGGCCACATAGACAGAGGGAAGCAGCAAAGCAATTAATAAAAAGATATAACGAAGCCAGCGGATCAATGTGCCACTGAGAAATCCTTCATAATAATCCTCTGCCGATTGCAGCAAGGAATAGAAAGTAGTGGGAGCAATCAGAGCAAAAGGTGTCCCATCTGTTAAAATGACCACATTTCCCTCCAGAAGACTTGCCGCCGTAACATCGGGCCGTTCCGTATTTAATACTTGTGGAAACGGAGAATAAGGATAATCCTTTATAAATTCCTCAAGGTACCCACTTTCTAAAATCCCATCGATCTCGATTCGGTTTAAGCGGTTTTGGACTTCCTCGATGATTTTTTGATCCGCGATTCCCTCCATATACAGGATGACCACTTTGGTTTGGCTATATTTCCCTACTTGAATGGTTTTCGTTTTAAGGTTTGGGCTCTTGATTTTTCTGCGAATCAAGACAATATTGGTACTGATTGTTTCGATAAAGCCATCTCTTGGACCGCGAACGACGGTTTCAGCAGTTGGTTCCTGAATCGAACGTTGCTCCCATTTGGATAGTCCAGTAGAGAATCCTGCTGGTTGCTGATCGATTAAAACAACCGGGTTTCCTGATGAGACCTCTTTTACGACTTCATTGAAGGTTCTAACCTCACTTACACCTGAAATCGTTAGCTTTTTTTTAAGAATGGATTGTACATCTGAGTCCGTCTCCTGTCCCATTAAAGGGTGAAGGACATGCTGATCAATTTCTTCGGTATTTGCCATCCCGTCCACATAAATCAGAGCGGCATTCGTTTTGTTACCAATCAAAAAATGACGAAAAATGATATCGGAGCAATCCGTGTAGATGGATTGCAGGCGTTCGATGTTTTCGGTTAAACAAATGGATAAGGACCTTTGGTGATGGAGTTTAGTGTCTATGCCCTGGTGATTGTTTTGTTCCATGTTCTTTTGTAATTGTTTTTTTCCAAAAAACATAGTCCATTTCTCCAGTTATCAGATTCAATCAGTTGAAATCCCATTTTTTATCTGTTTTAGTATGAATTAGAAAGCGGAATTTTAATCAAAAATATTTTGAATCTATTTTGATTTGGCTAATATTCCCTAAGAACTACAGGAAGAATAGAGCATTATAGAGTTTGTTGGTGGGAAAATTGCCGTTAAAAGGGGAAATGCATATGTCTTTAGAAAACCAACAGCAACCGTTTTTCAAATCTTATAATATTGATGAAGGAGAATTCAATGAGGCTGGCCTTGTTTGGTCGGAGGTTATTCAGATCTACCAAGATTTTCTGGAGTTTATCCCTACCTTAAAGGCAGCCACTTCTCCCTTGCTAGCCATTCTTCAAAGTCATCCGGATGTTCATTCGGTTCGGACACGGGTGAAGGACCCAGAGCATTTAGTTGAAAAAATCATACGGAAGACGATTAGCAAAAAGAAGGTAAATCGGGATTATAAAATTACCGTGGGAAATTACAGAACAGAGGTAACAGATTTACTAGGAATTCGCGTTCTCCATTTATATAAGGATCAAGCGATTCATATCGATGAAAAAATAAGAGATACATGGAATCTCCATGAGCGGGCGAAGATTTATTTTCGTAAAGGGGATTATAATGATGCCGAGATTCGAAAGTACAGCGAGCATTTTGACTTTGAAGAACATCCGGCCGGATACCGTTCGTGGCATTATTTGATTGAGAGCCAAATTACGAAGGAAATGACGATTGCCGAGATTCAAGTACGGACGATTTTTGAAGAAGGCTGGAGTGAAGTCGACCATCAGCTCCGTTATCCGTATGATCTGGAAAATGAGTTATTGACGAAGCAATTGATGGTATTAAATCGGTTGGCGGGTAATGCTGATGAAATGGTTAATTCGATTCGGGAAACGAAAACAAATTTGCATGATCTTTTGGAGGAAAGAAGGAAACAGGAAGGGATTATTCATGATCTCAGTAATGAGTTAAAGGATTTAAAAAATGAGCTGGAGGAAGTTTACCATAAGAAGGAGATTCAAGAGGAGGATTTAAATTCTTTACGAAAAAAAATAAAGTCTTTGGAAGACTCACAAAAGAAATTGACCTATTATGATTTTTCTCTTGCAGGCAAGGGAGCGGATGGAGGGACTTTGCCTGTTGTAGAGGGTGGGGATTATGTGAATACGGTAAAAGAGGTTGAGAAGATTCAATTGACTTCTGATCAGTTGAAACTCCATAATCTGCTGCTTCGAGGGCTGGATACAACGAAACAATAATCTTGTTTTGGAGAGGTGTTTGAGGCACTTCTCCTTTTTTATTTGTTCCAGTTCTCGACAATTTTTTTAGGGTTTTACTAGTGTCCAGCCTTGTGCTTCAAGCATTTCTGGCGTTTTTAATCAAATGATTGGTTAAACAGGAAAAAAGGGGAAGGGTGTCGTTCCATGGAAATTATACTATCAGGACAGGTTGGTGCATATTCTAGATTGATTAGTTTTTTAAAAGGAGATTTTCATGTATAGGAGATCCGCTCAATTAAAGAGGATTGTTGTTGGAGCTTTGCTGGTTGTGGGTGCTCTGGTTGTTTTTCAAGTGCTTCGATGGAGTTTTTCTTCTGAGGATAGCCAGGTAAAAGGTGTGGTCGAGGATTTTTATCATTACGAGCAGGATAGCGATTTTGCCGGTTCGTGGGGGTTGTTTCATTCATCGATGAAAGAGAAGTTCAATAAAAGTAATTATATTCAGACTCGGGCGCATGTGTTTATGAATGATTTTGGCGTGGAAACTTTCACGTATAAGGTTGGCAGCCCGGAGGAATTGGGGAAATGGCAGATGTCGCAAAAAGGGCCATCGTTCCAACATGTCTATAAGGTCCCCGTCGTCCAAAGCTTCAAAGGGAAATTTGGCAATTTTGATATTCACCAAAATGTATTCGTATTAAAGGAAAAGGGTGAATGGAGGATTGTTTGGGATTATGCGCAATGATTTTGAAAAAATAGGTCAGACACCCGTGGGGCTGACCTATTTTTTAACGGTTCAAAGCATTTCGGATTTCCGGATGGTTCATTAGAATTTCGTTTCCAAAAAAATAACTAATTGACAGGGCAACGATTAAACCAAGATAGATTAAAAATAATTGCCACTTCGTTTTCTTATCTGTTTTGTAATAGGTTTCCGTTATTTGTACATCTTTTTTATACTCTTCTATGACTTTTTCGAATTGGATTAGAGTTTGTTGAATCACTTGTTCATTTTCGATTTGCGCTTCTTCGCTTAGATTAGGGACACCGGATAATTGCTGAAGGTAAAAATTCTTGCTCATTTTTTCAATTTCAGACACAAGTGTATCAAAAGCCTTTTTCACTTCCGGTTGAGAAATGTTCCAATTTACTTCTTTCAGAATCGGTTGAATGAATCCTACATGGTTCGAGGTTTGCTTTAATTTGTATAATAGGAGACCAAGTTTTTCGACTTCTTCTTTGCTGGAATTTAGACTTTTTTGTTTTTTATAGGTTCTGTACCATTCAATCGAACCCAAGATGACAATCAAAAAGCCTATAAAACTTCCTAACTTAATTGAAAATACCACTAACAATACAATCCCTAAGCCCCATAGCTTGGTGCTGATTCCGGCGGCGATTCTTCCGCCATCTAATGGTGTGATCGGGATTAAATTAAATAAATTAATGGTCCCGCCTAAGATGATGCAAAGCGCCCAAAATGGTTCATGTGTGAGGAAGTATAAGGGAATGGCTGGCAAAAAGGAGAATAACCCAAAAAGGGGTCCCATGTATGCCAAGTATCCTTCCTCTTTTGCGCTTTTTGGCATTTCCTTTAGTCCAATCGCTGCACCGATAAAAGGAATAAATACGGCCGGGCTGACAGAGAGTTTTAGCTTTTTGGCCGCATATAAATGCCCCATCTCATGAACAAACAACAGGTAGACGAGGGCTGCGGCAAATTGCCAGCCAAAAATAATGGCGTATGTTCCGAGCGTAAGGAACATGCTGATCAGTGTTTGGAGTTTAAGGATTTTAAAAGCGACCAAAAGATATTTTAGTTTGCCAAGTAATAGTAATCCTAATGTGCCCAGTATGCCCCAAGAGGATTTCTTCACGCTTTTTTTCAAAAAAGCACCTCCTTTAAAAAAATTCCTGCTTATAGTTTATTTTATTTATTGGTTAATGATGATTCAGGTGGTCGCTTGCCGTTCTGTAAATCGGCGAGTGTTAAGCCAAAGTCCATTTGTAAATGCGGATAATCTTTAAATTGGGGCCAATCACCGCCCCATTGAAATCCTAAACCTTTTGCGATGGCCACTACTTCGTTCCAATCTGGTATTCCATTTTGATTTCCATCGTAATTCCGATCCCAAATCACATTGGAGGAAGGAGTTTTTAGCGCAAAATCAACGGCAAGTCCATAATTATGAAAAGACTCTCCGCCCCTGGCATACGTAACAATGGTTCCACCGGATGTACGACCTTTTTTATAAAGTTGATCCTGGTCTTCAGCGCTGCGGAAGCCATCAGTAATCACAACCGTGATGCCTTTTTTCGCAGTTTGCTGGATTAATTGATTGGTTGCTTCTTTTACCATTGGGTTGAGCCCAGTGGGTAAGGAAACGGGGGGATTCTTTGTTTGCATTTGAGACGCAATATATAGGTAAACGAAAATCGCTAGAAAAAGTATAAACATAAAGCTTCCAAATCGTTTCAGTTTCAAACCCATAATTTCCTTTCATTAAAATCATTTTGTCATTAACTTATACGTAGAATATAGAGTTATTGTTTCATAAGTTTACCTCATTTTCTATTCCCGTGCATTGGAGTCGTTTATTCAACCTATTTTTGGGGGATATCAACACAAATTATAATGATATCAACACTTTTATAGAGTATATCAACATAAACTCGGAATATATCAACACTTTTTCACTGGATATCAACACAAATTACGATTTTATCGACAATTTCAATGGAGAAACTTCCATAAAAAAGGAAGCATGAAAACATCATGCTCCTTGATCAATTGGTTAAAACCGCGCTGCAAACAGGTTCCTTTCCCAATCACTTACATATTTTGAATACTTGTCCCATTCGGTTCTTTTGATATTGATAAACTCTTCCCAGATGGTGCGGCCGATGGTTTGTGCTAGGACTGAATCTTCGGCTAAGGCGTTAATGGCTTCATTTAGGCTTCTTGGTACCCATTTGATGCCTCTTTCTTTCAATTGGTATTCACTTACCGTGCTCACATCAAACTCAACTGGCTCACCTGGGTCAAGTTGATTCTGAATTCCGCGAAGACCTGCTGCCACAAGGCAGGCGGCAAGCAGATACGGATTACAAGTCCCATCAGCGCCCCTGAATTCGAAGCGTCTTGTCCTTCTTTTTTCAGGAATCCGCACTAATACCGAACGGTTTCCTGAACCATAACAAATATGTGCAGGCGCAAAGGATCCAGGTTGCATCCGCTTGTATGAGTTAATACTTGGAGCACCAATCGCGATGAGCGAAGAGGCATGCTTTAACAGTCCGCCAATAAAGTGGTAGGCTTTTTCGGACATATCCAAACCGCGTTGATCCGTGGAGTCTTCAAAAAGATTCTCACCTTCATCAAATAAACTAATATGAACATGGAGACCACTGCCGGCATGGTTTTGAAATGGCTTTGGCATTAGGGTGCCTACTAATCCTTTGTCACGGGCAATTTGCTTATATAGATGCATGAACGTAACCTGATCGTCAGCGGCTTTTAGGGCATTTGTATATTTTAAATTGATTTCAAGCTGGCCGGGGCCATATTCACTTGATAATTGCTCGGTTTCAACGCCCATTGCGTCAAGGGCGTACACAAAATCTTGAATGAAATCCTCCTGAATATCTGCTCCTTCGATCGAAAAACAATGGCTATTGTCGGCGGGTACAAGTTGACCGTCGACTTCTTTTAATAAATAAGCTTCTTGTTCAAAGGCCATATTCATTTTTCCGCCAAGAAGGGTTTCGACCTCATTGAGAAGCCGTTTTAAAGCACTTCTTGGGCAGCCATGCCATGGTTCGCCGTTAATATCGACTAAATCACAAAGCATCCGTGCTGTGTTTTTTCGATAGGGAAGGATGGCAAAGGTTTGTGGATCAGGAATGGCAAAGAAGTCCCCATCGTTCGCACCAAATGCTGGGTTCGGAATATATTCATCAAATACATCGAAGCTCATAATCGCTGTACTAAAATTAATCCCTTTATCCATCGCATCTTTTAGCTGGAGCGGACGAATTGTCCGGCCGCGGGTGATGCCGGCATAATCGAGAAATTCAACGCGGATAAATTCAATTTTATTCTCCTTCACGATTTCTAATACGGTTTCTTTTGTCATTATTTGTTTATCTTTTACTAACATTTTCTTCAACCCCTCTTGATAGTTTCGTTAATACGGTTGAGGTAAATAACTGCACCCCGATTGGAATGATGGATTCATCAAATTCAAATTGCGGATGATGCAAATCAAATGCCGGTTTTCCTTCTAGTGCAGTACCAAGTCTGAAATACGTACTTGGAACGATTTGGGCAAATGCCCCAAAGTCGTCTGCACCCATTGATGGTTCCTTTAACTGAACCACTTTTTCCGAACCAAATAGTTCAGCTGCACAATCTTCAACTGCTTTCGTTACCCAGTCACTGTTAATGACCGGTGGATGACCATCTTTAAAGTGAACATTGGCTTTTCCACCAAAGCTTTTTGCGATACTTTCACATAAATCAAACAGCTGTGATTTTAATTTTCCCCTTGTTTCAAAGGTGACGGCACGGGTTGTTCCTTCCAAAACTACTTTGTCGGCGACGATGTTGCTGGCAGTCCCGCCGTTAATTTTTCCAATATGAACCACGACCGGTTCTACCGGGTTACTAGATTTAGTGACGAGCATATGAAGGGCTTGGATGATCTGCGAACTGATGCTAATGGCATCAATCGCTTGATGTGGTCGCGCACTATGGCCGCTTTTGCCTTCAATTTCAATGGTAAAATCATCACACGAGGCTGTAATGGCACCATATTTAATCCCAATCGTTCCATGCGGCAGATGCGGCCATAAATGCAGGGCCAGCATTGCGTCAACGGAGGGATTCTCAAGCACGCCAAGCTCAATCAGCTGCTGGGCAGCACCGTCCGCCTCCTCGCCGGGTTGAAAAATGCAGCGAACACGTCCTGAGAATTTGTCTCTTAATCTATGAAGCTGGTATACGGTTCCGAGGAGAATGGTCGTATGACCATCGTGTCCGCATGCATGCATGACTCCTCGATTGGCGGATGAAAAGGAAAGCCCCGTTTGTTCCTGAATCGGAAGGGCATCGATATCTGCCCGTATGCCGATTTGAGGCCCCTGTCTGTTCCCGCCAATAATATCAACAAAAATTCCTGTTTCTCCAATTCTATTATAAGGAATTCCCCATTCTTCTAATACTCTAGCGATATATCCACAGGTATTGTATTCCTGAAAGGATAACTCAGGATGTTGATGGAGATGTCGGCGTATTTCAATTAATTTTTGCGTGACATCTTCGCTTACTTGAATTTCCTCTTTTATGATCATTCTAAAAATCCTTTCACTTATATAGATTCTTTTTTTCTATCAGTAGTAGAAATCGTTCTCGATTTATTGAAAACTTTAAACAGAAGAAAGAGTACGCCCATCCAGATTACACCGCGTAAAAGGGTCATTGGAGTTCCGATGAAACTGCCGTAAAAGACGATGGCGATTCCGATAAAACCTAGAATCGGAAACAAAGGATAGAGCGGCTGTTTCCATGGGAGTTGAAGTACTTCTGATTTGGCATTTTTTCGATAAAGAACGCTTGCAATTAAGGCTAATGTCCAGGAAACCAGCCATGCAAACACCAATTGGTTCGATAATTCGACGTAAAGGAAATCGGGATTGATCATCCCTAAGATAATTAAGGCAACCGATGCAGCCCAGACAACAATAATCCCATTGACCGGAGTCCCTGTTTTTGGATGAAGACGTCCGAAGAATGCAGGGAGGTATCCGCTTTTCGCTTGTGCGTAAAATATCCGGGAAGCAGCATATAAGGTCCCCATTAATAGACAAGTGGCTGCTGCAATCCATGCTGTCATATTCATGATATAGGCACCAGCAATGCCGAATACTTGATTGGCTGCAACGGTAAATGGCGAATCATCAATCGTCACTTTATTCCATGGGATAATGCCTTGTAAGACAAACTGTGCTGCTGTGTATAAAACTAAGAAGGTAATACTGGACCAGACCAATGCTTTCGGAAGATCTTTTGGATTTTTCACCTCGCCGCCGGCGGTTGCTAAGGTTACAGCACCCAAGTAAGCATAAGTGCCTAATGGAATGGCTGCCCAAAACCCTTTAGAACCGTGTGGCATGAATGGCGTGAAATTATGGATATTAATATCTTTCAGTCCAATAATGGAGAAAAGAGCCATTACCACTGTCATGATGATGACTAATAGAAGCTGCGTTTTGGCTGCAATTTCGGTTCCAAGAATATTTAAAACGGCGAAAATCGTCAAAAACAGGATGGCAAAAAACGCCGGCCATAGATCCCCTTTTAGCTGGGGGAAAAACCACATGGTGATTCTGCCGATGGCGATTCCGACGCTGCCGCCGCAAATGACCCAGCCAAGTGCAAAGGCAAATCCGGACAAAAATCCCCACCAACTTCCCATAAACCGTTCGACCCAATGGGACATGGCCCCGGCATTTGGCATTCCTACCGCTAATTCACCAAGTGCAATCATGAGGAAAAGTTGTGATAATCCAGCAATTCCATAGGCAACGATGGAACTTGGACCTGCTGTGGCAATCCCTTGTCCCATCAGGAGGAAGATTCCGTCCCCAATCACGGACCCTACTCCAAGTGCCCAAATCGCCCAAAACCCGAGTTTCTTTTGCGGAATCATCTCTGTCACTATTTGCTTATTGTTTGACATACAGCAGCCTCCTTCATGTACTTTTGATAAACATTTTCATAGTTTCGGTATAGGACCATTTCTCCAATGGCCTGTGCGGTTTCGACATCCATGTAATCTGAATCAACCCAGGAGTTTAGTACTTCTTCAAAGGACTCTTTGAACAGATGGACGCCCATCCAGTTCATTTCCGGTACGGTAAAGGCATCAGAGCCGTACATCACCTTGTCAAATGGCGCAAATTCGAATACTTGAGATAAAATTCGTTTCACCCCGTGTCCACTGAAAGGATTTTGCAAAGAGATATCCATATAGACATTCGGAAGGATGCTGACAATAAACGCCGCTTCCTCCATCCATGGATAACCACCGTGAACGAGATGTACTTTGGTATTTTCATATTTTTTATCGCGTAGCATGTCGATAAGGAAGCTCGGGCTTGCTTTCGAAAGGACAACTTCCCCGTCACCGACACCAGTGTGAATATGCATGACCTTATCCGCCTTCGTACATTCTTCCATTGCTATATGTAGGCAATAGTCACGGAACTTTTTTACAACGGCACGGGTATTGAGTTTAAATTCTGCGTACTCTGCTGCCGCAGCCTGCTCATCCATTGGAGCGATTTCCAATCCACTTCTGTAGGCAATAATCGATTTTAATCCAACAATTCCTTTTGTATTTAACGCTTCTGTCAGGTTTGCTCGATATTTTTCGTTAAAGTCAGCAAACGATTCGCATTCTTGACTAAGCTGAACCATGGCAGGTTCGATTCGGTGGATTTCCCAGATACGGGCTCCGCAAAGGTCGGCATATTCTGCTTTGCTTAATGGCGGTTGCGGGTAACCAAAATCACCGACTACTCCGGTCAGTCTTGCATCTGAAAAGAGATCGCGAGTATATTTTTTAAAATCGACTGCTCTCGCATTGCGCTGCTCGACTACCGCTTCAAGGGTTGGCTCGCATGAAAAATATTTTGCTAAACGCTTAACAAGGATTTGCATCCACATATTGGTTCCAGGGAATGGCTGTTTGGGTAGTCTTTCGTAATTGGCAGGTATTTGGTTTGGAATAACGGCTAGGGACAGCTTTCTGACAAACTCTTCTGGAGTGTATGGTTCTATGTTTGCTGTGTAGGGGTGTGCATGAACATCAATGGCTTGAACATTTTTTAAAGATACTTTCATCATTTGGTAATTCCTCCTTTACGGTTTCACTATGAATACTAGCAAGTTTTATGCCAACTGGTTTTGAATATTCAGAATTAGGGGGAATCAAGGCTATTGTAGGAAAAGTTGAATTCTATTAGCCGCAAAAAAATGTTGAAAGAAAAATATTTTTCAGAAAAATATTTTTCTATTTTTAATACTATACCGAATTTTCTGTTTTATCTATCTTTCAATATGTTAATATTTTGGTAGAAAGAGTTTACAGTTTAAAGGGTGACAAATTTTTTTCGCTTAGAATTTTTTCGGAAAGGGTGGTGATTAAAGTGGATGAGCAGTTTCGTTTATCATTTTTAGATGTTTGGAACCATTCGTTCGAAAGTATCATCCTGTTTAATGAACAAGGGACGATTTTGTCCTTAAACCGTCCGGCGGCGCGTTTGTTCTCGGAAAGTCCTTCTACGCTTATTGGTGCTTCGATTTATGAGTTGATTCCATCCGAGGATTTTAAAAAATGCCTTCAAAAGAAGGGGAAAACAGGAGTTTCTATTCTTCTGGGGACCAAACAATTAGTAGCCAATATCTCCTTTTTTGAAAATAACGAGTTGTACCTGCTATTTTTGAAGGATATCTCCCAAGTTCAGTTACTGCAGCATCAAATTCAGGAATTAAAGAAAACGAAGCAATTATTTAATTTGATTCTGGATCAGTTAGAAGAAGGGATCTCTGTCATTGATGAACAGGGAAGGATTCTCTTTTATAACCTTAAAGCAGGTGAGATGGATACATTGGAACCTGAGGCGGTTCGAAATAAAAGGGTACAGGATGTTTGGAATGTCGATGAAAATACAAGCACCTTATTGACCTCGCTGCGAACGAGAAGGACGCTTCATCACAGGGAAACGAAATTTTCCTCACACGGGAAGGCGATTACCACATTAGCACGAACGGTCCCGTTGGTGCTAAATGAAAATGTTTCGGGAGTCATTGAAATATTGAAAGATATCACGGAACAAAAGCATCTTTCTGATACCATCTTGCAACTGCAAAAACAGGGTAAGGGTGATTTAGAATCCTCAAATCCTTTCTCTTCACAGAAAAATAATACCCGGTTTCAGTTTGAAGACATTATTTTTTCGAGCAGGGAGATGGCTCAATCAGTTGAACAGGCACGCCGGTCGGCAAGGTCAAAATCCAATATTCTCATTGTGGGCGAAACAGGAACGGGTAAGGAGCTGTTTGCACAGAGTATCCATAATGAGAGTCCTAGAAAAGACAAACCGTTTATCGCGCAAAATTGTGCAGCACTCCCTGAGTCTTTACTTGAAAGCTTGTTGTTTGGAACGACGGCAGGAAGCTTTACCGGTGCTGTCAACCGTCCGGGACTTTTTGAACAAGCCCAGGGCGGGACTCTTATGCTCGATGAAATCAATTCGATGAGCATTAATCTGCAGGCGAAGTTATTGCGGGTGATTCAGGAACGGAAGGTACAGCGCCTTGGTTCGACAAAGGTCATTGATATTGATGTAAGAATCGTTGCTACGATGAATGAGGAACCATTAGAAGCAATCGCCAACCAACGGCTTCGTGAGGATTTGTATTATCGGCTTGGTGTGGTGAACCTCGAGATTCCGCCTTTACGAAATCGGAAGGAGGATTTACGGGTATTAATTGATCACTTTATTACCAAACATGCTGATCTATTAGATGTACGGGTGGATGGGTTAGACCAGGATGTTTTTCATTATTTTATGAATTTTGGGTGGCCTGGGAATGTCAGACAGCTAGAGCATGTTATCGAAGGCTGCCTTAACCTTGTTTATGATGAGCGGACCATCGGCTTCAATCATTTGCCGCCTATTTTTAAAAATAAAATTCAGCAGGTAGAGAGTACGCTAAGTCATGAACCTTTATCGTCGTTTTCAGGAAGTCTTCCTGAGCAGATTGAAAGGCTGGAGCGTGTCATGATTGAACAAGCGATGAATCAGGCGCAAGGTAATATTACGAAGGCGGCGGAACAGCTGGGGATTTCAAGGCAAAATCTCAATTATAAGCTGAAAAAATTTCAGATTTTCTTTTAAGGGGGAGAGGGTTTGGATAACACGTTTCTTGATGCGGAAGGTCAAATGATTGCGGACAGTTTAAAAATTCGTTTTTACCCTATTGCGGTAAAAGCTGCGAAGGGTACGCGGGTGATAGACCAATCAGGAAAGGAATATTTGGATATAGCGGCTGGCTGGGCTGTTGCGAATATTGGCTATGGACATCCTCGTGTGGGTGCGGCGATTAAAGAAAAATATGATGTTTTATCGTTTACATCGCAGCTTTCTGCTCCGGAGTCGACGATGGTTTCTTTGGCTGAGAAATTGCTTGAGATAACACCAGGTGACTTTTCTAAAAAGGTTTGGTTTGGCCATTCTGGTTCTGATGCGAATGATTGTATTGCGAAATTGGTTCCGCTTGAAAAGAGGCGTTCCAGAATGATTTCTTTTATGGGTTCGTATCATGGGCAAACGATGGGATCGCTTTCGCTTTCTGGGCATCCTGCTCAAGCGGGTTTTATCGGCAGCGGCAATGTAGTGAAAATTCCTTATCCGAATCCGTATCGACCGCCATTCGGGGAGACGAAGCGTCTAACAGATCAGGTTATTGGATATTTAGAACAGGAAGTGTTTTCGACAATTTGTCCGCCCGGTGATACGGCTGGAATCATTATTGAGGGAATTCAGAGTGATGGCGGGCTGATTGTTCCGCCAGAGGATTTCCTGCCGCGGCTTGAAGAGGTTTGCAGGCGCCATGGTATTCATCTCATTTTTGATGAGGTGAAAGTGGGTCTTGGGCGGACGGGTAAATGGTTTTCGTTTGACCATTGCGGGGTTGTTCCGGATGCTGTTGTGATTGGTAAGTCGCTTGGAGGTGGGCTGCCGATCAGTTCGGTTGTAGCTAGACGTGAAATTCTTGATGTGGGCACGGGGATACATATGTTTACGATGAGCGGGAATCCTGTCTGTAGTGCGGCATCACTCGAAAATTTGCGGATTATTGAAGAGGAACGGTTAGTTGAGAATGCTAGGGTTAATGGGGAATATTTTATTGGCCAGTTAAAAGGTCTCCAGGAGAAGTATGAGTGGATTGGGGATGTTCGTGGAAAAGGGCTTGCGATTGGTGTCGAGTTGGTGGAAGACAGAGTAACGAAAAAGCCTGCCGCTGAAAAAACGGCTGCTATTTGTTACCGCTGCTATGAGCTCGGGCTGCTCGTTTTTTACGTAGGCATCCACAGCAATGTCATTGAAATCACCCCGCCACTCACCATCACCAAACAAGAAATTGAATTAGCTGTATCTATACTCGACCAAGCCTTTTCAGACTTGGAACAGGGGAAAATCAATCTAGATTTGGTGAGGGAGTATGGTGGGTGGTAGTTGGGGTCTGACCTCCCGCTCGGTTGAAAAGTGTTATGGCAATCTGTAAAACCCAAAAAATCAAAATGCCAACAGAGACTGAGGCTTTGTTGGCATTTGATTAATTCCTGTCTAATTTAGTTAAACCAAGTGCTCCGTTATCCCATAATATTTTTTCGATGGTTTTCCATTGATCTTCTTCACACCGAATCATCAAGACAATTTCGGAACTAATGTTTTTTGACCCTCTTTTTCCTTTTTTTACAATCAATAGTTTTAGAAGAAAGCCTAAAAGAAGACCGAAAATCGCTCCGATAATTCCCCAGATAATCGGGCCCCATTTTAAAATAAATCCATAGATAGACCCTAGTAGCATGAAACAGGTCCCGAGGATTGCTGCACCGTCAAATAGACTCAATCCATCCGCTCTATGGATAGTATCAAACAGTTGTCTTTTTCCGGCTCTCTTATCAAGCGGTGCAGCAAAGATCTTTTCGGTCGAAAGGCCGTTTTGTTTAAGCTCTGTAATCGCTAATTCGATAAATATTGAATTTTCGTAGGTAGCAATTACTAACATGGTATTCACAATCCTTTATAGGGGAGTTTTAAAATGAATCTTTTGATAGTTTTTTCTTAAATATGCGGCCATTTCTTTTTCGAACAGTTTATTGTTCTCAACTGCAGAAACATAGGCATCGTAAATGATGAAAAAGTAGATGGATGGAAAATAAAGCGCCCATTGCATATTGATCGTCTCTTTAGCCTGTGTAAAATCACCAAGCATTGATAAGTGTATCGCATAAAGGATATGGCCGTAATAACAAATCCCGACGGTATAAATAAAAATAAAGAATCCTGAAACGACATTATGTAGATAAAGATGACCGAGACCAGGGAACAAGGCTGACCAGACTAACGCTAGCCAAGGCTTCCGTTTATCTAAGTAGTTCATATCCCAAGATCCCATTTTAATATTCAACATGGGGGCATCCTCACGGTCTGCCAATACATATTGTTTGTTTAAGTCAATGGTGGTCCGATATCCATCCCAGATGCCGAACATATAAATGGCTATATAGAGAATTAACCACCTTTCATCTAGTACCTCTTTGGCTTTGTCAAAGTTACCTAATAAGGAATAGAAGATCCCTAAGTTTACCTTTGCCATCCCGTTAATAAAGGTTTCCCATAGAATCAAAATAAACCCCACTATATACCGATGCTGCATAAGGTGTCCGAATCCAGGATAGGAAAAGGAAAAAAAGGCAACAACCCAAGGGTTTTTTAAATGAAGTTGACTTGTTGTAAATTGAGAAAGGTACGCCCTTTGTCTTCGAAAGGGAGGGATTTGGTTCATGTTCTGTTGCCCCTTCATGAGATAAAGATTTATTATTTATTAATCACCAATATTTGTAATTTTCATCCGTGGAGGATTTTTTTTATGTAAACGGTTATTCGATTTGAACTCTCAGAGAAAGTTATTTCAGACCTAAATCTAAAGTTTTTTTATAAAGTGGTTGACTTGTGTCTAGCAATCTAGTAATATTACTTCTTGTCGCCGAACAAATAGTGCGATGAACAGAAAAACAATTCACTCTGAAAAAAAGGGTTGATATTGAAAAATATTTCTGTTAAGATAGAAAACGTCGCTGATTCAAACGAAAAATTATTTTAGAAAAATAATTGACGTAATGAAGATGGGATGATATATTAATACTCTGCTTTAAAAAGTTGTTCTTTGAAAACTAAACAAACAAAAACGTCAACAAACAATAATAATCATGTTTCTTCTATTATATAGAGAACATGAGCCAACGTAACAAATGAGCTATATCAACTTTCTTGGAGAGTTTGATCCTGGCTCAGGACGAACGCTGGCGGCGTGCCTAATACATGCAAGTCGAGCGAATCAATAGGAGCGCAGCTCTTTTGGTTAGCGGCGGACGGGTGAGTAACACGTGGGCAACCTGCCTGTAAGACTGGGATAACTTCGGGAAACCGGAGCTAATACCGGATAATCCTTTTC
>NZ_AXVA01000034.1:14027-41992 GCF_000482325.1 Bacillus sp. UNC438CL73TsuS30 | reverse complement strand
TTGCCATTTTTGAATGGTACTATGTGTTGCAATGTTAAATATTGCAGCAGTTTCTCTTATAGACGTCCCTGTCTCTTTTATATAGTTTAGTACGTCTAGTTTAAACTCTGTTGTATAAGATGTATAGGGTTTAATAAAAGCATCTGCACCATGATGTTCAACTTGTTTAATCCAATTTAATAAAACCGTGTGATGTACTCCTATGGATTTCGCTATAAATTTTACCCCCTCCGATCCCTGTTGATAACGAATAACTGCTTCTATTTTTTCCTCTAAATTAAATTTAGCCATATAAAAACTGCACCTCCAATTGTTAGTTGTGCGTCTAACAATTGGGGTGCAGTTCATCATTTGGTGGTTTTCTTTGTTTTTTTAATAATAAAGTAAATGGCGGCTAATACAATTGCTGCAATAATAATTGGAAGCACATAGGGCTGTGCATATTCTTTAATATGAGTCCAATTTTCCTTCAGTACCTTTCCTAGGTACAGAAATAAGACGGTCCACGGCAATACCGCCGCAACGGTGTAAAGGGTAAATTTGCTGACAGGCATTTTCGCTATCCCTGCGGGAATAGAAATGGCATGTCTGACAACGGGGATAAAGCGTGCAGAAAAAATGACACCAGCCCCGTACTTTTGAAACCAACTTTCAGCTACGTCGATGTGACTCTTTTTGATTAACACATATTTTCCGTACTTTTCAAGAAAGGGACGGCCGCCGTAATACCCCGCCCAATATAAAAAGAGCTGGGCGATCGTTCCACCAATTGTCCCTGCAATGACCGCTCCTAAAAAGTTCAAATGGCCTTGTGCAATCATATATCCGCCATAACCCAAGACAATCTCACTTGGGATAATTTCAATCATTAAACCTAAAGCAATTCCGAGATAGCCTAACTGTGATAGAAACATTAAAATTGAGAAAATAAAATCCTTCATAATTCACCTTCGCTATTGTAATGTTTATAGTTTAAACCAGATTGTCCTATAAAGAAATAAATATGGTACCAATTTAACATTCATTCCTAAATATAAGGAAAAAGACAGCGTAAAACCGCTGCCTTTAGGAATCAACCGATGCACCGGAAGAAAACATATAGGTCCGATGATGGTAACGAATGCTATAGACCAAGCCCATTGCAAACATATTCCCCATTAAAGAGCTTCCTCCATAGCTGATAAAGGGGAGCGGGATGCCGGTAATCGGCAAAACTTGGATGGTCATGCCAATATTTTGAAAGACGTGGAATGTAATTACGCTGATAACTCCAATGCAGACATATGTATTAAACGGGTCATTTGTATCTAATGCTGTTTTGATTAAATGGTAAATCAGCAAGAAGAATAGTCCTACCACGATACTGCCGCCGACAAAGCCATATTCCTCGCCAATAATACTAAAGATGAAATCGGTATGGCCCTCAGGAATGTAAACTTCACCTTTATCAAAACCTTTTCCCGTTATCAGACCTGAGCCTATCGCCGTTAAAGATTTCATTAGATGGTAGCCGGAATCACTTTTATGATTAACCGGGTCAAGCCAGGAATAGATCCGTTCGAATTGATAGGTTTTCACATTTAAATATTTTACAAGTAGTTCCGGTTTCTGAACGACGAGATAAAGAATGGCTGCCCCGAGGCCTGCCCCTGAGCCGTAAATCGGCAATATGATTTTCCATGAGATTCCTGAGACTAAAATAAGGCCAGTAAGAATCGATAAAATCACAAGACCGGTTCCTAAGTCAGGCTGAAGCATAATCAGCCCGAGTGGTACTGCTGTAGTAATCCCTAATTTTAAAAGTAACAAGAGGTCTAATTTAAGGGATTTCCCCTTAAACTTTTCTTGATGCTGGGTAATGACCCGGCTTAAGGCAAGAATCAAAAAAGTTTTTACAAATTCCGAAGGCTGAATGCCGAGCCCATGAATAATAAACCAGCTTTTCGCACCGTTTCGATAGGGAGCAATGCTTGTCGGTGCCACAATGATCGCAATCAGCAATAAAAGGCCAAATCCATAGAGATACCATGCAAGCCGTTTATATTGAAAGCCATCGATTAGAATGGCAACAGAAATAATCGCTGCCCCCACTACATACCAAAAGACTTGTTTGAGTAAGAAATTTTCATCATACTGTGCGGCACCTTGAGCACTGTAGATGGAGGCGCAGCTAATCAAGAAAAACAGAAATAAAATTAACGTTAATGTCCAATCAAACCGGTCCGGTTTTTTCGAAAAATAATCCATATGTCACACCCGTTATATTAGCATTTGTTACTTTCATGCTAGCAAAGAATGAGTTTCCTCACAATAGAAAGTAAGGGAAATATTTCAAAAAATGAGACGAATGAAACAGATAGATGGTTTCAAAAAACTTAGATGAGGTAATGCAAAAACATTGATGCGATACCAAAGTAGGTCATTAAGGAAAAGATATCATTTAAGGTGGTGATCAGCGGACCGGATGCAACGGCAGGGTCAACATTAAAGCGGTATAAGATCAAGGGAATGATGGTTCCTGCCAGCGTTCCGATTATAAGTGTGAAAAAGAGGGAGCAGCCCACCACCGCACCAAGTATCATATTCCCCTGCCAGATGTAGGCAATAATTGAGATGAGCATAGCGCATGTAACCCCAATCGTAATCCCAACCCCAAACTCACGAGCAATAAGCCGGGTAACCACTCCTCTATCAATATCATGGGAGATCAGTCCGCGAACGACAACCGCTAGGGATTGTGTCCCAGTGTTTCCAGTCATGCCGGCAATCATCGGCATAAAAAAGGCTAACGCAACCACTTGTTTTAACGTATCTTCAAAGCTTGAGATGATCCTTCCGGAAATGAGACCGATAAATAAAAGTAAAATTAACCATGGTAACCTTCGTGCAGCAGCAACAAAAATTTTTGTATCAAAGTCAATCGCTTTCCCCGAAGCAGATAGTTTTTCAATATCTTCATTTGCTTCTTTTATCACAACATCGATAATATCATCGACCGTCACGATCCCAACGAGGACATTTTCATCATCCACGACAGGAATGGCTAAGAAGTCATACCGTTCTGCTGTTCTGGCCACTACTTCCTGGTCAGTCGCCACTAGAACAGAAATGACCCGTTCATACATAATGTCATTGATCTTTTCATCCATATCAGCCAATAATAAATCACGATAGGAAACAACGCCAACCAGTTTGCGTTCTTCATCAATCACATATAAATAATTAATGGTTTCAGCAAATTCTGCGAAAATCTTTAATTTATCGACGGCCTCCCTGACAGAAAAATAGTTTCGAATCCAGACAAACCGATTTGTCATGATTCTTCCCGCTGTTTCCGGGGGATAATTTAGGATGCCTTTTACAGCAGTAGATTCCTCCGCCTTCATTCCGGACAAAAGCGAATCCATCTTTTCTGGGGATAGTTCATGTAATAGTAAGGCAAGGTCGTCATTATCCATTAAATCAAGAACCTTGCTCGACTTTTCAATGCCAAGCTTATTTAATACCTCGAGCTGTTCATCCTTATCAAGCTCTTCCATTAGATTAGCGAGAAGATCATTTTTAAGAAATAAGAGAAACTTAGCTTTATGCTTCTCCGGTAATCCCTCATAAATTTTCGCGATATCATAGGGCTGCAATTCCTCAAGAATCGCTTCAAATTCAGCTTTTTTATTTTCTTTTAAAATTTTAATAATATGAAGGCTAATCTCATCCTGGGTCATATCCTTAATCATGGATTAAAGCTCCTTTCTACCCCGCAGGTTTGAAGACAGGGGAGACGGAAATGTTTTTTCGAATCTTTACTAGTATATGTTAATAAATAAGAATCCATTGATATTTTAAAACAGTAACTTTTATGATAATCCATTTGCAATTTTCATCATCAAAGCTTTAAAATTGTAAAAGAATTGAAATAAGCTATTTGACCTATTCTTTGGTAAAATGATAATGAATAACACATAGGCAGTTTTTACGATAGCTGTCCATTTAAGATAAATTTTTAACTTTCGGAGGAGTTTGGCCTTGAAAAAGCATCATCAAGACATACGGGATCTTATTTATGTACACTTAAATCAATCGGATCAGTATGTAATGTCCTACGGAATTGAATTCGATGAATTTGCTGCTGCTTTTTCAGATTCATTAAACCATTTGCTTTTATTAAAGCACCGCTTTGATGATACTGAGTTTAATATGCATACGCTGCTTGAATATTGTCCGGAGGATCGTGTAAAAAAACTAGCTGGGGAAGATGTATACGGGTACGGAGATTTTTGCTGGATTGATTTTATTGAAGAAGAGGTTTTAAATGAGCTAACAGGACAGGAAATTGCAGAATTATTATATTTGGGTCATTTAAAGCAACATTTAAAATTGCCCTTCTATAATAAGCTGGGTAATCGGTTTGTGTATTTAGCCCATGATGATGGCTGGTTTAACAAAATTTATTATCGCAGCTTTAAGGACTTTTTTCATTTACTTAGTGAGGCCATTTCGGGAAAAGTAAGTAAACTCAAATTGGAGAAATCCCTTTTAGGTATAAGGAAAAAACGCACCTATCCGTCCGTAAACAAGGAGATTCTTCTTTCCTTAACTCCGTTTATAAAAGAGGGAATCTGCATTTCGATGAAAGATGCAGATCAACAGCGTACAAAGATTGAAATTCCGATCTGGGTAATTGGTGATTTTGCCAATATGGATGATATGTATGAGGAATATGAAATTATTTCAAAAGAACCATATCATGCTAAAATCATTTTTGATAAAAAAACAAAAGAGTGGAAATTGAATGTTCGCTAATCTCTCCTGATAATTTGGAGAGATTTTATTTTTGATTGTTTTGAACCAAGCACTTGATTTCATAAAATATAAAAAAGATTATCACATCATTCCTTAAATTTTTGAGAAAGTGCTAAAATAAAAACAGTATTTAAAATGGAGGTTTATCATGAAAACGAAACTGGGTTTATTATACGGAGGAAAATCCGCTGAACATAAAGTATCTATGCAAACGGCAATGGCAGTCATTCGCGCACTGGACCTAGAAAAATTTGAAATTCATCCTATTTACATAAATGAAGAAGGTCAGTGGATTAAGGGGGAGCAGCTGCAAGCTCCTGTTGAGAATGTTAAGGAACTTGAGTTTACCGGGGGAGATGAATTATCCCCACTTTCTTTAGCCCCTGCTTTATTTGAAGGAAATAAACAGGAACAAGCACCTCTTGACGTCATCTTTCCACTATTGCACGGACCAAATGGGGAAGATGGTACGGTACAAGGATTATTAGAACTATTAAATCTTCCCTATGCCGGAAATGGGGTACTTGCTTCCGCAGCCGGTATGGATAAAGTGATGATGAAAAATGTATTTGCACAAGCCGGACTCGCCCAAGTAAACTATGTTGCTTTTATTAAAAGTGAATGGCAAAAGGAAAAAGAAGTTGCTTATGCAAAGGTTGAGGAAGCACTTGGGTATCCATGTTTTGTAAAGCCGGCTAATCTTGGATCAAGTGTTGGAATTAGTAAATGCCGGAATCGTGCAGAATTGGAAACAGCTTTTGCCGAAGCCTTCCAATTTGATCGCAAGGTGATTATTGAAGAAGGTGTAACTGCCCGTGAAATTGAGGTGGGTATTCTAGGAAATGATGAGCCGGAATGTTCCATAGCAGGAGAAATTGTACCGAAAAAGGACTTTTATGATTATAAAGCGAAATATGAAGATGGCGAGACCGCGTTGATAATTCCGGCTGAAATTACAGAGGATGAATATAAACAAATTAAAGCAATGGCAATTCAGGCATTTAAAGCGTTGGATTGTTCGGGGCTGGTTCGTGCTGATTTCTTCTTAACAAAGGATGGAAGGGCATTAATTAACGAAGTAAATACAATGCCTGGTTTTACTCCATTTAGTATGTTCCCGCTGCTATGGAAACACACTGGGGTGGAATACCCACAATTAATTGAGCGTCTTGTCAATCTTGCAAAAGAAAGACATAACGAAAAACAACAGATTAAATATACTTTCTAATCGAAAAGCGGATGCACCTTGCGCAGTCCCCAAAGCGACCTAGGAAAAAAGCTGTTCATTTTTTCCCTCGAAGGGCTAGGCGCAGGAGCTAGACAATAAATGTGTACGGCACGGTTTTTCGCCGTGTCCGTTCTTTTGAGAATCCATTGAATAGAGGAGGGGAAAAAGGATGAAAAGAACTCTTAGACAAATCGCTAACATGATCACGGTAAAAAATGATATCACTCCTTTTAAAGATGTAGTGGTCCAAGAAGTTGTCATTGATTCAAGGAAAATTGAAGCAGGAAGCTTGTTCGTACCCTTTAAAGGGGAACGGGTAGATGGCCATAAATTTGTAGAGGAATCCATCCAAAAAGGTGCTGCAGCTGCTCTTTGGCAAAGCGATGTTCCAAACCCGCCAGAGCATCTGCCGATTTTAATTGTTGATGATTGTTTAACAGCTTTACAGGAATTAGCAAGAAGCTATCGTCAGGAACTGGATATAAAAGTCGTAGGAATCACCGGCAGTAACGGAAAAACAACCACAAAGGATTTAACTGCTGGCCTGCTTTCGACCCAATATAAAGTACAAAAAACGGAAGGTAATTATAATAATCAAATTGGTCTTCCACTTACAATATTAGGATTGGAAGAAGATACCCAAATTGCTGTTTTGGAAATGGGGATGAGCGGAAGTGGCGAAATTGAATTTCTCACCAAACTCGCCTGCCCGGATGCCGTCGTTATCACGAATATTGGCGAATCCCATTTGCTTGACCTTGGTTCTAGAGAGGGAATTGCTGAAGCGAAGCTTGAAATTTTGCAAGGCTTAAAAGAAGGTGGACTAGCTGTATTGCATGGGGACGAACCGTTATTAATGGAAAGAATCCATCGATATAAAGGGAATGTCGAGGTACAGACCTTTGGAAGGAATGAAACCAATGATTTATTCCCAACAGACATTATTCAAATCGATCATGGTAACCGGTTTAAGACGAATGCTTCAACCGAAAGCTTTGTGCTTCCCGTTTTGGGAACGCACAATATTTTAAATGCGCTTGCCTCCATGTTAATTGCCAGACATTTTAATGTTCCGTTTGAAAAAATGAATGAAGGTTTAGCTGGGATCAAGCTTACAAATATGAGAATGGAGCTTGTTGAAGGTAAGCATGGGGAAAAAATCATTAATGATGCTTACAATGCCAGCCCGACATCGATGATTGCTGCGATTGAATTAGTATCGAATCTTCAAGGGTATGATAAAAAAATCCTTGTATTAGGTGATATGCTGGAATTAGGGCCGCAGGAAGAACAATATCATTTGCAAATTGGTCAGGGGCTAAATCCAAATAAAATTGATTTATTGTTTACCTACGGTCAATTAGGAGCTCATATTGCTAAGGGTGCACGTGCAGTTTTAGGAGAAAATCGGGTTTTCGCCTTTACAGATAAAAAGGAGTTAATTGGCAAATTGGTAAATGATGTAAACGAAGAGTCTTTAGTGCTTGTTAAGGCATCCCGCGGGATGAAATTAGAAGAAGTTGTAAGTTATTTACAAAAATAGCAGGTGAGTAAAATGATTGGCTGCTTATGTATTCACGGCTTTACGGGAGCCCCTTATGAAGTAGAACCACTGGTGGAGTATTTATCGAAACGGACCAATTGGAGCTTTTCTGTGCCCACACTTCCGGGTCATGGTGAAACACTTTCATTAAAAGGGGTTCAGTATCAGCAGTGGATTAAATGTGCCGAGGCTGAATTAAAGAAGCTCCTTCAAACCTGTGAAGAAGTTTATGTCATTGGTTTTTCAATGGGAGGCCTAATTGCAGCCTATTTAGCAGCCAATTATCCTGTTAATAAGCTTATTTTGTTAAGTGCCGCCGCCCTTTACATTAATCCAAAACAAATGGCGGTGGAATTAAAAACAATGCTGATGGACTCTCTAAGAGGAAACTTGAGGGAGAATGAATTATTTCAGCGCTATTTAAGAAAAATAAAAGCAACCCCAATAGCGGCTACCTTGCAATTTCGTCAACTTGTCTCCTTTATTAAACCACTTTTGCATCAAGTAGAAGTGCCGACCTTAATTGCTCAAGGGGAATGCGATGGAATGGTGCCGCCCAAAAGTGCTGAATATTTGTATCGGACCATTAATTCAAAAAAGAAGCGGATTACTTATATTAAGAATTCCCAACATCATATTTGTCACTGTGAGGAAAAAGCCGCCCTATTTTCCCAGGTGTATGATTTTTTATCCGAGTATTAAGGTTGGTAAAACTAGCTTTGATTGCAATATACAAGGAATTGTGGTATGATAATAATCAACGTGTCTTAAGAACGAGGAAACAAGGGCATACTCCTATGGAGGAATGTCTTTTTTTGATAAAATAAATTTGGGCATTTTGATGCGTCACGATACATTCAGCATAAATACAATTTTTAAATAGATGAAGGAGAATGAAAACATTGACGAAGTTTCAAGATTTAGGTATTAGCCAGGAAACATTAAAGGCTGTCCTCAAAATGGGTTTTGAGGAAGCAACGCCAATCCAGGCAGAAACGATTCCATTGAGCTTAGAAAATAAGGATTTGATCGGCCAGGCTCAAACAGGAACAGGAAAAACAGCTGCATTTGGAATTCCATTGGTAGAAAAAGTGGATACAAGTGTAGAGGCAATCCAGGGGATTATTATTGCTCCTACCCGCGAGCTTGCGATTCAAGTATCAGAAGAATTATACAAAATCGGTTCAGGTAAAAGAGTTCGTGTATTACCAATTTACGGAGGACAGGATATTGGCCGCCAAATCCGTTCTTTAAAAAAGGCTCCACATATTATTGTTGGGACACCAGGCCGTGTGCTTGACCATATCAACAGAAAGACACTTCGCTTAGACCATGTTCATACAGCCATCCTAGATGAAGCAGATGAAATGTTAAACATGGGATTCATTGAAGATATTGAAGCGATTTTAGCGGAAATCCCTACTGAGCGCCAAACATTACTGTTCTCAGCAACCATGCCGGGACCGATTCAGCGAATGGCTGAAAAGTTTATGAAGGATCCGCAAATTGTCCGTGTCAAAGCAAAAGAAATGACTGTTCCTTCCATTGAACAATATTATGTGGAAGTGCAGGAAAAAAATAAATTTGATGTGCTAACAAGACTTTTGGATATCCAATCACCAGAACTAGCAATTATTTTCGGACGGACGAAACGCCGTGTCGATGAGTTATCTGAAGCTTTAAATCTTAGAGGTTATACGGCTGAAGGAATTCATGGCGACCTTAGTCAGGCAAAACGTCTTTCTGTCCTTCGTAAATTTAAAGAAGGCTCGATTGATGTTCTTGTCGCTACAGATGTGGCAGCAAGGGGTCTTGATATCTCTGGTGTAACCCATGTATATAACTTTGATATTCCTCAAGATCCCGAAAGCTATGTTCACCGTATTGGACGTACAGGCCGTGCGGGTAAAACAGGGGTCGCGATGACCTTTATTACACCAAGGGAAAAATCTTACCTGAATGTGGTTGAAAAAACCACAAAACGTAAGATGGAAAGAATGAAGCCGCCAACCCTTGATGAAGCATTAGAAGGACAGCAGCGTGCGGTAGTGGACAAAATTCTTCAGACAATTGAAGCCAATAACCTTCAATATTACAAAGCGGCTGCCGAAGAATTACTTGAAGCAAACGACGCATCAACTGTTGTTGCGGCTGTGTTGAAGATGTTGACGAAGGAACCGGATACTACTCCTGTTAAATTGACAGAAGAACAACCGCTTCCACAAAAAAGGGAAAGAAGATCGCAGGATCGGGACCGCAGAAGAAGAGACGATTCTAGAGGGTTTAACTCTGACCGCAGAAAGAAATCACCGGTAAAACCAAGAAGCGGTGAAAAAAGAACGTCTGGAAAATCAAAGCCAAGAAGCTATAACCATTAAAATAGGAAAGAGCATGGGCCAGAAAGCCCATGCTCTTTTTAGCTTGGTTTTAACTTTTCGTTTGATTTTTTCTTTATGGATTGTTTGATTGTGTCTACTCCCAAATAGAGTAGCGGAATAAACTGCAAGAAATAGGAAAAGGTGGCCCAAGATTTTACAAAAAGGCTATTTAGTTCTGAAGTCCCGCTTGCCATGCTTACGGATAGTGCAATCATTACGGCTGTTAACGAAAATGTCAGAGGTCGATGATCTTTCAAGCGAAATAGATGGGTAAGGATTTGAACGGAAATTGTAAATAATACGGTAACTTTTATAAAAACTGTTGTAGCCCAGATAGAAATTAATAAATGATCTAGGTTTTGGATGAAATCTGCGATTCGGATATAACGAATCATTTCTAGCATCGGATAGGATAAATGGCTGGCTAAATTTGGACCAAAAAGTAATAATAGCCAAATGATGTTTGAAGCAATAAACAAAATAGAAAAAAAGGACGCCCAGATGATGGACTTTAGTGTTTTATGTTTTTGCGTTAAATATGGAAATATAAAGAGTAAAATAATGACTTCTCCAAAAAAAGGAGCAGTGGAGTAGCTGCCTACAAGGATTCCTTGTCCACTATGGTTGGTAACAAAGGCCATCCACCGTTCCCATTGCAATTCCTTGCCAATAAAAAGCATATTTCCTATATTTGCAGAAATAACAAGGTAAAATAACCCTTGAGCAATCCGGAATAGATTTTCAAATCCTAGGCGTGTTGTGACCGCTACGACAATACCAAACATGCAGCCAACCGCCCAATTGGGTGTTCTTGGGAGATAGGTTTGCACTATAAAATCCTCGTATTCTCTAAGAATCATGGCGCTGATTTGCATAAAGGAAATGAAGAAAAACACCATAATTGGAACGTGAATCCAGGTTGGGAAAATATCCTTTCCATAGTGGACAAAAAATTCATTAGGTCTTCGCTTAGCTAGTTTTATGATAAAAAAGGCCAGAATAATTCCTACTAAACCGCTTATAAAAAGAACAATCAACGAATCGTACTGTGTTAAGTAGATCAGGTGACTTGCACCAAATCCAACCAATGTTGAGAAATAATAAAGAATGAAAAAAAGTAATAGTTGATTTTGGGAAATCTGCTCAGTTCTCAAAAGAGGTTCACCTAACCTATAATTTTCTGTTGTATCGGTTTAAATAGAAATTCAATTAAATCACTTGGACTAGGTACTTCTTTGAATAGGACAGTAGAAATACAATAAAGAAAGGAAGCTCCCATTATACAAAAGACAATCCAATAGGTTCTTTTTTTACGGTTTTTATTTTTTAAGTAGGACCACTCGTAACCAAATATAATGAGAAAGCTAAGGATAATCAAAATCATGAATTTTTTTCCTTTATCCAAAATGGGTTATTTTCAGCACCAAGTCGTTTGATCTGTAAATCTAGGCGAACATTTATTTTTGCCTTTTGATGATAAACTTCTGGCCAGTTTTCTTTTACGCCTTTCCATATTTTAGGTTTATACCACGATAAGTATTCACCAAATTGAAATACATCCGCTTTCACGTCTTGAGAGGCCATTATCGATGCTTCTATCCTGTTTCGGATTTGCCTTTCAGCTGTTCGCTCCAGCTGGGCAACATCTTTTTCGTTTGATAAATTGACGTTGGATTGGGATTCTGAAATATTTGCTTGTGATGTGACATCCACATTAAATGTGAAAGGTTCGTTTTTAGAAGGGCGAATCTTTGTATGAGCTGCGGTAACTAATAAACTAACTAATTTTTGGTCTGTTGGCGATTTTATCGTTACTTCGGTACCTTTTATCAGGTTTCGGAGCCAGAATGCACCGCGCCCTATTTTCGTATCTAATTTTCCAACCATTTTATAATTACGAAACAAAGCCATCTCTCCGGGACTGACAAAAAGTCCCTCTTTCCCGCCCTCACTTAACATTTTCATGTATTTCTTTGATAATAGACCGACAATCATATCACCGTTATCCACTTCGAGGAAGTTCTTTGATGTTGTATCTAATGTAACCTTTCTTTGAGTAAATGATATAGGAATGAAACTTGGAAACCGTTCAAATATAGGAGTCAATTCCTCAATTTCCTTAGCCTTTCCTGGGGCAATTAAAATTGTCTGGTTTATATTCAAACTAGGCTCTCGAATAACAAATTCTAATATATCCTCGATTCCTTCCCGTGCCATTTCTTCACTGATGATGATGATTCTTGTATGCCCCCAGCTGATATTTCTTGTTAAGGTTGCTTGTATTTTTTTATAAGCTTCTGTAATCGACTTTCCAGTAGCGGACTGGATGGTATAGGGTTTTCCGGATGAACCTGCACCGCCGAGATCACCAGGTACAAGGCGGTTTGGAAGGGTAAACGAAAGACTTATCTCCATGTCTCCGTTTGCTGCCTTATCAACATAGATGCCAGCGACAAAAGCGCGTTCATTGAGTTCTAATTGTGACCAGCAGCCTGTTAAAACAAAAGGTAATAACAGAATGAGCCATTTTAGTTTTTCCATTAATCTTCATCATCCTCGAGTATGGATTTCTCGACATTAGAGCGAATTCGATCATTTGACCCGGAAAAAGAGGGACGGCGCTTCATCATCCACCATGGTACCCGGATAAAGATGTCCTTTAGATCACTTGTTCGAAGCGGCGCTGTTGGCGAAAGGTAGGGCATGCCGAACGAACGAATGCTTACCACATGGATATAGATTAGAATCGTACCAATCATTAAGCCGAATATTCCGAAGGTACCGGCTAAAATCATAATTGGAAAACGAAGTAATCGGACGGAAAATCCCAAATCATAACCCGGTATCACGAAGGAGGCAATTCCGGTAATCGAGACGATAATGACCATAATGGCCGAAACAATCCCTGCTTGTACTGCTGCTTGTCCAATGATGATTGCGCCAAGGATGCCGATTGCCTGTCCTACCGCTTTTGGAGTACGAATTCCTGCCTCGCGTAAACCTTCAAAGGCAAGTTCCATCAGTAGTGCTTCCACGATGCTTGGAAAGGGTACATTTTCACGTGATGCAGCAACGCTCAATAATAGACTGGTAGGAATCATTTCCGGATGGAAGGTGGTAATCGCAATATAAAAGGATGGGAAAGTCAGCGAAACGATTAACCAGCCATAGCGAAGCAAGCGAATAAAACTAGTAAGAAAATATCGTTGGTAATAATCCTCAGCGGCTTGGAGGAACATATAAAAATTAACGGGAGCAATAAGAGGAATCGGGTCTCCGTCCACAAAAATGACTACTCTTCCTTCCAGTAAGGCTGCTGCTGCCACATCCGGGCGCTCTGTTTTTTGTGATTGTGGGAAGGGTGATAATGGACGGTCATCGATACATTCCTCGATATAGCTGCTTGCTAAAATACCATCGATTTTAATTCGGTGGATTCTTTGTTTCACTTCTTTTATTAAGTCATCCCGACAAAGTCCTTCAATATAACTAATGATCACTTTCGTTTTTGTATATTTTCCGATTATAAGTTGTTCCATTTTTAAATCCGGTGATTTTATTCTTCTGCGAATCATGGTGACATTTGTATGGATATCCTCCAAAAATGCTTCTCTTGGTCCCCTAATTACATTCTCATTTGTGGTTTCACTTCCGATTCGCTTTTCAAAGCTTGTTAGCGGAAAAGCAATCATGCGGCTATCGCCTTCGAAGAAGACGACAACCTTTCCGTCCAAAATATTCTCGGAGGCTTCTTGCATGTCGGTTAGAATGCTGGTACACATTGTGCTGATTGATTGTAAATCAAGTATTTTATGAATTAATTCATTAGTGGATGCAGCGAAATTAGGTGAAACAATATATTTTAATACTTGCTCATCGAATAATTGCTGATCCACCATACACTGTAAAAACACAATCCCACAGCGCGTTTGGTTAGCCGTTAATTCGTGAAAGGTGATATCAATACTTTGTTGAAAGTTATCTCTAAACCATTCCATTCGTACATCAAAATCCGACCCTAAAAAAACTTTTCTATTTTCCTTCTGGGTTTTCTGCGGGCTTTTGAATTTTGAAAAAATTGACATGCTTCCTCACTCCACGAACTTTTTGTTAGAATTCCCCCCTTTTGGTAAAAATATTTTTGGGAAAAGAGCAAAATCACGTAACGGAACTTAAATCGCGACTGAAATGATGAGAATGCACTTGGAATGGGAGTGAATCTATTGTCACCGGACACGAATTATTTCCCAAATTGATTTTCTTCCCATGGTTCAAAGGAAAATGGAATTCCAACCATTTTTGCCGTCAGCTCATCATAGGAAACTAAATCCTTTCTTGATAACTCTTTTAAAGAGCGTTTTCCCATTGCCCTTATAGCCATTTTTATTTCTTCTGTACTCGCGGTTAAGAATTTTTCTGCTGTTTTTATTCCATCTTCGCTCTTAAATTGGTCCTTGAACTTCCCGTCATACCAAACAGCTTGTGTAGGCGGTTCAAATGGAAGAGCATTCAATACTTGATCATGTGCGAGAGCAAACAACATAGCGGAGCCTACATATACAGCGTCGGCTCCGAGGGCAATTACTTTTAAAAAATGTCCAGGGACTAAAAGTCCTCCTGAAATGATTAAACTAATCTTACCCTTCATGTTTCTTTTCTCTAGGTGATTCACAGCTCTAACGACAGCATGCAATGTAGGGATTCCAAAGTCATCCAATAATATAGGAGGTGCCCCCTTCATGGCTGCTTGTCCGCCGTCAATGGTAATAAAGTCAACCCCCATAAAGATTAAATGATCAATATCTTCTTCAATTTTTCCACCTGCGCCAATTTTGACACCTATAGGAACACCCCCTGATCGTACGCGAAGTTCCTCCACAAGTAGTTTTAAATCGACTAATGTTTGATCTTCCCAAAAGTTTTCATGAATGACTGCTTCCTCATTTTCCTTAAGCCCCATTACTTCACGGGCACGACCTGTTAGGTTTTGTGCCGGGATTTTTTCGCCCATTCCCGCTAACGCACCCTGGCCTAATTTAATTTCAATCATATCAGCACGGGTAAATAATCGGTCTTCCTTTGCCCAATCTGTTTTTGAAAATTGTAAAATATATTTTCCAGCAGCGTCTAATTCTTCAGGTAGGATTCCACCTTGCCCGGAATTAATCGCTGTTCCTGTCTTTTTGGCAGCGGTTGCCAAAGAAATCCTGGCTTGTTCACTAAGTGAAATTCCAAAGCCCATTCCACTGATCATTAGTGGAATTTTTATTTCCATTGGTTTTTTTGCCCTTGGCCCAATGGTTACCCTAACATCTACATCATCATCACTATCAACTGGAAAGGGGGATGTTTGTGCGGGGATAAAGGTAATCGGATCCAAATGCGGCCATTTTTTTGAAGAGCCGCCAAGTGGGCGATAAAGGACAGTCCCTGTTTCAGCGCGCAAGCTATTTTCCAACATATTTTGAATGCCCATATGCCGAAGACCTGGGATCAGTTCCATAATATTTTCTTGATAACTGTCAGATAACATGATTTTTCCGGCCTTTTTCACAATTAGTTTCATCACCCAGCGCCAGCCTGCAAGCATGAATACAAACACGACAAATAGGAGGGACATCATTATAAAAGTCAAATAAAAGAATAGGTTTGCCATTGTCACTTCTCCAATAGTAAAGAAGATGGATCGAATAATTTGATCATATATTAAGGCTCTTTTCGTAAACTATGTTGCATTTGGGACTTAATAAAGGGCATTTACTAAGGTTTGTAGGCAATTTTCGCAAAATTTTTTACGAAAAGATCCCCCGAAGTATTTTGTAATACGGGTTGATGAACTTATACCAAAACTATAATCCTTGCGAAAATAGCCTTTATTAATAATATTTCCCTATTTGTTTATCCTCCCATGGTTCAAAGGAAAACGGAATTCCAATCATTTTGGCCGTTAATTCATCATAGGAAACTAAATCCTTTCTAGATAACTCTTTTAAAGAGCGTTTTCCCATTGCTCTTAATGCCATTTTTATTTCCTCCGTACTTGCTGTTAAGAATTTCTCTGCTGATTTTACTCCTACGTCAATCTTAAATTGATCCTTGTATTTCCCTTGATTCCAAACAGCTTGTGTCGGTGGTTCAAACGGAAGGGAATTTAAGGATTGAGGATGTGAGACGCTAAATAACATAGCAGACCCTAAATACACAGCATCAGCTCCGAGGGCGAGCGCCTTTAAGAAATGTCCGGGAACTAGAAGTCCGCCTGAGGCAATTAAACTAATTTTTCCCTTCATGTTTCTCTTTTCAAGATGATTAGCCGCCCTGACAATTGCATGCAAAGTTGGGATTCCAACATCATCAGATAAAATAGGCGGGGCACCAAGTGTTGCTGCTTGCCCGCCATCCACTGCAATATAATCAACACCAATGTAGATTAAATGATCAATATCTTCTTCAATTTTCCCGCCAGCTCCCATTTTCGAGCCAATGGGAACTCCACCTGTGAGACTACGAAGCTCATCAACAAGTTCTTTCAAATCATCCAGCGTTTGATTTTCTACAAAATTATCATAAATAACGGCATCCTCGTTTTCCTTTAACCCCATCAGTTCACGGGCACGGCCTGTTAAATTTTTAGGAGAAATTTTGCCGCCGGTTCCGAGTAATGCTCCTTGCCCTAACTTAACTTCGATCATATCGGCACGCTTAATTAATTTTTCTTCCTTTGACCAATCTGTTTTGGAAAACTGTAAAATATATTTTCCGCCGATATTGATTTCCTCAGGTAAAACTGCCCCCTCACCAGAATTAATGGCGGTTCCAACATTATTAGCTGCTTGTGCTAATGAGATTCTCACTTCCTCACTAAGTGCAATCCCATAGGCCATGCCGCTGATCATTAACGGAATTTTTATTTTCATTGGTTTTTTTGCATTTGGCCCAATGGTTACTTCAACATCGACATCTGCTTCACCGTCAATCGGAAAAGGTGAAGTTTGGGCAGGTATAAAGGTAATCGAATCTAAATGCGGCCATTTTTTTGAAGAGCCAAGCGGGCGGTGGAGGACGTCACCAGTTTCTGCACGCAAGCTATTTTCAAGCATATTTTGAATGCCCATATGACGCAGTCCTGGCATCAACTCCATGATATTTTCTTGATAACTGTCTGTTAAAATAATTTTCCCCATTTGTTTCACCATTCGTTTCATGAACCAACGCCATCCAAAAAGCATGAATATAAAAATCGTAAAAATTATTGCTACCATTCCAAAAGTCAAATAATAAAAAATGTTTGCCATAGTTATTCTCCAAATTCCTTATTGTTTCAATAATAAAGTCAATCAATCTTATTATATCCAAAAAAAGGGAAAACTTATGATATCAAGATAATAGTTAGAAAATAGTCTGGATTTTATGTATATATCGTATTAAATTTTCAATTTACACTAAACTATATACATATAAAAACAGGGGGATTATGTGATGAATATAATGAATGATCTTAGTCATCGGTCTTGGCCATTACCATCAAAATATTGGATTATGAGACAAACTTGGAGAAATTTATTGTTTTTGCATTGGCCAATTCCACTTAATATACTACGGCCGCATATTCCTTCTTCTTTACAAATTGATACGTTTAATGGTTCCGCATGGTTAGGTGTCATTGTATTTGTTTTAGAAGGAATCTATCCCCGTGGAATAGCATCTGTTTCCCTAACCCCTAAATTTCCAGAAATGAATGTAAGGACATATGTAACATGCGATGGAAAACCCGGTATTTATTTTTTATCTATTGATGTTGAGAACTGGGCATCCTTGAAGATTGCAAAAAGATGGTTTCATTTACCGTATTATTCGGCACAAATTTCTTTTCGAAAAGAAGGACAATCCTTTCATATTCATAGTAGTCGGAACGGTAATTTTAATAATCCTATATTATTTAAGGGGAAATACGTTCCGGTATCGGAAGTTTATTTTCCAAAGGAAGGAACACTAGACCATTGGCTCACTGAGCGATATTGTCTCTATAGTTCGAATAACGGAGGAAACATTTATTGCGGTGAAATACACCATCCGCCTTGGCCGTTGCAAAAGGCAGAAATAGAGATATTCAGGAATACCCTTTTTTCTCCTTTTCATTTTGATATATCTCAAGTGGAACCTATCGCGCACTTCTCCCCAGGGGTTGAGTCGCTAATGTGGAATATTAAGAAAATACGGACCTATTAAAAATATTTGTTAAGAGGAGAAGTAATAATTTAATTCATGAATATTTTGGTTAGTTAGAATAAATTATATATTTATGGAATTATTACTTTGAAAGATCAATTTGAGGGGGAGCATAGTGGTTAAGCATAAAACGAAAATTGCATTCTCTTTAGCCATATTAATTTTTCCTTGGCTAACCGTTCCTTTTATGGGGAAAAGAAGTTTTTTTAGGTTTTTACCTGTAGCAAGCTTTACCAATTTGTTTTTAAGCGTATTCAGCCTAATTTGTTATAAGAAAAAATGGTGGGTCACTAAAAACCCTATATCTCCTGGTCCGATAGATTTTACATTTATATTGGGTCCTTATTTTGTAGCAACACTTTGGATCTTTAAATTAACGTTTGGGAATTTTCCAAAGTACTTACTTACAAATATGGTATTGGATGTCATAAACGCTTTCCCGTTACCCTATATAGGGAAAAAATTCGGAGTTGTCAAATTTATAAAGATGAAACATACTACCTGGTATTTTATTTGTATATTCTTGTCGGTTATTATTTATGGCTTTCAGTATGTTGTAGAACAATCAATTAAGAGGGCTGCTAGTCTTAAAAACGCAGAGTTTTCATTTAATAAAGAATCAAGATAGGTTTAAAGAAATACTTCTCACTCCACGAACTTTTTGTTAGAATTCACTGTTCCTTATAAAATATCTTTGAAAAAGAAAAAAACCTCCAAGAATGGAGGTTCCTTTTATTTTTGCGAGAAAATGCCAATGATGACGAAAAGTATAACGATTCCCCAAATGAAAATTTTTAGGGGGGATTTAGAAGTAAACAGTCGTCTTTTTCCGCTTGCCCAATAAGTGGCATCCTTAATTGAATTGGAAAGCTCCTTTTTGTTGTAATAAGGAATCACTCCAAGGAAAAATCCACCAAGTAATCCGAATAAATGGGCGGTTATATTAATATTTGACTGTAAAAATGTCATAATTAAACTGAGGACGCAAAGAACAAGAATAATATGTGAGTTTTGTCTCGATAGCCAATTTTTGCGAAAAATAATAATCGCTACATAATATCCAAAAAGGCCAAAAATTGCACCACTTGAGCCGACGTGGGTATAGCTGAGCGGCTCAAGGAGAAGCGTTGCGAGGTTGGCAATCAGTCCTGACACAAGATAGACCAATAGAAATTTAACGCTGCCAAGCATTCGTTCAAGCGCAGGGCCGAACAGCAGCAAAGAAACACTATTAAAAAGCATATGGGTAAAACCGCTATGCAAAAAGGTCGGTGTAATGAGCCGCCAGTATTCTCCCTCCAAAATATAAAGGTTTACACCTGAAAGATGTTCAAAAAACCAGTAGTTTGGGAAGATAGGCAGTACAGTGAAAAGAAATAAAACTACATGAATGGTAATAATAGTAGAAACAATTGGATATAAACGGATAAATTCACGAAAGCCTTCCGTTCTTGTAAACATATATGTACCTCCTGAGAGCTTTTGCGACTTGTACATTATTATTTATGCTGATTATAAATCAAATAGAAGGAAGATGAAGCATGATTAAAGGGATTGGGATTGATATTATTGAATTGTCACGGGTTCAGGATTTATTACATAGACAACGAAAATTCATAGACCGAATTTTAACTGACCAGGAGAAACAAAAATTCGAAGTGCTTTCCGAGCGGAGGCAGGTTGAATTTTTAGCCGGAAGATTTTCAGCAAAAGAGGCTTTTTCGAAAGCTGTCGGCACAGGAATTGGAAAAGAGCTGTCCTTTTTGGATATTGAAATTGACTCGGATTCTTTAGGGAAGCCCTATTTTGTAAAGCCGGAAATCAAAGGCCATTTATCTATTTCTCACAGCAAAGAATATGTTGTGGCCCAAGTGATTATTGAGAATGAAGTGATAAAAAATTAACTGCTTGACCTCCTCATTAGCATATTCCTAAAGGTTGTCTCATATATTCATAGAGAATTAGGAGAGACAAGGTCAGCTATGGTCATTTTGATAAGCGATTATTCTGGCCCCTGCCTTTCTCTTCTCCATAATCATATGAAATGAGACAAGAAGGGGTTGAAGGAATGAGGAAAAAGTTGATGCTGCTGATCACGGGACTAATGGTCATCTTTTTGCTGGCAGCTTGTGGGTCGAAGTCTCAGGGGGATGTAGTAAAAGAGTTAAGTGGTAAACTTGATGACCTATCGGGTTATAAAGTAAATGCAAAAATGACCCTAAAAATGGGCACGGATTCTCAAGTGTATAATGTTGAAATCTGGCAAAAGGACAAGAAGTTTTATCGAGTAAACCTAAAAAATGCCGAAAAAGACCAAAGTCAAATGATTTTAAGGAATGACGAAGGGGTATTCGTTCTTACTCCAGCCCTAAATAAGAGCTTCAAATTCCAGAGCGATTGGCCGCAAAACAGCAGCCAGGCCTATCTATATGAATCATTAATTAAAGATATTATGATGGATAAAGAGGCAAAATTCTCTTCAACCAAGGACTACTATGTATTTGAAACGAAAACACGCTATCAAAATAATAGCATGCTCCCATTTCAAGAAATTAAACTAAATAAGAAGGATTTATCACCGGCTGTGGTTAAAGTAATGGATCCTGACCGAAATCCGCTTGTAACAGTTCAATTTGAAAAAGTGAAGTTTAATGCAAGCTTTGATAAAGACGATTTTAAATTGAAAAAGAATATGACAAGGGCACAAATCGGAATGCCGGCAATGGCAGAACCAAAAGATACTGCCTTTACGGTTAAATATCCAACAGCCAAAATTTCAGGTGCGAAGTTAATTAAGGAAGATGAAGTAAGCATTGAGGACGGCAAACGGGTTGTATTAACCTATGATGGCAAAAAATCCTTTACACTTGTACAGGAAAAGGTAACAGTGAAAGATGCATCCACTTCTCCGACGTATGTGGAAGGGGATTTGGTAGATTTGGGAACGACCATTGGCGCTGTATCGGATCACTCTATTTCTTGGACACAAGACGGGGTCGATTACATGATTGCTTCGAAAAATCTGTCAAGGGAAGAAATGATTGAAGTAGCAGAATCTGTACAGGGTGATGCTGTTAAATAGGGTGTCCTGTAGCAGGCTCTTTTAGAGCCTGTTTTCTTTTTGATTTGGAGCAATTAAATTGTTTTATGATAAAATAATATTGGAGTTTAATTATCGTTTTTAGGAAGTGGAAAAATGGAAGAGCGCAGCTTTTTCTATCGAGACACATGGGCGGAAGTAGACTTGGATTGTATTCATGCGAATGTTTCATCCGTTAAAAAACTTCTGCCGAAAGAAGTCGAAATCATTGCAGTGGTAAAAGCAAATGCCTATGGCCATGGGGATGTACAAGTGGCCAGAGAAGCGCTTGATGCAGGTGCAACCCATTTGGCTGTAGCTTTTATGGATGAAGCCCTTGCTTTAAGAAAGAAAGGAATAACAGCACCGATTCTTGTACTAGGTGCCAGCCGTGCTGAAGATGTACAAATGGCTGCAGATAAACAAATAACCCTTACCGTTTTTCAAAAGGATTGGCTGCTTGAAGCCCAAAAGCATTTAAAAACAGATAGCAGGGTGTCTGTTCACATAAAGCTGGATACGGGAATGGGTAGACTGGGTATTCGCAGTAAAGAAGAAGTTGAAGATTTTGAGCAACTGGTATCCCTAGATCAGCGTTTTCACCTTGAAGGAATCTTTACTCATTTCGCTACTGCAGATGAACTGAATCAAACTTATTTCAATCAGCAATTCGAGCTTTTTCAAGAGTTGGTAAGTGTGCTGAAGGTACGGCCGAAGTATGTTCATTGCAGTAATAGCGCCGCAACGCTTAGGTTTCAAAGCGGCATTTATAATGCCGTTCGTCTGGGGATTGCTATGTACGGATTGACACCATCCCTTGAGATGGAACCTGAAATCCCATTTTCTTTGAATGAAGCTTTTTCACTGCGCTCAAAACTTGTCCATGTAAAACAACTGAGTAAAGGTGATAAAATAAGTTACGGTGCTACGTATGAGGCAAGCGGGGATGAATGGATTGGAACCGTGCCTGTTGGCTATGCAGATGGGTGGATTCGAAAATTGCAGGGTCAGGAAGTATTAGTTAATGGAATACGAGTGCCAATTGTCGGCAGAATCTGTATGGACCAATTCATGGTGCGGCTACCTCATGAGGTACCTGTTGGCACGAATGTAACGTTAATTGGGAAAGACAACAATCAGTTTATATCCATTAATGAAATTGCAAAAAAATTGGAGACCATCAATTACGAGGTTCCGTGTATTATAACGAATCGAGTCCCTCGTCTCTATATAAAAGGCGGGAAAACGGCCGAAATAAAAAACTATCTTCTTTAGAAAAAAGAAGGCGTATTAATTAATTTTAAACATATTTATATTATTGCGGACTTTTTGTGCATAAAAGCATCTTTTATTGGCTTATAATACAATAGTATTATAATTAGTCTATGCATTTAGGTTGAATAGTGTTATTATAAAATATGGTACAGAGAAAAATTGGTGTGTAGTGATGGTGGAGGTGTATGTTTGTGTCTGAATCCGGCGCAACTACGGAGATCTTAGTGAAATTACCGCAACATCTTTTAACCGAGTTAGATGGTTTTGTAAAGCTTGAAAATGTGAATCGCAGCGAATTTATTTATCAAGCAACAAAAATGTATTTACGCGAACGTAAAAAAAGACAAATTCGCGAATCCATGAGACGTGGATATATGGAAATGGCTAAGATTAATTTAAGAATTGCATCTGAAGCATTTCAAGCAGAATACGAGGCAGAACACACAGTAGAACGTCTTGTAAGCGGAGGATAAACCTTTGATTGTCAAGCGTGGTGACGTATATTTCGCGGACCTATCCCCAGTTGTTGGTTCTGAACAAGGCGGCGTCCGTCCTGTACTTGTCATCCAAAACGACATCGGGAATCGGTTTAGTCCCACCGTTATTGTTGCAGCGATTACAGCTCAAATTCAAAAAGCGAAGCTTCCGACTCATGTTGAAATAGACGCGAAGCGCTACGGTTTTGAACGAGACTCAGTCATTCTTTTAGAACAAATTCGTACAATAGATAAGCAGCGGTTAACCGATAAAATTACCCATCTCGATGACGAAATGATGGAAAAAGTGGATGATGCCTTGCGTGTAAGCATCGGTCTCATCGAATTTTAGCTAAGCACGCTCTTTTTGAAAGGGCGTTTTTTTATACATATTCTACTCTTCTACTGTGTTTTTCTGCTGAAAGCAAGCCGGCCGGCTTGCTTTTTTGTTGCTAAAAAAGTAAAACCATGGTTGGTGAATCGCTCAGTTTTATTTGATACAATAATATGGAAATGATGAAGTGGAGGATTGTTTAAGTGAATGATACAGTCGTAAAAGATGAGCAGTTGTTGTTTGGTAAGATTGCATCCGAGCAAGCAATTTCCGCCAAGCAAGTTAAAAGTGTGATTTCTTTGCTAAACGAAGGCAATACAGTACCTTTTATTGCCCGTTACCGTAAGGAAATGACTGGAGCGCTTGATGAAGTGCAGATTCGCAATATTTTAGAACGCTGGCAGTATATTCAAAACCTCGAACAACGTAAAGAAGAGGTTCTAAGGATCATTGCTGAACAAGGAAAACTAACTGAAGAATTGAACAAAAGCATCACCCGTGCTGAAAAGCTTCAGGAGGTCGAAGATTTATATCGGCCTTATAAACAAAAACGCCGAACAAAAGCAACCGTTGCAAAAGAAAAAGGATTGGAACCTTTTGCAGAGTGGCTCATGACCTTCACAAAGGAAAATGTGGAAGATAAGGCACAGGAGTTCTTATCTGAAGAAAAAGAAGTCCTTTCCGTTGAGGATGCCATTGCAGGAGCTAAAGATATCATTGCGGAATGGGTAAGTGATGATGCTGAGGGGCGAAAATGGATTCGGAAAGAAACCTTTAAATCTGGTACAGTCTCATCCGCAGTTAAGGAAGAGGAAAAAGACGAAAAGAAAGTTTATGAAATGTATTATGAATATGAAGAGCCAGTAAGCAAAATTGTACCCCACCGTATTCTAGCGCTTAATCGCGGCGAAAAGGAAGATATTTTACGAGTTTCAATCAAAATGAATACGGATCTCCTCTTGAATTATCTTTCGAAAAAGTGGATTCGTAATCAGCATTCACCTGCTGCGCCAAGTGTAGTTGAGGCGATCGAAGATAGTTATAAAAGATTAATCCAGCCCTCTATTGAAAGAGAAATTCGCAGTGAACTAACTGAAAAAGCAGAGGAGCAGGCGATACATATTTTTTCTGAAAATCTTCGGAATTTGCTTTTGCAGCCGCCGCTTAAAGGAAAAGTCGTAATCGGAGTCGATCCGGCATATCGAACAGGCTGTAAACTTGCTGTTGTGGATGAAACGGGAAAGGTACTAAAGATTGATGTCATCTATCCGCATCCACCGGTTTCAAAAACTAAAGAAGCAAAAGAAAAGTTCATCCAAATTCTACGTGAGTATAAGGTAGAAATGGCTGCCATCGGAAACGGAACGGCATCAAGAGAAACAGAGCAGTTCGTGGCGGATATCTTAAAAGAGATGGATGAAGAAATTTTTTATTTAATTGTCAATGAAGCGGGAGCTAGTGTTTACTCCGCGTCTGATTTAGCAAGAGAAGAGTTTCCAAATTTCCAAGTAGAAGAGAGAAGTGCTGTATCGATTGCCCGGCGCTTACAGGACCCGCTTGCTGAACTGGTGAAGATTGACCCGAAATCCGTAGGAGTGGGCCAATACCAGCATGATGTTTCCCAAAAACGATTATCAGAATCGCTAAATTTCGTGGTGGAGACCGCGGTTAACCGTGTAGGGGTCAATGTGAATACGGCATCATCGTCCCTTTTACAAAATGTTGCGGGTTTAACCAAAACGGCGGCAAACAATATTGTGAAAAAACGGGAAGAGGAAGGGAAATTTACAAGCAGAGTTCAATTAAAGAAGGTACCACGGCTTGGAGCAAAAACATATGAACAAGCAATAGGGTTCCTGCGGGTAATTGATGGAAAAGAGCCTTTGGATCGTACGGGAATTCATCCAGAAAACTATGATGAAGTGAAAAAGTTATTATCCACCCTTGGGTTTTCAACAAAAGATTTAGGTACAGACGAGTTAAAGGAAGCTCTTAATGGTCTAGACTTAAAAAGTGTTTCAGAAGAGTTAGTGATAGGAGAATTGACTTTAAAGGATATCATCGACGCTTTAGTAAGACCGGAAAGAGATCCGCGTGATGACTTACCCCGTCCTCTATTAAAAAAGGATGTTTTAAAATTAGAGGATTTGAAACCTGGGATGGAACTTCAAGGTACTGTTCGTAACGTGGTTGATTTTGGTGCCTTTATTGACATAGGCGTAAAACAGGATGGATTAGTCCATATATCAAAGCTGAGCAATCGATTTGTTAAGCACCCGTTAGATATTGTGTCCGTTGGGGATGTTGTGACAGTTTGGGTAGATTCGGTTGATAAGAACAAAGGACGTGTAGCATTAACGATGCTGCCACCGGCAAAGCAATAATCAAGCTGTGAAGGAAAACACTGCTTTTAAGGGCAGTGTTTTTTTCTGTAAAAAAACCAGCATTGGTTTAAAAGCTTGATTTGATAACGGTTCTTTTCATAAAAGGCTCTTTTCATTTGGTTTTGAAACCAAGTCGGCATAGTAAAACCTCCTGAAAGTAAATCATTAAAGGTAAATACAATATATGCTATAATAGGTTGTCACGTTCACTAGAAATATGAAGGTATTTGTTATTTTGTACCGTTTTGAAAGTTTTTGAAGAAGAAAATAGTGAAGTGGAAAGTGTGGGGAGAAAAATGGAGGCACCAGAGCTTCAAAGGCTGGTTGAAAGGATATCCATTGAAGCGTTTGGAAAACCTTTTCTGCATCAAGCTTCGTTTAATTCCAGATTACGGTCAACAGGTGGGAGATACCTGTTAGGTACACATAATATTGAAATTAATAAAAAGTATCTAGAGCAATTTGGAGAGAATGAATTAATAGGGATTATTAAGCATGAGCTTTGTCATTATCATCTCCATCTTGAAGGAAAAGGGTATCAGCATCGTGATCCTGAATTTAAATGGTTACTAAAGAAAGTTGGGGCACCCCGATTTTGTACACCGCTAAAGGAGAAGGCTTCAAAGAGAACCATAAAAAAAATACTCCTATATGAGTGCACAAACTGCCGCCTCCGTTATCATAGAAAGAGAAGTATCGATACAAGCCGGTATGTTTGCGGGAAATGCCGAGGGAGACTGAAGAAAATTAAAGAAGTAATCCAAGAATAACGTAAGAAAATGGAAAATGATTTTCTTGAAAAATGATGTTGACTTTGGATCCTAACGTCATTATAATATGAAGAGTCGATAAGGTAATTGCCTTATTAAATCTTATTATTCCGCAGTAGCTCAGTGGTAGAGCTATCGGCTGTTAACCGATCGGTCGTAGGTTCGAGTCCTACCTGCGGAGCCATATGGGGAAGTACTCAAGAGGCTGAAGAGGCGCCCCTGCTAAGGGTGTAGGTCGGGTAACCGGCGCGAGGGTTCAAATCCCTCCTTCTCCGTAGTTAAAGGCCCCTTGGTCAAGCGGTTAAGACACCGCCCTTTCACGGCGGTAACACGGGTTCGAATCCCGTAGGGGTCATCAGGGATGGGAAATGAACAATAGCTCATTTCCTGTTTCTCAAAAGATAATGGTCTGGTAGTTCAGTTGGTTAGAATGCCTGCCTGTCACGCAGGAGGTCGCGGGTTCGAGTCCCGTCCAGACCGCCATTTTTTATTTTTACAATCGTTTTTTTTCGATGGGCTATAGCCAAGCGGTAAGGCAACGGACTTTGACTCCGTCATTCGTTGGTTCGAATCCAGCTAGCCCAGCCATTTTAAATATGCGGGTGTGGCGGAATTGGCAGACGCACCAGACTTAGGATCTGGCGCCGCAAGGCGTGGGGGTTCGACTCCCTTCACCCGCACCATCAATTACCACTTGAAATAAGCGTGTAAGTTTGATATGATTACTTTTGTCGCTAATTTATATGCGGTCGTGGCGGAATGGCAGACGCGCTAGGTTGAGGGCCTAGTGGGGGCAACCCCGTGGAGGTTCAAGTCCTCTCGGCCGCACCAAAAAAACCCTTGACAAGATGAAATGGATTTGTTAAGATATAAAAGTTGCTTGTAAAATATTGCGCCCGTAGCTCAATTGGATAGAGCGTTTGACTACGGATCAAAAGGTTATGGGTTCGACTCCTTTCGGGCGCGCCATTATTACGGGAAGTAGCTCAGCTTGGTAGAGCACTTGGTTTGGGACCAAGGGGTCGCAGGTTCGAATCCTGTCTTCCCGACCAGTTAAATATAATACGCGGGTGTAGTTTAGTGGTAAAACCACAGCCTTCCAAGCTGTTGTTGTGGGTTCGATTCCCATCACCCGCTCCAAATTACTTTTATGATTGTTCTTTGAAAACTAAACAAACAAAAACGTCAACAAACAATAATATTCATTTCTTACGAAATGAAGCCAACGTAACATTCGAGCTAAATCAACTTTCTTGGAGAGTTTGATCCTGGCTCAGGACGAACGCTGGCGGCGTGCCTAATACATGCAAGTCGAGCGAATCAATAGGAGCTTGCTCCTGTTGATTAGCGGCGGACGGGTGAGTAACACGTGGGCAACCTGCCTGTAAGACTGGGATAACTTCGGGAAACCGGAGCTAATACCGGATAATCCTTTTCCTCTCATGAGGAAAAGCTGAAAGTCGGTTTCG
>NZ_AXVA01000034.1:0-14017 GCF_000482325.1 Bacillus sp. UNC438CL73TsuS30 | reverse complement strand
TCACCATTTAAAACAATGCGCCCGTAGCTCAATTGGATAGAGCGTTTGACTACGGATCAAAAGGTTATGGGTTCGACTCCTTTCGGGCGCGCCATACTATCGGGAAGTAGCTCAGCTTGGTAGAGCACTTGGTTTGGGACCAAGGGGTCGCAGGTTCGAATCCTGTCTTCCCGACCAGTCCAATGCTTACAACTATATACTTTTTATTTTACGGAGGAATACCCAAGTCCGGCTGAAGGGATCGGTCTTGAAAACCGACAGGCGGGTTAAACCGCGCGGGGGTTCGAATCCCTCTTCCTCCGCCATATAATTTCATCTTCAGCAAAGTTTTAGGATTCAATTTTTATTATCGCGGGGTGGAGCACGTTCGAATATGCTTCTTCGAATCATCCACAGCGCACCGATTGAACCGCATCTTGAATCAGCATTCTGAAATCGGGGCGGTCGTTAAGCTTGGAGCATCATCCAAACTTAATATTTTCTATTATCGCGGGGTGGAGCAGTCTGGTAGCTCGTCGGGCTCATAACCCGAAGGTCGCAGGTTCAAATCCTGCCTCCGCAATTTGGTCTGGTAGTTCAGTTGGTTAGAATGCCTGCCTGTCACGCAGGAGGTCGCGGGTTCGAGTCCCGTCCAGACCGCCATATACATATTGATTGAAAGATGTGGCTTAGTATCTCAGTCGGTAGAGCACGCCTGAATAAGCTACAGAGAATAAGTATCAGCGCACTCATCGAGCTGCTGCTTGAATAAGCTTTCTGAGATGGGGGCGAAGGACTTACAGCTTTATGGTTGTAGGGAACATAAATTAACATGGCTCAGTAGCTCAGTCGGTAGAGCAAAGGACTGAAAATCCTTGTGTCGGCGGTTCGATTCCGTCCTGAGCCACCATTAATTTCCGCGCTTTTTTTATTTTTATATGGAGGGGTAGCGAAGTGGCTAAACGCGGCGGACTGTAAATCCGCTCCCTCAGGGTTCGGCGGTTCGAATCCGTCCCCCTCCACCATGTTTTTAATAAGGGCCTATAGCTCAGCTGGTTAGAGCGCACGCCTGATAAGCGTGAGGTCGATGGTTCGAGTCCATTTAGGCCCACTAAAGTTTTTTGCAATAGTAAAAAAACTAACTATATTATTTATTGTTCCGCAGTAGCTCAGTGGTAGAGCAATCGGCTGTTAACCGATCGGTCGTAGGTTCGAGTCCTACCTGCGGAGCCATTTTATTTATTAGGGAAGATTTGCTAACCCCAACGAATCTTTAACACACCTACATATATCATGCGCCTTTAGCTCAGCTGGATAGAGCATACGCCTTCTAAGCGTACGGTCAGAGGTTCGAATCCTCTAAGGCGCGTAAACATGATGAAAAACGCTTGGACAATTGTCCAAGCGTTTTTTTATAACTTGGAGATACTTATATAAATAATAAAAACCCCTCTGAAAAAGAAGAATCAGAGGGGAACGTATTTTTTATATTAAAACATTTGTATTCTGTTGTTCATAAACCTTTTTAATGAAATCTAATAGGGTTAAATAGATTAACCCGTTTCCTTCGACCTTTGGTGAATTTCCTAATGGCACCGTTCTTTTTATTAATTGGGCATACAATTCGGGCTCCGTGAGTACTCTTTCAAATTGCTTGGAAGAAAGATCTTTTAATAAGGCAAGTGCCCCTGAAACATGTGGTGTGGCCATCGATGTGCCGCTCAGGGTTGCATACGTTCCATTTAGATAAGTAGAAGTAATTTTTTCACCCGGCGCTATGAGGTCTACTTCATTGTTGGAGTTCGTAAAATATGAGGGATGCCGGTTCAGGTCAACCGCGCCTACACTAATCACTTCATTATAGCTGCCAGGGAACGCAAACTCATCGGTTGTGGAATCTCCATCCCCTTCATTCCCCGCGGCACAGACGACAAGAATTTGATGGTTCAGCACCGCTTCCTTGATCGCATCATGTAATTCTTTTACATCGGTAGGCCCGCCTAATGACATTGAAATGATATCGACTTTTTGTTCGATGGCATAATGAATGGCGTTAATGATCCATTCATACTGCCCAGAGCCATCTCTTCCTAAAACCTTTAAGATTAAAAGATTTGCTTCCGGAGCAACGCCTGCTACGCCTGTGTGGTTGATTGTCGCTGCAATCGTACCTGCCACATGAGTGCCGTGGCCATTGTAATCCTCGAAGATAGCCGGATTTCCGCCATCGTCTTGTGTAAAATTTCGTCCGCCAATGATTCGATTTTGCAGGTCCGGATGATCGGTATCACAGCCTGTATCCAGTATAGCTACTGTTATACCTTTACCAGTTGACTGCGCCCATATTTCGGGGGCTTGAATTAGTTCAACACCTTTGGGAATCTCGTTCACGTTTTCTAACTGCTCAATCATTTTGTAGGGAATCAGATAGATAGCATCTTTCATAAAAATCCCTCCTATTTTTTAATTGAAGTCAGAACTTGGTGATAGAGAAATCATATCATTTTAATAGAGGGATAAATAGGTTAAATAGAATTATTTTCCATACAGGCAGGATGTCCTATTATTTTGTGCGCAGAAAGGGGGACTTCATTGGAGGGGATTTTTTTCATAGATGAGAGGGAGGAGAAGTTTATTTAGTGTAATTCAGCAAACGGAGTTCATGTTTCAAAAAGGGGGAATGAGCTCCGTTTGTTATCGTTTGGAGAGTGATTATTTAGGATTATAGAGAAATAAGAGTGTTTTACGTTTGCTAGAATGTTTGGACCAGTATTCATGGAATGCATCCAGTACTTCTTTCGCAAATGCATCTCCTTTTTCTTCCTGTCTAATCACACCATAATTCAGCTGGCCTTGATGCGTTTTACCAGTTACCTGTTTATAATTATCTGAGTCCAACTCAATAAAAAATTCCACTTCGATTCCTTCGCTATTTTTGATAGAAGCGAGATGATTTCCGAATTCTTCAATCAGAACCTTGGACACCCACCCCTTTTGCTCACTTTCCTTTAAAAATTCTTGATATAGCCTGATAAAAGAATTTAAATCCATTTATCCACACATCCTTTAGTAAGAATTGATCCACACATATAGCAACAATTAGAATGAAAGCGGCGAAGGTTCAAGGTGATTTAGATTGTATCTATAGACTATATGCAACAAAATAGGAGGTAAGAATAGAATTTGGTCTGACTTCACTCCGTTAAAGTTAAAGCGGTGAAATATGAATATGTAAATATTTATGAATCACAATCAGGTGCCTTTTCTGTTTTTTACAATGTTGATAAAATAAGATGTTATTTGATGTCATCAATGAAGCAGGAGTGAAGATAAATGAGCGGTAATAAAAAATGGTGGCTGCTGGCTGCAATGATCTGGATGTTGATCATCTTTTTGGTGACACAGCTACCTTATTTTACGGGAGAACGTACGGCATCAGCGATAAATGAAGTGTCCCGCGCAGAAAAGGGATTGATAGATGAACTGAATTTTATCATGAGGAAAGCAAGCCATTTTTCTGCGTTTGGAATTCTGGCATTCTTGTTTTATAAGGTCATGAGTAACCATCGATTCGCATATTTCTCTGCCTGGTTTGCTGCCTTCCTCTATGCCATGTCAGATGAATGGCATCAATCCTTTATGCCGGATCGAATGGCTTCATTTAAAGATGTATTGATTGATGGGGGCGGGGCGTTTCTAGCGTTATTTCTTACTTTTTTGCTTAGAAGATGGAGAAAAGCAGCCGGATCGTAAATGAGAGTATAGGCTGCTTGCTTTTTCAAGAGATGACCATTCTTATGGCATTGTAAGAGCATTAATCGTATGATAAGATAAATTATGAATTTTCCAATAATAAACATATAGAGTACCAGTGGGGGAGGTAGATGCATGAAGATTAAGTGGTTTAAGAGTTTAGTAGTAACTGCTGCTATCTTAGGATTTAGCATGACTGTATCCGAATCGAATGCGCATGCGGAGGAAGTATCGTTTTACACAAGCAATCCTGTCATTATTAAAGTGAAGATTCCAACCTATACATATCAGGACATTGATTTAACCAAAAAGATTGCCTTACAAAAGAAGGATACTTTTTTACATGTAGAACGTTTGGTAAAAACAGAAAAAGGGAAACCTCGTTTACAGTTAACCAACGGAAAATATGTAACGGCGAATAAATTAAAGGTTGTTAAAACAAAAGGATATCAAAATCCGAAGCGTTATTATCAAGTGCAGTACAAACAAATTCAGCCGACTGGGAAGGTGGGCTATACTCTATCACGCGGCTTTGAAGGCGTAAAAACGTGGAAAGTCATGCGCAAACTGGGGATTATCGGTACGCATGGGTATGCGAAGTATAACAATAAAACATGGTATGCCGTTCGAAGCTTTCAGGCGAAGCATAAATTGCCTGTCACCGGGAATGTGGATATAGAAACCTGGAAAAGGTTGGGGTTTAGCGAAAGCTCTTGGTATAGCATCGATCGTTATTTTGCACCACTAAGAGCACATGCTTGGGACGGTCGTTCTGTTCATATTGAAGCGATGATCAAGCAAGCCTATCAATATATGGGGAACCCTTATATTGTAGGGGCATCTTCGTCTCCAAAGTATGGACTTGACTGCAGTGGATTGGTGACACAAGGTTTGTATGCTGCCGGGATTAATCCGGTACCTGTATCGAGTATTCAACATGCACACCCGGGGAATGAATGGAATAGCCGGAAATTATTTGCCTCGAAGAATTTTAAACACGTGCCCTATAGCCAGCGCCAACGCGGTGATTTAATCTTCTACTATCAACCAGGCACTCATACCATTTGGCATGTAGCGATTTATCTAGGAAACAACAAAGTAATCGAATCCTGGCCGCCGCGAGTCATGATACAACCAATCAAGAATTCGCATCGGAACGTGATTGCAGGGGTGGCAAGGCCATTTCTATAGTAGTTCGACAAAATTCGGGTGGTGCCAGGCACCACCCGAATTTTGTCGAAAATGTATTATATATTATGGCTGAGGGCTATCTTGTTTTGCTATTTCGTCGCTAAAGTTGTTTGCGATGAAGGTTTTTTCTTCTGCTTTTGTCATGGTTCCGTAGGCTTTGCCGACTGTGCCGCCTTGTTGTTGCCAGAAGAAGTTATGGTCTTCGGCTATTTCTGCAAAGTCCCCTTTTTTCCATTTTTCGAGAATCGCTAATAAATCAGCCCTTAGGTCGAAGTGGCTGTTTTTTACTATTTGATAGACTTGATTAATGGTATCCGGAATCATCGGGACGGCGCCCCATTTTTCTTTGGCCTTCACCTTTTGGTGGGTCATCTTGTGCATGACCTCAATCACAGCCTCTTGGGAACTACTTTTATCCAATTTGATGTCGTATTGAACTCCGCCAATATAGCCTGTCTGTTCTTTCTTCTCCTTTGCCGTATCCTTTTTCGCAACAGCAGTGGTTTCCACTGTATGTTTTCTTTCATATTCTGATGCATTGTTCATGACTTTATATACTGTGATTCCCCCGATGAAAAGAAAGGCCAATATCATAGTCATCGTTAAGCTTAAACCTTTTTTCAATAGAATCCCTCCTAAAAACAGTTGGATAATTCTAACTTAACAAAAAAATAGGGGGTCTACTAGCTAAATGTTTGATAGAAAAATAGTAGAGTTGCGTCTATCCTAATTTCCGACATACCATCCTTCGACAATCCTTTTAAAGCTTTGAAGGGGAAATGTCTTATTTCATAACGGTTTGCTGTGAATCTAATCAAACGTTTGATTGGATGGCGGATTTAGGGGAACTAGTCAAAGTATGTAGAAGGATTCTATTTTTCGTCAGAATGGGAGCTTTATAAGGAAATAAGGGCTTTTTTATCGACAAAAAATTTCCCCGGAAACTACACAAAGTTCGTTTTTCAAAAGGGGTTGCCGGGATTTTTATCAAACGTTTGATTGAATGAATTTCTGTGGAGGGTGTCGAATGAGTCGTGATATGTTTCATTCTCCCTCAAGGCGGGTAGTGTAAATAAACAAAAGGAGGGATTTCAATGTTTAAACATGAAAAGCATTTGGTAGGAGTTTACGATACGGAGCATGAGGCGATTCGGGCGGTTGAGGATCTCAAACGTCAGGGGTATGCGGCAGAGGAAATATCGGTCATTGGTAAGAATAGAGAGGATGTAACAGCTATCAATGATGCGACGGGTACGAAAACGGAAGATGGTCTTGCAGCCGGGGCAGCAACCGGTGGTGCACTTGGCGGCATGGTTGGTTTGTTGGCGGGAATGGGTGCTCTTGCGATACCAGGGATTGGACCGCTTATTGCTGCAGGTCCGATTGCGGCAACGCTGACCGGGGCTGTTTTCGGTGCAGGAGTTGGCGGTCTGACGGGGGCATTGATTGGAATGGGGATCCCCGAGGAGGAAGCAGGGCGCTATGAAGACTATGTAAAAGAAGGTAAATTCCTTGTGGTTGTGGAACGCAGAGAAAATCGTGCAGATTTTGGGGAAGACGTCCATCAAGATGTTACAGGCAGGAATATGATTGGAAATGATTCACCCAATGCACCGCTGACTCGGGTGGACCCAGCAAATCGATACTAGAATTTTTTAAAAAGGAAATTGCTATATTCGGCAATTTCCTTTTTGTTTGTTAAAAATAGTTATTTGGTAGTAAATGATAGCGCCATATCCTTTTGGTCCACATTGAGTTCAATTAAGTTACCATCGGGGTCTGCGCAGAATATTTGTGCAAATCCACTTTTGCTGTTGGGCTTTTCTAGAACTTCCACGCCGTTTTTCTTCAACCAGTTTAGCGTATCCTGGTAGTTTTCCACTCGCAAAGCAAAATGGCCTTCACGGCTACTCACATATTTTTCTTGACGAATTGTTTGAGATTCGGGGAGAACAATGAGATGGAGCTGCTGCTGCCCGATTCCATACCATGCCCCCAGAAAGTCAAAATCTGGACGTGGTATCTCCGATAAACACAAAATCTTGCTATAAAAATCCTTTGCTCTCACCAAATCTGAAACCGTTAAACTCACGTGATGAAGCTCCTTATAGTGAATCAAGCCATTCAACTCCTAACTAGATTTGAGGGATAAACCTATAGTTTTTTAATAGATTAAATCATTTATATGGTTTCGACAAAATTCGGGTGGTGACAGGCACCGCCCGAATTTTGTCGAATGGGTCGGGTAGTACTATTCCCATTCTTTCCACAATAAATTGAGATTAACAGATGTCTGTTTTTTAAGCCAGTGAAGGAGGGAGGGGGTTTTGTTTTTTTGTGGGGTTCCAGGTCTGTGATTGTCCATGTAAGACAGGTGTCTGTGGGGTTGTTGTTTTTAAATTTTTTAAGGAGTTACGATGCGGATGTTGGATGTATTGTTGACGGAGAAGACGGTACAGGTTAGGTCAAGAGTTGGGGATTGGGTTGAAGCAATTCGTATGGCTTCGAACCCTTTGGTGGCAGACGGATCCGTCACTGGAGGGTACGTGCAGTCGATGATTGACAATGTCAAGTCGCTTGGCCCCTATATTGTCATCGTCCCGCAGATTGCAATTCCCCATGCCCGCCCTGAACAAGGAGTCAAAAAATTAGCGATGAGTATGCTTTGTTTGGAAAATCCAGTCAGCTTTTCGGAAAAGGAGGAGCATCAGGTCAGGCTTGTCATTGTACTGGCTGCCATCGACCATGAGCAGCATTTGCAAGCTTTGTCTGAATTGGTCACACTCCTTGCAGACGAGGATAGGGTTATTCAGATCATGTCGGCCTCAACTTCGGAAGAGGTGTTATCTATTGTACATGGAGCATAAGGAATGGAGGGATGATCATGAGAATTTTAGCCGTATGCGGCATGGGCTTTGGCAGCAGCATGGTGTTAAGGATGACGATTGAAGCGGTGCTCAGGGAAGCGGGGATTTCTGCAAGTGTTTCTACGTCGGATATCAGTTCGGCCAAAGCTGAGCCAGCGGATGTCATTGTGACCTCTGCCGAATTTTCGGAGCTTTTATCTGGAATGAGCATCCCGATTGTGACGGTAAAAAATTACGTGGACAAAAATGAAATGAAACAAAAGCTGATCCCAATTTTATCAAAATAAGGGGGAACAAAAATGGCTGTGTTACATTTTATTGTGGATGAGATTTTGAGCAATGCCGCGATTCTTGTTGGTTTTATGGCACTGATCGGCTTAATTGCCTTGAAAAAATCTTTAAGTGATACGATTACCGGAACACTGAAAACGATTATCGGGTTTTTGATCCTTGGCGGCGGCGCCGGAATCATTATTGGGGCGCTGAATCCGCTCGGCGTCATGGTCCAAGCAGGGTTCAATCTGCACGGAGTGGTACCGACGAACGAAGCGATTGTGGCGATTGCGCAAAAAAGTTTCGGGGCGCAGACCGCGATTATTATGGCCCTCGGTTTTGTCGTCAACCTGCTGCTAGCTCGCTTTACACCTGCTAAGTTTATCTTTTTAACTGGCCATCATTTATTTTTTATGGCAACCGTTTTAGCAGTTGTGCTTGGCAGTGCAGGGATTACCGGCGTGAACCAGGCTATCCTTGGGGCGATTTTCCTTGGTACGGTCAGCACGATTATGCCGGCACTTGTTCATCCTTTTATGAAAAAAGTAACCGGAAATGCGCCATTTGCGCTTGGTCATTTTAATACATTAGGTTATATCATTTCGGCATTGGTTGGGAAAGCCACCGGAAAAAATAGCCGGACGACAGAAGAGATCAAGGTTCCGAAAAATCTAGGATTTTTACGCGATTCGCTGGTGATGACAACGTTAACGATGATTGTGATGTACTTGATTCTTGCGCTTGTTGCCGGTCCGGATGCCCTCAAGGATTTTACGGGTGGTAAAAATTATATTGTGTACGTTGTGGTGCAAGCGCTTACTTTTGGCGCCGGAATTGCGGTTGTCCTCATGGGCGTACGGATGATTCTAGCAGAGCTTGTTCCTGCGTTCCAAGGGATTGCTAATAAAATTGTACCAAATGCGCTGCCTGCGCTTGATTGTCCAACGACGTTTACGTTTGCACCGACTGCTGTAATTGTTGGATTTATTTCGAGTTTGATTGGCGGGATTATCGGGATGTTTTTGATGGGACCGCTTGGTCTAGCGTTGATTATTCCAGGAATGGTGCCGCATTTCTTTGACGGGGGGACTGCCGGGGTTTTCGGAAATGCAACTGGCGGGCGTCGTGGTGCGGTGATTGGCGCGTTGATTAATGGATTTTTAATCACGTTGATTCCTGCTTTGCTTTTATCTTTCTTAGGGTCGCTCGGATTGTCGAATACGACGTTCGGTGATGCTGATTTCGGCTGGGTCGGGATTCTTGCCGGAGCTATGGCGAAGGTGGGTGTCGGCGGGTTTTATGCTTTAACGGTAGTTGTCTGCGGCGTCTTGATTGCTTTTGCAAGTTTTGTTTCGGTTAAAACGAATAAAGGTGATGCAGAGGCTTAATGGTTGGAGGCTGAGCGGGTGCGATGGGGATTGGATCGTGCCCGGGATGGTGAAAAAAGAGGAAGAGCGGGCACTATGGGGGTGCGATCGTGCCCGAGATGGTGAGAAAAAGTTTGTGCGGGCACTATGAAAGTTTAATAGTGCCCGTAACTATTTAATAAGAAGTGCAGTGGGCACAAAAAATGTGATAGCGCTAAAACACTCTTAAAGCAGCATAATAGGTTGCTTTTTCCAAAAAAATTCATACCTATCTAGTAAACTAATTGAAGAAAGGATGTAAGCATTGAATTCACCGATTCAGCAGCTTGCCATCAATACAATTCGAACGCTTGCCATTGATAGTGTGGAGCGCGCCCAATCCGGTCATCCGGGGATGCCGATGGGCGCGGCCCCAATGGCCTTTACTCTATGGTCGAAATTTTTAAAGCAAAATCCTGAACATCCAAAATGGTTCAATCGCGACCGCTTCATTTTATCATCGGGGCATGGATCGATGCTGTTATACAGTCTTTTGCATTTATCAGGATTTGATTTGACCCTTGGGGATTTGAAAAACTTTCGCCAATTTGGCAGCCGCACACCCGGTCATCCTGAATACAACCATACCCCGGGAGTAGAAGCCACAACAGGGCCGCTTGGGCAAGGGGTGGCGATGGCCGTCGGGATGGCCATGGCAGAGCGGCACTTGTCGGCCGTATACAACCGAGCCGGCTATCCGATTGTTGATCATTTTAGCTACTGTATTTGCGGCGATGGTGACTTGATGGAAGGGGTTTCGGCTGAAGCCGCATCCTTGGCCGGCCACCTAAAGCTTGGACGCCTCATCGTGATGTATGATTCGAATGGGACGTCTCTGGATGGCGAGACAGAGCTTTCGTTTACGGAAAATGTTGGCGAACGATTTGAAGCCTATGGATGGCAGGTTCTCTATGTTGAAAACGGCAATAACGTTGGGGAAATCGAAAGTGCACTGGAGGCGGCTAGACTGGAATCCGAGCGTCCGACGCTCATTCAAGTGAGGACGATTATTGGATACGGGGCTCCCAATAAGGCGGGAAAAAGTGTTGCTCATGGTGCACCACTTGGCAGGGATGAAGCTTCTGCTGCTAAAGCTTTTTACCATTTGGTTTCTACTGAGGAATTTCACGTCCCTGACAAAGTCTATGAATTTTTTCAGACCATAAAGGAGCAGGGGAAACAAAAAGAAAGGGAATGGATTCAACTTTTTCAAAACTATAAAGAGGTGTATCCGACGCTTGCGGATCAATTTGAACGAATTACCAATGGAGATTTACCAGAAGAATGGGACTCGGCACTTCCTTTTTATGATGCAGGAGGAAAAATGGCGACGCGGGTTGCCTCCAATCAGGTTCTTGAAGCTCTCGGGCAGCGCTTACCGGAGTTTTTTGGAGGCTCAGCAGACTTGGCGTCTTCTACAAAGGGCAAGATGAATGGCGGCGGCGATTTCCGAGCGGGACACTATGAAGGCCGAAATGTTCACTTTGGTGTCCGCGAATTTGCGATGGCCGCAACGGCAAACGGGATGGCGCTTCACTTTGGTGTCCGGCCTTTTGTAAGCACGTACTTTGTTTTTTCCGATTACCTGCGCCCTGCCCTCCGGCTATCCGCCTTAATGGGTGTCCCGGTCACGTATGTGTTTACCCATGATAGCCTTGCCGTTGGAGAGGACGGTCCGACACATCAGCCGGTTGAGCAGCTCTTATCCCTTCGTGCAATCCCTAGAGTATCGGTGATTCGGCCAGCGGATGCGAACGAAACCGCGTTTGCATGGAAGGCAGTGGTAGAGGAACGAGAGCAGCCGACGGTTCTTGTGCTGTCACGCCAGGATTTACCGATTCTCGAAGGCACAGACCGTTTGGGGAAAAATGGTGTGGAAAAAGGTGCTTATGTTTTGTCGGAGGCAAAGGGTGAGGCGAAAGCCTTGTTGATGGGCTCCGGGTCAGAGGTGCAGCTTCTGTTAGATGCGCAAAAGGTTTTGGCTGAAAAAGGGATTGGCGTATCTGTGATCAGTTTCCCATCGTGGGAGCTTTTTGAAAAACAGTCACAGGACTATAAAAACCAAGTGCTTCCCGACTCGATTGATGTACGGTTGGCAGTGGAGATGGGGTCTTCGCTTGGCTGGCATAAATATGTTGGCAGGAATGGGAAAGTGATTGGGGTCGATGATTTTGGGGCATCGGGTAAGGGGGCGCAGTTGGTAGAAATGCGCGGGTTTACCGTTGAACATATTGTTTCGCAGGTATTGGAACTGTTGGGGGACTGACCAAAGATTGGTTAACCCCAAGAAACCACCACGATAATGCAAAAAAAGGAGAAGTGTTCGCCGCACTTCTCCTTTTTACATCCTATTTATCTTCTCTCAACAAATAATCATTTCCATCTTGGTCCTTAAAGGAGAACATCGTTCCAAACGGCATGCGCATCATTTCGTCTACCTGAACTCCGTTTTGTTTCATTTTTTCATAAGCGGATTCGATATCGGTTGTGCTGAATAGAATCGATGGGTGGGCGACCTTCGATGGATCATGCTGCTCCATTGCTTCCTTCGCATAAAGTACCAGAGTAGTAAATTCGTCTTCGCTTGGGCCGACCTCAATCCAAGAAAAATCCGGTCCCATCGGCTGCTCCATTTTTAACACAAAACCAACCTTATTTATCCAAAAATCCTTTGCCTCTTCTTGATCTTTTACATACACCGTTATTTTACCAATTTTATTAATCATGAACGAAAATCTCCTTTATATATATTTGCGTGAATTTAGTTTATCAACGCAAAAGGGCAAAAGCAATTTTGACGTCAGATTTTGGGAGGTAATTTCTCTTAATAAATAGCACCCTTTTGCAAACATTTTCTTAATTCTCCTAAGGAGATGCATGTTAAATGAATCCAGTTAAATAGAAAGTGAAAGATAGATTGGCCTATCGATAAACTGTTATAATAAAGCAGTGATTATATTGTTCGACAAAATCCGGGTGGTGACAGGCACCGCTCGAATTTTGTCGAATACTTACTAGTTGAGATTTGAAAGGTTGATTGGATGTTGTTGCATTTTGATCCGACGTTGTTGGTTATTTTGGTTGTGTTTGGGTTTTTGGCGGCTTTTATTGATTCGGTTGTTGGCGGGGGCGGGTTGATTGCGTTGCCTGCGTTATTGTTTACGGGTTTATCGCCGGCGGCAGCGGTTGCGACGAATAAATTGGCAGGGACGATTGGCTCGTTGACGAGTACCATTATGTTTTATCGTTCCGGCAAGCTTGATATAAAATCCGTATATAAGCTATTTCCGCTCACGTTCATTGGCTCGATGATCGGCGCTTGGACGGTTCATTTAATGAATCCGGAATTGCTGAAGCCGCTGATGCTGGTCATGCTTGCGGCTGTTGCGATTTATACCATTTTCAAAAAGGACTGGGGCGGTATTTCCAGCGTTAGAAAATTATCCTTCCAGCATATGGCCCTTTTTATCTTTGCCATTTTTGCGATTGGTTTTTATGATGGATTTCTTGGACCGGGGACTGGTTCCTTTTTAATGTTTGCCTTTTTAATGATCGGTTTTGATTTTTTAAAGGCGGCTGGAAATGCAAAGTTTTTAAACTTTGGCAGTAATATTGCAGCCCTGATTATGTTTATGTTTTTGGGGCAAGTCAATTATGCTTACGGGATTCCGATGGGAATTGCTCAGATTGCGGGTTCGATTGTTGGCTCAAGATTCGCGATTAAAAGGGGAAGCGGCTACGTCCGCGCTCTGTTCATTACCGTCACTTTTTTATTGCTGGCGAAAAATGCGTATGATTACTTTCATTAAATTTTTTTGCGAAAAAGAGGACCTCATCACTGAACTGCACCCCAATTGTTAGACACAAATAACAATTGGAGGTGCAGTTTTTAATTATGACCAAATATAGTTTAGAAACTAAATTAGCTGCAGTTACTGCTTACCTTGAAGGCGTGGAATCCTTTGAAGCCACAGCTAAGAAACACAACGTGAGTACAACTATGTTAAAAAAATGGGTAGCTAAATATAGAAAGCATAGTTTGGCAGCTTTTCAAGGAACATATACAAATTATTCAGTAGAGTTTAAAATGGACGTAATTAATTATATAAATGAAATGGGAGCGTCCATTGAGGAAGCTACAACAGTATTTAATATTCCTGCCTCTGGCACTGTGTGGAATTGGGTACATTTATTTGAAACACAAGGGATTGACGCTCTCCAACGGAAAATGAAAGGGCGTCCATCCATGAAAAAAGAAATCAAGAAAACTCAACCAGTTGAAGGATCACAAGAAGCATTACTCGCTGAAATTGAACGTTTACGCATGGAAAATGCCTATTTAAAAAAGTTGAATGCCTTAGTTCAGGAAAAGGAAAGATTACAGAACAAGACAAAGCGAAGGTAATCTATGAGCTAAGGCATGAATTTAAAATAATTAACTTAGTAAAAGTGGCTGATATCCCGCGAAGCACATATTATTACTGGGTAAAACAAATGAATCGACCGGATAAATATAGCGAAGTAAAGAGAGTTATCCAACAGATTTTT
>NZ_AXVA01000033.1 GCF_000482325.1 Bacillus sp. UNC438CL73TsuS30 | reverse complement strand
AGTAATTGTGATAGCGTTGAGCAAAATGAATCTTTAATTTTAAGGAAGGGGCATAAGGACGTTGTCCATTGGGGGAGTACAACGGCTCACAAAGTTTATCTGCAAAGGTAAAGTCAACCACTTGTTCCACTCGGCTCCAAAAAGGATGGGGAGGAACCGAAGAGAAGACTTCATAATCTGATAGGGTTAACTGACCAAATGATTTATATTGAATGTGCGCCATCACGATCACTCCATACGTAAGATATATCTTAATTTTACCGTACATATGGAGTGAGGTGATTAGTAGATTGGAAAATTTGGATAAAGTTTGTGAAAAAGGGGTTTTTTATGAGTTAATCGACGGTCTCGATATTCCGATTAACTGCTCTAAATAAGACAAAATCAAACGATTTGGATCATATAAACGGAAATACTTCCTCTATTTTTAGGGAAATATGGGTATTTCCCAATTTAAACGGAATTTTACCGTTTATTTTTCAAACACAGAGGGGCGTGGGGCCAGACCTCTATTCAGCTAAAGTTTAATGGGTAATAATGGAAAATAGGGAGGGCTTAACATATTGATGAGGTGGATGCAAATTTTGTCGAAGATTGATAGGTTATTGTTAATATAGAAAATGTTAGAATGGAGTTGCAACTGAATATTGTTAGGGTGGTTGGTTGTCAATCTTCTTTCTGTTATTAGGAAAGGAGGTGATAATCATGGAAACATGTCTTGAAATTCTACGAGAAGTTCTGAAGGGAATGCTGCGTGAAGTGGCTGCTTATTTCTTTCGGAAAAACGTTCTAGAAAACAAGAAAACCGCCCTACGCCGTCGCAAGCTAAAGGGTGGTTCTCACAAATAACCAACTATGACAACCACCACCCTGACGGTAGCGGTTGCAGGGAGAAGTGTTACAGCACTTCTCCTTTTTATTATATTCCTATTATACATGAAATAAACCTATGAATAAACCCAATATCTTTGCCGGAATCTTGGGGTCAGACCAAGTATGAGGATCGCTAAGTAAATCCCCAAAAGTATAAATACCCATTTTTAAACCAGAATGATTTAATTTAATTTCTTTCCCGATAAATCTCTCTAAAGAAAGGTTACTGGGATACCCAACGGGACAGGTGAGACCCGAAACCGACCAACCCGAGAGCGGAAATCAACCACTCTACTTTTTCGTAAATAGCAGCCAAGTTTACGATAACAGCCTTAGATAAAGACAAATAAATTAGTTTTAATAAAAAACTTCACCTGCTATAACACCCAAAATAATAAGAATGTCCAATGTTACAAGTATCCTCATCCATAATTTCATAGAGTGTCCTCCAATCTTTCATGTTTTAAATAAGGAATTTTCTATCGAATAAAACAAATACCACATTAATAAATATACGCGTAACCTTTAGCAAGATGACCTATAAGGAATTGAATTTATAACGAAATTAAAGGCTATCCAATATTTTCATCTTTTTCTTCCCTTCCTAAAACCTAAGTAAAACACACCCAAACTATAGGCTGCAAATCCAAAAATAGCCATCATAACTTTCTTATGCGATTTCCATAGTAAGGCCATATTGGAAAGAAGAGTTCCTTTGGTATGTAGATAATAGAGATAGACGATTAGCAGGGATAGAAATATAAGAAAGATAACCTTAAGTAATCGATAGAAACTTACATTTTCAAGAAAAGCGGTTTTCTGTTTCTTCTTTTTAGAGGAAGATTTTTTTATTGCCCTAGTTTCAGTCATAGAATTCTCCTTTCGATTATTAGTTAGAAAGAATATTTTTAGTATATTCGAGGTTCGTATTGAAACGAAATTGTTTTTTTAAAGCATACATGATTATTCGTATTCTCACCTAATAAAATACCATGGGGGACGGTTCTCGAGGCTTTTTTGGACTAGGAGAACCGTCCCCGTGGTTATCCCCGATCAGATAAATAGACGGAAAAATTTCGCTTAGTTAGTAATTAGCATTTAAAATAGCTTAAATAGAGGTAAAGATTTCGCCTATTGACTCGAAAAACATGAAAATGGGGCATTTTGCTCTGCATAATCGGAAAACCTTCCCTTATTTACCCCAAAATGAGCTCCATTTTGCATCTAACCGAAAAATCTCCGCTTATATAACTTTCGCTGGTTACTCAATTTAGGACAAGAATTATTTTTTAAAAGGAAGTAAGTTGGGGCTAGTGGGGTCAGACCCCCAACTCATTAGTTTGTGAGGATTAAGAAAATTCGGGAACCCACGCTCATCTGGAAACAATCACCTATATACCCTTTAAATAAAATCTACTATTATATTTAACCGTGAGGTATAGATAGAGATACAGACCTTCCTCATTCGAAAAAAGCACAACTATCGAAAGATAGTCTCGCAAAACCACAGACCTAAAGCATATATGCCATGGTGGCTGGGTTACTGAAGAAAATAGGGGGAAATTTCATTTGAATCAAATATTCAAAAAGGTAATCGTAAGTACAGTATTGTCTTTATCCATCTTAACACCGGTAACCATGTTAACAGCAAATGCGGCCACCATAACTTACACGGTTAAGTCAGGAGATACTCTTTCAGCCATAGCTAAAAAATATAAAATATCTCTTACAAGTTTAATTTCTGCCAATAAAATTACTAACTCTAGTAAACTCAAAGTTGGTAAAGTCCTAACAATTCCATCATCTACAAAAACTTCAAAAAAATCATCAGTAAAGCATACTACCTCGGTAACGAAGCCTGCAGTGACGAAAAAGCCTACAACTTATAAAGTGGCCAAAGGTGATAGTTTATCAAAAATTGCAAAGCAATTTGGTTTGACAGTTGCCCAGTTAAAGTCTTACAACGGTCTAAAATCAGACTCAATTAGAAATGGACAAGTACTAAAGCTAACGGCACCACCTGCAAAAAAGCCGGCGTCTAAACCCTCAGAACCGGCAAAGCCAGTTCAGACCAAATCAGATACTTATACCGTTACTGCAGGAGACACTCTATTCTCAATCGCTAAAGCCAATGGATTGACTGCAGATAATATTAAGGTATATAACCATTTAACTTCTGACAAGATCTATGTTGGGCAAGTCTTGCGTTTAACTGCGTCGAAACATTCTGTGGAACAACCTTCATCTCAAGTAAAAGCTGTAGACAACATTACTAAGAATAGTCTTACAGCACAAGAGAAAATTAACTTCATTAACCAAGTAGCGCCTGAAGCAATGCTTGCTTGGAAACAATATAAGATTTTACCTTCGCTAACAATCGCACAAGCCATTCTTGAATCTTACTTTGGATTCTCTTGGTTATCCGTTAATGGGAATAACTACTTTGGAATTAAAGCTGATTCAAGTTGGAAGGGCAAGTATGTAGTGATGCCTACTAAAGAGTATGATCATAAAGGTGTTGTATTTGTTGCGAATGAAAAGTTCAGGAAGTATAGCAGCTTACATGAGTCCACTGTCGACCATACTAAGTTCTTATTAAGGCCAAGATATGCAAACCTTATTGGTGTAACGGACTATAGGGTAGCGACCGTAAATATTCAGCAAGACGGATACGCGACTGATCCTCATTATGCTAATTTATTACAATCTACCATTACGACGTATAACTTAACTCAGTACGATGTACAAGCTGGTGCTATCGCTTCATCAAAGTAAGGACTTGCCTTCGGGTAAGTTCTTTATTTTTGGCTTTTTTCACAAAGATTGTTGTTTTAAGAATAGATTAAAGTGTCTGTTGATTCGGACTCGACCGTCTTCCAATTCCAGGGTCAGACCCCCACTCAGTATATAGCAGCAAAGTTTAACATGAATATTCGCAATCTCACCTAAAGGAGGGCATGAAATAGTTTTAAAAATGTGCCTTTTTGCTCGCAAAACTTCCGATTGTCCCCTAATAGAACCGTCCCTGCGGATTAAACTTATAGGATTTTACCAATTATTAAAATTTGATTAAAATTTGATAAAAATATGTTATTATCTCACTTAGAAGGGATTTATGAATTCCAATGAAAGCAAGGAATTTTAGGCTAAAACTTTCAAGTAATAATTGAAGAATTTTATAGGGAACATAGGGGGGATTTATATGTCTCTCGATTTATCGATGAGATATTTTCCAAGGTTACCAAAGCTACTCACATTGCTTTGTATCTCATTCATTTCTACTCCTCCATTTTTGGATGATTATAATCAGTTTTATATAGATGATATGTCATGGTTTTTGTTACTTTTCCCTTGTTTTGTCATTTCCTATTATTTAGGTTTTAATGGAGGGCTATTTGCAGCAGTGATTGTGAACATCTATCATCTGGTTTGGTTCTTTTATCAAAGGTGGATACAAAATGCTGAAGTATTAAATGAATCTTTAGTATTGCATTTGATTGTCGTTATCATCACTTTTTCTTGCTCCATTGGGACCGGTATTTTATCTGAAAAACTGAAGGAAAAGCAATCGATGTTAGAAAGAATGAATGAAAAATTAAAGGGTCTAGCCTTATACGATTCCTTAACCGGTCTGCCCAATCGGGCCTACTTTATGGAAATGCTTAAAAGGTACTTGAATAGTGGACTACCAGTCTCTTTAATGTTTATTGACCTTGATGGGTTCAAAAAGGTAAATGATACTTATGGGCATGAAGAGGGAGATAACCTATTAAAGGAAATTGCCAAAAAGCTAAACCTTCTTTTGGATGAGAATACTTTTGTTGGCCGGTTAGGAGGAGATGAGTTTATCGTTTTAACAAAAGGTATAGGCGAAACTCAATCAATTGAAATAGCGAATCATTTATTAAGTAGAGTACAAATGAAGATCCATGATCTATCTATTTCTGCGAGTATCGGTGTAGCTTTTTATGAAAAGGGTGAGATTCCTTCAGCCTTTTTGAAATATGCTGATCAGGCGATGTATAGGGCAAAAACTTCGGGGAAAAATTCTGTATTTGTGTTTCAAACTTACCCTAATCAAGTGTACGATACTTCCTACTAATTAAATTTAAAAAGTGACAATCTATTTCACGATTTTCAGATTCAATTTAAGATTAACAGGTACACTCAAAAAAGATGCTGCAGTTTGCAGCATTTTTTGATTGCCAAAGGGACCATGGGGACGGTTCTCGCGGCTTTCTTTGGCCGGAAATCTTGGGTCAGACTTAGTAAAAAATTGTCGGCAGCTGTCGATTCGTAAAGAATGGTGTTGGTTTTAACTATTTCAATTCACGCTCACCCCTCCTTAATACTTCTCCCATACAAGTCGTAACATTTCAAACAACAAGAAATTAAAAAAGATCCAGACACCGCCATATACATAACCACCCACAATATCACTCGGTAGTACGCTGGTTAATGCAATATTTACAATAGCCAGGCCTATTAAAATAACTAATCCCACTAAAGGAATGAGTATGGTTATATAATTATTTTTTGAATGGCGGACAAGTAGGAAGAGGCACGTTCCATAAATGGTGATCATGATCATTCCATTTAAATCAGGAAAATTAGCTGAATGAAATTCTCCTAAGAACCCAAATGATTGCAAAGAGTGAAAAATTTGTAGGACGGATTCATGGAATAATCTTACTCCTAAAATTGGCACGAAAAGCAAGAGGTACTCAAGCACCCGGTTCTTTCCTCTTATCCAAATACGGATGATGGTTAAAGCAATAACGCTTGCAAGAGCATACAGCGGTTGGAATACTAAAAATCCTTTCATCCAACTCATATAAATAGCTGACTGTACCATATATTCGGTAACTTCATTGAACTGAGTAAACTCATTATATAGATAGTCCTGGGCAAGACCCAGCATCAAAGTCACCATGCCAATTAAGACCAACGTAAGAAAAATAAGAAATAATTGGGTTGCTTTGATTGTTTTTACTCGTTCATTCAACCGTTTTAACAAATGAATAAAAAAGTCTTTCATTTGCACCTTATAAAATCGATAGGCAAAGTACCCTGCTAACAATACTGCCAAAACGATAATGAAAATAATTAAATATTTACTAGCTGCCTGATGGAAACTCTCCCATTGTGGTCCCAATACTTTCCCTAATGTAATAAAACAAGCCCCCCATAGAAATGCTCCTGCATAGGCCGGAATGATAAATTTTCGAAAAGGCATTCTGGAAATCCCCGAAATATACCCTGTAAAATGCCTAATCCCTGGAATGAAATAAGCAAACACTAGCAATTTACTGCCTGACCGTTCAAACCATGCCGCTATTTTCTTATATCTTTCAGGGCCTAGATGGATGTATTTCCCGTACCTTTCGATCAGTTTATATCCACCGGCTTTCCCAATCCAATAGGTGACGGTTATTCCCAAACCACCTGATAAAAAGACGGTCAGAAGTGCCAAAACGTAATTCATTTTCCCTTGGAACACAAAGTACCCTGCATAGCTCATTAATAATTCACCAGAGATAGGCAGGGCCATGAGCTCGAGAAAGATTCCTATAAACAAAATCAGATAGCTATGTTGTTCGAATAGTGTGATTAAATATGACATATCAATGCCTCCAAAAATGATAACAGAAAAGAACGAATTAGAATCATTTCACCCTAGCTCTTTCTACAATGTACCACTATTTTTGAAATCGATTCGCACCTTAATGAATTATTAATCTTGAATTAATGGAAGAAAAAGGTTTCTAAATAAAATAAAAAAGGCTAAGCCCTTTTCAAAAAGGTACTAGCTTTTTAAAAAAGGTAAAAACATTTAAAGCTTTTTACCCCTTGTTCACTTATATTTTCATTTTAATGCATTTTTAATGTTTCATTCAGGGAACGTACAAGTGTGTTTTATATACTAAAGTTGCCCAATTACAAGACAGTAATATTCTTGCATATATGAAAAAAACTATAAGGTTATTTGGGTTCAATTTATATAAAAAGAATGGGGAGGAAAAGAATGAAAAGGTTGATTGAAGCAACCATGCAACGAGCCATTCTGATGATTGTATGTGTTGTCATCATCTTGGCTTGGGGAGGTATTTCCGCTTACCAGATGCAAAGAGATTATTTGCCTGGGATTAACAATACAACCCTTACAGTTAGTATGAGAGTACCTGGGTATCAAGCAGCTCAGGTAAAACAACAAGTAACCGATAACCTGGCAAGTGCCGTCAAAACTGTTGATGGTTTATCCAATGTCGAAAGCACATCCTATGACGGCGGATTATTTATGAGTCTGTATTTTCCAATGAATACAGACATGAAACAAGCTGAAGATCAAGTCAATAAAGCATTAGCTAATGCTGATCTTCCGCAGACTATTACATCTACTCCTTCGGTTACACGATTAACAACCAGTTCATTCCCGATTTTAACTTACAGCGTAACAAGTTCAAAATTGGATGAAGCAACACTTCGCTCAACAGCAACACAGGAAATTATTAAACAACTAAAAGCTGTCCCTGGTGTAGCGGATGTTTCCGTGTTTGGGGGAGCAAAAGATGGATATGTATTAACGGTCCGTATGAAAGACTTAGTGAAAAACGGGTTAACATTGGATGATATAAATAAATCGTTTGCATTAGCCGTGCCATCTATGCCGTCAGGTACGATTGCAAACAACCAATTGTCGATTCCCGTTTCATTTGACGGATTACCATTAACTGTACAGCAAATGGAAAATGCAACCATAATGAACAAAGCAGGAAAAGCCGTTCCTGTATCTGCATTTGGGACGATCACTCATTCACTAAATGACGTAAAAACAGTTTCCAGAACAAACGGAAAACCAAGCGTTACGTTAAATGTAATCAAAACGCCATCAGCCAATATTACGGATGTGGCCAATCAAGTAAAAGACCGAGTTGCACATCTTCATTTAGATACGGTAAATCCAAAGGATGTTTCTTTTAAAGTTCTGCTTGACCGAGAAAAAGAATTAAACAGCTCCCTTTTTGGATTAGTTCGAGAAGGTTTACTTGGCTGCTTATTCTCAATGATCTGTGTATTCTTCTTCTTCCGAAATGTAAGAAGTACACTATTAATAGCTATATCACTGCCAATTTCATTACTGGCAACAACAGCTTTCTTAAAATCAATGGGTATCACGTTAAATATTTTAACCGTTTCAGGTTTGATTGTAGCGATGGGCCGTATTGTCGATGACTCGATTGTTATATTAGACAACATGTACCGTAAACGTGAGGAAAACAAGGATAAACCTTTGCTTTCCATCCTAGCATCATCAGTTGTTGAAATGATTCCTGCAATATTAGGTTCCACTTTAACGACCATTGCAGTTTATATTCCTATCGCGTTTGTTGGTGGAGTCATCAGTGCTTCATATAGCGGATTTGCATGGTCCGTCGTGATTGCACTCATTATTTCATTCTTCGTTGCGATGCTTGTCATTCCTGCTCTTGCTTTTATGGGATGGAAAGGCGGAAACGGAGAGAAACAAACCGTCAAACTCGATACAAAAATGAAACCAATCCTGCAATCTGCATTTAAACACAAAAAAGCAATGATTATTGTTTCTATACTGGTATTTTTAGCAGCTGGTGCCTATTCTGCTTTTCTTCCTGTAAGTTTATTGCCTAGTGGGAAAATCGGACAAATTGCCATTAAAGCAGAATTGCCTAAAGGAAGCACACTCATTCAAGTCGATTCAGAAGTACAAAAAATTGAGAAAACTTTGAAGGCCAATCCAAAAGTCGATGCGTATTCAGCTAATTTCGGTTCGACTATGACACCTCAAAGTGATGACGTGTTTGACCAAGGCGGCGGCTTTATCACCTATCCAAATGTCGCAAACCTTTCGGTTGTGTTGAAGAACGACAAGGATGCTGATGCTGTTATTCAACAGTTACAAAAGCAGCTTCCGACTTTATCTAAAGATGTTACTTATACCGTAACAAGCCAGAACATTTCTGGTGATGATTCACAAATGCGTATCTTGTTCACAGGTTCAGACCAAGCAACATTGGATCAAGTCGCACAACAAGCGAGAACCAACTTATCAAAAGTTGCGAACCTAAGTGTAGATGGAAAAGTGGATTTAACGAACGGTTCTCCAAAGTATAAAGTGACTTTTGACCAAAAGGCGATTCAAGAGAAAGGCGTAAAAGTGGCTGACATTTTAACGGTCATTAACCGCTATATGTCTCAATCTAAGGATGCAACGGTTACCGTGGATCATAAAGCACTTCCTGTGGACCAATATTTAGATCAAATTGCAACAGGAGCAAACTCTTCGATCACTTTAAATGCTTCTGCGGATGATGTCTTAGCATCGCTTGCCGCTGAAAAATTAATAGGAAATAATGGTCAGATGGTTCGTTTTGACCAAATTGCTAAGATTGGAAAAGATACATCTGCTTCAACCATTAGCGAACGAGATGGTCAACCATTCTCACTTGTAACGGCACAAATCACATCTAATGACATTAGTAAGGTTTCAAGTCAAGCAGACAAAGTTCTAAGCGATTTGAAACTTCCTAAGGATGTAACGTACTCATTGGGTGGTATTACTCAACAAGTAAAAGATATGATTTTTGATATGGCTGTTGCCGTTGCTTTCTCTATCCTTTTAGTATTACTGATTACTTCTTCTATTTTCAAAGGATGGAGAGCACCATTATCTGTACTTTTAAGCATTCCACTTGCTTTAAGTGGTGTAGTCATCGCATTAATTTTATTCCACGGTGAATGGAATTTAGCTGCATTAATTGGGGTTCTGATGCTTACAGGTATCGTGGTTACAAACGGTATTGTGTTAATTGACAAAATCGAAAGAAATCGAAAAGAGGGTATGACGGTTAAAGAAGCTGTATTAAATGGTAGTCTTTCAAGGATTCGTCCGATTTTAATGACAGCAGCAGCAACGATTCTTACCTTGTTACCACTTGCATTTTCACATAATGCGGATACGGTCATTTCTCAAACACTTGGTATTGTCGTAATTGGCGGTATGGTAACTTCAACGATTAATAGTTTCATTATCATCCCAATCATTTACGAATGGTTGCATAAAAAAGCAGCAACTAAAAACATTAGTGTTTCTAACGAAACCAAAATAAGCTAAGAATATTATTGAGGTTTTCGTAGTAACCTTACAAAAACACCGACTTGTGTCGGTGTTTTTTTGTTTTCTTTAAGGGATTATTAAAGTTAATAAAGTCAGTTTACAGTTTTAATTTTTACGAATTATGCCAGTGTTTTTCTAATAGGTTTATAAATATCCAATCTGAACAGTTGATGTTTGACGAAAGTGAGGAGGATGATCATGCATATTCCACTGAAGGAGCCAGTTCTTATATTTGGTTTAGCTGTGTTAATTTTCTTGTTGTTTCCTATCCTAATGGGAAAATTAAAAGTACCCGCTATTATCGGTCCCATTATCGCGGGAATTATTGTCGGACCAAACGGGCTAGAAATATTGGCACGTGATTCAACAATTGAATTGCTTGGAACAGTCGGATTATTGTTTATCATGTTTATCGCAGGACTTGAGCTGGATTTAGATGGTTTCAAAAGGTACAGAAATCGCAGTATTTTATTTGGCATACTCACGTTTTCGATCCCTTTAATTCTTGGAGTAATAGTAGGGTTATGGCTTCATCTCAGTATCCTATCTGCGATTTTATTTGGTACGATTTTTTCCTCACACACGCCTTTAGGGTACCCCGCTATCAGCCGGCTGGGTATTGCGAAAAACCAAGCTGTTACAACAGTGGTTGGCGGTACATTATTAACAGATAGTCTGGCTATGCTTTTTCTTGCCGTTATCACAGGGGCAGCTGAAGGAAATTTAACACTTGGCTTTTGGATGTACTTGATAATTGCAACAACGCTCTTTGCTGTAGTTGTACTTATTTTCACCCCTTACCTGACAAAGTGGTTCTTTAAACGATCTAATAATGAGGGAACGATAGAATTTAACTTTGTCCTGGCCGTTTTATTCGTCGCTGGCGCAATATCATTATTTGTGGGCTTGGAACCCATTATTGGGGCATTCTTGGCCGGTCTAGCCTTGAATCGATACATTTATGATCATGGTCCATTAATGAACAGAATCAGATTTACGGCAAATGCATTGTTTATTCCATTCTTCTTGTTATCCGTGGGTATGTTAATGGATCTTCGTGTTCTTGTAGCTAGCTCCGATGCAATACTCCTAACCTTGTTAATCCCCATTGTAGCGATTGGCAGTAAACTATTTGCCAGCTGGACAACTGGTAAAGTATATGGTTATTCCAAAGTGGAAAGGAAGGTAATGTTTGGGCTTTCCACCACACATGCTGCAGCAACATTAGCCATCACACTTGTTGGATATCGCCTTGGTTTATTTGACCAGCAAATCATAAATGCTGTCATTATTATTATTTTAGTTACTTGTATTATGGGGCCATACTTCTGCGAAAAATATGGCAGAAAATTAGCCATTGCACGAGAGGAAACGGTAATGGATGAAACACTTCCTGAACGTATATTAATCCCGATGGAGAATCCACATACAATAGAATCCCTTCTGGATTTAGGATTTGTCGTAAAAAAGGCAAAAAAGACAGATGAGCCGCTTTACCCCTTATCAGTCGTTCAAAAAGACTTAAAACAAGCAAACAATGAAGTGGCTCAAGCAGAAAGAATGCTTGAACGTTCCGTCGTGTATGCATCAGGGGCAGATGTTCCTGTTAAGCAGATGACACGGGTAGATTATAATATTGGAAGAGGGATCGAACGCGCTGCGACGGAAGCACGAATCACAACCATCATTGTAGGGTGGGATGGTGCAAGCGAAGGAGGCCGAAAAATCTTCGGGAAAGTAATTGATAATTTCCTTGAACATACGTATCAACGCTCGCTTATCACCCATATCAAGCAACCGTTAAATACGATAGAAAGGGTCATTCTTATATTGCCAAATAATATCGTGCACAAACCAGGTTTTGGCGATTCCCTATCGATTATTAAGAGCATTGCTTCACAGCTCAGTGCTACAATGAAGGGGCTTGTCATTCGTGATGATTTAGAAATGTATGAAAAGGCATCTCAGCACGTACACCCTAATTTAAAAATCGAGTTCCAATCAATCGATAGCTGGAATTCCTTATATGAAAGTCATTTAAATGATGTTAAATCAACTGATCTTGTGATTGTTCTAAGTGCCAGAATGGGAACCGTAGCATGGCACCCAGAACTAGAGGCTTTACCGAAAAAAATAGCTTCTATGAATCTTGAAAACTTCATCGTGTTCTACCCAACAGAAATGAAGGAAACAGACATTCGAGGTTCACGGGGCACTGAGGTCCCAAAAGAATTACTCTTTAAAAAAGATTATGATGATTAAGACCATGGGGACAGTTCTCGCAGCTTTTTTAGGCCAATGAGAACCGTCCCCGTGGTATTTAAAGATATGTATTTATCTGATGGAACCAAAATGGATATGGACGGGATCTACACAGTTACATTAAATGAATTTTTGGCAACAGGCGGAGATGGATTTTCTGCATTTAAACAAGGGAAATTACTAACACCTTATAAGGAAGATACGGAAACTTTTATTGATTTATTAAACAATTAACAGCTGCAGGAAAAAAGATTGCCCCCCAAATGGAAGGGCGTGCAAAATTAGTAGAGCCGTAGGTACATACATATAAAACGCTTGGACTTTATGCCATTTTATCCACTCTCTACAAAAGTACTTTTAAATGTTTATTCAAAGTTAATTAGGATAATTGGTGATTATGTGATACACTTTGTTTACCATTTGATTTACTGTTTACATGGACCCTACTCATTCGTGAGTGGGGTTTCTTTGCGTTTAAGATAAATAAAAAAACAGACTCTATAAAGAGCCTGCTTAGGTTTAGGTTTATTATTAAGCTTTACGCACGTTAGCTGCTTGAGCGCCACGTTGACCTTGCTCAACATCGAAAGTCACAGCTTGACCTTCTTCTAAAGTTTTGAAACCTTCGCCTTGAATCGCTGAGAAGTGAACGAATACGTCTTCTCCACCTTCACGTTCGATGAATCCGAAGCCTTTTTCGCTGTTAAACCATTTTACTTTACCATTTTCCATTTTTGTTGCCTCCTAGTGTGTAAAAACACACATTGTATTACTATCCTTGCTCTCAGTGATCATCAAGACGAAAAGTTTTACTGATACTATCCTTTACACCGAACAAAAATAATTCTTATATATATTAACATTTTTCACAAGTATTTGCAAGAAAGATTACGGGGGCGGTTCTCGCGGCTTTTTTGAGCCATGAGAGCCGTCCCCGTGGTATTTATTTTTTTTTCGCCTTCAATAAGGCCGCGAAGTTTGCCGCCTTTTTGGGTGAAGCAGTGAGGGATTGCTCATACCCTTTCTGGAAGCCTTTTTCGTACGCTTTCACAAACCTTTGACCAAGTATCCGCTGGGCTGCCTGTACCGCATTCATTTCTGGATGGGCATGTAAATAGTCATCGAATTTTTCGCCAGAGGGAAAGGAGAGGTACACTTCCCGGAGAAGGCCTATTCTCATGAGGGACTGAGCTACCTCCTTCTTGTTGTCCAAGCGCAGCTGGGAGGGCGGCATCTGCTGCCAAGCACGGGAGATCCTAAAATTATGCCGGTCTTCAAGCCCTGAATGGAGTCCTTCATAATATCCTTTTTTCATCCCCATCTGGATCGGGTCCGGCGGTGGTTGGCCGTCCGTGTGAAGACCGCCGGCGAAAAGAAGGACGACAAATAGGAAAAAGACCCTCTGTTTCCGTAGCAAAAGCTTTTCCCCCTTTCTGTGTATTTTAACTACTTTAGTTTAACCAGTCATTTCCTTCAAATACCAAAGCTTCTCGCAATTAGGTAGGCGGTGCAGCTCTTTTTTGATATAAGTGATTTGCAAACAAAAATGCGCTTGAAGGGTTCAGCCTTCAAGCGCTAGATTATTGTCATAGGATTATAGATTTTTGACGTTTCCTCGATGTGCAGGTATCTTTTTCAGTCTATACTGGTGGACAAATTCTTCCAGTGCCCCTGACCCAAATAAAACCCCGATTAAGATAAAGAGAAACCCAAGGATTTGTGGGGAGGAAATTTTTTCACCAAGGAACAGTACGGCCCCAACTAAGGCGAAGAAGGGATTCAAATTGATGAAAATCGCCGATTCCGTCACGCCCACTTTTCCAATCGCACTGTTGTAAATCATATGTCCAATCGCGGTGGCAATGACCGCGGAAGCGAGGAAAATCATCCAGACCTCCAAGGAACCATGTGGAATTTTCCTTAATCCGCCGGGCTCTGCAAATAAACTTATAATAAATAAGACGATGCTTCCAAATAAAAGCATATAGCCCGTCATCAAGCGCGGATCCAGCGTATCGGAAATTTTTTTTATCAGAACAAAACTATACGCTTGAGTAAAGATCGATAAAAAGACGAACAAATCTCCATTTGAGATTCCTCTTAGGGAAAAACCGCCGTTTCCTGATGCCACGATAAAGGCAACACCCGAAAAACCTAAAATGATGCCTACAATCTTAGGAATCGTTACTCTGCTTTTTAAAAACAAAAAGGCAACAATGGTTGATAGCAACGGTCCAAGTCCTAGAATAAGCCCGCCGTTAGAGGCGGTGGTTTTTGCTAATCCCATCGATAAAAAGAAATGGTGGCATACGACATTAAAAAAACCGGCCGCAAGAATATAGCGTAATTCTTTTTTGTTCGGTAGTCTGACCATTTTAAACGTAGATAGGATTAGAAAGACACTAATAGCTGCGGTAAAAACTCTTATGGATGTAATGGTCAACGTAGGGAAGGTTGTGACAAGGATTTTTGTTGCGATGACATTAAACCCCCAGGCGGCCATCACAAAAACTAAAAGCAAATAAATTTTATATTTCTGTGCTTTTGGCATAATTCCACTTCTTTCCTTTATCACTTTAACGAACATTATACAACAATGGCAGCCAGTTATGGAGTGTTTTTTTTCGATTGTCGAAACAAAACCATCCCCGTGGTTAATTTATGGTTTTTATGTAATAATGATTTTGTTGAATGTAAATTCGCAATTCAGATGTAGTGAAAGTGGGGATCATATTGGCAACGGGAACACATACAGTAGAAATTCCAGTAGATGTACATACAGTTTGGGATTATGTCAGTGACCTTGAAAAATGGGCAACGTCAGTACCAGCCTATAAAGAACATGAAATCATTAATGACAAGCAATCTATTTGGACATTTGAAGGTAATGTGAAAAGTCTTAAAAAAACAATACAAGCACAGGTAGATATTACCGAATGGAATGAACCTTCAAATATTAAGTTTGAAATAAAAGGTTTATCAGATAAATTTACAGGAAGCGGTCACTTTACTGCAGATGATGTTAATGGCAAAACAACCATGACTTGTACGGTGAACGTCCAAGCAGGTGGATTATCGGGTGCTGTGTTATCACCCATTATTAAATGGGCTGTACCAAAAGTAGCATCTCGTTTAACAGAATCAATCGCACGTAAAATTGTAGTATTTTCATAGTTTTAAAGAGATTTATTAGAATTTTTATAATTAGCGGAAAGGGGGGCGATCCAAAAATGGATGGCCTCCCTTTTTTAATATTCAGTAAGAGTTGGGAAATTATACAATGAAGAAATCAGGCGAATTTTCCACCTGATTTTTTCATTGTACAAATGGACTTTCTTGTGTTTTCGTCTAATTTTTTGACATATTTTTTGAATTTTTCTTCCCCTAAACCTCTATATTAATGGAATTTATCGACAAAATATTTCCTCGGAAACAAGACGATGTTCGTTTTCCAAAAGGCTTTGTGCAGTTTTTAATCAAACGTTTGATTGAAAAAATAAGCGTCGGTAGCTGTCGATTCTTAAAGAATGGTGATGGTTTTAAAACCATAGTCCGAATAAAAGGGTTAAAAAAAGGCCCCGATAAAAAGGGCCTTTTTCCTACTCCATCCATTTTATTAGTTAATAAACAAAAGCTGTACCAACAATAATTAAAAGGATAAATAATACTACGATTAAAACAAATGTGCTGCCTCCGTAAAAACCACCGCCATAGCCGTAACCACCGTATCCAAAGCACATATTTATCACCACCTGATAGAAGATCTTAAATAAAACTTTCACTATGTATCATATTTCATAAAACAAAAGTGGCTTGGACAACTATCCTATGGATATCGAAAAATATACGTTTGTCTAAAAAATGCAAAGAACGCCTGCCTTTAAAGGCAAACGCTCTTTCATGAAAAGAAGGTAATATTGAATATGTTGGTTTTACGCTGGTGGTAATCATACTATATGTACAAGATTATAAAAGGGTATGGACAAGGGCTGATTTTAAAGAATTAATTCTTGGTCTGTTTTTAAATAAAAATTCCCCTTAATGGGTTGTATAGCCTAGAGTGTAATGGGGACCCATATTTTTCCCTAACGGATAGACTTGTTAGAGTATTCGCAATCAAAACAAGCCCAACTTGGGCTTTTTTGTATTTTTTCCTTATCAAAAAGTGCCCCTTTAGCATTTAATATAATGTGAATGTAAATTCAGGTTCGTCTGGTGTATTTTTTTTCAACAATGATACTGGCGATTTTATGGACCTTTATCGGTTAGAAGATTGGAATTTGAAATAACTTGGCAGGTGGTAGAATGTATGGGATGTTCCTGTGGCGGCAGTAAAAATAATAATGCAAACCCAAATCACAACGGTCAAAAATACCTTCAAACAACTAAGAAATACAAAACTCAAGAAAAAAGCAATGTAGCCTATATAAAAGCTGACAAAGGAAAGAATCATCAAGTCTGGGTTAAAAAATCGAATTAGAAGCTAAAAAGCGAAGAAAGGCAGAATGCTCTGCCTTTCTTTATTTTTAAACTTCTTTAAATTTTGATAGTTAATTGTCAATATTTAAAATATATAGACAACTAATTGTCAATTGTGTTAATATTTCCCTAACATAATCGAACGAACATCATGTGAACAAAAAAGGAAGAAGTGAGGTGACTTTTGAAAAACGGTGACAAGGATTTTGGAAGCGTTCGCATAGGACCTTTCGCTCCGCCATGTTATCTTTAAAGAAAGGTCTTATACACACTGTAGGGCTGTTTTCAATTTTGGAGGTTAGAGACGATGACAACAAATTCGATGGATAAAATGAAGGGGATTAAACCGTCCATTTTATTGGAGCAAAACAAGCATACCTTTACGAAAGCAGAAACTAAAATCTATGAATACATTCGCAATCATAGTCAGCAGGTGATCTATCATTCTTTAACAGAACTATCAGAGGCGAGCGGGGTAGCGGAAGCAACCGTTTTACGTTTTTTTCGAAAACTGGGGTTTAAAGGGTTTCAAGATTTTAAGTTTTTATTCGCACAAGAGACATTACTAGCGGCACAAAAGGACAGCCATGAAACCATCATTAGAAAAATCAGAAATACGATGATCCAAGCGATCAATGAATCATCTGAAATTGTCAGATTGGAAGATTTACAAGCCGGAATCGACATGATCCATCAATCCGATGATGTCGTAATTTTCGGTATTGGAGCTTCAGGTATCGCCGGATTGGATATGCAGAATCGCTTAATGAGAATTGGAAAACATGCCAGTGTTGTTACGGACTCACATTTTCAAATCATGCGGGCATCGTCTATGACGGAGAAAACGGTTGTCATTGCGATTAGTCTTACAGGCAGTACAAAAGACATTGTCGATGCGGTGGAAGTAGCCAAGCGCAATAACGCGACGGTGATTGCCTTAACAAGTTATGTGAAATCTCCCTTAACACGGTTTGCTGACTTGGTTTTATTGTCGTCTGCGAAGGAGAGTCCATTAGATAGTGGATCCTTAGTGTCGAAAGTCGCTCAAATGTATCTGATTGACCTTCTCTGTACGGGACTGGCCATGCAAAAATTTGAAAGTGCCAAATCGATGAACGCAAATATATCTGAAAACTTATCAAGTAAGCTTTACTAGGATTTTTTGAAGGAAGAGTACAATACGAGGAGGAAATCGCTTGAAAAAATTTTTAATAGCAGGAATGACATCCATGCTGGTTTTGGGAAGCTATGTTGGGATTAAAGCAAACGCTTCTGGAAGTGCAAAATCTGTTGATCGAATCACATGGGAATATGGAGGAGAACTAGAGGCACAAAAGGGATTTGACAAGAATATCGGTACAGCAGGAGTGTTAGCGGGATCGTATAAAAAGAATTTAATTGTTGGAGGCGGAGCGAATTTTCCTTACGAATCTGTCTTAAATGGAGGGGCAAAGAAATATTACTCCGATATCTATGTTTTAAAAAATGAAGATCATCAATTAAAGATGGTCGAACATACAAATCTTGATCATGAGATCGGATATGGAACTTCGATCACGACAGATCAAGGCGTTTATTATATTGGAGGAAGTCCTGAAAAAGAATATGCAGACGATATCACGCTGCTCACTGTTGATCAAAAGAAGAAATTAAAAGTGAAAAAAGTGGGCGACCTGCCATTTACGATTAGTGATGGGATCGCAGTTCAAAAGGGTGGAAAGCTGTATATTGGACTTGGCAAGCAAGATGGAAAAGATAGTAATAAAGTATATGAATATGATTTAAAAACGTCTAAAACGAAAGAGCTAGCGTCCATCCCAGGGGAAAGTGCCAGGAATCAAAGTGTGGCCCAACTATTAAACGGAAACCTCTATGTCTTTAGTGGTGGTGGATCCGTTGCTTATACAGATGGGTATAAATATGATATTGAAAAAAATACCTGGTCAAAAGTTTCTTCCGTTAAAGTGGATGGAAAGGAAATCTCTTTACTAGGAGCCAATTCCGTCAAATTAAATCAGGATGAAATGATGGTCATTGGTGGATTTAATAAAGAAATCTATGATAATGCCGTTAAAAACTTAGGCTCCTTAACGGGCGAAGAATTAGCCGCTTTTAGAACGAAATATTTTAATGCGGACCCTTATGAGTTTCATTGGAATAAAGAGGTTTTAATCTATAATGCAAAAAAGGATACGTGGAGATCGATTGGAAAGGTTCCTTTTGATGCACCTTGTGGGGAAGGCTTAGTGTTAATGAATAAAACTATTTTTTCGATCAATGGAGAAATAAAGCCTGGGGTAAGAACGAATGCGATTTATTCAGGAACCTTACTCAACCATTAAGTAGATTCAATGATTTCTAGAAATCCCTTTATTGCCTCGTGAAACAAATAGTTCATGCAGCTTATGAGGACAAGATCAGCTAAAATGCAGACCTTACAGCACAGAAAGAAGTAGTTTGTTTCGTTTCAAAAATTAATAGAAATGGAGTTTTGTATGAATACTTTTTTCGCTAAACGTCTAATTAATTTTTTGCTAGCTTTTGTGCTTGTATTCTCTCTTAGTTCGATGATCCATGTGAGTAACATAAAGGCAGAGGCCAATGCCCTGCTTGATTACTCGGTAAATAAAACCTTTAACGGCACGAGTGACTACATAGATAAAACAGCGGATGTTCAAAAAATCTCAGGGCTGACCGAGGGATCGATTGTTGCGAAGTTTAAAACCACAAGCGGTGCTGCTGCCAAAGCGATCATTAGCGGTACGGATACGCAAGACCCTTCGAGTAATATCACCTTAAGTGTAAATGGGTCTGATTTATACTTTGAAAATCGGGAAAATGGTAGTTATGCTGCTAGTCTAAAGGCGGCTGGTTATTATAATGATGGGAACTGGCACACGGCCGTCCTCACAGTGGATGCTGCTGGAACCAAATTATATGCTGATGGAATATTGATGGCCACCCATTCTTCCAAAGCCTTTTTCTCCAATATAACGGATATGGATGGCTTGTATATTGGCCGAAACGTCGATAATGGCGGCGGACAGTGGTACTTTAGTGGAGACATTGAGAACGTGAAGATCTTCAACCAAGCCTTAACGGCGGAAGATGTGAAAAAAATAAGCGGTGATACCATCTATCCTGCTCCAGACGTACCTGCGGCTGTTCCTTTATTTGAACCAGGCATGGCGAATACGGCGGCCTATCGGATTCCCTCTTTGCTTACCACCCAAAAGGGAACCATCATTGCTGCAGCAGATGTAAGAAAAATTGGTATAGCTGATAGCCCGAATAATATTGATACCGGCATCCGTAGAAGTACAGATAATGGTAAGACCTGGAGTGATTTGGATGTCATTATTGATTATCCGGGTTCGGGATATGATGGTGCTTCTACCATTGACTCTTCCATGCTGCAGGATCAAGAGTCCGGGACCATCTGGCTTTTGGTTGACCATTTCCCTGGAGGCGTCGGGTTTGGAAGTGCCGTAGCAGGCAAAGGATTTGATGCCAATGGGTACCGCCTTCTTTATGATAAGGCTGGAAATGAATTTACCCTAAGAGAAAATGGACAAGTGTTTGATTCAGCAGGAGTCAAAACTGATTACACCGTGGCTTCCAATGGGGATGTCAATCTAAACGGCGAAAAACGTGGAAACATCTTCCTGAAAAAAGGTGTTGACCCGAAAGAAAGCCTGCTTGAAGCAAGAACAGCCTTTTTACAAATCATTAAAAGTGATGACGATGGCAAGACATGGTCAAAACCGATGGATTTGAACAGCCAGGTGAAGGAGTCTTGGATGAAATTCCTTGGTACAGGACCGGGAAGAGGGCTTCAACTAACAAAGGGCGAGCATAAGGGACGATTAGTGTTTCCAGTTTACTATACAAACAAGAATGGTATGCAATCAAGTGCCGTCGTCTATAGTGACGATCACGGAAAAACGTGGAAACGCGGTGAATCTCCAAACGATGGCAGAGTATGGCAAGGCACAACGCTGCAATCTGAAACAACAGGTGTTTATGGGGCACAATTAACCGAATCACAAGTAATTGAACTGGACAACGGAACGTTAAAATTATATATGCGAAATACTTCAGGGACAGGAAGAGTGGCAGTTGCCGAAAGCTTGGATGGGGGAGAAACCTGGGGGGATGTAACCTTTGATCAAACCCTGTTGGATCCTTATTGCCAGTCAACGGTTATCAATTATCCTGATCTGGGGGACGGTAAAAACCGTGTCATCTGGGCGAATCCGGCAAATACCTCCGGCAGGGTTAACGGGACGGTACGTGTCAGTGAAGATGACGGGGAAACCTGGAAATCTTCTATGCTTGTAAAACCGGGCGGCTATGCTTATTCCGCTTTAACCGTTCTGCAGGATGGAAAAATTGGTCTGTTGTATGAAGATAATGCAGGTTCGATTTTATTCACCTCCTTCTCGCTATATGATGTAACCAAAGAGGATCCAACTCCTCCTGTGATTGATCTTAAGGACTCTCTGACCGTAAACCAGACGGATGAAGCCAAGATTCCAGTTACGGTGACGGACCCAATCAGCGGAGTGGCAGACGTTCAGATTACCTTGGATGGTAAAGCAGTCGAGAATCCGATTCATATCGAGCCGCTATCTCTTGTGGCGGGCGATCATACTGTTCAAGTGAAAGCAGTGGATGTTGCTGGAAATGAAGCAGTGAAGACAAGTACGCTGCATGTATCCTTTGATATCGGCCATCTGGATGAATTCTTGGCCATCGCAACGAATAAAGGCTGGGTAACGGATGAAGGAATTTTGAACAGTTTAATGTCAAAGGTTCAGCACATTCAGTCTAAACAGGATGACAAAGGTGCTGTTCTAAATGGCTTAAATTCACTTGAGAACGAAGTGAAAGCACAAGCAGGCAAAAAGATGGATGAAAATGGTGCGAAATTATTATTGGGGGATATTTCATATATCAAAGCCCAATAGTGACCATGGGGACGGTTCTTGCGGCTTTTTCAGACCATGAGAACCGTCCCTGTGGTATCAAAGGAGACCGGCTTCACGAAGAATCCGGCCTCCCTCTTTCTTAAACAAGCTCATAATCTGTTACATTACGTTCCACGATTCTTGCCCCTTTTGCTGAAACAAGATCGCCACTTCCTGTATAGAAAGCGCCGGAGCTTACGATTTGATCCATTGATTGCTTCACAACCGCTTCATCAATCGGTTCCTTTGGATTATCAACGGTAATTCGGGCAATTTTACCGGTCGCCGTTTCGAATTGTAATTCCAAGGTTTTAGCCAATTTCCTCACCTCCTGTCCTCAAAAATGAATTGCTCACTAGACTAATAGATCGGAACTATCGTTTTTCTCGATGCGGTAAAGCGTATCGTTACATAATACAAAGATGGCTTGTGCTGCTTGATAGAGTTGGTCCGCTGTTGCCTCTTTTTTGACATTGCTGAAGGTCTTGGATCGTAGGATTGGATTTCCTTCACCGTCCACGCCTGTTTCAAATACGATACGAAGCTTCGTCGTAGTTAATCGTGCCTGTGCCATTGTTTCTCACCTCCTCCTTACACCTTCTATATAAAGAAAAATGGAGGAAAAGGACATAGTCGTGGAAAATAAAAATTAACATGGTGTCGGCTAAGATTTGCCCTTCAGTGGATGCAACCTTCGACAAATTCCTTACTGGAAAAAACAATGAACTCCTTATATAACGATGTAAACTTCGATTCTAATCAAACGTTTGATTGGTAATCCATTTTGTAGGAATAAGTAAAAGATTGTAAAAAGATCACTATTTATGTACCTAACGGAAGCCGTATCCCCTAAAGAAGTCGAGAAGTATTTGAAACTAAATGACAAAACGGTAAAAAAGGTATTTTCTCAACTAGTCGATGTTGTTTCCCACATCTGGGATCAAGCGGGTCCGCTCATATCGGTTGGGGGATCAGGTTAAGCGCCCGATCAGATAAATAGACGAAAAAATTTCGTTTAATTAGCATTATCATTAAAAATAGAGCTTAAATAGCCGGAGAGATTTCGCTTATTGACTCGAAAAACGGTGAAAATGGGGGATTTTGCTTTCATAATCGGAAAACTTTCCCTTATTTATCCCAAAACGAGCTCTATTCCGTATTTAACCGAATATCTTCGTTTATTTTACTTTCGCTGGTTACTTGAAGTACCAAAGGGGCGTTCTCATGGTCCGAAAAATCCACTTGTTTAGGATTCTGTTAGATTAGTAGCACAATCTGCGAGAGATATGAATAATAGATAGAGATTATCTCACTATTGTTCTAAAGGCCCCTTTCAGGCAAATTTTATTTCTCTAATCATCATAAATAATTATAGATAATCATAAAAAACCTGCATTTACATTATATATAGTACATTTTACACTATAAATAGCAGAATATTTTAAATAGACAATCGATTATAGGGGGAGGTTAGATGTATGAATTGATAGAATAAAAAACCTACAAACTTGTAATCATGTATAAATATTCCCAATAGATATTACACAGTAGAAAATGAACGAAAATGTATCTTACTCATCAAAATTAGATTTAATGAGGTGAATAGAGAATGTTGGTTAAAGATAGCATCAATAAGCAAACATTACAGAAGCTGAAAGAAAAGTTGGATAAGGGTTTAATGCCTCAATGGGCAGTGACTGATAAGGATATTTATGAATTGGAACGCAGAAAGATTTTTGGTCAAACGTGGCAATTTCTGGGGCATGAATCTGAACTAAAGGAGCCCGGAAGTTATGTGACGCGTTGGATTGCGAGTGATCCAGTATTACTTGTAAAAACAAATTCCGGAGAGATTAAAGCTTTTCTAAACTCCTGTACGCATAGAGGCGCACATCTATGTACGGCTGATTTTGGAAAAAAGAAGACGTTTACTTGTCCCTATCATGGATGGAGTTTTAACCTTGAAGGGGAACTGGTTGGTATCGTATCCGGAAAAAAAGTATACGGAGAAAAAATGATAAAGGACGAGTGGGGGCTACGTCCAATTCCGAAAGTAGGGATGTACCAAGGGTTGATATTTGCAAGCTTGGATTATCAAGCCATGCCTTTGGAAGATTACCTAGGGGATATGAAATGGTATTTAGACATCCTGTTAGGCAGAAGTGATGGCGGAATGGAAGTTAGAGGCGTTCCTCAACGTTGGACAGCACAAGCCAACTGGAAGATGACGCAAGAAAATTTCGCTTCAGACCCATATCATGTTCAAACGAACCACCGGTCCACTGTTGAATTAGGGATCAGCCCAAATGACCCCAATTTTGCGAGTTATGGCCATCAGATCGTTTTAGATAACGGTCATGGTCTAAGTATTATGACGTCTAAAACAGGCCACACAGACTATAAATACCAAACATTGCCTGAATCGATGTGGCCAATGATTGAGCGAAATTTAAGTCCTGAACAACTTGAAGTCTTTTCAAACGCGACCGTTTTTGTCGGTGGTATGTTCCCTAACCTTGCTTTCGACTGTCCAGTGCATGGGTTGGAAGGGGAGATGATCAACTACTTAAATCTTCGGGTTTGGAGACCTTTAGGGCCTAATAAAGTAGAAATATGGTGTTGGTTCTTAATTGATAAGGCAGCACCCGAAGAATACAAGGAGAAAGCATATAAGGCTTATGTCGGTTCCTTTGGTCCCTCTGGAACATTAGAACAGGATGATACAGAAGTTTGGGCTCGTATTGTTCAAGTAAAAGACGCGCTCATGATGGAAGATAAAGAATTAAGCTATAATAATGTGAGCAATTACCTATTGGGAGAAGACGTATTTGAGCCAGTTGAAAACTTCCCTGGACCAGGTGTTGCTTACCCATCTACTTACACGGATAACTTGGCAAGAAGTATTCAAAAACGTTGGTTTGAATTAATTTCAGATGGTCTTTTGGACGAAGAGGAGGATAGCCAGTGAGTATGGAATTTCAACTTCAAAACACTCAAGTGAATGCAGAATTACAACATGAAATTACTCAATTTCTCTATCATGAAGCCTATTTGTTAGACCACCATATGTACCTAGAATGGCATGATTTATTAACCGATGATATTATATATCGCATGCCGTTGCGTGTGACAACGGAGAGAAGAGATGGTTCGAATATCGTTGATGATATGACATATTTTGAAGATACGAAAAAATCCCTGGAGACGAGGGTGAAACGGCTTTATACGAATTCCGCGTGGGTTGAAGATCCACGAACAAGGCAGAGGCATTATATCACCAACATCATGATAAAGCCTGGTGCTAATTCTAATGAATATAACGTCCGAAGCTATTTTTACTTCAAACGCAGCAGAGCTTCCGAACATCAATTAGAAGAAATTATTGGCGAGCGGGAAGACATCATTCGGAAAGTAGATGGGCAGTGGAAGATTGCTGCAAGGACAATCATTCCTGATCAGGCAGTATTAACGGTTATGAATTTGAGTATGTTTTTGTAGAATTTCGCCATTTCGAGTCTCCCCCTGGTGATGACGCGAACACCTTTTCCTCTTGAATCTAGATTTACAACTAAAGGAGATTAGTGGGAAGAGCCGTATGCGAAGTGCCACACGTACGAGCTCTGTAAGGGGGGGTGGTCAGAAATGGCGACCCCTACTAGATTTGATCTCTGTACTGTTTGATTTAAGGGGTGGAAATATAAGGGGACTTTTTGATCCGCTCTTATCGGTTGGGGGGGATCAGGTTAAGCACCCGATCAGATAAATAAAAGGAAAAACTTCGCTTTCTATTTCGCATTTAACCGAAAATATCCGCTTATTTCTTTCGCCGGTTACTTAATGAGGGACCACAGGGACGGTTCTCATGGTCAGAAAAAGCCGCGAGAACCGTCCCTGTGGCTCGTTTCTTTAATATTTTCACTTAATTGTAGTAAGAATCTCCCGACCCTTTCTTGTTAGATTCACTCCTGCCCGCCCTCTTTTTGTTTGCAAATACCCTCGATTTTTTAAAAAATTCAACCGGTGTCTAACCTGTGCCTCAGATAATTTCATTTTGACTTCTTGGCTTTTTTCAGAAATAATCCTTCTTCCGATTATCTTTCCTTTTTCTTCATAAATCATGATGAGGTTAAGGATGAAAAGTGATTCTTCATCAAGACTGCTTAAACCTGAATAAAAGGGCGGCATATTCTCTATCAGGCCACTATCTGTTTCCCTTTGGGGAGGTTTTTGAAAATAATGGTGATTAGGCAAATCATTCTTCGTTAGTAGGTTTCCGGTACGGACAGCAAGCAGATAATCGATGGTATTTTTAAGTTCTCTTACATTTCCATACCATGGATACTCTTGAAGTTCTTCCATTAATTCTTGTTCCATTTTGACCTTATGGTTTGATCGCGCAACAAAATGTTTAGCCAATAATTCAATGTCATTTCGACGAGCCCTTAATTCGGGAAGGTGTATAAAGAGTACCTTAAGCCTATGGTATAAGTCTTCTCTAAACAGATTTTCTCGAATCATTTTCAGGAGATCCTTATTGGTTGCTGCAATAATCCGAACATCTATGGGGATAATTTGGCTTCCACCAACACGCATGATTTCTTTTTCCTGCAATACTCGAAGGAGCCGTGCTTGAAGTTTAAGACTAATATCTCCAATCTCATCCAAAAAAATAGTGCCGCCATTTGCTTGCTCAAACAATCCCATTTTTCCGCCCTTTTTTGCTCCAGTAAACGCTCCGTCCTCATAACCAAACAGTTCGCTCTCGACTAAATCATCCGATAAAGCACTAAAGTTAACGGCAAGAAAAGGGCCGCTGTTTCGAAGAGAAGCAGTATGAATGGCACTTGCAAACAACTCTTTTCCGGTGCCGCTTTCACCTTCAATTAAAACCGTTAAATCCGTCTTAGCTAACCTTTTGGCAATTTGTTTCGTTTCTTGGATGGTGGGGCTAATCCCAACGATATCATGAAAGTTGTATTTTGCTACGTATCCTTTTTTAACAAATTCTTTTCTTAATTTACGTTCAAACTCAATGGTCTTAAGCGCATTTCTAAAAGTAACAATAATCGATTGATCATTGATATGCAGACGTTCCACGATCACGTCCAACCCGTTTACAACAAATATACTGCTTTCTTGTTGCCTGCTTGATAGGATAAAAGTGACCAAATCAATATTATCAATAATAGAATCGATCGGTTGACCAATTGCATTTTTGCTTTTTATTTTAAGCATTTTTTCCAGGATTTCATTAAAAACAATAATCCTTCCTTTATCATCAATAGCTAGAATCCCATCACCAACACCATCAATCACTTGGTGAAGTTGTCGATGAGCTTTAGCTAGATTCTTCGTTAAATCTACTATTTTTCGATAGTACCTCTCAGAAACATGGTTACCGTATTCCTCCATTAAACGGAATCGCTCCAGAATGGACATGATCGTAGTAATATCGATTAGTCTATGACCAATATTAATCACTTTTTCTACAAAGTTGGGGATAATTTTTAGTTCGCCAGGTGTGATTGCAAGCTTGATCCTTTGTATATTCGCTTTTCCTGGATAGTATGGGATATATTCAATATGGTTCAGCCCTAATTGACGCATGGTTTCAATCGATTCATATACGGTTTCAGGATGATCATTCACATACAAGGCTTGTGTTCCTTCTGGCAAAAATAATAGTTGATCCACGTTTTCATAATTTAATGTTCGTTTTGTTATGATTACTTCGCAGTTGTCCCCAATAAAGTCTTTGACCTCTTCTTTCAACATAGTAGAGAGTAAAACGATTAATGATGAATGAAATACTCTTGGAATACCTTCTTCTACAGAAAAACTTTCAATCTCTATAAAATCACTCACCATCTCCGCTAATTGTTGATGGAGGGCTTTTCGTGTTTCTTTTAAACCGGTAATCAATACAATGTGGTTATTTTCATATTCGTTCATAGAACACCTCTTTAGCTTGCATCTAATTGGTCTATAATTGGTTATTTAATTTGGCTATTACACAGCCAAATAATAACCAATTATAATGCATATCAACATAGCAAGCACTGGTAAAATAACAAAATATTTAAAACGATGGGAATAAGCATTTGAATTTTAATGTTGGTATGAGATTTGCAAGTATAAATAGTGTGTAAAGAAGTGATGAAATTAGTCGTATTTCACCTATTCGATTTCTTTACCATTTGCTAGAAAAAGGAGGATAAGAAAATAAAATCACAAGAGAGAAAGATAATGAAACTATTAAAAATATGAGGTGTGAGGAAATGAAACCACTAATTGGCGTTACCGGGTATTATGTTGACCATAGCGAAATAGGGAAGGAAGGCTTACGGGGGCTCCCAGGTCAAGATATGGCTATGTTTTCTTATGACTACATCCGTTCTCTTCAACGGGCGGGTGCAACGGTTGTTCTACTTCCTATTGAAGAAGCTGATCAAATCGATTCCACACTTAACCAATTAGATGGATTATTATTGGCTGGCGGTGCAGACATCAATCCATTTTATTACGGTGATATTCCCCAATCGTATTTAGGTACTGTAGAGGAAGAGCGCGATCACTTTGAATTAAATCTAGCAAGGCAGGCTTTAGAAAGAGATATTCCTATTCTAGGAATCTGTCGAGGATTACAGGTGTTGAATGTTGCAGCTGGCGGGTCTCTTTATCAAGACTTGGAACATGAGATGGGTCCTGAACACTTCCATGCTCGGGAACAGTTTCGTAAATGGCAAGGCTCCCATTCTGTAAATCTTTTTGAAGGGAGAAAAATTTATGAGGCGATTGGCGAAAAATCCTTAATGGTTAATTCTTTTCATCATCAAGCAGTGAAAACGCTGGGAAGAGATTTTGAAGTGAGTGCTTTGTCCTTTGATGGTGTAATTGAGGCCATTGAATCTAAAGCCCATCATTATGTAACAGCCGTTCAATGGCATCCAGAAATGATGTCGGAAAGGGATGCGATGCAGCAGCGTTTATTTAGCCACTTTGTGAATGAAATTAGGAATATGGTGGTTAGAACCGAGTGTTATAAGTAAAGGAATCGATGGAATTCAGTACCTCTTAAAGATTTGTAATATGACGGCCTGGTACGCTCGAGAATTGAGTTAACCAGTCGTCGGTTGCCAAAAATTTATTGAAAAGGGGATCGGTCTATGAGTCAAATGTCAGAAAAAGTACTTTCATTCGAGCCAGGAGAAAAAAAGGAAAAAAAGGAACGGAAAATAAACGTATTTGCACTGTTACTTGTCTTTTTAGTCATTGCAACCATTGTTACACATATCATGCCAGCTGGAGAATATACCCGTATTGAAAAAAATGGGTATACAACAGTAAATCCAAATTCATTCAAATGGATTGAATCAGCGCCGGTTGGATTCTTTGATATGTTAAAAGCCATACCTTCAGGGATGGTAGAAGCGGCTAATATTATCTTTTTTGTTCTGATTATCGGAGGATTCTTTGGTGTATTAAAGGCATCAGGCACGGTTGAGGCGCTTGTTTCAACGATGGCAAGAAAACTCGCGAACCGTGAAAAGTTGATGATTCCGATTATCATGCTATTCTTTGCACTTGGTGGATCATTGATGGGGATGGCTGAGGAAACTTTGGCATATGTACCTCTGTTTATCCCACTGGCTCTTGCGATTGGATTTGATACGATAACAGGAACTGCGATGGTATTGGTAGGGGCGTCTGTCGGATTTACAACCGCCATTATGAATCCGTTTACAGTGGGGCTGGCGCAAGGAATAGCAGGCCTTCCTATGTATTCGGGGATGGGGTTCCGCCTGGTTTTATTCGTAATCTTATATCTTATTGCTGTTACATTCGTCTATCGTCATGCCATGAAAGTAAAGGAAAATCCATCAACCGGAATTTTCGGGAAATTTGATACAAGTAGGTCAGACACTCTACTAACAGCGAAAGTACAGTTAACAACAAGACATAAATGGATTTTAACGGCATTTTTTATCAATTATGTTATTCTTGTATTTGGTGTTATTAAGTACCAATGGTACATTACTGAAATTGCAGCCTTATTTATTATCTTAACGATCGTCATTGCTATCCTTGGCAAGATATCGATTGATGATACCGTAGAATCTTTTACACAGGGATCGGCATCTTTAATTAGCGGAGCTTTAATCATTGGTGTATCGCGCGCCATTCTGGTCGTATTGAATCAAGGGCATATTATTGACCCCTTGCTTCACCAAGTATCAGAAGGCATGAAACATATTCCTGCTTTTTTAAGTGTTGTCGGAATGTTCAACTTCCAAGCGGCTATTCATTTCATTTTAGCATCAGGGAGTGGCCATGCGATGTTGACCATGCCTATAATGGCACCGCTTGCAGATTTATTGCACATTACACGCCAAACAGCAGTATTATCCTTTTCCTTCGCGGATGGTATTGGAAATATTATTTTTCCGACAGGTGGTACGCTAATGGCTGGATTGGCAATTGCGGGAATTTCCTGGACAAAGTGGGCAAAATGGATTCTCCCTTTGATTCTAATTGAATACGCAATTGGTACAATAGCGGTCATCATTGCTCATGCGATCGGTTATGGTCCAGCCTAAAATAAATAAAACACACTTGGAGAGTATCCCCAAGTGTGTTTGCATGTTCTGGCTCGTTTATGTTTGTTTATTCCTTGCCCAATGCTGAATGTCTTTTTCCATAGCTAAAGTAAATAATTAAACCGATCACTAGCCATACGACGAAACTGATCCATGTAATGGATGGAAGTTGCAGGACTAAATATCCACAGGATAGAAAAGCTAGAATCGGAATCCATGGTACAAACGGAACGCGGAAACCTTGTTTCGGCGGACCTTGCTTTTTACGTAAAAACAAAATGCCGATTGAAACGGACATGAACGCAAATAGCGTGCCGATATTCGTTAATTCAGCGAGCTTACCAAGTGGGATTAAGCCAGAAAAAATAGAAACGAGGACAAAGGTGATCCACGTATTTACAACCGGCGTCTTCGTTTTCTTATCTATTTTTGAAAAAGCCTTTGGAAGCAGCCCATCTCGGCTGATGGAATAAAATAAGCGGGTTTGTCCATAAACCATGACGATTAGAACGGTTGTAATCCCAGCAATGGCTCCTAGGGAAATGAAACCAGCAATCCAGTCTTGATGAATGTAATTAAGTCCAAATGCGACAGGATTTTTTACATCAAGTAATTGATAGGGAACAATTCCTGTTAATACCGCTGATACTGCAACATATAGAATCGTACAGACGATCAGGGATGCAATAATTCCAATTGGCATATTACGCTGTGGATTTTTTACTTCTTCCGCTGCTGTTGAGACTGCGTCAAAACCAATATAGGCATAGAAGGCTGTTGCAGCTCCAGCTGTTACCCCTGAGAATCCGAACGGCATAAAAGGTGTCCAGTTAGCAGGTTTCACATACCATGCACCGACACCAAGAAATAGGAGAACAACCAATATTTTTATAATCACCATGATGGCATTAAAACGTGCTGATTGTTTTGCTCCTCTTGTTAACATGTATGCGACGATCAGAGTGATCAAAATGGCTGGTACATCTATATACGTACCATGTGCCGGGTCATATGCGCTCGAGATTGCCTTAGGAATGTGGATGCCAAATCCGGCAATTAAACCTTGAAAGTAACCCGACCATCCGCTGGCGACAGAAGCACTGGCAAATCCATATTCGAGAATTAAATCCCAGCCTAGAATCCAGGCGATAATTTCTCCAAAAGTAGCATAACTGTAGGTGTAAGCACTGCCTGATACGGGTACCGTAGAAGCAAACTCTGCATAGCAAAGGGCAGCAAAAACACAGACGAGCCCAGAAATAATAAAGGATAGGATCAGGGCAGGGCCAGCATGTTCGGCTGCGGCGACCCCGGTCAGAACAAAAATTCCGGTGCCAACAATTGCGCCAATTCCGAGCATCGTTAAGTCAAAGGCGCCTAACTCCTTTTTTAATGAAACCTCTTTTCTTCCTGACTCTTTTATTAAATCTTGAATGGATTTTTTTCTAAACAAATCCATATTATATTTCCTCCTCAAATCAAAATCAACTAAATATTCTGATAAAATAAACAAAAAAGAATTGTAGCGAATTTTGTCGAATTTTACAACGAAATTAATAATATAATTTATTTTGTAAAAAATCAATATTTTCTTAAGGGTAAAATTTTTTTAAAAAAGACCCTGGGGACTTTCTTGCGGCTTTTGGGCAGAATTCAGAAAGATCAATCGATCGCTTGGCTTTTGACAGCGGGAAACCGTGGGGGTCGGCACATATATTTGATAGTTTGGTCCATATATCGGGAGAATGGAACATAAATCGATTGAAATGGAACATAAACATGAGCAAGGTGCAATAAAAAAACCGAATGTCCCATGAAAATGGTAATTTAAAAGTAGGGGAACATGCGAAAAGTAGTTTCCAGCGTTATATTCTTAGGAGAAAAATGATCTGAGCCAGGCGACCGCCTGGCTTTTTAAATGGAAATCCGTAGGTCGGCACATATATTTGTTAGTTTGGGCTATATATCGGGAGAATGGCACATAAATCGAGTGAAATGGAACAAAAAAAGAACGAGATCAATATACAGATTCGCCGATGAAAATGGTAACTAAGAAGGTGAAAGGGCTAGTTATGCTTACAGGCTAGTAAGAATAAGGGGTTTGGAGACCCTTTTTTGTTTTAAAAAATTAAAGGAAACGTTAAGGTAACGAAAGCTGCCCAAAGTCCGTAGACTGGCAAATACTTCGTAACGGCATCTTGGATAGGTGAAGGCCCGGTTTTGTTTTGTAGAAACCGCATATAGGAGAGCATAATCCATATTAGGTTTGCCCAGACCAGTATGTTGACGCCTAAAACAGCAAGCCGATTGGGCGTAATCCCATATGAAGAAAGTCTGAACACGATGGCTGACAAAGCCACACTGTCAATGATCAGCGCAAGAACAATTAAGGCAAAGTTGATATAATCTGAAAGGTTCTTTTTCTCGTCTGTGTCGCTTTCGGTAATGGAAAAGATCGTGACAGCCAATACACCAAGGAGTATTCCGTTGAAGGCAATCAGGAAATTGCGGTCCAAGAATGGATTTTTTCCGACCCAAACAACCGTTATCAGATAGACCAACAATGTGACCAGGACAAGAGGACTAAAAATCTTCGCTAGATAAGGTGTAATATTTTTAGCAAATTTAAGATTCATGGAAACAAGGGATGCAGCCACAATCGCGAGAGCCGCAGCGCCAAATACAACGATATTTCTAAAATAGAAGTCTTCTATATTCAAGCCGACAAACCTAAATAACTGCATGGTTAATCCTGCTAGCAGCATTCCACTCACTGCCATGCTCGCGTAGAGGATGCCAAATTCTAAATTAAATTTAAGATAGGCTAATCTTGTGCTGCCTTCCCTATATTCATTTCCTGTAAATGCAAGCCCAACCAATCCCCATAAGAAAATGGGAAGGTGTATATAAGCTAGGATCATACTGTCTTTATCATTCAATGGCAGCATATTAAGATAAATCCCGGAGATGAGGAACAGCGCTGCAAGGGAATTCACCATCATTTTTTTAGGGGGATTCTTGTATACAAAATAGGCTGCAATAAAGGGAAGTATCCCGAAAGCAAGGTTGATGGGTGCAATTGTCTGCTGTTCAACATAATGAAAAATGATCCTGGTGCATATCCCGGCCAGAATCGCTAAAAGGCCCATGAATAAGAAACCTTTCTGAAGCAAGAAAGCTTTTTCTGTATCTGATGTCTCCTTGAAATGTAATCTTTCATACCAAACGGCAAGAACCTGCGAATCAGGGCTTTGCTCCCAGGCGTGTGGGAATGATTTTTTAAATGCTTTGGGGTCTTTTCTAAACAGTCTCTCCAGCTCATGGGGGTTTGCGATATTTTCATTAATCAAATGGTTCATGTCCATGGTTCTACCTCCCTCGAATATCGTTAATTTGATTTTAAGACATTATTTATTGTTTATCAATAAATTTTTATCCCCATCCATAATATTTTTGTTGAAAGGGAACATGGGGGTTCAGTGAATTTTATGACAGATTTGTGGCGAAGAGTTTATGGATAAACCATAAAGCTCGGGGTAAGGTGACCACGGGGACATCACTAGCAGGACTTTTGGACCGTGTGACTATAGGGGCAGACCCTCACTCCAAGAGTAGGACCTATCCCTTGTTGGCTCAGCCATTTAGGTGCTTTCATATTGATTGAAAATAAATGATCGCTTTGGATTAGAATGATATCGACACCAATCTTGGATTCTAGTAAAATTATCCTAGCTATGATCGTGATTAAAATATTTTTAGGAAAAATACATACTTTTTAAAAGGAACGAAGGAGAAACACACATGCTAAAAATGCGGGAAATTAACACACCACTAAAACCTCTGGGCATTCGTTATTTTAAAGATGAAGAGGGCCATTACTATAAAAAGCGGGGAAAGCATCGCCGGATACAGGTAAAGCCTTTTTGGAAAAAGAAAAGATTGTGGCTGGGATTCTCGTTCTCTTTCTTACTCATCATGGGGTTTGTTTGCTACCATTTGGTCATGAATTTTGCCTCCAAGAAAGTAGTGGATGAAGTATCTGCCCAAATCCCTCAAAGAGAAATCAAGAATTTGTTAATGGAGCCTACTGTTCAACAAACCATTGAAAATCAAGTTGGGCCAGAAAAAAAGAAGGAAATCCTACAAAAATATTCGGTAAAGTCTGTTTCTAATCCTAAGACGCCTACTAAAGCGGCTCAGAGAAAAGAAGCAGGGAATACCGTCCACCCAGGGGTGGAGAATGTGGCTAAAACCAAGTTAATGTTCACCTCAAGGGACCAAGCCATGAAATTCGTTTTATCCAAATTCACCGCGAGTGAGATCGCGGCCTTTGTGGATAAAGCCAAAGATGGTCTCACTCCGCAAGAAAAATCAGAGATTACGAGCCAAGTATTAAAAAGACTAACACCTGAGGAATACAATGCGCTTAAAACCTTTGCGGTGGTAGAAGTAAGTAAAGGCTAATTCGACAAAAATCGGGCGGTGCCAGGCACCACCCGATTTTTGTCGAAGAGATCAAAGATTAAAACCTGGGGAAAAGATATGGGTTCGTGTCCCTCAAACCAATCCCTTAGCATTTTCAAATTTTATTTAGGAAAGGGGCTAATTATGGAGTTTACTATTCTACATTCAAGAGATAACTCTCGCTAACCCAAACGCAACTCCTGCAGCAAGTCCACCAGTAATCGTTGTTTGAACAGCACTCTTAATAGGTGAAGTTCCCGTAAACCTTCCTTTTACGTATCCAAAAATCATCAATGCGATCAGTGTAACGATTGCAGAAGTCATTAATGCTGTCGCGGGATGTTTGAAGATAAAATAAGGGAACAGAGGGATTAACCCACCGACAATATAAGAAACGGCAATGGTAATCGCACTGTTCCTTGCCCTTGTAGGCTCTGGTTTCTCCAACCCTAATTCGAATCTCATCATAAAATCCACCCATTTTTCAGGATTCTTTTTCATGGTTTCTGTAATCGATTTGATTTGTTCTTCTTCCAGTCCATATTCCCTGAATATTTCAGATACTTCCTCTTCTTCGCGTTCTGGAAGCTCTATTATTTCGCGCTGTTCACGAGCAAGTTCTGATTCGTAATGTTCCACATCTGTTTTTCCCGCCAAGTATCCGCCGAGTCCCATTGCAATGGACCCTGCTGCAATTTCAGCACCTCCTGCTGTGAGAATCAATGTTGTTGTATCCACAGCACCCGACAAACCAGCAGCTAATGCAAATGGTACGGTTAATCCGTCTGACATACCAATTACAATATCCCGAATGAAATCAGACCCAGAAAAATGTTCTTCCACGTGATGCAGGTGTTGATCCATTTTTTCACCGCCAATTAACTAATCTAACATCAATATGTGACTATTTTGTTGTTTTTAACTCCTCCTAAAAGGAAAAAGTTTTTTATAGTATTTACGATCGCTTGTAAAAAAATCTAATGAATGAAATTGGAAACATTTTATTAGCAAAGATACAAAAACATTTTAAGAATTCATTCATTTAGAAAATGTATTCATTTTTCGTGCTAGATTGTATTTAAATAAAATTGAAGGTTATTTTAACTTTAAGTGGTTTTTTTTCGAAAAGGCGAGATTCGGTGACAATGGCCAAGTTATTTATAGGAGGACACACCAATGAGTACACGGGAAATCAAGGTCCAAAAACAAGGATGGATTCCTAAAAAGGAACGTATATGGGTAATTGTGGCGATTATCATCGCTGCTTTGATCATGCTTTGGGGGCTTAAGGGACTATTACAACTTTCATTCACTACCCTGCATAGCAGGCAGTTTGAGCATACATTTAAAGGTTTTGGCTCCAATGCAAGAATTGCCGTATTTTTTGTACTTGCTTATTATGTGCTTCTTCGGGTTATGAAGCTTCGTCATTTAAAAGGTCAAGCTAAGGTGAAAAAATGGTTGTCCGCTTTACTACGTTTTGCCCGAAAATGGCATACTCCAGCAGCAATTATCGCCATCGCTTTTATTGTCTTGCATACGATAGCTGTCTTTATGCACGGTTTCAAATTTGATTTTAATAATATAAGTGGATTGATTTCCTTGGTAGTCCTGCTTCCAGTTCCTATATCAGGACTATTTCGATATAAGAGGATGGACCGGAAATGGCATTTGCGATCTGGTGTTGCCTTTGCAATTCTATTTTTAATTCATTCTTTTTTATAAGGACCATGGGGACAGTTCTACCGGCTTTTTTAGTCCATGAAATAATTAAAATAGACCAGGAGGACCATCCTCGTGGTTCTATCTTTTTTTACCACATCGAACACAAACGCTGGTGTAGTAATCATATTTATGATATTTGCGTAAAAAACAAAAAATCCTTTTTAGCTTCATTTGTGTTTACTCCTCTTTAGGTTATTTAACTATTTGAAAACCTATTGTGATTCGTTATGAATAAAAAAAGGCCATTAATTTTCTTAATAGTTTGAAAGTGATGTTTTTATCATACTACAAATTCACCCAATTGTTGGCAAGAAAGTTCGAGGATATTCGACAGGTTTTGTAAATCATTAGAAGAAGGAAAAATAGTTGAGATAGAAAAAGTGTGCATAATGAGAACATTTTATTGATTTTTTACCATTTAATTATATAATAGCTAATGTAAATACGCGTTGTGCGGAAATATATGGAAATAAAGTGTAAATTCCAGATTGTGAATTTGGCTTGAAATTCACTCTCAAGAGAAATGATGGATCGTCATGCACGTTTGTAAGGGATGAAACATCTACAAGGATAGATTAATAGAAGTTTTAAAATAGGCGATATTGGAAATGTATGCAATGAATTAAAAATGGAGTTGGTATTGTCATGAAAGTTTTACAAAAAACACAAACCATTGTTCGGTATGAAAATCATAATGGTGAAGTATATTACGGAATGGTTGAGGATAATGAGATTTTACAATTGTCCAGTACTTTCGCTGAAATTGCGAACAACGAACTAAAATATGATGGTGTAAGGGTTCAATTTGATGATGTGAAAATTTTGGAGCCTGTAGCCCCGTCAAAAGTGATTAATTTTGGCTGGACCTATGCTGGACACGCTAAAGAGACTGGCGGGGAGGCTAATCTCAAAGAACCCTTTTTGTTCTTAAAACCGGCCTCATCCTTGATTCCAAATGAAGGGGATATCATTCTTCCGTCAAGTGATTTAACCCAGCAGGTGGAATTGGAGGGGGAAGTGGCCCTTGTCATTGGGAAACGCGGCAAAAATATAAAAGTGGAAGAGGCAATGGATTATGTTTTTGGCTGTACGATCTTTAATGATGTAACGGCAAGAGATCTTACCAAAAAGGATCCCCAGTTTACACGCGCAAAAGGTTTTGATACGTTTGGTCCATTGGGTCCGTGGATTGTGACAGGTATTGATCCATCGAATTTACGGATCGTTACCACTTTAAACGGGGAAGTTGTACAAGATGGGAATACGAATCAGATGTCACTTTCGATTCCGTTCCTAATCAGTTGGATTTCACAGGTTATGACACTGGAGCCAGGGGATATTTTGGCTACGGGTTCACCTTCCGGCAGTTGTCCAATGAAGTCGGGCGATGTCGTAACGGTAGAAGTAGAAAAGATTGGTAAACTGCGTAATTATGTAATCTAGCAGCCTTAGGCTGAAGGTAGAGAAGTGCTAACTGCACTTCTCTTTTTTTAGTTGGTTTCATTACCCGCTAGAGGTGGAAGGACAAAATCATGCGTGAAACCAATAAAAGTGTCCATCCAAAGTAGCTGGAAGGACAAACGTTTGTGTAGAAGCCCAGCTTGTAGAAACGCGTATCATTGTGCGATATGAGGTCATTTTTTGATCGTTTAGGGGATCAATCGGGAGAACGCGACAGAATTTATCGACAAATAATTTCCTAGGAAACTGTACAATGTTCTTTGTCCAAAGCGCTTTGGAACGTTTTTAATCAAACGTTTGATTGAAAAAGAAAACGTCGGATGCTGTCGTTTAGGAAATAGAAATCTAGAATAACGATTCTTTCAATTTAAGTTGTTTCTTTATAGTAATTAGAACTTTTGGTATGGTAAAATTATCCTATAAGGCGATTATTGTGAGGAGAATGATGCGTGTCTAAAAAACTGTTTGTCTTTTTAAGTTTCTTTTTATTTATTGTCCTATTTTCAGAGAATCATGCTTTGGCCAAAGGTCCGCTAACGCTAAAAACAAAAGATTTAACATTATGGAAGATCGAGCCGAATGATTCAGCCTCCAGTTCGATGAAAAAATTAAAGAAATCCTTTAAGCAGCTGCAATTTGATAAGGTAGATGATGGTTATATTACTGGAGACCCGACACCGCAAATGGCTTATTATCTAAAGTTATATACTGATAGTAAGGGTCGTGTGATTGGAATTGATTATGAACATTTTAAAACGAAAAATAAGGGCCTAAAGTTTTCAACGAGCAGAGGGGTAAAAGTGGGAAGCTCGATTCAAACGGTTTATAAAAAGTACGGGAAGCATCCTAAGGTGAAAAATGATAAGGATCCCGGAAACCATTATATTTTTCTTTCCTACCCAATTGTTTTAAAGGAAACCAAACAGACCGGTACGCTAACAATCAAAACGCGTTATGGAATAAAGAGTAAACGTTCATCTTCGAAGGTTTATGCTTTTGAATACAAATTAAAGCCTTTAAAGAAAAAGACACCTGATCCCGAAATGTCGTTTGGCGGAGTGAAAAAGCTTACCTACCACGGAATTACATTGAAGGCAGGCATGACGAAAAAGCAAATCATCAGCCTATTGGGAAGGCCAGTTGAGATCAAAGAACCGTTGGGTGGGACGGCAGAGGAGAGGGCAGCAATACGAAAAAAGTTTGGTACAAAGCAGTTTAATTATATGGATATCGAGCAATGGAGTTACATCTGGCAAGTGGGTGACCACTATGAAGCGATCGCTATTATCTTTAACCATAAAGATGTGGTTTCTGAAATATTGAGGGTGATGTAGAAATACTATTTCAAATGGGTAACCTATTTATGAGGAATGACAGTCCGTTTAACGAAAGAGGGATATGATGAAACTTTCAGGGAATACAGTACTTATTACAGGCGGGGCAGCCGGAATCGGGTTTGCTTTTGCCGAAAGATTCATTAAAGCAGGCAATAAGGTCATTGTCTGCGGCAGACGCGAAGCAAGGCTTCAGGAAGCGAAGGAAAAATATTCAGAACTCATCACACGCGTTTGTGATGTCACCAAAGAATCGGATCGGATTGCTTTGTTCGAATGGATTACGAGCGAGCACCCCGATGTGAATGTACTTGTAAACAACGCAGGCATTCAGCAGCGCTTCCATATTCTTAAAACCAAGGCGAAGGAAGATTGGAGCTATTACAGCCAAGAAATCGCCTCCAATGTAGAGGCTCCCTTTCATTTTGCCATGCTCTTTGCGCCGTACTTTGCCAACAAGGACTATGCGGCGATCGTTAATGTATCATCCGGTTTAGCCTTTACGCCAATGGCGATTGCGCCGATTTATTCCGCTACGAAAGCGGCGGTTCATTCCTTTACGATGAGCTTAAGGAGTCAGCTTGAAGATACGGCCATTGAGGTGATCGAAGTTGCGCCGCCGGCAGTGAATACCGATTTAGGCGGAGCTGGCCTTCACACCTTTGGCACACCTGTAGATGAATTTGCTGATGCAATCTTTAAAGGCCTTGAAGCAGGAAAAAGCGAAATCGGTTATGCCCGTTCTGAAAATGCGATGCGGATGTCCCGAGATGAAATCGATGAGACCGTAAAGGTGATGTACGCCAATATGAAAAACACCATACTGTAATGAATAAAGAGCTTCCCTTGTGGGGAGCTCTTTATTCATGGGGTCCGGGGGCAAGGGCAAAGGCCAGCTGGTTTAGGATATCGACACTTTTTGGTAGGATATCAACACAAAATAGGATTATATCAACACTTTTTAATAGGATATCAACACAAAATGGGATTATATCAACACTTTTTGGTGGGGTATCAACAGAAATGGGATTATATCGACAATTTTAAAGATCCCCTTAACAAGTGGGGCCGCCTTGATTCTACTTTTTTACTAAGTTTTAACCTTTAATCAATTTTATAGATAAAATCAATATGTCCCTTTGGGAGTGAATTGGCCAATCCCCTTTAATTCATAGTCAAAGAATTTAAGAATCAATTTATTTTCAGTTTCAATACAGTAAGATTGATCAATGTCAGCTTTTCCGCCTTGCAGAATATTTGCCAGTATAGGAGAGAAAAGCGGTAAATCGGTCAAGCTTAAATGTTTTGCCCCTTTAAAATGAGCAGTATATGCTTGTTTGAATTGTTCATTATCGGCTTTATTCGCTACATAGAGGGAGTTGCTTTCGAGCTGTCCCCAAACATCGTCAGAATAAATGTTAAAAAGTGGGGTTGTGAAGGATTTGCTGCTTTCCACAAAATCATCCTTATCCTTCTTATAAACAAGCTCACTAAAGAACGGAGCATCAATATTTACAACTGCACCTATATCATCACGTTCTCTACCTAGCCAAACACTTGCTGCGCCGCCCATTGAGTGCCCGAACACACCAATTTTCTCTGTATTGATCTGTTGATAAATGGGATTACTCCCACTTTTGGCTTTTTCAAGTATCGTATCAATGACAAAATTCATATCATCTGTTCGCAGTTTCATCCATTTTTGAATGAGTCCGTACAGTTCTTCATTCGAGTAAACACCTTTATTCATATTGTCGATTTCACGGTTATAATCTGTATTGATCAAGACATTCGTTCCATCCTTTGAACGAGTATAAAAGGAGTGATAAGGGTGATCGATGGAAACTACTACATAACCGTGGCTTGCAAGCTCAGTATAGGTAGAGGTATTGCTTGCTTTAATACCGTATGCTCCATGTGAGAACACCAAAAGCGGGTACGTTCCTTTGGCGTTTTTTGGATACCAAAATTCCACATTCACAAATCTATTGGTCCTCTTCTCGGAAATTTTCTCTACACGGTTCTTGTCAATATATGTGTAAGTAGCCGTTCCGACTTCATATTCACCTGTCACTTTTGGTGATTTATGCTGCGGAAAAACAATTGCAGGTGAAAATGTAAAGATCGAAACGAATATCATCATAATGGCTTTCCACACAATTTTAGAAGTTTTGTATGTTTGAATATTGGTTTTGTTACGAATAAGAGAAACCATTCCTATTAACGCTAATATGAAAAGCAGTATTGCAAGCATGGCCCAGCGGAAACTCCACACAATCACCGATGAAAGTGTGAGAATTACAAATGCTATAAATGCCGCAATCCTAATCCAATTCTTTATTTTTTTATGGTTTTGCTTCGTTACCATACAATAGATTGCAAATGCAATCTCGAAAATCAAAGCGATAACTAATAGTAAAGTTCCCATAGTAGTTACTCCTCCTCATTCGAATCCTTTTTCATGAACTCATCATAATAAACCGCGAAAAGGATGTATATAGAAAAACTGTAAGTTGTATCCACAGGCAAATAAGATGCAAAAAAACGGTAAGCTATAAAGCTTACCGCATAATAATCTGTTGCAGACAACTGCTGCTTTATGATTTTATTGACTACTTTTAAATGCCTTTAGTCTTTCATTGATTTTTTGGGCTTCTTTTTTATCATTTTTCCATGACAGCAGACGAACCAGGATATAGATCACGGCAATTTGCAGTGCAAGAATGATCCCTTCTAATGCACTATTCACAATACCAAAAACGTTGCTAAGGGAAATCAACAGAATCTCCAAGGCGATAAAATGAATGGCCATTCTTATACGCATGTTCTTCTCACTTAGATCATGAGGAGAATACAAAATAAATCCTATCAATGCACTTAAAAATGAAAAGGCCATAATGATATAAATTGACTTCAAATCAAAGGCCATATGGGGATCATATATTTGTCGCAACATCGTCATCATAATGATGATGGCTGCGAAGATAATCAAGAAATCCTTAATTATCTTTTGTATAAATTTGGACAGCTTCATGATTTATCCCTCCTTTTATAATCCAAGCATCTTTTTAAGGACAGGCACATACTGTCTTGATATAACTGTACGTTCCCCGTTATCCAGTACCGCTTCGAAGCGGCCGCTTATAGACGGGTGAATAGATGAAACTTTGGCTATGTTTAAAATAGTTGATTTAGATGCACGAAAACAGCTCTTATTTTTACATAATTCCTCTAACTCATAAAGCTTTTGTTTTACTTCAAAAACGTTGTCCTTGCAGTAAATAAAAACCTTTCCATCAACTGCCTCGAAATAATAGATATCACGAAGCTTAATACGGTGAACTCGATCATTTTGATATCCGATTACGATGAGGTCTTCCGTTTTCAGTTTGTCTACGATTTCGTATATTTCGTCATCTACTTCATGACATCTAATTAGGATTTCTTCTCCAATTTCTTTGCTGATCTCTTCTATTGAAATTTTCATCTTATCACCCACGAAAATTCAAATTATTTCAGTTCGACTACGGAACCTCCAAATACAATCCTTTTTTACATTGTATCAAAAAATGACCAGGGGGACGGTTCCGTTGGATTTTTTATACCAAAAAATAAAATAGACTAGAGAATGGTTCCTTTTCATGCAAGAAAAGGATCTTTTTTTTGCAGCGAACAATATTTTGAATATTTAGTCTAAAAGTCACTTAAGGAAATATATCATTAAAGAACGAATAAAGGGGGGAAGCGGATTGAAGAAATTCTTAAGTGCAATACCGTTATCGTTACAACATTTGTTTGCGATGTTTGGTGCAACCGTTTTGGTGCCAGCCCTCACCGGTCTTGATCCAGGAAGTGCTCTTATTGCTAGTGGTGTCGGAACTTTGATTTTCCATCTTATTACAGGCGGAAAGGTTCCAACGTATCTAGGTTCATCCTTTGCCTTTATTGCTCCGCTTGCGTTGTATGTCGGAAAGCTCCATTCACCCGGTGAAGCCGTTGCAGGTCTGATTAGCGTTTCGATTGTTTATGCCATTGTATCATTGATTATTTCGTTTGTCGGTTTTGAAAAAGTACGTAAGGTAATTCCTGCAGTTGTCGTCGGACCAGTTGTCAGTATTATCGGTCTTTCGCTGGCAACCACGGCGGTGACCAATATGGCCTCGACCCATTGGGATGTTGCGATTGTTAGCCTTTTAGCAGCGGTTATCGCAACGCTTGCAGGCACAAAGGTGATCCGCCTCTTGCCGCTTATCATCGGTCTTGCTGTTGGGTATGTGTATGCCGCGATCCGTGGGTTTGTTGATTTTGAAACAATCGCCAGTGCACCGGCTTTTGCTCTTCCGCATTTCGTCGCGCCGGAATTCACGTGGGTCGTGATCCTCGGAATGGCGCCGATTGCCCTGGTCACTATCATCGAAGACCTTGGACATATGTTTGTGCTAAATGAGATTATCGGAAAAGATGTAACAAAGAATCCTGGATTTTCGAGGATCCTTTGGGGGAATGGGATTGCAACATTAGTCTCCGGCTTCATCGGCGGACCGGCGCAAACCACTTATGCTGAAAATCTCGGGGTTCTAGCGATCACCCGCCAGTTTTCCAGCAGGATCATTCAGGGCGCTGCTGTTATTGCGATTCTTCTTGGTTTGTTCGGAAAAGTGGGAGCTGTGATTCAATCCATTCCCGTTGCCGTGATGGGCGGCATATGTATCTTGTTGTTTGGGATGATCGCGGCAATGGGGATCCGTCACCTTCTTGAGGAGAAAGTGAGTCTGGCGAATATGAAAAATTTGGTCATCGTTGCGATAATCTTCATCATCGGAGTTGGGTATGCGCATAATGGTATCGCCTACGCTACCATTGCCGGACTGCTCATTTATTGGATTTTACCTGATTTTACGACAAAGAGAGAAGACCAAAATGAAAAAGCTATTTGAAAAACTTGTAGCGGATGGCCATTTATTTGTACGTTAACAAATTCATGGTGATGGCAGAGCAGCAGATTTTGTCGAAGATTGATAGGTTTTTGTATTTATAGAAAGTGTTAGAATGGAGTTGCAACTGAATATTGTGAGGGTGGCCGTGTTGTCAATCTTCTTTTCCTTGCTTTAAGGAAAGGAGGTGATAATCATGGAAACATTTCTTGAAATTTTAAGAGAAATTCTGAAAGGAGTTTTGCGTGAAATCAGCGCTTATTTCTTTCGGAAAGGCATTCTAGAAAACAAGAAAACCACCCAACGCCGTCGTAAGCCTATGATCTGAACCCAAAAAGTTAGACACGAAGTTTAGGCAGCTACTTGGGCATGAGTTCGGTATTGAACCGGACTCATGCCTTTTAATTTTGCCTTAATCCGTTTGTGATTATAGTAATAAATATATTTCTCTAATTCTACTTTAAAATGCTCCATGCTCTCAAATTCTTTCAAATAGAGTAATTCAGACTTTAATAAGCCAAAGAAATTCTCCATGACTGCGTTATCTAAGCAATTCCCCTTCCTTGACATACTTTGAGTAATCCCATGTTCTTTCAAAGTATGTTGGTACTGCTTCATTTG
>NZ_AXVA01000032.1 GCF_000482325.1 Bacillus sp. UNC438CL73TsuS30 | reverse complement strand
CCTCCTTCAAAACGTCGAAAACCTCGATTAGGTAAATGATCTAACCGAAATTCCCCCATGTATACGTTCCCGTTTTGTGCACAACAACTGGAATAAATCTTCTGTATGAACGGAAAAATTAGTATCATATCCCATTATAGACAGGGATACGAAAGTCTATACAGAAAAATTAAACACGACGACGTTTTGGTGGACGGCATCCATTATGAGGAACAGGAGTAACATCTTTAATTGCTGTTACTTCAAGACCAGCAGCTTGAAGAGCACGAATGGCAGCTTCACGTCCTGCACCTGGTCCTTTAACCGTTACTTCTAGTGTTTTCATACCGTGTTCGATAGAAGTTTTTGCTGCTGTTTCAGCTGCCATTTGCGCTGCGAATGGAGTAGATTTACGAGAACCTTTAAATCCAAGCGCACCTGCACTTGACCATGAAATTGCATTACCATGAACATCAGTGATTGTTACAATTGTGTTGTTAAATGTTGAACGGATATGTGCAATACCTGATTCAATATTCTTTTTAACACGACGTTTACGTGTATTCGTCTTACGTGCCATTTAAATAACCTCCTTTGCCGATTACTTCTTCTTGTTCGCAACGGTCTTACGAGGACCTTTGCGTGTACGAGCGTTGTTTTTAGTATTTTGTCCACGAACCGGTAAACCACGACGATGACGTAATCCGCGGTAGCAGCCGATTTCCATTAAACGCTTAATGTTAAGAGAAATTTCACGGCGAAGATCACCTTCAACTTTTAGTTTGTCGATGATATCACGGATTTTGTTTAATTCGTCTTCAGTTAGATCACGCACACGTGTATCTTCAGAAACACCAGCTTCTGCTAAGATTTTTTGTGCTGTATTTTTACCAATACCATAAATGTAAGTTAACGAGATAACTACACGTTTTTCACGTGGAATATCTACACCAGCAATACGTGCCATATTTTAGCGCACCTCCTTCAAAAATTAACCTTGTTTTTGTTTATGTTTAGGGTTTTCACAGATAACCATAACTTTTCCGCGTCTACGGATAACTTTGCACTTTTCGCAGATCGGTTTAACAGATGGTCTTACTTTCATTATCCTAACCTCCTTAGTAGTACGGAGTGCAAGCAATTATTTAAAGCGGTAAGTAATTCTTCCGCGTGTCAAGTCATATGGAGAAAGCTCAACAGTCACTTTGTCACCCGGAAGGATTCGAATGAAGTGCATTCGAATTTTACCCGAAACATGAGCTAGCACAGTATGACCATTTTCTAATTCTACCTTAAACATTGCATTTGGCAAAGTTTCAATGACTTTACCTTCAATTTCAATTACATCATCTTTGGCCATTGGACACGTCTCCCTTCTCTTTTCAGATTGTCATTTATTTAAAAACTAGTGCAAGTGCAAATCAAAGCTCAACTTTACGATTATAGCATAATGACCTGTACCACGTCTTCTAGTAACAATTAGAAATTAAAATTTCTATGCCAGGCTTTAGACGCGATCTCTATTAATTATCCATCATCATGTAAGTTTTGCCAAACACGATGTCCGGCATACTCATATAATTGAAAACCGATTGCATCCACAAAAGTTAGAATCTTTTCGGAGATGTACGAGAGACATTTAGCCTGGTTTTGCATTTGGTCATTAGATTAATATCCCTAGTAATCGCTCAATTTCAGCAAATACTACATTAATATCTTGCTGCCCGTTGATCGTACGTAAATATCCCTTTGCATCATAGAAATCCAATAATGGCTTTGATTGTTTAATATTTACATCCAACCGATTTTGTACAGTTTCCGCATTATCATCTGCCCGTTGGTACAATTCTCCGCCGCAGCGATCGCATTTCCCTTCATGAGCTGGTGGGTTAAACACAAGATGATAAGTAGCGCCACAATCCTTACAGATACGGCGCCCTGTTAAGCGCTCCATTAGGATATTCTTGTCAACATCAATGTTAATACAATAGTCAATTGACCTGTTTAGTTCAACAAGAAGAGTTTCCAATGCTTCTGCTTGAGGTACTGTTCTAGGAAAGCCGTCTAGTAAAAATCCCTTTTGACAGTCTTCTTTACTTAATCGCTCACGAACAATTCCGATTGTTACTTCATCCGGAACAAGTTCACCTTTATCCATGAAGGATTTAGCTTTTAAACCTAGTTCTGTTCCTTCTTTCATCGCTGCACGGAACATATCTCCAGTAGAGATATGAGGGATGCCGTATTTTTCAACTATTCTTTCGGCCTGTGTGCCTTTACCGGCACCCGGAAGCCCCATTAATACTAAATTCACACGTATTCCCCCTCGTGCTATTGATAGGTTTTAAGGGGACTTGATCCCCCAAACCTTTATTTTATAAAACCTTTATAATGACGCTTAACCAATTGAGCCTCAAGCTGTTTCATCGTATCAAGGGCGACCCCGACAACGATTAGCAGGCTTGTTCCTCCAATTTGAGCTGATTGCGGAAGATTCCCTATCTTAATAAAGATAACCGGAAGAACCGAAATCGCTGCTAAGAAGAGCGCACCAACAAAAGTTAAACGATATAATACGCGCGTTAGGTATTCTTGTGTACTTTTTCCAGGACGAATACCAGGAATATAGCCGCTTTGCTTTTGTAAGTTTTCCGCAGCTTGTTCAGGATTCACTTGGATAAAAGCATAGAAGTAAGTAAACGCGATAATTAAAGCAGCATATATGATCATCCCAATTGGATGAGAATAATCAAATATTTTGTTAATCCAAATCGTTACATCGTTTTGCGGGAAGAAAGAAGCAACCGTCCTTGGTGTTACAATAAAGGAAATCGCAAAGATAACAGGAATAACCCCTGCTGCGTTAACCTTTAAAGGCATATGAGTCGATTGTCCTCCTACAGGATTTCGGCCTGCCACAACACGCTTAGCATATTGGATTGGAATTTTACGATTTGCTTGTTGGATAAAAATAACACCCACAACAATAGCAATAACAGCAATCGCAATGATCACAACAGTTACAATTCGTAAAAATAACGCCTCACCGGCATTTTCAAACTGTTGAACAAAAATTTGTTTCACAGTGGTTGGAATCCCAGCAACAATACCTGCAAAGATGATTATAGAAATCCCATTCCCAACACCTTTTTCAGTAATTTGCTCACCAAGCCACATTAAGAATGATGTACCAGCAGTTAAAACAACTGCAATTAATAAGTAGGTACCAATTCCTGGGTTTTCAATTAATTGACCATTTGCAAGGTTATTGAATCCGTAGGACATACCTAATGCTTGGATAAATCCAAGCACGACAGTAGCATAACGGGTAAACTGAGCAGTTTTCCGACGACCGGCTTCTCCCTGCTTGGACCATTCTGTAAATTTTGGAACAACATCCATTTGTAAAAGCTGGATAATAATTGAAGCAGTAATATACGGCATAATACCCATTGCAAAGATGGAGAATTGTTTTAATGCTCCACCGCCAAAAGTATTTAAAACGCCGAACACACTAAGTTTATCCTGCGCGCTAAGTACATCAGCATTTACATTAGGCACAGGAATAAAAGTACCTAGACGAAAGATTACTAACATTAAAAGGGTGAATAGAATCTTTCGTCTTATATCACCCACGCGCATAAAATTGGAGATTGTTCGGAACATTAGATCACCTCAACGCTTCCACCGGCAGCTTCAATTGCTTCTTTGGCGGCAGAGGAGAATTTATGAGCTTTTACAGTCAACTTTTTCTCTACGTTCCCTTTTGCAAGAATTTTAATTCCTGCTCTTTCGTTCTTAACAACGCCTGATTCGATAAGAAGTTCTGGAGTAACTTCTGTACCTTCTTCAAAGCGATTAAGAGCATCAAGGTTTACAACCGCAAATTCTTTACGGCTGAAGTTCGTAAAACCACGTTTTGGTAAACGACGGAATAATGGTGTTTGACCACCCTCGAATCCTAAGCGAACACCGCCGCCTGAACGAGCGTTTTGTCCTTTATGACCTTTACCAGCAGTTTTACCTTGACCAGAACCGATACCACGTCCTAAACGTTTACGTTCTTTACGTGAACCCTCTGCAGGTTTTAATTCATGAAGTTTCATATTGGCACCTCCTTATGAAAGAAAACAATTAATTATTGTTCTTTTACTGTTACAAGGTGAGCAACTTTATTAATCATACCGCGAATAGCAGCGTTATCTTGATGCTCAACTGTTTGATTTAATTTACGTAATCCAAGCGCAGTAACTGTCGCACGTTGGTCTTCAGGGCGACCAATTAGGCTACGGTTGAGGGTAATTAATAGTTTCGCCATTTGAATTCCCCCCCTTATCCTAACAGTTCTTCTACTGATTTACCACGTAACTTTGCTACGTCCTCAGCACGTTTTAATTGTTTTAAACCATCTACAGTTGCACGAACCATATTAATTGGTGTATTTGTTCCTAAAGATTTTGAAAGGATATCAGCAACACCAGCTAATTCAAGAACCGCACGAACTGGTCCACCAGCGATAACTCCTGTACCTTCAGAAGCAGGTTTTAAAAGGATTTCGCCAGCACCGAAACGACCAATTACTTGGTGAGGAACAGTAGTTCCAACCATAGGTACTTCGACTAAGTTTTTCTTCGCATCTTCGATAGCTTTACGAATCGCATCCGGTACCTCTTGAGCTTTACCAGTACCGAATCCGACATGACCGTTTTTATCTCCAACTACTACAAGAGCAGTGAAACGGAAACGACGTCCACCTTTAACAACTTTCGCAACACGGTTAACCGTAACTACGCGTTCTTCTAGTTCAAGTTTGTTTGGATCAATACGACGCATCTTTTTGTGTCCCTCCTTTGTCTATTAAAATTGTAAGCCGTTTTCGCGAGCAGCATCAGCTAATGCTTGAATACGTCCATGATAAAGGTATCCTCCACGGTCAAAGACAACGTTTGAAATACCCTTTTCAGCTGCACGTTTCGCAACTAATTCTCCGACCTTTTGTGCTGCATCAACATTGCTTGAAGACTCAAGATTTAATTCTTTATCTAAAGTTGAAGCACTTGCTAAAGTAACTCCATTCATGTCATCGATAATTTGAGCATAAATATGTTTATTAGAACGAAACACATTTAGACGTGGACGAGCTGAAGTTCCGCTAAGTTTCGCACGTACTCGAGCATGTCTTTTACGGCGAACAGCGTTTTTATCAAGCTTCGTAATCATTTACGTCACTCCTTTCGTTTACCCATAAGGCGATTACTTACCAGTTTTACCTTCTTTACGACGAACGAATTCACCTTCGTAGCGAATACCTTTGCCTTTATATGGCTCTGGCGGGCGAACTTGGCGAATGTTAGCAGCTAACGCACCAACGCGTTCTTTGTCAGTTCCCTTTACAATAACTTTTGTATTGGAAGGAACTTCAATTTCAAGTCCTTTTTCAGGTTCAATTTCTACAGGATGAGAATAACCAACGTTTAAAACAAGCTTGTTCCCTTGTTTTTGCGCACGGTATCCAACCCCGATTAATTCTAAACCTCTTTCGAAACCTTTAGAAACACCTTCAACCATGTTGGCAATAACAGCACGAGTTGTACCATGTAATGCGCGGTGTTCTTTTACGTCTGATGGACGAGAAATGTTGACCACATTCTCTTCAACGTTAATTGTAATATCAGGATTAAAAGTACGAGTTAATTCGCCTTTAGGACCTTTTACAGTAACGGTTTGATTATTTAAAGTAATTGTAACTCCAGCTGGAATTTCAATTGGTTTTTTTCCTACGCGAGACATTTAGTGCACCTCCATTCTTTCAGAAACTCTATTACCAAACGTAAGCTAATACTTCTCCGCCAACTTGTTTTGCACGAGCTTCTTTATCAGTAATAACACCTGTTGAAGTTGAAACTAGTGCAATACCAAGACCATTAAGTACACGAGGTACCTCAGTAGATTTAGCGTAAACGCGAAGACCAGGCTTACTAATACGTTTAAGACCAGTAATAACACGTTCGTTATTTGTACCGTACTTAAGGAAGATACGGATAATACCTTGTTTGTTGTCATCGATAAATTCAACGTCACGTACGAAACCTTCGCGCTTTAGAATTTCAGCGATTTCTTTTTTGATATTAGAAGCAGGTACTTCTAACTTTTCGTGACGTACCATATTCGCATTTCGAATGCGAGTAAGCATATCAGCAATTGGATCTGTCATGACCATTATTTTTACCTCCTTCCCAAACCTTTAGTTTTACCAGCTGGCTTTTTTAACACCAGGAATTTGTCCTTTGTATGCTAATTCACGGAAACAAATACGGCAAAGCTTAAATTTACGATATACAGAGTGTGGACGTCCGCAACGTTCGCAACGTGTGTACTCTTGTACTTTGTATTTAGGCGTGCGCTTTTGTTTCGCAATCATTGACTTTTTAGCCACGTTTTCGCCTCCCTTATTTAGCGATTACTTTTGGAATGGCATTCCAACTTGAGTTAACAACTCACGAGCTTCTTCATCGGTGTTAGCAGTGGTAACGATAACAATATCCATACCACGAACCTTTGTTACTTTATCGTAATCAATTTCTGGGAAGATTAATTGTTCCTTGATACCTAAAGTATAGTTACCGCGACCATCGAATGCCTTCTTAGAAACACCACGGAAGTCACGTACACGAGGTAAGGATACAGAAACTAATTTGTCCAAGAATTGGTACATGCGCTCTCCACGAAGAGTAACCTTTGCGCCGATTGGCATACCTTCACGAAGACGGAAACCAGCGATTGATTTTTTCGCACGAGTTACGACAGGTTTTTGGCCAGTAATTGTAGCAAGTTCTTCTACAGCATTATCTAGTGCTTTAGCATTTTGAACTGCGTCACCAACACCCATGTTAATAACGATCTTCTCAATTTTTGGTACTTGCATTACTGATTTATAATTAAATTTGCTCATTAGAGCAGGAGAAATTTCTTTTACAAATTTATCTTTTAGGCGGTTCACTTATTGTACCTCCCTTCTTAATTTAAACTATTTATCTAAAACTTCACCGGATTTTGCTACGCGTACTTTTTTGCCATCAACCGTTTTGTAACCTACACGAGTTGGGTTACCTGATTTAGGATCGATAGGCATAACGTTTGATACATGAATTGGAGCCTCTTGGCTGATGATTCCACCTTGTGGATTCAATTGAGAAGGCTTAGTGTGTTTTTTCACGATGTTTACACCTTCTACAAGCACACGGGCTTCTTTAGGGTAAGCAGCTAGAATCACACCAGTTTTTCCTTTATCCTTACCAGAGAGAACTCTTACTTTGTCACCTTTTTTCACATGCATCATTAAGCACCTCCTTAAAGGCATATTAATTTAAAATTATAATACTTCTGGAGCTAAAGAAACAATTTTCATGAAGTTGTTTTCGCGAAGTTCGCGGGCAACTGGTCCGAAGATACGAGTACCGCGTGGGCTCTTATCATCTTTGATAATTACACATGCGTTTTCGTCAAATTTAATGTAGGTACCATCAGTGCGACGTGCACCGCTTTTTGTACGTACAATAACAGCTTTAACCACATCACCTTTTTTAACAACGCCACCTGGTGTTGCTTGTTTTACTGTACAAACGATAACATCACCGATACCAGCAGTTTTGCGACCAGAACCACCGAGAACTTTAATAGTAAGTACTTCACGAGCACCAGAGTTGTCAGCAACTTTTAAACGTGATTCTTGTTGAATCATGCGTGTAACCTCCCTTCGGAATGAACATAATCCGAACAATTAAATAATAACTGCTTTTTCTACTACTTCTACTAGGCGGAAGCGCTTTGTAGCTGAAAGCGGGCGAGTTTCCATGATACGTACGATGTCGCCAACTTTTGCCTGATTTTGCTCATCATGAGCTTTATACTTTTTAGAGTACTTAACGCGTTTACCGTATAATGGATGCTTTTTGTATGTTTCGACTAAAACAGTAATAGTTTTATCCATTTTGTCAGAAACAACGCGTCCAGTGTAAACTTTGCGTTGGTTACGTTCACTCATTATGTGAACCTCCTCTCACTATTACTTGTTTACGCTGATTTCTCTTTCACGAATCACAGTCTTCATGCGAGCAATCGCTTTGCGTACTTCACGGATACGAGCCGTATTTTCAAGTTGTCCTGTCGCCAATTGAAAGCGAAGGTTGAAAAGCTCTTCTTTTAAAGATTTAACTTTTTGTTCAATTTCAGCAGTGGTTAGGTCACGAAGTTCATTAGCTTTCATTTGATTCACCACCAATTTCTTCACGTTTTACAAACTTACATTTTACTGGAAGTTTGTGCATTGCAAGACGAAGTGCTTCACGAGCGATTTCTTCAGAAACGCCAGCGATTTCAAACATAATTTTTCCTGGTTTAACTACGGCTACCCATCCTTCAGGTGCCCCTTTACCAGAACCCATCCGCACCTCAAGAGGCTTAGCAGTATAAGGCTTGTGTGGGAAAATTTTAATCCAAACTTTACCGCCACGTTTCATGTAACGAGTCATTGCAATACGAGCCGCTTCGATTTGACGGTTTGTGATCCAAGATGCTTCTAATGCTTGAAGACCGTATTCACCGAAAGTTACTTCAGTGCCGCCTTTTGCGTTTCCACGCATTTTTCCGCGGTGTTGACGGCGATATTTTACGCGTTTTGGCAATAACATATTATTTGCCTCCTTCCTCAGTTTTCTTCTTAGTAGGAAGGACTTCTCCACGATAGATCCATACTTTTACGCCAAGCTTACCATAGGTAGTATCTGCTTCAGCTGTTGCATAGTCGATGTCGGCGCGAAGTGTATGAAGTGGAACTGTTCCTTCGCTGTAGTGTTCTGAACGAGCAATATCTGCACCGCCTAAACGACCGGATACCATTGTTTTAATACCTTTCGCTCCAGCACGCATAGCACGTTGAATTGCTTGCTTTTGTGCACGACGGAAAGATACACGGTTTTCTAATTGACGAGCAATATTTTCAGCAACTAATTTAGCGTCAACATCAGCTTTCTTGATTTCAAGAATATTGATGTGAACACGTTTGCCAGTTAATGCATTTAATGCTTTACGAAGTGCTTCAACTTCAGTACCGCCTTTACCGATAACCATACCTGGCTTAGCAGTATGAACAGTAACGTTTACACGGTTTGCAGCACGTTCGATTTCTACTTTAGAAACAGAAGCATCTTTTAAACGTTTTGTGATGTACTCACGAACCTTAAGGTCTTCGTGTAAAAGATCAGCAAAGTCTTTACCTGCGTACCACTTAGATTCCCAATCACGGATGATTCCGATACGCAAACCGACTGGATTTACTTTTTGACCCACTGATTATCCCTCCTTCTTTTCTGATAGAACGATTGTAATATGACTTGTGCGTTTGTTAATTTGGCTTGCACGGCCCATTGCGCGAGGACGGAAACGTTTTAAAGTTGGTCCTTCGTCAACAAATGCTTGTGCAACTACCAAGTTATTTACGTCCATTTCATAGTTATGCTCGGCATTTGCCATAGCAGATTTTAGTACTTTCTCAACGACTGGAGAAGCAGCCTTAGGAGTGAGATTTAAAATCGCCACCGCTTCACCAACTTGCTTACCTCGAATTAAATCGACGACTAAACGTACTTTACGAGGAGCAATACGAACTGTTCTTGCAACAGCTTTAGCTTGCATTTGGATGCCCTCCTCTCTTAACGTCTGGTTTTCTTATCATCATTACCATGGCCTTTGTAAGCACGAGTTGGAGCGAATTCTCCAAGCTTGTGTCCAACCATGTCTTCAGTTACATATACAGGCACATGTTTACGACCATCATAAACTGCGATAGTGTGTCCGATAAATTGTGGGAAGATCGTAGAACGGCGTGACCAAGTTTTAACAACTTGTTTACCTTCAGTTTCATTTAACTTTTCGATCTTTACCATTAAATGATCATCAACGAATGGTCCTTTTTTTAAGCTGCGACCCATGAATGAACCTCCCTTCGTGACAGTTCTACGGTTCTTCCTTTGAACCGTAGTTCAATCACGTTATTTTTTACGACGACGAACAATAAATTTGTCCGATTTATTTTTCTTCTTACGAGTTTTGAATCCAAGAGTTGGTTTACCCCATGGAGACATTGGTGATTTACGTCCGATAGGAGCGCGACCTTCACCACCACCGTGTGGGTGATCATTAGGGTTCATTACAGATCCACGAACAGTTGGACGTTTGCCTAACCAGCGTGAACGACCAGCTTTACCAATGTTGATTAATTCGTGTTGTTCGTTTCCAACTTGACCGATTGACGCACGGCATTCAGAAAGAATCATACGAACTTCACCAGAATTCAAACGTACAAGTACGTATTTGCCTTCTTTACCAAGAACTTGTGCAGATGTACCAGCAGCACGTACCAGTTGTCCACCTTTTCCTGGTTTTAATTCAATGTTGTGTACTACAGTACCAACTGGAATGTTTGCTAATGGAAGTGCATTACCAACTTTAATATCAGCCTCAGGGCCAGACATTACTTCCATGCCAACCTGTAGGTTTTTAGGCGCTAAGATATAACGCTTTTCTCCATCTGCATAGTTGATTAATGCAATATTTGCAGAACGGTTTGGATCATACTCAATTGTGGCAACGCGTCCAGGAATGCCATCTTTTGTACGTTTAAAGTCAATTAAACGATATTGACGCTTATGGCCGCCACCTTGATGACGAACAGTTAACTTACCTTGATTATTACGGCCGCCTTTTCTCTTTAATGGAGCTAATAGAGATTTTTCTGGTGTGCTAGTTGTGATTTCTGCGAAATCAGAAGTAGTCATACCGCGACGACCATTGGAGGTAGGTTTGTACTTTTTAATCGCCATTTTGTTTCCCTCCTCTTCTAGATAGATTCTTATGCTTCAAAGAATTCAATTTCTTTGCTGTCAGCTGTTAATTTTACAATTGCTTTACGACGTTTATTTGTGTAACCACCGAATTTACCCATACGCTTGAATTTACCTTTGTAGTTCATGATGTTAACTTTTTCAACATCAACGCCAAAGATTGCTACAACAGCATCTTTAACCTGAGTTTTATTCGCTCTAACATCAACTTCAAATGTATACTTCTTTTCAGCCATTAGGTCAGTAGAACGTTCAGTGATAACGGGGCGCTTAATGATATCGCGTGCATCCATTATGCAAGCACCTCCTCTACTTTTTCAACCGCTGCTTTAGTCATGATCAACTTATCATGATTTACAACGTCTAATACGTTGATTCCATCAGCTGTTACAACAGTTACACCAGGGATGTTACGAGCAGATAATGCTACGTTTTCATCTAGGTCAGCAGTAACAATAAGTGCCTTTTTCTCAACAGAAAGACCACCTAATACTGATTTGAATTCTTTTGTTTTTGGTGCATCGAAATTTAAGCTTTCAAGTACCAAAATGTTTTCTTCTACCACTTTAGATGAAAGTGCTGATTTGATCGCTAAGCGACGCACTTTTTTCGGTAATTTATAGCTGTAGCTGCGTGGTGTTGGACCAAATACAGTACCACCTCCGCGCCATTGTGGAGAACGGATAGACCCTTGACGAGCACGACCAGTTCCTTTTTGACGCCATGGTTTACGACCACCGCCGCGCACTTCAGAACGCCCTTTTACTTTATGAGTTCCTTGACGTAATGAAGCGCGTTGCATAACAATCGCTTCAAATAAAACGTGTTGGTTTACCTCAATACCAAATACTGATTCATTAAGTTCGATTTCACCAACTTGTGACCCAGTTTGGTTTAATAATGCTACTTTAGGCATGCTTTTGTTCCTCCTTTCTTATGAAGTAATTATGCTTTTACCGCACTTTTAATTTTTAATAGTGATTTTTTAGCTCCTGGAACATTACCTTTAATCAATAATAAGTTGCGTTCAACATCAACTTTTACAATTTCAAGATTTTGTACAGTTACTTGTTCTCCACCCATACGTCCAGGTAATGCTTTACCTTTAAATACACGGTTTGGAGCAACAGGTCCCATTGAACCAGGACGACGATGATAACGGGAACCGTGAGCCATAGGGCCGCGAGATTGTCCGTGGCGCTTAATTGAGCCTTGGAAACCTTTACCTTTTGAAATTCCTGTTACATCTACAGTCTCACCTGCAGCGAAAATATCAACCTTGACTTCTTGACCAACTTCATACCCTGCAACATCAACTCCGCGAATTTCGCGAACGAAGCGCTTAGGAGCAGTATTAGCTTTTGCAGCATGGCCCTTTTCTGGTTTGTTAGCTAATTTCTCACGTTTGTCATCAAATCCGATTTGGATTGCTTCGTAGCCATCAGTTTCAACTGATTTCTTTTGAAGAACAACGTTTGCAGCAGCTTCAACAACAGTAACTGGGATTAAATTGCCGTTTTCAACAAATACTTGAGTCATACCAATCTTTCTTCCTAAGATTCCTTTGGTCATTTAGTCACACCTCCTATAATTTATGTTCATTTATTTTTATTAAAGTTTAATTTCGATATCAACACCAGATGGTAAATCTAAACGCATTAATGCATCAACTGTTTGTGGAGTTGGATTAACGATGTCGATTAGACGCTTATGTGTCCGCATTTCGAATTGCTCACGTGAATCTTTGTACTTATGAACCGCACGAAGAATTGTGTAAACAGATTTTTCAGTTGGTAGTGGGATCGGACCCGAAACTGCCGCACCTGAACGTTTTGCTGTTTCTACGATTTTTTCTGCAGATTGATCAAGGATTCTGTGATCATACGCTTTTAAACGGATACGAATTTTTTGTTTTGCCATTATTTTCCCTCCTTTATCGCCTATTTTCTTAAATAGACATACTCAGTGAAAATTTCCCACACACTCGCCATGGCAAAGCGGCCGGGTGTGTCAGCAACCTTCCACATCATCGCAGTCAAAGACCAACATTGTCTATTATACATAAAACATAAAGTAAACGCAACACTTATTACGAATTTCTTTAATGTTTCTTGTGCTTAGCACACTTTTAATATTATAACTGCACATTACACTAATTTCAATAGCAAAAATGAATCTCCAATAATATCCTTGTATACTTCACGATTCCATAGAAATTGTAAAATTCATAAAAGTAATTTTCTTATATATAATAGAAGAAACTCGAAATTCATTTTTGAATATCAGTTATAATCTCTGTCTTTTCAATAAAAAAAGCAGATGGATCGTCACCCATCTGCTTTTTACTATTTATTAATTAAGCTTGGATTGTAGTAATAGAACCAGATCCTACAGTACGTCCGCCTTCACGGATAGAGAATTTAGTTCCTTCTTCAATCGCAACAGGAGCGATAAGCTCAACAGTCATTTCGATGTGGTCGCCAGGCATAACCATTTCAGTACCTTCTGGTAAGTTAACAACACCAGTGATATCAGAAGTACGGAAATAGAATTGTGGACGATAGTTTGAGAAGAATGGAGTATGACGTCCACCTTCTTCTTTTGTTAAAACGTAAACTTGAGCTAAGAATTTAGTGTGTGGAGTAATTGACTTTGGTTTAGCCAATACTTGACCACGTTCGATTTCTTCACGTGCTACACCACGAAGAAGAGCACCGATGTTATCTCCAGCTTCTGCGAAGTCAAGAAGCTTACGGAACATTTCTACACCTGTTACAGTAGTAGATTTTGGTTCTTCAGTGAAACCTACGATTTCAACTACGTCACCAACTTTAACTACACCACGTTCAACACGGCCTGTAGCAACTGTACCACGACCAGTGATTGAGAATACATCCTCAACTGGCATCATGAATGGCTTATCAGTGTCACGAGTTGGAGTTGGGATAAATTCATCAACTGCGTTCATTAGTTCAAAGATTTTTTCTTCCCAAGCAGCTTCGCCTTCTAATGCTTTAAGAGCAGAGCCTTTGATAACTGGAGTGTCATCGCCAGGGAAATCGTATTCAGAAAGAAGATCACGAATTTCCATTTCTACTAATTCAAGAAGTTCTTCATCGTCAACCATGTCACACTTGTTCATGAAAACAACAAGGTAAGGTACACCAACCTGACGTGATAAAAGAATGTGCTCACGAGTTTGTGGCATTGGACCATCAGTTGCTGATACAACTAGGATACCGCCGTCCATTTGCGCAGCACCAGTGATCATGTTTTTAACATAGTCAGCGTGTCCTGGGCAGTCAACGTGTGCGTAGTGACGAGCATCTGTTTCGTACTCAACGTGTGCAGTAGAGATTGTGATACCACGTTCTTTTTCTTCAGGTGCACCATCGATTTGATCATATGCACGTGCTTCTGCTTTACCAGACTTAGCAAGAACAGAAGTGATTGCAGCAGTTAAAGTAGTTTTACCATGGTCAACGTGTCCGATTGTACCAATGTTAACGTGTGGCTTAGAACGGTCGAATTTAGCTTTTGCCATTTTGGAAAATCCTCCTTTGGATTATAAAAGTTTAAGTATAGTTAAGTGGAAACTGTAAATTGGTTGTCCTAAATTACAGTCTCCATTCTTACATAAGTAGTTATACTTTAAATAAAGGTGAAAATCAATTATTCACCTTTATTTTTTTTGATGATTTCTTCAGAAACAGATTTTGGAACTTCTTCATAGTGATCAAAGTGCATAGAGAATACTCCACGACCTTGTGTACTTGAGCGAAGTGCTGTTGCGTATCCAAACATTTCTGAAAGTGGAACCATTGCACGAACTACTTGAGCGTTACCGCGTGCTTCCATACCTTCAACACGGCCGCGACGAGCAGTGATTTGACCCATGATATCCCCTAAGTATTCTTCAGGGATAACAACTTCTACTCTCATCATAGGTTCTAGAATAACCGGCTGACACTTTGATGCAGCATTTTTAAGAGCCATTGAAGCGGCAATCTTAAACGCCATTTCAGAAGAGTCAACATCATGGTATGATCCATCGAACAATCTTGCTTTAATATCCACTAACGGATATCCAGCAAGAACACCACGTTGTAGAGCATCTTCTAGTCCAGCTTGAACTGGTGCGATGTATTCACGAGGAACAACACCACCGACAATACCGTTTTCGAATTCGAATCCTTTTCCTTCTTCGTTAGGTGAGAATTCAATCCAAACGTGACCATATTGTCCACGACCACCAGATTGACGTGCAAACTTACCTTCTACTTGCGCTGAAGCACGGAAAGTTTCACGGTATGCAACCTGAGGCGCACCAACATTTGCTTCGACCTTAAATTCACGGCGCATACGGTCAACGATGATATCGAGGTGAAGTTCACCCATACCTGCGATGATAACTTGTCCAGTTTCCTGGTCAGTATGTGCACGGAACGTTGGATCTTCTTCTTGAAGCTTTTGTAAAGCAGTTGTCATTTTATCTTGGTCTGCTTTAGATTTTGGCTCAACAGAAAGTTGGATTACTGGTTCTGGGAATTGCATAGACTCTAAGATAACAAGGTTTTTGTCATCGCAAAGTGTATCGCCAGTAGTAGTATCTTTCAAACCAACTGCTGCAGCAATATCACCGGCATAAACCTTAGAAATTTCCTGACGGCTGTTTGCGTGCATTTGTAGGATACGTCCAATACGTTCACGCTTTCCTTTAGTAGAGTTTTGGACATATGATCCAGACTCTAAAGTACCAGAGTACACGCGGAAGAACGTTAATTTACCAACATAAGGGTCAGTCATAACTTTAAATGCAAGAGCAGCGAATGGCTCTTCATCACTTGAATGACGCTCTAAAACCTCATCTTCATCGTCCACTGCATGACCTTTAATCGCAGGTACATCTAATGGAGATGGAAGATAGTCGATAACTGCATCAAGCATTAACTGAACGCCTTTGTTTTTGAAGGCAGATCCACAGATTACTGGGTAGAATTCAACATTAACGGTACCTCTACGAATCCCTGCTTTGAGTTCTTCTTTAGTGATTTCTTCACCACCAAGGTATTTTTCCATTAATTCTTCATCTAATTCAGCAACTGCTTCAACTAGTTTTTCACGATATTCTTCAGCTTGAGCACGGAATTCTTCAGGGATTTCACGAACTTCAATATCAGTTCCTAAATCGTTCCCGTAGAATACTGCATTCATTTCCACTAGGTCAATGATTGCTTCAAACTGATCTTCAGCGCCAATTGGCAGCTGAATAGCATGTGCATTCGCTTGTAAGCGGTCATGAAGTGTTCCTAATGAGTAAAGGAAATCAGCTCCGATTTTGTCCATCTTATTTACGAATACAACACGTGGTACTCCGTAGGTTGTTGCTTGACGCCAAACTGTTTCAGTTTGCGGTTCAACACCTGATTGTGCATCAAGTACGGCTACTGCACCATCAAGTACACGAAGAGAACGTTCAACTTCAACAGTGAAGTCTACGTGTCCCGGTGTGTCAATGATGTTTACGCGGTGACCGTGCCATTGCGCAGTTGTTGCAGCGGATGTAATGGTAATTCCGCGCTCCTGTTCTTGCTCCATCCAGTCCATCTGAGATGCACCTTCATGCGTTTCACCGATTTTATGAATCTTACCGGTGTAATAAAGTACACGCTCAGTGGTGGTTGTTTTACCAGCATCAATGTGAGCCATGATGCCGATATTGCGAGTGTTTTCTAAGGAGAACTCTCTTGCCATTGGGTCTTTCTCCTTCCTAGTATGAAAGTTTTTATATTGAAGGTTAAATTACCAACGATAGTGAGCAAACGCTTTGTTTGCTTCAGCCATTTTGTGTGTATCTTCACGCTTCTTAACAGATGCACCAGTGTTGTTAGCTGCATCCATGATTTCGTTAGCTAAACGCTCTTCCATCGTTTTTTCACCGCGAAGACGTGAATAGTTAACTAACCAACGAAGACCTAAAGTAGTACGGCGGTCAGGGCGCACCTCAACTGGTACTTGGTAGTTTGCACCACCTACACGGCGTGCTCTTACTTCAAGTACAGGCATGATGTTTTTCATCGCCGCATCGAAAATTTCCATTGGTTCCTTACCAGTGCGTTCACGAATTGTATCAAACGCAGAGTAAAGAATTTCTTGGGATTTACCTCTTTTACCGTCAACCATCATTTTATTGATTAGACGAGTAACTAATTTAGAATTGTAAAGTGGATCTGGTAACACGTCTCTTTTTGCTACAGGACCTTTACGTGGCATTTTATTTCCTCCTTTCGAAAAAGCTGTTATTTATTTCGATTATTTTTTAGCTGCTTTTGGTCTCTTAGTACCATATTTAGAACGACCTTGCATACGGTTGTTAACACCCGCAGTATCAAGCGCTCCACGTACGATATGATAACGTACCCCTGGTAAGTCTTTTACACGTCCTCCACGGATAAGAACAACACTGTGCTCTTGAAGGTTGTGACCGATTCCAGGAATGTATGCTGTCACCTCAATACCGTTTGTCAAACGTACACGAGCATATTTACGTAACGCTGAGTTCGGTTTCTTTGGAGTCATTGTACCAACACGAGTACACACTCCGCGTTTTTGTGGTGAAGATACATTTGTTTGTGATTTTTTGAAGCTATTGTAACCTTTGTTTAGCGCAGGAGATTTTGACTTCTCAGTAATAGCCTGACGAGGCTTGCGCACTAATTGGTTAATAGTAGGCATGTTATGTTTCCTCCCTTCATTATTTGTAAGCCCACACATCCAGGTGGTTCATTTTTTTGCAAAAACAAAGTTTTTGCAGACTACTCTATCTACAAAAACAAGTTTTAACGGATAATCGCAACAGCTGAGGCTCCCACATCAACCCTACATGCTTTTCCAAGCTTTTTGTTTGAATCTACATAGAGGATTGGTACGTTCATTTGCAAGGCTTGATTTATCACAGAATTTGTAATCCTCGGATCAGCATCCCGTGCTATAACGAGCTCTTGTACTTGATCGTTTTTAAGTGCTTTCGCTGTTTGTTTTGTTCCTATAACAATTTTGTTTGCCCGTAATACTTTTTCATAAGACATTTTCATATCCTCCAAAGTACTAGGTGAATAGGAGCACCTTTGATATATTAACATCTTAATAATGCGATGTCAACAAATCTTTAAAAAAAGTATTTTTCTTTAAAATGCGGTACCTGTTATTAGATAACAGGTACCGCTGGCCATATTAGTCAATCGTAACAGTTTCGTCTGATTCAGCTTCAGCAAATACAGGTTCTGCCTTGCGATATCGCTGCATTCCTGTTCCAGCTGGAACTAGCTTACCAATGATAACATTTTCCTTTAGACCAAGTAATTCATCGCGTTTGCCCTTAATTGCAGCATCCGTAAGTACCCTTGTTGTTTCTTGGAATGATGCAGCGGACAAGAATGAATCCGTTTCAAGGGATGCCTTGGTAATACCAAGTAATACAGGTCGTCCTGTTGCAGGTAATTTACCAGATAACAACGCCTTTTCATTGGCATCCGTAAACTGGTGAATATCGAGTAATGTACCAGGAAGTACTTCTGTCTCACCGGCATCTACTACGCGCACCTTGCGAAGCATTTGACGAACCATTACCTCAACGTGTTTATCGCCAATTTCTACCCCTTGCATACGGTAAACCTTTTGTACCTCACGCAATAAGTATTCCTGAACGGCGTTTACGTCTTTTACTTTGATTAATTCTTTCGGGTCGATTGAACCTTCGGTTAATTCTTCACCACGTTCTACACGATCATCGATTGCTACCTTCAAGCGGGCAGTATACGGTGCATTGTAAGTACGTGATTCCACTTCACCTTGAACAACAATTTCATGTTGACGGTCTCGTCCCTCATTAATGCCGACAACCACACCATCAATTTCCGAAATAACGGCTTGACCTTTAGGGTTACGTGCTTCAAAAATCTCTTGAATACGCGGAAGACCCTGTGTGATATCATCTCCAGCAACACCGCCTGTATGGAATGTACGCATGGTTAATTGTGTACCTGGTTCACCAATGGATTGGGCTGCGATAATACCTACTGCTTCGCCCACTTCCACTTCCTGTCCAGTAGCCAAGTTACGGCCATAACACTTCTTACATACGCCATGACGGGTATTACATGTAAATACAGAACGAATTTTTACTTCTTCAACTCCGGCACCGACAATGACCTCTGCAAGGTCTTCAGTAATTAGTCCATTTTCAGGAACAAGAACTTCCTTCGTTTCCGGATGTTTAATTGGGTTGCGAGCATAACGGCCAATTAGACGTTCTTCTAATGACTCGATCGTTTCATTTCCGTCTTTTAATGCACGAATGAGCAATCCACGGTCCGTTCCACAGTCATCATCACGAACGATAACATCCTGTGCAACGTCAACTAGACGACGTGTTAAATAACCAGAGTCCGCTGTTTTAAGCGCCGTATCGGCAAGACCTTTACGGGCACCATGAGTGGAGATAAAGTATTCCAACACGGTTAAACCTTCACGGAAACTTGATTTAATCGGTAACTCAATGATCCGTCCAGCCGGGTTGGCCATCAATCCTCGCATACCAGCAAGCTGTGTAAAGTTCGATGCGTTACCACGCGCTCCGGAATCAGACATCATGAAGATTGGATTGGTTTTATTCAAGGATTTCATCAGTTTACCTTGAATCGTATCTTTAGCCGCACTCCAAATCGCAATGACACGATCGTAACGCTCATCTTCCGTAATTAAACCACGTCTAAATTGCTTCATAACATTATCAACTTTTTCCTGTGCTTCGTGAAGGATTTGCTGTTTCTCACCTAATACGACGATATCAGCAACACCAACCGTAATGCCGGCCTTCGTTGAATGTTTAAATCCTAAATCCTTCATCCGGTCAAGCATTTTTGAGGTTTCGGTAATTTTGAAACGCTTGAATACTTCCGCAATGATATTTCCAAGGATTTTCTTTTTAAATGGATCGACGATCGGCATTTCTTTGATTCTTGCACGGACATCATCACCTTTTTCAACAAAATACTTCTCAGGGGTTTTAACCTCTAAGTTATCTCTTGTTGGTTCATTGATATAAGGGAATGATTTCGGCAAAATTTCGTTAAAAATTAATTTGCCCACTGTTGAAATCAACAGCATATTGTTTTGTTCTTCAGTAAAGGTTTCATTTCGAAGTGAACCTGCATGAACAGCCACACGAGTATGGTAATGAACAAAACCATTTTGGTAAGCAAGCAGCGCCTCATTGGTGTCTTTGAAAATCATTCCTTCTCCGACAGTACCTTCTCTTTCCAGTGTTAAGTAATAGTTACCAAGCACCATATCCTGAGAAGGTGTAACAACAGGCTTACCATCTTTTGGATTCAAAATGTTTTGAGCTGCAAGCATTAACAATCTTGCTTCTGCTTGAGCTTCTGAAGAAAGTGGAACGTGAACAGCCATTTGGTCCCCGTCAAAGTCAGCGTTATATGCTGTACATACAAGCGGGTGCAATCGAATTGCCCGACCTTCAACAAGGGTAGGTTCAAATGCCTGAATTCCAAGTCTATGCAACGTAGGGGCACGGTTTAATAAAACTGGGTGCTCTCTAATTACATCTTCTAAGACATCCCAAACTTCAGGAGAAACTCTTTCAATTTTCCGTTTTGCAGATTTAATATTATGTGCTAAACCTTTTTCAACAAGTTCTTTCATAACAAATGGCTTGAACAATTCAAGCGCCATTTCTTTAGGAAGACCACATTGATACATTTTCAAATTCGGACCAACAACAATAACGGAACGTCCAGAATAGTCAACACGCTTTCCAAGCAAGTTTTGACGGAAACGGCCTTGTTTCCCCTTTAACATGTGGGAAAGTGATTTTAATGGACGATTTCCCGGTCCAGTTACCGGACGGCCGCGGCGGCCGTTATCGATTAGTGCATCAACAGCCTCTTGCAGCATACGCTTTTCGTTTTGTACGATAATGCTTGGTGCTCCAAGATCCAATAAACGCTTTAAACGGTTATTACGGTTAATCACGCGGCGATATAGATCATTCAGATCAGAAGTTGCAAATCTTCCTCCATCCAATTGGACCATTGGTCGTAATTCAGGTGGAATAACAGGAAGAACATCAAGAATCATCCAAGATGGTTCATTACCAGAACCACGGAAGGCTTCTAACACTTCAAGGCGTTTGATTGCACGTGTACGGCGCTGGCCTTGTGCTGTTTTCAATTCTTCCTTTAAGCTATCTACTTCTTTATTTAAATCAATATCTGAGAGTAACTTCTTAATGGCTTCAGCACCCATGGCTGCTTGAAACTTATTGCCAAACTTTTCACGGTATGCACGGTATTCCTTTTCAGATAAAAGCTGCTTCTTATCAAGTGCAGTGTCACCAGAATCTGTTACAACATAAGAGGCAAAATAAATAACTTCCTCCAATGCACGTGGAGACATATCTAAAACAAGTCCCATTCTGCTTGGAATCCCTTTAAAATACCAAATATGTGAAACAGGTGCCGCAAGTTCAATATGCCCCATTCTTTCACGGCGAACTTTTGCACGCGTTACTTCAACACCGCATCGGTCACAGACAACACCTTTATAACGGACACGCTTATACTTTCCGCAATGACATTCCCAGTCCTTAGTTGGACCAAAAATCCTTTCACAGAACAAGCCGTCCTTTTCAGGTTTTAATGTACGATAGTTAATGGTTTCTGGCTTCTTCACTTCTCCGAATGACCATGAACGGATTTTATCCGGTGAAGCAAGGCCGATTTTCATATACTCAAAATTATTAACGTCCAGCAAGGGGCCTACCTCCCTTTTGATCTCCAGGTTTTACCCTAATTGCTCAGAAAAACTAAAAGCGTAATGAGGAACAAGTTTGACTTGTTCCTATTTTGCATTTAAATGCACAGTGCGCTTTAGCAGCTAATTACTCTTTTGAACCAACTTTTTCAGATTCAAGGTTCTGGGCTTCAGGAACTATATTTAATGTATCGACCTGCTGCAAGTCGTCCTCATCTTCCATATCACGCATTTCAATTTCTTCTTCATCACCGGAAAGGATTTTCACATCCATGCCAAGACTTTGAAGCTCTTTTATTAAAACCTTGAATGATTCTGGAACGCCCGGCTCCGGAACATTTTCACCTTTTACAATTGCTTCGTATGTTTTCACACGACCGACAACGTCGTCTGATTTAACAGTAAGGATTTCTTGAAGCGTATAAGCTGCACCATAGGCTTCAAGAGCCCAAACCTCCATCTCACCGAAACGCTGTCCGCCAAATTGCGCTTTACCGCCAAGTGGCTGCTGCGTAACAAGTGAGTAAGGTCCCGTTGACCGGGCATGCAATTTATCGTCAACCATGTGGGCAAGTTTAATCATATACATGACACCAACTGAAACCCGGTTGTCAAATGGTTCACCTGTACGGCCATCGTAAAGAACGGTTTTCGCATCCCGTGCCATTCCTGCTTCTTCAATCGTAGACCATACATCTTCTTCACGCGCCCCGTCAAATACCGGAGTTGCAACATGAATTCCTAAATATCTTGCAGCCATTCCTAAATGGAGCTCAAGCACCTGTCCGATATTCATACGAGAAGGTACCCCTAATGGGTTTAACATGATATCAACAGGTGTGCCATCTGGTAAATAAGGCATATCTTCTTCAGGTAAAATCCTTGAGATAACCCCTTTATTTCCGTGGCGTCCCGCCATTTTATCACCTTGGTGAATCTTACGCTTCTGTACGATATAAACACGAACCAGCTGATTTACTCCCGGTGGAAGTTCGTCTCCGTCTTCACGGTTAAAGACTTTAACATCATGGACGATTCCGCCGCCCCCATGTGGTACTCGTAATGAAGTATCACGGACTTCACGGGCCTTTTCACCAAAAATAGCATGTAAGAGTCGCTCTTCAGCCGTTAGTTCGGTAACCCCTTTTGGCGTAACCTTACCAACAAGAAGATCACCATCTTTTACCTCTGCACCAGTACGGATAATACCGCGCTCATCCAGATTACGAAGGGCATCTTCCCCAACATTCGGAATATCACGGGTAATTTCCTCTGGTCCAAGCTTTGTATCACGAGATTCAGATTCATATTCTTCAATATGAATAGACGTATAAACATCATCTTTTACAAGACGTTCACTCATGATAATCGCATCTTCATAGTTATAACCATCCCACGTCATAAACGCAACGAGAACGTTACGTCCAAGAGCTAATTCCCCTAATTCCATTGACGGACCATCAGCAAGAATTTCACCTTTTTTCACACGGTTGCCTACTGCAACAATTGGACGCTGGTTGTAGCAAGTACCTTGGTTAGAACGGATAAACTTTAATAATCTGTATTTTTTTAGATCACCCTTTACCTCTTGGCCATCTACTTCTTTAATTTCGCGAACCCAAACTTCGCGGGCTTCTACATGCTCGACAATTCCATCCTGCTTACAAATAACCGCTGCACCTGAGTCTTTCCCTGATACATATTCCATACCAGTTCCAACACGAGGAGCTTCCGGCTGCATAAGCGGTACTGCTTGACGCTGCATGTTCGCACCCATTAAGGCGCGGTTTGAGTCATCGTTTTCAAGGAATGGAATACACGCAGTTGCTGCAGAGACAACTTGTTTTGGTGAAACATCCATATAATCAATACGGTCACGATTTACAACCGTGTTCTCACCACGGAAACGAGCTACGATATCCGTATCAAGGAATGAACCATCGTCTCCTAAACGTGAATTCGCTTGTGCAACTACATAGTTATCTTCTTCATCTGCAGTAAGATAATCAATTCGGCTTGTTACCTTTCCTGTGTCAGGATCAACACGGCGGTAAGGTGTTTCAATAAAGCCGAAACGGTTCACTTTTGCGTAAGAGGATAATGAGTTAATCAAACCAATGTTCGGTCCCTCTGGTGTTTCAATCGGACACATACGGCCATAGTGGGAGTAGTGAACGTCACGGACTTCCATTCCAGCACGTTCACGCGTTAATCCACCAGGTCCTAAGGCTGATAAACGGCGCTTATGTGTTAACTCTGCCAGTGGGTTCGTTTGATCCATGAATTGCGATAATTGCGAACTTCCGAAGAACTCTTTAATTGACGCAATAACAGGACGAATATTAATCAGCTGCTGCGGTGTAATTGTTGCTGTATCTTGAATAGACATTCTTTCACGAACAACGCGCTCCATCCGGGATAATCCAATTCGGAATTGGTTTTGCAATAATTCACCAACAGAGCGAAGACGTCTGTTTCCTAGATGGTCAATATCATCTGTATCTCCCACACCATGCAGCAAATTAAAGAAATAGCTGATGGACGCAATAATATCTGCAGGAGTGATATTCTTAATCGGTTCAGCAACATAGGCATTACCTAATACGTTGATGACTTTTTCATTTTCATCATTAGGGGCATAAATTTTAATTCCCTGAAGAATGATATCATCCTCCACTACGCCGCCCGATGGATTAAAACTGTTAAAGTTAATATTTTTTTCAAGCGCAGGAATAATCCGATCAAGATTTCTGCGGTCAAGTAACGTCCCTTTTTCTGCAATAATTTCACCAGTTTCAGGATCCACAAGGGATTCTGCTAATCGTTGATTGAATAAGCGGTTTTTAATATGAAGCTTTTTATTGATCTTATAGCGACCAACATTAGCTAGATCGTATCGCTTAGGGTCAAAGAAACGGGAAACTAATAAACTTTTTGCATTTTCAACTGTCGGTGGTTCACCTGGACGCAGACGTTCATAAATTTCCAAAAGGGCTTTATCTACACCCTCAGTATTGTCCTTCTCCAGCGTATTGCGAATATACTCGTTGTCCCCAATCAATTCGATGATTTCTTGATCAGAGCCGAAGCCAAGTGCACGCAAAAGAACCGTAACGGGCAGTTTCCGAGTACGATCTATTCTTACATATACGACATCTTTGGCATCTGTTTCATACTCAAGCCAAGCGCCGCGGTTCGGAATTACCGTTGCTGTAAATCCTCTTTTTCCGTTTTTATCAACTTTCCCACTGAAGTATACGCTCGGTGAACGTACTAACTGAGAAACAATAACACGTTCAGCACCATTGATGACAAACGTACCTGTTTCTGTCATGAGCGGGAAATCACCCATAAAAACATCTTGGTCTTTTACTTCGCCTGTTTCTTTGTTCACAAGACGCACTTTTACACGTAATGGTGCTGAATATGTAACGTCCCGTTCTTTTGATTCTTCAACAGAATACTTTGGATCGCCAAGGCTGTAATCAATAAATTCTAGAGATAGGTTACCAGTAAAGTCTTCAATCGGTGAAATATCCTGGAACATTTCACGCAACCCCTCATCAAGAAACCATTGATATGAAGAGGTTTGGATTTCAATAAGATTTGGTAATTCTAAAACTTCACTGATTCGCGCGTAACTCCTCCGCTTCCGGTGTCGTCCATACTGAACTAGTTGACCTGTCAACTGATTCACCCCTCAAATCAAGCGTTATAATAAAAATGTATTAACGTCTTTTAAGAAGAAATAAACTCCCTCTCATCAGACAAAAAGAAAAAGGGTTTTACATAAAAACCACATTTTCACATTTTGACTATTATTTTGTCATCATTTCCGTCTTCATCCATTTTTATACAGTGAAAACAATTGTTTTCAGGAATAATTCGGAAAATATTATGATGGCATTTTATAATGCTAACATAGTGACATATTGGAGTCAACTATTTTTTAGCCTTAATGACAAAATAACCTTTTGACTTGTCAACCGTCTCTACCTCAGAAAATAGTTCTTTTAATTTTTCTATTGCTGACGGTGCTCCTTGCTTCTTTTGTATCACTACCCAAAGTTCCCCACCAGAAACAAGGCATTCGTAGCTTTGTTCAAAAATGTCGTGAACAACCTGTTTTCCCGCCCGAATTGGCGGATTCGTTAAAACTGCAGCAAAATCATTTGCCTTAACTCCCGTTAACCGATCACTTTCATAAATTTCAACATTTTCTATTCGATTAAGTACGGCATTTTCTTTTGCTAATTCAATTGCCCGCTCATTCACATCAACCATATGAACTTTTCGTTCAGGGTAAGATAGTGCCAAAGAGAGACCAATCGGTCCATAGCCACAGCCGACATCTAAAATAGAACCCTCGACAACAGGCATTTCAAACACTTCAATTAAGACACGTGAGCCAAAGTCCACTTCTCGCTTTGAAAAAACACCATTATCCGTTTTAAAACGAAATCGGTGATTTCTTAATGTAAAATCCCAGTACTTCGGATCACTTTCAACTTTTTGGGTACGAGAATAGTAGTGTTCTGACAAAAGACAATTCCTCCCTGGAGAATGATATTGAAGAAAAACGAGGATTTTTAAAAATAAGCCAAAAAAAGCCCGCTATACAGCGAGCTTTTTTATAGGAAAATTACTTAACTTCAACGTTCGCTCCAACTTCATCAAGTTTAGCTTTGATTGCTTCAGCATCTTCTTTAGATACGCCTTCTTTAACTGGCTTTGGAGTGTTATCAACAAGATCTTTTGCTTCTTTAAGACCAAGACCAGTGATTTCACGAACAACTTTAATAACTTTGATTTTTTGATCGCCAGCGCTAGCTAGGATTACATCAAATTCAGTTTTTTCTTCAACAGCAGCAGCACCAGCTCCGCCAACCATAGCTACAGGAGCAGCAGCAGTTACGCCGAATTCTTCTTCGATTGCTTTTACTAGATCGTTAAGTTCTAAAACAGTCATAGATTTAACTGCTTCAATGATTTGTTCTTTAGTCATTTTAAATTTCCTCCTTAGTTTTCATTCAATTTATGAATTACGCTTTTAGATTAACTTACGCGCCTTGTTCTTCTTTTTGATCTGCAACTGCTTTTGCAGCAAGAGCAAGATTGCGGATTGGAGCTTGTAGTACGGAAAGTAGCATAGAAAGTAAGCCTTCGCGTGAAGGTAGTTCTGCAAGAGCTTTAACCTCTTCAACTGTAGCGATGCTTCCTTCGATTACACCTGCTTTAATTTCAAGAGCCTCATGTTTTTTCGCAAAATCATTAAGGATTTTAGCAGGAGCTACAACATCCTCGGTACTGAACGCAATTGCGTTTGGACCTGTTAGAGCTTCATTTAAACCTGAAAGTTCAACAGCATCAGCCGCACGGCGAGTCATTGAGTTTTTGTAAACTTTGAAATCGACACCAGCTTCACGAAGCTGCTTACGAAGTTCAGTTACTTCAGCAACAGTAAGACCACGGTAGTCAACAACAATCGTAGATTTGCTGGCTTTTAATTTATCAGCGATTTCATCAACGATTAATTTCTTTGATTCGATTGCACTGCTCATCTTTACACCTCCTGTAGTTATCTACATTTATACCAGGCAGATAAAAACCTCCATATCAAACGAAGACATGGAGGCAGCATAAAGCTGAAGCGTTTCAGCCAATTTATCGCATTACCTCGGCAGGATTATTAAGCACATGTTGTGCCCCTGCTGTCTACAGTACAAATGTTTTTAATTTAAACAACAAAATATATTATATTAAATCTATTATTATTTGTCAACAAAAATTATTTTACTGCAACAGAAGAAGGATCAACCTTCACGCCAGGGCCCATTGTTGAAGTAACGGTTACGTTCTTCATGTAAGTACCTTTTGCAGCAGCAGGCTTAACTTTCAACATTGTGTCGAAAATTGTTTTGAAGTTTTCAACAAGTTTTCCATCTTCAAAAGAAGCTTTACCGATTGGCACGTGGATGTTACCAGCTTTGTCAACACGGTATTCAACTTTACCTGCTTTAATTTCATTGATTGCTCTTGTTACATCAAATGTAACTGTACCAGTTTTAGGGTTTGGCATTAAACCTTTAGGTCCTAACACACGACCAAGTTTACCAACTTCACCCATCATATCTGGAGTTGCGACGATTACATCAAATTCGAACCAACCTTGTTGGATTTTGTTGATGTATTCTGCATCGCCAACATAATCAGCGCCAGCTGCTTCTGCTTCTTTTACTTTTTCACCCTTCGCGAAAACTAAAACGCGTTGAGTTTTACCAGTACCGTTTGGAAGTACAACTGCACCACGGATTTGTTGGTCTGCTTTCTTAGGATCAACACCTAAGCGGAATGCAACTTCAAGAGTTGCGTCAAATTTTGCAGTGTTTGTCTTCTTTGCAAGTTCGATTGCTTCTGCAATTGGGTAAGCTTTTGTGCGATCTACAAGCTTCACAGCTTCTAGATACTTTTTACCTTTTTTAGCCATTTTGTTTTTCCTCCTAAATTGTGGTTTTAACGTTGAATAACTCCCACGAAAAAGGTTGCGAATATTTTAGAACTTCGCAACCCCCTCATTACATCATCAACAGTTTACATGGATTAATCTTCGATAACGATTCCCATGCTGCGTGCAGTACCTTCAACCATGCGCATTGCTGCTTCAACGCTAGCTGCGTTAAGGTCAGGCATTTTCTGTTCCGCAATCTCGCGTACTGTGTTACGCTTAACTGTTGCTACTTTATTACGGTTTGGTTCACCAGAACCAGACTGAATTCCAGCTGCTACTTTCAAAAGAACGGCAGCAGGAGGAGTTTTCGTAATAAATGTAAATGAACGGTCTTCAAAAACCGTAATTTCAACAGGGATAATTAATCCAGCTTGATCAGCTGTACGAGCGTTAAATTCCTTACAGAATCCCATGATATTAACACCGGCTTGACCTAGTGCAGGACCAACTGGTGGTGCAGGATTCGCTTTACCAGCAGGGATTTGCAATTTAACAACTTTAATTACTTTTTTAGCCACGAGACACACCTCCTTAAAGTCCGTGATGTGGTAATAGGGTATTCACCCTCCCACTCAAGGCATCTGTCTTTATATAAAGATAAAGAACTTGACAAAGTCTTGTCTCAAAATTTGAGACATACTGACCTATGAAATATTAACATTTTTTAAAATTGATTTCAAGTTTTTTTACAATATCCATCAATTTTTCTTTTTAAAGCTTATCAATTTGCGTAAAATCTAACTCTACAGGCGTATCACGGCCAAACATATTAACAAGTACTTTAAGCTTAGCTTTATCCTTGTCCATCTCTTCTACAGTCCCGGTAAAGTTAGCAAATGGGCCTTCTTTTACGCGTACGGTTTCACCAATTTCGAAGTCCACATCCAAACGTTTTTCTTCTACTCCCATGCGTTTCAGTAATACCGTCACCTCTTCCGGAAGAAGTGGGGTCGGCTTTGAGCCTGAACCGGCAGAGCCAACGAATCCAGTTACTCCAGGAGTATTCCGTACGACGTACCATGAATCATCGGTCATAACAATTTCAACTAGTACATATCCAGGAAAAACTTTTCGTTTTACGACTTTCTTTTTACCATTTTTAATTTCGGTTTCTTCTTCCTCAGGTACAACTACTCGGAAAATTTTATCCGCCATCCCCATTGATTCAACGCGTTTTTCCAGATTGGCTTTTACTTTATTTTCATAGCCTGAGTAAGTATGAACAACATACCAATTCTTTTCCATTTAAGAGGACTAGTGTCCGTCCCTCCCTGTATTTTTCAAATTAAAGCTGTGTTAAATTTGCTTGCTGATTTCCGCTCCAGGCACTTCGCTTTCCGCGGGCGTTCCGGGGAGCCTTCTCGGCGCTTTTGCGCCTGCGGGGTCTCCCCTGTACCGTACTCCCGCAGGAGTCTCCCGCCTTCCGCTCCAATTATCACAATCACAAATTCATCTAATGAACACAGCCAAAATAAAAAACCCGTTAAACGGGCTTTGCATAAAAGTTTCCTGTATTAATCACCATTATACCATGAAATAACATCTATTATTCAAGAATTAAACGAATCAATTTAGAAATTCCTAAATCTATTACTTCAAAGAAAAGAGCAACAAACACAACGGTAGATAAAACAGTAACTGTATATCTTGTTAATTCACCGCGTTTTGGCCAGCTGACCTTTCTCATCTCGCGGACAACATCACTGAAGAACTTCTTTATGCGCTGCATTCTGTAACCTCCAAAATCGGGATTGCCTACTAACTATATTAAAATTACTTTGTCTCACGGTGTAATGTATGCGAATTACAAGTTTTGCAGAATTTCTTCAATTCTAATCTCTCTGATTTTTCCTGCTTGCCAATCGTCGAATAATTCCTTGAGCCACAATCAACGCAGGCAAGGATAACCTTTTTACTCATATTTGACACCTTCAATTGTCCTACTATTATATCCTTAAAAATGTAACACGGTACATACTATATGTCAATAATAGTTAGGAACACATTCACATAAATTCCATATTTATACTAGTTATAAACTACAAGGAAAACTCCCGAATTTCAAGGTATCTTTCAAGCTTTCGCTTTACGCGCTGCAACGCATTATCGATTGATTTAACATGGCGGTTTAGTTCCTCAGAAATCTCCTGATAGGATTGTCCATCAAGGTAGAGCGCGAGAACCTTCCTTTCTAAATCACTCAATAATTCAGTCATTTTTACCTCAATATGATCAAATTCTTCTTGATTAATGATTAACTCCTCTGGGTCAAGCACTTTTGCCCCAGATAAAATATCCATTAATGTTCGGTCTGATTCTTCATCATAAATAGGCTTGTCCAATGAAACATATGAATTTAACGGAATATGCTTTTGCCTTGTTGCTGTTTTTATTGCCGTAATAATTTGGCGGGTAATACAAAGCTCTGCAAACGCTTTAAATGAAGTGAGCTTGTCCTCCCGGAAATCACGTATCGCCTTATAGAGCCCGATCATACCCTCCTGGACAATGTCTTCCTTATCTGCCCCAATTAAAAAGTAGGATCTTGCTTTTGCCCGTACAAAATTTCGATACTTGTGGATTAAATAATCCAACGCTTCACTTTCACCCTGGTGCACTAGATCCACAATTTCTTCATCTTCCATTGAAAAAAATTGTTCGTTGATTTTTATCCCGAAGTCTGTACTCACTAGATCCCCTCCACCGAACAAGCATAGATAATTTAAGTATACATGATGGTTTTTTTGACCGTCAATTCTTACTTTTCTCCCCTGCGCCATTTTTCAAAAATTTCTGCCACTTCGTCACTAATTTGAATCTTTGCGGCAGGTTGTTTCTCTTGAATTTTCTTTACCCTCTTTTCTATGCCTTTTTCAATTGAAGACATTTCAATCAGTAATTCCCTAGCAGATTTCCTTAGTGCCCCTTGTCCAAAAATCGCCCATTGTTCTGTAAAATCAGATGTTGCTACGTGAATTTGCGTTTTTCGATTATTTAGGCTAATCGCCAATTTCTCAATCCGTTCATCCGCTGTTTCATTTTTCTTTGTAAAAATCACTTCGACTTTATGATTTCTATATTTTTTCTCGGTGCCTTGAACATACTGTGCATCAAAAACCACGATCACACGGTAACCGGAAAAGGCTTGGTATTCTGCCATCTTTTCCACCAAACGATCCCGTGCCGCAGGTAAATCGCGTTCCTTTAAATCTCTTAAATCGGGCCAGGCACCGATAATGTTATAGCCATCGACAAGCAGGATATCCATTTCTATCCCTCAAGAGGGTGCCTTTTTCGGAATACCTCATACATGAGCAATGCCGCTGCTACGGATGCATTCAAGGATGTAACCTTTCCGGCCATTGGCAAATGAATTAAGAAATCACATTTATCACGCACAAGCCTGCCCATTCCTTTTCCCTCACTGCCAATCACGAGGCCAAGTGGAAGCGTCCCATCAAATTGGCGGTAATCCTCTTTCCCTTTGGCGTCTGTTCCGGCGATCCAGACACCCCGTTCCTTTAACTCATCAATGGTACGAGCCATATTTGTCACACGGACAACAGGTATATATTCAATTGCTCCAGTCGAGGCTTTTGCCACTGTCGCGGTTAATCCAACGGCTCTTCGCTTTGGGATAATAATGCCATGTGCCCCTACCGCATCAGCTGTTCTCATAATGGAACCAAGGTTATGCGGGTCTTCAATTTCATCTAATAATAAAAAGAAAGGAGGTTCATTTTTCTTTTCTGCTGCAGCAAATAAATCATCCATTTCTGCATATTGGTAAGCTGCCACGTACGCAAGGACTCCTTGATGATTTTGATCTGTAATTTGATCAATTTTTTTCTTTGGAACAAATTGAACAATCACATTTCCCTCTTTAGCAAGCTGGGTAATTTGCTGCATTTGCCCCCGCTGTGAACCTTCGGCAATGAGAATTTTATTGATATCGCGATTTGACTTTAGTGCTTCAATGACTGGATTTTTTCCGATGATATATTCTTGGGTCATCCTGTTGTTCCTCCTTTCTTTTCGTCTACATAGGTTAATGCTTTTTGAATAAGTTCCTCTAACCGGTTCAGTTCCCCAGTTAAATATAGATGTCCCATCAGTGCTTCAAACGCTGTGCTGTATCGGTATGTTTGGACATCCGTATTTTTGGGGACGGTTCCCGATTTTGCATTTCGGCCCCGCATGATGACAGCTGTTTCTTCTTCCGTAAGAAGATGGTCATCCATCATTTGAAACAAAATTTGGCACTGCGCTTTTGCGGAAACATATTTCGTCGCAGCATGATGTAACTGGTTTGGCCTTACTTTTCCACTTTGCAGCAGGTGACGCCGTACGTAAATTTCAAATACAGCATCACCCATGTATGCAAGTGCCAGACTATTTAATTGTTTTGCATCCACATGGTTCTCATAATCAAGCATGAATTATCCTCTTTTCCAGCGTGTACCCTGAGGTGTATCTTCTAAAATAATATTCAACGCTTTTAGCTGATCCCGAATTTGATCTGCTAACTGAAAATTACGATCCTTGCGGGCTTGAATTCTTTTTTCAAGTAAGGCATCAATTTCTTCGTCCAACATTTCATCTTTTTCAAGTGTTAAACCTAAAACGTGGAACAATTGCTCAAATTCGTTGATAAATTCATCGATTACAATCTTGGCTGTATTTTTTTCGAGCAAATAATAGTTCGCCAATTTTGAAAGCTCGAATAGAACTGAAATGGCATTGGCCGTGTTAAAATCATCATCCATTTCCTTTATAAATTGGCCGCGCATTTCTGCTATTTTTTCAAGCCACTCTTGATTATTATTGGTTAAGTCTGTACTTGCCTCTTTGCGATGCTTTAAATTTTGGTAGGAGGTGGTCAACCTTTCGAATGCCGCCTTCGTACTTTCTAATAATTCCTCGCTATAATTGATTGGATTGCGGTAATGAACTGACAACATAAAGAATCGTAATACTTGCGGGTTATGCTTTTTAATAATGTCATGGACTAAAACAAAATTGCCAAGTGATTTTGACATTTTTTCATTATCAATATTAATATAGCCATTATGCATCCAGTAATTTGCAAATGTTTTTCCAGAAAGTGCTTCTGATTGGGCAATTTCATTTTCATGATGCGGGAAGGTTAAATCCTGTCCGCCGGCATGAATGTCAATGGTTTCACCCAGATATTTTTTCGCCATTGCCGAGCACTCAATATGCCAGCCTGGTCTGCCTATTCCCCACGGACTCTCCCAGAATATTTCTCCTTCCTTTGCAGCTTTCCATAGAGCAAAGTCAAGATCATCTTGTTTCTTTTCTCCAACCTCAATCCTTGCTCCTACCCGAAGTTCATCAATTGATTGGTGTGATAGTTTACCGTATTCATCAAACTTTCTTGTACGGAAGTAGACATCTCCCTCTGACTCATAGGCATAACCTTTTTCAATCAATTGGCTGATAAAGTCGATAATAATATCCATATTTTCCATTACACGCGGATGGACATCGGCTTTTTGGCAGCCTAATGCAGATACATCCTCAAAATAGGCATGGATGAAGCGATTGGCAATTGTCGGAACATCTTCACCCAATTGATTGGCTGCACGAATCAGCTTATCATCAACATCGGTAAAGTTTGATACATATTTCACCTCAAAGCCTCGGTATTCCAAATAACGACGGACGGTATCAAATACAATGGCCGGACGCGCATTGCCTATATGAATATAATTATAAACCGTTGGACCGCAGACATACATTTTTACCTTTCCTTCTTCTAACGGAACGAATGTTTCCTTTTTTCGTGTAAGTGTATTATATAACTGAATGGTCATTAAGCTTGCTCCCTTCATCTTCCAGTTCATCTAGATGGTGCTGTAACCGATTGATCTCGTTTTGCATTTCCGATAACCGATCCGCAATTGGATCTGGCAGATCGCAGTGGTTGAAGTCCTTATTAATTCGTTTTCCGTTCTGAATGACGACTCTGCCTGGTACGCCAACAACGGTAGAGTTTGGCGGCACCTCTTTTAAAACAACGGAGCCGGCACCAATTTTTGAATTTTCCCCAACTGTAATCGATCCAAGTACCTTAGCCCCTGTAGCAATTAAGGCGTTGTCCTTAATAGTTGGATGACGTTTTCCCTTTTCTTTTCCTGTTCCGCCAAGTGTTACCCCTTGGAAAACTGTTACGTTATCCCCTATTTCACAGGTTTCCCCAATGACGACACCCATGCCGTGGTCAATAAAAAATCTTCTGCCTATTTTTGCCCCCGGGTGAATTTCAATTCCGGTAAAAAAACGGCTGACCTGAGAAATCACCCTCGCGATAAAATAAAATTTCCGCTTATAGAAGGCATGAGCAATTCGATGTGCCCAAATGGCATGTAAACCGGAATACGTTAATACCACCTCAAAATAACTTCGTGCCGCAGGATCCTGTTCAAATATAACCTCAACGTCCTCTTTAAATGTTTTAAACATGATGGTTTCCCCCCTTTTTGAAAACACAGCCCAAAATTCCCCATTAATAAAAAAAAGCGTCCCTGTCTATACGACAGAGACGCTTAAGCGCGGTTCCACTCTGATTAGACCAAAACTTTATATTGGTCTCACTCTACCTGTTAACGGATAGGTTCCGCCCATATCTACTCTGGAATCCTCCTTTTCGAAATGGGGCTCAGAGGTGCATTTCAAAAAATGAGCGGCCTGAACCACTTTCAGCCGGTGATGGTTCTCTCTTTAAAACATCATTTTTTTACTTATCCTCTTCTTCACTTTCATGCATATGGAATTTATTTAATTTTACTATATTATTTTTTTATTTCAATTGTTAACAAATAATTTTATTAATTCTTGCTTGAACTTTTTCTTTTCCTAAAAGTTCAATCGCCTGCGGCAAATCCGGCCCATGTGTTTGACCCGTTACGGCCGCACGAATTGGCATAAAAAGATTTTTCCCTTTTTGCCCTGTTGACTTTTGAACAGCTTTCATTGCAGCTTTAATTCCATTTGCTTCAAAGCTTGGAAGCTGGTCAAGTTCATGGGAAAATGCCTTCAACACTTCCGGAACCTGTTCGCCGGAAAGAATCTCTTTTGCCTCTTCTTCATATTCTGCCTCATCCTTGAAAAATAACTCGGTAAGTTCGACGATTTCTGCGCCAAAGCTCATTTTTTCTTGGAAAAGAGCAACAAGACTTTTAGCCCAGTGCTGTTCGGTCTCTGTCATTTTTTCAGGCAAACGCCCTGCTTTAATTAAATGTGGAACCGCAAGTTGATAAACGCGGTCAAGCTCCACCTTTTTCATGTACTGATTGTTCATCCAAGCGAGTTTTTGCTTGTCAAATAATGCAGGTGATTTGGAAAGACGTTCCGCATCAAACAATTCAATAAATTCCGCTTTCGAATAAATTTCTTCTTCCCCTGCAGGTGACCAGCCGAGCAATGTAATAAAATTAAATAATGCCTCCGGCAGATAGCCTAAATCCTCATATTGCTCAATAAATTGAATGATCGATTCATCACGCTTACTTAATTTTCTTCGACTCTCATTGACGATTAAGGTCATATGTCCAAAAATTGGCGGCTCCCAGCCTAATGCTTCATAAACTACGAGCTGTTTCGGGGTATTTGAAATATGGTCATCCCCACGTAAAACATGGGAGATTTCCATTAAATGATCATCTACCGCAACAGCAAAATTATAGGTTGGAGTTCCGTCCTTTTTCACAATTACATAGTCGCTGATCCCTTCGGATTCGAAAGATACAACCCCTTTTACCATATCATCAAATGTATAGGTCTTTCCTTGGGGAACCGCAATCCGGATGCTTGGCTGACGGCCTTCGCCCTCAAGCAGGCTGCGCTGTTCAGCTGTTAAATGGCGGCACTTTCCTGAGTATTGAGGATTTTCCCCTCTAGCGATCTGTCCTTCACGTTCAGCCTCTAACTCTTCTTCGGTGCAGTAGCATTTATAAGCTTTACCGCTTTCTAATAATTGCTTGTAATAGACTTCATAAATATCATTTCGTTCCGATTGACGGTATGGGCCATATTCACCGCCGATATCAACACTCTCGTCCCAATCCATTCCGAGCCATTTTAAATATTTTAATTGGCTTTCTTCTCCACCTGCAATGTTCCGCTTTTTATCAGTATCCTCAATCCGGATAATAAATTTCCCGCCCTTATTGCGTGCAAACAAATAATTAAATAACGCAGTACGAGCATTCCCAATATGTAAATGTCCAGTTGGACTTGGAGCATACCTTACACGAACTTCATTTGACATGATATATAGTGCCTCCACTTTTGGAATTGTTTTCACCTGATATTTTACCACTGTAAAGTGTAAAGATTAAGCATTTATTTTCTTTAATAACACAACAGCCTGAGCTGCAATTCCCTCTTGTCTTCCGGTAAAGCCGAGTTTTTCTGTAGTGGTAGCTTTTACATTGACCTGGTCCGGTGCTGCTTCAAGTAATTCAGCAATCCGCCCTTTCATCTGCTCAATATAAGGAGCCATTTTTGGCTTTTGCGCAATAATAGTGCAATCGGCATTTACGAGCTCATAGCCTTTTTCTTTCACGAGCTCCCATACGTGCTCCATCAACTTTGCAGAATCGGCATCCTTAAAATTTGGATCGGTATCCGGAAAGTGCCTGCCGATGTCCCCTTCTCCAATTGCGCCAAGACAGGCATCCGAAACAGTATGTAATAATACATCGGCATCAGAATGGCCCAACAGCCCTTTTTCGTAAGGGATTTTTATACCACCGATAATAAGCGGGCGTCCTTCCGTTAATTGGTGAACATCAAAGCCTTGTCCAATTCGATACATCTTTAAAAACTCCCTTTTCTTTTTTTCAATATTGCTTCGGCAAAAAATAAATCCTCCGGTGTTGTTAGCTTAATATTATCATAATCCCCTTCCACCACTGTAACGGGGTGGGGGATTCTCTCCACTAAGCTTGCATCATCTGTCCCTAAAAAGTGGTCACTTTCTGCATTTTCATAGGCTTCAAGCAAAATGGACATGCGAAAAGCTTGTGGGGTTTGTACTGCCCACAAGCTAGTTCGTTCGACTGTTCCCAGCACTGTTTGATTGCGTACTGTTTTCATCGTGTCTTTTGCCGGTACGCCAATAATCGCCGCACCAGTTTCTTCCGCTGCTATTATCAGACGGTGAATTTGTTCTTTTCTAATAAAGGGTCGGGCGGCATCATGAACAAGAATCATTTCGCCATCCTTCACTGTTTTCAATGCATGATGGATACTGTGCTGACGTTCTTTTCCACCCGGTACCAGGCCTTTAACTTTCCCAATCTGATATTGTTTAAGCAAGAAATTAAATTCAGCTTCATCCTGGGGATGTATCGCTAATATTATGCCCTCACATTTTTCGTCCTCTTCGAACACCCTTAATGTATGGATCAATACAGGAATAGCGTTTAACTCAAGCAACAGCTTATTTTTCCCTGCACCCATTCTTTTTCCCTGACCTGCAGCCGGGAGAATGACTTGGTAGCCCATTTTAAAACCCCAATTCTATCACTACTGTATCACTTATAACGCTTTTTCTAATAGTTTCGGTTTCGCAAAGATCATTCTTCCTGCAGATGTTTGAAGAACACTGGTTACGAGAACCTCAATTCTTTTACCGATATACTCTCTTCCTTCTTCGACCACAATCATAGTCCCGTCATCAAGGTAAGCAACTCCCTGATGGTATTCTTTTCCGTCCTTAATAACCTGCACCGTTAATTCTTCACCCGGAAGAACAACCGGTTTAACTGCATTCGCTAAATCATTAATATTTAACACCGTTACGTTCTGTAATTCACAAACCTTGTTTAAATTAAAATCATTGGTCACAAGGATGCCATTAGTCAACTTGGCAAGCTTGACCAATTTGCTGTCTACCTCTTGAATTTCTTCAAAGTCTCCCTCGTAAATCTCAACCTTTATCGCAAGCTCTTTTTGAATACGGTTAAGAATATCCAAACCTCTCCGTCCGCGATTTCGTTTTAAAACATCGGATGAATCTGCAATATGCTGGAGCTCTTCCAGCACAAATTGGGGAATGACAATGGTTCCTTCCAAAAATCCTGTCTGGCAAATATCAGCAACCCGACCATCAATAATGACGCTAGTATCGAGAATTTTTAATTGCTGGACCGCTGCCTTTTCGGGTTCTTCTTCTCCTGACTTTTTCTTTCCAATTCGGTTTGTAAAGAGATTTAATAACTCATCTCGTTTCTTAAACCCAACTTGAAAGCCGAGATAACCAAATAATAAGGTCAGTAGAATGGGTGCGACTGCATTCAAAATTGGTACCTTTACCGCATTTAAGGCAAAGCCAATTAAAAAGGCCACCAATAATCCAAAAATTAACCCAATACTGCCGAAAAGTACATCCGTTACCGGGATTTTAATTAAAGAATCCTCTGTCCATTTAATAAATTCATGTACATAATCAACTGCCCAAAAGGTAATAAGATAAAAAATAATTGCACCTATAATAGCAGTGACATATGAGTTACTGACAATCGGAATGTCATTCATATTGATTAATTTAAGTAATTCAGGGATTAATAAGATTCCAAGCGTACCTCCGGTAATGAGGAAGCAAGCTTGAACAATTCGTTTTAACATTCCTTCACCTCCTCTATTTCATTATAAACATTTTCATCAATTTGAAACCTTCGATTCATGATTATTTTTCCAAATTGTAACCATTTTGAAATATATTCCTTTTAAAGTTGTCTCTCTGTATACAGACGTTCTTTTAACAATCTCAGACCCTCTTTAATCTTCTTGGCACGTACTTCTCCAATTCCCTCCACATCATCGAGCTCTTCTACCGTTGCAAAAATAATTTTAGGGAGCGTACCAAAACGTGTTACGAGATTTTCAACAATTACCGCCGGCAGCCGCGGAATTTTATTTAGAATCCGATATCCCCTTGGGTTTTTATTTTCATCGAGATGTACATATCCTTGATAGCCCATCATTTTTAATAATACCATATCTTCTATGGTTTCATGATTCGCCATGACTTGCAACCGGCCGAGGACCTCCTGCGCTTTCGTCTCCCGGTCAAATGCATAATCCTTAAGAATTAACATCATTTCCTCTTCCAGCTCCGTTAAAATTTCATTGATTTGCAGTCGGATTAGCCTTCCCTCTGTTCCGAGTTCATTTAAATAAGTTAGTAATTCATTTTTTATTTTTAACACCATCTCAAACCGATGAAGAACTAGCAAAAAGTCTGTATAGGTAACAGATTCCTCAAACTCTAAAATGCTTAAGTTTGTAATACTTTCTTCTAAGACAGCCTTATATTTTTCAAGCGTTTGTACAGCTTGATTGGCCTTCGTTAAAATCACACCGATATCCCTAAGTGCATAGCGGAAATTCCCTTGATAAAGAGTAATGACATTTCTTCTTTGGGAAATTGCAATCACAAGCGCTTTTGTTTGTTTGGCTACCCGTTCAGCAGTCCGGTGGCGCATCCCCGTTTCTGAGGAGGGCACTGTAGAGTCCGGAGCAAGATGAGCGTTCGCAAAGAGTATTTTTGTGCCCAATTCATTAAGAATAATCGCGCCATCCATCTTTGCAAGTTCATATAAAAAGCTTGGTGAAAATGGACAGTTCACTTGAAAGCCGCCATCCACAAGACCTTTCACCTTATCATTATAACCAACTACAATCAGTCCCCCGGTGTTAGCCCGAAGCACATTATCGATTCCTTCACGAAGGGGTGTTCCTGGTGCAATAAATGGTAATACTTCACTTACAGATTGTTCACCAAGCCTTTTAATTTCCATCTGCTACCCTCCCAACGCTGCTTTAAGCGCTTCACTTACAGATGAAACCCCAATTAATTGAATCTCTTTTGGCCCTGTCCATCCGCTTAGATTATTAGCAGGTAAGATCACTCGTTCAAATCCAAGCTTTGCTGCCTCTTGAACACGCTGCTCAATTCTTGATACCCTTCTGACCTCACCGGTTAACCCTACTTCCCCAATAATACAGTCCGTTGGTCTTGTCGGTTGATCACGAAAACTCGAAGCAATGCTTACAGCAATTGCTAAGTCGATCGCCGGTTCATCCAGCTTTACTCCGCCCGCTACCTTTAGATAGGCATCTTGATTGGCGAGCAGCATACCGACACGCTTTTCCAATACAGCCATTAAAAGCGGAACCCGGTTATGGTCGATTCCAGTGGCCATTCTTCTCGGATTCCCGAAGCTTGTAGGAGAAATGAGTGCTTGGATTTCCACTAATACTGGTCGTGTCCCCTCCATCGAAGCGACAACCGTTGAACCGGCCGCCCCCCTTGAACGCTCTTCTAGAAAAATTTCCGAAGGGTTCGCCACTTCCTCAAGGCCAGCTTCTTTCATTTCAAAAATTCCCATTTCATTCGTGGAACCAAATCGGTTTTTCACGGCACGTAAAATCCGGTACGTATGATGCCGTTCCCCTTCGAAATATAAAACGGTGTCAACCATATGCTCTAATAATCTTGGACCGGCAATTGAACCTTCTTTCGTTACATGTCCAACAATAAAAATCGCAATTCCCTTCGTCTTTCCAATTCTCATTAACTCAGCCGTACATTCACGAACCTGTGAAACGCTGCCCGGGGCTGAAGTAACCTCGGGATGGTAGATGGTTTGAATCGAATCAATAATGACAAAGGCCGGATTCGCAGCTTCGATCGTACGGTTAATTTCCTCTAGGCTGGTTTCCGAATACACAAATAAGTTTTCAGAAGATACCCCTAAGCGCTCGGCACGAAGCTTGGTCTGCCTTAGTGATTCTTCACCAGATATGTATAAAACCTTATTCCCATTATGGGCGAGCTGTGATGATACCTGCAAAAGAAGTGTAGATTTACCAATACCTGGATCACCGCCAATCAGAACCAATGATCCCCTGACAATTCCACCACCAAGTACTCGGTTAAGCTCACTCAAATTGGTTAAAATCCTTGGTTCACTACCTGTTTCAATGGACGTAATCGGCATAGCTTTCGAAAGAATTGCCGCCCCCCCCTGGGCATGTGCAAAGGCTCCTCTTCGATTTCCACCCGTTACCTCGACCTCTTCGACCATCTTATTCCACTGACCGCATCCCGGGCATTTCCCCATCCATTTGGGAGATTCATATCCACATTCCTGACACATGAACTTAGTTTTCCGCTTTACCATTACTTCTACCTCTTTTGCCTTTAAGTAATCTACACATTTATTGTACAACAAATAGATGATTGGATAAATATGTAAAAATAAAGAGGCACACGATCAACGATATTCACGTGTACCTCTTCTTGTGTTTTTCCATTGTATCCTTCGTTATTTTGCCAGACTTGTTTTTTCCGCTGTTCTTACGGTAAATTCACCATTATCCACATCAATAATCACATTCTGGCCTGTTAGCACTGTACCTTTTAGCAGCTCTTCAGATAGGCGGTCTTCAATATGCTTCTGAATGGCGCGGCGCAGTGGTCTTGCCCCATATTCCGGATCATATCCTTCCAGGCAGATCTTATCCTTCGCTGCCTCCGTTAACTCAAGCTCAATATTTTGTTCCTTTAAGCGCTTTGTTAACTGATCAGACAATAATGTAACAATTTCCTGCAGATGCTTTCTCTCCAATGAATGGAAGACAATGATTTCGTCAATCCGGTTCAAGAACTCTGGACGGAAGGCCTTCTTCAATTCCTCCATCACTTTTCCCTTCATGTCTTTGTAATCCTGCTCACCATCCTGGATATTAAAGCCGACATATTTATTTCGCTTTAATGCCTCAGCACCCACGTTAGATGTCATAATCAAGACGGTATTACGGAAATCAACCGTTCTTCCTTTTGAGTCAGTTAAGCGCCCATCTTCTAGAACCTGCAAGAGGATATTGAAAACATCAGGATGTGCCTTTTCGATTTCATCCAGCAAAATAACCGAATAAGGTTTTCTTCTTACTTTTTCCGTTAATTGTCCGCCTTCCTCATAACCGACATATCCCGGAGGGGAACCGACTAGACGGGAAGTGGAGTGTTTCTCCATGTATTCAGACATATCAATCCGAATCATTGCCTCTTCATCACCAAACATTGCTTCTGCAAGTGCTCGTGCCAACTCTGTTTTCCCGACACCGGTAGGTCCAAGGAAAACAAAGGAACCGATTGGGCGTTTTGGATCCTTTAATCCCGCCCGTGCACGACGGACTGCTTTCGAAACCGCCTTAACAGCTTCTTCCTGGCCAATTAAGCGAGAATGTAAAATTTCCTCTAAATTAAGAAGCTTTTCTGTTTCTGTTTGAGCCAGTCTTGAGACTGGAACTCCCGTCCAACTGGAAACAACATTCGCGATATCTTCAACTGTAACTTCATTATTTTCTTTTCCTTGTTTTTCTTTCCAGGTCTTTTTCGTTTCTTCGAGCTGTTCACGCAGGCGCTGCTCCGTATCCCTTAAAGATGCTGCTTTTTCAAATTCCTGGCTTTGTACTGAAGCATCTTTTTCCTTTCGGACATCCTCAAGCTTTACTTCTAGTTCTTTTAAGTTTGGAGGAGTCGTATAGGAACGTAAGCGTACTTTTGAACCTGCTTCATCAATCAAGTCAATCGCCTTATCCGGCAGGAAGCGATCAGAAATATAACGGTCCGATAATTTTACAGCTGCTTCAATTGCTTCATCTGTAATTGATACGCGGTGATGTGCCTCGTAGCGATCGCGCAATCCTTGTAATATTTGAATCGATTCTTCAGCTGTTGGTTCATCGACACGAATCGGTTGGAAACGTCGCTCTAACGCTGCATCCTTTTCAATGTATTTACGGTACTCATCAAGAGTCGTTGCACCGATACACTGAAGCTCGCCGCGTGCCAGAGAAGGTTTTAAAATATTGGAGGCGTCAATAGCACCTTCCGCACCACCGGCACCAATTAATGTGTGTAATTCATCAATAAATAGAATGATATTACCTGCTTGGCGGATTTCATCCATTACCTTTTTCAAACGGTCCTCAAACTCACCGCGATACTTTGTACCGGCAACAACCGTTCCCATATCTAACGTCATGACCCGCTTATCCCGAAGAATCTCAGGAACTTCATTATTAACAATTTGCTGGGCAAGCCCTTCCGCTATTGCAGTTTTACCAACACCAGGTTCCCCAATTAAAACTGGGTTGTTTTTTGTCCGGCGGCTTAATACCTCAATAACACGCTGGATTTCTTTACTTCGGCCAATCACTGGGTCAAGGCTTCCTTCCCTTGCAATTGCCGTTAAATCTCTAGCAAGACTGTCTAGTGTTGGGGTATTGGCGCTGGCAGAAGCTCCACCCTGATGACCGCCTGACTCATTGCTGCCCAGTAATTGCAACACTTGCTGACGTGCTTTATTAAGGCTAACACCTAGATTGTTAAGAACCCGTGCCGCCACTCCTTCACCTTCACGAATGAGACCAAGGAGAATATGTTCCGTTCCAACGTATGAATGGCCAAGCTTTCTCGCCTCATCCATTGATAATTCAATTACTTTTTTCGCTCTTGGTGTATAGTGAATGGTTTGTGGAACTTCCTGTCCTTTGCCAATTAAGTTTTCAACTTCTTTTTGAATTTTATCAGAGCCTAAACCAAGTCCATAAAGTGCTTTTGCTGCAATCCCTTCCCCTTCACGAACCAGTCCCAATAAAATATGCTCTGTTCCAATATTATTATGGCCAAGACGGATTGCTTCCTCTTGGGCTAACGCTAATACCTTTTGAGCTCTTTCTGTAAAACGTCCGAACATCATATTCTCTTCCTCCTCACCTTTTATCGGTTTCCATTTTTATTCGTTCCCGAATTAAAGCAGCACGCCTTATATCCCTTTCATGCGGCCTTAGTGGCCCGCCTGCATATTGCTGCAAGAATCCCGGCTGGGTTGAAATCATTAATTCCGTTAACATATTTTTGGGCATATTCGTGATATATCCCATATCAATTCCAAGCTGTACGTCGGATAAACATTTCGCAGCTTCCTTTGATTCGATAATTCGGCTATTAGATAATACACCGAACGATCTGAATACCCTGTCTTCTAATTGTATGTTTGAAGTTTTGCGTAATGCTTCACGAGCCGACCTTTCTTGTGAAATTAGCTGACTAACAACCCCCTTTAAATCACGGCAGATATCTTCTTCTGATTTCCCAAGAGTAATTTGATTGGATATTTGAAAAATATTTCCTAAAGCTTCGCTGCCCTCACCATAAATCCCTCTAACTACAAGACCTAATTGGTTAATCGCCGGGATAATCCGATTCATTTGCTGCGTTAGGATTAGTCCAGGCAAATGCATCATGACGGAAGCACGGAGACCGGTTCCCACATTTGTGGGACAGCTTGTTAAATAACCATGTTTTTCATCAAATGCATATTGAATCCGGCTTTCAAGCAAGTCATCAATTTCATTCGCTGCTTCAAGTGCTTCTTTTAGCTGCAAACCGGGGAACAGGCACTGAATACGGATATGATCCTCTTCATTAACCATAATACTAACTTCTTCATTTTCGGTTAACAGAACAGCTCCATAGGGTGAATCTTCTGCAAGAAGAGGACTGATTAAATGTTTTTCAACTAAAACTAACTTTTGAAGAGGCTGTAGGTCATTGATCTTTAATAATTCCATTTGCCCAAACTTTGTAATATCTGCATTATTTAAAACTTCCTCGATATTGGCAATAATCTCTTTTGCCTCTTCATGGGAAAATAATGTCGGAAATTTATATTCCTCAAAGTTTCGAGCTAAACGGATTCGTGAACTAAGTACTATATCTGAATCAGGTCCTACCTGCCTCATCCATGAACTAAGGGCTTGGTTAATAAATCGTTCAAGCGGCATTTTATTCCCCTCCCCCCTGACTGCCCGTTAACTGTTTTTCAAGTGTACGAATCTCATCACGTACTTCTGCTGCTTTTTCAAACTCTTCATGGGTAATCAAATCTCTTAATTCATTTTTTAATTCGTCGATTTGCTTTCGAAGATGAATGCCACCACCGATTCTTTTGGGAATCTTTCCACTATGGGACCAATTTCCGCTGTGGAGACGTTTTAAAACAGGCTTTAGCTGCTCCTTAAAAGTTTCATAACAATGCGCACATCCGAAGCGTCCAATTTTTAAGAATTGTGGAAACGTCATTGAGCAATGGCTGCATTGAAGAATTTCCTCCTGATGAAATGGGCTCTTTTCCTGTTTTTGATAGGAAGGATCAATATTCAACAGTCCAGCTAATAAATTATTAAAGGCAAAACTTGAGCCTCCATTTAACATAAACATATTCCCTTTTTCCTGTGCACATTTCTCACAAAGATGAACCTCTGTTTTTTCACCATTAATAATTTTTGTGAAGTGGAGTGCTGCAGGCCTTTGATTACATTCCTGGCATATCATCCTCATCACCCCTCCAGCTAGTATCATTATTTATATTTTAAGGTAGTTAACATTGCCTTTAACATTCTTGCCCGCAATTCGTCACGGTACGGAAGTTCAATATATAAAACGGAACGATCAATTACACTTAACATGATTTTTGCTTCTCGATTTGTAATAATTTCTTCATGTACAAGTCGGAGAATAACATCTTCAGCACTTGCCTGGCTGATTCGTTCCTCTACAAGTGAGATCAAATGATGGATTAGGTCGGCAAATTCGTGGGATTGTACTTTCGTAATTCTTATATACCCACCACCGCCGCGTTTACTCTCAACAATATATCCTCTTTCTATTGTAAACCGGGTATTAATTACGTAATTTATTTGTGATGGTACACATTGAAATTTATCTGCAATTTCACTTCGTTTAATTTCAACGAGGTCTTGTTCGCTTTTTTCTAACACTGCTTTTAAATAATTTTCAATAATGTCGGAGATGTTTCTCATCTTCCCAACTGGCTGCAGCTTATTTAATTTTTTTCAATATTTTGCCGCAGACAGGATTCACCTCCTTTTGCTTAATTTTATTTAAATTATTGATTAGCTGGTGTTTCTGACTTTGACTATATTTGACATTAATTATACTGAAAAGCGTTTGAAGTTTCAACAATCAGATACTAATGATTTTCTCCAAATCTCGTCATTGTGAAACATGGAGGTGGTAAAATGTTTGGGGATATTTGTCTGTAATTAGGTATAGGAAGGTTTTGGGGGTTCGAGAAGGGGGTGATTACTGTAATTAAGTCCATAGAACGCAAAAAAAAGACAACCCTCATCAGGTTGTCCTTCATCATGCCTGGCAACGTCCTACTCTCACAGGGGGACAGCCCCCAACTACCATCGGCGCTGAGAAGCTTAACTTCCGTGTTCGGTATGGGAACGGGTGTGACCTTCTCGCCATTATTGCCAGACTATT
>NZ_KI535302.1:18628-47572 GCF_000482325.1 Bacillus sp. UNC438CL73TsuS30 | reverse complement strand
AGTGTCTGATAAATAGTCTGGCAATAATGGCGAGAAGGTCACACCCGTTCCCATACCGAACACGGAAGTTAAGCTTCTCAGCGCCGATGGTAGTTGGGGGCTGTCCCCCTGTGAGAGTAGGACGTTGCCAGGCTGTTATAAAATTATTCCGCAGTAGCTCAGTGGTAGAGCTATCGGCTGTTAACCGATCGGTCGTAGGTTCGAGTCCTACCTGCGGAGCCATAAATTTTAAAAGATTTAGCTATGCTTCCATAGCTCAGCAGGTAGAGCACTTCCATGGTAAGGAAGAGGTCAGCGGTTCGAGCCCGCTTGGAAGCTTACCTAATTTAAATAAGCTATAGGCCCCTTGGTCAAGCGGTTAAGACACCGCCCTTTCACGGCGGTAACACGGGTTCGAATCCCGTAGGGGTCACCAAAGTTTTTTAACGGCAGTGAAAATAACTGTCATTATATCGGAGGATTAGCTCAGCTGGGAGAGCATCTGCCTTACAAGCAGAGGGTCGGCGGTTCGATCCCGTCATCCTCCACCATGATTTTTTCACGATAGTGAAAATAATCTTCAATAAATATGCCGGTTTAGCTCAATTGGTAGAGCAACTGACTTGTAATCAGTAGGTTGGGGGTTCAAGTCCTCTAGCCGGCACTTTTTTATTTTAATGGAGGGGTAGCGAAGTGGCTAAACGCGGCGGACTGTAAATCCGCTCCCTCAGGGTTCGGCGGTTCGAATCCGTCCCCCTCCACCACTTATATTTTTAAAAATAATGGACAAGCTATTCTTATAACATTATTGGGCTATAGCCAAGCGGTAAGGCAACGGACTTTGACTCCGTCATTCGTTGGTTCGAATCCAGCTAGCCCAGCCAAAAGAGAGAGCCATTAGCTCAGTTGGTAGAGCATCTGACTTTTAATCAGAGGGTCGAAGGTTCGAGTCCTTCATGGCTCATTTTATTTCAATTGACCATTGGTCTTTACTATGAATTGCGAAAGTAGTTCAGTGGTAGAACACCACCTTGCCAAGGTGAGGGTTTCAAATCCCGACTTCCGCTCCAAAAATAACATATCGGGGTCTTAGCTCAGCTGGGAGAGCGCCTGCTTTGCACGCAGGAGGTCAGGGGTTCGATCCCCCTAGACTCCACCATACACTACATAAACCATTCGCCTTAAATCATTCTCTGATTTAAGGCTTTTTTGTCTTTTAAAGATAAATTACCACCCAAGTACATGCGGAAAATCCTTTAAATTATTTTCTAAGATAAAACTCCGTTCAAATATGCTGGTACCAATTAAAAGCCAACATTAAAAAAACAAAAAAATTTTCCCAAGAGTCATAGCCATCCTTACAGGAACTCACAGAATAACCCTCCTAAACCCTATTAAAACAGTATTTACAGGCCCTCCCCGCATATATATACATATTTTTGTCGAGTTGAGTCATCTTAATGGAAGCGGTTAAAATAGAGATATAAAGGCTAGGAGGTAGAAGGATGAAAAAGCTATCAATTATTGGAATGCCTATGGATTTAGGGCAAATGAGAAGAGGAGTCGATATGGGCCCGAGTGCAATCCGTTACGCTGGGATTAACGAGCGCCTAAAACCTCTTTTTGATGAAGTACACGACTTAGGTGATATTCCAATTGGCAGACCTGAAGTTGTCGTAGATAAAGAATCCAATCTACGTAATTTAGATTTAGTAGCAGAAAAAAATACATTGCTTGCTGAAAAGGTAGACGAAGTCATCGAATCAGGGTCTTTCCCACTTGTTCTTGGTGGAGATCATAGTATCGCAATCGGCACATTAGCAGGTGTGGCAAAACACTATAAAAACCTTGGAGTTATCTGGTATGATGCCCATGGTGATTTAAATACTGCAGAAACTTCTCCTACAGGAAATATTCATGGAATGCCTTTAGCAGCAAGTCTTGGATTAGGACATCCACTCCTAACTGAACTTGGCGGCTATAGTCCAAAAATTAAGCCTGAGAATGTTGTAATCATAGGTGCAAGAGCTCTTGATGACGGAGAAAAGGATTTAATCAAAGAAATCGGCATTAAAGTTTACACTATGCATGAAATCGACCGTCTTGGAATGACAAAAGTCATGGAAGAAACGATTTCCTATTTGAAAGAAAATACAGATGGCGTTCATTTATCATTAGATTTAGATGGTCTAGACCCTAGCGACGCACCAGGAGTTGGAACGCCAGTAATGGGTGGAATCAGCTACCGTGAAAGCCATCTTGCTATGGAAATGCTAGAAGAGTCAAAAATCATTACTTCAGCAGAATTCGTTGAGGTAAATCCAATTCTAGATGAGAAAAACAGAACAGCCACTTGTGCGGTAGCCTTAATGGGCTCATTATTTGGAGAAAAACTATTATAAAAAAAGCAGCTTCGGCTGCTTTTTTTATTTTTCTACTAAAATTCAGTTTCCGCGCGCGTTTAGTAAATTTTTGTTAATATTAAAGGTATTGAGAAGTTTTTCGCTCAAAACGAAACTTTTTCGCTATCGATTCGTAGTATCGTATAGCCGCATTAGAGCGGAGGTAAATAGATGGAAGCGGTCATTAAAAAGAGAATTAAGCAAGTATTAAAGGGAGACCAAGACGCATTTGCCGATATTGTCGAGATTTATAAGAATAGCGTATATCAGCTTTGTTATCGAATGATTGGAAATCGACATGAAGCGGAAGACCTTGCCCAAGAAGCTTTTCTACGTGCTTATATGAATATCCATACCTTTAATCAAGATTTAAAATTTTCAACCTGGCTTTTTCGTATTGCAACAAATCTTTGTATTGATCGCATTCGAAAAAAGAAACCGGATTATTATTTGGATGCTGAAGTAGCCGGAACCGAGGGGCTTACCATGTATTCACAAATACCTTCGCAGACAAAACCACCCGAGAGCGAAGTGGAAAGCTTAGAGCTCCATGAAACGGTTCAAAAGGAAATTTTAAAACTGCCTGAAAAATATCGCTCAGTTATTGTCTTAAAATATATTGAAGAGTTGTCATTAAACGAAATCAGTGAAATTCTCGATATGCCATTAGGTACGGTTAAAACGAGAATTCACCGCGGACGGGAAGCTTTACGGCAACAATTACGTTATGTGTGATAAAGAGGTGATACGGTTGAAATGTCCAGAACAAATCATTGAATTAATGCATGACTTTTTAGATGAAGAGATCACACCAGAAAATGAAGTAAATCTAAGAGAGCACCTCCAATGCTGTAAGGAATGTGAAACCCTTTTTAATGAATTAAAAAAGACTGTTGCTTTTGTGAAAAGCACATCAAATATGCAGGCCCCATCAAACTTTACAGCCAATGTTATGGCAAAGCTTCCAAAAGAAAAGAAAAAAGTGGGGATAGAACGCTGGCTGAAAAATCACCCATTACTGGCCGCGGCATCGCTCTTTATCGTTTTAATGTTGGGAAGTTTGTTTTCAACCTGGAGTCAGAACCGTGAATTTTCTGTTTCGAAACAAAAGAATTTAATTGTCCAAAATAATACTGTGATTGTCCCTAAAGGCGAAGTAGTAAAAGGGGATGTCATTGTTCGAAATGGTAAATTAAAGATTGAAGGAGAAGTTCAAGGTGACGTTACAGTCATAAACGGGGAAAAATATATGGCTTCAGCCGGCCATGTCACAGGGAAAATTGAAGAAGTGAACGAGGTTTTTGATTGGATTTGGTATTATATGAAAAAGACCGCACATGATGTGATTAACGTTTTTGACCAAAATGAAACGCAATAGAAAACAAATCACTCTGATTTGAGTGATTTGTTTTTTTATGATACTACATATAATAGGTACAAGCTGGATTTATGTTATAATAACATGGGTTTAGATTTCATGGATTCTTATGCAAAATTACGGAGGAAGAACAATGCCGTTTGCCGATTTCACAGTATGGAAGTATTTATCTAGTATTGTTGATATTCTCCTTGTGTGGTATGTCATTTATAAGCTGATTAATGTTATAAGAGGAACAAAGGCCGTTCAATTACTCAAGGGAATTTTGGTAATTCTGCTTGTTAGGGTAGTCAGTGAATACTTAGGCTTAAAAACATTAAGCTGGATGATGCAACAGGCCATTAACTGGGGATTTCTTGCGATTATTATTATATTTCAGCCGGAACTTAGAAGAGCACTTGAACAGCTGGGCAGGGGACGGTTTTTTTCGAGAAGCGGGAGTCCAGATGACGATGATCCGGAGAAAACCATTGCAGCCATTATAAAAGCAACAGACTATATGGCAAAACGTCGGATAGGAGCCTTAATTTCGATTGAAAAAGAAACAGGAATGAGTGATTATATTGAAACGGGGATTCCTTTAGATTCAAAAATTTCCTCAGAATTACTCATCAATATTTTTATTCCAAATACACCTCTCCATGATGGAGCGGTCATTATTCAAAAAAATAATGTATCTGCTGCGGCTTGCTATCTTCCTTTATCAGAGAGTCCTTTTATCTCCAAGGAGCTGGGGACGCGACACCGGGCAGCACTCGGGATTAGTGAGGTAACAGATAGCATCACAGTGGTGGTTTCGGAGGAAACAGGTGGAATTTCTCTTACGAAAAACGGAGAACTTCACCGAGATTTAAATACCGATGAATTTAAAGAATTATTATCGAGTGAATTATTAGTGAATACCAAAGTCAAACAGGCTTCTTCAGCTCGATGGAACTGGAGGGGGAAGAAAAATGGATAAACTGATGGATAATCGGTGGTTTATAAAAATTCTTGCATTGGTTCTAGCTGTTCTGCTTTATTCATCTGTTCCCCATACTACGAACAGCACCAAGTTTACCGGTGTGAATGTACCAGGTGAGCAAACCACTGAAACCCTAAATGATGTACCGGTAAAGGTATACTATGATACGGAAAATTTAGTCGTATCGGGGATTCCAAACAAAGTGAAGCTAACATTAAAAGGACCGGTAACCCATATTCAAAATGCGAAAGCATTGCGGAACTTTGAAGTATATGTTGATTTAACAAAGGCCAAGATTGGCCATCAGACCGTAAAACTGAAAATAAAAGATTTATCAGATAAGTTAAAGGCTACGATAAAGCCGTCCCGTGTGAATGTATCCATTCAAGAGAAAATTACTCAGGAATATAAAGTGGATACTGAATTTAACCGAGGATTGCTTCAAGAAGGCTTTGCAGCAGGGCAGCCCGTGGTTGAGCCAAATAAAGTGAAAATTACCGGGGCAAAAAACTTAATTGATCGAATTAGCTACGTAAAAGCGACGCTCAATGTTAAAGATCAGATAAATAAAACGATTTCACAGGATGCGAATATCCAGGTTCTCGACCGCGACTTAAATAAATTGGACGTTGAGGTCGATCCTGGTACGGTAAGGGTAACCATTCCTGTCAAGGATATAAGTAAAAAGGTTCCGATAGATATCAAACAAATCGGAACGCCTCCTAGTGGAGTAACCATTGATTCCATCACTTTAGATACAAAGGAAGCAGTAATTATTGGTAGTGAACATGCTTTAAAAAATCCCCATATTCGCGTTGAGGTGGATGTAAGTAAAATTGATGATAATAAGACAATGGATTTACCTGTAATCATTTCGAATGGAATCACAAAGGTATCGCCGGAAATGGTGACGGCAACTATTGTCGTGAAAAAGCAAGAAGAAAAAACGATATCGGGGATACCTTTAAAAATCCTCGGTTTATCGGAACAGTATTCTGCGGAGATAAACAATCCCGAAAATGTCGATATAACAGTCAATGGTCCAAGTTCCATGGTGAACAAATTAAAATCAAAGGATTTTAATGTTTTTATTGATGTGTCCAACCTTAAGGAAGGGGACCATAATGTGAAAATCCAAGTGGAAGGGCCCTCGGAGCTAGACTGGGAACTTGATCAATCCAGAGCAAACGTCACAATAACTAAAAACAACGGATAAACCTTGCAATATATTGATGAAGGAGCGATTTTAATAATGGGAAAATATTTCGGTACTGATGGAGTACGCGGAGTTGCAAATAGTGAATTAACACCTGAATTTGCCTTTAAATTAGGGCGTTTTGGTGGATATGTTTTAACAAAGGACAAGGACCGTCCGAAAGTCATTATCGGCCGTGACACTCGCATATCAGGCCATATGCTCGAAGGTGCTCTCGTTGCCGGATTACTGTCCATTGGTGCAGAAGTAATGCGACTTGGGGTTATTTCTACTCCTGGTGTTGCTTATTTAACCAAAGCATTAGGGGCCCAGGCAGGGGTTATGATTTCCGCCTCTCATAACCCAGTAGCGGATAACGGAATTAAGTTTTTTGGTCCAGATGGTTTCAAACTTTCGGATGAACAAGAATTAGAAATTGAAAAACTAATTGATTTACCGGAAGATCAATTACCAAGGCCAGTAGGTTCGGATTTAGGGCAGGTAATGGACTATTTCGAAGGCGGACAAAAATATCTACAATATTTAAAACACACGGTAGACGAAGACTTTTCTGGAATCCATATTGCTTTAGATTGTGCCAACGGAGCGACATCCTCACTGGCAACGCATCTATTTGCTGATCTTGATGCAGACCTATCGACCATGGGAGCGTCTCCGAATGGACTGAATATTAACGCCGGTGTTGGTTCCACCCATCCCGAGGCTTTGGCTCAACTAGTTAAGGAAAAGGGTGCAGATGTCGGCTTATCGTTTGATGGGGATGGCGATCGCTTGATTGCGATTGACGAAAAGGGAAATATCGTGGATGGCGACCAAATAATGTACATATGTGGAAAGTACATGAAGGAACATGGACGTTTAAAGCATGGTACGATTGTTTCAACAGTTATGAGCAATCTTGGTTTTTATAAGGCTCTTGAAAGCCATGGAATCAAAAGCGTTCCTACTGCAGTGGGCGATCGTTATGTGGTAGAGGAAATGAAGAAAAGCGGCTATAATCTTGGCGGGGAGCAATCAGGTCATATTATTTTCCTTGACTATAACACAACAGGTGATGGTCTATTAACAGGGCTACAATTGGCCAATATTATGAAGGCAACCCATAAACCATTATCCGAATTAGCCGGTGAAATGAAGAAGTTCCCGCAGAAGCTTGTCAATGTAAGAGTGACAGACAAGCTTCATGTAACGGATAATGAAAAAGTAAAAGCAATTATTGAACAGGTGGAAACCGAAATGGCAGGTGACGGAAGAGTGCTTGTCCGTCCATCCGGTACAGAACCGCTAGTTCGTGTAATGGTCGAAGCACCTACCGAAGAGCTATGTGAATCCTACGTGAATCGAATTGTAACGGTTGTTAAAGAGGAAATGGAATTAAAAGAATAGTCTATTTTATATGCATAAGGGAACCTTAATATCCCTTATGCATATTTTATTATGTATGATTTTTCACTTGTAAAAGAAAAGTCAAAATCCCTTTATCTTCCTAGTTGACGAATATCTTGAATTCAGGTAAGATTGATTTGCTTTGTTGTAAAAAGCACATCCTACTAAAGAAAGGTGGATAGTGAGTTAAAACTTTATAAAGCGCCTGAACTAATTCATAGTGAGTTGAATTAGTTGACGAGGAGGAGGTTTATCGAAATGTTCGGCGGATACCTCCCGGTTGCGATGCACAACCGTCAGTTCTTCTTTAAAACATCTGAGGCAACTCGATGCACAAAGAGAAGAAAATGCACACATATTAGCTTCACGCTTTAAAGGGTATAGACAGATACCTAAAAAAACGGAGATAAGGGGGCAAGGTGAGCCTCCAAAGCATTCTTGCCCCCTAAATCAGGGAGGAAAAGAAATTATGTGTGGAATTGTTGGATATATTGGAAATAAGGATTCAAAGGAAATTTTATTAAAAGGTCTTGAAAAGCTAGAATACCGCGGTTATGACTCAGCAGGTATTGCGCTTCAAAACGGGAACGGGATTCATGTATTCAAAGAGAAAGGCCGCATTGCAGACTTACGGAAGATTGTAGATGGAAATGTAACAGCTCATATTGGAATCGGGCATACTCGCTGGGCAACTCATGGTGTACCAAGCAAAACAAATTCCCATCCTCACCAAAGTGCTTCAGACCGTTTTACACTTGTACACAATGGTGTGATTGAGAATTACGATCTCTTAAAACGCGAATATCTTTCAAATGTTGAGTTTAAAAGTGAAACGGATACGGAAGTAATTGTTCAGCTTATTGAGTCCTTTGTAAACGAAGGCTTAACTGTTTTAGATGCATTCCGTAAAACACTAACCCTTTTACATGGTTCCTATGCTCTTGCCCTTTTAGATGCACAAGACCGTGAAACAATTTACGTTGCTAAAAATAAAAGCCCACTTCTTGTCGGTTTAGGAGACGGCTTTAATGTTGTTGCTAGTGATGCGATGGCGATGCTTCAGGTTACAGACACCTATGTAGAGCTTATGGACAAAGAAGTTGTCATTGTTACGAAAGACCAAGTTACGATTCAAAACTTGGCTGGAGAGACAATCAACCGCAAACCGTATAAAGCAGAATTGGATGCAAGTGATATTGAGAAGGGCACATATCCTCATTACATGATAAAAGAAATCGATGAGCAGCCGCTTGTGATGCGTAAGATTATTCAAACGTATCAAAATGAGCAAGGGGAACTGACCATTGATCCTGAAATTATCGGTGCAATGAATGATAGTGACCGTGTTTACATTGTTGCAGCTGGAACATCCTACAATGCAGGTCTTGTCGGAAAACAACTGATTGAAAACATGGCTAAAATTCCAGTAGAAGTTCATATTGCTAGTGAATTTGTTTATAATATGCCACTGTTATCGAAAAAGCCGTTGTTTATCTTCATCACACAGAGTGGGGAAACAGCAGACAGCCGTGCGGTACTTGTTAAAGTAAAAGAAATGGGTTATCGTGCATTAACAATTACGAACGTTCCTGGTTCAACTCTTTCTCGTGAAGCGGATTATACATTATTACTACATGCTGGTCCTGAAATAGCGGTGGCATCTACGAAAGCTTATACAGCCCAAATAGCCGTGCTTTCCATACTGGCTGAGGTAACGGCAAAGAGCCAAAATATCAAAGTTGACTTTGACTTGGTACATGAACTTGGAATTATTGCAAATGCAATGGAAGTTCTTTGCGACTCAAAAGAGTTGTTTGAGCATATATCAAGAGAGTTTTTATCGGTAACACGTAATGCCTTCTTTATCGGCCGTGGAGTTGACTATTATGTATGCTTAGAAGGATCCTTGAAATTAAAGGAAATTTCTTATATTCAAGCAGAAGGCTTTGCTGGCGGAGAATTAAAACATGGAACGATTGCTTTAATTGAAGAAGGAACGCCGATTATTGCTTTAGCTACTCAAGAAAGTGTAAACCTAAGCATTCGCGGAAATGTGAAGGAAGTCGTTGCCCGCGGAGCAAACCCATGCATCATTTCGATGAAGGGGCTAAATATGGACGAAGACAGCTTCATCATTCCAGAAGTACATGAATTATTAACACCACTTATCTCTGTTATACCATTACAATTAATTGCCTACTATGCAGCACTGCACCGTGATTGCGACGTGGATAAGCCACGTAACCTAGCAAAATCGGTTACAGTTGAATAAGCAGGCGAATAATAATTACTGTTGAATGCAGATTATGCATAAAATTATGGCTCAATCCTATTTAAGGGTTGAGTCTTTTTTCTTGTCAAATTTATTCTTTAATTTTGGCTATTTTCGTATACTTTGTTGCTCTCTTACTAAATTTACTCGCATAAATACTATTGTTCAATGCTGATAACTTCCAAGGAGATCGAAACCGTATGAAGCCCAGATTCAGACTGGGATGTTGATTTCGAAGGCGCTCAAGTCCGAATGGAACCCAGATCCGGACAGGAATGTTGATTTCAAAGATGACCGAGTCCGAATGGAGCCCAGATTCGGACAGGGATGTTGATTTCAAAGATGACCGAGTCCGAATGAAGCACAGATTCGGACAGGGATGTTGATTTCAAAGATGACCGAGTCCGATTGGAGCCCAGATTCGGGCAAGAATGTTGATTTCAAAGATGACCAGGTCCGAATGGAACCCTGCTTCTGGTAGGGATGTTGATTTCAAAGATGCCCGAGTCCGAATGGAACCCAGATTCGGACAGGAATGTTGATTTCAAAGATGACCGAGTCCGAATAAATCCCTGATTCACAGGGAGGTTGATTTCAAAGCCGATTGAGTCCGAATCAACTGGCCATCTGGTCTATTCTAAAAACAACAACCTTTGTGAAAACAGCCTTAATTTTTGAACAATATGTGAAACCTTTATAAAAGAACTTTACATTTATTTTTCGGATAATATAATACCCATATAGGTATATAACCCATAGGGGTATATATAAGGATGATTTTATTAGAATTTAATTATCGCATATAAAATTGGAGGGATAAACGTGACGAAAAAAGTCATCATAGTGGGTGGAGTAGCTGGTGGGAGCAACAGCAGCTGCAAGACTTAGAAGAATTAGTGAAGAGGTAGAAATCGTTCTTGTAGAACGTGGAGAGCATATTTCATTTGCTAATTGTGGATTACCGTACTATATTGGGGAAACAATCAAAGATCGAAAGAAAATGGTGTCGAGTCATTTGCGGGCCATGGAAAGAAGGTTATTCTTTCCGATGGAACAGAAATCGAAACGGATATGACCATTCTTTCTATCGGTGTCAGACCGGAAAATGAGTTAGCAAAGGCTGCAGGTTTGAAGTTAGGAGAACGTGGAGGAATCATTGTAAATGAATTTCTTCAAACTTCTAATGAGGATATTTATGCTGTTGGGGATGCTGTAGAGGTTGTAGATTATATTAGCGGTAAAAAGGCAATGATTCCACTTGCAGGACCAGCAAACCGCCAAGGGCGAATTGCAGCGAATAATATGATGGGTCAAAAGGATAAGTATCAAGGTACATTGGGTACTTCCATTGCGAAAGTATTTGAGTTGACGGTTGCAGCAACCGGCAACAATGAGAAAACATTAAAACGCTTAGGCGTACCATATGAAGTGGTGCATATTCATCCAAGTTCCCACGCAGGGTATTATCCCGGAGCAGCACCAATTGCGTTAAAATTAATGTTTGATAAAGAAACAGGTAAAATCTTTGGTGCACAGGCGGTTGGAGCTGATGGGGTTGATAAGCGCATTGATGTGATCGCTACTGCAATTAAAGGTCAATTAAAGGTTGAAGATTTAACAGATGTAGAATTGTCTTACGCACCTCCATATTCTTCAGCAAAAGATCCAGTAAATATGGCTGGGTATGTGGCTTCTAATATCATCGAAGGTAAATTGGAAATGATTCAGTGGCATGAAGTAGATGAGATTGTAGCTGGTGAAGGAGTTTTAATCGACGTTCGTGAACCAATGGAACGTGAATTTGGATTTATAGAAGGTTCAATTAATATTCCTCTAAATGATTTAAGATGTAAAATGAGTCAGTTGCCAAAGGATAAACGAATTTATGTATCATGTCAGGTAGGGTTAAGAGGGTATTTGGCGACACGTATCTTGAATAATAGCGGGTTTAAGGCTATTAATTTGGATGGTGGTTGGAAAACGTATTCCTCTGTGTTTGGGAGTAATATAAACAAAAATATTGATAACAAATAAATTATTTATTCCATAAAGGCATGATCCAATTATCGGGGTCATGCTTTTTATATTTTCATAAAAATATGGTAGGTTGTGCTTGGCATGGATAAATAAATTAGAAAAATAATAAATTAGAAAGGAGGTAAATGCTAATGGCATTTGTAGGACTGGAAATCGCAGTGATTTGGCTGCACAAAAACTAACAGAAAAAGGATTTAAAAACGTAAAAGGTGTAAAGATGATTGCCTGCCAAATGACAATGGATGTTATGAGCTTGGAAAAAGAACATTTTGTCGAAGGAATTGATGTTGGTGGTGCGGTAACATTTTTAACCTTTGCGAAAGATGCGGACGTTTCACTTACCTTTTAGGGAGGAAAATAATTATGTTTGATTATACCGTTGGCACGGATAAAAGTGTGGAGGAAGCGATCCAAGGCCTAGAGGAACGATTAAAGGAAGAAAAGTTTGGTGTTTTGTGGAACTTCAATATTAAGGAAAAGCTTCAGGAAAAAGGTCTCGATTTTCAAAAGGAATTTAAGGTCCTGGAAGTATGTAACCCACAAGAAGCGTTTAGAGTATTAAATGAAAACGAAATGGCTGGATACTTCCTGCCGTGTAAAATAGTTGTTTATGAAGATTCTGGACAAACGAGAATTGGGATGCCCAAACCATCTGCGCTTATTAGTCTTTTAAATGATGAAGGGTTGAAGCAATTTGCAAAGGACATTGAAGTCAGGTTAATTAGCTGCATTGATAAAAGTATATGATTTTACGATTTAAATCTATAGCCTTATTTGACCGCCATGTTCATTGCGGTCTTTTTCTTCTATAAGTAATTTTTTAAAATAACCTATTGACATTATACCTGTAGGGGTATATTATAGAGCTTGTCAACAGCTGCTTAAGAAAAAAGGTTTTGGATGTACAATTTTTAATCATCACCATTTAATATGAAGGAAAATTCCTTGAAAATATAAACTAATTATTAAAGGAGGCAAGAACAATGGATTATAATGATCAAATGAAAAATAGAGTAAAACGTATTGAGGGACAGTTACGAGGAATTTTAAAAATGATGGAAGAAAACAAGGACTGTAAAGAAGTTATAACCCAGTTATCTGCAACTAGAAGTGCCATTGACCGTACTATTGGGGTTATTGTTAGTTCCAATTTAGTGGATTGTGTTCAAAAAGCGAACGAACAAGGGGAAAAAAGCATGGAAGAATTAGTACAAGAAGCTGTTAAATTGCTAGTAAAAAGTCGATAAAAAAGGGTTGACACCCTCTTTTATTTTTACCAATATAAATACCCATAGGGGTAAATAAAATAGTCGTGAATTATTGAGATATGAAGAGGAAAATAATGTATTAAAGTTTTGGATAAAAAAAGGATAATTTTTTTAGTCTTTCTAATACCTATACAGGTATGGGTTAAAAATTACATTTTGGAGGTCAAGACATGACAGAAAAGAAAAAGACAACAATTGTATTATTTAGTGGAGATTATGATAAAGCAATGGCTGCCTATATAATAGCAAACGGTGCAGCTGCTTATGATCATGAAGTAACCATTTTTCATACGTTTTGGGGATTAAATGCCCTTCGTAAAAATGAAAATGTTCCGGTGAAAAAAGGATTTATGGAGAAAATGTTTGGAAAAATGATGCCAAGAGGCGCTGATAAAATGGGTCTTTCAAAAATGAACTTTGCCGGATTTGGTCCTAAAATGATCAAAGATATAATGAAAAAGCATAACGCGATGTCACTGCCGCAATTAATCGAAATGGCACAAGAACAAGATGTTAAACTTGTAGCATGTACCATGACAATGGATTTGTTAGGTCTTAAACAGGAAGAGCTATTAGAAAACATTGAATATGCAGGTGTGGCAGCATATTTAGCAGATGCACAGGAAGGTAATGTGAATCTATTTATATAGTACCTGATAGGGGTATTCCACTGCATAAAAAGGGAGGTTATCAAATGGAATATGTAAATTATCTTGTTATTGCGCTATTTTTATTCTTTATGCTCAAGAGGTTCTTACCTACAAAAGGTGTTAACCATATTTCAATAACAGAATTAAAAGCCGAATTAAATGACAAAGACAAACAGTATGTTGATGTCCGTACACCTGGGGAGTTTAAAGGCAACCATATTAAAGGTTTTAAAAATATTCCACTTCATCAACTTTCTCAAAAGGCAGAGAAAGAGCTTTCGAATGAAAAAGAAGTAGTAGTGATTTGTCAAAGCGGTATGAGAAGTGGGCAGGCTAGCAAGGTCCTAAAAAAATTAGGATTTTCAAAAGTAACAAATGTCAAAGGCGGCATGAGTGCTTGGTCTTAAATAAAAAAATAATAGGAGGAATTATAAAATGAAACAAATGACAGCAAAAGAAGTAGAGACTTTATTAAACGAAGGAAAGAAATTAAATATCATTGATGTACGTGAAGTGGATGAAGTTGTAGCCGGCAAAATTCCGGATGCCGTAAACATGCCATTAGGATTAGTTGAATTTCGTATGCATGAATTAGATAAATCAAAAGAGTATATCATGGTATGCCGTTCAGGAGGCAGAAGCGGTCGTGCCACGCAATTCCTAGAAAGTTATGGATTTAACGTGATTAACATGACTGGTGGAATGCTTGCTTGGGAAGGTAAAGTTGAATAATTTTTTTAATAAAAACAATACCCATATAAGTATAAAACAGGAGGTCTCTCATGAATAACATAAAAGCAAATGTGGTTCTAGATGCAAATGGGTTGGCTTGTCCAATGCCTATTGTAAAAACAAAAAAGGCAATGAATAACTTGGAAGCTGGTCAAGTGTTAGAAGTTCAAGCAACAGATAAAGGATCTAAAGCGGACATGAAAGCATGGGCTGAAAGTTCAGGCCATCAATATTTGGGAACCATCGAAGAAGGTGAAGTATTGAAGCATTATCTTCGCAAATCTTCTAATGATGAATCCAACGAGAAAAAGCACCCAAATGTTATCAATAATGAAGAACTAGAGAATAAGCTTGAAGCAAATGAAACCCTCGTCGTTATCGATGTAAGAGAAGCGGCAGAATATGCATTCAACCATATTCCTGATGCAATCTCTATTCCTCTAGGTGAATTGGAAGATAGCTTAACGGAATTAAACAAAGAAGATGAAATCTTTGTGGTCTGTCGTACAGGCAATCGCAGTGATCTTGCAGCACAAAAATTAACGGAAAAGGGATTTACGAATGTATTCAATGTAGTGCCAGGTATGAGTCAATGGACTTGGAAAGTAACTGGTATCAACAAATAAAAGAAAGTTTAAATCAGTAAATTTTTTTAAATAAAATAATACCACAGGGGGTAAATTCGAATGACAGTAAATATAATGACTTCAAAAGAGGTAACGAAAAAGGTTTTTAATAAAGAAGAGTTGTTTATTCTTGATGTACGTAATAACAGTGACTATAATGATTGGAAAATCGAAGGTGAAAACTTTGAGTATTTAAATGTTCCTTATTTTGAATTGCTTGATGGGGTAGAAGAAATCATTGAGAAAATCCCTACTGATAAAGAAGTCTTAGTTGTCTGTGCAAAGGAAGGTTCATCAATCATGGTGGCAGAAATGCTTTCAGAAGAAGGTTTATCTGTAACCTACCTAAAAGGTGGAATGAAAGCTTGGAGCGAACATTTAGAGCCGGTTAAAGTGGGCGACTTAAATGATGGAGGGGAAATTTATCAGTTTGTACGAATTGGTAAAGGCTGTTTATCTTACATGGTGGTGTCAAATGGTGAAGCAGCACTGATTGATGCAACACGTATGACAGATATCTATCTTGATTTTGCCGAAAGTATTAACGCAAAAATCACACATGTATTTGATACACATCTTCATGCAGACCATATTTCAGGTGGACGAATAATTGCCGAGAAAACTGAAGCAACCTACTGGCTGCCACCAAAGGATGCAACAGAAGTAACCTTTGATTACCAACCACTAGAAGACGGTAATGACGTAACAATCGGAAATACTATTATTAATATTCACGCACTATATTCTCCTGGTCATACAATTGGCTCTACTTCCTTCGTAGTGGATGAAAAGTTCCTGCTATCAGGTGACATCTTATTTATTGATTCAATCGGTAGACCTGACTTAGCAGGTAAGGCAGAAGATTGGGTAGGAGATTTAAGGGAAACTCTCTATAAACGTTACAGAGAATTATCAGAAGAACTGTGCGTTCTGCCTGCACACTTTATGATTATTGATGAGTTAAACGATGATGGAAGTGTGTCAGAAAAGTTAGGTACACTTTTTGCAAAAAATCACGGGCTCAATATCGAAGATGAAAATGAATTTAGAAAAATGGTAACTGAAAACTTACCACCTCAACCAAATGCGTACCAAGAAATTCGTGAAACAAATATGGGAAAAATCAAACCGGATATGGATCAACAACGAGAAATGGAAATTGGACCAAACCGTTGTGCAGTTCGATAATTCAAAAAATAGGGGGAAAAGCAAAGATGGAAGTAACAAGAGTATTAGATGCAAAAGGATTAGCATGTCCAATGCCGATTGTAAAAACAAAAAAAGCCATTGGAGACCTTGAAACAGGTCAAATATTAGAAGTTCATACAACTGATAAAGGCGCAAAAAATGATTTATCAGCTTGGGCAAAATCAGGCGGTCATGAACTATTAAAACATGAGGAAGAAAATGATGTATTAAAATTTTGGATTAAAAAGGGGTAAAAAATAAAGGGAACCATTTAAGGTTCCCTTTTCTTAAAGGAGGACAAAATGGATATTAGCTTTATAATTACGATCTTCCTAATTGGACTTGTAGGGTCATTTATTTCAGGGATGCTAGGAATAGGTGGAGCCATAATAAACTTCCCTATGTTGTTATATATTCCAGCCATGCTAGGTGTCGGTCATTTTACAGCACACCAGGTTTCAGGAATTACAGCTATCCAAGTTTTCTTTGCAACAATCGGCGGTGTATTGGTTTACCGTAAGGGTGGATTTTTAAATAAAACACTTATCGCCTATATGGGAATCAGCATTTTACTTGGAAGTTTTATTGGGGGATTTAGTTCCACTCATATGCCGGAAAGTGGAATTAATATCGTTTATGGAATTTTAGCATTAATTGCCGTTTTTATGATGTTTGTGCCCAAAAAAGGAATTGATAATATTCCATTAGTAGAAGTCAAATTTAATAAATGGCTTGCGGCACTATTTGCCTTCATCGTTGGGATTGGTGCTGGGATTGTAGGCGCGGGAGGAGCATTCTTGTTAGTACCAATCATGCTAGTCGTTTTAAAGATCCCAACAAGGATGACTATTGCTTCTTCCTTAGCCATTACAATGATTTCATCGATTGGAGCAGTCTCTGGGAAAATTATAACAGGGCAGGTGAATATCTTACCCTCGCTCATCATGGTTGTTGCTAGTTTAATTGCTTCACCGATAGGAGCCAATGTTGGGAAAAGAGTTAATACAAAAGTTTTGCAAGTGATTATGGGGGTTATGATTTTGGCTACTGCAATAAAAACGTGGATGACGATTTTGTAAAATTGGGCATTGAATAGAGAAGTTTAAAGTTGAAAATACATTAGTAGAGTTTCGGAGGATATTGTTGCTTTCAAAAATGAAGGGTCGAATTTACAATTTAATTGATTGGAAAACACACGTTATAGATTACAATCAAAGTAATCGAGCGTGTGTTTTTTTGATAAAGTTAGATCAACGGACATAGGAATGGATTTACTTAGAAGACGAAGTTAAAATAGTCTAAGATGAAGTGACTAGAAAGTAGGAAGAGAGAATGTATAGAATCGGCGTAGTTGGCCCAAGTTCGTCAGTCAAGCGAATTCTCAAAGTGGCTAATGAAATTGAACAAGAAATGGAATTTATACCATACTCCTATACAGAGGCAAAGGAAGTAGAGAAAATTGTATTAGAACACGATGATCAAGTTGATTTCTGGCTTTTTTCAGGATATATCCCTTATAGGGTGGCTGCAAAGACAGTATCTACGGATGAAAAATCGGTTTATATATTCTCCACGGAATCAAGTACATATAAAAGTTTCATGGAACTGGTTTATTCTGAGGGGAGATTATTGAACCGAATAAGCATCGACATGATTCCCGCCACAAATGTAGCGGAAGGGGAAAGCGTGCAACAGTTAAAGAAGACGGTGAAAGATATTTACGTGAAAACGTTTGATGTGGAGATTGATTCCCAAGAATTGTTTAAATTCCATTATGATTTATGGGAACAAAAAAAGACTGATGGTGCTTTGACATGTTACCCGACTGTTAATGAAGCCTTAAATAAAGCTGGTGTTCCCGCGAATTTGATGTCACCTACACGTATTGAAATTTTTCAAACCATAAGGATTTTTTTCGAGAAGATAAAGACTTCTTACTATAAAGATACACAAATTGGGGTTGAAAAAATCGAGGTAAAAGATTTTGACTCAATTAAAGAGAAAATGGAGAAAACTTATCAAATCCAGTATTTAGAGCTTAGGATGAAGGAGACACTTATCCAGCTTTGTGAGCAAATAGATGGCTCTCTTTTCGAGGAAGGAAATGGGCGTTATACCATTTTCAGTTCTCGGGGGGCAATTGAAAGGGAGATACAGACATTAAAGGAAAAAGTCCAATACTTGGCCCTTGAAGCGAATACAACGGTTTCCGTAGGAATTGGTTTCGGAAAAACAGTATTATTGGCAGAAATAAATGCACACCGTGCACTTCAACAGTCGAAGAAAAACACTGAGCAGGGGATTGTGATTGTTCAAGATGATGGGACGATTATTGAATCAGCGGGACAAGAGGAAGAACTGACTTATGCCTATCGAACGGATGATAAAGATTTTTTGGAGAAATTAAAAAAGGGAAACATCAGTGTAAAAGCTTTTAAGAAAATAGACGCTTTGATCAAAAAAATGGGCTGGAGTGATTTTACAACGAAGGAATTAGCGGCAAATCTTCAAATGGGTGAACGCAATGCTCAGCGAATTGTAGCTGAATTATGTGACATAGGCTTAGCCGAGTGTATTGGTGAAGAGTTGCATCACAATCGAGGAAGGCCAATTAAAATTTACCGGTTAAAATAAGCATTCCAATTAAGGATGCTTATTTTTTTGTTTTGGAATAAAAAAACTATTGAAGGGGGTCGAAATATTTCGTAAAATTAATATAACGAAAATTTCGTTATATATTCGCAAATGGAAAAGAATGAACTTCTCTTCTGTTGATAAAGGAGGAAATTATAGAGTTTAACACGTTCCATTATTACTTTTATTCATTAAAGAATGGAAATGTTAATCGTGTATACACACACTATATGGAGTTAATGAATGGTCTTTTATTGAAATGAAAGCGTTATTAAGGTCGTTTTAAAAATTCTTTTCTTTTTCAACAGCTAAACAATTAATAATTTTTTTCAATAGGAGGAGTTGGATATATGATATCAAAACGCACAAGAAATTGGATTCTAGCCTTACTTTTTCTGGGTTGGTCTTTAGGGAATATTGATCGTTATATTATGAATTATGCCGTGTTGTCCATTACGAAAGATTTACATTTGAGTGCATCTACTACCGGAATCTTACTGAGCAGTTTTTTTGCCGGATATGCGATTATGCAAATGCCTGGAGGATGGCTAGCAGACCGATTTGGACCTAGAAAGGTGCTCCTTGCCGCCGTTATTTCATGGTCAATCTTTACAGGATTGACAGGTGCTGCTTGGTCCCTAGCCTCTATGGTGATTATCCGTTTTCTATTTGGTATCGGAGAAGGCGGCTTTCAGCCTGCCAGTTCTAAAATCATATCACTTACGTTTCCCAAAGCGGAACGTGGACGAGCGATGTCAATTATGCTGTCATCAGGCGGTATTATCACACTTATTATCCCAATTGCCTCTGCCGCACTGCTTACGACAATTGGCTGGCGCACCACGTTTATCATAACAGGGGCCGTAGGAGCTATTATTGCAGCTCTTTACTGGCACTTTATTAAACTTCCAGACAATACAGAAGATAAAATAAATCATACTGCTGTTTTGAGTCAAAAAGGAATGTTCCGTACGTTGTTTAAAATACCTATGATTTGGAATTTGATTATTGCTTATTTCTGTATTTATGCAGTTAACTGGGGACTTGCAGCATGGATCCCAACCTATTTAGTTAAAAATCGCGGTCTTGATTTAATGTCACTTGGCTGGGTTCAGACCATTCCAGGTTTGACCATGTTAGTAGGGATTTATTTAGGTGGTTATATAATCGATAAACTGCCTAAAGGACGAGAAAGATTGGCAGGAAGCTTTTCATGCGCGTGTATAGGAATATTGTTGTATTTAATGTTTACAGCTTCGAGTGTAACATCATTTATTACGTATCAAGCGATTGTTAATCTATTTATTGCTTTTGTAATTACTTTATTACCGGCAATCGTTCTTAAACAGTTGCCATCTTCAGTCACTGGAACGGCTATGGGAATTGTAAATACAGGTGGTCAATTGGCTGGTTTTGTCACACCAATGGCGATTGGATTTATCGTTGATGCATTTAATGGTTCATTTAATGCTGCTTTTTGGATGTTAATTGGATTCGCAATTATCTGTATTTTAGCACTCTTAAACTTAAGTGATAAAAAAGTGGACCTTCTTAAAAAAAATGAGCAAGAAGCCCTTGCATTAGATGCATAAGAAAAAAAGTTATCAATGCAAGAAAACTTTGAGGGAGGTCTTTTGAATGAATATACAAAAACTTATTTCTGATCTAATTGAGCAAAAGAGAGACAAGATTATTGAGCTAAGTGATAAAATTTGGGCCTGCCCGGAAATCTACTTCGAAGAACATCAATCATCGGAATATTTATGTAAAGCATTGGAAGATGAAGGGTTTCAAGTTGATAGAGGGGTTGCCGGACTGCAAACAGGGTTTATTGGAAGCTATGGAAATGGTAAACCAATCGTAGCTATTCTAGGAGAATTCGATGCTTTAACAGGCTTAAGCCAGAAAAAGGGCCTTGCTGACCATGATCCGGTTGTTGCAGGCGGAAATGGGCATGGGTGCGGCCACAACTTGCTGGGATCAGGGGCATTTGCTGCTGCAGTTGCCATTAAAGATTACATGAAGCAAACAGGTTTGCAAGGGACGGTGCGTTTTTATGGTTGTCCAGCTGAAGAAGCGGGGTCTGGAAAGGCATTTATGGCTCGGGCCGGATTATTTAATGATGTGGACCTGGCACTTTCGTGGCATCCATCAACAATCCCTACTATTTGGAACGTTAACACTCTCGCAAACTACTCTGCGACTTTCAAATTTAATGGCAAGAGTGCGCATGCCGCTGCTGCCCCTCACTTAGGCCGCAGTGCACTAGATGCGGTGGAATTGATGAATATTGGTGTCAATTATTTAAGAGAGCATATGATTCCTGAAGCGAGAGTGCATTATGCAATCACGGATGCAGGCGGGACTTCACCGAATGTTGTACAACCTCATGCAGAAGCTGTCTATTTAATCCGCGCACCGAAAAAGCAGCAAGTAAAAGAATTATATGAACGTGTCTATAATATTGCTAAAGGTGCAGCCTTGATGACTGGAACAACTATGGAAGTTGAGTTTGAAGGTACTGCTTCAAATCTAATACCGAATACAACATTAGCAGAGATTATGTACAAAAATTTAACTGCTGTCGGTGCTCCATCTTATGATGAATTTGACCATCAGTTCGCTAAAAAAATTCGGACCACTCTTTCACAAGAAGATCTTGATGCGGATCTTAGCGGATTGGATAGAGAAACGGTTAAGAAATTGAAAAATAAAGATATTGTAGACGTAATTCCACCTTTAGGAAATGAGGGAGCATTATCAGGGTCCACTGATGTTGGTGATGTAAGTTGGGTTGTTCCAACGATGCAATGTATGACAACCTGTTTTGCACTTGGAACCCCTCTTCATACCTGGCAGGTAGTGTCGCAAGGTGCGACACCTATCGCCCATAAAGGCATGCTTCAAGCGGGAAAAGTTATCGCTTGCACTGCAATTGAAGCTTTACAAAATCAAGATATCCTTGAAAAGGCGAAATTAGAATGGAAGGCACGCTTGGAAGGGGAACCATATATTTCTCTAATTCCTGAAGATGTGGTGTTCCCTCGAAAAGAAGTTCACGTATAAAAGTAAGTTCAAAAAATTGGTTAATGGTGGGAATTGATTGAATTCTCATCATTTACTTTTGCTTCTGCAGAAAGGAAAGATGGAACATGGCTGTAGCAAAAGAGATGATCCTATTCGAAAAACACAGGGAGATTTTCAATTTAGATCAATGGGTGGAACACTATCGCTCCCATGCCACAAAAGGTCGATGTGCTTCCTATATTCCTGCATTAGAAAAGGCAAATCCATCACAATTAGGTGTTGTTATGGTAGGTCCAGATGGAACGGTCTTAAAGTCTGGAGAGTGTGAAGCCTCTTTTACCTTACAAAGTATTTCAAAAGTAATTAGCTTTATAGCCGCCTGTTTAGATTTTGGTACTCCATATGTCCTAGATCGAGTAGATGTAGAACCCACTGGCGACGCTTTTAATTCGATTATTCGTTTAGAAGTGCATAAGCCTGGAAGACCTTTCAATCCTATGATCAATGCGGGTGCCCTTACCGTAGCTTCTTTACTTGGGGGAAGGTCGCCACTAGAAAAGGTAGAATCGTTCTTAACATTATTCGAAAAAATGGTAGGAGAACGCCCGTCGATAAATGAGGAAGTGTTTCAGTCGGAATGGCAAACGGCCCATCGAAATCGAGCCTTAGCATATTACTTGAAAGAAACTGGATTTCTGGAATCTACTGTTGAAGAAGCATTAGAGGTGTATTTAAAACAGTGTTCAATTGAAGTAAATACAAAAGACATAGCCATAATCGGATTAGTTCTTGCCTATGACGGATTTCATCCCATTCGAAGGGAACAGATCTTCTCTAAAGAAGTTGCCAGATTAACGAAAGCATTGATGGTCACTTGTGGAATGTATAACGCTTCTGGTAAATTCGCAGCGCATATCGGTTTACCAGCTAAAAGCGGAGTTTCTGGAGGAATCATGGCAGCCGTTCCAGCACGAGTTAGTTCTCAGGATTCTCCATTCCCATATGGATGCGGCATTGGACTTTATGGGCCCTCTATAGACGAATATGGTAATAGCGTAGCAGGGAGCATGTTGTTAAAACATATAGCAAGAGAATGGGATTTAAATATTTTCTGATAGCATTTATATTCTAGTATTTCATAATTACACAAAAAAGGCACAATTCGTTTCTTGAATTGTGCCTTTTTGTACTTTCCTAAATGGTATATTGATCCTATTTAGAGAAAAACTATGTTTGTCATCCCGTACGCGACAAAGATAGCTTTCATGTTTATTGAATGAAAATATCCTGTCCTTTACCATTAAGATAAGGTACAAAACTAATGAAGGGAAGAGAGCATATGGCTCAATCTAATATAAAAGTAGCAGTACAGAAGTTTGGTAACTTCCTTAGCTCGATGGTCATGCCGAATATCTCAGCTTTCATTGCTTGGGGTTTAATTACAGCACTATTCATTCCTACTGGGTTTACTCCAAATGAAAGCCTTGCCAAAATGGTTGGCCCGATGATTACGTACCTCCTTCCGTTATTAATCGGATACACAGGTGGTAAGTTAGTTCATGATCAACGTGGTGCGGTCGTTGGTGCGATTGCCACAATGGGTGTCATTGTTGGGGCGGACATTCCGATGTTCCTCGGCGCCATGATCATGGGACCGCTTGGCGGTTATGTAATCAAGAAATTTGACCAGTGGATCGAAGGAAAAGTCAAAGCTGGTTTTGAAATGCTTGTGAATAACTTCTCCGCTGGGATACTTGGAGGATTGTTGGCTATTCTAGCCTTTTTGGCAATCGGTCCTGCCGTTGACGTATTTACAGGCTGGCTAGTAAAAGGGGTCGATTGGCTCGTAAGCACAGGATTATTACCGCTTACAAGTATCATTATCGAACCAGCAAAGATATTGTTCTTAAATAATGCCATTAACCACGGCGTCCTTTCACCAATTGGTGTTGAACAAGCTAAAACAGCAGGAAAATCAATTTTATTCCTTCTTGAAGCCAACCCAGGACCTGGTATTGGTGTCCTGTTAGCCTATATTATTTTTGGAAAAGGTACGGCCAGAAGATCAGCCCCAGGTGCGGCGATTATTCAATTCTTTGGCGGTATTCATGAAATTTACTTTCCTTATGTTTTAATGCGCCCAATGTTGTTTATTGCCGTAATTCTTGGTGGGATGAGCGGCGTATTCACAGAGGTACTTTTAGGCGGAGGATTATTCGCTCCTGCATCACCGGGAAGTATTATCGCTATCACGGCTGTTACTCCCCATCATGCAAGTGCATATATTGCCAACTTCGCGGGTGTGCTCGTAGCTGGTATTGTCTCCTTTGTCATTTCATCGTTTATCGTAAAAACTGGGAAGGAAACAGATGAAGACATTGAAGAAGCAGCGAGAAAAATGCAAGAAATGAAAGGAAAGAAAAGTTCTGTCGCCAATGTTTTTGCATCAAATCCTGGTACCTTTCCGGAAAACGTCAGCAAAATTATTTTTGCCTGTGATGCGGGAATGGGTTCCAGTGCAATGGGAGCTTCTCTTCTTCGTAAAAAGGTAAAAGAAGCAGGGTTGAATATTTCTGTAACCAATACAGCGATTAGTAACTTGCCATCTGATGCACAATTGGTTATCACACAGGAAGAATTGACACCTAGAGCTCAAAAGCAAGTACCGAATGCCTACCATATTTCGGTTGATAATTTCTTATCCAGCCCGGAATACGATAAATTAATGAACAGATTGAAAAATCCTGAAACGGCTGAACTTCAGGAAATCGTAGAAGATGCAGAAGCCAATGTGCCTGAAGGCGGCAATGCTGCCGAAGATTCATTGCTTCGTGAAGAAAATATATTCCTAAATCAGGAATTCGCGACCAAGGAAGAAGCGATTCGATTCGCTGGAAGGGCTTTAGTCAAGGCTGGTTACGTAAAGGAAAGCTATGTCGATGCTATGATTGCCCGCGATGAAATGACATCCACTTATATGGGGAATGATGTTGCGATTCCACATGGCACGGAAGAAGCAAAAAAGGATGTCCTGAATTCTGGATTTACTGTTTTACAGGTTCCAAACGGGGTTGATTTCGATGGACAAAAAGTACGGTTGATTTTCGGAATTGCCGGAAAAGATGGTACCCATCTTGAAATCTTATCAGGTATTGCAGTTACTTGCTCTGACATGGCTAATATTGAAAAATTAGTAGAAGCCAAGTCGGCCAAGGAAATCATGGATATTTTAAATGATAAAAATCAATAGAGTAGTTTACGAATAGAAAAGCAGAAAAATTTGCTTTTCTATTCGTGTTACATCACCAGAAATGAGTTGGTAGCATGTATATAACTACAAGGGAAAAAGAAATTATTGAATTGATTATCAAAACATCTGGGAAGCATACAGCATTAACCCTTGCTACATATTTAAATGTCAGTGTTCGAACCATCCAGCGTAATTTAAAGTCGATTGAGAAAGTCCTTGATTCCTTTGACCTTCAGTTAGTCCGAAATACGGATAAAGGCTTGGTGGTTGAGGGGAAGAACGAACAAGTTTTTCGATTAATTCAATATTTAATGGGAATCGACCCAATCGATCAAACTCCTCAGGAAAAAAAGTTGCTTTTGCTCATCGCATTAATTCAGGAAGAATCCTATAAAATTCAGGCTTTGTCCATTGATCTCGGCGTTAGTGCTGTGACATTAACAGCATACCTGGATGAACTGACAGGCTGGCTCAGCAATTTTAATATCCAGCTATCCCGAAAAAGAGGCGTAGGAGTTGAACTTATAGGCTCTGAAGCTAACAAGCGAAAAGCTTTGGCAAGTTTTATGCTGCTTCATTTTAATGAGGAACTAATAGAGGGTTTATTTTTGTTAGAGAATGCAGAATCACGTCAGGATCTTATTTTATATTATTTTCATCCCGATTACTTACTTGCGATTGATAGCGTAGTGAATACTGTGTTTAGCAAATTGCAGCAAAGGCTTGCTGATAGTGATTATATTGGTTTAATTGTTCATATTTGTATCACGCTGCAAAGAGCAGATGCTTTCTTTTTCTTGGAAGAAGAGGGGGAGTTCGCTAACGAACTAACAAAAGAATATAACTTGATTTCCGAAATTCTCCGGGATCTTGAATCATTATTCTCCTTTCAATTTAAGAAAAACGATATTTTATTTTTGGCGGGAATCCTAAAAGGCTCTAAACTCCAGGCTGCTGACATCGTTCCCTATGATAGTGTGGTTCTTAGCAAAAAAATTAAAAATCTGATTCAACATGTTTCTTCTCAACTTCATGTTGATTTAACGAAGGATTTTTCCTTGTATCAAGGATTGCTTGCCCATATGGAGCCTTCGCTATTTCGGCTTCAACAGAAAATGGGGTCGTTTAACCCGTTAAAAGAGGAAATCAAACGGAAGTATCCTGTTCTGTTTATGGCTGTAAAAAATAGTGTGGAAACCTACTTTAAAGAAATTGAAGCCTTTCCTGAGGATGAAATTGCCTTTATTGTTCTTCATTTTGGTTCTGCCTTGGTGTTGAAGGAAGAGGATATTACAATTAAAGCCTTGGTTGTTTGTCCAACAGGTATTGGGACATCTAAAATGTTAGCGAGTCGAATTAAGAAGGAAATTGCCGGAATTGATTCGATTGAAATTAAATCGATTAAAGAAATGCAGCATCAGGAAAACTTCAGTAGTTATGATTTGATCATATCTACAGTAAAGCTTCCGTTTACAAAATTGGAATATATAATTGTCTCTCCACTCTTAAGTGAAGAGAATATCGAGACAATCAAGAACTTTTTAAAAAATAACATTAAGAATATCACGGAAAAAAAGAGTTATTTAAAGGCATTGCAAAAATCAGCCCCTTCTTCCAACAAAACGGGTGTCACGATTTCAGGGATTTTACAGGAACTTCAGGATGTCCATCAAAGCATTCAGTCGGTTTTAAACAATTTTTGTGTTTACCGGCTTCCTATTCTCAGCGGTCATGAGCAAATATTAAAAGAGATGGTCAAGTTGGCGGAGAATAAAGGACTTTTAACAAATTCAGATGATGTTATGAGTTCATTAAAGGAGCGAGAAGGAAAAGGCGGACTTGGAATACCCGATACGGGGATGGCGCTTTTTCATTGCAGAAATGAAAACGTCAAAGAGCTTATTTTTCAAATCACCCATTTAAAGCAGTCTATACCCGTTAAGGGTATGGATGGAAATGATATGTACATGAAGAATTTACTGCTCATGCTGGCTCCTGAGGAATTAAGTGTAAGGGAGCAGGAAATAGTAAGCTTGATTAGCACAAGCTTAATTGAGAATAATGAAGCAATCTTAATTTTTTCATCATCGAATGAAGAGATGATTCGGACTAGATTAGAGACAATCTTTTTGGATTATCTTCAAATAAATATTATAAAGGAATGATAAAAATGAAACTAGCAGTCCATTTTGGAGCAGGGAATATTGGCAGAGGATTTATTGGTGCTCTGTTTTCACAGTCCGGCTATCATGTTACCTTTGTTGATATTGCAGAGCAAATTATTAACCAATTAAATGAAGAAAAGCAGTATCAAGTTAAATTGGCTCAAGACCAACAGGAGAGTATGACAATTACGAACGTTTCCGGGCTTAACAATATGACACAGGAAGACGAAGTAGTGGAAGCGATTGGCAAGGCTGCATACCTTACAACCGCCATTGGCCCTAATATTCTGCCGCGGATTGCTCCGTTGATTGCCAAGGGCTTAACTCAAAGAGTGAAAGCGAACAATGAAAAATTATATGTTATTGCATGTGAAAATCAAATATCTGCTACAGATTTATTAAAGGGTTATATTTTTGAACACTTAGATGAGGAGACAAAAACAAAGTTAGCAGATAAAGTTTCTTTCTTTAATTCCGCCGTTGATCGAATTGTTCCGATCCAAAATAATCAAGGCTCACTTGATGTTCTTGTTGAGCCGTACTATGAATGGGTAGTGGAAACAAATGAAAGTATCCCTCCGGTTGAAGGGATGAAGATCGTCTCAGATCTTGCTCCTTTTATTGAGAGAAAGCTTTTTACCGTGAATACAGGACATGCGGTCATTGCTTATCTTGGTTATTTGGAAAAGAAAGCAACCATTGATGAAGCATTAGCAGATGAATCCATTATCAAGCAAGTTCAAGCCACTCTTGGCGAAACTGGGGCTTATTTAATTAATCAATATGGCTTAAATTCAGACGAGCACCAGCAATATATTAATAAGATTATTAATCGTTTTAAAAATACCTATTTGAATGATGCAGTGACAAGGGTGGGCCGCTCTCCATTGCGTAAACTAGGGCCGAATGACCGCCTTGTACGACCTGCTACGGAAGCGGCAAAAGCGGGCCTTTCATACACGAATCTTGCTAAAGCTATTGCTTCCGCATTACTTTTTGATTACCAGGAAGATGAGGAAGCAGTAAAACTGCAAGCGATGATTAATGAAAGTGGGTTGGCTGTTGTCCTTAAGGAAGTAAGCGGCTTGGATGAAAATGGCGAGCTTACTCAAGAAGTGATTAGACATTATCATGATTTAAAAAAATAAAGTATAAAAAAGCAGCTTCAAATTTGAAGCTGTTTTTACTGTTATGATATTTTTTTTGCCATTTTTTTATGATCGATCGTTAGATTTTCTAGTTGAGAATATAAAATAGCTAAATCATATTGGTCTTTTTCTTTTAATCCGTTCATAATGATATTTGTTGCATAAATGCAAATTAAAAATACACTTATTGTAATTAACCAAGCAGCAAACATTTTAACTCCCCCTTTGATTTAACTTGCCATCATTTTAAGTGATTTTTACTAGTTTCTATGTGATATAAATCACAAAAAGAGGGGTTTATTATGTCTAATATATTACAAATAGTGAAAATTAGGGGATCTTTTTCGGAAACACTGTTTTTTCTATCTGAATGGTGTTTTTTATATAGAATTATAGAAATTTGAGTTTATTGATGGTGAAGTATCCAAATCGGTAATAATTATGTAGTTGCCTGGCAGGGGGGAAAGCTCAAACGGTAATCGAACAAGGCAATAGATGCCAGGGCAAGTGGAAAAAGAGTACGAGCGGCAATCGAAAGAGGCGATAGATGCCCGAGCAAGTGGAAAAAGAGTACGATCGGTAATCGAAAGAGGCGATAGATGCCCAGGCAAGTGAAAAAAGA
>NZ_KI535302.1:0-18301 GCF_000482325.1 Bacillus sp. UNC438CL73TsuS30 | reverse complement strand
TCGGTCTTCTAGAGTCTAATAATTGTCAGCGACAAAATAGGTGAAAATTTTTCTGATATTAAAACCAAACACTCATTTGAAATACAACCATCTTCCATCTCCAACGGCTTTAAAATTCTCCTTCAAAACTCTCCTAATCGTCTTTTTCGACATAATCACCCTACACCAGTCCTGAACAAGATTTGTCGTAATCTTCAAATCCGGAAATAATATCATTAATTCTCGTACAGTTCGTAAAATAGCAGAATCAACCGACTCCTCAGCCCCGCAAATACCACATACAATTTTTTTCTCACCTACAGTAATTGAAGGTGAGTGGCAAGAACCACAAAGTATCGCTTTTTCTAATTGGTCGTACTCATAAGCCGGCATCTTAGAATTTCGTGATTTCGTTTTATGCAGCGAAACTAGTTTTTCCGCGAGCTTTGTATGTCGGTCATTAAGCTTAGACCGCACACTATTTAAATTTTTCATTAATTGCTTTACTTGCGTCGGAAATATAATGGGTTTATCTAAAGGGGTTTGGTATAAGGTAAACTCGGGGTTAATAAACACTACAGATGCTTCAACAGGCATCTGGTAACCGATACTCTTGAATAGCTGACGAAACAAGGATTGGCTTCGTTCCAATTGCAAAAGAGGATTACTAATTTCCTCATCTGATTTAGTGTAAAGCCGGTCAGCTGTCATATAATAATCTCCCACATAGTTTTTTACATCGAAAAGGGAAATCGTATTTTGAAATATAATGGTTGTATCGATTTGAAATTCTGTGTTATTTAACTCAAACAATAAATCATTTAAAATTAAACAATCACTCTCAAGCTTCTCCGTTAATTTGTCAAACATCACTTCTCCTTCAAAACCCTTTTCACGGTTTAAATAGTACTTTCTCTCCGTCGGGGTTAAATTCATTCGTGCATGTAACGACCGCATTTTAATTAAATCAATTGGAACGGGGCGAGGTTTATAAAACATACTTCACAACCTTTCTTATTTTGTAAAACTACAACTTTATTTTATAGAAAAATAAAGCAAAAATGGTTGTAAAAAATGAATACTTTGTTAACCCCGCCAAAATTAAACCGTTATTAACGTTCCCATATAGTCCTAATAGGCTCGACTGCCTTACTTTGCCCGGCATGGGCTAATCCGTAAAGATCCTCTATGGTCCTTAAAAGATTAAAGTGATTTAGCTTTTCATTAAACTCACCTGTTTTGACCATTGGCCCAACAAAAAAGGTTGGGATTTTGTTGTCTTGTGAAAAATCATCTTCGTCCCAAGTCACAATTAATAAACTGCTATGGGTCTTCGCCCATTGGACATAAGGATCAATCTGTGCCTTTAGCCAATCGTCCCCTTCCTTAATCGTACCATCATGCATATCGTTTCGAAGACTTGGTATGACAAACGAAACCGTCGACAGTTTAGCAAAATCCTTTGGAAAACTGGTCAGTGGTTGATTTACTTCTTTTGGCACATTGGTGAAGTTTACCCATGGATTATGCTTGCGGGCATAACCGCTGGGACCAGATGATGCCCCATTGAAGCCAACCGAAGGCATGTCCTCGGAATAGCCTGCAAATGTATAATTTTTCGAAATCAGCTCGCTTGCCAAATTATCTGTAGAAAATTTCCCTTTAGGAACCCCGTCATCTAAAACACCTTGATTTGAACCGGAGAATAAATTCAAATAGTTAGGTTGGCTTGGATGCATGGTTGCATGAAAATTCGTTAAGTTTGCGCCCTGCTTCATTAATGAATTGATATAGGGAGCCGATTGGTTCCCTTGAATTATTTTTTGTGAGCGATTTTCCTCTATAACAATAACGATATGATCAATTTTTGGTAGATTCCTTGCTACAGTATTTTTCTTTTCACCCGGAACCTGATCCTTAGGCTTATTTGAAGCACAAGCATTTAAAATGAAGACGATTAATATAAAGAATAATCCCCACTTTCTAAACAAATCAACGCCTTCTTTCTTTTTTATTTGGAAAAAGGGGGTAAGCCCTCGCCCCTTTAACAAGGGATATCACAATAAAATAAACCTTATTTCAATATTAAAAGTTCAATGTTGAAAAGGTTATCCTATTGCTGCACGACGTTTTCGAATACTGCCAACAGTCCATAGCAAGAGAGGGATTGCAAACATATTAAGTGGTAAGATGAAAGGATTCCAAAATTTTTGGGTAAATTCGGCACCGAAGAGCGTGGTATTTGGGAAAATTTTTGTTAGCATGAAGGAAATCACTGCAACAAACCAAATCATCTTCCGCCAATCTTTTATCCCAAGTAATTGAGCTGTTCCAAAGCTAGTTATAAAGAAATATAACGATAATTTGATAAAAATACTAAGGACCCAAACTAAAACAGCAATGATTTCAAGGTTTTGAATGAAACCCATAACAGAAATGAAACGGACCGCATCAAAAGCAGGATATCTAAGTTTGGATGTGATCTCAGGTCCAAAAGTCATAAGAACAGCAGCGCATGTAAAGGTAACCAAGGAAGAGGATAATGCAATTCCCCATATCGCTGATGATGGTCCTTTTTCCGGTTTAAGCAAAAATGAGCCGAGTATGAGGACCATGACAGTCTCTCCGATAAAGGAAAGTGGTATTAAAGCACCTTCCATAATCGGCAGGAAACCACTATCTAAAAAAACAGGTAAAAGTTTTTTAAATTCCATATTTGGAATTGAAAAAATAACCAAGACAATTACCGTTAAAAAGACTATGACTCCAAAAACTTCGCTGCATCTCCCAATTCCTTCGATTCCCCCGCTAAAATTTACATAAATCAGTAATAAAATCATCGATAGAATCAAAACCCACATAGGAGTTGCCGGTAGTAAAATCGTAACCGTAAAATCGGCAAATTCGATAAGAATTACACCGATTATTAAGTACCAAGGGACTAAATAGATGATTATAACGATAGTTCCCAGCCATTTACCTAAGATGGTTCTTGAAAATTCGATAAATGTCTGATTAGGATAAAGAAGGCATACTTTCATATAGACAAAAACAATGAACATTCCGATTACAGTTGCGATTAGAAAGGAAATCCATGCATCCTGTTTTGCAGAAGCAATGGTTGGACTTAAGGTAAGAAGAAGCATATTACCTGATTCGAACGTAAAAAACATCCAAAATAGTTGCAGGCCTGATATTTTCATTTTTTTATCTCACTTTCATCGAACAGTAGTGATGGCCCAGTCATTCCAATTCGTTTAATTTTCAGGTCAACCTTCAAAGAAATATCCGCTTTGGCAAATTCCAGGTCCCAATCTTTTTTCAATGCTTTCCACAGAATTGGCTTTTTTCGATGAATGACTTCCCCAAATCCAAAGATATCAACTCCATATTGCTTTTGTACTTTTCTAATCGTTTTTAAAATTTCTTCGCGGATTTGCTGTTCAAACTTTTTTTCTAAAAATGAAAGGTTGTTGGGCTGATTTAAATCTAAATTAGTATTATTCCCAAAAACGGTTCCTTCAGCAGTTAATGAAACTACAAATCCCAGCTTCTTATTTCTTCTTATTATCGGCTTGATTTTACTTTTCATTTTTTTGAGGTCTAGACTCGAATATCCTTTATCAATTGGAACGGTAAATGTCCTTTTTTTCAGCAGCCCCATCACCCAAAGCATGTCCTTATTCTCTTTTAAATTTAAGAAACCCAAAAGTTTCAAATTTTTGTCGAAAATCGCACCCCCCGCCATGCTTACTGCTGGTTTTGAAAAATCCTTATCTTTATTTTCATTATCCAGGGATTTTACGATTTTAATGGCAGGCATGGTAGGACGAAATCCTTTGCTGTTAGCAGCGGTTAAAAAACTTAGGTAAGCCTTGTCTCCTCTTCCACCGATTTGTTTATTTTCCTTATAAGTTGCTGAAGCAGGAGGTTTTTCTATCGGATAGGAAAGAAGAAGTGCTTCCTTCGCTGTAGCGCCTTTTACAACCACAACATCTGTCCGAAAGTTGACATCAGGTGCTCTAGTTATTCCATCCAGCTCTTTTTTAAGTCCACGTTTAGCGATCTCTTCCCCTAAAAAAACAACACGGCGATGACCGAAGAATGCTTCTCTTGAAAGCTTATGTTGCAGGTTCTGTAAGGCATCTTCAAATCCCTTTCCACTTGCGGATATAGTGAAATAACCTTTTTCCGCACCCCCACTGCCACCATTTTGGCTTTGTAGGTTCGATGGAATGACAATTTGCCCGCTTATTTCGACTTTATCTTTTTCATCTGCATCCCATCCTGTTGCTATCCAAATAGCACGTTCATTTAATTCCTTTCGGTCCCAGCATCCCGTAATAAAAAGTAATGAAAAACACAGTAGCCAACAAAGACTGTTCCTATGTCTCATTGATCTAGCTCCTTTTTGGACCAGGCTTTTGATGTGCAGGAATACGCTTCTTATCCTTCCCGGAGATAAGTGCTGGCCGGTTATTTGTTTTCCATCTCGGTGGCCTAATCAGTACATCCTTCAAATTTGTCCATATTTGTGGAGCGACTGGACTGAAGTAGGGGACACCGAATGAACGGAGGTTGACGAGATGTATGGTTAAGGCAATAAACCCCACAACAATTCCGTAAAAACCAAAAACACCGGCTAATACTAACATAATGAATCGAATCATTCGGACAGCAGTTCCCAGATTATAACGTGGAATTGCAAATGACGCGATTCCAGTTGTGGCTACAACAATTACCATTGGAGCGGATACAATTCCAGCCTGCACAGCTGCTTGGCCAATGACCAATGCACCAACGATACTGACAGCAGACCCAACAGCTTTTGGCAGCCGTATTCCAGCTTCCCGTAGCCCTTCAAATACGATTTCCATAATAAATGCCTCGATAAAGGCCGGGAAAGGCACCCCTTCCCGAGCAGCTGCTACACTGATGAGAAGTGAAGTAGGAATCAGCTGGGGATGATAAGTGGTTAGAGCAACATATACAGAAGGTAAAAACAGGGCAATATTAAATAAAATATACCGAATTACTCGAACGAAGCTAGTATAAAGAAAGCGTTCATAATAATCCTCAACTGCCTGCAGGCCACTCCAAAATGTCATTGGAAGAATCAAAACAAATGGAGTATTATCCACGATAATCGCTATTTTTCCTTCCAATAAATTGGCTGAAACAATATCGGGTCTTTCCGTATTTTGAATTTGCGGGAAAGGCGAAAAAGGTACATCCTCAATAAATTCTTCAATAAATCCTGATTCAAGTACCCCGTCTATTTGAATCTGCTCAACACGTTTACGAACTTCTCTTAGTAAGGAATCAGGAGCAATTCCTTCAATATAGGCCATGGTTACATCTGTTTGCGAGAGTTCTCCAATGGTAAAGGATTCAAATTTAAGTCGGATACTTCTAATTCTTCTGCGTAAAAGAGAGAGATTTGTTTTTAATGATTCTGTAAATCCGTCCCTCGGTCCACGGATTGAAACCTCTGTTTGGGGTTCTTCAATATTCCGTTGTTCATTCTTTTGCATCCCTGCTATGATGGCTGAAGGCTCACCGTCTAATAATATTCCAATATTCCCTTTTAGGACGCAGTTAACGAGTTCATTTACTTTTGACACTGACTTAATTGAAGAGGCTGCCAATATCTTTTGTTCAATCATTTGTTTGAGCGTAAATACACTTTCTAACTCATTTGGACTAACTTCTAACAATAGGGGTTTTAATAAAACCTCATCAAGGGTTTTTGAATCGGTTAAACCATCCAAATAGATGAAAAGTATTTTTGTTTTTTCAGTAACAGATACAGTTCGAATCATAAAATCAGAACAGTTATGAAAGCTATTCTGTAAAACTTGTTCATTTACGAAAAGGTCAGAGCTTAATTGACCCTCAATGGGTGGGGAAAGTAGGGAGTCAAATTTTTTAAATCCTAACATCTTTTTACGCTTCCAAAGCTCCCGCATTATCTTTCACTCCCCCATTATTTCTAAGTATATTTTTCCAATTTTGAGGAGAGGTATACCATAATTTTTTTCTTTAAACTGTGTTAAAAGTCAATGTTGATTTTGTAACTAAATTGATTGGAGCGCAAATCAACAGTAAAGTTTAACACACCCTTTTTTTAAAGAACCATGCCTTCGCGAGTAACTGAATGGCCTCAACTATTTCTTGTTCGGTCAAAGTGGCAAAACCGAGTAAGACAGTTTGATCATCGTTTCTTCCATAAGGGGAGACCGGATACACTTTAATACTAAATTCTGCAGCTTTATCAATCAGTTCCTGCTCGTTCAAACCATTATTGGGCCGTATTAAGATATGAAGTCCCGAGTCTTGACCAATAATGTCTACGGTATCAGGAAAATAGCTTGAAATTGTTGAAATTAGCAAATCCCGCTTTTTTTGATAGACAACCCTAACTTTTTGAATATGCTTTTCCCAATAACCCTGTTGCATGAATCGTTTTAAGACATCTTGATCAATCCTTGATACCGTTTGGGAATAGAAAAATAATTCATCTTGATACTTTTTAATTAATGGCGGTGGTAAAACCATATAGCTTATTCGTATTGATGGGAGCAGGGCTTTGGAAAAAGTACTCATATAAATGACTTTTTCATACTTGTCAAGTCCTTGGAGGGCAGGAATTGGTTTTCCGCTATAACGGAATTCACTGTCATAATCATCCTCAATAATGAAACGGTTCACTTCCTTTTCTGCCCAGTTTAGAAGCTGCATTCTTTGTGAAATCGGCATGATCATCCCGCAAGGAAATTGGTGAGACGGTGAGACACAGACAATGTTTGCCCCGCTCTGTTCCAAATCGGATAGGATGATTCCACCTTGGTCGAGAGGAATCAATTGAACATCGACGATATTTTGCCCATGGAGGAAAAGCCTCCGGTGATATCCGGGATCTTCCGCAGCAAATTTACTTCCATGTAACAGCTTGAATAAAAGGCTTAATAAGTAGGGCGTCCCCGCTCCTAGGATTATTTGGCTGGGCGAGCAATGCACCCCGCGTGATTCAAATAAATATTTTGCAATCGTTTCGCGCAGCCCAAAATCGCCCTGTGGATGACCAAGGGAAAGTACTTGTTCATTTTCTATCCGTAGAACTTCATTTGTTATTTTCCGAAACACTCCAAACGGGAACGACCCGGCATCCACACCCGCATAGGTGAAATCATAATCAAAAAATTGCTCCTTGTGCTTTTTTTCTTCGACAAATTGAACATCCCGCTTAATCATGAAATTAGCTTGTTCGAGTTCACAAACAAAGTATCCCCGTCTAGGCATTGCCTCAATGTAGCCTTCAGCCAAAAGCTGACCATAAGCTGTTTCAATTGTATTCTGGCTAATTTGTAGATACGTTGAAAGTTTTCGCTTTGAGGGAAGCTTCGTGTTTGTTGGTAAGTTCCCTGTTTTTATTTCTTTTTTAATATAGTTATATAACTGCATATATAATGGCTCGTTATGATGAGCGTTAAGATTCGGCGTGAATTCCAACAAAAAAACTGGCCCCATTTCTTTTTGTAAATCTGATACTTCTTATAGTATCAGATGTCTTATATAATACCACTATGTTCAAGACGAATCGATACTGGAGGAAGAATTTATGAAACCATCAAGACACCTTGGTCTGATGATGATTATTAGTGGCGCAACCCTTTGGGGTTTATCTGGTCCAATGATCCAATGGCTTTTTAATCGAACAGACCTATCATCAGGAGATTATTTAATTGTCCGGCTACTGTTTGCTGGTATTACGATTTTAGGATTTTTGCTTTTCAGCAAACACAATATCTTTGAAATTTGGAAGCACCCGAAGGATTGGGTTCAACTATGTATTTTTGCTTTAATAGGGATGCTTGCTGGCCAATATACATTTATTGAAACGCTTGACAAGAGTAACGCGGTTACGGCTACATTATTTCAATTTCTTGGTCCCATCATCATAACGATTTATGTTGCTGCCCGGAAAAAGAAACTTCCGGCACCAATGCAATTATTGGCGGTGGTTTCTGCCGTGTTGGGGACATTTTATTTGATTACAAATGGCTCAATTGAAAATGTTATATTATCGAAACGAGCAATTCTTTATGGGATTTTAACAGCGGTCACCTTTGCTTTTTATACGTTGCATCCTAAGTCTTTGATTAAACAATGGGGAACCTTACAAATTGTTGGCTGGGGAATGCTGATTGGCGGAGTGATACTGTGGTCATTAAAAAGGCAATTTAGCTTTCATCAAGTGGCTCAGACATTGACAATCAGTACATTTTCGATGCTTATTCTTATTCTTTTAAGCGGGACGATTTCATTTTTACTCTATATTGGAAGTTTAAAACATTTAACAGCCATCGAAACAGGGCTTTTATCTAGTATCGAACCACTTGTGACTGCCATCCTTTCAATCGCTTGGTTAAAGGAATCGTTTGGAGCTTATCAATTGTTGGGTGGAGTGTTTATTATTGTTGCGGTTATTTTATTAACCATTCCGGAGAAAGAATTTAAACCGGGTGTAGCAAGGGAACGCGTGTCCTGAGTATGAATTTTAACTTGAATCACATATTAAGAAATAAAAACCGGTCTCTTTTTTTTAAAAGAGGCCTTGTTTTTATATTGAATCGCCATGTTAATTATGATATATTTAACCTTGTTAAAAAAATGACTAAAAAACCAAAACGGTCAAAAGGGGGTTCGTATGGCAATAGATCGTAGAAAGATGATTGTTGAAGCGGCAACGAAGTCTTTTTCCTTATTTGGCTATAAAGCAACGACGATGGATCAAGTGGCGAGACTTGCGAATGTTGGGAAAGGTACCATCTATACTTTCTTCAAAAACAAAGAAGAGCTGTTTGAAGAAATTGTTTCTTCATTAGTCAAAGAGATGATTGCCGAGGCAGAAGATGTAATCGAGCCAGGGATGCCCTTTACAGAGAACGTCCATCGAGCCCTTTACCGTTTATTAGAATTCCGCTCACAGCACCAGCTTATGATTAAATTGATTCAAGAAGAAAAGGAAATGGGGACATTGGCGGTTTCTGAAATGCTGCAGCATGTGGAAGATGAAATTATTGCTTACTTAAAGCAAAAAATTGAAATAGCCATTACGAAGGGGGCTATTCCCGCAGCTGACCCGGAAATGACCAGCTTTCTGCTGTTAAAAATGTACATTGCTCTTGTTTCTGATTGGGAAAAAAATCATGAACCATTAAGTTCAGAGCGAATTGCAGAGCTCATGAAGGTCTTTTTATTAAAAGGATTATCAATTTGATAATCTTCTTTATTTACTCATTAATGACCAGTTGGGGATTTTAGTCAAAAATTATAAAATGGATTTTGTCAAAACAGGAGGTACGACATGAAAGCTTTGTCATCTTTGAAAAGTGAGCTTTTGGAGATTATCCATAACCGTAAACTGCTAATTGCCATTATTGGCGTCATGACGATTCCATTGCTTTACAGTGGGACGTTCTTATGGGCGTTTTGGAACCCATACGGCCATGTGGACCGAATGCCCGTAGCCGTTGTCAATCATGACAAAGGTGCGGTATATAATGGGGATAAGCTTGAAATTGGTAATGACTTAGTAGAAAAGTTAAAGGATAAGAAAAGCTTTAACTGGAAATTTGTAAATGAAAAACAAGCAAATAGAGGCTTGGAAAAACAGGATTATTATATCAAAATCGAAATTCCAAAAGATTTTTCAAAAAATGCTACGACTCTACAAAGCAATCATCCGAAAAAGTTAAACCTTATTTATACCCCGAATGAGGGAACGAACTATCTTTCATCTAAAATTGGTGATTCCGCAATTGAAAAGATAAAAGAAGAGGTGGCAGGTGCTGTCACAGAAACATATGCCGAATCCATGTTTGATCAAATCAAAGATGTAGCCAAAGGATTAAACAAGGCAAGCGATGGCGCAAAGGACCTTCATAAAGGTATAAACACAGCCAAAGATGGCGCCGGAGAGTTGAATTCAGGGATAGGGTCAGCCAAAAACGGGGCTGCTAAATTAACCAATGGTGCGGGATCGGTTAACAGCGGGGCAAATAAAATCGAACAAAATTTACAAACACTTGCTGAAAAATCCGTTAGTTTTTCACAGGGAGTACAATCCGCTTCGTCTGGATCAAAGGACCTTCAAAGAGGGCTTCAGCAGTTTGATGCTGGGCTTAGTCAAATGCAGGATGGAAATGATCAATTATTGAATGGAGCAAAAAAGTCCCAGGCAGGTGCAAAACAATTATCAGACGGGCTTGATTCAGCTGCTTCGAACATTCCAGATCTGCAAAAAGGTTCACAGCAGTTAGCCGATGGAGCAACGAAACTTTCATCTTCCATGGAAAAATGGAAAGCCGGGGCTGAATCCACGAAAGCAGGCTCTGCTGATGTTAGTACAGGATTACAGCAAACCATTGATTTTGTAGCTCAAATGGAGGAACAAACAAATGACCCGATTGAAAAGGCAAAGCTTGAAGGCTTAAAAGGGAATTTGAAAAAATTATCAGAGGGAAATCAGAAGGTAACATCCGGTATAGTAGCTCTTTCTGATAATGCAACTCTGTTAAAACAGGCATCAGATCAGTTGGCAGCTGGAGCAGATAAATTGAACAACGGGCAAAATCAACTTGCTAATGGGATTAATCAATTGTCTGCCGGTGCGAAACAACTTGAAGATGGGCAGGATCAATTGGCAAAAGGTTTAGGTACCTTTGGTGATAAATTGGATGAAGCGAAGAAAGGATTCAGCCAAATAACAGACGGAAGCAGCAATCTTTCTTCCGGTTTAAATGAATTAGCAGCCGGCTCATCCAAGCTTCAAGATGGAACGAATAAGCTTGCAGAGGCGTCAAAACAGTTAGCGAAAGGAACCGGTCAATTGTATGATGGAACAAAAAGCTTAAATGGCGGAATGTCCAAACTTGATAATGGATCTTCTGATTTAACTAGCGGGATGGAAAAGCTAGCAGATGGGTCGAAGGAATTAAAGGATAAACTACAGGATGGAGCCCAAGATGCAAGTGATGTGAAAGCGAATAGCAGTATATATAATATGTTCGCTAAGCCGGTTAAACTGAAAGAAGACCGAATGAATCATGTTCCTGATTATGGTACAGGTTTTACACCTTACTTTTTATCATTAAGTTTGTTTGTTGGGGCTTTAATGTTGTCAATTATCTTCCCAATGTTTGAACCTGCAAGGAAACCGAAAAGCGGCTTTAGCTGGTTTGCAGGTAAATTAGGGATTTTGTTAATCGTTGGGGTAGGGCAGGCACTGCTTGCCGATATTGTCCTTCTTGCGGGGCTTGGATTAGAGGTTAAAAGTGTTCCGTTCTTCATTATGATGAGTATTTTTACAAGCTGGACGTTTTTAGCAATTATTCAATTCCTTGTAACGGTATTGGATAATCCGGGGCGCTTCCTTGCAGTTATTATTTTAATCTTGCAATTAACGAGCAGCGCCGGAACATATCCAATTGAATTGGTTCCAAGGATTCTGCAAAAAATTAATCACTTCCTGCCAATGACATACTCCATTGCAGGATTCAGGGCGATTATTTCCACAGGTGATTTTAGCTTTATGTGGGAAAATATCGAGTTTATTTCCATTTTCTTTATTGCTTTCCTTGCAGCAACCCTTACATTTTTTGTTGTTAAATTTAAACGGCAAAATGTACAGCATCAAGAAGCATGATGAGAGGGGTGCCCTATATTTAGGGCATCCCCTTTGTGGTTTATAAAGCATTTATCTGCGAAGAGAGTACTGTCTTTTAAAATCGGTGATTTAGGCAACCGTATTCTATACATGTGTTTATTTTTTTCCAAGGTTCTGCTGTGCCATTTTCACGAGTTCACGAACCATGCTGCCGCCTAGTCTGCCGCCGACTTTCCCGGCTTGCTCAGAGGTTAGCTGGCCGTTATATCCTTTCTTTAACGGTACACCCGTCTCCTCTGCCGCCTCAAATTTGGCGTCCTCAGGGCTCTTAGCATTGACAACCCTGGCTTTTAATTCATCCAGTCCTGCTCTTGCTCCTGGGACGAGAATTTTGTTATTTTTTCTAGCCATGAAAAATCCCTCCTTTCCGTTAGGATTTCCTCTTATAAGGAAAATTACTAAACAACCACTGGAAAAATCCCTTATGTTCCAGTATAATATCTGGTAATTAATATCGAAAATCAATGACAAAGAGAGTAGTTATCTGTGAGGTCAAAGCGATTCAGGGGCGGTGGGAGCCTGAAACTAGAGAAGATAATGAAGCGCACTTTTGAGATGCCGTCCGAAGTAACAGTAGGATATGCCGGAGAATACTCCGTTACCAAGCGTAAGCTGGTTCTTTGTGAACAATTAGAGTGGTACCGCGGGATAACTCTCGTCTCTTTTTTTAGAGGCGGGAGTTTTTTATTTGGGATAAAAATTATTGGAGGTTTTAAAGTGAATTTTAAGAAAGAGCTTGCCGAAATACTTTTTGAGTCGCTAAACGGAGAAATTTCAGTTCAGGATCTCGAACAACTTATTGAAAAACCAAAAAACCAAGAACATGGCGATTTGGCGTTTCCATGCTTTACTCTGGCAAAAGTGAAACGAAAGTCACCAAATCAAATAGCCCAGGAACTAAGCAGCACAATTCAATCGCCACTTTTTGAAAAAATTGAAGTAATTGGCGCCTATCTAAACATATTTTTAAATAAACAACAGGTTTCTGAACAAGTGATTAAGGAAATCAGCACGCTAGAAAGCCGTTATGGTATGCAGGAGATAGGAAATGGCGGACAGGTACCGATTGATATGTCCTCTCCAAATATCGCCAAACCGTTCTCAATGGGGCACTTGCGCTCTACCGTTATTGGGAATTCGCTAGCCCTTATTCTTGAAAAATGCGGTTATAAGCCAGTGAGAATCAATCACCTTGGTGACTGGGGTACACAGTTTGGTAAATTAATTACTGCTTATAAGCTTTGGGGAGAAGCGGAGAAGGTAAAGCAAAACCCAATTAAGGAATTATTGACTCTTTATATTAGGTTCCATGATGAGGCAGAGGAGAACCCATCCCTTGTTGATCAAGGTAGAAGCTGGTTTAAAAAGCTTGAAGATGGTGACAAGGAAGCCCATGAGCTATGGCAATGGTTCCGCGACGAGTCTCTGAAAGAATTCTCTAGAATCTATGATTTAATGAACGTTGCGTTTGACTCCTTTAACGGTGAGGCCTTTTATAATGATAAAATGGACCGTGTTGTAAAGCTGCTTGAGGAAAAACAATTGCTGGTAGAATCAGATCAGGCTCAAGTGGTGGAATTAACCGAAGAAGAGCTGCCGCCATGTCTAATTAAAAAGTCAGACGGGGCCACGCTGTATGCTACCCGTGATTTAGCTGCTGCTCTTTATCGCCACGAAACCTATCATTTTGATAAGTCTTTATATGTTGTCGGGAATGAGCAAAGTCTCCATTTTAAACAACTAAAAGCTGTTTTAGGAAAACTGGGGTATGACTGGGCAAAGAATATGGTCCATATTCCATTTGGCATGATGTTAAAAGACGGTAAAAAAATGTCGACAAGAAAAGGAAAAGTTGTTTTATTAGAAGAGGTATTAGATGAGTCAATTTCTATGGCGCGTCATAATATTGAAGAGAAAAACCCAAATCTAGTGAACAAGGACATCGTTGCGAAACAAGTTGGTGTGGGAGCGGTTATTTTCCACGACTTAAAGAATTTCAGAATGAATGATATTGAGTTTTCGTTAGAAGAAATGCTTCGTTTTGAGGGAGAAACGGGACCATATGTTCAATATACGCATGCTCGGGCCTGTTCGATTTTACGAAAAGGAAATTGGTCCGCCGATTGGCAGCCGAGCAGAATTGATTATTCTTGGGAAAAAGAATGGAAGGTTGTTACTATGCTCATGGAGTTCCCAAATGCCATTAAAAGAGCATTTAACCAGTTCGATCCTTCCCAAGTCGCTAAATATGTAGTCGACCTAGCCCAAGCATTTAATAAGTATTATGGAGAAGTAAAAATTCTAGAAGACAATAATGAGAAGCAAGCACGTTTAACCCTTGTTTATTCGGTTACGGTCGTTCTGAAAGAAGGTTTACGATTATTAGGTGTTGAGGCACCAGATGAAATGTAAGTCATTTGATTGTCAAAGTTGGATGATTTTGGGTTAAAATAGAAACGATCAAAATCGGAGGAGGCTAGGGTATGAGCGAATTATTATTCAAGCATTTTGAGGTAACGAGAAACTTTTTTCTTAAAAAAATTGATGCTTTAGATGAAGCGATTGTGGATGTACAGCCGGAAGGCTTTAATAACACCATTCATTGGCATATTGGGCATGTATTAACGGTAGCAGAGCAGTTTATGTTTGGGTTCCCTAAAAAATCAACTAACCTGCCGGAGAATTATATGACGTTATTTGCAACTGGCACGAAACCTGCTGATTGGCAGGGGGATGTTCCGTCCATCGCAGAATTAACAAGCCAGTTAAAAGAGCAAATCAAACGTATTAAAGAGGTTCCGGCTGAGAGCTTAAATGAACGACTTGCAACCCCATTCCTTGGTTTAGAATCATTCGGTGAAATTGCTAATTTTGCGACCTTCCACGAGGCCAATCATTTGGGGCAAATACACGCTATGAAGCAAGTTATTGAAGCAGCAAGTAAATAATAGAAAAACGGGTAATAGAAAGATCGTTTCTACTTATGTAGAAACGTTTTTTCATTTCCTCGGCTACAAAAGTATCGTATAGGGAGATTAAATCCATTGTATAATGGATAGAAAAAGATGTATCTTGTCTGGAGTGATTGAATTGAGACTTGGTTATGCAGCTTACGAATCTTCAATAGGGAAGCTTTATGTGATTGCAGATGAAAAAGGTGTTAAAAGAATTGAGATGTTTGAAGAGGACTGGCTGAACTATCAAAAAGAAAACCCTACATTAAAGGAAGATTTGGAACTTTGCCGTGAAGCGATAAAACAATTAGATGAGTATTTTCACGGCCAGCGTCAACAATTCGAGCTGCCCCTTTCGGTAGATGGTACGGATTTTCGTAAAAAGGTTTGGGAAGCGCTCCAATCAATTCCGTTTGGAGAAATTAGAAGCTATGCGGATGTGGCTGAAATGATTGGGAATCCCAAAGCTGTCCGGGCTGTTGGTCAAGCTAATCGGGCAAATCAAATTCCGATTATCATTCCCTGCCATCGGGTAATTGGCAAGAATGGAAGTTTAGTTGGATATGCTGGGAGCAACACCCCGATTAAAAGAAAACTCCTTGAAGTTGAGGGAATCAAAATGTAGATGAAAAAGTTGTCTGGAGGATTAATTAAATCCCTTGCAAGCAGCTTTTTTTCTTTTAAACCACAATTCCTAATAAATTAATATTTTTCGACAACACTAAGGTTACAATAACAGTTTTTTGAGGTTAACTGGCATCTATTCAGTGAATTTGTCGAAAAGAAAATACTTCATATTCACTATCCTCCTGTGTTAAAATCAATCGGTAACTCTACTTCAAGTCTGGTGGGTGAATCACTTGCTCTCTTCTATTAAGAGATTTTTAATTGGCCGGCCGTTAAAATCTGCGGCATTGGGCGAACAAAAGTTAAATATTTTCAAGGCGTTAGCCATTCTTTCTTCCGATGCATTATCATCTGTTGCATACGGTACAGAGCAAATTCTTCTTGTTTTGGCAACTATTAGCGTAATAGCCTTTTGGTACTCGATTCCAATTGCAGTAGGCGTATTATTTTTACTGGCTGCACTTATCATTTCTTATCGGCAAATTATTTTTAGCTACCCACAGGGTGGAGGCGCCTATTTGGTTTCGAAGGAAAACTTAGGTGAGAATGCGGGGTTAATCGCTGGAGGGTCTCTGCTGGTTGACTACATACTGACAGTAGCTGTAAGTGTTTCGGCTGGGACGGATGCAATTACATCTGCATTTCCAGCGCTTCATCCACACACCGTTTCAATTGCCTGTGTATTGGTTGTATTGATTACCATCTTAAATCTTCGTGGCTTGACGGAGTCGGCTTCCATTTTAGCCTATCCTGTCTATTTATTTGTTTTTGCTCTTGTTGTTTTGATTGTTGTCGGGATTTTCAAAATAATAACCGGAAATGTTTCTCCAACCGTTCATCATGCTCCGATTGGCGCACCGGTACAAGGAATTACGTTATTCTTATTACTAAGAGCATTTGCGTCAGGATGTTCAGCGTTAACAGGTGTCGAAGCGATTTCGAATGCGATACCAAATTTCAAGGATCCCGCTCCTAATAATGCGGCAAAAACGCTTATTTTAATGGGCTCGTTGCTCGCCGTTTTATTTTCAGGTATTACTTTTTTAGCCTATTATTATGGGATTGCTCCAAAAGTGGAGGAAACCGTTGTTTCACAAATTACGAAAGAAACCTTTGGGCGAAATTATCTTTATTTTTTTGTACAGGGTACCACTGCACTAATCCTAGTTTTAGCAGCTAATACAGGCTTTTCTGCTTTCCCACAGTTAGCCTATAACCTGGCAAAAGATAAATATATGCCAAGGATGTTTACGATTCGCGGTGACCGTCTAGGGTATTCTAATGGGATTGTTTCCTTAGGTATAGCATCCATTTTATTGATTATTACCTTTCATGGGCAAACTGAACATTTAATTCCCCTTTATGCGGTAGGTGTTTTTATTCCGTTTACCTTGTCGCAGACTGGGATGATTATTAAATGGGTCCGCGAAAAGCCAGCTGGCTGGGTAGCGAAGTTAACTGCCAATTTGATTGGTGCTTTAATTACATTAACTGTTTTACTGATTTTCTTTATTACAAAGCTCGGGCAAGTTTGGTTTGTATTTATCTTCTTGCCGCTAATTGTCCTCCTATTTCACCGGATTAATAAGCATTATGAAGCTGTCAGTGAGCAATTACGTGTTTATAACCAGCAGCCTGCGATACCGATTGAGGGGAACGTTATTATTGTTCCGGTGGCAGGGGTTACTCGGGTTGTAGAAAATTCAATTAATTATGCAAAGTCGTTAACAGACCAAATCTTTGCCGTGTATGTTTCCTTTGATCGTGAGGATGAAAAACGCTTTGAGGAAAAATGGCAAAAATGGCAGCCAGATGTCCGGCTAGTCACGTTACAATCCCATTATCGAAGCATTCTGCATCCGTTAAGTAAATTTATTGATACAGTGGAACACAAGGCAAGTGAAAATAATTACCGTGTTACCGTATTAATTCCGCAATTTATTACTAAAAAAAGCTGGCACAATATTTTGCACAACCAATCTAGTTTATTAATACGTGCATATTTGCTTTATAAAAAGAAAGTGATTGTGGCGACTCTTCCATATCATTTTAAAAAGTAATTTTTGGGGATATCTTGGCTAGAAGTTTTGTGGTAAAATCGAATGAAAATATATGAAGTAAAGTTTTCTAGGGTTCCGTGGCTTATCCAAGCTAGTCTGGTCCGAGAGAAAACGCACCGTTTAAAAAGATTGCGCCTGACCAAGGCGCTTGCGCTTTTCTTATGGTGTACACGGAGGGATAAAAGCCTGGGAGAAATGTCGGAAACGATATTTTTCCGGGCTTTTTTATTTTTTAGGAGGGAGATAGGGGAATGGATTTTTTATTAGAGAATAAGTGGGTAATTTTGGTGAGTCTTGAGGTACTGGCGTGGTCATCGACCTTATTCTTGTTGTATGCCAGGTACGGTCTGCAATCCGGTTTCTGGTTTAAGGTGGCAACGGTATTATTCGCGTTGACTGGAGTGATCCCGCAAGTATTAATGGGAATTATCAACTTTATTGCAACAAGGAAAATTGACTTGTTTACCTTAATTATTGTGCTGCTTATCCTATATGGATTTACCCTTGGAAAGGGCCATGTCAAAAAACTCGATGCCTGGGCACAAGCAAAATTTTCAAAGCATCAGGGTTCATAGATTGGAAAAAACCACCAAGTCATTGATCTGAACCCAAAAAGTTAGACACGAAGTTTAGGCAGCTACTTGGGCATGAGTTCGGTATTGAACCGGACTCATGCCTTTTAATTTTGCCTTAATCCGTTTGTGATTATAGTAATAAATATATTTCTCTAATTCTACTTTAAAATGCTCCATGCTCTCAAATTCTTTCAAATAGAGTAATTCAGACTTTAATAAGCCAAAGAAATTCTCCATGACTGCGTTATCTAAGCAATTCCCCTTCCTTGACATACTTTGAGTAATCCCATGTTCTTTCAAAGTATGTTGGTACTGCTTCATTTGATAATGCCAACCTTGATCAGAATGGAGGATGGGGGCGTCTCCATCTTTTAA
>NZ_AXVA01000029.1 GCF_000482325.1 Bacillus sp. UNC438CL73TsuS30 | reverse complement strand
CTAAGCATGAAGCCCCCCTCAAGATGAGATTTCCCATAGCGTCAAGCTAGTAAGATCCCTGAAAGATGATCAGGTTGATAGGTCAGAGGTGGAAGCATGGTGACATGTGGAGCTGACTGATACTAATCGATCGAGGACTTAACCATAGTCTTAAGGTGAACTCGTTTTTACTAAAAACTTCTTCTGTATTATCTAGTTTTGAGGGAATGATACCTCAAACAAAATAGTCTGGCAATAATGGCGAGAAGGTCACACCCGTTCCCATACCGAACACGGAAGTTAAGCTTCTCAGCGCCGATGGTAGTTGGGGGCTGTCCCCCTGTGAGAGTAGGACGTTGCCAGGCATAATGAAGGACAACCTGATATGGTTTGTCCTTTTTGCATTGGAATTAAGAGAGCACTGAGGCAAAGGGTATGGATCTGGAATGTAGATGCCCAAAATCAGAAGGTAAAACCGGCTAAAGTAAAAAACTCTAAAAAAGTACGAAGTATTTGAAAAGAAATCGTGTATAGACATACACCCAATTCCGAAAGAGGGCATAAACTAAGAAACAGGAACCCCTGAAAGAGACTATTCGAAAAATTGTATACAATTGCTAATTTAGGGAAGAATGGGTGTATGGAGGTGGACAAATTGAGTTCAATTTTTGCACAAAAATATCATGAGGAAACGTGTGTTATTTGTGATCAGCTAAAACCGAAAGGTATACATCTATACACGTCATTTATCTGCATGGAATGTGAAAAAGACTTAATTAATACAGAAACCAGTGACCCAAAATATAAATACTTTTTAAAACAACTAAAAAAGATCACTACACCGGAGATATTTTCTTAGCCAAGTCCTTTTAGGACTTTATTTTTTTGCAAACAAATGGGAAAGAAATCAATCTTTTGATAAAATAGATAAGACTCTTTTAAGGATGTAACGTAAATGAAAAACCAACAAAAAATCCCACTTTATCAAGCATTAGTAGAACACATCAACAAAAGTCCAATTTCCTTTCATGTACCGGGGCACAAATATGGGACGATCGCAAAGGATTATTTCGAGCAAATCCTTAAGCTCGATGCGACAGAACTCTCAGGATTAGATGATTTGCACTCACCTGAGGGAGCCATTTTGGAGGCTGAACAGCTTCTACAAGACCTATATCAAACCAGAAGCAGTTTTTTTCTTATTAATGGATCGACAGTTGGAAATTTGGCAATGATCATGGCGGCTTGCCGCGAAAATGATCTTGTGCTTGTTCAAAGGAATTGTCATAAATCGGTAGTAAATGGGTTACAGTTAGCGAAGGTAAATCCGATTTTTTTAGAACCGGAGATAGATAATGAGTGGAAAGTTGCTTCAGGTGTTCATTTAGAAACAGTAAAGGAAGCAATTGATTTATATCCTAATGCCCGTGCATTGATCTTAACCTATCCTAATTACTACGGGATGGTATACGATTTAGAAAGTATTATAAACTATGCGCACATACATAATATTCCTGTATTAGTAGATGAGGCACATGGACCTCATTTTATTGTAGGCAGTCCTTTTCCTTCTTCAGCTGTACAATTAGGGGCTGATATTGTCGTTCAATCTGCACATAAAACACTCCCTGCTATGACGATGGGATCTTATTTGCATGTAAATGGAAATCGAATTCAAATGGATAGGGTCAAAGATTACTTGCAAATTCTTCAATCGAGCAGCCCATCCTATCCGATTATGGCATCATTAGATATAGCAAGGCATTATCTATCCTCCTACCAACACAGGGATGTACTATATCTTTTAAAGGAAAGAAATCGATTTAAGGAATTACTCAAAAAGATTGCAGGTATAAAAGTCTTAACTTATCCTAATCATTTAGGTGACCCGTTGAAAATAACAATTCAGTCTACCAGCCATCTTAGTGGATTTGACCTTCAAAGCAAATTGGAGGAGCAGGGGATTTTTACGGAACTTGCAGACCCACATAACGTACTGATGATTCTCCCTTTGCTTAAGGAAAATCAAATCTATGCTTTTGAAGAAACGGCGAGGAGCATTCAAAAGGTTTTAGAGGGTATTACAGATAATGAGATAAATATAGAAACTAAGAAGATTGAACAAAAAATCACGGGACTGGCCATCTCTTATAGAAAAATGGAAGTTTTGAAGGAAAGAAAAATCCCACTCTTGGATTCAGTTGCCCAAGTGTCTGCGGAAACCATTATTCCTTATCCCCCAGGTATACCGCTGCTGCTAAAAGGGGAACGAATTACGGAAGGACAAATACGAAATCTTGTGAAATTAATGGAGAGCGGTGCACGGTTTCAGGGCGGAGGCTTTTTACAAAGTGGTCTAATAAGTGTATATAGGACATCTTAAGATTGGTTTTGGAGGTACATTTAATGAAGAATGGAATGTTTATTACATTTGAAGGTCCGGATGGCGCAGGGAAGACAACCATTATTAGTATGGTTGCGAGGCACTTTGAAGGTGCAATACTGACAAGAGAGCCTGGCGGTATTGATATAGCAGAACAAATTAGAAGTGTAATCCTGAATAAGGAAAATACGGCTATGGATCCGCGGACAGAAGCTTTGCTATATGCGGCTGCAAGAAGACAACATTTAATTGAAAAGGTAAAGCCTGCATTAGAGGAAGGAAAAGTGGTCTTTTGTGATCGGTTTGTTGATAGCTCTTTAGCATATCAAGGATATGCACGAGGGTTGGGAATAGATGAAGTACTAAACATTAACCAGTTTGCCATCGAGAATATGATGCCTAATTTAACGATTTACTTTGATATTGAGCCTGAGGAAGGATTAAAGCGAATTAATAAAAATAAAGGGCGGGAAATTAATCGCTTAGATTTAGAAAATCTTGAATTTCATCAAAAGGTAAGGGAAGGTTATCATCATATTTTGGAGCGTTTTACAGATAGGATTGTTAAAATAGATGCTTCGGGAACGCTAGATGAGGTATTCCAAAAAACAATTCAGATTATAAAGGATAAATTGGAAGAGACAAAGCCTTGACCTTAAGGCTTTTTTTCTATCCTTCAAAAAGAAAACAATCCCTTTTCTAGTATGTAAAGACACATAATACCTGTTATAATTATAGAAACGGAAGTCGGTATCGATAATTGAAAGGGTGAAACGAATGAAACTAATCATTGCAGTTGTTCAGGACCAAGATAGCAATCGATTATCCAAGGCTTTGGTAGAGAATAATTTTCGCGCGACTAAACTTGCGAGTACAGGTGGATTTTTAAAATCCGGCAATACTACATTTATGATTGGTACAGAAGATATTCGTGTGGATCGAGCTCTTCAAATTATTAAGGACAACTGCAGGGCCAGAGATCAGTTAGTAGCCCCGGTTTCCCCCATGGGTGGAAACGCAGACTCCTATGTTCCCTATCCCGTTGAGGTGGAAGTAGGAGGAGCAACAGTCTTCGTTCTGCCAATTGAACAATTTATGCATTTTTAATAGAAGAGGTTTTAAATAATAGAAGTGAGTGATGATTTTGGTTAAAACATGGGATCAGCTGGAAGTGGTACAGCCAACTGTATTAAAAATGATAAAAAACAGTATACAGAAACACCGAGTTGCCCATGCATACCTACTTGAAGGCATTAGGGGGACAGGCAAAAAAGATATTGCACTTTTATATACAAAGGCTCTATTTTGTGAATCCCCGATGAGTGAGTATAAACCATGTGAAGCCTGTTCAAACTGTAAGCGGATTAATCATGGCAACCACCCTGATGTACATATAGTTGAACCGGATGGTCAATCCATTAAAGTTGAGCAAATCAGAAACCTCCAGGCGGAGTTTTCAAAAAAGGGAGTTGAATCCCTAAAAAAGGTCTATATTCTGGCACATGCTGATAAAATGAGTGTCAGTGCCTCCAATAGCTTGCTAAAGTTCCTTGAAGAACCAAGTTCGCAAACGGCTGCCTTCCTGCTAACGGAGCAGCCACAGAAAATCTTACCTACCATTCTTTCAAGGTGTCAGGTATTAACATTCCAGCCGTTATCCCCACATGCAATGGTGGAACAATTGATAGAAAATGGTGTTGATCCAATGAAGGCGCCACTTCTTGCCCAATTAACGAATAGTCTGGAAGACGCATTGTCATTAAATGGCGATGATTGGTTTGCACAAGCCCAAAAAGTCGTGGTAAAATTATATGAGGTGTTGAAAAAAAATCCATTGGAGGCGATGATTATGCTCCAAGGGGATTGGTTTCCTCACTTCAAAGAGAAAGAACAGATTAATCGTGGTTTAGATCTATTACTTCTTATTTTTAAAGATTTACTATATATTCAGCTAGACAAGCAGGAGCAGATTGTTTATCTCGAAGATCGTGAACGGCTAAAACAATTTGCCTTGCAAGCATCTAGGCGGCGCTTAACCGATCAAATGTCAGCTATTCTTGAAGCAAAGAAAAAGCTTGCGGCTAATATGAATCCTCAGCTTATGATGGAACAGCTTGTGCTAAAATTGCAGGAGGGATCTTCGTTTGTATGATGTTGTAGGAGTACGATTTAAAAAAGCGGGGAAAATCTATTATTTTGATCCTGGAGAGCTGCAGGTTCAGAAGGATGACTTTGTGATTGTTGAAACGGTTCGTGGTGTCGAATATGGCAAAGCGGTTATTGCCAGAAAAACAGTAGAGGAACACGATGTCGTTCTTCCGCTTAAAAAGGTAGTAAGAATTGCTGATCAAAAGGATCGAATGATTGTTGAGGAAAACAAACAGGCAGCACAGGAAGCATACGAAACATGTAATGATAAAGTCAATGAACATCAGCTGGATATGAAACTAGTGGATGTTGAATATACATTTGACCGTAACAAAATCATTTTTTATTTTACCGCTGACGGAAGAGTTGATTTCCGGGAGCTCGTAAAGGATTTAGCAGCGATTTTCCGTACGAGAATTGAACTCAGGCAAATTGGTGTTCGCGATGAAGCGAAAATGCTTGGTGGAATTGGGCCTTGCGGAAGAATGCTTTGCTGTTCAACCTTTCTCGGTGACTTTGATCCCGTTTCGATTAAAATGGCGAAGGATCAAAATCTGTCATTAAATCCAACGAAAATATCTGGACTATGCGGCAGGCTCATGTGCTGTTTAAAATATGAAAATGATGAATATGAATCAGCCAAGGAGCAGTTGCCGGATATTGGTGAATTCATTGTTACTCCTCTTGGAGAAGGAAAAGTGGTAGGATTAAATATCTTAGAGCGGGTCCTTCAGGTGGAGCTAAAGGAACACGATCGGGTTCTCGAGTATACTTTGGATGAAATCATTAAAGAAGGTGCCTTTTCGATACAATCCACAGATTAACGAGGTGGAATACGTGGATAAAAAAGAGATATTTGATTCAGTAAGTAATATGGAAACACAAATTGGCCAGCTTTACCAACAGCTGGGGGAATTAAAGCAGCATCTGGCTGAAATAATAGAAGAAAATCATTATTTAAAGCTGGAAAATGAGCATCTAAGGCGCCGTTTAGATGTGACCACGGAAAAGGAAAAGAAGGATGTCACCACGAAAAAAGGGGCAGCTCAAGTACAGCCGAGTGATAAACCCTTTGATATTGGTGAAGGATATGATAACCTTGCTCGTCTTTACCATGAAGGGTTTCATATTTGCAATCTTCATTTTGGGAGCTTACGTAAGGAAGGGGATTGCTTGTTCTGCCTTTCTTTTCTAAATAAAAAATAAGAATCGGCCTTCCTTCCAAAAGGAAGGCTATTTTTATAAGTCAGGTGATATATTTGGTTTTTTTAAAAGATGATGAACGGCTTGATTATTTATTAGCAGAGGACTTACGAATTATTCAGAGTCCCTCTGTCTTTGCCTTTTCGCTCGATGCCGTTTTGCTGGCACGGTTTGTCTATGTCCCCATTCAAAAGGGAAACTTAGTAGACCTTTGCAGCGGGAATGGCGTAATTCCTTTATTTTTAAGCGTAAGAACAAAAGGCACGATTACCGGAGTGGAAATACAGGAACGGTTATACGATATGGCAGTAAGAAGTATTGAATATAATGGGCTGCAGGACCGGCTAAAAATGATTCACGACGACATTAAGAACATGCCAAAGCTTTTGGGCCATGGGAATTTTGATGTGGTTACCTGCAATCCACCTTATTTTGTAACTCCATCAACGGGTGAAATTAATTTAAATGAGCACTTGGCCATTGCCCGCCATGAAATCCATTGCACGTTAGAGGATGCAATCAGCGTTTCAAGTCAGTTAGTAAGACAGGGGGGGAAAGTGGCATTTGTTCACCGGCCAGGTCGATTATTGGATATCATTTCTTTAATGCGTAAATATCGTCTTGAGCCAAAACGGATTCAGTTTGTGTATCCGAAGATAGGAAAAGAGGCCAATACTTTATTAGTAGAAGCTATAAAGGATGGAAGCCCAGACTTGAAGATTTTACCTCCGATCATTGTCTATAATGAAGACAATGAATATACTCCCGAAATAAGAGGGATTTTATATGGAGAAAAATAATCACTTCTTTTATGTATTAACATGCGGGGATGGAAGCTTCTACGGAGGATATACAAATAATCTTGACCGGCGGTTAAAGCTCCATAATGATGGGAAAGGGGCAAAATATACCCGAGGAAGAGGACCGTTATCATTAACATTTTTCAAAACCTATGACAATAAGACTGATGCCCTAAAAGCAGAGTATCAATTTAAACGGTTAACGAGAAAGAAGAAATTGGAGTTTTTAACTAGGGAAACGGGTGGTTATGATGTGGCAGCAGAAGAGTTTTGAAAACGAGGAGCAAAAGGGGATTCTTTATCTCGTTCCAACCCCTATTGGAAATCTGGAAGACATGAGCGTTCGGGCAATTAGAATTTTAAAAGAAGCCGACTTAATTGCTGCTGAAGATACCCGAAATACAAAAAAACTATGTAATTATTTTGAAATTACGACCCCTGTGGTAAGTTATCACGAGCATAACAAGGAGACGAGTGGGGAGAAATTGATTTTGAAGGTAAAGGACGGCTTAAACATTGCCCTTGTTAGCGATGCAGGAATGCCAACCATCTCCGACCCTGGCTATGAGCTCGTTACGGCGGCAATCGCCGAGGAGTTAACGGTTGTTCCATTACCCGGTGCAAATGCAGCACTCACTTCCTTGATTGCTTCCGGACTTGTAACCCAGCCCTTCTATTTTTATGGTTTTTTAAATCGGAATAAGAAGGACAAACGTAAGGAATTAGAAAGCTTGAAACATCAGGAAGCAACAATGATTTTCTATGAATCACCACACCGTTTAAAAGAAACCCTGTCCATTATGCTGGAAATCCTCGGCGATCGGAAAATTTCCTTATGCAGAGAATTAACAAAAAGGTATGAAGAATTTATCAGGGGCAGTATTCAAGAGACGGTGGAATGGTCAAATCAAGAGGAAGTCCGCGGTGAATTTTGTTTAATTGTAGAAGGCGGGAACCGAATTGATGAGGAAACAAGCAGCTGGTGGGAGGATTTAACGATTGAGGAACATGTGAATCACTACATCACGCTAAAAAATATACCATCCAAAGAGGCCATTAAACAAACAGCAAAGGATCGCGGAGTGAATAAACGGGAAGTGTACCAGGCTTACCATATTGAGCATTAATTAAAAAAGCCCCAGACCATAATGTCTGAGGCTTTCGTCAATTTATTTTACTAACGCAAAAGAGTCTTGGATTTCTTTTAGTAATACTTCTGCACCTTCACGGCTAAGAATTAATTTACCGCCGGCAAGTGCTAAGTTATCATCAGAAACTTCCCCTGTAACTTGGCAAGTCATGTTTGGCTTGTATTTCTTAAGGATAATGCGGTCGTCATCCACATAGATTTCGAGAGCATCCTTTTCTGCAATACCTAATGTACGTCTTAATTCGATTGGAATAACTACGCGTCCTAATTCATCAACTTTACGAACAATTCCTGTAGATTTCATGTGTTTTAATCTCCTCTCAACTTGTTTATCTCTATTTTTTCTTCGCCATTATTCGACAATATTTTCACAACTCAATAATACCAGCCATTCCCATATTCGTCAATTATTTTATTAAATAAATAAAAGGGAATTTTTTCATGTTACAAAAAGGTTGATTTAACAAGGTTTTGCTGAATTAATATTCAGTTTTTTGGTTTTCACCATTAGTGTGATGCCGATCACAAATCAGAATTTCAGCTCTTATAATTCGACAAATTTCTACAAATTTCTATATAAATCTACTTTTATTCCTCATAACCTTCGCAGAAAGTTCGACTTTTACGTCCGCCATTTGGGATAATGGAATTAGTAAATTTTCTCTAGTTATAGGTTTGTTGCACAATACAAAGTTTTTCGGTATATTTTGATGATATAAGAGGATAAAAATGGGGCAATAATGGTTAAGTAGAGTTTAAGTTTTGCCGATCATAGGAGGGGTAAAGATGGAGGAAAAATTAAAAACGTTTTATATTACAACACCAATTTATTATCCAAGCGGAAATTTACATATTGGGCATGCGTATACCACAGTTGCTGGTGATGCAATGGCACGCTATAAGCGGATGCGCGGTTATGATGTCATGTACTTAACGGGAACAGATGAACATGGTCAAAAAATTCAGCGTAAAGCTGAAGAAAAGGGAATCACGCCTCAAGCGTATGTGGATGATATTGTCGGGGGAATCCAAGAACTATGGAAAAAACTTGATATTTCTTATGATGATTTCATACGGACAACACAGGAGAGGCATAAGCAAATTGTCGAAAAAGTATTTGCTCGGCTGCTTGAGCAGGGAGATATTTATTTAGATCAATACGAAGGCTGGTACTGTACACCTTGTGAATCCTTTTTTACTGACCGCCAACTAGTGAATGGAAACTGTCCGGACTGTGGCAGACCGGTGGAAAAGGTTAAAGAAGAGTCCTACTTTTTCAGAATGGGTAAATATGTTGACAGACTATTGCAATACTATGAAGAAAATCCTGATTTTATTCAGCCTGAGTCCCGAAAAAATGAAATGGTTAACAACTTTATTAAACCGGGTTTAGAGGATTTAGCGGTATCTAGAACGACGTTTGATTGGGGAGTAAAAGTACCAGGGGATCCAAAGCATGTCATTTATGTTTGGATTGATGCCTTATCCAATTATATTACGGCACTTGGTTATGGGACCGACAATGACAGTAAATATTTAAATTACTGGCCGGCAGATGTCCACCTTGTTGGTAAAGAGATTGTCCGTTTCCATACGATTTATTGGCCCATTATGTTAATGGCTCTGGATATTCCACTACCTAAGAAAGTATTTGCTCATGGGTGGCTGTTAATGAAGGATGGCAAAATGTCCAAGTCAAAAGGGAATGTGGTTGATCCTGTTACCTTAATTGATCGCTACGGGCTAGATGCACTTCGCTATTACTTATTAAGGGAAGTTCCATTTGGTGCTGACGGAGTCTTCACTCCCGAGGGGTTTGTCGAAAGAATAAATTTTGACCTAGCGAATGATTTAGGAAATCTATTAAACCGCACCGTTGCAATGATCGAAAAATATTTTGCAGGAGTCATTCCTGATTATGCCGGATCAGTTGTTGAATTTGATGAGGCATTACTTCAAGTAAATCAAGAAACAGTAACTAAATATGAAGAGGCTATGGAGAAAATGGAATTTTCAGTTGCCTTAGCATCAATTTGGCAATTGGTAAGCCGGACGAATAAATATATTGATGAAACACAACCGTGGACACTAGCGAAGGATGAAAATCGCAAAGAAGAACTTGCAAGTGTAATGGTGCACCTCGCTGAGTCATTACGCAGAACAGCGATTCTTCTTCAGCCATTTTTAACCCGGACTCCGAATGGTATTTTTAATCAATTAGGGATTACGGATATCGGCCTTAAGGCATGGGATAGCCTTGAAGGGTTCGGTTTAATTCCAAGTGGAACAAAGGTTCAAAAAGATGCTCCACTTTTCCCGCGTCTTGAGATTGCGGAGGAAGTTGAGTTTATTAAAACAAAAATGCAAGGCGGCACTACACCAGCTGTAGAGGAAATGAAAGAAGAAAAACCGGAAGAACTTGCTGAAATTGCCATTGATGATTTTATGAAAATTGATTTACGGGTGGCAGAGGTTATTCAGGCGGAACCAGTTAAAAAGGCGGATAAACTTCTAAAGCTGCAGCTTGATTTAGGCTATGAAAAGCGCCAAGTGGTTTCGGGAATCGCTCAATACTATAAGCCGGAGGAATTAGTAGGTCAAAAGGTGATTTGCATTACGAACCTAAAGCCTGTGAAACTTCGTGGTGAACTTTCCCAAGGAATGATCTTGGCAGGTTCTAAAGACGGGCAATTATCACTTGCTACTGTAGACCAAACATTGCCAAATGGATCAAAAGTGAAATAAAGCTTCATACAAAAAGAGCCTTTAACGGGCTCTTTTGCTTTAAAAAAGTTTCACGTGAAACAATTTTCGAGATTTTTCGGTGTTTTTAAACCTTTAATGACAGGGAGTTTTAAAATGTTATTCGACACACATGCACATTTAAATGATGAACAATACAACGAGGATTTGCAAGAGGTTATTGTAAGGGCAAAAGAAGCAGGAGTATCCAATCTTGTTGTTGTCGGTTTTGATCGACCAACGATTGAAAAGGCAATGGTTTTGGCTGATACATATGATTTTATCTATGCTTGTGTCGGCTGGCACCCGGTTGATGCCATTGATATGACAGAAGAGGACTTACAATGGATTGAGGATTTAACCGCACATCCAAAGGTTGTCGCAATAGGTGAAATGGGGCTGGACTATCATTGGGATAAGTCCCCTAAGGACATCCAGAAAGAGGTATTTCGCAAACAAATCAGGCTAGCGAAAAAGGTAAAGCTTCCAATTGTCATTCACAATCGTGAAGCAACGGCAGATATTGTTGAGATTTTAAAAGAGGAGGGAGCAGAGGAGGTCGGGGGCATCATGCACTGTTTTAGCGGCAGCCCAGAGGTTGCGAAGGAATGTGTGAAAATGAACTTTTATATTTCACTTGGAGGTCCGGTCACTTTTAAAAACGCAAAAAAGCCAAAAGAAGTGGCTGCTGAAATTCCTTTAGATAAACTGTTAATTGAAACCGATTGCCCATATTTAGCACCCCATCCTTATCGCGGAAAAAGAAATGAACCGGGGTATGTGAAGTTGGTCGCTGAGCAAATTGCCGAAATAAAAGGCATAACTCTAGAAGAAGTAGCCCATGCAACCACCTATAATGCAAAAAAATTATTCGGCATAAACTGACAGAAAATGCTGTCGTAGTACCGAGAAACTTGTCCTAATTTTTTCGGAAAACAAAAAGTTCTACACGTCTCCTTTCAGGAATAGGATTACCATGTCGATAAGTTTTCCTTTGCATTCCGTCCAGCATTATGCATAATTAGAAATACGTTCACAGGAATGCAAGGGTTGACAGCCGACAGCGTGGTTCTTATTATTTACTCCAACAAGAAGGAGGCGTTTTTCATCGTATTCAAAAACATGAAAAACCTGATTTCCAGGTCTGTGAGCAAGAAGAAATGGCCCATTGTATTCACTAGTTTAGTAGTTTTTGCCGGTGCTCTTAGTTTCCTTGTATTTGAGGGGTCGAAGAAAACAGTGGCAATGACGCTGAATGGCCAAGAAAGAATCGTAAAAACACATGCAGATACCGTCAAAGATGTATTCGACGAGCTAGGGTTAAAGATTCGCTCTCAGGACTACTTGTTTCCGTCTACAAATAGCAATGTAAAAGACGATCAAAAGATTGTCTGGAAACAAGCAAAACAGGTTACTATTGTGAAAGACAACGAGAAGAAAACGGTATGGACAACAGCCGATACGGTTGCTGAGCTTCTAAGGAATCAGAATGTTTCGATTAAGGAACATGATCAAGTTTTGCCAAATCCACAGAAACAGATCAGAAACAAGATGAAAATTAATATTAAGGCTGCCTTTCATCTTACATATGTAGATGGTGGAAAGAAGAAGAAAGTATGGTCCACTTCGACTACGGTCGCTGACTTTTTAACACAACAGGGAATTAAGCTAAAATCATTAGACCGAGTTGAACCGTCATTAACTGCGACAGTCAATAAGAATAATGTGATTCACGTTATTCGAGTAGAAAAAGTCACCGATGTAGTGGAAGAACCAGTTCATTTTGCTGTAATAACAAAAAAAGATGAGAGCCTCGCTAAAGGTAAAGAAAAGACTGTCAAGGAAGGCCAGAAAGGACTTGTTTCAAGAGAATATGAAGTTTTCTTTGAAAATGGCAAAGAAGTTTCAAGAAAACTAATTAATGAGCAGAAGCTTAAAGAGAAACAGGATAAGATTGTGGCTGTCGGAACGAAAGAGTTGGATTTACAAGTTTCCCGTGGTGAGAGTGAAACCGGTAAAGAGTTCTATGTGAGTACAACTGCATATACAGCAGATTGTAACGGCTGTTCGGGAAGGACGGCTACAGGGATTAATCTTCGGGCCAATCCAAATGTAAAAGTGATTGCTGTTGATCCGAATATCATTCCGCTTGGAACAAAGGTTTTTGTGGAAGGCTATGGCTATGCTGTAGCAGCTGATACTGGCTCAGCTATTAATGGTTACAAAATAGATGTTTTCTTTCCATCCAGATCGCAGGCGTATCGCTGGGGTGTTCGGAAGGTGAAAATTAAAGTCCTAAATTAAGCTTTTTTGTGCAGAGGATTCCTTCCTCTGCATTTTGCTTTTTTCCTAAATTTCTTTATACTAAGGAAAGCATAAGTGCCTTTTAGGACACCATCTGAACCATTTATAGATTCTTATTCTAATGTATGATGTTTTTCATTTATATAGACGATGGACATTACAAAAATGTTTCAAGTTTTTTTCAATTTTTTATTTTTTATGTTTTTTGGAGGAAATAATGAAGATTAAAGAAATTATTGTGGTAGAGGGCAAGGATGATACGACCGCCATTAAAAGGGCGGTAGATGCAGATACAATTGAAACAAACGGTTCAGCAGTAAATCAGGCAACAATTGAGAAGGTAAGACGTGCCCAAGAAACAAGAGGGGTCATTATTTTTACCGACCCGGATTTTCCCGGTGAAAAGATTAGAAAGACCATTGCAGAAAAGGTACCGGGGTGCAAACATGCCTTTTTACCAAAGGAAGTGGCAATTGCCAAGAATGGGAAAGGGGTTGGAGTGGAACATGCCCATCCGGAGGCAATTGTTGAGGCTTTAAAGGATGCCCAAATGATGTGTGAAACGATTGTCGAAGAAATCTCCCAAGAGGATTTAGTCACAGCAGGTCTAATTGGCGGTGAAGGCTCGAAGGAACGCCGAATCAAGCTGGGGATGCTTTTAAAAATTGGCTATACAAATGGTAAACAGTTACATAAACGCTTAATGATGTTTCAAATCAGTAAGCAGGAATTCGCACAGGCACTTTCAGTTGTGCTTCAGGAGGAACAAAATGAATAAAGATATCGCGACCCCTGTTAGAACAAGGGCTATACTGGAGAAATACGGTTTTTCGTTTAAGAAAAGCCTAGGACAAAACTTTTTGATTGATACGAACATATTAAGAAAAATCGTTGAATTTGCCAATATTACAGAAGATACAGGTACCATTGAAATCGGACCGGGGATTGGTGCCTTAACTGAGCAGCTTGCCCGCAGAAGTAAGAAGGTAGTTGCTTTTGAAATTGATCAGCGCTTGCTGCCTATTTTAAAAGATACTCTTGACCCTTATTCCAACGTAAAAGTGATTCATCAGGATGTTTTAAAAGCAGATGTAAAAGAGGTCATTAAGGATGAGTTTCAAACAATTGATGATCTGATGGTGGTTGCAAATTTACCGTATTACGTAACAACTCCGATTATTATGAAGATCCTCGAGGAGCATCTGCCGATTCGTGGAATTGTTGTCATGCTCCAAAAGGAAGTGGCGGACCGAATTTCAGCTTCTCCAGGTACAAAGGATTACGGGTCACTTTCAATAGCTGTTCAATACTATACGGAAGCCGAAACGGTAATGATTGTTCCGAAAACCGTGTTTGTTCCTCAGCCTAATGTTGATTCAGCGGTGATTAGGCTGACGAGGCGGACTACTCCTGCGGTTACGGTGAAAGATGAAGGTTTCTTTTTCCAAGTAACAAGAGCAAGCTTTGCCCAGAGAAGAAAGACATTGTTGAATAATTTAACTAGCCAGCTGCCGGATGGCAAGCAGAAAAAGGAACAAATCCTTGAAGCTTTAGGCGGATGCGGAATTGATCCGACCAGAAGAGGGGAAACACTCTCCCTAGAGGAGTTCGGAAGGCTCTGTGATGCATTATATCCATATTTTAAGTAGAAGACCTCTTAGGGGGTCTTTTTTGGTTTTAGAGGGCGTTGGACACAGGATCATTGGGGAAGTGTCTTCAATAAGCCTGATAGGCGACAAAACGAGTGAGAAACCCGGTCAAAGTGTCTTCAATAAGCCCGATAGGCGACAGAACGAGTGAGAACCCAGCCAAAGTGTCGCCAATAAGTTTGATAGGCGACAAAACGAGTGAGAAGCTAAGTCAAAGTGTCGCCAATAAGTTTGATAGGCGACAAAACGAGTGAGAAGCTAAGTCAAAGTGTCGCCAATAAGCCCGATAGGCGACAAAACGAGAGGGAAGCCCGGCCAAAGTGTCGCTAATAGTCAAAACTAGTACGAAACCTACCCAAATGCCCTAACATCCCGATTAAAAAGAAACCAATATGCTGCCAGCAAAAATTCCGACAATAACCTGGTGCCTCAAGCCTTCCCCACCATTCCGTCACAAATCTGCCGTATTCTGCATAGCCTATGAAAGGAACTTTATTTGAAAGGCCTTATTTGCTGGTCTTATTGGAGTGACAGCAATGGATTTAAAATTAATGGATGTTGTCGGCAGACAATCACATAATTGCGATATTCTCTTCCGAATTATAGATATTCGGGAAATCAACGGTCAAAAGATCGCCATCCTCTACGGTGAAGACTTTCGCTTAATTGCAGATGCACCCTATTACGATTTGATTCCAATTAACCAAACAGACAGAATGAGGATGACACAGGAATTTCGAAATCTGGAGGAACAATCGTACCGGCTTTTTACACAAGATGTTGATTTATTAAAGCACAGACAGGAATATGAAGCAACAGACGGGTATGTCAAATCATTTAATTACTTCCAGATTCCCGGTAAGGTCCTTCATTTAGATGGAGACCCAAATTACTTAAAGAAATGTATGGACTTATACGATAAAATCGGGATACCTGTCACAGGTATACATTGTAATGAAAAAGAAATGCCTGAAAAAATCGGTCAATTAATTGATTATTACCGTCCCGACATCCTTGTCATTACAGGACATGATGCCTATTCAAAAGCAAAAGGGAAAATGACCGATATCAATGCATACCGTCATTCTAAGCATTTTGTTCAAACCGTTCGGGAAGCCCGCCGAAAAGTACCGCATTTGGATCAATTGGTGATTTTCGCCGGCGCCTGCCAATCCCATTTTGAATCGCTCATTCATGCAGGAGCCAATTTTGCAAGCTCACCATCAAGGATCAATATCCATGCACTCGACCCTGTATATATCGTAGCTAAAATTAGCTTTACGCCCTTTATGGAGCGGATAAATGTTTGGGATGTATTAAGAAATACATTGACGGGCGAAAAAGGATTAGGAGGAATCGAAACAAGGGGAGTTTTACGGACTGGAATGCCTTATAATCCGGTTCCTGAGGAATAATTGAAGGCCTTTTTTACTCAAAGGGGCTTTTTTTTTATGATTGATACATATTTAAGGGAAGTTAAGGAAACCATAGAAATGTTGAAATTTAGAAGAAAAAGTAGAAGAAAAAATATTGACAATCTTTTTATCGGACTGATATAATTTTATATTTTGTTTGACAAATTGTTATACGCGTGGTATACTTTTACATAGTGAGGTGGACCGAATGCCAAAAACCTTAGCCGATATTAAAAAGGCTCTTGACTCAAATTTAGGGAAAAGATTGTTACTTAAGGCAAACGGAGGACGCAGAAAAACGATTGAGCGCTCCGGTGTTTTAGCGGAAACATACCCTTCAGTATTTGTCATTGAGTTGGATCAAGATGAGAATGCTTTTGAGCGTGTTTCATACAGCTATGCAGATGTATTAACTGAGACCGTTCAAATCACCTTTGAAGATGCATCAGGACACTTAGCTTTAAGCTAACATATAAGCAATGTTTGGGCGGTAAACGGTGGTTTACTGCTTTTTGCTTTCTTCAAAAATCGACATGGATGATTATAGATAACATGAAAAGATTAAATTTATACATACTATAAATACCGTGTGTGAAGAAAGGGGTTGTTTAGATGGGCAGAAGAAGAGGTGTCATGTCCGGTCAATTTAAAGAGGAGCTCGCTAAAGAGCTTGGCTTTTATGATGTGGTTCAAAAAGAAGGCTGGGGCGGGATTAAAGCCCGTGACGCAGGGAATATGGTAAAGCGTGCCATAGAGCTTGCTGAGCAACAGTTGTTGAACAAACGTTAACCAAAAGATCGATATCTTTCTGAAGTCAGTTTAAACCGATAGATTCACCACGGTCAGGCCAGGGAATAAACCCCCTGGCCTTTCATTTCTGCACTATTCTTTGTTAAAATGTTATATTTGATAGGATTATTTATCTATCACGTCTTACATTGGCCGTTTTGTGGTAAAATAGGACAAAATATGGAACTGTCAATTTTTAAAGTAGGTGGACGTTGTGAAGCTTTTAGTAAAAGCACCGGCCAAGATTAATTTATCATTAGATGTTTTGTACAAACGTCCTGATGGATATCATGAAGTTGAAATGATTATGACAACAATTGATTTGGCCGATCGAGTTGAGCTAAGTTTATTAAATCAAGATAAAATACATATTCTTTCCCATAACCGCTACGTTCCGGATGACCAGCGAAATTTAGCCTATCAGGCTGCCCAGCTGTTAAAGGACCGTTTTCAGGTCAAAAAAGGGGTTGTGATCTCCATTGAAAAGACAATCCCGGTTGCTGCAGGCCTTGCCGGCGGCAGCAGTGATGCTGCGGCAACATTAAGAGGTTTAAATAAGTTATGGGGACTTGGATTAACACTGGATGAGCTGGCTGAACTCGGTTCTGAAATTGGGTCAGATGTTTCCTTCTGTGTATATGGCGGAACAGCCATAGCAAAGGGCAGAGGGGAATTTATCACCGATCTCCCGGCTCCTCCCACATGCTGGGTGATTTTAGCAAAACCCTTTATTGGTGTATCGACAGCAGAGGTCTATCGTCGCCTTGACTTAAATGGAATGAAGCACCCAAACACAAATGGAATGGTTGAAGCAATAAAAAATAATGATTATCAGCAGGTTTGTCAAAACGTTGGGAACGTTTTAGAAGACGTTACATTAAACCTTCATCCGGAAGTAGCCCTCATCAAGGATCAAATGAAGCGCTTTGGTGCTGATGCTGTACTAATGAGTGGCAGTGGGCCGACGGTTTTTGGCTTAGTTCAGCATGATTCGAGAATGCACCGAATCTATAACGGCTTAAGAGGATTTTGTGACCAGGTTTTTGCAGTGAGGATGTTAGGAGAACGCCACTTCCTTGATGTCTAGCGCAAGCGTCCTGCCCCTCACGGTTGCTATCCTGCTCCTGCGGCAAAGCTTATTCAAGGTAGTACTGTTCACCTCGTCGCATGCCTGCAAGGAAGAAAATTCAGTGATGCTGGCATGTCGATGAAGTCAAAGAACGACTTCACCGCCAGGACCTAAAGCCTTGTCGGGGCTGAACAAGGCGCTTACGCTTTCCTTGATTAAATGCGTACGTTAGTGATATATTTTAATTAGAATTTTCGTCTTTTGGAGGTTATTATGAAGTTTCGTCGAAGTGAACGGTTGATTGATATGACGAATTATTTACTGGACCATCCTCGCCAGCTCGTGCCGCTGACATTTTTCGCCGATCGTTATGAATCAGCAAAATCATCTATTAGTGAAGATTTAGCGATAGTCAAAGAAACATTTGAGCAAAAAGGATTTGGAACCTTGCAGACGGTACCTGGTGCAGCTGGAGGCGTTAAATTCTTAGTGCAAATAAGCAAAGAAAATGCGAGGCCATTCGTTCAAGAACTTTGTGAATTAATTGCTACTCCTGATCGGTTATTACCTGGAGGCTATTTATATTTGACGGATATCTTGGGGGACCCTCAAATTGTACAAAAGGCAGGAAGGATTATTGCTTCTGCTTATTCCGAAGCTAAAATAGATGTCATCATGACTGTGGCAACAAAAGGGATTCCGCTTGCCTATGCAGTGGCAAGTCAATTAAATGCTCCTGTTGTGATTGTCAGAAGGGACAGCAAAGTGACAGAGGGGCCGACGGTAAGCATTAATTATGTCTCTGGTTCAACCAAAAGAATTCAAACGATGGTTCTTTCCAAGAGAAGCCTAACAGAAGGCTCCCGGGTCTTGATTGTCGATGATTTCATGAAAGCCGGCGGAACAGTTATCGGCATGATTAGTTTATTAGAGGAATTTAATGCTACAGTAGCTGGGATTGCTGTTTTAGTTGAAGCGGAAAAAATTGAAGAGCGCCTGGTTGATAACTATTTATCTCTTGTTCAATTATCGGATGTTGATTTAAAGGAAAAAAAGATTAATGTTAAAGAAGGTAACTATTTTACACTTGAATAAATAGGAGGGTTCTACATATGAAAATCGTTCAAACAAATCAAGCACCAGCGGCAATTGGTCCATATTCTCAAGGTATTGTTGTCAATAATTTATTCTACAGCTCTGGTCAAATTCCGCTAACAGCGGAAGGTACTTTGGCTGAAGGAGATATTAAGGTACAAACCCACCAGGTATTTAAAAATTTACAAGCAGTACTAGAGGCTGCTGGTGCATCCTTAGAGACTGTTGTAAAAGCCACTGTTTTTATTAAAAATATGGATGAATTTGCACAGCTTAATGAAGTGTATGGAGAGTACTTCCACACACATAAACCTGCACGCTCATGTGTCGAAGTAGCCAGATTACCTAAAGATGTATTAGTTGAGATCGAAGTAGTAGCGCTCGTGAAATAAACGAGTGCTTTTTTTATTTGTACGGAGGAAAATATTTATTATTTTGTCTTAAAATGTAAGAAAATTACCGTTTTTTACAGAAGTTCACTTTTTTGTCCTAATTTTTCTAAAAAATTTTAAAATTAAAGAAGGAAAACCAAGATTTCTGTTGAATTTATTAATCTAGCTTTTTATCTAGAAGAAAAGGGTGTGAGCACATGGAAGTAACTGACGTAAGATTACGCCGCGTTAATACGGATGGAAGAATGAGAGCGATTGCATCAATCACATTAGACAATGAATTTGTTGTTCATGACATCCGTGTTATCGATGGAAACAACGGTTTATTTGTAGCTATGCCAAGTAAACGTACTCCAGACGGAGAATTTCGTGACATTGCGCATCCAATCAATTCAGGAACACGCGGAAAAATCCAAGAAGCTGTTTTGGCAGAGTACCACCGCTTAGGTGAATTGGAAATTGAATTTGAAGAAGCCGGAGCTTCCTAAGGATTTTGACAACTAGGGCCTTTCTTCCACGTAAGGCTCTTTTTATTTTTCTTCGCTAATTGTCCCCTCTATAAGTCTTCTAAGCAGCACTCCAAATAACAAATTAAGACACTTTCAGAACATTCCTTGAAAAGGCAAGCAAATTGCGTTAATATTTTTAATGGATAAAAAGGTAAATTGGAGGCATGTTCATGTCTAATCGTTATGCTGTGATTTTAGCCGCTGGACAAGGAACGCGGATGAAATCAAAGCTCTATAAAGTGTTGCACCAGGTTTGTGGAAAACCAATGGTTCAGCATGTGGTGGATCAAATAACAAAGCTGGATATAGAAGAAATGGTTACGATTATCGGGCATGGAGCAGAAATGGTAAAAGCCCAATTAGGCGATAAAAGCCTTTATGCTCTTCAAGAACAACAGCTTGGAACGGCACATGCGGTCATCCAAGCTAAAGAAATGCTCGCTGGTAAAAAGGGAACAACCATTGTTGTCTGCGGTGATACTCCATTAATTCGTGCAGAAACGATGGAAGCCTTATTTAACCATCATCAAGAACTAGCTGCAAAGGCTACCATTCTGACTGCGAGGATTGAAGATCCAACAGGCTATGGCCGGATCATTCGAAATGAAAGCGGATTGGTTGAAAAAATCGTTGAACACAAAGATGCTACAGAGGCAGAGCGGGCCATTAATGAAATTAATACTGGAACGTATTGCTTCGACAATGAGGCTCTTTTTGAGGCATTATTAAAAGTCTCAAATGATAATGTTCAAGGGGAATACTATTTACCGGATGTTATCGAGATTCTAAAGGAACAAGGTGAAATTGTTACCGCCTTCCAAACAGATAAGTTTGAAGAAACGATTGGCGTGAATGACAGAATCGCGCTAAGCACTGCAGAGCGAATTATGCGAAAACGGATTAATGAAGACCATATGCGGAATGGTGTAACGCTCATCGATCCCGATAACACCTATATTGAGACAGATGTACAAATTGGCCAGGATACTGTGATTTATCCTGGGACCATCCTGAAGGGTAGAACGATCATTGGTTCTGATTGTCAAATTGGCCCGCATTCTGAGATTGATACTTGTGAAGTCGGGAATGGAACAGTTATCCGCCAATCTGCTGCTAATAAAAGTTCAATTGGCGCAAATGTCAATATTGGGCCGTTTGCCCATATTCGGCCTGATTCAGCCATTCAAGATGAAGTGAAGATTGGAAACTTCGTTGAAATTAAGAAGGCTGTATTTGGTAAGGGAAGCAAAGCCTCTCATTTAAGTTATATTGGAGATGCAGAAGTGGGTAATAATGTAAACATCGGCTGTGGTTCGATCACGGTTAACTATGATGGTAAAAATAAATATTTAACCAAAATAGAAGATGATGTCTTTGTCGGCTGTAATTCAAATCTTGTTGCTCCTGTTACAGTTGGGAAGGGTGCATATGTTGCTGCAGGTTCTACCATTACCATGGATGTACCTGGAGAGGCATTGTCCATTGCCCGTGCGAAGCAAGTGAATAAGGAAAACTACGTTCAAAAGCTTAATTTGAAAAAATAAGCGAGAATAATGGAGGACCATCATGTCAAATCAATATTTAGATCCAAATTTAAAGGTATTCAGTTTAAATTCTAATCTTCCCTTGGCAAGAGAAATTGCAAAAGTAATTGGTGTAGAGCTTGGAAAGTGCTCAGTAACAAGATTTAGTGACGGGGAAATTCAAATTAATATTGAAGAAAGTATCCGCGGCTGTGATGTGTACGTAATCCAGTCAACAAGCAATCCGATTAATGAGAATCTCATGGAACTATTAATCATGATTGACGCATTAAAAAGAGCATCTGCAAAGACGATTAATATTGTGATGCCTTATTATGGTTATGCCCGTCAAGATCGTAAAGCACGTGCCCGTGAGCCAATTACTGCAAAATTAGTAGCGAATCTGCTTGAAACAGCAGGAGCCACCCGTGTGATTTGTCTTGATTTGCATGCTCCGCAAATTCAAGGGTTCTTTGATATTCCAATTGACCACCTTATGGGTGTGCCAATTTTATCAGAATACTTTAAGAACAAAGCACTAGACGGTGATCTTGTCGTTGTATCTCCAGACCATGGCGGGGTAACAAGAGCTAGAAAAATGGCGGAGCGCCTAAAAGCACCGATCGCGATCATTGATAAACGCCGTCCGCGTCCAAATGTTGCCGAGGTTATGAATATTGTAGGTAACATTGATGGAAAGGTAGCTATTCTCATTGATGATATTATTGATACAGCTGGAACGATTACACTTGCTGCAAATGCATTAGTGGAAAACGGTGCTTTAGAGGTTTATGCCTCCTGTACACACCCTGTATTGAGCGGTCCAGCCATTGAAAGAATTCAAAATTCAAAAATTAAAGAATTAGTGGTTACAAACTCAATTGAACTTCCGGAAGAGAAAAAGATTGATAAAATTATAAATCTTTCTGTCGCACCACTAATCGGTGAAGCAATTATCCGTGTACATGAGGAACAGTCCGTTAGTACATTATTTGATTAATCGGTGCAAGGAACCACCCGAATTTAGCTGAATTAAAATGTTTAGACCTTCCTGTTTTGGGGCAATTTTATAAAGTGAACTTAAATAGGAAGGTGACATTTCAATGAGTACTGTTTTACAAGCAAAAGAACGCAATGAATTTCGTCATTCTGCTTTAAAGAAAATTCGGGACACTGGAAGCATTCCAGCTGTTATTTATGGTGCAAAGGTTGAAAGTAAGCCTGTTTATATTAGTTCTGCTGATTTAACGAAAACCATTCGTTCTGTAGGCAGGAATGGTGTCTTTTCTCTTGATATCAGTGGAAATCAGCATGATGTTGTCCTAAAGGATTATCAAGAGGATTGTATTAAAAAAGAAATTACACATGTTGATTTTTTAGCAGTTGATAAGTCTTCAAAAATCAATGTATCGGTCAGACTTGTACTTACTGGTGAGGCTGCAGGTGTGAAAGATGGCGGGGTTCTACAGCAGCCGGTCCACGAATTGTCAATCACATCAACTCCTGACAATATTCCGGCTCAGATTGAAGTAGATGTCACGAACCTGCAGGTTGGTGAAAATGTAACCATTGCAGATATCCTCTATCAAGGGTCATTTTCGATTAATCATGATGCAGAAGAAGTGGTTGCCTCGATTCTTCCTCCAAAACAGGAAGTAGAAATTAATGCAGGTGAACAGCAAGATGGCGGCCATCCTGATCAAGAAGAAGGAAGAGAAACAGAACCAATTGGAGACTAATAGTAATAGACGTAACCTAAACAAAGGTTACGTCTTTTGCAGTTCTTATTTAAAGCGAAAGCTATGTTAGACTTGGTTGTTGATTTCCGCTCCAGGAGGCTCACCTGTCCCGCTGCTCCCGCAGGAGTCTCGCACCTTACGCTCCAATCAACGTTTTTCAAATCAACACTACCTTTAACACAGCTAAAGCGAAAATAATGGAGAGAATTTATGCTTCGAAAAATTTTTAGAAAGTGGTTTGAACCGGAAGAGGTGGGAAAGATGAAAATAATGGTTGGTTTAGGAAACCCGGGGAAGCAATATGAACATACGAGGCACAATGTAGGCTTCGATGTCATTGATGAGCTTTCGCGCCGATTTAATATTCCGTTAGACCAATCCAAATTAAAAGGTTTGTATGGAATTGGATTCTACAAAGGGGAAAAGGTCTTATTGTTAAAACCATTGACCTTTATGAACTTATCTGGGGAATCCATTCGCGCCGTAATGGATTATTATGATATCGATTTAGAAGACCTCTTGGTGATTTATGATGACCTTGATCTACCTGTTGGGAAAATTCGTCTCCGCCAAAAGGGAAGCGCAGGCGGACATAATGGAATTAAGTCCACGGTAGCCCAACTTGGGACTCAAGCATTTAACAGAATTCGAATCGGCATTGACCGCCCACAAAATGGGATGAGCGTGCCTGATTATGTTCTGGGGAAATTTCATAAAGAAGAGCAGTCACAGGTTCAAGATGTTATTCAAAAAAGTGCCGATGCATGTGAAGCCTGGCTGGAGAGGCCATTTATACAAGTAATGAATGATTTTAATCAGTAAATGTACATGAGATAGGCCATCCTTTCATATTATAAAGCGTATATCCAAAACTGAATGTTTGCGGTTTGAGAAGTGACTTTAGAGTGAATAGATTCCCCCTGTTTGGGTTAATATACTAATATTAAATCGAAGAATAGGGAGGGACAGGCGTGGCCATCCATTATCATTGCAGGCATTGCGGCACAAAATTAGGCTCTATCGAACAATCATCCATACACAGCGAAACGCTTGGTCTGAATAAGTTAACTGAACGGGAAAGACAAGAAATGGTTGCGTACGATCCATCTGGGGATATTCACATCACCTCGATTTGTGAAGACTGCCAGGAAGCTTTGGAGCGAACTCCAGAATACCATCAATATGATTTTCTTATTCATTAACTAGCTTTGGATGCACTCCAAAGCATTTTTCTGTTTTGAAATTTAAACTTTTATAATATATGAAATTTGTATACTGTCTAGCTCCAGCCCCTGAAAAAGGCGCTTTTAGCTTTTCGGTTGAGAGAGGAGGATTTAGGTTGAACAGTTTAACATCATTATTCCTTCGACAGGAAGACATTCATTCTGTTATATCCGGAATGGAAGAAGGACTAAAGGAACAGTTAATTGCAGGGTTATCAGGCTCATCGAGGACCATCTTTGCAGCATCCATTTATGAACAAATGAAAAGGCCAATTATGTTCGTTACCTATAATTTGCTGCAAGCACAAAAGCTATATGATGACCTTGTCAGTCTAGTAAATGAAAAGGATGTTTTTCTTTTTCCGGCAAATGAACTGATCGCTGCGGAAATGAGTATTGCCAGCCCGGAATTAAAGGCTCAAAGAATTGAAGCTTTGAACTATTGGAGCAAAAATAGCCGCGGAATTTTAATAGCTCCTATTTCTGGCTTGAAAAAAATTACTCCCCCAAAGGCTATGTGGAAAAACTATCAACTTTCCTTAAAACTAGGGGAAGACTTAGATATAGAGAGAACGCTTACAACCCTTGTTAAGATGGGGTATGTAAGGGAAGAAATGGTGTCTACTCCTGGAGAATTTAGTGTACGGGGCGGAATTATTGATATTTATCCTCTTACAGAATCAGACCCGCTTCGGATTGAACTTTTTGATACCGAAATTGATTCGATCCGTTATTTCTCTCTTGAGGACCAGCGTTCCAAGGAAAAGATCTCAGAAATCTTAATTGGCCCTGCAACAGAAATTCTTCTTGAAGATGTAAATTACAGTCGAATCGTTGAAAGATTAGAAGATGGCTTAGCAAAAAGCTTAAAAAAATTAAAGGACGAAAAGGCCAAAATCCAACTCGCACAAAATATTGGATATGAATTAGAGCTGCTAAAAAATCAGCAAAAGCCTGACCAAGTCTATAAATACTTATCACTTGCCTACGAAAATGCTGGTAGTTTACTAGATTATCTTCCACATAACGGTTTAGTATTTATTGATGAAATCAGCAGGGTTCATGAAATGAATGAATCTCTAGTTAAGGAGGAAGCAGACTGGTATACCTCCTTATTAGGTGAGGGAGAAATTATACATGACCTGGTTATTTCACATGACCTACACGGGCTTTTACAAAAAAAGAATTTTCCGGTCCTTTATATGTCACTATTTCTCCGTCATGTCTCAAATACCAGTCCGCAAAATATTATTAATGTTTCTTGTAAGCCTATGCAAAACTTCCACGGACAAATGCATTTGCTTAAAGCAGAAGTAGACCGTTGGAAAAAAAGCAACTATTCTATTCTTGTACTCGGACCCGATGAAGAACGGGTAAAAAAACTGGAGAGGGTTTTAGAGGATTATGAAATTCAATCCTCACTTTTAGGTGAGGGGCAGGAGCCATTACCTGGTAAAGTTCAAATTATGAGAGGAAATCTCCAAACCGGATTTGAATTATCCATTCAAAAAATTGCCGTGATTACCGAGGAAGAATTATTTAATAAACGAGTGAAAAAATCTTCTAGCCGGCAAAAACTATCGAATGCAGAAAGAATTAAAAGCTATTCTGAACTCCGGGTTGGTGACTACGTTGTTCATGTAAACCATGGAATTGGAAAATACCTTGGTATCGAAACACTTGTAATTAATGGAATTCATAAGGATTATTTACATATTCGTTATCAAGGGACGGATAAGCTGTATGTTCCTGTTGAACAAATTGATTTAATCCAGAAATATGTTGGGTCTGAAGGAAAAGAGCCCAAAGTCTATAAGCTTGGCGGCACTGATTGGAAAAAGGTGAAAAAGAAAGTTCAATCCTCTGTCCAAGATATTGCGGATGATTTAATTAAGCTGTATGCCGAACGTGAAGCAGCTGTTGGTTATGCTTTCTCACCTGATGGAGACATGCAAAGAGAATTCGAAACAAACTTTGCCTACCAAGAAACAGAAGATCAGTTACGGTCTATTCGTGAGATTAAAAAGGATATGGAAAGATTGCGTCCAATGGACCGGCTCCTCTGTGGGGATGTTGGTTATGGAAAAACGGAGGTTGCTATTCGGGCGGCCTTTAAAGCCATTACCGATGGCAAGCAGGTTGCTTTCCTTGTGCCAACAACCATTCTAGCTCAACAGCATTTTGAAACGTTAAGGGAAAGATTTCAGGACTTCCCCATCAATATTGGATTGTTAAGCCGTTTCCGTTCGAAAAAGCAACAAACGGAAACGATAAAAGGGCTGAAGGCGGGGACTGTTGATATTGTCGTTGGAACACACCGCCTGCTGTCAAAGGATGTTATTTATCGTGACTTAGGGCTGTTAATTATCGATGAAGAACAAAGGTTCGGGGTTACACATAAGGAAAAGATAAAGCGCCTAAAAACAAATGTGGATGTTTTAACGTTAACAGCCACACCAATTCCAAGAACACTGCATATGTCCATGCTGGGAGTTCGAGATTTGTCGGTGATCGAAACACCGCCTGAAAATCGCTTCCCTGTTCAAACCTATGTTATGGAGTATAATGGATCGCTTGTCAGAGAGGCTATTGAACGGGAACTGGCCCGTGACGGACAAGTATACTTTTTATATAACCGGGTAGAGGATATTGAACGGAAGGCAGAAGAAATTTCTATGCTTGTACCGGATGCCCGTGTAACTTTTGCCCATGGGCAGATGTCAGAAAATGAATTAGAGTCTGTAATGTTGAGCTTTTTATCCGGAGAATTTGATGTTCTCGTCAGTACAACGATTATTGAAACTGGTGTAGATATTCCCAATGTCAATACGTTAATCGTCTTTGATGCTGATCGAATGGGACTTTCACAACTTTATCAGCTGCGTGGCCGGGTTGGAAGATCCAATCGGGTTGCCTATGCCTATTTTACGTATCGAAAGGATAAAGTTTTAACGGAAGTGGCTGAGAAACGCCTACAGGCGATTAAGGAATTTACGGAGCTCGGTTCCGGATTTAAAATTGCGATGCGGGATCTATCCATCAGGGGTGCCGGCAATTTATTAGGGGCACAGCAGCATGGTTTTATTGATTCAGTTGGATTTGATCTGTATTCACAAATGCTGAAGGAAGCCATTGAGGAAAAGAGAGGCGACCTTAAGGAAGCTGAACGGAAAACGGTTGAAATTGATTTAGAAATTGATGCGTATATTCCGGATTCCTACATTAAGGATGGACATCAAAAAATTGAAATGTATAAGCGCTTCAGGGGTATTCAGGCATTAGAGGATGTACAGGAGCTTCAAGAGGAAATGATTGACCGTTTTGGCGAATATCCTAATGAAGTAGCATACCTCTTCCAAATTGCAGAAATGAAGGTTTATGCCCTTCTAAATGGTGTTGAACAAATAAAGCAAGTGAAGCAGGAAGTAACATTGTTAGTGAATGAAATAGTAAGCAGCAAGATTGATGGCCATAAGCTGTTTAAAATCAGCAGTCAGTTTGGAAGAATGGTTACCCCAGGAATGGAGGGCAATAAATTAAAAATGACCCTCAATGTTAAAGGGTGCGAAATAGCAAAATGGCTTCATGTTGCCTTTGAAATGATAAAGGGGCTTGAAGAATCGAAAAAAGGCGAAGAAAATCCAGTTACTTAATCTTTTTTTCAATCCATTAGGTTTCAATTCAGTGGTTAATCCTGTACCTAAAAGGAAATTTTCTCACATATGTGAAAAAATATAACGATTGTGTATAGAACTTTCCAGATGAAAGATACTAAGTTCAAAGTTGGTGGTGATTATTACATAAGCATCATTACCAAGTTAGTTTAAATCATCAGATGAAAGTGAGGCAACATTGGATGAAAGCAACTGGAATAGTTCGTCGAATCGATGATTTGGGTCGTGTTGTCATACCGAAGGAAATTCGCAGAACATTAAGAATTCGTGAAGGGGACCCGTTAGAGATCTTTGTGGATCGAGACGGAGAAGTGATTTTAAAGAAGTATTCTCCAATTAGCGAATTAAGCGATTTTGCAAAAGAATATGCGGAAGCCCTTTTTGACAGCCTTGGAAATCCAGTACTAATTTGTGATAGAGATGCCTATATCGCTGTTGCTGGAGGTTCCAAAAAAGATTATTTAAATAAAAATATCAGTGATTTGGTTGAAAAAACGATGGAGGACCGTAATTCCGTTCTTGTCACTCAACAAGGCGATGTAGCCTTGTCAGATGGAAGTCCGGAGGCGATTTCATCATATACAATTGGACCGATTATTGCAAATGGAGATCCGATTGGAGCAGTTATTATTTTCTCTAAAGAAGGTACAGTTGGAGAAGTTGAACAAAAAGCTGTTGAAACAGCAGCTGGATTCTTAGCAAGACAAATGGAGTCATAATTTTAGTTTTTTTAACGAAAGGACAGCGCTTGCTGTCTTTTTTCATGCACCAAATGAAGGCGCATCCTATGCTATAATACATGGGAGTTTATTTTTGTCTAACTCCAGCGCTGTTCAAGGCGCATGTGCATTTCTGTTTGGAGGAAAAGATATTGAAGCCCGTGAATCAATCAAAGACTCTTTTTCGAGGGGCTTTCATTTTAACGATTGCTGCTCTGGTTACCAAAATTTTGAGTGCCTTTTACCGCATCCCGTTTCAAAATATTGTCGGTGATGTTGGTTTTTACATATACCAGCAGGTTTACCCGTTTTATGGAATCGCCATGGTTCTTGCAACCACCGGATTTCCGGTCGTTATTTCAAAATTATATACGGAGCAAAAAGAAGCAGGTGCCAATGGGAAACCGCAGCTTTTGCTCCTAGGATCATTTCTTTACTTGCAGATTTTTGGTTTTCTTTGTTTTTTAATCCTTTATATCGGGGCCCAGCCGATTGCACTGTTAATGAATGACCCAAAGCTATCGATACTTTTAAGGGTCGTTTCGATTGTATTTTTGACTTTTCCTGTTGCAGCTGTATTAAGAGGCTATTATCAAGGAAATGGAGATATGGTTCCGACCGCCTTATCACAGGTAGGGGAACAAATTACACGAGTGGTTACGATCATTTTCCTTGCCTATCTTTTTACACGGAAAGGCTATTCACTCTATCTCGTCGGCGGGGGTGCGATGTTTGGATCAATTACAGGGAGTATTGTTTCCGCCCTTATTTTGTTTACATTTCTAAAGTTTCGCAAAGAATGGAAACGGGTAGGTCCAAAAAAGAAAGCTGCTTGGAGTTTAAAAAGGGAAACAAAATGGATTTTCAAAGAGTTACTGTTTCAAGGACTGACCATCTGTGTTAGTGGAATGCTGATGATTTTTATTCAATTGGGTGATTCCTTAAACCTATATTCACTGCTTGTTTTAAATGGGACAGAGGAAGGTTTGGCGAAAAGCCTAAAAGGGATCTTTGACCGGGGACAGCCGTTAATCCAATTGGGGACCGTTGCGGCTTCGTCCTTGTCATTATCTCTTGTACCGCTAATTACTAGCGGGAGATTAAAAGAGCAGCCGGGCCTTTTACATGAAAAAATTCAGCTGGCAATGAGGATTAGTCTTGTCATTGGAATAGGCGCTTCTGCAGGTCTATGGGCTATTATTAAGCCAACGAATACGATGCTTTTTGAAAATGGATCCGGCTCCTCGGTATTAGGAGTCCTAAGTTTTGTTATTTTATTTACTTCACTCATTTCGACCATGATTGCGATTATGCAGGGAATGGGAGTCTTGGTTTTTCCCGCCGTAATAGTCGTTCTTTCTTTCCCGATAAAATACGGATTAAATTTGATTTTTTGCCCGCTGTTTGGCATTATGGGGGCTGCGGTTTCAACGATTATTACACTATTCATGATTAATTTACTGCTATATTTAAAGTTTAAAAATATGATGAATGCTCCTGTTTTTACCATCCGTTTTGTTCGAACGATTCTGACTGCGGCCATCGTGATGGCAGGCTTTTTAAAAGGGTATTTATATTTAACTAATTTTCTATTTCTTTCCCATATGGCGGTAAGGATTGGTTCCTCCTTTCAGGCTTTAAGCGGAGTAGTATTGGGAGGGATTTTATTTTTGATGATTGTGATTCGTGGGAGGGTCTTTTTAGTAGAAGATTTAGCGTTATTCCCATTTGGAAGTAAATTAATTCGGTTATTGCCAGAAAAGGTGAGGGGTTAAGATATGAAAAAAATTGAGATACTGGGTTTGGGTGCTGGGGATTTGGAGCAGCTTCCGTTAGGTGTGTATAAAAAATTAATCCAATCCGAACATGTTTATTTACGGACAAAAGAGCATCCGGTTGTGGCTGAATTGGAAAAAGAGGGTTTTCAATATATTTCATTTGATTCTATCTATGAAAAACATGATCAATTTGAGGAAGTATATCAGGAGATTTCTGCAACCTTGTTAAATATGGCCAAAACAGGTCCGATCCTATATGCTGTTCCTGGACATCCGCTTGTCGCGGAGCGTGCTGTTCAGCTTTTATTAGAGCAGGGTCTAGAAGAAGGGGTTGAAATTGTAATTGGCGGAGGCCAGAGTTTTATTGATGCCTTATTTCAATCATTAAAAATTGATCCAATTGATGGATTTCAATTGCTCGATGGAACGGCACTCAGCAGCAGTCAACTTCAAATGGGACAGCATATGATCATAAGTCAGGTTTATGATCAATTTGTTGCTTCAAATGTAAAATTAACCTTAATGGAATGTTTGCCGGATGAATATGAGGTATATCTTGTTACAGCTGCAGGGAGCAGTCAGGAAAAGATTGAGAAACTGCCATTATATGAGCTTGACCGCAATGTTGGCATTAACAACCTTACATCCGTTTATGTACCGCCTGTACAAGACGAAAAGATCTTATTTAAGACCTTTTCAAAGCTTCGGGATATAATTGCGGAGTTACGCGGGCCGCATGGCTGTCCATGGGATAAGGAACAAACACATGAATCACTAAAGAAATATTTAATTGAAGAATCCTACGAAGTGATTGAAGCGATTGATGAGGAGGATTTTGATCATTTAATTGAAGAATTGGGTGACGTTCTCCTGCAGGTCCTGCTGCATGCCCAAATAGGCGAGGATGAAGGTTACTTTTCCATCGACGATGTGATTGAAGGGATTTCAGCAAAAATGGTTCGACGACATCCCCATGTTTTTGGAAATGTGAAGGCAGAAAATTCAAAGGAAGTACTACAAAATTGGCAGGAAATTAAAAGGCAGGAAAAGGGGGAACAACCGGATTCCATCCTTTCAGGAGTTTCAAAATCCATACCCAATTTGATTCGGGCCTATGAGCTGCAAAAGAAAGCAGCAAAGGTTGGGTTTGACTGGCAGGAAATTGCCCCCGCTTTCGAGAAAGTGAAAGAAGAGCTTCAGGAATTTGAGGATGAGTTGAATGGTAAGGATAAAGAGCTTAAGTTAGCAAAACAAGAGTTTGGTGACTTATTGTTTGCTTTTGTCAATGTAGCTAGGTTTCTAGATATTCATCCCGAAGAGGCTTTATTTGAAACAAATGAGAAATTCATCCGTCGCTTTCGATTTATTGAAGAAAAAGTAAAGGAAAGCGGGAAAGCATTTGAAGAATTTACTCTTGAAGAGCTTGATCGGTTTTGGGATGAAGCAAAAGCCAAGGGATTATAGAATGGGGGAGTAATGATGCGTTTAGATAAATTTTTAAAGGTTTCAAGATTGATTAAAAGAAGGACATTAGCAAAAGAAGTATCAGATCAGGGCAGAATTGAGATTAATGGGAAAGAGGCAAAAGCCAGCTCAACCGTTAAGGTGGGGGATGAGTTAACCATTCGTTTAGGTCAAAGAAAAGTAACGGCAAGAATTGACCGAATCCAGGAAACATCCCGAAAGGAAGAAGCTGCCGAGATGTATACAATCCTAAAAGAAGAGAAAATAGGTTCACAAGAATTAGAGTAGGTGCTTGTTCTATTTCTTTTATCCCTCACATAACATGTACAAAAAGGTTTGTACAACTGACTGTGAGGGATGAAGATGAGCCAATATTATGATGTCAATACAACAAAGAGCAGCGTTCCAGAACATGATGTGATTATGCGGGGAAGAAAGCTTTTAGACATTACAGGCGTAAAACAGGTAGAAAGCTTTGATAACGAAGAATTTTTATTAGAAACCGTCATGGGGTTTTTGGCCATCAAAGGACAAAATCTGCAAATGAAAAATCTAGATGTGGAAAAGGGGATTGTTTCAATTAAGGGCAAAATCTTTGATTTAGTCTATTTAGATGAACAGCATGGGGAGAAAGCTAAAGGATTCTTTAGCAAGTTATTCCGATGACACTTTCCACTCAATTTCTAACAATGCTCTCCATGATTGGAATGGGTGCATTATTTGGAGTAATGTTTGATACCTATCAGCGGTTTTTAGATCGGCCGAGAAGGAATCGCTTCATCGTTTTTGTAAACGACATCCTATTTTGGATTATTCAAGCATTACTCATATTTTACATTTTGTTCCAAGTGAATAATGGAGAAATCCGCTTTTATATCTTTATTGCCCTTCTCTGTGGCTTTGCCGGATATCAAGGTCTTTTTAAAGGGCCGTATCTTCGCCTATTGGAATTACTGATCAAAGCGGTTATTTCCATTTACCGATTCCTTAAACATTCCTTTTTGATGGTAATCTATAGGCCTATTGTGGGTCTTATAAAACTAGTCATTTTTATGGTTATTTTCCTTGGCAGGGGCCTTTATACCCTTGTCAAATTTATTTTAAAGGTTGTATGGTTGGTTATAAAAGTCATTGTCATACCCGTTCAAAAAATATTGCTATTAATTTGGAGACTTTTGCCGAAAGGTCTTAAAAAATCCGTCGATAAGTTATATAATAGAACAGCAGGAAAATTCAAGAAATTAAAGAATTATATTGTTAAGTGGATAGATAAGTGGAAAAAGCGTAAACAGTAAGGAGGTTATGAAATGAGCGCGGTACGCAAAAAAAATGTAGCAAAGATTCAATCAACGTATGTAGAGCAGCAAGAGTTTGCTGAAATTGCAACAGCTAGAAAAAGAAAGTTAGTCGTACGCCGCCTTTCGTTGTTTTTAGTTTTTGCGATTTTCGTTTCTTATTTCATGATTTCCAGCATTCTAACGCAGGCTTCCGTGATAGATGCAAAAAAGGCACAAAAAAAACAGCTTGGCCTTAAGCTTGCTGAATTAAAAAAACAGCAGGATATCCTTAAGGAGGATATTGTGAAATTAAATGATGATGATTACATTGCTAAACTAGCGAGAAAAGAATATTTTTTCTCAAAGAAAAATGAAATTATCTTTAATATTCCTGAGGACAAAAAGGAAAAATCAACCGGTAACTAGTCTTATTGACACTGTTTTTTTACTTTCTGTATAATATAAGGTAAGATTGATTTTTTATTTTTTTAAGGAGGAACATTTTTTTTATGTCAATTGAAGTAGGCAGCAAGTTACAAGGAAAGGTAACAGGGATTACAAATTTCGGAGCGTTTGTGGAGCTGCCGGATGGATCAACAGGGCTCGTACACATTAGTGAGGTTGCAGACAACTATGTAAAAGATATCAATGATCATCTTAAGGTTGGCGACCAAGTTGAGGTTAAAGTCATTAATGTTGAAAAGGATGGCAAAATTGGACTATCCATCAAAAAAGCAAAAGATAGACCAGAGACACCTCAAAGATCTCATTCAAATTCGCATTCACAACGTCCTCGTCAGGGTAGAACGAACGATCGCAATAACTCTAGACCAGAAAACTTTGAAACAAAGATGGCTAAATTTTTAAAAGATAGCGAAGATCGTTTGTCTTCCCTAAAACGACACACAGAGTCAAAACGTGGAGGAAGAGGAGCTAGACGAGGATAACTTGCTGCTTGTTTATTGAAGGATAAAGGGCAGGTTCATTTAAAATATAGATCAACAATGACAAGTCATTATGACTTGTCTTTTTGTTTTAATGGAAACACTGACTTCTATGTTGGTGTTTTTTTATTTATGCAAAATTCCGACAATTAATATAATAATTCAGATTATTTGGATAAATTTAGTGAATACCGTCGAACGAAACTTACATATTCGTTCAATCTTTTGACAAACTTTTAACACTATCAACTTTATAATAGTTGGCAACGATGAATTAATAGGGAGTGTGAGATATGGAAAAGCCAAACGCTAGTTTAATAGAGCCGATCGGAGAAGTCAACCTACATTCATCCAAATGGGAGTGGGAGAAGGGAGTGAAAAAACTCCAAAACTATTTGGAGTCTTTTTTTATTAAAAAGGGATACCTTCTGTTATTAGTAGGATTTTTGCTTGGACGAGCTTTAATCTTGTCCAAACTTACTCCATTCAGTCTCCCATTTTTCGCAGCCGTATATTTAATCAAAAGGGATCGCGCACCGCTTGCGTTAGTTGGATTAATTGCAGGAGCTGCGACACTATCGATTGAAAATGCCGGTTTTACTTTTGTAGCGGTCCTGCTATTTCTAATCGTTTTCCGGATAGGAGAGAAATGGATAAAGAGCGGAATAAAATCCTTGCCCTTTTTTGTCGGAATTATCTTAGGCCTTGGGAAATTAATTGAATCTTTCCTATTAACAGGGCAATTGACATTTTACGATGGAATGATGGCCGCTGTGCAGGCCAGCCTATCATTTATTTTAACGTTGATCTTTTTGCAAAGCATTCCGTTATTAACTGTAACCAAACGCAGGCAGCTATTAAAAACGGAGGAAATTATCGGTTTAATTATCATGCTAGCTTCGATTATGACCGGAACCATTGGCTGGCAGGTATATGATCTTTCTGTTGAACACATTATGTCGAGATATCTCGTTTTAGTCTTTTCCTTTATTGCCGGTGCAACGGTGGGCTCAACCGTTGGGGTGGTAACAGGGTTAATCTTTAGCCTGGCAAGTGTGTCTAGCTTTACCCATATGAGTTTACTAGCATTCTCCGGTGTATTAGGCGGTTTATTAAAAGAGGGGAAAAAAATAGGTGTATCAATAGGATTATTAATTGCTACTCTCTTAATCGGTATGTACGGAGAAGGTGGCGGCTCTTTATCCCAAACTTTATTGGAGTCAGCAGCAGCCATTCTTTTATTCCTCTTAACGCCGCAGGTTTTCACCTCAAGACTAGCTAAGTATATCCCGGGAACTTCAGAATATACAGCTGAACAACAAAAATACATGAGAAAGATGCGGGATGTTACCGCACAGCGCGTCTCCCAATTTTCTAATGTCTTTTCTGCCTTATCCAATAGTTTTTCACAAATGGATGTAGAGCCAAGCGAAGAAGAAAATGTGAGAGAAATGGATTACTTTATGAGTAATGTAACGGAAAAAACATGCCAAACTTGCTTTAAAAAAGAACAATGCTGGGCAAAGAATTTTAATACAACCTATTCATATATGGAAGAAATTATTCATGAAATGGATCAAAACGATGGGGTTATTCCAACAAAACTTACGAGAGAGTGGGACAAGTATTGTACCAGGTCGAAACGAGTCTATGATGTCATTCAAACCGAGCTTACTTTCTTCCAGGCCAATCAAAAATTAAAAAAACAAGTAAGAGAAAGCAGAAGATTAGTGGCCGACCAGCTTCAAGGTGTTTCCGAGGTAATGGAGAATTTTTCGAAGGAAATTCAGCGTGAGCGGGAAAACCACTATAGGCAGGAAGAGCAAATTATGGAGGCTCTTCAGGACTTTGGCATACAAATTGAACAGGTTGAAATTTACAGCCTTGAACAAGGAAATGTTGATATTGAAATGACCATTCCTTTTTACAATAGCCATGGGGAGTGTGAAAAATTGATTGCCCCGATGCTGTCGGATATTCTGGGCGAAACAATTGTTGTTCAAAAAGAAGATTCTGCAGAGTACTTAAATGGTCTATGTCATGCGAATTTCCGTTCTTCAAAAAAGTTCATTGTACAAACGGGGGTAGCCCATGCGGCTAAGGATGGCGGCTTTATTTCAGGCGACAGTTACTCAGAAATTGAACTTGGCTTAGGCAAGTATGCTATTGCCATTAGTGATGGAATGGGAAATGGCGAAAGGGCACATTATGAAAGTAATGAAACGATTCAACTTTTGCAAAAAATCCTGCAAACAGGTATTGAGGAACAAGTAGCAATTAAATCAATTAATTCAATTCTATCCCTAAGGACAACTGATGAAATTTTTTCAACATTAGACCTTGCCATGATTGATTTGCAGAATGCATCAGCAAAATTTTTGAAGATTGGTTCAACACCAAGTTTTATTAAACGGGGGAATAAAATTATCAAAATTCAAGCCAGCAATTTGCCAATTGGAATGCTTGAGGAATTCGAAGTCGATGTTGTCAGTGAACAGCTAAAGGCAGGCGATTTATTAATTATGATGAGCGATGGGGTTTTTGAAGGACCAAGGCATGTCGAAAATTATGAGCTTTGGATGAAGCGGAAAATTCAGGAGTTACAAACGGATGATCCACAGGAAGTAGCAGATTTAATCATGGAAGAAGTCATTCGCACAAGCTCTGGATTTATTGATGATGATATGACCGTAACAGTGGCCAAAATAAAACATAATACTCCTAAATGGGCCAGCATCCCTGTGCAAAAAATGAAGAAAAGAGCCTAAACGGCTTAATTTGCACAACTAAGTCTCTAAATATGTATAATTCATCTCCTTCCCGTCGAAAATGGTAACAATTCATGATGTGGAGGGAGAATGGTTATGTATTCAGGGAAAATCCGCCAAATCTTATTGATAACTGATGGGTGCTCCAATCATGGTGAAGACCCAATTGCCATGGCAGCACTTGCAAAAGAAGAAGGAATTACGGTGAATGTAATTGGTGTCATGGACCATGATGTGATTGATGAAAAGGGTATGACAGAAATTGAAGGTATTGCCTTGTCTGGCGGTGGAGTCAGCCAAATCGTCTATGCAGAACGGCTGGCCCATACCGTCCAAATGGTAACGAGGAAAGCGATGACCCAAACTCTCCAAGGAGTTATAAACAAAGAGTTAAAGCAGATTTTGGGCAACTCACAAACGATTGAAGATCTGCCTCCCGAAAAGCGCGGCGAGGTAATGGAGGTTGTCGATGAATTAGGGGAGACTGTCGAATTAGAGGTGTTGATTCTTGTCGATACAAGCGCAAGCATGAAACACAAGCTTCCGACCGTTAAAGAAGCGATTCTAGACCTTTCCATCAGCTTAAATGCAAGAACAGGTGATAATTATTATTCCGTTTACGTATTTCCTGGGAAAAAGAATAATGTCGAAATGTTGCTGGATTGGACGCCAAAACTACAATCTTTGACAAGCATCTTTTCACAGCTGTCTACTGGTGGCATTACGCCAACAGGGCCGGCACTCAGAACAGCTTTATCTGCCTTTAATCAAAAACAATCATTAAGGAGCCTGCTTTCTCGTGATGATGAATCATACTTTGAAGAGTCAATGTAAGGTTAGCCCTGGCACAGTCATTTCAGGTAAATGGCATTCAAATCAGTATACCATTTTGAAGGAACTGGGATATGGAGCAAACGGAGTGGTTTATCTCGCGAATCATAAAAACACTGAGGTAGCTTTGAAGATGAGTGATAATGGATTGTCGATTACCTCTGAGGTAAATGTTTTAAAATCCTTTGCAAAGGTCCAAGGGTCTGCCCTCGGGCCTTCTTTGCTTGATGTTGATGATTGGAAGACAAATCGCGGACAGGTGTCCTTTTATGTAATGGAGTTTATAAAGGGACCGGATTTACTTACGTTTATTGAACAGAAAGGGAAATCATGGATTGTAGTATTAATGTTACAGCTTTTAAGCGATCTTGAAAAGCTGCACCAAAATGGATGGGTGTTCGGGGATTTAAAACCTGAAAACTTAATTGTTACCGGCCCCCCGCCAAAAATTAGATGTATTGATGTGGGTGGTACAACCATTGCTGGAAGGGCTATTAAAGAATTTACGGAATTTTATGATCGTGGATACTGGGGCCTTGGTTCAAGAGTAGCCGAGCCTTCATACGACCTCTTTTCTTTGGCAATGATTATGATCAATACCGCCTATCCGAAGCGCTTTACAAAAACGACAGGGGGCCTTTCACAACTAACAGAGGCAATCCGGCAGAAGCCTGAGCTTCATTCCTTGGAAAAAGTAATGGTAAATGCACTAAAAGGACATTATACAAATGCGAGACAAATGAGACAGGATCTGTTGGCTTTATTAACGGATGAGCCGCTGCCTAAGCACCGAAAAGTGTCAAAAGCAGCTGCCAACAATATTTCGAGCCCAGTACCTGATCTTAATAAAAACAACCCAAAAACAAGGCAGCAATATCGAAAGAAAAAGAAAAAAACAGGCTGGATTGAAACAGGAGTCATAGCAGCAGTATTTATTATTTTCTATGTGGTCATTATTTTAAAATTTTTTTGAAACTATTGAGAGTTTCATTCGTAATTAATTTGTAACAATTAAGAAAATACAGCAGTTAATGAAGACATTGTTTTTGATAGTTTAAATACAAAAGTGGTAAGCTATTGGTATTCAATTTTAAAAAAGACTGAGGAAGAAGCAATATGTTGGAACCGAAGGTAATGGATTTTCTTTGCCGCCACTTCTTTTCATTAAAAAGTAAAAAAATCATTGTTGGTGTTTCGGGGGGACCTGATTCTCTTGCACTACTACATTTCCTTTGGGGGCAAAAGGATAAAAGAAACCTTTCGATTGTTGCGGCCCATGTTGACCATATGTTTCGTGGGCAAGAATCCCTTGATGATGCTTTTTTTGTTAAGGATTATTGTAAGCAGCATGATATTCCCTTTGAAATGACCCGAATCAATATTCCACTGATAATGGAAAGAACCGGGGAAAGCTCCCAGGTCGCGGCTAGAGAGGAACGATATAAATTTTTTGAAACCATCATGGAAAAATATGACTATCCTTACTTGGCACTTGCGCACCATGGTGATGATCAAATTGAAACGATGCTCATGCGAATGACAAGGGGGAGTACTGGAAAAGCGCGAGCTGGTATCCCCTTTACCCGTCCTTTTCATAGAGGTATGATTTTTCGCCCCTTTCTAACCTTGACAAAGGAGGAGATTGAACAGTACTGCAGGGAAAATCAACTCACACCGCGAATAGACCCAAGTAATAAAAAAAGTATTTATAGCAGGAATCGATTTCGAAAAGAAGTTTTACCGTTTTTAAAGATGGAAAATCCAAATGTTCATGAACATTTTCAACGTTTTAGTGAAGATTTACAATGTGACGAGGTATTTCTTCAGGAATTAACTGTCCAAAACATGAATAAAGTAATGACAATAAGGGAAAAATCCAAAATTAGCATGGACATAAAACCGTTTCTTGATATGCCTTTACCTTTACAAAGGAGAGGTATTCAACTAATATTAAACTATCTTTACAAGGAAAAACCTGCATCTCTTTCTGCTGTACATATTGAACAGATTTTCTCAATAATTTACCATTCAGGACCATCAGGAAAACTGAATTTCCCAAACGGACTGATGGTTATTCGGTCCTACGAGACCATATTCTTCCAATTTGGGGATTCAAGTGTAAAGAATTATTATTATGTAGTACACGATGATTCAAAGATTGATTTACCAGATGGGGGGAGTATCGGGGTTAAGTTTGTTCATAAAGAACCTTCAGAATATGACTCTCACTCTGCAATCTTTAATGCAGCAAGGATTAAGTGGCCGATTGTGATTCGGACAAGGGAAAATGGAGACCGAATGTCTTTAAAAGGAATGTCAGGAACGAGGAAATTAAAGGATATATTCATTGACTATAAAGTTCCCCTTCAAGAGCGGGACACTTGGCCGGTAATTACAGATGGAGATCATTCCATTATCTGGCTTCCTGGTTTAAAAAAATCAGCAATGGAAGGCACCGATTCCTCTGCAAAACAATATTTACTACTCACATATAAAACGTAATGATTTTTCTAGGGGGCACAAGTAGAATGAAACAGGATATTGAAAAGGTGTTAATTTCAGAAGAAGAAATTCAGGAAAAAGTTAGGGGATTAGGGGCAGAGCTTACCGAAGAATACAAAGATCGTTTCCCGCTTGCTATCGGTGTTTTGAAAGGTGCTATGCCTTTTATGGCGGACTTATTGAAACATATGGACTGCTACCTTGAAATGGACTTTTTGGATGTATCCAGCTATGGTAACTCAATGACTTCCTCAGGAGAAGTGAAAATCCTTAAGGACTTAGATACTTCTGTTGAAGGAAGAGATATCTTAATTATCGAAGATATTATCGATAGTGGTCTTACATTAAGCTATTTAGTCGACCTTTTCCGTTATCGAAAGGCGAAGTCGATTAAAATTGTCACTTTGCTTGATAAACCTACAGGAAGGAAAAGTGATATTCAGGCCGATTATGTCGGCTTTATTGTACCGGATGCCTTTGTTGTGGGCTACGGATTGGATTATGCCGAGAAATACCGGAACCTTCCATATATTGGGGTTTTGAAACCTGAAGTATACAGTAACAACCTTTAAGCAAAACTTAACGAAAGACATTCTTCGATGTCCTGAAGTAAGTGTAATTCCTTGAATTGGAATGATTTTCTATGATACTATTTAATATAGTTTGTTTACCCGTGGGAGGAGGTAAGGGATGAATCGGATTTTCCGTAATACCATCTTTTATTTATTAATATTTTTAGTCATCATTGGTGTTGTAAGCTTCTTTAATGGAAGCAACGAGCCGACTGATCATATTTCATATGATAAGTTCGTTTCCCAATTAGAGAAGGGGGAAGTTAAGTCATTCTCCATGCAGCCTGAACGAGGTGTTTTTGAGGTTCGGGGACAGTTTAACGATGGGAAGGATAAAAACTTCTTAACCTATATACCAAACAGTGAAAAGATTCTTGATCGAATTGATCGTGCAAAAACAACAAATGTGGATGTGTTGCCAGCTAAAGAAACTAGCGGATGGGTTACCTTCTTCACTTCCATTATTCCGTTTGTGATTATTTTTATCTTATTTTTCTTTTTATTGAACCAGGCACAGGGCGGCGGCAGCCGAGTCATGAATTTTGGTAAGAGCAAAGCCAAGCTCTATAACGACGATAAGAAAAAGGTTCGTTTTAGAGATGTAGCCGGCGCAGATGAAGAAAAACAAGAATTAGTCGAAGTAGTTGAGTTTTTAAAAGACCCTCGTAGATTTGCCGAGCTTGGTGCCCGTATTCCAAAAGGGGTATTGCTTGTCGGACCTCCAGGGACAGGTAAAACGCTTCTTGCAAGGGCAACAGCTGGTGAAGCCGGCGTACCATTCTTTTCGATAAGTGGTTCTGACTTTGTTGAAATGTTTGTTGGGGTCGGTGCATCTCGTGTTCGTGATTTGTTTGAAAATGCGAAGAAAAATGCTCCGTGTATCATTTTCATTGACGAGATTGATGCGGTTGGCCGTCAGCGTGGTGCTGGTTTAGGCGGAGGCCATGACGAGCGTGAGCAAACATTGAACCAATTGCTAGTTGAAATGGACGGCTTTGGTGCTAATGAAGGAATTATTATTATTGCTGCAACAAACCGTGCAGATATTTTGGACCCTGCGTTACTTCGTCCAGGCCGTTTTGACCGTCAAATTACTGTTGATCGTCCGGATGTTATTGGACGTGAGGCAGTACTTAAAGTCCATGCACGCAATAAGCCATTAGATGATTCTGTAAACTTGAAAAACATTGCTATGCGTACACCTGGCTTTTCAGGTGCAGATTTAGAGAATTTATTAAATGAGGCCGCTTTAGTTGCAGCCCGTGCAAATAAGAAAAAAATCGATATGGAAGATATCGATGAAGCAACGGATCGGGTAATTGCCGGTCCTGCTAAAAAGAGCCGTGTTATTTCTGAAAAAGAACGCAATATTGTAGCATTCCATGAGAGTGGTCATACAGTGATTGGTTTAGTTTTAGATGAAGCAGATATGGTCCATAAGGTTACAATTGTTCCACGTGGGCAAGCTGGCGGCTATGCTGTAATGCTTCCACGTGAAGACCGCTATTTTATGACAAAACCTGAGTTGCTTGATAAAATTACCGGTTTGTTGGGTGGCCGTGTTGCGGAAGAGATTGTATTTGGTGAAGTAAGTACAGGTGCGCACAATGACTTCCAACGCGCTACAGGGATTGCACGAAGAATGGTTACTGAGTTTGGAATGAGTGATAAGCTCGGTCCATTGCAATTTGGTCAAGCGCAAGGACAGGTATTCTTGGGTCGTGACCTGCACAATGAGCAAAATTATTCTGACGCAATTGCTTACGAAATCGACCTTGAAATTCAACGAATTATTAAAGAGTGTTATGAGAGAGCGAGAACGATTCTAACGGAAAACCGTGATAAGTTAAATCTTATTGCCAATACTCTTCTTGAGGTCGAAACCCTTGTTGCTGAACAAATCAAATATTTGGTTGAAAACGGAAAGATGCCTGATAGTTCCGTGGCTCTTGAAAGTGTTCATATTGGTCCGAAAAAAGTGGAGGATGTAAAAGTAAACATCAACACCAAAAAGGACGAACAAGTTGACTTAACCAAAACAGATGATCCTGGTAACGAGCAAAAGTAAATAAAAAAAGAGTGCTTCCTATTGAAGCACTCTTTTTTTTCATAACTTTAGGTAACGCACCAAGCCTCGTGAAAAGTCCAGAAGGTCTCGCAATCGACGAGTTTTCTTTACATGACCTTACACAATTATGTTATTATGTTTTCAGTGTGAGAAATGATAAATCTGTAAAGTGAGTGATAGATTTGATTTTTGTCTTTGATGTGGGGAATACAAATATTGTATTGGGTGTTTATGAGGAGGATGAACTAAAATATCACTGGCGGATTGAAACGAATCGCAATCGTACAGAAGATGAATTCGGAATGATCATCAAATCCTTGTTTGACCACTCAAAATTAAGCTTTTCAAAAATTGACGGAATCATTATCTCTTCTGTTGTTCCACCAATTATGTTTGCATTAGAGCGAATGTGTCAAAAATATTTCCATATCAAGCCGCTCGTAGTGGGGCCGGGAATCAAAACAGGGCTTAATATTAAATATGAAAACCCAAGAGAAGTTGGAGCTGACAGGATTGTAAATGCAGTTGCGGCGATTCACGAATATGGAAGTCCACTTATTATTGTTGATTTTGGAACGGCAACTACTTATTGCTATGTAAATGAAGAGCGTCAATATATGGGAGGGGCGATTGCTCCTGGAGTAGGTATTTCAACAGAGGCCCTTTACTCAAGAGCTGCGAAGCTTCCGAGAATTGAAATAGCACGTCCGGAAGGGGTTATTGGGAAAAATACAGTTGCAGCCATGCAGGCTGGTATTGTTTATGGGTATGTTGGTCAAGTTGAGGGTATTGTAAGAAGGATGATCGAGCAAAGTGAAAAAAAGCCAACGGTTATTGCTACTGGGGGGTTATCTAATTTAATTGCTCAGGAATCAAAGATCATTGACATTGTTGACCCTTTTTTAACTTTAAAGGGACTGCAGTTAATCTATAAACGAAATATAGATTCGTTTCACCATAACAACTAGAGGGGAGTCTGAAAATGAACGATTATCTTGTAAAGGCACTTGCCTTTGACGGGCATGTACGTGCATATGCTGTTCGTACAACGAACATTGTGAGTGAAGCACAGCGCCGGCACGATACATGGAGAACAGCCTCTGCAGCATTAGGGAGATCCCTTACAGCTGGAGTCATGATGGGGGCAATGCTAAAGGGTGAAGAAAAATTAACTATTAAAATTGAAGGGGACGGCCCGTTAGGCCCAATCCTTGTTGACAGTAATGCCAAGGGAGAAGTCCGCGGATATGTAACGCATCCTCATGTTGACTTTGAAGCGAATGCCCATGGAAAGCTTGATGTTCGCCGTGCGGTCGGCACTACAGGGTCTTTAACGGTTATAAAGGATATTGGTCTCCGCGACTTTTTCTCTGGACAGGTTCCGCTTGTTTCAGGTGAATTAGGGGAGGATTTCACCTACTACTTTGCTACTTCCGAGCAAATTCCATCTTCAGTCGGTGTAGGCGTTTTGGTGAATCCGGACGACTCGATTTTAGCTGCAGGAGGGTTTATTCTTCAATTAATGCCAGGAATTGAAGATGCAGCGATAACAAAAATGGAAGAACGATTAAAGACTATACCGCCTGTTTCTAAATTAATTGAAAAGGGGCTTACCCCTGAAGAAATCTTAGGGGAACTTTTTGGGGATGAGCCCGTTAATATACTGGAAAAAATGCCGGTAAAATTCCAATGTACATGCTCAAAAGAGCGCTTCTCTAATGCCATACTCGGATTAGGTGCTGCTGAAATTACTGCAATGATTGAAGAAGATGGACAAGCTGAAGCACATTGTCATTTCTGCAATGAAAAGTATCTTTTTACAAAAGAAGAATTGGAAGAACTAAACAAGCAGGCAAAATAAGCAGGGGCATTGGGGGAAAAAAGTTGAGGAGAAAGCAACTTTGGTTTGTAATCGCCGCACTGATTATGGTTAATTGCTTAACTATAGCCATTTTTCTCACAAAAGGGAATACGGCTAATGGCGCCAGCTTAAAAAAAGATGTCGTGGCAACGGTAGGGAAAAAGGAGATTTTAAGGCAGGATTGGCTGAATGAATTAGAAGCACGGTATGGTAAAGATGTGCTAAAAGATATGATCCATCAAAAGGTCGTTAAAGAAATGGCAAAAAAGTATAAAATAACGGTTTCTAATCAGGATGTCGAAAGAGAATTTAGAATTATTCAAACCACTTATCATTCATCCAGCGAAAAAAGGCAGGAAGACGAGAATAGGTGGAAAGAACAAATTCGGAATAGTTTATTGCTTGAAGAAATCTTGACAAAGGACGTTGCCGTTTCTGAACAGGAAAAGAAAAACTATTTTAACCAGAATAAAGACCTGTTTGATATCCCGTCTGCCTTTCATTTGTCTCAGATTATCGTAAAAACAGAAGCGGAAGCAGAGAAATCATTAAAGGAGCTTTCGCAGGGTTCAAGCTTTTCAACGATGGCAATGGAGCGCTCGACTGATGAATTCTCTGCTAATGATGGCGGAGATATTGGGTACATAACAGAGGATGATGACCGTTATCCTTTGGAATATGTTCTAACTGCAAAAACATTAAAAGCCGGGGAATGGAGCAAGCCTGTTAAGGTGGAACAAGGTTATGCAATCCTTAAGTTAGAAAGTAAAATAAAAGGGGAATCGTATTCTTATCAAGATGTAAAAGAGGAGATTCGCCGGCAAATTGCCCTCGAACAAATGAAAGTGCCGGCATCAGCTAGAACCTTTTGGGATGAGGCGAAGGTAAGCTGGTTCTACGGAAAAGAAAAATCAAACGATTAAACACAGAAAGTGATTTTCTGTGTTTTTTGCATTCATAAAATTTTAATAATTTGGTGAATGAATTCAATTGACAAAAGGAGCCTTAAACTGTTAAATTGTATATAAATCCAATAAAAATACTCGGAATAGAGAGCTGGGGGTAATTATAATGGTTCGTGTTGCAAATTCAGTTGCCGGATTAATCGGTCAAACACCAATTGTAAAATTAAACAGATTAGTAGATGAGAACAGTGCAGATATTTATCTAAAATTAGAGTATTTTAACCCTGGAAGCAGCGTTAAAGATCGTATTGGTTTAGCAATGATCGAGGCTGCAGAAGAACAAGGTCTTATTGCACCTGGAAAAGATACTATCATCGAGCCAACAAGTGGAAACACTGGTATTGGTCTTGCGATGGTTGCTGCTGCAAAAGGATATAAAGCTATTTTTGTAATGCCTGAGACAATGAGTTTAGAAAGAAGAAATCTTCTTCGTGCATACGGTGCAGAGCTTGTATTAACACCTGGGCCGGAAGGAATGAAAGGTGCTATCGCAAAAGCTGAAGCACTCGCTGCAGAACATGGATATTTTGTGCCGCAGCAATTCCAAAATCAAGCAAATCCAGAAGTTCACAAACGTACTACAGGACCTGAAATTGTAGCGCAAATGGAGCAGCTAGATGGCTTCGTTTCTGGAATTGGTACTGGCGGAACCATCACTGGTGCTGGAAGCGTTCTTCGTGAACATTATCCAAATATTAAAATTTATGCGGTTGAACCAAAAGATTCAGCTATTTTATCAGGTGGAAAACCAGGACCTCACAAGCTTCAAGGCCTTGGTGCCGGATTTGTACCTGACACATTAAACACAGATATTTATGATGAAGTGATTCAAATTACAACAGAAGAGGCATTCGAATATGCCCGCCGTGCGGCCAGAGAAGAAGGAATTCTTGGTGGTATTTCCTCAGGTGCGGCAATCGCTGCGGCGGTGAAAGCTGCAAAAGAGCTTGGAAAAGGGAAAAAGGTTTTAGCAATTATTCCTGATAACGGAGAGCGCTACCTAAGTACACCACTTTACCAGCTTGACTAACTGTTAAACCCAATAAGGTGATGGCTACATTAGCCACACCTTATTTTTTTGCACTGATATTAAAAATTCGTGTATGATAATGACAGCATATTATACTAAAGAAACGAGAATCATCATGGAGGATAACAGAATGAATAGAGCTGGGATACAAAAAATTGAATGTGGAAAGCATACACTAGACTTCGGTCAAAAAACCATGATCATGGGTGTTTTAAATATTACGCCCGATTCATTCTCTGATGGCGGAAAATTTAATGATCTGAATAAGGCATTAGAGCATGCTTATGAAATGGTCCAAAATGGAGCAGATATCATTGATATTGGCGGTGAATCAACGCGTCCTGGTTATGAGGTTATTTCTGAAGAGGAAGAAATCGATAGAGTGGTTCCTATTATTGATGCGATATCCAAGCAGATTCCTGTTCCGATCTCCATCGATACGTATAAAGCAAGAGTAGCTGAGCAGGCCCTTAAAGCAGGAGCTCATATCATTAATGATATTTGGGGAGCAAAGGCTGATGAAAAAATGGCTGGGGTAGCTGCACAATTTGATGTACCTATCATTCTGCAACATAATCGCAATGAACGGAATTATAATAATTTTATTCGGGATGTTATGAACGATCTATTTGAAAGCATTTCAATTGTAAAAAAAGCAGGGGTTCGTGATGAGATGATTATTTTGGATCCCGGTATAGGTTTTGCGAAGAATTACCAAGAAAATCTAGAGATGATGAGGGAACTAGAAACATTAACATCCATCGGATATCCAGTCTTATTGGGAACCTCACGAAAAAGAATGATTGGGGAAGCCTTGGATTTGCCAGTTAATGAGAGACTGGAAGGCACTGGAGCCACCGTTTGTTATGGAATTCAGAAAGGGTGTCATATTGTCAGGGTTCATGATGTAAAAGAAATGAGCAGGATGGCAAAAATGATGGATGTGCTCATGGGAAAGGGGATTGTCCTTGGATAAAATATATTTAAATCAAATGGAGTTTTATGGTTATCATGGCGTTTTTCCCGAAGAAAATCGGCTTGGTCAGCGTTTCATCGTTGATTTAATCATATCCTTGGATTTAAAAAAGGCTGGGGAAACGGATGAACTAGAGTATTCGGTCCATTATGGTGAGCTTTTTCAATTATGCCAAAAAATCGTTGAGGGAGAGCCCTATAAGCTTTTGGAAACTGTTGCGGAAAACATTGCAGCGAATGTGTTAAAGGAGTTCGTCCTTGTTAATGATGTAACGGTAAAAATGATAAAACCTGACCCACCAATTCCGGGCCATTACAAGTCTGTTGCAGTAGAAATTACAAGGAGAAGATAATGGTGGAAAATACAGCATTTATTGCCCTTGGCTCAAACATGGGAAACCGATATGATTATTTAGGACAAGCTATTAAGCTTTTGTCAGATGTTCCAAAAATAGAGTTAGTAAATTGTTCCTCTGTTTATGAAACAGATCCGGTTGGCTATGAGGATCAGGATTTATTTTTGAATATGGTAATCGAGATAAAGACTGAGTCCAACGCCTATGAACTATTAGATATCTGTTTAAAAACAGAGCAGCAACTTGGAAGAAAGCGGGAGATAAAATGGGGGCCAAGAACAATAGACCTTGACATTCTCATGTATAATCAAGAAAATATTGAAACAGAGAACCTCATCGTCCCTCATCCCCGTATGCATGAAAGGGCATTTGTTATTGTACCGTTATTGGAGATTCAGCCAGACATGATCATTCCAGGGATGGAAAAACCACTTCAAACATCATTAGATGAATTACCTGATAAAGAAGGAGTCCGGATATGGAAGCGGAAAAATGGGGAAGACGCATTCGAGCCTATCGGAAGCTAAAGGGATTTACACAGGAGAGCTTTTCGAAGGAACTAGGTGTTTCAGTATCAATTTTGGGAGAGATTGAGAGAGGCAATCGGCTTCCGCCAAGCGATTTGCTGACCAGAATTGCTCAATCCTTAAATATAACGATTGATGAATTAGCGCCGCCAAAAGAGACATAGGAAATGGAGGTACTTTTACATGTTGAAAATTGGCGATATTGAAATGAAAAACCAGGTAGTTTTAGCACCAATGGCCGGTGTTTGTAACTCTGCATTCCGTCTGACCGTTAAAGAGTTTGGCGCAGGATTAGTATGTGCTGAAATGGTTAGTGATAAAGGAATTAATTTTAGAAACGAAAAAACGATGAATATGCTTTACATCGACGAGCGGGAGAAACCGTTAAGCCTGCAAATTTTTGGAGGGGAAAAGGAATCGCTCGTAGAAGCAGCTCAATTTGTTGATAAAAATACCAATGCAGACATTATTGATATTAATATGGGATGTCCAGTTCCGAAAATTACAAAGTGTGATGCAGGGGCAAAATGGCTTTTAGATCCTAATAAAATTTATGAAATGGTTGCTGCTGTGGTTGATGCAGTTGAAAAGCCGGTAACGGTTAAAATGCGGATGGGCTGGGATGAAGATCATATTTATGCTGTTCAAAACGCCCAGGCAGTTGAACGTGCCGGTGGAAAGGCTGTTTCGCTTCATGGCCGTACGCGTGTCCAAATGTATGAAGGAAAAGCAAACTGGGATATTATTCGTGAGGTAAAACAATCGATAACGATTCCGCTTATAGGAAATGGTGATGTCCAGACGCCACAGGATGCGAAAAAAATGCTTGAGGAAACCGGCTGTGACGGAGTGATGATTGGTCGAGCAGCACTAGGTAACCCTTGGATGATTTACCGTACGGTCCAATTTCTTGAAACAGGCAAGCTTTTGGGTGAACCATCTGTTCGGGAAAAAATTGATGTTTGTATTCTTCACTTAGATCGCTTAATTGCCCTCAAGAATGAGAATATCGCTGTCCGTGAAATGCGCAAGCATGCAGCTTGGTATTTAAAAGGAATCCGAGGAAACGGTAAGGCGCGAAATGGCGTCAATGAGTGTAATACCCGTGAAGAATTGGTCACTCTTTTAAATGGTTTAGTAGCAGAAGCGGAAGAAAAAGAAGTGACAGTCGGATAAAAGCTTGAGTTTCCAATTTGGCTTATCTATAATTGCTTTGTAGCTGCCAGTAATATGCTGGCAGTTTTTATCTATGTTTTAAACATTTTTAATGTCTGAATTCCTAAGTTTGTGTAAAATAATATAGTATGTATAAAAATGCGGATTAGTATGCTATTTACATAAAAGAGATAATTGGAGTTGATTTGCATGAGTCAAGAAGAATTAAACGACCAACTGATAGTCAGACGGGAAAAAATGAATTCCATGCGCGAAAAAGGTTTAGATCCATTTGGAAAACGTTTTGACCGCACGCACAATGCGATGGAATTGATTGAACAGTACGGAGAGCTTGAAAAGGAAGCTATTGAAGCTAAAAATGTAACCGTTACTCTTGCTGGAAGAATTATGACAAAGCGCGGTAAAGGAAAAGCTGGATTTGCCCACATTCAAGATTTAACTGGCCAAATTCAAGTATATGTTAGGCAAGATGCAGTGGGAGAAGAAAAGTATGAGATTTTTGATTCGGCTGATTTAGGTGACATTATTGGGGTATCGGGTACCCTATTTAAAACCAAAGTTGGCGAATTGTCTGTTAAAGTACTAGGATTTGAGTTTTTAACGAAAGCATTACGACCACTGCCAGATAAATTCCATGGTCTTAAGGACGTAGAACAGCGCTACCGTCAGCGTTATTTAGATTTAATTATGAGCGATGAAAGTAAAAAGACCTTCATCATGCGCAGTCGTATTATCCAGGAGATGCGCCGTTATTTAGATAACCATGGCTATTTAGAAGTCGAAACTCCGATGATGCATGCTATTGCCGGGGGGGCGTCTGCTCGTCCGTTCATCACACATCACAATGCGCTGGATATGCCGTTATATATGCGCATCGCGATTGAGCTTCATTTGAAGAGACTAATCGTAGGCGGACTTGAAAAAGTCTATGAAATTGGCCGTGTTTTCCGTAATGAAGGAGTATCAACACGCCATAATCCTGAATTTACAATGATTGAACTGTATGAAGCGTATGCTGACTACAGAGATATAATGAGTCTTACAGAGAATCTAGTTGCTCATATTGCCCAAGAAGTCTTAGGGACAACAACTGTTCAATATGGTGATTATGAGGTAGACCTTAAACCAGAATGGAAAAGGCTTCATATGGTAGATGCAATTAAGGAATACACAGGAGTGGATTTCTGGAAAGAGATGAGTGTTGATGAAGCACGTGCACTGGCGAAAGAGCATGGTGTGGAAATTACCGAACATATGTTATACGGCCATATCGTTAATGAATTCTTTGAACAAAAAGTAGAGGAGAAACTGATTCAGCCAACCTTTATTTATGGACATCCAGTTGAGATATCACCGCTGGCAAAGAAAAACGATGAGGATCCACGATTTACGGATCGTTTCGAATTATTTATTGTTGCTCGTGAACATGCGAATGCCTTTACGGAACTAAATGATCCAATTGATCAGCGGGAGCGCTTTGAAGCACAATTAAAGGAAAAAGAACAAGGCAACGATGAAGCACACGAAATGGATGAAGACTTCGTAGAAGCACTTGAATATGGTATGCCACCAACAGGCGGCTTAGGGATCGGAATCGACCGTTTGGTTATGCTTTTAACCAATTCGCCTTCCATTCGCGATGTATTATTATTTCCATTAATGCGCCAACGCTAATATTTCTTAAAACTAGTGCCGGGTCCTGCCTGGCACTTTTTATTTAGAAGTTTATAATTGAAGAATGTGAATATTTTTATTTTAGATTTGATGAATAAAAACTTAAAAAGACTATTGCACACTGATTCCAATGGTGGTATATTTATATTCGTTGTTGCGAGACAACAACATGTAAGAAAAATTAACTAAAAAAAGTTGTTGACTTTAAGTTGGTAACTTGGTAAGATGATTAAGTCGCCTTTGAGCGACGAAGAAATTTGTTCTTTGAAAACTAAACAAACAAAAACGTCAACAAACAATAATA
>NZ_AXVA01000028.1 GCF_000482325.1 Bacillus sp. UNC438CL73TsuS30 | reverse complement strand
AATAGTCTGGCAATAATGGCGAGAAGGTCACACCCGTTCCCATACCGAACACGGAAGTTAAGCTTCTCAGCGCCGATGGTAGTTGGGGGCTGTCCCCCTGTGAGAGTAGGACGTTGCCGGGCTGTTATTTTAAATAACATGCATACTTTATTATGTTAAACATATAATAGTATGGTATTAGTATCGTCGCGGGGTGGAGCAGTCTGGTAGCTCGTCGGGCTCATAACCCGAAGGTCGCAGGTTCAAATCCTGCCTCCGCAATTTGGTTTGGTAGTTCAGTTGGTTAGAATGCCTGCCTGTCACGCAGGAGGTCGCGGGTTCGAGTCCCGTCCAGACCGTACATATTGTCTTTTAAAAGAACGAAACCGAGTTTCGTCTTTTTTTATTTAAAGGCATTTGAACAGCTTATAGATTTTTTATCCTTAGGAGAGATCCTAAGGTTTTTTTGCACATAAATAAGGTAAAATGAAGATAATGACATGTTTATGTAAAAAGGTGATGGAATGACGCAATACGAACTAAATACAAACGATTCAACGCAAACATTAAGCTTTGCGGCAAAATTGGCTGAACATTTGCTGCCAGGAGATGTTATTACTCTTGAAGGAGATTTGGGCGCAGGTAAAACAACTTTTACAAAAGGATTAGCCCAGGGTCTGGGGGTTAAGCGGACCGTAAACAGTCCAACCTTTACAATCATAAAAGAATATGCGGGGAGAATGCCCCTCTATCATATGGATGTGTATAGGGTGGGGGATACCTTTGAAGATCTTGGTTTCGATGAATACTTTGAAGGCGATGGAGTAACAGTAGTGGAATGGGCTCATTTAATTGAAGAGCAGCTTCCATCAGAACGATTGACTATTTTCTTGTACCATGAGAGCCAAGAAAAAAGAAAAATGGTTTTCGTTCCGAAGGGGGAACGATATGAGCAATTATGTAAGGAGATTTTTTCATGACGATCTTAGCAATTGATACTTCTAATTATGCTCTTGGTGTAGCACTTTTAGAAGAAAATCAAGTACTTGGCGAATATATAACGAATTTGAAAAAAAACCATTCCATCCGAATTATGCCTGCTATACAGACATTAATGCAGGATTGTGACCGTGTACCTGCCGATTTAACAAAGGTAGTCGTGGCAAAAGGCCCAGGTTCCTATACGGGTGTTAGAATTGGAGTAACGATTGCTAAAACACTGGCGTGGACATTGAAAATTCCACTTGTGGGTGTTTCAAGTCTAGAAGTTTTAGCTTCTGGAACCGGCCGCTACTTTGATGGCTATGTTTCTCCTTTATTTGATGCTAGAAGAGGACAGGTTTATACAGGGTTGTATCATTATAAAAATGGTGAGCTCGTCCAGGTTGAACAGGACCAGTTAATCATGTCAGACGATTGGGCGCGTTCCTTAATAAAAACGGATAAGCCTGTTCTCTTTGTCGGCAATGACCTGCCAATTCACCAAGAGAAAATTGCAGAAATTCTAGGAACTAAGGCTATATTTGCCGCAATAACGGAACACAATCCGCGCCCATCTGAACTTGCCTTAATAGGCCAATTTCAATCAGAGGAAGATATCCATTCTTTTGTACCGAACTATATTCGTTTAGCAGAAGCAGAAGCAAAGTGGTTAGAGGCAAATAGGAAAATTTTTAAAGGACAGGATTAGAGAAATATGGTAGATTCTTTTGTTTTTCGATATATGAGGGAAGAGGATATTGATCAGATCTTAGAAGTGGAGCATGCCTCATTTACGACTCCATGGAGCCGTGAAGCCTTCTATAATGAACTTAATAATAATAAATTTGCAGTCTATATTGTTCTTGAAGAAGAGGATAAAATTATCGGCTATTGTGGTGCTTGGATTGTCATCGACGAGGCCCATATAACCAATATTGCCATTCTACCGGGATATCGGGGCAAGAAGCTAGGAGAGGCCTTGCTGGAAAAAATGATGTCTGTGGCTAGAGAAATGGGGGCAAAAAGTATGACCCTGGAAGTGCGTGTAACTAACCAGATTGCTCAATCCCTTTACCGCAAGTTTGGATTTCAAAATGGCGGAATCCGAAAAAATTATTATTCCGATAATCAGGAAGATGCTTTAGTAATGTGGGTGAATTTATGAAAAAAGATCAATGGATTTTAGGAATTGAAACAAGTTGTGATGAAACGGCAGTTGCAATCATAAAAAACGGAAGGGAGATTGCGGCTAATATTGTTGCCTCACAAATAGAAAGTCATAAACGATTTGGCGGGGTTGTACCGGAGATTGCCTCAAGACACCATGTGGAGCAAATAACCATTGTTCTTGAAGAAGCATTAAACCAAGCAAATCTTTCCTTTAAAAATATAGATGCCATTGCCGTGACTGAAGGCCCTGGGTTGGTGGGAGCTTTATTAATCGGTGTCAATGCAGCAAAGGCTCTTGCCTTTGCTCATAATCTTCCGCTTGTACCGGTTCATCATATTGCCGGACATATATATGCCAACCGCTTGGTAACGGAAATGAAATTTCCACTATTAGCCCTTGTTGTATCAGGCGGGCATACAGAGCTTGTTTACATGAAGGAACATGGCCATTTTGAAGTCATTGGTGAGACAAGGGATGACGCAGCAGGAGAAGCCTATGACAAAGTGGCAAGAACACTTAATCTTCCATATCCAGGGGGACCGCATATCGACCGTCTAGCCCATGAAGGAAGCCCGACCATTAATCTGCCGCGTGCCTGGTTAGAGGAAGGATCTTATGATTTTAGTTTTAGTGGATTAAAGTCGGCAGTTATTAACACTGTCCACAATGCCGAGCAGCGTGGTGAGACCATAACTCCGGAAGATCTTGCAGCCAGTTTTCAAGAAAGCGTGATTGATGTGCTTGTTAAGAAGACGGAAAGGGCTGCTTCTGAATATAACGTGAAACAGGTATTATTAGCAGGCGGGGTTGCAGCGAATAAGGGGCTCAGAAGCGCCTTGGAAAAGGTATTCTCTCATTATCCAGAGATAGAATTGGTTGTCCCTCCAATATCTTTATGCACAGATAATGCTGCGATGATTGCAGCGGCAGGAAGTATTATGTTTGATAAAGGCGTTCGTGCTGAACTTTCGCTTAATGCAATTCCAGGATTGGAGATTGAATTATATAATGATTAGCTCTTCTGTTTATAAGAAGAGCTTTTTTTGTGGATAAAAATATTATTCGACATTTCTGGCAATTGAGGTTTAGTGGATAAGTCACTGTAAAGTGTTAATAATGTGGATAACTTGAACGTTTACTGTGGATAATGTGGAAAAGGTTGAAAAACAGTGAAGTTGTTACTGTTTATTATGTGAATAAGTCTGTGGAAAAGGTGGACATATTAACATTTTTTAAATTGAAGAGTAAAAAACTATCGCAGTTTCTTAGGATTTTGCCGGAAAATGTCGATTTATTTTGAATATCTATTGATATTGTCGAATAATATGTTGATAAATGCTGAAATATGGTTTAGAGCTTTGTGGAATAATGCCTAGGGGACAGGGGAGTTGTTTTAAAAAGCCTAAAACCCTGAAAAAACTTAAAAAAAGGTCCTTCACCACTCGGATGAAGGACCAACTCATTTTATTCGGCAATTTCTGCCCACTCTTCCAGTAAATGTTCGAGTTCCGCTTTTGCATTTTCATTCAACTGGGTAATTTCTAACACCCTTTCGTGATCCTGGAAAACATTCGGGTCACATAATTGCTCCTCATAACTTTGAATTTGTTCCTCGAGGCCTTCAATTTTCATCTCAATATCTTCTAACTTGCGTTTCCGCTGCCGCTCGAGCTTCTTACTTTCTTTATCCTGTTGATAACTGTTCTTCTCAGAAGCGTCCTCCTGACCGGCTTTTTTAGCCGCAGCCGAAGCCGCAGCCTCAAGTGCCGCAATCTCTTCCTGTTCCAGTTTCTTCTCTAAATAATAATCATAATCTCCCAGATACTCTAAACTGCCATGACGGCTTAGCTCGACAACCTTTGTAGCAATACGGTTAATAAAATATCTGTCATGGGAAACAAACAAAATTGTGCCTGGATAATCGATTAAAGCATTCTCAAGAACTTCCTTGCTATCCAAATCGAGGTGGTTGGTAGGCTCGTCCAAAATTAATAGATTAGCCTTTTCCAGCATTAATTTCGCAAGAGCAAGCCGTGCTTTCTCGCCGCCGCTCAAGGTAGAAACAATTTTTAAAACATCATCCCCGGAAAATAAGAAATTGCCCAAAACTGTGCGAATTTCCTTTTCGCTTTTTAGAGGATACTCATCCCACAGTTCATTTAAAACACGCTTATTGGAGGTTAATTCCGCTTGCTCTTGGTCATAATAACCAATTGAAAGATTTGTTCCATAAAGGATATTTCCGGCTAATACAGGAAGTTTCTTAATGAGTGTTTTTAATAACGTCGATTTTCCAATTCCATTAGGGCCCACCAGGGCAATGCTTTCGCCCCGAAATACTCGGAAGGAAATTCCCTCTGAAATTCTTTCGCCGTCATATCCAACAGCCAATGAATCGAAGGTTAGGACATCATTTCCACTTTGCTTCTCAATTTCAAACGAGAAGGAAGCAGATTTTTCATCCCCTAGCGGTCGGTCGATTACATCCATTTTTTCAAGTTTTTTTCGTCGGCTCTGGGCTCGTTTCGTTGTCGAGGCCCTTGCTAAATTCTTCTGGATAAAATCTTGTAAATTGGCAATTTCCTGCTGCTGTTTTTCATAAAGCTTCAGGTCACGTTCATAATTTGCCGCTTTTTGTTCAAGGTAAGAACTATAATTGCCGGTATATCTTTGGATTTGCTTTCGAGAAACCTCGTATACCTGTGTCACGACCTTGTCCAAAAAATAGCGGTCATGGGATACAATTAGAATTGCCCCATCGTAGCCTTGCAAATATTGCTCCAGCCAGGAGAGGGTATCGATATCTAGATGGTTGGTAGGTTCGTCTAAAATTAAAATATCCGGCTTGGTCAGCAGCAATTTCCCTAAAGCCAAACGGGTTTTTTGACCACCGCTTAATGAGGCGATCATTAAGGAGTAATCAGGGAAATTTAACCCGTGCAACACGGAGCGAATATCCGCCTCATACTGGTATCCTCCCTGTTCCTTAAATTTTACCTGAAGCTGGTCGTAGTCTTTTAGAATCCGCTCATACTTGCTTGTATCTGCGATTGCAGCAGGGTCTGCCATTTGTTCTTCAAGCTGCCTTAAACTTTTTTCCATCGCGCGCAATGGTTCAAATACAGTCAGCATTTCTTCCCAAATGGACAAATTAGACTCTAAACCCGTATTTTGCGCTAGATACCCAATGGTCACTTCTTTAGGTTTGATGATTTCTCCGCCATCATGTGACAGGTGCCCGGCGATAATTTTTAACAACGTCGACTTTCCCGCGCCGTTTCGTCCAACTAAAGCAACACGGTCCCGTGTTTGTAATTCCAGTTTTATATTCGATAAAATAAGGTCAGCACCATAATATTTTGCTAATTGATTCACTTGCAATAAAATCATTGTTTTTTCACCTCTATTACATAGAAATAGTGTACCGTATTCCTAGAGTGTCGGCAATAAAACGCAGGCCGTAAAGGGGTGCTTTGGCCCAAAATGTTGGGAAAATGTTAAAAATATAGGAATGATTCGCTCAAAGTTTCACACACATAGACTGAAAAATAGTGTATGATTTGAAAGGAGGAATTTTTATATGGCAGAATTTACTCACTTTAATGAAGAGGGCAGAGCAAAAATGGTGGACGTTAGTGATAAACCGGAGACTGCCCGCACCGCATTAGCTCATTCCAGTATTACCGTCAGTAAAGAAATATTTGATAAAATTACCCACAATGAGATGAAAAAAGGAGATGTCCTGGCAGTAGCACAGGTTGCCGGTATTATGGCGGCCAAAAAGACATGGGACATTATTCCGATGTGTCATCCGATTCCATTAACAGGGGTGAATATTTCTTTTTCCTGGGAACCTGATCAGCAAGAGATGTTTAAATTAGGTATTGCCGTATCCGTTAAAACAAAAGGGAATACAGGTGTTGAAATGGAAGCGCTAACAGCTGCATCTGCTTGTGCGCTGACCGTCTATGATATGTGTAAGGCAATTGATAAGGGCATGGTGATTGGACCGACTTATTTAGTAGAAAAAACCGGCGGTAAAAACGGCGATTTTAAAAGAAAGAACTAATGTTTTTTTAAATATGAACGAAATTATTTATGCGGGGGTGCAGGAGGAATATGACAAACGAAACAATGAAAATTCCACAAGCAACAGCAAAGCGACTACCCTTATATTATCGATTTATTCAAAATCTGTATGCTTCAGGGAAACAGAGAGTTTCCTCAGCAGAATTAAGTGAAGCGGTAAAAGTGGATTCAGCAACAATCCGCAGGGATTTTTCCTATTTTGGCGCCCTTGGGAAAAAAGGTTATGGCTACAATGTGAATTATTTACTAACCTTTTTCCGAAAGACATTGGACCAGGATGAATTAACAAAGGTTGCATTAATCGGCGTTGGTAATCTTGGAACAGCATTTTTAAACTATAATTTTTTAAAAAATAATAATACAAAAATTACATGCGCTTTTGATGTGGACCCAAATAAAATGGGTACGACCATCGGGGATGTCCCGGTCTATCATATGGATGATTTAGAGAAGTATATTACGGAGGAAAATGTTCAGGTTGCGATTCTAACCGTTCCCGCTCCAGTGGCGCAGATCATTACAGACCGGCTTGTGAGTGCTGAGGTGAAAGGAATCTTAAATTTCACACCTGCCCGATTAAATATACCATCTTCCATCAGGGTTCATCACATCGACCTTGCTGTAGAGCTTCAATCACTTGTTTACTTTTTAAAGCATTATCCAACAACGGAAATAGCAGAATAAATTTGAGAATCAACCTTTCCATGACAATGGGAAGGTTTTTTTATTTATAAAACATGGCCGCCTTTACAACATAACAGTGTTATGTTACATTGGTAATAAGGAAGGGGTCTTTACAATGAACGAGGAGTTAATATCGAAGAAGGATTTACTGGAATTAGCAGGAATCTCCTATGGGCAGTTGTATAGGTGGAAACGGAAGGACTTGATCCCGGAGGATTGGTTTATCCGGAAATCAACGTTTACCGGACAGGAAACCTTTTTTCCAAAAGAAAAAATCTTAGATCGAATCAATAAAATTCAAACGATGAAAGAAAATCTATCACTAGATGAACTTGCCGATATGTTTTCTCCTAATATATCTGACCTAAATTTAACAAAAGCTGACTTAATGGAACGTAACATTGTTTCAGAAACGGTTATCAATTTTTACTTAGAGAATGAAAATGGAAATTTACAATTTAATTTTTCAAGAATGCTTGAAGTGTTTGTGTTAGAAAAGCTGTTGCAATCAGGTGAAATTAATCTCGAAGAAGGAAAAATGGTACTCCAGGTATTAAAGGATCAAGCAACAATGATCAAGCAAAAAAGTGCCGAACTGGTGATTACTAGAAAGCTGGGGGTATCCTCCTGTCTTTTGTTAATCAATACAGAGTCCTTTCATTTTGAACGAGGAATGAAAATTGTTGCTCAGCTGTCGCTAATGGCCTGTATGGAAGAAATGAAATCGAAATTATTATAAAGGAGAATGGGAATGGAGATGCAAAAAAGGGGAGACCTAGTTATAAATGGCTTCGGGGCATCGAATGGCGGTCAGTTTCATCAGGTAACACTCAACGGAAAGGGAACGGTGAACAGCGATGTCGAATGTAAGGGATTTGAATGTAATGGAACAGGGACGGTAAAAGGAAACATCAATACTGAAATTGCCAAAATTAATGGGATGGCCAAAATAGGTGGAACCGTTGCGGCTAAAGACCTTTCTATTGATGGCACTGCAAAGATTGAAAAAAACCTATTAGTTGAAAAACTCAAGGTTTCAGGAAAAGCTTCTGTTGGCGGTAAAGTCAAAGCAGAAGAAATAAAGGTAAAAGGAAAGCTGACAGTGGGAGAGGATTGTGAGGCAGAACTTTTCAAGGCTGAATCCATGTTTACGATTGGCGGCCTGTTAAATGCCGATGAAGTGGATATTAAGATTTTTGGAGAATGCCAGGCGAAGGAAATTGGCGGGCAATCGATTGTTGTGAAATATAAGCCGTCTTGGCTGGGGTTATTTAAATCCCTTTTTCAAACTCAATTAAGGGTGGAAGTCATTGAGGGCGATACGATCCACCTTGAAAATACGAAGGCTGCGGTAGTGAGGGGAAACCATGTAACCATTGGCCAAAATTGTGAAATTGATGTTGTTGAATATACAGATGAATTATCAATTGATCCAAGTGCTGTTGTAGGCGAAAGCAAAAAAATGTAATCAGGGGGGATAAGGGAGATGAAAAGTAAAGAAAATCTCATTATTAATGGCTCCGGGAGCTATCCCGGCGGACGATATGATAAAATCAGTGTCCGCGGTGAGGGTACGATCGTTGATGATGTTGAAGCTTCCGTGTTTAAGGTTTATGGAACAACAGAGGTTGCGGAAAATCTCAAAACAGGTTCGATGAAGGTTTTAGGTGAGGCAGAGGTAAAAGGGAATGCTGAGGTAGAAGATTTGCTGGTAATGGGTACAATGGAAATTGGCGGCAAAGCTTATTTGAAGAAAATAAAAATCTTGGGAACACTTGAGGTTGGAGAAGATCTTAATGGTGATATAGCCAATATTAAAGGCAGTATTGCAGTTGCGGGCGATGTTGAATATGAAACGTTCGATTCAAGTGGCGGCTTTGAAATCAAAGGGCTATTAAATGCTGATACGATTAAAATTTCCTTACGGTTCGGGGAAAGCCGTGCGGAGGAAATCGGCGGCGGGAAAATCACGATAAAAAGAAAAAGAAACTCTCTTTTACCTTTTGTAGGTGAGGAAGGTAGCCTTATAGCAAAGGTGATTGAAGGAGACGACCTTTATTTAGAGAATACGAAGGCGGAAATTGTGAGAGGAAATACGGTTAAAATTGGGCCCGGCTGCACAATCGGATTGGTAGAGTATAAAGATGATTTTATGCAAGATTCAAATGCAACAGTAAAAACGTCAAAGAAGATTTAAAGGAGAATGGGATGGTAGCGAAAAATAATAAATTAGGATTTGTGGTAGCCGGTCTGCTGCTCGGAATATTGATGGCATCAATGGATAATACCATTGTTGTAACGGCAATGCCAACGATTGTCGGCGACCTCGGAGGGCTTGAGAACTTTGTATGGGTGGTATCCGCCTATATGGTAGCGGAGATGGCAGGGATGCCGATATTCGGTAAATTGTCGGACATGTATGGTCGGAAAAGGTTTTTTATCATGGGGTTGATTATGTTTATGGCTGGTTCGATTTTATGTGGGACAGCAGAAACAATTACCCAATTAAGTGTGTATCGCGCGATTCAGGGAGTCGGCGGCGGTGCACTTGTACCGATCGCGTTTACCATTATGTTTGACTTGTTTCCTCCCGAAAGGCGCGGGAAAATGGGCGGACTGTTCGGAGCAGTTTTTGGTCTCTCCAGTATTTTTGGACCCCTGTTAGGGGCGTATATTACCGACCATATTAGCTGGCATTGGATTTTCTATATCAATTTGCCGCTTGGGATTCTCTCGTTTATTTTTATCATTGCCTTCTATAAGGAATCTCCCATTCATCAAAAGCAGGCGATTGATTGGTGGGGCGCTGTTACATTGATTGGTGCCGTTGTCTGCTTAATGTTTGCTCTTGAGCTTGGGGGACAGAAATATGATTGGAATTCAGGTACGATAATAAGTTTATTTATCGGATTTACGGTCCTGTTTCTCATCTTTTTGTTTGTGGAGACGAGGGCAAAGGACCCAATTATTTCGTTCACGATGTTTAGGCATCGCCTTTTTGCCGGCAGTACGCTAGTTGGTTTATTTTATGGAGCTTCGTTTATGGCAGCAACTGTATATATACCAATTTTTGTCCAAGGCGTTTATGGCGGAAGTGCTACCAATTCAGGGTTAATCCTCTTGCCGATGATGCTTGGGTCGGTGGTGACGGCACAAGTCGGTGGTTTTTTAACCACGAAGTTAAGCTATCGCAATATCATGTTTTTATCTGGTGTGATTTTAATAGCAGGGATTTTATTATTAAGCACCTTAACTGTTGATACAAGCAGATGGGTACTTACCCTTTATATGGTTATCATTGGTTTTGGAGTGGGATTTTCTTTCTCCGTGTTAAGCATGGCGGCGATCCATCCGTTTGGAATGCAGCAGAGGGGCTCTGCAACCTCCACAAGCAACTTTATCCGCTCCTTGGGGATGACGATTGGAATTACGATTTTTGGTTCGATTCAGCGGAATAGCTTTAAAGGAAATCTAGAAGATGCTTTTGCTGGAATGGGTCCAATGCCAAAAGACGGATTTGGTGATTCACGTGCATTATTGCAAGAGCAAGCGCGAAGTCACATACCGCCGCAAATTTTAGAAAAAATCACTGAGGCCCTCTCAAGTTCTATTGTTCAAACCTTTACATGGGCTCTCGTCCCGGCGGGAATAGCGTTTCTTCTCATTTTTACGATGGGGAAAGAACAGATGGTGTTGAAAAAGGAAGTTGACGCTGAAAGAGAAATTTGAGAAAAATCGATACGCAGATAAAGGGGAGAGGAACGCAGATAAAATGGCGCTTATCGCAGATAAAGTTCATTTTATCGCAGATAAAAATTTTCTGCCGGAAAAACGTTATCGAAATTACTAGTTTATTACACCACAGAAACGTCTATTTTCTATTAAAAAAAGTTGTCCCAAACAAAATTTGGGGCAACCTTTTTTATTTTTTCAACTGATCCTTATACTTCATATAAAAGAAAAATAATTTAAGGCTGGAGCCGAAATCAAATGTGGCTAATATGACAAGCAGATAGCTAAAAAATCCCCAGCCATTTTGATTTACATCATGAATGGCGAAATATGTAAATAAACTTCCGAGCAGGAAGTAAATCACGCTGGAAAACAAGGGTGAACGTCTCATAAAAATCCTCCGATAAAGTTTTGCATCGACTCTGCATCCCGGATTAATCTTTCAATATCGTCTTTGTAAGCGGATTGAACAATGACAACCATTGTATTCATTGTCACATGAGCAAAAATCGGTACTAAGATATGTTTTGTTCTTACATAGAGAAAGGCGAAAGTAAAGCCCATTGCGGAATAAAGGAGAATATGCTCCAGTTCCATATGCGCTAAAGCAAAAATGACCGAGCTAATGATGGCCGATATAAAAAAGTTAAAACGTTTATGCAGCGTGCCGAAAAGAATCTTTCGAAAAACGATTTCTTCTAAAATCGGTCCGAAAATAGAACTGACCAGGATGGCAAGCGGGAACTCCTCAATAATATGGATAATATCTTTTGTGTTCTCTGAGCCCATTTCGATACCAATCAACCGTTCGATATTTGCTGCGATCGCTTGTGCAAAGAGTGCTAAGAAGACACCAAAAAATGCCCAGATAATCGAAAGACCCAAAGAGGTTCCTCTTTCATTCCGATTGTTCCGCATTTCTTTCCGTAAAATAATAAGCGTAATAATAAGTGCTAAGGAAAAGCTGATCACCAGCCAAACTGGGACTGCAAGCCTCCCGCTGATTCCGGATAATTTAAAGCCGTACATAAGTAATGGGACTCCTGCAAGACTTGAAAATTGCATGGCAATATAAACGATTAAGATTATCCAATATTCCCGTTTCAACTAATTCTCTCCTTTTAACATCTACTCAAAGATTTTCTGCGTATTCTTCATTCTACTCTTAAAACCAGTCTTGTTTCAATTTAGAAACTTTTTAAAAAGAAATGTATAGATTTTCATTGGTATCATATACTTGTAAGGTTGTACAAAAATACTTTCGTTTTTATATTTTTTTATTAAAAAATATATACATCAAACTTGCAAAAGATTGTCAAATTCATTATTATAATAATTGTGTTAGCACTCATGTATGAGGAGTGCTAATAATGTCAGAATTACATATATTTTTGAGGAGGTTGTTTGATTTGTTAAGACCATTAGGTGATCGCATTGTCATTGAGCTTGTTGAATCAGAAGAAAAAACTGCAAGCGGTATTGTTTTACCAGACTCAGCTAAAGAAAAGCCTCAGGAAGGAAAAGTTGTTGCCGTAGGTACTGGCCGTGTGCTTGAAAATGGCGAGCGTGTAGCACTTGAAGTTTCTGTAGGCGATCGTATTATCTTCTCAAAGTATGCTGGTACAGAAGTGAAATACCAGGGTACAGAATATTTATTACTACGTGAAAGCGATGTCCTTGCTGTTATCGGCGAATAAGGAAAATTAAAAAATATAGTTTTTATAAATTCAGAGGAGGTTTTTTGAACAATGGCTAAAGAGATTATGTTTAGTGAAGAAGCGCGCCGCGCAATGCTACGTGGTGTAGATACACTTGCAAATGCAGTAAAAGTTACTCTTGGACCTAAAGGACGCAACGTGGTTCTTGAGAAAAAGTTTGGTTCTCCTTTAATCACAAATGACGGTGTAACCATCGCTAAAGAAATCGAATTAGAAGATGCATTCGAAAACATGGGTGCAAAGCTTGTTGCTGAAGTAGCAAGCAAAACTAACGATGTTGCCGGTGACGGTACAACTACTGCAACAGTTCTTGCTCAAGCGATGATTCGTGAAGGCTTAAAGAACGTAACGGCTGGTGCTAACCCAATGGGCATCCGTAAAGGGATTGAAAAAGCAGTTGCAGCGGCAGTTACTGAATTAAAGACTATTTCAAAACAAATCGAAGGCAAAGAGTCTATCGCACAAGTAGCCGCTATTTCTTCCGATGATACTGAAGTAGGTCAATTAATCGCTGAAGCAATGGAGCGCGTTGGTAACGACGGCGTTATCACTATTGAAGAATCAAAAGGCTTCACAACTGAGTTAGATGTTGTGGAAGGTATGCAATTTGACCGTGGATATGTTTCAGCTTACATGGTAACCAATACCGATAAAATGGAAGCTGTATTAGAAAATCCATATATCTTAATCACTGACAAGAAAATCTCCAGCATTCAAGAAATCTTACCAGTTCTTGAGCAAGTTGTTCAACAAGGTAAGCCATTATTATTGATTGCGGAAGACATCGAAGGTGAAGCATTATCTACATTAGTAGTGAACAAGCTTCGCGGAACATTCAATGCAGTTGCTGTTAAGGCTCCTGGCTTTGGTGACCGTCGTAAAGCAATGCTTGAAGATATTGCAGCATTAACTGGCGGTGAAGTGATCACTGAAGAACTTGGCCGTGATCTTAAAACTGCAACTATTACATCATTAGGACGCGCTTCTAAGGTTGTTGTAACGAAAGAAAACACAACAATCGTTGAAGGTGCCGGTTCAACTGAGGAAATCCAAGCTCGTGTGAACCAAATCCGTGTACAATTAGAAGAAACTACTTCTGAATTTGACCGTGAAAAATTACAAGAGCGCTTAGCTAAATTAGCTGGCGGTGTAGCAGTGATCAAAGTTGGTGCTGCAACTGAAACAGAATTAAAAGAGCGTAAGCTTCGTATCGAGGATGCTTTGAATGCTACTCGTGCAGCTGTTGAAGAAGGTATCGTATCCGGTGGTGGTGTTGCCCTTCTAAATGTATACAGCAAAGTAGCTGAAATCCAAGCAGAAGGCGATATCGCTACAGGTATCAACATCGTATTACGTGCGATGGAAGAGCCAGTTCGCACAATTGCTCAAAATGCGGGTCTTGAAGGATCTGTTATTGTGGATCGCTTAAAGCGTGAAGCAGTTGGCACAGGCTTCAATGCTGCTACTGGCGAATGGGTAAACATGATCGAAGCCGGTATCGTTGACCCAACGAAAGTAACTCGTTCTGCTCTTCAAAATGCAGCATCTGTTGCGGCTATGTTCTTAACAACTGAAGCAGTTGTTGCTGACAAGCCAGAACCAGCTGGTCCTGCAATGCCTGATATGGGCGGCATGGGTGGAATGGGCGGCATGATGTAATTAGGGTCTGAAAACCCAGTTATATCAACGTTCTAACCTATAGCGGGCAAATTTTGTCCGCGAGATTGCTCGGAAGACTGGACAAAACTAAAAAGCCAATCATTCGAGAAGACCTTTCATCAGTTTGCTGAACTGTTGGGAGGTCTTTTCTTTTTTGCCTTGGGTAACATGCGTATAAATGGTCATCGTTGTTTTTATATCTTCGTGACCAAGTTGCTCCTTTACTTCTTTAATCTCTGCTCCAACATTTTTCTTTCCAATGGATTTCTTCTTTTTGGGTTAGCAGAGTATGCAGATCACTACAAGATCTTTGGATAATAGTTCCATAATGTTCTTTTTTAAAATCAGGATACAATTCAATACCGTCATTTTTTCTAAATCGAAACTAGGAATTTCATATGTCCGACCTAATAAATTAAATTCTGTATTATCAAAAAAATATGTACCTTCTTCTGCATGAGATAGTTTATCTTCCTAAATGCCACTTTTTTTACTTAATTCCTCAATCGTTAAATGGTTCATAAACCTTAAATACATTATTGCATTACCTAATGTTACTTCTCCTATTAAATAACTAGTCGATACATTTAGACATGCTGCCAAGGCTTGTATGTTTCCCATGGAGAATATATGGCTGCTTTGCTTTTTTTAGGGTCAAAATCCTGTTTATTTGTGCTTAACAAAATTTTAAATATAAATTTATGTTATATTTTTTTAGTTTTTTATAACATTATTGTTTAAGTTGTAATATAATGTGTAAAAATAAATAATAATTTAACACAAAAAGCTTTCAGGAATGGAGGGTAAGGAACATGGTTAGGCATTTATATAAAATTTTTAGAGAAAAAGATCGTGCTGAATTTGATAATTTTTTTAAAGAAAGACAGAGTTATGAAAGCTTAGTGAAATTTCCATTTAAAATTAAGCCAATGGATCAGCCTGAGCATTTTTCGCTGTATTATATACCTACTCAACACATAACTGAACTTATTGTTAAGATTTATAAACAGGATAATCAATTATTGAAATTAAGTAGAGCATTACCGGATATTGCAAAACATAATTTAATTATGGAATTGTTGGTCGATGAACTTCACAACACAAATGATTTAGAAGGTGTTAGAAGTACAAAAGAAGAAATCATTAGAAGTGCTAGAGAAGTGAGTCTGGATAAAAAGTCGGATCTTAGATTTAGTAGCATGGTTGCCACTTACTTTAATTTACTTAGTAATGAAAAGATAATAATAAATGAACCTAAAGATGTCAGAAAAATTTATGATGATATTACAAAAGATGAAATAGAAAAACAGGAGATTCCTGATGGTAAATTGTTTAGGGTGGATGCGACTTACGTTTATAAGAAAAGCGGTTCCGGAAAAATAATTCATAGAGGAATTACTCCCGAGGATAAAATAATTGAGTCAATCGAACAATTAATTAATTTTATGAACGATGGAGATTTTACTGCTCTGATAAAAATCGCTGTTGGACATTATTATTTTGGATATATACATCCTTTTTACGATGGCAATGGAAGAACGTCCAGATTTATAAGTAGCTTATACCTTAATAATGAGTGCAGTGAATTAACTGCTCTTTCTTTATCAAGAGGGTGTAATAATTTTAGAAATCAATATTTAAAATCATTTGAAATAACTAATAGCTTTGCTAACAAAGGTGAAATGAATAATTTTATTGAAAACTTTTTAACCATCATTTCGGAAACTCAAGAAGAAATGATTTTACAAGTTAAAGAAAAAATAAATCTATTTGATGATCTTTGGGAAAGACTTAATAGCGACGAACGACTGGATGAACGTTGCAGAAAAGTTATGTTTATATTGGCACAGAATTATTATTTTGCACTTGATGAAAAAGGATTAACTGTAAGAGAATTGGCAGAAATTATTGAAAAATCCCCACAGTTTATTAGGAGTGTTTTAAAAGAACTAGATAGCTTTGATGTAATTAGTCAAAGGGGAGAACGTCCAATAATTTATTCAATTAGCGAAAAGTATTTTGATTAATTAATTGAGTGGTGTAATATAAATATATTACAAAATGAATTTTACCTTACCAAAAAAATTTCTTATTATATTGCAGGAAGGCAGCGCTAAAAAAAATAGTGCTGCCTTTTTGTTTTGGTTGAGAATGGTTCACTTAGCAGCTTCGATTCCATTTTCAAAATACCTCTTAATAGAAAGGTTTTAAAGTCAATAAAGGTTTCTTTGTCTTCCTTTTACAAATGACAAGTGAGTGTAAAGAAACCCCGCCCTACAAGAGAAGGCCCTTCATTAGTTTACTAAATTGATGAGAGGCCTTTTTTTCATTCTACATTAATAACTCCCTGCGATTAAATAAATCCCTTCAAAATATTTTAGTTTCCATTTCAAATAAGGAATTTTAAGAAATCATTTTTAAAAAAATAGATCCTTTCCCCGTTCAGCGGTGCAGTTTAATTCAATAACAAATTGTGATAAATGACTCTTGTCACATTATGCAGCGTATATTAATGTTAAAACGACCTCAATGTGACAATTTATATTTTATTTAGGAAAAGACAGCGGCTTAAATTACTAATAAAGATAGAATGTTTCAATTTAGATTAAAACAACTTTTTGGTAAAGATATAATAAAATGATGCTAGATAAGGTTTTCTTATAAATGTTTTTGGGAAGGTGAAGAAAAATGCTTTATATGTGGAATATTGAGAAGATCATTAAAAGTACATTACAAGAGCTCAAATTTAATATAAATGTTGAATCCAGCAATAAACTCACTGCACCGATGAGTTATAACGTAGCGACAAATACGATAAAGTTTAACTACCTGCAAATTAACGGATATAACGGTAAGCTTAACTTTAAGATTAAAGAAACAGATGAAAACTTTGTGAAACTTATTCTTTATCTTCAGCTTGGTTATTATTTAGAGTTTAGGAAAAATACACGAGTGTTAAAGACTCTCATTTATGGTGAAGAGAAAGAAAAGGAACAGTTTTTAGCAGAAATCGAAGAGAATGCTTGGGAATATGGAAGAACACTGGTACCTGAATATTTATTGAAAGCATATGATCAAGTACGTGAATTGAATAAACTTCTGTTAAAAAACTGAATAGATTAAAGAGACAGTTCTACCATTTCGTATCGTTTGGCGATATAACACTTGAAAATAAATCTAAAAACCTTCACATTTAATAGAAAAGGAGATACGATATGCGACGCGATATACAACCTAATGAACGAGCTTTCTCTTCTAAAGAAGTGGCAGAAGAAGTGGGGATTGCTACACCCACTGTCCGAAAGTATGGCCAAATCTTAGAGCGGAATGGATATGAGTTTTTAAAAGATGGTGATCGGCGTATATTTGTTCAATCTGACATAGGAGCACTTATAGCGTTACGTGATACGGACAAGCCCTTGGACGATACAGCTAAAGACCTTGCTAATCAACAAAAGGAAAGATTAGAAGGTTCCAGTGAAACAGAGATTTCCATATCCGATACATATGAACATCTACCCGAAGACCCAAATCAATTAAAAGAGATTTTAATGTTTTTAGTAAATGAATTGGCGGCCGCGCGTGAAATGAATGGCCAACTGACAAACGATATGTCTCAACTTAAACTAACGGTTTCCCGGCTCCAGCAAGATCATCATGTTATTAGTTCTACTATTGGAAATTCAGCGCAAAAAACTCATGCTAAAATTGAAAAATTAACTGAACAACAAAAGAACCATTACGAAACATTGCTACAACAAGAAATACAAAAAAGTGAATTCTTACAAAAAGAAATACAAAATTTGCGGGACGAACAGAAAAGAGAATGGAGTTCACAAAATGATTTTAATAAACGTTTAGAACAAGCGATACAAAAGCCTAAAGAAAAGTGGGGGGGATTTTTCTCCATATTCCGAAAATAAGATGCCTATCTAAGGCTTTTTTTTGTTTCGTATCGCTGGGCGATATAACTTGCAAGCAATCTAAAAACTATTTTTCAAATTTCTACAACTTCCCGGGAAATATCTACAAATTCTGATTAGATATCGACTAAATTAGCAGTTTGTACCTCAATGTTTGTCACTTTCTGCATGAATCGGTTTGATCAATATTGTCTTGTTCTCAATTAAAAAGCCTGTCAAAAAAATCAAATCCCGTACCATTTTAAAGGATGATACGGGATGTTTTTTATTAGAATTCAGCATTATTAAGGACAAATCTAATTGTCCAATCGCCCTTTTGATTGAAAATCCCATGAGTATCAAATGTCATATGAGGACTTTCAGGTCTGTAATGCTGTAGTTGTGCTTCGATTGTTCCTTTATATTCGTTTCTCCCTACCTTTTTAAACGTATCGGAGGTTTCACGAACTAATGTGTGTTCAATCCAAATATGCGGACTTTCCATCAGGCTTCTGGTATTTGGATCAACTTGAACATCCGAATTTGTATGAATCGTATAATTCAGCCTAATGTTTTGACCGTGGTTTACAATAGTATAGCCATCGATTGTTAGCTTGATTCCGTTATCTTCAGCAGAACCTAAGCCCTGATTTTGGGATTCGGCACTGGTCAAAGCAGGGAAGACGAAGCTGATGAGCAAGCAAATGAATAAGGCGAAACTACTGAAACGCACAGTATATTTCGAGAGGTTCCTCATTTTACCACCATCCTTTTATTTCGTATATAGGTTCACCGCTTTTTTTCCTGAAACAATCTGAGTCCGAATGAAGGAATCGGACTCGGACTGCTTCTTAGAAAACACATTATTTCTTTTTAGATAGCCATTCTGCTAGTGCTTCAGCCTCTGCACCTTTAGCAAGGCCTGCCGGCATGCGGTCGCCGCCGTTTAAAATTTGATTCAATATGTCTTCTTTGGACATCGATTTACCGATGTGTTGAAGATTTGGAGCTGTGGCGCCCTGAAGATTATCTCCATGACAAGAAACACAACTTTTTTTGTAAACCTTTTCCGGATCGATAACGACATCGGCTTGCCCTTGTAATTTGGCATTTTTATTAGGAGCTGCAGCCTTTTCCTTACCGCCGAGGCCATAGACCACAACCCTCGTTCCACCAGTAATCATCGCGACATATTGTTTGCCGTCAACGGTATAAATGGAAGGCGCCATTTTGATTTGTTTTCCTCCACTTTCCATGCTCCACAATACTTTTCCTTTTTTAATATCGAGAGCATTCACCGTTCCGTCCAATTCACCGTAAAAAGCAAGGCCCGTAGCAGTACTTGTGAATCCGCCATACATCGGATCATCCGTTTTGAGTTGATAAACCTTTTTACCTGTATTAACGTCGATAGCAGTAATAGTACCAGAAGTATCAACGTCATGTGGTAAAGGAAGGATTTTCGTACCAGGGAAGGTGTTGTTATCTTTCGCAATCTCTTTCGCATCTTTTGGTGCTAACATTAAATTCGGGTAATTAATACCTGGAATCAGCACATAGTTAGTATCGGGATCATACGTCTCTGGAGCATAACTCTCGCCACCTGGCGTACCCGGCCATTGAAGTTTAACTTTACTCTCATCGGTTGGTAGTGCTGAGTGCTGAATTTTGACAAACGGTACACCATCATAAATGGTTTTTCCAGTTTTGGCATCCCATGCATACCATTTCCCGTTCTTTCCGCCTTCCACTATAATCTTCTGCTTTTTCCCGCCGACCTTGGCATTGAGAACCATTGGTGTCGCGGCAGCGTCATAATCCCATACATCGTGATCAACTTCGGAAGAAGCCCACTTAAATTTCCCGGTTTTACTATCCAGGGCAACGATGGAATCCGTATATGGATTTTTTCCTTTTCGATCCTCATCGTAAAAGTCAGGGGCTGGATTTCCTACTGCAAAATACATCATATCGGTATCTGGATCGAACGACATCGGTGTCCATACGGAACCTCCACCCGTATATTTCCCCTTCGCCCAGCCTGTTCCTCTTTCAGGAACGGTCCAAAATGGTTCTTTCCAGAGCGGTTCGAGGCTATCTGCTTTAAATGCCCAAACGAAGCCTCGAGTGCCATTATCACCGCCGCTGCTTCCAACATAAATGTTGCCGTCATAATACATTGGAGCCGAAGATTCATAGTATCGGTTTTCTAATTTAATCGAGGGAACATGATCCCAGAAGTTGACCATTTTTTCCAGTTTTCCGGTTTTGGCATCAAGTTTGGCCAGCCGATTGTCAATCATCAAGACATATACTTTTCCATTGGCCACCGCGACACCTCTGCTTGCCACGTTGGATTGCCATGGCAAACTATTAAGATGGTCCATTACCTCCTTGGGAGGTGTCCATGCCCAAAGTTTCTTTCCGCTTGCAGCATCAATTGCAAACACATGGTTTTTTGCACTCGTTACATACATGACCCCATTTTGTACGACAGGGAAATCCTCTTGTAAATTCGGAACATCCTTATTCCATTCTAGGATATCCTGCTGCCAGACAATCCCTAACTTTTTTACATTATCTTTTGTAATCTCTTTATAGGGCACATGACGGGTATGTTGAAGGTCATAACCCCAATTGGGGAATCCTGTCTCCTTTACCTGTTTTGCCTGATTGGTTTCTTCCTTGTTATTTGCGTTGTTCTTGTTATTATTCGATTGACAGCCGACCATGACGATACTGGCCAACAAAACCGAACCTGTTGCCTTTAAAAAACGTTTCACGAAAATACCTCCTCACACTGTGAAAGCTTAATATGTAGTGAATCACTGAACATGAGATGTTCCAGTTGGTTCCCTCCTTCTAGAGGATCTAATTTTAATAAGAACAAGGATATGGTGCCCCACAGTATTCCTAAATTATACAAATCGTGGTAAATTAACTTCCCCATTTGTTGGAAAGGGTTTATATTGTCATCCTTGATAAAAAAGAGTAAGTGGATTGAAAAGATGTACACGTTCTTACCCATTTAAAATTTTTTTCCACAAAACCCTTAATTGAAAAAGACTACTTCCTAAAAATCATGGAAGTAGTCTTTCTTTATGTAATAAATGTTTATTCATTACTTTTTAATTTCAAAATTGATCGTCCATTGCCCTTTTTGACTCGAAATGCTGTCTGTATTAAAGGATACATTCGATGTAGCAGGGATATATTGTGGCAATTGCACCGTTACTGCACCTTGATATTGTTGATTGCTTACTTTTTTATGCCAGGCATCATTTCCTTGAACAAACTTATTTCCAATCGTAAAATCCGGTCTATTCATAAGGCTTTTCCCATCCATCAATTGTCCTGACTTTGATTGAATCGTATAATACACCACCATCTCTTGGCCATAGTTCTTTATGGTGTAGTTATTAATCGTCAGTTTGATTCCGTTATGTTCTGCAGAACCAATTTCTGCAGCCAGAGTACTTTGAGAAGAAACCAATAAAAAACCTATAGATAGAAATAAGACAAATCCAGTTTTTACAAACTTTGAAAAAGCCCTCATAAATCACCCTCCTAATTATTTAACTTCTTAATTTTTAAGGATAAAAAGATGAATATCCTTATTTATAGATTGTCTCCATTTTTAGTAAATATTCTTAATCGATAATACCGAAAAAGGGATACAAGACCTCTCTAATTTTTAGGTAGATTCTGCCCCCCCTTTTTTGCATAATTAAGCCAGGTTTTACTCAATATAGAAAAAGTGGCGGGTCTAATTAATATAAGTATCTTCTTAATAGGGGAAACTTGGAAACATCCTAATTAATGAGGCAATTAGGGGAATGATTTGACCACCCGAGAAATTATAGCATAGGAGGTCTTTTTTTGAAGTTGAAGCGCTATGTAAAATCAATCAGCGTAGCTTTTTTAGGATTAATGTTAGTTGCGGGGTGTCAGACGAAAAATGAAAATAAGCAGAAAACGACCGAAAAACAAACTACAGAAGCTAAAAAAGATACCGGATTTCCAATTTGGGGATATAACTATCAACAAACCCGGAATGTCCCCTATACAAAAATAACAAAAGACAATGTAAAGGATTTAGGTATTGTCTGGCAATCAGATTTAGCAACATGGGGTACAAAAGTCCAAAATGCCTCTGAGGACTATCCTGTTGTTAAAGATGGGGTGATGTATGTAACGACTTCCTTTAACCGAGTGTTTGCTATCAATGCTTCAAATGGAAAAAAGATTTGGGACTGGCAACCTCCTAAAGAGGTTCAAGATCATCTTAATAAAGCGGATCTCAGCCTTTTAGAGGTTGTCGCAAGCCGTGGTGTAGCGGTAGCAGAAGGAAATGTTTTTGTACTTATTGCAGATAATCGATTAGCCAAGCTTGATGCCAAAACAGGAAAATTAGTCAAAATGATTAATTTCTGGGATACGAAGAACATGAAAGGGGTTACACTTGAAAACCGTTATTATGAAACATCCGCCCCTATGTACTATAAAGGCAATGTCTATGTTGGAAGCAGCGGCGGTGATAATGGAATTCGCGGTTTTGTTATGGCCTTTAAAGCAAGCGATTTAAGTCCAGCCTGGGATCAGCCTTTCTGGACGGTTCCTGAGCAAGGGAAAGGCTGGGTAAAGGGGAAATTTATCGGGGGCGGCGCTGTCTGGAACCCGATGTCATTTGATCCGGATACTGATATGATGTATTTTGGCGTAGGGAATCCTGCACCTGACTTTTTCAAAAAGATTCGCCCGGGTAAAAATCCTTATACGGATTCGGTGGTTGCTCTTGATAGTAAAACAGGAAAATTTATTTGGGCAAAATCAGAAGTCGAAAATGACGAGTGGGATTATGATGCTGCAGCGACTCCAATGGTTCTCAATGCTACCGTTGGCGGTAATAAAAAGAAAGTAGTTGTACATGGCGGTAAAAACGGAAAGTGGTTTGCTTGGGATGCGAAAACAGGTGATACCATCTATGATGGCGTTCCATTTGTCAAAATCCAGCATTCACCGCTGACAACGGATGAGAAGACAGCGAAGCCTCAATGGCCTGGGGTGGAAGGCGGGCAAAACTACGCCCCTGAAACCTATGATCCAACAACTAATTATGTCCTAATTCCGGGTATTAATGCACCGTCCATCGGGGTGGCAGCGAAAGACGAAAAAGAATTAGAACAAAAAAATGGATTATTCCCGGGGACTTCTGTTGTAATAACCCCGAAAGGTGCTGAGATATCCGGCACGATCACTGCTATTGATGTGAATACTGGTAAAAAGGTTTATCAGAACAAGACAAAACAACCGATGCGTGGAGGTTTCACAAGTACAGCATCTGGCCTTGCTTTCTACGGGGAGTTGGACGGAACCGTCAGCGCAATGGATGTTAAAACCGGAAAAGTTTTATGGAATGCGAAAAGTGGTGGAGCACAGATTATGATGGCTCCGTCGATTTACGTGGAAAACGGGAAACAATTTGTAGTTTATGTAACCGGAACGAAGGTTGTTGCCTTTGGTCTTGGCGGAAAACTGTCAGCCACACCTGAAAAGAGTCCGCAAGGTTCAGGGAAAAATGATGATGCGAATCATGGAAGCCACGGAAATAAAGAAAAACCTAAAAAGCAGCCGGCTAGTATGAATGCTGAAGCCATTTACAATAAGAGCTGTATATCCTGCCATGGTCAAAATCTTGAAGGAGGAGCCGGCCCTAGTCTAAAGCATGTTGGCTCATCGATGTCTGAACAGGAAATCGAAAAACAAATCATTAACGGAGGCGGAAGAATGCCTGGAGGCCTTGTTGATGCAGACCAAGCAAAAGTGTTAGCAAAATGGCTGGCCAATAAAAAGTAATAACCTTAGAACTCTATAGGTAAAAAACAACGCAAAGACCTGAGTCCGTTTTAAAATGGACTCAGGTTTTTTTGTTATTGTTCAATAGGTTCTTGTCCCTTTTTGCTATCTATTGTAAAATTCCCTAAAACTTTCGGACAACTATAAGTCGAAATTCTAGTTATTTTGAGATATCAGCTGACATAAGATGATGGTGACAGGGAAAATTTGAAATTCCTTGAAGGCTGATAAACATTGGAAATTCACGAAAAGGAGGGAATAACATGTGGGTGAAGCCTGAATATAAAGTAATTAATACCGCTTCTGAAGTGACCATGTATATCTACACTGGCAAGTAGCATAAACACTGCTTGCCTCTTTTTGTATTTCTCATTAACGGTCTATAAAAAATCAACGGAGGTTATGCAAATGAGAAAGAGCCGTTACCTACTATCATTGATTGGTGCGATGATTGGATGTGCGACAGCCGGCGGGTGGCTGATTGTTGACCTCTTGCTTCCTGACCCGGTGGGGGACTATATTTTATTTCCGTTAATGGGTCTGACCAATATCGCGATTGGGTGGCAAGTTGGGAGGTTATTGGGGAAACGAAAGGAAATGGGTAATAAAGATGCTCAAATCGCAAACGAAGGGACTGAAGGCAAATTAGAATTAGAGTCTTAGGAACAGCGGCAGGAGGGGGATTTCCGCAGTGGAACTGTGCTTGTCCAAACTGCCGCAGTGTTCGTGAAGGGAACAATGCCTTTCAACCATTATTACAATCCTCGCTTGCAGTAAGTGCAAATGAAAAGGATTGGTACCTTATCAATGCAGGCCCGGATGTTCACAGACAGATTGAATCATTCTCTGCGCTGCATCCGGGTCCTGGAATAAGAGAGACCTCTCTCGCTGGTGTAATTTTAACAGATGCTGAACTCGATCATACAATTGGGCTATTGTCACTGCGAGAGGGCTCTTTTTTGACCATTTACGGAACTGAGATTGTTAGAAAGTGTTTGCAGTCTGCTTTTCCGGTGTTCCCAATGTTAAAAAACTATTGCTTATGGGAATGGCAGTCACTAAACCCTGATATTGAGAAACAGGTAGGAGAAATAGAGGAAGGAATAATTAAAGTTGAGACGGTCCCTGTTTCAAGAAAACCGCCGCTTTATGCCCAGTCGAACATGGAGGATGATACCCAGGATGACCTTTGGGAAGTTGGGTTGGTTCTTCATAATCAAAGTTCCGGCAAATGTCTTGCTTATTTCCCTACATTAGTAGATATCACTCCAGATATAGAGGCTTGCCTGCGTAAGGCTGATATCTTGATGGTCGACGGCACCTTTTGGTCAGAAGAAGAATTGGTCAAGATGGGGGCGACTAAACGCGACGCAAGAAGCATGGGACATTTACCCATTAGTGGTTTGGAGGGGATCGCGGAAAGGTTAGCATCATTCCCAGCCGAACGAAAAATTCTGATCCACATTAACAACAGCAACCCTATTTTGAGGAAGGACTCCGAGGAAAGACATACATTGGAGCGACTTGGTTTTGAGATTGCCTATGACGGAATGGAAGTGGAGGTGTGAGGATGCCGGAACAAGGTGGACTTATTAGCCAGAAAAAAATTCTGTATAAAAAAGGCGTTTCACCTTGGACAAAGGATGAATTTACAGAGCGTTTAAAGGATGTTGGGCGTTCTTTTTATCATGACAAACATCCTTTTCATTTGGCAATGCATCAGGGAAAATTGAGCCGGGAACAAATCCGCGGCTGGGTGGCTAACCGATATTATTATCAGAAATCAGTGCCAATAAAAGATGCAGCGATTCTGTCGATACTGCCGTCAAGGGAGTTAAGACGTGAATGGATTCAGCGAATTATTGATCATGATGGTACAGATGGAGAAGATGGCGGAATTGAAGCATGGCTTCGACTTGGAGAAGCTGTAGGGTTGTCCAGGGAGGAAGTAGAGCGTGAAGACCATGTTGTACCGGGCGTACGTTTCGCCGTCGACGCCTATGTGAACTTCGCAAGGACAAAACCTTGGATTGAAGCGGTTGCCTCCTCGTTAACTGAATTGTTTTCACCTGATCTCATTTCGAAGCGGATGAAGATACTTGATCGTTTGTATCCATGGATTGACAGTAAAGGTTTTGAGTATTTTCAAAATCGCTTAACGCAAGCCCCTCGCGATTCAGATTGCGCACTTAAGCTTGTTTTGACTTATTGTCAATCTCCTGAAGAGCAAAAGCGTGCAGTCGAGGCCTTGAAATTCAAGTGTGATGTGTTGTGGGCACAGCTTGATGCTATTGAAAAGGCATATCCCTCTAATGGGTGACCGATATTTTTAGATTAAAAGATTGGTGGTGGAGCCAATTTTAACTAGCAGCATGCCAAAACTCGCCACAAAGGCGCGATTAAAGTTTGATAAAGTGAGAGGGAAGCAACTCCTCTTGTTACCGGAAAGGGTTGTGGTCCTAAACGAAACTGCGGCATCGATCCTTACGCTATGTGACGGGAGTCGATCGGTGCACACCATCGCTGAGGCTTTAAGGAGTTCATTACAGGCAGGAACAGATAAAATGAGTACAGATGCTTTACCCGATTTAAATGAGATGAAAGAAGACATTTCCGAGTTTCTTCGGGAAATGGAGGATCAAGGATGGGTGGTGATCCATAAACATGGAACAGTCGATTACCAAGAACAATAATGGGGTTGGGCCGCCGTTTTCACTTCTCGCGGAGTTGACCCATCGCTGTCCGTTGCATTGCCCCTATTGTTCAAATCCATTAAAAATGGCCGCGGAGACCATGGAGCTTACGACCCAAGACTGGTGCCGGGTCTTGTCAGAGGCTGCCGATTTAGGAGTGGTAGAGGTTCACTTTTCTGGTGGTGAACCACTCCTACGTAATGACTTGGAGACCTTGATCCAACATGCAAATTCATTGGAGATGTACACGAATCTCATTACAAGCGGAATAGGTTTGACATCTGAAAAAGCCTCTCGGCTCAAAGATGCTGGAATTGAAAATGTGCAGGTAAGCTTCCAGGCAGGGGAAGCGAAGCTTTCGGACTTCATTGGTGGATATAAAGCCTTTGAGAGGAAAAAGGAAGCGGCCATTTCGATAAAAGAAGCAGAGTTGCATTTATCATTAAATGTTGTGTTACACAAGATGAATCTTGATCATTTGAATGAAATTATTAAGCTTGCGGAGGAAATGGGAGCTGAGCGTCTGGAGCTAGCGAATACTCAGTATTATAACTGGGCTTTGCTAAATCGGGAGAGGCTGATGCCGAGCTGGGATCAGATTGAGCGTGCCAGTGAAATCTATGAAGCTGCTAAAGCACGTCTTGATAGGAAAATGGAAGTCATTTGGGTTATTCCAGATTATTACGCTTCCGCACCGAAGCCTTGTATGGGAGGATGGGGTGCGATTGGTCTTACGGTGGCGCCGAATGGGGATGTTCTTCCTTGTCCAACTGCCGGAATGATAGAAAGCTTATCCTTTGAGAATGTTCGAGAGTCGTCCCTAGGGCAAATATGGTATAAATCAGGGGCCTTTAACCATTTCCGCGGTGAAGCATGGATGCCGGAACCTTGTCGTTCATGTGATTTGCGGCACCAAGACGGAGGCGGCTGCCGGTGCCAGGCTTTTGCTTTAACCGGAGACGCTAATACGACCGATCCAGTCTGCCAGTGGGCGCCGAAACATGAGCTGATTGAAAAAGCTATACAGGAGGCTAATAGTAAAACTTTCATAAAGTCATCACCAATAATCTATCGGAGACATCTTATAGATAATCCTCTATCAAAGAGACAAATACAAAAATAAATAAATGTAAAGTTGGTGCTAAAGGGGGCTGATACATAACCTTTGGCACTTTTTTTGTTTACGAGAAACAAAATTACTAGAAGGTGGTGCTTATTTTGATTTACAAATAAAAGACCTCGATTCGCAAATAAATTGCTTGAATTCGCAAATAAAACTCAGTAATTCGCAAATAAATGGCAAAGATTCGCAAATAAATCCTAAATCTCATGTAGAAAGTGTAATTTTACACTAAAAATATTAGTGATTTTGGGTGGAAAAATGGAAATTTACTAAAAAAGATGTTTCTAATAATCCAATTATTATACGATGTCGCAGTATATTCCTGCTTGTGAATAAATAACAATATGTTTTGGAACCCTTTTGAGTAGAACCACCCCAATAGAAAAGAAGTGGTAAGAGTGATGTTTAAGTTTAATAATCAAATGGATACGGCATTCGGGCAAATCCATCCGTCAGCAAGAAAACTTATGCTAGTTAACGCATTAAGAAGCATCGGACAAGGCATGATGGTGGTTGAACTGGCTTTATATCTTGATGCGCTGGGATGGGGTACCACGGCAATTGGAAGTGTACTTGCTGCCGGAGGGTTACTTGGTGTTGGACTAGCCCCAGTCATAGGTATCTATAGTGATCGATGGGGAAGAAAACCGTTTATCCTTGTTTCTGAACTAATAACTGCCGGATGTGCGTTGATTGGGGTATTATCTACAAACACTATCTTGCTATTTATGGCAATCACCTTTTCTGGCTTTGGAAAAGCGGATGCCGGTTCCCCAAGTCCGTGTGCCCCAGCGGAGCAGGCCTGGCTGGCAGCATTTATACCAAAAACGGAGCGTGGAAGATTATACAGTCTAAATAATGCGCTCAGCTTTTTCGGAATGACGGCGGGTGCGGCGCTGGCGGGGACCACAGCTTTATGGAAAAATATCCTGCCAGGAGAATCTTCTTATCGGATTTTATTTATCTTTATCTTCATTCTATCGCTGATTACGGCTTCTATCATTTTAACCATTCGAGAAGAGAAGGTTAAGAGACAACAAGGATACATAATGGAAAAGTCCAGGAATCAAGAAAAGAAGATCTTACACGAAGAAAATTCGGCAGTCATGAAATTGGCTGCTATTAACATCCTTAATGGGATTGCCATCGGACTGACAGGGCCGATGATGTCCTATTGGTTTGCGGCCAAATTCGGGGCAAGCAGTTCACAAATTGGCGGCACATTGGCGCTCACCTTTTTTGTAACGGGTATGACTTCGATTTTACAAGCAAGATTATCCCACAAACATGGGACCATCCGATCAATTGTGTTGATTCGTTTCATAGCTAGTCTAATGCTGATCTTAATGCCTTTACTCTCATCTTATGCTCTTGTCTCAATCTTGTATATGATTCGAACAGCTTTAAACCGAGGTACACAAGGAGCACAGCAAGCGCTAAGTGTAAGTTTGACTCGAGATATGCGCCGAGGCTTTGCATCGAGCATCAATGTCCTTTCCATGAGGCTGCCTATGTCGGTTGGACCGTATATTTCCGGTTATCTTTTTGGACTAGGTTCCCTGTCCTTGCCTTTTTACATCGCTTCCGGTTTACAATTGAGCTTTGCTTATTTATATGGAAAAATCTTTAGTACATACGAAATTCGTATGAGGACGTATGCCCATCCCGTTGAGGGAAAAGCGAATCCAGCTAAATAAAAAGATGTGAAATCAAAAGTGATTTCACATCTTTTTTATTCAAAATGAATTATCCAATTTTCCGTTCCATAACTGATTTCGTTCCCTTTTTGCCAAACAATGTTTCCATAACAGGATTGTTTCTCTCCTGTGCTCGTTTCGCAAAAATTGGATTTAAGATCAGAATGCAAAGAATATTAACGATAAGCCCCCAAAATCCTTCATAAGCCCCGAATGATTGGTGAGTGGCATAAAGAACGGCGATCACGCCCATCCCTGCGATAAAACCGGTAAGAGCTGCTTCTTTTGAAAGCTTTCTCCAATATAGACTGAAAACGACAGAAGGGAAAATTTGAACAATACCAGAAACACCCATTAATTGTAAGGAAATAAGGGCATTCGGGAATAATAAACCAAATAATAAGGCTAGTCCAATAACAACAAATACCATGTAACGAGTAACCATCGTCATCCTGGATGATGATGCTTTTGGATTAATGACATCCCGGTAGATGTTGTTAGCAAATAAACTGGATGCCCCAATGGCCATAATCGAACAAGGTACTAATGATGCCAATGCAATCGTAGAATAAGCCAATCCTTGCATGGTACCGCCATAGGATTGATGAATAAGTTCTAAGAAAGCAAAACGTGGATCCGTTCCTTTTGGAAGAACTAAAAAGGCTGTAATTCCTAAAAATGTAACAAGCATTAAAACAATATTATAGAAAGGAAGAACAATTGCATTTTTTCGTAATGATTCACCGCTTCTTGAACTAAATACACCTGTAGCGGTATGCGGCCACATAAATAAGGCCATTGCCGAGATTAGTGCTGCTGTGGAGAACCAAAGCATCCCTTTCGGACCCGAAGTTGGTAAAGTAAGCATATGTGGTGTTTTGTCGACTGCTGTGTGCATCATATTGCCCCAGCTGCCAAAATGAATCATTGGAAGGGAAACCACCATGTACAACATGATAACCCAAACTAAAATATCTTTAATAATCGCTGTATAGGTTGGTGCTTTAATCCCAGCAAAGAACGTATAGAATGCAACAAGCAAAAAGGACACAACCACAACAAAGGTGATATTAATATAGCCTGTACCTGCAATTCTTAATGTATCCTGGATGCCGCTTAATTGTAAATCAATATAAGGAATCAACATCAGAACACCATTGATGGCAATTAAAACAGAGAATATTTTACTGTCAAATCGACCTTTAATATAATCGGCAAGTGTCGTAAAATTATGTTCCTTACCAACCTTCCAAATTTTTGGCAAAAAGAAGTAGGCAAGTGGATACGCTAATACAACATATGGTGTCGCAAAAAAGGCAATACTTCCACCAGAATAAGCAGAGCTGGTTAATCCTAAAAAGGTATAAGCAGTATAAACGTCTGCTCCAATTAAGAACCATACGAACAAGCTTCCTAAACGACGCCCTCCGACAGACCATTCTTCAACAGAGCTGCGTGATTCTTTGCTTCGCCCTGCAATAAAACCAATACCGATCACAATCAACACAATGATAGAAGTAATAATAAGAGCGGTTAAATTCCCTTTCATTCTCCAACTTCCCCCCTAGACTTCTGAATTTTGTAAACTACCCATGTAAACACTGGAGTAAGAATCATCCAGATGAGTAGCCAAAAATGAAATAATGGAAAACCTAGAATCATAGGGTGGATGTTATTCACGAATGGCAACGCTACCAATTGTGCGAGGAAAGGAATAAGAACTAAAACAAATATTAATACTTTCAAGTGTGCCGCCTCCTTTGAATGCGTTTTCATTTCCTGATTTGATTATATCAGTCAATTTTAGGAGGCAATTTATATCTGTCCTATCATGTTGAAAACTGTATGTAAGATGTCATAATTCCACTTTTTGACGTAAATCTTTCACATAATTTCGGCTGACAGGCACTTCTGATTGTTCTTGGTCATCCATAATAATATTATATGAGCCATTAAACCAAGTCCTCAGTTCTTTAATCTGTTCTAAATTAACCAAATAGCTTTTATGTGTTCGGAAAAAGGAAAAACGTTCGAGTTTTTCATACAGTTCACTAAGTGTAAAAAGTGCCTTCATGGTTTCAGTTTTTGTGTGAATGATTACTTCGCGCCCTTGTTTCTCAATAAAGTAAATTTCCTTTGGTGATAAATAGGTGATTCCATTTTCTGTTTCAATGGCTAATTTATTTTTAGAAGAAGTGGCTTTAAGCTGGTTTTCCTTTAAAAAATTAGAATAAGTATCGAATACTTCCATGAGATCTTCTAAATCATACGGCTTTAAAAGATAATGAAAGGCTCTCAATTTAAATGCCTCAATGGCATAATGGTCATAGGCTGTTAAAAAGACAATCTGTACAGGAACGTCCAATTCATTGATCAGTTCAGCCACTTGCAATCCAGTTAAATCAGGGAGCTTAATATCCAAAAACATTAGCTCTGGCTTTAGCTCTTTAACTTTTTTGACCGCTTCCATCCCAGTGGATGCCTCAGCAACCAGTTCTATCCCCGAAATTTCACCAAGCATATAGGCTAACTCTTCCCGTGCCGGCTGCTCATCATCCGCAATTAATACACGTACTTTCATCATAAACCACCTCTAGCTTTTAGATTGTTTCATCTATAGGTCGAATAAAAGATATAATGGTTCCTTTCCCTATTTGTGACTCTATCGAGAAATCGGAGTTTTCTCCAAAATGGTAGAGCAGGCGCTGCTGGATATTGGCAAGTGCAACACCCATATGTTCCTCTTGTTCTCCATTTTCAACTTGGGAGGCCATTCCTTTTCCGTTATCCATCACTTGAATCTGAACCCCATTCGCCATTTTAGTGACGCTAATTTTAATTAAACCAATGCCGCTTATTTCACTAATTCCATGTATGACTGCATTTTCTACTAATGGTTGTATCGTTAAAGGTGGAATCGTGTAGTCCAAACCCTGTTGATCGAGCTCCCATGTAACCTCTAACCTATCCCCAAATCGCGCCTTAACCAGGTTTAGGTAGATTTCGACGTGGGCTAATTCCTCTTTTATCGTGATCAGGTCTTGATTCCTATTCTGCATATTCTTTCGTAAGTATTTTGCCAGTTGTGTGATTAAATTTCTTGAATCATCGGGCGAGGTCCGAATCAAGGACTTAATTGTGTTCAATACATTAAATAAAAAATGCGGGTCCATTTGCGCCTGGAGTGCTTTAATCTCGGCATTGGTCACTAAATGGGCCTGCCTCTCCGCTTCTGCGAGGGCGTACTGCTGGCTAAACAATTGACTTAATCCTTTTAAAATGGCAGTTCCTTCAGCTGTTTTGTGATCTTGCTCACTCTTATAAAACATGCGGAAAAGACCAATCCTTTTTGTGTTATATTCTATCGGTAAATCGACTTCAAACGGGGTAGTTGCTCCTTGCTGAAATAGTAATTTCTCTTTTTGATGAAAGGCAACACCAATGACCGCGGTTTCCCGAATAAGGGCCTGGCTAATTTCTCTCACTGCTTCAGGAAGGGGTTTCCGCCAATAGGATAAAGTCATTTCGGCAATTTGCAGCGCTTTTTGAGCATACTCTGCCCCAATTCTTTCTTCTTCAAGAGCAACCTGAATCAGGATCACAAAAAATGCCGCAACCCCGAGACTATTGGATAGAATTTGGGGAATGCCAATTAACATAACCAGAGCAAGCGCCTTATCAAATGGTTGGGCAAGCAGTAGGATCAACAGCATTTGTAAGGTTTCAGCAATAAAGCCGACCATAAAGGACATTTGGATGGAAGAAATATGTCGGTATCTTTTTTTAAACGAATTTTTCATCAGTCCGGAAAAAAGCCCCTGAAGGATTGGAGCAATCATACACGGTATGGCTACAAAGCCTCCTAATAAATAACGATGGATTCCGGCAATTAAACCGACAAAAACCCCGGCTCGAACTCCGCCGAATAATCCGGCAATTACGACTCCGATGGTCCTTGCGGTAGCAATAGCTTCCCAGCCTGAAATTTTATGAATCCAAGGTGTTTCATGAAAACCAATCCCTGTTACTGGTAGGCCCGAATAGGTGCCTAATATGGCGAAAAAGCTAAATAATAGGATGAAATACCATATATTTTGTTTTTCTCCCTGATAATGCATAAAATGGCGGAGCTTTTGCTGCCTGGAAAGCAAAAAGGCCATTGCGATAAGGAAACCTACACGCTCCACTTGTTCGGCTAAAAGGTAAAGCATTGGTAAGAACCTCCTGTTGAAGGGAAAAGGGGAGTGTCCGACACCCCACTCGCAATTCCATCACACGAATAGTAATTTGGTATAGAATCCCATAATCATGCCCACCTTATTCTACATTACTTTTTGTACGGTACAAATAAAAAAACACCCCTTTTCTGGGGTGTGAAGATTATTGGGTTAGGCTCTAATTTCGCTATGAGTATAGCCTTTATCTGAAAGAGAGACTTCAAACCATTGATATCTTGTGGATTTAAGCCACTCATAATGAGGCAAATAAATAATATAGCTTAATAAACCTTCGGCATCAAGTATCGATTTGAAAATTTTAGCCGTTCCATATCCAAATGTCTGATCAAGATACCCCTCAATTCCTTCTCTAATGAGGCTTTTCCTGTTTTCCTTTTCTTCATGACTTAACTCAAACAGCCCGTTAATAAAAGCACTCAATAGAAAGATTGTAATCGGGATTAAAACTACAAAAACGATAAACTTTAACAACTAAAACCGCCTCCTAAATTTCCCTTTAGTCTTATCTGTATTTGATTATCCCATCTCTCATCAATAAATGGTGTTACAAATATTCGAACATTTTTAAAGGATTGAATTTAGGGTTATAGGTGATAAAGTTATCACTTTTAAAGTTTAGTAGCTAGAATTTCTTTGATTATAAAATCTCATCCCCGCAATACTGACTAATCAGCTTCACGGCCCTCGTCTGACTGATATTTAAATCTTTAGCCACTTTTCTTGAGCTTTTATGTTTTTTATAGGATTGTACTACAAGCGTTTTCTTCACATGCTCAATCGCATCATCAAGATTTTCAGGCAGAATATGCTGTGTGTGCGGTTTTATGTTTTTTAAGATTAAATCAGGTAAATCAATTGTTTGGATGATGGAATCACTTGTGACGACCAATCTCTCCATCACATTTTCAAGCTGGCGGATATTCCCTGGCCAAGAATACCAAAAAAATAGATCTAAGCATTCTTGCGAGATGATTTTATTCATTTCGTATTTTTTATTAAATTTATATAAGAAATTATAGGTTAATGGAATAATATCTTCTCTTCGTTCCCTTAGCGGCGGAAGCTGGATATCGATAATATTTAGGCGGTAAAATAAGTCCTCGCGAAACTGGTTTTTATGCACCATGTCAATTAAATCACGGTTGGTTGCGGCGATAATCCGGACATCTACTTCTTTCATTTCCTGTCCGCCAATTGGCAGGAACTGTTTTTCCTGAATGACTTGGAGAAGCTTTGCTTGGAGGGACAAAGGCATTTCGCCGATTTCATCGAGGAATAATGTGCCTTTATCTGCAATTTCTAGCAAGCCTTTTTTTCCGTACTTACTTGCCCCGGTAAAGGCCCCTTGGGTATATCCAAAAAGCTCCGATTCAAGTAAATCCTCTGGCAAAGCAGCACAGTTTATTTTTAAGAAAGTTTTGTCACTTCGTTTGCTGATATTATGGATGTAATGAGCCAGTACCCCCTTACCAGTACCCGATTCACCTTGAACTAAAATTGTGGAATCGACCTTAGCGATTTTTTCACACACCTTTAAAATATCTTTCATTTTTTCACAATTGGTGATGGGGGTAGCACTGTTAGGATTGCCGGAAGGTATTACTTCTTCTTTTTCCGTTTTAATAGTTTTATAGTTTTGCAGCGCTTGAGATGTCGTCACAACAAATTCAATTTCATTTTGATCATTTAATATAGGGACGGCTGTTGTTAGTAACTCCGCTCCTAAATAGGTTGTCTGTTTCATACTAACGGTTTTCTTTTCCTTAAATACTGAAGGGACGATTGAAGGTTTCCAGTATCCTTTTTCAAATAATTCAATATTATATTTCCCCACAACATCATCAGGTTTTAACCCGTAATGCCTTTCGCAGGCACTATTAACGAAAATGATTCGTTGTTGTGCATCGATCACGAAGATTTCATCAGATGAATAATCAAGGATTTTTTTTAATGTTTCTACAGTGATATCGAACGGACTTTGTGTTTCGGAAACCATTCAAGATTCCTCCATTACAAGATGAGTTGATTATAATTCAAACGAGTTGAAAACAACTCAGTTTTGAACAAAGTTTGAACAAATTTCGAAAAAAAATTGACAGTTTTCAAGGTATTTCAACTATTTATAGTTTTGGCACGATACTTGCATTAATTAATAGTGAGTGTCGTTAGACATGGATGAGAAATCTCATTGAATTAATTAAACAAAATTTTCACTATCTTGTAAACGCTTAATTATTACTATTGTCACGTTGTATTTAGGGATTTCAAAGGTGAATTGAAAATGACTCATTTTAAAAATTGATTTTGAAGGGGGGAGATGGCCTTCAAACAGCCTGAAATATTTCTTAGAAACATAATTTTACCAAAAAAATGATGAATGATTCGAGGAGGAAATAAAATGGCAACTTATAATGAAGTACAAAACAAAGCAAATCGAACTTTTGAGAGAACATTATCTTATGATTTATATACAGATCCAAAAGTGTTAGAACAAGAAATGGAAGATGTGTTTGCAAAATCATGGCAATTAGTCGGCCATGTAAGCCAGTTAGAAAAACCAGGACAATTCTTTACTACTGATGTAGCAGGTGAGCCAATTATTGTAACGCGTGGGATGGATGAAGTAATTAGAGCGTTTTATAATGTTTGTCCGCACCGTGCAACAAAGTTGGAAAAAAATGAGTCTGGTCAAAAGAAAATTCTTCAATGCGGTTACCACGGCTGGACATTCCGTTTAAATGGAGAATTGAATAAAGCTCCTAACTTTACTGGCGAAGATGCCCATTGTGTCAGCGACCGCTGCTTAAGATCTGTCAGAATGGAAATTTTAGAGTCATTAATTTTTGTTAATCTAGATGATAACGCCAAAACCTTACAGGAAACATACGGTGATTTCTTTGACCGCTTAAGCAAGTTTCCATTCTTAGGAGAATTAAAAAGAATCAATCAAAAAACACGTGTAATCAAAGCGAACTGGAAAGCTTTCATTGATAACTATTTAGAGTGTGACCATTGCCATGTTGCCCACCCAAGCTTTGTGGCCACTTTGGATATGAAAAACTACCAAATTGTTACATGCCAAAACTACTCCGTTCAAGGATCAGTGATTAAGCCGGATAAAACAATGGGAACAACAGATTTGAATGAAGCTGAAATGCAGGGTGGAGAGTTCTATTGGTTATGGCCAAACTTGATGGTAACCATTTATCCAGGACCAGCAAATATGGCAACGATTCAAATGATTCCAATTGATCATGAAAATACTTTAGCAGTTTATACTTACTACTTTAGAGATGAAAACCTAACACAAGAAGAAAAAGATTTGGTTACATTTGCGGAGCAAGTAAGACAGGAAGATGTTGACTTAGTAGAATTAGAGCAAATTGGATTCCGTTCCCGTGCCTTTAACCAAGGAGTATATTCCCAATCAGAAAAGGCAATTGTTCAATTTCACGAAATGGTATTGGAGGCGTTAGGACGATGACAAATGTAAAAGTTGTAGAAAAGAAGCACTTATTTATTAATGGCCGAGATGTAGAGGCTGACAACTATGCACCGCTCTATTCTCCTTATTCTGATGAAGTAATCGCTGACATCGCCATGGCGGATGAGCACTTAACAAAAGAGGCCATCAAGGCAGCACAGGAAGCGTTTCTAGTAATCTCAAAAATGGCAGCATTTGAGCGGTCAGCTATTCTGGAAAAAGTGGTAGAATTATTAAAAGAAAGAGCGGACGAAGCGGCAGAAGTGATCGCTATTGAATCAGCAAAACCTATTTCTTTTGCAAAAGGCGAAGTTACCAGAACAATTGAAACATATAAGTTTGCTGCAGAAGAAGCGAAAAGAATTCATGGAGAAACCATTCCCTTTGATGCTGCACCAGGCGGGGTTGGAAGAATTGGTTATACTGTTCGTAAACCAATTGGCGTGATCGGGGCTATTACACCGTTTAACTTTCCTATGAATCTAGTGGCCCATAAGGTGGGTCCAGCGATTGCTTCGGGAAATTCTATCGTATTGAAGCCTGCATCACAAACTCCTTTATCTGCTTTATACATCGCAGAGCTTTTCAAAGAAGCCGGTTTACCAGACGGAGTATTGAATGTCGTGACAGGGTCAGGTTCAGTAGTTGGTGAGGCGATTATAAAAGATGACCGTGTACAAATGATTACCTTTACAGGAAGTCCAGCGGTCGGAATTGGCATCCGCAATAAAGCCGGTTTGAAGAAAACCACTTTGGAACTTGGATCAAATGCTGCAGTCATTTTAGATAAAGATACGAATATGGATCAGGTCATTGACCGCTGCATCTTGGGGGCCTTTTCAAATCAAGGCCAGGTCTGTATCTCCCTTCAGCGCGTCTACGCCCATGAAGAGGTATATGATCAATTTGTCGAGAAATTTGTTGAAGTGGCGAAGCAGTTAAAGGTTGGTCATCCGTTAGATCCAGAAACCTATATTTCTTCGTTAATTTCGAAAAAAGAAACAGAGCGGGCACTAAGCTGGATTGAAGAAGCTAAACAAAACGATGCAGTGGTATTAGCCGGAGGTAAATTAACCGATGGAATTTTAGAGCCAACGGTAATTACCAATGTTGATCCGCTGTTAAAGGTTTCCTGCCAAGAGGTATTTGCTCCAGTTGTGATTGTTAATAAAGTGAAATCGGTAGAAGAAGCGATTGGCTACGTAAATAATTCCAGATACGGGCTGCAAGCTGGTGTCTATACTAAAAATATTGATCATGCGCTATTTGCTAGTGAAGCTCTTGAAGTAGGGGCTGTAATGATCAATGATATCCCAACCTTCCGGGTAGATAACATGCCATACGGCGGTGTAAAAGAGAGCGGTACCGGACGTGAAGGGCTCAAATATGCAGTAGAAGAGATGACGGAAATGAAATTAATTGTTTGGAACAGAGGCGATAAGTAATGAGCGTATATAAAATTGCCGTGATCCCGGGAGATGGGATTGGCCCTGAAGTTCTCCAGGAGGGAATTAAGGTTTTAAATAAAATTGCTGAATTGGACGCTTCTCTCCAATTTGAATATACGTATTTTCCGTGGGGCTGTGAGTATTACACGAAGCACGGTGTGATGATGGATGCCGACGGAATTGAGAAATTACAAAACTACGATGCAATTTTTCTTGGGGCTGTCGGGTATCCAGGTGTTCCTGACCATATTTCATTATGGGATTTACTTTTAAAGATTAGAAAAGGCTTTGATCAATATATTAATATCCGTCCGATTAAGTTAATTAAAGGTGCGGCATGTCCATTGAAGGACGTGAAGCGGGAAGATGTGGACATGCTGTTTATCCGCGAAAATAGTGAGGGTGAATATGCAGGAGCTGGAGATTGGTTATTTAAAGGCCAAGAGAACGAAGTGGTCCTGCAAACCGGTGTCTTTTCCCGAAAAGGAACAGAACGCGTCATCCGCTATGCGTTTGAAACCGCAAGAAAAGAAGGAAAATCGCTTACAAGCATTAGTAAGGGAAATGCTTTGAACTATTCAATGGTTTTCTGGGACCAGGTTTTTGAAGAAGTAGGCAAAGATTATCCGGATGTGAAAACCGCGTCCTATCTTGTTGATGCGGCAGCGATGTTAATGATTCACGATCCGAAGCGCTTTGAGGTCGTTGTTACTTCCAATTTATTTGGCGATATCTTAACCGATTTAGGTGCAGCCTTGGCCGGGGGGATCGGGCTTGCAGCAGGAGCGAATATCAATCCGGAAAGAACATATCCATCGATGTTTGAACCGATTCATGGGTCTGCTCCGGATATTGCAGGAAAAGGCCTTGCCAATCCTTTAGCAACGATTTGGTCAGCCAGCCAGCTTCTCGACTTTTTAGGCTACGAACAGTATGGAAAATTAGTTCTAGATGCTGTGGAGGAACTACTTGTTGAGGGGGAAATGTTGACACCTGATATGAAGGGTACGGCTTCAACTTCCCAAGTTGGGGACCGAGCAGTAGAGATAATTCAATCACTTGTGTCGCTAAAAGCTTAATTCAAAAATGGGTTTGTTTTATGGGAGAGGTTAAAATAAAGTAACATTCATCCCCTTCTTATTCTTATTCGAATGCAGAAGGGGGCTTTTTTAAAACCAATTATCTGATAATAAAAAAAATTCTTTATCCATTAATGTAAACGCCTACAAGACATGAAGTTTTCTAGGGGAGGGAACTTCTTTATAATTTCACAATAGAAGGGAATTTTGCGAATGAGGAAATGGATTGCATTGCTGACCATCCTGCCTGCAATTGGAGCTTTAACGGTTGTTAATAAGGTTGAACCGTATGTTTTTGGGTTACCGTTTATTATATTTTGGTCTACTTTATGGCTGATTCTCACATCTGCCTGTCTGATTGTTTGTAATGCCATAATTGATCGAAAGGAGCAAAACAAATGAACAGCTCCATTCTCATTATTGGTTTCACGTTGTTATTAGCGATTTACCTCGGAATTAAAGCACGAAAAGGGCGCGACATGAAGCTCGAACAGTGGGCCGTGGCCGAGAGGAATTTCGGTTCAATGATTATGTTTGTTCTAATGGCCGGAGAAATGTTTTCTACATTCACTTTCTTAGGTGCAAGCGGCGGAGCCTACCGCATGGGAGGTCCCACTATCTATGTTTTTTGTGCCATAACCTATGTCATTCCTTTTTGGATCCTGCCTCCAATTTGGCGCTACGCTAAAAAGCACAATCTCATTACTCAATCTGACTTTTTCGCTAAAAAATACCAAAGTAAGAATTTAGGGTTACTCGTTGCGATGATCGGCGTGATTTCGATGATTCCTTACATCGTTTTACAATTAAAAGGCTTTCAGATTATCGTTTCTGAGGCTTCTTACGGGGCAATTCCTCCAAAAATTGCCGTTTGGGTGGGTCTTATTGCAGTAACAATTTTTGTTTATATCTCTGGTATTCACGGATCAGCGTGGACAGCGGTGTTAAAAGATATTCTAATGCTTACTGTTGTCTTATTTTTGGGGTTTTATCTGCCATTTCATTACTATGGAGGAATCCAGCCAATGTTCGAAACTTTGGATAAAGCTAAACCTGGATTCCTGTTAATGCCTGATAAAGGATTGAGTATTTCTTGGTATGTTTCAATCTGTCTGACAATTGCATTAGGTCAATATATGTGGCCCCACTGCTTTGGTGCTAGCTTATCTTCGAAGAGTGAAGCAGCATTAAGGAAAAATACAGCTTTTTTGCCTTTGTATCAAATCGTTCTTGTCTTTATTCTTTTTATTGGTTTTACAGCGGTTCTGCAAATTCCAGGTCTGGAAGGGACAGCTTCAGATTTGTCCTTGTTTAAAATTGCAAAAGCTGCGCTTCCGCCTTGGTTTGTGGGTGTAATTGGAGCAGCCGGATTACTTGCAGCTCTCATCCCGTGTTCCTTACTTATCCTAACGGCATCAACGCTTCTTTCAAAAAATATTTATAAACATTTTAAACCGAATACATCTGAGCAAAAGCTTGCAAAATTAACACGTATTTTTGTTCCAGTCCTTGCTTTAATTTCTTTGGTTTTTACATTCTATGGCGGCAACACGATGATTGCATTGTTGACGATGGCCTATAGCTTTGTTCTACAGTTATTCCCGCCACTTGCTTTCAGCTTTATGAAGAAAAATCCGGTCAGTAAGGTTGGCGCTGCCATAGGAATGATTGTTGGGGTGGCAATTGTCGCTTACCAAACGATTCAAGGCACAACAATGGCTACGATGTTCCCAAGTGCGCCACACTTCATTCAGGATTTAGACATTGGGGTCGTTGCGATTATAGTCAATACGGTTGTTATGCTAGCAGTCAGCCTTTTTACCAAAAAGGTTGCTTATATCCAGGAAGAGCCTTTCAGCAAAGTGAGTAACCTATAGGGAAAGTGTGGCGATCCCATGTAGTCTGGTGACTCATGGGATCGTATTTTTTGAGGGTGAATTTAGGAAAGAAAATGAGGTCTTTAAAAATGAAACCAATTCAGATTCTAGTTGAAAAAAATGTCCCATGTGAAATGAGAGATGGCGTAATCCTCTATGCAGATATTTATCGTCCAAATGAGGAAGGGGCCTTTCCGGTTCTGTTAACAAGGCTTCCATATAGTAAGGATTTACCCCATTATTCACATCGTTACTTAGATACAAACCGCCTTGTAGAGAATGGCTTTGTAGTAATTATTCAAGATGTGAGAGGGCGGTTTCAATCGGAAGGGGAATTCCAATCTTTTAGACAGGAAGCGAATGATGGGTATGATACGGTGGAATGGGCAGCATCTCTGCCATTTTCTACTGGAAAGGTTGGCATGTTTGGCATGTCCTATTATGGATATACCCAGCTGATGGCAGCAACAAAGAGGCCGCCACACTTAGCTGCTATTTTTCCTGCTATGACGTTGAATGACCAAAGAAATGGTGCTTCCTACCGAAACGGCGTTTACCAGCCGGGATTTACGGAAACTTGGACGCTTGAATCCATTGCACCTGATTTACTTATGCGAAAGTATGGAGAGCCAAAAAAAAGAGCAGATGCATTAAGAAGTCTTGCGGATCAGCTTAATAAATTGGACGAACTATACCAGTTTGCCCCGGTGAATCAATGGTTACCCTTAAAGGAACTTAAGGTTGCTGAATTTTTTTTCGAAGAGTTGGAACACCCGATTGAAGATGATGATTATTGGAAGGAATCTAGTATTATCGATAAGTATGAAGACTTGCAGATTCCAGCCTATCATTTAGGTGGCTGGTATGATTGCTTTATTGGCCCGACCTTAACCAATTACTCAGAGATGACCAAAACGGGAAAACACCAAAAACTGATTGTCGGACCATGGGGGCATGGATATTTTGCTTCTATTCAAGGCGAATGCTCCTTCGGTGTGCACGCTTCAGGTGATTGGATAGATTTAGGTGGGAATATCACAGACCTCCATATTCGCTGGTTTAATCATTGGTTAAAGGGAATCGATATTGGTTTGGAAGCTGAACCGCCGGTTAAAATTTTTGTCATGGGCATCAATGAATGGCGGGACGAATGGGAATGGCCGCTTGCACGAACCCAATATACCAATTTCTATTTGCATAGTAGCGGAAAAGCTAATACGAAAAATGGTGATGGAGAGCTTTCGCTGATGTGCCCTGTGGATGAAGCCTTTGATTCCTATTTATACGACCCCAAAAACCCTGTACCAACAAAAGGTGGAAGTACCCTATTTGCCGGTCCGCTGACAATGGGGCCGTTTGATCAACGTGAAATAGAAGAACGAGAAGATGTGCTTGTTTATTCAACTGAGCCATTAACTGAAGCAATAGAAGTGACAGGCCAGGTAAAGGTGAAACTGTGGGCTTCTACTGATGCAAAGGATACGGATTTTACTGCTAAACTCGTCGATACGGCTCCCGATGGAAAGGCTTTAATTTTAACGGAGGGAATTGTTAACGCAAAATACCGGAATGGCTTTCAGCCTGAGAAAGAATTGACGGGGGGAGTGGTGGAGTATGAAATCGATCTTTGGGCTACAAGCAATGTATTTCTCCAAGGGCATCGAATCACACTTGAAATTTCTTCCAGCAGCTCTCCGCATTATTTACCAAATCCAAATACAGGAAAGTCATTAGTTGAGAGCAAACAGACAAGAACTGCCAAGCAAACCATTTTTCATAATGAACAATATCCTTCCAAGCTAATACTACCAGTTGTTCCGGTAGATAAATAATAATCAAGCAAAGCTGCTTCCTTGTAAGCAGCTTTTTGCATTATTTGTAAGTTTTTACAGGATTTATTCAGCATTTATAGAATAAATATGGATGATGCAATCATGTGGTGTATGTAGAAAATAGAGGAGGATTTAAAATGTCCCTTGAAAATATGAATCCAACGATTGAAAGAATACTTGAGAATATTGAAAAAGTGATGATCGGAAAGCGAAACGTCGCAGAACTTAGCCTTGTTTCCCTATTAGCTGGAGGTCATGTCCTTTTAGAAGATGTACCAGGTGTCGGGAAGACGATGATGGTGCGGGCGCTTGCCAAATCTGTAGACGCCAAGTTCCGCAGAATACAATTCACCCCTGATTTATTACCGTCAGATGTTACGGGAATCTCGATTTACAATCCAAAAGAAATGGAATTTCAATTCCGTCCCGGTCCGTTAATGGGAAATATTATCCTTGCAGATGAAATTAACCGGACATCACCGAAAACCCAATCTGCCCTTTTAGAAGGGATGGAGGAAGCAAGTATAACGATTGATGGTGTGACCCATAAGCTCGAAAAGCCGTTTTTTGTAATGGCAACACAGAATCCAATTGAATATGAAGGAACCTACCCGCTTCCGGAGGCACAGCTTGACCGCTTTTTGCTAAAAATGAAAATGGGCTATCCTGACTTGGGGGAGGAAATAGAAGTATTAAACCGGGCCCAAAAAGTTCCGCCGATTGATGAACTAGAATCGGTAATTGACCTCGCAGGTCTGCTTTTATTGCAACAGGAAATTAAAGAGGTGTTTGTCGATGATACGATGAAGCGGTATATTGTCGAAGTGGTCAGTCGAACAAGGGGCCATGGCAGTGTTTATCTGGGTGCAAGTCCAAGGGGATCAATTGCCTTAATGAAAGTTGCTCAGGCGTATGCCTTTATGTACGGGCGTGACTTTGTTCTTCCGGATGATATTCAATATTTAGCCCCATACGTCTTATCCCATCGAATTATTTTAAAATCTGAAGCCAAATTCGAAGGGATTTCCGCAGAAGAAGTTATTAGCGGGATCGTTGGCAGAGTTCCAGTTCCGGTTCAAAGGCTTGTGAAATAAATGAAGAAAATAGCCACTTTTTTAAAAAAGGTTTGGAAGTTTACGGTTTTATTTTTCTTGATTCTCTTAACCTTTTCTTACGCAATGTTTCAAGGAGGTTTTGTCAGCTGGTTTTTATTTTACAGCTTTTTGCCGTTTGGCTTCTATTGCTTGGCCTTATCCTTTTATTCCTTAAAGGACATGACAGTAATTAGAGAAATTCCAAAATCTGATTACATTGCCGGTGAACCATTAAAGGTTAAAATCACCCTCCGAAGGGGATCGTCTTTTCCGTTGTTCTACCTGATGGCTGATGACCAACTAAGAGAAAATTTTTCACCTTTGAAAATAAACCAAAACGCACTTCTCATTGCCGGAATGAAGAAAGAGCTTTCCTATGAATACATCATTGATGAACTGCCGAGAGGTGAGCATCTTTTTCAATCGATTAAAGTAAGAATCGGCGATCCGCTTGGTTTAATCGAGAAGGAAAAGGTCTTTACAGTTGAAAATAAAATCATCGTTTACCCTCCCTATTCAGAGCTTCTGTACCGTCCGTTTGAAAACCACTATGATCAAGGGATGACTGCTTCAAGGGAGCGGGTACAGCGCGATACATCGATGGCAATTGGAGTAAGGGACTACCAGCCGGGGGACCGGTTTTCCTGGATTAACTGGAAGGCATCCGCCAAACGGAATGAAATCATGACAAAGGAATTTGAGCAGCGGCTATCGCATGATGTGTTTGTTGTTATGGATTGTGTGCCGGACCCACGCTTTGAGGCGATTGTTTCCTTTACTGCTTCACTTTTAAGGGCGGTTTTAAAAAAAGGAGCACAAACAGGTCTGTTAACAATTAGTCAGGAAAGAGCCTCTTTTCCCATTCGAGGGGGAGAACTGCATCTCCAACAGCTTTTTTATCACCTCGCAAAAATTGAAGCCAAAAGCGTTTCACCTTTGGAAAAAGTGTTAGAAATGGATGGGTTATTTATTCAGCAAACGCTATCGTTTATGGTGGTAACCGCAAAATTGAACAAACCGCTTATTGAAAAGGCAAGTTTTCTCGGTCGAAGAAAGGGTTCAACCACCATTTTTCTCATCAAAGCTGAAAAAGAATCGCCAACTGAAAATGAACGGTCACTCATCGCGATTGCAAATGCTCGCGGGGTTCGGATTATTATGATCCATGAAGGGAACTTCAGCCAAGCTTTCTCGGAGGTGAGTTTCCGTTGAAAAATCAGGGAATTTCAACACTTTTATTATTTGCATTGGGTTTTTTTCTTTTGTGGGAGTGGCTTCGGCCAATTGAACAATTAACCGATACGAGCCATATTTGGATCTTTATAGTGTTCTTACTATTATCCATTGTGATGTCATTTTATCGAATAAAATGGACCTTGTCGTTTTTGATTAAAGCGCTCTATGTGCTATTTTCAATCAATCAACTTTATTACCAGGAAGGGTTTTTCGACCTTGACTGGCTGGCGGCGTTTTTGGCTGATTTGAAAAATAACACTGCCTTGCTTTTTGCAAGAGATTGGAATAACTTATCAGACGAATTCCGTTCCTTCTTGTTTTTTATTCTATTGTGGTTTATGGCGTATTTACTCCATTATTGGCTGTTAAAACGTCAAAGAATTTTTATCTTTTTCTTCATGACGTTAATCTACATTACTGTTTTGGATACCTTTACACCCTACAGTGCAAATACAGCGATCGTCCGAACGGTTGTTGTCGGGTTTACTATAATGGGAATGCTCACTTTTTACCGAGTGATAGCAAAAGAAAAAATCAATAAAAAATATGCTACGCCAAGAAAATGGATGATACCCCTTGCCGGGATGATTGCCTTTAGTGTCGTTGTTGGGATTGCCGCACCAAAGGCTGCTCCAATCTGGCCTGACCCTGTTCCGTATTTAAAAGGTGACAAGAAATACCACAGTGATGATAAAAGTGGGGGAATCCAAAGGATTGGCTATGGAACGAATGATGCCCAACTGGGGGGCCCCTTTTTGGGCGATAATAAAACTGTTTTTCGCATAGAAGCAAATGGGAAGAATTATTGGAAAGTAGAGACCAAGGATACTTATACCGGAAAAGGCTGGGTGTTATCACCAGGATCTGAAATCATTCCGTTTAGCGAAGGGGATTTTGTACCCGTATATCCATTGGGTAAGACTGTAAAAACGGAAAAAGAACAGGCGAGAGTATTCCCTGTACAGGATTACCAATACCCTCATGTGATCTATCCTGCAGGAATTAGGAAAATCTTAAATTTCTATCCTAATCTTGGGGACGGAGTTTCGTTTAATATCGATACAACAATGGAACGAATTATTGCGGTTACTAGTTTTGATCAACCGATTGTACCGAATCTTTATACAATTGTGTATGACATTCCAAAATATCGGGCAAATGACTTAAGGAAAACAAAGAAGTTTGACCCTAAAGTGATGGATCCTATTTTGTACAAAAAATATACGCAGCTGCCTGAGGAGCTTCCTCAAAGGGTTACACAATTAGCCAAGAAGATTACCTCGAAGGAAACCAATTGGTTTGACAAGGCAAAAGCGGTGGAGAAATATTTTAGTCGTATGGAATACACCTATGAACAAAAGGATGTCGCTCTTCCAGGGCCGGATGATGATTATGTCGACCAATTTTTGTTTGAGACGAAAAAAGGCTATTGCGATAATTTTTCTACCTCTATGGCAGTGATGATGCGGACGCTAGGAATTCCAACACGCTGGGTAAAAGGGTACACAGGCGGAGAATTTTTGCAATATAGCAAGCAGGATCCTTCTAAACAGATTTACGAAATTACCAATAATAATGCCCATTCATGGGTAGAGGTTTATTTACCAAACCAAGGCTGGGTGCCGTTTGAACCGACGAAGGGTTTTTCAAATGATGTTTCAATCAGCTATTTAAATGGCTCAACTATCTCAAGCACTACCTCAACAACGGAAGTACCTGCAATGAAACCGGTAAAGAAACCGCTGGGTGAAGAGGAACATGGGAAGAGTTCTGAAAAGTTCACAGACCAAAAAGGCCTGCTAAAGAACGTAAATGTATTAATCAAAAGCTACTGGAAGCCGCTAATGCTTATCCTGTTGGTTGCCTTAGGAGTTTCAGGGATTCTTTATCGAATTCGCGGAAAATGGTATCCATATCTTTTGCTCCTAAAATTTCGTTTTAGGAAAAGGGATGAAAATATTGGTTATGCCTACTTAATTTTATTAAACCAGCTTGAGAGATACGGGATTACCCGTAAGGAAAATCAAACCTTAAGGAATTATGCCCGCTATGTTGACTCATTTTTTTCAACCAGTGAAATGACCCGTTTGACCTCAAGATATGAACAGTATCTCTATCATAATCAGCTGCCTGAGGGAAGTTGGAAGGAAGCCTGTGAATTGTGGGAAAATTTAATTAAAAAGACAATCGCTTGAACAAAAAACGACAAATTGCTACAATAAGTTTTAATTCAATAAGGTTCGTTTTACGTTACCTTCATATATCCTCGATGATAGGGTTCGAGAGTCTCTACCGGGCTGCCGTAAATGGCCCGACTATGAAGGCAGAAAGTTTTTTGAGCGATTTTGCGAGAAAACTAGAATTCTGCCTTCCTATTTTTTTTTGGGTTGGAGAAAGCTAGTTTTCTTTTTTTATTTATTTTTTTCATTTGTAGTAAAAACTAATTAAAATTGCATGAAATTAAAAAAGAGGTGGCCGCATTGTCAGGTAAACAGGATATGATAGTTGTTTTAGATTTTGGAAGCCAGTATAACCAGCTTATTACCCGCCGAATTCGTGAATTTGGTGTGTATAGTGAGCTGCATCCCCACACAATTACCGTAGAAGAGATCAAAAAATTGAATCCAAAAGGGATTATTTTCTCGGGTGGTCCGAACAGTGTTTATGATGAAAATTCCTTCCGTTGTGATGAAGGGATTTTTGAAATGGGTCTGCCAATTCTGGGGATTTGTTATGGGATGCAATTAATGACCGTTCATTTTGACGGCAAAGTCGAAAAAGCAAAGCAGCGTGAATATGGAAAAGCAACCATGACCATACAAAATCAATCTGCTTTATTTAAGGATCTTCCAAATGAACAGGTGGTTTGGATGAGTCATGGTGATTTGGTTGTTGAAGCACCTGCAGGGTTTACAATAGACGGAACGAATCCACACTGTCCGATTGCAGCTATGAGTGATGAGGCAAGAAAGCTTTACGCAGTACAATTCCATCCGGAAGTCCGCCATTCTGTTTATGGAAATGACCTTCTGAAGAATTTTGTTTTCAATGTTTGTGATTGCAGCGGCGATTGGTCGATGGAAAACTTTATCGAAATGGAAATGGAGAAAATCCGTCAGACTGTCGGTGACAAAAAAGTCCTATGTGCTCTTAGCGGCGGTGTAGACTCATCTGTTGTGGCTGTACTAATCCATAAAGCGATTGGCGACCAGTTAACATGTATTTTCGTTGATCACGGTTTACTTCGTAAAAACGAAGCAGAAAGTGTTATGAAAACTTTCTCCGAAGGTTTCCATATGAATGTTATCAAGGTTGATGCAAAGGATCGCTTCCTTTCCAAATTGGAGGGTGTTTCAGATCCAGAGAAAAAACGTAAAATCATCGGTAACGAATTTATCTATGTATTTGACGATGAAGCAGCGAAGCTTGAAGGAATTGAGTTTTTAGCGCAGGGAACTCTTTATACCGATATTATTGAAAGTGGTACGGCAACGGCGCAAACGATTAAATCCCACCATAATGTCGGTGGTCTGCCTGAAGACATGCAGTTTACATTAATTGAGCCATTAAATACCCTTTTTAAAGATGAGGTCCGTGCTCTTGGAACTGAACTTGGGATTCCGGATGATATTGTTTGGCGCCAGCCATTCCCTGGACCGGGTCTTGGTATTCGGGTACTAGGTGCAATTTCAGATGACAAATTAGAGATTGTACGTGAATCGGATTGGATTTTACGTGAGGAAATTAAAAAGGCGGGCTTAGACCGCGAGATTTGGCAATACTTTACTGTCCTTCCTGACATCCGCAGTGTTGGGGTAATGGGTGATACCAGAACGTATGATTACACGATTGGTATTCGTGCTGTTACCTCGATCGATGGGATGACATCCGATTGGGCGCGGATTCCATGGGATGTACTTGAAGTTATTTCAACCCGAATTGTCAATGAGGTTGCCCATGTAAACCGGGTGGTCTATGATATTACCAGCAAGCCGCCGGCTACAATTGAGTGGGAATAAGGTGAAACTTTAATCAGTGGGGGATTCCCCACTGATTTTTTAGTTGTACAAATCGGATAATAGAATAAATGTTGGAAAATACGAATGTTTTTATTTTTAAAATAAAAAACGTTCGTATTTTTTGTTGACAGAAAACCTAACCCTTGATATGATACTAACGTACTAAATATTTGTCATATTGTGTCGTATAATCTTGGGGATATGGCCCAGAAGTTTCTACCGAGCTACCGTAAATAGCTTGACTACGAGGCGAGTTTTTAATAGGGGATTTTTGTCCTTTTGTTATTTACATATGCCTATAGTCAACGCTTCGGTGGATACCGAAGCGTTTTTTGGTGATTTTATTAGATAAAGGATTAATTAGGGGGTAAAAGGGTTGAAAAACTATTTTGAGTTTGCAAAGTTTGGTACCAGTTATCGTCAAGAATTCATGGGCGGTATGACTACTTTTTTAGCGATGGCTTATATTTTAGTGGTAAACCCACTAACTTTATCTTTAGCAAGTATTAAAGGGTTCCCGGATGCTTTGAGAATGGATTATGGAGCGGTATTTGTGGCAACGGCTATTGCTTCTGCTATCGGTTCTATTGTCATGGGACTCCTTGGAAAATACCCGCTTGCGCTTGCACCGGGGATGGGTTTAAATGCATTCTTTGCTTATACAGTAGTATTGGGTGATAAAATTCCTTGGCAACATGCGTTAGGTGCGGTATTAATTTCTGGTGTGTTCTTCTTTGTTTTGACACTGACTGGTCTTCGTGAAAAAATTATTAATGCAATTCCAATCGATTTAAAACATGCCGTTGGGGCAGGTATTGGTTTGTTTATCACTTTTATTGGACTTCAGGAATCAGGAATTATCGTGAAAAACGATGCAACTCTTGTGGGGTTAGGCAACCTGTCAAACGGGAATACTTTGCTTACGATTTTTGGTATCTTAGTTACGGTTATCATGATGACCAGAGGAATAAAAGGAGCCGTATTCTTTGGAATGATCATCACGGCGATTGTGGGAATGATTTTTAACTTAATTGATGTTCCTCATCAAGTTGTTGGAAAAGTACCGAGTTTAGACCCAACATTTGGTGCTGTATTTTCATCCTTTAGTGACAGTTCTTTCTGGTCAACGAGTATGGTGGGAATTATCCTGACATTCTTGTTTGTTGATTTCTTTGATAACGCAGGAACGCTTGTTGCCGTTGCAAACCAGGCGGGCTTAATGAAAGATAACAAGCTTCCGAATGCAGGGAAAGCGTTACTTTCTGATTCAATTGCGACCATGGCCGGTGCTGTAATGGGTACCTCAACCACAACATCTTTTGTTGAGTCCACAGCTGGAGTCGCAACAGGAGCAAGAACGGGATTTGCATCGTTGGTAACAGCCGGTTTCTTTATTTTATCACTTTTCTTTTTCCCATTATTGTCGGTTATTACATCTCCTGTAACTGCACCTGCGCTGATTATTGTTGGAGTGTTAATGGTTACCTCTATTGGGGAAATTGATTGGAAAAAATTTGAAATTGCAGTACCAGCATTCCTAACAATGATTGCGATGCCGCTATCGTATAGTATTGCGACTGGTATCGCGATTGGGTTTATTTTTTACCCAATTACTATGATTGTAAAGGGTAGAATTAAAGAAGTTAATCCAATCATGTACTTCTTCTTCGCAATCTTTCTTGTGTATTTTATTTTAAGATAAGTGCTAAAAAGAACCTCAGTAATATTTCTGAGGTTCTTTTTGTCGACTTTGTCATGATTTCCGTGGAAATAGTCGAAAATTGCCGTTGACTTCCTGTATTCTCTCTTTTACGATGATGGTACTAAGGAAAAGGGAAATGGGGAAAAGGGTATGGCAAAATTATTGATTGATAAAGTGTTAAATAACAATGTTTTAATCGCTAAACACCCTTCCTATGAAGAAGTTGTCTTAATTGGAAAAGGTATTGGTTTCAATCGGAAACAAGGGGATTTTATTGAGACTGATACAGTTGAAAAGCTTTTTGTTTTAAAAAATGAAAAGGAACAAGAAAGTTATATTAAGCTGCTTCCTTTTATTGATAATGAATTTCTTGAAGTGATTATTTCTGCTATAGATCTGATCAAGCAAAGAACAAATTCGCAGCTCAATGAACATATCCACGTTGCTTTAACGGATCATTTAATGTTTGCGATTACAAGGGCATCACAAGGGATGGAAATGTCCAACCCGTTTTTAGTGGAAACAAAAGCGTTGTATCGGCATGAGTACGAAGTGGCGGCAGAAGTCGTCCAATATATTCGAGAGAAAACGGGAATAAACCTCCCCGACGGTGAGATTGGTTTTATTGCACTGCATATTCATAGTGCGATTACAAATAAAAACCTCTCCGATGTGAACCGACATTCTCAGCTTATAAGCAGGCTGGTTGAAATGGTCGAAGAACAGCTTGATATTGAAATTGATAAAGAAAGCGTTGATTATATGCGCCTTGTTCGTCATCTCCGATTTGCGATTGAAAGAGTGCAGAAAGGGGAGAGGGTAGAGGAACCAGAAAGAATTGCTTCCCTATTGAAAGAAGAATATCCAGTATGCTATAATCTTTCCTGGAAGCTCATTAAGGTAATGCAGCAAACATTAAGGTTGACAGTCTATGATGCAGAAGCAGTCTATTTAACGATGCATTTGCAAAGGCTTCAAAAGAAAATTAAATAGCCATTATTTTTTACGTGTTACTGATTCGATCAGGCATGAGTGAAAAGTATTCATTGAAATAAAGTGTAGAGGGCATTCTATACCCATACCTTTATTCAATTTACTTTTACTCATGCCTTTTTTTGTTGGTTTTATAGCATAAATGAAAACGCTTAATGAGCTAAATTTAAAATATTGGGGGTTATATCATGTTTAAAAATGCCTTTGGCGTCTTGCAAAAAGTCGGTAAAGCATTAATGCTGCCGGTTGCAATTTTGCCGGCTGCTGGGATTTTACTTGCGATTGGTAATGCACTTCAAAACCCAACCTTATTAGATCTTGCACCATTTTTAGACAACCATGGTATAGCAATGGTTGCTAAAGTTATGGAACAAGCAGGAAGTGTTATTTTTGGTAACCTTGCTCTGTTATTTGCAGTCGGGGTTGCAATTGGATTAGCCGGAGGAGACGGTGTTGCGGGTCTCGCGGCAATTGTTGGTTTCCTTATTATGAACGCAACAATGGGTACAGCACTAGGCATTGATGCTGATGCTTTAACGAAACATCCGCAAAGCTATGCATCTGTATTGGGGATTCCAACTCTGCAAACGGGTGTGTTTGGCGGTATTATTGTCGGGATCATTGCAGCTACAATGTACAATAAATTTTTTGAAATTGAACTCCCATCTTATTTAGGATTCTTTGCAGGTAAGCGGTTTGTACCAATTATAACGGCAGCAAGTTCAGTAATTTTAGGATTAATTATGATTGTCATTTGGCCGCCGATTCAATCAGGCTTAAATGCATTCTCAACGAACATGGTAGATGCAAATTTAACGCTTTCTGCCTTTATTTTCGGGGTTATTGAACGTTCTCTGATCCCGTTTGGATTGCATCATATCTTCTATGCGCCCTTCTGGTTTGAATTTGGGAGCTATACAAATAAAGCGGGTCAAATTGTTCATGGTGACCAGCATATTTTCATGGAGCAAATTAAAGATGGTGTAAAACACTTAACGGCAGGTACTTTCACAACTGGTAAATATCCATTTATGATGTTTGGTCTTCCTGCTGCGGCTTTGGCAATTTATCATGAAGCAAAGCCAGAAAAGAAAGCTGTTGTCGGCGGCCTCATGTTTTCTGCTGGTTTAACATCATTTTTAACAGGTATTACAGAACCAATTGAATTCTCATTCTTGTTTGTAGCACCGGTATTATTCGGTATTCACGCCATTTTTGCCGGACTATCCTTTATGACCATGCATCTTTTAAATGTAAAAATCGGAATGACCTTCTCAGGTGGATTGATTGACTATATTTTATTTGGGCTTATTAATCCGCAAACACATGCATGGATAGTTATTCCGGTAGGTCTTGTCTTTGCAGTTATTTACTACTTTGGATTCCGTTTTGCAATTCGTAAATTTGACCTCAAAACTCCAGGTCGTGAATTAGAGGAAGAAGAGGATGAGGCTCCAACAGGAAAAACTAGGTCAGGTGATCTTGCATCAAATATTTTGGATGCAATGGGTGGACAGAAAAACATTGCTCATTTAGATGCGTGTATTACTCGCCTACGTGTATCAGTAAATGATATTAAAGAAGTAGACAAAAACCAATTGAAAAAATTAGGTGCTGCAGGTGTTCTTGAGGTAGGTAATAACATCCAAGCCATCTTTGGACCGCGTTCTGAAACCATTAAAGGACAAATGAAAGATATTATGGAAGGAAAACGTCCAAGAGTTGCAGCGCCGTCAAAAGAAACCAAGCTTCAAGCTGTTCCGGCTGGAAACACTAATAAAGAAATCATTGTTGCTCCATTAAAAGGAGAAATCAAACCGATCACTGAAGTTCCAGACCAAGTCTTTGCTGGAAAAATGATGGGGGACGGTTTTGCGATTGTTCCTTCGGAGGGAACGGTTGTATCACCTGTTGATGGAAAGATTGTTAACTTATTTCCAACGAAACATGCTATTGGAATCTTATCCGATAGCGGTCGTGAAATTCTTATTCACGTGGGAATCGACACTGTTAATTTGAAGGGTCAAGGGTTTGAAACATTAGTGTCTGAAAACGACCGTATTGTAAAAGGACAGCCATTACTAAAGGTTGATTTGGATTATGTAAAAGAGCATGCGACTTCTACGATTACTCCAATTGTTTTCACCAACTTAGCAGAAGGTGAAAAAGTCGTGCTTGAAAAACAAGGCCAGGTAGATTTGAAACAAGCAGATATCGTAAGAATTAAAAAATAAGCAGTTTGCAGAGCCGACCTTCTAAATGGGGTCGGCTTTTGTGTTTTATAAGTATTGAATTTTTGAAATAACGAATTATAAACGTATAATTGATTCAAAAGGCAGATTAGTTGAGAGGCGGCAATCCTGTGCAAATAAAAAAGTCATTCAGGTGGGTAATTAGTGTTATATTTTGTTTTCTGGTTATTACGATAGCGGCATTTAATGTATATGGTAACACCCAGTCGGGATTGCAAGGTAACCTCAATAACAGGCTCGAAGTGTTTATGGATAAAAAGGCTTTAGATAGTCAATTTAATGGTGTCGTGTTAGTTGCCAAGGATGGAAAGGCAGTATTTAAAAAAGGCTATGGATTTGCCAATAAAGAAACCGGATTACCTAATCAACTAAACACCCAATTTCGTATCGCATCGCTTACAAAATCCTTTACAGCGGTATCTATTCTTCAACTTGAAATGAACGGGAAATTGAAAACTTCTGATCCTATATCTAAATATATCGATCATTTTCCGGATGGAGATAAAATTACCATTCAAAATTTGCTGACCCACAGCTCGGGGGTTGCTGACCATTCTAAACTTACAGATACAACCAAGCTGATCACGCTGCCTGCTTTTATTAATTTAATGAAGAAACAAGCATTGACTTTTAATCCCGGAACAAAATATATGTATTCTAACACGGGGTATATGATGCTTGCTTACATTGTTGAAAAGGTTTCCGGAAAAAATTATCAGACCTATTTTCAGGACAATATCTTTAAACCTGCTGGCATGGATCATACCTATTTTAAAAAGGCTGATGCAAAGGATTTTGCAATGGGATATAGGAACATGCGGAAAGTGGTTGAGAGGGATGATGAAAGCCAGCTTGCAGGAGCGGGTGATATTATTTCAACAGTCGGAGACATGATGAGATACAATAATGCGATACATGACTTAAAAATCCTTTCACCAAAAGAGATTGAAAAAATGGAGACAGGCTATATCGATACCTCGAAACTGGGTGTTTTTAAATATGGCTACGGTTGGAAAGTAGCAAATAACTTTATAAGTTTTGGAAGACCTATGATTGAGCATAACGGCAGTTTGCCTGGTTTTAAATGTGAAATAGTGGATTTTATTAAAGACAGGGTTACCGTTATCGTCCTGTCTAATAATACCGGAACATGGAATTCAGGAGAATTGGCACGTAAATTGGCTTCAATTTGTTTAGGGACAAAATTTTGGTTTTACCAAAAATATTTTTAAACGAAACAAATAAATAGCGAAAAAAAGGTTCAATAGGATTCTAGTGAATTTTTATTTAAAATAGTGTTGACGTAATTGTAGAAATGATGGTAATATATTTAAGCAGTCGTTAATGACAAGTCAACAATTTAATGATAAAAATGTTATTAAAAAATGTTGACAAAACGTTAATGAGATGATATTATTATAAAGTTGCTTCTGAAAGAGACTTTAGAAGTGAAAACAAGATTGTTCTTTGAAAACTAAACAGACAAAAACGTCAACAAACAATAATAATCATGTTTCTTCTATTATATAGAGAACATGAGCCAACGTAACAAATGAGCTATATCAACTTTCTTGGAGAGTTTGATCCTGGCTCAGGACGAACGCTGGCGGCGTGCCTAATACATGCAAGTCGAGCGAATCAATAGGAGCTTGCTCCTGTTGATTAGCGGCGGACGGGTGAGTAACACGTGGGCAACCTGCCTGTAAGACTGGGATAACTTCGGGAAACCGGAGCTAATACCGGATAATCCTTTTCCTCTCATGAGGAAAAGCTGAAAGTCGGTTTTTAACTGACACTTACAGATGGGCCCGCGGCGCATTAGCTAGTTGGTGAGGTAACGGCT
>NZ_AXVA01000027.1 GCF_000482325.1 Bacillus sp. UNC438CL73TsuS30 | reverse complement strand
AACCAAGAGGATCATGTAAGTATGGGAACCATTGGCTCAAGACACGCTCATCAAATTATTCAAAATGCAAGAAGAGTTCTTGCGATTGAATTGATTTGTGCCATGCAGGCTGTAGAATACCGTGGTGTGGATAAAATGGCTACACAAACAAGAAGACTTTACGAAAAGGGAAGAGAAATTGTTCCTTCTATTACAAAGGACCGGGTTTTCTCGAAGGATATTGAAAGAGCAGCAGAAGGCCTAAAAACAATGGATTTTGCTGAATTAACACAATCAGTAGTATTGTAATATGAAAAAGCGTGAGGGGGCCCTCACGCTTTTTATTCTTCCTCTTCGACTCTATTTTTGAATGCCTCCTGGGTGACGATTAGTTCTTCATCTTCAATGACTTCTCTAGTATGTTTTGCGGTCAGGCTATTTTTTGGAAAATCACCTGGGTGGTTTTTCTTTTTATGATTAAAATGTTCTCCACGTGCCAAACTCAACACTCCTTTCGTTTACGCTAGTAGCATTCCCCCAATAAAGATAAAAAATTACGGTTTGGCTGATAGGCATATAAATGGAGAGTTGATATACTTTAGATAGTAGGGATGGTAAAAGGAGGCTATAACATGGATCTATTTCATATTGTCTCAGAAGAACGGATAAAAAAAGCATATGAAGATGGTGAGTTTGAAAATCTCCCTGGGATGGGCAAGCCGCTTCCCCTCGATGACCTCGCAGGAGTTCCTGAGGAATTGCGCATGGCATATAAGTTGTTAAAAAATGCTGGGTATACCGAAGAGGAAGGTCATTTGCGCAGGGAAATGACGACAATTGAGGATTTAATGAAAAAATGTGATGACCCTGGAGAGCGGGAAGGACTTAGAAGGAAGCTAAATGAAAAGCTTCTGCGTTTCAATCAAATGATGTCCAAACGAGGCGTTAAAACGAATTCCTCTTTTTTCAAAAACTATGAACATAAGGTGCAAAATAAATTGAAATAACGCTAAAAGGGCGCGAGGGACAAACTCAAGTAAGGAGTTGGAGAAATGTCCTTCACGCCTAATTTAACTAAAACTCTGCCAAATACTTCCTCACAATTTCAATAAATGTCTTTAAGGCCTTTGTTTGATAGGCGGACTGAGTAATCATCGAAAAATTTCGTTTGAAAGGCAGACCCTCAATATGAATGATCCGGATGTAACTATGAATGACCTCTTTTTCAATAGCCCAGCGTGATAATAGGCTGATCCCCAGACCTGCCTCAACGGATTCTTTTATCACCTGAGTACTTCCAAATTCCATAATTTTTTTGGGCGTAAAGTTATGCAAGCGAAAAAAGTTTTCCGCAGCTTCCCTTGTACCGGAACCTTCCTCCCTTAAAATCCATGTTTCATCCACCAAATCAGAAATTCGTTTCTCACCAAGTTTCGATAAAAGATGATGAGTGGGCGAAGCAACAACCACCATCTTATCTTCAGAAATGACTTCTGAAGATAAATGATCATCCTTCAAAAATCCCTCAATAATTCCTATATCCAATTGATGCATTCTTACGAGCTCAATCACTTCCTTTGTATTTTGAATCTTGATTGATGGACGAATCAAGGGATATTGCCACTGCATTCTCGAAATAATATGCGGCAGAATATATTCACCAAATGTATAGCTCGCACCAATCGAAATCTGACCGCTTGCCTTATTGGTCAGATCATCGACTAATGATTGCATTTTTGTGTGGAGTGCCAAAATTTCTTTTGCATGATGATAAACAATTTCCCCTGCCTTATTGAGGCGCACATATTTATTACTCCTTTCAAGCAGTCTAGCGCCGACAGATTCCTCTAAAGCCCTGATATATTGACTGACTGCAGGCTGTGTCATATGCAGATCTTCTGCAGCTTTCGAAAAATTCTCCTTTTCTACAACCTTTATAAACACCTCTAAATGTTGATCCATTCAATTCCCCCGCATCTGTTCCTTATGTATATAAATTTACTTATCATCCCTATTATATATCTTTATTTTCCTTATACATAAACCAGGAGTATCCTAAAATTAGAAATTAAATGAGGTGATAAAAATGGGGAACCTGAGTGCTAAAGCTTTATCTGTAACTGAACAAGCGGGTCTTCAGCAAAAAAAACCGGAACCTAAGTCCTCCGTTGGTGTGTGGTTAGGTGGAATCTCCTTTACGATTGTTGTTGCAGCTCTAGGATATGCTTTATCAAAAGTCCCAGGTTTTGATCATGTTGGCCCGCTGGCCTGTGCAATCGTCATTGCGGTCATATATCGGCAATTTTTCGGATATCCAGAAAAACTGCGCGCCGGTATTCAATTTTCTGCGAAACGTTTTTTGCGCTTTGCCATCATTTTGTACGGCTTAAAACTTAATATTGATATTGTACTGCATCAAGGGCTTGGACTACTTGTGCGCGATGTGGGTGTTATTACTTTTGCTATAGTATTAACCGTTTGGCTCGGAAAATTATTTAAAGCAGAATCATCTCTTTCTCTTCTCTTGGGAGTTGGTACTGGAGTATGCGGGGCAGCAGCCATTGCAGCCGTTTCTCCCATTATCAAAGCAAAAGATGAAGATACTGCGATAGGAGTAGGGATTATTGCGCTAGTTGGAACGATATTTTCCATCACCTATACCATCTTAAGGCCTTTTCTTCCATTATCGGCGATTGAATATGGAATTTGGAGCGGTACCAGCCTTCACGAAATTGCACATGTCGCTTTGGCAGGAGCTCCTGCTGGTCCTGATGGATTAGCGATTGCCCTACTGGCGAAATTAGGCAGGGTACTGCTGCTAGTTCCATTATCTTTTATTCTTATGTATTGGATGAAACGTAAAAAAACAGCGAATACAGGAGATACGAAAATTGAATTTCCATGGTTTTTAATTGGTTTTATTTTAATGAGTTTGCTTGGAAGCTATGTCTTCGGCAAGTCGATTCCAGTTTCAAAAGCAACGTTAGACGGGGTCGCTACGGCTACTACTTTTATTCTTACTTCTGCCATGGTCGGTCTCGGTTTAAATGTCAGCCTGCGGGATCTCCGGACAAAGGCTGCTCGCCCGCTAATCGCAATGCTGATTACTTCTGTGGTACTGTCAATCGTTACCTTTTTTATCTCGTAAAAAAAGCTGGCTTTGGTGAAATCTATTGAATAGACTTCATTCATCGCCAGCTTTTTGTTCTGGATTACCAGGTTTGCACATTCGGTCAAGGAGAAAACCAAAGAAAACAATAAAACTAATGGGAATAGAGTAATTCAATATATGAAGAATAGTCATATTTTCTTGTACCTCCAATATTTTTGTAATATTTTGGATATTTATATATTATTTACATTATATGCTAAATGTCACGATTCAGACAAATTTTCTGGTCTAAGAAATTTTAAAAAATTTGAGACCTATGAGGCCTTGGTTTATCCATTTTTCAAGGAAAACGATTGCACAAAATACAACGAAATACAATTTTATCCAAAGGGTTTTATTAGGTTTGTATCGTACTAATTATAGTGGAGAGGATTTTTGTCGAATCCTGATTCTTAGTTACCTGTCAGAGGAGTGTTTGAAAACCATGAATGTTCTTTGTATTGGCGGAGCCAATATAGATCGCAAAATACAAACGATAAATCACCTTACCTTTAAAACATCGAACCCTGCAAAGAGTACGATGTCCTGTGGCGGAGTAGCAAGAAATATTGCTGAAAACCTAGGGCGCCTCGGTATTAATAGTTCCTTACTTGGCTATATAGGAGAAGACCCTGAAGGAAATTGGCTTCGTAAAATAACAGGAGAATATGTGGATGTAAGCCTTTTGGAGGCACTGCCGGGAAAGTCAACGGGTACCTATACAGCTGTCCTAGATGAAGAAGGCGAAATGGCAATCGCGTTTGCTGATATGGCTATTTATGATTATGCGGAAGAGGACTTTATTGAAAAAAAATGGCCACAAGACCGGCCTGCCATCGTTTTACTAGATACAAATCTACCTGCAGTAATCATTGAGCTCATTATCCAACATTGCAGGAGTGAAAATATTCCTATTTGCATTGCTACGGTTTCAGTATCAAAATCTGAAAAATTACCACGTTCGCTTGAAGGAATTACATGGCTCGTTGCAAATGAAAAAGAGGCAGAAGCATTGTCCAATATTAAAATAAAGTCCGAGGGTGACTTTTTTAAGGCGGCTGTAGAGCTTTTAAACAAGGGCGTTAAAAAGGTCGTTATCAGTAGAGGAGAAAAGGGATTAATTTATTTTACCAAAGACGGGGAAGCCGGAGCGTTGGTTGCCCCTGAAGTGCCGGTTACGGACGTAACAGGTGCAGGTGATTCGCTTATTGCTGGAATAATATATGGGGATTTAAAGGGTTTAAATACAGAGGACTCTTGCAAAATAGGACTTTCTTGTTCCTATTTAACCATTCGGTCGAAAGAAACTGTAAATCCGGAACTAAACAATCAAAACTTAACGGATTCATTTCAACGATATTTCTGTAGGGGACCAAGGCAAAAAGGATTTAAATCTATTTTTGCATTTCAAAGATAAGGAAAAGGGAGGGAATTCGACAAAAATTCCCTCTTTTTTATTTGAAAATATGGATTTCTTGTATATAAATGATATGTTTCTTTATGTATTAGCAGTTTTTTTGTCAAAAAAAGGAATAACTTGTAACAAAAAGTAATTTGAAAATGGGATTATTCTGACAAAATCTAACACCCTACTAAAAAAGAACTATTTATAATAAACGTATCGTTAAGGATTAAGTATTTAGTCCTGAGTAATAAATAATTAATTTATTCTATGAACAATACAATCAGAAAAAGGCAAACCTTTTGAAAAAGAGGGACGCAAAGCCGAGGATCTAAGGTAAGAGTATCTTGCAATGATGGCCGGGCTGCCTGGGATACGATATGTATTTTAGGGGTGAGTTTAGTTGAGAAACACAGAATGTATAGTTGAAGTTATGGATGAGGAATGGATTGCTCTAATACTCGAAGCAAAAAAACTTGGAATTGACAAGGAAACAGTTCGAACATTTCTAAATCAAAATGATTTGAAGGAGCAGTTGGCTAAGCAATGTTAAGGTACATACAAAAAAGGCATTCCTAAAAAGATGAATAATCCTTTTGGGAATGCTTTCTTTTTTAAAAAGTTATACTACTTATTTTGGTCAGCCCGCCACTTGTTAAATTCAAGAAAATCACGGAATTGTTGTTTGGAAACTCCTGAATTCATTGCTTCTTTTACAATCTTCATCCACTCGCTGTCCAATTCCTCTTGATCAATTCGTTCGTGGATTAAATAATCAACAGGGACATTTAAGACTGCTGAAATTTTTTCGAGAAATTGAATAGAAGGATTTGTTTGTAAGTTTCTTTCTAGGGAACTCAAATAAGACTTTGCGACTCCCGCCTGTTCAGCAAGTTCGGAAAGGGACATTTTCTTTTCTAAACGCAGTTTTTTTACTCGTTCTCCAATCATGGCATCTCACACACCTAATAAAGATAATCTATAATATAATATTACCAAAAGGGAGAAAAAAGTTCCATATTACGAACGGCGTATTTTTTACAATATACGTCTAAGTTAACAATAATTAATAAATTCTTAAATCACTTCTTTGAAAAAAAGCTTGGATAGAGATAAGATGTTTTTAGAGTGAATACTGAAAAATATAAAAAGGCAGGGAAAACAATGATTGTCTTAAAATCACAAAGAGAAATTGAAGCAATGAAGAAAGCGGGAGAAATTCTTGCTTCATGTCATAAAGAAATTGCCAAATTAATTAAACCAGGTATTACAACCTGGGAAATTGAGGAATTTGTTGATGATTTTTTACGGAAAAATAACGCTTCACCGGAGCAAAAGGGTTATAAAGGGTATGAATTTGCCACATGCGCAAGTATTAATGATGAAATCTGTCATGGATTCCCAAGAAAAGAACCCTTGAAAGACGGAGATATTGTCACGATCGATATGGTGGTCAACTATAATGGAGCATTGGCCGATTCAGCCTGGTCCTATGCTGTGGGCATTGTCTCTCCTGAAACCGACCACTTATTAAAGGTAACAAAAGAGGCACTTTATAAAGGAATTGAACAGTCGGTTCCAGGAAATCGAATTGGAGATATCGGACACGCAATTCAAAAATATGTTGAAAGTGAAGGGCTATCGGTTGTACGGGATTTCATTGGACATGGAATTGGAACTGTCATTCACGAGAAACCGGATGTTCCACATTACGGCCTTCCGGGAAAAGGACCGCGCATTAAAGAAGGAATGGTGTTCACGATTGAACCAATGGTAAATATCGGAATGTACCATACAAAAATGGATTTGAACGGCTGGACGGCAAGAACCGTTGATGGAACTTATTCCGCCCAATATGAACATACCATTGCGATTACAAAGGATGGCCCAATCATCTTGACAGAACAAAAATAAAAAGCAAACCCTCAGGGTCTGCTTTTTTATTTTTTTCGAAGGTTTCCTAATTCCTCTACGAGCGCCTGCATTTCATTTGGACTGAAGGAATTTTTCTTCATGACCAGTTCATAAATTTCTTTTAGATCTTCGTACATTTCTTCATCGAAATGAGTTGGTTTTATGGCGCCCAAGTTTAAAACCTTTAATTTTTCTTTAATTTGTTCAATCATGTATTCGACATTTTCAGTCGATTTTTCTGCTAAATTCATCCCGGACCCCCTTGAATTTTTATCCTCATCTTTTCATTATAATGGGTAGATGTCAATAAAAATAGTGTTTTGTTCTTTTACAAAAGGGGAATGTTTATGAAAGAATATAAAATATTACCATTTAAACTTGCATAGGGAATGGGCTTATCGCAAAATGGGAGTTAAGATGATAAATTGTAGCAAAGAAGGAGAGTTTAAAGTGACAAAGAGGAATCAATTTTGGAAAGGAATGTTATATGGAGCATTAGCGGGTGGTGTAATCAGCCTTTTAGATAAAGATACTAGGGAAGTAATGAAGGAAAATGTTCTAAAGGTATCCAACAAAGGGCTCTATATAGTAAAGCATCCGCGAGAGGTTGCCGGACAAATAAAGGAAACAGCAATCAGAATCAAAGAAACGGTTGAGGAAGTGAGTGAGGATATTTCTTATATCACTGAGAAAGTAGATGAACTTAGTGAACTCACCCCGAAAGTAACCGATATGGTAAAGGAAACAAAAGATGCCTTTGCCGATCATGAAGACTCAGACTTTATGGATGCCGTCATTAAAGAAGATTAAAATCATGAAGGAGGGATAAGCGTGGAAAAGGGAGGAAATGTTCGTTCATCTTTAATTCGATTACTATGGCACAGGATTGAAGAAGATGATTTGAATGGTTTAAGTGCCCAGCTCGCCTATTTTTTTCTCCTTTCCTTGTTTCCTCTCCTCATTGTTCTTTTTACATTACTTCCATATATCCCTATCCCACATCAAGATGTTCTTGGAGTGATCAAAGGTTTTGCCCCGGTAGAAGCAATGGATTTAATTGAGAAAAATGTGAAATATATCATGAATCACCGTAATGGCGGGCTGCTATCGTTTGGTATAATCGGTACCATCTGGTCAGCTTCAAACGGAATTAATGCAGTAGTCAGGGCTTTTAATAAAGCCTACAATGCGAAAGAAAACCGTTCCTTTATTGTTGCAAGGGGAGTGGCGATTCTCTTAACTCTGGGAATGATTTTTGTTTTTATCCTTGCCATTATTTTACCGGTCTTTGGTAGAGAAATTGGCGTATTTTTATTTTCACAGGTAGGATTTTCGGACGAGTTTGGTAAGATTTGGGACACTCTAAGCTATCTTGTGAGTGCGATTATTTTGTTCTTGATTTTTACAGGTTTATATTGGATTGCTCCGAATGTGAAATTGCGGTGCAGAAGCGCATTTCCGGGTGCGGCCTTTGCCACAGTCGGCTGGATTGTTACTTCTATGGGATTACGCTTTTATGTTGAGAATTTTAGTAATTTTTCACTGACCTACGGAAGTATTGGAGCGATCATTGTGTTAATGATATGGCTGTATTTATCGGCCTTCATCATCGTTTTAGGTGGGGAAATTAACGCGTTTTACAGTGAAAGAAGTAAGAAAAACTGTTAAGTGCTCCTCATTTTTCCTTTATGAAAACGTCGGATTTGCTTAAACTATGATTGGGGGTTACCTACAATCTTAAGGGAGGCTTACACCATGACCAAAGCGACGAAAAAAGATGGCGGAACAAAACAAAAAGGGAAAAAGAATCATCCAAAACAAAAAACTTCTGGGTCTGCAAACGGCTCGAACGGATATCACTAAAAAGTGGTAGCATCTTGGTGCTTACTGGACAAATAAAAAAAGGCCGGGGATATCACCCCGGTCTTCCTTATGACTTGAGAAGCCTTAAGCTATTTAGAATGACCAAAATTGTGCTTCCTTCATGGCCAATCACTCCGAATGGCAAATCAAGCAGCTGAAAAAAGTTCGAAGCAATTAAAAGCATGATAACAGATATAGAAAAAATAACATTTTGCTTGATAATTTTATTCATTCTTTGCGAGAGGCGAACAGCCTCCGCAATCCTTGGCAAATCATTTTTCATTAAGACAATATCTGCTGTCTCTAGCGCAACATCTGTACCTTCACCCATGGCAATTCCAACATTTGCAATGGCCAGGGCAGGGGCATCATTAATCCCGTCACCAACCATTGCCACAGTTTTAAACTTGGTCTTCAATTCTTTCAACTGCTCTACTTTTTCTTCTGGTAAGCATTCAGCAAAGAATTGATCAACATGACTTTCAGCAGCAATGGCACTCGCTGTTGTTTTACTGTCCCCTGTAAGCATGACAGTATAAATTCCTTTTTGTTTTAATTGATCAATGGCTATCTTAGTTTCTTCCCTGACTACATCCTTCAAGGCAATCATGGCGGAAAGAGCACCATTGATTTCAACGAAAACAAGGGTATTTCCAAGGCTGGCCAATTCTTTTGCTTTTCCATTTGCAAATGCATCTGCCATTTCTTTTCCAACAAAATCTGCTTTCCCAATTTTCCAATGTTCAAGGCCAATGCTTGCTTTTAAACCCCAGCCAGGAAGGTCTTCTAGAGAATCAGGATGAAGAAGTTCCCGATTCAGCTGTTGTTTTGCATATTTGACAATGGCTTTTGCAAGCGGATGGTTCGAATGGTTCTCAATCGAAGCCGCTTTCCATAAAAGATCTTCCCGGTCCAGACCATCATTTACAATAACCTCGGTTACCTCGGGTCTTCCTTTTGTGAGGGTTCCGGTTTTATCAAAGGCAATGGCTTCTAAAGAGCTCAAATTCTCGAGATGAACCCCGCCCTTTACCAAGATTCCATGCTTCGCTCCATTGGATATGGCGGATAAGGTGGCAGGCATGATGGATGCCACCAATGCACACGGGGAGGCAACCACTAACAAAATCATTGCTCTGTAAAAGGATTCATGCCAACTCCAGCCCAGTAGAAAGTGTGGAATGAAAAACATCAGGATTACTACAGCTAGAACAGCCTTTACATAAGTTCCTTCGAAGCGTTCAATAAAAAGCTGGGAAGGAGATTTTTCGCTTTGGGCCGATTGAACAAGCTGAATGATTTTTTGAAAAAGGGTGTCACTGCTTGCTTTGGTCACTTGAACCGTAATAGAACCTGTTAGATTAACCGTTCCCGCAAAGACTTCCTCCTGATCCCCTTTCGAAACAGGCATCGATTCCCCGGTGATGGCAGCTTCATCGATATTGGTTTTTCCTTTTACGATCATACCGTCTGAAGGGATCCGCTCGCCGGGTTTTACAAGAATCTGATCTCCTACCTGCAGTTCAGAAGTTGGAATTCTTTTTTCGACCCCATTCTTAATGAGAAGGGCTTCTTCAGGCTGAAGTTCCATTAACGAAGAAATTTCTTTATGACTCTTATTCATCGTATAGGTTTCTAAAGCACCACTGACTGCAAAAATAAAGATTAACACGGCTCCTTCTGTCCAGTAGCCAATAATCGCTGAACCGATTGCGGCAAAAATCATCAGCATTTCGACATTCAGTTGTTTATTTTCATAGGTTTCCTCGATCCCTTCTTTCGCCTTGGCAAAGCCTCCAATCACAAAAGCAAGCAAATAAGCGATGATAGAATCTACTTCGTTATCGTATTTATCAAGTAGCCACCCTGCAACAATTAAAAGCCCGCTAACCGCAGCGGCAATCAGCTCTGCGTGAGGCTTAATTTTTTCAATGAAAGAAACCTTTTGTATTTCTTGTGTAAGTGATTTCGCTTCTGAACTCATCTTTTCCCCCTCCATAATTCGGATTAATATTTTTTAACTATGTTAAACTTGGTTGTTAATTTCGCTCCAGGCACTTCCACTTTTCTTAATGAGAAGAATAATCAAACTCAGCACCCTTAAAAAACACGAAAGCTGTCATCAAATGATGACAGCGAATACTTATTTATAAGGATATCCTATATTTACTTTATTTTACCACATATTCTATGCGTTCGATATGAATTTGCTCCGTGAATATAGGAAGATTCGTTCCTTAATTTTTTTGGCCTTCTGGCATCGGAATGGTTCTTTTTCCAAAAAGATAAATAATCAGGGATAGAACCAGGAGCATCGTACTAATAATATAGAAGAAATTAACGTTTTGGAAAAATTGGATAAACAGGCCGCCAATAATCGGGCCGCTTAAGCTTCCCAGGCTGAAAAAGATTCCGCATAACAAATTTCCTGTTGCTAAAAGGTTTTTTGGAACCAGGTCTGTCATAAAGCTAATCCCGAGAGAGAACGTGGAACCGACGGCCATTCCGGAAAAAAGAAAACATATAAATAGGCCAATTAAGGAATGCTCTAGGAAGCTTGCGACAGTAAAACTTAAAAATCCCAAAAATAGAACGGTGATTAACACATTTCTTCGTCCATAGCGGTCACTTATCATTCCTAAAGGAAGTTGGGTCAAGATACTGCCGATGGCAAACCCCGATAGCACAATGGAAACACTGGCCACATTGATGTCCGTCCGCAATGCATATACGGGAAAACTGCCGTTTAAGGATGATTCTAAGAAACCATATGAAAAGGGCGGTAAAAAGGCAACCCAGCCATATTTTAATGCCTGACTGAACCGCTTTATCGTTCTTAGCAATGAATTGATTCCTGCATCTGCTTCAGGGTATTCATTCTTTAGAGCCAATAAAAAGAACCAGCCAATCAAGCAAAGGATAGACGAAACGATGAACGGAAGAGACTTATTTATGTTCACCAATGGGGTCATCAGCGGTCCAGCTGCAAAGCCAATTCCGAAAAATAATCCATACAAGGCCACGTTTCTTCCACGTTTATTGAGTGGCGAGGAAGACGTAATCCAGGTTTGGGTGGCAAAATGGAGCGAATGGTCGCCGATTCCAATCAGTAAACGCAAAACAAACCAAAACCAAAAGGATTGCCAAACGGGAAAAAGGGCGAGTGCGGCAACGACTATTCCTCCTCCAATTAAAATCACCGGTTTGTAGCCATACTTCCGTAATGGCATCTCCATAAAAGGAGAAACGAGGAGAATTCCAATATAAAGAGCTGTGGCATTTAGTCCGTTTAATGAGGAAGAAACACCACTTTTTTCAAAGATGACCGCAATCAGCGGCAGCAGCATTCCTTGAGAAAACCCGGAAATGGCAACAATACTAACTAAAATCGAAAAATGAAATTGATTTTTTTGCATATAATTAACCTCTTACTTACAATTCTGAAATAATCGTATCTAAATGATGGTAACTAGAAAATCCAGTATTTGCAAGCGAAAAATTCAACCAAACTTTTAATAAGTTGCAAAATAGTGTATTCTCATTGATGGGTTTTTTTAGGGGAATATAGGTATATATGGAAAAATTTATGACCGGAGGGAACGCCGTGACAAATAAAATATTTATGGTCATGACATTTATTGGAGTGCCACTTTCAATTATTGGTACACTATTACATTGGTCTAGTATCCTTTTATTTACTATTTATTGTTTAACGATTATTGCACTGGCAAGCTATATGGGCAGAGCCACTGAAAGTTTGGCGATTGTGGCTGGACCACGAATTGGCGGGCTCTTAAATGCAACCTTTGGTAATGCAGTTGAGTTAATTATTTCAATCTTTTCCTTGAAGGCTGGCCTTGTTGGGATTGTTCTTGCCTCGCTAACGGGTTCCGTATTAGGGAATTTGCTCCTGGTTGCCGGATTATCCTTTTTTGTCGGCGGTCTTAAATACAAACGTCAGGAATTTAATATTTACGATGCCCGGCATAATTCCGGACTCTTGATGTTTGCAGTGATGATTGCTTTTGTCATTCCAGAGGTTTTTTCAATGAACATGAATGAAGACAAAAAACTTTCCTTAAGCGTTGGAATTTCGATTATCCTGATTATCCTTTATTTAGCTGCATTATTTTTCAAGCTCGTTACGCATCGGGGGGTTTATCAACATGATACAGAAAAGGTCGTTCATGATGAAGAGGCTCCGGAATGGGGAAAAGGAAAAGCGATTGCCGTTTTAGCCATTGCCACTGTTGCGGTTGCCTATATCTCTGAACATCTTGTTCATACCTTTGAGGTTGTGGCGAAATCCTTTGGCTGGACAGAGATGTTCATTGGAATTATCATCGTTGCGATTGTCGGAAATGCGGCAGAGCATGCTTCAGCAGTTTTAATGGCTTTCAAAAATAAAATGGATATTGCAGTAGAAATCGCAATTGGCTCGACACTACAGGTTGCGATGTTTGTTCTTCCTGTTCTGGTTATTATCTCGCTGTTCTTTGAAACCTCGATGCCGCTTTTATTTAGCTGGCAGGAACTCATCGCAATGGTCTCATCCGTTTTGCTAATGGTTGTGATCTCCAATGATGGGGAATCCAATTGGTTCGAGGGATTGACCTTAATCGCCGCCTATGTGATATTGGGGATTGGATTTTTCCTTCTTTAATAGGAAAGACTCTAAGTCAAATGACTTAGAGTCTTCTTTTTACTAAATTCTCATGTACGGGTAATTCACGCTTCATGTGCTATAGTGACATTTTTAAATTAGGCTAAAATCAATCTCGCTTTTAAATGGGACCATCAATCACCAACCTTCATGTTAGTTAAGAACGAACCTGAAAAAAACACGAGTGTTGAAAATTCATATAAGTCGGGGATCCCAACCTCCTTAAATGATAATTGGTTAGCAGATTGATTGCTGCCCTCCTTTATTAAAAGGTTAAGTTTATTATAAATGAATGATGGAATTTTGTAAATGTTCTGATTATTACATTTTTGTGTCATTTCTTTAAAAACGGTCAAAAATTAATAGGAATTCAGAGACTTGACCAGAAATTATTTTTCGAAATGGATAATATTTAGGAACTCCGAAAAAACTATGTGCAGACGGTATAATGCGATATGTTGAAAGGAGTTTTTTTAAGTGAAAAAATTTGCCCCTGTCCTTATGTCAATGCTATTAATCATGACCATTTTGCCAACTGCTTTTGCTGAAAAAACTGCGGTGAAAAGAGAGGCAGTTAAATATACTGTCCCATCTTCTGTTCGAAATATCTCAAAGGAAAATACTTATCCGAATTCGACACAGGATTTGCCGCTTTTACAGCCAAGTGATTTAACAAAGAAATTAATCGACTCTTCGAAGGTCAAGATTCAAAATCCTGATTTGATTCGTATGCTTAATGAGTCCAGCATTAATAGTACTCCATTTGCGATTGGGTATCGTGCCATCGTTTATTTAGGGCAATGGCCGCTGAACTATGAATCAACTGAAACCTCGCCGAATTGGGAGTATCAAAAAATCAATACCAACTTTTTTGATAATCGTGGTGGTAAGGCCCCCTACAAGATTCACTATGTTCAAGAATCGCAAAAAATCGTTCGTGGAGGTTTGACCTCTAAAATCCCGGATGCAGAAATGGTCAAGAAAATGATGCTGCTCACGGCGATGGAGAAAACTCGCCTGCCGCTTGCGTTTGAAACGGTCATTGGCGGTGGAACGAAAAATGATCATGTTTATAACATCCCAGCTAACCGTTTAGGCTATTTATTTGCTTATGCACCGGGGGTAAGTGAAAAAGGGAAGGTTACCTACGGGGAAGTCTATCTCATGTTAAAAGGAAATAAAAAGTTTATTGTTATTAAAAATGTTACCTCTCAGGGCATTGGCGCGTGGATTCCGGTTCAAGATTTTGTATCTTTTGGGTTCATAGCACCTGAACACCCACGTTGATTTAGCACAGGAGACTCCTACAGATTGGTTCGGTAGGGGTCTTTTTTATAAAAAATTGCAAAACAGTGTTTTTTTCGGTAGGATATAAACGTTATGAAAGGAGAGAAAAAGATTTGGGTAGTCCTGTACAAGATAAAAACCTGCAAGTTAACTTTTTAAAACAACGATTAAATATATTCCTTGATGTATTAGATGCAATTGATCCGGAAGATACGGATCTTGAGGATATTGACCGTTTACTTTCCATGCTCGATGACATGGAATCAAAATGCCGAGAATTCAATAATCGTGAAACGAATGAGTCTGTTTAAAAGCAGACTCATTTTTTATGGTTTTTAAGCGATTTACCTCATAATACCAAGTAACCGATTTCAAGCTTATTCTTTAATTCTTAGGCGTATAGGAGTATAATGGAGTGCGTCGAATAGTTATAAAATTAAAAAAGATAAATTAGTGGGACAAAGGGAAAGGGGTACTCGAATTGAATATTGAAAAATTTCAAGAAAGCATGTACAAGCTGGTTGTAGAAACTTCTACGAAACTTCCAAAAGACGTTCGCCGTGCAGTTAAAGCTGCCAAGGAACAGGAAAATGCCGGCACAAGTGCCGCAATGAGCCTTGCAACGATTACGAACAATATTAAAATGGCAGATGATCAAGTTTCACCAATTTGCCAAGATACAGGTCTTCCTACCTTTAAAATTAAAACTCCAGTTGGGGTGAACCAACTAGAATTAAAAGAAGCAATCCGCAATGCAATTGTTTTAGCGACAAAAGAGGCAAAATTACGTCCAAACTCAGTTGATTCCTTAACGGGTAAAAACAGTGGTGATAACCTTGGTGCGGGCTTACCAGTCATCAAGTTTGACCAATGGGAAAAAGATTATATTGATGTTCGCCTAATTTTAAAAGGCGGCGGCTGTGAAAATAAAAATATCCAATACAGCCTTCCATGTGAACTTGAAGGCCTAGGCCGTGCCGGTCGTGACCTTGATGGTATTCGCAAATGTATCATGCATTCTGTTTACCAAGCACAAGGACAAGGCTGCAGCGCCGGTTTCATCGGTGTTGGTATTGGCGGTGACCGTTCTTCCGGCTATGATTTAGCTAAAGAACAATTATTCCGTTCTGTTGAAGATGTAAATCCGAACGAAGATCTTCGTAAGTTAGAAGAATACGTAATGGAAAATGCAAATAAACTTGGTATCGGTACAATGGGCTTCGGCGGCGAGGCAACTCTTCTAGGTTGTAAAATCGGCGTGATGAACCGTATTCCTGCCAGCTTCTATGTTTCTGTTGCTTATAACTGTTGGGCATTCCGCCGCATGGGTGTTGCGGTAAATCCGGAAACAGGGGAAATCAATGAGTGGATGTACCAAGAAGGAGAATTCATTGATTTTGCTCAGGCTGAGGCTGAAAAGGAAACGGCTGCAGCTAAATCTGAAGACGTAATTACGTTAACTGCACCAATCACAGAAGAGCAAATCCGTGATTTGAAGGTTGGCGACGTGGTTCAAATTACGGGAATGATGTACACTGGCCGTGATGCGATCCACAAACATTTAATGGATCACGATGCACCAGTCGATTTAAATGGACAAGTCATTTATCACTGCGGACCTGTAATGCAAAAAGACGAAGCAGGTGAGTGGCATGTGAAGGCTGCTGGCCCAACAACAAGTATTCGTGAGGAGCCTTACCAAGGCGATATCATGAAGAAGTTCGGTATTCGTGCCGTTATCGGTAAAGGCGGTATGGGTCCAAAAACTTTGGCAGCATTAGAAGAGCATGGCGGCGTGTACTTAAATGCAATCGGTGGCGCGGCTCAGTATTATGCTGATTGTATTAAGTCTGTTGAAGGCGTTGACCTTATGGAATTTGGTATTCCAGAAGCGATGTGGCACCTACGTGTTGAAGGGTTCACTGCTGTTGTAACAATGGACTCTCACGGAAACAGCTTGCATGCTGATGTGGATAAGTCTTCATTGGAAAAATTGACTCAGTTTAAGGAACCGGTTTTTAAATAATTGTGTTGTTTGGAGGACGGGCGCTTGCGCTTGTCCCTTTTTTGGTGTGAATTGTTGATATCCGGACAAAATGTGTTGATATATCATAGAAATGTGTCGATATCTTTTAAAAGTGTGTTGATATCTGGCGATTTTGTGTTGATATATCTCAAAACTGTGTTGATATCCGTGAAGAATATGTTGATAAAATAAAATCTTCGAAAAATCGTCTAATTCTTAAACAAAAATTACGTCAAATTTCGATAAAATAATACTCAAAAGACAAAGGAGTGATAATTTTGTTTGGAAAAGATCTAATAAAACCAATATTATTAGAGCAGCATGAGGCTCTTGAACGAAGAATTGTTAAAAATCATCCCAGTAGAGTCTATGTTGAAGAAAAACTTATCAATTTGAGGTCAGGGTATCGAGGAGAAAAGAATTTACACTATTTTTTAAGCTTGCTTCCACCAAAAAGGTACCATATTTTCCACGATATTCGCCTCCCGCATGGAGATTCCTACTTCCAAATTGATGCTTTCCTCCTTTCTGAAAAATACGGCTTAATTATTGACAGTAAAAACTATTCTGGTTCGCTTGTTTTAGAAAGACATCAACTGACTCAAGAAGTGAATGAAAATAAAAAGGTATATTCAAATCCTCTTTCTCAAGTTTCTCGTCATAAAATTTTGCTGAATTACTGGTTTGAGAAGAATCAATTATCCTTAGTCCCCCTTGATTATCTTGTATGCTTCACAAATTCAAAAGCCAGTTTACATATAAGCCCTGGATATATTGAAGCGGAAAAGAAAGTGTGTAAGGCCGAAAATCTTTTAATGAAAATAGGGGGGCTAGATAAGTACTTCAAAAAAGAATATCTTGATCCGAAGGCAATTGGAAAAATTAAGAGACAAATTTTAGTGAAACATACTCCTCTTAAAAGTGACATCCTTTTAATGTACAATATAGAAATAAGTGAAATTATAACTGGTGTAAAATGTCCTAAATGTCTTTATATTCCAATGCATTATAAGGGGAGAAATTGGGAATGTCCTTCCTGTGACTCTATTTCTAAAGATGCTCATCTTCCGGCTATTTATGACTTTTTTCTCCTGATAAAACCGTGTATAACCAACGCAGAATTATGTTGGTTCCTCCAACTCCCATCGCCAAGAGCCGCAGCTTACTTATTTTCTCATTTAGATTTCCCGCATTCTGGTACCAACAAAGGCCGTATTTATCACCAACCAAAATCCTTCCTATAAGTTCCAATTATGTTTTCCCTTTTAAAACAAACACTATAAAAAACAAAATAGGGGGAACATGGATGAAAAAGATCTTGCCTATGCTTGGGATGCTGTTGATGCTCATTCCAAGTGTTACATATGGAGCTGTTTCGAATCAACCGATCCATTGGGGATTCAAAAAAGCTGTGAATGAACAGCCGCCGGAGGCTGGGGCACAATACGACCAGCTTCTTGCCAATTACGGGTCTTTTTATAAAGGGGATCCTCAAAAAAAGACCTTATACCTAACCTTTGATAACGGCTATGAAAATGGCTACACATCGAAAATTCTCGATGTCCTGAAAAAAGAAAAGGTACCAGCAACATTTTTTGTTACTGGTCATTACCTAACCTCCCAGCCTGATCTCGTTAAAAGAATGGTGGAAGAAGGTCATATTGTCGGCAATCATTCCTGGCATCATCCCGATATGACCACCATCAATGATGCGAAAATCAAAGAGGAACTGGATTCCGTTAAGATCAAAACAAAGGAATTAACGGGTCAAAAAGAAATGAAATATTTACGTCCGCCTAGAGGTGTCTTTAGTGAGAGAACGATGAAAGTTGCTAAAGACGCAGGATATACCCATGTATTCTGGTCACTCGCCTATGTGGATTGGAATGTTAATCAGCAAAAAGGTGCGCAATATGCGTACGATAATATCATGAAGCAAATTCATCCGGGCTGTGTCATGCTGTTACACACCGTTTCAAAAGATAATGCGGATGCATTAGAAAAAGTGATTAAGGATTTAAAAAACAAAGGGTATAAATTCAAAAGTCTTGATGACTATAAAAAATAACACCAAAAACCGAATTCCAAAACAGGAGTTCGGTTTTTTCATGAAGACCTTGTATTCAATACAACGATGTGTGACCATACTTATATCAAATGAGGGAGGAACTTAAACTTATGAATAAATATGGCATGTACGTTAGATTTACAGCAATCCAGGGGAAAAGTGATGAATTATTACAAATATTGTTAAACGCAGCAGAAGCTATGAAAAGTCTTGATGAGTGTGAAATCTATATCGTCAATAAATCGAAAGGTGAGCCGGAAGTAATATGGGTTACAGAGGTTTGGATAAATGCGGAAGCCCACAAAAGATCACTATTATTAGAAGGGTCAAAAACAATGATTGAGCGGGCCAAAACACTTATTGCTGGTATTGAGGCAACGGAAATTTTACCCATAGGCGGCAAAGGAATCTCCGACAATTAATCTGGAAACATGCTATAATACGATGAAAATAAAAATGGATGGAATCGTGAAAAAACATGAAAACAGATCAAAACATTAAAATACAAGTAAATCAAACCTTCCCGCTGACCATAAAACGGCTGGGCATCAATGGAGAAGGTGTCGGTTATTTTAAAAAACAGGTAGTTTTTGTACCGGGGGCGCTGCCAGGAGAAGAGGTAGTTGTTGAGGCCACAAAAATTAATCCGAAATTTGCCGAAGCAAAAATTAAAAAAATCCGCATTAAATCACCGCATCGTGTTCAACCACTCTGCCCAGTATATGATCAATGCGGCGGCTGCCAGCTTCAGCATTTAGGATATGACCAACAACTTAAAGAAAAACGCGATATTGTCATTCAATCGCTTGAACGCCATACAAAGCTGGACGTAAACAAATTGGACATCCGTGATACAATTGGCATGGAAGATCCGTGGGGATACCGGAACAAAAGCAGTTTCCAAGTGGGGCAGAGAGATGGAAAGGTCCTTGCCGGATTATATGGCTTAAACTCTCACCAGTTAATTGATATTGACCAATGTGCTGTCCAGCATGCACAAACAAATGAAGCCACAGCGCAGGTGAAACGAATTTTAGAGGATTTAAAGATTCCGATTTATAATGAAAAATCTCGTAAAGGAATCGTTCGAACGATTGTCACTCGTGTTGGGGTGCATTCAGGAGAAGTTCAGGTTGTATTAATCACTTCGCAAAAAGAACTTCCTAAAAAGGAGCTTATTATATCAGAAATCCAAAAAAGGTTGCCGAATGTGAAGTCGATTGTGCAAAACATTAACGGCCAGAAAACCTCACTCATTTTTGGAGAGGAGACCGTTTCGTTAGCCGGTAGTGAAGTCATTCAAGAAACGTTGGGGGACCTGCAGTTCGAACTGTCAGCAAGAACCTTTTTTCAGCTGAATCCAACTCAAACCGTCAAGCTTTATAATGAAGTGAAGAAAGCGGCAGGGCTTACCGGTACGGAAAAAGTGGCCGATGCGTATTGCGGCGTGGGTACAATTGGGTTATGGCTGGCAGATCAGGCTGCGGAAGTCCGCGGGATGGATATTATTCCAGAATCGATTGTTGATGCAAAGAAAAACGCCAAACGCCACGGTTTCACAAATACAAAGTATGTACCTGGGAAAGCGGAAGAAGTGCTGCCGAAATGGGTTAAAAAAGGTTGGCAGCCAGATGTTATGGTTGTGGATCCGCCAAGAACTGGACTTGATAACCAACTGCTTCAAACGATTTTGCAGGTAAAACCAAGAAGACTCATTTATGTATCATGTAATCCGTCTACATTAGCGAAGGATATTCAGACACTGAGTGCTAAATATGAAGTGAAGTACATTCAGCCGGTGGATATGTTTCCACAGACAGCGCATGTTGAGTGCGTGTCGCAGATAGTTTTGAGGGAAAATTAACCAGGTAAAATTGAAAACCGATAAATAATTGTCGGCTTGCCGTTTCTGTCTACATCAATACGTTCAACAAAGTGATGGAGTATCTCCTCCGTTACTTCATTAAGAGGAAAGAAACGGTTTATTGTGTTCCGGAGGTTTTCAATTCTTCCAAGAAATTCATCATGTCGGAGTGAGGCTTCAAGCCCACTCCTTTTAATATTTAATTCATTAATTCGACCTTGATGTTCATCAGCAACTTCACGGTATTCTTCATGAGTGATTTGTTTTTCTGCAAGCATCTCAAGGTAACGTTTCTTTTTTGCTTTAGAAGCTTTAATCTCATTTTCAATGTTGTTTAAAATTTGAGTAACTTGCTTTTGTTTCTTTTGAGCATCTAAGGCAAGGGTATTTAGGTATGCCTTATCGTTAATAACTTGAGCCATTTTTTTAATATCAGAAAGGATTGTTTCTTTTAAATCCTTTTCTTTTATCGTTCTTTGAGTACAAGCGATTTTCCCATGTCGAGCGTAACTACCGCAAATATAACCAACTCGATTCTGCCTGTACCACATGCCTGTTCCACAATCAGAACAATATAATACATTCGTAAAAAGATGTTTTTTTACTTTTGTATAATTTTTTTTGCGGCTTTTCATTAGCTCTTGCACGGCATTGAACATTTCATGAGAAATGATTGCAGGGTGAGTGTTCTTTACAACAATTTGGCTTTCTTCCGGAACACTGTGCCTGGACTGGGATGTAACACTTCTAGTTGTTTCCCTTCCCTGAACTAAATCGCCTGTATAATGCGGATTACTCAGGATGGTTTTAATAGTTGAACCATGCCAATATCGACCTGCATTGCTCTTCTGTGCCACCTGAGAGGCTGTTGGGTACTCCTTTTTGGAAAGAGAGCGAGCTATGGAATCGAAACCCTTTCCACTCAAATATAAATCGAATATGCTCTTAACAACTTCAGGTGTATAATCATCTGCAAGAACTAGCTTCTTATCAATTACCTTATATCCATAGGGAGCGCTTGAACCATGAAAATCTCCTCTTTTGGCATTTGTGTTTAGAGCAGCTTTGATACGTTCAGAGGTACGCTGTGATTCCTGTTCATAGACCCAAGCATACAAGCCGAACATATGAATATTGCCCTCAAGGGAGTTAATTGCATTATCAAAGGTGATGATGTGGATATTATGCCTTTCAGCAATATCCTTTATTTCGTAAGAAAGCTTCCCATTCCGTGCAAGTCGTGATAATTCCTTTGAAAGAATTACATCGAACTTATGCTGCTTCGCATCTTCAATCAGTTGACGCAAGTTTTCGCGCTTCCTATCTTTTGTTCCTGATTCCACATCAATGTATAAACGAAACAAATCCCATCCTTTCTCCACGATAATGTTGTAAAAAAACCTCTGCTGGTTTTCTAGAGAAGTTTTCTGCTCCTCCTTATCAGTCGATACACGAATGTATACTGCGCATTTCAAACATCTCAACTCCAATACACATTTGTTGAGATGTAGTAGTGTTTACCTGTGAACTAATATTGTCAGCTTTTTAATTATTTAATCCTTTAATGAAGGCTTTTTTATGTTGTTTGGAATTATTAAATAAAAATGAACATGGTATAATTAGGAATCGTTGGTATTTTATATACTTGAATGGCAGGAAGACGATTACATATAAAGTAGTTAAAAAATATTTGAAGTTATATCAGATAAGGGGTGACTGAATTGGTTAATTACCAATGGAAACGTGGTAATTTAGTAGAATATTTTGATAGGTTAATTAATATAAAATCAATTCGAATTGCTACAGCTTACTTTTCTGAGTTTGGCTTAAACTTATTAAAAAATGTTATTAAAAAAAATAAATTATCTAAATCAAATGTAATTATCTTTTTATCAACTGAGTTTAACAATACTTCAGCAGTCTTCCTGTTGAAAGAATTAAGTAATATCGCAAATGTCTATATAGTAGATTCCTTGCATTTACATGCCAAAGTATACCTAGTTGAAAAAGAAAATGGAGATTTTGAACTAATTCATGGTTCCTCTAATTTAACTCAAGGAGGGTTTCAGAAAAATCTAGAGTTTATGAGCTATCATGAAGGAGATAAACATAACGTAGATAGGATACTCCTTTTTTTCGATTATTGTAAGAATAATGCTAGTTTGGTAGATAAGTCAATTATTGATTTTTATAAGGAAATTGAAGCTGAATTATTAAAATTAAATAACTTACAAAAAGATATTAAGAAAAAGCTTAATCGAAGAATTACTAATGATGATTCTTTTGAGAAGGATGAGTATGATTTATCTAAGCACTTTTTTACTTATGAAGATTATGAAACTTTATTTCATAGAAATGCTATTTTAAATGATAAAGCAATTAAAGAAAGGAGAAAGCTAATTCGAGATAAATTAACAAGTGTACACAAATTACTAAAAAAACATGTTAATGAATTAGATTTACATGAACATTGGAAATCAAATAATTTAACATCCGGGATAGAACCAAATCATTTCAATCATAATCGAGTATCTTGGATAGGTGTGCGTTATGGGAAAACAGAGCAAGAAGTAAAGCAACTAAATGAATTCTTATCTCCTTCAAGAGGGAGCCATTCATCATCGGATGAATATATGGGCTTTCAAAAACACGCATGTATCCAATTTTGTTTAGTTAGCAATGGTTTTGAAATAATTCTTTTTCATTCTGTTGCTAATGATGCAGTAGATAGGGGTACTATGCACGATATTATTATCAAACCTGATAAAGTAAAAATTAAGAGTATTAATAAAGAAATTGCAAAATTAAAAGGAAAAGGATTTACGTGGTTTGTAACAGACGCAAAGAATGATAGGGTAATAGCAAGTTTTTCATTTGATAAGAATGACTCAGAAGATTTTATCAAATTTTATAAGAAATATGATAAGCCAGGGTATGAATCTTTCTGTAGTTATTTACTATTACCTGAAAGTGATATATTAAAAGATAGAATTACCCTTGCAAAGTTTGCCCTAAAGAAAATTAAGCAGCTTTTACCACTGTATCAATTAATTACTTTTAGAAATAAAGTTACAACTAAGGGTTGAAAACAATACTACGAGGAAGAGGAGTTTAACCTTCCTCTTCAGCAGTTATTAAGTCTATTCTAGGGATTCCTATTCTACCTGAAACTACGGGTACAAATTTTCCTCGCATTTATAGAGATGGTAGCAGTTGGATGCTTTAATTTGCATTGTTAACATTGAGGAGCACCTTTCCTAAAACCAAAGGCTCATTTTTAAAAAGAAGACTAGAAAAATACGATGGACAATATATTAAAAAAGGCACGCCAAAAGAGGGCACTGCAAAAGTCCAAAAACACCTAAAAAAGGGGTGAGTACCTACCATTGGTAGTGTACCACCGTTTTTCTGTTCCTCTACATAATGTGTTTCAAAGATTAATTCTTGTGTTTTGCAGTAGCCTCTAAAATTTCGTGCCTTTTTTCATTTTTATAGTAGTTGTTTTAGTTCATTTAGGCTGAAATATTCCCTTACACCCGGCTTAACATGTAAATACTCGATAGCCTTTTCTTTTGTAAGAGATAGATTAGTAAGGATGCCGCTTAAAATCATTGCCAAATACGCAATCGACGGCTTTGCAAATTGGACATCTTGAATATCATTATTAGATGTAAATGAAAAAATCTCGTATCCGTCCTTTTGCCCTACATGAAGCATCGTTCCGTACATTCTTCTGCTTACTCTTAACTTTTTCTTGTCTTTTACTTTATCTAAATCTATATCTAACTCATCCAATCCATTTTCCTGAGCGGCTATATCCATGAATTGACCTTTTGTAATCAAATACATTCTACCTATGGTTTTTTCGTTGGTTACTGGCTCTAATCCGATAAAAGCTGGAGCTGCACCCCAACGACCCGAACGTCCGGCAAAATAGAGGGGATAGGGTATTTCTACAAATTCATCTCTTATAGGTGAAGAGGTATCCCTGCATCCTCTTTCTGTTGAAGTGGAGCCCTCTGGTGCGCCACCTTCGATGTAACACATGAAGCGTTCCCTAGACAGGTTAGAACCATAACTCATATACCAAACAAACCCTTTATCCAAATCATCCAACTCCTTCCTATAAACATATTTTACCCGAAAGCAAATGAATTGCGGGAAAAGTATTTTATTAGGAAAGGAGTAATTATTATTCCTTTTCTTCACCACTGTTTTCCATTCTTTAGTTATTGACGGTAAGCGCTAAATAACTTCTTTTAAACAGACATTAAAGAGGAAATACTCCATCACTTCGTTGAGTGCATTAAGGTAGATAAAAACGGAATTCCTAAAATAACTTACAGGTTTTCGATTATGTTGAAAAACCGTTGCTGATTTTCGAAATATGTTTTCTGTTCCTCTTTATTTGTATGCCCTAATGTAAACTCATATTTCAAATATCTCAACTCCTTGTATTGGTTAAGATATAGCAGTGTGTACCAGTATATAATATTGACGGTTTTTTGTAAGAAAAATCTCAATAAAAAGATAGTAAATACCTTTAGAGGATTTACCTCATTTGAAGGGATTATTTCAGGAGACTATACAATGGGCGGTTACTATTATGAAAATTCTAACAGATAGAACAAATATTAAAATTTAGTAGCAATTAAATTGAATATTTACTCCTTTGTAGAAAATTTCGAATTATTCAAATGAGGTATTTTAATTGGTAAATTTTACTGATAAAATAATAGAGTCAAAAATAAGGGGGTAATTAAATGTCGTTTACTGAAAAAATAGCAGCTACGTTAGAAAAACGCAAATTTGGTCAACTTACAAATGACCAAACTATCGACCAAGTTTTCCAAGATTGGGTTGCTGAACATCATGCGCAGGGAAAGAAATATACTACTATGGATGAAGATGATTTAAAAGAGACTATCCAAGCTCACGTGAAAAAAATTAATGAATATGAAGATAAAGATGAATGGCAAGAAACGTTTGTTGAAAACGTAGAAAATGCTCATACCGATTTTGAAGTAACTAAGTAATTAAGAAAGAGGATGCACTTATAAGGAGCATCCTCTTTTTCAACCCTTTTTTGCCTAGTATCAAATTGCACACTCTTTGTATAATAAAGCATCGAACTAGAGTTTCAAACCTCCCTACCACCAATTTTTTTAAAAATTATATTACCCTCCAAACTTCAAGTGTTTTTTACAACGTAAACCGATTCTGCTCAAATAAAAATCTCCATTGTGCGGCAATATCTTGTCTAAATAGTAATATTAACAACCTATCTAATGAAGGTAATTTTTCTATAAAGTCGATTTGGTTTGGTAGTTTTCCATTCCTTGCTCACCCATCTTTGCTTGTGAATGTGTTTTATCTTTTCTCCACCACACATCATAGACAAACGCAGACTGCGGAAGTTTATTTTCTAAAATCCCTTCGAGTTCATCGAAAGTAAGAGTTAGTTGAGAAACATCATTCTTAGTGTTTAAAAAATCACAAGAACTCCTTGAATGTACGCTAATGGAGAATTGTAAATGACTTTTGGGTGGACTTTTTTAACTTCTAAAAAAGTTAAAAAACGAACAATAGATAATGAGGATATAAAACTCAATAGGTTTTTAATGCTAAAGTTCGACAAATTTTTAATACTTCTGGTAGTTTTGTAAGTAATAACCAGTATAATAGGAGATAAAAAGAACGTGGGAGAGGTAGTCATGTATCTATATCAACTAAATATATCAAATTTTAGAAAGTATGGAATTAAAACAATGGAAGAAGGGAAAGTTACTCCAGGACTAAGTTTAAATCTTAATCCCAAACTAAATCTTATTGTTGGTGAAAACGATGGCGGAAAAACAGCTATCATTGATGCGGTAAAGTTGGTCCTTAGTACACAAAGCAACGATTTTATAAAGCCGGAAGTGGAAGACTTTTATCTAGAGCCTGGAAAGGAAGAAAAATTCAGGTCTAGTGAATTTAAAATTGAATGCATCTTTAAGGGATTAAGTGATACTGAAGCAAAAAACTTTTTGGAGTGGCTGAGCTTTGAAGAAGCTGCTGGAGAAACCACATTTTATCTAAAGTTAACTTTTGCTGCAAAAAGGGAAGGTAAAAATATTTATTACGATATCAAAGCTGGTTCTCAAGAAGAAGGCTCACAAATGGACGGAAAAGCGCGGGAACTATTGAGAACAACTTATCTCAAGCCACTAAGAGATTCAGAGAGAGAGTTAGGCTCCAGGAGAAACTCACGACTATCACAGATTCTGTACAATCATGATGCATTTAGTAATGAAGAAAATCATCAATTAATTAAGATTATCCAAGATGCCAACAATTCAATTAGTAACTACTTCAAAGGGTTAGATGGGCATGGTAATGGGATTGCCGATGTTGAAGGGAAAAAGTTACTAGAAGAACTAAACAGCTATTTAAATAAATTTTCAAGAGAAGGTAATCTTCTTAAGACAAACTTTAATATTGCTGATACGAAATTAAAATCAATACTAGAGAAACTGAGTCTACTGCTCCAAAATAATAAAGCTGGTTTAGGGTCTCAAAATTTACTTTTTATTGCAACGGAACTACTCCTGTTAAAAAGAGAAAATTTTAGTGGGTTAAAACTAGCTTTAATTGAGGAGATAGAAGCACATTTACATCCTCAATCCCAGTCGTTATTAATAGAATATTTAGAGTCTGTTTGCAATGAATCATCCATTCAAATGATACTCACCACACACAGTCCAAATCTTGCTTCAAAAGTGAATGTAGAAAATCTAATTATGTGTAAAAGCTCAGGTGTTTTTAACATGGGGTCCACTTATACAAAGTTAAGAAAAGGGGACTATTTATTTCTGCAAAGATTCTTAGATGTAACAAAATCTAATTTATTTTTTGCGAATGGAATTATTATGGTAGAAGGAGATGCAGAAAACATACTCATTCCAACCCTTTCTCAAATACTTGGAATCTCACTTTCAAAGTATGGGATTTCTGTAATCAATGTGGGTAGCACTGCGTTTTTGAGATACTCAAATATCTTCTTAAGAGAAAACGAGGCAGAAAATATGGGTATCCCTGTAGCTTGTGTGACTGATTTGGATGTTAAACCTTCCATAAGTGGCTCAACTTATAAAATAGGAGATAGAGATAATGTTACCTATGAAGAGGCAAAAAGTTACCACAAACAGAGAAAAGAAGAACTATATACAAAGGACGAAGTAAAGTGCTTTGTTTCGGACTCATGGACACTAGAGTATTGTATTGCAGCAGGTGAATTTCAAAATGAATTTTTTATTGCAATTAAGTTTGCTGAATACATCGAGAATAGTGAGAAATATGGACTAACCGAGGAGAAAAAGGCAGCGGGTATTGAGTTTGTGGAAGGTGAATTGTCAAAATGGAAACAGGAACAACGAACTAATGAAGCAATTGCCTACGCTATCTATAATGGCTATATGCTTGACAAAAAAATCTCAAAAGCAATTGTAGCCCAATGCTTTGCCGAAATTCTTTCTAGTCTTGACCCAGCAGAAACTAAAGAAAGAATTAAAAAGGATGAGAACTTATCTTACCTTGTAAATGCAATTAAGTTTGCTGCGAAATTAGGTGAAGAAGTATGATTTCGATTTCAACAGAGGATATAGTGAAGGCTGAATCCCTCTTTTTACCCAATGGAGATACGTTTAGTGAAGAAAAACGGAGCATACTATGTTGCTTAGAGTCTAAAGATATTGTGGCATGCCCAGGAAGTGGTAAAACAACTACCCTATTAGCGAAGTTGTCTATAATTGGAGACCATTTGCATGAATTGAATAATAAAGGAATCTGTGTACTAACGCATACAAACGTTGCTATTGATGAAATAAGGGAAAGATTGGATGTCGATAGTAAGAAATTGTTTGAATATCCAAACTATTTTGGGACTATACAATCTTTTATAAATCAGTATTTAGCTATTCCTTATTTCAGAAACCAGTTCAATAGAAACGTAGTATCCATTGATGACGAAAAATATAATGAAGAAGTTAGAAAGCGATTTTATACTTTGGATAAAGGAGTAAAATTTTGGCTTATTAAAACATTTAAAACTCAGGTTGATGTTTTTAAGTATCTAATTGATATCCATCTCAATCCAGAGAATGATACCTTAATTAACGGAACGGGAAAACCTTTATTTAAATCAGAAGGAAAAACATCAAATGCTTTAAGGGGACTGAAAAAAGGTATCATTGAAGATGGAATATTAAGTTATGATGATGCTTATTATTTGGCGGTCAAATACATGCAACAAGGTGAAAGCCACCTAAGAAGTTTTTTTTCTGAACGATTTGCTTTTGTGTTTATTGATGAAATGCAGGACACATCGCCATTACAACTCGACATTCTCAATCGATTGTTTGACAAAGAGAAAGTAATAATGCAAAGGTTTGGGGACCCGAATCAAGCAATCTATGGAAATTCTGAAGAATTTGCTTGGGACATAGGACAAGCCCCCTTGAAAATTACGAATAGTAACAGAAATTCTTCTATAATTAGTAAGGTGATTGCTCCATTTGAACTTTTAGAATCTGGAATGACCGGAAATGACCAGCTTCCAGTTATACCACCTAAGATTATTGTATATGATACAGAAAATATTAATAACGTTTTGCAGCGATTTGCGAATTTAATAATTTCAAATGGTTTACACAACATAGGAAACAATAGATTTAAAGCTGTCGGAAGAATCGGTAAAGATAATGGGGATGAGAGAATAAAAATCCCAAGCTATTTTCAAGAATACATTCAAAAAAGGAGTGCTGTGGGACCAAAGTTTGTTTCGGATTATTTAAACAAAAGTTTTATTGACCCGCATAGTGATTCTGATGTAAAAGCATATCGGAATGCTATTTTAGCAGCATTGTTACGAATGGTAGCTATTCTAGGCATTAGAACCGACCGAGGTACGTACTTTTCAAAAAAAGCTTTATTAAACAAAGTTAAAGAACATGACCCAATGTTATATGATTCCATTCAAGATAAATTAATGAAGTGGTGTTTGAAAGTAAGAATGGAGGAAGATGTAAGAGAGGAGTTTATCGTATTTAGTAAGGAAGTAATTACTCTTTTATTTGGTAATCAATCCTTTGAAAAATTGAAAACTTTCTTTGAAGGAACCCAATTCGAAGTAGAAGTTAGTCAATCGTCATTAAATATATTCTCATATACATGTGATGACGGGACAACTATTAATATTGATATTGATACAATTGCTGGTGTAAAAGGTGAAACACATACCGCAACTCTCTATTTAGAAACGTTTTACCGTAATTATGATGTCAGTAGTCTTATAGATTCATTTAAAGGGCACAAAAAAGAAAAAATAGGGAAGATGGGGAAAGTTGCCTTAAAAAATGCTTATGTTGCCATGTCCAGACCATCACATTTGCTTTGTGTTGCCGCCCAAAGGTCATCTATAGAAGGGCATGAGGAAGAATTGGAAAAAGCCGGTTGGGAAATCGTTGAGGTAATATCTCCAGGAGTTGAAGAGGTAAGCACTAGCGTATGAATCTGAAAGCCAGCTACTACTTCCGTACGAATTACAATGGTTGGTACTGATATAGCAGAAGAAGATGCTGATATTGCCTTAATCTTCGTTGATTTTGGATAATTGCCATATAATATTATGCTTAGTCGGAAGGTTGCAATCATATAAAATCTTTTCATTGCCAATTAAAGTAGCAGGAAAAGCAAATAGGGTGCTCTCTTGTAAAGAACAAGTTTACTAAAGAGCACCCCACAGTTATTTCGATTATTTACTTCGTACTGAAATGAAATTTTGCAGGACTTTTCGTAATTCATCATAGGATTTACATTCATTTTCAATAAACAAATCCCAGACCACACCTGAATTTTTCAATCCAATCTTTGGCATGTAATGGGTCCATAATTCCATTTGTTGACGTTGAGTTAAGCCGATTCGTTTTTTTAGTAAGAATTTTAGGTCATCATATGATGATACGCTAATGGGTTCTTGGCTTCCTCGTAATTTTTGTGAGGATATTTGCTCCAAAATTTTCTTTTTACGTTCCTGTTCCTGCTGCATCAATTTCTGCCTTGCTTCTTCCTCTTGTTGATTCCGTTCCTTTTCTATTCTCTGTTGTTCTTTAACAGCGATTTGTAGCTGCTTATATTTTTGAATATATTCATTTTGGTACTGAACTTCTAGTGTGGGGTTGCTCAAAAGGAATTCATTTTTGATTAGAACTGCATCAGCAAATGGAATTTCATATCCGATACCTAAAAGGAATGCACGGTAAGGTTTTACAAGACGGTCTTTTAAGAACCGCTGGACTTTGACTACAATCCTTTCCTCGTTAGAATAAATGTAATACATGCTTCTAACATCAATAGCAATGTTTTCCGTTGATACAGGATAATTAAAATATTTAAAAAACATCGTGTCCTTCAAAAGGGAAGCAAGCAAAGAATCCCATTCTCTATCTTGATTTGTTTTTGACGCAATTGTTAATTCCGCATCCCACAGCACTATGGAATTTTTTTCTCTTTCAATTGCTTGTTCTTTCTTTTCGACAAACCAAATAGGTTCCATTCCTTGCTCTAAAAAGTATTGATGTCTTTTGCTGATTGTATTTGAAAGTTTATTATCAACTAACGAATTTACGTTGGTAATGACTGAAAGTGCAAATTCCCTATCGGCAACCTTAACCCAAATATCCGGAAATTCTTTCAAATCAGGTTTTGCCCTGTAGCCATAGTCAACCTTAATTATTGTATTATTCTTAGCCTGATTCGAGATTTCATCATGAAGAATGGCTTGAATAGTATTATGGATTTTTGTTTCCCTCTCAATTTGCCGGCTATACCTTTTCTCTGCCTGGTCAATTTTCCTTGATACTTCACAAGCTTCTGAATGTTGATGTGAAAAATATATTCCTTTCATGTCGCCATATTTGACTATTAGTTTTGCTTTACAATGAGGGCATTGGAAAAGGTCTTTATCTGCTAACTTCTTAAAATTATTTACTTCGTCTTTGGTTGCAGAATATGGAAGCCTATATAATTCGTTATCAATTACATGAAGCGCCTCTCTCAAAAATCTTCACCTCTATTTTTCCTTTTTTTTAAGAATCATATATTACGAGAAGGACCATTTACTTATTTATTTATTTACTCCATCTGGTATTTCATTGGTAGGTTCTGAAAAACTTATCGAATAAAGGTAATTTTTTTCTCATGTGGATTAGGTTTGATGGTCTTCCAACCCGCGTTCATCCATGCCCTTGACTGAGAATGTGTTTTATCGTTTCTCCAATAAGCATCATAAACAAAGGCAGATTCCGGAAGCTTATTTCTTAAAATCTTTTCAAGTTCTTCAAATGTAAGAGTAATTTGCGAAACCTCTTTTTTAGTATTTAAAAAATCAAATAGTATGGACCAATTTACTCTGGACACATGATTCAATCCTTCCTAAAAATCTTCCTTTTTTTACAAGAATCATATATCCCAGGTTGGAAGTCAAGCCTCATTTATAAGAAAAATAATAATAATAGCAAATTAGCTATCGCTTTTGTGGGAAATTCGAGAAAACTTTTACTCAAAAAAATTATTTTTTGATTTTAAAAAAATAATTTCGATTTTCCATCCATTTTAATTTTCAATTTTGTATTATGACAATACCAAGTTTGGAAAACAAATTGACTATTCAAAAAAACAACTAGATAGGAGAGAACAACCATGAAAATGCAAATCAAAGGTCCTGCTCAAAGGATTAGAAATAGTAACAACAGAAAAATTGAATCTTTACATAAAAGATAAAACAGGGAGTGAAAAGAAATGGATAGCCGCATCAGCTTCTTATATAGCCGACGAAAGGAAATCGAAGAGGCAAGTTTCAAAAATAACGTGTCTCCCGAATTGCTAAAAAAGTTTTGGAATTTAAGTTCCAAGTGTGGTGGTGAAAAACATCATGAGTAAAAAAGGACTGGAGCAATTAAAACTCCCAGGTATAAAGACATATAAGTTGGTCGTCCCTCGGAAAGATGTAAAAAATCCATGTGCCTCTTTCCAATTGGAGCTTGATTTATACATAGAAGATAAGCAGTAAGTATACATTAACCACTTTCAGTCAATTCTGTGATTATTGACTGGAGGTGGATGAAATGAAATACAAAGTCAGGAAAATTGAGGTAATTGAAGAGTCAAATGAGCTTGGTACCATTTTAATAGAAAGGCTTATTGAAAGAATGCTGATTCAGGAACTTGGTTTAGCTCCTACTCTTCAAGCAGTTATTTTAAATAAACGTTATAAAGAAAAGGATGATATCAATGTTAACAAATAAAGTAACTAACGGGGAAATGAAACTAAAGGTTTTCTTTAGAAGAGCAAGGGAAGAAGGTCAGCTTGAAAAGCAAATGCAAGCTGATTATCAATATCGGCAAAGCTTGATGCCGCATGAATTCATTGAAATTAATGAAGGAAATGTTTCTGCGACCAAATTTATAGAAAGAAGCTGTATCCGTCAATTATTAAAACTTATTGAGCTCGGCAATGTGGATACTTTGTATGTTCACGATGCAAGTCGTCTGACTCGAAATATGTCAAACCATTTTGAATTAATGGCTTTGCTTAATAAGCATAATGTTCGACTTGTTTTTACCGGCTCCTCTGAAATTGATATGCCAAATAAATTATTGGGGCTTGGGGAGGGATTTAAAATTGGCTAAGAACATTGACTCTAACGGGAAATTAAAGGTCTTTTTAAGAAGAGTCAGTACCGAGAACCAAAGTCTTGAGATGCAGGTTGCTGCTGATAAAAAGTACCGGGATGCTCTCGATGAAGATGAATATATTGAAGTAAATGAGCTTGGTGTGTCCGCTAATAAGGTGAAGCTGAAGGACCGGGAGAAAATGATGGAGGTCATTTCGATTATTAGCCAAGGCAAAGTTGATACCCTTTATGTTTATGACCGGAGCCGACTAACAAGAAATTTTTATGAATACCTTGAAATGGTGGATTTGTTCATATCGCATGACGTTAAGGTAGTATTTACTTCGGCAGATTCAAGTTATCCGTCTTTCAACTGCAATTATCTAATCGAAGGTTTCAATGGAATATTAATCGAAGAAGAGGGGAAATCAATTGCTCGTCGGGTTGCAGATGCACACCGAAAGCTCCCGCCAAGGAAATTTGGTTACGATACGCACAAAGATGACCAGGGCAAGAAGTCTTACACTCTTCAAAAGGAGCAAAAAAATAATATATTCCAATTGTTTGAAAAGGCTAGGGATATTGGTGATACAACTGGATTCATTCAACTTATTTCAACATTTTCTAGTCTAATGAAAAAGCAGCCAACTGATATCGTGCGAATACTAACAGACCCCTTCTATGCTGGCTGTGAAAAAATAAGTACATATTTGAATTCGCTCGCTTATGTTGAGCCGGTTATTACTAAGGATATTTACCTTGAAGTGCAAGAAGTAATTGAACCATTCATTGAGGTATTGCAGCAAAACATAAGCGGACGAAGTGATGAAAATATCCTGCTTCCAAAGTGCGGGATTTGTAAAAAAGGTATGAAGTACCGGAAAGATAAAATTGGGGAATCAGGCATTTATACTTGCTCAAATAAACATAAAAAAATCTGTATAAGTGTTGATGATTACAACGATATTTTGCTTATAAGCTGCGCAATGGTCTTTGAAAATTTGAATGAGGAAGAAATCGAGAAGAAAGCCATTCAATTGATAAATGACCTGCTAGAAAACTTGGGGAACGAATTTGAAGCTGTAAATCGAAAAATTGACTATATTGAGGCTCAAATTGCGACAATGCCTTCTGAGAAATTTCTATCCAGGGAATATGAAAAAGTTGAATTAAAACTATTAATGGAAGAGAAACAGAAAAGAAAGGAACTAAGGGAGCAACTTTTACTTTGTGAAAATTACCAGAACAAAGTGAAATACTTGGTGAGCAAGGTCAAAATAAAAGATTGCTTAAAAAACGAAGAACTTATGAATTTAGTAAGTTTAATTATTAAGGATTGCTTTGTCAATGAATCAAAATTGGCGTTTAACCTTTACTTTAATGAATACCTGGACCATGAACAATTAGAAAGGATAGTTGCAATATGATTAACCAGAATGGCGGCAGCCAAAAAGAGCCTCATGGAAAAAGAAAACTAGCAGTTGCTTCAATAAGACGTTCTTCGCACAAGCAGGATGGGAATCAGTCGTTTGAAATTCAAAGAATGGCAATTAAGGATTATGCCGAGAAGCAGGGTTACTATTTGCCAGAAGAATTTATCTTTTACGATAACGCGCAAAGTGCTTATCGTAAAAATGCCAGTAAGCGTAAAGGCTTAAACAAGATGAAAGAAATTGTCCTTTCTTATGATGTTAGTGCGATTATATTTTATGATTTTTCACGCATTGATAGAAAAATTTACTCTTTTGTATCCGAATTTTACACGGATGTCATTGCAAAAAAGCCGCACCTTAAATTCTATACAACTACAAAACAAGATGAATGGACACCGGCTGATTTAGACGTAAAACTTCACCTAATTATGGCAAATGGAGAATCCAATGATAAATCAAGAAGGGCAGTTGATGCTCAAAAGACAGATATAGGTAAGAAGGAACGCCCTGGTTCAACCGTTCCATTTGGCTATAAGCAAATTGAAAAAAAGTTGGTTCCAGACGAAAATGCTCCGATTGTCCTTTTTATCTTTTACCTAGCTTCCTGGGGTCATTCAATTCAAAAGATTACGGATATTTTAAATGAAGCTGGTATTCCATCTCCGTCAAAGAAACAATGGCGGACAAGCAGTATAGAAAATATCCTAAAAAATCAAACCTACGCGGGGAGTTTAAATTGGAAATTCCGCCGAAATAACATTCATCAAAAAGAGCACTTAATTGAGCGAAGTCACGTTGCAATTGTTCCAAGTTTTTTCTTTAAACTCATTGAGGTAAATCGTGAGCTAAAGAAAAAGTACAACAAATTGGAAACACCGTTTTTGTTTGGTGGTCTACTGGTATGCAAAAACTGTGGCAACAATTTGATGCACCGGAACAGTTCCACCAAGAAAAAAGGTACAAAATACAATTATTTTAAGTATTTTTGCACTAATTGCTCTTATGAAATGGATATTGACATATTGAATGAAAAACTGTTGTGCTATATCCAACAACAGTTATCATTGTCTGTAAAAATCAACTCCGAGACTGTCATCAATACCCTTAAAGAGTTTATTCAGTCACTTCAAGAGCATTTGGATGTACTGAAGGCAAAGGAACAGCTCGTATTAGCTAATGAAAGGTTTGCTGAAAGTCATCAGGAAAAGCATTTAAAGGGTGTCTTCAGCAATGTTAAAACCAGATTAAAAGATGAGATGAATCAAATCGAACAATCGATTAAAGAAACCGAAATACTTCTAAGTCCTGCGGAACTGGAAGTGTTTATGAACAGCTTTCAAAATATCGATATCTGTAAGTTATCACAGACAGAGCAGCGATTAATTTTATTGAACTTCATAAATGAAATCGGAATTAGCCTTAAAAGTGAGTCCAATTTCGAATTTGATATTCAATTTAAAGTCAATCCAGTTTCATTTATCATCGAATGACGGTAGATGGAAAATCGAACTTTTACATATATCTTTGGATGGAAAATCGAACCGACATTACATAATGCAATAATCATAAAAAGCCTGAATGGGCAAATGCCGGCATCATAACGGCATTTTATTATAACAGGTTCGGTTTTACTTCCAAGATGGCATACCTTCATGGTTATAATATCGAAATTCTAGTAACCATTATGGACATTAAATCGAAAATACATACATAACAATAAGAACTTTCTGGGGGAAACAACATGAAAATTTCACGACGATTTGATAAAAATGGGGACTCTTTTGAAAAGATGTTCCAAGACTTAATAAATTCCAAGGTTGAAGACTTTGTAAACAAAAAATACATAAAAAAATTGATGGTTTAGTGAGAGGGGAATAAAGCATGTTGAGAGTTGGCGCATATGCTCGTGTATCTACTGGACGAGAAGAACAGGACACGTCATTGGTGAATCAGAAATTGATGTTTGAAAATTATATTCAGGGCAAAGGATGGGTATTTGAAAAGTATTATCAAGATAGGAAGACCGGAACCAAAGCTAAACGCCCTGAACTGATAAAATTATTAAATGATATTGAACAGAAAAACATCGAAGTTGTATTGGTGAAGGACTTATCCCGTTTGGCACGTAACGGTGAGCTTTCTTACAAGATTTTTAATCTTGCGAAAGCCACCGGTGTCCATATCATTTCATTGGATGGAATGGTCAATACAATGGAAAATAATATGGATATGTTGGGGTTGCTTGCATGGATGTACGAAAAAGAGTCCCAGAATTTAAGCCAAAAAATTAAAAGCGTAAAAGAAGTTGGAGCTTCCACTGGAAGGTATCAGGGCTCCACTCCGCCATACGGATATTATCTTAAAGATGGGAAGCTTTATATAAGAAAGGACGAAACCCCATCTATTGTAAAACGGATTTTCCAAGAATATACAAATGGAACCGGTGTTGATACAATTGCAAAATATTTAACTTTAGAGGGAGTACCAACCCCTGCTCAAGTGATTAACAAGAAAAATGCAGGAACAGAGTGGATGAGTAATACTATTAAAACAATACTGTCCAACCCACATTATACTGGGAATTTGGTCCAATGCCGGACCACTACAATTAGTGTCGTTAGTACAAAAAGAAAGTCCGTAGATAGGGATGAACAAAAAATTGTGAAAGGTACTCATGAACCTATCATTATGAAGGATGTCTTTGAAACTGCACAAAAACAAATGATGCAAAGAAAAAAGAATTTAACTGCACCTAAAGCACATCTATTTACCAATGTTGCCTTCTGCGCTGATTGCGGCAGAGGAATGTGGTTCCGGTCCGACAGAAAGGGTTATATTTGTGGCTTATATGGCAGGTATGGGAATGAAAAATGTTCTTCCCATACAATTAAGGAAGATAAGTTAACAAATGCTATTATTCAAGATTTTGGCGAATTTTTTAAGGGAGTAAATCTTGGAATGTTATCAAAACATTTTCAGCAGAAAATAGAAAAGTCTTTCAAAAAGAGCACTAGAGAATTAGAGAAAATTGAGAGCAAAATAAAAATGCTGGAAAAACGGAAGTTAAATTATATTCAGATGAGAGCAGATGGGGATTTGACAGCAGAAGAATTTAAGACTTCCAACACTATTAATAATAAAGAATTAGAAGATTTACAGACTCAAAAAGCTTCTCTTGAAGCAAATGCTTGTAACCATAAAATTGACCTGGATTGTATAAAAGAAGACTTCTTACAATATCTTTACACTCCAGAAATCCTACCTGAGTTAATCCATAGATTCATTTCCCGGATAGAAATTGAAAAAGATGGAACACCAAGGATTTATTATAATTTTCATGCACCAAGGAACCAATACATAGCTTAATAGGAATTTAATAGTTGGTGTAAAAAGCTTAGAGATAAATTCTCTAAGCTTTTTCACGAAATAAACTAAAAAATATTAAAGTGGTTAAAACGATACAAATTTGTTCCGTGACAAAAGACTCGTTTTTATCACCATTTGCTTTAACGATTATGTTTGATTTTTATGGGGAATATACAACCAACCTAGTAAGAATTAACTTTAATTCCCATACATACAATGTGATATATTTACTATATGAAATAATAAAGAGGTGCTTTTAATTGAGCGACAAGGCTAGGCAACTGTTTGAATATTTGTTAGCTGTCAATAACTTGCGATTTAAGGTTATCCGTGATTTTAAGGAATATGATAAAAATTGGACTAAAGCTTCTCTAGAGGAATACGGTGATGGAGTATATTTAATGGGAGAAGGGGTAGATGGAGAAGCAATTATTGAGATTCATAGACAGAAGTTCACAGAAGCGATTTTGACTCCTCCTCATCCTGACAAGTCCATTAGAGAGTGGGTTACATATTCGTATAATAATGAAACTCAACCTCCAAAAATTCCTGCACCGAAAGTATTAATCCAAGGCACTGATGAGGTAGAAGTACGTTTTGAAGAGGATTCGAGTCGGTTAAAGTTGTTCAATGATTGGAAAGCAGTGTGGAGTGAATGGGCTGCGGAAATTTCTCGAATGAAAACGGTTCAAACTTTGTATGAGCTTTTTTTCAGAATTAATCAAGATTTCCAAGTTGAAGGTGAAGGTATTGAACTACTGTTAGGTAATACAATTTTTACGTGGAAACATGAAGTGGATTCTATATTACACCCTTTATTTACGACGAAACTGGATTTAGAACTTGATACTGATAAAGGTATTATTACTGTCAAACCAACTAATCAAGGATACAAACTTGAACTGAATATACTTAGTGGTATCCCCCTTCCTAACATGGAAGAGATTCAGAATATAGGAAGAATAGCGCGCTATAGAGATGTATTTGAAGAAGATGTTAGGGACTTATCTAGTCAGTTTATGCAGGTAATTGATGCGAGTGGTCGTACTGCTTTAATTGGAGAACCTATCCATCCTTCAAAAGATGCTATAGGTCACATTGATGAATATGTAATTATTTTAAGACGAAAAGACAACCAGATTATACAAAAAGATTTAGAACAAATCATTGAGTCAATGCAAGAAGAGGGGTATGAGGTACCTGCAACAATTGAGTCTATTGTCGGGAATGAAGTGCAGATAGATGAAGAATTGAACAGCTATAAATGGGATAAAGTAGCCACAGATTTATATTTCCCTCTTGCTGCAAATGAGGAACAAAAAGAAATCGCCAGAAGGCTGTCGAGTAACTATGGTTTGACAGTGCAAGGACCGCCGGGGACTGGTAAAACTCATACGATAGCCAATATTGTTTCTCATTTACTTGCGCATGGAAAGAAAATACTTATTACGAGCCAAAAGGAAAATCCTCTAAAAGTTCTTAAAGAGAAAATTCCTGAAGAAATACGTGATTTGTGTGTACCAGTCCTCGGTGGTGGAAGAGATTCTCTAAGAGAAATTGAGACATCCATAAGGACAATTTCAGAAAAACTTGGAAATACATCCATTGAAAAGTTAGAAGCAGAAATTGCCCGAAGTAAAAACGAATTAGAAAATAGTCGAAGAAATGAAGCGAAATTTAAGCATCAGTTACAAGAATACAGCAAAAGTGAAAAAACAGAAGTAGACTACAAAGGTAATTCTATCAGCAAAGCAGTTACTGCCCAAATGTTGACTGAACAATCATTAGATTATCTTTGGATTTTAGATAAAGTGGAGTTGAATTCGGAATTTCCCTTATCAGAAGAAGAATTTAAGACTCTATGGGAGCTTAGAGGTTTATTAGAAGTAAGGGACCTTTATTTAAAAGATACAGTTCTTCCAAATTTTAACTTATTAAAAAGCACAGAAGAAATGAAGAAATGGCTTTCAAAAGGTCAGGATTTAAAACATAAACATGATATGGCAATCATTCACACTAATAAAATTCAATTTCCGCATGATAAGGAATATGCTGAAAAATTAAACATGGAGCTTTCAAGAATATTAGAATACAAAGATTGCTTTATAGAAGGAACTGCAAATCAGAAGATACTGGAAGACTACTTAGCTGGTAATACCCGAAAAGAACGATGGACCTCTTTCTTTAGCGAAATAAAAGAATTAAACAAAGAATTGGTATCTATTCATAAAACCATTATTAGTTATGACATTACACTCCCTAAAAAACCAGATTTTGAATTAGAATCGGATATTTATGTATTTGGGGAACGCTTAAGAGCGAACAAGAAACCTAATAAAATATTTGCATTAACAAAGGGAAAGAATGCGAAATTTTTATGGCAAGAACCAATCATTAATGGTCAGCCAGTAAGAACTCTTGAAGAAATAGAAATACTGCAACAACACCTCCTTTTAAAAAGGAAAAAAGAGGAGGTAGTTCGAGTTTGGAATGCTAACATTGATGAAATTAGTGGAACTCCAATTGATATCGAAGATAAACGTCTTTTTAGCACGATTGACAAAGCAATTGAATCCTATGAGACAACAATGCGTTTAGGAACTTTAGTAGAATGTTTTATGCAGACTTCAAATTGTCTATTACTGAATAATTCAAACTGGCTAAATTTCAGCCATTATGTAGAGCTTAAATCAACAACTAATTACCTGTTTGATGTTCTTAACTTCCAAGAATGGGAAAGGGAATATAATTTATATAGAGATACATTAAAGCAACTATTGAAAGAAAAAGAAATACACCCAATTGTAAAATCATTCCTTGATGTATTAAATGACAAAGATGAATCAAGATGGGAGTTCGTAATTGAAGAATTAAAGTGTCTAATGAATAAGAAAGAAGATGTAACTAAATACTTTGCTTTGTTTACGCGACTGGAGGTAACTGCGCCTAAAACAGCAGCAATGATGGTTGATTTACTCTCTAAAGATGTACCGATTCCTCAAGAAGTTCATAAGTCTTGGGAACTTAAATCTTTATATGATTGGATGACAGAAAATCAAGACTTTGAAGCGGAACGAATAGAAAACAACATCAAATCTGAACAAGATTATCAGAAGAAATTAATCACATCAATAGTGTCAAATTCTACTTGGTTAAATCAAATTAATCGAATAACTGAATCACAAAAGAGAGCTCTTGTAGCTTGGAAAAACTTTATAAAGCGTTATGGTAAAGGGACTGGTAACAACAAACGATACTTAGCCGATGCGCGTAAAGAAATGGAAAAGGCACAATCAGCGATTCCTGTATGGATTATGCCGGTCAATCAAGTGATTGAAAACTTCCCAATTTATAATGATAAATTTGATGTCATTATTTTTGATGAAAGTAGTCAATGCGATATCATGTCTGTTCCTGTGCTATTACGTGGTGAAAAGATTGTTGTTGTAGGTGATGATGAACAAATAAGCCCGTATGGTATTGGAACAAAAGACTCTGAAATTGAAGAGTTGATACAACGCTATCTAGAAGGGGTACCAAACAAGAGGCTATTTGACCATAAAATATCTCTTTACGAAATTGCAGACCAAATCTTCCCTAAGAGCGGTAGATTAATGTTGAAAGAACACTTTAGATGTGTACCTGAAATTATTCAATTTTCGAATGACCTCAGTTATGGTGGACAAATGGTTCCTTTAAGACTTCCATTTGAAAACGAAAAAATTGAGCCTCCAGTAATTGCAATTAAAGTTGAGGACGGTTATGCCACGGAAGGAAGTTCTTTAGTAAATGTTCCGGAAGCGGATAAAATTGTTGAAGACATTGAAAAAATAATTGCAGACCCACAGTTTAATAATCAAACGATTGGTGTTATTGCATTACAAGGAAATAAACAAGCAGCTCTTATTGAGAATAAAATACGTGAGAGAATATCTGAAAGTGAATTTGTAAAGAGAAAAATAATTTGTGGAAATGCATACAGCCTTCAAGGGGACGAAAGAGATATTGTCTTCTTATCAATGGTTGTTGCGGGGAACAGACGATTTGTAGCGATGACAAAGAAAGACCAACAACAAACATTTAATGTAGCTGCAAGTAGAGCTAAAAATCAAATGAGGCTGTATCATTCAGTCGAGTTAGATGAATTGAAGAAAGACTGTTACCGATACCAGTTATTAAGCTATTGTAAAAATCCAACAAGGGTAAATAAAATTGTTGAGAACTTAGAAGAAAAATGCGATTCTCCATTTGAGATTGAAGTATTACGTATGATAGTAGCAAAAGGATATAAAGTACAACCTCAAGTTAAAGTAGGAAATTACCGTATTGATTTAGTAATTGAGGGAATCAGAGACCGTCTTGCAGTTGAATGCGATGGTGAGAGATGGCACGGTCCTGAAAAATGGGAAGAGGATATGCAACGGCAATATGACTTAGAACGAGCTGGTTGGAAATTTTGGAGAGTTAGAGGTAGAGAGTTTTATTACAACAAAACTAAGTCACTTGAAAGTTTATGGGTTAAATTGGAGGAAATGGGTATAGAGAAGGTTGCTAACTGATGATTATTAAATGACTTTAGAAAACACAGGGGTTATCTTTTACTGAAGGATTAGAAAAGTAAAGTTTTATGCTTAATTTAACAATTATGTTATGTTGTTGTTTAACAATTAACACAGAAAGAAGAGGAGTGGGATACCTCACTCCTTTTATCACGACATGCTTTTGTTTTTTTACACTCCAATAATATTCCCTTCAGTTAAGACTACATGATTTTCTTTTTCTACCAAAGAAGCATTTGGTAAAATTGTTATTTTGAAAATATGTGAATGATTTCACTTAAACTAACGGGGCAGGTTACTTGAAGAAGGAGTATCTATATTTAGAACATAATGAGGGTAAATTAACCAAAAAGAATTGTAAGAGGTGCATTATGAAACGATTTATTTTAAGCATATTTATCATCTCAACTTTTTGTATTTATCCTTTACAATTAAAGGCAGCTACCTTCCCATGTAGTATGGTCTTGGAACCAATAGATAAAAAACTTGAAAATGCAAAGGGTACAGCATTAATTTATAAAGTGCGGTTGCGTCCGCCTAGTTTCGCACGAACTAATATTAGTCCTTGGAGTTCACCTTCCTGAACCATCCTCTTTTGGCAATTACGACAGTTATGAAGGATTCGCTTTTAAGCCGAGTGAAATAAGTTGGCGTTTCAGACTTTATCCAACTCCAGAAATAGATAGTCCGACTTGGGCAGGAAGAATTGATGAAATAACAGCAAAGATGGAAAATGTAGAAGTGCAGGTTCGTCTTTCTAATTCAAAGAATGAAAAATTGGGACCACCTATACTAAGAAGCAATATTAATAAGTGTAAGTGACTGTAAGCTAAGGTGCATTACTTCAACAATGAGGTAGTGCCTTTTTATTATTAGATAAACCATCACGTCAACAATTTTTATGAAAGGTTTCTACCGAGAAAATTTTGTGAAGAATTACACTTAAACTATCGGGTGCTTGTGTTGAAGAATAGGGGGCTGCTTCGGCAGCCTTTTTTATTCCACTAAATGGGCAGGTTAGTTGCACAAGATTTAAACTAAAATTCATCATAATATCCTGAAGGACATTCTCATACAATCAAGAATATATAAGGTATTAAACAATACCATTTTTAGGAGTGTGTCCAATGTAATCATTACCCTTTTAAAGAGGACTTACAATTTAATATAAGGGGATATTACATTGAAAAATAAATCATTCCGATTTTTGACCATAGGACAGTCATTAGCAGATGGCGGTGATGTATTTTATATTATCGCTCTTATTACGATTGTATATGGTGATACAAAATCAGCGTTTTATGTTTCTCTGGTTCCTTTGACCAAGATGGTATCGGGAAGTTTGAGTGGAGCATTAGCTCCTTTCATTATTGATAAATATAGGTTGAAATCAATATTGTCGTATTCACAATTAAGTAAAACATTGATTTTACTGTTGTTGGCGATTTTTTGTTGGTTTTATTTATCAACTTCGACGTTAATTTTTATTTTTGTGTTAGTTTTCCTTATTTCCTTCTTAGATGGATTTTCTAGTCCCTCAAGTAGTGCATTGCTTCCTTCTTTGGTTCCATCGAATGAGTTAGCAAAAGCAAACAGTGTTCTTTCTTCTATAAGCCAATTTATTCAGCTTGGTGGTTGGGCAATAGGTGGAGTATTGGCGAGTTTACTAGGAACCGATGGATTGTTTTTCTTAACATTTATCCTGTATATACTGTCCACATTGATGATGTTCTTGATTAAGGATACGGGACAAAAGCAAAGGTCGCAGCATACTGAGAACAAAATAGCTTCATTTACTGAGGGCTGGAAAATCATTATTCAAAACAAAAGTTTTCGAACAATACATTTATTTTTACTTTTGAACGTCAGTGCAAATACAGTATGGGTCTCGGCTCTTCTTTATCCATTTATGATACAACAATTAAAAGTGGATACAGGTTGGTGGGGGTATATTAACACTGCTTTATTATTAGGGTTGTCGCTTGCTGGAGTTTATGTTTATCGAAGACCTCGAGAAATGGATATGAGTACGGGGATGACCATAATCAAAGGCAGCTTTATGGTATTCTTAACAACAGCTTTGTTTGGAATAAATAAGATTCCTTTATTGGCTCTATTACTAATTGGAGTTAATGGTTTTTTTCAAGAATTCACTAACATTTCAATTCATACTTTCATACAAAGTATGATTCAAGGCAGACTTTTAGCAAAGGTTTACGCTGCACAAACTACACTGATTATGATAACTTTTGGAGTTTCAACAATGATGATGGGATTAATTGCTGATTCATTTAATATTGTAGCGGTATATTGTATAGCATCATTTTTCCTTTGTTTGTCTTTCCTAATGTTATTAAAACAGAAAAAATATCTATCAGCTTATTATTTTCAAAACAGTAATTAATTAAATGAAGGCTGTTTAATTTTGGTTAAACAGCTTTTTCGATTGACCATTTGTCAAGAATTACACTTAAGGTAATGGGCTTGAGTTTGGTCAAGGGGGTGCAATGGCTACACTTTTTCTTTGTTCGACTAAGGGGCAGGTTAGTTCAAATAAGGTAATGAATTTTTCAGGAAGAGTAGAGGTTGAATATGATTCAATTATATCTGTCATTAAATGAAGCTGGTTTGATGTTTAAGGGGCATACAGCTCTTGCACTGGAGGAGGTTGATTACATTCTTCTTGAAACCTACGAGAATGGAACCACACATTCAGTGGATGTGAATACATTCGAAATGCTTTTCGGGGATGTAGGCGGGAATCCGACCTTTGAAGAATTGTCAGGACCTCATACTTTTAAATTGGGAGATAAGCAATACACTATGACCGCTGAGGAAATGGGTTATCAAAAATATTTCGACCAATGGAAAGAGCAAGGATTGTTTAAACTTAATACTTGATGATTGGGCTGCCATAATTGGCGGCTTTTTTGTTGTTCAACTAAAGGGGCAGTTTAGCTGAACAATTTTCCTGACGATACCCCATTAAGACCTCTACTGAGATTTTAGATTTTTTTGTTAAATCAAGTATACTTAAAAGTTTATAAATGCGATGGTGGTGGATTTATGAGAAGTTAATGGTTCGAATATTTTGTCCGACAAATTCCGAAAAAGTCTGTAATGAAATTTGGGGGAATTGATAGTAACCTAGACTTAACCGACAAGAAATTGATAAAAAAGGGTTATCCTTATGGACGAAATCATTGTGAAATATTTTTTAGAATAAAATGGAATAAAGGAAAGTGTAGAATTTTGTTTTTTAGGGGTGGAATATATGGATGAATTAGAAAAAACAAAAATACAGCTCCAGGCTTATGAAATCAAACTTAAACAAAGAGACAAAACGATTAAAGAACAAGAAGGAAAAATAAAAGAGCTACAAGAAAAAATTGAACTATTTGAGCGCGAGATAATTAATGCAATAAGTCCAGAGGAAGGATTAAGGATATTCGAAAAACAGTTCCATTCTGTCAAATGGAATAAGAAAAATGGATTTCTGTAATTTGGGTTTAGTCGAAGAGACGGAGCCGAACGCGGGCTTTACGCCCAATATTTCCGGACAACGCTTGCCATCTACATTTGGAAAGTTTGTGAAGAAATGTACTTAAAGTAACGGATGCTTTAGTAAAATAAGGAGAAAAACAAAGGACCAAAATAATAGTCCTTTTTCTCGCTTTTGTATCAACAGTATTCTTTAACGGAGAGTCAATAATTACATTGTTCTCTAGCACTTATACAAGCGGCTGTCATCATCACCAATGCTTTTAGCCCGTGACTCATCTAAAGCAATGATTTTTTCTCCTGTTTTAACTAAATCCAACATCGACAAAATCACATTCTTCCTTATTTTGTTCCAATAAGATTAAGGCATTTTCATAATTAGACCAGCTAATATGTTTTCTCCATAGATATTTTCTTATGATAAATTTAAGTTTCTCAACTTTTTGTGTATCTGTGTTTGTATCATGATGACCATCTGTTAAGTTCCTACTACTTAATTTGGTTCTGTTTCCTTTATTGTTGGTATATTGCAAGCGTGAAAATTAGAATTCGTTAATAATAAAGTCAATCAAAACCATATCATCATCTGACAAACTAAACTTATTTCGTACTTCTTCCTCTGTGCTTCCTTTTTTAATTAATTCAATTGCTCTTTTTAAGGTTTCATCATCGCTATATTCATATTCTTGTGCTTCTTTACTCATATGTTTCACCTCAATCCAATTATACAAAAATCAACAATATTGGAGATGAAAAATAGAAATTCAAGAGTAAATTATCGGTCGATTAAAATATACAAGGTAGAGTTAAAAAGGATTTAATGAATTTACTTTAAAATGATAAACATGGATTGGACAATCCATTTTAAATTACTTTAATCACAATTAAAGATGTAGCGAAGCGCTCCTCGGTATGTTTGAAAGGCAAATGTGCTGTTGTAAAATGACGTAAAAGCTTTCCGTTGGGTATCCCGTCTGCCCCGGCTACGATTTACTCTCGTAGTGTCTCCCGTTAGATGGGATTTAGCCCCCCAGATGTTGACCGTCCTCATAGCGAAGGCTAGGCAGATAAGGTGTACTCGTAGTAGAGTGCTTGGTAAAGTGAGACCTGGGCGAGTCGAGAGCATAAAAATCCTTCTCTCGGCACCTTAATAAATCCATACTCGATTGAAGCGCCAAAAGTATTTGGCTTTTGAAAATTCTTCAAATTGCATTGGAATTCTGCTCTTGTTTTCAAGGGCAAATTTTTTTCCTCCTCTCTTTCACACCAAAGACACTTACTATTAGGTCTGACTATAATGTATTCTGTGTAGTGCAGATTTGAATATGGCTCTTCTATATAAAAAAGACATGTTTAACGAATGTTTTGTTAACATGTCTTGGAATATTTAAAACATATTCAATGGGTTGTTTCTATTTTGAAGTCTTAATTTGTGCATCGTTGTACGATTAATCATCCTTACCAAGTCATCCCTGTAAAATAAAGTAACTCTATTTCTCTTGCAGGACATCTTTGCAACCTCAGTATAATAACGATTGGTTATTACTATCTTTTTGGTTGCATTGTAGTATCCAGCTGCACCATCCACTTCATTTATCGCATCTACACCGACCTTGTCTTCCCCATATCGTTTTGCTTGTACTACTGTTTTTTCTTTTTTTATTTAATTTAAATAGGTAAACACCACTACATCTTTTTTAGAAAAAGTGTCTGCGACCTACTATCAAGACATGTTGAGTGCTGTGCGTTGATAGATTTAATCAAATAACTGGAACGCCCCTCAATCGTTAGAATCGACTAACGACAGAGGGGTGTTTTTTATGCCCAAGCCTCTTTTAAAAGCTTCACTCCTAACTGTATTTCATCATTGGTAAGATTACTGAACCCGAGTTTAATAATTGGTTCATTGGAATGATTTTTTATGAAATAGATGGAGGTAGGAAACACTTTAACCCCATAAATGGAAGCGCGCTCGATTAACCATTCTTCTGAACGATTTAGATGTACTTTAACTAATACATACAAACCTGACTGCTCCCCAATAATGGATATATTTTGTTTGAAATGTTCCTTTAATTCCGAAACTAAGCACTGCATTTTTCGCTTATAAACAAGACGCATTCGTTTAATATGGCGATTCCATTCCCCCTCCTCCATAAATTTAGCCATTGTAAGTTGGCTAAGGAGTGAGGTGGTACTCTCAAAATGAAGAAATTGATTTTTATAACGGTTTAAAAGTTCCTCTGGCAGCACCATATAACTTAGACGGATTCCTGGAAGAAAGGACTTTGAGAAATTCCCTAGGTAAATGACTTTTTTTGAATCCATGGAAGCAAGTGCTGGAAATGGTTGTTGCGTATAGCGAAATTCACTATCATAATCATCTTCAATAATATATCCATGCATCTTGTTAGCCCAATGTATAAGCATTTGCCTTTGCTGAATGGACATGCTTACTCCTATTGGACTTTGATGGGAGGGTGTTACATAGATTAGCTGTGACCTCGTTTGTTCTAATTGTGAAAGATCAGTTCCTGTTTCATAAACTGGCAAAGTTTCAAACATAAAACGATGGAATTGAAAAGCTTCCCTTGCACCATCGTAACCTGGGTCTTCAACTATAATACTCTGGAATTTGTCCTTCAGTATATGCCCAAGGTATACAAGCATTTGTTGGGTACTACTTCCGATAATAATTGCTTTTGCATTTGTTTTCACTCCGCGTGATTGGAATAAATACGTGGAGATTTGTTCGCGCAAGGCTACTTCCCCAAATGGCTCTCCGTATCGAAAACTATCATGTAATGTTAATACTTGATTGGCAATTCTTCTCCAAATTTTCAATGGGAAATGTGTTTGATCAACGGCATCTGCCCTGAAATTCACTATCGGAGGTTTCTTGGATTCTGTTTGCTTTTTATTATGAGAGATTAATGTGTCCTGAGATATTAGGGGTTCTAACTTATTTACCAAATAACCTTTTCGGCCCTCTCCACGAATATACCCTTCAGCGACAAGTTGTTCATATGCCATTAATGTTGTATTACGGCTTACCTGTAAGGAATCAGCAAGCCCTCGGATGGAGGGCATTTGCTCATTCGCCAAAATGTCACCTTGTTCAATAAATGATTTAAATTTCTCGTAGATTTGTTTGTATTTTGGGGAGTTATCTTTAAAAGTAAAAATGGTATTATTCATTTGCATTCCTTCTGACATGTATATTTGTTCGTTATTGTACCTTTTTTTATGTCAGTTTGTATAATATTATTTTTTTATCGGAAGCTTATTTATTAAAATTTATTTACAAGTTGAAAGGATGATTATTGTGTACATTCCTAAGGAATATCGTATCCTCACTGGGGATGCGTTGAAATGGAAATTCAAGTTGCCGAGTGGATGCGTGAGCAACGGAAAGGGTTGTTTGAATGACTAGTTTAATTATAACAGCTTGTATTCTAGGATTTGTTTACAGTGCAGCCCCTGGAGCGGTCAACACAGAAGCGTTACGAAGGGGATTAAAACGGGGATTTATGCCAGCGTTCTTCGTGGAGACTGGGGCTTTACTAGGTGATTTGCTCTGGGCTATAGTCGGGCTAACAGGTGTGGCACTAGTTTTTCACTTTTTGGCAGTACAAATCATTTTGGGGATTGCTGGTGCTGCTTTTTTACTCCGAATGGCATGGATGTCCTTTTTAGACGCTCGTAAACCCATTGATTTGAATCAATCAGGAACGAAAGAACAGCGGGATTTTTTGACGGGGATTGTGTTTTCAATTGCTAATCCGTTTGGTATTGCGTTTTGGGGCGGGATTGGCGGAGGTTTTGCAGCCCGTATTACAGGCATGCCGTTAATGGATAAGCTGGTGATTTTGTTTGTTGGCTTTGCTGCTGGTGCTTTTGCATGGTGTGTTGGCATATCTTTGTTGGTCGCTTGGTCCCGGAAATTTATTGGAGAGAAGCTTTTACGCGGGATCTTTACATTATCGAGTTTGGCGATGGCATATTTTGCTCTCGAAATGTTATGGAGTTTGATTCACAGTACGATTTATCCGATGTTTTCAACGCGTACACAGTTGAAGATAACTAAGTAAGAACCTCGTTAACCTTAAATTAGGAAACGCCCCCTCATTCTAATTAGTTTGGGGGATTTTTTTTGTTAAGGGGGATAACAATTACTCAAATTTAAGAGGTTTGTTATTTTTAAATAATTTAATCGGCAATATTGAAAAATAAATATAATAGATATTTCAAATTTTTGATTTATTTATATTCATTAAACAAGATGAATTTAAATGCCAAAAAATTAATACTTTAATAATGTTTAATATCTGTGATATATTAATAAAGTAATATTTTTATTCTATTAAAAATAATCTAAAAAATAGGGGTGCTATGAATGAAGAAATTTGGTTTATTTAGTTTATTTTTAATCCTTACTCTCTTTATCGCTGCTTGCGGAAGCAAGGAAACAACAGGAGAGAAAGCGGATAGTGAAAAGGTATATAAAGTAGGCGTGGATACCACTTACCCTCCATTTGAATATAAAGATGGAAATGATTATAAGGGTATCGATATTGATTTGATCAATGCAATTGCGAAAAATCAGGGCTTTAAGATTGAACTTAATCCAATGGATTTTGGAGGAATTATTCCAGCGATGCAAGCTAATCAGCTTGATGTAGCGATTGCTGGCATGAGCATTACAGATGAAAGAAAAAAGGTAGTAGACTTCTCAACTCCGTATTTTGATGCGGGCTTAACTGTTGTTGTTAAAAAAGATAATTCAATTATTAAGTCAGTTAATGACCTTAAAGGAAAAACTGTTGCTGTTAAAAAAGGTACAACAGGTGCGAAATATGCACAAGATAATGCATCGAAACTAGGAATCAAAGTCGTTCAATTTAACGATAGTCCTGCAATGTTCCAAGAAGTTTCTAATGGAAATGCAGATGCACTTATTGAAGACTACCCAGTTATCTCTTACGCTATTGCTCAAAAGGATCTTGGTTTGAAAATTGTGGGTGATCGATTAAATGGCGACCAATATGGAATTGCTGTTTTGAAAGGTCAAAACAAGGATTTAATTGAAAAAATTAATAAAGGTCTAGCTGAACTCAAAAAAGATGGAACATATGATAAAATTGTAAAATCTTATCTTGGCAAATAATATAGTTAAAAGGCGCGCATAAAAGCGCGCTTTCTTCTTGAAAGGGGATGAAACAGTGGACGTAATTACTGCATCTTTACCGATATTATTAAAAGGACTTCAAGTCACAATTTATATATTTGTTATTGCCATTATTCTAGGTTTTTTAATTGGTTTAGTGATGGCCTTGTTCAGGCTAGCACCTATTAAAATCTTGAATTGGATTGCTAAGGTGTATGTTGATGCAATTCGAGGAACACCATTCATCGTACAGCTATTTTTTATTTACTTTGGAGTGAATTCCCTACATTTAATTTCCTTGAACAGTACAACGGCTGGTATCATCACCGTTGCCATTAACGCAGGGGCATATTTTGCAGAAATTATCAGAGCAGGAATTCAATCGATCGATAAGGGACAAACTGAAGCAGCTAGATCGATTGGTTTTACTGGAGCGCAAACCATGCGCTACGTAGTCCTGCCTCAGGCTTTCAGAAGAATGCTGCCTACCATTACGAACCAATCCATTATTAGTTTAAAAGACACTTCCCTATTATCCGTTATTGGTATTGCAGATTTAACACAGCAGGGTCAAATTCAGGCTTCGGCAACTTTTGAAGCATTTAAGATTTGGCTGGCTGTAGGTGTAATTTACTTTATCATCATTTATTTATTAACCCTTCTTGCTAATTTTGTTGAAAGGAGGATTCAGGTTCGATGAGCATTATAACAGTGAAAAACTTAAGAAAATCCTTCGGGAATCTAGAGGTATTAAAAGATATTAATGCAGAAATAAAAGAAAAAGAAGTAATATGCGTAATTGGTCCTTCTGGATCAGGTAAGAGTACATTTCTTCGCTGCCTAAACCGCCTAGAGGAAATCTCAGGTGGAGAAGTGGTAATTAATGGACATAATATAACGGACCCCAAAATTAATATAAACAAAGTAAGACAAGAAGTTGGAATGGTATTTCAACAATTTAATCTGTTTCCTCATAAAACTGTTTTAGAAAATATCACTTTAGGACCTATTAAAATTCTTTCAATGGATAAAGCGGAAGCTGAAAAAATCGCTCTAGAGCTGCTTAATAAGGTTGGGCTTAAAGAAAAGGCAAACAGCTACCCGGGAGAACTATCCGGCGGACAAAAACAGCGTGTTGCCATTGCAAGAGCACTGGCCATGAATCCTAAAATCATGCTTTTTGACGAACCGACTTCTGCACTTGACCCGGAAATGGTCGGGGATGTTTTAGAGGTTATGAAGCAGCTTGCTAAAGAAGGCATGACGATGGTAGTTGTTACACATGAAATGGGATTTGCCCGAGAAGTTGGAGATCGTGTTATCTTCATGGATGGAGGGTATATCGTAGAAGAAAATGAACCGAATCAGTTATTCGGTGACCCTCAGCATGAAAGAACGAAGGCTTTCTTAAGTAAGGTGCTATAAGCAAAAATAACAGGGTAATTTAAAAAGGGGGAACCTTAAAGTATAAAAACTTTTAAGGTTCCCCCTTTTTTATTTAAGGCTCTTTTCGTAAACTTTGTTGATCTTGGTATAAAAAGTATTCCATTTAGAGGCTTTTCGGATAGCCTCCATGTAGCCAAGGCAATCGTGTCCGAATCAAGAGTTCATTCGGACAGCTTTGGTTTAGCCGAGGGCAATCGTGTCCGAATCAAGAGTTCATTCGGATAGCTTTGGTTTAGCCAAGGGCAATCGTGTCTGAATCAAGTGCTCATTCGGACAGCTTCGATGTAGCCAAGAACAATCGTGTCCGAATCAAGAGTTCATTCGGACAGCTTCGATGTAGCCAAGAACAATCGTGTCTGAATCAAGTGCTCATTCGGACAGCTTGGATGTATCCAAGAATCATCGTGTCCGAATCAAGAGTTCATTCGGACAGCTTTGATGTAGCCAAGGGCAATCGTGTCCGAATCAAGTGCTCATTCGGACAGCTTTGACTTAGCCAAGGGCAATCGTGTCCAAATCAAGAGTTCATTCGGACAGCTTTGATGTAGCCAAGGGCAATCGTGTCCGAATCAAGAGTTCATTCGGACAGCTTCGATGTAGCCAAGAATCATCGTGTCCGAATCAAGAGTTCATTCGGACAGCTTTGATGTAGCCAAGCACAATCGTGTCTGAATCAAGTGCTCATTCGGACGGCTTTGATGAACCCAAAGGCGGCGCATGTTTCTTTGCTGAAGATGCTAGTGCAGACAGTTTTATTGTATATAATACTTGTCTTTCAGTAAATTAAACTTAAAATGAAGTAAGGAAAGGTGTGAACTTATGGAAGATAAACGTTTTAGAATTGCACACCGAGAAGCAAAGATAGGTGTCATTCTTGTGATAATTAACTTTGCTATTTGGTATGGATTTGCGTACGGTCTTGGAAGTCAGGACCCGACGACATATACGTACATCCTCGGTTTTCCGGCATGGTTCTTTTATAGCTGTATTGCTGGTACGATCTTTATGATAGTGTTAATCGCCATCGTCATGAAATTCTTCTTTTCCGAAGTTTCACTTGAGGAGGAAGATGAAGAATGCACTGGCAAGTAATCATTCCACTTGCATTATTCCTTGTCATTATATTCTTTATTGGCTTTTGGGCAAATGCACGTGTTCGTCAATCAGAATCGTTCCTATCGGATTATTTCCTTGGTGGACGTGAAATGGGTGGCTTCCTGCTCGCAATGACCATGATGGCGACATATGGAAGTGCATCAAGCTTTATTGGTGGTCCCGGTGTAGCGTATCAAACAGGTCTAGGATGGGTGCTGCTTGCAATGGCTCAATTACCTGCGGGTTATTTTGTCTTGATGATTCTAGGGAAAAAGTTTGCGATTATTGCACGTAAATATGAGGCAATTACGTTAATTGACTTCCTAAAGGCTCGTTATCAATCCAATGCGATTGTGCTGCTTTCTGCAATTGCTATTTTTGTTTTTTTATTCGCATCGATGACAGCGCAATGGGTTGGTGGAGCACGATTAATCGAATCCTTAACTGGGTTACCTTACCGGGGTGCCTTGCTCATCTTTGCCGTAGCGGTGCTTGTATATGTAATTATTGGCGGCTTTGCGGCTGTTGCATTAACAGATGCACTGCAGGGTTCCGTTATGATTATAGGTACAGTCATTCTCCTTGTAGCGGTTACCATCGAAGGAGGAGGGGTTTCTGCCATTATGGCCAATCTTGTTGCAGAGAATCCAAATCTTGTTTCGCCATACGGTGCAGATTCAAGCCTTTCACCGCTTTATGTATCAACCTTCTGGATTTTAATTGGAATCGGTGTAATTGGCTTGCCGCAAATTGCCGTTCGTGCGATGAGCTATAAAGATTCAAAAGGAATGCATCGGGCAATCATTATTGGAACCATCGGGATTGGGACTATTATGTTTGGGATGCATTTAATCGGTGTATTCGGACGTGCCGTGATTCCAGGGATTGAAATTGGCGATAAAGTGATGCCAACATTAACGCTCGATATTTTACCGCCTGTTCTTGCTGGAATTGTATTAGCTGCTCCAATGGCAGCCATAATGTCAACGGTAAACGCCTTATTAATTTTAGTAAGCTCGACGCTTGTAAAAGATGTATATTTAAATTTTATTAAACCAAGTGCAAAAGATGCTGAAATAAAACGTATGAGCTTTATTGTGACAACAGTGGTCGGAATTGCCGTTGTGTTATTTGCATTAAATCCGCCAGATCTATTAATTTGGCTAAACTTATTTGCATTTGGCGGGCTAGAATCGGCATTTTTATGGGTCGTGGTGTTAGGTCTTTATTGGAAAAGTGCCAATAAATACGGAGCGATTACTTCGATGATTGTCGGACTTGTTTCGTATGTTTATATTTATCACTTCCATGTTAATTTATTTGGTATGAATAGTGTAACAATCCCTATCGTTGTATCACTTCTTGTGTTTGTGTTTGTCAGTATGTGGACCAAGCATTTGGTCAAACAACCAAATAGGTTGTAAAATGATTTTGATAAGAAACTATAATAGCTGATAAAAAAGACCATCTCAAAGCCATTACGGCGACCTGAGATGGTCTTTTATTCTACTTTGTATTGGAAGAATCTGAGTTCTACCCCTTAGTTAACCTTGCCGAATCTATTAACGGAAGTCTGCTTTAAATTCACCAGTAATTTGTTGGTGACCGTTATTTTCCTCAAATGATTGCTCTTGTTCTAAGTCGAAACGGTTCATAATCGGTAAATCGTTTACTGAGAATAGGTAAGAGTCTTCTGATGCAGAGTGTTCATACCAAGCCCAGTTTGGAACAACGAAGTAATCACCTTTTTTCCAATCGAAGCGAACGCCGTTAATTACGGTAAAACCTTCACCTTTGTGTACTTGGTATACCGTTGAGTGTGTATGGCGTAATGCCTTTGTTTGAATACCTTTTGGCAAATGCTGCATTCTAGTGCCAAGTGTCGGGTTAGCCGATTTACCTGTTGAGGGGTTAATGTATTCAACTGCATATCCATGGTGTGGATTTGGATCGAATTCCATCAGGCCTTTAATTCCTTCTACAGTGCGATCCCATTTATAATTAGCAAGTGGAGCAACCGTGAACTTATCATCACCAACAGGACGTACCATGCCGCCGCGATAACGTCTCTCCGTAAAATTATCTGGAATATCTGGTTGTTGCAGGCCATCTTCATAAGGTTCAAAGAATGTACCGCCGATTGAATAAATAGTCGGAATATCTAAAGCATCCATCCAATACATAGGCTCTGTACCCAAATGTGCATGCCCATGCCATAAGTTCTTTGGCGTAATTAAAAAGTCGCCTTCCTCCATGAAAATACGCTCACCCTGTACGATCGTGTATGCACCTGATCCTTCAGAAATGAAGCGCAATGCACTTTGTGAGTGACGGTGAGATGGAGCTTTTTCACCAGGCAATAACATTTGTACCGCAGCATAAATCGTTTGAGTTGTAGATCCCCATCCCCAAGGTTCACGATATGTTAAACCAGGATTTTGGAAATATATCGCACGACGTTCACCGCCGCGTTCTGGTGTGAAGATTTGAGCTGCTTCAGCCATTTTCTTTTTGATTAATTCATCGCTCCAAAGATAAGCTTGTGCTTGAGGCTTTGGCGTCTTGTGCATAATTGCTGGAATTGCTTCCCAAAGAGGTCCTAAGTTGTATTGTTGAATATCTTTTGTGTAATCGGTTACAATTGAACTTTTCATAAATTCCTGAACTTCTTGATTTACTTCAGCCATTTCACATTCTCCTCTACTATTTAAATATATAGGGAAAAGGGGAGCCGCGTGTATGCTACTCAACCCTTTTGTATCTTCTAATTAAACTGTGGCTACCACTTCTGTTGCCTTTACTTTATTTTCGAGTACACCAATTTGATCGATTTCAATAGTAACTATATCCCCATCTTTTAAAAATTTTGGTGGATTCATCGCAACTCCAACGCCCCCAGGAGTTCCCGTTAATACAACATCTCCCGGCTCTAAGGTCATTAAATTTGATAAGAAAGCTACTAATTTTTGAACAGTGAATACTAGATTGGCAGTATTCGTTTTTTGACGTACTTCACCATTAACTTTTAAGACAACATCTAAGCCGGATGGATTCGGTATTTCATCGGCAGTTACTAAATATGGTCCCATTGGTGCACTGCCTTCTACTGTTTTTCCTTGCAGCCATTGAAGAGTGCGACGTTGAATATCACGATAGGTTACGTCATTTGTAATGGTATAACCTGCTACATAGTCTAATGCATCCTCTTCGGAAACATTGCGAGCTTGTTTTCCGACAACAAAAGTAAACTCTGCTTCATAGTCAAGCTGGTCAGAAATTGGATAGTGTGGGATAGCGTCCTCTGGTCCTAAGATGGTATTAGCAAATTTCGCAAAAATAACTGGGTTCGAAGGGATTTCCCGGCCCATTTCTAAAATGTGCTCTCGGTAGTTGTGACCAACGCAAATAATTTTGCCTGGACGCTGCACAGGCGCTTCTACCTTAACATCCTCAAGATTGTAAATTACTATTTTATCAAAGCTTTCAGGATTAGCTAAAATGAAATCAACGGCATTTTGTGCTAGTTTCAGTGATTCCTTACCACCTTGGTATAACTCATCGGTATTATTTGGCACATATGCGTTTGCGATCGCTTCGTATCGGTATTTTCCTTCTGCTTTTAACTGTGCTTGATAAGCATAGTTTAAGTCGATCACTTTATTATCAACGATTGCCCCTGCACGTGTATGCCCTGCGGCTGTAAAATTTATAAGTTTCATTGTTATCCTCCCTGTTTCCACTAATTATAAACTTAGTTCACTATTTATAAAAATACTAATTGAATTTTTAAGGATTGTCAATATTATTTGTTTTCAGAAAAATAACTCAGTTGATTGGATTTTAATATTAAGAAAGGAGATTAGAAGTTTCTAAATTTTTCAACATTTGTATTGACGAAATAGTGAAAAATGATTTAAAGTTTACTTATTAGGAACGCAGTTCTCTATTTATGGAAAATAATAAATTAATTGGAGGTAATTTTCAATGGCTAATGTAAGCGACATCATTATCGTCGGTGGAGGAATCGGCGGTTTAGCAGCAGCTCTATCAATCCAGGAAACTGGAAAATCAATTGCAGTTTTTGAGCAGGCACCTGAATTTGGGGAAATAGGTGCAGGGATTCAGTTGGCACCCAATGCGTTAGAAGTTTTAGACCGGTTAGGTGTAAAGGAAGAAATTGTGAAATATGCAGTGTTCCCAAAACGTCTTGTATTAAAAGATGTTTATACTGCAAAAGAATTAGCAACTCTAGACTTAGGGGAAGCTTTCCAAAAAGAATACGGCCAACCTTATATCGTATTGCATCGGTCTGACTTGCACAGAGTCCTTTATGAAGCATGTCAAAAACGCGGTAATATCCAATTCTTTACAAATCAATGTATTCAAACTGCGGAACAAAATGGTGATACAGTAACTGTTGTCAACCAAAATGGTGAAACGTTTAGTGCTGAGGCTGTTATTGGTGCGGATGGGGTAAAATCAAAGCTTCGCAAACTTTTTATTGATGATGAACCAGTAAACTCAGCGTATGTAGCTTACCGTGGGGCCATTCCAATTGAAGAAATAGCTCATGGCACAAACTTAGACTTAGATGATGTAATCATGTGGATTGGACCAAACCTTCACATGGTACAATACCCAGTTCGCCGTGGTGAGCTTTATAATCAGGTAGTGGTATTTAAATCTTATGATGCTACAGTGGAAGACTGGGGAACACCAGAAGAAATGGCACGTCGTTTTGAAAATAGTCATCCAAAAGTGCAAAATGCATTAAATTACATTAACCGCCAATTCCGCTGGCAAATGTATGACCGTGAACCAATCGAAAATTGGACAAAAGGCAAAATTACATTATTAGGTGATTCTGGTCATGCCATGCTTCAATATTTAGCTCAAGGCGGCGTTCAAGCACTTGAAGATGCGTTCGTGTTGGGAGAAGAACTAAAAAGACATAATTCCTACGAAGAAGCCTTTAAAACATACCAGGAAGTTCGAATTCCACGTGCTTCAATGGTTCAAAGATCGGCTCGGAAATGGGGCGAAACGATTCACGCAGTGGATCCACTTACAACCTTGCTTCGTGACCGTCTTTTCGATCAGCACAAACCAACTGATTACCACAATGTTGATTTCCTATATGGCTATTTCAATAAGAATTATCAGCGTGTAGATAGCTAATTTATAACTTTTCGCAAAGAAAAACGCGTTAGAGCTAATTCTAGCGCATTTTCTTTGAAGTATATTTTCTTGACGATTTTTATCTTATTGAAGGAGGACATAATCTATGACAACAGCCGTACTGAATGAAAAATTGGAATTGTTTAAAAAAGGTATTGAGGATATTGTAGCAATATTGAAAAATACGGAAGAAGCGGCGCTTTTCATTAAACCTTCTGAAAATGAATGGTCAGCCATGCAAATTGTTTCTCATATTCTAGAAGCTGTAGATTTTTGGGTTGCTGATTTGGAAGCACTGTTGGTGGTTCCAGGGGCAAAATGGGGACGTAATCATGAACATGTGCGTCGTTTAGCTGCAGTAAATGAAGAGATTGTATCGCGTATAAATAAAGATGATGCCGTAAATGCATTGCAAAACTTGGTCCCTAAAGTAGAAAAAGCACTTGTAAAAGTTAAAGAAGAGGACCTAGGGAAAACAGCTCCAAGTTATAATCCAAACTTTGATGGAAAACCGTTATCATTTTTAGTCGACCACTTAATTGTTAAGCATGTTTTGGGGCATCATGGACAAATTGTACGTCACTTGGAAAAAATTCAATAAGAAGCCACCTACGCCAAGGGGATTCTATTGGCACACAGAGACCAACTCAAAAGCAGATTGCTTCCTGAGAGGGTCTCTTTTTCTTTAATTAGGGCTTTTGCAAAAGTATTTTGGAGAATCTCTTGAAATATTAATTTTCTGGTCGTAAAGTCAATTTAAGGATTAAAATAATTATATGAAATGGCTTAACAGACTAGGAGGAGAAAAATGATTTCAGAACAATATAAGAATATGTTAAAAGGTAAATCTATTATTAGAGAACTAGCGGAATTTGCAGCAGCCCGCGGTGAGGAAATAGGTTATGAGAATGTATTTGATTACAGTTTGGGAAATCCATCTGTCCCCGTTCCGAAAGAATTTACGCAGACGATGATGGATTTGTTGACCAGTAAAAGTCCTGCCGAGCTTCACGGCTATAGTCCTAGTTTAGGAATTCCTTCTGTAAGAAAAAAAATAGCCCAATCATTGAATCGCCGGTTTCATATGAATTACACGGAAAATCATATTTTTATGACAAGTGGTGCGGCTGGAGCAATTGCCCATGCAGTACGCTGCGTAACACAACCTGGGGACGAAGTACTGACATTTGCTCCATTTTTCCCAGAATACCATCCATATATAGATATAACTGGTGCGGTACTGAAAGTAGTTCCTCCCAATTCAGAAGATTTTCAGATAAACTTTACTCTGTTCGAGGAAATGCTGACGGAGAAGGTGTCTGCTGTTTTGATTAACTCTCCAAACAATCCATCGGGTGTGATCTATTCAACGGCAACCATTCAAAAACTATCAGACCTTCTTCGCAAAAAGGAACAAGAATACGGACATGAAATTTTTATTATCTCTGATGAACCATACCGGGAGATTGTGTTTGAAGGGGTAGAAGCTCCTTATGTGTCAAACTATTATGACAACACACTATCCTGTTATTCCTATTCTAAATCCCTTTCACTGCCTGGGGAACGGATTGGCTATATTGCGGTAAATCCTGCCTGCATAGATTCTAACCTGATTGTCAGTATGTGCGGACAAATTTCAAGGGGCATAGGACATAACTGCCCGCCTTCCATTATTCAACTTGCCGTTTCGGAAGTTGTGGATTTAACGAGTGATATGTCTGTTTATGAAACAAATATGAATCTGATTTATGACAAATTAGTAGAATTGGGAATTACTTGTGTGAAACCAGGCGGGACATTCTATATTTTCCCAAAGGCGCTTGAGGAAGATGCTAAAGTATTCTGTCAGAAGGCATTAAAATATGATTTGATTCTAGTTCCGGGCGATAGTTTCGGATGTCCGGGCTATTTCCGAATGGCCTATTGCATCGACACAGAAAAAGTGGAACGCTCACTGCCAGCATTGGAAAAGTTTATAAAGAGTGAATATAAAATTTGATTCTTGACCGGGGGGTGCCAGCGGGGACGGTTTGGGTGGCACTTTTAGGAAAAATGAAGCCTGAACAATTATAAATTTCGATAAAGGGGACCATCTTTGATGGTCTCCTTTACTTTTGAAAAACTTCATTTTCAACAGGTACTAAAACGAATTCAATATAAACGATATCTTTTAATTAATAGGTAACATCTCTTTACCAAGAGCTTGTGCCTGTTTTGCTTTTCTATATTTAACAAAGGAAACCATTCTCCAAGGTACAATATAGCTGAAGGCTACTGTTAGGAAAAGCATCGTTAAACTTGCTGGATCCAAGCCCGATATAAACTGCCTTAATATGATTCGAATCGCCACAACTGCAACCAATGCGATGAAAAAGGTTTTATTTTTTTGTGCATAAATTTTGCCGTCCTGCCGAATTTCATAATTGGTCGTCAACATCAGAGGAACTGCAAGCAATAACCCAATGAAAGATGCAACGGCCATTTCAGATATTTTCAATTGCAATGGAAGACTTGATAATGCATAAAAACCTGGAAGTATATAAAGAACCGGAAGCAATATCCTGATCCCTGACCCTTGAATCGGACGAACCATCGCCCTTGTTCTACTCCAAAAAACCAATCCCATAATCACAACCATGATTCCATACATTGCTATTCCGTTCATTTTCAATTCTCCTTTATAAATAAGTTTATTTGTAATGAATTTTTGTTTTTCGTTATCACACCTTGATTATAAGGCCCCTGACCATTCTTGAAGTAGTCACCTTCGTCAACAATTGCTATATGACTTTAGTCATTATTTTGATATGACGATGGATTATGTCCTTTCCAACAAATGTAATAGTATAATATCTTTATATATAGGTTTTTTGGAGGAGAGATGTATGCTTAACAGTAAGTCTGGAAAAATTGTTTGGGCCTTTAAAGCAGTGATTGTCTTGTCGATTTTGTATGAAATTGTGACTAGCGAAAGCCTTCCAATCGAAATGAAAGCTGTATGGGTCACGGTTATTTTACTGCTGCAAGCAAATGATTTTTTCAGGAACCGCTATCTCTTATTAGAAAGGTATCCGATTATTTATAAGGTGTCATTAGTAGTGAATATTGCGGTGATCGGCATTTTTATGATGATGTTTGATAGTCCGTTAAGTGGTATTTATTATGTATTTCCCCTCGCGGAAATTTTTTTGTCCAGTCAGTCGCTTCAAAAAGGGATTATTGCCTTCCATGTTATTGTTTTTTTTGCTGGAATGGTCATTGTGAAGGCGAATGTTCAAACATCGTTGATTCCCTACCTTGCCATGTTGCTTTTGGTTTATTTGTTTAGGGCCATCAGTTTAGAGAGAGAGAAAGGCCAGCTATTAAGTGCGGAATTGGTGGAGGCACATGCCAAGCTGAAAGAAATCACCATTGTTAAGGAGCGAACAAGAATTGCACAAGAGATGCATGATTCCATTGGACATTCCCTTATTGCACTTCGCATGCACTTGGAATTTGCTGAAAATATGATCGAGGTTAATCCCCAAAAAGCGGGCGAGGCCATTTTGAAAGCCCATAATTTTTCCCAAAAATCGATTAAAGAGCTACGGAAGGCTGTAGCTGTATTAAAAGATCAATCGGTAAATAGCCAAATTGAGCTGGAGGAATTATTGAATGATATGATCGAAAGCCTGGAAACTACAGGAAAGTTAAAGTTCACACTTAATTTTGATAAAGAGGTTGAATCGAGCCAGCAGGATATGAAGAATTGTATTTATACTTCCGTACGTGAAGCGGTGACCAACGGATTAAAGCACGGCAAAGCACAGCAGTTCCAAATTGATATCATGAGAAGCGGTGAAGTAATACGAATCGTTGTGGCAGACAATGGCCAAGGCTGCGGTCATATCAAAAAATCACTTGGTCTAAAAGGAATTGAAGAACGTATTGCTTTAATGAATGGAAAGGTAAGTTTCTCTTCAGAAAAAGGATACGGGTTTAAACTGACGGCTGAAATGCCAGCTTAAAAAAAACAAATGTCATAAAGATGGAGAGGACGCACATGACAAAGATTATGATTGTCGATGACCAGGAAATAGTAAGAGAAGGGCTGAGAATGATTTTGAGCCTGCATGAAGAAGTAGAAGTTGTCGGAGAAGCCGGAAATGGAGAGGAATTGCTTGAGATTCTGAAAAGCATGTTGCCTGATGTCATTCTTATGGATATACGAATGCCAGTAATGGACGGCATAGAGACGTTAAAAATCGTGAAAGATACCTATTCGAGTGTAAAAGTCATTATTCTGACAACCTTTAATGAAGATGAGTATATATTCAACGGCCTTAAATTTGGCGCAGACGGTTATATTCTCAAAGACTCAAGTTCCAAAGAAATCATTAAAGCGATCAAGGCGGCATGTGAAGGCAATATGCTGCTTCATTCACAGATCAGCTCAAAAATCTCCAAAGTACTAAATTCCATGGATCAGACATCTATTCATGAAAATAAGATAAAAGAACAATTGGTCAATGTGTTGACACCAAGGGAAATCGAAGTCGTGGAACTGATTATGCAAGGAAATAGCAATAAACAAATCGGAAGCGCGTTGTTTTTAACGGAAGGTACGGTCAAAAACTATATTTCTCGCATTCTTGACAAGTTCGAGCTCAACAACCGCACTGAACTAGTGTTATATTTACAAACAAGCAAAAGAGGATAAGAATGCCGCGGGGACGGTTCGGGTGGCACTTTTGGGATAAATCAACTTGGGTGCGGGAAGTAAAAGAAAAGGATGATCAATTTGTAGCTGTTATGAGTGATTATACAAAAAGTAACAACAAAAGCAAGTCCAACACTAAAAATAAAGCCGCCATTCGTGGCGGCTTTACTTTTAGACACATTCGCAAGGTGCCTCCCTATTAAATTACTGATTTGCCGAATCCGCCGGCACGTCAAGGCCCATAGACACGTTATCCAGCTTATCTTTTTTTGGTATCGCAATATCATACGGCACATCGCTATGTCCGTAACTGCGATGAATCATCATATACAGTAAACCAATACCCACAACTATAACTCCTGAAAGGAGCACGATATAGTTATCATACCAAGGTGCATCCGGCGTTCTTGGCCAACACATGTTGACCATTGCAATGATTCCATAAACAAGCGCACCGATATTTACAGGTAATCCCCATTTGCCCAACTGATACTTACCACTTGGCTTCCATCCTTTTAATCTAGCACGAAGTGCAGCAAAGACAACCAGTTGGAATCCAAGATAAATGCCAAATGCAGCAAAACTGATTACCTTTGTAAGTGCATCTGTAGACACTTTTGAACCAAGAACAATAAGGGCTGGGACAAAAGCTGCAAGAAGCAGAGAATATGGTGGAATGTGACGAGCAGCCGAAAACTTCTTTAACAAACGGCTTCCGATAATCATGTCATCTCGTCCATACGAATATGCAAGCCTGCTTGCTGCTGCCTGTAGACTCATTACACATGAAAGGAAAGAAATCAACACAACACCCAGTACAATCTTGGCGCCAACAGCACCAAATGCAGCGTTTAGTAAAGTATCAACAGGGGTTACATCCTTACCAGCGATAACTGCCGGGATATCAGCAACTGAAAGTACTAAAGCAAGGCAAACAAAAGTTGCTGCAGCACCGCCAATGTAAATCGTCCGACGCATTGCCTTTGGGATCAGAACACCCGGATTTGGTACTTCTTCTGCAACGTCACCACAAGCTTCGAACCCATAATATTGAAAAATTCCAATTAATCCAGCAGCTGCAAATGCATACATATAGCTATGGCTACCTTGAGCTCCGAAAGAATCAAAAAGCACATCAAGGCCGTGAACCCTTTGTGTGAAAAGTAACCAAAATCCAACTACAAGCGCACCAATTAGTTCTGCTGCAAAACCAATAACTGCTGCAGCTGCGAGAACCCTTGTTCCAAGAAAATTAATGATCGTCGACAGTGCAAGAAGAACTAATGCACATAGAATCGTGGAATTCACCGAAGGATTAAAACCCATCACTTGTGATAGATAAGGTCCAGCTCCGTATGCAACACTGGCAATTGTCACAAGCAAAGCCATTAAGTAAACCCAGCCCGTTATCCATGCCCACTTGCGCCCCCATAACCTTCGTGCCCAAGGATAAACTCCTCCTGCAACAGGATATTGCGCAACAATCTCACTGAAAACAAGTGCAACTAGTAATTGTCCGAGTCCGACAATAAGAAAACTCCAAATCATTGGTGGACCACCTTGCGCAAGTGCGTATGCAAATAGTGAATACACACCTACTACGGGAGAAAGATATGTGAACCCTAGTGAAAAGTTTGCCCACGGACTCATGTCGCGGCGAAATTCAGATTCATAGCCAAGGGATGCCAGTTGTGCAGCATCACTATCATGATGTTCTGACGCAATTTTATTTAGATTTTCTTGCATATTTGAGCCTCCTTAAATAGTAGATACATTCTTATATGCAATTACCGTGCCAGTATAAGACTATTGAAAATATTCAGTAAATTAAATTTATAAAGATCCACATACTTAAAATTAAAATTCAATTTTGATATTTTGCATTCAAATTTGAAAAATATTTAAGATGAAAGCATAGGAGTTTTATACCACAAAATTACCATGAAATCATGTGTTAAATATTGCTATTTATGGGTTGGAAATAGGGAAATTGTTTATTTAACTTAGATCGTTTATCAAGATTCATCAACCATTCTATTGTTAGAAGAGTCTAGTGCTGTGAATGTAGAAGGGTGATGGATTGATAATTATTTTTATAGTTATTAGTGCATACTTTATTCATAACTTCATAGGATCGAGGGATTTTTAGCAAAAGGAGAGGGCGATTTAGAACATAGTGACTTTTAAATCACCCTCATTATAACATTATTTATTTATTTATTTATTTATTGTCTGAAAACCAGCCTGTTGGTCCTACAGCAAGATTGAAGTTAATTTGTTTCACTTCTTGGAATTCATCTAATCCAAATGTTCCAAGGCTTGAACCAATACCACTTTGTTTATACCCGTGCCATGGAGCTTCGTTATAGGTTGGTCCATAAGTGTTAATCCAAGTAATACCAGCACGTACTTCTTTAATTACACGCATTGCTTTGGCACCATCAGAGGTGAATACGCCGCCGGCAAGACCATAGATTGTGTCATTTGCTAGTTTAATCGCTTCCTCTTCACCTTTGAACTTTTGAATAACGGCAACAGGTCCAAAGATTTCTTCTTTTACAATACGCATTTCTGGCGTTACATCAATGAATACAGTTGGTTCAACAAAGAATCCTTTATCTAAACCATTTTCAGTTAGGCGATTTCCACCGCAAGCTAATGTTGCACCTTCATTTTTACCGATTTCAATATATTCTAGAATGGTATTAAGTTGGGCTGAACTTACAATTGCACCCATTTCGGAACCTTCTTCTAAGCCTGATCCTACTTTGATATTTTTAGCGCGTCTTACAAACTCTTTAACGAACTGGTCATAAATGCTTTCTTCCACAATAATTCGGCTTCCGGCAGAACATACTTGGCCAGATCCATAGAAAATACCCACTAATGCATTATCAACGGCAGCTTCAAAATCAGCATCGGCAAAAATAATATTTGGTGATTTTCCACCTAGTTCAAGGGAGATTTTTTTCAAATTGCCTGCGGCGCTTCGCATAATACTTCTTCCTACCTCAGTACTTCCTGTAAATGAAACCATATCAACATCTTGACTTGCTGCGATGACGTCACCAATGATAGATCCTTTTCCTAATACCAAATTCACTACACCTTTTGGAACTCCAACTTCATCAATAATTTCAACTAATTTTGTTGCTGTGATTGGAGTGACTTCAGCTGGCTTATACACAATCGTATTACCGGCTGCTAATGCAGGAGCAAATTTCCACACACTCATCAGGAAAGGGAAATTCCAAGGAACAATTAACCCTGTAACTCCAACTGGTTCACGTACGACCATCGCTTGAACAGGATCCGCAACATGATAAGTTGCTCCATCCGGAGTTCTAATTAGACCTGCATAATAGCGGAAACAAGATGCAGCATCAGATATATCAATATCAGCTTCAGCTTTAATTTTTCCATTATCTTTGACTTCAAGTTCTACTAACTCATCGTGTTTTTCATCAATTTTATCAGCAATTTTTAAAAGGTAATCTGCACGTTCTTGTGCGCTTAACTTAGACCAAACGCCACTTTCAAAGGTTGCTTTTGCAGCTTTAATCGCTTCTTCTGTTTCTTCAATGGTTGCTCTAGGAGCTATAGCGATTAATTCACCATTTGCTGGATTGATAACCTTATTGGTATCTTGATTACTAGAAAGTCTCCATTCGCCATTAATAAACATCTTTAATTCTAATACTTGAGTGGCTGTTGTCATATGAATTGCCTCCTATTATAGTAAGTTTATATAATGCACGCTTAAAGCGTAGTTACAAAATAAAGGTGCTATTACAGGTTTAAAATGAGCTCTTTTTCAGATTCTTTTGCTCTTGAGCAACAAGTTAAAATCACTTTCTTCGTCTGTCTTTCTTCATCACTATAAAAGTGGTCTCGGTGATCAACATCTCCTTCAACAACCTCTACTTCGCAGCTTCCGCATCCACCTACTTTACAAGAATAAGGTGCTTGTACCCCGGCTTTTAATAGCGCATCTAATAACGTTTCTTCTTCGGAAACATCCACTGTTCTTTTGCTGTTGGGGAATTTTACAACAAAAGGATTTTTTGGACCTTCATCTGCAGATGCAAATAATTCAAAATGAATGGAATGGCTTGGGTAACCATAGGATACTGCAGCTTCCCTAAACTCTTTTACCATTGAAACGGGTCCACAGAAATACACATGTGAGCCAATCCGATGATCAGCCATTGTTACTGGCGTCAATTTTTTAGGATTTTCCGTTCTTGAGAAATAGAAGTGGCATTTTCCAGGATATTTTGCATTCAAATCATCATAAAACGCACATTCTTCCTTCGTTCTTGCAGCATAATGTAATTCAAATGATTTACCTTCCGCTGTTAAATCCTCCATCATTGTCATGAATGGAGTAATTCCAATTCCCGCTGCATAGAACACGTGATGTTTAGCAGCTTGGAAGGCAAGAGGGAAGTGGTTTTTTGGCCAACTGATTTCTAAACGGTCCCCCAATTTGATCTGATCATGCCAATAAACAGATCCTCCTCTTGAAAGGTCATCTTTACGAATGGCAATCGCATATTGAGTACGGTCAGTTGGATGACTGACTAGTGAGTAATTTCTTTCAATTAATTCATCGCCATTTTTTACATATGTTGCAATATGTGATCCACCCGTAAACGAGGGTAGTAATTCTTGATCAACCGGGTACAAGTGGAAGCGCTTTACAAAATTTGTTTCCTGAACTATGTTTCCTACGTATACCTCAATATTTCCAAATGCTCTCATAAACCTCTCTCCCATTGTAATAATTTTTTCATTTAATATTTACTTTGATAGGACGAAAGCAGGATTGTAAGGATATCCAATATATCCTTTTCGCTCTTTCGAGTAAAAGGGGCCAATCTCTAGGCTGATTTGGCAATGATGACAGATGGTGTCCGTTTCTTTTGCCTCAACTTCTTGTAGATGAAAACATTTTATGCAATAAACATAACGTCTCTTCTTACCTGAAATTAGCAGTTGAATTTCATCTTCTGAAAAACCAGCCTCTATTGCCGCTGTGAAAATTGTAACGGCATCATCCCATTTAGCTGAAATATAAAGTTGTGTCCCCATTTTTTGCCTATCAAATACTTCTTTGATATTCTTTAATTGGAGTTCATCATTCAATTCAATTCGCTCATAATCTTTTTGCCCATTTATTTCATTAATAAATGATTGGATGGTTTCTGCTTCTTTTGGTTCTGCAGAAATAATAAGTAATTTTCTTCTATCCTGTCTTACAGTGAATTTTTCTACAATGGTTTTTGATTGATCGTATAATACCGGACTGTTGTATACCACTTTTACATACCTCCATCTTTGCGACCTAGTTAGTTTGCAAACTTACTTTTTCAACTAGGTTTTTCAAATATTCTACTGTTGGTTCAATAAATGGTGTAAATCCCTTATAATCAGCCATAGGCTTTGGAATATCGGATAAAATCGAGTAGGTCTGCTTGAGCCATTCTGGTCTTAATGGCAAATCTTTCATTGCCAGAAATTGAGTATTTAAGACGAATAAAACAGCATTACTTCTTGGCATACGATAGAAAAATTGTTCTTCTACACGAAGTCTTACTAGTTCACCAGCGTTTTCTGAATTAACTAAAAAGCGTGTTGGTCCCCATGTATCAAATGTTTCATAGTTAACATCCCAACGATTTGCCATTAGATTCCAGTTGATTCTCGTCCAAGGTTCACCTGGTAAAACATTACGGATTAAGAAATTACGAACTCTTTCAGCTAGCGGTACCCCTGTGCGCGACACAAATGGTACAGGTCCGTGAATTTCGTCAAATGACATCCCTTTATTCCAGTGCGGGGAGAATAAGGCTGCATAGGATTCCTGGGCAACTTCTAAATAAAGATTATCATCTCTCACCACCATTAATACAAAATCAGTAGTGAAATGACGGCCAATTAAATCAAGCGGTTCAAGCTCGATGCTAGAAGCATCACCAAAAATGAAAGATTCCGTTTCATTTAAGATTAAATTATGAAAAGTCCAATGATTGCCGTTCTTTTCTAGCTGGAAGTGCTCAGGGTAGGCATCAACCGCCATATTCATGAGCATTTCTGCTACTTCCCATTGCATTTCCATTGTATGTGGATAGGATTGGAACCTTACTTCAGGTTGTTCAATTAGTAGTTCTCTTTTTCTTTTGATTTGTTTTTCATATTCTGGTGTAATTTTAACGCAATTCATTCGATCCTTTTCAAGTTTTCTTAAATCATTTGAATACCGATAGTTGGTCCCTTCCTTAATGGTATGAAAAGGGTATGGAAACAGATCAAGATTAGTAGATTCGTACATATAAACTCCTCCTTTGATATTTACTAAATGATATTGCAATAAGTGTGCCAAGTATATAAATGTTGATTTTATGCCCTTTTCCTATATTTTTAATTTATTTTATATTCCGAATATTTCATTTATAAAATTTTTATTCAAAATTAAAATCCTTATTGACTCTCAAAGTTTACAAAGCTGGTAAAGGGAAATTATTATATTCAAAAAATTCATATTTGAAATTTTTATTTGAATATGGAATAATTTTTAAATAAATCAAATCATTTTAACTTTATATAAGGAAGTGTTATATGGGTGTGTCCATGATTTTATCGAATGAACAACTACTTCAAGCTTATCAATCAAGTATTCTATCTATTTACGATGAAATTATTGTAACCAATGTAAAGGGAATGATTTTATTTCGAAGTGGAGAACTGAAAAATTTTTGGTCAACAAACTCTATCTCACTTAAAGGAAGAATGTTCACTGAACTAGAGGAAATTTCTTTCTTTGGGGATTCCATTTTACAATTATTAAATAGAGAGGTGCATTCTCTTCAATTAAAGGCTTGGAATGGCAGTCATATGCTAATAACCGTGTACACATCAAATAATCATAGTGAAGAATTAATGATATGGGGATTAAAAGGTATTTCAAATCATTTAACTGATTCAAAAGAAATTTCCGATGGCGAAGAAACAAAACATACTCCTTCAATCGTCGTTCATAGTCCTAAAATGAGAGATGTACTTAACACAATAGAAATGGTTTCAAAAGTTCCAACAACTGTCCTTTTATTAGGGGAATCCGGTGTTGGAAAAGAAATGATTGCTAAAACCATTCATCAATTAGGAAATAGAAGCTCAAAACCTTTTATTGCTGTGAACTGTGGGGCAATTCCGGAGAATTTATTAGAAAGTGAATTATTCGGTTATGTTGGTGGAGCATTTAGTGGAGCAAACAAAAATGGTGCTCCCGGTAAATTTGAATTAGCAAATGAAGGAATTATTTTCCTCGATGAAATTGCAGAAATGCCGATGAATTTGCAAGTCAAATTACTCCGAATTTTACAGGAAAAAGAAGTTACCCCTTTAGGAAGCTCAAAACCGATTCATATTGACGTCCAGATTATTGCAGCAACGAATCAATCATTAGAAAAAATGGTCAGAGAGGGACGATTTAGAGAAGATTTATATTATCGTTTAAATGTAGTCCCAATCGAAATTCCTTCATTAAGAGAAAGAATAGAAGAGATTCCTTACTTAATCTATCATTTCGCAGCAAAGTATAATACGTTATATAATAGAAACATCAATATTTTACCAGATGCTATTGATTTATTGTGTATTTACGATTGGCCGGGAAATGTTCGGCAATTAGAGAATACAATTGAAAGAATCGTTGTGACTAGTAGAGAATTGAATGTGAATGCAAGCCTAGTTCATCATTGCATCCCTTGGAAAAAGGACACTATTAAGGAACCGCCTATTATTAATCACATTATGCCGCTGGAAGAAGCAGTGGATATGATTGAAGAACAGTTGATTAAAATGGCCATGGATAAATATAAATCGGTTAAACTAGCCGCAAAAGTACTCGATATTAGTCAACCTACAATGAGCAGAAAATATAAAAAAATACGTGAGAAAGTCCAAGAGGAAACTCTCTCTCCTTCAAATAAAAGAAAAATTCTAGAACAACATTTAAATAAACAATTACGATCAATGGCTATTGTTACATCTGCTGCCATTCATCCAGAAGATATCTCTGAATTAGTGAATCATAATGCTTCATCCTCTAATCCAACTTTTCAAAAGGTGCAGAAAAAATTAACCCAAATACGAGAACAAGAAGGAATCATTGAATGGGTCTACATTTTTAAAGCTGTTGATCATAACAAATTGCTGACGATTGTGGCCGATGAGGATTTCGTGATTCCACCTGGAGTTTTATACGATGGCCCGCCTGAAATGATGGAAGTAGCATTTGAGGCGATGAATGGGATAGCAGGAGTCACCCCATTATATGAAGATATTTATGGAGAATGGAAAACAAGCTTTTCTCCTATAATAGACCATAGCGGAAAGGTTTTAGCTATTATTGGGTTTGACCATACTAAATCTTATATCGAAAATGAGTTAAAGAAAATAGAGAATATGTTAAAAACGAATTAGGCCCCATACATGAACATTAGGATAAGAAGAAGCCACTTACAGTCACTGACATTATTTAGTTTTCCAAAACTCCGATAACCGTCGGGGTTTTTTCAGATTATCTATATGGTATCGTTTTCAAAATCTATCTAGGAGTGGTTATAATGGCACGTGTTTTATTTATTAATGCTGGATCAGAAGGGCATGTCAATCCAACAATTGGTGTTGTGCAAGAGCTTATATCGCGTGGTGAAGAGGTAGTGTACTTTACAATCGAGGATTTTCGGGAGCGTATTGAGAAGACAGGGGCAACGGTAAGAACCATCGACGCTCAAAAATATATAAAATCCTTTATCTCAGGCGGAAGAAATAATTTACTTGAAAGAATCAATGGTCTTTTACATACGGTAGAGATTATGATACCCAGTGTTCTGGAGCAAGTCGAGGGTGAGCATTTTGATTATATCATCCACGATTCGATGTTTGGCTGCGGCCGATTAATTGCTCAAATCCTTCATCTTCCTGCAATCTGTTCTTGTACTTCTTTCGCGGAGACGAAACGATCCTTCGATAACATGTTTGAACAGATTTCTAAAGATATTCCTGCAGAAACATTTGCTGAATATCAAAGACTGACGGGAATGGTGAAGGATAAATATGGTGTGGTGATCCATTCTCCTTACGAAGTATTTTGTAACCCTGCACCACTTACAATTGTTTATACTACGAGGGAGTTTCAACCATTCGGGGATGAATTTGACCAAACCTACAAATTTGTAGGTCCGTCCATCTCTCAACGATTAACTCAAGTAAACTTCGACTCTTCTACAATTATAGGAAAAAGTCTTATTTACATTTCACTGGGTACTGTTTTTAACCAAGCAATTGATTTTTATAAGCTTTGTTTTAAGGCATTTGGAAACACTGATCATACAGTTGTCATGTCTATTGGGGAAAAAACTCAAATATCTGATTTGGGCGAGATTCCAATGAACTTTATTGTGAAAAATTATGTTCCACAAACTGAAGTGCTAAAATACGTTAAATTATTTATAACACATGGTGGAATGAACAGTGTCCATGAGGGGCTTTATTATGGGGTTCCGCTCATTGTAATCCCGCAAGGGGCGGATCAGCCGATCATTGCCGGACAGGTAGAAAGGGTAGGCACAGGTATTCAATTACAAATGCAAGGCCTGACGGCAAATCTGCTGTGTGAATCTTCTGACCATGTGTTGAACCAGTCATCCTTCCATAATGCTGCGGCAAAAATGAAGGAAGCCTTACAAAAATCGGGTGGATATCAGCAGGCTGTTAATGAGATTTTTGAATTTATAAGTCAATATGAAAATTAAATATAAAAATTTCTCAACTAAGAGAAAAACTAAACTAAATGAATCTGATCCAGGTTTCGCGAAGAACAATTCCGATTTCTGGGTCTTTTTTTGCGTTGAGCATATTTACCTTGGCTTAGGTTTTAGAGTCCGTGAAAAGAAAAATCGGCCGCATCATAATTCAAGAAAAAGGAGCACCTTATTGGCTGGGTGCTTCTCTTTTTATAACATGGGAGAGGATTTTAATTATTACCTCATTTTTCCACTTTTGAAAAAATATAAATTTCTATAATCTGTGACTTTTGTTGTATTCAAATATCCTGTTAAAAAAGTTATGATATTTCGATGTAATGGTTTAAAAAATTTGATCGTAAAAAGGGAGAAGGTATTTTAGAAATGTCTTTTGATTCATTTGTAATGGCTTTTTCAATGTCGGATATTGACTACGACAAGTTGAAAAATGTGGGAATTTCGATAGGGATTTTACTTTTATTTATTTTATTTAGAAACCTATTTACCAAGTATGTGTTTCAATTGATTTTAAAACTAGCTAAAAAAACACCAACAGATTTTATTACCCAAATCTGTTTAAGTTTTGAACGTCCTTTAGGATGGTTCTTTATTATTTTCGGCTTGTACCTCGCAATGGATTATTTCCCATATATCGATCAGCACAATACATTCTTTTTAAAATTTTTACGTTCAATGGTCATCGTATTAATCACATGGGGATTGTTTAATTTGTCCTCTCCAACCTCGGGAATCTTAATTAGTGTTAATGAAAAAATTAATAATAAGATTGATTTAATTCTTATTCCGTTTATTTCAAGAGCTATCCGTGTCATCATGATTGCTATTAGTTTAAGTATCATTGGTCAGGAATTTGATTATGACGTAAATGGCTTGGTGGCAGGTCTTGGGTTAGGGGGACTGGCGTTTGCTTTAGCTGCAAAAGAGGCGGTCGGTAATCTAATCGGCGGCATCGTTATTGTAACAGAAAAGCCTTTTTCGATTGGAGATTGGATCTTAACACCGAGCGTAGAGGGAATCGTAGAAGATATCAATTTCAGAAGTACTAAAATTCGCACGTTTAGTCAAGCACTCGTTACTGTTCCCAATGCAACACTTGCAAATGAAGCGATTACCAATTGGAGCCGCATGGGAAAAAGACGAATTTCCTTCGATTTGGGACTCAATTATAGAACCACCAAGGAACAAATTCAAAGAGTGGTTCATCGAATTGAACTTATGTTGAACAATCATGAAGAAATTCATCCGGAAACGGTGATGGTTGCATTTGACCATTATAATGAGAGCAGTCTCGATGTTCTTGTCTATTTTTTCACCAATTCAACCGTTTGGGCAGAACATGTTAAGATTAAACATGAAATCAATTTAGAAATCATGGGGATTTTAGAGGAAGAGGGAGTAGAAATTGCTTTTCCAAGCCGGACCATTTATGTAACTCCACAAGCAAGCGAAGAATTACAAACAATGGCTTCCTATGATTGAGATACATTAGATAAAAAAATTCAGTAAAATGGCTAGTATGCGTTAATAGAGATAAGAGGGGTTCGAGAAATTGTAAAATTCTCGAACCCTTGTGCGCTTGGCAGCGTCTCGCTCTAATGGGTGAAAGTCCCTAACATGCCGTTGTGGCGGAAATGTATAGCTGACAGGTAGTGCGAGTATCGTGAGATTTCGTGCGGAGGACTTGAAGGCAAAGCTCGGAACAGGTGGCTGTAACCATGTTGGCTGGTAAGATGGGATAACCTTGCAAAGGATGGGGATGTCCAATACCACTCGGTATCTTATTAGTTATGAGGACTGGCTTCGAGTGAAAGGCGAGAACGTGACCCAAGGAGATCTCATCATCTCCACCGTAGGTGGTAACTCTTTTTCAAAGCCGCGATGGACAAGAAATAGATTATGGAAGGTGAGAAGTCAGAGCAGGGGATAGTAGTGAAAAAACTTGTTGGAAAAGCCACAAAGACAAGTGACTTATCACGAAGTTGATAAGGCAGACATTGACCCAAAAGGCAGTGAACTGATGCGAAGCCCGTCTGTCCATGGAAGAAAAGCAATACGAACTTATTTACTCGTCATGTACTAAACAGAAGTCGATGAGGCAGATAGCCGAAGAATCGAGACCGAAAGAAAGTAGGTTGTTTGGGGCGAAGTACTGATATCAAATATCAGCCATTGGGTCACCTATTCAGTTGATATTGTATTGGGAAAGGAAACGAATACATGAATGAATCAATAGGAAAACGAAGCTTACGTGTAGTGGAGAATTCTAAAAAGAAACGCAAGTGGTACAGCCTAATGGATAAAGTCTGGAACTATCAAAATCTGGAACAAGCTTTTTATGACGTAAGGAAAAACCGCGGTTCACACGGTGTGGATAAAGTTACGATTAAAGAGTATGAAGTAGAATTGGAACACAACTTAAGAGTGCTCCAAGAATCTTTGCGTATGAAAACGTACCGTGCAAAACCAGTCAGAAGAGTTTTTATTCCAAAAGCTGATGGTTCAAAACGTCCACTTGGAATTCCAACAGTAGAAGACCGAATTCTCCAAGCCGCAACTAAAAGAATACTTGAACCAATCTTTGAACAGAAATTCTTAGACTGTAGTTTTGGATTTCGTCCGAACCGTAGTGCACATATGGCGATAGATAAAATCCGACAGGATTTAATGGATGGGTACTCTTTTGTAATTGATGCCGATATAAAGACATACTTTGATTCAATTCCTCACGATAAGCTTATCGATTTAATCAAAGAAGAAGTTGTGGACAGTAGCGTGTTAGCGCTAATAATGCAGTTCTTAAAATCGGGAATCCTTGAGAACGGAAGTTTCTATGAGAGTGACACCGGGAGTCCGCAGGGCGGCGTAATCAGTCCACTACTAGCAAACATCTATCTGCATCCACTCGACGAAATGATGATGGAAAGAGGTCACCGTATTACAAGGTATGCGGATGACTTCGTCATCTGTTGCAAGTCCCGGAAGGGTGCAGAAAGAGTACTAAGAACGGTAGTGAAGCTATTAGAGGAAATACTAGGTCTGAAAGTCCATCCAGACAAAACTAAGATTATAGACAACTTTGAAGAGCCGTTTATCTTTTTAGGATATGTTTTTAAAAAAGGGTATTTCCATTCCCCTTCAGACAAAGCAGTAAAGAAATTTAAGAAAAGTATCAAGTTAACAACGAAAAGAAACCAAACAGTGAATTTGGAGGAATTCGTTAAACACCGACTGAACCCCATCATCAGAGGATGGGGTAGGTACTTTGGTATTGGATTTTCGAAGAAACTGTTTCAACAGCTAGACTCATGGATTCGAAGAAGACTTAGGATGATTCAGTTAAGAAGCTGGAGAAAAATAAGAAAGCTCCACAGGGAGCTCAGAAAAAGGAATTGGGAGGGTGAACTACCTCATCTGTCAATGACAAGATGGAGAAATTCTATGACCCAACATGTACACTTCGCGATTCCTAATGAAAGGTTTCGCGAAATTAAACTTGTTTTTCTTTTAGACATATACAACGAACTACATCCCCAACGGGGATAAAGTGGAGGAGCCGTATGCGATGACCCGCACGTACGGATCTGTGAGAGGCGCATGAAATTTTTCATGCGCCTACTCTATTT
>NZ_AXVA01000026.1 GCF_000482325.1 Bacillus sp. UNC438CL73TsuS30 | reverse complement strand
TAAAAACCGACTTTCAGTTTTTCCTCATGAGAGGAAAAGGATTATCCGGTATTAGCTCCGGTTTCCCGAAGTTATCCCAGTCTTACAGGCAGGTTGCCCACGTGTTACTCACCCGTCCGCCGCTAACCAACAGGAGCAAGCTCCTATTGATTCGCTCGACTTGCATGTATTAGGCACGCCGCCAGCGTTCGTCCTGAGCCAGGATCAAACTCTCCAAGAAAGTTGATATAGCTCATTTGTTACGTTGGCTCATGTTCTCTATATAATAGAAGAAACATGATTATTATTGTTTGTTGACGTTTTTGTTTGTTTAGTTTTCAAAGAACAATAGCACTTATAAAAAGCGACAGGAATATTACTTTATCAAACTTCTTAAATTCCGTCAATCATCATTTTTTTCAATTCCGATTGATTTTCACACTCTTTTTAAGAGCAACTTTTACATTATATCACGTTGTGCAAATCAAAACAAGAGGAAGTTTTTCTTAATCTTGTTTACTTATCCACTCTTTCTGGGAGCGACTTAATTAATATAACACCGTGGGTGTTAACTTGCAATAGAAAGTTTTTTAAAATTACTTTTTTTGTTTCAATCTTCTTCCTTCCCTTATTTTTGGAGAAGTTGTAGATAGAAAGCTAGCCCCCTTTAAATGCTTTGAATTTTTTAGCCAAACGCTTGAAATAAGGGTTGAAATCATTAAATAATGGTTTTAATTGTTTAGTTGTCGCAACGAACATATCAACTGTTTCCATCAGCTGCATCAAATCGATCTGGTTAAGGAGACCTTCTATCTGATTGAGATTGTTTTGTGAGGAGGTCGGAGCTTCTTTTTCCTGAAAGCCAAATAGCCAACCATCCATCCGATTGGTGGTGCGATTAAAAGATGCCTGCCCAGGTTGCTCATGAAATTCTTGTGAAGTATTTTCATTCATTTGATATGGTTCTCTGCGGTTATGACTGCCAAGCATGAGTCTTGAAAACCGGTCGATTTCCCCCATTGGTTTCCGTTTTAATTCATTATCGTTCTCCAGCATTGACCCTCTTCTTCCTTTCTTCTTCTTTTAGATAGACTATGATGGATTTCAAATCATGGTGTGGACAAACTACATATTTAATTAAGTTACCGCACCCCATGATTCCGAAAAATGATTACCAATATGGTTTAACAGATTATCATCGAATTCCTCGTGACTTTTAACCGAAAGGGAGTCAGACCCTTAATTTATTTTTTGAAAATTTTAAGTTGTGCGACATATATTTGGGTGCTATAATCTAATCATAGTAATTTTGTAATCATGATTATAAAATGGTTTTGATTGTTTTTTCAACTAAGGTTAAAGTCTTTAGAAAGCGCTTTAAAGTTATGTTAAACCTCTTTGCAACGTGAGAGGAAGAAAGGGATGCTAACATGTCAACAGAATGCAAAGAAAGAGAAATTATCACCAATTTTCCGTTTGCGTATCAAACGATTGAAAACACATGGATTGTTTTAAAAGACGGAACGAGACTCTCCAGCCGGATCTGGCTTCCTGAGGTTCCGGAAGGTGAAAAAGTACCAGCGATTTTAGAGTACATTCCTTACCGAAAAACCGACGGTACAAGGACAAGAGACGAACCGATGCATGGATATTTTGCCGGACATGGTTATGCAGCAGTCAGAGTGGATATGAGAGGTTCGGGGGAATCCGATGGTCTGCTAAAAGATGAATACTTAAAGCAAGAACAAGATGATGCCCTAGAAGTCATTGAATGGATTTCAAAACAACCTTGGTGTAATGGAAACATCGGAATGATGGGTAAATCTTGGGGAGGCTTTAATTCCCTTCAAGTGGCAGCCAGAAGACCCAAAAATTTAAAGGCTATTATTACCCTTGGATTTACCGATGACCGCTACAACGATGATATCCACTATAAAGGCGGCTGTCTGTTAAACGATAATTTCTGGTGGGGAAACATTATGCTTGCCTATCAGGTGCGTCCGCTCGACCCTCATATTGTCGGCGACAGCTGGCGGGAAAAATGGCTGGAACGACTAGAAAATATGCCATTATGGATGGCGCAGTGGATGGAGCACCAAACGAGAGATGAATATTGGAAGCATGGTTCAGTTTGTGAAAACTACGATGACATTGAAGTGCCCGTTCTCGCCATCGATGGCTGGGAAGACTCTTATACGAATACCGTATTCAGTTTAATGAAGGGGCTTTCGGTTCCTAGGAAAGGGATCATCGGTCCTTGGGCACATGTTTATCCTCAAGATGGCGTTCCCGGACCTGCGATGGGCTTTTTACAAGAGGCTGTTAAATGGTGGGATCATTGGCTAAAAGGCATCGAAAACGATTGCTTGGATGGACCGATGATTGATGTATGGCTTGAGGAAAGCATGCCCCCTTCTTCCATTAAACCGGTTAGTAAAGGAGAATGGGTCGGACTTGATTCATGGCCATCCAATGATGTCCTCACGAAAACGTATCAATTGACCCACGGCAAATTACTAGAAGAAAGAGATCATAAAGAAGAACAGGTGTTATTAAAAACCCCTCTAAATCACGGCCTTTTATCAGGAGAATGGATGGGTGCAGGAGTATTTGGAGAAAGTCCTTCAGACCAGCGATTAGATGATGGAATGGCGATGGTCTTTGAAAGTGATCTTTTAGATAACCCATTAGAAATCGTAGGCTACCCGAGATTTGAAGTACAATTATCGAGTGACAAACCGAAAGCAATGCTATTTGCACAGCTATCAGATGTAGCACCGGACAGATCCGTTACCCGTGTTTCCTACGGTGTCATGAATTTAACCCATTTAAATGGACATGATCGGGTAGACTTGCTGAACGCTGGTGAGAAGGTTAATGCCTATGTGAATCTCGACTGCTGTGGACATAGGTTTAAAGCCGGTCACCGGGTGCGTTTATCAATTGCTACTACTTTTTGGCCAATGTTTTGGACCATGCCAGAGGAGGCCGCACTTACATTGAATCTGGAAACCGCTAAGTTTTCGTTGCCAATCTTTAACGGCAGCCGGACAGAAGGACCGAATATGAGTCCGGAGAGTGCGCCATTCACTCCGATCACCCTCCTTTCAGAAGGCAAAGTCGATCGTTCGATTTCTTATGATATTGTAACGGATACATGGACTTGCATTACGGATGGTGTCGGCGGGGTATTTGGCGAAGGGGTTTATCGCTTTGATGAAATTGATGTGACCGTTGAACACAATTTGAAGCGGGAGTTGACCTTAAGCAATGCTGATCCTCTTTCCGCAAAATATACGATTTATCAAAAAATGAGAATTGGCCGCGAGGGCTGGTGGATTGACGCTGACATTAACGTTACGCAAACTTCTGATGGTGAACACTTTATTATTGTTGGAGAAATGGATGTAAAAGAAAACGGCGAGCCGGCATTCACGAAAGATTGGGACCAAAAAATTAAACGCGTGGGGCTTTAAGAGGCTAAAGAACATTGTTGATTTTTTAACACCGTTGATTGGAGCGGAAGGCACGAAGACTCCTGCGGGAGTTCCGGGCTGGGGAGACCCGACAGGAGCGAAAGCGACGAGGAGGCTCCCCGGCACGCCCGCGGAAAGCGAAGTGCCTGGAGCGGAAATCAACAGACAAGTTTTATACAGCCTTACTTTAAAAAGCCCGCGATTGGGGGATAAGAGATGGAAGGAAGACTTAAGAAAAATATACCTACTTTAATCATTTTAATCATTGCAGGTGAAATGATTTATACATTGCCCTATTTCCGGAATTATTATTATGATGTATTTTTAAAAGACTTTCACTTAACCAATACACAAATGGGCTCACTCGGAAGTGTATTTGGAATTGCTTGTTTGATTTCCTATATCTTTGCAGGGTATGTGGCAGATCGTTGGAAAACGAAACACTTATTGACGCTCTCGTTAATCGTGACTGGAGCTCTAGGCTTTACCTTACTATTGTATCCCCCATACTCTGTATTGCTTTTAATTTATGGAGCTTGGGGTATAACCTCCATCATGACCTTTTGGGTAGCGTTAATTAAAGCTGTCCGGTCATTAGCAAACGAAAATGAACAAGGAAAAGCATTCGGCTTTTTTGAAGGCGGACGCGGTCTCTCCAAAGTGATTGAATCTGCTTTGGTACTAGGAATCTTCGCCTTTGTTTCAAAGCAAATGAGTGACAAGCTGGCATTATCCACTGTAATTATTTTCTATTCCGTGTTTTGTATTCTTTTAGGGATCCTGATTATGTTCCTTTATAAGGAACCTGAACAAAACAACAGCAGTGAGCAGGCAAACGAAAAAGATCATACAAAATTTGATTGGGATATACTCTGGAAGATTCTAAAAATGCCAACAACCTGGCTGGCAGCCGTTCTTATTTTGACGTCTTATGCCATGATCAATAGTTTCTATTATATTACACCTTATGCACACGCTGCCTTTGGTGCTTCCACCATCATTGCCGCAGCACTGGGTTACTTTTCACAATACTGCCGCCCAGTCGGAAGTTTCACCTCTGGAATTATTGGGGACCGAATTGGGATTTCGAATATGGTCATCATTGCCTATAGTGTATTGGCAGCCGGTTTAACCGCTCTCATTCTTTTGCCTGGAAAGCCTTCTCTAATCATAATGCTGTTAATCTTTATCGCGGTTGTTTATGTATCCATGTATGCCTTACAGGCGACGCACTTCGCGATTTTGGTCGAAGGAGACTATCCAGTTGAAACAACCGGAACCGTCGCGATGCCATTAATGATCATCGGGTACAGCGGTGAAATCTTTATGCCAATCATTGCCGGGGCTTGTTTGGACCACTGGGGTGGCACCACCGGTTATAAGGTATTATTCGCCATTTTATTAGGCTTGACGATCGTTGGGTTGATTACCGCAGTCATTTGGCAAAGAGTAACGAAAGAAAAACGAAAAGAGATTGCCCTTCAGAGGAAAGAAATGAAAGCAATAAAAGCAAGCTAAAATGGAAAGAAGCTGGCGATAAACGTTTGTTTTTCGCCAGCTTTTTCATTATTTTCACCTCGGCTTCTAAGCCAATAGTTTGGTATAATTTTACTAGATATCACTTCGCCTAAGATCGATATAACTTATATGGATATAAAAATTGTAAGGGGTATAACGATGAAAAAAAAGGAAATACAATTGAGCCGCATGTGGAAATACTTTGTCGATGCTACGGCTGAAATTATCGAAGAAGAAGGTTTAGAGAATGTAACGATCAGAAAAGTGGCAGATAAAGCAGGTTATAATAGTGCCACTATTTATAACTATTTTTCTGAGATCTCCCATCTGATCTTTTTCGCATCCATGAAGTTCTTGAAAGCCTACACGAATGAAGTAGCTGTTTATATTGAAAAAGGAAAAGATCCGATTGAAAAGTACTTGTTGGCATGGGAATGTTTTTGTATTCATTCCTTTAAACAGCCACAAATTTTTAATGCGGTATTTATTATGGATTTAGGGGATCAGCCCGAGAAGCTGCTGGAAGAATATTATAAAATTTATCCGGCTGATTTGATTAACATTCCTGAGGAGTTAAAGATTATTCTCTTTGAACGGAATGTATCAAAACGGGGGCGATCCTTTTTAGAAGTTGCCCTAAGAGAGGGATATCTTAAAGAGGAAAACGTGGATGCGATTAATGAATTAACCATTTTAATCTGGCAGGGGATGTTTACAAATATCCTCAATAATCGCAAAAGCTATGAGTTTGAGGAGGCAGTGAAAATCACCATGAACTATATTACGGAGATTGTTCACAACGCGAATCTTTTTGCTTTTAAAAAATGCAACCCTACAAATCAGCAGTAACTTGCTGATCCTATATAGCCCTGCTCGTATTTGTCGAGCAGGGCTATTGACTAAGATCAGAATTATCCTTGATCAGTCTTCTCGTAATGTTTTAGATGCTTTTTCTATTCAATTTACAACATAAGAAAAATGACGTAGGAACTGCTTACGTCATTTTTCTTTTCAGTATGGTGTTGAAACCTCTATTGATTTTACCACTTTAATCCTATTTTCTGTTGCAAGCTGGGACGACTTCATCAGGAATGGGACACTGATAGAGATTGCCATCTAAACGGGCCTTATGTTCTAATCTGCATTTCTCCAGAAATTCCGGATTTTTCAACACTTCAAGTGCCGTCCCTGCCATCACTTTACCTGCTTGAAGCATTCCTTTATGAGCAATCGATGTAGCCCCAATCGTAACCACTTGCCAAGTATGTGCCGGTGTCCCTAAAATCCAGCAGGCCGTACCAATTTGCGCTGTAGGTACAATCCAGCTTACATCTCCAACATCTGTCGACCCGCCGAGCGGTTTATCTGCCAGATCATCTGAGTATGGATTATTAACATCAGACATCACTTTATCCTTTAGAGCCTCAGCTGCTTCTTTTGGCAGATTGTTCATCTCATTTTTCTTATCCGCTTCTGTTAAGGTAGCAGAAAGCTGCTTTGCAAAGTGGAGTTCATCTTCATTATATGCTGGAGCCCCAATTTCATCCATGACTTCAGCCATTTTAGCGTTAAGGGTTTTGTTCGGAAGCAAGTTAGAGCAGGCTTTATCAAAAACAATTTCTACTTCTGTTTCGGTCATAAGGGCTGCCCCTCTAGCAATCTTGCAAACTCTTTCGTAAATTTCTTTCACTTGTTGCGTCTTAGGCGCCCGAATGAGATAAAGAACCTCTGCTTCTGCTTGAACAACATTTGGTGAAAAACCGCCTGTGTTCGTGATCGCATAATGGACTCTCGCTTCTGAGATGATATGCTCTCGCAGGTAGTTGACCCCGACATTCATCAGTTCCACGGCATCAAGTGCACTTCTTCCCAAGTGCGGCTGCACCGCAGCATGGGCGCTTTTCCCTTTAAATTTAAAGTATACTTGGTAATTCGCTAATGAATTTCCCGGTAATATAGTATTGGTCGTCCAAGGATGCCAGCATAAAGCAAAGTCAACATCATCAAAACAGCCAGCTCTTGCCATAAATGTCTTCCCGGAACCGCCTTCTTCAGCTGGACAGCCGTAATATCGAACCGTTCCTTGCAACCCTTCTTGTTCCATCATATCTTTAAGGGCAACCGCAGCAGCAAGCGAACCGGTTCCTAGAAGATTGTGCCCGCAGCCATGTCCATTCCCACCTGTTTCAATGGGATCAGGAATGGCAGTACCACTTTTTTGGCTTAGTCCTGAAAGAGCATCATACTCACCAAGAATCGCTACAACAGGGCTTCCAGAACCGAAGCTGCCGAGGAAAGCGGTAGGCATGTCGGCAATTCCTTTTTCAACAGAAAATCCTTCTGCTTCAAGTGTTTGACAAAGTAACTCAGCCGAGCGGACCTCTTGGAAACGTGTTTCGGCAAATTCCCAGATTTGGTCGCTAATCTGAATGAACTTGTCCTTTTTTTGTTCAATGATTTCAACTATTTTTTTAATATCCTTCATGCTGCATTACTTCTTTCTTTTTGTATTGAATTTGTTTTTAAAAATATACTTGTCAAGATCGGGATCACAAGCGAGAAAATTAACAATGTGAACGCCCCAGAATAAGATCCGTTAAATAAAGTGATGGTATATCCCATCAAGGTTGGTGCAATCGTTCCGGCCATTTGGCCGCCAAAATACATGATACCAACAGCCGACCCCATTGATTCTTGAGGAAGCAATTTCAATGGGAGAGCGAGTACGATAGCAATAAACCCTACTCCAAAATAGGCACCGCAAAGGAAAGTCAATGCCATAGAAACGGATGTTGCATGCATCGTTAAATAAAGTGAAATAATTCCAATAACGGAACCAATCATGATAATATACTTTTCCTTACCCGCTTTCATTTTGTCTAGCATCCAGGAGCTAATGTTAATCCCAATTAGGGAAAATAATGCTGGCAGCATCGAAATCATGCCCGTTTTCACCAATTCAAGATGACGGACGTTTACCCAATAGGATGGAAGCCAGGAGCTTAATCCCCAGTTCACCATACTCATGCCAAAATAGATCAGACACAATTTCCAAACCAGCGGGGTTTTTACCACATTCATATAAGATACCTTGGGTTTTTGTGTACTACCTTTAAGTTGTGCTCTCTCGGGCATGTATTTCCATAATAGAAGAAGAAAAATGAAACCAAGCGCACCAAAGATAAAAAACATCACGTTCCATCCAACATTTTTTATTAATAGTGCTGCTACAAGAGTAGCAACGATGGCACCGATTTGTGTGGCACTTGACAAAATCCCTTTTGCCCGTCCTCGTTCTTCTTTAGGGAAGTTTTCCGCTAAGGCAACTGAACTAGCAGAGGGAAAACTTCCTTCACCAAATCCAAATATGAAACGAATGATAATTAAGGAGATGAATGACCAGGCGAATCCAGTAAAAATGGTAAAAATAGACCAAACCAATAAGGAGATGAGAATAATTTTTTTCGAACCATATTTATCTGTCAGCCATCCCCCGATTAATTGCATGATCGCGTAAGCCAGAAAGAAACTGCTGATGACCATTCCCATTTGGGTAGGATTTAAATGAAAATCTTTAGAAATAGAGATAATAGCAACATTCATGGAGTTTTTGTCCATATAATTGACAATCCAAGTTAAAAAAAGGAGAGTTAATACCATTGTTTTTGCCTTTTTGTTATATACGTTTTCTTCCATACATGTAACCCCTTTCAACGTTTTAATAAGATTCCTTGTATAAAGATTTTTAGTAAAAACATTTTAAGACATGTTCCGGACATTTCTTAAAATGAATTATAGCAATCTATTTTCTAATTAGCAAGAAAATTTTAAAAACCAAAATAATTTAAAAAAGGATGAAGGATTTGGTTAAAAAGGCCGTTTAACAGTATAATTAAGGGAAGAACACAGGTTGAAGAAGGAAATGATGAATCATGATTAAGATCGGCGTAATTACAGCACCCCATTCTATCAATCAAATAAAACAGGTTGAACCGCTTATTAAAGATCAATGTGAGCTGACTTTTATCCCGTATCGTCAAATTAGCGAGATTAAAGAGTTGTACGAAAGAAATCATTTATTTTATGATGGAATTCTTTTTAGCGGCGAATTGGGCTATATCACTTTGCAGCAAGAAATGACTGAATTTCCGACCCCGATTTATTTTTTAGACATTCCGGAAGGGGATTTTTATAAACGCTTATTTGCGATTAGTAATTCAAATAAAAATTTAACATTTGCCCGAGTGTCTACGGATCTGCTTAGTGAGGAAAATAATGATATGGGGCTTAAAGATGTTTTAAAAGACGAGGAATTTCCTTTTTCTCTCCCGCTGAAATTTTCAGAATCGCTCTACGAGAAAGCGTTTCAGCAGCATTTGTCATTATGGGAGCAAGGAAAGATTGATCTGGTCATTACTCGGATCAGTAATATTGTTGAACTTTTGAATCGGGCAGGCATTCCCAATATCTTTATCTTTCCGTCTAAAGAGTCTATTTTGGAACAAGTTAAACACATTATAAATGAATTGCAGATTTCAAATTTATTAGACAACCAGTGGGCATTGGGAGTTGTGACCATTAAAGATCAAGAGGATATCGCGGATCTTGAGTTGAAACAGATTTTACTCCATAAAGCACTTTTAGAATTTAATGAAAAAAGTCATTCTTTATCTGTTATTCAAAAAAAACTTACAGGTTTTGAGATTATTACATCTCAAGCAGATCTAAGAAAACTAACAAATGAATTTACCGGATGTTCTGTCTTGGAGTATTTAAACGAGGCACTCCCCTTTCAGGTAAGTATAGGATGGGGAATTGGAACGACCCTCTATCAAGCGAAAAAGTCTGCGCAAATAGCAAATAAGCAAGCAGAATTACATGACTTTCCATGTTCATATGTGATTACGACAAATGAAGAAGTGATTGGCCCGATGGGAGATGATACTTGTCTCCATTTTTCAAATATAATTGATCCTCAAATAGAAAAATTAAGTGAGGTATTAGAAATTCCGATTCTGCGGATCCAAAAAATCATGGCTTTGATTTCTAAAATGAAAAGTAATGAAGTAACCGCGGAGGATATAGCTTACCAGCTTGGACTAACACTACGTCAAGCTAACCGGATTTTAAATGAATTGGAAGAGAAAGGGGTAGCCCATGTTTCCTACAAAAAACAAGAGAAACTAAGGGGCAGACCCAAAAAAATATATAAAATTGACTTCACGGAAGTATTAAATACCTCCCATTAATGTCAGTGGGCAAGTCCCCGTGCGTTAAATCTTTAACTCACTTGGGGACTGACCCACTAGCCTTGCGAAACAGATACGTTCTGGATCACAGCGGCAAAAAAACACTAAAAATGGTACCGGTCCCGAGCTTGCTCTCGACCTCAATTCTTCCTCCATGTGCTTCTACAATAGACTTGGTGATCGATAACCCGAGTCCTGCTCCCCCGGTTCGTCTGGCACGGGAAACATCGGCGCGATAAAAACGGTCGAAGATTGAGCGGCAGACTTTCTTCGCTGACTCCAGTGCCGTTGTCCTCTACGGAAAACTTTGCAAACGAATTAGATACTGCAAGCAAAACTTTAATCACCCCGGATACTGGATCCGTATGTTGGACAGCATTATTAAATAGATTAAGAATCACTTGCTTTAACTTATCTGATTCATAGAATCCAACAACATCTTGATCAAGCTGAAATTGAATCGCGCGATCTCCCGCCAAAACGTTTAGTTGCGGTTCCATTTCTTCGATCAACATGGAAAGATTGGTCTCTTTAGCCTGCAATTCAGGGGCGCGGTCCAGCTTCGTAAGCAATAATAAGTCCTCTACTAATTTAATAATCCGCCTTGATTCACCCTGCATGCTATTTAATGCTTTGTACAGCTGTTCCGGCCGATTGGCTGCTCCCCTTAATAAAACTTCAAGAAAACCGGAAATGGATGTAAGCGGTGTTCGCAACTCATGAGAGGCATCCGCGATGAAACGTCTCATTTGTTCTTTCGTTTCTCTTTCATACTCAAAGGATTTTTCCAATCTCCCTAACATGTCATTAAACGACTCCGCTAAACGGTCAATCTCTTCCTGCCCTTGTTCAACCGGAAGACGCTCTTCTAAGTTTCCGGCATTAGTTTTCTTCACCGCATTCACAATCCTTGATAACGGCACAAGGGTTTTGTTCAAAACGCGCAGGTAAATTCCAAGTCCACCAGCTAAAGCCAAAGCAGATAGAATGGAAAAAATCAATAATTGCTGAAGAAGTACATGTTTGAGCGGTGCCGTATTCGTACCCAGTTGCAGGATTCCGGAAACTTGATCCTTGAAACCTCCCCCTGCCGGCTTAAACACAATTAATTGCTCAATTCCCTTTGAATTCGTTTCAATACGATATTGAACATCCTTGTGAATTGAAAAATCCTGCAAAATAGTTTGATATTCTTTTTCCGAAAGTTTTGGAGCCTGGATGCTGCTATTTTTTAAAAGGTCTTGATAATCGCCGTTATTTTTAATAAGGACTAGTGACATATCCTGTAAAAAGAAAAACTTATGATTCGGCTCCGGCGGATTTCCCACATTGTCATGAGGGTTATCATTGTCATGTGGCAAATCCACATTTAAACCAATATCCTTAGACAAGGACATCAGCCTTGCACTTAGCGTTTCTGCCTCATTCTGAAACAGGAAATCCTTCATGACTAAGTACTGCGTGATCCCAACGGCTAGTAAAATAAAAGCCAAGATGACTAACGCTGCATATAGGTCAAATAAAGCGTAATCTCAAACAAAAAAGCCCTTTAAGGGCTTTTTTAGTGTTCTTACTTAATAAAAGATTACTGCACCAACGATAATTAACAAGATAAACAATACAACAATTAATGCAAAACCGCCGCCGCAACCGACACCCCCGTAGCCATAACCGCCGCAACCGCAGCCACCAAATCCACCGTATCCATATCCATCCATTTTGTAGCCCTCCTCTTTTTTATTCCTTATAAAATATGTTGATAAGTTATGGAGGTAAGGGCGTTTTCACTAATTTTTTTAGTATACACCCAGTAAAATATTACAAAGTTGGATTTATTATAATCTAAATAACAGTCAAGCACCCTTATTACGATTACTCATTAATCGCCGATATTCGGTTGGGCTCGAATGGATATATTTTTTAAATAATCGGCTAAAGTAATTGGAATCCTCGAAACCCACTTGATTCGCAATTTCCTGCACGGATGAGTCTGTCTTTTCTAAATAGAATAAGGATTTATCAATTCGCAGCTTATTAAAAAAATCCATGACACTGGTTCCCACTTCTTTTTTAAAAAGATGGCTAAAATGATATCTGCTTAAGTGACAATAATGGGCGATATCTTCTAAAGAAACTTCTTTTTGATGATTCTCTTTCATATACCGAATCGCGTGTTTAATATTGGGTGAAACATCACCAATATTGATATTTTCTACCTGTTCGGTTAACCATTCTGCATACTTACAAACCTTCATAACAAATTTGTCATATCGGATCGTATGATAGAGATCTTGAATGACATTTGCCGTGTTGGTCAATATCGCGACCGGACTTACTCCGGCTTCTAAAACAATTCTAGACATCATCATGAGCAGATCAATGACCTCAGATTTAAAAACCTCTTCATTATAGTTATAAATCTTAGCAACCCTCTCCATGATTCCTTTCATTTGGGTCACAACCCCTTCTGTGTGCCCAATTCTAACAATAGAAAATAGTTCTGACTTTTCTTTCGTTAAAGGAATCTTTAAGGATTCCACCATGTTTTTTCTCATATCTGTGTGAAAAATTAATTTATTCCCATGAAAAAACCTTCCGGACATTGATTTCTTTGCCTCTTCAAATGAACAAATGAGAGAAACTGGGTCATCATAAAAATTCCCTATCCCAATTGATACATGTATGCCAATTTGATCGGATCCTTTTTGAATCTCTTCAGCCAGTAAAAGGATTTCCCTTTTTCTATCCTGTGTAGATACCTCATGAAAATCCAGTAAGAGCGCCAGAACCCCCTCTTCTGTCCATGCCCATAAAAATGGAACAGGTAAGAGGATATCTAATTGTTCCACAAGCTTCCGCCCAACATTTATTTTCCATTCAACCGGTTTTCCGTCAGCTAAATCCGGATAACGATCCATCGAAACTAAAACCACTATATTAGGCTGAATATTCACGCCGTACTTTTCTTGCAAAACTTCAAAAGGTGCCACGTGTACAAAGGTCCCTGAAAGCAGTAGCTGTGCAAAAGATATTTGTGTCAGTTCCTCGACCATATTCTAAGCCCCCAAAAAGAATAGAAGCTATTCTACTCGAATGAAGATGAGTAAAAAAGCTTCCATTATTCTAGACATTCCTACCAATCTAGTTTTCCCATTACTAATTCGACAGCGTTTAGGATTTCTCCTTCACTTATCAGGTTGGTAATAAATTGAATATCTGGATAGAAATATCGATCTTCTTCTACCGTTGGAACCGCACTCCTGATGAGCTTATAAACCTTTTGGCTGACGGGTGAAGGTTTTAGAGGTCGATGAAAATCCAACGCTTGGACAGCTGCCATCAGTTCAAGCCCTAAAATATTCTCCAGCTTTTTGGCAACTTGATAGGCCTTTTTTGCGGCAAAATAAGCAAAACTGACAACATCCTCCTGATTAGCACAGGTTGGTGTATTATCAACCGTTGCGGGATGTGCAAGAACCCTTATTTCATTCAGCAGCCCTGCTGCCGTATACTGTGGAATCATATAACCGCTATTTAAGCCTGGTTTAGCTACTAGAAAATTCGGAAGTTCACTTACATGATAGTTAACGAGACGGTCTAGTCTTCTCTCTGAAACCTTTGCTAGATTGGCCATTGCGATGGCCATCGTATCCGCATAGATACCGACGAACGTTCCATCGAAATTCCCTCCCATAAGGGCATCTCCCTGATTCTCTGTAATAATCAGTGGATTGTCACTTGATGAGTTTATCTCATTACATATGGTAAATTCCGCATCTTTTAAAACCTTTTTTACAGCTCCATGGGCTTGAGGAATACATCTTAGGCTAAGGGCATCCTGTAATCGGTAATCCTGATATTTTTCAGCAATCTCACTGCCTTGCAGCATTTTTACAATGTTTCGAGCTGTGCCAGCTTGTTCAACATGTCTCTTAACTTCATGTGTTCGTGGATCAAAGGCTTTAAGGGTTCCCTTTAACGCTTCTAGAGACAACGCACCAGCAATATCCGCTGTTTTTGTCACCTGAATACTGTTATAGAGTGCTAATGAGGCGAAAGCAGTGACCGAGGTCGTCCCACTTGTAAGGGCTAATCCTTCCTTACAGCCTAATGATACTGGCTGTAAACCAGCTTTTTCTAACGCCTCACTCCCGGGAATCAGCTCACCATTATACCAGGCTTTTCCTTCTCCTATTAACACTAACGCCATATGGGCTTCTGGAGATAAATACCCGACTGACCCTTCCCCAGGGGCAAAAGGAGTAATTTGGTGATTGAGCAGCGACCTTAAAAGTTCTAAAGTCGCTAACTTTACACCAGAAAAACCATTCCCTAAGTTCACTAGAATCATGAATTGGATGGCTCTTACCACTTCTTTTTCCAACGGAGCACCAACCGAAACGGCATGAGAACGAATGATATTTTTTTGAAGGGTCTCGGCATCTTCAGCGGAGATATTTTGGGTAACATTACTGCCAAATCCCGTTGTGACCCCGTAAATGACCCGCTCTTCTTCCAAAAACTTTTCAATGACGGATCGCGAAAGATTGACCTGGTCGCAGTATTCTTGTGAAAATAAAACCTCTGCATCATATCTAGCAACAGCAATGATTTCATTTATGGAAACATCTCCATCACCCAAAGTAACTTTTTTTATTTCCTTTGGGCGGGTATTTGATTCCGTAGTAATCATCCCTTATTTCCCCCTTTCATGACCAAGAAATGAATGTTATTTGACTGCTTCAACACTCTTTCCCTCTCCATTTAGACTAATTGCAACGTCTAGATTTGGATCACTCGCTTCATTCAAGCCAAGTGATTTCGTTTCAGGTGCCCAGAAAATCGAGACAACGGTACCAATCAATAAGATAATGGACATAACGATCATCGATGTGGTCATTCCAAAGGAACTTACACTAATCGGCAAAAGGAATGTTCCAATCGCTGAACCGATTCGGCTGATTGCCGTAACCATCCCAACGCCTGTACCACGAATTTCCGTTGGGAATAATTCTGCTGGGTAAACAAGAGTTAAATTGGAAGCTGCCGCCATAACAAAGGTGAAAATGACGAAAATCATAATCGAAAAACCATGCGATCCTGCTGGCAAAAGACTTAGAACAAATAAGGAAATTGTTAGGATAATAAAGGTATAAATGGTAAAACCGCGGCGTGAGAGCTTTTCTGTACACCATAAACCTGCGATTGAACCCACAAGAAGGAATAGATTTAACAGCATATCAACCGTAAAGGTTTCTTCAAAGCCCATTTTCTCTAAAATGGTCGGAAGGAAAGTATAAATAGCAAAGTATGGGACTACCTGACATACATAGAATAGGCCGCCAAATGCCGTGCGTTTCCAAAGATGTTTGTTGAAAAGATCCTTCATTCCATAATTGGTGGCAGCATCTTGCGAAATCGTTTCATCCATTACGGCATGAGGACCAATATATTTTTTCACAATTTCTCTTGCCTCTTCTTTTCGACCCATTTTCACAAGCCATCTTGGAGATTCAGGAGTTCCAATCCGCATTACTAAAACAATGACAGCAGGAACGACTGCACTCACAAGCATCCAACGCCAAGAGTCAGGTCCCATTTTTCCAAGATAATATCCTACAACATTGGAAAGCACATAACCAACGGTCCATAAAACATTTAAGGATGATAATAGAAGACCTCTGTACTTTCTTGGTGCAAATTCAGCAAGTAATGTAGAACCTACTGCATAATCCCCGCCAAGAGCAATCCCGATTAAAATCCTTAGTATGAAAAGTGTGACGGGATCATTCACAAAAAATTGCAAAGCAGAAGCTATGGTAATAATGACAAAATTAGATAAGAAGATTTTCTGTCTGCCAATTTTATCGGAAAGTCCGCCAAGCAAAAGACTTCCAAAGAATAATCCGATTAAGGCTGAGCTTCCAATTAATCCATTCCACAATGGACCAAGATGCATTTGCGGACTAAGCAGACTAAGGGCCATTCCAATGATTCCAAGAGCATATCCATCCGAAAAATTGGAACCAAAGGTTAGTGCTGTAATTTTTATATGAAACTTATTTAGCGGAGCGTCATCCATCCTATAGGTTTGTTTGTTCACTGGAAATTCCCCTCTTTGATTTTTGATTTTTCAGATATCCAATTCCAAAAAAATAAACGTATCGACTCAATCCTCCCCCACAGCTAGCAATTAAAGCGTTTCCAATTGATTAATAAACTAGTAAATAATTAATCAATTAGTGTGATAAAGCAATTATATCTATTTTTAAATTATTTGACTCTAGAGGATATTTCGAAATATTAGCACAATATTGCTATTTTTAAAAATCCCTTCCCATAAAAATTTCCATTCCCCCAAATCGCTAATCCTGTTCCAATAATTGCAGTTGCAAAAACTAGCCAAAATCAAACTTTGCTTGGAAGATATCTTGAATAGTCGGCTACAAATGGTGTATATGTTAATTGCCCCGTCGCTGCTATACTTACCATTAAAGCGTTAAACCATAACAGAATTTATTCTACATTAGATAAGGAGGGATAAATAGTTAAGGCCATATGGGCTTCCAGAGATAAATATCCAACCGACCCTTCTCCATGGGCAAAGGGAACAATTTGGTGATTGAGCAGCGACCTTAAAAGTTCTAAAGTCGCTAACTTTACACCAGATAAACCATTTTCTAAATTCTCTAGAATCATGAATTGAATGGCTCTTACAACTTCTTTTTCCAACGGAGCACCAACAGATACTGCATGTATTTTTTTTGAAGGGCTTATTTGATACGTTCCTAATCATTCCTTACTTACTCCCTACATGTTCTGGTATGACCAAGAAATGAATGTTATCTTCCTGCTTCAACACTGTTCCCCTCTCCATTTATGTTAATAGCAACGTTTAGATTTGGATCACTCGCTTCATTCAAGCCAAGTGATTTAGTTTCTGGTGCCCATGCAATCGAGACAACCGTTCCAATCAATAAGATAATTGTCATTGCAATCATTGATGTTGTCATTCCAAAGGAGCTTACACTAATCGGCAAAAAGAATGTTCCAATTGCTGAACCGATACGGCTTATCGCTGTAACTACCCCAACGCCAGTTCCACGAATTTCAGTTGGGAATAATTCTGCCGGATAGACGATTGTTAGATTTGAAGCTGCAGACATAACAAAGGTGAAGATGACAAACACCATGATCGCAAAACCGTGCGATCCTGCTGGCAGGAGACTTAGAACAAATAAGGAAACGGTCAGGATAATAAAGCTATAAATGGTAAAACCGCGGCGTGAGAGCTTTTCTGTACACCATAATCCGGCGATTGCCCCAACAAGAAGGAATAGATTTAATAGCATATCAACCGTAAAGGTTTCTTCAAAGCCCATTTTTTCCAATATAGTTGGGAGGAAAGTATAAATAGCAAAGTAAGGAACGACCTGACATACATAGAATAGACCTCCAAAAGCAGTGCGTTTCCAAAGCTGTTTGTTGAAAAGATCCTTGAACCCATAATGAGTGGCTGCATCTTGCAAAATATTCTCCTCCATTACTGCATTAGGACCAAGATATTTTCTAACGATTTCTCTTGCCTCTTCTTTTCTCCCCATTTTCACAAGCCATCTTGGAGATTCAGGAGTTCCAATACGCATAACTAAAACAATTACAGCAGGAACCACTGCACTAACAAGCATCCAGCGCCAAGAGTCAGGTCCCATCTTTCCAAGATAATATCCAACAACATTGGAAAGGACATAACCAACTGTCCATAAAACATTTAAGGATGATAATAGAACGCCTCTGTACTTTCTCGGTGCAAATTCCGCAAGTAAAGTAGAACCCACTGCATAATCCCCACCAAGAGCAATACCGATTAAGATCCGCAGGATGAAAAGCGTGACTGGATCATTTACAAAAAATTGTAAAGCAGATGCTACTGTAATAATGACAAAATTGGATAAGAAGATTTTCTGTCTGCCAATTTTATCAGAAAGTCCGCCAAGCAAAAGGCTTCCAAAGAATAATCCAATTAAGGCTGAGCTTCCAATTAATCCATTCCACAATGGACCAAGATGCATTTGTGGACTAAGGAGACTAAGGGCCATCCCAATGATCCCAAGAGCATATCCATCAGAAAAATTAGAACCAAAGGTCAGTGCTGTAATCCTAATATGAAACTTATTTAGCGGAGCGTCATCCATTTTATAGGTTTGTTCGTTCACCGGAAATTCCCCTCTTTTTTTGAATTTTCAGATATTTAAACCAAAAAAAATAAATAAATTAAACAAATCCTCACCTAATAGCCATATATTAAAGCGTTTCCAATTGATTAGTAATTAATTAATCAATTAGTGTGGTGATAAATCAATTATATCTATTTTTAAATCCATTTGACTCTAGGAGTCTCACCAACATTTCACGGAAAAACATACGCTAAACAAAATTCGACAAGCAAATTTGTTTTCAGCGTTTTGTTGGTAGTACCCCCCTAGTTGCCTCATATCTATCCCTTTTATTCAGGGATAGATATTTCTGTTTGGGACTGTTTTAATTTTAATGATTTTTTCATGAAATCGATAATGCGAATGTCCAGTTGTTGACTGATCTCTAACACGTTAGGATGTTGAAAATTGAAATGATGGGATTGAACTGTTTTTTCTAGTAATGATTTTAACTGGTGGATACGAGCATCCACATCAACGTCTACTAATGCCACTATCACGTTTATTCCTGCTTCCTACTATTTTACTAAACTTATTCCTTTTTAAAGCAAAAGTGTGATTTTTCAGATTACTTATAACAGTCAAATCTCAATATCTCATTTGGTTTTATTTTCGTAATAATGCCAGTTAATCAAGAAGCGTCCCATTAAGGTAAACTTCTAACGAGATAATATCTTAATCTAGTTTATATAGGTACTTTCACTATCCAATATGGCTTGTTCAAAATTATAATACTGCTTAACGTTGTAATTCCGCATTTTCCTGACGCTACCAATATTAAAGAAATAAATATTTTAAAAGAGAAGATTTATTAAAAATGAAAGCGAATCTTCCTTAGAGTACAGAAAATCAAAAACCAACTTTTCATTTCCGTAATATGGATTAACATATGTTTTGTCAAAAATCTTTGTACTACCCCATCAGGTTTAGTAAACTCTTTTATTCATGAACCATTTTATAAACGAAAGCTGCTACAATAGCCCCTAATATAGTAGCTACAATGTAGATCCATAAATGTTCCAGGGTTCCAGATACAACAGCAGGACCAAAAGAGCGGGCAGGATTCATGGAAGCACCACTGATCGGACCTGCAAACATAACTTCCAGTCCAACTGTTCCCCCAATTGCTACACCAGCAAAAGATTTTTCTGCTTTTCCATGAACAGCAGAGCAGAAAATTACCATCATAAATACAAAAGTAAGTATGAATTCCAAAACAAAAGATTGTTGCCAAGTATAAAGAGGAAGCGTTGCCCCAAGATGTGCAACATTTCCAAATAGCAATAGTAAAGTTGCACTTGCAATTATCCCGCCAAGTAATTGAGTAATAATATAGAACACCGCATCTAGTATTTGAATATCCCCATTGACCAAAAAGCCGAGTGTAACTGCGGGATTAATGTGAGCACCAGAGATGTGCCCGAATGTATAGATGAGTGCCATAACAACCAAACCAAACGTTAATGCAATTCCTACATGGGTGAGGCTTTTGGTCAATTCGTCAATAACAACGGCTCCCGTACCTGCGAAAATAAGAAAATAAGTACCAATAAACTCCACGATTAATTTTTTCTTCATCATCAAATCCCCTATTTGCAGTTAACAAGTAACCCTTGTGATACACCTAGGTTCAGTCATTCAATTCATGCCTATTAAAATTTTTATAAAATAATATAGCGCCAGTTAAAGAGAGTTGTCTACTCTAACTGACACTATTCTATTAAGATGCTGGCATCAATGCAAGTAGACTTACTTAAATTGTTTCAAACGTAGCAACTGCCGCCTCTGCAACCTGTATATCATGGGGAACTGAGCTTCCGCTTACGCCAACCGCTCCAATAACCTTCCCATCTTTGACAAGTGGAATTCCTCCTCCAAACACGACAAGACGGCCTTGATTTGTCGTATTCAGCCCATACAGCTCGGCTTGAGGAACAGTTGCATCAGCTAAATTTGAGGTTGCCGTTTTGAGAGCTACGGATGTCCACGCTTTATTTTGGGCAATTTCAATACTGGCGAGCCAAGCATCATCCATCCGGTGGCAGGCAACAAAGTTCCCACCTTCATCCACAATTGCTATAACCATTGAGACACCAATCTTTTTCGCTTCAGTTTCCGAGCTTTCAATCAATTTTTTTGCAAGCTCTAACGTCATTTTACCCATTTTTAATCAGTTCCTTTCCAATTTTGACCAATGTACTACAGAAAAAACAAATGGATTAATTGCTTTAAGGCTTGTTTAATAAAAATGTGGAAATCTGAATCTCTCTAAGCTATCAAAATTTGGGATTAGCCTAAGTTCTTCTTTTATTTATTGCAAATGGCCAACCTGAAAACAGTCATTTGACTGTATAAAGTGTTCAATCGCCCGTACCTTTTCTGCCGGCGTTTCCTTGCCATCTATTACCGCTTCCAAGGTATCTTTAATTTGCTGTATAAAAGGACCGGGTTTCACATCAGCGAGCTGAAGTGCGCGTACAGCAACTACCATTTCAATCGCTATCATCGTGCGCCAGATGCTTTCCAGCTTCCGCAGGTTGATGGCGGATTGTGCTGCTGAGGAGCCAATGTCATCAATTCCCTCTGCAGCCATTCCGCTTTGAACAGCTGCCACCTGTGCCAAGCGTGTTGCCTCGCCCGTTAGCGAAATCAATGTATAAGGCAGGATATCAAGCCCGGAATATCCTTCAGCAGATGTTAATCCGGTTGGAAGCCCAGAGAAATGGGAGGAGAGTAGCTTTCCTGCCCGTCGCTCCAACATCACAATGATTCGATAGAGTGCATTCCGCAAGCTATCACAATGCAATACCATCTCTGTCGGATCAAAGTTTCCGTTTGAGAAGAGGTGATTAGCCGACACATCTACCATTGGATTATCCAGAGAATGAGTCAATTCAGCTAGAACGGCCGTCTCAGTCCGGGCTATGGCACCGGCAAGTGCTCCGTGAACCTGCGGAATACATCTGAAAGAGAGCGGATCCTGTATGCTCTGAGGTTGATATTTAGTTTCGTGTAGCATAGCCAGCAGACGTTGTCCCACATTTACAGCTTCCGGACCGCGTTGCCGGATAATGTCTACATTTAATGTGCTACTGTTTGCCCGAAACGCTGCCCATGACAGAGTAGCAGCAACCTCTGACCATTGTGCATCACGCTGGATATCCCAAAGTGCTATACCGGCTACCGCTGCTGAAAAGCTGTTAGCGCCAACTAGAATCAACCCGTCCTTTGGCTGAAGAGTGAGGCGCTCAATACCAGCCTTGGACAAGGCCAAATCCCCCTGCATCCTTGTCCCTTTGTACCAAGCCTCACCTTTTCCAATCAAAACCGTTCCAATATCCGCCAAGGGGGCCAAATCTGCTTCTCCTACCGAGCCAAGCATACGAACGACGGGAATTACCCCTGAATTTAAAAGCGCCAACAATCCAAGAAACGTTTCTGGCGTTACTCCCGATCCACCAGTTGCAAGCGCAGCCAATCGGGCAAACATTGTCCCTCTTACCACATCAAGTGGCGCTTCCGGACCAACGGCAACCGCATGATCCATAATAACTGCCTGGTTATAATCGAGTAGGAGTTCATTAGATACTCGAACCTTTTTGAGCGAACCGAGCCCGGTTGTTAATCCATAAATGGGGGGAGCACTCTCATTAATGAAGTGGTCTACGACTTGGCGGGCCTTTTCAATCTTCTCAACAACTCCGTGCTCTGCTGAAACGGTTGCAAATCCCCTTGCAACGCGAACTAGATCTTGCAGGGTAACCCTGCTGTTAACATCCAAAATCACTTGCCCCTGATTGCTGTCTATACTCGGAGTCAGTTCCATCATTATCGTCTCCCTTTTCTTCATGATTTCTATGATACCGCTGGTGTGGTGAAAACCCCTTGCCAATAACGAATCATGTTTTCACGCAGCTTGCGCGCTCCCCAGATCGCATTAGCACGCAATTCATCCGTTGTACAGTACTTTTGCACAATCGTTTCTCCTAGCTTGGTGTGGAATTCTTCGTCCTTTTTGATTTGTTCGTAGACTCGTGCCAAATCATCCAAGCCAATCCGGCGGCATCCGTCTATCATGAGATCCATTGTCAAAACTGTTGAGGTCTCGGAAACATTCCAGACGGCAACAGCACAGACAAAATCCTTTTCCAATGCCTCCCAGTGAAGATTGTCCCAGCCCTTGTTCTGCTCAGGTGGCGCGGTCGGCACCGTGTAGCCATACTTCTCAATAATTCGGCTTATCAGTTCGTAGTGGCGTGCTTCGTCCCACATATGTTTGCACATTGCGGTAACTAGCCCACGGTCAAATTTGTGCCAATACTTGTTCAACTGCGTTCCAAGGAAAAAGACGTAGGCTATTTCTAACCAATCTCGGGGAATAAGTGATTTTATCACTTCATCACGTGTCAGGTCTTCTCTTGCCCAGAATTTCTCGGCACTTTCTTGAGCAACCTCCATTAATTCCTTTTTTATTGCGTTGAATTCGTTCCAAAACTCATCGTGTTTCATCGTAACTCCTCCTATGAATTTAATTTTTTTACAAGAATGCTCTAATTCTTTTAATGACTTTAACACTGTAAGAATGTTTTAATTCTTGTAATAACTTTACCACCGATTACTTTGATCTAGTAAGGTCATAATTGTACGATATGCTCCCCTTTCTTCTGATTTTTTTCCTTTGTTAAAAAACGCATATATCGCTCCTACGACCTTTTTCTAAAGATCGAACAGGAAAGATATATGCGTTTGCATGATGGTTATTGTGAGATTAATTACAAGAATTCAAATGTGATTGAACCATTGAATTCCGATATTGGCTCGGTGTTTTGCCTACATACATCTTGAACACTCGGCAAAAATAACGTGGATTACCATAACCTACTTCATGAGCAATGTGATACACTGTATAGTTCAGATCCTGGAGCATCGCTTTCGCTTTTTCCATTCGCAGCTGCGTAATATATTCTACAAAGGAGCTGCCAGTTGTACTTTTAAAAATACTGCTGAAATAATTGGGACTCAAATGTACATGATTAGATACCTGTTCTAATGTAATCGGTTTGAAAGCAAACCTCTCAATGTATTGTATTGCTTGTTGAACAGACCGGAGAGTATGCTCGTTGTGATTCACCCAAACCTGCTCTAGAAAGCGGTCAACCACCTCCTCGAACCATTTTTTCATCTCCGCCAAACTTTCGATGGTATTCAATTGTGTCGCATATTGAAGATTCATGGAAAAAATCTCTTTCGTTTCAGCTCCTGCATTGACTGCTGCTCGTACAAATGTCGTCAGTAATTCTAGAATCCGTAATCGAAATGCCTCAGGTTCGATGTTCTTCTGGTCTAGCCAAGTCCGCAGCAGATCTTCAATGCTTTGTTTTACACCGATAAAATCACCCATTGTCAGTTTGCTTGTAATCGACATCACATCCACATTGGGCAGCAGTACTACGTCATTGGAAAAAGGTTTTACATCATTAATGTGAATTACCGAGTCATTACCAGAAAAAAATTTATATTTTTGCGCGTATAGCGCTTCCTGATAGGAAATAGACACATTTCGCGCATCTTCGTAATAATTTCCGATTCCGATGGTCAAAGTATAGCCCATGTTCTCTTTAATGTATGCTTTTAGATTTTCCGCATGGCTTTTAGCAAATTCCTTGTATTCAGTTTCCCTTTTTTGTACAGGAATGGATAACAAAACCGCAAACTTGTCAATGGCCGTACCGATGACCAGCATTTCATCTAACTTAGTGATCAGAAAATTCCGAATAGAAATAATGATGTCATTGCGTATGGAGTTCTGCCATTGCTTATTTTTGTCTTTAGTGAGCCCAATAAAGTTGTCAATTTGAATCACCATTACCGTATTGGGCAAAGAAGTCAACCCTACCAACTTGCTTTTATCCCAAATTTCTTTTGACTGTCTGATATTGCCGTATAAAAGATCGTATGCCAAACTAATCCTAAGCGAAGACATAAACCCTTCGATGTCGCCCTTTGTTTCAGTCCCTCTACGTTGCCATTGCCTTTTACATTCATGGAACAGGCAACAAACCATTTCCTTGTGCAGCGGTTTTTTCAAGCAGTCAATCGCTCCGTTTTTAAAATAACTTCTCATTTCCTCGTCACGGTACTGATCTTTTACAATCACAATTCTTGATTCGGACTGACTGTACTTTAAGTGGTCCAATATTTGCTGTTTCTCATCTTTCAAAAAGCAATCAAAATCAATCACGGTAACAGAGGGATAGGTATCGAAGGACAGCCTCATTTCCAAATAATCTTTGCTGTTGCAAACGTCAAGCACAAAGGGAAAGTCATATTCTGCAATGATATCTCTAATAAGTTCGATAACCTCTATATCGTCCATGACTAACAATACAGTATTCTTCACTCGGAACACACCCTTTCATTCTTACTTAGCTCTGTGTACCTATAATACAAAAATTCCATTTTTTCATCTAGGCTTGATCACAGGGTTGCTGTCATAGACCGCAAAGTAGATATTTAATACTTGAATTATAGGCCGAATAAGACTTTTTTTTATTGTTTATCTTTACCTAAGGTAGAAATATTACATATATAGGGAGAGACAGACATGAAGAGGAGTTGGACAGAAGACGAGCTATTAGAACATTCTCTATAGCCCCAAAATGAACTTGGACAGCTCTAGTTAATTATTTTATAATAACTCAACTTTCGCAGTTGAATCTTAATTAGCAATAATAGAAACATCCCTTATGCGGGAAGACTTAAAGCATATCGTTCTGAATACCATAGGGGCGGTTCCGATGGTTCTCTGAAGAGGTCCACAGAGACAGTTCTCTTGGTCTATTTTTTCATCTCTCTGACAAAAAAAGCCGACAGAACCGTCCCCATGGACATTATCACCTTATTGAAAATCTACTCAAATCGTAATCCGCTTTCCCCTTTGTAACAACCTGGCTGATGACTTCACCAATCACACTTGAAAACTTAAATCCATGCCCCGAAAACCCAGCAGCAATAAACAGATGAGGGTACTGAGGATGCTGATCCAAAATAAAATCTTCATCCGGCGTTAACGTATAAAAACAGGTACTTCCTTTTACCAAAGGGCCATTAGCTCCCGGCATGTATTTCTCTAAAAAGGTACGCATCTCCTGTTCATCATCCGCTCCATACGGGCTTACTGTTTCATCCGGGTCCACCGGTACTCCCCCATCATGGCGGCCGATTTTCACTCCACTTCCACCAATACTCGGAAACCCATAATAATGGGCATTCAGTAAATCAACTGTAAAGGCGGGAAATATGCTAGAATCATATAATTGCCGGTCACATTCCGACCATGAAACGGTTTTCCTGGTGGGCTGAAGCGAGAGATCCAATCCTAACTCCCTTAACAATTTCCCCGACCATGCACCTGCACTTACAACCACAAAATCTGAATGATAGGTGTCATTTGCCGTTGCAATGGTTGCTCCGCTAGAATGAACTTCAATCTTTTCAGCCTTTGTAAACGGAAGTAAGGTCATACCATTTTCCAGACCCAAGTCTCGAAAAGCCTGTATGCATTGTTCACTGTACAGAACGCCTGACCTCGTTTCAAAGCATCCGGTAAACCCTTCTGGGAAGGAAATACCCGGCCATCGATACGTCATCTCCTCACTAGATAAGACCTCAAAAGGCAAAGAATACTCCTTGCCGCTATGGATCGCTCCTTTTATAAAAGGGGAGCCTGGTGCTCCAACACCTAGCACCCCGGTTTGGAGAAATAATCGTTTATTCGATTCCGCCTGAAGCTGTTCCCATAATTCCTGTGCTCGTAATACGAGGGGAACATACTGTTTCCCTTCCCCATACGCATGGCGGATAATCCTTGTTTCCCCATGATGGCTTCCCTGATCATGCGGTGGATTGTTTTGGTCTAGAAGCAAGGTTTTGATGCCCAGCTTGGATAAATAATATCCCGCAGCCATTCCCATAGACCCTGCTCCAACAATAATCACATCATAATGTTTTCCCATCTGCGTTCCCCCTCCCTTGTAATCTTCTACATAATAAAATTAATTCCTTTACTATTAATAAAATACATCGGAAAGGCTTTCCCTTACAACTCCAACAGGAAAAGCAGATTTGAAAAGGAAATCTGAAAACAATAAAATAAGCATCGAAATCGATGCTTATTTTGCATGTTAAAATCATATATTTTCAACTTAATAAAATACCAGTTTATCGATCGCATCTGTACTTGAACTTAGGCTCTGTCTGAATATAATAAGCATTTCTTACCTCTGCACTCCAATTGGCAAAGGCTTCTCTCCATTCAATGGTATTAAAGAATTCATCAACCGTTTGATTTTCAGAATCCCAAACAATAAAGGTGTTGAGCGGGGCAATGCCGCCTGACCAAATTCCATTATTGGCGTCCGTATTATCTTCCCTTACTAATAATATAGGCAGACCAAATTGGAAAGCCATAGAAGGTTCTACTTGTGAATATACGGATCCTTCCCAGAACGGAGGGGTCGATGGGGATGGTCCTTCATTCGTTTCAACGACCTCAACGAGAAATCGACGAAAGTTCATGGTCAACATTCCATAACTTGATGAAACCAACCGGCGAATATCCGTTAAAATGGATTCAGGATAACTTTCACTTAATGGTAAGGTACGCGGAAAAAGCAAAGCATTCTCAATATCTAATATGAGACGGTTTAGAAACATGCTTTGATTGTCATTTAAATGTGTGGTCGTACTTAAGAATATCGGAATGCGATAGGCTCGCTCAATAACTTCTTGGTGTTTAGCTTTATATTGTTCTTTACTGCTAGGATAGGCATACTCAACGCCTTCTTGGTGTTTATCTTTATTTTTTTCTTTACTACTGGGAATACGATTGTCTTGGTTACCTTTATGTTTGTCTCTACTCCCCACTGTCTTTTCCCCTTTTTATTAATACTTTAAGTTGACCACTTTTTGGCATTCTTCATGGGTGCCAATAACATTTAATGCAACAGGTTTGAAAGATGTGTGGGAAAGGAGTTATTTTCAAGGTAAATTACAATCTATAGTTCCATCGATGAAATAGGTAAAAACAACTTAACGCCCCGCTTGTTACATGGCAATATTTTCAAATCAGCAACCAGATGACTAATGTATCCTAGAATGCATGTATAAAAGACACCGTCCATTCCGAGTGACGCTTCTAACTTTGAAGCAATCACCCCGAAGAAAATCACTCCCAATATCGAATGGGTATAGCTGCGATGTGGAACAAAGGACGCAATTAAAATATATATCCCCAGTAGAATCAACCACATTTCCTTTAAAGAGAATCCACCCGCTAGTACACCGATTCCGGTAAGGGTCAACATATGCTTTTGCTTGATCTTCGTCGATACCACCATCATCACCAAGCCAATCCCAATCCCCAACCATTTTTCTCTCCCTGCCCCCTCAAAAAAGCTATAAAGGATCATCAAAATTCCAATCAACTGTGCCACCAGTTGGATCACCTGATGGGATAAGGTAATTTTTTCACGAAGTTTCCCATCAATGTCAAGGTCGGGGACTAATCCCGAAACCCCACCCAATCCTATTAAAAATAGAGTCGTAGAAGGGGAGGCCTGTATAGTGTTGGCAACAACAAAACCTGTCGCTGCCCCAATTGCTGCATGTGCTGTTCCATTCAATCGAAAATCCACCTCTAACTAAATTTTTCTAAAAACACCATTGTCTTCATTCTACAACAAAACAGGTGTTCTGTTTAGCTTTAATTTAGGAATGCACGTTCATGTTCCTGATGTATTTAACTTTATCAGCCAGTTTTTCACTTTTATCCTCCACTTCCCTCCTTTTATCTTCCACTCTCTATTAAAACTACTAAACCCCCATGTATTTCTCTCAAAATAGGTCTCTTTTCAAAAGATAATCACCATTTTCAGTAAAATCCTACTCCGCAGGATCCAAGGAATCAACGCATTTTAACGGTACCCACCAGTTTTCCCACTTTTCCTTCCAGTTTTAACAATTTAGCTTCCATTTTTGCACTTTTATCTTCCACTTCGCACCTTTTATCTTCCACTCTCTATTAAAACTACTAAACCCCCATGTATTTCTCTCAAAATAGGTCTCTTTTCAAAAGATAATTACCATTTTCAGTGAAATCCTACTCTGCAGGATCCAAGGAACCAACGCATTTTAACGTTATCCACCAGTTTTGCCACTTTACCTTCCAGTTTTAATAATTTATCTTCCATTTTTGCACTTTTATCTTCCACTTCCCACCTTTTATCTTCCACTCTCTATTAAAACTACTAAACATCCATGTATTTCTATTAAATTAGGTCTCTTTTTAAAAGATAATCAACGGATCCAACATATTTACTTTATCTTCCACCTCTCCCCTACTATTTTTTAACAGAAACCAGAATCTATTTTTCGAAAAAACGTTTATAATTATTAAATATAGAATCTCAACCCACTAAACTTAGATCTTCAAATATTACGTTTAGGAGTTTATGTGATGGCCAAAGACATGATTGAACAATTAGAACTTTACAATCAACATTACCAATCGCTTTTTCAACATAATACCAGCATGGTCTTCTCCCTTGATTTAGATGGAACCTTCTCCCACTTCAATTCTGTTTGTGAAAAACTTATAGGGTTTCGGAAAGAAGAACTATTACGGCCGATGAAAATAAGAGACCTGATCATTTTGGAACAACGCGAACAAGCTCTGCACCACTTTGACCAATGTATAAAAGGAGAACCACAAAACTTTCGTACGACGATCCTTCATAAGAACGGATCAAAGATTCATTTACAAGTTACCTTCGTCCCCATTATCGTAGAGGGACAAATCAATGGTATTTTTGGAATCTCACAGGATATTACCAATCAAGTACAAATAGAAAAAAACTATAAACATATGGCCTTTCATGATTACTTAACAGGCCTGCCAAATCGAAATAAGTTAAACTCAACGCTTCCAAATGATTTGAACCTAGCCGCAGAAAAGAAACAAAATATTGCTGTATTATTTATGGACCTAGATCGATTCAAAATGATCAATGATACCCTTGGTCATCATACAGGGGACCAATTATTAAAAGCAGTAGCTGCGCGTGTAAAGTCAACAGTAAAGGATAAGGATATCGTTTTTAGACAGGGCGGCGATGAATTTATTGTCCTTTTATATAACGCGGATCGAGAAGTGGCAGCAAAAGTTAGTAGAAGAATACTAGATGCTCTAGCTTCGCCCTTTAAAATTCAAAATTACGATATTTTTACGAGTCCCAGCATCGGAATCAGCTTATTCCCAGAAGATGGCGAGACAGTGGAAAGCCTAATCAACCATGCTGATTTTGCGATGTACCAAGCCAAAAAGGATGGAAAAAATAATTTTAAATTTTATTCCCTGAATAACCGCGAAACGGATATAAATCCGTTGAAATTAGAAATGTACCTGCATAAAGCAATCCAACAGGAGGAGTTACTCCTTTACTATCAACCGAAGATCAGTTTAAAAACAGGGAAAATCGTTGGGGTTGAGGCATTAATCCGTTGGAACCATCCAGAACTTGGGATGGTCGCGCCGAATACCTTTATTCCGGTTGCTGAAGAAACGGGGTTAATTATTCCGATTGGCGAGTGGGCACTCTATACCGCATGTAAACAAAATAAAGAATGGCAGCAAACAGGATTCGTAACAACGGTATCTGTTAATCTATCAGCAAAGCAGTTTACCCAGTCCAATTTAGAAGAAACCGTTGCGAAGATTCTACTCGAAACGAAGCTGGAGCCAAAATATTTAGAGTTAGAAATTACCGAGAGCATGACGGCGAATATCGAACGTACGATTAACACCTTACACAAACTAAAGAAGCTTGGGGTCCATATTAGTATTGATGACTTTGGAACTGGCTTTAGTTCATTGAATTATTTGCAAAAGTTTCCGGTGAATACCTTAAAGATTGATCAATCGTTTGTTCGTAGTCTGCAAAACAACCCGAATGACGAAACGATTGTAAAAACCATCATTTCCATGGCGCATAACTTAAATTTAAGTGTGGTCGCGGAAGGAATTGAAACAAAAGAACAACTAATCTTTTTACAGCAGCATCTCTGTGATGAAGGACAAGGGTTCCTCTTTACGAAACCATTATCCGCACAGGAATTAGAGGGTTCCCTTACTGAACTTGAAAAAGTAGTGAAAGATTGCGGAATTTCTCAAGATATCAATGAACGGAAGTGGTCCGAAGAATTAGTGCGTCAAGCCAAAAAAGAATTAAATGAAACGATCCGTTTACAACAAGGAATGATTTTTAAATATAAAAAAATAAACGGCCAATTTATTCACACCTTATGTGACGGTGAATTATTGTATCGTTTAGGCCTTATTCCTAACCATGTCGTAGGGAAACAATTAATCGAGTTTTTTCCGGAAGAGATTGCGAAAGAAAAGGAAATGTATTATGAGCGGGCCTGGAATGGAGAAGAACGCGTTACCTATGAAACAGAGGTAAATGGCGTTTCCTATCTTGCTGTGTTAAGCCCGATTAAACGCGGCGGAGAAGTGATGGAAGTAATTGCTTCCTGTATCGATATTACGGATCGAAAGAATACAGAAAGAGCACTGCTGGAAAGTGAAAAGAACTATCGGTTGATTGCCGAAAACATGTCGGATTTACTTATTTTATTTGATCTGAACGGAAACGGGATCTATGCATCACCCTCTCATGCAACTGTATTAGGGTATTCTCCGGAGTTTTTTGAAGGGAACAATACCCTTCAACTGGTTCATCGCGAAGATTCTCCCATGATCCAAAGGCAATTTGATGAAGTGATCAAGACCCAATCCATTTCCAAGACGGAGGCTAGGCTTTTACATGCCAATGGCGAATGGAGATTATTTGAATTAACAGGAACCCCCGTAATGGTTGAGAATGGTAACGTCGAGCATATCATGGTCGTCGGAAAAGATATTACAGAGAAAAGAAAAGCAGAAGAACTCCTATGGAATTCAGAGAAGTTATCTTTAGTTGGGGAGTTAGCTGCGGGAGTCGCACACGAAATAAGAAATCCGCTTACCTCGATAAAAGGGTTTATTCAACTATTCCAACAGGGGCCATTAAAGGAAGAATACTATAACGTGATTCTTTCAGAATTTAATCGAATCGAGGATATAATCAAGGAATTTCTTTCCCTTGCCAAACCGCAGGAAATTCAGCTTAAACAAGTAAATATCTCTACCTTGATAAAAGAAGTAGAAACCTTACTAGAATCGGAATTCCATCTGAAAGGGATCCAATTTTTCACCGAAATGGTACCGGAACTCCCTTCCATCATGTGTGATGCCAATCAAATCAAACAAGTCTTACTTAATCTTTGTAAAAATAGTATTGAAGCTTTAGATTGCAACAGAAGAGGGATGATCACCATCACCGTTCGGCTCGAGAACGGAGAAAATCTTCTGATTCAGGTTCGTGATAACGGAGTGGGAATCAGCGAAGAACGGATCAAGAGATTAGGCGAACCCTTCTATAGTAACAAAGAAAAAGGAACGGGATTAGGTTTAATGCTATGTATGAGGATTATCAGACAGCATAAAGGAACGATGACCTTTGAAAGTATCGAAAATCTGGGCACGACTGTAAATATTAGGGTGCCGCTTTCTTTAGGTTAAAGCCACAGGGATGGTTCTCTTGGTTCAAAAATGCCATCAGAACCGTCCCAATGGTCCACTTATTGGAAAAAGCAATCAAACGGTCGGGCTTTTTTCCTGCCGGGAAGGATGAAAGTTTGGGCCTCAGGGGAGTCCGAACCAAAAAACTTTTCAACATCAAATGTTGACTCGACGCCAATCTTATCGTAATTTTCCTTGATCCATGAATCCGCATTTTTTCGGCCGAAATCACGCAAGTAAGTGAGATAATCCCACGAAACATTCAATTTGCTTGAACCATTTAAATGGTTCAACCCTTCACCTGTATTAATAAAATGAATATATACTTTCTCCAATTCACCATCGTAATCAAATCCATGATCAACAAGTCGATTTAACCCATTGATGAAACGTATTTCACGCATTAAACTAGCATTAAAACCGATGTCGGTTGCACGGTCAACAATATCATGAGCCGTTGTTGGCAGCTTGGGGAAATTGGTCGGGTTAATTTGAACAACCATTAAATCATTACAATCATGGTCCCATAACAGAGGGTAAAGAGCAGGATTCCCTACATAACCACCGTCCCAATAATGCTCTCCGTCGATTTCAACCGCTTTAAAGACTTGCGGCAAGCACGCTGAGGCTAGGACGGTATCGACGGTAATTTCATCGGTATCAAACACTTTAACTTGTGAGGTCCTCACATTCGTAGCAGATAAGAAAAGCTTTATTTTCTGATTGTTACGGACCTTCTCAAAATCAATCATTTCATTCAGTGTATTCTTAAGCGGGTTAAAATCGAATGGATTGAGCTGATAAGGGGAGAGGAACGAAGTAATGATTCCCCATGTTTGATAGAGCGGATTGAAATCCATATTTCCAGGACTCACCATCCGATCGAACCATGTCGGTTGAATCGGAGAAAACATTCCTGCTTCTGCGTTTTTACGCCAAAATAAGTTAAGCATCTCGCGCGCTGTTTGCCTGTTTCCAATCGTCAATCCATAGGCCAATACGGTTGCGTTAACCGCCCCCGCACTCGTCCCAGATACAGCCGCAATTTCTAAGTTTTCTTCTTCAAGCAATCGATCGAGTACTCCCCAAGTAAACGCTCCATGCGCCCCTCCGCCCTGTAAGGCTAAGAGAATCTTCTTTTTTTCCATATTTTCTTCTCCTTAAAATAATGGGATTTTCTTCATACTTACAGCTTTTAGGTACATATATGTATCTAGGCTCTTGTTCATTTACCTTTAATTGTAAGTGATAACATCCGTAAACACCTATATTTTATCATTTTAGTTTTCGACACGATTAGCGGTAATGTCGAATTTTTTGGAATTTTATCAATTTTTTATATATGAAATTTATAGTACTATTTAAATAGTTTATTCGCGGTCGAAAAATGATTAATAAAATGACCATATTTTTCATGAAAATATAAGGAGTGGTAGGTTTATGAGGAATCCTGATAGCATTACAATAGAGGAGTTAGATGAACGAATTGCGCATTTTGAGGACCGTCTTACCGATTTTATAATTACCGAAGATCAAATTGAGTTCATCCAAGAAAGGTTAAAGGAACTAAAAACGCTAAAGAATGCAAAACTCTAATGCCACAGGGACGGCTGACCGTCCCTATGGGCGATTTATGCTTTCTGGAAAGGATTTATTGGCTTACCTCAATAAGCAAATCCCCTTGTTGAATGGCTTCCCCACTTTTCACATAAATATCTCTTATGATTCCGTCGAATGGTGCTTGAATGGTGGTCTCCATCTTCATCGCTTCGGTAATGATGAGATGATCACCTTTTGAGACCGTTTCTCCCTTTTGCACCAATACTTTGATAATCGTACCCGGCATAGTAGCTCCCAGATGGTTTAAATTCGTTAAATCAGCTTTCTGTCTAGAAAGGATAGTGGTCTTAATACCCTCATCTTTAATCATGACTTCACGGGATTGACCATTTAACTCAAAATACACCGTACGTATGCCATCCTGCCCAGCCTCACCAATGGAGACAAGCTTAACAATCAACGTTTTCCCTTTTTCAATTTCAATTTCTATTTCTTCGCCAAGGCGCATTCCGTATAAGAAAGTAGGTGTGTCTAAAACGGAAATATTCCCAAATTGTTCAACGGTCTTCTGATAATCGATAAATACTTTTGGATATAAGGCATAAGCAATCGCTTCTTGACTGGTAACAGGACGGTTCAGCGAAGAAAAAAGCGTTTTTTCTATTTGTTCAAAGTCAACCTCTTCTAGTCGTTCTCCGGGACGAACCGTAATCGGCTCTTTCCCTTTCAGAACAATGCGTTGAAGTTCTTTTGGGAAACCTTCATAAGGCTGACCTAAAGATCCTTCAAATAGTTCAATCACCGAATCCGGGAAATCGATTGTTTCTCCGCGCTCGTAAACATCCTGCTCCGTAAGATTGTTTTGAACCATAAATAGGGCCATATCACCAACGACTTTGGAAGAAGGGGTTACTTTGACGAGATCTCCAAATAAATGATTCACCCTTGAATACATCTCTTTTACTTCATCCCAGCGATCCCCTAATCCCACTGATTTGGCCTGTTGCTGCAAGTTGCTGTATTGACCTCCGGGCATTTCGTGAACATATACCTCTGTATGCGGTGCGATCATTCCACTTTCAAAAGGTTGATAATACTTACGAACATCTTCCCAATAATAGGAGAGCTTCTCAAGACTCTGAATATCGATATTTGGTTTCCTTTCCTGACCCTCTAACGCATAAAATAACGAATTCGCACTTGGCTGCGAGGTTAAACCCGCCATCGAACTAATGGCTGTATCGATAATATCCACACCCGCCTCGATGGCCTTCGCATACATATAAATTCCGTTGCCGCTTGTATCATGGCTGTGCAGATGAATCGGAATGTCTACCGTTTCCTTTAGGGACGAGATTAACTCATAAGCCGCTTGCGGCTTTAATAATCCAGCCATATCTTTAATCCCTAAAATATGGGCCCCCGATTTTTCTAACTCTTTCGCAAGCTGTTTATAATAATCCAAATCATACTTTCTTCTCGTCGAATCTAAAATGTCTCCTGTATAACACATGGCTGCCTCGGCAATTTTACCGCTTTCTCTTACAGTATCAATCGCTAATGACATGCCTTTCACCCAATTTAAACTATCAAAAATTCGGAACACGTCAATTCCGGCATTTGCTGATTCTTCAACGAATTTTTTAATGACATTGTCAGGATAGTTTTTATAACCAACAGCATTGGAAGAACGAAGAAGCATTTGGAATAATAGATTGGGCATTTTCTTGCGTAATTGGAATAACCGGTCCCATGGATCCTCATGTAAAAAACGATACGATACATCAAATGTAGCACCGCCCCACATTTCTACCGAAAAAAGGTGAGGAGCTAAGCGTGCCGTTGGCTCTGCAATTCGCACTAAATCATTGGTCCGTATCCTGGTTGCCAGCAGAGATTGATGGGCATCACGAAAGGTCGTGTCGGTTAACAATACTTCTTTTTGTTCCTGAATCCACTTGATGACACCATCAGCACCCTTAGCATCCAAAATTTGTTTCGTACCAAATCGAATCGGTTCAGAGTTGATGGTCTTAGGTAAGGAGGGTTTTGTAAATACCGGCTTCTTCTTTTTCTCGATGCCAGGGAACCCATTTACTGTGACATTCCCGATATACGTCAGCAATTTTGTCCCACGGTCCTTGCTTTTTGGGAATAGGAATAATTCTGGTGTCGTATCAATAAAGGACGTGTCAAAGTCACCCTTTAAAAACTTTTCGTGCTTGACCACATTCTCCAAATAAGGAAGGTTCGTTTTAATCCCACGGATACGAAATTCACGAAGGTTACGCAGCATTTTAGAAGCCGCCTTCTCAAACGTATCTGCCCATGTTGTTACTTTTACGAGCAAGGAATCATAATAAGGAGTGATGACCGCCCCTTGAAACCCATTTCCAGCATCCAAACGAACACCAAACCCGCCACCTGAACGGAACGCCATAATTTTCCCTGTGTCCGGCATAAAATGGTTGAGTGGATCTTCTGTCGTCACCCGTGATTGAATCGCAAATCCATTGATTTGTATGTCATCCTGAAAAGGAATCCCCATTTCCTTACTGTGTAAGGAATATCCATCTGCAATGAGAATTTGCGACTGAACAATATCAATTCCTGTAATCATTTCAGTAATCGTATGTTCCACCTGAACTCGTGGATTCACTTCAATGAAATAAAACGCTTCTCCTGACACAAGGAACTCTACGGTTCCGGCATTTTGATAGCCAACGTTTGCCATTAATCGAATAGCTGCCTCGCAAATTTGTTTACGCAATTTTTCCGATAAGGTAACACTCGGTGCGATTTCCACTACCTTTTGATGTCGGCGCTGGATCGAACAATCACGTTCATATAAATGAACGATGTTGCCGTCTTGATCACCCAAAATCTGTACTTCAATATGCTTAGGGTTTTCAATAAATTTTTCGATATAAACCTCATCATTCCCAAACGCAGTCTTTGCCTCAGACTTAGCACGTTCATAAGCTTCTTTTAATTCATCCGCACTTCGAACAATACGCATACCACGGCCGCCACCACCCAATGCGGCTTTAATCATAAGAGGATAACCAAAGTCTCGGCCGAACGTTTCTGCTTCATCCTGACTTGAAATTGGACCATCGCTCCCAGGGATCACGGGAATATTAGCTTGGAGGGCTTGATAACGAGCTTTCACCTTATCACCAAATTGATCAAGATGTCTGGATTGTGGACCAATAAAGATGATACCCTCTTCTTCACAACGTTTGGCGAATTGAATATTTTCCGACAAAAACCCATACCCTGGGTGAATGGCATCTACTTCATGTGTTTTGGCCAGTTCAATGATTCCTTCAATGTCTAAATAGGCTTCAATTGGCTTTTTCCCTTTTCCAATTAAATACGCTTCATCCGCTTTATAGCGATGAAAAGATCCTGCATCTTCATTGGAATAAATGGCTACAGTCCGGATACTTAGCTCTGTGCACGCACGAAAGATACGAATCGCAATTTCCCCTCGGTTTGCCACTAACACTTTGTTAATTTTTCGAGTCATATTTCTACCTTCTCCTTATGATCTATAAACTTAGTAAATAGTAATCTCTTATCTATAATTTGACCAAATTCGTCTCTAGTTCCTTACTGGCTTGATAAATACATTCAAAAAGTTGTTGTAAATCCTCTACTTCAACACTTGAAAAAGCAATCCGGAGATTCTGCTGTCCAAACGAAATGGTACCTACCCCATATTGATCAATTAAATATTTCCGAAGGGACTCCGCATCCACCTGCTTGATACGGAGACAGACAAAATAACCCGAATTAAAAGGATAGGCCTCAAATGCATCCATATACTTTTTACTGCTTACAATCTCTTTAATTCTTTGCCAACGCGATTTCATTACTTGAAAATGGTCCTTTCGTTGGACCTCAAAATTTGGATGCTGAAGAACATCTAAAATAAAGGTTTGCGAAGGGTGCGGACAACAGGAAATCGTGCTTCGAATCGAAGCCAAAGTCTTTTCCTCTAAAGCTTCTAAAACTTCCGGATTCTGAATGCCAAAGGTCAGAAATCCAACCCGAAACCCCCATGCGTATTCTTCTTTCGTTGCGCCATCTACCTTGATTGGAAGTACACGTGGATGAACACCAACTAACCGTGAAAAAATCGATTCTTTTATTGAATCCTCATAAAACTGTCCAAAGTACGCATCATCGGCTACCACAACGAGATCAATACCTGAATTCGCTACCCTTATAATCGCCTCAATAATCTTGGCCACTTCTTCTTCATATGGAGTGTATCCTGTTGGATTATTCGGGAAATTCATCACTAAAATTAACTTGGACTTGCCGCATTGCATCATGGCTTCTTCCATCGCTTCTACATGAAACGTACCTGTGCTTGTAAAAAGAGGGTAGGTTATGGTTTGGCTTCCGTGTCGTACATCAAACGTTAAGTGATAATTATCCCAAAACAAATTGGGCAGAATGATTGGATCCCCCTTTTCCACAAATAAGTCAGCCACAATGCTTAATCCATGCGTTAGACCGTTGGTGACAATAGGGAGACCCAATTTCTTTTCGCCTAATGAGGGATTTTCCTTCATTAATTTTTCTTTCCAGATCGTTCGTAACTCCATTTTTCCTGTTGGAGGAGCATAAGGATATAAATCCTTTGGATCAAACGCTGCTAGTTTGCTTTGTAAAGCCTCCAAGTACATGGGACTTCCTTTTTTTGTGGCAGTCCCAATCGTTGCATTAAAGGTATGGGCCTTTTCACGGGCCTCTCCACTCTGACTTACAATTCCTCTTGGAAAATACAGGGACTTCCCAAGCGAAGATAACATTTGATAAACATGTGCAACATTTTTTTCTATCGTATGATTTAATTCTTTAGCTAACGGGTTTAACATGGCTCTCCTCCTCGTGGTAATAAATTCTAGTCAATCCGGATCACAGCCTATACAGCGGTGTATTCCACATACTTTTCTTGTGCCAGATAGAGCCCTTCTTCTTCTTCTAACGGAGTGAATTCCCGGAATTTCCTCAATTGCTTTCCATAAACATGGATGGTGATGGCGGGATAATCCCCCACCCCCTCTAAAATATGACAGTCGGCTGGAGGCAATAGCGTCCCTGTATTCTGCTCGTTTACAACGATGGTATCCGTCTGCTCCAACTTAACGATTTTTCCCCCTGATAATTCCTCTAATCGGATATAATTCGTAACTTTGATCTGACCCGCTACAACCCCTTCTGCGCCCCATGTTTCATCGTGATCATGAAGCGTGGTCTTCTGGCCGGGCTTCCAGACGAGCGCGATCACTTCGAAACGATCCTTTGGATCACAATACAACGGATGCCGCGAGTATCCCCCATCACTTGGCCTTCTCTTCTCGGCAGGCAGCCAGGAATGGGATTGAATTAATTTACCAACTAACCTTTCCGCTTCCAAAACACAAATTTTATCATTATGACTCCGTTCAACCATATCGGTCATATCCTCAACAAAATCTTTGAAATCATATTTATTCCTGTGATCCATCCTAATTCCTCCTCAATGTAACCAGTTCCTTTAAGGTTTCAATCACAGCAGGTGGTGCCTTAAAATCCATGTCTGCCCCCTACATGGGCAGGACATCATTTACACCAAAGCGTGTCTCAAGGTCATCCTACTTTTCGCATGCTGTAATAAATCCGGTTAATTTCCTGATAAATCATTTTGCTCCCCCTAACTAATTAACTCTTTACACCAAACTATATTGCAAAAACCATGCCAACCATAAAAATGATCCTTAAGCATGAATACAGCGACCTCTGCTGTATTCGTTCAATTTTGCTTTTGCCCCCTATTAGCAAATCTGAAAAAATTCATCTCATATCCGAAAAAAAATCCTTCCTTAAAAAGGAAGGATTTTCTCATGATTGAAATACAGCTTGGATTAACTTACTCGCGATTTTCAAAGCCATATTGACCAAAGTATACGTGAAGATCCTAAGTACGGGAAAACTTTAGAACACAAAATTTATTTCTTAGCAATAGCTTCAATTTCGATCATCACATCTTTAGGAAGACGGCTTACCTCCACAGTAGACCGTGCAGGGTTATGCCCCTGCATAAATTGACTGTACTCTTCGTTAATAACAGGGAAATCATTCATATCTTTTATAAAAATAGTCGTTTTCACGATATTCGTAAGTAAATAATCTTCCTCTTCTAAAATGCCCTGAATATTCTTTAAAACCTGCTCGGTTTGAAGTCTAATATCCTTTTGAACTACCTCTCCCGTTTCGGGATCAAGCGGGATCTGCCCCGAAAGAAATAGAAATCCATCTACTCGAATGGCTTGCGAGTATGGCCCAATCGCTTGCGGTGCTTTATTTGTTGAGATAACTTTCATCATAGTAATCACTCTTCCTTTTCAAATTTAATCTTAATATCACATTTCTACCGTGCAATAGTGGAAATTAGCATACTTTCAATCTAACAAAAAATAAATCGATTCCTTCCTGTTGTCTCTACAAAATATAGATTCATAAATTCAAAGCGTCTCCATTTTTAATCATCATATAAATAGCTACAGTTATGACAACAGCAGAGAAGATATAGTGAAGAGCTTGTCGTTGTTTGCTTAAACGCTTTGCAACGATGGTACCAAAGATTCCCCCTATAAATCCACCGCATACAAGTGCCAGTACTACGAACCAATTAACCAATCCAGAAAGGCTGTAATTCAGTGCCGTTGTTAGTCCAAAAGTTCCTACAGAAAACAAAGATGTGCCGATTGCTTCAACGATGGACATATTTGTGGCTGCCAGCAGGGAGGGAACAACCAAGAATCCACCGCCAATGCCAAAAAATCCTGATGCCAATCCTGTCATAACACCGAATAGGGATAATTTTTTTCCATTAAATTTATCCATTTAACTCAAACCTTCTGTTTCAATATTTGCTGCCTTTTTTACTGCCTTTTTAGGCATAATCATCTTAATAGCCATAAAAATCATAAGTAGCGCAAAAAGAAACAACAATTGCTTGCTCGGTAAAAGCTTGCCAAGATAAGAACCAAAGAGGGCGCCCACTACACCTGGTATTGCAAATACGATGGCCGGTCTTAAGTGGACATGCCCTGCACGTGAATGAGGGATAAGATTCAAGAAGGCATTAATGGAAACAGCAAGAGCTGTACTGCCAATCACAATATGCGGGTCTTTCATCCCGACCACATAAAGCAAAAGAGGAACCGCTAAAATGGAACCGCCACCGCCAATAAGTCCTAAAGTAAAGCCAATTATTCCGCCAGAGGCAATTGTGAGAATCCATTGTAGAATTGTCATTCGATAACTCCCTTTTACAATCCACGATGTGTATATAGGTGTTTTTTTTAGTGAATTTTTTTTACTAGTTTTATACTGCTCTCTTTTAACCATTGGTCAAACCCGCCTGCTAAGTTAAGGACTTGGTCAAATCCATTTGCTTTCAAGATACTTATGGCAATCGCCGATCTCGCGCCCGATTTACAGTTTATAAGAATTGGTTTTTCACTAGGAATCTCGTTCATTCTGTCTTTTAAATGTCCAAGCATGATATGGTGAGCCTTAGGAATATGTCCTGCCATCCATTCACTGTTCCGACGAACATCAAGGACATAATACTCCTCAAGCCTCTCCATAATCTCTTTTGGTTCAACTGATTGATAATCCACGACATCCATTTCATCCAATTCAAGCTGTTCTATGAACGAGTGATCCATCACAGCTTTCACCTGATCTAGTCCAATCGATTGTAATGCTTTCAGTGTTTCCGCTCCTTTTTCCTTACTTACCAATAAATAGATCGGCTGATCATAATCAAGCAACCAGCCTGCCCACGTTACAAAGGATTGATTGCAGGGAAGATTGATGGTTCCCGCAATATGTTTTTCCGCAAATTGCAACGCTTGCCGGGTATCCACCACAATGCCGTTTTGGATCCATTCCTGAACGAGGGTTAATGATGGTTGTGCATGATGGAATGGCTCAAGATTTTCGATTAGGGTAGTCCCTTGTTTATTTAATCGTTTCATAATCCCGAAATATTTTGATACCTCAGGCTGCCCGGAAAGTAACGCTTCGATAAATAGATCTTCCTCATCATATTGCAATGCCCAGTTGGCTAGCTTTTCATATCCAACGGTTGATGAAGGCACTGCCCCCAATGCTTTCCCGCACGCACTCCCCGCTCCGTGCGCCGGCCAGACTTGTAAATAGTCTGGAAGCTGTTTAAATCGCTGCAAGGATTTAAACATTTCTTTTGCCAGCGAATAGGCCGAACCATTTACACCGGCAGCTCTTTCCAGTAAGTCAGGACGGCCCACATCACCGGCAAAAACGAAGTCACCTGTAAATAAGCCAATAGGAGCTTGGACTGCTGAGCCGCCATCTGTCAATAAAAATGAAAGATGCTCCGGTGTATGCCCAGGAGTATGCAGTACTTCAAAGGTTAAATTCCCAATTGAAAAGCGATCCCCGTCTTTGAGCATTTGGGAATCATACTGATCGGCAAACTGATACTTCCAATCTGCATCCCCCTCATCTGACAGATAAAGTTTGGCCCCTGTTTTGGAAGCAAGCTCCTTTGAACCAGAAATATAATCAGCGTGTATATGTGTCTCCGTAACGCCTGTAATCGATAATCCATTAGCCTTCGCCGTATTCAAGTAAGAATGGATGTCACGGGAAGGGTCAATCACAATGGCCACTCCCTTAGCTTGACACCCGACTAGATAAGAGGCATGAGCCAATTTCTCATCGTAAAAATATTTAATTAACATGAGAGTGAACACTCCTTTATTTTGATTTAGGATCTGAAGCCAGGGTCACAAGCGCTTTAACAAAATGAATCCCCCGCTGAACGGCAGGTTCTTTGATTAATTTGAATACGGTAAAGATGGTCACAGGTGAATGGTCTTTGTCCGCTTCATTTTTCGCCCGCTGAATCAAATCCCAACCACTTTCAACCTTTTGCTGAATCGGGCCTGCGAGCTCTTGTGCCCCCTTATATAAATAATCAACGGACTCCTGATCACGGGAGATCGATAATAGGAAATCCATGATTGGTTCTACCATTGACAAGTATTTAGTATATTTCGGAAGGTTATGGACCAGTGCCATCAATGCCTCCAATGATTCTATAGTAGGAATGTATTTCCCGAATTCATCTCCTAGTCCACTCAATAAATAGTCCATCGATTCTTTATCGCTCAGAGTGGATTTTATAAAAGCGATGTTTCGTTCTAAGGCAGAATACTGGTCAACAAGGAAGGGCAATTTTTCCAGTGTTTGGATTAAACTAGTTTGTATTTCCTTCTGGCTCAATAATGAAAGTAATGGTTGGAGATCAGATAAGTGATCAATCGTTGTTTTCTGCATAATCTTCCTCTCACTGACATGTTTTTTTATAACAAACCTTTCAACATTCCGTTCCAATAGACAATAGGGAGTACCTGCTTCTTTAATAAATACATACTGTATCTTTCCTTAGCTTGATCAAAAGGAAAGCTCTCATCCGGCTTAGATTCATAATCAAACTCTGCTAAAACTAAGCTGCCATATCCCGTTACAAGTGGGCACGAAGTATAGCCGTTGTACTTTTGCATACCTGTCTTTTGGTTCATTAGACATAATAAGTTCTGGACAAGAACCGGCGCTTGTTTTCGAATAGCGGCGCCCGTTTTTGATGTTGGCAAATTGGTGCAGTCGCCAATTCCAAAGATATTTCCATATTTTTTATGGCGCAATGTATACGGATCTACATTCACCCAGCCAGTCTCGTCGGCTAATGGACTTTTCACAATGAAATCAGGCGCACTCATTGGCGGGACGACATGAATCATGTCATAGGAAACCGTTACCAATTCATTCGTCGAAAGGTTTTTAAAAACAGCCTTTTTTTGCTGTGCATCGATTTCCACTAGATTGTGCTGAAAATGTGTTTCAATTTCTTTTCTTTCAATTACTTTGGTCAATGTATCCGCATATTTTTTTACGCCAAAAATACTGCCCGCTCCTGAGAAAAAGTGGATCGTGGAATTTGAGCGAACCCCTGATTTGCGAAAGTAATCATCCGCCAGGTACATAATTTTTTGCGGTGCACCGCCACATTTAACCGGTGTATTCGGATTTGTAAAGATGGCATTACCGCCGCTGAAATTGCGAATATTTTCCCAAGTACTATCGACATAATCGAAAGAGTAGTTACTGCAGACGCCATTCTTGCCAATGCTTTCTTTTAAACCTTTCACCTTGTTCCAGTCAATTTGAATACCTGCTGCAACCACTAAATAGTCATAACTCAATTTGTTGCCAGATGACGTTACGATTGATTGTTCATTTGGAAAAAAATCTTCAACCGCTTCTTTAATCCAAACAATACCATCTGGAATTAAAGTAGACTGTTCTCTTTCTGTTACCTTTTTATCAACAACCCCGCCACCAACCAGTGTCCATAGCGGCTGGAAATAATGTTTTTCAGCAGGGTCAATAATGGCAATTTTCCCATAAAGAGCCCTTGATTCTTTTAATAGACGTGCTGCCACAGTAATACCAGCACTTCCGCCGCCTACAATCACAACTTTGTAGTCTGTCCTATCATTCATATAAACCCTCCTCTAGTCACCTAAGTTTGCACAGATTCAAAGTCTATTTTTTTTAATTTCCTCCACCTCCCTCTTTTCGTTTTTTTATCTTGCAAGTGTTGTGCCAAAATAAAACCATTGGTAATTCAGCTTTCTTGCTTCTGAAAAAACCAGTAATTTATCATTTCCGCTATGAAAATAGTGTAAATCTGCTGTTTCGCACTGTTTTTAGATTCCCAAATTTGAAAATACTTTCTTAATTATTCAAAAAAAGATTGCAAATGAGATTTGCAATCTTAGGCCTTTCCTATGAACAAAGTTTATTTAAAAATTGTAATGTCCGTTCATGCCCTGTATGTTCAAAAATTTGTTGAGGTGTTCCTTCTTCAACGATCACACCTTTATCAATGAATACGACTTTATCCGCCGCTTCACGTGCGAAATTCATTTCATGTGTCACAACAACCATCGTCATTCCTTCTTTAGCAAGTTCTTTCATGACCTTTAGAACCTCTCCTACTAACTCAGGATCTAACGCGGAAGTAGGTTCATCAAAAAGGAGGACTTCAGGCTCCATTGCCATCGCCCGGGCAATTCCTACCCGTTGTTGTTGTCCACCGGAAAGCTGGGATGGATAGTGGTTTGCCCGTTCCGATAATCCTACCTTTTTCAGCAATTGAAGAGCCTTCGTACGAGAGGTTTCCTTGTCTTGTTTACGAACGTAAACTAAACCTTCCATAACATTTTCTAGTGCCGTCATATGAGGAAACAAATTGTACCCTTGGAAAACCATACCTGTTTGTTGACGGAACTTAATCACTCGATCTTTTGGAACTTGTTTTTTCTCCTGAAAATCCAAAGAAAACTTTCCAAGCGTAATGGTCCCTTTTGTAGGCGCTTCCAATAAATTCAGACAACGTAACAAGGTTGTTTTCCCTGAACCCGATGGCCCAATGATACAGACTGTATTGCCTTCCTCAATTTTAAGATCGATTCCCTTTAAAACCTCTGTTTGTCCAAATTGCTTATGCAGGTTCTTTATCTCAATCACGCGGATATCCCCCTATCAAATTAACCCGTCACATAACGATCAAACCGTTTTTCCATCCGTCCTTGAGCGTTAGAAAGAACTGTACTGAAAATCAAATAAATAAATCCTGCTAGACAATAGAGTACCAATGGTTCATAGGTTGTTGCGGTAATTTGCTGAGCCACTCTAAACATTTCCGTCACCGTAATGGTAGCGGCCAAAGATGTATCCTTTACCAAACTAATAAAACTGTTTGCCAAAGGCGGAACAGACACCCTTGTTGCCTGCGGGAGAATAATTCTTTTTAATGCCTGCGGGTAGCTCATCCCAATGGAGTAACCTGCCTCCCATTGACCTTTGGGAATGGAAAGGATAGCTGCGCGAATAATCTCTGAGTTATAGGCGCCCATATTAATGGTAAAACCGATTATTGCGGATGGCAGCGGACCAATGGTAACCCCTATACTTGGAAGACCATAAAAAATAATAAACAGCTGAACAAGCAGCGGTGTTCCCCTAATCACCCATACATAAAATCGTGCAGCAGCATCCAGAGGTTTAATTCCAGAGATTCGAGCCAGTGCAGTAAGCAGAGCAAGAATCAGTCCCAGAAAAAAAGAAAGGAGTGTCAACGGCACGGTAAAAGCAACCCCGGCTTTTAACATCGGAAAAAATGAGTTGACAACGATGTCAATAATTCGGTCCATTCTATCTTGATCCATCATTTGAACACTCCTTATTTGGAAACATCGGTTTCAAAGTATTTTTTTGAGATGTTTAAATACGTCCCATCTTTCTTCATATCGGCGAGTGCTTTATTGATAGCATCGACCAATTCTATATTCCCTTTTCTTAACATAATTCCCATTTTTGTTGGTTCATCAAGTTCGGCTGCAACTTTAAGTGGCGCATTAGGCTGTTGCTTTTTGAAATCAAGATAAGACAACCCATCATTAATCGTCGCATCCACACGTTTTGAAATTAATAAATCAATAGCTTGATTAAATCCTTCAACACCGACGATTTCAGCACCATTCGAAGCTGCCATGTCTTTAAACATACTAGTTAGTGTCTCAGCTGACTTTTTCCCCTTCAAATCTTTGAACGATTTAATCGTGTTATTGTCTTTACTGACAATTAAGTAAGGTTTTGATACATTCGTTGGATCAGAAAAATCATATTTTTCCTGCCGGTCAGGACGAATACCTACTTGACATGCAATGATGTCGAAGCGCTTCGAATCAAGTCCCGCAAAAATTCCGTCCCATGGAGTTTCAACAAATTCAGCTTTCACACCAAGTCTTTTTGCTACTTCTTCAGCGATTTCGATATCAAAACCAGTCAATTTTCCCGATGCATCATGGTAACTAAACGGTGCATATGTTCCTTCTGTACCGATTTTAATCGTCCCATCTGCTTTTATTTTTTCCAGTAGGTTCTTACTTTCTGCCGCCTGATCAGGCTTGGCTGATGTTTCTTTTTGAGTGTTTCCACATGCCGTTAATACAAGTGCTACGAATACTGAAAAAGCAAATATAAATAAACTCTTTTTCATAAAAACTCCCCCTGTATTTATAAAAAATGGATGATTTGCGGTTTATCAGTTTTATTTTTCAGTATCATTTAAATATTCTGTTAATTTATCCCGTTTCAATATTCAAATGAACTCCACCTCCTCCTATTCAATTACTTTTTATGCAAAAGTTGTGCCATAATAAAATCCTTGTTAATTCAACATTCCTGCTAAAAAAAAAGATGCATCATTATCATTTCTGCAATAATTCTAGTGAAAACCTACTGTTCAGTACTATTCTCCTAATCCCAAATTCGAAAAAATATTTTCAATTATTCGAAAATATTCCTTTTAAAGCCAATAAATATAGAGCAATATCTCCATATTTATTGGCCCCTGGCAAGGATTTTCTATCCTAGTTTTCCACTTGCCTCAACAATTTGATTAAGAAACTGTTCAACCTCTTCCTGACTTTTTCCAAGTTTACTTACAAAGCGGTCCAGTTCCTTCCCTTCTTGAAAAGCAATAAAGCTTGGGATTCCGTACACGTCTAGTTTCTCTAAAACTTCTGGAAAATGTTCTCGGTTTACTGCAATCATGTCTACCTTTTCTTTATACGATTCTTCTAAAATGGGCATAAATAAATCGGTATGCTGGCAGTCAGGGCAATATTCGGCATAGAATTTGGCCATAACTGGTTTTGTTGATAAAATTGCCTCTTCAAACTCTTGTTTTGTTTTAATCTCTTTCATTTTTAAATCCTCCCTATATTTGGTTTTCCATGATAGATTGATTGTTTTCACTACATAATTCACTTGCATCAAGGTATTTTTCGCAATCCAGTGCAGCCATACAACCGCTTCCTGCAGCGGTAATGGCTTGGCGGTATTTATGATCTTGAACATCCCCGCAGGCGAATACACCTGGAATATTGGTTTCGGTGCTACCAGGATTCACCATGATATATCCCATATCATCCGTTTTGATTTGATTGTCTAAAAATGCTGTGTTCGGTTTATGGCCGATGGTAACGAAAATACCATCAGTTTCCAAGACTTCCTCTCTTCCTGTTTCACTGTTTTTTACTTTCAAGCCAGTAACGTGTCGATCCCCTGCGATCACTTCTTCAGGAATGGAATTTAAGCTCCACGTAATTTTAGGATTCTTTTTGGCGCGGTCTTGCATAATTTGAGAAGCGCGAAGCTCCTTTCTGCGGTGCACAACGCGAACCTCTGAAGCAAACTTTGTTAAAAAATTGGCCTCTTCCATAGCTGAATCCCCGCCGCCAACAACGATAATTTTCTTTCCTCTAAAGAAAAATCCATCGCATGTTGCACAGGTGCTTACCCCTCGCCCAATATTTTCTCTTTCTCCCGGGATCTCCAAAAGTTTCGCCGAAGCTCCCGTTGAAATAATTAAAGATTGCGTTTTAAGCTCACCAATTCCTTCCACCGTTAAGGTAAATGGGTTATTTGAAAAATCGACCTTTTTAACCCATCCTCTTTTAAACTCAGCACCAAAAACCTCAGCCTGCTTTCGCATGTTCTGCATTAGCTCTCGTCCCATAATCCCTTCAGGAAACCCAGGAAAATTCTCGACATCTGTTGTCAATGTCAATTGCCCCCCTGGTTCTGGCCCTTCAATGACTAAAGGACTTATGTTAGCACGTGCTAAATAGATTGCAGCGGTTAACCCAGCAGGTCCAGTCCCTAGAATAATAGCTTTATACATCTCATTCCCCCCTTTCTCTTAGTCATGAAGATTAACTTGCAATATTCGTGCCAATCTTAAATTCCTTGTAAAATCACTAGTTTCCCAGCTTCTGATAGGTTACTTATTCCTATTTTCTATCACGTTTGAAAAAAATTTTTTTAAAACTAAGAAAACATGAACCAGGTCAACTTACCCATTATAAAAAAGGCGATTCCTATCAGGAATCGCCTACATAAAAACCTATTTACTTAGATTGCTTTAGTTACTGTTTCAACATCCTCGAGCTTCTCAGGCTTTAACTTCTTTATTGCAAATCCAGTGGCACCATAAAGTAAATCGAATAATGGGACAAAGAAGGCTAGAAAGACATATGGGAAATAGGCATATGGCGATACGCCCAACATTTGCGAACAATAGATGGCGTTGGAATTCCATGGAATAACCGGTGCACCCATCGTTCCAACATCCTCGATATTACGCGAAAGATTTTCTGGCGCCAAATGATTATTTTTAAAGACATTTTTCATAAGTGAACCCGCTACAATCGCAGTTAATAACATCGATGAACCAATCATATTTGTGATTAAAGCAATCAACATAGTCACTAAAGTTATTTTAAAAGTAGAGCCCTGTGTTCGTTTAACTAATGGCTCTACTAAAGCACTGAGAATGCCTGATTGTTCTAACATGCCGGTTACACACATGGCTAAAAGAACAACAAGGAATGAGCTCATTAAACTGTAGAGCCCGCCTCTGCTTAGGATGGGGTCTACTAACGTACTGCCGCTTTTAAACACAAATCCATTGGTCATGATATCAAACACTTTTGTTAAATGATACCCCTGAGTAAAAACAGCGACAGCCATGCCGCTAAACACTCCCATTAATAGCGAGATAATAGATGGAATGCCCTTTATGAGCATCACTAGTACCACCAGAAGAGGAATCAATGAAATCCAGGATAAATTGAAATGCTTTGATATTACACCAGTGATTTGTTGAATCTCCTGCATATTCGATCCATTTTTTCCATACTTTAAGCCTAAAATGATAAAGATAATTGCTGTTAGAATATACGCCGGGACAGTTGACCATAACATATGTTTTACGTGTGACATAACTTTAGAGCCGGCAACGGTAGCTGCTAAAATGGTACTATCAGACAATGGTGACAACTTGTCTCCGAAGAAGGAACCACAAATAATGGCACCTGCTGTCATTGCTTCGGGAACTCCAAGTGCATTACCAACTGTCATTAAGGCCAAACCCACTGTACCCAAAGTCCCCCATGAAGTTCCGGTTGCAAGAGATGTTGCTGATGTTAGGAGCAAAGCCGTGATTAAAAAGTATTGCGGTGAAATTAATTCTAAGCCCCAATACATAACATAAGGGATTGTACCAGAAGCCATCCAGGTAGCAATCATGACGCCAACTACTAAAATAATCGTATTCGGTTCAAAAGATTGCTTCCCCATCTCCCATGCCATATTTTGGACTTCATTATATTTATATCCTAGTTTCATAACAAGCAGGGCCACGACGATCCATAATAACAAAAACATTAATTCCAGAGATGCACCAAAACCAAGTGTTCCTGTAAGCAGCAGGCCGAAAAAGATTAAGACAGAAACCGCAGCATATTTAAATGACACCGGAAATCTATACGATTTATCATCCCACGAAACAGTTGCATTACCTTGTTTTTCAGATTTGTTCCCCATACGCAAAACCTCACAATTCAATTAGTTTTTAAAAACCATATTTGTCATAGTTTAGCTTAATCTGTTTCAATGCGTGCTCTAGTAAAGCCCTTGTGCAAGCAATATTTACTCTTACAAAGTTGCCACTATCTTTTCCATATGAACTCCCATCATTGACTCTAACCCCTGCGTCTGTAAAAAATTCAGCCAATTCCGTACCGGTGAAGCCCAGCCCCTCACAGTCAATCCATAACAAATAGGAACAATCAGGGTACTGAACTTTTAACTTTGGTAAATGTTTATGGATATAGTTAATCGAAAAATCAATGTTGCTTCGTAAGTAAGCATTTAATTCATCCACATAATAATCGCATTTAGTATAAGCCGTAATTAAAGCCTCAACTCCTAAATAGTTATAATCAAAGTGGTATTTTGTGTAAATATCATCAAATGCAATTTTCATTTTTTTATTTTTTATAATCACATATGCACTGAAGAAAGAGGCTAAATTAAAGGTTTTACTTGGAGAGTTCATTACCACCACATTTTGATCTTCTTCCTCACAAATCTCTAAAAAGGAGTGGAAAGGCAAACTTTTGTGAATCATATCGCTATGAATTTCATCACTTATAATCATTACGTTATTCTCACGGCATAAATCATACATTTTCTGCATTTCCGCTTTTGTCCATACCCGCCCGATTGGATTGGCTGGATTACATACAAGAAGTATTTTCACATCTGGTAGCTTTAGTTTAGCTTCTAAATCTTCAAAATCAATCTGATAACTTCCGTTGTAGTAATTTAATGGATTGTCGACTGCAACTCTATTAAAATTCTCTATTACCCTTTTAAAGGTTGCATAGACAGGAGGCTGTATCACTACTTTGTCTCCTGGATTGGTATAGGCATCTAAAAACATCCATAACGCCCCTGTCATTAATCCAGGCGCATAACTAATATCGTCTGCCCTAATATCAATTTTATGATGGCGGCCATACCACCCTTTGATCGCATCATTAAATCGATCATGCGGAAAATATCCATAACCAAATACGCCAAAATCCACCTTTTCCCTTACAGACTCTAAAACTTCACGTGGTGCCTTGTAATCGGTATCGGCAATGCCCAGTGGAATCAATTGGCCGCATTTTCCTTCATTGTCCCATTTATCGGAATCCGTACCAATTCGATTAATCGTTTCATCAAAGTTGTGAATCATACTTACCTCCTCATTTTTCTAAAAAATTACTGCGAATGCGTTTTCATTTTCGCAGCCAATATATCAAATGAAACTTTTTAAAAGTCTTCCGGACACACCCCGAGATGTGTCCAAAGAACAGACAATTAAATAGCTCCATATAACATTTTAATCTTCTCGTCCGTCCAGCCAAAAATCCCACCGGTATGAATAAAAAGTATGTTTTGGCTTCCCTGAAGTTTTCCATCTTTAAGTTCGTTGTATAAACCATACATCGACTTCCCGGTATATACCGGGTCAAGGATAATTCCTTCTTCTTGTGCAAATTTCTCTATGAATCTCAGTTCATCCAATTGGCTCTTACCGTAACCTAAACCTATATAGCGATCAATAATGTTGATTTCCTCAGCCGAAAAACGGAGATGATGGTCCCTATATTGATTCATATCTTCTAAAATGTGTAATAGATCATGAACGGCTTGTTCCCTCTGATTTAAGACACTCATGCCAATAATGGTTTTATTTTGATTGCTTTCTTTATTTCCGTATAACAAACCGGCATAAGTACCGCCCGACCCATTCGTAACCACAATCGTGTCAAACACGATTCCTAATTCCTGTTCTTGCTGGAGTATTTCATAGAAGGCTTCTACATACCCTAGAGCACCAATGCCGTTTGAGCCCCCCATCGGAATGACGTAGGGGTTGTGCCCGGTGTCAGTCAATTCTTTTGTCAATTTTGCAATCATGGGTGTTAAATCTTGATACTCATCCTCAGTTGCCACCTTAATGGTTGCACCAACTAATTTAGTAAGAAATAGATTCCCTTCCGTTCTATTTACTTCACTTTCTTTTAAAATCAACAAGGACTTCATCTGATATTTAGCCGCCAACACCGCAGTCGCCCTCGCGTGGTTCGATTGGATCCCGCCACAGGTAATTACATAATCACACTTTCTGTTTTTTGCATCGGCTAATAAATATTCCAGCTTTCTTATTTTGTTTCCCGATGATCCCATTCCCGTCTGGTCATCGCGCTTGATAAAAACTGACTTGTTTAAATGTTTATTGAAAAAATCGACTTTTTCAACCTTTGTGGGTACATTGGCAATCTCTATTTTCTCCATTAAGTATTTTCCAATCATTATAGGATTTTTTTCTGTAAGACATCGGCTGTTTTTACATGATCCAAGGCTTTAAATAAATCATTTAGAAGATCATTTTTATCTTCAATGCCGCAGCTCAGCCGAACTAGCCCGTCTGTCACCCCTAATTCAAGCCTCTCTTCTTCAGGAATTACAGCATGAGACATCGTGAACGGATAAGATAATATCGATTCAACACCGCCTAAGCTAACGGCCACTATAGGAATGCTTACATGGGCAAAAAAGTCCTTCACATTTTCATAACTTCCTAAATCAAATGTTAAAACAGCTCCACCGCTGCCTGCTTGGGAAAAATGAATCTCCCGTCCATTGTGATATTCAAGACCCGGATAATAAACAGCCTTCACCTTGCTATGTTTTAAAAGCTCACCCGCAATAAATGCCGCATTTTCAACTTCCTTTTCCATACGGATTTTCATGGTCTTGATTCCTCTTAAAATTAACCAACAATCATATGGGGGGAGCATACTGCCCAGCATTTTTTGCGTTTTGAATAACGTTTCCGCAATCTCTTGATCATTGGTCACAACCAATCCAGCGGTTACATCACTATGGCCATTGATAAATTTTGTCGCACTATGGATGACGATATCCACTCCCAATTTAATCGGATTTTGGAAAATGGGTGTCATAAACGTATTGTCGATGATGGTCAGCAAGTTGTATTTCTTTGCTAAATTAACAACACCTCTAATATCGGTAACCGTTAATAGGGGATTAGAGGGTGTCTCAATATAAATTCCTTTTGTATTTTGCTTGATTGCTTTCTTCCAGGCGTTAAGATCCGTTTCATCCACGAAAGTGTATTCAATTCCGTATCTCGGAAACATCTCGGTTACGAGCTGATAGGCTCCCCCGTATATATCTTTACAAAGGATTACGTGATCCCCCTGTGAGAAATTTAGCAATACCGCAGAAATTGCCGCCATACCGGAAGCAAAGGCATATCCATATTTAGCAAACTCCAAACAGGCAACCGTTTCCTCCAATGCTTTCCTTGTTGGGTTGCCAAAACGCGTGTAGGTAAACTCTTGTGATTGCGCAAATTGAGCTTGATGAAAGGTAGAGGATTGATAGATCGGTACGGATGAGCTTCCGGTATGCTGATCAATCAACGGACCACCGTGAATTAATTTTGTATCCAGTTCCATTTTGTTCACTCCTTTTGATTAATAATTATGCAAGAGTTGTGCCATAATAAAATCCTTGTTAATTCAACATTCCTGCTTGCAAAAAGGAGATGAAATTATCATTTCCGCGATGGTTATAGCGAAACATGACCAATTAGTACCGCTCTTCTATTCCCAAACTTGAAAAATATTTTATTAATTATTCAAAAATATTTTTCCTTAAAGTAAAAAGATTGCAAATGAACTTGCAATCTCATGGAAAAGTTATAAAACTTTTAGATGATATCGTTCTAGCTTACGATAAAGTGTCGATAAACTAATTTTCAATTCCTCGGCTACTTTTTCTTTGTCATTTCGACCATGACCACTCATAAAGAAACTTTGAATAATGGACTTTTCATATTCGGCAACCATCTCATCTAAGCTTAACCCTCCTGTCTGAATAGGTGCCTGAATCTGGTACAAATAATCCGGAAGATCTTGAAAACCAATTACATCCGATTCCGCCATATTCACCATATACTCCACAATATTTTCTAACTGCCGAATATTCCCTGGCCAATCATATTGGATTAGCCATTTTTCTAAATGTGGGTCCACCGTCATGTACGGACGGTTTAAGATTGAACAATACTTACAAATGAAGTATTGGAGGAAGAAGGGAATGTCTTCCCTCCTCTCCTTCAATGACTTTGTATTTAGCGGAATCACATTGATTCGATAATATAAATCCTCACGGAAGGTACCATTTTGAACCATCTCTTCTAAATTGCGGTGTGTTGCCGTTATCACACGAATATTGACAGGAAGCGATTTGTTTCCTCCCACTCTTTCAACCTCTCGTTCCTGTAATACCCTAAGAAGTTTGGGCTGGAGAGAAAGAGGGAGATCTCCTATTTCATCAAGAAAGATGGTTCCATGATTCGCCAGCTCAAACTTCCCCGCTTTTCCTTCCCGGTTTGCCCCTGTAAAAGCCCCGCCCGAATAGCCAAACAATTCACTTTCTAGTAAACTCTCCGGTATAGCGGCACAATTAACCGCAATAAAAGGGTTGTTTTTCCGATTCCCTTCATAATGAATCGCCTTTGCCAATACCTCTTTCCCCGTTCCCGTTTCCCCTCTAATTAAAACGTTTGCCATGCTGTTTACGATCCGCTTGGCTTTACGGATTACCTCTTTCATATCCTCGTTTTTGCTGACAAAGTTATCAAAGGTAATGACTTTATTTGTATTTAATGTCTCTTCGTATAAATTGCATTGTGATGCGAATCTTTCATTCTGCGAGATTAACTGGGATTCTACTATAAGACTTAGATGTTGAAGGAATCCCTTAAGTGATTCAGCATTTTCAATCATCTTTTCTTTTTGTTCCATTGAAAAGCCCATGAGTCCTATAGCTCCTAATGTCTCACTTCCCTTGACAATCGGAAAACCAATGGTTGCTGTCTCTTTGCATTCCTTAAAAAATTTACAGCTCATACAATGGGATTCATTTTTAATAACATCATAGGTCATATCAGGTCTGCCGGTCTTCATTACAGCACGCAACAAGGAGCCATCAGGTGCAGGTTTGCCAATTTGATGTTGATAGCTTCCTGTGCCGCTAACCCGATATCCGTTTCGGTCAAGGATGGTGATATCAAAACCAAGTACCGCTGTAAGGTTTTCCGAAAATAGTTGAATGAATTCCCGATTTTGAGTGATACCTCTCACGTTTTCTACCTCCTGTATGCTCCAGTTCTTTTAAATTTTTCCACGTACTATTTCTCCATGCAATTTTCAAGCCAACTATAAATTTCCGAAAAACTATGTAAAAAAAAGCAAAACATCATTGTTTTGCCAATTTTCTATTTTCCTATTATACTAAATTTTTCAATTATGAAAATACATTCTCTCAAGGTTGATAAAATTTCAGATATTTACCTACCAAAGACGTTACTGAAGAGTAATTCCTATTGCCGTACTGTTATTCTAATGCTGTTTCAAGATCCTTCCATATATCTTCTACATCCTCAATTCCAACTGAAAAACGAACGAGTCCATCATCGAGACCTGCTTTTTCTCTTTCTTCTTTTGGGATAATCGCATGTGTCATCGAAGCTGGATGTTGAATTAATGTACCTACATCACCTAGGGAAACGGCTAAAGTACTCAGTTTTACTGAATTCATAAGTTTAACACCTGTTTCGTATCCCCCCTTCAAGACAAAAGAAATCATTGCTCCGGGACCTTTCATTTGTTTCTCCATGATCTGTTGATCTTCAAAGCTTGCAAGTCCGGGAAAATATACCTTCTCTATCGCTTCATGTTTTTCCAGACGTTCAGCCAAAATCTGTGCATTTTCTTGAGAGCGGTCCATGCGAATATGCAAGGTACGTATCCCCTGACAGAGAAGCCAGGCATCCATAGGGGACAAATTTGCTCCCATCGTCTTCTGCACTTCTTTTCTCATCGGATCAATGATTTCCTTACTGGAAATGACGAGTCCGCCAATAAGATATCCATGACCAGACAAATATTTGGTTGCACTGTGGATGACAATATCAATGCCGCATAAAATAGGATTTTGTAAGTATGGAGACAAAAATGTATTATCAACAACCGTCAAGATTCTCTTTTGCTTAGCAAGCCCCGCTACACTCTTCATATCTACCAAGGAAAGCGTAGGATTGGAGGGGGTTTCAAAGTAGATTACTTTCGTTCTATCTGTTATGTGTGGTTCAATCTCTTCCCCCGTCTTAAAGGGGACAAATGTTACATCAATTCCAAATTTCTTTACCGTTTTAGATAGAAATGCGTGCGTCGCCCCATACAACGCTGTGTGTGCAACAACATGATCCCCTGCCTGCAAAACACCCAACAGGCAGCCAGTTATGGCAGCCATTCCAGATGAGAAAGCCAAACACCCTTCACCAAATTCCAATTCTGCTACCTTCTCCTCCAGTTCTCTTACATTTGGATTTCCCAGGCGTGAATACATAAATCCTGGATCCGCTCCCGCGAAGCGTTGTGCTCCTACCTCTGCATTATCAAAAACAAATGTGGAAGTCATATAAACAGGGGTGATGTGTGAGCCATGCCCTGTATCTTTGTTTACTTTTACTAGTTTTGATGTATAGTTCATGAGTATTTTCGCCTCCTAATTTTTGTAATCTGAATTGCTGCAGTTTTTATTTCTTCCTATTCGTTGTATACAAGTCTTTATATGCAAAAGTTATGCCAATTCTGTAAACCTTATAAAATCTGCAGTTTTCATTTTAAAATTTTCAAGTTATTTTCATTTTTGCCAAGGTTCACTGCAAAACATTGGAATGATCGAACCTACCAATTTTGCAATATTGAGAATAATTTCCTATAATTGGAGGGATTCTAAATATGATTCTAGCTTCTAAGTATTTCGTATGTCCGTAACACCCTAGGAGAGGTGCTTAATTCTCCGTGCTAATCCTGGATATCTAATTTTCATCATTTTGTTAATTAATATATCTAAATCTTGACTATATTTAATGGTTCTTGGATCAGACAGGCCATATATTGATCCTGACTTTTCCATTTCTATTTTTAGATATTTGTATTCTTCCACATATTTCATAAGTTCCATCTTTATTCCTCCTTAAAGCAATCAAGGGATATCAATCTCCTTTGCTAATGTATATATAGTTTGCAATTCCCATGCCAATCTTTAATTCTCTGTTAAGTGACTGTTCTTCAAAGGGTGTATTAAACTAGTCAGTCTTATTTCATTTCATAATTGAGAAAAATGTTTTCTAGATTGAAAAAAACTTTATTAGTCTAGTAAGCATTAATTTTTGAGGAAAGGAGGTGAGGAAACTTTTAGTAATTTGTTTCTATTTATCCTTAAAAAATCATTATTTTTAGCTAGATATACAGATGTAAATCCATAGGGACGGTTCTACTTGCCTTTTTTCAGGCTAAAAAAGCCGTACGTGGTTCCCCACCCCGTACAAAAAAACTGACCCAAATGGGTTGTCATTCAACGCCCGCTTGGGTCACCTTCATGTCGAAATTAAAACCAACAAAATGGAAATATTGGCCAGCAAAATGGAATGAAACATGCTCCCCAAAATCCATATCCATAACCTTCATTTTTATAAGAAGGATTGAATTCAACAATTTCTAATCCATCCTGTCTTATTTCAACGACTCTACCTACTGCCCATTCTCCGTTTTCTTTCTTAAAACGAACCAATTCACCCTCTAAGTGACGGGCCGTTTCATAATTTAATTGCATGTAAGTCCCTCCTTTCAAAAGTGGACTTACTATAAAGTATGATAGATATGACTTCTTGCTAGGGCAAACATCATGCGCTTATCTGAAATGCTAGAAATTCTTATCACTAGATTTAGATTAAAAGCCACAGGGACGGTTCTCATGGCCTAAAAAAGCCGTAAGAACCGTCCCCGTGGTCACTTAACACCTAACATATTTACGTTTGAAGCCAAGTCTCCCTCGGTCTAGATCTTTTTGAATATTTTCGGAAGCATGCAGAATACTGCTTTTTTTCTTGTCCCGCTTGATTTCGACTGGACCCACTGCCTTTGCCGTTTCAACCGCCTTCTCATGGAGCGGCACATAGGAAATCCCGACGGTGTACATAAAATTATTCATCCCCGATTTCGTCCGATCCGGAGCATCATGTATCGTATTTTTGACCAGATCAAGCATACCGGCAAGCTTGCTCGCACTAAACTCACTGTCCGGGCGATTACCCAAAAGCCAGCAGTAACAGCTCCAGCCTGCCGACATTTTAAGCTCTTCCCCGCTAGCAATCCATTTATCGGCAACAGCTTGCGCAATATCAGTTTCCGCCAATGTTACGGCAACAACATAATCAGACAGCATATAAAAATACGCCGTATCGATCCAACGCTCAAAATCCTCCTCCGTCATGGCCATGGGATCCGCAATGATTCCAGCAAAATACATGGCATCATAGTTTCCGGTGGCGTAAAGCTCCTCGGCCAATGACTGATCTTTCTTGATTTTCTTCGCAATCGGCTTCATTGCACCCGTAGCCACGCCAAAAAGCGGTTCATGTGCACCATTGCTTATGTAAATCTTTTTCATCCGTTCCTTGCCAAGCGCTTCCAGTTCCTGCATAACCGTTTCGAAATTCATCATTTTCCACTTCCTTCCTTTATCATCATACCCAAATTCTATAGGGATGTTCTCATGTTTATTTTTCAAAAAAGAATAGAGAAAAAAAGAGTGACATTTTCAGCCACTCCCTATCAAAATGAAAATATCATTTTCACATTATAGTATAGAAAAAATAGAACTGTAACCTATACGTACAGACTTAAAAAGTGTTTTTTGTAAAAATAGTAAAAATTCATGGTATACATCTATTGGATTGGTTTGTTTTGTTTCAATTAATACATAATGATTATAATCATTTAGTAGCTGATCGAGCTCTTGGCTACATTTGATTGTTTCATGACACACCAATCCTTTATCCATTCCTACCTGAATCATCTCTTCTCTTTTCTTGCTTATAGCCATTTCCAAATCTGCCAGTTTCATTTTGGAATCACACCTCGAAAAATTATTATTACTGTGTATATCTGCTAATCATATGAGGCAACTTGGACACTACAATCATTATAACATTTTCCGACTTTTAAAAAATCCATTCGATAAAACAAGATAAAAACAGACAAAAACAGACACTATTCCACTAACAAATCAATATGGTTGAGCGGCCTCATCGTGGATCCAGTCGCATTTCCTAATTTCTTCTGTTTCCTATTCTAACTCAATAGTAGTACCAACTTACATTTCCTTTATGTTACAATAAGTGTAAAATTACACTAAATAGAAAGGGTGGTTCTAAAATTGAGGGAGACTATAATATCTCCAATATGGAGAACAGTCAAAAAAATTTTTATTTTTATTATTTGTATATTAAGTGTCGCTGCGGGAATATGGGGATATGTGAAATATAAATTAATTTCCGTTGAAAATGCAGTTAATAAGTATTTCACAACCGTATCAAATATCCCTGAAAAACACATAGTATCAGAGCCTTTTATTGCAAACCTTTCAGGAAGTAAAAATTGGATGGTTTCCGTGAAGATTAAAGGCGATCCTAAAACTTATTACTATTTCAAAAATGCTGAAGGTAAGATTGTTTTAGAATCCTATACTTTAAATGGCGAAGAAAAGGTATTAAACAAAATAATGAATTAGGTACATTTATATGGCTCGTTAACTTTCTCTGAAGTAAAATAATTGGTGATAGAATAAATACATAGACATATCTAGTTAAATTTTCAAAAACTGACCATAATGGAAAGGTAAGGATTTGTCCTTTAGATAGAAGAGGAGGAATGGAAATGTCCTATGTCGTTGATTTTAAAAATGTGTCTACGGTTGGTTTAGAGTCTTCACCTGTAGCAGACGCACTTGCTGGTTTACGTGCGAATGAAGCCCGCTACTTTATGAACAAATACAAGCATGAATTTACGGTTGTACCAGCTAGCGAAAGCGGGGAGACCCTTGATTATGTGAACCGAATTTTGAAAGAAGAACGTGATATTGAGTTTGCGGCCAAACCTTTAGAGACATCGCGTTTTCAAGTGGAAAATATCAATTGGACTTACGTTTTTTATGAGGATGGTCTTTCGGTCAACGTACTGTATACGCTTGATGGCCCTAAGCCGAAGCGGGCCGTTGGTTTTAAGCTGTCTGATGGGATGGAGGTACCAAAGGAATTAGAAGAGAAGTTTAAGTTTGCTAGGCAGAAGTCTAAACTAGCAGGAACCATTCGAGGCTCGTATTTTGTCATTAAAGGAGAATATTAAATTCCACCGGGACGGTTCTCCCGGCTTTTTTTGTCTATGAGTGAGAACGGTCCCTGCGTCCTTAAAATTGTCGTTAAAATCTAATTTTGTGTTGATATCCTATCAAAAAGTGTTGATAAAATTCCATTTTGTGTCGATATCATAAAAACGGCCATTTCTTTACCCACTGGTATTGGCTCTTTTCCCAACACTTTGTGGCATTTACATTCCGGTTCTTACCTTTTACCCACCACTTCGTATTTTAGCTTCTGAAAATCAGGTATCTTTCTTTAAAAATTACCTTTTTAAGAAATAAATTACCACTTTCAGTAAAATCCCAACCCTAGATCATGCCTCTTTTTCAACCTAATCTCATTTACCCACCGGTTTTGGCCCTTAACCCACCATTTCGGGGCGTTTACATTCAGGTTCTCCCCTTTTACCCTCCACTTCTAGCCATTTACCCTCCATAAAAAAAGCAGGCTTCATATAGAAACGAAGCCTGCCCGAAATGTAACTAGGTCCTTAAACCGATTTCACCATCCCACCGTCCACCAACAACGAACTTCCTGTAACATAGGTGTTCGCATCCGAAGCTAAAAAAGCTACAACCCTTGCAAACTCCTCAGGCTTACCATACCTTCCAAGAGGAATATTCTTTTTGGCAGCCGCCTCCACCTCATCAGAAGAAACTCCCAGCTTATCTGCCTTAAGCTGATCCAGAAAGGCTACTCGGTCTGTTGCAATTCTGCCAGGTGATACGGTATTAACTAAAATATTATACGGAGCCAGTTCTTCAGCAAGGCTCTTCCCAAGCCCAAGAACGCCTAAACGAAAAGTATTCGATAAAATTAACCCATTTATCGGTTGTTTAATAGAAGAAGAACCGATATTAATAATTTTACCGCCTTCTTTCTTTAAATCTGGCAAGACTTCTCGTACCAGCCGCACATAGCTTAATAGATTCAATTCGAAAGCCTGATACCAATCCTTATCTTCAAAATCTTCAAACCCTCCCCCCTGTGGTCCTCCAGAGTTATTAATTAAAATCTGAATGTTCCCTAGGGTTTCCCTCGTATGCAGGACCAATGCTACAATGTCTTCCGCTTTGGTAATATCCGCGGGAAAATAGGCGACTTTTCCTTCCCCCAACGACTGAAGCTCTTCTTGAACTTCCTTCAACTTTTCTTCATTTCGACTCGTTAACATCACATTAGCGCCCTCCATGACGAGTTGGGCCGCTATCGCTTTTCCCAATCCTTGACTTGATGCCACCACAATCGCTGTCTTTCCTGCTAAATGTAAGTTCATTTTTTTCTCCCCCATATCAAATTTTATCGATCTCACAGGCCTCTGCTAGCAGTTCAACAAGATGAACCACTTTAATTTTTTCTGCTTTCCCTTCGCGCTCTACACCTAATTTCATCTGTAAATGGCAGCCTGGATTACTTGTGACGACGATGTCCGGCTCCACTTTTTCAAGATGATGCATCTTTTGATCCAGCACTTCCATTGCTTCATGGTAGTGGACGACATTATAGATTCCTGCAGAGCCGCAGCACATGTCCTGTTTTTCAAACATACGGTAATCAATCCCCGGAATCTTCTTGATTAATTGCTGAGGCTCATTCACGACTTTTTGAACATGTTGTAAATGGCATGAAGGTTGGTAGGCTGCGACTTTTCGAATTTCTTGAGTAAATGGCAATGAACTCTCGGCCAATAAAACGCTAATGTCTTTACACCGCGCGGCAAATTTCTCTGCACGGGAATGCCATTCTGAGTCTGCCTCAAACAATTCCGGATACTCCACCAACATCGCACCACAGCCACCGATACTATTGACAATAAAATCAAAATCATAGCGTTCAAAGGCGGCGATATTTTTTTTAGCAAGGGCGATGGTCTCATCCTTTTTCCCACTATGATGCAAAAGGGCTCCACAGCAGGTTTGTTCTTCAATCAAAGTGACTTCACAACCAGCAAGCTGCAGCAATTTCATACTGTCATTATTGATTTTTGAAAACATCACATCCATAATACAGCCCACAAAAAATCCAACTGTATAGGTCTTCTTCCCAATTGGAGGGAGTACTCGATATTCTCTTTCCTTTTTTGTCGGCATCTTAATCATGGGAGTAATGGATTCCATTGCCTGAATACTTTCTGGGAACGCCTTCATGATGCCTGACTTTCTCGCTAAAGACACCATTCCGGTTTTTTGCGCGAATTGTAACCCTCTCCCCGCAATCTTTTGCCACTTTTTATTCGGCAATCCTTTTTCAAGGAGCACCGTTTCCATTTTGGAAGCAGGCTTCGTTTTTGCGATCAATTCCTTAGCAGATTGCAAAATGGTTCCATATTGAACATTGGTTGGACAAGCAGTTTCGCAGGCTCGGCAGCCTAAACATAATTCAATCGAAGAAGCGGCAGCCTCGACTGAAATTTTTTCTTCGGCTAATAATTTTACTAGATTAATACGCCCCCGCGGTGACTGGGTTTCCACACCGGTCGTCTCGTAGGTGGGGCATTTTGGCAAACAATAGCCGCATTGGACACAGGCAAACGTTTCTTCATAGGCTAATCCATGGCTTCTACTCATCGGTTAACACAAACCTTTGTCCAGGCTCCGGAAATATTTTTCCAGGGTTTAAAAGATTAAGAGGATCCCAGGCTGCTTTCATCCGTTTCATCATCGATAAACCGGTTGTACCTAGCTCCATTTCCATAAACGGGGCCTTCATCGTTCCAATCCCGTGTTCTCCTGATAATGTGCCGCCCATTTCCACTGCAGCTTGAAAAATCTCCTCGACCGCTTTTTCCACTCGTTTCATTTCTTCGCTATCACGTTTATCCGCGATGATATTGGGATGCAAATTCCCATCTCCAGCGTGGCCAAATACAACTAAATCGAGGTTATACTTTTCTCTTATTTCCTTTAAACGTTGAAACATGTCGGGAATCCGACTGCGCGGAACCGTCGCATCTTCTGAGATCTTCGTTGGCTTTTTTCGAACGATCGCTGGAGAAACGAGTTTTCGTGCCTTCCAAAGTTCGGCTTCTTCTCCCTTTGTTTCTGCTATTTTCACTTCTCGTGCGCCAACTTCCAAACAAATTTCCTTCACCCTTTGGGCTTCTGCTTCGATGGCAGCAGGATGTCCGTCCAATTCGATTAATAGTAGCGCCTCGATATCGGTGGGTAACCCGGATGGCTCAAATTGTTCTACAGCGACAACAGATGCTTGATCCATAATTTCCAATTTTGATGGTAAAATCCCGCCTGTCAGGATGCTGGAAATCGCTTTTCCGGCAATGACGAGGTCATCAAAAAGGACCATTAACGTTCCGGTAGATTGCGGTTTAGGGATTAGCTGTAAAATTGCTTTTGTGATAATCCCTAACGTCCCTTCCGATCCCACGATTAATTTCGTTAAGTCATAGCCAGTTACATTTTTTACCGTTCTTCCCCCGGTTTGGATGACTTCACCGTCAGCCGTAACCACTTCAAGGCCGAGCACATAATCTTTCGTCACCCCATATTTAAGTCCACGCGGGCCGCCGGCGTTTTCCGCTAAATTTCCGCCAATCGTGGACACATGGGAGCTGCTCGGATCAGGAGGATACATTAGACCAAATTCACTGGCCATTTTATTAATATCTGCCGTGATAACCCCTGGGGAAACAATCGCGACTAAATCATCTGGTTCGATCACTAACGTATCTGTCCATTTAGAAAAATCAAGGACAATCCCTCCATGAACCGGTAAGGGACCCCCGCTTAAGCTCGTTCCCTTTCCCCTTGGATAAATCGGCGTTTTATGTTTATTGGCCACTTTGACAATTCCAACCACTTCATTGGTAGAAGTGGGCTGCACGACCACATCCGGGGGAAACACGCCGAAAGAGGCATCATAGGAATAACTGGCAAGGTCCGCCTCATTGGTAAGGACTCGACGTTTGTCCTGGACCACTTGGCGGATTTCCTTTTCGATTTCTGTATGTATCAAGGTCCCAACCTCCCTTTGAAAAAATAATAGAATTATAGTTATAATGAACAAAATGAGAATGAGAGAGGATGACAATTTTGAAAGTAGCTTTGATCCATGCCACGACCACTGCCTTAACGCCGATTGAAAAAGCGTTTCAGAAAGCAGCCCCTGAAATCGAACTGCTCCATTTTATGGACACCCATCTGCTTTCCATGATGGAAAAATCCGGGGGCCTCGCTCCCGAAATCATTCGCAGATTTTCAGCATTGGTAAACCTTGCTGCTGAATCGGAAGCCAATTGCATTCAACTCACTTGTTCAGCCTTTAATAACATCACATCGATTTTGCAGCCCATGCATGCCGTAAAACTATTTCGATCAGATGAAGCCATGTTGGATGAAGCACTTGCCTATGAACGAATTGGCCTCATTTCCACCGTAAAAGAAACACCCATCGCCTTAATGAGTTATTTACGAGAAAAAAGACCGGATTGTATTATTGAATCTCTAGTTGATCCGGGACTGATCCATCTTCTTTTTCAAGGAAGGATCGATGAACATGACGAAAAGGTACGAAACATGATCAGACAAATGGACGGAACAGTGGATGTCATGGTCCTTTCCCAGTACAGTATGGAACATGTTGCCCATCAGGTTCAGACCTCTGTTCCGCTTCTTACTGCCCCACAAGCAACGGTGAATCGATGTTTAGACTATTTAAAAACTTATTCTTCTTAAACGTAGGCTGTTTTCTAAATGTTTTTGAGAACGTAAATTTTTCCAAAAAGGTTGATTGGAGCGGAAGGTGCGAGACTCCTGCGGGAGTAGCGGGACAGGTGAGACCCCACAGGAGCAAAGCGACGAGGAGGCTCACCGCCCGCCCCGCGGAAAGCGAGCATCCTGGAGCGGAGATCAACCTCCCCTATTCAAATAGCAGCAAAGTTTACGAAAACAGCTTGAACATAAAACAGCCGGCTTTCTTGCGATAACAAGCAAACAGCCGGCTTTTATTTTTCCACATCATTTCCTAATGATGCGTACCACCAAATAACTTTCCAACCCCATGAATTTTTTCAAGGATGAGGATTAAGATCACAGAAATGAAAATAACCACACTCGACACGGAAGCGACGATTGGATTATAAGCATCCTGCATCGTTGAGAAAATCTCGATGGGAAGGGTTCTCATATCAGGAGATATCATAAACAATGAGACGGTGACATTATCAAAAGACGTCAAGAATGCAAATAATCCTCCTGAGATCATCGCCGGCCGGATAAGCGGCAGAGTTACCTTCCAAAAAACAATCAATGGATTTGCTCCAAGAATCGCGGCTGCTTTTTCCAAATTGTAATCAAATCCACTTAACCCTGTTAGGACCAGTCGAATCACATACGGAATACAAATGATCGTATGGGCGATCAAAAAGCCTGTGGATGTACCGGCAAGCATCATCGGTGTGAAATAAATCAGCAAGGCAATCCCTAGTACAAGTTGCGGTACACTTAACGGCGCTGTCAAGATCGATGTAATATAGTGTTTTCCGGGAATATCATACTTGGCAATCGCAAGTGCCCCGAGCGTCCCGAATACAACAGCAAATAATGCAGCTAAGGAAGCAAAGAGTACACTATTATAAAAGGCTTCGACGAATTCAGTGCGTTCTAAAATCTTTGTATACCATTGCAGCGAAAAACCTTTTGGTGGAAAGCTTGGATACGCTGCACTTGTAAAAGATGCAGGGATGACCACCATTAATGGAAGTAAGATATAGATGATCCCGATCACAGCAAGGATCACGCGGAACTTTCCAAGTACTTTCATCAACGGAACACCTCCCGAAACTTACTTTTTTCAAATGCTCGTGTAAAGATGAAAACGGAAAGAAGCGTAATCAATAGGAGTACGTACGACAAGGCTGAACCAAATGTCCATTTCAACAGGTTGTTAATTTGATCGTATACAACCACTGGCATCATCGGAACATTCGCGCCTCCCATTAAAGAAGGAGTGACATAGGCACTCATCGATAAACTAAAGACCAGCACACAACCCGATACGATCCCAGGCAAGCTAAGCGGAAGGGTAATCGAAAAAAAGCTCCGTAGTGGACTGGCACCGAGAATCGCTCCCGCTTTCTCTAATGATGGGTCAATATTATACAAGCTCGTCACAATCGCTAACACCATGAAAGGTAAATAGGCGTTTGAAAGTCCGATGACCACACCAATTTCAGAGAATAATAGATTGAGCGGCTTATGAATAAGGCCAAGATTCATTAAAAGTGAATTGATTGTACCGTTCGGCAATAATAATAAGTACCAGCCAAAATTACGTACAACAATGCTGACCAAAAGAGGGGAAGCAATTAATAAAGTAATATATCCCCGAACTTTAACTGAGCTTTTCGCCATCGTTAACGCAATGGGGTATCCCAGGATCAGGGAAACAAGCACAGAATAGAAACTAATTTTCACCGTCAACCACATCGAAGATAAGTAATAGTGGTCGGAAAATAACGTGATATAGTTTTGTAAGCTAAAAGCGGCATCCGCACCATTCAAACTATCAGTAGAAATAAAACTTAAATACAAAATATACAACATCGGAACCACAAAGAATCCAAAGATGAATAACAGGATCGGGACTAAAAGAAGAAGCCCGGCAATCCAGGTTCTTCTTTTTTTCACTTTCGGCTTATGTTGCGGTTCCGCCTTTACCGTTTTATGATTACTTACTTCTTGATCAGCATAATTTCTGACGGGTTCCATCCAACATACACCTCACTTCCATTTTGCCAAGTTGAGTCATATGCACTGGTTAATAATTGAAGCGTTTTTCCTTGCAGGGAAACATCTACTTCCCATGAAGTACCAAGGTAATTAAGCTGAATGATTTTAGCCGGCTGAAGTTCCAATGCTGATGATGTTTCCCTCGTCGAGGAAATGTGAACATTCTCAGGGCGAATATAAAGTCTCACCTCATCCCCTGCTCTCAAGGAACGATTCTCACCAATCAAATTTTCCGAATCGACATGAAAAATTTCCCCACCGACTTTCACTGAAATTTTCCTGCCTTCGGCTCCCACAACCTCTCCTTCAAACGAATTCGATTTTCCAATGAATTGGAAGACGAATTCCGTGTTAGGATGATTGTAGATCGCGGTCGGTGTGCTAATTTGTTCAATTTTTCCTGCGTTCATCACCACGACCCGATCCGACATCGATAAAGCTTCCTCTTGATCATGGGTAACAAAAATCGTGGTGACCCCTATTTCTTTTTGTAAACGCTTAATTTCCGCGCGCAGTTCATGTCGTAATTTTGCATCCAGATTGGATAGCGGTTCATCGAGCAGTAGTAATTCCGGCTCCACCACAAGCGCTCTGGCAATCGCGACACGCTGCCTTTGTCCTCCCGATAATTCCCTTGGATAACGATGTTCAAGCCCTGACATCTTCACCAGTTCAAGAACTCGATCGATTTTCTTTTTTTGCTCCGATTTCGCTACTTTTCTTAGGTTCAAACCAAAGCTTAGGTTTTCTTGCACCGTCATATGTGGAAACAAGGAATACGTTTGAAAGACCATTCCTAAATCGCGCTTATAAGGAGGGACTTTCGTTACCTTTTTCCCTTTAATGTACACATCTCCCTGATCGGCTTCCAAGAAGCCTGCAATTAAATTCAATGTAGTCGATTTCCCGCAGCCTGAAGGTCCGAGCAGGGTTAATAACTCACCCTGCTTTACTTCTAAGTCAATATCATTCAGTACGACATTGGATCCAAATTGCTTTCTTGCACCTCTGATCTCTACATCGCAAGGAATTGCATTCATGGTCCGTCCCTCCATTCTTATTTCAATTTTTTACCGATTTCTGGAACGACTTCTTTCGTCCAACGATCAGACCATTCCGCCCGAACTTTCGCGTATGCAGCAAAATCAGGTTTATAGGTTTTGTCTGTATCCTTTAGCCCAATCGATTCTTGGAATTTCTCTGGAAACTTCACGCCATCAACAACTGGATAAAATCCCTGTTCTGCAATTAAAGCTTGTGAATCAGCACTTACTACATAGTTAAGGAATTCAAGTGCTTCCTTCTCGTGAGGAGTATTTTTCACAAGGGTTCCACTAAAGGCTTGAATCGGTACCCCTTCTTTTGGTACCACCATTTTAAGTGGTACGCCTTGAACCGCTAAATCACCAATCGCATAGCTTCCCATTACGGTTACGTCAGCAGCACCTTGCTGAAGCGCTGGCATCACTTGTGTTGAATTTTTATAAAAAGTCGTGGAGTAACCGGCAAGCTCTTTTGCTTTTTGGATTCCTGGCTCGACATTATCTGTACCGCCGCCGTTTGCCATCGCTAGTGCGTTTAAGGTGTTAAAGCCCCAGTCATTTGTAATATCCACAAACGCTGTTTTTCCTTCATATTGACCAGATGCTAAATCGTTCCATGATTCAATTGGTTTCAAGTTCTTCTCTTTAAACGATTTTGTATTATACGCAGGGGCAATGGCCAATCCAAATATTGGAGCACCTGCATCCTTAACGGCTATAAACTTCGGATCGACATGACTCATATTCGGAGCATTCGATTCATCGATTTTATCGATAAGCCCCTTATCATTTGCGCGCTGTACATCTGTTGGTACAAAGATCGCAATGTCAATTTGTGGAGCATTTTTTTGTAATTCTACCTTCGATAAAATTTCTCCAGAAAGTCCTGGAACAAAGTTAATCGTAATACCTGTTTCCTTTTTGAACTTCGGAGCAATCACGTCACGAATGGTTTTTTCAATAACCCCGCCATTTCCTGCAATGGTAATGGATTTTTTTCCATCTTTACCCGCTTTTGCAGCTGTCCCTCCGGCCTTTTGTGGATTAGGAGCGCCACAAGCTGATAAAACAATTAGTAAAGCGATCGAAATTAAGGTAAGGATCTTTTTCATTTTCACTTGCCCCCTATTTTTTTGTTAGTATTTTAATGGATAATTTCTTTGAAAAATTGCTTTGCTCCAGGATGGAAATCGATTGGAATCCCTGCAGTTGCATCAGATAAATGGATTTCCATTGCTTCTGGATAGGCGTTTTGTGATTCTGGTAAATGTTCATATAACGTTTTTACTAGTTTGTAGGCTTCTTGTTTAGGCAAATCTGGGTATGTAAAAAGTACATTTTTTACAGCTAATGTAGGTGTACGCTCGAGACCAGTGTATGTTTGCCCGCTTATTTCATCGAGTGTGTAAAATTCATACTCCTCATGAAGACTTTCAGCAACTTGTTTTGGAATTGGAACAAGTGAAATTTTCATCTCTGAAGCAAGTTCCGAAATCACTGGATTCGGTAGACCAGAAGAAAAGAAAGCCACATCAATCGTTCCATTTCTTAAGGCATCCGCCGATTGTGTGAAGGAAAGAGTTGATACATCCATTTCATTGCTTGCTAGATTAGCAGCCTTCAGGATCCTTTCAGCCATCAGCTTTGTTCCGCTTCCGACGGTTCCAATACTGACTCTTTTTCCTCGTAAATCCTCTAAACTACGAATATTGCTTTTGGTCGTGACAATATGGATGAAATTCGAGTAAAGTCCAGTTAGGGCGAGAATTTTCCTTTTTTTCATTTCTGGCAATGCAAGGGCATCCACCGTACTAAATCCTAATTCAGCTTTTTTCTGACTCACTAGTTTTGTATTCTGAATCGAAGCGTTCGTCACTTGTGTTCCAGTTGCTTTTCCATTGTACTTTCGAAATAAGTCAGCCATCGCCTCTCCCATAGGAAAATAGACACCTGACATATCCCCCGTGGCAATCACCAATGGAGTTTGACTCCCTGTGAGTTCCTCTGAAGGGGGAGGAACGGCTTGAACCCCACTTGGAAATAACTCCCGACTAACCGTTATACACCCAATCAAAAGAAAGAGTAAAAGGACTAAGATTTTTATAAGTGTCCCTGTTTTCAATGACTGTCCTCCTTTCACACAGATAATATGCAATTACCGTGCCAATTTTCAGATTATTGAATTTTAAAGCGTTTTCATAAATAGCAGTCCCTTTTTTAAAAAGAAAAGCGGCAAATTCTGCCGCTATTTTCAGCAAAATTTGCCGCATTATTTATTCATTCGCTGTTTTTTCGATCTCATATAGTTTTATTTTATCCCGGAGACTTCTTTCCGAAATTTGTAAGGTCTGGGCCGTCCTTTGCCGGTGTTTTCCACAATGCTTTAAAGTCCCAGAAATGACCTTTTTCTCAATTTCCTTCATCGATAGACCAATCGGAATGACGATACTATTCTCAGAATCATTTAAAATACCGCCATCCTCTTTCTTTTGCTCTAGCATGTAAAAGGGCAAATCCCCCTCATCAATGACGGGTTGAATCGAGAGCGCTACTGCGTATTCAATGATGTTTCCCAGCTCCCGAACATTGCCCGGATAGTGGTAGTCAAGTAAAAGTCTGCGAGCATCCGCAGATAAAGATCTCTTTTCTCTGTTCATTTCTTTACAATACTTTTGCAAAAAATAATCAATCAACAGCGGCAGATCCTCTTTTCGCTCTCGTAATGGCGGTGTTTTAATCGGAATCACGTTCAGTCTGAAGTACAAATCCTCACGAAACTTCCCATCTTGAACCATTTGCGCAATATCTTTATTCGCCGCACATAATATTCGTACATCTAATGAGATTTTCTTATTCGACCCTAGAGGTGTCACTTCCCGTTCTTGAATCACCCGCAATAATTTAGCCTGAAGGGGCAGGGGCATCTCACTAATTTCATCAAGAAATAAAGTTCCTCCATTGGCGGCGACCCACTTTCCTTCCTTGGACTGTGTTGCCCCTGTAAACGCTCCCTTTTCATACCCGAATAATTCAGATTCAAGCAAGGTTTCAGGAATGGCTGCACAATTCAAAATTTCTAATGGTCCATCCTTACGCTTCCCTGAAAAATGAATCCTTTTTGCAACCAGTTCTTTCCCCGTTCCACTTTCTCCGGTAATCAAGACGCAAGAGTCGATATCTTTAATGCGATCGATCATTGAAAAGACATTTTTCATCGCTTTACTATTTCCTAAGAAGTCTTTAAAGCCCTTCCTTTCCTCCAGCTCTTCATGGAGGGTTTCGAGCATATTCGAGATTTGCTTAAACTCAGCGGCTCTTAATAAAAGCAAGGATAGGTTTTCGATATTAATCGGTTTTTCAATATAATAAAAGGCACCCATTTTGATCGCTTCGATGGAGGTTTCAATCGAAGCATAAGCAGTCATCATGATGACCGTCACCGACGGGTCTTTTTGTTTAATTTTTTGCAAAACATCCAGCCCATTATAACGTCCAATCCGAAGATCCAGCAGAATAATATCGACCCGTTCTTTTTCTACGATGCGTATGCCTTCCTCCGGATCCGTTGTCGTCATCATAAAATAATCATCTTCAAGAGCAAAGCTAAGTGAGGTACAAATGGCTTGTTCATCGTCAATAACCAATACTCTCGGCTTCAATCCGAATCTCCTCCTTTGTGTATAAAGGCAATAAAACCGTGAATGTCGTTCCTTTATTCGGAATACTGTTTACTAGAATATCTCCATGGTTCTCTTGTATTAAATTGTAGGATAAGGTCAACCCCAATCCGACGCCCTTTCCCTTTGTCGTAAAAAATGGTTCAAAGATATGGTTGAGCTCCCCTTGCTCCATCCCTTTACCCGTATCGCTAATCATAATCCTCCCCTTCTCGAGATCCGCTTTCTCCATGCAGATGTTAATTTTCTTCACGTCTGTTTCTTCGACTGCATGAATGGCATTTAATAATAGATTAAGGAGGACCTGACGAATTTGCTGCGGATCAATGTGAAAAACAAGGTCAGGTTCAATGCATTGTTCAAATTCAATCCTATTTTTATCCATCGTTACTTTTAGGATAGCGAGTAAGGATGTCAGCTGTTGAGCCGTGCAGGGTTGAATATTCGGTAAGCTTGGACGAGCATAATCAATTAAGTCGGTTACAATCCGATTGAGTCTGTTCACCTCTTCTGGTAAATGCTCCATTAGGACCTTTTGAAATTTCGGTTGATCGTATTTCTTTGGAATCAGGTCAATGAACGTTTTAATCGACGTTAACGGATTCCGGATTTCATGCGCCACACCTGCTACTAACTGGCCGAGCGCATGAAGCTTCTCCTGTGTAATCAGCTTTTGTTCGAGTTTCTTTTTTTCTGTTTCGTCGTTCATGGAGAGCAAATAGCCTGCCTGGTTTTCAAGTGAGTTAAACATCTTATTCAGAGAATAATAGATGACCTTTCGTTCTCCATGATCATTGATTTCTAAAAAGCGATAATAGTCAGCACCTTCTTGTTGCAAAGCTTGTCCAGAACGATCATGCTCAAAAAGCTTTAAAAAGATGGGCGAATCCTGAAGGTTGAACTTCGTATGGGCAGGAAGTTCGAGAATTTCCAATGCCCGCTGATTACAGCTTGTGATCTTAAAATCGATATCGAACGTGACGATGCCCGTGTCGATATTATTTAAAATTTGATCTTTAAACGCATTGCTATCAGCCGTTCGCTGCCGTTGCTGTTGCAGGTCTTCATTTAATAGTTGGAGGTCTTTTGTTTGAAGATTCACAGCTGCTTTTAACCGTTGATTCCAAATATAGATCGCAATGAGGATCAGGGCACCAATCAAAAGAAAGATAGATAAATAGAAGATAAAATGTTCCAAACGGGCAATTTTCGCTTCGGTTTCGGGACGAACCCATTGATCAACTAATTTACTTACCTCTCCCTTAGCCTTTAATTTTGTAAGCGTTTGATTAATAATCGAAAGAAAGTCCTCATTCCCTTCCTTTACGGCAATCGCATAATCGGCCGGATTCATGACTTCATCAAGAATGAGATAATTGTCTTCTTGACCAGACTCTTTTAAAAAGAAGGAAGCGGTAAATTCATTCCCAATAAAAACGTCCGCCCGCCCATTTAGAAGCGTCAATAGACCAGAGTATTCATTGGACACCAAGGTAAGATTCGTATTCCTTAAATTTAATAACGTGCTTAGAACAGGTGTATGATCTTGCAAAACAATATGCTTATTCCTTAGATCTTCGATACTTTTAATTTTGTCCTTACTTGCTTTTGGGATAATTAACGAATCGGACATCGTAAAGTAGGATTGAGAGAAATCGAATACTTTATCTTTTTCGGTGGTATAGGTGACCCCAGCGATCGCATCTACTTTACCATCTTTTAAGGCCTGTTCCGCTTCATGCATCTCCATTGGTATGTATTCAAATGTAAGCCCATTTTCTTTTGCGATTTTTTCCATTAATTCAATATTTATGCCTGTCAGTGACCCTTGTTGATCTTTATAAGAAAAAGGAGGAAGATCCCATTCCCCGGCGATTTTATAGGTTTTCCCTTCAGCAAATACGATCCGTTGTGATACGGATATAAAGAATAGTAGACTAATGATGATAAAAAGCCTTCTTGCCAGTTCTTGGATAACACTACCTCCTTTGAATAAGGATTCAAAATTCAGAATAATAATATAATCATAGGGAAAACTTGGGATGATAGCAAGTGCTCTGGAGTTCAGATTGGGGCGGTTCTGCGCCGGATTCGGTCAAGATTGTCCGTTTTCAAGGGGATATATTAAATTGTCGATAGTATCCTATTATTGTTGATATCCTACTGAAAAGTGTTGATATAATTCTATTTTGTGTTGATATCCTATCAAAAAGTGTCGATATACCTCCATTTTGTGTTGATATCCGGTGAAAAAGTGTTGGTATCCTAAAAGAGGGTCTTCGCTTACTCACAAATAGAGCCAGATTTCATTTTAAGGTCCCAATCACCGCCTCATTTGGACAAAATCTCCTAGCTATTAAAAATCAGGTAACCTTCTTTAAAGATTCCTTTTTAAAAGAGAAATTACCAACACTAGGTTGGGCCTCCTTTTCAATCTAATTTCGTTTACCCACCGGTTTTGGCTCTTTACCCACCACTTCGGGACGTTTACATTCCGGTTCTCCCTTCTTACCCTCCACTTCGCTTTTTAGCTACTGAAAATCAGGTATTCTTCTTTAAATATTGCCTTTTCAAGAGAAAAATTACCATTTTCAGTAAATATCCAACCCAAGATTGGGTCGCCTTTTCAACCTAATTTCGTTAACCCACCGGTTTTGATTCTTTACCCACCACTTTGGGGCGTTTACATTCCGTTCTCCCCTTTTACCCTCCACTTCTGGCCATTCACCCTCCACTTTGCTTTTTAGCTACTGAAAATCAGGTATCCGGCCTATTCGGACAAGCAATGTCAAAAAGGAGGCTGCAGCAGATCTGTTTTATCAATCAGCACAAGCCATCTAAGTCTAATAGTCAAATCGTTTCAGCTGTAACAGTAAGTATAATTTAGTAGCATTGTGAAATTGGGTTATATCAAGACCTGTCAGCGCTTGAATTCTACTAATACGATAAATCAAGGTATTTCGGTGAATATTCAATTCTCTTGCTGTTTTGCTTAAATTTAAATCGTTATTACAAAAGGAATAAAACGTATCTAGCAGTATTTCATTTTCAGGTAATAGGAATGTCACCACAGCAGAATTATTCAATAAATTTGTTCGTGTACTTTGGCTTACTTCGCTAATAATTCTTCCAACAACCATTTCTTCTATATGAAATACTCCGCCCGTTTCCCCCATCCTTTTTGCAATGGAAATAGCGTTTTCTGCCTCTTGATAAGATCGTTTAAGATTCACAACATCCTCGTAACGATTACCAATCCCAATCATGCACCGAACTCCGTGTTTGTTTAGAAGATGGTCTTTTAATTTATGAACATGGTTAATTTCATTATGGTTGGATGGTAGAGCTAAGGTCTTAAAAACTAAGAGCTGATGGCTGCCCATTTTAGATAAAATATTTTGTGGGTTATCGAAGAAATCATCCACTGTTTTTAAAATTTTATTTAGTTCTTTAAGATAAGGTTCTTTTTTTATACTAAATTCCTTACCATCTTTTTCTACAATTTCAATTGCAAGGGCAACGCGCGGGATCTCTAGATTATAACCATTGATTTGGGCCAATGATTTAAGATAACTTACATTTTGTTCAATATCATGGGAAAGCAATACTTGAATAAATACATCTAATGCTTCCGATTTCATTTTATAGATTTCAAAATACATCAGTTGTTGGTACATCATTTCTACTTGATTTCTTACCAGCCCCAAATACTTTTTTGTTTCCTTTGGATTCCCACGAATACCTACAGCCCCAATCACCTGGTTATTAAACACGATTGGGCATGCCACCCCTTCATATGCACCCGTATAATTTTTGACCTCCTCTTCATCATGTTCTATATATTCCCTATTATTAAAAACAGCATCTAAGCCTTCATGAATCGTATTCACCCTTGATTTATCTCCGGAACCGATAATTAATCCTGATGAATTGATAATGGATACTGTGTACCCGCAAATATTGGTTGTCAGCTCGGCAATATTTTGAGCAATATCACGATCAATCATAAGGCACCCCCGAATTTATTGTTCATTTTATACAAAAAAATCTATAAGTTTTTCTGCTTTTTTATACAGTACAAACTAATAGCACGATGGACATATAATCTAATAAATAGTTGTTTTCATTCATTGGAGGTGACAAATTGAATTCACTGAACCTTGGAAGTGAAATTCTATATTTGACCAAAAAAGATTGTATTCAGACTGAAATTACCAATTTAGAGGTGATTCAATATGTAGAAGAAGCCTTAAGAATCCATGGTAAAAAGGAATTAGACATGCCTGCAAAAATCGGAATCCATCCTTTGGAAGATTCATTTATGCATGCAATGCCGGCCTACATCCCGGAGCAAACTGCTTGTGGAATGAAATGGGCAAGCGGATTTCCTGATAACCGGAAAAAGTATGGTCTCCCACAAATCTCCGCCCTCGTAATACTAAATGATCATCAATCAGGTTTACCTGTTGCCATTATGGATGGTACATGGATTACAACAGTAAGAACGGCAGCGGTAACAGCGGTTGGTGTGAAATGCTTAGGAAATAAAAACTCAGAAACTTTTGGTATGATCGGCTGCGGTGAATTAGGAAAAAAACATATTGAACTCATACAGCTTGTATTACCTAACTTAAAAGAAGTGTATATCTTTGATAGGAACCATGAGGCAATGAACCAATTAATTACGGAGATTCAGCCAAAGATAAATGCAACAATCAAAAAAGCATCCTCATTAGAAGAACTAGTAAAAAGTTCTTCAATCATTACATCCGCAACCGTGATCACGGCAACACCCCAACCACAAATTAGAGATGAATGGATTATGAAGGGACATACCCTATTCCTTTGTGATTTGCACACATTATATGAACATCAAACCATAAATAGAGGCGACAAATATTTTGTCGATAGCCTGGAGCAAAACAATCTTTTTTACCAGTATGGTTATTATCCTGACGGTTTACCTGCCATTAATGGAGAACTGGGTGAAGTGGTAGCAGGTCTCAAAGTAGGTCGGCAAAATCAGGATGAATTGATCATTAATAATAATATTGGTATGGCAGTTGAAGATATCGTCTTAGGGAAAAGAGTGTTTGAGAGAGCTTTAGCCCATCATATTGGTCAAAAACTCCCATTGTAACGGCTCTATAAATATTTCTACAGTTTAAATATACCATAACAAAATTGAATATTCAGATAAATATTGAATAGTAATAGAATTATAGACTTCAAAAAGAGAATAATAAATTTCAAATAAAAAAGGGGATAGAAAAAATGGAAGTAATCAAAGGAAATTTACCAAACCTCGGACCCTTATCTGTTGCGGTTAAGAAAAATCAGATGTTTTATACCTCGGTTATTCCAGTTTATAGAGACGGTAGCTTTGAAACAGGTGATTTTACAAAACAAGCTGAATTGACTTTCAAAAATCTTCAGGCATTGGTAGAAGATGCGGGTGGAAGTTTAAGAGATATTGTCCAAGTCACGGTCTACTTAACCGATATTCATGAAACACCAAAAATGAATGAAGTCTGGAAAGAATTCTTTCAAGATCCCTACCCAAATCGCGCGACATTAGGCATCAGTTCACTAACCGTACCAGATTTAAAGATTGAACTGGTTGCAACTGCTATCATCGAGCAGGACTAACAAAGGAAAAGAGGGTTTACCATGACAAAAATAGCGGTAATTGGCGGCGGGATTATTGGACTTGCCTGTGGTTACTATTTGAAAAAACGTCATAACGACGTCGTCATCATTGATAAAGGAAATCCTGGTTCGGCCTGTTCTGCTGGAAATGCGGGATGGATTTGCCCCACTCTCTCAGAACCTGTTCCCGCGCCAGGTTTGGTTAGCAAATCTCTTAAATGGATGACCAAAAGAGACAGTCCCTTATATATAAAGCCTACTGCTATTCCTTTTATCTCTAATTGGTTGTTTCAATTTTGGAAGAATTGTAATGAAGAGACATTTAATAAAGGGTTTGATGCAGCATTAGAGATTAGCAAAAATACGCTCAAACTATTTGATGAGTTAGAGTCTGAGAAACTAATTCAATTTGAAATCCATCACAAGGGATTACTATTTGCCTTTCTTGATAAAAAAGGGATGGAGGAACGATTTGAGGAGCTAAGAATCGTAAATAAAGTAGGACTTCCATTACCCATCGTGAAGTCAAAAAAAGATTTACAACTAATGGAGCCCCAATTCTCCGACAATGTAGAAGCAGGGTTGTTTTTACCAAGTGAACGCCATGTTCGCCCCGAAAGTTTAAGTGGCGGATTTTATCAGTGGCTGAAAGAAAATGGCGTTGAATTTAGAACAAACACAGAAGTAACAGACATTATTCATCAGAATGGAAGAATTGAAGCAGTGGCATGCGGCAACGAAAAGATAGAAGCGGACCAGTTTCTCTTCACTTCAGGTGTTTGGGCCAATCAGCTGATTAAAAAGATTGGTTATCACTTTCCAATGACAGCGGGCAAGGGGTACAGCATTACGATTACTTCACCGAATATCACACTTAACCATCCTCTCTATCTAGGAGATTCTAAGACAGGTGTCACCCCTTATAACAATAATATCCGGATTGCCGGCACAATGGAACTTTCAGGTTTGAATGTAAATATTGATGAGAGACGGGTTCAGGGCTTAAGAAATTCAGTATCAAAATATCTGAAAACCCCTATTAAAGGGGAGAAGGAAGTGGTTTGGACTGGCATGAGGCCGATGACACCGGATGGTTTGCCGATATTAGGACCAATCCCCGAAATCAGTAATTCATTTATAGCAGCAGGTCATGCGATGAACGGTGTTTCGATGTCCCTTGCTACTGGGTGGATCATGTCGCAACTAATAAATGAAGGGCGAACGGATATTGATATTAACTCATTTTCACTCAATCGCTTTTTGAGTAAACCTGTTTTAACAAACTAACTTGATCGAAGGGGGATAATCCGATGTCAGCAAAAAAATCATTTGTTACTCTATTCATTCTAGTCTTCGCTTTAGTTGGTTTAGTGGGATGTGGATCAAATGAAAAAACAACGAGTGGAAATAAAAAGGATCCATCCAATTCCGGATCCCAAATAAAAACGGTGGAATCAGGATACTTAAACGTAGCTATTATTGGAGATATGCCGATGACAGCGGTGGAGAATGGCAAAATAATCGGAACAGACGGAGACCTGATTCATAAAGTTGCTGAAAAATTAAACTTGAAAGTAAGACCACAATTAATGCAGTGGCCTGCACCAATCGAAGCAGTTCGAACCGGCAGAGCCGATATTGCAATCGGCAATATCTTTTGGACTCCCGAACGCTCAAAAGTCATGTTAATGACCGACCCTGTCTATTATGCATCCTCGATGATTGTTCAGCAGCAAAGTAAAAAAGATGTAAAAAACATCGCAGAGCTTAAGGGACATAAAGTGGGTACGGTAACGGGATTTGCGTTTGTGCCAGACCTTCAAAAGCTTGAATCAGAGGGGAAAATCGCCAGTGTTACTACCTATAAAGATAACAATGCTCTTATTCAGGATTTAAAAATCGGTCGAGTAGATATTGGATTTGTTGATCCTCCTACAGGTGCTTACGTTATTAAACAAAATCCAAGCTACAACTTAAAAGTCGTTACCTTTACGGACAGCGATAAAAATTATTCTGTATTAGGAAAACAGTTTCAAACCGCTTGGTGTGTGAATCCAAAAGAAAAGGAATTATACGACGCCATTAATAAAGAAGTACAGGAAATGTGGAAAACAGGCTTAAACAAGGAAATGTTATCAAAATATGGCCTTGATCAAGACGGTTGGTTTATTCCTGATGGAAATCCTCGTGCTGGTGCTGACCGTTCAAATGAGTGGACACCGCCAACCTTAGCGGGAAAATAAAGCTTGATTGGATAATGGAGGTAGAAAATGATAGCAGACAATACAGAGCAAATTTCCAATGAGAGTCCATTATTAAGAGTGAAAAGTCTTAAAGCAATACTTGGAAATAAGGAAGTCCTTCGTGGAATAGATTTAGATGTAAAGAAAGGGGAAAAAGTGACAATATTAGGTCCGAGCGGTTCGGGAAAAAGTACATTATTACGCTGTATTAATCTACTTGTTCCTAAATCAGAGGGAGATATGTACTTTGATGGTCATTTAATAAACCAAATGGATCAAAAATCATCCATTCTTTTACGAAAAGAAATTGGCATGGTATTCCAACATTTTAATCTGTGGCCCCACTTAAAAATTCTAAGGAATGTTGCCTTGCCTCCAGAACGGGTATTAAAAATGTCCCGTGAAGAAGCAGAATCCTTAGCATTGGAACTGCTGAAGAAAGTAGGATTAGAAAGTTTTGTAGATTCCTATCCTGATCAACTTTCCGGAGGTCAAAAGCAGCGGGTTGCAATCGCCAGAGCCTTGGCGATGCAGCCAAAATTAATGTTATTTGATGAGCCTACCTCTGCTTTGGACCCGGAGCTTGTAAGAGAAGTGCTTCAGGTAATTGAACAGGTCGCAAATGATGGAATGACCATCGTGATTGTGACACATGAAATGAAATTTGCCCAACGAGTGAGTAACCGAATCTTATTTATGGATGATGGGAATATAGTTGAGGATAATACCCCAGAGAATTTCTTTCAGCACCCCTCTACCAATAGAGCCCAAGAATTTTTAAAAGATATTTTATGGAATTAAGGGGTGACCGACATGTTTGAAATTTTTTGGTCTATGTTTCCCGAAATTTTATCGAGGATATTGAAAGGGGCAATTGTAACCATTGAAGTCACCGTTTTTTCTTCCATTGGTGCCATCATGGTCGGTTTGCTCCTCGTTTTCCTGCATCGTTCAAAACTAAAACCTTTGTCTATGTTCGCAAAAGTTTATGTTGAGATAATTAGAGGAATCCCTGCAATGGTCATATTGTTTATTATTTATTTTGGTCTTCCTGATCTAGGAGTAAGACTTTCCCCCGTTATCTCTGCTGTAATCGGCTTGAGTATGAATGGGGGTGCCTATTTATCTGAAGTGTTCCGCTCTACAATTGATTCAGTTCATAAGGGACAAACGGAAGCAGCCATGGCCGTTGGGATGACACCTGCCCAAAACATGAGGTATATCGTCCTCCCCCAAGCTGCTGTCATCGCAATCCCCAATATAGGGAACTATGTAATTAGCCTTTTTAAGGATACAGCTATTGTCTCTACCATTGCGGCACCTGAAATTATGCTCGCCTCTACGAACCTAATTTCACAAACCTTTGTAGCGATGCCGATTTACTTACTCACCGCCGTTGTTTATTTCTGTATGAGTTATCCTATGTCCCTATTTGTCCGTCGTTTAGAAAAACGAATTGGTAAAGGGGTTCAAAGCACTTAAATCCATAGAAATCCATAGGGACAGTTCTCTTGGTCTATTTTCTTCGTTTTTTGGATCAAAAGAACCGAGAGAGCCGCTCTCTTGGTTCGATATCCTACCAAAAAGTGTCGATATCATAAAAGAAGGTCTTCGCTTACTCACGAATAAAGCCAGAGTTCGCACATCACGGGCCCAATCACCGCCTCTTAGTGAAGATTGGGTTTCCGATTGTTGCGACACTCTATTGGCTTTATCGGATTGAGGCAAAGCTTGATAGGGTGATCCAGACCATCCTAAGCTTGCCGGACCGTTTGAAGGAGCAATTGTAGCAAGTAAAGGACTTGCACCACTAACGTTAAACCGAGATCTCTTTTTTTCTTTTATTACAGAATTTTTTTGGATATAATGGATATATAATAAAAAAGAGAAGTGCTGCCTACACTTCTCCCTGCAGCTGCTACCGTCAGGGTGGTGGTTGTCAAAGTAGATTATTTGAGTGAACCACCCTTTTTGATCTGAACCCAAAAAGTTAGACACGAAGTTTAGGCAGCTACTTGGGCATGAGTTCGGTATTGAACCGGACTCATGCCTTTTAATTTTGCCTT
>NZ_KI535301.1:72967-86636 GCF_000482325.1 Bacillus sp. UNC438CL73TsuS30 | reverse complement strand
TGTAAGTGTCAGCCGAAACCGACTTTCAGCTTTTCCTCATGAGAGGAAAAGGATTATCCGGTATTAGCTCCGGTTTCCCGAAGTTATCCCAGTCTTACAGGCAGGTTGCCCACGTGTTACTCACCCGTCCGCCGCTAATCAACAGGAGCAAGCTCCTATTGATTCGCTCGACTTGCATGTATTAGGCACGCCGCCAGCGTTCGTCCTGAGCCAGGATCAAACTCTCCAAGAAAGTTGATATAGCTCATTTGTTACGTTGGCTCATGTTCTCTATATAATAGAAGAAACATGATTATTATTGTTTGTTGACGTTTTTGTTTGTTTAGTTTTCAAAGAGCAAGTTGACTCATTTTTTAATCGATCGCTCAGAAGCGACTTTATTATTATACTAACATATCATTTAATATGTCAACATCTTTTTTTTTGATTGTGTCATCTAAAAACCGTTTGTTTTTCAGCGACTTTTATACTTTAACATCATTAACACATTTAAGCAAGATAATTTTTCATTTTAAAATATCCTGTCCCATTAAACCTTTTCTCTTTTACCCTTCCCTTCAATCCAAATCCCATTCGGGCAATGAAACCGTCAATCAACTGAGCCCAATCGCAGAAAAAATACACGGACCAAAAATCCGTGTATTTCCTTCTTATATTACTTTATTTGAAACATTTGATTACGTGCCTTCTCGCGCGTCAGGTGTTTATGCACCTTTCTCCCCGTCGTAATCCCGCTCTCAATCGCTCCATCAATGAAGCCCGCCCAGCCATTTGCATAAGTAGTCCCCGCCAAAAACACATTATTTTCCGGCGTATTCCATTCCTTATGATAAGTGGTCAACTGGTTCGGCTTTAACATCGGCCAGGTTTCCCTGGAAAACTCATCATTTACCCAATCATGACCGGTACTTTCTAGCACCTCAATATCCGGTATCCAATGCCTTAATGCTGACTCCACTCCTGCCTTATCAGTTGGGCTAAGCATTGCCGCGCTTGGTCCAAACCCAACCACAATCGTATCATCACCCGCATACCGATCCACGTGAACCGAATTTAACGGATAACTGCCTGGGGCAAGAGCATCAAATGGGTCGTACTTCCCTTTTACAAGTGCCCATACTTTTACCCCTTTCGAAGTTTGCCCTTCCTTAGATGAAGCTTGTTTTTCACAAGAAAGCGCTGGTGCAAATTCAATATCCTGGAGTGTTGAAAGCGGTACGGTGACAATGACTGCTTTTCCCGTAAAAGAAGAACCATCTAATGTCGTAACTTCAACAGAATCTTCATCATGCTCGATTTTTTTCACAACGGTTGATAGCTTGATTTCAGCGTCAGAATCTTCTGCAATGGACTCCACCAAAGCCTTCGTCCCCTTTTTCAACCGGTAACTCGATACCATGGCACTGTGGGTATCCCAATTTCCGCGTGAAAAAATCCACCAGCGGAAGATTTGTGTTACTGCTCCTTCTTCAGGTGCACCGCAGTAGTCGGAGGCAACCCAGCCGTGCAAAATATCATATTCCTCTTGTGTGAGGCCAAAATCCTTCATAAACTGGGCCGCTGTAACTCCATCCAATTCTCTAAAATCAGGTGATTGTAATGGCTCAAATGGCAGAGGCATATATTTCATACTCTCGCTCATTAACCGTTCAACCGTGTTCCTGAGCTTATTTTTAAATTCAGCCGCTGGAGCAGAATGCTTCTTCCCCTCAGCAATCCAATAGACTTGTTCCGTCTTTGGGCCAGTAGCTAGTTCCAGGCCATAGCGGGTAATTTCTGTCCAAACATGCGGCTGATGCCAATGGACATAGGTTCCCCCCATTTCAAGCTCAGAACCTAGCCGGCTGTCCACCCATGTTCTGCCGCCTAGACGATCGCGAGCCTCTAAAATCAGAACACGATGTCCTAATTGCCTTAACTCCCTAGCAGCGGTAACCCCCGAAAATCCACCGCCGATAATGATCACATCAAAATCTTTTTCATTTTCCATTCATCCATCCTCCCAATCCAATTGTTAAATCTCTTCCGTCTCAATCCCAATCGCTTTGGTTTCCTGATGAATGGGCAGCATGATATTTCTTCGTTTGAACCAAAGGTAATAATATAAGTAGCAGGCAGCAATAAAGCCAAATCCCCAATATAACGATGCACGTTGTGTTGGATCAAATGCCATAAAGCCGAAAATGAACAAACACATGATAATACAGAGAATCGGGATAAATGGATAGAATCGAACCTTATATTTCAAATCTTCCACTTTACCGCCATTTTTAATATATTGTCTTCGGAATCCCATTTGGGCAACTGCTATCGCCAACCAGGTCAGCGTTCCACCGATTCCACTGACAGCCAATAGAACAACAAACAATGTATCAGCTGCCACAACACTAGTTAGAAGTGATAATAACGCAAAAATTAAGGTTACTAATAAAGCATTAAAAGGAATTCCACGTTTGTTAATTTTGCCAAGCGCTTTCGGGGCCATTCCATTTTCAGCTAATGAAAACATCACACGCGTACAAGCAAACAGTCCAGTATTACCGACGGAAAGAATCGCGGTTAAAATGACAAAATTCATAATGTCTGCTGCATAAGGAATCCCTACCATATCAAAAACAGTAACGAACGGACTTTCTAGAACACCAGCCTTTTTCCATGGAACAAGGGCAGATAATACAAACATGGCTAATACATAGAAAATTAAGATACGGAAAACGATATTGCGAATCGCCCGCGGAATATTTTTTTCTGGCTCTTCCGTTTCACCTGCTGCCACTCCCATAATTTCCGAGCCCTGAAAAGCATAAATGACGCTCATCATTGAGACGAAAACACCAACCATACCGGCAGGGAACATGCCATCGCCTAGAAAATGGGTAAAATATGGGGTGGATTCATGTTTCAGACTAATTACTCCGAACATAGCTCCTAATCCAACAAGAATGAACATAATGACAGCTAAAACCTTAATTCCCGCAAACCAATACTCTGTTTCGGCGAAGGTTCTGGTCGTAAGAGAGTTAATAGAAAAGAGAAGGACGATAAAAATTGCACACCAAATCCAAACCGGAACATCTGGAAACCATCGCTTCATTAGTACACCGGCTGCTGTAAATTCAAGCCCTACATACATAGCCCAGCTCAGCCAGTAGACCCAGCCGACCACAAACCCGGTAGCAGGTCCTATAAATTTTGTTGCATGGGCTTGGAAAGACCCGGATACTGGCATAACAACGGATAATTCCCCTAAACAAACCATGACTAAATACATGAGAAGGCCGCCGACTAAATAGGCTAGGATTGCTCCTAATGGACCGGCTTCACCGATTGCGTACCCAGACCCAAGAAACAGGCCCGTCCCAATGATTCCACCTAGAGACATCATAAATAAGTGCCTGCTCTTCATCGCCCGTTTCAATTCTACTTTTTTATTTTCCATTATCTCACCCATCTTCCACAAAATGATTATGATTAAGGAAGCGCTTACACAGAGGTGATGATTAAGAGATATTTCTATCTCTTAAAAAGTCTTGGATGGATTGGCAGTTTGCAGCGGCAAAACTGTTTCTAAATCCCTTTGCAGCAGTAAATGGAATTGATGAACTAAATTTTCAGTAAGGGAAAATCTGCCTTGGGTATAGGCTCCGGTCTCGATCCCTTTTTGGACTACTTCACAAATATCTAAATCCTCTTTTCTGACCAATTGATCCATTGCCATTAGTTCTTCTTCTTCTTCCGAAATTTCATCGGTCATAAAAAAAGTATTGTAAACATACTTGGTCGTTTTATGATCGATTGGGATCGATTGGTGGATTGATAGATTTGCAGGACCAGGATCGAAAGAGAACCACGTATTTGGATAGAGCCAATAATATCTGCCCCCTTGACCAAGTCCAAAGTCACTATTTTTTCCTTTTAACGGAGTGCCTTGGTAAGAATAGTATTCTTGCATCTCCATCTCGTATAGTTTCATATCAAGCTTAGAAACTAGAGTTTTATGAACAATCGAGCAGTGGTCGCATTCTAAGTAATTATCAATCCCAATTTTCCAGTTCGATTTACAAATCGTTTCTTTTACGCGAATTCTCTTGAGTTTGCTCAGATCATATTTTTCTACATGTTTAAACAGATCCGGAAATTGAGATACCATGGAAGGAGCATCGGGGTCTAAATTGACAAAAATAAAAGATTGGATGATTTCTAGTTGGATTGTTTTTAAACAAAAATCCTGGTAGTCAAAATGTTCACATCCGCCCATATTTGGCGCTCTTAATAGAGAACCGTCTGTCCGAAAGGTCCATGCATGATAGGGGCAGGTAAAGACTTGTTTATTCCCCTCTCCTTCTGCTAACTTTGCCGCACGATGTGTGCAGACATTGTAGAAAGCATGGATTTCCCCATCCTGTCCGCAACTCACAATAATCGGGCGGTCGGCCACTTCAGTGGTAAAATAATCACCTGGCTTTGTTACTTGACTAATATGACCAACGTACTGCCAGGTTTTACAAAAGATTTCTTTTTTCTCTACTTCAAGAACTTCAGGCTTGGTGTAGAGCCATGAGGGCAATGTATGGGCTTCACTAAGATTTTCACTTACTCTTACTTCTTTATTGTTCATGCACATAACCTCCTTTTTCCTTTTTCAACATAAGGTAATTGTAAATTAAAAATATTCTGAATCATATGTACAGTTTAACTAAAAAAAAGAATTCATGGGTCGAGGATTTTGTGTTGTTTCACTAAATTCTTCGAAAAACATTTGCTGTGAGAAAGGCTTTTGTGCAATCCTCCTAAAAATTCGCGATAAATTCTTACTTAAATTTATGTATATTTCACATCATAATGTTTAATTGGACCATTAGCTCTCTTACTCTTGTCTTGACATACAATTGATATATAAAAAGTGAAAAGCTGGCTTTTATCTAGTTTTATTTTCACAGTAAAATGTTACCAATTTTTAAAAATTAACTGAATTTTCTTCACTTTATTATAACAATAATTTATACTTCGTTTGTCAGGTGTTATATATAAAAATAGGGGGGAAATTAAGGACATCTTACAAATACTACATATTAGTAGGGATCATAAAATTAAAGGGGGTATTTGATGTTTAAAAGGATTCTATCTTTGGCAATTATTTTTCTTCTCTTTTTTTCATCAACACAAGCAATTGCCAAACAACCAAAAAAACATAGTATTACAAAAAATAATCATAGCGTAAAAATAGTGAGAGACCATTACGGTGTTCCCCATATATACGCAAAATCAACCAAGGATCTCTATCGAACTTATGGATATGTGATGGCACAAGACCGCTTATTTCAACTCGTCATGTTTCGTCGTAGCAATGAGGGAAACGTATCTTCCATATTCGGAGAAAAATATTTAGACTTTGATATGAGGATGCGTAGAGACGGTTACAATGATCAGCAAATAAAAGAAAACATTTCGAAAATGGATCCCTTTTCCCAAAAGGTCATGAACTATTTTGCAGAAGGGATCAACAAATATGTGAAAGAAGCTTTAAAAAATCCGGATCATTTATTATCAAAAGAGTTTCATGATTATCATGTAACACCAGAAATGTGGTCTGATGTTGACGTTTTACGATTATTCATGTCCTCTATGACCGTCTTTATGGATGAGGAACAAGAATTGGAAAATGCTAGAGTTTTATCTAAATTAAAACAACAATATGGATCTGAAAAAGCTGAAAAAATGTTTAACGATATTTATCCTGTTAATGACCCTACAGCACCGACAAGCATTATGAGCGGGGAAGCGGCAGTTCAAACACAACAGCCTAAAACGGAAAAACAAGTTTCACAGGCGGCTATTGAAGCAGGCAGCAAAATCTCTAAACAACGTAAAGAGTTCGAAGCCGCTGCCCACGAACTTGGAATCCCATTAAAAGTCGGAAGTAATGCTATGGTGGTTGGTCCGAAAAAATCAAAATCAGGAAATGCCATGGTTTTCGGAGGACCTCAGGTAGGTTTATCGGCTCCTGGTTTTATTTATGAGGTTGGTTTGCACGCCCCTGGGCTTGACATTGAAGGTTCATCCTTTGTTGGCTACCCTTTTATTATGTTTGGTGCAACGAAGCAGATGGGCTTTACAGCTACAGCGGGATACGGCAATGTAGTCGATCTTTTTAGTGAAAAATTAAATCCGCAGAATCCTCATCAATATTTTTACAAAGGCAAATGGACGAATATGAAAAAGCGGGTTGAAGCCTTTGACGTTCGCACCGACGATGGGAAAACGAAAACGGTAGAAAAAGTATTTTACGAAACCGTACACGGCCCTGTCATCGATTTAGATGAAAAAAGTCATACAGCTTACAGTAAGGCTTGGGCATTCCGCGGAACAGAGGGTCAAAGCTGGTCCGCCTATTTAGAATCAAACTATGCACATAATTTAAATGATTTCGCAAAAACTGCCAGAAAATTTACGATGTCCCTTAACTGGCATTATGCTGATAAACAAGGGAATATTGCATATTTCCATGTTGGAAAAATTCCAAACCGGGATAAGCGAATTGATCAAAGGCTCCCCACTCCAGGTACGGGTGAATACGATTGGAAAGGGTACTTAAATCCAAAAAATAACCCTCATGTGATTAATCCGGAAAGTGGGTTTGTTGCCAATTGGAATAATAAACCTGCACCAAACTGGACAAATGGGGAATTAAGTTATAAATGGACAGCAGACCATCGGGTACAACAATATATTGATCAAGCAAAAGCAGCAGATCATATCACACTAGATAAAATCAATGACTTCAATTATCATGCTAGTCTTGCGAATTTGCGAACAAAGTGGTTTAAACCTTATTTATTAGACGCACTTAAGAAAAATATCGATAAAAATCCAACATACAATCAGGTTTATCAATACCTGCAAAATTGGAATAATCTTAATGAAGATTTGGATAAGGATGGATATTATGATAGGCAGGCTATAACGATTTTCGAGGCGTGGTGGTCAGATGTTGTCGACAATTTATTTAAAGAAAATCTTGGAGATAGTTACGGAGACCTGAAGGATACGATTGATCAAGCATATGGCTGCGGCTTGTGTTTAAGAGTCTTCCAAGGAAAAGATTCAAAAAGCCCAGTTTACTATAATTGGCTAAACGGGGAAAACCGCGACCAGTTGATTCTTACTAGCTTGGATCAGGCATTGAACCAACTAGAAACAAAGTATAACGGAAATATGGATCAATGGTTAACCAAAGTACGGACGACAACATTTGGAGGAAGTTCATTTATTGGATTTCCACATGGTTTGGGTTCTGATATACCCATTCCCGTAATGAATCGAGGAAGTGAAAATCATTATGTGGAATTGACCAAAAAAGGCCCGTATGGGTTTAACATTACCCCGCCAGGACAAGTTGGTTTTATTAGTAAAGATGGTACGGTTCACCAGCATTACGAAGACCAAGTAAAAATGTACGAAGATTGGAAATTTAAACCGATTCTTTTTACTAAAAAGGAAGTAAAAACTCAAGCTGAGTCTGTTGATTATTTACAATTTTAAGATCATAAAACGTTCAGCGCCCAGCATAAATCTACTTGTTGGACGCTGAACTATTCATGTTTACTACAGTTTTTAAATTACCTTCATAAGGAATCTTTTTGTCCTTTCTTCCTTTGGATGGTTGAAAACTTCTTCTGATGATCCTTGTTCGACAATGACTCCCCCATCCATAAAAATGACACGATCAGCAACCTCTCTGGCAAATTGCATTTCATGTGTTACGACGACCATTGTCATCCCCTCTTGCGCTAAATCCTTCATGACCTGAAGTACTTCTCTAACTAGTTCAGGATCCAATGCAGAAGTTGGTTCGTCGAAAAGAATCACCATCGGTTTCATGGAGAGCGCCCTTGCTATTGCCACCCGTTGTTGTTGCCCACCTGAAAGCTGTGAAGGGTAATGGTTACACCGTTCTCCTAATCCAACTTTTTCAAGAAGGGCCTGAGCGAACTTTCTAGCTTCCTCACGCTGAACACCTTGTACGACCATTGGTCCTTCCATCACATTTTCAATGGCGGTCTTATGTGGGAATAGATTAAATTGCTGAAAAACAAATCCTGTGCTTTGCCGTAACGACCTGATTTCACTTTTCCGTTTTCGAGTAAGCTTTTCACCTGCTGGTAACATATGCTTGCCAATTTTAATAATCCCTTCGGTAGGTTCTTCTAAAAATGTAAGGCACCGTAAGAGTGTTGACTTTCCCGATCCACTTGGACCCATCAGAACAACCACTTCACTTTTATTTATCGAAAGATCAATTCCATGAAGAACTTCAAGATCGCCAAACTTCTTTTTAAGGTTTTGTAACTGGATGATACTCATTTCTCCTCTCCTTCCTGCAAAGTTTTTTATATCAATTGCCAACTGTTATATGCTGAGATGAACGTTTTTCAAGTTTGTCTAATAAGTTTGAGAAAAAGGCTATAATGATCCAATACAGCACGGCTGCCAATAAATAAATGGTTAATGGTTCAAAGGTTTTTGCGATGAGTAATGATGACATCTGCAATAATTCTGTAACGGTAATAACGGAGATCAAGGATGTATCTTTAATTAAAATGATAAAGGTGTTTGACATAGTTGGAATCGCAATTCGAAGGCTTTGAGGCAAGATAATTCTTTTTAGGGCCTGACCATACGTCATTCCCAATGAAACCGATGCTTCCATTTGGCCCTTATCGATAGATAATATGGAAGCACGAAAAGATTCCGATAAGTATGCTCCTGCATTTAAACTCAACGCAAGGATTCCGGATGGGATCGGTTCCATTTCGATACCAATTTGCGGCAGGCCATAATAAATGACAAATACCTGTACAAGTAATGGCGTTCCACGGAAAATGGAAACATAAAAGGCAGCCAATTTGGCCAAAGGTTTTAGGTTGGATATCCTTGCCAATGCTGTGAAAAATCCAAGGACGAGAGCGATTAAAATGGAAACTACAGCTAAAAAAATCGTCATTAATGTCGCATGTAACAATGCTGGCAGGGATTCTATTATTATTGAAAAATCCATGAATTTTCCTCCAGTCTAACAAACATCGATCTATGAAACTGCAAAATTATGGATGATTAACGATTCGATACTAGAACCTCTTCACGAAACGAAATGTCAATTCCTAAAGTTTTTAATTCTTCCATAAATGGGGTGAAGCGATCCCCGATGATCACATTTTCAACGGGAACAATCCCTACTTCGTTTATTTTTTTAGCAGCAATCCAATTGGCAAGTAACATTGCCGGGAGAGCGGTCGTTTTAGCCATAGAAGTTATATTTCGCTCATGATCATAAAAATCGACCATTTCCCATGTATATTTCACTTGCTGTCCAGCTTTTAGACCGCTAACCTCTACTCGTAATACCGTAATATCCTCTTTTGACTCTCCCTTCATATTCGGAACCAATATTTTCTCTGTAAAGGCACGTGGACTTGAATAATTCCCATTCACTTCAATTGGCTCCTCATCAAAAAAGCCTAATTCTTTTAAAGTATCCATTTTCCCCCAGTGTCCTTCATATCGAACGGTTTTTTCATATAATTTTTTCACTTTATCTTTTAGTGTATAGGCAGTACTATGCGCATCCGTAATGACGGCTTCACAAGCCCCAACAGGTTCTGGGAAAGTCATTTTTTCTAAACCTGAAAGAGGAGGAAATTCTATAAGCTTCCCGTTTTCAGCTGCCTTTGCCGGTCTTGTATAGAGTCCAAGCACACTCTCAAGTCGGAAAACCACCTGATACCATAATGGAGGTTTTGGAAATCTTGGAATACCGCCGCAAACCATAACGGCTTCATCTGCCTCATCAAGCATTTCGATTCCTTGTGCGGCCAAAAAGTTTGTAATACCCGGTGCAACCCCACACCCCGGCATAATAATGACACCTGCTTCTTTGGCTTGTTCATCCAATTCTAATTTTTCTTCAATTTTAGAACCGACTAAGTCTACCAGATGACATTTTGCTGAAATTGCCGCTTTAATAGCCGGTAAACTTAATGAATGTGGTAGACATGCAACAGCAACATCTGCATTTAGTAACACACTTTTGATTTCTTCAATCGTTCCTAAAGAAGTACATTTCCCAATCACTTTCGAGTTATTGGCAATTTCCAAACATTTATTCACACTATCCTGATTTGCATCGACTGCTGTTACTGATTCAATATTTGAAAACTTCACCAATTCACTCACTACTGTTGTTCCAATCATTCCTGTTCCTAAAACGACAGCCCGCATCATTTCAACCTCCTATTAACCTTTTAATTAATCATTTATTAATGTCCAAAACCCCAATACTTTATTTTTCTAATGGCTCTGTACCAAACCACTTTTTGTAGATTTGGTTGTATGTTCCATCCTTCTTCATATCAGCTAGGGTGGTATTCACCTTCTCAACAAAATCTCCATTTTCTTTTTTTACTGCCATCCCAATTTCATCTTTATTTAGAATATCGCTTGTGATTTTAATTGGTAAATTCTTTTCTTTAATGTTGTAGCTCATTAATAATTGGTCATTGATAATGACGTCCAATCTTTTGTTCGCTAAATCCGCAATATAGTCATTTACAGATTTATATAACTTTACATTCGCTCCATCCACACTTTTTGCAACTTCCTCAAACGTTGTTCCCCCACCAACTCCAACGTTTTTCCCTTTAATATCATCTAGTTTTGTAATATTATTGGTATCCTTTCTAGTGACTAAGACTGAACCCGTCACTACATAAGGATTGGTGAAATCAACACTCTTTTTACGTTCCTCGGTTACAGACATTTGGCCGATAATAATATCGAATTTATCCGATTTTAACCCGCCAAGAAGACTATCCCACTTTGTAGCGACGAACTCCGTCTTTACACCTAGACGTTTAGCGATTTCGTTCGAGATGTCTACATCGAAACCATCATATTTTTGATCATCATTTAAAAAATTGAATGGTGGATAGGTTCCTTCAAATCCTACTTTTAATACCTTTGATTTTTCTACCCGGTCCAAAACACTATTTTTACTATTCCCACTCGCTTCCTTTCCGCTACAGGCTGATAGAACACCGATGATCAATAATCCAATAATCGTTAATAACAAACCTTTTTTCATATAAATTCCTCCTTGGTATTTTAACTAATCGGTAAAGCGCTTTCATAAAAAAGAATTGCTCCACCTCTCTCAATAAAAAATGTCGTTCTAAATTGTCGTTCTAAATTGTAGTACAATTAATTAAAGTGTATACTCTACTAATATAGTTGTCAATATTTTTCGAATATTTTAAATATTGTTATATTGCTATAAGATACTTGGTTTGATAAAATAAAACAGAGTAGGTGAAAAGTCATATGAAAGAAAAAACCGTTGAGAAACATGTATACGACCAAATAAGAGCTGCAATATTAGGCCGTCAGCTGGCACCAGGTAAACAATTAGTAGAACATAATATTTCGAATACTTTAGGCGTAAGTCGCACCCCTATTCGGAATGCGATTAAAAAATTATCAATCGAAGGGTTAGTAGATTTGATACCAAATCGCGGCGCATTTGTAACCAGTCCTTCTAAAGAAGAGGTTATTCAGGCATATGAATTACGTGCAAAATTGGAATTTTTAGCAGTACAGAAATCAATGTTAGTTATGGATGAAGATGATTATTCTAGTATTAGGAAGATCATAGAGGATGAAAAAAAGAGTCTAAGGAATCGTCATTCAGAGGATTTTGTAAACGCCAATAAAGCTTTCCATATCGCTATTACCCAAAAATGTAATAATTCATTTTTAAATGAATTTATTGAGAGACTGATCAACCAAACAAATATTTACCTCATGCTTTTTGATGAATTTTTTTCAAACACAGGTCAAGAACCTTATAGTCCCGATGAACACCGCTATATTTTAGAATTAATTCAAAATAAAGATGAATCCAATTTAAAAATGGCCCTAGAAAACCACTTTAAGCACTCTATAACAAGTATTGATATCCGTTATAATGGATATAAAGACCTAAATGAAATTTTTTAAATATACCATCCCCATCCGCTGCCAATTATGGTTGCGGATTTTTTAAAAGAATAAAATTTTAAATTTTCTAAATAAAATGTACATTCAATGCAAAAATGGTAAAATTATAGAGATATTTTGTTTTGTCATTCATGTGTTATTAAAAAATCACCTCTTTCGTTGGCTGATTGAAAGGAGTTTAAGATATGAAAATCCTCGAACACATAGCCCAGGATATTGTTGAAAAAACGAGTGAAATCTTGCAATATCCGATCAGTATCACGGACAAAGAAGGAATCATTATTGGTTCAACCGATAAAAATCGAATTGGGCTCTTCCATCAGCCTTCCCTGGAAGTCATCCGGAAAAATACGGTGGTCAATTGTAAAAATGAAATCGAAAAGCGAATTCTTCCAGGCGTCTCGACGCCACTAAAATTTAATAATAAAGTCATTGGTGTTCTTGGGATTGTCGGCGACCCAAAAGAAGTTAAAAAATATGTTCAGCTTGTTAAAAATCAAGTAGAAATGATGTGCCAAGAAGCCTTTCGAAAGGAAATGGTGGATCTAAAGGAAAAAATGGTTGAAATGTTTGTTCACCAACTCATTCACTATCGTGAATCCATGAATGACATCAATGAACAAATTCTTCAATCGGCAAAACTGCTTGAATTTGATTTATATACCAACCGGGTCTGTCTGTTAATCGATCTCGATAATTTTTCTGAAAAGATTTCTACGAAGAAAGGAACAGACGATTTTTATGAAAGCTTTCCAATGCAATATTTCCAAAAAGAGCTTTTAAGCTTTTTCCAATTAATTTTTCAAGAAAATAATGATGATATGATTTCATTTCTAAGTCTGGAACGGTTAATCGTCATCAAGGCACTTCCTTATCCCCGCTCGTTTTCAGCTTTAGTGGAAGGTTTGCCAAATAAACTAGAAAAAATCAATACGTTTCTGGCAAAAAAATATGGTGTGACCGCTGGTATTTCTGCGGGCAATATCAGCAGCACTTTAAGTGGTATTGCCGAATCCTACCATAATGCCGTGAAAGCCATGTCGATTGGAAAGCAATTTAATCAGGATTCGGGAATTCATATTTATAATGAGCAGGAAATGCTCTGGAGGCTTCTGCCGAAGGAACTGACATCGGAATATAAGGATAAGCTGGTACAATTCATTGCCCCTTTGATCAAACAGGATAATTATGAGATTTTATCATCTACCTTTATCGGTTTTTGTCAATATAATATGAATTTAAGTGAGGCATCTAGGAATCTATTTATCCATCGAAACACGATTATCTATCGACTCGAAAAAATTAGCGAAATTACCTCTCTCAATACGAGTAGCTTTGAACATTGTATGCTCCTTTATACTGCAATTCAATGTTATGAGGAAACGAAAATGGAACCTGTACACTGACAGGTTCTTTTTACTTTTTTTACTTTGTTAAACTGGGAGTTGGTCTATATTCCAGGCGCTTCACTCTCCGTTGCAAAGGACTTTCTGAAATTAACAAAACACCAATAATAGTACCTGGTGCTTTTTGTAAGTAGTTCCTCTTTAGGTTATCTCTCTTCTTCTTTTTCTGCCCTCAACGGTCATCTAGTTCCTCTTTAGGTTACCTCTCCTGC
>NZ_KI535301.1:0-72732 GCF_000482325.1 Bacillus sp. UNC438CL73TsuS30 | reverse complement strand
ATCTAGTTCCTCTTTAGGTTACCTCTCCTGCTCTTTTTCTCCCTCAACGGTCATCTAGTTCCTTTTTAGGTTACCTCTCCTGCTCTTTTTCTGCCTGGACGGTCAAATTGAAGATAATAAACAATCCCTATCCAATCAACCCATGACATATTGACCTTTTTTAAACGAAAATCCGGCTCTTCATTTCCAGGCCCATATAATGATCCTCAATCGACCGATCTAGTTTTTTTGTCGTCAGAATTCACTCTCTCCTAAAAAAACATAGCTCCAGAAGGAAATCTCTGACCTTCAGAAGCTATGGTTCTCGTAAACTAATAAATCGCATCCTCAATAATTAATTGATTTTCAGCAAATCGTTCCACCCTTAATGGAGATAAATCCAAGGTTTCATATTTACCCAAGCGAATCAATTCGGAAAGACATTTTCCGACCGCGGGTGCCTGCTGCATCCCGTGTCCACTAAAACCGAAAGCAACAAAATAGCCCTTCATCGCCGGATATTTCCCTAAAATAGCATTATGGTCTTCGGTGTTAAAATCATAAAGCCCGGACCAACCTCTTTCGATTTTCGCATTCTCAAAGTTTTTAATTCGATTAGCCAGCACCGGCCATATGTTTTCAACAAATGCCGATCTTCTCCATTTAAAATTAATTCCAGGCTCTATTTCCTCGGCATAACCGGAAATAAACTTCTCACCTTCATGTCGGAAATATACGCCTGTTGGGTCCATGGTTAACGGAAGATAGTTTTGCAGCGGTGTTTCAATATCAAACTGAAAGATTTGTCTTGGAAGGGGTACGACCGGGAGAGGCAGACCAGCTTTTTCACTCAAAAGAGACGCCCAGGCACCGGCACAATTGACGACAACCGGTGAAAAAAATTCACGTCCATCCGAAAGCCTTACCCCTTTTATTTGATCCTGCTCAGTAATAAGACTGTCTACAGCGTCATAAATATACTCCGCTCCTAATCGTTTAGCATTTCGAATATACCCCTGCATGACAGAGTAAGGGTCCAAATACCCACTCTCTGAACAAAAGAGGCCCCCAGCTAAATCTTCTGTATTTAGTTCTGGAATAATCTTCAACAGGTCATTTGTATCGAGTAATTGCGAATTGATATCGTTCTCATTTTGCAGTTTTAAATGCCTTTCGAATTTTGGCATCATTTCATCTGTTGCTAAAAATAAATAGCCTCTCTGTTTAAAGTCGATTTCCATTTCTTCTCCATCGATGGCCATCGATTTTGAAAAATCTTTATAGATTTGAAGACTATATTTACTAAGCTGCATATTCACCACCGTCGTATAAAGCTGTCTAAAACCACCCGCACTTCTTGGAGTAGAAGCATATTCGTATAGACCATCTTTCTCAAAAAGGACTACCCTGCCATGAAAACCATCCTGTAATAAGTGATATGCGATACTTGAACCAATGACTCCACCACCAATAATGATAATATCTGCTCGATTTGACATGGAAACTCCTGCCCTTCTTTTATATTAATTAACAGCTGGGATAGAAATCGCGTCGGGATCGAAAAAGCACTCGCTAATGGAAGTTTCACCCTATATTACTACTGTACTCATTTCTTTACTTTTAATCTATGTGCATTTTTTACGGTAAATTGAATAGTTAGAATTGTTTTAATAGTCAATTTTAACAAGGAATTTTCACTCCATAGCTAGAATGTATTAATCTAGGATTTTATTTGTTTAAAGGAGTGGTAAAATGGCTTTCTTAGAGGATATATCCCAAACGATTGTGGAGAATACTTCCAGAATCATTGGATATCCAATCAGTATTACCGACGATAAGGGATATATTATTGGGTCAAATGACGAAAACCGCTTAGGAAGTTTTCATCAGGCATCAATCGATGTTTTAAAAAGGAAGGAAACGATTTGTTACGAGTATGATGAAGTAAAGGAACTTAATAATGTTCTACCAGGTGTAGCTGCCCCCATCATTATTAATCAAGAAACCGTTGGTGTGTTAGGGATTGTTGGAAATCCGGCAGAAGTGAAAAAATATGCTCAGCTTGTGAAGAGCCATGTGGAATTGTTGTGCCATGAATACTTAAAAAAGGAAATTCGCATTCTTGAATCTAAATCATTGGATCATTTAGTCCATTATCTCTTGAGTTCAGATACGATCGAAGACATGAGCCAAATCATCCGCTTTGGAAAAATGCTTGGTTACAATCTTGATAAAGAATTCCAACGCGTCTGCCTCATTATCGAAATGGATATGCTGTCAGAGCAATTTACTGGAACACACCCGAAAATCCCCCATACGTTTTCATGGCAATTTTTACAGGATAATATGATGGATATACTGCGGCACTATTTAATAGATAATAAAGAGGATATCCTTTCCTTATTGACATTAGATCAATTTATTTTAATAAAAGCAATCGATGCAGCCGAGTCCCCTGAAAGTTTTAACAAACAATTGGAACATAAAATTAGCCGGATGAGTGAATATATTCAATCGAAATACCAATTTAATGCAAGAATTTCGATTGGAAGCATGAAAAAAGGGATTAACGGAATTAAAGAATCTTATGAAGAATCACTTAAAACGTTAATTGCCGGTAAAAAAACAACTATTTTTCCTGAGGTTTACCATTATAATGATTTGAATATTATTCTTGAACTAATTGGAACTGATTTACCTCCTTACATAGCGGAACGACTTTCCGATAAGATGACCTGTTTTTATCAACATGTTAATTTTCCTACCCTATCTAGCACCTTTATTACCTATTGCAAATGTAATATGAATATTAGTGAAACGGCCCGGAGCCTATTTCTCCACCGAAATTCCTTAGTTTATCGACTAGAAAAAATTAGTGAATTGACCTCTTTAGATATTACGAACTTCGAACATTGTCTACTGTTATATTTTGCAATTAAAAACTCCAAACTAGAAAACACACCAGCCCATTCATTCATACTTTAAAATGTTAAAGGACCACATATATCATCTACCTAAATAAAGGGGGTATCCCAAGATCATCTTGGGATACCCCCTGTTTATACGAATGAAAAGTGATGCGTCCATTGCCAATCTTCTTTCCTGCTTATCCGCCAAGGTAAATTTTCTCGATCACTTTGTCTTGGATTAAATTTTCAGTTTCATCTTCACGAACAATTTCCCCCAATTCCATCACATATGCTCGTTTTGTTAATCGTAGTGCAGCTCGAGCATTCTGTTCTACCAGGAGAATCGTCGTTCCGGTTTCATTGATTTTTTTAATGGTATCAAAAATTGTCCTCACAATAATGGGTGCAAGGCCCATCGATGGTTCGTCCAACAGCAGCAGCTTTGGCTTCCCCATCATCGCCCTTCCCATTGCAAGCATTTGTTGTTCCCCTCCCGAGAGGGTTCCGGATAACTGCTTTCTCCGATCAAATAACCTTGGAAATAACTCATACACCTCTTTTAACCCATCATGTAAATGGTCTCTTGCACAATAGCTTCCAAGCTGAAGGTTTTCCTCTACTGTCATAGTGGAAAAAACGCGTCTTCCCTCCGGTACATGGATCAATCCTTTTTTTACAATCTCATGGGCATTTCTTTTATGAATGGGCTCACCATTATAATGAATGCTCCCGCTTTTAGGCCGGATTAGTCCTGAAATAGTCCGAAGCGTCGTAGATTTACCTGCACCGTTGACACCAAGCAAGGCGACAATTTCCCCTTGGTTAACCTGAAGCGAAATATTTTTCAGTGCAGGAACTTTTCCATAGGAAACTGAAACATTTTGGATTTCAAGTACCGTTGACATTTCTATCCCTCTTCACCTAAGTATGATTCAATTACACGTGGATCCTTTTGAATATCTTCAGGAAGACCCTCAACAAGCATTTCCCCATAATGAAGGACAATAATCCAATCTGATACTTCCATGATGAGCTGCATATCATGTTCGATGATGACCACAGTTGTACCGCTGTCTCGGATTGAATAAATTAGCTCCTTTAGTTCGTTTTTTTCACTGTGGTTCATTCCAGCTGCCGGTTCATCCAAAAGAAGGATTGCCGGATTGGTCGCCAGCGCTCTTGCGATTTCCAATTTTCGCTGCTCCCCATAGGAAAGGTCAGACGCTCGAATCGTTTCTTTATCCTCTAAACCAACAAATGAAAGCAGTCGTTTCACCTCTTCTCGAACCCACTCCTCCTCTTTTTTGCTTTTACCCGGATTAAAAAGTGTGGAGAGAACATTACTTTTTGTTCGAATATGAAGTCCTGACATGACATTCTCTTCTACCGTCAAGGTCTTAAATAATCGGATGGACTGGAAGGTGCGGGCGATTCCTTTTTGAACAATTTTGTCTGGAGAAAACCCTTTAAAAGGCTGTCCCTTAAATAAAACTGTACCTGAGCTTAGGTTTACGAACCCTGTCAAGCAATTGAACACCGTGCTTTTACCTGCCCCATTTGGTCCTATTAAGGAAACTATTTTTCCTTCCTGCACTTCAAAATTTAGATTGGAAACAGCATGTAAGCCACCAAATTTTACTCCTAGTCCTTGAGCCGAAAGTAATACACTCAAACGAAATCTTTCCTTTCCTGTGTATTGACTAAATCAAGCAAGCCTTCTTCTTCTTCTTTTCCTTTTTTCTTCGGTTTATTATATTTAACCCCCATCAGTCCCTGTGGACGGAAGATCATGAGGACTAAAAGTGCAGCAGCGTAAATGACCAAGCGCCATTCGTCAAAGGAGCGAAGAAACTCTGGAAGGGCTATGAGGATAAAGGCACCAAGCAGGACACCCGTATTTCTTCCCCGGCCTCCTAATATCACGACCATCAAAATATTGACAGACTGCATAAAGGTAAAGCTTTCTGGATTAATGACGGACATTTTTACAGCATAAAATGAACCGGCAATACCTCCACAAATGGCCCCCAGCAAATATGCAAGCAGTTTATAGCGTACAAGATTCACTCCAATCGCCTGTGCTGCGGACTCATCCTCCCTGATAAACATCCACGCCCTGCCAACTCTTGATTTGCCCAACTTGCTTGCTACGATCAAAATAAGGATGAGCAACACGAAACCTAGGTAATAAAGATCCGTTTTTGTGGCAAATTGAAAGGCTCCGATCGCTGGCTTAGGAATGGCATAAATTCCATTTGGTCCACCGGTCCAACTTAAATTGGTTGCCGTAATCCGGATAATTTCCCCAAAACCTAAGGTTACGATTGCGAGATAATCGCTGCGGAGCCGTAATGTTGGGGCTCCAATAATCAAACCTAAAATTCCCGAAACAATCCCCGCTGCAATTAACGAAATCCAGAACGAAACATGAAAATTCACCATTAATAGAGCTGTTACATAAGCGCCTGAAGCATAGAATGCGGAATATCCCAGATCAAGAAGACCGCAGTATCCAACGACAATATTTAATCCAATTCCCAGCATTCCGTAGATGAATATTCCTGTCATGACATCCATAATGTATGGATCTGGATAAACGATTGGAATGAGTACTGAGCAGACTACCATAATTAGAAGGATAGGAGAAATGGACTTTGTTATAGCAGATAGTTTTTTTCCCATTACCTTACATCACCTACAACTTTTCTGCTTGTGGCTCTCCGAGAAGGCCAGTCGGCTTAAATACCAATACCAAAATTAAGATTACGAAAGCAAATACATCCTTCCAGGCAGGAGAAAAATATCCTGCGCCAAGTGTTTCCAGTATTCCGAGCAAGAAGCCTCCGAGGACAGCTCCAGGGATATTCCCAATCCCGCCAAGAACTGCAGCAGTAAAAGCTTTAATTCCCATTAAGAACCCCATCATAAAACTTATTTGACCATAATAGCCGCCCATCATTACTCCAGCGGCACTCGCCAAGGCAGAACCAATAAAAAAAGTGATGGCAACAATGAAGCGGACGTTTATCCCCATTAACTGGGATGCATCTTGATCAAGTGAAACGGCACGCATCGCTCTTCCTAAAAAGGTTTTCTTGATAAAAAGCTGCAAAATGATCATAAAAATAATACTGATTAGAAGCATTCCAACCTGTGTGTAAGAGATCTTTACAGAGCTATTGAAAATGGCACCCCCAGCCGAGAGGTGGGGGTAAACCTTAAAACTTGGGCCGTAAAAAACCATAACTAGATTTTGAAGCAATAATGAAACCGCAAGGGCAGATATCATAATCGAGAGGCGCGGTGCATTTAATAGTGGTACATAGGCTATACGATTGATTAAGACACCGACTAATCCTGTGACGAACATCGAAACAATCATCGCAAGTATAAAACTACCAACCCCGGAAGATGTTAACGAGCCAAACAGCCCGAGAATGCTTAGGCCTAGAAAGGATCCAACCATATAAACATCGCCGTGGGCGAAGTTAATCAGCCGGATAATACCAAAAACCATCGTGTATCCCAAGGCAAGTAATGCATAAAAGTTGCCGATCGTAAGACCGTTGATTAATTGCTGTAAAAACTCTTCCAATTTAGGAACCTCCTAATCTATTAATTTTGTGTGGCTACAAACTTCCCATCCTTTACCTGGGTCGTAATATAGCTGATGCCTTTTCGGTCCCCTTTTTCATCAAAATTAATCGTTCCTGTAACGCCTTGAAAATCATTTAAGCCGTGAATGGTATCGATTATTTTCTTTCGGTCTTGAGATTTTGCTTCCTTAATCGCTTCAGCAATAATGTTAACGCCATCGTACGTATACGAAGAGAAAGGTCCTGCATCCTCGCTATAAGCTTCTTTGTACTTTGTAACAAAATCACCTGCACCCGCATTATTCAGGAATTCTGTGGTAGGTGCCGTACTGACAATCACGCCTTCGGATGCTGGGCCAGCAATTTTCATGAGAGTGGTGTCATTATTGCCATCTCCTGCCGCAAATAAAACGTTTAACCCAAGCTCTTTCGCTTGTTTGATGAGCAGTCCGCCTTCTGCATAAAAGCCAGTCCAATAGATAGCATCAGGTTTTAACGGCTTTAGCTTACTAATAATCACAGAGAAATCTTTCTCTCCTGGTGTAACGGCTTCAAAGAATGCAACCTTGCCGCCAAGTTTTTCCACACCGTTTTTTGCTTCTGTCGCTAATCCCTTCGTATAGGTAGTGTTATCATGCAAGATGGCTATATTTTTCTTGTGCTTTACATTGACAAGATAATCTGCCATGAACTTGCCCTGTTGATCATCACGGCCAATCATTCTAAATACGTTGGTAAATCCTTGTTCGGTTAATTGAGGGTTACTTGAGGATGGTGTGATAAAAGGAATTCCATTTTCGTTGTAAACTGTTTCTGCTGGTAAAGCTGCACTAGAACAGTAATGCCCCACCACTGCATCAACGTTGGAAGTGACAAGTTTATTTGCCGCTTGGGTCGCAACCTGCGCATCACAGGCATCATCGATGGGTACAATTTTAATTTTTTTACCGATCACTCCGCCTTTTTCATTGAGCTCGGAAGCTGCCAGTTTTGCGGCATTTACGATGTCGCTGCCCATTTTAGCACTTTGTCCTGACAATGGTGCCGGCACACCGATCTTAATTACGTTCGATTTTTCATTACCTCCTCCAGCTACTTCGCTTGATTTTCCGCAGCCAACAAGTGATAATCCAAGAAGTAAGGTTCCAGCAGTGATCGCTATTTTTTTTGGAATTTTCAATGTAACCCCTCCATTATTTACAAATCTTTTATCATGCCTTTTTAAAAACGATTAAAAGATTTCATTTTGATTTAAGGAAGCGCTTACAGTCCTTTTTACTCGCCTTCCCTACACATCTCTCCCGAATCCTCCTTTATAAATTATCTATTGTAAGTAAGATTAGGATTATTGTAAATTAAAAATATTCTGAATCATATGTATACTTTTCACGAAAAATTGTTTAAATAAAAATTAAATTTTCGTCCTTTTTTACTAGAAGGAATTTTCAAGTAAGAATAATACTTAAAATCAAAAATAGCCTGCTTAGCGCAGGCTACTTTTGATTTTTACTATTTTATAATATAGAGCGTCTAACCTAAACGCGCTCTCAGCTTTTTACAAATATGATCCCCTACCTGCTCCGTAGTCGCCTGACCACCCATATCCGGTGTCAGTACCTCTTTTTCCTGCAGTATATCTTCCATTGCATCCATAATCGCGGCCGCTGCCTCTGACTGCCCTAAATGATCCAGCATCATACTCGTGCACCAAATCGATGCCAGCGGATTGGCAATTCCTTTCCCCGCGATATCTGGTGCCGATCCGTGAACAGGCTCAAACATCGAAGGATATTTTTTCTCCGGATTAATATTCGCCGACGGGGCAATTCCAAGGCCGCCGACAATCGCCGCCCCTAAATCCGTTAAAATATCGCCAAATAAATTGGACGCGACCACGACATCCATCGTCTCCGGTTTACTGACGAAAAAGGCGGCAAGTGCATCAATATGAACGGTATTATGCGTTATATCAGGATATTCCTTCCCAATCTTCTCCACATATTCATCCCAAAAAGGCATGGTATGATTAATCCCATTCGATTTCGTGGCAGCTGTTACATGCTTTCTCTTACCCTGTTTACGGGCCAGATCAAAAGCATACCGTAAAACCCGTTCCACCCCTTTACGGGTAAAAACACTGTTTTGTATCGCCATATCCAAATCGGTGCCCTCATACATCCGGCCGCCCATATTGGAATATTCCCCTTCATTATTTTCACGGACAACAAGGAAGTTCAAATCCTCTGCCGTTTTACCGGCAAGCGGCGATTGAATTCCTTTTAGCAATTTAACAGGACGCAGGTTGATGTATTGTTCAAACTGGCGTCTAATTGGCAGAAGCAATCCCCAAAGCGAAACATGGTCCGGTACACCCGGATAACCGACCGCCCCCAAGAAGATGGAATCAAAATCCTTCAAGATCTCTAATCCGTTATCCGGCATCATTTTGCCATTTTTCGCATAGTACTCGCAGCTCCAGTCAAATTCAGTGAAGGATAATGACAACCCGCCATGGAGCTTACAAACTGTATCTAATACCTTTCTTCCCTCGCGGACAACATCCACGCCAATACCATCACCGGGAAGCAAGGCGATTGAATAATGATCCATATGTTTTCTCCTATTCTCCTGTTTTTATCTGTAAAACTTCTGGGTTGCCAATAAACCGGGGCCTTTTACCATTTAAAATATTGATGACATTTTCCGCGACGGTTGTCGCCATCACGTAATTACATTCCACAGTTGTCCCGCCAACATGGGGAGTTAACACAACATTCGGTAAGGATAATAGCGGCAAATCCTTAGAAGGGGGCTCTGGATCAAATACATCAAGACCCGCACCTGCGATCATACCTTCATTTAACGCTCGATATAAATCATCTTGATTGACCACTGCCCCGCGTGAGGTATTCACCAAGAACGCTGATGGTTTCATTAATGAAAAATATTTTTGATCAATCGAATACCGCGTTTGCTCATTTAATGGAATATGTAAGGAAATAAAATCCGATTGACTAAATACCTCCTCCATATCTGTACAAATCTTTACCCCGATTTCATGTGCATATTTATGTTTTTCCGGAATAAATTCCCTCACCCAGGCCGTTACTTCCATTTCAAATCCAAGCTTCAGCCGTTTGGCCACCTCTTGGGCGATGTTTCCGAACCCAATCAATCCTACTTTCTTTCCTTTTAACTCAAAGGATGAAATGGAATTTCGCGCATCATAGTTCCCTTTTTTCATATTTTCATGGAAGGGGACGACTGACTTTGCTAATGCCATGATCAGCATAACAGCATGTTCTGCGGTTGATACTTTATTGACCGAAGGAGCATGAACAACAGGGATCCCCTTCTCCGTTGCATAGGAAACATCAATATTGTCAAGACCTACTCCCGCACCTGATATGACTTTCAAATGAGGATTTGCGTCCATCACTTCCCTTGTGATTTTAGCTGGTGCCCTTAGAACAATCGCCTCCACATCTTTCACAAGACTGCAGAGATGGGCAATCTCATAGTCATTTGTTTGAATGACTTCTGCGCCTTCACGTAAAACCTTTTCTCCGTTTGAATGGTACATAGGGAGGATCTGCAATACACGTGGCTTACTCATACATTTTCCCTCCAAGTTGGTTATACTCGTAAATTCTCTACGATGGTCGCAATTCCCTGCCCGCCGCCGATACAAGCCGTAATTAATCCATAACGACCGCCGCGGCGCTCTAATTCATTCATGATTTTAACCGTAAGAATGGCACCGGTTCCGCCAATGGGATGTCCGAGGGCAATCGCTCCGCCGTTAACATTTATTTTTTTCCGATCCATGTTTAATTCTTTCACACAGGCTAAGGCTTGTGCCGCAAATGCTTCGTTCAGTTCAATTAAATCAATATCATCCAATGTAAGACCCGCAAGTTTTAAGGCTTTAAGGGTGGCTGGTACCGGACCAATTCCCATAATTTCTGGTGCTACCCCAACGGAAGCCTGAGAAATTACCCTTAGACGTGGAGAAAGTCCGCGCTCGGCAGCTTCCTCTTCAGACATCATCACAAGCGCAGCGGCACCATCATTTCTTCCGCTCGCATTTCCTGCGGTAACCGTTCCCCCATCTTTGAAGACAGGCTTTAAGGATGCAAGCTTTTCAAGGCTTGTGAGACGTGGATGCTCATCAACTTCAAAGAGTATTTTCTCCCTTTTCACCTTTACTTCGTAAGGTACAATTTCATCCGTAAACCTTCCGGACTGAATCGCTTCGGCAGCTTTCTGCTGACTTTCGAATGCAAATTCATCCTGCTCCCCGCGGCTAATTTGATATTTTTCCGCTAGATTTTCTGCGGTTAATCCCATTGTTAGATTACCATAAACTTCTATCGGCTGCGCTCTTGGCTGACTTTCGGTATTTGGATCCACAATTTCGGCATTGCCTGCTCCGTAGCCATATCTTGCCTTTCTTAAATAATAGGGTGCCGTACTCATACTTTCCGCACCGCCCGCCAATACCACATCAGACAAGCCGCACATAATTTGCTGTGCTGCGTTATTAATGGCCTGAAGCCCGGAACCGCATTGGCGATGAACCGTATAACCCGGCACCTCAATTGGCAGACCAGCCCTCAAAGCAGCTAACCTTGCAAGATTTGGTACATCTGAGCTTTGCTTGGCATGCCCCCAAACTACTTCATTTACCTCTTCACCATTGATCCCGCTTCTTGTTAATGCCTCACGCATTACTTTTTCGGATAAAAAGTCTGCTTCAACATCCTTCAGTGTTCCGCCCATTCTTCCAATTGCGGTTCGAACACCATCAATAATCACTACATTCCTCATTTTCTCACCCCGCCCTCTTATCTAAACTCTCGTTTTAATTCAGCTGCAATAATGTTTTTCTGGATTTGACTCGTTCCTTCATAGATCTTCGTAATCCGTGCATCCCGGTAGAATCGTTCAATAGGATAATCCTTCATATACCCAATTCCAGCATGGATCTGGACGGCTAAATCTGCCACACGATTGTAGGCTTCTGAACCGTAAAGTTTGGCCATTGCCGCCTCTTTTACCACTCTCATCCCTTGATCGGTCATCCAGGCAACACGGTAGGTAATCGAACGAAGCAATTCGATTTCCATCGCCATATCTGCCAACATATGCTGAACCGCTTGTTGTTCAAAAATCGGTTTATCAAACTGGACTCGCTGCATCGCATAATCGGTGCTTAATTCCAGCAATTTTTCACAGGATCCAAGGTTTCGCGCTGCTAAGCCAGCCCGTCCATTGGCAAGGATTTTCAAGGCATTCACATAGCCTTTTCCTTCTTCACCCAGCACATTTTCAGCCGGTACTTCAAGATCTTCGAAGAAAAGCTCAGCAGAATGGGAGCCGCGCAACCCCATTTTTTTCTCAACATTCCCGACAATGAAGCCTGGAAAATCCTTTTCAACGATAAAGGAGGTGATTCCTTTCGCCCCTTTACTCGGATCCGTTACGGCCATTACGGTAAAAACATTCCCGCAGACGGCGTTGGTAATATAATGTTTCGAGCCATTTAAAATATATTTATCTCCCTTTTTCTCCGCCTTTGTTTTAAGATTGGCGGCGTTTGAACCGGCGCTCGGCTCTGTGAGGGCGAAGGCACCAATCCATTCTCCGCTTGCCATCTTGGGAAGATATTTTTGCTTTTGTTTCTCTGTACCCAGTTCCACGATTCCGACCGAACCGATTCCAGTATGGGCCCCAATCAAGGTTGTATAGCCATTATGGGTCTTGCCCAGTTCTTCATAGATTGCACATTTCCCCACCATATCAAGGCCGAGTCCGCCATATTCCTCCGGTATGCTTAGCCCGAATAAGCCCATATCCTTCGAGGCTTCTACAATATGACTGGGGATTTCATCTTTTTCTTCTATTTCCATTGCAACCTTTTCTACTTCTTCCTGTACAAAATCATGGACGGCCTTTTGTAATAACTGAATATCCTCCGACAAAGTAAAATCCATTTTCTTATCCCCCTACTATTTTCCTTGAAATTGTGGTTGTCTTTTATCAAGAAAGGCTTGTGTTCCTTCCTGTTTATCCTCTGAACCCATCAAAACGGTTTGAGCAAGTTTTTCTAAATAAAGAGCGGTTTCCATCTCAACATCCGCACCACGATTAACAACTGCTTTTGCTAGCCTTAACGCTAACGGACCTTTTTGGCTTATCTTCCGAGCATATTCCCTTACTCTGTCCATTAGGTCCTCTGCCGGAACGGCCTTGCTGACAATTCCCAACCTTTCTGCCTCATCGGCAGTAATGATGTCTCCTGTTAAGACGAGGTCCATCGTCTTCCCTTTTCCTATTAATCTTGTAAGTCTTGGCGTCCCGCCTGCACCCGGGATAATCCCTAAGCCTACTTCCGGCAGACCGACCTTAGCGTTATGGGAGGCAATCCGGATGTCACAGGCAAGGGCCAGCTCTAACCCGCCGCCTAAAGCAAAGCCATTGATGGCCGCTATTGTCGGCTTTTCATAGTCTTCGATTTTGCGATAAGTCGCAGTCATATTGGGCTGAAGCGCCTCTAGCATTGTTCTTTTATTTAACTGGCTGATATCTGCCCCGGCAGCAAACGATTTTTCACCGGCACCGGTAAAAATCACCACCCGAATTTCTTCATTGCTCCTTAATTCATCAAGTGCCGTTTCGATTTCCTGTAATGTTTCTACATTTAATGCATTTCTTTGTTCTGGACGATTGATGATAATAAACCCGATATTCCCTTCCGCTTTTACTAAAATATTGGCGTAGTCCATCATCGTTTTACACCTCTCATTCAATTAAAATGGCATGGTTTTAAGATTTTCAGATACGATAAACTCGGAATCTGTTAATCTCTTTATTTCTTCTACTGAAGAGCCCTCTGCCACTTCGTCTAATCGTAGCCTGCCGTTGTCGATTCGAAATACTGCTTTTTCCGTCACAATCATTTCAGCCTTCCGAATTCCGCTAGTAGGATAGCTCAGCTGTTTTACTATTTTCGGTTTATTGTCTTTTGTCACTTGAGTGATCGCGATAATAATTTTATTGGCACTTGCCACTAAGTCCATTGCCCCGCCAACCCCAAGGATATCCTGACCAGGAACCGCCCAATTGGCAATTTCCCCGGTTTCACTGACCTGAAGGGCGCCCATCACGGCTACATCGACATGGCCGCCGCGAATCATCACAAAAGAATCGGCACTTGAAAAAATCGAGGAGCCCACTCCGGTTGTAATCGGATGTTTACTAGCACTGATCAAATCCATATCGATTTCCTCTTTAGGCGGGGTTGGTCCCATCCCTAACAGCCCGTTTTCTGACTGAAGATAGACGCGGGCATCCGGCTTTAAATAGTTTTGAATTAACGTAGGAATTCCCACACCAAGGTTCACAACTGTTCCGTCTTCAAGCTCGGAAGCAATTCGTTTGGCAATTCGAATCCGGTCGGTATCTTGTTTTTTATCGGTGACGTTCAACATATTCACCTCCGATTTTTTCGTAGCGGTCATTTAAGACCAGGATGTCTACATAGGAATGCGGGGTCACGATTTGTTCCGGCTCGAATGTGCCTGCTTCGACAATTTCATCCACTTCCGCAATCACCAGTTTTGCCGCCGTTGCCATCATCGGGTTGAAATTTCGGGCAGTCTTCGAATAAACGAGATTGCCCATGGTGTCAGCCTTTGCGGCTTTTATTAGAGCCGCGTCTGCTTTTATTCCTCTGATAAAAATATAGCGTTCACCGTCAAATTCCCTTTCCTCTTTTCCTTCGGCCAGCTTTGTCCCGACAGCTGTTTTCGTATAGAATCCAGCAATGCCGGCACCGCCAGCCCGGATCGCCTCTGCTAAGGTGCCCTGCGGAATCAATTCGATTTCCAGCTCGCCGCTTTTCCAGGCTTTAACCGCGTCACGATTGGAAGTAAAATACGATCCTACTGCTTTTTTAATATGTTTCGAGATGAGCAGTTTTCCAAGCCCTTTGCCGGCTTCACCTAAGTTATTGCTAATAATCGTCAATTCCCTGGCATGGTCCGATTCTGCAATCGTATCGATTAAGGTAAACGGGGTGCCGCAAAGTCCGAAACCGCCCACTAATAGTTCATCCCCATATTCAATCCATTTGATTGCATCGGCAGCTGATCTTAATTTTTCACAGCTTAACGTTCTTTTCATTTTATAGAACCCCCAAGTCAACCTTCATAGGCGTAAAATCCCTGGCCGGATTTGCGTCCTAATCGGCCTGCTTTTACATACTTTATTAAGAGCGGGCATGGCCGGTATTTTTCACCTAGTGTTTTATATAGATATTCCATATTTCGTAATCTAGTATCTAAACCTACTAAATCTGCTAGAGCTAACGGCCCCATTGGATGATTTAAGCCCAGCTTCATCGCCTTATCGATGTCCTCTGCTGAAGCAACACCTTCCATTAGAAGATTCATCGCTTCATTGCCAATGAGACAATTCATACGGCTTGTCACAAAACCGGGGAATTCATTGACTTCTACCGTTTCTTTCCCTAGTTTTTCGCCAATTTCTTTTGCCTTGTACATCGTCTCATCTGAGGTTTCAAGCCCTCGGACGATTTCAATTAATTTCATTTTGTGGACGGGATTAAAGAAGTGCATCGCGATACATTTTTCCGGTCTTGAGGTCTGGGCAGCTATCTCTGTAGGGCTCATCGTTGAAGTATTCGTCGCGAGGATTGTATGCTTCGGACAAATTTTGTCTAATTTTTTGAAAATCTCCACTTTCAGTTCCATTAATTCAAATACAGCTTCAATAACAACATCTGTGTCACCGGCAGCCTCTTCTAAACTAGTAGTATATTCAATTCGTTGTAAGGCAACTGAGGCCTGTTCTCTTGTTAAAAAACCTTTATCCGCACTCTTGGTCATTTCGGTTTCTAAGTAGAGCTTTGCTTTATCTAGATTTTCCTGGCTAACGTCGTTTAGAGTTACTTGAAAGCCGCCGAGAGCCGCAACATATGCAATCCCCCTGCCCATAACCCCCGAACCAACAACTGTTAATTTTTCCATCCTGTACACTCCTATCCTTAATGAAAAATTAACCTGTATTCCAGTTGTGGAATGACAGGTTAATTTCCTCTCGTTTCTAGCGATTCTTAATTGTTATCAATCTGGGCCCGCTGTAATTTTCCACTGTAATCCACATAGATTGATTTCCATTCAGTGTATACATCCAACGAAGCTACGCCGGAATCTCTGTGGCCATTCCCCGTTCCTTTTGTCCCCCCAAATGGCAGATGGATTTCCGCACCGGACGTACCGGCATTCACGTAGACAAGCCCCGTATCCAAATCACGCATGGCTTGGAATATCCGATTCACATCAGCGGAATAAATCGCACTCGAAAGCCCAAACTCAACGCTGTTATTGACTTCAATCGCTTCTTCTAAACTAGTAACGGCAATAATCGAAACAACCGGTCCAAAAATCTCTTCCTTCGCGATTCTCATCTCTGGAGTTACATCCGTGAAGATCGTTGGCGCATAGAAGTTCCCTTGATCTAACCCGTTCTCCGAGACAATTCTTCCACCAGTTAGAAGCTTCGCTCCTTCTTCCTGCCCGATTTTCACATACTCATCAATCCGTTCTAAGGAAGAACGATTGATCACCGGGCCAACCTTAACACTTTCATCAAGCCCATCGCCCATTTTCAATCCATCGATACTAGCAAGCAGCTTTCTTTCAAGCTCCGCTTTCACATCCTTGTGTACAATGACCCGGCTTGTTGCCGTACATCTTTGACCAGCTGTTCCAAATGCTCCCCATAAAATGCCTTCAACCGCCAAATCAAGATCGGCATCTTCTAAAACCGTGATCGCATTTTTACCGCCCATTTCTAAAGAAGTTCTTTTTAACAACGCACCGGCGCGGCCGTTAATTTCCTTGCCTACTTCATTTGAACCTGTAAAGGAAATTAAATCGATATCAGGATGCTCGACCATCGCATTCCCGACGACACTTCCCGAACCATTGACTAGATTTAACAATCCCTTAGGCAGGCCGGCATCTTCATAAATCTTGACAAATTCTTCCGCAACCATCGGCGTTTCGGTTGCAGGCTTCCAGACCACTGCATTCCCAGTTACAAGGGCCGGAAGGGATTTCCAAGAGGCAATCGCAATAGGGAAATTCCATGGCGTAATCAGCCCGGCAATTCCGATTGGAACACGTACGCTCATCGCAAACTTATTGCGAAGCTCAGATGGAACCGTATCGCCAAATAGTCTCCGGCCCTCTCCGGCAACATAAAAGGCCATATCAATCGCTTCCTGAACTTCCCCTCGTCCTTCCTCGATCACTTTTCCCATTTCACTTGTGAGAATTTGCGCCAATTTTTCTTTTCTTTCTTTTAATAGATAACCAACTTTATATAAAATATCTGCTCGTTCCGGAGCAGGTACTAAGCGCCATTCCTTCTGCGCATTTTTTGCTGCTTGGACTGCACGATCCACATCTTCCTGCGTTGATTGTGTTACCTCAGCCAATACTTGACCATTTGCCGGATTTAGAACGGGAGTAAATTTCCCAGTTGAGGATGGACACCATTCACCATTAATATAGTTTAAGATTTTTTTCATCATATACCCTCCAGTTTAGCTAATCGTTATTTTTAAATTTTGTTTAATTCTTTCAATCGCTTCTTGTAATCTTTCACTTGGAACGGATAAGGAGACGCGGAAATAGCCTTCTCCTGAAGGACCAAATGCATTTCCGGGGGTTAGAATTACACCCGTTTGTTCCAGAACACTTGTTACAAAATCAGAAGAAGTATATCCCTTTGGGACGGGAGCCCAGATGAAGAAACTTCCCTTTGGCGGCTCCGCCTTGACCCCAATGGATTTGAGCCCCTCCACCATTGACAGCATCCGTTCTTGATAGATTTGATTATGTTTGGACACACAACTATGATCACTGTTTAAAGCAAAGGCTGCTGCCTTTTGAATCGGCGTAAACTGACCTGTGTCTGTATTGCTTTTAAGGATGGAAAGCGCTTTAATAATTTCCTTATTTCCAACCACATAACCAATTCGGAATCCTGTCATATTATAAGTTTTAGAAAGGGATCCAAATTCGACCGCAACCTCTTTTGCTCCCTCAGCCTGAAGAATACTTGGTGCCTTATATTCATCAAAGGTGACCATATTGTAGGCTGAGTCATGGGCAATCGGGATTTGATGTTTTTGCGCAAATGCAATCGCTTGATTGAAAAATGAAAGATCCACTGTAGCTGCCGTCGGATTCCCGGGATAATTCAACAGCATCAGCCGGGCTTGTTCCACTATTTTTCTTGGAATAGCTGTAAAGTCAGGCTCAAAGTTGTTCTCAATCTTAAGCGGCATATTAAAATACTGTCCATTTGCAAGCATGGTTGCCATCCGATAAACAGGGTAGCTTGGATCTGGAATTAATACGTAATCTCCCGGATCGATTAATGTCGGAATTAAGTGGGCAATCCCTTCTTTTGACCCAATCAACGCCAGCACTTCCGTTTCCGGATCAAGCTTTACCCCGAATTGCCGTAAATAGAAATCTGCAACTGCATTTCTAAATTCAGCGCACCCTGTAAAGCTCGGATATTTTAATTGATAGGGATCTTGAAGCTCCTCCACCAATTTATCAACGATATGCTTTGGAGTGGGGAGGTCAGGATCGCCAATCCCTAAATCAATGATATCCACTCCTGACTCTATCATCGCAGCTTTTTTCTTATTGATTTCCGCGAATAAATAGGGTGGAATCTGACCTATTCTTTTCGATATGAAACTCACAACCTCACCTCTCATTTCGTGTGAACCTTCCATATTTTCAGAACATTCAATTTCTATATTCTTAATTTATCGGTTTTCTCCTCATATAACTATGGTTGTTTTATACAAAAATAACTGATTTTTTAGCTTGGATTCCGTATGATTTTTACAATCCGCCTCCTCTGGTAGGATGCATATAACCACACCACTTTTTATAAACATAGGTTAAGATGGATTTTTTTGGGGAAAAATACATGGGTAAAACTTCAGAAAAGGAGATGGTTTCATTGGTCCAGCAAAAGAAGGATGAACAAAATGGAAATGTTAATAATGAAGAGCAGAATCTGGAAAATTCAGCTGCTGACGAAAGATTACCTGAATTTGATGAATTTGGTACGGCATTAAATGATATTTAAGATCGGTTAAATACCACAAAAAACCCTTTGCAAAAAAGAGAGTGATCTTTTTCGTGCAAAGGGTTTTTTCATTATTTTTTCCTAGCCTTTAAAACGATTGCTTCGCCTTTAAATGAAACAACCTGATTATTCTCGATTATAATCTCAAATTTATCCTTGATTTTGGCAGTGGACTGCAGAATAAATTGAGTTAATTCTTCTTTATCCTCTTGGGCTAATTTCATTCGACCACACCATGGATCAAAACGGAACGTTTTTTCAAACCGATGCCATTCAACAATATCCAGTCCATTCAGTTCAAGCATCTTTAACCACTCTGTCTTTTTCCAAGCGCGAAAATGGCTGTAGTCCCGCTTTTTTTCGATGAAGTTATAAAACTGATCATACTCATCCTCTTCCGGGACCACATTGTCATCCAATAAAAACTGCCCTTGATGCTTTAAGACACGATACACTTCTTTTACAAATTGATCGACGTTTGGAAAGTGGTGTGGGGCAATCCGGCATGTGAGCAAATCAAAGGATTCATCAGGAAACGGAAGGTTTTCCGCATCACCTTGAACAAAATTAACGTTTTGGTGACCATTTCCCTTGATAAATTTTTCAGCTGCCTGTAACATTTCAGCGGTAAGATCAGCTGCGGTCACTTGTTTGACCAATGGCGCAAACGCATTGGCCGTATGCCCACCGCCTGTTGCCACATCAAGAATAGCTTCATTCCCGCTCACTTCCGCCATCCTCAACAATATTTGCAAGTCTTTCCCTTGTTTATGGATCTCGCTTGAAACATAGGAGTCTGCGCTTTTCCCAAATTGCTGTTGAACATCTTTTTTAATATCCATTTTCATTTCCCCTAACCGTAATGGAGTAATTTAACTATAAACCACATATACGATAAAGAAAATGACGGTTTTTTTATGAATTTTGATAAGAAAAAGTTATCAAATTCTACTTTATTTCTAGTAAAATTGGACAATGATCACTGCCCAAAACGGTTGCATGAATGTTCGCGTCAACTAAACGATCGCGCAGCTGCTCGGAAACAATAAAGTAATCAATCCGCCATCCAATATTCCGCTCGCGGACCTTCATCATGTAAGACCACCAAGTGTAGGCCCCTTCCTGGTCAGGGTAAAAATGCCGGAAACTGTCAATGAAGCCGGACTCCAGCAGCCCGGTCATTTTCCCGCGCTCTTCCTCCGTAAAACCGGAATTCCCGAGATTTGACTTTGGATTGCGCAAATCAATTTCCTTGTGGGCAACGTTTAAATCCCCACATAACACAACCGGCTTGATGGCATCTAATTTTTGAAGATGTTCTAAAATTCGTTCCTCCCACTCCAAACGAAACGGAAGTCTAGCTAAATCCCGCTGTGAGTTCGGTGTATACACATTCACCAAGAAGAAATCATCGAATTCCAGTGTAAGAATACGGCCCTCAGATTCAGAATCCTCATCTAACAGTCCATATTTTACCGAAATCGGATCCATTTTTGTAAAAACAGCTGTGCCGGAATAGCCTTTCTTTTCGGCATAATTCCAATATTGCTTATAGCCCACTAAATCTAGCTCAATTTGCCCCTCTTGCAGCTTCGTTTCCTGAATACAAAAAATATCTGCGTCCACTTCATTAAAATAATCTAAAAATCCTTTTTTTACACAAGCCCTTAGGCCGTTTACATTCCATGAAACTAATTTCATTTTTCTGTTTCCTTCTCCCTTGTTGCCTTTTTCTATTTATTTTGGCGGAAACTTTGGATTGTGACAATGGAAAAAATTAAAATGCTGGAAATTTATCTTTCTAATAAAAGGTCGTCTAAAGAGTCCTTCCGCTTATTTATTTGAAAGAGAATATCCTGTTTCAATTTTTGTGTTGACACTGGATACCATGTTGTTAACTGCACTAAACAAAGCTTTTACAGAGGAGGTCATAATATCTGCGTCAATCCCACAGCCCCAATAAACAGCACCATCCAATGCGGTAAATCCTACATAAGATACAGCATTTGATCCCGAACCGATTTCTAAAGCATGCTGCTTATAGATTAAATCTTTATAATGAATACCTAGTGTCGTTTGAAGAACATTACTGATTGCATCCAGTCTTCCATTCCCCACACCCAAAGCTTCATGAACCACGTTATCGACCTTGATCGATACATTGGTTTCATAATGATCATTTTGAGTAAATCGGTAATTGATAAACTCAACAGGGCTATTAATATTTACATATTCATTGATGAAAATGTCATAAATTTCATCCGGCAAAAGCTCCTTATGCAAACGATCCGATACATTTTTAACCTGATATCCGAAACTTTCACGCATTTTCGCCGGCAGATCAAGCCCATAATTTTGCTTAAGCACATAACCAATGCCCCCTTTACCGGATTGGCTATTAATACGGATGATATCTCCTTCATACTGTCTGCCAATATCCTTTGGATCAATCAATAGATATGGTACTGACCAATACTGACGTTCCTCTTCCTCACGCCAGTTCATCCCTTTCGCAATCGCATCCTGATGGGATCCAGAAAATGCAGTAAAGACAAGTTCACCGCCATATGGATGTCTTTCAGGAACCCTCATTCTTGTCAATTCTTCATACCTGGCAAGGATGGCAGGGATATTTTCAAAATTAAGCTTTGGATTTACTCCGTGCGAGAACATATTTAAGGCAAGCGTTACGATGTCGACGTTTCCTGTTCTCTCACCATTTCCAAACAGTGTTCCTTCTACTCTCTGCGCTCCGGCAAGCATTCCCAGCTCTGCATCTGCAACCCCTGTTCCCCTGTCATTGTGTGGATGGAGTGACAGGATCACATTGTCGCGGTAGTTCAGATGGTCACTCATATACTCAATTTGACTTGCGTAAACGTGAGGCATTGACATTGACACGGTAGCTGGAAGGTTGATAATCACCTTGTTCTCGGCAGTAGGCTGCCAAATATCAAGTACTTGGTTGCATATATCAAGTGCAAACTCCATTTCCGTACCCGTGAAGCTTTCCGGTGAATATTGAAACTGGAAATTCCCCTCGGTTTCAGCAGCATATTTCTTAAGGAGTTTTGCTCCGGTTACAGCAATGTCGATAATTTCTTCTTCCGTTTTTTGAAAAACTTGTTCGCGCTGTGCCAAAGATGTCGAATTGTAAAGGTGCACGACGGCTTTTTTTGCTCCTTGAAGCGATTCAAACGTTTTTCTTATAATGTGTTCTCTGGACTGTGTTAACACTTGAATCGTTACATCGTCCGGAATCAAATCCTTTTCAATCAAGGTACGTAAAAAAGCATATTCTGTATCCGATGCAGCTGGAAAACCGACTTCTATTTCCTTGAAACCTACTTCCAAAAGCAATTGAAAATATTCCAGCTTTTCCTCCAAACTCATTGGTACGATTAAAGCCTGATTTCCATCTCTTAAGTCCACACTGCACCATGTAGGAGCTTCCTCTATGTACTCCTTTTCTGTCCATTTCAAGCTTTTCACTGGGGGCATAAAATATCCTCGGGAATACTTTTGAACATTTTTCATTCTGACAACCACCTTTTTATTTTTTATCGTTCGTTTAGTTAAAATAAAAAAGCCTATCATCTCATAAGAGACGACAGGCTTTGCCTACGTGGTACCACTCTTTTTGATTCGCATAAAAAACAAACGAACCCACTTAACGACTTGATTACGGCTGTCAACCGGTAAAACCTACATATCAGCTTTACCACTCCTGGGCGAGTTGGGGAATTTATTGACTGTCTCTCACCAGCCGACAGCTCTCTATGCAATAAATATTCCTTAATATTCCCATTCAATGTGTTTTATTTATTTTAGCTTTTTAATTTTTCTTATTCTATAACAGAATTAAAAAACAATCAAGCTATAATTTTTAATTTTTTAAACATTTAAATAATGTTTAATGAAAATGGAATTTAATGATGCAATCAAAAACGCCGACTCCTAAATGCTCGGCGTTAAAAATCTTATTTTAATAGAGGGGAAATGTCTTTTTCTTCATTTTTTTAGCAAATAGCTCCGACACCGGAACAATTTTAATGTGTCGTTTATTAAATTCATCTTGTGATTCAAATATTCCAATGGAACAAACCTTTCCGTTAATCCCGACATGCCCGATGGCAATTCCTTTTCCCTTGATTTCTGTCACCTTTGCCAGTCGAATCATTTGTTTTCTCACATATGATGAGGATGAAATATCATCGAGAAACACATCTCTTTTTAAAAGTGGAACACCTAACTCTTCAGCTACCTTTGGAAATTTACTCTGTGAACTTGTCCCACTGTCAATAATATAGAGACCTTTTTCCTTGGCAACTTCTACTATCGCACGGACAATTGGCTCGTTCTCCACCGCAAGTGACCCCATATGATTGTTCAGTCCTACAGCATATGGGACGGTACTAATCGCCTCCTCAACACGAGCTTTTACTTCTTTTGGAGAAAGATCTACGGTAATCGGTTTTGGACCGAGCCATGATCTTTTTCCTCTTTTCGGTTCCATCGGTAAATGAACGATGACCTCAAAACCATTTTTATGAGCCCATTCGGCATGTTCCTTTGATTTTTCTGTAAAAGGCATAACGGCAGCTGTAATCGGAATATCTCCTTCTAAAAAGTCACGCACACCCCCGGTTCCACCGCCGAAATCATCAATAATAATGGCAGCTTTTAATTGATAAGGGACATTACTTTCTGCAAAAACAGGAGTACCGATAAAAAATACAAGTAAGGGAATGAAAATAAAAGCAAATTTCTTCATATGGACCCCCAAAATTAGGATTTGAAGATAATTTGCCCGGGTATTGAAATATTTATCTGCGGTAAAAGTATTTTTATCTGCGTACCGGACCCTTTTATCTGCGGTAAAAGCGATTTTATCTGCATAAAGCCCGCTTTAATCTGCGAAGCTGAATTTCCCCCAAATAAACACAAAAAAAGGCTGTCCAAAAAGAAATCTTTCCGGACAACCTTTTTCAAATCCTATTCTTCGTCAAATACTTCGACTTTCTCCATTACATCGCCATTTCTCATTGCTTTTGCATGCTCAAGTCCTGAAGTCACTTGTCCGAAAACAGTGTGTACACCATTTAGGTGAGGCTGTGATTCGTGAACAATAAAGAATTGGCTGCCGCCAGTATCTCTGCCCGCGTGAGCCATTGAGAACGCACCAGGAACATGTTTATGAGGATTTCCTTCAGTTTCACATTTGATTGTGTAACCAGGACCCCCAGTTCCTGTTCCGCTCGGGCATCCGCCTTGGCTTACAAAACCAGGGATGACACGGTGGAATGTTAATCCATTGTAGAAACCTTCTTTTGCTAATTTTTCAAAGTTAGCAACTGTACCAGGTGCTTCGTTTGGATAAAGTTCAAATTCGATTTTGTTTCCATTTTGCATTGATATGTATCCCTTTTTTGTCATTCCATTCATCTCCTAATACTGATTTTTTCATATCTGACCCAAGAAGTTATTATATCAACTATTTTCCTTCATTTCAAACAACTGTAACTAAGGAGTTTAGGAATAGAGTATGACTTCATTACTCATAATAAATTTGTTAGGGCCATAATAAACAAAAGGCAGTTGATCTTATGGGTCTTTTAAACAAATTATTCGGAAGTTCCACAAAGGAGGAAGAAGTAATGGCAAATGAAAAACAAAAAATAGGAATTATTTTAGGTAGCACACGCCAAGGTAGAGTGAGTCCGCAAGTTGGAGAATGGGTTAAAGGTATTGCTGATAAACGTGGGGATGCAGATTATGAGATTGTAGATATTGCCCAATTCAATCTGCCATTTGTTTTTACAACTGCAGGAGATGAACCTGGATTAAAAGCTTGGTCGGAAAAACTAGCTTCTTTAGACGGTTTTGTATTTATTGTTGCAGAATATAATCACAGTATTACAGGTGCATTAAAAAATGCATTAGATTCTGCTCGTGATGAATGGAATAATAAAGCAGCAGGTATTGTCAGCTACGGCTCTACCGGCGGTGCTCGTGCAGCTGAACATTTACGTGGAATTTGTGGTGAATTACTAATCGCTGATGTTCGAGTACATCCAACATTATCCTTATTTACGGATTTCGAGAACGGATCCAATTTCAAACCTCAAGATTTACATCTTAATAATGTAAATGCTATGCTTGATCAACTAATCGCATGGAGCGGTGCATTAAAAACTTTAAGATAAGGCGATGAAAAAATAGGAGGGGGAAAATTCCCCCCTTAACCATTGATAATCTACTTAATTTATCTTTATTATCAATCTACGGTTGCCTCAGAATTTTCCTTCTGCTTTTTAAATCCTCCCTATTAAATTATTGGGACTTCCGAAGCTAACAAAATTAAGTAATTCCATATGGAACAGTCTAAGTAAATTTAATAAAACACCGACTTCTAAAATGTAGTCGGTGTTTTAAATTTAATTATTTGGTTTTTTTCTGTAATTCTTTCAAGGCATCCGTTAATTGATCATTTAAAGAACCCAATGCCTCCTTATCAAGAGTTTTTGCTTCTGAACCAGCAATCGTCGGATCTAGATATTTTTCAACTTTTCCGTAAAGGTCTTTGTTATCCTTTTTCACATCGTCTTCAAACGAAGACCATTGATCTTCTAATTTCGGTCCAACTTCTTTTACTTTTGCTTGGTCACCACTATCGATTGCTTTTGATAACTGTCCTGTTGTATCCAACATTTTATTTACACCATCAGAAACTTTGTTATCAGTTGAAGTACAACCAGCTAATACTAATGCACTCCCTAGACCAACTGCTAAAACCATTGATGTTAATTTTTTCATGATAGTTTCCTACTTTCATTGTGATTATTGTTCACAGCATTTTGTTTTTGATTTTTAAATTTTTTTGATAAAAGTATAATCACTGCACCAAGAACCAGAATTACCTGTGGAATTGTACTTTCCCAAGATGGGTATAGTGCAAAAAATTCTATACTTGGGATGCTTTGAGAATTCGTTGTTGGGATTAAGCCAGATAATTGTAGGCTATGAATCCCCATACCTGTAAACTTAATACACAGGTAAAATACGATTAAACTAGATACCATAAAGAATGGACGAAGTGGCAATTTTAATCCGACAAATACCATTAGATAAGCTAAGATTCCCAGTATTGCTGCTCCTATGAGAAAACCTATCAGTAATGCCTGAAGTTTTATCTGGCTTGCCATTCCGATATAAAACAACACTGTTTCTGTTCCTTCCCGAAATACCGCAAGAAAGGCAAGAACCCCTAAAGAAACTAGTTTACCTGTGGTTAATGCTGTTTGGCTTTTTTCACGAATATACCGATTCCAATCAGCTATATTGGATTGACTGTGAAGCCAATAGCTCATATACAGTAACATGACTGCTGCAAAAACCCCAGTCCAACCAGCGATTAGAGCATTATTGTTACCAAACGCGCCAGAAGAAATGACAAATTTAACAATGACTGCAAGAATCACACTAACGCCAAGACCCGATAAAACACCAGTCCAAATCCAGCCTTTTCCCTTTCCCTCACCTGATTTTTTTACAAATGACATAAGGGCTATAACAACAAGCAATGCTTCTAAACCTTCACGAATAAGAATCATTGCTGCATCCCAATAAGTATATTCCGTTTTATCAGCTAAAGGGGTCAAGTATTTTATCATGTTATCGACAGTTTTATTTGCATCTTTAAAATTTGGTGGATTTGCAGCAAGCATAGCTTGAATGGTTACCAAATCTCTTTCGGAATCGCTATAAACTGTGGCAGATTGTGCAACAACTACTCCTTCTACGCTCAACCAGCTGCTACTTGCCTTTTTAATATCTGCAAGAGCTTCTGATTGCTTTTGCTCCTTAATTTCCTTCTTTGTTTCTTGGAGAAGCACGATAAAATCATCTAAAGAGATATCTTCTTTCTTAATGCCTGCTTCTTTTGGATAGCCCCCACTTGCAAATTTTTCATTAACTGCTTTTAAACCTTTTAAAGCTTGTAAAACCTGATCCTGCTTCTTAAGGGTAAGGGCATAAACAACCTGCCCCATATTCGATTCAATGTCTCGATATGCAGTCGCTGAATCAGCTTTAATTCCTTCTTCAATTTCTCTCCAGGTTTTATTAAATTGATCATACGCCTTTTGTGCTTCGGAAAGATTCCCTTTAGAAGCATAGTCGATGGCTTTATCAACTGAAACTTCAGCTTTCTTTATATCCTCACTGGAATTTCCAGCCGCTGACACAGTAGTATGTACCCCAAATACTAATATTAATAGTAGGATAGATAATTTAAGTAATAGATTTTTGCCCATAAAGGATCCTCCTTGTGAAGTCCAACAATTGATAACGATTTTCAATATCATCTAAAACTATTGTATTTTTATTGATATTGATTGTCAATTAAAGATTTATTTCTACCAGTAAAATAAGACTTTCCTGGCTTCATAGTTCCTATATTCAGAGATTTATAGATGGTGCGGCACTATCAGGGCTCTATCGTTCCCATATTCAGAGATTTTTAGCTGGCACGGGCACTTTCCGGGCTTCATCGTTCCCATACACTTAGAATTTTAGCCTGTGCGGGAGGATAATCTCTCAGATGCATGGGTTAGCGTAGGAACATTCATCGGAATTATTGGGGCTCAGTTTGGCCTTCCTTGGTTAGACCCTATTACTGCTATAATTGTTGGACTCATCATTTGTAAGACTGGTTGGGAGATTTTTAGAGATACATCGCACCATTTAACTGATGGCTTTGATGTAAAACAAATAGAATCATATAAAGATTCGATTATTAAGTGTTATGGTGTAAAAGGTGTTCAAGACATTAAGGCTAGGAATTACGGAAATAACGTGGTAGTGGACATAGTAATCCTAGTAAATTCTGACTTAGATATTCGTGGAGCTCATGATATTGCAACCAAAGTTGAAAATGAATTAATAAAGGAACATCATGTCTTAGATGTCCATGTCCACGTAGAACCTAATTAAATTTACACTTTTCAAACAAGAAAAGAAAGTTTGTAACCATCTTTATTTTTTCCAAATTTGTGGTAAACTAGAGGTACCCCTTCCGAACATTCGCTTGTTGCGGGACACTTAACCACTGTACGGACGGAAGGGGCAGGTGCAGCTTACGCGGTACCTGAAAAGCCAAGACATTAGTCTTGGCTTTTGTTTTTATTCTCCATCCAATGAAAAAAGCTATAAATAACCGTTAAAAAAATTAAATAACCTCCTGCCGCATAAAGGTGTTTCCATTCACTCGAATGCGCGAACATCCCTACCATCTCTGATAACTTTTCCATGATTGGCATGAAGAGACTTAAAAATAGGACAATTCCCGCCTTCCCCCATCCATTTACCTTTTTCATCATATAAAGAAAAACAAAAATAAAGACCGGAAGCACTACAAGGGTGAACACAATATTAATCGAAAAAAATTCCGGATAAGGCCTAATTGGAAAACGATACATTTGTTTTTCAACAAAATAGAGATTTAAATACGTTCCAAGAAGTGAACCAAGCAGCATTGCGGGAATATACGTTTTAATCCAAAATAGATATCGCTTTTTTCGCAAGGGCGGCAAGCTCGAGCCGTTCAAGTGTTTTACAGTATTCATTCTTAATCTCCCCATCATAAGATTCATTGTCCTCTTTTAAATAATCCACAACCCGCCAGTCGAGAAACCAATCACCTTTTTCCGCTTCCGGATGCGTTCGATTTTTCCAAGCGGATTCCAAATTGGGACTAAATATTTTTCTTGCACCAGGACGCAGACGGCAGGATTTTAAACGAAGCTGGTAAGCCGCGCCCGGAACTCCTTCATTGATATGATTGAAAACATCCGGCCAGTAATCCTTTCTTGAACCTGTATGCGGATGACTTTTTGCCCATTCCACCACACCCTCAAAAATATCCCGGTCCTGATATAAAACAGCATATAATCGTTTTCCTAATAAAATTCGCTCATTGACCGAGCCAAATTGATGAAGGGTCTGGCCCACCATATTTTTTTTTCCATACGGAAAAAGAATTTGGTTAAAGGAAAGCAAATCCTGCAGTTTAAACTCCAGTTTATTGAACACCTCCTTTTTAAATTGAGGGTTTTGCACGACTCTCTTTTCTAAATAGCTTTGCTCATTCACTATAAGGGCCATCGTAAGGATGTAGGTGTCATGATTTTGCCAAAAATGATTCCAAATGGTTTCCATGAAGGTCGAAATATTTAGGTATGGAAATAAGTAAAATAACGGTTTGCTGATATAAAGACTTTCGCGATAAAGTAAAAATTGCGGATAGGCATCTTGGAAAATCAGCCAATTTCCCCGCTCCAGAAAGGAAAAAAATGAATTTCTTTCTTTTTTCGATAACAATCTCGTCAAAAATTCTCCTTTTAAATCGCTCATATTAAAGCCGCCATTCCTTGAAACCATATGACCTAAAAATGCCCAATGAATTTCGGGATGGTACTGATAAAATTCAAAATACGCTCGGGTCCTTGTGACATTGTTTAGATTATATTCTTGGGTTTTCAGCCTAATTTGTTTTAACAGCAAGCGGTCCCGTTTCGGTAACAGCTCTTCATGAACAGAAGCCTTACCAACCATTTTGCTTTTCTTCTTCAGTTCTTCGGTAATACTGTCAAGTGGTGATTTTTCACGGCTTCGCAGAAAAAATATAACACAGCACCTCCCCTACGAATTCTCCTTACCTAAAGGGAATATGTATAGATAAGAATCCATTAATGGGAGAGGAATGAAAAAATAGGATGATCACTGCAAGTAAGGGCATCGACTGGATTGTAGGAAAGCTAAAGAACGATCAATCTCCCGACGGCTCATGGAACTATCCCTTTGAAACAGGAATTTCAACAGATGCATATATGATTATTTTATTAAGGACATTGGAATTACATGATGAAGAATTAATCCAAGGGTTAGCTAAGCGAATATTATCCAGGCAGGAAAAGAATGGGGCGTGGAAAATATTTTACGATGAGGGCGAAGGAAATCTGACAGCAACCATTGAGGCCTATTACGCTCTACTTTATTCAGGGTATTTTCAAAAAAGTGATCGTCGCTTGAGAGCGGCAAAAAGATTTATATTGGCGAATGGCGGCTTGGAAGAAGCTAGTATGTATACAAAGGTCATGTTAGCCATTACTGGACAATATAAATGGCCAACATTTTCCCCGCTGCCGGTTGAGGTCATTCTCTTACCACTAAGCTTCCCGATCAATTTCTATTCATTTTCTGTTTTTGGCAGAGCAAATCTCACTCCCATCATGATTTTGGCGGATAAAAAATTCACCCTCACCACAGCGAAAAGTCCAAATTTATCGGAATTGCAGATAGACCGTAACACACCTGACCCATGGGTTCGTTCAAGCGAAATGCGGTCGCTGTTTTCCTTCCTTGAAGATGGTGTAAAAAATTTACTCGGATTACCTGGTGACCTGCACAGATTAGCCATCGAACGGGCTAAAAAATATATGCTCGACCGAATAGAGCCGGATGGTACGTTTTACTGCTATTACAGCTGCACATTTTTAATGATTTTCGCACTCCTCTCACTAGGGTACAAAAAGACCGACCCGATTATTATCAATGCGGTAAATGGAATTAAGTCTATGAAATGTGAGATTAAGGGCTTTCCCCATTTGCAGTACACGACGGCAACTGTTTGGAATACCTCATTAATTGGTTATGCGCTGCAGGGGGCAGGTATTATACCGGAAGACCCAATGATTGTACGGGCAAATCAATATTTATTAGAAAGGCAGCATCATAAATTCGGTGATTGGGTGATTCATAATCCGAACAGTCTGCCGGGGGGCTGGGGTTTTTCCCATGTGAACCATATACTCCCGGATGTTGATGATACGACCGCCTCGCTTCGCTCGATTTCAAGAATCGCTTCCTCTCACCTTAACGCTTGGGACCGCGGGATTAACTGGATTTTTTCGATGCAAAATGATGATGGCGGCTGGGCAGCCTTTGAAAAAAACGTCAATTCAAAGCTTGTTGAGTTTTTACCCGTTGAAAAAGGTAAGTATATGTTATTGGACCCTACCTGTGCAGATCTTACAGGACGAACCCTTGAATTTTTCGGGAATTATACGAATCTATCACGCAATCATGAGGATGTAAAAAGAGCTGTCAAATGGCTTATGAAAAACCAGGAAAAGAACGGGTCCTGGTATGGAAGATGGGGAATTTGCTATCTTTACGGGACATGGGCAGCAATCACAGGGCTTTTATCAGTCGGAGTCCCCGCTACTGAACCGCCTGTCGTAAAGGCGGTAACCTGGCTGAAGAGCACGCAAAATGATGACGGTGGCTGGGGGGAATCTTGTCAAAGTGATAATCAAGAAACCTATGTCCCGCTCCGCGCCAGTACGTTGACACATACCGCCTGGGCACTTGATGCCTTAATCGCAGCTTCGGATCAGCCAACAAAAGAGATTGATAGAGGAATTTCGTATTTGCTCGCTTCGATCGAAAAAGAGGATTGGACAACAGACTATCCAAAGGGCCAAGGTATGGCGGGCGCCTTTTACATCCACTATCACAGCTACCGCTATGTTTTCCCGTTAATCGCCCTTTCGCATTATCAAAAAAAATATGGAAATTAACTTAGAAAAAACATCGAAGGCACACCCCTCGATGTTTTTTATTCTTCAATTAATTTAGTTAGTTGCTTGTATATCTCCACAATCTCCTCCATCCTCATTCGGACAAGTCCACTTGAAGATGGTGCGACAAAATCAATTGTCCCCGGAACAACCGATTCCGTTTGTACCCCCCAAGGCGCCGTTTTTCGGCCACTATATTCCTGGTATACGCCTTTCCCGACAAAACAAACCACCCTCGGTTTAAATTGTAGAATCTTTTCTTTTAAAATTTCTCTACCCTCGCGATATTCTTCCCTCGTAATTTCATCTGCCGCCTTAGTAGGCCTGGCCACAATATTGGTGAACCCATAACCCCTTTCTACTAAATCCCCATCTTCTGTGGCTTCATATTTTCTTGGTGTCAGCCCCGCTTCAAAAAGAATTTTCCAAAAGCGGTTGTTTGGATTTGCATAATGATGTCCTACTTCACCTGAACGTATACTTGGATTAAATCCCACAAATAAAATCGTTAAATTTTCCTTTAAATGATCTGGTATTGGTTTCATTATCCTGCCTGCACTTTAAAAATTTATTTTAGTTCCCTCTAATAGTTTATCAAAATAAACGAACTTCCAAAAATAAGATCCAAAAATTAAGAAATAAAAAATTTGACACCGCGAAAAGAGGTAATCATGCTCGCAAGTAATCCAACAATTGAGACAATCAACAACGAATAAAATAGTTTAGCATCCTGGAGCAGAAACAAGGCAGCAAATATGATCACGGTGTCCATTGCAAAAATAATCACACCGACATTGATTTTTGACCATTTTGCCATAAGCAATGCTAGTAAATCCATTCCTCCAGGGCTAATATGATTTCTTAACATGACCCCGACCCCAATCCCAATGATGACTGCACCGATAATCACACTGCTCATAATCGGTAAATGGAAGACACCATTTAATGGAATCAGTAATTCAATCATTATTCCGGAAATGATTGCCCCAATTATACCGTTAACAAAATAAAGCGGATCAGATTTAAAGGCAAACATATAGACGGGAAAATTAAGGAGAATAAAAATTAATCCGGCTTTAAATCCCGATAGATAATTTATAATCAGGCTTATTCCTATAAACCCGCCATTGATTAAATGAAATGGAATAATAAATCCATTTAGGCCGATGCCAATTAAGGTACTCCCAAAGCCAATAACCACCATTTTTTTTACCATGCAATCCATCCTTGTCCAATACTCTTTTTACTACATATATGTCCAAGAGAAAAACTTATTCGACCAGATGGAATTTAATGAAATTCTAATTCATACTTAGGTGTGTTTTCCGCTCCAGGCACTTCGCTTTCCGTGGGCGGTCCGGGAGCGTCGCTTCGCTCCTGCGGGGTCTCCCCTACCCCGTACTCCCACAGGAGTCTCCGTGCCTTCCGCTCCAATCAACTTTGTTTTAAAAATCAACCTTGTTCTATAACATAGTCTTTAAATAAAATAGAGCCGTTAGCATAACGGCTCTAGGAATCTTAAAATGTATTATATACATTCGCGCAGGTATCAGATGTTGGTTCATAAAAGCAATGCAGCTTATATCTTGAAACAAACGGCTGATCATACCATGTACTTGGGCAATCACCATCCGGTCTAAAATACCATAGGCTGAATTTTGCCGGCCAAAATCTTTGCCCGTCGATTACCTTTTGCGCTAAACGTCTTTCAGATGATCTGGGTGATTGATAAAAATATCCATGTGTAACTGCTTCAAATGCATGTGGTTGAAACACCATTTGCGGAATGGTGCGAAGTCCTTTAAAATCAGAACAGTTTGCACGTATCCGGTTAATTCCCACATTCCCGATGAGAAGCATCCCAAGATCCCCTTCTCCCTCACCTTCAGCCCGAAGCAACCTGGCTAACAGGTCGATATCGGATTTTCTTGCCCTCACTACAGCCATCACGCCACCTCCATGTTGTTCACCTATAGCATATTCTTAGGAGGGAAGTGATGACATCGTAATTAGTTTTTTAAAGTGTAACCAAGGCATCTAAGGCTATTTTTATTCCATCATCCACTGCCTCTTTAACTTTGTCCGTATGCGGATTGTATGTATTTCGTAAATCGGCATCGGCATATCCATCAATGGCCACAATCGCTCCAGCCTTCATTCCTCTTAACGATGAAATGATATATAAAGCGGAAATTTCCATCTCCACCGCGAGAACACCGGCTTTCTGATAAATTGCATGCGGGAATTCCAAAACTCCTTGGTAAAATACATCTAGGGTCAAGGTGATTCCGGAATAAACATCCGCTTTGTTCATGATCGATGCTTTTTCCAACGCTTCAGCAATTTTAGCGTCCGCAACAGCCGGGAAACCTTGCGGGACTAACTGACTCGTCAGCCCGTCACAACGGACAGCGGCCTTACTAATAACAAGACTGCCCGGTGTAACATCCGCTTGATAGGAGCCAGCTGTTCCGACCCGGATGATTTGCTGTACTCCCCCAAGGGCCAATTCTTCAAAACAAACGGCTGCACCAGGAGAACCTACCCCATGACTAACTACGCCTACCTCTACACCGTTCCATTTTCCTTTGAAACTATGATACTCTCGGCTTTCAGCTAAAAGTGTGGCATCTTCTAGTAAAGAGGCAATTTTCTTTGCTCGAAAAGGGTCACCACAGACTAGAACACGTTTTGGGAGTTCCTCCGGATTGATTTTTAAATTTGGCAGCCTATTAGTCATAATCTTTGTGCTCCCATTCATCCTCTGGAATTGGCAGATCTTCTCCTGAAAATCTTTCTTCTTTAAAGGGATCGCCATTTAAATGAAAACCGTTTTGTTCCCAAAAGCCGGGTTGGTTTTCCTCCATAAATTGGAATCCCCGCACCCATTTGACACTTTTCCAAAAATATAAATGCGGCAGCACAAGGCGAAGCGGCCAGCCATGCTTAGCAGACAGCGGCTTTCCCTCAAAGGTATGCGCTAAAATACAGTCATCCCGTAATAAATCTTCAAGTGGTACATTGGCAGTATAATCCTGATCGCCATGGACCATCACATATTTTCCGGTCGGATTTACTCCGGCAGCTTCTATAAAATCTTTAAATAAAACACCTTGAAACGTATTATCAAACCTTGACCATCTTGTTACACAATGAATATCGCACGTTACAGATGATTGTGGCATGGCTAGAATATCTGCGTACTTAAAAACTTTTTCCTCTCCAACTTCACCAAATAATTTGAGCGTCCAATTTTCCAAATCATAGGTTGGGATTTCACCCTCATGAAGAATCGGGAACCGTTCCGTGAGAACTTGCCCTTGAGGAAGCCGGGATGCTAATTCGGGATTATCATTAACCGGTACTTTCATTTTTTTAATTTTTTCTGCTTTATTCATTCTATTTTCTCCTCCTTACCTAGAACTTTGCTGGCCTGATTGATTTTGATCGACGCCCTTATCCTTTAAGAAGAACATGGCGAGAAGAGTTAAAACAAATGGAATCATCATCGTAAATTGGGTCGGAACCGATAACCCTTGTAATCTAGTACTTAGTGCATCCATTAATCCAAATAATAGACTTGAAGCCAATACTCCAATTGGATGTGATTGTCCCAGCATCATTGCCACCAATGCAATAAATCCCCTGCCGGAACTCATACCTTCTGAGAACATCGTTACCTGTCCTAAGGAAAGCTGTGCACCTGCAAGCCCGCAAAGCGCACCGCATAAGGCAATGGCTAAGTATTGCCAGGCCTGTACTTTTATACCGACTGTTTTCGAAGCTGCTGCATTGAATCCAACAGCAAGCATACGAAAACCTGCAACGGTTTTGTAAAAAAAGATATAGAATAAAATGGCTAATATAATGGCCAAATAAACTAGTGGGGAGTGCCCTGAAAACACATCACCTAAAAAAGGAATTTTATCGATCACTGGGATCTTCCAGTGTGGTAAGCCCTCCATATCTTTGTTGTAATACGCACCTTTCACATGAAAGATCGTTCGTAAAAAGAAAGTCGTCAGGCCTAATCCTAAAAAGTTAATCGCGACCCCAACCACAATTTCATTGGCCTTCATTTTAATCGTCATGAAGCCAAATAAAAGGGAAAGCAGCACACTGCTCGCTGCCGCCATAAGGACAGCTAAAATAAGGCTATGGGTATAATAATTTCCGACAACCGCTGTGAAGGCACCTGTTATGATCAGCCCTTCTAAGCCCACATTAAAAATTCCGACCCGGGTGCAAAGCATTCCGCCAAGGGCAGCTAACAGAATCGGAGCCACCATGCGGATGGTTGAACTTAACAACGAAACATCAAACAGCTGCTCCATCTGCCTTCCTCCTTTTCTTGATGACTTTAAAGCCTTTAAAAGCAAACTTAGCTGATATAAATAGAATAATAACGGCCTGAATCACGCTAGAAATCTCAAGCGGTACATCGGTATTTCGTTCTACTCCCATCGCCCCCGTCTGCAGTGCAGCAAGTAAAATTGAGGTAAAGATGGTCCCAATCGGATTCGAATTGGCCAATAAGGCAGCCATTAAGCCTGTCCAGGCATAGCTTGGAGCCGTTAAAGCACCATCAATAAAACGGTAGTGTGTTCCCATAATTTCAAACGTACCGGCGAGTCCTGATAAGGCCCCGCTGATAAACATCGAGAGTAGCGTAATTTTTTGCTTATGAATCCCCCCATAGGACGCGAAAAAAGGATTTTTTCCCAGCATGGAAATTTGATACCCTGTCGAAGTAAATCGGAAACAAATATATAACACGAGGGCAAATAGGATGGCGAAGACAAAGCCAAGGTGTACGGGCATACCCGCGAATAATTTTGGCAGCCAGAGATGTGCATCGAGCATTTTTGTCTGGGCCAATGCCGCCGATCCGGTCCGGTCTTGAAACGGTTTTGAAACTAGATAACTAGCAAAATAAGTAGCAATATAGTTTAAGAGCAAGGTAGAAATAACCAATTGAACCTTAAACTTTAACTCCATCCAACCCGCTAATAGTGACCATACTCCTCCCGCCATAATTCCTGCCAAAAGGGCACCGATCATTTTCACAACGAATGGTCCGGGTAAATACAACGCCGTTAAGGCTGCAGCAATGCCGCCAAAAACCAACTGACCTTCTGCACCAAGATTAAAGACCCCGGCCCGAAACGCAAAGCCGACACCTAGGGCGATAAGTAAAATTGGAGTCGCTCTCGCTAAAGTGGAAGTAAAGAAATAGAAGTTCCCAAAGGCGCCATTCCACATTTCGGTATAGGTTTGGATAATCGAACCATGGACGATTTGAATGGCCGCCATACCGACAATCAAACCAAGAACGATGGCTAGAATCGGCTGTATTAGGGCATTAAGCTGTTGTCTCAATCGATTCATTTAAAGTTCCTCCTGCCATCAAAATACTTAATTTTTCTTCGGTTGCCTCTTTCCCGGATAACTCCCCAACCACTCTGCCTTCATACATCACAAGGATTCGGTCCGATAAAGTCATAATTTCCGTTAACTCGGAAGAGACGAGAAGAATCGCTCCACCCTCGTTTCGTTTTTCCATAAGGGCATCATGAATGACCTCCATTGCACCGATATCAACCCCTCTTGTCGGTTCAGCAGCGATGAGAAATGGGGTCTCGTGTCCGAGCTCTCTGGCAACGATCAGTTTTTGTAAATTTCCGCCAGATAAATTCCCGGCGTTGTTGTTTAAGGCACCAGCCTTTATTGAATATTTGCCAATCCATTTTTTGACGATTTGTTGAAAATCTCTTTTTAATAACCAATTCTTTTTCGAAAAAACAGAGTTACGATGGTATCCCATAAAGGCATTTTCTTCGACACTTGCCTCTTTTGCCGCCCCCCATAAATAGCGGTCTTCCGGGATATGGGCTAAACCCGCTTCTCTTCTATACTTAACGGACGAACGAGTAATCTCTGTTCCCCCTAGTTCAATCCTGCCTTGCTCCACCTCGATCAGTCCCGATATCGCCTGAAGCAATTCGGATTGGCCATTGCCGGAAACACCGGCAATCCCGACAATCTCACCCTCAGAGACAGAAAAGGTAATACCATCGAGTAAAGGTTTTTCGGATTTCCCTTGGACCGTTATTCCCTGAACCTTAAGGAACTCATTTCCAACTGTTTGTTTACGATCCTTTAATTGAACGAGGTCCCGGCCAACCATCCTTTTCGCTAATTCATCTGCATTCGTATCCACGATTTGAAAAGTTCCAGTTACCTTACCTCCTCTTAATACCGTTACCCGATCTGCCACTTCCATTACTTCATGCAGCTTGTGGGTAATAAGGATGATGCTCTTCCCCTTTTCTGCTAAAAACCGAATCGTCTTAAGCAATTCTTTTACCTCTAAAGGGGTTAACACCGCTGTCGGTTCGTCCAAAATGATGATGTCGGCCCCTTGGTAAAGGACTTTGACAATTTCGATGCGCTGCTGTTCCCCGACAGAACACTCCGACACCTTAACGGTTGGTCTAACAGGAATTCCAAAATTGTTTGAAACCTCTGAAACCAATTCAGCCGCTTTCTTACGATTAAAAAATCCTGCCTTCTTAGGCTCGCGTCCAATGACAATATTTTCTGTCACCGTTAAATTTGGAATTAACATAAAATGCTGATGAACCATGCCGATGCCATGACTTAGTGCGTCTAATGGACTTTTAAAGTCAACCTGCTTGCCATCAAGCAAAATAGAGCCGGCACTCGGCTGTTCTAATCCATATAACATGCGCATTAGAGTAGTTTTTCCAGCCCCGTTTTCCCCAACAATGGCATGGACTTCCCCGGGATTTAAGGAAAACGATACATCAGAGTTTGCCTCAAAATTTCCGTAACGCTTTGTCATGTTTTTCATTTCCAATCGAGGCATCCTTTTTATCTCCCTTCAAACCTGTTTTTCATGGTGAAAGGGAAGCTATCTTCTAAAACTCTTTAGATAGCTTCCCTACTATGCATTAAGCGATTATTTTAACGGGTCTGTTACCGTTACCTTACCGGAAATGATGTCATCTTTAATGGCTTTTACCTTATCGATATTCGCTTGTCCAACAAATGGATTAAGCGGACTCTTGCTTTCTTTTGTTACATACGTTAGCCCGACTCCATCTTCCTTCAAACCATAGGAAACCACTCCTGCTTTGTATGTGCCTTTTGCGTAATCTTTAATGGTTTCGTAGGCAGCCGCATCCGTTCCCTTTAATTGAGAAAGAACAACATGCTTTGGATCCACTTCGGTTCGGTCAACATCTTGTCCCGAAGTATAGAATCCTTTTTCTTTTGCTGCTTCAAATACTCCTAAATCACCAACGGCTGAAGCACCTGCAACAAAATCTGCACCCTTAGAGGCTTGAAGCAGGGCAAGTTCTTTTGCCTTTGCCGGGTCTGTAAAGCTGCCAACATAGTTTACAAGAAATTGTGCTTTTGGATTCGTTGCTTTTAATCCTTCTTGGAAGCCGCCTGTCCATTTCTTCATCAACGGTGCATCGATGGCTACAACCATCCCGACTTTATTCGTTTTGGTCGAAAGACCTGCAGCTGCTCCTAAAAGGTAAGCTGCTTCTTGTTCACGGAAGGTTACACTGCGAACGTTTGGTAAATCAACGGTTGTATCAATGATGGCAAATTGTTTAGTTGGATTTTCCGTTGCTACTTTCTTTAAAGCGTCTTCTGACTCAAAGGAAGAAGTAATGATCAAATCGTAATTTTCCGCTACAGCTGTACGAAGGTTTTGTTCAATCGCTGCTTGGTCAGTTGACTCAATGGTTTTTACATCAACGTTAAATTCTTTTCCAGCCTTTTTAGCGCCTTCATCCATTTGTTGGAAGAAAGGGTTCACCCCAATTTTTTCCGGTAAAATTAACGCAACACGCTTCTTTTCTGAACCTTTCTCCTTGCTTTTTGAAGAAGAAGAATTTGCCCCTCCGCAGCCTGCTAACAAAAAGGCAAAAATCGTAACGATTAATGCTAGTTTCTTCATGTTGATCCCCCTCATTTATTTTTATAATATAATTTCTTCCTTTTTTAGGAAAAAGTATAACCATGATTATGTAGAGCAAAAAAAGCGCCCTTCCCATTAGGAAGAGCGCATTTTCACCTCGACTCTCCCTTATCTTTCAGAGTATGTACTCTGCAGGATTTAGCACCTTCTGTTTGAATCAAACAGCGGTTGCCGGGTTTCATAGGGCCTGTCCCTCCACCACTCGCGATAAGGAATTATTTATTTTTAAAAAATAACATATTTTTACTATATCAATAGTGTTTATGCCTGAATTATTTTAAAGTTTACAACTTTAAACCGAAAAAGTAAATATACTTTTTAAAAAATTTTAAACCTTTTAAATTATCGCTGATAAACTATTTTAAATATGATTTTCTTGAACCATATCGCCTGCGAAAAACAAATTTCCTTAAATCAACCTCTTTTAAATTTCCGTCATAGCATAAAAACAATAACGATTGAAATTCCTTAAAATGCTGCATGACAAAAAGAGCGAACTTTTTGCGTTCGCTCTTCATTTTCAACTTTACCTCTTCCTTTGAAAGAATGTCTTCGAGCTGATCCTGATAATAAGCCTTGGTGTCTTCCCATTTCTTCTTGCGATTCACCAAAATATCCCGCCCATATTCCGGTAATTTTTCAATGACCATGTCGATATATCCCTCAGACCACATCAGCATTTTATCTTTCTCTGGAAGATCCAGAACCATTTTTAACAGCACGGTATCCTCTACAATCTTTCCACTCGCATATTTTCCGACCCGATTCATCTCATCACCTCTGACGTGATTGTTTAGGTCTTATTTTGCATCAAAACATGAAAGCTTATTTAGATAGCTTTACATCAATCGTTTTAAGCTTACCATTGCGGTATACCCCAAACTTTACGGTATCTCCTACATTTACTTTCGTATATAAATATTTACGTAATTCGGAAGAGGAACCAATTTTCGTGCCATTCATGGAAACAATGACATCCTTCACTTCGAGCCCAGAACTTAAAGCAGCTGAATGCGGATCCACTTGCGTAATCATCACGCCCTTTTGGACACTGCTAGGCAGGTTTTGCCAATATATTTGCGGAATTTGATCTAAATCTTCAAGACCAATGCCGATATATGGACGCTCAATTTTTCCATTTTTTATTAATTGATTGACAATTGGGATTGCGTCATTACTCGGGATGGCAAAGCCTAATCCTTCGACACCATTCTCTGAAATCTTTAGGCTGTTAATGCCAATTACCTGCCCTTGTGAATTGATCAACGCACCGCCGCTATTCCCCGGATTAATGGCAGCATCTGTTTGAATAACATTTGTATCCCAGCTTCCTGCCGAGGTATCAACCGCAATGCTGCGGTTGGTTGCACTGATAATTCCCTGTGTTACCGTTCTAGAAAGGTCAAGTCCCAGCGGGTTACCGATTGCATACACTTGATCACCAGGTCGTAGTGTGGATGAATCCCCAAAGCTTGCGGTTGCATTCACATATTTTGCATCAATTTTTAAGACAGCCAAATCGGTTAAAGCATCCGTCCCAACGACCTCTGCCTTTGTTTTTTCACCATTATATAAAGAGATTTCAAGTTTTGAAGCGCCTTCGACAACGTGGTTATTCGTTACGATATAGGCATCATTATTATTTTTTTGAAAAATCACCCCAGATCCAGAGCCTGTTTCAACACTTTGAGAGGAGGGGCTGGAATTACCAAAGAAATCACTATTTTGCTGTTTTTGATAGTTTTCAATTCCCACTATAGCTTTTGATACCTTTTCAACTGTATCAGCTATGGACGAACCCGAAGTTTTTGCCACCGTTGGCTGTGCCGTCACTGCTTTTACTTCCGTAGCAGCTGATTGGTTATCCGCTTTCTCAAAATAATTTTTCATATAGTCTGTATGTGGTAGAATCGTTAAGGTCAATACCGAACCGATTACACCTGCAGCTAAGGTTGAGGCGAAGCCTTTTAAATTTCTTTTATTGCTGGTTTTCGGTTCTTCTTTAGAACGGGTTGCTTCTCCACCATGAGAGGCGGTGGTGTATTCTCTGTCGTTTGTTTCTTGTGTGTGATGAGTCTCATAGGATGCTCGGTTATAATCATGAGTTTCTTTGTCAAGATTTGGTCTTTCAGCATCCGATCCGTTTTGAGAACTTGCCGGCATGGTAAGGTCAATGGAATTGGTTTCGTTTTGTTCATTTTCTGGGTTAAATTCATCTTTATAATTCATAAGCTTTCGATCTCCTTTTGCTTATTATTGAATCATTTATTTATTCTTACTTTATCCAACAAATATGACGAAATTATTAACAAACTTTAAATGGTTTTGTAATAAAACAAGAAAAAATATGAAAACTCAACTATTGTCTCCATATGAAAAAGCTGCAGCTTTTACACCGCAGCATTCTTTTCATTTTTAAATCGAATGATGAATTTTGTTCCTTTGTCTTTTTCACTAAAAACATCAATTTCCCCGTTATGGAGAACAATTAATTGTTTTACAATCGAAAGCCCTAAGCCAAATTCTCCGTATGGGTTACTAGTTCTTGAGATATCCGCTTTATAAAAGCGATGCCAAATATTCTCGACTTCCTTCGGGTCAATGCCCACACCAGTATCTTCAATTTCAATAATCGTATCGTTTTGTTCCGACATGCCTCTCAGCCAAATCGTTCCATTTGTTGTAAATTGGATACTATTTTTAGTGATGTTAATCAAAATTTGAATGAGGCGGTCATAATCCGCATTTACATGTACATCAGGGTCCGCTTCCACAATAATTTGATTATTTTTCTCTTCTGCTTGCAGATATAATTGCTCTTGAATAATTTCAAGCACTTCCTGCAGCTGTATTTCTTCACGGAACAGCTGGATTTGATTCGAGCGGATTTTATCATAATCCAAGTTTTCATTGACGAGGCGGATCAATCGTTTCGCTTCCTGACTAACAAGATTGATTCCTTTTTCCTTATCTCCCTCAGGAATCATATTGTTTTTCAATCCTTCAATCACCCCGCTGATGGTCGTTAAGGGGGTTCGTAATTCATGAGAAACATCGGACATAAACTGCCTTCTCCGATTTTCCAAGCTTTCAATTTCTTCCATAGAACGGTTGATTTTATTGACCATACGGTTAAAGTCGCTGGCTAATTCACCGATTTCATCAAAGTTGGAAGCAGGCACACTGACGTGGTAATTCCCCGCCGATACTTGCGATGTTGCTTCTTGGAGCCGTTTAATTCGATTAACATGTAATCTTGATAATAGCCAGCTAAGCAAAAACGAAACTCCCAGTGCAATGAGAATCGTATAGAGTAAAAATTGATTGACTTTTTCAATCATCGCACTTGTTCCACTAATAGGTGAAGCTATGAGGATGCCACCGTAAAATCGACCATTATTTATATATGGTTTCACGACAAAGGTTACGCCTTCTGAACCAAAGGTTTTATAATCAGCATTGACCACAAGGGTATGGCCTTTGGCAATCTCCCTTAATTGGTCGGGTTCTAAATTGGTGATGGTCGGCCCGCGTTTCCCCACCGAGTAGAGATTAAAACCTTGATCAAACATACTAAAGGTCATTTTCCTTTTGGATAAGACCGTACTGTATTGATTGATAATTCGCCCAGTATCCTCTGGATTGTGGTCAATATCTGAAATAATCGCCTTACCATATGAAACCAGTTCATCGGCCTTATTTTCATAGACCAAACTTTCAATATAATGGGCAAACAATAGACTTAAAACTAAAAAAGCAACAATGATAATGCTAATATGGCTAAAAAATTGTTGGTATGCATACCTAAATTTCATCCGTTTTAATCGACTCATCGAACTTGTATCCAACTCCCCATATAGTGTGGAAGAAAGGTATTCCGGTCATTTCTACTTTTTTTCGCAGCCTTTTGATGTGAACATCAACGGTCCGTTCATCGCCGTAGAACTGGTAGCCCCAGACTCTTTCCAGCAGCTGTTCTCTTGAAAAAACTTGTTTTGGGTGCTCGATCATATAATATAACAAATCAAATTCTTTTGGCGTTAAATTGGTGATGTTCTCCCCATCAACAATGACCTCTCGGGTATTTTTGCTGATTTTAAAATGCTCGGTCTGGAGAAATTCCTCTTGGGGATCGGCTACTTGGTTTTGAAATCTCCGTGTTACCGCTTTGATTCTGGCCATTAATGTGAGGGGACTGAACGGTTTTGTCACATAATCGTCGGCACCCATTTCCAGGCCAAGTACCTGGTCTGACTCGCTGTCTTTTGCGGTTAGCATAATAATGGGCACCGAGTGTTTTTCTTCTCTAATTTTCCGGCATATGGTGACTCCGTCCATTCCTGGCAGCATCCAATCGACAATGAGTGCGTCCCAGGTTTCGCTTTTAAAACGGTTATAGCCTTCTAGGCCGTTATTGATAAATTCTCCTTGTATTCCTTCTTTGGCAAAAAACATTTCAATCATTGTGCATACACTTTTATTATCTTCAATTACAAGTATTTTCAATATGATTCATCTCCTACATGAAAAACTACCTATTTCAAGTGTATACCAATTTCGGAGCTTATCAACCGAATGGGGGATTTCTTACATACTCTTTAAAACTTTGTTCATAGTTTATTAATAATTGAGCTTGGTGAGGTAGTTTTGTGTGAGGAATTTGGTATTGAGATATTTTGGGAGTTTTGATTTTGTCGCTTATCGGGGGGTTATTGGCGACAATTTGATGGCTTGGTGCTGCATTTTTGTCGCCTATCGGGGCTATTGACGACAATTTGACGGCTTGGTGCTGCTATTTGTCGCCTATCAGGGCTATTGGCGACAGTTTGACGACTTAGTGCTGCTATTTTGTCGCCTATCAGGGCTATTGGCGACAGTTTGACGGCTTGGTGCTGCTATTTTGTCGCCGACAAATATGTAAAATTTCAATTTCTAAAATTCCATTTTTATAGTGCCCGTCCAACCCATTTTTACACCTGCACGGGCACCATGGCCACACTCAATCACTCATTATTCACGGTTCCAAAATCAATTTCCCTCTCGTCTTACGAGACTGCAGCAAACGATGAACAGAAGCTGCTTCCCCCAAAGGGTAAACCCCGCCAATTGTAAGCTTAAGCTTTCCATCCCCAAGATAAGCAAGTAACTCCATCAAACTCGGCTGCAATAACTCTGGTTTTCTCATAATTTGCGGCAAGAAAAACCCAATCACCGATTGGTTTCGTGCCATCAAGCTAGACGGATAAAAACGGCTCTGCTCACCGCTTGCCACCCCATAAATCACTAATCTGCCAAAAGTAGCAAGACAATTAAGCGTTTTATTAAACACCTCTCCACCCGCCATTTCAAGCGCAACATCAACCCCCGTGCCACCGGTCGCTTCAAGAACCTGCAGCTCCCAATCTTCCTCCGTATAATTAACTAAAACATCTGCCCCCATCTTCGCTGCTAGCGACAACTTTTCAGTACTGCTTGCCGTCGCAATCACCTTCCCAGCACCAAACAATTTCGCCAGCTGAACGGCAATCGTCCCAACACCGCCCGCAGCCGCATGAACCAGAACACTTTCTCCCTTCTCCAACCGCCCCATTGTTTTTAATATATGATAAGCACTCAGTCCTTGAAGTGGCAAAGCAGCTGCATTCCGAAAATCTAATTGCTCAGGAATAGAAATCAAGGAGCGTTCATCCGCAACTGCAAACTCCGCATACCCCCCCGATTCAATCAAGGTCACAACCCGATCACCAGGCGACACATTTTTAACTTGATCACCAACCTCCCTAACCACACCTGCAATTTCAGCCCCCGGAATAAATGGCAGCGGAGTCGGAACCACATACTGCCCTTCCCTTCGTGCGGTATCCGCATAATTAACACCAATCGCATTAATTTCAATTAACACATTACTCCCTGTGGGTATAGGCTTTTCTTTTTCCACCATTTGAAGAACTTCCGGACCGCCATATTCATTAAATTGAATTACTTTCATACTATCTCCTACTTTCCTGGAATTCCTGCGGCGTGCTGAATAAGACTTTTCACAAATTGAAAAACGGACTACCTACAATTTCGAACCGGTATGGTATCATGACTTATTTGATGTGGCATCGTTTCCCTCCACTTTCGTTCAACAAATTCACATTTCATACTAACTAGTCAGTATGCAAACGATTGTAGAAGGGTGTAAAATACCCTCTACATCGGTTTATTTTACTTGAATTCCTTTTAGAATCATTTCCACAAACATTTCAGCAACCTCGCTGTCAGAGGATTTACCGCTTGGATTAAACCACTGATAGCTCCAATTCGTCATCCCAAGAATCCCAAACGTTATGATAGAAGCATTTAAATCGGGACGGAATTCGCCGAGCTTCATCCCTTCAATGATCAAGCCTTCGATATTTAAACGGAATTGATCTCTTTTTGGAACAACAATGGCGAGGCGTTCTTCACTTAGATTCTTCATTTCTCTGAAGAAGATTTTTGCTGCCTGTCCCTGGGTTTTAATATTCGTAATCAGCATACGGACAATCTCAAATAATTTTTCCTTACAGCTTTTGCTGTTGTCGTTTAAAATCCGTTCTTGGTGCTGCAGCAAGTCATTGATATAGCCAAGATGGATATCTAAAAGTAATTCTTCTTTACTGGAAAAATAATAATAAAACGTTCCTTTGGTGACACCTATTGACTCAACTAAATCCTGTATGGACGTTTCGCTGAAGCCTTTTTTTTCAAATAAACGGATGCTTTGTTCTGTAATTTTTTCTTTCACACCTATGTCCCCGCAATCTGTTATAAATCTAAAGAAAATTATACCATATCTCAGGATCGCTCCCTTATTACGCATTTTTGTTTTTTACATTGCTGCTGTTCCGCCATCAACTACTAATATATTACCCGTAACATAGTTTGAGGCATTTGAGGCTAGAAACAGTGCAGCGCCTTTTAAATCGTCATCTGTACCAAATCGACGTAAAGGGGTTCCCGCCAAGATCGCTTCTTTTCCATGTTCAATTAATCCCTTTGACATTTTCGTTGGAAAGAACCCAGGGGCAATTGCATTCACATGAATATTGTATTTCCCCCATTTCACTGCGAGATCCTTTGTAAAGGTAATAACAGCACCCTTGCTCGTGTTATAGCCAATCGCATCCATTAGTCTTGGGTCGGTTCCGCCAAATCCGGCAACGGAAGCAATATTGATAATTTTTCCTGACCGCTGTTCAATCATCTCTTTTCCCACTGCTTGACTCATCAAAAAGGTTCCGGTCACATTGACATCAATGACCTTTTTCCAAGCTTCAAGCGGCATTTCTGCTGCAGGTGCGCCCCATGTTGCCCCACTGTTATTAACAAGGATATCAATCGAACCAAACGCCTTTTTGGTTTCTGCAACGACATGGGCCACATCATCCGGATTGGCAATATCACATTTAAGTGCAAGCATTTTTACCCCTAGTTTTTCCAACTGCCCAGCCACTTCTTGGCACGCCTTCACCTTTCGTGAGCATAAAACAACATTTGCCCCCGCTTCTGCAAAACCTTGGGCAATTTGAGCACCAAGGCCGCGGCCTCCTCCAGTAACAATCGCTGTTTTACCCGTCAAATCAAAAAGTTTTAATACTTCCATTTTATTTTTCCACCTCCCCATACATACCAACCGGTTGGTATGCTTTAAGTATAATTATACTCTCTGAATTTTAATATTCAAAAAATTTTGCAAGTATTCTAAAATCTTTTATTCATCTGTTTCTGTTTTTTCATCACTTCATAGTACTTTTCGATAATATCTGTTAACACATCGCCTTTATACACCCGTCCTACTTTCAAGTTTTCCTGATAATATTCGACAATTTCATCTAACTTCACAGAAATTTCCTTCGATACTCTTACATTTAATTGAACACGTCCATTTTCCGTCATGCTTTCCACTCCTATATATAGGATAGCTTTCTGCTATCATAAGCTATCTTTCTGTTATAACTACTGCTACTATACTATTTTTCTACAAATTTTTCATTGATTTTTTAAAAAAAGTGAGAGACTATTGTCCCCCACTTTTTTTAAGATTATATAATAACCGGTTCTTCAGCGTAATTGACCGTACATTGTTTTTCCAGCCATTTCTCCAGTAATCCTAATAATTCAGGATGAATAGGCAAATTGCCTTCCGAGATGATATCCTTCTTTACTGAAAGCATATTCGATGTTTTCTCTTGAAACTTACAGGAATGCCCCATATTTTCAACCATGTAGTATTCTGATTCACCCTGTACGTATTTGGAAAGATCTTCTAAATCCTTTGGGTTGGCTTGGATATCCCTCGCCCCCGTAATCGCAAGAACCGGACAGGTTACTTTCGCTAAGTCCTCTCTTATATTATGTTGAAAATGTTCCCGCATCCACTTTGCATTTATTTTCGAAAAGCCGATTTTCATTACTTCTTTATTTGAACTAAGAACTTTATCTGTAAACTTTTGAGCCTGTTTTTCAATTTTATTTTGAACTCCAAGCAATCGAAGTAAAAATCCTTGAAAGCCTTTTAACGTCATCACGTCTTGGCTCGCAATATCCCTTTGATATTTTACTGCTTCGCTCAAGTTTGCAACTGCGCCGGAAAGCAAAATGGCCCCTGCTAATTCTTCTCTTGCAGCTACTAACGTCCCAATCATACTTCCTTCGCTGTGACCTAACACCATTATTTGATCAGGGTTGACCTCAGGCAGATTTTTCAAAAATTGAACTCCGGCTCTGGCATCATCCACTAAATCCCAAAGTCCTGTTTTATAATAGTCCCCTTCGCTTTCTGCAACTCCGCGCTTATCGTAGCGCAAGGTAATGAATCCTAAAGACGTTAAGAATTCAGCTAACTGGCGATAAAGTTTTAAATCAAGCTTTTCATTTACTTTACCATTGCGGTCCATTTTCCCTGTACCGCCTATGATCAGTATTGCCGGCCGCTTTTCACTACGTACATTTGGTAAACTTAGTGTTCCTTTAAGCGCTACCTTACTTTGAATCGTTACATCCTTCTCCCTAAATTCCATTATGGAATTCCCCCTATTAATTTATTTATTCTTTTTTTCCGGAATAATAATGGTGCCAACGGTTCTCCGTCTTCTTTCTTTTGAAGGCTTATTATTGATTACTTTTGAAAAAACCTTAACTAGGTCCTGGGCAAACTCGGAAAATTCTTCATCACTTAAATAAATGGAAGCCTGACGAAAGGTTACTCCATCTGCAGCAAAATCTTTTTTTTCCTGCTGTAAATACTGTTCAAACTCCGCCATTAAATTAGCCATAAATTTAATAAACAAGCCCAGTTGCTCATCATTGGGTAATGTATTGATTTCTTCAGGGCCAATTAAAGATTTATTCGGATTTTGAATAGAATAAACTTTTTCGATGGTTCCCCGATTCGGAATCTCCCTAATCACATGAATAATTTCGGCTTCAGCTAATTTTTTTATATTCCGATATAAAGATGCCTGCGGGATATCTCGAAGCAATTCCTTCAATTGCTGGGCAGTGTGTTGTTGGTTTATTAAGCACTGTATAATTCTCATACGAACTGGATGCAAGATCACATCAACGGTTGATTCCTTCATTCTGAACCATGCTCCTATTTTTTATTATCATTCTCAATAATGATAATATTATATTTTTTGATAATTGTAAAGACAAAAATGGAAAAATAGTTAATTTTTTTCCAAATTGCTTACATGAAATCATTTTTTCGAACCATCCTATAGTGAGGAGGGTTGATCATGTTATCTTGGTTATTAGGATTAATGGTTTATACTGGGCAAATGCTCCCGCAGGATACTTTGTCAATTACAAAGGATGGCCGGACCATATCTGTCGTTAAACGGGCAGAATTCTCCTATCAATATCCCGGGTTACCGATTATTGCTGAAAAAAAATACAATTCCTTTCTAGATCAGTTGGACCAACAGCTCACTGTTCCATCAAAGGATGCCAGGCTTGATCAGAATGGGAATATTGTAGCGGAGCAGGTTGGATACCAAGTTTACCGCAAAGCCTTTACCGAACAATTTTATGCTTTCTATTTTGGAAATCGCTCGGTTAATCTCGAAATTCCCATGCTGCCTGTATATCCCAGAATAGATAGTGAATTGTTAGCGGATATAAAAAGTAAACGAATTGGCCGATATGTCACCTCCTTTAATTCAGGGAATAAAACGAGAACCAATAATATTAAATTAGCGGTAAAAGCTATTAATAATTATGTTATTTTTCCAGGTGAGAAGTTTTCCTTTAACCAAGTCGTTGGAAAGAGAACAGCGGAAAAAGGTTATTTACGGGCTCCCGTTATTGTAAGGGGGGAATACGCTGAAGATATTGGTGGTGGAATTTGTCAGGTCTCGTCCACCCTTTTTAATGCCGTTGATAATGCAGGCATGCAGATTGTCCAGCGGTTTTCGCACACCAGAGAGGTGCCTTATATTCCAAAAGGCCGTGATGCAACCGTTAGCTGGTTTGGACCTGATTTCGAATTTAAAAATAAATACAATCAGCCGGTTTTAATTCGTGCTAAAACATTAGGGAATTTATTAGTCATTAAGCTTTATTCCTCTGAAGTCATAAATTATCAGCCAAAAGAAGTACCAAAGCCACCCTATTGAAAAAGTCCGCTCCTGTGAGCGGACTTTTTTCAACTATTGTCTTTTATTTCTTAACGCGCTTTCTAATAACTCCTCAGAAAACTCTGTTAATGCTGCGTTATCCATCATACCTATATTGGTTTTCGGAGTGAAGGTTTTCACCATATTTTGCATATTCGTTTGCATATTGTTTTGCATATTTTGCAAAGGAAGTGCTGAGATTTTTCGTTTTCCTCGTGTAACTCCATACACAGCAGCACTTAAACCAAGACCAAAAAGGGAAGCCCACATAGCCCCTCGACTTTTTCGTTTTCGTTTAAACATATTGAAAATCGGTTCGATGTTAACGTTCCTCATATCATAGCACTCCTTCGAATTATAATGAAAAGGTTTAACCCTTTCATTAGCTTAATTTGTGCACTATAATCTGAGCTTATGTTTGGGAATGTACTCATTGATTGTTATTTGCTGGGAGACTACATCCATACCGTTGATAAAGCTTATCTTTAGACATCAATAAATAATTCAGTTTATTTTTTTGGAAATTGCTGAAGGATGATTTTGTAAGCAGAAAAATAGGTAATTGGCCGACTTTTTTAGCGCGCCGGTAGAGGCGGTTATTGGGTCTAAAAGTTTCAAATCCTAGAGGTACAACCCCTTTATTAATTGTCGTGATTCCAATGATCCCCTTAATTTGCGTTTCGCTTGGATGCGTGCTTATATAACGGGCAAGGGAGGGCATCGACCTTAAAACGGTCTTATAGATCTGCCTTGCCCGGTTTAGGTCATTTTTCATTTTTATATATTCATTTAGGAGCCGGACATTGTGTAAATGAATCTTAATCAAAAGATCGTTACGGCAAATTAACGTACCATCAGATAAAATGATGTTTTTCCCTTTATATTTAGTAATCCTCACTCTAAAAATTGATTTTTTCTTATTCTCTTCCTGGATATAATGTAAGCGTGAACATAAATAAAATAATGGGTCAATTAATTTCCATATCCATAAAATCGCTAGGCGTATTCTCATGGCCAGCTCTCCTTCTGCCAGTGTTCCTTTTTAGGATGTTTAAGAATTACCTTTTTAGTTATGGTAATGTCAGGATATGTTTTGGTAGATAAAACGATAAAAGCGGGGGAAAATGCCCCAGCTTTTACGAAATATGATGGAAAGTTATTTCTGGACGACTGCCAATCCGTATATTCACTCCCGTTTGGCCTAAACCTTCACTAATATAAAATGGCTTCCCCTCATGGTAATGTAAACCTTTCACAATGTTCATCCGGATCAGCTTCCCCATTTTTAACAAATGATAAGGTTTGGGCCAATGGATTTGTCCGCCATGAAAATGACCAGATAAAAGATAATCATACGGATAGTTTTTCATTTTCAGCACCACATTAGGGTCGTGCGTTAAAACCAGATTGTAGCCATTCTGCAGGTTTCGGTAGGATTCTTCGACATTACTTCGATGTGAATGATGGTCATCAATTCCAATGATGTTGATCACTTCCCCATCAACTTTAAAAGAAACATGCTGATTTTGAAGTGTTATACATCCATTTTCTTCTAATGTCTGTTTAAGAAGCTCAAAATTTTCTTTTTTTTAGAAATAATCATGATTCCCATATACAGCATACATTCCAAATCTCGGATTCAAACGTGATAATGCTGAAAGATATGGAACCAATTTTGGTATACTTCTTTTACGATCTAAAAAATCACCCGTAAGCGCAATTAAATCAATTTTTTGATTTGAAACGGTTTGATACAATTCTTCTGGGGAAATCGATATATTTTCAAGATGTAAATCGGATAGATGAAGGATATTAAGTGGCTTATCCATTAATTTTGAATGTGAAACCGTAATATTATTTAAAACAACATCTTTTGTATTTTTATGTGCTTTATAAAAAAAATAAATGCTGAAAACGCAAAAAATAATACCAAGTAAATAAATCAAATGATCCCCTCCCACTTCCAAGTATAGAATCATTGGGGGATTCCTTATAGTGGGAGTTAATGGGATTAACTTTTTAGTTTACATAATAATATTATTATCTATTTTAAGTAAATTTAAATCTTTGAAAAAGAACCCATCCAAGTCCTTTTACATAGTATGCAAAAAAAAGATTTGGGTGGTGTGTCTGGTGAGAGCCTTAACCTATTTTGATTTTTTAGCCAAGTTTGGCGTTGGCGGTGCTCATCCCGGTGGTATCATATTAACAAAGGAATTACTTGCAAATGAAAAAATCACGAATCAATCACATATATTAGATGCTGGATGTGGAACAGGGCAAACGGCAGCATTTTTAGCCCAGCAATACCAAGCAAACGTTACAGGAGTCGAAATCAATCCGATTATGATTGAAAAAGCGAAAAATCGATTTGAAACCATGAAATTGCCGGTTCAAATTATTCAAGGATCCGTTGAAGAAATTCCTTCTACGGACAATTCTTTTGATTTCGTCTTATCTGAGTCGGTCCTGGCTTTTGTAAATAAACCAAAAACATTAAAAGAATTCTATCGGGTATTAAAAAAAGGCGGTCGCTTTATCGCAAATGAAATGACGATTAACCAAAAGCTTTCGATGCAAGAGGAGCAAGAAATCAAACAATTTTATGCTGTAGATTCTTTATTGTTAGAGGAAGATTGGAAAGAGCTTTTAGAAAAAACAGGATATAAAAATATTGAAGTTAAAAAACAAAAACAGTCCTTAGCAGAAGGCAATCACGCACCCGAATTCAATTTTTCAGCTAATTTCGAACCAGAATTATTTGCAATCTTCAACATGCATGCGAATATGGTTTTAAAATATCAGGATGTCCTTAGCTATCGGATTATTACCTGTACAAAATAATGATTCAAAAAGGGCTTTTCCGTTAACCGGAAGGCTTTTTTTGTAACTAATTGGACAAGATGGTTACTCGCCCTTTCAACTTGTGAACTCTTTACATAATTTATAGCAAGTCCCTAACGGAAGGAGGATCCTTGAATGAATTATGAAAGAGCACGTCAACTTGAAGGTCAAATGATTCGGTTTAAAAACGAAAAAGGAGACTGGGTGATCGGGAAAGTTGTTAAAGTTAAAGAAGACGGTTTTGAAGTGGCTGAATTAAATTCAAAACAACCGAATGAAGGCTATGGGTTTGGATTTTTTCCTGGGCCATTTTTCGGAAGACCATTCTTTGTCCCGTTTGGAGTTGGATTCTTCCCATTCTTCTTTTAATTCCATTTAGAGCAATGCCTTCGTGCTTGCTCTTTTTTTCTTTTAAACGTATATAAAAATTTTTCCGTCGAAAAATAAGAACGGGAAAGGTTTGGTGAAATAAAAATGGATAAAACATTAGGATATCTCCGTGAAATATTATCAAATTACAATGACGAACATCATTCAGAGGGCCGCCACCTATTTCGTAAGGTTTCTGAGGGGAGATTTACCTCTGAGGGGGACTTTGTTCGCCATTTAAGTCAAAAAGAAATTGAATTTTTAAATGACATCCTCCCAAAAGAAATTATGTATGCGAAAGAAGAACTTGATGCAAAAAGGGCACATGAATTAAATGAAGTATATGAGTTATTGTTTTAATCTTACATAAAAAGATGGCGGTGTGATTCTGCCATTTTTTTATTGAGGAAATTTCCTGTATTTTCTGATAATATTTCCTAGGTAAGCGCATTTTTTGACAAAATACGTTTTTTCTTCTCTTCAAATTCATCAGCAAACGACAAAAATCTCCGCGCAAACCCTCTGTTTCTGACATGAAATAAAATATTTCCGAATAAAAAAATAGAAGCTTTTCTCAAGCTTCTAATGGATATCTTTTTTCTTAAATCTTCCTCCACGGACTTCAGCAATGTCCGCAACGGCTAAAAAGGCATGATCATCATTTTCAGAGACAATTTCCTTTAATTTTGCTTCTTCAAGACGATTGATGACACAAAAGATTACTTTTTTATCATCCCCCGAGTATGCACCCTCACCCTTCATATAGGTCACACCACGGCCAAGTCGGCTCATGATGGCATCCCCTATTTGTTTGGCATTGTCACTTATAATCCAAACCGATTTAGATTCATCCAAACCGGTCACTGTGATATCAATCGTTTTGTAAGCAACAAAATAGGCAATTAACGAATACATGGCCCGATCCCATGAAAAGACGAAACCGGCACTGCCTAAAATAAAGAGATTAAAAAACATGATGATTTCCCCAACCGAAAAAGGGAGCTTATTGTTAAAAAGAATCGCAAGGATTTCGGTTCCGTCTAAAGAACCACCATAACGAATGACAATACCGACTCCAATTCCGAGAATAATCCCTCCAAACACAGATGCAAGCAAAATATCTTGCGTAAATGCAGGGACTGGATGAAGTAATGTTGTAGCAATGGAAAGAATGATAATTCCATAAAGAGTGGATAAAGCGAAGGTTTTTCCAATTTGTTTATATCCGATGTAGAAAAACGGCATGTTTAGAATAAAGAGGAAGATACCTATTTTCCATCCGGTAAGATAGGAAAGCATAATGGAAATACCAGTAATACCTCCGTCAATTACATTGTTGGGAACAAGAAAAATTTCGAGCCCAACTCCCATTAATGTCGCCCCGAGCGTGATTAATAAGATTCTTTGAAATATCTTTCTTTTTGTTAGTCTCCGGTGCTGCATTCTCTCCAAAAGCGCTTCCTGTTGTTCGGTAATAGTGATATTTTGAATTTCTGCCATTAACCTGCCCCTTTCATTTGAAGTTCTAATTTAAGTATATCGAACTATGACTGTTATTGATATTCATTTGCTCCAAATTGGAACAAAAAAACTGCCTGGTATATCAGGCAGAACGGTTGGAAATCAACTTGGATCTACTTCATCATATGAAAGGGTCGTGACACTTGTATACTCTCCACTTTCAACCTCTTCTTCCGTTGCACTTTGCTCCAACTCTTCCTGGTCATCCATTCCAGGTGCAACTGTTGGATCTTTTTTCTTATCCATTCGGTTATACATAAACAAATCCACTCCTTCCTCACTAATTTTTTCCTACAACATCAGCTATTATTCCAATTTTGGGAGGGTAAAGATTTTTACCGTGTGGTTAATCATGGACAATAAGTATTGTACAATTAAAAAAGAGGGTCAAAACTTCTGTCATTTGCAGTACCGTTTTGAGTATTAACTGGTCGCTAAACAGCTGCTGATACCTGCATCTGGGATTAAGAGGGTCCGCACTTATCGGTTGGGGACTAGACTAAGCATACCAGCTGATGAATAGACGGAACAATTTCGCTTATTTAGAAATTTCCATAAAAAAAGCTTTAAATAGAGGGAGATATTTCCCCTATTGATTCGAAAAACGTGATAATGGGGGATTTTGCTTTGCATAATCGGAAAATCTTCCCTTATTTACCCCGAAATGAGCTCCATTCTACATTTAACCGAAAAATCTTCCCTTATTTTTTACTTTTGCTGGTTACTCGATTAAAGGCAAGAAATCTTATTTAAAAGGGAGTGAGTTTTCTCAAAAATCCAAGAGATGCAATACATTGAACCGTATCAGAAGTAAGTGAGGTTTTATATAAAATAAGGTTTTTGTATTCCTAATAAAGAAACTCGCCAATTGGCGAGTTTTACTATTTTATATACCAATACGACTGTCATTTCGGCACGTATTTTAATAAAAGCCCCTCAAAAAGGAACTCTTTTGTTTGATCCGGCAGCTTAAAGGTTATAACATCTTAGGGGACCCAACCATGACATCCGCCAATTTGGTCATTCATTCCCCTTCCTATTTACCGGAAGGTTTGAACCATCAGCCGATGTGTGTTTGTTCCGTTGAAGGAATTAATTCTCATGTTAAATGGAATTCAAATTCCTAAAAAGAAACAATTTTTTGGTGTGTTACCGATTTATTAGACTCATTTTCCTCCCATTTGGTATGGTCTCATGGCAATGAAAAACTTGATTGGAAGAAGGTTAAGATAATTAATTTCGCATCCTTTTCCAATTTATTTTTTTCATCGCTCCTCCTATCCAAATATTGGTACAGATTACCTACTACTCGTTCACAAACGGAACGAACACGTATGGTTGAGTCTCCTAAGATGTTAATTTGTTTTATTAACCTCTACACCTATAGTATAGCACCGAAAAATGAGAATTCACCGTTTACCTGTGACGAAAATGTGAAATATTTGGAAATAATTCTATAAAAATAAAGGGCTAAGCAGATGCTGAGCCCTTTTCTATTATTGTTCCTTTATACGTGCGCGTTTAATAAAGAAAGCGAGAACCAATGCAACTGCTGCAATAACCGTTGCAACAACGAATGAATCATTGATTCCATCAATGGTTGCCTGTTTCATGGTTTGCCCATAAATCATATACAAACTCAGTTGGTTACCAGCACCTGCAGGTACATGTGCAAGCGCCGCAATACCTTGACCAATTTGGGATACTTTTCCTGCGATAAATGGGTTGGTACTTGTAATCAGGTTTGAATAGTCTCCCATATGGGCTTCTTGTCTAGTCGACATAACTGTAACAAGAAACGCTGTTCCAATACTTCCGGCAACCTGTCGAGCTGTATTAGAGGCAGCAGTACCATGGGCGCCAAGATGACGTGGTAATTGGTTTAATCCTTCTGTCATAACCGTCATCATTAAAAAGGACATTCCAAACATCCTCATTACATATAGGAATAAAATATGAGAATAACTAGTCGTCATGCTTAGGCTAGAAAATTGCCAAGTTGTAATAACTGTTATCGTTAACCCGACAACGGCTAACCATCTGGCTCCAATTTTATCAAATAATGCACCGGATATGGGTGACATTATGCCCATCACAATTGCTCCTGGCAGTAACAGAAGGCCCGATTCTAGTGCAGTAAATCCACGAATATTTTGCAGATAGATTGGCAGCAAGATCATTGCGCCAAACATCGCCATATTAATAATCATACTGATAATTGTCGTTAATGCGAAAATATCATATTTAAAGACGCGCAGTTCTAACATCGGATGATCAGTTGTTAGCTCACGAATGACAAAGGCGATTAATGTAATGATTCCAATGACAAGCGAGATCACTACTGTTCCACTCGACCACCCTTTACTTCCGGCTTCACTAAAACCATAAAGGAGGAAACCAAATCCCAATGTGGAGAATAATACACCTGGGAGATCAAACTTTGGATTGGTGATTTTCGTTACATCCCTCATCCAAATAAAGCTTAAGATTAAATCAATAATACCAATTGGAATAACAATATCAAACAATAATCTCCAAGAATAATGTTCAATCAGCCACCCTGATAAAGTTGGACCAATGGCTGGGGCAAACAGCATAACAATTCCCATCATCCCCATCGCCATTCCCCGTTTTTCCGGTGGAAAAATAGCAAAGAAAACAGTCATCAACAGAGGCATAATGATACCTGCACCGGATGCTTGCACAATCCTGCCGATCATAAGAAAGCTAAAATTTGTTGAAAACGAACATATAAATGACCCGATTGTAAAAAGCATAATCGCGGTAATAAATAATCTTCTTGTACCAAACTTTTCTATTAAATAGGCAGTGATTGGGATACAAATACCGTTCACAAGCATATAGCCAGTGGATAACCATTGAACTGTTGTTGCGGAAACATTTAAATCCGACATGATATGTGGGATAGCAACATTAAGCAAGGTCTGGTTCAAAATCGCGACGAATGCCCCCAACATCAAAGCTGTAAGAATTTTTCCTTTTCCTATTTCTTTTTTCGCTTCTTTCACCCTTGATAATGTTGGTGACTCCTCTTCCTCAATCGGTTCTACATTTGCTTCAACATATTCCAATGCTGGCTCTGTTATCGCAGATACCTTCAATAAATCCTCTACTTCTTCTTCCATGTTCCTTTTGTGATTCTTTTCCTGAACATCAGGGGTTGAATCCTTTACAGAACGATTCTTGGGTTTTCTGCCTTTTTTCATAAACATAAAATTAAACAGTAATAGCACCAATATGCTTAAAATGACATAAACCGTGATATATATTGACATCGAATCACCTACTTATGAATTCTCACGGTCACGTTCATACCAGGGACAATCTGAAGTCCTTTGTTATCATCAATTGAAATTTTAACAGGAATTACTTGTGTTACTTTTGTATAGTTACCTGTACTGTTGGAACTTGGCAGAAGAGAAAAAGTACCTGATGTTGCAAGGCCAATTTTCTCCACTGTTCCTTTTAATGTTGAATTAGGAAAAGCATCTACATAAATATCAACATCTTGCCCTTCAGCTATTGCATCAATTGAAGTTTCCTCAATATTAGCAGTTACCCATAACTTATCAAGATCATATACCTGAGCAAGCGGGGTACCAGCAGCTACAAAGGAATTTTTCACAGCATTGGTTTGTACAATTGTGCCACTAGTCGGAAGAGTTATATTAATGGAAGTTGGTGCTGCAGCTGCCCCCGCCCCCGTTCCAGCAGCTAGAATGGTTCCAATTTTTTGATTCTTGGAAAAATGATCGCCTACATTTCCGGTCCAATCTGTTAATTTCCCATTAGCCGGTGCAGCAACTGTCACCTGCTGCCCTGCAATTTGAGCATTGTCAGTAGATAAATAATTTACTGTTTTGTTGTAGTAGGAATAGGCTGCAAAACCCCCTCCGACTAAAATAAGTAATATCAAAATGTTTACTAAAATCAGCCGTTTAGTGTTCATATAAATTAATCCTCCTCAATTGAAAGCTTCGTTAGAATAAGCCTGTGTAAACTTAATAAATGTTCAATCTCCTCTTTTGGTAAATCCATCACATCATTTAATTTTTTTCTTAGGATAGATTCAGAAGAATAAACTTGATCTAACAGCTCTTTTCCAGCTTGGGTTAAATGAATCGAAACCGCTCTGCGATTTTCAGGCGGAACAATCCGCTCAACCAAACCACTTTGAACTAATCGATCAATAACCCCACTGACAGTGCTGTTCGTTAACCTTAATTTATCGGCTAGGTCACCCAAGCCAATCTTAGGGTTTGAAGAAATTCTATAAAGGGCCTTCAGTTGAACGACCGTGATTCCCATCCGGTCTGCTTCAGTTTTAATAAGCCGATAAATGGCCTTGTTTATTTCCGAAAATGACTCAACAATTACATTGTTTAATTCGTACATTACTTCCTCCTTTGCCTCGATAATCTAAGGTTTCTAAATCGAATATTTCGAATACGAATTGATTTATCACAAGATAGAATTATATATAGATACCCTTTAGTATGTCAACAACAAAATATTTCACTCTTACGTACAGTAAATACTGATTTTAACATAATAACTTCCTCTTTTTCCCAATGGAAATGAAGGCGTCTTTTTCTTTAGGTTTAAATAGACAAGGGAACATTATTAAAGACCTTCATTGAGTCTAAAATGAAAGGAATGGATAGAATGCAGGAATCCATTAAAAAACATGCCAAGCAGTTTTCTTCCATTAATGATTTAGATCCACTTATCCAGCAAATTGGGGAAGCAAAATATGTGCTCTTAGGGGAGTCATCACATGGAACTTCCGAATTTTATACACTTCGTGCTGAATTAACAAAAAAATTAATTACGGAAAAAGGATTTTCGATAATCGCGGTTGAAGGAGATTGGCCGGCTTGTCAAAATATCAATCGCTATATAAAAGGATACGGCCAACCAAAACAGAATGTTAAGGAAGTATTAGAGGCATTTGAACGATGGCCAACCTGGATGTGGGCAAATCATGAAATGATCGGCCTCATCGAATGGTTAAAAGATTATAATCAACAAAGTAATCAAAATGTTGGTTTTTACGGCATCGATGTCTACAGTTTATGGGAAAGTTTGGATGAAATTATCCATTACCTTGAAAAAACTCAATCACCAGAACTTGAAACAGCTAGAAAAGCTTTTTCCTGTTTCGAAACGTATAATCGTAATCATGAATCTTATGCTGTGTCAGCTGGTTATTTATCAGAAAACTGCACCAATGAAGCACTCCAATTATTATCATCCATTCAAAAAAATAAATGGCAATACCAGGATGACTTCGAGGGAAGCCTGAACATGGAAGTGAACGCACTTGTTACGGCCCATGCGGAAGAATATTATCGCATTATGGTGCGAAGTGATTCAGAGTCCTGGAATATTAGAGATCGTCACATGGCTGAAGCGATTGAAGCGATTATCAACTATTATGGTGACGATGCAAAGATCATTATCTGGGAGCATAACACACATGTTGGCGATGCCCGGGCAACCGACATGAAGGAAGATGGGATGGTCAATGTTGGACAATTGCTCCGAGAGAGGCATCCAGAAAAGGATGTTTACATCGTGGGCTTCGGTACCTATAGCGGTACTGTCATTGCTTCTAGGGATTGGGGCTTGAATTTTCAAATTACGGAGGTGCCTCCTGCTCAATATGGAAGTTGGGAGTATCTTATGCATTTGAGTGGAGAATTTAATCAGTTTCTTTTGTTTACAGATGAAAATCGCTATGAATTCGACAATACCATTGGTCATCGGGCAATTGGTGTTGTCTATCAGCCGGAATATGAGCATTTTGGAAATTATGTTCCTTCTCAAATGGGTGAGCGCTATGATGCGTTCCTATTTGTAGACCAAACCACTGCTCTAAATCCCCTTGTTTTGGAAAAAATCATTTTTTAAACCTTAAGCTCTGTTAAACTTTGTTGTTGATTTCCGCTCCAGGATGCTCGCTTTCCGCGGGGCGAGCGGTGAGCCTCCTCAGCGCTTAAGCGCCTGTGGGGTCTCACCTGTCCCGCTACTCCCGCAGGAGTCTCGCACCTTCCGCTCCAATCAACGTTTTTCAAAATCACCATTGTCCTTTAACACAGCCTATTCATAAAGGTCCCCCTTCTATGGAAGAGAGACCTTTTTGTTTCCGTTATTTTGACCCTGGGGCGGGGTGATCGACGCCCTTTACATGATGGCTATGACCACTATCCTCTGTAGTATGAAAATCATAATAATGAACATGCATACCGTTACCGACAGAAATAGCTGGACCTGAATAGGCCTTATAATAATGGGTATGTCCATCCTCAAATAGTACATACCCTTCTGTATAATGAATATGACTTCCATCCTGGGTTTGAATTGGGGGCGATGTTACATCTAGGCACTGATGGACATGGTTTGAACTTACACCTGTATAATCAACAGAACCATGATTATGATGGGGAACAAAACCTGGTACAAAATCATCTTTTCCTATTTTATCTCTCACACTCTTCCCTCCAAGTTTAAAAATTCATACTGCTTAACTATATGCGCGAAATTTTAAAAAAAGAAAACAAAAATGTACATAGGCTCATGTGTAAGTTCACATACTACTTTTGTAATTGAATTCATTGAAAAAGAGGGATTATTAAATGACAGTAGGAACACAAGTAAAGCAAGCCTTAGCTAGTTTAAAAAGTGCCCAAGCAAGTTTTGAAACCTTCGCATTAGCCACTGATAACCAGAATGCAAAACAGCTTTATCAACAAGCTGCCCAGCAGACTCAATCAGTGTTAGATAGCTTAGAACCACGCCTTCAAGAAATTCAGGCCGAAGAGCCACAATATAATCAATAATAAGCAAATAGGTTGGCGTTTTTGCCAACCCCTTTTTCATTTCTATCGTGAATCTCATTACATAGTAAGTCCTTCAAGAAAGGAAGATGCATTGTGACCGTTGCTTCTAATGTAAAGACAACACTTGCAACGATTAAAGATATTGAGGCACAGTTATCGTCTCTGGCTCTCAACTCACTTGATGAGGAAGCGAAAAGAGTTTTTCATGAGACTGCCCTTACATTTGAACAGGTAAAAAAGGACATTCAGACAAGAGTATATGAACTTGAACGTCAAGAACCGCAATACAAAGGATAATGGATTGAGGTGAGAAAAGATGCCTGGATGGGTTTTAATAATTGCTCGATCACTAATCTTCTTATTATTAGTATTTCTAACCACTAAACTTCTTGGAAAAAAACAAATCTCCGAACTTAACTTCTTTGAGTATGTTGCAGGCATTACTATAGGCAGTATTGCTGGTGAAGTAGTGACTGGACTTGAAAGTAATGCATATCATGGGGCGTTGGCCATCATCGTGTTTGGTCTGGTTACTTTCATGGCTGACTTCCTTTCATTAAAAAGCAAAAAGTTCCGTGATGTTATGGATGGTAGAGGAGCTGTAGTAATTAAGGATGGAAAAGTTTTGGAAGAAAATTTAAAGAAGGAAAAATACACGATTGATGAATTATCCGCCCTGCTTAGGCAGAAGGACATTTTTAGAATCGCTGATGTTGAGTTTGCTGTCCTAGAACCTAAAGGGAATTTGAGTGCCATGTTGAAGAAAGAGAATCGACCTCTCACTCCAAAAGATTTGCAAATGAAAACCGCAAATGAAAAAGAGCCCCAAACCGTAATTATGGACGGAAAAATTTTAGATGAAGCACTTCGTTCATCAGGAAAAAGCCGTGGCTGGCTTACTACAGAATTAGAAAAACTCGGGGTTACGCTTGATAATGTTTTTATCGGACAGGTGGATTCATACGGGGAATTAACCATCGATATTTATGATGACAAATTACAAGTACCTTCCCCGCAGCAGCGGCCGCTCTTAATGGCGATGCTGAAAAAAACCCATGCAGACTTGGAGTTATTTTCACTTTCCACCAACTGTGAGGAATCAAAGGACATGTATATGAAAAATGCAGCCATTGTCCAAAATTCAATCGATCAGTTAGAACCATACTTGAATGGTTAAAAAGAAAGGGGCTGTTCAAAAAGTCAGTTAACTGACCTTTGGGAGCCCCTTTTGTGTACTAATTTGGACTGGGTCGATGAAACAGTCCCATTACTTCAATTGTTTCGGTAATATTAACGAATGCTGAGGTATCCACCTCAGAGATGAGATTCTTAACATCATTTAATTCATACCTGGAAATAACCGTGACTAAAATATTTCTTTTGTTATTAGAGTAACCGCCTACTCCATCCATTATGGTTAAACCTCTGTATAAATTAGACAGCAGATGTTTCCGCATTTCTTCGCCTTTTTCAGTAATTATCATAATAGTAAGCTTGGCATGGTCCGTATAAATGGCATCGACCACTTTACCGGTAACAAAAATGGAGACCAATGTATTGAGAGCAGAATCCCAATTAAATAAAAATCCACTGATGATTATGACTACACCGTTCATCCCGGATAGAAGGGCACCAATTGGAAAATCCATTTTTCTTGCTAGAATCATGCTAATGATATCAAAACCGCCTGTTGATCCAGAGCTGCGAAATACCATCCCGACCCCAAGTCCCGTAATCGCTCCTCCAAATATAGAAGAAAGTATTTTATCTTGCGCGATGGCATGAACAGGAATGATATAAAGACCAATCGAAATAATGATTACGGATAGGATTGAATTAATAATTAATCTTCGTCCGAGCATTTTATATCCAATAATTAATAACGGAAGATTCAAAAGAAAGTTTGCAAATCCCGTATTTAATGGGGTAATCATCCCTAGAATCATGGAAATTCCGCTCATTCCTCCACTTAAGACTTGATGAGGAATTAAGAAAAGATTAAATCCAAAAGCAACAATGAGAGAACCGAAAACTATTCCAAGATATTGCAAGAAAGTGCCCCTCCTACTATCTATTCTTTTCAAATATCATACCGATTCTCGGTCCCCAAGTAAATTTAATAGTTTTTTACAATAATATACAATTATCAGATAAATTTAAATTTTCTTTTATTAATCTTTTCGGATATTTTACCAATATTATTGAAAAAAACCTTATAAAATTGAATTTTTATGTAGGATATATACTATTTATTCAGTGTTATATTTTCCCTTATTTTGATGAAAATTATTCTTTAAGAAAAACAATTGACAATTTTTTAATATTATTTATACTTTATTAATATATTAACTTGAATATTTAAATCCTCATCAAACCGATGAGGTAGAGGTCGCGGTTTTTATTAGTAAAGCGGACGAGATGAAAGAGACATCGTTAACTTCGTTTGAAAGGAAAAGCTGCCGAAGCATATTTTTTCTCTTATAAAAGTATGCTGGGGCTGTCTCCAAATAGGAACAGAACTGTCATGATTAGCCCTACCAGCTAATCGTGTTGAGCTATCTTTCGGAAGGTATGATGCGGGGTATTGATATGCCACCTGAATCTACTTCGGTGGCATTTTTTATTCCAAACTCCTTCCTATTAGAAAAGCTGTAGCACCTTTTTTTAGGTGCTGTAACTAGACAGCAAAGAAAAGGAGTAAAGATAATATGCAAACTGCACGTGTATCAAAAGAAAATTCAAGTGCTGATGTTCTAATTTCGAACAAAGAAAAAACAGGATTAAAGCGCAGCTTAAAAGCCCGTCACCTTACAATGATCTCACTCGGGGGGACAATCGGGACAGGTTTATTCCTTGCAAGCGGCGGCGCAATCGCTACTGCCGGACCTGGTGGTGCGATTCTTTCCTATCTAATCATTGGGATTATGGTTTACTTTTTAATGACAAGCTTAGCCGAAATGGGCTCCTATATGCCGGTTGCTGGAAGCTTTAGTACGTATGCAAGCAAATTTGTTGACCCTTCCTTGGGATTCGCTCTTGGGTGGAATTATTGGTATAACTGGGCCATCACCATTGCTGCAGAATTAGCCGCTGTTACAATGATCATGAAATTTTGGTTTCCGCACACCCCATCTATTTTGTGGAGTGCCATCTTTTTAGCCATTATGTTTCTACTAAACTTTATTTCAGTTAAAGGCTTTGGTGAAGCGGAATATTGGTTCTCCTTAATTAAAGTTGTCACTGTTATCATCTTTATTATTACTGGAATATTAATGATATCTGGTATTATGGGCGGACATGTTATCGGTTTCAAGAATTTCACTGTTGGGGATGCCCCGTTCCATGGTGGTTTCATGACCATGCTTGGAATCTTTATGGCAGCAGGATTCTCCTTCCAAGGAACTGAGCTTCTTGGTGTGGCAGCCGGTGAAACAGACAATCCAGAAAAAGCAATTCCTCGTGCTGTTCGTCAAGTTTTCTGGCGCATTCTATTATTCTATGTTTTAGCTATTTTAGTAATTGGTTTATTGATTCCATACACGAACGGTAATTTAGCAAACAGTGATGTAACAGTCAGTCCGTTTACACTTGTATTCCAAAAAGCAGGGATTGCCTTTGCTGCATCTGTCATGAATGCTGTTATTTTAACTGCGGTATTGTCAGCAGGAAATTCAGGGATGTATGCCTCAACTCGTATGCTTTGGGATTTAGCTCGTCAGGGTAAAGCCCCAAAATTCCTTGGCAAATTAAATAAAAATGGTGTACCTGTTAATGCGTTAATCGTTACTACTTTAGTCGGTACTGTTGCATTTCTTGCTTCCCTCTTCGGTGACGGAACTGTATATATTTGGTTATTGAATGCTTCAGGTATGTCAGGTTTCATCGCTTGGTTGGGAATTGCGATTTGCCATTACCGATTCCGCAGAGCCTATGTTGCACAAGGCAAGGACTTAAGCAAACTTCCATATAAATCTAAGCTTTTCCCATTTGGTCCAATCTTTGCCTTTGTTGTGTGCGGATTCGTCGTTTTAGGTCAAAACTACTCCGCATTTACCGGAGACCATATCGATTGGAATGGTGTATTCGTCTCCTATATCGGATTGCCATTGTTTATCATCTTATGGTTAGGATATAAATTTACAAAGAAGACGAAATTAATTCCTTTAGATAAATGTGATTTAAATAACTAATTAGAATAGCACGCCTCGGCGTGCTATTTTTTTATTCTATCAGCGAATAATAGGAAGGGATTCGGTAGGATAGGAATACTTTTCCAAAAAATAAAAAAGTTCCTCTCCTATAACAAGGAGTATTTTTTCATACTATAGTATAATGGAGATAGAATATTAAATGGGGTGTTAATTTGGGTAGTTCAAATAACCGCTATAATAGTGGAGAGATTGTATATATTAAGGGAACGGAAGAGATGGTTACGATTTTGAAATGGCAATATGTAAAAAACATGAAAAGATATTCTTATGTTGTTAAAGAGCATCCGTCCACTTTTTTCTTCGAAGAGGAGTTACACCGTCCATAATTCCTCGCTACTCAAGTCAAAAAAAGAAGACCATTCCGGCCTTCTTTTTATTTTTGTTTTTAATTAAAAATCTGCGTTTCCTGTTGTTCTTGGGAATGGAATAACGTCTCTAATATTCGACATGCCTGTTAAGTACATGATTAACCGTTCGAAACCTAGACCATATCCGGAGTGCTTTGTACCGCCGTACTTTCTTAGCTCCAAATACCACCAATAATCTTCCTCACTCATTCCAAGTTCTTTGATTTTTGAGGCAAGAATCTCTTCGCGCTCCTCACGCTGACTGCCTCCGATTAGTTCGCCGATACCAGGTACAAGTAAATCGGTCGCAGCGACTGTCTTGTCGTCTTCGTTTAATCTCATATAGAAAGCTTTGATTTCTTTCGGATAATCCGTAACAAATACTGGCTTCTGGTAGACTTTTTCACATAGGTAGCGTTCATGCTCGGTTTGTAAATCTAGTCCCCACTCAACAGGATAAGCAAACTGCTCTCCGGATTTTTGTAAAAGTTCAATTGCCTCTGTATAGGTTACACGGCCAAAATCTGCCTTATGGGCGTTATTCAGGCGATCTAACAAGCCTTTTTCAATAAAGCTGTTAAAGAAGTTCATCTCTTCAGGTGCCTGTTCAAGAACATAACCAATCACATATTTGACCATTTCCTCAGCAAGATCCATAATGTCTGGAAGCTCTGCAAAAGCAACCTCTGGCTCAATCATCCAGAATTCAGCTGCATGCCTTGCCGTATTGGAATTCTCTGCCCTAAATGTCGGACCAAAGGTATATACATTTCGGAATGCCAACGCAAAGGCTTCACCGGATAACTGACCGCTAACCGTAAGATTTGTTTCTTTTCCAAAGAAATCCATCGTGTTATCAACTTTTCCTTCTTCATTTTTCGGAAGGTTGTCCATATCCAAGTTGGTCACTCTGAACATTTCACCAGCACCTTCCGTATCACTGCCTGTGATGATTGGCGAATGAACATACACGAAGCCTTTTTCTTGGAAAAATTGATGGATCGCATAAGATGCTAGCGAGCGTATACGGAAAACTGCTGAAAATGTATTTGTTCTTGGCCGTAAATGAGCAATCGTTCTTAAATACTCAAATGAGTGCTTTTTCTTTTGTAATGGGTAATCTGCATTCGAAGTACCTTCTATGGAAATTTCAGTTGCTTTAATTTCAAAAGGCTGCTTCGCTTGAGGCGTATGAATAAAATCACCGACAACCTTAATCGATGAGCTGATTGGGAGCTTAGCGATTTCTTTAAAATTATCCAATTGTTCGTCAAAAACAATTTGAACCCCTTTAAAAAAGCTTCCATCATTTATTTCAATAAAACCAAAAGTTTTGGAATCACGAATGGTACGAATCCAACCCGATAATTGAACTTTTTGATCAATATAATTTTCTGTATTTCTGTACAAATCCTTAATTAAGGAATTTTTCATTACAATAGACCTCCTAAAGCATTTAAATATGTAAAAAACCTCTCACCCCAAGCGGGATGAAAGGTAAATCCACGACAAAAAGTTTTTCTTTTATCCCTTTAACATTATATAAAAAAACCGCTCTAAAAAACAACCTTGGACCATTTTTTGCGATTTTTCTGGAAATTTGCAGGAGTTTTTTAAATGATAGTCGAATTAGTATAGAATTATTCGATTCTTGATATGAGGAGTGGTTCTTGTGGATAAAGTTACATGTATTGCTTTCCTTATTTATGAATCTTCAAACAGTCAAGACATCAAAGAAAAAGCCATCCAATTACTGAATGGCGATGTATCACTGCGGGAATTAAAAAAAGATGCTCAGGTTCAACATTATCTTGTCATTGCAGAATCTTTATTAAAGAAGAATAAAATAGACAAAATCCACGTACAGCGTTTTGCAGAGGAATTTATGGTTCTCGAGGTATAGCGTCGTCTAGTTTTGTTCTAACTGCTTTTCATAACATGAAATCTCAATTTCTTTTTTCCATAGTGCTTTTTTAAAATATTTAAATCCCAATGATTCCCAAAAAGAGTGTGCCTTGTGATTATCTTTTATCACACCAATTCGAATACATATTAATCCTCGATCTAACATTTCATTTTCGTATATTTCATACGCCTGAACACCAAAGCCATATCCTTGATAATCTTTGTGAATGATTAATAGTCCTAACCAAGGAGTCTGATCTTTTGGATTTTCCAGCAAGTAATCAATGATCCCGATATAGGTGTCATCTAATTTAATAAACACACTAGTTGATTGTGGATTTAGAAATTCTTTTTCCATATCGTCAATCGTTCTAGTGAGTTTGCCGTTTTCAAGTTGATTATACTCTGGATTTGAGTTGATAATCTCTAGAGCAATATAAAGTGTATCTTGGGTAATTTCTTCAAAATACATGGACATAATCCTGCCTCCGAACCTATATACTTTAACAATCATTATAACAAATCTGTCAAAAACAATTCGAAATCTGAAGTCATAAAATTGAATGATTGGCATAAAATGAATCGTTTTGAATTTGATCGTATAAAGAAAGGTGATTTTAATGATGCAAGTAAATATCACGGTAACCTACCAAGGAAAAAACTATTTAACGAATGTGATTACAAACCGGAATACGTCAGAAGAAGAAATTTTTCGATTAGCATATCAACAAGTGCAAAAACAATACGAAAGAAAAAATTTATAATAAAGAAGAAGCTGTATGATCAATGATCATACAGCTTTTTTGTTAGTCAAAAACATAGGCAGTTTGCGGTACATTTTCCATTAACGGACTAATCCCATCCGATGTTAGCAGATGCAGTTCATGCATCGCCCTAGTACAAACCGTATAAAATAGTTTTCGTTCCTGTTCATCCTTATACTGTGAGCTATCGTAGAGAATGACAGCGTCAAATTCAATTCCTTTTGCCAAATAGGATGGGATAACAAGAATCCCTTTCTCATACGATATCGTCCCTTTTTCAATTAAATGAAGAGGAATTCTGCCCTTCAATACCTCATAGGCTGCCTTACTTTCCTTTTCTGTTCTGCAAATAACCGCAATCGTCCGATGCCCTTCACCTTGCATTTCCTTAATTTTATTTAAGATCACTTCATCAATCTGATCTTTTTCAACTTTCTTGACCGCTGGTTTCTTCCCTGTCCGGTTAAAGGGTTCAATTTGTTCCCCACCTTCAATCAAAGCACGAGTAAACTCAACAATTTCCTTAGTCGAACGATAGGTTTTTGTCAAAACAATCCTTTCAACCTTATCACTGCTGATTTCAAGGTCGGTCAAAACCGTATCAGAACCGGTTACACCGGAGAAAATTGCTTGATTAAAATCACCTAATAAGGTCATTTTACTAAATGGAAATAACATCTGAAGGAAAGCAAATTGAAATGGTGAATAGTCCTGTGCTTCATCTATAAAAATATGCCGAATCGAAGTATTGGAAGTACGCCCCTCAATTAGATCCTGCAAATAAACAAATGGGGTGGCATCTTCGTATGCAATCTCCAGCTTTTTTAATTTTTGAAGAGTTTGTGCACAAATTTGAGGCCAATCTTCAGGAAAAGCCCCCTCCTTATTCTCTTCAAAAAGCTGCTCGTATATTGCCGGCATATCCACAAACTTCAATCTTTTGACTTTCGCAAAAATTGGTTTAAACTTTTCTTTTACAACCATTTCCGCAAGCAGCTTTTGCTCACTGTCAAAATCATCAAAGCTGTTATGCGTGAACCGGTTCTTTTCTTGCAATTTTTTATATACATCCAGATAATCTTCTTTTTCTAGAAATTGCGTTTCTTCCTCGACCCAGCTCTTTGTGCGCTCCTTTCTCACCCTTCTCTTTAATTCTCTTAATAACCATTCCTTTACCAACTGCATTCGGTTCGGAATCGAGTAAGATGCATCTAAAGAATAAAAGTAATCATGAATCGTTTCTTTTGAAAAAAGCACCTCTCCTCTGAAGGTTAGATCCCTAAAAATTAAACCTTGTTTAGACAAGTTCAAAGCATATAAATCCATAACATCTTTAAAAGCTAAACTAGCCTTGTAGCGAATGCCTTCAACCCGTGTTAGATATTCCTGCCCTTCTTGCCCATTTAACAAATATTCCATTTGAGAAAAAGGGTCTTCGACCTCAAATTCTTTTCCAAGGCGGTGGTTCAGGTACTCCTGAAAAGTAACCTGTTGCATATTTTCTTCCCCTAATTCAGGGAGGACGGTGGCTACATAGCTATTAAATAAGGGATTCGGGGAAAACAGCATAATATTTTCCGACTTCAATGTTCCACGGTAACGATAAAGCAAATAAGCAACTCTTTGTAAGGCTGCGGATGTTTTTCCACTTCCAGCCACTCCCTGAACAATCAGTAGATTGCTTCGCTCATCGCGGATAATCTGATTTTGTTCCCTTTGAATGGTTGCGACGATACTTTTCATTTGTGTGCTGGCATTATTCCCTAGCACTTCTTGAAGCATTTCATCACCAATGGTAACCCCGGTATCAAACATCCCTTTAATTTCGGATGCCCGAATAATAAATTGACGCTTTAATTTCATTTCCCCTTTAATAGTTCCTTCAAGCGTTTCATATTCAGCCGGACCCGGAGGATAATCATAATAAAGACTTGATATAGGGGCGCGCCAATCATAAATTAAAAAGTTCTCATCTTGCTCATCCATGAGTGAGGCAATTCCAAGATATACTTGATCAGCGGACTTTTCCCCGTTCTCCCAAAAATCAATTCGACCAAAGTAGGGCGAATATTTTAATCTTGCTAAAGTGTTTAGCTGCTTATCAATCTGTTTATGTGTCCGCTCCCGTTCTGAAAGTAATTCAGCCTGCTGCTTAATACTTGCGGCAGTCTCAATAACGTCATCCGGTTCATCCATATTGACCGTTACATCTTCCCAGAAAGTTTTTCGTAACTCGAGAACATCAGAGCTGACATTACCGGCACCTTGCTTGAATTTTTTTGTCTTTTTGTCAATTTCCCTTACAACGAAATCAACACGATCCTGTTCTTTTCGCCAGTCTAAGTTTTGTAAATCGCTCATCGAACCACTCTCCAGAAAAAATTTGGCCTTTTTTTTGACAATCATCAAAAAATGTGATAATGTTATTATAGGATATTTATATATAGATTTCAAAATCACCGATTAGACCAATATTAATTTTAACATGCCTATTTTTAACATTCAACCAATATTTCAAACTCAAAACGCCAATTTGGCGTTTTTTTTATGCCATTTTTAGTATTTGTTTTCTGCCTTCATTCATTCCTTCCCCCTTGTTATTCCTTTTAATAAATAAATCGAAAAAATTTTACGAAAATTGATTGACAATATACATGGATTCAACATATAATTTACCTTGAATTAAGTTATTTTTATTTCGAGATAAATGATTTCAAAACAAAACTGGAGGAGAAATAACATGACAAAAACAAAATGGGCTCTTGATACTGCACATAGCAGTGTAGATTTTTCTGTTCGCCATATGATGATTGCAAACGTGAAAGGTACTTTCAATAATTTCAGTGCAACGATCGACGCTGATCCAACTGATTTAACAACAGCAGCAATCGAATTCTCAATTGAAACTGCAAGTGTAGATACACGCAATAAAGATCGTGACGGTCACTTGGTTTCTGCAGATTTCTTTGACGCAGAAAATCATCCAAACATGACTTTCCGTGCTACAAAAATTGAAAAAACAGATGAAGGTGAATACAACCTTACTGGTGATTTAACATTACGTGGCGTAACTAAACAAGAAACTTTCGCTGTTACGTTTGAAGGTCAAGGAAAAGATCCATGGGGAAATGAAAAAGTTGGTTTCAGTGCACAAGGTACCATTAACCGTTCTGACTACGGTTTAGTTTGGAACGCAGCACTAGAAACTGGCGGCGTGCTTGTAGGCGATAAAGTAAAAATCAACTTACAAATCCAAGCTGCAAAAGCTTAATAATATAGCAAATTGGGGCAGATTCTTTGAGAATCTGCCCTTTTTTCAATTTGGTTGTTGATTTCCGCAGAAGGTCCACACTTATCAGTTGGGGAATCAGGATATGCACCCGAGCCGATAAATAGACGGAAAAAATTCGCTTATTTAGTATTTATTATTAAAAAAGACGAAAATAGACGGAGAAATTTGCCTATTGACTCGAAAAACTCAAAAATGGCAGATTTTGCTTTGCATAATCGGAAAATCTTCCCTTATTTACCCCGAAATGGGCACCATTCTGCATTTAACCGAAAAATCGAGACTGTCGATTAAGTTGTAGTTTATTCCACTTCTAAACCTTATTTCACATACTTTGTGAATTTTATTGGATTTTTTCACAAACTTTCATTGTTTTTTTGTATTTTCCCTTCCTAAGGCCCTCTATTTATCCTGATTTCCCTAATTTGGGCAGACGGGGGCCTTTACCCGATTTTCGCATTTTTTGAAACGATAAAAGGGCTTGATAGGTTCGGTTAATTCCTTTACCATAATTTTCAAATTGATAACCATGGCCGTCAATTTGGACGTGATCCTTAATGATTCCCTCCCTCTTGTTCTTGGTTTCCTGAGTCCATGATGGTTGGCAGCTTCATGATTCGTTCT
>NZ_AXVA01000023.1 GCF_000482325.1 Bacillus sp. UNC438CL73TsuS30 | reverse complement strand
AGCTAAAAACCGACTTTCAGCTTTTCCTCATGAGAGGAAAAGGATTATCCGGTATTAGCTCCGGTTTCCCGAAGTTATCCCAGTCTTACAGGCAGGTTGCCCACGTGTTACTCACCCGTCCGCCGCTAATCAACAGGAGCAAGCTCCTATTGATTCGCTCGACTTGCATGTATTAGGCACGCCGCCAGCGTTCGTCCTGAGCCAGGATCAAACTCTCCAAGAAAGTTGATTTAGCTCGAATGTTACGTTGGCTTCATTTCGTAAGAAATGAATATTATTGTTTGTTGACGTTTTTGTTTGTTTAGTTTTCAAAGATCAATTTCTCTTTGTCACTCAAAAGCAACTTTATTAATATACCACGCATTCAGTATATCGTCAACATCTTTTTTTATCTTCCTCTTTTTAGATGACAAAGTTCTTATGTCGACCTAAATGATTATATCAGGTTCTTCCTGATAAATCAAGGATAAAATAAAAAAAGAAGAACAATTTAGTTGTTCCTCTTCGCCTTATTATTATTCCTCTTCTTCTTTAATCGGTTGAACTTCTTCAGATGCATTCTCATTCATTTCATTGGTCCCTTCAGCTGCACTTTCATTGGCATCTTCAGGGATCTCTTCTTCTTCTTCTTCTTTTTCAACCTTCGCTACGGTCGCAACAAATTCATGTTCATCTTCTCTCATACTGATTAATTTTACACCAATTGTATTTCGTCCCATTGTAGAAATACCGCCAACGTCAATACGGATTAGGACACCGCCAGTGGTAATGAGCATTAGATCTTCTTCACCGGTTACTGCTCTCATCGAGACAAGATCACCATTTTTCTCAGTAATATGGCAAGTCTTAATCCCTTTCCCGCCTCTGCCCTGGATACGGTATTCAGCGGCTGGAGTACGTTTTCCATAACCATTTTTGGTTACAATCAGGATATCGTTATTCTCTTCTAACACTTCCATACCAACCACTTCATCATCACTGTCTAATGAAATTCCTTTCACACCTGTGGCAGTTCTGCCCATTGACCTTACATCTGTTTCAGGGAAACGGATGAGCATCCCTTTTTGGGTTCCGATGATAATATGCTTATTCCCATCAGTTAAGCGCGCTGAAATCAGTTCATCGCCCTCCCTTAAATTTAAAGCAATCAGGCCATTATTTCGGATATGAGCAAACGATGTTAATGGTGATCGTTTTGAGATTCCTTCTTTTGTTGTAAAGAACAAGAACCAATCATCTACAAACTCCGCAACAGGAATGATGGCATTTACCCATTCTCCTTTTTCCACACCGAGCAGGTTAATAATTGGAATTCCTTTAGCCGTCCGGCTGTATTCCGGAATTTCATATCCTTTTGAACGGTATACCTTACCTTTGTTTGTAAAGAAGAGAATCGTATCATGTGTGGATGTAGTAATGAGATGTTCAACAAAATCATCTTCATTGGTTCCCATTCCCTGAATACCACGGCCGCCCCGTTTTTGGGCGCGGTAAGTTGAGACAGGAAGGCGTTTAATATAGCCATTATGTGTTAAGGTAATGACAATATTTTCAACTGGGATTAAATCCTCATCCTCAATATTTTCAATTCCGCCTGCGGCAATCTCCGTACGGCGCGTATCGTTGAAACGTTCTTTAATTTCTAGTAGTTCCTCACGGATAATTTCTAGAACTTTTTCTTCATCTGCTAAAATTGCCTTTAATTCTGCAATGAGCTTAACTAAACCCTGATATTCTTCCTCAATCTTTTCTCTTTCTAAACCTGTTAGACGTTGCAAACGCATATCTAAAATAGCTTGAGCTTGCTTTTCAGAAAGGTTAAATTGAGTCATTAAACCTTCTCGGGCAATTTCCGTTGTTTGCGAGCTGCGGATTAAGTTAATTACTGCATCTAAGTTATCTAAGGCAATACGCAATCCTTCTAAAATATGGGCGCGCGCTTCTGCCTTGCGTAATTCGAATTCAGTTCTGCGGCGAATAACAACCTTTTGGTGATCTAGGTAATAAACTAAACATTGTTTAAGATTCAATACCTTTGGATGTCCGTCTACCAGGGCCAAAGTATTGATACCAAAGCTAGTTTGCAGTGCGGTTTGTTTATATAAGTTATTTAGAAGAACGTTTGCGTTTGCATCCTTACGAACCTCAATAACAATACGCATCCCTCTTCGGTCGGATTCATCCCTTAGGTCTGTTATTCCTTCAATTTTTTTATCACGGGCCAATTCAGCAATTTTTTCAATCAGCCTTGCTTTATTCACTTGGTATGGTAACTCATTAACAATGATAACTTCTTTACCGTTTGATTTTTGTTCAATTTCTACTTTTGCACGGAGAGTGATAGAACCTCTGCCAGTTTCGTATGCTTTACGGATTCCACTTCGTCCAAGAATAATACCTCCTGTTGGAAAATCAGGTCCGGGGATGATTTCCATTAATTCTTGGGTCGTTATTTCTGGATCATGACTGACAGCTAACACCCCGTCAATGACTTCTCCAAGCTGGTGAGGAGGGATATTGGTAGCCATACCAACTGCAATTCCCGTTGTACCGTTCACTAATAAATTAGGAAATCTAGCAGGCAAAACTACTGGTTCTTTTTCTTCGCCATCATAGTTTGGCTGATAATCAATCGTATCTTTGTTGATATCTCGTAATAATTCCATAGAGATTTTAGACATTCTTGATTCTGTATAACGCATCGCTGCAGCCGCGTCGCCGTCTACCGAACCAAAGTTTCCGTGGCCGTCAACAAGCATATAGCGATAGTTAAAATCCTGAGCCATCCGAACCATTGTTTCATAAACAGCTGAATCACCGTGTGGATGATATTTACCGATTACATCACCGACGATACGAGCTGATTTTTTATAGGGTTTGTCCGCGTGGATCCCAAGATCATGCATTGCATAAAGTATACGGCGATGTACCGGTTTCAGCCCATCACGTACATCTGGAAGTGCACGGGAAACAATAACACTCATTGCATAGTCAAGGAAAGATGACCTCATTTCCTGACTAATATTTATTTCTTTAATTTGAGGATTTGATGTTTCAGACATTTTTTGAAAACCTCCTATTCGGGGTGAAAATAGCCTTGAAACGTTCACGCTGATAGGCAGGTAAACGAAAAAAGGAGGATAGTGGTCACCCCTCTACCCTTTTAATCAATCTAGCATGTTGCTTTCTTTTCTTATTGTCTTATTGCAGTCCACCCGAGGTGCTGGGCTGTTTTAGATATCTAAATTCTTAACGTATTTTGCATTTTCTTCGATAAAATTACGGCGCGGTTCTACTTTTTCGCCCATTAGCATTTCAAAGGTTTCATCTGCTTCTATCGCATCCTCAAGATTTACTTGAAGCATGCTTCGATTAGCAGGATCCATTGTGGTTTCCCATAACTGTTCCGGATTCATTTCTCCTAAACCTTTGTAACGTTGGACATTCGGCTTCGGTGCATTTGGCAGCTCCGCAAAAACCTTTTCCAGTTCTTTATCATTATAAGCATACTCGACTCGTTTACCTTGTTGTACCTTATATAACGGTGGTTGGGCGATAAAGACATAACCTGCTTCCAAGATTTGCCTCATATACCGGTAAAAGAACGTTAAAATTAGTGTACGAATATGTGCACCATCAACGTCTGCATCTGTCATAATAACAACCTTATGGTAACGTGCTTTTGAAATGTCAAAGTCTTCCCCAATTCCAGTTCCTATGGCGGTGATCATGGCCCGTACCTCATTATTAGAGAGAATCTTATCAAGGCGCGCCTTCTCAACATTAAGGATTTTCCCTTTTAAAGGTAAAATCGCCTGGAAATGACGGTCACGACCTTGCTTCGCTGAACCACCCGCTGAGTCACCCTCAACAATATATAATTCACTCTCTGAAGGATCCTTTGAAGAACAATCCGCTAATTTCCCAGGTAAACTGGATACTTCTAAAGCACTCTTACGTCTTGTTAATTCCCTCGCCTTTTTTGCCGCTAGTCTTGCTCTAGCCGCCATTAAACCTTTTTCAACAATTTTCTTCGCTACTATAGGGTTTTCCATAAGAAACTTATCGAAATGGCTTGCAAATAAGGCATCTGTAATAGCTCTTACTTCAGAGTTGCCAAGCTTGGTTTTGGTTTGCCCTTCAAATTGCGGATCAGGGTGCTTAATCGAAACGATAGCTGTTAGACCTTCCCGAACATCTTCACCTGAAAGATTGGCATCTGCCTCTTTAATTAAACTATTTTTCCGAGCATAATCATTTATAACCCTCGTCAAAGCGGTTTTAAAGCCTGACTCATGTGTTCCGCCCTCGTAAGTATGAATATTGTTTGCAAAGGAGTAGATACTCTCTGTATATCCCTCATTATATTGAAGGGCCACTTCGATACTAATTCCGTCACGTTCACCCTCGATATAAATTGGGTCTTCAAAAATGACTTCCTTTGTGCGGTTTAAATGTTCAACATACGATTTAATACCGCCTTCATAATGGTATTCATTTATTTTATTTTCAACACGTTTATCCTCAATGGTTATTCTTAAACCCCTGTTAAGGAAAGCAAGCTCACGAATCCGTGTTGCAAGGGTATCGTAATCGTATTCCAATGTTTCGGTAAAAATTTCTCCGTCCGGTTTAAAACGTGTAATTGTACCGGTTATATCGGTTTCCCCAATGATCTTTAAATCGGCAACTGGAACTCCGCGTTCATACTTTTGATAGTGAATATGACCGTCCCGATGAACAAAAACCTCAAGTTCCGTTGACAGCGCATTTACAACGGAAGCACCTACACCATGTAGTCCTCCTGATACTTTATATCCGCCGCCGCCAAATTTCCCTCCGGCGTGAAGTACCGTCATGATCACTTCAACAGCAGGCCTTCCCATTTTTTCCTGGATTCCAACAGGGATTCCCCGGCCATTATCCTTTACGGTAATACTGTTATCTTTTTCAATGATGACATTTATTTCAGTACAATATCCCGCCAAAGCCTCATCAATACTATTATCAACAATTTCCCAAACAAGGTGGTGAAGACCTTTACCGCTTGTCGACCCAATATACATCCCTGGTCTTTTTCGAACAGCCTCGAGTCCTTCTAATACTTGTATCTGGTCAGCTTCATATGCTTGTTCTTGAACTGTGTTTTGTTCCATTGTCAAAGCTTTTCACCTGCACTTTCTTACAAAGTCAATCTATTTAAAAGCTAGAAGATTATTTATTCGTAATTTATAAATCCGATAAATTCTTTTGACTTGAACGTTTCTTTAAGGTCCCGGAAGCAATAGGGGATAAATAAATTTTGTCGGATGTTATTACAACCGACTTAAAGGGGTTTTTAGAAAGGTTAATGACTTTATCTTCATGCTGATGTAAAAACTCCTCTACCATCACAGAAGATTTTGCACTCTCTTTATCTAGAATAGATATAATGTCCCTTGCCCTGATATTTAAATCCTCCCCAATATGAATATACACACTCCCACCTCAATCCACTTTCTTGATCACACCGGATTCTACTTCAAATGTTGAAGCATCTTTTAATGTTTGATGGTGAATTCCATCTACACTTGTCGTTGTTACAAAAGTTTGAACCCTTCCTTGAATGGTATTAAGCAGATGTGACTGACGATAGTCATCTAATTCTGATAACACATCATCAAGGAGTAAGATTGGAAACTCACCAATCTGTGAATGAATTAATTCAATTTCGGCAAGTTTAACAGAAAGAGCGGTTGTCCGCTGCTGCCCCTGTGATCCGAAGGTTTGCACATCCCGATTATTGACGAAAAACAATAGATCGTCACGATGGGGACCAAACAAAGTTGTCCCGCGTTCTATCTCTCTTGTTTTAACCTTGTTGAATTTTTCCTCAAAGGATGCTACCATTTTCGACAAATCTTGGCCTTCTAATACATCCACTGATGGTTTGTACTCAATTTTAAGCGTTTCTAGCCCTCTAGAGATGCCGCTATGGATAGGCTCTGCCCACTTTTGAAGCAGCTGCAGGAACTCAAATCGCTTATTAATAATTTTTACCGCTGTTTCAATAAACTGTTCCGTTAATATTTCGAGCATTGTTTGGTCAGACTGCTTTTTTATTTGCATCATTTTCAAAAAATGATTCCGCTGTTGAAGTATTTTTTGATATTGACTCATATCATGTAAATAGACTGGTGATACCTGACCAATTTCCATATCTATAAAGCGCCTTCTTACCTGTGGACTGCCCTTTACCAAGTTTAAATCCTCTGGCGCAAACATAACGACATTAAGGTTCCCGACATATTGACTCAATTTCTGTTGTTCAATGTGATTGCACTTTGCCTTTTTCCCCTTTTTGGAAATCACCAGTTGCAGAGGCAAAGAACTATACTGTTTTTGGATTCTACCCTCTATTTTAGCATACTCTTGATCCCAACGAATAAGATCTTTGTCATTTGAGGTCCGATGGGATTTAGCCATGGCTAAAACATAGATGGACTCCATTACATTGGTTTTCCCTTGGGCATTTTCACCCAAGATAACATTTACTTTATTTTCAAATTCAACGGATAATGTTTCATAGTTCCGATAATCTTTTAAGGCTAATTGTTCAATATACATGAACGTAACATCCTCTATTTTTCCGTAATAAGGAATTCTCCGAATCCGGGTATTTCCACTTTGTCCCCTTGACGAAGTTTTCTTCCTCTTCTTTGATCTTGTTCACCATTGATAATAATTTGATGCTCACTTAAAAACCATTTTGCCATTCCACCGGTTTGGATCACATCCGCTAATTTAAGAAATTGCCCTAATGTAATAAATTCTGTATCTATTTCTATTTTGGCAGACATAATTAATCACTCTTTTCAAAAAATGGTCTCAATACTTTATTTTACTAAAAAAATCAGTTAGATACAAAAAAATCTAAAAAAGCTGCCATTTATTGTGGCAGCTCTATACTTTTTTATGAAAATTCATCCAGGACTTTGAGAAGGATCCAGATCCAGTACTTAGGTCTTTTTAGTACGTTCTTACCGGTAAAATTAGTTGCAGAGTTGTTTCGTCATGAAGCGGGCGAATCAGGAATGGGCGCATCGCTCCGGTAAAACTGATACAAATATCAGTACCCTCCAATGCTTTTAACGCATCCATCATATATTTTGCACTAAAGGAAATTTTTAATTCCTCGCCTTCAATCGATTGGCTTTGAATCTCTTCGACGACCTTACCAACCTCAGGTGTATTAGAAGAAACCTCGATGATTCCTCCCTCATTTGTTGTGAATTTAACAACATTATTTCTACCTTCACGAGCAAGCAAAGACGCACGATCAATAGCCTGTAAGAATGCCTTTGTATTTACAGTTACATCCGTTTTGCTTTCATTTGGAATTAGTCGGGAAGTATCTGGATAGTTACCTTCTAACAGTCTTGAGAAGAACAATAAATGTTTCGCTTTAAACAAAATTTGATTTTCTGTTATCACTATGTCAATTAATTCATTGGAATCATCAATAATCTTACTTAATTCATTCAAACTCTTCCCTGGGATTACCACATTATAGGTTTCACTATTTTCTGCTTCAATTCTTACTTTCCTTAATGCCAAGCGGTGGCTATCTGTACCAATACAGGTTAACTCCCCATTTTCGATCTTCCAGTTTACACCTGTCAAGATGGGGCGTGTTTCTGAGGTGGACACAGCGAAAACTGTTTGCCTGATCATTGCTTTTAATAGATCTGTGGCAATATGGAATTTATTATTTTCCTCAATTTGCGGAAGATGTGGATATTCCTCTGCATCAAGACCATTTAAGTTAAATTCAGATTTTCCTGAACGAATAACCGTTTGCAGCGAACCAAGTACTTCAATTTCAACAGTATCTGTCGGGAGCTTCTTTACAATCTCACTAAAAAACTTTGCTTGCAAAACAATGGCCCCGGTTTGTCTGATCTCAACGATTTCATCCTCAGCTTCCTCTTTTGGAATAAAAGATTCGATCGATATATCAGAGTCGCTTCCTGTTAGGGTAACCCCTTCCTCTGCAGCAGTAATTTTAATTCCCGTTAAGATTGGAATGGTTGTCCTGGAAGTGACTGCCTTCATCACATCTTGAACACTTTGAACGAGGCGGTCCCGTTGAATGATAAATCTCATTTTAGAAATTCCTCCGATTAAGCATATTTTTAATGACGATAACATATAATAATATTTTTTAAAAAAATAGTAGAAGTACTAGTAGGGCCTGTTGATATGTGGATAACCCTATTTTATCAAAGGAAACACAGCCTATCCACATGTGGACAGACTGTGCATGAATGGGTAAAAGTTATTCACATTATTAACCGAGTAATTTAAACCTTTAACAGTTCATTTAATTCTTTCATTTGCTTTTGCAGCTGTGAATCACTCTGCAGCATTTTAGAAATTTTCTCATGGGCATGGATGACGGTAGTATGATCTCTGCCGCCAAACTCTTCTCCTATTTTTGGGAGGGAGTGGTCCGTTAATTCCCGTGATAAATACATCGCAATTTGCCTCGGGAAAGCAACAGACTTTGTCCGTTTTTTTGCTTTGAAATCCTCCAACTTAACGCCAAACTGTTCACCGACAACTCTTTGTATATCAAGAATGGTAACCACCTTCGGTTTTGAGCTTGGAATGATGTCCTTCAATGCCTCTGCAGCTAAGTCTGCATTGATATCCTTATTAATTAATGATGAATAAGCGACAACCCGAATAAGCGCACCTTCAAGTTCACGGATGTTTGAATCAATTTGATTGGCGATGTAAAGCATCACCTCATTCGGAATGTCCAATCCTTCTGCTTTTGCCTTCTTGCGAAGGATGGCAATCCTTGTCTCGAGATCAGGCGGTGTAATATCGGTAATGAGCCCCCATTCAAAACGTGAACGCAGACGGTCTTCCAAGGTTGGAATTTCTCTTGGCGGACGGTCACTTGAAATAATAATTTGTTTGCTTTCCTCGTGAAGAGCATTAAAAGTATGGAAGAATTCCTCTTGGGTTGATTCTTTTCCGGCCAAAAACTGAATATCATCTATTAGCAGGACATCAACATTTCGATATTTATTTCGAAAGCTTTCAGCTTTATTGTCACGAATTGAGTTAATAAATTCATTTGTAAATTTTTCTGATGATAAATAAACGACTTTTGCCGATGGATTATGATCCAATACATAATGGCCAATTGCATGCATTAAGTGGGTTTTACCCAATCCTACTCCACCGTATATAAATAAAGGATTATAGGCCTTTGCCGGTGCTTCAGCTACAGCGAGCGATGCTGCATGAGCAAAACGGTTACCTGAACCGATTACGAACGTATCAAAAAGGTACTTAGGATTTAAGATGTTTTGCGGAAAGTCATTTTGATCTTCTTCTTTTTTTGCCTTTTTTGGAGGCGCTGGTACATCCATTTCTTCCTCATTTTGATTATGCGGAATAATAAATTTCACAGTTAGCTCTTCTCCAGTAATTTCATAGAGAATACCTGCGATTAACTGGGAATAGCGCTCCTCGAGCCAATCACGCGCAAATTCATTCGGTGCTGTGATTACAAGGAGATTTCCTTGTAGGGAATGAGCCTTTGTCGACTTTAGCCACGTATCAAAGCTAGGCTTGCTGATTTTTTTCTCTATATTAGCCAGCGCTGCATTCCAAAGATCCGCAATATTTTCCAACGAGTTTCCCCTCCTTTTCAAAATGATAAATCGTGTAACTTCACTTTAGATAATAAAGTCTAGCCCCGAAAGTTCCGTGAAAAACCAAGTTATACAAGCTGTACAATCTATTAATTTATAAATATACGAAACAGTGGTTGTGGAAAAATATATAATAAGGAAATAAAGTGGAGTTTCGACAATATCCACTTCCTGTGGACAAGTTTCTGCAGTACACTTGAACAACCTATCCACAAGATATCCACAAATTGTGGATAACGATAAATTAGGACAAAGTTATTCAGAGTGAAAACACAAATATAATATCAAATAATAGCAAGAGGTGCAATGCTTTTTCGCAGTTTATCCACAAGAGGTGTGTCCTGTGGGTAAAAATTGTCCACAAGAATTGGCTTTGTGAAAAAACTGTCGATAACTTGTGAAAGGTGCAAAAAATATGTCGATTACTTATCCACAAGCTAAAATGTGAGGATAATCTGATCCCTTGACTTTAGTTTTTAAAAAAAACGGCAAAATCATGTATGATAAAAAATTGGAAATAAGGAACAATAGCTGGAGGGTGGTTGACAATCTTATGTAGACCTCTTTATAATAAATAGGACTGTCAAAGGCATTAAACTTGATAGCTATTCCTCAGGGAGGTGTCATATAATGAAAAGAACATATCAACCAAATAAACGTAAGCATAGTAAAGTTCACGGTTTCCGCAGTCGTATGAGCTCAGCAAACGGACGTAAAGTTCTTGCTCGCCGTCGTCTAAAAGGAAGAAAAGTATTATCAGCTTAGACCACTGAAACGTCTCAGTGGTCTTTTTTCTAATTTAAGGGGAAAAATATTACTGAGACTATTCAGACTGAGGGTGTTTTGATGAAGAAAGAATTAAGGGTCAAAAAAAATAAAGAGTTTCAAGAAGCCTTTCAAAAGGGGTTTTCCTTTGCAAATCGACAATTTGTTGTCTACTCATTAAAAAAAGAGGGGCAGGAAAATTTTCGAATTGGCTTGTCAGTCAGCAAAAAAATTGGAAATGCCGTTACCAGAAACCAAATAAAACGATATATTCGACAGGCAATTTTTGAATTAAAGGATCAGCTCCATGCAGAAAATGATTACATCATTATCGCGAGAAAGCCTGCAGCAGAAATGGACTTCTTTGAAGTAAAAAAGAGCTTAACGCATGTTTTAAAGGTGGGCAAGGTTTTAAAGAAACGTTAAAAGGACATAAAAGTGAGTATTTCCCTTATTTACTTTGTAATAAGACATTTTATACAGGAAAATGGTAAAATACTTATAAGTAAAAATATACATAAATAACATTTTTAAATTAAATATTTATATCTTGGACAAGGAGGAAAATTTGGTTGAAAAAAAGAATATTACTTTTGTCGGGGATGCTTTCTTTATTCCTGTTCTTAACGGGATGCAGTCAGATTAAGCAGCCGATCACATCAGAAAGTACGGGATTTTGGAATCAATACATTGTATATCCATTATCTTGGTTTATTAAAGAAGTTGCCCATTTGCTTGGCGGAAGCTTTGGATTATCGATTATTGTTGTTACCATCCTCATCCGCCTGGTTATTTTGCCGCTTATGATTAAGCAGACAAGAAGCTCGAAGGCGATGCAGGCACTTCAACCGCAGTTAACGGAACTTAGAAAAAAATACAGCTCTAAAGATCAAAAGACACAACAAAAATTACAGCAGGAAACAATGGCACTTTTCCAAAAAAACGGTGTAAACCCAATGGCCGGTTGTTTTCCATTAATCATTCAAATGCCGATTTTAATTGGTTTTTACCATGCAATCTCGAGAACAAGGGAAATCGCTCAGGATAGTTTTTTATGGTTTGACTTGGGAGAAAAGGATCCTTATTATATTTTACCGATCGTTGCAGGGATTACGACGTTTATCCAGCAAAAAATGATGATGGCCGGTACAGAAAACCAAAATCCACAAATGGCGATGATGGTTTGGATGATGCCGATTATGATTGTCATTTTTGCATTTAACTTTCCAGCTGCACTTTCGTTGTACTGGGTAGTCGGAAATATTTTTATGATTGTTCAGACCTATTTTATAAAAGGCCCGGAACTTAAGGCACAATCCACGGGCAATGCGGGGGGAGCAAAGAAGTGAAACAGGTAACTGCTACAGGACAAAATGTCGAAGAAGCAGTAGAATCAGCTTTAGCTCAATTACAAACAACGAAGGACCGCACAGAAATCGACATTATTGATGAGGGGAAAAAAGGGATCTTTGGTATTTTTGGTTCACGCCCAGCAGTGGTAAAGGTTACCGTAATCATTGATCCAATTGAGGAAGCCCAAAATTTCCTGAAAAGCATCAGTGAACAAATGGGAGCACCGGTTGAAATTGAAATAAAACGCGAAGGAAAACAAGTTAATTTTGTTTTAACAGGGGAAAAGATTGCTTTATTAATCGGAAAAAGAGGACAAACCTTAAATTCCTTGCAGTATTTGACTCAGCTTGTCATCAATCGTTCGTCCAATCGATATTTGACCGTTATTTTGGATGCTGAAGACTACCGAAACCGCAGGAATGAGACGTTGATTCAATTAGCTCATCGTCTTGCTCAAAAGGCCGTAAAAACGGGGAAAGACGTGGCCTTGGAGCCGATGCCATCCTATGAACGCAAAGTTATTCATTCTGCATTATCTGAAAATAAACGGGTTAAGACATTTTCAGATGGATCTGAACCACATCGATACATTGTTATTACTCCATCTAAGTAAAAAAAAGGCACTTTATCAAATCGATAAAGTGCCTTTTTTTATTCTCTTATTCCTATTTTCTATTTTAAAAATCCTGTGCGTAACTTTTTTTATGAAAATGTTTGTTTTATTGTTATTCACATGTGGATAAGTTAAAATATAAGATAATAACTGTCGTTGTGGATAATCCTGATTGCTTTTTTAACTGAAACTGATGTGATATTCTATTAATTTGGAGCAAAATATTATTTCTTCTATAGATTATTTTTTGCAAGTAAGAGAGGTGAATACAATGGAGTTTGATACGATTGCGGCGATTTCGACACCGATGGGTGAGGGTGCAATCGCAATTGTACGATTAAGTGGTGATGATGCCTTTAAAATTGCTGATAAGGTTTTTAAAAGTATCAGCGGGAAAAGGCTGATTGATATGGCTTCCCATACGATTCATTATGGCCATCTAATTGATCCGAAAAATGGACAAGTGGTGGAAGAAGTAATGGTTTCACTTATGAAGGGGCCAAAAACCTTTACAAAAGAGGATGTAGTTGAAATTAATTGCCACGGTGGAATCGTTTCTGTTAACCGTGTGTTGCAGCTTATATTAAATAATGGAGCACGGCTTGCTGAACCGGGTGAATTTACAAAGCGGGCCTTCTTAAATGGGCGCATTGATTTATCGCAGGCAGAAGCAGTTATGGATTTAATTCGGGCAAAAACGGATCGAGCGATGAACGTTGCATTAGGGCAAATGGAAGGAAGATTGTCGCGATTGATTCGCGGTTTACGCCAAGAAATTTTAGAAATACTTGCCCATGTGGAAGTGAATATTGATTATCCTGAATACGATGATGTCGAGGAAATGACTCATAAAATGCTGAAGGAAAAAGCGGCTTATGTACGGGAAGAAATTAAGAAGCTTTTGCAAACCTCTCAGCAGGGGAAAATTTTACGTGAAGGCCTATCAACAGTTATTGTTGGCCGCCCAAACGTAGGGAAATCTTCGTTATTAAATAGTTTGGTTCACGAAAATAAAGCAATTGTTACGGATATCCCAGGGACAACTCGTGATGTCATTGAAGAATATGTCAACGTAAGAGGTGTACCATTAAGACTTTTAGATACTGCGGGAATCAGAGAGACTGAAGATATTGTTGAACGGATTGGGGTTGAACGTTCCCGACAAGTTTTACGAGAGGCCGATTTAATCTTGCTCGTTTTAAATTATTCTGATGAGTTAACAATGGAGGATGAAAATCTATTTAAGGCCGTTGAAGATATGGATGTGATTGTCATTGTTAACAAAACTGACCTTCCGCAGAAAATTGATTTGGATCGGGTTAAGGATCTGACTGCTAGCCATAGGCTCGTGACAACTTCTATTCTTGAAGACCGCGGGGTTGACCAATTGGAAGAGGCTATCTCCTCATTATTTTTTGCCGGCTCTATTGAAGCAGGGGATATGACTTATGTTTCAAACAGCCGTCATATCGCTTTATTGAATCAGGCATTACATTCGATAGAGGAAGCTATTGACGGAGTCGAGTTGGGGACTCCGATTGATATCGTTCAGATTGATTTAACAAGGGTCTGGGAACTGCTTGGGGAAGTCATTGGCGATAGTGTCCATGAAAGCCTAATTGATCAGCTATTTTCACAGTTCTGTTTAGGGAAATAAAAATTAGAAATAAACTTTTTTACATTCCGAGATATTCGGAAATTGGAGGAACTTTTAATGCAATACGAAGCAGGAAGTTACGACGTCATTGTCGTCGGTGCAGGTCATGCGGGCTGTGAGGCCGGCCTTGCGGCTGCACGGCTTGGCGCAAAAACATTAATGATTACCATTAATCTCGATATGGTGGCCTTCATGCCATGCAATCCTTCTGTTGGCGGACCAGCAAAAGGGATTGTGGTGCGTGAAATCGATGCACTTGGCGGGGAAATGGGTAAAAATATTGATAAAACCTATATTCAAATGAGGATGTTGAATACAGGGAAAGGTCCTGCCGTAAGGGCACTCAGGGCACAGGCTGATAAATTTGCCTATCAACATGAAATGAAAAACACGCTTGAAAATGAATCGAATTTAACTCTTTTACAGGGAATGGTTGAACGTCTGGTTGTCGAAGACGGTGTTGTTGTTGGCGCCGTTACGAAAACAGGTGCAACTTACCGTGCGAAAACAGTGGTCATTACGACTGGTACCTACCTTCGCGGCGAAATCATCCTTGGTGAATTAAAGTATTCAAGTGGTCCAAACAACCAGCAGCCTGCTGTTAAGTTATCAGAGCATCTAGAAGAGCTTGGCTTTGAACTTGTTCGTTTTAAAACGGGGACACCGCCAAGGGTTAACAGCCATACGATTGATTACAACAAAACAGAGATTCAACCTGGGGACGAACAACCTCGAGCTTTTTCATATGAAACAACCCAATACATTACCGACCAGCTTCCATGCTGGTTAACATATACGAATGAACAAACCCACCAATTAATCGACCAGAATCTCCATCGCTCACCGATGTATTCTGGAATGATTAAGGGGACAGGACCGCGTTATTGCCCATCCATTGAGGATAAGGTCGTTCGCTTTAATGACAAACCGCGCCATCAAATTTTTCTGGAGCCGGAAGGAAGAAATACACAAGAAGTATATGTCCAGGGATTATCAACTAGTCTGCCGGAAGATGTCCAACAACAAATCTTAAAAACCATACCTGGTCTTGAAAATGTTCAAATGATGCGCTCAGGTTATGCCATCGAATATGATGCCATTGTACCAACACAGCTTTGGCCGACGCTCGAAACAAAGATTGTCAAAAATCTTTACACGGCTGGCCAAATTAATGGGACTTCTGGGTATGAAGAAGCAGCTGGTCAAGGACTCATGGCAGGAATTAATGCCGGACTCAATGCGTTAGGCCGGGAGCAATTAGTGTTAAGCCGCTCGGATGCGTATATTGGTGTTTTAATTGATGATCTCATTACCAAGGGGACAAATGAACCATATCGCCTGCTTACATCACGGGCAGAATACCGTCTTCTTTTACGACACGATAATGCTGACTTGAGGTTAACGGAATTCGGCCATGAAATTGGACTAATCCGTGAGGAACGATATCAGCAATTTTTAGCTAAAAGGGAAGCAATTGAACTTGAAAAGAAACGATTATGGTCATCCATCATCAAACCTTCGAAAGAAGTTCAGGATTTAATTAAAAGCCAGGGCGGCAGTGAACTAAAAGATGGTATTCGTGCATCTGACCTATTAAAACGTCCCGAAATGTCCTATGAACATATTGAGGGTCTAAATCCTAGTGATGTTACTTTGGATACTGAAATTAAAGAACAAGTTGAAATCCAAATTAAATATGAGGGCTATATTGAAAAATCACTTCAGCAGGTTGACCGCTTAAAGAAAATGGAGAACAAGAAAATTCCTGAAAATATTGATTATGATGCGATTAACGGATTGGCAACAGAGGCGAGACAAAAATTGAAAAAAATTAAACCGTTATCGATTGCCCAAGCATCAAGAATTTCCGGGGTAAACCCTGCTGATATTTCCATTCTGCTTGTTTATTTAGAACAGGGCAGAATCGCTAGGGTATCAAATTAGAAATGCGGAAGCGCCTTGGCGCTGGAGCTAGACAGCGAGGAATATTTACATGAATGTTGAACAATTTGAATCCATGCTGGGGGAAAAGGGAATTACCCTTTCCTCAAGGCAGTTGGAGCAATTTGAAATATATTACGAAACCCTTGTTGAGTGGAACGAAAAAATGAATTTGACAGCCATCACGGATAAAGCCGATGTGTATTTAAAACATTTTTACGACTCCATAACTGCGGGCTTTTATTATGACTTTACAAAACCGCTTCATCTATGTGATGTCGGGGCGGGTGCTGGATTTCCGAGCATTCCTTTAAAAATTGCTTTTCCGCAAATAGAGATCACTATTGTTGATTCACTCAACAAACGAATCTCATTTTTAAACCATTTGGCAAGTGTACTTAAATTGGAAAATGTCCAATTTATCCATGACCGCGCCGAAACATTTGGAGTGAATCCAAATTATCGGGAATCGTTTGATGTTGTTACGGCAAGAGCAGTTGCCAGAATGTCTGTTTTAAGCGAGCTATGTTTGCCGCTTGTGAAAGTGGGTGGCCATTTTATCGCAATGAAGGCTGCACATGCAAAGGATGAATTAGTAGCAAGCCAAAAGGCCATTACAACCCTTGGTGGAAAATTGGAAAAAGTGTTTACATTTACATTACCAATTGAAGAAAGTGAACGGAATATTTTAATTATTAAGAAAGAGAAACAAACACCAAGGAAATACCCGCGTAAGCCAGGTACCCCTGGTAAAATGCCGATTGAGTAATAAGAAATGGAACAGAATCAATTTTTGAAAAATACCCTTTAGTGGCAGGAAGATATTATTTGAATAGAGAATAAATAATAGGGAGTTTCGTAAAGGTGGTGTTGGGGATGAGGCATTCGTTTACACGCTTTTTTGGTCTTGGCGAAAAGGGAGAACAAGACCTAGAACTTGAGAAAGAACTTGAGAAAGAACTCGAAATTGAAAGAAATGAAGAAATTAAGAAGATTCCAATTGACAATATCTTTCCAAATCGTTTCCAGCCCCGGACGGTTTTTGATGATGAAAAAATTGAGGAATTGTCACGAACCATTCATATTCATGGAATCATCCAGCCAATTGTTGTAAGACAATTTGACAAAGATCGGTACGAAATTATTGCCGGTGAGCGGCGCTGGCGTGCTATGAAAAAGCTAGGATGGGATGAGGTTCCGGCGATTGTTAAGAATATGTCGGATACTGAAACAGCTTCTGTTGCCTTAATCGAGAATCTGCAACGGGAAGAACTGTCACCAATTGAAGAAGCGATTGCATATGGCAAACTGCTGGAGCTTCATAATTTAACCCAAGAGGCTCTTGCACAGCGTCTTGGGAAAGGGCAATCGACCGTAGCGAACAAGCTTCGGCTGCTCAAGTTGCCACAGGAGATTCAGGAGGCATTATTAAATAAGGTTATAACGGAGCGTCATGCCCGTGCGCTGATCCCTTTGAAGGATCCTGAGAAACAGGTCTTGCTTCTACAAGAAATAATGGAGAAAAATTTAAATGTAAAGCAAACCGAGGACCGGGTTGTTAAACTGCTTGAGCAAAAAAATCCAAAACCTAAACCAAAAAGGAAAGCCTTCAGTAAGGATATGCGAATTGCTGTGAATACAATTAGGCAATCGTTATCGATGGTTTCAGATAGTGGAATAGATCTTAATGCGGAGGAAGAAGAGTTTGATGAATTCTACCAATTCACCATTCGAATTCCGAAGAAAAAATAGAATAAATGAACAGCTGGACCAAACAATAATTGTTTGGTCCTTTTTTATAATTGTGGATGATAATGGTATTTTTTGAAATAATCCTTCGCATGAATATTTTTCGAAAAAAAACAAAAACAAATCTATTTCGTGATAAAATAGTTACCATGGTCATTTTGTTTTTAAATGACTAATGGCCATTTTCTTTGTAATGGTAAAATAACAGTTTAATAGATGAATATTTGATAGAATATAAGTAAGAATTTAGGAAAAAGGGTAGGTGACATTGTGGGCAAAGTTATTGCAATCGCGAATCAAAAAGGCGGAGTCGGCAAAACGACTACCTCTGTCAACCTAGGCGCCTGCTTAGCATACATAGGGAAAAGAGTACTTTTAGTAGACATTGACCCGCAAGGAAATGCAACAAGCGGTATCGGAATTGAAAAGGCAGAAGTAGAGCAGTGTATATATGATGTTTTAGTCGATGACGTTGAAGTGAAGAATGTCATAAAGCCATCGTCTGTTGAAAATTTATATGCTGTACCAGCAACCATTCAACTCGCGGGTGCGGAAATTGAGTTAGTACCAACCATTTCACGCGAAGTCAGACTAAAACGTGCTCTTGGTGAGGTAAAGGATCAATTTGACTATATTATTATTGATTGTCCGCCATCCCTCGGATTACTGACCATTAATGCCTTAACAGCCTCTGACGCAGTGTTAATTCCCGTGCAGTGTGAGTATTATGCATTGGAAGGGCTAAGCCAACTTTTAAATACCGTTAGGCTTGTTCAAAAGCACTTAAATCAGGATTTAAAAATTGAAGGTGTTTTATTAACGATGCTGGATGCCCGCACAAATCTGGGGATACAAGTAATTGAAGAAGTGAAGAAGTATTTTCAGGACAAGGTCTATAAAACGATTATTCCAAGAAATGTACGTCTAAGTGAAGCGCCAAGCCACGGAGAACCCATTATCACTTATGATGCTAGATCCCGTGGTGCCGAAGTATATTTAGATTTGGCAAAGGAAGTGGTCTCACATGGCTAAAGGATTAGGAAAAGGACTTGATGCATTTTTTCCTAATATGGAGGTTAATAAAGGTGAAGCGGTCCAAGAGATAAAATTGAAAGAATTGCGTCCCAATCCGTATCAACCTCGGAAAACCTTCCAACAAGAGGCCATAGATGAATTAAAGGCATCCATTTTAGAACATGGCATCCTCCAGCCTCTTGTCGTTAGGAAAAGCATTAAAGGCTATGAAATTGTCGTGGGCGAAAGACGTTTCAGGGCGGCAAAAGAAGCAAAGCTTCAAGCGGTACCTGCCGTTGTCCGCGAATTGTCGGAGCAGCAAATGATGGAACTGGCTGTAATTGAAAATCTTCAACGGGAAGATTTAAGCCCAATTGAAGAAGCAATCGCTTATCAAACCTTAATGGAAAAGTTAAAACTGACACAAGAAGAGGTAGCAAAGCGACTAGGAAAAAGCCGTCCACATGTGGCGAACCATGTCCGCCTCCTCTCCCTCCCGGCTAAAATTCAAGAGTTAATTTCAAATGGAAAAATCTCCATGGGGCATGGCCGTGCCTTACTTGGTCTACGTCAAAAGGAGAAGCTACCGATTTTAGTTGAAAAGGTAATAAATGAAGGCTTAAACGTACGCCAGCTTGAAAAACTCATTCAACAATTAAATGATAATGTTTCACGTGAAACAAAAAAGCCTGAAAAGAAAAAGGATGTTTTTTTACAGGAACGTGAGCATTTTCTTCGTGAGCGGTTTGGCACCACAGTTAATATTAAGCATTCAAAAAATAAAGGGAAAATTGAAATTGAATTCTTCTCACAAGAGGATTTGGAACGCATCCTTGAAATTCTTGACCAAGAATCCTCTGTCTAAACCATCAATAGATGGTTTATTTTTTTACCAATACAATATATTGAAAGTTAGTTATTAATATATTCAACATATTGTATTTGAGAATGCTTTTAAATATCTTTCATTTCAAAATAAAATATGATAATTTATTACTATTAAATACTTCGAGAGACGAATAATAGGGGAATCAGTAAATGTTTTTATTAGGAACGCTTGTAAATGGTGCATTAATTATTATTGGAAGTCTTATTGGAAAACTATTAAACCGGATTCCAGAGAGTATGAAGACAACCGTTATGTATGCGATTGGATTGTCTGTCATGGTACTGGGGTTGCAGATGGGCTTAAAAAGTGAAAATTTCTTAATCGTGATTTTAAGTCTCGTTATAGGTGCTGTAATTGGGGAGCTTTTTAAATTAGAAGAAAAGCTGAATGATTTAGGGCACTGGCTAGAGAGCAAGGTGGGCTCTAATGGAAAAGGAAGTATCTCTGAAGGGTTTGTAACGGCAACCTTAATCTTTGTGATTGGGGCAATGGCGATTATTGGGGCACTTGACAGCGGAATCCGCGGGGATCACGATGTCCTGTACACCAAATCGATTATTGATGGATTTACGGCTCTGATTTTAACGACAACACTTGGAATTGGTGTTTTATTTTCGGCAGTTCCGGTCCTGCTTTATGAAGGGCTTATTGCCTTGTTTGCCACCCAAATTGACCGTTTTGTGCCGCAGGCCTTAATGGATCAATTTATTGTTGAAATGACAGCGACGGGTGGGGTGATGATTTTTGCTATTGGCTTAAATCTTACTGGTATGATAAAAATTAAAGTTGCTAACCTCCTCCCTGGTATTCTCGTAACAGGAGTGATCGTTACAGTACTATATAATTATCATCATTTCTTTTAATCCATTTTAAAAAGCAATCGGCTATTAATCACCGATTGCTTTTGTTTGTTCTTCTTCCCACTCCCAATTGACCTCATTCCAGCTTTCCTTTGGATTAGGAAGACTCGCTTGATAGATCCCACCTGCAATCGTCTTTGCCATTTTCATAACAAGATTTAATCGTGTATTTTGCAAAACGAAAAACTCCATAAACCCGCTTACATTGACAATTCCGGTAATATGTAACTCTCCAACTGCAGGAAGCTCTTTGTTCACGCCTGCGCCTGGTTTAACAGGTCCGTCTCCAAGCTGGATCACACCAACATTTTTAATACGGCCAAGGCAGGCATCAATTCCAATAATAAATGGATTGTCATGCTTATTTTGAATTTCAGCTAATTTTTCTTTAAGATTTACGGCATGAATCGGTTCATCTAATGTTCCGTAAACGTAAAAGGATTGAAGGTTCTTCTCCTCTAACAGGCTTCCTACAAGAGGACCTAAGGAATCTCCTGTCGAACGGTCCGTGCCGATACATACATACACAATGGGACGTTCTGACGAAACAGGAATTTTTAAACGTAATTCCTCAGCAAGGTTTTCCGCTGCATGGAAATCATCATAGCATATACGAGTTTTGGCTTTCCGATCAAAAAAACCTGCTTTGAGATTCATTAAGTCCCCTCCAAAATCTTGACAATATATTTTTATTAGTATACGGATTTTTTGGGAATTCTATACATGGAAGAATGCAAAATCCTTTTGAAACTCAGGACTATAATAAAAAATGAAAACTTGTTAAAATAGATGGATGATGGAAGTTAGGTAGGTGTATAGATGAGTTTTACTGAAAAGGGTATACAAAAGATTATTGATAAATTTCAAAATGAAGATACATGGCTTACAATGGGTGAAGGCCTAATTAAAATCATTGCCATTTTAATCCTTTCTAATATTTTAATTCGAATTGGCAAAGTCATGATTCATAATATCTTTAAAATTCGCAATCGTTCACCATTCAGGACGGTTGAGCGCAGGGAAGAAACACTTTCAAGGCTTCTGGATAGCGTTCTTTCTTATGTGGTTTACTTTATTTCATTTTTGATGATTCTTTCCGTGTTAACGATTGATGTGAAAGCGCTGCTTGCCGGTGCTGGGATTGTCGGACTAGCCGTTGGTTTTGGGGCACAAAGTCTTGTTAAAGATATTCTTTCAGGCTTTTTTATTATCTTCGAAGACCAATTTGCCGTTGGAGATCATATCCGAGTAGGAGAATTTGAAGGGAATGTCGAAACGATAGGATTAAGAACGACGAAAATTAAAAGCTGGACAGGTGAAGTTCATATCCTCCCAAATGGAAGTATTACTCAGGTGACCAATTTTTCAATTAATAATAGTGTGGCTGTTGTAGACGTGGCCATTGCATATGGGGAAGATGTTGAAAAGGCGGAGCAAGTCATTGGGGAGCTGCTAGAGACATTACCGGACCATTATGAAGATATAATTAAAACGCCAGAGCTGTTGGGAATTCAAAATATGAGCTCAACAGAGGTAATTTTAAGAATAGTGGCAGAAACTCTGCCAATGAAGCAAGTCTATATATCAAGAATGATTCGCAAGGAAATCAAGCTCTTATTGGATCAGCATGGAATTGAAATTCCCCTTCCTAAACTTGTTGCCTATTCAAATAGTACAGAGCCTAAGAAATAAGGAAAGGAGTATTAAAACATGGAGCAAAAGGAATTTGCCCTCAATGATGTGGTCGAAATGAAAAAGCAGCATCCCTGCGGAACCAATCGTTGGAAAGTTATCCGAATGGGTATGGATGTAAGGATTAAATGTGAAGGTTGCGGGCACAGCGTATTAATCCCAAGAAAAGAGTTTTCCCGTAAAATGAAGAAAATTTTGGTGAAGCATGAGGAATAGTTCGTGCTTCTTTTTTTTGTTATATTAATCTATAAGAAAAATATAAAATTGGGGGTGGATGGTTTGGCAAAAGTTTATCAATCGGCTTGTCCGTTAAATTGCTGGGATAGCTGCGGCTTTCATGTGACAATTGAAAAAAATAAAGTCATTAAGGTGGACGGAGATCCTACCCATCCCATTACAAAAGGGAAAATTTGCGGGCGCGGAAGGATGCTGGAAACAAGGACAAACTCACCGCAGCGCTTATTATATCCCTTGAAAAAAATAAATGGCGAATTCCAACAGATTTCTTGGAAACAGGCACTTGATGAAATTGCAAATAAATTAAAGGATATTAAAGAGACCTATGGGTCTACAGCTGTATTTCACAGCCATGATTACGCCAATAACGGGATTCTAAAGAACCTTGATCAACGATTTTTTAACTGCTATGGAGGGGTTACGGAAATTGTAGGTTCTCTCTGTTGGGGGGCAGGAATTGAAGCCCAGGGCTGGGATTTTGGTGAAGCCTGGAGCCATGAACCCAATGATGTATTAAACAGTAAAAACATTGTCATTTGGGGCAGAAATGTCACACGCACCAATATGCATTTTTTTGAAAAATTGCAGGAAGCAAAAAAGCAGGGTGCGAAGGTATTTGTGATTGACCCAATTTATAACGCGACGGCAAAAATGGCCGATGAATATATTTCGATAAAGCCCGGAATGGATGGCCTCCTCGCTGCCGGTATTATGAAAGAAATCCTTAGATTAAGCTTAGAAGACCGCAAATTCATCGACAGTTTCACATATGGGTTTGATGATGTACTCGTGCTTCTTAATGGTATTACTTTAGAAAAACTAAGCAAAATGACCGAGGTACCAATCGAGGTGATGACCAGGTTAGCAAAGGTATTTGCGGATAAACCAACAGCCGTGTTTATGGGGCTTGGAATGCAAAGGTATGAAAATGGAGGTAATTCGGTTCGGTTAATTGATGCACTTGTCGCCATTAGCGGTAATATTGGAATAGCCGGAGGCGGTGCCAACTATGCGAATCGTCAAGTGGGTCAAAGCTTTGCCTTTGATGAACTGACCCTTGCTGACCGAAAACAACAGCACCGACAGTTTCCGATTATGAAGCAGGCGGAGGAAATTCTAACGGCAAAAAACCCCGCCATTGAAATGATTGTCGTTACCTGCGGGAATCCGTTGACACAGGTTCCGGATTCTAATACGGTTTCTAAAGCTTTTGCCTCTGTTCCAACACTTGTCGTGATTGAACAATTTATGACGGACACAGCTAAACTAGCGGATTATGTGTTACCGACAACAACTGTTTTTGAGGAAGAAGATTTTTATTATTCCTCTATGTATCATCATTATGTGAATTACGGTCCGAAGCTTGTTGACGCTCCTGGGGAAGCGAAGTCAGATCTGTGGATTTGGACCCAATTAGCTGAAAGACTCGGCTTCGGTGAGGAGTTCCATTTAACAAGGGATCAATTTTTTGCAATGGCCCTTAAACCTTTAGGAGAAAAAGGGATTACCATTGAAAAACTAAAGGAAGAACAAACAGTAGAACTGCCGGTCAAAATGATACCATGGCAGGATCGTAAATTTAAAACGCCTTCGGGTAAGTTTGAATTCACCTCGACCTTAGAGAGGTTAAAAGGTAATAGTGGCTTATTAAAGTTGTCCGTACCGGATGAGTCGAAATGGAGCAATCCAGATTTAGCTAATCGATATCCATATCAATTATTGACGATCCACCCATTGCGTTCCAATCATTCGCAAAACTATCAGGTGTGGAAGCAAACACCAAAGTTGAAAGTAGAAGTGGCTCAAAATATTGCAACACACTTGCAGCTTGAGGAAGGAGACTATGTCCGGATTTGGAACGACCGTGGTGAAGTGAAAGGGTATGTTTCGATTTTACAAAAATCCCATCCGAATGTAATCAATATCGATGAAGGGATTTGGAAAGAATTTGGCGGGTCTGTTAATAATCTGACCTCCAGCAGACCATCCGATAATGAACTAGGAAGTACGCTGTATGATTGTCTCGTTAATATTGGAAAAGTAAACTAACTGCTGCTATGCCTGCGGCAGTTTTTCTTGTCCTTGTTTTTTTGCCGGTAGTTGCCTATAATTGTTAGAGGCTTTTTAATTAATTTTGAACTAATTTTTTATTATAGATAACATTTTTTAAAGGAGTGACATGAATGGCTTTAACAGCTGGTATCGTTGGATTGCCGAACGTTGGTAAATCCACTTTATTTAATGCGATCACACAGGCAGGAGCGGAATCGGCAAACTATCCTTTCTGCACAATTGATCCAAATGTCGGAATTGTTGAGGTTCCAGACCACCGCTTAACAAAATTAACAGAGTTAGTACAACCCAAAAAGACGGTTCCAACGGCATTTGAATTTACCGATATTGCCGGAATTGTAAAGGGTGCGAGCAAAGGTGAAGGCTTAGGCAACAAATTCCTTTCCCACATCCGTGAAGTAGATGCTATCTGTCAAGTAGTGCGCTGCTTTGCAGATGAAAATATTACCCACGTATCAGGAAAAGTTGATCCGATTTCCGATATTGAAACAATCAATTTAGAGTTAATCCTTGCTGATATGGAAAGCGTTGAAAAGCGAATCAGCCGGGTTGAAAAATTGGCCAAGCAAAAAGATAAGGATGCGGCAGCTGAATTTGAGGCGCTTTCCATGCTTCGTGAAGCTTTTGAAGCGGAAAAACCAGCTCGTACCGTTGAATTTACGGAAGAACAAATGAAATTTGTTAAGCAATTGCATCTCCTTACCATTAAGCCTGTTCTTTATGTGGCGAATGTTGGGGAAGACGATGTTGCTGATCCATCTGAAAATGAATATGTTCAAAAGGTTCGTGAATTTGCCGCTGCTGACAATGCAGAAGTGATTGTGATTTGCGCCAAAATTGAAGAAGAAATTGCGGAGCTTGAAGGGGAAGAAAAGCAAATGTTCCTTGAAGAGCTTGGAATTGAAGAGTCCGGATTAGACCAGTTAATTCGTGCAGCCTACAGCCTGCTTGGCCTAGCTACTTATTTTACAGCAGGTGTTCAGGAGGTTCGTGCCTGGACATTTAGGAACGGCATGAAGGCACCACAATGTGCCGGAATTATCCACTCGGATTTTGAACGCGGCTTTATCCGGGCGGAAATAGTTGCGTATGAAGACCTGTTAGCAGCTGGAAGTCATAACGCAGCAAAAGAGGCAGGAAAAGTTCGCTTAGAAGGTAAAGATTACGTAGTAAAAGACGGAGACGTTATCCACTTCCGTTTTAATGTATAATTGAAGCTTGAAACTTTGACCCCGCACCTTTTGTCGGGGTTTTGTCATTCCAAATTTGGACAAACTGTGAAGGCCGTTGCTTTTAATGGACAGCTATGCTATAATCTTAACTTGTGAGTAATGAATAATTGCTCCTTGCCCTATTAGGGCCGTTTAGACCAAAAGGAGGTGACTGTGATGAACAAGTACGAAGTTATGTACATCATCCGCCCAAATATTGAAGATGAAGCTAAAAAAGCTCTTGTTGAGCGTTTTAACACAATTCTTCTTGATAATGGCGCGGAAACTGCTGAAACAAAAGATTGGGGTAAGCGTCGTCTTGCATACGAAATCAATGATTTCCGCGATGGATACTACCAAATCGTTAAAACAACTTCTTCAGCTGATGCAGTTCAAGAATTTTCTCGTCTTGCAAAGATCAGCGAAGATATCATTCGTCATATCGTAATTAAAGAAGAAGCGTAAGTTTGATTTATATATATTTCTGGTACAAATGTTTCACATGAAACATAACCGGGAGAAAAGGAGTTGATTCTGATGATGAATCGTGTCGTTCTTGTGGGCCGTTTAACAAAGGATCCTGATTTGCGTTATACGCCAAGTGGAGTTGCTGTTGCTACTTTTACCTTAGCTGTGAATCGTCAATTTTCAAATCAGTCAGGTGAACGTGAAGCGGACTTTATTAATTGTGTTGTTTGGCGTAAACCTGCTGAAAATGTGGCGAACTTCTTGAAAAAGGGCAGCCTCGCAGGTGTGGATGGCCGTATTCAAACTCGCAACTATGAAGGACAAGACGGTAAACGTGTTTACGTTACTGAAATTGTAGCAGAGAGTGTTCAATTCCTTGAGCCTAGAAATGCATCAGGTGGCGGCGGCAGCAGAAACGATAACGATTTCTATGGAGCTCCTCCAAGGGAACCGCAAGGAAATCCTTATGGCGGCGGCAATCAGAATCAACGTCAAAACAATAATCAAGGTTTTACACGTGTGGATGATGATCCGTTCGCAGGTAACGGTCAAATTGACATTTCTGATGACGATCTTCCATTCTAAAGTAAACCTTAAGGTACGATACTAATAAAACATGAAGGAGGGAATTTTCATGGCAGGAGGACGCAAAGGCGGTCGTGCGAAACGCCGTAAGGTTTGTTATTTCACAGCAAACGGCATCACTCGCATCGATTATAAAGATGTAGATTTACTTAAAAAGTTCATCTCTGAGCGTGGAAAAATTTTACCACGTCGTGTAACTGGTACTAGCGCTAAATATCAACGTAAATTAACAGTTGCAATCAAACGTGCACGTCAAATGGCATTACTACCATTCGTGGCTGGAGAATAATAATATGAAGGCAGCAGGGTTTCCTCCTTGCTGCTTTTTTTAATGTCTAATTTTCCTTAAGAAAATATTAATGAAACAATGCTATGATAGAATATAATCAGATAAAGCGCTGCGAAGGAGGAGAAAAAGTTGAAAGTACGAAAAGCCATTATTCCGGCTGCTGGTTTAGGGACGAGGTTTCTGCCGGCAACAAAAGCGCAGCCAAAGGAAATGCTGCCAATTGTAGATAAGCCAACACTTCAATATATAATTGAAGAAGCAGTAGCGTCCGGAATTGAAGAGATTTTAATTATTACTGGAAGAAATAAAAAATCGATTGAGGACCATTTTGATAAATCGGTGGAACTGGAGCTCGAATTAGAAGCAAGAGGTAAATTGGATTTGTTAGCCGAGGTTCGACGAATTTCGGAAATGGTCAATATTCATTATATCCGTCAAAAAGAACCAAAAGGGCTTGGGCATGCGATTTATTGTGCAAAAAGCTTTATTGGCAATGAGCCTTTTGCTGTCCTTCTTGGAGATGATATTGTCTACTCTGAAAAACCATGTTTAAAGCAAATGATTGAAAAATATGAAGAGTATAAAACGACCATTCTGGGCGTCCAAGAAGTGGCTGCGGAAGATACCGACAAATATGGCATTATTGAAGGCAAAGAAATTGAAGAGCGAATTTACAAGGTTAAGGGTTTAGTAGAAAAACCTGCTTCAGATTCTGCTCCTTCAAACATTGCCATTTTAGGAAGATATATAATTAACCCGGCAATCTTTGAGCTTTTAGAGAAGACGGAACCAGGGAAAGGCGGCGAAATTCAGTTAACCGATGCCCTAAAAGAGCTCGCCCATAAAGAGGCAATGTATGCCTATGTCTTTGAGGGAAAAAGATATGATGTGGGTGACAAGCAAGGATTCCTCCAGGCCACAGTTGAATTTGCCTTACGAAGAGATGACCTTCGGGAAGAATTTCTAAATTACTTAAAGAAAGAACTAAAGTATCAGGATTTACTAACAATTAAATAAAGTCTTTGAAAAGGCCGGAGAAATCCAGCCTTTTTTAATTTATCTTGATTTATTGAATTGATTTGTTTTACTAGCTAAAATAAAAGGTATAGGTTTGAGAAATATTAGGGGTGAAGAAGTGAAAAATGCTCGTATTTTAACAGAGGGTGCAATCCTTTTAGCAGCCTTTACCGTTCTATTGTTATTAACGATTTATGTACCATTGCTTGCCGTCATCATCAACTTTGTTTTACCGCTTCCTTTTATCATGTTTACAGCGAAGAATCAGATTAAGTTCACGGCAGCATTCTTTGTTGCAGCCCTTTTTATTTCCTTTATTGCCGGTTCTTTAATGGGCCTGTCAATAACGCTGATCTATGGAACAACCGGCGCTGTTATGGGATATTTTATTCAAAAAAATAAAGGGCGGACAGGTATCTTAATTTCAGGCACACTTACCTTTATGATTGGCGCAGTCATCCTTTATGTAGTCAGCGTTGCCTTTTTTCAGTTTGATCTGTTTCATGAGATGCTGAAGGCCTTTAAACAGTCAACCATCCAATCACAGGAATTACTGAAATCGACTATGACCGAGGAGCAATATAAAAAAATTGTAACCCAAAATGAGAACATGCTGGATATGCTTCAAGTCTTAGCCCCAAGTGTGTTAATCATGAGTTCGATTTTTTCCGTATTTGTTATTCAACTCCTTTGCTTTCCGATTGCTAAAAGGTTCGGCATTCCAACGCCAACATGGGGTAAATTCAGGGAGCTTTCTTTACCGAGAAGCCTGCTTTGGTACTATTTAATCGTGCTGGCGGCAAATTTATTATCTCATCCTCAAAAGGGTACTTATTATTATGCTGCCTTAATCAATTTAACGTACATATTAGAATTGTTCATGGTGTTACAGGGATTTGCCTTTTTATATTTTCTTTTTCATCAAAGGAATATTTCAAAAGGTGTCCGTGTCGTCGTAACTATACTGGCGTTCATTCCAATTTTTCTTTCTATTATTAGAATTTTAGGTATAATTGATTTAGGTTTGGATTTAAGAAAGCGATTTGAGAAAAAAGAGTGATGACTACTGTTAGGAGCTGAAAAAATGCCTGCATTTTTGGAAAAACGTTCCATTCGTTATCCCTTTTACGGGTTAATAGCCGTTACAGTGGTGCTGCTCATAATCCTGTTTTTATATAATTGGATTCTAAGTTTGGCCGGGCTGTTATTGATGCTTTTTCCGTTATACTATATGTTTGTCATTGACATTCGACAAAGAAAAGAAATAGAAGAGTATATCTCTACCCTATCGTATCGAGTGAAAAAGGTCGGCGAAGAGGCTCTTATGGAAATGCCGATTGGAATTATGCTCATTAATGAAGACTATTACATTGAGTGGGCGAATCCCTTCCTATCCTCTTGTTTTGATGAAGATACCCTAAATGGGCGCTCCCTTTATGATATTGCCGATGCACTCGTTCCGTTGGTAAAGCAGGAAGTAGAAACTGAAATCATTACTCTTCATGACCGGAAGTTCAGGGTTATTCACCGGCATGAAGAACGCCTCCTTTATTTCTTTGATGTAACAGAGCAAACAGAAATTGAGAAGAAATATCATGATGAGCGAACTGTGATTTCCGTTATCTTTTTAGACAATTACGATGATCTTACCCAGGGAATGGATGATCAGATGCGCGGCAGCATCAATAATTTGGTTACCTCGATTCTAAATAAGTGGGCTCATGATAATGGGATATTCCTAAAAAGGATTTCTTCCGAACGGTTTATGGCTGTCTTTAATGAAAGTATTTTACATATCCTTGAAAAAGGAAAGTTTTCAATTCTTGATGAAGTAAGAGAAATGACCTCCAAGCATAATGTATCCTTTACCTTAAGTATTGGTGTAGGTGCTGGGGTCTCCTCCCTTCCTGAACTGGGATCTCTAGCACAATCCAGCCTTGACCTGGCACTTGGAAGAGGCGGTGACCAAGCGGCCATCAAACAGCCAAATGGGAAGGTGAAATTCTTTGGCGGCAAGACGAATCCGATTGAAAAACGAACGAGGGTTAGAGCTAGGGTGATTTCTCATGCATTGAAGGATTTGATTCTGGCCAGTGATAAAGTCATCATTATGGGGCATAAGAATCCTGATATGGACTCAATTGGTGCCTCAATCGGTATTTATAAAGTCGCACAGATGAATCAGAAAGATGCCTATATTGTTGTGAACACTCAGGCGTTAGAAACAGGTGTCAGCCGACTGATGGAGGAAATTCGTAACCACGAACGGCTTTCGTCCCGTTTTATCGGACCGGAAGAGTCATTGGAGATTGCAACGGATAAAACGCTTCTTGTGGTGGTTGACACCCATAAGCCTTCCCTTGTGATGGAAGAGCGGCTGTTAAATAAAATCGATAATGTGGTGGTTATTGATCACCATCGCCGCGGGGAAGATTTTGTCCATAATCCAATTCTTGTCTACATGGAGCCATATGCCTCTTCTACCTCCGAGCTTGTGACAGAGTTTCTTGAATACCAGCCCAAGCAGGTCAAAATTGAAATGCTTGAAGCAACAGCATTACTGGCGGGAATCATCGTGGATACGAAGAGTTTTACCTTGAGAACAGGATCCCGAACCTTTGATGCAGCCTCTTACCTTCGGGCACATGGAGCAGATACTGTGCTCGTACAGAAGTTTTTACGAGAAAGCGTCGAAACGTATGTTAAAAGGTCCAAGCTAATTGAATCGGTATCCTTTTACAGGGATGGAATTGCCATTGCAGCCGGGGAAGAAAATGAGATCAATGATCAGGTTCTTATCGCCCAAGCTGCCGACACCTTATTAACGATGGAAGGCGTCATTGCCTCCTTTGTGATTTCCAAACGGGGGGAAGGAACGATTGGGATTAGTGCCAGATCGTTAGGAAATATAAATGTCCAAATTATTATGGAAATCATGCAAGGCGGCGGACATTTAACAAATGCAGCAACACAGTTGAACGGTGTTACAATAGAGGAAGCAGAAAAACAATTGAAACTAGCAATTGATGAATATCTTGAAGGGAGTAAGAAAGAATGAGAGTAATCTTTTTGAAAGATGTAAAAGGAAAAGGGAATAAAGGGGACGTCAAGAATGTAGCTGATGGCTATGCGCAAAACTTTTTAATTAAACAGGGGTTAGCGATTGAAGCAACTCAAGCGAATGTTAGTACATTAGAAGGTCAAAAGAAAAAAGAAGCTAAGGTTGCTGCTGAAGAGCTGGCAGAAGCAAAAAGATTAAAAGAACAATTGGAAAAGGTAACGGTTGAATTAACCGCAAAGGCCGGCGAGGGCGGCAGACTGTTTGGCTCAATTACCTCCAAGCAAATTGCTGAGGAATTACAGAAAAGACATGGAATTAAAATTGATAAACGCAAAATGGAATTAGGTGATGCAATTCGTACACTAGGCCATACAAAGGTACCTGTGAAGCTGCATCATGAAGTTTTGGCTACATTGGATGTTCATGTAAAAGAAATACACTAATTTTTTACAGTGTGAACTCATCCATAAACATGATAGAATAGAAAACGTGATGAAATGATGTGATCGGTTTTTTACTGGTCACTTTTTTCTTTGTAAGATAAAATATTGTAAAAATATCCTTCTCTAAATAGGAGGTTTAATAGATGAGTGATTTATTTGCAGATCGTCTTCCACCACAAAATATTGAAGCTGAACAGGCTGTTCTTGGGGCAATATTTCTAGAGCCTGCTGCTTTAACCTTAGCATCAGAAATTTTAATTCCAGAAGACTTCTACCGTGCCTCCCACCAAAAAATCTTTAATGTCATGTTAAAACTTAATGACCTTGGAAAAGCTGTTGACTTAGTCACGGTTTCAGAGGACCTTGCTGCTTCTAAACTTTTAGAGGATATTGGCGGGGTAATTTATTTAAGTGAATTAGCTGGTTCGGTTCCAACGGCAGCTAATATCGAGTATTATGCGAGGATCGTAGAAGAAAAATCATTGCTGCGCCGGTTAATTCGCACGGCTACGACGATTGCCTCTGATGGGTATTCACGTGAGGATGAAGTGGAAACACTATTAAGTGAAGCCGAGAAAAGTATTCTTGAAGTGGCCCAAAGGAAAAATGCTGGTGCTTTCCATAATATTAAGGATGTCCTTGTACGGACCTATGACAATATTGAAACCATGCATCAGCGCGCCGGTGAAATTACAGGGCTGGAGACAGGTTTCGTTGATCTTGATCAAATGACGGCAGGCTTCCAGCGAAATGACTTAATCATTGTCGGTGCCCGTCCGTCTGTAGGTAAAACGGCGTTCGCACTAAATATTGCGCAAAACGTTGCCCATAAAACGGGTGAAAATATCGCGATATTTAGTCTTGAGATGGGTGCAGAACAGCTGGTAATGCGTCTGCTTTGTGCGGAAGGGAATATTGATGCGCAACGGCTTCGTACCGGCTCCCTGACAGAGGATGACTGGGGTAAGCTGACAATGGCAATGGGTAGCTTGTCAAGCGCCGGGATTTTTATTGATGATACCCCAGGTGTCCGGGTTGGTGATATCCGTTCGAAGTGCCGCCGTTTAAAGCAGGAACATGGCTTGGGGATGATCCTGATTGATTACTTGCAGCTTATTTTAGGAAGTGGCCGCTCTGGCGAGAACCGTCAGCAGGAAGTATCGGAAATCTCGCGTTCCTTAAAGCAGCTTGCCCGTGAGCTTCAAGTTCCAGTCATTGCCCTTTCTCAGTTATCCCGTGGTGTCGAACAGCGTCAGGATAAGCGTCCGATGATGTCTGATATTCGTGAATCAGGAAGTATTGAGCAGGATGCGGATATTGTTGCCTTCTTGTATCGTGATGATTATTATGATAAGGAATCAGAGAATAAGAATATCATTGAAATCATTATTGCCAAGCAGCGTAACGGCCCGACTGGAACCGTTCAATTAGCCTTTGTAAAAGAATACAATAAGTTCGTAAACCTGGAGACACGCTATAATGATCCGCCAGGTGCGTAATATATGGTTAGCCTTTTTATGGGGCAGGCCTTTTTATTTTTACTAGATTACTATTTTATTACGAACATATTTTATTAAGTATATATAAAATGTTCGTGTTTCGTTTGATTTTTCCTCGGTAAATTGTTAAACTGTGTGATGGGATAAATAAAATAATTAATGGTAGTAAATATTCGGAGGTGCCTTACATGTCATCAGTAGTAGTTGTTGGTACACAATGGGGAGACGAAGGAAAAGGGAAAATTACCGATTTCCTTTCTGAAAATGCAGAAGTAATTGCTCGTTATCAAGGTGGAAATAATGCCGGTCATACGATTCAATTTAATGGCGAAACCTACAAATTGCACTTAATTCCATCCGGGATATTTTCAAAAGAAAAAATTAGCGTAATTGGTAATGGGATGGTTGTTGACCCAAAAGCCCTTGTGACTGAACTTGCTTACTTACATGAAAGAGGGATTGCAACCGATAATCTTCGCATTAGTAACCGTGCGCATGTCATTCTACCTTATCATATTAAATTGGATGAAGTGGAAGAGGCCAGCAAAGGCGATAATAAAATTGGAACAACGAAAAAAGGAATTGGCCCTGCTTATATGGATAAGGCTGCACGTGTGGGTATTCGGATTGCTGACCTTCTCGACCGTGAAGTTTTTGAAGAAAAGCTTGAGCGAAACCTTGCAGAAAAGAACCGCTTATTTGAAAAGATCTATGAAACAGAAGGATTCACAAAAGAAGAAATCCTTGATGAATACTATGAATATGGACAACAGTTTAAACAATATGTCTGCGATACTTCTGTTGTGCTAAATGATGCATTGGATGAAGGGCGCCGTGTTCTTTTTGAAGGTGCTCAAGGCGTTATGCTTGATATTGACCAAGGAACATACCCGTTTGTTACCTCTTCAAACCCTGTTGCAGGTGGAGTAACGATAGGTTCCGGCGTTGGCCCGTCTAAAATTACTCACGTAGTAGGGGTATGTAAAGCATATACTTCTCGTGTGGGTGATGGTCCTTTCCCAACAGAATTATTTGATGAAATCGGTAACCAAATCCGTGAAGTCGGCCGTGAATACGGTACGACAACAGGACGTCCACGCCGTGTAGGTTGGTTTGACAGTGTTGTTGTTCGTCACGCTCGCCGTGTCAGCGGTTTAACTGATTTGTCGCTAAACTCCATCGATGTGTTAACAGGCATTGAAACATTAAAAATTTGTACTGCTTATCGATATAAGGATGAATTAATTACCGAATATCCAGCAAGCTTAAAAGTATTGGCACAATGTGAGCCTGTATATGAAGATTTACCAGGCTGGACAGAGGACATTACAGGCTGCAAATCATTAGATGAACTTCCTGCCAATGCCCGCCACTATGTTGAGCGTGTAACGCAGCTAACAGGAATTCCTTTATCAACTTTCTCTGTGGGCCCAGATCGTAATCAAACAAATATTGTCCGCAGCCCTTGGAGACAAATCTAAATTGGTTATGAAAAGTCCTCCTCTTTAGGGGGACTTTTCAATTTTATAAAATTTTTTTTAAAAAAGTATTGCTTATTTTATAGAGTACATGATATTATAAAAAGCGTCGTCACGAAAGGTAACAACCCGATATTATAAATTAGTTTGAGCATCTGACTTAAACTAGTATTTGTTTAGGGGACAAGCCCAAATACGAGCCATTAGCTCAGTTGGTAGAGCATCTGACTTTTAATCAGAGGGTCGAAGGTTCGAGTCCTTCATGGCTCACCATTCTATAATTTTTTATATGGCCCCTTGGTCAAGCGGTTAAGACACCGCCCTTTCACGGCGGTAACACGGGTTCGAATCCCGTAGGGGTCATTGGCATTTAGTGGTCAGTGAGTGACTGGCAAGGACGGTTTCCTTGCTGACTGCTATTCATATAAATTTGGTCCGGTAGTTCAGTTGGTTAGAATGCCTGCCTGTCACGCAGGAGGTCGCGGGTTCGAGTCCCGTCCGGACCGCCATAAAAGTGGCTCAGTAGCTCAGTCGGTAGAGCAAAGGACTGAAAATCCTTGTGTCGGCGGTTCGATTCCGTCCTGAGCCATCCAAAGAAGTTTGCTAAAGCAAACTTCTTTTTTTATACCCCTTTTATTCCATGGAAATTGAAGCAAATACTACTAATAGATGATTTAAAGCAGATTTAATGATAAAGTAAAATAGAGTATATATGACTATTATTCAGATTAACTATAAAGGAGCAATGGGTATGGAGAAAAAAATTCTAGTCGTGGATGATGAAAAGCCGATTGCGGATATTCTACAATTCAACTTAAAAAAGGAAGGCTACAATGTCTATTGTGCCTATGATGGTAATGAAGCAATTAAAATGGTCGAAGAAATCCAGCCGGATTTAATTCTTCTTGATATTATGATTCCTCAAAAAGATGGTATGGAAGTCTGCCGGGAAGTCCGCAAGAAATATGAAATGCCGATCATCATGCTGACAGCTAAGGACTCGGAAATTGATAAGGTACTTGGGCTTGAGCTTGGTGCGGATGATTATGTAACAAAACCTTTTAGCACAAGGGAACTAATTGCCCGTGTAAAAGCCAATTTACGCCGGCATCAGCAGTTTAACACGCCGTCGGAGGAAGAATCCGAAACAAATGAAATTGAAATTGGCTCGTTGGTGATTCATCCTGATGCCTATGTTGTTTCGAAACGCGGCGAAACTATTGAGCTGACACATCGTGAATTTGAACTGCTCTATTATTTGGCTCAGCATATTGGCCAGGTAATGACAAGAGAACATTTATTACAAACCGTTTGGGGTTACGATTATTATGGTGATGTTCGAACCGTTGATGTAACCGTTCGGCGCTTGCGGGAAAAAATTGAGGATAGCCCAAGCCATCCAACTTGGATTGTTACGCGAAGAGGAGTTGGATATTATTTGCGCAATCCTGAACAGGAGTAATGGCCTTCATGAGAAAGGTTGGTTTCTTTCGATCTATAAATGTTAAATTTGTCATCATCTATGTCCTGTTGATTTTAGTTGCGATGCAAATTATCGGGGTTTATTTTGTAAAGCAATTAGAAGAAACACTAAGGACCAACTTCCAAACTTCTTTAACAGAGCGTGTTAATTTGCTTGCCTATAATATTGTTGAAGAAATGAATAAGGAACGGACCCCTGAAGACCTAACTCTCGAAGAGGATATAAAAAAACTCCTCAGGGATTTTACAGCCGTCGATATTTCAGAAGTGCGCGTGATCGATGGGCGTTCATTAAAAATACTGGGAACCTCTGACCCAAATAATCAAGGAGTTGTCGGCCAACGCTCGACAGACTTACAGGTGAAACGGGCTCTTACATTAGAGGAGGATCAAAGTAGTATTTTTATTGACGGAAAGTCAGGACACAGGATCTGGGTCCTCGCTAAGCCAATTAAATCGGGTAAAAAGGTGATTGGAGCAATTTATCTTGTAGCTAAAATTGAGAATGTCTTCGAACAAATGAAGACGATTAATGGCATTTTTTCTACGGGGACAGGTATTGCCCTAGCGATTACCGCTGTTTTGGGGATATTACTGGCTCAGACCATTACACGGCCAATTTCAGATTTGAAAAAGCAGGCCATAGCCATGACTAAAGGGAATTTCTCACGAAAGGTTAAAGTGTATGGAAATGATGAAATTGGTACATTGGCGATGACTTTTAATAATTTAACAAAAAAACTTCAGGAGGCTCAAGCCTCGACGGAGGGAGAACGTAGAAAGCTCTCCACCGTTTTGTCGTATATGACAGATGGTGTCATTGCGACAGACCGGAAAGGACGCGTTATTTTAATAAATGAACCAGCTGCTGAGATGCTGGATGTTTCACGTGAAACAGTCCTTTCTCAGCCGATTATATCTCTATTAAGTTTAAATGAAACGAATACGTTTGAAGACCTGCTTGAAGAAAATGATTCATTGATTTTAGATTACAGCACAAAGACAAAGCCGTATATCCTTCGGGCAAATTTTTCAGTCATCCAAAAAGAGACGGGCTTTGTAAATGGTTTAATTGCGGTGCTGCATGATATTACGGAATTAGAAAAAATTGATGAAGAACGTAGAGAGTTTGTAGCGAATGTCTCCCATGAATTGAGAACCCCGTTGACAACGATGCGAAGCTATCTTGAGGCTTTGGCGGATGGGGCTTGGAAGGATGAGGAGATTGCTCCTAACTTTTTAGAGGTTACACGAACAGAAACAGAAAGAATGATTCGACTTGTAAACGACCTCCTCACACTATCGAAAATGGATAGTACGGATTATAAGCTTTCTCCTGAGTGGGTAAATTTTGTGAATTTCTTCCACAGTATCATCGATCGTTTTGAAATGGCGAAAGAGCAAAATGTCACCTTTAAAAGGGAGCTTCCAGCGGGTCCAATTTTCGTTGAAATTGATGAGGATAAGTTGACACAAGTGCTTTATAACATTATATCCAATGCTTTAAAATATTCCCCTGAAGGAGGACTAGTTACGTTTTCCATTCAGGAGGAGGAAGAAAGAATTATTGTCGGTATATCGGACCAGGGTATGGGAATTCCGAAAGAAAATATCGGTAAAATTTTTGACCGTTTTTATCGAGTCGACAAAGCAAGAACTCGAAAGCTGGGAGGTACAGGATTAGGCCTGGCCATTGCAAAGGAAATTATCAATGCACATGGCGGTTCTATTTGGGCAACCAGTCGGGAAGGAAAAGGAACGGTTATTTCTTTTTCCCTGCCATATGAGGGTTCTGAAGAGGATGAATGGTCATGAGATACGAAAATATAAAATCTGGTATTTTATTAATTTTGGTCATGCTTAGTATTGTTCTAACTTGGAATTTATGGACATACCAACCTAATTATGAAACGATGAAAAATGATAATTCTGTTGCGGAAGTATCATTAAGTGAGAAACAGGAAGTACAAAAAATCCTAAAGCCGGACCAAATCTTATATCATGTCAATGGACATCATTATGGAACATCAAATTCGGATGAACTTGAAGAAATTATGAAAAAACTAGGTCAGTGGACATTTTTGGATGTTGAAAATTACACTAACAAAGCAGGAAATTTAAATAATCTTCTTCATGGAGATGGTAAAGCAGAAATTCTTTTTCCTGGTGAGATTCCAATTGCCATGTATCGCAGTGTTCTCAACTTTGAAGAGCGAAAGATCCCCTCTTTTAACTTTGATCGTATTGTAATTAATGCGGAGAGCTTCAACAAGGATTTCGGAACAGTTTATTTTGTCTCTTCGGAACATCAACAAGTGTTTCAAAGTCATATTTCAACTGGGCTATTAAAGGAATTTCAAAAGGATTTTTATAAAAGGTCAGTTAGTTTACCGAGGTACTTTGCCTATAAGCCTTCTTCAAAAAAGACCATCTTTTTGCCCGAGGGTGAAACGGAAATGATGGAGTACCAGTATTTACCCAGGCCTTTAGATTCCAATGAATTTAAAGAAGCGCTTTTTGATGACCCAAGCTTCGTACAAAAAAGCATGCTGCCGCATGGAGAAGAATATACAAATGATTCCAGTAAAATGAATATTAATTATGACAGTAATATGCTAGTGTATGTAAATCCAACAGTGGAAAATCAGTATCCGTCCAATTCATATGATTTAGTTAAGAAGAGCATTGATTTTGTCAACGAACATGGCGGCTGGACTGACCCTTATCGTTATGTTTCAAAAGATGATTCTAATCAGGCAGTCATTTTTCGGCTATACAGTATGGATGGCTATCCTGTTTATAATGACCAGGGGGCTTCAGAGATTAAGGAAATTTGGGGAAAAAATGAAATTATGAAATATGTTAGGCCAAATATCTCCCTTGATTTGCCCCTTCGTTCTGAAACGAAGAAATTGGTCCTACCTTCCGGGCGGGCTGTATTAAAAGTTTTGGAGGGAAAAAAGAACTTCAATCTAGGATTATTGACAAGAATTGCATTGGGATACCGAATGGAACGGGATTCACAGGAAAATAAGATAATCCAATTAGAACCTGCCTGGTTTTATCAATATGATGGCACATGGGTACAGCTTACGACGGTAGACCAGGGAGGGTTTAAGCATGGATTGGAGTAAAATTAAAACCATCTTTATCATAACGTTCTTAATTTTAGATGTTTATCTGCTTTTTCAATTTCTGAAAATCCGGGACTCCAATAAGTATGAATTAATAACCGAAGCTTCCTTCGAGGAAAAACTAAAGGCGGATGAAATCAAATATGGTGATCTTCCTAAAACACCCATTAAGGCACCGTATTTTAGTGCGAAGCCAAAAAAGTTTAAGAAAAGTAACTTAAGCCGCTTAAAGGGAGAAGCTGCTGTTCTAAAGGATGAGACAACCATCCAGGCGAAATTGGAACACCCATTACAGTTGAGTTCAAAATTTGAACCGGCAGACTTGGCTTCCTTTTTAAAAAGTGATGTTCTTTATGGGGACCAGTATCAATTTGGGGAAGAGAATGATAAACAAAAGACGATTACGTATTTTCAACAATATGATGGCTACCCTTTATACTATAATATTAATGGAATGATTACGTTCCATTTCAATAAAGATTATCAAATTGTTTCCTATGAGCAGACCTATCTGGAGGGAATTGATAAAATTTCGAAAAAGGAAGAAATCCTCCCCCCTTTAAAGGCTATAGAAACACTGCATCAAAAGGGAATTTTGAAACCAAAGAGTACAATTACAAAGGTTGAACTGGGATATTCCACCTTAATACAGCTTGCAGCCTCTCAAGTGCTGGCACCGACATGGCGTTTTGTTGTCGATGATAAAGAAAGCCTGTTTGTAAATGCATTTGAAGGACAGATTATTCAATTTAACAGCGACGAAAAAAATGTAGTGGAGTGAAATAGAATGTCATTGCGTTATAGCATATTAGCGAGTGGAAGTACGGGGAATGCACTATATGTTGAGTCCGATGAACATTCCTTTTTGGTAGATGCCGGGTTTAGCGGAAAACAGATGGAAAGCCTTTTTGGGCAAATTGACCGGGACATAAGTAAACTCTCTGGGATTTTTGTTACCCATGAGCACAGTGACCACATAAAAGGTGTCGGAGTGCTTGCACGTAAATATAAGCTCCCTGTTTACGCAAATGAAAAAACCTGGCGGGCAATGGATGGTTTAGTAGGAGAGATTCCAACTGAGCAAAAATTTGTGTTTAACATGGAAACGGTAAAAAGCTTTGGGGCCGTAGAGATTGAATCCTTTGGTGTTTCACATGATGCGGCAGAACCAATGTTTTATGTTTTCCACCATTCCGATAAAAAGCTTGTGTTGATTACAGATACAGGTTATGTCAGCGACCGGATGAAAGGAATTATCACGAATGCTGATGCATATATATTCGAATCGAATCATGATGTACAAATGCTGCGGATGGGCAGATATCCTTGGAATATTAAGCGGAGGATTTTAAGTGATGTCGGCCATGTTTCCAATGAAGATGCAGCGGTGGCAATGAGTGAAGTGATTGGTGATAAGACGCGCAGGGTCTATCTTGCTCATTTAAGCCTTGATAATAACATGAAGGATTTAGCACGGATGTCCGTGTCGCAAACATTACAAGGCCGCGGTTTGATTGTTGGGGAGCAGTTTGAACTTTATGATACCGACCCGAAAACCCCTACCACTTTAACTGCCGTTTAGAATAGTTAAGTAACAATAGAGCGAGGCGACCCTCGCTCTTTTTGTGTAGAGATTAAGTCTAAAATGTGTTTAATAATGGAAGAATATTGTAAGAAATTGCATTTTTTTATAAATCGCTGTTTAGAAGAGTATAATTGTACATATAAGCCAAAATAAACGATAGCAGCTTTTCGAAAGAGAGGGAATCGGTAAATGGGTTATTATGATGATCATTCAAATGGACGTTATCGAGAAAAAAGAGGCAGAGGCGGCTTTTTCTTCTCCAGTTTGATTGGAGCGGTTATAGGAGCTGTTTTGGTAGTTATGTTCATTCCGAACTTAGCAAATTCGGGCGTTCTCCCCTACGATATTCAACCTAAAAATCAGGTTTCAACAGAAACAGGCACGAATAACCAACAAGGTTTTGTACAGCAAAATGTGTCCTATAATGTGACCACCAATACAACCAAGGCTGTTGATCAAGCAGGTCCGGCAGTTGTAGGAATTACCAACATTCAATCGACCCAATTTTGGGCTGACAATGGGAAAAAGTCAGAAGAAGCAGCTGGTACCGGTTCAGGTGTCATTTATAAAAAAGCTGGAAATAAGGCTTTTGTCGTCACGAATCACCACGTGGTGGAAGGGGCTACCAAACTTGAGGTGAGTCTTACCGACGGGACCAAAATCCCTGCAGACCTTTTAGGCAGTGATATTTGGACAGATTTAGCCGTTCTTGAAATTGACGCCAGCCATGTTAAAAAAATTGCTCAATTTGGAAATTCCGATGAATTAAAAATGGGCGAACCGGTTATTGCGATTGGGAACCCGCTTGGTCCTACCTTCTCCGGTTCTGTGACACAGGGAATTGTTTCAGGATTAAAACGGACAATCCCGGTAGATATCAATCAGGATGGGATTATTGATTGGCAGGCAGAAGTTTTACAAACTGATGCCGCCATCAACCCTGGTAATAGCGGCGGTGCCTTAGTTAATATTGGCGGCCAGGTGGTTGGAATCAATTCGATGAAAATATCTCAAGAGGCGGTTGAAGGAATTGGTTTATCGATTCCGATTAATTCCGCAAAACCGATTATCAATGATTTAGAGCAGTATGGAAGTGTAAAACGGCCATATATGGGTGTCGATTTAAAATCCGTATCTGAAATTCCAGCTTACTATCAAGAGGAAGCCCTCAAATTGCCGAGGGATGTAAACTATGGTGTAGCCCTTCGTGAGGTTGTACCAAATTCACCAGCCGATCAGGCAGGCCTAAAGGAACTAGATGTCATTGTAGAAATGGATGGAAAGAAGATAAATGATGTTTTAGACTTGAGGAAACATTTGTATCAAAGTAAGAAGATTGGTGAGCAAATGAAAATTAAGTTTTACCGAAGTGGGAAATTAAACGAAACAACATTAAAACTGGTCAGTGATAAAACACAGTAAGTTGTGAGGCAGGAGGTGAAGGACCACCCTCCTGCTTTATTTTGTGGTAACATGGATGAGGTTCAGTATGACTGATTGGTTTAAAGTAAAAAATAAGGTAAAAGAAAATATTTTTCAAAGGGTGAAGTTAGAGATGATTTATTGCTGCGAGGAACATGTGGATATTGCATTGGATACGGTTGTGAACGAACATGAAACATTCCCGTTATTAACAAAATTAGATGTGGATAATTTATCAACAAGCTGTGAATATTGTCGAAATAGCGCTGTATATATAGTGGCGAACAAGTGATTCCATACAAGATGTGGATAAAAATTGTGTATATGTGGATAACTTCTGTGGATATCTTGTTTGTAAGCTGTTTGTAATCAATTTGAAAAGGGCTGTGGATTGTGAATATCTCGATTGTGACGGTTGGCAAATTAAAAGAGAAATATTTAAAGCAAGGAATTGATGAGTATTTAAAGCGATTGTCCGCCTATGCAAAGGTGGAAGTGATTGATGTTGCGGATGAAAAGGCACCGGAGGAATTAAGTGAATCGGAAATGCTTCAGGTCAAGGAAAAAGAAGGCGAACGAATTTTGGCAAAAATCAGCCAAGATGCTCATGTAATTGCCTTAGCGATTAACGGGAAGATGCAATCTTCGGAGCAACTTGCAGATACATTAGATAAGTTAGCTACATATGGAAAAAGTAAAATTGCTTTTGTGATCGGTGGTTCGTTAGGGTTGAGTGATGAAGTATTGCGGAGATCGAATGAACAGTTGTCTTTTTCAAAGATGACTTTCCCCCATCAACTGATGCGGTTGATTTTGGTGGAGCAGATTTATCGGGCATATCGAATAAATCGAGGTGAGCCGTACCATAAATAGCGGATATTAATTTTTCCAACATAATAAAAAAACAAAAGGATTAGACCATTGGTATCTTTAAAATTATCTAAACGAAAAGCCTCTCTGCAAATGCAGGGAGGCGAAAAAATTAATAAATATATCCTAATATTTTACTATATGATCTTTAAGCGATTTCCTGCTGAAAACAAGGGTCATTGAAATAAACAACCTCAGAGATAATTTTACAGCCCTTCATGTTTTTAAGAGCCTCTCTTGCTTCTTCTTCCGTTTCAAATTCAAACATGGAAATATCTGAATCTAAATAACGAGTTATAATCCACATAAAAATTCCTCCTATTTTTTAAATTATTTCTGTCCCCCAGACAGGACATCTATAAATATGGTTAAAGAGAAAATATACTATGTTAAACCATAAAGGTGATTGGGGTATAATGAATTCTCAATCTAGGGTTAAAAGACGATTATTAATTGCTACGGGTCAATGATAATGCAATAATGGAAATAAATAAAATGCTAATAATTTATAATAAGATATAAGAAATTTTTATATGGCAAAAATTAGGGGGTAACCGTGGATTACCGTGATTGGGAGATACTGAAGGTTCTCTATAGTCAGAAGAACCTAACGAAAGCAGCAAGGCTTTTGTTTATTACCCAGCCTGCATTAACCAATCGTTTAAAGCACATGCAAGAGGAATTAGGTGTCAAAATTGTAACCCGTGAAAGCAGAGGGATCCATTTCACCCCAGAAGGAGAATATCTTGTTCAGTGTGCCGATAATATCCTTGCTCAATATAATAAAATAGTAGAGCATGTCCGGAATATGAGTAATGACGGTGGTAATGAAGTTGTAGGAACATTAAAATTGGGTGTATCCAACTTCTTTGCCAATTATGAACTGCCTTATATTTTGAAATTATTTAAAAGAAAGTATCCTCATGTGGAATTTAAAGTGATTACAGGCTGGAGTAAAGATGTAAGCAAACTTATACATAATAAGGATGTTCATATAGGCTTTATTCGCGGTGACTATAGCTGTAGAGGATTGAAGAAGCATTTATTATTTGAAGAAACCGTTTCTGTTACGTCGAGGGAAGAGATTGATATTTTAAATTTGCCGAATCTCCCCAGAATTGACTATAACGGAGATTTCTTATTAAAATCATTAATTGATCATTGGTGGGCAGAAAACTATTCGCAGCCGCCTTTTATCAGTATTGAAGTGGACCAGGTTGATACTTGTAAGGAAATGGTTATAAATGGATTAGGCTATGGCTTCTTGTCCAGCCGTATACTTAATGAAATAGATGATTTATATAAAATAGTTTTAACCAACCAAAAGGGAAATCCTATATTACGTAGAACATGGATGTATTACCATAAGGAATCCTTGGAATGGAATGTTGTGAAGGCTTTTGTGAACTTTATTGAGACATTGAATGATCATTTGGATAATGAATTAAGGGAGAGCAAAAGATGAATCGAAGAATAGTGGTTACAGGTATTGGGGCTGTCACTCCCTTGGGGAATGATGCGAATGCAACATGGAGTAATATTAAAAATGGTGTATCCGGAATTGGTCCGGCAACGATATTGGATGCAGAAAAAGTTGATATTAAAATTGCTGCGGAAGTAAAAAATTTTGCACCAGAAGAATTTATGGATAAAAAAGAAGCAAGAAGAATGGGCCGTTATAGTCAGTTTGCTGTTGCTGCAAGCAAAATGGCTGTTACGGATGCAGGGATTCAGATCGGTGTGGATATTCAGCCCGAACGGGTTGGAGTTTGGATTGGGTCGGGAATTGGCGGTTTAGGTGAATTTGAGGAACAACATCGGAAATTTATTGAAAAGGGGCAAAGAAGAGTAAATCCGTTTACGATCCCAATGTTTATCCCAGACATGGCAGCTGGCCAAGTCTCCATCGAACTTGGAGCAAAAGGAATTAACAATTGTTCCGTCACAGCTTGTGCATCGGGTGCGAATTCAATCGGTGATGCTTTCAGAGTGATTCAAAAAGGGGATGTGGACATGATGATTGCCGGCGGGACAGAAGCAACGATTACAGATATGACCGTTGCCGGATTTTCGAATATGACTGCACTTTCGAAAAATCCAGATCCAACATCAGCAAGTCGGCCATTTGATAAGAATCGCGATGGATTTGTTATCGGAGAAGGCGCTGGAATTTTGGTATTAGAAGAATTAGAGCATGCTCTAGCTCGTGATGCTCACATATATGGAGAACTGATTGGATATGGTGCTACAGGAGATGCCCATCATATTACAACACCTGCACCTGAGGGAGAGGGTGCACAACGGGCCATGAACCTAGCATTAGCGGATGCCGGAATCTCTCCGGAGCAGGTGGATTATATCAATGCTCATGGCACATCCACGTATTATAATGATTTGTATGAAACATTAGCGATCAAGGAAGTTTTCAAAGAACACGCGTATTCTCTTTCAGTAAGTTCGACAAAATCGATGACAGGACATTTGCTTGGAGCAACGGGTGCCATTGAGGCGATCTTTTCTTTATTAGCCATCAAGGAAGGGATCCTCCCTCCAACGATTAATTATGAAACACCGGATGAACAACTTGATTTAGATTATGTTCCGAACGTGGCTAAAAAGAAGGATATTCAGGTTGTTCTCTCAAACTCATTAGGATTCGGCGGACATAATGCGACATTAATTTTTAAAAGGTTTAGTAAATAGACGAATTAATACAGATGAAAAAACCAAGGACTCAGACCTGGCAAGAAGCTGGGTTTAAACCTTGGTTTTTCTGCCTTCATAAGTCATGTGGATGGACTTTCCTCTTTTTACAAGCTTTTAAACACCTTAAAACCTATCAAAATATTTAAATCTTTAACTATTAGTGATACACTATATATAGGTTATAAATGAAATGATCCAGAAAAGATGTGCGACTAGGTGCGCAGGCTTGCTGTAATGCCTAAGCGGAACCACCTACATCCTTTCTGCAATTCTTAGGGGATAAGGGACGGTTAAAATGAGTAACAAACAAACTAATACAGACGTTATCTTAATTGGTGCCGGAATTATGAGTGCCACTTTGGGGACACTTTTAAAGGAATTAGTACCGGACTGGAAGATTACAGTGTTTGAGAAGCTCGACAAAGCGGGAGAGGAAAGCTCTAACGAGTGGAATAATGCAGGAACAGGGCACGCCGCTCTATGTGAGCTTAACTACACTGTTGAAAAACCAGACGGATCAATAGATATTAGCAAAGCAATCAGAATAAATGAACAGTTCCAGCTTTCAAGACAGTTTTGGTCCTATCTTGTAAATAAAAATCTCATAGACAATCCGCATGACTTTATCATGCCGTTGCCACATATGAGTTTAGTACAAGGGGAAGAAAATGTTGAGTTCTTGAAAAAACGTTTTCAAGCGCTTTCAAACATTCCACTGTTCGAAGGGATGGAATTTTCCGAGGATCCTGAGAAATTAATGGAATGGATCCCACTTATTATGGAAGGCCGTACATCGCAGGAAGCAATCGCGGCCACCAAAATCGACTCTGGAACGGATGTCAACTTTGGTGCTTTAACCCGAATATTGTTTGATCACTTAAAGAATCAAAACGTTGATATTAAATACAATCATCAGGTAAATGATATTAAACGTACTAGCAACGGCTCATGGGAATTGAAAGTGCGTAACGCTAATGGAGAAGTTGAACGCCATACGGCAAAATTTATCTTTGTCGGCGGCGGTGGTGGTTCGTTGCCGTTACTGCAAAAAACGGGTATTCCTGAAAGTAAACATATTGGCGGATTCCCAGTAAGCGGGCTATTCCTAGTATGTAACAATCCGGAGGTTGTGAATCAGCATCATGCAAAAGTATACGGCAAGGCAAAGGTTGGAGCTCCTCCAATGTCTGTGCCTCATCTTGATACCCGATTTATTGAAAACAAAAAATCATTACTATTTGGACCGTTTGCCGGCTTCTCACCAAAATTCTTAAAAACTGGTTCAAATATGGATTTATTAAGTACGGTAAAACCGAATAATGTTTTCACAATGTTAGCGGCAGGTGCAAAAAACATTCCATTGACAAAATATCTGATCCAGCAACTGATGTTATCGAAAGAACAACGGATCGAAGAGTTACGGGAATTTATTCCGAATGCGAAAAGTGAAGATTGGGATATTGTTGTAGCGGGCCAACGTGTACAAGTTATAAAAGATACTGAAGCTGGCGGTAAAGGTACACTTCAATTTGGTACGGAAGTGGTTAGTGCCGCTGATGGTTCAGTCGCTGCACTCCTTGGTGCTTCTCCGGGTGCTTCTACTGCCGTTCATGTTATGCTTGAGGTAATAAAAAAATGCTTCCCGCAACATCTAAAGGCGTGGGAACCGAAAATAAAAGAAATGATTCCTTCTTATGGAAAATCACTCGTGGAAAACCCAGAGCTTTTCCACGAAATTAATAGTTTTACAGCGTGGATGCTTGGTCTAGGCGAAGGTCGCTCACCTATTCAAAATGAGAGAGATTTACAGAAAGAGATACGTGATTTAGAAAAAGAAACGGTATCTGTTTAAAACTGTTTGAAAAAAGCATCTTTATAGATGCTTTTTTCTATGTTTATAAAAGTAATCGTATGCCTCCATTCTATCCTTTTATATCCACTGTTTCCCTCCTGAATCGCGGCAGGAACGGCTTCCTTGGGCAATTAATCCCTTGCGTTTTCTCGAATGATATTCTAGTATCCCCTCACCTAATGAAACAAAGGATAACATGGAAAGGGTAATAAATAACGAGCTAAATAGAGGGACCCATGGAAAGGCATCGAAGTCGATTAAGACATCGAATAGGAACATAGGCCAGATTATCGCACGGTTATCAATTAAGTAAGACCCGTCTATTTGTTGGAGAAATGCTTGGGAGATAAAAATTCCAAAGATTCCAAGCTGGCCTAGCAAAAATAGCATACTCCCTAAATGCTGTACAAAGTAGGCAACCCACTGAGGATAGCAGCCGGGCCAATAATATTGTTTCCATAGTCCGAATGGTTTCGAACCGACCACAATTCCAGCCTCATAATAGGTTTCTTTTTGAATTAGTAAGACCCCTTTGTAGATAACCTCCCCTACCTTACCTAATTCAAATAGAATAAGAAAGCTAATCATCCAAATAGTGCGGTGAGGAGAAAGGATAAAAAAAGGAATCGTTGACACGATAATAAAGTAAAAAAAGACAGGTATTCTTGAAAACAAATAATTCCACGCCTGTAAAAGCACCCTGAAAAAGGTCAAGTGGGCAGAAGCCACACCAAAAGGAATGGCAAATAAAAATGTGATCAATGAAATCGTAAAAACAATACTTAAGGTTCCGCGTGTTCCCATAATGAGAGCACTATAGATATCCCTGCCGGATTTATCAGAGCCTAACAAGAATTCCTTATTTGGGGCAAAGGGCGGGAGGATAAAATCCAGATTGCTTTCAGGACCGACCATATATGTATGAGGAGTAACCTTTTTATCAACATTCGGCAAATAGGGGCCAAATATAAAAATGATGGCAAAAATACTGCAGCCAATCAGACCAATCCACAATGAAGATATTTTCCGCATTATAATCTTCCCCCCCTTTTTGGATTTAGAAAGAACTCAAGGAGCTGGTGAATCCATTGTGCAAATAATAAAAGAACCATGATTAATAAGCTAAAGCCGATGACGGCAGGTACATCAATTGGGAAAGCCTCCCCTGCCATAAACTTATTTTTAATATGGATGGCTGCGATTAACCGATAACCAATCCCGTGATACATGGTTAAAAATTCTACAACAAACATTCCGGAAAATAAGATTAAGACAATCGGCATAAAATGCTGAAGCAGTTTAGGATAGCAGTTTTTTAGGATATGCCTCCAAAGGATCACTCGGTCCGGGACCCCTTTTGCTTTTGCTGTCTTTATATAATCCTTTTCATCTTCCTCTTCTAATGCTTGAAAGGTGTATTTGGCGATAATAAATGCTGGATACATGCTTAAAAATAGGATGGGAAGAAAGATACTGTACCATTTGTCATTTCCGTATAGGTCTACTCTTGGAAGAAGGCTGTGGCTTATGGCGAGAGATAAGAGGGTTTGAAAAAGGAAAATGAGGAAAAAGTCAGGAACAGCCTGCCCTAGCCAAGTCGATCCTCTTCCAAATAATCGCCCTATTTTGTTATTTTGAAACCGATAATCGAAGACACCTTTATAGATTCCAATCATGATACTAAGCAAAAATGCTGGAAGGAGAATGGCAATGCTTCTTTTAAAATAAAGGAGGAGTTCTGTTTCGACTGGCTGATTAAACACCGTTGTTCCGAGGCTTTTCTTCGCTTTTACTCCTTCAACATAATCATAAATATTTTGTTTATAACCATCCCAAGTAAAATGGTAGGACATGACATCCTTAACACCTACCCGATGGGATGCTGTTTCCCGGGGTAATAAAATCACTAAAATTAAGATAATGGCCATACATCCCCATAGTAAAAGACTGCCGAATAAGCGTAAAAAAAGATTCATTTATCCACTTACCTCCAAAAGACTACAAGCCGTCGTTTTAAATTCTATTATTCTAGCAAGCAAAAACACCATGTTTTTGCTGATGGCAACATACTGTTTTTGTTAAGAGAGGAGCTGTGAATATCCTCCATTTTTAACCAGTAGTTACATAGATTTTACCATAAAATTGAAAAAGCGTGCTATTTAAATTATCCTTTTTTGCCCTTAACAAAGGTTGTTCGACTGGTGATAGGCACTTCTTTTACGGTATAGTAGGAGGAAAGGCCCGATGAAATAGGAGGAATTTTTGTGGAGATAGGTTTGAGCACGTTTGTGGAAACAACTCCGGACGTTCAAACAGGTGAGGTAATCAGCCATGCCCAACGTATACGTGAAGTAGTTGAAGAAATTGTCCTAGCCGATCAGGTTGGACTGGATGTTTTTGGAGTCGGTGAACATCACCGGAAAGATTATGCGGCTTCTTCCCCTGCCGTTGTGCTCGCTGCTGCAGCCTCACAGACAAAACGGATACGGCTGACAAGTGCCGTCACGGTGTTATCTTCAGCGGACCCGGTACGTGTTTTCCAGGACTTTGCTACGCTCGATGCGATTTCAAACGGGCGGGCAGAAATTATGGCGGGCCGGGGTTCTTTCATCGAATCATTTCCCCTGTTTGGCTATGATTTAAAAGACTATGATGAGCTGTTTGAAGAAAAGTTGGAGTTTTTATTAAGAATACGCGAATCTGAAAAAGTAACTTGGAAGGGCGGGTATCGACCAGCGATACATAATTTAGGGGTGTATCCACGTCCTGTGCAAGATCCATTGCCAGTATGGATAGGCAGCGGGGGTAATTCGCAATCTGTTGTTCGCGCTGGTATGCTCGGACTGCCGCTCGTTCTTGCCATTATTGGTGGAAGCCCGCTGCAGTTTGCCCCACTGGTTAAACTTTATAAAAGGGCTGCTGAGAGGGCTGGTCATGATGTATCGAAGCTTCCAGTCGCGTCTCATTCCCATGGCTTTATTGCGGAGGATACACAGACGGCTGCAGACAAATTTTTCCCATCGACTCAGCAGGCGATGAACGTGTTAGGGCGGGAACGCGGCTGGGGGAATTACAGCCGGGCGAGCTTTGATGCCGCAAGAAGCTTTGAAGGGGCACTGTACGTAGGAGATTCAAAAACTGTTGCCGAAAAGATTATTCATCTTCGCAAAAATGTGGGAATTACACGTTTTATGCTCCATACGCCGGTTGGAACCATGCCGCATGAAGATGTCATGAAAGCCATCGAGCTGTTGGGGACAGAAGTGGCACCTCGTGTTCGTGAGGAAATTTCAAACTGGGAAAAGGAACTATAGATGGTAAAATTGAAATTTTTAAAATTTAAGAATTTTTTAGTTGAAGGTTTAAAGAGAACTTGATAAAATGGAGGAAATAAAAAGGCTATGTGTAACTGGCGAAGCGCGGAGAACCGTGAGGGAGCACATAGTATCGCAGCCGTTCGCCTGGGCAGAGGTAAGGGAATATACCCCTTGCCTCTTTCTGTTTATTAGGGGGAGATAAAAAGGAAATAACTGTTGACTAGCGTGAATATTTTTGATTATTTATAATAGTCTATAAGATTTTAAATCTAATAAAACAAAAGAGGCGAAATTAAAATGAGCACTGTAACTGTAGAAAAAATAAAAACGATTAAAACTTTAAATGCTATTGCAGAAAGCGGGCTAAAAGTTTTCAATAAGGATTCTTTTACAATCGACAATGAAAGTGAAAATCCGGATGCCGTTGTAGTCCGAAGCTTCAATATGCATGCATTGGAATTCGGCGATCAATTAAAGGCGATCGCTCGTGCAGGCGCAGGGGTAAATAATATTCCGGTTGATAAATGTACGGAACAAGGAATTGTTGTTTTTAATACTCCTGGTGCCAATGCAAACGCAGTAAAAGAAATGGTCTTAACTTCTTTAATTGCTTCATCCCGTAATCTTTTTGCTGGTATTGCTTGGACAAAGGGGTTAGAAGTTGAAGGTGACCAAATTCCGAAGCTAGTGGAAGCAGGAAAGAAGCAATTTGTTGGAAAAGAAATTAAAGGGAAAACGTTAGGTGTCATTGGATTAGGTGCTATCGGTGCGCTTGTAGCAAATGATGCACTTGATTTAGATATGGATGTCATCGGCTTTGATCCGTTCATTTCTGTAGATACAGCTTGGAACCTGTCCCGCAATGTACAACGTGCTATGACAATTGAACAGTTGTACGCGGAATCTGATTATATTACAGTACATGTGCCATTTACTCCTGATACAAAAGGAATGTTTAATAAAGAAACATTTAGCATCATGAAGCCGGGTGTGCATATTTTGAACTTCTCCCGCGGAGAGCTGGTAAATGAAGTGGATATGGCGGTTGCGCTTGAAGATGGAATCGTTGGCGAGTACATCACAGACTTCCCGAATGAAAATGTATTGCAAATGAAAAATACCATTGCCATCCCGCATTTAGGTGCATCAACACAGGAGTCTGAAGAAAACTGTGCGATTATGGCATCACGCCAGGTGAAAGAATTTTTGGAGACTGGAAACATTAAGAACTCTGTGAACTTTCCAAATGCATCTTTACCATACACTGGAAAGACACGAGTAACAGCTTTCCATCGTAATGTTCCGAACATGGTTGGACAAATAACTTCTGCCATTTCAAGCTATGATTTGAACATCGCTGACATGGTAAACAGAAGCCGTGGTGACTATGCTTATACAATGATTGATATTGATAACGAAGTAAACGGTGATATTCTTCCTGCGATAGAAGAGAAAATTAACCAAATCGAAGGAATTGTAACAGCACGGATTATTTAATCGATAAAGCCTTAACTCTGCAAATGAGTTAGGGCTTTTTTCTCCTTTTAATGCCAAATAGTGGTTCTTAATGGTTTCTTAACTTATCCTATGGTAGCATTTAATAGTATTTTAATAAAAAATTAATTTAAGGGGTAAGTTTTTTATAATGAAAGAGATTCTAATCAGATCGGGCATATCGCCACTTGATACATTTGATGCACCACATATGCTTGTGAATAATTCCATCGGCGGCAACGTAGGGAATCTTGTTTATGCCTTTAGTGTGTTCCGTACATTAATGACAGAAGAAACGATGATTACACCGGATTATTATGATATTGACCCGGATAAGGCTGATGAAATCAATGAAAAGTATAGTTGTTACATTATTCCATTAGCCGATGCCTTCCGAAATGACTTTGTTTCATCCTTACGCAAATATACGAAATTAATCAAAAAACTGACGATCCCCGTTGTGGTGATTGGTGTAGGTTTGCGTGCTCCATTTGAACCAAAGCTAAATGAGGGCTTCCCTTTTGATGATGATGTCAAAGCGTTTGTTAGTGCTGTACTGGAAAAGTCAGCAATGATTGGTGTCAGAGGTGAAATTACCTCTCAATATTTATCAAAATTAGGTTTTCGCGAAAATATAGACCATACGGTTATTGGTTGCCCTTCTATGTATGCCTTTGGCAGAGAATTACAGATACGTGAAACGAATATCACAACTGATTCAATGGTTTGTGTTAATTCATCACGCCTTTCTCCAAAGAATGTACTTGATTTTATTACAAGAGGTATGGAGGAATATCCTAATCATTATTTTATTCCCCAATGGCTGAAGGAAATGAGGCTTACTTTTGCCGGGGCGCCTGCTATAGCTGGGTCCAGCAAAAATTACCCAGTTGCGATGTCACATCCAACTTATATGAACAATAGGGTACGTTTCTTTTTAAATGTATCTACTTGGTTAGATTTTTTAAGGCAGGCTGATTTAAGTTTCGGGGCCAGGCTTCACGGGAATATTGCCGCAACCATTGCCGGGACGCCTAGCATTTTAATTCCAAAGGATGCTAGAATGAGAGAATTAGCTGAGTACCATAATTTAACACATGTGAATGCAAATGAAATTACAAGTAAAACAAGACTGAGCGATTTAATTGAAAAAAGTGATTTTAGAGCGCCTATTAAAACACAAGCAGGAAATTTTGATAAATTCATCAGCTTTCTAAATAAAAATAACCTGGAACATATTTATAAAGATGACCACACACCTGCTAAAGTTCCTTTGGATGAGAAATTAGCGGAGATTCAGCCCCTCCCGCCTATTTCGCCGATCAGCAGCTGTGATTTGCAAGAAATTACAGAACGGTGGGAAAACCTTTATCTGCTGGAATCCGCCAATAAAGATGAAAAGTTAAAAGAACTTCAAACCAAGCTCAGTGAAAAAGATCGAACGATTAAGAAATTGCAAGGGACATTAAATCGGAAATCGGTCCGATTCGCTCTAAAGACGGCAAATAAATTTAGTTTTAGATAAAAAGCCCTCCCCTTGGAACTTGAAATTGACCGAAGAAGGTTTCAAAATATATGTACACAATAAAGGGGGTTTTTTGCAATGAAGGATCAGTTGAAAAAAGAATTAGAATTCTTGCAGCACAAATTATGGGAAATTAGTGATCACTTGTATCATTACCCCGAATTAGGAGATCAGGAATTTGAGTCGATGGAGCTCTTAGTTGGTTTTCTTGAAGAGCATGGATTTACTGTTGAAAAAGGGATTGTTGGCCGGCCAACAGCTTTTAAAGCGGTGTATGACAGCAAAAAAGCTGGGCCTTCGATTGCCTATTTATCGGAATATGATGCATTACCCGGTGTCGGTCATGGATGCGGCCACAATATGATTGGAACGATGAGTGCAGGGGCTGGGGTTCTCTTGAGTAAAGTGGTCGATGAAATTGGCGGACGAATCGTGGTACTGGGAACTCCGGCGGAAGAAACGAATGGTGCAAAGGTTCCAATGGCGGAGCAAGGGGTTTTTGCGGATATTGATGCGGCCATGATTCTCCATCCTGCTGATGAATCGTATGAGAGCGGGGTTTCATTGGCAATGGATGCGATTCAATTTGATTTCCGGGGAAAATCAAGCCATGCAGCGGCATCCCCCGAAAAAGGGATTAATGCCCTTGATGCAGTGCTTCAATTATTCAATGGAATCAATGCCCTTCGTCAGCATGTGTCGTCTGATGTCCGGATCCATGGAATTATTAAAGAGGGCGGCGTTGCGGCCAATATTGTACCAGATAAGGCCGTAGCCCAATTCTATGTTCGGGCAAGCAATCGAAGCTATTTAAATGAAGTCGTTGAAAAGGTAAAAAATATTGCAAACGGTGCTGCGCTTATGACAGGTGCAGAGGTCCAAATCGATAATTATGAATTAAGCTATGATAATATGGTCACCAATCAAACCCTATCAAGGCTTTTTACCAAAAATCTGTTCTCGGCTGGCATTAAGGAAGTCAAGAAGGCGAAGGAGTCATACGGCTCAATTGATATGGGGAATGTAAGCCATGTCGTCCCGGCTATCCACCCTTATATTGGTTTAGATTCCCCAGGACTTGTTGCGCATACAACGGAATTTGCCGAGACAACCATTACTGACAACTCCCATCGAATTCTTGCCAGCGGCGTCCTGGCTCTGGCTTATACAGGGTTTGACTTAATTACCGATAAAGAAGAGCTAGAAAATATAAAAGGTGAATTTTTATCCAATTGTAAATAAATTTGAAGCATCTCTATTTAATAGAGGTGCTTTTTTTGGGGATAATATTAGTATAGGAACTTTAGTGTATATCATAACGATTTAACAAAAGTATTTTCTGAATATTTTTATATTGGAAAAATATCTTTTCAAATAAAAAATAACGTGTTAATATTCATCTAGTTGAATAAAAATTCAGATTTAGATTTATAAAATACTTAATTTTTGTAGGAGGAGACATCATGAAGAAGACTTTATTATTTGCTACGGTTATTTTTACATTAGTGATAATGGCAGCTTGCGGTAAGAGCAATAATGAAGGAGCAGATAAGGAAAGTGGAAAAGCAAACAAAGTATTAACGATGGCGACATCAGCTGACTTTGCTCCATTTGAATCAAGAGATACAGCAGGAAATCCTCAAGGTTTTGACATTGATTTAGCGAATATGATTGCAAAAGAATTAGGATATAAGCTCGAAATTAAGGATATGAAGTTTGACGGTTTAATCGGAGCCCTGCAGGCTAACCGTGCAGACATGGTTCTTGCTGGTATGTCTGCTACTGAAAAACGTAAGAAAAATGTTGACTTCTCAACGGAATATAACCGTTCAGGTGAAATGTTTATTACCTTAAAGGGTTCAAACATTAAAACAGTAGATGATCTAAAAGGGAACACGGTTGGAGTTCAGCTTGGGACCATTCAAGAAGAAGGCGCAAAAGCACTTCAGAAAAAAGTTAAATTTGATGTGAAGCCACTGGATAATGCGACTACATTAATTCAAGAGCTTTTATCAAAACGTATTCAAGTAGCTTATATGGATAAATCAGTAGCTACCGGTTATATTAAAAAGCAAAATTTAGCTGGATTTGATGATCCAACAAGCAGTTCTCCAGGAATGGCAGTTGCTTTTCCAAAAGGCAGTAAGCTTGTTGGTAATGTGAATGGTGTTCTTAAAAAGTTAGAAGATAACGGAAAGCTTCAGGAATTGAAGGATAAATGGTTGAAGGATCAACAGTAATATTTCATCAGTGTCAGACAAGATTAGAATAAATATTGAAGTGAGGTGTAAGGCATGAATTTGGATTTTAGCCAAATTGTGCCTTATATTCCTTTTATGTTAAAAGGAATATGGGAGACGCTTAAATTCGTTATTGTAGCGATTATTTTTGGTTTTGCACTTGGTACAGTTTTTGCACTGTTTAAAATTTCTCATATAAAGGCTTTAAATTGGATTGCAGGTATCTATACCTCGATTTTTCGCGGTACACCGTTAATTTTACAATTAATGATTATTTATTTTGCTGTTCCACAATTAACCGGTTATGATATTACTCCATTTTTATCCTCTATTTTAGCTTTCGGTTTAAATTCTGCAGCCTATGTTTCGGAAATTATTCGGGCAGGAATACAAGCAGTCGATAAAGGGCAGACAGAGGCTGCGCAGGCACTTGGTGTTCCTTACCGTCTGATGATGAAGGATATTATCCTGCCTCAGGCGATGAAAAATATTTTACCGGCTCTTATGAATGAATTTGTTTCCCTTACAAAGGAATCAGCACTTGTATCGACAATTGGTTATTTAGACCTTATGCGTCGTGCCCAAGTGGTTGGCGCGGATATTTATCGGAATTTTGAACCGCTTATATTTGTTGGTGTTATTTATTGGGTAATGGTCATGGTGCTGACAATGCTTGGCAAACGGGTTGAAAGAAGGTTGAAATACAGTGATTAAAGTAGAAAGCCTTTATAAGCAATTTGGCAATACAGAGGTCTTAAAAAATATTTCGACTACGATTGAACGTGGTGAGGTAGTTTCGATTATTGGACCTTCAGGCTCTGGGAAGTCGACCTTCCTTCGGTGCTTAAACTTGTTAGAAACGCCAACAAAGGGAAAAGTGTTGGTGAATAACCAAGATATTACTGACCCAAAGACAAATATTATGAAGGTACGACAACAGATTGGGATGGTTTTTCAACACTTTTATTTGTTCCCACATAAAACAGTTTTGGATAATCTAACGTATGCCCCAATGAAAGTAAAAGGGGAATCCCGTGAGGTTGCTGAAAAAAAAGCACGGAATTTGTTAGCCAGCGTAGGGTTAACAGAAAAAGAATCAGCCTTTCCGAGTAATCTCTCCGGCGGTCAGAAACAGCGTGTGGCGATTGCACGTGCATTGGCAATGGAACCGGAGTTAATGCTATTTGATGAGCCAACATCGGCACTGGATCCGGAAATGGTCAAGGAAGTTCTGAATGTTATGAAGGACCTCGCTCAGTCGGGAATGACGATGGCGATTGTGACCCATGAAATGGGATTTGCTAGAGAAGTGGCAGACCGAGTCATCTTCTTGGATGAGGGGCAGCTGCTTGAAGAAGGTTCCCCACAGGAGTTTTTCAGTAATCCAAAGACAAGTAGAGCAAGGGACTTTCTAGAAAAAGTTTTGTAAAATCAACTAATATTACTACAACAAAAAGCCAGCCCTTCATTCTTGGGCTGGCTTAAATTGTATATTATTGTTTTCATGCAGGCTAGAAACGTATTCAAATAAATGTGCAATGTATCTTGTAAGCTCAAACCCTTCATCACTAGTAAAATCCGTTAGCAACAACCTATTTCCCTCCATCATCAATCCCCCAATATACTGTCCTATCCTCATTCTTTCCAAACTATCATTCTCATATACAATTAATATAAAAAAATTAAGAGAGTTTCGTGGAACGATCTTTGTGAAACAAGAAAAATCGGGTGGTGACAGGCACCACCCGATTTTTGTCGAATTTACGCTGTTGCTTTCCGTTTATTCCCTAGTACATTCACGACAATGACGCCGGAGATGACGATGATGCCGCCAAGGATGGTGAGGTTGCTGGGCCATTCTTTTAGCCAAATCCAGGCGACGATGAGGACGACGACTGGTTCAATGTAGAGCATGCTGGTTACGGAGCCGGCTTTTCCTGCTGATAGTGCGAGCGCCCATGTGACGTAACCGATGGCTGTTGGGAAAATACCGATATAAATGGCTGATAGGTTTGCCTCTAATGATGCATGCTGGAGGTCTTGGAAAAGTCCGGGCAGAAACAAAAGAAACGGGATTGTTCCAGCCCATGAAAAATAAGCTGTTAATTCAATGGAGCTATACCGGCGTAAAAGCGGCTTTTGAAAAGCAAATAATACAGAGGTTGCTGCCGCTGCGATTATCACTAAAAAGGCCCCTTTTGAAATGGTTAAAGAAGGCCCTGCTGTTCCGATGGTAATTACAGCAATCCCAACAAAACCAATTGCTAATCCCAGCCAGCCGGCAAAACCCAAGCGCTCTTTTAATACAAACACGGCAATGAGTGCCGTAAAAATGGGTGCTGAGGCAACAAGCATGCCTGCGGTACCAGCCGAAACCGTTTGTTGACCAAAGGTAACCCCAATATGATAAATACTGATACCAACCCATCCGAGTAATAAGATTCTTAAAAGATCCTCTTTTCGCGGCAGTCGAAATCTAACACCGGGAAGCAGCGCATAAATCGCAAACAACCCAGAAGCAATTAAGTAACGAATGAGAACTAGATGGCCTGCTGAATAACCGCCATTCAAACCTGCACGGATTGCAGGAAATGTAGATCCCCAAATAGTGACTGTAATTAAGGCTAATACGAAAGCCCTAGTGTTCATATTTTCTCTCCCCCAAAAACATACATAATCACAAGATTATCACGGAAGTTGAATTGTTGCAATTTTCCGGCGGGGTGGTAAAAAATCTGAATAGATATATTTAATTTAAAAGTATGTGGAGGTAAAAGTTGACAAAGGATTTAGCTTATTAAATGTCGAATTTTCACGATATAATTGTAATTATAAATCCGAAAGGACCAATATCTATGTGGAAACGACATGTGAACGATTTACCTCTATTTCGCAAGATTCTATTATTTTCCTTTTTAATAACATTTGTGGTAGTAGTGTCAACAGCAGGATTCACATTTTATTATGTAACCAAGCATTTGGCTAATCAACTTACTGAGCGGGCAGAAGGAATTGCTAGTCTCTGGAGCTATACGATTCAGTCTGATGACGTGCTAGATGCAATCCATTCCCATGACCCGAATAATCCAAGCTTAAAAAAGCTAAATCACTTGGTTGGATTAGTGCGAGAAAGAAATGCAAAATATTTAGAGGGATATTTAATGGATGCAAGAGTTGAAAAAGGAAATAAATTACACTTTTTAGCTGTTACTGATGTGGACCGATTGGATGGAATCGAAAATTTTAGTCCTTATCAAGCAGGGGAAGAATTTTTTCAAACATTTGAACGGTCCATGAAAGAGAAGAAAGTAACTAGCAGCACTCTTTATCACGACCGTTACGGGGTTTGGATTACGGCCTTCAAGCCGATTACGGACCATAACGGCAAGGCGATTGCTGTACTTGCTGTAGATGTGGATGCTTCTGTAATTAGTCAATTTAAGGAGAAGCTTGGAATCTACGCCCTTATCTCTTTAATCATTATTACCATGTTAGTTTACTTTACCTTAAGATGGGGGATTCGAAAGGCTCTTGCTCCTGTAAATGAAATTATCTCTGGAATCAATGCGGTGAGTTCTGGTGATTTTAATGTGAAGCTGAATATCTCAAATCAATCTGACATGGTGAAACTTGGCGAAAAGTTTAACTATATGACCTCCCAATTAACCGTATTATTTGAACGTCTTGCAGATACCTATAAAGAATTTGGATCCATTCCAAAAAGTATTGGCAGCGTCCATCGGGTGGAAGAAGCCATTGGCGAAATGGAAAAAATTATTGAAAAGACGAAAATCCAGAAGGAATTGCAGCGAGCAGAGAAAATGAATGCAATTGGCCAGCTGGCTGCATCGGTTGCCCATGAAATACGCAATCCCATGACCGTAGTGCGTGGATTCTTGCAGATTTTTTTAACAAAGGATCATTTGGACGAAACCGAATTAAGCTATATTCAATTAATGATAGAGGAATTAAACCGTGCGGAGAAAATTATTAATGATTACCTCTCGCTGGCGAAACCGGACCTTGAACATGTTGAAAAGGTTGATATAAGTGATCTATCAAAAAAGGTCGCAGATTTAATGAACACATTTGCCTTCATGTCTAAAAATATTTCTTTGAATACGATTTTGGAAAAAGAGGTTTTAGTGAAGGGGAATAAAAGTGAATTAAAACAAGTCATAATTAATATTGTAAAAAATGGTATTGAGGCAATGAGAACTGGCGGGCTATTGACTTTAACCGTACGAAAAAATAATAGTTATGGAGAAATTATCGTAACAGATACGGGTATTGGAATGTCAACTGAAGAAATTGAAAGATTAGGAACTGCCTTCTACTCCTTAAAAGAAAAAGGAACTGGCATGGGGTTAATGGTCTGCTATCAGATTGTTGAACGGATGAAAGGCAGGATTGATGTAGAAAGTGAAAAAGGTGTTGGTACCACCTTTAAAGTTTGCATTCCGCTCTGGGAAGAGGAAAATAGCGAATACCAAGATAATATGTTTTAAAAGGCAGCTGGCTAAAGCTGTCTTTTTTTTTAGGAATTTCGTGTGTATACAAGAGTGCATACATGTCTACTAATTGTAAACAATTGTACACGAATTTGTATTCTTGTTTACAAAAAGTTTACTTTCCTATTTACCAGTGTTTGTAACTAGCTTTGTCATGATGGTATAGAAGATATTAATCTTGTTAAGACCGGCATTGAAGCATTGGACTAGAAGGTACCACATTTAAAAGAAGAAATAGAGAATACTAAATTAAGAGGATTAAAAAGTAGCTTGAGGAAACGATTTATTTATAAAAAAAATGTATGTTTACAAAAATGTCTACAAGTTTACTTATTGTAAACAAATGTATACAGAAAAGTTTACATGTAGATAAATGCGTATACATGGCTATTTAAAAGGGTGTGTACGCATTTGTTATCGTTGTTTACAAAAATGTATACAAGTAAGATGAGGTTTACAGGATGTTTACAGGTTTACAGTTTTATTTCTTTTCTACTGATGATATTGAAGAAACTACTATTCGAAGGTACTATTAAAGAAGGCAAACTTGAAATACATACCTATTTAAATATGATCTTATTAACAATTAAAGGAGAAATTGACTGATGACAAATTCTAGAATTGCTGCTGTGGATGTAGGAAATGATTCAATTAAGGCTATTTTTGGGGAATTAGACTTCCAATTAACGGTTCCCAACATTATTGCAAGGGATACAGAAGACCGCCCAGTAATCGGGATTGAAGAATTAGATAATAAAAACCCTCTTGATGGAATCCATATTAAGGTACACTCCCCTGCCCTGAAGGAAAACAACGCAATTTATCGTATCGGTAATTTAGCAACTAAAAGTAATAATGCTGCAGAATTAGATCCAGGAAGCAGCAAATCAGAGGAAGACCAAACATTGGTCATGCTGTTTGCAACACTTGCATTAGATGCTGTAAGAGCAGAAAATGAAAAGATTTTTCCGCGTATGAAAAATGTGATTGATGCAAACTACAATCTTGGAACTGGTCTCCCCCTTCGTGAGGTAAAAGAGGGCAAGGATGTGGGCTACCGATCTAAATTGATTGGTTCCGTCCATCAAGTAGAATTCCTCGTAACACCAAAATACCAAGGTTTAAAGGTAAATATTAAATTTAATGAAGTAAAGGTTTATCCAGAAGGCTTTGCTGCCTTTATTAACCTTGTTATGGATAACAACTTAAAAATTATCAATAAAGATTTAGTTGATAAACGAATCTTAATCCAAGATATCGGAGGATTGTCGACAGATATCGCTGTCATCAAGAACCGTAATGTCGATGATGATAAGGCACAGGGCTTTAACCTCGGTGTGTCCGAATCATTGGAGGCAATTCGTGAGGAAATTCGGACAAAACATGGTGTTGAACTAGACAGCCGCCGCGATGTGGTTGAAATTATTACAAGAAAAAATGACCGCAATCATATTATGGTAAAAGGTAGCCGGACAAGTGTTCATGATATCACGGATCGCATTCTTGTCGAATTAGCCAAAAAGCAATACCGCTTATTGCGCAACGTTTGGCAAAGGAACTCACAAACCGAAATTTGCTATTTTGTTGGCGGGGGTTCAATTGTTCTAAAGGAGTATATTAAAACCTTAAACAATCATTTAGATGGTTATAATATTGAGTTTTTTGAAGATGAGAAGGAAAGTATTTGGATGATGGCAAATGCCTATTACAAGCTCATCACTGATTTTGTCAAAAAAAGCGAAAAGCCAAAAGTGGTACAAGAACCAGTTAAAAAAGGCTAAAATAGGGTGATCCTATGAAAAAGTCCACTTTAAGTGAAATTAAGCGGGGTCAGGCCATCTCTTTTCGTATCCCTTCGGATACACCCGATCATTTAGTTAAGCAACTGCAAGGTTTAAAGGAGACGGAGAGAAGGAACTTTTCAAGTAAAATCGCTGATTTTGTCATGCAGGGTGTGGCAAGTTCCTATGCAAGGGAGAAGGAAACCATTACGATTCCGCTCCCCCATAAGCTAAGTAAGTCACAGCGGGATTGGCTGAAGCATGAACATTCCCTTGCCCTAATGGGAAGTATTGTTTATCATCTATTATCCGACCCTGTAAGGTCAACCGCACTTCTTGCTTCGTTAAATAGCAGCTCAATAGATATTGACGAGGCATTGTACCTTCAGGAAGAACCAGAGGAGGTCATCTCTCCTGCCAGACCCACTTTTTCAGCAATGGAAGAAACAGCAACTGCCTCGGAGTCAGACCTTGAAGATGACTTAAGCACATTTGATTGGGATAACGTATCGCAAGGTCAACCGCACGACGCCAAAGATGAAACAGAACAAGAAGTGGAAAGTAACCTGGACGACCTGCTCGGTGATTTCCTTGCGAGTATGAATAAATAATTCGACAAAATTCGGGTGGTGCCACCACTCGAATTTTGTCGAACATCAATTTCCAGTTGACGTTTTTCCACTTGTTCTTTATGATTATGGAAGAATTATATACTCGTTTTTGACGGGAGAGGTTCATAGCGGAAACCCTCTATAAAAAACTATGGATACATGACGATTATGCCATGTCCATATGGGACATGGCTTTTTTGTTTTTTATATTGCTATTTTTACAGGAGGTCTTTTTATGTCTGGCAGAAACCATGAAGAAGGTTTAAAGGATTTAACTTTATTAGGAAATCAGAATACACAGTATTCGTTTGAATATGCACCAGAAGTATTAGAGGCAGTCGATAATCTCCATGTCAATCGGGATTACTTTGTAAAATTTAACTGTCCGGAGTTTACAAGTCTTTGTCCATTAACAAAGCAGCCCGATTTTGCAACCATGTATATTTCTTATATTCCAGATAAAAAAATCGTCGAAAGCAAATCATTGAAATTATACCTTTTCAGCTTCCGAAATCACGGTGATTTCCATGAGGACTGCGTCAATATCATTATGAACGACTTAATTAAGTTGCTTGATCCACGCTATATCGAGGTGTGGGGTAAATTCACACCGCGCGGCGGTATTTCGATTGACCCTTGGTGTAATTACGGAAAACCAGGGACGAAATATGAAGAAATGGCTCAATTTCGCTTAATGAATCATGATCTATATCCAGAAAAAGTAGATAACCGATAAAAATAAAGACAGTCGCCAGTTTTAAAAGCTGGTGACTGTCTTTGTTCATATCTTTAGTTCGTTTTAAATACCATGTGCAATCATGGCGTCAGCTACTTTGATAAAACCTGCAATATTTGCACCGACAACCAAATTGCCTGGATGGCCGTATTCCTCTGATGCCTTTACACTGTTATGGTAAATATTGACCATAATCATGTGCAGCTTTTGATCGACTTCTTCAAACGTCCATGCTAGACGTGCACTGTTTTGCGACATTTCTAATGCAGAAACAGCCACACCGCCGGCATTTGCTGCCTTTGCCGGAGCGAAAAGAACATCATTTTGAAGGAAAACATCAATAGCAGCAAGCGTGGATGGCATATTGGCTCCTTCACCGACTGCTTTAACACCATTGGAAACAAGAATATTTGCAGAAACTTCATCGATTTCATTTTGTGTCGCACATGGTAAGGCGATATCACATGGAATCGACCAGATTCCATTGCAGCCCTCATAATAGTGGGCATGAGGGTGCACATTTACATATTCACTAATTCTTTTTCTTTCGACTTCCTTTAACTGTTTTACGGTTTCAAGGTTAATTCCGCTTTCATCATAAACATAGCCACTCGAGTCGCTGCAGGCAACAATTTTTGCACCCAATTGTGAGGCCTTTTCCATTGCGTATATTGCAACATTTCCGGAGCCTGAAACAGCAACTGTACTTCCTTCTAGGCTAAGACCACGGTTATTCAGCATTTCCTCTACAAAATAAACCAACCCGTAGCCTGTTGCTTCTGTACGCGCTAAACTTCCGCCATATCCAAGACCTTTACCGGTTAAGACACCTGCTTCAAAGCCGCCGCGTATTTTTTTATATTGGCCAAAAAGGTAGCCAATTTCCCTTGCACCAACACCGATATCACCAGCCGGAACATCTACATCCGGCCCGATGTGCCGATAAAGTTCGGTCATAAAGCTTTGGGTAAAACGCATAATTTCTCTGTCAGACTTACCCTTAGGGTCAAAATCTGAGCCGCCTTTCCCTCCGCCAATAGGCAAGCCAGTTAAGGAATTTTTTAAAATTTGCTCGAAGCCTAAGAATTTAATAATACTGGCGTTTACAGAAGGATGAAAACGCAATCCGCCCTTATAAGGTCCGATGGCATTGTTAAACTGAACTCGGAAACCTCGGTTTACTTGGACTTTTCCTTTATCGTCAACCCATGGAACCCGAAAACTAATCGTGCGGTCAGGTTCAACTAGTCTTTCAAGAATGCCATGCTGCATGTATTTTGGGTATTTTGCGAAAACAGGAATAAGCGAATCAGTGATTTCCTTTACGGCTTGATGGAACTCATTTTCATTTGGATTTCGCCTTTTTACCATCTCAAATACTTCTTTAACATACTCCTTTGCCAATAGTTGCTCTACCTGATTGACCTCTTCAATTGCGGACATTGCTTTTCTCCCCCTGACACATTTATCTATTTATTTTTTCAATTATTGGAATTATCATTATGAAATATTTTATAATGGAGAAATAATCGAATCAATATAAATAATAGATTAGAATCATGCCGAATTGAGATGAATGGTGGTTAGAGCTGTGGAATTAAGGCAAATACAGTATTTTATCGAGGTCGCAAGGCGTGAACATATGACAGAGGCTGCGCAGAAATTAAATGTAGCACAGTCCGCCATAAGCCGGCAAATTGTTAATTTAGAATCAGAGCTTGGGGTCGACTTGTTTTTCCGTGAAGGAAGGAATGTACGATTAACGCCAATAGGGAAAATATTTCTTGAACATATGGAACAGGCATTAACGGTGATTGAAAATGGGCTGAGAGAGGTTGAAGAGTATCTTGATCCGGAAAATGGGGTCATTCGAATTGGCTTTCCCTCAAGCCTTGCTGCCCATACACTGCCAACTGCCATTTCGGCTTTTCGTGAACGCTATCCACTAGTGAAATTCCACCTGCGGCAAAGCTCCTACCATTCCTTAATTGATGGAGTGATCAAAGGAGATATTGATATGGCCTTAATTGGCCCGGTGCCAAAACATGAGGCGAAAGTAAAAGGAAGCACCTTATTCACGGATAGTATTGTCGCACTTTTGCCGGTGGATCATCGTCTTGCAGGGCAGCGTACTTTGGAGCTAAATCAACTGCGGGAGGAATCATTTGTTTTGTTCCCTCCGAAATTTATCTTAAATGAAATCATTGTAAACGCGTGCAGACAGCTAGGGTTTGAGCCAAAGGTGTCATTCGAAGGAGAAGATATTGATGCAATTAAAGGCTTAGTTTCTGCCGGTTTGGGAGTGACGTTGATTCCTGAGATTACATTGGTGGACAGCCTGCCGCGTGGAACAGTCAAAATTCCCGTGATGGAACCGTCTGTGACTCGTTCCGTTGGGGTCATCATTCCCCGTGACCGTGACTTACTTCCAACAGAGAAATTGTTTTATGAGTTTTTAAAGGAATTTTTCTCGATGTTGGAAGGATATCAAAACTAAAAAAACCCTGTGCCAAATTAATTGGCCAGGGTCTTCCTTCTTACACAAGCTGGTGGTTTGTTTCGCTTACTTTTGCTCCATTCGTCGACGATAAACGGTTTCTGCCTAACTGTTTCGACTGCAGCAACAATTGGTCGGCATACACATATCCTTTTTCCATTGAGACTATTTCATTAACCTTAAAGAAATACAGTCCAAATGAAGAGGTATAGTGTATCGTGGCTGTTTCGCCCTTATACTCAACATTAACTTCACTAGTTTCAAGGCTCTGCAGGATGGTTTCAATTAATGCGGCACATTGTTCAAAATGCCGATGCCGAAGAAACAACGTAAATTCTTCTCCGCCGCTCCGAAACAAATAATCGTCCATCAAAATATAGCTTTTTAATGTGGCTGCAAAATGCTGAATGACCTGATCACCGACCGCATGGTTATAGTTATCATTAATTTGCTTAAACTTATCAATATCAGCGACAACAATTCCGAGATATTCACCAGTTTGATTCAATTCCTCCATCTTTTTGTCCATAAAGGCCCGGTTAAACACCCCAGTCAAAAAGTCGGTATAGGCCATTTGCTCAAACCGATCCCTTTCAATCTTATTTTGAATATGCTGTGATTTTGAAACGAAGGAACGGCTGACTAGATAATTAAGAATAAACAGACTGATCAGCATCTCCCATTTTTGTTCCTGGAGAAATAAAAATAATAGACCGTTTGTGAACGATAATTTCCCCATATCAAGCACGCTTCTGCTTTTGAAAAAATCAATCGCTTCCTTACCCGTTTTAATATCCCCTAGGAAATAGAAGATTAAAACGAGATAAAGATCAGATAGGATTGAGGTAACGGTTACGAGTAAAAACATTAAAATCCAAAAGCCGAATGGGACTCCCTGAAATTTTGGATAGTACGTATGGAATAAATAAAAAGCAATTGAATTATTCAATACAAAAGCACCGATATTATAAAATGTATCGGTAAATTCATGGGAATCGGCTGTTTTCGTTACTTTCTTATAAAAAAAGACAATAAAGCGGTAAAAGGTCTCAAAAATAAACAAGCCTAGTGGACCGGTAAATAATCCAATTGATAAGCTATAGGAAATTCCATAATCAACGGATGTACTTCCATTTTTGCTTGTAATCCTCAGGTGATGATAGAGGCAGGAAAAGAACAAATATAAAAGGAAGGCCTTCATGTAAAGGTTATTTTCAATGCGAATAGGTCTGGAGCCTATTGCGGCAGCCAGTGAAGCAAAAAATAGTAAAAACGTTAAGATATTGGCCTTTAACATCGTAATTTGCTTCCCCTTCCCCAGACTATATCTCCCATTTTACCGTAAATCACCTAATGGTGCATAAGTATTTTCAGATAAATCAAACTTGCAAATTGTGGAATATATCCAAAAGCCTTTCATATATATTGACGGTGCGTGCCGCCAAAATAAAGTCGGAATATTAATGCGAATAATGGTTCGAGGCAAGAATATTGTGCTATGATTGGTGCTAATCTTTATTTTATGGATTTTTCCTAAATAATTACAATTCTATTTTGGTTAAATTACTTTATAATAAATGAGTATCGTCATATAATATAGATGCTAAATTTTTCGAGCGTTTTTGCAAAAAGAATTATAAATCTTGTAATCTACCTCCAGATAGTGTTGATATAAATCGAATATTGTAGAATGTGAGAACGGACTAGGGAACGAATGAATGAGGAGATGGAAAAAGTGAGTAATAAGGCAGTCATTTTGGGGTGTAACTATTATATCGGGTTAAGTGTCATCCGCTGCTTGGGTGTGCACGGAATCCAAACAGTTGCGGTTGATTATTCAGAGGAAAATACGTACGGAGCGAAATCAAAATATACATCAGAGCGGCTGATCGCTCCTCATTATAAAAATGAATCGGAAAAATTCATTCAGTTTTTAATTGATTACGCGAAAAAACAAAATGCGAAACCGGTATTATTTCCATGTCATGATTCTTATTTGGAAGTCATCGATGAATACTTAGATGAAATCAGAAAGTACTACTTAATCCCGCAGACGGAACAAGGTTTATATACGAAGGCCATGAATAAAGAAGTATTGCACCGTATTGCGATGGAAAAAGGTGTGAATGTACCGGAAACGGTTCGGGTAAACGAAGAAAATCTTTTTGAAAAAGTAGAAAGCATCTTGAAATACCCATGTATCGTAAAACCAACCGATTCACCTACCTTCGTGGCAAAGTTTAGAAGGAAACTTTTTAAGGTCCATAATCGTCAAGAATTACAGGAAGCATTGGCCAAAGCAGAAGAAGCGGGCCTAGAAGTCATTATACAAAGAATTATTCCCGGTTTCGATGATCATATGCACACCTTTGATGCGTATTTAAACCAGGATTCAAAGGTGTCCCACTGGGCAACCTTCCAAAAGTTCCGCCAGTATCCGATCAATTTTGGCGCATCTGTTTATACCGGCCAAAAATATATTCCGGAGCTGTATGAAATTGGCGGGAAATTTTTAGAGGAAATCGGCTGGAAAGGATTTGCCGAAATTGAATTTAAAAAGGATGCCAATACTGGCAAGTTTTATTTAATTGAAATCAATGCACGTACGACGAACTTTAATACGTTAATTAATAAAATTGGCTTGAATATGCCATACATCGCCTACCGCGAGCTAACCGGAAATCCACTGCCTCCTAAGGCAATCAAAGAAAATACCGGCCAGGTTTTCTGGTATGGCTATGAAGATATGCTGGCTGTGAAGGATTATATTAAAACAGGACAGCTGACCGTCCCGCAGGTTGTGAAATCGCTGTTTAAAAAACATGCCTACGCAATTTGGGATTGGAAGGATCCAAAACCAGGGATTTCTTATGCAGGAATCATTGCGGGGAAAGTGGCGAAGAAATTTTTTAAATAAAAACTGGACCATGTTTGGTCCAGTTCATCTTTTTATTGTTTTTCTTAAAACTTACTAGAATAAAAATGGAGTTGATTACATGTTATTAACGGATGTTGTTAAAGACCTTGAATTTGAACCAATTAAGGGAGAGTTAGACAGGGAAGTAAACTCCATTGCCTATGATTCTAGGGAAGTAGTGGAAAATGGCCTCTTTGTAGCGATTTCAGGTTTTAAGGTCGATGGCCACCAATTTATTGAAAAAGCAATTGAAATGGGTGCGACAACGATCATTGTTGAAAAGGATATTTGGGTTGAGGACTATGTAACCATCTTAAAGGTGGCAGATTCCCGCAAGGCATTAGCGAGAGTTTCAGCTAACTTTTACAATAATCCAACAGAAAAATTAAATTTAATCGGGATTACGGGAACGAATGGAAAAACCTCGATCACCTATTTTCTGAAATCGATTTTTGAAGAAGCTAAAAAATCAGTTGGACTTATTGGTACAATCGGAACGGTCATTGACAATAAACTCATGAAGAATCAAAATACAACACCGGAGTCGTTAAACCTGCAAAAAATCTTTACCGATATGGTTGAAGCTGGTACGGATGATTGCATTATGGAGGTCTCCTCCCATGCGCTCAGCCTAAACAGGGTTGCCTATAGCAACTTTAATACAGGGATTTTCACCAATCTTACCCCAGATCATTTAGAGCTTCACCACAATATGGAAGATTATTTCCAAGCGAAGGCTCTTTTATTTGATATGACGCAGGATTACAATATCATCAATAACGATGACCCTTATGGCAAGCGGCTCATTGAGAAAATAAAAGATTATGATACGACCCTGATGACGTATGGAATGGATTCCGATGCTGTTATCTATGCATCTGATATTCGCTATTTTGCTGATTATACTCTTTTTACAGCCAATACCCCAAGAGGAAACATCGAAGTTAGAGTGAACATTCCCGGGGATATTTATGTGTATAATAGTTTAGCTGCAATTGCTTGTGCGTACTGTCACAAGATTGATTTGCAAACGATTCAAAAAGGAATCCGCAACCTTGATGGCATTAAAGGCCGGATGGAAGTGGTCTTTAAGGACAAGGACTATAAAATTGTGATTGATTTTGCTCATACTGAGGATGGATTGGAAAAGGCCCTCACATCGCTTAGACCTTACACAAAAGGCAAATTAATCGTGGTATTTGGTGTCTATGCGCCTGATAGTGAGATCGGCAGATTGAAGCGCCGTGCCATGGGTAAGACAGCGGCCAAATTTGCTGATTTAGCCATTGTTACCTCCGATAATCCAAAGGATTTAGATCCGAATTTCATTATTGACGAAATCGTTGATGCAGTTGAGGAAGAGAATGGAAACTATAAAGTTTTTGTTGACCGTTTAGAAGCTATTCAATATGCGATTCATGTCAGCACGGAAGAAGATACGATTCTCATTGCCGGAAAGGGACATGAAACGGCCCAAATTGTCGGCAAAAAGGAAATTCCCTTTAATGAAGCGGAAATTGTAAAGGAAACGTTAAAGAATCGTAAACTATTAGTGTTTTAATAGAGATGGATAAAAAAACTTTTACTCTTAATCGATAATTATTCAAAGCAGAACGAAAGGTGATAATTAACTATGTGTGGTTTTGTAGGCTTTGCCGATACAAGCAAGACTGTAGATAAAGTAATGACAGTGAATAATATGATGGACACGATCATCCACCGCGGACCGGACAGCGGCGGTGTGTTTACCGATGACCGTGTAGCCTTTGGCTTTAGACGACTTTCGATCATCGACTTATCTGACGAAGCAAGTCAGCCAATGTACAATGAAGACAACAGCGTGGTGCTGATTTTTAACGGGGAAATTTATAATTTTGAAGAAATTCGCAAAGACCTTGTTGCAAAAGGCCATCAATTTATAAGTCATACTGATAGTGAAGTCATTCTTCACGGTTACGAAGAGTATGGCGTGGATTTACTGCAAAAAGTGAGAGGAATGTTTGCCTTCTCAATTTGGGATCAGAAAAAACAAGAGATGTTCTTAGCGCGCGATTTCTTTGGAATCAAGCCGCTTTACTATACACAGAACACAACAGATGGCTCGTTTATCTTTGGTTCAGAAATCAAAGCATTTCTAAAGCATCCATCTTTTAAAAAGGAATTAAACAAGGATGCTCTTAAACCATACCTTACGTTCCAATATTCTGTACTTGATGAAACCTTCTTTAAAGGTGTATTTAAGTTAAAGCCTGGCCATTACATGATCTATAAAAACGGTAAGGCCGACATCAAGTCTTATTGGGATGTTAACTTTGATGAAAATCAAGACAGTTTAGAGCATTATGTGGAAAAAATAAAAACTACAGTCGAAGAATCAGTGAAGTACCATAAGATCAGTGATGTGAAAGTCGGCTCATTTTTATCCGGCGGGATTGATTCCAGCTATATCACTTCCCTGTTAAAGCCAAATAAAACGTTCTCTGTTGGCTTCCAGGACCATGAGGGGATCTTCAACGAAACGAATCTTGCCAAGGATTTATCGGATATTCTTGGAATTGAAAATCATAAATCGGTTATTAATGCGGATGAATGCTTTGAGAAGCTGCCAACGATCCAATACCATATGGATGAACCGCAATCCAACCCGTCCTCTGTTCCGTTATATTTCTTAGCGGAGCTTGCTAGCAAGCATGTTACCGTCGTGTTGTCTGGTGAAGGTGCCGATGAAATTTTCGGTGGTTATGAGTGGTACCGCCCTACTCCAGCTATGGCGAAATACGAAAAAATTCCGTTTGCGCTCCGCCGTGCGGCCTCAAATGTTGCGAAAGGGCTGCCACAGAACCGCATTACGGGCTTCCTTGTCAAAGGCGGCCAAACGGTTGAAGAAACCTTTATTGGTGAAGCCAAAGTTTGGGATGAAAATGATGCGTTAAAAGTATTAAAGGATGACTTTAAGAAGGGTCCTTCCGTTCGAAGCATTACACAAAAAGTCTATGATAAAGTGAAAAATAAAGATGATGTAACGAAAAAGCAATATCTTGACTTGAAGCTCTGGCTTCCTGGCGATATTCTGTTAAAAGCAGATAAAATGAGCTGTGCGCATTCAATTGAGCTCCGTGTTCCGTTCTTGGATAAGGTAGTGATGGGAATGGCTTCACACATTCCTACGCCGCTTCGTGTGAATCAGGAAAATACAAAATATGCACTGCGTACTGCAGCGAAGGAAGTATTGCCGGAAGAATGGGCCAATCGTCCAAAGGTCGGCTTCCCTGTGCCAATCCGCTATTGGTTACGTGAAGAAAAGTATTATAATTTGGTCAAAGAAAGTTTTCAGTCCGATATTGCCAAAGAATTCTTTAACACCGATGAATTGGTGAAGTTTTTGGACGACCATTACCATAACAGACACAATTATGCCCGATATATTTGGACGGTTTATGTATTCTTAGTTTGGTATAAAAAGTTTTTCATAGAATTAGAGTCTGATGCGCCTTCTCAGAAGGCAAAACAGCCTGACGAGTTGGTTACCGTTTAATCCTTTGAACGGAACGATAATTTTCAAGAAATGGAAGGTGGTTGAATGAAAAGTTTAGGTGTAATCGGTGGAATGGGTCCCAAGGCTACCTCTGTATTTTTCGATAAGGTGGTTGAAAATACAGTCGCTGATCGGGATCAAGACCATATCGATATCATGATCCTGAATCACGCCACCTTACCGGATCGTACCGAAGCCATTTTAAATGGACAGGATGATTTATTTTTAGATGCAGTGAAAAAGGACTTCAAACTATTGGAGTTTGCCGGTGTTTCTCATATCGCGATTCCTTGTAATACTTCGCATTATTTTTACGATCAAATGCAGGCCATGACAGAGATTCCGATTATTCATATGGTGGATGAAACATTAAAAGTGATTTATCAAAAATACGGCGAAAACGCCAAGGTTGGACTGTTAGCAACAAAGGGAACCATCAGCAGCGGTATTTACGAAAAAGAATCCAGCAAATACAAGATGCAGATGTATGTTCCGAGTGAAGCAGTCCAAAAACAGACGATGGATATTATTTACAGCATAAAGGCGGACAAAATGATTGACCCGCTGGAACTCGAAGAGATGATCCATCAGCTTATTTTTGACGAAGGTTGTAACTGTGTGGTTCTTGCCTGTACGGAGCTTTCTTGTGTAAGGATTGGTGATGAGGCAGCGCAGTACTGTGTGGATGCATTGGAGGTTCTCGTTGAACAGTCGATTGCCCTTTCAGGCGGCACCTCGAAAAAACAAAATAGTTCAGCCGTGTATTCTTAATAGATTTGCATGATACGGAGCGGAAGGTGGGATTTTCATGGCACCAACTGAATTGGAAAAATTAGAAACGTTTTTAGCAGAGTCGTTCTCGGACGGGGTAAGTTTTCGCGAGCTGCGATTATCGGACGAGGAAGTGGGTTACTTACTAAGAAGGTATCCAAACGCCAGTGTTTTGAAGAGCACTGCTTTGGAGTCCGAGGATCATAAAGCATGGTATGAAGTCAACCTATTGCCCGCTTACGATGCTGAATCGAAGTTTGAAGACATTCAAAAAGAAAATGAACGGTTAAAGCAAGAAGTGGAAGCGTTGAAAAAAGCATTGGTTACACTGGGATAATCGCTATAAAAACACCTAGCCGCAGGATGATGGGCTAGGTGTTTTCTTATTTATGCCAGGAGCCTGCGAATAACTAGGTTGGTTAAATTCGGTACGACTTCTAGAGAGTAGGTCATTTCCATTCGTTCCAGTTTTTTATGGGCATCCACCCCATAAGGGCCAATATTGATAACCGGAACGTTTAACTCGCGGATATCCTGATATTCTACATAGTGCTTGGTTCCCCAGCCGGGATTATTTTTCGAAACGGCATTAATTCCCTCTTGATCATCACTTAAAGCAACAAAGCTCATATCTGAAATATACGGAAAGAAGTTCCTTGTCACAATTGGGTGCTGGTAGCTTGGCTGTACAGCCTCTACTGCCTCATCCAGGGCATCAATTAAAGCCTGTTCACAACTTGTTTTCCCTGTTAATTCAATTCTTGGTGAATACAGTGAAGAGTAAAACAGAATGATCGCGGGATTTTTATCCTTCATCCATTTCCAGGCTTCCTCCACTACTCTTGCCGCAAACATCCGCGTATCAAGCTCTTGATTTTGCAATAATATCTCTTTAAATTCATTCATATGACCAACGAACGCATCCCCATGTTCCACCACAAGCATTTGTTCCATTTCCTCATATGTAAACACTCGAGGTGCCCATGGCAGTTCTACATAAGGCTCACCACTCGCCGCACTGTAACGTTTATAGCGCTCATCAAAGGATGCAAGCGCCCTTTCAAAGGCAATTAGTGCCTGCTCCTTTAACTTTTCCAGTACATCCTTTGGAGACCATGAATGGATAAAAAAGTTATAGTAAACATAGGCAGATAGGGCAGTCTGTACGGTATAGGATGGTTTAAGGTCGGTTTGCTTTAAGGAAACAGGCGGTACCGTCGTCTCCCCAAATGCCTCGTTACAAAGCTCAGGGTTATAATTAATCTGTTTGGTTAATTCCGCCGCAATAAAGTTCGGGTCTAAACCCTCAAAACAGGATCCGACATGGGTTTCTGCACCAGTAATAAAAAACGATGGCAGGAGCTTCCCAACCGTGCCTCTATAGATATAGCGGTTTAGATCCCCGGCATAGCGGGGCGAAACAAAATCAGAATTAATGGCCGCAACATAATCAAAGCCATGTTCCTCTTTCCAACTTTTTAATACTTTTAAGGCAGATAAAACACCGTGAGAGCTGTCTTCTTCATCACATTCTGCTAAAAGGACAAGATTTCCATCTAATTCCTCAGGATGCTCTGAATAGTATTGTAAAAGATAAAGATGGCTGGCGACACCGCTTTTCATATCAAGGACGCCGCGTCCAAACAGCCAGTCCCCTGAGTCCAAATGTTCTTTTGCAGAAACAGGGAGATCTTCCTGCTTTAGTGCTTCCATCAACTGATCAGGAAAACACGCCCGATCCTTTAATTGATTAAAGTCATCGATTCCTACCGTATCCATATGACCCATTAAAATAACCGTTCGATTGCTTGTACCCTTTGTTCCCTTCACAAAGGCCAACACATTGTAGCGTTCATGAATATCATTAATGGTCTTCTCTAATGTTAAGTAGGATGCGTTTTTGGAGAAATAAGGGAGATCTGCGATAATTTTATATAATGAATTGGCAATTGCCTTCTCGCCAGCTGTATTAACGATACTTTCAACATTCACGAGCTGAGTGGTTAAAGCAAGAACCGCTTCCCGGCTTTCAAGCATGGTACATTCCCCTTTTTGAATAAAATGTTTTTACAAAAATGTATACCTAAAGCTTTTTGGCGTCAAGTAGTTTATTAATATAATATTTTTTGAATATTTATTATTGATTTTATCATATTATTTCGCTATACTAAAAACTGTTATTTGAAAAATAAAATAATAAATCCTCATCTTTTCAAGTTTTGAGATGGGGTAGAGGTCGCGATTTTTAAGAGTATCCTATTGGAGATTTAGTGAAATCTATGAAAATAGGAAAAAGGAATAATCGCCGAAGTCACTGAAATCACTAGTTTCAGGAGGCTGGGACTGCACTCAAACAGGGGCAGAACTGTCACAATTTAGTAAATTGTGGAGAGCTATCTTTTTCAAAGCTTAAAGATGAGGGTGTGCCAGGCACCGTCATAAGAATATGGCGGTGCCTTTTTAATTTAAGGGAGGGAATATTGTGAAAAGAATAATGATTCTGCTAGCAGTTGCGCTTGTATTTGTTTTATCAGCATGCGGAACGAAGCAAAATAACGAAACGGCTTCAGCAAAAGGTTCTAACTTAAAACTAGTAAAGGATGGCTCGTTAACCTTTGCGATGAGCGGTTTATATCCGCCATTAAACTTTAAAAAAGATGGAAAATTGTCTGGATTTGATGTGGAAATTGGGAACGAAATTGCAAAAAGAATCGGTTTAAAGGCAAACCCTGTAACGAACCCATGGGAAACAATCATTCAAGGATTAAAAGCAAACAAGTATGACGCGATTATCGGAAGCATGACCGCAACACCTGAGCGGGACAAGCAGGTTGACTTTACAAACCCATACTATTTATCAGGCGCGCAAGTCTTTGTTGCTGACAGCAATAATGCTATTCAATCAAAAGACGATTTAAAAGGCAAAACCATTGGGGTTATTCAGTCCAGCACATGGAAGGACATGGCGGTTAAATTATCCGATAAGGTAAAAGGCTATCCAAGTGATGTTTACGCCCTTCAAGACTTAGCGTTAGGCCGAATCGATGCAGTGATCACGGATAAAATTGTTGGTCTGAATGCAAAAAATGAAAAGCATCTAAAAATTAAAGCGGTTGGTAACCTGTTAAATGAGGACCGCGTTAGTGTAGCGGTTACGGAAGGAAACAAAGCGCTTACTGATAAAATCAATAAAGCCATTGCTGATATGCAAAAGGATGGAACTTATGAAAAAATCAGTAAGAAATGGTTTAATGAAAACCTTTTAGAAAAATAAAAAGCTTTTTAAGGAGGCTGTAACATTGACGTTTTTACACAATGTGACGGGAATTTTAAGTGAAAATGGTATGGCCTTCTTGAAGGCCACCTGGATGACCATCTCGATTACGGTTATTTCTTTAGTGTTTGCCATGATCATTGGAGTGATTTTTGCCGGATTTAAAATTTCGTCTATAAAACTGTTAAATCGCGTGGCAGACATCTATATTGGGCTAATCCGCGGTACACCATTAATTGTTCAAATCATGTTTTTATACTATGGAATTGCCAATATCGTTACGCTGGATAGCTTTACCGCAGGTGCGCTGGCATTGAGTATTCATACTGGTGCCTATATTGCTGAAATTTTCAGGGGGGCGGTGCAGTCTATTGACCGTGGTCAAATGGAAGCGGCGAGGTCGTTAGGGATGCCGTTGCCGCTTGCAATGAGGAGAATTATTTTCCCGCAAGCCTTCAAGCGTTCGATTCCTCCACTGGCCAATCAGTTTATTATCAGCTTAAAGGATTCATCACTGGTCGCCTATATTTCTGTTACAGACCTATTCAATACGGCACTGACGGTACAAGGTGAAAACTATATGCCGTTTGAGACTTATTTCGTTGTCGGTTTTTATTATTTAATCATTGTGCTAATCTTTACATGGTTAGCAAACCGGGTTGAGCGGAAGCTAGATGTCAGTAAACCGAAGGAGGCGGCAGTAGCGTGATTGAAATTAAACAGCTATCCAAATCCTTCGGTGAATTAGAAGTCTTAAAAAATATTAATTTGCAGGTTCAAGAAAAAGAGGTTGTCGTGCTGATTGGTGCCAGTGGTTCTGGAAAAAGTACACTGCTTCGTTGTATGAATTTCCTGGAGACGGCGAATAACGGCGAGATTATCATTGATTCGGAAAAGGTTGACCATGGGAAATCCAATCTCAATAAAATAAGGGAAAAGGTCGGAATGGTTTTTCAACATTTTAACCTGTTTCCTCATAAAACTGTGCTTGAAAATATCATCGAGGCGCCAATCTATGTGAAAAAAGAAACGAAGGCCAAGGCAACTTCTAAGGCATTGAATCTTTTGAAAAAAGTTGGCTTATCCGATAAGGCTAATTTTTATCCTGATCAGCTGTCAGGCGGGCAAAAGCAGCGTGTTGCAATTGCCAGGGCATTGGCGATGGAACCAAAGGTGATGCTTTTTGATGAACCAACCTCTGCACTTGACCCGGAGCTGGTTGGTGAAGTCCTTCAAGTCATGAAGGAATTAGCTGAGGAGGGCATGACGATGGTGATTGTCACCCATGAAATGGGTTTTGCCCGCGAAGTGGCAAGCCGGATTATTATGTTGGCAGATGGGAATATCATTGAAGAAGGGTCTCCAAATGAAATTTTTTCAAATCCAAAGCATGAGCGGACCCAGAGATTTTTAAACAAGATTCTATAATGAGATTGCCCCTTATGGGGGGCAATTTTTTTAATTTGCATATCTGAAAAAATACGTAATAAATATATTATGAGGTTAAATAAGTACTGATCCTTCCTTTTCTACGTTAATACGATGCCGAAAATGATGTCGTGATTAGCCATTTGAATAGTCAAAATGGAGGGTGGGAAAAGGATGATTTTTAAAGAAATGGAGAAGTTTGAAGAGTTTTTATCGAGATCTTTTGCAGATGGAGTCAATTTTCGTGAATTAAGGCTTTCACAGGATGAAGTTTCACTCGTAAAAAAGAGATATCCTAAAGCGAATGTTAAGCAGTGTCAGCCAATGGAGTCAGTAGATGGCAAGAATTGGTATGAAATCAATCTATTATTCCCTGTCATTTCGAAGGACGAAACAGAAATTGAAGCTGTTCAAAGAGAAAACCGAAAACTGCGACAAGAGCTTGAGACGTTGAAAAAATCAGTGGCTCTTTTTTAAAATGGAAAGTCCAACAAATTGTTGGGCTTTTTTTAATGAATTGGTTTTGGCTGAATAAAATGTACTAAAAGTGAGTTGGAGGAACTATGGAGCACCTTAAAAATCTAGTCCTTTTGAATGGGACATTAAACAGGGAAAAAGTCTATAAAAGTGAAACGCTTTATCAAGGGATGAATGGCAAATCTGTTGAGCGATTTTATCTGTCACCGACTGAAAGTTACATTTTTAAGCCATTAACCAATAACAGGCAGTTAGGGAAAGAGGTTTGGGTGTATGAGCATGTCCTCCCCTCTTTTCCGAAGGTCTATCCTAAACTACTAGCTTACTCGGTTGCTGAGGAACTGGATGAGAATTGGATGATTTTTGAGGATCTTGGATCGCTTCATCATGATTTTCAGGAGGATACGGTTTTAGAAGTGGTTAGGCTGATGGCGGGATGGCACTCCCTCTCTGTTGAAGGAATGGTGGGACTTCCTGTGACAGGGCTTAAACCGAAAATGGAGCACATCCTTTTAGAACTTACAGAGAAAAGGATTTTGGTACAGGATTTGGGGATAGATGAGATTTTCCCGCTCCTTGATGGGGTTAATTTTTCAAAGAGGCTCGTGTTATCACACGGCGATCTTCATATTGGCAATATTGCAAGGACGGGTGAGAAAGTGGTGGTGTTGGATTGGGAGCATACCCATCTGAATGCACCCTATTGGGATTTGTATCATCTGTTGGATCTCGCCCACCCTATTTTTCCGAAGCAAGTACCTCATCTGTTTCGGGAGTTGGCCTTAAAAACGTATTGTGAGCATGCGGGAATATCGGATGAGACCTTTATAAGGGAATACTATCTATTCTCCGCTGCGTTCTCGATTTGGATGTTGTTGTTGATTCGAAGTGACTTGGATTCTGGGCAGAAAAAATGGCCGAGAGAGCAGCTGGAGGTACAGTTCGAGGAAACGGTTACAACTTTAAGGGATTGTATCGGGGAATTGTTGAATTGAAAAAAGCTAACCGCGGGGTTAGCTTTTTCTATTTACGCTTTTTTCTCAAAGTTTTGTGCAATTCCAACGATTACATTTACGGCTTTTTCCATGTTATCGACAGAAATAAATTCATATTTCCCGTGGAAGTTTTCGCCGCCGGTAAAAATATTAGGTGTTGGCAGACCCATAAAGGATAGTTGCGAACCGTCCGTTCCGCCACGGATTGGTTTAATCAGCGGCTTAATGTCAAGGGATTCCATTACTTCCTGGGCAATATCAACGATTTGTTTAACCGGCTCAATTTTTTCGCCCATGTTGTAATATTGGTCATTCAGTTCAAGAAGGATATTGTCCTCGCCATATTTTGCTTTAAACTCATTGATTAGGTTTGTAATGACTGTTTTGCGATTGTTGAATTTTTCTCGGTCATGGTCGCGGATGATGTAGTATAGCTTGGTTTGTTCAACATCCCCATTGATTGAAATGAGATGATAGAAGCCTTCGTACCCTTCTGTGTACTCAGGTGCTTCGTCTGCTGGGAGCTTGTTGTTGAACTCCATCGCAATTTTGGCAGAGTTGATCATTTTACCTTTTGCTGAGCCGGGGTGAATATTGTTTCCTTTAATAGTAATCTTGGCTGCAGCCGCGTTAAAGCTTTCGTATTCTAATTCTCCTAGCGGACCGCCGTCGACGGTGTAGGCGTATGTAGCGTTAAATCGGGCAACGTCAAATTTATGCGGCCCTCTGCCGATTTCTTCATCCGGAGTGAACGCAACGCGGACCTTACCATGTTTGATTTCCGGATGGTTGATTAAGTATGCCATTGCGGTCATGATTTCCGCCACTCCGGCTTTGTTGTCGGCGCCAAGCAGGGTTGTGCCGTCGGTGGTGATTAAGGTATGACCTTTGTATTCTGGGAGGCTTGGGAAGTCTTTTGGTGATAGGACAACTTTTAGGGCCTCTTTTAAGGTGATGTCGCCGCCGTCATAGTTTTCGTGGATTTGCGGGTTGACGTTTTTGCCGGTGAAGTCTGTAGTAGTGTCGACGTGGGCCAGGAATCCAATGGTGGGTACGTCTTTTTCTGTGTTGGATGGAAGCGTTGCCATTAGATAGCCGTTTTCATCGATGCTGACTTCCTGCATGCCAATTGCCTTTAATTCTTCTTCAAGCTTGTGGAGCAAGGTCCACTGCCCTGGTGTTGATGGACAAGTGCTGCTGCTTTCATCAGATTGGGTATCAATTTTTACATAGGAAGTAAATCTTTCAATGATTTCATTTTTCATGTTTGTTTGCACTCCCTTTTTGTTTTGTACATGTTTATAATAGCACTTTCGTTGGATGGGTACACGTTTTTAGAATGATTAAAAATGATTGCTTAAATAGGAGGTGCTTTACTGGCGGAAGATCATCTGTAACTAGCGGATAAGCAGCCAAAACTGGCGGATACGCAGCCAAAACTAGCGAAAGGCGCACAAACTAGCAGATACGCAGCCAAAACTGGCGGAAGCGTCACACAAACTAGCGGATAAGCAATCATAACTAGCGAAAGGCGTCCCACTGACAGATGCCCACCCCTTATATCTTAGTTAAGTCCATGATGTAGGCTCGGTTCCTAAATGTTCCTTGAAAAGTCATGTTCATGCTTAATAAAATACGTTTTGCGGTATCTATATCATCAACCTGCAAGAACTCCCTACACTCTCGATTCGTAATCGTTCGTTTAAAAAGCAGGAACCACTCCTGTAAGTTCCTCACATGGGCCAAATGATCAGTCGCCTCACAATAAGGACACCACCAGGTCCTGCGGTGTTTCACCATCCCAATCCTATCGCACACCTTACAGATCACCCCAGGCCGGATATCCCCAAATGGTATTTGATAAGCCTCGCAGATTGGCTTTGGAATATAGCGTTGATGACTATTAAGCAGTTCTGCAGAAAGCCACTCAAAACACTGATGATCTAACTTTTTTGCTTGCTGCGGGATGCTGTTAATAAAAGCGGGAATCGAACTGGGGAATAAGACTTTTGCCTTCGAAGGCGGGACTTCCACAATTTGTTTTGGGTAAGCAAGAACAACAGCACCATAAATAGGAATATAAATGTTTCGGGATCTAAGCCAGGCACTCAATAATTCACGATTGCGATCCAATTGAACGAAAGGGCTTTCAAACCCATCTTTTTGTCCATTTTCCCTTGTGCGAATCAGTTGAGGTGGATTTTCCTTAAACTCCAAACTTCCACCAATATTCTTCGTTTCAAAAACTAACCCATAAGAGGGAGTCATAAAATAGGTATCCATTTGGAATTTCTCATCGGAGCTGGGGGACAAATCGTGGAAAATGTGGTGGTCAAATGGAAACGAGTGTCTTCTAAAAATTTCAGCTACCTTTTCTTCTCCGCCAATTCCTGCCTCCACTGATATCTGCTTACTAGATAAAACGGGCAGAATCGGATGGTTCGCAGCTAACCGATTTTGAGCAGAGATGACACCTGCAAGAGTAAGTGACGGGTCTCTTTCTTTTAATATAAAAATATCTTTCACCTCTATATATTCAGCCTCGTAAGTATCTTAGCACAACCCACACACCCATACTAAGCCTACAAAGTAATGTTCTAAAAATTGTAAAATATATCCGTTGACCACTATTGACCTGATTGGTCAACGGGGTTACAATGACATTGACTGATGTGGTCAACAACACAAGGTTTAGCGCAATAAAAGAAAGAGGGCAGCCACTATGTTTTCTAAATTTCTCAACCTAGATCAAGAAAAACAAGACCGAATAATCAATGCAGCCATAAAGGAATTCGCCCAGAAGGGATATGATAACGCCTCAACAAATGAAATCGTAAAAGACGCGGGGATATCAAAAGGCTTGTTATTTCATTATTTTGGCAATAAGAAGCAAATGTTTTTATTTTTATTTGATCACTGCTGCAAAATTATTGCCGATGAATTTTACAAAAAAATCAATTTACAGGAAACAGACTTTTTCAACAGAATTCGCGGAGCCATCTTAATCAAGACAGAATTATTAAACCAATATCCAAGCCTATTTAAATTTATTGAAGAGGCTTATCTAGATGAATCATCTGAAATTAAAATTGAGATTGAAAAAAAGGTAAAGGAACTAAATGACATCAATTTTGGCAAAATCTATGAGGGCATTGATTTTTCAAAATTCCGATCGGATATGGACATACAAAAGGTCTTAAAAATTATTACCTCTACCTTTGAAAAACTGGGTGAAGAGGAAATGAATAAGGTAAAGCTTTCCCCCTCTCACCAAATTGATTATGAAAGAATTCAAGTAGAAATCGAAGAGTATTTTGCAATCTTAATGAAAGCTTTTTATAAATAAGGGGGCTCATGCGATGAATGTGATTGAACTGAATCATCTAACAAAGACCTATGGCAATTCGCGAGGCATTACAGATATCAGTTTTCATGTCGAGGAAGGAGAAGTTTTCGGGTTTATTGGGCCGAATGGCGCCGGAAAATCGACAACCATCCGTACACTTCTTTCACTCATCTACCCAACAAGCGGCAATGCCATGATTTTTGGCAAGGACAGCGTGAAGTATGCACCGGAAATCAAAAAAGAAATCGGTTATTTGCCCTCAGAAGTTTTTTATTATGACAACATGAAAGTCAAAGACCTCCTTAAGTACTCGGCAAGTTTTTATAAAAAGGATTGCAGTAAACGGATGAAAGAATTAGCCGAAATCATGGATCTTGACCTTAATAAAAAAATCGATGATCTCTCATTTGGGAACAAAAAGAAAGTCGGGATTGTCCAAGGGCTTCTTCATGATCCAAAGCTTATCATCCTCGACGAGCCGACAAGCGGGCTTGACCCGTTAATGCAGCAAAAATTCTTTGATTTATTAAAAGAAGAAAATAAAAAGGGCAAGACGATTTTGTTTTCCTCCCATATCTTGAGTGAAGTGCAAAAAATGTGCGATCGCGTTGCGATTATTAAAGAGGGCCGGCTTGTAAAGGTGGAAAAAATCAGCACCTTACGTGAAAACAATCATAAGAAGTTCAAATTAGAAACCAAGGCCCCACTTACGAATCTAACAATCGATGGGATCACGAATTTTGAGGTGAAAGACAATATCACTAGCTTCCTATACAGCGGCAATATCAACTTAATTTTGAAAAAGCTTTCGGAGTTTGAGCTTGAGAACATTTGGATTGACGAACCAGATCTTGAGGAAATCTTTATGCACTATTATGAAAAGGAGAATTAAAACGATGAATATCTTTCTCCATGAACTAAAGGCATATCGGAAATCGACGGTAATCTGGACACTTTCTTTAGCAGCGTTGATTGTTTTCTTCCTCTCGATGTTCCCTGGATTAACACAGGATGCGGATCAGTTTAAAAAGCTGCTGGAAAACTATCCCGAGGCGGTGCGGAGGGCACTGGGTGTTTCGCTTGATAGCATTACATCTTTATTAGGGTTTTATTCCTACGGTTTTAACTATGTGCTTTTGTGTGGTTCCATTCAGGCAATGAATCTAGGAACCTCGATATTATCAAAAGAGGTTCGGGAAAAAACAGCTGATTTCCTGCTCACAAAGCCTGTTACAAGGAAGCAAATTGTCACAGCTAAACTATTGGCAGTAGTAGCCTCCTTGATCATTACGAATGTTATTTACATTATCATCGCAGTCAATACGGCATCAGCCGTTAGTAAGAATTCATTTGATTTAACAGCCTTTTTGCTGATTTCACTAACCGCTTTTTTAATAGAATTGATGTTTGTGGCACTGGGAATGCTTATTTCAGTATCAGTCCCAAAAATTAAATCCGTTTTGCCGATTTCACTTGGTACCGTATTTGGCTTTTACATCTTAAATATGTTAGGTTCGGTGATTGGTGAAAAGGCGATTCGCTACCTTACTCCATTTAAGTATTATGAAACAACTTATATTATGAAACATTCAAGCTATCAAATTTCTTTTGTCATCATTGAAATGGTTTTTATATTTGCAGCGATTACCGCAAGTTATGCGATTTATTCTAAAAAAGACATGCATGCTGTATAAGGGGGTGTGGTCATGAATTTGTTTTTACGAGAAATGAAGGCAAATCGGAAGTCATTGATCATTTGGTGTTTTGGTATCCTGTTTATGGTTGTAGCCGGAATGGGAAAATATGAGGGTTATTCTTCCTCATCAGGTCAATCGATTAACGAACTGATGGCGAGTATGCCGAAATCCTTACAGGCGATGATGGGCGTCGGAGAGTTAGATTTTTCAACCCCAATCGGGTTTTACGGGATGCTATTTGCGTACCTTCTTTTAATGGCTGCAATTCATGCATTAATGATTGGCGCCAATATCATTGCAAAAGAAGAGCGGGACAAAACAACAGAATTTTTAATGGCAAAACCTATCTCGCGTAGTAGGATTATCACGGTTAAGCTATTGGCTGCCCTTGTGAATGTAGTTATTTTCAATCTTGTCACGTTAGTTCTTTCAGTGGCAATGGTATCCAAATTTAATAAAGCAGGTGATCCGCTGGATGTTATCTATACCTTAATGGCAGGTATGTTTATGCTGCAGCTTATTTTCGTGTTATTAGGTTCAACAATGTCAGCTGTTCTCAAAAAACCAAAACGGGCGGCATCCATCGGAACAGCTATTCTTTTAATCTTGTATCTATTATCGATTTTTATCGATCTAAACCATAAGCTGGATGGATTAAAGTACTTGACCCCCTTTAAATATTATGAGGCGAAAAAGGTGATGTCGGATGCAGCACTTGACCCTGTATATTTGAGTGTGTCTATCGCAGCAGTAGCCGTTTTAGCAGCAATTACCTATGTTTTCTATCAAAAAAGGGATTTGAATGTTTAAAGACCAAATCCCTTTATTTTATGAGTCATTAAATTAAGAATGTATAAAGTGCTTATTCAACAACTGTATCTAAAAAAACTACTAGATCATCATATCTTTAACACTCGGAAGAATTTCATCCGGGTGTTTTTTTAGCATTTTAGTGGGAGAAATAGCGGAAAAGGAAGTATTATAGCTAAAAATAATATCCAAAATTTACAAATTATTCGTAAATTCGCAGAGCTATGATGATAGAATACTATTTGAAAATTTAAAATCTACTGCTAAAGACCTATATTTGTAGATTTTAAAAGAATAAGAATAGGAGGGGCATTTTTATTCATTTTAAAAATGGGGGGAAAAGCGGATGGTGAAATGGAAAAAGGTGCTCGGTTCTTCATTGCTTTCTGCCGGGCTAGTTTTTAGTTCTTTTGCACCGGCAACATTTGCAAAGGAAGTAAAGGGGAAAAACGTTCAGCTGCAGAATCTTCATAATATGGAATTTAGCCAGCCAAGCGGTAATTCAGGCAAATTACCTTTTCTTGACCAACATACAGGAGGCCCATTTGACGAAGGGATCATAAATGAAGACAAAGTACTTAAGCTATTAATTAAGCAGGGAATTGTAGACAAGAAAGCTTCCTTAGAGGAACAGCACAAACAAATGTATGATTATATTTCTAATAGGGCTGAAAAGGCAGAGATTAAAGGAACCAATCAGCAAGAAATTAAAAGAGTCCGGGCAAAGCTACAGGAAAAGAAAAAGTTAAAACTTAAACCTGCAGGAGCGCTGATAGCCGATAAAAAGGTAAATCCAAAAGTGTCTTCCGGCAAAAAAGTAGGACCAATTCAGGAAGAAAAATGGACGGGGACGGAAAGAAAAGATAAGGTATTGGTGCTCTTAATTGACTATCCAGACTACCCGCATAACAGCATTAAACCAGAAGATGGTTCCCTTTTATACTATAAGGATTATACTCAGCAACACTATCAAGATATGATTTTTGGTGATAATGGATATAGCGGCCCTGATGGTCAAAACTTACTCTCTGTAAAACAATATTACGAGCAGCAATCAGGCGGAAGTTATACGATTGATGGCCAGGTTTCTAAATGGTATACCGCAAAGAATCCGGCAGCCTATTATGGCGGAAATGATCCAGCACAATATGACAACGATAAAAACCCGCAAGCTTTGGTGTCCGAAGCCTTAACAGCAGCTGCTCAAGATCCAGCTATTAATTTAGCTGATTATGATAAGGAGGATCAATACGATCTGGATGGTGATGGAAACTATCGGGAGCCGGATGGGATTATTGATCATTTAATGGTAATCCATTCTGGTATTGGTGAAGAAGCCGGCGGAGGGGCACTTGGTAATGATGCGATTTGGTCCCACAGCTGGGATTTAGGCCAACCGGTTAAGATTCCAAATTCAAATTATTATGGATACACATATACCATTGAACCGGAAGACGGAGCCTCTGGTGTCTTTGCTCACGAGTTCGGTCATGATTTGGGCTTGCCTGATGAATATGATACGGCGTATACCAAGAATGATGTTGGTGCTCCAACCGAATATTGGACGATTATGTCCTCCGGAAATTGGGCCGGAACCATTCCGGGGACAGAACCGACAGGCTTTAGCCCCTATGATAAGGAATATTTGCAAGGAGTCATGCCTGGGTCGAACTGGTTTAAAAATACCGAGTATAAATTAACCGACCTTAAAAGTGAAAAGAACGTTCTTTTAGATGAGGCAAGTGTCAAGGGAACAAACCAGGACGGAATCAAAATTCAATTACCAGATAAGCCGACAAAAGTTAATACACCTGCAAGCGGTAAGTATGAGTACTTTAGTGGAAGTGGAAATAATCTTTTCAATGGTATGATAACCGCTGTGGATTTAACAGGAAAAACTTCTGCACAGTTAAAATTTAAAACCTGGTATAACATTGAACAAGACTTTGACTATGCCTATGTGGGAGTATCCTTAGATGGGGTAAATTTTACTCCGCTAAGTGGGAACATCACAACCACTAGCAATCCATACGGTGGTAATTTTGGAAATGGGATTACAGGCGATTCAAAGGGCTGGAAAGATGCTGTGTTTGATCTATCTGCACTAAAAGGGCAAAAGTTTTATTTAGTTTTTGCTTATGTTGCTGACCCATACGTTGCGATGCCTGGTCTTTATGCAGATGATATCCAGGTAATCGCAAATGGCAAGACGATCTTAAGCGATAACGCAGATGGAGCACAATCGCTGTTTGAGCTTTATGGTTTTACGAAAAATAAGGGTATTACATTAACAGATAACTATTATTTATTAGAGTGGCGCAACTATGCGGCTGCAGATGAAGCGCTGAGACATTTAACGAACGCATATGGTATAACGTATGATCCAGGTGCCCTGCTTTGGTATGTAGATAACAAATATACCGATAATTGGGTAGGTGATCATCCTGGGGATGGATTCCTGGGGGTAGTAGATGCCCATCAGAGTACAGCTGATTTTTACGATAGTTCTACAAATGCAGATCTCGGAGTAGTCCCATATTCATTATTCCAAATTCAAGATGCAGCCTTTTCCTTAAGTAATACGGATGCTACCTATATCGATCTTTCACAATATGGGGCTCCATATTATGTTGCGTTAAATGCACAGCCGGCTGTCAATCTCTTTGATGATGCAAAGGATTACAGCAATCCAGGCCTCATTTACGCAGGGCGCAATGTACCGAAGTTGGGATTAAAAATCCAAGTTACGGACCAAGCAGCAGATAAGTCTGTTGGCACCGTGAAGCTGTCAGCAAATATTTCAGAATCTGTGGCATTAAACCAATTGAGCAAATCAGTTTATTCCAATAAAGCTGGATATAACAAAGTAACCATTTCCGGTAAAATAAAAGGCTTAGTTGGAAGCAGTTTGAGGTATGAGGTTCTTAACAGCTCCGGTAAAGTAATCACTTCCTTTACTGATACATTAACAGCGATGGATCAATCCTTTAATGAAACACTGGCATTGCCTGCAAATACCCCAACTGGAAACTATACAGTGAAGGTAACGGCAGGTTCAGCTTCTAAACAAGTGTCCTTTAAAGTTGACAACGATGCACCAAAAGTAACGGCATCGCCAAACGGCAGCACGACGCCTATAAAAGAAGCAGCAACAAAGGTTACGGCTACAGATGCCAATCTTGGCACATTGGGGTATGTTTGGTCACAGAGTACAAAGGCTCCATCTTCAGGTTATAAATCATTTACGAATGGCTCTGTTCTAAAACAGCCAGGTAAAAACGGCATATGGTACCTATATGTCCAAGCAAAAGATAAAGTGGGGAATTCTACAACGTGGAAATCAAATTCCTTCAATCTGGATAGTGCAAAGCCAACTGTAACGGTTTCACCGAACGGCAACACGAAACCGGCAAAATCGGTATCACCTAAAGTTACGGTTAAGGATTCGAACCTAAGCAGCTTTGCATATGCCTGGACGAAGAGTGCAACTGCACCGAAATCGGGGTATAAATCGTTTAAAAATGGTTCTAAGCTAACCCTTTCAAAGGTGACTGGAAAATATTATTTGCATATTTATGCAAAAGACAAAGCAGGTAACACGTTAACCTTTAATTCCAAATCATTTGCCTTAGATAACACAGCACCGGGTAAACCTCAAGTTGATAAAATCGTAAGTAAAAAGAAAATCGTTACCGGTCATGCAGAAAAAGGCGCGAAAATCACGATTAAAGCAGGAAAGACCACTGTGACTGGTTATGTTAACAGTAAAGGGAAGTACTCGATTAACCTGAAAAAGGCCTTAAAAGTGGGAACGGCTGTCTATGTAACGGCAACGGATACAGCAGGAAATAAGAGCTCCGCCGCAAAGACCACTGTAAAAAAGAAATAAAATTATAAAGTAAAAAGGCAGGAACCATTAATGTGTACCCTTTGTAAAGGACATTTTAAAAAAAGGTCAGGCAACTTGAAGAAGATGATCTCTGTATTGAACAGGGGTCATCTTTTTTAGGTT
>NZ_AXVA01000022.1 GCF_000482325.1 Bacillus sp. UNC438CL73TsuS30 | reverse complement strand
GGAGGATTAGCTCAGCTGGGAGAGCATCTGCCTTACAAGCAGAGGGTCGGCGGTTCGATCCCGTCATCCTCCACCATGATTTTTTCACGATAGTGAAAATAATCTTCAATAAACAGCCATTAGCTCAGTCGGTAGAGCAGATTGCTTACTTCATTGAATAAGCTTCTGTGGCAATCTGCGAGAAAGAACGGAAGTTCTTTTGAGCATCTGACTTTAACTAATATCTGTTTAGGGAACTAACCCTAGTACGAGCCATTAGCTCAGTTGGTAGAGCATCTGACTTTTAATCAGAGGGTCGAAGGTTCGAGTCCTTCATGGCTCACCATTTTTAAATGAATTGTAACAAAATTGGAGAAGTGCCATAAGCTTTAATATGCGGAAGTAGTTCAGTGGTAGAACACCACCTTGCCAAGGTGGGGGTCGCGGGTTCGAATCCCGTCTTCCGCTCCACATTTTTGGCGGCATAGCCAAGTGGTAAGGCAGAGGTCTGCAAAACCTTTACCACCGGTTCGAATCCGGTTGCCGCCTCCAATTTTATAAGTTATATTGAAATAGGTAATTTAATTCCATGGCGGTGTAGCTCAGCTGGCTAGAGCGTACGGTTCATACCCGTAAGGTCGGGGGTTCGATCCCCTCCGCCGCTACCAATTTAATATTTGATTATGGCGGGTGTGGCGAAGTGGTTAACGCATCGGATTGTGGTTCCGACATTCGTGGGTTCGATTCCCATCATCCGCCCCATTATTTAGATCGATGGGCTATAGCCAAGCGGTAAGGCAACGGACTTTGACTCCGTCATTCGTTGGTTCGAATCCAGCTAGCCCAGCCATTTTTATAAAAAAGAAATATGCGGGTGTAGTTTACTGGTAAAACCTCAGCCTTCCAAGCTGATGTAGTGGGTTCGATTCCCATCACCCGCTCCAATTAAGGGCCTATAGCTCAGCTGGTTAGAGCGCACGCCTGATAAGCGTGAGGTCGATGGTTCGAGTCCATTTAGGCCCATAAAAATTTTAATTGAAATAAAAAGTCCAATTCGAAAACGAATTGGACTTTTTTATGGTTTCAGATGCCCGTATATCCTAAAAAATGCTACATCGGTCCCACAGAATACAAATTATCAACTCAATGATTCCTCAAAGAACCCCAATGCGTATTTAATCGCTTCCTCTACTTCATTGGTTTCATATCCCGGTAAATCCTCATCCGTTATTTCTAACTTTGTACCCGTCAGGCTATAGCCGCTATCTAAATTAATATCAAGAAATACCTCAAAACCCCCGGTTGTCTTGGTAATTTCAATAATATCGTAATCACGTATGGCCGTGCCGGTTGAATATTCTAATGGTTCCAATTCTGACACAAACAATCCCTCCTCAAGTGAATATCAACCATATCATACCCACAAACAAAAAAACATATATAGAATAAACAGATGTTTTTATGGGGGGATAAAATGAAAGTAGAAGCATTAAAGAGCGAAAAAATAAATGACTTTATAGATTACTGTAAAAAACATAGAAATGAGATTGACGGCTCTTATCTTTACGATGAAGAAATAAATGAGTTTATGCCGAATAAAGAGAATCCTACCTATATATTGACCAATAAACAGGGGAAGATGGTCGGAGCCGCATCCCTGATCATGGATGATTACAATCAAAGAGGACGAACAGCACGATTTAGAATTCTTCATTCCCAGAAAAAGAATCGAAAGTGTTTCCAATTGCTTTTACAGTCCATTTTAAATCATACAAAAGGGTTAGATAAAATCTTCCTTTTTATCCCGGTAAAAAATAAACCTCTGTCTAAATCGGTAGAACAACTAGGTTTTACTGTAGAACGATACTCCTTCCTGATGGTAAGAGAGGATTTAGACGTTCCCAAGGTTACTTTCCCCAGCGATTACACGATCAAAACTTTCAGGTCTGGAAAGGATGAAGAAATTTGGTGTAAAGTTCGAAACGCGGGGTTTGCTAACCTAAAGGGGAGCGAAGCACCGATCACACCTGATAACGTTAAGAAAATGGTTTCTAGTGATGATTACCTTGAAGGTGGAATGAAAATCCTATTTCATAAGGATAAACCAGTAGGGGTGGTCAGAGGTGCCGCTGATAAGCATGAGGACGAGCCAATTTTGAATATTGGACCGCTTGCGATATTGCCGGAATACCAAGGAAAAGGATTAGGGAGAACTTTACTTAGAGCTTCTCTTCAATTTGCCAGGGACAATTTTTACAAAAAAACAATTCTTTCAGTTAATGGCGAAAATGAAGGGGCAAAGGAGCTATATCGTAAAGAAGGTTTTAAAGAAGCGGATGCATTTACATGCTATCAATTAGTATTAAAAAGTAGAACAGACTTATAAAACTTCCCGATTTATGATTTAATGGGGTTGGTAAATCCATATTTTTCTAAATTAAGAGAGGGAGGGAAAATGGAATGATTGCAACACAATACAAAATTACATTTCCGAGTGATTATGATATGAAAATCATCCGAGATAGAGTAAAAAATAATGGTCATAAAACAGACGGATTTGAGGATCTTAAATTTAAACTATATTTAGTAACCGAAAAAGGTCTCAATCAAAATCTACAAAATAGTTATTGCCCCTTATATCTTTGGAATGGCAGCAATGGGTTAAACAAGTTCCTGTTTAATGGACCTTATGATAATATATTAAATTCTTTTGGTTGGCAGCGAGTAAATGTCGGAATTCCACTAATCGATACTACTACATCTAAAATAAAAGAAAATCAATGTCTATTTCAAATCACCAGAAAAATACCACCACAAGAAAGTTTAAATAACTTAAAGGATAAAATAGCGGAAAGTATTCCAACGATTGTTCATACAGAATATATCGTAATCTATAATCCGGATAAGTGGGAGTATGATGTATTTTACTTTCTGAGTGATTTAAGCCTGGTAAAAGAATTGAACGGAACAATTTATAATATACTGCATATTTCACAAGGAGAATAAATAGAGAAATGACGTGTGTGCATGCACACGTCATTTCTTATGCCATTTTTCAATAAATGATCCGAAAATGGAACCCCTTATATGAAAACCGGAGCATTTAAAAACATTATTTCAATTAAGCTTTACGATGTTCATCAAAATCAATTTTGCATTCCTCCAACGGAACAACCTTTGTTTTCTTAATAAATTTATATCCAAGCCACATGACAAGGAAGAGCGGGATGCCGAGATAGGCAGCAATTACACCACCCCAATCAATATGGTCACTTAAAAAGGCCTGATAGTTTTGGGCCAATAGGACGATTAAACAAAGAGCAAAAGCAAAGATTGGGCCGAACGGGAACCATTTAGAACGATAAGGAAGATCTTTTAAGGAATATCCTTGGGCAACGTAGGCTTTTCGGAAGCGATAATGGCTGGCAGCAATTCCTAGCCAAAAAATAAATCCTGTTACACCGACTGAATTCATCAGCCATATATACACTGCGCCATCCCCGAAGAAGGAAGAAAGGAAGGCCAACATCCCGACAAGGGTTGTTGCAATGATTGCAGGAACGGGAACGCCTCGATTATTAAGTTTGGTAAAAATTCGAGGAGCCTGCCCTTCTTGTGCCATTGCAAATAACATCCGGCTCGTAACATAAAGACATGAATTTCCTGCGGACAATACCGCTGTTAAGATAACTGCATTCATAAATGATGCTGCAATCGCAAGTCCAGCCTTTTTAAATACGAGCGTAAAGGGACTGAGCATGACCGTATCCCCTGCCAAACTGCTGGTGGTATATGGAATAATTAAACCGATTACAAAAATTGATAGACAGTAGAATAAGAAAATCCTCCAAAAAGTCGTCCGAATTGAGCGGGGTACGTTTTTTACAGGATTTTCACTTTCACCCGCTGCAACACCGATGACTTCCGTTCCTTGGAAGGAGAAACCAGCAGCGATGAAAATACCTAACGTAGCCATAAATCCGCCTGAAAACGGTGCATCACCGATCGTAAAGTTTTTGAATCCAATAGGTTTTCCGTTCATAATACCAAAAATCATGAGTAAACCGATACCAATAAAAATGACAATAGTAACGACCTTTATCAATGAAAACCAATATTCCCCTTCTGCATATCCCTTAACTGATAAATAGTTTAGCAAAAAAATAGCAACTAAAAAGAATAGGCTCCATAAAAATGAGGAACTGTGAGGAAACCAAAATTTCATAATCATTGTTGAAGCTGTTAGCTCTGCAGCAAGGCATATCGCCCAGGAATACCAGTAATTCCAGCCTAAGGCAAATCCGAGAGCTGGATCAATAAATCGGGTAGCATAAGTACTGAATGCACCGCTAACCGGCATGAATGTCGCAAGTTCTCCTAGGCTTGTCATAATAAAATAAACCATGATTCCAATTAAAGTATAAGCGACTAAAGCTCCACCTGGTCCGGCAGCGTGTATGGCCGGGCCGCTGCCCAGGAAAAGGCCTGTTCCGATTGCACCGCCTAATGAAATCATCGTCAAATGTCGTGCTTTTAATTTTCTTTGCAATGTAGGGGTTGCTGTAGCTTCTTGTTGTTCAGTTCTTGGAGTGTGCTTTACATTTACATCGAGCATATAATACCTCCACTGAAATTAATTTAGAGTGATTCAAATGCTTTCAAAATAATAGGATAACGGTTCATTAAAATGTTCAAATACTGATCCTTTATACACCTCCAAAAATTTACAAATTAATATAACACTGTCGATTAGCTCTGGTTGGAATTTTCAGATAAATTAGCAATTGATTATAGTATAAAAGTGTTGTTTTTTCGATGTCAACAAAATTTCTCCAACCTTTATAAAGTTATTAGTCTAATAAATTAGTTAATTAAAGTATTGAAGAGGGGTTTGAGCATTTTACAGCTTTTTTTAAATGAACCGATCGATGGCAAAAAAGCTATTTTAGAAAAATAAAAAAAGGTGCCTGGCACCACCCGAATTTTGTCGAAAAAAATTATTTTAGAAAAGGGATCTGGACAAAAAAGATTAATCTTTTATGTCAAATTCCGTTCAATAAAAATATTTAAAATATTCATTGCATTTAATGTATCTGTTGATTATAATACAAGACATAACAAATAAAGCGGGTTCACCAGAATGGAGGTTTAATATTTTGAAAATAGCAGGAATGAATATTACTTTCAGGCATTATCCTTTCCGATATTTTTTGGATTGTATGGATCGCCTGAATATAAGTAGTATTGAATTATGGGCCGGTGAGCCACATTTATATGTCTATCGAAATCTGCTTAGTAATTTAAGAGAGATTAAGAGAGAGGTTAAAGCTAGAGATATGGAGATCGTCTGCTATACTCCAGAACAATGCATCTATCCTTTTAATCTTGCCACATCGGATTCACAGTGGCGAAAAGCGAGCATTGATTATTTTATTGAAAATCTACATGCTGCCGTGGAATTGGAGACGGATAAAATGCTGATTACTTCCGGGATGGGTGACTTTTCCCTAACACAAGAAGAATCCTGGAAGTATACAAGCGATTCGATTTTTCAAATCTCCAAAGCAGCTGAGCAGGAAGGAATCACTCTTGCGCTTGAACCATTAACGAAATTTGAGTCCAATCTCATTATTGACACACCTGGACTAAAGAGAATGATTGAAGAAATTCAATCTCCTTCATTAAAAGGGATGATTGACACCGTGGCCATGCAGCTGGCGGGTGAAACACCGGATGATTATTTTTCGATGCTGCCTGAGTTAAGCCATTTCCATTTAATCGATGGCGATAGTGAGACAGATTCTCACCTTGCTTTAGATGATGGAAACCTAAATTGGAGAGAATATGTCAAAAGCCTTCAAAACCATCAATATGAAGGGGCATGTACCCTCGAGATTATGGGATCAAGTTATTATCAAAATCCACAAGATGCCGTTAAGAAATCATTAGAGAAATTAAATGAATTAGGAATCTTATAATCTGAAAATTTGGAGGAGCTCTTTATGAGTAATACTACGCTAACACGAAAGCTCGGTTTTTGGTCGGCTTTGGCAATTGCTGTTGGAACGACCGTAGGGTCAGGTATTTTTGTCTCGTCTGGTGATGTTGCCAAAGCAGCCGGAACCCCATCGATTTCCATTTTAGCTTGGATTATCGGCGGCATTATCGCCATCCCGCAAGTAATGGTTCTTGCTGAATTATCAACAGCTTATCCCCAAAATGGAAGCGGTTACGTTTACCTGAATAAAGCAGGCTGGAGACCTTTAGCCTTTTTATATGGATGGGCGACCTTCTGGGCATTGGATCCGCCATCGATTTCGATTATGGCTTTAGCTGTTGTTTCTTACCTAGCCAGCTTTTTTCCATTCTTCTCTGGATTTGCCGGTAAATTATTAGGGGTTGCCATTATATTGGTGATTACCTCGATCCATTATCGGAGTGTAAAAGAAGGCGGTCTTTTTCAGGTGATTATTACCGCTGTAAAAATTATTCCGTTTTTAATCGTTATTGCCTTAGGCTTGATGTACATGAATACTGGAAACTTCTCGTATACCCCTCATGGTGGTGTGGTAAAAACAAGTCTAATTGGTGGCGTCTCTGCGACTACTTGGGCCTACACTGGGATGGCTGCTATTTGTTTTATGGCGGGTGAATTTAAAAATCCCGGTAAAATTCTTCCGCGTGCACTGATTAGTTCAGTCTTTATTGTGTTAATCTTATATACTTTGTTAGCCGTTTGTGTAACGGGATTAATGCCTTTTGATAAATTAATTCACTCAAGTGCAGCTGTTTCAGATGCCGTTAAGTATATCCCGGGGCTGTCTCATATAGCTTCATCCTTTGTAGCGATTACTGCCATTATTGTTATTTTAGGTTCTTTAAGTTCATGTATTATGTTTCAGCCGCGCTTGGAATATGCGATGGCAAAGGACGGGCTGTTCTTTAAACGTTTTGGAAGAGTTCATCCTAAATATGAAACACCAAGTTTTTCAATTATTATTCAGGTTACCTATGCATGTATTCTTGTATTTGCAACGAATTTAACCACTTTGCTTGGATATTTTACCTTAATTCAATTGGTGATCAATATTTTAGACTTTGCCGCAGTATATAAATGCCGTAAGCGGGATGACTATAATCCAATCTACCGGATGCCGTTGTGGAGATTAACAACGATATTAGCCATTCTTGGAGCATCATGGCTTGCATGGGGGACCTTTACTTGGGCTCCATGGCAAGGGATGGTTGCAGCATTTGTTGTTATCGCCACAGGATTGCCAGTCTATTTCTACTGGGAAAAGAAATATGGATCTAAGAACGGCAAGGATGGCAATTTAGTAGCGTAATGATTTCTGGGAAGTTGGTTCGCTTTGAACTAACTTCCTAAATTTTTTTGAAAAAGTAATTGTATAAATTGTAATGTTTAATTATAATACAAGACATAACAAATAAAAATTTCGGAGGAACTACGCCATGTTAAAATTTGATGAAGAGATATTCCTGAAGCTTGTAGAAAAAGAAGGACTTGCATTTAGGGGGCAAATCGAAGAAATCGTTGATTCAATTTGTCAAAAAGGGTACAGCAATCTTTTCCTGATTGGTGCTGGTGGAACGATCGCGATGATGTATCCCTATGAATATATTTTAAAATCCAATTCAACGATTGATGTTCATGCTGAAATTGCAGCAGAATTTATGGTCATGAACCATAGACATTTTTCAAAGGATTCGGTTTGTATCTTTACCTCCGTATCGGGTACAACACAAGAAACCGTTGCTGCTGCAGAGTTTTGTAAAGAAAGAGGGGCTACCACGATTGCATTGGTTGCGGAGCCAAATACTCCACTAACAGAGGTAGTGGATTACTGTATCACAACCGGTTCAGAGAAGCATTCCTTTGATACGTTCTTTATGCTGTTATACATGGTAATCTTCCGATTCATGCATAACAACAATGAATTTCCGCAATATGAGCAGTTCACCAAGGAGGTCTCCTTGCTGCCGCAAGCGATTCTTAATGCTGTTAAAGCTTTTAATCAAAAAGCCGAGGAATTTGCGATTAGACATAAGGATACCGATTACCACATGATGGTCGGTTCAGGTAATCTATGGGGGAATACTTACTCCTATGCAATGTGTATTTTGGAGGAAATGCAATGGATTCATGCGAAATCTATCCATGCAGCGGAATTTTTCCATGGCACGCTTGAACTAGTGCTCGAAGATACTAGTGTTATTTTACTTAAAGGGGAAGATGAAACGAGACCGCTGATGGACCGTGTTGAAAGATTTGCTGAAAAAATTACTAGCCAATTAACTGTTATTGATACAAAAGACTTCGAAATGGCGGGGATCAGCCAAGAATTTAGAAAGCATTTCTCCGTCAGCATAAACTGGGCTGTTTTAAGCCGCATCAGCGTTTACCTTGAGCGGGAGAGAAATCACCCATTAGAGCTAAGAAGATACTATCGTAAAGTAGAATATTAAGGATTATAATGAGCACTACCTTGTAGTGCTCGTTTCTTCAATTAAAAAGAAGGAGGGGTAAGAATGAGAATTGTAACAGTCGGTGATAACTGTATGGACGTCTATCTTGGAAGTGGGAAGGCGTTTCCCGGAGGAAACCCTGTGAATGTTGCTGTCTACTTAAAGGAGTTGGGGGCGGTCCCTTCTTATATCGGCTGGGTTGGGAATGACCAATATGGTGATCAAATGATTGGGGCTGTACAGGGCAAGGGAGTGGATACGACATTTCTCACGAAGAAGGATGGGAAAACAGCGGTAACCCGTGTTGAATTAATTAATAATGACCGCCGTTTTGGGGATTATGATGAAGGAGTAATGGCTCAGTTCACCTTAACCGATGAGGAACTGGAGTTTATTTACACGCATCAGCTTGTTCACGCTGGAATTTGGGGACATGTCGAATGGTATTTTCCTCTTTTTAAACAAAAGGGATTGCTCACGGCTTTTGATTTCTCAGATCAGTTAGAACATGGTTTGGTTAAAACATTACCTGTCTTTGTGGACTATTCCTTCTTTTCTTATTTGAAGGATGACGAATATATCAGGGGATTTTTAAAGGGTGTTAAAAAACAAGGCTCTAGGGTGGCGGTGGCTACGTTAGGAGAAAATGGCTCGATTGCTTACGACGGTGAGCAATTTTACAAGTGCGGAGTGTTAGAAGCAGATGTTGTTGATACGATGGGAGCAGGAGATTCATTTATATCGGGTTTTATTTATGGAACATTGCAGGAGCAATCGATCCAACAATGTTTAGCATTAGGGACCAAAACGGCTGCAAAAACGATCCGCTATTTCGGTGCATGGTGACGATAGCCGGCCGGCAATGTATAATAATGTATAAACATATGATGGATAGGATGAAAAGTATGAATTTAAATGCTTCAACCCCGCAGCCTCTCTATATGCAGATTAGGCAAATGCTGCAGAATGATATTCAGCAGGGGAAATATAAGCCGGATGAACAGATCCCCACAGAAGCAGAGCTTTGTGAAACATATAATGTCAGCCGAATTACGATCCGAAAAGCCATTGAAGAATTGGTGAAGGATGGTACATTGACACGTATACCGCGCAGGGGAACGTTTGTGGCTTCGAATAAGTTTCACAATGAATTGTTATCTGTAAGCGGATTCTCGGAGTTCAGTCACCAGTTAGGGATGATTCCAAATTCCCGTATTCTTAGAAGTGAAGTGATTACGGCACCAAAGGATGTTGCGGAACACCTCAAGATTGAGGAAGGGAGTCCGGTACTAGAACTCGAACGGCTTATGTATGTGAATGACCGTCCACTTTTCTATGATATTGCGCATTACTCGCTTACCCGTTTTCCGGATTTGGAAAAGAAAATAGCAATGGACGAATCCACTTATAAAATCCTTTCAGAGGATTACGATACTGAAATCGTCAGCAACGATAAAATCATCGATGTAATTGGTGCAACAAAAGAATACGCCAAATACCTAGAATGCGATATCGGAGCCAACCTATTCAGAATCCTAAAAATCGCCTTTGACTCAAACGACCAACCCGTCCACCTCTCCACATTCATGTGTGAAACAAGCAAAGTAAACCTAACCGTCCATCGGGCGAAATAAACCATTTGAGTGAATCGACAAAATTCGGGCGGTGCCTGTCACCGCCCGAATTTTGTCGAATATAACAAGGGATTATTCTCACCACTCAAATGATTTCATTTCATTTAATACGGAAAGGAAGTACTCCCAATTATTGATGGTTGAAGGTATGCTTAGGTGTTCGTTTGGAGTATGGACGTTGTACATATCTGGTCCAATCGAAATGGCGTCTAGTCCCGGGATTTTATCTATCAAAATTCCGCATTCAATACCGGCATGGACGGCAATGATCTCAATATCCTTGTTGTGTTGATCCTTAAACACCTTTTCAAATACTTTACGAATCTTTGAATCCGGATTATAGGGCCACTCTGGATAATCGTTTTCCGTTACAAATTCACATCCAAGTGTTGCCGCTATTAAACTGGCCTTTTTGATTATATCTTCTTTTAAACTTTTCACTGAACTTCTTGAATCACTAGAAAAATGCAGTTCTGTTTCGGAGGTAGTTATCACTCCCAAGTTAGTCGAGCTCTCCACCAATCCCTCAATGTCCATACTCATGCTTTGAATGCCGTTTGGAATTAGCATCAGCGAAGTAATCGCTTTTTGTTTTGTTTCCTCTGAAAAAACATGGGTAAACTCAAACTCTACATTATTTAAGGTAATATGTACCTCTGGGTCGGAGGTTTTCAGCTCGAATTGTAAAATAGTATTCCATTCATCTATTTTAGCTTCTAATTTTTTAATAGAATTCCCGGCAACTAAAATAATTGCATCGGTTTCACGAGGAATCGCATTGGTTGCTGACCCTCCGTTTATTTGCTGTAAAAAATAAGGAAGGTCTGATAATAGGTCCGCTAAAATTCGCCCCATGATTTTATTGGAATTGCCTCTTCCTTTATTGATCGATATCCCGGAATGACCGCCTTTTAATCCATTGATACTTACACAATAGGCTGCTGTGTTGTTTGGAGCCTCCTCCCAAACAATTGGAAGGATTTGCGTTGTTTTTATTCCGCCGGCACTGCTGACTAATAGCTTATGGTCCTCTTCTGAATCGATATTAATCAGGATTTTCCCCATAAGGTCGGAAGGGTCTACCGCTAAAGCTCCACCCATCGTTGTTTCTTCTTCTGTTGTAATAATCACTTCAAGGGAAGGATGTTGAATTTCCTTAGAATCTAATAAGGCAAGAGCGTAGGCAACAGCTACTCCATTATCAGCGCCTAATGTTGTGTCCGTTGCATAAAGCATATCTTCCACAATCCGTAATTGAATGGGATCCTTTTCAAAATCATGAACAGTCCCCTTATTTTTCTCACAAACCATATCCATATGTCCTTGAATAATCACGGTCGGTATATTCTCATAACCGGGACTCGCCGGTTTTTTGATGATGACATTTAATGCCTTATCCTGTTTTACCTCTAAATGACGTTCCTTAGCAAAATGAACTAAATAATCACTAATTTCCTTTTCGTTACCGGAACCCCTAGGAATCTTTGAAATCTCCGAAAAAAAGTAAAATACCGGGTGTTGTATTAAATCTTTTAAAGAATTGTACATTGTAATCATCCTTCCATTTTAAAATTATGGTCCATAATTAATTGCAACTGCGATGATTATAAAGATGATCTCCGTGCTGATGATGGTAATGAAAAGAGGCCATAAAAATTTATACCAGCGATCGACGGGAATGCCGGCTATTCCACAGATGACCACAACAGTGGAAGGCCAAAGCATGTTTGCAAATCCGTCTCCAAATGAGAATGCTAGAACAGCAATTTGACGATTAATCCCAATGAGTTCGGATAAAGGCGTCATAATCGGCATAGAAATGGTTGCGGCAGCACTTCCTGATGGTACAAAAAAATTAAGCAGGGTTTGTAGAATGATCATTCCAGCTGATGCTGCATAAGGTGATAAATCTTGAATGAGATAGGCCATGTAATGGACTACAGTATCGATGATATTTCCGTCTTCTAAAATAACAAGGATGGCATTCGCCATTCCGATTAAGAGGGCGGCATATACCATGTTTCTGCAAGCTTCAATAAACGTATCTGCCACTTCAGCAAGCGTAAGTTTGTTTACTAAACCAATGGCAATCATCATGATGATGAATACACCTGATAATTCTGGAAGGTACCAGCCAAATTTCACTGTCCCGGTAACCAAGGTAATAATAGTACAAACAAACAAACCTAAGCTTACCTTATGTGGAAGGGTGAATTTTGTATCTGTTAGACCGCCTTGTACAATTCCAGATAAAAAGGGGAATTGTACATTCTTTACAATACTCTTTTCGGGATTTTCTTTCACCATTTTAGCGTAGCGCATGACAAAGAATATGGAAATAGACATAAAGACAACAAATGCAATGGCACGAAAGGCAATACCCGAAAAAAGCGGAATGCCAGCAATACCTTGAGCGATGCCGACGGTAAAGGGATTGGTAACGGCTGCTGCAAAACCTGTGGTAATACTGACGTAAACAATGGCAACACCAACCAATGCATCATACCCAAGTGCAACAGTAATTCCCATCATGATCGGAATGTATCCATAACTTTCTTCATACATCCCAAACCCCGCACCCATTGCTCCAAAGACAAGCATAAATACGGGAATGATTAGGCTTTCTTTTCCTTTCATTTTTCGAACAAGTGCACCTATGCCGCTATTAAATACTCCGGTTTTTGTCAGAATAAAAATAAAACCGTAGGCGAAAAAAAGATAAAAGATAATTTCTGCTCCGTGCAGCATTCCTTTTTGAATACTTATAAACATATTAAAAAAACTAACGGGTGTTTGATGAACAGAATGGTAGGAACCTGGTACAACTAATGACCTTTTTGTAACAGGGTCCTCAACTCGGTCAAATTCACCTGCCGGAATGATATAGGTGAAAATGGCCGTTATGAGAATGATTAGTCCCATAAAGACATAACTATGTGGCATTTTCAGTTTGAATTTTCTTTTGGTTACCTGATTTGGTTCCAGCAAAACGACTTTTTCCAAAACCGATCAACTCCTATTAATGTTATTCGCAATATTCTGTTAGTTAAAAATAGACGGAAGATTAGATTAAACCATTATTATATAAACCATTACTGTGATAAAATATGGGTCATATACAAAATGTCTAATCAATTATACGTTTTTTCGATTGGAGTTAAACATTATGTCTGAACGGATATTTACTGTAAAAGATATTATGAAACGGCCCCATTTCAGCGAGGCAAAAGTAATTGCAGGGTATAACGGTATGAACCGTCAAGTAAAATGGATTCATATTCTTGAAACCAATGAAAATCAAAGTCTCATTGATGGAAATGAGTTAATTCTTACAACAGGTCTGTTTTATAATGGCGATCTAAATTCTTGTTTATCATTCCTTTGGGAGCTCATTCGGCAAAATGCTTCTGCTCTTTGTATTGAGTTAGGGGTGAATTTTTCATCAATCCCGAGTGAAATGATCGAAATGGCGGAATGCTATGATTTTCCACTGATTATTTTTACTAGAAAGGTTAAATTTGTTGAGATTACTAGTGATATTCACACATTATTAATCAATTCCAATGCAAAGGCTTTAAAGGAATTAGAAACCTTTCATAAAAAATTAACGCAAATAAATTTACAATCAAAAGGAATCAGCACGATTCTGCAAACGTTTCATCAAATGCTTTCAATAAATGTCATTTACTATCCCATTGACGGTGACCCGATCTTTCTACCCCAGTTAAATCCAACTATTCAAAAGGAATGTATAGAATTATTTAAAATACAGATGGAGAAATGTTCTATTGATAGTACCGAACAAATGCAAAAAGCTGTTAATCAGGAAAACATCTTACTCTATCAACCGGTCATTGCGATGGGGCAGTGTCTTGCATATGTTGGTATATGGATGGTTGAAAGGGAAGTAGATGAATTCCTATCTCTATCATTAGACTATACTGTCACCGCCGTCGCCCAGAATTTATTACGCCGTTTATTCATTGAAGAGAGAAGTTTTCACGAACAAAATATTCTATTAAACGATATTTTGAACAACCGTATCCAGGGAGAAGAGCTTTTTCGGACAAAACTTGGCCTTATCCCAAATGATATGCGTGATTTTTGTTTTTACTGTGGTGTTATGGAATGGGGTTTCCCAAGATTGAATTCCACTTATGATGATTTAGGAACTACTCAGCAAAGTGTGGTTGTTATGACGCGAAATATGTTGAAGCGCCATTTTTTTCAAACGGTTATTCTTCCTTTAGGGAACCGCGTGTATTTGCTTGTTTATCAAACGCAAATTGATCGCAAACAAATGCGGCCCATTCAGGAACGTATGGGTATGGCGGTACTTCAATTAAAACAAGCGGTTGCAAATTTGCTGGAAAGTCGAGAAATCTTTATTGGGATGAGTAACCCGGCTCATTTACTCACCCAAGCCTACCAAGGTTTTCAAGAAGCAAAGCAAGTAATTGAAGTCGCTAAAATAACTGAATCAAATCCCGATCCGTTTTATGAGAATATGGGGATTTTTCGTATCCTATTAAACATGAAAGATGATCGAACAACCCCATCATTCATCAATGATTATTTGGGAAGGGTGATCCAATACGATAAGGAGCATGGACACCAGTTGCTTGAAACCCTTAAGGTATATTTAAATAATAATAGTTCGAAGCAGAAAACGGCCAAGGAGCTGTTTATCCACCGCCAAACCTTGTATTATCGTCTCGAAAAACTCGAAGAACTACTTGGTGATTTAGCCAATCCAGAACGGCGGATTTGTATTGAACTTGCTCTGCGGGCCTACGAGCTCAATCGCATGAATTTCTTTTAAAACAGCAAGAAGGTATTCCCAGGTTTTTAAGGTGGACGAGATGCTTAAATGTTCATTTGGTGTATGACTGTTATAAACATTAGGTCCAATTGATATAGCATCTAAGTCCATCTTTTCTAAAAGTAGACCACATTCAATCCCGGCATGTATTGCAATGGATTCAATCTTTTCTCCGTATTTTTCTTTATATACCATCTCAAAAAGTAATCTGATTTTCGAATTTGGGTTATATGGCCATTCTGGATAATCATAGCCAAATGCCACTTCACAACCAAGAACACTTGCAAGGGTTTTCATTTCATTCATCATCTTGTCTTTTAAACTTTTTTCAGTGCTTCGAATGAAACTTTCGAAAGTAATGTCTGTTTCATGTGTTGTTACCACACCCAAGCTAGCGGAGCTTTCTACCATACCAGGGAAATCCAAGCTCATATTTTCTACACCGCTGGGTAATAAGAGCAATGCAGCAATTACTTTTTCCGTTGTTTCTTTTGAAAATACTCTCTGGCAAACTTCATCTTTCTTTGTAACGTGTGCAAGTACTTGTCCATCGGAGTGCCTTAATTCATTCTTAAAGACCTGGTTCCATTGGGCTACCTCTGTCTCTAACTGACCCACTTCTTCGGGATTAATTAGAACGAGAGCTTCGGCCTCTCGGGGAATAGAAGTGTCTTTTGTTCCGCCGGCCAACGCTGTCAGGCTAAACTCCATTTTCGCGGATAATCTCTGTAAAATCCGCCCTAAAAGTTTGATGGAATTCCCTCGTCCTTGATTGATACAAAGACCCGAGTGACCGCCTTTTAATCCGCTAATATGAATGCGGCAGAGAGTTTTATTCTTCGCTGCATCCTCCCAAAAAATAGGGAGGTTAAATGTGTTGGCAATCCCGCCAGCACCACTGACCAATAGTTTTCCCGATTCGTCTGAATCTAAATTGATTAAGATGGTTCCGCTTAGAAGGGAGGTGTCTAATTCACGGGCACCTTTCATTGTCAATCTGCCTTCTGTCGTAAGGACCACTTCTAGCTTTGGATGAGGAATCCGATTAGAGCTCAATAATGCAAGAGAGTAGGCGAGAGCAATCCCGCTATTGGCGCCTAAGGTCGTATCTGTTGCATAGAGCATATCTCCTTCAATTCTTAATTGGAGAGGGTCCTTCACAAAGTCATGTTCGGCATCACTTTTATCCTCAATCATGTCCATTGGCCCTTGAATAATGACAGTGGGGGCGTGTTCGTACCCCGGTGAAGCAGGTTTTTTAATAATGATATTTAAAGCCTGATCTTGGATGATTTCTAACTGATGATCATTTGCAAAATGAATCAAAAAATCACTTATTTCTCTTTCCTGACCAGACCGCCTTTTTATTTTTGATATTTCAACGAAATAATGAAAAACGGTAAATTGCGCTAGTTCGTGTAAACTGCTAAACAAGATGGACACCCCTTTATCAACTAACAATGCTATTTCATTGTATCAAAAAGGTATTAAGTCTTTCATTGTTTGTTACAGCTTAGATCCAATTAAGCCTGGTCAGCTGCCCTCCCTTCCATAAACCAATGGTACCAAAAGTATCAGATAATTCTAAATGTACAAAACGATAAAGAAAACATAGTAAAATTCATACAAAGTGTCAGAGTGGTGGTGATTCGACAAAATTCGGGTGGTGACAGGCACCACCCGAATTTTGTCGATAAATTAAAATTATTTTTAAAACCGACTTGACTTATAGGAATTGTCAAATTATTATATTATTAATCTATTAGAGAGACTGAAAAGTAAAAAAATTCTTGTCCCGTGATTTTTGAAGCGGGGTTTTTGAATTTTAATTCCTTAGTGAGGTGGATATGTTGCAACTTCAGGTATTAAACAGTCCGTTTAGTCAGGAGCAGGCAGAGCTCCTAAACCGCATTCTGCCAACATTGACAGACCAACAAAAGCTTTGGTTAAGCGGATATCTAGCTGCTTCCCAGTTTTCGGGGGCGCAAGCAGCTGCACCGGCAGCTTCACAAAATGCTGGTCAGGCCGTTTCCAAAGACGTAACCATCCTTTACGGTTCACAATCAGGAAATGCGAAAGGGCTTGCGAATAAAGCAGCCAAAACATTGGAAGGAAACGGTTATCTTGTCACACTTTCTTCCATGAGTGATTACAAACCCAACAATTTAAAGAAAGTCCAAAACTTGCTGATTGTTGTGAGCACACACGGGGAAGGAGATCCACCTGATAATGCGATGACCTTCCATGAGTTTCTTCACAGCAAGCGGGCACCAAAGCTAGAAGGCTTACAATTTTCCGTATTAGCTTTAGGGGACAGCTCTTATGAGTTTTTCTGTCAGACAGGTAAACAATTTGATGACCGCCTCGAGGAACTCGGTGGAACAAGGCTATATCCGCGATTTGACTGTGATGTCGATTTTGATGAACCAGCTGCAGAATGGCTGGAAGGCGTTCTTAGCAGCCTAAAGGATGCTCAAGGAAGCGCTGCTGAGGTACCTGCTGCAGCGGCTCTGGAAACGGCTGAATCCGTATACTCAAGAACGAATCCGTTTAAAGCGGAAGTGCTTGATAACATCAATCTGAACGGTCGGGGATCGAATAAAGAAACGCATCACCTTGAACTTTCACTTGAAGGGTCTGGTCTTACGTTTGAGCCGGGAGACAGTTTAGGCGTATATCCTGAAAATGATCCGGCTTTAGTTGAGCAGCTTCTAAATGAATTAAAATGGTCCAAAGAAGACCAAATAACAGTAAAACAAGGCGATGTTCGCACTCTTCAGGAAGCGCTCCAATCATACTATGAGATTACGACATTAACAAAGCCGCTTCTTGAAAAAATTGCACCGCTCTCCACAAATGAGGGATTAAAAGAGCTCGTTGCTCAAGGAAATGAAGAAAAATTAAAAGAGTACATCAATGGACGTGACATATTAGACTTGGTTCGTGATTTTGGCCCGTGGGGTGATTCTGCTCAGGAGTTTGTTTCGATTCTTCGTAAAATTCCGGTTCGTCTTTATTCAATTGCGAGCAGTTTAGCTGCCAATCCTGATGAAGTACATTTGACAATCGGCGCGGTCCGTTATGAGGCAAATGGCCGGGAAAGAAAAGGCGTAGCCTCCACGTATGTAGCAGAGCGTTTGGAGCCAGGGGATCATGTGTCTGTTTTCGTTCAACAAAATGAAAACTTTAAACTTCCTAAAAATCCTGAAACACCAATCATCATGGTTGGACCAGGTACAGGTGTGGCGCCGTTCCGTTCCTTTATTCAAGAACGTGAAGAAACCGGTGCAGAAGGAAAATCATGGCTGTTCTTCGGTGACCAGCATTTCGTGACCGATTTCCTATATCAGACAGAAATGCAAAAATGGCTGAAAAATGGGGCACTGACAAAGCTGGATGTTGCTTTTTCGAGGGATACGGAAGAAAAAGTATATGTACAACACAGAATGCTTGAGCAAAGCAAAGAGCTATATAAATGGCTTGAAGAGGGTGCAGTTGTATACATCTGCGGAGATGAAAAACATATGGCACATGACGTCCATAATACCTTCATTGAAATTATCGCAAAAGAAGGCGGCTTTAGCCGTGAAAAAGCAGAAGAATATCTGGCTGAAATGCAGCAACAAAAACGTTATCAGCGTGATGTATACTGAGAGGAGTTTTTTTAAAAATGGTAAATCAAGTTTTAAAAGCGCCGGACGGTAAACCAAGCGATGTTGAGCGAATTAAAGTTGAAAGTGACTATCTGCGCGGCACGCTGAAAGAAGTAATGCTTGATCGAATTAGCGCTGGTATTCCCGATGATGATAACCGTCTGATGAAACATCATGGTAGTTATTTGCAGGATGATCGTGACCTTCGAAATGAGCGTCAGAAACAAAAGTTAGAACCAGCATATCAATTCATGCTGCGCGTTCGTGCTCCGGGTGGAGTGGTAACGCCTGAACAATGGCTTGTTTTAGACGGACTTGCTGATAAAAATGCCAATGGAACGATCAAACTGACAACAAGACAATCCTTTCAATTCCATGGAATCTTAAAATGGAACATGAAAAACACGATTCAAGAAATTCATAAATCCCTGTTAACCACTCTTGCAGCATGCGGCGACGTAAACAGGAACGTAATGTGTAATCCAAATCCATATCAATCAGATATTCATGCGGAAGTGTATGAATGGGCTAAATATTTGAGTGATTATTTATTGCCACGTACACGAGCATATCATGAAATCTGGTTGGATGAAGAAAGAGTGGCCGGCACACCGGAAGTGGACGAAGAAGTTGAACCGTTATACGGACTAACGTATTTACCTCGAAAGTTTAAAATCGGTATTGCGGTTCCACCGTCGAATGATATTGATGTTTTTTCACAGGACCTTGGTTTAATAGCAATTGTCGAAGACGATAAACTAGTTGGTTTTAACGTGGCAATCGGCGGAGGTATGGGCAGTTCGCACGGTGACAAAGCAACCTATCCACAGGTAGCGAAAGTGATTGGCTTCGTGACACCAGATAAAATTGTCGAGCTTGCGGAAAAAACGATCACGATTCAGCGTGATTACGGTAACCGCTCCGTCCGTAAAAATGCCCGTTTCAAATACACAGTGGACCGCCTTGGGTTAGAAACGGTTAAAGAAGAATTGGAAAACCGCCTTGGCTGGAAGCTGGATGAAGCAAAACACTACCATTTTGATCATAATGGCGACCGTTATGGATGGGTAGAGGGTGTTGGCGGCAATTGGCATTTCACCCTGTTTGTCCAAAATGGCCGTGTGGCAGACTTCCCTGATTACAAGTTAAAAACTGGCCTACAGGAAATCGCAAAAGTTCATACCGGAGATTTCCGTTTGACACCAAATCAAAACTTAGTGATTGCCAATGTATCCAGCCAGAATAAGAAAAAGATTTCCGAGCTAATGGATCAATACGGCTTAACTGATGGCCATAATCAATCAGCGCTTCGCCGTAATTCCATGGCATGTGTGGCCCTTCCTACTTGCGGTTTGGCAATGGCGGAAAGTGAGCGCTACTTACCGGAACTAATTGATAAAATCGAAGAGATTGTCGATGAAAACGGCCTTCACGACGATGAAATTACGATCCGCATGACGGGCTGTCCGAATGGATGTGCTAGACCGGCGCTTGCTGAAATAGCCTTAATCGGAAAAGCCGTCGGTAAATATAATTTGTATCTTGGTGCTGCTTTTGATGGCAGCCGTCTAAACAAAATGTATCGTGAAAACATTGGCGAAGCGGAAATTCTTAGTGAGCTTCGTATGCTTCTTTCCCGTTATGCGAAAGAGCGTCACGATGGAGAGCATTTTGGGGACTTTGTCATCCGTGCGGAAATTATCAAAGCTACAACGGACGGGACGAATTTCCACGATTGATCGAAACAGAATCAATTAGAATCGTAATCTCAAAGATTGCCAAACAGAATTTTGGGAATTTTTTAAACAGATTATTGACAAATCCTATAGGTATGGTAGGATATAAAATATAAATTAAATAAATCGCTTATCTAGAGCGGCTGAGGGACTGGCCCGTTGAAGCCCGGCAACCTACAAAGAAAGGTGCCAATTCCTGCAAAATGGAATCCATTTTGAAAGATAAGGTGTTACATTGAAGTACGAACGCCTTTTCCAAATGGGGAGGGCGTTTTTTGAAAGGCGGCGAATCAGCTGAAACCATCTGAGTGGGAAGAAATTACTTCACATCTTGAGAAAATGCTTGAAACATTGAATTTCGGATCAATCACACTTGTTGTCCAGGATGGAAAAGTAGTGCAAATAGAGAAAAACGAAAAGGTTCGTCTACAAACCAATAAGAAACGCTGACTAGAAAAACTAGAGGCAGTCTTCACTTTAACCGGTGGCAGACTGCCTTTTTTGAAAAGAAAAGACGGAGCCAAAGTGAGTATTGTTTTTTAAAGAAAGGAGTTTTTCCAAGATGACAAGAGCTGTGACCTATGAAAACTGGAATCAGATCTCAGGCAACTTTCAAACAGAGGATGAAACAAAGGGTGCCCGTGCTGTCTTAGAATGGGCTTACCAAAATTATTCTGAAGACAAAATCGTCTACGCCTCAAGCTTCGGTGCAGAAGCAATTGTGTTAATTGACCTGATTCAGCAGGTAAAACCGGATGCCCATATTGTTTTTTTAGATACAGGCCTGCATTTTCCGGAAACCTACGATGTCATTGATAAAATTGAAGCCCGCTTTCCTTCGCTTAGAATAGAGCGGAAGCAGCCAGCCTTGAATTTAGATGAACAAAGAGAGCAGTATGGGTCGGCGTTATGGAAGAAAGACCCGAATCTTTGCTGCCAAATTAGAAAAGTGATTCCATTAAGAGAGACCTTAACGACGAAAGAAGCTTGGATCTCGGGACTTCGCCGGGAACAATCTCCAACGCGCAAGGATACACAATTCCTTAATAAGGATGAAAAATTTGAAAATATTAAAATCTGCCCGCTCATTCACTGGACGTGGGATGAGGTTTGGGCGTACATCCGTGAAAAAGATCTTCCGTATAATCAATTACATGATCAAAACTATCCAAGTATTGGATGTTTCCCTTGTACACAACCGGTTACAGCAGATGGAGATTCCCGTGCAGGAAGATGGTCCGGAAGCGGGAAAACCGAGTGTGGTTTGCACACAAAGTAAGTTAAACTTTAATGCGGGAGAAGGGAGGTCATCCTTATGCTTACAATCATTGCCATTACCATCGGTTTATTTTTTGCAGTAAATATTGGAGCTAGCGGTGCGGCTGCCTCAATGGGGATTTCGTACGGGGCAGGAGTAGTAAAAAAGCGGGTCGCACTATTTCTTTGCGCCATTGCCGTTTTTTTCGGTGCATGGCTTGGCGGCGGTGAAGTAGTAAAAACAATCGGCGGTGGAATTGTTCCAAGCAGCACGTTTACTGTTGCAATTGCGTTAATTGTTTTAGCATCAGCGGCGTTATCACTGTTTTTAGCCAATATATTTGGTATACCGCTTTCGACCAGTGAAGTTGCAGTAGGGGCAGTGGTTGGAGCAGGGGTGGTTTACCAATCCGTATTTGTCGGCAAGTTCATCTGGATTGCGATGTTCTGGCTGCTAACACCGTTTGCTGCCTTTGTGATAGCCATTCTCGCGGCAACTATTTTAAAACTAAAGTTTATCAAACGATTGATTGAAATGCCGAAAGCAGGACCGTTTTTAGCGATTCTAGTTGTCTTGATGGGATTGTTTGAAGCTTTTTCAGCCGGTATGAACAATGTGGCGAATGCGGTTGGCCCGCTCGTTGCTGCAAAATTGATGTCCACTGGTGATGCCATTCTTTGGGGCGGATTAGCTGTTGCGTTAGGAGCAATTCTTTTTGGACACCGCGTGCTTGAAACAAACGGGAAAAAAATTACGAAGCTTAAGCTCGAAGAGGGCTGTGTGATTTCCGGAACGGGAGCAAGCATTGTTACAATTGCCTCTCTATTCGGAATCCCGGTTCCGTTAACGCAAATCACGACGTCTTCAATTATTGGAATTGGTTTTGCCAAACATGGGAAATCCGTTTTGAAAAAGGATATTGTCGTGCAGCTCTTAACAGTATGGATGGTTTCTCCCGTATTATCAATGGTGCTGTCCTATACGATTATTCAGTTATTGATTGAAAAAAATGGATACTCAATCGTTGCAATGGCGGGCGTAGTGATTTCCGTTTTAGGCGTGATGTTCTTAATGAAACGATCTGCCTCACAGGGTGCCATTTCTCAAGCAAATATTTCAAAAAAATAAAACCAGTAAAGAAAGGTTGATTGTAGATGTCATTTGTATCAAAACCTCATGGAGGAAAACTAATTCAGGCATATGATCCCAATTATAATTTTTCAAATGTAGAAAAAGAAATTGAAATTGATGCAGTCGCTCTAAGTGATTTAGAACTAATCGGCGTTGGTGTATTCAGCCCGCTAAATGGTTTTCTTGGAAAAGCAGATTACGAATCAGTAGTAGAGCGTATGCGCCTAGCAGACGATACAATCTGGTCCATCCCTGTAACACTGCCGGTATCTTATGAAGTAGCGGAAACACTTGTAGTTGGCGAGGAAGTTAAACTTGTTTCTAACAAAGAAGTGTTTGGAGTGATCAAGGTTTCCGAAACGTATGAACCAGATTTGAATAAGGAAGCTCTCAATGTTTATAAAACAGAAGAGCTGGCGCATCCAGGTGTGAAACGTTTATTCGAAAGAGGTCCAGTTTACGTTGCTGGTGAAATCGTGCTTGTGAAAAAGCCAGAAAAAGGCGTGTTTGGCGATGTATGGTTTGAGCCAAAAGAAACCCGTGCATTATTTGAAGAAAAGGGCTGGAAAACGGTTGTTGGTTTCCAAACAAGAAATCCGGTTCACCGTGCCCATGAGTATATTCAAAAAGCAGCTCTTGAAACAGTTGATGGCTTATTCTTAAATCCACTTGTTGGTCAAACGAAGTCTGATGATGTTCCTGCAGATGTCCGTCTAAAAAGCTATCGTGTTTTACTAGAAAACTATTATCCTAAAGAGCGTGTCCAATTGGGCGTTCACCCTGCTGCAATGCGTTATGCAGGACCAAGGGAGGCGATTTTCCATGCGCTTGCACGTAAAAACTATGGCTGCACGCATTTCATTGTCGGCCGTGACCATGCCGGAGTTGGTAACTATTACGGAACCTACGACGCACAGCATATTTTCAGCAACTTTACAGAAGAAGAGATTGGAATTAAGCCTTTATTTTTCGAGCATAGCTTCTATTGCACAAAATGCGATGGAATGGCATCTGATAAAACTTGCCCGCATGACAAAGAAGATCGCGTAATCCTTTCCGGAACAAAAGTGAGAGAGATGCTAAGAAGCGGTGTACTTCCGCCGTCTACTTTCAGCCGCAAGGAAGTTGTTGAGGTTTTAATTGAAGGAATGAAAGAAAAAGCGACTGTTGAAGCTTAAGGGGGACTTGGGTGTGACACAATCTACGAATATCACATGGCATGAAACAACAATTACAAAAAATGACCGCCGTTCCCAGAATGGCCATGGAAGCTGTACACTATGGTTCACAGGTCTTTCTGGTTCTGGAAAATCAACGATTGCCAACGCGGTATCAAATGAATTATTTCGTCTTGGGATTAATGAATATGTTTTGGACGGTGACAATATTCGTCATGGTTTAAACAAGGATTTAGGTTTTTCAGAGCACGACCGCACGGAAAATATCCGCCGGATTGGCGAAGTGGCGAAGTTATTTGTCGATAGCGGCAAGGTGATTACAACTGCGTTTATTTCTCCGTTTCGCTCCGACCGTGATCAGGTTCGGGAATTGTTTGAAGAAGGAGAATTCATCGAGGTTTTCGTTGATTGTCCAATTGAGGTTTGTGAACAGCGTGATCCCAAGCAGCTTTATGCAAAGGCACGCCGTGGTGAGATAAAGGATTTCACAGGGATTGATTCTCCTTATGAAGCACCGGAAAAACCGGAAATTACTTTACGTTCTGATTTATTATCGGTTGAGGAAGCAGTTGGGCAAGTGATTGCTTATTTGCGGGAGAAAAATATTTTTTAATAGAATTAGAGTTTTAAAGAAATGACCTGGGGTGTAATTTTACACCATTTTGGTGGATATTAAGCGTTTATCAGCGAATCTGGGACATTTATCGGCGGATTTTAAGATTTTATCAGCGAATCAGAGCAATTTATCAGCAGATTTACAATGTTTATCAGCGAAACATCAATAACAGCTAGATTTATAGAAAAGGCATAGGGAAAGGATGTTGGATTTCATGGTTGGCAAAGTCTATTTAGTTGGTGCGGGTCCTGGTGATCCAGATCTAATTACAGTAAAAGGATTACGCTGCCTGCAGCAGGCTGATGTGATTTTGTATGACCGGTTAGTAAATCCGGAGCTCCTTCAGAATGCAAAAGCAGATGCGCAGCTGGTATACTGCGGTAAACTTCCGAATTACCATACAATGAAGCAGGAAACAATTAATCACTTCTTGGTCAAATATGCGAAAAAGGGCTATACGGTTGTCCGCTTAAAGGGAGGCGACCCGTTCGTTTTTGGACGGGGCGGGGAAGAAGCGGAGGAATGTGTGAAACATCATGTACCGTTTGAAGTGGTCCCGGGCATTACCGCTGGAATTGCAGCATCCGCCTATGCCGGCATACCGGTTACCCATCGCACTTTGAGTAAAAGCTTTGCATTTATTACCGGACATCAAGCTGCCGGTGATAAAGAGGCTGAGCATCAGTGGGCCCATTTAGCGAAAGCGGTCGATACGATATGTGTTTATATGGGAGTTTCCCACCTTCCTACGATCGTTCAGCAATTGGTGGAGAATGGGAAATCTGCGGACACACCAATCGCTCTTGTTCACTGGGGCACTTTAAACGATCAAAGAACAGTAGTTGGGACCCTTGGCACGATTGAAGTGCGTGTTAAGGATGAAAAAATTGCAAACCCAAGCATGATTGTGATTGGCGAGGTTGTCCGCTTACATGATAGACTGAACTGGTTCGAGGAAGAGATCGTTCCTCATTTACCAGTTGTTCAAGGGTAAGCGGAAAGGAGCAATCTGCATGAAAGCGATTCTTTATATCGGCCATGGAACAAGATCAAAAAAGGGAGCCGAAGAGGTAAAATCCTTTTTGAATAGGGTAATCGAACGTGTGGATGCCCCGATTCAGGAAATCAGTTTTCTGGAATTGACCGATCCTTCTATTGAAGAAGGCTTTAGGAGATGTGTGGAAAAAGGTGCATCGGAGATTACCGTTGTGCCGATTTTTCTTTTAGCTGCTGGTCATATTAAGGAAGATATTCCGAATGCACTATCTGTATTAGGCGAACAGTATCCAGAGATCCAAGTACAGGTAAGGAATCCGTTTGGCGTGCAGGGCGAAATTCTCGATGCGATTGCTGAGCTGGTTAGAAGGGCGGCAGGAGATGTCTCTTCACAGGATTCATTATTGATTGTAGGCAGAGGCAGCAGTGACCCAAGCATTCATACTGCATTTGAGCTGATTGCCAATGAAATCCAAGAACGGCTTCAAACGGACCAGGTGTCTGTTTGTTACCTCGCAGCTGCAGATCCAAGGCTGGAGCAGGGGTTTGAGGCAGTTCTGGAGGCAGGATCGGGGAGAGTTATCGTCATTCCCTATCTTTTATTCTCCGGACTACTATTAGCCGAAATTAACCAAATGGTCCGCAAAAAGCAAACAGAAGACCAGGAAATCATCTGTACCGGCCAACTAAGCCGGCATCGTGTGATTGAAGACATTGTCGTTGGCGGTTTCGACAAAATTCGATGAGTGACAGGCACCACCCGAATTTTGTCGAACACAACAAGAGAGGCACCTTCCTAATGTTGGAGGTGCCTTTCCTTATTGTATTGAAATTTAAACAAGTTGTAGAATGCTTTGTAGTGTGTTAGTTTCTTCGTCGGTTAGTGGGACCATTGGGAGACGGACTCCGCCAACGTTGACACCTTTAAGATTAAGGGCTGCTTTGACCGGTGTTGGATTTGGAGCAGCAAATAGTGCTTTCATGATTGGAAGCAGTCTGCGATGCGCTGCAGCCGCCTCTTGGACATGACCATTTTTAAAGAGATTGACCATCTCCTGCATCTCATTTCCAATGATATGGGAGGCAACGGAAACAATTCCTGCACCGCCGATTGCTAAGACCGGAATGGTTAAACCATCATCACCACTATATAAAGTGAAATCACTCGGTGTTTGGCTTATCACTTCTGCCATGGCGTCTAAATTGCCGCTAGCTTCTTTAATAGCTACGATATTTGGAATCTGGGAAAGACGAACAATTGTCTCAACAGACATATTGACCACACTTCGCCCAGGAATATTATAGAGCATAATCGGTAATGCTGTGGACTCGGCAATTGCTTTAAAGTGTTGATATAAACCCTCTTGTGATGGCTTGTTATAGTATGGGGCCACGAGCATAATCCCATCCACACCCGCTGCTTCAGCCTGTTTTGTTAAACTAATTGAAGCCTTCGTGTTATTCGAACCTGTTCCGGAAATGACAGGAATCCTGCCGTTTACGACATCCACAACAAACTTAAAAAATTCAACTTTTTCATCCGTGGTTAATGTAGGAGATTCCCCAGTGGTGCCAACGACTACCAATCCATCCGTCCCATTTTCAATTAGGTAATTTACTAATGTTCTCGTCGCGTTAAAATCAATCTCGCCTTCATGATCAAATGGCGTAACCATAGCAGTTAAAACTTGGCCAAAATTCATTTTTCCTCACCCTTTAAATTATTTTTTTTATAAATTAGAGGTGGCTAAGGACATTCCAAGTCAACGCAAAAAAGCAGCAACGAAGGCTCGCTGCTGCAATAGAAACATAAATAAGAAACAAGTTCCCGTGCGTGAGATAGCCCTCCATATAGTTCCCTATATGACAGTTCTGTATTTATTCAATAGCAGAACCAGCTCCAAGACAAATGAGAGTCTTATAAGCTTCGGCAAATTCCCCTTTCCATAATCATCCCAGGACCTCATTATCCTCAAACTACGTACTAATGGTCTTTGCGCCTCTATCCTCACTTCAAAAGGTTTGAAGTAAGAAGATATTTAATTAACACCTAATATATCAGATTTCCCCCTCAAATTCAAGGGGACAAGGTCGACAAAATTCGGGTGGTGCCTGTCACCACCCGAATTTTGTCGATCAAATAGGATTCTAAGAAAATTCTAAGATTGACTGGCTATACTGTCCGAGAATAGAGGAATTGGTTAGGAGGATTTTTTATGAAGAAAATGGATAAGAAGTGGGTTGTTCTTTGTTCTACAGCTGTTGCAGCGGTGTATGCTGCTGGATTTGTTACTACAGAGACGCAGGCTTCTATTGATCAGCCCTTACACCATATTGCAGCGAATGTTCAAACTAGGCATATTACAATAAATCACTCTAATGAAAAGGTCGGCGAACAAAAGAGCAAGCAAAATAAAAGGATCTACAAGGATGGGACGTTTACAGGTACAGGTATGAATCGGCGTGGATTTATTGATGTAGCTGTCACAATTAAGAATGACAAAATTACCACCGTAGAGATTAGCCATTTTGCAATGCATTATTCAGAAAGTGACATAGTAGGACTGCCTGATGAAGTAGTGCAAAAACAAAGTGCACAAGTGAATAATGTTTCTGGGGCCACTTATAGTACACAGGCTTTTGAGGACGCTGTGATGGATGCACTTTCCCAAGCCCATAACGTGAAAGGATAATCTATGAAAAAAACAAAATTGTACATGGATACTGTTGTTGACATAAAGGTCGTTTCAAATATGTCGAAGAAAGAGACGGAAGCAAAAATAACTCGTGCCTTTGAGGCATTTCAGCATGTAGAACAAGCATGCAGCCGCTTCAGCCCATCAAGTGAGCTAATACGAGCTTGTAAGAATATCGGAGTACCAATAAAAATCAGTCCTTTTCTATTTGAACCTCTTTATATTGCGATTGAAATGGCTAAATTAACGGATGGACTATTTGACCCGACGGTAGGAAAGGTGATGGAAATGAATGGATTTAATCGACACTATATTTCTGGACAGTTGATGAAAAGTGTTTCTTCTGATTCGGTTTCTTATCATGATATCGAACTAGATCAGTACAATCATACAGTAACCTTAAAAAAGCCGATGGTCATTGATCTTGGAGCTGTTGCAAAAGGGTTCGCGATTGATCTGGCTGCTAATGAATTAAAGGAATTTAAGGGATTTGTCATTAACGCTGGAGGCGATTTATTTGCATTCGGTTTGGATGACAACGGAGAAAAATGGAAAATTGGAATCCAGCATCCGTACCATAAGGATTCCATCATTGAAACGATAGAAATATCAAACGAAGCCGTCTGTACATCTGGCAGCTATGAACGTAGAAATCCAGTTAATTCAGATTCACATCATTTGGTAAATCCAAAAACCAAATGCTCCCCGAATGAATGGATTAGCTGCAGTGTCATCGCACCGTTTGCAATGATGGCAGATGCCTTTTCAACAGCCTCCTTTTTACTTGGAGTAAAAAAAGGAAAACAATTAATCGAACATCTAGCTTTAAAAGGGATCCTTATCACATCAGAATTACAGATTAATAAAGTTGGAGGGATTTAAGTGTCAGGGAAAAAGTGGTTCAAAACACCAAAGGGCTATGTCGCGACAGCCATGGTTTTTTATCTAATCATCGCATCTATTGGGTCAAAAAGTATGCTGGGGATAGAGAACAGTATGATCGCCATTGTGGCATCAATCTTTGTAGATAATATCCTATGTAGAATTATGGTTAGAAGAAGCAGCAAGGACAGTACAGTAATAACAGCCTTAATCATTGCACTAATCTTAAGTTTTACGACATCTGGGATGGTTGTGGCAGGGACAGCGATTCTCGCCATCTTGTCCAAGCATCTATTCGTTTATAAGAAAAAACCAATCGTTAATCCTGCTGCTTTCGGATTACTGTTATCTATTTTTATTTTTCAAACAGGCCAAAGCTGGTGGGGGGCTTTTGGGGATCTTCCTGCCTGGACTATTTTGTTCCTTTTAATTGGCGGTTATTTTGTAACCGAACGAGTTAATAAATTTCCACAGGTATTTTCATTCTTAGGGACCTTTTTTGTATTACTGCTTATACTTGGTTTAACAAGTAAAGGAGATGCTGCAGACGCTCTTCGTCCGCCATTTATCAATGCGACCCTATTTTTCGCCTTTTTCATGCTCACAGATCCGCCAACCTCACCGGCAAAATATAAGCAGCAAATCTTCTTTGGTATACTGGCTGCCGTTTCAGGGGTTATTATATACGGCCTTTTCGGCGGACTAACCTATTTATTTATCGGCTTATTTGCCGGGAATTTTTATAACTATTGGAATAAACGTTTTATCTCAAAGGCATCCGCCATGAGGCAAGTTACCAAAACACAAAGGGCAGTTAGTAAATTGTAAAGCTAGCTAGATTCTTTGCTTCGCGATTAAAATATTGAAATAATTGGGACAAACTATGCAGGATAAAAAGAAAGGGAGTGGGCAGGCATCTATGCGTGTATTGGTCATAGAAGATGATGGACCTTTAAGAAGGATCATTTCTAGAATATTAGAGGAAGAACAGTACGAGGTGGACCAGGCTGAAAACGGGGAAGAAGGGTATTTTATGGCTTCGAACGGTGAGTATGATTTGATCACGTTGGATATTATGCTGCCAATGATGGATGGATACGCGGTGATGAGAAAGCTGCGGAGTGAAGGCCATCAATCCCCGACCTTATTTTTGACTGCAAAGGACCGGATTGAAGATAAGGTAAAGGGTCTTGACTTTGGTGCGGATGATTATATTGTCAAACCCTTTGCTACAGAAGAGTTTTTAGCGAGAGTGCGATCCTTGCTTAGACGGTCAGGGAAAATAGGAATCGAAGGAAAGATGACCTATGGCCCCATCCTCTTAGACACCAACCAGCATGAGGGTTTTATAAATGAAACGGCTCTAAAGTTAACAATTAAAGAATTTGAACTTCTTTTTTACCTTATACAAAATAAAGAGCAAATCCTAACCCGGGATCAGATTTATCAAAGAGTTTGGGGAATAGAGAGTGAAACGACAGACGCTATTGTTGAACTCTATATCCATTATTTACGGAAAAAATTGGCCCCTTTTGAGCTTGAGCGGTTGATTCGGACCGTAAGGGGTGTAGGGTATATGTTAAAGGAGTAAGGTAGAGCAATGTTTAAAAAAACTAAACGTCGGCTCGTTATCCTGAATGCACTTGTATTTTTTATCCTTCAAAATGCTTTTGGGGCTATTATTTATTTTTATACGCATTATAGTTTATACCATCAAGTGGATCAGACTATTTTAGAAAAGCGAAATCATTTGCAGCGAGAGAGAGAGAAACTCGGCAAGGAATTAAGTCCAGAGCGGGAAGAGAACCATCGGTTAGTTTATTTACTTTGGAAGAAGGGAAATAAACTTTACCAGGTGATACCACAGAGTACGCTCTCTTTAAAGGATACGGCTCATTTTTCACCATTATTAAAGAGGAAAGGTCTTAAAACTGTAGCGATTGGAGCAGAATCCTATCGTGTCATCACGATGGCTGAACCAAAGAATGGGGAATATTCACCAGTCCAGCATATTCAAATTGTTTATAATCTGAGACGTGAAAATGAAATGCTGGATCATTTATTGGTGGTCATTGGCTTTGGGTCCTTATTAAGTGTGTTTATTGCCGCACTAGCTGGGCTCTATCTAGCTAATAAGGCCTTGATACCCATCAAGAGGTCCTGGGAAAAACAACAGCGGTTTGTGGCAGATGCTTCTCATGAACTGCGTACACCTCTTTCCGTTATGAAATTAAATCTTGAACACCTATTTCGTCATCCGGATTTTACGATTGAACAGGAAAGCGAGACCATTCACCAGGTGATTCAAGAGATTCACTACATGTCAAAAATGACTTCTGATTTATTGACATTAGCTCGTTCTGACACGGACCAGATTCAGTTGATTCAAGAGACTATTATGCTGGAAGAGATTCTTCAGCATGTAATTAAAGATTTTAAAGCGCTGGCTAGTAGAAAAAATATACAGATAATCGCTGAAATCTTTCCAATCAAAATGATAGGGGATAAAGAGAGACTGAAACAGCTGTTTGTCATTTTGTTAGACAATGCCCTTAAGTATACGGAGGAGAATGGAGTTATCACTATTAAAGCGGATGTGAAGAATTCACGTGCTGCTATTGAGGTAGCGGATACTGGGATTGGGATACCAAAAAGTGATCTCCCCTATATTTTTGACCGTTACTATCGTGGGGATAAATCCAGAACTCGTCATTTAGAGGGATCAGGCTTAGGGCTTTCGATTGCAAATTGGATTGTTCGATCACATACTGGGAAAATTCGAATTATGAGCAAAGAAGGCGAAGGAACACGTGTTTTCGTAAGCTTCCCACTAAGAAATAAACCTGAAAACTTCTTGTGATAGTAATCTGGGTTATGCTGCCACCCTATCTTTTTGTAGCAATCCTTTTCATTGAGTTTAGATGCAATTAAACATTGGTATAAAATAGGGTCACAGGGTCAATTAAGTTCGTACAATTTATGAAGAAGATGGAGGAATGATGGGATTGAAGAATCAATTCGAGCTTGCAACGTTTGCTGGCGGGTGTTTTTGGTGTATGGTTTCGCCGTTTGATGAGCAGCTAGGAATTAGGGAAGTGGTTTCGGGGTATACGGGGGGACATACTGAAAATCCGTCGTATCAAGAGGTGTGTTCTAATACGACAGGTCATTATGAGGCGGTTCAAATTACTTTTGATCCGGTTGTCTTTTCTTATAAAAAGCTACTGGAGCTGTTTTGGCAGCAAATCGATCCGACTGATGCGGAGGGGCAGTTTAATGATCGAGGAACCTCTTATCGGACTGCTATTTTTTACCATAATGAGGACCAAAGACAACAGGCTGAAGCCTCAAAAGCAGAGCTTGCAGCGAGCGGCCGTTTTCAAAAGCCGATTGTTACAGAAATCCTTCCGGCTGGACCTTTTTACAGGGCGGAAGATAAGCACCAGTATTATTATAAAACTTTTCCGTTTCACTATAATCTTTATCGGGAAGGTTCCGGTAGGGCACGGTTTATTCGTGAGAACTGGAAGATGCGCAAAAGTGATGACGAGCTGCGAAGTGAGTTAACGCCGCTTCAGTATGAAGTAACGAGAAAGAATGCAACAGAGCCGCCGTTCCAAAATGAATTCTGGAATCATGATGAAGAAGGCATTTATGTAGATATCATTTCCGGTGAGCCCTTGTTTAGTTCCATGGACAAATATGATGCAGGCTGCGGCTGGCCCAGCTTCACGAAGCCCCCGCGCCGCAATGAGCTGGAGGAAAAGTTTGATACTTCGCATGGTATGCGGAGAATCGAGGTTCGCAGCAAAACATCCGATTCGCATCTTGGCCATGTTTTTGATGATGGGCCGGGTCCAGACAGGGCACGGTATTGCATTAATTCAGCGGCCCTGAGGTTTGTTCCTAAAAGCAAGCTCGAAGATGAGGGGTATGGGCAATTTGCAAAGTTGTTTATATAATCCCTAATCATTTTTCTTATCAGATAAAAGAGTGGTTCCGCCAAAATGGAGGAACCACTCTTTTTTTCATATACATAGCCCTATTTTTAACCAAATTTTAATTTTCTGACCATCTAGCCTACAGCAATTTCACTCCCCTAACATATTTTGTTACAAGAAATTATTGCAGCAAAGTAAAAAGGGGTTGATGTTTATTTGGCACATACACCATTAGCAAGAATGATGAAGATGGCCTTTGTGACAGTTCGTGCTGAAATGGAGAAACAAAGTAATGGACAAGCTATTAGGCAATTACATTGTATTCCAAACCATGGAAAGATCCAAAAAGAACAGCCTTTGAATGTTTATAAGGAAAAACATGATCATCCAAGAATTGTTATTGTAGGAGCAGGCCTGGCGGGTCTCACTTGTGCTTACCGGCTAAAGCAGGCAGGGATTCCTTCTACTATATATGAGGCTACAAATCGGGTGGGCGGGCGCTGCCGAACAAGGAGATTATTTTGAAGAAGGTCAAATTGTCGAGTGTGGCGGCGAGTTAATTGATTCAAATCATAGAGAGATTCAAGCGCTAGCGAAAGAATTAGGATTGGAAATGGATAATTTGATAATGGCAGAATCTAAAGGTACAGAACCAGTTTACTTTTTTGATGGAAAACCGTATACCTTTAAAGAAGCAACTAAAGATTTTTCAGAAATATATCCAAAACTTCAACGGGATCTTAAAGAAGCTGGAGAAACCACAAGATATAATCATTATACGGAGCGTGGCTATGAGCTTGATCAGATGTCAATTGTCGATTATATCAATGAAACGGTTTCCGGAGGCGCCAACTCCAGGTTCGGTCAATTACTAACTATGGCCTATACGATTGAATTTGGAGCAGATGCACATGTACAAAGCGCATTAAATTTACTATATCTATTAGGATATACCGATTCTTATCAAATGTATGGAGACTCTGATGAACGATTTCATATAAGAGGCGGTAATGATCAGCTTCCACTATTATTAGCCCAGAATTTAACCGGACAGATTATATTTAATTCTGAACTGTTAAGAATCGAACAAAATGAAGAAGTAAAGCTTGTTTTTCAAAATAAAGAAAAAGAATGGACTGTTTTGGCTGATAAAGTAATTCTCTGTCTTCCTTTTAATATTTTAAGAAGCATAGATTATGAGAATGCAAGATTTCGGGACTTAAAAATAGTGGCGATTAAAGAACTTGAGATGGGGGTAAATACGAAGCTTCATGCTCAATTTTTCAATCGGTTCTGGTGTGAGCAGAAGAATAACGGTGATACATTATCTGATACTGGTTATCAACAAACGTTCGAATCAACGCGGGCGCAACCTGGGGAATCAGGAATTCTTGTAAATTATACTGGGGGAGGAATCGCTGCTAAGCAGGTTGCTTCAACTGAGGAACGATTAAAGGAAATTACAAAAAACTTTTTGGACAAGCTTGAACCAGTACTTCCAGGCACTATAAGTAGCTGGAATGGCATATCTACAGTTGATCATTGGCTTAGTAACAAATGGTCCAAAGGGTCTTATTCGTTTTGGAAGGTCGGTCAATATACCAAATTTGCCGGAATTGAAGGGGAACGAGAAGGGAATATCTTCTTTGCCGGAGAGCATACATCCATTCATTATCAAGGCTTTTTAAATGGAGCGGTTGAATCAGGTGAAAGGGCTGCCGGAGAAGTGATTGATGAATTATAAAAGGAAAAGAGGTTTAAATAAGAGAGCGGTCCTAAGACATTTGGAACCGCTCTTTATCATTTTTTTAATTGTGCGTAAAAACTTCCACCATTGATTATTCGGCAATCGAATCACCATTTAAAGTCTCCGGCGAAATCGGAAAAGGAAGTAAGTTTATGGTCCAAGTACCTAAAATTCGGTGACATAAAATTCGGTGACAGGCACCGTTCGTGGACAAATGGGACATTTTGTCCTCCTCAGACGGACAGTCGCTTCAATGATCATACAAGTAAAAAGATACCCAAGAAAAGTCTTCGGGTATCTTTGGGGGTGAAGTTTAAAATCAAGCTTCCAATCCTTCTAATAGCAGCTTTTCTTTTTCCACTTCCATTGCTGTTACGATGTAAGCAAATCCGTTCATAAGAAAGTAAATAACGTTCGATTGAACCCGTTCAGTTTCTCCTAAATAAGTATTTATAATGATGATGACGGAATATAAGACAATAAAAAATAAGGCGATTTTATTGAAGATGGCCATTTGCTAACAGCTCCTTTATTTAGGATTCCTTATTGTTATCATATTTATTTAGTGCTGGTCTTATGCAATCCTTAAAATTAAACCTGGTTGATTTGATATAATTGGGGACATAAATGATAAAATTTTTATAAAAGAGGGAGACGCCATGATCCAATTTCAAAATGAATACATAACGGTGTTTCAAAGTGCTTTATTTCAAACAACTTGTACAGTGGTAAAATCAAGGGATTTTATTCTTGTTGTGGACCCAAACTGGCTTCCGCACGAAATCGAGGAAATAAAGCAGCATGTAAATGCGATTAAAGGGGAAAAGGAACTATACCTTCTATTTACGCACGGTGATTTCGACCATATCATTGGCTACAAAGTCTTCCCGGGTGCGAAGGTAATTGGAAGCAAGGGACTAAGGGACCATCCAAATAAGGAACAAAAGGTGTCCTTAATCCAGCAATTTTATAATGAAAATTACATTAAAGCACCTTATCCAATTGTTTTTCCGGAGGAAATCGATATTGTCATCGAAGAAGACGGTCAGAAGTTAGTGATTGGCGTTACCACGATAACCTTCTACCTGTCGCCGGGCCATACACATGACGGATTGTTTACGGTCATTGAGCCGGAGAGCATTTGGATTGCTGGTGATTATCTATCTGATTTCGAGCTGCCGTTTATCTACGACAGTGCAAGGGCATACGAAGCAACACTCCAAAAAGCAGAGCAGATTCTTGAGAAGCATAATGTTGCTGTTATGGTTCCGGGACATGGGCAGGCGACGACAAGTCAAGGGGAAATGAAGCGCAGAATTCAATTATCACAAGATTATCTAGAGAGATTAATTACAGCAGTTATAGAAGAGGACACAAAGGCAATGAGTGCATTGGAAAAAGAAATGCCATTCCCATCAAACTTCACAAAAACCTGCCACAAGGATAATATCGCCATTATTCAGAGGGAATATATATAGCAACTAGCGTCATGTCGCACTAATAAAATTCGACAAAATTCGGGTGGTGCCTGGCACCGCCCGAATTTTGTCACCTTTGGACAACTCCTCCAGTATAATAACGTATCTTTTATTGGAGAGGTGTTAAATGAAATCATGTTTTATTAAAGGGGGATCTGGAACGTCGTTATTTGTGGTGGAAGGTGGAAATCCTCACGGGAAGCCAATCCTTTTTGTCCATGATGTTACGCAAAACCATCTTAGTTGGATTCATCAGTTTCAATCCAAGGAGTTAAATCAATTTCGCTTAATTGCCTTGGATTTACGCGGTCACGGTTTTTCTGAAAAGCCAAAGGAAGGGTATCACAATCAACAAAACTGGGCGGATGACATCCAGTCGATTATTCATGCCTTAAAACTAAACAAGCCATTGCTGGTTGGCTGGTCCTACGGCGGACAGGTTGTTTTGGATTATCTTCAAATTTATGGGGAAGGGGATATTTCTGGTATTAACCTAGTGGATGTAGGAACTTCTTCGGGAATCTCTGGAGGCACCTATTATACTCCAGCCATGCAGGCCATCATTCCGGGTCTCATATCCAAAAAAGCCCTTAATAGTACAAATGCTCTCAAGCAATTTGTAACGCTACTGTTTGCGCAAAACCCAACAATGAACGATTTTTACTTTGTCCTAGGATATAACACAATGGTTCCTCCATATGTTCGTGAAGCAATCATCACAAGATCTGTTTCCTATGATGAACTGCTTCCAACCATTCAACTGCCGGTTCTTCTTATCCACGGTGTAAAGGATAAAATTCTTAATCCGGCACAGTCTATTGAAAACGCACAGATCATACCAAACTCAATTCTTTCCCTCTATGCTTATGCCGGGCATTCTCCCTTTTGGGAGTCAGTGGAAAAATATAATCAAGATCTCAGCGCTTTTGCGGACGGCCGTAAATCGTAATACAAAAGAAGACAGTGAGAGACCTCTAACTGTCTTCTTTGTATTATGGAGATTTTATACCCCGATGAAAGTCAACGAGCGGCGGAGGCCTTCCAGGGCAAATCTACTTAGATAATTAAAAACAAAGAGTGCGATGATAGGCGAAATATCAATCGGACCAAGAGGGGGGATAAACCGCCTGAAAATGCTTAAATATGGTTCAACTAGTTTGCCAATCCATCCGCCAATCTTGGAGGAGTGAAAAGCCGGAAACCAGGAACCGAAAATAGATATTAAGATCAGCCAATAGTATACCTCAAAAAGAGTTTGTCCAAATTGAAAAATGGTTAAGCCCAATTTTAATTCTCCCATCTATAATAAATTTGATGAAATGCTATAACTTGTACGATACATAGGTTTATACGATTATATTCCCATTTGGTTTCAATATTTTCATCTTGTTCATCGTAAAAGGCAACTATTCTCCAGCAAGGTGAAAAAGCTGCCCTTTGAGAGATGATCAGGCAGCTTTCTCTAACATTTTTATCTATAACAGCAATCATTATTCATCTTCCGTATAAGCTTCCGTTGTCGTATCCCTGCAATCCCAGCACTCAGCACGAGTCCTTTCCAAAATTGACAATTCCATTCCACAAGAAATGCAAATATCCATAGTTTCATATGCCCCTTTCCGGTGAGAATGTTTTAAAACATATTTATATATATTCAAAATATTATGAAATATGACATTATGAGCTTGTATAAAAATAAAAACGCCCTGTCCCTATCAAAAATAGGTGATTCGACAAAATTCGGGTGGTGCCTGTCACCACCCGAATTTTGTCGAATGAGGCCATACAAAAAAAGCCAGCAGTAATGCTGACTTTTCACAAAAAGGTTAATTATGATTGATTTATTTCTCGAGCATGAGTTGCAGGATGAGTTGGTCGGTTTGTCGGGTTCCTTCGTTTCCGAGTTTGCAGAAGCTTTCGATGCTTTTTTCTACGTCGTCGTGAATGAAGCCGTCGGTTGATTGGATTGCTTGGTTGTTTAGTGCCAGAAGGGCAGATTGAACGGCGACATTGGAACAGGTTGAGACTTTCATCGCACAGCCTGCCTTCGCCCCGTCACAGATCATTCCCGAAACATTGCCAATCGTATTTTGAATTGCTGCTTTAATTTGGGGAAGGCCGCCATCAAGCAGGTAAACAATCGCTGCGCTTGCTCCCATCCCGGCAGCCGTTACGCCGCATAAGGCGGACAAGCGGCCAAACTTGGATTTGATATGAATCGTAACCAGATGACTAAGGGCGACCGCACGGATCATTTTTTCCTCCGAAACCTTCAGCTTCTCTGCAACCGCAACCACTGGAAGGGTTACCGCAATCCCTTGATTTCCACTCCCCGTATTGGCCATTACCGGAAGGGTGGAACCTGCCATCCTTGCATCAGATCCAGCAGCAGCCAGCGACATAGCAGCAGTCGCTAAATCATCAGATAGATATCCTTTTTTTACATTTTCCTTAATGGTTCGTCCAACATTAAGCCCGTACTCTCCGGAGAGTCCTACAATCCCAATCTTCCGATTTAATTCAATACTCTTTTTTACAAGAACCAGGTCATGAGGATTAACAGTAAGAAGCCAATCATAGATTTCATCAATGGTAAGCTCTTCTAATTCTTCCTCATCGGTTTGAATCCCGATGTTTTCACAGCCGCCAAGGAAAACCGTTTTTCCATCTACCTCGATAAGCGTGATATTACTGTGATTATCAGATATAACCACTTTTGCTGTCTGCTGATCTGTTTGTAAAACTACTTCTATATATAGTCGTTTCGGTGTATCTGCATGTCCGGTTGTAACTTTTCCCGCTTCAATCAGCTTTAATGCAAGCAGCTCATCTTCTGCCCTTAGACCATCAAGAACCTCCAGCTTCTTATCAGGGTCTCCTGCTGCTGCTCCAAGTGCTGCAGCAAAATCAAGACCTTTAGCCGACATCCCTGGAATTCCAACTGATTTGGCGTTCTTTATAATATTTCCGCTCGCATACAGATGAATCTTTTGAATATTGCCCTTTGCATAGCTTTTTGCCGTTGCCGCAGCCAATGCTATCGCAACTGGCTCCGTACAGCCAAGAGCAACCACTAACTCCCTCTCCAAAATCGACAAAATCTTATCCTTCCCCATCCCCGCTCACCCTCCGCTTTCTAAATCAACTTTTCCTAAATTCTATCATACCGGCAATCAAAAGCGATTAGGTATTTATTGGGGGGCGTGGGTGTATTCGACAAAATTCGGGCGGTGCCTGTCACCGCCCGAATTTTGTCGAATATAAAGCACGTCTTTTTTATTTCTCAAATGTGACTTCTTCTCCGTAACTGAGGGGGATGACGGCTGTTTTTGGGTAGTCTTTTAATAGCTTTTCTAGTTCTTTGTCTTTGTCGACCATGAAATCGACTACTGGAAATGCATTGAGTAATTGGGTTAAGGCTTCAGGTGATGCGGCGGTTTCGTTGGTTGGGAAGGTATGGCTCGGTATGACGTAATGAACGTCTAACAGATGTTTTACCGCATAGGCTGCTTCCCTCGGTCCCATTGTAAAGTGCCCGGAAGAGGACAATATTGCAATTTCAGGCTGATACACGTCCTGAATTAACTTCATATCGGACATTAAGGCTGTATCCCCCGAGTGGTAGACGGTAAAATCATTTTTAAAATCAAAAATATAACCGGCCGCTTCTCCCGCATACACAGGAGTACCTTCTGTTTCCCTATAAGAGGAAGTGTGTTTCGCCTGGACCATCGTAACATTCACATCATCAAAGGAAACAGAGCCTCCTAAATTGATTGGCAGTACATTTTTAATCCCTTGCTGTAGAAGAATCAAAGCCAGCTCATATTGTGCAACAATCATCATTTCAGGTTTATGCTCAACGATCTTAGACAACCCGCTCGTATGATCGAAATGTCCGTGAGTTAGAAAAACACAGTCAAAAGATTGATAGAACGCAGCAGTATCCAAATCCGGCGGAAACCCGGGATTTAAATCAAAAAAGGGATCAATCAGATAGTTTTTCCCTTCCTTACTTTTAAAAATATACATAGCATGGCCAAGTCTTTGAATTTTCATCGTGAGACCTCCTATTGGAAATAAGACCAAAACTATTGTATTTTCAGGATGGGTAATTTAGAACCTATGGAACTTTGCGAAACCCTCGCTATGCTTCAATAATCCTTTGAAAAGAATACAAGTTACCTATTTTCTATATAATTTAAATTAAATATGTTAATATTCGTATAAATAAACAAAGAAAATAAGGAGATGTATGTATTGTTCCTTGCAGAACTTCACTCAGAAGAGAGAGAAGCATTTCTTGAATTAGCTAACTTAATTGCCGCAATTGACGGGAATAGATCTATATTTGAAGAAACTATTCTAACTAAATATAAAAAGGAAATGGAACTCGAGGATTATCAATTAAAGGACCTTGCCATCGAGGATATTCTCAAGATATTTAAATCGGAGCGTTCCAAAAATATCGTCTTAGTTGAACTTTTTAAATTAATCTATTCAGATGGAGTGTTTCATCATCAGGAGAGCGAATCTGTCCAAATCATCAAGAAATACTTCGGATTTGATTCGAATGAATTCGCAAGCTTCAAGGATTGGATTATAAAAATTAAAGAATTATCATTTAAAAAATAAAAAAGAGCTTGCCCCAAGCTCTTTTTTATTTGTAAAGGTGCTCCTCAGTCCGCCGCCATTTTTTTAAACCAAACAAGCCCTTTTTCCCTTTCTGATTCACAGCCGTTAAACCTACAGCTACAAGTAGAAGGGCGATAATTGTATTAGCCGTTATATGTTCACCCGGTAGAAACATCACGGATAAAATGGTCCCGGAAACGGGTACAACGAACTTATAAAGAGAAACCTCTCCCGCTTTATTATACTTGAGCAAAGAGGTCCACAAGGCGAAGGCCGCTGCGGATAAAAATACGGCATACCCCAATAGAAGCCATGCATTCACGGTAAATTCAAAAGCGTGGGGTCTAAGATTTGGAACCCCAACCACGAGCATGATCAACGAACCAGTAAACATTTGCCACCCGGTTAAAGCAAACGGATGAAGATTAGCAGACAGACGCTTGGATAAAAAGGTACCGAAAGTACTGGCTAATCCAGAAAGTAGCATAAATCCTTCTCCATAAAACGAAAAATCCAGTGAGGCATCCTGTCCCCAATTTGACAGCACAATACCCCCAAAACCAGTAATCAAACCAAAAACCTTCCGCCAATCCAAGCGGTCATCCTTATAAACAAAATGTGCCAGAAAAACAACGAAAAATACACCGCTGGAGTTTAAAATCGATGCCTTCATTCCCGATGTATGGGCTAATCCATTATAAAAAAAGAAATAACTTAAACTCGTTGTAAACAGCCCTAAACCTACAATGGCTGGCCATTGTCGCCAGTTTACTTTGAGTGCCTTACGATCAACGAAGAGCATGAAAAACAGCAGCAGTAATGACGCCATCATGAAACGGATTCCTGCAAAAACAATTTTTGCCGATAAATCGTCTTCTGCCATGTCAAGCTCATCATAACTTAGTTTTAAAACCGGAAAGGCACTCCCCCATAAAACCGAGCAAAACACGGCAACCACGATAACCCAATATTTATTTGTAAAAAAATGCGTATAGCCCTTTTGCTGGTTCATACTAGTTCACTCCAAAAATTACGTGTCTATTACTCTAGTTAGCCATTATACACGAGACTGAAAGGGCTTGCACTAGTAATTAGTAATAATGGAAAAATGATATGATAGAAATATATTTATTTTTTGGAGGATATTATGGGCTATATAGAGGATTTACGAAAAGTTATCGGCACCCGCGCGATTATTTTAGTAGGCGCAGTTGTGGGCGTGATCAATGAACAAGGGGAAATTCTTTTGCAAAAACGGCCGGAGGGAATCTGGGCGCTTCCGGGCGGGCTCCTGGAATTAGGGGAGTCCGCTGAAGAGGCGGGAAGAAGAGAAGTTTTTGAAGAAACAGGAGTTGAAATTGGTCAGCTTGAGTTGGTAGACGTTTTTTCAGGAAGGCAGTATTTCAGAAAGCTGGAAAATGGCGACGAATTCTATCCAGTTACAATTGTATATACTTCAACTAATATTAAAAGCAGTAACATCAAAGTGGATGGGGTGGAATCGCTTGCTGCTGGATTCTTTCCAATACGTGAATTACCAGATGGGACCAGCCCGTTAGTGCTAAAACTGATTCAAAAACTAAATATAATTCAATAGCGACACCAATAAGCGGGTGACAATTTTATCCAAAACAGGTCAAAATGTCTATATATCGTCAACAACTGTTTTTCTTACTAGGCTAATAGTATTCATGAAAAAATATTCTAACAGATTAAAAAATGTTTACAAATTTGTTACTTAGGTCAAGTTGCTGATGGGGAAAAATAGCGGTAAAACCCCGATATTATAATATTTACCGCTATTTCTATAGTTTGTAATAGAAAGCGTTTACACAACCACATATTCAATAAATTTACTATATTACCACTTTGTGTGGATGTGCATGAGTTTACTTTTCATTATTATATCTATGTATTGATAATGAAAGTAAGGAGTGCTTTAGTTGAAAAAAAATCTAGTAACAGCAGCTGCAACGGCCGGGCTTGTACTTACTGCATTTGGAGCCACTGCCAATGCACAAGAACCTACATACACGGTTCATTCTGGTGATAGTCTTTGGAAAATCTCTCATTTACAAAATGTTTCGATCAATCACTTAAAAGAATGGAACAAACTTTCAAGTGATAAAATATATGTAAATCAAAAATTATCCCTTTCCTACACCGTAAAACCTGGTGATAGTCTATGGAAACTAGCAAGAGAGAATGGTACGACTGTTAGTGAGTTGAAAAACTTGAATGGCTTATCATCGGATTTGATTCGTATTGGCCAGCAATTAAAAATACCAAATTCAAAAACTAGTACTCAAGTTTCTGCACGGGCTACTTCTGTTAACCAAAAATATGTGGTTCAAAAAGGGGACACGCTATCTGAGATTGGAGCTCGTTTTAATCTATCTGTTACACAGGTTAAAACGATCAACCACTTAACATCAGACCGCATTCATGTAGGTCAAACCTTAAGTGTGAGTGGTGCCCAAGCAACATCTGCTTCGTATAAAGTTTCTGAAGTTCCAACAAGAAAAGTTACCAAATCCAAAGCGAAAGCAGCTGTGAAGCGAGTAGAGATTATTAAAAGTGTAGTGGCAAAATCGGAAGCAAAAAATGCGGTAAAACCTACCACGCCTTCAGAGACAAAGGTGGCTCAAAAACCGGCCGTGAAGTCCAGTTCAACCGAGACACAAAAATCTGAAGGAAACACTTATTCAAAAGAGTCTGTTCAACCAGCAGCACCATCGACATCAACAGCTGTCCAACAACCAGTTGAAAAGCCGGAAACAACTACGGTCCAAAAACCAGCTGTGAAGCCAGAAACAAATGTGACCCAAAAACCAGCAGCGAAACCACAAGCAGAGGCTACTCAAAAACCTGCTGTTACTTCCGCATCAAAGGTCCAAGAAGTAATTGCTGAAGCTCAAAAATACATAGGCACACCATACCGCTGGGGTGGAAATACACCTAGTGGTTTTGATTGCAGCGGTTTCACAAAATATGTATTTGATCATGTTGGAATTTCAATCCCTAGAACAACCAGCACACAATGGAGTGCAACTACACCAGTTGGTTCGCCAAGCGTAGGGGACTTAGTCTTTTTTGAAACCTATAAAGCAGGTCCATCACATGTTGGAATCTACTTAGGCAACAATAAATTCATTAGTGCAGCAGACCAAGGTGTTGTTATCTCCGACATGACAGTATCCTATTGGAAAACGAGATACCTAGGTGCAAGGTCACCATATTAAAAATAGCCAAATCTAAATAAATGTTAATTTATAGTACCTGCCTCAAACTGGTATAATGATGAGGACAGGTACTTTTTTTGAATATTTTGGTATCAAAGGTATCAAGGGAATTCAAGATAGAACATAGAATCGATTACGGATCATAAAGGAAGTCGGAATACATAATGTTTAAAATCGGATTAGTCGGCCTAGAAACGTCTATAAAACAGATTTTAGATTTGGCAGAAGAATATAAACAGGAATTGAATTTCATCTCTTTACCTTATGTAGAAGTCGAAGAAGTAGAGAGAATTGTAACAGAACATCATTCCGATGTGCATGCGTGGCTTTTTTCGGGTCCGCTCCCCTATGAAATGGCGAAAAAAACACTGGGAACAGACAAAATAATGGTACATGTTCCAGCTACCGAATCAGGCTTCTTTAAAGCCTTTATCGAGTTAATTCATGAACAAGGGAAAATGATTGAGAAACTAAGCATCGATACGATGGTCGTAAATAATATTAGCGAGGAAGCCTTATCGCAGCTTAATATAAACAAACCAATTGTTTATACAAAAGAGTTTGAGGTAGACATTGATCCGAATGAATTGTTGCAATTCCATTTAGAGTTATGGAATCAAGGGAAAACAGAAGGAGTTTTAACTTGTTTCCCATCCGTTTACGATGCTTTAAGAGAGAAGGGAATCCCTGCCTACCGAATGTCGATGACGTTGATGGAAATACGGCAAACACTTCGAATCCTTTTGGAAAAAGTAAAGACTTCCTACTTTAAAGATAGACAAATTGGCGTTGAAATCATCGAAGTTGAATATTTTAACAGAGTAGCAGAGGAAATGAAAACCCCTTATCATTTACAGTACTTAGAACTCAGACTAAAAGAAATGTTGATTCAACTAGGAGAAAAAATAAATGGGTCTTTTTCTGAGAAGGGGAATGGCCGATACATGATTTTTAGCTCCCGCGGTGCAATTGAACGTGAAATTTCTGCGCTTGAAGAAACCGTTCAAAAATTGGCATTCGAGGCAGAAACGACTGTTGCGGTTGGAATTGGTTTCGGCGAGACAGCTTATGCAGCGGAAATCAATGCGTTTCGTGCCATTCAACATTCTAAGGAAATGAAGAAACACGAGATTGTTATGGTTCAGGATGATGGGAAAATTATCGAATCACCCGGCCAAAACAATGAATTACAATATGAAATCCGTTCCCAAAATGAAATCCTTATTGAAAAATTAAAAAAGGGAAATATCAGCGTTAAAACGTATAAAAAAATCGTTGCCCTCATTCAAAAAATGGGCTGGCATGATTTTACAACCAAAGATTTAGCGGCACATCTTGAGATGACGGAGCGTAATGTGCGCCGTATTGTAACCGATATGTGTGAAGTTGAGTTGGCAAAAAATGTTGGCCAGGAGGCCTATGCCACTCGTGGAAGACCGAGTAAAATATATCGATTGTTATAAGCATCCATCGTTTTGGGTGCTATTTATTTTGGCTTTTTTCGGCATACCTAAAAACTATCACATTCATAAAATTCAAAAAACTATTGAAACTTAATTTACAAACCTATATACTTCATTTAAGGAATTTTTTCCTTAAACTAACCAAAAATAAAAAGGAGGGTGATAATTGTGAGCCAAATGATAACGTTGAATGATTTAATTGAAGAGGTTAAAGAGGAAGTGATTAGCTGGCGAAGATATTTACATATGTATCCGGAGCTATCCTTTCAGGAAGTAAAAACATCCCAATTTGTTTATGAAACATTAAGGACTTTTGGTGATCTGGAAATTTCACGACCAACAAAAACAAGTATTATGGCCCGGTTAAAGGGACCGCAACCCGGAAAGGTAATTGCACTGCGGGCAGATATGGATGCGCTTCCAATTAAAGAGGAGAATAATTTTAACTTTGTTTCACGGAATTCAGGTGTCATGCATGCTTGCGGACATGATGGGCATACAGCGATGCTGTTAGGCGCTGCAAAAATTCTGACAAAGTTAAAGGGGCAATTAAGGGGGGAGGTTCGCTTTATATTCCAACATGCTGAGGAGCAGCCGCCAGGCGGTGCCCAAGAAATGGTGAGCGCAGGTGTCCTCGACGGAGTAGAATCAATCCTTGGTGCCCATCTGGTTTCTACTCTTCCACTTGGGAAAATTGGTTTGAGTTATGGGCCGATGATGGCCGGAGCGGATACGTTTCAAATTACTGTTTTAGGTAAGGGAGGACATGCCTCACAACCTGATCAAACGATTGATCCGATTGCAATTGGAGCTCAAGTGGTAACGAATCTCCAGCATATTGTTTCAAGGTATCAGGATGCTCAGGAAACTTCCGTGATTTCAGTAACCCAGTTTCATGCGGGAAGTGCGATAAATGTAATTCCAAGTACGGTATCGATTGGAGGGTCGGTTCGATGCTTTAACCCAGACTTGCAGAAGAAGATACCGAACTTTATTGAACGTGTTGTAAAGGGACTTACGGAAGCACATGGAGCCACCTATCAATTGAATTATCAGTCCGGTTACGCTCCTGTTATGAATGATGAGGAAGTTACGAGAGTAATAGACGAAACGGTTTGTGAAGTTTTTGGAAAAGAAAGCAGAGAATTGGTCAAGCCGATGATGGCAAGTGAAGATTTTTCAGCCTTTCAAAAAATCGTACCAGGAACCTATGTATCCATTGGTGCCGGTAATGAAGAAAAAGGGATTATCTATCCACACCATCATCCTAAGTTTACAATCGACGAACAAGCTTTAGCGGATGGAACGAAGTTATTGGTTCACGGAACATTGAAACTATTAAATCAAAACGATTAGGGGGATGGGGAGATGAAATCCATCTATTGGCTAGCCGTTATTCCATTTCTTGGCCTTGTTGCAGGGGCTTTATTTACAAATAGAATGACTCCTTATGTGCTCGGAATGCCGTTTTTTCACTTTTGGATCGTACTCTGGTCTTTTTTAACTACAGGAATACTTGGAATTATCTATATTTTAGATCCAGCTAACCGGGAGGAGAATTCAAAATGAATATTGCTGTGCTATTCATCTTGTCATTTTTCGTTGTTTCTGTTGCAATAGGGATTTGGGCAAAAAAAGGAAAAGAGATGAACTTGGAACAATGGTCGGTGGGGGGGCGCGGAATGGGAACCCTGTTGATTTTCCTTTTGTCAGCTGGTGAAATGTATACGACCTTTACCTTTTTAGGGGCAAGCGGTTCTGCTTATCGGGATGGGGGTTCGATTTTTAGCATCGTCACTTACGGATGCCTGGCTACGGTCATTTCCTACTTTGTATTTCCCGCGATTTGGAGGTATGCAAAGCAACACAAATTAGTTTCTCAATCTGATTTTTTTGTAAAAAAATATCAGAGTCCTTACCTAGGAGTCCTTGTTGCTGTGATCGGGATTGTGGCCTGTACTTGCTACTTAGTACTTCAATTCAAAGGCTTAGGCTATATCGTGACGGCAACTTCTTATGGGGTCATCTCTTCTAAGGCTGCCATTTGGGTCGGAGCCCTTGGGGTAACCATTTTTGTGATGATTTCTGGTATTCACGGTTCCGCTCTGACATCGATTTTGAAGGATATTTTGATTCTAGGTATTGTGGTATTTTTAGGAGTTTATTTCCCTATCCATTATTACGGCGGTATTCATCCGATGTTCGAGGCAATCAATCAAGCGAAACCAAATTTCCCAATTCTTCCTGAACAGGGGATGAGCGTATCGTGGTATATATCGACCGTTATCTTAAGCTCCATCGGATTCTATATGTGGCCGCATGGGTTTTCTCCCGTTTTTGCAGCCTCCAGCGAAAAGGCTTTGCGAAAAAATGCAGCCCTCATGCCCATTTACCAATTGATTCTGTTGTTTGCCTTTTTTGTAGGGTTTGCAGCCATTTTACAAACACCAGGATTAGAAGGAAGTGCAGCTGATTTAATCTTACTCAAGTTTTCCAAACAGGCATTTGACCCATGGTTTGTTGGGCTGATTGGCGGTGCCGGCGTGTTAGCAGCTTTAGTACCAAGCTCCTTACTATTAATGACGATTTCAACTTTGTTTGCTAAAAATATTTATCAGGTATTCTCTCCAGCCACAAAGGACAATCAGATTGCAAAACTTGTAAAATATCTCGTTCCGTTTATTTCACTTGCAGCTATTTATTTGACTTTTAGAGGTGGAAATAGCCTTTTTAGTATCGCCATCATCGCTTACAATTTTATTACTCAACTTGCCCCTGCCTTTTTTGCCAGCTTGATGAAAAAGAATTTTGTGACAAAACAGGGTGCCTTTGCCGGAATTATCATTGGTGGTGTGTTAGTGTCCTTTATGGACTTGGGGAATATAAAAATTGCCGAGCTATTCCCGCATCTTCCTCAAGCTATTAAAGACTTGAACGATGGAATCATCGCCTTATTTATAAATATTATTGTTTTATTAATTGCTAGTTTCGTAACAAAAAAAGCAGCATCAACCAAGCAGAAGGCTGATGTTTTGGAACCGGTGCATTAGAGGATTAGGCTCCATAAGATTTAATTCTTTGGGGGATTCCTTAAATAAGGAATCTTCCAAGGGAAAACTAACCAATCGTTTGTTTAGCTTTTATCCATCTTGCTGGATTTTAAAAATAACCCACCGATGGCAATCCAAATTAGACCAAAGGGAACTGACATCCAGGCTGTAAGGAATTGATCATTAAAAAAGAGGAGACATAAAGAACTCAATACTACTAAATATCCAGTTGGATTAGGAAAGAATTTTAACTTAATACTTCTTAGACCAAATATAAACATTCCGATGATAATAAGGATAAAACCAATGGGTGCTGCAGGCTCCCACCCCCCATTTAAAAATTGCCTGAGGGAATGCCCAATAAAATATAGTACTCCGCCAGTTTGAACCATAATAAAAGATAATTTCACTATTCCTTTACGGAAAGCGTAAATTCGGTAAAAAATGGCTATCCCGGTTGTAATGAACAACATTCCAATACTTAACCAGGGCATTGTGCCGACCGAGTCTCGATAAATTTCTTTAGAGGGAAAACCCGGTGGACTACTAGCTAGACTCATACCAAAAAACACCCAAAGAATTCCCCCTATGATCAATAACACAGTACTAAAACGAATGGAACGAACTTTCATGCATTCACCTCGCGATATTTCTAACTTATTTAGATAATATTCAATCACATGCTAACAATCCCATTGATTGAAAAAAATTCTTAGCTATTCATTCCTTTTGAGCATTTGGGCTTTTGCGATAGTTCGCAGACTTTTCTCCGTTTTTCTATACTAAACTAGTCCATTAGAAGGTTTGTCCTATTAAAAGGATAAGTTTACAATAGGATAGAAATAATTCTTCTAGGAGCAAACCAATGGATAAGAAAGAACAATTGTTATTGAACTATTATTATGAAAAGTTAGTTAATCATACGTTTGATGAAAAGGATGTATATGCGTTTTTGCTGTTGATTCGAAATCGCAGTAAAGAGATTCGCTGGATTCAGGAGCTAGCTGATTTGGCGGTGCAGCGTGAGCAGTATACCGGCTATATTAAGGAGTACCTTGTTGATACAAGAAAGAAGTTTGAAAATCTCGGAAAAACAAAAGCGGCGATTCGAATTGAAGACGTATTTCCCTTTAAAGAAATCAAAACCGGAATGAATAAAGCTTTGGCAGAGTATCAATTACCAGGGCTAGGTAATGAGCATATAAACGATTTTGTAACCTGTCTGATTTCCATCCTTCAACAGATTAAAATTATGGATGAGAACGAAAGAGAGATTGGTAAACTATTTTTCTCAGTCTCCAATAAACAGATTATTTTAATGGCGGAAATAGAGGTTACTCAAAATCTATTCAAGAAAACGAACGCGGTTTTTCCCGTTCTGACTACTAATAATAGTTACTTGGATATCAAAAAGCAGGACCGGTTTGATACCCCTTATTTGTTTGCTGACGAGGCGGTTGAAATTGCCAATCAGGAAGGGAAACTAGAAATCATTATTCCGGATTAGGAATTCCCTCTAACAAAAAAGCCTAAACCATAGGAAATTATTCCATCTTGGTTTAGGCTTTTTAACCATTCAGTGAATCATGAACCGACAAACATTTCTCCTTAAAATTGCAGCTTTGACACTTTCTCGAAGGATTCATCTCAAACTGTTCAATATTCACCGGCTTATTTTTCACAGGATCTTCAAGGTATTTCAACATATAATAGATACTGTCATTCATTAAGGCTTGAGCGGACTCCATTTCGAACTCGGTTAACTTATATTCCTGGTGTTTGCCAGATAGCAAATATTCATTGCGAAGGATGATATCTTCAATTGGAATATTGTGTTGTTTTGATAAAAATAGGGCATAAAAGGCCAGCTGTTTACGGTCATCCTCTGATTCTTTCCCCGTTTTCCAGTCGACGACAATCCACTTTTCCTGACTCACATCTTTATAAACAAAGTCTAGTACAACGAACACATCGACACCATTGACCTCAAACGTTTGAAAATCCTCTGAATGCAAGACATGCATCTCTAGTTTTGTCAGTATATCTTGGTAGGTCTTGCTTGTGAAAAAGTTCTTCACACATAGGTCCAGCTTCATTTTCGCAGCGGCAATGGCATCCTTGCTAAGCCCGTCCCCATAATAGATTTCATGGAGCATTTGGTATTGCTTCGGCTTGTTAAACCAAAGCTGTCGATGCTTGGTGGAATCAAGGTAGGCCTTATTGAGACTTCGAGTGATCAAAGTAATCATCTCATCTTCTGTAAACAGGCTTTTGTCATTGAGAAACTTCTTGAGCTGCCAGTCAATCGCTTTGTGAATTAGGTCCCCCAACAGGATGGGGAGGTTTTTGATATTTTTAAGCCGGTAAGCTGCTTTATTTTCATCGGGAGCTTCATATAACCAGCCATTATGAGATTCATAGTATTGGTGATAATACTTTCGTACACATTCCAGGAATGTTTTATGCCTGGAATTAGACCATGAGAATTCAGGGAAGTCCCTGTGAACGTACATGGAAGTTCCTCCTCCTATAAAGTGATAATAACCAACACAATTTCGAGATCGTAGTGGTAAATGATGTCTCTTAAAAATATGCAAACGTGTACCTAAATGAAAATATTTTTTATAAATTCCAATAGTTCGAAAGTTTACACAGTAAATGATGCTATTATAGATATACTTTATTAGGAACAATACTAAAGTATAGGAGATTCTATCGTGAATATTCAAAATATTAAGGCGTTTATTTATGTTGTACAATTTGGAAGTTTTAATAAAGCAGCTGAAGCTTTATATTTATCGCAACCATCTATTTCTGCACGGATAAAATCATTAGAAAACGATTTAATGCGTGAATTATTTTTTCGGGATAGAAACAAATGTATTTTAACAGATGCAGGGAAAAGTTTTCTTCCTTACGCTATTAAAATATTACGTGAATATCAAGAATCGGTTTATAAATTGAATCAACAATTGTATATTCCTGACCAAGTGAAAATTGCCTGTTCAATTTCAATCTCCAATTATGTTATCCCAATCCTTCTGCCTAAATTAAGAAATCAATTTCCAGAATGTCGTTTTAAAATTGTTTCAGACCATTCGGAATCATCCTTAACTAAAGTATTAAATAAAGAAGTAGATTGCGGTCTTATTCGAGAAATTATTCATCCACGTATTGATTCTACAGTATTAATGCACTTTAATGTCGGATTATACGCACATATAAGTCATCCGTTAGTCCAAATGAATCAGAGAGTTACACTCGAGCAACTTGCCGATCAAAATATTATTTTTTATGATCATAACTCCCCGGAGTGGCTTGGTATTACAAGTTTACTAGAAACGATTAATTTTCAACAGCATTTAATAGTTGATATTGATAATATGGAGGCTGCAAAGAGGCTGGTTATGAAAGGGACTGGTATTTGTTTTTTACCTGAAAATGCAGTCGAAGAAGAAATTCAAAATAATATGTTGAAACGAATTCCTTTAAAACTTCCCATAGAATTTAAAACAAGCATTGCACTTGTTCACTTAAAAGAAGAGTCAATATCCCCAATAGTTTCATACATCAAAAAATGTTTAAATAACGATTTAGTCTAGGGTAATTATTTGATAATAAAGAAAAAGAGCGAAGATTTACTAATAACTTTTCTTTATTAGTTGATAAAATTCTTGAATTATTTTTGTATACGTTTCCATGATAATCTTATTTCTAAGACGTCTTGTTTTTTTAAAAAGGTAAGGATTATTACATTATTCGTTATTGGGAGTGTTTTGGTTCAGACAATCATATTTAAGGGGGATGAAAATGCAAGTAAGATCATACGGAAAAACACAGAAAAAACTGCGGTGGGCTATTGTTATATTGGCCTTTTTCGGAATTATCATAAATTATGTAGATCGGTCCGCACTAGCAGCTGCTCTACCATATATGGAAAAAGATTTAAACCTTAGTGCTGGCCAAACAGGTTTAATATTAGGTTTGTTTTTCTGGACGTATTCAGCTTGTCAAATACCAATGGGTTGGGTAATTGATCGATTGGGTCCTAGATTTGTATTTGCATTCTCGTGTATATGGTGGTCAATTTGTACGGCAGCAACAGCTCTTACAAAAGGTTTTGTGTCTCTAACAGCTGTTAGACTTTTATTAGGCGTTGGTGAATCTGGAGCATTTCCTAGTTGCGTAAAAGTAGTCTCTCAATGGTTTCCGAGACATGAGAGAGCAAGGGCTTCAGGGATTTATTCAAGCGGAGCAAGAGTGGGTTCAGTAATTGCACTACCAATTGTTACTGCAGTTATCGCTGGGTTAGGCTGGAGAATGTCATTTGTAGTAACAGGGTTGTTAGGGGTTGTTTGGGTAGTATTTTGGATTGCCTTTTATAGAAGTCCAAGAAAGCATCCTTCACTTTCAAAAGAAGAATTGGAATATATTGAAGAAGGTGGAGCGAATACACAAGGAGATGCTATCGAAAAAGGAAAAAATAATAAGAATCAGATTTCTATGTGGGATCTACTAAAAAATAGAACCGTCTGGGGGATAACTCTAGGATATTCCTGTACATCATATGTTTTATATTTCTTTATTACATGGTTTCCCACATATTTAGTGAAAGACCTAGGATTTAGCCTGTTAAAGCTTGGATTGTTTGGGATGATTCCAGGAATAGTAGCGTTTTTTTCGCAACTTGCGGGTGGATTTGTATCTGATGCACTAGTAAAAAAAGGATTTAGTATAAGCAAAGCTAGAAAGATTTGTATTGTCGGAGGTTCTTTATTTGCAATCGTTATTGGGTTAGCGCCTTTCACATCTAGTCCTATTGCAGCGCTTGTTTTGTTAGCCATTTCATATGGGGGTCTAACATTTGCTGACGCAAGCATTTGGGCGTTACCAACTGATATATCACCGAAAGGAACAGATATGTCAGCATCGATTGGTGGGATTATGAACTCATTTTCTAACTTTGCAGGTATTGTCAGCCCTGTGGTGGTAGGCTTTTTAATTGGAACCACTGGGTCTTTTGCGGCAGGTTTATTCTCTGCAGGTCTTGTTGCAATACTTGGGGCAATATGTTTTATTTTCGCTACAGGTAAGATTGAACCAATTGTTATTAATAAAAATAAAGATAATTCAATAGATAGTGCAATGTAAGTGAGAGGGATAATCATGAAAAAGGTTGCCATTATTACAACTGGTGGAACAATTGCGAGTAAAAAGAATAATGATGGACTACTTGAGTGTACGGATATGACAGGGCTGGAACTAATGTCTAATCTACCATTATCAGGTGAAGTAGAAGTAATTGTTCATAATTTATTTCAGTTACCAAGTATGTATTTAACATTTAATCACCTGATTGAATTAAAAGAAAAGATTGAAGAAGTATTTCGAGATTCATCAATAGATGGAATTGTCGTAACTCATGGTACGGATACTCTAGAAGAAACAGCTTATTTTTTAGATTTAACAGTATCAGATATAAGACCAGTGGTGGTAACAGGGTCACAGAAATCTGTGGAAGAATCGGGGACTGACGTCTTTCAGAATTTATCAGATGCGATGCATGTAGCATGTGAGAAAAAGGCATTAGATCTCGGCTCCATAGTTGTTTTTAATGGGGATATATTTGCTTCTAAATACGTAAAAAAAATTCATACCTCCCATATAAATGGATTTGGTGTCAGCGGATTTGGACATTTGGGAAATATAGACCAAAAAGTGGTTACTATCTTTTCGAGACCTACTATTAGACAAAATTATCAAATCATTAAAGATCTTCCGTCAGTTGATATTATAAAAAGTTATTTAGGTTCCGATGGGAAATTCATTAAAGCTGCAATTGACGGAGGCACAGAGGGGATTATTCTTGAAGGTGCAGGCAGAGGACAGGTAACCCCAATGATGCTTGAGGAAATTGACCGGGCGTTAGTTCAAGGGAAAAAGATAGTAATAACTTCGAGTTGTGATGAGGGAAGAGTTTTTGCCGCATATGATGACCTGGGGAGTGCAAATGATCTAATGAAAAGAGGGGTAATCTTAGGTGGGGATTATGACAGTAAAAAAGCTAGGATGAAACTCGCAGTATTATTATCAGCTGGATTTCTAGAAATTGAGAAAGCGTTTAATGATTGAGTGGAAAAATCAATTAGATTCTTTTCAGATATATTAAAGATAAAGGAGTTAGTGAAGATGAAAAAAGTAAATATGCCAATTACAGGAATTTGTACTTTTGCAAAATATCCAATTTGTGATGATTTGGAAAAACTAGATGCTGATGTAGCAGTATTGGGTGTTCCTTATGATACAGGAGTTGGTTTTTTAACTGGTTGTCGTTTTGGTCCAAGAAGGATACGTGAAGTTTCAACCCATTACGGTCGTGGAGATGCTGGCTTCTATGATCCAGAAAGAGACGAAGTATTTTTAGGAGCTCCACTTAAAATTGTGGATGTTGGAGATGCAGATGTGGTACATGGCGATATCGAGGGCTCTTTTGAAGCCATTGAATATGCTGTAAGAAAAATCCGTGAAAAGGGAGCAATCCCAGCCATTATGGGTGGAGATCATTCCATTTCAATTCCAATTGCAAGAGGCTTAAAAGATGAGGGGGATATTACTGTAATCCAATTAGATGCACATCTTGATTGGTCGGATGCTCCGGGTGGACAGCGGTTTGGAAATGGAAGTCCTATGAGAAGAATGTCAGAAATGGGTCATATTAAAGAGATGGTTCAAATTGGATTACGCGGACTCGGAAGTAGTAGAAAAGAAGATTTTGAGGCAGCTAAAGCATATAATAGTAAATTAATTTCTGCAAAAGAATCATTACAATTAGGTGTTGAAGGTATTTTAAATCAAATTCCTAAAGCTGACAAATATTATGTAACTATCGATATTGATTGTTTTGATATATCATTAGCAACTGGAACTGGATCGCCTTCTCCAGGTGGTTTCTCATTTGATTTTTTAAATGATATTCTAGTAGGAATTGCGGAAATGGGAAATGTAATTTGTTTCGATTTAGTAGAAGTTGCACCTCAATATGACCCAACAAATGCTACTCCCCGAGTCGCAGCAATGACCATGTTAAACTTTATGGGACATATCTTAAAACAAAAAGAAAGATTACAAAACCAATAGAATAATTAAAAGCCATGATGGGAGAGGATGAGTTCTCTGTCATGGCCTATTTATTTTAACATTATTTAGGAAAGATAGGTTTTGGGTGTTTACAGAGTTTTTATTTATGGAATTACTGCTTTCACAGATTAAAATGGAAGGTCATCATCGGTGATGGGCCCAATTGACTTTTTTACTTCCTCATTTTCTTCCTCTGTACAAATCTCCCCGCATTTTTCACAGCTAATAAATGTATCATACAAATGGAAGCCTACATATCCATGGGTGATTTCTTGGATATCCCAAATTGTTTCCCAAGGGATTTCAAACCTGTGATTACATTTAGAACAATGAATTTCTACACTTCCAAAGTCTTCTTTTTGTTTGTGTTTTGATTTCTTTTTCCTCTTTGCCATTTGTGACCTACCTCAAAAAATATTATATCTAATAATAACATAGGAGCATTTCTTATATAAAAATGGAAATAATTTAGATATTAGAAGAAAGTATTAGGATAAAAGTCCTTATTTTAATTTACTTTATATTATAATAATAGTAAAAATATAGGTGTTTTTCAAAAGGGTGAAGTCACATTGGAAGAGGCGCTATTACATGGAAATGTAGTAAATATACTTTATAGATTAAGAAGAAGCGTATTACAATTCGTTTATAAAATGGAGGATAGCTATGAAAGTTAGTCAAGAGATATATAAGGAAATAGATAGATTATATGATCAATATGAGAGAGAGGTTAAGGAAGCAAAAAGAATGGGTCTATTAACAGATAGTACTGCTAGAACATATTTGCTTCATTCGAGTAACTTTCTTAAATGGTGCAGAAATGATTTTCAACCAGGAGGAAGAAATAAATAAATTTTATAGTCTTTGATTATTAAATGCAGAGATATTTGTTTTGGGGAATTTAACAATGATATGTTCCAACCACTTTTGAAATCCCAAAAAGTTTATAACATTATTAAGAAAACAGCTGATATAACTTATCTGCCGTTTTTTATTAGAAATTCAAATTTTATCTAAATAAAGTTGTTTACTATATATAACAAAGAAAATGTTAATAATAGTAATATAAATGGAAAATACAAGGAGTATCATATGCTCAAACAAGGAATCTATGAAGAAATTATCACACAAAAACTAAAGAATGATCTAAACGGGCTAGATATCAGCACCTATGATATAGGCAAAGAATCCATCGATGTTGAAGAGGCCAGAAAACTTTTATCCTCTTACATATCCTTAGTAACAAGGAAAGCCCTAAAGTTTGTTCGTGACAATGAAAGTAATGACCAACAAGCATTAATTAATCAAATTAAGACCTGTAATGAAATTATCACAACATTAAGTGACCGGCTTGATGAGGAAGAATTTAGGGAACTTAAGATCGAAGAAGAAGGAGAAGTTCTTACTTCCATCTATTCTCGAATCAATTCAATCCGCAGCATCCAAAAGGGCGAAATTGTCCGGCCAGTCACCCCGCTTTCACAAAGTTCGCTTTTTACAGGCTCGAATTATGAACCTAATATGCTTGGTGAGTTGAAAAAGGAAATTCTTACCTCAGACAAAATCGATATGCTTGTTTCTTTCATTAAATGGAGTGGGCTGCGTTGTATTATTGAGGAACTGCGAACTTTTACCGAAAATCCAAACAACAAGCTTAGAGTAATTACAACCTCTTATATGGAAGCGACAGATTATAAGGCAATCAAAGAACTTAGCCAACTGCCAAATACAGAAATCAAGATTTCCTATGATGTGGAGCGAACTCGACTTCACGCAAAGGCCTATCTTTTTAAAAGAGAAACAGGATTTAGTACTGCTTATATCGGATCCTCAAATCTCTCAAATCCAGCTTTAACGTCAGGCTTAGAGTGGAATATTAAGGTTACTGAAAAAGATTCGTTTGATATTGTAAAAAAATTTGAAGCTACGTTTGAAAGCTATTGGAATGACAATGAGTTTAGAATGTTCAGACCGGATAGTGAGAATGACCAGGAACTTCTAAAGAATGCACTATCAAAAAGTAAAAACCATGACGAAAAAGAACATCGTTTCATATTTGATATCCAACCTTATTTCTATCAAAAAGAAATCCTTGAAAAGATACAAGTAGAACGCGAAGTCTTTGGCCGAATGAAGAACCTTCTTGTTGCTGCAACGGGTGTGGGTAAGACCGTTATTTCTGCATTTGACTATAAACGATTTAAGAACAAAAGTAAGTCTGCCAAATTATTGTTTGTTGCCCATCGTGAGGAAATATTAAAACAGAGTCTTGAAACCTTCCGAGTGATTTTGAAAGATCCGAACTTTGGGGATATGTTGGTCGGAACCCATCAACCAGAGTCATTAGATCATTTATTTGTAAGCATTCAAAGCTTTAATAGTAAAAAACTATATGAAGTCACAACCAATGATTTTTATGATTTTATCATTGTAGATGAATTTCACCACGCTGCAGCCGAATCCTATCAGAAGTTGTTAAGCCATTATCAACCAAGTATCCTCCTTGGACTGACTGCAACACCCGAGCGAATGGATGGTAAGGATATATTAACTTATTTTGATGATACAATCTCTGCTGAAATGCGTTTAACGGAAGCCATTAATAGAAAGCTACTGAGTCCGTTTCAGTATTTTTGTGTCAGTGATACGGTTGATTTGTCCAAATTGAAATGGAGCCGTAAAGGGTATGAAATTAGAGAATTGGAGAATGTCTATACTTCGAACGATCACCGAAGCAGCCAGATAGTAAAAAGTATTTATAAATACGTTACCGACATTGACCAAGTTAAAGGGCTAGGGTTCTGCGTCTCAATTGAGCATGCAAAGTATATGGCAGATTTCTTTAATAAGGCCGGTATTCCTTCTGTGGCACTTTATGGGAATGTCGATGGAAGGACGAGAAGAGAAGCCCAGTACCTGCTTGTTCAAGGTGAAATTAAATTTATTTTTGTGGTCGATCTTTATAATGAAGGAATCGACATCCCAGAAGCAAATACAATATTATTTCTACGACCGACAGAAAGTTTGACAGTGTTCCTGCAGCAGCTGGGAAGGGGACTGCGCATAGCGGAAGGAAAAGAATGCCTGACAGTGCTGGATTATGTTGGCCAAGCTCATAAAAACTATAATTTTGAAGAAAAGTTTCGGGCTTTGATGGGAAAGACGAAGCATTCGGTCCAACACTACGTCGAAAATGGGTTCTTTCATTTGCCAAAAGGCTGCTTTGTTCAATTAGAAAAGCAGGCGAAGGATTATATTTTAAGAAACATTAAATCTAGTGCCAACACCCGTGGGAATTTGGTTGCTAAGATGAAATATTTTGAGGAAGACACGGGTATGCCGCTAACAATGGCGAGCTTTTTAAAGCATTATCATCTTTCGATTTACGATTTTTATGGGAAAAATGGTGACCGTAGTTTTAGTCGGATGATGGTAGAAGCGGGTGTCGCATTAAATTTTGAGCTTGCTGATGAAAAAGTATTAACGAAACGGTTACCGAATTTGTTTCATTTAAACTCAAGAAAGTTACTTCAATTTTTGGTGACCTATATTGATGAACGAATGGTTCATAATGAGGAAGAGCAATTGATGTTGGCAATCTTCTATTATTCATTTTATAATTCCCATCCGGCCAATGAGGGCTTTGCTACCCTTGAGGAAGGTGTAGCCAGGATATTGGCGCAGCCAGAGTTTCGTGATGAGATTAAGGAAATCTTGCAGTTCCTTTATCAGTCTTTAGAAACAATGGAATTTGAGAATGACTTTAATTTTAATTGTCCATTAGGTGTTCATTGTAGTTACAACACCTCGCAGATTCTGGCTTCCCTTGGTTATTACAATGAAAGTAGTAGCCCTGCTTTTCGTGAGGGAGTAAAATACTTTGAAAGTAAAAAGCTTGATATCTTTTTCATTACGTTAAATAAGTCAGAGAAGGATTTTTCACCATCGACCTTGTATGACGATTATGCGATTAACGAGCATCTTTTTCATTGGCAAACGCAAAGTCGTGTGGCGGAGGGAAGTAAAATAGCTGAACGCTATATTAACCATAAAAAGAATAATCATAAAATTGCACTGTTCGTCAGAGAGTATAAGAAGGAAAATGGCTATACAGCACCATTTGTGTTCCTTGGAACTGCTAATCATGTCAGCCATTCAGGCAGCAAGCCAATGAATTTTGTTTGGCGCTTGAAGGAAGAGATGCCTTCAAATCTTGTGCCGAGGGCAAATAAAAATATTTTATAACAGGTTTGAACCCCATTATGTTGGGGGTTTCTTTTTTTTTTTTTTTTTTGGAAAAAAATCCCTTTTTTTTTATTGACGTTTAGGCAGCATTCGACCTAATTGGGGGGAACTAGTGATTCAACCACGGAGGATTAGAAAGGATTAGTATATACTAATCAATCGTTTGGTTAAAAGCGGCTAGTCCTATAGAATAAGGACTTTTTCCGAAATAGCATATACTAATTAAACGTTTAGTTAAAGCGCATTTTTCATGAACCAATTGCTGAAATCCCACATATTAAAGAGAGTTATAAGTATAGCTTCTCCCACTCACTTAAATATATTTTTTCAGATTGATCAATTTCTCTGGGTAATCTTGTAATAAACTCCAAACTGTTTCCATCAGGGTCGTCAAAGTAAATCATTGCGTGAGCTTGAGTAGGAACAACAATGGGTTCGTTTGGTTCTTTACCAAACTCTTCCTTTACCTCAATTCCACGTTCTTTTAACCAAGTCTTAGCATTCTTTATGTCTTCTAATTCAACATAAAATGCTATATGCCTCAACGATACATGATAAGGAATTTTTGATTCTGAACCTTCCCATAATCCAATCCAGCTTTTGCCTTCTTCAATCCAAAAGAAAGCAACTTTATCATATCTTTTATAAAGTTTTAGACCTAATTTTTGATAAAATTCAATTGATTGTTGTAAATTGCTAACTGGTAAATGTGCCTCATATAGACCTTTTATCATTACATTATCTCTCCTATAATTCTTGCTTTTTAGGCGAATTATTCTAACATTTTTTGTAAAAGGCGGGCCCATTTGGTTAAATGAAAGAAGATTCAAGCGAGTAAGCAATCAATTTCAAGGCAATCTTTTTCAACATCGGTTTATATAAAAAATCCACACGCCTTTTCAGTTTCTCCTCTTCAAGTTGAACAATTTTAATAGAATTGTCTCGGATTTGGCTGGTTACCATTCTAGGCAAGATGGAAGAGCCAATACCCTTGCTAACAAAAGGAATAATCGATTCGTTGGCTTCAAGATCAATGGCTACATTGAAATCCAGGTTTTGATTCCTGCAACATTTCTCAAAGTACATGCGGATATCACACGGATGTTTATGAAGAATTAAGTTCTGTTGTAGAAACGCAGCTAAAGTAATCGTTGATTTACTAGACTGTAATCTAGGGAGTATTGCATCGTATGGCTCCCAGAATAATTCTTTACATTTTATATTACTTTTAAGATTACAAGTGTCCTGGACATAGGCAAAATCAATAAAGTCAGAATCCAACAGGTCGGTTAATTCCTGTGTAGTGTCTTTTATCGTTAACTCTACCTTAAAGGATGAACCGATTTTACTTATCACGCTTGGCAAAAAATAGCTGCCGATACTGGGAAGTGTCCCAATTTTAATTGTATTTATACGGGAGAAAGCCTCCATAGATTTGGCCAGACTTTCTGCATCTCTTAGGATGATAACGGCTTTGTCATAAAAAAATTTGCCTGCTTTCGTTAGCTCAATCCCGGTCGTTTTACGTTGGAACAACTCACAATTTAGTTCTTTTTCAAGCAAGGATAATTGTTTTGAGAGGGCAGGCTGCGAGATAAAGAGAGTTTTAGCCGCTTGAGTCATACTACCTGCCTCAACGATGGTAACAAAGTAATGAAGTTGAGCGAGTTTAAACATTCGGATCAAATCCTTGAAAAGTATTGGTAGTCATAGTGTATTACAAAACCTTCCATTATTGAACTGTTAACTATAGTCATAATGAATGGTTATGACCATATAACTTAATGGTATTATCTCCTGACTCGTGTTTCCAAGTAAGATGGTGATAAGGGAGTTGACCGTAATGAATTCTAACTTAATAACATTACAGCATCTAATCCAGGCCCATGGTCGGATTAAGCCTTACATCCGCCATACACCGTTGGAATACAACGGGGAGCTTAGTGGTTTATATGATAACGATATTTATTTAAAGCTGGAAAACCTCCAGATAACCGGTAGTTTCAAGGCAAGAGGGGCTTTCAATAAGCTGTTAACTTTAGAAAAAAATCATCGTGAAATCGGAGTGATTGCACCTTCTGCCGGAAATCATGGAATCGGCTTGGCCTATGCTGCCCATAAATTGAACGTTCCTGCATGCATTTATTTACCGTTTGATGCAGATGAGAGTAAAGTAAAAGCATTGGAAAGCTACGGGGCCACGATAACTTACTTTGATTCGATTGAGGAAGCGAGGGTGTCGGCCTTAAAGGCTGCTAAAGAAACTGGCTATACTTTCGTGTCTGCTTATAATAATCGGAGCATGATTGAAGCAGGGGGAACGATTGGTTTAGAGATTTTAGAAGACTTAACCGATGTTGACACCGTCATTACTTGTTTAGGCGGTGGGGGACTCACAGCTGGTTTGTGTATTGCTCTTAAATCAATAAATCCAAATATTAAGGTTTGGGGTGTTCAAACCAAGAACAGCCCAACATTTGCTGTCTGGCATCAAAATGGTGAAGTCTGTCCAGTTGATTTACAGGCTTCAATTGCAGAGGGATTGAGCGGGCCAATTGAACCGGAGACGGTAACGTTTCCGATTATCCATAAACATATTGATCGAATTCTAACTGTAACCGATGAAGAAATCATCGAAGCGATGAAATCAATGTTGAAGCATCAATACATTGTGGAACCCTCGGGTACAGCGGGGATAGCGGCATTGAAACAATTAGGGATAGAACTAAAGGAACGTAAGATAGCGGTTGTGGTTACCGGCCGGAATATTTCGTGGCCAAGGTTTTTAAATTTAGTAAAATAGGAGGGATTTGTGATGGCGTTAGAAATGCGGAGTGTATGTGAAAGATGCAATCAATCAGTTCAGCAGGAAGGGGAAGCCTATATCTGTAGTTATGAATGTACTTTCTGTCCAGAGTGTACGAATGAGATGAGTAGCATTTGCCCGAATTGTGGCGGGGAACTAGTTATACGGCCGCGGAGGATTGGGAAGGATTAGGATATACTAATCAATCATTTGATTAAAAGCGGCCATTCCCATAGAATAATGCTTTTGCCCTAATTAGCATATACTAATTAAACGTTTAGTTAAAATGCATCTGACGTGAAAAATAGTCTTCGATGACAAGAAGACTATTTTTCATGGATTAATTGCTGTACTGCGGGGATATCAGCAGGTGCCCATTTCAATGAATCTAGATTTTCCCTTTTTAGCCAATTCAGTTTAGAATGCTCTCTTGGTGTAGGGGAGTCCTCCACGACTTTGCATTTAATCGATAGCAAATTTACGATAACTGTTTCATATTCATGGGTGCTGTCATTAAAAATTTCTTTCGCTGTTTCAATTCTGCAATCCAATTCCTCGGCAATTTCTCTTTTTAAGGCGGTATAAATATCTTCATTTACTTCTACTTTCCCACCTGGAAATTCCCACATATTTGGGGTCGACATTTGAGGTGACCGAAGAGCACATAAGAATTCACCGTGCTCATTTTCAATAATGGCAGCCACCACCTTTACTAGTGTTTTCATCCTATCCCTCCCAAATCATTTTAATTAATATGATACCATTCTTAAATAGGAAGATTGAAAGGTCCTGTGAGTAACTGCAACAAGCAAATTTGAGTAGATGGATGGACCATTCCGTCTTTTAAGGTAAAAAATGAAACTATCCTAAGCTCAATATGGACTGTCCATCGTCTCTGGATGAGAAATATGGAGTTCGGTTTGAGGAATCATAACTCCGTCTGGATCACTCGAATTAATTCCTTTAATCAATAGCTCAGCAATCTTTTTTGAAAAATTCCGTTTCTCCAGTTTCTTAAGATTTTCCCAATACTTTAATACATAGTGAGGGGAATCCGAAGGTAAACGGAAGGATATAACTTGACCTCTTTTCACATTAACCGCTCCTTAACCCAATACTAAAATATATAAGTGCAGTCAGTGATTGGATGCCACACAAGGCATAACATATCCACAAAAGGCCAATGCTTTTCAATGTCGAATGTACGATGATGCAATAAACAAATCGCAAACGAGAACCTTTGACACTACCTAAAGGAACCTGTGAAAAATCTCTTGTCTTGTAATCACGGATTTATTTTATAGAACCGATTATTTATAAATTTTCATAAGAGCTGCATTAGATTATATTTGTTTCTTTTATTTTACTTTGAAAAAATTAGTCCATGTTTACAAATTTAAAAGTATGAAATTCTAGTAGATTTTATCGAGTTTAAAGATATTTTACAAAATAGTGTATAGAAAAATTGACAATGTAAAATTTTATTTACACTCCTTCTTTCTTTTTTAAAAAAAATTTACGATTTTGGAATTTTTCAAAGAAATTAGAATGGAAAAAAAGCTATTTTTTTCGCTTATTAATCAATATATAGAATGACTAAGGGCTTCTAATGAAGTCTCTTTTTTTACTATTCAGTAACTTGGCACGACTTTTGCATTATTGAGGGTAAGATGGTACTCATCTAAAAAAATATTGAGAGGAGCACTACAAATGATTAGATTTCCTGGAGTCCATGTGGCGATTGTAACACCATTCACAAATGATTATGAGGTTGATTATCAAAAACTGGAGGAACTATGCAACTGGCTAATTGAGGAAGGGGTAGACGGCCTAGTACCGGTTGGCTCTTTAGGAGAATATGCAACTCTTTCAACTGAGGAGAGAGCAAAAGTTGTTGAAACTGTAGTAAAAGCAGCTAATAAACGCGTACCTGTAACAGTTGGCACAGGAGCTCCTTCTACAAAGCAAGCAGTTTCTTGGGCGCAGCATGCGAAAGACTGCGGGGCAGATGCTCTCATGGCATTGCCACCAATTAATTATCGTCCATTAAGAAATGAGGTTGTGGCTCACTATGAGGCCCTTTCAAGTGTTGGGCTCCCAATTATTGCTTACAACAATCCACTGGATTATCCAACGGATTTAACTCCCGATTTATTAAATGAAATTGCTCAATTCGAAAATGTGGTAGCTGTTAAAGAGTTTTCTGGAGACATTAGACGCGTTCACAAAATCCTTGAAGAAACGGACTTGGAAGTATTGATCGGAGTGGACAACCTAGCGATGGAAGGGCCTTTGTGTGGCGCTACAGGATGGATTGCTGGAGTTCCAAATGCTTTCCCTAGAGAGGGTGTTGAATTGTTCAGATTGGCTAGAGAAGGAAAGGTAAAAGAAGCTACAGAGCTTTATAGACGTTTTCTTCCACTGTTTGAATTTGACGCTAATCCGCAATTGGTTCAATCCATTAAATATATGATGGAGCTCGTTGGCAAACCTATGGGTCCAACTCGCCCTCCTCGCCTTCCTCTAACTGATGAAAGTTATGAAGCTGTCAAAAAAGCATTCGACCGAGCTGCTCAACAATTGGTTCAATAGGACATTTATTTAATAATGCAGAAAGGGAGGGATTAATTTCCTCCCTTATATTTTAAGGAAAGGTGTGATAGAAATGATTACTCAAACGGATCTAATTACAAAAAACTATATAGGTGGACAATGGCATGAATTAAATGAAAAGGGTAGAAGTGTGTATAGTCCATCAAATATTAATGAAAAAATTGGAGATATCCATTATTCCACGCAAGAACAAATAACTGCGGCCGTTTCTGCAGCCAGAGAAGGTTTTAAAACCTGGAAGCAGAAGACAGGAGTGGAAAGAGCGGCTTGTTTATATAAAATGGCAGATAATCTTGAAAAAGCAAAAGAAACAGTGGCCAATTTGGCTAGTCGTGAAATGGGAAAGCCAATTAGCGAAATGATTGGTGAAGTGATGCGTGGAGTTAATCTATTACGTTATTATGCTGCAGAAGGAGTACGCCCTGATGGTCAATTAGTTCCAGCAAGCGATCAGCATGTTCTTCAATACTCCAAACGGGTGCCGTTGGGAGTTGTAGCATTAATCACTCCTTGGAATTTCCCGGTTGCGATTCCTATTTGGAAGATTGCTCCTGCTCTTATTTGCGGGAATTCTATTGTATGGAAACCAGCAGATAATGCTGTTTTTACAGCCGGCCTTCTGATGGAGGTATTTGAAGATGCCGGGCTTCCTGCGGGCGTCCTGAATTTGGTTATTGCCAAGGGCCGATCTATAGGGGACACACTTCTGGAAGAGGGAGATATTGATGCAGTCAGCTTCACTGGTTCCACCTCTACAGGAATGCAGATTGCATCAGCATGTGCCAAACGTAATATTAAGTATCAAACAGAGATGGGCGGCAAAAATGCAGCTATCGTACTAAAGGACGCTGACCTTGAAAAAGCTATTCCAATGATCTTAAGTGGAGCTTTTCGTTCGGCTGGGCAAAAATGTACTGCAACCAGCAGAATTATTGTAGAAAAGGATATTTACAGTGATTTTATAAATCATTTACGTGCGGCAGTATCTAATTTAACTGTTAAAGATGCGTTGCAAGCCGATGCTTATTTAGGACCGGTTGCGTCAAAATCACAATTCGATACAATCTCTGAATACGTTGCTTTGGCTCGTAATGAAGGTGAGATTATCGCGGAAGGAATTGTAGAACAATCAAACCAAGGATATTATATCCGCCCTATAGTTGTTGGGAAAGTGGGTGCCTCTCACAGGCTGTTTACAGAAGAAATTTTCGGACCTGTCGCAGCGGTAGTGGAAGTGGAAAATTTCGAAGAAGCAGTCCGTCTTTGCAATCAATCAGAATACGGATTGAGTGCCTCTATCTTTACAAATGACATGGAAAAAGCCATGCGCTTTTTAGAAGAAGCTGAAATCGGTATGGTGCGAGTAAATCAAGAGACTGCGGGAGTAGAGTATCAAGCACCTTTTGGTGGGATGAAATCTTCCAGCTCGCATACAAGAGAACAGGGACAGGCTGCATTGGACTTTTACTCTCAAGTGAAAACATGCGCTATTAAATATGCTTTTTAAGCTAAGACATTTTTAAATGTGCTATAAAAGAACATTGATAAGTAACAATTGAGTTGTATAAATTAGATATGGACTTTGTTTCTCTAGAAATTTACTTATATCCATGTTTAAGGTAGGAAAGAAAATTAATAAACATTTTTGATAATATCAATAGATAAACCAGCAGAGAGATTGTCTGCTGGTTAATTTTTTTATCCAATCTCTTCTTTTCTCGGTGAGCCATTATTTATCTCATATTGGTTCTCCCAAATTTCTTTCAACTTCTGTCTGCCATTCTCAATTTCTGGGTTAAATTGGATTGCTGCTTGTTGTCTAACAGTACGAACATTTTGAATAGCTTTCTTCAAATGCTGTTCAATCTTACCAGAACCTTTACCAGCCCGTTTTGCAATTGCCAAACCTGCTACTGTTCCCTGAGCCATGGCGATTTTTCCACTTTCAATCCCCGTGATATTCCCTGCTACAAAAAGCCCTGCAAGAGGCGTCTCCATCCATTCAGAATGAACTGGCACATGTCCTCCTAGTTCTGGAAGATAATGAAAAGGACATCCGGCAACAGCAGTAAGCTCTGCTAACGGGTATAAACCGCCCGCAATACACACAAAGTCTGCCTCGTATATCATTTCGGAACCAGGAATAACCGCACCAGTCGAGTCTACATCTGCAACTCGTACGCCTTCCACTTGATCCTTACCAATAATTTCAACTGCTGCTTTCCGAAGCTGTAACGGGGTGCCGTTTATCTTTACTCCGCCTTTAGGATAAAATTGCAGCCCCAATTTACGAATCGACTCGTTTTTCATAAATTTACTCCCAAATCGCAGCAAGGGGGAAGGGGCAAGGTGTGCGGCATTCAAGAGCGATTTTAAAACCTCTTCTGGCTCACCTGATTTTTGGCTGATTGGACTTTTTTCGGGGAGAACAATCCGGTCAACTTTTATACCAGCCAACTGTAATTCATTTAAAATCGCAAATGCTAAAATATTTGCTCCGATAATAATCCCTTTTTTACCAACCTCTACCCGATGAACATTTGTCATTACCTGTGCTGCCCCGATGGACATAACCCCCGGTAATGTCCATCCTGGCACAGGAATTGGATACTCTGCTGCACCAGTTGCTACAAGTACATGGGTGGAAGTGAATGTTCCTGCATTTGTATGAACATTCCAAAGAAAGTCTTCCTTTTCCAAGTTATAAACAGATACACCGCATCGAATCTCAACCGATAATTTTTTCGCTTCTTGATGAAGTCGTACAGCTTCTTTGATACCATTCCACCATTCACCGGATGGTTCTTGATGGAGCTGACCAAGGAGTCTGCCACCAGGTTTGATAAATTCATCAAGGATGGTAACGTTCAGACCATAACCAGCACAGGCAATTGCTCCTGCTAATCCTGCCGGACCGGCTCCAATAATAATTACGTCTCTCATTGCTGCTCCACCATCCTTTTGACGATATTTGGAAGTTGCTTACCACTCTCAACCACCATGTCTTTTTCAACAACCGTTAAGCAGGATCTCACATTTGCTTGTCCATTTACCCTTACACGACATTCCATGCAATGACCGATATTACAGTAAATTCCTCTTGGTGTTCCGCTTTCCTCGTGAACCCGTAATGTTCTTATCCCGTTTGCAAGAAGGGCTGCGGCGATTGTTTCGTTTTCATATGCTTCATAGGTAGATCCATCAAACAAAAATGGAACGGTTTCACGATCATGCAATTTTCCTAAAACAGGATGGTTCACAATTCTCGTCATTTTCGTTCACCTACCGTTCCAAAGGTCACAGCACGTACCGGTGGTTGATATTTCAAAGGAATTTCCCCCGGAGATGTATTTGGGACAACACTTTCAATGATTCGATCAACAGATAGTCTGCATGTACGTCCTCCACAGAAACCCATCCCAGCTCGTGTTCTTAATTTCAATTCCCTTGCTGTACATTTATGTTCATTTGCTGTAGACAGAAGTTCAGCGTAGGTTACTTCTTCACAACGACAAATAATCAGATTCTCGTTATTGACCATTTTTCTTTTCCTCCCCTTGGTTTCTACATGTAAATACCATGCAAAAATCGTACCAAGATAGAGGGGAAACTACTCCATTCCAAGACGTTTTAGCCGATTGTATAACGTAGCCCTTGTAATCCCAAGCCGTTTAGCACATTCTAATTTATTCCCATTGACAATCCTTAAAGCTTTTTCAAGAACCTTTTTCTCATGCTGTTCCATTTCTTCCTGTAACGATAAAATGGTATCGTCATTTTCGATAAGAAGATTATTGTCACGAATCTCCTCATGTTGTTGAATCCATTTATTATTTGAAGAAAAAGGCAGGTATTCCTTCTTAATCACACCATCTGTAGCAAAAACAACTAGACGTTCTGCCACATTTCGAAGTTCACGGATATTTCCAGGCCAGTCGTATCGGAGCATTTCTTGAATGACATCAGCTGACAATTCATAAATTGGTCGACGATAACGTTGCGCAAAATCCTGTAAAAAATAATGGGTCAATTCAATTATATCTTCATGTCGTTCCCGTAAAGGGGGGATCGAAAGGCTAACAACATTTAAACGATAGTATAAATCCTCGCGGAATTGACCTTCTTTCATTAATTCCTTCAAATCACGATTCGTTGCTGCAATGACTCGGAAATCAACATCAATTTCCTTTTCACCGCCGATTCGATAAAATTTCCTTTCTTGAAGCACTCTTAGCATTTTCACCTGCATTTCAAGCGGCATTTCACCAACCTCGTCGAGGAAGAGGGTGCCGCCTTTTGCCAGTTCAATTTTTCCCTTTTTCCCCCGATGGTCAGCACCAGAGAATGCTCCACGTTCATATCCAAATAATTCACTTTCAAATAGGGAAGCTGGTATCGCACCACAGTTAATAGAGATAAATGGGGCCTTTGCATCTTCACTAGCTTTATGGATAGCTTTGGCAAACACTTCCTTCCCAACACCGCTTTCTCCCAATATTAGAACGGTAGATTTTACGGAACAAACCTTTCTTGCCAGTAGGATAGTATTTTGCAGTGCAGAACTTCTTCCTTTAATTGAAAGAAAAGGATCATCCGGGTCGCGATACATGGCAACTTCTTGCTCTAGTCGTTGTACTTCACTGGTCATGTTAAATAACTTTTCATTTAAAACCACTTGATTCGTGATATCTGTTTCTGAACAAACTGCTCCAATAATCCTGTTGTTGTAGTAAACCGGGTTTGTGTTGATAAGAACAAATAAATCAGACCTCGGCTGGTGATGTTGTCCCTGGATTCTTCTCCCTTCATGTAGCGTTTGCAAGATTTCCAATTTATTGCGGTCAAAATAATTCGTTATTGGATTGCCGAGAATCTCTTGTTCTTTAACAGAAAAAATTTCCTCAGCACCTCTTGTCCACGTTCGAACACGTTCGTCCTTATCAATTACTGTAATGGAAACATCCGAGGTTTGAATGACTGTTTCATAAAAGGCCATTAATTGTTTATAAGACTGATGAAGAAAATCAATCATTTGCCATGACGTAATACAATTAACAGGCTGATTGTCATGATTTAGGATCACAACAACTGTATACCGTTTAAAGGCTTTAAACAGTTCGTCAATGGAGGCATCCTCAAAAAGAGTTTGACACGGTTGTTTATTTGTTTGATTCGATGGTTTATAAAAAAATTCTCCATTTTCCTTAAATACGTACTTTAATTTGGTTGTGCTGCCAAACATCCTACAATTTAAAATGGGTAAGTCAAAAACCATGATAACCTCCAAAATATATGTATAAAAAAATTAACACTGTAAAAATAATTATACATGAATTGAATAAAAATTTTAAATAATTATACAAATCAGGTAAATCCACGTCGAAACTTGTTTGGCACATTATTTGCATTATTAAGAACGAGACCTTTTCAATGAAGGGAGAAACTTATGTGAAAAATTGTGACGTTCTAGTAATAGGTGGTGGAATCATTGGTTGTGCGATTGCCTATTACGCATCTAAGTATGGAAGAGATGTAACGATTCTTGAAAAAGGGGAATTTGTAAGCGGTACCTCTTCAAGATGTGATGGGAATATTTTGGCCATCGACAAAGATCCCGGTTTTGATAGTCAAATGTCTTTGCTCAGTCAGAGGTTAGTGGATGATCTGAGTAAAGAGCTTGAACACGCTTTTGAGTATCGAGCACCTGGCAGCATTCTCGTTTGTGAGTCAGAAGAAGAGATAGCAGCGGCTGAGCAATGGGTGAACCGCCAAAAAGCAGCCGGACTGCCATTCAGGATGCTGGACCGCGAAGATATTCGTCAAGAGTCTTCTTTCTTCGCAGATGATTTATTAGGCGGATTGGAATGTGCTACAGATTCTACCGTAAACCCCTATCTTCTTTCCTTTGCATTACTTGAAGCAGCAAAAAAACAGGGGGCAAAGGCTTATAAACAAACTGAAGTGAAGGAGATGAAAAAGGAAAACGGTTCGTTTATCATCCAAACATCCAATGGGGTATTTACGGCCAATCACGTTGTCAACGCTGCTGGTGTTTGGGCACCGTACATCGGAGAGATGCTGGACCTTTCGATTCCAATTCAACCAAGAAAGGGTCATATTATTGTTGCTTCAAGACAACAGTTTGTTGGTCGCCGTAAAGTCATGGAATTTGGTTACCTTATCTCGAAATTCGGTGGAGAACGTAAGGTAGATCCACTAACAGAAAAATATGGTGTAGCACTTGTATTTGAACCTACAGAAAGCCAAAACTTCTTAATTGGTTCGAGCAGGGAATTTGTCGGCTTCAATACAAAGGTAAATAACGAAATCATAAAGTGCATTGCAAACAGGGCAATTCGTTTTTATCCAAAAATGGCGGATATGATGGTAATTCGCTCTTACGCAGGTTTAAGACCTTGGACGGAAGATCATCTGCCAATCATATCAAAGGTGGAAGAAGTGCCAAATTATTATATTGCTGCCGGTCATGAGGGGGACGGAATCAGTCTTGCGGCCGTAACTGGAAAATTGATAGAAGAATTGATAAATGAAAAAGAAACTTCCATTCCTATTGAGCCGCTTCGTTATGATCGTTTTAAAGAAAGGGTGTTAACAAGGTGAGGGCAAATAAGGTATTTACGACGATTGATACACATACAGGCGGGAATCCGACGAGGACGGTAATTAGCGGCCTTCCAAAGTTAGAGGGAAATACCATGTCAGAAAAAATGCTCCATATGAAAAGGGAATATGATTGGATCAGAAAATTACTCATGAACGAACCTCGCGGCCACGATGTGATGTCCGGTGCTTTAATTACTGATCCATGCCATCCGGATGCGGATATCGGCGTCATTTACATTGAAACAGGCGGCTATTTGCCGATGTGCGGCCATGACACAATTGGAGTTTGCACGGCTTTAGTGGAATCGGGATTAATCCCCATTCAAGAACCGATAACCTCATTAACACTAGATACACCAGCTGGGCTTGTTGAAGTAGAAATTGTCGTCGAAAGCGGAAAAGCTAAAGAAGTATCTTTTTGTAATGTACCTGCTTTTCTATTAAAAAATGTATCTATCGATGTTGAAGGAATAGGACAAGTAAATGCGGACATCGCCTATGGAGGAAACTTTTACGCCATTATTGATGCAAAATCTGTCGGTTTGGAATTAACACCTGAGAACGCTTCTGTGATTATTGATAAAGCCATTACAATTAGAAATGCAATTAATGAAAAAACAGATATTGTCCATCCAAAGCATCCATTTATTCAAGGCTTAAGTCATGTTGAATTCTTTAGTGAACCTACACATGAAGAAGCAGATGTAAAAAATACGGTAATTGTTCCTCCAGGGGGAATCGACCGTTCCCCATGTGGTACGGGTACTTCAGCAAAATTATCTGTTCTTTACGCTAAAAAACAAATTGAGATTGGTGAAGACTTTGTTCATGAAAGTATTGTTGGATCCTTATTTCGCGGCCGTGTTCTTGGCACTACTAATGAAGAAGGCGTAGAGGCAGTACTGACAAGAATCACTGGATCAGCTTGGTTGATGGGAATGCACCGTTTCTTCTATCACGATGAGGATCCATTAAAAGAGGGATTTTTGCTCATTCCACCTATGGAGGAACATGAAATGGAGGAAGTGCAATGAAAATTCAAAAATCGTACTCAACTATCGATGTACACGTAGCGGGAGAAGCTTTTCGGATTATTAAAGATATCCCCTTTATTAGCTATCGAAATATAGGAGATTTATATGAACGATTTCCACGAGCATTTGCTGAGGAAATAAATCTTTTATTGAATGAACCTCGAGGATTTGCTGGTTTAAATGGATGTCTCGTCGTTCCACCTATCAATCAAGAGGCTGATGCTAGTGTATTATTTTTTAATCATCAAGGAACAGTCCCGCTCCATTACGGTGGTATCATTGCAGTCATCACCGCACTACTTGAATGTGGGCAATTAATAGCAAGGCCATCCAATCAATATAAGCTTGAAACGTTAAATGGTATCATTCCGGTAACAGCCCTTGTGGAAGAAGATGAGGTCGTTTCGGTGGAAGTAAAGAGTGAACCAAGCAGAGTAATTGAATCCGACCTCACTATACCATCTTTAAATATCAATTTTTCATTCGTGCAAGCTGATCAATTTTATGCTGTGTTTAAACAAGATGATTGTGATATGAGGATTGAACCTGAAGCATTGTCTGACCTAAAAAGGTGGGGGAAAAATATTTTTCAGTATTTGCGTTCTGAATTTTCAGTCGATAGTGCCATTATCGTAGATGATTCGAATATTGAAGATGGCATAGTCAAATCGATTACCTTCCGAGATGACGCATTTATTGTTCGTTCTCCTGGATTTGGGTCAACTATTGCGATATATACAAATTTACTTTCTAAAAAGGCCTTTAATTTAAATCAGCCTTTTGTAAACGAAAGCATTTTCGGCAGCAAATTAAAGGCACAGGTTACCGACCAAAGCGTGGATAGTTTTGAATTCACTTTTACTAGCCGTGGTTTTATTACGGGCATGCAAACATTTTTATTAGATCCTACTGATCCATTAGCAGCAGGGTTTCTATTAAAATAGTTCAATAAAAAATTTTTGGGAGGATTTTACCATGACAACAATTAAAGGAGCTTTTCCCGTATTAATTACCCCAATGACTCAGGCACAGGAAATTGATTGGGCCGGAGTAAAAAATAATGTAAACTACTTTATTAATCAAGGTGTCGCCGGTCTTGTCATCAATGGTAGTACAGGTGAATTCGTAAGCTTAACAAAAGAAGAAAGATATCAAATGGTAGAGGTCGTCATGAAAGAAGTAAATGGACGCGTTCCTGTGATTGTTGGAACATCTGCCGAAACAACAAAAGAAACGATTGAGTACACAAAACAGGCTGAAGCACATGGTGCTGATTGTGCACTAATCATTAATCCTTATTATGGTAAACCAAAGGAAGAAGAAATCTATTTCCACTTTAAAGAAGTGTCTGATGCTGTGAATATTCCTATTATGCTTTATAATAATCCGTTTACTTCCGGTATTAACATGAGCACAGAGTTAATGCTTCGTATCGGACGAGATTGTGAGAATGTCACCCATATTAAAGAATCAAGCGGTGAAATTGCTAAGGCACGAGACTTGGCAAGACATGGAAAAGGTGACTTTGAGGTCTTCTGTGGCTCTGAGGAATTAGTCATGGAATCTTACCTTGTCGGGGCAACGGGGTGGATTGCAGTTGCTGGAAATATTGTGCCAAAACTCGTGACGGATATGTACAATCATTTCCAAAATGGAGAAGTAGAAAAAGCATGGGCTATTAACGATCAAATTTTACCGCTATGTACTTACCTTGAAGGGTCAGGAAAATATGTACAAATTTGTAAGCGGGTAATGGAACTTCTTGGACAAGCGGGAGGACCAGCACGCCACCCACGCTTAGGATTAACTCCTGAAGAAGATCAAAAGCTGAAAGATATCCTAGCAAACTTAAGTCTTGCTGTACATGTATAACAACAAGCATTCTAAAAAGTTTAAGGGGGAAACAATTAATGCAAACCACTTTAATTGAACTAAAACCAAAGGTAAAAGAATTTTTAGGGGGACCAATTGAACTATTTATAAATGGAAAATTTGTACCTTCAGTAACTGGAAAAACCTTTGAAACATTGAATCCGGCGACAGAAGAAGTACTTGCTGTAGTGAGTGAGGCTCGGGCAGAAGATATTGATTTAGCAGTAAAATCCGCTAGGAAAGCATTTGAAGCAGGCCCATGGCCAGACCTCAGTGCGGCAGAAAGAGCAAGGTTAATCTATAAATTAGCAGATTTAATAGAAGAAAATCGAGAAGAGCTTGCCCAGGTGGAAGCACTTGATAACGGCAAGCCTTACCAGGTGGCACTTTCGGACGATATTCCGGCAACGGTAGAACAATTCCGCTACTATGCCGGTTGGGCGACCAAAATTCTTGGACAAACAGTTCCAATCTCTAAAGATTATTTAAACTATACCAGACATGAACCTATTGGGGTGGTCGGCCAGATTATTCCCTGGAACTATCCGCTCACAATGGCATCCTGGAAAATGGGCGCAGCACTTGCAACAGGATGTACGATTGTATTAAAACCTGCAGAACAGACTCCATTATCAGCCTTATATTTAGCCAATCTAGTACAAGAAGCCGGTTTCCCTGATGGGGTAGTGAACATTGTCCCTGGATTCGGCCAAACAGCAGGGTCTGCCATAGTCAAACATGAAGATGTCGACAAAGTTGCCTTTACCGGTTCAACGGTTACAGGTAAATATATTATGAAGCAGGCTGCTGACACCATTAAAAATATCACCTTAGAGCTAGGCGGGAAGTCACCTAATATTATCTTAGAGGATGCCGACCTTGAAGAAGCCATTACCGGGGCCTTCAATGGAATCATGTATAACCATGGGCAAAACTGTAGTGCGGGATCCCGTGTGTATGTCCATAGAAAACACTATAATCGTGTAGTCGAAGAGCTCGCCAAAAGGGCTAATGATGTAAAACTTGGCGCAGGTATGGATCAAGAATCAGAAATGGGTCCACTCGTTTCTAAAAGGCAGCTTGAACGAGTACTTAGTTACATTGAAAAAGGCAAAGCAGAAGGTGCAAGGGTAGCAGCCGGCGGCGAAAAAGCTTTTAATAAAGGATATTTTGTACAGCCAACTGTTTTCGCTGATGTTACCGATGACATGATCATTGCCAAGGAAGAAATTTTTGGACCAGTTGTAGTCGTTTTGCCGTTTGATACCGTTGATGAGGTGATTGAAAAAGCAAACAACACTCCTTATGGACTTGCAGCAGGTGTTTGGACAAAGGACATCAAAACTGCGCTAAAGGTATCAAATAAATTAAAAGCGGGAACCGTTTGGATCAATGACTATAATTTAGAGGATCCTGCCGCAGCATTTGGGGGTTACAAACAATCCGGGATTGGACGAGAAATGGGTTCTTATGCACTCAATAACTATACAGAAGTGAAGAGTGTTTGGGTAAATATAAAATAAATTGGGAACTTAGTAGACTTAAATTATAGTTATTTCAAATGCCTACTTGTATGCTTACGCGTCTTTGTCTCGAAATAAGCATCATGATCACATTTCTGACAACAATAACCATGGTCACTTCAATAAAAATAAAGGGTCATGGCAAGCCTTTTCAGTTGAAAGCTGTTTTTAGGAAAGAAATCAGGCTCATTTGTTGGTATTTGGTCATTTTAAACACCTCGCAAGAAACGTTTGTCTGTAACCATTATTCCGAACGTTCGTTCTTGGAAAACATCATTCTGATTAAAGGGAACAATCATTAAAAGTAATAATTATGGGAGAGTGAAGTTGGTGTCAAGCAAAGGTAAATTTAAGAAACAGCTTACTTTGTCGGATCTTACATTTATTGGTTTTGGGGCGATTTTTGGATCAGGTTGGCTTTTTTCCGCGAGCCATGTAGGTGCACTTGCCGGCCCTGGAGGAATACTTTCTTGGATTATTGGCGGAATTGCCATTCTTTTACTAGGTTTGGTTTACTGTGAACTTGGTGCGGCCATTCCCCGTGCCGGCGGAATTGTTCGCTATCCGGCTTATTCCCATGGACCATTAATCGGGTATCTTATTGGTTCGATTACGGTTATTGCATACTCAAGTTTGATTGCGATTGAAGTAGAAGCTGGGCGCCAATATGCTGCAGCCTGGTTCCCAAGTTTAACGAAAGCAGGATCAAGTTCACCAACCATTACCGGATGGTTATTTCAGTTTGCCTTATTATGTATCTTTTTCCTCTTAAATTATTGGAGTGTTAAAACATTTGCGAAGTCAAATACGATTATCACAATCTTTAAATTCCTTGTCCCTACCCTTACAATCATTGTTCTGTTAACACAATTCAAATCAGCCAACTTTTCGGTTGCCGGATTTGCGCCGTCAGGTTTTCAAGGAATTCAAGGTGCTATCTCTATAGGGGGTGTTATCTTTGCCTATTTAGGTTTAACCCCAATCGTGGCTGTTGCCAGCGAGGCAAAAAACCCACAACGAACAATACCGATTGCATTAATTTTGTCCGTCATTTTATCAACTATAGTATACGTATTATTGCAAGTCGCATTCCTTGGCAGTATTCCAACAGATATGTTGAAAAATGGGTGGTCTGGTGTTGATAAAGCATTCAGCCTACCATTCAAAGATATTGCTACCGTTCTAGGGCTTTGGTGGCTGGGTGTTTTCATTGTTTCCGATGCCATAATTTCTCCTAGTGGAACGGCAAATATTTATATGTCTACCACTCCTCGTACTATTTACGGTTGGGCCCGCGGTGGAACATTATTTAAAATTTTTACAAAGGTTGATGAAAAGTCGGGGATTCCTCGTCCAGCTGTTTGGTTATCTTTTGTCTTGTCAATTTTCTGGACATTGCCATTCCCATCATGGGATACTTTGATCAGTGTCGTTTCAGCTGCACTTGTTTTCAGTTATGCCATAGCACCAATTTGTGCAGGAGCTTTCCGTAAAAATGCTCCTGACCTGAAACGTCCATTCTATTTAAAAGGAATGAGTATTCTTGGACCGCTGTCATTTATTATTGCATCGCTGATTGTTTACTGGTCAGGCTGGAGCACTATTTCCTGGCTGTTTGGATCCCAGATTCTAATGTTTGTCATCTATTTATTCTTTAAAAAATGGGCTCCAACTAATATAGTAAGTATTGCACAGCAAATTAAATCTTCTTTATGGCTAATTTTCTATTATGCCAGCATGATGGTTGTTTCTGGTTTAGGGGTATTTGGAGGAAATGGTACTCTTCAACAACCTTGGGATCTTATCATTACCGCAATCATTTCCCTTGTGGCCTATTACTGGGGAACCACCGCATGTTTACCAAAAGCAATTATTGATGATGATGAAGTTGAAATCGATTTATCTGATTCTGTCTCGAGTACAAAATATGTAGGATAAACATACTGATTATATTCATTTAAAAATTAGAAAGGCTAATTTAAGAGTTAGCCTTTTAATTTTTTCCTTTAAACAACTATCATCCTAAAAAGTTAAGTAAAAGTCGAAATTGTGGTCACCGCTACATGTTAGTCATTTTTATTACTCGTGACACCACATAGTTGACTGTAGAGAAGTGGTTAGGCTTAATCCATTCCATAAAACGGAATAGATAATATTATATTGGATTTAAATCTAAAAACTAAAAATAACTCAAAATCTAGTCCTGTTAAATTTGCGTAATCTCTTTGTTTTACCTTCAACATAACCAATAAAAACTTTATCATGTGTGATTAAAATTTCTCCAATAGCTGTATCAACTATAAAATCTTCTAATCTCCCAAGATTTATATATTCACTAAATGTTCTTGCTATTGCATATTCATATCCTCTATTTAGGATTAAAAAATCATTATAGTACTCATTAATTGCCCCAAATAATTCATCGTATTCCCAATCTTCCATTAAAATCACTCCGATGAATGTTAGTTGAATAGACAGGGAGGACGAGTTCATTCTCTATTTCAAAATATTTTAGAAAAAGCGAAGGCCCATCATCATCCTGGTAAGGCTCGAAATTTGCAGCTGTTCCAAGAACAAATAAATCCAACTCTAAAAATGCCCTATAAAAGTGAAAGCACATTTCTGGTTTAACAATTGCCGTAGCAAGGATTGCATCAAATGAATTTATCTCATTATCCATAAAAATTCTCCATCCATATTCATTAAGAAGAATAATTTTTCCCTACTTTTTTATTATAAGGAGATAATTGTTAATTTTTAACAAACCTTTCGCCTATAAATATTGGGGTTGCTTTTCCTTGTTTTAGGACAAATTCATCAAGAGATTGTAAAAGTAATGGCATTTTCTATTCTTTGCAAAGTAAAATAAACTTGTAGGACTAATTTTAAAGGGGGCAAATTTATATGAACATCGTAACAACCGAGAATATTGCGAATCATAAAATTACAGAAGTGATTGGACCAGTATTTGGATTAACCGTAAGGGCGAGAGGACTTGGTAAGGATATCATGGCTTCTCTTAAAGGGCTCGTGGGTGGAGAAATTAATCAGTATACAGAGATGCTCGAAGATGCTAGAAAACAAGCAATCGACCGCATGGTGAAAAACGCGCAGGCAATGGGGGCAAATGCAATTATTATGATGCGCTTCGACTCTGGTGAAATCGGTCAGAATATGAGTGAAATCGTTGCGTATGGAACAGCTGTTATTGCGGAAAAGGAATAGACGATGAAATGGATTTTGGGTTATTACGGTATCCAGCTTGTCATTCTCATTATTTTAATCATTGGTTCCTGGTTGATCTGGGATCGCCGCTTTAAATCGAAGCATGGACAGCAAGTGCCTAAGGGCTTCGTCCGGACAAATGAGGTCTCAATTGATCCAACTACAAATAAAAGATTAGTTGTTTACTTTAATCCGGAAACCGGAGAGCGATTTTATAAGGAAGAATAAGGTGAGGGGACGATCTCAGCTTATAATTATTAAAAAGGTATCCCCAGAAAAAGAAATTGGAGATACCTTTTGCATTTCAAACTAGAAAATTTACTTTTAACCCTTACACATACCGATTCCGGCCGGACAACATTCCAAATGTCATCTGAATGACAGAAACAATTATAAGAGTGATGAGCGGGATGGTCCACATATGGGTTTGGTCATATAAAAACCCAATAAATAACGGTCCGATTGCGGCTAGAATATAACCGGTTGATTGGGCCATTCCCGATAAATCGGCAGCTTGGGCAGCACTACGTGCACGGAGGCCGATATAGCTAAGGGCTAATGGAAAGCTTCCTCCTAAGGCAACTCCGATTAAAATAATACTGATGATTAAAATCGGATAGGATGAGCCAAAGAGTAATCCTGTAAAGCCAACTAAAGCACTCAGACCTAACCCGAAGGAAATACCGACTTGTGAACGAAACCGTCCTGCCATAACAGGGACGAAGAAACTGGCCGGTAATCCCACGAGTTGGGTAAAGGAAAGGAGCCAACCTGCTGTTTCAACACTTATGCCGTGACTGTGCAGGATTTCAGGCAGCCAAGAAATCGTTACATAAAATAAGAAGGATTGAAACCCCATAAAAATGGCGATTTGCCAGGCAAGTTTTGAACGCCAAATTTGATTTGAACTGGGAGTTACTTTTCTGACCGCATTCTGACTTCCTTGATTAAATTTGACAAGAAAGCTCCAAAGCAAGATGGCTACAATAGCTGGAATTCCCCAAACGATTAAGGCTCCCTGCCAGCCGAGGTTTAATCCCGTTGCTAATGGGACACTTACTCCGGATGCTAATGATGCAACAAACCCCATAGAAGTAGAATAAACACTGGTCATCAGGCCGAATTTTTGCGGGAACTTATCTTTTGCAACAGCTGGCAAAAGCACATTTCCAATCGCTATACCCATCCCGGCCAACAGCGTTCCAGCAAAGAGAAAAAATGTCACGGGGATCACCCGAATACTTATCCCGATTAAAAGGGAAATCAAACCCATGAGAAGAGTTTTTTCATTTGAAAATCGATTGGCTAATTTCGGAACAATAGGGGACATGACGGCAAAAATGACGAGCGGTAAACTCATTAATAGGCCTGCGCTCCAATGGGCAAGTCCGACATCTTTCTGAATCATTCCAATTAATGGCCCAACAGAGGTAATCGCGGGTCGCAAATTAAAGGCGACAAGGATTATCCCGGTAACGAGGAAAAAAAGATAAGACGATTTCGTCTGAGTATTAGAATTTGTTAATTCCATTTATTTACTCCTTTCAGGAAAATACACTTTCTAAAGTATATCATAATGAAAGAGTAAATGGCGGTCAGTGTCAGGTAGGATAGAGGCCATCAAGGGAGTAAACGTAAAAACTGCCTTTAATAAACTTGATTGGGGACAAAATCAAGCGAGTATCTTGATAAATGTCCCCAATAATTTCTCTTCTTCTTCATATAAAATTTCGTCGGTTTTTAATTTACTATTAAATCTAATATATTGACCCGCTCGCTTGTATCGGCTCCTCCTACGCCAAATACCATGGTAGCCACGCATGCTACCCCCACTACCTATACTATAGAGAAATAATGTTAATAGAATATGTCATAGATGTTATAAACCTGTTAATCCTTCTTTAAAAAAATATGAAGTAGAGGAAGGAATATTGGTGAAATCTACTTTATCATTTGCTTCACTAATTCTTGATTCCGCTCTTGAAAGACTTCAATATGTGAAGAGACCAACGCCACTTTAGGTGCGTCCGGCTGTATAAATTGCTTTGCCTTGTTGACCGCATTGGCAGCATCTTGGAAAGCACCTGCAATTAAATTCACTTTCCCTTCGTACATGAGAATATCCCCAGCCGCATAAATTCCCTCAACAGATGACTCACATGTCGCATTCCCGGCAATATAAAATTGTTCAGTCCGTTCAATAGATAATTCACTATGGTCTAATAGTGCCGCATCTTGTTCATAGCCATGATTGATGATTACCTCATCAATCTCTAAAGAAAAGCTTTCACCCGTTTCCTGATGGGTCAAGCACACCTTCTCAATCACATCATGCTGGGGGGAAGCAACTAATTTCGTAATCGAGGTATTGAAGAAACAATGGGCAGAACTGTTCAACAACTGGGAAGCCTGCGCTTCATGTCCCGATAAACTGTCCTTCCGGTAGGTTAGATAAATCTATTTGGCAATTGGCACCAACTCATTGGCCCAATCAATCGCCGTATTGCCGCCTGGAAAAAGTGAAAAAGATGGTAGAAAAAAAGACGGGTCCTATGCCTTATCACAGGAAGCCCTTCCTGAGTATGCCGGGGATTATCTTATCTTGAGTAAGAATTCGGATACCGATAATTCGTTCCAGGAAACCGATACGTATAAAGAAATTCCAGCTGTCAAAAACAAACATGTTTTTGAAGTGAATGCAAAAGAATTCTATTTCAATGACCCATTAACATTAGATTATCAGCTAGAAACCTTTAAAAAGGACTTTCTAGGAAACTAATTTTATATTTTAATTGGTTCGCAGATAAAACACTTCAGTACGCAGATAAAAGTTCCCTTTTCGCAGATAAATGACTTAGAATCGCAGATAAATCCTAATTCTACGCAGATAAATCATAGGATTCACTGATAAAGTTAAGTTTATCCCTGCTGGTATTTTTCGCGACGTTTTTCCTCTCCATTGCCTTGGGGGCAGCCGATACCATAATCAAAGATATGTGGTTAGCACTAACAACCGTGAAGAGTCAAGAGATTTCCCTCATTCGTGAGATTCGCCTTCCGCGTGAAATCGCCGCCATCTTTGTGGGAATGGCGTTATCCGTTTCCGGTGCGATCATGCAAGGATTAACAAGAAATCCGCTTGCGGATCCAAGCATGCTGGGGTTAACAGCGGGGGCTAATGCAGCGCTGGCGATCACCATTGCCCTCATTCCGTCCACCAATTATTTTGGAATCATGGTCGCCTGTTTTATTGGTGCCGCGATTGGTTCGATTCTGGTATTTGGAATCGGAGTCATGAAAGAAGGCGGTTTTTCACCACTTCGGATTGTTCTAGCGGGTACGGCTGTATCAGCTTTTCTTTACGCGATATCAGAAGGCGTTGGGATTTATTTTAAAATTTCAAAGGATGTCTCAATGTGGACAGCGGGTGGAATGATTGGTACAACCTGGCATCAGCTTCGGGTTATTGTTCCTTTTATAATCATGGGAGTCTTGCTTTCGCTCTTTCTCTCCCGTCAGCTGACGATTCTTAGTCTAAGCGAGGAAATTGCTGTAGGATTAGGACAAAAAACGGTCTATATTAAATTCGTTCTGTTTCTTGTCATTATTTTGCTTGCCGGTGCCTCGGTGGCCCTTGTTGGCAATATGGCCTTTATTGGCTTAATGGTTCCACATATCGTTCGTGCAAATGTTGGAACAGATTATCGATTGATTATCCCATTTTCGGCTATTTTAGGGGCAACCTTTATGCTTTTTGCCGATACACTGGGACGCACCATCAATGCTCCTTATGAAACACCATTTGCCGCGATTGTGGCACTCATCGGTTTACCCTTCTTTCTCGTGATTGTGCATAAAGGAGGGAACAAATTCTCATGATTCATCCGTTATTACTTAAAAAGCAGCGAATCCTGCTGGTGGGATCGAAATATCCTTGACCCCGATGGAATACCGGCCGGGATCATGGTTGCTTTAATTGGTTCGCCTTATTTTATGTATTTGTTATTGAAAAAATAAAACCAATCTAAAATTTAAGATGCGGGATCTATGAAGGGAAAAATGATTAGAGGGAAGTGGAGCAGTTTACTCCATGGTAAACATGATTCTAAAATAGGTGCATATAAATGGGAAGATAGTCAACAATCCGGGCAAGATGGAGCAAGGTTCAGCAGTTGAATTTAAGTATAAGAAATACTTTTTCTCTTGTCTATATTAAGGAGGAGAGGAATATTTTATGACAAAACCAAGAAAGTCCCTGTTGAAACTGCTGGTTTTTTTGATTCTTTCTCTAGCCCTTGTTCTAGCTGCTGTCATTTTTGCTTTCGGAGGGGATAGAAATATGAAGAAGACAGTAAAAAATCCCTCGATCACATCACCCCCTTCAAGTCAGAAACCCTCCAAATCCGACCAAGACAAAACTTCAAGTTTAGGATCACTAGTTAAAGAAACCTTTTCATTGTCTAAGGAAGGAAAAGTAGCGCACACTCCATTCATTTCCGGTAAGACAGAAATAAAGGAAATCCATACTAAATGGGGAGAACCTAATCAAATAACGGAAACTGCAAGTGGTATCTACGAAGAGTATGGAAATCACCATGTGGTAGTTGGCTACCATGATGAGCTTGTAAATGATATCAGGTCCTATGATTCGGGATTGAAAAGCATCCCATTAAATGAGATCAAAAAAATTGGAGGTGAACCAGATGAGGTCCGGTACTACAAAGACAGTACCCATGACCAAATGATTTTTGTTTATCATGTTACCTCTAAATACGATTTAAAGTGGATTCTTCCAAAACAAACTGATCAAGAGCCAAATCCAAAAGTAGATCACATTTCAGTTTATACCGAAGTAAAAAAACAATCGGAGATTTCAAGTCAATCCGGTGATCCGAACCGACCTGATTTTCCAAATCAGTCGGATGACCAAAATAAATCTTCGCATAAAAAGAGTATCTCGGAGATTATTTCAGGAATGAGTTTAGATGAAAAAATCGGGCAAATGATCATCGGGGGAATTTCCGGAGTGACAGTGGATACCCATACCAAAAATTTAATATCCAAATACAAAGTTGGCGGATTGATTTTTTACTCTAATAATTTAGTAAACACTCAACAAACTGTTCATCTTCTAAATGGAATTAAGTCCGAAAATGTTCCGAACCCATTGCCGTTATTGTTAAGTGTTGACCAAGAAGGCGGTAGTGTTTCTAGGCTGCCAGGGGGACTTATTAACTTTCCAACAAATAAGGTTATTGGAGAAATCAATAATAGTCAGTTTTCCTATAAAGTTGGTTCCATTTTAGGCAGAGAGTTAAAAGGATTTGGTTTTAATCTTGATTTTGCGCCTGTTCTGGATGTCAATAGTAATCCTCACAACCCAGTAATAGGGAATAGGTCATTCGGAAATAATCCGGAAATTGTAAGCAAGCTTGGGATTCAAACCATGAAAGGCATTCAGTCGCAGAATATTATTTCAACGATTAAGCATTTTCCCGGACATGGAGATACAGATGTTGATTCCCATCTAGAACTTCCCATCGTCAACAAAACTCTAACGCAACTTAAAAAACTTGAGTTAATCCCGTTTGAACGTGCCATTAATCACGGGGCTGATGTTGTAATGGTAGCCCATATCTTGTTGCCAAAGCTGGATGACCATTTTCCAGCCTCCATGTCTAAAAAGATTATGACTGAGATTCTAAGAAAACAGCTTAATTTCAGTGGCGTTGTCATTACAGATGATATGACGATGAAGGCAATTACAAATCATTTCACCATTGGCCGGGCGGCAGTGGAGTCAGTCAAGGCTGGCAGCGACATAATTTTAGTGGCCCACGATTATAACAGTATAATAGAAACTGTTTTATCTTTAAAAACTGCTGTTCAAAAAGGGGAAATTCCCGAACAAAGAATTAATGACAGTGTCAGACGAATCATTCAAATAAAAAGAAAATATGAAATTAATAATTCACAATTGGGAAACGTGAATATTGGGGAGATTAATCAGTCAATTAACAAGCTGTTGGCCGAGTATACGAAATAAAGAAACGGTATGGAACACCTGAGGAATTTGCAAAAATCGTAACTTTTCTTGGATCAGGCTTAAAGTAATGTATGAATATAAGCCTAATTATTTGTAATTGCTCGATACTTGTTTGAAAATGGGATTATAGCCTAAAAAGCAACAATTCATATAAATTTACACCTCAAAAAAACAATGCAATTCAGATGCGAATTGCATTGTTTTTCGTTTCGAGCCCCCTAAAACGGCTAACCCTTTTCGGCGCACTCAAAAAATATATGCTCAAACCATCATTGTCACGCCGCAAATGCGTTACGCCAATGAGAGTCTAAGTAACTTGTAGAATTAATCTGCGGTGACTGGGATCAATGAATAGATCAAATGCGCAACCCCATCTTCGACATTTGATAGGGTAACCTCGTCACATAGATCCTTTATTTCTTCATGGGCATTCCCCATTGCAAAGCTTTTTCCAGCGACCTGCAGCATGGATAAATCATTAAAGCTATCCCCGACAGCAGCAGTATCAGTTAAGGGGATGCCTATCTTGTTTGCAAGAATTTCTAAAGCAATGCCTTTAGAAGCATTCTTATGTTCACATTCAAAATTGTGGTTCGCAGAGCTAACAATCGTTACATCTTCCAAATGCTCAAAATGACGCTTTCCTTTTTTCAGTCTCTCTTCATGAAAGGAAAATGCAAGGATGTTATACAATTCGATTTCTTTGCCAACTAGATCTGAATATGACTTAATATAGGAAAAGCCTGTTTGACTATACTGTTTTTCAGCAGCATATTTCAGCTGTTCCATACTTATATCCGGATTCGCACTTGACACGCGATCCATTTCAATGGCTAAAAGTTCCCGTCCATTCTGCGGGGTAAAAATTGAATGATTAGTGAATACCTCATAATAGAAGTTCTCATTCTCCAGCCAGCTCAAAATGGTAATGGCATCCTCATGATTGATTGCCATGGAGTGGAACAGTTCTTCATTCGGTTGATGAATGGTTGCCCCATTTGCAGCAATGATCCAAGTTTTCAACCCAGTATCTTTAAAAATCGCTTGAACATCAAAATGGGCACGGCCTGTGGCGATGACTACTTCAACACCATTGGATTGGGCAAATTTAATTGCTTCCAGATTCCTTTGGCTTATACGGTTTTCTTCATTTAGTAATGTGCCATCCAAATCCACGGCAATTAGTTTTACCACTTTAAACATCTCCTTCTTCAAAATCCGCTGTTAAGATTTCTACATTGTTTTTACTTAATAATTCCCTAAACTCTTTCGCAGGGGTTTTATCGGTAATCAAGAGATCAATATCTTGTAAGTCAGCGAATCGAAAAAAATCTGTAATACCAAGCTTCGTATGGTCTGCTAGCACAATAACCTGTTTTGCTTGCTGAATCATTTTTCTTTTTACGACACCGTCCTCCTCATGGGCGATCGTTAATCCGTTTTCCGAGATGCCGACAACTCCGATATAAACCTTATCAACATGGTATTCAGACAGTTTTTCTACTACAGATGAGCCATAAAGAAATCGATGCTCTTTTTGCAGAGTGCCCCCTAAAAGCTGAATATTTATTTGAGGATTGGATGATAATACTTCTGCCTGGTTGATTGAATTGGTAATAATGGTACACTCTATGCTTTCAATCTGTTCTGCACAAGCTTGGACGGTTGTAGAGGCATCTAAGATTACTCTGTCGTTAGGATAAATTAATGAGGCAGCCATTTTACCGATTTTCTTTTTTTCTTCTGATACCGTTTTAAGACGTTTTGTATAGTTTTTTACCTCATCATGGACAGACGGAAGAATCGCCCCGCCACGAGTACGTAAAATCGCTTTTTCTTCCTCAAGCCTGACAAGATCCCTTCTTGCTGTATCTCTAGAGACATCGAACAGTGAACAAATTTGATCGACCGAGATCCTGTTATTCTCTTTTAGAAAATCCATGATTGATAATAATCTTTCCTCTTGGTACAAGATTTGGGCCTCCTTTTTAAGTGATTTTAAGTAATTATACACCATTATTTGCATGTTTGTAAGTGTAAATGATTATTTTTAAGTAATCTACCCGACCCCAAAATATTTTTATCTCTGCTTGGTCAAATCGTAGATTGTATACTAAATTTTTTTAATAGTATAATAAGCTTGTAATCTAATTATTAACTACCGTTAGTTGCGTTTAAGGAGAAAAGGTCATGCAAAATAAGCTAAGTATTGGAGAAATGGCAAAACTGCGAAATGTAACAGTGGATACATTGCGTCATTACGATAAAATTGGATTGCTAAAGCCGATTTACACGGATCCTAAAACTGGCTATCGGTATTATTCGATTTATCAGTATGAGGTTCTTGGAACCATCAAGGAATTAAGAAAAATTGGTTTTTCTTTAGAGGAAATTAAGCAATTTCTAACAAATCGTAACGTCAAAAAATCAGTTCATTTACTTCAACAATCACTAGACAATATTCAGGAAAAAATTAATGAGCTGCAAAAAATTCATAAAATATTGAAGACCCGGTTAAATAATATCGAACGTTTCACAAAAAGTTATCAGGATTCTGATATTGTCATTAAACATTTTGATGAACGAGAATACATTCAGCTCGACAGACCAGTAGGTTGGGAGGATCAAGAAAATATATATTTTGGACTGTTGGAGCTTGAAAATATGATTGGTGGGGACATACCGGTATTGGCCAGCAATAAATTTGGAGAATTTATCAAAAAAGAATATTTTGATGAAATCCGCCAAACATCTGATTCTTCCAGTAAATTAAGTGCTTTTCAATGCCAATTATTTATTCTTGTTCAAGATGATGGACCGGAACAGTCAACTCAAAAACTAGAAAAGGGTCTTTATATATGCTCCTATTATGGGGGAGTTGATCGGGAGAACTTGCTGTACTTGCTTAAAAAGCTGCTCCATCATTGCGAAATTCATGGTTACATTCCAAATGGTGATGCTGTTGCAATTATGCAGGTTGATATCTCTTTAACGGATCAATATGATGAAGCCTATTATGAAATCCAAATTCCAATTCAAAAAGGATAAATTGAAAACAGCCTTCGAAATGATTTTTTCAATTCGAGGCTGTTTTTTTTTAGGAATAGTTGACTCTAGAGTTGGACAAGACTTTATGATATTTTCATATTATTCTGAAATGAGGGATGATTTCTATGTTATAGGCGAAAAGGTCATTTTCAATAGGGATAAGGACAATTAATACGCAAATAAGGAGGATTGATCTATGAATCAAACAAGCACGCCAACTCTAAAGCGTTCTTTATCATTAAAATATGTTGTGTTCTTTGGTTTAACCTTTATGGCTCCAACTACTTTGTATTCAACCTATGGAGTAGCTGTAACCAGCACAAAAGGGATGATCCCCACCGCATATGCGATTGCTTTAGTTGTCATGCTATTTACTGCTTATAGCTATGCGCAATTGGTGAAAGCGTTCCCAAATGCAGGAGCAGCTTATACGTTTACGCAAAAATCGATAAGCCCGCATTTAGGGTTTATCGTTGGTTGGACCATTATTCTTGATTATGTATTTAGCCCGATGATCAGTTCCCTGTTCAATGCCATCGCACTGCATGCAATGTTCCCGTCCGTACCGATGTTTGTTTGGATCATTTTATTTATTGTGATTATTACGACTGTCAACATCCTTGGTATTAAAATAGCGGCGAATCTTAATACCATCTTGCTTATTTTGCAAATATTATCGATCGTCCTGTTCATGGTTTTGTCGATTAAAGGGCTTCTTGCAGGAAAAGGAGCAGGGACATTATTTTCAACCCTTCCCTTCTATGATTCTCACATTCAATTACCGACTCTTTTATCTATTATCCCTGTTTTATGTTTTTCCTTTTTAGGCTTTGATGCCGTGACAGCGTTGTCAGAAGAGACGAAGGAACCAACGAAAACTTTGCCAAGGGCCATCTATTTGGTCACGCTGATTGGTGGAGTGATCTTTATCGTTGGTTCATATTTATTACAACTTATTTTTCCAGCGATTCAGTCTTTCAAAAACCCTGAGTCCGCCTACATAGATATTGCGATGTTTGTTGGTGGAACTATTTTTACGAGTATTTTTAATGCAATCGGGTTAACGGCCGGTTTTGCTTCAGCCATTGCCTCCGGAACGAGCGCCTCTCGTATTCTGTATGCGATGGGAAGGGAAAATGTTTTGCCGAATAAAATCTTTGGCTATCTATCCGCAAAATACCGTACACCGGTATTCAATATTTTACTCATTGGTGTTGTTGCGTTAAGTGCACTATTCCTAAATTTAACCACTGCCATTTCGCTTATTAACTTTGGAGCGCTGTTCGCCTTTTTCTTTGTGAATCTTTCGGTTATCGCTCACTATTTTATCCGAAACAAACAGAGATCTTTTAAAGGGTCGATTCAATATTTGATTATCCCGCTTATTGGGACTGCACTTATTGGACTGTTGATTACAAAGCTGGACAAACATTCCCTTTTATTAGGTGGAACATGGCTTCTCATCGGATTTATCTATCTATTAAACTTAACAAAAATGTTTAGGCAACTGCCTCCTGAGCTTGGCTTAGAAGAAGCTCATTAAAGAGGCATTTTATCTATATAAATGAAAGGATTGTTTAATTATGAGTCAACAAATAGCCGATATGATTATTTCTAGTAATGTTGTTTTTACAGGTCTTACCGACCAGCCTGAACCCGCTTCGATTGCGATTAAGGATAACAAAATTGTTGCAATTGGTTCTGAGGAAGAAATGAAACACTTTGCAGGCGAGAATACGAAAATTTATCAATTTACTGACCAACTCATCATGCCAGGATTCCATGATTTCCATCTTCATCTTATGCAGGGGGCCGTTGCCCTTAATGGTGTCGATCTGTTCGCGGCCCGTTCGGAAGAGGAAGCACTGGAAATGATTCGCAAATTCGCTGAAGCTAATCCGGAAAATCCATGGGTAATCGGATTTACATGGGATGCAGGTTATTGGGATACGCAAAAATTACCGACCCGTCATTCATTGGATCGGATTCTCCCTGATCGTCCAGCGCTTATGTTTCATGCCGAAATGCATTATGCTTGGGTGAACACAAAGGCATTAGAGATCGCAAATATTAATCGACATACGGAATCCCCTTCTTTCGGCAGGATTGGGAAGGACGACGATGGAGAACCAAATGGCCTCCTCTATGAAGGAGCAACGGATGCGGTCATCCGCCATGCCTATGATTTTACGAAAGAAGAAAAGAAAGCTCTTTTAACAAATTTCCTTACTCATGCTGCTAGTTTAGGAGTAACGGCTGTCCATGACTTATTTGCATCGGAGTCAATGAATATTCTTAATGATTATGGCCTTTTCAAAGAATTTGAAGATAAAGGGGACTTAACAACACGCATTCATTTATGGCCAGTATTAAATGGCGATATAGAGCGCGCCAAACAATTGAGAGATACGTATCAATCGGATAAACTCCGTGTGTCCGGACTGAAACAATTTATTGATGGCGTTATTACTGCCCGTACGGCCTATTTATTAGAACCTTATGCAGATCAACCGGATTCACGTGGTGAGACGACTTTTCCTGCTGAGACGATTAAAAAATGGGTGGCGGATGCAGATAAGGAAGGCTTCAGTATTCGTTTTCATGCGATTGGTGATGGAGCCATCCGTCTAGCTTTAGATGCTTATCAGGAAGCCCAAAAAGTCAACGGCAAACGGGATTCACGTCATTCCGTCGAGCATGTAGAGGTAATACATCCGAATGATATCCCTCGTTTTAAGGAGCTGGGTGTTACTGCTTCAATGCAGCCGGATCACTTTGCAATGTCAGAACGGGGGGTTTACACTGATCGAATTGGTTCGGAAAGGGAAAAGCATGTATTCCCGATTCGTACATTAATGGAAACCGGTGCAAACTTGGCATTTGGAACTGATTTCCCTGTTGATATCCTGAATCCGCTTCTACAAATCTATCGTGCAGTAACGAGAATCGATAGCAGTGGAAAAACAGTGTGGCATCCAGATGAACGGATTATGCTTGCCGATGCTTTAAAAGCCTATACAGCTGGACCTGCTTTAGGGACATTCCGAGAGGATGAATTAGGGACTTTGGAAGTGGGGAAACTTGCTGATATTGTTGTCTTGGAGCGAAATCTTTTTGAAATACCGGTGGAAGAGATTCCGGATACGAAAGTCCAGCTAACCGTTGTAGATGGTACAGTGGTTTATGACCATTCAAAGTCTTTAATTGAAATGTAACATAGATATACAAAAGAGGATTCCGTTACTGTAGAATCCTCTTTTGTATTGGATGTTTTCGTAAACTTTGTTTCTCTTTTAATATTTTTACTCACACAAATACTATTGTACAAAGCTGATGATATCAAAGGTGATGGAGTCCGAATGGGGCGCTGATTCGGACAGGGCTAATGTTATCAAAGGTAATGGAGTCCGAATGGAGCGCTGATTCGGACAGGGCTGATGATATCAAAGGTGATGGAGTCCGAATGGATCGCTGATTCGGACAGGGCTGATGATATCAAAGGCAATGGAGTCCGAATGGACCCCTGATTCGGACAGGGCTAATGATATCAAAGGCGATGGAGTCCGAATGAACCCCTGATTCGGACAGGGCTAATGATATCAAAGGTAAAGGAGTCCGAATGGAACCTTGATTCGAACAGGGCTGATGATTTCGAAGATGAACGAGTCTGAATCAACAGGCCGTTTAAATCTATTCTAAAAACAACAATCTTTGTAGAAGCAGCCTTTATATTTAAAAACCATTGTTAACCAGCTATTCAAATATAGATAGTTTATGCAAAATTAAATACCTCTGTTAGTTAAATATCCCTAAAAACCAGTAATATCATTTGGCATAAAACATGCATTATTGTTTTAATTAAATCAATATGAGGCTTTAATCATTGAGGGGTTGAGTTAAATGAAACTTGAAATAAAACCCATTATAGCTATTATTGTAGGTTCTGCCATTATGGGTTTTGGCGTTGATTGTTTTAACATAAGTAACGGTTTAACAGAAGGCGGTATTACAGGAATAACCATATTACTGAAATTTATTTTTAATTGGGATCCGGGGTTAGTCAATTTATTGATAAACATTCCGCTTATGTTTCTTGGCTGGAAGACACTGGGGAGAACTGCCTTTATTTATACGATAGTGGGAACTGTATCGTTATCTATTTTTCTTAGTGTTTTCGAAAATTTCTCTTTGCCATTACATGATTCATTGCTCGCTTCTCTTTATGCTGGAGTTTCGGTCGGTATTGGATTAGGAATTGTATTTCGTTTTGGCGGAGCCACAGATGGAATTGACATCATCGCCTATCTTTTGAAAAAACACATTGGATGGAGTATTGGACGTACGTTGTTTTTTTCTGATTTAATTGTCGTTGCCATTTCGCTTATTTATTTGGATCTTACCCGTGCTATGTATACCCTTGTGGCTGTTTTTATTGGAGCAAAAGTTATTGATTATGTCCAGGAGGCAGCGTATAAGGCCAAAGCCGTAATGATTATATCGAATACAAACGCAGAGATTGCGAAGAAAATCACGATGGAAATGGAAAGAGGTGTTACATTACTTAACGGTAAAGGAGGATACACAGGAGAGAGTAAGGAAGTGCTATATTGTGTGGTTAACAGAAATGAAATAGGACGACTAAAATTATTGGTGGAGGGAACGGATCCATATGCATTTGTGAGTGTGAATGATGTGTACGAGGTGCTTGGAAAGGGTTTTTCTCATGATAACCATAAGCATTAATTTTATATATTAATGTAAGAATCGATGGTAGGAAAGGGGTAAGAACTAATCATTTCCGCTGGAAAGGCGATATATAGGTTTTCTTAAATAATACAAATTAAAGATACTATTTCTTTTGAATAAATGTATATCAATCTTGTAAATTGGAAAACCTTATAATAGATGTGTTATGATATCCTTCTACATACTATCTAAAAATAAAAGGACGAGGTGCTGGAATATGAATAAAACTGAATTAATCGACGCTGTCGCAACACAAACAGAATTAACAAAGAAAGATGCTGCAAAAGCGGTGGATGCGTTGTTTGAAACCATCTCTAATACACTTTCTAAAGAAGAGAAAATCCAGTTGATTGGATTTGGAACATTTGAAGTACGTGAACGTGCAGCCAGAACAGGCCGTAATCCACAAACAGGCGAGGAAATGCAGATTGCTGCTTCTAAAGTTCCCGCTTTTAAACCAGGTAAAGAACTAAAAGAAGCTGTCAAATAAGTAATCTTTAAAGAGTGCTAAGGAAGCCTTTTTGCTTCCTTAGCGCTCTTTTTTTCTATTGAAAAGACTTTTTACTTTGAAAATGAATTGTTATCCTAATAATAAGGAAATTCGTTCGCAAAGGCATTGATTATATGGAAAAACACTTTGGAACTCTTCAAATCGAATTGGATGCAATTCTTAGAGCTTAGAAAGATAACATAGTGATTACAGATGGAAATGGAATTGTTTTTGCCCCTTCCCTAAATTTGAACTGGAACCTGAATTTCGAATGTAATCTCATTTGGCTTATCTGTGATTGTAATATCGACGTGCATAATTTGCAGCGCATCTCCGGTTATGTGATATCCTGTTTCATCAAGATATTCCAATATCTTACTCAAACTCTCGCTTCGGTTCCATAATAATTCCCCGTTGTAACGAATACATGCAAATAAACCGGCAGGAACAGTCATTTGGCACTGTTTTGGTAATTTTTCTTTATTTTTTGCAACGACAAAAATAATGGAAGGTTCTTCAAACCGTTTCGCTCTAAGATCCGCTTCCTTGATAATAATGCCTAGTCTATTACTAGCCAGAATTGGTGTCTTCTCGGTAAGCATATTCTCTAACCTTATAACACCATAACAAAGCTCCAAATTATTATTTATTTTTTCATTTAAGGTAATTAACTTCCTTTTTCCAATTTCGCGAAAAAACACCTCTTGAAGTTCTTTTTCTTTCGCTACATGCTCCAGGTATCCAATTTTCCCGCGAATATTTTCCTCCAAGTCATGTAACTCACTCAGTTTTGATTTAAGTTCCGTATGTTTGGCTTTAAGAATATCCAAGGACTTATTAAAATTACGTTCATTAAAATATTCCTTTATTTCGTCTGTACTCATCCCAAGTTGCCGCAACTCTTTGATGGTCCCTAAAACTTCATATTGAAAAATAGAATAGTAGCGATAACCCGAATCGGGATCAACATATTGAGGTTTGAATAGGTCAATCCGATCATAGTGGCGTAAGGTCTCCGTCGTTATCCCTCGTAGACCCGCCATTTCACCGATGGTTAATTTTTCCTTTACTTTCACTGAGATCACCTCCCCTAAAAATTATAATACACCTATTGACCTTTGTGTAACAACAAGGTTTACAATAAGGATACGAAATCTTCTAAATCATCTAAGAATTGGATTTATTAACACGGAGGGAGTTGAGTTATGAAACAGAAAGCGCTTGCAAAAACGCTTACTTTGTCACAGGTTGTTTTTTTAGGAATTGCATGGAATAACCCCATGGTGTTTTTTAATACCTATGGAATTGCTGCCGTTACCTCTAAAGGTGTCATTACAGCTGCTTACAGTATTGCTTTTTTAGCAATACTTTTTACAGCTCTCAGCTATGGCAAGATGGCGAAAGCGTTCCCGATTTCAGGTTCAGCCTATACCTTTACGCAAAAATCTATTAATTCTGAGGTTGGGTTCATTGTGGGTTGGTCGATTATGCTTGATTATTTGTTAACACCTATGGTTACCTGCTTAATGTCGATTGTCTTTTTGAGTTCGGTATTTCCTGGAATCCCGCATTATCTGTGGGTAATTGTGTTGACTGCAAGCATCGTATCTCCAAGTATACTAGGTGTGGAGATATCAGCAATAACTAGTAAAATTTTTGTGATTGCTCAAGTCATTTTTGTTTGCCTTTTCTGGATATTAACCTTCAAAAGTTTATCAGAAGGAGTAGGGACGGGTAGTCTGTTCTCAATTAAGCCATTGTTTGATGCGGATGTTTCCTTATCCGATATTTTGGCAGGTGCTACCATTCTTTGTTTTAGTTTTCTTGGTTTTGATTCACTCACCACTTTATCAGAGGAAACCATCAATCCCGAAAAAACGATTCCAAAAGCGATTATTATCATGTTATTGTTTATCGGAGTTTTGTATATTGGTTCTTCTTACTTAGCACAATTGGTGAATCCGGGCATTTCATTCAAACATGCTGATTCTGCAGCCCTTGAAATAGCAGTGCTCGTCGGAGGGAATTTATTTAAATCCATGTTTATTACAGCGGTGATTATTGGTAATTTCTCTTCAGGTATCGCTTCAATCACAAGCGCTTCTCGAGTGTTATATGCGATGGGTCGAGATTCCGTTTTACCCAAAAAAATATTTGGATATATTCATCCTAAATTTAAAACACCGTCACTTGGCATCATTGTGATTGGCGCAGTTTCTTTACTTGCAATTTTATTAACCCTAGAACAAGTTATAAAGTTTATTAATTTTGGAGCGTTAATTGCCTTTACATCGGTAAATGTGTCTGTTATCGCCCATTATTTTATCAGAAATCACAAGCGTTCTTTTCGGGATTGTATTCGGTATCTATTATTACCACTCATTGGCGCAGCCTTTACGATGTGGTTATGGTCGCATTTAGAAATGGATGCGTTGATTCTCGGGGGCATTTGGATGGCATGCGGCTTGATTTATCTTGTCTATATGACGAAATGGTTCCGCAAACCACTTCCTGAGTTTTATTTTGATAAAGAAATGATTCCAGAAAATGACCAAGACATTGATCAAGAGGTTATCTCTCAACAAGTAAGATAAAAATAACATATTGGAGGTTTGTCAAAATGTTGAAGCTGAAAATGTTTATTAATGGTGAATGGATGGATTCGTTAAGCGGAGAGAAGAGTCATGCTGTGAATCCCGCAAACGGTAAAATCATGGCCGAGGCTCCGCAGGGAAGTAGAGAAGAAGCACAAATGGCGATTAATGCAGCACGAACAGCTTTTGACTCCGGAATTTGGTCAGACTTGCCGGCATCTGAACGTGCATCCTACTTATTTAAAATAGCGGATAAGATTGAAGAAAGGGCAGCCGAGCTTAGCAAACTAGAAACAGAGAATACGGGAAAACCCCTTAAAGAATCTGAGTTTGATATTGCTGATACGGTGGATTGCTTTCGATACTATGCTGGGTTAGTGACAAAGCCAAATGGTCAAACGTATTCTGTTGCCGATCCTGTACAAGCCATGGTTATTCGGGAACCTGTCGGTGTATGCGGGCTTATCGCTGCATGGAATTTTCCATTGTTGACGGGAGCTTGGAAAATAGCCCCTGCGCTTGCTGCGGGAAATACGCTTGTATTTAAACCAGCTGAAATCACCCCGGTCACCACTTACAAATTATTTGAGATTATGGAAGAAGTGGGGATACCAGCTGGTGTTGCAAACCTAGTTTTGGGAGGTGGTTCAACAGTAGGAAATGAAATAGCAGAAAGTCAAAAGGTAGATCTGATTTCTTTTACAGGTAGTACAGCAACGGGTAGAAGTATCATGAATTCAGCAACAGGAAATATTAAAAACATTTCACTCGAACTAGGCGGCAAGTCACCAAATATTGTTTTCGCTGACGCAGATTTTGAGACAGCCATCGATTATGCATTAAATGGGATTTTTACCAATGCCGGACAAGTTTGTAATGCAGGATCCCGTTTACTATTAGAAGAGAGCATTCATGATGAATTCATTGCTAGATTAATAGAAAGAGCGAAAAAGATTCAGGTTGGGCTTGGGGATGATTCGTCTACAGAGATGGGTCCGCTTGTAAGTGAAGACCATATGAAGCACATCCTTGAATATATTCAAATTGGCTTAAACGAAGGGGCTACATTAGTTTGCGGGGGCAACCGCATCACAAGTGACGGGCTTGAAAATGGTTATTTCATTGAGCCAACAATATTTGTTGACACCAAGCCTGACATGAGAATTGTTCAGGAAGAAATTTTTGGACCAGTCCTTGTCGTTCAAAAGTTTAAAGATGAGGCGGAAGCAATCCAGCTGGCAAATGATACCTCATACGGGCTTGCAGCAGGTGTTTTTTCACAAGATGGCGCCAAAGCTTTGAGGGTTATTAAAAAAGTAAGAGCCGGAATTACCTATGTTAATGCTTATAACCTCGCCTATAATGAAGCACCGTGGGGAGGGTACAAGCAGAGCGGGATTGGTCGCGGGTTAGGAACCTTTGGTTTGGATACGTTTACTGAGGTAAAACAAATCAATATTAATTTAGATGTTAAGCCAACTGAATGGTTTAGCAATTAATTAAATAGAGAAAACATCAGTTTTTAATTCAGAATATTCAGAATAATAAAGGAGGAAATTTAATATGTTATGGGATTTTCATTTTAATCTGCCTACTTCTATAGAGTTTGGAAAGGGTAAAGTAAAGAATATTGGGAAAAGGGCTAAAGAATTAGGGGGAAATAAAGCCCTCATTATTACAGATAAAGGACTTGCACAAACAGGGATTTTGGACAAAATCACACAATCTTTAGATCAAGAAGGTGTTAATTATATTGTTTATGATGAAATATCACCTAATCCAAAAGATGTAGATTGCGAGAGTGCATATCAACAGTTTAAAAACGAGAACATCGATCTTTTAATTGGTCTTGGCGGCGGAAGTTCAATGGATACAGCCAAAGCAATTGGGACACTTTTAACACATGGAGGAGAATTAAGAGAACGTTACGGTGTAAATTTACTAGAACGGGAAATCCCACCACTAATTTGTATTCCGACAACTTCAGGTACCGGTAGTGAAGTTACAAGAGGTTCTGTCATTACCGATACAGTGACGAAACAAAAGGAGGCGATACTAGATTTGAAAATCGCTCCTAAACTTGCACTTGTTGATCCTGAATTGACGGTAACTTTGCCTAAATCTATTACAGCAGCTACAGGAATGGATGCACTCACACATGCTATCGAAGCTTACACCTGCAAAGTTGCTCAACCACTTACAGACGCTTTGGGACTATATTCCATAGAATTAATTGCAAAGTACCTGCCATTAGCAGTAGAAAATGGTCACGATTTAGAGGCTAGGAAAAATATGCTTTTGGGCAGTTTGGTTGCCGGTATCGCCTTTGATAACACGGATCTTGGGGCTGTACATGCAATGGCCGAACCACTTGGAGGACTTTATGATACTCCACATGGAGTGGCGAATTCTATTTTTCTCCCACATGTATTTGAATATAATATTCCTTCAAATCCAGAAAAGCACGCCATGGTAGCAATCAAACTTGGGGCAAATCCTGAAGGAAAAACAATTGAAGAAACGGCTTATGAAGGTGTTGTGTTGTTAAAAGAGCTGGCAAATAAAATCGGCATTCCTAGCTTTCGAGAATTAAGTAATGTAAATCCCGAAGATTTCCCATTCCTAGCAGAAGGAGCCTTTAAACATTTGTGTACTCAGGCAAATTCAAGGGATTTGACAAAAGAAGATTATATGAATTTATTTCAAAAGACTTATGAGGAGAAAACAACAACTTTAATTGAAAACTAATTGTGTAAACAATATAAAAAACTTTGCATAAGGAAAAAGCGTGGATGAAAATTAAAAAGGAGGCAGCAAGAATGTCTAATCGTGATGAAAAGCAGTTTTTAAACTTACCATTTACAGGAATTTGTACTTTTGGGAAATACCCAATATGTTCGAACCTGGACCAGCTTGATGCAGATGTAGCTGTAATCGGGGTGCCTAATGACATGGGGACACAATGGAAATCTGGTGCAAGAATGGGCCCTAGAGGAATCCGCGAAGGCTCTACATTATATAGTTTCGGTCTGGATGGTGCTTATGATATTGAAAACGATATTATGTATCTTGGGCCTGAATGGAAAGTCGTCGACTGTGGTGATGTAGACATGGTACACGGAGATATTATGCAGTGCCATGAAAATACAGAAGAAGCAATACGAAAAATTATTTCCAAAGGTGCTATGCCGGTTGTATTAGGAGGCGATCACTCCATCACAGCAGCAGTTGGAAAGGGAATAGAAGACATAGGTCCGTTTCATGTGATTCAAATTGATGCCCATCTAGACTGGGCGGATCATCGCTCAGGAATGAGGTATGGTCATGGAAATTGCATTCGTCGCTTATCTGAGCTGGATTTTGTTCAGAAAATATTCCAGTTTGGCATTCGCGGGATCAGCAGCAGCAAAAAAGAAGACGTCGAAGCAGCAAGAGAGTATGGCAGTGTGATCCTATCACCTCGTCAGATGAGAAAAATGGGACTTAAAGAAGTATTGGAGCTTATTCCTGCAGGAGAAAAATATTATGTAACGATTGATATTGACGGAATCGATCCGTCAATTGCACCTGGAACAGGAACTCCTTCTCCAGGTGGGCTCCTCTACGACGAGGTTAATGAATTGCTTAAAGGAATTTCCAAAAGAGGAGAAGTCATTGGGTTTGATTTAGTAGAAGTTGCACCGCCGTATGATCCAACGGGCATGACCGGACAAGTTGCAGCCCGTATTGTACTAGACCTACTAAGCTATGTATTAAAGGAAAAAGAGAAAAAGGGGATTAAAAAATACGGAAAAGAAAAAGAGGAAATGCTTTCTTAACAGGGATTGGTTCATATAGGAAGAATGAATGTAAATAAGGAGAGGTACAGAAAGCGTTCCTCTCTTTATTTATATAGAATCTGGCATTTTCTGAGTTTGATTGGACACGAAATTCCCGTCAAAAAAATATCAGCAATAAGTGTTTTGGGGTGTCCGGGGCTTTTCTAATTACTCAGCTATGCTTGCTGACAATTGTTTGTCTTTCCACATAATTGTAATACCGAGACCAATAATCATGATGACAGCAGCAAAAAGATAAGGAAAGTGGATGTTTATGTCAAACAGTATCCCGCCCATCGCTGGTCCAACGATATTACCTAAGCTCGTATAAGTAGAATTCATTCCAGCAACAAATCCTTGTTCCTTCTTGGCAGCTTTTGATAAAAAGGTCGTCAATGCCGGACGAAGCAAGTCAAATGCAAGAAAGATAAGGCTAGTTACCACAAGGACTACTAAAAAGCTAGAAACCACGGTGGATGCCACTGCCAAAATTGCACCAATGATCAAACATAATTGGATCAGTTTCTTTTCTCCAAGAAAATCTACCATTCTCCCAAACATAAATACTTGCACGATAACGCCAAAGATGGAGCTTATTGTAATAATCGATGCAATGTCCTTTGGTGTAAAGCCGAATTTATGATCAGAAAATAGACTAAAAACTGTTTCATAAGCTGATAAACCGAATGCGAGCACAAATACAATAATAAATGCAATGAAATAATGCGGATTAAGTGATTTTTTCAAATCGCTAATCAAGTTTGTTTGCTTGGTTTTAGCCGAAATTTCTGCAAGCTGTTCCTTAGTTATCGGCTCTTTTAAAATAAATATGGAAATAAAGCAGGCTAAAAAGGCTATGGCTGCAGCAAAGAAGAAGGGCATCCGTACGCCATATTCTGCAATAAAGCCGCCGATGCCGGGCCCTATAATAAAGCCAGTGCTTATAGCTGCAGACATATAGCCCATTGCTTTTGGTCTTTCCTGAACCGATGTAATATCTGCAAGATATGCAGTAACTCCGGGCATAATAAAGGCGGCACTAAACCCACCTAGTATTCTTGATAGATAAAGTACTGATACATTTTTGCCTATCCCAAAAATCAGTTCTGAAACACCAAATAGGAATAAACCGATGATAATGATTTTCTTTCTGCCATAACGGTCAACCCATTGTCCTGCGAGTGGTGACACTAGCAGTTGTGACACCGCAAAAACCGCAACAAGATAGCCCATCGTTTTCCCAGATAAATGCATGATATTCATAAAAGTTGGCATAACAGGGATGATGAGACCCACTCCCAGAAAGGCAATGAAAATATTGCTTAAAAGAATAATTAATACAGCTTTTTGTTCTTTTATCGTTTTCTTCATGAATCAACACCTCTTTTCTGTATGAATCATTAATGCGAAATCCCTCTCCAAAATACAGTCCATGAGGCTGCTAATTTATCTTTCAGCCGTTGATCATCATTGCCGTATACAAGTTCTAGCAAAATGGAATCGACTACTCCTAAGAAAGCGAAGGTGGGTGTTTTTGCAGATTCTATAGTGATTAACTTAGCATCAATCCAATCCTGAAATTTACCTTCTAGTATCTTCTGTACTTTCTCTTCAATATCGATTACTTCCTTTTCAATTGCCTTTGCGAGATGGGCTGGCGGAAAAAAGGACATGCGTAGCCAAAACTTTATATGCTCATTTTTCTGAAAAAGATCGATAACCAATTGTAAGAATCCGTATAAATCTCTTTCGGGATTTTGTGAATCAACTTTTTCAAAATATTGGAGCTTTGAAGATAGCTCAGTCTCTTTTGCATCACGCAAAACTTGAAGAAAAAGGTCATCCTTCCCTTTAAAATGAGCGTAAATGGATTGCTTTTTCATGCCGACCTCTTCAGCTATTTGCGAAAGGGATGCTCCTTCATAACCATGAATGGTGAAATATTTTAGAGCTGCTTCCTTAATTTCATTGCTTTTCAATAAAATCACCCCTAATTAACGAACGTTCGTCAGTTATCATATCAAATTTAGAAATTATTAGCAAGGGATCTCATTTTGACAGGAGATGAGCTGGATAAATAGAAAAAAGGAAGAGGGAAGTGAAGTTTTGATTGAGGATAATAGTACGGTTAGTTTTAGTTAATACAAATCGAATGTAAAAAATAGAGCTTGGAATCCAAGCTCTATTTTTAAAAGGAAAATCAATTATCTAACTGTTTTTAATGCTCCGCTCCAACTGATTACTTCATCAAGCATTGCATTCACATTTGTAAGATGCAATTCAGCTGGTTTGAATACTGATCCGTTTTCAAAATCAGTAAATAATGAAAGAGTCGGATGTGTGCGAACATCTGCAACTTTTAATTCCCCTAAGATGCCGCGTAAATGCTCAGCAGCACGGGCTCCGCCAGTTGATCCATAGCTTACAATACCTGCTGCTTTATCGTTCCAAGCTTCGCGAGCTGAATCCAATGCATTTTTCAATGCGCCTGTGATGCTGTGGTTGTATTCTTGAACAATGAATACAAAGCCATCAAGACTAGCAAGTTTTTCATTCCATGCTTGAAGTCCTGGTTCTTGGCCAGTACCTTCTCCTAGGAATGGTAATTTGAAGTCGGCGATATCAACGATTTCATAATCTGCATCCTGACGTTTGTCAGCAATACCTTTCACCCATTCTCCTACTTGTGGACTAACACGTCCTTGACGTGTACTTCCTAAAATAATCCCGATTTTTAATTTTGGATTGGTCATTTTTTCTTCCTCCTTAGATGCACTGCCAAATAAATTACTGAAAAAGCTCATTTTTGACACCCCTTGTAGTTTTGTGAAAATATATTTACAAATCATGAATCTCAAATTAAAATATATTTAATTCGAGATAATCATATTACATGTAATTATTTTTGTCAACTATTGAATACTAGTTATAAAGAAAGAAGGGAAGAGAAAGAAATGGAAATTGGGATTTATACGTTAGCGGATTTAGGCCCGAATCCGAATACAGGGAAGACGATTAGTGCGCATCAGCGACTTAAAGAAATTATCCAAGCTGCAAAAATGGCGGATGAATTAGGGCTGGATGTATTTGGAGTAGGGGAGCACCACCGTCTGGATTATGCAGTATCAGCTCCAGCGATTGTGTTGTCTGCAGTGTCACAAGTGACGAAACGAATCAAACTAACCACTACTACTACTGTTTTAAATACGATAGATCCTGTCCGTCTTTTTGAGGATTTTGCTACACTTGATTTACTATCAAACGGGCGGGCTGAAATCATTGCCGGACGTGGAGCATTTATCGAATCGTTTCCGCTGTTCGGGTATGACGTGAACCAATATGATGAATTGTTTGAAGAACATATTGAGCTCTTTTTGAAGCTGAATGCGGAAGAGAGGGTTACGTGGAGTGGCAGATTTAGGTCGCCATTGCAGGCTGCTGAAATAGCTCCGAGGCCGTTACAAAAAGAAATACCGATTTGGGTTGGAGTTGGCGGCACTCCGGAGAGCGCGGCACGAGCAGGCAGATTAGGTACTGGTTTAGCCTTGGCCATCCTAGGAGGTCCGCCCAACCGATTTAAGCCTCTTGTTGATATATACCGGCAGGCGGCTAGTCAAGCTGGGCATGCCCCGGAATCTTTGAAGGTGGGAGTCACAGGGCATGCCTATATATCTAAAACCACGGAGCAGGCAAAAGATGAGTATTATGCGTACCACTCCAATTATTGGGGATATCTCAATCGCCAGCGTGGCATGAGTACCCATATGTCGAGAGCTGATTTTGAGATTATGGCTGCTCCGGAAACGGCTTTATTTGTAGGAAGTTCGCAGCAGATTATTGAAAAAATCCTTCATCAATACGAGCTTTTTGGTCATCAGCGGTTTATTGCCCAGATGGATATTGGAGGTATGCCGTTTGAGAAGGTCGCGGAAAATATTGAGCGGTTAGCAACGGAGGTAGCACCTGTTGTGCGCCGGGAGACTGGAAAAGTTTGAAAAAGTAGAAGTAAGCATACGAAGATAGGGAATCTTCGTATGCTCACAAAACCTTATCTTTAGGACTTAATCCTATTTCTACTTCTAAATCTCCGGAGGTAACTTTGTCCAAGTGCCACCACCATTCTTCAAATGGTTCAACTGATTTGGAAAAATCATAAACCCTGCCAATATGTTCAACCATTTGTTCAACATTTTCCAGCAACGATTGCGATTTCAATAATGCCATCTTCACCAATAATTATAATCCAAGCCCTTCCATCTGCAAAAACAAAATAATTTTGTTGGAAGCTTTGTTTGTAATAATTATGGACCCTTGGGTAAATATGGTAACTAACAAAAGTAAAAAATAAGCGAAGATTTTTCGATTAAATGTAGAATGGAGCTTATTTCGGGGTAAATAAGGGAGGATTTTACGATTATGCAAAGCAAAATCCCCCATTTTCATGTTTTTCGAGTCAATAGGGGAAATTTCTCCGTTTATTTAAAGCTTTTTGAATGAAAATTTCTAATTAAGCAAAATTGGTTCGTCTATTTATCTGATCGGGTGCTTAACCTAATCCCCCCAACCTATAAACGGCGCTGCATTGGCCGTGAAGATGATAAATGCATACTTAAGGTTAATGAAAATACAAAAAAAGAGTTGAGCCAAAACAGCTCAACTCAAATCATATTAGTTTTGAAGAGTTTCCTCAGCAGACTTTACAGTATGCTTTAATAGCATAGAAATTGTTACAGGACCCACACCGCCAGGAACAGGTGTAATTGCACTAGCTTTTTCATAACACGCATCGTAATCCACGTCACCGATATTGCCTTTGTTATATCCAGCATCCAAGATTACTGCACCTTCTTTGATCCAGTCCCCTTGAATAAAATTAGGTTTACCCACAGCAGCTACCACAATATCCGCTTGTTTAACGATTTCTGGTAAATTCGTGGTACGTGAATGACAAGTTGTTACGGTAGCATCTGCATTTAAAAGTAAGGCTGATACCGGCTTCCCTAAAATCGGACTTCTCCCCACAACAACCGCATGTTTTCCTTCAACAGGTATATTATAAAAATTAATGATTTCCATGATGGCTGCAGGTGTACATGAAGGATATTTTCCAAATCCCAAAGCTGTTTCCCCATAGCCTCTGCTTGTTACCCCGTCGACATCCTTACGAATATCAATGGACTCAAACGCTTTACGCTCATCAATCTGTGCCGGTACTGGATGTTGAAGAAGAATCCCATGAACAGAATCATCTTGGTTTAATTCATCGATCGTTTTTAATAAATCATCTGTTTGTGTTTCCTTTGGCAGATGAATCCGTAATGATTTAATTCCAACCTTCTCACAAGCATTTCCCTTCATTTTTACATAAGTCTCGGAAGATGGATCATCACCGACTAAAATTGTGGCAAGGCAAGGAGTAACTCCTTTTTCCTTTAATACGTTCACTTTATCTTTTAAAGCATCTTTAATATTTGTTGCTACGAGTTGTCCATCTAAAATGACTTTTTCCATTGAAAAAAACCCTCCTAAATAATAAAAGAGATAGGAAAAAAAACCTATCTCTGCCCAGACGACCCGACCGTATAAAATGCAGCTTCCATGTGGTCAATTCCACGGTTGTCGTCAGTCACTGCATTTTCCTTCTTATTGATTAGAGAATATCATACCTTAAAAAGATATTCAATAAAGGTTTTAGTTAGGAAGAAAATGGATAAACCAAATAGGTTAAGAAACCAATAATAATCCCGGTGATGGCACCAAAAAATACCTCTGCCGGCTGGTGTCCTAAAAGTTCCTTGAGCTTTGCTCGGGATTCCGTTTTTTTAAGATTAGGGTCTTTTAGAGTCTCGACCAATGCATTGAAATCAACCAACAATTTATTTAAAACCTCTGCATGATATCCAGCATGCCGGCGGACACCCGTCGCATCATGCATAACAATGGCAGACATCACTACACAAATCGCGAACTCATTTGATTTAAACCCTGAGGTAAGCCCAATTGCTGTTGTTAAGGAAATAATCGTTGCGGTATGGGAGCTTGGCATTCCGCCAGTACTAAACATCAGATTCCATCTCACTTCTCCAGTTGTTAAAAAATGAATGGGGATCTTTACGAATTGAGCAATCAACATCCCTAAAAGGGCGGCTAAAATAGGATAGGATAAAAACACAGGTTTCCCTCCAGTAAAGGTATTTAACTATTTCTCATTAATAATTGATTGTATGTGTATATCGTAAAAGAAATTTCTTATATTTACATACCCTTTTTAATGTTAGATTACCCAAAAAGGCAAATTCCTTATGATTATAAATTAAAAGGGGAAACTGAACCTATATAGTGAAATTTAGGAGGAAAGATTTTGCGAAAAAATTTTTTAACCATAGCCACACTTTCTATTGCAGCAGTTGGAACCATACTCGGTACCATACATGACGGAGCACAGGCCGAACGAGCGGAGGTTAACAATATCATTTTTTTAATCGGAGACGGAATGGGGGTTTCCTATACGACTGCATATCGCTATTTTAAGGATAATCCGACCACAAAAAAGTTTGAGCCCACAGCGTTTGATCCATACCTGGTTGGGCAACAAATGACCTACTCAGATGACCCAAAGCATAATGTAACGGATTCCGCTGCTGCAGGTACAGCCATGGCGACAGGGGTCAAAACCTACAATTCGGCGATTGGAGTCGACCGCAATGGCTCACCGGTAAAATCCGTTTTAGAAGCTGCAAAAGAAAAAGGTAAATCGACTGGTTTCGTTGTGACTTGTCAGATTGCGCATGCCACACCTGCAGCCTTTGGTGCCCATGAAAAAAACCGAAAAAATATGGATGCCATCGCGGACAATTATTTTGATGAAAAAATCAATGGCCACCACAAAATTGATGTAATGCTAGGAGGTGGGGTAACCAACTTGGTCCGTTCCGACCGTGATTTAACTAAGGAATTCCAAAAAGATGGTTATGATTATGTAACGAATAAGAATGAAATGTTTAAAAGTAAACAAACTAAGGTGCTTGGATTGTTTGCCCCTGAAGGATTGCCTAAAATGCTGGATCGAGAGTCTTCTATACCTTCCTTGAAAGAGATGACAGAAACTGCTTTAAGTAAATTAAGTAAAAATAAAAAGGGCTTTTTCCTAATGGTTGAGGGAAGTCAGATCGACTGGGCAGGTCACGATAACGACATCGTTGCTGCGATGAGCGAGATGCAAGACTTCGAAAATGCGTTTAAAGCGGCAATTGATTTTGCTAAAAAAGATAAGCATACATTGGTGGTTGCTACTGCAGATCATTCAACAGGCGGTTTTTCAGTCGGAGCAAAGGGGAATTATAACTGGTTTGCAGCGCCAATACTAGCTGCAAAGCATACTCCTGACTTTATGGCTGAACAAATTGCAAAAGGTGTAGATGTAGAACAAACGTTAAAAAGTAATATTGAGTTGTCACTGAAACCCGAAGAAATCCGATTGGTAAAAAAAGCGGCCGAATCGAAAAACGTAACTGAAATTGATAATGCAATTGAAAAGATTTTCGATAACCGATCCGTAACTGGCTGGACAACCAGCGGGCATACGGGGGATGATGTGAACATTTATGCCTACGGACCCGGAAGCGACCTTTTTACAGGAAAAATAAACAATACAGATCAGGCGAAAAACATTTTTGAAATGATTAAAAAAGGTAAGTAATTTCACTAAAAAGTTTAACCCCGTTGGACTCCCTTGTTCAACGGGGTTATTGACTACTACTCTTTAACTAAAGCGCCCCTCAACGTATTGACTTCGTTTTCTAGATACCCTTTTAAACAGGTCAACATATATACCCAGCCTTCTTTATTGTCGACCAGATTATGTACGAATTCAGGGTCATTTTCGTCAAAACCATCTTCTGTAACTTCAATAATCGAAGAGGACGAGTCTACCTTATTTAGTGAGATTGTCACCTGATGCTCATCTTCAACTGGGCCCCATTTAAACACAATTTTCTGATCTGCAACAACATTTATGACTTTTATTTCAAGTTCCGCATTGTATTCTTTATATGTTAATGCAACCGTTTTTCCAGATTCCCATCTCTCTGAGCTTGTTGAAAACCAAAAATTACCAATTTTTGCTGGGTCAACAAATGCTTCAAATACTTCATGAGCAGGTTTTGCTATTATAAATTTTGTAATGTTTTTCATACTCAAGTCATCTCGCTTTCCACTAAAGATTCTGATGATTAGTGTATACTAATCAAACGTTTAATTAAAATTTGATTCCATGAATAATCAGGCTTTTTCTTAAATAGCATACACTAATCAAACGTTTAATTAGATTTGTCTTTCATTATGAATGGGACTCTTTCTGTCGACCGTTTGATTAATAAAGTTTTAACCATCCACGTTAAAGTTCATTCAAATAAAGAATAAACCAATATGAAATATTTCGATTTTATCAAATAGGTGAAAGATTGGTATGGTAAAGATACTAGCAAATACATTTGTTGATGCTATTAATCTGGTGTAAAAATTAAAATCAGGGGGAGAAAAAATGAATATTGTTGATCGATTTCAAGACATACCAACCACTTGTATTTCCGATGCATTAGATGGAATGACAAACTTGGATGCATCAATCAAACCTTTAAAAGAAGAATACCGGGTTGCCGGACGCGCATTTACTGTGAACATGCAAGCAGGGGATAATCTTGTTGTACTAAAAGCCATACGCGAAGCAAAGCCAGGGGAGGTCATTGTTATAGACGCAAAAGGGGATACGAGCAGAGCCATTGCAGGTGATTTTATTCTCGGGATGGCCCAAACCCTTGGCATTAAAGGGATTATTGCGGATGGTGTTATTCGTGACATTATAGGAGCAAAGGAATTAAATTATCCTGTGTTTTGTAAAGGGACTACAATAGCTGCAAGCAATAAAACGGGAAATGGCAGTATTAATGGACCTATTTCATGCGGCGGTGTAACCATTTCTTCTGGTGATCTTGTAGTAGGAGATGCGGATGGTGTTGTAGTAATACCGCGTGAAAGAGAAGAAGAAATCCTGAAAAAATCACAAGAAAAATTAGAGAAAGACATTAAAAGAGCGGAAAAGGTATCAAACAATAAGGTAGAAATCATTACCTATCTAGACAAAATGTTATCTTAATTGGTAGTAGGGCCATCTCGATCTGGCCCAACTTTTTATATAGAAGAGGGTCCCACAGTTTCTTTTATAAAATCAATAAAGGCTTTTAACACATTAATTTCCTTAGCACTTTTATGATATACCATCCCATGTCTTTTGTATTATTAGAATTCCTCCCTTTGCTTTTAATGGAATTTGGTGGATATTCGGGGGATCCACTAAAAAAAGAGAAGGCATAAGGGCATAACCCCCTTTAAGACCAAAAAGGATCTGGCGAAAATGAACCACTTTGCGCCAGATCCTTTCCTTTTTAGCAAAAATAGCCTGATGCACTCTTTTTTTAGACGTATGATATAATAAAGTCAAAGGTATGAGTCAAAATGATGATAGGGGGCAGGTCTAAATGGATAAAGAACTGATGATACCAACTGAAATATCAATAAAGGATAAAAAGAGAATCATAAAAGGGAATATTCTTCGTGCCGCTCTTTTTGCAAGAACCAAGGTAGTCGAAGTGATCACAGAAGAACAGGATAAATATTATCTTGTTTACTATAAAAACTCTTTTATTTATGGTGACAAACTCACTAATACCATTGAAGATACTTTTATCGATAAAGTGTTTCGAGAAGGAATTATTCTTAAGGCTCCCAATCCAATGTTACCCATATTTATCCCCCATTTAAACGTGTCAATTCCGAGCAAAAATAAACTCTTCACAGAACTCCAACTGCATTTTTCACTGCAAGAAGTAGCCTATATTGCCACAACACTTGACTCCTTTTTTGAAAAAAATCAGCTCATCGAAATGATTGACAAGATATATTATCATCATAGAAGAAACGGCAAGTTTATGAAATCCTTTCAGGTAATTCAAATTTTACGTAACTTTGCTCCTTCCTTAAAATCGGCAAAGGAACGCTTAGAATCACACGAATATTTTTCTTACAACGATTTTTACAATACCTCCAGTTTGTCTGAAATCCTTAAAAAGGACCCACTTTACGTAGATATGCACTGCTTCCAAAACCGTTTAAATCCAAAGGAACATCAATTTTTAGAACAAATATTTACGCAGCAGGATTGTAATGTTGAAGTGTTACTGCTGTGGCTGGAACGAGTTGAAAAACTTCAAAGAGAAGAGAACCTTGAAAAATCTACTTCGCTTGCACTAAAATTTCTAACGTTAGAACAATGGATGCTCGTTTTAAGTGAGGCAAACATTAACCCGTTTAAAGAGCTTCCTGAATCAAAACAACTGATTGAAAAAATGGTTGCGAAAGGTAACACCGAGAAAGCTGCCCTATATTTATTCACCTTTTTAGATGACCTGCCACATTCCTACGAAACGATTCTAACCAACATTTGGGGAAATTCCGACCCTAAGTTTGTGTTCACACACTTGGACGATTTCCTTGCCTTGCTGAAACATCTTCCCGATGATAAGAAAACAATCCAGATGGAACAAAAGATGTCCCAACTGGCTATTCTCCTTTTAGAAGAGCATGACCTCCAAACGGTTCGCAATAAACTAATCCCTGTTAATGAGACAATCCCCCATTTAAAGGTGTTTGAAAAAATCAATAAAATGGCCGGGTTGGAAGAGGACCCAGAACGGATGATGGAACTGGGGGATTATTACGCAGAGTTTCAGCAATATGATAAGGCCATCGATTGCTTCTTCTGGGAGATGGAATTACAGCCGCAAAACCCAATTCCCGTTTTAAGAATTAGTAAAATGTATCAGCAAAAAGGGATGGTCAAGGAAGCTAGTGCCTATCAAAAAATAGCTGCGCAATTAAAACATAATCAACAGGTTGGATAACCTTTTTATGAAAAACAAAGGGCTCGGCTCCGGGCTCTATTTTTTTGATAACTTTATCAGTGAGAACCAATGGTAAAATAAAGGTAAAGGGAGGAGGTCACGATGGAAATTGTTGAAAAAGCACTTCAAACAGCTAGTAAAGCCCACGAAGGTCAGTACCGAAAACTTACGGATATCCCTTACATAACACATCCTGTGGCAGTGGGAATGCTTCTTTTGAAAGCAGGGTATATGGATGATGTTGTGGCAGCAGGAATCCTGCATGATACGGTTGAAGATACCGATTTAACTTTGGAAGATCTTAAACGTAAATTTGGCGAAAAAATTGCTGAAATCGTTGCGGGCTGTTCTGAACCAGATAAATCGCTCTCTTGGGAGAAACGAAAGGAACATACGATTGAATTTTTAAAAACCGCTTCGATGGAAATCCGTGCTGTTGCTTGTGCGGATAAACTACATAATATTCGATCAATCCGAAATGACTACGAACAAGTTGGCGAAGAGGTTTGGAAGAGGTTTAACCGCGGCAAGGAAAAGCAAAAGTGGTATTACACGAATGTCGTAGAAAGCTTGGGAACCCTGGGGAACTTTTCTTTATTAGAAGAATTGCGTAAGGAAGTGGATTTGTTATTTCAATAAAAGCCTTGTTTCCAAAAAAAAGTATATATTAATTAAACGTTTAATTGAACGGCATAAGCTTTGGTAGATCAGGGTTTTGCTGAAATAGTGTATACTAATCAAACGATTAATTAAAAATCAAGATCCATGAGCCAGGCATCTGCCTGGCTGTTAAAATTAGCTTTGATTCGATTTATCTGCGATAGTAACTGATTTATCTGCGTAAAACCGACTTTTATCTGCGAACATCGTCTTGAAGTACCACAGGCATAAAATCTGCATAACTCTCAATATGAAAATCTGCCTCAATACCTTTGTTTTGAAAAGCAACCGTTTTAATCTTTAATTCTCTCGCTGGAATTAAATCCAGTTCCCGGTCCCCGACCACCAAATCTATTTTGTGATTTTTAAGAACGTCTTCATAAGAGGAATGATGGGGTTTTCGAATAAAACCATCTTCTTCAACAGAAACAATGTCTTTGAAATACTTTTTTAAATTGAACTTTTTCAAGAGATAGATGGTAGATTCCTTATCTCGGTGAGTGACGATGACATTGCTGTTAACAGTTGATAACACATTTTCGATGTGATCAAACGGTTTACTATTTAGTTTTGAATAGTAGTTGTATAATTCTTCGTATTTTCCTCGTTGTTCTTCACTAATCCCATAATGTTTAAACGCTGTTTTCGAGTCCTTTTTCAGCCATTTTAAGACTTCACCCCGATCCAGTTTTTGGGGAGTTAATTGCATAAATCCTTCTAAAAGTGCCGGGTACGTATCAAAAAGCGTTCCGTCAAAATCCCATAAGATGTTCATAAATTATGCTCCTCCGTGTTTTTTATTTTCATATCATATTAAATTTAAAAATCACATTCATCTTCAAGTTGGCTAACCAAATCTTGAGGATTATGTTTAAATCCATTCACCTTCCACTCAAGAATAATATGCTCGTCCATGGGGAGAGATTATCCACGAAAAAGACTTAGTTTCCATTTTAATGTGAAACACGGGATTATGCTTAGTTTAACTCAAAGAGTAAGCGGCCCTCTCAAAATTATTGCGCAAGAATTACCCATAACTTTTACAAAAGAAATTATCAACAAATTTTTAACTTTGGAGAAAAAAGAGTTGGGAAAACTAGTATTGTTTTTCGCCAACTCTTTTCTTTTTAGGATCTTTATTAGAAAATCCCTTTTATAGAAAAAATACTAATCTACTATTAATTTTCCCGTCATTTTAGAATGTCCTGCTCCGCATACTACAGAACAGTGGTATTCAAATGTCCCAGTTTTATTAGCAATAAATTCAGCACTTTTATTCCCCTGAATGTTAACATTGAATGCTGGAAGTGCAAAGCCATGACCGCCGTCATCACTTTGGAGAATGATTTTTACTTTATCACCCTTTTTAACATGGATCACTTTTTTATCGTATTCAAAATCCTTTGCCATAACCTTGATAGTAACTACATTTCCTGTAGAAGCATTTTTTGCGGCAACCTTTTGTGTATTCTCGGTTTTAGCTGTCTGTGTTGTGGTATCTGACTTTTTGCTAGAAGATGTCGTCGTGTTTGAAGAATTATTACTAGTGCTTCCACATGCGCTTAACATCATTACCATTAAAGCCACTGCTGCAAATAAAAAGCCCATTCTCTTTTTCATAGGTAAGATTTCTCCTCTCGAATTTTAATACCTATAAAACGTAACATATATTTACAGAGACAAAATGAAGGGTCTCTGAAAAAATTATTAAAAACGAATGAATGTCGTTTTAAGGTTTAGAACCGATACTGAAAATACGAAAAATGACTCAGTGCAGTGAACTGAGCCATTTTTGTGAATTTAGATTTCAATAATGATCGGCAGAATCATCGGCTTTCTCTTTGTTTGGGTGAATAGATATTGTCCAACTGATTTTTTAATATTTTGTTTAATGACACTCCATTGCCGTACATTATCTTCTTGTAAGTCGATGACGGTTTTTTTAACCAGACGATTTACTTCCTTAAGGAGATCGTCCGAATTTTTTACAAAGACGAAACCGCGGGTAATCGTGTCCGGACCGGAAATAATTTTTCGGTCTGATTTACTGATTGTAATCACAACCACCAGCATTCCATCTTCAGAAAGCTGCTTGCGATCACGCAGCACGACTTCGCCGATGTCTCCAACCCCCATACCATCCACATACGTATCCCCGGCAGGGATACTGCGAGTCTGACGTGCAACGGAATTTTCAATATCAACAACGTCACCATTTTTAATAATAAAGGTGTTACCTTTTTCTACTCCAACAGATTCCGCCAGCAACTGGTGATGATGGAGCATTCTGTATTCACCATGTATCGGAATAAAATAGGTTGGTTTCATCAAGGTAAGCATAAGCTTTAGATCTTCCTGATACCCATGCCCGGAAACATGCATTCCGGTTGAACTTCCGGAGCCATAAATGACTCTTGCGCCTAGTTTAAAGAGATTATCAATAATCCGCGATACATCTTTTTCATTTCCAGGTATAGGGGATGCTGCTAAAATAACGGTGTCGTCTGGATAAATTGCGACATCCCGATAGCTTCCGCTAGCAAGGCGGGCGAGAGCCGCCATTGGTTCTCCCTGGCTCCCGGTACATAAAATTGCTACTCTTTCAGGCGGCAATGGATCAACATCACGTGCCTCAATCAACATCCCTTCAGGTACGGTTAAATACCCACGTTCGATTGCAACACCTACAACATTTACCATGCTTCGGCCGAGCAGTGCCAGCTTTCGATTCGTCAACATGGCTGCATTGACAACCTGCTGAATCCGATTCACATTCGATGCAAACGTAGATACAATGATTTTTCCATGGGCTTTCATAAAGGCCTCGTCCATATGGTCACCGACCATTTGCTCGGATGGAGACAGCCCTTTACGCTCAGCATTGGTGCTTTCAGAGATTAACGCTAGAACCCCCTCGCTGCCAATCTTGGCCATTTTATGAATATCGGATGATTCATTATTGGCAGGAGTTAAATCAAATTTAAAGTCGCCTGTATGGACGACATTCCCTTCAGGTGTGTGAAAAACAATCCCCAGACAATCTGGAATACTGTGGCTCGTTTTAAAAAAGGAAACTTTCATTTTACCAAGTTCTAGTATGGAGTCAGAGTCAATCTGTAAGAGTTTCGTGTCACCTTTGAGGCGGTGTTCCTCCAACTTCAGTTCAATCAAACCAAGGGTAAATCGAGTTGCATAGATAGGAACATTTATTTTTCGTAAAATGTATGGGATTCCGCCGATATGGTCCTCGTGTCCATGGGTCACAATCATCCCGCGGATTTTTTCCTGATTTTCCTCAAGGTAGGTAATGTCAGGGATAATTAGGTCAATTCCTAATAAACTTTCATCGGGAAACTTACCTCCGCAGTCGATAATGACGATATCATCTGCATATTGGACCACATACATGTTTTTACCGATTTCGTTGATGCCGCCTAAAGCGAAAATGGACAATGTATTTTCACGAGTACTCAAGTTTATACCTCCCAAAGCCAAATAGATAAATTTAGTATTCCCGTTTCGAAATTCTTTATTTAAAATAGAGCTTTTTAAGGGATAGTCATATACTAATCAATCGTTAAATTTAATCGGACAAGATATTATGCAAAAAAAATTTGTATATGCACCCAGCATCTCACTTTTCCATAGGATAGTAAGAATATAACGGGGAGGGTATGGGATGTATCCATATACAAATTATCATGATGCTCTTTTTAGACAACCAAACACTTTAATCAGTGATGTTGAAAAGGCTGTCAACGGTGAGTATAGTGCAATCAATTGTTATTCAAAATTAGCAAATATGGCTAAAAATGAGGAAGAACGGCAGAGAATCCTTGAAATTCGTCAAGATGAAGTCAAGCATTTTCAACAATTCCAGCAAATATATGTGAGTCTCACGGGGAGACAACCGCAGCCGAAGATTGTGGAGGAGTGTCCGGCGGCTTATTTAGACGGGTTAGAATTTGCGCTAAAAGATGAACAAAAAACGGTTGATTTTTATATGGAAATTGCCGATACAGCTACAACGGAGCATATAAAAGAAGTATTTCGGAGAGCTGCAGCAGACGAGCAAAACCATGCGGTGTGGTTTCTTTACTATTTTACTAAACATAAATAACAGTCGATAGAACCCAGAGTAACCTACTTCAGGGTTCTTTTTCATTTCTAGGGATAAGTTAGGAAAAATTTGAAGAACATAAAATGAACATTTTAGACATAGGAGTTCATTTATGAAACGACCTTTATTTAATCATGAACCAAATAAAAAGCCTTCAGACATTGGAAAGTCTGCATTCGAGTGCCGTGTAGAGTTTATTAAGGATGCTTTTGGTAACACCGAGGATTTGTTAATGCTTCCTATTCTATATCATGAGGAGAAAGGAATTCTTTTCTATTTAGAAACCATTTCAGATTCGGAGAAAATCCAGGAAAGTATCTTAGTTCCTTTAAGTAAAAATCCAGAATTAGACTTTGGTGACATTCCATATACTGCTGAAACAAAAAGTAAGATTATGCTTGAAGATACCATAAATGCATTGTTACAAGGAAATACAATTTTGATCGTTCAAGGAGAGGATGATCTCTTTTCATTTAATACAAAGAAAGACTTATCACGAACCCCCAAGGAACCCGATAGTGAAAAAACTGTAAGAGGATCACATGTTGGATTTGTTGAAAGTCTATCTACAAATTTAGGCTTTATCAGGCAAGGGATTCAGAATAAACAGCTTAGAATTAATTATTATCGTACCGGTCAATATACGAACACCCAATTAGCCGTTGTCTATATGGAGGGTATATCAAACCTTACGTTGGTAAAAAGACTTGAAGAAAGACTTAAAACGCTATCCACAGATATGACTTTTAGCCCCGGGTATTTAGAAGAGTTAATTGAGGATCAGCCATTTTCTCCGTTTCCACATATACTCTTCACAGAAAGGCCTGACCGGACCATTGCCCAATTAATGGAGGGGAGAATCATCTTATTGTCTGAAGGAAGCTGTGATGTTCTTGTTTTTCCAGTATCATTTTTCTCCTTCTTTCAAACGTCTGATGATTACAACAGCCGGATTCTAACAGGCTCTGCTTTTCGACTTTTAAGAGTAACGAGCTTTTTTCTCTCACTTTTATTACCAGCTTTATATATTGCAGTGATTGGCTTCCATTTTGAAATTATCCCGAATGAAATTTTAGTTCTTGTAAAAAACTCGGTAGAGAACATTCCGTTTCCACCTTTAATCGAGGCAATGATTATGGCGTTCACGATTGAATTAATCAGAGAAGCAGGAATTCGCCTTCCTTCGCCAATAGGACAAACAATTGGGATTGTCGGTGGTCTCATCATCGGGGATGCAATTGTTTCTGCAGGATTAGTATCAAATATTATGGTTATCGTGATTGCCCTTACGTCTATATCATCCTATACGATTGCATCCTATGAAATGAGTAATACTGTCCGGCTGTTAACCTTTCCAATTATGCTTTCTGCCGCTACTTTTGGTTTTGTCGGAATCATATTTTCTTTAATGTTTATCGTTGGTCACCTTTGCAAACTTGAGTCACTTGGAACACCGTATTTTACACCTGTTGCTCCGTTTAATCTACAAGGGATGAAGGATGCCATCATTCGATTTCCAATTTGGCTTTTAAAGTTCCGGCCTAGAGAGTTATTAGTTCAAAATAAAAAACGACTAAATCGACCAAGAAGATGGGAAAAAAATGAAGAATGAAAATCAAATTACGAAGCTTCAGCTCATTACCTTTTTAATACAGACTCAAATAGGGGTGGCTTTTCTTTCTTTACCATACGCTATTCATAAATTTGCAAAAGGAGATAGCTGGATATCCCTTCTTCTTACAGGCATTATGATGGAGGGTCTTGCTATTTTCTATCTGATTTTATGTAATCGGTTCCCTAAGCAGCATTTATTTCAAATCCTGCAATCCATTTTGGGAAAGTTTTTGGGAAAATGCTTAACCCTTTTTTATGCATTTTATTTCTTACTAACTGGCTCCACCATTCTAATTTTATTTGTCTACATTATAAAAAAATGGATGCTCATTTACACTCCTTATTGGGTGATCCTTATTTTGATGTGTTCCATCGGAATTTACATGGCGGTCGAAAATCTTAAGGTAATTGCCAGGTTTTATTTTATCGCTACTTTTGTTTTATTCGTTTTTATATTAATTGCTCCAATAGCTTTCGGAAGTGGAAATATCCATCATATCATGCCGATTGGTCATTCTGGAATTTTGAACATTATAAAAGGAGCTTCACATGCCACATTAGCATGGCAGGGGATGGAAATGTTTTTGATTGTATCACCTTTTGTAATGGCAACAGGAAAGGGGCGGGTAAAAGCTGTTACATTGGCTAATTTATTTATCACCCTATTGTATTCATTCCTAACCTTTGTCTGCTTAATTTACTTTAGTAATGACGAAATGCTGCTGCTTCCAGAGCCTGTCCTTTATCTTTTAAAGTCATTTACTTTCAAAATTATCGAAAGACCTGATTTAATCCTTATTTCTCTGTGGATTATTTTGGTGGGGACATCCTTTATAAGCTACCTTTACGGTGCATCTTTAGCAGGCACTTTTTTAATAAAAAAATGGAATAGAAAGTCTTTCGTTTATTTATCAGCCATCATTTGTTTTACTTTTGCCCTATTCTTTAATAATCAAAAAGCGATAGAAAAATTAACGCAGTTCACTACCTATGTTGGTTTCATCTTTTTTATGGCTGTTCCTATATCTCTTTTAATCATATCCCTTTTATTTAGAAAGAGGCAGAAGGGTGTATTTAATGCAAATAACAATTAGATGGTTTATGGTAGTTTGTATTCCGTTTTTCTTAACAGGCTGTTGGGATCAGCGGCTTTTGAAAGAGCAAAAAATAATTGAACTGATTGGATATGATGTTGGCCTAAAGGGGGAAGTAGTTGCTAGTACCTCGTACCCAATTGGTTTAGGAAGTTCAGGAAATTTAACTTCTAGCTCAACAACTTCTTCGAAAAGCACTATTCTTACCTCAAATGGAGCAACTGCATTAGATACGTTGTTACAGGAGGATCTAAAAATTTCTGAAAGAATTGACACTTCGAAAACTCAAGTAATTCTTTTCGGAGAGAGGATTGCAGCAAAAGGTCTCTATCAGGAACTTGATTCTATTTATCGGAATCCTAAAGGTGCTCTTGGTGCAAAAGTGGCTATTATTGAAGGTAGGGCGACTGATGCCATTAGCTTAAAACAGGAAGAGGCTAATTTAAACGGACGTTATTACGATGAGTTTTTAAAAAGTGGGGTAGCTACCGGGTTTTATACTGACTATAATGTTCAATCAGTTTGCCCTTTATTACTAAAGCATACAAAAGACCCGTTGCTGCCGCTGATCAAAATCCATAGTGAGGGTCATCGGGCAGAGTCTGTAGGTATGGCCCTATTTAATAATGAAAAAATGACCGGAAAAATAACGATTCCGGAAGCAAAGCTATTTTTACTACTTAGTGGAGGCATAAAACAGCAGGTTTCCTTCTTGGTGAAAACGAATCATCGTAATAAACAAAACCAATTGAATTATGTAATTGTTGAAATTCTCAATTCTCGGCCAAAGACAAAATTAAATGTGAAAAATGATGCAGTTACAGCTAATTTAGCCTTAAAGCTCCAATATCGGATTAGAGAATTTCCTAAAAATCATTTAACCAGTCCGTTGCTTTTAAAACAGCTCAATAACGAAATAAAAGCAGGATTAACCAATACTTCCAAAAAAATGATATCAAAGTTACAAAAAGCGAATTGTGATGGATTTGGAATAGAAGAGGAAATCAGGGTCCATCATCATCGGCTTTGGGAGGAAAAATATAAAAATATAGCAATTAAAGAGATCCCAATAAAGGTAAACCTTCAATTGGAGCTGCTGAATTCTGGAATCATTAATTAACGGTGGATTTGTGTTTCATCAAAAAAAGATTACGGCCATGAGACAGTTCTTTGTGGCCGTAATCAACAAATAGGTTCTCCTATTGCTTATTGAAAAATAGTTATCAGTATGTTGTTTTAACAAGGAAATCATCGGTTGTTTTGATGGCAGCATATAGGCTTCCAAGTGCCGCCATAAACGCAGCGTGGACATCTACAGCCTTAATGGTTTTATTGTTAAAGGTAAGATCCGGGCATGTACATGCATCTTCAAGGATTGTACAACTAAAGCCAAGGTCTACAGCCGCACGGCTTGTTGCATCGATACACATATGGCTCATCATGCCAACAATGATTACATGTTCGATACCTAGATTTTTTAATTCTGCTTCTAATGAAGTATGTAGAAAACTGTTTGGGAAATGCTTTTGAATCACAGTTTCACTTTCTAATGGTGTAACACTTTGATGAATCTGAACTCCTTCTGTGTCCGGTACAAAAAATGGTGCCTGTGTATCTTTGAAAATGTGTTGAATGTGAAAAAGAGGGAGATTGTTTTCACGAAAATAATCTAAGATAGCCCTCGCATTTTTCGCAGCTTCTTCTGTTTCATGGAGTGGCATTTTTCCTCCAGGAAAATAATCGTTTTGGATATCAACTAGAATTAAAGCGGTCTTGTCCAATTTATATACCCCTTTCACTATCAAAATATTGGATTACCATTGTACATAATATTCGGCATCACTAAATTAATTACCTTTTTCAATGAATCATCTTTGAGATAAAACAGTCGAGGTCATTGAGGGTGTAGCGGAATCAGATAAGAAAAAGGAAAAGTGTCTCCAATAAGAGTTGATTGTTTCGATGATTATAGAAAAAGAGAGGGCATGTGGGAACTATTAGGTTTCATAATGCCCTTAGCGAAAGAAAAAAGTGTAATTCCGGGAAGCATCAGGATTTCATAGTGCCCGTGGGGAAGAAAAACAAAAAAGATTGGGAACTTTCAGGTTCTCATAGTGTCCGCAATCAAAGAAAAAGAAGTGGTACGGGACCTATTAGAAGGGTATAGTTCCCGTATTCAAACAACAAATGGTTCAAGCTAAACCCAACCAAAAAAAGTTTATTCTTGCTTTAATTTCCCCAATGCCTCTATAGCCAAAAGCTGAAAATATTCAGATGCAGGTAGAAGGGCCGCTTCATCTACAACAAACTTCGGATGGTGTAAATCGAAAGGACCGCCTGACCCAATCATCACAAAAGCACCTGGAAGCTTTCCCTGGTAAAAGGCAAAATCCTCGCCAATGGAACTGGCCTCAACTACTTTTGTCTTGTAGCCGGCTTTAGCCCCAACCTCAATCGCAAAATCTGCCCATTCAGGCGTATTATCCACGGATGGTGGCCCCGGATGCCAACCAAGCTTTACCTTCGCATTAAACGTCACACCGATTCCGTGTAAAATTTGTTCCATGCGTTTCTGAATAAAAGCTCGCTGGGTCTTACTAAATGTCCGGACTGTTCCTTCCAGATAGGCAGTATCCGGAATTACATTCCATGTTGAGCCGCTATGAATTTGCGTAATACTTACAACAGCGGTCTCCTTTGGCGGCACATTCCGGCTGATAATCGTTTGCAGAGCGGAAATGATATGCCCGGTGATGATAATCGGGTCATTTCCTTCTTCCGGTTTGGCCGCATGAGCCCCAGTTGCGGTAACCTGAATTTCAAAACGGTCGACTCCGGCAGTCAGCGCACCATGCTTTGTCCCTAGTTCACCAACCTGAAGAGTCGGATCATTATGGAGTCCGAAAATCACGTCCACATCATCTAATACATGGGTGTCGAGGATTGCTCTAGCACCATGACCCGTTTCCTCCGCAGGTTGAAAAATCAGTCGAATGGTTCCGGCTAAGTCGTCCGCTTCCTTTTTTAATAAAAAAGCTGTTCCTAAAATGACAGAGGTATGAAAATCATGCCCGCAAGCGTGCATTACGCCTTGACGTTTTGAGGTAAAGCTTACCTCGGATTGTTCCAAAATTGGCAATGCATCAATATCGCAACGAAGCGCAATAGTTGGACCGGGTTTACTTCCCTTAATTTCAGCTACCACACCTGTTTTCAGCGGCAGGTTAAGGATGCTAATATTTTGCGATAGCAGCGCTTCTTTAATTTTTCTCGTCGTTTCAAATTCTTCATTTGACAATTCTGGCTCCAAATGAAGATTTCGTCTGAAGTTCACTAAATAATCCCCTAATTCCTTCACTTGCAAGGTGCTCATCTCCCTAACGAATTTAGGTACTATGGTAAGTATCTCGAATAAAGAAGTCAATTAATCAGGCCTCAGTAATTTCAGAATATTCAACCTGTATTGATTGACTTAAAAACATAGAAAAGTCTAAAATGAATTAAACCTATTGAAAAACTTATATTTAACAGAAAAAATCCCCATATATTTGAGTAGCTCATGTAAAATCCAATATTTAATTCTTGAGAGGTGACCACCATGCCAAAAAACGAAACGACTTCAGGAACTGTTACGGAAATAAGCTCCAATGGTTCTTTTAAACGTCAAAAAAATAGATTTACTACGCCCTTTGGTACAAACGAGGGTGAGCTTCTGGTAGAAGCAGGCAGATACCGGCTGTTATGGTCCGCCGTTTGTCCTTGGGCACATCGGTCGGTGATTGTTCGAAGAGTACTAGGATTAGAGGACGTTATTAGTTTGGGAACTGCAAGTCCAATGCGTCCAAAGCTTGCGCATGTGGACTGGGAATTTTCTTTGGATGAGAACGGTGTAGACCCAGTTCTAGGAATACGCTACCTAAGTGAAATCTACAAAAAAACTGACCCCGATTATATGGGACGGCCAACGGTTCCTGTATTTGTTGATGTGAAGGAACAAAAGGTCGTTAACAATGATTATTTTAAACTAACAAACTATCTTGAAACTTCTTGGGCACCGTTTCATAAGGAAAATGCACCGAATTTGTATCCGGAACACTTACGTGAAGAGATTGATGCTCTAAACGACGTCATCTTCCATGAAGTGAACAATGGGGTGTATAAATGCGGTTTTGCCCAATCGCAGGAAGCCTATGAAGAGGCGTATGATGTTCTTTTTGCCCGACTCGATGTACTAGAGCAGCGCCTTGCGAAGCAGCGGTTCCTATTTGGTGATTATATTACCGACTCAGATGTTAGACTTTATGCAACGCTGGTTCGATTTGATTGTGCCTATTATTCAGCATTCAAATGTAATCGAAATCGTATTGTGGATTTTCCAAACTTATGGGGCTATTTACGTGATTTATATCAAACACCTGGCTTTGGTGATACAACAGATTTTGATGCGATCAAGAGGCACTATCATTTATCAAACCATATCGCAAGTGATGACCAAAAAGGCCATAACAGCATTTTGCCTAAAGGTCCAGATCTGTCAGGTCTATATTCCGAGCATAACCGCCATGAATTAAGCAAGAAGGAAGAAAAATTTTTAAGGGGATGAGGGGCTATTGATTATACGTGAGTCACGATTGGAGGAATTGCCTTTTATTCGTGAACAGAGAGTCCAGGCTTACCAGGAGCATGCTGCCCGTATTCCTGAAGGTCATTGGAATACGTTGAAAAACGGCATTTCCTCAGAAGGGGATTTGCATCCAGGGGCGGTTCGGATTGTTGCCGAAAGGGATGGTGCAATAGTAGGCAGTGTGGTGTTATTCCCGGCAAAAACGGATGCTTACGAAGGGCTGTTGGAGGAGCTGGATTATCCCGAAATTAGAATGCTCGCTGTCACGCCGGAAGCCCGTGGTAAAGGTGTGGCGAAGTCGTTGATTTTAGAATGTATATCACGTGCAAAGGCGCTTGGACATAGTGCAATTGGGCTCCATACCGGAGAATTCATGGAAAGTGCGATGCGGCTTTATGAAAATCTTGGTTTTGAAAGGCTGCCGGAATTCGATTTTGAGCCTGCAAATGACGGAATCATCGTCAAAGCGTACAGGCTTTCATTTTAAAAAATCGTATCGCATATAAAATTCATCCGAAAGCAGATAAATGGTTTAGAATCGCAGATAAATTCTATTTTAACGCAGATAAAACGTTCTTAGTGCATTAAATTTGTGAAAAAGCCAGAGCGAAACCTCTGGCCTTAACAATTACTTCATTTTATCCAGGGAAACATCAAACACCAAACATAGAAAAACAGAAAAAATGACAGATAGGATAAGTGCCAGCAATGGTCTCTGATAATGAACCCGGAGCATTATGAACATAACAATTACGAATAATAGTGACCACAATAAGTTCCAGTTATGGTGATAGGTAATGGCACCCCATTTTATCGATAAAAATTCTAATATACCAAAAAGGACGACAAATAAAGAAATGTAAAGCACTTGGGAGGAGAGCCCTTTTCTAAAGGGATATTTTGAAAGGTAAATCCAAGTCGATAGTGGCATCCCTAGTAAAATAAGTAACAACATCGGTATCATCGCAAAAGGCAGCCCATTTGGCTCCATTTGCCATAGTTGATATTTATAGCATATGAGTTCGTATAAAGCATTTCCAAACGAAGCATACAGTAGTGTGGGATAATAGGGCTTCCAATTGCGGTCTGCTAACTTAAAGGCAGCGACAATCCAGATAATCGAGTAGGCAATTGCAATCATGAAGAACTCCTCAAAGTCGTTTTACTATATAATTGACAAAAAATGGATGTTACATTCGTCGTTTTAGAAATAGCTAAAGTAAATTGAACAGGAGGAGATTTTTATGATTTTAGAAGCGGCTTTGCTTCAAGTTAAACAAGGGAAAGAGCAGGAATTTGAGGAGACTTTTCGCCAAGCCTCCAAAATAATATCCTCTATGGGCGGCTATATATCCCATGAATTACAGCGCTGTCTGGAGGTTGACGGAAAATATTTGTTAACGGTGAAATGGGAGACATTAGAAGACCATATTGTTGGATTTCGACAATCAAATGAATATCAGGAATGGAAAAAACTTTTACATCATTTTTATGATCCGTTTCCTACAGTTGAACATTTCGAAAAAGTGAATCTATCTTAAATTAAAAAAGCAGTTCTACCTTATTAGAACTGCTTTTGATGTGCAATTATGCTTGTCGATAAGATTTTGCAGCGTCGACCATTAGGACAATTGCTGTAACAATATGCATGATCATTCCGACAATTGGAATCCAAGCAATGCAGGAGGTCACAATTCCGAGGATGCTCCCCGCAGCAGCACCGCCATCCTTTTTGGCTAAAACAAGTGTAATAATATGTAAAACCAGCATGATCCCCAGTGGTGTCCAAGCAAGACTTAAGACAATCGTTCCGCCTAGAATCGGAATTCCCAGTAATGCCTCTAGACCGCCCGTTACCCATTTAAGAACTTTCGAAGGTGACATTCTAAATCCCCCATAAATCTTTATTTATATATATAATATTTTTTATCCAATCTTATTCTACCATTTTAATCTAAAGCTAGAAAATAAATTCCTCTTCAATGATCATAATTACTTAAAATGGAAACTAAGGTATAATGTGCATATATATAGAAATTAGGGGGGATTTTTGGTGTCTAGTGGTCATTCACTTTTTGCATCAGAGGGCCTATTTGTCTTATTTAGCTTTTTGCCGATTATTGTTTATTTATTGCTGATTGTACTGGGAATTCTTTTCGTCATTAAAGTTATTAAGTTTATGAATGAAAAAACAAGGTTAGATCGGGAAAGAAATGAAAAGCTTGATGAACTAGTAAAGGCAATAAGAAAAAATAATGAAATTTAGTGCGTGATTAAACAAGCTTGGAGGGATCCAGGCTTTTTCATTTTTGATAAAATAGGCCAAACTCTCGCCGAATATAATTACCATGATACGTTTTTTCATCTTCTTATTGAAAGAAGGTATTTGGTGATGAAGAGCAAAATCCATCGTTGTAATTGCCGAAAAATTTGGTCCGTTCAAAACAGAAAATCTAGGGTAACCGCAAGTTCTGTTCTACTCAATGGAACCTGGACCACCGAATTAAAACCGGAACGAACATGTAACCCGAAAGGATTTGTGACAACGCAGAAAACTGGGGAAATCATCTTTAATCCAACAAGTGATCAAGTGGAGCAATTTGTAAAAGTTGCAAAACTCCTGTACGACAAAGAGAATGTTCATTTTAATATTAACCAGGGGGAATATTTGTATTTTGCGGAGGATGGAACCTGTTATGTTCTTCGGAAAAAAGGTTGAAAGGAAGAGGCATCGGGGAAAATGACCGATGCCATTTCTTTTTATTTTCCCTCCTGCAAATCAATCAAAATACAATGGATATATATGCTAAAATAGTATAACGAATGGGAAGCCATTTGGGCAATCACCGCTAATTTACGATCTGTCTGCCATTTCTATCACATGTTTTTTCCTAAGAATATGGTAAAATTAGAGATGGGAATGGAGGGGGCATACTGTGATTACTTTCTACAAAATCATCGTTTTCATACATATATTTTCAGCCATACTCGGAATGGGGCCAGGTTTTATTTTAACGACTGTGGTCAGAATGGGGAATACCATGACGGAGTTAAGGCATTCCTATAAAATTAGACATAGATTACATATTTTTGTGATGGTGGGCGGCACGTTATTGTTAATTACCGGATTGACCATGGGATTTCTAAATCCGGCACTATTTCGGATGGGGTGGTATGTAACAAGCCTTATTCTCTTTTTAATTTCCTTGGCGATGGGCCCGCTAGCGCTATCACCAAGATCGAAACCGATAAAAGCCCTATTGGAAACACATAAAGGCGAGGAAATCCCTGAGGAATATAAACGTTTAGCAAGAAGCCTTTTTCTTACCGAATACATAGAAAATTTCATTTTTATCATCATTATTACGCTGATGATATTGAAACCGTTTTAAAAAGTTAAAGGGTTCCGTTAAGGGGGGCATTCTTATTAAAGGCACAAGAAGGGACGTATGAATTGGCATACATCTTTTTCTTTATTTATCAAGGTTTCTACGAAATTTCATTTACTTTGGCCTAGCATTTTGCATCATTATTATAATGGATAATAAGTATTGTACAATTAAAAAATATGGTCAAAAACTTCTGTCATTTGCAGCACCGTTTATAGGTTGGGGGATTAGGTTAACCACCCGATCAGATAAATAGACGAAACAATTTCGCTTATATAGAAATTTCCATAAAAAAAGCTTTAAATAGTCGGAGAAATTTCCCCTATTGACTCGAAAAACGTGAAAATGGGGGATTTTGCTTTGCATAATCGGAAAATCGAGACCGTCGATTAACTCATAAAAAACCCCTTTTTCACAAACTTTATCCAAATTTTCCAATCTACTAATCACCTCACTCCATATGTACGGTAAAATTAAGATATATCTTACGTATGGAGTGATCGTGATGGCGCACATTCAATATAAATCATTTGGTCAGTTAACCCTATCAGATTATGAAGTCTTCTCTTCGGTTCCTCCCCATCCTTTTTGGAGCCGAGTGGAACAAGTGGTTGACTTTACCTTTGCAGATAAACTTTGTGAGCCGTTGTACTCCCCCAATGGACAACGTCCTTATGCCCCTTCCTTAAAATTAAAGATTCATTTTGCTCAACGCTATCACAATTACT
>NZ_KI535300.1:100300-137256 GCF_000482325.1 Bacillus sp. UNC438CL73TsuS30 | reverse complement strand
CGCTCGACTTGCATGTATTAGGCACGCCGCCAGCGTTCGTCCTGAGCCAGGATCAAACTCTCCAAGAAAGTTGATTTAGCTCGAATGTTACGTTGGCTCGTGTTTTCTATATAATAGAAGAAACACGATTATTATTTTTTGTTGACGTTTTTGTTTGTTTAGTTTTCAAAGAACAATCTGTACTACTAACATTTTTATTAGCTTGTACTTTTTTACCGCCGCTCAAAAGCGACTTCTTTAATTTATCATATCCTCTTTCGTGATGTCAACAACTTTTTAAAATTTATTTTTCGTTGATTGACGCTCTCGATGAGGACGAGATTTAATATACCATGATAAAGAAATGATTGCAATATAATTTTAAAAGTTTTTTTAAAAAAATCAAATCGAATTAACGGGCATGAACTGTTTTATTTATTACAGAAATTATTTTTACAGAAATTATTTTCACAATAATTTTATAAACCTAATACAGTCGTGACTTACAATCCTTTTATTTTCGTTTATAAAATTCAGCAAAATAATTCCAGCCTTTCATTCATACGATATAATAAATAATAATTTTTATAATTAGATTTAAAAGTTGGGCGTGAATTACATGAATAGTATTAATACAGAAATACTGATAAAACTTGGAATCTCCGCAGTACTTGGGCTCATCATTGGACTAGAGCGTGAGTTGAAAAGAAAGCCAGTAGGATTAAAGACAAGTCTCGTTATGTCTATTGTGAGTTGTCTTCTGACGATTGTTTCCATTCAATCAGCTTACATGTTCCCTAATTCTGACCACGTGAGAATTACAATGGACCCGCTCCGTCTTGCTGCACAGATTGTCTCTGGAATTGGTTTCTTAGGAGCCGGTGTTATATTAAGGAGAGGGAATGACACTATTTCCGGCCTGACTACAGCGGCAATGATTTGGGGAGCCGCTGGAATTGGAATTGCTGTTGGAGCAGGCTTTTATTGGGAAGCCTTTGCCGGAGTTGCTCTTCTAATTATTAGCGTAGAACTAATTCCATTTCTATTGAAGCTTATTGGTCCAAAGCAATTAAGGGAAAAAGAAATTAGCCTCCAGTTATTCATGCGCGATAAAGATCAGATTGAAAAAGTTATAACATTTATTATGAAGAAACAATATATTATTCGTAGAATACGAATTAAAGATTTGGACAATGGCGATCACTCGGTACAAATTTTGGTGGCTGTAGATTATCGCGAAAAAACAACCGATGTTTACTACTCTATTTCTCAATTTGAAGGAGTTAAAAAAGTGGAAGTTGAAAGTATTAGTTGAGAGCCATATCCTTTGGCTCTTTTTTTATAATTTCCTCTTGCATGAATAACCAAAAGCATATATAATTTTCTTGTGCAACACATTCGGGGGATTAGCTCAGCTGGGAGAGCGCTTGCATGGCATGCAAGAGGTCAGGGGTTCGAGCCCCCTATTCTCCATTTTAGAAAAAGCCTTTGTTAAACAAAGGCTTTTTTTTATATAAAAATGGTTCCTTTTTCCTTTTTTTGAAATTCCCCCTTGCAAAATTTGGGAGTTAAAAACTATAATTAGATTTAGATTAGAATTTTCGAAATTTTTTTAAAAATCGAGTTGAGGAGGTGAAAAAAGAGAATCAAAATTTCTATTTATTCCACGTAAGTCAGCATTGTCTTTGAGTTTTTGTTTTCCTCATATTAAAAAAATCAAGGTTTTAATTTGAGAGGGGGAGCTTTAAATTGGAGGCTAAAAAGACGGCGAACAATATTGAAAACGATTACAGTAAAATTGCACAATCTTCATCATTTCAAACATTACTCTCCGAAAAGAAAAAATTTATCATCCCAGTAACCATCTTCTTCTTTTGTTTTTATTTTGCTTTACCAATCCTAACTTCCTATTCCACCGTGTTAAATCATAAATTTATAGGCAATATTACTTGGGCATGGGTATTTGCTTTCCTTCAATTTGTTATGACATGGGGATTATGCATCCTTTACTCGAAAAAGGCTGCTAAATTCGATGATATGGCAAATCAAGTGATCCAAGAAGGAGGCAATAGCTAATGAATAAAGCTGCATTTATTATGTTCCTCGCCATTGTTTTCGTCACGTTGATTGTTACATATTTAGCTTCTAAGCGGACGAAAAATGCAAGCGAATTTTACACTGCTGGAGGGGGACTGACAGGCTGGCAAAATGGTCTAGCCATTGCTGGTGATTACATGTCAGCTGCATCCTTCCTAGGAATTGCGGGAGCTGTAGCCTTAACCGGATTTGATGGCTTCTTCTATAGTATTGGTTTCCTCGTTGCGTACCTTGTTGTTCTTTACTTAGTTGCAGAGCCTTTACGAAACTTAGGGAAATATACTTTTGCAGATATGATTGCGGCACGTTTTGATACAAAAAAAATTCGTGGCTTTGCTGCGATGAACACTGTTACGATTTCTATTTTTTATATGATCGCGCAACTCGTTGGAGCAGGTGCACTAATTAAATTATTATTAGGTTTGGATTATACGACATCCGTATTAATTGTTGGAGTTTTAATGACCGTGTACGTTATTTTTGGAGGAATGCATGCAACAAGTTGGGTACAAATTATTAAGGCAATTCTTTTAATGGGCGGCACCTTCGTAATCTCAATTATTGTACTAGCTAAATTCAATTTCAGCCTTACTGATATGTTTGCACAAATGAAAACTGCAACGCCTTTAAAAGAAGCCTTCTTAAATCCAGGGGTGAAATATAAAATTGGCTTGGACACAATCTCGCTAAATTTATGTCTCGTTTTAGGGACTGCTGGACTTCCACATATTCTTGTCCGTTTCTTTACCGTTAAAGATGCAAAAACAGCTCGTTCTTCCGTTGTCTATGCAACATGGATAATTGGAATCTTCTATGTTATGACGATTTTCCTTGGCTTTGGTGCAGCCGCATTTGTTGGCAATGAAGCAATTGTGACAGCAAATCCTGCCGGAAATATGGCGGCACCACTATTAGCTAAAGCGATTGGCGGCAACATGTTGTTCGCGTTTATTTCTGCTGTGGCGTTTGCAACAATCCTTGCCGTTGTGGCGGGTCTTGTTTTAACAGCAGCTTCTGCCTTTGCTCATGATTTCTACAATGAAATCCTTCGTAAAGGAAAGGCAACTGAAAAGCAGCAAGTGACAATGGCTCGTTATGCAGCAATTGGGGTTTCGGTTATTTCAATCATTCTTGCATTGGGTGCACAAACCTTAAACGTTGCCTTCTTAGTATCATTAGCTTTTGCAGTAGCAGCAAGTGCCAACCTGCCGGTTATTATTTACACCATTTACTGGAAACGCTTTAACACTTCCGGGGCAATATGGGCAATGGTTGTTGGACTAGTTTCGGCAATCGGGTTAGTTCTAATTAGCCCAAGTGTAATGAGCCCTGAGGTAGGAAAAGCCATTTTTGTCGGCAACCCTATCTTCCCATACACAACACCGGGAATTGTATCAATTCCACTCGGATTTCTAGCTGGATACCTTGGCACCATCTTCTCGAGCCAAAAGGCGGATGTGAAGAAGTTTGAGGAAGTGCTGGTTAAATCTAATACAGGAATAGGAATTGGGCAATAAAAGGACTTAATGAATATACTCCTTTAAGTAAAATGCTGTCGGGATATTTTCCCGACAGCATTTTTTTACTTATAGGCTTTGTTAAAGAACAATGTTGATTTTTAACAAAGTTGTAGGAACCTTTGTTAATATCCTATTGGATTCAATCTATTTTATTTGAGCCTCCCTGCTTCAATCCATAGCCTCCGATATAATCAGTAGCATCATAAGAAATTAAAAATGCACCTTCTTCCACTGACCTAACAATTTTTTTTATACGATTAAAATCCTTTCTTTTTGCTAGAATAAGATGTACCACATGTCTACCTAAAGACCCCTGGCCTTCCCAGGAGGTTACCCCGAATCCTTCTTCTCGCAGTTTATTACTTAACTCGGATTCATTTAAAGTAATAACCTGAAGAACAATATTCCCTAATGCTAGTTTTCTTTCAATTGTCATACCCATGAATATACCAATTCCATAGGTACTACAATAAATGAATACCCCGAATGGTGAATGAATGTTGTTCAATACCATTGATAATCCCATTATATAAACGAATATTTCAAGCATCCCCACCATTACTGTTACAATCCTTTGCCCTTTTACCATATAAACACTTCGTAAACAGAAAAAAGCTACATAGGACAGTTGAATACACGCAAGCAACAAATAATTCATTATAATCCCTCATTAATAATTGAGAAATTTATGCATATACAAGTTAATCCCCTAAAAGCTTAGGACTTTCAGGGGGGTAAAACTCATTTTTAAATTTTAAGACTTTACTTTATGAAGATGAACACCTGATTTCTTTTCAATCAGTCTAAGGATGAAATCTACTAAAATCGCTAGTAATGCTGCAGGGATTGCCCCTGAAAGAATTTTCGCATCATCGGTAGTCGTAATTCCCCGATAAATCCAATCACCCAAACCACCTGCTCCAACGAAAGTAGCAATCGTCGCAACACCAATAGCAATCACAGTAGCAATTCGTATCCCAGCCATGATAATCGGAAAAGCTAGTGGAATTTTGACCTTAAAGTACAGCTGCTGTTTAGTCATTCCCATTGCCAAACCCGCTTCGATTAAATGCTTATCGACGCCTTTCAATCCAATATAAGTATTCGAAATAATCGGTAACAAGGAATAACATACTAAAGCAAAAATGGCTGTTGTTGACCCTAAGCCAAAGAAAATCATAATCACAAGTAATAATGCAATGTTAGGAATGGTCTGGATACCATTTACTATGGTTTGAATGATAACAGCGAGTTTTTCATTTCTAGACATGAGTACCGCCAATGGTATTCCTAAAATAATTGCTAATAGGACACCGGAAAAGCTCATATAAATATGCTGAATGGTTAGCTCAAGAATGGTATCCCAATTATTAATAAGCACCGAAAAGGCTTCCATAATCGTATGCATGATCCTTCACCTCCTTGATTTTCATGCGCTAATGTTACTTTTTAATTAACCCTTTTTCGATTAGGAATTCCTTCGCGATTTCATTCGGTTCCTTTTTTTCAATATCCGCTTTATAGTTAAGTTCAGTCATCGTTTTAGAATCTATTAATCCACTAAGTTTCGAAATCACACCTTTTAAATCTGGATGCTTTTTTAGTAAGTCGTCACTTATAACAGTGGCACATTGATAGGATGGAAAAAACTTTTTATCATCCGCAAGTGTCTTTAAATTATACTGTTTTAATCTTGAATCAGTTGAATAGGCCAGTACTACATCTACATCCTTATTCTTAACCGCCTTATAGACTAATCCTATATCCATCGGAGAGGTCTTCCCAAACTTAACCCCATAAGTCTTTTCAAATGCCGGGTAACCATCTTGGGGTCTCTCCAGCCATGCGTTGTCCGTACCAAGACTTAATTTTCCTGCTTCGGGAGCTATATCTGAAACCTTTTCTAAATGCAATTGATCGGCAAGTTCCTGTCTCACGGTAAATGCATACGTATTTTCAAAACCAAATGGCTGCATCCATGTTTGTTTATATTTTTTTTCAAATTCTTTCGATACAAGATCAAACGATTTTTTAGGGTCAGTTGGAAAAGAAGTCATCCCTAGAGTTCCACTCAAATCAGTCCCTACATATCGAATCGAAACCTGAATATCTCCTTTTGTTTGAGCTTTATGAACTACAGGAGTAGAACCTAGTCCTTCAACAATTTTTGCCTTTAAATCTGTTTTATCCTCAATCAATAATTTAACCATATTTGAAAGAATCAGCTGCTCTGAAAAAGATTGTGATCCAATGTTTACAGTATCACTTTTCCCACAGCCTGCTAGCGATACTAATAAAGTAAAAACTAGTATGAATACACCTATAAATCTCTTCATTCATATCCCCCTAAGACCAAATATATTATTTTCGAAGCCCTTTTGGTGTTGCATAAAATTGTAATCTTCTTGTTAAATACTCTGTAAGCGTTGCCAAAATTACAGCTCCAAGCGCACCAGAAAGGAGCATATTATTATTTGAAATTGTTAAACCGGTAAAGACTAGGTATCCTAGACCTCCACCTCCAACAAGAGAAGCGAGCGTTGCCCAGCTTATCGTGTAGATGGTGGCTGTTCGAAACCCACCCATAATGACAGATATCGCCATCGGAATTTCAACTTTCATTAATATTTGAAATTCCGTCATTCCCATACCTCTTGCTGCGTTCGTAAGAGATTGGTCTACTTCTCTAATACCAGTAAAAGTATTTTGTAACATAGGCAATAGAGAATATAAAAACAAAGCAACAATAGCAGGTATAACACCTATTCCGAGCAACGGAATCATAAATCCTAACAAAGCTAAGCTAGGAATCGTCTGGATTATATTAACAAATCCAATTACGTATTTACTCAACTTCTCAAATCTTGTTAAGATAATCCCTAATGGTATTGCAACTATAAAACCAGCAAAGACTGAGATAAAGGATATATAAACATGCTGCCACAGAATATGAAAGATTTGATTATGCCGTTCACTTATAAACTGTAAAAACTCATTCATTGCCAGCAACCTCACGTTGAAATTTGTTTTCATCTTTATAGCCCTTGAATAGTTTCAAATTTTGCTGAAGCCGCTTTGAACCGATAAATTCAACCACGAAGTCATTTGCTGGATTAGCCAAAATGTTTTGAGGTGTATCTAACTGAACGATTTCTCCATCCTTCAGTAAACAAATTCTGTCAGCGATTTTCAAGGCCTCGTCCATATCATGGGTCACGAATACAATCGTCTTTTTAATCGTTTTCTGAAGTTTTACTAATTCATCCTGTAATTGTTCCCGGCTAATTGGGTCCAGTGCACTAAATGGTTCATCCATTAGAATAATCGATGGATTTGCAGCCATTGCCCGAATTACACCAACACGTTGTTGCTGACCTCCACTTAATTCTGATGGGTATCGCATTTTAAATTTTTCCGGTTCTAATCCTACCATTGTCAGCAGCTCATCCACGCGCTTTTCATATTCCTCTGCTTTCATTTTCTTTAATTTAGGAACAAGAGCAACATTTTGAGCAATTGTCATATGGGGAAATAATCCAATTTGTTGAATAACATACCCTATATCTCTTCTAAGATGAACAGGATCCTTTTCGGCAATGTTTTCACCATCTATTTTTATTAGACCACCTGTGGGTTCTATTAACCTATTAATCATTTTCATTGTTGTGGTTTTTCCGCAGCCACTTGGGCCAATTAAGACAAAAAGTTCTCCCTGACCAACAGTAAAATTAATCCCTTTAATGATCTCATTCTGGTTATACACTTTCCTGACGTCTTGAAATGTAATCAAAAATTTCCCTCCCTTTTATTCGACAATTCTACTTTTTTATAATATCTAACGATTTACAAGTAAGTCTTTTCCCTTTATAAGAATAGATTCCCTTATAAGATTGTGGAAGTATAGAACCCCATGCTCGGTTGGAGAAAGAATCCCCTCTCTATAAGCCTCAGAGCGAAATCCAATTTGCTCTCTTTCAACTATTACGACATCCTCAATTCTAACTTGGTCCGCAAACGCCAATAAAGTTTCCTGTTCTGGTGTAGGTTCTCCACCCTTAAAATATACTTGGTAGACCCCTCTAGTGGTTTCATGATCAACCGGCAGCATTTTTATTATTGAAATATTTCCTGGACCTGGGTATACCGTAATCATCGTATTTGGCCACAACCAGTAAAAACGTCCTTCTTTAACTTCAACTGTTTGCATATCTAAACTTAAGCTTTGTTTACCTGGGTTCTCCTTTATTTGAGTCCCTTGAACGCTACAATTTGATTGATTAATAATCTGGTATTTGCTCATGTCTAAAGTAGCAGTAAATCCAGGATGTGCAATTGGACAATGATCGCATTCTAAATAGTTATCAATAAATGCTTTCCAGTTACACTTAATTTCACGAACCCTTTCATTGTATTGTTTCAAATCGTTATGGAAGTTAAATTGTTTGAAATCCTCAAAAAAGTCCTTATACGTTTCATAAAGTGATGGAGCATTAGGATCTAAGTTAACAAATACTAAAGAACCTTCCACTTCACACCTAATCGATTTCAAAGTAATTTCATCAGAACAAAAACAAGGATTATCTTTAAAGTTAGGTGCACGATGAAGCTTGCCATTTAGATGAAACGTCCATCCATGGTAGGAACATTGAAGAATCTTTTTATTACCTGCTTCATTATTTTCAAGTCTAGTTGCACGGTGTGGACAAACATTATAAAAAGCACGAACAATTTGGTCTTCGTCTCTAACCACTACGATTGGCTCTCCCGCTACTTCACATGTAATAAAATCTCCTGGTTTTTTAATATCATTTTCGTGGCCGATAATTTGCCATGTTTTTTTAAAAATTAATTCCTGCTCAACCTTTAGAACTTCCGGATCCGTGTAAAGAGAATATGGAATCGTTTTGAAAATAAAACTAGATTCTTTTTTCATTGCTTTTTCCCCTTCCATCATGAATTATTTTCTATAACCTTCATTACTGCAAAATTCATGCCAATGCCTTTTTACCTCACTATATAGGGAAAAAGTCTAATTTTTTCACCTTAATTTATAAAAAAACGAGTGAAAATCCACTCAATGAGTTATTAATTACTCGATTGATGTGATTTAAATCACTTTTTTTGCACTATTTATTTAAATATTTAGACTTATCTGATAAAATTGAGTGTATATTAACTCACTAGGTTGGAGGAATTATGTTAACGAGTGATGTCCAAATTTCAAAAGAAACGTTAGAAACCATATTAGAAAACTCTTCGGATGAAATTTTTGTCTTAGATAAAAATCTTCGGGTGGTTTATGTTAATAAGCATTGCCAATATCACTATGGATTGACTCAAGCTGATGTATTAGGAAGAAAAAACTCTGAGTTTGTTGAAAGAGGTTTATGGAAACCATCTGTGGTTCCACTCGTTCTTAAAGAAAAAAAACCAGTAACGATTAAACAAGTAACCTACATTGGTAGTGAATTATTAACAACCGCTGTACCAATCCTTAACGAAAATCAAGAAATCATTTTAATAGTTATTACTGCTCATGAACTTGAAAACTATAAAATTTTGAAGCAAAAACAAAAAGTTCAACCAACAATTGTTGAGGAAAATGACCATAAAATTATTACAAACAGTAATAGACTAAACGATGTGATTAAGCTTGCTGAAAAGGTCGCTCATGTAGATTCTACCGTTCTAATCCGTGGGGAATCTGGGACAGGAAAAGGGCTTTTTGCTAATTTTATTCATCAAAAAAGTGATCGAAAAAACCAACCATTGCTGACCTTAAATTGTGCTGCCATTCCTGATAACTTAATTGAATCGGAACTCTTTGGTTATGCTCAAGGTGCATTCACGGGAGCAAGTAGGGGGGGCAAAAAAGGGCTCTTGGAGGCAGCGAATAATGGGACGGTCTTTTTGGACGAAATTGGTGAAATTTCTTTAAAAGTCCAAGCTAAACTTCTTCAGGTAATTCAAGATAAGGAGTTCATTCCAGTAGGTGGCGATAAAGTAAAAAAAGTTAATGTTAGGATTATCGCTGCTACCAATCAAAATTTAGAGGAATTAGTCAAACAAAAAATATTTAGAGATGATTTATATTATCGTTTAAACGTAATTGAATTAAATATTCCTCCAGTTCGTGAACGTCCAGAAGATATTATCCCACTATGCTATTACTTTTTACGGGTTTTTAATGAAAAGTATCAAAAAACGATTAAAATTACCAAGGAAAGTCTAAATTTGTTTTTTAACTACTCATGGCCAGGTAATGTACGGCAACTCGAAAATGTAATCGAGCGATTAGTTGTTATCACCGATTCATATATTGGTTTACAAGACATCCCAGAACTCATCCGTACCAATACTCCAATTGATATACCCATTTTTACTTCATTAAATGAGGCACTAGAAAATACTGAAAAACGGATCGTATTAGCAGCTTACGAAACTTATAAGAGTTCCAGAAAAGTTGCTAAAGCTTTAAATATTAGTCAAACAAAAGCCTCAACACTCATTAGAAAATATCGGGAATTTTTTTAAATGTATCCCTAAATTAGAAAAGGGACTGAAGTGAAATTTTCAGTCCCTTTCGTAATTATTTCATTCTTTTCCTTTGCCCAAAATTAGCCTTAGAATTTCCCTTGCTTGATTGTACCGTTTGTCTATTACTGTTTTTCCGTTTACCTTTTATAGGCTTTGAATTCATTGGTTTCCGATTCCGTTGATTTCCTTTCTCCAGCTTTGTATTAGAAGGACTAGAATCCCTATCTGTTTTTTTACTTTGTTCATTTTTGCCGCTACCATCTATCACTTGTTTTTTAATTCTTTTTCAATCATATCAAGAGTCGGGCAATCGGCTGAGGAATAAAACGTGATGGCTAACCCCTTCATGCCCGCTCTACCCGTTCTGCCAATTCGGTGGACATAGCTTTCTGCATCCTGCGGAATATCGTAGTTAAAAACATGGGTCACTCCCTCAACATCAAGCCCCCTTGCAGCCACATCCGACGCGATTAACAATTGAATTTCAGCGTCCCTAAATCTTTTCATGACTTGCTCTCTTTTGGCTTGCGACAAATCCCCATGCAATTCATCACAAGAAAATCCATGTGCTTTAAGTATTCCGAACAATTTGCTGACTCTTCGTTTCGTTCTGCAAAAAATAACTGCTAGAAATGGCCGGTGGGTTTCCACTAATTCTATAAGCGTTGCCTGTTTTGACCGATCAGTTGTGTGGATGGCAATTTGTTTTACATTCGCAGCAGGCCCTTGCCTTTTTTCCACCTGTATATATTCCGGCTCCCTCATATGCTTTTTCACCAGGTTCCGAACCTCATCCGGAATCGTTGCTGAAAAGAGCATCGTTTGTCTGCTCTTTGGCGTTTCTTTAATAATATCCTCTACTTCTCCAAGAAACCCAATATGGAGCATTTGATCCGCTTCATCTAATACAAGAAAATGAACTCTCGATAAATCAAGTGTTCCTCTTCGAATATGATCTAAAAGCCTACCCGGAGTTCCAACGACAATTTGGACATTTTTTTCTAACCTTTTTAACTGTTTTTCAACATCCTGTCCTCCATAAACGGCTAAAACATTCACATTCTCTATATCCTGAATCATCTTATTAATTTCATCGGTAATTTGTAACGCTAATTCTCTTGTTGGCGTTACAATAAGTGCTTGAACGTGAAGAGTATTCGCGTCAAGTTTTTCAAGGATTGGCAATATAAATGCAAATGTCTTACCTGTTCCGGTCTGAGCTTGCGCTATCACATCTTTCCCCTCCATGACAACCGGTATGGATTGTTTCTGTATGGGGGTCGGTGTGGCAATACCGAATCTGCGCAATGTTTCCGTTAATTCTTTTGAAATACCTAATGATATAAAATCAGGCAAAAAAATCCCTACTTTCAATTCAGATACTATCTATACATCATGATGGTTTATTAAAAATAAAGCAATGACTCTTTTTATTCCATTTATTTCGTAGACACAATCTACCTTATTGATGGACCGCAAACACATGGTAAAGGAAAAACCTGGTGAAATTTTCAACGTAAGAAAACACAAAAAATGTAAAAACTAAACTCATTCAAAATTAACGAGGTGGAAAAAATGAGTGAAAAATGTTTTTATTGTACAAATGATATTGAACAACAACAGCATCACAACGTAACCTTCGTGACTTCCAATGTTGAACGGGATGAAACACTTTGTCCTGAATGCTATCAAGAATGGTTACATGGGTCAAAGGGTTAATAATTCAGCAGCCATCGCTGCTGAATTCTCATTTTGTAAACTGCTTCCTCTCTACCTCTCTTCCCCTTCTTGCTTCTCCAGTTTTTTCTCATTACTTTTATGATTTGATTATGATATTCTTTAAACAAAATATGATTACCATTAGAAAAATAATAAATTCAAAATTACTTTTCAAAATGTTTGTGTAATTGGAGTGTTGCTTCATTGTCGATTAAAAAGAAACTTCCATTAATTTTTTGTCTTATTGTATTTATCATCTTAGTTGCTAATAACGCCTTTCATTATATTCGGTCAAAAAATCAACTACTTGACTATAATGAAAAGGAAATCGCCATGATCACCAAAGAAGTTTCTGTTCAGGTAGAAAATACGAAAAAGGGTTCAGAATATGTGGAAGACATCCTTGCGAGAGAGCTGCGAATTGCCTCCATTGCGATAAGAAAGGCACTCCCACCAAGATACCAAGATGTAACAAACGACCAGCTAAAAGCACTTGCTAAGGAATTAAAAGTTTCCCACATTACACTTTTAGCCAAGACGAAGGATGATGTTGTTGGTGTCAGATCCTCTGACCCAAAAGAAATTAATATGGGAACAAAAGGCTGGGGCTATTGGTATGATGCCTACCTGCAGCTTTTTGAACTTAAACCGGTAACAGTAAAAAAAGGCTTAGCCTTACCCTACTATTGGTCAGGCCCAATGGAAAAAGCCTCTTCCAATCCAGATCATATTGATAAATGGGGCTATTACTATGATGGTACAACCAATTATATAATTGACCCCTATTTCCGAGACCATAAAGTTCTTGAATACGAAGAGCGTTTTGGTCCAGGGAAAATTATTGAGAACTTTACAAAAGAACCAGGTATCCTAGAAATGTCTGTTTTAAATCCAAAGAACTTTGGCAAAAAGAAAGAAGAGGTTCATTTAAATGGAAATGCTTATACCCGGATTTCTGCCGAGCCAAAATGGTATGGTTCTTACGAGAAGTACCCAAATATTAATGTAGATACTAAATTTGTTCGAAAAGCTATACAAACGAATAAAGTACAGTCCTATAAAGACAATCTAAAAGACAAATCTGTCATGAAGACATTCGTTCCGGTAAAAACGAAACTTGATCAACCCTATGTGATTTGCCTTGTTTATGATTATGGCCTTATCCAGAATGAGTTGTTACACGAGTTAAAAGTTCACATTATGCTATCTATTGTGATTATGATTGTTGTTCTAATTATTAGTTTTATTTTTTCACGTTCCATTACTAAACCAATTGGTTACATTGTTGAACAAGTGAATGAAATTGCTCAAGGTAATTTTGGTAAAAAATTACACTTAAATCGTAAAGATGAGCTTGGATTTCTGACAGAAAACGTGAACGCTTTATCAAATCATTTACAACACTATGTAAATGATTTAAACCAGAGTAAAAAACTAATTGAATACCAAGCGTATCACGACCCGCTTACTGGTTTGACCAATCGAAGATACTTTCAAGAAAAGCTACAGCCTGTTATTGATCAAGCAAATGAAAAAGGCGAAACCGTATCGGTTTTATTTATTGATTTAGATCGTTTCAAACATGTTAATGACTCCTTTGGACATAACAAAGGGGATGAGTTACTGAAAATCGTAGCAAATCGAATCCAAAAATGCCTGCCTGAAGATAATCACATCATTACAAGACAAGGCGGCGATGAATTTATCATTCTGATGAATAATCTGGATGTGAAGGCTTCAAAAGCAGTTGCAGAAGAATTCATTAATACTCTAAAAAAGCCATACGCAATTGCTGGAATTGAAGTGTATCTAAGTGCCAGCTGTGGTATCAGTATGTATCCAGAGCATACAAATAATCTGGATACCTTGATCATTTATGCTGATATGGCGATGTACTCAGCTAAAAAATTGGGCGGTAACCGAGTAGTTATTTTTAATGAACAAATTAGCAAAATGAATCAAGAACGGCCAAAATTGGAGTCTCGCCTAATAAAAGCAATAGAAAGTCAAAAAATAGAGGTCCACTATCAGCCAAAAATGAATGTTCAAACGGAAACCATTTACGGAGCAGAAGCATTATTAAGATGGACGGATGAAGAATTAGGCTTTGTCTCTCCCGAGGTTTTCATACCGATTGCAGAGGAAACGGGATTAATTCAATCTCTATGGGAAATCGTCATGAAAAAAGCATGTCACCAAGTAAGTGAATGGAATACGAAATATCATCAGTCATTAAACATTTCGGTAAATTTCTCAGCAAGGCAATTTCAGGAGCCTCTTAATATGGTAAAACAAGTTAAGGAAATCTTGCAGGAAAGTAAATTAGATCCAAAGAATTTCGAGATCGAAATTACGGAAAGTATTCTTCTAACAAATTCAAAGGAACTGGTTCAATCGCTGCAATCACTCCAAAACATGGGAATATCTATTTCCATTGATGATTTTGGTACAGGGTACTCTTCCCTAAGTTATTTAAAAAACCTGCCGATTAACACGTTAAAAATTGATAAATCTTTTATTCAAAATGTTACCGAGAATCTTGTCAATACAGAGATTCCGGAGGCGATTATTAATATGGCCCGAGGGCTTCATCTAGATGTTATTGCCGAAGGTGTAGAAACGGATTACCAAAAGGAATTCTTACGATCAAAAGATTGTATTCAGATGCAGGGGTATTTGTTTAGTAAACCACTAAGTAAAGAAGCATTTGAGGATCTTCTGAATAACTAGAAAAGGGCAGCTAGGCTGCCCTTTATTTTGCACATTCTAAATGCCAATATATTGATTGTCCTTGCCAAAGGGCCTGTTGATTTCCGCTCCGGTCACTCGCTTTCCGCGGGGAGGTCCTGGAGCCTCCTCGGCGCTTGCGCCTGTGGGTTCTCCAGTGACCTCTCTATCCCGCAGGAGTCGAGTGCCCTCCGCTCCAATCAACAGGGGGCAAATTAATTATTAATTCCCACAAAATATTCGCCAGTCTCTACCTTTACTTCTTTGTATTTTTATGTTTATTTGTGCTTGCTTTAAGATGGGGGTGAATCCGTAAATAAAACACGTCCCCCAACCATATTATTTATCATAATTTATCCTAAGAAGATCCCCAATAAACATATCTTAAAAAGAATAAGCGGATCAGTGGTGCGACCATTATCCTTATTATAATAAGTATGAACATTTCAAGAAGAAACGAAAAATCAATATTATTTGCAATCAAGTCTAGAAGAGGGACATTTGGAACTAATTTATCATAGAAACAAATTCATACTCACTTTTAGTAACCTCCGTTGGCCTAAACATTAAATTCACCGCTTTCTTTATATATTTATGGAGTTGAAATTTTCATTGAATGCACTAGTTGAAATATTACAAATTAACAGGGTGAATTAATAAAGAGAGCAAATAAAAAGGGCAGCTAGGCTGCCCTTTATTTTGCACATTCTAAATTATAAACATTGCTCCCGGTATCATCGATGTTTAACAGTTTCACGGACATGGCTGAAAAGGTTTGTTGAAGTGTTTCAGCAATCTTTCTGCCTTTCCCTTTTTCTGCAAAACAAAGCATGGTTGGGCCTGCGCCGCTTAAAGCCACTCCAAAAGCACCATTTGTTTTGGCTGCTGCCTCAATTTCAGAATAAAAAGGAATCAGCTGTTTTCGGTATGGCTGATGGAATAAATCGGACTCCATCATTTTTCCCGCTAGCTCCCAATTTTGACTAAGAAGGGCACCAACTAATACATTTGCGGTAGCAGAGGCTTGAATTGCCTCCGAATAAGGAAGGACTTCCGGTAAAACTCCACGTGAGTCCTTTGTTAATAATTCTTCATTCGGAATAACAGCGATCATTTCAAACGCCAGATTGGGAAATGACACAAGGTCCACTTCATTATCGTGATAACATCCCACAACCAATCCCCCATATAGCGATGCTCCAACATTATCTGGATGCCCCTCCATCTCAGTTGAAAGCAATAGCTTCTCACGGGTACTCAACCCAAGATTTCCAACAAAGTCAGCTAATTCAATCGCTGCAACAATCGCCGAAGCACTTGAACCAAGTCCACGGGCTAATGGAATTTCACTATTAATTTTCACTTTACATGGCGTCAGGGTCTTTCCATATTTCGAAGCAACCTTAAGGGCAACTTGACACATGAAATTCTCCTCATTTTTGGGGAATTGACTTAATTCCTCAGTTTCCGCAATAAATTCCCAATGATTACATTGTTCTACTTCTAACGTTAAATATAAATCGACAGCAATTCCAATGGAATCAAATCCTGGACCCAAGTTGGCAGAACTTGCTGGAACTTTGATTTGTACTCTGTTATCGAGGGTCATCCATAGACAGCTCCTTAATCTCTATTTTCTAACCACTTTGTACGAACTCTTAACTTCCTTAACTGCAGATAAATCCTTTAACTCTACTAAAATATCCTCAATATCGGTTAAAGAAGCCTGATGCGTCACTAAAACAATTTCTGCTGTATCATTTTTTGTAACCGGCATCTGAAGGATTTTTTCAAAACTTACACCATATTTAGCAAAAATCGAGGTAATCTCAGCAAATACGCCAACTTCGTCCTGCACATGAATACGTAGGAAGTATTTCGAATACTTTTCCGAGTCATCCTTCAGTCGTTTCGGATATTGTGGTGCCACCGCACTTCTTCCGTTAACACCAAGTCTAAAGTTTTTAATCACACCCACTAAATCGGAAACAACCGCTGTTGCTGTTGGCAAGCTCCCTGCCCCAGGTCCATAGAACATCGTCTCACCGACAGCCTCTCCGTAAACATATACCGCATTGTACTCATTTTGTACAGATGCAAGCGGATGATTATTAGATAAAAAAGTTGGCTGAACGCTCACTTCTACTTTTTCACCCTCGCGATGGGCATTCCCAATCAGTTTCATAGTATACCCCATCTGCTTACCATACCGCAGATCTTCTTCAGTTATTTGAGTAATTCCGCTGACTTTTACATCCTCAAGGTCAATATGCATGGAGAAACCTAATGTAGCAAGGATGGTCATTTTACGTGCAGCATCTAATCCTTCAACATCTGAAGTTGGATCTGCCTCTGCAAATCCAAGCTCTTGGGCTTCTTTTAAGACATCCTCATAGGCAAGTCCTTCAGAGCTCATTTTTGTTAAAATAAAATTCGTTGTACCGTTTACAATCCCCATTAATTGAGTAATTCGATCGGATGCAAGCCCGTCAACTAAACCTCTTAAAATTGGGATTCCCCCTGCAACACTGGCTTCGTAAAACAAATCGCAGCCATTTTCCGAGGCTAGCTTTAATAATTCGGAACCGTGAAGAGCCATCAAATCTTTATTTGCAGTGACTACATGCTTGCCACTCTGAAGTGCACTTTGCAAATATTTTTTCGTTTCTTCTACTCCACCCATTACCTCAATTACCACATCAATTTCCGGGTCTTGAAGGATATCGTCAGGGTTATTTGTTAAAACTTGCGGATTGATCTCAGCAGACCTCGTTTTATGTAAGTCGTTTACAAGTATTTTTTTTATTTCAACAGGACATCCAACCTGATGCATTATTTTGTCTTGATGATTTTTGATGATTTGCACCACACCAGATCCTACTGTTCCTAAACCTAATAATCCAATTGAGATAGCTTTCATTTCTTTTCCCTCCTAGGAGTCCACCCTAAATGCACAAATGTATTTGTATAGTAGACATTATATAATTCTCTAAATCTTTTTACAATAGATGTGTTCTGTTTAAATATAATTTTAATCGCTCTCCGCCTTATCACACAAGGCTTAGTACTTTTGGAAAAAAATTAATAAGATTATTCAGAAAATATTTCCATTAACCCTTTACAATTCTAAACGTATCGATGTAGAATATTCAATAAATTCATACAAAAAAATTGCATTCAATTTAAAATAGTGATGATGAAGACGGTATTAATAAGGGACTTCAGAAAGCCGGTGGCTGCTGTGAACCGGTGTCCTTTCTTAACATACCCAGCACTTCTGAACTGGCACGCCGAAATAGTATGTAGGCCAGCCCGGTAAAAACCGTTAACATGTTGAGGCTGTATGATATCTATGCAGCAAAAGAGGGTGGCACCACGGTTGATCACGTCCCTCATAACACGACACAACTGTCTGTTATGAGGGATTTTTTATTTTAAACTGGGAGGAATGAATGGATATGTATAAAGTACTGGTTACCGATGGAATTAGCGATACAGGCTTAACGGCATTATTTGATCATCCCCATTTTATTGTGGACAGACAGCCAACACTGCCAACGGAAGAATTAAAAAAGATTATTGGTATGTATGATGCCTTGATTGTCCGCAGTCAAACAAGGGTTACCGAAGAATTGCTTCAAGAAGCTAGCAGGCTTCGGGTTATTGCAAGGGCAGGTGTCGGTGTAGATAATATCGATGTGAATGCAGCCACTAAGAAAGGGATTATTGTTATTAACGCACCAGGCGCCAATACCATTGCCGCTACAGAACATACTTTAGCGATGATGCTTTCTTTAGCAAGAAAAATTCCCCAGGCACACCAAAAAACCTCTTCCGGCGAATGGGATCGCAACTCGTTTAAGGGGGTTGAATTGTATAAGAAAACCCTTGGTGTAATTGGAATGGGCAAAATCGGAGCAGAAGTGGCAAAACGGGCTAAAAGCTTTGGAATGAACATATTAGGTTTTGATCCCTATTTAACAGAAGATCGAGCTAAAAAACTAGGGATTACAAAAGCCAGCCTTGACCTAATTGCCGGGGAATCAGATTTTATTACCATCCATACCCCTTTGACAAACGATACAAAAGGACTTATTAATGAGGAATATTTACAAAAATCCAAAAAAGGCGTCCGCTTGATCAATTGCGCCCGCGGTGGAATTATTGATGAAAAAGCGCTGGTTCGTGCGGTTCAATCCGGTCATGTGGCGGGAGCGGCACTGGATGTTTTTGAAAAGGAACCAGTAGCAGACCCTGAATTATTGCAAAATCCAAATATTATCGTGACACCGCATTTAGGAGCTTCTACAGTAGAAGCACAGGAAAAGGTTGCACAAGAGGTCAGCGCTGAAATCATTGAAATTTTTGAAGCGCAGTCAATCCATCATGCCGTAAACATGCCGCAAATGTCAGGGGAAACTCAGGCAAAAATGCAGCCATATTTAGCGCTTGGGGATCAAATTGGCCAGCTTGTCGTTCAATTATTTAAAAAAGCCCCTGCTAAAATTGAAATCAATTATTACGGGGACCTAATTGAAGAAGATACAGAATTATTAAATCGTATCATGATAAAAGGAATTCTTTCCTATCATTTAAGCGATTCTGTCAATCTAATTAATGCCCTGCACCTTCTAAAGGAACAAGGTGTTTCCTATAATGTGCAAAAAAATGCTACTAATAAAGGGTTCGCGAATTATATGGAGCTGACAATTTCCCAAGGTGATGAAAAGGCTAAAATTGGTGCAACGGTCCTAAATGGCTACGGTGCAAGGATTGTGAAGATTAACCAATATCGGATTGATATAAAGCCGGAGGAACATCTATTATATATTAAACATAAGGACGTTCCTGGTATGATTGGTAAAGTAGGTTCTCTTCTTGGCGATTATGAAATCAATATCGGCACGATGCAGGTAGGTAGAGCTGCCGTCGGAGGTGAGGCCATCATGGTCCTAACCCTTGATAAAACCCTGAACACTAATGTTCTTCAAGCCTTGAACCTAACCGTAGGCATTGAAGAGGTACAATTGCTAGAGTTAGAGAATTTCGTTCCATCTGAACCAGGGCAGGTAGACCCGCAGAAAGTGGAAAGCTTATTGCAATATTAAAATGGGGATGGCATAGCTGCCATCCCTTTTTATCACACTATCCTCTTTACATCCAGCACCGAATCCAAAATATAATCCGCCTCATGCTTTTCAAATTCACTTCTTGCATCTTTTCCAGATAATCCGGTTAAAACGGCAGCGAATTTGCATCCGATGGTTCTTGCCGCTAAAAGATCTGCTAATGAATCGCCAACAACTAAGAGCTCTTCTCCATTTTCAAGTGGCAGCGGAGTATTCAAATAATCGACTAGAGATGCCCCTTTCCCTTGTTCAGCCAATATATAGGTGTATGGATGCGGCTTAGACAAAGACCCTTCTTGAGGGAACTCCTTCTCCGCGATTAACACGTCATCAGCTGTAACAATATGCTTTTCATCAAAGGATTTTAGCCAATCTAAATGCTCAAAAGGCAATATTGTTTCTAGCGCAGGCCTGCCAGTTCCAATACCAATCTTATATCCGGAATTTTTTAGGAAACTGAAAAACTCGGCAATATCCTTTTTTGGTGCTAACGTTGTTTCATTTGCTAGAAATCCTTCTTTACCTAGCTGAACGGATGGTCTCCCCGTAGATTCTAATACATTTTCATCCCCAACGTACCATTCCTGGGATACATGTTCACAAACGGACCAAAGCGTCCGGTCCTTATCAAAAATAGACGTGTCGACCCCTAACTTTTCCTTTGCTAACACATTTAGGTAACCTAAAAGCTCTTGTTTAACGGCATGTGAGCGTTCAAACTCTTGAGTAAATAAAGGAAAATTCATTTTAACTTGATATTGGCTTAAAACCTGTCCTATTTCTACTAAAGCATTCCTTGTTATTGGGGCTTTGAGCCACTGATTGATTTTTTCACGTTCACTATCAATAATTTGTTCAAACAGATGAATGAGTTGGCAGCAAAAGGTTAAATAAATCATATCCCAGTTCGCATTTAGACCACGTGATTTTTGAAGCTTTAATACTTGATCATTCTCAAACACCTGTGCACGAATATGTTGAATCTCAGATTCTGTATAGCTTGTTTTAAACAACTCAGGTGCTAAAGCTAAATAATTTTTGCTGATTAACAGTTCCCAAACCGTCAGTGCTGAGGCATCAAAATAATGCTCCTCGCTTAATAGAACCCCATCGACATCAAAAAGAATTGTTTTTACCATTTACTGTCCCTCTTCTCCCTCTGCTTTTATCCTTTATCGTACCATAGTATTCCGTATTTTTTAAAGGAAAAAAAGCCATGTGCTAAATTAAGCAGCATGGCCTTTTCCCCTTTAAATAGGCAATGAGTTTTCATGACTCATATATTGATTATACAAATCTTTCATAGCAGCAATTAATGCATTTGCGGCTTTTCCGCGATAATCATTCTTAAAAGTTTCAACTATATCCTCAATTCCATCCTGAAGACTATGCCCTTTTAGAATTTGCTGGACATAATGCCTGCCATGTTCTGTAGCAAGCGTACAGGAGGCTTCAATAATCACTCCGTATTTTTTATCAATTTCCACCGTGATCGTTAAAGATTCAAACACATTTTGTGCAGCCATCCCTTGAGGCAAACGTGAGTGTCCTGCTAAAAAATAAGTATTTAATCCTGCCATAATTTCACCCATTTCTATATTTCTTTTCCTATTATATTAAACAAAGCTTCGTCATTTTCCTCCTAAATTCGATAAAAAAGCCAATAAAACTATCAATGATAAAATCATCACTGAAGGTTTTACTGGCTTTTATTTGGAGTCCTTTGAAAAGGAGGGTTAAATAAATTAGGCAGTTCCTATAAAATATTTACTTATAAAAGGCTTAATCTATACCAATTGAAATATATTTAACCTCTAAATACTCATCAATCCCGTAATGACCGCCTTCTCTGCCTAGTCCGCTTTCCTTAAATCCTCCAAATGGTGCTTGGACTGTCGATGGTAAGGCATCATTCAAACCGATAATCCCATATTCAAGCTGTTCCGTTATTCTAAAGGAGCGGCTTAAATTTTGTGTATAAACATACGCAGCTAATCCATAAATGGAGTCATTTGCACGAGCAATAACTTCCTCTTCCGTTTTGAAGGTTGCAATAGGGGCAAGCGGACCAAAAATTTCATCCCGCATACATTCCATCCCATCATTAATATTCGTTATGATGGTTGGAGCGTAGAAATATCCGTTTACTTCAGTTGGCTTTACACCGCTAAAAGCAATTTTTCCACCCTTATTTACTGCGTCCTCAACAAGTGTTTCTACCTTTGATAAAGCGGCTTGATCAATTAATGGACCAACATCGATTCCTTCATCTAAACCATTACCGACCTTTAATTTTTCTAATTCATTTTGAAACAAATCAACAAATTGATTTGCGACTGATTCCTGAACAAAGACACGGTTCGTACAAATACAGGTTTGTCCGGCATTACGGAATTTGGATTGCACTAGACCCGCAGCCGCTTTTCTTAAGTCGGCATCATCCATAACGATAAATGGAGCATTTCCACCAAGTTCAAGTGATACCTTTTTAACGGTGTCAGCAGCTCCACGCATCAATGTTTTCCCAACTTCTGTCGAACCGGTAAAGGTAATTTTCGTTACGCGAGAATCCTTTAACCAAACATCACCAATTTCTGAAGATCTTCCGGTTACGACATTTATAACTCCCTTAGGTACCCCTGCTTCATAGGCAAGCTCAGCCAGTTTTAATGCTGTAAGCGGTGTTTGATTGGCCGGTTTTACAACGGCTGTACAGCCTGCAGCTAGCGCAGGACCGACTTTTCTCGTAATCATCGCAGCCGGGAAATTCCAAGGCGTAATGGCCGCAATGACCCCGACAGGTTCTTTTCGAACAAGGATCCGCTTATTTGGATGTGACGCAGGAATCGTTTCCCCGTAAATTCTTTTTCCCTCTTCAGCATACCAAGAGATAAATCCATTGGCATAAACCACTTCTCCCAATGCTTCTTTAAGAGGTTTTCCTTGCTCAATTGTCATGATTCTAGCAATCTCATGTTTATTTTCTTCAATTAAATAATGCCATTTCATTAGTATCTGATAACGCTCATCGGCTGTCTTTTTTGACCAGGTTTGAAATGCGGTATGAGCTGCATCAACTGCTTTAATTGCTTCATAGGCGCCACCTGTTGGGACAGCACCGACAACTTCCTTTGTTGCCGGATTCACGATTTCGGTAAAAATCTCAGAATCATTACCAATCCAATTTCCATCTATATACATCGGATAAATTTGATACTTTTTTTCTATTCTTTCCATTCATTTACCTCCGATTTAAAGGGCCGGATCAATGGCAAATACCGATTCCATGGACTCCTCAAGAATCTTGAGACCCTCTTCAAGCTGTTCATCCGTGATGGTTAACGGCATTAGGATACGAATAACGTTAGAAAAAATTCCCGCGCTTAATAATAAAAGCCCTCTTTCTCCTGCAGCTTTGACGATTTTCCCAACCGTTTCCTTATCAGGAGTTTTTAACTGCTTGTCCTTCACAATTTCCATTGCACACATAGCACCAAGACCGCGGACATCACCAATGCAGTCAAAGCGCTCAGCAAGGATTTTCATTTTCTCCACTACTCTATTTCCTAATTCTTCAGCACGATCATTAAGATTTTCACTTTCAATAATATCTAAAACAGTCAAGGCTGCACGGCATCCAAGCGGGCTGCCTGAATATGTACCACCAATTTCACCTACTTCAGCGGCATCCATAATTTCAGTACGACCAATCACACCACTGATTGGCACCCCTGCCCCCATCGACTTAGAGATAGTGATTAAGTCCGGTTCCACTCCGAAATGTTCAATGGCAAAATACTTACCTGTTCGGGCAAATCCAGTTTGAATTTCATCAGCAACAAATAAAATTCCATATTGGCTGCAGATTTCTCTGACACGCTGGACGAAGGCAATGTCCGGAACGATAAATCCACCTTCACCTTGGACCGGTTCCATCACGACTGCTGCAATGGTTTCTGGTGCCACCTCAGAAACTAAAAACTGTTCAAATTGTTCAATAATCATCTTGCTATATTGTTCTTCGCTCATACCATCAGGGCGGCGGTAAACATATGGATATGGTGCCTTGTAAACCTCCGGTGCAAATGGGCCAAAGCCAAATTTATACGGCTTCACCTTACTTGTCATGGTCATGGTCATTAACGTTCTACCATGGAACCCCCTTGTAAAAGAGATAATTCCTTGGCGTTTCGTGTATTTCCTTGCAATTTTAACTGCATTTTCAACAGCTTCTGCACCGCTGTTAAAAAAGGCTGCCTGCTTCGCAAAATTGCCAGGGGCAAGCTTGCAGAGTCTCTCCGCAAGCTTGATATAGGATTCATACATCATGACATTAAAGCCTGTATGAATAAATTGACTGGCTTGTTCCTGAAGGGCTCTTACCACCCTGGGATGGGAATGACCAACATTCAAGGTTCCGATTGCCCCGGCAAAATCAATATAAATATTTCCATCGACATCCTCCACGATTGCGCCCTGCGCTTTTTTCACAAAGGATTGAATATTGTTGCTGATTGCTTTAGGAACATATTGGTTTCGACGTTCTAATAGTTCCTGCGATTTTGGGCCTGGAATGGATGTTTGGAGCTTTACATATTTCTTTTCCACGTCTTTTTGCTCCCCCTTATCTGCATATACCTCTATCTAATTGATGTTATTATTTCACTTGAGCTAGCACTTGCTTAAAGGTGCTGACCACTTTATCAATTTCTTCATAGCTGATTGTTAAAGCAGGTTCAATACGAATGGTTTTTGAGTTAATCAATGTTCCTGCAACAAGGATACCGTTATCGAACATTCCTTTTGACACCTCATAACCGATCTCATCCTTATGGAATTCGATGCCAATCATTAGGCCTTGACCACGAATTTCTTGTACTTTGTCTTCATGGCCAACCGTTGCTTTTTTCAACTCTGCAAGGAAGTATTCTCCAGCCTCAGCTGCACGCTGTGGTAAATTCTCTTCAATTAACACACCGATTGTAGCAATGGCTGCTGCACAAGCAAGTGGGTTTCCTCCAAATGTTGTTGTATGCATAAATGGATTTTCGAACCAGCTTTTGAATACTTCTTCTTTAGCCACAATCGCACCAGCAGGCATTACACCGCCGCCAAACGCTTTTGCAAGACAGATGATATCCGGTACTACATCATATAATTCTGCAGCAAACATTTTACCGGTACGACCCATACCTGTTTGTACTTCGTCAAAAATGAGTAAGGATCCATATTGGTCACAAAGCTCTCTTACTTGTTTTAAATAGCCTTCTGGAGGAAGGATAATTCCGCCTTCACCTTGGATAGGCTCAAGAATAACGGCTGCCACATCTTCTCCGACGGATGCACAAACTTCAAATGTTTTTCTCATCATGTCGATATCGCCAAATGGAACGTGACGGAAACCTGGAATTAATGGAAGGAATGGTTTACGGAACATTCCTTTTGCCGTTCCGGATAATGAACCAAGACTCTTACCATGGAAAGCACGAGTGGTAGAGATAAAGGTTGTTCTTTCACCGTACATTTTTGCAAGTTTAAGAGCTGCTTCGACACTTTCAGTACCACTATTTGTAAAGAATGCATATTTCAAATCACCTGGTGTGATTTCGCCTAAAATTTTTGCAAGCATCGCACGAAGCGGGTCAAGAAGGTCCTGGCTGTGAAGAGCTTGGCGTTTTAATTGGTCAGTAACAGCCTTTACAACCTTTGGATTTCGGTGACCAACATTATAAATTCCAAAGCCGCCAAGACAGTCAATATATTCTTTACCATTAACATCTTTAAAGCCTGCACCGCTATCAGACCATTCTACTGCAGCGAATTGACCGCCTTCAGTAACGGTTTTACGGTATTCAAGGAATCCAGGGTTGACATTTTCACGGAAACCATCAAGGGTTTCTTTTGTAATCCAAGCTGCATCTTCTTGTGTAATATCTTCTTTTTCTATTAAATTTAAAACCTTGTTAATATATTCCGTTACATTTTGATTCTTTTCACTTTTTACTTCACTTTTAAAATCGATACTCATGTTTATCTCTCCTTGTTAGTTATAAATGTTTGAATTTTGTTTAAATATATATTTCAAGTTCCAGCACCCTAAAACGGGCGCTTTCACTTATCGAAATTAGTTTGAAAACCAGCCGATTGGTTCAACCTGCAGGTTAATATTAATTTGTTTAATCTCTTGGAATTCTTCAAGACCGAATGTTCCGAGACTTCTTCCGATACCACTTTGTTTATAACCGCCCCACGGTGCTTCGTTGTAAGTTGGGTGGTAAGCGTTAATCCAGGTAATTCCGGAGCGAACCTTTTTAATCACGCGTAAAGCCTTTGCTCCATCGGTTGAAAATACTGCTCCGGCAAGGCCGTAAACCGTACTATTGGCAAGTTGGATCGCTTCGGCTTCATCCTTGAATTTTTGAATACAAACAACAGGACCAAAGATTTCCTCTTGAACAATTCTCATATCATTGTTTACATCAATAAAAACAGTTGGTTCAACAAAATAGCCATTTTCTAGACCATTATCAACAATTCTGTTACCGCCACATGCAATCTTGGCACCTTCTTGTTTTCCAAGGTCAATATAATGAAGAACTTTTTCCATGTGTTGCTGGCTGACAAGTGGACCCATTTCTGATTCAGGATGATTCCCAGGACCAACTTTAATTTGCTTCGCTCTTTCGACAAAACGGTCTACAAACTTATCATAGATGCTTTCTTCGACAAGAATTCTTGATCCAGACGAACACACCTGACCTGTACCACAATAAATTCCAAACAATGCCCAATCTACAGCGGTTTCAAAGTCAGCATCTGCAAAAATAATATTTGGTGATTTACCGCCTAGCTCCAAAGAAACCTTTTTCATGGTATCTGCCGCAGTTTTCATGATATGTTTTCCTGTTTTCGTGCCGCCGGTAAACGAAACCATGTCTACTTCAGGATGAGAGGCTATTTCATTTCCTACCACGGCACCGGCACCCATAACCATATTGGCAACACCTTTTGGCAAACCGATTTCTTCAAAAATTTCAAATAATTTTTTCGGAGTTACCGGCGTTACTTCAGATGGTTTAAAGACAATTGTATTTCCTGCAGCTAATGCTGGAGCAATTTTCCAAACACTCATTAGTAATGGATAATTCCACGGAACTATTAAGCCGCAAACGCCGACAGGCTCACGGACTACCATTGCCTGCATTGGATCTGCTACATGGTAGGTAAAGCCATCCGGTTTAGTAATCAATCCTGCATAGTAACGGAAACAAGCAGCTGCGTCACCAATATCGCCCCCAGCTTCTCTTAAGGTTTTACCGTTGTCCATTGTTTCAAGCTGAGTTAATTCGTCTGCATATTCATCAATTTTGTCAGCAATTTTAAATAAATAGGAGGCTCTTTCCTGTGCTGATAAACCGGACCATACTCCCTCTTCAAAGGCTCTGCGGGCAGCAAAGATTGCCGTGCGTGCATCTGCGACTGTTCCCTCAGGTGCATGGGTGATCACTTCACCGTTGGCTGGATTAATGACTGGGCGTGTTTCTTGATTTTCAGAATCTTTCCATTCGCCATCAATAAACATTTTTAGATTTGCAACTCGGTTTTTTATTTCGACCATGTGAAATTTCCTCCTTAATTAATCCTCACTATCTATTAATGCAAGAAGCGTGCCAACTCTAAAAACCTATTAATTAAAGGATTTATCAAGTTACTTTGCAGAAAGCTATTCATTTTTGCATAAACCTATTATTTTTTGCATAGGCCCTATTGAACATGGTGGTTGATTTGCGCTTCAGGCGCTTCGCTCCAATCAACTTGGTTCAAAAATTTTCACCCATACTATATATAAAAAAAGCTGCATCAGATTTTAGGTCTGATGCAGCTTTTGGTGATTATGTGGATAATTTTTCGGTATTTAGATTTTTCTCACTTACAATTTTTTGATATTTCCTGCTGACGGAGGACTGGCTGATTCCTAATGCCTTTGCTGCTTTGGTTGTTGTTTTATATTGCTTCATAGCTAGGACAATCAACTGTTCCTCCACCTGATCGATTGCCTCCTGCAGAGGAATGACTCTCGTAATAACAGGCTTCATTTTTTTATATTCATAGCCTAATGATAAAAACTGGCTGACAAATTCCGCATCAATAGCCTGCTCATCCGCAGAAACAACTAATCTTTCAATAATATTTTGCAATTCCCTTACATTACCCGGCCATGGATAAAACTCCATCACATTAATCGCATCCGGTGTTAAATGATAGTTCCGCTCATATTTTTCATTTAACTGCTGAAGAAAATGAAATGCAAGCAACGAAATGTCCTCAACCCGTTCTCTTAATGGTGGAATATGAATTGGAATAACATTCAGGCGGTAAAATAAATCCTCTCGGAAGCTACCTTCCTCCACCATTTTCTCTAATTTCTTATTCGTAGCAGCAATGATTTGGACATTGATCTTAAACGGAGTGGTACTGCCGACAGGAATAACCTCCTGCTCCTGAAGAACTCGCAGCAGCTTTACCTGCAGATGCATCGGCATCTCCCCAATTTCATCCAGAAACAGGATTCCCCCATCTGCTTGTTTGAAATATCCGTCTTTTCCGTTCTTATCGGCACCTGTAAAAGCACCCTTCACGTATCCAAATAATTCGCTTTCCAATAAATTTTCCGGGATGGCACCACAATTCAATTTTAGAAATGGATACTCCGCTCGTTTTCCTAACTGATGAATTGCTTGAGCAATAACTTCCTTTCCGACACCGGACTCCCCATTGAGCAGGACAGTGGAAGAAAAATCAGCAATTTTCTTTACTTGACTCATAATTTTTTCCATTTTCGGGCTGCAATAAATTAACTTTTTTAAAAAGCGGTCCTTACTTTTAAACGTATCCAATTCCTTCTTATACTGCTCTGAGATTTTCTTCATTTCTTTTAATTCGCTTTTTAGCTTCGTTGTTTCTGTAATATCCCGGGAAGCAATAATGATACGGTCTAGTTCATTTTTATCATTAAAAATAGGATTACCAACGGCAAGAATCCGTCTTCCATTTTTCGTTTCCTGAACAACGGAAACCTTTTTCTTTCGTTCCATAACCAGCCTTGTCACAGAAGGTGTGAACAACCCTTGGTCCTCAAGCTGGAACATATTTTTCCCAAGCAACTCTTTTAAATCTACTTTCCAAAAGTCCTGGATGATGTTTTCGCTGTACCTGATTAATTCACCTTTCGCATTTACTACAAGTATCTCATCATAAATGCTCGAAAGAATGGCATTTAAGTCTTTATTTAAATCCTTGATATGCTCAATTTCCATCGCCATTTCTTCAACCATTGGTAAATCTTGTACCACGATGATGATTCCATCTACTTCATGGTCATAGTTTAATATAGGACTATAATCAACGAGGACCCCTGTTCCGTTGGTAATTTCGAGATGATTTAGAAGCGTTTTTCCGGTTTCAAAAACATTCTGAATGTGCTCTCCGCTAAAAATATTTTCTGCCGGAAGATTTAAAACCTGATCGGAGGTTGATTTAATCATTTTTAAGCCAGCATCATTACAATTGATGATTCGTTTTTCTTTATCTAAAACAAACATCCCCATTGGTATGGAGGTAAGCATGATTTTTAATAAATCCACACTTTTATTTTCTTGTTTAAAAAGCTCTGCCAGAATGTCTTCCCTGAGAATGTAGCCGCTCGGAATTCCATCCTCTCCTCTTATGATTGCAAATGGTTCCCCGACAATTTGAAATAGGACGGGTAATGAAATATGTTCCCCTAAATAACAGACATTTTCAATTGACTTTGTGTGCTCAAGTAAAACCGCTAACTCGAAATTTTGCCTTTCTAACTTTTCAAGTAATGGTGTATTCATTATCGCATAGGCAAATAATTTGTCCTGTTTTTTTAGGAATAAAAAGGGTTCCTTGATGTTTTTAATGGAAGATCCAACTATTTCTTGATTCTCGCTGATTTCAACTGCTATTATTGGCTTAATTTTTTCCTTTGCCACGGAAAACATCTATTACATCCCCCTTAAAGCCTTGTCAATCTTATACTACACGTAATACAGAAAATTTCAAATAGAAAAAAATGCTTAAAAGGAAGATGTCATCTCCATCTTCCTTTTTTTAAAAAGTTAGTCGCTTCCCGTAACGAACAAATCTTCTTTAACATATGCCAGGACCATTCCGGGAATGACTTGATCCCCTTCTTGAACCTCCAATGAATGAATTTCTCCGCTTATTCCCGTTTGAATCGTTTCGACGATACCATCTGCAGTTTTGATTGTAAATAATGGTTCCCACTCATAAATTCTGGATTCTCTCTTTATGGAGACTTTTTCAATTTTTCCATAAACAGGGCTAAGAACCACATCAAAATCCATGCTTTCTAACCTCCTAATGTTCATATTGCTCCTGAAAAGATTGCGTGTGTAAAACTAGATCAAAAAATTCATAGAATTCAGGAATGTCTTCCTGTTCAATTCCTAATTTGTATGCCCAAAATTCATCGTTAGGGGTATCTTCCTGGCAAAGTAATACCATGTTTCCAGTCTGCAAAGAAGTGACCATTGCTTTTCCGAAAAAATGCTCGGAATAACCAATCGTTAAATCGTAACGGTGGTTATTGGAAATAATACAAAAATAGTGGAGAAGCTGCTGTTCTTTTTGTTCAGATAAGAATTCTAATTTCATTCAAAAAATCCCCCTTTTATTTTTTAATATTTAAGCCAGCCTCTTAATCTTGAAGCCTCTGCTAATCGTTGAATTCCTTCTATATAGGCAGCTATTTTCATATTGACGTTGTATCTTTTTGAGGTGTTATATACATTTTTAAAACTATCGGTGATTTTCTCCTTAAGGCGGCTGTCAACCTCTTCCTCTTTCCAGTAGTAACCTTGATTGTTTTGGCACCATTCAAAATAGGAAACAATAACCCCGCCGGAATTTGCAAGGATATCAGGAACAACAAGAATATCCCGATCATCAAGAATGTTCAACGCTTCTTTTGTAGTCGGTCCGTTCGCTGCTTCAATGACAATACTACAATTAATCTTGTGAGCATTTTGTTTATTAATTACACCAGAAATCGCTGCCGGTATTAAAACATCGCACTCTTTTTCTAATAATTCTTGGTTTGTAATCGCTTGATTAAAACGGTTGCTGACGATTCCAAATGAATCCCGGCTGTCAATTAAGTTAGGGATATCTAAACCATTCTCATCATATACCCCGCCAAGCAGGTCTCCAATCCCGATTACCTTTGCTCCCAATTCATATAAATAGTTAGCTAGATAGCTTCCGACATTACCAAAACCTTGAATAATTACGCGCATATCTTTTAATGGCATACTTTTTAATTCACTTACCATTTGTAAAGTGTATAAAACACCTTTAGAGGTAGCTGTTTCACGGCCTTTGGACCCGCCTAAGGCAATCGGCTTACCGGTAATAAATCCTGGTGAGTCAAATTCACGGATATGGTCATATTCGTCCAGCATCCAGGCCATAATTTGAGAGTTTGTATACATATCAGGTGCCGGAATATCTTTTGTTGGTCCGACAATTTGACTTACTGCTCTTACATAGCCGCGGCTCAATTTTTCCAACTCATTTAAACTCATTTCACGCGGGTCGCAAATAATTCCACCTTTTGCCCCTCCATATGGAAGATCGGTTATTCCACATTTCAAACTCATCCATCCAGCCAATGCCTTTACTTCCTCAGGGGTAACATCCGGATGAAAACGAATCCCACCTTTAGTTGGTCCAGGTGCATCATTATGCTGAGCTCGGTATCCTTGGAATATCCTCGTTTGGCCATTGTCCATGGTTATTGGAATACTAACTTCTAAAAATCGCATTGGTCTACTTAAGAATTCAAAAACTTGGGAAGGATAATTTAGAATACTTGCCGCTTCCTTTAAGGTTTCTTGAAATTCATTAAGCGAATTATCCTGTTCCTTTAAATTTGTATCATTTTTCTGTGTACTGACTGTCATTTTAACACCTCATTTTTTATTCTTATTAAAGGTATTAGCAATTTCCGTGCCAACTTGAAAAAACCGCTATTTTACTGAGTTTTTTTAATACATAGCAGCTATGCCCTTTTAAGAATTATGAAAAAATGATTGGAGTTATGCAAAATTGCATAATTTTTTTAGAAAAATAAAAAAACGCATTCTAACTGGCTAGAATGCGTTTTCAACTACCATATATATTAGGCTTCTTCGGCCTTAAATTGCGGAGGAGCAGTACGGAAAGCTTTGGTTAAATAGAGTAGATACGTAAACCCAATGGCAAACCACGCTAATCCCATAATCAGGGAGCTTGCTTCAAGGTTGAACCAGAGAACCCCAACCGCCCCGGCTCCGATTAATGGCATGATTACATAATTGAAAAATCCTTTCGGCGTTCGATGCATTTTTTTCCGGAATGCATAATGACTTATGACGGAAAGGTTAACAAATGTAAAGGCCATTAACGCACCAAAGTTAATTAAAGAAGTAGCTGTTACTAAATCAAAGAACCAAGCTGAAAGAGAAATCACTCCTACCAGGATCACGTTAAAGACCGGTGTCCTATATTTTGGATGAATATATCCAAACCACTTTTCAGGAAATACATTGTCACGCCCCATTACGTATAATAACCGTGAAATACTAGCTTGAGATGCAAGGCCGGAAGCGAGAGTATTTACAAGAGTAGTGCACAAGAAAATTGATTGGAACAGTTTCCCACCAACAAAAAGGGCAATTTCTGGAAGTGCTGCATCCGGATTTTTGAACCTTGAAATGTCTGGGAAAAATAATTGAATAAAAAAGGAAGTAATAACAAAGATAATGCCACCACATAATGCAGTAAGCAAAATGGCTTTGGGGATTGTTTTTTTCGGATCCGGTGTTTCCTCAGAAAGAGTCGTAACCGCATCAAATCCCAAAAAAGAAAAGCAAAGAATTGTTGCGCCGGTAACTAGAAGGGAGGCATTCATTCCTTCTTTAAAAAATGGCTGTAAATTGAATACAGTCCCCTGACCCTCACCATGATGCAATCCAATTATAACAAGGACGATAAATACAATAATTATTGCTATTTGAACAAATACAAAAAATGCATTGAAATTTGCAAGAATATTAACACTTCGCAAGTTTAAGAATGTAACGATTCCTACAAAAATCAATACCCAAATGAAATCAGGAACGGAAGGGAATAAAGAATTTAAATAAAGTTTTGTTAATAGTGCATTGACCATGGGCAAGAACAAGTAATCCAGCAGAGATGACCAGCCTACAAGAAATCCCAAGTGGCTGTTAATTGCTTTTTGTGTGTACGTATAAGCCGACCCAGCTTCTGGAAAAACCCGAACGAGTTTTCCGTAACTTATCGCTGTAAATAGCATTCCAAGTAATGCAATGATATAAGCTGTTGGAACATGCCCATTTGTTTCCCCAGATACAATTCCAAAGGTGTCAAAAACAGCCATGGGAGCCATATAAGAGAGCCCCATAACGACAATCTGCCATAACTTGAGCGACCTTTTTAAATGTACAGTATTTTCCACATATCATTCCCCCAAAAATTAAATAATTAAACCGCTTTCAATAGGTAAATGCCCCTTTTGATTTTCACTAATTTTCCACTCCCCCTTTGCTTTTAGAAAGTTCAATATACTTAAGTGCAATTTTTATGCCAATCTTTCCACTCTCATAATAGAAGAAAAAATACTTACTATCGGTAGTTAGTTCTATTGGTGCAGTTAATTAACAATTTTCAGAATTATGCATTCATGCATACATTATTCCATAGTAAATAAAATTTGTCACCAGAAATTTCGACATTCTTGGAGTACTTTCTTCACTAATTAAAGATACTAAAAAGCAGTGGCATTCCAAAATACGGAATCCACTGCTTTTTATGGATGTGAAACAATTATGTGAAACAAGAAAATTCGGGTGGTGCCAGGCACCTATTTTGCAAATCGATGATTTCCGATTGTAACCGTAACCGGTCGTGAGAAAATCCATTTACTTTGAGCTGTTCTTGGATTGTAGAAAAATAGTGAGCCATTTCCTTGGCCTTTGAAGGCTATAGCTTCATTAACAGCCCTCTTTGAAGCTGCATCGGCAGGTTGATTAATTCGTCCATCTTGGACAGGAGTGAATGCATAGTGTCCCTTTGAGATTTGATAAATCACTTTTCTAATAGAATTTGGAAAATCAGGACTTGAAACTCTGTTCAGGATTACAGTAGCGACTGCCACTTTTCCCGCATATGGTTCTCCAATTGCTTCTGCATGAACAAGTCTTGCCATAAGATCTTTATCAGCCATTGAGATTGAAGAGTATGGTAATGTTATAGTTTCACCTGCATAAAGAGGCGCATTATGGTTTGCTGCCATTAAGCTATTTACAGGTATTCCGAATCCTTTTGCAATTTTCCAATAGCTTTCACCATATTGTACTTTATGTGCTGTTCCTGTTGCCGCTTCTGATTTTGTTGTTAAAGTAAATGCTGATAAAGATACCATCATACCTGCAGCAATTACTAGTTTCTTAAGTTTATTTAATTTCATATCTTAAAACCTCCTAATCATTTCGCTCGTTTGTCTATCTATAAGGCTATCAGTTGTAACATTCTTATTCAGTACCCAAAAAGTGGAAGGTATAATTAAACTCATTTAGCCACTGCTATAAAAGCATTTATTCAGCAAATGGAATTATCAACCAAAGATAACTTTTTACCAGACCTCTACTAAATTGGATGGTTTAGGATGTTTTTTTACAAGATGTTTCGCTCCTGTAACATAAATCGGAAATCTTCACCAAATTGACATCATTCAACTGTCAATCAAAAAGGAATCTTTCCTACCTTTTTAGAAATAATATAGAAGAAATAGAAAATGAGGAGGGTTTATTAATGGATAATCAACTAGTGAGTGTATTAAATAAGCAAATTGCCAATTGGTCTGTACTGTACATGAAGCTTCATAATTATCATTGGTATGTTAAGGGAAACCAATTTTTTACGTTACATACTAAATTCGAGGAATTTTATAATGAAGCAGGTGTTCACGTGGACGAACTTGCCGAACGACTCTTATCCATTGGTGGAAATCCTGTCGCAACCATGAAGGAATGCTTGGAGCTTTCATCCATCCAAGAAGCAAACGGCAACGAAGCCGCTGAGGCCATGGTTCAATCCATTATTAACGATTTCTCCATTATCACCGGGGAATTAAAAGAGGGAATGAACTTAGCCGGGGAATTGAATGATGAAACGACCGGCGATATGCTTCTAGCCATCCACTCCGGCTTAGAAAAACATATTTGGATGCTTCAAGCCTTCCTTGGAAAAACAATTTAAACCTGTTATAGAGTCCAGCATGATGATTGGACTCTGTTTTTTGCATTCATTTAAATTATAATAATTATTAAAAAGGATTGACTTTTAACTAATATTAATATTATTATAATAGTAACAGAAAAGGATTTATTTAGGAGGCTGCAATTTTGACAGAAAAATTAGAAGTAATTGTTTACAGCAGTACTGGCTGCCCTTATTGCGAAAAAGTTAAATCTGCTTTAAAGGATTGGGGAATTGAATACGAAGAACGGAATGCTTCCATACATAAAGAGTATTTCGATCAGCTAAAGGAACGGAAAATTTTTGGTACACCTGCAACTTTTATTAATGGCAAGCTTGTATTAGGTTTTCAAGAGAAAAAGTTTAGGAAGCTTCTAGATATTCCTGAAGATACTGATGGTTCGTCCAACAAGGAAAAACCTACTACGGAACAAGTGAAGGGTGAGGAAACTTCTATTTTTCAACCTGTAACCCCTCAAGTTCTCGAAGAAGTTTATGATTTTGTTACAATCGGAGGAGGTCCTGCCGGGGCATCTGCAGCCGTTTATGCAGCACGCGGAAAATTAAAGACTCTTGTCATTGATAAGGCACCTAAGGCGGGAACCTTAGCTATTACCCATAAAATCGCGAACTATCCAGGAGTACGTGAAGAACTGACTGGTCTCGAGCTTTTAACAAGAATGCAGGCTCAAGCAAAGGATTTTGGAGCGGAATTTGTTCGTTCTACTGTATTATCTGTGGATTTCACGAACGAAATTAAAAAGGTTGAATTGGCAGAGGGAACGGTTCAAGCGAAAAGTGTCTTTATTGCGGTTGGTGCAAAGGCTCCATCAAATAAGATACAGGGAGAAGAGGAATTTACCGGACGCGGTGTCAGCTACTGTTCAACTTGCGATGCCGCTTTCTATCAGGACCAGGTTGTAGCGGTTGTTGGAGATAACGAGGAAGCCATTCATGAGGCTGCAACACTTGCAAAATATTGTAAAACGGTCAAATTGTTAATTCCAATTGAGAATTTAAAAGGGGATGCAGACCTTTCAGGGCTTGAAAACAATCCAAAGGTTGAAATCTATCGCAGTCATCGTTTAAGAGAAATTATTGGAACGGATAACGTTGAGAAAATTGTGATTTTAAATGATAAAAAAGAAGAACAAGTATGGGATGTAGATGGTGTCTTCTTATATCTTGGCGGGATGAAACCGGGAACCGATTTCTTAAAAGGCGCAGTAATGAGAGACGAGGAAGGCTATGTGAGTGTTGATGAACTTCTTCAAACGAGTGCCGAAGGTGTCTTTGCTGGCGGGGATGCGAGAAGAACTCCAATCAAACAAGCGGTCATTTCTGCAGCGGATGGCGCGATTGCTGCATTAGGGGCGGAGCAGCACGTAAATAAACGGACTAAACTACGTCCGCAATATAGTTGATTTTTTATAAAACTAACGGATTCAGATGTTCTGAATCCGTTTTTTATTTTTCCTCATTTCAGTCCCTTTTCCTCATAGTTAGATATTTTTCAACATTTTTCAAAAAATCAACCTTTGTCCATTACGCGTGAGAAAAACAAGCATAAATTATAATGAATACAAGTAGGAGGTGATTCTACTATGTCAGACGGACACCACAACAACAACTTTGCGTTAATTGTTGTTCTATTCATCCTCTTAATCATTGTTGGCGCATCTTTTATGATGTACTAATGATGATTCGATTATAGGTTAAAGAAGAGGCGGTGAACTTTTGTTCACCGCCCCCTCTTTTTTTGGAGACAATTTTAATTCTTTTTTTAAGTTTGTCGCCTATCGCCTTCATTGGCGACAGTTTAAACCCAGTTGCTCCTCTGTTTGTCGCCTATCGCCTTCATTGGCGACAATTTGAA
>NZ_KI535300.1:0-99995 GCF_000482325.1 Bacillus sp. UNC438CL73TsuS30 | reverse complement strand
CCTCTGTTTGTCGCCTATCGCCTCCATTGGCGACAATTTGAACCCAGTTGCTCCTCTGTTTGTCGTCTAACGCTTAAACCTTTTCCTGCAAAATCGTATCTATTAAAAAAATCTCTTGCGAATTACCCATTGCCGCTGCCAGTATTTCTTCAAACTCGGTAATTTGAGTTGCTCTCATGCCTTTTGCCCCGAAGCTTTCCGCCAATTGTACGAAATCAGGGTTTGAAAAGGTTACCCCATAATTTTCACCAAACGCTTTGTTCATGGTCTCTACTTCAAGCTTTAACATTGAATCATTTAATAAAATAATGATAAAAGTCAGCCCTAAACGCTTGGCCGTTTCAAGCTCGGCGAAATTCATTAGTGCTCCCCCATCCCCCGTTAACACAATCACCGTTTTTTCCGGTGCCGCCAGCTTTGCGCCAATCGCACCGGGAATGGCTATTCCCATCGAAGCCAAGCCATTGGAAATCACGAGTTGGTTTGAACGTTTCGGTTGAAAGGCTCGTGCTACTGCGACTTTATGTGCTCCTACATCCGAAATAACTACTGTTTGTTCAGAAGATAATTTTTCGATTACATGTAGAATGTTTTCAAGTGTTAAATTTGCGGGGGTAGGCACCTGTTCACTAATAGAGTAAGCGTCTTCTATTCGCTTCTTTAGATCTCCAGCTGGCTGCCAAGGTTTAGACAGAATCTCCTGTTCTAAGATCAAACGAAGCGTCTCCTTTAAATTGCCTACTAATTCTCCCACAACCGGATAGCCCTCCTCCACCTCGGCAGGTAAAGGATCGATATGGAGAACCGGTACTTTTTTCTTATTCCATTCCGACGGTAGTTTTTCATTAAAGTCAAAACCAATTACCACAAGTAAATCGGATTCCTCCATCCTCCGGAGGACATAATCCTTTTCATTGAAACCAAATGAATAATAATTTTGTGGATGCTCTTTTGATAAAACCCCTTTTGCCATAAAACTATTGGCAGTCGGGCAACCTAACCGCTCAATAAATGATTGCACTTCCTTTACAGCATTTTGCCGAATGACACCATTCCCCAAAATAATAAATGGCTTTTTACTCTGATTTAGTAATCGGACGGCTTCCGTTAAAGCGTCTTCTGCAGGCACACTTATTGGCAATGGTGTAATGGATAAAGGTTTGGTTGTAGTATTGGCTTTTGCGATATTCTCCGGTAACTCAATTGCGACTGCCCCCGGTTTTTCGCTAGTAGCAACCCGAAAAGATTTTCTGATAATTTCCGGGATTGTATTGGCATCCTTTAATTGCACCGACCACTTTGCTGCCGGTTCAAAAACTTTAACGATATCAACGTACTGATGTGCATTTTTATGCTGGACATTAAGATCTTTTTGACCAGTTATCGCTAAGACAGGGGAGTGATCTAGATTAGCACTTGCAATACCGGTTAATAGATTTGTCGCTCCTGGTCCGAGTGTTGCCATACATACACCAGGCTTTCCACAAAGACGTGCGTATACATCTGCCATAAAAGCAGCACCTTGCTCATGCCGTACTGGTATGTATTTTATTTTTTCCGATTTGGATAAAGATTCGGCTAGATCGATAACCTCACTCCCAATAATTCCAAATATATATTCTACACCTTCATTTTCGAGACAATTTACCAATAAATCAGAGGCCTTCATTCTTTCCCTCCATACCTATGTCATCTTAATTCTATTCTTTACCTAAATATATTTTTCAATTAAACATAACAAGAAATCCATGCTAATAAACATAGAGTATATGTGTGTTTAAAAAAGGGGGGATTTATATTGGTAAATCAAGGATTTATAGATCAAAACAATCAAATGTTAATTGCCCCGGAAACATTTGCCGCACAACCAGAATCATTAACGGAACAACTATTCATCGAACGCTCCTTAGAAGAAAATAAATTTTGGCTGCGCATTATGAAAGAGCATTCTTATTTTTTAGGCGAAGGTTTTAGCCGCCATGACAAACATCTGATTCAACAAACAGACCGCTTTTATCATTATTTTCAGGAACAGGAAAAAAGGGCCTACAATACTCCCAATAACGTTACCGCTGTTCGTAAATTAAATGAAGACTCGATTAACCTAGTTTTAGGTTTACGGAATTTTAAAAGAAATCTCCTGATCTTAATCATCAATTGTAAGGTAATGGGATTTAACTTTCCGCTTCTGGTCGACCATATTGCCAGGGAAGCTGAATATTTTATGCGGACGTTAAAAAAATTCAATGAAGGAATTCTAGATCCCATTCAAGATGCGATTATTAAGGAAAATGTGTTTTGGTTACGGATTATGATGGAGCATTCCCGGTTTATAGCTTCACTATTAGATCAATCAGAACGAAATTTAGTAAGAGCGGCATTGAAATTTGGGGATGATTTTGAAGTTCTTCTCAATCAGGCAAGAGATGTTGAATCAATGCTCTATAAGAAACAACCAACCTACCCGATTATCGGAAAGTTGAATAAAGACAGCGAAAACGCTGCACAAGAAATTCGCAATTTTAAGCAGGCAGGATTAGATTTTATTAAAAATTGTCAAATCAGAAATGTCATTGATCCATTATTGGCCGACCATGTCGTGAGAGAAGCGGACCATTTCCTTCATATGGTGCGTGTATTAGAGGAAAGATTAAAAGTGAAGCAGCAGGAGCAGCAACAATAATAACAAAAGAAGAGACAAGAAAGGGCTGTCTCTTCTTTTCATTCTTGTAGATTAAATTTCTCCGGACACTACTTTCCCCTTAAAAATAACAGCCTCACGCTTTGGTCTCCTGGCAACTGTTTCTGCTGAACAAGAGGCATTTACTAAAATTAGATTTGCCTCGTCTCCTTCAAGCGGCCAAGCAACCTCCCCTTCTTTTGTTAATGGTGTCGGTCCACCTGTTGCCCATTTTAACGAAGAGGCCAGTGATCTTTCATCGCTTTTCCGATATAATTCACAGAAGTTTGTTACCTTTTCTAATACATCACCCGTTCCAAATGGCCCCCATGAGTCATAAAATCCATCACATCCTAAAAATACATTTACTCCCTTTTGATCTAGAATTTCAATTGGAGGCAATGTTCTTGTTATTGGGATCGTTGACATAATGGACATTCCTAATTTACTTAATTTATCTGCAATCTCCTCTTGTTGAGGGATTGGTACATCACCTAAACTAAATGCATGGCTAACTGCCACACGATTATGCCATTTTGATTCCTCTACCAACTCAGTTAATTTGTCAACAGTATAATATCCAACATGTCCCCCATCATGTAAATGAATATCTACATCGGCATCAAATTCAGTTGCTAAGTTCATTACTTCAAATAAAGATTTTTCAATATTATGGTCAATACCCGCCGGGTCAAGTCCACCGACAAGCTGAGCCCCAGATCTCATAGCTTCTTTCATAAGCGGAATGACATTTTCACGTAACATACCGTGCTGTGGGAAAGCAACAATTTCATAGGTCAATTTATCCGAGTACTCTTCAAGCGCTGCTTTTACCCCCTCCAAGTTTTTCAAACCGATATATGGATCAATATTCACATGCGTACGGATATGTGTTGCCCCATTTGATAAAAGCAATTCAATCATTTTGCTTGCCCGCTGTTTTGTTGTTGGTGCTAATTTTTCAAGCTCCAGTGCTTCCAAACGCAAGCGGTCAGCTAAATTTTTTGACGGTTTACATGCCTTCCAATCAAGAGAAAGATAGGTTTTATCTAAATGATTATGCATTTCTTTAAATGTCGGAATTGCTAGAAGTCCTTTTCCATCCACTACTTTTTCATCTGCTGGTATTTTAAAGCCATGGTTCCGCTTTTCTACGATCTTTCCATTCTCTATTTTTAAATGAAAAAGCTCTGTCTTTGTTTCGTCAGCTCCCTTTTCATCTTTAACAAAGCCTGTTTCGAGCCTAACATTGGTTAACCAATATGGTAATGCCATTCTTCATTCCTCCTCCAGTCCATTAAGCTAATACAGATTTTGATTTTTCTAGTTTACTTTCCACCTTTTTCCCTTTAAAAAATAAAGATTCAACTTCCGCTCTTCGTGCAACGGCCTCAGCCGAACAGGATGCCTTTACCAACATCATCGTTGCATCATCCCCCATTTTTGGCCAAACCCGTTCGCCTTTTTCGTTTAATGGAGTAACTCCTCCTGTTGCATATTTTAAGGAAGATGATAATAAATACTCTTCAATCATTCGGAATCTTTCTGCGAGGATACTAATTTTCTGAATGGTATTCCCTGTTCCAAATGGGGACCAGTGATCGGTGATGCTGTCATGTCCAACAGAAACCATGACACCTAATTTATCTAGAAGTGGAATCGGAATCGTCGGGCGATTCACAGGAACAGTAGTAGTTACATCTATTTCCTGTTCCTTCAACATTGCAGCCATTTCTTCAAGTGCATTTCCCTGTAAATCACCTAAGGCGATACCGTGGCTGATGGTCACCTTTCCTTTCATTCCTGCCTCCTTCGTATAATGGGCCATTCTTTCAAAGGTAAACGCGCCTAAACTATTAGGATCATGTAAATGAATATCCACCCCTGCATCTGCTTCTACAGCAATATCAAAAATGGTTTCAAATGATTTTTCAATATTTCTGTCTACGGTTGCTGGATCAACTCCGCCAACCAGTGTGGCACCATTTCGCATGGCATCACGAACTAGTTGAACAGAATTACTCTTTAACAATCCATGCTGTGGAAAGGCAACAATTTCATAGGTTAAAACATCTTTATATTTTTCAAGGGCATTGACAGTTGCCTCTAAGTTTTTCAACCCTATGACAGGGTCTACATTACAATGTGTTCTGATATGTGTGTGACCATTTTGGAGGAGCAGTTCAATCATTTTCTCCGCCCGTTCCCCGGCAGTTGGCAATAATTTCGGCAGCAGTTCCTTCTCTTCTTCTAATCTCGTAAAAATCCCTTTCGTTAATGGGGTACAAGCCTTCCAAGGACCGCCATAATAAGTTTTATCGATGTGAATATGCATATCTCTTAATGAGGGTAATAGAAGATTTTCTTTAGCATCAACCTGATTTTCCTCAGGGAGAGGCGCTGTATAGCTGATTTCAGCTATTTTTCCGTCTTCAATTTTCAAGTGACAAATTTCCGTTTCTGTTCCAGCAATTCGTCCTTCTTCAAAAATAAATCCTTTTTCGAGACGAACATTCTTTAACCAATAAGCTTTCATTTCCATTCCTCCTATTTTTATATCTTCTCTTAAAAATACTAATAGAGGCACTTATCAATAAGGTAAGTGCCTCAGATGATGATTACTTCACGGTCACATCATTAATCATTAAATAGCTTGCTGGATTCATCCAGAAACCATTGATATTTTTGCTATAAGCGGCAATGTGCTCATAGTTGCGGATTGGTACATAGACTGCGTCATTTAATTCTATTTTCATAACTTTCTCGTAAAGAGCCTTCCGTTTTGTTTCATTCATTTCTTGGCGCGCTGCTACGATAAGCTTGTCTGCTTCAGGATTGCTATAATAAAAAGTATTTCCGGCAGGGCCTTGTGATGAAGAATGGAATAGATTGTACTGATTATAGTCTCCATCGCCGGTAGCATTTCCCCAGCCGCCAATCGCCATATCAAACGTACCTTTTTCTATTACGTCAATATAAGCACCATATTCCATAACCTGAATTTTTACATTAACCCCAATTCCTTTTAACTGGGATTGAATGACCTCGGCCATATTAATCCGCTCTTTCCGGTCACTTGTTAGCAAGGTTAACTTTAACCCTTTTTCATATCCAGCTTCCTTCAATAATTTTTTCGCTTCATTAATATCATAATCATATGGCTTTATATTCTTACTATACCCGAACACTTTTGGACTCATTGCGGAGTTGGCAAGGGTCCCTACATTGTTGTAAACCCCTTTAATGATCGCTTCTCTCTCAATCGCATGACTGATTGCCCTACGAACCTTGACATTGTCAAGCGGTTTTTTCTTTACATTAAAACCAAGATATTCGACTGCAAGTCCATCTGTACGATACAAGCCCATTGTATTAGACGCTTCGATTCGTTCAATCTCCGTAACAGGAACTTGGTCATTAATTTGTGCCTCACCTGTCTCAATCATTGCTAACCGTGTTGAATCTTCAGGAACAACCTTAAAGACTACACGATCAATCTTTGGTTTTGTACCCCAGTATTTATCATTTTTCTTAAGAGATATTTCCTGACCGGATTTCCAATCTTCAAAGACAAATGGACCTGTCCCCACTGGGTGTTCTGACAGCTTTTCCGGATTTTCCTTTATCGCTTTCGGACTGATAATACTACCTTCACTACTTGCAAGAATGGACAATAATGGTGCATATGGATACTTAAGCACTAACTGAACGGTATAATCATCTACAATCTTTACTTCTTTAATCATTTCGAATTTTGCACGGGAAGGTGATCCAACCTTTGGATCCAGCAATCGATCAAAAGTTGCCTTTACTGCCTCCGCATTAAATGGTGTACCATCATGAAAGTTTACGCCTTTTCTCAGTTTGAACTCCCACGTCTTATCATTTATAACTTTCCAAGATTCCGCCAGTAATGGCTGAATGTTCATGTCCTTATCGGGTACAACCAATGTTTCATACACCTTTTGATAGATAACATTATTCGATGGGATATCGGTAATAAACTGCGGATCCAGCTTTGTCGCATCGGAAAGACGAACAATCGTTAAAGTCCCTCCTTCTTTTGCTGCTTCGGACTTATCTCCGGCCTTACTCTCAGTGTTTGATTTTGTTGAACATGCCTGTGTAAACAATAGGACTAATCCTATTAAAACGAGTAACATACCGCTTTTAAAAATAGATTTTTTCTTCTCCATTTCCTTCTCCCCTTTTTGTAAGAATCTGAATGTTTCATGCAAGTAACTTTTCTACCAATCCTTCTTAGCGCTTAACTGAATTATAGAAGAATAATAAATTGAATATTTACAGAATTTTTACTTGTTTTTAAAATATTTTGACAACTGTTTTAAAAAATATTTTACATTCGTTAAAACTTTGATAATTTGAACATAATTCTTTTACAAAAAAGAAGGAGGCATAGGGAGGAGGCAATCAGTGTTAAAACACATGATTAATATAAAAATGAATTTCAGGGGGGAATTTTATGTCAGTTGAAGTGAAAACCGGACAAACCGTTAACTTGAAACAAACCGTTGCCTATCAGAAATCATCCAAATGGAGGGACTCACTTTCCTTGTTAATGGATAATAAAGCGGCTATGGTCGGAGCATTCATTATTATCTTCTATATTTTGGTAGCTTTGTTTGCTCCATTACTTGCACCGTTTGATCCATATAAAGTTGATTTACCACATAAGCTTCTACCTCCTTCCGAGCATCACTGGATGGGAACAGATGATAAAGGCAGAGATATATTAAGCAGAATTATTTATGGCTCTCGTTTATCAATGGGTGTGGGTTTTGCTGCTGTTCTTTTCGGTGCATTCTTTGGAATTATTCTTGGACTTATTGCAGGGTATTATGGCAAGTGGGTGGATACGATTATTATGCGCATCATGGACGTAATGCTAGCATTCCCTGGAATCTTACTCGCTCTTGCCATCATTAGTGCCCTCGGACCTAGTTTAATCAATGTTACAATCGCAGTTGGAGTTTTCTCTGTACCTCTATTTGCAAGAATCGTTCGTGGTTCGACACTTGAAGTTAAACGCTTAGAGTATATTGATGCGATCCGTTCCTTAGGAGCAAATGATTTTACCATTATCACCAAACACATTTTCCCGAATATTTTGTCGCCCATTATTGTTCAAGGAACTTTAAGGCTTGCAACAGCTATTCTTTCAGCTGCAGGTCTATCTTTCTTAGGACTTGGCGCTCAGCCTCCTTCACCCGAATGGGGAACAATGCTCAGTAATGGCCGAGATTTCATTTTTTCTGCACCATTTATGGCTCTTTTCCCCGGCCTCGCTATTTCAATTCTAGTAATGGGCTTTAATATTTTTGGAGATGGATTACGAGACGCATTTGATCCACGGATGAAAAAATAAAAAATCCTTTAAGAGGGGACTGACAAATACATGTTAATGTTTATAATCCGCCGATTATTTCAGACCATACCTGTCATGATCGGAGTAACCCTTGTTGTCTTTTTAATCATGCAGATGGTTCCAGGAGATCCTGCCGTATTACTCGCAGGAGAGGGTGCTTCCAAAGCAACGATTGCGGGGATTCGTGAATCACTAGGTTTAAATAGGCCTTTATATATTCAATATTTTGATTACTTGATTAATATTTTCCATGGAGACTTTGGTGTTTCATTAAAAAACAGCCGTCCAGTGCTGGATGAAATTTTAGTAAGACTCCCTATTACAATGGAACTTGCTTTTTATAGTATCGTCATTACGATCGTTTTAGGAATGATTTCCGGAATTATTTCTGCTATTAAACAATATACGCTGACAGATGTCAGTGTAATGATTGTTGCTTTACTTGGAATATCATTACCCAGCTTCTGGTTAGGGTTAATGCTCATGTATTTCTTTTCTGTTAAGCTGCAAATCTTGCCCGTTGCCGGCTGGGAAAGCTGGCAAAATATTATCCTCCCAGCTGTTACTCTAGGAGCAGGCGGAGCTGCTATCGTAGCAAGGATGACAAGATCCAGTATGCTTGAGGTTATCCGTCAAGATTATGTCAGAACTGCTCGTGCCAAAGGCTTACGGGAACGAGTCATTATTTATAAACATGCATTAAGAAATGCACTCATTCCCGTCATCACCGTTGTTGGTCTGCAGTTTGGTTCATTACTGGGAGGGACAGTCCTAGTAGAATCCATTTTTGCCATAAACGGCCTGGGAAGAATGATTGTGGATGCGATCAGAATGAGAGATTTACCAATGGTTCAGGGCGGAGTCCTAGTTGCCTCTCTGATCTTTGTAATTGTCAATTTATTCGTCGATGTTTTCTATCGCTTTTTTAATAAACGGATTGAACTAAATTAATAGGTGGTGAATCGATTTGAAAGGAAAAAAGGATGTAATTTTAGAAGTTAAAGGGCTTAAAACTCATTTCCATACAAAACGAGGAATAAGTAAAGCTGTGAATGGAATTGATTTTACCCTTCATAAAGGAGAGACATTAGGAATAGTCGGTGAATCTGGATGCGGAAAAAGTATGACCTCCCTTTCACTATTAAGGCTTATTCCCTCTCCTCCAGGAAAAATTGCCGGTGGCTCTATCCTTTTTAAAGGAAAAGATTTAGTAAGTATTTCAGAATCGGAAATGCGTAAGATTCGCGGCAACGAAATTTCGATGATTTTCCAGGAACCAATGACATCCCTTAATCCGGTCATTTGTGTTGGGGAACAAATAGCTGAAGCCATCAGGGTTCATCAAAAAATGGGGAAAAAAGAGGCCTGGAATAAGGCTGTTGAGATGCTTAAATTGGTTGGTATCCCCTCTCCCGAAAAACGCGCAAAACAAGAGCCGTTTCAACTAAGCGGAGGCATGCGTCAGCGGGTCATGATCGCGATGGCGCTTGCCTGTACACCAGAAGTTTTAATCGCGGATGAGCCGACAACTGCATTGGATGTAACCATTCAAGCGCAAATTTTGGAACTAATAAAGGAACTTCAAACAAAACTCGGTATGGGTGTTATTATGATTACACACGATTTGGGTGTTGTCGCGGAAACATGTGATACAGTTGCCGTCATGTATGCAGGGAATATTGTCGAACATGCGCCAACGGAAAAGATTTTTTCTAGTCCACAACATCCATATACACAGGGATTACTGGACTCCCTGCCAAAAATTCATGAGGATCGGGATGAATTGAAAACCATTGAGGGTACGGTACCAAGTCCATACAATATGCCGGAAGGCTGCCGTTTTGCATCACGTTGTCCATTCAGGCAGCCCCTTTGTGAAACAAAACTTCCAGATTTGATTGAACTGGAAGACAATGTGAAAGTTCGTTGCTGGAAATTTACAGATCAATGGATCGATCAGCCCCAAGAAGAGGAGGTTATGTAATAATGGCGGCAACTGCGGACAAAAAACTTCTTTTACAAGTGGAGCATTTAAAGCAATATTTTCCGGTTAAAACAGACTCCATGTTCAAACCAAAATCTTATGTAAAGGCTGTTGATGATATCTCCTTTCATTTATTTGAAGGGGAAACTTTGAGTATTGTCGGTGAGTCTGGGTGCGGCAAATCGACTACAGGCAGGGCGATCCTCCGGTTGGATGAACCAACAGGGGGAAAAGTTTACTTTGAAGACCGTAACGTCCTGGAGTTAAATAAAAGCCAAATGCGAAAATTACGCGGCGATCTGCAGGTTATTTTCCAAGATCCGTTCGCATCCCTTAACCCGCGCCAAACCATCAAGCAAATACTGAATGAAGCAATGGCGATTCAACAAGTAGTGCCTAAAGAAAAAAGAATGGAACGAATGCTTGAATTGCTTAATTATGTCGGACTGCCTCCTGAAGCACTTGATCGTTATCCGCATGAATTCAGTGGTGGACAGCGCCAGCGGATTGGCATAGCAAGAGCCCTTGCGGTAAACCCTAAATTAATCATATGTGATGAAGCGGTTTCAGCACTAGATGTTTCCATCCAAGCGCAAATTCTAAATTTGTTAAAAAAATTGCAAAAGGAATTCCACCTAACCTTTTTGTTTATTTCACACGATTTAAGTGTAGTAAGACATATTTCCGACCGGGTAATGGTTATGTATTTAGGAAAAATCGTAGAAATTGCGGAGAAAAAAAACTTATTCGATTCACCGCTGCACCCCTACACAAATGCATTATTATCAGCTATTCCTGTTCCAAATCCGGTGATCAAAAAGGAAAGGATTTTGCTAAAGGGAGATGTTCCGTCACCTATTAACCCTCCAACAGGGTGCCGTTTCCATACACGCTGTCCGTTTGCTACAAGTAAATGTAAGACAGAGGAACCAGCCCTTAGGGAAATGAAAAAAAATCATTACGTCAGCTGTCATTTCGCAGAGGAATTTCAAAATTAAACAGACTCACCTTATTTGCAAGAAGGTTTTAATTTTATAAAATAATAGTAAAATTAAAAAAGAGAGTTCCCGCTCTCTTTTTGTATTCTCTAAAGGAGAATGTTGTAAATGCTAACCCTAGATACTTTCTCCATCTATATTATGTTGTGTATATTAGCACCATTATTAGGTGCCTTCACATTACTCTTTTTAATTATTTTTGAAAAACGAATTGATCTTCTGGAAAAACAAACGAGAGAAATTGCTCTAGAACGGGAGCTGCAAACTGCTCTCTATAATCAATTAAATCAAGAAATACAGCCGCATTTCTTTTTTAATACATTGAATTCCATTTTAAGTCTAGCAAGGCTTGATCGTAAGACTGAATTAATCAACTCGATTGAAACCCTTTCAAAATTGCTAAAATACAAATACAAAAAAAACGAATCCATTATCACCATTGAAGAAGAATTAATCTATACAGGATATTATCTAGAAATTCAAAAAGTTCGTTTCAGAGACAGATTAAAATTTCATATTTCCATTGAACCGAATGTAAAACAGGCAGTCATGATTCCTTTTATGATTCAGACCTTTGTAGAAAATGCATTTAAACACTCCTTCGAGAAAATTCCTGGTGAAGCTATTTTAAAAATCGATATTGTTCAAAAGGAACAGAATGTTCTCGTATCAGTATGGAACAACTCCACTAACCTTGCTCAACAATTTCAGAAAAATGAAGGTGGATTGGGATTAGGGAATATTGAAAAAAGGCTAAATTTGTTATTTCCTAACGAACATACTGCAATTCAGTTATCAAATACTGGCGACGGTACAACTGTTACTGCCTTATTCCCTTTTAAGACCCTGGAGGAAACGTAAGAAAACGGAGGAAAATCCCATGAATGTTTTACTCGTAGACGATGAACCATTGGAATTAGAGCAATTAGAATATTTAATTAGTAATAAGTTTCCCTCATGGAATCTATTCAAAGCACAAGATGCATCTCAAGCCATCCAAATTATGCATTCAAATAATATAACCCTTGCATTTCTGGATATTCACCTGCCAGGGAAAAATGGGTTGGAGTTAGCAGAAGAATTATCCAAAACTTATATGCTCGATATCATCATCGTAACAGCTTTCCAAGATTTCGAATATGCCCGGACATCTATTAGACTCGGTGTCGTTGATTATATTACAAAACCTGTAATTGAGGATGAGCTTTATAAAATTCTTATAAAATACGAGCGAATTGGCAGTTATTCCGATCCTATTTATCAAGCTGTTCAAATTATTCAAAGCGAATTTAATGAGAAACTGACATTAAATTATTTAGCTTCAAAAATCCATATAAATCCTGCCTATTTAAGCCGCAAGTTTCAAGAAGAAGTTGGAATGGGATTTTCAGAATATTTGAATGAAGTTCGTTTGAAAGCGGCACAAAAAATGTTAATTGACTGTCCTGATTTGAGTATTAATGGGATATCAGAGAAATGTGGATTTAATAGTCAGCATTATTTTAGCCAAATGTTTCGTAAAATGACGGGGAAATCACCACGTGATTATCGTTTAAAGGAGATTTAAGGATTGAATAAAGAAAAATATCATATATATATTGCAGGTACAGTCAAACTTGGTGTTGGCTATGGGATTGTAAGTCTGCTCGCTCGTTGGGTAACAGGGAATACGATTTTATCTTCACCAGAATCATTGATGAAATACGGGCTTTCCGGAGTAATCGTTTATTCGTCAATGGGGGCTTTTGCACTTATTTTTTTCGGATTTCTTGCTCCAAAAATTTGTGCCGATTACAGAGAACATCAAACGATTGGCGATGTATTACAATCGAAACTATCTCCAACCGGCTTTTGGATTATGATGGCAGTATTATTTATCACAAGCCTCTATTCAATTTTTATCCAGGCATTGGGGGCAGGTATCCTCCTACATCTTCTCTTTCCCATTCCAATTTTCATCGGGCTGCTTATCTTTTTATTTATTTGTTTTTTATTTAGCGGTGTAGGCGGAATGCCGTGGCTCCATCGGCTTTCCGGTGTGACAATAACCCTTGTGTTCGGCGCTGTCATTGTTATTCCCGTCTATTTTTTCATCCAAGAGGGTGTCTACCCTGTCTACGATGGGATTAAGCTATATCATCCCTATTTGTTATATTTTAAAAATTATGATGCCATTTGGTTTTTTCTTTCCGCTATCCTTATTGGGATAGGCCAAGCTTTAATCGATAGTGCTACATGGCAGAGGTTATTTATCATACAGAAAGAAAAAGTTAGAATAACCTTCACTCTAACAGGATTTTTATGGGCAACGATTCCCCTTTCACTATCCACTCTGATTTTTATTGCCATTTTCGGAAGAGGTTTCAATAATATTTATACAATCCTGTTGGAGTTAGTTAATAAAATTCAATCAAACCTATTAATTGTTTTGTTTATACTATTTTGTTTTTGTGTCATTTTGTCCGTCCTAAGTTCAGGATTGCATTCAGTTACAGTATTGGTGGTTCGAAACATGATTGGAAATGTTCGTGAGCAAACCGAAAATACAAAATGGAAGTGGACCTATGTTTTTTCCGGTTCAATTTGTCTTATTTTGTTAATAGTCGTAAGCATCTTGCCGCCAAAACCAATTGAATTGTTATTTTTCTTTGGTAATATTTATGCATCCGTCATTATACCGATGCTTTATATTATTCTAAGTAAAAAGGCGCTTCCTGCACTTATTCCTTTCGCAGCATTGGTTGGGACCATTGCAGGCCTTCTATTCATGCCCTCTGCTGGCAGTTTTCAATCGATATGGATTAGTTTTTTTGTCCCATTGTGTATTTGTTTAATCCATTTTATCTCTACTTTACTTTTCCATAAAACGAAACAACTTTCGTAGTTATAAAAGAGAGTACTAATATTTTCAGTACTCTCTTTTATGTCTTTTCAGATTTTTATAATTCAATGGCGTGAGTTTATTATTTTAATGAACCGCTGACAAGATTTCCATTAAAAAATACTGCGGATCTTTTTGATCGTCTTGCTATTGCTTCAGCCGAACAGCTGGCATCGATTAGAACCATATTGGCCGCATCTCCTGCCTTTGGCCAAACTTGGTTACCTTCTTTGTTTAGTGGAGTTATACCGCCGGTTATATATTTCAACGCTTGAGAGAGTGATACCTCATCTGTCCATCTGAAATACTCCAATAGGCGTCCAGCTCTTTCAAGAACATCCCCGTTTCCTGTTGGCCACCATGAATCATAAATATTGTCGTTTCCTACTGCTACTTCCACTCCCCACTCTGTTAACAATTTAACTGGAGGAATCGCCCTGCCGATTGGAACACTTGTTACAATCGAAATACCGGCATCTTTCAAAATTTGCGCAACTTCATACGCCTCTCCTGTCGATACATCCCCAAGTCCAAATGCATGACTAATCGCTACTCTTCCTTCCCAGCCAGCATCTTTTGTTAAATAGGCAAGCCGTTTCATCGTAAAAGTTCCTAAGTGACCGGGATCATGTAAGTGGAGATCGATATCTGCATTTCCCTCCACTGCAATGTCCATTAACTGAACTAATGATTCTTCTATATTGTTATCCACCGTTGCTGGATCCACCGAGCCAACAATCCCTGCACCATTTCGTACTGCATCTCTAATTAGCTGAATTGTACCGGGACGGAGCAAGCCATGTTGAGCAAAGGCAACGATTTCGGAACTAACTTTATTCGAATAGTTTTCTAATGCTACTTTAACTTCTTCTAAATTTTGCAGCTTCACTTCAGGATAAATATCTATATGAGTTCTTACATGTGTGGAGCCAGCAGCCAGTAATACTTCAAGTAAAGCTTCTGCGCGTTCTTTTGTACTAGATGGTATAGTTGCAAGAATCTCTTTTTCGATTTCACAGCGTTCGATCACACCTTTTGCCGGAATGCATGCTCTCCAGGTTTCACCCATATAGGTTTTATCTAAATGAACATGCTTTTCAATAAACGATGGGAGCAGCAACAATCCCTGAGCATCCTTCGTTGGTAATTGATTTGAAACTGGTTCTCCAGCCTTAACAATTTCAGAGATTTTACCATCCGTAATGAATAAATTGAAAGTGTCAGTTTCTGTACCGACAACTCTTCCATTCTCTTTTTTAAAGCCAACTTCTAATCTCGCATTCAATAACCAATAACTGCTGTTCATATTCATTCTCCTTTGTTCGTTAAGACAAGACAAAAGGGAATACCTATTTGGAATATCCCTTTTATCCACTGCTTATTTAATCGTTACATCATTTATTTCCAAATAACCAGATGGACTAATCGAAAAGCCTGACACATTCTTAGCAACTGCGGCAACATTTTCAATTACCCTTACCGGAATATAGGGAGCATCTTTCATTTCCAATTCTTGAGCCTCTTTGTATAGTTCGATTCGTTTTTGCTCATTCTTTTCTTTGCGGCCTGCGTCAATCAAGTTATCTACTTGTTTATTACTATAAAAGAAAGTATTACCGGCAGGTCCCTGTGAAGCGGAATGCATTAAATTGTATTGATTATAGTCTGCATCCCCGGTTGCATTTCTCCAGCTTAGAATAAACATTTCCGAATTTCCTTTATTTACTTGTTGAACAAAGGTACCATACTCCATAACCTGAACCTTCACTTTAATCCCAATTCCTTTTAATTGGGATTGAACAACTTCAGCAAGGTTTATTCTTTGTTTATCGTCCATTGTCAGTAAAGTAGTCTCAAATCCATTTGGATAACCCGCTTCAGCAAGTAATTTCTTCGCTTCATTTAGGTTGTAATCATATGCTTTTAAATCGGGACTGTAGCCCAACACCTTTGGACCCATGAGGGAATTTGCTTTCTTTCCTACATTGTTATAGACTCCCTTGATAATGGAATCCATTTCAATGGCATGTGCAATTGCTTTTCGAACCCGAACATCTGTAAAAGGTTTCTTTTTAACATTAAAACCAATATATTCAGTTCCATATCCTTCACTGCGGTAGACTTCGGATGCTTGTGAACCTTCTACCGTGCTCATCATCTCTACAGAAAGCGGTTCAGCAATTTGCGCTTCGCCTGTTTCTATCATGGAGACTCTTGTAGTTTCTTCAGGAACTACCTTAAATACGACTTTATCTATTTTTGGTTGTGTTCCCCAGTAATTCTTGTTTTTTACTAATACAATTTCCTGCCCAGGTGTCCAAGATTTGAAGGCAAAAGGACCAGTTCCATCTGGTTCCTGAATAATTTTCTTTCCATATTTCTCAATCGCTTTTGGGCTGATAATGTCTCCTTCATGGTTAGCCAAAATAGAAAGTAATGGTGAAAATGGCTCTTTTAAGATAAATTGAACCGTATAATCATCTACGACCTTTACTTCTTTCACCATTTTAAATACAACTGCCCTTGGAGATGCTACTTTTGGATCTAGTAACCGATCAAATGTCGCCTTAACAGCCTGTGCATTAAATGGTGAACCATCATGGAATTTAACGCCTTTTCTCAGATAAAACTCCCATGTAGTATCATTCAGTTGTTTCCACTTTTCCGCAAGTAATGGCTGAATTTCCGAATTTTTATCTCTTCCAACCAATCCCTCATAAATTTTTTCATGAGTTACACTTGCCGCATTAATCGTTGACATAAACTGATGGTCTAAATTTTCTGCGTCTGATAAACGTGCAATCACTAATGTTTTACCCTCGGTTGAGGCTTTAGTCGTTTCATTTCCTTTTGTGCTTACATTTTTATTTGTTGAACAGCCAGCAATCATAATGGCCAGCAACAAAACGGGAAAAAACTTTCTTAACACTTTTTTTACATTCATTAGACATAGCCCCTTATTTTTTATTTTATTGGCGTTTGTCTAATTATAAAAAATATTCTGACGATTTTATTTCAAATATCTTTACTTAAATTTGTAATATCTTTACTACTTTTTTAATCAGATAGATTCTACAATTTTAAGGGAAGCTGGGAACAATTCAGTTGCGGACAGCTGTTGATAATCTCTTTCTAAATATCCTTTTTTCATCTTGTCAAAATAGCTTTGTCCCTTGTCTTTGATTTCATTTAAATCAAGCCCAGGAATCTTTTGGTCCTTCATGACGACCCGGCCATTGATAATCGATAATTTAACATCCCTTCCTGTCCCGCTTACAAACATAGTTCGAATCGGATCATCTAAAACTCCCATATGAAATTCATCTAAGTCAATGGCAATGATATCTGCTTTCGCTCCAACAGCAATGCGACCAAGATCTTCCCTACCAAGAAACTTAGCAGCACCAAGAGTGGCAGAACGAAAGAAATCTGCATAGGAGGAGTCCTCGACGTCCCTTTCCTGTATTCGTGACAGCATGCTGCCGGTTCTTATATTTTGAAACATATCAGGTGGAAACGTATCAGTTCCAAGTGCCAAATTGATTCCAGCCCGTTTATATTTTGCAAAAGTTTCTAGTGCTGAACCGTGCCTGCCGATGATTAAAGGACAATGAATCACCGTTGTATTCGTCTCTTTTAATAAACGCAAATCGTCCCCCTGGCCAGCCATTGCTTCACTATATCCGGAAATAAAATGTCCATGTGGAATTCCCGTTTGTGAACCTAAGAAACCAAGATTATACAAAAATTGAATAGGCGTGACTCCATGTTCTTTTACAATTGTATGATATTCAAAACTTCCTTGAGCAGCATGAAGTTTTATGGGAATACCTAGTTTTTCACTATAGTATTTGGTTTGTTTTAGGCTCTCTGCTGTTTGGCATTCAATTCGTTCCGGAGCAAGCATCCCTCTTACCAAGCCATCGAAAGCGCCATCAAATTCCTCAACAAACTTTACCGCTTTTTGTAAACCCTCTCTCCCTGCTTGTTCATCCCAGTAAAGCTTAATCTTACCATCTGGCTGAACCACTCGAATCCCGGATTGATAACTTGGCCCGATATATAATCTAAGTCCCAAGTTTCCTGCATGCTGAGCAGCTGCCGCAATTTCTTCATACGTTTCAGCCCATCTCTTATAAAATACAGATGTAATCGGCATGGCGGTCGTAATTCCATGTAGAATCAGCTGTGAATAGGCATATAAGGATTTAAAAGCCTCTTCTTCTTTTGTCATCACTTCATGATGACCCTTTTCGATATACCGTTCCGACCATAGCAGGTTTTTCTGTCTGTTCGCCCCCGCCTCTAAATGTAAGATATCGTGGTCAATATCCCCAAGTGCGTTTAAATCGATAAAACCAGGGCTGATTACTGCATTACCAGTGTCAATCATTTCATCTACTTCTCCAGGAAAGTTTTTCCCAACATAGATGATGGTATCATCTTCATAAACAACCTCAGCATTTTTAAGGAGGACATGATCATATCCATCATATCCGATTACATATTTTCCTTTTAGTCTGGTTTTCATTCAAATGCTCCTTTCTGTATGGTAAATTCATAATCTTGCTTGTCATATTTAAATTATAAGGAAAAGGAGATTTTTATATTTTCAGAATTCATACTATCTTTTAAAGTATTTTTACTAGATCCCCGCATCGTATTTACTTCAAATATTGATTTTGATTAAAATTTAGTGAAATAATGAGGGGGTCTGAAGAAATGAATGTTTTAATCGTCGATGATGAGCCATTAGAATTGGAACAAATGGAATATATGCTTCAATCAGAATGTCCCAAATGGAAGATTTACAAGGCGGCGGATGCAAACCAGGCGCATGAGATTAATCGAAATTTTTCTATCCAACTGGCTTTTTTAGATATAAACCTTCCAGGAAAATCAGGATTGGAATTCGGAGAAGAATTGCGGAAAATCAATCAGGAAGTAGACATCATTATGGTGACAGCCTGTCAGAATTTCAACTATGCCCAACAATCCATTCGAATCGGAGTAGTTGATTATTTAACCAAGCCTATTATTGAAAGTGAATTATTAAGTGTCCTAGCAAAATATAAAGACAAACAGCAAGAAAAGGGTTATTCCAGTCTTATAGACAGTTCATTAAAGATGATTCATGAAAAATTCAATGAAAAGATCTCATTGTTAACTGTTGCGAATCAGGTGCATGTTAATCCGACCTACTTGAGCCGGAAATTTCATAAAGAAGTCGGGCTCTCCTTTTCTGAATATCTAATCCAACATCGGATTCAAACAGCCAAACATTTTTTGATAACGAACATAAATTGGACGATATCGGATATTGCCGACAAGGCCGGATTCAGCAGCCAGCACTATTTCAGTACGTTATTTCGCAGAATAGTAGGAATATCTCCTACAGAATTCCGTGAAAAAGAAAATAAATCACTTTCTTCCTCCCAATAATACTATAGGGATATAAGAAAGTGATTTGCTGCTTTTTCCTCTACATTTAGATCAAAAGCTTACATATCAAAAACAATTAATCAGTGGACAGCTGGATTAATTTATTTACCCTTTTTTCGTTGGAAAGACCAACTTGTTCATAGATCTTTTTGGCTTGCCCAGCAAGAGGATTTCCTTCCATCGGATTCGCAAAATAAATCATTTTCATATTTGCGAGGTAAATAGCGCTTAAACACATTGGACATGGTTCCCCACTTGCATACAATTCACAATCAGATAAATCTTCTGTACCTAATGAACGTGAAGCTTTACTGATCGCCTGCAGTTCTGCATGTGTTGTTGGATCGTGTGTAGCTAGTACATCATTAACGCCTTCAGCAATAATGGTTCCATCTTTTACAATAACCGCCCCAAACGGTTTTCCCCCTTTAGCCCCATTCTTTTTTGCTAGATCGATAGCATATTCCATCCATTTTTTATTAGACATTTAAAATTACTCCTTTAATTTAGTTGTTTTCTAATTTCAGTATTGCGACTTACCCACTTGTAAAATTAGTTATCCACAAGTCATGCTGCCCTTAATATTGAAGTTAGCAGTAGTTTAAACTGAAATCATATATCCCGCACCCCAAACCGTTTCAATAAATTTAGGATTCGAGGGATCCTTTTCAATTTTACCGCGGATTTTCCTGATATGAACCGTGATAGTGGTTATATCTCCAGATGAATCCAACCCCCAAATGCTTTCGAAGAGATCTTCTTTACTAAATACCCTGTTTGGGTGCTGTGCTAAGAAAAGTAATAAATCAAATTCTTTTGCAGTTAAAGATATCTTTTGATTATTCACTAAGACTTTTCGAGCCATTTCATCAATAACAAGCCCCCGGATTCTTATTTCCCTTTTGGTTATATCCATATTTCCTATTAAACGCTCATAGCGTGCCAAATGGGCCTTCACCCTGGCTACGAGCTCACTCGGGCTAAACGGTTTAATAATATAATCATCTGCCCCAAGTCCCAAGCCTCTTATTTTATCAATATCTTCCTTCTTGGCAGAGACAATTAGAATGGGGATATTCTTTACAGCTCTTACTTGTTTACAAATTTCAAAGCCATCCACCTCAGGAAGCATGATATCAATGATTAATAAATCATACTCTTTATTTAATGCACGTTTTAACCCTTCCTTACCTGAGGTTTGTAATTCAACATCAAATCCATTAATTTCAAGGTAATCTTGTTGTAATTCACCAATATCAAGATCATCTTCAATGATTAAAATTTTCTTCAATTTTTTCACCACTCTAAATTGACTTCTTCAACGTAAAAAGGATACTCGTACCGACCCCTAGTTGACTTTCCACCCAAATATCTCCGCCATGCTCTGTAATAATCTGTTTTGCAATCGCAAGCCCAAGACCGCTCCCGCCGGTTGATTTATTTCTTGAGGTATCCACGCGATAAAAACGGTCAAAAATATAAGGAAGAGACTCCTGCTCGATTCCAGAGCCATTATCGCGAATTTCAATTTCAACCAAATCTTCTTTTTCATTAATAAAAATGCTGATCATTTTTTCTTCGTTTTTCATATGCTTAACGGAGTTATCAATTATATTTGTCATAACCCGTCTTAACTTATCCCGATCGGCAATTACCATTATTTTATTTTTAATCCTATTATCAACACTAAGTTTAATAGCCTTTCCCTCTAAATCAAAACTTGCTTCTTCAACATAATTTATAATAAAGCGGAAAAGTTCAATGTCCTCGAAGGCAAAGGGCAGTTTTTTTAAATCCAGTTTAGAAAAAAGAAATAAATCGTCAATTAATTGATCCATATCTGTAGCTTTTCGTTTAATGGTAGAAAGGTATTTCTCCATTTTCCCCTGTGAATCTGCAACACCATCCTGTATTCCTTCAATATAGCCTTTAATCGCCGTTATAGGGGTTTTTAAATCATGTGAAATATTAGAAATTAGTTCCTTTCGGTTTTCTTCATACTGAAGCTGGAGTTCAATGGATTCTTTTAGTTTTATTCTCATTTTTTCAAATTCCTTACTGAGCTGTCCAATTTCATCTTGCCGAAAATTTTCAATTTTATAATTCAAATTTCCTTCGCCCATTTCTTCGGCTGCTCTTTTCAAGGAAAATAACGGCTTAATAATATTTCTTGATACAAAATAACTTAGTAGACCATTTACAAGAATTAATGAAAGAAATAATATCCCGAATATTAATGGAAATAAGCTTCTCGAAAGCTCAACAAATGGGCTCACTTCCCTCATAATAATAACACTGCCTTTTTCCTGATCCGGAAAATAAAAATCGAACTTTACATATAAAAAAAATTGATGATCTATACTGATGGTGTCTCTTACTTTAATATTTTCCGGTTCAAACGAAGGAAGCTTTTTTTCGTCCTTTATCGAATTTAAAATTTTTGAGGAATGGACAATTTTATCTCCTTTACGGATAATTAATCCAGAGGTAACTGGTTCTAATTTTTGATCATATTGTTTCAGCATGGTTTGATTTAACAATTGATTTGGCTGTTTTTTCGCTAAATATTTAACATCCAGAAATACATTTTCCTCAGGCTTTGTTAGAGGCTTAAGCGCATATTGGCGTGTATACAAATCTTTAATACTTCGAATATCACCTGTAATTGCCACTGGAATCAACGAAGCGCTTATTAAGAAAAGTACTAGCGTCACGATTAGCATCGTTGTATGTGAAATGAGTAATCGCCATCGAATGGACATAAGAGTGCCTCCTGATCCGAGGTACAGTTTTTTTAATGGCTGTTTTCGTAAACCTTGTTGCTACTTACCTAATAGAAGAGTGGTTGATTTCCGCTCCAGGATGCTCGCTTTCCGCGGGGCGGGCGGTGAGCCTCCTCGGCGCTTAAGCGCCTGTGGGGTCTCACCTGTCCCGCTGCTCCCGCAGGAGTCTCGCACCTTCCGCTCCAATCAACTTCTCACATTATCTTTTTAAAAACAACAACCTATTAAAAAACGGCCATTTAAATTTACCGCAAAGGGAACAAGGTTGTCACCTCATTGTAGACAACCTTGTTTTTAATTCAATTATTTCCTAATCATTTGTATATTAGCTGTTTTTAAAAACTAAATTTTGGTTTAAAATCACCTTGATAAGGTTCATGTTCAACGAATATAGTTATATTTTTGCCGTCTTTGTCTTTGCCAGTTCTTTTATACGTAAATTTATTTTTATTAAGCTCTGTAAGTTCAAGAGCGGAACCATACTTATTAGCTCCAATGGAAACATGGGCTCTTATTTTATTTTCGTGTACAACATCGAAATAGCCATAATCACCGCGGCTTTGTTCTGTTTCTTCATTGAAAAACTCATATTTATTCGTCTTATCATCAAATTTTGCCAGACTTATAAAATTTGAATTATATTTTGTAACATCATTGCCATTTTCATCTAATACCTTTGTTCCGTGCCAAAGGGTGCTGCCTAAGATTTTATCTCCATCAACGTTACTAACAATATCTCCTGTAGTAGTGTCCAACTGCTTGTCTGGATCGGTAAAAGACAGCTCTTTTTCTTTATATGGGACATGTTCAACGAATACCTCTACATCGTTGCCATTCGCATCTTTGCCCATTCTTTTATAAGTAAAAACATTTTTATTTAATTTTGTCATGTCAACAACCGCTTGGTAATTCATTGATTCTGAAATTAATATTCTCTTCTTCCCATCATTGGTGATAAAGAAAGTTCCTTTATCGCCACGGCTGTTCCCCGTTTTAGCATCAAAAAATTCATATCTTCCTGATTTCGCATCATATTTCGCAAGACCAATGAAGTTTGCATTCTCTTTTGTTAAGTCATGATGATTTTTGTCGTATACTCTTGTACCTTGCCAATTTGTGCTACTAAGGATGTTGGCCATTTTCTGACCCTTAGATAGTTTATTTTCGGATTGCTTTTCTTCATTTAAATTTTGAACTGTGTTTGTTACGTTCTTTTGTTCATTTGCGTTAGCTTGTGTACTTGCGCTAAACCCTGCTATTGCTATGGACAAACCGAGTAAGGGTATTAATATTTTTGCTTTCTTGATCATTTTTCCATCTCCTAATTCATTTTTTGCATTTCTCAATAAAATAGTATTTCTTTTGTATTCCTGATTTATGATTTCGTCGACGTACATTGATTGTACCTAACAGAACTTAACTCCCCATTTAAAAATCATTACCAAATTCTTAACTTTTTAGTTTGATATCTTAAGCTAATTTAAAAACCGCACAGTTCGTTGTGCGGTTTTTAATATGAGAAGTATTCTAAATTATTTTTTTCTACCCCTGTTCACTTCTGTTCCAGCAATTCAAGAGATTGCTTTTTATGCAAATGATACAATGGATTAGTCGGGTCATTTGCGATTGCATTCTCTATTGCTTCAATTGCTTCATCATGCTTATCAAGTGTTCTTAGACTATTTGCCTTATGAAAAGAAAAATCGTATCTATGCGGCTGTAGAGCAAGCAGCTTATCCATTTCAATGACAGCTTCCGTATGCCTTCCAAGCTCTCTTAAATAATTTGATTTATGGTAGCGGTAAAATGTACCGTCCGGATCTAAATTACATGCTTTATCATATTCATTAAGAGCTTGCTCCGGTTTTTTCATTAATCTGAAACAATTTGCCGTGTAAAAATAAAAGTCTAGATCCTTTGGATCAAGAGTTAGTGCTCTATTGAATTCAGTGAGAGCGGCTTCGTATTCTTTTAATTCTTGCAGGAAATAACCTTTGTAATAGATTAGATCAAGATGATTGCTATCGAATTCAAGTCCTCTATCAATTTCCAAAATTGCATCTTCATATTTATCAATTGACGCTAAAGATTTTGCTTTTTTGATAGAATCATTACTTTCTTCATATTCCATGTTAAGAATGTTTACGACTTTTTGCTGATTAAGCTCTTTAGCATGTTGAAGGGACGACTTACCGTCTCTATCAGCCAAATGAACATCTGCACCCGCATCTGTAAGGGTTTGAATGATATCAGAATATAATCTGCCTCCATTGCCCAAAATAACTGCCTCAAGCAGTGCGGACCATCCTAGATTATTGACATGATTTACCGGAACTCCTGCATCCAAACAAATTTGTACTGATTTCAAATATCCTTTTTCACTCGAAGGCAATAAAGCTGTTCCGCCAAATCGATTCACGCTTTTTAGATCAGCACCTGCATCGATCATCCATCGCAAAATTTTATGAAATCCATTTGCTGCGGAACAAATAAACGGAGATAGTTGGGTAATATCTCGTACGTTAACATCACTTCCGGCCTCAATTAATAGCTTTGCAACATCTTCCTGATTTTTTTGTGTTGCTGCCATTAAAGCAGTTCGGCCATCCGCATCTTTATAATCCACACTTGCACCGTCTTTTAATAGCTGTTCGACAGTAACATATTCTCCCCGTTCACTAGCATGAATAAGGTTTTGGCTTAAGGATTGATTTTTCATTTACATTCTCCTTTACATACAAACCCAATGTTACTTTTACACCATTTTGTGCAACCACTATATCTCGATTATAAAAAATATTATGATAATTTAATTTAAAAATATTTACGTATATTTAAATTATCTTTACTAGAACCCAAATCATAATATTGAGTTTTTGTAAATATTTATCATATGTTTTTAATAAAAAGGCTATGTTAATAAACAATGTTGATTTTTAAACAAAGTTGATTGGAGCGGAAGGCACGAAGACTCCTGTGAGAATACGGGGTAGGGGAGACCCCAGGAGCAAAGCGACGAGGAGGCTCCCCAGACCGCCCACGAACCGCTTGTGCCTTGAGCGGAAATCAACAACCAAGTTTAACACAGCAAATAAAAAAAAAGAGACTAAATTGTCTCTTTTTTGCTTCCTCGAGCAAGAAATATGAGGCTTATCGTAATAATGGTAAATGCAACAAACGCCAACATCGGAATGGTTATGAAACCAAGCCAATTTAGATAATCCTTTGAACAAGGAACACCAGTGGTGCACATTTCAAACTGCTGCAGGTACGGGATCTTTTGCAACACCGTATGATATCCAGAAATAATCATCCCGATGATAGATAACGGTAAAACATATCGATAGATGGTTAAATCATTTCGATAGCCCGCGATTCCAAGAATAACAACTAGTGGGTACATAAGAATTCTTTGATACCAACACAGTGTGCATGGGATAAAATGTTCCACTTCACTAAAGTACAAGCTCCCAAGTGTGGCGATAATTGCAGCAACCCAAGCAAGTAATAAGGATTTATTCATTTACCTATTTCCCCTTTGCTGCTTTATCAACCATGTCCTTCAAATCATCAATTGTTTTCCCTTGGAACATCTTTCCGTCCACAAAGATTGTTGGAGTTCCTGTTACACCAAGTTTTGTAACATAATCCATATCCTTTTGCCAAGCAGCATCTGCCTTATTGGCATCAAAATAAGCAACGACCTTGTTGACCTCATCTTCCTTCGCTACTTCTTTTAGAGTATTTGTTAAGAATTTCTTGTCATAAACATCCATTTTTTCATATTTAGGATCTTCCGGTTGCTTTTTATAAAGCAGGTCATGGAATTTCCAAAACGTATCATTCCCAAGTTCATGGTAGACGGCTTCCGCAAATTTAGCAGCACGTGTGGAGTCTACATTAATGAAGGAATCATTGAAGAAATAAAGTTTTGCCTTACCGGTATCCACTACCTCTTTTTGAATAAGAGGGATGACACCCTCAGCAAAGTTTTTACAGTTTGGGCATTTATAATCGCCAAACTCAATAATCGATACAGGTGCTGAACTTTTCCCAAGGAATGGCTGGCCAGAATAGTCAATTGCGACTTCCTTCTTAGACGCTGGCTTTTCTACCTTTTTATTATGATTTCCTAGAAAAATAAAGCCAAGAATACAAACTGCTATTAAGCCGATCATCCAGAAGGTAAACTTGGATGAACTCCCCTGTTGTTTCGTATTTTTTTTGTTATTTGCCATAAATTTAAACTCCTCATTTATTCTCTTAGATAGATTTAATTGTACTAAACCTGTCCATTAATGTGAATCAAAAGGGTACTCCTTCACAAAATGTTAATATTACAGCAAGAAACAACACTTTTAAAATTTCATACAAAGATAGCTTAGCGTTCCAAATTCATAGTCTCGGTAGATTGGTTGTGCATGCTCCAAACCGTTTCCGCTGCCCATCGCAATGAAAAATGGAACAAAGTGTTCCGGCCTCGGTACAGCAGTCTTGGCATTCGGTGCTTGTTTTTCATATAGGAAAAGACTTGCTGAATCTTGCTTTTCTATTTTTTCTAAAAGCCAGTCGTCAAAGGCAACAGCCCACGGTTCCGGTTCTTTCTGTCCCCAATGAACGATTCGCAAATTGTGGACTGTTACGCCACTTCCAATAACAAGAATCTCTTCTTGCCCTAGCCCTTTTAATGCCTCGCCAATTTTGTGTTGCATTTCCGGGGGGAGGAAGGGATGAACAGAGACTTGAATGACAGGGATATCGGCATTTGGATACATTTTTGATAACATCGTCCAAGAACCATGATCTAAGCCTCTCTTCGTATCCAGATTAGAGGGGATTCCCGCTTGTGCGAATCGATCTTTTAAATATTGTGCGAGCTTTGTGGAACCTTTTGCGGGATACTTAATTTCATAAAGCTCCGGTGGAAATCCATAGAAATCATAGATGGTTTCATACGATTCATCTAAAGAAGAAATGGTTAATGTTTCAGCTTCCCAGTGAGCAGTAAAAATGACAATCGCTTTTGGATGATATTGCTGGCCTAGCTTTTCTAAAAATCTTGTATAATTGTTATCTTCAATCGCTAGCATTGGTGAACCATGCGCTAAAAATAATGATGGAAGCATTTCTTTCACTCCTTTACTTACTTTATGTAACTTACTATAATAACGTAATTTATTAACGTCAAGTAATGAAATTGATTGTTTAAAATCACCATGTATAATAAAGATCATAGAGGTGAATAAGTGTATGAATCCATCAACATTGTGCCCTAAATTTGAGCAGGCTATGAAATTACTCAGCCAGCGTTGGACTGGCTTTATTATTTATCAACTTTTATCTGGCCCACAGAGGTTTTGTACAATCGAGTCCTCCCTTCCCATCAGTGGACGGCTTTTATCAGAACGGTTAAAGGACCTAGAGCATGAAGGGATTGTAAAAAGAGAAGTTTTTCCTGAAACACCGGTACGAATTGAGTATTCTTTAACGGAAAAAGGAATGGCGATGGAGTCCATCATTAGGGAAATAGAGAAGTGGTCGGGGGAATGGGTTAAGACTGGTAAAGAAGCATGAGTTTCATGCTTTTTTTATTTGAATTCCGAGAAGTGAAAATAAATAAACTTTCCTAACTATGGTAAAATAAAACGGAATATTATACCCAAGGAGCGGCGAAAATGAATTCAAAAAGCGAATACACCGGATACATCGGCACCTACACAAAAGGTGAAAGCAAAGGAATTTACACATTTAAACTAGATACTGAAAATGCAAAAATAACCGACATAAAAGCAGTTGCTGAATTAGGCAACCCTACTTACCTTAACATTAGTCAGGATAATCAATATTTATATGCAGTTATAAAAGTAGGTGATGATGGCGGAGTGGCATCATTTTCGATTGACAGTGAATCCGGGGAACTTACTCAAATAAATACCCAATTATCTCCTGGTTCGTCTCCTTGCCATGTTAGCATGGATAGCAAAAATCAATATTTATTTAGTGCAAACTATCATAAAGGAACCGTTGAATCTTATCTGCTTGAAAATGAAACTGGACTTATTCAACCCCCTGTTTCCGTTATACAACATGAAGGAACTGGGCCAGATCCTAGACAAGAAAAGGCACATACACATTTTGCCGGAGTTACTCCTGATGAAAAATATATCGTAGTGGTTGAATTAGGAACCGACTTACTTCTTACATATTTAGTAGACCATGATGGAAAATTAACGGAGGTTAATCGTTTATCCACCCCTGCTGGAAGCGGTCCAAGACATATTACTTTCCATCCAAACGGAAAATTTGCTTATGTAATGACAGAGTTTAGCTCAGAGGTCATTTTCCTTACCTATCATGCTGAAGACGGGCATTTAACAGCTAACCAATTTATTTCTACACTTCCTGACGTTTTTAAGGAAAACAATCAAGGCAGTGCCATCCATATTTCGGCTGACGGCCGCTTTGTTTATGCCGGGAATCGCGGGCATAATAGTATTGCTGTGTTTAGCGTGGATGAGACCACAGGTGAGCTAAGCCTTGTAGAACGAGTCTCCTCTGGAGGAGATTGGCCAAGAGATTTTTCGATTGACCCAACCGGCAGATTTATGGTTGGATCTAACCAGGAATCAGGCAATCTTGTCCTTTATCGACGGGACGTCGAAACAGGAAAACTTACATTAATAGAGAAAGATATTGAAGTCCCTTATCCTGTATGTGTGAAGTTTTTGCATTATTGATAAAAATTGAATGAACCACAGTCCCCAACAAAATTGGACCTGCTCGCGTTTAAGCAGGTCTTATCCCTAAGGGATTTTTAGAAACTTTTTGATCTCTGCAATCGTAATTCCTAAATTACGTGCCTGAATAATCAAGTTTAACCATTCTTTATCTAGTTCTTTTTCGCCAATCTGATGGATTCCCATATTTAAATTTCCCTCCTAAAATATAGGTATTTTAGGTAGCTCAGTGGTCAATATATTTTACTTTACCCCTCAAGCTTTACTCCCACTCTTTTAAAGTTTGTGCCCATTATCTTATAAATCCTTATAGCTTTAAGAAAATATTACCATGAAAATTCACTATATCGAACAAGAAGAGTCCCAAAAATTCCGACAAAATTTTAATTCATGAAAATATCCACCTAATTCGGTTTTTATTTTTTATATAAAAGCCATATTAAATAAAAATAGTTTTATTTATTTGAGGTGTGAATAGTGCATTTTTTCCATGGGCAAGAATCATTAACAATAATGGAATGGTGTTTAAGAGCGATCATTACTTTTTTCTTTATGCTTTTTTCTGCAAAGATTATGGGCGGCCGTGCCATTTCTCAATTAAGATTGTTGGATTTCATTATGGCTTTAATGTTAGGGAATATCATTGCACATCCACTATCAGACCATAGTATTGGGATGAAAGGTTCGATTATCTCTACGATGATTATCATTCTCTTATATATGATTTGTATTTCTATATCCTTAAAATGGCCTCGCTTTCGCAAGTTTATGGATTCTGATCCTATCCCGCTCATTAAGGATGGAGAAATTCTAAATAAGGGATTATTAAAAGCAAGAATTTCAGTAGATTACTTATTGGCTGAATTAAGAAAAGAAAAAGTGGAGGATGTAAAAAAAGTAGCTTTTGCACTTTGGGAAGCAGACGGTCAAATGTCTATTTTTTTGGATCCTCAGTATGAGCCGCTTACACCATCGAACTACCAAATGAAAACTGATCCTTTTGATTTACCAAAAACTCTTATTTCGGAAGGCGAAATAAATTTCCATGTACTGCAGCAAATCAAAAAAGATGAAAAATGGTTATATAATCACCTGAGAAATTCCCATCAAACTGATGTATCAAATGTATTATTAGCAACAATTGATAGAAAAAGTAAATTAAATATCCTTCTATATAAATAAGATTTAAAGATCCATCATTTTAAAAAGAGATGGATTTTTCCATTTAAATTAAAGTATTTATCACTTTTCCTAATGGAGAATTAAGTACATCTGGGGTTTTAAAGAAATAAATGTGTTTTTTTATTATTCCATTATCTTTCGTTAATCATAGAATAAAGTAAGAATCTAATAGATTCTACCAATTCTTAAGGGAGTGATTAGAATAGCTGAAAATCCAAATGTCTATGTTGAGGATTTTACTGGTAATACACCCCAAGCCAAAATTCAAGCAGCGATTGATTTCGCCTTACAAAACTCTAAAAAAACAGTCATTGCATCAGATAAAGATTATTATTTAACCGGAACAATTATCATCAAACAAGGGGTAAAGTTACAAGGAAGTTACGGGACAAGGTTTATTATCGGGGCAAATGTCCGGGGGTTTGAACTACAAAAGGATTCTTCATTGTGTAATGCTAGTATTATGATTGATTATAAAGGTTATAGCAAAGAAGCTATTTACTTGGATGGAAAATACAAATACTACAATACGTGGAATAATTCTGCACTCAAAAATCTTGTCTTGGTGAATTGGACAGGGACAGTTTCAGGTATTGGGATCCGGCTATACTCAGGTGGGAGCGGCCATGAGATTTCATATGTAAACTTCACAGATATCAAAATTGTATCTTTTGAAAAAGGTATATATTTAAAAGCCGTTAAACCTGCCAGTGGATTTGCATATGTTAATGCCAATCGTTTTGATAAAATCTCATTGGAAGATTGTATTGAAAATATTGTTTTAGAAGGCAGTGAAACCATTCCCAATGAATGCAGCGGGAATTCTTTTACAAATTTACAAATTCAACCTTCATCGAATACGAAACTCATCATGTCGATTCAAGGCCAATATAATAAGATAGACGGTATATGTTGGGACTTGCAACTCATTCAAAATACTAATCCTATTTTTATATTTAAGCCAGAAAGTAATTATAATGAATTGGATATGAAATCAATACCAGCGAATCGTATTCTTAATAGCGGGAAAACAAAAAATAGATTTGAAACTTTTTAAAACTATTTCTCTAAGGAAACACGGGGCATTCCGTGACTAACAAACTGTTATCACGGAATGCCCTTCTAGAAGCTAAAACCACTATTAAAAGGATCTTTAATGGTTCTTTTTTTGTTCGAACTTATATATATTTAGATCTGCCTTGTACTGTTTTTAAATCAGAATCTTTTAGATTTCTACTTTTCTTGCTGTTCAATCCTATCCCTATTTTTCCAACAAAGTAATATCCATATGGAATCTTATTCAGGACAAAGGTAACTACGATCGATAAGAGCAGACTGCCGATGAAATAGAATATGGTTTGGAATAATGGATTCATTTCAAGAGAAAGTCGGTTGAAAAATACGTACATTAAAGCTAAGAAAACAGGATGGATTAAATAAATTCCGAACGAATATTGGCTAATCCAAACGAAAATTTTAGGGACCTTAGAAAGTTTCGTAGCAATATAATAAATAAGCAAAATCATACTAGTAGTAAAAAACACCATATCCACCCTTTTGGATGAAATACTAGAGATTAGATGTGAATCATATAAAAATAAACAAATTCCTCCGCATAGTATTGGACTTACAATCACCCACTTGGAATATTTATTTAAAAAATTAATGAATGAAGAAAAGTTTCTACCACAGTAATAGGCAAGAGTAAAATAAAACACCCAGCCAAAAAAGGGAATCCAATAGAATTTATCCCATATGTATGCACCGATTTCAGTTGGATATGGTTTAACAAAATTGAAAAATCCTAAATAAATTAAATTTATTAAAAGTGCACTTCCTATGACCGAGGCTGGATTCCACTTTTTTAAATATTTATCAAAGAAATAATGAAGCAGGTAAAATTGAAAGATAACGAGTATGAAATAACCATGATAATCCCCTAACAAAAGATGCCTCCATAAAAAATTTATAAAGGACCCCATTAAATCACTTCCAGAGCTTATCGATTGTTCGAATGCTTTTAAGAAAGCATAAAATGTGCCAAACAAAACATATGGCACCATAATAAACTTTAACCTTTTCGACCAAAAATTAGATGGAAGTTCTTGCGGATACGAACGCGCTAAGATAAATTCAGAAATAAAAATAAAGGCTGGTGTACCGAAAGTTAATAAAACCCTGACTAAATTGACAGTATTATTTTCGTCAGCATAAGCCCTCGCCAATGAATGAAGAAGTAATATACTTAGACATGAAATACTTCTCATTAAGAAGATTTCATTTATCAATTTTTTAGGCAAATTTCTCTCTCCCTTGTAAGGATATTATTTTTTTCTTATTCATCGAAAAACACTTCTATATATTGATATAATTTCCTTTTTGCATCATTTCCGTAAATTCCAAAGGTATTGCCAATTATTTTTATATATTCACTAATAGTGATTCCAACATTGTGTTTACTCAACCACCATGCCTTTGGGTCATAGGTTGTATTACTGGCAACATAAATTAGTTTCGTATCACTATCCTTATAGACTCTACTGAAATTATATTTCACCCTTCTCATATGGTAGTCAGATGAGACGATCAGTGCAGAATGATATTTATGCATTTTCATAATTTTTTTAACATAGACTGCACTTTCATATGTGCTATCTGCCTTTCTCTCCAATATTACGGATTTCCTTGGCAAAAGTCTTATAGCGCTTTCCCATAAATTGTCTGCCAGTCCATTGGATACAATCATTGTTCTTGCATATCCCGATTGATAAAGTTCATATGCTTTTTCAAGACGTCCTTCTCCTCCACTTAATACGACAATTACGCCCGCTGCTTTTGGTGCTTCATCCACCACAAGAAATCTGCCTGCAAACAATAGGAAAAAAATGAATAAAAAAACGATTATAAAAAAGATTCTTTTTCTTATTTTTTTTCGGTTCTTAATGGACAATGCTCCTTGCCGTCTGATTATTGAAAACATAATGTAATAGCCTCTTTAAACCGTTGCACGTTCAATAAGACTATAAATTTCTTTATACGAATGTCTTCGATCAAATTTTTCTTCTGCCAATCTCCTAGCGTTTGCTCCATATGCTGCGCGCAAACCTTTATTTGTATAAAGCTGTTCAATTAATGCGGCTAATTTAACAGCATCACCAGGATTATAATTAAGACCAATATTTTCGCTTGTTACCATGTCCATAAATTCCTTATTAAGGCTGCTATTTAATATAGGTAATCCGGCCGATAGAAAATCTCCAATTTTGTTGGTAATACTTTGTTGAGCACCTTTACTAATTGCATTTGCTGCAATATCAGATCTCACTAAATATGGTATCATCTCTTCATATGTAAAGTGACCCATAAAATCCACTGGAGCTCCTAATTGATTGGCCAGATTCTCAAATTTCGCTTGTAATGGGCCTGACCCAAATACTTTAAAAACGATATTAGTGAACCCTTTTTCTTTCAGAATTAACACTGCACGAATGACTGCTTCCAGGTCATAACTATAGCTAATAGTTCCGATATAGGTAATCCAAAATTCATTAGGATCTTTGTTAACTGGATTATCTCTATACCTATCAAAAACACCCAGGTCTGTTCCAATAAAAATAGGTAAGTAACTTCTGGCGTCCAGATTAACTTTTTTTACACGCTGCACATAACTTTTAGATACGCCCACAACATAATCTGCTAAACTATAAATTTTATTGGCATAGATGGTAAGTGGGTATATTAAGGCATCCACTAATACCTCTGGAAGCGGAATGGCATTCTTGATTGCCTCTGGCCAAACATCTTGTATATCCATAACAAATGGGATATCAAATTTCTTGGCATATTTCCCAACAATAAAAGCAGCATCCATCATAGGGTATGCGCAATAAATCACATCCGGGTTATGTTTTATATTTTTTAAATAAAACGCCAATTGTTTGGAAAATTGTCTATGGCTTTGAATACGATCAATCCCAATATTTTTTTGGTATCCCAGTTCCTCTAACATAACGATTTTATATTTTAGGCTCTTACTGATCATTTCAATTTTCGCATTATCCCTAAATTTTTTATCACTGTGCTTAAAATTACTTGTAAGTAGGGTAACCCTATGCCCTATAGAACCTAATTTGTCAGCAATATACGTGAATCTATTAAACCCCTTTTCTCCTGGAAGAATTGTAAAGGGAGCTACTAAAAGAATCTCTCTACTATTTGTTAACATCTGAACACTCTCCATCCAATTTCAGGTTTTCTAAAACTGCTAGATAACCACTTGCATAGTTTCTTTCGGTTGATTCGTCATATATAAAAGTACTTCCTTTAGCGCATCTCTATCTAGATGGTTATAAACCTCAATTAATTTTGTTATTTTTGTTACTTCTACATTTACCGACTTACCGACGAAAATTTTGGGATGGATCTGATAATCCTGTACTTCAGTCTCACTGAGAATTTCTTCATATAGTTTTTCTCCAGGTCTTATTCCGGAGTAGGTTATCTCTATATCATTCTCAGAATAACCTGATAATCGAATTAAATTTTTAGCAAGATCTACAATTTTTACTGGTTCTCCCATATCCAGGACAAATATCTCTCCACCTTGTGCATTTGCTCCAGCTTGTAAAACGAGCCTGGACGCCTCAGGAATTGTCATAAAATATCTTGTCATTTCAGGATGTGTTACTGTTATAGGACCGCCTTTTGAAATTTGTTCCTTAAATAATGGAATGACACTTCCCCTGCTTCCTAATACATTTCCAAAACGGACTGCTACAAACCTAGTATTGCTTTTATGATTTAGTTCCTGAACAATCATCTCAGCTATTCTCTTCGTAGCACCCATAACACTCGTTGGGTTTACTGCTTTATCCGTTGAAATCATTACAAATGTTTCCACACCATTTTCTCCTGCCGCCTCTGCAACATTTTTTGTCCCGATCACATTATTCTTAATAGCTTCCTCTGGATTTCTCTCCATTAATGGAACATGTTTATGAGCAGCCGCATGAAATACAACCCTTGGTTTGTATTGATTCATAATCGTAAAAATTTTATCCCGGTCTGCAATATCAGCTATTTCAGTAACAATGTCAAAATGATGATTTAAGGAGGACTTCAGTTCCATCTCAATGGTATAGATACTATTTTCGCCATGACCAAGGAGTATAAGTTTTGACGGTAAAAACTGAGAAATTTGCCGGCAAATTTCTGAACCAATGGATCCACCCGCACCTGTTACCAGTACAACACTGTCAGTAATGTATTTTGAAATCGAGTTTGTATCCAATTCAACAGGCACCCTACCCAATAGATCACCCGGTTCGACATTGCGAATTTCATTAACTGAGACCTTACCTGTTACTAAATCCTCGAACATCGGCATCATTTGTGTATTAATCTTTGTTTTGGTGCACTCCAAATAAATACTGTGTAATTCTTTTTTTGTAAGAGAGGGAATTGCGATAATAATATTTTCAATTCTCAGATTAACGACTATATCTTTAAGCCTGCTTAAACCACCAATTACGGGAAGACCTAAAATTTCAAGATTTTGCTTTTGTTTATCGTCATCAATAAAGGCAACAGGAATTAGATCACAATCGTTACTATTCTTTAATTGTCTTGCTGCCAGCATGCCCGCAGATCCCGCACCAATAATAAGTGTCCGCTTTTTAACTTTTTTATTTTCGGAAAAGTGTTTTTCTTTATAGATGCGCCATGAAAATCGGGAGCCCCCAATTAAAAATAAATGCATCATCCACGTTGTGGTTAAAATCCGAAAATAAATTTGCTGTCCAATTATCCATTGTATAATCGCTGCGGTAATGATGGAAAAGGTTACAGCTTTAAGGACAGTTACCATTTCATCTGCACTTGCATATTCCCAAGCCCTCTTATAAAGCCTATATCTAGAGGCAAATAAATGATGACTTACAAGAAGGGTTGTAGATACAAGTGTTAACGGTACTTTAGGAACAACACAGCCTGAGAACAGTAGGAAACTGCAGATATATACGGATGCAAACACGATTAAGGAATCAACTACTACTAAAGAAAGTAGCCGTTTCTGAAAACTCATGTGTGGCCACTCCTTTCTTTTTATTTAAAGGATTTCTATTGTTCTCAATAAAGAACGACCAGGCATAAAATGGTTAACAAATTTAAAAAAATACTATGTAGCAATATAATGTTGTTCCCTTCTACGACTTACGAAGGATTGAATAATTTGTATGACCCGTGATTGTTCATCTTCGGTCATGTTGGTCCCCGACGGCAAACAGATCCCTGTTTCAAATAAAGATTCTGCGACATTCAAATGTTCTGAATGAGAATAAAATCTATATTCATTAAGTAAGGGTTGTAAATGCATTGGTTTCCATACTTGTCTTGACTCGATATTTTCTTTTTCTAATTCTTGAATTAACTCAAATGGCGTAAACAATGGTTGTTTTGAATCTATATAAAAAGTAGTTAACCAACGATTGTGTCGTGTTCCTTTGTATTCAGGCATCAAAACAATCTCTTTAATATCGCTTAATCCCCTAAGATACCGCTGATAAATAGCCTGTTTTTGTTTTACTCTTTCTTCAATTACAGATAGTTGGGCAATTCCAATTCCTGCTAAGATGTTACTCATCCGATAATTGTACCCTAATTCACTGTGTTGATAATAAGACTTATTGTCTCTTGCCTGTGTAGCAAGAAACCTCCCCCTAGCCAATGCTGCTTTATCATCTGAAACTAACATTCCTCCACCAGAGGTGGTAATAATTTTGTTTCCATTAAAGGAAAACACACCAAATTTACCTATCGTGCCACTTTTTCTCCCTTTATATGTGGAACCAAGTGATTCAGCTGCATCTTCAATAATAGGTACCTGATAAAAATTACAGATTTCTACTATTTCGTCCATTTTAGCATTCTGTCCATAAAGATGAACTACAATTACCGCTTTAGGTAAATTCCCTTCTTTTTCAGCATCCCTGAATGCTCTTTTTAAGGCATCTGGTGACATATTCCATGTATCAAACTCTGAATCAATGAAAACTGGTTCAGCTTGTTGATACAAAATTGGATTTACACTAGCAATAAATGTAAGTGTGGAGCAAAAAACTTTATCCCCAGCTTTTACATCAAGCAATCTTAATGCCAGGTGGAGAGCCGCTGTTCCTGAACTGACTGCCAATGCATCGTTTACCCCAACATATTGACAAATATCCTCCTCAAACCTATCAACATTTGGGCCTAATGGAGCAATCCAATTTTTTTTAAAAGACAGATCAATGTATTTCTGTTCATTTCCGGTCATATGGGGCGATGATAAATAAACTCTCTTATTATTACTTTCCATGAACCCACATCCATTCGCTGAAAATTCTGAAATATAAATATAAAAAATTATTATTTACTAAGCTGCTTTTGAAAAGTCAAATCCGGGTGCCTGTACAGGGGAAAATAATTTTCGGAAACTGGCAGGTCTTTAACTAATTCATAATAAATCTCCTCATTACGGATTCTTTTCCCAATGTAAAAAGGTAAATCTCCATATTTATTAAAGCGCTTTTTAAACCGATATAAGGTATCACTATCCCCGGTGTATCCTCCACCTAAATGTAATGCTTTCTTCCCTTTAGTCTTTGCCCATTCCACTACATAATGAATTAAAGAATTATTTGGTGAAAAATTTAAATATTCTTCGTCAGAACCTAATAAGTGATAATGGATGAAATCACCATAGTGCATAAAAAAACATGACATAATAACTTTATCTTCCATTACGACTTCGATTAATTCCAAATGATCCTTCAAAAGTTCCACACTATTTTCAAAAAAGGATCGTTGAAAATAGTAATAATCATATGCATTTTTCTTATCCATCGTTTTATAATATAAATCTATAAAGTTATCCAATTCACTTGGGTGTCGGTGGACCATTGTAAAATACTCATTGGCTTTTGCTTTTCGTAGCCTATTTCTATTTTTATTATCATAATTTGCCCAGATCTCTTCTAAATCCAATGACAAATCAATGTAAATAGTATGACGGTTTAAGGAAGATTCAATATCTTTATAATCTTGATCATTCCGAATTAATGGATGAAATCGAACAAACTCAGTAATAATATTATTTTGAAAACAATAAGAATGAAATGAATCCTCAAATTCTCCGAATAGCTGCTTTTTATTAGATTCGTCTTTCGTGTTGGTAATTGGACCTCCATAACCATAAGGAGATGTAATATCATACAATTCCCCATATTTTTTTGAAATATCCTTTGTACTGGGCAAGGTTTTAAGCCTTCTCATTAAGAACGGGTAATAGACAAAATCCTGGCCATTATCATATACAAAAAGCCTTGCCTCCCCTTCCCCATTTCTCTCATAAATTTCAAAGTATTCTGGTGTAAAGTATATATCCTGACTTACGGTTTTTCCTAAAAACTCATACCAACTCTCTTTTTGAGATAAATCAAATACTGTATAAACCACTATTTCCCCCCCTAATACCTATATAGAATGTTTAAATTCGATTTATTTTTTTTTAACCGAGCTAGTAAATTACTCTTTTTAAATCTTTAGATCCATCCTGTTACTTTGACAAGCCAATGTGGCCGGGAATTGACTTGAGAGAATTTCACTTTCCATTAGAAGAAGTTTTCGTTTTGAGTCCAACTTATAAAGACAATGTAGTAAATCATCATCATGAATAGATTTAGGGTTTGTTAGCCGATATAATTGATGATTAATTCTACCTATTTGATAAACTCCATTTCTAGTTGTACATGTTAGCATTGAAAAACCAAATGCCTTTTGGTCCACCTCAGCATTCGGATAGTTCTCTATATAACATTCATTAAAACAATTCGACGTCGTTACAAAAGGCTGCTCCCTAACATACCAGTAGGTCGAATTCTTTTTAACAAAGCCAATTTTCTCATACCAATTCATTGCCTTAGTATTATTATCAAAAACATCGAGGGATAGGTTCGATTTCCTATTTTCATCCAACAACTTATACCCGTGTTTTACCAGAAGGGATCTTCCAATGCCCAATCCCTGATATTCATGCAATACATAAATATTATTTAAAAAAAGATGATTCTTTAAAATACGCCATTCCGTATAGCCTGCTAATTGGTCATTAATAAATGCTCCGTAAAGCTTCACTCTTCGAAATTCCTCGGGTATGGTAAGCAATTTTTTTAAGTATGCTTCATAGCCAATTGAACTAAAAATGGTAAGTGGAAAAATATCTTTATTCATTCCAGATTCAATTAGCTTGGGTATTAGATGAACATCTTTATTTTTTAAGGCTTCGATTCGTATTTCCATTGGTTTTTTTATCCACCTTTTAAAGACTTTGCTTTTATCTGTCGTTCTACGTCAAAATCCAACATTTGTTGATCAGGGACATTGGCAATCCCTTCGCGTTTTAATGTTTTGCTAATTGTTTTTAAAATAATTTTTAAATCTAGGAGGAAAGAATGGTTTTCAATATAATTTACATCTAATGCCAGTCTCGTGTTCCAGTCCAGTTCGTTCCTCCCCTCTACTTGTGCATACCCGGTAATTCCAGGCCGAACGGTATGCCTTTTTCTTTCTTCTTGAGAGTAGTAGGGCAAATATCGAACTAATAGCGGCCGGGGTCCAACCAGGCTCATATCGCCTTTTAGCACATTGAGTATTTGTGGCAACTCATCCATACTTAATCGTCTGATTAAAAGCCCTACTTTTGTTAAGCGAATAGAATCCGGTAAATCGTTTCCCGCTTCATCCTTTTCATTTGTCATTGTTCTAAATTTAAATAGTGTAAAAATCTGCTCCTGATACCCGACTCGTTTTTGTTTAAATAGAATTGGTGAACCAAGTTTCAACCTGACCACGATTGCAACCCCCAGAATGATGGGACTAAAGAGGCACAACAGTAGTAAACTCACAAAAATATCAAAAAGTCTTTTCATAGTGCCTATGCACCTTCTTTATAAATAATTTCCTGTTCCCAATAAAGAACGGATAACCAAAATAATTGATTTATTTTGCAATTCCAATAGGTATTTCTACAGAACGGTTTTTTTTCATAAAGACCACTTTTCGTAAGTATTTAGAAATTGGCCTTTCAATAAATTTATAAATAATACAACATGTGACTATCGTTAAAAGAATCACGATTGCCATTGAAATAAAGCTGCCTAAAAAACCGACAAAATGAATCTTAATCAATAAAAAAAGAAAGAGGTGCAATAATGATGCATGAGCAATATAAATAGAATAGGAGGCATCTCCTAAGAATGATAACAATTTCGGGACTTTTCGATCTTTTTTATCTTTTTCAGATATTCCCAGCATAAGAACCATAGAAAATACAGCAAAAAAGGCTGATTCATTTAAATGCATAAAATGATAGATATTATTTACCCAAACTGCTAAAAATCCAAGTAGTCCTATTGAAATCAACAGAGTAGAATGCTTAAAAGTATATTTTAAGGTCAAATATGCAACGAAACACCCGAAAAGAGGTTCCAAACTACTAAAACTAAAAATAAATGATTTCTCTGAATACGGAACAAGTTTTATCCCTATTAAGACAGTTGCCACAATCCATATAAAAATAATCGGTTTAAAGATTTTTGGCTGAAAAAGAAAGGCACTAAATATGAGATAGAAAAACATGACATGACATAGTGACCAAGCTGAATCAACAATAGGTATAGGTGGCAGGATGATTATTGACTTGATTATGAGTTCCCAAGAATAGCCTTCGAATTTGGAAGGTGAAATTAAAGTAAGAGCAATCAAAAATAAGGTAACCAACCAGTATATTGGGTAAATTCTAATCACACGCTTCCAGATAAATTCGGTTGTCTTACCTGGAACACCCGCATGTTTATGATAAAGGTAGTAAATCATAAATCCAGATACAATAAAAAAGAAATCTACCCCCCCAGTTTTTTCCCACTCCCCCATATTGAACCAGTCATATCTAAGCTTTGTATAAAATAAAGTATTCACATGCCCTAAGAGAACAAATAAAATGGCAACCGCTCTTGAAATCTGTACATATGAAAGTTTTCTTCTCCTGTTCTCCATATTTTCCCTCTTTTCTTAAAATAAGCTATAGCCCATAGCAAATGTCCTATGCTTTTGAATGTTTCTTTAATGCATTTAGTGAATAATTAGCAAAATACCATATAGCATAAGGTATATTGATTTTTTCAACCTTCCTGTATGTGTTCCATGTTTTTCGAGCAGATTTTAGTTTGTTACTGGAAAGGGAATTTTCACACTTTCTATATATTGCTAGCTCCTCATTAAGGCCATGTGCATGGATTCCTCTCGATAGTATCGAAAGCCAAAGTCCATAATCTTCGGAGCAATCACGGTTTAATGGCATCTGAACCTTCCCCACTTTTCTTTTATCCAGCATCACGGTTAATGTTCCAATCATTGTATTCTTTAAAAGGCCCTTATACTCAATTTTAGCCGGTACTTGAAACACAATGTCTGTTTTTTCACCCTCTTCAGTCATAATCCTGTAATCAGTATAAGAAAAATCGAACTTATTTTTTTCCATAAACATTAGCTGCCGCTCTAATTTTTGAGGAAGCCAAAGATCATCGCTATCTAGAAAAGCAAGAAAGTTTCCCTTCGCTTCCGAAATGGCTATATTTCGCGCATTGGCGGGTCCGCCATTTTTCTTTAACTCAATTAACTTGATTCTGGAATCAATCTCAATTTCCTCTTTCACAATATCAACCGTGTTATCAAACGAGCAATCATCTACGATAATCATTTCCCAGTTGGTAAAGGTTTGGTCTTTAACGGATTGAATGGTTTCCGTAATAAATCTTGCAGCGTTATAGGTTGGAGTGATTATTGAAACAGCAACTTCTCTTGAGTATTCCATTTTTGTCCCAAGCCCTCCCTGATAATTCAGACTTTTGATGTTTTTAATGATTCATTACCTTGTTTTGTTCAAGCTTTTTTAGTAATTGTTGGTTGCGAATATTATCTTCTTTTACTCCTTGAGCTTGTTTCTGTTGAAGAACAACTCTAATCGTTTGAAAAAGAATTTTTAAATCAAGCGTAAACGAATAATTTCGAATATAAAGTAAATCAAAACGTAATTTATCTTCTACGGGAGTGGTATAGTTGGCTAATATTTGGGCTAGTCCCGTTATTCCTGGCTTCATGGTTAATCGATAAGGGTAATCAGGAAGGGTTTGTTTAAATTGATTGATGAAATATTCACGTTCGGGTCTTGGTCCAACTAGACTCATCTCACCCTTTAGCACATTTAATAATTGTGGGAGTTCATCTAAACGAACTGCCCTAATTATTCCCCCAATTAATGTAATTCTCGGATCTTTATCTGTAGCTAATACTGGTCCTGTTCTTTTTTCTGCATCTTGAATCATACTTCTAAACTTATAAATCCAATAAGGTTTCCCATTTAGCCCTATACGCTCCTGTTTATAAAGAGCTGGTCCTTTTGAGGTAAGTGGGATTAATATAAATAAAATCAATAAAATCGGGGCAGCGATAAATAATACAATTGACGATACAACCACGTCAAAAACCCGTTTAGAAATCTTTTGAGTTACCTTTAAGAGTGGAGGTTTTATAGAAACCACAAGCATATCATCTATTTGCTGTGTATTAGCGCCCAGAAAAGACAATTCAAATAATTGTGGGACAACCAATAGTTCTTTTCCGTATTTGATACATAAGCGCGCAATTTCCTCTGCATCCCCCCTGCTTAAAGTGGGACTAAGCAGGAAAAGATCACACTTTTTTACGCATTCATGGATATACCCCTTTTTTGCTAAAGGGATAAATCCAACTATCTCAAACCACCCTTTATGATGATTTAGTATTTTACCGGCTAAATACAGGCCAGTATGTGAATCTTCGCCGATTATATAGACTTTCTTCTTACCGAATAATTTTTTGTTTATACACCAAATCCCTACTCGGGAACAATTTAATAGAATCGTTTGAATTAGAAATGCCGTAAGAATAAAACTTTGCTGGAAAGATAAATAAGGTGTCCATTTCGAAACGATCAATTCGAAACCAAGAAAGACAATCATCGATAATACAATAGAATAAACTAAATGTTGAATACTTTTTCTTCGCCAGTCTGCATATAGGTCGAAAAGATACAAAACTGAAATTGAGGAAGCCGATAGTACAATTAACCTAGAATAATCGATTTCATATTCAGTGTTCGGGATTGAAAATTGATTTAATATCCAATTTGCCAAGAAAAAACCTGCAAACACTAATGAAATATCAGCGATGGCAAGAATGATTTTTGTGTATCTTCTTCTATAGTCTTCATGCATTTTAATTCTCCTTTCTTTTAACCTCTTAGAGCTTTGGCTAATTAGATATTCTGCAAAACCTCTACAAATGTTATTTTTGTACTTTATAAAGAACAGATAAACAAAAAAATTATTGGTATTTAACTTACCTCTTCTTTAGATGTATTACCAGTTATGATTCAGTGCTGTTTCACTTGTTTTATTTGTTCTTGAATTTGTGATCTCAAAAGTCTTTTTTGTATACCTATTTCACCAGTCTTGAACTGGTCGGACTTCACTTTTTCTAAATTAACTGGTCGATATTTATAAAGTTTCCTAAAAAAATGGAAAAGGCTATAATCAAAACGCTTCCCATCTAAAATGGTAATTCCTCCTGCACTTGAAATGGTATGGACACCATCTGGATACAAGCTATTATTTTGAGGTTCTAGATAACAAACTGGCTCTTCTTCAAATTGGAAAATTGTTAATGTCTTAATTTTATTCAAGACAATTCTTCCTCCATACGTCTTTGAACAATCTTGTGCAGGGCGGAAAAGCTTACCTTCATGAATAAATGGTGTGCCTGCCGGCCTTGATGACCTTATATCAATCTTAACAGGATTTAATACATGGGGTTGCCATTCTCCAAACAAGTCATCAGCATAAAAAATATGTAATTCATTATTATGGCTTTGTACAGTTGAAAACGATTTAGTACAGAATAACCACCAATACTCACCATATTTCACGATTGTTGAATCTACTGCATGGAAGTCTTCTAATAAAGTTTTCACCTTTTTCCATTCATTATTTGATTTATTCAACTTATAAATGGATGCTTCCTTTGCCTCGGATGTTTCAGGAATACAGTATATATGTTTATTATGCTCTAGTATAAATGGATATGACATATGGCACGGGAATTTCATCACAGCCTGATTGAATGAAGCTGTATCCATTGCTGTTTTCTGTTTAACGTTAACACCGCTTATAAACCCTTTTACCACCCGATAATCCAATTCTTCCATTAAAATATGAAGTCCTTCTTCATCTTGATAAGCAAAAGGGTCAGCATAATATAAATCCTTCTTTTGAACTAACCAATTTATATTCAGATTTGAATCATTTAAAAACTCATGTATCGGTTTTGGAACAATACCAATATTCCAATATTCATACGAAAACAATTTTGAAAATATCTTTTGACCCTTATTTTTAAGAAGCTTAACAAAAAATTTTCCCATATTCTTAAAAGTTAGGTCCACAAAGTTAGAAGGGGAGGTTGGAACTTCACACTCCTTCATATAAGCAGTGTTATCATTTAATATATCCCGACAGACCAGTGCCGGCCAATTGGAAATAACTGAAGTAATGTGTTCCCTATTTTCCCTATATGAATCTTTAATAGTAGAAAAGCAACCTTTTTTCAAAATAATATGCTTATTTTGGTTTGATAGTTTGTGCAAGGCTGCAAAGGTAACGGGTTCATTATTTTCTAAACACCATATATAGTGAGGCAGGTCTGAACCATGTTGAAACACCCATACACCAAATCGGGGTAATGTTAATATGTCACCACTTACATTAATTGAACTAATATTTAATATAAAATCTAAATCATATCCATAAATTTTTTCTAAGTCCTCTTTGGAAAGATGATCTTCTCCAGTCTTTATCCTTACCAAATCACATCCTATAATTTTGATGTTATTTACCAGGCTTGTTAAACTAGTTGTTTTTGCAGGATTGAAATACCTTAAAGTTTTTTTCTCATCTTCTTTTTGAAGCTGCTTGTTTTTCACTAGTATCATTAAGCTTGCTTCTACATCATCCATTTCAAGCATTTTTTTCAAACAATTTAATTGCCATCCATATACGTTAATACTGTCACAAATAACACCGAAACGAAGTCTCTTTTTTTCCATCACCTTAACACTCCTAGGCTATTAACTTATCAAATTCGTTCTCAGAAAAAGGGCAGCCTGTATGAAAAAATGTCAAACCATCAGCTGCAGTTCAAGTACTCTTTTAACGTATTACCTACCATTTGTTCAAGCGAAAATTCAGTTTGGACTTTTCTTCTGGCATTTTCGATAAATTGTTTCCTAATTTCTTCGTTTGACTCAATTACCAAGATATTATTACAGAATTCCTCTACTGAATGCTCATTTATGAGAAAACCGGTCTTATTTTCGATAATTGCTTCCCCAATCCCGCCTCTATTAATGGAAACGATTGGTGTTCCAACTGCCATTGCTTCTAGAATAACCATAGGGAAGACTTCACGGTAGGATGTAAGTAATAAGAGATCCATCTCTTTAATAAACTCCTCGGGTTTATGAACAGCTCCTACCATCTTTATCTTGTGAACTAAATTATGTGATTGAATCATATTCTTTATTTTTTCTTTCTCTGGTCCATCGCCTGCGATGTAAAACATGATATTGGGATTATGGCGAAGCTGGTCAGCAATTTTAATAAATAATTCGTGATTCTTTTCCTCTGATAACCTTGCTAAAATACCAACATTGAAAGACTCTCCCTTTTCTTTTCGGTGAAAAGCAAATTGATTTAAGTCAACTCCGTTATAGACGGTTGTTATTTTGTTCGGCTTTATTCCCGCTTTGACAAGGTTCTTCTTTTCAAACTCACTGACAGTAATGATTCTTTCAACATATTTATTTAATAAATGTATAAAAATAAACGGATTCTTTTCCTCTAAAACCGTAATATTATGTTTTGTATAGACAATCTTGAATTTCCTTTTTGTTAGTTTCTTTGCGACTATACAGTAAAGGACCATCCTCAAACTATTGGCATGGATAACGTCTATTTGTTTGTCGGTAATCAAATTTCTGAGCTTTTTTATATTTTGAAGATGCTTTGTTCTACTAATCTCACTAAAATGGTTTTTATGTTTAATTTTATCGTATAATTCGCCTGGACCAGCGGCATAGTGGAAGTAAATGTCTGGATGTTGTAATTGGTTTTCCAATTTACAAAAATACATTTCTGCCCCGCCCAAAATTAACTTATCAGTTATGACCAGGATATTCATGTGCTGCATCACGTCCTTTATAATTAACGTTTAAATTTATCTTTTGTTTATCAGTTTTATCATTCTTTAACATGGACTTTTCATTGCGCAAATAAGTAGTTAATATTGCCAGATACATAAAAAACATGTCGTTAATTGTTACTGAAAGGAACGCCATTTGGAGAATAAACCCTAAAAAAGTTAATAAAAGGTACGGTTTAAATTTATGTAAATTACCTCTAATTAATTGTACGAACACTAGAATAATAAATAGAAAGAAGCATGTTATTCCCAGCAAACCAGATTCCGACAATATTTCTAAAAAGGTGTTATGAACCTCTAAATCATCTCCATACTGAAAGAAATTATAATCAGTAAAATTAAAAGCACCAATTCCAATAACCATATGTGAAGTAAAGTAATCCCACGCTCTCCCCCATAATTCAATCCTTCCACTACCACCATCATTGGAAAGGTCCCCGACTCTGGATTGTAAAATTCCTAAAATATCAAATTTCATATAGACAATCGCAACATACATGGATACAAATAATGAAGCAATCATACCAAATAGTAATTTTAACTGTTTGATTGGGTTTGTGATTAGGATATAGATGAGTAAAATGAGTGCCATGACTAAAAGCCCGCCTCTAGAGAATGTTAAGATATTTGCAAGTATACATAGTACTAATCCAAGTTTGTTTTTCAAAGACTTTGCATTGCAAAGATAAAATGAAAAAAAGAGTGTATTATAAAAAACAAAGAAATTTGGATCTTGTAACAATCCAATTAATCGAGGGTAATCTCTATCTAGCATTACGCCAAATTTATAGACTCTATCACCCTCGAAAATAAATCCAAGACTTTTTAATCCAAGAAAATAAAGTATTAAACTTGTAATGTTGAAAAATATTCCAACATCTGAAATAGCCCTTTCAATTACCGAATCTCTGGCATTTCGAATAACCGATTTCATAATAAGATAAAAAAAGATATATATTATAATTCCACAAATGATTCTAATACTCGAGGCAGGATATAATGAAAAGGCTCCAGTGAAGCTATACACCAAATAAAAAAACAACATCGCAATTTCAAACAAATGAAGCCTTTGAAAGTAAAAAGAACCGATATGAATCATCAAAAACAAGCATAAAAAAACCATATACGGCTTAATTGCAAATCCTACATAAATGTAATAATTTGCGAGTGTTACTAATAGAAAGAGAAAGAAGATTGTAAAGTTGTATTTATGAGTTTTTGAGGTTATTTTGTTGACCACCTTTAAACCCCCTCAGATTTCTTCGACTTCAAATTTTGATTGAAACCAGATAATTTTAGATAACTATTAATCTTTTCCATACTTTCCTTATCGACAAAGATTAAAAAAGCTAATAAAATGAAATTCAATACAGCTGCTAAAAACGGAAAAGAGCCTAGAAAAAAGTCTATGCATCCTAAACAAATAGCAAAAAAGGAAGTATATGGTATTATCACTTTTTTTGCCATGATCCAGCGATTTGGAATACTTACCCAAAATCCCAGTAAGGCAATTATTTCAATTACTACCCCCGCAATAGCCGCACCAGAAACACCATATGTTTTACTCAACACCATGTAAACAAATACTCCGGAAATTGCAGAGATAAATTGGACAACAGTTCGGTATAACTGTAATCCTCTTGTCGTTAAACCATCAGCTAAGGCAATATTTATCGCCTGTAAAGTAAGCATTACGGATAAAATTTTCAGTGGAAAAGCTGCTTGAATCCATTTTTCACCAAACAACAAATGAATAACAAAGTCTGACATATAATAAAATGGAATTGTCATTGCCATTCCTACCAAAGATATGATTTTTATCAGGGCTATGTTATGTCTTAAATGATCGTCTAAAAGATTATTGTTGTAGGATCTAAACATCACTGGGTAATAAGCACCCGCGACAATAAATGGAATTTGCTGAAGTGCTTGCGGAATTCGGTAGGCTACCGCAAATAAACCAACCTCTTTAAGGCTGATTGTCTTTTCCAACACGATTGGCCCTAATTGAGGCAGAAGAACAAACAACAAACCACCTGCTGTAAATGAACCTAAATTTTTTAACAATCCTTTATGAAATGGACTCTTCAAAAGGATTTGTATATTTTTACGAACAAGAAAGACCCCAATAACACCAGCTGCCAGATAAGAAAGGCCATACAAGGTGCAAATTGTCAGTGGATTAAAACGAAAAAGCATCCCCGTTAAGAGGGTTAGAACTAAACAAACAGCAGAAATAATTCGAATTAATCCGTAATATTGCATTTTCTCAATTAGTTGAAAATACGTTGTACCAATGCTTTGTAAAGCAATTCCAGTTACCATTGGAATAATTAAAAAATAGGCTGTTTGTATTAGTTCGTGATTCCCCGAATTTGAAATATGAATAATTAAAAAACCACATAAAAAGGTAGCAATAAGCAGCCCCATTCTCATTTTTACGTAAGAGGAAATAAGTATGGAGGGATTAACCTCCTTTTTAGAACCTTCTCTTAAGACGATGTCACTTAGACCAGCATCTGTAAAATAGCCCATAATCATGGCAAATGCTAACACGACACTAAACATTCCATAATAATAAGACTGTAAATAAGAGGCTAAAACAATTAATGCCACAGCATTTAAAACACTTGATAATGCTGTACTATAAAATAAATGTAAGATATTCTTAGCAATTGAATTTTTCTTTGTTTTCTCCATACAAATAGCCACCTTATTATGACACTCGTTACAGGATTCAGCGCAGCTATTATCCTGTTTGATAAATTACACCAACAATTCGGTTGTTTGTTCTTTCTAATGAATCTTTCGTCTTAAACGTATCTTCTTTTTTGGTTTTATTAGCCTTTACGACTAAAATAACACCATCACATTGATTTGCTAGAATCTGAGAGTCCGAGGCCGTTAAAAAAGGAGGAGCCTCAAAAATAACAACCTCAAATTCTGCTTTACATTTTCTGACCATCTCTTCTATTTTACTTGTTACCCATATGTCCGATAGATTTAAAGGACTAGGACCAGCAGGTAAAACATCCAAGCCCGGTACCAATGTTTCTTTATAATAAAGTTGAATCTCTTCATTATTCAAAATTACATTCGTTAAACCACTCTCGTTTGTTAACTGAAACCAATTGTGTAATGAAGGTCTTCGGATATTTGCATCAACTAATAAAACCTTTTTCCCTTGTTCAGCATACGATATAGCTAATTTAGCTGAAATGATTGATTTTTCTCCATCATAATTGGGGGATGTCAGCATAAATAACGACGATTTTCGACTAGATACTTGATCAACCTTCGTTCGAATCATTCGAATTTGTTCCGTACTTACGAAATCTTCATTCAACTTAAGCCTTTGCATTATTTTTTTTGTTTCATCCCTTTTCATATACACCGATATGCCCCCCATTACTTTCATTTAAGATTTGAGCTTGCTGGCGCTTTATTTTTCTTTTGTTTCGAGATTTGTTTATTTTACTTTTCAAATTAACTTCTCCTAAAACTAGTATGCCAAGAATTTCTTCAATTTCTTTTTCATCCTTAATCGAATCATCCCAATACTCTCTTAGCATTGAAAGACCTATTCCAAGAAATAATCCAACCGCAACACCAATAGCGATATTTAATGTCACACTTCCTACTTTCTTTGCAGTAGGCTTTCCATTCGCATCACTTAACAATTTAATGTCTTGAACACCAAATACTTCCTTCATTTTATTTACAGATGTAGTCGTAACTAAATTGGCAAGTTCTTTTGCATTTTCTATATCATTATCCCTAACCACCACATTGACAATTTGTGAATTTCTATTATTTTGAACCACAATCTTCTTCTCTAATTCGCCTTCTTTTATATTCAACTTTTCCTGAACAGAATTTAGCACAACTGGACTTTTTATAAAGTCCATGGTCGAGGCAAGTAACATACTTATCTCTTGCGAATCAGTATAGGCACCTTTATCACGTACTAATTTTCCAATTAGAATATTTTCGGTTGCTTCATAGGTTGGTTTTATAAAATAAATGGATAATATAGTTGTTAGTAAAAACACACATAGGACTGTAATAATAATCGTGAGTATCCTTTTTCGAATGATATTTAAAAACATTCTCAAATTTATTTCCCCGTTCATGATAACCTCCTAAATTTCCATTATAACGAACAAAAAATGAGTATTTCACTTTTATTAAGAGCAATAATGCTGCAAGGTTCTATTTTAAATTCAATGTTTTTTCTTCAGGTGAAGAATAGTAATTATATTCCCCATTATCTTCAATATATTTTGAACCGATATTCGAATATAAACTATTCCTCATAGAATCCTTTGAAAAATTTATTATTGGTTTATCTTCACCTAACAAATGAACGTCCCAAATTATTCCTTCGAATTTATTATCAGAACCGCTTACTGTTATTGCTTTTTTAGTATTTTTAGATACTTGAATTTGAAGTCCACTAAAGTCATTACCAGAACTTTCATTTGGAACACTTACGGAACTATTCATATCAATACAGCTTATACAATCATCTAGTGTTAGATTAATAAATCGGTTGCCGTTAATAAAACTATACTTATTATCCTCTGGTTTTTTAGCCTTCAATTTAACACCTGTATGAAAGCCTGCTATTTTCATATCTGAAAAATTCACAAAACAAATGTATTGATCCGAGCCGCCGGCATATAGATGAAGGCCTGTGCCCTTGTGTGAACCGCTAGTGTTTAAGATTGTGACATTTTTGATTTGGGTTCTATCCCATGACCAAAATTTTTGATTGCCATCTAAGTAAATAACATCTGAATCAAAGTTTTCGTCCGCCACTTCAAATATTCCATTTGTAATGGATGCATTTTTTTTCACTATAATTGCTTGAAAGTTGCCGTCTATCAGTAGCCTTGTATTTTGACCAAATTCTAATTCAACACCCTCTGCTAAAACTAACCCGCTCTTTAAAATATAGTTCTTATTTCCTAGTAGCTTTACTTTTCCTATCTTTGATTTTTGGCTATAGTTAATTGCTCTCTGTATAGATTCAGAATCATCCTTTGAATCCTCACCATTTGCGCCAAATTCATCCACATTAACATATTCAGGTTGAACATTTCCTGCCTTGGTCATCCCTTGATTTTTAGCTACATGATTGTTATATAGAAGTAAACAGATCACTAAGAGAATTGCTGAAAAATATATAATTTTAGTCCTTCGAATCATAACTTTCTCCTACAAACATTAATAACTACCGAAGTAAATCAATTAAATTCTTTACTAAGAACATTAAATTTCAATTTCCCCATGGAAAATAATTTAGACCGTGAACTGCAGCGGAAGAGGCCATAACTACCTGTTATTAGAACTATCATGCTTCACCTCGTGTGAAAATTAATTTTTCCTACTGCCTTGTTTCTCATTTTCGATGGCCACACTTATTTCCTTTAAATCAGCATTATTAATCAATCCCGATTCAAGAGCAGCTTTAATAAATTCACTCCAATTTGTTACATGTACCTTTTTAGTATTCGTTGATTCAGAAATGTCTTTATTAGGATATAAAAGTGTATGAAGATCGACATCCAAAGCTGCAGCAATTTTTACCAATACTTCAATAGTAGGATTGGTCTGAATATTTCTTTCGATATGGCTTAAATAGGATTTTGAAATATCCGTTTTCTCTGCTAGTTGAGATAAGGTAAGTTTTTTTTCCTGCCTTAATTTTTGAATTTGTGAACCTAACATAATTACCCCCTATAATAAATTTCACTCTCCTTTTGTTCCATTATAATGAATAATTAGTTCTTAGTAAAGAACATATAATGTCGAATCTACTTATATTTAACTTCATTAATCGGTTTAGCTTTTCATGGAATTCATGTTCAATTCCTACTTATCATTCGAAGGATAGATGACCATTAAAACTTTACCCTTGATATCCTCAACGAATTCTTTCAAATCCACACTCTCTACTTCTTGTCCCATTTCATATGAGGCAACTAAAATTTCAAGTAATTTTTGTTGGGTCAATTTTTGTGAAATATTCATTTAGCTATCCTCTCGATATTTTCCTTTAATTTTACTTTCCAAACCATTCTTTATTAAGAACCACAATTATAGAATATTACCATAATTTATGATAGTCAATTATATTTAATTTGATTATTTTTGTTTATTTTAAAAACAAATTGACATCACCAATAATTTGTAGTAAATTTTATAAATAATCCAAATAATTTAATTTCTTATCAAGAGAGGTAGAGGGAATGGCCCTAAGACACCTCAGCAACCTTCAATGGCTTCGTTCATTGAAAAGGTGCTAAGTCCTGCAAATTACCATTAATAATTTGCGAGATAAGAAGAATGACATATGTGAGCGTCTGACAAAGGTCTTCTTCTTAAAGAAGACCTTTTTTATTTTATTTAAAAAATTGGAGTGGTCATCATGTACAAAATCGAAACGAAACTTGCTCAAATTGGAAACCGCAGTGAAACCGTAACAGGAACCGTGAATCCGCCGGTTTATTTCTCTACCGCCTTCCGTCACGAAGGAATCGGCCAGTCAACCGGATATGACTATATCCGTACCGGAAACCCAACACGCCAGTTGCTTGAAAAAACAATTGCTGATTTAGAAGGCGGCGATCAAGGCTATGCCTGTAGCTCTGGAATGGCTGCCATCTTGACAATTCTTTCCTTATTCCAATCCGGTGACGAATGGATAGTCAGCGAAGACCTGTATGGCGGGACCTACCGCATATTGGAACAAGGTTATAAGAAATGGGGCTTAACCGCTCAATATGTAAATACCTGTTGTCCGAGTGAGATTGAAAGTAAGATTACCCCTAAAACAAAGGCCATCTTCCTTGAAACTCCGACAAATCCTCTTATGCAGCAATCAGATATCGCCGCTGTTTCTGAAATTGCTAAGAAACACGGGATTTTGCTGATTGTTGATAATACATTTTATACTCCTCTCCTACAGCAGCCGATCCTGCTTGGGGCAGATATTGTGATTCACAGTGCGACCAAATATCTAGGCGGTCATAACGATGTGCTCGCAGGACTCGTTGTTGCAAAAGGACAAGAATTATGTGAAGCCCTTGCTTTCCATCACAATGGTGCTGGTGCCGTGTTGAGTCCATTTGATTCCTGGCTATTAATGAGGGGAATGAAAACATTATCACTCAGAATGAAGCAGCACGAGAAAAATGCGAAGCAACTTGTGGAATATCTCTCCAACCATGAAGATGTTAAGGATGTCCTTTACCCTGGGAAAGGTGGAATGCTTTCTTTCCGAGTCAAAGAAGAATCATGGGTGAATCCATTTTTACAAGGATTATCCCTAATTACCTTTGCAGAAAGTCTTGGCGGTACGGAAAGCTTCATTACTTATCCAGCAACACAAACACATGCAGATATCCCTGAGGAAGTTCGTTTTGCCGCAGGTGTCGATAATTGTTTACTTCGTTTCTCGGTAGGAACGGAAGATGCGGAAGATTTGATTAATGATTTAGAAAAGGCCTTTGCCAATATTCATGAAGGAGTGATCATCAATGGAAAATAAAGATATTTGTTTCGAAACGCTGCTTTTGCATAATCGTCATAAAATTGACCCGGCTAACGGTGCTGTAAGTGTACCTATTCAGCATGCTTCTACTTTTCATCAATATGATATCGACCAATTCGGGAAGTATGACTACAGCCGCAGTTTAAATCCAACTCGTGAAGCACTCGAAGATGTTATTGCTGAATTAGAAGGCGGCGTGAAAGGATTTGCTTTTTCCTCCGGTATGGCTGCGATTTCCACAGCTTTCCTTCTCCTTTCTGCCGGAGACCATATTGTCATCACAGAGGACGTATACGGTGGAACATTTCGGATGGTCACACAGGTCCTTACACGTTACAGAATTGAACATACCTTCGTTGATATGACGAACCTGGATGAGGTAAAGGCAGCAATCCAGCCGAATACCAAAGCTTTTTATGTGGAAACTCCTTCGAATCCGACTTTAAAGGTTACAGATATTAAAGCGGTTAGTGAATTAGCAAAGGAAATTGGAGCGTTAACATTTGTTGATAATACATTTTTAACACCAGCATTACAAAAACCATTGGAACTTGGTGCCGATGTTGTACTTCACAGTGCTACTAAGTTTTTATCCGGGCACAGTGACGTCGTTGCAGGTCTTGCCGTGGTAAATGATGCAGACCTCGCTCAAAGACTTGGATTCTTACAAAATTCCTTTGGCGCAGTCCTTGGCGTTCAGGATGCATGGCTGGTTTTAAGAGGGCTTAAAACGCTCCATGTTAGACTCCAGCAATCTCAAAACTCAGCTATTAAACTTGCGGAATATTTAAATTCGCATCCGCTCGTTAAATCAGTCTATTATCCGGGTCTTAAGGAACATCCTGAGCATGAACTTCAAGCGGCACAAGCGGAAGGGCCTGGAGCCGTATTATCATTTGAATTCAATGATGAAGCAGAATTAAGAACTTTCGTTTCTAACGTTAAATTACCTGTTTTTGCCGTCAGTCTTGGAGCGGTTGAATCGATTTTATCTTATCCGGCGAAAATGTCACATGCTGCAATGCCGCAGGACGAAAGAGAAAAGCGCGGGATCACAAACAGCCTGCTTCGTCTATCCGTAGGACTCGAAAACCCAGATGATTTAATCAAAGATTTTTCACAAGCATTTGCGCAAATTCGCCATGAACAATTAGTGCTGCAGCAAGGAGAATGACAATGAGCTTTTTAGACAAATTGAAAAATCAAATCTTGATCGCTGACGGTGCGATGGGAACACTGCTTTATTCCTTTGGAAAGGATTCTTGTTTTGAGGAGCTGAATCTCTCCCACCCCGAGCAAATTCAACGTATTCATAAGGCGTATATCGAGGCCGGGGCGGACGTCATTCAAACGAACACCTATGCAGCAAACTACTTAAAACTTGTCCGGTACGGACTAGAAGACTCGGTAAAAGAGATTAACAGTGCCGCAGTCCGTAACGCAAAGTTGGCGGCCGGGCAGGATGCTTATGTGCTGGGAACAATTGGCGGCAACCGTGGGATTAAGCCGGATTCGATAACCATCGAAGAATTAAAACGGAGTTTTCGTGAACAGCTTTATTGCCTTCTACTAGAAGGGGTAGATGGATTGCTGCTCGAAACGTTTTACGATTTGGAAGAACTAGAAACGGTCCTAACCATTGCAAGGAAGGAAACAAAACTTCCCATCATTGCTCAAGTTTCTCTCCAGGAGCCCGGGATTCTTCAGGACCGGACCCCTGTCAATGATGCGTTAAGAAGATTAGAAGGAATCGGGGCGGATGTAATTGGACTGAATTGCCGGCTTGGCCCGCACCATATGCTTCTCGCTTTGGAGCAGATTGAACTCCCGGAACATGCCTTTTTATCTGCTTATCCGAATGCAAGCCTCCCTGCTTATACGGACGGAAAGTTTCATTATGAAGGAGATGCCGATTATTTTCGGAAGTCAGCTCAGGCCTTCCGTAACGAAGGAGTACGCCTCCTTGGCGGATGCTGCGGAACAACACCGGAACATATCAAAGCTTTTGCTTCGGAATTAAAGAATGCTGTTCCAATTGTCGAAAAAGTTGTAAAATTAAAACCAAAGAAAATAACGATTGATGATCGAACCCCTGAGAGAGAATATCCTCCTCTTGAAAAGGTTGTAAAGGAACGGCCATCCGTTATCGTAGAATTAGATCCACCTAGGAAACTAGATTCTATTACTAAGTTCTTTGAAGGCGCAAAAGCATTAAAGAAAGCCGGAATCGACGCGATTACGCTTGCAGACAATTCCCTTGCCACAGTAAGAATTGCAAATGAAGCATTAGGTTACAGGGTGAAAACGGAATTAGGAATGCGGCCGCTGATTCATCTCGCATGCAGGGACCGCAATATTATCGGCTTACAATCTCATTTAATGGGGCTTCATACCCTCGGGATGAATGATGTTTTAGCGATAACAGGCGATCCAGCTCGAGTAGGAGATTTTCCAGGAGCTTCTTCCGTATATGATGTGTCTTCATTTGAACTGATACAAATGATTAAACAGTTGAACGAGGGACTGTCCTTTTCTGGCAAAGACCTCGGGCAAAAAACAGACTTCAGCATTGCGGCAGCCTTTAACCCAAATGTCAGAACCCTTGAAAAAGCGGTAAAACGTTTGGAGAAAAAAATCGAATATGGGGCCGATTACTTTATCACCCAGCCTGTTTTTTCAGAGGAAAAATTAATCGAAGTCTATGAAAATACGAAACATCTAAGTGCACCAATCTATATCGGACTAATGCCGCTTACAAGTAGTAAAAATGCCGAGTTCCTTCATAATGAAGTTCCTGGAATTAAAATTGCTGATTCGATACGTGACAGAATGGCAAGGTTGAATGATCAACCGCAGCAGGCGGTTCGAGAAGGAATTGAGATAACGAAATCATTAATTGATACAGCATTAGATTTATTCAATGGAATTTATTTAATCACTCCATTTTTACGGTATGAGATCACAGCTGAGCTGGCAGCCTACACGAACCAGCGCGCGAACGAAATTAGGGGGAACTTCTATGTCGAAAGCACCTTTCAGTGAACAATTACAAAAACGAATTCTTGTCATGGACGGCGCAATGGGAACCATGCTTCAACGTGCTGACCTAAGTGCCGAAGATTTTGGCGGAGAAGAATATGAAGGCTGTAATGAGAACCTGAATTTAACTGCACCCGCGGTGATTGAAAATATCCACCGCGAATACCTTAAGGCCGGGGCAGACATTATCGAAACGAATACTTTTGGAGCAACCAGTATTGTTTTAGATGAATATGATTTGGGCTACAAAGCCTATGAATTGAATAAGGTTGCCGCACAAATTGCCAAAAAGGCTGTTGATGAAGTATCTACTTCAGACTGGCCGCGCTATGTTGCTGGTTCAATGGGACCCACCACGAAAACATTAAGTGTGACGGGCGGAACTACTTTTGATGAACTTGCTGCCTCTTACGAAGAGCAGGCAGTAGGCTTAATTGACGGTGGAGTCGACCTTTTGCTCCTTGAAACAAGTCAGGATATGTTGAACGTGAAAGCTGGTTTCATCGGAATCTCCCGGGCTTTTGAAAAAACAGGCAAAACATTGCCTTTAATGCTTTCCGGAACCATTGAGCCGATGGGAACCACACTTGCCGGTCAAACGATTGAATCCTTTTATATTTCTGTCGAACATATGAAACCTGTCGCCGTTGGCTTAAACTGTGCAACCGGTCCAGAATTTATGCAGGACCATATCCGTTCTCTTTCGGGTCTAGCAACCACTGCTATCAGTTGTTATCCAAATGCTGGGCTGCCTGATGAAGAAGGACATTACCATGAAACACCTGATACCTTGGCAAAAAAACTTTCCGACTTTGCTGCACATGGTTGGCTGAACATTGTCGGCGGCTGCTGCGGAACCACTCCTGAGCATATTCAGGCAATTGCTGAAGCAATGAAAAATTATCAGCCGCGTGAACTGAAGTCCTCCTCTGTCCATATGGTCTCAGGAATTGATCCATTTATTTATGATGATCCAACACTAAGACCGATCATGGTTGGAGAACGGACGAATGTCATTGGATCCCGCAAATTCAAACGGTTAATTACCGAAGGCAAATTTGAGGAAGCATCGGAAGTTGCTCGTGCCCAAGTAAAAGGCGGCGCACATGTTATCGATATTTGTCTTGCAGACCCTGACCGTGATGAAATCGTCGACATGGAAAAGTTTATTAAAGAAGTGGTTAAAAAAGTAAAAGTTCCACTCGTAATCGATTCAACCGATGAAAAAGTCATTGAAAGAGCGCTTAAATATTCACAAGGAAAAGCCATCATCAATTCGATTAACCTTGAAGATGGCGAAGAGCGCTTTGAAGCAGTCGTTCCTTTGATTCACAAATATGGCGCTGCTGCTGTTGTGGGAACCATTGATGAAAAAGGCATGGGCGTAACGGCAGAACGCAAGCTCGAAATTGCGAAACGATCCCATGACATACTCGTTCATAAATATGGTTTAAAATCGGAGGACATCATTTTTGATCCACTTGTTTTCCCGGTTGGAACAGGTGATGAACAATATATTGGGTCCGCAAAAGCGACAGTGGACGGAATTCGGTTAATTAAAGAAAACCTTCCAGGTGTGCAAACCATTCTTGGAATCAGTAATGTTTCCTTTGGACTTCCTCCTGTTGGAAGAGAAGTTTTAAACTCCGTATTCCTTTATCATTGCACACAAGCAGGATTAGATTATGCCATTGTCAATACAGAGAAGCTTGAGCGGTTTGCTTCCATTCCTAAGGAAGAAGTCGAAGCGGCTGAAAAACTGTTATTTGATACAACAGATGAATCATTAGCTACCTTTACTGAAATGTACCGTGGAAAAAAGAAAGAAGCTAAATCAACTCTTCCTGACATGACCTTGGAAGAACGACTCGCCTACTATGTTGTCGAAGGAACAAAAGAAGGCTTGCTGCCGGACTTGGATTTAGCGCTAGCTAAATACCCTGCTCCCCTTGATATTATTAATGGTCCTTTAATGGAAGGCATGAGCGAGGTTGGCCGTCTTTTCAATGACAACCAATTGATTGTTGCTGAAGTGCTGCAAAGTGCTGAAGTCATGAAGGCTGCCGTTACCCATTTAGAGCCGCACATGGAAAAAGGCGATACCTCTGCCTCTAAAGGAAAAGTGATTTTAGCAACGGTTAAAGGCGATGTTCATGATATTGGGAAGAACCTAGTGGATATTATTCTCGGCAATAATGGCTATCAAGTCGTAGATTTGGGAATCAAGGTTACCCCAGCAGACCTGATTCAAGCGATTCGAAAAGAGCAACCAGATATCGTTGGTTTATCCGGCTTATTAGTTAAATCCGCCCAGCAAATGGTCTTAACCGCACAGGATTTAAAAGAAGCGGGTATTTCATTACCGATTTTGGTTGGTGGTGCCGCCCTTTCTAGGAAATTTACTGATACAAAGATTTCCAAAGAATACGATGGTCTTGTTCTTTACGCAAAAGATGCAATGACTGGTTTAGCACTTGCTAATCAAGTACAAACCCCTGAGGAACGCGAAAAGTTATTGGAAGAAAGACAGGAAAAATTGGCCGCTGCGGAGGTTGTTCATGATTTTAGCCATCTTCGAACAGCAAGTGCTGTTGCAGTAAAGGTGAGACCATCCATTTCAACGAATGTTCCTGTTTTTGTTCCAAAGGATACAAAACGCCATTTGTTACGTTCCTATTCGCTTTCACATATTGAACCATATATCAATATGCAAATGTTGATTGGACACCATCTTGGTCTTAAAGGCAAGCTTTCAAAATTACTTGCCGAAAAAGATGAGAAAGCATTGAAGATCAAAGAGATTGTCGATCAATTGCTTCAGGGTGCAAGTTCAGAAGGCTGGATTACTCCAGCTGCTGTCTATCAATTCTTCCCTGCTAACTCAGAGGGTAATAAAATTTATATTTATGATCCAGAAAATCCAGAGCAAGTGATTGAAACGTTTGATTTCCCTCGTCAGGATTCTGAGCCGCATCTATGTTTAGCTGATTTTGTGAAATCAGTGGAAAGCGGAGAAAAAGATTATGTAGGCTTCTTTACCGTTACTGCTGGGAGAGGCATTCGTGAAAAAGCAGACCAGTTTAAGGCTGAAGGACGCTTTTTAGAAAGCCATGCACTTCAGGCGCTTGCTTTAGAGTCAGCTGAGGGCTTTGCGGAGTTAATCCACAGGCAAATGCGCGATCGCTGGGGATTCCCTGATCCACTTGATTTTACAATGCAGGATCGTTTTGCTGCAAAATATCCCGGACAGCGTTTTTCATTTGGCTACCCTGCCTGTCCTGATTTAGAAGATCAAAAGAAATTGTTTAAATTAATTCAGCCGGAGGATATCGGCATTCAGCTTACCGATGGCTGCATGATGGAACCGGAGGCTTCTGTCTCGGCGATGGTATTTGCCCATCCGGAAGCAAGGTATTTTAATGTGTTGAAATAAAATTTTCTTTAAAATCCCGCGGAATTCAATGTGATTCCACGGGATTTTTGTTATTCATTCATAGTAGCCAATCTGTGAACATTCCTTGACATTTCCTCTAAACAGGCATATAGTTACCTAGGTAACTAATTTGCAATTTTGATCTGGAGTGACTTTCTAAATGTATAACCACGAACTTTTCCATACCCTTCACCAGCTATCCAGACATCTCACCAATAAATTGAATGAAGTCTTGAAGCCAATGGGTTTATATGGTTCACAGTGGGCCGTTATTTTTGCTTTAAAAACAAAAGGCTCCTTAACCCAGAAAGAACTATGTGATTATTTATTCGTTGAAGCCCCTCCAATGACCCGCACGATTCAAAGGCTCGTCAAGCAAGGATATGTTAGACAGGTTCCTGGTAAAGACAAACGCGAAAAACATATCCAATTAACGGATGCAGCTTTAAATGAATATCCCAACTGGGAACGGGCTGTAACGGAACAAAACAAATTGTTATTAACGCATCTTCCTGAAACATCTCAGAAAGAACTATGTACGATTCAAATGGACTGGTTACATAAACTTTTAAAGGAGTGATTTCCACATGTCGAAACCGAAATTGTGGACAAAGGATTTTATTAGTATATCCCTAAGCAACTTTTTTCTGTTTTTAACTTTTTATATTTTGCTAGTGACTCTTCCTATTTTTGCGTTAAAGGAATTCCACAGCAGTGCTTCACAGGCAGGTTTAATGACCACTGTATTTTTGCTCTCCGCTATCATTTCGCGTCCGCTTGCAGGCCAATGGCTAGAACGGGCAGGGAGTAGAAAGGTCTTGTTAGCTGCTTTAATCATTTTTGCAGGTGCCTCCCTCTTTTACTTTTTTCCAAAATCAATCACCGGCTTTCTCATCATTCGGTTATTGCATGGAGTTGGCTTCGGCATGGCAACAACTGCGGCTGGGACGATTGTGGCTGATCTGATACCTTCCTCGCGCAGGGGAGAAGGAATGGGCTACTTTGTGATGTCAATCAACATGGCGATGGTATTAGGACCGTTTCTAGGATTGCTTGCCATTCAGCAATGGGGCTCTAGTTGGTTGTTTACTTTAACACTAGTCGTTGCAATTGGTGCCCTTCTTACCGGTCTTAGTATTAAACTTCCGAAGAAAGAGCAGCAAGTGGAGCCGACAGTACAATCTTCCTTTTCTGTACGGAATTTATTCGAAGCATCCGCTGTACCGATCTCAATTGTTGGCGGCTTCTTAGCCATCGTCTATTCGGCGCTTCTTTCCTTTGTATCCGTTTATGCGAGCGAAATACACTTGGCAAATGTAGCAAGTCTATTCTTTGTGGTCTACGCTGCTTTCTTATTGCTTTCAAGACCTTTTACCGGAAAATGGTTGGATCAATATGGATCAAACGTCCTTTTCTATCCATGTATTATCCTTTTTGCGATCGGGCTTTTGGTATTAAGTAAAGCGGATGGAGCGTTTACGTTCCTCCTATCAGCCGCTTTAATCGGGCTAGGATGGGGAACATTATTTCCAACCTTCCAAACGATCGCGATTCAATATGCTGCTCCGAAAAAACGTGGATTGGCTACGGCTACCTTTCTATCAATCTACGATACCGGTATTGCCCTAGGATCATTTTTCATCGGACTAGTGGCCGCGAAAATGTCTTATAGCTCTCTATATTTCTTATGTGCTTTCTATGTTTTAATTGGTGCCGTACTCTATTACTTCTTTCATCATGCAAAGAAACGGGAGTCGTCACCTAATTTAAAAAGCCAGGAACAATAATCTATTCACCTCTATATAAGGGGTATTATATAATGGTATTATTCTTTATATATGAGGTGATAAGAGTGGCAAAATCAAAAGCCAAAAAGCTGCGCGAAAAAATGGAACGCGAAGGAAAGCTGAATCCTGATCTAAAACGGAGCCCCTTTGTGTTCGCAGATATGAGAACACGAACAACCAAAACAAAAAAAGATTCCTTATACAAAAACAAGTACAAGAACCATTATTCCACAGAAGGAAAAGATGGTTCTTTTTATTTTACTCGGAAGTGGACATACTTCTTATGGAAAGACTTCGATTATAGAGCAGTTTGTTTTACAATATTTTGGATTTAAGTTAATCTAAATAAGAATTATTATAATTTAAATTGGAGGTATGGGAATGTTTGATGTAGTGATCGTTGGCGCAGGTGCAGCTGGAGCAAGTGCTGCTTTATTTACCGCAAAAGCTGGAAAGAAAACGTTGGTTGTTGACAATGACAAAAGCATGACAAAACGCGCTTGGATTGAAAATCATTATGGTGTAGCAGAAATCACAGGTCCAGATTTAATTGAAATTGGTAAAAAACAAGCAAGTAAATTTGGCGCTGAACTAGTTCAGGCTACAGTAAACAATATCGTTAAAACAGATAATGGCTTCAAAGTGGAAACCGATGAAAATAGTTATGAAGCACAACATGTTATTATTGCTACTGGTGCGTTAGTTAATCTTGCTGAAACAGTTGGCTTAAAAACCAAGCCGGGTACAGAGCCAAGAATTAAAACGGTTCTAGATGTAACTGCTGAAGGAAAAACAAATCTAGATGGGATTTGGGCAGCTGGAACAGTTGCTGGTGTGAGTGTACATACGATCATAACTGCTGGTGACGGAGCAAAGGTTGCCATCAACGTAATCAGCGAATTAAACGGCGAACGTTACGTTGACCATGATGTCTTAAAATCATAATTTAAGGGAGAAACCGAAAATGCCGGGAAAGAAAATGGACCATGTGGGGATTATGGTAAAAGATATCGATGCTTCCATTAAATTTTATCAAGAAATCGTGGGAATGGTGCTGAAGGATAAATTCATTCATTCTGATGAATCGATGACCTTAGCCTTTCTCGGTTTCAATGGCTCCGATGAAACAGAACTAGAGTTAATTCAAGGTTATAATGACAATCTCCCTCAAGAAGGCAAAGTACATCATTTTGCTGTGTTGGTCGATGATATTGAAGCAGAATTCAATCGTATCAAAGGATTAGATGTGAAATTGATCGACGAAGAAATCACAACACTCCCAAACGGTTACCGTTATTTCTTTTTTCACGGACATGATGGCGAATGGGTTGAGTTTTTTCAAAGATAATTTTTTAGAGGGGCTCTTTAGAGCTCCTCTTTTTTTGCTTCCGAACGGCTTGCCGCCTGAATTTCTTTTTCATGGATGGCAATTGTTTTTTCTAAAAAACCACTGATTAATGCCAGCTGCTCTTCATTATAATGAGAACAGAGTTCAGTCATCGATTTGTTTAAGGGTAAGAAATGCTCTTTAATGGAGCATTGATTTTCTTTTACTGGTACAATAATGACCCGTCGGCGGTCGTCCGGATCCTTCTCCCTCCTGGCATATCCCGCCTGCTCGAGCCGATCAATAAGAGCTGTAACAGACCCCGTACTCAGACCGGTAACTTTACTTAATTCCCCTGCCGTAAGCGGGCCAGCTTCATTCAGAATGTCCGCTGTTTTAAAATCAGTATGAACCAAGCCAATTGAATGGGCAGCGGTTTGTTGAAAAAGAACCATCCTTGTGCCCAGTTTCCGCAAATTTTTTATAAGAGTATTTACAGTGTCAGGATGATCAAAGAAATCCATTGACATGTTTCATCCTTCCTTTTAAAATTACTTTATCTTGATTATCAAGATAATAGGTTTCCTTAGTTTATTTCATCTTATCAAACTTTTTTACCCTATGAAAGAAAATCTAGGAAGTCCATAAAAAGAAGGAGACATTGCATGATTAAAAAAGATAATAATCTTAAATTTGTTGTGGCTGGAATTTTATTAGCTATTTTAATGGCTGCCATGGATAATACAATTGTCGCAACGGCGATGGCTACCATTGTTTCAGATCTTGGAGGCTTCGACAAATTTATTTGGGTGACCTCTGCCTATATGGTAGCGGTTATGGCCGGTATGCCGATTTTCGGCAAACTATCTGATATGTACGGGCGCAAACGCTTCTTTATTTTTGGTTTAGTCATCTTTTTAGCCGGTTCTGCCCTTTGCGGAATTGCCCAAAGTATTATTCAGCTAAGCATTTACCGTGCCATCCAGGGGATTGGCGGTGGAGCACTAATGCCGATTGCTTTTACCATTGTTTTTGATATTTTCCCACCGGAAAACCGTGGAAAAATGACTGGATTACTTGGTGCCGTTTTTGGCGCTTCAAGTGTGTTGGGTCCATTATTAGGGGCTTATATTACTGACTATATTAGCTGGCATTGGGTTTTTTATGTCAATGTCCCAATTGGAATCGTTTCGCTTTTCTTAATTATTCGTTTCTATCATGAATCCCTTCAGCATTCTAAGCAAAAAATTGACTGGGCCGGTGCCATCACCCTTGTTATTTCGGTCGTTAGTTTAATGTTTGCTCTTGAGCTTGGCGGCAAGGAATATGACTGGGATTCGGCTCAAATTATTGGCTTGTTTGCTAGCTTCTTCGTCTTCTTTGTGGCCTTTTTTATTGCTGAATTTAAAGCAGCAGAGCCGATATTGCCACTTTGGCTCTTTAAAAGACGATTATTTGCCACCTCGCAAATTCTTGCGTTTTTATATGGCGGTACATTTATAATATTAACAGTGTTTATTCCGATTTTTGTTCAGGCTGTTTATGGCGGCTCAGCTAAAAATGCAGGGTTAATTTTGACTCCAATGATGTTAGGGTCGGTTGCAGGAAGTTCTGTCGGGGGGATTTTCTTAACGAAAACCTCTTATCGAAATTTAATGATTATTTCCATCATATCCTATTTTGCCGGGATGATTTTGCTTGGAAATCTGACAACGGATACCGCACGCTGGATGCTTACGCTTTATATGATTCTTGTCGGGTTTGGTGTTGGGTTCTCTTTTTCCCTTTTACCAACTGCATCGATTCACAACTTGGAGCCGCAATACCGCGGAACGGCCAATTCCACCAACTCCTTCCTTCGCTCATTCGGAATGACGCTTGGGGTAACGATTTTCGGCTCAATTCAAACGAATGAATTTACTGATAACTTGAAGGAAGCTTTTAAGGGGATGCAGGGAGCAGGCGGCCAAGGCGGAGCTCCTTCTATGTCTAACATGGACCCGCGTCAAATCTTCGAAGCTAGTGAACGCGCAAAAATCCCTAGTTTTATCTTGGATAAGATTGTTCACGCGATGTCTGATTCCATTACACATACGTTTTTACTTACATTGATTCCAATTGTAATCGCAGCTGTAACCATCTTTTTCATGGGGAAAGCAAGGGTTGTCGTGGCGAAAAAAGGATAAATGGCTTAGCACTGGTCTCTTCAAGAGCCAGTGCTTTTTTTAAAACTTCACGAATTCGTCATTCCATATCCATCTTTTCTGCAAATTCTTGATTTATGATGAAGGTAAGAAAAGAAAGGAGTTGTTTATAATGAAAAAAATTGCAATGAGTATTTTTAGTGCAGCACTAATTCTTGGCGCCGGTACAGCAGTTTTTGCAGCAGGAAACAGCAACTCTGGTAATGGTCTTAACTTCGAAGAAATGTTGCCTTTTATGGAAAAAATGCATCCTAATTTAACAAAAGAAAAGATGAAAGACATGTACAAAGCGTGTCATGTAAAGGGCGGGATGATGGAAAATACTAATTCTAAAAAAATGATGGACCGGTTTTAATAATTTTGTAAAAGGTTTGGTACTCTCCCAAACCTTTTTTCTCATCATTAATATTAGTTACTCTCCAAACTTTCCGTCCATATAATCGCGGTAGGCTTGGCGAATTTCTTCTTCTGTATTCATTACGAATGGCCCCCGGGCAACGATTGGTTCGTTTAAAGGTTTTCCTGCATAGAGCAATACTAGCAGTTTTTCTTTCGCTTGAATGGTCACTTCGCTCGCGTCCCCTTCTACACCTTTGCCTAATTGCATTGCCTGGCCATTTTGGGCTTCTACCTTATTTTTCCCGAAAAATCCGCTTCCCTCCAGTACATACATGAAACCACTATAGTCTCCAGGTAAGTCCTGGGAGATAATTGCCCCTGGTTCTAAATTAATTTCAACAAATGTTACTGGAACATAGTTTTTCGTGGAGGATTTTATTCCGCCCGATGATCCAGAAAAAATACGAATCAGCGCACCTTCTTCTTCGCGGACTGGCATATCTTGACCTCGAAGGTTTTGATAGTGCGGCTCGGTCATTTTGTGTTCACGAGGAAGGTTAACCCATAGCTGTAAGGAATGAACGGTGTCGCCTTCTGCTGGGTCTTCAATGTGAATGACGCCTCTTCCGGCCGTCATCCATTGAACATCGCCAGGTCCTAGCTCTCCTTTGCCCGCTTTATTGTCATTATGTTCAAGTTTTCCTTCGATGACATAGGTTACGGTCTCAATCCCGCGATGGGGATGAAAATCGAAGGTACCTTTTTTGAAAAAATCTTCGGCCAGGAAAAGAAACGGATCAAATTCATGCATGTTAGCCGAATCGAGCACCATTCCTGCCGCATGGATTGGGCTGTGCTGATGATGCTGTACGGTCCAGGTTCGTTGTATTTCTCTTTGTATCATTTGTTTGCCTCCGTTCGTGTACGGGTATTTATTTTGAATTCAAGATAATCATAACGTTGTATAGGTGGTTTTTCAATTAATATGCTGGTGGATTCTTCTGGGTATAATGGATTCGCTGATAAATTGGTTTAATCCGCTGATAAATGTATCAGATCCGCTGATAAATCTTCGTGATTCGCTGATAAAAGGTAAAGATTCGCTGATAAGGTATTTGTTCAAAAAGATTTTACAAATCATTTAGTTTTCTGGAGAACTTTTATGCTAATTTTAAGAAGAAAAAATAAAAGGAGTGATCATTTTGATCGTAAAAGAAAGAACAATCCCATTAAAAATTCTCATTTTATCCGCTATTTTGCGGCGTATTCCCTTGAGTCATGCTAGATACCAGCAAATTTCAGATGAATTAGGCAGAAGACAAGCTGGATACGAGGGAGAACAATCATTAGATTTTTACTATCGCGAACTCCCCAAACAGAAATATCTTATTTTCCACGATCTAAACCTTCCAGATGGTGACTACAACTCCCAAATTGATACTCTTCTCTTAACAGGTGAATTTATCCTAATTATTGATGTGAAAAATATGGCCGGAAAATTAATATTTGATACGGAAAATGAGCAATTTATCCAAATTAAAGGTGAGGAAGAAAAAGGATATTCCTATCCAATCGCACAGGCAGAAAGGCATCAAGAATACATAAAGAAACTAATGGCTGTAAATCATTTTCCCCCTGTTCCTGTTGTTTACTTAGTTGTTATAAGCAATAGCTATGCTTCGTATGTCATTACGGGAAAAAATTCTTACAAAGTAAAACCAAAGGTATGTAAAGGGGATGTGATGTTAAAGAGAATTCAGGATCTCGAAGGTATTTATACTACTCCCATTTTACCAGCGAAAGACCTCCGTAAGCTTTCTCGACTTCTATTGAAAATGAACACTCCGCCTACAGGTTATTTTCTTCAGAAATTTGGTATCAAGAGGTCAGATTTATTAACTGGCGTTCACTGCCCCTACTGTAAATATCTCACTATGATTCGAAAGAAACAGAAATGGTTTTGTCCTAAATGTCAGCAGTATTCTAAGGATGCGCATTTAGATGCGCTTAAGGACTATTTTTTATTGTTTGATATGAAAATAACAAATCGGGAGTTTCGGAAGTTTATGCGCATAGACTCAATTGATCTAGCTGGAAGATTGCTGCGCTCTACAAATTTGCTTTTTTCCGGAACAAAAAAGAATCGATTTTATTATCCTGCTAATATCCAATGGTGTATTTAGCCTACATTTTTAGATTCGCAAATAAAATAGGTTAAATCGCAAATAAAGAGGCATGATTCGCAAATAAAATAAGTTAATCCGCAAATAAAGGGTGAAAATTCGCAAATAAGTATTGATAGCCACTGTTTTAGAGGCTTTTTTATTTAAATAAATCTAATATTAGTCCAATTTTACGAGAAAGGACGCCCAGTTCAGGCGTCCTTTCCAATTTTTTATCTAGACAAAGCAACCTTTTCAAAGAAAACACTTAAAGAAATGCATCCTCATCCGAATTAAACCTCAATATCCTTACCTTCTTCAACAATATGGAACAATAAATGTGCTAAATGGTGTATCGGGCCGTACTCTTCTTCCTCTTCCTCAGTTTCTTCGTTAAATTCGAGGTCGTTTAGGTAAAGTGCCGTGAATTCATAAAAATCCTCTAGTCGGAAAGAGTAGCAGCCAATAGGTTCTTCATTGTCTTCCTCATATTGAAGCATTAAATAAGAGACAACGCCGTCGACATCTTCTGCATCAAAAAAGACAAAAAAGCCAATGTTTGTATCTAAGTCAAATAAATGCCTTGTTCCGCCTTCGGTTGCTTTTTCAAAATCCTCTTGGCTTAGTTTTTGTATTTGCATGCTATCTACATTGTCTTCCTGATGGAAACTAACGATAAATGATTGCATAATAACCTCCTGAAATTTAATCAACACATACAGTTATCATGCCCATTTTTACCATTAAATCCTCTATTATGGCACAAATAAATTTGCTTTTTCTTGTTCCTCCAAAAATTCCCCTGTTCCACCGGCTGCTTCCAAGGCCGCACCAATCGACTGAAGCCAATCACCTGTTATGGCTAATTTTTGAGCGTCTAGTTTAAGTTTATTGCCATTTCCTGTAATTTGCCCCGATACTCCAATCGCTTCAAAAAATGTGCCTAGTGCTTGAATGCCGGCACCCGTTAGTACTTCTTTTTCAGGAATCGAATCTGGATTATCGCTAATCTCCCTTAACTTCGCAATCCCTAAGAATTCGATTGTTGCCCCAATCACCTGAATCCAAACACCAAGTGCAATTTGTTTTTCAAAATTTAGCCTCTTTTGTTCCAACTCCGATAAATTTCCATTCTTATTACTCATGAAGACACTCCCTCAAAAGAAGTCTGCTTCCTATACTTTATTCAAATTTCTAAAAAACGGTGTCCAATAAAAATAAGCTAGCAAAACGCCTAAACGTTTTAGCTAGCTTATAGGTTATTCAATTATTTTAACGAAACCCAGACGCTCTTGACTTCCGTATAGTTGTTCAATGCATACGATCCCATTTCACGGCCAATTCCGGATTGTTTGTAGCCTCCGAATGGTGATGCTGCATCAAAAGCATTGTAGCAGTTTACCCATACAGTACCTGCACGGAGTTTGCCTGCAATATAATGTGCCTTCGCTACATCCTTCGTCCAAACCCCTGCAGCTAAGCCATACTCGCTATTATTTGCGCGATTAATCAATTCATCCAGGTCCTCATATGGCATAGCGGAAATAACTGGTCCAAAGATTTCTTCTTTAGCAATCGTCATTTCATCACGGACATCGGCGAAAATTGTTGGAGAAACAAAGTAGCCTTGTTCATATGGCTTATCTCCACCAACCAACAATTCCGCACCTTCCTTCAAACCTTTTTCAATATATCCAAGCACGCGTTTTTGTTGTTCATCAGATACAAGCGGTCCGATTTCCGTATCAGCATGTAAACCAGCACCCTGCTTAATTTTTTTGGCATGGCTGACCATATCGGCAACAACATTATCAAATTGTTTCTTTTGAATGAATACGCGGGACCCTGCACAGCAAACTTGGCCTTGGTTGAACATTACTCCATTTAAGGCACCAGGGATAGCTTTTGTTAAGTCCGCGTCAGGTAAAATAATATTTGGTGACTTGCCGCCAAGCTCAAGTGTTACGCGTTTAAGCGTTTTGGAAGCTTTCTCCATAATGGATTTACCAACTTCAGTTGAGCCTGTGAAAGCAATTTTATCAACTAACGGATGATCAACAAGCGGCTGGCCGGCTGTTTCACCGAAACCAGGGACAATATTGATTACTCCTTCTGGGAATCCTGCTTCTTGAACTAATTCAGCCAAATATAAAACAGACAGCGGAGTCTGTTCAGCCGGTTTTAATACAACCGTACATCCAGTCGCTAGAGCAGCACCCAGCTTCCACATCGCCATTAACAGCGGGAAGTTCCATGGAATAATCTGTCCGACGACTCCAACTGCTTCATGGCGGGTATAGTTAAGGAATGGTCCGTTTACCGGGATGGTTTGCCCAACAATTTTTGTTGACCAGCCGGCATAATAGCGCATATGTTCAACGGCAAGCGGAATGTCCGCATTAGACGTTTCCCGTATTGGCTTTCCGTTATCAAGTGTTTCTAATTGGGCAAGCTCTTCTTGATTTTGCTCCATTAAATCCGCTAACTTGTACATTAAGCGGCTGCGTGCAGCTGCACTCATTTTCGACCAAGGGCCTTCATCAAAGGCTTTCCTAGCAGCTTTTACTGCACGGTCAATATCCTCCGGACCGGCTTCGTAAACTGCAGCGAGTACTTCGCCCGTAGCAGGATTATACGTATCGAATGTTTTTTGAGAGAGACTTTCAACAAATTGACCATCAATATACAGTTTCTTTTTCCCTAATAGAAATTTTTCCACCTTTTCTTTTAGACCGACTGATACTTGACTCAAATGTAATTCCTCCCTATGTACAAGATTCTGAGAATAAAAGCAATTTGTATGCGCTTTCAACCCTCGAGTTTTATAGTATCATTGTTAAAATCTAGTAATCAACCAAAAACAATTGAAAAATTCAAAATCTTATCGACAAAAATCGGGTGGTGACAGGCACCACCCGATTTTTGTCGAATCAATCTTCTTCTTTTGGATCCTCTTGATAATGTTCATTTAATAGAGGATTTTCTGTGGTTGCAAAGTTGACGGTTAGTAGGCTCATTTCTGGGTCTAGTCCGTAGAGGCCTTTTGCCAGTTGTTCTATTTCTTCGCCACTTTGAAATTGGGGTTCTTTTTCTTTCATCTTATTCATCCTCCTCTTGTATTTTTATTTTTTCTATTATATACAAGAAGAGTTAATTTACTCGTGGAAAACCAAATCCTGATGCATAGTCATCTCCTGCAGCAGCTCCAGTTCCGCCTAAAATATCATTAGCCCTTGCAAACCATATCGTCCATCTTTCTTTTTCAACCACCGGAAAAGATTTCGTTACTCGTTCTCCAATACCATCAGCTAGAATCTGAACCTGTTCATCGTTTAATTCAAACAAAATCGAACGGCCTTTACGAGAAATAATCTCTTGCTTTAATTCATCCAGTGAATGATAGGCTTTGCGATTTTCCCAAAAGGGCAGAACCTCTACATGCTGAAAGCCTGCCTCTGATAAATAAGCATTAATTGTGTCGGCTGAATGCCTTCTTGCAATATCCTTTTTCAGCAATTCCGGATAAAATTCAAAAAAGTAACCACGAATATGCTCATCACTTCCTGCTAATGAACAGTCCTCAATTGTCCGGTCCTGAATAATGAATACACCGTTTTCATTTAAAATTCGCTTAGCCTCCGCGAAGCATTCTGGTAATTGATGATCCTTTAAATGATGGATTAACGCCCGCTCCAACAGCACGTCTACTGTCCCACCTGGAAGATTTGTTTCGCTGGCTGTTCCAACCTGGAAGCTAATTTGCGGATATTCCCGGCAATTCTCCTTCGCTCCAGCAATCATATTTTCAGAGATATCGACTCCAATGATCTTTGCCGCTCCCAATTTTGCTAATGCAACTGAATAGATTCCACCGCCTGCACCAATATCCACTGCAATCTTCCCAGAAACATCTGCCCTTGATTGAACTAACTCCATCCACTGTGGGTCGACAAACCGTTTGGTATAGGTTTCTTTTTCAATTGAATTAAAAAATTCCTTGTTCATTCCCCTCACCTCATTTTTAACATTACTGGATACAAACAAATTATTCCAATCGTCATTTCTTATGCTTCATAATAAGGGAAGATTATAAAGCTGACTATATTGCAGATTACTCATTCGAACATCTACACTAAAAAAACAAATGACAATTTAAGTTTGAATATTTTATAATAGACTTTGCCTATTAGTATATTTTGGAAGGGATGGATAAATCTGATTAAAAAAATATTGTTTCTCCCTATACAAGTAACCGCCATTTTGGCTGGCTTTGTTTTTTTAATGAATATCCCTATATTTCTTCAAATCAATGCTGAAGAAAAAAGAATCGATATGGATCTTAGCTTATATTGGGAGTACTCAAAAAGTAACTTAAGCTGGTTTCTACATATCAAAGACGAAGTTCCATTTATTTTTGAATATTTAAATGCTTCTACCATTGATAAATATTATTATACAATGAGCATTTTATCCCTGGCCCTTTTGTCTGTCATCCTTATCGGGATGGTTGTTTCCGCTGCCATCATGATGCTTCCGGCAAATGTCCGTAAAAGATTAAAAGGGTTGATTGATTTTACAACCACAGCTCCCGAACTATTAATTATCTTTCTGTTACAATATTTAGTCATCTACATCTATAAAACTTACGGGATTAAATTGTTTCAGTTATATGGCGGGATGAGTACACAACCATATTTTTTACCTGTTTTCGTGGTGTCTTTTCTTCCTGCCCTCTTTTTGATTCAGTATTTATTAAAGGTATTTGCGGATGAAGAGGTAAAGGATTATGTTCTTTTAGCAAGGGCAAAAGGGCTTTCGCGGGGAACCATTTATTTTAAACATATCATGCGTAACGTGATTCCTTTATTACTAATTCATTTAAAAGTAATTATTTGGTATATCCTTACAAATATTATTGTCGTTGAATACTTATTTAATATTGATGGCTATATTGTAATTGTGAAATCCTTCTATGCTAAGCGGATTGTCCCATATATAATCAGTCTTCTACTTTTTGCCGTTCCTGTTATTCTCTCACAATTACTTGCTTGGATTGTAACCATTAGAATGAACAGAAAGGAACAGAACAGTCTATGAAGATATTCAAATACAAAAAAACAATTTTTGGCTTACTGATCTTGAGTCTAATCCTAATTCTAAGTTTCCTTTATCCCCTATACGGTCCACCTGACTTCAACACGACAATCATTCTATATGATAACAAAGGTAAGATGATTGATATTCGACCTTTTTCTCCTTCATCGCATTTCCTTCTCGGTTCTGATCGAAATGGAGCAGATATCCTGCTGATGATGATTTATGGTGCCAAATATACAATCCTTATCACCTTTGGGATCACCATCCTAAGATTTTTGATAGGAGGAGTGTTAGGAATTATATTTTCCTTCTGGCTTAATCTGCTGTTGCCAATTGTAAAAAACTTATTTGTTGTTTTTCGGATCATTCCCCCCATTATTATCACCTTATTACTGATTACAGCTACTTCAACTACTTATATAAAAGGGGCTGTTCCTTTCATCATTGTTTATCAGATGATCATACTAGTCCTTATCGGAATTCCTTCTGTATTAATCAATACATCCGATATCATCTCTGAATTAAAGGGAAAATCCTTTATACAAAGTTCCTACTTAATGGGAGCGGGTCATTTCCATATTATTAAAAGGCATTTGAAACCCTATATGGCCTCCTACGGTTTGATCATCTTTGTTCAACAATTACTGAATACATTGGTATTAATCATGTTTCTTGGTACCTTCAATATTTATATGGGTGGGATTTCGGCGGAAGGAATTGCCGGAACGGAGCAGATCGGAATGGGAATTGGTGCTCATAGTGTTCCAGCCCAGGATGCTTCACTAACGAGGGAATGGTCAGGATTAATCGGTCAAAACTATCGAGAATTTTACAGAGTCCCCTGGATTATCTTGGCCCCCTTATTTGCCTACTTCTTTTTAATTCTACTAATTAATATGATGAAAAAAGAGCTTGAAGCGGGAATGGATGCCCATTACACAAAAAAAGGGAGGAAAAATAAAAACCAAGACAAGCGTACTGAACCAATCCTTTCCCCCGACTTTACTTTTCAAAATTACAAGGAGATAGAAAAATGACAGGCAACGAATGTGCCTGTCATTTTTATTATAAAAAACTAATACTCTAGAAATATTTCTTTTTCCAAAAAATAAAGGCCGTACAACTCGTTAAAAGGGCCGAGATAACTAATGGAATGGCATACGAGTGGGTTGCATGCTGGAACGGAATATCGACGTTCATCCCATAAAAACTTGCCACCATCGTCGGGAATGAGAGGATAATCGTAATCGATGTTAAAAATTTCATGACAATGTTTAGGTTATTCGAAATGATGGAAGCAAAGGCATTCATCATCCCACTCAAGATGGAACGATAGGTTTCCGCCATTTCAATCGCCTGTGTTTTTTCAATGATGACATCTTCAAGTAAATCTTTGTCTTCTTCATACATTTTTAAATAATTAAAACGCAAAATCTTATCAAGGACAACCTTATTCGATTTTAGAGAGGTTGTAAAATAAACCAAACTTTTCTCTAAGGCAAGAAAGGCATATAATTCTTTATTTTTTAATGATTGATGCACTTCACGTTCAATTTCATTTGTTTTCTTATTGATTTGTTTTAAATAGCGTAGGTAAAAAGATGAAATGACAAATAAAATTTGCAGGGCAAAACGGGTCTTTTTAAACGTAAAGAACTCTTTTACTCTATTTTTTCTAAACTCTTCTAAAATCGGTGTATCCTTTAAGGATACAGTGATTACACAATCATCCGTTAGAATAATCCCAATTGGAATCGTTTCATAAACAGCTAAACCGGTATCATCGTGAACAATATAGGGAAAGTCAACGATAATATATACTTGACCATTATCGCGCTCAATCCTTGGACGTTCTTCATCATCCAGGGCATCTTTAATGATATCGACATCGACTTGTGCATCATTTGCAATCCGGCTAATTTCTTCAGCTGTTGGGGCGTACATATTAATCCAGCAGCCCTTTGATACAACATCTACTTTTTCTAAAACCTTTGTTTCTGTACTTTTGAAAATCTCCAACATGTCAAAACCTCCTCATTGCTCGTTTTTGAGGAAGCCAACAACCTTTTCAAGAGCTGATATTCTTGTAGAAACCAATTCAATCAATTCAAAGATCACATTGACTTCCCCTCGCCTACTTGGGTCCGGGTCTATGGAATAACTCAAAAATATCAACTCCTTTAACTTTTTATTCCTTCCTTATCATAAACCCTAAAGGCAAAAAGTACAAAGCAGTTTTTTTGTTTTTATTTTTCCTTAGGGAAGTATGGATTTAAATGAATCAGCACTTCCTTAATATTATCAAAATGATCCATCAATTTTTGTTTAATCGAATGTGAAAGATCGTGACCCTCTTTTATGGTTTTAAAATGATCAATGGAAATCCGTAAATCCACCAATATATAATGTCCATGTTCTCTCGCCCGAATTCGGTCTATTCGCCTTACTTCAGGAAATTCGGAAATAATGGAGATATATTCTTGAAGAATTTCGCTATTAATATTTCTCTCGAGTAAGATGTCAAATGCTTCCGTTATCATTTCTTTCGCGATTTTAAAAATTAAATAGGCAACAAAAATACTGGCCACCTTATCACCGTAAAGTAAAACATGAATATCAAATTTTACGCCGATAATGGAAATAAGAACCCCGATAGCTGCTGCGATGGAAGCAACAATATCAGCCTTATGATCAAAAGCAATTGCTTCGATTGCCTTACTCCTATGCTTCTCTGCTACTTTTAAGGAAGAACGGTAAAGAATTATTTTTGCAAAAAAAGAAAAAACGGCTACCCACATTGCTAAATAACTTGGTGTTTCAACCTCATGGAAGAATCCGCTGATTCCTTCATAAACCACATATAGGGCTACGACAAACAACAGAATTCCAATAATCTCGGAAACAATAACTTCTGCTTTGCCATGTCCATACGGATGTTCTTTATCGGCCGGCTTATTGGCTATTTTTATCACCAATAAAACAATGACGGAAGCAAATACATCAGCAGCAGAGTGAATCCCATCGGCAAACACGGCATCACTATGCCCGAGCCAGCCGATGAAGATTTTCCCAAATGTCAGGACAATATTACTGACTACACTTATCCAGGCTATTTTTTTAGCAAGAACTTCTCTCATTTCCATCGTCTACCACCTCAAAAAATTCTCCTGAAATCATACCAAACTTTTCCTGGATGGGTCTAGAGAAAAAGTCTTGCCCCCTTGAACCATAGTTGGACAAATTCAACAATTTATTATTCGACCTGTCCTTTATTTTCCTGTTTCACCATTTCAACTTCTTCGACTACAGAAATTCTGGTGATTTCATCCTGTAGAAAATGAAAAGCCTGATCTAATTCTTCTCTTGAAGGAAATGAGCCTTTTTTATTCATGAATTTCAACTCCTAAAATAGTTAGAGTAAATATCAGTCAATAAGAGAAAATACGTCTGTAAGATTCTTCAATAAAGGAGTGGTTTCTATGGTTAAAAAAAATCAAAACGGCAGTACAGAAATCGCAGGACGTAATTTTAATGCAAATGATTATCAAAAAAATGATGCTTTGTCATCAGGTCTGGCAACCACCCACGAACAGGTAAGTGATACCTATATGGAGGGCGTCATTGAAACAAACGATTTAAATGAGCAAGAATAAGAACTCAGAGAAAACAGCTCTCATTGATGAAAGCTGTTTTCTTTATATTGTCTGGCATCGAATCAGATATTTCTTTCGTTTTTGTTATTGTTATCTACATATGCATCATGTTCAAATGCAGGAAGATCGCCGAAGCTTGTCATAATGCCTTCTTCATCAAGTGCATCTTCATAGCGTTCATGCTGCGCATTCGGGTAAACGGTAATATTTTTGCCATACATATCGTTCCCGGTAAAATTTTCATAGTCCTCAACATATCCTATGTTTTCATCAGCTTCAATATAAATATCGTTGTAATCATCTTGTGGATTGACCAAATCAGATGGTGTTTCAGATGTTCCCCATTCGGCAACAGCCTGCCAGGAGTCTTCCGCGTCAAAGGCAACATCTTCGTCCTGATTATCCATATCAAATTTACCCCATGGCGGCATTAACACCCCTTCTTCAATCGGGCGCTCATGAGAAACGAATTGGTCAGGACTATGCTCCTTGCAATAGGTGGTGTTTGGTAATGCTTCTAAACGTTCGGTTGGTATATCCTTGCCGCAAACCTCACATTTGCCGTAAGTTCCATTCTCCATTGCCTCTAGAGCGTGGTTAATATTGCTTAATTGCAATTCATAATGCTCCTTTAAAGCAATATCCTTTTCGCGCTCATAAAGGGCCGATCCCTGATCAGCCGGATGGTTATCATAACTTGATAATTCCCCCATTGATTCATGCCAAAACCCTTGTTCCAAGCCAAAATGGTCATTTTGCTTCAAATTATTTTCCACTTCGCTTTTTTCCTTTAACAATTGCAATCGTAATTCAGCTAACTGCTCAGTCGACAGCATTGCTCAAACCCCTTTCAAAAAGAAGCTTCCGCTTTTCTTATTTAGTTTCAATGTTTTTACGATTGTTTATGTAATGAAAATTTAATTCCATCAAAATCCTAATGACATTTCCATGGAATAACTGAATAAGATTCCCTAGTCCGAGTATCTTAAAAATATAAATGCAGCCAAGAAAAGAGGGAATCTAATGGTAAATGAAAACTGGAACGAATTTAATAAAATCCAGCAAAAACATCGGGCAAGTTATTTAGGAAGTGAAAAAAGACAGCAACCAGGTCTTAATGACCCGGAATATAATAGCGCGGAAGATACCGATAAATCGGTTGGGGCAACGGGCAGAGATATTTAATACACTTTTTATCATTCGTCAGTCCAAATTCTTATTAAAAATAGCCAGAACCAAAGGTCTGGCTATTTCTATCTATACTATTACATTTGTTTCAACCTAAACCGCTGTACTTTTCCGGTCGCGGTTTTCGGTAATTCAGAGATAAATTCAATTTCCCGTGGGTATTTATAAGGAGCGAGATTTTGTTTAACAAAAAGCTTAAGCTCTGTTTTTAAGTCTTCCGTTGGTCCAATCTCATCTCGTAAGACAATATAAGCTTTTGGATAAACAAGATTACTCTCATTTTTCGCCCCGACAACGGCCACTTCAAGCACATACTCGTGACGAATTAAGGTCGATTCTATTTCAATCGGTGAAACCCAAATTCCCCCTACCTTAAGCATGTCATCCGAGCGGCCGCAGTACCAAAAATATCCTTCCTCATCCTGATAATATTTATCTCCTGTGTACATCCACTCACCATGGAACTTCCGTTGATTTTCTAATAGGTTGCAAAAATACCCAATACTAACACTATCTCCTTGAATCACCAGATCGCCAATTTCATTAACACCCACTGGTTTAGACTCTTCATTTACGATTTTAGCCTTATAACCTGGAACCACTTTTCCGGTACTTCCTGCTTTAATATCGTGTGCCTGGTTAGAAAGGAAAATATGCAATGCCTCTGTTGAACCAATTCCATCTAAAATATCAAGGTTAAACAGCTCTTTCCACTTTTTCATAAAGGTGGACGGAAGTGCCTCTCCTGCTGATACACATATTCGAACAGAGGATAGATCTGGAATTACCCCTGTTTTTTCGACATACTGAATAAGGGAACCATATAATGTCGGTACACAAAAAAAGATGGTTGGCTTATTTTTTTCAATGGTTTTAAAAATATTTTCCGGTGTTGGCCGCTCTTTCATTAAAACGGTCGAAGCTCCAGTTCCAAGTGGAAAGTACATTCCATTTCCAAGTCCATAAGCAAAATAAAGTTTAGAAGCAGAGAACGTCCGATCATTTTCATTTACTTTCAGAATGTTTTCGGCATAGTTTTTAACAGCCACTTCCATGCTCCTATGAATGTGAACAACTCCTTTTGGATTGCCAGTACTGCCAGAACTATACAGCCAAAAAGCTGGATCTTCAGAGGTAGTAACAGCATCTTCCAACTCAGAAGAGGCTTGACTGATGAATTCATCATAATCAATGGTATCCGCATAGAGGGTCCCGGTTTCTGAAATAACAATAATATATTTTAAGAAAATGAATCGATCCCTATTTTCCTTAATGGTCTCCCAAACGTCCTCTTGGATGACCAGGACCCTTGAACGACTGTGGTTTAAAAAATACTCATAATCCTTTGGTTTCATTGCTGTATTGACAGGTATTGGAATGGCTCCAATTTTTGTTGCACCAAAAAAAGAGTAGATAAATTCTGGGGAATCATAGATGACATGTAAAATTCGATTTTCCTGTTCAACGCCAATACTCTTGAGAGCGTTTCCAAATTGATTTACTTTAAAAAGGAGCTCCTGGTATGTAATTTCATCGCTGTCAGAAAAAATTGCCACTTTATTACCGAGTCCATTACGAACCTTCTCTTCGATAAAAAAAGTTGTACAATTGTAATAATCTTTTATGCCATTTAATTGTTTCGCTAATTCTAGCATTCTTTAACCCCCAGAAGTATATTGAAGACTAAAATCTCATTTATCTACTACAGAAAATGAACGGGCACATCCACACGAAAGGAGGGTCTAACCTTCTTTTAAAAAGTTAGACCCAGTCTTCTTACTGACCAGACCACTCTGGCTGGCGTTTTTCGATGAAGGCAGATAATCCTTCTTTTGCATCCTGGGAACGGAATAATAAATTTTGTAATTCTCCTTCATAACGAATCGCTACATTTAACGGCATTTCTTTACCATTCATGATGGAAAGCTTAATGTTGGAAGTCGCATATGTTGCACTTTCTGCAACTTTTCTTGCATATTCCAATGTTTTATCACGGGTTTCTTCTTGAGGGAACACACGGTCAACTAATCGGATTTGAAGAGCCTCTTGCGGTGTTAAAGTTTCGCCGGTAATATTCAAATCAAGCGCTTTGGAATGTCCAACTAGACGGGCTAAGCGTTGTGTTCCTCCCGTTCCTGCTAATACTCCTAGGGATACTTCCGGAAGACCAATTTTTCCTGCAGTGTCGCCCATAAAACGCAAATCACAAGCTAACGCCATTTCCAAACCGCCGCCAACCGTGTGTCCTTCTAAACAAGCGATCCAAATTTGCGGTGAGCGGGCAATCTTATCTAATGTTTCATTACAGAATAAACAAAATTGCGTTTTAAATCTTGGCTCTGCTGATTTTAAGAAATTGATATTTGCACCAGCAGAGAAGAATTTCGGCATATCGCTTATTAACACGACTACTTTGATGTCAGTATCGAAACGAATATCATCAATCGCTGCGTTCAATTCTTTGTAATACTCCAAATCGTAAGCATTTGTTTTGTTCACATGGATGTGGACTTCAGCAACACCATTTTCTTTTTTTACCGTTAATGTTTTAGTATTTAATTTGACTTGAGTCATGATAATTCCTCCTAAGTAATTTAATATATTATATATTTTATGAAATATTTTTATCTTCCAAAGATGCGGCCTGCCAGCGAATATATTCAAAGACTGAATGACAGTGGTTGCAATAATACTGTCGAACCAATTGTGCTGTACCAAATGAAGATATTTTTTCAACATCTTCAGAAGAACAGAATGAACATTGAATTAGTTTTTGTTGATCAGACATGCTGTACATCTCCAAGGCTGGTTAGCTTTTCGATGGATTCTTTGAAGAGGGCTGTAAGATTACTATTTTCCGTGAATATTTTTTCAGAGATTAATAGTTCGTCATTTTCCACAGTCCTTAACCACTGCCCGACTTCAACTGTTACTATTTCTACTTCCTTCCTGAAGGTTTTGGGAACAGCCCCTGTGTCATTTAGCAATTGTTTACACCAGCTTTTTGAATAAAGAAGATGTTCCTCTTGTTCTTTGAGCATTTTACTAAATGGGGTATTTACCTTGGAATGATTGGTATGGATCATCGCTTTCATAACAAGATCAACTGCAACATTCACCGCATATAAACAAGCGATCAAACCAATCCAATTAGTCGTATTGACTACAGATGGAAATGCTTTGCCTGTTTGTCCTGTCACTTCAATCTTGGTTCCATTTAACCCCTGTAATTCATTTGCCCATTTATACATCAGTCTGGCATGACCAAGTTCTGCTTGCGCCATCGCAATGGAGGAAAGCGTTGCTTCCAGGTTTGGACCGCTGATTCCTATTTCAACAAGACGATCGCCTAAAATAAATTTGTTATCTGCAATCGTTTCCGCTACCTCAACAAGAGAAACTAGATTTTGATTTTTCATATTAATTTACACCCTCTTTTTCAAATAGTGGTTCCGGAAGGCGTACAGCAATAAATGCTTCTTTTCTTACGACTTGCATTTCAACCCAGTCTTCTTCATCGTAAATATACTGTGCATACACCTTTGCCAATTCATCACTTTCCGCTTGAAATGACCCGACTTGAATCAAATCATCCCCTCGTTTGATACGGGTAAAAAGGAGGTATTCTAGTTTTTGATTATTGACCATTATGAACTTACCCCCCATGTTTTAAGTTTTGCTCTTCCTTTTTCAGATAAATTATTAACGGTCCACGGAGGACTCCAAACTACTTCGATTTCCACCTCGGCGATATCTTCTTCTTTGAGCAGCCTTTCCTTGATATCGTTTTCAATCCACTGCATACAGCCACAACCTGTTGAAGTATAGGTCATCCTTACTGCGAGCTTTCGTTCATCGACCTTCGTAATTCCGTAAATCAATCCCATATCGACAACACTGATTGGAAATTCAGGATCCATGACCTCAGTTAAAGCATCCCAATATTTCTCCGTCTCCATTGTTTGCAGCATTAACATACCTCCTCGGCACGCAGTTCTTCCATTTCATCGAAGCCCTTTTGAATTCGTCTTACGAACTCTTGATTTTGCGGTCCACGCTTTTTAAACCGTTCGATTACACCTTCCCAGGTGTCCGGCTGATCGATCAGCCATTTTTTATTTTCTGCATCGAATTTACAAGGAAATGGAACATCCATGACAAACTTGCCTTGTTCCTCATCATAGTGAGCTGGGACCTTTACCCCGATGGATTCACAGAATGGAACCGCCGTTGACAGCCATTTTTGTCTCAGCTGGTCATTTGTCCTACCTTTTAACTTGTAATCTAATTGGGCTGAACGACTTTTTAGATTATCAGCAACACCGAAGAACTCTAAGCCCATTAAGAACATCCAATCAACAGCTTCCTGTACTTGCTTAGCTGTTTCCGGATTTTTCATTCCCGCCTTCATAATGATTTCTCCATTTCGGAGGTGAAACAATTCCTCTTTATCCACTTTTACTAATGCACGTTTCCAAGGTCCATAAGAGGTATTCTCGAATGCATCTCCAAGCAGTGTGTAGCCGGCCCTGTCAAATAGCCCATTAAATACACCAAGCTCAATCCAGTTGTCTAATTTAAAATCAAAAGCGTAAGGATTTTTCCAGCGATTTGCAGGACGCTTATAAAGAAGGTCCTCCACATCTTCCCCTAAATCCTCTAATAGCCTGTAGGCGATATGGGCATGGCCAATTTCATCTTGGATCACAGCTAAAGCAGTAATCTTATAGTTAAGATTGGGAGCTTGATTGTATACCGTTAATAAAGGCGGAACACTTAAGAGCTCAGTATCACCAACAATCGTTAATGTTTGTTTTAAGGCACGAAGGTACTCCTCGTTCATGTCCTCTTTACATTCCAGAACAAAACCATTTCGAATCTTATCTAACAAAACCTCAGCTTGATTCATATTTAGCTCCTTTCTTCATTATGTTTTTTTGCACACCGTTTATATAATATAATATAGAATATTAATAATTATCTGTCAATTACTTTATTACGTTTTTATGCTGATAATATTAAAAACGTAATTTAATTATGTTGAAGCCCTGTTTTCCCAAGTCCCCCTCCCAATAGCTCACTTTTTAAATCTTGGTGGGCTTCATTTATCCTAATAACCAGTCCTAGGTTTATACGTTTTTTATACGACCAATTAAAAAGGGACAACACATATCAAATGTGTTGTCCTTTTTATTCGTTCGACTTTTCATATTTTATCGGAAATCCCATTATTTTTTCTGCTCGGTTTTCAATAGATAAATAGTCTAAGTGAGCGATTGTTTCGGCAATAGCAAAACGCCATTGGTGCGGGGTTAGCTCCTTATGGGCAAAAAGATCCCCGGCAACTTCAAAAGCTGTCCGGTTTTGTACCAGCTCCAAAATAGATGTTAACCGTTCTTCATGGTGCTGCAGTAGTTCCTTTATCCTCTCATTTACGTTCTCTATCGGACTTCTATGGGCTGTATAGGCTATCCTAGCCTGTAAATCTTCTACTCTATGAAGAGAATTTATATAATCATGAAGTGGTGTCTGGCTCGCTCCTGGCCACACACTAATATTGGGGGTAATTTTTTCAAGAATATGATCCCCTGAGATTAACACTCGCTCCTCTTCTTGGAAAAAGCAAATGTGTCCTGTACTATGACCCGGTGTATGTATGACCTTCCATTCTTTATTAGCAAACACCACCTGGTCAGAAATCGTGTGAATGGCAGGGATTGGCTGCACATGATGTACTAATACATCCATTTGTTTTTCAATCTCGCAAGCTAACGCCTGAGGCGCTCCATGTTCAATTACCATTTCCTTGATGTTTCTTGATTGGCTGCTATTTTCTCCCCAAACATGCTCCATCATTTTGGCATCAATCCTGTGCATATAGATAGGTGCCCCTGTTAATTGGTGCATCCAGCCTGCAAGCCCGGCATGATCAGGATGAAAATGGGTTAAATAAATCATTTTAATCTCGCCCGGCTCCATATGAAGTTCTCGAAAGGCTTCTTTCCAGGCTGTTTTTCCACGTTTATTGTTGTAGCCAACATCAATTAAAACATATCCATCCTGTTGTTTAAACAGATAGCAATACACATACTTCATCGGAAAAGGGATGGGAATCCCAATGCGATATCCATTAAAAACAATTTTTTCAATGGTTACAGCTTCACCGTTTTGAAAGGTGTTTATCATGTCTTCCTCCCTACGTGCTTTCCTGTCTACACATAAACTTCTTTAAACGGATTAATGGCCTTGTCCCGTTGAGGCTTAATATCACGATCAGGAGCAGCTTCATAAATAGATTCAAAATGGCGGACAGCAGGAATCGATATTAGTTGATGAATATTCCAAAATAACTCTCTAGCCTTTGCTCCAACCCAATCCTCAGGCATTAAATCCCGCGGAAACCCCGGGTCCTGAAAAAGGAACTTTCGATATTCATGAACAATCGTGGTTCGCTTAATAAAACATTCTTCATCTGATAACTCATTATTCAACGCCTTTTCACGCAGTTGTTCAAATTTAGGTGAATATTTTTCAATGAAATGAATGTAATTATCGGAAACCTGTTGAAAATCCCAGCCCTTTTCCATAATCCATTCTTTGGGATGAGAAACAACGTCAGAGGAGCTAAAAAGGATCGCATTTTCTTCTATTTTATAGTTTTTAATCATTTCTATTACTTGATTTTCAAGGGGGTTCGGGCTAACCCAAGTACTATTTGAAAGCATTCCAAATCCAGTCCACGTTAGCTCCTTGCGAATTTCATTGCGAAGCTCACGTTTTTCCTCAGGAAAGGAGTAACTTAAAATTCTCCATTTCCCGTCCCAATGTGATCTAGGGGCTGAATATACTCTTGTTACCCCGTCTTCGACCCTTCTTCTCCCCAGCTCTGTTACAGAGTAATAGCTTTTATTTCCTTTCTTTCTCACTTGCAATAAATCCTTTTGTACCATTCTTAAAATGGCACCGCGGACAGAGGATTCTGAGATACCAAATCCATTCATTAATTGAATTAAACTCCCGACCCAGATTTCTTCTCCATAATATTGAATGTATTCTCCATAAAGAGTAAACATTAGTGATCTCGGTTTCATTGCTGCCACCATCCAGTACTTAGTAGTATTCGCATTTTTTGTAAATCATCTTAATGAGACATTAATATTATAGAGGATTGTCTTAGCTTATGCATTAAACCTAGGTCTATTTTTATCTGCCTTTGTTTCGATATTTTCATTAAGAATGGCTTTAACATCTTCCGGAATAATAACAGCCTTGATTCCCTCCGATGATTTTTCTACCCAGCCTCGTAATTCATACCCCTGTGCACAGCGAACACCATCTCTATATATTACATGCCTCAATTTAATCGTTTTCCGATTGATTTCTTCTACTTTTGTATGAATTGTGATGAGGTCATCGTAAAGTAATGATTTTTCAAATGTGCATTGAACATCAAGTAATGGAACAATGATTCCTCGTTCTTCCTCCAATTTGGCAGGAGCTAGATTACAACTTCTAAAAAATTGATGTCCTGCAATATCAAACCATTTAAAAAAGTTAGGATAATAAACAATACCCGCTTTATCCGTGTCCCCCCAATTAATTAAAACCTCCAGTTCATTTGAACGCATCCAAATCCCCCACTTCGATTTCTTTGATTAAAATGGCGATATCGATTGCCGATATCGCCATTTTGTATTTTACTGCCCAGTCCAATTTGCTTCACGTTTATCGATGAATGCGCTTAGTCCTTCTTTTGCATCTTGAGAGCGGAATAATAGGTTTTGTAGTTCACCCTCGTAACGGATTGCCACATTTAGAGGCATTTCTTTACCATTCATAATCGAAAGCTTAATATTGGAAACTGCATAGGATGCGCTTTTGGCAACTTTTTGTGCATATTCTAATGTTTTTGCTCTCGTTTCTTCTTGTGGGAAAACTCGATCAACTAATTTAATTTCAAGAGCTTCTTGAGGTGTTAATGTTTCACCAGTAATGTTTAAATCAAGCGCTTTAGAATGTCCAACTTGACGGGCTAAGCGTTGTGTACCGCCTGTACCTGCCAATACTCCAAGAGATACTTCCGGAAGACCGATTCTACCAGCTTGGTCACCCATGAAGCGTAAGTCGCAAGCTAACGCCATTTCTAAACCGCCGCCAACGGTGTGCCCTTCCAAACATGCAATCCAAATTTGTGGAGAGCGGGCAATCTTATCAAGTGTTTCATTACAGAATAGGCAGAATTGAGTTTTAAAGCGCGGCTCTGCTGCTTTTAGGAAATTAATATTTGCACCGGCTGAGAAGAATTTTGGCATATCACTCATTAATACAGCTACTTTAATATCGCTGTCAAAACGAATGTCATCAATGGCTGCGTTTAATTCTTTATAATATTCCAAGTCATATGCATTCGTTTTGTTAACATGAATGTGAACCTCTGCAACTCCATCTAGTTTTTTTACTGTTAATGTTTTTGTTTCGGTTACTGTTGTCAATTTAAAATCCTCCTCAAAGTTTTATTATGATTTTATTTCTGTCGTGCTATATACATAATATACACAACTTTCATATTATTTTTAAAATGACGAATATGCCCATTTAGGCAAAATAATCTGCAATTTTCTTTCGTTTCCATGGACATTCTTCTGTTTCCTTAACTTTATACTTTTTTTATACGAACGTAATAAAAACATAAAAAGGAACGATGCGTATTCTTTGTTGATACATCGATTCATTGGTATAATTTACATTAATTTCGCAATTTTGAAAATAAAAAGGGGTGTAACCTTTGAGTGAATTAAATAAATCCTGTATTGAGGTCTTCCCGATCATGATTCCTGAACCATCATCATTAAAAAGCGTAAACTTCTATGTAGTAAAACAAGATCAATCCCTTTCGTTGATTGATGCCGGATGGAATAATGAAGCATGTTGGAATGGTTTAATGGATGGCCTAAAAAGAAATGGATTTACGATAAAGGATATTACAGAAATCCTCCTTACGCATCATCATATCGACCATGTAGGTTTAGTGGATAGAATTACATCAGTAAACCCAATTCCAGTATATTGTCACCAAGATTCCATTGCACGGTTAAAACGGGACAAAAACTTCCTGGAAATGAGGGTAGATTTTTATTCAAAACTTTACAGGGAAATGGGCTGTGGGGAGAAGGGGGAACACCATACAGCCTACTTGAAAAAAGCTATAGAGCAAAATAAAAAAAATATGATTCAAGCTAATCTTATTCCCATTGAGGATAAGCAAAAAGGCAATTTTCAAATCGTTGAGGTTCCGGGACATTCTCCGGACCAAATCGCCTTTTATCATGAAAAACAAAACTGGTTGTTTGCCGGTGATTTGTTGATTGAGCATATTTCAAGTAATGCATTAGTAGAGCCAGACTCATATGGGATTCGACTTCCAACTCTTTCACAGCAGATTGCTTCCTTAAAAAAATGCCTATCCCTTCATGCAGAACTTGTTTTTTCAGGCCATGGCATCCTAATTGAAAAACCCGATTCATTGATTGTAAAACGGCTTGATCGCATTGAGAAAAAAGCAGAACGCGTGATTCAATTCATTCAGTCAGGATACTCTACTGGAAGTGCAATTGCTGAAGCCTATTACAAAAATACTTATTACGAGCAGTTCTCTCTGGTCATGTCCGAAATCATCGGTCACCTAGACTATCTTGAATTACAGGGGAAAATTGAGAAGGAACTTGTAAATGGGGTATGGCACTACTCGGTTAATAGTTCAAGAGCAAAAACAGAAGCAGCCAAGTTTTGATGGCTGCTTCTGTTTTTTTAATTATTAATTTTGATAAGTCAGCGTCTTAAAAGGTGCTGAAGGCAGTAAAATTTCATCTGTCTTGACCTCATATAAACCATATGGAACTAACCGAAGCCCCGGCAGAAAATCACAGGTTAAAAATAACAAGGTATAAAGAATGTCATGGAATGGGAAACCGCGCTCCTGTACAGCGGCCAAAAGTTGGTCATGGTAATTCACTGCTGCAGAAAAGGTTGGATTCGTTGTCATCATTCCCGTCAGCGGCAGCGGGATTTCCAACACCACTTCATCACCGTCGACAATCACAACTCCTCCTCCCATTTCATGGACTCTTACTGCCGCTCTTTTCATCGATTCCGGATTTCTTCCGACCGCGAGAAGCTCAGTGGTCGTATTGTAGGTAGAGGCCATACCATCCAGATTTACGGCAAATCTTTCTAATATCGCCTTTGAGACCCATTCACCCCTTCGATCAATTAAAGCAGCATATACTAGCCCTTCATGGTCCGAAAGATCCACATATCCGTTTACGGACGGGAGTTCCGTATCCTTTCTTTGGGTAATAACATTACTTTTAAAATACGAAACTGGCACAGGAACCTTTTCAGATGGATGCGGATAGCGGTACAGATTCAAATTTTCCAAGGCCGATTTTGAAAAAGCAAATGGTTCCCTTACAATATATTGATTCCAGTCGATTTCGGGAAGAGATACATTTAATTCTCCATTCTCAGCTACAATTTCCCCTGATGCAATGACCATATCAGGTTGAAAATCTACTAAATTCGGAAGCAGCAAAATATCCGCTTTTCTGCCGGGAGCAATACCTCCAATGTAGTCATCAAGCCTTAGGTAAGTTGCTGCATTGATGGTGACCATCTGAATGGCATTCATCACAGGGACACCAAGTCGGGCAGCCTGTCTGACAAGTCCATCAACAAAGCCTTCTTTTTCAATAAATCCTGGATGCGGACCGTCCGTTGTCATTACGATTCTGCTCGTGTTCACCTTCCCGTCAACAATAAGTTTGACAAGCTCCCCTAAATCCGGGCGCAATGAGCTATTGCGGAGCACCGTCCACATGCCCAGTCTTAGGCGGTCAAAAGCTTCCTTAGCTGTAATTGCTTCATGACACGCTGTTACACCGGATGCCACAACCGCGTTTAATTTTTCATAAGAGCAGCCCGCTGTATGCCCATCAGAAACCTTACCTAGTTTCTTTATAAAATCCATTGTTTCAAGTAAAAATGGATCCCCTTGATATAAAAGCGGCCAACGCGTTACCTCCGCTGATCCTACAACATTATCAAGTTCCAATAGTTCCTGTATATCCTTATGATTGTACCACTCACGTTCACCCGGATAATCGGCTTGTGAAACAAGCCGGACCAGCCAGAGGAAATTTCCAGGCAATACTTTTAAATCGTTTGCCATCGCTTTAAATCCCTTTGCCCCCATATGTAGATAAAAAAACAAATTATCATTAACAGTGGTGGTGGTTCCTAACGACAGTACTTTCTCCGTAACACTTATGGGATTATAAACCACCCATGGGTGGGCATGTGCTTCGATAAACCCAGGGGATACATACTTTCCTTCTGCATTAATGACCTTTGTTTCGGGTCCAATCGAGGTTTCACTAGATCCCACATAGGCAATGCAATCCTTATATACGGCAATATTAAGTTTCAAGAATTCCCCTGAATACACATTAATAACCGTTCCGCCTTTTATAAATAAATCTGCGGGCCGTTCACCTTTGGCAACTTCGATTAATTCACTTCTTTGAGCTGTAAAATGCACAAACTTCCCCCCATTTTTAAAAAGTTTAATCCGTACAGTATTACGCTTCGTAAAATACCGTCTATTAAACATAATATTAATTGGAGGCTGTTTTATTTGTCAATACATCCGAATCGAAATTATCCCAATAATTAAAATAATATTTGAAAAGCTTGGATTCCAAAGTATAAGCCGAAGCCTATCAAAGAAAGTCCGGAAAGAAGAGAAATCATTACTAATAATCGAGAGGTTAAAAAATTACGAAAGCTGCTCGATACCCCCGCCATGGTAATATCCCACAATAAAAGTCCAATAAATATCGCAGTACTATAAATAATTAATTCTCCGCTAGTCGAGGTGGCTGCGGTTTTTGCTAGTACGGACCCATAAATCCCTAACCAAAATAGAATCGTTAATGGGTTGGAAATTGACATGAAAAAACCCGAGAAAAACGATTTGATCAATGGTTCCTTTTTTCGTGTATACTCCAAGCTTAGTGTACCGGCCTTTAAAATACTCTCTATTCCAGTATAAATAAGTACAAAACAGCCAAATAGCCATAAAAAGGTTTGGACGATTGGTGTTTCTAGAAACTGAACCACTCCTATGTAAACGATGAGCATATAAACCCCGTCAGCCACAACGGCCCCTACCCCGATTAACCAGGCATGCATGAAGCCGTTCCGAATGCCCCTGTCTATTTGGGCTGCATTAATAGGACCAATCGGTGCGGCTAGTGATAATCCCAGTAAAATGTAGCTTAAAAATATGTTCAATTTTCTCTCCCCCTGCCTAAAAATAAAGCCTGTCTTCTCATTTTTATTCAGGAAAGATGGGTTGTACTACAAAAAAACGAGTTTTTCCCTTTTCAGAAAAACCCGTTTTAGCTTAGTTCCTTTCAGTGGCCTTTTTTAGCTCTCTTTTAAAATAGTCATCTTCGAGGGTTCGATTTAGTAAGTGGTGCCTGGAAACCGGTAAATTAAAGGAATCAATATCAATGATATATTTTGGACGCTGCTTTGATTCTTTATAGATTTTCCCAACATACTCTCCAATCAATCCAATAGCGATGAGTTGTAAGCCGCCAATCAGCCAAATGGACGTAATAAGCGAGGTCCACCCCGTTTGCGTATTTCCTAAAAACTTAAGAGTTAAAAAATACCCCCCAAATAAAAGACTCATAAAAAAGGATACAAAGCCGATAAACAAGACAAATCGAATCGGAGACACGGAGAAAGAAGTAATGCCGTCAAGGGCAAAGGCAATCATCTTTTTTAATGGATACTTCGTTTCGCCGGCAAGCCGTTCTTTCCGGTCGTAATAAACAACATCGGAACGGAAACCAAGGAGCGGAACAATTCCCCTTAAAAATAAATTTACCTCTTTAAAGCGTTCCAGTTCCTCTACTGCCCTTTTGCTCATTAGTCGAAAATCAGCATGATTATAAATTAAATCGACACCCATTTTTTTCATCACTTTATAAAAACCTTGTGCCGTACTTCTTTTAAAGATTGTATCCGTTTCCCTTCCTTTTCGGACCCCGTAAACAATCTCGCAGCCTTCATGATATTTTTTGATAAATTCCCGGATTACTTGAATATCATCCTGGAGATCCGCATCAATCGTAATTAGACAGTCGGACGTTTCCTTTGCCGTAAAAAGACCCGCTAATAGTGCATTTTGGTGTCCGGCGTTTCGAGATAGCTTAAGGCCGCGGATCGCTTCATTTTTCAAACCTTCTTTATAAATAATTTCCCAGGTGCGGTCCTTACTGCCATCATCGACAAAAAGGATTTTGCTGAAAGAGGAAACAAGCTTTTCCTCTTTCAAGCTTTCTAAAAGCTGCTTTAATTCGAAAATTGTATCGGGCAGGATTTCTTCCTCGTTATAGCAAGGAACCACAATCGTAAGGTTTGCTTCAATCATCTAGTCATTACCTCCGATGTCTCGATTGTTTTATACAAATAAATTTTCCATGCTGAAGTTTTTGACTTAAACACCTTTTCAAGGCTTAGTTGATTTTCCTCTGCATTATCAATCGGTAAGGCTGAAAAAATATATTGGCCGCCCAATTGATTAAAAACGGCTGTATTAAGCTGTAAATCCTTTAAATGCCTTTTTGAGTCTTTTTTGATCATGTACCTTTTTCCAAGCTGTGCCGTGAATAGATAACAGCGCCCACCCCATTTGTCAAAATAGGTACGAACTGTTTTATTTTTTGCTAATTCCTTTTCAATTATTTTCCGAAATTGATGCTTATAGGTTAACGGATAAAAATTATTGTACGTATCAAGCGTGTAAAAGCCATTGTATTGAGATACAGCCGGGTGAATCCCAATACTGGCAACCCTGTAATTCTTCTGTGGAAGACCGATGTATTCTTTTACCTCCTTGAACAAGTCCTCTGCATAAAATTCTTTTACTGTCGGTTTCTGATGGTAAATAATTTCATCGTTAAATAACCCTAAAACCAGCAGTTGCAGTACAACAAACCATTTAGCCGTTTTAGCCCAGCTTTTTCCTTGAAGCGAAATAACTTTTAAGGCAAGAGCGAAACTGGCGTAAATGACGAGCGGCCGAAGGAAATGGTAGCGAGCAAAGTTAAACGTATCCATAAAATGAAACCGCTTTGTGATTGGCAGCCACCCCTTGTAAAACCAAAAGGCATACCAAAGGGACAAGGCAAAATTTAAAATGAATAAGAATACGTAGAGCTTTTCTTGTTTCCATATTTTTTTCTTATAAATAAAATACAAAGCAATAAATGTCGCAGGGAGGATAAAAAGAGTATGTACAGTCATGACATGGGTATGCCCCAGCACATAGTTTTTAAATGTCAGTCGAATCGCCCGCCATAAAGGTAATTGAGCATGGAAGTATTCATCCCTGCTATTTCCTTCAGAAACGAATAAAAAGGAATACACTAAACGGTATTCTACAATCATGAAAATGAAGATCATGTATACGATGGAAAATAAAAAACGTAGATTCCACCCTTTCCTTCTTATCACATCAACCAGCCAAAAAATTCCCATTGCACTTAAAAAAAAGAAAAATCCTAGAACAATGCTTGAATATAACGGTAGCAACGTAAGTGTTACGTAATCTTTGGCTGTTCCTTGTGCCTTACGGATATTTAGAAAAGCCCAAAGGGCAAGAGGCATGCCCAACGTACTTAACATTCCCGACGGCCAAAAAGGGGTTAGGGCGAAGGCTAATGCAGCACTTACTTGATAAAAACTCCAGTTATCCCCCGGCAGAAAATGTTTCTTTAGAAGCAAATACATTCCAAAAAAAGCAACAACCCTTGTAATGGCTTGGCTGATTCCGTAGGCAATCATCGTTGGAAATAGAGCATATAGCCAGACAATCAGGCTAAACTCTGTTCCGAATGTATTTCTTGGTACTCCATTAATAATTTGAGGAATCATCCCATTTACCGGGCCGAACATTTCTCCGCTTTTTGCCAGCACCTTATACCACGCCAAATTTGAATCTAAATTATCGTGAACACGGATATGGGCATTTTCCTGTAGAATAAAAAGCGGGGATAAATAAATTGCCAGAACTAATAAAGCAAAAAAAATCAACTTTTGCTCCTTTTTCGTTTCACTAAACACCTGCTACACCTCAAAATTTTTAATTATAGTTAAATTTTGCATCCTAGAAGAAAATTATCCCTTTCATATGATTGGAAAACTTTTCATCCTCCTAATAAGAAGAAAAACCTTCCTAAGACCAGGAAGGTTTTTTAATTCATATTTATCTTTTTACTATAATCATTTAGCAAAAGGTCGAGTTTTTGACTGCATTGAACCACATGGGGATTAGAATATCCAAACTGATGCGCTAATAGAATCATTTCTAATCTTGTTTTTTCAATATTGGATAATAGTGCGTTTGCGGTAATATTCATATCCTCAGACCCCATTTCATGTTGATTCTGATTGCATACTATTATTCATAATTTATTCGATTTTTCAAACGTTTACAATAGAATAATCCATGAAAAAGGTAATTTTTTTGTGACAAATTAGCAAAAGAAAATATAGATACCTGATTAGATTAGCCTTCTTTACGTCAATAATGGAATAGAATCGAGGATCGGGGTGAGAACATGCCAAACCGTGTTTATATTAGTTTTTTAAGATTACCTCTCTTAATTCGAATCCTATTAATTGCCTTACTAGTGTTTCTACTATTTGGAATTTCTATACATTTTGTCGAGCCTAAAACCTTCCCTTCTATATTTGATGGTATTTGGTGGGCGATTATTACCGGCACAACAGTAGGGTATGGGGATTATGTTCCACATTCCCTTTTGGGCAGGTTTGTCGCCTTAGTTCTCATTTTGCTTGGCGCCGGTATTGTTTCCTCTTATTTCGGAACCTTAGCAGCAGCTGCTGTGACAAAACAGGATGCCTTATCCGAAGGAAAAATTGCATTTAAAGGAGAAGGCCATATTATCATCATTGGCTGGAATGAAAGGTCAAGAGAGTTGATTGATAAGATCACCCGTACCACTTCTCCGCAAACGGTTGTTTTAATTGACGAAACTCTTGAAGCAAACCCGGTGCATTCAAAATTTGTCCACTTTATTCAAGGCAAGGGTCATGTTGACGAAACGATTACAAAAAGTAATATATCGGTGGCAGAAAAGGTTTTGATAACGGCCGATCGGGGAAATGATGAACTTCAAGCCGATATGAACAGTATTTTAACCTTATTAACCATTAAAGGCTTGTGTTCAAAGGTAAAATGTATTGTGGAAATCTTAACTGCGGAACAAGTGGTAAATGCCCTTAGAGCAGGAGCAGACGAAGTCATTCAATCCAATAAATTAACAAGTGTGTTTATGGTAAACAGTCTTCATTCCAATGGGGATGGTCTTTTATCTGATTTCGTCCATCAATTACAGGAAAGCAGATTGTCCGCCAACACTGTAAATGAAAATGAAATGGGAAAAACCTTCATAGAGGTCTGTCATCATCATTTAATAAAAGGAAATTTAGTAATGGGGATCAAAAGAGGGGAAGAAACCATTTTAAATCCTTCCCACTCCCTCAGAATAGAAAAACATGATTTACTGTTAATCTTTAAATAATCCCTACTCTGATAATAAAACTGATTCTAATTCTTGTACAAGTGCTTTGCCATTGTCAATAAACTGAGTAGGAAAACTGGCATCTTTATCAACAGGTTCCTGAAATTGATTAAAGGTCCCTGCCGAATCGACACGTTCATCGATGTCCGATTGGTATTCATGGGATAAGAGAAAGGGTCTCCCTAATTCAACTGTACAATTATTTGCATCAAGCTGTCCGTCAACCGCTTGGAATGGAAGTCTTAGAAATTCATACCCGTCTTCACCATCGATTTTGTAATCAAATGCCCCATGATCATAATCCCAGTTTCCGCCAATGGTATATCCGATTGGTTTTAATTTTTGTTCCAGCTTATATAAATCAAACTTGTGCCCTTCTACCTTTGATGGTAAATCAATCATTTTAAAACCTCCTTATCTTCAATGAAGATAGTTTCTCCAACAGGAAGAAATTCAAAACAAAAAGAGAGTGCCGGTTTATTTTCAGCACTCTCTTTTTGTTATTTTAACCGCTTTTCAAGCTCGGCTTTTTTCTCCTCAAATCCTGGTTTCCCTAATAAGGCAAACATGTTTACCTTGTATGCCTCAACACCCGGCTGGTCAAATGGATTCACTCCAAGTAAATAACCGCTCATTGCACAGGCCTTTTCAAAGAAATAAACAAGATAGCCAAATGTGTATTCATCGAGAGATGGGATGGTCACAATTAAGTTTGGTACTCCGCCATCTGTGTGGGCGAGCATCGTTCCTTCAAAGGCTTTATTATTCACAAAATCAACCGTTTGTCCGGCAAGATAATTCAAGCCATCTAAATCATTATCTGCCTTTTCAATGGTCAATTCATGGCGTGGCTGTTCAACCTTGATAACCGTTTCAAATAAATCGCGGCGCCCTTCCTGAACATATTGTCCTAGTGAATGTAAATCAGTTGAAAAATTAGCGGACGAAGGAAAAATTCCTTTTTGGTCCTTGCCTTCACTTTCGCCAAATAACTGCTTCCACCATTCTGAAAAATATTGAAGTCCCGGCTCATAGTTGATGAGCATTTCAATCGTTTTGCCTTTATTATACAGAGCATTCCTTACAGCAGCATATTGATAGGCTGCATTATCTTCAAGTTCAGAATGGCTAAAGTCTTCTTGGGCTTGTGCTGCCCCCTCCATCATTTTTTCAATGTTTGCCCCGCTTACCGCAATTGGCAGAAGACCGACCGCTGTTAAAACAGAATATCGACCTCCGACATCATCCGAAATCACAAACGTTTCATAGCCTTCTTCATTGGATAATGTTTTCAACGCACCTCTTGCCTTATCAGTGGTTGCAAAAATTCTTTTACGAGCTTCTTCCCTGCCGTATTTTTCCTCCAACAGCTTGCGGAAGATCCGGAATGCAATTGCCGGTTCTGTCGTTGTCCCAGATTTAGAGATAACATTGATTGAAAAGTCTTTGCCATCCAGCAAGTCCATGACATCTTTCATATAACTAGAACTGATGTTGTTGCCGACAAAAATAATTTGAGGTGTAGTCCGTTTTTCCTTAGGAAGGGCATTGTAGAAGCTATGGTTTAACATTTCAATCGCTGCACGAGCCCCAAGGTATGAACCGCCAATTCCAATTACAAGTAAAACATCTGAATCGGATTTAATTTTTCCTGCAGCTTTCTGGATCCTGGAAAACTCTTCTTTGTCATATTCAGTTGGAAGGTCAATCCACCCTAAAAAGTCGCTTCCTGCCCCTGTTTTTTCATGAAGAGAATGGTGTGCAACTTTCACAGCATCACGTAAATATGTAAGTTCATGTTCCCCAAAAAAGGTTAATGCTTTTGAATAGTCAAAGCGAACGTGTGTCATATGTAGGATCCTCCAGTAAATTTATTTTCAATAACCACTTTAACGAATGCCGGGGTGATAATCAAGAACGGGCACACAATGAAAGCGCGTCCATTTTCGACAGATTTTTTAAAACCCAGGCATTCGTTGCCTGGGCCTTTGGAGCTTATAATGAACTACGATAAATGGCTAAAGTATCTTCCCTGTTTAACTTTTTAAAATTACCAAAATCACCATATACCATTGCCTTGTCAGCCATCAGGTCAATTTTGCTATCATCAATTTGGTAATCTGCCAGACGTGATGGGGCTCCGAGACTGTTCCAGAAGTCACGCAGTTTTTGAATTCCTTCCAGACCAGCCTCCTCCGCACTCTTTCCTTCCGGGTTTACTCCAAATACCCGGACAGCAAGCTGTTCGAAACGTTCAGGTTTAACGTTAAGATTATGCTTCATCCAGTTAGGAAAGAGGATGGCAAGACCGCCGCCATGCGGAATATCATAAACGGCTGAAACGGCATGCTCCAGATTGTGGGTAGCCCAATCCCCGCGGTAGCCCATATTAAGGATGCCGTTTAATGCCATTGTTCCACAGTAAAGAACCGTTCCTCTGTATTCATAATTTTCAAGGTCGGCCAATAATTTAGGCGCTGTTTCCATTATTGTAATTAATAATGACTCGCACATGCGGTCTTGAAAATCCGTACTTTCTTCAAGATGAAAATAATGCTCCATAGTATGTGACATTATATCAACAATCCCATAAACGGTTTGATTTTTTGGGACCGTAAAAGTATGAACTGGATCTAAAATTGAAAATTTCGGGAATGTGGCTGGACTTCCCCACCCATACTTCTCCTTTGTTTCCCAGTTCGTGATCACAGAACCTGAGTTCATTTCGGAACCAGTTGCAGCAAGTGTTAAGACCGTCCCGAATTGCAGTGCATCAGTGGCAATTGCCTTTTTAGTTACTAAATCCCAGGCATCCCCGTCATACTTAGCCCCGGCAGCAATCAGCTTTGTGCAATCAATTACACTCCCTCCGCCAACGGCTAATAGGAGTTCGATTCCTTCTTGTTTACAAATTTCTACACCTTTTCTAGCCGTTGATAAACGGGGATTCGGTTCCACACCTGGAAGCTCAAAAACCTCACAATTTAGTTCTTTTAATATATCTAATACTTGATTATAAAGGCCGCTTCGTTTAATACTTCCGCCTCCATACACCAGTAAAACCTTATGTCCGTAGTTCGGAACCTCGTTTTTTAATTGTTCGATTTGCCCTTTTCCAAAAATCAATTTCGTTGGATTCCAAAAAGTAAAATTCTCCATAAATCTCAACTCCTTTTCCTTCTTCATTATTTATTATTATGATGTTAATTGCAAAAAACTAGTTTTATGTTTCAAAAAGAAAAAACGAATATAATTTTGGGAATTGCTTCAATCTAAAGATAGGAATTAATAAATTAAGGAGGAATCTACATAATGGGTTCTCTGCAGCGGATCGCCTTAGTACTTACCATAATCGGTGCGATAAACTGGGGATTAATTGGGTTTTTCCAATTTGACCTTGTGGCAGCCATATTTGGCGGCCAAAATACCGCCCTCGCACGGATTATCTATGGATTAGTTGGAGTAGCCGGACTTTTAAATCTTGGCCTTTTATTCAAAGCAAATGAACAATTTGAAAAGTCACCTGAAACAGAAACAAGGTAAAAAAATCGGAGATTCCAGGTGCTAAAGCTGAACAAAAAAGAAAAATCCTTGCCATTTTAAAATGTACCCTATAGAATAGACACTTTGAAAAAAGGTCTCTCTATAGGGTACTTTTTTGTATAATTAATAAAAATAATCTATATTGGGGAAGTTTTATGTCTAAGAAAGTTTTTACAGAGAAAGAGATTGCAATATTATCTAGGAATCCATATGTAAAATCGGTTAGTTCAAAGGGTATTACCTATTCTGATGAATTTAAGCAACTTTTTATTTCGGAACATCATAAAGGAAAGTTTCCAAGAGAGATTTTTGAGGAAGCGGGATTTGATGTTAATATTTTAGGGGTAAAAAGAATTAAATCGTCTTCTGAGCGTTGGAGAAAAGCCTATGAAAAAGAAGGTGTCTTAGGTCTTAAAGACAGTCGTGGTGAAAACTTAGGCAGACCTCGAATTAATGAACTGTCGCTTGAAGAACAAAACGCTAGGTTAGAGGCACAAATTAACCTTTTGAAGGCTGAGAATGAACTTTTAAAAAAGATTCGTATGGCAGAAAGGGGGCTGATAAAGTAAAAGTCCCAGCTAGCCAGAAATTCATTCTGATTGACTCAGTTATTGAAAAATTCCATCTAAAACATATGGTGAAATACCTTTGTAAGATATCTGGTGTTTCACGTAGTGGTTATTATAACTATTTCTCACAGAAGTCTAGAGACCAAAGAAAACGCAAAGGTGAAAAGGATGCAGCGGCAAAGGAATTGATTTTAAAAGCATTTCACTTTAAAGGTCGTTTGAAAGGGGCACGTCAAATCAAAATGACATTGGCGGGTCAATTTCAGTGTGTCTACAATTTGAAACGAATCCGAAGAATTATGAAAAAACACGGTATCATCTGCCCTATTAGAAAAGCAAATCCATACAAAAGAATGATGAAAGCAACACAAGAACATCGTGTAGTGCCAAACCTGTTAAACCGTCAATTTAAGCAGGAGATTCCTGGCAAAATACTACTTACCGATATCACTTATCTAAATTATCAGAATGGACAAAGAGCTTACTTATCAGTTATTAAGGACGGATCAACGGGGCAAATCCTGGCTAAACATATATCAGACCGTATCACTATGGAACTAGCCACTAACACTTTACACAAGCTAAAAAAAAATCGAAACTTTAAGAAAGCAAAAGATGCCTTGATCCATTCAGACCAAGGGACTCACTATACCCACCCTGATTTCCAAAAGCTCGTCAAGAAACTAGGGATACGTCAGTCCATGTCCAGACGAGGGAACTGTTGGGACAACGCACCAATAGAATCATTCTTTGGTCACCTTAAAGACGAGGCCAAAATAAAGTCATGTAAAACTTTAGATGAACTAAAACGAGAAATAAACAAGTATATTACTTACTATAATCATAACAGGTATCAATGGAACCTAAAAAAGATGACCCCTGTTCAATACAGAGATCATCTTCTTCAAGTTGCCTGACCTTTTTTTAAAATGTCCTTTACAAAGGGTACACATTA
>NZ_AXVA01000019.1 GCF_000482325.1 Bacillus sp. UNC438CL73TsuS30 | reverse complement strand
ACTTCCAGCTTTTCCTCATGAGAGGAAAAGGATTATCCGGTATTAGCTCCGGTTTCCCGAAGTTATCCCAGTCTTACAGGCAGGTTGCCCACGTGTTACTCACCCGTCCGCCGCTAACCAAAAGAGCTGCGCTCCTATTGATTCGCTCGACTTGCATGTATTAGGCACGCCGCCAGCGTTCGTCCTGAGCCAGGATCAAACTCTCCAAGAAAGTTGATATAGCTCATTTGTTACGTTGGCTCATGTTCTCTATATAATAGAAGAAACATGATTATTATTGTTTGTTGACGTTTTTGTTTGTTTAGTTTTCAAAGAACAAATTTTCTTTACCGCTCGTTTAAGCGGCAAGATTTATTGTATCATTTCGTTTGAGGTAAGTCAACAAAAAGTTATTTTTGAATAATTTTTGTTTCACTCACTTCCGAAGCGACTTAATTAGAATATAACATTAAAACACATTCGTCAATATATTTTTTTAGATTTAAAATCGGAAAAACAAAAATGAAAAATTCGGGTGGTGGCACCACCCGAATTTTGTCTAATTCACACTCTATTTTTTAATGCTGATTAATTTTATTTCGGTCATTTCTTCAATGGCATACTTTAGGCCTTCGCGTCCGATTCCGCTTTCTTTTACGCCGCCGTAAGGCATGTGGTCGACGCGGAAGGTTGGGATGTCGTTAATCATGACGCCGCCTACTTCTAGTTCTTCGGCTGCATGAAGTGCTTTAAAGATGTCATTTGTGTAGATTCCCGCTTGAAGTCCGTATCTTGAATCATTCACATAGGCAATAGCTTCTTCAACGGAAGCCACTTTGTTAATCATAACAATTGGTGCAAATACCTCTTGGCAGGAAACCTTTTGTTTCGGATCAACATTTAATAGAACGGTTGGCTCAACAATATTTCCTTCACGCCCGCCACCCGCTGCAACAACTGCGCCGGACTGCCTTGCTTCCTCAATCCACGATAGTGCTCTTTCAGCATCTTTCGGACTGATAACAGCAGAAACATCTGTGCTTGGATCAAGCGGGCTGCCGAGTTTCAATGTCTTCGTTTGGGCAACGAATTTTTCGATAAACTCCTCATATAGGTCTTCATGGACATAAACCCTTTGTAATGAAATACAAACCTGGCCGGCAAAGGAAAAGGCACCAGTAACGGTTCTTGGGATAATCGAATCAATGTCGACACCTTTATCAACGATTAGCGCAGAGTTGGAGCCAAGCTCAAGGGTTACCTTCTTCAATCCGGCTTTATTGCGGAGACCAATTCCTACCGCAGGACTGCCTGTAAAGGTAATGACTTTTACACGGTCATCCTGGATTAAGCGGTCGCCGACAACACTTCCACTTCCTGTTACCACATTGATGGCGCCATCAGGTAAGCCCGCTTCTTGAAGCAGTTCCGCTAAGAAAATGGAAGTTAACGGCGTTTGTGATGCCGGCTTCAATACGACTGTATTCCCTGCTGCAATCGCTGGACCAACTTTATGAGCCACTAAATTCATCGGAAAGTTAAATGGAGTAATCGCTGCCACTACGCCGACTGGCTCCCTTAACGTAAACGTAATCCGGCCTTCTCCGCCTGGGGCTGCATCCAGAGGAATCGTTTCCCCATGAATACGTCTTGCTTCTTCCGCTGCAAATTTATAGGTCATAATTGTCCGCGCTACCTCAGCCTTTGCTGTCGTCCAAGGCTTTGCCGCTTCAAGTGCGAGCAAACGGGTACATTCTTCTTCATTTTTCGTTAAAAGCTCGACTAATTTTTCTAAAATCGATGCACGTTGATGTGCCGGCATTTTTGCCATAACAGGTCTTGCCTTCTCGGCAGCTGCAATCGCATCATCTACATCCTGTGCATCAGCATAGGCAATTTCAGCCAGCAGTTCATTATTGTAAGGACTGTATAATGGACGGTACTCTTTCGTTTCCTTCCATTGTCCATCTATTAAAAGATGCTTTTTCATCTAAAACACTCCTATTCTTTTAAACCAATTTTTTAAATATGGCTTCAATTATATCAAGAGCCTCATCTAATTGATCATCGGTAATGACAAGCGGAGAAAGGAAGCGAAGTACATTACCGTATAATCCAGCACTTAGTACAATCACACCTTGCTTTTGACATTCTGCAACAAGCTTGTTCGTTAAGTCCTTGTCAGGCTCTTTTGTTTGCGGATCTTTTACAAGTTCAACCGCACACATTGCACCTAATCCGCGGACATCACCAATTACATCATATGTTTCTTTTAAACTGTTGAAACGAGAGATAATTTTTTCGCCAATTACATTTGCGCGATCGAGAAGTTGATCTTCTTCAATCGTTTCAATTACCTTTAAGCCGGCCACACATCCAAGCGGACTTCCGCCATACGTGCCGCCAATTTCTCCCGGTGCAGCAGCATCCATAATTTCAGCACGGCCTGTTACAGCACTAAGTGGCAACCCGGCAGCGATTGATTTTGACATAGTCATCAGGTCTGGAACAACATCAAAGTGTTCAATCGCGAACATTTTCCCTGTTCGTCCAAAACCGGTTTGGATTTCATCCGCAATAAATAGAATACCATGTTGTTCACAAATCCGTTTCACGCCTTGTACAAAGGTCTTGGACGGAACAATAAATCCGCCTTCACCTTGAACGGGTTCCATAATAATCGCTGCAATTTCTTCTGCAGGAACTTCAGATTTGAAAAAGTCCTCAAGTTGATGTAATAGATTTGCATCAAGCTCTTCCTGGCTTACACCGAATGGCGCACGATAATAATAAGGGTAGCGTACTTTATACGTATCCGGTGCAAATGGACCAAAACCAAATTTGTAAGGTTTCACTTTACTTGTTAATGACATTGCCAGTAGTGTTCTACCATGGAAGGCACGGTCAAAAGAGAGAATAGCCTTTCTTCCTGTATATTTACGAGCAATTTTCACTGCATTTTCAACTGCTTCTGCACCGCTGTTTAGGAAAAAGGTCTTTTTCGCATGGGAACCAGGTGTAATTTCGTTTAACTTTTCAGCAAGTTCAATATATGGTTCGTACATCATCACGTTAAAGCCTGGGTGAAGATACTTTTGAATTTGCTCTGTTAATGCTTCAACCACTTTTGGCGGGCAATGACCTGTATTTTGTGTACCAATCGCTCCAGCTAAATCAATATAAACATTTCCGTCCACATCTTCTAAGATTGCTCCATTACCTTTTGCTGCAAAGGATGGAACATTATTCGATACTCCAACCGGTACATTATTTGCTCTTCTTTCTAAAAGGGCTTGTGCTTTTGGCCCTGGAATAGATGTTTTAAGTTCAATTGTTTTAGTTGTTGTACTCATGTTATTAACCCCTTTTTTAATTTATTCAACTACTAATCTATAATGCAAGAAGTGTGCCAAGCGCGTTAATTCCCATTTTACAATCAATCACAGAGAAATATCATTCAAAAGTGAATAATCGCTATTCATAATTAAATGGATTAATAGAGTTCTCTTCTCCTGTCAGATAAATAGTCGAAAACAGCGCTAGATTTTTTAAAATTCTCGAAAGAAAGATCAATGATTTGCACCGTTTCAACATCGTCAGCAATTTCCGTAATGATTTTTCCATCCGGCCCAATGACTGCACTTTGCCCATGATACTCATATTTTGAATTTGCCCCGATGCGATTACAGTAAACCACAAAGATTTGATTTTCGAGCGCTCTTGACTGAATAAATAAGCGATGGATATATTCGTATGGTGCCATATTGGCCGAATTGACGATTAAGAGATTTATCCCTTGTAATGCAAGTGCCCTTGCCGGCTCAGGAAATTCTATATCATAGCAGGTGAGAAACCCCAATGAAAGGCCGTCTTGGCTCAAGGCTATAAGCTCGTTCCCCTTGCTGAATAGTTCATTTTCTTCAGTAAAGAGATGTGTTTTACGATAATAAGCCAATGCCTCGCCATCTTTCCCTACCAAGCAGGAGGTAATATAGATTTCCTCATCAGAGACATACTCTGGAAAAGAATACAGTAATGATACAGGGTAATCTGCCAGCATGCGTTGAATCCGGTTAAAACTCTCCCCTTCGCGCGGTTCTGCTATTCCTGTCAATTGGTCCTTCGATACTAAGCCGGTCAGGTTTAATTCCGGTAAAATCAAGAGATCTGCCGATTCCTTCCACGCATTCTTAACGGCAGATTCCATTTTTATTAAATTTTCTTCTTTATTTCCATCCGCTACAGCTAGCTGTGCGAGTGCAATTCTATAGATTTTTTCCACTTATATGCCTCCCATTAGCGATAAAAGAAGGGCTTCATCTAAGCCCTTCCCTTATTTTCATCCTTATACAGCCTCATCCATTTCCTCAAAATGCATTTCCGGCGGCTGCTTTTTAAACATTTTTGTAAGAACAAGTAAATAGACAAATCCGATTACTGCCCAAGTACCGCCTAAAATTAGTGCATTTTTATCAAGATTTACAAACAGCCAAATATCGAAGCAGCAGCCTATGGCTGGAAATAATAAATAGAAAATCTTTTCTTTTCCTGCCCGTTTACCGCCTTTTATATAAAAGTGAGCAATAACGGAAACGTTTACTAAAATAAAGGCAACAAACGCACCAAAGTTTATAAATGAGGTGGAAGTTGACACACTTAGCTTTAATGACAGTAACCCAATCACAGCTACAACAAGAATATTCAGTACAGGTGTTTTAAACTTTGGATGGAGATAGCCAAAGATTTTTTTCGGAAGTACGGAATCGCGGCCCATTGCATACAGCAATCTTGATGCACTTGCTTGAGCGGAAATTCCTGAAGCAAACTGGGCGATAATAATCCCTGCTAAGAAAATGGCGCTAAATAAGTTCCCGCCTATTTGCTTAGCAATTTCAAACCCTGCAGAATCTACCGCTTTGAAATGCGTAAAATCCGGGTGAGCTAAATGAGTGAAATAGGTAGAAACAACAAAAATCAATCCACCGATAACAGTTGTCAAAATGATGGCTCTTGGGATCGTTTTTTCAGGATTTCTTGTTTCTTCGGTAAAGGTTGAAATGGCATCAAAACCTAAGAATGAGTAGCAGGCAATTGATGCTCCAGCCAGGACAAATGAAAACGAAACATGAGTATTCACGAACGGGCTTACGGAAAGAAGTGTACCGGCACCGCCACCGCCTAATACGCTCTTAATACTTAAAATAATAAATAGTGCAATAACTAAAAATTGAAACACCATCATAAGAAAGTTGACCTTAGTACTCAATTTGATTCCAAGAATATTGATTGCGGTTGTAACAAATATAAATAAGAGGATCCATAACCATGATGGTACAGAAGGAAATGCCGCATTCAAATAAGCACTTCCAATCAGCCAGATGGCCATTGGTATAAAGACATAATCGAGCAGGGTAGCCCAGCCGACCATAAATCCGAGGTGTGAATTAAGAGATTTACGTGTATAGGTATAGGCAGATCCGGCAACAGGATAAGCTTTAACCATATGCGTATAGCTGAAGGCAGTAAAAAACATTGCAATTAAGGCAACCAAATAAGCGCTTGCCTCAAGTCCATGGGTTACTTCTGCAACCGTCCCATAGATTCCAAACACAATCATCGGAGCTAAATAAGCAAGTCCAAATAAAACTAGATGTGTTAATGTAAGTGATCGTTCAAACGATACCTCTTGTTTTTCCATATATGTTCCCCCTTAAGTTGTCGTAAAACTTATAAGATAACGTTCATTTTTTGTAAACGCTATCTATTTGACTAGTCACCCTTATTGGAAAAGTCAGAAAATTATAGCCGTGGCTTTGATTCCTCCCTCACTTATTATGGCAGTACAACTTTCCCTCTACCCTTATACTTTTAAACTATCCCTATTATTCTAATATGCATATTTCGTGCCAATCCTTTAAATATCGACATATCAACTATGTTTATAGATATAAAACGATAGTTCATTCATTTTTGAATGATAATTATTCAAAAATGAATGAACTGCTCATTTGGCTATATTAGAAAAACAATTGTACTATTTTTTAACGAACCTGAAGACTGTTCTTCAGTTTATTATAAAGTCTGCTGATAGTCGGCTGACTCACCTCTAACACTTCAGCCACTTTTGTTAGCGTCTTATATTTCAATAAAGCTAATTGAAGCAGCTGTCTTTCCGTATCCTGGACTGCATGCTGAAGGGGGATAATGGTATGCACTTCCACAGGATGTTGGTTTTTCTGACGATTGTCCAATATTTTCACAAGGTCATTCGCAGTGATCATTTGCTCCGCCGTAACCACCATGGCCCGTTCTGTTACGTTTTGCAGCTGCCGGATATTCCCTGGCCACTTATATGTTTTTAACACTTCCATTGCATCCTCGGAAAAATATTTCTTCGACGAAAATCTTTCATTATAATATTCTAGGAAATGATAAACAATAGGTTCAATATCTGCGATTCTTTCCCTTAATGGTGGAATAAATAACGGAATAACATGAATTCGATAAAATAAATCCTCGCGGAAGGTTCCTTTCGCAACCATTTCCTCCAAATTTTTATTGGTTGCTGTAATAATACGAATATTAATTGGGATTGCTTTGCTGCCGCCAATTTTCATAATTTCCCGTTCTTGTATCGCCCTTAAAAGCTTTACCTGTAAATTAAGCGGTAACTCACCAATCTCATCTAAAAAAAGAGTTCCTTCATTGGCTAATTCGAACAAGCCCTTTTTTCCATTGCTTAGGGCGCCGGTAAAGGCACCTTTTTCATAGCCAAATAGCTCGCTCTCCAATAAATTTTCAGGGATGGATCCGCAATTAATGCGAATAAATGGATTTTCCGCCCTTGGGCTCAGCTGATGGATGGCTTGAGCAAACAACTCTTTCCCTACCCCTGATTCTCCATATAAGGTAACCGTTGATTCAACTCGGGCCACCCTTTCGACCTCAAACATTAAATTTTTAATTTGTTCAGATTGATAGATAATCTTCTTCTCATTTCCATGCTGGACTTTCTTTAAGATATCTACCTCTTTGCGATATTTTTCTTTTAGTGTTTTCGCCTCTTCAAGTTCTTCCTCTAATTTTTTAACGGCTGTAATATCACGGGAAGCAATGACAATTCGTTCTAATTCATTTTTTTGATTAAAAACCGGATTTCCTACAGCTAGTATTTTCCTGCCGAAGCGGTTATGCTGGACAATTGAAACTTTCTTCTTTTCCTCCAATACTTTTCTTGTAACAGAAGGCTTAAACCATCCCTTTTCTTCAAGTTCTAAAATATTTTGACCAATAACCGTTTCGGGGTCTACTCCCCATAATTGGTGGGTGCTTCGATTAGAAACCCGAATAATTTTTCCAAGACTGTCAACAACTAAAACTTCATCATATATCGAATCGACAATTGCTTCCAAATCGGTTGTTATGGCTCCTAGGTCTTTCGAATATGCTTGTTTTATATGATCAATTTCCACTGATTTCTGATCCGTCCAACCGATTATTTCCGCAGTATCATCCTCAATGAGGGCATAGGAGAAATCGTCATCGGCAAGGGAAAAGATATTCTTGCTGGTTGTTAGGATAAAATCCGTATGAAAAGCCACTTTTTGTTCAGGCTGTTTTTTTTGCATTAATAGGTGAAAGCTATCACAGACCCCGACAGGTTTCCCTTCTGATTCTATAACTAATAACCGGATACTAGCTTGAATCATCGTATCCAAGGCTTCCCTTACATTTGTTGAGACATTGATGACGGCAAAGTCTTTATTATAATTCAAGTGAATTTCTTCCTTTCCCGCTGCTAAAATCATAATGTTGCAATAACTTTTTTACTATCCATATGATACCACGGTTATACGAAAAGAGTAAGCGCATGCATTAGTCGGAAAGTGGCCTAACCCCCTTCGGTGTAGTTTTTTCGACATCAAGTTTATAAAAAATAGCTGCCCCAACCGTGGGAGCAGCTTATTAGCTTAAATTTTTCCATTCCACTCGATATAAATCATGTCTGCGGTCACGCAATTGCCTTAGTGATCCCGAGTTCCGAGAGCGCCTCAATTTCTCAAGGTCAACATCACCTACCACCACTGTATCAATATTTGCGTCACATTCCCCAACAATCCCGTCTCTTGCAAACTCAAAATCAGAAGGGGAATAAATTCCTGACTGAGCATACTGAATATCCATATTTTCCACATGTGTTAAATTGCCCACAGTTCCTGCAATACACGTATATACTTGGTTTTCAATTGCCCGTGCCTGCGCACAGCAGCGAACACGAAGGTATGCCTGACGGTCCTCCGTACAAAAAGGCACGAAAATGATATTTGCCCCTTTATCCACGGCAATCCTTGCGAGCTCCGGAAACTCAACATCATACGAAATTTGGATAGCAATCTTTCCGCAATCGGTCTCAAATACATTGATTTCGTTTCCTTCTGATATCCCCCACCATTTACGCTCATCAGGAGTAGCGTGAATTTTGGATTGCTTCTCTATCGTACCGTCGCGGCGGAATAGGAAACCAACATTGTACAACTCCCCATTCTCTTCTACAAAATGTGATCCCCCGACAATGTTGATGTTATAGCGTACAGCAAGTTGTGTAAACAATTCAATGTATTGATCGGTATAGGTGGCGAGTCTTCGTACTGCCTGATCGGGTCGTTTTTCTTCGAGAAAGGACATTAATTGGGTGGTAAAAATTTCTGGAAATACAACAAAATCCGATCCGAAATCAGCGGCGACATCCACATAGTACTCGACTTGCCGGCTAAAATTCTGAAACGAATCAATTTTCTTCATCATATACTGCACGGCACAAATTCGAATGGGAAACGCTGTACGATAGATCCGTTTGGATTTTGGACGATAATCAACATTGTTCCATTCCATCAAGGTCGCCATCGAATCAGATGCTTTGTCATCCGGCAGATACCTTGTGTTAATCCTTTTAATCGCAAATCCTTGAAGGAGCTGGAAGGATAGCACCGGGTCATAAATGCTATGCTTCTCAACGGCCGCAACATATTCACGGGCTGTCATTTCTTCCTTGTATTTGTGGTAATTCGGGATTCTTCCTCCAATGATAATGCTTTTTAGATTTAATCGAACTGCCAGATCCTTACGTGCCTCGTATAGACGGTGGCCTAATTTCATTCGACGGTATTCGGGGTCCACCATTACCTCTATCCCATATAAGTTAAATCCATCCGGGTCATGATTGGTAATATACCCGTTGTCCGTGATGACATCCCATGTGTGCTGGTCATCATATTCATCAAAATTAACGATTAGACTGGAACAAGAACCAACAATCTTGTCCTCATATTCGACACAAAACTGACCCTCAGGGAAAATTCGGATGTGACTAAGTAATTGCTCCCTTTTCCAGGGATCCATATTAGGGAAACAAACCTTCCCTAAGTCGATAATGGCATCAATATCTTCAACACGTATATTGCGGATGATAATTTTCTTTTCATATTTCGATATATCTGTATCTGACATACTTTCACTTCCTGGCTTTCATGATTGGTAACTGATTATATAATTCCCTCTATTTCTAAAAACTAACGTATTTCTTCCATTATTCGATTTTAGAGTAAAAAAGACCTATACCTTACAGAATGATAAGATGTGTCTAAGGCTTGAATTAAAGATGATTTTACAAACATTCTGTATTCCAATATGATAGACTATATGACGAATTTTTCTTAAAAAGAGGGCGTAATGATGCTGCAAAAGTTTGGTTTTTCACAGTATGAAAGCAAGGTTTATGAGATCCTTTCCTCCAATGATGAACCGCTGGATGCGACACAAATTGTAAAATACTCCGGGGTTCCAAAAGCAAAGGTATATGAAGTGTTGACGCGAATGATTGAAAAAGGGCTGGTGCTGGATTCTGTTTCAGAAAAGAAAAAGCTCTATTCTGCTCTGCCGTTAAATCTGGTCATTGAAATGCTGACAAAGCAATTTCAGACCAATATCGATCGTTTGAAACAAAATTCATCCAAAAAACAAATAACCGATGACCGGGTATGGAGTCTAAAAGTCGATTCCTCAATTCAACTAAAATGTAAACAGCTGCTGCAAGAGGCGAAGAAATCAATTCAAATTTCTCTATGGAAAGAAGATTTTCATGACTTTTTGCCAGTTTTACTCGAAAAAGAACATGCGGGTGTAAAGGTAGAGGCACTTGTTGTCGGGGATGTTGATGCAGCACTATCCTCGCTCACGATTCTATCTCCGAATGAAGAGCATCGGATGTTAGAGAATAGCCGTCTAATCATAACGGATGAAGAGGAAATTTTGTTCGCCGGTGTGGAAAACGGTGCATGGCAGGCGATGATCACAAAGTCACCACCCTTCGTAAAATTTTTCGTTGACTTTTTTTACCATGATTTAGCCTTAGCAAAAATCACGAAAAGATTTGAAGATACATTAATGCAGGATGAGGAAATCAAAAACCTCTTAATGAGGTTAAGATATTAAAATGGCAGCGGGATGATCCCGCTGCCTTTATCTTATAATGCCTCAAGCGCCATGATCACCATGTCATTAAACGTGGTTTGACGTTCTTCGGCTGTCGTTTCTTCCCCGGTGAAAATATGATCACTGACGGTTAAAATCGATAGCGCGTTCACACCATATTTTGCAGCCAGTGTATATAATGCGGTGGTTTCCATCTCCACTGCGAGCACACCATAATCAGCTAGTTTTTTTACAATATCCATGCTGTCCCGGTAGAATACATCCGCTGACAACACATTTCCAACCTTTATTTCCAGGCCCTTTTGCGTGCCTGCTTGATAGGCATTCTGCAGTAAATTAAAGTTAGCACACGGTGCATAATCAATTCCTGGAAAAGCCAGGCGGTTTGTATTCGAATCAGTTGAAGATGTCATCGCTAGAACCACATCCCGGACCTTTATATCCTTCTGGATTGCCCCGCAGGAACCAACACGAATTAAATTTTTTACACCGTATTCACGAATTAACTCATTCGCATAGATGGAAATCGACGGAATTCCCATCCCTGTTCCTTGAACAGATACTCTTTTTCCTTTATACATACCTGTAAAACCAAGCATGCCGCGCACTTCATTATAACAAGTCACATCTTCCAAAAAAGTCTCCGCGATATACTTGGCACGTAAAGGATCTCCCGGTAATAAAATATTTTCTGCAATTTCCCCTTGTTTTGCATTGATATGAACACTCATTCGATCATGATGCTGGAGAGGATATCCCTACTCCACCATCATGCTCACCTCCTCTTGTCTATTTTCAGTTGGTTTTCTTGTAATAGAAAAAATGGCACATAGTAAGGCAATGATGATAAATACCCCACCTACTGATGCATTCGCTTGAACCGAATACTGGTTGATGACCATTCCACCGATTACAGAGCCTAGTGCAATCCCGATATGCAAGGCTGAATTATTCAAACTTTGCTGGATATCCGATGTTTCCGGCGCCGTTTCAATTAAATAGTTTTGCTGTGCCGGTGTAATCGCCCAGCTTAACGCACTCCACACCATCATTACGATGACAAAAAGCGTAATGGAAAAAGTGACATTTGGCAGGACAAACAGGGCGACGGCAAACACGGTTACGATGGTTAAAATGCTTTTCTTTGAACCCCATTTGTCGGCCAGCCAGCCCCCAAAGCCTCCTCCAAAAACAGCTGAAATACCAAAAATAAAGTAAAAAATGCTGACCCAGGTTGCATCTAAATGTAGGGTTGTTTTTAAAAACGGGGTTAGATACGCATAGAGAGTTAAATGCCCCGTTAAAAATAAAACAGAAGTTAACTGCGCTGATAAAATCTTTGAATTTTTCAAGGTTTGTAATTGCTGTTTTAGTGAAATCATTGGTTTAGGGTCGATTTTATTTAAGAAGGCATATACCCCTGCCATTGAAATCAGTGTTAGCACAGCGATAAACAGAAATGGTGAGCGCCAGCCGAAATGATTCCCAATCACAAGTCCAATCGGCACCCCCAATACGAGGGATCCGCTGATTCCCATAAAGATGACTCCTATTGCCCGCGCACGATATTCTTCTTTTACAATACTTGAAGCAATGGTTACGGAAAGAACCACTAAAAGAGATCCACTTGCAGCAGAGATAATTCTTGAAAGAAATAAAACAATAAAATTAGGGCTGATGAAGGCGATCATATTCCCGCATAAGAAGATCAGCAATGTCCAAAGCAACAGCCGCTTTCTTTCAATTTTCGCGGTTACCGTTAAAAGGACCGGTGAGGCGATCGCAAAAACAAGTGAATATATCGTAATAAGTTCTCCCGCAGCACTAATTGAAATGCCAAGGCCATCTGAGACGATGTCAAGAATCCCACCGACAATCAGCTCAGCCATTCCGACCACAAATGAAACAATCGCTAAAAGATAGATTCTAAAATTCACGTGGTGACTCTCCTCCCTTCGATTGGTTATTTATTATGAATGCTTTCCCATTAGTTACTACTACTATAGTAACCTCCATTAACCCTTTATGGCAAGAGGTTTTTTTACAATAAAATAAACCTAGTGAAATCACTAGGTTTAACTTTTATAAGACAAAACTTACAATCACACCAGACAAAACGCTGACAAGTGTGGCTCCATAAAGAAGTTTTAAACCGAAGCGGGCCACGACATTTCCTTGTTTTTCATTTAAGCCTTTAACAGCACCGGCAATAATTCCGATTGACGCAAAGTTCGCAAAGGATACTAAAAATACTGAAAGAATTCCAACAGTCCGCTGGTCAAAACTTTTTACCTCTTTCGATAAATCCATCATCGCCACAAATTCATTCGTTACAAGTTTTGTCGCCATGATTCCACCAGCACGAACGGTTTCAGCTGGGTTGATTCCCATAATAAATGCCACTGGTGCAAAAATATATCCTAATAGCTGCTGGAAGGAAATCGAGAACAATAATTGAAATAAATGATTAATTGCAGCCATTAAGGCAACAAATCCAATTAGCATTGCACCTACGATTATAGCCACCTTAAATCCATCTAGGATATACTCACCAAGCATTTCAAAGAAGGACTGTTTCGCTTCTTCATGGATCACCAAAATATCTTCACTTGGTTCCACCCTGTAGGGGTTAATGATGGATGTAACGATAAAACCGCCAAATAGGTTAAGGATAAGAGCCGTTACAACAAATTTCGGCTGAAGCATATTCATATAGGCCCCGACAATCGACATCGAAACGGTGGACATCGCAGAGGCACATAGTGTATACAAGCGATGCTCCGGCAGCTGTCCAAGCTGTTTTTTAACCGTAATAAATACTTCCGATTGTCCGACCATCATCGATGCTACAGCATTATACGATTCCAATTTCCCCATCCCATTTACCTTACTAAGAACAAGTCCAATTCCTTTCATGATAAGGGGGAGAATTTTTAGATACTGGAAAATCCCGATTAACACAGAAATAAACACAATTGGCAGCAGCACATTTAAAAAGAAAGGTGCCTCTCCTTTATTTGCCAGCCCGCCAAACACGAAGCTTACCCCTTCATTCGCGTATTCCAGCAATTTACTGAAAACAGTAGAGATTGCCCGAATTATGATTAAACCAATTTCGGTATTCAGGAGGATCCAGGACAAAAGAATTTGAATGACCACCATGATGATAATCGGTTTTACTCTTACCCTTTTCCGATCTTTACTGACTAATAATGCTAAACCGAATACAAAAAGAAGACCAATAATCGAAATGACATATTTCATACATTACCCCCAGATGATATCAAACGTCAGCCTCTTGTAGACGCTTACAAACGTTTGTTTTGGTTACTACCATTATAGTAACTATTTTTAGAATTTTGTGCAAGAACTTTTTATCTTTAATATGCCCTTATAAACCCCTTACATTTATTCTTTTGTAACACTGTCCACCGCAGGCGCACAAAAATACCATTTTTGTCCACGAACGGTGACAGGCACCAATGTGGGCACCAATGTGAAAAGGCGGTTAGCTGAGCACATCCCTGTGCACCAGCTAACCGCCTTACTTTTGTTATTTTGTTACTTTTATTGTATATGGCTTGATTGTTGCGTTGCCATTAACATCCTTGACTTTGATATAGTATTTTCCTTTTTTGAGATGGACACGCATGACTTCGGATTGTCCTTGTGCATAATAATCAGCAAGGGAGACTCTTTTACCTTTATGGTAAAGGGAGATGACCGCATCAATCTCTGGGCCGCCCGATACCGAAATGTATCCGTTCCATTTGTCTTTTACATTCAATACATACCAATCTTCATCGCCATACCCTACCCCGCTGTTTAAATTACCAGAAGCCATCAGCGTATGGGAGCCTTTCTTTTTCAAAGTAAGAGGTTTGGATGGTACATTGTTCTTTACTTTCGATTTTGCGTCTTCATCTTTTGTCGGGACAGGGGCAATGGATAAATTATACGGTACTAAAGATATTTGAGAAGAACTGGCCGTGAGCCCAATAATGACGACAATATAGTTACTTCCCTTTTCCACTTTAAAGGATCCGTAATTATTTGATGCACCCTCGAAAAGCCCCTTCGCCATCACACTGGCCATTTCAGCGTCTGCCCCATCAATTTTCCGGTTCTTATTGACATCCTTGTAAACAATCGCAGCTCCGTAAATTTGTGAGAATAGCTCTTTTGGATACTTTTTCAGCATGGCAGCACTTGGCTTGCCGCTCTCAAATAACAGACTGTAAATACTTGATTTCTTCCCTTTTAAATAAAACATGTCCACATCATTTGGCGCTGCAAAATTTCCATGGACTGTTGAGGATGGTAAATTTTTAGGAACTGAATCATTATCCTCATATTTATCTCCGGTATTCGAAATCAGTAACTTAGAAGACAATTGATACGGATCAAGGGAAATACCTCCCCCTGTCATTGGATTCCCCATGAAATGAATCAAATATGTTTCATTCTTTTTCAAACCAGCAAAAATGGTATCACTTAATTCCCCTGATACCCAATTCGCATCATTCATATTGGTTCCAACTAAATTAAAATCAACAATGTCCCTGCCATTTTCATCCTTGCCATTCATTACATGTACAATCTCAATATACGGTTTCACTCCTAATCCTTTAGGCAGACTATATTGATAAATTCCCGTTTTAGATGGCTTAACCTCATACCAATCCTCATCCTCCGGCGTTTGCAAATAGCCGACAAGTGTTTTACCAGCAGGCGAAGAAACGGTGCCATCCAAAATCGATTGATAATAATCAGAAAGAGATCCATCCGGATTTGTATTAGCGCTGTTATCTTCATCCGGTGGTATCACCTTGCCTTGAATTTTGACGGTGTAGGGTTCAAGGGATGCCTGCGCTTCCTCACTTGACTTGTCAACTAGAACCATCCCTTTTTCATCTGCAAAATCTAGCATTGGTTTACTCGAAACCTTGACTAAATATTCTGTATTAGGCTGAGCAGGGAATGTCAACGTTTCCCCATCCCCTATTCCTTTACTATCTGCCGCTGCAATTGGCGGGAGCTGATCAAGCGGGACATTATCCTCCATGACGTTTTCATCATTTTTTTCCGTTTCTTCATTCACCACAGACAGACTATAGACTTGAATATTCGTATCAATCCCCGGAATTCCCGAGAGCACTACTTTCGCAGCATTCTCATTTTTGGTCTTAAGGTAAAAGTAATCATCATCCCCATTTTCCCCCATTAACGTTTGCGGTGCGGATGTATACGGCAGGGATTTCACCGCTATTGGCGCATCCGAAGTCGACTCGTCAACCGGCTGTACAGCAGAGCGTTTAATGGAAAGATGAAAAGTAGATTGTTTCGCAGAGGAATCATCATAATTTCCATTGGTATCATTCACACCAATTGCCATTATTCCGGAAAAAGGAACCTGGATTAATTTCCCTTCCGTTTTTCCCGCTTGTACTTTGTTTACGTCAATCGAAAGGCTCTGGTTCTCTCCATAAACGCGAAGGGTCATTTTATAATCATATTGTTTTGCCCCCGCAAGCACGGTTTGGATATACTCACCTTTTTGAACAGGGAGCTGATACCACTTTTGCTGCCGTGGTTTCGTTAAAGATCCTGTTACTGACTTTGTCTTTTTCATTGAAAGTGCGGTTGCATTTTGCAAAATTTCTTTTTTCGTCCAGACAGTATTTACAAAAGAAGGAAGCTTCTTAATATCATACTTTAAGGCTGCGACAGGATTAACAAGGCCCTTTCCATATTTCACATCGTACCCTTTCGCTCCCAAATCATTGGTCGTATGCTCAAGAATATATTCAACCTGTGCCGGTTTTAATTTCGGATGCTTGGATAAAAGCAAGGAGGCTGCCCCCGCCACCATTGGTGACGCCATGGAGGTTCCGCTCAGAGTTTGAAAGGTTGATTTTTTCTCATAATCATAAAACGGCGCGTAAATATCCTCCCCTGGTGCCACGATGTCCATCGAAGGACCGTAGGACGAGAAATAACTTAAGTGCTTCGATTTATTGATCGAACCAACTCCAATGACTCCTTCGTAGCTGGCAGGATAATTCGGAGCGGAAGTCCCATCATTTCCTGAAGCGGCGACAACGGTTACTCCTTTTTGAATCGCAGTTTTAACCGCATCTCCTAAAATGGATGACGGAATGGGCGAACCAAGACTCATATTAATTACCTTTGCACCGTGGTTCGCTGCATATAGCACTGCTTGGGCAATCGTATAGTCCGTTATAAAACCATCGCGGTCAAAAACATCAATCGGCAGGATTTTCACATTTGGGTTGATTCCATAACCGCCAATGCCATTTCCTTTTGCTGCAGCAATAATACCGGTCACATGGGTACCATGCTGATCAGGAACTCCATGATTCATTGGATTGATTTCATTTACGGCTGGGAGCACTTTTCCCTTTAGTTCCGGATGATTTCCATCAATCCCTGTATCAATGACAGCAACAGTTATTTTATTTTTCCCTTTCAGTTTTTGGGCTTCGGGGATCTTTAACATGGATAGATAGTATTCATCCTTTGTTTTTGGATCTGATGGAACAGAAAATGGTTTATATAGAACACTTCTTTCCACAGAAAGAACCTTACTGTTCTTTTGAAAGGCCTGGGTTACTTTTTGAAGGGAGTCTTTTTTTAGAAGCTTGACCACCATGTATCCCAGCTTTTCCACATTTTGAACGATAATATAATCTTTGTTTGCTCCTTTTACTTCACCGAGCAAGAGCGGCTGCTTATACTTGATGATGAGCGTATCTTCGCTAAATAATGGGGTCTTGTTTTCCTCGAGCTTTTCCTTTAGTGAATTTGTTTTCTGTTGAATCAATGCTTTGGATGTTCCAAACTTGCTTGCTGCCGATACCTCGACAGTGGTGGTCAATAGCGTGGATGTCATCAGTGTTGCGCCAATTCCAATGGCACTTAATTTTCGCCAAACCGACTTCATGGATACCCCTCTTTTCTATGAAACTAGCAATATCATACCATATGTTACCAAAATAAAAGAGTTTAGTTTTCGGTAAAATTCCTCTGTTTTTCGACAAACACGAAAAAAAAAGGAGACATCAGGTCTCACCCCCTGATATCTCCATGGTTATGTTAAAAGTCAATATGATCTGGATCTGGTCCAACACGATGATTCTGATTCAAACGATCAATCTGATCCATCTCATCTTTGGTCAGCGTAAAATCAAAGACCGAGGCGTTCTCAACAATACGATGTTCTTTCGTAGATTTTGGAATCGTTACAACCCCGTTTTGCAGGTCCCAGCGCAAAATGATTTGAGCAGCCGATTTTTGATACTTTGAAGCTATTTCTTTCAGAACAGGGTTATCAAGTAATTGCCCTTGCATCAGTGGAGACCAGGCCTCCAACTGTATATCATGCTCTCGGCAAAATTCCTGAAGTGCTTTTTGGGTTAGTCGAGGATGATACTCTACCTGATTAATCACCGGTTTAATTTCCGCATCCTTCATTAAATCCTCAAGATGGTGGATTTGAAAATTACTCACCCCAATTGCTTTTACCCGTCCCTCTTTATAAAGGGTTTCTAATGCTCTCCAGGCCTCTTTATATTTCCCATCAACAGGCCAGTGAATAAGATATAAATCCAAGTACTCTACACCTAGTTTCTGCAGGCTTGTTTCATAGGCTGCTAGAGTGGATTCATAGCCTAAATCAGAATTCCAAACCTTAGAAGTTACAAATAATTCTTCTCTTGAAATTTCGGCCGCTTCTATTCCTTCACGGATACCCTGTCCGACTCCTTCTTCATTTCCGTAAATCGCCGCTGTATCCACACTGCGATAACCATGCTTTATTGCTGTTTTAACAGCATTGACTAGCTCAGGTCCTTCCTCTACTTTAAATACACCAATGCCAAACCAAGGCATTTTCACACCGTTATTTAATGTTGTTTTATCTTGTAATGTATTCATAATGATTCTCCTCATTGTTAAGAAATTTTTTGTAAAACCATTTTTTCATCTTTTCGTTCTAAAGCACGACTCCAACCTGTTAAAATAACAGCACCAAAAACCATCAGTGCACCAACCCATGCTGTATGAATGAGTCCAATTGAATCGGTAATCACACCTCCAAGATAGGACCCAATCGCAATTCCTGCGTTAAATGCGGCGATATTGATTGCAGAAGCGACATCCACTGCGCTTGGGACATAACGTTCCGCCAGCATTACGACATATACCTGTAATCCAGGAACGTTCATGAAAGCCAATACCCCCATAAAAATAATTGTGAGTAAACCCGCTACCTTAAATGGAGCCGTAAAGGTTAAGATAAACAGCACAATGGCTTGTAGGATAAACATATAAAATAAGGCTGAAATCGGCTTTCGGTTGGCTGCTTTTCCGCCAATCACATTTCCAATGGCAATCGCAAGTCCATAGACGAGTAAAATCACCGCTACAGACCCCTGTTTAAATCCCGTAATTTCTTGAAGTAATGGCGATAGATAGGTAAAAACTACAAACGTTCCGCCATATCCTAAAGCGGTAATGATGAATAAAAGTAATAACCTTCCATTGGTAATAAGCTTCACCTGATCTCGCAATCTGGTTTTGATTCCTTTTGGTAATTCAGCTGGTATTAATAGTATGTTCGCAATAAATGCTATCACGCCAACTGCCACAATGGTTATAAAGGCAAATCTCCAGCCAAATTGCTGACCAATAAAGGTTCCGAACGGAACACCCGTGACGGTGGCAACAGTGAGGCCTGTAAACATAATCGAAATTGCACTCGCCCGACGATTTTCCGGCACTAGGTTCGCTGCGATGGTAGAGCCGATTGACATAAAAACCCCATGTGAAAATGCAGATACAACACGGGCCAACAGCAACACCCACACCATTGTTGCACTGGCAGCAATACTATTGCCGATGATAAAAACAACCATGATCCACAGTAATAATGATTTTCGCGACATTCTCGATGTTAGCGAGGTTAGAATCGGTGCTCCAAAAGTAACCCCTAATGCATATAACGAAACCGTTAAACCAGCAGTTGTAACCGATATTTTTAAGTCCTTAGCGATCAACGGTAATAATCCGACACTGATAAACTCAGTTGTGCCAATCGCAAAAGCACTGACAGCTAAAGCGAGCAGAGCCAATGTACTTCTTTTTTTATCTAAACCCATTTTTCTCCTCCTTATTGAAATAGTTGTTTCTGGCAAACTATATATAAAATGTGTGGTTTTAATCAGCCGGCAAATGTTATTATGGGTTATAGTGAACATAAAGAAAAGTACGCACTTTAAAGTGATATAGGAACCAAAAAGTTATATAGGTACTTTTAGGCGCCTATAGAGAAGGGGAGAAAAATGCAGAAGAAATATAATATCTCAGTTGAAGCTACGCTGGAAGTAATCGGCGGAAAATGGAAATGTGTGATTCTTTGCCATCTTACACATGGAAAAAAAAGAACAAGTGAATTGAAACGCCTCATGCCCAACATTACGCAAAAAATGCTGACTCAGCAATTACGGGAATTGGAAGAAGACGGGGTTGTAAAGCGGATTGTCCATAACCAAGTCCCGCCGAAAGTGGAGTATGAGCTTAGTGAATATGGCTGGAGTTTAAAAGACATTTTAGACTCTCTCTGTGCATGGGGAGAAAAACATATTACTATGGTATATGGGGATAAATTTTCAGTCTTAGAGGAAAACGTATTAAATGATCCATTGAAGTAAAGATAGACAAGTAGAAGGCTGTAGAATTTCAGCTATTCATAAAGGGAGATGGATGATGCAAAAACGATATCTTTTATTTCTTTCGCTAATACTGCTTATAATGATTATGGCTGGGTGTTCATCCAATCAACAGGCAAAAAAGCCAAAGGAACAAAAAAAGGTGGAACTAACAGTTTCAGCCGCTGCGAGTTTACAAAATGCCTTGAATGACATTAAAACGAAGTTTGAGAAGGAACATCCAAATATCGTGATCAACTATAATTTTGGAGCTTCCGGTGCTCTTCAACAACAAATTTCACAAGGAGCACCTGTCGATCTTTTCTTCTCAGCCGCTGAGGATAAATTTGATAAATTAGTACAAGACGGACTTATTGAAAGATCAAAACGAACAGATCTCGTTGGAAATGAGCTAGTGTTGGTTGTTCCAAAGGATGGTAATAAAGGAATTCATGCATTTGAAGACCTTGTAAAAGCAAATAAGATTGCGATTGGGACACCAGAGTCTGTACCGGCAGGTCAGTATGCTAAGGAAACTTTAGAACATTTACATGCTTGGAAAGCGATTGAAGGAAAAGCGGTCTATGCCAAGGATGTCCGCCAAGTGCTTACATATGTGGAAACGAACAATGTGGATGCAGGGATTGTTTATAAAACGGATGCATTAATTTCTCCGAAGGTTAAAATTGCTGCGATGGCTAAGGAAGATAGTCATGGACCGATTATTTATCCTGTAGGGGTGATCAAGAATAGTTCCCACCCAAAAGAGGCGCAGTTATTTTACGATTATCTTCAAGGTCAAACATCCATAAATATTTTGGAAAAATACGGATTTAAAGGACTTCAATAAAAGAGGAAGCAATTTTGCTTCCTCTTTTTTCAAAAAAACCTATACTCTTACTTCACTCGGCCGCTTTGCCTCTTGACGTTGCTCTTTAATTAAGATTCCCCCAAGCAAGCCTAACAGAGTGAACATGACGGGAATGATAAAACCGTATTGGTAGCCAACACTTGCTGCCGAAGTATGAAAATGATCTAAAACCTTCCCAAAAATCGTTGGCAAAAGGACGGCACTTAAAAATCCACCTGTATTGGCAAATCCCGATACGACACCAACCTCTTTCATCGGGAAGGATTTCCGAACGACCGCAAAGGTTAACGCACTTGCCCCGTTCCCATAACCAATCATAAAATATAGAATCATTAGCATATAGAATGGCGGCTTACCATTAAATAAAAGAAATGCAGCCCAGCTTATAAAGATGATTATATGAACCACCAAATAAGGGCGTTTAATCGAATCAACCCGATTGGAAATCCAGGTGGTCAGCGGTGCCCCGATAATTGCCCCAATTAAGCCGATCATGATGAACTGGCTGGCATGCGACCGCGTCAATCCGTAAACATGCATGCCGTATGGTACTGCCCATGATCCGATAAATCCTACATACGTACCGACAGCGCCAAAATGGCAAAAGAAGGTCGCCCATGCCTGCCTTGCAGAGAAAATCCGGCGCAGCAACTGCAATGGATTATCCTGTTTCTTCACCATTTTAACCTTAGGTGCCTCGTTCTTAAAAATCTGTTTTGGTTTTTTAACCAGAACGAAATAAAGCAGCAGTGCACAAAGGCATAAAATAATACCAATAACCAAAAAGGGCGTGCGCCAGCCAAATAAGGAGATCCATGTTGAAAATGGAACGGTCGCCAGCAAAAAGCCCATACTTCCCGATACACCGGCCAGCCCCAGCAGCCCCACAAATTCTTTAACTTTGAACCATTGGCTTAATATTAATACCAAGTTCACCCAAATAGTCGCATCTCCCATCCCCACTAATAATCGGGAAAAAACAAGGATTGCCCCATTAGGAGCAAGACTATAAACTACCGTTCCAATCGCGTTCAGCAAGGTACCAATAATAAGGAAAAAATTTGGGCCAAACCTGTCTGACAAAATACCGATTGGAATTTGCAATCCGGCATAGGCCAAAAATTGAATACTTGTCATTAACCCGATGGTGGATGCGGTTAAATTAAAATCCTTCATTAATTGGTCCGTAATTAATCCCGGTGCCGTTCTTTGGCTGACAATTAAAAAATACGTAAACAATACCGAGGCAAAAACCACCCAACGGTATTTGCTATTTTGTTTATTCAATGGTCTCTACTCCTGGTCATTTTTTTCTTCCTCATATTATACTCTATATTTATTTCGAATATAGAAATTTCCACTCATGTAGGCGTTTACACTACAAAAAAATTTTTTTCCAACAAAAAAAAGAAAATACAAGAGAAAAATTTCCCCTGCACTTTCTTTTAAAACCGAAGTGATGTCCACCCCATGCGGACAAAACAGGCGAAAAGTCCATGAACGGTGCCTGTCACCTATGTTAATATCGTGTTTTGGCGGAGGTTTGCTGCCAGGCTTGGAAGGGTTGTTGGTAGTTTTGTGTGAGGATTTGGGTCATTGGGATGGTGCGCTGGTTCTTTGGCAGACAAAGTTGTTCATAGATAAATTGGTCGTTAAAGCCGATTTGGGCCGCATCCTCTGAGGTATTTGCATAATAAACGGCTTTGATTTTCGCCCAATAGATGGCTCCTAAACACATTGGGCATGGCTCGCAGCTTGTGTATATTTCGCAATCAGTCAGGTCATAGGTGTTTAAATGCAAACAGGCAGACCGAATGGCTTGAACCTCCGCATGGGCCGTTGGGTCATTCCCCGCCACGACTTGATTCCGACCCATGCTAATAACCTTTCCGTTTTTAACAATAACGGCACCGAACGGACCCCCGCTGTTTGTCAGCACATTGTTAAGAGCAATATCAACAGCCTCTTTCATAAATAGGTTATCGATCGTTATCCCCCCTAATTCCAATAAAACTTTATAAAAAATAAAACAATTACCGTGTTTTTATTCACTTCTAGTATATTGTCTATAGGGAGCGAAGATTCCCTCCATTTCCTCCCCTCACAATAAATGATCAAACAAAAACAAATTGTATATCCCGATTCATTTTAGGAAAAATACATGGGTAAGAAATTATAAATCTAACTGGAAGTGTTAAAAACATGCATCAACTAAGTTACTTAATTGCTCATTTCGGATACATGGGAATTATTATCGCCTTAATTGGCGGTATTATTGGACTGCCGATTCCAGATGAGGTTCTTCTTACCTATGTGGGATATAACGTTTTTCAAGGAAACCTTAGCTACATCCCTTCCCTTCTTTGTGCCGCAGCCGGAGCTTGCGGGGGGATCACATTAAGCTATTTCTTAGGAGTAAAATTAGGGGTGCCTTTTTTAAATCGTTATGGGCCGAAGCTGCATATTACAGAAGAACGAGTGAATCGAACGAAAAAATTATTTATGAAAATGGGACCCTTCCTCTTGTTGATTGGCTTTTTTATTCCCGGAATCCGCCATATTACCGCCTATCTTGCCGGGATTAATCGCTATACCTATAAAAAGTTTGTCTTATTTGCTTATTCGGGTGCAGTGATTTGGTGTTTTAGCTTTATTACTTTAGGAAGGATATTGGGAGAAAATTGGACAGCTGTCGCAGGGTATTTTTCGAGATACAGCATTATTTTAATCATCCTTTTCATTCTGGTCACCATTATTATTTATACCTATCAGCGAAAAAGAAGAATAAGATTAAGAACTCCTTGAAATTAATCAAAAAAATGCATGGAACTAAACGTTCCATGCGTTTAAAAGCTGCTATTCCGTAGAATCAGCTTAGTAGCAATCATGACTTTTTTCGCAATTTTTCTGCCTTCGATTCTTTCTAACAGCGTATCCACGGCTGTTTCCCCCATAAGTTCGGTATAAACCTTCACCGTACTCAAGGCCGGAAAAACATATTTTGCAAGGCTGATATCATTGACTCCGATAATGTTCACCCGGTCCGGTACAGAAATTTCTTCCTCCAGCAGCGCCCGAAGTGCACCAACAGCAATCGAATCATTAGCTACAAAAAACGCCGTCGGCAATTGTTCCTTATGTTCGTCAATTGCCCTTTTCATCAACGAATGACCATCCTGAACTGAAAAGCTGCCGTTATACATATAGGCTTCATTAAGAAGACCTTTTTCATCTAAGTAACGCTTAAAGGTTGATTCCCGCAGGTCTTCAATCGTCGAGGTTTTGTCCCTAAACACTTCCCTGCCACCGATATACCCAATCCTCTCATGACCCTTTTTAATCAGATGGTTGAGTACCTTTTTTGTTGCCTTTTCAAAATCAATCACAATCGAATCAAACTGCTCCTCATCTGGGGAATAATCGACAAAAACAATTTTTTTCGTAATCGAACTTAATTCTTTTACCTGTTTGCTGCTGAACTTACCAATTGCAATCAGCCCGCGCAAATCGTCCTGCTTCAAATCCTCGATATTGTCTTGGAAGTATGACGCCATTTGAAGCCCATGATGGCGGCAGCGATTTTCGACTCCTAAGCGAATCGACATATAATACAAATCTTCCAGCTCTTCTTTTTCCGTATACCACTGAAGAAGGGCAATTTTTCCGGTTTCCTGCTTCCGAGCCGGCAGTTTTTTATAGGAGAGTTCTTCTGCTGCTTCAAAAATTCTTTTTTTCGTATCATCGCTGACAGATAGAGTAGTGTCATAATTCAAGACACGGGAAACGGTCGCGATGGAAACTCCAGCCAATTGGGCAATATCCTTAATTGTAGCCATAGTTAAAACTCCTTACTGATTAACAAAGAAACGGTACGTTGTTTTCCCAAAGTATACTTCTTCTGGATTCAAAATGATAGATGGAAACGATGGATGATGAATCGCATCTGGAAAACCCTGTGTTTCCAGACACACGCCTAAATAATCCCGAGCCGAAACACCTGAAATGGAATAGGGCCCCTCTAAAAAATTGCCAGTATAGAGGACAACACATGGTTGATCTGTTGTTACCTCAAGCGCACGTCCACTTCCTTCATCTTTGAGCCAAACGCAATTCTCACCTTTTTTTGAAAAAATCAGCGGGTGGTCGTAGCCATTTCCAACCAAAACATTTTGATCGTACGTTGAATTCATCCCAACCTGCAACTTTCTTCCTTGGCTAAAATCAAACGGAGTCCCGGCAGTCTCGATCATTTTACCAGTTGGAATTAAATCTGGCCCCAATTCTAAAAAGCGATGGCTGTCCAGCTGCAGGATGTGTTCAGTAATATCCCGTTTTGTATGACCGCTCAAATTAAAATAAGAATGATTCGTTAAATTGACCAGCGTTTTTTGGTCAGTTCTCGCTTCGAACGTTATTTGTAATTCATTATTATTGGTTAATAGATACGTAACTGCTGTCTCTAAATTACCTGGATAGCCCTCTTCACCATCCGGAGAGTGATAAAAAAACTTTATACCGATTGCCTGGTCTTTTTCCAGTTTTTCAGCCTGCCAAATTACGGAGTTAAGGCCTTTTTGACCGCCGTGAAGATGGTTAGCTCCCTCATTTTTCGCAAGAAGATATTCTTTCCCATCCAACTTAAAACGGGCATCTTTAATTCGGCCTGCCACCCGGCCGACAACGGCGCCAAAATACGGAGACCACGCTAAGTAATCATTAAAGTTGTCGAATCCGAGCACAACATTTTCGATCGTTCCGTTCCGGTCTGGGACCATAATTTTCGTAATCACACAACCGTAATTCAAACACGAGATAGACATACCAGAATCATTGACCAGTGTATATTCGATTACCTGCTTGCCATGATTATCTCCGAAAACTTGATCTATTATTTTCATGGATTGTTGCTCCTTCGTTTATAATGACGCAATAAAACGTTTAAACCCGGCTGCTCCATCTTCATTTCGTTTAAATACACCGGCATCCTCGAGAACCCGCAAGAACTTCTTACCCACTTCTTCTTTTACGAATAATCCCGTATTCATTTCGCCTGCAAAACGTGATTTTAACTGCTCAGCCCACTCCAAATGATAGTCTGCAACCACTGCTGATTGGCCTTCAATGAACATTTCCACCTCTTCCAACTCATCCTTTAAACGTGCCGGTAAAACAGCAAGTCCCATCACTTCAATCAGGCCAATGTTTTCCTTTTTAATATGATGAACATCTTGATGTGGATGGAAGATTCCCAGCGGATACTTCTCACTCGTCCGGTTGTTACGAAGGACTAAATCCAATTCGAAAAAGTTCCCCTTTTTACGAGCAATCGGGGTTATCGTATTGTGCGGTGTTCCATCTGTAGCCGCCAGAATTCCGAGCGAATCATCACTATAGTTTTTCCATTTCGTTAAGATATGTGTGGCGGCATCCACAAGGCCTGCTTTTTGCTCCGAACGGAGGCGGATAACCGACATTGGCCATTTCACCACTGAACCTTGAACATCTGGAAATCTATCTAGTGTAAAAGTCCAATCAGCTTCTGCCTTGGCCATCGCAAATTCATGGTTGCCGCCCTGGTAGTGGTCATGGGATAAAATCGAGCCGCCGACAATCGGCAGGTCCGCATTCGAACCAAGAAAATAATGAGGAAATAGGTCCACAAATGTTAAGATTCGCAAAAAGGTTTGCGGACTTATTTTCATATCGGTATGGTTCTCAGACAAGACAATGCAATGCTCATTGTAGTACACATAGGGCGAGTATTGTAAATACCAGTTTTTCTCCAAAAGATTCACGCGGATCATCCGGTGATTGGAGCGGGCCGGGTGGCCAATTCGCCCAGCATAGCCCTCATTCTCAATACAAAGCAGACATTTCGGGTAATCATTCTTTTTCGCTTCCCGCTCTAGTGCAATACTCTTCGGATCTTTTTCGGGCTTTGATAGATTAATCGTTATATCTAATTCACCATATTCGGTAGCCGCTTTATACTCAATATTTTTGGAAATCCGTTTCATTTGAATATAGTTACTGTTTTTACTTAAGTCATAAAAATAGTCGGTTGCTGTTTGAGGACTTTGTTTATATTTTTCATAAAATAACTGATTCACCGTTGACGGTCTTGCCGTCAAACCGTTCATCACCTTACTTGAAAAAATTTCTTTTTCATCAAAAAAATCCTCAATAATCCCTTGCCCGCAAGCATAATCGACAATCTGATCAAGCAAATCGGGGATAGAGAGATCTGATTCTGTTAGTGGGTCGGATTCCTTAAAATCTGTTAATTGCAGCAGAGACAAGATTTGATTTCGGGCATAAATCTCATCTTCCTTCTGTATTAATTGGACAGCAAGCGCTTGATTTAGTAATTGCTGAATAACGTGATCAATCATTTTTTTCACCTCTTTTTTTGGTAGCCGTTCGGGTGATGCTGATGCCAGTTCCACGCATCACGGATAATTTCACGGATGGATGTTCGAGATGGGTTCCAACCCAGCACTTGCTTTGCTTTTTCTGAGGAAGCGATAAGCGTGCTCGGATCCCCGGAACGTCGTTCGCCCATGACAACAGGAAGTTCGATGCCCGTTACCTGTTTTGCAGTCTCAATAATTTCTTTTACTGAAAATCCTTGGCTGCTGCCCAGATTGAACACGTTGCTCCCGCCGCCATTTTGCAAATACTTTAGGGCCAACAAGTGGGCTGCAATTAAGTCCTCGACGTGGATATAATCGCGGACACAGGTTCCATCTTCTGTGTCATAATCCTTACCAAATACGGTAACGGCAGGTCTTTTTCCGAGTGCCGCTTCCAAAACAACAGGGATTAGATGTGTTTCAGGGTTGTGGTCCTCACCAATTTGTCCGTCTCCTCTGGCTCCGGCTACATTAAAATAGCGAAGTGAAACATACTTGAGATCAAAGGCTTTTTCACACCAGGACATCATTTTTTCCATCGTCAGTTTGGTTTCGCCGTACGTATTGGTTGGATTCGTAGCCGCGGCTTCTGTAATCGGCATGACCATTTGTTCACCATATACCGCAGCTGTTGAAGAAAAGACGATGTTTTTTACTCCGAATTCCTTCATCATTTCTAGCACGATTTGTGTTCCGTACACATTGTTATCAAAGTATTTTAATGGCTCTGTCATTGATTCGCCGACAAGAGAGTTCGCAGCAAAATGAAGGATACCCTCAATGGTTTCTTTTTCAAAAACCGATCGCATAAACTTGCGGTCACGGATATCTCCTTCGTAAAAGTTTGCTTTTGGATGGATTGCCTCCCGATGTCCTGTTTGCAAATTATCGATGACAACGACTTGGAAATTTTGATCGATTAATTGATATACAGCGTGTGAACCAATATAGCCAGCCCCACCTAAAACGAGAATACTCATCTTACCGCCTCCATTTCTACTTCTTTTGCTCCATCACCAATACTTGCTACATAGAAATCGGCATCATAGCCAATTTTTTCGCGATAGGCTGCGCCGACGTTGGTTATAAAGCTCTCAACTTTTTTATTTTCGACAATTGCAATCGCACAGCCGCCAAATCCCGCTCCCGTCATCCGTGCCCCAAGAACTCCAGGCTGTTTCCAAGCCGCTTCTACTAAGCGATCAAGCTCGTTTCCGGTAACCTCGTAGTCATCCCGTAAGGATAGATGGGATTGATTCATTAATTGACCAAAGACCTCCAGGTTTCCAGCCTTTAATTCTTGCAGTGCCTTCAAAGTTCTCGCATTCTCATAGACAGCATGTTTCGCCCGTTTGCGAACGGTTTCGTTTGTGATGAGGGATTGATTGGCATCAAACTCTTCTTCTGAAAGCTGTCCAAGCGCTTCGATTGGCAGTTTTTGCTGAAGTTGCAAGAGGGCCTTTTCACATTCGTCTCTGCGCTCATTGTATTTCGAATCCGCTAGTTCACGGCGTTTGTTCGTGTTTATGATTAAGATTTTGTGGTTTTCAAGTTTGATTGGGGCATATTCATAGCTTAATGTCTGGCAATCTAGTAAGATTCCAGCATCTTTTTGGCCCATTCCGATTGCAAATTGGTCCATGATTCCGCTGTTAACGCCGATAAATTGATTTTCAACCTGTTTTCCTAATTTGATTAACTTAAGGCGTGGTATCTCTAGATCATATAGTCCATTCAAAAGGACGCCTGTTAACAATTCAATGGAAGCAGAGGAGGAAAGTCCGGCGCCATTTGGGATATTTCCTTGGATGACGCAATCGAGGCCAGTTGAAATTGGGTACCCCGCTTTGATGATATAGTGAATCATCCCTTTTGGGTAATTGGCCCAGTTATCTTCTTTTGCATACTCTAGATGATTTAAGTCAAATTCGATAATGCCTTTTTCAGGAAAGTTTGCTGAGTACAAGCGGACTAGCTGATCGTCCCGCTTTTTCGCAACCGCATAGGTTCCATAGGTAATGGCGCAGGGAAACACATGGCCGCCGTTATAATCGGTGTGCTCGCCGATTAAATTGATTCTGCCTGGTGCAAAGAATGCTTTTTCAGGCTCGCTTTGAAACAAATCTTGAAAGGTTGTTTTTAAGGTGGTGACGTTCATTTCAGTGTCCTCCGTTATCTAGGAATCTTTCTTTAATTTTATTTTACCGCCTTTAGTAAAATTAGCGCAATAATTTTACTAAAATTTTTACTAAAATTTATTAAAAAAGAACGGGGTTTAGTCCGTTCTTTTTAGGGGCTATAGTGTCTTGGTTTGTTGGCGACTATTTGGCTTAAATTGTCGCCTATCCTGGCTATTGGCGACATTTTTATTCTGGATCAACCCGGTTTTGTCGCCTATCGGCCCTATACGCGACACCTCTACTCTAGTTAAACCTGATTTTGACCCCTATCGAGCTTATACGCGACATTTTACCTCGCTACCATACCAAAATTGTCGCCAATCACTTACCTGATAAATAAAAAACCTGGGATTGATAGTCGCCGCCACGTTCTGCGGAATCCCTATTAACACCATTAAATTCCGTTGAAAGTTGAAGTCCCACCTGCATGAGCTCATCTCCATAAAAAATCTGATCCCGTCCAAATACACTATAGAATTTCGATGGGTCTAACCCCATTAGTTTTACTGTTTGCTGCTTCAAGGAGGTCGGTGTGGCTAACACCTTATACCAGCCAACTAACGCCTCCGATTTATCCGGGCTCACAATCATCCAAGCCGTTTCATTCCCTTCAAACGGACTTAACAGACGATAATAATGGCCGTCGCGTACCAACCTGCGATGCTGTTTATAAAAAACAACCTGCTCTTTAATTTCTTCCCGCTCTTGATCCGTTAATGACAATGGATTTAGTTCATACCCAAAAGTTCCAAAGTAGGCTGTGTTTGCCCTGGTAGATAAAGGGGTTAACCGTAACGTTTGGTGATTCGGGACAGCCGATACATGTGACCCCATACTATAAATTGGATAGGCGAACGATGTTCCGTATTGGATTTTCAGCCTTTCGACCGCATCCGTATCATCACTCGTCCAAGCTTGCGGCGCATAATACATCATCCCAGGATCAAATCGCCCTCCGCCTCCAGCACAGGATTCAAACAGTACCTCAGGAAATACAGCAGTCAACCGCTCGTATAATCGATAAACACCTAATATATAACGATGGAAAAATTCACCCTGCTGGTTTGCAGCAAGTCTTTGCGAAAACGCCTCCGTAATATTCCGATTCATATCCCACTTAATATAAGAAAGGTTTGTCCGCCTGATGATATTGGACATTTTTTCATAAAGATATTCAACAATTTCTGGCCTTGAAAAATCAAGTACAAGCTGGTTACGGCCAAGCGTTTGCGGTAAATGGGGCATCCCTACAGCCCAGTCAGGATGCTCCCGATATAAATCGCTGTCGGGACTAATCATTTCCGGTTCAAACCAAAGCCCAAATTTCATTCCCAGCCCATTAATTTTCTCCGCCAAGCTTTCTAGCCCATTCGGAAGCTTATTGAAATCTACATCCCAATCACCTAGCGAGGTCGTATCGTCATTTCTTTTTCCAAACCAGCCATCATCAAGGACAAACAATTCAATTCCTAATTCCTTCGCTGATTTTGCGATGTTTACGAGCCTTTCCTCATTAAAGTCAAAATAGGTGGCTTCCCAGTTATTTATCAAAATCGGGCGGTCTTGCTTCTTCCACTGAGCCCGAATCAGATGCTCCCTATAAAGCGAATGAAAAGCTTGACTCATCCCATTTAAACCTTGGGCAGAGTACACCATTACAACCTCCGGGGTTTGGAAAGAATCCTGCGGCATAAGCCCCCACTTAAAACCAAATGGATGAATCCCTGCCATCACCCGCGTCACATCATAATGGTCCACCTCTGCCTGCATGATAAAATTACTGCTGTAGACAAAATTAAAGCCATAAACTTCACCGGAATTCTCTGTTGTATGCGGCCTTTTTAAGGCTAAAAACGGATTATGGTGATGGGAACTGGCACCGCGCAGACTGGAAATGGACTGAATACCCGCTTCTAGCTTTCGTTCCTTAACATGACGTTCACGCGACCACGTCCCTGCTAAGTGGACAAATTTAAAATCTTTATCGGGTAGATCAATCGAGGCTCCCATCATCCGATCAATGACTAATTTCTGCGAGCCAACATTCACTACCTGAGCACTTCTCGCAATAACGGGAAGGCAGCGGAATATTGTATAATTTAACGTCAACTCCGCTTGAAGGTGGTCATCCTTTAAGAGGAGTTGAAGCGTACTGGCAACTTGCACGTCTTCAACATATGTTGCCGGCAGCCCCTCGAGTCTTGGTTTTCCGTCTAGTATTTTAAAAGTTTGATATTGAAAGTTTGGAATATGATGTTCGTCGTGTCTACTGATACTAATAGCAGGTTCACGAAAATCGGAATTACCGTAGGCCGGGTACTCCTGCCGTAATGTTTCCAAGCTAAAGGCAGGGTCATCCGCATATGGATGACAGCTTGCAGCAGTTGGAACATCATAGGTTTGCAAATGCGAAAAATCCGATCGATGCCTTAATCCCTTCCCATAATATAGGTGGCCAAGCTGGCCATTTTTCATCACATGAAAAATATAACTTACTTGGCCATTGGTTAAATGAAATTGCTTGGTTTCTTGATTTACATGGATTAACATATCTTTCACCTATCTCTTCTTTGGTTGATATACAAAATAAAGGGATTCTTATAGCAAAAACCCCCTTAAGATGTGATTCTTAAGGGTTTATTTGCGATTTTTTTAGTTTTATTTGCGAATTAACTTTTTTTATTTGCGAATGTATTACCTTTATTTGCGAATGAACCATATTTATTTGCGTATCAACTTTTTCTAGATTCTCTGAATCATAAACTCAAATTCCATATCCTGGTCCGGACGGATTAAATACTCATCGTGCACTGGCGCCCCCCAGCTGTCATCCCCGCCGACACCCATCTGCTTACCCGCAATCGTTACGACGGTGTAATGTATATTTGGCAGTTCATAATGATGCTTCGCATTTTCGAGCTCGAACGCTGTATATGGTGAAAAATTGCACTCTAGCGGTTCGCTGACAGAGGAAATCCGAATTCCCTGCCCATCCTGATTTGTGAGATTTACCCGTCGGACTCCGGTCCGATTCCCCGATTCTTGCGGCATTACATAACCAGAAAGATTATCGGCAACCGTGTTCTTAAAAAGGCCGAGCCTTGCCCCATTATTACGGTCAGCGTAATTTTCCTCAGGCCCCATCGCATACCATTCTAATTGGTCATAATCCGCCGGTACTTTAAAAGCAAAGGCGAAAGTCGGCATTTCCGGGAGATTTTCTACTCCGTGATAACTTGATTTCACGCGAATGCTGCCATCTGGATACACCCTGTAGGCTACCTTTACTTCTGCCGCATCGCTAATCGAAAATTTATAAGTAAAGGAAATCGTAACAAAGCCTTCCATCTCCTCCACTTCAAAACCAACGCATTTTCGGGCCAAGCTTGCCATATACCAAACCCCAGAATGGTAATCCTGTGAAAAACCTCTATCGTTATCCGTAGTCGCCCTCCAGAATAATGGCGCAGGAGGATAAGCAATCATTTCTTTTCCGGCATAATTTAATGAGATCAGACTGCCAGCCTGTTTCGAGAAAATCGCCGAGAACCCCCTGCCATGCACACCAATATTCACATCGCCATGGACAACCCTGATTTCCCCTTCAGGCTGAGGAGTCTCAATTAAACTTTCCCCGTTAAACACATATTGTCCGAAGGCAATCTCATAACCAGCATCTGCCCAAAGCTGCTTTTCCTTCAACCTGCAGAAGACATGGACACAATACTCACCAGCTGCACTTGCGATATCCTTTGGCCAGTCAAATTCCACCCGTCCATCACTCAAAGGAGCAACAACAAAATCAAGCTTTTTGCGGTAGAGTTCCTTCCCTTCAAGATGAAGGACATATTCTAAATCATAATCTGATGTATCAATGAAAAGATTTTCATTCGTAATCGTCACGCCATTGCGACCAGGAGTAAGCTTCAAATTTTGATATAAAAATTTCACTTCCTGCATCTTTGGAGAAAGCTCCCGATTTGCATAGACGATTCCGTTCGTACAGAACCCGTAGTCTGTTGGACGATCATCAAAATCACCGCCGTAAGCTAAAAACTCCTGACCATATCGGTCTTTTTTCATAATTGATTGGTCAATATAATCCCAGATAAAACCGCCTTGATACATCGGGTATTTCCGTTCCAACTCCGTGTATTTATGCATTCCGCCAAGCGAATTTCCCATCGCATGCATATATTCGCAGCTAATATAAGGCTTCTCTGGATTTTCCGATAGATATTTTTCAATATCCGCAGGCTTCGCATACATCCTGCTTTCCATATCACTTGTCTCATTATAATCGCGATTATGAAATACTCCCTCATAATGGACCAACCGGCTTGGGTCAACAGATTTAAAATAGCGGGAGACATTGAGAATCACCTCACCTGCGTATGATTCATTTCCACAAGACCAAATCAATATGGAAGGATGATTTTTATCTCGTTCTACCATCGATATCGCCCGGTCCATGACAATTTCCTGCCACTCATGTCTATTACCCGGAATATTCCAAGATGGCTCAACGGCCCCCATCTTTTGCCACGATCCATGCGTTTCTAAATTCATTTCATCGATCACATAAATCCCGTATTCGTCACAAAGCTCATACCAATCGCTTTGGTTTGGATAATGGGAGGTCCGAACCGCATTAATGTTGTTCTGCTTCAACGTTTTAATATCCCAGAGCATATCTTCTTTTGTTACTGCCCGTCCGCGGCGGCAATTGAATTCATGGCGATTCACACCCTTAAATACAATCCGCTCACCATTAAGGTGCATAATTTTATTCACAAGCTCAAATCGTCGGAAACCCACTATTTGTGGAACTACCTCTACCAATTGGTCCTCCTCGTTAAAAACTTGAACATATAGTTTGTATAAATAAGGATCCTCCGCACTCCACAGCTTCGGTGCATCGACAGAAAGCGAAATGGATCCTTTATCTCCCGCAAGAGAACCATTCACTGAGACTACTAATCTATCCATTGCATCATACAACTCAGCTACAATTTTCGCAGGAGGTCCCGATAAAAATTTCAGATCCGCGGTAAGATCTCCTTTTAAAAAAGATTTGTCCAGCTCTGTACGGACAAAAAGATCCTGAACGTGAATCTCCGGCACCGTGTAAAGATAGACATCCCTGAAGATTCCTGAAAACCGCCAGAAATCCTGATCCTCGAGCCAGCTTCCTGTACTGCGCTGATACACCTCAACTGCCAGCTTATTCTCTCCTTCTATTAAAAAAGGAGTAAGTTCAAATTCCGCTGGAGTAAAAGAGTCTTCACTGTAGCCGACAAACTCACCGTTCAACCACACATAAAAGGCAGATTCCACTCCTTGGAAGCTAATAAATACAGGTTTATTTTTCATTTTGTCCGGCAGATGAAACATCTTCACATAGCTGCCGACCGGATTATGGTCCATCGGTATTTCGGGCGGCCGGATCTCATTATGCCCATCCCAAGGATACATGGTATTAACATACTGAGGTTTCCCATAGCCCTGAAGCTGGATATGTCCTGGGACCGTAATATTCCCCCAGCCTGAACAATCAAAGTCTTTTTTGAAAAAAGACTCCGGTCTCGACGCTGGATTTACTGCATAATTAAATTTCCAATCTCCGTTCAAAACATGTCGCATCGCCATCGGCACAGTACTTTTTGCCTCTTCCACCGTCTCATAATACTTGTGGTCAGAGTGTGCAGGAAGACGATTAACTGCAAACACATTTACGTCCGTAAGCCAATTAATTGTTGGAATTGTGGTCATTGTGATTTTCCTTCCTATCTCGATCATTTATTTGACTGAACCCATCATCCCTGCAACAAAATGCCTTTGCATGAGGAAGAAAATAAGCGCTGCCGGCAAGGTTGCAATGACAATCGCTGTCATAATAATTCCATAATCGGGTGCGTAACTAGACCCAAGATTGGAGATCAGTAATGGAATTGTCTGATTTTCGGGTGATTGTAAAATAACGAGCGGCCATAAGTAACTATTCCAGCTCGCCATAAAGGTAATGATGGCTGCCGCGGAATAAGAGGTCTTCATCGTTGGAATATAAATTCTAAAGAATAACCCCAGTTCCGTTAAACCATCAATCCGGCCTGCTTCCAAAATTTCTTTTGGAAACATCTTTGTGCTTTGTCTAAAAAAGAAAATAAGAAAGGCTGTTGTGACAGTCGGCAATACGACAGCTGTAAGAGTATCGATTCCAAGTACCGGGACTGTTTGTGAAATCGTTCCGAACATTCGGAATAACGGTACCATTAAAGCCGCAAACGGAATCATCATGGAAAGCAATAAGATATTAAACACGACATCCTTTGCTTTGCTTTTATAAATTTCAAAACCATAGCCGGCCAAGGAGGCGATGAGCATCGCTAATACGGTCGTAGTAATGGAAATCTTCGCTGAATTCATTAACGCTGTGCCAAGGTCTGCTGTATCCAACAAATTGTGAAGATTTTGCATAAAATGACTGCCAGGCAGCAATCTGCCCTTTGTAACATCCACAGACTTATTCGTTGAGCTGACAATCATCCACAAAAATGGAAAAATAGAAATAATCGAAGCAATGATAAGGACTGCATAGGTGCAGACACGTTTAAGATTAGTCATTTTTATCACCTGCTACTTTGAACTGAATAATAGAGAAAAAGATAATTAGAATCACAATGGCATAAGAGACTGTCGCTGCATAGCCAAAATCAGGTGTATATTTGAATGAGACATTATAGATGTACTCGGAAATTGTCATCGTTGCATTTCCTGGTCCGCCTTTGGTAATATTCATAACTTCGTCAAACAATTGCAGTGTACCAATTGTTGATGTGATGGTTGTGAATAAGATAATTGGCTTCATCACGGGAATCGTTATTTTGAAAAATTGCTGAATGGACGAGGCCCCATCAATTTTGGCCGCTTCATATATGGATTCATCAATGTTCTGCAAACCGGATAAAAAGAAAATCATGTTATATCCCGTCCAGCGCCAAGTAATCGCAATGATAATTGTAATTTTGGCCCAAAAAGGGTCTGTCAGCCATTGGATGGGTTCTGAAATAAGCGCAATCTTCATGAGCATGAAGTTAATGATGCCATCTTGACCAAATAAATATTTAAAAATAACAGAATAGGCAACAAGGGAAGTTACACACGGTAAAAAGATTGCGGTCCGAAAGAAACCCTTTAGCTTAAGTTTTTTATTATTCAGTAAAACCGATAGAAATAAAGCGAGAATAATCATAATCGGTACTTGAATGATCAGGTAGATCACGGTATTTTTTACAGTGGTGAGGAACACTGGGTCCTTGAATAAACGAACGTAATTTTCAAAACCAACAAACTTCAAACTGACTCCAGTACCTGACTTAAAGGACAGGATGAGGGATTGAATCATCGGGTAGAAATAAAATAAGCCTATCATTACGGTTGCAATAGCAATAAAGGACCAGCCAATCAAGGTATTTTTCACCCGAAGGTTTCGGTTCGATTTTACTACAGGAAGGCTTTTCTCGGCTTTTGCGGGTATCACGCTCAATCAACTCCTTTACCTTTAAAGAAAAAGCCCCGGAAATCCCGCCTGCCCATCAGTTTGCTCCATTAAACCGAGTAGGAGAAGCTAGCGAATTCCTGAGGCTATTTTTCTCATAAAGTTTTGTGTTTTATTTAATTTGCTCTTCCGCTTGCTTTTGAGCATCTGCGAGCACTTTATCAAGGTCTTTACCTTTTAAATAATCCTGCATGGCAACAGCAAGAATGTCCTCAATAGCGTAAGTGTGTAAGCCGTAGTTTACTTGAGGAATTTGAGTAGTCCAATTTGCAAAATCAGTAATAACTTTTTGACCTCCGAAGAATTCATCACTTGCTTTATAAGCCTCACCCTCAGCAGCCGGCTTGTAAGTTCCAATTGCCCCAATTTCTTTAACTAATGTTTGATAAAAATCAACATTAGAACCAAAGGTTTTTGCTAAGAATTCTGCTGCCTTTTCTTTTCCTGGCACATTTAGAACGTACCATGAGCTGCCGCCTAGGTTAGAGGCATTAACAGAAGTTTCTACACCAGGAAGCTTTGGAAGCGGAGCAACTGCCCACTTGCCAGATTGTGACGCCTCAGCTTTGATGGATGCGTTAATCCAGTTACCAGTTGGAACAGTAGCAACTGCCCCGCTGTTAAAACCGGCAACAAATTGGCTCCAGTCAGAAACCGGTTTTACAAGACCAGCATCTAAAATTGCTTTATAAGTTTTAAAAGCATCTTTCAATGCAGCGTTGTTTGCTAGGTCAGGTGTTGTCCCATCATTTTTTAAATACCATGAACCGGCAGACTGGATCATCATACGGATAAGTCCAAGGTCTTTTGGATCCTGCGTTAACATTTCTTTACCAGTTGCAGCTTTTACTTTTTTACCAATTTCAATATATTTGTTCCAATCGATACCTTTTAGATCATCGATTGTGTAGCCTGCTTTTTTCAAATAATCTGTTCTTACATATAATCCTGTAACACCCGTATCAAATGGAAGTCCGTAGTGCTTACCGTTCAAGCTAGTTGTAGCAAGTTTGTATTGGGCAAAGTCATCGGCATTAAATGTTTTGCTTAAATCATAGAATGCGTCTGGATATGCTTTAAGGAAACTTTGCGCACGATAATCTTCAATTAATACAATGTTTGGCAGCCCTTTTGTTGTTCCAGAGCTTAATGAAGTGTTGAGTTTTTGAACAATATCCGCCTGTGCGTTTTCAACGATTTTAATATTAAGCTTTGAATCAACGGATTTGTAAGCCTCTTTTGCTAGATTCATTGCTTTGATATTAAAATTAGGATCCCAAGCCAATACGGTTATTTCTTTGGTGTCTTTCGCGCTGCTGGAAGCTTTCTCTTTTGTTCCAGAAGAGCAGGCAGACAATAACAGTATGCTTACTAATAACAGTGCCAGTACTTTCTTCATCGATCTTTCCCCCATTTTAAAAAAGTATGTAAGCGTTATCCTTACATACTTAATGTTAGCATCTGCCTAAGAGCAATCGTTAGGACGATATTTTTCTAATCTGGTAATATTTTTGTAAAATGAATACGGTTACATTCTCTGAATTTGTACTTTTTTTAGATAGTAAGACTTTTTTTAGATTGAATGAATAGGCAAGAGGATCCGGACCTTAGTTCCGTTTCCCGGTTCACTAGAAATTGTTACTCCATATTCTTCCCCATAAATCAGCTGAATCCGCTCATGGACATTCCGTACGCCAATTCCGGAGAAAAGCTGTTGTTTGCGCTTTGTTTTCGGAATCGTATTATCGACCCCAACTTCCATACCATCCCCATTATCAACCACTTCACAAATCAAGTTTTCACTATCTCTCCATACCAATACATTAATGTAACCTCCCGCTTTGCGGTTAAACCCATGGAAAAATGAATTTTCCATGAACGGCTGTAAAATCAGTTTCGGAATTTGAAAGTCCATACAATCCGGCGCTAGAAAATAGTTGACCTTGACCCGGTCACCATAGCGTTTTTGATTAATGAGAACGTAATTTTTTAGGTTCTCGATCTCTTGTTTGACCGAGATGGTTTCACTCACATTACCGATTGTATTTTGGAGCAAGGATATCAAGGCATGAATGGTCGCTTCTGTCTCTTGCTTCTCCCCCTGATTTACCATAAATTTAATGGAAGTCAGTGTATTGTATAAAAAATGAGGGTTAATTTGCTGCTGCAGGGCCGCCAGTTCCGCATTTCGTTTTTCCTTTTGCGACAAGATCAATTGCTCGACATACTCATGCAATTCATCAAGCATAGAATTAAACGCATTGCCAATTTGTCTTGTTTCATACGTACCTGATACAGAAACATACTGATCGAAGTCATGTTTTGGGGCACTTCCAATTTGCTTGACTAGGCTTGTTAACGAGTTCGTTAATCTTCTTGAGGCAAGGAAAACAATCATGAGCGCCAACAAGACTATCGCCATTGCAACTAGTGCAATCGCCTTTTTGTCAATTAAATCGCCGAAGGCAGTTTGCTTGTCGATAATATTAAACAGATACATATCAAATTGGGGGAGATAGTCCATTAAAATGATTTGATTTTTCCCCATAAATTTGCCGACGATATATTGGTGTGATTGGTTTTTTAACTTATCCGCATAACCTAAAAGCTCTTTTGATTTTTCTCCGATCAGCTTCGTTCTATCACTTGAGACAATACCGCCTAACTTGTCCACTAGAAACACATGATTACCGGGGCTTGTATAGTTGCTATAGAATTGACGGAATTCATTTTCTCGAATGGCAAAATACATTGAACCATAGACAGTTCCGGAAATCCGATCCATTAAGGACTTGGAAGCAACGATAAACTGCTGATCTCCTGTTTCTGAAGCTGTATAGGGACGCTGGTCGTATTGGTACATCAGTTTTTTCGGCTGTCCAAGAGTATTCTTGACAAGAGTACTGTCTTTCAATTCTTGATCCGAAATCGTCCAAACATTCCGATCTGTTCGGAAGCTTACTCCATTCCTACCTAAAAGGATTATTTCTATTTCATATGGGTCCAAATTGGATTGGATGTGTTTTAACTGCTGCCCTACCGTATAAAAAGAGGTCATTTGTTGGACAGTAGTTTGTTTTTCGGTTAGTACGGAGCGGATTGTACCACTCTCAAGAATATTGTTTGCGGATGTAACGATCGAGTAATTAAATGTTTCAAAGCGCTCTTTTACCTGGTTCATTACTTTAGCATTCATGATACTAAATCTTTGAAAAAAGAATTGCTCGGCCATTCGAATAGTTGTCCACGCTATGGTGGTGGAAACAATGATGATAATGACCATTGTGATTAGGAACATATTAATAAATAAACCATTATGTTTAAGACGTTCAGGAACAAGTCTCATCGCTACCATCTCTTATCTGAAGTTTTGTTTTCTCTTAAATTGGCTGGGAGACAATCCCTTTATTTTTTTGAATACTTTACAAAAATAACTATGATCGGAATAGCCGACCATCGCACTAATCTCGGAAATGTTTGCTTCACCCTTTATCAGCAGCTTTGCAGCTTCCTCAATCCGAATTCTATTCAAATATTCAATGAATCCTTCATTATTATGTGCAGAAAAATAACTTGATAGATAAGAAGGATTAAAATGAAAATGCTTCGCTACTTCCTTTAAGGTAATCGCTTCAGCATAATGCTCTCTCATGTATTCCATTAGCTTTTTCATACTAAGATTTTCGGGCTGATTTTGGGAAGAATTGATACATTTCTTGACTTCCTCAATAAAACGATCCAGCAATTGAACGGTTTCACCGGCCGTTTGAGCTTCATCAATTGCCCGAAAATACGAATATCTTGCGTTCTCTAATTCCTTTACATCGTATTCCATATTGTTAAGGAGGACAGTGATGTTAAAAATGATGTTTCCAAAGAAAGCTTTATATTCAAAGACATCCATCGTATAGCAGCTAGATACTGAATGAACATGATCGACTAAATAACTTAATGCTGAATCAAACTGCCTGCGCTTAAACTCATTTGTAAACCAATCCAGATTAAAATTGTCACTTTTAGGAGGTAGTTCTGGTAGACTTTTCTCCATTAAAAGAGGAACATCCGGCAAATAGAATCGATAATTTAATAGCTTTATTAGACCCTCTTTATATTGTGTACCAAGTTGAGAAAAATGGTCGAATGCATCTGTTAAGGCGTAACCAATGTTAGAATCGGACATTGCTAGCTGTTTAGCGAGTTCTATGACCTTGTCCACTCCTTCAGAAATAAAATTAATGAGAAATACCTGAATTGCCTGGTCAAAGGGATAGAAGTGGCATGCTGCCTCTTTTAAGTTTGTTTTGAGAGCATTTTCGACATTCTCTTTAATTCGTTCCGTAAATTCAACCGTTCCTTTTGATGGATGATTCTTAATGTCAGCACCTAATAAACAGAAGTGACGATATGGAAAAGCTTTGGAGATGGTCACCGAATCAAAATCGACCTCGTATCCTGAAATCAATTTTTGTATGATTTGGCCGATAGAAAGATTGGCTTCTACCTGATTCCCCACATCTTGAAGCGAGGGAATTCTTTCCCGGGCCGTATTTAATGCCTGTAACAGGCTGTTCGCATCAAGTTTCGGTTTTAATATATAATCCACGACTCCGCTTTGGAAGGTAGACCTTACATAATCAAACTCGCCAAAACTACTAAGAATAATGATTTCAATATTGGGGTATTTATCCTTTACCAGTCTCGTTAATTCTTCCCCGTCCATGATCGGCATTACAATATCCGTGATGATAATATGCGGGTTCGCTGCCTCAATTAATTCAAATGCTTCCTGACCATTGGCGGCTTCGCCAACAATTACAAAACCTTCCTTTTCCCAATCGATATAATGTTTTATCCCTTGTCTGATCAATAGTTCATCATCAACTATAAGTGTTCTGCAAAGTTCTGGAGATGTCATATTAATTCCCCCTTCCTTAAAAGGTATACAAATATTCTGTAATTTCCGAGTAGTGCTTTTACCTCATTTTAGCACAAAAAAATGCAGGCATAATTTTTGCCTGCATTTCCCTTATTTCTTATTTCGATAATAGTGCGAGCGTCGTATCTAATAGGACGTTTACACCTTTTTCGCATTCTTCCCATGTGGTCAGTTCTTCCTCGCAATGGCTTTTTCCATTTTTGCTTGGAACGAACAGCATGGCTGTAGGAACAAGGCTTGCAATGAATTGAGCATCATGTCCGGCGCCGCTGACCATGCGCTTATTGGAATATCCCAGTGACTGGGCAGATTGCTCTAAGTGATTGACTACTTCATCATTAAACCAAACCGTGTCACGCTCCCACAGCTTAGTCACTTTAATCTCACAACCTTCATCTAAACCGAGATGTGGCAGGCTTTGGACAAAGTCCTTAAAGGTACTGACAATTTCCGTATCCTTGTGACGAGCTTCCAATGAAAAGACGACCTTATTTGGAATAACGGTATGGATACTTGGAAATACATTTACCCGCCCGATTGTAAATACTAAGTCTTCATCAAGTGAGCCTAAACGGCTGCGGATTTCATTGATTAGATTATTTGTCGCAAATAAGGCATCTTTTCTCATACTCATTGGGGTGGTTCCGGCATGGTCGGATTCACCAGTTACTTCAATTTCGAAGCAGGCCATTCCGACAACGCATTCGACAACGCCAATGGCGAGTGCTTCTTTTTCAAGGATTGGTCCTTGCTCGATATGCAATTCTAAAAGAGCAGTTGCTTCTTTCAAGCGGTTTGCCTCTTCGCCAACGTACCCGATTGCCTTTAATGCATCCCCAAATGTAGTGCCGTCTGCGTCTTTCTTTTGCAACATGGTGGCTTTGTCAAATTTGCCGGCAATAACACCGGAAGCCATCATTGAAGGCTCAAATCTTGCTCCCTCTTCATTTGTCCAGTTCACAATCGTAATCGGAATTTTCGGCTTTACTCCATTTTCCACGAGTGTTCGGACTACTTCTAATCCGGCTACAACCCCCAGTACTCCGTCAAAGCGGCCGCCCTTTTTTACCGTATCCAGATGTGAGCCGATGACAATTGGAGGTTTTTCTTCCGTCCCTGCAAGGGTGGCGTACATACAACCCATATCATCGATCTTTACGGTTAAGCCGAGTTCTTCACAGGTGGACTTGAAATAGTTTCTTACTAGACGGTCCTGCTCCGAGAGAGCGAGTCGGGTGACCCCATTGTTTTCTGTTCGGCCAAAATCCGCGAACCGTTCTAACTCCTGGTGAAGTCTTTCTCCATTAACCAATAACTTTTGACGTTGCATGATTAACCACTCCTTTTTACTGATAGTTTTGCAGACCAGTTTCATAACACTTGGTAATCCGAGAAATCAATTGTAAGCGTATGCAGTTTTTAAAAGTGTTGGTAATCCTTGTTTCAAACAGCTATAGTTATACCCGTATGTAAATATTCAGACTTGTATATAAAATTATATACTATTCTAGCTCGTTGTCATTAGACAAAACATAAAATCTTTTCCATAAATTGTTTTATAGTTTGTAAAGTTCTACCCAACAAAAAAAGTGGGAGGCAGCTGCCCCTCCACTTCTTTCTTCATTATTAAGGATTAATTTTTGTATTGAAGACTTGTTTACCATCTTTATATTCTAGGATTGTTGCTGATTTAATTGGGTTATGATTTTTATCAATAGATACAATTCCGGTTACAAGTGATAGATCTTTCGTTTTTGCCAATTCGTCTTTGATTTTGGTTGAGTCCGTGCTGCCGGCACGCTTGATTGCATCGGCTAACATATAAACGGTATCATAGCCAAGTGCGTTGAAGGCATTTGGTGATTCGCCCTTGTTCTTATCTTTAAAGAGTGTAACAAAGTCTTGGATCTTTTTGTCTGGATCTTCAGATGAATAATGGTTTGTAATATACGTGTTATTCAATGCATCTTTTCCTGCGATTTCAATTAACTTTGGAGAATCCCAGCCGTCAGCACCCATAAACGGTACAGTGATTCCTAATTCACGAGCCTGCTTAATGATTAAACCTACTTCTTCATAGTATCCAGGGATAAAGATGAATTCAGGCTTTTTCGCCTTAATACGAGTTAATTGAGAGCGGAAATCAGTATCTTTAGCAACATAAGCATCTTCAGCTATAACCTTGCCCCCATCTGCTTCAAAAGTCTTTTTGAAGGATGCAGAAAGACCTTTAGCGTAATCACTAGAGCTGTCTGCGAAAATAGCTGCGTTTTTAACCTTTAATTTTTGCGCTGCAAAGTTTGCTGCAACTGTTCCTTGGAATGGATCGATAAATGATGTACGGAAAACAAATTCATTCAACTTTCCTTTGTCATCAACTGTTACGTTCGGGGCTGTACCCGATGGTGTTAATAAAACCGTTTTCGTATCATTTGCGATTTGCGCCTGTGCAAGGGTGTCACCGCTGGTTGCTGCTCCAATAATAGCTGTTACATGGTCTTGGCTTGATAACTTAACCGCACCGTTGGTTGCTTCGGCTGCATCTGATTTATTATCGACTTTTACCATCTCAATCTTTTTGCCGTCAACTCCACCTTTTTTATTGATTTCATCGACTGCAATATTAATCCCGTCAAGCAGCGATTCACCGTAAGATGCAACCCCGCCAGAGAGCTCCAAGTTTACCCCAACTTTAATAGATTTGCTATTGTCGGAGCCTGAACCTGAACTGCTATTTGCTCCTGAGCATCCAGCTAGAATTCCAGCCACTAGGCTCGATGCCATAAAAAGTTTTGCCATTTTCTTTTTCATACTAGTAATCTCCCTTTTCTGATTTTATCTCTCTGATGTAATTTTTAATGTTTTCAGAATATAACTTATGGACAGCCCTGTCAATGTTTTTTCAGAATAATTTTTAAAATTAAATTTTTCCACTTCAGCAACAAGTGTCCACCACAGGAGGACAAAATCACGAAAATGTCCACGAACGGTGCCTGTCACCGCTTTCAGTTGTTTACGTACTGAAGGTCTAGTTCGGATTGTGCGTTGAGGTCAAGTTTTTTTGGAATTTGGAGATAGAGGATACCTTGTCCTTCGAAGAAGTTGGATTCATGTTGGAACCAGCCTGTACCGGTAAATTGGTTAATGGTAAAGACATTTTCAAACTGTGAGAATTTTAATTCGACTCTTTCTGGTTGCCCCAGCATGAGTGTACCTTCTGATAATTGTATTCTAATTGGGCGCTTCTTCTCAGTAATTTCCCGCTGATCCACACTTGACCTTGTATGATAGTAGATGGCATCGATTTTCCCGTCATTTTCCTTCTTCCGTTCTACTACGACTCTTGCATCGAAGAACTCCCCGTTTTCAGTCTTGATGTTCAGCTTTTTCCCTTGATAATCAAAGTCCCATTTTTTTACGACAAATGGGTTTCCAGTTTCAGCAATTTTCCCTTCTAAAGCTGCTACATATAATTCCGAGTTTTCTTGAGCAAGATCTTTTTCTTTAACTATTTTTCGGTCTGTCATCATGCCGTTTACTGGATGTGCAATATCTATAATAAAACAGACCAATAAAACCGTAATATAGCCTCCTAAAATCCAATAAACTCTTTTTCTAAAATTATATCTGCCTTTTCGCTTACCACTTCCATTCATCATTTTTACTACAAAGAAGGCAATGATCATTCCGATAACAATAATGATGATAATCGGCAGCAGGTTTGCAACCATCATGACTTGACCTCCATTCGATTGGATAAAATCACTGAACAGTAAAATAGCAATGCAACAGCAATGGCCACCTTAACGATAAATAGTAAAAGCGATGACTCTGTAAAGAAAATAGCAAATAGATTGATTAGCAGTTTTTCCTTACCAATTCCAATTCCTAAGAAAATAGCGGGCAGCACAATGATAAATATTTTATTGATTTGAACAAGCATCCCGACAAAATAACCTAATGCACAAAATAGAAAAATATAAAAACTAGTGGTCATAATACCAAGTAGAAATTCTAAAGGGACAAACATTTTGCTCGAAGAAGCCACCAATTGCTCCCCTCTAAAATACACCATAATGACCTTTAGTAACGAAGTGGAAAGCACTGATGTGCTCCCGCCAATGACACTTGCCGCCAGCAGAAACAGTATATTCGATAAATTACTGCTGACTCTATTTGTTATAAATGCGAAATCATCATAACGATACGCTTTTGTCGTTAGGTTAATCGCGGTAACAAACGCCCAAAAAATCGTAAAACCGACGACCATGTCAGCTGAATAATATCGGATATCAATATTGATGCTTTGACTACCTGAACCCATCGATCCAACACCGTTAAAGGAAAAGAATATCGCAATCACCTGAATAATGACGAGTGTAGTAAAAACCTGTTGATAGGCTTTGAGTTTATAACAAAATTGTTTTTTGACCACATCACCCAGACTAGGATTTGATAAAGACATCATCAATTCCACCTTTCGTTTTACCAGTTAAATAGACACATAGGTCACTAGAGTCCACTGGCGAAATCTCAATTCCAGCTGCACGAACCTCTTTTAACTCCGCTGGAGAAAAGCCATTTTTCACCACAACATATAAATAATTCTCTCCGATCCCCTGGGAATAAAGGATTCCCCTATCTTCTACCCATTTCGTTACAAGAGCAGCACTCCCCTGCAGCCCTACTGCCCATTCCTTCAAATCAGCTGCCGGGATATGAAGCAGTTCTTTTCCGCCTTTTATCAGCAGAACATCCTCGATTAAATCCTCTATCTCGTTCAAGTGATGACTCGAAATGATAATTGTTCGGGGATGGGCAATGTAATCCTTTAGTAAGGCGCGATAAAAATCTTTACGGACAGCTGCATCCATTCCAGATGTTGGCTCATCAAAAATGGTAATCGGGCATTTTGCCGCCAATCCTAAAATCATCTTAAACGTACTTTTCATCCCTTTTGATAGACCATCAAATTGCTGCAGCGGGTGAAAGGAGAAATAGTCAAAAAGACGATGAGCAAGCTCCTCATCCCAGTTTTCATAAAAGCCAGCAGCTGTTTCTAAAATCTCCATCAAACCTAATGCTGAAGGAAGAGTCATTTGCTCATGGATAAAGATTAGGTTTGCCGAAACCTTAAGATTGTTAAAGGGATTTTCAGAAAAAACCTTTATTTCACCAGATGTCTCTTTTAAATGACCGGCAATGATTTTTAGCAAGGTCGTTTTCCCAGCACCATTTCTGCCAATCAGTCCGGTAATTTTATTTTCAGCAATTTGGAACGTTATCGCGTTTAGCGCATTTTCTTCCCCATAGACTTTGATCAATCGATCGCATTCAATTACATTCATTCCTCTTCCTCCCCTATTTCTTCCTTTCTGATCATTTCAATTAATTCATCCTTGCTTACATTGAGTCTTGCGGCTTCGATAACGATTTCAGAAACCAAGCGCTTTAGTGTTTGGCTTTTGCGTCTTTTTAGAATTTTGTCCTTTGCGGTGTCTGCAACAAACATCCCCAGACCGCGTTTCTTATAGAGAATTGCTTCATCAGCCAATAAATTGAGGCCCTTTGCTGCTGTCGCTGGATTAATGTTAAACATCTCCGCTAGCTGGTACTGGGAGTAAATTTTTTGATCCTTTTCAATATTTTCGTTCAAAATTTCAGTCTCCAGCCACTCTGATATCTGAACATAAATTGGCTTCGATCCATCCAAATGAGGAATCACCCTTCTCCTCCTCCCCTAACACAGTACATTAGTGTTGTAATGTAGTATATTATAATTTCCAAATCATAACAATACATTTTTGGAAAATAATTCAACAAATACAAAAAGATGCCTGTCACCATGTGAAGAATTCACATGGGTGACAGGCACCCTTCGTGGACATTTAGCTTATTTTGTTCATTCCAGATGGACAGTTTTGTCGCAACCGCCACATCAGTAGTTCTGCAAACTTTCGACACCGTTTAAGATCCTGGAGCTGAGGTGTTAACTCCACCTTTAGGGTAACCGCCAATTCACTTTGAACATAAAGCATATCCCGGAACTTGTCGACGGCCCCGCAATAATGTGGATAAAATTGATCCCCTGTACCGAATACACCCGTTACGATTGAATGGGTATCCTGGTTCTCAAATGCCCTATACAAAGGCAGCATCTCTCCGGGAATTTCTCCGTTTCCCCATGTATACGTTCCGACTACAACCGCGTCAAAATGACTTAATTGCCATAGAGGAAACTCTTCAATTGTAAACAACTGAACATCTAAGTCATAGCCCTTGATTAATTCCCCTAAAATCGTTGCGAGTTCTTTCGTATTCCCTGTAATCGAGGTATAAACGATGGCTAACTTCATTCCCTTCTCCTCCTACAGTTCATCAAACCCATTCGATTGTGTTACCTTTGAATATGTTCTTGATTTTTGCTCAAAGAAATCCGACTTCGTTTCATTAATCATTTCATCGCTAAACACATGAATCCACGGCATTGGGTTGTCACGGTCATAATAGAGATTTTGTAAGCCCAGCTGCCGCAGGCGTTTATTTGCCAGGTACTCAACATAGCTGCTGAATTCCTCCAAATCAATTCCCTCTATATCTTTTAAGATAAACGCAGCCCATTCATTTTCAAGCTTTACTGCCCGGTCTATCGTTTGGTAGATATACTCCACATTTTCCTCTGTATTCAGCTCCGGATTTTCACTTAAAAGAATACGGATAAACTGGGCAATAAAATAAGCGTGCTGCATTTCATCCCGCTGAATATAACTGATCATCGTGCTCGTTTTGAGCATCTTTTGCTGGCGGGCAAGATGATAGAAAAAGGCAAACCCTGCATAAAAATAGATTCCTTCCAGATTGATAGAATTCACTGCAAGTTTAAAGAGATTTTGTGGCGTTGGGCTTTGCCGGAAGTTCTCATATGAATCTAAGATTAATTGATTCCGTTTTTGTACAATTGGATCATTTTTTGCTTGGTCAAACCGATTGTTTTGTTCACTTAACGGTACTAGAGAACTCAAAATATAGGAATATGATTCGGTATGTACTGCCTCCTGCTGTGAAATCACGGCAAAAATCGCCTTAAAGCTGGAGTCCGTCACATAATCCATGACCTGGCTCATGGTCGGTGTTTGCAGGCTGTCTAGGGAAGCTAATTGAGTATTAATTCTTAGAAAAACATCTTGCTCCACTGGCGAAAGGAACTCCCACTGCTTCAGGTCATCCTGCATATTAATCTCCTGGGCTTTCCAGAAGTTTGATAGCAAGGTTTGATAGAGATCATACATTTGCGGGTAGGCAATGTCATTCCAGTTCAGCAGACCGGAGGATTTCCCGTTGATGATTCCGGTTGATTTATTTGGATATTCCGGGTTTAGTAGTTTTATTTTTTTAAGTGGTTGATGAGTATTCATTTTGAAGACCTCCTCTGAAAAATTATGTCGGGCCATTTAGGTAGTTTTGTAATTTACAAGTTGCTTGAAGGACATCTCTTTTGGTGAGCAGGCGATTAGCTATGACACGCTTCGCACTCCTCAATCTCCGCCTGGGATGTACTCCGGACATAATAAGTAGTTTTCAGCCCCTGCTTCCATGCCTCCAGATGAAGATTTAATAACTCTCGTGCCTTAATATCGTGACGAACATACAGATTAAAACTGATCGCTTGGTCAACGTGGCGCTGGCGGGCAGCGTTTTGCTTAATACTCCAGACCTGGTCCAAGTCATGCCGGGCCCGGCGATAATACTCATACGTCAGATGATCCAAATCTGGAGCCGTTACCTTGAATTTAAAGTTTTTCTTTTCCTCCGCGTACTCAACAGAATAAATTGGATCGATTCCATCCGTGGACCCGCCAATTTTAGCCGTAGAAGAATTCGGAGCAACCGCCAATAACCAGCCATTGCGTACTCCGACCCTCGAAACCTCCTGCTGCAATGAAAGCCAGCGGTCCGAGCGATACTTTTTACGCTCAAAATATGCCCCGGTCTGCCACTCCGAACCCTCAAACTTGCTGTAGGAGCCTTTTTCGCTAGCAAGCTCAGCCGAAGAACGAATCGTATAATAGGCAATTTCCTCATAAAGCTCATCAGCCAACCGGACCGCATCCTCCGATTCCCAATGAATTTTTTTCAAGGCAAGCAAATGGTGCCAGCCAAAGGTTCCGAGCCCGATGCCGCGATATTTTTGGTTCGTTACCTGTGCCTGCCCGACCGCAATCGTATTTAAATCAATCACATTATCCAGCATCCGGACCTGAATCGATATCAACCGTTCCAATACATTAGCCGGCACCGCCTTTGCCAGATTAATAGACGATAGATTACAAACGACGAAATCCCCAGGTCTGCGGACAATAACAATATTTCCATCCTCATCAACTTGCTCTTTAACAACGGTAGAAGCAGACATGTTTTGCGCAATTTCCGTACACAAATTGCTGCAATAAATAGAAGTCCGCCCCGCCCCTAATAAGTGTTTATTTGGATTTTGCCTGTTCACTTCATCTCGATAGAACATATAAGGAGTCCCGGTTTCCAGCTGTGAAACCATAATCCGAGCCATAATCTCCATTGCCCGATAAGTTTTGCGCGGAAGAAGCGGATTCCGGACAGCTTCCTCATATTTTTCGGTAAAATAAAGCTTGTCCTCCTCATCGTAAAAATCTTCTAAGCCAAGCGGATGACCAAACTTGTCCTTCCAGCCCATGATCTGCTTCACTTGATGCGGACAGAACGTGCACCACTGTCCAATACTTCTACCATTCTCGTCGACTTCTTCAAGCTTTTTCATAAATAAATCTGGGATTGAGACACCTGTAAAAATATCATGAGCTTTGCGCCGCTCATCACCATTGTTTGTTTTTAAATCAAGAAATCCATTCATAATATCTTTATGAAAAATATCCAGATAAACCGCGATGGCTCCCTGCCTTTGGCCTAACTGGTCAACGCTGACCGCTGTATCATTGATCAGCCGGATCCACGGGACAACACCTGAAGAATTGCCTTTAAACCCTTTAATATCGGAGCCAAGGGCGCGCACCTTGCCAAAGTAAATGCCGATTCCACCGCCATCCTTACTTAACCTGGCACTGTCCCAATTGTTTAAATAAATCCCATCAAGCGAGTCATCGACAGTATCAATAAAACAGGACGACAACTGGCCAAAACTTTTTCCTGCGTTAGACAAAGTCGGTGTAGCCACGGTCATATAAAGATTGCTCATGGCCCAGTAGGCTTCTCTAACCAAGTCCAATCGGCGGTGGGGCTGCTCGTTTTGCATCAAGGTCATCGCAATTACCATGAATCTCTCCTGTGGAAGCTCATATAAATTTCGCTCATGGTCCTTGGCCAGATAACGATCTGCCAATAAAAATAATCCTATGTAGTTAAACAACTGATCCTTCTCCGGCAAAATTTCCTTGCCCAGTTGATCGATTTCATCTCGACAGTAAGAATCTAATAGTTCACTAGAGTAGATTCCTTTTTCCGTTAAGGTCCCAATTAACTGATAAAAGTCTCCATACTGCTCCTCCTGTGAAAAACCACGGTTGCGTGCTGCCTCCATATATAATTCCTGCAAATACAATCGTGCAGCGACAAACGTCCAATTGGGCTGATCCATCGCAATCCGGTTGAGTGCGTACATAAGAGCTTGCTGTGTTTTTTCTTTTTCTGGTACATCTAGAATTTTTTGGACCAGTTCTGCTGTATTAAGACTATATTGCTCCGCCGCTTGCCCGATTACCTCGGAAACGTATTCTTTCGTGATCATTGAAAAATTCCTCCCATAATAAAAAAATCCGCTCGGGGCGGATTCGAGCGGATGAAACGACAACAGAAAAGAGGATACAAGGTAAATATGCCTTCCTGATCCTAATTTGCCACCGTTCCAGCTCCCAATCCCCGAGGAAGTGAAACATCTCAAATTAGGACAGGTCTCCTGACTCATGCTTCTCCCTACTCTGAGCCCTTCCCGTATAAGCACCTGTTTTCACAAGAAACTTATACAGTGGTCATCGCTCATTTCGTCTGCATTTACAGTTGCGGGGGCAGCTCTGGATTCTCACCAGATTCCCTTTTAAGCCGTACGGCATCCTAACTTAAGGCTAATACAATATGTAGTTGTTTTATTTCTCAATAGAATCAATATATAGTAATAGAATTATTTTTTCAAGTTTAATTGTTTTCGATTCTAGATATTGGTAATATTTATCTAAAAAATAAGGTGATAATCCATGACATTAGGAAAATTGATTGGCCGTGGAAATACAGCAGAAGTGTATGAATGGGGGGAAAACGAGGTCATTAAACTTTTTGATCAGCGGATTCCAGAAAGTCTAGTAGATGAAGAATATCAATCTAATATACTGATGCAAGGTTTGCAACTACCTTCCCCACTCGTAAAAGGGAAAACAGAAATAGATGGAAAGAAAGCGATTATCTATGAAAAAATTAACGGCAATAGTCTGACAAAACAGCTTACAAGGAATCCCTTTGCAATCCGGGACAAGGCAAAACTTTTTTCACAATTACACCAGCAAATTCATGAAAAAGATGGCGCCAACCTTCCGAAACAAACAACCTACCTCACAAGAAATATTCAACACACCGATTTATTAACCACTGAAGAAAAGCTAGCTATGTGTGATTTTTTGCAACATCTTCCTGAAGGTAATCAAGTCTGCCATGGCGACTTTCACCCCGACAATATACTTGTCTCCAAGAAGCAAGTCAAAGTGATTGATTGGATGACTGCAACTTGCGGTAACCCTTTGGGAGATATTGCGCGAACCTATATTATTTTAAAGCATGCCTATTTGCCAAAAAATATGCCAGCTTTTGTAAGAGCTTCACTTGAGCGAGTGCGAAACAGATTTTGCACCTATTATCTTGAGGAATATCGGACACAAGCATCATTTACTTTAGAAGACCTCGAAAAATGGACCATACCTGTCATGGCTGCCCGGTTAATTGAGGGCGTTCACCCGGATGAAAAAGCGGTATTACTTGAGGAAACTCGTAATCTTCTAAAAAAATATTTTTCTCATTAAAAAACGATCCTGCCCTCCTAATAAGAGTGGCAGGATCAGGTTTCCATAGATCAAGCTGATACTTTTTCAGCATATACATGCTTCAGTTGCTTTCGGGCCCGGTACAGACGGGTTTTAACAGTTGCTGCTTTAAGATTTAACAGACTGGCAATCTCATTTTCTTTTAAACCATAATGGATTTTCAGAATCATCACTTCCTGAAATTCTTTTGATAAACAGCCCAGCGTCTCGTTTACCTCTTCTTTAAAAAGACGGACTCCAACCTCTTCCTCGAGATTTTCCCCGGACCGTTCTAGTCCGATGATCGGTTCTATGATCGCAGGGTCTACGAGCATCCAGTTTGTTCTTTTTTCCATTCGTAAAAAATCAATCGCGGTCCTGACTGTAATGGCGGACAACCAGGCACCCAATTTATTCGAATCTTCGACTGTATCCAGTTTCTTATAGGCTTTCAAAAAGGCTTCCTGAACGATATCCTCTGCGATAAATCGATCCTTGACGTAGGAATAAGCGATATAGTGCAGGCGCTGTGAATGCTCGCTAACTATTTGATTAAAATCAATGGAGCCCATGAATCTACCCCCTTTATGAGAAAAACCACCATTATCTGAAATGTTCTTTTACAAAATCCGGCACATGTGCTTCATCGAAAAATAAAACCTCTTTATAGTTACCCCTCTTATAGTAAAAAACGACAGTATAATCCTTTTTGGGATGACTTCCCGCCCTTTGCAGTGCAAGTTCAATTTGCTGCTTGTTTGTGCTTTTTAGCGAATTTTTATCCTTTTCCAACTGTGGAATTGGTTCCTCTGAATCAAATGCATTTGAGTAATCCTTCTTTACGACCAGGATTTTTGAAATATCCTTGTGTGTAATAGTCACCCTTTCCAGCTGTTTCTGTTTCTTTAACCACTCTGTAAAATTTACAAAGGACGGTCTTAAAGTAAGATAGATATTTCTGCCTCTTCCCATATCCACTTCAATCCCGGAACCTCGGTCCTGGTAATAAAGATTGTCCTCATAGGATTCCGCTAATATATCGGACCGTAAGAGTGAAATAGCCTCTTTTATCTCGATTGGATCGGCAAAAGCGGCCTCTTTGCCAACCGGTCCATTCGTACTAATACGAATCGATCTGATTTGATTCACATTGATTTTAAAAATCTCATTCGTAGCAAGTTTATATTCCTTCGATTCATTAATCGTTTTAAATAAATCCGCGTAAAGACGCTTATCCACCCTGTATTCTCGAGTTACATATCTTCCGTTTTTCAATTTATATCGTAAAAACAAATCCTGTGTCTGCTCAGAGATATGCCCCTTATTTAGCTTCTCATTCGCAATAATTTGCTTATGGAGCTTTCGAACCGCCTCAATATTTGCTTCTTCTTTCAATGGTTCTGGTACACGATATTCTTCAGTTGATGAATATTGACTCTTAAAAAGGTATGGGTTATCCGTAATTAAAACGTTTTGAATTTCCATTTGGTTCGGTACTCGTTTTTCATAGACTCCTAGTGTCTTAACCCCAAGGATTAACACTGCGAATATGGCTGAAAAAACAACCAAACCCTTTAATCGGCTTAGGCTGAACACGCGCCATGTTTTTTGCAGAACCATTTCCGCAATAAAATAGCCGATTACTGCCCCAATCACATATCCAAAAATAATCCAGCCGGTATTAGCAATTTGTACTTCACTAAAATACACTCCGCCTAGGAACATAACGCAAATCGTTACACCATATTTGAAAACCGAACGTAAGCGGACAATCGCAATCGCTTCGGAAACTGTTTCCAATTTTCTTTTTTTATAAAAAAACAATGCAAGACCATAAAGGACCACCGATAAAAGCAAATAAATAACAACATACTCCCATTTTAAATCGGCATTATTAAGGGTGATCGCCGTCGTAATCGGTGACATCTTTTCCAAGTCCCGATTCAAAAGATAATCGCTTGGAAAACCATATAATAATATTTTTAAATTAGAGCAAACCAATACTGTTATTCCTACAGGGAACAGGACAAATACATAGGTGAGCACTGCCTGAACCGCCGAAATTCCAGTCATCATTGCAATAAAGACACCTGCTATATACAACAGCAGGTCAAATAAAATCGTGGTTCCTGCCCAAATAAGAATATCGGTTTTGCTATAAATCGCCGTAATATCAAGATTGATCCGAATGATTAATAGCAAAATCGTTGTTATCGCAACCGGTAAAACCAAAAGGATGATTCCACTGAGCGCATAATGATGGAAAATTTTATCTCTTTTAAGCGGGATACTATGCATCAGGTCTGAAGCCTGTTTTACATGTAAAAAACGGAATAAAAACACCGCCAGCAAAATAGGAACTGTAATCATTAAGGTAATTTGAATATCATAATAAAATTGAAAAAGGTTTTCAGGCTTCATGTAAAAGGCCCTATTTTCTTCCGAAGAATACCTCATGATCAGCTGCAGCGGCAGTGCAAACAACAGTCCAAAAAAATAAACGATGGAAATCCAGCCCGTACCCCTGCCAATCTGCATGATTAGTTCTCTATTAAACAATGACATTTTTGATGGCATAGCCGATATCCCCCATTTCGTAAATAAAAATTTCTTCGAGAGTGAGCGGCAGCAAGTCAAAAATGACCGGATTCGTCTGGCGGACTTGTTTTGCGATTTGATCCTCGTCGCCTCTAATAATGAACAGGTAGATGCTGCCCCGTTTTTCTTGATGGAGCAGGTCCAGATTTTTCAGCAACTGTTTTGGAAGTCCATCCTTATAAGCAACCTGAACTTTTTGAACATTCGCCTTTAAATCATCCAATTCTTTTTGTATGATGAGCTTTCCCTTATGGATGATTCCGATATGGTCGCAAATATCCTCAATTTCACGCAAATTATGAGATGAAATCAAGATCGTCATTTCCCGTTCGGCCACATCATTAATTAGCAGATTCTTCACTTTTTTCCTCACAACTGGATCCAGTCCATCCATCGGTTCGTCTAGAATGAGAATTTCAGGATTCGAAGAAAGGGCCAGAATGAAAGCAATTTGCCTTTGCCAGCCTTTTGAAAACGTGTGGATTTTCTTGGAAAGGTTGACTTCAAACAGCTCAGCCAGTTTATAAAAACGCTCCTCACTCCAGGTTGGATAGATGTTTTTATAAAAACGGGCCATTTGCTTGGTTGTATAATGGGATAAAAAATACGGCTGATCTGGTATATAAAAAACTTTCTGTTTCAGGCTGATGTTTTCAAATACTGGTTGGCCCTCCACCGTAATTCTGCCTGACTCTTGGCGGTAAATACCAGCAAGCAGCTTGATTAAGGTTGTTTTCCCAGCCCCATTAGATCCGATTAATCCGTAAATCGATCCTTTTTGGATGGAAAGATTTACTTGGTCTATTGCTTTAAAGCGATCAAATGTTTTGCTGACCTTGTTCATTTCAATCATTGCTTTCGCCTCCCCCTTTTGAAGCGTCTACGACTTCGATTAATTCGATGATTTCTTTTGCCTGGATTCCCAGGTATAGTGCCTCTATGATTAGCTTCTCTAGCTCCTTTTTAACCTCAGTGATTTTCTCATTGTCCTTCACCTGGTTGTTCGGACTGACAAAGCTGCCTTTGCCTTTTATGGAGTAGATAAATCCTTGGGTCTCAAGTTCCCGATAAGCCTTCTGGATGGTATTGGGATTGATGGATAGTTCAGTGGCAAGCGCCCGGACCGATGGCAGCTGCTCATCTGCTTTGACCACCTCATTCATAATCAATTCCTTCATTTTGTCGACAAGCTGTTCATAAATGGGCTTACGGCTTCGAATATCAAGCTCAAACATAAAGACCCCCCATCTGTACTAAGTGTACTATTATTCGTAATACAGTTGTATTATATTCCATCTGCTTCCAAAAGAAAAGAGGGATTCGAAAAAAAATAAAAAAAGCCCGGCTCAACCAAGAGCCAGACTTTGTGATCAATATTGTATTCGTTTCAGATGTGTCCGTCACACGTGGACAAATCAAGGTAAAAGTCCACGAACGGTGTCAGGCACCGTATTAAGGCTCCGTATTAAGGCTCCGTATTATTTTTTCTTTGCGTGTTTGCGCATGTCGAAGGCTACTGCGACGATGATGATGGCGCCTTTGACGATGAATTGGATGTATGGGCTTACGCCGAGGAAGGCTAGGCCGTAGTTGATGATTTGGAAAATCAGTACTCCGGTGATCACGCCAGGTACGGTTCCGATTCCGCCAGATAAGGACACCCCGCCGACAACGCAGGCTGCGATTGCATCCAGCTCATACATATTACCAGTATTGTTGGTGGCACTGCCGACACGGCCCGCTTCAAGTGTTCCAGAGAAACCGTACAAAATACCGGCAATCATATAGATAATAATAATATTTCTGGCAACGTTTACCCCAGATACCTTTGCAGCTTCTGGATTTCCACCGATTGCGTACATGTTTTTACCAAGTGTCGTTTTATTCCAAACTACCCAAATGATAGCCGTAACAATAATCGCATAAAGCACTAGATTAGGAATCTCGTATTGTCCAATAGGAATTCCCCGCTGCGCGAAAGTAGTAAATTTTTGACTTAATCCACCGATTGGCTGCGCCCCGTACGGAGGGCGGTCGAAATAGATGGAAGTGATTCCGTAAACACCAATCATCATCCCTAAAGTGGCAATGAACGGAGGAACATGGAATTTAGAAACAATCACACCATTTAGTACTCCAATAAGTCCCGTGATGGCCATTGCAATTAAAATTGGTACAAAAAGCGGCAATTCATGAAGATGAGGGTACATTTTATACGCATAGTCAGATGCCTGTAAAAGAGATGCAGACACAACTGCTGCAAGTCCGACCATCCGTCCAGCCGACAAGTCTGTACCCGCAGTAATCAAAATCCCAGCCATCCCAAGGGCAATAATGATCCGAGAAGATGATTGACTTAATATATTGATTAAGTTCGTAACGGATAAAAAGTCCGGAGAAGCAATGACAATTCCCACGACTAATAGAATTAAAAACACATAGATTACATTATTAAAGAGCCATTTAGAGATAGTAGTTTTTTGTGAAACTTGATTATTCATTTGCATCTCCTCCTAATACAAAGCTGCTAATCGCATGATTTCTTCTTGCGACGTTGTGGCCGTTTCCACGATTCCAGCTGCTCTTCCATTACTCATGACTAAAATGCGATCAGTAGTCCCTAAAAGCTCAGGCATTTCAGATGAAATCATAATGATTCCTTTTCCTTCAGCGGCTAATTGGTTGATTAATTGATAGATTTCGAACTTCGCCCCTACGTCAATCCCCCGTGTTGGTTCATCTAGTAATAGAATATTGGGTTTGGTTAACAACCAGCGGCCAATGATCACCTTCTGCTGATTCCCGCCAGATAAACTACCAATGGAGGTCTTTTGCGAAGGTGTCTTTACTTTCATCGAGTCAATCACCCATTTGGTATCATCAAAAACCCCTTTATCAGATAAGAACAATCCATTTGTCTTATATTGCTTCAGATTTGAAATGATAGAGTTAAAGCTGATACTCAGCTCTGGATAGATTCCCGTTGTCCTTCGTTCCTCGGTAACAAGGGCAAAACCATTTTTAATGGCATGCTGCGGAGTCGGATTTTGAATCACTTTGCCATTGACTTCAATCGTCCCGGATTTTAGTGACCTCATTCCAAATAACGATTCCACCACTTCTGTTCGCTTCGAACCCACTAAGCCGGCAATTCCTAAGATTTCGCCTTTTCGAAGTTCAAAATCCACATTCGAAAAAGAACCTTCTGCTTCCGCTGTTAAATCGGACACCTTTAGGATGACTTCCCCTGGCTGATTGATTTTTGTAGGGAAGCGCTGTGAAAGATCTCGTCCAACCATTAGCTTGATAATTTCGTCGGTAGTTAAGTCCTGCGCACTCTTTGTTGCGATGTACTGTCCATCACGCATGATCGTTACTTCATCAGAAATTTTTAAAATCTCTTCCATTTTGTGTGAAATATAAATGATCGCCACATTTTCGCTTTGCAGTTTCTTAATGATTTTAAACAAATGATTTACTTCATTCTCTGTTAGGGATGATGTCGGTTCATCCATCACAATGATCTTAGAATGGTAGGAGACTGCTTTTGCAATTTCCACCATTTGCATTTCGGAAACAGATAAAGTACTTACCTTGCTGCGCGGATCAAGATTAATATCAAGACTTTTAAAAATAGCGACAGTATCGTCATACATTTTTTTCTCATCAATGAAAAAACCTTTTTTCGGATAGCGGCCGAGCCAGATATTATCCATGAGATTTTGCTGACGGACTTGATTGAGCTCCTGGTGAACCATGGAAACTCCGTTTTCAAGTGCTTGCTTGGAATTTGCAAATGCTACTTCTTTTCCGTCAAAAACAATCTTGCCTTCGTCCATGGAATAAATCCCGAATAGGCATTTCATCAACGTCGACTTTCCAGCACCATTTTCACCCATCAAGGCATGAACGGATCCCGCTTTTACTTTTAACGAAACATCTTGCAGTGCGATAACTCCTGGGAATCTTTTTGTTATATTTAGCATTTCAAGTAGATTAGTAGTACTTGATTCTGACATGAGCGAACCTCCTCGCGTAAGGTGAAACTTCGATCAGGAATATATTAGGATGAAAAAGTGTCCAGCTTCGCTAACAACGGAAGCCTAACCCCGAACGAAGGAAAAGCATGATCTTTTCCTTCGTTCGAGGAGCGCCATGCCCCTTGCGATCAACTCAAGGTGCTGGACTTAGGCGCTGTCTCTATGAAACTATTGTTTAGTAAAAGCTTACTTATAAGCGTCTTTACCTTCTTGGATGTTATCCTTAGTGATTTGCACGTAAGGTACACGAACTGCTTTTGCATCGTCCAGCTTCCACTGAGTTCCGTCTAAAACATCCTTGCCTTTTGCAGCATTTGCAGCTAGGTCAATCGTAGCTTTTCCTTGGTTTTTCGCATCATTCAAGATGGTTCCAACCATTTTGCCTTTTTCAATCATTTCAAGTGCTTCCGGAATCGCGTCAACCCCTACAACCGGCATGAATTTGTCTCCAGTGAAGTATCCTGCTTTTTCAAGAGAAGCAATCGCACCTAAGGCCATGCCGTCGTTGTTAGCAATAACAAATTCAATTTTGTCGCTGTATTTTGCTAACCAAGCATCCATTTTCTCTGTCGCTTTTGTTGCATCCCACATGGCGGTATCTAACGCTAACTGTTCTACCTGAATGCCTTTTTCTTTGATCGTATCAACCGCATATTTCGTACGCGCCTCTGCATCCGGGTGCCCTGGCTCACCTTTTAATAGTACGTATTGAAGTTTTCCATCATGGTTTTTGTCCCATTTATCTTTGTTTGCTTCCCAAGCCTTGGCAATTAATTCACCTTGAAGGACACCTGATTCAGATGAAGTTGTACCAACATAGTAAGCTTTATCGTAGCCCTTCAATACAGCCGCATCCGGCTCTTTGTTAAAGAAGATAACTGGGATGTTTTTCGGTTTCGCTTTATCGATAATCGTTTGAGCCGCTTTTGGATCGACTAGATTAATAGCCAGTGATTTTGCGCCTTTTGCAATCAGTGTATCCACTTGCTCAATTTGTTTGGATTGGTCATTTTGAGAGTCATTCAACATTAATTTCACATTGCCTTTTGCCGAGTCTTCCATTGAACGGCGTACATAGGACATGAAGTTATCGTCAAACTTATAAATCGTAGCACCTACAGCTGGCAGGTCACCGTCCTTGCCGCTTGCAGAATTTCCAGAGGTTGAGCTGCTGCAGCCCGTAGCTAGAAGAATACTAGAAGCAACCGTTAATGAAAGGATGAGGCCTTTTTTCTTATTAAACATCGAATCAATCTCCTTTATGATTAAGTTATTGGAACCGGTTTCAGCATTTGATGTAAACCCTTACATTTATGGTAGCATGGGGCTTATTTTTCAAATAGTTCAAAACAATAGCACTAATTTGTGATTATCTAGACTATTTTGTTTTTCGGGAATTTCTCCATAAAAATAAGACCAAATCCGATTTGGTCTTATAAGCTATTATTCTTTTATTACCACCTTGCGGAATTCTGATGGTGATGAGCCTGTCAGCTTTTTAAACACACGGCTAAAATAATTGGGATCCTTGTAGCCAACGGAATAACAAATCTCCTTCAAGCTTTTCCCAGGATCCTCCATTAAGGCCTTTGCCTCTTTAATCCTAATTTCTGTTAAATAATCGATAAACGTCATCCCAAACCGGTCCTTAAACAATTTGCTAAAATAAAACGGACTTAGCTCGACATACTCTGCAACAGATTCTAATGTAATTGTATCGGCAAAATTCGTTTCAATATAATCCTTTGCTTTTTGCAGCATTCCTTTCGCATGATTGGTCCGCCATTGCTGCACGGATTGGACAATGGATATAAGGTGTGCTTTTCCGGCTTCAAGCATCTCAGCAACATCCTCTGTCTGATGAACCACAGGAGTTCGTTCCAAATTCACACCTAGATCATGCAGCATACGGGAAATCAATATAAAGAGCTCATCAAATGATTTTTTTACAACAGCAGCCTCTATCTTTGAGTTCGACTGGTGTTTGGTAATAAAGGAATCAAAGAGAAATAATACCTTATTCACATCGCCTTGACGAACCGCTTCTAATAATTTCTTCTCCATCTCAAGGATTTCTGAAGCAATGGTTGAATTTTCTTCTCGTTCAGCTTGTTTTACCCCGATTAAATACTTTTGGTTTGGATTTTTCATGAGGTGGTTTAATGCCATCACAGCCTCATGATAGGATTTATTGAGTTCATAGGCATGAAGGTAAGGGTGGCCAACGCCAATCCGTAACTCTGCATGAAGGGACTCTTTTTGAAAAAGGGTCAATAAACTTTCAATTATATACTGTGATAGCGATTTAAACAGCAATTTCTCGTTCGATTTTTTCCAAAGAAACAATACAGGCACTTGTAATTCTATTAATGGGCCAATCATGATTTCTTGCTTTTTTACGACAGAATGCAGGGCCTCCTTCAACCAGTTGTACCAATTTTGTTTCTCCTTAGCAGTAAATTCCCTTTGGTCCTTGGGCTTTAGAGAGAAAAGCATGATATAGCCGGTGGTAATTTCCACACCTAACAATTGTCCCCATTCTTCAAAGGTGATGTCCTGAACTTGGTTAATAATAAGGGAAGAGACCCATTCTTTTTGTGCGAGGGTTACCGCACGGTTTAGGCTTTCCCGCAGGCTTTGCTGTTCTTCCTGCTGTTTGCGCTCTTCCTGAATTTCAGAGGAAACCCGCGCGAGGGAGTCTAAAATATCCTGTTTTCTGCTGGGTTTAAGAATATACTCCTTAACTCCCTGCTGCATAACTTCTTTGGCATATTCAAACGTATTAAAGGCCGAAACCATGATGAATTTAATGGCCGCGTTGAGCTTTTTGATTTCCTTTACAGCTTGCACCCCATCCATTCCCGGCATTTTGATATCCATAAAAATAATGTCGGGATTAAGTTCGACGGCCAGTTCTACCGCTTTCCTCCCATTCGGGGCTTCACCAATTACTTCAACATCTTCCATGCCTTTTTGAATCATTTTTCCGATTGCCTTCCGCTCAAGGGCTTCATCATCGACAAGTAGAATTCTAAGCACGTTCTCCTCCACCTTCCCCTTCATCAGGCAGGACTATTCTAAACGTTGTCCCTTTCTCTAGTTCAGATTCAATTTCAACGATCTCGTTTCGCTGATAAAATAACTGCAGCCGTTTAATTACATTTTTAACGCCAATGCCCGTCGAATGGCCCGTCGATTTTTCCAGCTCAAAGTTCTCTTCTTTTTCAATCCCTTGAACATAGTCTTGAAGTTTTTTCTTGGTTGCCGCATCCATGCCTCCCCCGTTATCCTTCACTTCCACGAAAATTCGGTCCGCTAGCCGATAAATATTTAAGCTGATCACCGCATTTTCCTCGTATTCCTCCACTCCATGGATGAATGCGTTTTCAACCAAAGGCTGAAGAATTAAACTTGGCATTTCAATATCTAAACAATCCTTTTGAATATCTGTCTTAAACTGAATCCGTTCCCCAAATCTTGTTTGCTGGATATAAAAATACTCTTTCACCACTCTAACCTCATCTCGAAGCGTGGATGCCTTGTTTAAATCACCAAGATTATAACGGAGCAAGGCCGCAACCGCTTCAATTAATCTTGAAGTCTCTTCTGCGTCCTCTAGGTACGCCATTTTAGAAACGGTGTTCAACGTGTTAAAAAGAAAATGTGGATTGATTTGATTTTGCAGACTCTTCAATTCCAGCTCCTTTAAGAGCTTGTCCAATTCGGACTTTTGTTTGATTTCAATGACCAGCTGCCGGATATTCGTCCGCATTTGGTTAAACGTTTCTGTTAATAATTTTAATTCATCATTTGTGGAAACCTTAATATCCTCCCCGGAAAAATTTCCTTTCGAAATTTCTTTTGCCGCCTTCGAAAGCTGGCGGATTGGTTTCGTAATTCCACCTGAAATCCACAGAGCAAGTAAGGTACTAAGAAAAAAAGTGGCAGCAAAAAGGGAAATCGCCATTAATTTGTAGTAATGGTTTTGCAATTCGATTTCACCATAAAATCTTTGATAGTCTGTCAGCTTATTATTTAATAATGATAGTGTACTTTCTTGTAAAAATGAGGCAATTTTCAACGCTTCATTATAATGATCTGAATAGCGGTTAATATCATCTTTTTGAAAAAAATGAATCGAAGTATCGCATTCTTCCAAAAAGCTGTCGATCATATTTTTATAATTTACAAGGGTAATATCATTGGTGTTAATTTCTTGATATACTCTCTTTTGATCCTTGAGCAGTTTTGTACTTTTTGCTGTATAGTCCTCTAAATAACGTTCTTCTTTATCCAAAATATACGCATGCAGGCTCTCGGAAATTTGGTTGGTCCGTTTTGAGATATCATTTAACAAGAGGAACTGTTCAAAGCTGTTATCGTATTCTACCACCAGTTTTTCACTGCTATTATAAAAATAAAAACCGATGGAGGTTAATAAAACGACAAGCACAATAAAATAAAGCAACAGTTTGGATCTAATTCGGAATAGCATTTTTTTTGCCCGCCTCCATTCTGCTCTGATGTAAGTCGGACAAATCCTTTTTTCTGATTACCTGTGTTTCTGTATGGACAATCGGCGGTATATGTTTCTTCTCCATTAGTTCAACCATCATTTTGACCGAACCATATCCCATTTCATAGGGCTGCTGGACTACGGTTGCATTAATTGTTCCTTTTTGAAGATTTGCAATGGTCTCCGGCAGGACATCAAAGCCAATTATATAGATATCATGCTGTCTCTTTTTTAATTCAACCACTTTGGCAATACTGATTCCATCTAAGGCACTTGTCCCGTAAAAAGCATTGACTTCAGGGTGTTCCTGCAGGATTTGATAGGCTTTCTCCGCTGCCCGAATCCGGCTGATTTGTGATTCTTCGATCGCAACAATATGAATGTCTTTTGCTTTTTTTACTGCATCCTTAAACCCTTTTACCCGCTGAATCATATGATTCGCGTAAAAACTCCCGGTGATGATGGCTACATTGGCCTTTCCCTTTGTATCGGCAATTAGCGCTTTTCCCGCCAGGTAACCTGCATGATAATTATCCGTACCAATATAGGCAATGCGATGGCTATTGGCTGCATCTGTATCAATTGTAATAACCGGGATTCCATAAGAGGAGACAACCCGATTAATCAGCGGGGTAAACTGCTTGTTGCTCAATCCCTGTGTGATGACTCCATCGACCTTAGCGGCTGCGGACATTTCAATTGTTTTTAAATGCTCATCAATATTCGCCTGTTTCGGCCCGACGTATTCAAGTACCACACCGTAATGTTTTGCCGCAGCTTTTGCTCCCTTTTCGACAAGCCGCCAATATTCGTTGTCAAGCTCCTCAGGAACAAGCACAAAATGATACCGCGCCTCTTCGATTGTTTTCTTCGTTTTTGGTACGTCATGGGTAAAGATTTTATATCCATAAAAAATCGCAAAAGAGCAGCTGATCAAAAAACAAAAAATGCCTAAAATATAAGCGGCTTTGGTTAATCTGCTCATAAAACAACCCCAGTCCCAGTAAGTGAAAAAACTACAATCATTATACGGAATTTTCACAAAATCAACAACATACGGTGAAAACATATGGTGACAGGCACCGTTCGTGGACAAATGGCAAAATTTGTGCGTGTGGAGTAGACATAAAGGGAATTAAAAAACTAATCAAACGTTTGATTAAATCCAGTGGAAGCCTTGCGTCATATGGATTTTTTGGAACTAATCAAACGTTTAGTTAAATTTTTGAGGGCTATTTGGTGGGATTTGGAGTCACTGTGTTGCTTCGATATAGAATAAGCACGATGAAAAGTCATTTTTTATCAGCGGCAGGTTAAGCCCGATTTGCATGAGTTCGCTGCCAAAATACTCTCGATTCCCATTGTTGAGTTTATACCTTTTTTTAGCCTCCAACCCCCGTAATTTCACACGCTGGAAGGGTGGATTTGGAGTTGCCATGGTTTTAAAATAAAACAAGACTGCTTTTATTTTATCCTCTGAAACATACATCCAGGCTGAATCCGTACCAGCAAAGGGACTAATCAGCCGGTAAAGATCCCCAAAACAAACCAACTCCTTGATTTTATGATACTGTTTGATCTGTTCCGCGACCAATTTCTTATCATCCCCGCTCAGCTTATCGATATTTAATTCAAAGCCAAGATTCCCCGCCATCGCCACATGGCATCTCATTAGGAGAGGTGTTGTCCTGCCCACTTGATGGTTTGGCACATCTGAAACATGGGAGCCTATAGTGATAGCGGGATAGAGCAGGCTCGTTCCGTATTGAATTTTTAACCGCTCGGCAGCATCCGTATCATCACTTGTCCAGGTTTGCGGCATGTAATAAAGCATGCCTGGGTCAAACCTGCCGCCGCCCCCGGAACAACTTTCAAATAAGATATCAGGAAAACGTTCAGTCAGCCTCTCTAAGATCCGATAAAGTCCCAGCATATAACGGTGAGCGGTTTCCCTTTGCCTTTCAGGCGGCAGTGCTGCGGAACCCACCTCCGTCATATTACGATTCATATCCCATTTAACATAAGCGATTTGGGCACTTTGAAAAACTGCTGTTAAGGTATTGATTAAATAATTGCATACGTCTTCCCTGCTTAAATCCAGCACTAATTGATTTCTCGACGGTGTCCGTTTCCTGTCAGGCACATGCAGGCACCAATCCGGATGCTCCCTGTACAGGTTACTATCCGGTGAAACCATTTCCGGCTCCACCCATAATCCAAACTTCATTCCCTTTTTTCGAAGATATTCTTCTAAGCCCTCTAGTCCATTAGGCAGTTTCCTCTTATCGACCACCCAATCCCCCAATGAACTTTTTGCATTGTCCCGATGTCCAAACCAGCCATCATCCAGAACAAACAGCCCAATTCCCAATTCTTTTCCTGCATCAGCGATGGCCTTTAATTTTTTTTCATTAAAATTGAAATAAGTAGCTTCCCAATTATTGATTAAGACTGGCCTCGTTTGATCACGATAAGCACCACGGCAAACTCTTTTTCTTAAAAATTTATGAAAGATTCGGGACATCCCGCCGAGACCTTCATTTGAATAAACCATTAATGCCTCAGGGGCTTGAAAAGTTTCTCTCGGATTCAACAGCCATGTAAAATCAAAGGAATTGATGCCCATGGCAAGCCGTGCGCTTTGAAACGGGTCCACTTCGATGGAGGCTTGAAAATTCGCGCTGTAAACGAGGCTGATCCCATAAACATCCCCGTGGTCCTCGTCTGCATTTTTTGAGAGCAGGGCGATAAACGGATTATGCTGGTGGCTGCTTGCCCCTCTTGCTGATGAAATCATTTGCGTCCCGTGGTACAGTGGCTTTCGCTCAATATGACGCTCTCGCCCCCAGGTGCCGTGAAGATGCAGCCGGTCCCAATCGGCTTGATGGAAATCTACCGACATACTCATACACTTTAAGATTTTTACTTGTTGGGATCCGAGGTGCTCAACTGCAGTGGATCTTGTGATGACTTCGAAGTCCCGATAGATAGAATATTGAAGATGGAGACCAATCCCAAGCTTGGAATCTACCAATGTAATCACGAGGGTTTCGGCTTCTGATTCAGCTTCTACATAGGAAGCCGGCAGTCCGTTTAAAGGACGTTTTCCTTGAAAAATTTCATGGGAGTCGTAGACGAATTCTGTAATCGTGGATCCATCAGCGGTTTGGAGTTGATAGCTTGGTGAGCGGAAGTCCCCGTTGCCAAACGCCGGATACTCCTGTGGTAGTGTATCTAGTGAAAATTGCGGATAGGCCGGTTCTGTTGATGGCGAAAATGCCCTTCCCTTAAAGGAAAGAATGGCCGCAGCCTGCTTTGTTTCCACCCGCTTTCCCCAGTATAAATGGGCGGGATACTTCCCATGCACAATCTGGATTAAATAACTGACCTTATTATTATATAAATGAAAGATTCCATCTTGTTCATTCCACTCAATTGGCATAACCCAATCCCCCTTAAAACACGTCCTACTTCATCATATTCCCCTGATTGAAAACAATGTTCTATATTTCTAGTAACCCCCTGGATGTCCACCTCACACGGACAAAATATGGGAATTGTCCATGAGCGGTGCCTGTCACCTTGTTTCTACTGTGAAGGATATATTTTTGAAACACCGAATATATAAAGGAAGAATCTATTTTTGAAAGGGGATAGACTATGAGCTCTGTAAATAAAAACTTGGAAGAAACAAGAAATCATTTAGTTGATGAAATTAAATCTTTTACCAATGAGGAATTTAATTATAAGCCGGGCAATGACAAATGGAGTGTTGCCGAGGTGTGCCATCATCTAGTTTTACTTGAGGGACGAACAGCTAAGCTTATTCACCATCTAGTAACCAAGCCAGAAATTAACAAGGCCGAGTCAAAGCCCATCCAACTTGCGACTGACCGCTCTACGAAATATATTGCTCCTGAAATCGTGCAGCCCAGCGGAGAGCCATTTGATGTTCAACAGATGCTGGAAATGTTAAACGATGCTAGAAATCAGCTTCTAAAGGTTTTGGATAGCCTTGAGGATCAAAGCGTTTTAGCGGAAAGGTCCGCAGTTCACCCTGTCTTTGGAGAAATGCCATTAACTCAATGGGTAGAACTGATTTATCTCCACGAGCAACGGCATATTGAGCAAATAAAGGAGATAAAGCAGCTTGTTAACAGGCATTAAATCTCTCCATAAAAAAGATGCACTCACCTTTATGTGCATCTTTTTTAATGCAAATCGTCTTTAATTTTTACAAAGACCCCATCTGTTTTTTTATCATTTTTTTAATAATTCGAATCTGCCCTCTATGGCTTAGTTCATCTTCAAAAACATGGAACCATTTAAAATAGTTGTTCGCAGGGCGGTCCCACCAAAACGGAGTTTGTTCAAACAGCCATTCATCCGGTAGGGTTTTAAACATGGTGATGGTTTCATTCCGAACTTTCGCTAATTTTTCCAAATAATGCTCGATTGGTTGGCCCTTAATCGTTTCCCTTGCTGGAACACCTAAATCTAACCCGGGATTCATGCAGTCGACCTCTTCATCAGTTAAGTCGCGATTTTGGAAGGTTAAAATTTGATAGGCCTTTTCCACCTCAGCCATATGGTCTAACAGCATACCAATCGAATTCGCTTCCTCATCATAATGAAAATCGAGCTCCTCAATTGTTAGCGCTTTGACTTCTTCAATGGTGATTGTTCTTGTATAGTTCATCATTGATACTAATTTACTAAACTCAGGACTAAACCCCTCTTTTTGATCAATTAAATATAAAGTATCTAAATTTGCCATATTCCCCTCCAACATTTTTTACAAATCCACAACGTAATAATTCAATTTTTTAAACCGGAATCCCTTTTTTCAAAAAAATAACCCCTTCGCTTCGGAGGAGTTCAGGGGCTATTATATTCTCAATCTAGAAAAATATGATTATTTATGACGGCACATCTTACAAACTTTGATTGTTACATTTTCCACTGTTTTATGCGGATACAATAATTTAATTCTTGTTCTGCCGCACAACGGGCAAGTCCCGCGCCCCCTCGAAGGCAGATAGCTGATCGTTTTCCCCCGATTCCTCTTAGCCATTTTCATCATCCTATTCAATAAATCTTGTTTCTTTATTAAATGATGGACCGGCACAAAGATTGATAGGCAGATAACTTTTTTCATTAAATTCGTCAAAAAATGGGACAGACACGCAAATCAACTGATGTCTCCTCCACACGGACAATATTGACCTTTTGTCCACGAACGGTGCCTGTCACTTTAACGTCACTTTATTGATTAGGAAACAGGTCTGACAGCCTTTTTATTTTTCCATCGGCATCTTTAAATACGATATGTTCGCGGGTGAATTTACGCGGGGTATCAATTCCACAGGCTGCCGCTAAGGCGTATAAGCCCTGCCGGACATTAATAATGTAGTTCATAACCCGCCATTTCTTTTCCTCCGGGACAAGGGCTTCTTGGTATTTGGGGTCAGTAGTGGTAACACCTGCCGGGCATTTTCCCGTATGACACTGCATGGCCATGATACAGCCACCCGCAATCATGAATCCCCGGGCAGAATTCACGGCATCCGCTCCAATGGCAAGGGCAATTGCAATTTTATCCGCCGAAATCAGCTTTCCAGAAGCAAAAATCTTAAATTGATTGCGGACACCATGCTCATTGGCCTTATCGACGAATGTAATCAATGCCGGGTACAGCGGCAGCCCCATCGTATCGGCCATCGATTTATACGTAGCACCCGTACCGCCTTCACCGCCATCGATCGTAATAAAATCAGGATAGATATGGAGGTTTTTCATGGTTAAAAATAATTCATCAAGCATGGCCGGTGCCCCAACAACAATCTTAATTCCCACCGGCTTCCCGCCCTCCTTTTGCAGGAGTTTGACAAAGGTAAGCATTTCTACCGCATTTCGTAAAAATGGGAAGCGGTTTGGGGAATTTATGGTCTGACCCACCGGAACCTTTCGGATACTGGCTACTTTTGGAGTAACCTTTGCCCCTTCAAGATGCCCCCCGCGGATTTTTGCGCCTTGGCCAAATTTCAATTCAAACGCTTTAATATTAGGCTCCTCTGCTTTCAACTTAAATTCAGCGAGCGAAAAGTCCCCATTCTGGTCGCGAAATCCAAATAACCCAGGGCCAATCTGGGCGACAACATCCGCTCCGCTTTCTAAATGCTCCGGAGCCACTCCGCCTTCTCCTGTATTAATCCACGAACCTCCCGCAATGTGGCTGCCGAGACCCGTTGATAAAATATAGTTTTCACCAACCGAACCGTAAGAGGTCGCCGAAGCACCGAACGGTCCAAGAAGCCTCCAAGGAACTTTCCGGTCCGGTCCAACTATAATCGCGTCCTCGTTAGGGTATAACCAGCGGTCGGCTTGATCCTTTTCAAGCTGTTCCCTTCGAGTGAACAGGCCCTCATGTTCAATTTTATATTTCATCGCATGAATCTTTTCCTGATTGTCCACACGAAGTTCCTCTGTTAATAACGGAAACAGACTATTTGCTATATAGAAACCCGGCTGATCAAAGTTCCTTTTAGAACCGAAGCTTAAAAGATCATTCCGATATTTTGCCGAAAATACAATGCCTAAGAAGTCGTATCTTGAAAAAGGGCGGCCGTCATTATCATTTTCATACCAATACTGTCTTAATTTCGGCCCCATTTGTTCTAAAAGGTATCGCATCCAGCCCAAATACGGGTGCATTCGGATAATCGAGTGCTGAGGTCTTTTTGCGATACTCCGAAGCCATAACAATAAACTGAGCAGCCCCATAACAAATACAACCAAAATGATAATCAGAGCAGTCATAAATATCCATAATCCCCTTTTGCATGGTAGCTATATTACAATCAATCTATGCAAAAGGGTCGAGGTTGTTATTAAAGGTATCTATTGTATCCTGTTTAACTGTGAAATTGGTGAAAAAACAAACCAAGGATGCCCTTTTTACAAGAGCATCCTTCGTTATTCACCACCGTCCACTCCACACGGACAAAATCGCTAATTTGTCCACGAACGGTGCCTGTCACTTTATTTTATGTCACTTTATTCGATCAGCCGCTAACTTTAGTATCAGCCTTTGATGTCTTTTTATCTTTGAAGTAGTATCCAAAGTAGCAGATTAGCAAGAAGCCGATTCCAACTAGTAATCCTACTAACTGGGTTGGATCAAAGGCCAGGAAGATTAAGATCGATACGCAAAATACGATACAAATAATTGGAATCAACGGATAGAACGGAACCTTGTAGTGCAAATCTTCCAATTTTCCGCCTCCCTGTATATATTTGCGTCGGAACATCAATTGGGAGAGAGCAATTCCAATCCAGGAAATGGTCACAGAGATACCAGCAATCGACATTAATAACACAAACACAGTATCCGCAGCAATCACGCTTGTCAACAAGGATAATAGAGAGAAAATCATCGTAAATACAAGAGCAGTAAATGGAACTTTACGCTTTGAAAGTTTTCCAAAGTACTTCGGTGCCATTCCCTCCCCTGCCATCGCCCACAGCAAACGGGTCGAAGCATAAATACATGAATTCCCTACAGATAAAATCGCAGTTAAGATAATAAAGTTCATAATATCAGGTGCGAACGGAATCCCCGCCAAATCCATTAAGGTTACAAACGGGCTCTCTAACAATCCTAATTCTTTCGTTGGGAAAATCGCTGATAAAATCACAATCGATGCAAGATAAAAGACAATAATTCTAAAAAGGACGTTTCGAATAGCACGAGGGATATTCTTCTGGGGATCTTCACTTTCCCCTGCCGCAATCCCTATCAATTCCGAGCCTTGATATGAAAAAATAACATTCATCATGGTCGTAAAGAGAATGACAAAACCAGCCGGAAACAAACCTGACGGAGCAAAATTTTTCGCATATGGTGCCGGTCTATCTGATAATGGAATGATGCCAAAAATTGCTCCCAGCCCAATAATTATAAAGAAAATAACTGCAATTACCTTAATCCCAGCAAACCAATATTCAGCCTCGGCAAAGCCTTTTGTCGTTAAAGCATTCAGTAAAAATAACAAGGCGATAAAAATAATACACCAAATCCAAACCGATATATCAGGAAACCATCGTTTCATCAGAATTCCGGCTGCGGTAAATTCCACCCCGGCGGTTGTTGCCGAACCGATAAAGTACATCCACCCTAGCGAAAAGCCTGCCGAAGGATTAATAAATTTAGTCGCATAGGTTTGGAAGGAACCTGTAACAGGCATGTAGACGGCAAGTTCACCAAGACAAACCATAACTAAATAAAGAATAATTCCGCCAAATAAATAGCCAATTAACGAGCCGCCCACTCCTGCTTGATGAATCGTATACCCTGCATTTAAAAATAATCCTGTTCCAATGACACCCCCAAGCGACAGCATAAATAAATGCCGGCGCTTCATGGAACGATTCAACTGATTTTGCTGATTTTGCTGAGTCCCTTGTTCCATCACTTCCCACACCCTTCGTTTAATGTATTATGAACGGACAACAGGACATGTAAGACATGTCGGACCGCCAGTTCCCAAGTAAGAAATTTCATTTCCTTCGTACTCATAAACTGTTGCCCCGGCATCAAGTAACTGTTGCTTCGTGGAAGGGTTTTCAGAGGCAATCATACAAACACGCGGTGCCAGAGCAAGAACATTGCACCCGAGTCGAAGATATTCATCATCTGGAACCTCTATTAATTGAATGCCGCGCTCAATCAGCATTTGCCGTAGAAATACAGGCATTAATCTTGAATAAACAACAGCTAAATCCTCATCAACCAAGCTAATAAACGACATAAGATGGAGACATTCATCCTCGCCTTGGTCATGCGGAAGCTGCACGACAATAAATTCATCCACTAAATCCTTCGTGATTTCTTTTAACTGCCGAATCGCTTCATCATTCGTGCGATAACCACGTCCGACAAGTAGTGTCCGGTCATTAAGCCAGACAATGTCTCCGCCATCACAGACAGCATCGCCAGTAAGTTCCCCAATAATCGGAATTCCTTTTTCCTGTAAAAATTCCTTATATACCCCAGCTTCAGGCTGGCGCAGTTTTTTTCCTGATTTTAAAATAATTGCTCCATTTTTGGTGAACTTAACAGGATCGTGGGCATAGAGCGAGTCCAAACCAACACTCTCTGAAGTTGGTAAAAAATCAATCTGTTCTACATGCTGATTCAAAATCGAAAGGAACTTTTCATATTCTTGTTGAGCTTTTGTAAAATCAGGCTCCTCAAGGTAGTTGAATTTTTTCCATTCCTTACTTAAATGTTCTTGGTTAAGAAACGCATCTTTTGGATGTTTCACAATGACATGGCCTAGTTTTTTATGCATGGATTGACTGTACGACAAATTTACCCCTCCTACTATTTTTCCACATTACGGAATACATTTCCCTACAGAGGAAAATCTATTAATAAAATAGTATGATAGATGTAATCACATGTCAATATTTTATGAATTTACTGAATAATTTTGTTTTTAAATTTTTCCCGCTATAGTAGATAATAGAAAGGAATAGGAGTTGAGTATATGCAGACAATTGACCGCGCCATGCAGGTTGCGGCTGTCCTTGCCGGAACTGAAACAAAAAAGTGGTTTTCCATTACCGATTTATCGAAGGAGTGCGAGTTACCTGTAAGTACAATGCATCGAATCTTACAATCCATGAAAAAACATGGTTTGATTCAACAGGACCCCGCTTTAAAGCTCTATTCGTTAGGGACTAAGTGGTTAGAGTATGGTTTGCAAATGTATGATACTTTTGACTTTGTTGGTCAGATCCGTCCAGAAATGGAAAAATTAATGCTAGAGGTTGAAGAGAGTGTGTATTTTAGTAAACCAATTGGACTGGAATCGTTGATTGTCGAGAGGATTGACTGCCAGCACAACCCGATTCGTATCTATGATCAATTAGGGATCCGGATTCCTCTGAATGTCGGTGCTGCCAATAAAGCGATGCTAGCAAACATGCCAAGATCAGAGGCAGCAAAAATCGTAGATGCACTGGTTCCGAAAGAGGAGCAGGAGACTTTTATTGGAGTTTTAAATGAGGTACATGCAAAGGGATTTGGAGAAAGCCACGGAGAGAAAACACCGGGAACTTCCTCTGTTGCGGCACCGGTTTTTAATCAATTAAATGAACTGATGGGCGCCATCAGCATCGGGTACGTTTCCTTTAATATATCAGAAGAAAGACAAACCTTTTTAAAGGAAAAAGTAGTCGAATACGGAATCCGCATTTCCTCAAAATTAGGATACAAATTTTAAGGCAGAAGCAGATTTCTAAGCTTCTGCCTTTTTGTTTCGTACCACTATCCAACAGGGTGTCCACCCCACACGGACAAAGATGACCTTTTGTCCACGAAGGGTGCCTGTCACCTTAGTGGTCACTCTAGGATGATTTGGTGGTTGCTATGGTTGGGCCGTACCATTGGGTATACATTTTCCTCTTCTATTACATCGAATTCTATTAAAGCTGGGCCGCTGTGCTGAAAAGCCTCTGCTATCACCCGTTCAACTTCCTCCTCGGTCCGAGCCTCATATCCGGGAACGCCATAAGCCTCTGCCAGTTTTGCAAAACTTGGTGAGCCAATTTTTACGGAAGAATAGCGTCCATGGTAAAAGAGCTCCTGCCACTGACGAACCATACCAAGGTATCCATTATTAAGGATCGCAATCTTGATCGGAAGTTGATATCTTACTGCTATGATTAATTCCTGCAGGTTCATTTGAAAGCTGCCGTCACCGGATACACAAAGGACCGGCTTTCCCGGACATGCCGCAGCTGCACCAATTGCCGCCGGCAGCCCATACCCCATTGTTCCTAAACCGCCTGATGTAATCAATGTTCTAGGGGTTGTGAAAGCATAATGATGTGCTGTCCAAATTTGATGCTGTCCCACATCCGTAACAACGATTGTATCTTGAGCTGAATATTCACACAGCTTTTTTATCACTGTCTGCGGGCTAAGAAGACTATGAGACTTGTCAAATCTCGGCACTGTCCGCTTCCACCCAATTACTTCATTCGTCCAAATTTCAACATTTCTTAAAATCTGCTGATAATCTAACCGCCCTTTAAGCTCGCAAAGAAACTCTTTTGCATCACTCACAATTGGCAGGTCTACCGCAATGATCTTATTGATTTCAGCCGGATCCACATCGACATGGATTTTTTTTGATTTTGGTGAAAACCCACTGATTTTCCCTGTGACCCGGTCACTAAAACGGACCCCGATACTAATCAGTAAATCACATTGGTGAACAGCTTTATTTGCAGCAAAAGTTCCATGCATCCCCAGCATTCCCAAGTACAGCGGATTTGCAGCCTCCATCGCACCAATTCCCATAAGGGAGCTGACTACCGGTATTCGAGCCTGCCGAACAATTCCCCTTAAAAAGTTGGCTGCGCCGGAAGAAATCACTCCACCGCCAATAAATAGAACCGGTTTCCTTGCAGCTTCAATCAATTCTGCGGCCGATTCAATCGATTTTTCCATCTGTCCCTTACTTATGTGACTTCGAGGACGCGGATAACTTAGAAGTCTATCCTGATTATTCGTTAAAGGCCCCGCCGCATATTCGATTAAAACGGGACCGGGTCTGCCCTCTTCTGCTATGGTTAAAGCATTTTGCAGCGCCTCGGATAAACATTCCCAATCCTTCTGCTTAAAAGAGTACTTTGTAATCGGCATCGTGATTCCCAAAACATCCAAATCTTGAAATGCTTCCTTAATTTGCGGTTTAGCTACAAGCGGACCCGTGATAAGGACAAGGGGTACTGAATCGCTATAAGCCGTTGCAATTCCTGTAATTGCGTTAGTTACTCCGGCAGCGTTTGATAGGAGAACCACACCGGGTTTCCCTGTCGCTCGGGCAAAGCCATCCGCTGCATGAACTGCAGCCTGTTCATGATTTAACTGAACATATCGAATGTTTGATTGGTCAACACCTAGAAGCAGGCAGCGGTCATCACACCCAAAAACACATTCCACTTCTAAAAGACTTAAAGACTCAAATAATCCTATTTTTTCTGTAACCTCTCTTTGCAAAAACATACCTTCACCTGATTTCCAATTTTCTAATATTTTAAATCATCAGAAATCAAAAGTATGTGAGATATATCATGCTTATCTATCATTTTGGGAGTCGTTCTAAAAGACATGGGCACCCGAGTCCACCCTACGCGGACAAAAATAGCCATTTGTCCACGTACGGTGCCTGTCACTTTTTTGGTCGCTTTTTTTCGATTCCGGTTAGGATCGCATAGCCGTTTTTGACTTTGGCTGTGGCTAGGATTTCTCCTTTTACTGAGGCCGCTTCCCAATCCATTCCTGTGTTATCCTCAACAAAATATTTATCCAGGCTGTATTGAATGAAGGCAACTTCATTTTGGTCCCGATTATCCCCAATATAGTCCAAGGTTCCTTTTAGATATATAGCGCCCGATTTTGGTTTTACAAGTGAGACCTTGACCGGGGTGTCGATTCCATTCTTTTTCTTCAACGTCACGTATACCTTGATTCCACCCCGCCCATCTTTCATTTTATTTACCACTTCCTCTTCCACCAACTCCTTCGGGACCTCCTCCGCTTCATACCGAAGGGTTACATAGTCTCCCCGAAACAAATCCGTTGGGTCAACTGGAATGGTTTGAAGAATGATTTCTTTCCCGGTCATCAAAGTAAATAAAGGGGTAAAGCACATACCAAGGAGAATGACCACCGGTACCAAGCAAGCCAATATCAACTGCTTTCCCCGCGTCTGCTTATTCATGAACACTCCCCCCTTTTTTCCTCTGTTTTTCAAAATAAAAACCAAATCCAAGCAGGAGAAGTCCGCCTATGATAAACACAAGCGATTTTGGCAGAAAATCAAATGATAGGTCGATATAAAACCGGAAAATCAGTCCGCAAAGAATCACAATGCTAAACAAACTGCCCCGATTCACTAAAAATAGTACAAAAATCAGGTAAAGAATTGAAAACGGAATATACACCCAATCAATCGAAGAAGGCCAGACATCCTCGAAGGATAGCATCAGAGCGGCGATTCCATGAATAAGGTGTCCCAATAAAACATAGACATCTCTAATTTTTGATCTTCTAAGAATAAGCGCAATGCCAAGAGCTAAATAGATTAACCCATAAAGATATAGGAACTCATCGTCTCCTCCGATAAAGAAGGTAATAACCGTGCTGATAAATACAAGCTGTTGCAGCCCATTCACAAACCCTACTGTTCGCGAAAAACCAATTTTTTCATTCAGGAAATAAATGACCGCTATCAACAGAATCGTCCAAATTGGGATACGATCTCCTTGAAGGAACGGTTCATCCAGCATATAAATAAGGGTAAACAAAGCAGAAACAAGGAGCATCCATTTATCCCGCAGCACCCAGGTTAAAGGCAAAATGCCAATGGTCCACCATAAAAAAGCCCCCTGAAAACTGCCGCCAAAGTGGAACATTTGTCCAATCAGGAATATTCCCGCTCCGAAAACCATCACACCCAGATAATAAAAGCTTCTAGATGTTTTTGGTAAGCTTTTTTCCAGCTTGAATCCAGCAAAGTTGCATCCAAGGTACAAACAGAGAATAAACAGAAGCTTAATCGTCTTTCCAATTTCACTCCAATTGCTGGCGATAAAACTAAGAATCCCTACCCCAATCAAAATGGACCCAACATATAAGAGAGTTTTTGTAAAAGATAGCTTTTCCTCCACTTTATATAACTCTTGAATTTCTTTGGCCTTCCCCCTGGGGATAGTCTCTGAATCCTCTAAAAACTGAAGTTCCCGCTTTAAAAATTCAAACTCATTCTGTTTTACTTTCCGCTTGGTCACTAATCTCGCCCCTTTCTGTATAAAAATATCTTTAAGGTACCACTTCTTTCTAATCCCATTTTAACAATTATATGATTTTTTAGTATATTCTTCCTAAAAACAAACAAATTTTCTTCCGATATGTTATTGCTCCCTTATAAAAATTTCACTCTTTTTTAAGATCATTCTCAGTTGCACGTCATAAAAACTTTTTCCATAAGATAGAAATAAAAGCGGTTTATTCTGCTGAAAAAGGAAGATGTGGTGCTTCCAGATGAGTAAAAATCAAGATTATTTATTTCAAAACCTTCAAGAACAAAATATGACATTTGAGCATGTATTTAGCCAAATTGTTTCTTTCATGAAATCTGACCCTTTGGGAAACTACCGGTTAATGGTCGGAACAGACTCGCAGGTTCATCGATCTTATACTGTTTTTATCACGGGCATTGTCATTCAAAACGAAGGGAACGGGGTATGGGCTTGTATTCGGAAATACGTTGTTCCACGAAAAATGCTTCAGCTGCATGAACGGATTTCACTTGAATTATCCCTGACAGAGGAAATCGTCTCCATGTTTACAGAGGGGCGAAAAAATGAGCTCATCAATATTATTCTTCCACATCTTTATCAGGGGGCAACCTTTGTCATGGAAGGACATATTGATATTGGAGCAGGAAAACGGAATAAAACCAGCGCATTTGTAAAAGAAATGGTAACCAGAATGGAGTCAATGGGGGTCGAGCCAAAAATCAAACCGGATGCTTTTGTCGCCTCAAGCTATGCAAACCGCTACACAAAATAAAAGCCTGACACCCAGCACGCTAACCAAGCGCCCTGAGAGTCAGGCAAACAGGCGAAAAACAGCATTATCCACCCCACATGGACAATATAACCAATTTGTCCACGGGCGGTGCCTGTCACTCTTTTTTGTCACCTTTTTTATGATGTCACTTTTAAATTTATAAACAGTCCAATTCTACGGTGATGGTTGTGCCGACACCGAGTTGGCTTTGTATTTTCATTGTTCCACAATGTTCTTGGATGATTTTATTGCTAACGGTTAATCCGAGTCCAATTCCTTTATCTTTTGTGGTGTAAAAGGGTGTTCCTAGGTAATTCAAGCGTTCCTGTTCAATCCCCACACCTTCATCCGTAAAGTAAATCACGACTCGATTGCGGTTCACTTTTTCTACATTAATATGTACAGTCCCGCCTTTTGGCATGGCTTCTATTGCATTTTTCAAAAAGTTAACGAATACTTGTTTAAGCTGATGCAGACTGCAATTAATCTCAACATGGTCAGTTGGATAATTTATTTTGATTTCTACTCCATGCAAGAGTGCCTGTGGATGCAGTACGTTAATGGTGCTGTCCAAGATTGATATTAACTGTTCCCGTTCAAAATGGATTGCTTGTGGTTTTGCTAAGGACATAAACTCATTCACAATCATATCAATCCGGTCTAATTCATTCATAATAATTGATAAGTATTGGTCATTCTTTTCCTTATTTGCTGTACTTCTTAAAAGTTTGGAGAACCCCTTTAAAGAGGTTAACGGATTTCGGATTTCATGGGCAACACCTGCCGCTAATTGTCCGATGATGGATAGTCTATCCAAATTCCGAAACGCAGCATCATTGTTCACTCTCTCGGTTATATCCCTTCCTACCGTGACATATGATTCAACTTCTTTTTTTTCATTAAAAATTGGACTAATATTGGATTCAGAATGAATAATTTCGTTCGTACTTGTCTTCATTTTCACTTGAAAAACTTGGGATTCCCCTGTTTCCTCTATTTTTTGAAACATCTTTTTGAAATCTTCCATTTCCTCAGGAAAAACCAAATCAAATATACTTCTGCCCACTAATTGTTCGGGAGTGTATCCAATTCTTTGTTCATGGGATGGGGAAGCATAGAGAATATCATAATCCTTTGAATAAACTTTTATCATATCGGTTGTATTTTCCGTAATTAATTTATACAATTCACGTGTTCGTTTTAACTCCTTTTCCATTAAAACGGTATGTGTAATATCACGATAAGTCGCAATAATGGCGATCATTTCACCATTCGAATTTCGAAAAGGCGAATAGGAAACGGATATGTCAAGGGCCGTGCCATCTTTATGAAACCATTGAGTAATCATATTGGTAAACGATTTGCCTAGTTTGACCTCTTCAATAATTTCCTTCACTAAATCAGAATGTGGAAAATCATCAAACCTCTTTCCAATAACATCTTCCACTGTATAACCGAAAATTTGTGTATACACGGGGTTTATGCGAATGAATCGATTTTCCATATCGACGATCGCAAATCCGTCTGCTGTACAATTGAGAAACAGGTCAATTAATTCATCAGGATTATATAAGACCAATTCATTTCCATTACCAAAAATCGGGATACTCATCGACATAGAAATCTCTCCCACCGCTACAAATATACTCTCCATCCATTTTACTGAATTTTGCGGTAAATAAAAGAACTTTTTTCAATATAGTGACAGAATAAGGTGACAGGCACCGTTTGTGGACAAAACGGTTGATTTGTCCATTCCACATGGACACGGGAATGATCTTCTTTAACTAAGGAGGACAAAAATATGGATTAGAAAAGCTGCCAAGAAGATCATAGCTGAGGTAAGGTGGAATTTACGCCGAAATCCGGAGGACTTCTTATGACGCAAATAGCCGGCGAATAATGTGACCGAAAGCAATAGGATTGCAAGATAACCGCTTACAAATTTTACATGAGTAAAACCAACCAGCGGCCCCACCTTACTTAAATTAATCAACGCATGGGCCAAAATAAGAATGGTAGCGGAGACTCCTATTTTTATATGCCACTTCATTAAAGCTCTTGAAAATTTCGCAAGTCGAATCTTCACATTTCGTTGCGAAGTATTCCGAATCACAAGAAAAATGAAATACATATTCACATTCAAGATGAAAAGAATCACAGCAATCTGCGCCAATAATTGAGCCAAAACCACTCTAGAACTATCATGAGGGCTTATGATCCAAATATATACTGTCAAAATAACGACTAACGCAGCATTAACAATCAGCCAAAGCCGGTGATACAAAATGATCCCCTTCTTCCATAGTGGATTTGCATGTTGCCTCAAAAAAATTGTGGCTGACACCAAAATACATTAAAGCCATAGCACTTTGAGAATCAGTCCCTAATATTATATAGCTTCCTTTACCACTTTTGCCATTTCCTTCACAATTTTAAAACCACCATCGCTTAACTATTATGGCCTTCACATTTAGTCAAAAAAACACCTGGATATAAATATCCAGATGCTCCAATTTTTATAATGGTCAAACCGTCCGTCCCAAGATCCCCATCCATTTATATGACAGTTGACATCATTATCACAAATTAAACCGTTTCGGCAACCTTCTGCTGCTGCAGCATTGTCCCGTTCGCTGCAAAGTTGGTGTGCCATGAAAGTGCTTTTTCTAATACGTGAGGGGTCTGCCCTCCCCGAACCAGAGCCTCACGATAATATTCTCGAAGCTGCTCGCGATACATTGGATGTGCACAACGCTCGATGATCAGTTCCACCCGCTGCCGTGGAGCCAATCCGCGCAAATCCGCATATCCTTGTTCCGTCACAATCACATCGACATCATGCTCTGTATGGTCAACATGTGAAACAAACGGAACAATACTTGAAATTTTGCCACCCTTGGCAATTGATTTTGTAACGAAAATAGCTAAGCGGGCATTCCGCGCAAAATCACCGGATCCGCCAATACCGTTCATCATTTTCGTTCCTAACACATGGGTTGAATTGACATTCCCGTAAATATCTAATTCTAATGCAGTGTTAATTGAAATCAAGCCAAGGCGGCGGATAATTTCCGGATGATTGGAAATCTCCTGCGGCCGCATAATCAATCGATCCCGGTATCGGTCAAAGTTTGCAAAAACCTCTTTCATTTTTGCATCCGAAAGCGTAATCGAACAGCAAGAGGCAAACTGAACCTTTCCTGCGTCCATTAAATCAAAAACGGCATCCTGTAATACCTCTGAATAAACCTCTAAATCGTGAAACTCTGAATCAACCATTCCATGGAGAACCGCATTGGCAATCGAACCAATTCCAGATTGCAGCGGGGCAAGTCGTTCCGTCAGCCTGCCTGCGGCAATCTCTTTGCGCAAAAACTCCATTAAATGCTGGGCCATGACAACCGTTTCCTCATCAGGTGAAACAATCGTAGACGGAGAATCCAGCTGATTGGTAAATACAATTCCTTTCACCTTTTCAAGGTCCACCGGAATTCCAATTGTCCCAATCCGGTCATCCACTTTCGTTAAAGGAATCGGGTCCCGTTCTCCTTGCTTTCCAAGCTCATATAAATCATGCAGTCCCTCTAGGTTCACCTGATGAGCCAAATTGATTTCAATAATAATGGACTTGGCATTTGCTGCGAACGATAAGGAGTTCCCAATCGAAGTCGTTGGAACCACCATTCCATCCTCCGTAATTGAGAACGCTTCCAAAATAGCCACATCAATTGGGTCCATGACATTAGCCCGAACCAATTCAGCGGTGTGTGATAAATGTTGATCGACAAACAAAATCTCACCATTGTTAATTTTGCTCCTCATGGTAGGATCCGCTTGAAACGGCAGTCGTTTTCCTAAAATCCCCGCTTCAGCAAACAGCTTATCCACATCGGAACCTAAAGAAGCCCCGGTATACACATTCACCTTAAAGGATTCATTTTCCGCCCGTTTCACTAACGCAAACGGAACCGCTTTCACGTCACCGGCACGGGTAAATCCACTTAACCCTAATGTCATCCCATCTTGAATCCAAGATGCTGCTTCCTCAGGTGTTACGACCCGGTTCCAGAGCCTTGAATCACGAATCCGATCAAACCGTTTATCCATATCCCATCCAACCCCCTTACCTAATATTTTACAGATAAGGTTGACCAATTGGGGATTTCAAGGATTAGTTACGAAAAATTCAGATAAAACAGCAATTTTAAGGGATAAAACAGAATTTTTTAAAATCCAAGCAAGCGGCGAAAATAACTGGAATAGGATTGACTCACCGGAACTTGATCACCATTATCCATCGAAAGAACAAACGTAGAATGGGTATCAGGATAAATCGCTTTAATATGATTCACATTCACAATAAACGAGCGGTGACAGCGGATAAAATAATCCTTTGGCAGCAGAAATTCAAATTCCTGAAGGGAGTATTTATGCGTCCCACTATGCTCCTTGCCAAAAACATACGTCTTTTTATCCTTGGCTTCCAAGTAGACCACCTGTGAAAAAGGAATGGGAAGCCAGCCATCCTCCGTTTTAATCGTTACAACTAATTTCCCGCTTGTTAAGGATGGAAAAATAGCAGTAACGCAGCCTTCTAGCTTTCCATCATGAAAAAAGGGCACCGCCATCCCATGATAAGGAATACCAAAAACATCTCGATCAATAAATTCAGAAATTTTTTGCTTCGATTGAATCGCTTTGTGGGCAATGGTCCCTTCCTTTAACAGGTCCCCAGGCCTGATTTTTAAATCAACCCGTTTACTTGGCCGATAATAGATATATTCCGTCTTATTAGATACCGCAATAGAGATTTCATCAGAAAACAATTCACTGATTACATCTAGAAGAGAAACGACAGTAATGCTTTCCATATTCCGGCCCCTCCTCCTACAAAATTTCACAACGCCCCATTCTAGATCCTCAGGTCGGAACATTGTGACATGCACTTAAAATTCTACTATAATAGTATACCATTTAAACATCGGACCATATCCTCTCAATCCTAGTCCCGCCCTCTTATAAATCTAATAGAAAGATTACTAAGTCCTATAAAAAACAGACACCGTTATACAAACGGTGCCTGCTTCCATTTTTATTTAATTGAACTTTATAAATGTCCGGCTTTATACAATATTAATTTCCTAACTGCCCTATTTCCTCATTTTTTTCATACCCCATCCCAAGAAACTCCTTTTCTAGCTTACTACTTGGTAATGGACGGCTAAAATAAAATCCCTGTAATTTTGTTCGAATGAGGGCGATTATATAATGGATTTGTTCCTCTGTTTCAATTCCCTCGACAATGACCTCTAGATCCAGCCCCTTGATAATTTCAAAAATTCCTGATAACAGAATCGTATCAAAAGGCTGGGCCGGTACATTTTTAATGAAATTACGGTCAATTTTGATGACATCAATCGGCAATTCCTTTAAATACAGTAAGGAAGAATTCCCTACCCCAAAGTCATCTAAGGCAATTTTAACGTTTCGCTTTTTCAGATCTTTCGTAAATTGGAGAACCTCATCAAGGTAATGATGAATATCACTCTCAGTTATTTCAATTTGCAGCATCGATGGCGGAAACGCATAATCTTTCATAACCTGATCCAGCTTTTCAATCAAGCTGTGGTCCTTCATCTGCGATTTTGAGATATTAACAGACAAGGTCATTTGATCCCATCCGGCTTGATGCCAAATACTTACTTGTTTTACCGATTCCTCTAATACCCATAACCCAATCGCCGGCATTAATCCCGTTTCTTCGGCTATCGGAATGAACTTACCTGGAGGAATCATTCCTTTTTCTGGGTGGTTCCAGCGTAAAAGTGCTTCCACCCCGACAATGCTTTTATCGACTCCGCAAACAATTATTTGATAATTTAATTCCAATTGATTTTTTTGCAGAGCGAATTTTAAATCGTTTTCAAGTTCTAGCAAATTTTTATAACTGCTGTCTTCCGCGAGATCCTGGAAAAAGAAGTATTGATTCTTTCCTTTCCGTTTTGCCTCGTACATGGCAATATCGGCACTTTGCAATAACTGTTCAATCGTTTCACCGTCATGTGGGTACAAACTAATCCCGATACTGGCAGTAACAACCGTTTTGAATGGCGGCAATTGATATTCCTGTCCTACTTTATATAGAATTTCCTCTGAAAGTATTTCCAGTTCGGATATACTTTCATATTTTAGTAAAATAACAAATTCATCGCCGCCATAGCGGGCGATTATTCCGTTTTTTTCATTAATCATGGGCAGCACCCGTGCGCAAACACTTCGAAGCAGGGCATCGCCAACTTTGTGTCCCAATGAGTCATTTACTCGCTTAAAACCATCCAAATCTAAAAATAAAACGGCCATTTTACTTTGATTTTGCTCCAAACGGTTGGTAAATTCCTGAAAGAAAAAATACCGGTTTGGCAACTGGGTCAGCTGGTCGTAATAGGCAAGATTAATAACTTCGCTATGCTTCTCTTCAAGTGAGGACAGCATCTGATTAATCGAATGCTGCAAATCTGTTAATTCGTCCTTTGGACCATTACTAATACTAATTCTCGAATTAATATCTTTTTTATTTTGTATCGTAAATAGCTGTGAGGACAATTCCCGGACGCGAGAAAGGATATATTTATTTAGCAAAAAAATCGTCAGCACAATAAAGAACAGACTTGTAAGGATTAAATAGAAAGTCAATTGTTTCACGTTGGCCTGTTTCTGTAAATAGAAATTCCGTTTATTGATTAGCCTAATTTCAAACGCATTTTTTTTAGCGTAATCTTGTAAATACAACGAACCTTCCATTTCTGTTTCACTTATTGGTTTAACAATATGCTGTAATGAAAAATACCGCTGGTCCGTCCGATGTAAAGAAAGTGTAAGCTGGAGTTCCTCCCCAATATCTAAAATCGAGCCGTTATTAATCAAACGTCCCATGATTAACGTTCCAGGAGACGGACCCTGACCATTCGTTCGATTCACCGGTTGAATAGAAGATATTGCCAGGCCAAGATCCGTTGTAATCAATAGAGGACTTCTGCCATTATTTACAGCATCTAAAAGAGGTAAATACACTTTATAAAAATCACTATTTATTGAGAGCTGCTGATGTTTTTTATAATCATAAGCCTTTTGAAAAATGATCTGGTGTTGATTATTAATATATAGCATAAAATTGACTTCGTTATTTTCAAACGTACCATTTTGAAGACTTGCTTTTGGGAAATCCGGATTTTCTCCTGTCAAAAAGAAATAGCTATCATCCCAGACAGCCCAATCCCGATTTGTTCGATTCAGATTATCCATATTAGATTTCAAGTAATTTTGAACTCGATCGAGATCTTTTAACGAATTGTTTTGATCTAATTCGATTGAATCCTCAAGTAAAAAGGGGCGAATAAAGATGAAAAGAAGAGTGAGAAAAAGAAACATCGTAATACCTACAACCAAGAGCGTTTTTACTTTTAGTTTCATCCATCTTTTCCTTTCTATGATTAAAGGCATTAGCTGATTTGGTAAGGAATCATACTTCTAAATTGTGTAAAAAGAATGCCCCTCTCCCACTTCAAATCTGTCGAAAGTTGCAGAACTTTTTATTCATATTAGTTTGATTTTATCATCATCCGTTATAAATATTTATTGTAAATTTTTTCAAATAATCATATTTAAATTTCCATTGAACGAAATTTATAAGCATGCTAGTATATATAGTAATATAATATTTCCTTTAAAAATCAGTCCAGAGAGGCTGAAAAGGGCGCGTAATAATGAAATAGGCTTAGTCTATCCATGCCCTTTTGTCCTCTGTGACGAAAGGGCATTTTTAGTATTACGCAGTACTCTTTTTAACGTAGTCCTGTGAGGCTTGAAAAGAGAATGGAAGATTCATTTACTGAATTTGAGTATCCATTCCCTTCAAACATTTGTAAAAAACTGGAGGGTATCAAAAATGAACTATCAGAAAAAAACAGTTGTTGCGTCAGTAACGGGTTTGACACTAGAAGGCATGGACATTATGTTTATCTCCTTCGCCATGTCAATGATTATTGCCAATTTTCACATTGATTTAGCTACAGGAGGACTTATTTCTTCGATTACGAATCTAGGAATGCTTGCAGGCGGAGTGATTTTTGGAATTCTTGCAGATAAGTTTGGCCGGGTTCGGACGTTTACGTATAGTATTCTCTTCTTTGCCATCGGTACAGCTTTAACCGGAATGGCAACTAATATAGAACAAGTTTACATTTTCAGATTCATCGCCGGACTCGGTGCAGGTGGGGAATACGGAATTGGCATGACGCTAGTAGCAGAGGCATGGCCAAAGGAAAAACAAGGCAGGGCCTCATCTTATGTAAGTATTGGTGCTCAATTTGGGGTTATTATCGCAGCCGTACTTAGTGCGGTCATCCTTCCTGCATTCGGCTGGAGAGCATTGTTTTTTGTCGGAATTATTCCGGTTATATTCGCCATTATGGTACGTAAAAACTTAAAGGAATCACCGGAATGGCTGGCAGCTCAAAAACGCCAAAAGGCAGATAAAAGACTCGAAAAAAGCAAACTTCCTCAATTATTTGCTACACCGAGAACATCCATGACTACCATTTCATTAGCAATTATGGCAACTGTACAAATTGCCGGCTATAACGGCTTGATGATTTGGCTGCCATCTATGCTGCAAAAATCACAAGGATTGTCCGTTTCAAGTTCGGCTTTATGGACAATCAGCACGGCAGTTGGGATGTTGATTGGAATGCTGACCTTTGGTCAATTCATCGACCGCCTTGGGATGAAACGTTCTTACGGGATTTTCTTGCTTGCCTCTGCCTCAGCGGTGTTCTTATACTCGCAAGCCGCAGGTGGTGCAGCTGTACTCATTGGCGGGGCAATCGTTGGGTTCTTTTCAAACGGAATGTTTGCAGGCTATGGCGCACTTATTAGCAGTTACTATCCAGTTCAAATCCGCAGTACCGCCACAAACGCAATTTTCAACTTTGGACGTGCACTTGGAGGACTGTCACCAATTCTGGTTGGCTACATTTTGCAAAACTATGATATGACTATCGCGATGACATATTTGGCGGTTCTTTACTGTGTATCCTTTATTGTGATGCTTGGTCTTAAGAAAAATCAAAGAGTGGAATCTGTAGAATTGAAGCGTGCTGGATAGTCTCTCATAGAATATCAAAAAAGGGAAGTGTAAGCCCAAACTTCCCTTTTTTACATTGCTCACTTTTTATTTAAAGACCGAAAAAAGCTTTCCAATCATCAAACCATTTTTGAACAAGGCTGACCCGTTAAATTGGGTATTATTGAACTCCCCTGTTGCATTCACTTTCCTGGATATTATTCATCTTCCTCTTTAAATTTAGTATCCATTTCCCTAATTGTTGTTGTGTTCATCGCCATTAAAAGGTCATTCCCCCTTTGATACTGCCAAATAAGCATTCATAGCACTCGCTACTCCTCAGAATCATCTCCGTATGCCTCAATGGTTTTATCCCGGCAATCCAGACATTCACTGCGGTTCCTTTCACAGGGGGCTAATTCTTGATGGCAACTGATACATTTGTCTACTAAATCTCTGATCATGTTCATATACAATTCCACCTCTCCAGGTTTTTCTATTGATTCTTTAACTCATATAGCAAAAAAGCCAGCTGTATTAATCGGAATAATTCCGGATAATACAACTGGCTTTGATCTACTTTATTTCTCCGATCTCTCGGAGTTCAGAAGATTCATCAGTTTGTTTACTAATTGAGTTCAAAGAATATATTCACCGATCTCGAAAGAGGTAATCCTTCTAGGGATGAATTTTGTGTAAATTCATACTAATCTATATTTAACAAGCTGTCAATAGTAATTATTAATATAAGTATCCACTATACTCATTTAAGTAATTCTTCTAGAATACCAATTTTCTTATTTCTCTCCGGTTAACAATTCTGTAGAAATACCTCTTTTAATCGATGCTCAATACAAGTTTAACGGAGTCTTTACAAAAGATGATACCGTTTCCGTTCATCTTTTTCCCGGTTTAAAATAAGCCTAAATCAAATTTTTGTATAGCTCACTTTCATCTGCCTATCCTAAAATTTAAGAGCCACTCCTATGGAGAGGCTCTTTTCTGACTTTTAAAAAGGTTTTGTTTAGAACTCAACCAATTCTTTCATTTTTTCTACATTTATTCCCAAGTAGGAATAACTCATTTCTTACCTCCAGGTTAGGTTGTATAATAGACTCTTACACAATTGTTATACAGCCAAGTAAATATAATTCAATAATCTCATTTTATTAAGCTGGGGCAGTCTGCAATTCATCTCAAAAATCGAATTACATTTTTCACAAAAAATAACTTTCAGATAGAAAAAGCAGTCAAAATCTAGTAAGATATCCACATGTGACATTAGATAAGGGGTTAAAAAAATGAGCGTATTAAACGTACAAAATTTAAGTCACGGTTTCGGTGATCGTGCGATTTTCAATAATGTGTCTTTTCGACTTTTAAAAGGTGAGCATGTTGGACTAGTTGGGGCAAATGGTGAGGGTAAGTCTACTTTCATGAATATTGTTACTGGGAAGTTGCAACCCGACGAGGGGAAAGTTGAGTGGTCACGAAAAGTTCGTGTTGGTTATTTGGATCAGCATGCTGTACTTCAAAAAGGTACTACGATGCGAGAAGCTTTGAGTACTGCTTTTCAATATCTTTTTGATGCTGAATCAGAGATCAATGAACTTTATGCAAAAATGGGTGATGAAGGCGCTGATATCGATGCATTACTTGCAGAAGTTGGAGAGCTACAAGAAACTTTAGATAGTAATGATTTCTATCGAATTAATTCAAAAGTTGAGGAAGTTGCTCGTGGTCTAGGATTAGATGATGTTGGACTCGATCGAGATGTAGATGATCTTAGCGGTGGGCAACGTACGAAAGTTTTGCTAGCTAAGCTTTTGCTAGAAAAGCCTGAAATCCTATTACTAGACGAGCCAACGAACTATTTGGATGAACAGCATATCGAATGGTTGAAGCGCTATTTACAGGAATATGAGAATGCATTTATCTTGATTTCACATGATATTCCATTCTTGAACAATGTTGTTAACTTGATCTATCACATGGAAAACCAAGAGTTGAATCGCTATGTCGGTGACTATGATAACTTCTTAAAAATACATGAAATGAAGAAGCAACAGCTAGAGTCCGCTTACAAGCGTCAACAACAAGAAATAGCTGATTTGAAAGATTTCGTTGCTCGTAACAAGGCAAGTGTTGCGACTCGTAATATGGCGATGTCTCGTCAGAAGAAGCTCGACAAAATGGAAGTTATTGAATTGGGGAAAGAAAAGCCGAAACCAGAGTTTCATTTCAAAGAAGCTCGTGCATCTAGTCGTTGGATTTTCACGACGGAAGATCTTGTTATTGGTTACAATGAACCACTTTCTCGCCCTTTGAATTTGAAAATGGAACGCGGACAAAAAATTGCGTTCGTGGGTGCGAACGGTATTGGTAAGTCTACTCTTTTAAAAAGTATCCTTGGGTTGATTGATCCGCTGGAGGGTAAAGTGGAACGTGGTGAGTATCAATACATTGGTTACTTCGAGCAGGAAGTTAAACAGTCCAACTACAACACTTGTATTGAAGAGATTTGGAGCGAGTTCCCAAGTATGAATCAAGCTGAAGTCCGTGCTGCTCTTGCAAAATGTGGATTAACGACGAAACATATTGAAAGTAAAGTCGAAGTCCTTTCTGGTGGCGAAAAGGCCAAAGTCCGCTTGTGTAAAATTTTAAACACAGAAACGAACTTATTAATTCTAGACGAGCCTACCAATCACTTGGATGTGGATGCAAAAGAAGAATTGAAGCGTGCTTTAAAGGCATATCGCGGAAGTATTTTGATGGTATCCCACGAACCTGATTTCTATCGTGAAATTGCGACCGATATTTGGAATTGTGAGGATTGGACTACGAAAGTGTTTTAAATAAAGATTAAGGGGTACCCAATGAATAAACCTTCACCTGGGTACCCCTTTTTATAAACCATCCAATATTTTCAATAAAAATATAGTTAGATTTCTTAAAAAAGTTTTTCTTAGTAGTTCTTTTGGAATGGAGATGAAAAGTGGAATTGTTACATACGATGTAGTTGATATTTAGTAGTTATTATAATAAAGCAGCGAAATGGAAGAGTACATCAAATTGTCTTAGCATATTCAGCAAAAACACACTCTTACATTCCCCTCTTTTTGTGCTGTTGCTAAACAGTTTAGAATGAAGTTCAGAATTTGTTTTTGATCACCAGTTATGAAATCATTTCGTGCCAGAGAGACATTATTACCGAAAAATTGACTGTAAGCATTCAAAGCCTTTTCAATTTGTTGAGTGGAAAAAGTAGTACTGTCGCCTGATCCACTGACTCCTGCATAGAAATTATTTGCTTCTAGTAAATCGTACAGTATGATAGCATTATAATTCCCCATGCTAAACCGTGCATAGGCAATTTCTTCTCCAGCTTTATTGTATCCCGAAATATCGTGACCCATTAATAATCCTCCTTTTTTTCTTCGATCCAGATTGACAATATTCCCCTTTATTCCAGATATACATAAATATATTCCTTCAGCATATTAACAGAAAGTTTTTAATAGATGGCATGTGAGCGGGCTTTAAATGACGAAAATAAATGGGGAAAATTACAGATTAATTGGAATGGAAGTTAGATTTCAAAAATAGTAAAAATTATTATTGCCGTTTTAGCATTTTTCCACCTCTCTTCTCAGATAAAATTCTATCATATTCAACTTCACGATAATTTTGAATTAGCTATAGATTTTCTACATTTATGTGAACACATAACACTTGTTGAACACGAAAACGAAATGGTTTTTTATTTAGGTGATGTTTATTTTAACGAGGCATAGAAGCAAGAAGAACTTTACTAGTATCAACATTCCACTCACATACCAAAGCCCACCAAAAATTCCGATCCTATCTTGAACCCCAACATAAAAATAACCCTCGGAAATGCCGTCAATAAGCCATTTCCAAGGGTTTATTTCGTTATATCAACTCCAGCAGTGCGACCGTCTCAACATGTGTTGTCTGCGGAAACATATCCACCGGCTGGACTTCCACCGTTCTATAGCCCCCATCTTCAAGAATCCGTAAATCCCGCGCCAATGTTGCCGGGTTGCAGGATACATAGACAACCTTTTTCGGCTTCATTTCAATAATCGTTTGCAGCAGAGCTTCATCACAGCCTTTACGCGGCGGATCGACAACCAACACATCGGCTGTATTGCCTTCCTTATACCACTTGGGGATTACCACTTCCGCTTCCCCAACTGCAAACTCTGCATTGGTAAAACCGTTTAAAGCAGCATTTCGTTTTGCGTCTTCAATCGCTTCCGGAACCACTTCCACTCCAAAGACTTTTCTCGCCTTTTGCGCTAAAAATAAAGAAATCGTTCCAATGCCGCAATATGCATCGATAACATTTTCATCACCGGTCAACCCAGCATATTCCAGAGCTTTATCATATAGCACCTTGGTTTGAATAGGATTCACTTGATAAAAAGAAAGGGCCGAAATTGCAAACTTTACATCGCCAATATAATCGTAAATAACTTCATTACCCCATAAAACGGTTGTTTTCTCACCGAGAATGACGTTTGTCCGCTTCGAATTCACGTTATGGACAATCGATTTAATCTTCGGCAGCCGTTCCACAATTCGTTCAACAAGCTTGTTTTTCTGTGGGATATCCGGTGTCCTTGTTATGATAACGACCATTAACTCACCGGTTTCTCGGCCATACCGCGCCATAATATGGCGAAGAACCCCTTTATGCGTTTCCTCCTGATAGGCAGGAATCTGAAGCTCACCGCAGATCTCTTTTACCACTTGAACAGCCTCATTTATTTCCGGAAGCTGGATTAAACTTTCATTCGTATCTACAATTTCATGGCTTCTTGGCTTAAAAAAGCCAGAAATCAGTTTTCCATCTTTTTCTCCAACCGGAACCTGTGCTTTATTACGGTAATGCCAGGGATGGTCCATGCCTAAAATTGGGTGACCCTTCACGTCCTCGAGCTTTCCGATTCGGGTAAGTACCTGGCGTACTAAATTTTCCTTATACTTCAGCTGCCCTTCATAACTGATGTGTTCAAGCTGACAGCCACCGTACTTATGGGCCTCACTGCTGTCGATTTCAACCCGGTAGGGGCTTTTTTCATGAAGCTCGATTAATCGTCCAAAACCGTAGCCCTTGTTCACCTTAATTACCTTCACTTTTGCCTTTTCTCCAGGCAGTCCATTCGGAATGAACAGCGGGTATCCATCCACTTTAGCTACTCCTGCTCCATCATGGGTTAAATCTTCAAAAACTACATCTATATATTCATTTTTACTCACGGGTAATGTTTTGCTCATTTAATTCTTCCTTTTCTCCGATTTGACTAGCAAGATTGTATCATATTATCGATTGGAATACGAAGGGCACATGGCGGATTAAGCCGATTAGAAGTAAAATAAGTCTAAACCATTCAACATAAGCAGGTGCATGATCGTGGATATTAAACATTTACAATATTTTATTGAAGTAACAAATTTCAATAGTTTTTCCCGTGCGGCTGAACATTTGTTTATTACACAGCCTACGATCAGTAAGATGATAAAAAATCTTGAAACTGAACTGGGAGTAGAGCTTTTTGACCGTTCCCGCAAGCAATTAACGTTAACGGATGCCGGGCGGGTAATCCTTGAGCAGGCAAAATTAATTGATAAAGCTTTTAATAATTTAGAAACAGAACTAGATAATTTATTAGGACTTAAAAAAGGGCATATCCGGATTGGATTGCCGCCGATTTTTGACGCGGCTATTTTCCTTAAAATTGTTGGCAGCTTTCATGAAAAATATCCGGGTATCACCTTTCAATTAGTTGAGGATGGCTCAAAGAAGATTGAGGAGGATGTGGCCAACAATCTTCTTGATGTCGGTATCATTGTGCTTCCGACGAAAAATGAACTTTTTGAGCATTTTTCTTTTATGGAGGAGGATTTGAATCTTATCCTCCACCCTTCTCACCCGTTTGCTGATCGTTCAGAGGTTGAACTGGTCGAACTACAAAATGAAGCGTTTATTTTATTTAATAAGGATTTTGCCTTAAACGACCGGATTATTCTTTCTTGTAATAGTGTGGGCTTTAACCCGCATATAATCTCTGAAAGTTCACAGCGGTCTTTTATTGAAGAGATGGTTGCCAATAAGCTTGGAGTTTCCCTATTGCCGGAAAGTGTGTGCAAGGATTTAAATCCAAACGTAAAAGCGATTAAAGTTGTTAATCCTTCCATCAGCTGGCATCTGGCGATCATTTGGGGGAAGAACCAATATCTTTCTTATGTGGCGAAAGAGTGGCTTGAGTTTACGAAAAAAGAACTTGTAAAACATTATCACAAATAGGTGCGATATTTAGGTTAAGGTCTCTCTCAGTGACCGCTGCCACTCATTATTTATGCGCTCGGGCATCTACGTTCTTTATCGGGGACCGCTGACGCTCTTTTTTTATTTATTCGGGCTTCTACGGCCTTTATCGGGGACCGCTGACGCTCTTTTTTTATGCGCTCGGGCATCTACGGCCTTTATCGATGACCACGAACGCTCTTTTTTTATCTGCTCGGGCATCTACAGCCTTTATCGGGGACCGCTGACGCTCTTTTTTTATCTGCTTGGGCATCTACACCCTCTCTCGGGGACCACGGACGCTCTTTTTTTATCTGCTCGGGCATCTACACCCTCTCTCGGGGACCGCCGACGCTCTTTTTTTATCTGCTCGGGCATCTACGGTCTTTATCGGGGACCGCTGACGCTCTTTTTTATTAATTCGGGTATCTACGGCCTTTATCGATGACCGCTGACGCTCTTTTTTTATCTGCTCGGGCATCTACACCCTCTCTCGGGGACCGCTGACGCTCTTTTTTTATCTGCTCGGGCATCTTCGGCCTCTGTCGATGACCGCTGACGCTCTTTTTTTATCTGCTCTGGCATCTACACCTTCTCTCGGTGACCACGGACGCCCTTTTTTTATCTGCTCGGGCATCGAACGCTCAACACCACGATTTCCTAATTCCTTTAATAACAAACCATAACCGTTTCTGCATAACTGAAAGCATTTACATAGATAAAAGCTATACTACTGATAAAATATAACCATTTTACTTACTTTGCAGCCGAGCGTACACTTGTAAATGCAAGAAAAACCCTTTAACCACTTGGAAATAGTGCTAACCCTCAACAGACTATATTCCAACTTGAAAGGACGCAACCTAGATGAACGCAAAAAAAGTAAAAGAGAGCCGCATCATTAATACTGCACAAGTATTATCTTGCGATTTAAATAACTATAATACGTTATTCGGCGGAGTTTTAATGAAAAAGCTCGATGATGCCGCAACCCTATCTGCACGAAGACATTCCCGGGAAAAAGAATGTGTAACAGCTTCAACCGACTCCATCGATTTCTTATGCCCAATCCACCAAACAGATTCAGTCTGTGTCGAATCATTTGTTACCTATACGGGAAAAACATCAATGGAAGTCTTCTGCAAAGTCATTGCCGAAGATATCATGACCGGTGAACGCCGAATTGCAGCAACCGCTTTTCTAACCTTTGTTGCCTTAGGAGAAAATAAACGCCCGGTAGAAGTTCCTGGTGTTATTCCTGAAACAGAGGAAGAAATATTCCTTTATAAGACCGCAAAAGAACGTGCTGAAATCCGGAAAATCAGAAGAAAAAAATCAAAAGAATTAGCTGCATATATATCACTTAAAAAACCTTGGGACACAGAAGAGGAGGAGAAATAATGATTACTTTATCAAGCCTTGATGAATTAACTGAAGCAAAAGAAGTACTTGCAACATTAAAAAAGGAATATCCAGGTCTTTTTGAAAAATTCCAGGATATGATTAACCTTACCCGGGCATTTCAATTTAAATATCACTATATGGGATGCTTAATTATGGGAGAAGATCCGGGAGAACATACTCCTAAGTTTGTCTACGGCTCTGTGCTTAGACTCTATAAAAGAGAGTTACAAAAATTAGTAACGGATGCTGATATCGAGGTATTAAAGCAAATGTTTACCGATTTTAAATCGATTGGCTACTCTAAAATTAGTCAGCTTATACTGGGTCATGAGCCCGAATCATTAGTTGGGTCCTCAAGTATTCAATAATACTTTTAGGATATAGCAAAGGTCTTCCCCTTAACGGAATTTAAATTCCACCTCTGCAAAGGAAAAACAGGAACTACACCCCAGTTCCTGTTTTTTCATCAAAAAGCGCCCCTTACCAAAGGGGCGCCTAATAGAACTTATTCCTGCATTTCTGCAACCTTCTCTTTTACTTCTTCAATATTTTTCATCTTGTTATCCCAGCATTTTTGGCTTAGGTCGACTGGGTAATCTGTTGGGTTCATGGTCCGCTTGTACTCTGGCCAAAGAGCGTTAAGGTTTTGTTTCAGATATTCCCGTGACTCTTCCAGACATGGAATTTCGTACACAAGATCACCCTTTACAAAGATATCTTCATGAAGCTCTTTTGCCGTGTAGTTCGTGACGACCTTATTCATATACGTATGGGTAGGATGGAACATCTTCAACCGCCTTTCCGGCAGCTTTTCATCCTCCATCGCAATATAATCCCCTTCAGCATGATTGTTCTGATTATTAATAATTCGGTAAATTTTCTTCATGCCCGGTGTCGTCACTTTATCCGGATTAGAGGAAATTTTAATTGTATCCTCCATTTCCCCCTGCTCATTTTCAATTGCCACAATTTTATACACAGCACCTAACGCCGCCTGATCGTATGCTGTAATCAGTTTCGTACCGATTCCCCAGCTTTCAATTTTCGCACCCTGGGCTTTTAAGTTTATGATTGTATACTCATCCAAATCGCTCGATGCAAAGATCTTTGCTTTTTCAAAGCCTGCCTCATCGAGCATTTTACGCGCTTCTTTTGACAAGTAGGCCAAGTCACCGCTATCAAGGCGGATTCCAATGAAATTAATTTTATCGCCTAATTCCTTTGCCACTTTAATCGCATTTGGCACACCCAGCCTAAGCGTATCATAAGTATCAACTAAAAAAACGCAATCCTTGTGGGCTTCGGCATATTTGTGAAAAGCAGTGTATTCATCCTTATAAGCTTGTACCATCGAATGGGCATGGGTACCCGACACTGGGATTCCAAACAGCTTTCCCGCTCGGACGTTACTTGTTGCTTCAAATCCTGCTAAATAGGCCGCTCTTGTTCCCCAAATGGCAGCATCCATTTCCTGTGCCCGTCGTGTCCCAAATTCCATCGCCACTTCATCGCCAACAACTTGTTTAATCCTTGATGCTTTGGTCGCAATCAATGTTTGGTAATTCACAATGTTAAGCAAGGCCGTTTCAATTAATTGTGCTTCCCCTAATGGAGCATCTACACGAAGGATCGCCTCATTACCAAAGACAAGCTCTCCTTCTTTCATCCCGCGAATCGTTCCTGTGAATCTTAACTCCTTAAGATAGCTTAAAAAGTCATCCTCATAACCAACTTCATTTTTTAAATACGCTAAATCCTCTTCACTAAAACGGAAGCCTTGAATATATTGAATCACTTTTTCCAATCCTGCAAAAACAGCATAGCCATTCCCAAATGGAAGTTTTCGGAAAAATAATTCGAAGACTGCACGTTTATTATGTATTCCGTCTTTCCAATAAGTCTCAGTCATATTAATCTGGTACAGATCCGTATGTAAAGTTAAGCTATCATCATGATAAATGTGTTTCATCATAGACCTCCGAATTGCTGCAAGAGCATTTTCAACATTTTAATCATTCTACCATTTTAATGACTATTTAACCATAGCGCCAAGCGATTGTTCAAAATGCCCTAAAGCCCATTCATGTCCTTTTTGATTAAAAGAAGCCACTGCTTCTTTATAGACCACAATTTTAAAACCTTTATTATAGGCATCAACTGCTGTGTGCAGGACACAAATATCGGTACAGACCCCAACAAGATGCACCTCTGTAATTCCCCGTTCACGTAGCTTAATCTCTAAATCAGTACCGGCAAATGCAGAATATCTAGTCTTATCCATAAAAGCAACATGATCATGAAGCTTATTCTCTTCATAAACTGTTTGCAGCCCACCAAACAAATGCCGTCCATCGGTTCCCCGTAAATTATGCGGCGGAAACAATTTTGTTTCGGGATGGAATTCATCCCCTTTGTCGTGAACATCAATGGCAAAAACAACATAATCATCGTTTACAATAAATTCCTTTGTTAAAGCGATGATTTCTTCCTCAATCGCCTGCCCTGGCTCACCACAGGTCAACGCACCGTTCTCTGCTACAAAATCATTGGTGTAATCGATATTGATTAATGCTCTTTTTGACATATTTCGTTCACTCCTTCACAATCCTGTCTTGACTACTGTCTTTCATCCATTATACACAAAATTCTATTTTATCTCACTAAAAAATCCGCTCCCAAAGGAACGGATTTTTTAGCTATATCTTTTTCCCGGCACCCAATCTGTCGGGCGGTCAAGCGGGCGAATATCATCTAGTGGAACAAACACTTCCAAATGGCGATATAGATTTTCAAACTCTGCCGGAAGCAAACCACCGAATTCACCGTCTAAATTCAATTGAACCTTTTCATTTGAATATACCTTGATCCGATTGGCCTGTGTGTAGATGACATTTGAGTCATTAACGTGTTCACCACGAATCGCTAAAGTGGCCACCCTAACAAACTCGGCAAGGTTAATTTTTTTCAAAATTAATAATGAAAATAGGCCATCATTAATCGATGAGTCAGGCGCAAGCTTCTCAAACCCGCCAATTGAATTAGTCAGCCCTACTAGAAACAGCATAGCCTCCCCTTCAAAAAGCTTTCCATCATATTCGATTCTAACCTCAGAGGCCTTGATGGATGGAAGCATCTCCATACCTTTTAAATAATAAGCCAGTTGACCAAGCATCGTTTTTAACTTGCTTGGCACTTCGTATGTAAGTTCCGTAATTCTCCCGCCACCAGCAATATTAATGAAATACTTATCATTGATGCGGCCAATATCTACAGGTATTAAATCCCCTTTTGTAATAATATCGACAGCTGCACTAATATCACGGGGAATATGCAGGGCGCGGGCAAAATCATTGGTCGTACCAGCAGGAATAATCCCTAGTTTTGGCCGAAATTCCTGTTCTGCAAGACCGTTGACTACTTCATGAATCGTTCCGTCACCGCCTGCTGCAATAACTACATCATACCGACGCTTCACGGCAATCCGTGCGGCTTCGGTCGCATCCCCTGCACCGGTAGTTGCATGACAAGATGCCTCATAGCCGGCCGTCTCTAATTTTGCAAGGATTTCCGGGAGATTACGTTTTAAAATCTCACGCCCAGATGTAGGATTATAAATTAATCTAGCTCTTTTCATTCTATCATCATCCTATTTTTTGAAATCAACAATTGGCTTTTTTGGATGTCTCGTTTCACCTTCTATATTCTACCAATTAACACCCTGCCTTACAATCCTTATCGATAGCCATAATGACTATTGTATCCTGAAACTTCCGTCTACTATCATAACGTTTTTTTATTTTTTTGCAAAAAAAGAGCTTGTTACACTAAAAAGGAGCATCATCCATGCCTTTTTCATTCAGATCTTCTATCGATTTACGGGAATATCCTCCCTTGATCTTGCATAGCTATTAGCAACTTGACCAAAATCCGTTGGTTTCATATTCAGATGCTTTCACCACAGAATGCCCATCAATCTATTTTAATAAAGATAGAATAATTACTTAGACAAGGGAATGATGCAAATGTTTTGGTTGCTGCTACTTGCTTCCTACTTAATAGGAAGTATTCCGACCGCTTTAATTGTAGGCAAACTAATCTTCGGTGTTGATATTCGTGAGCACGGAAGTAAAAATCCTGGCGCAACCAATACCTTAAGGGTTTTGGGGAAAAAATCAGCGATTTTCGTATTACTTATTGATGCTGGTAAGGGGGCGGCTGCTTCCTATCTGCCGTTGTACCTCCATCTTGACCACGAGCCTCTTTTCTTCGGGTTTGCAGCCGTTTTGGGACATTGTTACCCGATTTTTGCCGGGTTTAGAGGTGGGAAAGCGATTGCTACTACTGCAGGGGCTTTATTGATTGCCAATCTTCCTTTATTTATCATTGCATATTTTACCTTCTTTTCTGTTATCTTTTTAACCAAATACGTATTCTTTGGCTCCATCTCAGTCGGCCTTAGTATGCTTACCTATGCTTTTTTATCTCCCAAACTGGAGTCTGAACTCATCTTTCTCTTATTCTCAATTTTTTTAATTTACCTTCATCGTTCAAACATCCGAAATTTCATTCTTGGAATCGAGCCAAAGATTAATGATAAAAACATAAAAAGCGACCGAATACCCCCAATAAAAAAATGAGAAGTCTCCGGCTGCCATTCAGCCGGAGACTTCTCATTTTATTTTAAAAGAGTTGCTAATATGCTATTGGCTACTGTCTGCCAAACGCCTGAGTCTGTTTCGTAGGATTTCGCCAAGCGTTTATATAAAGCCATTTGTTTTTCTTGAAAATCAGGTGCTTCTTTATCCGGCAATTCTGTACGGCCCTTTTCCACAAGTGCCTGAATTTCTGGTGCTCTTGGTCCCCAAACACCTACTTCGTTTCCGTCTTGGTCGATAAAAATAAAAATCGGAATCGCACGGGAGGTCCCATTGGTTAGGTATTGATCCATTAACTCAAGATTCTGGTCACGAAGAACAAAACGAACCTCCATATCAGCTGCCTCTGAAATTCTCAGTAAGATTGGGTTATTCAACAATGCGTCTCCGCACCAATCCTCTGTAAGAACAATTGCCCGGAGTCCCTTCGCTTTTAAAGGTTCGAGCTTCGTTTGATCCTCTTCTCTAACTCGATAGCCCTCATAAATTGAAAGCATTTCCTCTTTATTCCGGGTCATTGAATTAATGTATTCGTGTGTATTAAGCCCCTTATGAAACCATTCATTTAAGTTCATTTTGTTTAACTCCCCTTCCATTTTCTTCAATGATAATTGAATCAATTATTAGGTACAACGCATGTGCTCACGACAAAACATAACATTATTTTACAATTATATAATCCTATTGTAAAAAAATAATTATTAGGGTCTAGTCATATTTATACAAAGTTGATAGAATATTTTCTATAGAGGAAATATTATTTTTAATTATTTCCAATATAATAAAGGGGGAAAATGAATGTCTCATCAAACTTTACAACTAGTTTCGATCGGGATTTACCTAGCCGGAATGCTTGTAATCGGTTGGTATGCATATCGTAAAACCAGCAACCTCACAGATTACATGCTTGGCGGCCGTTCTTTGGGGCCAGCTGTAACCGCTTTAAGTGCTGGTGCTGCAGATATGAGCGGCTGGTTACTAATGGGTTTGCCTGGCGGTATTTATGTTACTGGTCTTGCAAGCGCATGGATTGCTATCGGGTTAACAATTGGTGCTTACTTAAACTGGAAACTCGTTGCACCACGCCTGCGCTCATACACACAAGTCTCAAATGATTCTATCACTATTCCTAGCTTCTTAGAAAACCGTTTTAAAGATAATACAAAACTACTCCGGATTGTTTCAGGTATTGTTATCCTAATTTTCTTTACTTTCTATGTTTCTTCAGGATTAGTATCCGGAGCAGTATTTTTTCAAAGTTCTTTTGGCACAAGTTATCTTACTGGCCTCTATATCGTTGGAGGAGTCACCATTGCCTACACTTTATTTGGAGGATTTTTGGCCGTAAGTTACACCGACTTTATACAAGGGTTAATGATGCTCCTTGCTTTATTCTTTGTCCCAGCATTAGGGATCTTCAAAACTGGCGGTCCCGTGGAAACTTTTGAAACCATCCGCCACATTGACCCTACATTGCTTGATTGGTTTAAAGGCACATCCTTCATCGGAATTGTATCCGCAATGGCTTGGGGCCTTGGTTACTTTGGTCAGCCACATATCATTGTTCGCTTTATGGCGATCAAAACGATTAAAGAAACGAAAAGTGCCCGCCGTATTGGGATGAGCTGGATGATCATTACTTTAATCGGGACAATCTTTTGTGGATTTGTTGGTAAAGCTTATTTCTATCATAACGCAGCACATAAACTGGATAACCCAGAAGCGGTATTTATTTCGTTAAGCCAAATCTTTTTCCACCCATTATTCGCTGGGTTTGCTTTAGCAGCGATTCTTGCTGCGATTATGAGTACTGTTTCTTCGCAATTAATCGTTACCTCCAGTGCGTTAATTGAGGACTTATACAAAGTCGTTGTCCGCAAGGATGCTAAGGACAAAGAGCTTGTATTCCTTGGAAGAATGGCCGTTCTATTGGTTGCTGTTATTGCAGCTGCCCTAGCCTTCAAGCAAAACAGCACAATTTTAAGTCTTGTTGCTTATGCCTGGGCAGGCTTTGGAGCTTCTTTCGGTCCAATCATTCTGTTAAGCTTATTCTGGAAAAAGATGAACAACTGGGGCGCCCTATTCGGAATGATTGTTGGCGCAGTTACGGTTATTGTTTGGAAGAACGTTGGTCTAGGCGATACTCTTTATGAAATCGTTCCAGGATTCATCCTTAACTTTATCGTTTCTGTTGTTGTCAGCTTGGCTACACATAAGAAAAATGCTGAAATTGAAAAAGAATTTGATGAAAGTGTCCGTTTGTTAAAAACAGGGGCATAATCAAACGTAAAAACGCCCAGCTGGGCGTTTTTATTTTTCTATTTCTTTAACCATTGAATCTAGTATCAATACTGTTTTCCAATTCCGTACAGTTGCAGGAACTCCCAGCTTCGGAAGCTGGGCTGCCAGCTTTGAATTCCGTATACTTTGACGGAAGAATAAGTATACATCCTGCCCTTCAATAAAATATTCATCATCACCTTTATTAAAGTTTTGAAGATGGCTAATCCCTTTCTCAGTAGGTATACCTGCCAAAAAAGCCACATGGACACTTTCACCTTCTAAAAGATTGTCAGGAGAATACGGACATTTCTCGATAATCTGATTCAATTCCAAAGCAGTCCTAATGACAACAGTGACAAAAAAACCGAACTCTTCTTGGATTGCCTCCTCTATTTTTTGAGTCAGTTCCGCAGCAGCCTCATCCGATTCAAAGACAACGTTTCCACTTTGAATATAAGTTTTTACTTTTTTTAATCCCATCGAATCCAACAGCTTTTTTAAATCCGCCATTTTTATCTTATTATGACCGCCTACATTAATTCCACGTAATAAGGCAATATAAATCATTCCAAAACCTCACTTTACAGAGTTAAACCTACTTCCACCAAACCTCATCCAAAGCTTCTCTAAAAAGCCGATTAAGAGATTCAGTTGGATTTGGGATTTCATTCTTAACACCTTTTATATAAATTTCAAGATGTTCAAACTCTTTCTCCACATATTCCTTAATTCGATCCATTTTTAAATCGACGATTAAATCTTCCCCAGCTAATTTTCTATTTAAGAGCATTTCGATGTCCTCTTTCAGCTTTCCGAGAGGGAGGAGCCTCTCAACTAAGAAGCGAAATTCTATAGGAGGGAAAGTATGGTTTATTTCAATCCATTTTATAATCAAAAGAGGGCGGATTACATTCAAATACTTTTTAACTTTAATGTCTTTCCCCTGACAGATGTCCCAAAAGTTTCCTTTCGCCATTTTAAGATAATGATATATGCAGGAAATAGGAGAAAAAGTTTTCTGTTCTAACTCCCTCATCCGATCCATTGTTGAAAATGACTCTGTATAAACGATATTAGAATGCAGCCATTCCAAAAGGGAAGGATTCGATTTTCGAAATAACCTTAATGCCTTTGTTAATTCCCAACCGCTCATATCCAAAATTGAATCACCAGAAGACAATGCCAATCCGGAAACCTCTAGGACATCTTTTCCTTGGTCAATGGATAAATACCATTCCTTCTTATGAACATAAATAAATCTTACATCATAATCGCTAGCCTCAGATGAAAGCCCCCATGCCCTGCTCCCTGACTCACAAGCATAAAGGACCTTTATATCCTTTTCCATTTCCAAGGTCATCAGAACCTCTTGAATTTGCTCCCTCATAGCAACCCTCTTTCCATCAAACTTCGACCTAATTCTCCATACATTCTTTCCAATCAATCGTTTGATTAAAAATGTTATAAGCACTTTAAAATAAGAGTTTCTTATAAAATTCGTCTAAAAAGAATGTCAATATTTAAAATAGACCTTAGGGTATTATGTGAAACGCTGCTAAACAATGTCATACTAACACCATTTCTACATCTCTCGACACTATTCATTACGTTTCCGTTTTAACCAAACGTTTGATTAAATCCCAAATAATCCTTTTCACTACTGACATTTTTCCTGGGAAATGATAAAAAGAATGTCGATTATTACGTCGACAATTTTCTATAAAAATAGCTGGCAGTTGGAATGCTGCCAGCCAAATTCATTATCTTTTTTGTAATTCCTGTTGCAATAATTTATTAACTACCTGCGGATTCGCTTGTCCTTTGGTAGCTTTCATTAATTGACCGACCAGGAACCCTACTGCTTTCTGCTTACCATTCTTGAAGTCCTCAACCGACTGTGGATTCGCATCAATAACTTCGGCAACAACCTTCAGCAATGTTCCTTCATCAGAAATTTGCACAAGCCCTTTTTCCTTGACGATTTGTTCCGCATCGCCGCCATTTTCAATTAATTCCTTGAAAACAGTTTTAGCAATTTTAGAAGAAATGGTGCCATTTTCGATTAGTTTAATCATACTTGCCAAACCTTCTGAAGTTAAGGCTACCTCGTGCAGTTCTTTTCCTTCAGCATTTAAATAGCCTGAAACCTCGCCCATAATCCAGTTGGAAGCCAACTTCGCATCAGCACCGGCATTTACAGTACCTTCAAAGAAATCAGCGGTTTCTTTTATTACCGTAAGAACCTTTGCATCGTAGACAGGTAATCCAAGTTCTTCTACATAACGTTTTTGTCGTTGATCCGGAAGCTCAGGGATTTCTGCACGAATGCGTGCTTTCCACTCATCGTCAATGTAGAGCTCTAGCAAATCTGGCTCCGGGAAGTAGCGGTAATCATCCGAACCTTCCTTCACACGCATTAAGAGTGTTGCACCAGAAGCCTCATCAAAGCGGCGTGTCTCTTGGTCAATTTTTCCACCTGCAGAAACAACTTCTCTTTGGCGCTTTTCTTCATATTCAAGACCTTTACGAACAAAGTTAAAAGAGTTTAGGTTTTTCAATTCCGTTTTTGTACCAAATTCCTCTTGTCCAAACGGACGAATCGAAATATTAGCATCACAACGAAGCGAGCCTTCCTCCATTTTACAATCGGAAACACCTGTGTATTGAATGATTGATTTCAATTTTTCAAGATAGGCATAGGCCTCATCAGGCGTACGGATATCTGGCTCCGAAACGATTTCAACAAGCGGCGTTCCTTGACGGTTGTAATCACATAATGAGTAGCCTTTTTCATGGTTTAGCTTTCCGGCATCCTCTTCAAGATGGATTCTGGTAATTCCAATTTTTTTCGTATATCCGTTTACTTCAATTTCAATCCAGCCATGCTCACCAATCGGCTGGTCAAATTGCGAAATTTGATACGCCTTTGGATTATCCGGATAAAAATAGTTTTTACGGTCAAATTTCGTGTGGGTCGCAACCTCGCAGTTCAAAGCCATGGCTGCCTTCATTCCGAACTCTACTGCTTTTTTATTAAGAACTGGAAGAACCCCCGGATAACCAAGGTCAATTACACTTGTATTTGTATTCGGCTCAGCACCAAAATGGTTTGGACTTGCCGAAAAGATTTTTGAATCGGTTTTTAATTCCACATGGACCTCAAGTCCAATTACTGTTTCAAATTCCATTCTCTTCACCCCCTAAAATCCTGGCTTCTGTTTATGAAAGTCTGTTGCCTGCTCAAATGCATGTGCTACACGATAAACCGTTGCTTCATCAAAGTGCTTACCAATGATTTGTAAGCCAAGCGGCAGACCACCATCAAAGCCGCACGGTACAGAAATACCAGGTACCCCTGCCAAGTTCACAGGAATTGTTAAAATATCATTTACATACATCGTTAACGGATCATCAATTTTTTCTCCAATTTTAAAAGCTGGAGTTGGTGTTGTTGGACCGACAATCACATCATATTTTTCAAAAACATCTTCAAAATCTTTCTTAATCAATGTTCGAGCCTGCTGTGCTTTTTTATAATAAGCATCATAATAACCTGAGCTTAAAGCAAAGGTTCCGAGCATAATCCGGCGTTTTACTTCATCACCAAAGCCTTCTGCTCTTGTCTTTTTATATAAATCGATTAAATTTTCAGCGTCCGGTGTCCGGTATCCATAACGAACCCCATCAAAGCGGGCTAGGTTAGCAGAAGCTTCTGAAGAAGAAAGCAGATAATAGGTTGCTAGCGCATATTTGGAATGCGGCAGGGAAACCTCTTCCCAAACGGCCCCTAATCCTTCAAGAACCTTTAAGGCATCTAAAACAGATTGACGAACCGTTTCATTGACACCTTCACCAAGGTATTCCTTTGGAACAGCTATTCGTAAGCCTTTTATATCACCTGTTAAAGCTTGAGTGAAATTCGGAACATCCACATTGGCAGAAGTAGAGTCCATTGGATCTAGACCAGAAATCGCCTGCAATAGGTAGGCATTGTCTTCAACCGTTCTTGTAATCGGACCAATTTGATCAAGGGATGATGCGAATGCCACTAATCCAAAGCGTGATACCCGGCCATATGTAGGCTTCAAACCAACAACACCGCAAAATGATGCCGGTTGACGAATGGATCCGCCGGTGTCAGAGCCAAGTGAAAACAAAACTTCCCCTGCAGCAACAGAAGCAGCAGACCCGCCGGATGAACCGCCTGGAACAGTTTCCAAGTTCCACGGATTGCGTGTTTTCTGGTATGCAGAGTTTTCATTTGAAGACCCCATGGCAAACTCGTCCATATTTAATTTACCGATTGTCACAGTTTCTGCCATTTGCAGCTTTTGTACAACGGTTGCATCGTAAATAGGATCAAAGTTTTCGAGAATTTTACTTGCACAAGTTGTCCTTAGTCCCTTTGTGACAATATTGTCTTTAACACCGATTGGCATTCCAAATAGCAGACCCTCTGCAGAATCTGCATTAATTTTTTCATCCAGTTCCTTCGCTGTTTGACGGGCATGCTCTTCGTTTAATGTTAAAAAAGCCTGTACTTTGTCCTCTACCTCGCTGATGCGTTTATACGATTCATCTACCAGGTCAGAGACTTTCAGTTCTTTTTTATGTAAAAGCTCATGAAGATCAGAAACTTTATAATCAAATAAACCCACTATTCTTGCACTCCTTACTCTCCCAAAATTGACGGTACTTTAATTTGGCCATTCTTATGCTCAGGCGCATTCTTTAGTACCTCTTCACGCGGCAGCCCTTTTTGTGGGATATCTTCGCGCAGCACATTTTTCATATCCAAAACATGATAAGTTGGTTTTACATTTTCGGTGTCAAGCTCATTTAGCTGTTCAGCAAAGCTAATAATTGCGTCAAGCTGTTTTGTAAACTTTTCTGCTTCTTCTTCTGTGATGGCAAGCCGTGCCAGGTTTGCAACATGCTTCACCTGCTCACTTGAAATTCGTGACATATACTTTGGACCTCCTGCTAAAGTTAACAATGTTATTTTAATATTGATGATACCAAACTTTTCTGTTCTACCGCAATGATTCCTCATCAGTATTGGCAAGAGTTTTTACTTTTAATTTAATATTTTTTGAAAAATAAAATTATTTTACCTTATAATGGTAATCTTGGAGATAGGGGGACTTTTTTAGGGGTTTGCATTTTGTTTGTGTCTCCCCAAGTAGCGGAGTCAATTTTAGCAGATTAGATTATTGAAACCGGTTCCCATTAGTATATCCCCGATGCTCGGTTGAACTTTCAACGGCCCATTTTAGTAGACTTGTTCGTTCGAAGTATTGTTTTCCATTCACAATTATATAAGGGAGCATTGTGCCATTAAATTCACCGGATTCAGTCAAGCTTTGGTTTTCAGCTGAAATAATCATTTTTAACTCATCTGTTTTTAATCCTATTAATTTAGAAGCTTCGTTGATATTTATCATAACCGCTAATTGATCCGCATTCGTTGTCGCTTTTGTTGCCGCTTTTGAAACAGATTGTTCCTGAAAAGGCTTGAAAGTAATAATTGAACATCCAATGACAATTCCCAAAGACAAAATGATGGAGGCTGCTAAAACAGATTTATTCATAGAGTCACTTCCTAATCCGACAATTTTTTGATTGGTTTGAAGTAAAAAACCATTTAAATAGGCAACAGTGGGGTTTTTAAATAAACGTTTGATTAAAGAAGAAATCCATCATACCAAGTCGAAAAAAGTCTATTCGCTGTTTTCACTTAAATCCTTATACTATATTCTCGATAATACCAATAAATCCCTCTATTTATGCACCCCCTCCTATTTCCTTACTATTTAAGATTACGTTATAATAGTCAGGTAGAATTCGAAATTGGAGAGGTAAGTGAATGAAACGAAGACGGAAAAAGAAATCCCGTTTAATTACGCTCCTGTTTATGCTTTGTTTTGCCTTTATTCTCATCAGCAAATTGCTTGAAGGCAATCCTCCTGATATTTTCAACAAGTCCTTCGTAAATGTTAAAAAATATGAACCTTTAATTCACAATGAATTGAAACAATACAATATGGAAAAATACACTCCGGTCCTCGTTGCTTTAATGCAGCAGGAAAGCCACGGCAAGGGCGGGGATCCGATGCAGGCCTCTGAATCGGCCGGACTTGCACGAAATACGATTCAAGATCCGAAGGAAAGCATCCGTTTCGGAGTAAAACATTTTCGACGGGCAGTCATTTATGGCAAACAACGAAAGGTAGATTTTCCAACCATCATTCAGGCATATAACATGGGTACAGGGTATATCGACTATGTAGCCGAGCACGGCGGTAAACATAGTGAGGAATTAGCGAAAAAATTCTCTTTACAGCAAGTTAAAAGAAATCCAACCATTTATAATTGCGGGGGAAACAAGTTTAATTTCCGTTACCCTTATTGTTATGGTGATTATACGTATAGTACGAAGGTAGCCAAGAACATTCAGTCATTGGCAGAAAACGTTCCGGCTTCCGGGATCAATAAATCGTTCAACTTTTAAAATCAAGGAGGTTCAACATGGCTGAACATCGATTTCTTTTAAAAGCAAGCTGGCCGGGATTACGAAATGATGTGGGGGAAATTGAGGCAGGAAACTTAAAAACTAAAATCTCAATCCCACCTGAAATGGATGGCCCCGGGGTTGGCACCAATCCTGACGAAATGCTGCTTGGTGCAGCAGCAACCTGTTATATCATCACTCTTGCAGCGATGATGGAGCGGAGCCATTTGGACAAGGTGAGCTTGACTATGGATTCAGAAGCAATTGTCGATGTGACGAATGGGGTTTTTACGTATAAAAAAATCATCCATCGGCCGCATATTGTGTTGAGAGCTGCAGCCTCTGAAAAGGATTATTCTCTGGCCCAAAAGCTTGCTAAAAAGGCTGAGACCTCTTGCATGATTAGCCGGGCTATTCAGGGAAATGTTGAGTTGGAATTGCAGGCATTGGTAGAAAGAGCATCTGCTGAATTGTAGTTACTACCATCCGACATCTTTTTCATACAATTGCATGGAAAAATCCTTTACTAATAACCTTTTTAACCATTTTAATCAAACGTTTGGTTAAACCGGAAATTTGTTGAACGTACCCGAAAATTGTTGTAAATAGTAAATAGCGCTTGGTTCCATCCAAGCGCTATTTCCGCTTAAAGAGCTTTGCAAAAAGGCTCTTTTTCTTTTTCGTGTCAAATTGAACCGGTGCTTTGTTAGTAATAAAGATTTCTTCTTTGTCAATCGCACGGTCTAACGCTAAGACAAGCCCAATCTCTGTATCGTGGTCCTTATTGGTCACAATCGTATGTTCCATTTTATATTTGGCCGCCAGCTTTACATACTTTGATAATTGTCCATAGTTCATCGTTCCGTTTAAAAACAAATGAGCTTTTGGATTCTTCTTTATTTCCTGTTCCACTTGAGGATAGATCTTAGCTTCGCCAACCTGACCTTTCTTAAGAGCAATGATAATCCGCTCACGTAACGTCCCTAAAAATTTCCGCCTTTCCTCCGGCTTAGTTTCTAGGGGGCCGTAGATTCCCTGCTGCAACACCTCATCAACAGATGGCTTTCTCAAAAAATCAACTCCATTATAAACGGCTAATTATTTTTATGATAGGACGAGAAAAAAGGTTCCCTACTAAACATTCATCCACTAGTCCCTTATATCAGTTCTAGGTTTACTTTCCAGTTTTCGCATCTTACCTTCCAGTTTTGCTCATTTACTTTCCGGTTCTCCCCCTTTACTTTCCACTTTGATCAAAATACATTCCACTACCATTTAATCAAGATAATAATTCTAGTAAACAAAAAAATCCCTCCCCCCACACATGGAGAGAAGGATTGGCTCTTTATTTTTTCGAAGAACTAAATTGCTCTTCTTCAGTTGATCCTTTTAACGCTGTAGTTGAAGAGGTGCCACCTGTGATGACCATGGATACTTGGTCAAAGTAACCAGTACCAACCTCGCGTTGGTGGCGAGTTGCTGTGTAGCCGTATTGCTCGCTGTCAAATTCAGCCTGCTGTAATTCGGAGTAAGCCGCCATACCGCGCTCTTTGTAGCCGCGGGCAAGCTCAAACATGCTGTGGTTCAAAGCATGGAACCCTGCAAGTGTAACGAATTGGAACTTATAGCCCATTTTTCCGAGCTCTTGTTGGAATTTCGCAATTGTTTCTGGGTCAAGTTTCTTTTTCCAGTTGAAGGAAGGTGAACAGTTATAGGCTAGTAGTTTGCCAGGGAACTGTTCATGAATCGCTTCCGCAAACTTTCTTGCTTCCTCTATATTGGGTTCAGAAGTTTCACACCAAATTAGGTCAGCATATGGTGCATAGGCTAAGCCGCGGGCAATCGCTTGATCAATACCGGCTTTTGTCCGGAAAAATCCTTCAGGAGTCCGTTCTCCGGTAATGAATGCCGCATCGTTCATATCGATATCACTGGTAATCAAATCGGCGGCATTAGCATCTGTACGGGCAACAAGCACAGTTGGAACCCCCATTACATCAGCAGCCAAACGAGCTGCAATCAGGTTACGAACGGCAGTTTGAGTCGGCAGCAATACCTTTCCTCCCAAGTGACCGCATTTTTTCTCGGAAGAAAGCTGGTCTTCAAAGTGTACACCGGCTGCGCCTGCTTCAATCATGCCTTTCATCAATTCAAAGCAATTCAGCTGTCCGCCAAAGCCTGCTTCCGCATCGGCTACAATTGGGGCAAACCAATCGATTGAGTCGTCACCTTCTGAATGGGTAATTTGATCAGCACGTTGAAGCGCTTGGTTAATTCGCTTTACCACGCTTGGTACACTGTTTGCAGGGTACAAGCTTTGGTCAGGGTACATATGTCCAGAAAGGTTGGCGTCAGCTGCTACCTGCCAGCCACTTAAGTAGATCGCTTTCAGTCCAGCTTTTACCTGTTGAACCGCTTGATTTCCTGTCAGCGCACCAAGGGCATTGATGTACTCTTCTTCATTTAATAGCTTCCAAAGCTTTTCTGCACCTTTTTTCGCTAATGTATGTTCGATATCAATCGAACCGCGAAGCTTGATAACGTCTTCTCCCGTATACGGTCTTGTAATTCCATTCCAACGGTTATCCATTTCCCAGCTTTCTTGTAATCTTGCAGCTCTTTCATTTGTCATGTTAAATTCCTCCCTATTAATTTAGTAAACTATTTTTTATCAAACTTTTATAAAAGCTCGTAACCCGGTAAGGTTAGAAACTCAGCAAACTCATCATTTTGAATCATTTGGTCAAATAGTTCTGAAGCATCAGCAAACCGCCCATTCTTATAAGCTTCAGTGCCTATTTCCTGTTTGATTTTTTCTAGTTCTTCCACCTTGAAGGCATGATACAGTTGTGTTGTTACCTTTCGGCCGTCCGTTAACACACCTTTCGGATGGCGGATCCACTGCCAAAGCTGTGCTCTTGAAATTTCAGCCGTTGCCGCATCTTCCATAAGGTTGTGAATTGGCGCTGCACCTTTTCCATCTAACCAAGAAGCAACATATTGAATTCCAACATTAATGTTGACGCGAACTCCTTCTTCGGTAATCGTTCCATTCGGCACCTCAAGTAAATCTTGAGCTGTAACCGTGATGTGCTGCTGTTTTTGTGTATTAATTTGATTAGATGCAGGCATTTCACGGTTAAACACTTCTAATGCAACTGGGACAAGTCCAGGGTGGGCAACCCATGTCCCATCATGACCATCGCGAGCTTCCCTTTCCTTATCGGCACGAACCTTCGCAAAGGCCTCTTCATTCGCCTGTGGGTTATTGCGAATTGGAATTTGCGCTGCCATCCCTCCCATTGCCGGTGCCTTGCGTCGATGACAGGTTTGGATGGTCAATAAAGAGTATGACCTCATAAAGGGAACCGTCATGGTAACTTGCGAGCGATCCGGGAGAATCACATCCTTCTGGTTACGCAGCTTTTTCAAGTAACTGAATATATAATCCCATCTGCCACAGTTTAAGCCGGCAGAGTGTTCCTTTAATTCATATAAAATTTCGTTCATTTCAAATGCTGCCAAGATGGTTTCGATTAATACAGTTGCTTTAATCGTTCCTTGCGGGACACCGAGTTTATCTTGTGCGAAGACGAAGACATCATTCCAAAGGCGGGCCTCTAAATGACTTTCAAGCTTTGGAAGGTAAAAATATGGACCCGTCCCTCTTGCAAGCAAATTATTTACGTTATGGAAAAAGTACAATCCGAAATCGAAAAGGCTTCCGGAAATCGGCTTTCCGTCTAGTAGTACATTTTTTTCTTCTAAATGTAATCCGCGTGGTCGAACGAGCAGTACTGCTGTTTTTTCATTCAGTGTGTATTTTTTACCATTTGGGTTTTCAAAAGAAATCGTCCGATTTACTGCATCTCTCAAGTTGATTTGTCCTTCGACGATGTTCTTCCATGTCGGTGAAGTGGCGTCTTCAAAATCGGCCATAAAAATTTTTGCATCAGAATTTAGAGCATTAATGACCATTTTCCGATCAGTCGGACCGGTAATTTCAACCCGGCGGTCCTGAAGATCCTGTGGCAGGGGAGCAATGGTCCAATCTCCATTACGAATATGTTTCGTTTCAGGAAGGAAATCGGGAAGCTTTCCGTTGTGAATTTCCTCCTGTCGTTTCTTTCTGTACTGTAACAGTTCAACTCTTCTTTCCCCAAACTTTCGCTCTAGTTCTTCAATAAAATTTAAAGCATTGAATGTCAAAACCTCATCATACTGGGCGTTTATGGCACCCACCACTTCAATACCAGTCGTTTGCGTCGACATGAAATTCATCACCCCTTTGTTATAATACAGTATCTATCCTCGTTTTGTATTATATAACACTAAAAATAAAAATGGAACTACTTTTCAGAAAATTTTTTAAAAATAGCCAAATTAATCCTAAAGTAGTATTTTTATCAACAGAAATAATGAAAAGGCCGCTGGTGGAATCCCAACGACCTGAAATTTTTATATAATCCGTTCATATTTCTCTTTCGCTAATATATACAGCGCACTTCCCCACCCCAATGGCGTATTGGAATTATAGTCAGAGGACTTGGAAAAATAAAGTTCCGGAAGACTGCCATCGCTGAGCATGACTTTTTCTGTCTGCTGAATATAAGCATGGGCTTTTTCCAAATTTCCTAACTCCAAATGACAAAGAGCAAGCCACGGAAGTCCGAAGGTCCATTCTGCTTCCGAACCAAAATAAAAAGATAACTCATGATGCCGTCCTTCATGCTCCAAAAGTGAATAATAGGAGTCACCCTGATAGCGGATCACGCCCCGGTCCCTTAGTAGATTTGTTTCAACCTGCTTGAGGATCAATTTTGCCTCTTCTCCATCCACAACACCGTAAGGATAGATTAAACTCATTTGCGCTAAGTCACAGGGGCGGTCGATACTTTCACGTGGAAATAAGGCAGATAATGTTCGTTTCCCTTTTTCAATCCATTCTCCCGGAACAAAGACCAAATCCTGGACAGCCTTAAGTCCGGCCACACAGGCACCAACAGAACTGGTATGCACTTCGCGCCATTCTTCCCACATCCCATTATCCGCATCCTCCCAATAGTGAACGCAGCCTAAATACCCGACAAGCTTTTGAACAATCTCATGATCTTTTCCATCTCGGATAATCTGCTTCCCTCGTTTCTGCCCCATTCCGATTCCCCAAAGGATCCCCCCAATCGCATCATGCTGGGCATGTCCCCATGGTGTATCGATTTCTCTTACATCATGGGCTGAATAGCGGGAATGTATGTATTCCCATTGCTCAATTGGCCTTTGCAGGTTATGGATATCCAGTTTCCATTCATATTCTCGGAATAAATCTAAAATCCGGTGATAGGTCATTTCATAAATGCCATTGTCCTGTTCTAAATAAGGTAAGGACATGTAAAAAGAATCCCGCAGCCAAACGTAGTGATAATCATTTGATGAGGAGGCTAAGTATAATCCATGCGGCAATCGTAACTGATCCAAAATTTGATAGCTGTTGCTTATTTTTTCGTTATACATCCTACACCCTCTGTTCTGTGTTTTACCTCCTTTTTTTCCAAATTCTAATGTATTTATACGAAAAAAGCAGGCACCTATAACGGCACCCGCTTAAACCAACTCGTTATATAACTTTTGAAAGTCCTCTTCTCGATTGTTGCTTTTTAAAAATTCCCGGCTGACAATCGCCGTTAATAGCTTTCTTTTTACAGAAGGATCTTTCACTTCTTCCAAAACCTGCTGCCGTACCGTAAAAAGAAACTCAAGATAGCTCTCATAGGATTCATCAAACTGCTCTTCCAGCCCCAAACGGATTCGACTTGCCAAAATCGGGCTTGCCCCGCCCGTCGAAACCGCAATATTTAAACGCCCCCGTCGAACCACTGCCGGAACATGAAAATCTGAGCCATCAGGGTCATCCGCGATGGTAATAAGTTGATGGGGACCTGCAGCAGCTTTGACCAACTGATTGATTTCCATATCATTCGTCGCTGCGAACACTAAAGGGGTTTCGGCTAAGTCCTCTGCAGAAAATGCCCGGCAATGCCATGAAACCTTACCTTCAGTAACCAGTCTTTGTATTTCTTCGGTTACTTCCGGGCTAATCACAGAAATCTCCACACCGGTATTAAGCAGACCAAATATCTTGCGCTCCGCAACCTTCCCGCCGCCAACAATCACTGCCTTCTTTCCTTCCAAATTCATCATAATTGGATAACTTACCTTCATGTTCTCGCCTCGTTATGCCCGCTTATAAATGAGCAGAAACAATTTTTTATTGTAACTCGACACCATTTTGCTCCGCTAAATACTCGATCAAAGCGGCTTTTGTTGCCCTTGCCGGCATACTAGGATTCATCAAACCCGCTACCCTAGCAGCAGCCATCGTTTGTTTTCCCATACAAACCACCTGTGAATTTCTTACATACTCCTCTGCAGCAATGCCGCATTCCCTTAATGCCTCAAGAACGGGTTCCACGGATGCACTGCATGGAAAAATGATCGTATCGATCTGAGCTTCCCCGAACATTCGCTTAAAAATCGGCATGAATTCCCTATCAATTTCTTTTATACTCGTCACGATTACATCAAATACTCCATAATTCTCTGTATTTTTCAACACGCTGTTGTCACCGACAATGAGCAAACTCCCTGCACCATGCATTTCTTCCGCCAGCGTAGCGGTAAATCCCCTGTCATTTAAGGCTTTTATCGTCTTAAATGAAGGACCGTAAAAATTAGCCCTGATATTTCGAATATCGATTTGATTGTCAATTAACGCTTCGAAAAATTCAGCAACGCTTTCGGGCTGGGCAAACAGGATCTTATCATAGGCTGTCACTTTTTCTAAGTCAATATGAACCGATGTCTTTTTCCATTTTGGAAATTCTATTACATCCGCACCATAATCCATTAATTCCTTTGCCAATTCGCTCAGGCCATTGCTTGTCCGGGCTAATAATATTTGCCGGCCATACAATGGCTTTTTTTCAAACCAGTTGATTTTTTCCCGAAGAGAAATTACATCGCCCACTAGGATAATGGAAGGATTCTTAAACTTGGCAGCTGATGCCTTCTCTGAAATATCTGCTAATGTCCCCTGCAATGTCTTCTGGCGGCCAAAAGTGCCCCATTGAATCAATACCACAGGAGTCGAAGAGGATTTGCCGTGTGCGATAAGGTTTTCACAAATGAGCGGTAAATTTCCAACTCCCATGTAAAAAGCAATCGTATCCACCCCGCGTGCAAGGCTTTCCCACTCAAGCAACGGCTCTCCATCTTTAGACTTTGCATGTGCGGTTACGATTGCAAACGATTCTCCATATTCTCGGTGAGTAACTGGAATTCCTGCATAAAGAGGGGCCGCAATTCCCGATGTGATTCCTGGAACGATTTCAAAAGGTATCTGAAACTGCGCTAGGGATGCCGCTTCTTCCCCAACGCGGCCAAATACACCCGGGTCTCCGCCTTTTAAGCGAACAACCTTCTTGCCTTCTAATGCTTTAACGACTAAAAGTTCATTGATGCTCTCTTGCCGCAGAATATGACGGTCAGGTAATTTTCCACAATAAATAAACTCACACTCTGAGGGTGCATATTCTAGCAGCTTTGGATTGGCAAGCCGGTCATAAAGTAAAACTTCAGCCTGCTTAATGGCCTCCAAGCCTTTTACTGTAATTAACCCGATATCCCCTGGGCCTGCACCAACTAAAAAAACTTTTCCTTTTCTCATCATACTGCCTCCTTCCCGTCTTTGGTGTCCTATAAAACAATAAATACAATATCCTCTTTTATTTCTACCTTAAATGTACGTACCTTGCCACTTTCCGGCTCCTGTACTTTCCCATCCGCTAAGGAAATCTTCAAATCATAGACAGGGCAATATAGGTATTCTCCGCTGATAATCCCTTTAGAAAGTACTCCGCCGTTTGGACGAGGACTGCGATTTTCAATTGCAAAAATCCTTCCGTTTGACAATTTAAAAAGTGCTATTTCAATTTGGTCAATTTTGATAGAAAATCCTTTTCTTTCTTTAAGATTTGAATAATGTGCTACAGGAATTCGTGTGATTGTTTTTAACATTTTACTCCACTCCCTGCCTTGATTGAAAGCTTAATATATTATATATTCCTTAATTTTTTTAATTTTTCTTATATTTTAACACGGATTTCAACTCGCATTTTTTTTCTATAGCTAAATTGTAATCATGGTTTTCATAAAAAATTGTGGGATTTGTCACTTTTAACCCCTATAAGCGAATTGTTTCACAATATTGTCATATAAAAAAGGTGTCCCTTTGAGGAACACCTTTCAGCTTTTATGCAGGTTGCTTTCTTTTGGACCGAATTGGCAGTTTTACTACTTGGGAAGCAACTACCGGAACGAACAAGCCGATTATCGCAACCGGTATAGCCTCCCACCATACTAATGGCGGTGTGATTAGTAATCCAAGGCGATTAATGGCAAACAAAGTCAGAAAATAAAACAAACTACCAGCAAGTCCGGCAAGCCAACTATCCCTTCTGAAAACTAAATAAAAAATCGGGATAAATAAAAGGGTCACCGGAACATAAGATGTTGGATAATGAACAAGATAAAAGGCCGATTTAAAGATAAAACGTAATAGGATATAAAGTGCCGCTGCCATAACTGGAATCGTATATTCCCGGCAAAGTTTATTAACAATGACTGTAAACAGGGCTACAAATAATACCGAATATAGCGGATACACCCATTGGGGGATCCCCCCAAAGATTTGCGACGCAGGGTCTGAGATCAACTGTAGAATTTCTTTTGAGGCAATGGAACGACCATGAATATATTGATCATAGGATATTGCTCCATTTTCCTGCTGCATATTGGGAAACATTAAGCATTCCAGCAAAAACATCGCAAACCAAGTATGCAGTGATTTCCATGATGGTAGTTGATCCTGAGAAAACTTAAAATAGGCCCGCCATACACCGATAATCATAATATCTGTCGCAATATAATAAATAAAGTGGGTTGGACTCCAGGTGGTTAAATCAATGCCGTAAGCGATATGATAGCTAAAGTCTAAGGGGATACCAATTAAAAATAAAACATAGCCAATTGTTACAAGATTTCGCGAAAACCGATCCATGTAATGCAGCTTCCGCCACTCTTTATATAATAAAAATGCCCCAATCGCAAAGCCAGTAAAATTAACAATATGCGGTATGGAATATTCCTCAAATAAATACTTAAAATGGTAAGAGGCATCCCAAGCGGATCCAATGAACTTTAATAAGAAGGCAATGACCCAAATTCGATAATATTTCAAAAATTTAAACCTCCTCTTTATCCCCTATCCAAGCAGGTCAAATATATCCCCGTATACTGCAATTAAGATATAATTAATCGCCAGTGCAATTCCGAAAGTAATTCCCGATTTAAGGACATTTTTTTGTCTAAATAACTTAACAATAAAGAAGATCCCCGCAATGACCAAGAAAATGTTACAGGCTAATAGGGACCAAATTAAGCTGGGGCTCTCACTGTGGGGCACAGCTGTAACATGTAATAAATATTGTGGCAACAATGAAAAAATCTCCATCTTTTTCAATCCACTCACCTTTGGTAAAAGTAAAAACCTAGATTATTTATTCCTTAATCATAGCATTCTTCGCTTATATTTTGGATATTTATTTACAGTATTACCTCATATTGGATTGATAGTAATCTCCGTAATTTTAATTATAATCAATAATACTTATAAAGTTATTAAAGAATAATTAAATTTGTCGTAATTCTTTTGACTTAGATGTATGATCCATTTTTATCATTCACTTGTATTTCTTTACTTCACTTCAATGCTTGCTTAGTATTAATTAGTATATGCAATCGATTACCAAACTAAAATAACTTCTTTTGTAACAATTGATTAAGTTTGAAAGGAGCCTGCCCGTTTTGAAAATCGTTAAATTGGTTTCAATCCTTTTGACCACCGCCTTACTAACCTCGTGTAATCCCATTAGGGTTCCGAAATCGACAATGGACCATCAAATGAGCTCAATGCCTCAGAATGTAATCCCGACAAAATCTGAATGGAAAACTCCTGAGACACTAAAGCCGGATAAAAAAATTCCCATTTCAATTCTAATAAGAGATAAATCCAATAAACCGATTCAAGCGTTTGAAACGGTCCATACGAAAAAAATGCATTTAATTATTGTTAGTAAAGATTTATCTTATTTTTCTCATCTCCATCCGAAATATAAAGGAAATGGAGAATTTAATATTTCGACGGCCTTTCCAGCAGGCGGGGATTACCAACTAATTGCAGAAGTTACACCAAAAGGCGGCGGGGATAATAGTGTGGAAAAGCATTGGCTCCATATCGACGGGCCTATCCCTAAATCTAAACCACTCATTCCAGATCAAAAGTTAACGACAATGGTCGATGGCTTAAAAATAACTTTATCCTTCGACCATTTAATGGCAGAAATGAACTCAAACATGACCTTTATGATTCGGGATGCAAAGACGAATAAACCGATCAAAAACCTCCAGCCCTATTTAGGTGCACTGGGCCATGCCGTTGCCATAAAAGATGACCTGCAGGAATATCTTCACATTCACCCAATGACAACCAAAGGAAACGGACCAAAAGTAACATTCATGACCTACTTCCCCCAAAAAGGTATCTATAAAATTTGGGGACAATTTCAATACCAAGGACGCATCATCGTTGCTCCCTTTATCGTAGACGTACCTAAAATGAATATGTAATTCGACAAAATTCGGGTGGTGACAGGCACCACCCGAATTTTGTCGATTCTATTAGTATAATTCAGAAGTTGTTTTTGCTTGCATGTGTAGCAATAGGTAGTCTGGGCCGCCTGCTTTGGAGTCGGTTCCGGACATGTTGAAGCCGCCGAATGGCTGGTAGCCGACGATGGCACCTGTACAGCCGCGGTTGAAGTAAAGGTTACCAACATGGAAATCTTCTCGGGCTTGTTCCATGTGCGCACGGTTTGAGGTGATGACCGCACCTGTTAAGCCGTATTCAGTGTTGTTGGCAATTTCAATTGCTTCATCAAAGTTTTTCGCCTTTGTGATGCCGACAACTGGTCCAAAGATTTCTTCCTTCATAATGCGGGCGTTTGGAGCAAGGTCAGCAAAAACAGTTGGTTGAATGAAATAGCCCTTTGAATTGTCCCCTTCACCACCGGCCATTAATTTACCTTCTTGTTTTCCAATCTCGATGTATTCCATGATTTTTTTGAACGCGTTGTTATCAATTACTGGACCGGTGAAGGTGCCTTGTTCTGTAGGTTCCCCCACTGTTAATGGTTTTGTTAACTCAACAACACGGTTTAGGACTGTATCATATACATCTTCAACGATTACTGCACGAGAACATGCAGAGCATTTTTGACCGGAGAAACCGAAGGCAGAAGCAACAATGGATTGTGCAGCAAGCTCAAGATCTGCTTCACTGTCAACAACAATGGTATCTTTACCTCCCATTTCTGCAATCAAGCGCTTCATCCAGATTTGACCTTCGTTTATTTTGGAAGAACGTTCAAAAATACGGAGACCAACATCACGGGAACCTGTAAAGCTGATGAAACGAGTATCTTTATGATCAACTAAATAGTCACCCACTTCTGCTCCACTTCCTGGCACAAAGTTTAAGACGCCTTTAGGAAGACCTGATTCTTCCATTACCTCAACAAATTTAGCTGCAATAATTGGAGTTGTTGAAGCTGGTTTTAATAGGACGGTATTACCGGTTACAATTGCCGCAACAGTTGTTCCCGCCATAATAGCAAGGGGGAAGTTCCAAGGCGAAATAATAATTCCCACCCCAAGCGGAATATAGTCATATCGATTATGTTCATTTGGACGGCTTTGAACAGGTACTCCGTTTTTGATTCTTAGCATTTGACGTGCATAAAACTCAAGGAAATCAATTGCTTCTGCTGTATCAGCATCTGCTTCTCTCCATGGCTTACCAGCTTCTTTTGTCATCAAAGCTGAAAACTCATGCTTGCGTCGGCGAATAATCGCAGCCGCTTTAAAAAGCACATCAGCACGCACTTCTGCTTTCGTTTTTTTCCACGTTTTGAATGCTTCTACTGCTGCCTGCATCGCTTTTTCAGCAAGATCTTTGTTTGCTTTCGAAACGCGGCCAATTACCTCTTCTTTATTCGCTGGGTTATAGGAAACAATTTTATCTTCAGTCGTAATTTTTTCGCCGCCAATCACAAGGTCATAATCCTTGCCTAAATAACCTTTAACGGTTTGTAATGCCTGAAGATAAGCTTGGCGGTTTTCATCAACCGTAAAATCTGTGAGTGGCTCATGTTTGTAAGGTTGTACCATGTTTAAAACCCTCCTATGTATTAAAAACGTTTACATCCAATTCACTTTATAGTATCAATCATTTGAACTATAGTTATAACCTGAAAAAAAAGATCCGGGGTTGCCCCGGATCATTATTTTACAAAGTATAATATTTAGTAAATATGTACAAACGGTTCTGTCTCGTTTGCCTTTTTGACTATAAGTGCCTCTGGCCCATCAACAGATGTTACACTGACGGAAACTGAAATATATTTCGGAAAACGATCCATGACCAAACCTGTTACATATTGGGTAAAGCCGACAGCTTCCATTTTTCCATAGAACTGAATCGGAATGGAGATTTTCAGCTCCTGGAGCTGGTCGCCAACATAAAAGGCTCTGCCAATTACGCCGTTATAATTTGGAAAATACTCTTCAACATCCTGCTTAAAGTTTAAAAATGCAGTAAGGTCATCCCTATGCTTATCTTGTGCGTCTGTTGACGGGAATAAGAAATATTTTTCGTTTACTTTTTCCCAGCCATCTATACTTGAACTGCCGGCATCTACATTCGTGTACGCAAAGAAGTTACCTGGAACAACCGATGATTTGCTCTGTGTTTCAAATAAGGCAATTGTCACTGGTATATTCCCCAATTTTTTCATACTGCGAATACGTTTTAATACTTCCGCGGCAATTTGTTCTCCTTCACTTTTCATTTTAGAATAGTCTATTTTCTTCTCATAGGTCGGTCCGTATTGAACCGTTTGATAGTAATAAATCGAATTTAACGCTAGTCCTATGGTAATTCCGCCTAGTTTAACCGTTCCTTTATCCGTTTTGGTTAAATAATCATGCTCTAAAATATGGGCAAGATAAATGGGTGTTTCTCCCTTACCCGTATCAAGCGGGTTAAGACCAATATTTTCAGAAGGCTTCAATCCTTGGTTTTTTAATTGGTTTTTGGTGAATTTTCGATTTAGCCATAGTCTTACAGTATCTCGTTTTATTTCCTGGCCTTCACGAAAATAATATTGATCCGTATCAAAGGTATTTTGGGCAATCCGCATTAAACCTGTTTCAAATTCATCAATATCGTATCTCGTGTTAAGATTGCCGACAATCATCCCGCGGGCTTCCCCTGGTTCAAACGGTAAAATCGTCCGATAATATTTATCGGAAATATTATATTTAGGAATAATTGCTTTTCCTTTCGTTTTCTCTTTTGTTTGCACGACCTCATCCTGCTTTTGAAAGTTTAATGAACAGCCGCTTAGCAGAAGGACAAACGAAAAGACAAGCAGTAAAAGCTTTTTCACGGTGGTAACACCTCTTATTTATTTAATTCAACTAATAGCTTCTCTTCGTCCCATACTTCAATTCCTAGTTCCTGTGCTTTTGAAAGCTTAGAACCGGCTTCTTCTCCGGCAATAACCAGATGCGTTTTTTTACTAACGCTTCCAGCAACATTGCCGCCTAGTGCTTCAATTTTTTCCTTGGCTTCATTCCTCGATAGTTTCTCTAGTTTCCCGGTAAGGACAATTGTTTTTCCGGCAAAAATAGAATCAGACTCCGCTGCTATAACTGGCTTGGACCCTTTGTAGTCCATATTGACTCCATAAGAGGATAGTTCCTCAAGCAACGAGGTCACTTCTTCTTGTTCAAAAAAAGTAACAATAGAATCGGCCATTTTCTCCCCAATTTCGTTAATAGAAATCAAGTGTTCCTTTGTCGCGGCGGCAAGATGATCCATTGAACCAAATTCCTGAGCTAATGTTTTTGCCGCCTTTGCGCCTACATGACGGATTCCAAGACCGAAAAGAAGTTTCTCAAGTGAATTGCTTTTTGAAGCCTCAATTGCCTTTAACAGATTGGAAACCGATTTTTCCCCCATTCGTTCAAGGGCTAATAGCTGCTCTTTTGTAAGCTTATAAAGATCAGCGACATCGGCAATTAATTTTTCAGTAAAAAGCTGGCTGATGACTCTTTCCCCTAGACCCTCGATATTCATGGCATCTCGCGAAACAAAGTGTATCAGACCTTCGCGGATTTGTGCCGGACATTTAGGATTGATGCACCGTAAAGCAACTTCCCCGTCTAGACGGACAAGCTCACTTTCACATTCAGGACAATACGTTGGCATGTAAAAATCTCTTTCGGTGCCTGTCCGCTCTTCAGCAAGGACATTTACGACCTCCGGAATGATATCGCCGGCCTTTTTGATCACGACTTTATCGCCAATTTTTAAATCCTTTTCACGGATTAAATCTTCATTATGCAAAGAGGCACGCTGTACAGTCGTCCCTGCTACCTTAACCGGTATAAGAATCGCTGTTGGAGTTACCACTCCTGTCCGCCCAACACTCAGTTCAATATCTAATAATGTGGTCACTACCTCTTCAGCTGGGAATTTAAACGCAACCGCCCAACGTGGGCTTTTAGCTGTTGTCCCGAGCTGTTCCTGCTGTTCGAGTGAATCTACTTTAATGACAATTCCATCAATTTCATAAGGAAGATGCGGACGCTTTTCAACCCAGCTGTTGACATACTCAATCACATCATCAATTCCCGAACATTTTCTTCGCTCTTTATTGGTTTTAAACCCGAGGGCGTCCAGATAATCAAGTCCTTCACTATGGGAGGTTACACCTAACCCTCCAATATCAGCAATACCGTATAAAAAAACATCGAGATTTCGCGAGGCTGCCATTTTCGGGTCAAGCTGCCTAAGGGAACCGGCCGCTGCATTTCTCGGGTTTGCGAAAGGTTCTTCTCCATTCTCCTCTTTCGCCCGATTTAAGGCTTCAAAGGAACGCTTCGGCATAAATGCCTCTCCACGAACCTCAATGGATACATTCTCACGTAAACGTAACGGAATTGATTTAATCGTTTTTAAGTTGGCCGTAATATCTTCGCCGATCGTGCCGTCCCCACGCGTAGCCCCTTGATGGAACAATCCATTTTCATAGCGTAAGGAAACGGCCAGCCCATCAATTTTCAATTCGCAAACATAGGAAACGTCATCACCTACTGCTTGACGAACGCGGCGATCAAAATCTCTTAAATCTCCGTCATTAAAAGCATTACCAAGGCTAAGCATCGGGGTACGATGCTCAACCTTTTCAAAAAGATCTAATACAGGACCGCCAACACGTTCAGAGGGAGAATCCGGTGTTTTCAATTCAGGATACTTTTCTTCGAGCTTTAACAGTTCCTGCATTAAGCGGTCGTACTCAGCATCGGGAACGGTTGGTCTGTCCAGCACATAATATTCATAGCCATATTGATTTAAAAGGCTTTTTAGTTCATTAATTCTTTGTTCAGCCATCTGAAGGTCCATAAATCCAGCCCTTTCTTCATCGATTCTTATGCCTTTTTAATCGGCGCAAATTTGGCAAGCAAACGTTTGATTCCTGTTGGACTAGGAAAAGCAATATCGAGTTCAGTTCCTTCTCCGTCGCCCTTCACGCTGACAACCGTTCCTATTCCCCACTTACCGTGTTCGGCTTTATCGCCAACCTTCCAGCCAACTTGATCGCCGCCGGTTGTGGCTGCAACTGGCCGCATCACAGGTTTTCTCGCAGCAGAGGCTCCAAATCCTGAACCAGAGCTGGCAAACGAACCTCCTCTTGAACCAAATGGCGAACTCTTCCCAGATTTTGGTACCGCATCTTCCAAAAGCTCTTCAGGGATTTCCTTAATAAAACGGGAAGCCGGATTCATGTTTGTTCGACCAAAAAGCGTCCGCATTTGAGCATTAGTCAGAAATAGACTTTGTTCCGCCCTGGTAATTCCCACATAGGCCAAGCGGCGTTCCTCTTCCATTTCTGCTTCCTCCATAAGGGAACGGCTGTGCGGGAATACTCCTTCCTCCATGCCAATAAGGAAGACAACCGGAAATTCCAATCCCTTTGCTGAGTGCAAGGTCATCAGCACAATTGAATCCGCTTTTTCCACTTCTTCATCCATTGAATCAATATCCGCAACAAGGGCTAAATCCGTTAAAAAGGCAACAAGGCTTTTGTCCTCGCTTACGTCCTCAAAGTTTTTCGTAACAGATAATAATTCGTCCAGGTTTTCGAGACGGCTTTGTGCTTCAAGTGATTTTTCTGCTTTTAGCATCTCACGATAACCAGATTTCTCAAGGATTTCTTCAACTAGTTCTGTTACGGATAGGAATTCCTGCATTTGCGTATAGTTTCGAATAAAATCTCGGAATTCGCGGGCAGACTTCGTAATTTTAGGACTTAAACCAATTAATTCAATTGAATCTAAGGCTTGGTACAATGAAAGATCATGCATTGCCGCAAAGTCAGCAATTTTATCAACTGAGCTTGAGCCGATACCGCGTTTCGGAACATTTATGATTCTTCGCAGGCTGATATCATCATCTGGATTTGAAATCAATCGTAAATAGGCTAACATATCCTTGATTTCTTTTCTGTCATAGAACTTAGTACCGCCGACAATGCTATACTCAATATTTGATTTTAGCAAAACTTCCTCCATTACACGGGACTGTGCGTTCGTCCGATAGAGGATAGCAATTTCCGAAAGCTTATGCTTACCATCACGGGTCAATTCTTTAATTTTTCCGGCTACAAACTGTGCCTCACTTTGTTCGCTGTCGGCACGGTAATACATAAGCTTATTTCCCTCCGGATTTTCTGTCCAAAGGTTTTTCGCTTTTCTATTCAAATTGTTTTCGATCACTTTGTTGGCCGCAAGAAGGATTCTTTTCGTCGAGCGGTAGTTTTGTTCTAAGAGGATAACGGTGGCATTTGGATAATCTTTTTCAAACGATAATATATTCGCAATATCTGCACCGCGCCATCTGTAAATCGACTGATCAGAATCACCGACAACGCAAAGATTTTTAAAGCGCATGGCCAGCAGCTTTACTAATAAATACTGGGCTTTATTCGTATCCTGATACTCGTCGACATGAATATATTGGAACTTCCGCTGATAATATTCTAAAACATCCGGAACACGCCGGAACAATTGAATGGTCATCATGATTAAATCATCGAAATCAAGCGCCTGATTTTTTCGTAAACGTTTTTGATATTCTTCATAAACTTCACTAACGACCTGATCAAAGTAACCGCCTGCTGTTTTTGAATATTCCTCAGGGTCAATTAATTCGTTTTTGGCAGAGCTGATTGCCCCGAGCATCGCCCTCGGGTCAAACTTTTTCGGGTCAATATTCTTATCTTTTAAAATCCCTTTAATAACCGATTGTTGATCGGTTGTGTCAAGAATCGTGAAATTTCGATTAAAGCCAATCCGGTCAATATCTCGGCGTAAAATTCTTACGCACATGGAGTGAAAGGTGGAAATCCAAATTTCTTCCGCAGCTCCGCCCATCACTTTTCCGATTCTTTCTTTCATCTCTCTTGCCGCTTTATTTGTAAAGGTGATCGCCAAAATATTATATGGATTCACCCTTTTTTCCACAATTAAATACGCAATCCGATGTGTTAACACTCTTGTTTTACCGCTCCCGGCACCGGCCATTAGTAATAAAGGTCCGTCCGTACACTTCACAGCGCTTTGCTGTTCCGGATTTAAGCCATTTAATAGCTTTTCTGATAAATATTGCATTCTTCTTCACCGCCAAATCAAACATTTGTTCTTATTTTACCATTGTTTTTACTCTTCCAGCAATTTTCTATCGAACTGCCTGTACTGTTTTTAAGGCATTTTTAAAATCGTCATAAATCGCATTTCCTACAACAATTACATCAGCAAATTTTGCCATTTCCACAGCCTGCTCATACGTGGATATACCACCGCCATAAAAAAAGGTCGCTTTTTCAAGGACTTTTTTCACGTCTGAAACCACTTCTGGTTGTCCATATTGCCCGCTAAACTCGAGATAAAAAATAGGCAGTTGAAACATTTTTTCAGCCATCATCGCATAGGCCCTTACATCTTCAGCCGTAATCTCCGTAACAGCATCTGTCAGTTTGGCCGCTTTGCATTCACTATTCATGATGCAATAACCTTCCATAACGATTTCTTCCCAATCCATAAGGTCGCCAAATTCTTTCACCGCGTGATGGTGAAGCCCGGTAATCCATTTTGGATCCTTACTATTTAAAATCGTTGGAATAAAATAGAGATCAAATCCAGGGGTAACTGTTTCAACACTTGATACCTCTAGAACACATGGTACAGCAAACTTACGTATTCTGGCCATTAAATCGAGGACATTTTCGAGTGTAACTCCATCTGTACCTCCCACTATCACTGCATCCGTACCTGATTCACAAATTGCTTCTAAATGTTCATCCGATATCTGTTTATTAGGGTCGAGTTTAAACACATGGCGCCACTCGCGAAAATCATACATCCCAAGGTCCTCCTACATTCATTTCATTACACCATTATAGCATTAGAGGAAACGTAATAAAAAAGAAAACCTAATAGAAAGAAAATCCAACTAGAAAATCGAAAGCACTTGTTCAGCTTAAGGCAAGTGCCGAAGCAACCTAGTGGGGCTAGAGCCGGAACTAGACAAAAGAAAAACCGAAGAATTTCTCTCCGGTTTTTGGCTTTATGCTTCCTCAGTTGTAGTCGATTTTTCTTCTTTGACTCGTTCTAGCACCATTTCATAGGTGTCATTTCCATAGTTTAAGCATCGTTTTACACGTGAGATCGTTGCAGTACTTGCACCGGTTTCTCCTTCAATCCTGTGATAGGTATTTCCTTCACGAAGCATTCTTGCTACCTCTAAGCGTTGGGCCAATGACTGAATTTCATTAATCGTGCAAAGGTCATCAAAAAAACGATAACACTCTTCAAGATCTTTTAACGAAAGAATCCCTAGAAAAAGTTGATCCAGTTCTTTCCCTCTTAGCTTATTTATTTGCATATTTTATACCCCTTTAGTTTGAATAAAATTATTTCACATTAAACGAAACACTTTTTTGCATTCCCGGGTCTGTTGGAACAACGTTTACCCATGTTTTACCTTGGACAAATGGAACCTCTTCTCCATTTTTCATTGGGACGATCCTACCGTTCTCATTTTTCCATTCCACTTCGTTTACTTTCCCCATCTGCACTAAATACCCTTTGCCTCCGGATTGAAAGTCGATCGTACGCCGTCCTTTTTTGTCGATTACTTCATGCTTTGCCTCAACAATGAAAATATTATCTAAAAGGATCGGGTCTTTTGTTTCTAAATCAACAGTTTGTTCCCCGCCCTGGAAACGTTTATATTTCCCTGTAGCGGAATCATACTCATACACACAATCAAAGTCGCCGCTAGCATAATAAGAAATCTTTACCGATTTAGCATCGGCTCCGGTAACCTTTTTAGCGTCCTCTTCTGAAAGAAATTTAAAGGAAGGTGGTGTTTTGTCCATTGAATATTTGTTCATTTTCGCACCTTTTAAAATATTATCATAGGTGATATACGAATTGTGCGGTGCTACTCTAAAACTCGCCCGATGGAAAAGTGTTCCATCATAAACCATGCCATTCAAGTTGTCAATATATCCTGATTTAAGCATTTTTTTGGCTTCCGGACTATAGCCGTGAGCAATATAAAGTGCATTTAAGCCTTTGGCCAAGTCAATATAATAATCCCGGGCGCTCCGTACCGGCCCGATATTTTTGGGCTTTTCGCTTTGAAATACGGCAAGAAATCTTGTGATATTCCCTTCAGCCAAAATTTCATAAACGATATCAGCCTTGTTTAAACCTGATTGCGGTCTTGCTGCAGGATGGTTATTAATCATTACAGCAACAGCCCTGCTGTCTGTTTCAGTTTGTGAACCCTTTCCGGTTAAAGGAAAGTAATATGGGAATTCATTCTTTTCATCCGCTTTTTGTTCTACTTTTCCTACATCTTTTTTCACATTCTCATCAGGCTTTTTGACAGTTTCCTTTTTGCTGCATCCGGACAACAATAAGAAGACAGCTGCCACTATGACCGCCCATTTCTTCATCTAATAGCCACCCCTATTTTTGGTTAAAAGACTTTTACACTGTAATGCATTAACCTATTTACATTTTAACGCATTATAGACGGAAAGAGTACTGTTTTATTCATAACATCGTACATTCCTTGCTGTGTGATTCGAATGTACGGTAAATGGGTAGAAGAGAAAAATAATAAACTACTAATGGGGTCTCCAAATGAATACCCCCGTTCACTCAGTTCTTCAAGAAGTCTTTTTTCTTCCTCCATTAAACGTTCCATCGGCTTTTCCGACATGATTCCTCCCAATGATAAAGGAACCTCACAAATCACTTGACCATCCTGCACTAACACAATTCCTCCGCCAAGTTCTTTCATTCGGTCAAATGCATGGATCATATCTTTTTTATTTTTACCGATTAATATAATGTCTCCTGTGCCTGAAAAAGAACTTGCAAGCGCGGATAACTTTGAAGTAAATCCCTTTAGCATGGTATTGATTCTCCACTTACCTTTACGGTCAATCAATGTAAAAAAGCTTTCATCATGATTCGTTGGCAGTTCATCTCCTGAAACATCAATAGCAATGGAATAGGGTTTCGTGATAACAGAATTCTCCATTTTTATCCCAAATGGCATCGAAAATTGCAAATCATCAATAGACAAATTCCAATCCAGTTCCAGTGGCTTAAGTCCGAAGTCCGGCCAGTTAATCTCAGCATTCACTTCCGTTTGTTTCCCGTCGCGTTTAACCCATTTACCTTTCGCAAGAACAGAAATAGGAGTTGGATCTTCAATGCTCGATAAAAAGTTAATATTGGCAACCCGTCCGGTTGCAATACTTCCGTGTAAATGTTCAATGTTATAGTACCTTGCGACGTTAATCGTTGCCATATTATAAGCATCAATGCTCGGAACATCCTTTTCAATTGCAATCCGGATCAGCTGATCAATAATTCCCTGCTCGTAAAAATTGGATGTTGACCCATCTGTCGTAAACATGAACCGATCATACGTTTGAATCCCTAATCGTTTTATATCGTCAAGAAGTACCGGTAAATCTGGCCGAATCGATGAATGGCGCAATGTTACCATATAGCCTTGCATTAGTCGATTATAAACCTCTTCACCTGTCATTGATTCATGGTCGCAATCCGCCCCAAGTAGCATCAGCTTCGCTAAAGTCTTTTCAGATGCACCCGGAAAATGACCTTCAATTTTCTTCCGCATCCGCTTTGCTTCCTGAATCCAATGAAGCATCATATCGTCCCCATCTAGAAGCTTCGGCCAACCTGTTAATTCTCCGCCCTGAAGGACTGCATCATGCTCAAGCCACAATTTTACATTACTGTGTGAAAAGGTTTCTTCTTCCCCTAATATTTCCGTTTGGGAATCAAAACGGCTCCACCAAAACATTGTAGTCGGAATGGTCCGCAGCTCCCTTAATAATGAAAACGCTTCCCTTTTTTTTAAGTTTAAAATTAGCGCCATATTGTCATTGATTAAGGTTGTCGTTCCAAATTGTGATGCATATTCCGCCAATGTATGGGGATTATATAATTGAAACGGATGGGCATGCGGTTCAATGTATCCAGGAACAAGAATTTCATTTGTACAATCGATTACTTCGCAGTTCTTTAATTTAGCTGGCAAGTTTTCGCCGACATAAACAATCCGATCATCATAAATCCAAATATTGGCTCTCATCCATTGACGAAAAGCCTGATTTAAATACAAAGCATTTTTTAATAAAATGGTGGGAGAAGTTCTCCCCTCTAATACTGATACATGCGTCCGTAAATGTTTATTTTTCCATCGATAACGTTGTTCCAGCACATGATATCCCTCCCTCTTTAAGTCTATTTATCTATAAAAGAATATTGATTTAATCGTAAAGAAAACCCTTACAAAACCATTTGTTATTATACTATCATATTTCGCAATGTAAAGCAGTAAAGACTTGATAAATAATGTTAAAATTTTGTGAAGGAGTGAACAATATGAATATCAAACCAAATATCGGGATTTTAAATGCCTTGATTCGAATTACCTTTGGCTTGACTGTTCTTGCTTGGGCAACTGCCAAACTTGTTAAAAGACCTTGGAGAGACTCTTATTTATTAGCAGCTGTTTGTGGTGCGATGAAGGTAGGGGAAGGAATTGTCCGTTACTGCCCCGTAACAGCTCTTTATAAAAAATGTCCTGTTATGAATCCTGAAATTAAACAGTCTGAGGCTCATCATGATTCAATGGATGGGTTGGAGGGATTGACGAATATGGATGGGGATGAGGTTTTGCCTTATAACCCGACTTAAATATCTAAAGCCTTCTCTTGGGAGGGCTTTTTTGTTTTTAAACGCTTGTTTAGTTACCTCGTACACTTTTTTTTCTCTTTACGGGCATCTATTGCCTCTTTCGATTACCGCGTGCACTCTTTTTTCATCTTCTCTAGCCTCTTTCGGTTACCGTCTGCATTCTTTTTTCCTCTTCATGGGCATCTATTGCCTCGCTCGGTTACCACTAACATCTTTTTTTCCTCTTTACGGGCATCTATTGCCTCTTTCGGTTACCGCCAACACCTTTTTTTCCTCTTTACGGGTATCTATTGCCCCTTTCGATTACCGCGTGCACTCTTTTTTCCTCTTCATGGGCATCTATAGCCTCGCTCGGTTACCACTAACATCTTTTTTTCCTCTTTACGGGCATCTATAGCCTCGCTCGGTTACCACTAACACCCTTTTTTCCTCTTCACAGGCATCTACACCCACTTCGATTACGGAATTCCCAAAATAATGAAGAGGACTGGCAGCGTAGCCAGCCCTCTTTCATTTAGCTATTTACAAACCTCGCTGCTTTATAACCAATATCTTTTCGATAAAAGACACCATCACATTGCAGATTTTCAAGTTCGGCATAAACCTTTTTCTGGGCATCCTCAACCGTTTCCCCAAGTCCACCTACAAGCAAGACTCTGCCGCCATTCGTAATGAATTCATCCTGCTCATTTTTCGCTGTTCCGGCATGAAAAATATAAGCCTGTTCACTAAATTCATTTAACCCATTAAGGACAGCACCCTTTTCATAGGTTTCAGGATATCCCTTTGCTGCCACAACGACCCCAATCATCGTCTGCTCGTCCCATTCAAGGCTTGGTGCTTGACCATCCAAAAGCTCAAGAATCACTTCAACCAAATCAGATTTTAACCTTGGTAAAATCACTTGGGTTTCCGGATCTCCAAATCTTGCGTTAAATTCAATAACCTTTGGACCCTTATCCGTTGCAATCAGTCCAGCGTATAAAATCCCGCAAAAGCTTCTTCCTTCTGTAACCATGGCTTCTGCTGCAGGCTTAAGAATCGTCTCTAACGCTGTTTGAACCATTTCATCACGAATTTGTGGTACAGGAGAATATGCACCCATTCCCCCCGTATTCGGACCTTGATCCCCATCAAACGCACGCTTATGGTCCTGAGCGATTTCAAGTGGGATCACCGTCTGACCATTTACAAAGGCCATAAGGGAAAACTCTTCACCGGCTAAAAACTCCTCAATCACAACACGAGAAGACGCTGCACCGAACTTAGCGCCAACTAGCATATCTTCAAGGCTTTCCAAAGCTTCCTCTTTAGTCATCGCCACGGTAACACCTTTTCCCGCTGCAAGTCCATCCGCTTTTATTACAATCGGAGCACCTTTTTCTTCTATATAATTACTTGCCTCATCAAAGGAAGTGAAAACCGCATAATCAGCAGTTGGAATTTGGTATTTCTTCATTAATTCCTTCGCAAACGACTTACTGCCTTCAATTTCAGCTGCTGCTTTTTTAGGACCAAACACAGGAAGACCTGCTTCCGTGAATCGATCTGCCAGTCCTTCAAGGAGCGGAACCTCTGGTCCAATAATCGTTAACCCAATTCCTTCCTCTTTCGCAAATTGAATCAATTTTTCTTGTTCAGACTCCTGCAGCGGAATCAGCTCAGCAAAGTCCTCCATCCCTGGATTCCCAGGAGCGGCAAAAACACGTTCCACCTTGCTGCTTTCACTCACTTTTCGGCAAATCGCATGCTCTCTTCCACCACGGCCAATGATTAAAACCTTCACAAACTCGCCCCCATTAGTGTTTGAAATGTCTTACTCCTGTAAAGACCATGGCAATTCCATACTCATCCGCTTTTTTAATCGAATCTTCATCGCGAATCGATCCACCCGGTTGAATAATTGCAGTGATTCCTGCATTTGCCGCTGCCTCAACGGTATCATCCATTGGGAAAAAGGCATCAGAGGCAAGTCCTGCACCTACCGCTTTTTCTCCAGCTTGTTTAAAAGCAATTTCAGCTGCTCCAACGCGATTCATCTGACCAGCTCCAATTCCAATGGTCATCCCATTTCTTGCAACAACAATGGCATTTGATTTAACATGTTTCACAACCTGCCAGCCAAGCTTCAATGATTCCCACTCTGCTTCTGTTGGTTGTCTTTTTGTTGGAATCGTGATCGTTGCATCCTCAAGTGTGTAACGATCTTGTTCTTGAACAAGCAGTCCGCCCTCAATCGTCGTCATTTTAAATTCAGGTTTTTTAGCTTGATCAAATGGAATAGTTAAAAGGCGAAGATTCTTCTTCCCGGTTAAAATGGACAAAGCTTCCTCAGAAAATGCCGGAGCAATAATAATTTCTAAGAAAATTTCGCGAAGCTTCCCTGCAGTCGCCGCATCCACTTCCCGGTTGAATGCGATAATTCCGCCAAAAATCGAAACAGGGTCCGCAGCAAATGCTTTTTCAAAAGCTTCATACGCTGTTTTTCCTGTGCCAACACCGCATGGATTCATATGCTTAACCGCTACAGCAGCCGGTTCTGAGAATTCCTTCACAATCTGAAGCGCAGCGTCAGCATCATTAATATTATTATAGGAAAGCTCTTTCCCGTGAAGCTGCTTCGAATTTGCGATTGAAAAAGCAGAACCTAATGGTTTTTTATAAAAAGCTGCTTTTTGGTGTGGATTTTCTCCGTAACGGAGTGATTGTTTCAATTCATAGGTTACCGTTAAATTTTCCGGTGTTTCCTCTTGAGCCAAATCTGTCATATATTGGGCAATCAGCGCATCATATGCAGCAGTGTGACGGAATACCTTAGCGGCAAGCTTTACTCTTGTCTCAAGCTTCGTTTGACCTTCTGCTTTTAATTCCTCTGCAACCGTTTGATAATCCGCTGGGTCAATTACGACTGTAATATATTGATGATTTTTCGCAGAAGCGCGGAGCATTGTCGGCCCGCCAATATCAATATTTTCAATCGCATCTGCTACCGTCACATCCGGCTTCTCAATGGTTTGCTGGAATGGATAAAGGTTTACACATACTAGCTGAATCGGTTGAATTCCGTGCTCTTCTAATTGACCTTGATGTGCGGGATCATCGTGTTTTGCCAATAAACCACCATGGATTAGTGGATTCAAGGTTTTAACACGGCCTTCTAAGATTTCAGGAAACCCGGTAACATCACTTACACTAAGAACTGGAATTCCTTGTTCTTGAATAGCTTTCTTTGTTCCGCCCGTAGAAATAATTTCAAAACCAAGATTTACGAGTTCTTTTGCAAACTCGATTACTCCAGTTTTATCTGAAACACTAATAAGCGCTCGCTTTTTTGCCATTTACAATACCCCCTTGTGTTAAAAGCACCTGTAAAATTGCCGGATATAGCTTGTGTTCAATTGCATGGATTTTGTTCTGCAGGCTTTCACGTGTTTCATCTTCTTCCAAACGAACGCGTTCCTGAACGATAATCGGCCCAGTGTCCATTCCCTCATCAACAAAATGAATGGTTACTCCGCTCCACGTTGCTTTGGCGTCAAGCGCCTGACCAATGGCATCTTTACCGGGAAAAGCAGGAAGTAAGGAAGGATGAATATTGACAATTCTTCCTTGAAACTCTCGCAGTAAGGTCGGTCCTATTAAACGCATATAGCCCGCGAGGACAATGAATTCCACGCCACGTTTTTTTAACTCCGCAAGAATTTCCGTCTCATAGGCATCCTTTGATGGATAATCCTTAGCCGAAAAAGCAAAGCTTGGAATTCCGGCGGCATTTGCCCGATCAACCGCAAAAGCACCAGGTTTGTCACAAACAAGAAGTGAAATATCGGCCTTTAGCTCTCCAGATTGAACGACATCAATGATGGCTTGAAAATTACTTCCGCTCCCTGATGCAAATACTGCGATTTTTTTCATTTTCTTCCTCCAGCCGGGATGATGCTAATTCCATCCGTTTCGGTTACAATCCCGATTTCATAAGCTGTTTCACCGCATTGCCCAAAATGTTCAAGCACATCAGAAGCAATCGTCTGGTCTACTGCAATCACCATACCAATTCCCATATTAAAGATATTATACATCTCCTGCCGGTGAATTTGTCCAACAGATTCCATCAGTTTGAACACAGGTGGAATGTTAAAACTTTGTTCCTGAATTTCCGCACCAAGTCCCTCTGGGAGCATTCTTGGGATATTCTCGATAAAACCACCGCCGGTAATATGAGCCATTCCCTTTAAGTTGAATTTTTTCAAAGCTGATAAAATTGATTTCACATAGATTTTTGTTGGCTTTAATAGTTCTTCCCCTAATGTACAGCCAAGTTCATCAACATACTCTGATAAAGACCGATCAGCAAAAACCTTGCGAACAAGAGAATAGCCATTGCTATGGATTCCACTTGATGCCAAACCGATAAGAACATCCCCAGGCTTAATCGCTTCACCTGTAATCAATTGTGTTTTTTCACAAGCCCCTACTGAAAATCCTGCTAAATCATATTCCGATTCATTGTACAAACCAGGCATCTCTGCCGTTTCTCCGCCAATCAAGGCACATCCTGCCTGTTCACAGCCATCCGCGATTCCTTTTACAATTGCCTCAATCTTCTCAGGCACAGCCTTTCCACAGGCAATGTAGTCAAGAAAATACAAAGGCTCTGCTCCTTGGACCACAATGTCATTCACACACATTGCTACCGCATCAATGCCGATTGTATCGTGCTTATCCATCATAAAAGCAAGCATCAGCTTGGTTCCGACTCCGTCCGTTCCCGACACGAGGACGGGCTCTTTTAATTGAAGCGCAGATAGGTCAAACATGCCCCCAAAACCGCCTAAACCGCCCAATACTCCGGTCCTTGCTGTTTTTTGAACATGCTTTTTCATTCGTTCAACCGCCTCATAGCCTGCTTCGATGTTTACTCCCGCTTCTTTATATGCATTTGCCACGACAGTTCCCCCTATCTACTTTTGGTAATAGTATTGAAGTGTATCCGGATAAATTTCTGTCGGGTAATTTCCTGTAAAGCAGCCTAGGCAATACCCGCCTGTTCCGTTCGCATCTTTTTTACCAATTGCTTCAACCATCCCTTCAACGCTTAAGAAGGTAAGCGAATCGGCTCCTATCAGTTCTCTGATTTCCTCAACTGATTTATCGGAAGCAATCAATTCTTCCTTTGTTGATGTATCAATTCCATAGAAACATGGATTTTTTATTGGCGGCGAGCTGATCACAACATGGACTTCTGTCGCTCCAGCATCTTTTAGCATGGTGACAATGCGTCTGCTAGTCGTACCGCGGACGATTGAATCATCAACCATGACAACCCGTTTTCCTTCCACAACTCCGCGAACCGGCGAAAGTTTCATTTTAACCCCTTGCTCACGTAACGATTGTGAGGGCTGAATAAACGTTCTGCCGACATAACGGTTTTTAATTAACCCCATTTCGTATGGAATACCCGAGGCTTCCGCATAACCAATCGCAGCAGAGATGCTTGAATCGGGTACCCCTGTTACAACATCCGCTTCAATCGGGGCTTCTTTAAATAATTGCTTTCCAAGGTTTTTCCGAGCTGTATGAACATTGATTCCTTGAATATCACTATCAGGTCTTGAAAAATAAATATATTCCATCATACAAATAGCTTTTGTAGAACTCACCGCAAATTGTTCTGAGACAATACCATTATCATTAATGATGAGCAGTTCTCCCGGCATAACATCACGGATATATTCCGCTCCAATGACATCAAATGCACAGGTTTCCGATGCTACTACATAAGCATCGCCAAGGCAGCCAAGCGATAAGGGCCGTAATCCATGCGGATCAAGCGCAACTAATAATTCTGTTTCCGTCATAATCAGGTAGGCATAAGCCCCTTTTAGCATGGAAAGTGCGTTTTTTGCCTGATCTTTCAATTCAGAATAACCGCTTCTTTTCATCAAGTGAGCCAAGACCTCTGTATCTGAACTTGTTTGAAAAATACTTCCCTGTGATTCCAGCTGATGTTTAAGCGAATTCACATTAACGAGATTTCCATTGTGTGCAAGGGCAAGACTTCCAACTTGGGAATGGAACAGCAGGGGCTGAACATTTTCATATCCTCCGCCCCCAGCAGTTGCATAACGCACGTGACCAATTGCCCCGTTCCCTGTTAATTCTTTCATTGCATCGGCAGTAAAAATTTCCGTAACCAGTCCTTCACCTTTTACACCTTTAAGTGCTTTACCATCTGTTACAACAATGCCGGTACCTTCTTGTCCGCGGTGCTGCAGACTGTGAAGTGCGTAATAAGCAAGCTGAGCCGCGTCTTGATGTCCCCAAACTCCAAAAACTCCGCACTCTTCATTTAATCCCTTGATTTCAGCAAGCATGGGATAGCTCCTTTCCAAGCAGCTTTTAATTCGTTCACCGAAGCTTCAAATACAAAGCCGTTATCGCCTGATACCTGTAATGTTGCTGTTTCGGTTACTTCCCCAATCAATTTTGCATCTACTAAACGCTCAAACTCTGTTTGATTTTCTCTTTTCACTGTTAATAGAAAACGAGATTGTGTTTCACTAAACAAAGCTGATACTGCATTTCCTGTGATACTCACTTCTGCTCCAAGCTGCTTGTCAGCAAAAAGGCATTCTGCTAAAGCTACTCCTAGGCCGCCTTCAGAAAGGTCATGAGCTGATTCAACCGCTCCCGCACGGATTGCTGCGAGCACTTTATTTTGTCTTTCTTTCTCAATCTTAACGTTCAACTCTGGGGCACGGCCAAATACTTTTCCGTTCAATAGTTTTTGCAGCTCACTACCGCCAAACTCGTCTTTTGTTTCTCCGACAAGATAAATTAAATCTCCGCCGTTTTTAAAATTTTGAGTTGTAATATGATCAAGATCCGTTACTAAACCGACCATTCCAACAACCGGTGTTGGATAAATGGCTGTTCCGCTTGTTTCGTTATATAAAGAGACGTTTCCACCAATGACCGGTGTCTCAAGAACACGGCAAGCTTCACTCATGCCGTCTGCTGCCTTTTCAATCTGCCAGAAAACTTCAGGCTTTTCCGGGTTACCGAAATTTAAGTTATCGGTAATAGCTAATGGTTCGGCTCCTGAGCAAACAATATTGCGGGCTGCTTCAGCAACAGCAATTTTTCCGCCTATTTCCGGATCTAAATATACATAACGTGAATTACAATCCGTTGTCATGGCCAATGCTTTACGTGTACCGCGAATTCTGACTACCGCTGCGTCCGAGCCTGGTGATACAACCGTATTTGTCCGGACCATATGGTCATACTGCTCATAAACCCATTCCTTGCTGGCAATCGTTGGCTGACTTAAAAGGTTTAATAGCGTTTCTTTCAAATCCTCCACTTGAGGAATTTCATTCTCCATTGCTTGGTATTCTGCAAAATAACTCGGTTCTTTTGATGGTTTATGATAAACCGGTGCATCCTCGGCTAATGCATCAGCAGGTACATCTGCGACAACTTCTCCGTTATGAAGTAAGCGGAGCTGTTTATCACTTGTAACCTTACCAATGGCAACTGCTTCTAATTCATATTTTTTAAAAAGGTCTACGATTTCTTGCTCTCTGCCCTTCTTCACGACAATGAGCATCCGTTCTTGCGATTCAGATAACATCATTTCATACGGAGTCATTCCTGTTTCACGCTGTGGAACAAGATCCAAGTTCATTTCAATTCCCATTCCGGCTTTACTTGCCATTTCAGCGGAAGAACTTACTAAGCCTGCTGCTCCCATATCCTGAATTCCTACAAGGGCATCGGAGTGAATAAGTTCTAAGCATGCTTCTAATAGCAGCTTCTCCATAAATGGATCGCCAACCTGTACAGCTGGGCGGTCTTCACTAGATTGTTCTGTCAATTCTTCGGAAGCAAATGTGGCACCATGAATTCCATCACGGCCTGTTTTTGCACCGACATACATCACCGTGTTGCCTTCACCATGTGCCTGACCTTTTTTAATATCCTTATGGTCAATTAGACCAACACACATTGCATTGACTAATGGATTTCCTTCATAGCATGGATCAAATTGAATTTCGCCGCCTACGGTTGGAATTCCGATACAGTTGCCGTATCCGGCAATCCCAGCGACAACTTCTTTAAATAAATAGCGGACACGTGCTGAATCTAACTCTCCAAAACGAAGAGAATTTAGCATTGCAATTGGACGTGCCCCCATTGAAAATACGTCACGGATAATCCCGCCGACACCTGTTGCTGCGCCTTGGTAAGGCTCGATAGCTGAAGGATGGTTATGACTTTCAATTTTAAACACAACCGCCTGATCATCACCGATATCAACGATACCTGCCCCTTCCCCAGGGCCCTGAAGTACACGCTCACCTGTAATCGGGAATTTTTTCAATACTGGCTTGGAATTTTTGTAGCTGCAGTGTTCAGACCACATAACCGAAAATAAGCCTGTTTCTGTATAATTTGGCGTGCGTCCAAGGATTTTTTCAACCAACGCAAATTCTTCATCGGACAAACCCATTTGCTGATATACTTTTTCCGCTTTAATCTCATTCGGATTTGGTTCACGCGTTAACAACATGTGCTTCCCTCCAAGTCTTTACAATCGATTGAAACAATTTTAGCCCGTCAGCACTGCCTAAAAGAGCATCCACAGCTCTTTCCGGGTGCGGCATCATACCTAATACATTACCTTTTTCGTTTATTATACCAGCGATGTTTTCTAAGCTTCCGTTCGGATTTTCCTGGTAGGTAAAAACGATTTGGTTATTGGCCTTTAGCTTTGCCAGCGTTTCCTCGTCGCAATAGTAATTTCCTTCACCATGTGCAACTGGAATCGTGATGGTTTCTCCTGCAGCTAAATCAGAAGTAAACATCGTATGATTGTTTTCAACCTTTAATTCAACTTGCTTACAAATAAAGGATAAACTCGCGTTTCGTCTCATTGCTCCCGGAAGCAGGCCTGCTTCCAAAAGAATTTGAAATCCGTTACAAACACCCATAACCGGCTTGCCAGCTCTTGCCGCCTTCACAACCTCTTTCATAACATTACTGAATCGGGCAATGGCTCCTGAGCGCAAATAATCTCCGTATGAAAAGCCGCCTGGAAGTAAAATTCCATCAAACTCATCTAGGCTTTCTGTATCATGCCAAACGTATTCAACTTCTTCCCCAAGTTCATCTTTAATCGCGTGAAACATGTCAATATCACAGTTTGATCCTGGAAAAACGATTACCGCAAATTTCACTGGACCACACACTCCTCTACCTCATAACGGTAATCTTCAATAACCGGGTTTGCTAAAAGGTTTGTGCAAATCTCATTGATCACTTCATGAATATCACGGTCAGACTTTTCAATTGTTAACTCCATATATTTACCGATTCGGACATCGGCTACTTCCTTGTAGTTTAAAGAGTTTAAAGAATTTGTTACTGCCTTTCCTTGCGGGTCTAATACACTTTCTCTTAACGTGACAAATACCTTTACTTTAAACATTCTGATGTCCTCCCAATCTCGCTAAAATATTTTCATATGCATCTGTTAAACTTCCAAGGTCCCGACGGAATACATCTTTATCGAGCTTTTTATTTGTCTCTTTCTCCCACAATCTGCAGGTATCAGGTGATATTTCATCGGCAAGCAGGATTTGCCCATCCGTGTCTTTTCCAAACTCTAATTTAAAGTCAATCAGACGAATACCCAATTCTTCGAAAAAGCTCGATAAAACTGCATCAACTTCTAAGGCTTTCTCTCTTAATACCTTGATTTCTTCTTCTGTAGCTAAGTTCAATTCAAGAATATGGTCGACGGTAACAAGCGGGTCGCCAAGTTCATCATCTTTTAAGTAAAATTCAACAATTGGAGCCTTCAACGGCGTTCCTTCTTCAACACCAAGTCTTTTGGAAAAGCTTCCTGCTGCAACATTACGGACAACTGTCTCAAGTGGAATAATAGTAACCTTTTTCACAAGTTGTTCTAATTCCGATACGCGTTCGATAAAATGAGAGTCAATACCCTTTTCTTTTAACTTTAAAAATAGCAAACTAGTAATCTCATTATTTAAACGCCCTTTACCGGTAATGTCTGCTTTCTTTTGCCCGTTAAAGGCAGTTGCAGAATCTTTATATTCCACTAAAACAACCTGGTCATTTTCCGTTTTATAAATTCTTTTCGCTTTTCCTTCGTATAGAAGTTCTTTCATCAGGAACGCCTCCAAATTTTGCAATATTGGGAATTTTATTAGTAGAAGGGGGGCCTAACTGCTGCCCCTTATTTTTTTAGTTCAAACCTAAACGGTCAAAAATCGTATCTACATGCTGCAAGTGATAGCTGTAATCAAAACAGTCTCCAATTTCTTCCGCATTAAGCAGGCTGGTGATTTTTGTTTCAGCCTCAATTAACTGACGGAATGGTACTTGTTTTTCCCATGCTTCCATTGCTTTTGGCTGAACGGTATCGTAAGCCTCTTCACGGGATAATCCTTTATCAATCAACGCAAGCAATACACGTTGTGAATAAATTAATCCAAGTGTACGATCCATATTGCGCTTCATATTTTCTGGATATACTGTAAGATTTTTAATAATATTACCGAAACGGTTCAACATGTAATTCAATGCGATTGTCGCATCCGGTAGAATAACTCTTTCAGCAGATGAATGAGAAATATCGCGTTCATGCCATAATGGAACATTTTCGTAGGCTGTTAACATATAGCCGCGAATCACGCGAGCCATTCCCGTCATGTTTTCAGAACCAATTGGGTTTCGCTTATGCGGCATTGCTGATGAACCCTTTTGTCCTTTTGCGAAAAATTCTTCAACTTCACGCGTTTCACTCTTTTGCAGGCCGCGAACTTCAACCGCAAACTTTTCAATCGAGGTAGCGATTAAAGCAATCGTTGACATATAGTGAGCATGACGGTCACGCTGCAGGGTTTGTGTTGAGATTGGCGCTCTTTGTATGCCAAGCTTTTCACATACATATTGTTCAACAAATGGGTTGATATTGGCATAGGTTCCTACAGCGCCGGAAATTTTCCCAAATTCAACACCTGCTGCAGCTTGCTTGAAACGATCAAGATTCCGTTTCATTTCCTCATACCAAAGGGCAAGCTTTAAACCAAAAGTAGTAGGTTCTGCGTGAACCCCATGGGTACGCCCCATCATAACGGTCATTTTGTGTTCTTGTGCTTTATTCTTTAAAATTTCTACAAAGTTTTCGATATCTTTTAATAAAATCGCATTGGCCTGTTTTAAAACATACGATAAAGCCGTGTCGACCACATCTGTCGAAGTTAAACCGTAATGAACCCATTTGCGTTCTTCCCCTAAAGTTTCCGATACAGCACGGGTAAAGGCTACAACATCGTGTCTAGTTTCTTCTTCAATTTCTTTAATTCGGTCGATATTGAAGGAGGCATTTTCACGAAGCTTTTTTACATCCTCCTTCGGAATTTCACCAAGCTCTGACCATGCTTCGCAAGCAAGGATTTCCACCTCAAGCCATGCCTTAAAGCGATTTTCTTCTGTCCAAATAGCACCCATTTCCGGTCTAGTATAACGATCAATCATGTTTTATCCTCCGATCTTTTCTTTTACTTTCCAAATGCCGCTTTGTTCAATTTCTGTAAGGGCCTCTGTTACATTATCACGTAAAATCGTTACGTGTCCCATTTTTCGTTTTACTTTTGGTTCTTTTTTTCCGTAAAGATGAACCTTCCAGTCTTTCATACCCGGAATTTCTTCATACATACTTTCAAGATGCTCCCCTAATAGGTTGACCATAACTACTGGTTTTAATAGCTCGGTGCTTCCTAAAGGCAGATTGCAGATTGCACGTACATGCTGTTCAAACTGTGACGTCTCGCAGGCTTCAATCGAATAATGCCCTGAATTATGAGGCCGTGGTGCCAGTTCATTGATATATATTGTGCCATCACACGTTAAAAACATTTCAACTGCAAGTGTTCCGACTAAATTTAATGAGTCCGCAATTTGTTTTGCCTTTTGAATTGCATTTTCTTGAACATCTTCCGAAATGCGAGCCGGAACAATCGTTTGATGCAATATATTGTCTTGATGGATGTTTTCGGCCACAGGGAATATCGCTGTTTCCCCATCAAGCTTGCGTGTGACGATAACCGATATTTCCTTTTCAAAGGGAATCCATTTTTCGAGCACACATGCACCCAATTTGATGAGTTCCTCCGCTTTTTGCAGATCCTGCTGAACTTTTATGACAAGCTGGCCCTTTCCGTCGTAGCCGCCTCTTGCCGTCTTCAACACAGCGGGATAGCCGATTGCTTGAATTTTTAAAAATAAATCCTCTAAACTGTTAATGATTTCATACGGTGCTACTTCAACACCCGCCTGCTGGATTGCCGCCTTTTCCTTAATCCGATTCTGGGTAACTGTCAGCAATTTCGGTCCTTGTGGAACGTACGCTCGTTCACAAAGCCATTCAAGTGTATCTGCATCAATGTTTTCAAATTCATAAGTAATCACATCACTAATTTCAGCTAAGCGGCTGATTGCTTCCCGGTCATCATATGCGCCGATAACTTCTGTATCGGCTACTTGACCACACGGGGAGTCTGCTGTTGGTTCCAGGACGGCAATCCGATAGCCTTGAGCCTTAGCTGAGAGGGCCATCATTCTTCCCAATTGACCACCACCGATAATCCCAATTGTCAACCCCGGTAAAATGATTTTGTTAGACAAGCTGCTCACCGCTTTCTAGAACTTCTTCCTTGATTGCATGGCGTCTTGCTTCTAATTTTCCTGCTAATTCTCTATCTTCTGTTGATAAAATTTGTGCTGCTAAAAGGCCTGCGTTAACTGCTCCAGCTTTACCAATTGCAACGGTTGCCACCGGTACTCCACCCGGCATTTGCACAATCGAAAGCAGGGAGTCTAAACCATTTAAGGCCTTTGATTGGACCGGAACCCCGATGACAGGAAGCGTTGTTTTTGCTGCAACCATTCCAGGAAGATGTGCCGCCCCGCCTGCTCCTGCAATAATTACCTTTAAACCTCTATCTCTTGCTTCTTGCGCATAGGTAAACATTAAATCTGGTGTCCGATGCGCAGAAACTACCTTTTTTTCATATGCAATTTCGAGTTCTTCTAATATTTCACAGGCATGTTTCATTGTTTCCCAGTCTGATTTGCTTCCCATGATGACACCAACAAGCTTCGTCATGCCGCATCCCCCTTTTAGCCAAATAAAAAGCCCAGACAAATAGCATCCTCTAAAAGAGAAAGCCATTTGTCCGGGCATCTTGATGAAAAGGTCAACAAAGTTAAGGGCCGCCCCTAACTGTATTGTTGCCGAACATATTGACTTTCCCTCATAGTCCAATAATTTACGGTTATTGGGTAGAAACTTATGGGCCATATTCCCATTGATATACGAGGGTAAGATTATTTGTCATTTGCTACACACTTATCTTACATTCCAATCGAATAACTGTCAACCATTATATCGAACAATTAAATTTGGTTAGCACCATATTGTTCGTGTTTTACTCATTAAATTGCCCTTCAAAGACAATTTGACGGCCGATTGGTTCATAAATGGTTTCATTTCCCTTTTTAATTTCTTGAAAAATCGGCTTTTCAAGCCTTCTAATCGGGATATATCCCTGCTGTTTCATTCGTGTTAGGCATGCATCAATGGTTTCATTTTCCTGTACTTCAAATTGCAATTTTCTCTGCCTCTTTTGACTCATGAAAATAATTTCCCTCTTTTCACAGATTTGACCCAGAACCCCCCATGGATGGATTTGGGTTCGTACGAAATAATAAATGCTTTTGGGTCTAGATTCTTGATTGTATCATAGAGCTTTAATTCAAATTTTCTTGGGGTTAAGATTTGCATCGCCATCCGATCCCCTTCAAGTCCGTTTGCTTCCCAGTTTGTCACTCCGTATCCCTTTTCCCGCAGTATTCCCGGTAAATTTTTATCATACTCGGTTGTGATTACATTGACAGTAATATAGCCAAGTGCGAGCTTTTCCTCTATTTTCATTCCGACTACAACACCGATTCCATATCCCACAGCATATGCAATAAGGTTCTGGATTTCATTTAAGTTATTTAACACTAGGCCTAGGCCCAGTACATATATAACGACTTCAATCATGCTGAGAAATGCAGCCAAATACCGTTGTCCTTTTAAGGTTAAGATCATTCTAATTGTAAAAAAGGAGACATAGACAATATTGATAACAAGGATTATGGCTACCATCATGAAACTATTCTCTAGCAAAATAATTACCCCCTTTAAATATCCTTCCCCCACTTTAGCACAATTTTTACAAAGGTCTAGTAGCTAGATTGTGTATGAAGAGAAAAATTTTCTTACTAAAAATTTTTGTTCCATGTTGCATCATATATGTTCCGTTTTGTCTTTTTTATGTTCCATTTTAAAATTCATGTGCAAAATTAGTCCATTTTATATTTCTATACCCTTTTGGCGAAAAAAAAACCCAGGCAGGTGCCTGGATTAAGTAACAATAATTTCCTTTTTTATCTTAATAGAGAATTATTAGGTGTATTGCTCTTTTTAAAGTTATCTTTTAAATGGTTTTTAATTTTATGTTCCATATTAAACCATATATGAGCTAATTCATCTGTTTTATGTTTCAATTTAGAGTTATATGTTCCGCAATATTACTTTTATGTGCCATTGCTTTACCCACGAACGCCAAAAAAGACAACCTTCAACAGGTTGTCTTTTTTGGTGCCTGGCAATGTCCTACTCTCACAGGGGGACAGCCCCCAACTACCATCGGCGCTGAGAAGCTTAACTTCCGTGTTCGGTATGGGAACGGGTGTGACCTTCTCGCCATTATTGCCAGACTATT
>NZ_KI535299.1:113505-158563 GCF_000482325.1 Bacillus sp. UNC438CL73TsuS30 | reverse complement strand
TGCCGGGGTGGCGGAACTGGCAGACGCACAGGACTTAAAATCCTGCGGTAGGTGACTACCGTACCGGTTCGATTCCGGTCCTCGGCACCAAGTTTTTTTGCAAAGTAAAACTATTTTTCAATCAATGCGCCCGTAGCTCAATTGGATAGAGCGTCTGACTACGGATCAGAAGGTTATGGGTTCGACTCCTTTCGGGCGCGCCATAACAGATTTTGGCTTAATAATTAAAATATGGCGGTGTAGCTCAGCTGGCTAGAGCGTACGGTTCATACCCGTAAGGTCGGGGGTTCGATCCCCTCCGCCGCTACCATATTATTTTTAAAATAGTGGAGGAATACCCAAGTCCGGCTGAAGGGATCGGTCTTGAAAACCGACAGGCGGGTTAAACCGCGCGGGGGTTCGAATCCCTCTTCCTCCGCCATTATTTTATTGTTTTTTATAGATGGAGGGGTAGCGAAGTGGCTAAACGCGGCGGACTGTAAATCCGCTCCCTCAGGGTTCGGCGGTTCGAATCCGTCCCCCTCCACCATAGTTTTTTCGAGTTAGCGAAAATAACTTTCGATAACTTAGGGGTATAGTTTAAAGGTAGAACTAAGGTCTCCAAAACCTTCAGTGTGGGTTCGATTCCTACTACCCCTGTTTGTTTTATTTTGCCGGTGTGGCGGAATTGGCAGACGCGCACGACTCAAAATCGTGTTCCGTAAGGAGTGTCGGTTCGACCCCGACCACCGGTATCACTCAAAAGGGTAAACCCTTATAGGTCAATGCTTTGAGCAATCAAGGTATTGACCTTTTTTGTTTTTAGCGTGTTAAAGTCTATACTTAATCGTGTGGCCAACAAATATACAGTAACTATGGTTAATGGCGCTAGTCTATTCTTAATGCGAATTGCACATTTTTAATCTGTCCTAAGGTGGATGTTCATGAACCAGTCAATAAAAGATCATTCTTATCAAATAAGTTTACAAAACATTGAATATTATTCTCCGCATATTTATTTAGGAATCGAGATTCTTCTAGTGATAAGGGGAGAAATTGAGATTACGGTCAATCAACATTCCTGCCATTTAGCTGAAAATGATCTTCTGCTGATTAACGCCAATGATCTACATTCTATTAAGGGGAATAAGGAGAATGTGGTCTTATCGTTACAAATTCCCTTAGATCTAATCAAGCCGCTTTATCTGAATATTCATGAGTGTCATTTTAACTGCAACTCATCCAAAGAGGATAACGGGATGTATCTGCTTTATGATCAAATTCGCCAACTAATGGCAAAGATTTTGATTGCCTATTACCAAAAGCAGGATGGAAATGAAATCGAGATTAACGGACTGATTTTTCAATTAGTTACACTGTTGATTCGAAATTTTAAAACTACACAACCTGGAAGTAATCAATTCACCGAAATGAAGGATGAAAGAATTAGAGAGATCCTAGCTTTTATCGAAAAAAATTATCGCAAACCGATATCATTGAAGGAAATTGCCAAAGAACAGTATTTGTCTCTTTACTATTTGTCCCGCTATTTCAAGCAGGAAGTTGGGGTTAGTTTCTCCCAATATCTCAAAAATGTCCGTTTGAAATCAGCGGTGCAAGAGCTGCTTTATAGCGGCCATAATATTACCCAGATTTCTGAGAATTGTGGTTTTCCCAATGTAAAGGCATTCAATATGGCTTTTAAAGAAATGTACCAGCAAACGCCTACTGAATATCGCAGCCTGCATAAAGTGGAACCGATGGATGTCGAGGAAGTGAAACATGAAACCGAACAATATACATTACTGCAATCGCCCAACTTTTTAATGGAAATCAGTAAATATATTTCAGGAAATGAGAAGAGCACCACACCGATGGAACCGACTGCTTCAGCGGTACATGTAGACTTGCCGCTTGAGCCCATTTTTATCAGAGAAAAAGCCTTAAAGTTACTCGTAATTGGGCAACTGGAATATGCTTTGAATGAAGAAGTGAAGGCGGAATTAAAGCTAATCCAAGAGGAACTTGGATTTGAATATATTTATTTTACGAACCTTTTTTCGGACAGTTTTGCGATGACAACGCCCCTCTATCAAATAGGAGGTCAATTTTATCAGGTGGATGCCTTATTCAGCCTTTTTCAACAATTAAGGTTGGTTCCTTTCATTCGTGTGGAAGTTGAAAAGGAAGTGGCAAGCAGGTTTGAATACCTTAAGAAGCTTGATGAATTTTTACAGCATAGTCTTTGTTATTTTGGCAGCGATTTTGTAGGCAAATGGCGATTTGAACTGGTTTTCACGGAATGCGGCGAAACAGCAAAGAGCTTTTATCAAGATTTTTATCGAACTGTAAAAAAGCGGGCTCCTGCCGCAAAAATAGGCCTCCATATGCCGTTTTCCTTAAGAAAGGCTATTTCCGTTCCTGCTGCTGAATTTATAAACCAAATTTCCGACAGATGCGAGCTGATCTGCTTCACTTGCAATCCGAATGAAGAAGTGGATTTTACCGATATGGATAATCATACTTTTGAAGGAGTAAAAAATTATGTAAAGAAAGAAATCAGCAAATTAAAGGAAAGTCTAGCGTCTGTGGGTTTAGAGGAGATTCCAATTTTTCTTACCGATTGGAATACACTTTATGGAAATACGATGGATTTGAGCGGCACTTTTTTCCGTTCTGCCCTTATTTTTAAAGAAATGTTGGATGCGATGAAGGAAATATCCGGTTTGGGGTTCTGGATTGATACCCACTCATTGGAAAAAAATAATCTGGATCAAGACCATATTGCCATGAATGGAATTGCCCTCCTGTATTATTATCAGATTAAACGCCCAGCTTATTTTAATCTTCAACTAATGGCAAAAATGACCTTGCGAATTTTAGCGGAAGGCTCGGATTTTGTAATGGCAATGGGAGAAAATGGGTACCAATTAGCCGTTTATAACCCTTCCTATATCAATCCCTCTTATTCGGTCGAAAGCTTCTTTTTGCATTCCATTACAAAGGAAAAGAAAGTGGTGATTTCAGGCCTTCCGCCTGGGCGTTATCAAATTCGCAGGCACATCCTTGATCAAAATAACGGTGAATTTTATATTAACTGGATAAATCTGCAGCATCAGGATATTTACGACCAGGAGATTATTTCTTATATTAAGCAGGGAACCCACCCTAATTTGCAAATTTATGAGGAAAAAGTGGAATCGGAGCTTTATTTACAATCCACTCTGACCTTTAATGCTTTTCATCTCTTTGAAATAAAGCCATTAAGTTAAAACTTAATGGTCTTTTTTTGTTGTTAGTTTTGACGAAATTGTGAAGAAGGGCAAATATAAGGGGTACACACAACAAATATAGGAATGTATATCGACAAAATTCGATTTAAACTTAACATATGAAAACGTTTACAATTCAAATTCATCTTATTCTGAAAGCGATGTAAGTTTTTATTGAAAAGTGTATTAATGGAGGTTGTTACGATGAAAAAAATTCTTGTGACCGGAAGCTTAGGCCAAATCGGTTCAGAGTTAACGATGAGAATGCGAGAACTGTACGGAGAGGAAAATGTCATTGCCACTGATATCCGTCATGTTAATGGCAACCCAGTCGTGGAAAATGGTTTATTTGATACATTGGATGTGCTAGATGGCGAGAGAATGCAGAAACTGGTCAATGACTATCAGATTGATACGATTATCCATTTGGCAGCGCTGCTGTCGGCAACAGCAGAGAAAAACCCGCAACTTGCCTGGAATCTTAATATGGGCGGATTGATGAATGCGCTCGAGGTGGCGCGGAATTCCCATGCACAGTTCTTTACACCAAGCTCGATAGGAGCCTTTGGTCTATCTACGCCAAAAGACCTTACACCACAGGATACAATCCAACGGCCAAACACGATGTACGGTGTCACCAAAGTAAGCGCTGAATTACTTTGTGATTATTATTTTGCAAAATTTGGTGTTGATACCCGTGGCGTCCGCTTCCCGGGATTGATTTCTTACAAAACTCTTCCCGGTGGAGGAACGACAGACTATGCGGTTGATATTTTCTATGAAGCGTTAAAAAACAAAAAATACACATCCTATATAGCGAAAGGCACTTACATGGATATGATGTATATGCCGGATGCGATTGATTCAATTATTCAATTAATGGAAACGGATTCATCGAAATTAATACATCGAAACGCCTTTAATATTACAGCCATGAGTTTTGAGCCTGAAGAAATTGCCGCTTCCATCAGAAAATTTATACCAGAGTTTACGATGGATTATCAGGTAGATCCAGTCCGGCAGCAAATTGCCGACTCTTGGCCAAACAGCATTGATGCGGCCGCAGCCAAAGAGGAATGGGATTTTAACCCGCGGTACGATTTAGACCGTATGACAAAATCCATGCTCGAAAACTTAGGGAGAAAATTGGGTGTTCCATTTGGGGAACCTGTATTGGTTTAAAAGAAAGAATAACATTAAGAAGGTAGAGTAAAAAATCCAATGAGGGAAAGTAGGGCAGTTTATGTCAAAAAACCAGGAATTAAAGCGTGGCCTTAAATCGCGTCATATCCAAATGATTGCTTTGGGTGGTACCATCGGGGTTGGGTTATTTATGGGATCCGCCAGTACGATTAAATGGACGGGCCCATCCGTGATGATTGCCTATGCAGTTGCCGGTCTCTTCCTATTTTTCATTATGCGCTCGATGGGGGAAATGCTATATTTGGAACCAACTACTGGTTCGTTTGCTGACCTCGGCAATAAATATATCCATCCTTTAGCTGGATATTTGACAGCTTGGAGCTATTGGTTCCAATGGATTATTGTCGGCATGTCGGAAATCATCGCAGTTGGTTCGTATATGAATTATTGGTTCCCACATCTGCCAACATGGATCCCTGGGGTAGTTGCAATGTTGATTCTTGGCGTTGCCAACATGATTTCGGTTAAAAACTTTGGTGAATTTGAATTCTGGTTTTCATTAATTAAAGTATTAACGATTATCTTGTTAATTATTGCTGGTATTGGCATTATTCTCTTTGGCTTCGGGAATGGCGGACATGCAATAGGATTTTCGAACATTTGGAAAAATGGCGGCTTTTTCACCGGTGGCTTTAAAGGATTCTTTTTTGCCCTTTCCATCGTAATCGGCGCTTATCAAGGAGTGGAACTGATTGGGATTACAGCCGGGGAAGCTGAAAATCCGAAGAAAACCATCACACATGCTGTGAAAACAACCGTTTGGCGTATTTTAATTTTCTATATCGGTGCGATCTTTGTTATTGTAACGGTCTACCCTTGGAACCAGCTCAATCAAATTGGAAGCCCATTCGTTTCAGTTTTTGCCAAAATCGGAATTACGGCTGCAGCCGGCATTATCAATTTTGTTGTGATCACGGCAGCAATGAGCGGCTGTAACAGCGGCATCTTCAGCGCCACACGGATGCTTTACGCATTGGCGAAAAATGGACAGGCACCAAAGATTTTTGCCAAATTATCGGAAAATAAAGTTCCTGTTTATTCAACCATAACGGTTTTAATCGGCTTACTCCTTGGCGTTGTGTTGAGCTTTGTTGCACCGCCATCGATCTTCGTGTATGTATACAGTGCGAGTGTACTTCCAGGAATGATTCCATGGTTTGTACTGCTCATTAGTGAAATCAAATTTAGAAAAGTAAATGCTGATGCAATGGAAAAACATCCATTTAAAATGCCCTTTGCACCGTACAGCAACTATGCTACGATTCTCTTTTTACTAGTGGTCCTAGTCGGAATGTTTATCAATCCAAGCACGCGCATCCCGTTAATCGTGGGAATTGCATTCCTCGCTCTCATGACAGGTATTTTTTATCTGTTAAAAATGGAAAAACGCGTACCGTTAGACGATGCTGATAACGAAAAAGGCACAAAACCAAAAGCGGTTTAATATAAAGTAAACAAAGGATGAAAAGGGGGGACGGTTCAAATGCTTCGGGCACGGGAACCGTCTCCTTTTAAGGAGTGGTATGATGTCTTTCATGAGTTTAAGGGAAGTAATTGAACTGGCAAAGCAGCAAAACATAACGATTGCTGAATTAATGATCCAAACGGAAATACAGCAAAAGAACATTTCACGGGAAGAGATTATCGAAAAAATGGCCGAGCAATTTACGGTAATGGAAGAGGCTGTCCGCAAAGGGACGACAAGTGCTGTGATGTCACGTACCGGCTTGACCGGTGGTGATGGGTATCGTCTTCACCAATATGCCGAAAAAGGAAAATCCTTTATCAATCCCATGACATTAAATGCCGCAGCCAATGCGCTTGCCGTATCAGAAGTCAATGCCGCAATGGGGCGGATTGTCGCAACACCGACTGCAGGTTCAGCGGGAATCTTGCCGGCAGTGCTCGTTCACGCTCTGGATAGCGGAACATTCCCAAGAGAACAAATCGTACTGTCGATGTTCACTGCCTCTGCCCTTGGCTTGGTGATTGCTAATAAAGCTTCGATATCAGGAGCTGCCGGCGGATGCCAGGCGGAAATTGGCTCAGCAACCGCGATGGCAGCTGGCACTTTAGTTGAGCTTGCCGGAGGCACTCCAGAGCAGGTTGGAAATGCCATTGGAATTGCTTTAAAAAATTCACTGGGACTCGTTTGTGATCCGGTCGCCGGGCTAGTGGAAATTCCATGTATCGTTCGGAACGGATTACACGCGATTACCGCGCAGGCTGCTGCAGATATGGCGTTGGCAGGGGTGGTCAGCATTATTCCACCTGATGAGGTGATTCATGTCATGCATGAAGTCGGGCAGCAAATGCCTGAATCGCTGAGGGAAACCGGGATTGGCGGTCTAGCTGGCACCCCTACAGGTCAAAAATTGAAGGCGCAGATTTTCAGTGAACCGACAAGCAGCTGCGGGCCGGCTAAATATCAAAGCGCCTATGAAATTATCGGCCCTGTCATGGTCGGGCCATCCAGTTCACATACTGCAGGTGCTGTCCGAATTGGCAACATAGCCTGCCAGCTGTTAAACGAAAAACCATTATTTGCAAAGTTCTCCCTGATGGGTTCCTTTGCCGAAACCTATCAAGGTCATGGCACAGATTTAGCCTTATTGGGAGGGGTTCTTGGGTTAACAACCATGGATGAAGGCATTCCAAATGCAAAATCGATTGCCGAAGAAAATGGATTACAATACGAGTTTACGAAGCGGGTGATGGGAAGTTACCATCCGAATACAGTGCTAGTTGAATTATCAGGAGCAACGCGAACGGTAAAGGTATTGGCCAGTTCGTTAGGCGGTGGCAAAGTAGAAGTTCAGGAATTGGATGATTACCCGTTAAAGTTTTCCGGAGAACGACCAACACTTGTAATCCGTCATACGGATCGAAAAGGGGTTATTGCCGAGTTATCAGGATCACTTTATCAAAAAGGGTTAAATATTGCCCGTATGGCGAATGAACGTTCAAAAATCAATGGTTCGGCGATAACGGTTTGTGAGATTGACAATCAAATCGAAGAAAATCTCTTAACTATATTGAATAAAGAAATTCCCATTATAGATGAAATTTTATTAATCCAAACGATGTAGGGATGAGGTCTGTAATGAAGGTTTTATCGAATTGAACGGAATGAAGTGAAAGCTATTTTCTACTTAGAGAGAAAATAGCTTTCATTAATTTCAATGAAGAAAAAGAATGATGATTATCCTCGTCTTCCGCCTCTGCCGCCCTGTTTTGCTCCGGTGTTTCGTTTAAGGGTAGACAAATTCTCTTCACTCGTCTTTAAAAAACGAGCCATTTTATCTTCAAAACTTTCCTTCGGTTTGAATTGACCTTTTGGACGAAAGTCTTTGGAACGGCTATCACCTCTGCCCGAGCGTGGTGGGCGTTGTTGTGAATAAGAAGAGGTTTGTCCTTCAGGTCTATCTATCGCTTTTTTAATGGACAAGGAAGTTTTTCCGTCTTTCATACTAATCACTTTTACTTCAACCTGGTCTCCTACCTTGAGATGGTCATTAATATCTTTTACATAGCTATCCGCAACTTCACTGATATGCACAAGACCTGTTGTTCCATCTGGTAAGTCTACGAATGCTCCAAAATTAGTGATGCCTGTTACTTTACCTTGTACTTTGCTGCCTATTTCGACTGACATAAAAATAGTGTTCCTCCCAATACTGTTATCAGCTTTTATTATAACATATTCTCGAAGAGGTAAATAACGTCTGGAGCTGTTCCTGGGCTAAAATTTTTCAGGTATCTTTTCATTAACCAATTAAGAACCTATTTTACTCCAATTACACGAATTCTTTTATAATCAGCAATCCAATTACCGTCCTTGTACAGAACACCTTTTAAATTATTTTCCACGTTTGTTACTATTTCATCTCTTGAATGATCAGGTATACCATCAAACAAATGATTTCCGAACATTTCAATCCAGTTTTTTAACCCATTCACTCCATCCAATGGAGTTGGTCTATCAAAATGTTGAGCAAAAGTTACTCTAAATCCTGCTTCTTCCATTAAAGTCGAATACTCAGCAATACTTGGATAAAACCAAGGAAATTGTTCCTTATTAAATTCAAACCCTGCTTCTTTTATTTGTAAGATGATTTCATCCGTTATCGCTTGAACATTTCCTTTTCCTCCAAATTCAGCAACAAATCTTCCACCTTGTTTTAAGCTTTTATAAATACCATGTAATGCTTGGATTGCAGGTTGAACCCAATGAAGTGTAGCATTAGAAAACACTGCATCAAACTCGTTATTATAGTCTAAGTTTGTGGCATCTTGAACCCTAAACTGTATTTGTGCGTATTTACGGGTTGCTTGTTCCACCATATTTTGTGATTTGTCTACGCCAACAATTTCTACTCCAAACTCATATAATTTATTGGCTAAATCTCCTGTTCCACAACCAAGATCAAGTATTTTTTCCCCTTGTTGTGGATTTAACAATTCAACTAAGCTATTCCCATATTTTGAAACAAAGGAATGCTTACTATCATATAAATTCGCATCCCAATTGTTCTCTTTAGTTTGAAATGATTCCATCCCTAACCCCTCCCAATTTATATAAAAATAGTAATATATTTGTTAATTGAATTATAATCGAATGAAGTAATAAAAGGTATTAACAAAAAAGATGGAATCCATGACAAACTGTTATTAGATGGCGGTAAGGATAGATAGTAAATGGAAATTGTTGCGGCTAAATAGGAAATTTTCGCAAAACCTCAGAAGAACTTTTTTACCAACAATATCAGGTAAAGGGCTTTCACTGGCAATAGAAATGTACAAGTAGACTAAATAACTTGTCCATATCAAAAAGATAAATTTTCACATTTAATATATTGATTGATAAATTATGAATTGAAAGGATGTGTTTTAATGGCAACTTTGCGTTCAGGTCCATTTTTGGTTCCGACTCAGACATGCAGTGGTAGACCAGTCACTCATATGTTTTTAACTTTCACCAATCTAACCACTCGAACATTAACGGTAGTTCACCGGACTGATAGTGCTTTTGTTGCAGGGGCACCACCAGCCCCTGTTTTCCCACCCTCCCCAATTATGAATCCATTATACCCTCCAAATCCTTGCACGCTCGCTCCACGTTCAGCGGCTATGATTGCAGTACCAGTGTTCTTTGCGTTAACAACTGAAGAAGCAGCCACTCCCGATCAACCTACAGGTCCCCAACAAGTATTAGTCGTAACGGTAAGCGGGGACATTGATTTTATTGGGGATCAAATTCAAGTAAGTGTAACAGGTGGTTTTTCACTTAATGGTATTTCACTTACTGAATCAGAACCAGCGATGTTCATCAAACATGAAAACTTTGTGTTAGTTAGCAGTAGTGACTTATTAGACGAAGATGACGAAAGTAGCAGTAGTAGCTAGAATGGATAGAATAATTGACCGTTTCTAAAGTATAGAGCAGTCTTTTTTTCTATTTTGTTGTCTAAGGTTAACAATATTTTGTCCATTTTGTTTTAGACTAACTTTTAGCCAATAGGAGAGAGGTAGTCTAGTATCCTGTAGACTTAAAGCAGTCTGGAAAAAGAGCTGCCTTCTTACAGAAAATCCATTTTCACTTTTTGTAATCGGTTAATTAAAAGCGGAAGGGCTACTTTTTGCCAAAACTCTATACTAATACCGCCACTTGACACCATGTTTAGACAGGCCTTATGGGATCGTTATCTATAAGTGGAATCTGCGGAAGACGCACAAAAAATGTTTGAAAACGATCCTGCTGTTCAAACAGGTATCATGGATGTGAAATTACATCCCTTTAAAGTCGGAGTAATGTAAGGTCGCTAAGGTGAAATCGTGATGGTTTCATCTTTTTTATTTGTCTATTAACCCAATAGTGGATTTTGTTCGTACAGGAAGAGGAAGAGGGGAACGTATGTACTCTGAAGGCTAGGGACAGGCACTTACTGTAAAAAAACAAAATGACCTTCCCACTTATTCAGGATGAACTCAACATGTTTTTCAATCTGAATCATGTGACATACCATCTTGACCCTTGGAAGGAACAAGCCTGAACCAAGTAATATCAAACATTGATTTTATTGGGGATCAAATTCAAGTAAGTGTAACAGGAGGATTTCACTCAATAAAATTACTCAATTAATTAGTACAATCAGTTTGTATCTTTGGTTTGTTTACCGATCATTGTCATTTCTGGAGGTGGAGATAGGATTGTATAGACTATCTGCTTTTCTTTATTTTATCAATATTCTCTTTGATTTTTTCATTCATTTTTAGTAATTGACTATCTTTCAAATCCCTTTTAGGTAAGGTTCCTGATGGTTTGTCCAAAAAAGGGCTTTTCTTTTTTCTCTCTCCCATTACATCATCTCCCAAACAGATTCTTAATATATCTATATTGTCTGTATGGTCACAATATGAGAGCTTTAAACAAAAAAGACAGGAGAAATCTCCTGTCTTATCGCTTCGCTTCACCATAACGGCTATCTCTTAATCGCTCTACCGCTTTGTTGCTTCTCTCAAACAAATCTCTTGTATACAACGAAGGAGAAGTTTGTGGAACTGTTTGAGCCGTCCTTTCCATTAAGAAAGGGGATCTTGCTCTACCTTTGCGTCTCCTTGAAACAACTGCTTCTGCTCCACGCTCTGGCATTTTATCCACTCCTTTCCTATCTATTACCCTAATTCTATCAGGTTTACACTCTATTTTCTATAATTGGTTTTGCCAATGTGGTTGTTGCGGTTGCGCTTTTTCAACCCAAGTATGTATTACTGACAAATTAATGATATGATCAATATCTATATCTAATATGTCGATCTCTGATACAATTGCGATAACAACTGGATATGTATGTTTTAAGTAAGGTACTAATATCGTGAATTTATCAATATGAACGACCTTTTTCTCATTTAGAAATTTCATTTGGTCTTCCGTTAAATTAACACCGATGATCGTACCTATCTCTTGTTTAAATGCTCCATCATCTTGCTTAACAAATACGGTAAGTTCCTGCCTACAAGTTTCTCCGTAGGCCATAAGAAAATCTTCTAAACTATCACGATATGATTCCGCATCTTGCCATTCTTGAGTACCAAAAGAAGATTTTTTCACACTGTCTAAAATAGAAGTGAACTGCAAGTTTCTGTTTTGCGTTTGCGTAATAACCTTGTGCATTTCTTCATTGATACTTTCCACCTCAGTAATCGGTTCCATTTCGGCTCCGCCTATTTTTTTAATAGACGGTGTAAGAAATAACGCTAAGTCTACAAATATAAACATGCCCGCTAAAAACGTGTATCGTTGCCACTCTTTCACATCAAAACCTGACTGATTCAGCAGCAAGATCATCCCTACAATAAAAAAGAAGTACCATGTTCTTCTCAAATTTTGATTATGCTTTTTAAAGAACTTAGGGAAAGTCCAACTTGTGTAGATGATAATAAGAGCGACACCTACAAGGATCAACCATTTATTTTCCTGTGTAAAGGATAGAATTTGACTTCCCCAACTTTTCTTTACAACGAAAGAAAAAATTAAGAGAATGAGGGGAATGATGATTTTAGCCAAAAAAACATTCCGTTCCTTTGTCCAACGCTCTCTTTCATACCATTTTTTAGAATCTCCAGTTACCATATTTCACCTCCTGAACTTTATTCTATCATGTTTTTATAAATTGAATTGTTATATATAAAACTTATCCTGGTGGTGGTTTCTCACCAAGGTGATGAAAAAGAAAATGTTATTTAAAATGAGTAGGGTTTTTTAGTTTAAAGAAAATATTTCTCAAATTTCTTTTATGTATTATTATGTGAATAAATTTGATTTAATTGGCGGATAAGAATAAGATTGTTTATTTCAGTCTGAACTAAATCAATTTTATAAGGTATCCATTCCATTTATTGTGGAAAAATAGGTTGATTAAAGGACAACTGAGGAGTGTTTGAAAATGGAACAACTTGAGTTCTTGGCGATTGGCAAGGCAAAACGGGAGAATTGGCTAGCAACAATAACTCCTGAGGAAAAGGCAATAATGGGAAAACACTTTGAATACGTTAGGCAGATGTACGCGGAAGGGAAAGTGGTTTTGTCTGGCCCATGTTTAGACGGGGCTTATGGGATCATTATCTATAATGCGGAATCTGCGGAAGAAGCACAAAAAATGTTTGAAAAAGACCCTGCTGTTCAAACCGGTGTCATGGATGTGGAATTGCATCCTTTTAAAGTCGGAGTAATGGAAGGACGCTAAGGTGAAATCATTATGGTTTCATCTTTTTTATTTGTCCATTTACCCGGTATTGGATTTTTGTAAAGCAAGGAGAGGAGGGGGAAACCATGTACGATAAAGTCTGGTGGCCAGACACTTACTTGAAAAACCGAAATGAGTTTTCCTTCAACTCAGCATGAACTCATCATGGTTTCAAATTGAATCCTCTGACATTCCATCCTGACCCTTTGGAAGGAACAAGCCTGAACCAAGCAATACCAGAGATTACTTCAGAGATTACTCAAAGACAACAACAACAGAAAAAAACTCACGTTGTCGTTGTTCCAACCTAAAAAACTCCCAAACCCCATTTTTAAGATCAATTCAAATCTCCTGACATTTGTTCACAACTTCTCCGTACGCTAAAAAACCTTTTTATTCACCATGTCCATTTTGCTCCTTTTTCTATATATAGCTTGTGTAAGGTTAGTGAACCAATCGAGGAAGTATTCATCAGAGACTCTCTCGGGAAGAGGAACAAAAGGAGGAAAAAGCAATGAGCAGTTTATTACTGAACGAAAGCCCCATGATAGTGCTGCCATCACTGGCAAAGAAAATTGGGTTAAATGAAGCAATCATCCTGCAGCAGATTCATTATTGGATTCAAAAAAGTTCTCATGTGATTGAAGGAAAGACCTGGATTTATAACACCTACCAACAGTGGAATCAGCAGTTTTCTTTTTGGTCGTTAAGCACCATTAAACGAACGATTCGTTCATTGGAAGACCAAGGACTTCTCCTCTCAGAGAACTGGGATCGAAGCAAAATGGATCAAACCAAGTGGTACACCATCGATTATGAGCGATTGGAAACATTAGAATTAACATCTCCTGAGCCTAAGATACACGAGGCTGAAATCGAAATAGACCAAACTGAACCGGGAAACACATCAGAAATGACTCCACAGAAAACTTCACCCGTTACCGAAATTATCAGCTACCTAAATGAAAAGACAAACGCAGCTTACGAACCAAGCTTACAAAAAACAAGGGTCATCATTCAGACAAGAATGAGGGAAGGGTTCACAGTGGAGGATTTTAAAAAGGTTATTGATTTAAAGTCCACTGAGTGGCTCTATGATTCCCGAATGTACAAATATCTTCGACCGGAAATCTTATTTGGTTCCAAATTCTATTCTTATCTGCACAAGAAATCTTTTAATCTAAATACATTAAGAGCGGAGGATTTTGATGTGTTAGATGGATACGGTTGAATTCATGATGAGTACTAGGGTATTTTTTGACCAGTATGAAGTGGATCGACACTTGCCTGGAGTAATGCACACATGGACAACAAATCTTAGAATGTGTGACGAGTTGGAAAGGTAGGGTACATTTCTATAAAATTAGACGTCAGAAATAGTAAAATCGATCAAAAAATTTTTTTCAGCATCAGAAATCTTGGGGGGGATTGTTAAACAAAGGGTATGTTAGTTCTGGAAAAGGAATATTTGCAAAGAAGTTAGAATAAAAAAAGGCCAAATTTGATCTGAACCCAAAAAGTTAGACACGGGATTTAGGCAGCTACAGGGGCATGAGTTCGGTATTGTACTGGACTCATGCCCTTTAACTTTGCCTTAATCCTTTTGTGGTTATAGTAGTAGATGTATTTCTCTAACTCTACTTTAAATTGCTCCATACTCTCAAACTCCTTTAAATAAAGCAATTCAGACTTTATAAGCCAAAGAAGTTCTCAATGACTGCGTTGTCTAAGCAATTCCCCTTACGGGACATACTTTGAATGATTCCATTTTCTTTTAGCGCAAATTGATACTGCTTCATCTGATAATGTCAGCCTTGATCAGAATGGAGGAGGGGGGCGTCCCCTTCGTTTAAGCATCCAAAGGCTTTGTCCAACATCTTAGAAACAAGTGGGTATACGGGACGACTCTCCATGTTGTACGCTATAATTTCTCCGTTATATAAATCTAGAACTGGCGAAAAATACAACTTTTCACCAAATAAGTGGAATTCAGTTACATCTGTTACCCACTTTTCATTCGGTTTTGAGGCATGGAAATCACGGTCTAAAATGTTAGGTGCAATTTTACCGACTTGTCCACGATAAGATTTATATTTTTTCATTCGTACCAAACATCTTAGGCCCATCTCATTCATTAAACGACGAACAGTTTTATTATTGATAATAATCCCCATGTTGCGTAGCTGTAATGTGATACGACGGTAACCGTAACGCCCTTGGTGTTCCTCAAAAATCTCCTTAATTAACTCTTTCATTTCCTTGTATTTATCTGGGCGGTCCATTTGCTTTACCCAATAGTAATAGGTACTACGTGGAATCCCAGCGATCTTAACTAACTCTATCACCTTAAATTCGTGCCTTAATTCATATATTATTTGCGCTTTTTCTTGTTCGGTGATTTTTCCTTTTCTTGAATCAAGGCTTGTAACTTTTTTAAATAGGCATTCTCCATGCGTAAACGCTCATTTTCAGCTTGTAAAGCTTCGTATGATCCCTCTCTACAGGTACTGATTTTTTAGTTACCTTTTTCATGGGTGGACGCCCCTTTTTCTTTGGTAGTAGAGCGTCCGCACCCAATCTTTCAACCTGCCTCTGCAATTGAAGAATCGTTGAAGGTGAAGAAATATTATACACAGCTGCGGCTTGTGTTATGGACGCTCTAAATTCGTTCATATAATTTAGTACGTCCATTTTAAATTCAATATCATAATTTGTATAGTTGGAAATTAAACCAGCTTCACCATTTTCTCTGTAATGTGCCACTCAGTTCTTTAAAGGAGTCAACTCTTTTTCTATTAGGTATTTGAATATATGGTACAAAATTTAGAGTATTTGAAGCTAAAAATAGCCATTCCAATTGTTGATAAGGAAGTCACAATAAGAGTGAAGTGAAAATTAAATATCTACATCATTCTGCTTGGAACAAATCCAACCATACACAATACAATCAAATCCAAAAAATAAAAATAAACCTTTACGCTTGTATTCATTTCATCGGTTTCAGAAAAATCATTAAGATAATCGAGCCAACACATTTCTCTAAAGGGCTTTTTTATAATGAAAATTGAGCCTTTATAAAAAATTACAATAAAATAATATGAAATTGACTCAAATATGTAAAGATACGGAAAAATTATTTCTACTCATTTTTATGTATAATGTCTATGAAAAGCAAAACAAAACTATAAATGCTTGTTTATGAAATAATAATTGTAACGTTCAGCCGTTAGCATTTGTAGACGTTCATTTCAACTTTAGACACTCAGATAGAGTAGGAGAATAGGGAAGAGTTAGTTTGAAGGATTTTGTTATTTGTTCTTCTTTATAGAAGGATTTAAATGAGAGGAAATAATGATAGAGCTAGATGTTAAAAAGGAACAGGCTATGCAAGAAATAATAGAAAAGATTGAACAGCGTAAATACCTTATTTCGAAAGACGTAAAGGGATGATTAGATTTTTACTAATTTAATTCGTTATAGACGGATTTTACATGAAAAGTAATGGACTAAAATCAGTCTCTCATCAGTCAGAGATAAGGTAGTGATAACTACTTCTTTTTATATCAACTTTTAGTAACTTACACATAGGAGAGAAGATTAATGTCAGAAGAAACGTATCGTTCTCGTCAGGAACGAAAACAAGCTGTAAAAATAAGACAAAATCAAAAAGAAAGTAATAAAACGCCAAAAAAAGCATCCTTGTTGAAAAAAGTGTTAATTTCCTGTCTGGTGCTGGGATTTGTTTCGTCAGGAGTAGTTGCCATTACCTTCGCTACTATGATTAAAGATGCGCCTAAATTAAATTCTTCAAAACTAGTAGATCCACTACCAACAAAATTTTATGATAAAGAAGGGAATTTCATTTATGAATACGGTAAAGAAAATCGAACGAAAATTACGTATACTCAAGTTCCAAAAGTGTTGGAACACGCATTTATTGCTACCGAAGACGCAAATTTTTATAAAAATGATGGTATAGATTTTAAACGGACCGCTATAGCGATTTTCAAGAATCTAACCGGGCAATTCGGTTCTCAGGGCGGTAGTACCATAACACAGCAGGTAATTAAAAACTCCTTTTTGTCTCCACAGAAAACCATAAAGCGAAAGGTAAGAGAATGGTACTTGGCGTATCAATTGGACAAAAAATATTCTAAACAGGATATTTTAACGATGTATTTAAACAAGATCTACCTTGGAGATGGGGCCTATGGAGTGGCCGCTGCTGCAAAAACCTACTACGGAATTGATGCAAATAATTTAAATAAATTAACGCTTCCGGAGGCTGCTATGCTGGGAGGGCTCCCACAAAGTCCAGCTAATTACGATCCGTCTAAACCAGCAAATAGAGAGGCTGCCACCAATCGACGTAATCTTGTGTTAAGCTCCATGCATAAACAGGGCTATATTACAGAGAAACAAATGCAGGAAGCGATGAAAGTACCCGTAACGGAGGGCCTTGTTCCGAAAACCACTCAACAAGGTATTCCTTATGAAGCATTTTTTGATGCAGCTGTTAAAGAAGTGGAAGGAAAACTTAAAGGTGTAGACATCAGCACGGATGGATTATCTATTTATACCACTTTAGATCCAAAAGCACAGGATTATGCGGATAAAATGATGAACACAAATAATATCATTGCTTATCCTAATTCTAAGTTTCAAGGTTCATTTGTTTTGTTAGATACAAAAACTGGTGAAGTCCGGGCAATAGGGAGCGGACGAAATGAATATAAAGGAACATTTCTAGGAAACAACTTTGCAATTGATATAAAACGTCAACCAGGTTCTTCGTTTAAGCCGATTTTTGATTATGGTCCTGCGATTGAGTATTTGAAATGGTCAACTGCTCACCAAATCAATGATCAGCCGACAACGTATACAAATGGTCAATCTATTTCAAATTGGGATAATCAATATCACGGGATGTTGTCAATACGGAAGGCACTACAATATTCTTATAATATCCCTGCGCTTCTTACTCTTCGTGAGGTTAGCATGGATAAGGCAAAGAATTTTGCAGAAAACCTCGGTATTCCTTTTAATAACAACCAAGTGTACGAATCCTACGCGATTGGAAGTAATACAGTTAATCCTTTAGAAATGGCAGGGGCATACAGTGCTTTTGGAAATGAAGGAGTATACAATCAACCGCATTTTGTCCAAAAAGTAGTCTTTCCTGATGGCAAAGTTATGAGCTTTACGCCACAGCCAAACCGTGTTATGCATGATTACACAGCCTATATGGTAACAGATATGTTACGTACAGTCGTAAACGATGGGACTGGAAAAACGGCAAATGTCCCAGGATTGGATGTTGCTGGGAAAACAGGTACAACCAATTTTGACCATAAGACCAGTGCTCAATTTGGATATCCATCCAACGCAGTAAATGACAGTTGGTTTGCGGGTTATACCCCACAATACACGATGGCTGTATGGACTGGGTATGTGAATAACGGTCCAGGCAACTATATGCTTGGAGATACTACCAAAATCTCGCAACTAATGTTTAAGGACATGATGCAAGCGTTTGGAACAGACTCAACCAGCTTTAAGCAGCCAAGTGACGTTAATAGAGTGAATAATGAACTGTACGTTAAAGGAGGAAATTCTGACGATTCTCCGAACCAGAATAACGAGCATGTTACAAGCTATGATCCAAATTCTCAAGATTGGCAGGAGATGCTGCAGACAATCTCTTCTGCTATTGGAATAAATCAAAGCAATATAACTGTATGGTGGTTAGGGAGCGACAAAAGCAACCCAGGCGGCTCAGTTGGGATTGTATCAGCAAAAGGAAATGGCACGCAAAAATATCGTGTGTATCTCCAATGGGATGGCTCAAGCTATAAAGCAACAAAGGTTGAACCAGCTTCATAAAAAGGAAAAGGGGCTGTCCGACAATTTCTAAAATAAAGCAAGTGAAGAAAAACGGATCGTATTTCTCCACTTGCTTTTGTATTTTTATAATTTTTTTCTGAAAGTAACTGGCGGATGCCTGCTACTTTTAGTTTATTGTGGGCTTAAGCCACAATTTGAGGGAAATGTTGGGATAACGCTCCACAAGAGTCTTTTTTTGGCCATTTTAAGGATGAGGCATTTATAAACCAGTGTAATGCTTTAGAAGAACAAAAAAAGAAATAAGGCGTTATATGATCTACTATAACAATTTTAGATATCAATGGAATTTAAAGAAAATGACCCCTGTTGAATACAGAAATTATCTTCTCAATATGGCATAACCTTTTTTAAAATGTCCTTTACAATGGGTACACTTTAATCATCGAGAGGGGCTTTTGAAGATACAATATAAGATGTCGGGAAAAATTGGGGGTAATTATGAGAAGTCTACCTGTAAACTTATTATGGTTTGTTTGTTCTATTACGTTAAATGCTATAGGAAATAGCTTTATGATAATAGCTAACCTAGGAAGTGCACCCTGGGCAGCTGTTGGACAAAATTTGGTGTCTATATTACCGTTTTCCATTGCTTAGATACATTGAGATTTCCTTGGAGTTGGGATCTCTTTATTTATGGTATGTAATACAAACTTAATAAACATATTTCTAGATTGAGCAAATGAAGGTGTATATTCAACTTATTATTGGACATTCTTTTTAATTTAGTAACACTTAATTTATTTAAATTTTATAAAATTATGAAAAATATTTGTAAAAAAATACTATATAAATCTATTACCGTTGAAAGATGGAAATAGTTGATAATTAACAATTATTTTCATATTACCTAAAAAGATTATCGCCTATGCATTTACTCTGCATGACTGATTCTCAGTTTTATCAGAAGATGAAAAAGCAGTAAAAGATTTAATTAAACCTTATGGGGATTTTGCACCTACATGCAAAATGAATTATAAAATTAAAAATATTTTTGCACTAAAATAAAGAAATTTTGACAAAGGTAGCTGTTAGTAAAGGATTTTTTACTAGAGATTTTGGCATAAAAATTGCAATATAAAATTTTGAATAAGTGCTTTATTATCAATTGAATTTTCGGAAAAGAATGATAATTTAAAGGACTTATTGGTACTTACTTACGTTAGACAACTGGTTATATTGTAAGTACTAAAAAATAAAGAGGAGGACTGATGTGAGAATGGGATTAAGGGAAGAAAAAGTGATAGTTTCCCAACACTCAGGAAATGAAGAGCCGAAGTTAAATCGCGGTTTGAAAGCCCGGCATTTAACAATGATTTCGATTGGTGGAGCGATTGGTACAGGCTTGTTTTTAGGAAGCGGTTCTGCGATTCACGCAGCTGGGCCGGGTGGTGCATTATTTGCCTATGCATTTGTTGGATTGATGGTATATTTTGTTATGACGAGCTTAGGCGAACTATCTGCTTTTATGCCAACAAGCGGTGCGTTTAGTTCCTATGGAACGAAGTTTGTAGATCCTGCATTTGGATTTGCGTTAGGGTGGACATACTGGTTTAACTGGGCCATGACGATTGCAGCGGAATTAACAGCTTCTACCATGATTATGAAATTCTGGTTTCCGAATAGTCCATCATTACTATGGAGTTTCTCATTTTTAGCCCTTATTTTTCTATTAAACTATTTATCCGTTAAGGGATATGGTGAAGGGGAATATTGGTTTTCCTTCATTAAAGTTTCCGCCATTGTGATTTTTATCGTCATCGGCTTATTGATGATTTTTGGAATAATGGGTGGAGAAGTCATCGGATTTAAAAACTTTACAGTTGATAAAGCCCCGTTTAGCGGAGGTTTTCTAGGTACCTTTCTTATTTTCATTGCGGCCGGCTTTTCGTTTCAAGGAACAGAAATTGTCGGTGTTGCTGCAGGTGAAAGTGAAGATCCAGCGAAAAACATACCAAAAGCCATTAATAGTGTTTTCTGGCGTATCCTCATTTTTTATGTACTAGCCATCCTTGTTGTTGGTCTTATTATCCCTTATACAAACCCGAATTTACAAAGTGATGATGTAATGGTGAGTCCATTCACACTTGTATTTAAAAAGGCTGGTCTTGCGTTTGCAGCATCACTCATGAATGCGGTTATTTTGACTGCCGTTTTGTCTGCAGGTAATTCAAGTCTTTATGCATCCACTCGTATGTTATACGCAATGGCAAAAGAAGGACAAGCTCCACGCATTTTTGCAAAGCTTAATAAGCGCGGGGTACCGTTCGCGGCCATTATTTTAACGACTGCAATTGGAATGCTTGCTTTCTTATCTTCCATCTTTGGTGACGGTATTGTTTATGTTTGGTTAATGAATTCGATCGGCATCACCGGTTTTATTTTCTGGTTAGGTATTTCTGTAAGTCACTATCGATTCCGTAAGGCTTATCTAGCCCAGGGCTATTCGCTCCGTCAACTTCCATATCGCGCAAAATTATACCCATTTGGCCCCATTTTCGCGATATCTATTTGTTTAATTGTTACATTAGCCCAAAACTATCAAGCATTCCTTGGCAACAAAATTGATTGGGGCAGTGTCATTGCCGCTTATTTAGGAATACCGCTTTTCCTTCTCTTGTGGTTTGGATTTAAGTTTATCAAGAAGACAAAGGTAGTTAGACTAGAAGAATGTGAATTTGATTTTAATTTTGAAAAAACACATGATTAATTAGACTGAAAAAAATGCTCTCGATGTTTGAGAGCATTTTTCTTACTTAAAGAATCGATTTTTGTTACCAATCCAACGAGAGATATAAAAAAACCCGTTTTTCAATGTTGTATTTTCTAAAAGGACTTTAGTGTCCATGCTTTCAGATAATAACCTTTCCATATTTTCTATTTTGTCTCAACTAGATGTGGGAGTCACGAATAATCACTTGTGAAAGGGTTACTTTTCATTTTGAAGGTAGGTATTATATTCTATTGAAATGAATTGCCCCGTAATTGTTACGGGGTGTTTTTATAACCAGGCCTTTTTCAATAAAGTAACACCAAGTTCAATTTCATCACAAGAAAGATTACTAAAACCAAGTGTAATAATTTAGTTCATGCCAATATTGGCTCTGCACGGATACTTGAAAAGAATAGATATGAGTTAGAAGGAAGATAAAAGGACTACTATTTTATAGAGAATAAGTATTATGATGCAGTACTTTTCGGCAAAATTACAAACATGGAAACTTAGCGTCCTTATACAGATAAAATGAAGATCTTTGTTGACCATGATTTCAATAAAATATAGTCCGTTGTTATTCAATTAAAAGGTGCGATTGTGGAGTAATTTAGATAGGAAACGAATAAACTTTTTTACAAAAATTGAAATCTAAATCTAATTTATGAAAAAGTATCCACTTTGATCAATTTTTTTACTGTGCCTGTTTCTTTCATTAAAATTTTAATTTCAATATGTGTTAAATTCACATTATAATAATATGTACGCTCGGACAATATATGATAAATAATTCAAGTGCTACCACCAAACGGTTAGAAAGGAAGGAGGATTAGGCAGGATAATAAAATAGGAGATAAAAAGTGAAGACTTGGAACCGAGGAAATTTTTAGTCAAGCACAGTACGTTTAGATCGAGGACATCAGACTGTAAGGCCAACGCTGATGAATCAAATACTAATGTTAATATTAATAATGGGTTTAATCCTAGCGTTAAATTCGACAAGTTTGAAGATCCATTAGAAAAGTTCCAGGAGGAAATCCCAAGTAAAGAACTGACGACAATTAAATGCTGATAGGCGAAAAGAAAGAGAAGAAGAAAAGAAGCAGCGTGAAATTCCGAAACACGGTTTCATTTTGTTGCTGCAATTTTCAAACGGTACGCACAAATTTACTTATACAACTTCCTTGTTATTACAACAAAAAATTGAAAATGTAAAATTTGAATATGGTGATACTGTTCGAATTGTTCATACATTGGAAACTTACGACACAATGAAGTTTTATCACAAATTTTTAAAGGCTCAGTTTTCTAATAGATTGGTTGAAGCAAATCCAATCATTATAAATTAACTAATGAAGATGTTGCGTATTTGAAAGAGGAAAAATTCCCTTCTAATGCAATGGAATGGTTTGAAAGGGCCATTACAAGTTGAAAAATAATACCGGGGTCTAATCCTCGGCTCAATTATGAGGAGGCATATCAACATGAGCAAAATTACTTACAAGGAATTAGCCGAATCCGTACCTACTAGCTTTAAACTAGTACAATTTGGGAAAGGTCAGAAGCTTCATATTGTTCCTAATACTATTAATCAACCATATTGTACTAGAGCACGAAATAAAGATCCGGAAACGGCAATAAAAAGTATCTATGTAAAGGATATTTCAGATTATCAGGATGATGAGCTATGTCAAATGTGTAAGGTGGTGCTTCCGGACATTAAAAGTATAAAGGAAAACACCAGTGAATATAAGGGTGAAGTGTCATTAACTGAAAAAGCTAAAAAGCTATATTTAGATTGTGATAATACGGACTCCAAAAAAGGCGTATTAATACCACTCTATCTAGAAAATTTTAATAAAATAAATATCTATTACTGTATGGTTATTGGTCACCTCATTAACAAGTATGCAACAGAGGAGCTTGAGGATGATTGGATTGAATATAGCCGTGAGTCATTCTTTATAGGAAAACACGATAAAGAGGGTTGGACTAAATTAAAATCCTCAGTTTACCGGTTGGAAAAAAAGGGATATGTTAAAACAAAATTTGAGAATGGTGTTAATTATATTCGTTTAACTAATGAACATGCTGAGATTTTTAATGCTGAACTTTATAAGAGAAAAGATGCATAAAACGATACTGGGGGATTCGCCCCGGCATTATATAAATTAAAAAATCCATGAGAGTCATTTAATCAAAAAAATGTTACATTCAAAAATAATATGGAATCGAGGAATATCTCGATATCAAATATTTATCACTTGGTAGTATTTCTGTAAAATAGTTTTTAAGAATGGTGGTTATCATTTAGGTGACCCACCCGTGGGAATGACAGGTACTAAGCCAGGTGGTTATCCCATGAGTTATGCAGAACCAAGACCAGGTGGCTTTCCAATAAAATATGCAGAACCAAAGCCAGGTGTATAAAATGTGTTGAGCATCCAATATGTGGGTGCTTTTTTTATTTGGGGGATAAACAGGTAAATCGCAAAAACCATGCAGATATCCAAGCCGTCCTAACCTAACAGAGAACAGGTGCAGAATATTTGATGATTAGCGGAAGTAATTAAAATAAAAAAGCGTCAAAAAAATGACGCTTTAAGCGGGAAGGTGACCCTCTTCGTCCTACACCTTTATCTTATGTGATATTGGAAAATTTTAGAATATCCATTTTACCTTAAATATTTTAAATGTTAAACCTTAAAAGGTACAAATGTTGAAATGAACTAAATTACAAAATAAAAATGCCAGGATCTCTCCTGGCGAAGAACAAATAAATGTATAGATGGTACATACTGGTTGAAGGTCTTGTTAATATTGGATTTTAGCCTATTTTGTAAATGTATATTTTTGGAAAAAATGTCCATATTGTTTTTAACTGAGGTTCCTCAATGCCTTGGTGCCTACTTTAAAAATTCCATCCTTAACTGCCCAAACCTCAATTTAGCGTTAAGGATGGAGTTCACATCTTATTATTTAATTAAATGGTAATTATTTTACATTTAATTACCACCAAATTTTGAAAAGTTCTCATGGTACAATTTATCATGAGGTGTTTTAAATGTTTGTTTCACCAATGCTTTTACAAAAAATAGATCATCCATTTGACGATGATAATTATATAACTGAATTAAAGCTTGATGGATTTCGTACCATTTGGACTAAGTTTGATAATAAAGTAAAAATCTATACTCGTCATAATAATAAAATTACATCTAAATTTCCTGAATTGATAAACCTTCCTATTCCAGATGGTACTATCTTAGATGGAGAGATAATAGTTACTGACAATCAAGGGAAACCAGACTTTGAAGCTGTAATGGAACGATTTATGTCTTGAAATTTCTTACAGTGTTTTCGATATTATATATTTTAATGGGGCTAAGATAACCAACTTACCATTAATTGAACGTAAGGAAATGCTTAAAAAGATTATTCCGGAAGATAGTAAATTACTAAATAAAGTCCAGTGGATAGAAGGCAATGCTGAACAGTATTTTGAATTAATAAAGCAGCACCAACTTGAGGGAATAGTTCAAAAGAAGGCAAACTCTAAGTACCAAATCAATAAACGTTCAAGTGATTGGATGAAGGTTATAAATTATCAGTATGAAGATGTTTATGTTTCAGGGTTACGGAAAGACGAGTTTGGATTACTGCTGAATTTTGAAAATGGCAAATACGCAGGGTTAATAGAGTTTATTCCTACTCCAAATCGTAAAGAATTTTACAAACAATATAAGGACTTTATTATAGAAGAAAATGATAAATTCGTTTATCTAGATCCAAAGATGAAAGTAAAAGTTAAATACAGGAATCTTACGGAAAAGGGACTGTTAAGAATACCGTCCTTTGTAGAGTGGGTCAGTTAGGAAAAAGTGGCTGAAAATTTATTTAAGAAAATAAAAATAGGGGAATAACTTCCCCTATTTAGAATGTTTCATTGGAAACTGTACAATAAAATCGTGCATAACTACCATCATCTTTACTACTGTCAAATTGTTGTTCATCCATTTTAAATTGCTGACCTAGTGCGAGTGTTCCTATAGTCCTTTCCCAGGTACCCCTGTTTGTTTAGAAATGTCATTTACACTTAATCCATTTTTCTCCCGTTTTGCAAACATTTTTAATGCACTTTTGATTTCCTTTGTGTCCTGTCCTTTTCTTCCTAAGTGTTTCCCTTGTGCTTTCGCCCGTTCTCTCCCTTCTTTGGTCCGTTCATTGATGAGATCGCGCTCGAATTCAGCAATAGCCCCCAGCATGGTAAACATGAGCTTTTCAGCCGGAGTTGAAAAGTCGATCTGTTCTTTGATGAATACAACACCGATATTTTTCTCTTGTAATTCATGAACAATATTATGTAAGTCTCTTGTTGATCTGGCCAAACGGTCAATCTTATAAACAACTAATTTGTCTCCTGCTCTTAAATACTCCATGACTTTGTTCAGTTCGGGCCTTCCAGTGTTTTTGCCACTTTTCTTATCGTAAAAAATCTTAGTGCATCCATACTTTTCTAATTGTTTAACTTGTAAGGAATAATCCTAATCTAAGGTACTTACCCTTGCGTATCCAACAAGTTCACTCATTTTTGACCATTCCCGTCAAAAGATATATAACTTTCTGTACATTTTTTATAGACTAACTTTTAGATGGAAATCAAAATAGAAAAAAAGCGAAAAAACTGATATTTTTGTAGTGTAAAAAACTTACGAGTTTTGTAATAAATACTAAATGTGTACATTTTAAACTTTGTTCAGCAATCGGGCCATTTAACAATAAGTAATTGTGTAAATTTGGAAGATTTGAAATAATTAGTAGTGTCAGTTGAATTAAGTCATTGTTAGAGGATTAGGCTAAAAATGAAAGGGGGAAGAATTAGGAAGCACATATGAATTTTTGATTTTATCTATTAGTATGTTGTCTTTTTTGTTGGGCTATTTAGTAAGAAAAGAGAAATAGAAGTTTGAGAGGTTAATCGGATTTAAGTTGGTAACCACACCCGAAAAAAACATAATAAAAATGTACGCTAAAGGAGAATGACAATGGGATGGAGAAGAATATTGGCATACTTAGTCGTAATAACTTTTGTGGCTACAATTCTTCTAACTTTCAACAGTAAAAGTTATGCGGAGAAGAACGATGTATTCGTAAAAAAACATAATGTCGTCTACGAAGATCTAAGTTCGTATTTTACCGGTTTTAGCTATGATCTCGAGCATAAACAGTATACAATTTACAACAAAGCCAAGAGTGAAAAGCGGCTTTCACCCAATTCCACTTTTAAAGTACCTCATGCTTTGTTTGGATTGCAAACGGGAGTGTTGGAAGATGAAAACACGACGTTTCAATGGGATGGAACTGAATATCCATTTCCTCAATGGAATCAGGATCAGACTTTGACCCAAGCGATTCAAAATTCGACGATCTGGTATTTCCAAGAAGTGTCTAGCCGGTTGGGGGAAAATCGTGAGCAGTATTTTTTGCACCGGATCCACTACGGAAATGAGGATATTTCGGGAGGATTAACCCATTTCTGGCTGCAAAGTTCATTAGAAATCTCACCAATATAGCAAGTGGATTTCTTAAAACGGTTTTACACCTACCAACTGCCGTTCTCACACCGAAACATCGACATTGTGAAGAAAATACTCGTATTGGATCAGAAAGATGGTGCATTGCTGTCTGGAAAAACGGGTACAGGATGGAAGGATGGAGTGATTAACGGGATTCCGGTCAACGGAAATTTCATCGGTTACGTTGAAAAGGACGGAAACGCTTATATTTTTGCCATGAATATTGAGGCGGACAATCTGGTGAGCAGCAGCAAGGCAAAGCAGATTACCCTTCAAATTTTGAAGGATAAAAAGATTTTTGAATGACTTTCACACGGAAATTTCATCATCTAGAGAAGACTATGGGGATCATCAAGATTTATGTCGCCAGAAGTAGTTTGAATGGATGCTGAATAAATGAAAAAACTAACGTATTTAATATAGGTGCAATCGCTTTTGGATTGTTGGTTGGAGAACTTGACCGATATTTTAAAAAGTGAGATGTAGGTCAAAAGCTTTACGAAGAGCAATGAAAGCAGTTGAAATAGATAAAAAAGACAGATATTCAACAGTAGAAGAATTCTTTGTAGCGTGGGAATCAGCATCTAAAAAGTATCTATCCTGAACTAAGTGATTGTAAAAGTACTTAAACTAAAATAGTTATCATGAGCTACTCAGTTATTCCATTATAGGGCGCCATTCTTAAATAAGAAGGCGTCTTTCTTTATCGGGCCATATTGTCGGGAATTATAGATTGCAAAAATAGCAAAATTTTTGAAATAATTGTCCCTAGCTGTAGCAATAGGTTAGGAAGAGGATTAATTTACTAAGTGGAATTTTTATAATTTTATTTAAGACTAAACTTCACAATTTTCGGTTATATCGAAAACTTCCCCAATTTAAACTTAAATGTTCACTTGAACGAAGTCCCGTGGTAAAGAGTAGGTAACCAATCAGCAAATTCCTTTTCTCCATTTTTTAAAATTAATCTCATAAATTGTATTAGGTTCATAGGAATGGTTAAAAAGCATTCATCACCAAGAAGAATCTCAGAATGATTTTATCCCATACTCAAAAGCGTAATCAGAGAGTATAGTTTATCTGTTTAATTGTGTTCCAGCTCATGTTATAATGAGTAACTTAGAATAATTAAGACTTTTGCTCATAATTGAATGGATGCCAAAAAAAGCCTCCATGTAGCGATAAAATATAGAGGTGTTAGAGAATGAATAAACGATGGACAATCGGTAAAATTAAAGAATTTGTTGAGAACAATTCGGAAAGTAAGTTGCTAACGACGGAATATCTCGGTTTTTCTCAAAAGTTACTATTTAAATGTGCTTGTGGTAGCAATTTTGAAAAAACATTTACGAAATTTAAAAATAATAACCAACGTAAATGTGACGTGTGCCAACCGCCAAAAGCGTCACGCTAAACTTATAGCGAATAACCGAAGTGCCGATTTCTATTAAATAGAAGTTGGTGCTAAATACGAGGGACGATCTTCAATTAATGGGCGCCTTAATTGAATAAAAGAAGAGCACATATTATGGATGACTAATATGTGCTCTTCTTTATTTTTAAGGATTTTTATAATTTAGATAAAAAAGCATCCTTTCAGTCATTCCGTAGATGTCGCTTCGACATTAAATGGACAGATAACCACGTCTCCCCTAAGTCATTGGACTTATCCGTTTTTGTTCGATAAGGAAAAAAAGTAGTCCTGTTACCTATGCCATTAAGCACCTTATTATCTGGTTAGTTACAAGTATAGATTAAAGAAGCCACTAATGCATTACAGGTCGCGCTTCCACCTCTGCAGCTTTTTTACTAATGTGGAGTGGTCAATTCCTAGTGATTTGGCGGCCTGGCGCAGCGATGAATTGTTGGCAATCGCCTCATTAATAATTCGTTTTTCTAGTTGTTCTAATCTACTTTTCAAATTCGATGACGATCCATTTTCCATCTGTTGAAGCTGATAAGGTAAATGATAGGGTTCAATCGTTTGCTCAAGCACTGAAGTAACAAGATTCTCCATAAGATAAAAGGTGGTTCGGTAATAGATTACGAGGGCTTTGATTGCATGACAGATGATGGATACCTTTTTCAAGGCTACAGAAAAACGCTGTAAATCGGGAAATTTATGATTTTAATCTACCAGATAATCCAGCTGACACCAATTTTTTGTAATATTTCATCATTTTATCGTTAGTTATAAAAACCTAAAATTAGACAAAATTTTATAAAAAACTACCAAAATGGTACCAAAGAACTATTTTAGTAGTTTTATCCAATAGGGTAAAATTATAGTCATTCTGGCATATATTAGGGGGTGGAGAAATGAAAAAGATATTTGTCCTATTAATTTTTTTACTAAATAGTTTATCTTTTTCAACACTGGCATCGGCTGAAGAAACTACAACAGATACAACAGCTGATGTTCAAATCAAACAAAATCTGTATTTAGAAGTACCAGACGAAGATGCAACACCTGAGGAACTTGAAGAATTAAAATCTATGTATGAAGCCGCAGGATGGGTAACAGAGGGAGACTATTTTGTCAAACAAGTTCATCAAGAAGCTGTTGAAGTTCAAGTAGAGGATCAGACATATGTTACAGACAGTAACGGAGAAATTCAGGTTCCACTTGATCAAAGTCAAGATTCTACGGAACTTGAGCTTACAGTTAATACTTCTCCACAGGAAGAAAGTACTTATGTTGTTGAAGTTGGCAGCGACAAAACTGCAAATATTACTCAAGATATTTATTTGGATGAAATCATTGCAGAAATGGGGAAAGATGTAGAAACTGCTACTGATACCCAGGCTGGTGAAGAAGTAGCTCCGTCATCTCAAGATGCAAATGTGGATGGCGCAGAGAATGTAGGAAATGTATCGCATGGTACATCTTATTCTCGTGGACAAACCGTGCATTGTAATCGGTTTAATGGTTACCTAGGTGATGGAGTTTATTATGATAAATTCGACCATCCTTATTTAGCATCAAGAAACTTTGTTCAAAGTGATTGTGATGTTGCTTTATTCTGGTATACCTATTGTCTATCGGATTATGGTGAAGCAAGTAAAAGGTATTGTTCCAATTATAGGGACACAAATAAAGGACGTTGTTCTGTTCTTTCCAGAGTAGGACATTCTAGAAAATATCATAAGCACACTGGCTTCTTTAGTCCTTCTTCTTAATTAAAAAAAGAGAGAATTTAGACAAACGCTAAATTCTCTCTTTTAAATATCTCATTGTATAGGAGTTTTACAAACATGAAATATTTCAAGCAAAGTATGTACATATTATTTATAGCCCTTTTTACTATTCTATTTTTCATTGTTCTCAAAGACTATTCAACTGAACAGAAGGTAGTGGCCAAAATTGGAGAAAAAAAAATAAGTGAGAAAGAACTGGATAAGGTTTTGAATGAAATGTATAGAGATACAGCTCTTAATAAAATGGTTAGTGATGATTTAATAAAACAGGAAATTAAAAGATTGGGATACGGACCATTAAATAAGGAAGAAGAACAAAAAGCGATAAAATACTACAAGTTGGTCAATAATTTAAAAGATGATGATAATAAAATAAGGAATGAGAAAAAAAAGGAACTCGAATTGTTCTATCATACTTTACAGTTATATAAAAAATACACAATCACCCAAACAGAATTAGAGAAGTTTTGGGAAAATGAAAAAAATATTGTTTTGCCTGCTAAATATTATGTAAAGGTATATAAAGACCATGATCATTCGAAATTGGATGAAATCGGAAATAAACTCGCTAGTGGAGTAACATTGCAAGAAATAAAATCGCAGCTAGGAGTAGATTTTCAGAGTGTTATTATTGATGAGTCAAATAGTGCATTTGCTACTTTACAAGGTTTAAATGCTGGAGAATTTATACATTCACATGATTATACAGATAGTAATGGTTCTTCACATGCGATAATTATAATAGATAAAGTCGTGAAAGAAACAAATAAAAACTTCAAGCAGAACAAAGAAGCAATATTAGATTATTATGCTACTAAAAAACTATATAAAGAGAAAATAGAATTGATCAATTTTTTAAAGAGTCGTTACCCAGTTGAAGTAGAGAAAAAATGAAGCAAAGAATTATTATCTGTATATTCTTTTCTAGTTTATTAGCCGGAATGGGGTATTTATACTTTAGTTTTGGTAAGACCGAATTTGTACAGGAAGTTCCCCAAAAAACGAAGAAGCAGGACTTTTTTAAACAGGAAGAATGGGAACTAACTTATATAAATTTAAAGAACAATAATTATGGCGGAGAAGGAATTAAAGTTGCAATTCTAGATACCAACACTAACACAAAGGGTTGCTTAAATATGGAGGAAGAGGTAAAATCTAGGAAAATACTACATGGTGATCAAGTCTCACTTCTTATTAAAAAGATTTCACCAAAGGTACAGTTATATTGTATCCCAGTTGCTTCTCCTAGCGGTTCTATAAAGGAATATGATTTTATTAAAGGTTTAATTAGTGCAATTGAGCTTAAAGTAGATATTATTAATATGAGTCTAGGCTTTAATAAAAAAATAGATAAAGTTGAATCAATCTTATTAGAAGCAAAAAATAAAAATATCGTTTTGGTTGCTGCTGCTGGGAATAAGGGTAAAAACAGTCTAGATTTTCCTGCAAATTCTCCCTTTGTTATTAGTGTAGGGGCTATAGATACTGATGGTGAAAGATGGGACTATTCTAATTATGGAAACGAATTAGATTTTGTGTTGCCAGGTACCTCGATAAAAGTTGAAGATAAATTTTTGGAAGGTACATCTTTTTCAGCAGCAATTTTAACAGGAATGATAGCTAGACTAAAGGAACAATATCCAAATTCATCTACTGAGTTTATTATAAAGAAACTCAAACCAGGTAATGAGTCAAATAAGTTTAAGGGTTACGGCACCCCATCTTTTTAACTTTGGAGGAAAGCCAATTGCTATTTTTACTCAGTCTTATTTTTTTTATTTTAATACTTTGGTTACTCTATTATTTTACTTCAATAAAAATTATGTTTATTTGCCTATTTACTATACTCCTTGGCATAGGTAGCTTTTTCTATTTCCACTCTTATACTTATGTGAAAAGTACAGATTTAGCAGGCACATCAATTTTAGATTTAAAAATAGGCGATTACTTAACAAAATCCATGAAAAAAAAGATTGATGAACATTACGGACCTGAAATTAACGATCCAGGCATGGCCATCCTTCTTAATGTCGAGTACGAACAGGTTTTAAAGTATAAAGGTCTATTTATAGCAACAAGAGACTCGAAAATTGTGGCTGTAGTTACTGAAAACAAACTCACTTCAACAAATAAAGGAATTAGCCCTATAGATTCTAAAACAAAAATAGAAAATGTATATGGTCAAGATTATACTAAAAAATCAGAGGAAATAGGAAATACTCTTTCCTATGTAGATAAAGAAAATAAAATAATATTAAAATTTGTCGTGAATAAAAATAATATTAAACAAATTATTTTATCAGAACTTGATTAGGAGGATTTGTATGGGAATTTCCCTTTTTATAGTATTGCTTTTTATTATTTCTTTGGGACTGCTTATTTATGGTATTAAAAATCATAATAATTCAATAAAATGGCTTTCCATTATTTTATTAGGTCTTTCGACAGGATTAGGTTTCATTGTTTTTAACTTAATTAGTTATATGTAGAACTATTTAATAATGGCATTTCTATAAATAAATATGTTAAAAGTTACTCCCAAGTTTTTTATATTTTTGTTATTTAATTATTAATACAACCATAATACATTATAAGTATTTATTGGATATTTCTTCATGTGAAAAGCATTAATACGTAAGTAAATAATATGGAAATGAAAGCAATGTCGGAAGAGCCTATTATTAGAGGATGGGTTCTTTGTCATTTTTATGTTTTTGAAATCTCCTTGGTAGTCATAATCATATTAAAGATTTACTCTTTAAAGGCCATGCCTGCTGTGAGTTTTGCCAATGTTTATGAAAGTAATATTAAAGGAGAAACGCTTCTGCATATTCTTAGTTTCCTTGTTATACAAAATCTTTGCCTAATGATCATCAGTACAGGAATCTCTAAAGTGGCAAAATTTGAGAGTGGTCTTTCATCTACCTTTAAAAACAGTGTGGTATTAAGTAATTCGGGGAACTTTGGTTTACCTGTCAGTCAGGTCGTTTTTCAGCATAATCCTCTTGGTCTATCGATACAAGTCGTGGTGATGATTTTTCAAAATCTCCTAACGTATACGTATGGGTTATTTAATTCTGTTTCTGTTGATAAGGCAAAATTCCAGGCGATCAAAACGTTTTTGAAAAATCCTGTCATCTATGCTTTTTTGTTTGGTTTTGTTCTCCATGCAGTTTCTATAAAACTTCCAGAATTCGTATGGACCCCAATTAAAAATACTTCTAACGCGTTTATAGCGATCGCACTGATTACTCTAGGTGCACAAAGTGCTTTCCTAAAAATAACAAGCCTTTCGTTGCCTTTAGTGCTAAGCCTTGTTGGACGGCTCATTCTTTCACCATGTATGGCGATCTTTATTATTTTACTATTAAAGTTGGACGGTACCACAGCACAGTCATTGCTTATAGCGAGCTCTTTTCCAACTTCAAGAAATAGTTCGCTGTTTGCCCTTGAATATGGAAATCATCCTGAATATGCTGCACAAGCAGTTTTAATGTCTACAGTATTTAGTATCATCACAGTAACGACAGTAATTTTTTCTGCTCATTTGTTATTTACTTAAAAAGTAGCGATTGCTCATCGTGAGTAGTCGCTTTTTAACTGATTTTATAACTGGTATATAAAAAAATAGCCCGACGCAATGCGGCAGGCTGTTTACTAAATATTAACTTCAATTCTTTCCCTGATGCTCAAGGATTTAATCTTCGTTCTTTAAAATTAGACCATCGCTCATTTTAATGATATGATCCGCGTAAGAAAGCATTTCTTCGTCATGCGTAACCATTAAAGTAGTAATATTTAACGTTTTGGTTAAATCTCTAATTAATATCATAATATCTTTTGATCTTTTTGAATCTAGACTTGCAGTTGGTTCGTCTGCGAAGAGAACTTTAGGTTTATGAATCATTGCACGAGCAATGGCAACCCGTTGTTTCTCCCCACCTGACAAGGAAGCGGGATAAGCTTTTTTTCGATGGTCCATTCCAACTAATTGCAGTATGGTATTAACTTCTGCTTTTCTTGCTTGTTTGCTTAATGTGGATTCAGAAACATCAAGCATGAGCATTAATTGTTCTTCTACTGTTAGAAAAGGAACAAGATGTGCAAATTGAAAGACAAAACCAAATTTATTTGCTCGTACTTTTCGGATTTGTTCTGCACTCATTGTCGTCATATTTTTTCCTTCAAATAGGATTTGTCCATTTGAGGCAGGTTGAAGCCCTGCAGCAATTGTAAGAAGGGTGCTTTTACCAGATCCCGATGCACCGACTAATGCTGTTACTTCACCTTCTTTTAAAGAAAGATTAATTCCTTTTAATATTTCTTCTTTAACTTCCCCATTTGTAAATGTTTTTCTAACTTCATCAATCGTAAAAATGGTCATATTAAACCTCTCCTTGTTGTATTGCTTGTAATGGTTCAACTTTCTTTATTTGTATTCCTGAGAGTGTAGCTCCAATAAAGCCGATCACGAGAAAGACGATAGACAATTGAGCTGTTGTTTGAAAAGTTAAATGAAAAGGCATTCCTTCAGGTGCAATCATATTAAAGACTTGACTGAGTGCAATAGACAAAGCTAGTGAAATGACTGTAATAAAAATCATCTGTGTCCACATCATTTTGAATAAATCACTTGTTTTCACACCAATTGCTTTTAAAATACCGTATAAACCAATCTTTTGAACGTTCATCATGTAGAAGAAGATCGCAAATAACAATCCACTAATGATCACTAAAAACCAAACAATCATATTTAAAGACATTTGTTCTGCGTTATAACTTGGAATCGTATTGAGAAAATCTTTCTGTGAGAAAGATTGTAATCCAGTGAATTCTTGTGGAGAATCTCCTCCTGGGATGAAAACTAATTGCATTTCTTTGACCTTGTATATTTGTTTGTAATCTTCCATATTGATATAAGCAACAGGGACATGACTATATTTTTTTTGATCAACAAAACCTTTTACAATAAACTTGCCACTAAATTGATTATTCGTTAAGGTATCTCCCACTTTTATCCCTTTATCTTTTAAGGAGCTATCTAATATAATTTCTTCGTGTTTAACCTTTTTAAATAACTTTGAATCGGTAGATGTAACAAAGGCAACACTTTGTTGCTTATCATCTTGATCATTTAGAAAACCCATTTGAATCGAAAATGCTACAGCATCATTTTGTTTGTTTAATATTTTATTTTGGATACTGCTGTCTATTTTTGACAGGTTATACGTTTCCTCAGCATCTTTCGTCATATAAAATTGTCCTTGTGGTAAATCTTTAATTAATGCAGCATTGTCTTGTGATAATCCATTGGCCAAACCAGAAATAATAAAAGTTAGTAAACTAACAAGAAAAACAATTGAACCTAATATCAAAAATCTTACTTTATTTTTCTTCATTTCTTTCCACGAAAGGTTCATCATTCATTCCTCCAATCTCTTCTTTACAAACTTAGAATATACCTCCTATATGAACAGAGGATGAACAAATCTTTACATTTACAGCGACACGGTCATGATCTCTAATGCGAACAACAAAGTTAATCATATTGTTCAGGAGGGCTTTTTCGTAAATGTTTGCTGTAAACTCAAAAAGAGTATGTATTAAACTGATCCGTTTATGTCCATTGAAAAAAGAGCCAAATACGCAAGAAATAAAAACTTGCATATTTGGCTCTTTAGTTTTTTCATTATTGTGTTAAAGCACCCTTCGTTGAAGAAAGAGAGACCGAATTATAATGTTGCTTTTTTTCTCATTGACTAAATTCTCTGGTAGCTGTTCTGACACAATCAACTATAAATGTTTCTTCCGTTCTTCCATCCGTAAATCTACACCTAAATGTTACTCTTACAGTTAATTCAAATTCTCCAGATCCAGTGACTTCCACCCTGTCATTCCCTACTTTACGAGTATCTCCAAGGATTCTTGGATTTCCCGTAAAGGGGATTAAACTCCATTCATATATAGTATCTCGGTCAAACCCATAACAAAATGAACTACATCTTAAATCGGCATCTGCAAAGTAAACTCCACGAGTGCTTGTTCTTCTGATCCCTGGAGGCCTTAGGTTAGAACCAGAGCAACAACCTTCATTCGGTTGACCAACTCCATTACAGTCACAATCACAACGATTAGTTCGATTGTTTCTCATATCCGCCCAACCAGGTTCATTTCGACCATCGAGCATTGTAATCACCTCACTTTATAGCTTGTACTACCAATTTATTCAGGTTTTATTTGAGTTCTTGGACAAATATTAAAAAAGATGCCCCCATATTAGCCTTTTATGAAGGTTAGGAGATGTTTTTGGAAAGAGTAATTTTTTGTTTGTGCAGTATGTGGTAACGACTGTTTACCTAGTCCCTTATATAATGAAAAAGGGCAACCAGATGTAAGTCTTATTTGTCATTGCTGCGGATTTCAACCTGGATATGACGATGATGAGTTAGGGTATACAGTAGAGAGGTATAGAGAAGAGTGGCTACTAAGTGGGCTAAATGCTTTAGAGAAGAAGAAAAACCGAAGCAATGGGTATTAAATAACCAATTGAAGGATATGACCTTGCTTGTTGAACTAACAGGTTCATTTCTGCAATAGGTTCCACTGGGCGGTTAGTGAAAAAATTCAAAAGAAAGTGAGAAATAAAAATGGGGCCAGTGTGCCTGACCCCCAGTGCTTTCGAAAGAAATGGTAAATCCATTTCTTTTTGTATTTATTTTAGCGATTAAAATAAGGAACTTTTTTCAATGCAGCACTAACCGGAAGGGCAACAATCACTCCTAATACATTTTGAACGACGTCTCCAGGTATCGAAGCTACGGGTGCAACCCAATTACCGTATAGTATAACTTCACCAATGTAATAAACAGCGATCATTACTGGCATTGAAACGATTGCTCCAATTAAATTGAAAGCAAAGCTATTGCCATTACGGCCATTTGACCAAGCAATTTTACCAACGATAAATCCCTGCAGAGCTCGCGAAACAAAGGTAATCGGTGCCCACAACGCCCAGCCTCCAGCGAGATCAAATAATGCCATTCCGATCGCACCAGCAAGAGCAGCCTTTTTAGGACCAAAAAGAATAGCTGCGATAAAAAGCATTGCAGTCCCTAGATGAACTAAACCTCCATTTGCAGCAATTGGCAGTTTAATATTCAAGAAAGTAGATAGGAAAACAAGTGCAATTAACATAGCAGTAAGAATTAAATCAAACGTTTTGTAACCTGGCTTTGAATAAGTTTGTGTAGTTTGCATAGTTCTAACCCTTCTTAACTGAATTTTCTATGATTTTAGCAAATGACTGGCATATATAAAAGTGTCAATTTATTAAAAAACTATATGGTCAGTTAGAAAGGAATTTTCCAAATTCTTTATTTGTGGTAAGATGAAAAAAGTTTAAGACGGACAGCTTTATGGGGGTTATTATGAAAAAAGTTGCTGTAATACAGGATTTATCATCTTTTGGAAAATGTTCATTAACAGCCGCGATTCCGGTTCTTTCGGTAATGGGCGTACAGGCATGTCCTTTACCAACCGCCATATTGACGGCGCAAACCGGATATCCAAGTTTTTATTGTGAAGATTTTACATCTAAAATGAAATATTTCATTGAGGAATGGAGTAAGCTTGAGGTTACTTTTGATGGAATCCATACAGGATTCGTTACGGGTGAAGAGCAAATTCATAATATTTTTCTTTTTTTAGAGAAATTCCAAACAAAGGAAACCCTTTTACTCGTTGATCCGGTAATGGGCGATTTAGGAGAAGTTTATAAGCTTTTTACCGATGAATTGCTGGTACTCATGAGGGAACTGGTGAAGCGTGCTGATGTGATTACACCGAATGTTACGGAGTGCTGTTTATTATCCGGCATGTCTTATGAAAAGCTGCATCGCTATTCAAATGAAAGTGACTATATTAAAGCGGTCGAAGAGGCAGGGAATATATTGCAGCAGGAATCTGGCGCTCAGGTTATTATTACTGGAATGAATCCACCGTCAGCAGATTCAGATAAGCAGTATATCGGAAATATGTATTTGGACGGAAGCAATACATTTTATCGTGCGATGGAGTATAACGGTATGAGCTATTCTGGTACGGGTGATTTATTTGCATCTGTGATTATGGGAAGCATGATGCGCGGGGAGAGTCTGGAAAAATCTGTACAGCTTGCAGAGGCATTTCTGACAGCGGCCATCCAGGATTCCTCTAAAGAGCAAGTTCCTAGTGTAGAAGGAGTTCACTTCGAGAAATATTTGAAAATGTTATTATAAATTGTCTAATATCTGTTAGAATCCTAGAAACCGGACAAAAAAAGCAAACAAACACAATAAAAAGGCAAAGACAGAAGTAGATGTTTATTTAATAAATCTACGCTCGATTGCGACACAAAAATTGTAACAAAACATTCACAAGGATTTTTCATAAAAATGCAGAATTACTCTGTATAATCCGAAAGGTTGTGAATGTATGAAGAGTCCAATGGCAGCCGTTTCTGCATATGAAGAAGATGGAATTTATTTTAGGGTCTATCAAGTGAGACACCGGATAAAGGTGTATGCTCGAAGGGGCAAAAAAGCCGTAATCGAACATGGCAGCACACCAGATCAAGCTGCTGTTAAAGCAAAAAGAAGATTAATGTCACTATAAATATAGACATATGCCAACCTCAATAGAAATTCGGCAAATTTGTCTAAAATCCTGTTTTTAGCGCCTATACTGGCGCTTTTATTTTATATATTTTTAGGTGCCGAGGGGACGGTTCTCCTCGGCTTACCACAGCAATCGAGTAAAGGCGTCTTACATGCTGGGGGTTTGGTTTTTCATATTTTTTTCGTAGCTTAAATCTTACACTAATTCGTATGATTTCTGATAGAAAAATGGAAAAATATTGAGAGGCCTTTCATCTCTTTATGGTAAAATTATACTGTCTATATAAATTATAGGGGGCGTATTATGGGAGATATCGTTTGGGGCAGTCCAGCAAGTTTATTTTGTTTAGGGTTTTTCTTTGCTGGTTTGGGCGTTTTTATTAAACTATCAAGAATGCCAAAAAAATAATATATAAAAGTTGAAGATATTAGGTAAAAGCATAATGAAATGTGGTGATGAAATGAATCAGAGAATAAACAAATACAACCAGCCAATTGGTGAGGAGTTATCCAATTGGCAGAAAAGAAAATTCCCTTCAGATATGTATTATGTCGGAAAGTATACCATTGTCACTAGATTATCTCGTTCACATACCAGAGACCTCTATAACGCCTATAAAAATTCTCACCCTAGTAATTGGACCTACTTAATCGACGAACCACCTCACGACTATGAAGCGTTTGAACAGACATTACTAGAAAAAATAGAAAGCAGCACACAGATCTATTATGCCGTGTTAAATAAAGAGACAAACAAACCCCTTGGGATCTTTAGTTTAATGAGGATCGATCCGGCAAATGGGGTGATCGAAGTAGGAAGTATTAATTTTTCTGATGCATTAAGAAGAACTAGAATGTCTACCGAAGCACACTATTTATTAGCCCTGTATGTATTCGAAGAACTCCAATACCGGCGCTATGAATGGAAATGTGATTCCCTAAATGCTCCCTCGATTCAAACAGCAAAACGTTTAGGATTTCAGTATGAAGGCACCTTCAGAAATGCCATTATCTATAAAAACCGCTCACGAAACACCAGCTGGTTTTCAATGCTAATAGAAGAATGGCCTTTACATAAACAAGCATTCACTCAATGGTTGGCAGAGGAGAACTTTGATGACAAAGGAGTTCAAGTTCAAAGATTAGAAGCATTTAAGCAATAAGAACAAAATTGCTTGCTTATTTTTTAAAGCAAACGGGCGCTTTAAATGACGAAATTGTGATTGACATTCGATGTGATCCTTTAATGAAAGTGAGAAGTTGAATTCCCGGGTGTACTCATAATAACAATCAATTAATTTGGAGGTAATTAGATGAATATAAAATTTGATCCAAATAACGTCGTTATTAAACTCTGTATGAGTGGGATGGGATTGGAGGATAGTGGAAATATTGAAGATGCAGTCAAGGTGTTTCATAATGCATGGCACGAAGCAACAGACGACTATGAAAGATTTATTGCAGCTTATCATTTAGCTCGTCAACAAAAGAGTATTACAGACAAATTAAAATGGATGGAAACATCTCTACAGTGTGCACTAAAAATAAATGATGATAATGTGAAGAGTGCATACTCAACGTTATATTTAAAGATTGCCAAATGTTATGAGGAGTTGTGTGATACTGAGAATGCAAAAAGAAATTATGAATTGTCAAATTCATCTAAGGGTGCACCTTCTGATATAGGACCATTTTACCATGGTACAAAGGCAGATTTGAAGGTTGATGATTTACTAACAGCAGGTGGAAATTCAAATTACAAACCTGGGCTTAAAATGAACCACATTTATTTCACTGCTAATGTCAATGGCGCAGGACTTGCAGCAGCTTTAGCAAAAGGAGAAGGAAGAGAACGAGTTTATATAATAGAACCAATAGGTGAATTTGAAAACGACCCAAATGTTACTGACAAAAAATTTCCTGGTAACTTAACACGTTCTTATCGTTCAAAAGAACCTTTAAGAATAATTGGTGAAGTAACAGAATGGGCGAAACTGACAACTTTGGAGCGACGTGAATGGCACGAAAATTTAGCTAAAAACAAGGGCGAAATTATTAACTGAACATAATTCAAGATGTTACAATGCAAATGACTTTTTGAAAATAGAATAAATACCGGCCCAAGATGAAAGAAAATATTATCTAACTGGTTGCTTGGTATCCAGTTTCAATTGCAGAGTTTGCAATGGTATCCTTCACCAGCACCCCATGTTTTGCCACATACACTCAGCACATGTGCGAGTGTGAGAACAAATGAGTATATAATAAAGACGTCAAAACACTTACAAAGGTTGTTAAATCAACATTTGTGAGTGTTTTTTTTATTCCACTAAAAAATCAATTTTCGTTGTTCCGTATAGAAAGCTTTGGAAGATGAATTTAATCCATTGTAATCTTGAAGACCACCATTACATAAATACATCCTTCCAAGAAAAAACTATCCATATCATAAACCACAGTTCAATTGATTGGAGGAGGCAACTTGAAGGCTTCGGATTTATTTGTGAAATGTTTAGAAAATGAAGGGGTTAAGTATATATTTGGCATTCCAGGTGAGGAAAATACTGATTTTGTTGATTCCCTGATTGGTTCTGATATTGAATTAATACTTGTTCATCATGAACAAGCGGCAGCGTTTATGGCTGATGTTTATGGCAGACTTACAGGAAAACCGGGAATTTGTCTGGCAACCCTTGGGCCAGGTGCAACCAATTTACTAACGGGGATCGGGGACGCCTATCTTGATCATGCGCCAGTTGTCGCCATTACGGGTCAGGCTGGTCTTGAACGAATTCATAAGGAATCCCATCAATATGTCGACATTATTGGTGTGTTTGAGAAAGTAACAAAATGGAATCAACAAATCCGGGTAGCCCATACCATCCCTGAAATCGTTCGGAAAGCTTTTAAAAAAGCTGTCCTTGAAAAGCCTGGTGCTGTTCATATTGAACTTCCCGAAGATATTGCCATGGAAGAAACGGAGGGTAAACCGCTTCCAGTCACACCAAATCCAGCTTCCAGTCCGACAAAAAGCGAAATCATAAAGGCTGCGATGGCCATTAATCGTGCAAAAAAACCAATCATTTTAGCGGGGAACGGAGTCATTCGCGATGGGGCAACAGATGCGTTAAGGGAATTTGCTGAAGCAAAGAATATTCCGGTTGTAAATACGTTTATGGCTAAAGGTGTTTTGCCTTCCAATCATCCCTTAACCCTTTATACAGTAGGGATGCAGGCGAAAGATTATGTGCTTTGTGGATTTGACCAAGCTGATCTGATTATTACTGCCGGCTATGATTTTGTTGAGTATTTGCCAAAATATTGGAATGATGAGGCAATGAACCCGATTATCCATATTGATAGTCTTCCTGCTGAAGTGGACGCCTATTATCCGTTGGAAGCAGAATTAGTCGGAAATGTAAAAGAGGGGTTCGAAGCATTAAGTCCACTAGTAGAAGAAAAACAATTATGGCCAGGAGTTGAAAAATTAAAAGTTCAACTAGTTGAAAAACTTCATGCCTCTGATGAGCTGTCAGGAAGTCCTGTTAAACCGCAAAGAATTATTGCCGATTTGAAGAAGGCTGAAAAAGGCGAAGCCATTATCATTTCGGATGTTGGGGCGCATAAATTATGGATTGCCCGGCTTTATCAGCCGGAAAAGCCGAATCATACCATTATCTCGAACGGATGGGCTTCAATGGGGATTGCGGTACCTGGTGCGATTGCGGCCAAACTGGCCAATCCTGAAAAACCGGTCGTTGCGGTTACTGGTGATGGCGGTTTTCTTATGAATGGTGTCGAACTGGCAACGGCCAAACGCCTTGGACTGGCCTTTGTGGTTGTCATTTTCCATGATTCGAAATTCGGTTTAATTGAATGGAAACAGTTGAATAAATTTAATCGCTCAAGTGATATTACCTTTACAGATCCTGACTTTTTGGAGTTTGCAAAGAGTTTCGGCGTGACAGGAGTGAAAGTAACTCATTCTGATGAATTGTTACCGGCTTTGGAAAAAGCGATCGCAAGTCAGGAAATTGTACTCATTGATGTCGATGTTGATTATTCAGAGAATGTAAAGCTGTCGAAAACACTTGGGGATTACATTTGCCGATTATAGAATTGATTCGTTACAAGACTGGAGGAAACTGAAGGATGAAGAAAAAATGGCCATTATGGATTGGTGGGAAGTGGCAGGAAGCAAAGACATACGAACCATTGTATAATCCCCATACCAATGAGGAGTTAGCACAAATTGGACAAGCCGAACCAGCTGATGCTGAGCTGGCGATAACGAATGGACATGAAGCGTTTCAAAAATTCAAATCTTATCCGGCCCATGCCCGGGCAGAAATTTTAGCAAAAGTCGCAGACATCATGGAAGAACGCAGTGAGGAATATGCTAGGATCATTGCCCTTGAGGGGGCTAAATCGATTCGGAATGCCCGCGAGGAGATTAGCCGTACTGTTCAGACCTATCAATTTGCGGCAGAAGCAGCAAAGAATAATTATGGAGATCAAATACCGATGGATGCGGCGATTGGAGGGGAAAATCGCTTTGGCTTTACGATTCATACCCCTATTGGTGTCGTAACAGCTATTACTCCATTTAATTTTCCTTTTAATTTGGTTGCGCACAAAGTCGGTCCTGCCATCGCGGCAGGGAATTCGATTGTCCTAAAGCCCGCTGAACAAACACCGTTAAGCTCCTTAGTTCTCGCCGAGATTTTTCAAGAGGCCGGGCTGCCTGATGGGGTACTTAACATTATTCCAGGTAAAGGGGAAGTGTTAAGTGAAGTTTTAACAAGTCATCCTGATGTAAAAAAGGTGACCTTTACAGGTAGTGTTGAGGTCGGTCATATTATTCAACAGCAGGCAGGGTTTCGTAAACTTACGCTTGAGCTTGGGTCAAATTCCCCGTTGATCATTGATGAAGGTGTTGACCTGGACAAAGTGGTCGAACGAAGTGTGATGGGGTCTTTTTCCTATAATGGTCAAGTATGTATCTCCATTCAGCGAATTTATGTTCATTCATCCTTTTATCAAGAATATTTAGATCGATTTATTCGCAGAACGAAAGAGCTTGTGATCGGTTCACCACTTGATGAAAAAACAAACATTACGGCAGTCATTTCGAAAAAATCTTTGGAGCGGTTACAGAGCTGGCTGGATGAAGCAGTTAAGGAAGGGGCAAAAATTGAGTGCGGCGGAACGGTGGAGGGAAATATCATGGCACCAACCGTTTTAACAAATGTGAACCGTGATTCAAAAGTATTTCGTTCTGAAATATTTGGCCCGATCGTTTGTATTTTCCCATTTGATACATTGGATGAAGCAATTAATGATGCGAATGACTCCCGTTACGGATTGAATTCAGGCATCTTTACACCGAGTGTTGAAAAGGCTTTTTATGCTGCGCAGCGCTTAGAAACAGGCGGGGTCATTATCAATGATATTCCAACCTTCCGGGTTGACAACATGCCTTATGGCGGCTGGAAGGATAGCGGTGTCGGTAGGGAAGGCATCAAATATGCGATGAAAGAAATGATGGAGCAAAAATTTATTAGTTTCAAATTAAATGATGATTAAGTAGCTAGTGCCTGACCCCCAGTGCGTTAATACTTTAACTCGCTGGGGTTCGTTTTTATTGGTGAATGGGGTAGCTTCCATTGTCTTTGTTGTTAAACTGAACTTTCTGAATAGTAAAATAGTGGTCTATGAAATGACAATCGTTCCTCTTTGTTAGTTTTCATAATGTGGAAAAAATTTTTGAAAGAAGGTAAGACGGTGGGGACATGTGAATTATGCGGAAGAAGTGAGGTTGAGATTACAGTACATCATTTACTCCCAAAGGAAATGGGAGGAACTTTTGGTGCAACAGCCAATTTCTGCATTCCTTGTCATAAGCAAGTTCATGCACTTTATACCAATGAGGAAATCGCCTCGCGGTTGTCAACTTTAAAGGAGCTGCGGGAAGATCATCAATTAAGCCGCTTCGTAAAATGGATTCGAAAGCAAGCTCCAACCAAGTTAATGAAAATTAAGAAATCAAACCAAAGAAAGCGGAAGTAGCTGTTTTCGCCCTAGGGATTCCGATTCGGACACGATTACCCTTAACAACATCGAAGCTGTCCGAATGGAATCTTGAATCGGACATAAAAGCCCTTGGCAATTTGAAGCTGTCGGAATGAGCCCTAGATTCGGACATGATTGCTCATGATTTCACCAAGACTGTCCGAATGAAAACCTGATTCGGACATAAACGCCCTTGGCAATGATGAAGCTGTCGGAATGAGCCCTAGATTCGGACACGATTGCC
>NZ_KI535299.1:0-113325 GCF_000482325.1 Bacillus sp. UNC438CL73TsuS30 | reverse complement strand
TGAAGCTGTCGGAATGAGCCCTAGATTCGGACACGATTGCCCATGACTTCACCAAGACTGTCCGAATGAAACCCTGATTCGGACACGATTTCAATTGGCTACATCAAAGCTGTCCGAATGAGCTCTAGATTCGGACACGATTGCTCATGGCAACATCGATGTTGTCCGAAAAGACTCTAAATGGAACATTTTTGTATATGAAAAGAGCTTTTTAAAACAAAAAGCACCTAAAATACGGTGCAAATGTTTGCATTCGAGTTTCTCAATTCTCTAAATTGAGTTCTTGTGGCGGCTCACCATTAAGGTTTAAAATGCGGACAGTTTCGGGTTTTATTTCAAGAAAAACGTAGTTTGGATCTTCAGGACCCTCAAACCATTGTTCAAAGGACTCGTTCCAGTATTGTTGTTTCACTTTTGGCGAATCATTAAGGGTCGATGTTCCCGAAATTTCAACATAAGAATCGTTTTGGCCTTGTTTTTCGTACCCTAACAAAACGGATACAGAAGGATTTCTTTCTATTTCTTCAATTTTCTCCGTATCCCTTTTCGTTGGTGTATATAAGGTTAAATTATCATTGTAAAATGTCATGTACCGGGAATGGGGCTTATTATTTTCAACAGAAGAAAGAACACCTGTTCTGTGTTCAGTAATCACTTTTAGCACCTTTTCTTTCATTGATGAATCGCTCATTGAATCTACTCCCTTTAATATATTAACATTAATTTTCCTCTTAATAATTTTAAATAAACTGTAAAATTAACCCACATTAAAATGAAAATATAATAAGGAAAAGGAGCCTTACAAAATAGATGTATCTGATGTAATTAAAACACTAAATATGGGTAGCTGTATCTTAAGCCCTGTCATACGCTTCTGGTGGTGCTTCCAACCAACCCTTACTAATCATGATATTCATACCATCATCGACAAAGGCGCCAATGTTGATAAGAGTTCTTATATACAACATATCGATATCTCTTCTTGCAGTTACCGCCAGTGAATTTCCAAATGACCTTATTTTCATTGCAAACATATCCACTTTATGAAACAACATTATTTTATCTGAAAAAGGAGGATAGGTAGATGTTGTAACACAATGGTCTAGGTACGCTGGTGATTGTATGTGTTCAAGATGAAGTTTTTCCTTATATTGTTTTACCGCTTTATCAGTCATGTCTAAACCTCTTTTAAACAAAGCTCTTATCTTTTCATCTTGAACGATTTGATGAAAGCCAAATAATAATGCCATACTTGTGGTGTTATTCTCGATGTTATCCCAAAGATGAATAATCTCTAATGCCTGTAATGGCCGAACATTTCCAAAATATCCATTTAAGTAGCTTTGTTTATTGATTTTATCAATTCCATCTGGTATTGGAATGATAGGAGGTGCTGCAATGAATTTTTTTTCCATTAAAACACTATTGATTTGCCCTAAAAGGACGGTTGTACATTGATTACAATAAATAAAAAACTCCCTTATATCCTCTCTCATTACCAATGGAACTGCTACTGCGTATAGGCTCATACCTGCCTTCGCAGCATATTTTAAATAGTGAACATAAAATTCATCTTCATATAAACGAGGGGCTCCAAGATTGACATCATCTTTAGTAAATCCAATTGGGATGGGGAAATTTTCTTTTTTAAAAAATAATTCTGTCCTTTGAATGAAATCCTTTGATAAGGCTAAACCATTTTCCAAAAGCAGCTTAATATCTTCATCCTCGCAATGCTGAAGATAATAACTTAAAATTTGAATGGACATGCTGTTTCCCATATAGGTAGCCCAAAGTTTACCAATTTCAAAAGTTGATAAGGGTTGGGTCTCATCCAATATTTTTGGATTGATATTTAGCGGTTTCATCACATTCATAGGATTTAAATCTTTTTCCGTGGTCATAACTATTCTCCTTTTCCCGCATTTCTAGTTATGATTTCCATTGGAAAAATTTTAATTCCCACAAATCTGACCTTTACCTTTAATGAACATTTTTTAATGTTTGCGAGTGGTTACGGAGGATAAAATGCTGCTTATTCCATCATTGGATCAAGAGGGTCCGCACTTATCAGTTGGGGGATCAGGTTAAGCACCCGGGCTGATAAATAGGCGGAAAAAATTCGCTTATATAGTAATTATTATTAAAAAAGGCTTAAATAAACGAATAGATTTCGCCTATTGACTCAAAAAATGCGAAATTGGGGGATTTTGCTTTGCATAATCGGAAAACCTTCCCTTATTTAACCCGAAACGAGCTCAATTCCGCATCTAACGGAAAAATCTCCGCCTATTTTTACTATTGCTAGTCACTCAAATAAGGACAAGAAGGAAAAAAACTTCAAAACGGAACCCTTTAATAACGGAGAAGGGGCTTTCAGCTTTCATTTATAAGGCTTTACAACTAATTCAGAAAAGTGAACTAGCTTTATATTTAACGGAGAATCTTCATCCACTATTTCACAAAAACCGGATGCATATTGATGAAGAATTGTGTATTCCTTACCTTCAAAAATTACTAAGATTTTCCCCATTAAATCACATCCCAAGATTTTTAACTTAATAGTAATTGAATGATCGTTAAAAGTCTGTGTCCATGTAGTGACAATTAAATGGAGCAAAAATAAAAAAGGAAAGGATTTATCCCTTCCCAGTCGAATGTTTGATCTCCACTAATAAACGAACAATGATTAAGCTGAACATCGTCGACAGAAAGGCTGTCCCAAGTCCGAGTTTAATGATTGTGTTATCTTTATTTTTTTGGAACATTTCGCTCGCTCCTTTGGTAAACACTATTTTGTTATTAGTTTACCCAGAACATCCAATAATTTACATTTTAATTAATAGGAATGAAAGTACTATCGAAAAAAGCAATCATTTCTAGTTTCTCTAGTGTAAATTTCTAATCCATAGACTTATACCGTTACAAGCTATAGGAAATTCACATATCAATAGATAAACGGAAATAGAAAGGGATGCTTGCTTTTGAAGATATTATTTCTAGAAAGTCACCCAATGTGGATTTATGGTTTACCGAATGGTTTTAAAGAAGAAGGGCATACGGTGATGATTTCTGGGCCAATAAGTAAGGAAAATATTTCGGAAATACTAGATTGGTTTAAGCCTGATTTAATCATATCTCTTGGATGGACACCTGAACATTCTAAAGAAAAATGGCCCTGGATTCGAGAGGCTATTAAGAAAACAACGATTCCGTTCGTTTATTGGGCAACAGAAGATCCTTTACACACTGAAAATTTTACACTACCACTTATTAATGCTATTCGACCAGATTTTGTTTTTACCGTTACCCCTTCATTATGTGAAGTATACGAGAAGCTTGGTTTTAAAGCTGCTCATTTAGATTTTGGGTACCATCAGAGTGTACATTTTCAGGTACAACCAATGAATAACTATCGTTGTGACATAGCGGTAGTAGCGAATGCTTATCCTGAATATCTTGAAGAAAATCCAGATGAGTACCGTTCAAGATCCTTAAAAAGATTAATAAGGCCGCTGATCCAGAATGGAATACGTGTTGACTTTTGGGGAAAGGATTGGGAAAGAATGGGTAAGTTTTTGGGGAGGGAAATTCCAATTAATTGGATTCATGGCTATTTAGACTACAGGGACGCCTATAAAGTCTATAGTTCTGCCAAAATCGTGATTGGCTTGCAAAACTCTCGAACACAACTTACTCAGCGCACATACGAAATTCTTGGTTCTGGTGGGGTTTTATTTACGTCGGATACATCGGCCGTTCGAGATCAATTTAAACCAGGTAAAGATTTAATTATTACCTCCTCCTCTGAGGAAACGGTAGAGAAAATTCAATATTATTTAAAAAATGATTTAGAAAGGCAGCAAATTCGTGAAAATGGTAAAATAGCTGTCAAAAATCATTCCTATCGAAATAGAGCAAAGGAAATGCTAGAAGTATTAGAAAAAAGAGGTGTTCTAAGAGAAATCGGAGATATTATCCATTTTTCGGAATTTCTCAAAGAAATCTATGAAATGCATACGGTTTCACCAGGTGATCATCTTTCAAGAATTGCCAATATCTATAATGTCCCGATTCAACAATTGGTTGAACTAAATAATCTTAGCTCCAATGATTTATATGCAGGTCAAATCCTTAGAATAAAGAAAAAGTAGTGCCGGGGGGTTTTCTCGTTCTTTTAGTTAAGGACCAACGGGGACGGTTCTTGTGGTCGGAATTACCCCAATTGAACCATGGGAACCGTCGCCGTGGTGAAAGTGATGTTTATCTACGCCAATTTGCATGTGTTTCTGTAAATGTTTGGATATGTAAGTCTCCACTTAGTGTAACAAAAAAAGATGTGAACAAGGCAACTAATACAGTCAGAAACACTGGGAGTATTAAAAATAACTCAGTATTTTTTTTTGATTTTTTCATTTTTTTATATTCTTTTAAATTAATCACCTTATCCTTCTTATGCAAGATCAACCGCCTCCGTATTTTTATCCATCTCCCTTTATAAATATAATATATAAAAATCTGAATTTTGTAAAAGTTATAATTCTTTTAATTATAAATGTGTTCTTTGAAGTAAAGTAATTCATATTGCTTTCACCGTTAAGAAAAATAAAAGAGAAGAGCGTAAGTTTAGCGCTCTTCTCTTAAAACTAAATCACAAATACCCCTTCACAAACACTGGCTTATTTCACTAATCTCCTTACGATTTCCGACAAACGCTTCAGCCCATCCTCTAAATCTGAAAGAGAAGCAAACGAATAAGAAATCCGCAGATATTGTTCAGATTGGTGATCATACACATTCCCTGGATTCAGTAAGATGCCTTCTGAAAGTGCCATTTCAAATAATTTTCGAATCGAGATGGATGGGATCAAACGGACCCATACATAAAATCCGCCTTTTGGTTTTTCCCATACTGCAAGATCAGAAAAATATTTATTCAAAGTAGTTAACGTAAAATCTCTTCGTATTTTCAATTCATTTCTTACATCATTAAGATGTTGAGTATAAAGTCCACTCGAAAACCACTCCGTGGCTGCCCACTGAGATAATGAACTAGAACCATAATCCATTTGCATTTTAATATCTGCTAAATGCTCGACAACGGGTTCCGGGCCAACAATCCAACCAATTCTGAGACCGGGACTTAACGATTTCGATAAACTTCCCAAATAAAGGACAAGACCATTTTTGTCAAACGCTTTAATTGGCATCGGAGGTTTTTCATCCAACCATAATTCCCGATATACATCATCTTCAATTAATGGTAACCGCTCTTGTTGACAGATTTCTAACAATTGATGGCGTCTTTCCTCCGTCATAAGGGTTCCGGTCGGGTTATGAAAAGAAGGAATGGTATAGAGTAGCGCCGCTTTATGTTGTTTTTTATATTTAGATAGGTGTTTGGTTTCAATTCCTTCCCGATCCATCGGGGTTCCAATTAATTGCATTCCCGCTGACTGAAAGACATTTAATGAATGAAGATAGGAAGGCTTTTCGGTTAACACCGTAGACCCCCTATGCAGTAAACCAACACTGATGAGCTGTAAAGCTTGTAAAGCACCTGATACGATTAAAATAGAAGAAGGAGAAGCTGGAATCCCCATTGTTTTTAAATAGCTGGCCAATTGTTCCCTTAATGGCAGCAACCCCTTTGGTTCTTCATAACCATAAGAAATTTCTTTTGTAGACAATTGATTAAAAACTTTTTTCATTAGAGTGGCGGGCATTAAGGATGGCGATAATTCCCCGGTTCCTAAGCGGATGATATTTGGATAGAATTCAGCTTGATTAATTTCCTTAATGGTTGGCAGGTTTGGCTGATGAATACCAACAGTAACGTATGAATTCCAGTCTGGGGGAGGGGTGGTGGCTAAAAGATTCCATGTATTATTGACCACTCTTGTTCCGCTCCCACTTTTCCCTTCAATAAGTCCTTCCGCGATTAATTCATCATAAGCCGCTACCACTGTACTTCGATTGACTCCCAAAGACTTCGCTAAGGTACGTTGGGGAGGGAGCTTAAAGCCGATCGTCCACTCACCATTTGATATTTTTTCTTTCATAAAATCTGTAATTTGTTTATGTAATGGGACAGATGAAGATTTATTTGGTTTCCAGTCGATTGTAAGCATAGATGTAGGACTCCTCTCTTTATATGATTATATAACTTGGTTGGGTTAGATGCCATCCAATTGGATGGAGACATGGAAACTGTTTCTAACTAAAATAGGGTTAGGTTATAGAAAGAAAGGAAGAAGATTTGATGTTTGAACCATTTATTCATGGATTTATTCTTGCAATAGGACTAATCCTGCCACTCGGTGTCCAAAATGTTTTTATTTTTAATCAAGGAGTCCTGCAGCCTCGTTTTATTAAAGTATTACCAGCCGTCATCACCGCTTCCTTGTGTGATACTTTTTTAATCTTGGTGGCTGTTTTGGGAGTTTCATTCATTATTCTTGGTTCCGTATGGATGAAGACCATTCTAATTGGCGGGGGGTTTATCTTTTTAGTTTATATGGGATGGACCACATGGAATAGTAAACCAAGTAATCGAAAGGAAGAGATCGAGAAGAAATTTTCTTTGAAAAAACAAATCTTATTTGCCGCATCTGTTTCCTTACTGAACCCACACGCGATTATGGACACGATGGGTGTGATTGGAACGAGTTCATTAAGATATCATGAGGAAGAAAAGGTATTTTTTACATTTGCGTGTATTTTGGTTTCGTGGATTTGGTTTTTCGGACTTTCGTTATTTGGGAGAATAAGTGGAAAACTCGATAAATCCGGAAACTTTATCTTGGTATTAAATAAAATATCAGCCATAGTTATGTGGGGGGCAGCTGTTTATCTTGTACTGACATTGTTTATAAACTAGTGAAAGGGATTGGGATTCCAATCTCTTTTATTTTTATGGAAGCTAACCAATTTAAGGAAGTATAGGAGTATTTTACTTTTAAATAGAAAAAAAGTAGGATATGATTCTTATAGTCTATTCAATGAATACATATATCTTCTATGAAAGGAAGTTCAGAATGCGTTCTCTTGTTTTTCATATTTTCACATGCCTGGCGGTTTTGGGCATTGTTTTTTCCGTGGGTGGAAAAGTTGCTGCGGAAGAAAATACAGTTACCCTAAATGTAGCTGATTTTGGGGCAAATGGATCAGATGAGGTAGATGATACCGCCCTAATTCAAAAAGCACTTGATGCAAATAAAGATGATGGTACACAAACAACCGTTATAGTCCCAGACGGTACCTATTTAATCACTAAAACGCTCAAAATCAATTCTAATACGCACTTACTTTTATCGGAAAAGGCAGTGATCGTAAGGAATAATACCTTTGGTCCGATGTTACGGAATGCAACGGGTGCACCTGGTTTTACAGGTAACACAAACATTGTCATCGATGGAGGAACTTGGGATGGGAATGGGGAGCACTTTCCTATGGGAGATAAAGGGTTTGATAACCTCGAATTTGGCCATTCCAGCAATATCACAATTCAGAATACCAACGTGATTAACAACTATGGTGCACACGCCATCGAGTTCGTTGGAGTTCAAAATGGACAAGTGTTGAACAGCAAAATATCGGGGTACTTCCATAATAGTAAAAATCAGAAAAAGGAAGCCGTTCAACTCGATATTACGCACAATAATAGTGTATCGTACCCATTTGGATACTATGATGACACCCCTTGTGAAAACATTATCATTGAGGGAAATACAATCGAAAACTATTCCAGGGGCGTTGGGAGCCATACTACGGTAAAAGGAGTTTATCCTCGTAATATCGTTATTCAAAATAACACTTTTAAAGATTTAACAGATGAAGCCATTGATGCACTGAACTATAAGGATCTTACCGTCAAAGATAATATTTTTGAAGATGTCGGCTCGGGAGTGGAGTTTACCACACAATCTGTCAATAAAGATGCTAATTATAATCCGAATGATACCGCTGCTCCCATAACAACTGAGGACCAATTTTCACTAAAAATTACAGGAAATCAAATTACAAGAACCCATACAAACCCATACCAAATTGGCAACGGGATTATATTATCTGGGACCATTGATTACCCAATTAAAGATGTTACGGTTCAGAACAATACGATCAGCGACTGCGATGAGAATGGGATCTATTTAAATTTTACAAGCAATGCCTCTGTCTTAGACAACACAGTAAAAAATTCAAAAAAATATGGGATTGCGATATTTAGAGCTTCTGAGCAAAACGTATTAGCCAATAATACTATTACCAGTTCTGGTAAGAATGGGATTCGGTTATATGGTACAGCAGAGACCTCTGTTCAAACCACACAGGTCACAAATAATAAAATAGATAAAAGTATCTCGCATGGTATCTATCTGGAACATGCCAATAAAAACGTAATAAATAAGAATACCGTTGCTCTTTCGGGCGAACATGGTTTATATCTGAATAAAACTTCAATAGGGAATAAGTTGGAGTCTAATACCATCGCTTCTAGCAGCAAAAATGGAATTACTCTTAATGATCACTCAGCTGCTAATGTCTTGAATAATACGATCAATTCAAGCAAAACAGACGGGATTAGTATGAGTTCCTACTCGAGTTCAAGCGTGGTAAGAGGAAATACGATAAAAGATAGTGGACAAAGCGGGATTTCGATTTTATCAAAATCAACTCAAAACATTTTAGACAATAACATCATTACTAGCAGCTCTAAAAGTCTGAGCAGTGGACGCTATGGCGTTTGGATTAGTGACAGTTCAAATAACAATACAATCAAGAATAACAAAATTAACAATTCTAAGGAAAAATCGATATTTTTAAGTGGAACGATAAATAACCAAATGATCTCGAATACGATTACACAAGATCGTTCTCATTTTAATAAGACGGATGGGATTTACTTGGATAAGGCAAATGGTAATGTATTAACTGCTAATATTATTACATCTCCTGGTGGTTCAGGCATTTCAATAAACAATTATTCACAAAAGAATAAAGTGAACCTGAACCAAGTAAAATATCCAAAATTGCAAGGGATTCAAGTTGCGAACCATTCATTTGCCGATATGACAGGTAATAAAATTAATAACGCAGGACAAAATGGTATTGCTATTAGTAAATATTCAACAGGAAATCCGGTTAAGGATAACACGATTTCAGTAAGCACCAAAAGCGGAGTCTTGATTTATGACCACTCGGCTGCAAAAATGTCTGGAAATAAAATTAGTAATAGTAAGGAAAACGGAATTAGCATTAGCACATATTCTAATTCCAGCAATTTATTTAAAAACACTGTTAAAGATAGTCGGAAAAACGGGATTTCTATTAGCTCAAATTCAATCCAAAATACGGTGGACGATAATGATATTTTAAGGAGCAGCCAATATGGAATGGCTGTCAGTGGCGGTTCTGGTAAAAATGTAATCAAGAATAATACGATTAACAGTTCTTTAAAAGGTATTGGATTAGTGGGAACGAAGACAAAACAAGTAAAAACGAATACGATTTCCAGCAATACGATTAAATTGAGCAAGGCAAACGGGATTTACTTAGCCTATGCAAGTGGAAATAAAATTTTAAAAAATAAAATTTACTCATCGGGAAGTTCTGGTATCTTAATGAAATATGATTCAAAACAGAATGTTGTGGATCAAAACAAAATAGATCTGTCTAAAAAACATGGGATCCAAGTTTACAAACGTTCTTCCGCAGCTATTAAAAAGAATACGATTTATTATTCAAAGGAAAACGGTGTATCTATCAGTACCTATTCTACTCGAAGCGAAGTATCCGGAAATACGATTAAGGATAGCGGGAAATATGGAATCGCTCTAACCAGCCATTCCAGTTCCAATAAAATCGGTAAAAATACGATTGTGAGAAGTACAAAAGGGAAAGTTTACAAGGCGAAATAAAGTGACCAGGGGGGGTTCCTCTGGTTTTTTGTGTGTTTACAGACGGTGCACTTTATTAAGCACGATTTTTCTGTTTTGAAAATCAAAAAAAATCTTCCAAGACGGAAGATTTTTTAAATTAAATTGGGATATCCTTGTTGACGCAAGGCCTCATACACCAATATAGCAGCTGTATTCGAGAGGTTCAGTGAACGAACGTGTTCATTCATTGGTATTCTTAAAAAGTGATCTTTATTTTTTTCTAGTAAATCTTTAGGTAATCCTGTTGTTTCTTTTCCAAACATAAAATAATGCTCCTTTGATCCATCACTGAAATCAAAGGATGAATGTGGTTTTTCACCAAACGTCTCAATATAGTAAAACTCACCTTGATTTCTTGAAAAAAAGTCATCCAATGAGTCATAATACGTTATGTTTACAGACTGCCAGAAATCTAAACCAGCTTGTTTTATCATCTTTTCATCTGTTGAAAAGCCAAGTGGTCGGATTAAATGCAAGGCAGTATCCGTTGCCGCACAAGTACGTGCAATATTTCCAGTATTAGCCGGAATTTCTGGTTGATATAATACAACATGTATTGCCAAGGAAGGTCACCTCTATCTTTTTTTCACCCTTCAAATTATAGCATATTATTATGCAGATTCATTTGGTGGTGGGCTTTCGAAGCATTTCTATAAAGTCATTATTTCTTCTTTAGGTAATTGACTTGAATGTTGTTTTTTTATAATAATGACAAATAAGCTTGCTAATAAACAGAACAATCCTGCCAAAAAGAATGCCCACGTGTATGTGTTGAAAAATTTATAAATTAGACCTCCACCATAAGCAGCTGTTGCAGCACCTACCTGATGGGAAGCATAAATCCAACCATATACGATTCCACTTTTAGTAGTGCCGAAAATTTGTCTTGAGATGCTAATTGTTGGTGGAACAGTTGCAATCCAATCTAATCCATAAAAAACAGTAAAGATAACCAGCATTGTAGTGGAACCTTGATTTAAAGCATAAGGAAGTAATAGAAGAGAAGCCCCTCTAAAACCGTAGTACCAAAATAATAGCCAGCGATTATCGAAACGATCTGAAAGCCAACCGGATAGAGTTGTTCCTACTAGATTAAAGATTCCCATAAACGATAGAAACGAAGCTGCTGTAACTAAAGGTATTCCAAAACTTATACAGTAAGAAACAAAATGTGTACCAATTAAACCGCTCGTTGAAAGTCCGCAAATAAAGAAACTACCAGATAATAACCAAAACTCCTTCACCTTCACAGCTTCTAATAAACCTTTGAAGGCAATAACAATTGGGTTTTCTTTTGGTCCTTCATTACTCTCTTGTATTTCTTCTTCAAGACCATATGGAAGAATACCAACATCTTTCGGTTTGTTTTTCATAAATAAAAGGATGATTAATAGCATAATGATACTAAGGATCATCATTAAACCAATCGCCGGGCGCCACGAATAATGATCGATAATCGTCGCTAAAACAGGAAGTAGTATTAACTGACCTGTCGCTGAACTTGCGGTTAATATTCCTACTGCAAGACCTCTTCTTTTCTCAAACCAATGATTCGCTACATACGGACTTAATACGGTTAAAAAAAGACTTGATCCCAGCCCAATCATAATGCCCCAAATGATAATCATCTGCCATGATTGATTCATAATGAAGGTTAGTAGGATACCTGTCAGCAAAGTTGCCATAGATGCAATCATCATTTTCTTTAAGCCAATCACATTAAGTAATGCTGCCATAAACGGGCCAGATATACCATATAAAAACATACTAATGGCAAAAGCGAGTGCAATAACAGATCGATCCCAGCCAAATTCCTTTTCAAAAGGGTCAATGAAAACTCCCGATGATGACATGACAATTCCGGCAGCAATAATGGAGAAAAAGGTTATGGCAAGAATAAACCAGCTATAATGTATACGTTTCAAAACTGAATCACCTCTGTTGTCTTCATTTTCTTGATTTTTCTTAATCTTAACTTGTAACTATATATTAGTAAAATTGAAGTTTATGAAGTTATCTATTGATTTTTTTGATACTATACAAGAAAGAACAATGTGAAAGTGGGTGAAATGATGGAAATACGCCATTTTGTTACCTTTAAAAAAGTCATTGAATTGGGTAGCTTCACACAAGCAGCAGAACATTTAGGATACACTCAATCCACGGTGACTTCTCATATCCAGGCACTTGAGGAACATTTAGGCGGACCACTGTTTGATCGGATGGGTCGAAAGGTAAGGTTGACGGAAATTGGCAAGAGGTTGTTGCCCTATACTCAAGAGATTTTAGATACCTATGGAAAAATCGAAAGCATTACCAGTGATGAAGAGGACATAAGAGGGGAGCTAAAGATTGCAGCTCCGGAATCTCTAACGGTATACCGCCTAGAACCTATATTAAGAGAATATAGAAAGAAATTTCCTCATGTTAGCATCAGTTTAAGTAACGCAAGCTGCGGAGATAACAAGAGATTCATCCTTAATGGTAGTGCAGATATTGCCTTTGTCATGCTGCCACAATTGCAGGATTCAGATTTAGTCGTCCATTCGTTGTTGGACGAATCGATTGTCCTTGTTGGAAGCCCTGATTGTTGTTCGCTGAATATGTTAGATAAAAGCTACGATAATCAAAAGATTAGCGAGTGTTTAATTGTGAACGAGAAAGAATGCAGTTATCGAACAATGTTTGAAGAATACCTTGGAGAACGGGGAATTGTACCTTCCCACACGATGGAGCTTTGGAGTATAGAAGCGATGAAACGTTGTGTAATGAGTGGGCTTGGTATTGCTTACTTACCTTTGATGACAGTAAAGGATGAAATCAAGGCAGGAAGGTTAAAAATTATTCCCTGCGTTGGTGACTTTAAACAGATTTTCTCCCAGGTCGTTTATCACAAGAACAAGTGGATTTCCCCGGCATTATCCATGTTCATCGATATTACCTTGAAACATGCAAAAGACTGGTCATGTGCGGAGATTACTTGTTGAGCGAACCTAGGATTTTTCCTATAAGGGTTCCGTTTTGAGGTGATTTTCTTAAAATACGTGCCGAAATGACAGTCGTATTGGCATCGTTATTGGTATATAAAAAGTAAAACTTGCCTTTATTAGGAATGCAAAAAAATCTTACCGTAATGCATCCGGTTAAGGTTCTTTTGGATTTTTGAGTAAAACTCACTCCTTTTTAAAAAGGATGTCTCGTCCTAATCTAGTAACCAGCAAAAGAAAAATAAGGGAAGATTTTTCGGTTAAATGTAAAATGGAGCTCATTTCGGGGTAAATAAGGGAAGATTTTCCGATTATGCAAAGCAAAATCCCCCATTTCCATGTTTTTCGAGTCAATAGGCGAAAAATATTCGTCTATTTAAAGCTTTTTGTATGAAAATTTCTAATTAAGCGAAATTTTTTCGTCTATTTATCTGATCGGGTGCTTAACCTAATCCATCAACCTATAAACGGTGCTGCAAATGACAGAAGTTTTGACCTTATTTTTTAATTGTATAATACTTATTGTCCATCATAATAATGATGCCAATTGCTATGTCAAAGAAAATGAAATTTCGTATAAACCTTGATAAATATAGAAAAAGACGTACGTCAATTCTTGTGCCTTTAAATAAGAATGCACCTCTTAACGGAACCCTTTAATTTTTCCTAAAGAAGCGTCTTTTTGCTCTAACAAGATTGGTAAAAATACAATACACTAGGGTTAAAATTAAAATGACCAGAGGGATGGTTCCTCTGGTCATTTTGTTTAAAAAAATACGGATACTCTCGACTAACAATAGAATTTATCAATTACGCAACTCACATTGTACTAATGTCAATCACGAATCGATACTTGACATCTGAAGCTAAGACACGTTCGTAGGCTTCGTCAATTTGGTCGGCTGAGATGACTTCGATCTTAGGAGCAATGTTATGTTCTGCACAGAAGTCTAACATCTCTTGAGTCTCCCGGATGCCTCCAATCATTGAACCTGCAAATGAGCGGCGATGACCAATTAAATTAAATACGTTTAATGACAACGGTTCTGCAGGAGCACCAACGTTTACCAGAGTGCCATCAAGATTGAGCAGGCCTAAATAGGCATCCAAATCAATCTTCGCACTGACCGTGTTAATCATTAAGTCAAAGGATCCGGCAAGTTTCTCGAATGTTTCCGGGTCACTTGTCGCATAGTAATGGTCTGCGCCCAATGCCAGTCCATCATCCTTTTTCTTCAATGTTTGTGACAGAACGGTAACCTCTGCACCCATGGCATGTGCAATTTGGACAGCCATATGACCAAGTCCGCCCATACCAACAACCGCTACTTTCTTACCTGGGCCAGCTCCCCAACGGTGTAATGGCGAAAAGGTCGTAATCCCAGCACAAAGTAATGGTGCCGCGGCATCAAGTTCAATGCTATCAGGAATTCCGACTACGAAGTCCTCTGTTACGACAATGTGAGTAGAATAGCCACCTTGAGTAGGCTCTCCGTATTTGTCAACACCAGCGTATGTAGGGACATTTCCTTTGAGACAGTATTGTTCTTCTCCTTTACGGCAGTTCTCACAATCGCCACAGGAGTCAACCATACATCCGACCCCAACGCGGTCACCTACCTTGTACTTCGAGACTTCTGTTCCTACATCAGTAACAATTCCTGCAATCTCGTGGCCAGGGACGAGTGGATAGTTCACGGGACCCCATTCACCATGAGCAGTATGGATATCAGAATGGCAGATGCCGGCATATTTAATTTCAATCAGAACATCATGCGAATCAAGATCGCGTCTTTTAATTTCAGCCACTCGAAACGGTTTGTCTGGACCATCGACAGCTCGTGCTTTAGCAGTTATCATGAATAAAACCTCCCATATTTTTTAAGAGAATGCGCTTGTTCCGGGTATAAATGTATAATTTCCCCTTGATTCATTTCTCTCTTTTTTTCTCTTGCAAAAACTAGAATAATCCCTATAGTTAACTCTAGGTCAAGCGATAAGATTTTAAGCAGAATTCCACAAAATGATTTCGGTAAGCTTTGACATTTTGCATACAGCATGATAGCATGCTATCGAAACATAGAGTTAACTCGAAATCTATATCATAAAGAGTGGGAGATAGATGATGAAGACATTTTCGATCAGCGAAGTGGCAAAAGAATTGAATCTTACAGTTTATACCTTGCGTTACTACGACAAGGAGGGACTTATGCCTTTTGTAGAACGGACACCCAGCGGAACACGATTGTTTAAGGAATCCGATATCGGTGCTTTAAAAGTAATTGAATGTCTGAAATCCACCGGGATGCCTATTAAGGAAATTAAAAATTTCATTGATTGGTGTTCTGAAGGGGATTCCACCTTGCAACGAAGATATGAAATGTTTCTGGAGCGAAAAGCGAATGTAGAAGCACAAATGGAAGAACTAAAAAAAACCATGGAAGTCATCGAGCATAAATGCTTATATTACAGGACTGCATTGGATGCCGGAACAGAAGATATTCATAAAAATGATAAAATAGAGGTTTCCAATCCTAATTAACAGAGGAGAGCCACCAGTATTTCATACATGTTTTTATGAAGTACTGGTGGCTCTGTTTGTCAAAAAATGTTTCTTGAACTTTCTCCTTGATTTAGAGTTAACTCTTACACTTGAGACTTTGTCCTATTTAGAGTAGTTAATCGGAATATCTACGGTTATAGCTGCTTCTAATGCTTGTTATTTATACATTAGCCGGAATTTCTCCGCCTATGAAACCTTATACCTACACGGAAATCAAAAGAAAGAGCCTTAAAATAAAAGGTTATTGACAAAAGAAATTATAAGTATTATTATTATCTCATATTCAAGATAATTAAATTCAAGATTTTTTAAGGGGGATGAAATTACCGAAAGGGAAATGCACTTAATGCAAACATCTAAAGCAATTCATGATTGAATAAACGCAATTTTTTTAGAATAATATCTCGAATTCGAGATAAAATACAAGGAGGAAATAGAGATGATAAATATTGGATTATTAATTATTCGTCTGGTAATTGGTGTATTGTTCATCGGACACGGTGCTCAGAAATTGTTTGGTTGGTTCGGTGGCTATGGATTGAAAGGAACCGGTGGATGGTTTGAATCCATTGGCATGAAGCCGGGGGTAACCATGGCTCTATTTGCAGGATTAGCAGAACTTGTTGGGGGTATATTGTTTGCTTTAGGACTCTTAACCCCACTTGCAGGAATTATGATTGCGGGAACCATGGTAATGGCGATCGCGAAAGTGCATGGTGCAAATGGAATATGGGCAACATCAAATGGTTATGAGTATAACTTAACTTTGCTTGCGGTTGCAATCGGTATAGCTTTAGTGGGTCCTGGCCAATATGCTTTAGATGCATTTTTATTCTAAAGCACTTTTAGCGTAATTAATCTTTTGACAGGAGTGATTAGGAGATGGAACTTTTAGGACTACATCATGTATCAATATTAACAGGAAAAGCGGAAAAAAATTATGAATTTTATACAAAAATTTTAGGAATGAGATTGGTTAAGAAAACAGTTAACCAAGATAATACAGAATCCTATCATCTTTTCTATGCTGACGCGGAAGGAACCCCAGGGACTGACGTGACGTTCTTTGATATTCCACATCTTGGAAAAACATACAGGGGAACATCCGATATTTCTACTGTATCACTAAGGGTAAAAAATTCGGATTCATTGTTATTTTGGAAAGATCGTTTTAACCAATACGAGGTTGAACATGATGATATTCAAAAAAGAGCAAATCGTGATACATTGGCTTTCAGAGATTTCGAGGGGACTCGTTTAATCCTTGTAGCTGATAACGATGAAAAAGGTGTGCGAGCAGGGGTTCCTTGGCAAAGGGATGACATTCCATTGGAACATGCCATTATTGGTTTAGGACCAGTAACGCTCACAGTCTCCATTGCAGAACCAACAATCGGTGTTTTAACAGAGGTAATGGGTTTTCGATTTGTCGGTTCCTATCCATCACTTGAGGGGGATTATCCTGATATATTGGTTTATGCAACTGGCGAAGGCGGCAGTGGTACGGAAGTTCATATTGAAACAAGGATTGATTTGCCAAGAGTTCGCTTAGGTCGCGGAGGTGTTCACCATGTTGCCTTTCGTGTTCCGAATGAGGAAGAATATGAACAATGGGCAGAGCGTTTAAAAGAGTACCGGTTACCTAATTCAGGAAAAGTGGAGCGGTATTACTTTAAGGCCTTATATTTCAGGGAACCCAATGGGATATTATTTGAATTATCGACGGATAAACCAGGATTTGCGACAGATGAACCAATGGAAACAATGGGAGAAACACTGGCACTTCCACCATTTTTGGAACCAAAACGAAAAGAAATCGAAGAAAAATTACGTCCATTAATTTTAAATTAAATCTGACTTTCTAGGAGGAAAATATAATGAACCATTTAAAAGGAATCCACCATGTAACAGCGATTACAAGCAGTGCGGAAAAGAACTATGAATTTTTCACGAATGTTTTAGGGATGCGTTTAGTTAAAAAAACGGTCAATCAAGATGATATTCAAACTTATCATTTATTCTTTGCAGATGATAAAGGCAGCGCAGGAACAGACATGACTTTCTTTGATTTTCCCGGCATTCCGAAAGGTGTACATGGTACTAATGAGATTTCAAAGACCTCGTTCCGTGTACCAAGTGATACTGCATTAGATTATTGGGTAAAACGTTTTGATCGTCTGGAAGTCAAGCATACTGGTATTAAAGAGCAATTTGGCAATAAAACTCTCTCTTTCGTTGATTTTGATGATCAACACTATCAATTGATTTCAGATGAATTCAATAAAGGGGTGGATTCTGGCACACCTTGGCAGAAAGGTCCAATTCCATTAGAATATGCAATTACTGGTTTAGGACCTGTATTTGTTCGAATTGCGAAATTTGATTACTTTAAAGAAATGATGGAAAAAGTTCTATTATTTAAAGAGACAGATAAAGAAGGGTCATTCCATTTATTTGAAGTGGGGGAAGGCGGGAATGGTGCCTCCGTAATTGTAGAGTATAATTCCATTCTTCCTGAAGCCCGGCAAGGGTTTGGAACGGTTCACCATGCGGCATTCCGTGTAGAAGATCGCTCTGTTTTAGAAGAATGGATTGAACGTATGAATAGTTTTGGATTCCATACATCCGGTTATGTAAATCGTCACTTTTTTGAGTCATTATACGCAAGAGTGGCACCGCAAATTTTATTTGAGTTCGCTACAGATGGTCCTGGTTTTATGGGTGACGAACCATATGAAACGCTTGGGGAAAAATTATCTTTACCACCATTCTTAGAGCCTAAACGTGCAGAAATAGAAAAATTAGTTCGCCCAATTGATACAGAAAGAAGTACAAAGGAATTTATCAAAGAATAATAGGAGTAATATAGCGCATCAACTGGTGAGATGAGTAAACGTTATGGCTATATTATGTAGATAAGCACGATGATGGCTCTGGAACACTATAACGCAAGAAGAAAAAGTTATTGTTGGGGTATAAAAACGTTATTGCAACAAATGGTGAGGAGCTTTAATCGAATTTCTAATTACTTTTTAAGAGCTACTAAGATAGCTCTTTTTTTATTTTATAACCAATATGGAATTGTGTTAAAATTAAGAAAATATAAACAAGGGGGATTAAGTAATGAGATTATATTTAGATATTTTTGAAAACGACCAACCAGCTATTCATTCCTAAGTTGAGGGATGAATCGTTACGATTAAGGTCATGCCTCGTCTTAGGGAAAGTTCATTTAAATTCCCTTTTAAAAAGACGGAGGTATTATTAATGAATCAAAATTTAATTGGAGCAATCTGTTTATCTTTAGCCGCAAGTATGTGGGGCGGTATGTATGTAGTTAGTAAATATGTATTAGATTATATTCCACCCTTAACCTTGGTATGGGTACGGTATGTTATCGCGTTTGTTTTTTTGTTTATTGTATTAAAAATAACTCATATAAAAAATGGTAATCGTACCGTTATTAAGAAAAGCGATTGGTTCCTATTAGCTTGGATTGGTTTTATAGGCTACTTCGTATCCATTGCTTTCCAATTCATTGGCACAAAATTATCTGATGCACACACCGGAGCTTTGATTACATCCGCTACACCAGCTTTTATTGTGGTCTTTGCACGATTTATATTAAAGGAAAAACTGACCGTTAGAAAGATTATTTCTGTTTTATTAGCTACATTTGGAGTTGTTATTGTCATTGGTTGGGATACAAAGGTTGGAACCTACCTAACAGGAAGTATCATATTGGTGGGGGCTGCAATCACTTGGGCGTTATTATCAGTCTATGTAAAGGTTGCCTCGAGCCGACTTTCCTCCTTAACCATAACGACTTATGCAGTACTATTTGCACTTATTTTTACTACGCCGGCAATGATTTGGGAACTTCAATCGAATGATGTATATTATCAAAACATTTTAATCATTTTAGGAGTTATTTATCTTGGAGTGGTTTCAACTGCTGGCGCATTTTTTCTTTGGAATAAAGGCATGGATTTAATGGATGCTGGAATCGGCTCTTTGTTTTTCTTTTTCCAGCCACTTGTAGGTTCATTTTTAGGATGGCTTATGTTAAAAGAAAAGTTAGACGTGAACTTTTTTATTGGTGGTTTCATCATTATGATAGGTGTCGTGATCGTTACCTTACAAAAGAAAAAACCTATCCAAAGGTTAAGCACCCGATCTGATAAATAGACGGAAAAATTTCGCTTAATTGTTAATTATTATTAAAAATGGCGTAAATAGGCGTAGATAATTCGCCTATTGACTCGAAAAATTCAAAAACGGGAGATTTTCCTTTGCATAACCGGAAAATCTTCCCTTATTTACCCCGAAACGTGCTCCATTCTGCATCTAACGGAAAAAACTCCGCTTATTTACTTCTGCTGGTTACTCGATTAAGGACAAGACATCTTTTTTAAAAGGGAGTTAGTTTTTACCTCATTTAAATAAACATTTTAAAAGTGTATACGGAACAACAGCATTTGAATATTTGTCACATATAAATTGAGGAGGAGTTTTGTATTTTAGGAGGAAAAGCTTATGAACTTATAAAGTGGTATATTTGATTATTACTTTATATTCTCGCAATATTCAGAATAATATGTGTGCAGTATAAACCCTTGAAGGAGGTAGTTATATGCCATTAAAAGTAGGAGATATCATTACGTTTGAACGGATCTTTTCTATAAGGGATGTTGAATTATTTTCAGAGATTTCAGGTGATGAAGGTATTCACCATATAGCCCCAGATGAACAGGGGAGACTTGTCGTTCAAGGGTTATTAACGGCCACTCTACCAACAAAAGTAGGTGGAGATCATAACGTTTTGGCACGAACTATGAATTTTGATTTTTTACGACCTGTGTTTACAGGCGATACGATCATTTGTGAAGTTAAAATTGAAAAATATGAAAGGCAAGAAAATAATAGAACCGCTATTATTGCATCCTTTTTATGTAAAAACCAGAATGAAAAAGAAGTATTAAAAGGGGATTTTTCAGGTGTAATACTAAAATCAATGTAACTTTCTTAACCTATCAGGTTGATTGAGTTGAAAAAGGATATTGGAATTCCTGCGTAGAATATAATGTAGAAAAACCAAGAGAGAGAGGAGTATAATATTGAAAGAGTATAATGACTCATTTATTCGATTACAGGATAATCGAAAATTATCTTTTTTAAGTTACGGGGATACGAACGAGAATACAGTTATCTTCTTTCACGGTTTCGGTTCGTCAGCTAGTTCCATACATCCTGATACAAAAATATTAGATAAATATAATGTTCGTTTCTTTGCCATTAATCGCCCAGGTTATGGAGAATCCGATGTGAAGATAAAATATTCGATGGAGGATTTTGCTGACTCAATAAATGAGCTCCTTATTGCTAAAGGAATTGAAAAGGCTTCGATTATAGGGTGGTCAGCGGGTGGATTATATAGCCAAGTTTTCACAGGCAAATATTCCGAAAAAGTCACTTCCCTTAACCTAATTAGTAGTGCGATACCTTTAAATAGTAACCAAACTACAAAGATTCTACCTGCGAATTGGAAAAGCATTGTGAATATGAACAAGTACATACCTCTTATGACAAAATTATATTTTAAAAGTCTCAGTAAGAAGATAACAAATAATTTGGATTCTACCATACATAAATCTATACAACAAATGGTTGAAGAGGACAAAAAAGTTGCAGTTGACCCTATAATGATGTCGGTCATTATCAAAGGTGCAGTGGAAAGTTACCATAATAAAGGCATCGGGGTATATTATGACGCTCTTGCATTATGCCAAAAATTTGATGACAAAAGGAGTCCATTTCTTAATGTAAAAGTAAATATCTGGCAAGGCGGCAAAGATACTATTTGGACTTCGGAGACTTCTAATTACCTTCGTGAAAAATATTCTAATTCCACTTATTCCTTTATAGATAATGAAGGACACTTACTTTATTTATCTCATTGGGATGAGATTCTCAAAAAATCATTTAAAACTCCATGATGTAATCAACATTTAGGTGCTACGTATTATAATGGGAAAGAATAGGGGCTGATGATTTGAAATTAGTAGAGAAAAAAATGTTGATTCTGTAAATATAATTTTAAATGAATTTGAGCTCACTAAAATTGACTCCGTCTTTAGTAAACCCCAATCAAAGCAGAGACTTGCACTCTGGTAAATAATAAAATAATGATGCCCCTGAAGAACTTTTGGCAAAATTAGTTCGAGTTGCGCCAATGTTTTAGCATTGGCGATTGATCAACCAGAAGATACGAACAGTATTGAATATACAATTGGACCAACAAGTCAACCTTGAGAATAATTGCGAGATAAGTTAAAACTAAAGAGCTATTTATTTTCTAAAACTTTAGCTGTCGAATACATCGACAGTTTTCTTTTTATATTCAGAAATGGTTTATAAAATTTTGGTATATAAAAATTCACAAAAGTAAACAATTAACAATTTAGAAAGGTGTGTTTAACGCAATGAAATTAATTAAATTGCAAAATGGGAAAATCCCTCCAATTGCATTTGGTACATGGTCATGGGGCACTGGTGCAAATGGAGGAGATGCTGTTTTTGGAAATCATCTTACGGAAACCGACTTAAAGCCGGTATTTGATGCTGCGATGGATGCTGGATTCAATTTATGGGATACGGCAGCTGTATATGGGATGAACGCATCAGAGGATATTTTAGGTAGTTTCATCAAGGGAAGGAAGGATGTCTTAATCTCCACTAAATTCACTCCACAAATGGCGGGAGACAATGAGAACGCGGTTGAGGAGCTACTGGAGGGAAGCTTAAACCGACTTGGCATGGATCATGCCGATATTTATTGGATACACAGCCCAGCAGATGTGAAACGATGGACTTCAAAATTAGTCCCATTGATGAAAAGCGGCAAGGTGAAATATGCAGGTGTCTCCAATCACAATCTAGAAGAAATTAAACTGGCAAATAGCATATTGGCAAAAGAAGGGTTGAGAGTTTCCGCTGTACAAAACCATTACAGTTTGCTTTACCGTTCATCGGAAGAAGCTGGAATTATTAATTACTGCAATGAAAATGATATGGTGTTCTTTTCATATATGGTTTTGGAACAAGGTGCATTAACCGACAAATACAGTGCTAAACATCCTCTTCCAAGTGACACCAGAAGGGGCGAGGCATTTAACGTAAACGTGCTTTCGAAGCTCGAAGGCTTAATCCAAGTAATGAAGGAAATCGGCAGCAAACATAATGCGTCTACAGCACAAATTGCAACGGCCTGGTCCATTGCAAAAGGAACGGTGCCGATTATCGGTGTTACCAAGACGTCTCATATTGAAGATGCTATAAAAGCGACTAAGGTTAGTCTGACAGAACAGGAAATCCGTGATCTTGAGACAGCAGCTGAAGAGACTGGTGTTGAGGTTAGAGGCGCTTGGGAAAAACCGATGCAGTAAAATAAAAGTAAGCGCCTGGTTAGTAGCATAATGATGACAAATAAACATCAGATGAGTGTACTCTATCAAGCAATCCTTAATCAAAGAAATAACCTGGGTCTGTATAGAATGCTGACCCAGGTTATTTTTTTGAAAATGAATGAATTATTCTAGGTTTCTATCTAACAATGCCCCCGTTTGTTCTGCCATAATACGAGCTGGCAATGGCATTCCATTCTTGAACCACCATTCCACTGCACCGACAACCGCTGAACCAAAAAATTGAAGAATCACGTCATCACTTAATCCTTGATTTTTTCCTTCGGTTGTATCCACCTCAGCTTTAGTCTCTTCAATCACTAAATCAAGAAAACGATTACGGAAATAGGGTGCACCTTTACTTGCTAACATCGTTGAAAAAAATAAATAATGACGCTCAAAGTATTCGTACCAGACATAATTTCCTTCTTGAAACGTCATCTCAGAGGCCAATTGGCATAATTCTCGGAGATTGTCCATATGTTCTTCAATCATCCTATCCAGGAGGTCGTATTTATCCGTGTAATGAAGATAAATGGTTCCTCGATTCACATCTGCTCTGTCCGCAATATCCTGAATGGTAATGTCGTCAAAACTTTTTTCAGACATCAGTTCCGTTACAGCATTTTTTATCGCTATTTGGCTTTTGGCTATTCTTCTATCTACTTTAGACATTTTATTTCTCCAATCACACTAAAGATAATCAACAATTTTAATGGATTTGTTGAGTAATCAACGAATTACATTCTTTTAACCATTGAAAGTATGAAAAGCTTTTTTATAATTATAAACAGTTGTTGATTAATCAATCAATATTGATTTTTTAAGCATCATGTTACCGCTAACTTTTGGAATAAAAAAATAAATGAACAAGAAACAGGAGGCTTATTTATGGATCGCATTGAAAAGAGCAAGCAAAAATATAGACAGCTATTTGGAAATGGAGTGCCATCCGCATATGCTTCAGATCCTGATTTTCAGGACATTCTTAGCCGCTTCATTTTTGGAGAAGTTTTCTATCAAGGAAATCTGGATGACAAGCAACGTGAGTTGATTACTTTGGCAGTGCTTACTACGAACCAGACGCTGCCTCAGCTCAAGGCACATGTAATTGCCGCACTGAACGCCCAGCTGACACCTGTGGAAATAAAAGAGGCTGTTTACCAGTGTGCTCCGTACATTGGATTTCCGAAAACATTAAACGCCATCAATGAAGTCAATGAGGTTTTCAAAGCAAAGAATATTGCTTTACCAATTGAAAGCCAAAAGACTGTAGATGAAGATAATCGCTGTGAGAGGGGACTTGCTGTTCAGGTAGAAATTTTTGGCGAGATAATCGCAAAAATGCGTGAGGCTGCCCCAGCAAATCAAAAGCATATCCAAGATTATCTTTCTGCTTTTTGCTTCGGAGATTTCTACACTCGCGGGGGACTTAATCTAAAAACACGGGAGCTGCTGACCCTCTGCATCGTTAGTAGCTTAGGCGGCGCTAAAGGTCAAGTAAAGGCACATGTGCAGGGAAACAAAAATGTAGGTAATGACAAGGAAACATTGATCACCGCCATCACTCACTGTCTCCCATATATAGGATTTCCGAGAACACTGAACGCATTAGCGTGCATCAATGAAATTATTCCCGAACAGGAATGAAAATCAATAAGGGGAAAATAAAGGAAGGTTGGGGATATAAAAATTATGAAAAGCACCTGGATAATATACACGCTGGTCTTGATTACCTTCATGGTAAGTACATCGGAGTACGTTATTGCGGGTATTCTGGATAAAATCGCTGCTTCTAATCACGTTTCTGTATCAGCAGCAGGACAACTAATCACCGTATTTGCGATTGCGAATGCGGTTGGTTCTCCTCTCGTTGTGATGGCAACGACAAAACTAAATCAGCGGAAGTTATTGATACTTTCTCTTGTTTTAATGGTGCTTGGCAGTGTAATGACTTTTACTCTTCCTGGCTACGGTTTCTTAATCGTCTCACGGATTATTCTTGCTTTAGGAAGTGGAGTTTTTGCCATTGCTGCGAAGACTGCTGCGTCGAAATTAGCACCACCCGAAAAACAAGCAGGGGCTATCGGCACAGTTATACTTGGGTTTAGTGCTGCCATCATCATTGGTGTACCAATTGGTCGTGTTGTAGCGCTCCTCTACGATTGGAAGCTAATCTTCGCGGGGATCGGTGTTCTTAGTTTACTAGCTATTTTCGTTATCATCCGAACGATTCCGGCCACAATTAAAGGGTCCACCGTTCCTCTGGTCAAGCAACTCGCTTATTTAAAGAACCCGAAAATATTAATGGGCCTTGGTGTAACGTTCTTTTGGCAGTTAGGATATGGGGTGATGTATTCGTATATTGCACCATTTTTACTAACCATCACAGCAATGAGTGGACGAGAAGTGAGCGGTGCCCTGTTTGCGTTTGGCGTCGCAACTTTAATAGGTTCCAAGTTTGGTGGATTTATGACGGATAAGATTGGTAACCCAAAAACTCTTGTTGGCGGTTTGATTGTCCATTGTATAGCTCTTGTCTTACTCTCTACCATCGCCAGGTCAACTTTTGTTGCCATTCCGTTGCTTATGCTTTGGTCCTTTTCGGCATGGTCGTCTGGTCCAGGTATGCAGTATAACCTGGTATGGCTTGCCCCTGAAGCTTCAGGAATCATGCTTAGCTTATATGGCTCCTTTATACAGTTAGGGATAGCGGCAGCGGCAGGAATTGGGGGTATTGCCGTAAAAAGCACATCCGTACTATCGGTCAGCTGGATCGGGGCCGCATCAGTGGCAATTGCTGCAATTATAGCGGCGGTCTCATTTAGCCTTACTAGAAAAGTGGCGAATTACGAGAAAGGTGTTAAATGGAGGATGTACTGATTACGTTGCAAATAAAGATGCGAATTAACCTTATATTAATAAAAGAACGAAAAATTTTGGAGGTATATGATGGAGTATCGCACAGTAGGAAAAACAGGAATTCAGGTTTCAAATTTATGTTTTGGTGCAATGTCTTTTGGCGGAGACGCTGATGAAGAAACATCTATAGCCATGTATAAACGCTGTCGGGAAGCTGGTATCAACTTTTTCGATACTGCCGATGTTTATGGGCGTTCTGAGGAAATTCTAGGAGAGTGTATCGAACATGAAAGAGACGAAATCGTTTTAACGTCAAAAGTGTTCTGGAACACGGGAACTGATGTAAATGCTAGAGGATTGTCTCGAAAACATATGATGCAAGGGATTGAAAATAGCTTTCGTCGTTTAAGGACAGATTATATTGATTTTTATTTCGTCCATGATTTTGATGAACAAACGCCAATGGAGGAAACGCTACGAACACTCGATGACTTGCAGCGTCAAGGAAAGATTCTTTACCCAGCAGTAAGCAATTGGGCAGCGTGGCAAATCACAAAAGCTTTAGGAATTTCTGCAAAAGAGCAACTTGCTCGTTTTGAATTGATCCAACCTATGTATAACCTCGTTAAACGCCAAGCAGAGGTTGAAATTTTACCAATGGCTGCTTCCGAACAAATTGGAGTTATTACTTACAGCCCACTTGGTGCTGGACTTCTATCAGGAAAATATGGTGTGAACAAACGTCCGGAGCAGGGTCGCCTTGTACAGAATGCCCGCTATGGTGACCGTTACGGTGCAAATGAAGATTTTATCACAGCTGAACTGTTCACCAAATTTGCACAAGAACATAATGTGAAACCTGCAACTATAGCCGTTGCTTGGGTAAAAGCTAATCCTGCTGTTACTGCTCCAATTATTGGTGCACGTAATTTAAACCAGTTGGAAGATTCATTAGCAGCTGCTGATTTTAAAATGACACCTGAAATGTATACAGAAATCTCCAATTTATCAAGAACACCAGCACCAGCAACAGACCGAGGAGAGGTATTAACAGGTAAATGGAAATAAGGGTTTCAAACTCTTGATGAAGTGGGTTAAGAAGGATGTATTATGTATATCCTTCTTCTTTACCATTGGCTCTTTTGGTAAACTTTGTTACTCTTGGTATAAAAAATATTCCATTTAGAGGATTTTCGGATAACTTTGATGTTGCCAAGGGCAATCGAGTCCGGATCAAGGGTTCATTTGGACAGCTTGGGCGGAGCCACGGGGAATCGAGTCCTAATCATGGTTTCATTCGGACAGCTTTGGCGAAGCTATGGGCATTTTTGTCCGAATCAGGGGCACATTCGGACAGCTTCGGTGTTGCCAAGGGCAATCGATTCCGAATCAGGGGCACATTCGGACAGCTTCGATGTTGCCATGTGGCAATCGAGTCCGAATCAAGGGCTCATTCGGACAGCTTCGATGTCGCCATGTGGCAATCGAGTCCGAATCAAGGGCTCATTCGGACAGGTTCGATGTCGCCATGTGGCAATCGATTCTGAATCAAGGGCTCATTCGGACAGGTTCGATGTCGCCATGTGGCAATCGAGTCCAAATCAAGGGCTCATTCGGACAGTTTCGATGTAACCATGAGCAATCGAGTCCGAACCAAGACTTCATTCGGACAGCTTCGATGATGCCATGTGGCAATTGTGTCCGAATCAAGGTCTCATTCGGACAGATTCGATTTAATAAAAGGACAGGACTTATTTAACTTCCCTTAAGCCCTTCCCTTCAAGAATCTCTTGAATACCTTCTTCACAAACTCCATATGAACGCCAGAAACAAGTTTCACAGACAGTTTGAATATCGGAGGGTACGACATACTTTTGGATGTGCGACTCAATATCCTCCCAAATTAGAAATTGCCCGATTTTAAGCCCCAATTTCTCTAAAATAACGGCATCTCTTTCATAAATATTATTGTGTAGGCAGTGGTAATCACCAGAGTTGGGGTACTTTTCACACAAATGATCAGGTCCATGTACTAGCTCAATCCACGTCTTGGGGTCGCTTCTCAATGTTTGATGCAAACGGGTCATATTTTCCACGTATTCTTTGGAATAGCCCATTCCACGATAGCCCAGAAGGCAAAAAAGATGATGACCTCTTAGCTTATACATAAATTTCCCCCAGTCCGACAAGTTCGATAATATTTAAATGTTAACCAAAAGAATAAATAGGTTAACGCACTTATTCATCATAACATATCACATTTGATCAGCTGAGAAATTTTTGTTTTTCTAGCAACATCTCCCTGGCAGTTGATTGCATGCTTACTTAGGCGCCTTATGGGGGAATGGACTAAGATCTTTCAGTGATTAGCTACCTGATTCACCAGGGTTCACCGCAACGCTTTTTAAAATGCATACACAAAAAAGGGACGGAATATCCGTCCTTTTTGAATAACCTAAATCACATTTGATTCATATGATTTATGAAGATAACGTTCGATAAACTCTGCTAATCCATCATTTTCGTGGTGTCCTGTAACAAAATCTGCTGCCGCTTTAACCTCTTCGCTAGCGTTCCCCATTGCCACACCAGTTCCGACATGCCGAAGCATCTCAATATCATTGGGTCCGTCACCAATGGCAACCACTTCATTGGGACTAATTCGAAATTCTCGAAGTAAACTTTTTATAGCAGACCATTTGGAAACATGAGGAGCAACCAGTTCAAATCCGTCATTCCAATTGATGACTTCTGCTTCCTTTTGAAACATAGCGGAAAATTCCTGACACGGTGTACCTGTTCGAACACTATATTTAAGAACATCTTGGTAATTTGCCTGTCTTAAATCTCCAATATAACTTGGCGCAATTTGCCCAACTTTAGTCCAATAATCGATTTCTTCATTTGTTTCCTTACAATAAAGTCCATTTACTGTATGGATCATAACATTACAAGGATTTTCAGCGGTCAGATCGTGGAAACGTTCTTCGTTTAGTCGGACGGTTTTCATTTGAATAGCTCTTCCTGTCACTGCATCGTGAATAGCGGCACCATTCAAACAGATCATAGGAGTTTGCAATCCAATTTCTTTATGGTAAGGAGCGGTTACTTCATAGTGTCGACCAGTAGCAAGGAAAACCTTGACTCCCTGATTCATAAGCTTATAAATGCCTTCCATATTTCGGCGGGTAATGTTGTTTGAGGCTGTTAGTAGTGTACCATCCATATCAATAAATACTGCACGCACATTCATTTATACTGCCTCCTCATTCGTTGATAAACGAATCATATCATCTGAATATTAAATCCTTGTAAACTCAGTGTATGGATTAAATAAATCTTGTAGGGAAGCAAGGGATAGGGCTTGCAGGGCGTATCCGATTCAAAAGGATTTTTAGCGTGTTCAGTTCGCACCTATTGTATGTGTGATTTTATACTTATGCAACCATTTACCCCGTTATTGCAGGTGAGTAGGGACCTTTATGAATAAAAATACCAAAAAGAAATCTATTGCTTTTCTTCATTCACGATTAATTGAAACACATCTTTGCGATTATAATGTCCGACAACATCAAAGTCAAAATGACCCCGAGTGCTGTCATCCAAATCTAAAGTCGCATACAGTATTTCTTCTTTTCCAAATACTGGTTCAACTATAAATTGACCAAGTGGATTTACGATGCAACTTCCACCTCTTGTTATTTCATTAGGCATTTTTTGCATTTCCTCTGATTCAAGTAAATCATCTTCATACATATCCTTTGTACTATATTGATTGCAGGATAAAACAAAGCAACGGCCCTCAATAGCAATATGCCTCATAGTAGAAAACCAAGTGTCACGCGAATCAGCAGTTGGTGCGACATAAATCTGAATCCCCTTTTCGTACATAGCTGCGCGTGCTAGAGGCATATAGTTTTCCCAGCAAATGAGCGAACCAATTTTGCCATAAGGTGTATCAAATACAGGGAGTGTACTCCCATCCCCTTCACCCCAAATGAGACGTTCACTTCCTGTTGGTTTTAGTTTTCGGTGTTTACCCAACAGATTTCCATCTGGACCAAAGTAAATCGCAGTGCAATAAAGTGTTCCTCCGCTTGTTTCTTGGTCGCGTTCAATGACACCAATAACAGTATAAGCACCTGCTTTTTTCACGACTTCTCCTAGTTGTTCTGTTTCGACTCCGGGTACCGTTATGGCATTTTTTGCGTAGCGTAAAAAATCATTGCGTCCACTTGCAGAACGGCTGCCTACTACTGCCCCAAAGCTCATCCCCCGTGGATACGCCGGGATAAAAGCTTCCGGAAAAACAATAATATTAGCTCCTTGTTCCCCAGCTTCTTCGATAAACTTTATGGCCTTGTTAACACATTTCTCTTTATTCATTACAATTGAACCCGCTTGAACGACAGCAACTTTACATGTTGTCACTTGAATCCCTCCTTTTTCTCAAATTTTAAGAGGAGCCGATTATAGTGTAAAATATATGATAATCATATTAATTATGCCTAAAAGGAATAATGGAGGAAATTGATGAACTTACAAGACTTCGAGGTATTTAAAACAATTGTGGAGTGTAGAAGCTTTTCTAAGGCGAGTGAGAAGCTATTTATCGCACAGCCATCCCTTTCTAAAACGATTCAAAGGTTGGAAAAAAAGCTCGGCGTAACACTCTTTGAGCGTTCTAATCGAATTATTCGTTTAACCGATGAAGGTGAGCTTGTATATGAAAAAGCGATTATAATGCTTCAGCAAATGAAGGAGTTACATATACAGCTTGAAGATATGAGTGAACATGTAAAAGGGCATTTAAAAGTCGGACTGCCACAAATTATTGGCACATTTTTCTTTCCACAAGTGGCAAAAACTTTCTCTAAAAAATATCAAGAGGTCAAACTTGAAATTGTCGAAGAAGGGGGATTGAGTGTAGAAAAGCTCGTTGAAAAAGGGGAAGTGGATGTAGCTTTTGTAGTGTTACCAACACAAAGTAAGGAACTAGAAGAACAACTTATTTTTGAAGCACCGTTTGTTGCCTGTTTGCCAAAAGCTCATGTTTCAAAAGATGAAAAGCAGATTTCACTTGCACAACTACAACACGATGACTGGATCATGTTTGATCCTACCTTCGCTTTGCGTCAGGTAGTTCTAGATAGTTGCCGTAAGGAGCAATTTGTACCGAATATTGCATATAGTACAACGCAATGGGACTTGTTAATGGCATTAGTCCGTGATGGACTAGGCGTTGCTATTGTTCCAAGGCCATTAACTGAAATGATCTCAAAGAATCTTTGTTTAAAAGAAATCTGCAGTCAATATATCCCATGGAAAATTGGCATCGTTGTGAAGAAAAATGCATATAAAACACATGCCTTGCAGGCTTTTTTGAACATAGTGTCGGATGTTTACAAATAAGATGATAGAACAAATTCTTTATAGCAATTTGCTGCTAAACGAAGGGGACGATATGTAAATACTCACTCACTTGTTGTTCCTATATGATAAATATTCTAAAAATTTCTTGGATGCAAGGGAAAGTGATTTTTGTTCTCTCATCGCAACACCAATATTTCTATAAGCAGGAACTTCAAGCTCTTTTGCTATAATTTTGTGTGGAATACGCTGTAAGATCAATTCTGGTAATATACTGATTCCTAGCCCATTTTCCACCATAGACATAATGGCATAGTCATCCCAGGTTGTAAAATTAACATTCGGTGAAATATAGTGCCTCTCAAAAATTTCAGAGATCTCTGCTTTTGCCCCCTTTTCCAACAGCATAAACGGACTGTTCAGTAAGCCGTTGATCGGAAACTTTTCGCAATTAGCAAGAGGATGATTTTGTGGAATCACTGCCAGCAAACGATCCTGTTCCAAAAAGATTGTTTCAAGTTCTGCTTTTGTCGGTAGTCGCAAAAATCCAAAGTCAACACGCCCATTTAGGATCCAGCTCTCAATTTCAGTATAATCGCCAAGCAAGAATTCAAAATCTATCAATGGGTAATCCTTCTTAAAAATTTTAATAATGTTAGGGAGCCAATGAGATGCTACGCTGGAAAATGTCCCAATACGTATTATTCCAGACTCCAGATTATGTAAGCCTTCTATCTGCTTCATTAAGATTTCATACTCATTGCATATTCGCTTTAATTGGGGCAGTAACTTTAAACCATCCGAGGTTAAATTGATACCGGCACGTCCTCTTTCAAAAAGGAAAATCCCCCATTCCTTTTCTAAATCGTTAATCATACGGCTAATCCCGGACTGTGAATAGTCCAATATTTCGGCAGCTTTTGTAAAACTACCCAATTCTACTGCTTTGACAAATGCCATATATTTTTGGATATTCATATCTCTTTTCTCATCCCATCTGATTTTGTCATACCTATCATGATAAACATTCGTTTTTGTAATGTGTGTAAGTATGATAAATTATTTCTATTAATTATTCAAGTTAGGAAAGGAAAAGGTGTATGACGAAAAAAAACCAAACAGCTACAATTCTCATCAAAGTAGGGTTAGATGATGAAATCTAAAATTCAGTTTATATTATCAATGATTATTTTCGGTACAATTGGTTTAGTTGTTCGAAACATTGGTCTATCTTCGAGTGAAAGAGCTTTACTTAGCAGTTTCATAGGATGCATATTTTTACTGTTAATATTCTTCATGATTAAGAAAAAAATATCATGGAAAGTAGTTAAATCAAATGCTTTATTTTTGATTCTTTCAGGTATTGCATTGGGAGGAAATTGGATTTTTCTTTATCAATCGTATGACCATACGACAATTGCCAATGCAACGCTAGGTTATTACTTTGCACCTGTTTTTGTGATGATTCTTTCTCCTTTTGTACTTCGGGAACAATTATCCATCAAGAAAATTGTGTGTATTGGTGTAGCAATCCTAGGGATGTTAATGATTGTAGGGGAAGGCGTGAGAGCATCCAGCTCAGACGATGTGCTTGGACTTTCTTTCGGATTAATCGCAGCTGCATTTTATGCTGCGTTATTGCTTTTAAATAAATTTATTAAAGATATGGGAAAGTTAGAGCTGACCATCATTCAGCTTGGAATAACTACTTTACTTCTAATGCCATATGTTTTCTTGACTTCCGGCGTTGGTATCTTTGAAGTATCAAGCTCTTCCATTCCTTTTATTTTAATTTTAGGGATTATCAATACAGGGATTGGGTTTTGGTTATTTTTCTCTGGTATGGAAGGATTAAAAGGACAGAGTATAGCTATGCTAAGTTATGTGGATCCATTTGTAGCTATATTGATTTCTGCAATTGTCCTGCAAGAACAGATGACAATTGTTCAAGTGCTTGGTGGTGTACTGCTATTAGGCTCTACATTTGTTAGTGAAATTAGATCAGTCAACTGTTCAAATCAATTAATAAAAACACCAGCTGAATAAAGTTAAAAACAGTGAAGGCATTGGTGTCCCACTGTTTTTTATTTTAAGTATGATTAAGTGTTATTTCCATATTCCATTCATTTCCAAGAGTCATGCCAAACTTTGTCATTCCATATAATAAAGAAAGTAAACAATGCGGGAATAAATTCACAAGACTTATAGAGGGTTAAGAATACTGAATGGTAGAAGGTGACAAATATGGAAGCCATCATCCTAGCTGCTGGATACTCCAGCCGAGCAAATGCATTTAAGCTGACGTTGCCATTGGGGCAAATGACCGTCTTGGAGCAAACCATCTCTAAATATGAAGGAATATGCAGCAGGGTCATCGTCGTAGCTGGGTTTCAAGCGGAAATCATCCAAAAGGAAATCGCAAAAATCAGCAGTAAGAATGCCTATTCTTTCCAAATCAAGTTTGTCTATAATGAAAACTTTACCCAGGGGATGTTTCGTTCCATTCAAGCAGGCTGCAATGAAGTACAGAGCACAACCTTCTTTTTAACACCTGGAGATTGTCCGCTTGTTAAAAAAGAGACCATTCAGCTAATCGAAAAATCCGAAGGGGACGTGGTCATTCCCAGCTTTCATTATAAAGGTGGTCACCCCATCAAATTATCAAGCGAAGTGAAAAAGGCAATTCTTGAAACCCATCCAGATCGCAATTTGCGTGAGGTTCTCAACCAGTATGAAAAGAACTATATGAATGTAGAGGATCCGGGAGTATTAATGGATGTGGATACGCAGGAGGATTACCAAAAAGCCCTAAGTTATTTTAAAGCTTAAATTTCTCAATATTTTTTGCGTTTTATCCATGCAGGTTTATTCGATTAGCTTTCCAGGTCGAATGAACCTGCATTTTTAAATGTCGTTTATTATCATAAAAATTAATCATAAAATAGGTTTCTTATTTATAAAATCGGAAGGAAGAGGTTTCTATCATTCTATGTCCCCTTTTAAAAAACGAGTCGAAGGGTGTTGCTGCCATGAATCTCAAAGACATAAGCATTTCAGTACCCAAAAAGGACCATAAAGGTAAAGTATCAGGTCAATTACCCTATATTAGTGACGTGAAAGTGGAAAACATGGTGTATGGTGTGTTATATCGGTCGCCCATTGCTTACGGAAAAATCTTATCCATTCAATTACCAACCCTTCCGGAAGGGTATGAAGCGGTTGGCGCAGAGCAGATCCCCGGACCGAATTATGTCAAAATTATCAAAGATGACCAGCCCATTTTTGCCAATGAGTGGGTCCAGTATATTGGTGAGCCGATTCTGATGCTCGTTGGAAAAGACCTGGATATCCTGTACAGTTTGTTAGATGAAGTAAAGATTGAATTTGAAGAACATCAGGCTATTTATACATTGGACGAAGCGATCCAGCAAAAATCAACATCCGGGGTTATGATGTCTTGCTATGAATTTGGGGAAAGTTTAGAGACTCTTTCAACAATCGAGCAGGGGGCCCATCAAATCATTGAAGAAGAATATGATACAGGTTATCAGGAGCATGTCTACCTTGAGCCACAAGGAATGCTCGCCATTTATAAGGAGGATGAAATTGTCGTCCAGGGATCGATGCAATGTCTTTATTATATAAAAAACGCGCTGGTAAACGCTTTAGCGTGTGGTGACGAGGAAGTCAGAGTGGTTCAAAGCCCTACTGGCGGTGGCTTTGGCGGCAAAGAAGATTTTCCCTCGATGATGGCTTGTCACGTCGCAGTAGCTGCAAAAGCAGTTAAAAAATCGGTGATGCTCGTGTTCGACCGTTCTGAGGATATGGTGGTGACGACGAAAAGGCATCCGGCCAAACTCAAATATCGAACGGCCCTTGATCAGGAAGGAAATATTTTGAGCATGTGTGTGGATGTTTTTCTTGATGGCGGAGCGAATGAGGGATTGAGCTCTGTCGTATTACAGCGTGCCTTAATAAATAGTGCAGGTGTTTATAAAATTCCTCATTTTCATGCAAAAGGATATGTCTTAAAAACCAATACTGTTCCCAACGGAGCCTTCAGAGGCTTTGGAGCCCCACAAAGCTTTGCTGGAATCGAAAGTCATATGGGACATCTTAGTAAACTAGCAAACATCGACCCGCTTGAATATAAACGAAAATACCTCGTCAAACAAGGAGACCCCACAATCACTAAAGGAAATTTTCGCGACCCAATCTTAATGGAAGAAATGATTGAGGATTTGCAAACCAAATCTGAATATAAAAGGAGAAAAGAGGAGTTTCAACGTTTCAACCAACAAAGCCAGCGCTATAAAAAGGGCATCGGAACCTCGTTGTTCCTCCACGGCTGTGGATTTACCGGCAGTGGCGAACGGGATCATATTAAAGCAACGGTGAAACTGGTTAAATCAAAAGACGGCAAGGTTATGCTAAAAATCTCGAATTCTGATATGGGACAAGGAATTTATACGACGCTGAGTAAAATTGTTGCCAAAGAACTCGACCTCCCATTTGAGAGAGTTTTATACCCTAATCCCGATACAAAAGAAGTTCCCGACTCCGGTCCGACCGTTGCCTCTAGGACGACGATGATTGTCGGAAAATTGCTTGAACGGGCCGCAAAAAAACTGAAAGAACAGTGGAAAAAGGGGGTCGAACAGGAAGTAGTCGAGCATTATGTTCACCGTGAAATGATACCTTGGAACGAATCGACCTTCACGGGAGATGCCTACCCTGCTTATTCATGGGGGACCAATATTGTAGAAGTAGAAGTGGATACAGTAACAGGAAATGTAAAGTTAGAAAAAGTCTACGGCAATTATGAAGTTGGGAAGGTCATCGATGAACTGATTATGAAAGGCCAAATTGACGGTGGTTTGGCGCAGGGGCTAGCGTACGGTTATCTAGAAAAGATGACGTCAAAACAAGGCAGAATCCAGCAAAAAAGCATATCGGATTATGGTCCGCCGACTTCATTGGACGTTGTTCCAATTGAGAGCAAGGTCTTCGATAACCCCTATGCTGATGGTCCATACGGCGCGAAGGGCGCAGGTGAATTAACCTTAATCGGTGGCGCTCCAGCAGTCCAAGCGGCGATTGAAGATGCATTGCAAACGTCTTTTCAGCAAATTCCGATTACACCGGAAGTCATTATGGAAAGTCTTCTGTTGAAAGAAGGTGAAGAAGGATGATTAAATTCACACTAAATGGAAGAATCGTAGAAACGGACGCCCCTCCTACAGTAAGATTACTAGATTTAATAAGAGATGAGTTTGAGTTAATTGGAACGAAGGAGGGCTGTGGGGAAGGGGAGTGCGGAGCCTGCAGTGTTTTTGTCAATAACCTCCTGCAAAACAGCTGTCTTATTCCGATTGGCTCGATTGCTGGTGCTGATATTCAAACGATTGAAGGGATAATGGTAACGGAACAGTTTAAGATTTTAGATGAAAGCTATTCTATTGCCGGTGGCGTGCAATGTGGCTATTGCATTCCGGGGATGATTATGGCGAGTGCAGCTTTGTTATCAAAAAATGCACATCCTTCAGAGGCTGAAATTCGTGAAGGGATTTCCGGAAATCTGTGCCGGTGTACCGGCTACAATATGATTGTAGATGCGATTAACCTAGCAGCTAAAAAAGGTGACGGCTTATGGCAGAAAAAATAGCCGCGTACCGTTTTGAGCGTTTAGACCAAACCTTAAGCCAATTGAATCGAGAAGACTGTGCCATCATCGCCGGTGGTACCGATGTCATGGTTCTTCATAAAAGTGGTAGGGGAGTACCCCTAAAAATCCCCAAACCAATTGTTTTTATTGATCACCTTTCCGAATTAAAGCAGGTATATCAAAATCACAAGGATATCCACATCGGGGCCTGCTGTACCTATAGTGAATTACTTGAACATCCGCTTATACCTCTGCCATTAAAAAACGCAATTAAAACGATTGCGGCCCCTGCCATTCGAAACAGAGGAACATTAGGTGGTAATATTTGCAACGCCTCTCCAGCCGGTGACATGCTTCCATTATTATATGTATACAATGCAAAGCTTTTGTTGCGTTCTATAAATGGGGATCGCATCGTTGCGATTGGCGATTTTATTCAAGGTCCACGACGAATTCAACGCTTTCACAATGAAATCGTAGCGGAGATTATTCTTCCATCTGTTTTAGAAGAAGATTCCAAGGTCGTTTTTGAGAAAGTCGGCAACCGAAACGCAGATGCCATTGCCAAAGTATCGTTTGCGGGTTTCATCAAGATAAGCAAAGATCGAATCGATGACATTCGCTTGGCCTTCGGGGCGGTCGGACCTACGATGGTTCGATCCCTTGATATTGAGAAGATGTTGGTTGGAAAAACAATCCCATTGGTCGATGCAGACATCGCGATGATAGTGGCAGCCTTCGAAAAGATTATTCGGCCCATCGACGATCAACGCTCCACTGCGGCTTATAGAAAAACGGTAGCGTTAAATCTTTTACGTTATTTTCTCAGCCAGAAGCACGATCAAACGAAATCACTTTCTTAAAAAAGGGGGGAGATTTTCATGCTGCTGATGGAAAAAGTGGGAATGCTGACACGTCAAAATGAAACCTTTGCTTTAGCCATGATTATTGAGTCAAAGGGTTCCACTCCCAGGCATGTAGGGAAAATGATTGTTTACCGTGATGGTACGATAGAAGGGACTGTCGGAGGGGGCTTGGCTGAACACTATGTGATCGAAGAATGTGTAAAGGCGATCGAAAATGGCCAATCGAATATCGTTGAATATAAATTGAATAAATACGCAAAAGATGGGATTGACATGGATTGTGGCGGGACGTTACGGGTTTTTATTGAAGTGTATACCAGCAGGCCAGAACTCGTTCTGGTTGGAGCTGGTCATATAGGCTACGCTGTGGCAAAGCTTGCGGATTTCCTTGAATATCCCTATTGCATTGTCGATGATCGTGTAGGTTATTGTACGAGGGAACGCTTTCCTCATGCGTCTAATCTATTTGTGAATGAAGATATTGAAAAGGCCTTGCTCGCAGCAAATCTAAATGAAAAGTCCTATGTGGCGATTTTTACAAAGGATTGTGATGATATTGCCTTAAAAACTGCACTACAATTTCCGTGTGCCTATATTGGAATGGTTGCCAGTAAACGAAGGGCCATCCATGTATGTGAAAAACTAAAAAGTGAAGGGGTCACACCAGAACAGTTGGAACAGGTTTATTCCCCAATTGGATTGAAAATTGACTCAGAAACATCGGAGGAAATTGCTATCGGGATTATCGGAGAAATCATCAAAGTCAGCAAGGAAAAAAAGCCTATAAAAGTGAAACTTTGACCAGAGGGACGGACGGTTCCTCTGGTTTAAATACTTATTTTTTTTTCAATTCATTAACAATCTCATTAATGCGTTTTTCCACTTCATAAAGGTTCTTCTGCATCCGTTCACGTCGACTGGTTAAGACCTGTAATTCCTGTTTCAATTCTTCTGTTTTGCTCATGATTTCCCTCCGGATTATGATATATCATTAATATGCCAGCAAAGAAACCATTTTAATATAATTCATTAAAATCTTCAATTGCTTTTTTGAAAAAAATAATTTTCAATTTTCTGATAAAGTAGTGAAAACCCTGAAACTATTAGCACAACTTTTTTGGGAAGTCCGTTTTGAAGTGATGGAAATCGTGAGGGAAGGCGAGTTTATTGGAAACAAGCAAGGTAACGATTATAATCGGAGTAGATTACAAAAAACGGGAGGGGTTTTGAAGTGCCTCATTTATTTATTCGAGGAGTAACAGTTGAGCAGGTGAAAACGATTAGTAAACCACTCGTTCAGGAATTAGCGGATCTATGTGCCTGTGGGACGGACAATTTTACGCTAGAGGTTGTCCAATCTACCTTTGTTTTTGATGAAAGAGAGGTGCCGGGATATCCATTTATTGAAGTGAAATGGTTTGAAAGAGGGCAGGAAATTCGGGACGAATTTGCGAACATTATCACGAAACAGGTTCAGACCATCGAGATCCCCGAAGTAGAAGTTGCTTTTAGTACGTTTAAAGAGTCTGATTATTATTTCAATGGGAAGAGTTTTGCTGAAGAATAATCTTTATAGAACGGAGGGAAAGGCATGTATCCAAATATATTAAGACATCCAGGGCCGACACCAATTCCTAAAAAAGTAGAACTGGCCATGGCGCAGAATATGATTAGTCATCGTACGGAGGAATTTGTTAAGTTATATCAAGAAACAACACATCGAGTGAAGCCTATTTTCGGGACAAAGCAAGATATTTTGCTTCTACCCTCAGGGGGAACAGCTGCGTTAGAAGCGGCTGCAGTCAATACCGTTTCTCCTGGAGAAGAAGTAGTCGTTATCACGGTTGGCGCCTTCGGTGATTACTTCGTTTCAATTTGTGAGAAATACGGCTTTCATGTACATAAGCTTGCAAAGAATTGGGGAGAGGCCTGTACGGAAGAAGTTCTAACTGAATTTTTGAAGCCGTTATCCAACATTAAAGCTGTTTTTGCAACTTATAATGAAACTTCTACCGGAATCTTAAACCCGATCAATCAATTAGGCGAGGTGGTGCGCACTCATACAGAAGCACTCTTCATTGTCGATGGGGTGAGCTGTATTGGCGGTGCTCCAGCTGAAATGGACGAATGGGGTATTGATATTCTTGTAACAGGTTCACAAAAAGCAATGATGCTTCCACCAGGACTTTCTCTTTTAAGTGTAAGTGAAAGAGCCTGGAAAGTGATCGAGGCGAATCCTACACCTGCGTATTATTTAAATTTATTGAGTTATCGGGAGTGGGCTACAAAGGGGATGACACCTAACACGCCTGCAATTTCCTTGATTATGGGACTTTCTGCGGTATGTGACTTAATTGAGGAGGAAGGCGGATTTTCACAAACCGTCGAACGACATGAAGTAATGAAAAATATGGTTCGTGAAGCCATGAAGGCTCTCTCCATTGGATTATTGACCAGTGATGAGTTTGCCTCGCCAACAATCACGGCGATTCGGACCCCAGAAGGAATAGACCTTTCTGCTTATTTAGGACATTTAAAGAAGAAATATCACCTTGATTTTGCCGGCGGGCTTGGCCATCTGCAAGGTGAAATTTTTAGATTTGGACATATGGGCTATTGCTTCCCAAGTGATATCCTCGAAGCTGTTTCTCTAATCGAAGCGGGGTTACAGGATTTTTCCTATTCATTTGAACCTGGGGCAGGAGTTAGAGCCGCACAAAAGGTTTTCTTGTCTGCACTAAGCAAGTGATAAGATTTTTATAACGGACCCTTCGTTTCTATTCAAACGAAGGGTTTTTTATCCTTCCAATGGAATTTCTAGTTAGTGTTTATAATCTCTTTTTAAAACCTTCCATTTCTCTTACTTTAAGTGAATTTTCAATGATCATGTCTAGCAGCTTATGATAAGGGATCCCCGCTGCTTGTGCGCTTTTTGGCAACAGGCTATTTTTTGTCATCCCAGGTAACGAATTCACTTCCAAAACATAAGGGATCCCGTTTTGAATCATCATGTCGATTCGGGCATAAACACTACATTTTAATGCTTTATAGCAAGTCATTGCTGCAATTGCGACAAGGTTTTGTGTTTCAGGCGAGAGCTCGACCACTTCTTCAATGGTAGCCACATCATCATATTTGGAGGAATAATCAAAAAACTCTCCCTTATGACGAATGGAAATGACTGGTAAAAGCTGTCCGTCCAATATCGAACAAGTGATTTCCTCACCGTTTATACATTTTTCAATCACCACTTCGGTATCACATTTGAATACCTCAGCAATCGCAGACGTTACCGAGTCTTTGTCATAAACAATTTTTACGCCAACACTTGAACCGCCTGAATTCGGTTTCACCACTACTGGGTATCCCATCTTGCCTAGTTCATCCATATTAAGTTCATCCATGCTCGTTAGGTGAATCCAATCCGGTGTTTGCACTCCTTCATACCGGATGATTTTTTTCGAGATATTCTTATCCATGCACAAGCTGCTGGACAAGACGTTGCTCCCTGTATAAGGAACTCCAAGGGTTTCAAGGGTCCCTTGAATGGTGCCATCCTCACCGTACTTGCCATGCAGCGCTAGTAGCGCAACATCAAGATTTCTCGCCTTTTCCACTAAATCTTCTTTGTGATCTAGTTGGATCGGTAGAATTTCATATTTATTTTTATCTAATTGCACCATCATTTCTTCACCTGTCATGAGCGAAACTTGTTTCTCGGAAGAAACCCCTCCCATAATAACGCCAACTCTCATTTTTTTATCCCCCATAATGATTTTTTATCGTGTCACCGATGATTTTAATTCCCTCAATAATCTCGCTCTCTTTCAGCCTGGAAAATCCTAAACGTAACGTATGCTTTCCACTACTGTCTGTGTAAAAAACATCGCCCGGAGAAAAAACAACTCCGTTTTGGTAACATTTTTCTAAAAGTTTCCGTGCATCGATATTGTTTTCAAGTTCTATAAAAAGGTGGAGTCCACCGTCACCCGTTAACCGTTTAAAAGGAATAAGTTGCTTACAATAATGAACAGCTAATTCATACTTTTTCTTATAGACGGATTTAGCTTTTTTTATATACTTCTCAAAGTAGCCATCATTCAAATATTGATATAACACCGCTTGGTCCAATGTAGACGTATGAATTGTTCGAGCTCTTTTCATACTTTCCAAGTAATAAATCAACTCTTTGTCTGCTAAAATCCACCCAACCCGTAGGCCAGGAAAAAGAATTTTAGAAAAGCTACTAATATAAATGACATGATTGCCGCGTCCCGCGAAAGCAGCCAACGGTGCCAGATGTGACCCTGAGTAACGTAATTCTTCATTAAATCCATCCTCAACGATTGGAAGCTGATAGGCGGAAAATAGTTCCATGATTTCCTTCCTTTTTTCAGAGGACGTTACGATTCCAGTTGGATTATGATAAGACGGAATCAAGTAGACAAAATCATATTCCTTTTTTGATAAGGATGTTTCTAATTTCCTAATATTGACACCGTCATCCTCCATTTCAATTCCATCGATTTCAAAGCCATGCAATCGAAAGAGCTTAAGGGCGGAATGATGGGTTGGATTTTCACAAATAACACGGCCGTTCTTTTTATTTAAAGAGGATAGAAGGAGATCCAAAGCTTCCGTGAAGCCATTGGTAATTAAAATATCCTTATTTCGAATGTCTACCCCTTTAATTTCCATGTAGTGAAGCAAGTATTCGATCAGTGGTTTATAGCCCTTTGCATATCCATAGTTCAGAACAATGTCACCCTCAATGGACATCCGATTTAAAAAAGCTCTTTTAAAATTTTCTACATCAAACAGCTTTTCATCAGGTGCGATACTAGTAAATGAAATCATTTCCTTATTCCAGCGGACTCCATGCTTCATGAGGTCCATTTCTTCTGCCAAATAGGATTGCTCATTGATTTTTTCAATCCAATTCAACTGGTTGGATGGGGATTTGAAGGTCTCAACGTGACTTACAAAGTTTCCTTTTCCTTTTACCGCATAGATCATGCCTTCTTGTTCCAAATCCGCATATGCCGTTAGAACGGTGTTTCGGCTGATGGATAATAATGTGCTAAGTTCACGGGTGGATGGAAGCTTTTGGTGCTCAAGTATATGCCCATTGGTGATCATTCTTTTTAAATATTCCTTCAGTTGAATATATACAGGACGGCCTTCCGTTAACTTAAAATCGTTAAACACTGCATTCACCCCCTTGCTAACATTTTTACATACAAGCGCCTTTTCTAAAAGGTCCACACCATATGTATTTTTACGGTGTAGTGGTAGGTGTGTACTATTTGATGCTTACGAGGAGATGTCCTCGTAAGATTACTTAAGAATTAAGTATGAATAAGTAGAAAAAGCACCGATTAATCGGTGCTTTTCCTCATTATGCTGCAGCTTTTTCTTCTTTTGTCATGTTGTTCTTTACAAATACTGCTACCACCAAAATGATAGCCATAGCAATTGGAATAACTATGTGAAAGGATTCTGGAACTAAGATGTGGAACTTTTCTAATCCTTTATCTTCAACCATCATTTTACCAGCAGCAAAGGTTAATAGTCCTGCACCAGCATACACGATGATGGGGAATTTCTCCATTAAATTCATTAGTAATTTGCTACCAAAAATAATGATTGGGATGGAGATGAGAATTCCAATTGCAATCGGTAGAATGCCTTCCGCAACGCTTGATAACGCAATCACATTATCAATAGACATGGCGAAATCGGCAATCGCAATCGTTTTGATTGCTCCTAGAACTTTGTCGGATTGTTTGATATTCGGGTCGTCTTCTTCTTTATGTGCGATTAAATTGTAGCTGATACGCAATAAGATTAAACCGCCCACTAATTGCACAAACGGGAATTCTAGAAACTGAATTAATACTGTTGCTGCTAGAATCCTTAATACAATCGCCATTAATGTCCCGCCGAAAATGGCTCGATTTCTCATGTGCTGTGGTACTTTACTCGCAGCTAATGCGATAACCACAGCATTATCACCCGATAACAGAATATCGATTCCAATTAAACTTAAAATTTGTAGAACCGTCATGTCTTTTAATTCCCCCGATTTATGTATATTTTGTGAACATCTATGATATTGGTATATCATATTTTGGGGGATATCGGTAATAAATTTTATGTACTTAATATGGAAAATCGGACCAAATCTGTTTTTGTGGTTATTAGATCGGAAAACGAGAGTATTCAGCGCTCAACCACGAGTATTTGCCTCACAACCGAGAGTTACATCTTCCTGTTTAATCTTCATGATGGATATACTTACCCCAACTAAAGTAATCACCCCGCCGACAAGCGTAATCCATGTAGGCACTTCATTTAAAAAAATCCAAGAGATCACAAATGCAGCGACAGGAGTTAAATATAACGAGCTTGTTGCAGCCAATGCACCGGCATTTTCGGTTACATAGGCCATCGCCAAATATGGAAGAACAGTCGGAACCAGCCCCAAATAAATAACTGAAAAAGTAGCAGAATAAGAAGCTGCAGCAATTTCATTTCCTAAACCCGGTAAAAAGATCAGCATGAAAAGCGTACCTGCAAAAATCGTATAAATCGTAAAAGGGATGAAACCGTATTTTTTTAAATAGTTTGATTGAAAGATAAAATAAAAGCTCTCCCCCATGGCGGCAATCAAAATAAAGATAACCCCTTTTAGATACGCCGTTTGTGGAATTCCTGATCCGAACGAAATTATCGCAACACCTAAAAAGGCGATTAGTGAGCCAATCCACCCTATTTTATGGAATTTTTCTTTTAAAAAAACGACTGCTAAAATAGCTGAGATTATAGGTGTGGTGGATACGAACAAACTAGCCATTCCGGCACTCACTGTTCCTTCTCCAATACTTAAAGCAGTATGGTAGGTCATGAAGCCAAGAAAACCAAGTAAAAGGATGACGGGGATATCCTTTAAATCTGGTAGTTTCATTTTTTTAACCACCGCAAAAATAATGAGGCTAATGGAGCCAATCAATAGCCGGAACAGGGCAAGATGTTCCGGACTATACGATTCTAGTGCAGCCTTGATTCCAGGAAAAGCCGATCCCCATGCAACAATGATCAAACTATAAGCAACGAAAAGTCTACCATTCATGATTTTCCCTCATTTCTTTCAAATATTGAAGAGCGTCAACCGCCAATTAGAGAACAATACAAAATAGAATTTCTTGTAAAATTATAATAAAATAGGAAAGAATCAAAATCGCCAACCAATTGAATAAGAAAAAAACCAACAAATATGAAAGAATGATGTTTATGAATAAAAAGCCTCGATACCTGCAAATCGTTCACTGGATGCGGGAGAAAATTGAACAGGGCGAATGGGTGATTGGGAGTAAGATCCCAACCCAACGAGAAATAGCGGAAAAATTTGGTGTCAACAGAAGTACAGTCATAACCGCAATCGAAATCGTCAAGTCTGAGGGTTTATTGGAGGGAAAAGCAGGCAGCGGTATATATGTCATTCACAATCAATGGTCCCTTGATTCGGAAATATCTCCCCCAGACTGGAATGATTTAACGAAATGGTCCCTGCAGCCCTCAAGTGTACATACGGTCCAACTGATTAATGAATTAGAAACGAGAAAGGATTTAATCCAACTAAGTAAAGGGGAGCTTGGACCTGACCTGTTTCCACATGCAGAAATCGCCGAAGCAATGGGGACAGTCTCAACCCAGATTCAGGATTTTGGGTACGGTGATGGGTTAGGGGATCTGGGATTAAGAAAAGAGATTAGTAGGCATCTCCAAAAAAGCGGCATCAAGATAAAGCCGGAATGTATATTAATCGTCTCAGGCGCCTTACAGGCACTTAAATTAATTACAGTAGGGATATTGAAAAGGGGGTCAACCGTGTTTCTAGAAAGCCCTTCGTACTTACATTCCGTCAATCTATTTCCGGCAGAGATGATAATCAAAAGAATCCCTGTCGATGGGAATGGAGTAAGAATCGAGGAGTTATTTCAACAAACCTTTACAAGAAACGCCTCTGCCCTGTTTATCAACCCTACCTTTCACAATCCGACAACAACTAGTATGTCATTGGAACAAAGAAAAATCTTGCTAGAAAAATGCCAGCATTATCAACTTCCGATCATTGAAGATGATATTTTTAGAGATTTATGGATGGATGAGCCGCCCCCAGCTCCAATAAAAGTATTAGATAAAAATGGACAAGTTTTATATATTGGCAGTTTTTCAAAAACGATTGCGCCTGGTCTTCGCATTGGATGGTTGACGGGACCTGAAGCGGTCATTAACCGCCTTCGGGATGTGAGAATGCAAACCGATTATGGTTCAAGTTATTTGTCTCAGTTACTAGTAAAAGAGCTACTTGTATCAGGGATGTATGAAAATCATTTAAAGAAGGTTCGAACCATCCTTAAAGAGAGAAGAGATTACCTTCTGCAATTACTTACTCTACATTTTAGTGATGTTGCTTCTTGGTCCAAACCATCAGGAGGATTATTTATTTGGGTTCTCTTTAACAAAAAGATCAATATGCAAAAACTATTTAAGCAATGTGTAAATGAAAACGTGTTAATTAATCCGGGTTATATTTATCATGACTATCAATCATCGATTCGCTTATCGTATTCCTATGCAAGCTTTGAGGAAATGGAAAAGGGGATCTTAACCCTAAAAAAGATTTTGCTGAATGGTGTATAGTCAAATCGTATTTTCAATATATTTATTTTTTTGAAAATTAATAATAGTTGTCTTGACATGATATTTTTCAGTCCATATAATAATGAATGAGGACAGTGGAATTTCGTTAAACTGTCGCTAATTAAGTAAGCGATTACATAAAGTTAAAAAGAGTTGTCCCTATACACATAATCGTAATTAAAATCAGACAGACATTGGGCACTTCGTAAGGAATATTCGTAAGTCGAACCTCTTTATTGAAGATAGATGTCTTGTCTGGTTTTTTTTATAACCAAAACAATTTAAAAAAATAGAAGGGAAGGGATCAAGAGGGGAAAATAATGGGAGAAAAGGTGAAAAATATTAATCTTATATTTCAATAGTAAAGGCGGGAAGTGGATGGCAGTTGTTGAAGAGGTAAAAGAGGAAATTCATAATAGTGGAGAAATCACCATTAAACGTAATTTAAAGGCGCGTCATATGACGATGATTGCGATTGGCGGATCAATCGGAACAGGTCTCTTTTTAGCTACGGGAGCCTCCATCCATACGGCTGGACCAGGTGGTGCGCTGCTGGCATATGGATTAATTGGAATTATGGTCTATTTTTTAATGACAAGCCTGGGGGAAATGGCTACCCATATGCCGGTATCCGGATCCTTCGCAACCTATGCCGGCCGGTTTGTAGATCCAGCACTTGGATTTGCATTAGGGTGGAATTATTGGTTTAACTGGGCAGTAACTGTGGCGGTTGAAATTGCGGCATCGGCTATTATTATGAAATTTTGGCTTCCGGATGTTCCAAGCATCGTGTGGAGCGTACTGTTTTTAGGACTTATGTTTTTATTAAATGCTTTATCCGTTAAAAGCTACGGGGAGTCAGAATATTGGTTCGCACTAATTAAAGTTATTACCATTATTGTTTTTATTGGAGTAGGGATTTTGACGATTTTCGGTATTTTTGGCGGTGAATCTCTCGGCTTTAAGAACTTTACAATTGGAGATGCTCCTGTACACGGCGGATTTATGTCAATATTAAGTATCTTCTTCATCGCCGGGTTCTCGTTCCAAGGAACGGAACTAGTCGGGATTGCTGCTGGGGAAAGTGAAAATCCTGGTAAAAACGTACCAAAAGCTATCCGACAAGTATTTTGGCGTATTTTATTATTCTATATTGGCGCCATTGCCGTTATTGGTCTCGTCATTCCATTTACAAGCCCTCAGCTATTAGGCGGAGACGTTGATAGCATTGCGGTGAGTCCGTTTACCCTCGTATTTGAAAAAGCAGGGATTGCCTTTACTGCTTCTGTCATGAATGCTGTTATATTAACGTCCGTTTTATCGTGTGGATCTTCAGGATTATATGCAGCGACACGGATGCTTTGGTCGATGGCAAAGGATGGACAGGCACCTAAATTTTTGCAAAATGTAAACAAGCGTGGTATTCCAATGAATGCCCTTGTTTTAACGACCATTGTTGGAGCATTAGCGTTTTTAACTTCTATCTTTGGGGATCAAGTGTATACTTGGTTATTAAATGCTTCAGGATTAACCGGTTTTATTGCTTGGTTAGGTATTGCCATAAGCCACTACCGATTTAGAAAAGCCTATAATGCACAGGGAAGAGACTTGAATCAACTTAAATACAAAGCAAAGTGGTTCCCGTTAGGTCCGCTGCTTGCATTAGCAATGTGTGTCGTGATTATTCTTGGCCAAAACTATCAAGCATTTACGGCCGATAAAATTGATTGGTACGGTGCAGCCGTATCCTATATTGGATTGCCAATCTTTTTAATTGTTTGGCTTGGATATAAAATTGTCCATAAAACGAAAGTAATCCCGCTTAAAGAATGTTCATTTGAAGAAGAACATGTATAAAATGGAGAAAACCGGACCAATTCAATGTCCGGTTTTTTTGCGTTCATTTTTTTAGGAGTTTAGGAAAAGATATTCAGTAAAGGAAAAATATTGGAGGGAATCAAAATGCCTGAACTTCCCGAAATGGAGAATTACCGAAGATTATTAAATCAACGGATTGCTGACCACGTCATTACAGATGTGCAAATTAACCGTGAAAAATCAATTAATGTAAAACCGGAGCTTTTTATAAACAGCGTTCTTCACCAGAAGGTTACGACCGTTGACAGGAGAGCCAAGCATTTGCTTTTCCATTTTCAAAATGGACAAGTCCTGTTATTGCATTTAATGCTTGGCGGCTGGATGTTTTACGGGACAGAGGAAGAAAAACCGAAACGGACAATTCAAATTCGCTTATCCTTTGGGAATCAGCATTTATATTTCATCGGCTTACGGCTTGGCTACTTACATTTATATAGTGAAAAAGCCGTGCAGCAAGAGTTATCTGATTTAGGCCCGGAACCACTGGAAAGCAGCTTTACTTTAGAAGCGTTTTTGAAATTAATGGATCATAAGCGTGGGAAAATTAAGGCGAAGCTGCTTGACCAAGGATTTATTGCTGGGATTGGGAATTGCTATTCAGATGAAATCTGCTATCATTCCGGAATATTGCCAACTAGGGAAATCCAAGAGATACGGGATGAAAAGAAAAGCCATTTGTTTGATTCGATGAAAAATGTACTAACCGATGCCCTTAATCATGGGGGATATTTAGAAAATCCATTTTTTATTGGAGATACAAAGACAGGGAGCTATAACCAGCTTTGCAAGGTGTATGATCGTGAAAATCAGCCTTGCTTTCGCTGCCAAACACCGATTAAAAAAACAACCATTGCATCAAGGAAATCCTTTTATTGTCCTGTTTGTCAAAAATGAGGCTCACCTCCTTGAGGGAGCCTTTTTAGAGGGAAACTTTTAATAGTTTTGAAAATTGTCGAAAATAGTATAAATAAATGTTTCGCATTTTGGCTAAATGTAATATACTATATGTAAATAAGTATAACACATTTAAAAAACTCCGTCAGATTAGGACCTATTTTTTGAGAGGAGGGCGGAAGTTATTAAACTAACAAAGCGGCAGGATGAAATCTTACAAATTGTAAAAGCAAGCGGGCCGATCACCGGGAAGGAAATTGCCGAAAAACTATCGTTAACAAGGGCGGCTCTAAGACCTGACCTGGCTATTTTAACAATGTCCGGCAATTTGGATGCAAGACCCAGGGTTGGATATTTTTATAATCAGGAATTAGAAGTTAAACAGCATGCAGAAAAGTTTTTACATCAAAAAGTAAGTGATTTTAAAGCCCACCCAATTGTTGTAGAAAAATCCACCTCAGTTTATGACGCAATTGTTCAACTTTTTTTAGAGGATGTCGGCACACTTTATGCAGTTGATGAGGAAGGAAACCTAGCAGGGGTCATTTCCCGGAAGGATTTGCTTCGAACTGCGATCGGTAATCAAAACCTCAATGAGCTCCCTGTTAGTGTCATCATGACACGGATGCCGAACATCGTTACCATTCGCCCAGAAGAAACCTTGCTCGAAGCAGCAAAAAAGATGATTAATAATCATATTGATTCCCTACCCGTTGTGAAGGAAGTGGATGACCATACATATTTACTTGTAGGTCGGATTACCAAGACAACGATTACACGTGCATACCTTGAAATAATGGATCAAAAACTTGGTTGAGGAGAGTGGCAGGAATTTTGGATCAAAAAGAAGTGGTCTATGTTGTATCAGACTCAGTTGGGGAAACGGCTGAGCTTGTGGTAAAAGCCGTGGCTACTCAATTTAATGGGGGCCATGTGGAAATCCGCCGCAATTCCTATGTGGAGGATTTTGAAGATATTGAAGATGTTATTTCATTGGCAAAAGAGGGCCATTCGATTATCGCTTATACCATCGTTGTTCCAACCTTAAAGGATTATTTGGATCAGCGGTCTGCAGAAGAGGGGATTTATGCAGTTGACTTATTAAATCCTTTAATGAATGCCTTTACAACAAGATTTAATAAAACCCCGCATCACCAGCCTGGCATGATGAGAAAGCTGGACGAGGAGTATTTCCGGAAAATTGAGGCCATCGAGTTTGCGGTTAAATATGATGATGGACGTGACCCAAGGGGAATTACTAAGGCAGATATCGTGTTAATAGGCGTATCAAGAACATCCAAGACACCACTTTCCATGTATTTAGCTCATAAACGCTTTAAAGTAGCGAATGTTCCATTGGTTCCAGAAGTTCCGCCGCCGGATGAATTATTCGAAATACCGCGCCGAAATTGTATTGGCTTAATCATTTCTCCGGATAAATTAAATGAAATCCGGAAAGAACGCTTAAAAGCACTAGGACTTGGTTCGAAGGCAAGCTACGCGAGCTTTGAACGAATATTGGACGAACTAGAACATGCAGAAAAAATTATGAAACGTGTTGGCTGCCCGATTATTAATGTTTCCAATAAAGCAATTGAGGAAACAGCCGGTCTCATTTTAGATATTTTAAAAAAAGAGAGGAGCTTTTAATCAATGGAAAAATACGTATACCTTTTTCATGAGGGAAATGGCGATAAGAAAGAATTGCTTGGAGGTAAGGGCGCAAACCTAGCGGAAATGACGCGGATTGGCCTTCCTGTACCTTATGGATTTACGATTTCTACACAGGCATGTAACGCATACTATGATTCTGGCAAAAAAATTCCTGCTTTAGTAGAGGCTCAAAGCTTAGAAGCTCTTAGCCGATTGGAAGAAAAAATGGGTAAAAAATTGGGTGACGCACAAAATCCATTGTTAGTTTCTGTACGTTCCGGGTCTGTTTTTTCGATGCCGGGAATGATGGATACGGTTTTAAACCTTGGGATGAATGATGAAACCGTTGTGGGAATGGCAAAGTTAACAAACAATCCTCGCTTTGCATATGATTCCTACCGCCGTTTTATCCAAATGTTCAGCAATGTTGTGTTAGATATCGATACGTATTTTTTCGAACAATTTTTAGAAGAAGTTCGTGAGCATAAAGGCTATAGTTCTGATCCTGAAATGAGTGCAGAAGATTGGCAGGAAGTGATTGTCGGTTATAAATCAATCGTCAAAAAGCATACAAGAAAAGAGTTTCCGCAGGATCCAAAAGAGCAGCTATTCTTAGCCATTAATGCCGTGTTCGATTCTTGGAACAATCAGCGTGCGATTGTATACCGCCGCTTAAACAAAATCCCGGATCACTTAGGAACGGCTGTAAATATTCAAAGCATGGTGTTCGGTAATATGGGAAATGACTCAGGTACAGGGGTCGCGTTCACACGAAATCCTTCGACAGGTGAGCATGTTCTATACGGTGAATACCTGATTAATGCACAAGGCGAAGATGTTGTAGCCGGAATTCGTACACCGCAGCCAATAGCGACACTAAGGGATGAAATGCCGGAAGTTTACCAGCAATTCACAGAAACGTGCAAACGCTTGGAACAGCATTATCAGGAAATGCAGGATATTGAATTCACTGTTGAGCGTGGAAAACTATTTATCTTGCAAACTCGTAATGGAAAACGGACCGCACAGGCAGCGATCCGCATTGCTGTTGAAATGGTGGCAGAAGGTATTATTGATAAAAAGACTGCGTTGCTTCGAGTGGACCCAGATCAACTAAATCAATTGCTACACCGCCGCATTGATGATAAATATCAGCGTACATTGTTAGCGAAAGGCTTACCGGCTTCACCAGGTGCGGCAACTGGCCAGGTTGTCTTTGACGCAGATGAAGCAGAACAACTAGGCAATGAGGGTAAAAAGGTCATTCTGGTCCGTCCGGAAACGACGCCGGATGACATCCACGGCATTGTTGCTTCACAGGCGATTTTAACAAGCCGCGGCGGCATGACAAGCCATGCTGCTGTTGTTGCAAGAGGGATGGGAAAAGCTTGTATTTGCGGCTGTGAGCCATTGAAAATTGATTTGAAAGCGAAGCAATTTACAGTTGGAGAAACGGTTGTGAAATACCGTGAAACGATTACGATTGACGGGTCAACAGGTGAAATCATGCTTGGTGAAATCCCAATGATCGATCCTGAATTATCAGATGAGTTCCAATTATTGTTAGCATGGGCGGACCAAGAGCGCAAAATTGGTGTTCGTGCCAATGCGGATAATCCGGAGGACGCTCAAAAAGCGTTTGATTTCGGTGCAGGTGGAATTGGTTTGTGCCGTACTGAGCATATGTTTATGGATTTAAAGCGAATTCCAATTGTCCAAAAAATGATTTTAGCGGAGAACTATGCTGAGCGGATGGAAGCTCTTGATGAGTTATTGCCAATGCAGCAGGGCGATTTTGAAGGAATCTTTGAAGCGATGCAAGGGCATCCGGTTACGATTCGTTTGCTAGACCCGCCATTACATGAATTCTTACCGGATAAAGAGGAGCTGTTAGTCGAAGTAACAAAGCTGCAAATTTTAAATCCGGGTTCTGCAGAATTAAAGGAAAAAGAATTATTGCTTAAAAAGGTTCGCCAATTGGATGAGTTCAACCCAATGCTCGGCCACCGCGGCTGCCGTTTGGGAATGATCTTTCCAGAAATTTACGATATGCAGGCCAAAGCGATTTTCTATGCTGCGGCAAAGCTAGCTGACAAGGGAATGGAAGTTAAGCCTGAAATCATGATTCCTCTTGTCGGTCATGTGAATGAACTGAAGGAAATGCGTCAATTGGTGGTTGATGCCGGAGTTCGTATTCAAGAGGAAACGGGTAAACAGTTTGATTACACAGTTGGGACGATGATTGAAATCCCGCGTGCTGCGTTAACGGCGGATCAGATTGCGGAGGAAGCTGACTTCTTCTCGTTTGGTACGAATGATCTAACACAAACGACTTTCGGTTATAGCCGTGATGATGCGGAAGGAAAGTTCTTGCAGGCATATATTGAGCATAAGGTGCTTCCGGATAATCCGTTTGCTGTGCTTGATCAGGATGGCGTAGGGAAGTTGGTTGAGATGGGCGTGAAGCTTGGCCGTGAAACGAAGCCTACTTTAAAAACTGGTATTTGCGGGGAGCATGGCGGTGAAAAGAGCTCGATTGATTTCTGCTATAAAACCGGCTTGGATTATGTCAGCTGTTCACCATACCGTGTGCCGCTAGCTCGTCTGGCAGCAGCACAAGCGACGATTCGTCATGAAAATAAAGAAGAGGTTTATACAACAGCATAAGGTTTGTTGGTTTTGGGGCGGCTCCTTTTTTAGAGGGCCGTTCTTTTGTTTATGTGATTGGGGGGCATTGCTCGAAGTATTCACAAACAAGGATGATTCCCCAAAAATCTGCAAATACTAACCAAAACAAGGAAAAAGGAGCATGATGATGGGGGCTATTGAAAGAAGCGGTTACCGTTTTGTACCGGAATATAGCGTTATCGCACAAAATGGAGCCATCCATGTATATAATCGCGAACATTTCATCGAAGAAATTAAATTTCAGTTTTCAGGAAAATTTCCGGAGCTAGATCAAATCGAGGATTTAGTGGACCAATATTGTACCCAACATAATATTTAAGGGAACGCTTGTTCGATGTGGAAATTTATGCTATAATTAGAAATGCAATAGAATAGGATCTCTCAAGGGTGGTCGGATCACTCCTATCGAAAGGGGGTGATGCCGTTTGACAGTTTATGAAGCTTTGACGCTGGCAATTTCATTTGCAGGTCTCATCGTCACCGTGCTGTCATTTAACAAAAAAAAATAATCCACCCTTGAGCCGACAAGCATAAACGGTGGATTATCTCTTCCAATATGCCGACTCCCAATGGGGAACCGTCTATTGCATTGACCGAGTAGTTCTTTGTCATGCTCGGTCTTTTTTACTATACGATCTCTATGATCCCATTATACATAAAAATAAGAAAAAAAGAAATCAGAAAAGATGCAAATTTTTAAGAGGAGACTAGCGAAATGAGTAAATTAACTGTCATTTATCCTCAAGCGGTCGAACATACGAAAAAAAAGCTATTTGAAGACATTGATCATTATTTGGTATCGAAAGAAACGATCCCAACCTTTGAACAATACCTCACCGATCGAAGCGAGTATACTGAACAAATTTGGATTAATGTTTGGCTGAATAAATCGACCAATGATGTTCCAAGGAATGAAAAAAAGGCATTTTTAAAGGAAAAAGGATTTGTGGTGGAAGGCATCGACCGGAAATTAATCAACAAACTGTTTCGAGATGAAATGCGGACATATCAACCGTTTGAAGCCTTGGAATGGCTGCAGGACACTTTTCAGGGTGAAGAAGATAAATGGGAAAAGCGGTACCATCAAGCAAAGGCCGACTTTTTAAAACGGGAAGAAGAGAGCAAACGGCAGGCTGAAAAACAGCTGCTGCAAAATGAAATTGACTCTTTTGCGGCAGAGTTTATTGAGGAGAATTATCAAAATTTCTACCTCTATATCCGAAGATTTGTTGCAGTTCAATTGGAAGCAGATTTCGAAAACAATCCTAAATTCCAATCCGTTGACACCTTTGCTCTTGAAGAAAAACTAGTCAACCAAGGGAATTTTGATCCGAATGCCTATACTACGTTAGCAACGTTTTTTGAAGAACTAACCGGTGACATCCATAAAACGCTTCATTGGGGCAGAAGCTTTTACGAATACGAAACCTATTTTTTCGTATATGAAGGCTTAATTTCCGACTATGTTTCTGAACTTTTGCCGCAAAAGGTATTTGAACAACTTCCGGAAAAAATCCATCAACAATTTCAAGCTATCTTTAACGAAGAACTGACCATCTCTTTCGTGAAAAATTGTATTGAAAATCTTATATATGAGGTAGAGGAATATTTTACACAGGATATCCAGGATGAATATGTTTCGGATCTCTTAAAACTTGTCGATCTTCCATTTGATTTAGAGGTTCACCGAGAAATTTTTGAAAAAGATTTTGCGGAACGAGAACGAAAAAAAGCAGAAGAGGAAGCGGAATTACAACGAAAAAGGGAAGAAGAGGCCCGGATGATGGAGGATATTTTCGGCCAGGAATACAATCCATCAATGGGCAGACAAATTCGTTATATTCTTCATATTGGAGAAACCAATACGGGGAAAACGCACCATGCCCTTGAGCGGATGAAGGCAGCCGACAGCGGTATCTATTTAGCGCCGCTACGCCTTTTGGCCCTTGAAGTTTATGATAAATTAAATGCCGAAGGAACACCCTGTTCCTTAAAAACGGGTGAGGAGGAAAAAATCGTTCCTGGGGCCAATCATATTTCCTGTACGGTTGAAATGTTCCATGAAAAAGAATTCTATGATGTGGTGGTCATTGATGAGGCACAAATGATTACCGATAAGGACCGGGGATTTTCTTGGTATAAGGCGATTACGAAAGCGAATGCCCAAGAAGTGCATATCATTGGGAGCCGAAATTCAAAAACGATGCTGCTTGAGCTATTAGGTGATTCGGATATTGAAATTCATGAGTACAGCCGTGACACCCCGCTTGAAGTGGAATCAAGGGAATTTCATATCAAGCATATTAAAAAAGGGGATGCGCTCATTTGTTTTTCAAGACGACGTGTGCTCGAAACAGCATCAAGGCTGCAAAATGACGGACATAAAGTCAGCATGATCTACGGCAGCATGCCGCCGGAAACAAGGAAAAAGCAAATTCAGCAATTTAATGATGGAAAAACAAAAGTAATTATTGCTACAGATGCGATTGGAATGGGATTAAACCTGCCCATCCGAAGAATTGTCTTTTTGGAAAATGAAAAATTTGATGGAACTAGAAGAAGGCTGCTTACTTCACAGGAAGTGAAGCAAATTGCCGGACGGGCCGGAAGAAAAGGGATTTATGATGTGGGGAAGGTTGCGTTCACAAATGATATTAAAACGATGCGCCGACTGTTAATGCAGGAGGATGAACCGGTTCATACCTTTGCGATTGCACCGACCAATTCGGTGTTTGAACGATTCCAGCGCTATTATCGCGATCTCGGGACTTTCTTTGAGCTATGGGGAAAATTTGAAAGCCCAAAGGGAACGAAGAAGGCATCATTATCAGAGGAGCGGTCACTTTATCAGTTGATTGCCGGGACCGATATTGAAGCAAGACTTCCGTTGATGGATCTTTACGGATTTCTGCACTTACCTTTTTCTAAAAATGAACCGGTGCTGACAAAGCAATGGGAACAAACCATGTATGCGATTATCGACGGTAGAGAACTTCCTGAGCCAATTGTTAAAGACCGCAGCCTTGAGGAGCTTGAACTTTCCTATAAAGCAGTTGGTCTCCACCTATTGTTTTTGTACCGTTTAGGTGAGAAGACGGAAGCGGTATATTGGGAACGTCTGCGTGAAGAGGTCAGTGACCAGGTACAGGAACGGTTAAAAACCGATATCAAGAAATTTGTGAAAAAGTGTAAGAATTGCGGAAGAAAATTGCCTTGGGATCATGCTTTTCCGATTTGTGATTCCTGTCATGCAGCAAAATACCGCCGCCATCGCCATGACGATGAGTTTGACTTTTAAAATACGCTGTTTTCGCAACGAATGTGGTATAAGCAATTATTAGAGACCACCGTGTGTGGTCTGGCAGGTTCGATTCTCAAGAAGTAGTTCCGATAGCAATAATCATTACTTACCGCACGGTGAATTTTTTCACTTATGCGGTTTTTTTGTTTCCGGTTTTTCCTAAGCAGATTTATGAAATTGGTGTGAGCGTTGTGAAATAGTACAGTTAAACAAGAAAATTCGGGGAGGTTCCTGTGTCCAGTGTATTGGTTAATTGCAATCTGCTAATCTTTTAAGAAAAATTCATTTACCAACAAAAATGCAACTAGTTTATAATAGAAGGTATCTAAAAATAGTATTAGTGGTCAATGCATGACACTAGGAAGCTTTAAAGTAGGTGAGTACAATCGATGTGATTGAAACAAGGGTGAGAGGTTTTATTGGAGATATTCAACACCCTAAACAGAAAAAGAAAATAAATATTAACGATTTAGAAATTCAGTTGCGCAAGCTAATGGATGATTATTTTGAAATGGACGGTTATTCGTTGTTTTATCGTGCAATTAAAACTTTGCAAGCTGAAGAAATCCTTATCCCTATTCAAAATAATCAATACAATGGTAAAACACCAGCACTTCCCTTATATTGCTGGGTAAATGTAAAAGTTCAAGCAGACAAATGGGATCGCCTGGAGATGATGAAATTAATTGATCGGTTTGATTTTTCCTACTATGAACGGCATCTCGAATGGCAAACGAATGACGAATGGAAGCGAATCCAGAATTTATATACTTTTCTAAAGTTCAGTTCGGAACGGGAAATCGTGTCATTAGAAGAAAGAAGCCTAGAGCTTTTTGGTCATGAAAAATTCTTAATTGATAGTGATAGCTTTCCTGATGGAAAAGGCTTTTTAGCCAGAATTGGAATATCGGAAGACCAACTTAAAATGGTGAATTATGGGGAACCTTTCGTATTTTGGATGAAACAAGGGAAAGAAATGAAAGATATTCAGAGGGTACTAATCGTCGAAAATCTATCTTTCTTTCATACTTCGATTAAATTATTGGAAGAGAATAAACTCGATTATGAACCGGAACTAATCATTTATGGTGAAGGGACCAAAATTGAACGGAGCTTTGCCTTTTTCTTTCGAATGTTTCCCAAATCATCCTATCTTTTCTACTACGTAGGAGATCTTGATGCCGCAGGATACGGAATCCTCATTCGGCTTATAGAAAAATACCCTGATTGCTGTATTCAGCCTGCCTTGAAAATTTATCGCAAAATGCTTGAATGTATAGAAAAAAGGAATGACCAGAAAATCGGTCAAACCCAAAACCTCAAATACCGTGATCAATTTTTTCAATGGTTTACAGAAGAGGAACAAGAACGACTAATGCATTTATGGAAGGAAAATAAGCGGGTTCCACAAGAAGTCTTAAACATAGAAACATGGAGGAGATGGATGTGAACGAATCATGGGAAGGTTTCGGCAAGCGTTTGCAACGATTAAATCCACTGTTCGAGCTTGGCAGGGGAATGGAAGTAGGAGAGTTGAAGCCTCATATCCAAACGATTCTCATGCAAGTGCTCCTTACCATCTTTTATCGAGAATTGAATGATGATGATCATCGGCGGAAATCAGATATTAAGTATATAGTAGAGGATTCCATTAAGCAGATGAAGCTTTTAGCAGACGATAAACAAATTGAACGGATTACCAGTGGGCTTTTATATCAGGGAAAAGAAGAGTATAGTAAACCGTTTGAGGCCTTATATTACGATGAATTAAGACAATCCTGGGAAACGCAAACCTTTCGATATGTCACGATGGATGAAATCTATACGAATTTAGAGCTAGGCGGATCCATTGTTTATAAACTCACAGATGTTTCTCAAGAAATGATTTTTATGAGTAGGGAAATGGCAGAGGAATTCTCCATAACGATAGAGCAACTCTATAGTATTCAGCTGATTAAAAACGGTAATTTTAGAAAAGCTACTCGTAACCTCGATCACCTCATTTCACGTGTAAACCGCTTAATGGCAAAAGAATTCACTTTCCAAAAGGAAATGATTAATAATCCCAAAATCTTATTGATTGAACAAGAATGGCAAAGGGCCGACAATCGTGTTGAAATTGAAAAGCAATTTGACGAAGAAAAAAATCACTTCCGGACTATTACTAGGATGATAGAAAAGACGAGACGTAGAAATGAAGAGGATGATTTCATTCAGAAAGAATTGATTCTTCTCCAAGAAAAAATTGGTCATACAAGGCAGTTGCATGATCGTTTTGCCAAACTAGTCATTCAAAATATCTCCTATGAGATGAAATTAAAGGCAGAAAATCCTTCCTTGTTTTGGGAAACCAGTCTGGTATCCTTTCGAGAACATATTTATGAAAATATGTTACTGAAGGAAGGCGTTCAAAGTTTCAAGGAAATAGAAACAGCCCTTTCTCCCTTATTTTCACCGAAAAATGAATTTATCTTGCCGCTTGAATGGATTTGGGGAGAACAAGAATTTGATGAAAAACAACTAACGGATGTTGTAATCGAAGAGGAGGCAGAAGTAAGCGTTACTCGTATGCGAGTAACGGACTGGGCGTCTGTTATAAAGGCATGGAGTTATGTTTTTCAACATTTACAAACATACGGAGAGTTTTCGTTAGCTGATTTATCAACACTGCCATTGGACGTGCAGGATCTATGGTTTGAAGAATATGAAACGATTGATTTATGGATGATGTTTGATAAAAAGCCGCTGAAGGTTCAAGTGCTGCATCGAAAAGAAGAAACCATAAGTGATGAGAGGGAAATTCTTCTTTATAAATTAATGAAGGAAAACCCTCAATTTCAAGTGTTTGAAGGTTCAAAAATCTATACCATGTTTGATCATCGAGCAGAGCCATTCCAATGGTATCAAATGAAAATTACCCCGTTTAAAATATGTGTCCAGGAGGGATAAATGATGAATGCAGAATCAATCAAAAAAGCTTCTGCTGTCTATTTTACTCTATTAAAAGATAAAGTAATTGACGAAAATAGCGAGCACTTCCAATCGTATTTTGATCCGGAAGTAAGACAGACCGTTCTATTATTAGCGGACGAGTCGGGTACATATATCATCGAATCGCCTAAGCGGATCCACTTAGTTGTCCAGCCCACCGGCTCCGTCTTTGCTACGAATTTTACACATTTGAAAGAGAAGCATAAGCAAGTCGAAACGAAAAAACACTTTCATCTTATTAGCGTCGTGATTATGTCTTTCTTAGCAGCGATTGACCGGAACCAGGCTGCCAAAATCCGAATGAAGCGGGAAGGAATCAGCTACTACTCATTAGAGAGGCAAGTCAACGACCTCATAATGAATTGGGATAGTATTCTTAAAGCAAAACCTACCTTCGGAGAAGAAGAACGAATCGATATGAAGGATGTTGTGACAACATGGAAATACATGGAGGTCGACACAGATGATTATGGTGTTAAAAAAGGCAATAGACGAACCAGAATTGGTTTAATCGCCAGTGCTATGCGCTTACTCGAGACGGAGGGGCTGATCGTCATTCTTGATCGGGATGATATAGCTAAGGTGATTCCCAAACAAGAGCTTTTTGAGCGTATTGAATATCTATATCACGATTACGACCGTTATGAATTACTAAAAAAATTAATGGCTAAAGAGGAGGAGCAGCATGCCGAAAATCCATCGAATTAGAATTGTCGGCTTAAAGTATGATGGCATGCAAAAGCAATATAAAGACACCACTTTTAACTTCCATAATGAAGAGACATCAACAAATGGTCTCGTTGCAATGATGAATGGCGGAGGGAAAGGGGTATTCTTGCAAACCATTTTCCAAATCCTTAAGCCTGGTACCTCATGGGGAAAACAAAACAATCGTTATTATCAGCAGTTCTTTTTTAATAATAAAGAGCAATTTATTCCGTATACCTTTCATGTTCTTATTCAATGGGAATTGGACGGTTCTGACAGCCGGCATCTGGTTACGGGAGGCATGTTCTCAGCCGAACAGCGGATTTCGATAAACGAAGAAAGTGGAAATGAAAGTAAGACGTTAGAACAAGAAGCGAAGATCCTCCCTAATATAACCTTTTATACAAGAGAATTTGAAGGGAAAGACGAGGTATCGCTTGAGCACATCCCACTCTATGAAAATGATGAGGTTGCTGAAACCGAAAGCTTGAAGGACTATTTAAAATGGAACGGATACGACGTTTACCGAGATACGAAAAAGCATTATCGCATTCTCGATACTTATGGAATCAACCGTAAAGATTGGGATATCATGAAGGACATAAACAAGGATGAAGGCGGCGTTGGGAAATACTTTGAGGGATCTGAGGATGATCATTCTCTGTTCCAAAAACGAATCATTCCTACAATTAGCCAAGTCTTACACCGGACGGAACATCAAAAGGACGATCTTGTGGAGATTTTCAAGAGTCAGGCAAGTATCGCGAAGGATTTGCCGGTTCTCTTAAAAAGAGAGCAAGCACATAAGGAATTTTTAGAAGACATCGTCCCTTTTGAAGAAAATCTAGCAAAAGGTGCTGCGCATAAAGAAATTGTGAATGGCAGTATTAAGGTAGGAAGACAACTGCTTGGGGCTTTGGAGCATTTGAAGCAAGCGGAAGTGGAAACGCTGCTTACTTTAGAAAAAGGCATTGAAAGATTAACGATGACACAAGCGGATTTACGCTTTCAAAAAGACAACCTAGACTACGCCAAAGCTCATAGAGAGGTACTAAATTGGGCGAAGAAATTAGGAGAAGAAAGGAATAAGCATACTTCCTTTCAAGCAATCGTTCAGGAGAAACAGGAAAGAAAAGAGCTGTTAGTCTTTCATGCCTTATTGAAAGAGTGGAGTGAAAACGAACAAAGTATTCGCACTCTTGCTCAGCAGATCGCGACATTAGAACAAAATAGCGGCTTAGAGCAAGTGAATCAAAGAATGGATGAGATCAAAAAAGAAACTAAAATGCAATGGGAGCATTCTTATCGATCCCTACAAGAAGCTGTAAAGCAGTATTTGGGTTATCAAAAGTTTTTAAAGAAAAAAGGAAACGAACTTACGCAACAGGATAAACAAAAGACAAAAGAGATTGCTCAGCTTAATAGTGAAATTGATTTTTTATATACACAAATCCATACATTTGAGTCTAAGGAAGAAGCGCTCATCAAAGAGTTTGGAGACCGCATAACCTATGACTTAAAGGGCTTTACCCAGTTTCTTTCTAAACAAATAGATGACAAAAAGGCTTTGTTAGAAGAGCTGCAAGCAAAAGAGAAAGAATCTAGTGGACGGCAAAATCAACTTGCCACTTTACATGGTACGCTCAGTCAATCGATTCAGTTTTCAGAAGAAAAATGCGGAGAGTTAAAAGTTGCAATTGAGGAGCAAAGGCCAAAAGAATCAAAACTATTAGATAGGCTCCATGGTCTATTAGATGATGTTACTGCACCGTTCACACACGCGCTTCTTTCGAAATATGCCATACAGATTGAAGAGGTCCTAGTAAATAATAGGGAACAAGGTGAACAAATTAAAAAAGATCTTTGGGAAATACAACTAGATCATTCCTTAAATGATGAGCACTTCTGGATTCCTAATAAAGATGTGAAGGAATTAAAGGAATGGATCGATGAAAAGACGGGCATTGATGTGTTTTATGGAACCCAATTTCTCCAATCCTTACGTGCAGAGGAAATGGCGAACCACCTTATGGCAAACCCACTTCTTCCATATGGGGTGGTCGTTAGCGGCCAACAATGGCAAAAAATTAATCAGCAGATTCTTTCGGGAAGAATGTTTAAAAGTCCTGTTCCGATTTTCATGCGTGAGGAAATGAACAGCAATAATCAATCGCCATCCTTTGTGATCATTAACGGAACAGAGAAAGAGCTATTAAGTGACAAAAATCTATTTATCGACTGGAAAATAAAGATTGCTAAACAAATAGAAGAAAAGAAAGATACACTTATTGAAATCGAAAAAACCGAAACGTCCTTACGCCTAATTTTAAAAGAAATTGATCGGTTCATCTCAAGTGAGCTTTGTATTGATCTCGAGAAATCTTTAACTCAAGAACAGAACGCTCTTCTTTCTAAGAAAATTGAATTACAAGATGTCACGACAAAACAGGAAAAAGAGAAAGAATTACAGCTTCAGCTAAATGAGCAGCGGCAAAAGACCATTCAAAAAATAGATAAGCTTACAAGAGATGTGGAAACCTTAGAGGATTTTGATCAAGAAAAATCACTTCACCTAATGAATAAACGGGTAAAACTAGAAAAAGAGAAGCAAAAGGAAGCCTTGGTCAATAAACAATTAGAAATAGGAAAAGAGCATGAAAAAATTGTTGAGCTACAAAACCAATGGAATCAAACCTATTTAGAATGGAAGCTGACAAACGAACAAAATATAAAGGAGATCGCCGTCTTTATTGAAACAGCGGCATTTCCTGTGGATGAAAAAGCGGAGCAATGTGAAGAGGTCCCACGTTTATCACCACATTTATTAGAAGAGATAAATGGAAGCATCAGAGAGCTAATACAACTTCAAAAATCAAAAGAAGAACAGGCTAGAGAATTACTGGTTATTCAAGCAAGAAAAGAAACAGAACAAAAGCAACAAAAGAAATTAGAGAAAAAACTAGATAACCTTAACAAAGAATGGCATAAAGCTCCGGTACCAGATGAACCTATTAGTATAGTAGAAAATATGCTGCAAACCGCACAGAAGGATGCGAAAGCAGCAGAAAAAGAAGAACGGGAACAAGGAACAGCTGTAACAGTGGCAGAAACGTCCCTAAAGCATGCGACAGAACAACGTGATAAATCAGGTAAAAAAGTAGCAAAGCATGAAAAACAGCCTGAAGAATGGGAAGACCTTGACTTAGAAGTAAAGGAAGTCGAAATAAAAGACCAAACGAAAAAAACAATAGAAGAAAAAAAGCAGGCGGAAAAGCGCCAAAAAGAAATAGAAGCAAACATTACTGGTTATGAAGGGGATTTGTTAACCTTATCCGTTATCCTTAAGGAGGAAGCTCTAGCATTTACGGATTCGGAATTAGAAAAAGTTAAAAGTCAAGGAAAAGCCTGTATCTTATCCTGGTGTGAAGAGCAACAAGCAATACAGGAAGATGGACAGGAGAAACATGCAAAAATCGAACAATCCTTGCGTAATTTAAAGCTAACAATTGAAGGAAAAGATTGGGAGATTCGTTTTAAAAATGATGTGTTAACCACATTAGATCATATGGATACGAGGCATTATTCGCATATTCAAAGCATCGTTCAAAATATGAAGCGTTTTTCTCAAAGTGGATTAGAACAATTAGAACGTGATAAGGAAAGGGCAGAAAAGGCTCAAAACTTCTGGGCAAGCCGTGCCAGCATGAAGGTCATGAGCATTTCAGAGGCGATTCGTTCCATGATTGCAAAAATGAAGCTGAAAAATGAACGAGGAAACTTTCCACTCGTCCAGCTAAAAGAAGACATTTTGCCTAAAAAGGCTGAAGATATCGAGCCGCTGCTGAAGCAGCATTTTGTCGCTGCCATAAACAAAATTACGAAACAATTTGATGTGATTGATAGTAGTAATCAAGCTGTAAATCAAGAAATAAAACAACTCATAAGTGATGAGCAAATATTGTTTGTATCTTTGCGGAATCGGTATCCTGAGCTACTCGTCTATAATATGCGAACGGATAATGCCTTTATGTACGGGAAACCGCAAAGAGAGCATTATTCAACCTGGCAAACCATTAATCAGGGTTCAAGGACGAAATCCGATGGTAGTGGAGGTCAAAAGCTATCAGCACGAATGGTCATGATGATGATGTTATTATCCGTTAAAAACGAGACCGATCAAAGCTGGGTTCCTTTAGTCTGTGATAATCCATTCGGACAAGCTGCGTCGGCACATGTCCTTGATCCGATCTTCTCCGTTGCTGAAAAGCTGAAGTTCCAATTCATCGTCGTCACTCCGCCCGAACTAGTGAAAACAGAAATCAGTCAAAGATTTGATGCCTATTATAAATTGGACTTTATTCGCGAAAAAGGAAAAGAAATTGTTACGGATACGATTGTTCCGGCATTTCGGATATACCAGGAAGCTGAAGTAACTCATTAAGTTGAATCAATTGATAGCACAAAATGCCACACAGTCTTGTGTGGTTTTTTCTTCTGCTTGGCAATCATTCCTTTTATGTGAAATAATGGTAAAATGATACTCCGTAAAGTGAGGTGCAGAGCATGCAGCTTTCAGTCACAGTAAGGGGGCAGGATGCCGAGACAGTCTCCTATCTTCTTGCTAAAAATCCTAATAATCTTTATGAACGGGACGAAAAGGGCTTCAAAACCCGGATTGTCTACACAACCTTTACACCAAATGAGGTCCAATTTCTGATTTATGTAAAACCGGATGCCATCGATTTAGTGCGGAATTCAGCGGATTTATATGATATTACCTCCTACATCAATGATCGCGAGTTTGCGGTTAGCAGTATTTTCACTTCGGCCATTCGTAAAGCACTGGGCACTGCGTTAAATGGGAAACCACAAGAAGAATATTTGAAATGGGTTCAGCATCCTTTTGAAATGGACTTAGCCTTTGGTCCGGTTGCGACTGATTTAGGGGATGATGAGATTCACGCATTATTTGAACCAATGGGCTATCAGGTAAACCTTGAACGCGGCGCGGCGAATAAGAAAATTCATGAAAAAAGCTCGGCAAAATTTATTACCTTAAAAGGGCAGCAGTCCCTTCAAAGTGCGCTGAAGCATGTGTTTATTCTCATCCCAGTGATGGATAACTATAAACATTATTTTATTGATGAAAAAGAAATCGAAAAACTTGATCGTTACGGGGAAGGTTGGCTTGACAACCATCCGTTAAAGAGGTTGATTGTTACTCGGACATTAAGATTTGAAAATTTGATTTCCCAATCAAAGTTTTTTGAGCTGGAATCGCCTAAGCCTGAGCTGCCAAAGGTTCGTTTAAATGACCTCCGCTATCAGACGATAATTGATTCTATTAAAGGATTACCAAACAAAGAAACGATTATTGACCTTGGTTCCGGTGAAGGAAAGTTATCGACCTTGCTTGGTTTTGTAGACGGCGTAAAGGAGATACTTGCGGTAGAGCCCTCGAATAAAGCCCGGTTACGTGCTTTGGACCGGTTTCATCAAGCGAAGGAACAAGGCGGGTTTATTGAACCTACCACAATTGCGGGCTCACTGTTTTATTTTGACGAACGATTGCAAAATAAGGACATTCTGATTTTATGTGAAGTCATTGAACATATCGATGAAGCTCGGTTGGGGAAAATTTTTAAAATGATACTCCATGATTATCGCCCGCAGGCCCTCATCGTAACGACACCCAATCAGGAATACAATGTCGTCTATGAAATGGATGTGGAGATGCGACATCATGACCATCGCTTTGAATGGACACGAAATGAATTTCAGCAAAAATGCGCCGAGTGGATAGAAGGATCTTCTTATCATGTCCAATTTCAAGGGATTGGTGAGGAGCATCCAACCTTTGGGCAGCCGACACAAATGGCGTTATTTACAAGGAAAGAGGGATGATAATGAGGACTATTCATTTGCCCCATGCAGGGATTGTGTTATTTATCGGACCTTCTAATTCGGGAAAAACAACGGTTTTAAACCGATTAATTGCGGAAAAAGTAATTCTCCCCTCTGAAGTCGTGAGTTCGGATCAGTTCCGCGTTCTTGTTAGTGATGTTGAATTTATCACTTGGAATGATCGGCCAAGGGATGAGGCGGATGCATTATATGATGAATACAACCAAATTTCTAAAGAGGCATTTCAGGCAATGGATTTTTTAATTGAAAAACGCTGCCGTCTCAATAAATTAACTCTGATTGATGCCACGCACTTACGGGTGGAAGATCGCGAGCGATACCTGGAAATTGCAAAAAAACACCATGTCCCAGCCGCAGCTATCGTGTTGAACGTTCCAGAAAAAAAGCTGCTGGAAAGGGATGAAGAAAGGGAATTCCCTCGCGGTCGGAAAAGAATTAAACAGCAGTTTCAACAGTTCCAAAAAACACTTCGTTCCATAAAAAAAGAAGGCTTTCAACGTTATTTTATTTTAAATGAAGAAGAAATTCGGGATCTAGAAATACATCGTTTAGAAAACCTAATGGTAATCGATGTGGGAAATGGAATAGATATAATCGGCGACATTCATGGTTGTTATGACGAGTCTATTGAATTACTGGGGGAGCTTGGATACGCGGAAAACCAACAAGGTTATTATGTTCATCCAGATGGGCGAAAAATTCTTTCGTTAGGGGATATTATGAGCCGCGGACCTCGTTCCATTGACACCTTGCAATTTTTCCAAAAGCATGTTGAAGCAGGGCTGGCTTACATGATCGACAGTAATCATGGCTGGAAAATAGCCCGCTGGTTAGATGGCCGTCAAGTAACGCTTGCTCATGGGGATGAGAAGGTTGAAGCAGAGTTTGAAAACTATGAAAAACGATTTGGAAAAGAAGCATCGGATACTTTTAAGAAACAATTAAAGGAAATGCTTTTGGAGGCAAAATCGCATTATATCATCCAGAAAAATGGCGTAAATGTCGCTGTTGCCGTCCATGCTGGGATTAAAGATTACTATATTGGCAAGCAATCCCAGAGGATTTCTGATTTTTGCCGTTATGGAGATACGGATGGCCTTAATGAAAACGGGAAGCCGGTGCGAAAGGATTGGACGCTTTATCATAAATCAAGTGAGCTAATTCTTTGGGGGCATGACCCGAAACCGCAGCCCTTGCAAATCAACAATACCTTGAATATTGACCAGGGGGTTGTATTTGGCGGCAGGTTAACGGCATTTCGCTATCCCGAAAAGGATTTGGTTTCAGTGAAAGCGAAGCAAGATTATGCCAATGTCCCTGACAATCCTTTAAAGGAATGGGAGAGCAAAAGGCTTGCCCCGCCGAATATCCGTAAATTTATTGATGGATTTGCTGTTTCGACAGAGCAAAACAGGCATATTGCGATTGCGGCCGATGGAGTCAAGTCTGCTTTAGATGATCTTTCTCATTTTACTGTACCGATTGAGGAAATCCCTTATATTCCGCCAACGATGAGCCCAACGCCAAAGCCATCAAGATTAGAGGGATATTTAGAGCATCCATTGGAAGCATTTGAGTATTACCAAGCAAACGGAATCGATAAAATGGTCGTCGAGAAAAAACATATGGGCAGCCGTGGCATTTTGTTTCTTTTTAAAAACAAACAAGTAGCAAAAGAGTATGTGGGCAGGGAAACATTGGGGACCATTTATACCCGGACAGGACGGCCATTTTTTCAAAAAGATTTAGGCGAACGGATTTTGGAGATGCTTAATAGCGACTTAGGAGGGTATTTTGAAAAACACAACACTGATTTTGTTCTGCTTGATGCTGAAATTCTCCCGTGGAATTTGAAGGCGAAGGAATTGATTCTTAATCAATATGCGCATGTTGGGGAAATGGCGTTGCTGGATCGGAAGAAGATAAAGCAGATGCTTGAAAAGGCGATTGAAAACGGTAAAGGTGTGACGGAGTGGCTGCAGGAAACGAAGGTAGAGCTTGTGGAAGCGGAGATATTTAATGAAGTCTATCAAAACTATTGCTGGGAAACAGAAGGGATAGAGGGAATTCAAATTGCTCCATTCCATACCCTTGCTCATAGCAATCAATCGTTTTTCGACCAACCGCATGTGTGGCACATGGAAAAGAATCGTGAGTTTAGCCGACTTTCTTCCTTATTCATAGAAACGGAATATCGGGTGGTATCGGATGAGGCTTCGATGGAGGCGGCGATCAAGTGGTGGGAGGAAATGACGGAAAATGGTCATGAAGGTTTTGTGGTGAAACCTGAAAACTTTGTGGCCCGCTATAAAGGAAAACTCCTCCAGCCGGCCATTAAAGTAAGAGGACGCAAGTATTTGCATATTATTTACGGGATAGATTATTTAAAGCCTGAAAATCTGGTGAGGTTAAAACAAAGAAATGCTGGGAAAAAGCAGCGTAATGCCTTGAAGGAATTCTGCCTGGGACTTGAAGCGGTTCAAAGGTTTGTCCAGCGGGAGTCATTGGAAAGAGTACATGAATGTGTGCTGGGCGTATTGGCGCTCGAGGCGGAGCCAATCGATCCGCGGTTATAAATAGGGAAATACGTAGTTCTATTTTCCTTTATATAGCTAAAATTTCTCACCCTCTCTAGTATATTAGCCAATCATCTCCATAAGATGGTTAAAAGGATACAGAAAAGGTGTGATGATATGGCGGTACATGTGGTTCGTAAAGGAGAGAATTTGTGGGGGATATCCACGATGTATGGGATACCCCTGCAAACCGTTGCCCATGTAAATGGTTTAACTTCTACAACATCCCTCGTACCCGGCCTTGCCCTTTATATTCCTGATAAAATACTGCCCATTCGCTATTACCGTATAAAAGCTGGGGATCATATTTGGCAATTAGCAAATCAATTTAATACGAGTACCGCTGCGATTCTAGCAGCCAATCAGGGTATTAGCCCAAATCGGCTAGTTATCGGTCAAATCATTGCAATTCCATCACCGATAAAAATGGAAATAGCAACCCTTGGCTTTATTGTTCCGTCTGCAATAGGAGATATTCTTTCCACACTTGATACATTGGCTAACCAACTAACCTATTTGGCAGTCGTTGCCTATTCCTTTACGGAAGAAGGCTTTGCTTTTAATGAGATTGAGGATTCGAACATCGTAGCAAAATGCAATCAATTAAACATTACCCCTTTATTGATGATCCGAAATTATACGAAAGGTGACTTTAGTGCTGAGCTGGCAGGAAAGGTGTTAGAAAATCCAGTTTATCGGCAGAATTTAATTGCAAGCATTGTTCACTTAACCATTCAAAGAGGTTTTGGCGGGGTGAGTATCGATCTTGAATTTATTCCTCCACCAAGACGTCAGGACTTCAATAAATTTCTAACGGATTTAAAAACGGCATTAGGCAATCTGATTCTTCATGTGAATGTTCATGCCAAGACAGCTGATATTCCGACGAATCGCATTATTGGTGCTTATGATTATAAGGCGATTGGAAATGCAGCAGACATTGTCGCTGTGATGACCATTGATTACGGGTATCCAACAGGGCCGCCTGATCCGATTGCTCCTATTACTTGGATGGAGCAAGTCGTCCGTTATTCATTAACGCAAATCAATCCGCGTAAATTGCAGATCGCTCTGCCTCTTTATGGGTATGACAAAATTGCTATAACCCATTTAACCCATGCTTTATCTGTTCTTGCCGCTCAAAACCAAGCGATTGCAACAGGACAACAAATTCAGTTTGACAATACCGCGAAATCGCCATGGTATCGTTATTGGAAAAATCACGAGGAGCATGTGGTCTGGTTTGAGGATATTCGGAGCTATATGGAAAAATATAAATTAATGGACGTGTATCTGCTTTTAGGAACTACTTTTTGGCAATTAAGCCTGCCTGCTCCGCAAAATTGGGAATATCTTAATCAAAATATATCGGTTGTAAAAAATATCATTTGATTAGTTTGACAAATTTTTTTCGAAAACTTTTGGACAAACTTTAAAGAAAAAAGGTGGTTTGAAAAAGGCTTGAATAAAAGTTTAAAAAATTATCTATTTATTTTTTTGCTTTTCATTGCTGCGATAGTACCATACATACACCAAACCCCGATTCATGCCAAAGCCTCTACAGTTCTGGACCAAAAACTAAATCTTCTTCTTATGAAGGAACCCGATTTACAAGGCGCAATTGCTGGAATTAGTGTGCGGTCAGCATCAACTGGACAAATCATCTATGACCATATGGGTGACACCCGTCTCCGAGTAGCTTCAAATATGAAATTGTTGACTGCAGCTGCGGCACTAAATGCTTTGGGGGAAAATTACCGCTTTCGTACAGAGGTGCTGACAAAAGGCAGGATAAAAGGAAAAACCTTGTATGGCAGCCTGTATTTAAAAGGAAAGGGCGACCCAACCCTATTAAAAGCGGATCTTGATCATATGGCGAAGCAGCTTAAACTGAGGGGGATTGTTAAAGTAAAGGGTAACCTGATTGGGGATGATTCCTATTTTGATCATGTCCGATATTCAACCGATTTACCTTGGTCGGATGAAACCACCTACTATGGTGCTCAAATTTCCGCTTTAACCGTTTCCCCGGATAAAGATTATGATGCAGGAACGATTATTGTACGTGTTAAGCCGGGCAGCAAAAAGGGGTTGAAACCAACTGTATCGATGTCACCGAAAACGAGCTTTGTAAAAATAGTCAATCAAGCGGTAACAGGGTCAACTGATGCTAAAAAAGAGCTTAAAATAGAGCGGGGACACGGAAATAATATCATCACGATTTCTGGAACCATTCCGCAGAATAGTAAAAATGAACGGGAGTGGGTCGGTGTATGGGAACCAACGAACTATACGCTTGCACTATTTAAACAATCCCTCTCCGAGCATGGCATTAAATTAACTGGAAAAATTACAACAGGGAAAACGCCTAAAGATGCAATAGAGAGAGTCAGTCATTCCTCGATGCCGCTTTCAAAGCTGCTCGTTCCCTTTATGAAGTTAAGTAATAATGGCCATGCTGAGGTTTTGACAAAGGAAATGGGCCGAGTCATGAAAGGTGAGGGAAGCTGGGAAAAAGGGCTTGAAGTCATTCAGAATGAGCTCCCGAATTTTGGGGTCAACCCGCAAACCATGCTGCTCAGGGATGGGTCTGGTATATCCCATGTGAATTTAATACCAGCAAACCAAATTTCACAATTGCTATATTCTGTCCAACACAAATCTTGGTTTCCATTTTTCCTGAATTCACTTCCGGTCGCGGGTGAAAGTGAAAAAATGGTAGGGGGATCCCTGAGGTACCGTTTGAAGACCCCGTTAACAAAAGGTAAGGTTTGGGCTAAAACAGGTACGATTAGCACAGTTACTTCCTTATCAGGATACGTACAAACAAAAAGAGGAGAAAAGTTGATTTTTTCCATTTTGTTGAATAATTTGTTGGATGAGAAAAAAGGGAAGAAGATTGAGGACAGGATTGTTGAGGTATTGGCGAGTTCTTAAAAGGTGAGGAAATTTATTAAGGGGTTCCTTCTCCTAGCGTAAAACCTGAAGTGCCCTCGAAAATGCGACCAAAGTTTAAATCTTTTTACTTTTCACACTACTTACCTTTAAGATGTTACTTAGAGATATTTTCTTATTTTTAGGTAAAAACGTTTGATGAGGTCTCAGAAGCCCATGAGTACATGGAGTCAGGAAAGGCTATAGGAAAAGTTGTTTTGAAAAATAGTTGGTAATCTTATTGGGGATATTGCGGTCCAAGAATAAAATTTGGAAATTAGTAAACTCTATTTTCAAATAAAGGATTGGGCGGGGTTTTATGAAATTCGGTTGTCATATCAGCATTAAAAATGGATATCTAGGAGCGGCTAAACGGGCGGTTGCATATGGTGCATCCGCTTTTCAATATTTTCCGAAAAACCCGAGAAGTCTATCGGTAAAAGATTTTGATTTGGAAGATGCGGTCAGCTGTAAAAGTTTTTGCGAAGAGCATGGGCTAATTTCCGTTGCCCATACACCCTATCCTACAAGTCTTACGCCAACGGAAGATAAACGGGAATTAACGATTGCCTCGTTGTTAAATGATTTGGAGATTGCCAACACATGTGGATCGGTAGGGGTGGTTGTACATTTTGGCAGCCAGATCAGCAAAACAGATCCACTGGCCAGCTATCACCTAATGCTCGATATGTTAAATTCGGTTCTTAGTCAGTGGGAGAGGGACTTGTCTGGTTTTATTAGAAAATAATGCGGGGACGAAAGGGGCCCTTGGCACCACATTTGAAGAATTGGTCCAAGTTAGGAATTTATGTGAATATCCAGAGAAAATCGGTTTTGGTCTCGATACCTGTCATGCTTTTGCAAGTGGACTCTGGAACGGTGAAAATGCTGAGGATTTGTTTGCAAAAGGGCAAGAATTGGGCTATTGGGAAGAGTTGAAAATCATACATTTGAATAACTCGAAATATCCAACCGGTTCAAAGAAAGACCGTCACGCTAATATTTTTGGCCCTGGTTATATTAACGAAGAGCAATTTGAGAACTTCATACCTTCGAGACTTTTAAAAGAGATTCCTTTTATTTTAGAAACACCGGATGATGAGGGAATTAGCCATAAAGAAGAGATTGAGATGCTTAAGCAAAAATGGGGGTGACTCTATGCTATCGAATTGATTATATTTAATTAGGTGTAGATATTCTTTAGAAATGTGTTATTATCGGTCTAAAATATTATGTTAAATAATGGATATAGATGATATACTCAAAGTGATATATGTGGTCTTAGTGACCGAAGAAGCAAAAAATCTGGTTCAGCGGTCACCGAAGACCAATCTCGATGCCCGAAAGAAGCAAAATCCGGTGTCCATGGTAACCGAAGCGCGGTCTCGATGCCCGGAAGAGCAAAAATATGATGTCCGTGGTAACCGAAGACCAATCTCGATGCCCGAAAGAAGCAAAATCCGGTGTCCATGGTAATCGAAGAGCGGTCTTGATGCCCGGAAGAGCAAAAATATGATGTCCAAGGTAACCGAAGACCAATCTCGATACCCGAAAGAAGAAAAATCCGGTGTCCAAGGTAACCGAAGGCGAGCCTCAGTTCCCGACAAAATACGAAATCCAGAAAATGGGTCACTGAGCCCGTGCAAACTATGCCTTTATTAGAAATTCTTCTTTTAAAATCGCATACATTTTTAAATCCCAATGCTTCTCTTTAATAAACATAGCTTTTTTCATGATGCCTTCAAAAGACATGCCTGTTTTTTCCATGACTCGAGCAGATCCAATGTTTTGAACAAAACATCTTGCTTGGATCCGCACCAAATCCATTTCTTCATAGCCATATTGAATTATTCTCTTTGCAGCCTCCGTGATGATGCCCTTTCCCCAATAATTTGGTGAAAGAACATAGCCAATTTCCGCTACCTTATGATGATGCTGCCAGGAAACAAAGTCAATTGATCCAATCATTTTTCCCGTTTCTTTGTATTCAATTCCCCACGGCGCAATTTTCTTTTGCTCATACTGATTTAAAGCAAAATCAACAAACACTTGTGAGTCGGCTAACGACCGGTGTGTATTCCATGTAACATATTTGGTTACCTCTTCAATGGAACCATAAGAAAAGATGTCGTCCAGATCTTCCTGCGTTACTTTTCTAAGAATGAGACGTTCTGTTTCTAAAACAGGTAACTCAAAATCCATAAAAACCACCTTCTTAATGTTAGTTATTTCCATTATATAGGAAACTTGTAAAATATAAAGTAAGGGGGAGCGAAAATGGATGAAAAAATTCAAATTTTAAAACAATGGCTGGAGGAATCGAATTATACCGTTATATTTTCAGGGGCAGGCATGTCCACGGAGAGCGGACTACCTGATTTTCACTTCGCTTCATCCGGTTTATGGAAAGATCAAAATCCTATGAGATTAGTCAGCACTGATGCGATGCAAAATAATCGCTATGAGTTTATTGAATTTTATCAAAATCGGATTGAAAATATTGATAAATATAAGCACAATATCGGGCATGATGTTCTAGCCCAATGGGAACGGGAAGGGAAACTTAATGCGATTATTACCCAAAATGTGGATGGATTTCATCAGTCAGCAGGCAGTAAAAATGTTGTCGAATTACATGGCAGCTTAAGAACCTGTCATTGTTCAGAGTGCCGAGATATTTTTCCAATTGCGAGATTTATGGAGCAAAATTTATCCTGTGAATGTGGTGGATTCATCCGCCCATCTATTGTCCTGTTTGGCGAAAGGTTGCCAGAAGCATCTTTATTACAAGCAGCACGGGAAACAAAGAAAGCGGAGCTGTTTATTGTTCTCGGTTCCTCCTTAAATGTCTCACCGGCAAACTTTTTTCCACAAGAAGCAAAAGAGAATGAGGCAAAAATCGTCATTATCAATATGGAGCCAACGGGAATGGATGATGTAGCTGATTTGATGATTCATCACCGGAAAATTGGCGAGGTATTAAAGGAATTAACCTAATAGATTTTTGCAAATAGGCGAAACCACCTTTCTCATAGAAATCTATTATGGTAATACTAAATATTCAGGTAAAATGCAAAATGGAAGATTGGGGGTCTTATAGATGCAAATGTCAAACGAACAAACGAGTTTTATAGTAGACAATTCGAAAATAAGATATCAAAGATGTTCTGAGGTAAAGGATCATTTTATACACCAAGCTTTTCAAGGTGGTTTTTCGGATTATATAATAAAAATGGAAATTTCAGAGCCGGATTTTATCCATCGCTTTTTTGGTCCTGAAGGCAATGCAAGAGAGACTTCCTTCATCGCTTTTTATGAACAACAGCCTGTTGGAGTAATATTGGGCGGCATTAAAAATTATGAAACGATTAAAACGATGAGATGTGGAACATTAGCACTTCACCCTGAATTTAGGGGTCATGGCATCAGCCAAAAGCTATTTGAACTTCATAAAGAAGAGGCGGTTAAACAAGGCTGTAAGCAGCTTTTTCTTGAAGTAATCGTTGGGAATGACCGAGCGATTCATTTTTATAAAAAATTAGGCTACGAAAAAATCTATGATATTGTTTATTACTCAAATCAGAATTTATCGGGGCTAAAAATGGCAGAAACAAAATCAGAAGCCATCATAATAAGTTTGGATTTTAATGATTTTCAAACACATATTCAAAAATGGACCTACCATATTAACTGGCAGAATGATATCGATTTCTTAGAAAAATTGACCCATAACCATTATTTTGCGGCCTATTTAAACGAAGAATTAGTTGGATGTCTATCCATCATTTCGAACGGCGGGATAAGTTTTTTAATGGTGGATAAAAATGTAAGAGGTCAGGGCATTGCAACACAGCTTTTGCAAACCGCCTGTAAAAATCTCCAATTATCTAAAATGACTACTGGGTTTCCAAACAATAGTTTACTTGAAGGTTTTTATAAAAAGCATGGTTTTCAAAAAGGAAACCTAGCACAATATGAAATGTATCTGATCCTTTAATAAGGAAAAGCATTGGTTTTCAAGCAACCAATGCTTTTTTCATTAAGTAAATAAATATTGTCTCATTTCCCCATACTTTATAAATCCTAGCTTCTCGTAAAGCCGCAGCCCGGCTGGTGTTGCATGGAGAATCGCTGTATGATATCCATCATGTTTCGCTTTGAAGAGTAACGCTGTCATAATATCCATACCGATGCCTTTTCCTTGGAAGTCCAGTAAGGTGGCTACATTGTAGATTCCTGCTATTCCATTACGGTAATAAAGCGTTGCAGTCGAAACTACTGTGTCATCTACATAACCAACAAAATTGACGATATTGGGATCTTCTTTATGGATTAATTCACCAATCGGCTCAAGAAATTGCTTTGGAATACCGAATGAAGTGCAGGCACATTGAGAGAAATTTACTGCATCTCTTTTCATACCGATTGTTTGTATCGTTAGTTCAGGAAGAGGTTGTGTGAGTGGTTGAAAGGAGTCCAAGTTGATTGCCATCAAGATTGTACCAGGAATTTGCTGGGCGCCATTTTCGAGCAATACTGACCCGATTTCATCTGGTTCATCATGGTCCCAGATGCGCCAAAGAAAAGGGATCTGTTGACTCTTGTAATCGTTTACAATTGAATCTACAAATCCATGAACATCCTGATCAACCTTTGTTTTTAAAATATTGTTAAATAAAGGGTGTTTAATTGGCGATTTAATTCGAAAACAATTTTCGTCTTCGATTACTTGAAGTGCATCGGATAAACCTCCCCAGGTATGCATAAGTCCAATCATATTATCTTGTGTTGCTTTAATTACTTCAGGAACGGTTAAATTATTCAAGGAAAAATTCATACACATACCCCCTTTTTTCTCATCCTATGGATATGTTTCATGTCCATCTTTAGAACCAACTGAAAAAAAAGTATTTGGAAAATATGAAATTTTAGTAGATAATATTATATATAAAATATTATATATAGGAGTGATGATTATCATGAATTTTTTTGAAGAAGCAAAAAGATATGAAGAACAAATTATTAAGGATCGCCGTCATTTACACCAATATCCTGAACTCGGATTTGATCTTCCAAACACTCAAAATTATATTCGTGAACGGTTGAACGAAATGGGGATTGAAAATAAACCATGTGGTGTGGTACCAGCAGATATTACTAAAAAATATGCGAAAGCAGGATTTGGTGAACAGTTCGAATGTACAGGTGTAGTTGCGACTATTGGTAAAGGTGAACCATGTATTCTCCTCCGTGCAGATATGGATGCCTTGCCGATTGAGGAAGAATATGAATCTGAATTTAAATCTAAAATTCCAGGTAAAATGCATGCTTGCGGCCATGATTCCCATACAGCTATGTTGTTAGGCGCTGCACAACTATTGAAAGATCATGAAGATAAATTACAAGGAACAGTTAAATTAATGTTTCAACCCGGTGAGGAGTGGGGTTATGGGTCTAAGTTAATGATTGAAGATGGACTCTTGGAAAATCCAAAAGTTGATGCAGCTTTTGCTATTCACATCATGCCTGACCAGGAAGCCGGCACATTATCTGTCCATAAAGGAACCATATCACAAGCAATGGATACGTATATTATTGAGGTTCAAGGTAATGGTGGTCACAGTTCACAACCACATAAAACCATCGATGCCAATATGATCATGAATCAATTGTATACAAGTTTAAATTTATTATTCACGCGCGAAGTGGACCCAAGTTCAAGTGTTACTTTTTCGATCGGTGCGATGAGCGGAGGAACCGTTACGAATGTTATCCCGGACAAGGCTGTTTTACAAGGGAATATGCGCAGCTATGACCAACAGTCAAGAGATCATTTATGCGGCCGAATTCCAGAGATGATAGATCATGTTGTTAAAGCATGGCGAGGTAATTATACTATCGTTGATTTCCATACACCTACGACCTATAATGATCCGAATTTTGTAGATGAAATTATGCCGGCATTAGAAGAAATTGTCGGGGTGGATTATGTAACGGATTTAGGAACATTGGGAGGATCTGAAGATTTTTCACATATTTCTCAGGCAGTTCCTTCCGCATTTGTTGTTTTAGGTACGGGTAAAGAGGGAGAAGCACCTGTTCACAATCCGCGCATGCATCAAAAGGAAGAGATATTTAAATATGGTGCCGCATTACATGCAAATGTTGCAATGGAATGGTTGAAAGCGCAGCGTAAATAGAATTGGTTTTATTCGTATTTTAACATCACAATTTTCTTAAATGACGTCCTGAGTTAAATTGGGGCGTCATTTGTTATTTTTGAAACATTTCCTTAAAAAACAGAAGATTGACACTAATAAAAATGCCCGATACAATATTTTTATATATTAGAAGATTGGGGCTAAGACATGCTTAAAACTGAGATAAACACCGTTGCAACCTTATGTCAGCTTCATACAGACCTAGCAGATGAAGAGATCCGAAAGATTCAAGAAGTGGTTCAAAACCTACAGTTAATTGCGGACCTGAATCAAGCAAATGTATTTATCGACTGTCAAACGCGGGAAAAAAAGCATGCGATTGTCGTGGCTGAGGCGGCACCTTCAACGGCTAAATCGGTCTATAAAAATCCGGTTGTCGGTAAATTTGCTTATGAAACGTTTGAACCCGCTGTTTTTTATGCCTTTCGAACAGGAAAGCCGCTTTTTCTCAATCATGCCTTTACACAAGAAGGTAAAAAAGTTGAACAAAGTGTGGTTCCTATTATAGGTGTACATAACCGGGTTATTGGCACGTTGATTATGGAGAAGGACAATAGCGATAAGCTTCAAAATCAAAATAAACTGAAAGCGCTAACAGAAGCAAATGAGACACTCAGTGAACTATTATTGGGAATGGCCGAAAACCGACCGTTTATTCCGGAAGTCATTGAGGAGTCTTTATTCATAATTGACCAAGATTTACGGATTCAATATTCGAATCCTGCGGCGATGAACCTTGTGTTAGAAATGTGTTCGATGGAGTGTAAGAGCGGAAATTTTTTTACCACTTTTTTTCCAAACTTAGAAGAAATCTGTCTGCGTTCAGATGAACTTGTGATTCAAGAAGTGACGATTCAGAATAAAGTCTTTCAAATGAAAAAAATTGCGCTCGTGCAAAATGAACAAAACAGCGGCTCCTTCATTATTTTTCGCGATTTAACAGAGCTGCGTGAAAAGGAGCGCGAGCTTACCGTCAAAACGGTGGCGATCCGCGAAATTCACCATCGCGTGAAAAATAACCTGCAAACAGTCGCAAGTCTACTGCGCCTGCAGATGAGAAGGGGAATTCCTGAGGAGAGCAAGGTGCACTTCGTTGAAAGCCTCAACAGAATTTTAAGTATTGCTTCTGTGTATGAAATCATTTTATCTAACTCGCAAAACCAGGACGATGTGGAGATTGTCAGTTTAATAGAGAAAATCGGCAATATGCTGGTCTTTAGTGATGATCATGAAGGAAAAACGATTATGATTGATTATTCAGGACCGAAGCTTTATATCAAATCAAATCTAGCAGTTTCGGTTGCCCTTGTCATCAATGAATTGATCCAAAATTGTGTGAAGCATGCTTTTACGGAGAGGAATGAAGGCCAAATTCATGTCGTGATCGAGGAAGAGGCTTCAGCCATAAGGGTTCTGGTAAAAGATAATGGAATTGGCTATACCTCCACCATGAAACCATCTTTAGGGCTTGATATTGTCAAGATGATGATTGAACATGATTTATCGGGACATTTTAGGATCGAGGGAACGAGTGAAGGCACAGTTGCGACTGTCGAATTTCCCTTTACGAGGGAGGTTTAAGGAATGAAAAAGCGAATTATGGTAGTAGAAGATGAATCCATCGTCCGTTTGGATGTTTCGCTAATGTTAAAGGATGCCGGCTATGAAGTTGTTGCCGAAGCGGCTGATGGAGAAAAGGCCATTGAATTAGCTTATTCACTAAAGCCCGACTTAATCATCATGGATATTAAGATGCCAAAGTTGAATGGTTTGAAGGCGAGCGAGATTATTTCGAATAAATTCAATATCCCGATTTTGCTGTTAACGGCCTATAGTCAAAAGGAATACATTGAGAAAGCGAAGAAGGCCAATATTTTAGGGTATTTGGTAAAACCAATCTCGGAGGCAAATCTGATTCCAGCGGTTGAAATTGCCTTGATGCAGGCTGAAAATGCAAACTTTTACAAAGAAAAAGTAGAAGAAATGAATCGAGAGCTGAAAAATCGCAAGCTAGTAGAAAAAGCAAAAGGAATTTTAATGAAACAATTGAATTTACCGGAAGAAACGGCTTACAATAAGATGAGAGACCTCAGCATGAAAAAACAGCTGCCTATGGAAAAAGTGGCAAAGTACATTATTTTGAAATACCCAAGCTAGTTTACAAGTGAATAGATCAAGCAATGGTGCTTAGTAGGGTTTATTTTTGAAAAAAAATAAATTCTATTAGGCATTTTCTTTTTTTAGGAAATGGAGAGGTGATTGTTGTGAGTGAAGAGAAAAAGCGGTTTATACAGGAGTTTGTCCCAGGGAAGCAGGTAACGTTAAGCCATATTATTGCGAATCCAGACCCGGATATGTTTGAAAAATTGGGGATTCAAGAGGCTGGTGCTCTTGGAATTTTAACATTGACACCAAGTGAGACGGTAATCATTGCCGGGGATTTGGCGACGAAATCAGCAAATGTTAAGTTAGGATTTTTGGACCGGTTTACCGGAAGTCTGGTAATTGTCGGCAATGTTTCTGAGGTAGAAATGGCGATGGCTGAAATCAACCGGTTTCTGGCGGATACACTAATGTATACGCCGGCAAAGATCACAAAGTCGTAGATTTGTTGATCTATTCTTAAAAGTGTTGATATCCTTTAAATTTTTGTTGATATCCGTTCAAAAAGTGTCGATATCGGGTGATTTTGTGTTGATATCCGATGAAAAAGCGTCGATATCGCAAAACTTCTCAGGAAAGGAGGCCATCAAATGGCTAAAAAGAACCGAGCGATGCTCATCGGCTCCGTTGGTGCGGGAAAATCGACATTAACCAACGCATTACTTGGCAGGAAAGTGCCTGCTGTCAAAACGCAGTCGCTAATCTATTATGATTGGATTGTTGACACTCCGGGAGAATACAGTGAAAATCCATTCTACTATAAAAATATTATGTCAACTGCACTGGAGGTTACCCATGTCCTCTATTTGCAAGATGCCACCAAGAAAAAAATGGTATTTCCGCCTGGTTTTAGTACAGGGATCAATAAAATCCCGATCGGAATCGTTACAAAAAGTGATTCAGACCAAGCAGATGTGGAACTCGCCATTTCTTTATTAAAAAAGGTAATCGTGAACAAGGGACCCATCATTATTACCTCTTCGGTTAAAAATGAAGGAATCGAAGAGATTCGAAAGCTGGTAACCTTAAATTCATTACAAGAAATGAAACAGTATCTAGAAGAAAATCCATCTCCGTTTATAATTTTTTAAATGAAAGCCTTTACAGTATCCAGAAAATAATTTATATTATGAATAACAAATGAATTTAACGGCAATGGCGCCTCTTTTAAACTATCTAAATTGGGATAGTTTACAAGGGGCGCTTTTTGTTTTTGGGGAGATGGGAATGAACTATAAAGGCCCACAGAAAGAAGAAATGATCAGTGCCGGAATTGATATTGGGACCAGTACAACGAAGCTGGTAATCAGCCGGTTCACCTTAATGAATATGGCCGGCGGGGCTCATGTACCGCGGATTGAAATCATTGATAAACAGGTCATTCACCGCAGTCCGATTTACCGGACACCGCTGAGGACGCCAACCACCATTGATATTGAAAAAATTGAAGACCTTGTCAAAGTGGAATATCAGAAAGCAGGAATTGAACCGAAGGATATCCAAACGGGGGCTGTGATCATCACAGGTGAAACAGCCACGAAGTCTAATGCCGAAGTAATGCTCCATCAATTATCAGACCATGCCGGGGAATTTCTAGTGGCAACGGCAGGGCCGGACTTAGAAGGAATAATTGCCGCAAAAGGCTCGGGCGCCTATGAATATTCCAAAGAAACGGGAAAGGTTATTGCCAATATCGATATCGGCGGTGGGACTGCAAATGTTGCGGTCTATAAATCAGGAAGGCTTTGTGGAACCTGTACACTTCATATCGGCGGCAGATTGATTGAATTTAAGGATAACAAAATTCAAAGTATCTCTCCTCCAGTTAAAGATCTGCTTCAACGATGGGGAGCAAGAATGGAAGTGGGGCAAAGCCCTAATCCAATCGAAATAAAAAAGATTACCGATTTCATGGCCGAGGTAATTGCAAGAATGTTAAAAAGGGCACTCACCCCTGTAGACCACGCATTATTACTGGGGCATGAACCAAACTGGGCAGAAGACATTGAGGCCATCATGTTTTCAGGCGGGATCAGTGAATGTATTTATCAGCGCGAGAACGGTTTCGGACAGACAGCACAATATGATGACATCGGGCTGATGCTGGCAGCTTCCTTAATGGAGAGTACCAGTTTATCAGAATGGACTTGGGTTATGCCGCAGGAAACAGTCCGGGCCACGGTGCTCGGCGCCGGAATGCAAACGACGGAAATCAGCGGCGCGACCATCGAGGCCGATAACGGAAAATTACCATTAAAAAATTTACCGGTTTATCAGGTCCGATTTGAAGCTGATTTTAAAATCGAAATGAACCAATTTTCTAAACGAATTGAAGAAGCAATTGAACTCTATGATTCTCAGCGGGATGGGCAGAATTTTGCGGTTTATTTTTCAGAGCTGCCTTATCTAAGGTTCCGTGAAATCGATGAATTTGCTGACACGATCCTCACGGCGATGAAACAAAAACCGAATCCGGCACAGCCGCTGGTCCTAGTTCTTGACCGCGACTATGCCAAGGTTCTTGGGCAAACGCTGAAGCGGAAGGATTCATCACAATCCGTCATCTGTATTGATCAAATCAAAGTTGAAAATGGGGACTATTTGGATATTGGCCAAGTGCTCGAAACCGATGTTGTTCCTGTCATCATAAAAACACTAACATTCCAGAAATGACGAAAGGGGGACTTTTTTGTGAGATTAAAAACCACCTACTTAGGTACTGTCTATCAATTTTCCTCACTAAAGGATTTATTTGCAAAAGCAAATGAAGAAAAATCCGGCGACCGCTTAGCGGGGATTGCGGCTGAAACCGTTCAAGAAAGAATTGCAGCTAAGCAAGTATTGAGCTATTTAATGCTTCAGGATATCAGAGAAAATCCGTTGCTATCCGCTGAAGAGGATGAGGTTTCTAGGATAATCGAAGGGCAAATAAACGAACCAATCTATCAATCCATCAAAAATTGGTCCGTTTCCGAGCTTCGTGAATATATCCTGAACGATACGACCACTGGGGAAGATTTGAAACGCCTCAGCAGAGGGTTGAATAGTGAAATGATCGCGGCCGTGGCAAAAATCATGTCAAACCTTGACTTAGTCCATGCAGCCAATAAAATTGAGATTTTATCTAAATGTAATATCACCATCGGTCAAAAAGGCGTTTTGGCATCAAGACTGCAGCCGAACCATCCGACGGATAATGTTGAGGGCATGATGGCCTCAATGAAAGAAGGTCTTGCTTATGGAATCGGTGATGCGGTAATCGGGATTAACCCGGTGGATGATTCCGTGGAAAGTGTAAAACGACTATTGCATGCTACGCACGACTTCATCCAAAAATGGGAAATCCCAACACAGAACTGTGTACTCGCCCATGTGACTGCACAAATGAAAGCAGTCCAACAAGGGGCACCGGCAGATATGATTTTCCAAAGTATTGCCGGAACAGAAGCAGCCAATCGTTCCTTCGGGATCACCGCTTCGCTGTTAGAGGAAGCAAATGAAATGGCTAAGGTGTATGGAACCGGAACCGGCCCGCAACGCCTCTATTTTGAAACAGGTCAAGGCTCGGAATTATCCGCAGAAGCCCATTATGATATTGACCAAATGACCTTGGAATCGCGGAATTACGGCTTTGCCCGTTACTATGACCCGTATATCGTCAATACGGTAGTCGGCTTTATCGGACCTGAGTATTTGTACAACAACAAGCAGGTCATTCGAGCCGGGCTTGAGGATCATTTTATGGGAAAAATGCATGGCATCCCAATGGGCGTCGATATTTGCTACACGAACCATATTAAGGCAGATCAAAATGACATCGAGGATCTTGGAGTCCTGCTGACAGCGGCTGGGGTGAATTTTATCATCGCTGCTCCAATGGGGGATGATTGTATGCTGAATTACCAGTCCTTAAGTTATCACGATGTGGCGACATTAAGACAGACGCTGAATAAACGGCCAGCACCACAATTCGAAGCCTGGCTAGAGAAAATGGGGATTTTTGAAAACGGGAAATTAAGTAAATATGCAGGAGATCCAACGATTTTTTCGCGATAGGAGGTGTAGGAAATGAATCCTGAGTTAGTGGAACAAATCACGAAAATGGTGGTTGAAAAATTGCAGACAAAGGCTGCGGTTGGCAGTGAGTTAACGGTGGAAGAGGTTCGTACAAAGGTAACCAATGAGCCACCGGCAAGTGTTGAAGTAAAGTTTTGGAATCACCGATCAAATAATGTTGAAGAGAATTGCAACAAGGATTGTACCGAGTCTGAGCCGGAAAAGGAAATAGCAGTAGAACCAAAGCCTCCGGTTGGACTTGAAAATCCTTTTAACAAAGAGGAGCTGGATCTTCTCATTAGCAAAACGCCAGCGAGAATTGGGGTTGGCCGCGCGGGCTTAAGACCTAAAACGGATACGTGGCTGAAATTCCGCTTTGACCATGCAGCAGCGGTTGATGCGGTCTATGGCGATGTCGATCCAAAAATCTTGGAAAGCCTGTCCTTATTCAAGGTCAATACAAAGGTTGCTGACAAAGAGGTATATGTCCGTCGACCTGACTTTGGCCGCAAGCTTTCGGATGAGGCCAAACAATTAATCAACGAAAAATGTAAAAAGTCACCGACAGTGCAAGTCATTGTATCTGATGGCTTGAGTTCAAAAGCGGTTGAGGAAAATGTAGAGGATGTCTATCTCTCTTTGAATCAATCACTTCAAAGCTTAGGACTGGATGTTGGTACACCATTTTTTATCGAAAAGGGCCGGGTCGCGGCGATGGATGATGTCGGGGAGCTGCTCAAACCGAAGGTAATTGTTTATCTAATTGGTGAGCGACCAGGGCTGGTAAGTGCGGAGTCATTAAGTGCGTATTTATGCTACGAACCACGCCAGGGCACGATTGAAGCCGACCGAATGGTTATTTCCAATATTCATAAGGGCGGCATCCCGCCGGTTGAGGCAGGTGCTTATATCGGAACGGTTGTTCAAAAAATCTTAAAATATGAAGCTAGCGGGGTATCGCTGGTCAATAAGGAGGGGTAAAAAGTGGCTTTAGAACGAATTCATGCAGAAATTTTAGCTGTCCGGATTATCCCAAATGTTGACCCTGCCTTAGCTGCACAGTTCCAGTTAAAACCGCATCAACGGAGTTTAGCGATTTTTACCTCAACCATTGATGATGTCGGCTATACCGCTCTCGATGAAGCAACCAAACGGGCGGACGTTGATGTCGTCTATGCACGGTCTTTCTACGCAGGATCCGGGCATGCCTCAGGGCCATTGTCCGGAGAGATGATTGGCGTGTTAGCCGGACCGAGTCCGGATGAAGTGAAAAGCGGTATTGACGCGGTTATCCAGACCGCAGAAAATGATGCCTATTTTGAAGCATTAAATGATGAAAAAAGCCATGCACTTTATGCTCATGTCGTGGCAAGAACGGGTACTTATTTATCGGCTGAGGCTGGGATTAATCAAGGGGAGGCACTTGCCTATTTGATTGCCCCGCCGCTTGAAGCCGTGTATGGAATTGATGCCGCGTTAAAGGCAGCGGATGTGGAACTGGTTAAGTTTTTCGGGCCTCCTTCGGAAACAAACTTTGGTGGCGGGCTATTGACGGGTTCGCAGTCAGCATGCCAGGCGGCAGCCGATGCATTTCGCGATGTGATTATCGAGATTGCGAGAAATCCACGGCAGTACTGACGATTCGCAAATAAACAGCTTCAATCCGCAAATAAAACTAGTAGATTCGCAAATAAACAGCTACAATCCGCAAATAAAACTAGTAGATTCGCAAATAAACTTAGATCTTTTTAAAAAACATTAATTTTTATAGTAGAAAAACAAAAAAGAAAGGAGTGTCCCTGGTGCAATTTGATAAAGATCTTCAATCCATCCAGGAAATGCGGGATGCACTTCAAAAAGCAAAAGAAGCACAGCAAAAATACATGGCGTATTCCCAAGAACAAGTCGATAAAATCGTTAAACAGGTCGCTGAAGCTGCTGCCGCAAAATCACTTGAACTAGCCCAGATGGCTGTAGAAGAAACCGGAATGGGTGTTGTTGAACATAAAAAAATGAAAAATGACGTGGGTTCGCTTGCAGTCTATGAATCCATCAAAAATGAAAAAACAGTTGGAATCATCCACGAGGACCGCACAAAGAAAATCGTGGAGGTTGCCTATCCTTTTGGAGTCATTGCCGGGATCATTCCCACTACGAACCCAACGTCGAGTGCGATTTTTAAAGCATTAATTGCTTTAAAAACAAGAAATGGAATCGTCTTTAGTCCACATCCACGTGCCGTTAAATGTTCGGTCACTGCATTAAAAATTTGTTTAGAGGCAGCGGTTGAAGCGGGGGCTCCGGACGGAATTATCGGCTGGATCTCAAAACCGACGATGGCGGCCACCACCGAATTAATGCACCATCGCGATATTGATTTAATCCTAGCCACCGGCGGCAAAGACTTAGTCCGTGCTGCTTACAGTTCAGGCAAGCCAGCCTACGGTGTAGGTCCTGGAAACGTTCCGGTCTATATTGAAAAAACAGCCAATATCCAAAAGTCGGTCAAAATGATTGTCGAGAGTAAAACCTTCGATTATGGCACAATTTGCGCCACGGAACAGGCGATTGTTGTTGACCGGAATGTGAAAGAAATGGCTGTGAGAGAGTTCAAAAAGAACGGTGCTTACTTTTTAAATGAGCAGGAAAAAGTACTTTTAGAAAAGGTGATCTCGCCGTTTCCAGGAAAGCTCAATCCGGATATCGTTGGGCAAAGCGCAGTCAAGATTGCGGAACTTGCTGGAATTTCGGTTCCGGCCAATACATCGATCTTAATTGCGGAAGAAACACGGGTTGGGAAGGATGTCCCTTTTTCCATCGAAAAATTGTCACCAATCTTCCCAATTTATACAGCAGAAAGCTATGATAACGCGAAAGAGCTTTGTGTGAAAATCTTAAATTTAGGCGGCATGGGGCATAGCTTATCGCTCCACACCAATGATGACAAGGTGGCACGTGAGTTTGCGTTGGAAATGCCGGTATCCCGTCTAATGGTCAATACACTTTCGTCCATTGGTGCGGTTGGTGCAACCACCGAATTGATGCCATCGCTGACACTTGGCTGCGGTTCGTTTGGCGGAAATATTACTTCTGATAATTTAACGGCCCGCCATTTAATCAATATCAAGAGAATGGCCTATGGAACGAAGGAAGTAAACGTTCCGAAGCCGACCAGCCAAAATTCTGGTCCACAATGGGGCGCAAGTAATCAGGTTGACGAGATCGTGAATCAGGTATTAAGCCAGGCGACATTAACGGGTCCAGTTGACCCAAAAGTGATTTCTGAAATGGTAAACCAAGTATTAAAAAAATATCAAATGAACTAATAGGAGGAATTTAAAATGGCTAGAGAATTAACAGCATTAGGAATGGTAGAAACAAAAGGTTTGGTAGCATCAGTGGAAGCAGCCGACGCAATGGTGAAGGCAGCAAACGTCCATTTAATCGGGAAAGTACATGTAGGCGGCGGACTTGTAACCGTTCTTGTTCGCGGTGATGTAGGTGCAGTAAAAGCGGCAACCGAAGCAGGTGCGGCAGCAGCAGAACGTGTCGGCGAGCTTTTATCTGTCCATGTGATCCCACGTCCACACAATGAATTGGAAAGCATTTTACCAAAATTAGATGTTGAAGTGTAAGAAGTAAGGAGTGGGTTTGATGAATGAACAAGCCATCCGAACGATTGTTGAAGAAGTCATCCAGCAATTGTTAAAAAAGGACTCAAGACCGAATACGATCCCAATGGCTGTTTCTGCCCGCCACTGTCATTTAAGTCAAACTGATTTAGAGATGCTTTTTGGTAAAGGGTATGAATTAACGAAAAAAGCGGATTTGTCGCAGCCAGGTCAATTTGCGGCAAATGAAACGGTGGTCATTGTCGGACCAAGAGGAAGCATTGAAAAAGTGCGCATCCTTGGTCCGGCCCGTTCCTTGACCCAGGTTGAGGTCAGTAAAACGGATGCGGTAAAGCTTGGAGTGAACGCGCCGATCAGGGAATCGGGTAATATTGCGGGCTCCGCTCCGATTACGCTGGTAGGGCCGAAAGGAAGTATTTTTAAAAATGAAGGACTGATCATAGCCCAGGCTCATATCCACATGCATTCCGATGATGCAGCGCATTTCGGGGTGGAAAATGGGGAATATGTTCGAATCAGAACAGAGGGTGAGCGCCCGGTTTCGTTTGAAAAAGTACTTATTCGGGTGTCGCCGAGATACAGGCTTGAGATGCATATTGATACCGATGAAGCCAATGCGGGTCTGATTCGTAGTGGTCAAACAGGTATTCTTGTTAAAGATGGAGAGAAGTCGGTTAGCACCCAACCCACTTTGAAAGAACCAGTTCAACCGCAGGAACCAGAGGCTGTTATTTTTCAAAAAAATCTCTTAACGAAAAGAGATGTGCAAGCTTGTAAGAGTAATTCAATTTCAGTTCGGAAAGGCACGATTGTAACCCCATTAGCACGGGATGCCGCAAGAGAGTTGAAAAAATCTATCCGGGTTATGGACTAAGTTAGGGGATGATTTTTTGCAAGTAGGAACGGTGATTGGAAATGTATGGGCGACCAGAAAGGAAGACAACCTGACAGGATTAAAATATTTGTTTGTCCAGCCGGAGCTTCCAACCGGGGCACCGATCCTTTCACCGTTTATTGCGGTGGACCGGATTGGCGCAGGTGTCGGGGATAAGGTGATGGTCACAACGGGAAGTGCTGCGGCAAATATTATCGGGGATCAGAAGCTCCCGATTGATGCTGTGATTATCGGAATAATTGATTCGATTGATGTAGAAGGAGGTGCGTAATATGTCAAAAGCATTAGGAATGATTGAAACCAGAGGTCTGATTGCTTCGATTGTCGCAGCCGATGCGATGGTTAAAGCTGCTGATGTCACTTTAATTAAAAAGGAAAAAGTAGATGCGGGACTCGTTTCGATTTTAGTAGAAGGGGATGTCGGGGCTGTTCAGGCAGCAGTTGATGCCGGAAAGTATGCGGCGCAAAGTGTCGGAGTGCTGGTCACCGCACATGTCATCCCGCGTCCTGATGAGGAAGTGGGGCAAATGCTCGCAAAGGCGCCGAAGAAGGCGGAGGAAAAGCCGAAGCCTGCAAAAAGGGGTCAAAAAGCGAAACAGGAAGAGCCTCCAGCAAAATCTGAATAAATTTTTGAAGGAAAGGAGGAAAAAAGATGGCATTTAGACGTAAAAAAATTGCAGTCATAGGTGCCGGTTTTACCGGTGCAACGGCTGCACTGATGCTGGCCCAAAAGGAATTAGGGGATGTTGTGATCGTTGATATCCCAGCCCAAAGCGATCCTACTAAAGGGAAAGCCCTTGATATGCTCGAAGCAAGTCCGATTCAAGGCTTTAACGCAAACATTACGGGTACCTCGGATTATGCGGATATTCAGGATGCTGATATGGTGTTAATTACTGCCGGCCTGCCGCGAAAACCGGGGATGAGCCGCGACGATTTGGTTTCCACCAATGCCAAAATTATCGAGCAAGTCTCGGAAAATATTAAAAAATATGCGCCAAATAGCTATATTATCGTGTTAAGTAATCCGGTCGACGCAATGACCTATGTTTGTTATAAAACCACCGGGTTTCCGAAAAACCGTGTCATCGGTCAGTCCGGTGTCTTGGATACAGCCCGCTTTAACACCTTTGTTGCTCAGGAATTGAATGTGTCGGTGGAAGATATTTCGGGCTTTGTTCTTGGCGGACATGGGGATGATATGGTCCCATTGGTTCGGTTCTCCTATGCCGGGGGAATTCCGCTGGATAAAATTCTTCCGCCCCATCGCATCGAAGCGATTGTGGAAAGAACGCGCAAAGGCGGGGGCGAGATTGTTAGTTTACTAGGCCAAGGAAGCGCTTACTATGCACCTGCCGCTTCGATGGTGCAAATGGCTGAAGCGATTTTAAAGGATAAAAAGCGAATTTTACCGTGTATTGCTTATTTAGAAGGGGAATATGGCTATAAGGATCTATATCTAGGTGTTCCTACCGTTCTTGGCGGAGATGGGATTGAAACAGTGATTGAAATTGCTTTGACACCGGAGGAAAAAGCAGCCCTTGATCAATCTGCTCAATCCGTTCAGAATGTAATGTCGGTCTTAAAGTCACTTTAATTTTTAGAAAAATTAACCTGTGTAATCCTTCCACGATTCTATATTAAACTAGGAGCTAACTAGTTTAATGACATAGTCGGGTTTTAGGGAATGTTTAAAGCTTATTTTTACCAGGAGATTTAATTTTGAAAGGGGAAGGGTTTATGGAGCAAGGAAACAACCATTTGCAAAAGGCGCTTAAGCCAATCCATCTCTGGGGTATTGCCGTCGGGATGGTTATATCCGGTCAATATTTCGGCTGGAACTATGGGTTTGAATCAGGCGGCACCATTGGTCTTGGCATTGCAGCACTCATTATTATTGTCTTCTATACGACCTTTATTTTTAGTTATTCAGAGCTGTCAACTTCAATTCCTCACGCGGGCGGCCCTTCTGCCTATGCAAGAAAAGCGATGGGGCCGTTTATGGGCTATGTTACAGGGTTAGCCTGTTTGCTCGAGTTCGTGTTTGCACCACCCGCGATTGCCGTTTCGGTAGGTGCTTATATTAACTTCCTTGTCCCGAGTATTAATGCGGTTTATGCAACAGTCGGAATGTTTATCTTATTCATATTGGTTAACCTCATTGGTGTAAAAGGTGCGGCAGTGATTGAGTTAGTAGCAACAGTGATGGCATTGATTGGTCTCGCGATTTATTATGTCGCCGGCTTACCTCACGTTCAAGCATCAAATATCTTTAATGATATGGCTTTTAGTCATGGCTGGTCAGGCGTTTTGGCAGCAATTCCATTTGCGATTTGGTTCTTCCTGGCAATTGAAGGGGGAGCGATGGCAGCGGAAGAGGTCCGCGATCCGAAGAAGGATATTCCAAAAGGGTTTATTTCTGGGATCTTAACGCTTGGGATTGCTACGATTTTAACCTTAGTGGTAACAGCCGGTCTAGGCGGCGGTACCGGTAAACCAGCGGATTATCCGCTTCCTCAGGCATTGGCTAGTATTTATGGCGAAGGCAGCTTTATTCCAAAATCTGTTGCGATTATCGGTTTATTCGGTCTGATTGCCAGCTTGCATGGAATTATCATTGGGTATTCTCGTCAAACGTTTGCGTTAGCTCGTGCTGGCTACCTGCCTAAGTTCTTATCCAATCTTTCTAAACGCGGTGTTCCACACTGGGGTTTGATTGTTCCGGGAGCGATTGGAGTCATTGCGGCTGGGTCTGCAAACTTTGCGAGTGCCTTGATCATTCTTTCAGTTTTTGGTGCAATCACGATGTACTGCTTAAGTATGATTTCGTTGTTTGTGTTACGGAAAAAGGAACCAAACTTGGAAAGACCGTTTAAAGTAAGTTATCCAGTGGTGCCGGCGATTGCGTTGGTGCTGGGCGTTTTCTCGTTCTTCTGTGTAGTCAAATATAGTGTGTTAACGACAACTCTGCCATTGTTTGGGGTTCAGCTTCCATTAGCAGGAGTGATTTTGACGATTTTTGGTGTCGCGATTGTCTATTATTTCTTGGTAGGATCCAAGAATTTGCGTCCAATGTCAGAAGAGTTTGTGTCGATTGAGGATGTAACCTCTGGTTCTGAGGTTGGCGAGGAAAAGATTGGTTAATAGATTTAGGTAAGGTGCTCTATTGGTTTGATGGGGCGCCTTTTTTTCTCAAAAGACACACCATGTGAAAATTTCACAATGTATATTTGATGGTTTTCGAGAATAATATGGTGATAACTTGACCATATTCGGTCTTTTTATTTAAACCGAAAGGAGGGGAGCGAATGGGGGTTGTAATCGGATTTGCGATGATTATCTTTACGCTTGTTGTCGGTACAGCCATTGGAATGAAGGCAAATAAGAATGTAAGATCCTTTAATGACGAAGAACATGAAATTTTTGTCGGTAATGAAGCTGAAAAGGAATCATGAAAGGGGAGAATCGAATGAAGAGCAAAGACCAACAATTGCTCGAGGATAAAAAACACCTCAATCGTTATGGATATGCCCAGGAGCTCTTGCGCGACATGGGCGGCTTTTCGAACTTTGCGATCTCATTTTCCATTATTTCAATCTTAACCGGTGCAGTTTCCCTGTATGGCCACGGATTGACCTACGGCGGTCCAGGAATGATGGGATTTGGCTGGACCATCGTTGCCTTTTTCGTCATGCTAGTAGCTGCTTCACTTTCAGAACTGGCTTCAGCCATCCCAACCGCTGGGGCACTTTACCACTGGGCCGCTGCCTTAAAAGGAACGCGAATCGGCTGGTATACTGCCTGGATTAACTTAATTGGTCAAATTGGAATCGTCGCCGGAATCGATTACTCTGTAGCCTTATTCGCCGACCCACTTCTTGCAGGAATCTTCAACTATCAATCTACTGATACAACCACCCTAATCGTTTTTGGCGTTGTCCTCCTATTACACGGAATCCTCAACCATATCGGAATCAAAATCGTCGCAAGATTAAATGATTTCTCGGCTTGGTATCACATGGCTGTCGTTGCCATTTTAGTGGTCAGTCTAGCCTTCTTCACTAAGCACGGACTGCAGCCGATTGATTATCTATTCCATGTTGGCCAAACCTTTTCAGACAAACCTTATTTCCTGGCATTTTTAATCGGATTATTGCAGGCACAATGGACCTTTACCGGCTATGACGCTTCGGCCCACACCATTGAAGAAACAGTTCATCCACGTGTCCGCGCCCCATGGGGGATTTTTAACTCCGTTGCCTTCTCATTTGTTTTTGGCTTTATTATGCTCGCGTTTGTCACACTTTCCATTCATGATGCGAACGGTGCGGTTAACTCGGACAATGCCTTTATTTTTGTAATTAGTAAGGCACTAGGCGGTACATTTGGCAACATTGTTTTGTGGCTTGTCACGTTTGCCATGTTCTTCTGCGGCCTTTCGTCCATTACTTCTTTTTCGCGGATGATGTATGCATTTTCAAGGGATAATGGAATGCCGCTCAGCCGTCATTGGGCAGAAATCAGCCGCAAATTCCGGACACCAGCAAAAGCCATCTGGCTTGCGGTTATTCTTTCCTTTATATTAGCGTTAATCGATTATATTACGAAATTGGTCAATCCGGATGCAGGTTACTCAACGATTGCTTTTTTAACCGCGGTAAGTGTGGTCGGTTTGTATGTGGCTTACGGAATCCCGATCTATCTGAAACTTAGAGCTGAATCGAAAGGTTTATTTTTACCAAAGCATTACGGTCCTTGGGCACTTGGGAAATGGAGCAAACCAATCAATGTGATCAGCTTAATCTGGATTGTATTCATTTGCATCATCATGGTCATACCGCCAAATCAAATGGCAGCCTACGCCCTGATTGGGATGTTTGTGGTGTTGGTGATCATGGACCTTTCCTATTACAAAAAGCATTTCAAAGGCCCGCAAGCTGCACTTGAAAAATCAGTAGATGAAATCAGAAGGCTGGAAGATGAATTTGAGCATGATAAAGAATAATTTTAGCAAAAGGTGCCGTTTTGGCACCTTTTTAGCATTCTAGAAATCTTCGAAGTTTGAAATAATTCTGTGATGTTCTATAATTGTTATATTAGTATTACTTTTCCGAATATTCGAGAGAGGGTTGGCTGAAAATGGTATTATTAGACGAGTTAAGAAAAATTCTTCCTGAGGAACAGGTTACGGTAAACTCAACGGTTTTGGAGCAACATAGTAAAGATGAGTCCTATCACACGCCGCATTTACCGGATGTGGTTGTATATCCAAAAAATAAAGAAGAAGTCAGTGCGGTCCTAAAGTTTGCGAATGATCACGAAATCCCTGTAACACCGTTTGGCTTTGGGTCGAGCTTGGAGGGGCATGTGATTCCCTATCAAGGAGGAATTTCCCTTGATTTTCAACTAATGAATCAGGTCCTTGAGGTTCGCCCGAATGACTTTTTAGTACGTGTACAACCAGGGGTTACCCGGACGCAATTAAATAAAGAGTTAAAAAAATACGGTTTGTTTTTTCCGGTGGATCCGGGAGCGGATGCAACAGTTGGGGGGATGGCGGCGACCAATGCAAGCGGAACAACCTCTGTCCGCTATGGGGTGATGCGGGATCAAGTCCGTGATTTGGAAGTGGTTTTAGCAGATGGACGGATCATTCATACCGGCAGCATGACGGCGAAATCTTCCTCGGGCTATCATATTACAGGATTGTTTGTTGGATCTGAAGGGACACTGGGGGCATTTACAGAGTTAACCTTACGTGTTTACGGGATACCGGAAGTGATCAGCGCGGCACGGGCTGTTTTTCCAAGTGTTGAAGAGGCTGTTGCAACGGTTACCGATATTCTCTCCGCCGGGATTCAGATGGCACGGATTGAATTAGTCGATGCCCGCTCGATTAAACAGGTTAATCTTCATAATCAAACCGATTATCCAGTTAAACCAACGTTGTTCATGGAATTCCATGGAAATGAGGCCGGCCTTCAGTATGATGCTGATTTTGCGGAAAAAATTGCCCAGGATCACGGCTGCGAGGAATTCTTGTTTGAAACGGATTCAAAGGAACGTGTGAAGCTGTGGGAGGTTCGCCATAATTTAGCGTATGCTTTTGTACATAAATCTCCTGGGAAAAAAATGATGGTTACTGATGTGTGTGTGCCGATGTCAGAATTGGGCGGTGCGATACATGATGCCCGCGAGGCGATTGATCGGATTGGCTTGGATGGTGCTTTATTGGGACATGTAGGAGATGGAAACTATCATTCCATTATTATGATTGATGTTGATGATCCGGAAGAAATGAAAAAAGCGGCGGAACTGAATGCCCATTTGGTTGATTACGCCCTTAGCCGAGGCGGTTCTTGTACTGGAGAGCATGGGGTGGGGGTTGGAAAGACTAAATACCAGCAAAAGGAACACGGCGAAGCATTGGATGTAATGAAAGCTTTTAAATTTGCGCTTGATCCAAAGGGAATTATGAATCCAGGGAAGATTTTTGATTGAATAAACCTGTTATTCCTTTTCTAATCCTCAATGAGCAGATTCTATTGGGTTTCTTTCCTCTTGTGTTACACTATCCTTAATCATCACAAAAAACGAGGTGTAACCATGAAAATAGAGGTATGGTCAGATTTTGTTTGTCCATTTTGTTATATAGGAAAACGCCACCTAGAGGAGGCGTTGGCACATTTCCCGAATCGGGACCAGGTAGAGGTTGAATTTAAAAGCTTTGAACTTGATCCAAACTCGCCAAAATACAGTGGTGAATCCATTCATGAAGTACTCGCTGGCAAATACCGCATGAGTCTTGAACAGGCAAAGCAAGCGAATCAAGGAGTCGGGCAGCAGGCTGCTAACGTCGGCTTAAAGTATGATTTTGATGCCATGAAACCAACGAACACCTTTGACGCTCATCGTCTCGCCAAATTTGCCAAAGAACATGGAAAAGAAACCGAGGTTACGGAAAAGCTACTCCATGCTTACTTTACAGAAGGAAAGAATATCGGTGATTACGAAACCTTGGCGGATATTGCTGCAGCAGCAGGCTTAGACCGTCAAGAGACATTAAATGTACTTCAAGACCAAACGTCTTACGCCAATGATGTCCGCATTGATGAATCGATTGCCCAGCAATACGGCATCAGCGGGGTACCGTATTTTGTTATTAACCAAAAATACGCGATTTCTGGAGCACAACCGATCGCAACCTTCTCAGGTGCACTTCAGCAAGTATGGCAAGAAGAATCCGCGGCACCAGTCGTGCTAAAGGATCTTTCAACCGAAAACGCAGCAGATGCAGCCTGCACAGATGGCAGCTGCGGAATCCCAGAAAAAAAATAACCAAAAAAACAACAGGCACCGCCCGATTGGGGCAGGTGCCTTGTTTTCTATTTGGACTGTCCACCCAGGACGGACAAAATAGTGCAAAAGTCCACGGGCGGTGCCTGTCACTGCGTTATGTCACTGCGTTACAGATTTCGGATTCTTAGTTCCCACATGTTGCCGTCATCCCAGCAGGTACTGATTTCTTGGTTGCCCCGAACCATGGTTCTCCAGTTGGATGGGTGTGCGCAATGGTTGTGGCGTCTGGTTGTATTTCTTCTAGAAGTTACTTTTCTTGAAGTTTTTCTTCTGGTTGTTGTCCGCTTCCTAGAAGTGTTTCGTCTTGAAGAAGTTTGTCTCCGTGATGTACGGCCAAATCCTGGATCTCTGAACATGAAATCACCAAATCCGCCTCTTTGTACTTCCTCTGCTGCTCTCTGAATATCTTCTGATGAATATTCGTTCATAATTGCACCTCCTTATTTCACGAAAGAGGGATTTAAAACGAAAAAGTCATAACCTCTCTCTTCTTTTATCAAGTTACGTAAATCGGCTCGTACTTGTTTGGGGCATTCGCCCAATCATTCGTAAATTGTTGTCCGCTGGTGACCTAAAAATTTTTCCTGAATACGAATAAACTAGGGAGGGGAAATCATGGACGAGACTTTCAAATTACCTCAATATAAAATTTTTATTAACCCAATTGACTTACGGGAACTAAAAAGGGATATCTGGATTGACGATCCAGTCCCGGCCCAGCTTGCGATCGAAGGGAAGAAACTCGAAATTGATCTCAGCTACAGGGGATCACATATTCGTGATTTTGAAAAAAAGTCTTATCAAATTGCCTATTATAAACCCAAGAATTTTAAAGGATCCTCATTGGTTCATCTTAACGCTGAATTTAAAGACCCTTCCTTCATTCGCAACAAATTGTCCTTTGATTTTTTTAGAGAAATCGGCTGTCTTGCACCCCAGTCCCGCCATGTCTTTCTAACGATAAACGGAAAAGCGGAAGGCGTTTATTTGGAAATTGAGTCGGTTGATGAAAATTTTATCAAACGAAGGGGTCTGCCAAATGGTTCCATATTTTATGCGGTGGATGGCGATGCAAATTTTTCACTCATGAGTGATTTAGATAAGGAAACGAAAAAATCGTTGAAATTAGGATATGAACGACAATGGGGAAGTTCTAAAGACGATCTCCATTTACAGGAATTTATTTATAAAATTAATACACTTCCAAAGGCTGAATTTGAAAAAGAAATCCCAAGATATTTAAATGTAGAAAAATATCTTCGCTGGGTCGCAGGAGTGGTGTTCACATCGAACTACGACGGGTTTGTTCATAATTATGCACTCTACCGCAATGGAGCTACTGGTTTGTTTGAGGTCATTCCATGGGATTATGACGCAACCTGGGGAAGAGATGTGAATGGAAAGCGAATGGAAGCGAACTATGTTCCCTTTGATGGCTTCAATACATTAACCGCCCGAATCCTAAATGAAAACAGCTTTCGCAGCCAGTATCACAGGCTGCTCGAGGACATTATGAATCATCAATTCACGGTTGAATTTATGGCCCCAAGAGTGGAGCAACTCCTTCATTCGATTCGTCCCTCTGTCATACATGACCCCTATAAAAAGCAACAAATCGAACAATTTGATCAAGAATTAGCCATCGTCACCTTATATATCGAAGAAAGAAGAAACTATTTGAAAAAGAAAGTAACGATGTTTGATTAGGTACTTCTATTCCTATTTGAAGTGCCTGTTCTTATTTTTCAGGAATAATAATTATTTGAAAATTCTTTTTGTTTAATTGCAGGTTGATGTTCGAATTTTTATGTATTAAGATAAGTATGTTTGATACGCTAAAAAACTAAAACGCTACCAATATGCAATAAAAAATTATTTTACGAAAATTTGTAAAATAATTATGATTAAAAAAACATGCTATAATTAAATCAAAAAGAGCAAGGGGTAATTGCTATGTTAAGAGACTTTTTTATCGGCTTATCGCAAAATCAATTTTTGAATAGTGCTGCTAAAAAGTATGGCCTAAAAATGGGTGCTCAAAGTGTTGTTGCGGGTACCAATATTCCAGAAGTAATCAAAAGCATTAAAGAATTAAATGCCCAAGGAATTTCATGTACGGTTGACAACTTAGGGGAGTTCGTCTTCAAAAAAGAGGAAGCTACCGAAGCGAAAGATCAAATTCTTCAAGTGATTGAAGCAATTCATGAGAATAAAGTAGATGCTCACATTTCTTTAAAGCCGACACAACTTGGGTTAGACATTGAATATGATTTCTGCTTAAACAATTTGCGGGAAATCGTACACAGAGCAAATGAATATGGAATCTTCATTAACTTTGATATGGAAGATTACGGCCACTTACAGCCTTCGTTTGATCTATTAGATGAGCTTTCAAGAGAATATGATAATGTTGGAACGGTTATCCAAGCTTATTTCTATAATGCACAGGAAAACCTTGAAAAATATAAAAACTACCGTCTGCGTATCGTAAAAGGTGCTTATAAAGAGCCGGAAGAATACGCATACCAAGATAAAAAAGATATCGATAACAATTTTATCAAACTTATTGAATGGCATTTATTAAATGGTAAATTCACTTCGATTGCGACACATGACCACCATGTCATTAACCATGTGAAGGAATTTGTGAAAAAGAACGATATTCCAAATGATAAATTTGAATTCCAAATGCTGTACGGTTTCAGAAAAGACCTTCAATTAAAATTAGCAAGCGAAGGCTACAACTTCTGTACGTATGTTCCATTCGGAAATGACTGGTATGGCTATTTCATGCGCCGTTTAGCGGAAAGACCGCAAAACTTAAATCTTGTGGCAAAACAAGTATTTAATAAGAAAACCAACACCATGATTGGGTTGGCAGCTAGTGCTTTCGTTTTAGGCAGAATGACTAAAAACGGTAAGAAAAAACGTAAATAATTGATAAAAGACCTGTACATCGTGAATGTACAGGTCTTTTATTAGATTCCTACTTCGATATGCCGAAACGTTCCAACATCAAAAAGTCCCAAATCAGTTAGTTTTAGTTCAGGAATCACTGGAAGGGTTAAAAAGGACAAGGTCAAAAACGGATTAAAATTGCCGGTAAAACCAATTTGCACAAGCGCTGCATTGATTTGTTTCAATTCTTGGTGAATGGTCAGAAAGCTTTGATCCGACATTAAACCTCCAATCGGAAGAGACAGAGCTGCTAAAATTTCTCCATCTTTCAACACTACACAGCCGCCATTTAATTCCTTGATTGCTTGAATCGCTGCTAATAAATCCTTATCATTGGTGCCTGCTGCAACGATATTATGGGAATCATGCGCAATTGTGGTCGCGATGGCACCATGTGTAAAGCCGAACCCTTTAACAATGCCTAGTCCAATATTTCCGGTGTTTTTGTGACGTTCAAGAACGGCGAGCTTTAATTGGTCCTGTTCAAGGGATGGGACGAAGAATCCTTCTGATGTTTGAACTGTTTCTTCAAGCTTTTTCGTCACAATGCTATTCGGGATGATTCCAATTACATTTGCGCATTCCGTTTCACCGATTGGAATCTGCAAATCTTTTTCCAGAATGTTAGGGATGTGCACCGTTTGGGTCAAATGTTCTCCTGGTACGTTAGCCCGGAGGGGTTCTCCAACATACTTTCCATCCTTTGCAGTTAGTTTGCCCGAAACGTAAACCTCTGAAATCCTCATCGTTTCCAGATCGTCTACTAAGATAAAGTCTGCCTTATATCCGGGTGCAAGCGCCCCTTTTTGGTGAAGTCCAAAGCATTCCGCGGCATTTAAAGTAGCAATTTGAATGGCCAATAGCGGGGGCAGTCCCGCGCGAATGGCCAAACGGACATTTTGGTCAATGGTGCCTTCGTCGACAATTTCATCCAAATGCTTATCATCTGTACAAAACAAGAAACGGCGCGCATTATTTGGGTTTACAGCAGGAATAAGGGCGGTAAGGTTTTTAGCCGCAGACCCCTCACGAATCATCACATACATCCCGCGACGAACACGATCTAATGCCTCTGCAGCTGTTGTGCATTCATGGTCAGTGCGAATGCCTGCAGTGCGGTAGATATTAATTGCAGTTGTATCCAGTCCGGCTAAATGCCCGTCAATTGGACGGTTGTGTTCATCTGTTAGTAGGATTTTGTCGATAATATGATCATCGGCATTTTGTAAGGATGGATAATCCATTACTTCAGCCAGTCCAAGGACACGATCGTGCTGGTAAAAATCTTTTAAGTCATCAGCCAACAGCCTTGCACCACTATTTTCAAACGGCGTTGCTGGAACGCAGGAGGGCAGCATGATTTTTACATCTAGAGGAAGATGGTCTGAATCATCTAACATAAACTGTATCCCTGGGGCGCCTGAAACATTGGCGATTTCGTGAGGGTCCGCGATGACTGTTGTAATCCCATGGGGAAGAACGGCTTTTGCGAATTCTGTTGGTGTGACCATCGATGACTCGATATGAACATGGGCATCAATGAATCCCGGACAAACGAAGCGCTTTTTGGCATCAATCACTTCTTTTCCTTCAAAAGCGCCAAATCCGACAATCATACCGTCTTGGATCGCGAGGTCACCAGTAAGGATTTCTTGATTAAACACATCGATAATTTTTCCATTTTTGATAACGAGATCAGCGGAGATTTTGCCGCCAGCTGCAGCGATTTTATTTTTTAATCTTGTTTTATTCATGGTTCTCAGACCCTCTCAGTTAGATTTGAAAAAACCTCCAGAAATTCTGGAGGTTGACTAAGAGAGAAATATAAGGTCCAAAAAAACCTTTCCCTCTCGTAGTCAAACTATTTACGGCAGTTTGGTAGAAACTTTTGGACCCTATCTCCAATATTATACGAGTTCACGTTGTATTAAATTCTCTTAAAATATTAGGACAAATTTTACCGTTAAAAAGCTGAAAGTGTCAATGAAATCAACAAAAATTGTAATTATCAAAAAACAATTCAGCTTTGTTAAAATTGGGATTGACCTTGACGTTGCGTAAAGGTGTATCGTTAATTTAGGAGGTGAGCGGATGGAGTACACAGTGCAGAAACTTGGAAAGTTAGCAGGAATTAGTACCAGGACACTTCGTTATTATGATGAAATTGGAATTCTTAAGCCGGCAAGAATTAATTCATCAGGATATCGGATCTACGGGCAGGCAGAAGTGGATCGTTTGCAGCAGATCCTATTTTACCGTGAGCTTGGTGTTAGTTTAGATAATATTAAGAAAATCGTTACCGCACCATCCTTTGATGGGGCACTAGCACTGCGGGAACATCGTGAGAAACTCCTGGAAAAAAGAGCGCAATTAGAGGTGTTAATTGCCAACGTGGAAAAAACAATCGCTTTAACGGAAGGGAGAATCGATATGTCGGATCAAGAAAAGTTTGAAGGCTTTAAGCAAAGGATGATAGATGACAATGAGAAAAAATATGGGGCTGAAGCTCGCAGCAAGTATGGGAACGATGCAGTGGAGAAATCCAATGCAAAGGTAAAGAACATGACGCAGGAGCAATATCAAGAGGTTACTGCACTTGAACAGCGGGTTAGGGAAACTTTGGCCCAGGCGTTCGCAACGGGGGATCCAGCAGGTGAATTAGCACAAAAAGCGGCAAATCTTCACCAGCAGTGGCTGACTTATTATTGGAGTGAGTACAGCAAAGAGGCGCATGCGGGGCTTGCGCAAATGTATGTGGATGATGAACGGTTTAAGGCTTATTACGATAAGGAACAGCCGGGGACTGCAGAATTTCTTAGGGATGCGATTCGAATTTACACCGGAATAAAACCACAACAATAGAAAATCAGATGCCAGGTTCTATCCATTATTTGGTCAGTGCCTGGTATCTTTTTTTTCTGTATACTTTCTGTAAATAAGTATATTCCACGAAAACTTGAACTAACTGTTCTATCCTTTCCGAATCAACCCATCCAATTATGAAAAGACAACTTTGAAAAGCCTTACAGGGGGTACACTCTTTGACCAGCCTTGATTATATTGTCCTTATACCGATTGCTGTTTTTCTCTTAGTCATTACTTCCTTCAAGCGAAAAATTTCAGGTCAATCTGAAGCATTGCAGCTGAATGAACAATATTATAAGTCACTCTATGAACAAAATCCGGACATCATTATTACCTTTGATCTAGAGGGGAAAATCTTGAATGCCAATAAAGCGGTAGATGCCTTAGGGTATTCGCTAGATGATATACGCCATAAATCATTTACTCCTTTTATTGTTCCAGAGGAATTAGAAGAAACGATACTCAACTTTAATAAAGCGGTTCATGGGAAATCCGTTACGTATGAGTGTGAGATTTTTGATCATAAAGGAAAAAAACGGGATATCGCAGCTACAAATATTCCAATTTATATAAATGGAAAAATAACCGGTGTCTACGCAATTATTAAAGAAATTACTGTGCAAAAAAAAGCGCAAAAAAAACTAATCGAAGCGGAAGCAAAGTATCGAAGTTTAGTAGAGAATTCATTGGTAGGGGTTTATATTTATCAAAATGGAAAAATCATATATGTGAACCCAAGGTTATGTGAAATTACCGGCTATCATCATGATGAGATTTTATCCTTAAACTTAGAAGATGTAATTGCTTCTGAGGATTATCTCTCTGTTTTGGAAAATATTAATAAACTGATTACCAATGTAGAAGCAACAACCACCTATCAATTCTGTATGTTTCGAAAAGACCGGGTAGGTATTACGTTAGAAACTTATGGTTCAAAAATCGATTATAACGGTGAGGATGCCATTATTGGCACCGTTATAGATATTACAAAGCGAAAAAATAATGAAAAAATGATCAAGTATATGGCTTATCATGATCAATTAACCGACTTACCGAACAGGCATTATTTTAAAGAAAAACTTGAGGAAGTGTTGAACACCTCTAAGCAACATAATGAAAATTTTGCGATTTTATTTTTAGATTTGGATCGCTTTAAGGCGATCAATGATTTTATGGGTCACGAGGTAGGGGACCAGCTTTTAACAGAAGTGGCTGAAAGACTGAAAAATTGCATAGATGAAAAGGGCATGGTTTCCAGGTTTGGCGGTGATGAATTTTGCTTCCTTTTACCTGAAACGAATGAAAAAAGAGCAGTTTTGATGGCAAAACGTGTAATTACTGCGTTATCCGATCCTTTTCATATCAATCATCATGAGATTTTAATAACTCCTAGTATAGGGATTAGTATTTTTCCCGAACATGGAGAGGATTTTAATTCGATCATTAAAAATGCAGATATAGCCATGTATTACGCAAAAGACAAGGGCAAGAACAACTTTGCTATTTTTACAAAGGAAATAAAAAATCAATCCCAGAATGAATTGGAATTAGAAATGAAATTGCGTAAAGCATTGGAAAGGAACGAGTTTATCCTGCAATACCAGCCGCAATTTAACCTTGAAACCAATCAAATCATTGGGGCGGAAGCCTTAATTCGCTGGCAGCATCCTGAAAAGGGGCTCGTTTCTCCTAATGAATTTATCCCTGTTGCGGAAGAATCAGGGCTGATTATCCCGATGGGGGAATGGGCGCTCCGCACGGCTTGTCAACAAAACAAGGAATGGCAGCTGGCGGGTCTGCCGCCAATCACGATAGCGGTTAATATTTCTGCTAAGCAATTTTTTCAAAGTAATTTAGTTGAAACGGTTGAAAAAATTCTATTTGAGACAGGTCTCGAACCGAATTTTTTAGAGCTGGAAATTACCGAGAGTATAACAATGGATGTGGAAAATTCCGTTTCTACCTTATTGGCGCTGAAAGATCTTGGGGTAAATATTAGTATTGATGATTTTGGGACAGGATATAGTTCGTTAAACTATTTGAAGAAGTTTCCAATTGATAAATTAAAAATAGATCAGTCTTTTATCCGTGAGTCCACGGCAGATGCAAATGACCAAACGATTGTAAAAGCGATTATTTTGATGGCCCACTTTTTAAAAATAAAGGTAATTGCAGAAGGGGTCGAAACGGAAGACCATGTTTCATTCCTGTTATCACAACATTGTAAAGAGGCCCAAGGCTATTATTTCAGCAAGCCAGTTACAGCGGGTGATTTTGAAACGAGGTGTGCAAGCGTTAGAGGATCGTATTCAGGGTAAACCGCGAGTGCCTGTCTATGCCCGAGCAGCCAAAATTTACATCAGAACGGGAACTAAGTGGCACTAAACACTCTCCATTGCCATCATTTTTACATTTTTTGCTTGATGAAAATCGACTTAATAGATTGACAGTTTGTGATATAATTTAGAAGTTGATTTTTTAAATGGAGGTTTTGAAACATGGCGCAAATGAATAGTTCGATTCCAACGCCGCAGCCTAACTCCAAAAAGACTGTTGTGTATGCCATTCTATTTTTATTTATCGCGATTGCCGGATTAACGTATGTAAAGTGGGTTCCTTATTATGGTAAATCCATTCTCGCTGCAACGACTCATTCCATCGGTACATCCATTTTAGGGGAAAAAGCGGATCTACCAGCTGCTTCTTGGGGGAGTGCCTGGGCTTATGCATTGACCTATTTTAATGCTGTTTGGAAAGCAGCCGTACTAGGAATTATTCTTGGATCATTAGTTCAAGTATTAGTCCCAACAAACTGGCTGTTAAAAGTTCTTGGAAAAACTTCTTTTGGAAGTACGGCTGTAGCCGGACTTGCATCACTTCCAGGGATGATGTGCACATGCTGTGCAGCACCAATCGCTGTCGGCCTACGTAAAAAGAATGTCTCAGTTGGAGCGAGCCTTGCGTTTTGGATTGGGAATCCAACGCTTAATCCAGCCGTATTAATTTTTATGACATTTGTATTATCTTGGAAGTTTACCTTGTTACGCTTAATTTTTGGTGTCATTTTAACATTCGGTGTTAGTTACTTGGCGAATCGCTTCGCACCAAATTCAAAAGCGGTAGACCTTGATAAAATGCTCGAAAAAGCAGAGAAAGAAGCATCAGGTTCATTTTTAGCAAGATGGTCAAAAGCTATGGGCAGCATGGTGTTATATATTATTCCAGCCTATGTCCTTTCCGTTTTGTTAATGGGTGCGGTAAAGGTGTGGTTGTTCCCGCATATTAGTGATGCCGCTGCAAATGGAATTCTTACCGTAATTGGCTTTGCACTTGCAGGGATGTTATTCGTGATTCCAACTGCAGCAGAGATTCCTATCATTCAAACGTTTATGTCATTTGGACTTGGCGGCGGACCGGCTGCCGCACTATTAGTGACATTGCCATCCGTTAGTCTCCCATCGCTTATCCTTGTGGCAAGATCCTTTCCGAAAAAGGTATTGTTCTTCGTCGCAGGTTCGACAGTAGTAATCGGTATCCTTAGCGGAATCGTAGGAATGTTCATCCTTTAAAAAAGGTAGACACATGAGTTTTCATGTGTCTATTTTTTAACTTAAAATAATTTAGGTGCTCCTTGAAAAGTTGAGTTTTCTTTATATTTTTTTTATTTCAAAGATGGTAAACTATTAAAATATAAATCATACACAAGGTGAGGTTCAAAATGTTAAAAGCAATATTTTTCGACTTAGACGATACACTTCTTTGGGATCAAAAAAGCGTGAAGGAAGCATTTGTTGCGACTTGTAAGGTCGCGGAAGAACGTTATGGTGTTGATCATGTACAATTGGAGGAAGCGGTTCGTGAAGAAGCGAGAAAGCTATACTCTACCTATGAATTCTATCCCTTTACGCAAATGATCGGAATCAACCCTTTTGAAGGACTATGGGGGAATTTTTTAGATGAACACGATGAGTTCCCGAAAATGAAGGAAATGGTTCCACTCTATCGTAAGGATGCCTGGACCGCAGGTTTGAAAAAATTAGGAGTGGATGACCCTGATTTTGGCTATGAATTAGCAGAGCGTTTTCCAGAAGAGCGTCGGAAGACACCATTTGTTTACGAGGAAACGTTTAAAACATTGGATGCGCTAAAAGGAAATTATCGATTGCTGCTTTTAACCAATGGTTCACCTGATTTACAAAATACGAAATTAACGATTACCCCTGAGCTTGTACCGTATTTTGATAAAATCGTGATTTCTGGGGATTTTGGCAGAGGAAAGCCGGACCCGTCTCTTTTTGAACATGCACTTTCTTTAATGGAGCTGGAAAAAGAAGAAGTGATTATGGTAGGGGATAATCTGATGACTGATATTCTTGGGGCTAATCGTGCTGGGATTCAATCGGTTTGGATTAACCGCCATGAGAAGGAACGTAACGAAGTGATTCCTACTTATGAAATTAATCATTTAGAAGAGCTTTTTTCAATTATTGAGGAATTAAAGTAAGCCAGGCGCATTGCCTGGCTTTTTACTGTTTATCCGTGCAATGCTTCGTTTGCGCGGCTGCTCTTCTGGATCACCACTGCGCCACATAACAGGAACAAGAATAACGTGATGTATAAGGCATCATCGCCGCCGAGTTTAAATAGGGCAGAACCTAGAAGCGGCCCAATCGCGGCACCGGTGAAGCGGACAAAATTGTAAACTCCCATCGCGGTTCCTTTTTCCTTGGCAAATAAATTGACCAGCGAGGTCGATTGGGAAGGTAAGCTCATCCCGAGCATTACTCCATAGAAAAGGAGTAAGACAATCAGGGCTGGTATATTTAAGAGACCCCAGTGAAGGCATACCCAAAAGACAGTTACCACGATTCCAATTCCATAGGCCGTATAAATCAGAATGGAGGTATGCCTCATGGACGATTGAAGTTTTCCGCCCAGAAGCGAACCTATTACGATTCCTGCGGTAAGCGGAAGGAAAAACAGCCCTTTTACAGCCAATGGAACCTGAAATAATTCATCTAATAAGCCGGGAATAAAGACAAGGTAAATATAATAGCCGTAAAACTGGACAAAGCCCAAAAGTAAAACAGAAAAAGCGGCCCGATTCGTCAAGATTCCTAAAAAGGTCTCTGCAGTGATTTTCCTAGGAGCTGTTTCTTTCGACAGGGTTTCCGGCAGGATGACGCGATTATAAAAGTAAGCAAATAATGCGCCAGCTGCTAAGACAGCAAAAGCGGTATGCCAATCAGCGGAGGCGGCAATAAAGCTTCCAACGACCGGACCAAGAACGGGACCAAGGAACACCATCGTCTGGTACACGCTCATTGCTTTACCGCGTTCATTTGGTGGATAAAGATCACCAATAACTGCTGCTGCAACGACGGAGCCGGTCGTAATTCCGAATGCCTGCAGCGCCCGCCCAAACAGAAATAGATAGTAGTTGGGCGAGAGGAAGCAAATCAAGGACCCTACGATAAAAATAAGCAGGCCAGGAAGCAGGGTCGCTCTTCGCCCGCGGGTATCTGCCAATGGGCCAACTAGGAATTGGTTGGTCGCTAACACAAAGGTATATAAAGAGATAGTTAAATTGACCATAAATTGGCTGGCATGATAATATTGTCCCACCTCCCCCAAGCTTGGTGTATAGATGGTTTGGGTAAACGGCCCCATAAAGGCGGCAATTGATAACCCAAGCAAAATTTTCCCGTTTCCGGATTTCAAACTGCTCACTTCCTTCGGTTTGCTAAATATCTTTCATTTTACCAGAATGTCGTGCTTGAGAGGGGAAGTGGGAGAAATTTTCTGTAATAGAGAAGTGGAAGGACAAAACTCATCCCCACGCATTAAGCGCAAACACTTGATTTTTTTCAAAGTCATTCAAAATTTCAGGCTTCAGGAACCCTTTTATTTCTTTTTTGCTGACCCATTTATGAGACGAATGCTCCTCTGAGAGAGTGACTTCACAATTTTCGCTCGCACATTGATAGGTTAGAATAATGAGCTGTGTGGAAGGACCATTTTTAAAAGTAGATGCATATAAAACTTTTCCAACCGTAATCTCTAACCCTGTTTCTTCCTTTACTTCTCTCCTAAGTGCGGCTTCTAAATCCTCGCCAAACTCGATTTTACCGCCGGCACATTCCCATTTACCTACGCCGATTTTATTGGTTCTTGCCCGCTGAACAATTAAAACCTTGCCATTATGAAAAATTACGCCCTTTACTACAACAACCATTTTGTTCATCCAAAACACCTTCATCTTAAAATATATTGCAATACTTTCTATATTTAATGAATTGTCAGGTTAAAACTCTTGGATTCTGTCGAATTATCTGACAAAACGGTAAAATAGTCCTATTTTTCTGAAAATACCAAGGTGAGATAATAGCTTCTAAGTAAGCGTTTTCTAGTGGTATTTGTGCAAACGTTTGCCTGAATTTAAAATAATGAAGAGGAGGAATTTTATGAAAGGAAAATCTAGTAAGTTTGTAAGTTTGCTAACTCTCTTTTTACTCATTGTGCAAACGGTTGCAAGCGCTGCGCTCATGAACCCAAAACAAACAAACGCAGCGGAGCGGGTTGTTACCCTTGTTGGTGATTTGCAGACTGAACTTGGGGGGGCGGGTGATTGGAATCCTGCCGACCCCGCCACCCAAATGAAACAGCAAGAAAACGGAACATACATATTCACAGGTACACTGCCTGCTGGAAACTACGAGTATAAAGTTGCCATTAATGGCTCATGGGATGAAAATTATGGGGCAAATGGGGTTGCAGGTGGAGAAAATTACAAAATGAGTCTTGAAAAAGAAACACAAGTTAAATTTATTTATGATGATCACACCCATAAAGTAACTGTTCCATTAGAGTTGCCAGTTGATCAAAAGCCAAGACTTGTCGGGGATATTCAGCCGAAAATCAATGCCGGCGGTGAGTGGTCACCTGGTGATTCCACTGCAATTTTACAAGATGGGGATCAGGACAATGTGTACACGTATACAACTCAAGTGCCGAAAGGAAAATACGAGTTTAAGATTGTTTTAGGAAAAGATTGGTCAGCCTCTGCTTATCCTGGAAACAATTTTGTTCTATATGTCCTAAAGGATTCGACGATTACGTTCTTTTATAATCATGATACAAAAGATGTGTATACGGACTATGACCCGGGAGTGCCGGACGGCAAAATCCAAGTGGACCAGCTATTACACAACACATGGGACACTGCTTACCGCTCACCGTTTGGTGCAGTAAAAACGGGAGATACGGTGAAGCTTCGTCTTCAAGCGAAAAAGGGAGATTTAACAGGTGCAAAGGTGCAGCTTAAAAACTATAACACTGGAAATACCTCCACCGTCGAGATGAAAAATGCCGGATGGCTAGAGCAGAATGGTAAACAAGTAGAGCTTTGGGAAGCGTCATTTAACCCGGGAGAAAAAGGTGTTTATGGCTATAAATTTATTGCCTGTGATGGCAATACACTAGAAGAATACGGTGAAGACACCCAAGAAGGCGGAAAAGGGACAGCTTCCGAATCAAATGCATCCTTATTCCAATTAACCGTTTTTGACCCAGGATTCAAAACTCCAGATTGGATGAAGGAAGCTGTTGTCTATCAGATTTTTCCAGATCGTTTTTTCAATGGAAATAAAAAGAATGATGAGGCAAAATCAAATGCACGAGGCGATGAGCCGATTGAGCATCGCAGCTGGAGTCAACTGCCTGACAACCCTCGTCAGGAAAACACTGATGGGTATGATGGCGATAAAATATGGTCCAATGATTTCTTTGGCGGGGATATTGCCGGAATTCAACAAAAGCTTGATTATATTCAATCATTAGGTGTGAACACCCTCTATTTAAATCCGATTGCTGAAGCGGCATCTAATCATAAATACGATGCAACGGATTATAAAACGATCGATCCGATGTTTGGCACGCCGGAAGAATTTCAAACTTTTACAAAGGAATTAAAGAAACGGAAGATGCATTTAATATTAGACGGCGTGTTTAACCATGTTGGGGATGATTCGATTTACTTTGACCGTTACGGAAAATATAAAACGGTCGGTGCCTATGAATACTGGTCCGCCATTTATGACCTAGTGAACAAAGGGGTAAAAGAAGCCGATGCCAAGAAACAGGTAGAGGAAAAGTTCAAAGGACAAATTTTCAGCCCGTATGGTTTTCAAAACTGGTTCAACATTGAAAACAAAAAAGTGGATGGTGTCTATCAATACCAGGGTTGGTGGGGCTATGATTCACTTCCGGAAATTAAATCAATTCCTGGAGAAGCTGTCGATTATAATTCAGAGTTAAACAATAAACAGTTTGCCAACTACATTATGTACGATAAGGATTCAGTCGCCAAAACCTGGCTTGACCGCGGTGCATCAGGCTGGCGTTTAGATGTTGCCAACGAAGTAGATCCGGAATTTTGGCGTGAATTTCGTAAAGAGCTGAAAGCTGGAAAGAAAGATGATCCATTAATTCTTGGCGAAATTTGGGACGATGCCTCCAAGTATTTCCTTGGTGACCAATATGATTCGGTCATGAACTACCGTTTCCGCGATGCCATGATCAATTACTTGAAAAATGGAAATGCAGAAGGGGCCGAAAATCAGCTAAATGCGGTGTTCGAAGATTATCCAAAGGAAGCTTTTTATTCCTTAATGAACCTTATGGGATCCCATGATACTGCGCGTGCTTCTTTTCTATTAGGGAATGGAACGGATTCCTATGAACGGGCAGAGCTTGATAAAAATTATAATCCAAAACTCGGGATTCAACGTCTTAAGCTCGCAGCGATTCTGCAAATGGGTTATGCCGGCGTGCCGACCGTTTATTACGGGGATGAAGCGGGTGTAACGGGTTCAAAGGATCCGGACAACCGCCGCACTTATCCGTGGGGGAACGAAGACAAGGATCTTGTAAAACACTATCAAACAATAGGCAAAGTGCGCAACGATTATCATGATTTATTCAGCTTTGGTGATTTGAACCATCTCTATGCGAAAGGGGATGTGCTTGCATTTTCCCGCTCAGATAAAAAGAATTTCGCAGTGGTGTTAACCAACCGCGGAAACGAAGCAAAAACGGTTGAACTGAATGTTGGAGATGTATTGAAAAATGGCATTTCCTTAACAGACCAGCTCGATAAAAAATACACTGCCATTTCGAAAGAAGGGAAACTAACCGTTACGGTTCCAGCAATGAGCGGGCGGATGCTTGTATCGGATAAAGGTCAGAACCTAAAACGTCCGGAAGCAGTTAGCGATTTAATCGTAAAAGAAGGAAGCCATTCGGCAATACTATCTTGGGAAGGCGATGCAAAAAGCTACGCTATTTACCAAACGACAATTTCCGGGGCTTTTTATAAAAAAGTTAAAGAAACCACGGGGAATTCTGTAACCATTGATGGATTGGATAACGCTCGTAAATATTATTTTGCCGTTGCTGCACTCGATAAAAACGGTAATAGCTCGGAGAAAGTGGAAACAGCGAAGGCGGTTATTCCGCATGTGGAGTTAACGGATACTCTTTATAAGTTGGATTACATTACAACACTTCCATCTTCTGCGATCGACCTTACGAAACCGCAAACGGTTACCGCCAATATTTTTGTAAAAGGTGAGACGGAAATAGGCCAGATGGAAGGATTGCAGGCGAAGCTGCAGGTGAAATCACCTGGGAAGGATACATGGTCTGACTTTGAAGCAGGTTATGTGAATCAAGATGAAACTGCAAATGTCTTCAGTGCCAATTTCCTTCCATTAATAGAAGGAAGCTATCAATATCGATATGCGATTTCAACAGATTTAGGACGGACTTGGGTAGTGAGTGACGCACAAACAGCGGAGTTTGCAAAAGGAGATGACACCACTGCTCCTGCTGATAAAATAACTTTGAAGCAGCCTGCACAAGAGTCGGGACAGGTCAATCTATCCTGGAAGGTCGATGGAGCGAAAGATCCTTACATGTTTGCCATTGTTCGTGATGGCGAAATCATTGATCAGTTGTTTGATTCTAGTAAAGATTCATACAAGGATATAAATGTAACCAATGGAAAATCGTATCAGTACGAAGTGGACATTTATGACCAGGCAGGAAATCTCGTAAAATCAAATACCGTTACTATTACACCTGAACTTGTGACTGTTAAGGTGACGTTTAAGGTAAATGCACCATCTTATACACCGCTTGGAGTGAATATTACCATCCCGGGCAGTAAAAATGGCTGGAATACTGGAGCATGGACGATGACGCGGGGCGGTGCAGTGACAAATGATTATGAATATACGGTCGAAGCGCAGGAAGGTGAAGTACTGACATATAAGTACGTTAAAAATGGAACGTGGGATGAAGAAGGTCTCGCTGACCACACCCCTGCTAATCCTAATGATGATGATGTCAGCTATTATGGCTACGGAGCACCAGGGACGGATCTTTCTGTAGTCGTCACAAATCAAGGTGGCAACCAGATGGTGGTTCAGGATAAAATCCTTCGCTGGATTGACCAGCCAGTAGTGGTTACCTCGCATACTGATGGAGAATCTGTTTCAAGTGATAGCATTACATTTAAGGGGACTGCCATTAAGGGTGGAGTCCTCACGATTAATGGTGAGAATGTACCGATTAATGAGGATATGAGCTTTTCCCATAATGTTGCCTTAAAGGATGGCGAGAATAAATTAACGATTCACATTGAACCATCTGAGGATGTTAAATCAACTATCTTTAAAAACGATGGCGGGGCAATTAGTAAAAATACGAAGACAATTGAATATACGATTATTAAAAAGTAACCAAGCCGTAGTGCCTCTGTCCTCCTGGTAGGATGGAGGCGTTTTTTTGAAATTGGATTATTTTTCATGTTGAAGGATGATAGATGTGGTGGTAATATAGAAAAAGTCCACTCCGGAACATTAATATCTTTTTGAAAAGGAATTGTAGATAAAAGATGTTTTGGGAAAAATTATATGTTGTATCACTGGTGCTTAAATGGTATGATATAAAAGTTCCCTCAAAACGAAAGAAAACATTAAAAAAGATGTTGATTTCAAAAAGGGAATGTGGTAAGATATTAAACGCTCGTTAAAATTGTTCTTTGAAAACTAAACAAACAAAAACGTCAACAAACAATTATAATCATGTTTCTTCTATTATATAGAGAACATGAGCCAACGTAACAAATGAGCTATATCAACTTTC
>NZ_KI535298.1:61398-171000 GCF_000482325.1 Bacillus sp. UNC438CL73TsuS30 | reverse complement strand
TACAACGGCTCACAAAGTTTATCTGCAAAGGTAAAGTCAACCACTTGTTCCACTCGGCTCCAAAAAGGATGGGGAGGAACCGAAGAGAAGACTTCATAATCTGATAGGGTTAACTGACCAAATGATTTATATTGAATGTGCGCCATCACGATCACTCCATACGTAAGATATATCTTAATTTTACCGTACATATGGAGTGAGGTGATTAGTAGATTGGAAAATTTGGATAAAGTTTGTGAAAAAGGGGTTTTTTATGAGTTAATCGACGGTCTCAAATCTTCGCTTATTGACTTTTGCTGGTTACTACATTAAGGACAAGTCATCTTTTTTAAAAAGGAACCCAAAAATCCAAAAGAACCTCAATCTGCTGCATTACAGTAAGATTTTTTTGAATTCCTAATAAAGAAACTCGCCATTATGGCGAGTTACTTTTTTATATACCGATACGACTGTCATTTCGGCACGTATGTTAAGAAAAGCACCTCAAAACGGAACTCTTTACTATTTGGATGGCTTCTTTTTTTTTCGAAAAATAACAAAACGTTTTTGTATATAGCTTTTAAAATGACCTAGTCATTGTTAAAATATTATAATGATGTTTGGACAGGAGAGTGTAAAAAATTGAAGCAATATTTACAGTTATGCGAGCATGTACTGAAAAATGGTACCGTTAAAGGTGACCGCACTGGTACCGGAACGATTAGTACCTTTGGATATCAAATGAGATTCAATCTTGAAGAGGGTTTCCCACTGTTAACAACAAAAAAACTTCATTTAAAATCTATCATCTATGAATTGCTATGGTTTTTAAAAGGGGATACGAACGTAAAGTATCTTCAGGACCATGGCGTGCGTATCTGGAACGAATGGGCCGATGAAAACGGGGAATTGGGTCCGGTTTATGGACATCAATGGCGTTCTTGGACTGGTGCAAATGGAAAAACTGTCGACCAAATCAGCGAACTGATCGACCAAATCAAAACCAATCCAAATTCAAGAAGACTCCTCATCAATGCATGGAACGTAGCCGAAATCGATAACATGGCCTTGCCGCCATGCCACTGTATGTTTCAGTTTTATGTAGCCGACGGGAAATTATCTTGCCAGCTCTATCAGCGTTCAGCCGACGTTTTTCTTGGGGTCCCCTTTAATATTGCATCCTATGCTCTTTTAACATACATGATTGCCCAAGTCTGCGATTTAAAACCAGGTGAGTTTATCCATACCTTTGGTGACGTTCATATTTACCAAAATCATTTAGACCAGGTGAAGATGCAAATGGGAAGAGACCCTCGCCCACTGCCGCAATTAAAGATGAATCCTGCAGTGAAAGATATCTTCGGGTTTGAATTTGAGGACTTTTCATTAGAAGGCTATGATCCGCATCCGCACATTAAAGGAGTGGTAAGTGTATGATTTCTTTTCTCGTAGCGATGGATGATCATAGAGTGATCGGCAAGGACAATCAATTACCTTGGCATTTACCGGAGGATTTAAAATACTTTAAAAGAGTCACGATGGGCCATCCAATTGCAATGGGGCGAAAAACACATGAATCTATTAGGCGAGTCCTTCCTGGAAGAGAAAATATTGTGATTACCCGTCAGAAGAATTACCAGGCTGAAGGCTGCACTATGTTTTACTCTGTAGAGGATTTTGTAGATTACTGTCGCAAACAAGAAGATGAAATCTTCGTCATCGGCGGGGCAGAGATTTTTAAAGAAACCTTCCAATATGCGGACCGTTTGTACATTACCGAGATACATTCTGAATTTGAGGGAGATACATACTTTCCGGAATTCAATCACTCAGAATGGAAGCTCTTAACCACTGAAAAAGGAATAAAAGATGAAAATAATCCATACGAGTATGAATTTAAGGTCTATGATCGAAAAATATAGCCACTAAAAAAGCACCAGCTAAAAAATGCTGGTGCTTTAAAATGTCTCTTATAATGAGTTATTGTTAAAATATTTTTAAAATTAAATAAGCAGTATTGTACATTGACTTACAGAATAGTTATTGTTAAATTGACTATAGTGATTATTAGCTTTATATAGTATTTCAGCTGATGACGTATGGTTTATAGTTGCAAATGTGAATTTATTATGAACTATCAGCATGAATGATTTCAAATTGATTTTTTAACACTATAATTGTAGTAGTAATGAACAACTGAAAAAGAGGAGGTTATTCCATGTTATCTAATATTGGAGTACCTGGATTAATTTTGATTTTAGTGCTTGCATTAATTATTTTCGGCCCTAAAAAATTACCAGAAATCGGTCGTGCCTTCGGTCAGACGTTAAAGGAGTTTAAAAAATCAACACGTGAACTTACCGACGATGTCATGCCAGATATCGATGAGGATAAGAAAAAATTGACTAAATAAGGTGTAAGATACTGTGTCTTGCACCTTTTTCTACTTATTGTTTAATAGGGGTAAATGGCAAAACATATTTATTTTTCAACCTTTGAAATTGGCAGGGGAAGTTAATGGATGATAAAGAATTACAGTTAGTCGATCATTTAGAGGAATTACGCAAAAGGATTATCATAACCGTACTTGCATTTCTTGTTTTTTTTATTGCTGCTTTTATTTATGTTGATGATATTTATAAATGGTTTGTCCGCGGCCTTGATATGAAATTAATGGTGCTCGGTCCAAGTGATATAATCAGGATTTATTTTATGCTGGCGGGTGTTGTGGCTGTTGCGGGAACGATTCCAGTTTTAGCCTTACAAATTTGGATGTTTGTCAAACCTGGATTAAGACCGTTGGAAAGAAGAGTCACCCTTTCCTATGTACCTGCGTTGTTCATCTTATTTATTATCGGTCTTTGCTTTGGCTATTTTGTTATTTTCCCAATGGTTTTTAAATTCTTGATTGGAATTGGGGGAGACATGTTTGTCACCAATTTCACGGCAGACCGTTATTTCAGTTTTATCATGAACATGACATTACCGTTTGGAGTGTTGTTTGAACTGCCGGTTGTCGTAATGTTCTTAACGTCACTGGGGATTATTAATCCTTTTGTACTTACAAAAATTCGCAAATATGCTTATTTTATTCTAATTATCATAGCAGTAGTGATCACACCGCCTGATTTTATGTCCGACTTTGTAGTGACACTCCCACTTTTGCTCTTATATGAAATTAGTATAAATTTATCGAAATTCGTTTATAGGAAAAAATTGAAAAAACAGCAGGACGAAGAATTAGTGGAAGCATAATAAAACGACCTTAAGAGTATTCTTAGGGTCGTTTTTTATTTTATTGGAAGGAACACGGTGACAGACGTTCCATTTTCATCACTATCAATTTGAATTTTACCTTTGTGATTTTCAATAATTTTCTTGCTAACTAATAGCCCCAAACCGGTACCTTTTTCCTTCGTGGTAAAAAAAGGATCTCCAATTCTTTTCAAATACTCGGGAGGAATTCCACTTCCCGTATCAATGAAACGAATGATCATCTCTTTTTTATCCGTGCATTCTGTTTGAATCGTTATATTTCCACCAGCAGGCATTGCTTCAATCGAATTTTTAAGGAAATTAATAAACACCTGTTTCAATTGATTCTCATCACAAAGAATTTCCGGAAGTGGGGAAAAATAGACCGTCCTAATTTGAACATTGGTCATAATGGCTTGTGTATCAATTAGGGTTTTCACTCCTTCGATTACTTCCTTAATATTTGTTTTGGCCGTTTTCATAACTTGTGGTTTTGCAATGACCAACAACTCAGATAAAATCAATTCAATTCGATTAATTTCAGAATGAATAATATCGATATAATCCCTCTGTCCTTGATCTACATTCAATAATTGCAGGAATCCTTTAATTGCAGTTAATGGGTTTCGAACCTCATGGGCAATTCCCGCAGCAAGCTGTCCGGCAACGGAAAGCTTTTCTGATTGTAATAACAAATCCTCGGTCCGTTTTTTGTCCAAATCCGCATTAATTCTTTCGGAAATATCTCGTAATACGGAAATCACTCGCACTTCCTTGTCACTATTACGGTAGGAGTTACTTAGAATTTCCATATAAATAAAACTGCCGTCTTTTTTTCGCATACGGAATGTATCTAATGATTTAGGCTGAATATGAATCGCTTTCTGATAATTTAGGAGATAGCGATCAACATCGTCTCTATGGATATATTCTAAAATTGGTTGGCTAACCAGTTCTGTAGGTGTGTAGCCGAGAATTTGTTCGCAAACAGGTGAGACATAAATGAAATTTCCTGCAATATCTGTTTTTACAATAATATCCATTGAGTTTTCCGTTAAAATCCGATAAAGCTCTTCACTGTCCTTTAAGCGTCTCCTCTTTCGTTTAATTTCCGTAATATCCTTAGCCACACCATATACACCAATAATTTCGCCATTGACAGTAATGGGTAGATTGGTGACATTTAGATCCACAAACTGACCATTTTGCTGAATGAGTTTGCAATCATAGTTTTGAAAGCTGCCTTCTAAAGCTTGGTAAAAGTAGGACGAAACCTTTGCCACATCTTCAAGTGCAAGGATTTCAAAGAATTTCTTTTTCTCGATTTCTTCCTGGCTGTACCCCGTTATTTGCTCACAGGCTGGATTAAGAAAAACATAATATCCAGCTAAATCAATGGCAAAAAGGGCATCTGAGTTGCAGGCTAATAATGATTGATAACTATTTAGTCCATCTTTTAAATATTTTTCTAATATAATTCTTTTTTTGATTAAAATTGCAGAACTGTCCATTTCTATCTACCCAGTTCCTTTCGATTTATCTACTATTATAATAATATTAAATTTTATTAAGTTATTTTTCAAGCGTATATCCCTACTTTTGGCATATTAATTGGAAAACTAAAGGAAATTGATTTTGATTCTGCAGGAATACATTGCTATAAATGTGTTCTCAATCCAATATAGAAGAAAAAATGATTCAGTAAAAAATTCACAAATATTTTTTTGATACAAGCACAATTAGACACATTTCGAGTTGGGGAAGGTGTATAATAGTATCAAACGGGTAAAAAGGATTGATATTTTTGTTACTAAAAAGCCTAGAGTTCAAAACAATTGTTGGACAGAAGGTTAAAGTCATGGAAATTCCTGTATTGGAGGAAGATAGCCCTTTTAAATTTATGATCCAAGTCCGTTTACAGACGTTTATCACGTCCATTAACAAGGAGTCAGGCCCCAAAAAATGCTACTCCTTCAGAGAGTATTTGAAAAAAGTCATGAAGTGGCCAGACTATGAAAAACTATTTAAAGTAGATGAATTAAAAAACAACGCTTAATATCTTCGAGCATCGGCTAACCGGTGCTCTTTATTTTTTGAAAAGACTATTTTATTAAAATATAATGAGAGATTGTGTTCCCATCAAAAGGTGTAACCTGTATAATACAAAGCAGTAAGAGTGGGGAAGTGACTAAATGAGTAAAATTAAAATTGTAACCGATTCAACCATGGACATGCCTCAAGAAGTGGTTGATCAACTTGGAGTTGAGGTTGTACCGCTTTCGATTACGATAAATGGAGAAACCTTCTTAGATCGGGTGGAATTAGAACCGGTTGATTTTATAAAAAATATGAGTCGAACAGATGAATTACCGAAAAGTTCACAGCCATCAACAGGTGCTTTTCTTGAGGTATATGACCGCTTAGGAGAAGAAGGCTTTGAGGTTCTCTCCATTCACATGACGGGGAAAATGAGTGGGACTGTCCGCTCTGCGGAAAGCGCTGCCCAAATGGCGAAAACAAACGTGACCGTTGTTGATTCCAAATTTATTTCAAAGGCTTTATCCTTTCAAGTAAGGGAAGCGGCTGAAATGGCCAAACAGGGAAATAGTTTGGAAGAAATCCTTGAACGTCTTGAAGCAGTACAAAACCATACTAAATTATATATAATGGTGGATACATTAGAGAATCTAGTAAAAGGCGGCCGGATTGGCAAAGGCAAAGCCTTTATTGGTTCGCTGTTAAATATTAAACCAATAGCATCCCTTGAAGGTGCGGAGTATACGCCAGTCACAAAGGCGAGGAGTTACTCCCAGGTGGTAAAGTTTTTTACGAAACAATTTACCGAGGATATCAAGGGGAAAACCGTTCGAGGCGTAGGGATTGCTCATGCCGGGGCCTATGAGCTTGCGGTGAAAATAAAAGAGAGCATCTTTGATTTGACCGGTGTTCAGGATGTGGAAATTGACTATACGGGTCCAACAGTAATTACACATGCAGGTCCTGGTGCGATTGCCTTAATGTATTACTATGATTAAGAATTGTTAGATTGGATGGTGCCTAAACACCATCCAATTTTTATAGGGGAAGTAAATCATGAAAAAAATAGAACGAAACGAACGGATAGATACACTAGATTATTTAAGAGGTTTCGCGCTTTTAGGAATCCTCCTGGTTAATATCCTGGCAATGTTATCTGCGCAAGAGCCACTTCCGAACACCCAGGATGCTTTCTATCAGAGGTTTTTATTTCTGTTTGTCGAAGGGCGCTTTTATCCGATCTTTTCCTTTTTGTTTGGTGTCGGAATGTTTATTTTTCTAACAAGAGCAGAGAGGAAAGGGAAAAATGCAATCATTTTATTTTTGCGTAGAATCATCGTTCTTTTTATCTTTGGTTTTATTCACTTTATTTTTCAGCCGGGGGAAGCTCTTACTGTTTATGCAAGCTGCGGTCTGATTCTTTTGCCTTTTTATAAAGTAAGAAGAGAGGTTAACCTGGCAATTGGGATTTTGTTACTCATTCTATTCTCCATCTTCGCAATGAAAATATTTATGACAGTGCCCCTCATCCTTTTAGGGCTTGCTGCTGGTCAATATCGGATGTTTGAAGAGATTACTCATAAACGAAAACAAATTACTATCTTTACAGTGTCAGCATTTATCTTGACTGCCCTTGGTCTAGCTTTTCAATATCAACATATTCCTTCGACTCCATTTAATCCTTTTCTTTATAATCGGTTTTTAACCATCGGTATAATGATTGGTCCAATGGTTTCTGCCTTCTATGTCGGGGTCCTGATTTTAATATTACAATCTCAATTTTTTCAGAAAACATTATCTCCTTTAAAATACTATGGACGGATGTCACTCAGCAATTACGTCTCGCAAACCGTCTTCATATTAGTGGTTGGAAAGGCCTTCGACATGTATAGGCATATAACCTACTTGCATACCCTTTACATATGCTTAGTAATCTATTTCATACAGCTGTTATTTAGTGCAGTTTGGCTGCGTTGCTTTCAATACGGGCCGCTTGAATGGATTTGGCGGTTAGCAACATACAAAGAAAAGCCATAAAACAGGATGGTGCTGGTCACCATCCTGTTCTTTTTGGTTAAATATAGCTTATTTGGTAATGCTAAAAAAAATTGAAGTTCAAAGGTGTTGCCAATGTTCAAATGGATGACGGGGAAAAAAACTTCAGAAGAAACGAAAACACATAGCTTAAGTGTGGAGGAACTGAAGGAAGAATTAAAGCAGGAGCTAAATGCTTGCTCGGATTTAACCTTTAGAACCCTTACAAAAGAAGGAAAAAAGATCCTATTTTGCTACTTAGGCAGCTTAATTGATAAAAATGGATTGGACCAGGATATTCTTAATCCAACTATTAAAAGTACACAATCCAAATGGACTCCTGAATCTCTGGCACAAATTCTGCCGATTGCTCAGCTTTCTGCTGTTAATAATCTGAAAGAAGTCATTCAGGCATTAATTGAAGGGCAGATTTATATTTATATCGATGGTGAACCATATGGTCTATTAGCAGATGCAGCGAAAACAGTTGAACGATCACTGGAAAAAGCGGAAACGGAATCGCTAGTTTATGGTCCAAAAATTGCCTTTACCGAATCACTTCTTGGAAACATCAATATTCTACGGAATAATCTAAAGGATCCGAATTTGTGCTTGGAGGACCTCACGATTGGCACAAGAGCAAAAAAACAGGCAAAGCTTATTTATATTAGAGGAGTTGCCGATGAGGAAAATGTAAACACCTTCAGGCAAAGAATCACTGACCTTAATATCGATAGTGTTCCCGATAGCACGGTACTCGGACAATTAATCGAAAATAATAGCTGGACGGTATTTCCACAGCTGATGACCACTGAATTGCCTGATCGGATTACCATTGCTTTATTAAGAGGAAAGGTTGCTGTACTAATTGACCGCAGTCCAGATGCAGTTTATGGACCGACGCCATTCTTTACCTTTTTCGAATCAACAGAAGATATTTATATGCGTTGGAATATGGGTTTCTTCTTACGAATCCTGCGTTTAACCGCAACCTTCTTGTCTGTCCTTCTGACACCGGCATATGTCGCGGTGTTAACGTATCATTATGAAGTTATTCCATCTGCATTGCTCGTTTCATTAGGACAGTCAAGGTCCAATGTCCCATTTCCCCCAGTATTTGAGGCACTCCTCCTTGAATTTGTGATTGAGCTGCTGCGAGAGGCGGGAGCAAGACTTCCTACAAAGGTCGGGCAAACGATGGGTATCGTCGGCGGTATCGTAATCGGTCAAGCCGCAGTAGATGCAGGGTTTACAAGTAATATTTTAATTATCATTATTGCCCTTAGTGCGCTCGGGTCCTTCACCACCCCAAGTTATCTGATGGGGACAGCGATACGAATCATTCGTTTTCCAATCATTCTAATGGCTGGTCTTTGGGGAGGGATTGGAATCATGGTATCTTTTTGCTTTTTCCTCATTCATCTCTTAAAGCTGGATACATTGGGAAGGCCCTATCTTTCTCCTGTATATCCATTAAGATGGAGGGATTTGGGATTCAGCCTGTTTCGATTTCCACTTAAATACCTTTCATACAGACCAGTAACAAATCATCCGGTAGATGGTCAAAGGTATCCAAGTAAAAAGGCGAAAGAAAAAAAGGATGTAGATGAATAGGGGCGAAAAAATGAAAGTAAATTTACATCCGAAAGAAGGATTACTGTTTAATGCGTTTCTATTATTTTTTTTCATACATGCCGTCCAAACCGGGGTGGGGTTAATTGGATTACCGAGGATTGTCTATTTATCCTCGAAGCATGATGCTTGGATTTCAGTTTTTTTAGCTGGGGTCGTTGTTGGAATCGTCTTATGGTTTATGATTACAATGCTTAAGCAATATGATAGTGCTGATTTGTACGGTATTCATGCCGATCTTTTTGGCAAATGGCTAGGGAGTCTAATGAGTCTGATTTATATGCTTTATTTAACAGGATGTTTTTTTGTTATTTTTATGAATTATATTGAAATTGTTCAAGTGTGGATTTTCCCGGACTTGCCGACATGGCAATTATCAATGGTTCTGATCTTGTTATCAGTGTATGCAGTTAACGGTGGAATTCGAATTATCATTGGCGTCGCTTTTCTATCGGTAGTTGGTACTTTATGGATGGCTTTTATTCTATTGGTGCCGATTCATTACAGTGACCCAACCCATTTGTTTCCGATGTTGAATGTTTCTTTGAAAAAGATGGTAGAAGGAATTTATAGCACGTCGCTGTCTATCCTAGGTTTTGAGCTAATCCTTTTCGTCTATCCCTTTGTAAAAGAAAAGAATAAGGTGCTTCTGTTTACCCAACTTGGTAATCTTTATACTACCTTGCTATTTACGATGGTAACATTAGTTGCGATTACATTCTTTGCTGAAGACAGTCTTGCACGAACCATATGGCCGGTATTATCGATGTTTAAAATTGTCAGGCTTCCCAACCTGGAACGATTTGAATTTATCGCGGTTTCTTTTTGGATGTTAATTATATTACCTAATATGTGTGCCTATCTTTGGGCAGCTTCAAAGGGGTTTTCGAGGATTTTTAAGCTTAAACAAAAGCATGGAATATGGATCCTTGCCTTCCTTACTTGGGGTCTTACCTTTTTTGTAAAGGCGAGATACCAAATGAATAATATCACAGACATAATTGCTAAGGCGGGTTTTTGTGCCGCTTTATGTTATCCGGTAGTGCTTGCACTGATTGTTTTTGCCAAGCGGTGGTATTTAAGGAGGAAGGCGAATGTTTAAGGCTTCTAAAATGGAATTATTATTGGCCATTCTTTTATGCTTTTCCTTCATCTCTGGTTGTGCAGAGCGAAAACAGTTGGAGAAATTAGCTCTGATTACGGCGGCAGGCTACGATTTGGATAAAAAAAATGTGATAAAAGGGACAGTTGTGGTCCATAAATTTGATCCGATGGCTCAAAATATCACAAAGGTGATTTCTGCCGATTCCCATACAAGCAAAGGGCTAATGAAAAAACAAAACCTAATGTCTAATCAAAAACTGGTTTCGGGACAAATGCGCTGTGTGGTCTATAGCCGAATGCTTGCTGAAAAAGGGGTGATTCAGCTTGTAGATGCTTTAAATCGTGACTCAACCGTTGGAAATATGGTCTATCTAACTGTAGCAGATGGCAAGGCTTCTTCCATTATTAACCTAGATGAGACGAATCAACAGGTAAATCTTGGTACATATTTATATAATATCATTAAACAAAATGTGGAAGGAGAGCAAATCCTTTCGCCAACTCTTCAGGAATTTAACCATAATTATTATGATATCGGCAAAGATCCAGTACTTCCAATTATGAAATTAAAGGATAAGGATGTGATTATTTCTGGAATTGCATTGTTTAGGGATGATCAGTTGGTCGCTGAGCTTGACCCTTCAAAGATTTTTTATTTAAAAGTTCTTGCAGATAAATATAATGCGGGTTCACAGGAGTTGGGCTTTAACCGCGACCAATTTAAACAATTTCGTCTGAAAACGGGCGAACATGCGACTAGGACAGTATACAATAAACTATTTATCGATATTGATAATATTCGCAGTCATTCAAAAATTAAATTAGTAGATAAAAAAAGTCTCCGTTTTAAAGTAGAAGTAAAACTATCTTCAAGATTATTAGAAACCACTGAGCCAATCGATTTTTCAAATCCAGCAGCCGTTAAGTTTATTGAAAAAGAAATAAATAAAAAAATGAAAAAGGAAATAGGGGGATTTTTGGCATACCTGCAGAAACTTGATGTAGATCCTGTTGGTTTTGGTAATGAATATGAAACGCATTTAAGAGGGAAGCAACTATCCAAGAAAGAGTGGAGGCGGCTTTTTAAACGGGCTACCTTTGATATCCACGTGAAAAATACGATTGTTAAAACCGGAGTCATTGATTAATGTTCATTTACTTTCTTCTTTTTCAAAACTTTGTTACACTATTCACGGAATGAAAAAGAAAAGTAATGGGTGATAAAGATGAAGCTACGGATTTGTATAACATTCGTGTTACTTTGTACGCTTTTGTTGTCAGCATGTGGAAAGAAAGAAATCAAAAATGCAGTGAATTGGCCAATAAAGGATTTTTCAGCCACATCTCAAGCCGGTAAGCCCTTTGGATTAAAGGATTTAAAAGGGAAGATCTGGATTTCCGATTTTATTTTTACAAGCTGTGTGGATATTTGTCCGCCGATGACGGCTAATATGCAAAAGCTGCAAAAAAAGGTGAAGGATGAAGGCCTGAAAAATGTTGAGTTTGTTTCTTTTAGTGTGGATCCAAAAGTTGATACCCCTCAAAAGTTAACAGAGTTTGCCAACCAATATCAAATTGATTTTAAAAATTGGACATTCTTAACCGGTTATTCCCAGTCGTTTATTGAAAATTTTGCCTTGAAAAATTATAAGGCACTGGTCAAAAAGCCGGAAGAGGGGAACCAGGTGATTCACGGGACCTCCATCTATTTAGTTGATCAGGATGGAAATATTAAAAAATCCTATAACGGATTTAAAGAAGTTCCATATGATGAAATAATCAATGATATTAAAGCACTGCAATAGACCTAATCAATAGGTCTATTTTTTTACCGTCAAATCCAATCTTGAAAACGTTTTCAATCATAAGGTTGTTAGTTTTTGTCAATTCGGCTTGAATGTTTTTTCACATGTTATAATATTTATAGTTTGAGAGGAAGGTGAAGTCTTATGAAAAAGTTTTTCACTCTTCTAATTCTCTCCTCCTTATTCCTTTGTTCTTGTAGCGGTTCCACCCAATGGATGCCGCACTCCTATAAAAAAGCTGTAAAGATCGTTTATAAGCAGGTGCCGGCTGATTTTATTCCACGAAAATTAACCATTGTTACTGCTGGGGATTCCTTAACACAAGGTGTTGGCGATAGTACCAATAAAGGCGGCTATTTGCCCTATCTTAAAAAAATGCTTGAAAAGGAAAAGGGTATAAAAGAAGCCGCATTTTATAATTTTGGTGTAAAGGGAAGCCGAACCACACAATTGTTAAAGCGACTGCAATCGCCAAAAGTGAAAACGGCTATTTCACAGGCCGATATAGTGATCCTAACCATTGGCGGCAATGATATTGTAAAGGTTCTTAGAGACAATATCACCGATCTGCAATTTTCCGATTTCACGAGAGGCAGTGAGGAATATATGGTCCATTTAACGCAAATCATGGAGACCATAACGCAGGAAAATCCTAATGCCGCAATTGTTTTGGTCGGATTGTACAATCCGTTTTCAAAATGGTTTGCCAATATTAAAGAGCTCGACCGAATTGTCGAGGACTGGAACCGCGCAGGTCAGTCCGTAATTGCGAATTATCCCAATGGCTATTTTGTCCCTATTGAAGACTTGTTTAACAAGACCTCAGAAAATCTTTTGTACACGGATAATTTTCATCCAAATGATAAAGGATATAAATTAATTGCTGGGAGGCTTAACCAGACATTGGGAGATCGCACATTACCTGATCTGGAAAGGAATTCGTTGATGGTCAGTAAAGAGGAGAATTAGTTTTGTATGAAAAATAAGTGGAAAAGGGGATTCTGGCTTTTATTAGGGATTGATCTTTTAGTTGTCATGATAATTGCTGGCTTACTATTATCCCCGTCATCGGAGAAGCTCGAAAGCCTTGTTAAAGGGCAAAATGGGGATTATGTTTCATTTCGGATTCGATCGAATAAGCAGGATTTGAATCGGCTTATCAACCATTATTTACAAACAGAAGCGGCTGATTCCCCAATAGCTTATCGTGTTATATTAGGAGATGAGGTTGAGCTTTACGGAACGATCCCGTTTTTTAGTGAACAGCTTAATTTAAAAATGACCTTTAAGCCGAAAGCATTGTCAAACGGTGATTTAGTTCTGAATCAAAAATCGATTAAAATTGGTAACATGAATCTCCCTGTTTCCTATGTACTGAAATTCATTGAAGAAAACTATAAGCTGCCTAGGGGAGTGGACATTCAGCCGGACAACAAACGAGTCTACGTCCATATGCAGCAATTAAAACTCAAAAGTGATCTAAAAATAAAAGCAGAGAAGTTTGATTTAGAAAAGGATGATATTTCCTTTATCATCTTAGTTCCGGTCGAATAATAACAGGGTGCCTCCTTTGAAAAGGCACCCTGTTTATTATTTTTGGATTCGAAGTCCTTTTGGGTAAAAATTCTTCAATACCCCCTTTGCTTCTTTCCCCCAGCCAAGTGGGTAGTCATCGATGGTTACGAGCATCCAGCCTCGGTCGTTCCCCGTTGTTAACGTTTCTCCTTTTAAGTAGTGAAACCAGTGGTCATCTTTTAACGGAAAATAGTGCTTTGCCTCATTTGCCATTAACCCTAACGCCAGCGCATGATTTGGTTCAAAACGATTCTTTTTCAATTCGCCAAGATGAAGCCCTGCCCGCATGACTTTTAACCCTTGGAAACTTGGGCAATTGTCCGGTAATGCATAGAGCTGCTGCTTAAATAGATAGAAGTGATTGAATGTTTTTCCTTTTATGGTTTGATTGGTAAATTCATAAAAATCCTTCAGATGTGCCCTGCTGGCATTCAAGGGCATCTCTCTTATTATTGCTGGGTCTGCAGGAGCTGTTTTGCGGATTTTAGCAACAAAATGACCTTCCCCCTTTAGATGGTGCGGCCATAAGCGGGCTGTTTGTTCAAGCTCGTTCATTTTGCTTGTTGACCATTCCGGCCGGCCATTTTGGATTCCAATTGTTTTCTCAAATGGCAGCAACTCTAAATCAGGATATTTTTTCAATAAATATTCTATTGTTTGTTCATTTTCTTCCGGTGAGAAAGTACAGGTAGAATAGACAAGGATACCGTCTTTCTTCAGCATGGAGTAAGCGGCATCAAGAATATTTTTCTGCTGCTTCGCACATGCTTCTACATGGGCTTCAGTCCAAAAGGCAATTGCTTCCTCATCCTTACGGAACATTCCTTCGCCCGAGCAAGGTGCATCGACAAGAATCTTATCAAAATAGCCTTGAAATCTTTCCGCAAGCCGTACCGGTGTTTCATTGGTTACTAAAGCATTGGAAATTCCCAATCTTTCAATGTTTTCTGACAAGGCCTTTGCCCGTTTGGAATTGATTTCATTGGCAACAAGAATTCCGCTTTGCTTCATCATCCCTGCGAGCTGTGTCGTTTTTCCTCCTGGCGCGGCGCATAAATCAAGAACTCTTTCACCGGGATTTGGTGCAAGCTGTTCCGCGACAAACATTGCGCTTGGCTCTTGGATATAATAAAGGCCCGCGGCATGATAGGGGTGTTTTCCCGGCTGGTCCTTTTCAGGGTCATAATAATACCCATTTGGGACAAATGGTATTTTATTTAGTGTGAATGGTGAGAGTTGTGACCATTTTTCTTCTGTTATTTTAAGCGGATTTATCCGCAGTCCGCTCATTCTTGTTTCTTTATATGTATGGAAAAAATCGTGGGATTCCTCTTTAAGTAAATCGGTAAACTTCCGAATAAATTCGGAGGGAAGTTGCATGATAAAGCTCCTCTCTTGTTTCAAATCCTATCATGATTATTGGGGTTTGGCCGCTAGAAGTCAAGCGGCAAAAAAGACTGAGATTTGTACTCAGTCTTCGTTACTCTTTGATCACAATCGCTTGCAGCTCGGGACTTCCTTTGGACAAACCGACCAAAGCAATCGTGTAGACTTCATTTGCCTTAAATTGCGAGTTCGGCATTGGAAGGATCACGTTCTTTGTACCGGCTTCCCTTGCCTCTAGGTCCACTGTCATCGGCGATAATGCCAGGTATTCTGTCGCTTGCTTATAGGCTACCTTTGGAAAAATAACATCTCGGTCCTTGACGGCCATGTCTAATGCATGAGTATCAGGTGAAAGGTGAATAAAACGTACCTTTGATTCATTCATTGGCACCTCCGGTTGGTTGAGGTATACGAGGAGACGCATTTTTTTTACAGAATCAATGATGGCCCAGGTGTAGGATTGACCGGGTTCAATCGTAATTTTTTTATTTAAGACACTATTGACCATGTTGCCTGCCGGATAAATATCGACATGATATTTACCGGGCTTAAAGGCTAGTACCTGACTTGCTTCCTTAAAAGGCAGGTCTCTTGCTACCCGCTTTCCGTTAACATAAATGTCTAAATTAGGTGCATCCGGAGAGGTGTTAAGAATGCGGATGTTTGCCTCTGTCTGCATTTGTTGCGCCTGTACCCTCATTGTATTGAATGCTTTATTGATATATTTCATGTGTTTTAAGTAGAACTGCATATGAAGTTCTGGATTCGAGTATTTATAAAATTGGGAGAGTGTATCATACATTGCCGCCCTTTGAAGATAATCAGAATGAGTTCGATTTTCGGACATACTGCTCGCTCCTATTCTCTAATTTACTAGTACTTTATTCAGTTAGGGATAGGTAGGTGTCTATTTCGTTTCAGCTGTAATCGTGTTATTTTATTTTTTAAAAGACATTCTGTATACTTGGGGCAAGAAGAAAATTCGTGGGGTGAGTAGATTGGAAGAGACAGTGCAAGTAGCAACCTTTGCCGGCGGCTGTTTTTGGTGTATGGTGAAGCCATTCGATGAGCAGCCTGGAATTAAAAGTGTGATTTCCGGATATACAGGCGGTACGGTGGAGAACCCAACCTATGAACAGGTTTGTTCGGATACTACAGGTCATTATGAAGCCGTCCAAATTACCTTTGATCCGAATATTTTTCCATATGAAAAATTGCTTGAATTATATTGGCAGCAAATTGATCCAACCGATCCGGGAGGACAATTTTATGACCGCGGTCAATCCTATCAAACCGCTATTTTTTATCATAATGACACACAAAAAGCGCTCGCAGAAGAATCAAAACAGAAACTACAGGAAAGTGGCAGGTTTTTGAAGCCAATTGTCACGCCGATCTTACCAGCGAAACCCTTTTATCCTGCAGAGGACTATCACCAGCATTATTATAAGAAAAAACGAGCTCATTATGAGTCCTATCATGTAGGCTCAGGCCGTGCGGGCTTTATTGAAAGACATTGGGGGAATCAAGATGGTAAATAAGGATGAGTTAAAAAAGCGGCTGTCACCAATCCAATATGAGGTCACGCAAAATAGTGCAACGGAGCCCCCGTTTCGAAACGAATATTGGAATGAGAACCGGGAAGGCATTTATGTAGATCTTGTTTCAGGAAAGCCACTGTTCAGTTCGCTTGATAAATTTGATGCCGGCTGCGGCTGGCCAAGCTTTACACAGCCGATTGAAGAGGAAGAGGTAATCGAAAAGGAAGATTACAGCCATTTTATGATTCGGACAGAGGTACGAAGTAAAACGGCGGATTCTCATCTTGGTCATGTATTTAATGATGGCCCAGGACCATCGGGCTTACGCTACTGTATTAATTCCGCCGCGTTGCGGTTTATTTCGAAGGATAAGCTGGAAGAGGAAGGATACGGGGGATTTACAAGTTTATTTGAAAAATGATGAAAAGCCGCCATTCGTTGAGCGGCTTTTTATCATTTATGGGTATATGCGGATTGATTTTTGAAAAAATAGGCGAATGCACATACGGGACAACTGCCCAGCTCATAAAGTAACTGTAGAAAGTAACAAATTTTCAAGGAGTGAAAGTACGAATGTATGGTTATGGATATGGATATGATGGCTGCTGCGGGTACCCGTATGGAGGATATGGTTATCCTGTAGGTGGCGTAGGATATGGATTTGGTGGATTTGCGCTAATCGTTGTGCTCTTTATCCTGCTTATCATCATCGGAGCAAGCTGGGCTTACTAAAATAGATAGCGGTAAATTAAAGAGAGAGTGTGGCAAATAAAATTTAAAAAGCAAGAAATAAAACTTTCAAAGTGGACAATAAAATAAAAAAACCATTAAAAAAGGTAATTTAAATGAGAAAGACTCCTAAAAAATAAATTAGCCAGGCATTTGCCTGGCTAATTTACTGCAAAAATAGTCATTTGGCAAATTAAACTGATATAGTGGCAAATATAATATCGAAAAAGGAAAATAAGTTGAAAAACTAGAAAATAAATACTTAAGGCAGCCGAAAAAAGAAAGCAACTACATATATCTCGCCAAAAACCAAAACCATTCGTGTGAAATTTTAAATTTCTCACAGAGTTTGAAAAATTTGCAGCGAACAATATTTAATGGACCCTAATCCCAACTAATAAACACTAGGAAAAAATCTGCCCACCACATATGCACCAACATCGGGTCATACAATTTAGTAAAGCAGACTCAGCTAAAAGGGAAGTGGTGTCAATGGTGGAACGCACCTATTTAATTAAACCAATGATGGACGAAATATACCCCGTTATCGATTATGGCAAAGGGGTCTATCTATACGATTTAGAAGGAAAAAAATATCTTGATGCCGCTTCAGGAGCAGTCACAGCAAATATTGGGCATGGAGTCCAAGAAATAATTGAAGCAATGAATAAACAGGCAGAAAAAGTATCATTCGTTTATCGTTCGCAGTTTACCAGTCATCCCGCAGAAGAACTAGCTAAAAAAATAGCAGAAATGACACCCGGGGACCTTAATTGGAGCTTTTTTGTCAACAGTGGGTCGGAAGCAACCGAAACTGCTATGAAAATGGCCATTCAATACTGGCAAGAAAAAGGGATTCAAACGAAAACAAAAATTTTATCAAGGTGGGTGAGCTATCACGGCATCACAATGGGGGCCCTTTCCATGTCAGGGCATACCGCCAGAAGGGCTAGATTTGTACCATTACTAGAAGACTTCCCTGTAATCAATCCCCCCTATTGTTATCGCTGCCCCTATAATCTTGAACCAACATCCTGCGCTTATCAATGTGCGCAAGAATTAGAAAAGGCAATTAATCGAATTGGTGCCGAAAAAATTGCTGCCTTCATTGCAGAGCCTGTCATCGGTGCAGCCGGAGGCGCGATTGCCCCGCCAAAGGATTATTTTAAAGTTATAAAAAATATCTGTGACCAATACGATATTCTTTTTATTGCAGATGAAGTTATGACCGGTTTTGGTCGTACTGGCACAATTCTTGCATTAGAACAATATGGGGTAATACCGGATCTTGTTACCTTTGGAAAGGGTATGGGGGCCGGATATGCTCCAATTGCTGCTGCCGTTGCAAGCGAAAAAGTTATGAAGCCCATCTTAGCTGGTACGAAATCCGTCATGAGTGGTCATACCTTAAGCGCAAACCCGCAAACCTGTGCCGTTTCCCTGGCTGTCCTCGAATACCTTGAAAAAAACGAGATTGTAAAAGAAGTAGAATGTAAGAGTATTTATTTAAGAAATCTACTAGAAAAACTACAAACTCAATTCTCATTTATTGGCGAAGTACGGGGGAAAGGGCTTTTGTTCGGACTAGAGTTTGTTGAGGACAAAACAACAAAACGGCCCTTCCCAAGAAAAGCCGCCGTCACTCAAACGATTGTCACGCTCGCAAAGGAAAAAGGGCTTCTCATTTACCCTGCCGGAGCGGGTATGGATGGTGTGAACGGGGACTCCATCATTATTTCCCCACCGTTAACCATAACCAAAAGGGAAATGGAAGAAATCTTTAGTTTATTAAAAGCAACATTTGAAGCGTTTTTAAAACAACTAGCTGAACACGTTTAGGATGGTGGTGCTGGGATGGAAAATCCATTTGGGAAAATTACAACACTGGAAAAAGTAATGGAATTTTTCCATGACGGAATGTCATTGTTGTTCGGAGGCTTTGGCGGGGTTGGATCTCCCCCGACTCTTATCGATGGGATCTTAGAAAAGGGAATTCGAGATTTAACGCTAATTGGGAATGATACAGGGTTTCCTCACATCGGGATAGGGAAAATTGTCAGTCAAGAGCGGGCAGTGAAAGTGATTGCCTCTCATATTGGATCAAATCCTATTGCAGGGAATTTAATGCATGAAGGGAAGCTTGAGGTGGAATTTTCACCACAGGGAATTTTATCCGAACGGATCCGCGCAGGTGGAGTTGGCCTCCCCGGGATTCTATCCGATATCGGGATGGACATTGATATGGTCGCAAAAAACAAGCCGGTTATGACCTTAAATGGAAAGGATTATCTCGTTGAAACCCCGCTGACGGCAGAAGTTGCAATCATTTATGCTAAGAAAGCAGATGAATATGGAAATTTAATTTATGACAAGAGTGCTAGAAACAATAATCCACTCGTAGCGATGGCAGGAGAATTGACGATTGTGGAAGTAGAAGAAATCGTCCCCATGGGCTGTCTGAATCCGGAGGAAATTATCACTCCAGGTGTGTTCGTAGATTATATTATTCCTTCGAAGGGGGTGAATTGGAAATGGGCATGGGAGTAGATATCCGCAATCAAATGGCAAGACGCGCTTCCGAAGAAATTAAGAATGGTATGGTTGTCAACCTTGGGATTGGAATCCCTTCGCTCGTTCCCAATCACCTTCCTAGAGATATGAAAGTGATGTTTCATGCTGAAAATGGAATCACCGGAATGGGCCCAAGCCCACAAAAGGGGGCAGAAGATGAAAATTTATGTAATGCCGGTGGATTTCCGGTCACACTTACCAGCGGCGGGTCTTACTGTGACAGTGCAATAGCTTTTGGCATGATCCGCAGGGGCAGAGTCGATATCACTGTACTGGGTTCCCTTCAGGTTAGCCAAAAAGGTGATCTTGCAAACTGGATTGTTCCAGGGAAAAAGGTTCCGGGAATGGGAGGCGCAATGGAGCTTGCTCAAAAGGCGAAAAAGGTCATTGTCCTAATGAATCATTGTGATAAGTTTAGCAATCCAAAAATCGTAAAAGAGTGCACATTGCCATTAACTTCCTCTGCATGTGTAGATTTGATTATTACGGAGATGGCTGTTTTTAAAGTGACAGAAAAGGGGTTAATCCTAAACGAACTATTTGCCCCATTTAATTTAGATAATGTTAAAGAAAAAACGGGCTGTGAATTTACCGTTAGTGAGCAGATTCGGAAGATTCCCTATTAATTTTTTCAATTGGCATCAAAGGAGTGAATCGATTGAAAACGAAAGAGGATCGAGTGAAAAATTGGCTGAATAATAACCGGAACCGGGGTGCTAAGCTTTTACAATTAATGGTTCAGGAAAACAGTACCAGAGGAAATGAAAGCGGTGCCCAGGCCATCGTGATCGAAAAGTGCCGTCAGCTTGGGCTGGATTTGGATATTTGGGAAATTGACGATGATGAATTAAAAAATCATCCAGCCTTTTGCTGTGACCGTCAAAGCTTTGAAGGCAATCCCAATTTAGTTGCCGTATTAAAAGGTACGGGCGGTGGAAAATCAATTATTCTTAATGGTCACATCGATGTAGTGCCTGTTGGGGATGAAAAAAACTGGTCGCATGACCCTTTTAGCGGGCGAATTGAAAATGGAAAGTTATTTGGCCGCGGGTCGACAGATATGAAAGGCGGTTCAGCAGCCCTTCTTCTTGCTATCGAATCCTTAATCGAGACAGGAATCAAGCTCAAGGGAGATGTCATTTTTCAGAGTGTGATTGAAGAAGAGAGCGGCGGTGCCGGAACGCTCGCAGCCGTTTTAAGGGGATATCGTGCCGATGGAGCAATTATTCCTGAGCCCACCAACATGAAGATTTTTCCAAAACAGCAAGGCTCCATGTGGTTTCGGATAACGGTGAAAGGGCGGTCTGCCCATGGGGGAACAAGGTATGAGGGAATTAGTGCGATTGAGAAATCTGTTCGTGTCATTGAGCGCCTGCAGCAATTAGAGAAAAACCGAAACGCGAGAATAACAGATCCCCTTTTTGATTCGATTCCAATCCCCATTCCAATTAATATTGGAAAAATCAACAGCGGGGAATGGCCTTCCTCTGTTCCGGATTTAGCCTTTATTGAAGGTAGAATGGGAGTTGCTCCTGATGAAACCATTCCATCAGCTAAGCTGGAAATGGAGAGTTGTTTACAGGAATTAAATCAGTGTGATGAATGGTTCCGGGCAAACCCCCTTCAGATCGAATGGTTTGGCGGACGATGGATTCCTGGGTCTCTTGAAAGTGATCATTCATTAATGAAAGAATTATCGGCTAGTTTCCAAGAAATTACCGGTGAAGCTCCCGTAATTGAAGCAAGTCCATGGGGAACGGATGGGGGAATTCTGTCATCTGTTGGGAATACGCCAGTAGTCGTATTCGGTCCTGGAATTACCGAAACCGCACATGATGCCGATGAACATATCGAACTTGAAGATCTATATATCGCAAGTGAAATTATCGCACGAACCTTAATAAAATGGTGCGGTGTTAGTGAATAATTGGAAAAGAGCCCTAAATCTTTAGATTTTGTAAAGGCCTGACTTTTTCCAGTCAGGTATTTTTTTATGGCAATAATCTGCTAATATTAAAAAATAGGAGTGATTGATATGACTGAAACAGCTTCAACTATTATCATTGAGGAAAATAATGTTTATTTAAATGCTTATGTAGACTCATTTAACAAACGAATTCGCGTTGATGATTATCGAGGGAATACTAGTTTAGTATTAAACCAAGCAGAAGAACTTGTTCATCAACACCAAGCTGAAAAATTAATTGTTAAAGGTCGTGTAGAGGATCTTCCATTGTTTTATGAAAAGGGCCTGCAGCCTGAGGCTATTCTTGATCATTATTTTCTCGGCTCAGATGCGTATTTCTTTTCGAAATTTTACACAGTTGAACGGAAAAAGAATGAGTATTGGATAAAAGAGGATGAAATCCTTCAAAGCATCTATCAATTGGACCCTTCAGTTGAAAAACCTTATCCGCCAAAAGAGTACGAGTTGAAAAAAGCCGATGAAAGCTTTGCTGAGCAACTTGCAACCCTTTATGGCCAGGTTTTTGAAATTTATCCAACTCCAATGAATGACCCGGAATATGTGAAAAAGACGATGCAGGAAGGGACAGTTTATTATGTCTTCTTTCATGAAGGAAAAATTGTCAGCGCTGCATCCGCTGAGATAAATGCATTTTACAAAAATGCAGAGTTAACCGATTGTGCGACACTTCCAGAATACCGTGGTAAATATGGTTTAATGAAAATCCTTCTTAAGGAGCTTGAAGGGGAATTAAAGAGGCAGGGTGTTTTTTGTGCTTATTCCATTGCGAGATCGCTTTCCTTTGGCATGAATGCTGCTTTGTTTCAACTTGGATACAGCTACAGGGGAAGATTGATGAATAATTGTTATATTTACGACAAGCTTGAAGATATGAATATGTGGGTGAAGAATCTGGCAAACTGCTAAATTTTCGGCTCTAGTGACGAATTTTCGGCACCTCGTTTTGTAATGATTTTTGGCAGGTGAAAATAGTTGATTCAATTAACGGCATTAACATCAGAAGTACTTACAGCCATATTAAGCAGCATTGACGAAGGAATTCACGTAGTAAATACGAATGGGGAAACTATTTATTACAATGAAGTAGCAGCAAAACATGATGGAATGGACGTAAAAGAGGTGCAGGGCAAGCATTTATTTGATGCCTTTCCTTCCCTGACGGAAGAATCAAGCACGCTTCTAAAAGTAATCAAGACTAAGAAGCCTATCTATAATCAAACGCAGGTCTATGTGAATTTACATGGGACAAGGATTGATACCATTAATACGACCTTGCCGATTTTTCTCGGTAAGGAAGTCATTGGTGCTGTTGAAATTGCGAAGGACTATTCAAGGATGAAGCTGCTTGCAGAGCGACTTTTAGATCTGCAAAAGGGCTTAAATAAAGGAAGCAAGAAAAAAACGGTAAATGATGTAAAGTACACTCTAGATGATTTAAAAACAGAGAATGATATCTTTAGAAATATGAAAAACGAAGCAAAAAAACTGGCAAAATCAGATGCACCGATCCTTGTATATGGTGAGTCCGGTACAGGAAAAGAATTGTTTGTTCAAGGAATTCACTATGAATCACGTCGAAGCGATGGACCATTTATCGCACAAAACTGTGCGGCAATACCGGAATCACTGCTGGAGAGTATTCTTTTCGGTACCGCGAAAGGAAGCTACACTGGTGCAGTTGAGCGTAAAGGTTTATTTGAACTCGCAGATGGCGGAACGCTATTCCTCGACGAATTACATGCCATGCCAGTGGAATTACAGGCAAAGCTTTTAAGGGTATTAGAAGATGGTATCGTTAGAAGAGTGGGGAGCGCGCAGAATATCGCTGTTGATGTGCGGGTGATTGCGGCCATGAATGTTCATCCGACTGTGGCCTTAGAGGAGCAAAAGATTCGCTATGACGTTTACTATCGGTTAAACGTCTTTACCTTTTCACTTCTGCCGCTCCGGGATAGGACTGAAGATATATTCTTTCTAACAGACCATTTCATTAAAGGTTTTAATCAAAAATTGCAAAAAAACGTAAAGGGATTAGATGATCGCCTCACTGCTTTCTTTAGGGACTATGCTTGGCCAGGCAATGTCAGGGAATTAAAGCATACCATTGAATACATGATGAACATATGTGAAGGAAATGATCTTACAAGTGGGGATTTGCCCATAATGCTTAGACAGCAGGCTGTAACCCATAAGCCTAAGCGTATTGAAGTAGAAAGTGAGACCCTTTCATTAAGGAAAAACATGGAAGAGCTTGAGAAGAAACTAATTGAAAATGCGCTTAGCGAGTCAGGCGGAAATATCAATCAAGCTGCTAAGCTATTAGAAATACCAAGACAGACCCTTCAATATAAACTGAAGAAAACAAGTTTTTAGGTGCCGAATTTTCGGCATCTTTTTTTATTAAAATTACGAATTTTCGATTAAAACTCCAACTATTTTAAAAGGAAATGGATATTATCAAGGTTTTATCGCTTTGGCACACTTCTTGCATATTAATAAAGTATAAACATTGAATGGAGGAATGTAGTTATGAAACAAACTTTATACAAGCCAGAGCGTCACTGGAAGGATATTGAGCTTTGGAAGGATGTAACCGAAGAGCAATGGAACGACTGGTTATGGCAATTAACAAATACCATCCGTACAGTGGATGATTTAAAAAAGGTTATTAATTTAACTCCTGAAGAAGAAGAAGGCGTTAAAATTTCAACTAAGACGATTCCTTTAAATATTACACCCTATTATGCTTCACTTATGAATCCAGATGATCCGCGTTGTCCAATTCGGATGCAATCTGTACCGATTGCAGCAGAAATCCATAAAACAAAATATGATTTGGAAGATCCATTACATGAAGATGAGGATTCACCAGTTCCAGGCTTAACACATCGTTATCCGGATCGTGTTCTTTTCCTAGTAACCAATCAGTGTTCTATGTATTGCCGTTACTGTACAAGAAGACGGTTCTCCGGCCAAGTTGGTATGGGTGTTCCAAAGAAACAATTAGACGCAGCAATTAATTATATTCGTAATACTCCACAGGTTCGTGATGTGTTAATTTCCGGTGGTGACGGATTGTTAATTAACGACAATATTTTAGAATACATTTTGAAAAATTTAAGGGAAATTGACCATGTTGAAATTATCCGTATCGGAACAAGAGCACCGGTTGTATTCCCGCAACGTATTACTGAAAACCTTTGCAATATTTTGAAAAAGTATCATCCAATCTGGCTGAATACTCACTTTAATACATCAATTGAAATCACTGAGGAATCAAAGCTAGCATGTGAAATGCTTGCAAATGCGGGTGTACCGATTGGGAACCAATCTGTTATCCTTGCCGGAATTAATGACAGCGTAGCAATCATGAAAAAATTAATGCATGATCTTGTCAAAATTCGTGTGCGTCCTTACTATATTTATCAATGTGACCTATCAGAAGGAATTGGACACTTCCGTGCACCAGTATCAAAAGGATTGGAAATCATTGAAGGTTTACGTGGACATACGAGCGGCTATGCGGTACCTACATTCGTTGTAGATGCTCCTGGAGGCGGCGGGAAAATTTCCTTGCAGCCAAATTATCTTATTTCTCAAAGTCCTGAAAAAGTTGTGCTTCGTAACTTTGAAGGTGTTATTACTTCTTATCCGGAACCAGAAAACTATGTACCAGGGAAAGCGGAAGCTTATTTCGAAGGAATCTATCCTGAATATCAAGAAAAACGCTCCTTGGCGGGAATTGCCGGTATCATGAATGACCAGCACTTTAACCTTATTCCTGAAGGTCTAACACGTTTAGATCGCCGCAATGATTATAATCAAGATCCTGAACATCATTCATTAAAGGATAACCGTGGCAAGCGGGATGAGATGAAGGAGAAGAAATTCCAAGCACTTGCAAAGAAGGAAGAATTGAAAAAAACCGGTACAGCAAATGATCAAGCAAAAGAATAGGGGGTGCCGTCATGAGCTATAGTTGTGAATGGTGCGACAGCACGAATATTAATGAAATTTCCGATTCAGTATATTGGGAATTGCCGGATGGAACAAGAGCCATTGAAATAACGGATACCCCTGCAGTCTCCTGCAGCGAGTGTGCAATGATCTATCAAAAAGAAGCGACTGTTAAAGGAATTGAAGATCAATTATATTTAATTGATTGCAAACAAATTGGAAAAACGATTACCTATCAGGAATTAATGAATATTCCAAGATTATTAAAGAAAAATTACTTTGATTTTTCTTCATAAGATTCTAAACAGCCAGCAGGTATGCCGGCTGTTTTTTGCTTTTCTCTAGACGAAGGGTTTTCTTTCCGTTATAGTTTTCTTTAAAAACATGAAAGGTGTTTTTTTAATGAGGAAATCCTTTTATCATTTTTTAATGAAATACAGACATCCCGAGCCAAAGGATGCGATTAGCAGATTTGCAAATGAAGCTTTCGAGGATCACAGCTTTCCAAAAACTTCAGAAGATTACAATGATCTATCCTCCTACCTTGAACTAAATGGACATTATTTAGAATCTATGGCTGTATTTGATGAAGCCTGGCAGGAATACCTTTTATCGGAAAAATAATGCTTGAATCGTCTCTTAAAAAAGGGGCGATTTTTTTATTTTCTTTACTTACTTAATTTTTCACTTGCATGTGCCGGTAAATCAATTAGTGCATATACTATTGTAATCAAAATTCACGGCTCAACACCTGAGAGGATGGAGGATATGGAGAAACGAAAAAAACCGAAGTATAAGATCGGTGATACGGTCGTGATTACGATGTATGGTACAGTTGGCAAGGTTACAGATATCAAATGGCTTGATGATCGATACGTCTACGAGGTAAATAAGAGCGATGGTCTTTTTGTTGAATCGGGACTTCAGCTTCTTTCAGAATATGAAGGCACTGTGATGGAGCAGGAGCAAATCGATATTGAGTATAAGTTTTTTTTCGGTGATTTGGTTCAAGTGAGCGGGTATGGCGCTGATTTATTTAAAATTGTCGGTTTTAGAACGGAAATCTGGCGCTACAAAGAGGATGCATGGGAAGATGTCATTTATGAGCTCTCAAGGGTAAGTGATGGAGAGTGGCTTGAAGCAGGAGAGGAAGAACTAACTCTTGTTGCAGATGCCGAGAGTGCAGATACGTTTATCCAAAAACTAGGTCTCCTATACTTAATTAACAAACAGCAGAAACCAGCCAAAACTCAAAAACTACAAAATACCATCAGAAAAGCAGAGTATGAAGAAATCGAGCGAAAAAAAGAAAAAAAAGAGTTAATTGATAATTTACTGGATATATTCAATGATTATCGAATTTTATATGAACTATTTCACGACCAAGAATACTACCATGTGATGAGAGTAATCCTTAGAAAATTGGAAAGCCTCGTGAATAACGATGGTAAAAGCCATGTATAGACTTGCTACCACCTCGTAATTTCGAATAAGAGGTACAGAACAAGAGGAATTCCGCCCCATTTAATAAAAAAGAATAATAAATTCGTAATCTTTTCAAATAGCTGGAGGGTGTAACCATCCTCCCGATTCACGTCTTCAATAAATGCCTCAAATTTCATTTGTAAGTTTGACATCATCTCACCTCAGAATTGTTCTTTTCACCATCCTATGCTTGTCCAAATCAAAATAGACATGTTTTTTTAGAGGAAAATCGGTAATAATGAAAGCTATTACAATTTGAAACCGACTTTGCAATTTTGTGAACTTACTAGCATGAAAAAGCCTGTTTCATCATAGATTTTCTAAAAAGGGGGCGATGCTAATGAGAGAAATTGAAGTATTTATTGATACAGAAGAAATTGCAGAATTTTTCTTTCATGAGCTTGTAAAAAGGGGATACGTTCCTAGTGATGAGGAATTGGAAGAACTCGCAGATATCACCTTCGAATATTTAATCGAAAAAAGTATTATCGATGAAGAAATTCAAGATGAATAATCTTTTAGAATACAGTGAACAAAGGCGAGCCTAAGATGCTCGCTCAGGCTGTCGAAAATCTTTCGATAGCTTTTTATTTTGTTTGCCCTCTTTAACAATTCACCGCATTAATTTGTTTCGATGTTATTAGAGTTTAGTCTGTACAATAAGTCTGTTGATTTACGCTACAGGTGCATTCAATAAAAATTTCAACTCCTAAACTATTTATAATAAGTGAGAATTTAATGTTTAAGCAAAGTGAGTATGAATTTGTTTCTATGATGAATTAGTTCCAAATGACCCTCTTCTAGGCTTGATTGGCAAATAATATGGATTTTTCGTTTCTTCTTGATAATGTATATATAATGAGGATAATCGACGCTCAACTGATCCGCTTATTCTTTTTAAGATATCTGGCGAATATTTAGAGGAATTAATAATTGTTTTGCCCCCTGTTGATTGGAGCGGAGGGCACTGGACTCCTGCGGGAAAGAGAGGTCACTGGAGACCCCACAGGCGCAAGCGCCGAGGAGGCTCCAGGACCTCCCCGCGGAAAGCGAGTGACCGGAGCGGAAATCAACAGGCCCTATTGTAGGGACTATCAAAAAATTGATATTTAGATTTAGCAAAAAAAAATTGTCGAGAAAAATACCCTTTCTCGACAACCTAGCCGAGCATAAGATGCTCGCTTTTTTTAAAAGAAAAATTTTACGAAACCTTTTGATATATCCTTCGTATACATGAATAGTCAGAGATGAAGGAGGGAAGCGGATGTTTAAAAAAATTCTAAAATCGATTTTGAATAACAAACTTAATTCTCATAAATACTCATCTTCAAGCGACGCATGGAAAAAAATGAAACATCATAAACATAACCAACTCGGGTCTTATCATTATAAGAAAAAATATAAAAGTGGAAGCTTTATGTCTAGTTTTTTTAGCAGCTAAGCCAGTGATTAAAGGAATTATGATATGTGGAAGAGAATGATTCATACTGTCTCTGGGTTCATCGAAAGACCGTTTCCAAAAGATGCGCTAATTGCGAATCGATTTAAAGTAATCGAGCAATTAGGTGCGGGCAGCTATGGTTTCTGTTATCTTGTGGTTGATCAAAAGAATCATCAAATAAAGGTGTTAAAAACATTAAGGCTTCACAAAAGAATAACAGATTCCGGAAAAAGCAGCTTCGAGTTCGAAAAAAAACTTTTGGCATCGATTGAACATCAAGGATTTCCTCAATATTTTGAAGAGGGAATCCATAAAGGTATTCCTTTTTACACAATGGAATATCTGAATGGAAAAAATTTCGAGCAGCTGATTTTTATCGAAGGAAAAACTTTTTCAGAAAAAGAGGTCTTTTTAATCGCCAGTCAATTGCTGCAACTTATAGGGCATTTACATGACAGACAAATCATTCATCGAGATATTCGTATTCCAAATGTTATTGTTGCAGACTCTACAATCCGTCTTATTGATTTTGGGCTGGCCCGGAAACTAAGTCAACTAGATGCCACGAAACGTAAATGGAAAAGAGACCTGAGAAAAGAAATCAACCCGCAAGCTGATTTTTACGGTCTTGGCCATTTTCTTTTATTTTTGCTTTATTCTGATTTTCCATTACCTAAGGATAAAAAGGAAAGAAGCTGGGAAGAGGAACTATCGATTTCAAGCGGGGCAAAGCATATTATTAGACGGCTTTTGCAAATTAAGCCAGAGTATGAAAATTGCAGACAAATTGAAACAGATATTTTAGAGATTATATAGGGGGAGAACCACCAGATGTCATTTTTTAATAAGGTTTTTGCAAGTGTTGGAATAGGAGCGGCAACCGTCGATACAAAGCTTGAAAAGGATACGTATATGCCTGGTGAAACGGTAAAGGGAATCGTTGAAGTCTGTGGCGGCAAGGTTGAACAGCAGATTGACGATATTTATTTATCATTAAGTACAACATACTTAAGGGAAGCCGATGACCGTAAATATTCGGTTACTGCATGTATTGATCGTTTCCGTTTAACGACTCCTTTTACGATTCAAGTAAATGAAAGAAAGCAGATTCCTTTTTCTTTCCAGCTTCCACAGGATACTCCTGTTTCGATTGGCAGATCGAAAGTTTGGGTTTCTACAGGCTTGGATATTAAAAACGGGGTAGACCCAAGTGATAAGGATTACTTAAAGGTTGTGCCGAATCCATTAATGACAGCGGTCTTTAATGCAATTGACAATTTAGGGTTCCGCATTCGCGATGCTGATTGTGAAGAGGCACCGCATCGGATGCGTCGGAGATTACCATTTGTTCAAGAGTTTGAATTTGTGCCAGCATCCGGACCGTTCCGCGGGAAATTAGATGAATTAGAAGTGGTCTTCTTTCCCTCAGGTAATGGGTCCATGGACATTATGCTACAGGTTGACCGCCGTGCCAGGGGATTAGCCGGGCTATTTTCAGAGGCACTGGAAATGGATGAAACAAATGTAAGATTAACCGTTACAAATGCGGATATTCCGTCTTTACCGCAAAAAATCGAAAGTGTTATCCGAAGATACTCATAATTCGATCACATCGATATATTAAAAAAAGATGCGTACGGGATTTTCATAAGAGATCTGGTGCGCTTTTTTATTTAAAGGACATATACCCTACATAGTGTAGATGAAGGCCAAAATTGGTGATGGAACCTAGGGAAATGCTCTCCATAAGGCGGATGAAAGCTAAAATTGGTGTGAAACTCGGAGAAATGTCCTTCATAAGGCGGATGAAAGCCAAAACTGGTGTGAAAATCAGAAAAATGTCCTTCATAAGGCGGATGAAAGCCAAAACTGGTGTGAAACTCAGAAAAATGTCCTTCATAAGGCGGATGAAAGCCAAAACTGGTGTGAAACTCAGAAAAATGTCCTTCATAAGGCGAATGAAAGCCAAAAATCGCCGGAATCCTAAAGAAATGTCCTTCATAAGGCCGATGAAAGCCAAAATCGCCATGATCCCGGAGAAATTTCCTTCATAAGGTGTTTTTTCCGCATATTTTACATTATATATATATTTCGACAAAATTAGACGTTTTTCTTGGAAGGAATCGATAGGGTGTTTCTTTAATTAATATAGTAATAATCTTTGATTGGAGGAATATGATGATCAGAATGCTAACCCGAAGAGCAAATATGCAATATGATGTGACGATCTTTCAAACTCCAAAGTACAGAGAGCGTAAAGGCTATAAGGCTGTGTACCGGACGTTGATTAAAGCAAATAACCGTGAACAATGCCTTCAGGAAACATTTAGCTGTTTTAATGTGGCCGACCGTATCCCTGACAATTATAAGGGACGTTTCCTTTCGACTGGGGATATCATTTTGATCGATGAAGGAAGGGGCGGGCAGCATTACTTCCAATTAAAATCTGGCGGCTGGGAGCCAATAAATCGGCTTCTCATCCGCTAGGAACGTTTAAAAACCTAAGGAAATCCTTAGGTTCTTTTTCGGCCGCCTGTAGCCTGATGTTCTTTTGCATGTGCCTCATGTTCAGCCACTATCGCTTCCGGCGGAATATGATTATTTTTCTTAGGTGAAGCTGTGCGGTTTCGATGTTTTTTTCCCATTCGTTAATTCTCCTCCTTTTCTTCTTCAAAAATAGTTTCCCACAAAAATAAAAATTCATGTCCGATCCTAGATTGATTTTTCATTACAAAATGATTGTGATATATTGTCAATGGCGGGTAGAATACCCACACCAGGGAATAATCGAGTTTGATTTTCCTAAGATATGATTGGAGGATTATTAATGAGCGTACATATTGCAGCGAAAGAAAATGATATTGCTGAAACAGTCCTGCTTCCAGGAGACCCGCTTCGGGCAAAATATATTGCAGAAACCTTTTTAGAGGGTGCAGTATGCTATAACGAAGTTCGCAATATGTTTGGTTTTACTGGTACCTATAAGGGAAAAAAAGTTTCTGTTCAAGGAACAGGCATGGGAATTCCATCGATTTCAATTTATGTAAACGAATTAATCCAAAGCTATAATGTCCAAAACTTAATCCGTGTTGGAACCTGCGGGGCCATTCAAAAGGATGTAAAGGTCCGGGACGTTATTTTGGCGATGTCAAGCTCCACCGATTCCAATATGAATCGTCTTACATTTGGCGGAATTGATTATGCCCCAACAGCCGATTTCGATTTATTAAAAAAAGCGTATGATGCAGGCATTGAAAAAGGGTTAAATTTGAAGGTTGGCAGCGTCTTTACTGCTGATATGTTCTACAATGATAATGCAGAACATGAAAAATGGGCCCAATATCAAATTCTTGCACTTGAAATGGAAACAACCGCACTTTATACACTTGCTGCTAAATTTGGCCGAAAGGCGCTTTCTGTTCTAACTGTAAGTGATCATCTACTAACAGGTGAGGAAACAACTGCAGAAGAAAGACAACTAACCTTTAATGATATGATTGAGGTAGCGTTAGAAGCAGCAATAAAAGAATAAAATATCAACCAAACTCCTCTTGGTTCATACTAAGAGGGGTTTTTTGTTTTTAAGAAAGGAACTATATCCCCCTGTGGAGAATTTAATAATGACTAGGTGTGAGAACAATCATCAAAAATTGTCGATTTAATGTAGAATGAATGTAAACCGTCATGGTTTATTAAAGATTGTGTGGTGAATCATTTTTATGAAAGAAGAACTCAAGTTAGATATTACCGGGATGACTTGTGCAGCCTGTTCAGCAAGAATCGAAAAAGTCCTCAATAAGATGGACAGCGTCGAGGCTAATGTAAATTTAGCAATGGAATCGGCCGCTGTATCCTTTGAAAATGAAAAGGTTTCGAGTAGCGAAATTATCAAAAAGATAGAGAAACTTGGTTACGGTGCGACTGAAACAGAGGATCGAAATGTAAAAGCCCAACATAAAGAAGAAGAGTTACAACAACGAAAAAATAAACTTTTGTTTTCTATTATTTTATCGATTCCCTTACTTTACACCATGCTTGCCCATATGCCTCTTGAATTTGGGTTGCCTATGCCTGCTATCTTAATGAATCCATGGTTTCAATTGCTGCTTGCAACGCCAATTCAGTTTTATATCGGGGGCCCCTTCTATACAAGTGCATATAAAGCCTTGAAAAATAAAAGTGCAAACATGGATGTCCTTGTTGCACTAGGTACTTCGGCCGCCTATTTTTACAGTCTTTCAGAAGGGTTTAAAACTATTGGAAAACCCTATTACGCTCCCCATCTTTATTTTGAAACGAGCGCCGTCCTCATTACTTTAATTCTTTTGGGCAAATTATTTGAGGCACTTGCAAAAGGCCGGACGACGGAGGCAATTTCGAAACTGTTAGGACTGCAGGCAAAAGAAGCAACCATTTTAAAAAACGGAAAGGAAATCAGGGTTCCACTAGAAGAAGTGAAGGTTGCGGACACGGTGATCGTTAAACCTGGTGAGAAAATTCCGGTAGACGGAGAGGTCGTTTCTGGACAATCTTCCGTAGATGAATCCATGATTACAGGTGAATCCATTCCAGTTGAAAAAATAATCGGGCATCCCGTTATTGGGTCAACCCTCAATAAAAATGGTACGTTAACAATAAAAGCAACAAAGGTTGGGAAAAATACGGCACTGGCCGGGATCATTAAAATTGTGGAGGAAGCGCAGGGAAGTAAAGCCCCGATTCAAAGGGTTGCTGACACAATTTCAGGTTATTTTGTTCCAGTGGTTGTGGCTTTATCAATTTTAACCTTCTTAATCTGGTACATAATCGTGGAACCTGGCCATTTCCCGTCTGCATTTGAAACGGCTATTGCCGTCCTTGTCATTGCCTGTCCATGCTCGCTTGGACTTGCGACCCCGACCTCCATAATGGTCGGAACCGGCAAAGGGGCGGAAATGGGAATTTTATTTAAAGGTGGAGAACATTTAGAAACCGCCCATAAAATCAATGCAATTGTCCTTGATAAAACAGGGACGATAACAAAAGGGCAGCCAACCGTTACCGATTTTATTGCCTATCAGGAAGATAAGAAGGTCCTGCAATATCTTGTTTCTGTAGAGAAGTCGTCAGAACACCCACTGGCAGAAGCCATTGTCCAATTCGGAATGTCAAAAAGAACAAGTACACTGCCGGTCAAACGATTTACAGCCGTTCCAGGTCACGGAATAGAGGCGAAAATTGGTGATGAAGTGGTCGTAATTGGAACAAAGAAGCTAATGGAGATTAAGGGGATTACCTACCAACCTGTTCAAAATGACCTCCTCCACTTTGAACGACAAGGGAAAACGGCGATGTTCATTGCGATTCAAGGGATCATAATGGGGATAATTGCCGTTGCGGATACAGTAAAAGAAAATGCCAAGCTGGCAGTTGATCAATTAAAAGAGCTTGGAATAGAAGTATATATGTTAACAGGAGATAATGAGGGTACAGCTAAGGCGATTGCCGGTCAGGTAGGAATTCAGAATGTAATTGCCGAGGTTTTGCCTGAGGAAAAAGCAAATCATATTAAGGAACTTCAACTGCAAGGGAAAAAGGTGGCGATGGTGGGCGATGGAATCAATGATGCTCCTGCACTTGCACTTGCCGATATCGGAATTGCGATTGGAACAGGTACGGATGTAGCCATTGAAGTAGCTGATATTACCATACTGGGTGGAGAGTTGACATTAATTCCAAAAGCAATCGCATTAAGTAAAAAAACGATGTTAAATATTCGCCAAAACCTTTTCTGGGCTCTCATTTACAACTCCGCTGGAATACCGGTCGCTGCCTTAGGCTTCCTTGCACCATGGGTAGCAGGAGCGGCAATGGCATTCAGTTCAGTATCAGTCGTAACCAATTCACTCCGTTTAAAAAGGATTAAAATTTAATTCATTTTTGGCGCTGCCTAATGGGGAGTGCCATTTTTTTAGACAACTTTATCTTTTCTTTGTTAATTTTAATAAAAAGATGTTATTCTAAACACTAAGGGTCCATTTTTCATAGAAGACTTATAAATGGAGCTCTGTACATAGAAAAAAGGAAGATGATTGTTCTAGGGGAACATAATTTTTTGGTGAATGAAAGTGGTGAAGGCTTTGGATGAAGAGAAAGTTGGACAAGAGCAAACAGCAGCAGAAAACAAATCAGGCTATATTCGCTTCAAAAAATTCCATTTTATCATGCTATTGTTTTTCATAATTTTTCTATCTGCAGGAATAACGGCTTTTGCACTGGCCTTTGGTGAAGAGAAAGTCGTAACAGTTGGAAAAGAAAGGGCAGAATTTAAAAAATTCTATACGGCCTATGATACTTTGAACAATGGATATTTCAAGAATGTGGATCGTCAAAAGCTAATCAATGGGGCTATTAATGGGATGGTACAATCCTTGGATGATCCTTATTCTGATTATATGAGTGATGAAGAAGCTAAAGACTTCCACAGTACGATATCCTCCTCGTTTGAAGGAATTGGAGCAGAAATTCAAGAGAAGGATGGACATATTTTAATTGTATCTCCTATTAAAGGATCTCCAGCAGAAAAAGCTGGTTTAAAACCAAATGATATGATTACAGCAGTAAATGGAAAAAGCCTGCAAGGAATGACCTCCACTCAGGCAGTCACCTTAATTCGTGGGAAAAAAGGGACGAAAGTTGAATTAACCATTCATCGCCCCGGGACGGAAGCTCCAGTAAAAGTCCCAATTGTTCGTGACGAGATTCCAATTGAAACCGTATATGGCGAAATGGTTGGAAAAGGTATTGCCAAAGTTCAGATTACCAGTTTTTCAAGTAATACCGCAAAAGAACTTGTTACGACATTAAATGATCTACAAAAGAAAGGCATGAAAGGCCTTGTGTTGGATTTACGTCAAAATCCAGGCGGATTATTAGACCAAGCCATCAGTATTTCCAGCATGTTTGTACCTAAAGGAAAAGTAGTTGTAAAAGAACAAGATCGAAACGGTAAGATTAAAGAGTTTGGCTCCCAAAATGAAGGGAATCCTACGCTTCCTTTAGTTGTTTTAATTGATAAAGGCAGTGCAAGTGCTTCTGAAATTCTTTCCGCAGCGGTAAAAGAATCGGCTGGAGTTCCATTAGTGGGTGAAAAATCATTTGGAAAAGGAACAGTCCAAACGGCACAGGACTTTTCTGATGGTTCTAACCTTAAATATACGATTGCAAAATGGTTAACTCCAGATGGGAATTGGATTCATAAGAAGGGGATTATGCCTGATTATCCGGTAAAACTTCCTGATTATGCATCATTGCCAATTATTAATCCGGATAAGAAGCTGGCACTTTCCGGCTCCTCTGAAGATGTAAAGACAGCACAAAAAATGTTAAAAGCGGTTGGCTATAATCCAGGTAGGACAGACGGATTCTTTGACGAGAAGACAAAAGAGGCGGTTGAAAAATTCCAGCAGGCCAATAAATTAAAAGTAAACGGGTATCTAAAGGGAGACTCCACTATGAAGTTAATGGAACTCGTACGGGACAAAATCCAAAAGAATGATACCCAATTGAAAAAAGCGATTGAAGTGTTAAAAACAAGAATGAAATAAAATGGATAAATCCGGATTCTCTCTCTGGCAGAGGAATCCGGATTTTTTATTTAATATGTATATTTCATCAACTGTTTTCCGAAAATGGACAGTAACAATCAGGATAAAGTTGGTGTTTGAATGAGGAAACTAGTAATTGTGGTGATTGTACTTTCTTTTTTCGGATACGGCCCGTTAAAAGCACTGTTCCATTCTGCTAAAGAGTCAGCAAATGAGCTGCAAATTTCGGAGCAAAAAAAGGCTGTGAATTTTTTGATTACTGAAAATAGTGCAGACTCTCAAGCTTTGAAAACAGGTGCTGCAGTTATAGTTCGCTATGATCAAGAAAATCATGAACTAAAGACGGCTCCCGTTTTATTACCGGTTTCAGAAACGGTTGATAATAAACCTAATCTGAAAGAATTAAAACAAACGATTCAAAAAAATTATGGCATTTCCATTGATCATTTTTTCATGCTAAACCCCTCATCTATAAGTAAAATCATTGATCAACTTGCACCGGAAGGAGTAACAATTTATGAAGGAAAAGGACCACTACATGGTAAGGAAGTGCTTGAATACATTCAGCAGGTAGCGGTCGATCCTGAAAATACAGAGGAATTAAAAACGACAATATCCTCACTGAAAAATGAAATTAAAAATCAATCATCCGATAAGCTATTGTCGATTGTACCATCCATTCTCAATGAAGCGGTTAATAGCATTAACACAGATTTAGGTAAGGGACAATTAGTGGGCCTGGGGTTATCGGCAATTATGAATCCAATTACTAAAATTGGGCCATTGCAATTTGCCAAAGGAAATCAAAAGGATGATTCAGCTACTGTGAATTCAATCCCTGAAGAGGAAGACCAGTCTAAATCAATCATTAATTAAAAAAGCGGATTAAGGAGCATCTGCTTTTTTCTTTTTACATTAATCCATATCCGCTATAATGAAGGGATGCAAAAACGAAAAAAGGCAGGGCAATAGAATGATTAAATCTGAAGTTTATATTTTGTCAGGGTTTTTAGGGAGCGGGAAAACAACTTTATTAAAACGAATCCTTGAAGAGGAACATAAGCAGGGCAGAAAAGTAGCTGTCATGATGAATGAGCTGGGGGAAGTTTCCATTGATTCAGATGTTGTGGACGAAGACGTTGCGTTAAAGGAATTGCTTGGCGGCTGCATTTGTTGTTCGATTCAGGACAAGCTAGAGGCGCAGCTTCAAGGATTATTAATCGATGAAAAACCAGATGTGATTTATATCGAAACCACGGGGGCAGCACATCCTGTAGAAGTATTAGATGCGATTCTCTCACCGCTATTTGCAGATGCTTTGCATATTAAAGGTATTGTCACGACTGTTGATGGTTTAAGATGGATGAATCGGAAATCAATGAGCCCTCAGCTTCAGCAGTTAATTCTAGAGCAAATTAGACACGCTGATTTCATTATCGTGAATAAAATGAGTGAATTATCAGAGTCGGAACAAGCGAAAATTACATTCGAAATTCAAGCATTAAATTCAAAAGCAAGATGCCTGCTTACGAACTATTCACAGGTTTCGCTAAAACAGCTTAAAAAGTTATCGGTTTCTTATCGAGATAAAACCAATACTCACCTAAACCAGAAAAATTTAAATTTATCCACTTTTGTATACCGATTTCAGGGTCCCGTCAGCCATACAAAGTTTGAAGAGTTTTTAAAATCATTGCCTGATACGATCTACCGAATTAAAGGATATCTAAAATTTGATTCCAATAGCTATCCTTTTTTATTTCAATTCTCTTATGGAATGCCCTTATATATGAAGGAGCAAATGAATTTACCGTTAAACCTTGTTTTTATTGGGGAAAACATCAATTGGGGCCAAATGAATACGGCGCTAGAGAAGCTTGAAAATGAATTTGAAAATCAGCATATGGATGAATGATATTTTGGTCTTCAGGTAACTCTTTAAATGTAGTTTATATTCCATGGGAATGGGGGGTTACATGAAGAAGACAGCTCTGTTTATATTTTTTATGCTCATCCTCCTAAATGGTCAAGCGGTAAGTGCAGCGGATATCAGTTATAAGATTGAAATGCTCCCTTGGAAAGATGTCAATCATATCTTACCAAAGTACACAAAGTTTATCGTGCTGGATGTGGAGACAGGGAAAAAATTCAAGGTACAACGACGTGCAGGCAGCCATCACGCCGATGTGCAGCCTTTGACTTCAAAGGATACTAAAATTATGAAAAAAATCTATGGGGGGAAATGGAGCTGGAAACGTCGTGCGATTATTGTTATTCATAAGGACCAGTGGATAGGCGCTTCAATGCATGGTATGCCACATGGTGCCGGAGCTTTGAAAAACAATTTTCCAGGACATTTCTGTATTCATTTTTATGGGAGTACGACACATCGGACGAACTCCATGGACTTATCTCATATGTTAATGATTTTAAAGGCATCAGGGAAACTGGATGATTATTTCGAAAAGGCAAATCCATATGAGATCATAAATGCCTATATTGCAGGATTTATACAGCAGGATTCGAAAATTATTTCCACGCCTTCTTTGCAAAAAATTAAGTGGAAACCCGTCCTTACGAAAATTGATGCAGTTAGAATTTCAAGATTACCTATGCTTCCACCTGAGGATTTAACAGAACAAATTAGTTTGGATATTCCGATTGAAATTGATTGGTACATAAAAAATAGAGGAAGACAAACATTTAATGGGCAAATTCATATGGTGCGGTTTTCACCGATTGAGGGATGGAAAATTGATTCAAAGCAATTTATAAAAGATAACTATTTACAATAATAAATAAACACCTTTATAAATGAATAGGACATTTATAAAGGTGTTCTTATTTTAAGGTTGTTGTCCAAATTTAATGAAGGTACGCTCATCTTCGATTAGTCCGCAAGCGCCGCATTGAATCCGGAATTCTGGCCCTTGATATGGGATATGAAAAGGTTCTAATTCTGTTTCACCATATTCTCTTACAACCACACCGGATTGTGGGTCAAGCTTAACCGAGTGTGCTACTTGTTCAATAATATTAAATCGACTTCGATTGGTTTTACAATTTGGACATTTATATGGGGTAGACATACATTTCTCCTTTCAAAAATGGTCCTTTTTATTTTTTACAAAATACAAGGAAATATGTAACAATGAGCATAAGGTTGATGATTGGGGTGAATTAAATGCCAACTGGGTTGGAGTTTTTTGATCGGTTATTGCACGAATATCGAAAGGTTTGGAATAATCGTTTATTAAACGTGAAAAATCAAAATAGTGAGGAAATTTTGAAGGACGCGATAAAAAGAGAATTATTAGATGAAAACTCGCACCCTAGGGTTCGAAAAAACAGATATGAAAAATATTATTCCGCTATCAAAAGATTAGTGGATTCAAAAATTTCCACTGAAACAAAAGTTCATTTAATTGAGGTTCATAATCAAATGATGGATGAATTAAAATAGAAAGACAGCCCATTTGCGGCTGTCTGCGCCTTCATTCTGAAGTAAGTTGATCAAATGTAATGGGAATCGTCTCGACTTCCTCTTTATTGATTGGCATGAAAATAAACAATAATCCATTTCGTATTTCTGTCCGAATTTGAGTTGTTTTAATAGGAAATGGAAGGATTAATTCCTTTTTAAATGTCTGATTTGCTCTTTCCTTAATAAAATATTTTCTTCCTTCCTGTAAGGTTTTAAATACTCCTGCCATCGTCAATACTTGTTGATTGACAGTTATATGAAGATCTTCCTTACACATCCCCGGAATCTCGGCTTCAATCACAAGCACATCATCCGTCTCATATAAATCGCATTTTGGAAAAGAACTCTGTATTTTTGTAAAGGGGCTAATGGAGGGACTCTTTATGACATTTTCAACACTTTTTTCATCAAAGATTTGCTCCCAAAAAGTATCACCTTGAAATTTTTGGGTCAATTCCAGCCATTTTTTAAGTTTATCCATATCCATTCCAACCACCACCTCTAATTCATCATATTTTACTGAAACAAAAACATACCATAAAAATAGATGCTACATTATTTCTGTCACATCAATTTGAGAAAACTGCATATCGATATTTTTGGGAATTCTTACTTCTAGAGTCCCATCCTTATAGTTGGCTGAAGCACCTTTCTTTCGAACAATCGCCGGAAGGGTAATCGTATGTTTATCTTCATATTGGGGGATATGGTCGACAATAAGCTGATTGGAGGTATGGTAAATACGCAGCTGCTTGAGCCATTCCTCACTTTTAATCGGAATCCGCACGTAAACAAAGTCATGTGTTTCAAATGCTGTGGAATTCAATGCACTTGTGGTGGTCTGCTGCTGGGTAGTGCCAGCTGAGGTAAATCCATTAAACATTTCGTTTGGATTCATCATTCCGCGCATGCTGCCGGGTAGTACCTTTCCAATTAGATCCTGGACATAATTATTGATTTCTTCTGGTTTCATGTTTTGCAGGTTATTCTTCATATCCTTATTAAAAGGGAACATATTCCATGGGAACATTTTTTTCATCCTTTCAACTGCCTAAAAAGGGCCTTATTCGTCCTACCACATACTATGCCAGCAAGCGCCTATCCGTTATTAAAACCTGCTTTTCACATTTGAATCCAAAGAGATAATGTTTAAAATTTGCATATATAATCAAATCTTTTTAACATATAGTATAAAGATAAATTGGAAAATAGAGAGGTAATGGTGTGTGAAGAAAAAAACTGCTTTGATTACCGGAGGGGCAACCGGCATTGGAAAAATCACTGCTTTACAACTTGCAGAAAAAGGGTATCAGTTAATCATTAATTATCGAAGCAGTGAGACGGAAGCAAAAGGACTTGTAAAGCAGCTCGAGGAACGTTTTGGAACCGATTGCATGTTACTTCAAGGGGATGTGGCCAAACAAGAAGATTGTATCCGAATGGTTCACCAAGCATTAACAAAATTTTCTTCGATCGATGTTTTAATCCATAATGCAGGGCCATACATACACGAAAGAAAAAAACTAACGGATTATTCATTCGAAGAATGGAATTATTTGTTAAATGGGAATTTGTCAGCTGTTTTTAATTTATCAAAGCTGACCATACCTATTATGAGAAAAAATAAATGGGGAAGAATAATTACAATGGGGTTTGACAGGGTCGAAACAGCGCCTGGTTGGATTTATCGTTCTGCTTTTGCTGCAGCAAAAACGGGTCTAGCATCCTTGACAAGAACGATTGCCATTGAGGAAATGATGAATGGGATTACGGCCAATATGGTAAGTCCAGGGGATATTAGCACCGAATGGAAGGAAAAAACAATTGAACAAGCCTTTTTTTCTGATAATGGTCTTACTCCTGTTGGGAGATCAGGGACAGGTGAAGATATTGCAAGAGTGATTTCTTTTCTTGTCGATGAAAATTCAAGTTTTATAACCGGGAGTATTGTCCCTGTGACCGGGGGAATAGATGTATTAGGAAAAGCATTGAAAGATGAACATAATATAAAAGAGTCCTGACCAAAATCATTAGGACTCTTTTTGTATGTTTGCTCGATTAGCGGTTGTTTGAACCCAAAGTAAACGTAATAAAAGACAAATTGCTCCGACTGCGAGACCCGCAATCAAACCGATCCAATAACCAAAAGCACCAAGCTTAGTATAAACTGCCATTACATAGCCAAGTGGGAGGCCGATTACCCAATAGGATAGAAGAGAGGCTAAGAAGGTAATATTTACGTCCTTATACCCTCGTAGTGCACCTTGGATTGGTGCCTGGATGGCATCAGATAATTGAAAGAATAACGCGTAAAGCAAAAATTTCGCCGTTAATTTTAAAACCACTGGATCTGTCGTATAAATTCCCGCAATATCATAGCGGAATAGCAATAAGATTAATCCGCATAACCCTGCAAGTAAAATCGCGATTCCAACTCCAAGCCAGCTGTATTCCTTTGCATCCTGATCTCTTTTGGAGCCAATTTCAAAGCCGACCAAGATGGTTAAGGCCATGGAGATGCTGAGAGGAAGCATATACAAAAATGAAGCAAAATTTAATGCGGACTGATGGCTGGCGATTGTATTGGTATCAAAAGTACTCATTAGCAAAGTAACAGCGGCAAAAATGCTGGTTTCAAAAAAAATCGAAAAACCAATTGGTATGCCAATTTTTAATATTTCCTTTGATCTTGAAAGGGATATTTTATGAAAATGGCGGAAAATACCAAAATTTGAAAATGGTTGATTGGTACAAATGATGAAAATTGAAATACCAGTAATCAGCCAATAGGTAATTGCTGTTGCAACACCTGCTCCAATTCCTCCAAGTTCAGGGAAACCAAATTTCCCATAAATCAACAAATAATTAAAGACAACATTAATCGGAAGTGAAGTTAAAGTGATGACCATCGTAACACGCGTTTTCCCAAGCGCATCAATAAATGACCTTAATACGTTATAAGCGAAAAGTGGAATCATTCCAAAGCTTAAGGCAACAAGATAGCCATGGGCTACTTTCCGAACATGTGGTTCAAGGCTCATACCGTTTAAAATGGGGTCGAGAATGAGAGCGCCTATAGCGATAACGATAACGGCAATGATTACAGATAAATAAAGTCCTTGAAATACAGAGTGTGCAACCTTATCCTGCTGTTTCGCCCCATTTAATTGCGCAACAATCGGGGTAACGGCCAGCAATATTCCACTTAGACCAGTAAATACTGGAACCCACAGGGAGGATCCTATTGCAACACCTGCCAAATCGGCTGGGCTGTAATGCCCGGACATGGTTACATCAAAAAAGTTCATCGAAAAAAGCCCAAGCTGGGTAATCAGAATCGGGAATAAAATATAAATTAATTGTTTTAACTTTTGCTTCTTTGTAAAGGTTTGTTTCAATTTTTAGTTTCTCCATCTTCTTTAGGTTACAAAGAGTTATTATATCATGGAACCTTTTAGAGTGGTTTACAAAGATATCGTTAAAAAGTAGTTTTTTCAGGCTAAAAACATACCCAATGTACACAGGATATACAAACTGCTTTTACAATTTTTTGAACAATTTGATTACAGGGAATGAAAATGGATTTTTTTGTGGATAATAGTTGTGTATCATCTATGGAAAGGAGCAAAGAAAATGAGCTTTAATATTAATCGCATTAATCCTAATCAAACCCAGGTATTTTTTCATGATGGTCGTTTTGAAACGTTAACAAATGAGGAATTAGAAGAATTTTTGCTCCAGATGGGTATAAGTGAAGTAGATGAAACACTTGAACAAAGCGTAACAGATTAACTTAAGTTAGATGATGACTATGCACCCAAGGGCGCTAGTCTTTTTTCTTGTAAAAAAAGCAATCGGCTACCGCCGATTGCTTTTATGCTTCCAATAAATGAGTGGAATCTGTTTGAAGAGAGTCGTTTCTCATTATATAGAAGGTATATTGATCTTTTGGAATTTCATATAAATCGTAAACCTCACCATTAGCATTTAATTGCTCATACAGTGATTTTCGTGTTTCATTTGCTTTTATGACATATGGTAGTTTTTCCGCTGCTTTAATCGAACGGATATTGATCTTGCGGATGCGCATATAAATCGTTTCAATTCCCATTTCGTAGAAAAGCTCACTGAAAAAAGCCTCTTTCGCAGGATTATTATACCCTTTTCCATGATAAGGTTTACCTAGCCAAGTTCCCAAAAATCCGGCATTTTCTTCAATATCAAATAGATTAATTGTACCAATAGGGGAACTCCATTCATCAAGAATAGTGCGGGAGATTAATTCACCACGTTCTTCAGCTTCAATGGTTTTCTTTGTCACGAATAAGAATTCGTCATAGGATGCTGCTTTCTGACGAACAAAAGGGAAGACATCTGGATGCGTCATTAGTTCATAAAGTGTGTGGCTGTCGTGAAGATCTCTTTTCTTCAGCATGAATATCCCTCCATTAGGGCAATCCGATCCCATGTCAAAAGAAAACGGCCCACCCTCGAAATTTTTTATTAGAATTGCTAAAAAATTTCGGGGTGGGAATCGAACCCACTAGAACCAGTAAACTGGTGGCGCACCATTTGCCTTCCCTATATCATTTTTTTTGAAAAATAAAGATTAAAATTGTCCCCCAAATTCAAGTTACCATTAGTATCATCAAAAGTATGATACCATAAAAAAAACCGAAAAATAAATAGGTTTTTGTTTGTTTTTTTACTGAAATTTTTTGCCAATTTTCTACAAAGTTTTTGCCTCTTCGAAAACCATTTCTCCACCTATCATTGTCCATTTTGGTTTTGCTAGATAATGGAAAGGATGGTGGCTCCATAATACAAGGTCAGCATCTTTTCCTTCTTCAATACTTCCGAGACGGTCATCAATTTTTAAATTTTTTGCCGGAAAAATCGTAATCCCCTCTAATGCTTTTTGTTCCGGAAGACCTTCTCTTACTGCAATTCCTGCACAAATATTCAAATATTGAATCGGAGTATAAGGGTGATCTGTGGTAATGGAAACTTCTACCCCATTATTGGTAAGTTCCTGATAGGTTTTCCATGTTTTATTTTTTAGTTCAACCTTGGACCTCCTTGTTAAGGTTGGGCCAACGGATACCTTTAGGTTCATCCCTGCTAATTCATTTGCAATTAAATGCCCCTCTGTACAATGCTCAATTCTCAGATCCAGATTAAATTCTTCCGCAAAACGGGTGGCTGTAATGATATCGTCCGCCCGGTGGGCATGGATTCGAACGGGGATCTCCCTTTTCAGTGCCATGACAATGGGTGCAATCCTTAGATCTTCTGGGTTATCAGCGTAAATGGCCTGATAAAATGCTTCACGGAGCTTGCCCATGATGCCCATCCTAGTAATGGAGTCACTATTTCCATGGCTATGGATTCTTTTTGGGTTTTCACCTAGAGCGATTTTTAATCCCGCAATCTCTTGAATAAGCATTTTTTTAATATTTTTGCCAGTTGTTTTAATCACCGATGTGGTCCCTCCGATGATATTTGCGCTTCCCGGCATAATATGAACGGTTGTAATCCCGCTCCGAACAGCATCCGTAAATGCGGCATCTAGTGGGTAGGCACCGTCGAAAGCACGTATATGCGGGGTTAGGGCTTCTGCTGTTTCATTCGCATCGTTTCCCGCCCAGCCCGTACCTTCGTCATAAAGTCCAAGGTGTGTATGGACATCAATAAAACCTGGTAAAAGATAGGCATTTCCACAATCAATTATTTTAACTTCCGAATCGGTGATGATATGCTGGCCAACTTTAGCGATTTTTCCATCTTCAATTAAAACGTCCCCTGAATGAATAGGGTTGGCGGTAATCGGATATACCGTTGCATTCTTCAAAAGTATTTTCGTCATATTTAAACCTTTCTTCCTATATTTCATGTATTTAACTATTTTACCAAGCCGTATATTTTCCGAAAAGTTAAAAATGTTCCGAGCAATAACTTTTATTCTTTTATATGCAAAAAAGCCCAATTTTGAAACTTGTGTTCATTAAATTTCTTTTTAGGTTATTTTGCCCGTGTACTCTGTTAGCAAGCCTGAAAATAATAAGCGGATTTTACCAGAAAGAATGAAATCTTTTCCAAAATAGAGCGTACTTATAAAAGAAAGAATTTTTTAGGGAGAGGGAGGTGCTTAAATGGTTAAAAGTGAAGAAAGGCTCTTGGCAGCAGTTCTTTATATAGTTAGTTTTATTTTTCCGATTATTGGACCATTAGTCATTTGGTTAATCAAAAAAGACGAATCATCCTTCATTGATTATCATGGGAAAGAGTACTTTAACTTTTTTATTTCCTATACCATTTATTGTATTATAGGCGGGATATTAACAATCATCATTATCGGTATTATTGCTTTGTGGGTTTTAGGGATTGCAGCGGTCGTCTTTACCATCATAGCTGCTATAAAAGCGTACGAAGGTCAAGAATACCGGTTTCCATGGATCTTTCGGTTAATTCAATAGAAAAATTTTTCAGAACCTGGTATAAATATTTGCCGGGTTCTGAAACGTTTTTCTAGGTCAAACGTCATATATATATAAACAGAAAAAAGGGGGAGATAGCATGGCAAATATTAACTGGGCACTTCTAGCGCCTATTCTGGTGATTGAGTTAATTTTAGTAATCGTTGTATTGGTGGATATCATTCGTATTGAAAAAACCAATGGACCTAAGTGGCTTTGGGTATTGCTAAGTTTATTCTTTAATCCTATTGGACCGATTCTTTATTTTGTAATCGGAAGGAGTAAAAGCTGATGTCCCTTATTCAAATTACAGGATTAAAAAAGAGTTTCCAAGGGAACGAGGTAATTAAAGGTCTTGATTTTCATTTAGATAAAGGAAAATGTATTGCCCTATTAGGCCCAAACGGCGCAGGGAAGACCACGACGCTTAGGATGTTAGCGGGCCTAATGAAACCGACTTCCGGGACAATAAACTTTTCTGGTGCGAAAAAAGATGGAGATATCCGTCATATCATTGGTTATCTTCCTCAATTTCCAGTTTATTATGAATGGATGAGTGGTCTTGAATTCCTTCGGTATGTTGGGAAATTGGGGGGCTTAACGAATAAAGAAGCAAAGGAACATTCACTTGAACTCCTTGAGCTTGTTGGGATTTCAGATGCAAAAAATCGAAGGGTAGGCAAATATTCAGGGGGAATGAAACAGCGCTTAGGCATTGCACAGGCCCTTATCCATCGTCCGCAGATGATCATGCTCGATGAGCCTGTTTCAGCACTGGATCCGATTGGGCGAAGAGAGGTGCTGGATTTATTGGAAGGGCTGAAAAGAGAAACCACCATCCTTTTTTCCACTCATATTTTAAATGATGCGGAAGAGGTTAGTGATGAGATCCTGTTTTTACATAATGGTCTAATTGTTGAATCCGGAACCATGGAGGAATTAAGGGAACGCCATCAACAGTCTAGAATTGATTTGTTTTTCAAAGGAAAGGCCGAGCCATATGCAGATGTTTTTTGGATAAATCCGAACACTAAAACAGTCTCCATTGAAGGCAATCGACTAAGTGTAACCGTGAACGATATTGAAAAAGCTAGACAAGTCTTTCTAAAAGAAATTTTGGAACAAAACTGGCCGCTTGAAAAATTTGAAATCAGCAGCATGACGCTTGAAGATGTGTTTATGAAGGTGGTGGGAAAATGAGCCAATGGATTACGCTCCTTAATAAGGAGCTATTAGAAATGTGGAGAAATTTCAAATGGATTTGGGTGCCAATCACGTTTATTCTGCTAGGTGTGCAAAAACCGTTATCCTCTTATTATTTGCCGCAGATTCTTGACTCATTAGGGAATCTGCCAGAGGGAGCAAAGATTGAAATTCCAAAACCATCCGCACAGGAGGTATTTGTTAGTGGTTTAAGTGAATATTCCTCCTTAGGAGTGTTAATTATTGTTCTAACGACAATGGCGCTAATTGCCGGTGAAAGAAAAAGCGGCGTAGCTGCCATGATTTTAGTTAAACCGGTTTCATACCGCTCTTTTGTAACAGCGAAATGGGTGGGGGCGCTCCTACTAATATGGGTATCTTTTTTTATCGGTTCGGCTGCAACTTGGTATTATACCGGGATATTATTTGATTGGGTCGCAGCTGGCGAAGCCTTTCAAGCATTCTTTTTTTATGGTCTATGGTTTACCGTAATTTTAACCATCGCCTTGTTTTTTAGTGCAGCTCATCTCGTTCCTGGTGTGGCTGGTTTTGTCTCGCTTTTGGTCGTGATTATTTTAAGTTTGGTATCAAGCTCTCTTTCCGATTGGCTGGAATGGAGCCCAGCAATGTTAACAAAATATGCGAACGATTTAGTATTAATAGGCAAATTATCGGATTATACTCTGCCGGCATGTTTGCTCGCGATTGCAAGTATTCTCATTCTTCTAGCCTTAAGTATTTTTATTTTTCGAAAAAAAGAGCTGGCAGCATAAGAGGCATTTCAGTTTTCAAATTCGTCCTAATATGACAGAATAAACATGATAAAAATAGAGGAAAGGGACGAAGCAATGTGTTAAATGGAGTCGGTTTGGTTCTTGAGGGCGGGGGAATGCGTGGTGTTTATACGGCGGGCGTTCTTGAATACTTTTTAGAAAATCAATTATTTTTTCCTTATGTAATCGGTGTCTCTGCAGGGGCGTGTAATGCAGCATCTTATTTGTCAAACCAAAAGGGAAGAAATAAGACCGTAACAATTCAGTATGCTTCGGATCCGCGATATATATCTTGGAGAAATTATTTTAAAAATCGTCAGTTTTTTGGAATGGATTTTATCTTCGATGAAATCCCCAATCAACATGTTCCCTATCATTATGATGTCTTTTATAACGGTCCCTCTGAATTTGTTGTGGGAGCAACCGATTGCTTAACAGGGGAAGCGGTTTATTTCAATAAAAGAGATTATGGCCAAGAACTACTGACTGTTTTACGGGCATCGAGTTCGCTTCCATTTATTGCACCTGAAATAACCTATCAAAATAAAATTTTGCTTGATGGTGGAATTAGCGATCCAATTCCAATTAAAAAAGCACAATCAGATGGCTTTAAGAAAAATATTGTGATTCTTACAAGAAATATGGACTATCGGAAAAAGCCTTCGAAGTTCCATTTCCTTGTTAACCGAAAATATCCTGACTATAAAGGGCTGCAAAGGGCTTTAAGGGATCGGTATCGAATGTATAACGACACTCTCGCTTTTTTAGAAAAAGAAGAGGAGAAGGGAAATGTTTTTATTATCCGGCCATTAAAGCCGCTCCAGGTAGGCAGAATGGAACGAAATCCAGTGCGTTTAGAGGAGTTATATAACCAGGGCTATGAGGATGCCAAAGCATTAAGCGGGAAAATAGTAAAATATGTGCAATCAACTAATTAAGAGACTTTTGCGGGTCTCTTTTTTGATTTAAAGAGGAAATCTTCTATCATTTTTCTTAGAATTATTTAATAGACTGATATAAGAGGAATGGATAAGGAGTTTTCATAATGAAAATAGATAAATATTATCGCGAATCTGCTAGCATCAGTCTAAATGGTAGCATCGCTGCACTAGTACCCGCATTTCTAATTATAATAATAGATCTTTCTTTTTTTCAGAACAAGAAAATGATGCTGTTAACCATCCCCTTTCTCATTTACAGCTTCATCAGCTTTCAAATCTATTTATTCAAGGTAAGACAAGCACTATTAATAAAGATAAACTTGTTGAAATCCAGCAGTTTCTACCATTCCATTTTTGAAACGGGGCATTTATTAGCCGTTTATTTACCGAAGCGGTTGCAGCTCTATTTTCCCGATGGAAACCTAGCAGGAGAGATCAAAAAATACCGAGGCAAGAAATTTGATTTTCCAGTCTTTTCAAAAATATATGCCCTAAACGATATGAATCATCAATTAATTGGGATTTATAAGGTTAAAAAGGGTAAATACAAAAAAATTGAGGTATTTGACCGAAACAAAGTTTATCAAGGATTTTATCAAATCCGGAAATTGAATGCTCGAAAATATAAGAAGGAACTTTTTGACGCAAATGAAAGGTTCATTGGAGCAGTAGAAGGTGCTTCCCTTTTTATGGATGAGAAAATCATTAATTCAGCTAACCACCAATTGGGACGTTTGCGCAGGGGCTGGATGCCAGTGGAATGGAGTGATTTATTTCCGGAGCCAAATACACCGGTTCTTTCATTTGCGGAAGGCATTTCAGAAAGTGACAAGCTTTTACAAATGTCTTTTCTCATAAACGAATATTTTATAGAAAGATAATTAGCAGGTTTAAGTTCCCTTCCCTACCAGAATTTGATACTATAATGAATAAATGCAATTACGTGATGCTGGAGGGTTTTAAAGTGCAAATCAACTTAATTAAAGGGCACGGTTCAGGTAATGATTTTCTTTTAATCGATGAGATTTCTAATTCCTATACATTTTCTGAAAAGGAAAGGGCCGATTTGGCAAAGGTTTTATGTAACCGAAACTCTGAACTCGGGGCAGATGGAATTCTATTCATGTTGAAAAGTGAAAATAAGGACGGAAGAATGAGAGTTTTTAATTCAGATGGTTCGGAAGCCTCGATGTGTGGAAATGGACTTCGTCTTGTTTCCCGTTATATTTGTGAGATGCGGGATCAGAAGGAAGCGAATATTGAAACAATGAAGACCGACTTAAAGGTGAGCAAAAAGAAGGATATTTTCCCGGATGTAACAACGTATCAAGTAGAGATCTCTCCTGTTTCATTTTTATTGGAGGATTTACCTTTACAATTAGATCAGCCTGACTTACGAAATAAAAAAATTCCAGAGTTATCTCACGAATTAACCTTTACTGCCTTAGCAGTTCCCAACCCGCATTTAATTACGATTGTAGAAACAGAGCAAATTCAATCAGATCTTCAAAAAGATCTCAGCGAAAAGGTAAATGGGCCGAATGTTTTATTTCCTGATGGAGTCAATGTAAGCTTTGTAAAAGCCTTGGACAAAGGGAATATTTATGTGAGGACGTTCGAGCGGGGAGTTGGTTTTACCAATGCCTGCGGAACGGCAATGTCTGCCTCCACCCTAGTTACCTGCTTGAATGGGTTAAATGATTTTGAAAAGGCCGTAAATGTTTATAATAATGGTGGTAAGGTTCAATGTGTGGTTCATGAAAACAACGGAAGTTACCACATTGATTTAATTGGTAATGCAACGTATCTTTATACTGCTTCTATTGATGTAAATTTTGCTGAGGAAACATTTACAGTAAACTCTAAAGAAGATCTTGGAGAACAGGCAGCATACGAAAAACTTCAGTCAGAAGCACAGGCGTTTTTGGATGATATCATGAAAGGATAAGGGTTCCCTTATCCTTTTTTATTATTCTTTAGAACATCGAGAACTGGTGCAAAGGGCTGTACTGGTTTTGTAGAAAAATAGGTTCGAAACGGGTCCCCTTCTTTCCGAACCCGGGTTAAGGCGGTTTTCATTGTAAATTGCGCCGATTCAAGCTTCTCGTTTACTTCATCCCAGTAAAGTGGTGTGGCTACACCGCCCCGTTCATTTCCTCTCATCGAATAAGGGGCAACAATCGTTTTCCCTTCACCATGCTGGATATAGTCTACATATAAGCGATTCCCGCGGTTCTTTTTCATTCGCTCGATTGTAAACGAATCAGGGTCACGTGATATTAAGTAGTCGGCAATAAAGCTCGTGAACAGCCTTGTATCATCATAGGTAAACGTATTTTCAGGTAAAGGAAGGTAAATTTGCAAGCCCTTATTGCCTGAGGTTTTAATAAAGCCAATCAGGTTCAATTGATCGAGGACTTCCTTGATAAGTAAAGCGGCTTTTACTGCTAAATGAAAATCATCCTTTGACGGTGGGTCTAAATCAAAAACGATTTCACTTGGCCCTTTGCTGTAAATGGTTTGAAACGGAATATGAAATTCAATGGCCAATTGATTCCCAAGCCAGATTAGTGTTTTAAGATGATTACAAAGGATATAGTCAATATTTTCATGTTTAAAGGTTTCCACAAATTCGGGAGCATAATCGGGACAATTTTTTTGGTAAAAAGGTTCCCCGAACATTCCGTGCGGGTAACGAATAACCGTCAAGAGCCGGTTTTCCAAAAAGGGCAGCATATAGGGGGATATTTCTCTTAGGTAAAGAATAAAATCTGCCTTTTGAATGTTTAGCTGATCCCAAAGCGGTTTATCCGGGTGTGAAATGTCTAAGTCCTCCGGAAGATTTTTTTGTTGAAATAAAAACCGGTCATTGGTACAATCTGCAGGCTCTAAGTCAAAGCGGAACCGGTCAAAATGCGGCTCACGGAGCTGTCCATCATATAACTCTAAATATTTGACCTCAAGGCAAATGGCTGGTTCTACATAAACAAACTGCTCATCTTCCTTTATTTTATTTTGTTTAATTGTTTGTTGAAGAGCCTGCTTCTCCTCCGGTTTAAACCCAAAAAGGACCTGACCAATCGGATGAATCTTTTTGTCCTGATACACTCCTACGTAAAAGTACCCATTTGTTTTTTCTAAAGAGGTGATAAAACAGCTCACATACTTCCAATTTTTATACTTCAGCCACTGGATTGAACGCTTTCCCTCTTCCCATAGGCTGTTTTGCTGCTTAGCGACAATTCCTTCGCCATCAAAAAGAACAACTTTTTCCCAAAGCATCTCAAAATCATCATAGGCTTTAACGAGCTGCACTAACTGATTGGAGTAAGGATCAGCCTCTTGAATAAAGTGGAGCTTCTCAAACAATTTTATTAGTTCTTTTTTTCGTTTCGTAAAAGGCTCCGCATGAAGGGGTTTCCCTGATAATTGAAGTGCATCAAATATCATCAGCTGGCAAGGTGCATTTTGTGCCTGTACGCTAATTTTCTTTTCTGACTTTAACCGTCCGCGTACTTGAATGCCAGAAAAATTAGCTTTGCACGGATTTTCCAATAATACAAGCTCCCCATCCAGCTGCAGTGGTAAAAAGGGTTCAAATTCACGTTGGTATTGCATTAAAAATTCTTCTATTTCCGGGAATTGTGGAATGAGGGGCTTGCCATTTCTGCTTGTTAAAGTTATCCCCTCTGTATTCCACTCCAATAATGCACGGAATCCATCATATTTCACCTCGTACAGCCAATCAGGATGGACGGGACGATCAAATGTCAGACTTGGAAGCATCGGTTTCATCTGTAATGGTCCCTTCTTTTTAGCTTTATTTTGTTTCAAAAAGACTCTCTTCATCCTTTTCCAGTTGTTTATAGGAATGACAGGTTTGTCCGTTTAGCAAAATAACAGTAAAAAGAATGGAGAATCAGTATATGCATACGATGTGGAAGGGAAGTATCAGCTTTGGGCTCGTGAATATTCCCATAAAGCTCCATACGGCAACAGAGGATAAGGATATTAAGCTTCGGACTCTTCATAATAAGTGTCATGCTCCAATCAGGTATGAAAAAATTTGTACGGTTTGCGAAGAAGAGGTCAAACCTGAGGATATTGTCAAAGCCTATGAATACACAAAGGGAAAATTTGTCGTCCTGGACAATGATGACCTTGAAAAATTACGAAAAGAAAACGAAGATAAAGCGGTCGAAATTATTGATTTTGTCAAAATGGAACAAATTGATCCTATTTATTTTGATCGCAGTTATTATATGTCTCCAAATGAAGGAGGCGGTAAAGCTTACTCGTTATTACGTAAAGCCCTTCATGAAACCGGAAAGGTTGGACTGGCTAAAATTGTGATTCGCTCGAAGGAGCAAATGGCCGTGATAAGGGTGTATGAAAATACATTGGTTATGGAAACCATTCACTATCCTGATGAAGTTCGAAATGCAAGTGATGTCCCTAGCGTTCCATCAGAGGATAAGGTCACGAAAAAGGAATTGGACACCGCCATTATGCTCATTGATCAATTAACAACTGATTTTACTCCTGAAAAATATACAGATGAATACCGAACAGCCCTATTAGAATTGATTGAGTCCAAACGTATGGAAAAAGAAACTGTGGTGACGCCTGCTGCCAAAGAGTCTCCATCAAACGTTACCGATTTAATGGCAGCCTTGCAGGCATCAATTGATCGCACTAAACCGGAAAAAGCCCCAGCACCAAAGAAAAAAGCTGCTGCCCCAAAGAAAAAGACCGTTTCAAGAGTGAAAAAAGAAGCATAAGGAGAAATTGCCGATTTGAATGCAAGTCAAATCGGTTTTTTTTCATGTAAGACAGGTAGAGGAATACAATAGATAGAAAAGGGGTGAAATAATGGTTCATGTCCTGATGATTACTGATCCCGGAATCGATGACTCTTTTGCAATTATGTATGCCCTGCTAAATCCGAAAATTAATCTTGTCGGGATTGTCAGCGGCTATGGAAATACTCCGAAAGGGATTTCAATTAGGAATACAGCTTATTTGTTAAATTTAGCAGGAAGAGAAGATATCCCGATAATCGCTGGGAGCGCCGGCCCATTATCAGGAGAACCAGTCCAATATTACCCCGAGATTCATGGGAAGGAAGGGTTAGGCCCTATAAAACCTCCTGACAATATAAAAAATATAAAGGTATATGATTTTAATAAAATTATAGAGATCATTAAGCAATATAGCGGCAATATCGTGATTGTCTCTGTAGGAAGGCTGACAGAGCTTGCATTGATGTTTATTTTATATGGGAACAACGCGCTAAAAGACGTGACAGCTTTTTATATAATGGGAGGGGCTTTTTTAGTCCCGGGTAACATAACAGCTGAAGCAGAGGCGAATTTTTATGTAGACCCAATTGCAGCCAACTCCGTAATGGAAAAAGCCCATAATGTTTATTTATTTCCCCTGAATATTACCAATCGTGCTATTATCACGCCTGAAGTAATTCATTTTCTATCAGAAAATAGCCCAACACCATTTCGCCCGCTATTAAAACCAGCATTTGATTATTATTATCACGCTTATCAAAAAAATGTTCCTGGTATTAAAGGGGCACCACTTCATGATGTGGTTCCGCTTATGGCTCTAGTTAATCCTGATTTTGTCCAGTACATTCCGCGAAGAGTGAGGGTAGAGGAAACTGGTCCGGCAAAAGGGAAAAGCATTGCTGATTTTCGCCCAAAACCTGATCCTGAACCAATTGAATCTCTTGACCAAATCGGCTTAGATGCTGATTTTCAAAAGTTTGTTGTTCAGTTCATGGAGGTTTTTCTCCGGGGAAATGAATGACAAGTACTTTTATAAAATTTGACTTTTAAAGGAAAATAGTATACTATTAAATTACGCTTTAAGTTCGTTAATATTTATTGGATTAAGTAGTCGTAGCTACACGAACTGTGGGTGATGTCTATTGCCCCAATTTGTGAGGTTATGGCTTTTCTATATTTAAATGTAAAATTAACTTTAAAGTGAACAATATGTTGGGGGTAAGATCCATGAATAACGGTAAAGTTAAATGGTTTAATGCAGAAAAAGGTTTTGGATTTATTGAAGCTGAAGGCGGTCAAGACGTATTCGTTCACTTTTCTGCAATTCAAACTGAAGGTTTCAAAACATTAGAAGAAGGCCAATCGGTTTCTTTTGAAATTGTTGAAGGTGCTCGTGGACCACAAGCAGCTAACGTAAAAACAGTTTAATCTTTTAAATAAAAGGTGATGCTCGTGAAATGCATCACCTTTTTATCTATATCCTAATTCTAAAACCTATTGATTGGGAATAGAATACAAGGATGCATGTTTTTTGATTTTGCTCTAGGGCTTTTTTATTTGGAAACTTTTTGGACGATAATAAGCGCAAGGAGTGAAGAATTTTGGCTTTCGGCAGAAGAAATGATGTGGAAGTAAAATTAGAAGAAACAAAGGTTTGGGAATGTACTTCGGAAAATTGTAAATGCTGGATACGCGATAATTTTAAAAGCAGTGAAGTACCACTTTGCCCAATTTGTAAAAGTGAAATGAAACAGGCAACTAGAGAATTACAGGTTATCCATAACCATAGTAAAAACTTTATGTAAAATATAAAAAGCAGGGGGTTTTCGCCCCTGCTTTTTATTATTCCCCAATATTTTCTTTGCAATAGGCGATAACTAAAGCTTCCTCGTCTTCTTCTAAGGCAAAATCGAGAACTTTCTCTGTTCCTCTTTCGTAAAAATGATAATTCGTGATTTTCTCCTCATTTTCATCCATTACGAAGATTACCCTTAAGCCTATCCCTTTTTCCGAATAAAGTTCATCCTCTTCATCAATTTCTAGTTGAAGGAAAAATTCATAGCGATCGCCGGAAAGTAGACCAAATGGATCTTCAAGTTTTTCAACTGTATGATCAGTAATGTTCAAATTTATCATCCTTTGCTTATGTATAAACTCTTTCTTATTATACACAATTTTTTATAGAACTAAGATTCCGTGATTAATAAAAAAAACACTTTATTTTAAAGTGTTTATTGAAACAATATGTATGGAGGGGAAGATGAGATTCGAACTCACTCGGGCGGTTGCCCGTCCTAGCGCATTTCGAGTGCGCCCCCTTATAACCACTTGGGTACTTCTCCATTGGAGCGGGTGACGGGAATCGAACCCGCACCGCCAGCTTGGGAAGCTGGAGTTCTACCATTGAACTACACCCGCAAATCCCAATAACATCAGAAATTATACCACAATATTTTATTTCCATCTAGTTTTTTGCAAAACAATCATTATTTCTCTCAAAAACATGCAATAGCATTCAAGAAATGATTGTTTTTGATAGAAAGTGATTGATTTTTGCAATCGGTTTCAGTAATATAGAATCAAGAACAATAATTATAGGTGGTGATGACTTGTTAACACCAGAACGTCATCGGCTGATTTTACAACTTTTAAAGGAACAGAATATCGTTAAAATCCAGGAGATTGTGGACCTTACCAATACATCTGAGTCAACAATCCGACGCGATTTATCACAATTAGAGAAGGAAAAACAATTAAAAAGAATTCATGGCGGTGCATCAAGACTGCAAGGAAAGCTGCAAGAACCGAGCATGATTGAAAAGTCAGCCAAAAACCTTCAAGAAAAACGGAGAATCGCCCAATATGCTGCAAGTTTGGTAGAAAAAGGCGACTGCATTTATCTTGATGCCGGGTCAACAGTTCTTGAAATGGTAGAATTCTTAAATCTAACTGACATTGTTGTCGTTACAAATGGTCTAACTCATTTAATGCCATTACTAAGTAAAGGAATTCCAACCTATTTAATTGGGGGATTTGCAAAGCTAAACACAAACGCAATTATCGGCAGGGGAGCATTAGCAAGTCTTGATCTTTATCGGTTCGATAAATGCTTTATGGGGGTAAATGGAATCCATTCGCAGTTTGGTTTTACAACACCAGATCAAGAAGAGGCAATGGTGAAACATAAAGCCATTTCTCTCTCAAGAGAAGCATACGTCTTAGCAGACGACTCCAAGTTTTCGGAAGTTGCCTTTGCAAAAATAGCCGATATCTCGGAGGCTGTGGTGATAACCAATGATCTTGACGATGAAACCCAAACACAATATAAAAATAGAACTACAATAAAGGTCGTGACAGCATGATTTATACATTAACCTTAAACCCTTCAGTTGATTATATCGTTCAACTTGAAAGCATTCAGTTAGGAGAACTGAATCGAACAACAAGGGAAACAAAGTTTCCTGGCGGTAAGGGAATCAATGTTTCCAGGGTTTTAAGCCAATTAGGTCAAACAAGCAGGGCTTTAGGCTTCAACGGTGGTTTTACCGGAAGATACATTGAAGAATATCTGCAAAATGAAAAAATAGAAACGGATTTTATCAAAGTAAACGAAGATACTCGAATCAATATTAAGTTGAAAACTGGTGACGAGACCGAAATCAATGCGAACGGTCCAAGGATTTCCGAAGAAAATTTCAGAGAATTAAGGGAGAAAATTACCCATTTAACTGAAAAGGATCTATTGGTCCTCGCGGGAAGTATTCCTTCGACAATGCCAGTGACCACATATGAAGAGTTGGTAAAGATTTGTAAGGAAAGTAAGGCTGAATTTGTTGTTGACGCTGAGGGCGACTTGTTAAAAAAAGTTCTTCCTTACCAACCATTTTTAATAAAACCAAACCATCACGAGCTTGGCGATTTATTTCAAACTACTCTTTCAAGCTGTAAAGATGTCATCCCATTTGGAAAGAAGTTAATTGATATGGGGGCTAAAAACGTGATTGTTTCACTTGCGGGTGAAGGGGCTGTTTTTATAAATAACGAAATGGCCCTCATTGCCGAAGTGCCTAAAGGCGTGGTAAAAAATTCGGTTGGTGCCGGAGATTCAATGGTGGCAGGCTTTTTGGCTGAATATCAAAAAACTTCGAGTGTGAAAAAGGCATTTCAATATAGTGTTGCCGCAGGCAGCGCAACCGCCTTTTCACTCGGCTTGTGTACAAAAGATTTAATTGAAGAACTCCTTGAACAGGTAAAAATTAGAGAGATTAATTAGGAGGAGAAGCTATGAAAATTACAGAATTGCTCACAAAGAATACTATTCTGCTAAATATAGATGGCCAGGGGAAAGAAGAAGCTATCGACCAACTTGTTGATGTGCTATTTAAGGCCAATAAAATTACGAACCGTGAAGAGTTTAAGGCAGCCATTCTAAAACGTGAAGAGCAGAGTACAACGGGAATTGGTGACGGGATTGCGATCCCTCATGCGAAAGTAAAAGCGGTAAGAGAAGCAGCCATTGTTTTTGGTAAATCCACTTCCGGTGTAGATTATCAATCATTAGATGGACAGCCTGCCCATTTGTTCTTTATGATTGCAGCACCAGAAGGCGCGAATAATACCCACCTTGAAGCACTTGCACGCCTTTCAGGTTTATTAATGAAACAGGAAGTACGTGAAAAGTTACTTCATGCTGTTTCTGCTGCTGATGTCCTTGAGGTTATCAATTTTTATGACCAGGAAGATGAAGAAGAACAAGATGTGTCAAATAAAAAGAATGCCATTGTAGCGGTTACGGGATGTCCCACGGGGATTGCCCACACTTATATGGCAGCTGATTCTTTAAAAGCTAAGGCAGCGGAAATGGGTGTTGACATCAAGGTTGAAACCAATGGTTCCGGTGGAGCGAAGAATGTTTTAACAAAAGAGGAAATTGAGAATGCCGTAGCTGTTATTATTGCTGCTGACATCAATGTGGAAATGGAAAGATTTAAAGGTAAGCATGTGATTCAGACGGCCGTTGCCGATGGTATTCGCAAGCCGCAAAATTTGATTGAGCGTGCTTTAAAGCAAGATGCACCAGTTTATTCGGGGAATGGCGGCAAAAGTGAGAATAGCGGTGCCGATTCAAGTGGAAGAAAAGGCTTCTATAAGCATTTAATGAATGGTGTTTCCAACATGCTTCCATTTGTTGTTGGGGGCGGTATTTTAATCGCTATCTGTTTTATGTTTGGCTATAACTCGTTTAAACCAGATGATCCATCCTATAATAAAATTGCCGAAGCATTGATGACCATCGGCGGTGGAAATGCATTTGGTTTAATTGTACCTGTTTTGGCTGGTTTCATTGCACTTAGCATTGCCGATCGTCCTGGATTTGCGCCTGGTATGGTTGGCGGTATGATGGCAGCATCAAGCGGCGCTGGTTTCCTTGGCGGGATGATTGCAGGTTTCCTTGCGGGTTATGTTGTGGTTCTTTTGAAAAAGGTATTTGCTGGTCTTCCACAGTCATTGGAAGGAATTAAAAGTATTCTGCTCTATCCTTTATTTGGGATTGGGATTACCGGATTTATCATGCTCTTTGCAGTCAACCATCCGGTTACCTGGTTAAATAAAGAAATTACTCATTGGTTAACAGGTCTTGGAACAGGAAATGCTGTTTTACTAGGAATTGTGTTAGGTTTGATGATGTCGTTTGATATGGGTGGCCCGATCAATAAGGCAGCCTATGTATTTGGTACCGGGTTACTAGCGAACGGTGTCTATGAGCCAATGGCAGCGATTATGGCAGCAGGTATGGTGCCGCCGCTTGGTATCGCGATTGCAACGACACTATTTAAGAAGAAGTTTAATAAGGAGGACCGTGATGCAGGTAAGGCTTGTTATGTAATGGGTCTATCTTTCATTACGGAAGGAGCGATTCCATTTGCGGCAGCAGACCCGCTTCGTGTAATTCCATCTGTGATGGTAGGTTCAGCAATTTCAGGTGCGATGTCTATGGCGTTTGGAATCGGTCTTCGTGCACCGCATGGCGGAATCTTCGTAGTTCCATTAGTTGAAGGCGGGGCACTTCAGTACGCATTAGCGATCTTTGTTGGTGCTGTTGTGACGGCTGTGTTACTTGGGATTCTAAAGAAGCCTGTGAAGTCTGAATAGTGAATGTAGAGCCGGCAGCGGGGGTGCTGCCGGTTTTTTGTCGTTTGAAAGAAAGATGGGGAAAGATTCAGGGGATGAAGGACAAAAACGGAGGATGGCGGTGAAAACGTCCTTCATAAAGGAGATGAAGATCGAAATGCCAAGGAATCCGAGAAAACGTCCTTCATAAAAAGGATGAAGGACGAAAAACGAAGGATATTCGAGAAAACGTCCTTCATAAAGTGGATGAAGGACGAAATGCCATGGATACCCATGAAAACGTCCTTCATAAAGGAGATGAAGGACGAAATGCCAAGGATATCCGAGAAAACGTCCTTCATAAAGAGGATGAAGGACGAAATACCATGGATATCCAAGAAAACGTCCTTCATAAAGAGGATGAAGGACGAAATGCCATGGATACCCATGAAAACGTCCTTCATCAAGGAGATGAAGGACGAAAACCGGAGGATAGCCGTGAAAACGTCCTTCAACAAGTGGATGAAGGACGAAAACCGGAGGGTCCCCGTAAAAACATCCTTCATAAAAGGGATGAAAGACGAAAACCGGAGGATAGCCGTGAAAACGTCTTTCATCAAGCGGATGAAGGACAAAAAGCTAAAGATACCCATAAAAACATCCTTCACCAATAAGATGATGAACAAAAACCTAAAGAAGACCTTTAAAATCATCTTCTTCAAGCTGGTCAATATATAATTCTTCTACTCAAAAAAAGTCCATTGATGAACCCCTTGAACCTGTAGATATTTCCCCAAAATCTTGCAAATTCTCTTCTTCGAAATCACACCCCCACACCAATAAAATAGCTCGTTCGTGGTAATTTTCCGAAGTGGAAATAAAAGCTTGAGTTCCTCAACATAGCGTAATACAGCAATTTCAGCTGTCTCGCTACATCCGCAATCATTACATAATAAACGGTGTCCTTGCGGAGACATAAAAAAAGAGTTACATACTTTACATATTGGCCCCATTATTAACGGAGCATTTTGATAGGATGGTAATTTAATCAAGGACAACTTATCGAGATGCATTGCTGCCAATTGGCTTGCAATCTTCATATGCCACTGATTTATCTTGGATGACTTCGTATCTAGTTTTTTCATAAACCGATTAATCTGAGGTGAGAAAATGAACGGCAATTCTGGAGGGGCATTATATAACAAAAACTCGGGGTTAATAAAAACAACATGTCCTTCAATTGGGAGATTATATCCAAGATTCTTCAAAAGTTGCCGAAGGAGGACCTTACTCCGTTTTAGTTGGTCTAAAGGATTTTGAATAGTGTTTCCTGAAACACTACGGAAATTTTCAGGGTCGTAAATATAATCGCCTTCATGATTCTTCACCTCAAAAAAATGTAAAGTTTCTTGGAAAATAAGAGAGGAATCAATCTGAAATTTTGTGTTTCCTACTTCCAATAACAAATCATTTAAAATAAGTGGTTTACTATTCAGTTTTTCAGTTAACAAATCGAACTTAACTTCACCCTCAAAACCTTTTATGAGGCTTGAAAGGTACCTTTTTTCATCAGCCGTGAGTTCCATCCGTCCATTCAAAATTTTAAATCTTTTTAAATCATCTGACTCAATTCGCGCTTTAAAAGGCATACTTCGCTCCTCTCTGATTGTAAAAAAACCAATACTATTAAAAATACAACCTTCACATCTTTTCTTTTAATGCTTCAAGTAAATTTTATCTAAAAATCTTTCACTCCACAGGAAGAAATATGAATCCTTTGTTAACATTTTTTCAAGAAAACGGAATAAACTTTTAATTGGATTTTTAATAAGGGGGAGAAGAAGATATGAACGGTGTTTATGAGAGAACCGCCAGATTCGAGCATCGGTTTTGGCTGCAAATATTAGGTGATCATTCCCGATTTATCCACGAAGCATTAGCTCCTGTAGAAAAAAATGAAATTCAAATTGCATCAGAATTTAATCATTCATTTGATAATCTTCTTGAACAAGCTAAATCCGCGGATATTAACCAATTAACTGAAAAGGCAGAAACTGAAACCCTTAGGCTGCGCGACTTTAAGCTGAATTTAATCAAAAGACATCTAACTAGTAAAATAAAAATCCATTTATCGCCATCTTTTCTAAATCACATGGTAAATGAACTTGAGGAATATGTGCGGATTTTAAAACACTTAAAGTCCCAAGAAATCCCCCCTATCTACCACGAACTGCACCATCATCTCGTATGGATATTGGATGCTGCAGGGCATGCGAGCGCGATTTCCTCCAACCTGGATAGTGTGGAAAAAAAGTTAAAAGAAAAAAGTGATTCTTATACAAAGCATTTTGAAGATTTTTACCTAAAGGCAGTTGAAATGGCGGGTTTTCTAAGAACACAACTCACCAATTATCCGGCATTAGAAAAATTAAATTCAGATGTAACATTAGAAATTAAGTTATTTCAAAACTTCCTTCAAGAAATTGAAGAACTCGAATTAAGCGCCCAGGCTTTAGGTACTTTCTCTCCGTTAATGGCGGACCATATGTTTAGGGAAGAATGTTATTACCTAATGAAATTGGCGGAATCAACAAATGTTGATAAACCAAACTGTGACCCGACCAAGCCTCGATTAAAGGAAGACTGATAAAATAAAAAACGCTGGAAAAAATTCCAGCGTTTATTTCTGCCCCTCCGTCTCCGGCTTAATCGCCATTAAAGCAACAATTGCAGCAATGATACTTAGCCCGCTTAGCAAAATAAAAATCCAATGATTGGACTGCTTCATGAGCAAGGCAATCAGTGGAGGACCGGCAGCCACCCCAATAAATCTCATCGAACTATAAATCGAGGTAATCGTTCCACGTTCTTTTTTCTCAATTCCTTCGGTAATTAAAGCATCCAAACACGGAAGCCCTGCACCAATCCCTACTCCGCTAATTAAAAACATCGTAATCATGAACCATAACTTGATCGAGAACCAAAGGGCGGCAATGGACAAAGCTGCTGCCACAATTCCGCCAAACGTTAACCATTTCATTAAAACTTTATTTTCTTTAATGATTTTTCCTGAAATAAAAGATGATAAGCAAAGGGCGCCAAGTGGTAATGCTAAAAAGAACCCTTTTTTCAAGTCGTGAATCCCATATTCTTTTTCGAAAATTTCCGAAAGATAAAACAGAATTCCAAATAGAATAAGCATTAAGATTCCGCCAATAAAGAAAATGGCATATAACCATTTTCCTTCCTGGGTAAAGGTTTTCTTTACATTTTGGAAAAATTGTTTAAACGGAATTGGTTTTTGAGTTGATTTAGGACACTTAACTAAAAATATCATGAGAATCACGGAAATCCCGCAAAATAACGGAAAAGAGAAAAATGGTAAAAACCAGATAAAACCGGCTAAAAAAGCTCCCAAAATCGGACTTAACACCTTCCCAAATGTATTGGATGTTTCAATCAGACCGAGGCAGGTGCTGACGTCATCGTCATTTTTAAACATGTCTCCTACTAGTGGCATGACAATGGGTGCTGCACCTGCAGCACCAACCCCTTGCAGGGAGCGCCCCAGTAAGATGAGCCAATACGCATTGTCAAATTTCCAAGCGGCCCATCCTGAAATTATTCCGCCAATACCAGCAATGATGAGGCTGGGAATAATGACTTTTTTTCTGCCGATGTGATCGGACAAGTAACCTGCGACAGGTATTAAAAAAATGGCAACGATTGAGTAAACCGTTATAACCATACTCGTTTGAAACGAAGAAATATTTAATTTTTTTTCCATTGCAGGCAAAACAGGTATTAACATGGAATTCCCTAATGTCATCACCAATGGAATGGAGGAAAGAGAAACAATGGCCCACTTTTGCTTAGATATTTCACCAGATTTATTTTTTCCGGCCGATGATGATTTCTTTTTCACTGCCCGTGGACTTGGGCAAATTTGCTCGATATGTTCCATTACCCTTCTATCCCGCCTTCATAATGTGCTACTGTTAATATTGGCTTATTTGAGCCAAAATAATTAGGAACCCAAAATCCTTTAAATGGAATTAGACCTGAGATTCAATTTCGAAAATTCCAAAATTGATGGTTGACAAACGGTTGGAAAGTGATTATCATTAAAAACAATTAATAAAGATTGATACGGCATTGATGAAGAGTAGTAACTTTTACGGATTCTTTAGAGAGCTGATGGATGGTGCGAATCAGTGTAGACGTAATGGTGAATGGACTTCTGAGCCCCAAACCGAACCCCAAAATGGCGTAGTAGGCTTTGGCGGAAATCTCATCGTTACATGAGACAGATATTCAAGCAGTTTTTAACCTGCTTCGATATCGGTAAAGTGAGCTAATTTTTTAGCTAATAAAGGTGGCACCACGGGTCTCTCGTCCTTTTTGGATGGGGGGCCCTTTTTGTTTTGAAAAAATAAATATTGAAATCGTTAAGCAAGAGGAGTACACATTTTTGATTCTTTCCAGAGAGCCGGGGAGGGTGAGAGCCCGGTAAGAAGAAATTTGTGGAATGGACTTGCGAGATGCAGTTTGAACGCTGGAAGCGAAAATGCTTCCTTAGATCAGTAGGACTGCACGGAGTTCCACCGTTATAAGGATAGGATATCGGACGAATATGTCCTGTATCTGAAAGAGGAAACAGGTTGTGAGGTCTGTTTCAAACGGAGGTGGCACCGCGGTTTAAGAATCGCCCTCTATGGATGCATGAAATTTTAAAATGCATCCATAGAGGGCGATTTTTTTTATTTTGAAAGGAGCACAAATGGAATGAAAACAAAAAGTAACTTTTTGGTTCAGGAATTAAAAGGGGATACCCTGACACCGATTTCTATATTAAAAAAAATAAGCGGCAGAAAGAAATTTTTATTAGAAAGTTCCCATAAATATAATGACTCCGGACGTTATTCCTTTATTGGAGCAGATCCTGCCCTGGAATTAATTGCAACAGGTGATCATGCTCAATTAATAAAACGCAATGGCGAAGAAACAATCCTCCAAGGAAATCCGTTAGAGATTTTAAAAAGACTGCTCCCAAAAATGGAAATAAATGATACTCCATTTCCATTTATCGGGGGGGCTGTCGGGTATGTTGGTTATGATATTGTCCGGCAGTATGAAGATATTGGCCCAAGCTTAGAGAACAGCTTAAATATGCCGGATGTCCATTTGATGTTTTACGAAGAATTAATGGTCTTTGATCACCTTCAGGAAAAGGTTACGGTTTGCGGCTTGCCGATTTTAGAGGACTCCGATCCAGTTCAAATTGAAAAAAGAATTATGGAAAGAGTCGAAGAGTTAAAACAACCTGATTATTTTCTTGAAGAGGAACACTGCCAGTTTAACGGTTATGAGTCAGAGACAACGAAGGAGACTTTTATCAATAATGTGAAAAAGGCAAAGGAACATATCCTTGCCGGAGATATCTTTCAGGTTGTCCTTTCAAGGCGGATGAAGTCAGCATTTCAAGGAACGCCATTATCCGTATACCGTAAACATCGTGCGAATAATCCTACTCCTTATATGTTTTATATTGATTTTGAACCATACACGGTCATTGGATCGTCACCGGAAAGTTTGATTAAGGTTAGGGAAACACAGGTGATCGCAAATCCGATTGCCGGGACAAAAAGAAGAGGAACAAGTCCTGAAGATGACCAATTAATTGAAAAAGAACTGCTGGCAGATGAAAAAGAATTAGCTGAACATAAAATGCTTGTCGATCTTGGAAGAAATGATCTTGGCAGGGTTTGCGAATTTGGAACTGTTACAGTTGATAAATATATGGCTGTTGAAAAATTCCGCCATGTCATCCATTTGGTTTCAGAAATCAGTGGGCAATTAACTTCCCAAAACAAAGCTCTTGATGCGTTGGCAGCATGCTTGCCGGCAGGAACAGTTTCCGGGGCACCAAAAATTAGAGCAATGGAAATCATAAATTCCTTAGAAGAATCAAAGCGCGGTCTTTATTCAGGAGCGATCGGATACCTTTCCGCAAACGGTAATATGGATTTTGCCTTAGCAATAAGGACGATGATTTTGAAAGATGGAAATGCCTATATTCAGGCCGGCGCAGGCATCGTTCACGACTCTAATCCGGAGTCCGAATACGAGGAGACTGTAAATAAATTGAAATCATTTTTGGAGGGTGAAAAATGATTGTACTAATCGATAATTTTGATTCTTTTACATTTAACCTTTACCAATATCTTGGTGAATTGGGAGAAAAAGCAACTGTCATTCGCAATAATCAACTTACAATAGAACAGCTGAAGGAGTTAAATCCTAAAGCCATTATTCTTTCACCCGGACCTGGCAGACCGGAGGACGCCGGGATTTGCGTCGAAGTAATTAAGGAGTTTTATCAAAAGGTTCCTATATTAGGGATTTGCCTTGGACATCAGGCGATTGGTTATGCTTTTGGGGCAAATATTACACGGGCTGATTCAATTAAGCATGGGAAAACGTCTTTTATCACACATAGCAGCTGTGGGCTATTTGAATACTTATCATCCCCATTAGAGGTAATGCGTTATCACTCGTTAGTGATTGAAAAAAATAGTCTTCCAGAAGAATTTGAATCGGTTGCAATTTCAATGGATGACCAAGAGGTAATGGCGATTAAACACAGGCATTATTCGGTGTATGGGCTTCAGTTCCACCCTGAATCAATTGGGACACCAACTGGAAAAGGTATCCTTAAAAATTTCTTAAATGACATAGAAAGGATGAATCGTGATGAAAAATTATTTACTCCAATTAGCTGAAAAAAAATCGTTCACTGAAAACGAAATGAAAGAAGCAATTGACAATATCCTCTGTGAGGAAGTATCAGAAAGTGAGATTGCCGCCTTTTTAATGGGGTTAAAGTCAAAAGGAGAAACAGTGGAAGAAATCACCGGTATTGTAAGGGCATTGAAGGAAAATACCCTAAGCTTTAAAAAGAAGTTTCCGAATGTTCTGGATAATTGTGGGACAGGAGGAGACGGATCATCAAGTTTTAATGTTAGTACCACCTCTGCTTTTGTAATTGCCGGGGCAGGAATACCGGTTGCCAAGCATGGAAATAGAAGTATTTCGAGCAAAACAGGAAGTGCGGATGTTCTGGAGAAACTCGGAATCAATTTAGATTTAGCACCAGAACGAATCGAAGAAGTGATAGATGAGGTGGGCATTGCCTTTTTGTTTGCCCCAAATGTCCATCCAAAACTTAAAAAAATTGGGCTGGTTCGTAAGCAGTTAAGAATTCCAACGGTGTTTAACTTTATAGGACCACTAACCAATCCGATTGATTTAGATTTTCAATTATTAGGGGTTTACCGACGCGACTTGCTGCCGGTGTTTGCGGAAGTGCTGCACAAACTAGGCCGGAAGCGGGCGATTGTCTTAAATGGTGCCGGGTATATGGACGAAGCATCCCTCCAGGGCGAAAATCATTTAAGTATTTTAGAAAATGGCAATATCACAAAATTTACTTTTTCACCAGAGGAAGTTGGGCTTCCACATTATGATAACAGCGAGATAAAAGGCGGAGATTCGAGGGAAAATGCCGAAATCTTAGTGCGAGTACTAAAAGGGGAAAAAGGAGCTTATCGGGATACAGTATTATTGAACGCGGGCCTTGGAATCTATACAACAGGAAAGGCTGTCTCCATTCAGGACGGCATCAATCAAGCTAGAGAGGTAATAGATTCAGGCGCCGCTTACGAGAAACTTCAACAATTAATTGAGAAAACTGCAACAGGGCAGAGGGAGGCAATCTAAATGGGAACGATATTAGACCGGATTATTGAACAAAAAAAACAAGAGCTTCCGATTCTTCAAGAAACGAGACCAAACCTTCCTCCCATTTTAGAGGATAGAAAATCTTTTATTCGTAAGCTCGAGAAGGCGGAGGAAATTTCGATTATTGCAGAATTTAAACGTGCTTCACCGTCAAAAGGGATCATTAACCAAGCACTTACTCCAGCAGAACAGGCGAGGCAATACGAACGTTCCGGCGCCTCTGCCATCTCGGTTTTAACCGATCAAACCTTCTTTCAAGGTGCCTTTTCAGACTTAAAATCAGTTAGGGAAGCAGTAGAACTGCCGATCCTTTGTAAGGATTTCATGATCGATTCAGTTCAAATTGATCATGCTGCTGCAAATGGGGCTGACATCATTTTATTAATTGTTGCTGCACTGGATGAGAACAAACTAATGCAACTTTATCAATATGCAACAAGCCTTGGATTAGAAGTCTTAGTAGAAGTCCATAACTTGGAGGAGTTGCAGACCGCCCTAAAATTAGGTGTAAAACTTATTGGAGTTAATAATAGGGATTTAAAGACTTTTAATGTGTCTCTTGAAGTAACAGAAAACTTGGCAGCACTCGTTAAAGAAAGTGGAGCGTTTCTTATTAGTGAAAGTGGTATCCATTCAATCGAAGATGTTGATAGGGTTAGAAAAGCAGGTGCGAACGGTATTCTAGTCGGGGAAGCATTAATGGTCAGCACAGATGTAAATCAATCATTGGTTAATTTTCGTCTTCCTCTTGCAAGGGGTGTGGAGCAATGAAGGTGAAAATATGCGGGATTCGTGACGCTGACACTGCACTAGCTGCTGTTGCCTATGGTGCAGATGCGATTGGCTTCGTTTTTGCAGAGAGTAAACGAAAAGTAGAACTTGATAAGGCAAAGGACATCATTGAAAAGCTGCCTTCTGATGTTATGAAGGTCGGAGTGTTTGTCAATGAAACCTTGGAGGGAATAGAGAAGATTGCTAACTTCACTGGATTAACTCATATCCAACTACATGGAGATGAAGCAGCATCGTTAAGTGAAAGATTGACATTACCGGTAATAAAGGCTGCGAGTATTGAATCGGACGAAACCCTCGAGGAGATTAAAAATTATCCGTGTGAATACCTCCTGCTTGATGGACCAAAAGGAAAGTACCGGGGGGGAAATGGACTCGCCTTTAATTGGAAAAACATTAATCTTGATGTTCTTAAGGAAAAGAAGATTATTTTAGCCGGTGGATTACATCAGGAGAATGTGGAGGAAGCAATCCAAACCATCCAGCCTGATATGGTTGATGTTTCAAGCGGGGTCGAAACAGACGGAAAGAAAGATCTTCAAAAAATTAAACTATTTATTGAAAAGGCAAAGGGAAGCCTTACAAGGAGGACAACAGTATGACAAGTTATACATTACCAAATGAAAAAGGGCACTTCGGCATTTTTGGCGGTAGATTTGTCCCGGAAACACTGATGAAGGCTGTTACGGAACTAGAAGAGGCATATAAAATTGCAAAAGGGGATCCATCTTTTCAGGAAGAGATTAATCAGCTTTTAAAGGATTATGTCGGCAGGGAGACACCGCTCTATTTTGCTGAAAATCTAACGAAATATGCCGGCGGTGCAAAAATCTATCTAAAAAGAGAGGATTTAAATCATACTGGAGCACACAAGATCAACAATGCAATTGGCCAGGCCCTTTTAGCGGTTCGGATGGGGAAAAGAAAAATTGTTGCAGAAACAGGTGCCGGCCAGCATGGAGTAGCGACGGCAACGGTATGTGCACTGCTAAATCTTGATTGTATTATTTTTATGGGAGCGGAGGATATCAAACGCCAGGCACTGAATGTATATCGTATGGAATTACTTGGAGCAAAGGTAGTCAGTGTGACGACCGGAAGTTCAACCTTAAAAGATGCGGTAAATGAGGCGCTTCGCTACTGGGTGGCAAATGTTGATGATACTCACTATCTATTAGGCTCTGTATCAGGTCCGCACCCGTTCCCGATGATTGTTCGTGATTTTCAAAGTGTGATTGGAAAGGAAACGAAACAGCAATTTTTTGAAAAAGAAGGCAAACTTCCGGAGGCAGTGGTTGCCTGTATTGGCGGTGGAAGCAATGCCATGGGAATGTTTTATCCATTTATTGAAAATGAAGAAGTTAAATTGTATGGAGTTGAAGCCGCAGGGCAGGGGATTGAAACCGGTTTTCATGCTGCTTCATTAACAAGCGGAAGTCCCGGAGTATTACATGGTGCACTTATGTATCTATTACAGGATGATGACGGACAAATTATCGAAGCTCACTCGATTTCTGCAGGTCTTGACTATCCGGGTATTGGGCCGGAACATAGCTATTTACATGAAAGCGGTCGTGCGATTTACAACTCGATTACCGATCAAGAGGCCCTTGATGCTTTTCAGCTTTTATCAAAACAAGAGGGAATTATCCCTGCATTAGAAAGCTCTCATGCAGTTGCATTTGCAGTCAAACTTGCTGCTGAAATGAAAGAATCAGAACATTTGGTTGTTTGCTTGTCAGGGCGTGGGGATAAGGATGTTGATGCCGTCAGAGCAAGGTTAAAAGGGGGAAGGTAAAAATGAATCGAATTACACAATCATTTAATGAATTAAACAAGCAGAAAAGGAAAGCGTTTGTTCCTTATATAATGGCAGGGGACGGCGGCTTGGAGGTCCTTAGTGACCGCCTTATTACCCTAGAAAAATTGGGTGCTACGGCAATTGAAGTAGGAGTTCCTTTTTCCGATCCTGTTGCAGATGGTCCGACGATTCAGCAGGCCGGGCTTAGAGCACTAGCAAATGGCACGACATTAAAGGGGATCATTGCAGAGATTGCCAAAGCAAGAGCACAGATTACAGTTCCTATTGTTATGATGTCCTACTTAAATCCAATCTACGCTTATGGAATAGCTAAGTTTGTAGCGGATGTTAAAGTGGCAGGGGTGGACGGATGTATTATTCCTGATTTACCTGTAGAGGAAGAAGAAATCATTGAGCCCTATTTAGAGGACGCTAAAATTGAACTGATTCGGCTTGTTACGTTAACCACTCCAATTGAACGGATAAAGGCCATCTCCTCAAAAGGCAACGGCTTCTTATATGCCGTAACGGTAAAAGGGATAACTGGAACAAGAAATGAGTACAATCAAGATTTGAATCAGTTCTTACAAACGATCAAGGAAAACAGTCCAATCCCTGTTCTAGCTGGATTTGGTATATCAAATGAAGCGCAAATAAAAGAAATTACACCATACTGCGATGGAGTGATTGTCGGTAGTAAAATTGTTGATTTGTTAAATCAAAACAACTTGGCAGAATTAGAAAAGCTTATGTCCGTATTAAAAATTGAATCTAAAATCTAGTTTAAAAGTCTGCTCTACGGAGTAGACTTTTCTTATGAGAAATTAACAGTAATTACCGTTACCTTGATTGTGTTATATGAATTATATATAATAAGTAGGTATCCGATATTATTTAACTGCAAAGGCTATGCGCCCGAAAACTTCCAAACCTGGAAGTTTGTTTTTATTTACCGTATGTTTTTCAAATAGGAATTTAAAATAAAGGAGTGGAAATAAATGAAGGAAATTCATGCTGAAGACTTTTCTAAATTAAAAAATCCTGTCATCATTGATGTCCGCTCACCAATTGAATTTAAGGATGGTGCTATTCCAGGAGCGATTAATGTCCCGTTATTTACGGATGAAGAGCGGGCTGTTATCGGTACTGTTTATAAGCACGAAGGACAGGCAGCCGCAAAATGGAGAGCAATGGAATTCGTTTCTCCCAAAATCCCCGAAATGCTTCACAAAATAAAGGATTTAGCTTCGAACGGTGATGAATTAATCATTAACTGCTGGCGAGGTGGAATGCGCAGCAATGCTGTTGTCACTTTTTTGGAGTTTTCAGGAATTTACTCTTGGCGATTAGTCGGTGGCTATAAAGCATATCGCCAATTTATTCTCAGTCAAATCCCAACGATGTTTCCTGAAAAAGCAGTTGTTTTACATGGATTAACCGGAGTCGGTAAAACCGTCATTCTAAAAAATTTAAACAGGAAAGGTTATCCAGTACTTGACCTTGAAGAAATGGCGGGGCATCGCGGTTCCATTTTCGGAACGATTGGACTTAGTGATGGGCATAATCAAAAAACATTTGATTCGTTGCTTTATAAAGGGCTAACGGAAATAAAAGGGTCTTCGTATTTCTTAATTGAGGCCGAAAGCAAACGAATTGGAAAAGCGGTACAACCCGAAGAATTAATGGAGAAAAAACGTCAAGGTATCAATTTTTATATTCATTCTCCAATCGAACAGAGGATAAATCTCTTGATCGACGAGTATGTTACTCCATATAAAGATGAACCATGGTACGATGAAAAGATTCAAGAAGGTCTTGATAAAGTACTACGTCGTGTGACGAATGCAGATACTAAAAATGGACTTATCGATGCTTTAAAAAAATATGATTATCCGAAATTAATTCAAGCTTTATTAGAACATTATTATGATCCAAGGTATGACCATAAGCGTTATGAATATGAAGGAGATTTTATCGATATTCCCGCTGAAAATCCGGACGAAGCAGTGGATAGGATCATCGCTCATCTTGATACTCTCACCTTAAATGGAAAGAAAGCGATGGAGCCTCTTTTCTAATCTAATCTTAATGTTTTTTTCATCAAACCTTCTATTTGCTGCTTTATGATGAACTTGTATGGATAAGAATTGGGGACTTAACAATTTGATCGGTACAATTTATATCATTCTTGCTTTGGCGGTTAGTTATGCTGCTAAGTAGCCGCTAAACCAAAATGAGAGTTCCCACTATTGCACATGCTATAAAGGCATGTGTTTTTCTGTTATTTATAGAGGGAATGATTATTTTATTAGCAAATTCTCATTTTCCTTTCATTATGCTTTAAATTTCTAAAGGTATGATATGGATAGATGTTCCATTTATTAGCGTATTGACTATTGACCATTCCTGCCAGTGATCATTCATTCGTTAATTCGATTAAAAAGGAGGGGTGTAACATGTGGGTACGACTATTAATTGTAGGATTCTTTTCTTTAAGCGCACTTTCCCTCATGTCTTTCCAATCAATTGAGATTGTGCATGCAGTCATGAATTTTCTTCAAGATAAACATCAGTTAAAATAATAGTAATATGTCAAATTTTATATGCGAGCGTGGAATAGATGCCAAGAATTTTAATCATTGAAGATGAAAAAAATTTATCAAGGTTTATCGAGCTTGAATTAAAGTATGAGGGTTATGAAACCATGGTTTGTTCTGACGGACGAAGCGGTTTGCAGGCCGCTTTGTCTGAAAATTGGGATGCCATCCTGCTGGATTTAATGCTGCCTGAATTAAATGGAGTAGAAGTATGCCGCAGAATCAGGCAAACAAATAAAACCCTGCCGATTATTATGATTACAGCGAGGGACAGTGTCCTTGATCGTGTTTCCGGGTTGGACAGCGGTGCAGATGATTATTTAATCAAACCTTTTGCAATTGAAGAGCTGCTGGCACGTCTCAGGTCTGTGCTCAGAAGAACGGAAGCCTTAACTTCCGCTGGCTTAACGATTTTAACCTTCAAAGATCTCACTGTTGAAATCGAATCCTGTGTTGTCAGGAAAGGGGATAAGGTCATTAATTTGACGAAACGCGAATATGATTTGCTGGTGATTTTTATGAGCAATATCAATATCGTCTTGACAAGGGAAGTTCTTTTAAATAAGGTTTGGGGCTATAATACCGGTGTCGAAACAAATGTTGTTGATGTCTATGTCCGATATTTACGTACAAAAATTGATGATGATCATGAGGGAAGCTATATCCAAACAGTTCGCGGTACGGGATATGTTATGAGATGATCAAAAAACTTAAATTTTATTTGAATAGGCTTTCATGGCAAAACAAGCTCGTCCTAAGCGGTTCTACAGCTATTTTTTTTACTTTCTTTTTATTTAGTTTTTTGGAATATCATACTGTTTCAAAATGGATGATGAATCGAGAAGAAATTGCCGTAAATCGGACAATCACTGATTTGAAAACATATTTTAAGGAAAAAGCAGACTCATTAACTCGTGAAGATATAAAAAATAGTAGAGATTTTTTACGAAAAATGAATGATAAGGACCAACTAATCCGGGTCTATGATCAAAAAGGAGAAGTAGTCGTTTCTGATAAGAATGGTACTTTCACCGTTTTGGAGCCGACTCCAATCAAATCGTCCTTAATTGAAAAAATTTCGGCTGAGGGAAAAGAAGCCATTGTTGCGAGGTCACCGATAAAAGGTTCCAATTTTGAAGGAACCATTGAAATTGTCCGTCAATTAAACAACTATCAAAAAATGATGGACCATTTTTTCTGGGTAATGACCATTTTTGGGATGGCAGCCATTTTATTTAGTGCCCTCAGTGGATTTTTCCTAGCTAGACAGCTCCTGACTCCTGTCCGTGATTTAACAGGTGCGATGAAAAGAATTAAAGAAAATGGGTTTCAGGGGAGAATGGAAGTATATAAACAAAAAGATGAATTAACAGAACTTACAAATGTGTTTAATGAAATGATGGATGAAATTGAAACATCCTTCCTGCAACAAAAACAATTTGTTGAGGATGCATCTCATGAACTAAGGACGCCTGTTTCTATTTTAGAGGGGCATTTATCTTTATTAAATCGCTGGGGCAAAAAAGACCCCGCTATTCTCGATGAATCCTTACAGGCATCGCTTCAGGAGCTGGCGCGATTAAAAAAGCTTGTTGTGGATTTACTTGAATTAACAAGAGCAGGAAACCAGCGAAGTTTAAGTGGTGAGAAGGCAAATATCCCTGTAGTTATACAAAGAGTAGTCAAAAATCTTGAGGTCGTACATCCGGATTTCCATTTTATAATGGAACTCGAACCTGGACTGCCGCAAGTCCTTTTGTCAGAACAACATTTGCAGCAAGTGTTAATCATATTACTAGATAATTCCATTAAGTATTCGAAGGATAATCGAACCATTCAGGTTTCCTGTCATCGGATCGATAAAAAAGTCTTATTATCCGTTATTGACCATGGAATCGGGATACCGTCCGAACATGTGTCAGAGGTGTTTAATCGTTTCTACCGAATTGATAAGGCGCGGAGCCGTGAAAATGGAGGCACTGGATTAGGGTTATCAATTGCGAAACAGTTGATTGAAAAAAATAATGGGGCTATTTCAATTGAAAGTAAAGAAGGGGTCGGAACAAAGGTAAACATTCTTCTTCCTGTTGCCGTTTAAAAAATTTTTTCTAATGGGCCGATTTTTCGGTCCTTTTCTTTTGAATAGCTGACGAGAGAGGTTTATAATGCTATAGTAGTCAAAGTTACTACTATTTGCATGGGGAAAAATATTATAATGATTTTTTATTTGACGCTGTTTTTTTTTGTGAATGGGCAATAGTAATAAAGACTATGAAAATTAGGTTTTGATTGGAGGGGAATATAGAATGAACAGACCAAATGTAGACAAAAAAGCTTATTTGGAGAGTTTTTTTGGCCCCAATCTTGGATATGTTATTGAGCAATTTGAAAATTATCAACAAAATCCCGAATCCATTGATCCGGAAATGAGATTGCTATTTGAGCAAATGAATGAAGCTGATTTTTCACTTTTGCAGGATAATGTTCAGGTTGTTCCTGAAACAAGGTCGGTTCAAACAGAAAAAATATTAGCAGCCGTTAAGCTTGCGGAAAATATCCGTGGATATGGTCATCTTGCTGCTAGTATTTATCCTTTAGGAAATAAAAGGGAGGAAGTCGAATTAATTGATCCCGCTTATTACGGGCTTAGTGTGGAAGATTTAAAAGCAATGCCGGCTAACATTATGTTAACCAATCCACCGGTAGCAATTAAAACGGCATATGATGCCTACCTTTGGTTAAAGGAAATCTACACAAAGTCGATTGCTTATGAGTATGACCACGTACATAATGTCGAGGAAAAAAATTGGCTTCGTGATAAAATCGAAAAAGGAAATCTCCACAGCAATTTAACAAACGAGAAAAAGTTAAAAATCACTAAACGGTTAATTGAAGTGGATGCTTTTGAAAAATTTCTTCATAAAACCTTCGTGGGTCAAAAAAGATTTTCAATTGAAGGCTTGGATACAATGGTTCCATTGATTGATGAAATCATTTCAGAAGCTGTGGTTGATGGTGCAGAAACGATTAATATCGGAATGGCCCACCGAGGCAGGCTGAATGTGCTTGCACATGTCCTTGGAAAACCGTATGAAATGATTTTTGCTGAGTTTCAGCATGCCCCGAATAAGGAACTTGTTCCTTCAGAAGGGTCAATTGGAATCAACTTTGGCTGGACAGGAGATGTGAAATATCATCTTGGTTTAAATCGCCAAATTACAGGTGAAAATTCCAAAAAGGCAAAAGTGACACTAGCCAATAATCCAAGCCATTTGGAATATGTGGGAGCTGTTGTTGAAGGATATACAAGAGCAGCACAGGATAATCGAAAAGAACCAGGCTATCCAGTTGAAAACTTAAAAGCCTCGCTTGCGATCTTAATTCACGGGGATGCGGCATTTCCTGGTGAAGGTATTGTAGCGGAAACCTTAAATCTTAGCCGTTTAAATGGATATCGAACCGGTGGAACCATTCACATCATATCGAACAACACGATCGGATTTACAACCGAATCTCGTGATTCCAGATCTACCCGTTATGCAAGTGATTTGGCAAAAGGATTCGAAGTTCCAATTTTACATGTAAATGGTGATGATCCGGAAGCAGTGCTTGAAGCTGCGGCATTAGCAGCTGAATATCGCTCAGTATTTCAAAAAGACTTCCTAATCGACTTGGTTGGATATAGAAGATTTGGACATAACGAAATGGATGAGCCGATGACAACAAGTCCGCAAATGTATACATTAATTCATAAACATCCAGTTATTAAGGACTTATACGCAGATAAACTCAAAGCAGCAGGAATTCTTAAGCCTGAAGAGTTTAAACAAATGGAGGCAGAAATCCAGGGAAAACTTAAAGCTGCGTATGATAAGGTTTCAAAATATAAAGGTGAACATGAGACAGAAGAGCCGGAGATTCCTGTTTTCCTAGAAGAAGAGCCAATCATTAATACAAGTGTTCCAGCTGATCAACTAAAACAAATTAACCACGAACTACTTCAATGGCCAAAGGATTTCAAAGTATTTAACAAACTAGAGAAAATTCTAAACCGACGCGTGGATGCATTTGAGGAGAACGGCAAAGTTGACTGGGCTTTGGCTGAAACATTAGCATTTGCAACAATCTTAAAAGAAGGTACTCCTATCCGGATGACGGGTCAAGATTCCGAGCGTGGTACATTTGCGCACCGTAATTTAGTCTTGCATGATTCTGTTACTGGAAAGACTTTTTCACCGCTTCACCAAATTTCAAATGCTAAAGCATCATTTGCCATTCATAACAGTCCACTAACAGAAGCGGCAGTGGTTGGTTTCGAATATGGCTATAATATTTTCGCACCGGAAGCACTGGTGATTTGGGAAGCACAATACGGTGATTTTGCGAATGCAGCCCAGGTAATGTTCGACCAGTTTATCGCTGCGGGAAGAGCAAAATGGGGACAGAAATCAGGCCTAGTTTTATTATTGCCTCATGGATATGAAGGACAGGGACCTGAACATTCCAGTGGTAGAGTAGAAAGATTTTTACAATTAGCTGCTGAAAAGAACTGGACGGTTGCAAACCTTACAAGTGCAGCACAATATTTTCATTTGTTACGAAGACAAGCAGCATTGCTTTTAAAAGAAGAGATTCGACCGCTTGTCATCATGTCACCAAAAAGTTTATTGAGGAATCCACTTGTTTCTTCACTGGCAAGCGAATTAAGTACAGGTGAATTCAAACCGGTAATGGAACAATTTAACCTTGATGGTAAAGAAGATAAAGTAGAGCGAATTGTACTTTGCAGCGGTAAAATTGCGATTGATTTAGCAGAGCAATTAAAAAATTACCCAGATAATGAATGGTTGCAAATTTTACGTTTAGAAGAAATTTACCCGTTCCCAACAGAAATTTTAAAAAATATTTTTAACCAATATAAAAATGTAAAAGAGATTTTCTGGATACAAGAGGAACCAAAAAATATGGGTGCCTGGTATTTTGTAGAACCGCGATTAAATGAAATCGCCACAAATGGTGTTCGTGTACAGTATATTGGTCGGAGAAGACGATCTAGCCCCGCAGAGGGAGATCCAAATGTTCATAAGCTTTATCAATCTAAAATTATAAATGCAGCATTAACGAGGGCAGAAGATGGAGGGTTAAACAATGGCTGAAATAAAAGTTCCCGAATTAGCAGAATCCATTAGTGAAGGTACAATTGCTAAATGGCTTAAAAATGTTGGTGAATTTGTAGACAAGGGTGAATACCTGGTAGAACTCGAAACAGATAAGGTAAATGTGGAGATTATCTCAGACTATGCAGGAGTTTTAACGGAACAAAAATTTGAAGAGGGAGATACGGTTAACGTTGGTGAAGCCATTGCAATCGTAAATGAAAATGCTACAGGTGCCGAAACAACTGCACCTTCAGAGCCGAAACCGGAAGCTGCGGCACAACCGAAGGCTCAACAACCAGTTATGGAGTCTTCACAGTCCGTGAATGCGAACCCTGCACCTGTTTCAGAAAATACAGAAGGGAACGGGCAGCGCCCGATTGCTTCCCCGGCAGCAAGAAAGCTGGCAAGGGAAAAAGGGATTGATTTACAGACTGTTCCAACTGCTGATCCACTAGGGCGGGTTCGCAAACAGGATGTATCATCCTATCAGCCAAATGCAGGAAAACCGGCTGCTAAAGCTGCGCCTGCTGCACCGGCAGTTGCACAAGATCCGTCAAAACCAGTTTTACGTGAAAAAATGTCAAGACGCAGACAAACAATTGCTAAGCGCTTGTTGGAAGTTAGTCAATCAACTGCAATGCTTACAACCTTTAACGAAATTGATATGACTGCCGTCATGGACTTGAGAAAGCGAAGGAAAGATCGGTTCTTTGAGCAGCACGATGTTCGACTTGGGTTTATGTCTTTCTTTACAAAAGCTGTAGTAGGAGCTTTGAAACAATTCCCGCTTCTTAATGCGGAAATTCAAGGAGAAGAACTGTTAATTAAACAGTTTTATGATATTGGTGTCGCTGTTTCCACTGAAGATGGACTTATTGTTCCTGTAGTTCGGGATGCTGATCGTAAATCATTTGCTGAAATCGAAGGCAATATTTCTGAATTAGCGAAAAAGGCAAGAGATAATAAATTAGCATTGAATGACCTGCAGGGTGGTACCTTTACGATTACAAATGGCGGGGTATTTGGTTCCTTAATGTCCACTCCGATTTTAAACGGCCCGCAAGTAGGGATTTTGGGAATGCATAGTATCAAGCTTCGTCCGGTTGCCATTGATAAAGATAAAATGGAGAACCGCCCGATGATGTATATTGCGTTATCCTATGATCATCGGATTGTCGATGGAAAAGAGGCTGTAAGCTTCCTTGCCAAAGTGAAGGAAATGATTGAAGATCCAGAATCACTTCTTCTGGAAGGTTAATACTTTAGATTAGAAAACCGCCGAGTGTTCTCGGCGGTTTGTTACATTTTAAATAGGAAATCAGCTTTTCTTAAACGGTCTCAATCCACGACGTTGAATTTCATCCTTCAAAATTTTAATCCATTCCTTTTCCTTACCAGACTTTAATGCATCCCGATATGACACAACCAACTGCTCGTTACTCATAATTTTCACCTTAAACGCCTCCTCGGAAAATGGATAGAATATTCAGTTTTTATTATTGTAATGGTTTTCATTTAAAATGAAAACCCCTTATTCATAAAAATTTTTAACAAATTAATGAAAAGCATTTCAATAGAATCGCGATACGGTTCACGTTAAAATAAAGACAAGCAATAGGAAGGAGATGATTGAGTTGTTACAATTGGATCATATTGTCCATTTTATAAATCGTAACCCAGAAGAAGCTGTATATGAGTGGGAGAAATATGGGCTAAAAGCTATTCGTGGAGGAAGTCATATAAACTGGGGTACTTATAATAGCTTATTGTATTTCGGATTATCGTATATTGAATATTTAGCAGTGGAAAAACCAGTGGGCGCAAACCAATCAGAGAATCCGTTAATATCGCAGCTCTTAAATGACAGCAAACGATTTGAAGGTTTTGGCCAGATTTGTTTCCGAACGAGTCATATTGTCAGGTTAAAGGAAGATTTAAAAACGAAAGGATATCATTCAACGGAAATTTTTGAAGGAAAAAGACTGCGGAATGATGGAGTAGAGATTTCATGGAAGATGTTGTTTATCCAGCAAGACGGACCGCTTCCCTATCCATTTTTCATTCAATGGAATCAGAGTGACCCAGAAAGATTGGAAGATCTAAAACGATCCGGAATGCTACCGTCCAGGCAGGAAAATCAATCAGTTAAATCCATTTCCTTTGTTGTTTCAAATGTTGCGCAAGTTGTTGCTGACTGGGCTCGATTGTTGGGAATGCCAATAGAATCTAAAAATATAATAAAAGTGGGTAGAACCGACCTAGTTTTCCATGATAAAAAGAATAGTGAAATTTTAACGAACATTCACAAATTAAAAGGAGACCGACCTTTTCAGGTCGAAATAGACCCACCAATCGCGAGGGAGCCAATTACCGTTTTTGGTGATCGTCTTAAGTAATTGGCTATGTTAAAGAACAAAGTTGATTGGAGCGGAAGGCACGAAGACTCCTGTGGGAGTACGGGGTAGGGGAGACCCCGCAGGAGCAAAGCGACGAGGAGGCTCCCCAGACCGCCCACGGAAAGCGAAGTGCCTGGAGTGGAAATCAACGACTAAGATTAACAGACCAAGTAATTATTAAGGCGAATAAAATACTAAGATGGTTGCGCATGCCCGCCGTGATTGATTATACTAGAAGGTGGACAACAATGGAAAGGGTGGCAGCAATGATCCATTTAACATGGCGTGACCGTGAAACATTAAAAAAGGTAAAATGTGTACATACGGATGCCAAAAAATATATTGTTAATCGGGCTTTAACTCCTGGTAAAGAGTATGATGTAAAAAATGAAACAGAAGAATTTTATTACATCGTTGACAATACCGGTAAGGTTGGCGGATTTTACAAAGAATATTTCCAAGAAGTATAAAGAAATTAAGACATAGGCACAGCCTGAAATCAGATTGAAAATTAGAAATGCCTGGCAATCGCCAGGCATTTTTGCAACAGAAGTTAATTAATCCTTTAAGTCTGGGAAGACGCGTCGAACTGAATCAGAAAATTCTTTAAAGAAGCCGGTCACCGGTCTGCCATCGCGAATATCGCCAGCCCATTGATTCATTTGACCAAAAAAATCTGGATTGGCGGATATATATACATTGTCGATATCATGATCTACTGACTTCACTTTGTCAGAGATTTTATCTTCAAGATTATTCGTTAATTTATCATTTCCAGCCAATTTAACAGCTACATATGCATTATCGTCTGAAGCAATTACAGTTGCTGAATCGACTTCGGAAAGGTCCGAAACCCGGTTTGCAGCATCGTCAGCAACGCTCATTCGATTACGATTATCGTTGTCATTACGGACATCTGTAACGTTATTTCGATTAAGTCTTGTATCAGAATTATCAACACCAGTTACTGCTGGTCCACCGTGAGGATTATAATTTACCCTGGTTGGTTCATTTACATTTCGATTTCGATTTGCCACATCGTCATTGACATTATTTTTACCACACCCTGTTAAATAAAGACTAAAGACAAGGGAACCAATTAAGAAAACAGTCTTTTTCATGCTGTCCAAACACTCCTTTTTCTAAGTTGTTTCAAGGATAGCATTCCATTTATAAATAAAAATATTCAAGGGGTTATGACGAAAGAAAAACTTGGATATGTTAAAATGAAATGGATTTTTTATTCGGTTATCGAGGTGTTTAAACTTGGTCTATTTGTTTGTTGGAATGGGTGGAATCATTGGAGGTTTATTGCGATATGGTTTATCCCTTCTAGCGATTAATATTTGGGGGGAACGTTTTCCAATTGGAACCCTTTTGATTAATTTAACTGGAGCTTTTCTGCTAGGGTGGTTTACAAGCAGGTTTGGTCAATCCAAAAAGCTTCACCCCTATTTTATTACTGCTTTTTCAACAGGAGTGGTGGGTTCTTATACTACCTTTTCAACTTTTTGCTTGGAAACAGTTCGCCTAATAGAAGCAGAGGCCTATTTTAAGGGATTGATCTATGTTTTGCTTAGTTTATTTGGCGGTCTTTTATTTGTAAAAATGGGGCAGGATTTTGGTAATGAAACGAGGAAAGTAAAATGACTGAAGTACTTTTTGTCTCACTTGGCGGATTTTTTGGTGCCATTGGCCGCTTTATCATAAGCAAATCGTTTCAAAAACATAGCCAATCTGGATTCCCAATTGGAACCTTAACCGTCAATTTAATCGGTGCTTTTTTGTTGGGACTTATCGTTGGAATTCCTATTAAAGGCCATGTGTATAGTTTGCTTGGTGTAGGTTTTATGGGTGCATTTACAACTTTCTCAACATTTAAGCTTGAACTTTCCGGACTCCTAAAAAGTAAAAAAAATAAACTTTTTTTACGCTATTTAGTCATCAGTTATCTTGCCGGAATCATCCTTGCTTTTTTGGGGATTTTAATTGGAAAGGAAATATAAAAAGGAAGCACCTGTCAAAAGATGCTTCCTTTTTATTACTTTTATTTTTGCTTAACGGCTACTTCTTCTTTTTTATGATTTTGATATAATTTTCGGCTGATCATGGTTTGAATGATTAAGAAAGTCCCCCCAACTACCCAATATAGCGGTAGCGCAGCAGGTGCTTGAAACGAAAACATTACAATCATTAACGGAGAAAGTAATCCCATATATTTCATTTGCTGTTGCTGTTGTGTAGGCATATTGGATTGGGAAACCTTAAACTGAAAATAGTAAATTAAACCGGCAATAATCGTAATCGCAATATCAGGATGACCAAGGCTAAACCATAAAAACTTATGATGGGCAATTTCTTGTGATCCACGAATTGCATAATAAAATCCTGTTAAAATTGGCATTTGAATAACGATTGGCAAGCAGCCCATATTTAATGGATTGACCCCATGTTTTTGGTAGAGACCCATCATTTCTGCTTGAAGCTCCTGCTTCTTTTTCGGGTCCGTTTCAGCCTTCATTTTTTTCTGGATGGCATCCATTTCAGGCTTAAGCACGTCCATTTTTTCCTTCATGACCATTTGATTTTTATATTGTCTTAACATTAATGGCATTAGTATGAGCCGGATGATTAGGGTAACAAGAATAATGGCTAATCCATAATTACCATTGAAAAAATCAGCGACAGAATGAATGACCACAGCGAATGGCTGTACAAGGTAAGTATGGAAGAAGCCCGTACTCTTTCCACTTTGAGCCTGACTTGAACAAGCTGAGAGTAATAATGTTGTGAGTGATAATAGTGCAATCAATAATAGTGAAGATCGTTTTGTTTTCATATTTCCTCCTAAAAAGTGTGGTTAGATTGTATATAAGTAAAGAGAGGAAACAGGATCTTCAGGATCATCCTGTGAACATTTTTTTCTACGAATATATTTGACAATTCTAATTAGAATAAAATTCCTATTTAAACGACTTTTTTCTTTATAAAAATAAATAGGGTGAATAATTTTTGTGTCCGCAGGATTAGATAAGGAATCCATAAAGGAATATTTTACACTCCAAGCCAGCAGAAATTTTAATGAAATCCCTAAATAGAGGCTGACATAGAGGGCTGTAAGGGTATTTATATCGGAATGATCGATTAGAATTTGGAACAAAAATTTTCACCTCACTTTTAAGCCAATGATAAGAGTATAAAGGAGTTTTAGCAAATAATCAAATACTGAATTGTGGAAGGAATAATAGATTGTGAGAATCAACAACCCTCAACTGTTTTCGGTTTATTTTTATTAAAAATTGAGAAAAGTAAAGTTGTTGTATCCATTTGCACAAAAGGAGTTTTATTTTTGAAGGAATTAGATGTACATTCTATTTTTGTCATTGGGTTCGTACTCATCATGCTTGCTGCCTTCGTAACAGCCATTGCCAAGAAATTAAAACAACCCTATCCAATTGCATTAGTTTTGGTCGGTGCATTGATTGGCCTTACCGATTTTTCTTCCTTAGCATCATTAAAAAACTTTATTACACAGGGGGAGGTTTTTCATTTTGTTATCGTTACCCTGTTTTTACCTGCACTGTTAGGGGAAGCTTCGCTAAAACTCCCTTTTCCTCAGTTAAAAAATAATAAGCTTCCTATACTGGCTCTTGCCTTTGGGGCAACGTTAATATCTTATTTGGTTGTTGGGTTTTCATCCTACTTTCAACTGAATTTGTCGATACAAGCTGCTTTTGTTTTTGCCGCATTAATGAGTGCTACTGACCCAGTAAGCGTTTTATCGATTTTTAAAAGTGTCGGGGTCAATAAAAAATTAGCCATCATTGTGGAAGGGGAAAGCTTGTTTAATGATGGTATGGCAGTTGTTCTTTATCAAATTTCAGGGTTTTATTTATTAACTTATCTGGATTTGGGCTGGGAAGGCTTAGGAATGGGGATCTGGATATTTGTGAAGGTCATTGTTCTCGGGCTCATTGTGGGAGGTGCTCTGGGATACGGATTCTCCATTTTAACAAAGTTTTATGATGATTATCCGCTTGAAATCATCTTTAGTATCATTTTATTTTACGGTTCCTATTTATTGGCTGAAAGTATGCATGGTTCAGGTGTTATTGCCGTTGTTGTAGCAGCTATTATTTTAGGTAATTTTGGCGCCAGGATTGGCATGTCTCCGACAACAAGATTAAACATAGGAAACTTTTGGGATGTTGCCGCCTTATTAGCCAATTCAGTCGTGTTTTTAATGGTAGGTCTCGAAATTACAAGAATCGGTTTAAGCAATAAATGGGGGACAATTATTGGGGCGATTCTGATTGTTTTAATCGCAAGAAGTGTTGCGGTCTATTTAAGTCTTATCTTTAATAAAGATTTCCCATGGGCTTGGAAGCATATTATTAATTGGGGAGGACTAAAGGGTTCTCTTTCCATTGCTCTTGTTTTAAGTCTTCCCTACAGTTTCAAGGGTAGAGATGAATTGCTCGTGTTAACGTTTTTCGTTGTCCTTTTCTCCTTAGTGGTTCAGGGACTGACGGTTAAACCTTTGATTACAGTTTTAGGTGTTAAGCCTAAAGAACGGGGGGTATTGGAGTATGAACATTTGATTGCAAAAATTCATCGCTATGATTCAGCCATTGAAGAAATAACCAGGGTTAAAAGAAGGTTATTCATAACCGAACCAGTTTCAGCTGAAATGGTGACAGAATATCAAGGAAAAAAATCCCGAGTTGAAACCGAGCTTCAAGAATTATATAAAATTCATTCTGAATTAAAGGAAAAACAGAGGAATTTATTATCGAGACAGGCATTATATGCTGAACATGAGGCCATAAGCCATCTTCATAAAGATGAAGTCATTTCAAATGATATTGCAAACTTGGAGGAAGTTGAAGTAATGGACCTTTTAGTAAAATTAGATGAAAAAAATCATTAAAAAATGCGGACAGGTTCCGCATCTTTTTAAATCCAATATGTAATGGTATCCAATATTCCTAGAAGGAGTAGAAAGGCTCCGGCCGTTTTCTGTACCCTTAAACCAAATTGTCGGCTTTTTTTCATAATTGCCCCATCCATCCCGAGAAACCAAATCATAAACATAAAGATAAGGAGTGGAAGGGATGTACCGATAGCGAAAATACTTGGGAGAACTACACCGTAACTAGAACTAAGCACAATTGGCATCAGAGTCAGGAAAAACAAAATGAACATGGTTGGGCAAAAAGCAATAGAAAAAGTGACTCCCATTATGAAAGATCCGAAAATCCCTCCGCTCTTTTGATTGGGGATAGAGGAAAAGAGCCGGTTAATCCAGTTTAATTGGATCATTCCAATTAAAAATAAACCTAAGAGGATAATAAAGGGTCCAATTAATTTACGGAAAAGGGCAAAGAAGCTGGTAATCGCTGTTTGGAATTCTTGACCAATCAGCCAAACGGAAAGTCCTAAAGTAGAAAATACGACAATTTTACCAAATATAAAAAAGAGTGCCTCCACCCATGTTTTCTTTGTTTGCAGGCTTTTATTTCCGTAAAAAGTAATGGCGCTAATATTGCTGGTAAGCTGACAAGGAGCAAGGGCACCAATTAACCCCAGCAAAAAAGCAGCAAGCAGCGGAATTTGTTTTGTTTCATAAAATAAAACTTGAAACGGACTGCTTAAAACTCTGCTGATTGAACTAAAAACTTCGTACATATTGAGTCACCCCTATAGTGCGGCATATTTCACTGCTTGTACTATACTATTACTTTATCAAAAATAAATGCTCATAGAAGAGAGTTCACAATTTAGTAAGAAAAAACACCGAATCCAAACTGATTCGGTGTTTAGGCCATCCAATTTGTTGTAAGCATTTTATAAGCATGGTTTACCTTGTCCTCTGACGGCGGTTCGATGCCTTTTAATGGATACTCATGCCCCAATGCCTCCCATTTATATACCCCAAGCTTATGATAAGGAAGAATCTCGATTTTTTTAACATTTTCAAGAGTGCCGATGAATTCTCCCAGCTGCTCAAGGTCCTCTGGGTCATCTGTAACTGAGGGAACAAGGACATGCCGTACCCAAACTGGTATCTTACGTTCAGATAAAAACTTTGCAAATTCAAGAATATGGTCATTCGCCATCCCGGTTAATTGAATATGTTTCTTTCGATTAATATGTTTTAAATCAAGTAAAATTAGGTCTGTATATTGTAATAACTCCTCGAGCTGCTCTATAAAATGCGTAGAATGTGAGAAGCAACCCCCAGATGAGTCTATTGTGGTATGGATTCCCATCCGCCGACATTCCTTAAATAATTCTGTAAGAAAAGGAATTTGCAGCAATGGTTCCCCGCCGCTTACGGTAATCCCACCGCCAGATGCTTGAATGAAAGGGAGGTAACTCATGAGGTCATCAATCACCTCAGAAACTGTAATTTGTTTTCCCGTGCCAATTTCCCATGTATCGGCATTGTGACAAAACTGGCAGCGTAACAGGCACCCTTGTGTAAAAATGACATAGCGTATTCCAGGGCCGTCGACAGTCCCTAAAGTTTCGATTGAATGAATATTTCCGTTCATGGTTATTTTCCCCTTTCATTTTAAGGAAGGAGCCCCTCCTAAGGGGAGCTCCAATGTTTGATTAAAGTGACTCGTGGAAGGTACGGTTAATGACGTCGAGCTGCTGCTCTTTTGTTAATTTAATAAAGTTAACCGCATATCCGGAAACCCGAATGGTTAGCTGTGGATATAGTTCCGGATGTTCCATCGCATCAATGAGTGTTTCCCGATTAAATACGTTAACATTTAAATGATGTCCGGATTTGATTATATAACCATCCAGGATGGATACAAGGTTGCGAACTCTTACATCTTCCTCTTTTCCTAATGCCTTTGGAACAATGGAAAAGGTGTTTGAAATTCCATCCATTGCATAGCTGTAAGGCAGTTTTGCGACAGAAGAAAGGGAAGCTAGGGTTCCTTTTGTATCACGACCATGCATTGGGTTTGCACCTGGTGCAAATGGTTCTCCTGTCCGGCGTCCATCCGGTGTATTCCCTGTTTTTTTACCGTAAACAACGTTTGAGGTAATCGTTAAAATCGACAAAGTATGAACAGATTCACGGTAAGTGTGGTGCTTTCGAAGCTTTTTCATAAAGCTTTCAACAATTTCAATCGCAATGCTGTCAACCCGATCATCATTGTTCCCGTATTTTGGAAAGTCCCCATTGTTTTCAAAATCAATGGCAATACCATTTTCATCGCGGATTACTTTTACCTCGCCGTATTTAATGGCACTTAGAGAGTCTGCTACGACACTTAAACCGGCAATACCTGTTGCCATTGTCCGAAGAATCTTTGTATCATGCAGGGCCATTTCAATTCTTTCATAGCTGTATTTATCATGCATGTAATGGATGATATTTAATGTATTAATGTATAAACCTGCCAGCCATTCCATCATTTGATCAAACTTTTGCATGACTTCCTCATAATCTAATACATTCGCTTTAATTGGCTGATACTGAGGACCAACCTGAATTTTTAATTTTTCATCAATACCCCCATTTATAGCATAGAGAAGGGCTTTGGCAAGGTTAGCGCGTGCCCCGAAAAACTGCATTTGCTTGCCAATTTCCATTGCAGATACACAGCAGGCAATACCATAGTCATCGCCATATTCTGGACGCATGATATCGTCGTTTTCATATTGAATGGAGCTCGTTTTAATTGACATCTTTGCACAATAGTTTTTAAAGTTTTCCGGTAGCTGGGCGGACCATAAAACAGTTAAATTTGGTTCCGGTGCAGGACCTAAATTATCTAATGTATTTAGGAATCGGAAGGAGTTTTTTGTGACCAAAGGACGCCCATCCAGTGCCATGCCACCAATTGACTCCGTTACCCATGTAGGGTCGCCGCTGAATAATTCATTATAATCTGGTGTGCGAGAAAATTTTACTAGGCGAAGCTTCATAATAAAATGGTCTACTAGTTCCTGTGCTTCTGTTTCTGTTAAAATTCTATTCTCCAAATCTCTTTCAATATAAATATCGAGGAAGGTTGAGACGCGGCCAAGACTCATTGCAGCACCGTTCTGCTCTTTAATAGCCGCTAAATAGCCGAAATACAGCCATTGAAATGCCTCGGCTGCATTTTTAGCAGGTTGGCTTATGTCAAATCCATAGCTTGCCGCCAATTCTTTTAATTCCTTTAAGGCACGATATTGCTCTGATAACTCTTCTCGTAAACGAATCGTTTCTTCTGTCATCACACTGCTTGTATGCCCATAATCCTTTTGTTTTTCTTTGATCAAGAAATCAACACCATATAAAGCCACACGGCGATAGTCCCCAATGATACGCCCGCGTCCGTATGCATCTGGGAGTCCGGTAATAATTCCTGCTTTTCGTGCACGCAGCATTTCCGGTGTATAAGCATCAAAAACACCTTGATTATGGGTTTTACGATAATCAGTAAAAATTCTTTCAATTTCGGGATTTAATTGATAACCGTATGATTCGCAGGCTTGTTTTGCCATCCGAATCCCGCCAAATGGCTGTAAGGAGCGATTGAATGGTTTATCCGTTTGAACCCCAACCACTTTTTCGAGTTCTTCATCAAGATAACCAGGACCATGAGAGGTAATGGTTGAAACGGTTTCGGTATCCATTTCCAGGACGCCGCCGTTTTCACGTTCCTGTTTGGTAAGATCCATAACTTGTGCCCAAAGTTTTTTGGTTGCTTCAGTAGCACCGGTTATAAATGAGTCATCTCCCTTGTATGGAGAGAAATTTTTCAAAATAAAATCTCGAACATTTACTTCACTCGTCCAAATACCTTTGTTAAACCCTTGCCATTGTTCCATGATTTTTCACCTCTAATTTTTTAAGAAACATATAACAGATTTGATATTTATATCTTACATTCAGTATAACAGCTCATTTGTGAAAAATATCACAAATAAAAGGGGTAATTGTTAAGATATTGTGAATAAAGGTTTTGTAAGAGGAATTCAACTGTTTTTGTTTATCAATGGAATAGTTTCTGTATTAGAATAATCAAAAGGTAATTGTGGGGCTGTTATATAGAAGGATATACTTAATAATAAAAGCAGGAGAATAATCTCCTGCTTTTTAATCCACAACAATATCTGCAATCATTGGTCCATTATGTGCCTTGTCTGAATGGACCTCACAAACTAAGCGGTAGGTTCCTTCTTTATCAAATTGGAGTGGAACCACCGTCTCTTCTCCTTTTTTTACAGTTCCTTTAATGCTGGTGCCCTCAATATAAAATGGATGTTCTTCCCCGTTTATTCCATTTATATATAACTCGGCCTTTTCACCCTTTTCCAAAACAATGGTACCGGGATCCCAGCGGTATGCCTCTAATTCCTTACCATCCTTTGTTTGTGTTTTATATTCCACCGTTACCATATGAATCTCACGAATTTTTTCATTTAATTGCTGGTTAAACACAGCTGTATCTCCAGCCCTTAATATAAACCAAGCAGAGACTGTTACGAGTACAAACCCAACAGCTAAGAAGAATAACAATGTTTCTTTCTTAAACACGAAAAATCTCATTTCTAAACCCCCCCACAGATTTGTCCTAATTCATGTTTATGGGACAGAGCTAGAAAACTTGTCTCTTTTTTCAAACTTTTAACGCAAGAAATTCTAAACGGTTGGGGATTCAATAAACTGTCTAGAATAGAAGTATGCAAGGTCAATCAAAAATAAATTGATTTCTTTTTCCTATGGAAAAGTTTATATTAAAATTAGTAGAGAAAAAATAGGTGGTTATCTTGTTGGGGATCAAAAAAGAAAAATTATTAAAATCAGCAAAATTTATTTTTCCACTTTTTTTATTGATTTTTGCCATTGTTGAAATAAAGAAATTTACAGGAAATGTGAACGGACAATTACTAGCAGATGAACTGCATAATTTACATATCAGCATGCTCATTCTAATCCTGGCGATAACGTTTACGGCCGTGCTTCCAATGCTGCTTTACGATGTACTGTTAGTTCGAATTCTTGGACTAAAGGTCCCTAAAAAGGAGCTTTTTGAGCAATCCTTCATCGCTAATTCTTTTTCCAATTTAATTGGATTTGGCGGTATTATCGGTGCGATGCTAAGAACCTATTTTTTTCATAGTCTTGAACAGGATAAGCGAAAGCTGTTAGGGGTAATCGCAACTGTTTCCCTTTTTTATTTAACGGGAATTTCAGTCCTATCGTGGTTTGTTACCCTATTCTATCATCACTTTCCATTGTTCAAGGATGTGAAATGGCTGTTTTTTGCAGTTCTTGGCGTTGGATTATACTTACCGGTATTTCTATTTATACATATTATAAAAAACAAAAAAGACAGTCCGTCCTTAATTACCATTAACTCGGCAGTAAAACTAATTATTGTTTCTGTGGTCGAATGGTTTGCCGTTTTTATGGCCATCTGGATTTTAAGCCATCTTTTTGGAATTTCAATTTCATTTAAGCAGCTTTTTCCTGTATACATCATTGCTGCCTGTGCAGGGATTATTAGTATGATTCCCGGAGGCCTGGGCTCGTTTGATTTAGTATTTATTTGGGGAATGCAGGATTTACATATACCGCAGGAAAAAGTGATTGTTCTTCTATTATTTTATCGGTTTGGGTATTATATTTTACCGTTTTTAGTCAGTATCATTCTGTTTGTCAAAATGTATTGGGAAAAATGGAACAGAACCTGGAGTAATTTACCAAAATTAATTGTGCAGGGATTCAGCCATATTGTATTAACCTTGATGGTATTTTTATCAGGACTGATTTTGCTTTTATCAGCAAGTGTACCGGGCATCATGTCGCGTCTTAGGATTGCACAGGAGATCCTGTCATTTCCGATTATAAATGTATCCCATCAGCTCTCGGTTGCCGCGGGTTTCCTTTTATTGGGGTTATCACGGGGCATTGAGTATAGTGTTAAGAGAACGTATGAATTAACTATGTTTGTATTAATTCTTGCTGCGTTATTCTCTATTTTTAAGGGAATTGATTATGAGGAAGCGATTTTTTTAATTATTGTAGCCCTTCTTTTAAGAATGGCGAAGGGACAATTTTACCGTGAAAGCTATGTTCTTACATGGGGGAAAACCTTATTTGATGTCACGCTGATTCTTATTATTACATTCATGTACATTTTAATCGGTTATTTAAATTTACCTTCAGCCAAATTAGAGATGCCTAGAAGGTTTCTACCATTTGTAATTGTAGATTACCATGACTTATTCAATAGTGCCTTGATCGGGTTGATTATTGCCTTTTTAATCCTTGTATTCGGTTACGTAAGCAGTAAGCCGAAAAATTGGAAATTTGAGAATTCAAAAGGCCAAGAACAAGAAATCAAGTCTCACTTAACAGAATATAAGGCAAAGGTATTGTCCCATTTAATTTTTCTACATGATAAGTATATTTTTTGGAACAGTAAAAGGAATGTTCTGATTTCCTTTCAGCAATATGCAGATAAGCTTGTGATTCTAGGAGATCCTATAGGGGAAAAAAGAGAGCTATCAAATGCAATCGAGGAATTTCAGGAAATTTCAGATTTGCATGGTTTCACCCCAGTTTTTTATCAGGTCAGTGATGATATTTTGCCATTGCTCTACGGCAGCGGGTATGCCTTTTTTAAATTAGGTGAGGAGGCATACGTCAATCTTAAAACCTTTTCACTGTCAGAAAATAATATGAAGGATTTACGAGCCTTACGAAATAAATTTATCCGGGAAGACTATCAGTTTGAAATGATAAAACCTCCTTTTTCGGAAGATTTATTAAACGAATTAAATGGAATTTCAAACGACTGGCTCCAGGGTAGAGCCGAAAAGGGATTTTCTGTTGGGTTTTTTGACCGGGATTATTTAAATAAAGGACCCATCGCCCTTGTGAAAAATCAAAGGAATCAAATTCTTGGTTTTATTACGATTATGCAGGTATACGATGACCAAAATACGGTTTCCATAGATTTGATGAGGTTGAAACCGAATTTACAGGCGGGATTGATTGATTTTCTTATTCTTTCTTTAATTGATTGGGCGAAAGAAGAAGGATTTGATCGTTTTAATATGGGTATGGCCCCGCTAGCAAATGTCGGTATGTCAAGATTCGCATCTCTAAGCGAAAAAGTTGCGGCCCAAATTTTCTTTCATGGGCACTTTATCTATGACTTCCAGGGGCTTCGAGGATTTAAAGAGAGATATACAAATATTTGGGAGCCGAAATACCTTGCCTATCGAAGAAAATCTTCACTGGCTTTTACAATGGCACAAATCACTTTATTGATTTCTAAAAAAAGAAGATAAAAAGCCATGGACAGCGAAAAACTGTTCATGGCTTTTGTTTTACGGAGTAATTGGTTACAAATAGCATTAAAAAAGAGATCACAACCATGGACAAAACTAACATCCATGCAAGTGACATATTCCCTGAATCCATTGCCACATAGATTGCAGTAGGGGCTGTTTGCGTTTTACCTGGTATATTTCCGGCAAACATTAGGGTTGCTCCAAATTCACCTAATGCTCTCGCAAAGCTTAAAATTAAACCTGTGACCATGGATTTAGCCGACAAGGGGAGTGTGACAAATAAAAAAACTTTCATTTCATTTGCTCCGTCTACTCTTGCTGCTTCTTCAATATCTTTATCAACCGATTGAAAACCTAATTTGACCGTTTGAAACATAAGTGGAAATGCCACAATCGTAGATGCGATTATAGCTGCCCATGTAGTGAACATGATTGATTGATGGAAAATTTCTTCAATCAAGGTGCCTATAGGACTATTTCTTCCGAAAAAGAAGATAAGTAAAAAGCCAATTACTGTTGGCGGGAGGACAATGGGAAGCATTAGGATGGTTTCAATAAAAGCTTTCCCTTTAAATGCCCGTAATGTGAATAATCTTGCGAAAATAATCCCGAATAAAAAAACAATCACGACGGAAATCGATGCTATTTTTAACGATAAGGTAATCGGGGACCAAAATTCATTTGGAAACAAAATCATCAATCCAATACATTAATGCCTTAATTTTTCGAATACAGTTCTCGTTGTCCTTCTTTGTAAATACTCATAGAAGAGGAGCAGATGTACTGTAATCATTATATCTAATTGGAGAGAATCCTCAAAGAAAAATACCACAATTCATTTTTCGTTTATTCCTCCCTGCACGGAAACGGATCGCCTATTGTTTCAAACGAACTTGGGGAGTCAATTTGATCGCGATCATCTACGAAACTTCTATTCCCAAAAAAGTCGCTTTTATCACCAAAGTTTTGCCCATATCCTTGATTTTTTTTGTCTGAATTATGCCATTCGGCCAAAAGATTTTGACCAATATTTACAGCAGATGCATTTTCAAAGGAATTAATTTTAATCATAAATATATTTATATTAATATACGGAACCGGAGCCGGCATGTTATCTCCTCCTTATGCTTGTGGTTAAATATATGCATTGTTCCTGAGGTTTATCCCGAATGAACGGGGCAAGAGATGAAGGAGATGTGTAAATAGATGGATATGGATAAATTAAAACAATGGCTGGAGGTCGCTCAAAATATGCAAGGAGGCGATTTCTGGAAAAATATATTTGAACAGGATTTTGCAAAACAATTTATGAATGATCCTTCCTTTAAATCCCCTATTTACGGAAATGGTGAAAAAAATATGCGAGAAGAGAAAAACTCGCGTACCTTTCCATCCATTGATATTTTGGAAGGGGAGGAAGAGGTAATGGTTTTAATCGAGCTCCCAGGAGTAAGGAAAGAAAATATTGAATTAGGTCTTAACGGAGATATTTTAACGATTAAAGGGACCGCACTGCCCATTCATCCTAATTTGAAAATAGCTTATTCTGAAAGGTTCTATGGTGAGTTTCAGAGACAAATTAAAATTCCGGATCAAATTAGCCCCAATGAAATAAATGCAAAGTTTTGGAACGGAATTTTATTTGTGAGCTATCAACGGAAAATGGAAAAAGGAGAAATAATCCCAATTGACTAGAATACGTTCTCCTTTTCTTTATTTGGACATGTTTATCTTTATCTCCCATATATATAAGTAAGGATAAAATAAGGGAGCGTCCGCGCACATGTCACTAAAAGATTTATTCTTCATTTTCAATAAAAATGATGATGAAAAGAACTTAAAAAGAAAATTGACTTCCCTAGAATTAGATATAAAAGAATTGAAAAAATCTATATTAGCAATCCAGGAACAAAAAAAGGACTCTGAAGAGAAAAAAGTCATTCATAAGGAGCCCCCGATTATTATTGAAAAAATTAACATCGAAAAAATCATTTTAGATAAATATGAGCTTAATAATAATTTTGGCCAGTTAGGAATTAAAGAATTGAAGGGGAAATTGAATATTGGTGCAACATATGGAAGTGAATATACGCCAAATTTGAATGAGGATGAAGAAAAAGTAGAAGAAGAGCCTGCCCGAAAGGAGAAAATAAATAAACAAACAAATGGTTTTGGTCCAAAAGTCAACATTAACCCCAAAAAAGAAGAAGATATGAAAAAAGACTAAAGTTTTAAACCTTTAGTCTTCCTGAGAAAATCATTGCAGTCTGCTTTCCACCTGTTGGCATACTTCGTCAGCGGACATTCCATTGGCATCAATAACAGATCCCTTTGTATAGGTATCCTGCATTCCCATAACGTTAGAGTCCATACCAGTAACCACACAGCAATCACAATTCTGCGCATCTGATTCCTGCTTCAGTTCAACAACATCATAACCTTTTTCCTTTAATGCCTGTTGAATATTTGTAAGAGATTGTTCTACTCCAATCTTTGCCATACAAAACACCTCCTCCTGTAGATTATCTTGCCTAAGTTTTCCTGAATTATTCCGTATAAGTACCGATATTTTTCCAAAACTATAATGGGAGGTGTTGATATGGGAAAGCGTAAAAAAGATGCTTCGACAATAGGGCTTAATTCTTCTCAGGTAGAAGGACAAGGGACGACAAATACCGAAACAGGAACGAGATCTGAGCCTTCGTCTCGTCGCAGGAAAAAAAGCCCCTAAGCACTATTAGAGCTTCACCAAAAAAGCGGGCACATTTATGTGCCCGCTTTATACTTATTGATACATTTCCGCTACTTGTTTTTGAATATCAGCATTTTCAAGATACTCATCATAACTCATTTCCTTGTCAACCAACCCCTTTGGTGTCAATTCGAAAATTCGATTGGCAATGGTTTGAATGAACTGATGGTCATGGGAAGAAAACAAGAGAGATCCCTTAAAATTAATTAATCCATTATTTAATGCTGTAATGGATTCCAAATCAAGGTGGTTGGTTGGTTCATCTAGCAGCAATACGTTTGCGCCATTTAGCATCATTTTTGAAAGCATACAACGAACCTTTTCGCCACCTGAAAGCACACTAGCCTTTTTCAATACTTCCTCACCGGAAAATAGCATTCTTCCTAAGAAGCCTCGTAAAAAGCTTTCGCTTTCATCTTTAGGTGAAAACTGGCGGAGCCATTCCACAAGATTTAATTCACTGTTCTCAAAGAACTCGGAGTTATCCTTTGGAAAATAAGCCTGACTTGTTGTAATTCCCCATTTAAATGAACCACTGTCAGGTTCCATTTCACCCATTAAAATCTTAAACAAAGTGGTTTTTGCAACCTCGTTTGTTCCAACAAGTGCAATTTTGTCTCCTTTATTCATAAAGAAGCTAATATTATCAAGAACCTTCACACCATCAATCGTTTTTGTCAAACCTTCTACCCTTAATAGGTCATTTCCGATTTCACGTTCCGGTGTAAAACCGACAAATGGGTAACGGCGTGACGATGGCTTGATATCATCTAACGTAATTTTTTCTAATAGTTTTTTACGGGAGGTAGCCTGCTTGGATTTGGAAGCATTTGCACTAAAGCGGGCAATGAAGCCTTGTAGCTCCTTAATTTTTTCCTCCTTCTTCTTGTTGGCGTCAGAAGCCATCCTTGACGCTAATTGGCTGGATTCATACCAGAAATCATAGTTCCCGACATAGATTTGGATCTTACTGAAATCTAGGTCAGCGATATGGGTACAAACCTTGTTTAGAAAATGACGGTCATGGGAAACGACGATAACGGTATTCTCAAAGTTAATTAAGAAATCTTCAAGCCATTGAATCGCTTTTATATCTAAGTGGTTCGTTGGCTCGTCCAAAAGAAGGACATCAGGGCGTCCGAACAAGGCTTGAGCAAGAAGGACTTTTACTTTCTCAGAACCGGTTAATTCAGCCATAGTTTTATAATGCAGGTCTTCTTCAATCCCAAGACCTTTTAATAGGATAGCGGCTTCCGGTTCAGCCTCCCATCCGTTTAATTCTGCAAATTCACCTTCAAGTTCAGCAGCTTTCATCCCATCTTCATCAGTGAAATTTTCTTTCATGTAGATGGCATCCTTTTCCTGCATTACTTGGTATAATCTTACGTGACCCATGATAACAGTTTTTAAAACCTCGTATTCTTCATACTCAAAATGGTTTTGTTTTAATACTGCCATCCGCTCATTTGGTCCAAGTGAAACGTTCCCGGTTTGTGCTTCGATTTCACCTGAAAGTATTTTTAAAAATGTAGATTTTCCGGCGCCATTTGCCCCAATCAAACCATAACAATTTCCGGGTGTAAATTTAATATTAACATCTTCAAACAGTTTGCGGTCTCCATATCTTAAGCCTACATTGCTAACGGTAATCATAGTTAAAATCCTCCAAAACAAAATATCTATTTATTATACCATTAATAACTCATAGAACGAAACTATTAGTAATGGCAGTTCCATTAATTCGTGTGAGCGGTTCATCCTAACATGAAAATATTTCTAAATTTTTTTTCAGGTTTTAACACTTTATTCATATTTTTATTGTAGAATGTACGTATGATGTTAAAGAAGGTGAGAAGCATGGCAAAAAAGCAGCTTACAGAATTCGTTAATAAATTAAAAAAAGCTGGTATTAAAGTAAGTCTTACAAAACCAAAGTCCAATTACCTTTTATCCTTGCAGCAAATTAAAAGATATCCTTCATCGGTGAATTAAATAGGTTGAAAAAAGCGGTTAATCCAATGGACTAGCCGCTTTTTTTAGTGAAGGGTAATTCTAATTAATTTTATTCATGATTTTTTCATACACTGCTTTTTTGTCGAATTTTTCTCCCATTGGGAATTTGGCGATAAACTTATTATTTTTGTCCACTAAATAAGTGTTCGTCGTATGGATAAATTGTCCGTTACCTGGATCCTTATATTGAAATTGTAAGGAGGTGGCGATTTCTCTAATACTCTTCTGATCTCTTTTAATGTTCTGCCTATCCCCTGTTAAAAACAGCCAATTTTGATCATTGCTAATGCCGAATCCTTTCATGTAGCCTTTTAATACCTTGGGAGTATCGCGGTATGGATCGATGGTAATCGTAAGAAATTCGATATTCTTGCCAAAAACACCGCTTTTCTCCAATTCTTGTTTTAAAACATTCATTTTTTGCGTTGTTGTCGGACAAATATCAGGACAATGAGTATAAATAAATTCTACAAGCTTTAGCTTTGAATCGTCCGCTCCAAATTTGTATGATTCTCCATTTTGGTTAAATAAGGTAATATTTGAAGGTATTTTTGTGTTTGCATCCCGAATCAGAAAAAAAGCAATTCCAGCTGCTATACCAACGAATACAGCAAGAGTGCATATTAGGTAGATCTTTTTCATTTTGTAATCCCTCCTATCAATAAGATAAAGAAGTTTTAAAAAAAATCATATGGATAATTTGTGAACAAAAGATAGTTGTTCATAAGTTTATCCCTTATACTAAATAAAAACGGAGTGGGGGTTCGGTGGATGAAAAAGGGTTGGAAAATATTCTGCCAATTGTTGATCTTAGTTTTAATCTATCAAATCGGAAATTGGACCGTCCATTTTACACATTTGAAAATCCCTGGGAATGTACTGGGTTTGATGGTGCTTTTGGTTTTACTCTGGCTTAAAATCATAAAAATTGACCAAATTGAACTTGTTTCTAGCTGGCTTTTGAAGCATTTAGGATTCTTTTTCATTCCCATTTCGGTTGGTTTAATGACTCTGGGTCCAACTTTACTTAATAAAGGGCTGCTTTTTCTGTTTATTCTTGTAATTAGTGCATTCATTGGATTGGTAACGGCTGGAAAAACAACTCAGGCTGTCATAAAGAAAAAAGAAAAGGTAGTAGATTATCATGATCACGTTATTTAGTATCCTTTTAACACTGTTAATCTATAGACTGACAATTTTTTTAGCGGGAAAATATCCCACACCTTTAACCAGCCCAGTGTTTTTAAGTACAATTTTGATTATTGCCTTTTTACTGGGACTGCACATATCTTATGATGATTATACTCCCGCAAAGAATATCATGACCTTTTTGCTTGGTCCGGCTACAGTTGCTCTTGCAGTACCGATATATAAGAATTGGCATCTTCTATCTAAATATTTTGGTGCTGCATTGATTGGGTTAATTGCAGGGACCGTTTTAACAATTGGCACTGCCTTGCTTTTGGCGAAAGCCTTTCACTTTTCTAGAACCACTCTTCTTGCATTAAGTATCAAATCTGTGACTGTACCGGTGGCAACAGAGATTGGTAAAATATTAAAAGTGAACTTGCCGTTAATTGTTGCCTTTGTCATTATTACCGGGATGATTGGTGCGATGTTTGGTCCCAAATTATTAAACTTGTTTAAGATTGATCATCCGTTTGCCCGCGGCCTTTCGATTGGAACGATTGCTCACGGAATCGGAACTGCTGAAGCAGTCAAGGAGGGGGAAATCCAAGGGGCAGTGGCTGGAGCAGCGATGGGAATTGCTGCAATTTTGACTTCCTGTATCTTGCCGTATCTTATTCCTGTCTTACTATAAAAATCTAAGCTGAATTTCTCTTCCATTATTGACAATTGGTTCCAAATTGAATATTCTATATTTGATAAATTGTAAAAAGTAAGGAGTATGTTTTATGTTAGGTGTCGTTCTTAACTAATCCATGAATTGGATACAATCATTCCGTTAGCCTCATTCATTTTTTAAAAGGGTGAAAGAGGGTTATTTGTTATGGGGTGAAGTTAAGAACAATGAGCGAACATAGGCATACATTCTTTTTCCATGATGCTGTGTACACTTGTGTAGACAGTTTTTATTTTGGGAAAATTTATGCATGAAAAAATGAAGGGGAAAGACTCATTTTTTCACGTTGGCCGCAATGACATTGTTCATTGCGGCTATTTTTATTTTTAGGGAGGAAAAACCAAATTGAATCAACATACTTTTAAAACATTGGAATTTCAACAAATTAAAGAGCAGATTGCTCAATTTGCCTTAACAAACGAAGGGAAAGAAAAAATTCTAGCTCTCACTCCGTCTACCCATTTAAAACAAATTGAAGCATGGCTGGGTGAGGTGTCAGAAGCGGTAGAAATTTTGAAAAAAAGCTCAAGTGTACCTCTACATGGGATGGATGGTATGCAGCAGTTAATCCTGCAATTGAATAAGGGAGTAGCACTCCGTCCGGATCAACTGGCAAAGCTTTATGAGTTTTTGGACTGCTGTAGGAAAATGCGAAGATTTATGAAGGATAAAGAGTGCCTGGCACCAAGAGTTTCTTCATATGTCGTGACAATGAATGACCTGCCTGAACTTGCAAATGAAATCATCCGCTGTATCAGGAATGGCAAGGTGGATGATTATGCAAGCAAAGAATTATTAAAAATCAGGAAACAAATCATTATTCATGAGGAACGCTTAAAAGAGAAAACCATGCAGTTGATTCGTTCCAATAAATATAAAACCTATCTTCAAGAAAATGTTGTCAGTCAAAGAAACGGGAGATATGTCATCCCGATTAAAAAAGTATATCGTAACAAAATCAAAGGTACTGTCCTTGATACCTCTGCATCAGGTTCGACCCTTTTCATAGAGCCGGAGGAAATTTCGTTTTACCAGGACCAATTAACATGGTTTCTAGCAGATCAAGAAGTAGAGGTACAAAAGGTGCTTGTTTATCTAACTGGTTTAGTAGAGGAAAATCAACAGCAAATTTGCTCAGCAATGGAAATTATGGTTCATTATGATTTTTTATTTGCGAAAGCAAAATATAGCCGTACCCTGAATGGTGTGGAGGCAGGGATCAATGAATCACATGAAATCCAATTAATTCAAGCAAGACATCCCTTGCTTGGAGAAAAGGCAGTACCGTTAACACTGGAACTAGGTAATACAGCGAATGCATTAGTGATCACGGGTCCGAATACAGGAGGAAAGACAGTAACGATAAAAACTATTGGGCTATTAACGCTAATGGTACAAAGCGGCCTTCATATTCCTGCAGCCCCGGGAAGTAATCTTAGTATTTTTCATCGTATTCTTGTTGATATTGGGGACGGCCAAAGCATTACAGAGAATTTAAGCACTTTTAGTTCTAGAATCGTGAATATCATTGAAATTTTAAAGGATACCAATGATCAAACAATGGTCTTATTAGATGAATTGGGATCGGGGACAGACCCTGGTGAAGGAATGGGGCTTGCAACCTCCATTTTAGAAACACTCTATGAAAAAGGGGCTACATTATTTGCAACTACTCACTATAGCGAAATAAAGGAATTTGCCGAAGCGCATTCAGGATTTATGAACGGATCGATGGAATTCGATTTGGAGACGCTCTCGCCTACGTATCGCCTTCATATTGGCAGAGGGGGAGAAAGCCAGGCCTTTGCGATTGCACTTAAGCTGGGAATCCATCCAAACATCATTGAAAGGGCACATGCGATTACCTATAAGGAAGAAAAACATTATGAGATGGCCGAAATCGATCCCAGGAAACGTAAAGAAATAGAAAAACAAATCATCGTCAACAAGTATCAAAAGCGGAAAGCAGCTTTTAAAGAGCATGATAATGTCCCAATTTATCATCAGGGCGACAATGTCAAAATTTCTCCTTCCAACGAGTATGGAATCGTCTATACCGGTCCAGATCAGCAAGGGAACTATCTTGTTCAAATAAAAGGAGAGAAGATTTCCGTAAACCAGAAAAGATTAAAGCTATATATATCGGCAGCTGAGCTTTACCCGGATGATTATGATTTTGATATTATTTTTCAGTCAAAGGAAACCCGGAAGAAAAGTAAAATCTTGTCCAAAAGGCATCACGAAGGTATCATCATTGACCATACTGACTAGGGAAGCGATTCCTTTTCTCCTTGTCAAACCTTGAATAAAGGAGGAAAATGAATGATATAAATGAACCAAGGGAGTCTTTGATATGCCTAAGGAAATGATAAAATTTCATCATCGGCAGGTTGTTGTGAATACGTATGTAGACGAAGAATTAGTAAAACGGGACGGGTTTTGGTTTGAAGAGATGATCATGATTGGTTCAACAATTGCTTTTATAAAAGAGGGAAAAACAATTAACGTCATTGAACTACCTGACGGAATAGAATTAAAAAAAGAAGAAGTGTTTAAAAATTATTATTCATTAAATATCGAAAATAAAAAAATTGAGATCTATTTTCCGTAAAGAGGCTGAAGAATCAGCCTCTGTTATTTTTTTCGATATTGTTCTGCCAGCAATTTTTTTACTTCATTATAACTAAGACCTGACCGGCTGTTTAATCTTTTAACCTCTTCAATATCGGTCCCAACATTCGTGAATTTTTTTGAATTTATGCTCATTTGTATTCTCCCTTCAATAGAAAAAAGATAATTCCATTTTTAGAAATGAAATAATTGATTTTTGTGCATACTAACAATAGTAGTGAAAAGGAGGCGGTTCCCATTTTTTATGGTAAACGAGCTAAAGAGGAAGAAATTGAAAATATCCTTGTGGATACTGAAATTTACTCATGTATAGATGACTCCTGCATCGGCTGGATGCGAAAGGATTTTGTTACAGATGATTTACTTTGCCCAATGTGTGGAAATGAAATGATGTCTGAAATTAGAGAGCTTCCAAAAATATAAGATATTTTGAAAAGACTGTCACTGTACTATGACAGTCTTTTATTCTTTTTACAGGTTTTCATTCTGTTGTTTAATTTCATCCCCGGTTATTACAATATTGGCTTCGGTGAGTTCCATGTGACGGTCAACGGAATCACCGGCAACATTTTTTAAATTTGGAAAAATGGATCCGTTCTCGATTGTTACTTGTTCTTGCTTTGGTGAATTTGTAAGATAATCTTCTTTTTTTGCCCTTGCCACGTCATTTCAACTCCTTTGTTACATGATTTGCAACAAGGGATTGGTTTATTCTTTTTCTGCGGCGGAAGTAATTGCAAATTAAAAACTCTCCAGCTTCCTGGAGAGTTGGTTTACTCTTCTTTTTTTGATAAACAGCGTTCGCATTCCATCATGTAGGATTCCGCTTGTTCCTCCATGTGCTGACCACACTCTGGACATTCCTTCTTAGGCAAATTACGAAAAAATTCAACCGGACTCATTAACATTTAAATCTCCTCCTTTGTTATATACAGTTTATTAATATTTCTTTTGTTGTAGTACAGTGGGGACGAAAAATTAATATTCCTCTTTTTTTGACAGGCAGCGATCACATTCCAACATGTAGGATTCAGCTTGCTCTTCCATGTGTTGACCACACTCTGGACATTCCTTCTTAGGCAAATTACGGAAAAATTCAACTGGGCTCATTAACATTTAAAATTCCTCCTTTGTTATATACAACTTATTAATATTTCTTTTGTTATAGTACAGTGGGGACGAAAAATTAATACTCCTCTTTTTTTGACAGGCAGCGATCACATTCCATCATGTAGGATTCCGCTTGCTCCTCCATATGCTGACCGCACTCTGGACATTCCTTCTTAGGTAGGTTACGGAAAAACTCAACTGGATTCATTAACATTTAAAATTCCTCCTTTGTTTAATACAGTTTATTAATAATTCATCTGTTGTAGTACAGTATAAACGAAAAAATTAAAAATGTGTAGGCCTTTTTTCAAAAAATTTTAACTTTTTTAAATATAGTTCTTTTGTCCCGATTCCTGAATGTTTTTTTATCTCTGATGAAAAACAGCTTTTAGGTAATGATAGTAGAAAATTAGCTTTCTTTCAGTAATTGGTACTTCCCTAATAAAATACTTTACATTACAATCATAATAGTAATGATGGAGATTGGAGGGATGCACGTTAATGAATATAGTTCTTGGAGCGATTCATCCTTTTTTTATTTTGATTGCCATTGGATTAACGATAATGGCTTCCTATACAGCATTAGATATGTTCACCTTAATTAAATCAGCTGAACCTAATAAACGCCTTTTATTCTTAGGGGGATCGGTAACATTAGGTGTTGGAATTTGGGTAATGAATTTTATGGGGCTTATTGCGGCAGATAGCAGCCGGTTTGCAAGTTATCAAATTCCATTTACCATTTTATCCATTTTTATCGGGATTGCTTTTACTGGGATGGCTTTTGTCCCGTTCTTTGGTAAAAAAATTCGGTTATTCCAGCTAATGATTGGTGCATTACTTTTAACAGTTGCAGTTTATGCTACTCACATCATAAGTCTTTATGCAATGAATGTGACCCTGAAATATAATATTCCGCTATGTGTTTTTGCTGGTATTCTAATTTTTTGTACCTTCATGTTTTCATTATGGATTTTATATTCATCAAAGAGTTATACACACGCTAATCAAGTATGGCTGAAACCGGTTAGTGCGGTAATTATGGCAGGTGCGATTGCTGAAGGGCATTTTCTAATTAAGAGAGCTACAACAATTCTTTCAACTGCTGAAATCATTAAGCCTTCAAGTGGCGAGGATACCTTTATTATTTATTTAGTCTTATTTGTATCCATTTTAATTATTGGCGGACTCATTGCCTCCAGTACCTTAATTAGTAAACAACTGGTTGCTTCGGATACGAATTTAAAGGATATAAAGGCGGCTCTTGATGCATCAACCATTGTAGCCATTACCGATAAACGTGGAACGATTATGTATGTAAATGATAAATTTGAGGAAATTTCAAAATACAAAAAGGAAGAAATTCTTGGTGAAAATCATCGAATTTTAAATTCGGGGTACCATTCAAAAGAATTCTTTGCAAAATTATGGCATACAATTACCTCCGGAAAAATCTGGAGAGGAGAAATTCGCAACATGGCCAAAGATGGCTCTTTTTATTGGGTGGACACGACGATTGTTCCCTTTTTAAATAAAAAAGGAAAACCGGTCCAATATATTGCGATTCGTTCTGATATTTCAAAGCGAAAGCAGGCCGAGCAGGATTTGCTGGATTCACTTAAGGAAGTTCGTGACATTACATTCGCTCTGGACCAATCCTCTATTGTTGCCATAACAGATGAGAAGGGTCGAATTACGACTGTTAATGATAAATTCTGTGAGATTTCGAAGTATCAGCGAAATGAATTAATCGGTCAGGATCATCGGATCTTAAATTCTGGTTACCACTCAAAAGAATTTTTTAAAGAGTTATGGAAAAAGATTGGACAGGGAAATGTTTGGAAGGGTGAAATCTGTAACCGGGCAAAAGATGGCAGTAATTACTGGGTAGATACAACGATTGTTCCATTCCTCAATGAGAACGGTAAACCCTATCAATATGTTGCGATTCGAACCGATATTTCAAATAGGAAGAAAGCGGAAGAACATTTAAAACAAATGGTTAAGGAAAACACGGATATTAAATTTGCCCTCGACCAGTCTTCTATTGTTGCTTTTACCGATGCACAAGGTAAGATTACCAGCGTGAATGATAAGTTTTGTGAGATTTCGAAGTATAGCCGTGAGGAGATCATTGGAAAAGATCATAATATATTAAATTCCGGTTTCCATTCCAAGGAATATTTCAAAAGTTTATGGAAAACAATTGGCGAGGGGAATGTATGGAAAGGGGAAATTAGAAATAAGGCCAAGGATGGCTCCCATTATTGGGTCGATACAACCATAATTCCCTTCTTGAATGACCAGGGTAAACCTTATCAGTATTTAGCAATTCGCAATGATATTACCGAACGTAAACGTACGGAAGAAGTCCTCCATCGTCAGGATAAGCTTGCGGCCGTCGGTCAATTGGCGGCAGGGGTAGCTCATGAAATACGGAATCCGTTAACCTCGATGCGAGGTTATGCTGAATTTCTTCAATTAGATGAAACGGACCCAGAACGGTTGGAATTCTTGAACATCATTCTTGATGAAATAGAACGGGTTAACACGATTGTTGAGGATTTTATGGTGTTAGCAAAACCAAAAGCGGTTGAATTAGAGGAAAAGAATGTTGTTCCGGTCATTAAAAATGTGGTATCTTTACTGGAATTTGAGGCGAGAAAGAAAAATGTTCGCCTTCACTTTGAGTGTAATCAAGAAATTATTCAGATTGAATGCGATGAAAACCGTCTAAAGCAAGTCTTTTTGAACTTTATTAAAAATGGAATCGAAGCGATGCCGAATGGCGGTGAGCTGCACGTTAAAACGCTTATTCATGAGAATAACGTACAAATTTCGATTCAAGACACGGGTGTTGGAATTCCAAAAGAGAAATTAAAGAACTTGGGAGAACCGTTTTTCACCACAAAGAAAAATGGAAACGGGTTAGGGTTAATGGTCAGCTTTAAAATCATTGAAAGCCATAACGGAAAAGTGTTTGTTGAAAGCGAACCAAATAAAGGTACCACCTTTAATATATTATTACCGGCTAAAACGGCCTGACAAAAAACGGGAGATTCATTCTCTCGTTTTTTATTTGTCTAGCTCTAGCGCTTGTCGAGGCTGAACAAGGTGCTTCTGCTTATCTAGTTTTCGAAAAATAGACAAATTTGAGTCGAAAAAGAAACTTACATGATGAAAAGAATAGATTAATATGATGGTAGTAGGGTTTCTTGTTTAATCAAAGGAGGGAAGACAATGGGTGAAACATCTTTGGTAAAGGCCATTTGTGGTTATTGTGGAACCGGCTGCGGCTTAGTGCTCGAAGTCCAGGATAATAAAATCAAGAAGATCCGCGGTGATAAGGAGGCTCCTGTCAACAAGGGACAAACCTGTGTAAAAGGAGCATTTGCCTATGAATATGTTCACGCAAAAAATAGACTAACATCTCCGCTCATTCGTAGAAGCGGAAAACTGGTTGAAACAACATGGGATGAAGCTTACGAATTTATCGCAAAGAAATTGGGAGAAATTAATGGCGATTGGGGTCCAAATGCCATTTCCATGTTTGCCTGTGCACGGACTACGAATGAATCCAATTTTATCACACAAAAATTTATGAGAACTGTGATTGGCAGCAATAATATCGACGGATGTAACCGAACGTGACACGCCCCTAGCGTTGCCGGTCTGGCAACTGTTTTTGGAAGCGGTTTCCCAACCAACACACTTGAAGATTTTGAAAAAGCGAAGGTATTGCTGTTAATGGGGTCAAACACAACCGAGGCCCATCCAATTATCGCGAACCGAATGAAAAGAGCAGCCAAATCAGGTCTTAAAATTATTGTTATTGACCCAAGAAAAATTGAAATGGTGAAAGTAGCCCATCGTCATTTACAAATCAATGTCGGTTCGGATATCGCTCTTATTAATGCGCTTATCCATGTAATTATAAAAGAAGAATTATATAGCCAGGAGTTTATAAAGCAATTTACGATTGATTTTGCTGCACTTGAAAGACTCGTGGAATCTTATACACCGGAGCATGCGGCCAAAATTACTGGGTTAAATCCAGCGGATATTGTTGCAACAGCAAGAGATTATGCTGCCTCAAGCGGCTCCATGATTGCCTATACTCTTGGGATTACGGAACACCATTGCGGTGTAAATAATGTTTTTGATATTGCGAATCTAGCATTATTAACCGGCAATATTGGCAGGGAAGGCACCGGAATTATGCCGCTTAGGGGGCAAAATAATGTTCAGGGTGCAGGAGATATGGGCTGCTTGCCAAATCAATTGGCAGGGGCAATGAGTCTTACAAACGCGGAATATCGGGGACGGTATGAAAAAGAATGGAATGTGGTGTTGAACCCAATCGCAGGTGATACCCAAACCAGAACCTTTGATAGGATTGAAACTGGTGCCGTAAAGGCCCTTTATGTAATAGGAGAAAATCCACTTCTAGCTGATGTTCATATGAATCATACTAAAACATTATTAGAAAAGCTCGACCTATTAGTTGTTCAAGACATCTTTTTAACGGAGACAGCCCAAATGGCGGATGTCGTGTTGCCGGCCCGTTCTTGGGGTGAGGTGGATGGGACGTATACAAATACAGATCGACGTATTCAACGGGTGCGCAAAGCAGTTGAGTCCCATCCAAATGTAAAAGAAGATTGGGAAATTCTTTGCGAACTTTCAACAATAATGGGCTACACGATGAAGTATAACAGCAGTGAGGAAATCTGGGATGAAGTGAGAAGGCTTGCATGGGAGATGTATGGCGGTATTTCCTATGAACGTCTGGAAAAAGAGTACAGCCTCCATTATCCATGTCCTGCGGAAGACCATCCGGGCACATTTGTCATGCATGAGCGATTCCACCAAGAAATGCAACCAAGTAAAAAAGCACCGTTTGTCCCTGTTGACTACACACAGCCATTAGAGCGTCCTGATGAGGAATATCCATTTATGCTCACAACCGGACGCCGCTATGAATCCTATAATACGCACTCACAAACACGTCATTATGCAGCTGGAGTAAAGATAAAACAGACGGAAGAAACGGTTGATATTCATCCGGAAGATGCAATATTATTAGGAATCGTAGATGGCGAGGTTGTTCAGGTACGTTCCCGTAGAGGAGGATTAAATGTTAAGGCGAAAATAACGGATCAAGTGGTACCTGGTCTAGTGTTCATGAGTTTTCACTGGAGTGAAACGCCTACCAATGTACTAACCTTAAATGAATTTGATCCTATTTCCGGAACCGCAGAGTATAAGGCCTGTGCCGTTGCAATTTCCAAAATAAGCTAATCTTGTAGTGAAAACGGAGGTTTTGACCTCCGTTTTTTTTATGGAATATATATAATTCGAAGAAGAAATATTTTTCTGACCATTGAAATGTTATTGTAATATAATTGGACTTTGTGTAAAGTAATTAACATCTCCCTGTTCTTTTTATAAGGAAATTCCATGTTATCATGGTACTAGTTAGCGAACGAAAGAACATGGGGGGTAAAAAAATGTTTAAAAAAATAATAGCATTATTCGCAGTAGCTGCACTCTCAGGGACTATAGGTGCTAATGTCGATGCCGCTGAGATTACAGTAAAAAAGGGAGATACCCTTTGGGATATTGCAAAAGTACATAAGACAACTGTACATAAGATTAAAAAGAAAAATCATCTGTCTTCTAGTGTGATTCATCCTGGAGATAAACTCACTATTGATTCAAATAAAAAAGCTACTAAACATGGTAAAAAGAAAAAACATGTTTCAAAAAAGAAACATGTGAAGAAAAAAAGGGCAGTGAAAAAATCAAAAGTAATTGCCGTGAAAGCAACTGCCTACACTGCACAGTGTAAAGGTTGTTCCGGAATTACGGCGACTGGGATTAATCTTAAGTCAAATCCGAAAGCAAAGGTTATTTCAGTTGACCCGAAAGTTATTCCTTTAGGTTCAAAGGTTTACGTGGAAGGGTATGGATATGCTGTTGCCGGAGATACAGGCGGAGCCATTAAAGGCCATCATATCGATGTGTTTATCCCATCTAAAACAAAAGCGATCAATTGGGGAAGAAAACATGTAAATGTCACGATCATGAATTAAAACTGCCGGCAACGGCAGTCAGATTGTCGAGAAAGGATAAATTCTCGGCAATTTTTTTTTGAATCTAAATGATATTTTTATTATTTGTCCCTGCAAAACAGCTTTGGCGAAGCCGTGGACGATCGTGTCCGAATAATGGGCTAATTTGGACAGCTTTGGCGAAGCCAGGGGTAGTTGTGTCCGAATCAGGAGTTCATTTGGACATCTATGGTGAAGCCAGGGGTAGTTGTGTCCGAATCAGGAGTTCATTCGGACAGCTTTGGCGAAGCCTGGAGTCAGTTGAGTCCGAATCAGGAGCTCATTCGGACAGCTTTGATGAATACAGGGGCAGTTGAGTCCGAATCAGGAGCCTATTCGGACAGCTTTGGCGAAGCCTG
>NZ_KI535298.1:0-61318 GCF_000482325.1 Bacillus sp. UNC438CL73TsuS30 | reverse complement strand
AGTCAGTTGAGTCCGAATCAGGAGCCCATTCGGACAGCTTTGGCGAAGCCTGTAGTCAGTTGAGTCCGAATCAGGAGCTCATTCGGACAGCTTTGGCGAAGCCAGGGGCAAACGTGTCCGAATCAGGAGTTCATTCGGACAGCTTTGGCGAAGCCATGGGGCAATCGAGTTCGAACTGGAAGCCTTAGGGCGAATCGTTTAACATTATTTTTGTTCGAAAAACACAATCTTTGCGAAAACAGCATACAAAAAAAACAAGCCGGATTAACCGACTTGTTTTGCCAATGTTTTAGCTGCTGTAGATTTTCTTTGATAGAAGAACCAGTTAAGACCAAAACTAATTACATAGAAACCAATAAAGAAGTAGAATGCTGTTACATAAGAGCCAGTAGTATTAATAGACCAGCCGAAAAGTTTTGGAATGAAGAATGAACCATAGGCTGCAAATGCTGCTGAAAAACCAATAACTGGTGCTGCTTCTTTTGGAACAAAGATATTCGGTATCATTTGGAACGTTGATCCAGAACCAATTCCAGAAGCTAAGAAAAGAACCAAGAACGCTAGCAAGAAACCAGCAAATTGCTTGTCATTTAAGAAATAAATAACACCTAGAGCACCAATTGCCATGACAATAAATACATACGCTGTTACCTTCGCACCGCCAAACTTATCAGCCAACCAGCCGCCAACAGGTCTTGCTGCTGCTGCCACTAAAGCACCAAGGAAAGCAAGAGAGAGGTGCTCAGGAAATTGAGATTTTAATAGAAGCGGAAATGCCGCTGAATACCCAATAAAGGAACCAAATGTTGCAATATAAAGGATGGTCATAATCCAAGTATGCTTACGTTTCACAATCACAAATTGATCGGCAACAGATTGTTTTGCATTTGGTACGTTATCCATTTTAAATAGGGCAAGTAATGTAACAATCACGATAGGGATTACCCAGATAAATGCAGCATTTTGTAACCAAACATGTTGACCAGTAGATAATACTTGTCTGCCGCCAACAAATGCGAAGGTGCTGGAAGTAATAATCAATGGTGTTACAAATTGTACAACGGAAACGCCCATATTTCCTAAACCGCCATTAATACCAAGTGCTGTACCTTTTTCTTTTTTTGGAAAGAAAAAGCTGATATTCGCTGAGGATGAAGAAAAGTTACCGCCGCCAAGACCACAAAGAGCAGCCAACAAAAGCATTATTGAAAATGGTGTGTCAGGATTTTGTACTGCAAAACCAATTCCGATGGCAGGGATTGCTAAGATGGCAGTTGAAATGACTGTCCAGTTCTTGCCCCCGAATATTCCAACCGCAAAGGTGTAAACAAATCGAAGTGTTGCACCGACAAGTCCTGGAATAGCAGCAAGTGTAAATAGTTGTTCTTCTGTATAATGGAAGCCAATATCGTTAAGTCTCACGGCAACCACTGACCAGATTTGCCAAACGATGAAAGCTAGCATTAGAGATGGTACTGAGATCCATAGATTTCTTTGTGCGTGTTTCCTTCCTTCTGTTTTCCAAAATTTCTCGTCCTCTGGATTCCAATAATTAATTCGTGCCATTATTGTCTCCTCCTAAAATTTAAATTTATATTTTTTGATGTCTGTTGTTTATATTGAAACTATAAAACAAATGGTAACATGAAATTTGTGACGTACGTCACAAAAGTGGTGAAGGAACTGTGAACACGAGTTCAAAGTCAAAAAGTTGTCAAAAAGCCATTCAATTTTTTTAGAATTGGTCGTTGATTTCGCTTCAGGCACGGCATTTCTTATAAAAAGAGCAAAAAAACAGCCTTCCGAATGGAAAGCTGTTGGTTCATCTTTATTTCTTTTTTTCTTCTTCGCGTTCTTCACTGAACATCCCAACAAAGTTTTTTGTTTGGCCTGATTCATCCTTGATAGCGGTAATCGTTAACCATTCCTTATAGATTTCTTGATTTTTACGTTTATTCCAAATATGGCCTTCCCAATACCCTTTTTCTTTCAAATGATTCCACATACCTTTATAAAAATCATTATTGTGTTCTCCTGACTGGAGAACGCTTGGTGTCTTTCCAACCACCTCTTCTTGTCGGTAACCGGTGATTTTGGTAAATGCCGGATTTATTTTTTGAATAATTCCATTTGGATCAGTTACCACGATGCCATCGACGGCATGATTGACAATTTTATTCGAAATATCAAGTTTATCCTGATAGTAAAGCCAGACAACTAAAACGAAGCTTGATAATGAAATTTCCGACAAGGACATAAAGCCGATCGCGTAATGCCCGGTCCAGTTAAATAGGATAGTTAAAATTAGTGGCGGGAAAAAACCGCCGAGTCCGCCCATAGCGGATACAATACCATTCACAACACCCGCCTGCTTGGAAAAGAACAAGGGGACAAGCTTAAAAATGGCACCATTACCAATCCCTGCACAAAAAGCCACTAATAGGCAGCCAAAGGAATAAATCGGCAAGGATGGGGTAAATGACAAGAGAAAACCCGCAAAGGTAAGCCAAAAGAAAACAAACATTAAGATTAACAAAGGATTCAGTTTATCACTTAGCCAGCCGCCCACTGGTCTAAAAAGAGTGGCAATAGCAATAAAACCTGCTGTCCGGAGACCCGCATCTACCTTCTCTAATTCAAAGTGATTGACTAAAAAGGACGGCAAATAAATCGTAAAAGCAACAAATGACCCGAAAGTGATGAAATAAAACAAACTTAGCAGCCAAAGTTTTGGGTTCCGATAAACCTCTTTAATGACCACTGAAAAGGAATTGTTCACTTTTCGCTCCTTGCGGTCACCTAATAAGAAATTAATGACCGCAAAGACCAAGACAACAATTAGAAAGACTTTAATGGCGCTTCTCCATCCGTACGCAGTTGCAAGGACAGGAGCGGAAAAAGAGGTGATAGCTGTTCCGATATTTCCTGCACCATAGATCCCATTAATAAATCCATGCTTTTTTTTCTCATAATATTTCGGTAATGAAGTTACACCGATAGAAAATAGCGCACCGCCAATCCCCAGTAAAAACCCTCCCGCTATGAGCATGGCAAATGAATTGGCAAAGCTAAGGACCGCAATAGGGATCAACAGAACAAGAAAACAAATGGTAAATAAGACTCTTGCTCCAAATCGATTCGTCCAAAAACCAATTGGTACCCTCAGTAGCGATCCAAGGATGACGGGAACAGCAGTGGCCCAGGCAATTTGGGTTGTAGATAGATTAATATCTGCTTTAATAAATGGCATAAGCGAAGAAATAAGTACCCAAACCATAAAACCGGCAACTAGGCTTCCGGTTTGAACAAAGAGTTGTTTTGGTCCTTGATTCATTCAAATCCCCCTTAATAATGACTCATTATAAAATGAATAGATTCCCCTCATTAGAAATTAATTATTCCTTTAGTGGGGAAATTTTCCTTTTGTTATTATAATTGATTTTTGGATAATAAACAGTGAGGTTTGACACAAAACTTTCATGGTTATTACTATTTTTAACTATTACGAGGTTTTTAATTATTTTTTATTTAAAACCTGAAATCAGAGTTTTTAAAAGATAATAAATATTTACATATATAAATGATAGTAGTATATTTTTTTCTGTATCTATTATATATAAGGGGAGTAGAAGCATGGGATCACAAGAGTGGATTGCCTTGATTATTTTTTTATTTACATATGCGACAATTATTTCGGAAAAAATTCATCGGACGACGATTGCTATGCTGGGCGGTCTTTTAATGGTTGCTTTTGGGATACTAGATCAGAAGGCGGCTGTTCATCATATTGACTTTAATACAATTGGTCTCTTGGTTGGTATGATGATTATTGTTGGAATCACTTCACAAACAGGTGTTTTTGAATTTATTGCTGTATGGGCGGCCCAGAAGGTAAAGGGGGAACCGGTTCGGATTTTAATTGTATTGAGTTTTTTTACTGCTGTGGCTTCTGCTTTTCTTGATAATGTTACAACGGTTCTTCTCGTTGTACCGGTTACCTTAAGTATTACTCATCAGCTAAAGGTACACCCCATTCCATTTTTAATGTCAGAAATATTCGCATCCAATATCGGTGGAACTGCGACGATGATAGGGGATCCTCCAAACCTGATGATTGGAAGTGCGGTAAAATCATTAGACTTTATGACATTTATCAATAATCTTGCATTGATTAACATCATCATCTTAGTTGTTACTATTTTTATATTTACGCTAATATATAAGAAACAACTAAAATCAACAAAGGAACTAAAGAGTCATCTATTAGGTAAAAATGCGAAACAGGAATTGAAGGATTATGATTTACTAGCAAAATGTATATTTGTCATTGTCCTGACATTGGGCGGCTTTTTTGCTCATCAACTTTTACATATTGAGACGGCTACAATTGCCTTAATCGGGGCTTTTATCTTGCTTTTACTGACTGGGGACAAATATTTAGTGACGGTATTGGAAAAAGTAGAATGGACAACTCTTTTCTTTTTCATTGGTTTATTTGTCATCGTTGGCGGTTTGGTTGAGACAGGTCTTGTTGCAGCAGTTGCTAAAAAGGCAATTGCACTTACAGGGGGAGAACCAAAAGCAACCACGATTTTAATTCTTTGGATGAGTGCGGTTATCTCGGCTTTTGTTGATAATATTCCGTTTGTTGCGACCATGATTCCGATGATAAAAGAAATGGGGAAATTGGGTATAACCAATTTGGATCCATTATGGTGGAGTCTTTCTCTTGGCGCATGTTTAGGTGGTAATGGAACCCTTATTGGTGCCAGTGCCAATCTGGTTGTAGCTGGAATCGCATCGAAGGAAGGATACCATATAACGTTTATGAAATATTTAAAGGTCGGCTTTCCTCTTATGTTATTATCCATTTTTATATCAATGATTTATATTTATGTCAGATATTTATTATAGAATGCCATATTAGGTAAGGAGAAAACTATGCAGCGAAAAAAATTTTATCTTGACCCCCCAAAGGTACTGGTTTTGGGATTTGCACTCATTATATTAATTGGTGCTTTACTATTAACAATGCCAATCTCAACAACAAATGGACAAGGGTTATCTTTTCTTAATGCCTTATTTACCGCAACTTCAGCCACTTGTGTAACTGGACTTGTTGTTGTAGATACCGGAACCACCTTTACAATCTTCGGCCAGCTGGTCATTCTATTCATGATTCAAATCGGTGGGTTAGGGTTCATGACGTTTGCTACTCTCTTTGCCTTTCTGATTGGAAAAAGAATTTCATTAAAAGAAAGAATCTTACTTCAAGAATCGCTGAATAATCTTTCAATGGAAGGGATCGTAAGGCTAGCAAGACGAATTTTAATTTTTACGGCGGTAATCGAATTAGCAGGGGCGATTTTACTTACACTGCGTTTTTCTTTGGATATGCCGATTGGAAAAGCTATTTATTTTGGTATTTTTCATTCGATTTCCAATTTTAATAATGCCGGCTTTGATTTAATGGGGGAGTTTCATAGTCTAACAAGTTATGTAGATGATCCGACTGTTGTACTTACCATATGCTCTTTAATTACATTAGGCGGGATTGGCTTTATTGTTATGAATGAGATTTATGAATTTCGGGTTTCTAAACGGTTATCGTTACATACCAAAGTCGTCCTGATGACAAGTTTATTTTTATTAGTGGTTGGAACAATTGGTGTTTTTTCATTTGAGTATGCAAATCCAAAAACATTAAAACCATTATCCTTTTTAGGGAAATTTCTTGGTGCCTTGTTTCAATCGGTTACTGCGAGAACAGCGGGGGCTAATACCATCAGTATTGGTGATATGACTCACCCTTCATTATTTTTAATCATTATCTTAATGTTTATTGGTGCCTCACCGGGTTCCACAGGGGGCGGTATTAAAACCACTACCTTTACCACTCTTATCGGTGCGGTTTGGTCCCAAATCCGCGGGAAGGAAGATGTTATTTTTTACCGCCAGCGGATTGTTTATGAAACGATCTATAAAGCGATAACTGTTGCATTTAGCGGATTATTTCTAGTTGTAGTGATTACGATGCTTTTGACCATTACCGAAAGCGGCAAAGACTTTTTAATGATCCTATTTGAAGCAACGTCAGCCTTTGCCACTGTAGGACTTTCAATGGGATTAACCCCAGAGCTGTCTCATGTTGGCAAGGGATTGATAATTTTTACGATGTTTGCCGGCAGAGTTGGGCCATTAACGATTGCTTTTGCAGTGACAATGAGAAGAAATCCCGATGCGTTCCGATACCCTAAAGGGAAAATTATGATTGGTTAAATCTACAGCAGGAGGTTGATTTCCATGACAGAACAATATGCAGTGATTGGATTAGGACGATTTGGCCTTAGTATTGCAACGAAATTATTCGAATCAGGTAAAGAAGTTCTTGGCGTAGATGTAAATGAGGAGCGGGTGGATGATGCCCATCCATATACGACACATGCATTAATTGCCGATTCGACGGATGCCGAAGCGTTGAAATCCATCGGTATCCGTAATATTGACACCGTCATTGTGGCAATTGGAAATGACATTCAAGCAAGCATCCTTAGTGTTCTGTTATTAAAAGAACTTGGGGTTAAAAAAGTAATTGCCAAAGCACTTAATAAATTACATGGTCAAGTTCTTAAAAAAGTTGGAGCCGATTGGGTGGTATATCCGGAAAGAGATATGGGAATCAGGGTGGCGCATCAGCTTCTTTCTCCAAATGTTCTAAATTTCATTGAAATTTCAAAGGATTATAGTGTGGAGGAAGTGAAAATCCCTGAAAAAATGACGGAAAAAACATTAAGGGAACTCGACCTCAGGGCGAAGTTTAATCTAACAGTGATAGCCATTCGCCATGGGCATGAAATCAATATTACCCCATCTCCTGATAAGAAAATTGCGAGTGGTGATGTTCTTGTAGTAATTGGGGAAAATAGTGATTTGGAGCAATTTTCGAATATAGAATAGACAGATAGATAGTAAAACCATCCTCAAATGTTTGGATGGTTTTTATGAATTGGAGAGGATTAGATGAGTTTTTTAGAAAAAAATTCAGTTGAAGAACGTCTCGAAATCATGAGTATCTTAGCCAAGCAATTTTCATTACGTGCACATCAAGTGGATATTGAGGGAAGTTTTCCGTATGCAAATATGGATGATCTTAAAAATACAGGATATACTGCCTTAACTGTTCCTAAAAAGAATGGTGGTAAAGAAATTTCTTTATATGAATTACTACGCATGCAGGAGAAGATGGCAGAAGGTGACGGGGCCACGGCACTTTCGATTGGCTGGCATATGGGAATCATGATGAATCTCGGAGAAAAAGATAGTTGGAAAGAATCGGTCTTTAAAATGCTTTGTGAGGAAGTTAAAAAAGGAGCATTAATTAACAGTGCCGCGACAGAACCAAGTACTGGAAGTCCGACGCGAGGGGGCAGGCCGGAAACGATTGCGGAAAAACAAGGCGACTGCTGGATAATTAATGGCAGAAAGACATTTACTACCATGTCGCCTGTGCTTGATTATTTTATTGTCAGTGCAGCAATCAAAGAAACAGATAGGGTTGGAAATTTTCTTATTCCCCGTCCTACAGAAGGGGTTTCTATTGAAGAAACATGGGATAGTATTGCCTTACGGGGTACAGGAAGCCATGATTTAATACTTAAAAATGTAAAAGTGCCTGACGAATTCTTTGTCGAACAGCTTGGATTAGAAGGGAAAAAACCAAGCGGCTGGCTTCTCCATATTCCGGCCTGTTATCTTGGGATTGCCAAAGCGGCAAAAAACTATTGTATTCAATTTGCCAAAGAGTATTCTCCAAGTAGTATAAAGGGAGCAATTATCGATTTACCGAACGTCAAGCAAAAAATTGGTGAAATAGAATGGAGGATCATGGAGGCTGAGTACTTTTTATATTCGGTGGCTAAAGAATGGGACTCCTCAGGTGTTCAAGATCGGAATCAAATGGGGCCAGTTTTAGGTGCGGTCAAAATGACTGTTACGAATTCGGCCATTGAGATTGTCGATCTTGCAATGAGGATTGTCGGGGCTAGAAGCCTCTCATTAAAAAATCCATTGCAGCGTTATTATCGTGATGTGAGAGCCGGCCTTCACAATCCACCCATGGATGATATGACGATTCAGCTTCTTGCCAAACACGCAATAGCGAACATTACGGAGTAAAACCTATTGGGAATGCACACTCTAAAGAAAAAGGAGTGAAGAAAATTGCCAAGAGGTAAAGAATTAGAACAACTGCCAATGTCTCATATAGCACCGGGGGCCGGAAAAGATGCCGGCAAGATGGACAGAGAAGTACTCGGAAGCATCGTTCAAAATGAACAACCCCAGCCAAGTGAAATAGAAAGAGAAAACGAAGACATGGTATAAGACAGGAAAACCTCCTGTCTTTTTTATTATGTTAAAAAAAACCACCCATTGGAAAATAGGTGGTTAAGAGATTATTCCTCAATTAACTCATGGATTTCAACAGTAGAACGTTCCTCCAACGGCCCTCTTAAATGAACAGTTGCTGTCCTTCCATCCTCGTTTAATTGGTCAATCCAAACGGATGCACCATTGTATTTAACTTCAATATCAGCTGATGAAGATAAAATTTGTTTTACACGATTTACATTCATTTCCTTCACTCCTAAAACAGTTTTTCATTTTATTTTTGGTTAGTACATGTCCTTTTATTCAATGATGAATGTAAACGCTCTCTATTATATATAGAAGAAATTCGTTTAACTTAGAAAAAAAGGAAGGATCAGTATTGATCCCTACCACGATTATAGGGATAGGATATATGAATTCCGTTAAATGCCCCATCCTCATCTGTGTCTCTTAGCGATGCCATATACTGTTCAAATTCTTCCTGCAGCTCCACTGGTGCGCCAGGCATTAAGTGCCAATTCCCAGGCTCATCTACGAAATAAGGGCTTTTTGTAAACTCCGGTCTTATTCTCGGCATATCTTTTATCTCCTCTTTCTTTCTATTTAAATTTATCCTTTTCATAACCGCATTCCACTATTCAAGCCATAGGTCATTATTTTAAAGATAAGACCAAATACTTATTGCATCTAACTACATTCACGATTAAGATAGCTAAAAATAAACTCATCGCTAAAAAATTAAATCAACAGTGAAACTAAAGTGGTTTTTGTTCGTCTTATATAATTGAGTCCGGAAAAATAGTCATGTCCCACTAGTCATTGGCATAAGAATAAAAAAGTGAAATTCATGACTAATTACGAAATGAACCCTAATATTAGTAATAAAATTTTAACGAAAAAGTAAGAAAATTGACGAAAAATTTTGTCCAAAAGGATGCGTAAACTGGGATTATTTATGTTTTTATTTTTAAAGAAAATGTGTTATAGTAATTGAGGTTCGTTTACCGAAGTTTTTTATTGGTAAGTGAGAGGAGAATTTAGATGAAAAAGATTAATCTTCCCAAAACACTAAAAAATAATAACCATATTACTTTTTTTGCAATTGCTGTAGTATTGTTTTGGATTAAAACATATGTAGCCTACCAACTTGAATTTAAATTAGGAATTGATAATAACCTACAGAAATTCTTATTGTTCATTAATCCATTAAGCTCGGCATTACTATTTTTCGGTATCGCTTTGCTTTTTAAAAAGCATGTTAAGCTTGTGATGATTATCATCAATTTCTTATTGTCGTTCCTATTGTATGCAAATATTGCATATTACCGATTTTTTAATGATTTCATCACCATTCCTGTTCTTATGCAAACAAAGACGAATGCAGGACAGCTTGGTGATAGCGCGGTTTCTTTAATGTCACCATTAGATATTTTTTATTTTTCAGACTTTATTATTCTAATTATTCTTGCCTTAACAGTATTTAAAAAGGTTACGGTTCAAACTAGGAAATCATTCAAGATCGTTCTTTTATTTTCAATCACTGTTTTCCTTTTTAATCTTGGTTTGGCAGAAAAGGATCGCCCGCAATTATTATCACGTTCTTTTGACAGAAACTATTTAGTTAAATATCTTGGGGCGTATAACTTTACAATTTATGACATGATTCAAAATATTAAATCATCCAGTCAGCGTGCACTTGCTGACAGCAGTGATATTACCGATGTTGAAAACTATCGGAAAGCGAACTATGCAAAACCAAATCCAAAGTATTTTGGCAAGGCAAAAGGAATGAATGTGATTTACGTCTCGCTTGAATCATTCCAGAACTTTATGATTGATTATAAAATGCCAAATGGTCAAGAGGTTACACCATTTTTAAATTCATTAGCACATGATGGCAAGACATTCTATTTTGATAATTTCTACCATCAAACTGGACAGGGTAAAACTTCCGATGCTGAATTCTTAATGGAAAACTCATTATATCCAATGTCACAGGGTGCGGTTTTTGTGAATAAGGCACAAAATACCTATCAAGCAAGCCCGGCCATTTTAAAGGGGCTTGGCTATAATTCAGCTGTGTTCCATGGTAACTATAAGACATTCTGGAATCGAAATGTGATGTATAAAGCATTAGGCTATGATCAATTCTTCGATGCAGAATATTATGATATGTCAGATGAAAATACCAAAAACTATGGGATGAAGGATAAACCGTTCTTTAAGGAATCCATGCCAATGCTTGAAGGCTTAAAACAGCCTTTTTATACAAAGTTTATTTCGTTGTCCAACCACTTCCCGTTTGAAATGGATTCGCAGGATACCGATTTCCCTGCTGGAGATTACGGTGATACAGTGGTAAACCAATATTTCCAATCTGCCCATTATATGGACCAAGCATTGGAACAATTCTTTAATGACTTAAAGAAAGATGGACTTTATGATAAAACGGTTATTGTCCTATATGGGGATCACTATGGTATTTCTGAAAACCATAATGAGGCAATGGCAAAGGTTCTTGGTGTTGATAAGATAACACCTGCATTGAACGCAAAACTACAAGAGGTTCCATTATATATCCATGTACCTGGTGTGAAAGGCGGGGTTCAGCACCAATACGGTGGTGAAGTCGACGTACGCCCAACACTTCTTCATTTACTAGGTGTGGATACGAAGGATTACATGGAGTTTGGTTCTGATTTATTATCAAAGGACCACCGCAACTGGGCATTATTCAGAAATGGTGATTATGTTTCTCCTAAAGTGATACAAGTAAGTGATAAGTGTTATTCAACCAATACAGAAGAATTACTGCCGGATAACAGCTCATGTAAGGCCATTGATGAAAAAGTAAAAACAGAACTTCAAATGTCTGACGAAGTGGTTTATAAGGACCTGTTAAGATTCTATAAACCTGCAGGATATACACCAATTAATCCGGACGATTATGAATATTTAGGGCCAAAAGGAACCGTTAAAGCAACAGGAACCGAAACGCCTTAACTAGGTAATGGGAGAAGAACATTTGGTTCTTCTCTCTTTTTTTGAAGTTAAAGGAGAGAATAAAAATGAGAAAAAGATTCGGCATATTATCGCTTGTTTTCTTTTTTACAATGATGTTTTCAGGCTGTTCAACGAGCGATAATACAAACACAAACACAAACACAAACACAAACACAAACACAAATACAAATCACCCACAACAGAATGCTTCAGTTGCCAATGATGATGAAAGTGAAAATCAATTAATTGATAGTAGCCTGAAAGCTGATAAAAAGTTGATACCGGCAACCATTGTTAAAAATGTCGATGGGGATACGGTTGTGATTAAATTAAAGGGCCGAGAGGAAAAGGTGAGAATGCTTTGTGTGGATACACCTGAAACACATCATCCTCGTCTAGGTGTTCAGCCGTTTGGACCGGAAGCATCCGCTTATACCCAAAAAATCCTCCCTGTTGGAAAGAAGGTACAAATCGAAACCGGTATTGGGGATGGGCGTGATAAATATGGGCGTCTACTCGCCTATATATATGTCGACGGAAAAATGTTTAATGAAATGCTCTTAGAAAAGGGTTTGGCGCGGGTTGCCTATATTTATGCTCCGAATACAAAATATGTCGATCAATTCTATGCGATTCAAAGTGGCACAGAAAAAGGGGATTGGCATTTGGTCAATTGAAAATTATGCTGAAGAAGATGGGTACCATGAAGAAGTGGTGAAAGGATCTTTAGGTCGACCATCTACAAAATCTACAGATTCAAAATCAACAAATTCAGGCAGCAATTATTATCAAAATAATCCAAGTGATGACAAAGAAACAAACCTGAATTGTAAAGGGAAAATAAAAGGAAATGCCAACTCTCATATTTATCATGTTCCTGATGGATCCTATTATGATACAGTAAAGGACAATATTGTCTGGTTTTGCTCAGAACAAGATGCAGAGCAAGCTGGGTACCGAAAATCTAAACGATAATATCTGAAAAAGGGAATTCATCAATTTGAATTCCCTTTTTTGCATGAAAAAATAGCAATAAAGACAAGTTTGTCATATAATGTATGATAAAAAATCCACAATGGATGGGGGAAAACCATATGAGAGATGTAACGTTATTAAATATATTTGAACATCATATTGCCCAAAAATATTTAAACCGCTCAGGCCTCGCCCATGCCATTGCCGTTGCCTATCATGCGGTTAAGTTAGCGAAAGAGCATAAAGTCGATGTCGATATTGCCGCAAAGGCTGGTCTCCTTCATGACATGGGGCATTATACATGGTATAAAAACGGGAAGTGGGATTATGAATTGTACAAGCAAAATGATATCCACCCCATTAAAGGGGCTGAACGTGCTCACAAACTGTTAATTCGCTTAGGAGAGAATCCAATAAAGGCCAAAACGATTGCTCTAGCAATTCTTTTTCATACAGATTCCTTTTTGCCATCGAACGATATTGTCCGTACCCCTTTACAGCAAATTGTCAAATGGGCAGACGAAAAAGACGAGGAAACCGGCGGAATGCATCACTACCGAAAAATTGAGTATGAACGGGCTAAACAAAGTATCACTCGTTTGGATGAGTGGATCAATCAAGAACTAAAGGAAATTGAAACAAAAAACAAGCTGTGCTAATTGCACAGCTTGTTTTGTTCTACAAAGAGGTTTGATACTGAGGTTTAGTAGTAACCTCCTCCCATGAAAGCAGTGCCTACAATGATTAAAAGAATGAACAACACTACAATTAATGCGAAACTGTTATTTCCACCGTAGCTCATTAATTTTACACCCCCTTTATTCACTTACTTTATTGTATGTAACTGCCAGTCCTTTTGTTTGGACGAACTTCCGATCCTTAAAAAAGGGAAATTTTATGAAATTGTTGAAAAAAATAAACTATAGTGTAAAATTACACTATAGAGGGAAAATGTGGTAAAAATATAAAGATAATGATTTGAGGGGAGATAGAATGGAGACAAATTTAAGGGAAGAGAGAAGAAAAATTTTCAGGCAGGAATTATATATATTAAAAGAAAAGGGGTACTTATCTGAAGCAATTGTTGCTACGGTTGCGAAAGCTCATCATACATTTCACCTTGATTTAATCAAAAATGAAGCTGAAGAACAATTAAAAGAACCAGAGAAGAAAATATCCGTTCAAAAATCTGTTCCTAAAAAGCCTCAAAAATTAAAAAAGGTATTATCACAAGAGGAAATCAGAGAAAGAAATATAACATGGCTGCTTAATATTGGCGTGATCTTTTTGTTAATCGGTGGATTATTTGTTGCGACAAGCAATTGGGAATCCATGTCCAGCTTGATGAAAAGTGGATCAATCGGAATTGTGGCATTGTTATTTTTCGGAATTTCAGGATTATCCGAAAAGATTTTGCATATAAACAAAACCGCTTTTGCCTTCATCATACTGGGAAGTTTATTTTTGCCCATTTTCATTTTATCCCTTGGTTGGTTCGGTCTTTTAGGGCCGTATTTATCCATAACAGGTGATGGACGATATATTCTCGGAGTGCTGGGAAGTTTCATCCCCATCATTGACTATATATACTTTGCAAAAAAACTAGATTCAAGATTGTTTGTTTGGTTTACCTATATTTCGCTGACTACTGGGTTTGCATTTTTACTAGCAAGCCTGAAGCTTGAAATTGATTTATTTTATTTAGGCTTGATGGGCTTCAATGCTATTCTAATTTTTATTTATCATTTGGTAAAGAACAGAAAAGACCTAAGGTTATTTACTAGTGAGTTTGTTCCTTATATCCAAGCGAATCTGGTCATATGTACACTCTTAATGCTGTTTATCTATGATAATCAAATCTTGTATGGTTTCAATCTCTTTCTGACAGCGGTCATCTACTTATCGATGATCTATGTCAGTGGCAGGAAGGAATATCATTTTATCTTCAGTGCCATGATTGTATATGGATTTTATCAGGTAATCGAACATTCTGTGCTTGAATCTGTTGGGCCAATCCTTTATGCTTTAGCAGCTTTTGGGTTTATGTTTGTTCCTAAAGCTATAAAAGAAGAATTTTCACTGGATAAGGTTTTCCAGGTTACGAGTGCAGTCGTTTCGGGTTTAGCCTTTATTTATATCAGTTTTGAAGGGATTCTGCTGCGTTCGGGTGAGCCATCACTCGTACTTTTGATTGCATATCTCATTATTGCTGCTAATTTTACGTATTTATCCCATCACACTCCTAGAGCAATATTCCCGTATTTTAGTTCAGTCTTCTTGACGGTCGCAATCATGGAATCACTCTCCTTCATAAGTTTGGTAATTGATTTCCATTTTTCATTGACACTGTTTTTTACAGGTTTCCTTTTGTTTATTCTATTTGGGATTTTACATTTAGGAGCATACTTGGAAATTGTAAGAATTAGCTCAAGGGATGTTGGGTTAGTTGTGATGGGAATCGCTATTCTGGCAGCATTCGTATTCCAAAAATGGTGGGAGTTAGGGGTAATGCTTTTATTGCTCGTCCCTAGTACCTATTTACTGTTAAAATCCGAGAAAAGGTTACATTATAAAAAACCAGCAGAATGGATGTTACCAAGTACTTTTGGGCTTTCAATTATAGCCTTTGGCAGTGAAATAAATGCTCATTCAGTTTTATATGAAAATGATTATGGGAACACAGTTAATTTTGCCATAGGGGCAATTCTTGTCTTACTGTCAAGTTTCGGCTGGAAACAGGTAAAAGAAAAGAGGTTGGAACAAACCTCGTTATTCTTATCCCAAATTTTTTATACATTGGCCATTGGTCAATCTTATATAGGTTCGGTTAACGAACTATGGGTACAACCGCTTGTCCTCCTGATTGGGGTAGGGATGTATTCGTATTTATACAAAAGAATCGGGACGAAATGGGTACCGTATTTAATTGGAATGGCAACATTATTGGCCTATTTAACTTGTGTCCATGCCCTGTCCATGAAAATTGAATTTAATCAAATGATGAATACATTGATTGCGAGTACGAGTGCTGTTGTATTGCTTGTCATTAGTTACCTTTGGCGAAATAAAGATCAAGATCTATCATCTGCTTTTGGGTGGATTGGCCATATCCTCTTCCCGGCAGTACTCGGGTATATGTGGTTGGTTGATCACGATACGGCTTGGGTAAGCTTTGTCATTGCGATTATTGTCTATGCCATTAGCGCCAGGCAAGCAGGGGATGAGTGGAAGATCAAGCTTTTTCTCTATGGCTGTTTTACCAGTGTTTTTTGTGTGATTTCCCTTGGTATGGACCATCTATTTGATACGTTAAAACGGTACTACGAATTTCCAACTACAAGTATCGTGCTCGGTTTATTTTGGATGGCCACTGACCCTGCATACAAAAAACGAACTATATTTTATCTCGTACCTTTCTCTTTATTTGGGCTTTGCTGTACCTTGAATGCTTATCCGTTCGATTGGGGTCCATATTTAACAACTTGTTTCTATACAATTGGTGTCTTGGTTTTTTTACACAAGATCAAATGGGATCAATTTGTTATATTTCCACTATTTATTGCTTTTATTGCAACCGTTGAAGTTTCCTTTTTGGACAATTTGGTTTCGGTTGAAAAGATGCTCCTTTCTGGAGGAATAGGCATTTTATTGGTTTTGGTTGGTCAATTGATCTATAAACAATTAATTGAGCTTGGAAATAAACCGCATGAATTAAAGCTGGATGGATACACAGTTATTTCACTTTTATTTTTTTCGTTTATGTATTATTTTACTGAACAATCTGTCTGGACAGAGGCGCTTCCGGGATTGCTTATCTCTGCTTCCATTTGGATGCAGCGTAAAAGGGTTCCAAAAAATTATTCCGTTTTGATTGTGATGTTAGGGAGCCTATATTTATTGCAGCCTTACTACTCGGTTGTAACAGATTTGAATATTCCGGCATTATGGGACCGGGAGGCAATGGTATTGCCGCTGGTGGTCGTGGTGATATTGATACGCATCAAATTAAAAGATCATTATACAAGCCTGACAAAACCGCTTGAATGGGCCGTCCTATGTGTGGTTGCAATTCTTTTAATCCAAGATGGGCTGGCTAGTTCAACCATTTACGATGCGATTATTTTAGGGTCATTATCCCTGCTTTCGGTGTTAGCAGGAATGTTCTTGCAAATTAAATCGTACTTCTTTATTGGCTCTGGCGTGTTGCTTTTAAATGTTTTTTTACAAACAAGACCCTATTGGGGAAATATGCCTTGGTGGGGATATCTGCTGGTTGCAGGACTTATCCTCATTACCGTTGCCAGCACCAATGAATGGAACAAGCAAAAAATCCAAAAGGGTGAAACAACCTTTTTAATGGTGCTGAAGGAAAAAATAATCACCAAAATAAGGAAATGGGATTAGAAAGTCGGTATTGAAAAATACTATAAAATCTGTTAATATATTAATAATTATATATTGTACGTATGGAGGAGCCTGTCACCAAGGGGTATTTATGCCCTTTGGTTGACGGGCTTTTTTGTATGTTTTTAAGAGCCTGTTTATGGAATAACAGGCTCTTTTTGTATTTGCTCTTCAATGGGAGAATTTTTTATATTTGAAAGGTGGAATAAAATGTTCATTCTTCACTTAGCACTTATTATCATTGCAGCAAAACTTGCAGGAGGTTTGAGTGCGAAACTAGGTCAACCTTCCGTGCTGGGAGAAATTATTGTAGGGGTCTTATTAGGACCATCTGTTTTTGGATTAATCAGTGCATCAGATACTTTATCAACATTTAGTACAATTGGTGTTATTTTACTTATGTTCATTGCTGGCCTAGAAACTGATCTTGATGAATTTAAACGATCTGGAAAATCATCGGCATTTGTTGGTTTCGGCGGAATTATTGTTCCATTATTTTTGGGGTATTTTACAGGAATCATGCTGGATTTATCGAACATGCAATCCTGGTTTTTGGGTGTTATGCTTTCTGCTACAAGTGTAAGTATCTCCGTTCAAACTCTTAAAGAAATGAATCAATTAAAGACATCTGAAGGAAGTGTAATATTGGGCGCCGCCGTCTTGGATGACGTTGTTGTAATGTTAATTTTGGCAATATTAATGTCCTTTGCTGGAGGTGGGGAAGTATCTTTAACGACATTGGTAATAAAGAAAGTATTGTTTTTTGTGGTATCTATCTTAGTTGCTTGGAAAGTTGTTCCATGGGCAATGAATAAATTTACAAAATTACCTGTAAGCGAGGCTGTTATTTCATCTGCATTAATTATTTGTTTTGTATATGCATTTGCGGCTGAATATACTGGAGTTGCTAATATTATTGGAGCATACATCGCTGGTATCGCTATCGGCTTAACAAAATTCAAACAGGAAGTTTTTGAAAAAGTTGAAACACTAAGCTATTCGATTTTTGTTCCAGTATTCTTTGCCTACATTGGCATTTCGGCTAAGTTTACTGGCATTCTTGATCATTTAGGTCTTATTATTTTGCTTAGCTTCTTAGCGATTTTAACGAAATTTGTAGGTGCAGGTGCAGGTGCCAAACTTTCTGGATTTGGTTGGAATAGCGCAATGGGAATTGGTTCAGCAATGGTTTCGCGTGGTGAAGTTGCATTAATAGTTGCATCAATGGGCCTAGCATCCAATTTAATTACTCAGGATTTATTTGCTACAATTATTGTTGTTGTTATTGTAACAACAGTTGTCACTCCACCGATGATGAAATGGTCCTTTAAATCCAAGGAAATTGAAATAAATTCAAAGGCAGTTAACCAATAAATTAAGGGGAGCATATCAGTCATGCCCTCCAACATGGTACGGTCAACCTCAATCCGGTCAATTTAAGCAACATTGTTTTTATGAACCAAAAGCTGGAACATGTGATAGTGTTTATAGCGGTTAATCTGCTCTAATACAGCATAAAAAAAATCCGGCTAAATGTTAGCCGGATGTCAAAGGGGGGAAGTGATTGTCCTACAAAAAATATCTTACAAAACAAAAATGAATAAATTATGAATAAAAGATTACTAGTCTATTAATTTTATAAAAAAACCCAGTCATATCTCACTGACTGGATTTTTCGCATGCTATGAAACTTTTTTAAATGACTTTGTTGGTGTATTTTTACCAACATTTCTTAAGCCAATGAAAAATCTAGTTGTAAAAATAATTGCAGCAATTATGATAAAGACTCCGCAAAGTGCACCTACTTGGTCAGAGCCGGTCCATTGCGGCAGATGTTCAGCCCATCTTCTTGGCGCACTAATTTTTCCAGCATAGAGGAATGAGCCGGTTAAACCGGAAAAGAAAACGAAATAAGTGAAAATTGCATACTTATCAATACCTTTTTGTTTCTGGGTTCCTTCCATTTTATTGAAGTAGTACATGAAACCGAAAATCATTGCGACTACTCCCATCCCCATATAAGTATGGAAGTGACCGGGAACCCATTTTGTATTATGCATTACATGGTTAACAACGATTGTTGCGTCAATAATCGCTGGAACGGCACCTGCAACCCAGCCAAACATGGAAAGGAAAAATATACTTGAAGCAAAATCCCATTTCATGCCTGAGCGGAAAACAATCATTAAGGCACCATATGCGGTTACAACCATGACTGGAAGACCGTTAGCATAGGAGAAAATTTGCCCGATAATTAACATCCATTCTGGAACGGCAAAGTCCATTAATAAATGGTGAGTATAAATCATTAACGTAAACAAGGTCGAAAAGTTCCAAGCGATTAAAAATACTTTATTTGATTTCCAAGGGCGCCCTGTATACTCAGAAAGAACTTCGTAAACAGCAATAACCGCCATATAAATTGTACAGTTAGCAAAAATATGACCAAAAGCATAGGTTAAGTGTTTCGCCAGCATTGGGTCGAAAGCAAAATTCGGATTAAGAATGTTTAAAATCGATTCTACTAATGCAGTTGCACCAGCTAGAATTCCGACAGAGTTAGCGATAATCACCATGGTTGTAGCAACGACTGCAGCTGGTGGACCATAGCCCTTTTTACCTCGGAAAATATAGTCCCACCCAAGTGATTTACCTAGACCTCCGTATTCTTTAATAAGTCTTGCTGCTAAATAAAAATACATCACTAGATAACCAACGCCTAGTAATAATAGGCCAAACAAGAATAATAGTGCACCTATTAAACCGTTCAGTTTAGCTGAAAAAGATGGCAACGGGTAAAGAAAAGTCCATCCATCAGAAAAATTAAATCCAAAAATCGCTACAAGAATCATGACTACTCCAATAAGCGAAAAAATTAAATTAGCAAAAAGAATCTTTGGATTTAAATGGATATACTTTGATAGGAAGTACCAAAGGATAGCGCTTCCACCTAAAGACGCAATTCCAACCATTCCAGTTCCATGAATCGTCATCACCTTATAAAAGGTCTGGGCGGAAATTTTAATAACATTCCCTTGATTTAACAGCATCATAACACCGAAAATCATCATGAGAACAAGAACAACCGAGGTAACCATGAGGTAAATAGAAACACCCTTTTTGATGGCATTCTGTGCATTAGTTTCCATTGCTGCTTCCTCCTTTAGGCTCCACAACGATGTCCTTCATCATTAAATGATGTCCGGTGCTGCAATATTCTAAGCATAGGATTTTATAGGTTCCAGGTTTTTTAAAGGTAACCTGAAGCATGTTTGTATATTCAGGCATTGCCTGTGTTTGGCCTATAAGATGAAGATTTTCATCATACAACCCGAACCCATGTGTAACATCTTTACTTGTCACATGAAATATGACCGGCTCCCCAACCGTAAAATGATCGTCACTTAATTCCCATGAAAACTGCATTCCCGTAACTTTAACTACTTTCCCCATTTCTTTTGCCTGCGCATGTTGAGCATGATAAGGCAGTCTGCTTAGCGATAGGGCAGATGCAAATCCTAAAATGGCGATTAAACCTAGAAAATAAAATTTACGAATTTTGTAGCCTTTCTCTTGGATTGGCCCATAATCTTTGAGTTTTCTCGATTCCCCATACACGAAGGAAAATGCCAGTGCAATTAGGAAAACGAAAAAGAGTGTAGCGTACCATGCAATCGATTGGTACATAATAACCCCTCCCATTAATTTTTCATCAAGCAAGGAGTCCCCCAACTTCTTACTTGATTTCCCATTATCATTTTAATGAACAAATTGTGAAATAAAAGTGAAATAAATCATACCTAACTAGTGCATTATTATAAGGGCTAATCCTTTAGTACTATTTAGAGGCCGGGATAAAGAAAAACAATTATTTTAGAAAAAACACCCCCATAACATTTCAGGAAGTTTCGAACCGTTTAGCAAGATAAAAAATTTCCTAAGTAAATCAAAACTTGGAGGTTAGATAATGGGAATCATTTTGATTGATATTGACAAATTACTAGAATCTACATCAGATCTAACATCTGAAAAGAACAGTTATAAGATAAAGCCAATAGAAATTGATCAATTACTAGAAAAAACAAGAGAATGGTAGAATCTTTGGTTCTGAAATTTATCCATTAATATACATTCTTGTAAAAACCTTCTTTAATGAAAGAAGGTTTTTTGTTTTTAAAAAAGAGAATAATGACGGTTTTCTAAAATATTTTTCAGTACAAAGTAATTTTGATGGAAATTGCCGCTTTAAAGCAGAAAAATATTTTTCAATTTTCTATTGATTTTAACTCAAAGAAATACTAGAATAATTTTTAATATAAGAATTTTTTGAATATTGGTTTTAGAGAAATTTAAGGGGGATTTTTACTTATGAAGAAGACAGTTCGATCGCTTTCCTTTGTGTTAGCGGGGATGCTGATGCTTGCAGGCTGCGGCAGCAAGGATACAGCTGGAAGCGGGAAAAAAGAAGAGGGTCAAAAGGAATATACAATCGGTATTACCCAATTTGCCGTACACCCATCATTAGATGCAGCAACTGAAGGTTTTAAAAAGGCACTTGCTGATAGAGGACTAAAGGTTAAGTACGATGACCAAAATGCGCAGGCGGATATGAATAATACCCAGACAATTGCTCAAAATTTTGTCGGCAACAAGGTAGATTTGATTTTTGCTAATGCAACTCCAAGTGCAACAGCAGCATTAAATGCAACAAAGGATATTCCGATTGTTTTTACATCTGTTACCGATCCAGTTGGGGCTAAATTGGTAAAATCCTTCGATCAACCAGGACCAAACATCACCGGTACGACGGATAACCACCCAGATGCTACGAAAAAAACAATCAGCTTTATTACAGATGAAGTGAAAGCAAAGAAAATCGGTGTTATCTATAATTCCGGTGAGCAAAATTCAGAAGTCCAGGTAAAAGCAGTAAAAGATTTGGTTGAGTCAAAAGGTGCTAAGTTAGTTGAAGTTTCTGTTTCTACCTCTGCAGAAGTAAAACAAGCGGCTGAATCATTAGTTGGACGTGTCGATGCAATCTATGTTCCAACAGATAATACCGTTGTATCCGCACTTGAGTCGGTTATTTCAGTTGCAAACAGCAAGAAAATACCGTTATTCGTTGGTGAACTTGATTCAATGAAGCGCGGAGCTGTGGCGGCAAGCGGATTCAACTACTACGATATTGGCTATCAATCAGGTGAAATGGCCGCTGACATTTTAACCGGTAAGAAAAAGCCTTCTGAAATTCCAGTTGAACTACCCAAATCTTTGAAACTTGTAATCAATAAGAAAGCCGCAGAAGCTCAGGGCTTAACTGTAAAAGATGAATGGAGTAAGCTAGGAGAATTTTACGAAGGAAAATAATCACTTTTAAAAAAGTACGATTGGAGGAGGCCTTATTAGGTCTTCTCCCAAAATTTTTTACATATAGGTTTCTATACCTATTCCTTTAGAACTTAAATAAAGAAAGGATGAACTCAATGTTTACAGCCATATTTGGATCATTCGAAGCAGGTATCATCTATGCGATTATGGCACTGGGCGTCTATCTTTCCTTTCGAATTCTGGATTTCCCAGATTTAACGGTGGATGGGAGTTTTGTTACAGGGGCAGCGATTTCGGCAGTAATGATTGCAGGTGGAGCCAATCCGTTTTTTGCTACAATCATGGCCTTATTCGCGGGTTTTATTGCAGGCTGTTTGACCGGATTGATCCATACTGTTGGGAAGATAAATAATTTACTGTCAGGAATTTTAATGATGATTGCTCTTTATTCCATTAACTTGCGAATCATGGGCAGATCAAACATACCATTATTAAATTCCGACACATCATTCACAAAAATAAGCAGTCTGTTTGAAAAAACAGGAATCGATTCCTTTTTCAACAATTTATTATCACTTGTCGGTTTAGGAGATAGCCTTCCTTCTACATGGGGAATTCTGATTTCCATGATTATTATTACCTTTATTATTAAAGGGTTTACAGATTGGTTTTTACAAACGGAAATTGGTCTTGCAATCAGAGCGACAGGAAATAATAAGCGAATGATTCGCAGTCTTTCAGCCAATACGAACCTTCTTGTTGTTCTTGGCTTGGGGCTTTCTAACGCATTAGTGGCTTTTTCAGGGGCATTAATTGCACAGCAGGGCGGTTTTGCAGATGTTGGAATGGGGATTGGGATGATTGTCATCGGGCTTGCATCTGTTATCATTGGTGAAGCACTGTTTGGAACCAAATCCATTGCCAGAACCACCCTTGCGGTCATTGGTGGATCCATCGTATATCGTATTGTGGTTACGCTCGCATTACGAATTGAGTTTTTGGATCCGGGAGATATGAAATTGATTACAGCTGTAATTGTTTTGATTGCTTTAATCGCTCCCAAAATTATTGACGGCACAAAAGAGAAAAAGCGAAAAGCACGCAAAAGAGCAGAAAAAATGAACATCATAAAGGCTTCAAGTGATCAAAGGGGTGAAAGTCATGCTGCAATTAAATCAGATTCATAAGATATTTAACGAAGGGACACCTGATGAAAAAATTGCAATTGACCAAATCAATTTAAATCTAAAAAAGGGCGACTTTGTCACGATTATCGGTAGTAATGGTGCCGGAAAGTCAACCTTAATGAATATCATATCTGGTGTGATTACTCCTGATATTGGCGATATTCATATTGCCGATAAAAATGTCACAGCCATGACGGAATATAAACGTTCAAAGATGATTGGCCGGGTTTTTCAGGACCCCATGGCAGGAACCGCTCCTAGTATGACCATTGAAGAAAATCTTGCGATGGCCTATTCACGGAATAAAACAAGAACACTTAAAAGTGGAGTTACAAAAAAGCGCCGAGAATATTTTCGTGAGGTGCTTGAAACATTACATTTAGGTTTGGAAAACCGCCTAAGTGCAAAGGTTGGTTTACTATCCGGCGGGGAGCGTCAGGCGCTATCCCTATTGATGGCTACATTCACTGAACCATCGATTCTTCTTCTCGATGAACATACGGCGGCTCTCGACCCATCAAGAGCTGAACTGATTACGAATCTAACAAAGGAAATTGTCGATCGATACAAGCTCACTACCTTAATGGTTACACATAATATGCAGCAGGCGATCGACCTTGGCAACCGATTAATCATGATGGATAAGGGCCAAATCATCCTTGAAGTAGATGAGGAAAATAAGAAGAATTTAACAATCGAGGGCTTATTATTAGAATTTAAACGCATTCGCGGCGAACAGATGGCAAGTGATAGAGCCATCCTGGCATAATGAAATTCAAGCGAGATTTTGTCGATAAAAAAATATTTTTTTAGTAGGAAGGGGAACAGCCGACAAGAGGCTGTTCCTTTTTTTGATTTATAATGAATTTATCACTATAGGTGTGTTGTTTTCTTTATTACCTAAAAGCGTTATTGCTTTACACCCTATTCTTGAGAGGACGAAAACCCTTCCGGTAAAATAAAAACAGAAAAGCTTAAATTTTCCATTTGGAGGTTTTCGTATGAAAGAACAAAGAGTGAGAGCTGAAATGCTGGCGGATGACTTCTTTCCGGTGCGTGATGTTGACTATATTGAAATTTACACAGGTAATGCTAAGCAAGCCTGTCATTATTTTTGTACGGCATTTGGGTTTAAGCCAGTGGCTTATTCAGGTTTAGAAACGGGAAATCGGGAGTCCGTATCTTATGTTCTTAAGCAGCGAAATATTCGTTTGATCATCACAGGCTCCTATACGGAAGATAGCAGGATTGCCCAATTTGTAAAGAAACACGGTGACGGTGTCAGGGATGTGGCGCTACTAGTAGATGATGTTGAAAAGGCTTACAGTGCAGCAGTTGAAAGAGGGGCAATCGCTATTATTGCACCTTTTGAAATGAAGGATGAAAAGGGAGTTTTGAAAAAGGCCGTTCTTGGTACATATGGGGATACCGTCCATACGTTAATAGAACGGAAAAATTATCAGGGCGTATTCATGCCGGGCTTTGAACCCTATTCAAATGATTTGCCAATCGAGGATGCCGGTTTAATTGGTTTCGACCATGTTGTCGGCAATGTGGAACGGATGGAGGAATGGGTGGAATACTATTCGAAGGTCATGGGCTTTATGGAAATGAAGCATTTTACGGATAAAGATATTACGACGGAATATTCTGCTCTCATGTCTAAGGTCATGCACAATGGCGGCAGGATTAAATTCCCGATCAATGAACCGGCAGAAGGAAAACGGAAATCACAAATACAAGAATATCTGGAATTTTATAATGGCCCTGGTGTTCAGCATTTAGCAATTTTAACAGAAGATATTGTATCGACTGTAACCACATTGAAAAAGAATGGTGTTGAGTTTTTAAAAACCCCGGGATCCTATTATGAAGCATTAGGCGGGCGGATTGGAAAAATTGATGAAGAAATAGAAAAGCTCCGTGAGCTGAATATTTTAGTCGATCGGGATGATGAAGGATATTTACTGCAAATCTTTACGAAACCGATTGTAGACCGCCCGACTTTGTTTGTGGAAATTATCCAGCGTAAGGGTGCAAGAGGTTTTGGAGAAGGGAATTTCAAAGCTTTATTTGAGTCGATTGAACGTGAGCAGGCTAGACGGGGAAATTTATAATGACTAGATAAAGAGTGTAATATTTTTAAAGGGATCACCATATGGTCGGTAAAAAGGGGGGAAATGCTTTCTCCCTTTTTTCAAAGTTTATGTTGATAAGGAAGAGTGGTGGATGCAGTGGAAATCACCCCGGAGACACTTGAATGGAAAGAAGCCTATAAACTATTAGTTGGATCTATTTTGCCAAGGCCGATTGCATTTGTATCAACCTTGGCGGAGGATGGGACGGCGAATGCGGCGCCGTTTAGTTTTTTTACTGCTATCTGTGCCAGTCCAATGCTGGTCTGTTTCTCTCCGATGCGGAGAGGGAAGGACGGTGCGAAAAAGGATACACTTATTAACATTGAAAAGACGCAACAGTTTGTTATTAATATCGTCAGTGAGGGAATCGCATCACAAATGAATGATTGTGCGATTGAATTCCCTCCTGAAATTGATGAAATAAATGAGAGCGGTTTAACGAAAGAATCTAGTAAAAAAATCAAGGTCCCTCGGATAAAGGAGTCGCTTGTCCATTTGGAATGTGAGTTGTACCAAGTATTGGATTTTGGTGATCAGCCAGGGGCCGGAAGCCTTGTTATTGGCAAAGTGGTCCATGTACATGTGACCGACGACCTTTATAACAATGGCCGGATTGATTTTAAAAAACTAAAGCCGCTGGGCAGGATGGCGGGAAACACCTTTACGGATCCGTTAGTGCGGACCTTTGATATGGTAAGAAAATCGGAGGCTGGAAAATGAAATTTGTAACTTTTGAAAAAAGTGATAAAACGGTTCGGGCCGGCCTCTTGTTAAACGAAGAGTATGTTGTTGATTTGATTGAAGCAACAGGCGATGACTTTCCTGCTAACTTACTAGACTTTATCAATTGCCATGAAAAATACTTGAAAAAGGCTGCTGAGCTTATTTCGATTTCAGTTGAAGATTCCGCAGTCTATCGATTATCAGATATTCGCTTAAAAGCTCCATTACCCGTACCGAAGAGTTTCCGAGATTTTTATGCATTTGAGCAGCATGTAAAAACGGCAAGAGACAACAGGGGACTTGAAATGATTCCAGAATGGTATGAGATTCCTGTATTTTATTTTTCCAATCATTTAGCCATCAAGGGACCGGAAGAGGAAATTGTGAAGCCAGGAGAATCAGATTGGCTGGATTATGAGCTAGAAGTTGCTTGTGTCATCGGCAAAGAGGGCAGAAATATTCCTGCCGCGGAAGCAGACAAGTATATTTTCGGCTATTGTATATTAAATGATTGGAGTGCAAGAGATCTTCAGCGAAAAGAAATGAAGGTAGGACTTGGCCCTGCGAAGGGGAAGGATTTTGCTACTTCTATAGGACCGTGGATTGTAACGAAGGATGAAGTAGAACCATTGAAGGCGGGGAAAGGCTTTAATCTTGCCATGAGGGCGCGTGTAAATGGCGTTCTCCTATCGGAAGGGAATATGAAAGACATTTACTACTCTTTTGCCGAAATGATTGAACAGGCCTCCAAAGGAGTGACACTATATCCTGGGGAAATCATAGGGTCTGGGACTGTTGGGACAGGGTGTATTCTTGAGCTTGGCCCTAAGGTCCACCGCTGGTTAGAGCCCGGAGATCGTGTAGAGCTTGAGATTGAAAAATTAGGGGTTTTAAAGAATACGATTATAGAGGGTTAGAAAAGGGGTGGCCGGATGTTTTATCGCCAGATGGGCAAGATTCCCCATAAACGTCATACAATCCATAAGAAGGAAGATGGCAGCCTTTACCGCGAGCAGGTGATGGGGACACGCGGGTTTTCGGGAACTCAGTCGATCTTATATCATGAATACATGCCTACCGAAGTAGTGAAATCCGAATTAGTCGGGAGTTTTTTGCCGGAATATGAAGACCAGCAAAGTTTACGGCACCGTCACTTTTTTACCGGCAATGTATCCAAGCACGGAAATGCCCTAACAGGAAGACAGTACTTTTTAGGTAATCAGGATATGCTGATGGGAACCGCAAATGTGATGGAAGGAATGCCTAGCTTTTACCGAAACGGCGATGGCGATGAGATGCTCTTTATTCACTATGGTTCCGGAAGGCTTGAGACGATGTTTGGAACGATTTCTTACCGGCCGGGGGATTATTTAGTGATACCAATTGGAACCATTTATCGTCTGATTCCAAATGAAAATGAAACGACGAAAATGCTGTTTGTAGAATCCTTTAGCCAAATTACAACACCAAGGCGTTATCGCAATGAATATGGGCAACTTTTGGAACATAGTCCATATTGCGAGCGGGATATCCGTGGTCCGGAATCGTTACAGACATTTAACCAAAAGGGCGAGTTTGAGGTTTTAACAAAATCGAGAGGAAATATCCATTCGCATATCTTTGGCCATCATCCGTTCGATGTGGTTGGCTGGGATGGGTATCTCTATCCCTGGGCGTTTAATATTGAGGATTTCGAACCGATTACGGGAAGGGTCCATCAGCCGCCGCCTGTTCACCAAACCTTCGAAGGAAATAATTTTGTGGTATGTTCCTTTGTGCCAAGATTATATGATTATCATCCGCAATCCATACCGGCGCCATATTACCATAGCAATGTGAACAGTGATGAGCTCCTCTATTATGTGGAGGGTAATTTTATGAGCCGAAAGGGGATTCAAGAGGGCTCGATCACTCTTCACCCTAGCGGCATCCCGCATGGGCCTCATCCTGGGAAAACAGAAGCAAGCATTGGCAAAAAAGAAACATTGGAATTAGCTGTTATGATTGATACGTTTCATCCATTGAAGGTTGTTAAAACCGCAGCTGCCGTTGAAGATCTTGATTATATGTACTCTTGGGCAGAGAAAAAGCAATAATTTTATGAAATGGGTAGAGATTATTATCGTGTAAAAGTATTGTCTTTTTGTATAAACTGTGCGATACTTATTGGCAAATGAAATAAATTCCATAAAATTTATTCTTATCCAGAGAGGTGGAGGGACTGGCCCTGCGAAACCTCAGCAACCCCTGATTATTTCAGGAAGGTGCTAATTCCAACAGAGTAGACATACTCTGGGAGATAAGAGGTCGGTATCGTTTATCCAAAGGCCTCTTATCACAAGAGGCCTTTTTATTTTTTATATTCTATATAAAAGGTCATTGCTGATTTTTAACTATATTGATTGGAGCGGAAATCATCAGCCAATTTAAATAGGGGGATTGTCATGGAGGAAAACAAAGTTTTGCAAGCGCCACTTGCTTACGCGAAAATATTACAAGACTCTAAGTTGATTGGCTTTGAGCAGTCATGTGACAGAAAAACAGGGTTTTTGCTAAAAGGATTGGCTTCCTCAAAATCAAGAGGGAATTTCTTAGAGATAGGAACAGGCGCAGGGGCATCGGCTTCATGGATTATTGAGGGAATGGATGATGAAAGCAGGCTCACGACGGTTGACATAGATGCGAGTGTGCAATCTATTGCTAAGAGGTACCTCGGGCAAGACAGCAGAGTATCATTCCGGTGCGAGGACGGAGCGGCTTTTATTCAAAAAATGTCAGAGCAATTTGATTTTATTTTTGCCGACACCTGGCCAGGAAAATTCGAGCTACTTGATAAAACCCTAGATCATCTAAATGTGGGAGGGTTTTATGTGATTCATGATTTGCTTCCAGATGAGAGAGTGCCGGAAGAATATAGAATCAAAGCTCCCAAACTTGTTGATACACTCCGAAAAAGACCGGATTTGGTGATTACAGAAATGGATTGGTCAACAGGGCTGTTATTGGCAATCAAGACAAATGTATGAGGATAATAAGAAATTTGAATTGAAAAGAGTAATTTCTACCATGAATCTTGTCTAAAATTAAAATAACAATTCCTTTATGACAGGGAATACTTGATAGCAGTTTATCAAGTATAGTGAAACAAAAGAGGTGAAATTTATGGATTTGGAATTTATTCATCATAAATTAAAAACACATACCCCGACCATACTGGGAAGTGAAAAATTTTCCAAGTATGCAGTACTTTTACCTCTTATTCAAAAAGAGGATGGAATCCATATCCTGTTTGAAGTCAGGTCGATGGAGCTGAGGAGACAGCCGGGAGAAATTTGTTTCCCGGGTGGAAGAATTGATTCTGACGATTCTGATGAGAAAGAAGCAGCAATAAGGGAAACACTTGAGGAACTAGGAATAAAAAGAGAAAATATCTCGAGAGTTTTTCCTTTGGATTATATGGTTTCACAGTTTGGTATGATTATTTATCCCTTCGCTGGATTTATTGATTGTCCTGAATCGATACAACCTAATCCAGCTGAAGTGGGGGATGTTTTTTCGGTACCCATTTCCTTTTTCTTAAATCATAAGCCGGAAGTGTACAATTTGAATTTTAAAGTTGAACCGGAAAAAAACTTTCCATTGGAGTTAATTCCGGGGGGAGAAAATTATAAATGGCGGACAAGAGGATTGGACGAATATTTCTATATTTATGAAGAAAAGGTTATATGGGGGTTAACTGCCAAGATTCTTTTTCATTTTATTGAACTCATTCGTTAAATTTTATTTATAGGAAAGACAGTGGGCTTTAATAGTTGAAATTTACCTGCTTTTTTGGTCTAATTGTATTATTGTCCACTGCAAATAAACAAATGTCCTCAATAGGAGGAAAAAAACTATTGATTATTTTCAGAATTAGAATAAAATTAAGATTATATTTTTAAAAGATTAGGAGTTGTAAGAAATGAAGGTCGTTAAATTTGGAGGATCGTCTTTAGCATCAGGAAAACAATTAGAGAAGGTTTTCCAGATTGTTGTTTCAGACCCTGAACGGAAGGTAGTAGTCGTTTCGGCACCAGGAAAAAGATTTTCTGAAGATGAGAAGGTAACGGATTTATTGATTGAGTGTGCTGAACTTTCCTTACAGAATCAGGATCCAAAAGAAAAATTAGACGCCGTAGTGGCAAGATATGCGTTAATTGCTGAAGAATTAGCCATTTCTTCAGATGTCATTCAGGAAATTGAGAATGACCTAAAAAGAAGAGTTTCCTCGGATAAGAGTAATCCTGAACGGTTTATGGATTTAATGAAAGCTAGCGGAGAGGATAACAACGCAAAATTAGTTGCTGCCTATTTTCAATCGCAAGGTGTCGATGCCTCATATGTTGATCCTAAAGATGCTGGACTTCTTGTCAGTGATGAGCCAGGAAATGCTCAAACTCTACCGGAATCATATACAAAATTAGCCTCACTACATGATCGACGAGGAATTTTAGTATTCCCAGGATTTTTTGGCTATAGCAAGGAAGGGGATGTATTTACCTTTTCACGAAGCGGATCAGATATTACCGGTTCAATCCTTGCCAATGCCTTAAAGGCCGATCTTTATGAAAACTTTACCGATGTGGATGCAGTTTATTCCGTTAATCCGTCATTAGTGAGCGACCCAAAGGAGATCAAAGAATTGACATATCGTGAAATGCGCGAGCTTTCCTACGCAGGATTTTCTGTTCTTCATGATGAAGCACTTGTTCCAGCATTCCGAGCAGGAATTCCGGTAAATATAAAAAATACAAATAATCCTTCAGCACCTGGTACAAGAATTGTTTATGAACGCGATAATACAAACGGTCCTGTTATCGGAATTGCTAGTGATGAGGGATTCTGCAGTATTTATGTAAGCAAGTATTTAATGAATCGAGAGGTTGGATTTGGCCGCAAGCTTCTTGGTATTCTAGAGGAGTTTGGTCTATCTTATGAACACACTCCTTCCGGTATTGATGATATCTCGGTGATCCTAAGAGAGAATCAGCTTGCTCCAGGAATGGAGGAAGAAATTAAAAGACGTATCGAAACAGACCTTAATGCTGATTTAGTAAAATTCGAACACAGCCTAGCCCTGATTATGGTCGTTGGTGAAGGCATGCGCCGAAATGTGGGTACAATGGCCAGAGCATCAAAAGCTTTAGCAAAGGCAAAAATTAATATCGAAATGATTAATCAAGGTTCATCTGAAGTGAGCATGATGTTTGGTGTTAAGGAAGTCGAAGAAAAAAGAGCCGTTCAAGCACTTTATGATGAATTCTTTGCAGCCGTGATGGTTTAAACGTTACATACATCACAAGACGAGAAAAAGCGGACCTATTTTTGGTCTGCTTTTTCATTTCTTCTCTAATTTTATTTTTGTTCGAGTTCCAGCCCAAATGGCAATGGCAAGCCCTCCTGCAGTGTCGGCAATCAAATCGGTCATCGTGTCTGTATTTCCGCCTCCTTGCAAGGTCATTCCCAAAAATTGATCACAACTGAATTCATAAACCTCCCATAAGACTCCGCCAAGGGCCGCAAAAGATAGAGTAAACAAAAAGACAAACCAAGGGGAGATGGCATTACCGGCATCTCTGTGAATCAGGCGTTCATATAAAGCAATCGCTGCAAATGCAAGGATACCACCGCTGATAAAATGCATAAAGGTGTCCCACCAGCCAAGGCCATACCAGCCGCGAATCGAACCTAAATATTGTGAACCAATCAAGAAAATCAAATAAGAAAAAACGATCGGCAAATTGAATTGAAGTTTTGTAAAAAGAGCTAACAGAAGCGGAATCGCACCGCAGACAATTCCGCCAATTGCTACTGTAGATTTAAATGATGCACCGGTTGAATGATAATAAAAAGCCAAAATGGCCATAAATAGTACATAGGCTGCACTAATGAGAATGACAAGTTTCCGATTCATTGTTTATTTCCTCCCATTAAACCTGTTGTTTGCGGACTAAGGAGTATAGTGCAATCAGGAGTCCGCCGGCTAAACCACATAATAAATCATACATGGTATCGGTGTTGCCGCCCCTTTGCATCGTATGTGTAAACGTTAGATCCCCTAAAAATTCATAGACTTCCCAAAATACACCAGCTGAAGCAACAAGAGAAAGCACAAATAGGAAGAGAACCCACTGCGATACATCCTCTCGATTTTGAGAAGGCACCAGTATTTTAAAAAGTGTAAAGGCGATCACACCAACGTATGCTCCTTTGTAAAAATGAAGTGTTGAATCCCACCATTTATGATGAAGATAAAAAAGGGCAATAGACCCTAAATAAGTAGAACAAAACAGAAATAAGAAATAACCTATAATTTGCGGAATGTTAAAAGGATTATTTTTTAAGCGCAATAGTAATAATGGTAAGGCACTGACAATGATACCGCCGAGAGCTACCTGCCAATTAGAGGTGTCGTCTTTAATGAGGTAAAAGACAAATAGGGTGGTCATAAAAATCATAAAGGCGATACTTAAACAAAGAATTATGTTACGTTTCATGTCCTCACCTCATTCCATTTCCTTTTACAATTATGCCCAAAATTCTCTGAATAGAGTCTTTAACTTTTCACTCGCAAGCTATCGTCTAAAAGAGTATAGTGGAAGGGTATTAGATACAAAAAGTAAGACAAGAATTTTTTAAAACTAGTGGTGTCGGAGGTTTTTTATGGAAAGGACACAAATACCTACCTATGAACGAATCGCCATTGATTTAGCCAATCGAATCTATGATGGTAAATTCAAGGTAGGAGAAAAAATTCATGGCAGATCCACATTGGCTAGTGAATACAAGGTTTCTCCTGAAACCGTCCGCAGAGCAATAAAAATATTAGAAGATGTGGAGATAGTTCATTCTACTAAAGGCAGTGGAATTGTGATCTCCTCAAGGGAAAATGCCTTCAAGTATATTCATCGATTTTCGAATCTTGCCAGTGTAAAAGACCTGAAGAAGCAAATGAATCATCTGATTGTGGAACGAGAAAAATTGGACGAACAGTTGTATGAAACGTTAACGAAAATTATGGACTATTCAGACAAATTGCGCCATACGAATCCATTAGCACCACTTGAGATTGAAATTTTTCCTGGCTGCATCCATATTGGCAAGACGATTTCAGATATGAAGTTTTGGCAAAACACTGGAGGGACAGTGATTGGAATGAAAAGGAAAGGGGAGATGATTATCTCACCCGGCCCTTATGCTTTAATCCACGAAGGCGATATTCTCCTTGTCATAGGAGATGAAAAAACATACGAAAGAGTTCAGCATTTTTTAGAGGAATAAAAAGGAGACCGGTCTATAGTATAGACCGGTCTTTAGAATTATTTTATAATTCCTTCCTTTTGTAAAAACTCTTTTGCCACTTTTGCCGGAGACTGCTTTAAGCTGTCTACTTTATAATTTAATTCACGCATTTTCTCATCTGTTATTTTACCCGAGAGCGCATTTAATGCCTTTTTCAATTCCGGATGTTTTTTTAATGTTTCCTCTTTTACGATTGGTACGGCATAGTATGGAGGGAAAAAGTGTTTATCATCCTTTAATACTTTTAAATGGAAGGCTTCAAGTAATCCATCAGTAGAAAATGCATCAATGGCATCACTCTTATGATGATCTAAAGCCGTATAGCGCAGGCCGCCATCAACAGCTTTCACATCTTTAAATTTTATTCCATACGTTTTGGTAAGACCGATTAATCCATCTTCACGGTTTGGAAATTCAATTGTCGGTCCGAAGGTTAAACCATCACTTACTTTTGCCAAGTCCGAAATAGTATTTAATCCATATTGTTTCGCCGTATCTTGACGTACTGCCAGTGCGTACGTATTGTTGAAGCCAAGCGGTTTTAGCATGTCAATGCCATATTTATTCTTAAATTCTTTTTGGACATATTTATAAACTTTATCAGGATTACTTTCAGGCGGTTGGTTTAAAATATTCACAAAACCAGTGCCAGTGTATTCGACATAGGCATCAATATTACCATTCTTAAGGGCACTAAAAGCCACTTGTGAACCACCGAGGTTTAATTTTCGTTCGACCTGCAAATCTGTTTTATCTTCAATGACATCAGCAAGCATGTTACTTAAAATTAATTGTTCACTAAAATTTTTAGAACCAATGACAATTTTATCTTTGGAGCTCCCTGTTGCTTTTGCGTAAACACCAAAGCCTCCAGCAACGACAACAACAATAGCACTAGTGGCAATTAGCCATTTTTTTGCTGGTTTCTTCTTCATTTTAGAGGATTTGATTTTACTAGTATAAGAGATGGAAGACTCAAGTTTTCCAACAATAAAGTCAATTAACAGTGCCAGGATACATGCAGGAATCGCACCCGCTAAGATCATGTTGTTGTCAACAGTTTGCACACCTGAGAAGACCAAATAACCAAGCCCGCCAGCTCCGACAAAGGCAGCGATCGTCATCAGACCTACTGCGGTAACTGCTGAAATTCTGATTCCCGCCATAATCATCGGGAAAGCTAACGGCAACTGAACCTTTCTCATCGTCTGGCTCTTGGTTAAACCGATACCTTTGGCGGCTTCCAGAATGTCTGCATTAATATTCGTTAACCCTGTATAGGTATTTTTAACAATAGGAAGTAAAGAATAAAGCACTACCATTACAATGGCAGGGGTGCTGCCAATCCCGATAAACGGGATTAAAAACCCGAGTAAGGCCAAGCTTGGAACCGCTTGAATGACATTGGTTGTTCCAATAATCGGCTTTGATAATTTCGGCTCTCTGGAAATCAAGATTCCGAGCGGGATGCCGACAATAATCGCAATCACAACTGAAACGACACTTAAATATAAATGTTCCCCGATTAAACCAAAAATTTGGTCTGAGTTTGATTGTAAATAGTTCAAGAAATCCTTCATTAAAAGGCCACCTCCAAGTCAATTAGTTGGCTGCTTAATGCTGATAAAATACTGCTCCTTGTAATAAGACCTGTTAATTGATTCATGTGATTTACAACAGGTACATAGCCAATCTTGTGTTCATTCATCGTTGTAAGAACTGAAATCAAATTGGCATCTTGGGATACAGATAGAACATTTTGCTCCATCACATCCTCAATTGCATCATTACGGTTCAGCAATTGAATTCCTTTCAATGTCACTAAACCGATGAGAATATTATTCTTATTCGTTACCATTAAGCTGTCTACCTTATGGTCCTTCATAATTTCAATTGCCTGAAGAACATTACGTTTGCCAGTAATTTTAACCGGATGAGCGATCATAATATCCTCGGCCAATAGTAATTCAGGGTTATTCCATACCCTTCTTTTTCCAATGAAGTCTTCAACAAAATGGTTAGCCGGATTTTTTAAGATATTTTCAGGTGAATCATATTGAAGAATATCACCATCTTTTAAAATACAAATCTTGTCAGCTATTTTAATAGCTTCATCCATATCATGCGTTACAAAGATAATCGTCTTGTTAAATTCCTTTTGCATTTGGAATAGTTCATCCTGCAGAGAGCTTCTAGTCACGGGGTCTAAGGCACTAAATGGTTCATCCATTAAGATGATATCGGAGTTAGTGGAGAAAGCACGAGCTACTCCAACCCTTTGCTGCTGCCCGCCGCTCAGTTCATTTGGATAGCGGTGCAGATATTCCTTTGGATTTAATCCGACCGTCTCCAATAATTCCTCCGTTTTTTTGGTAATTGCCTCCGGATCTTCGCCTTTTAGCTTCGGAATGAGTTCCAAATTTTCCTTAATCGACATATGTGGGAATAAACCCGTATTCTGGATAACATAGCCAATGTTTCGGCGAAGTTCAATCGTATTCATGGTCGAGATATCTTTCCCATTTACATAGATTTTTCCCGATGAGGGTTGAATTAATTTATTGATCATTTTCAGCAGTGTTGTTTTTCCACATCCACTGGGACCGATAAATACGACTAACTGTCCTGCTTCGATATCTAACGAAAATGAATTGATAATTGTCTTTGTCCGATACTTTTTAACAATATTTTTAAATTCGATCATGTTTTGTCCTCCTTTTTGTGTTGGTTGTTGATTTCCGCTTCAATTAACTATGCTTTAAAAATCAACCTTGTTATTTAGCATGCCTTAATGCAACAACCTAAGTATAACATAAAAGTTGTTACTTTGTCGAATCGAGATTGGAATCGCTGATTTAAAGGCTTAATCTTTCCTTATTGTTATGGATTGATTACAATTGTAGGGGAATTAATAATGTAAATTAGTAGAAGGTGTGTAAATGAAAACAATTTTGGCAGCTGACGATGATGTGAATATCCTTAATCTGATTAAAGGATTGTTAACGAAAGAGGGATTTAAGGTTGTTGCCGCAGAGAACGGTGCAAAAGCATTAAAGCTTCTCGAATCAGACATATGCGATTTGGCCATTGTCGATATTATGATGCCCGTAATGGATGGATATAGTTTAACAAGAGAAATACGGAAGCAGTATGACATCCCAGTTATTTTATTAACAGCCAAAAGCCAGATTGAAGATAAAGAGAAAGGGTTTGAGTCGGGAACGGATGATTATTTAGTTAAGCCATTTGAACCCCGCGAATTAATTTTCCGCGTGAACGCACTGTTAAGAAGATATGGAAAAACAAGTGAAGCCAATATAAGTCTTGGCTCCCTCTTTATTAATAAAAAGGGATATGAGGTGAAAATCAATCAGAAAACCTATATGCTGCCATTAAAAGAATTTGAATTGCTTTCCTTTCTAGCCGAACACCAAAATCAAGTATTTAGCCGCGGCCATTTAATTGAAAAGATTTGGGGACTGGATTTTGAAGGGGATGAACGAACCGTCGATGTACATATTAAGCGCCTCAGAGAACGATTCAATACGATTGAAAAAGATTTTTCCATCAAGACAATCAGAGGGGTTGGCTATTCGCTGGAGGTTCAATAAATGAAATCTCTTTATAGTAAGTTCGCGATTACGACGATTTTAATCATGATTTTAAGCGGGGTTCTTTCGTTTATTGTTTCCAATCATTATTACCAGGTGACATTGAAGAAACAGAATGATGAGAAAATCACTGGTTTTGCCCTAAAAATTGCTGACTTTGCCAGTAAGCAAAAAAAGATCAGTTTAAAGGATTATTTCACTCATATTGGCGGAATCGGCTATCAAATCTTATTGGTCGATTCGACGGGGCATCAACAGTCATTTGGGTCAGCCTTTCGAAAAAAAAATCTCCCTGATGCTGTGAAGGAAATGGTGCTCAATGGTGAGGTGTACCATGGGATTCGTCAATTTCCGAAACAAACCTTTGTGACTGGTTTTTTTGCTAATGAATTAGAGAACTCAATTGGTGTTCCGTTTACATACGAGAAAAAATCATATGCTATTTTTATTCGCCCTGATATTAAGTTAATGTTTAATGAAATGCATATTTTATTTGGCTGGCTCCTGCTGCTTGCGATTTTGCTCAGTGTTATTTTGGTCCTAGTGAGTACAAATTATTTGGTGAAACCGATTAGAAAGCTAAACGCAGCAACAAAGGAAATTTCAGAGGGTAATTTTTCGGTAAAATTAGACATTGACCGGAGTGACGAATTAGGGGATTTGGCAGTCAGCTTTACGAATATGTCACAGAAATTAGCGAAAGTGGAACAATTAAGAAGAGAATTGATTTCAAATATTTCTCATGATATACAATCCCCGCTAACCAATATAAAGGGATATTTAAATTTACTAGATGATCAAAATCTTGAGGAAAAGGAAAAAACTCAATATATCCATGTTGTTCAATCGGAAGTAGAGCGGTTATCGACGATTACAAAGCAGTTACTACTTCTTGCCTCAATTGAAAGCAAGAAGGACTTAATGAAGATCAGCCGTTTTAATCTTGCTGAGCAATTAAAAGGCGTGCTACATCAATATCAGTGGAGTATTGGTGATAAAGGGATTATGATGAGTTATTCACTCCCTGAAACGTGGATTAATGGGGACTCCTCTTTGCTTTATTCTGTTTGGGAAAACCTGCTGACAAATGCGATTAAGTATAATAATGAAAATGGAAATATTGAAATTGACCTAATTGATTCCAGTTCATCCGTCGAAGTGACAGTTAAAGATAGTGGAATTGGTTTGGAACAAGAGCAATTGAAAAGAATATTTGACCGTTTTTATCGGGCGGATACTTCTAGGACGCGATTCGTTGAAGGAACCGGCCTTGGGCTGTCGATCGTTCAATCGATTGTGCAGTTGCATCATGGAAAAGTAGAGGCATTGAGCCAAAAAGGCAAAGGAACAACCATTAAAGTGACACTTCCAAAAATGTAAACGAACGGTCATCTTTCGTTCATAAAGAAAAGAAACCCTCCTTAGGAGTGAGTTTCTTTTCTTTATTTTAATTATTTTGCATATCTTTTTTAGTGATTTCACTGCGGATGCTTGTTTCTTTCGCAAATTCACTGTCTTGTTTTTTATTATTCGGATACTTGTTTTTACGTTCCCGGTTATCATTACGATTGGTCATGATGTCACCCCTTTTCTTTAACCTCGACCATTATTGTGTACAGGCATGTATTTTTTATAACTGTAACTCTAAAAGAAAGGAATCTGGAAAATACATCCTACATATGATAGTATAACGTGTATTCGTTAACTGTATTTTGAATGGGAGGAAGAAATCCATTGAGTATTTTGGAAACGATTAAGTCACGCCGCACGATAAAAAAATTTAAAACTGATCCGGTTCAATCCGAGAAACTGATCACCTGGCTTGAGGCGGCGGCCATGGCCCCCAATCATCGAATGACGGAGCCTTGGGAAGTATATTTTATTGGACAAGAAACTCGAGCAAAATTGAACCATAAAACCAATTTTGGAAATGCTCCTGTCTTAATGGCTGTTTTATCAAAACATGGGGCAACAGCTCTTGAAACAGAGGAAAATGCTCTAGCAACGGCATGTTTTGTTCAAAATTTTAATTTAGCTGCATGGGAAGAAGGGGTCGGGACATTTTGGTCCTCTATTGCAGCGGCAGCAAACAAACGGGAGATTCTGGGGGTACCAGAAGGATATGACGTGATTGGGGTATTTGGCGTTGGTTACCCTGAAGAAATCAGTGAGCCAAAACCACGGACACCCATGCAAAATAAACTAAAGGAACTGCGATAGACTAGAAAAGCCAATTGCTACTTTGCAGTTGGCTCCACTTTTTTGACAATCGTATAAGATGATTGTTCCAACAACAAACTAACTCTTATGGAAAAAATGAAGAATGGTGGTAAGGAAGATGGTAAAATTATTTACCGATATTGATTTGGACGGACTTGGCTGCGGAGTCATTGCTAAACTTGCATTTGGTGAAAACGCTGATGTTTCATATTGCTCATATCGGACTTTAAACCAGCAGGTAGAAACATATATCGAAAATCCCGAAAATCATAGTTCACAAATCTATATTACGGATTTAGCTGTCAATGAAACGAATGAGAAAAAGCTAGCAGCCCGTTATCAACAAGGGAAGCATATTAGAATGATTGACCATCATGTTACAGCCCTGCATTTTAATGAATATAAGTGGGCACTTGTTCACCCTGAATATGATACAGGAAAGAAAACCTGCGCAACTTCCTTATTTTATGATTATTTAATGGAAAAAGGTTTAATTCAGCGGAATCAGGCACTTGAGGAATTTATCGAATTAGTCCGCCAATATGATACATGGGAATGGGACGAAAATAATAATATTGATGCCAAACGCCTGAATGATTTGTTCTATATTTTAAATCGTGAACAATTTGAAGAAGCGATGCTCAAGCGTTTTTCTGAAAATCCACAAAATTTCTATTTAACGGAAACTGAAAATATGCTGCTGGATATGGAAGAAGCGAAAATTAACCGCTATATTCATTCGAAAAGCAGACAGACCGTGCAAGCCTTTATTGATGATTATTGCATTGGAATCATTCATGCAGAACAGTATTTATCTGAGCTCGGAAACGCGTTAAATAAACTCTATCCTCATTTAGATATGATTCTACTTCTAAATGTAAGTGGCAAAAAGGTTGGGTATCGAACCATACATGACGAAGTGAATGTTGCTGAATATGCAAAACGTTTTGGAGGCGGCGGCCATCCGAAAGCTTCCGGCTCAGAAATGTCAGCCGAAGCATTTGAAAAATTTGTGATAAAGGTATTTAGTTTACCAACGCTAAAGCCGGATCCGGACAAGAATGAATTTAATTTAAAAGAAGCAAAAACTGGTACAAGCTATAAAAGTGTAAAAGGAGAAATTTCCTTTATCCGTCCGGTAAATGAGAATGCCTATGCGGTCATACATAATGGTAAGAGATATGATTCCATATTTAAAACATATGAGGAAGCAGAACGGTATATTAAACGGACGTACGGATCTTGGCTTCGTTATGATCAGGAATGTATCCAACAATTGGCGGAAGCTTTTTCAATCAAAATAGATGAGGTCAAAGAAAACTATCAACCATTGGTAAAAAAATTAATCGATAAATTAGATAAATAAGAAAAATCAACTCGGATCTGAAAATTGGTCCGAGTTATTTTTTTATGATTTTTTTAAAATTAATATTGGAAGGCATTTACATTAATTAACCAAAGCTTAAAAAAAAATTGCTAATATTAAGCTTGGGTTAAGATTTTTATGGTAAATTAATCGTGGGTATTTTTGATTATTATTGTAAAATTGTAAAAAGGATGAAACAGAAAGAAAACTCAGTTACATATCCCTGTAATATAAAAAGGGTATAATGATTTTAGATCTCCACTTTTAAAATCTTGAATAATTTTAAATACCTTTTTTGAAATAATATTTGAGGTGATAAAATGGCTTCAGCTTCAAAAAGGAGTATGTTTTTTGATAATGCGAAGTTTGTATTAATTTTTCTGGTTGTTTTTGGTCATGTGATTAGTCCGTTAAAAGAGGATGATGGATTCTTATTCACGTTATATACAGTCATATTCCTATTTCATATGCCGGCCTTTATTTTGATTTCAGGGTATTTCGCCAAAGGCTACCGAAAAAAAGGCTATTTATTAAAAACAGTAAAAAAAATATTATTACCCTATTTTATTTTTCAAATTATCTACTCCATTTTTTACTTTGTAAGCGGTCAGGAAAAATCATTTGAAGTTGATTTTCTTCATCCGCATTGGTCGTTATGGTTCTTACTTAGTATGTTTTGTTGGAATTTAATGCTTTATTTATTTGCAAAATACAGATGGTATGGATTTTTGGTTTCCGTCATTTTAGGAATTCTGATTGGTTATATTGATTCCGTCGGCAGTTTTTTAAGCCTTTCAAGAACCTTCGTGTTTTTTCCTTATTTTTTATTAGGGTACTTGTTGGATAAGGAAATGCTTAGAGGACTGATTCGCTCCAAAATTTCACGTCCTCTTGGAGTGGTGGTCATTCTTTCGATAATGGTATTGTTTGCGATTGGCTTTCCGAAGGATGCGGTTCCATGGCTATTAGGTGATACCTCTTATGCACATATGGGGGAAGAGCAGCTTATCGATGGATTACTTCGTGCCGGTCAATATGTCCTTACACTTGTTGTTGTATTTGGCTTTTTGGCATTAATTCCTTCAAATAAGTTTAAAGTAACAAAAATAGGGGAAAGAACCCTTTATGTCTATTTATTTCATGGGTTTATTTTAAAATCGATTCAATCGTTTTTACCGAACGATCGTTTAGATATGGTATCGAATAATTATGTTTTACTGATTATTTTTTCATTTATCATTTGTATAGGTCTTGGAAGTTATCTTATCAAGAAGTATACAAGTCCGTTGGTCGAATTAGATATTTTATCTGGTCATAAGCAGAAGGGTTTGACCAGATAATCTTTAATAAAAAAGGGTCGAATGTGATTTCCCACATTCGACCCTTTTTTTATTAAAACAATCCGAATAACATGCTGACAATGTTCTTCTTTTTAGGTTTTTTCTTTTGGAAAGGAACAATTTCTGTCTGAACAGGGGTGGATAGCTCGGTAACTTGCTTTTGAAGTGTTTCGAGCTGGAGATTTAATGCCTTTACTTGGGACTGAAGTTCCTCAATTTCTCTACGGTGCTGCAGGAGTTGATACGAGGCAACGGAGTCCGCTTTTTCATTCAGGCTGATTTCCAACTCACTTACCTTGGCAAACAGTTTTTCCATTGCATGATCGTTTTCCACTTCCTTAACGATTCCCCTTCGTGGCTTTTTCTCCTGGATGGGTGCAATATCTTGTATAAGTGCTCCATTTTGGATTTGTTCCTGGATTTTTTTTAGTATGGTAATGTCCCCATCTTTAAAAAAATAATGTCCCCGTTCATTTCTTTCCATTGGAAGTTCGAGTTGCTTTACCCAGCGTTGGATGGTACTTGAAGATACTCCTAATAATTTTGAAACCTCACTTGTATTCATCAATATCACCCTCCTAAAATGATTTAGACCCTTGGCAATAAGTGATCAATAATCCTAAGACCAGAATTTCCACCATTTCTTCTCTTTTGTGGCAGCGACATCACGAAAACTGGTTAACATGTTTTGAAAGGCAGCCTCTCTTTTGATAATTTCACGTGATAAATGTTCACGTTCTTCTAGGTGAATCTCTCGTTCCTTTGTAATCGCTTCTGTTAAATTGGTAATTTCCTCATTGGTGACATCCATATAGTGAGAAAGGCCTTCTGATGTTTCGGCAACTTGCTTGGAAAGGGAGTAAATCTCTTCAGCGGTTTCAATTGATACGTTTGCAATGCTGTTCGAAAGATATTTAAGGGAATCCGTTGTCTGTTCGCCGTTTTTTTCAATTGCAGCAGATAGCTCTTTAATTTCTTCCTTGGTGTTTTCCGATGACTTATAAACCGCATCAGAAAGGGATTTTACAGTTATGCAACTCCCTTTTTGAATCTCTTTCTTTACTTCATCAAGAACTTCCTTGCGAACCACACTGCGGATTTCATTTTTTACTTCACTTAAAAAGGTTTGCTTGTACGTATCCATTGCTTCAAAAAACAAATTAGCATTGTTTAAAAGTTCATGGGTTGCAATTGCAGATTCCGGCTCAGGGCTGGAAACAAGCTCTAAGGAGATTTCTTGAGTTTCGGGGCTTTCACTTTCATCCGGGTTTGGCACCGGATCGAGGTCGTTGTCCAATGGATTAGAATCCATGGGAACGGTTACTTCCTCTGGTTCAGATATTGTTTCAACGACAGGTTCATGTCTAATTAGTAGCCATTCACGTACAGATTCTTTGCTTTCTTTATTAGCAAATCTTTGCTTAATCTCTTGAAAGAGCTCTATTTCTGCCTCGGTATAAATTCTTGCTCCTTGCTTTGTTCTTGGAATGTCTAAGAGTCCATCAAATTCTTTTACCCACTTACGAATAATTCCATGAGATATATTAATTTCCTTAGCGGCTTCTTTGATTGTGTATGCTTTCATAAAAAATTCATTCCTTCCCCTATTATCTACGAATGTTTCTCTTAATCTTATAATTCACCAAGAAGTACCTGCTTTTCCTGCTAGGTGACAAAAGCTATCAAAACAAGACGGAAATCTCAAAATACCTACAGCTTTCTGCAAAAAGAGCGTAAATATCGAAAATTGACAAAAAAGGGATTGAGAAATTTCGAAAAAAGGAATAAAATTTTAAGAGAATTTGATAGACAGAAAGAAGGTTCATCATGTGGATCGCAGCTGCATTTATAACCATGATTAGTTTTGGAACGAATAACACGATTTTTAAGTGGAGTACCGGAAATGGACTATCAAAACTTCATATCCAATTTTTCTTTTATTTTGTTGCCTTTATCGTATCATTTGGATATGGAGCGATGAATGGAATCCTTCACTTTAACCTATTCACCATTTTACTAGGTTCTTTAATTGGTATTTTAAATGCAAACGGCAATATCCAAATGTCTAAAGCCTTTGAAAAGGGACCAGCAAGTCTCACTTCACCACTAATCGGAACGAATGCACTCTTTCCAATTTTAAGTGCTGGGCTTATTTTTCACGAGAAAATAAGCTTATTACAATGGCTGGGTATTATATTTATGTTAGGGTCCGCAATGGTGATTCAGTATTCACCGTCTTCAAAACGGAATACAAGTTATCTGCCGTGGATTCTAAGGGTTGCACTTGCCATTTTGTCTTTTGGTATTTTGGGAATATTGATGAAAACTTCCACCTATTTACACATTAATTCTGTGAATATCCTTATTTCGATGTATGGCGGCGGCAGTGTTTATTTGGCCGTTTGCAGTCTTCTGAAAAAAGAAAAATGGCGGCGGAATGAGGCGGGTGTAGGGGCAATGGTGGGAATCATAAGTGTTTTTGGTTATGCTGCTTATTTCTTTGCCCTACAGTTTGGAGCTGCCAGCATTGTTTTCCCAATTGTTAGTTTAAATTGTTTAATCGTCGTTTTGGCGGGTTGCTGGATTTATAAGGAAAAATTAAAATTATATCAAATTATTGGTGTGTTCTCGGCAGTGCTGGGAATTCTTTTAACAAAAATATAATAGGACGTTAAAAGAGCAGTGGAAAATTTAATTCCACTGCTTCTTTTATTAACCCACTAAACCAAGTTTTTTCAAGCCATTATAAATCCCTGAGTTCGTTACCTCAGTCGTTTTATGTTTCGCGTATTGAAAGAGATCCGGGTGGCCATTTCCCATCGCAAAACCTTCGCCCACACTCATTAGCATTTCCTTATCATTCATTCCATCACCAAAAGCAATCGAGCTCTCCTTGTCAATCCCAAGATGTTTTAAAACCATTTGGATCCCGATTCCCTTGTTCACTTTGTCCCTGATGACATCATAACAGTGCTTTAAGCCTTCAAGATGCACCTGTGATAAATGAATCCCATCGTTATTTTTATAAAGATCAGCATCGCCCTCCTTTAAATTCATCAGCGTTATTCCTAAAATCTGATTATCCAATGATGCAGTGTAGCTGCTATTTTTGTGTATGTGGAATTTTTCAATAAACTGTGCTGCAATAGGAGATTCCAGATGGGTGAATGCATTACTATCGTTTGTATAAAGGACGGCTTCATGTTGATTATCTGCTGCTATTTGCAGAAACTGTTTGACATTTTCCTCACTCATATACTCTTTAAAAAGATCTTCCTGATTGTAGACGGCATAGGCACCATTGTAGCCAATAAAAGAATGAATATTTAATTCCTCAGCAATTTTATCAAGCTCATGCAGTGGCCTTCCGGTTGCTAAAAAAACTTCGATTCCCTTTTCTTGGACTGTGGCAATTGCCTCCTTGGTTGAGGCTTCAATGGTGTCATCCGGCCTTAGGATGGTTCCATCAACATCTAGAAATAATACTTTGTATTCCGGCATGATAGGTACTCCTTTTTTGTGAATATAATTTTAGTCTACCACTTTCGAATTAAAGAAGTCACATAAGGAGAACAATCATAAAAAATTGGGTTCAGATTGGAAATAAACTTATTGACAAACCGACTGTCGGTTTGTATGATATTCTTATAAATTGGTAAATGGAGGAAAGGGCTATGAAGATTTCATCCAAAAAGAAATTGATTTTAAGTATTGCTTTCAGTATCGTCATAAATGGGGCTATTCCGGTATTGGTTTACAATCTACTTTTAGGTCATTTTTCAAGCTTTGTTTCATTACTTTTGGCGACATTGATTCCATTAGGGGATAATCTTTATCATCTTGTAAAGGATCGTAAAGCTGATGCTTTTGGTTTATTTATGTTAATTGGTTTTCTGCTAAGTTTAGCAGCATTTGTTTTAGGAGGGAATGAGCGGCTTATTTTATTACGGGAGTCAATGGTCACTGGTTTATTAGGGCTCATTTTTATTGGGTCGTTGTTTTTTGGGAAGCCATTGATCTATCATTTTGCGATTCGATTTAGCGCAAATGACGAATCAGTAAAAAAGGGACAGTTTACAAAAAACTGGGAAGTACCGTATTTCCGTTTTGTACTTCGTGTCATGACTGCAATTTGGGGTATTGCTTTACTTGGTGATGCGGTGTTGAGGGTCATTCTGGTATTTGAACTTTCAATTTCTACTTTTTTAGCTGTTTCTCAAATTATCTTTTATTGTGTTATTGGGGCAGCGATTCTTTTTACCATTATTTATCGCAGGTATGCCAAAAAACGTTTAGACTTAATCATTCATAATTAAACAAGCAGGGAAGGTAGTAATCATGTCAAATCCAACAATCTACGATAATCCGAGCTTTCAGCATATCTTATCCACTACAGAAGAAATCATTTTAGAAAAGGGCTGTAGAAATACTACCTTAAAGGATATCATTGAAAAATCCGGACTTTCTAAAGGTGCCATATATCATTATGTGGATAGCAAAGACGAATTATTTGGACTGATCTTGAAATCGAAAATAACCGAAATGAATGAAAAATTTCACAATACAATTACACGCTCGATTGAAGAAGCAGATGATGGTAGCCGCTTTGATGTAGTTGGTCAATTTTTCCACTCGCGTCAAAATACGAAGGATATTGGCAATCTCATCTTTATTTATCTATTAAGTCAGGAGAATGAAAAAGTAAAAAAAATTCTTAATGATCTTTTTAATTACAGCAAAGAGACGGGAGCCCAATGGATTAAAATGGGTCAGGAAAATGGTGTGATTCCTACAAATATTGATGCAGCGAAAATGTCAATTTTGTTGATGACTTTTTCCTATGGGTTACGGGTCACGCAAATATTAACGTCTTCAGAAGAGGATAAAGTTGAATTGAGTGATATTTTTCAATTGATTATGAAGACATTGTCTTAAAGAGTCTTCCTAAGGGGGGATTCTTAACAACATCCCATACCGACGGTCGGTATTTCGAAAGAGGGGGTAAGAATGGAGATTGTCTCCATCGGCTTAAAGGAGTATAAAAATGTGAAACAATTTTACACAAAGATCACTGTTGATTTACAGAAAAAGAGGATTTTCCAATGGGATCGTTTTTATCCAAATCGATTTGTTATAAAGGATGATATTAAAAAAGGAAATCTTTTTGGAATCTTTGAGGAAGATCAATTAGTCGCCGCAGTAACTCTGGATACGAATGGAAGCAAACAGTATGAACAGATTAAATGGGATGATCTTACTGGGAAACCGTTGATTGTTCACCGATTAGCAGTTCACCCGGATTTTCAAGGCAGGGGTTTTGGGAAAATGCTTCTTTTATTTGCTGAAGAATTTGCAGATAAAAATGGTTATACGAGTATTCGCCTAGATGTGTTTACCGGGAATCCGGGTGCCGTCAGGTTGTATGAAAAAGCAGGGTTTGGAGAGCGGGGAGAGGTCTACTTTCCTTTTCGCAAATATCCCTATAAATGTTTTGAAAAAACAGTAGCGAACCATATAAATAGGTAGGGAGATTGGAAGAATGAAAAATACCAAAAAGAGAAATAGGCAAACAGGGTTCCTTTATTCAATCATTTTTTTATTTACTTTATATATCTTCTTTATGTTTTTATACAATGGGGTAGAGCATGCACCCATGGTAAAGGCAAAATTGAAGAATCATGATTTTTCATTATCCATATGGAAATGGTTCTTTTACCCGCATATTGTGCTGGGAATCATTTCGTTGGCTTTGGGGCCATTTCAATTAACAATGAAAAGCCGGAAGAACATAAAGCTCCATAAGAGATTGGGTTACCTATATGCAGGGGCCATTTTTCTTAATATCCTTGCCGTACCATATCTTTCCCTTTTTGCAACAGGAGGGAGAGGGTCCACAATTGCTTTCCTAGTCCTGGATGTTTGTTGGTTATGGACTACATCTTTCGGGGTCATGCGCGCAATTCAGCGAAAAGTCCAGGAGCATAAACTGTGGATGATGAGAAGCTATGCCATCACCTGGGTCTTTGTCACATTCAGAATCGTTCTAATACCGCTATCAATCTTTCTCAATCACTCTATTTCCTTCCCGATTGCTGTATATTTATCCATCATGATTAACCTTGGAATAATTGAATGGAGGAGAAATAGGAAATTTAAAGGGACCGAAAAGTTGACCTCTATAAATCCAGTATGACACAAGTTCATAGAATGATTTCTCTTAGGGATAATAAAGGTAAATAATCAGTAAAAGAGAGGAATTCTATGTATAAATTATTAGTTCTTATCCTTGGATTTCTGCTTATCAGTTCTCCGGCAGAAGTGTTTGCACAAAAGAAGGTACCCATCTTAGTCTATCATTCCATTGCAGAATTTACAGGACATGGCCAAAAGGAGTTGTATGTGCCCCCGGAGAATTTTGAAAAGCAAATCACTTACTTACGGGATCATGGATTTACCTTATTAACGTTTGAGCAATGGCAGGAGATTGATCTTGTTAAGAAGCCGATTTTCCTCACTTTTGATGATGGCTATATAAATAATTTGAATGCCTTTAAGGTTTTTCAAAAACTTCAAACCAGTCAGTTTAAACCGAGAGGAACCTTTTTTATCATCACGGATTTTATTGGGCGTGCGAACCGTTTGTCGGAAGCTGATTTAAAATCGCTCTCTAAATCTGGTTTGATTTCAATCCAGTCTCATACTGCTACCCATCCTGACCTGACCAAAACAGAAAATCTTGTTTCAGAATTAAGAGATTCGCAAAAGAAGGTGGAAAAAATAATTGGGGAAAAGGTTATTGCGATTTCCTATCCATATGGAAATGTTAATTCCACGGTTGTGAATGAGACAAAAAAGTATTACCTTTTTGGATTGACGACAACACCAGGTCCCTATATCAAGCAAGGAATTGAAAACGAACATTATCTTCTGCCAAGGACCTATATCAAATATTCCACATCATTAGACGATTTCGCAAAAATTGTAAATATGGATTAAGGCGGTTACGAAAATCGTAATCGTTTTTTTTGTGGTTTTTAATGGGACAAACGTGGAATATGCTTTAGATAGGGAGGGATTGTTGTTTATGGCTGCTACAATCAGTGTGTGGGAAGAACATTTATTTTGGACAGAAATTCTTTATGATCATGCGATTTTTGTACGTGATCATTTATCCGTTGAACATGAACAGGAAATTTCGATTGCAAAAAGGTTTATTCAATCATTTGCTAATTTAGAAACTAATCTTGGAAAAATGGATCCTGCATTAGATTATCGCTCTAGTGAGTTAATTTCGTTTGCTAAACAAGCCTACTCCGTTGCTTATGAGTATTACCGTTTTGAAGGCCATCTGCAAAATTTGCGGATAAAAAACGAGATTAATCTTAATTTATCTCCTACTTACCTGAATGGCACGTTGAATGAAAATCAAGAGTATTTGCGGGTGCTATCCTTTTATGCGAATGGACAGGAGCCGGTTTCGCTGCGTCTAGACCAATTATTGGATTTATGGCTAGAGGATCAGCTTGGCCATATTATTTTATTAAGAAATATCACAGATCCAATAGAGTTAGCGGTTGATCGGCAAACCGACCTATATGCACAACGATTTCAAATGTTTATTTTACAAAACCATCATGTAAAAGGTTTTTTAAGATTTACAGAGCAAGGGTTTCCTAGACAGAGAGAATTGGCATTGGAGGTAGGAAAAACGGTTATTGAAATGAATGGGTATATAAGGTCGGTGGTGGAAAAATATCGAGGGGACCGGATCTTAAATAAAACAACACTGCGCTTTTTGGAGCATCATTTTCCGGAGACCTGTTATTTTGTGAAAAAATTAGCGGAATTCGCTCCTGAGCTTCAAGCAGAAAGCACAAATTGCTCTTTGAGGAAGCCATCGTTTAGTTAGTTTTTTAGCTAGGAGAGGTATCCGACATGGATAAGGTTATCCCACAATAGAAGAGTAGCAAACGACAATGGGAAGAGTTATCCGACAATAGAAGAGTGGCAAACGACAATGGGGAAGAGTTATCCGACAATAGAAGAGGGCCAAACGACAATGGGAAGAGTATCCGACAATAGAAGAGGGTCAAACGACAATGGGAAAGAGTTATCCGACAATAGAAGAGGGTCAAACGACAATGGGAAGAGTTATTCGACAATAGAAGAGGGCCAAACGACAAAGGGAGAATATCTCCTCCCTTTGTCGGACTCTCATCCCCTTTTTTGCTTTAGTTAATCAGTGCCTGCAGTGGAGCTGGGATTCTTCCGCCACGATTAATTAGCCTTTGAGAGCTGTATGGGTTCACCCCGATGACAGGTGCCCTGCCAAGCAGGCCGCCGAACTCGACCATTTCGCCTTCCTTTTTTCCCGGAACCGGAATTACACGGACGGCGGTCGTTTTCTTATTGATCATCCCGATGGCAGCTTCATCCGCAATCATTGCCGAAAGAGTTGAAGGAGCCGCATCTCCTGTTATAGCAATCATGTCAAGACCAACAGAACATACGCAAGTCATCGCTTCGAGCTTAGATAAATTAAGAGCCCCATCGATAATTCCACGAATCATCCCGTTATCTTCGCTGACGGGGATAAAGGCGCCGCTCAATCCGCCAACATAAGAGCTAGCCATGGCACCGCCCTTTTTCACGGCATCATTCATAAGTGCAAGTGCTGCAATCGTCCCGTGGGTTCCCACTCGCTCAAGTCCAACTTCTTCAAGAATTTCGGCAACACTATCATTTAATGCATTGGTTGGTGCTAATGATAAATCCATAATCCCAAAAGGAATTCCGAGTCGACTAGCCACAACTCTGCCAATCAATTCTCCGGCACGAGTAATTTTAAAAGCCGTTTTCTTAATGATATCGGAAACCTCACCAAGATCTGCATCTGGATAGCGCTTCAACGCACTTAAGACTACACCTGGACCACTTACGCCAACATTAATAACAGCTTCCCCTTCGCCGGCACCGTGAAAGGCACCTGCCATAAAAGGGTTATCCTCTACAGGATTACAAAAGACAACAAGCTTCGCACAAGCAATCCCGTTTTGATCCTTTGTTCTTTCGGCTGCCTCTTTAATAATAAAACCCATTTCTCTAACAGCATCCATATTAATCCCTGTACGGGTGGTTGCAACCGAAACAGAAGAGCAAACACGTTCCGTTACACTCAGTGCTTTCGGAAGGGCTTTTAACAATGTTTCGTCACCCTTTGATGTTCCTTTATGGACAAGGGCAGAAAAGCCGCCGATAAAATCAATTCCCAATTGTTTGGCCGCTTTGTCAAGCGTTTTCGCTAGCTCCACAGTTTGTTCCACCGTTGCATTGCCGAGAATTTCGGCAATCGGTGTAATGGAAATTCTTTTATTTATGATTGGAATTCCAAATTCCTTCTCGGTTTCCTCAGCTACTTCTCTTAAGTTTTGTGCGTATTTTGTGATTTTTTCATAGACTCGCTGATTCATTTTTTCAAAATCGGAATCGGCACAATCCTGGAGGCTGATGCCCATCGTTACCGTACGAATATCGAGATTTTCCATTTGAACCATGCGAATCGTCTGTAGAATTTCATCCATTGCAATAGTCATAATACGATCTCTCCCTTTTACACGCGGTGCATTGCTTGAAAAATTTCCTCAAGCTGAATGTTAATTTTTAATCCCATATCTTCATCGATGAGGGTCAATTCGTCCCGTAACCTATTTAAATTTACGTTTCCGGTAACATCGATAATCATCATCATGGTGAAAAAATCCTGTAGAATCGTTTGGCTGATATCAAGAATGTTCATGTTGTTGTTTGCAAGAATGGTTGTTACCTTTGAAATAATTCCTACCTGATCCTTTCCAATTACACTTACAACTGCTCGTCTTCGCTCCATTTCTTCCACCTCTATGAATAAAATAAAAAAAGATTGGATAGATCCAATCTCACGGTAAAAGAAGAGTGTGTAGTTTTATGTACAACGTTCTCTTCTGTCCTTTTGCCTGAGATTGTGAATCCTTCGGCGCCGCAAATGCGCGGTCTCTCCAGAAGCTGCTCCGGTTATAGTGTGATCCACAACCATCATAGCCTGCTATATTGAATTAACCAAATCTTATCAAGGAAAAAGATTTCAGTCAATAAGAAAAATATGTAGAATTTGTGTGGCCGTTGTTCGAGCTTAGCATCATAGCCAAAAACTCACTCCAACAGGTGAACTCCTAACCAGAGTATTTTAAGCCCGGACAACTTTGACCTACAATAAACATAATAAACTGAACCGATTAAAAACAGATGAAAAAAATGTTAACAATTTGTTAAGTCTTTGTTGATTTAAAAATAATTATATTGTAAACGGACAGAAATTATTATGTAAACAAACACCGCTATACTAATTGATAAGACTAAAAGGTGGTGGTTTTATGGAAGAGACACTAGTAAAATCATATTTACAAAAATCATTGGATGATTGGAAAGAGGATATATCCAATTTCCTTGGTGAAATTGATAAAGAATATGAAGAGGTAGCGCAAGAGTTAAAGGTATATTCATATAAATACAACATTACGAAACAAGTAATTCAATCAACGGTAAATGAGGAGATCATAGAGAGTATTCGGCAAATGTACCATAAACCTTTTGAGGAAAGTTATAACCAACTAAAAGTGTACATACGAGACCTAGAAGAGAAACGAAAGGTTTTTCAAATGTTTATTCAAAAAATTGACGAAGTCACTCGGAAAGAATCAGCTAAATTGAATGTTTCATAAGTATGAATATATCCGGATGGAAGCAGCTTTTACGGTATAAAGCTGCTTTTTATGATGCTTTAGAACATGAACCCGCATCCCTTCACCTTGCATATATTGATTAACAGGATAGAGGAGAGGTGAAGCAGATGATCACCGCCATGATCGGCAGTAAAACCTATTCACTGCCAGAAAACCTGGAGGAATATTTTCAAAGATTTCGCTCTCAAGTGATCGGAATCAATCATGAATATGATACGCCCTATGGAAAAAAGAAAATTATTTATACGGACTGGACGGCAAGCGGGCGTCTTTACCGCCCAATCGAAAGGAAAATATCAGAGGTATTTGGCCCCTTTATGGCAAACACACATACAGAGTCCAATACAACAAGTTTAATGATGACCGCTATCTATAAACAATCCAAAAAAATTATAAAAGATCATGTCAACGCGGATGAACGGGATTCGCTTATTCTGGATGGCTTCGGGATGACCTCAGTGATCAATAAATTTCAGAGAATCTTAGGGTTGCGGGTGCCCGAACAGTTAAGAGGGTATTTGCAAATTCCTGAAAAAGAGCGCCCCGTAATTTTTATCACTCATATGGAGCATCATTCAAATCAGACAACTTGGCTTGAGACCATCGGTGAGGTTGTCATTTTAAAACCTAGCTCAACCGGAGAGATTGATGTTCAGCAATTGGAGGAGCTTCTCCACAAATATCGTGAACGTCCAGTGAAAATAGGGTCTTTTACGGCTTGTTCGAATGTTACGGGAATCGAAACCCCTTATCGTCAATTAGCAAAAATCATGCATCAACATGGAGGATTATGTTTTGTCGATTTTGCTGCCTCTGCACCATATGTCAAAATCGATATGCATCCGGAGGATCCTTTAGAAAAGTTAGATGCGATTGTTTTCTCGCCTCATAAGTTTTTAGGTGGGCCGGGAACAAGCGGGGTATTAGTTTTTGATTCAAGGCTTTATTCAAATCTGGTACCGGACCATCCGGGGGGAGGAACTGTACTTTGGACCAATCCTTGGGGGGAGCATCATTATTATCCGGATATTGAACTCAGAGAGGATGGAGGAACCCCAGGGATTTTGCAAGCGATTCGCACAGCCCTTTGCATAAAATTAAAAGAGCAAATGGGCGTTGAAAATATATTGAAAAGAGAAAAAGAGCTGCTAGGAATCCTATTGCCACAACTTGAAAAAATTCCAACCTTTCATATATTAGACGGTCACGTAAAAAACCGTTTAGGAATTATTTCTTTTTACATTGAAAATATCCATTATAATTTAATCGTTCGTTTGCTGAATGATCGTTTTGGCTTTCAGGTCAGGGGTGGTTGCTCATGTGCCGGAACATATGGCCATTATTTATATCAGATTGATCAACCTGCCTCAAAGCAAATAACAGATAAAATTAACCATGGGGATCTATCTACAAAACCTGGCTGGGTTCGTTTTTCCCTGCATCCGATTATGACAAATGAGGAAATTTGGTTGTTTATTCATGCAATAAAAGAAATTATTGCGAATATCGATGTTTGGAAAAAGGATTATGTTTACGATCCAGCTAGTAATGACTATTTTTATATCCACCATATTCGTGAAGACATGGCACCACTGTTCCGATTAAGTGATTGATTTAAATCGAAAAAACTGCCTTTCCGATAAATCGCAAGGCAGTTTTTTAATGAATATGAATAAAATTCATCAGTACAGGAATAAAGGAAAAGCATAAAATCAAGGTAATCCAAGCGGCAAAAATCATTGCAAGTGTTGAAAAGGTTCCTTCTTGTTCACCATATTCCATGGCTTTATTCGTTCCGGCACCGTGTGCCGCCATCCCAAGTGCAAGCCCTTTGGCAATCGGTGTTTTTATCGATAATCCTTTCATAACCATCGGACCGACAACTCCACCAACAACGCCAGTTAATATGACAAATACCGTTGTTAAAGTTGGAAGTCCACCAATTTCCTTCGAAACCTCTATGGCAATCGGTGTTGTAATGGATCTTGGCAGGATACTAATAACAAAATCTGGATTTAAATGGATAAGCTTAGAAAGTCCTAAGGAAGATAAAATAGCAATGAAGCTTCCTGTTGTAATACTGATTAAGATGTTTCCAATATATTTTTTAATCAAATGAAAATGCTTATAGATTGGAATGGCAAAGGCAACGGTTGCCGGTCCAAGCATGTAACTTAAAATGTTGGTCGACTCTAGATAAATATCCGCTGAAACATGGATTATTTTAATGAGACCAATTAATGCTAGCGGTGCAATCAATAATGGATGAAATAACGGAAAAGACCATTTCATGTAAGCCTTTTTAGAAAGGCGGTAAAATAGATACGTTATTAATGTGAAAAAAATAATTTTCATATTGCATCACTTCTTTTATGGTTATATATTTTTTCAGATACAAACGCGGTAGTTCCCATGACGATAATCGTGCTAAAAATAATTAAAGCAATCGTTTCGATCCCTTCAAACCCCAAGATTTCTTTATAATTTACGATCCCCACAGCAGATGGAACAAAAAAGAGCAACAATTCAGCGAGCAGCCATTTTCCGCCCTGTTCAATCCAAGCAAGTTTAACAATTTTTAACTTTAGAGCGAAAAACAATAGGAGTAAACCAATCATGGATGCTGGAATGGGCCCGTGGATAAACGACTTGATTGCCATGCCAAGAATAAAAAATAAATCGATAAATGCGATTTGGATACAAATTTTTAGTAGTTTCATCCTAACAACCTTCCTTGAAAAAAGCATCATTTGTAATTACTAGGTAATGTTACGATGAAATTGGTTATTCGTAAAATACATATTTGGAATCAGGGACATTACTTTTAGTTATAATGGAAAAATTGCTTTGCACTGAGAATAAAATTAATAAAGGTTCGAGAAGCGTATGATATATAACGCCCTTTTTTCGTAATCACGGCTAGCTTCCAGGGAATGACTGGACGCAGTTTAATAATTTTAATTTCAGGATTAAGGACACGATGACAAATAGAATCCGGAAGTGCCGTTACGCCTAAATTGGCCGCTACCATTTCCGACATAAAATCCCATTGCGAGCTTTTATATAATATTTTCGGTTCGAAGCCTTGATTAATACATTCATCTCGGACGAATTGATGCAAAGCGAATTCCTCACTGTAAAAAATAAATTCCTCATCTCTTAATTCATGAAGATTAACCATTTCCCGATCTGCAAAGGGATGTTCATGATGAACTAATAATTTCAATTCCTCCTCGACGATTGGATAGACATCAAAATCTTTTTCTGAAACAGGAAGGACAGCCACTCCTAATTCAAACTCTCCTTCATCAACACTTTTTACGACCCTTGCTCCACCATATTCGGTTATATTGATTTGTACATTAGGGTAAGCTTTATGAAATTTTGCCAGTACTTTTGGAAAAAAGAGACTGCCGATAATGGGCGGGATGCCGATGTGAATTTGTCCTCTTGATAGATTGGTCATATCATTAAGGGTTGTAGACATTTCATCCATTAACAGCAGCATTTTCTGAGCATACTCCATGACAATTAAGCCTGCGTCTGTGATATCACTTGTTTTATTTGAGCGAATGATGAGTGGAATGCCGAGCTCATCTTCAAGGCCTTTCATCATTTTGCTGAGGGCGGGCTGTGAAACATGGAGAGATTCCGCTGCCTTTGTAATACTTTTGTGTTTGGCAATTTCTAAAAAATATTTTAGCTGACGTATATCCATTTTTTTAAACCTCCTATTTGCTATTATATCGATTGAAGGACGCAGTTCATAATAGCTTCTGCCTTTAATGTTGGCAACGGTAAACTTGTCCGGGCATATCATATTGAAAAAAGGTGGGAAGTCATGATTCATACAGTCAAACGCGGGGAAACACTTGCGTCGATTTCTGCAGATTATCGAGTGAATTTGCACCAACTTTATGCAGCAAACCCCGGAATTGGACATTTACATGTAGGTCAAAAAGTTCAAATTCCTGGCCTGCCTGACCCGAATACAATTCCATATTCGATTGATGTTTCTGTAGGAAAAAGAAGACTTGCATTATACCACAATGGAAAGTTAGTGAAAATTTTTCCAATTGCCGTTGGGAAAATGCTGACGAATACTCCAACGGGTGAGTTCGTGATTGTAAACCGGCAAATGAATCCCGGGGGACCATTTGGAGTCATGTGGCTTTCACTTTCCAAACAAGGCTATGGAATCCATGGGACAAATAATCCAAGTTCGATTGGAAAGGCCGTTTCCCACGGATGTGTAAGAATGTACAACAGAGATGTACTACAACTTTCCGATACAGTACCGAATGGAACCAGGGTGGTTATTCACCAATAATTTCTAAAGAAAAAGGTCGATTCACAATGAATCGACCTTTTTCTTACAGTTATTTATAGATTACGATTGAGCCGACGGATTTGTCTTTGGATTCGCCGTTAACACGAACCTTTAGGCCATAGTTACCGATGTTTCGACCGGCATCCGGCATAAATGTGTTTTTGAATGAGTTGCTATCATTAAATAATGATACCGCTGGTTGGCTTGGTGCAGTCAATGTTTGTACACCTGGATAGTCAATATTTAGACCAGATGTTGGATCTAGACCAAAGGCAGCGTCAGCAATATGGTAGCGAGTGCTTGCTTCGGCAGTTTTTCCAGTGCTTAGGAGCCATTCTAGGTCGTTACCTAAGTGGGCGTCAACTACACCTAAGAATCCATCTCCAGGATGACCGCCTGCTGATACTGGACCTGTCCAGTTATCAGTAAAGCTATTGTCTACGTACCAAACCACTAAACCGCCATCATAGCTCATTAATGATTTACCTCGTGCAATATGGGCAAGACCTTCGTCAACACCTTTATGGTTGCGCCATTCTAACAAATAGTAGTGGTCACTATACTTGTTTCCATCTTCTTTTGAAAATCCGTTTAAAGTAAATTTAGAAGTGGCATTTTCAGCACCGTCATCCACTAAAGTTTCACCGTCGGCAACAACCTTGATGTTGTCTGCATAGAAGCCGGTGTATGAACTTCCCCAGTCAGTTGCATAGCGCAGGCGAAGTTTAATTTTTTGACCTTTATACTCAGATAAGTCGAATGACTGAGGCTGCCATTTGCCATTAGTACTTCCAGTAAAACCAGGCATAGAGTTTTTAATTGTTGGATATCCATTAGAAACTACATCAGTGCGAGTATTCGCATTACCTAATGATTTCCAAGTTGTACCATTATCGGTAGAAACTTGAACAAAGGCAAAATCCCATTGTGGCTCGATATCATACCAAGCATCAAACGTTAAGGTTGCTGAAGATTTATCTGATAAATCAACGTCGGTAACCATGTTTGTATCAGACTCATCCGCTTGTCCACCCCAATACTCATAGCTTCCAGTAGGGGTGTTAATAGGTGTAATTTTTGTTGGTAAATTAATACGGATTGCTTGATCATTTTTTCCAAGTGGTGAATTTGCCTGGTCAAGTAAGAATTGAGTTCCCTTCGTAGAAACATCATCCCAATTTACAACAACTGGGTTTGTCCATTTTCCGCCAAGGGTAGATTGGAAGTACTGTTTTGCAAATGGAGAGAATCCTGTTGGTTCCGCACCAGGGATTTTACCAGCCCATGAACCGCTCGCCATGATGGACCAGTAGCCGATTGCTTCACCAGTTCCAGTATACTGAGTATCATATTCATCAGGAAGACCTAAGTCATGACCATATTCATGAGCGAATACTCCGGTGGCACCATCTTCCGGCATTACAGTATAATCATAGAATCCAGGCAAGCCTTTTCCTAAACCATCTGGATCAAAGAAAACAGCTGAACGATGCGACCAAATCGCATTATCACCTAAAGCACCTCCGCCAGCTTCTTGTCCCATCCCAGAGTGAATAATTTGTAAGTGGTCAACTAAACCATCTGGTTCCCAGAAGTTACCGTCTCGGTCCAAATCATGTGGATCTTCTAAATCATAGTTTTGTAGAGGAACGCCTTCAGCTTTTGCAGCTACAAGTGCATCTTTTACAAGTTGTTGGGCTCCGCCTTCTGATTCACTGTCCACAACATTATCATGGCCGCCTTTTGGATCGTCAGCACCATAGTAAGAAGCAGTTCCAGGCACTTTTAACCAACCATAAGCTTTCCCTTCAATTGTATAAGTACCGCCTGATTGTTCTTCATAAAATTGCTTTTGCGAAACTTGCTCTTCGCCATTTGGGCCTTTATATTGTCCTTTGTCGCCAAATATCATATTTTCAAAATGATCGGTATCATAATCTTTGTAGTAGTTATCAGTTTCAGTAGGTTTAAGAGTGTTATGTGGAAGGTCAGAAAATTCTACCATCAGGGTTAATAGTTTCCCTTTTTTCTGTACTCCAGGTGAAGTCCCTTCCTCAACTGGATCCGGATTTCCCTTTAACTGCCCATATTTGTTTCCTTTACCTTTTAAGAGACCTTTATTAAAGTCTTTGAATTTCCGTTGTTTTTCGGAATCAGCTGCTTTGACCTTAGCAGCTAGTGGATCGGATTGTGTGGCTTTGTCTTGTTTCCCTTTTAACTCTAAATAGTTTTGCAATGCTTTTTGCTTTTCCGCAGAAGAGGCACTCTTAGAAATCACTCCACGTTTAATTAATGAATCTAGTAACTTGTCTTCATTTACTACAGATAAGTCTAGTGAACCGTAAGAGTGTGAGACAGTAGGATTTTTATGTAGTATGTCTCCCCCAGTTGAGCTAGCGTAGTTGCCAGGAAACCCTGCAAATAATGTTCCGGCAATCACGGCTGTTGATAGACCGGTTTTTAAAAACTTTTTCAACCAAATTCCCCCTAAACTGATTTAATTTGATACAATTCCATAATATTTTGAAAATTATGACAAGACAATGAGTCCATTTTCTTAAAATTTCAAAATAGTTACGAATATGTAGGAAAATGGAATTAAATAGTAGTGGTAAATTTAGATTATTTTGAAAATCTATTAATTTTTGAGAATAATTTCTTGAAATACTTTTTCGCTTTAAAGTGTAGGAGAGTTGCAGGGGTAATAAATAATCTTTGTAATAAATTAATTTTGAAAAAAACGCAAAAACTATTCTATTATAGAAATAGGGAAGTTTTTATAGTGGTATATTCAAAACGGATAGACTAGTAAAATCAGTAATGAGAGGAGATCTTCTTTTGAAAAAGGTATATATCATACATGAAAATAGCGAGTGGACTGTTCATTTAACAAAGCGTTTAGACGAACTGGAGGTCCCATACGAAGAATGGCATTTAGACAACGGGAGACTTGATTTAGCGAAAGAACCGCCAGAAGGGGTCTTCTATAACAGAATGAGTGCATCCTCTCACACAAGAGGTCATCGCTTTGCGCCTGAATTGACTGCGCAGGTTCTTGCATGGCTTGAAGCTCATGGGCGTAAAGTATTTAATGGCACACGAGCTCTCCAGTTGGAGGTAAGTAAGGTTTTACAATACTTAGAGTTGAATAAACATGAAGTTCGTACACCAAGAACGATTGCGGCTGTTGGAATAGAACAAATAATCGAAGCTGCCCGCGAATTTGCCGGTACACCGTTTATTACAAAGCATAACCGGGCTGGAAAAGGACTTGGTGTTCAGTTATTCCAATCGATTGAAGCCCTTCGTTCCTATGTTGAAGGGCCAGCGTTTGATGAATCGATTGATGGTATTACGTTAATCCAGGAATATATTCAGGCTCCTGAAAGCTATATTACTCGCTGTGAGTTTGTCGGCGGGAAATTTGTATATGCGGTTAAGGTAGACACATCAGAAGGGTTCCAATTATGTCCTGCAGACGCATGCCAAATAGGTGACCTGTTCTGCCCTGTGGGGGAAGAGGTAGAGAATAAACCAAAGTTCCAAATTATTGATGGTTTTGCGGATCCGATCATTGAAAAATATCAGCGAGTGTTAGCGGATAATGGGATTCAGATTGCTGGTATCGAATTTATCCGCAATGTGGAAGGTGAAATTTTCACCTATGATATCAATACGAATACGAACTATAATTCAGATGCTGAAGCCAATGCCGGGAAATTTGGCATGCTGGAACTTGCAAAATTCTTGAAAGCTGAACTTGAAAAAGATTGAAAAACTAAGTTTTTTAAAAGGATCTCTTTGTAAATTTAAAAGGTTCTTTTGGATTTTTGGATAAAACTCACTCCTTTTTAAATAAGATGTCTTGTCCTTAATCAAGAAACCAGCATAAGTAAGAAATAAGCGAAGATTTGAGACCGTCGATTAACTCATAAAAAACCCCTTTTTCACAAACTTTATCCAAATTTTCCAATCTACTAATCACCTCACTCCATATGTACGGTAAAATTAAGATATATCTTACGTATGGAGTGATCGTGATGGCGCACATTCAATATAAATCATTTGGTCAGTTAACCCTATCAGATTATGAAGTCTTCTCTTCGGTTCCTCCCCATCCTTTTTGGAGCCGAGTGGAACAAGTGGTTGACTTTACCTTTGCAGATAAACTTTGTGAGCCGTTGTA
>NZ_AXVA01000014.1 GCF_000482325.1 Bacillus sp. UNC438CL73TsuS30 | reverse complement strand
TGAGCCGTTACCTCACCAACTAGCTAATGCGCCGCGGGCCCATCTGTAAGTGTCAGCCGAAACCGACTTTCAGCTTTTCCTCATGAGAGGAAAAGGATTATCCGGTATTAGCTCCGGTTTCCCGAAGTTATCCCAGTCTTACAGGCAGGTTGCCCACGTGTTACTCACCCGTCCGCCGCTAATCAACAGGAGCAAGCTCCTATTGATTCGCTCGACTTGCATGTATTAGGCACGCCGCCAGCGTTCGTCCTGAGCCAGGATCAAACTCTCCAAGAAAGTTGATTTAGCTCGAATGTTACGTTGGCTTCATTTCAAAATAAATGAATATTATTGTTTGTTGACGTTTTTGTTTGTTTAGTTTTCAAAGATCAATATTTCTCAATCACCGCTCACAAGCGACTTTAATAATATATCACAGCGTGTCACTTAATGTCAACACTTTTTTTAAAAACCGTCACCCACGAAAAGTTTTAAGCAATCATTTCGCAGCGACGGTTATTAATATACCAAGTATCTAGAAAAAGGTCAATATGTTTTTTGTTTTTTTACGATCATTTTTTATTAACTCGATAACATCTGTGAAAAATCCCTGCCCCTTTTGTCTCTACGTTCACTACTTCTACTAAATGTTTATCAATCAAATATTCAAGAAGTACAGCCATATCAACAGAATAAGGGATTAATTCTTTTTCATTCATGATTTCATTAAATGACCAAAATTCCTTCTCACTAAGAATATCTAATAAATGAGTAGAACCAATCTTGGTTCTAGAATGAATCATAAACTCACTAGCAAGGAAGAGTAATTCCAATCTCTTTTCAAGCGTTTCTTCACTATTGACAAGTTCCTCATAAAGTTTAAAGATTTCCGGTTCAATTTGCTTTACCTGGTGCCAAACCGTTAATTCCGGATGGAGTCCATTTTCAATAATGGCTAATCTTGCTAAATGGTGCAAAGAGTGAACAACATAGTTATAGGCATCTAAATATAGATGATTTTCAAATAACGCTTTTCCATCCACATACCGCCGAATTAATTTGGCAAATTCCATTCCCATTTTAATTTTTCTTCCGTAAAAGGGAAATTCCCGAAGCTCTTTCTTTAGATTTACTACATATTCATTACGATCAAATAAAATTCTAGCATCATCAATCCATTCAAATATCTTCCGATTCGAACCAAGTAAGATCCATTCCTTCAATAAATCCTCAACTATTATATGCATGGCCGCTTTTTTGTCTTGATAAGTATAATGCTTTATAAGTAACGGCTTTTCTGCCTTTTTTACAATAATCAAAAGAATATCGTCAAACGAGTCGGTTGTATGGCTTGATTTTTGTTTTTTCTCCACCATCAAAACTCCAAGAGTATTGGCTTGGCTAGCTCTTTCTTGATAAATCGGCCGAAGGATATCTTCCATTCTTAATTCCTCCATTTTCTTCAGGTAGCATAATATTTTCGACAATAACACGAAAACTCCTTCTTAAAATTGAGACAAATTTCGACATTTCTTTCCCGTAGTAATTTTTCTATTTTCATAAATATGGTATAGTTTCATTAGGAGGGGTAATATGGCTAAATATTCAAGTAAAATAAATAAAATAAGAACCTTTGCTCTAGCTTTAATCTTTATTGGATTCATTGTTATGTACGGAGGAATTTATTTTCGAACTTCACCACTTATTATGACCATCTTTATGCTTTTTGGTCTTCTTTTTATTATAGCAAGCACGGTTGTTTATTTTTGGATTGGAATGTTATCAACAAAAACCATTCAAGTAAAATGTCCCAGCTGCGGCAAACCTACAAAAATGCTAGGCCGGGTGGATATGTGCATGTATTGCCGTGAACCTCTTACCCTCGACCAAAACCTCGAAGGAAAAGAATTCGACGAATCCTATAATAGAAAATCAAGAAAATAATCAAGGGTGTCCGTGTAAAAGGGACACCCTTTTACACAACAAAAAAGAACCAATTCCATTGAATTAGTTCTTTTGCATTTATTAATGAACTTCTTTACTGGAACAATCCGGGCAGGTTCCGTAAATTTCCATACGGTGATTATCTACTTTAAAGCCTGTTACATGTGAAGCTAAATGTTCCACTTCATCTAGGCCTGGATAGTGGAAATCGACAATTTTACCACAACTTTCACAAATAACATGGTAATGCTGTGTGGTTATAAAATCAAAACGACTAGAGGCATCACCATATGTTAATTCGTTGACAAGACCAACCTCACGAAATACTCGTAAATTATTGTAAACCGTCGCCACGCTCATGTTAGGGAATTTCCCTTCTAAAGCTTTATAAATATCGTCTGCAGTAGGATGTGACATCGAGTTTATTAAATATTCAAGTATCGCATGACGTTGCGGAGTGATTCTTACCCCAGTTTCCTTCAAGGTATCCAACGCTTCTTTTAGCTGATTCATCGCCATGCACCTCTTTTCTTAAAAAATATTATTAGATTATAATTGTTATAATTAGTTTACTAACTTTTTTATACTTTTGTCAATATTGTTACCTCACAAATAGGTCCACATTTGATCAAGAATGCAAGGTTTGCTCTTTTTGTCCGAGCTGATGGTTCACATACCTCGCTGTTACAAACAACAGATCCGAAAGACGATTCAAGTAGGCAAAAACAAGCGGATTCACATCTTCCCCAAGCGTTACAGCACATCTTTCAGCACGTCTTGCCGTGGTTCTGGCCACATGAAAGGCAGCCCCTGCGGGATGTCCCCCAGGTAAAATAAAATTGGTTAATGGTGGGAGAACTTCATTCCATTCGTCAATTTGTTTTTCCATCTCTTCAATATCAGCAGTTGAAAGGGACCATTTTACTTCCTTTCCTTTTGGTGTAGCTAATTCTGCACCGACATGAAAAAGATTTGTTTGTATTTTATGATACGCTTTTTCAATTATTTCTTTCCCTTGAAAAATTTCCTTGTTTAAATAGCTTAATGCAAGCCCAATCATTGAATTGGTTTCATCACAAGTTCCATAAGCTTCGACGCGCAGATCGTTTTTAGCCACTCTTTGACCGTAAATTAACGAGGTAGTTCCTTTGTCCCCTGTTTTTGTATAAATTTTCATTCCTTGTACCCCCTTTTAATCCTGTTTTATATGTATGATGTAATATCAAAAAAAAACAATTCGTCATGAATACTTCTATAAACATATTATAAAGCTTGCAATCATGATTGAATAGAAGGGCATAAAAAAAGGGGCCACTATGGACCCGAAATTTTTATCTGAGGAGGTATGCCCTAATAAAATGATATTCAATCCCTGTATTATTGCATTGGACAAATGCCTTTACTGAAGAAAATAGGCTTGAAATTGAAATAAAATTATTTAAGATTTTCCCGTATGTAGGTTAACGCTGCGTCAACATGACCTTTTACTTGCACCTTTCGCCACTCCTTCACCAATTTTCCTTGTTTATCAATGATGAATGTTGAACGTTCAATCCCCATATACTCTTTTCCAAAGTTCTTCTTTAGCTTCCAAACATCAAAGCTTTCCGCGACTGTATGCGCTGTATCCGCAAGAAGTAAAAACGGCAGTCCGTATTTCTCGATAAATTTTTGATGCTTATCAATTGGGTCTGGACTGATTCCTAATATAACAGCATCTACATCTGTAAAGTCTTGAATCCGATCACGAAAATCACAAGCTTCTGTCGTACATCCCGGGGTCATATCTTTTGGATAAAAATAAACAACAACATTGGTTCCGCGGAAATCTGATAACTTTACTTTTTCACCATTACTTGCCTCCAACTCAAAATCCGGCGCAGTTACACCCAATTCTACAGTCATTAAAAACACCTCAATTCATTCGTCTATATTGATAGACTATCCAAACATAGGAAACAATGCAAACGATAATCACTTCTCTCGATTAAGCATCGCTCTTGCCACAAATGCCGCAGGAAGGGTATAGCCGATTAACGCTTCCGTTACCGCAATAATTCTGCCAAGCCCCAAAGGAATAATGTCCCCGTTTCCAACTGAGAACAGCATCATCGCACTAAAGTAAAAACTGGACTCAAATATATTATTCCCGTGTTCATGATTGATTTCTTTAAGTAGTGGTATACCCTTTAGTTCGAAAAGCACATAAATCAAACCATAACCGATGATAACTGTTAAATAAATGCACCCTAGGTATAAGAAATTTTCTACCGAAACAAATTTCCCTTTTACTGTATTGGGAACAAAGAGAGTTTTTAAACTCATAAAAATACAAAACACCACAATCGGAAGCAAGAAATAGATCATGTTAAACCACCTCTACAGAAACATCCGTTACACTATTTCTATGCAGGCTTGGCCCATAAAATATCAAAAACCAGACATTTTGCCTGGTTTTCTCCATATGTATTTAATTCCCTGCTCCCCGATATTTCTTTACTCCTTGATTCCAAAGCACGATGGACAAGGCAAAAAAGATTACACCGATGACTGGGGTTAAAAAGGCATAAACGAACCATTCCTTTTTTCCAAGGAAATACGCCGCCGGATACACTCCCACAAAGGCAAATGGAAGCACCCAAGTTAACACAAAACGAATAACTTTATTGTAAATATCAACAGGATAACGGCCATAATTACTAATATTGTACATCATCGGCATAAGTGAAGTTCTTGCATCTGCCCAAAAACTAATGCAGGCGATCATGATAAAGACTCCACCATACACGAGGGCACCGCCAACGACAAAAATCAGGAACAAGAAGGGATCATACCATTTCACCTCAAGACCGAGTTTAGCCCCCGAGTAAAACATAACAGCAAGACCGGTAATAGCACCTAATAACGATTCGAGTTCGATCCGCTCAAGGATAATTTGAAAAAGACTGTGAATCGGTCTCGTTAAAATCCGGTCTAGCTCCCCTTTCACAATATAGCGTTCGTTAAAATCCCAGATATTAAAGAAGGCTGAAAAAACAGCATACGGAACAAGGAAAAAGCCATAAATAAAAATAATTTCATCTCGATTCCAGCCGTTTAATAAATTCGTATGACCAAATACCACTAATATAAAGATTAGATTGATCGCTTGAGATAATAAATCCGAGAAAAATTCTACAAATAAATCCCCACGATATTGAAATCTTGTCTTTAAATATTGAGAAATATATTGAAAAAGCATGGATGTGTAAAACACTTGCTTACCCCCCTTGTATGATTAGCTGTTTTTTTGCCACAGACCACAGGAACTGAATAGGGATAATTAAAATCACTACCCAGAGGAACTGTTGAAAGATGGCCTCCATTGCTTGAGAATGGGAAAAACCTCCAGTAAAAATCATACTTGGTATATAGCTAATCCCCTGAAAAGGAAGATATTTCATGACTCCCTGCGCCCATCCAGGGAAAAAACTGATGGGAAGGAGGAGACCAGAAAATAAATCAATAACCACTCGTTTAGCCCGAATCAATCCAGCATTATTATATAAGAAGAAGGTAGTAATTCCTGTTAGTAAATTCAGTTGTGTATTAATCAAAAAACTTAAAATCGTAGATAACGCAAATAACCCCCAAATCCCCGGGTCCCAAGTGAATTTAATTGGAAAAATAAACGAAACAATGATTAATCCTGGAACCGAGAAAAAGAAAAGCCGAAAAATCCCTTCGCCCAATCCCTGCATCGTTTTCATGCCAAGATAGCTGTAGGGACGAATTAATTCAATGGCCACTTTTCCTTCCATAATTTCTAGCGCCATTTCCCGATCCAGATTATTAAAGTAAAAGGCACGGGCCATCCATGAAACGGCAACATAGGTAGTCATTTGCACAACGGAAAGACCTTCAATATGCTCCTTCGACCCATAAATAGCAGACCATAAAAAATAATAGGCACCAATATTAATACTGTAAATCACAATTCCCGTATAATAATTAGTCCGGTAGGCAAGCATCATTAAAAAACGGATGCGGATCATTTCAAGATATTTATCCAAGATTAATTGCCCCCTTCTACTTCCACCGTACCTTTTTCATAAATATTACGGATAATTTCCTCAGTTGAGATTTCATTAATTTTAATATCCTTAATTTTAAATGCACTGACCACTCTAGCAATCAGCAGGGAAATCAATTCCTCGGTATCCTCAATATTGGCAATATAGATGGCTTCCTTTTCATCTAACTCCCATTTAACGGGTAGTCCCCCGGTTACTTCTTTAAGTTTCGCAATCTCAATCTTTTCAAGAAATTGAAATTGCAATTCCTTACGTTCCCCCCATTTTTCTTTTAGATTTCTAAGAGCACCGTCATAAATGATTTTCCCCTCATCGAGCATAATCACCCGTTCACACAGTGCTTCAATATCTGACAAGTCGTGTGTCGTTAAAAGGATGGTTGTATTGTATTTCTCATTTATTTCCTTTAAAAATTCCCGGATTTTTAATTTAACCAGTACATCAAGCCCAATCGTCGGCTCATCTAAAAACAATAATGGCGGATTGTGAATGAGTGCTGCGGCGAGTTCACATCTCATTCTTTGGCCAAGCGATAATTTCCGTACTGGTTTATCTAAAAGCGGTTCAATATCCAATGTTTTAATTACGTGCCCCATGTGATTGTCGTAATCTTCGTCCGATACTTTGTAGACTTTTTTCAAAAGACGAAAGGATTCTTGAACAGCGATATCCCACCAAAGCTGAGAGCGCTGGCCAAAAACAACGCCAATTGTTTGAACAAATTTCTCCCGCTCCTTATGCGGGTTCATTCCATTGACGGTGATTTGGCCGGACGTTGGCGTTAAAATCCCTGTCAGCATTTTAATGGTTGTCGATTTTCCTGCTCCATTTTCACCAATATATCCAACCATTTCTCCTTGTTTTACGGTGAAGTGGATATCATTGACTGCAGGAACCACTTTATAATTACGGGTAAAAAGATCTCGGAAGGCACCTTTTAACCCCGTTCGGCTTGAATACGCTTTAAACTCTTTTCGTAACTTTTTAACTTCTATTGCATTTTCCATCGATCTTCCTCCTGAAACTTTCCCTAATGTGTTAGTTTAGCCAAATCACAGCAGTAAAACAACCGTTCTGCTTGATTTTAGGATTGATTTTATAAAGGGAACCAGCTTGATCCCCAGACTTTATGGTTTGTGGCTTCAGTCGTTTAGACTCCCAATTGGTTTTATTGCCCCTTTGAGCTGGTTACACCCGAAAAAGGGAAAAGAAACCTTCTTTCGGCTGCACAGACCCCTATTGGCAACCGAACCCCCAATGCTATTTCATTTTAATCACAAATCCGCCAATATAATGATCAAAAAAACATCAGGAAAACACTAAAATAAGTGATAAAATAAGAAAGAATCGAATTTCAGGAGGAAAAATTATGCAATTTACTAATTCAGAACGAATACATAGTGAAGCCCTTGAACACATTGTTGGCGGTGTAAACAGCCCGTCCCGTTCCTACAAAGCTGTAGGTGGCGGTGCCCCAGTGGTTATGGAACGGGGTCAAGGCGCTTATTTTTGGGATGTCGATGGCAACCAGTATATCGATTATTTGGCAGCATACGGCCCCATTATCACAGGTCATGCACACCCACATATTACGGAAGCAATCAAACGTGCAGCTGAAACAGGCGTACTTTACGGTACTCCTACACTCCATGAGGTAAAGCTTGCAAGAATGCTAAAGGAAGCCATACCATCAATAGATAAAGTCCGCTTTGTCAATTCCGGAACAGAAGCGGTTATGACAACCATTCGTGTAGCGCGTGCCTACACAGGACGAGATAAAATTATTAAATTTGCCGGCTGTTATCACGGCCACTCGGATTTAGTCCTTGTTGCAGCGGGTTCCGGACCTTCCACTCTAGGAACACCTGATTCAGCCGGAGTGCCAAAAAGTATCGCTCAAGAAGTCATAACTGTTCCATTTAATGAGATTGAGCCACTTAAAGAAGCATTAGAAAAATGGGGCGACCAAATTGCAGCAGTACTAGTAGAACCGATTGTCGGTAACTTCGGGATTGTTGAACCAAAACCTGGCTTCTTACAGCAGGTTAATGAGTTAACGCATGCAGCAGGTGCTCTTGTCATCTATGATGAAGTCATCACGGCGTTTCGTTTCATGTATGGCGGTGCACAAGACCTCTTAGGGATCCAGCCTGATTTGACTGCACTTGGAAAAATTATCGGCGGAGGTCTGCCAATCGGAGCCTATGGCGGACGTAAAGAAATTATGGAGAAAGTGGCACCGCTCGGCCCTGCCTATCAAGCTGGAACAATGGCAGGAAATCCCGCTTCAATGCTATCCGGAATCGCATGCCTAGAAGTGTTGAAACAAGAAGGAATCTATGATTATTTAGACAGACTAGGAGCGAAACTCGAAGATGGAATTTTAGCGGCAGCGAAGGAACACCGAGTTTCAATCACGATCAATCGATTAAAAGGGGCTTTAACCGTTTATTTTACAACAGAAAAAGTTGAAAACTACGAGCAGGCGGAAAATACCGATGGCGAAACATTTGCCAAGTTTTTCAAGCTAATGCTTAACCAAGGAATTAATTTAGCACCTTCTAAATATGAAGCATGGTTCTTAACCATTTCTCATACAGAAGAAGATGTTGAAGCAACGTTACACGCGGTTCATCATGCATTTTCCTCACTTCACGATGAATAATTATACATTTTTTATGCACCGAAAGGGAGTATTTTCCACTCCCTTTTCCTTTGGATCCCCATGAAAACGTTTACAACTACATATTACCATCTCATTTCGATATGATTCTAATCTAATTTTGATATACAATTTTCTGTATATTTATTTGATTTCTGAAAATTCATATGATACTATAAGATTATTAATTTTCCCTTTTTGTTAATACCTCAGTACAGTGGTAAACCACAAATACTTTTCACGAATATAGAAATTTCATAGGAGGTGAATCGGCTTTAGAGGACACCCTTTTGAAGCCCGACCACGATGACACAAAAATATAATCCTTCCATTTTTAAAGATTTCCACAAACATGAACACGATTCATGTGGTATTGTTGCCTGCCTTGAAAAAAGCAAGATTCCGACAAGAAAAAATATCTTCGATTGCATTAATGCTCTCGTAACAATGAATCACCGGGCTGGCTTTATTAACGGCGAAGGCGATGGCGTTGGTATTCATATGGATATCCCTGTTGCCCTTTGGAAAGAGAAATTACAAAATGCCGGAATTGACCCCAAGCTCGCTGAAAAAGAGGAGTTTGCTGTTGGGCATGTTTTTATCAGTCAAAAAGCAAACTGGAATTCTACTAAAAATGAATTGCTTCAAAAACTTGCAAAATATGAATTAGAAATGATTTTCGAAACAACAGAAGTTACAGACTCTTCTGCACTTGGACCCATTGCCATCCAGGAAAACCCTATTTTCTGGCAATTTGCATGTCTTTCTAAAAAAAGCGGCCAAGAATTAACAAAGGTCCTCTTTGAGGCATTGGTTGACTTTGAAAACAACGATCAAATCCATGTTGCATCACTTAGTCAGAGCCATGTAGTTTACAAAGTAATGGGGGCAGGTGATATTCTCCCGCGTTATTATCAGGATCTGGCGAACCCGCTTGCTGCTTCAACTATCACTTTGGGGCACAATCGTTACTCAACAAATACCCTTTCCAGCTTCTTCAGAGTCCAGCCATTTAGTGTACTTGGACATAATGGAGAAATCAATACAATTGCTAAGCTTCGGGACGAAGCAAGAATGATTGGGATTCCGCTGGTAAAGGACGGCAGTGACTCACAAGATTTAAGCCGGACAATGGAAACCTTAATCTCAAGGGATGGATATTCTTTATTTGAAGCCATGGATCTCCTATTCCCGCCAATAATTAATGAAATCAAAGCCTATCCGGAAAAACTGCAGGATTTATATACGTACCTTCGCGAAGCTTGGGGGCATTACGCACAAGGCCCTGCTGGAATCATCTCAAGATATGGCGATGAAGCTGTATTTAGTGTGGATGCACTTGGACTCAGACCGCTTTGGATGCTTGAAACGGAAACATCCTATCTGTTCTCCTCAGAACCAGGGATTATTCCTTCAAGCGAATATGTAAATGATCCAAAACCACTTGCACCAGGTGAAAAGGTTGGCTTTAAATGGCATGGAGATCAATTGGATGTTTATGAGCAAAATCGTTTCCAAAATGAAGTCTATGATCGAATCTCTAAGCGGTTAACGATTTCAAGTTCACGGAATCGATTACAAGCACCTAGCTTAAATAAAACGGTAACCATGAATTATCCGGATAAAATCCATAATGGACAATATAAGGCTTTCGGATGGGAACGTGACCATATCCAATTAATCGAACAAATGGCGGAAAAAGGGGTCGAGCCAATCCGTTCATTAGGTCATGATGCACCACTAGCAGCTTTAAACCCTGAACGAAAAAATATCGCTGATTACTTTAAAGAAAGTGTAGCAGTTGTTACAAATCCTGCGATTGACCGAGATCGTGAAACAGAACATTTTTCAACACGTGTGGTAATTGGCAAACGCCCTTCTCTTTTCGTAAAAGCGGAAACGAATACCGTTCTAGAACTAATCACTCCTGTCCTAGTAGAAGGAAAAGCGGGTTTTAATTGTTCTGAAGAAATCGGACAGCCAAGCTTTGACCAAGTGATTCAATATTTTAATGAACAAAAACTAGCTTCGTTTATCTCTACAACCTTCCGTAAAGATGAAGAAATCAACTTGGCACTTGAAAGACTTGCCTCTGAAGCGGTTCAGGCTGTTCAATTGGGAAAAACATTACTTGTTCTCGATGATGCCAAAGCACATCAAGAAGATTTCTATTGGATTGATCCACATTTAGTTACTGCAGCAATTGATCAGGCATTGGTAAAAGCTGAACTAAGAAGAGATTGCTCTTTAGTTTTACGTTCTGCTGCTATCCGTTCCTTGCACGATATTATCACTGTTTTAGGTTTAGGCGCTGATTTAATTAGTCCTTACTACATGTTTATGACTGTTCTCGACGAATCGACTAAGCCATTGACCAATTTGTACAGTGCATTAACAAAAGGGCTGGAAAAAGTAATTTCAACCATTGGGATTCATGAGTTGCGTGGTTATGGAAGATTGTTCTCAAGTATCGGTCTTCACGAAGATATCGCAAAAGTTTTAAATATTGTAAACTTCTTTGGTTCAAAGGAACTGGAATTTGGTTTCGAGGCAATGAAACTGGAGGCATATTCTAGGGCTGAAGATTACCAGAATGAAAAGGAAAGAGTCGGAAAGACCTTCCACCTCTTCCCGCGGATTTGGAAAGCAATCGGTGAAGTAGCCGCAACCGGTGATTACAATGTGTACCGCGATAAAATTTCAGAGCAGGAGTTGGAAAATCCAACGACTATTCGCCACTTGGCTGGCTTAAAAGCATCGAATCATCCAATTTCACCAGATGAAGTGGATATTCGTGTAGGCGATCATGATTTACCGTTTTTAATTTCATCCATGTCATTCGGGTCGCAGAATGAAATTGCCTTTAGAGCATATGCAGAAGGCGCTGACCGTTTAAATATGGTGAGCTTAAATGGTGAAGGCGGGGAAATTAAAGATATGCTTGGTAAATACCCAAAAACACGGGGACAGCAAATCGCTTCCGGTCGTTTTGGAGTAAATGCCGAACTGTTAAACTCTTCGAACCTGTTAGAAATTAAAATTGGTCAGGGTGCAAAACCTGGTGAAGGCGGACATTTACCTGGCTCAAAGGTAACAGCAAAGGTTGCTGCTGCACGTAATGCAACATTAGGCTCTGATTTGATTTCGCCATCAAACAACCATGATATTTATTCGATTGAGGATTTGGCGCAAATGATTCTAGAATTAAAAACAGCAAACGATCAGGCGAAAATTGCTGTTAAAGTTCCTGTTGTTCCAAATATCGGTACAATTGCAGTTGGAATTGCAAAAGCCGGCGCAGATATTATTACATTAAGTGGTTTTGACGGTGGCACAGGTGCCGCAAGAATTCATGCCCTACAGCATGTTGGCTTACCAGTAGAAATTGGCGTAAAAGCAGCACATAACGCCCTATTGGAAAGCGGACTCCGCCATAAAGTTGAAATTTGGGCAGATGGCGGTATGAAAAGTGCAATGGATGTAATCAAAATCATGCTTCTAGGGGCAAATCGTGTTGGCTTTGGAACATTAGCCATGCTGTCAATCGGCTGTACTACTTGCCGCGGTTGCCATTTGGATACTTGTCATGTTGGAATTGCAACTCAAATTGAATCAGAGGTTCAAGCAAAGGAACATGGACTAAGACGTTTTGTTCCACGTCAATTTGATTTAGCCGTACAAGGAATCATGAATCTTTTCACTGCTTTCGGTCAGGAATTAAAGGTACTTGCGGCCTCCCTTGGAATTCGTGATCTGCAGGAAGCAGTCGGCCGCTCAGATTTATTAGTACAAACAAGCGGACACCAAAACTTAGACCTTTCTTATTTGCTAAAAACACTTGAAATCAGCCAATTTACGAAGACAGAGGTATCAAAAACAATTGCTGAAGCACAAATGCAGGTAGCCGTTGGGGCAGAATATCTTGATGCAAGCATTGATCAATTGCATAGTTCCCGTGAGTTTGAAAGTGTTACATCAGAGCAAAGGGTTTTAGGAAGCCGTGTTTCCTGCCACCGTGTTAGAGGCAGACTTGATGGTTCATACAAACAGTTAAAACCTGTACAGTTGAAGTATCGCGAAGGTTCCATTCCAGGAAATGGCTTAGGGGCATATAACAGCGAAGGCATCGTAATAACCGTTAATGGCGGCGGTCAAGATGGTGTTGGTAAGACATCCTTCGGAGGTAATATTCAAATCCTGAAATCGAAGGGCAAGAATGGCCGTTATTACAATGGCTCAGTTGGAAAAGGCTTTGGGTATGGTGCCCAAAAAGGACTTTTAATTGCACAGGGTAATGCTGATGCCCGTGCTGGAATTCGTCTGTCAGGAGCTGATTTAATCATCGGCGGTTCAGTAAAAAAACAAATTCCTGTGCAGGAAAATGGCAATATTGGCTCCAATGCAAACATTAAGGGATTTGCCTTTGAATATATGACAAATGGCCGTGGTCTTGTTTTGGGAGACCCAGGTCCATGGATTTGCGCTGGTATGACTGGTGGTGTAGTCTATACACGCCTTCAGCCTGAAATGGGATTAACAAAAGAGGCGATTCAAAGAAGAATTGCCAAAGGGGCTAAAGTTTCTGTTAACCCATTAAATGAAAATGGAAAAAATGATGTGAATGAACTTTTAGGCCAATACATCAGCTTACTTGAGAATGATGGCCAGGTTGAAGAAGCAAAACAGCTTCAATCCCTTCTAGCTAATCCCGAAGACCATTTCGTGCAAATTGTTCCGGTTAAAGAGCAAGCAGATCCATCTGTTTCAACAGAATGATACAAAAAACGTCCGCATCATACAGCGGACGTTTTTTTTGTAGAAAAATATAACATAAAATTCATATTATTTCTCTTGATTATATGTTTTAATCCATGTATAGTCATTTATTGTTTCACATTGAACAAACTAGTATTAGACAATTTTTTGAAAGGAATTCATTCTTTTATGAAGTTAGGCGCCCGCATTTTAAAAACGGGAATAGCAATCATTTTGTCCCTTTATCTTGGTCAGTTGCTGCATTCGCCATCACCGGTATTTGCCGGCATCTCTGCCATCTTTGCGATTCAGCCAACCATTTATCGTTCGTATTTAACGATTATTGAACAAATACAAGGAAATATCATTGGGGCATTACTCGCGGTATTTTTCGTTCTCACATTAGGAAATCATTTTACTGTCATTGGATTAGCAGCCATAATTGCCATAAGTATCAATCTTAAGCTGAAACTCGAAAATACCATCGGTCTTTCCCTCGTCACATTGGTATCGATTATGGAAACCACTGGCGGGAATTTCATTCCGTTTGCAGCTATCCGGTTCTCTACCATCATGATTGGGGTATTTTCAGCCTTTATCGTCAATTTAGTATTTATGCCGCCAAAGTATGAAAGTAAGCTTTATTTTAAAATATCAAGCACCACCGAGGAATTAATCCGGTGGATTCGCTTAAGCACTCGGCATGACTTTGAACATCATCTTCTGAAAGAAGAGATTGAAAAGCTCAAAGATAGTCTCATTAAAATGGAACAGTTTTATGGGATGTACAAGGAAGAACATAATTATTTCAAGAAAAAAAACTTGGAAAAATCACGCAAGCTGGTGGTTTACCGGCAAATGATTTTTACGGCAAAAAAAGGAGTCGATACTTTAAGAAAACTTCATCGCTTTGAAAATGAAATCCTCCTGCTGCCGGAACATTTTCAACAGGCGATTCAAGAGCAGCTGGATAACCTTATTTACCACCATGAACAACTCATGCTTCGGTTTATTGGGAAAGTACCGGAACCTGCAACCGGTTCTGGAGGAAATGATTTTTTAAATAAAAAAGAGCTATACGATCTTTTTATCGCCCACCAAAGGGAATACACGGATCCAGATAATCCGCATCTTTACCATATCATGCAAATCACTGCCTTTATTATTGACTACGGAGAACAACTTGAACATCTTGACACGTTAATCTCAAGCTTCTATTCCTATCATGATAACGATGTTCCCATTGAAGAAAAAAGCCAGGTATAAAAAACCGAAGACCCTCTTTGCTAAAGGGTTCCGTTTTCGGGTGCATACTTATTAAATGACACAAGAAAAGACGTATGAACTGGCATACGTCTCTTTATTTATTTATCGGTACCAATTTTATTGATATTTAGCTGCTGATTCCCGCATCTAGAATTAAGAGAGTCCGCACTAATCTGTTGGGGAAACAGGTTAAGCACCCACGCTGATAAATAGAAGGAAAAAATTCGCTTATTTAGTAATGTTTATTAAAAAGGGCTTAAATAAACGGAGAAATTTCGCCTATTGACTCAAGAAATGCAAAATTGGGGGATTTTTCTTTGCATAATCGGAAAATCCTCCCTTATTTACCCTGAAATGAGCTTCATTCTACATTTAACCGGAAAACCTCCGCTTATTTTACTTTTCCTGGTTAACTCAATTAAGAACAAGACATCTTATCTCAGAAATCCAAGAAAACCTGAACCGTATCACAAAAACAGAACCCTTTGCTCTTTACTTGGCCTCGTTTTTTTCCTTTTGATCCAGCTGTTGTACCTGAAATAATTTATAATAATTCCCTTGTTTCGCCATTAATTCTTCATGGCTTCCTATTTCGACAATTTCACCGTGTTCGATGAGAACAATCCGATTGGCATGGGTAATCGTTGATAATCGGTGAGCAACAATAAAGGTTGTCCTGTCCTTTGCAAGCTCCTCAAGGGATTCTTGAATAAGATGTTCACTTTCCAGATCAAGGGCTGATGTAGCTTCATCCAAAATCAAGATAGGCGGATTCTTTAAGAATACGCGGGCAATCGCAATTCGTTGCTTCTGGCCGCCGGAAAGCTTTACACCCCTTTCCCCTACCCGAGTGTTATACCCCTCTGTAAGATTTAATATAAATTCATGAGCATTTGCCGCTTTCGCCGCTTGAATGACCTCTTCTTCTGAAGCATCTGGTTTTCCTAACAAAATATTTTCTTTCACCGATTCACTAAAAAGAATATTGTCTTGAAAAACCACTCCAATTTTGTCTCGTAAGGATTGAACTTTAAAGTGACGGATATCAACCCCATCTAGTATGATTCTTCCTTCTGTTACATCATAAAACCTAGGGATTAAGCTTACGAAGGTTGATTTTCCACCGCCGCTCATCCCAACTAAGGCAATGGTCTCCCCCTTTTTAACATCTAAGGAAATATTCTTTAATACTCGCTCTTCTGCTTCTCCATACGAAAAATTAACTTTTACAAATGAAAGATCTCCATTAACGGTTGTACAGTCAATGGCATTCGGTGCATCGACAATATCATATTTTTCATCCATAAATTCAAACACACGGTCCATCGATGCGAATGATTGAGTAATGGTTGTTGAAGAGTTAACCAGTCTTCTTAATGGATTATATAACTTGTCGATATAAGCGAAAAAGGCGACCATTGTCCCTAAAGAAAGATCATGATGGATGACCAAATAGGCAGAATAACCAATGACAATTAAGGGTGCAATGTCCGTAATTGTATTAACTGCAGAGAACGCCTTCGCATTCCAGCTTGTGTGCTGTAATGCTTTTTCTAAAAAGTTCTTGTTCTGCTTATCAAATTGTGTCTGCTCGTAGTCCTCAATCGCAAAGCTCTTAATAACAGGCATCCCTTGGACCCGTTCATGTAAATAGCTTTGGACCTCAGCAAGAGCCTGCGAACGAATTCTGGTAAATTTGCGCAGATTTCCAAAAAAGTATCTTACAGAAATAGCGTAAAGCGGGAATAGCAGGATAGATACAATCGTCAGCTTCACATTCATAGAAAACATAATAATAATAGCAATGATAATGGTTGCAATATCCAACCATAGATTCATTAGACCGGAAATGACGAAGGTTTTCGTTTGCTCGACATCATTTATCACACGAGATATAATTTCACCGGCTCTTGTGTTCGCATAATATCTAAAGCTCAATTTCTGAATATGGGTATATAGCTGATCGCGGATATCATAGAGAATTTTACTTGAAGTCCATTGTGCAAAGTATTGCCGATAATATTCAATCGGCGGCCTAAGGATGACGAAAATAACAATCATTGCTCCTAGCATGATCATTAACTTATGAATTTTCGCCTCATCGGCTAATGAGTGATTGTTAATAATATCATCGACCACGTATTTAATCAGCATTGGGATGATTAACGGGATTCCGAATTTTATAACCCCAATCATAATGGTTCCGAGGATTTGAACCCTGTATGGCTTAACAAACTGTAGGTACCTGCGTATACTATTCAAAGAATTCTCCCCTGTTCTACATATGCTTTTCCATCCAAATAAAAACCTGTTGATGATTGTTTCAACAGGTCTAAAAAGCATTTTTTATCTAGCGACGATATGTTAAATAACGCTCGTACCAAATATCGATGAAGTCTGGCGCAAAAGGGCCTTTTCGCTGACGAATCCAGCGAATGAGCTTATCTACGTTTTTCTTCAGTATTTGGTCGATTACTTCAGGGTATTTCATCTCGCGGCGATGGCGCTCATATTCATCTTCATCTAATAAATTGAATGTCATATCAGGATAAACCTTTATATCCAAATCATAATCAATATATTTCAGCGCTTCCCCGTCAAAAATAAACGGAGAACTTAAGTTACAATAATAATAAATCCCGTCTTCCCGAATCATTCCAATTACATTGAACCAGCATTGGGAATGAAAGTAACAAATAGCCGGTTCCCTAGTAATCCATGTTCTTCCATCTGATTCTGTTACAATCGTCCGATCATTTCCGCCAATGACTAAATTTTGTGATCCTTTTAAAACGGTTGTTTCTTCCCAGACCCGATGGATGTGCCCATTGTGTTTATAGCTATGTATTTGTACTGGTTCTCCTTCGATGGGTACGCCCATATTCTCCCCTACCTTCATTCCTGAACGCTTTGTAACCTATTCGAAAAAATTTTTAAAAACCGGTAAATGGCAACAAAGTACAATTCCTCTTTTTTATTATTATAACGGTTGAACAAGGATTTTAAAACAAAAGAGCCATTGAATTCAATGACTCTTAAGGAAAAATTTACGTATTTTCTTATATTTAGCCTTTTTTCTCTACCTTGAAGGGGTTAAGTTTGCTACTTGATAGGACTGGATGACTTCTTCTGTTTGTTTTTCAAATATTAATTGAATCTCTTTTAATTCTTTTTTCATTTGTTGAATATCAGTCTGAATACTCTCAAGCTCCGTTTCATTTTGCAGATTTTGCAATTCTGCTTCAATCTCAAGACAGCGTTCCAGCTCGGCTTGAAGGTATAATAATTTTTCCATTGTGATCATTTGTTCGGAAACTAATCGGTTAAATTGATCCAACCCATCACCGCCTTATATTTTGTACTTTATAAATATTCTTGAACAAATCCATTTATCCTTTGACTATTTATGTAAACTTTATGGAACATTTGTCGAATTTGAGAAGATGTTTCTAAAAGGGACTTATTTGATCTTTTTTTACGATACCTGATGAAGACCATGTCTCCCAGCTTCACGTTAGAAAAGACAAAAAGAAGAAGGCACTCTTCCGATTGAGAGCGCCTTCCATCTGTGTTAACTTATTTTAGCTTTGACCAAATTGGCCAGAACCCTGGTTTTTACGAGCTTCTGCAGCTTGGTTTTGCTTTCTAACCTCTGCAGCATTTGTTTCGCTACCGAATTCTGTACCAAATGCTCCAGCTGAACCTGCTGCACCTGCTGCACCTGCACCAGCATTAGCACGAGCAGATTGAGCATTTTGTTGTCTTACTTCTTGAGCATTTGTTTCACTCGCAAATTCAGTTCCAAATGATCCTGCAGCACCTGCACCTGCTTGAGATTGTGCATTTTGTTGTCTTACTTCCTGGATGTTAGTTCCAGCTGATGTTCTGTTAGCTTGTTGGTTGAATTTTGCCAACTTTAATCACCTCCACGAGATTAATGTACCCCCGAGGTGTGTGGACTATCCAAATTATTTTTAAAAAATAACTTTTTCTTAAACCAATAAGGAAATACCGCCATCCACAATAATCGTTTGTCCTCTAATCATGCTTGATGCATCTGATAATAAGAACATAACCGTATTCACCATATCATCAATTTCGACCATTCTTCCCGCAGGTGTTTTGTCTTTTGCTTCCTGAAGAAGTTCTTCGCGATTTGGAAAATGCTTCAGTGCCTCGGTATCAACCGCTCCACCGGAAACAGCATTCACGACAATATTTTTTGAAGCAAGCTCGACTGCTAAATATCTTGTTAAAGCTTCAAGTGCCGCTTTAGATACACCCACTACCGTGTAATTTTTCAGATAGCGAATGGAACCTAGTGAGCTTATGCTGACAATTTTTCCGCCACCGTTCTTCTCCATCAACTTTGCTGCTTCTTGTGCGCAAAATAATAATGCCTTACTATTGATGTTCAACGTCCAGTCCCAATGAGATTCTTCAAGCTCCATTAACGGACGCTGCACACCTGATGCAGCATTGTTAACAAAAATATCTAGCCGTCCGAACTCTTGGTCAATTTGAGCAAACATATCTTTTACTTTATTTACATCCCCAACATTGGCTTTAATGACCAGTACTTTTCTACCAAGTGCTTCGATTTGTTCGGCGGTCTCTAAGGCACCACTCTTACTTCTGGCATAATTGATGACAATATCATATCCTTCTTTGGCTAATCTAAGAGCCGTTGCTTTTCCAATTCCCCTGCTGCTTCCTGTAATTAGTGCTACTTTTTGTGACATATATATATTTCCCTTCTTCATTTGTGATTTCTTATTATTTTATCGCTTCTATGCATAGAAGACAATTGATAACAAAACACTAACTTGGATAACATGATTGAAAGGAAGATGTAAAAATGTATAATGGGCGGGATATGACAGAACTTTCAATGATGTCAATTAAAGAGTGGGATGATCAAGAATTATCCTTTTTTCATCAATCATTGCAGCAAATGGTCCCATACTTAAATAGTGAAGGACAAACGATTCATCGGGAAATTATCGAAGAAATCATGGATCGCGGGGGACTAAAAAAAGAATGAACACCGTAACTGTACGGCGTTCATTCTTTTTTATATTCTTGATAAAGCTTAAAGATTTTTTGGGTAAAAACCGGTAGAGCGTAATCCTCTGTCTGATCTAACGAAACAAATTTCCACTCTTGATTCTCAGTAAAATCCGTTGAAATCGTTCCAGTATAGACTTTAATCTTCCAAATTAAATGGGAAAAAACATGCTCCACTTGACCAATCATCTTATCTAAATGAAGATTGAGACTTAAATCCTGTTCAAAAAGACGGGCGATTTGATCACGGTTATTTTGAATTGGATGGTTGATTTCCAAATTCGGAAATTCCCATAAATTAGCGAGAAGTCCGGACTCAGGTCGTTTATGAATAAGCAAATGTCCTTTTTCATTAGCAAGGACAATTGCAGCAAGCTGTACTTCACGCTGTTTATTTTTCTGAGATTTGATTGGAAGTTCCGTCTGTACACCCTCATGGAATGCATGGCAATGTTCACGTACAGGGCAAAGCAAACAAGACGGGGAGGTTGGAGTACAGATCAATGCACCTAATTCCATTAATGCCTGATTAAATTCTGATGGTTCTTCATGGGAGATGAGTTCTCTTACAGCTTGCTCAAAAACCTTTCGAGAAGAGGGCTTGGCGATATCCTCCCAAATGGAGAGAATTCTTGATAAAACTCTCATCACATTCCCATCAACTGCAGGCTCGGGTACTCCATATGCAATGCTTAAAATCGCTCCAGCCGTATAAGGTCCAACCCCTTTAAGAGTGGATATTTCCTTTGGTGTATTAGGAACAATCCCATCATATTTTTCTTTTACTTCCTTAACTGCGGAATGTAAATTTCTTACCCTTGAATAGTAACCAAGACCTTCCCATGCCTTCAGAACCTTATCTTCATTTGCTTCTGCTAGGGTATCTATCGTTGGAAACCAATCAATAAAACGGTTGAAATAAGGTATAACCGTATCCACTCTTGTTTGCTGCAGCATGATTTCAGAAACCCATACTTTGTATGGATCCTGATCCTTTCTCCAAGGAAGGTCACGCTGCTCATTTTTAAACCAAGTGATTAAATCATCTTGAAATTCTTTTATATTTACTTTCGTTAAATTATTCAGAACATTTTTCATTACATTTGGGCCTCCAACTTGTTAAACACTACAAAATGAGGGAATATAATAGTATGCATTGTATTACGATAATCCATATTAGTCTTTTTGACAAGAACTGATTAGATTAAAGGAGGAACTTCCTTTTGGATACAGGAACTCACGTTGTCATGGGGATTGCACTTGGAGGTCTGGCAACACTTGACCCCGTTGTAGCAAGCAGCCATGCAGCAACAACCAGCGTTTTAATCGCCACAATTGCAGGGTCACAAATACCTGATATTGATACTGTTTTAAAACTTAGAAATAATGCGATCTATATTCGCAATCATCGGGGTGTTACCCATTCCATACCGGCAGTGATTCTTTGGCCGCTTGTACTTTTAGCTGTGATTTATCCATTTTTCCCAGCAGTCAATTTACTGCATTTATGGGCATGGACATTTTTCGCAGTATTTCTCCATGTATTTGTTGATATCTTTAATGCTTACGGCACCCAGGCCCTTAGACCATTTTCGAATAAATGGGTGGCGCTAGGTGTCATTAATACATTCGATCCTTATATTTTTGCGATACATGTTGTGGGGATTTTTATTTGGATATTTGGAGCAAATCCAGGATACACCTTTTTGATTATGTATTTTGTTATTATTGGTTATTATTTACTAAGGTTCCGCGTCCGACATAAGGTTTTATTGGAGGTCCGTAGAATTGTTCCGGATGCAACGGAAATAATTATTGCACCAACCATGAAATTCCACCAATGGCGGATTGCCGCAATGAATGAGAAACAATTCTTTGTCGGAAAAGCTGTAAAGGATAAAGTGGAGATTTTAGATTTATTTAATCGGATTCCAGTACCTGAAACCCCCGTCATTGAGGCAGCTAAAAAAGACAAAAACCTTTCTGCGTTTTTATCCTTCTCACCTGTTTATCGCTGGGAAGTGGATGAATACGATGATTTTTATGAAGTAAGGTTTATTGATCTCCGGTATCGCAGTAATGGTCATTATCCTTTCGTTGCTGTTGTCCAATTAGATTGTGAGCTAAACCGAATTAGCTCCTATACCGGATGGGTCTTTAGCGAAAAGAAACTGCGGAAAAAATTAAGTATTATACCAAGCTGATCAATAAAAAAGCGATGACATTTTATTTTGTCATCGCTTTTTATTTAAAAAATCCTTATATTTTGGATTTGTTGCGATAAAATCATGAAGTCTTCCTCCATAATTTTCAATCCACTGTCTTACAATTCGCTCCGTCATTTCACTGCCAAGATAGTCTCTGCCTGCTTTTGCAGCGGTTGTCTCAAAATCATCCCATAATAATTCAATCCATGTTTGTGCTTCATCATTTGTAAGCTGGTTATTTTTAGCCATTAAACATTGGGTTAACCGCTGTTGATACTCGTTCATACCTTCACTCCTTTGCCATTTTCTTATAACATATCTAAATCTAATTAAGCAAATAATATAGATACGTGGTCAGCATTGATCTTTTGATGCTTTGCTTTTCACGATTTCTCATTCCTTTAGATGGAGGTACAGCATGAGAAACAAACAACGTAACTTTCCTAATCAAAATAACAATAAGTTAGAGGGAGAGCCAAGAGCAAAAGCAGAGTATGCTTCAAAAAGAGCAGATGGAACCATTAATACGCATCCACAGGAAAGGATGCGAGCTTCTGGTCAGCGCGCTAATGATAATGATACACCTGATTCTTTAACCTAGGGAGGCGTTATTATGGGAAACCAGAAATTTTTTCAAAACAAGCCATTTTCTACTCCATGGGCGAATCCGAAACATGCCCATTCGCAAATAAATGGCGAAAGTAAGGAAACCCAGGACCTCATCATTTTAAAGCGCCAAACCAGAAAGCAGTCCTAGAAAACAACCAAACCAGAGAGCTGCTCTCTGGTTTGTGTTTTATTTTACACGCCTTAACATAGAAATCGGCACTGCCTCTTCTTTTCCATCGCCTTTAAGGCGATATCCCCAAGCAAAAACCCCATTTAGATAATCGATCTTAAAATATTGCCCCGGATCCCCTTCAAGTTCATAAATTTCACCCGGCTCAAAGGAATCGGGACTTATTAAATAGGCACGAGCCATCAATACTTTCCTTTCAAGGACAGCAAACTCATTAACCCTTCCTAATTGCTCTGCTTTCCGTGCTTTCTCCTGAAGAGTCGCAATTTCTTGGCGTAGTTCATGTTCGCTCAATTCACTATATCGTTTCTCCTGGTGCATGTAATCCACTCCCAAAGTTTCGTTATCCACCATATTTAAGTATAATTATTTTTGTAGAATTAATAAAGGAGTTTAAACAAATGAAAACAATCATGGTTACCGGTGCTGGTTCAGGGTTAGGGAAAGAATTGGCCATATTATTTTCTAGGCAAAATTATCATCTGCTTCTAACGGGACGGAACGAAGAAAAATTAAGGAGCACGAAAACGGAAATCGAAGCAGCTGGCGGGAGTGCAGATTATCTCCAATTAGATATTCGTAACCATAAAGAGGTACAAGAAAAAATCGCTGATATTAACCAGTCTTATGAAATTTATGGATTGGTCAACAACGCAGGAGTGGGACATTTTGGGCCTTTCCCGGAGATGACACAGCAGGAAATTGCGGAGATGCTGGACACGAATGTTCTCGGAACCATCCTGATGACAAAATCGGTTTTACCTTACCTAATTCATCAAGGTGAAGGAAAAATTATCAATATTATCTCAACAGCCGGGCTTCGCGGTAAGGTTAATGAAGCCATTTATGCAGCTAGTAAATTTGCGATACGCGGCTTTACTGAAAGTCTTCAAAAAGAATTTGAGGGCAGCAAGATCCAATTTACCGCCGTTTACATGGGTGGTATGGATACTTCATTTTGGAATGAGAGCAATCATGTGAAAGACCCTTCCCGTTTCTGTTCCCCAAAAGAAGTGGCAGAAATAATTGTCCAACAAATCAATCAGGATTCCATTATCATTGAAAGTAAAAAATCATGACATTTTGTCATGATTCTTCTTTTTCGGCTAAGAATTTTTCGATTAAATCCATCGAAAAACCTTTTCGATATAGGGCTTGTTTCATCTTTTGTTTAAACTCAAAACCGCTAAGATGACAGTATTTCCGATAAACCTTTTCACCTTGAAACCTGATTGCATCCATTTCCGCATCATCATCCTTGTCCAGTTCACTTTCATTTACAGCAATTTGAATGATCTCAAATGGATACCCTTTTCGAAGCAGTAATCCTTCAAGCTTTTGCTTTACAATCCGCTCAGAGTCCTTTGTATTCTTTTCAAAAAATTTCTTAGCAAGTATCGAAGCTTTTTCAACCTGCAGTTCATAAGGAAAATCCTGTAGGGCTTGTCTTGCAAAGTCCTCCTTTATTCCCCTGTCTTTTAATTCCAACCAAATTAAATCTGGTCCCTTGTCGGTTGTATTGACTTGGGTTCTGACAAATGCGTGAGCATATTCCCAGTCATCAATATATTTTTGGGAGGTTAATTTATGAAGAACCTCGTTAATAATGGGCTCATCAATTTCTTTTTTCGCTAAATAATCCGTTATTTCTTTTTCGGACCGCATTCTTTTGGATAAATATTGGATAGCATGATGATAAGCTTTACGAATATCGTCCTGATACTGAATTTCAAGAAAGGAAAAGTCATCGAGCTCCAAACCCTTTTTTAGCTGAAATTTTATTAAGACATCACTATCCACACTAAATGCAAATTCCTCGCCTTTTCCATAATCCATAAAAACATTATAGCGATCCTGATTTTTCTGTTGCGTGGTGATTTTCGTAATGATTGCCATTTTCCCTCACCTCAACACTACTTTACCATGTTTTTCATGAAATATCGCAAAGAATTGAAATTACACAGTATCATTCCACCCCTATAAGGTAAAAATGGAAATAAGTACATATTGTGCTTAATTAAAATCCACTAAGCTTAATGACATTTAGCAAAAATATGTTGAAAGGAATGAGCAAATATGGCGGAAAAAAAGAAAAAGGATAAGGATCGGGGAAAATATTCCTTAACCAGTATGCAAGAAGTAAGCTATCAAAGGGAATTTAAAATGGCAGATCGGGCTGGAGGATTTTCAGACAGAAAAACCAGACTGTAATTAAAACTTTGAAGCATTTCCCATTCATGGACCTTTGTTTTTTGCTAACACTAAGAAAGGAACCAAGAAGGTTCCTGAAAGTTATCAATGAAAGGGGTTTTCGTAATGGGTCGTTCACGTGGGCATGGGTCTCGTGGTAAAAATAAAGCATCACTTCCACAGGTGCCAAAAAATCTTAAATCAGATGGAATCGATGAAGAGTATTCTGCTGAATTAGCCGATCAGGCAGATTTAGAGGCACAAGCACGAGCAAATGCAGCGAACCAGCGTGTAAATACCAAAAGAAGTAGATAACCTCTTTAAAAAAAGTTTGAATTTGAAAAAGAAGCAGGTGTCCTGCTTCTTTTTCGTTCTATTTTGTGGATAATGTGGATCCAGCGTAAAAACTTCTTAAATTACAAGCTTTAAAGCTTTTCACATTTTGTTAACAAATTTTGTGGGTAACCCTGTGGATAATGTGCATAAGTGTGTGGAATGCTTATAATATAGGACCTTCGATGTGGATAGCACAGTTAATATATGAATTTTCATTCATTTATTTAAACTCTAATTGGAATTTGAGACAATTGGGTAAAAATCTTCGGTATGGGCTACTATATCCCCCCAACCCATAAAATCCTCATCCGACACCTTCCAGGTATGTTTTTCTGTATCGTGACGGACTACGGCAAAATGAAAACAATCAGTAGAATAAATTTCAAAGCCAGCTTTTTTACATTGATCGATAAAAAAGTAATCCTCCGCACGATTTACTTTTTCAAATTGAACCTTTTCACTAACTGCTTTTCGAAACATTAACGTAGCTCCGGCAACCGTGTCTGAGAATGAATTTTCTTCACCAGGGACTAAGACCAAGGCCTTTTTATTCTTAAAATAAATATAATATGAACCTTTGCCGACAATCGAAACCTTTTCGTCTTTAAATGCCTGCATCGAACTGGTAATATACTCTGGGCCATAATAATCGTCATCATCGAATTTAGCAATAATATCATGAGTTGCCTTTAAAACCCCAAAATTTAAGCAATCTCCCAATGTTGCTTTTTCATGAAGTTGAAAAACACGTACTTTTGGGTAATTCTTCGCTTTTTCCATCCATTTATCTATGCTCATTGAATCCTTATTTAAGACAATGATTAACTCTTTATCCTTCCATGTTTGCTGTTGATAATTTTTAAATACATTATTGATAAATTCATCTCTTATGGTACAAGTAATAATGGAAACCATTTTTCTCCTCCTTGCCTTCCGTATCCTTTTATGAAGCAATAACCTTTTCAATGAAACTAGCCAGGTTTTTATATTTGCCTAGTTTACTTAGTTTCCGGAGATCAGATTTAAGGCCGTTTATTTGGTCGATTCCAAAACCGGCAGCCCCTAAAATATTAAAATGGCGAATATCCACTTTCAGTAAGATCGCAATCGTTTCAAGGACCGAGATAAATCTATTTTGGAATTTTTTAGTTTTATCTCCGTATTTTTCAACCAAATTCTTATATTCTTGCAGAATATCATTCATGGTTGTTAAACCAGTAATCCTCGATAGTTCTAAAGCAAGAATAAGGATGTCCACTTCATCATGCTTTTTAATAAATAAATGATAATTTTCAATGGCCTCTTTCCACTTGCTTTCTGCGACTGGATGTTCTTGGTGATAGGATATAACATTCTTAGCATTCAGATACTTCGCCCCTGCCTTATATAAGCGGTATCCTAATTCCCAGTCTTCATAGCCGTATTTCACAAATTCCTCATCAAAAACTCCTGCTTTATTTAAAAGCTCTCTTCTCAAAGAAACATTCCCTGTCAGGAAGGCCATCCATGGAAATTCAAACCCTTCTAAATCCGTTCCATATTTGCGGGTAATGGTTCGAAACCACGAGTTCGCATCCTTAATTAAAGCACCATAGGCCTGATTTGTAATATCACTTTTGTTAATGAGAGGATAAGGCTTTTCAGTCGTTTTTTCATAATTATTGAATTTACTATTAAGGTTTTCATTTCCTTTTACCATCTCAGCTATTTGGCCAAGTTTATCACGATCATATTTTGGAAAAATACAAGTAATGATATTCCTAGAATACATGACCCCTGACATGATAAGATTGCTTTTTGATTGGTGATACTTAACGTGATTGGTAACAAAATTAGGGTCAACAAGCATTTCAGCGTCTAAAAATATCAGGATGTTTCCACTCGATGCTTGAATTCCTAAGTTGCGTACCTTTGCCCTTCCAAGATTTTCATTGTTTCGAATATATTTGAATTGATATGGCGCCTGATAGTTTCGGAGGGAGTCTTCGGTTTGGTCTGTAGAGGCATCATCAATGAAAATAACTTCCATTTTTTCTGAATTGAAAGTCTGGTTTTCAAGAGAATATAGGGTGAATAGATTTAGTGGATACTTATTGTAGGAAGGGATAATAATACTTACCTCTATTTTTTTATTCTGATTATTCGTCAAACCTCTATATTTATCAGTCTTTGTTTCATTATTTGCTGATACTGGTTCTCTCTTAATTTCTCTAGTGTTTTTTTTAGGCCAAATGGCATATAGACCACTCTCTCGCCCCTTCAGTCTAACATTCATATTTACTTTCAGCTGATTTTCACTTCTGCAATGATTCCAGATTCTAACTTCTTTAATTTCCCCAATAAAGAACACTCCTGGCGGGTAACAAATGGAACCTGATGGAGAGACATACTTTTTTGGACTTATTTCCCCTTCTTTTACGAAAGTACCATTTATAAAAAGAAAGGGTCTCTTCCCCTTATAAACAACTGCCACATGGACCCACTCATTAATGGGGGTCTCATAAACCAATGTGGCGTAAATATTATTTTGTGTATATTCATAGACAGATACTCCATTCATTCCAATGGAGACGCAGATTCCGGAGCCATTTTGGTCTTCTCCTCTTGCTGGACCAATAATATAATTTTTCCCATTACTGGTGACTGGAATTTCCCTAGACTGTTTATCGATTTGATGTATGTTTCCAGGCTTAACCATAAATTCATAAGTAAACGAATTTTTTATATCCCCGATCAATCGGTCAGTGATGTTTCCTGACATGTTGCACCCCTTTTCCTTCTTTATGCTAAACCACGTCCGATTTAGTATAGCTTTTACACAATATGTACAAGGGTATAAATTGGACTAGACTAACTCCCATTTATGTGATGGGTTTTTATATTATTTTCCCAAAAAAATAAGACAGCAGCCTTAGAAAGAAGGTGCTGTCTAGAGAGATTTTTATACTGTAACCGTAAACTTGTCTTTTTTATTTTGAAGGAATTGTGTTCCATCCAGGATTGGGTAGTAACTTAGTGATGGATACTTTTTTGCTTCCTGTAAAATCTCCTCATCAGTTGCCTCAACAATAAAAGTTTGATCAGATAATGGTTCCGCAAGAAGAATGGATGAACTTAATTCCGTTTTACTTACCCCACTTATTATCCAGAAATTATTTAATGAACCGGCAGCAAGGGGTAAGGCTTCTAATACAGGATTAGTCTGAAGCTTATTTTTGTGATTACTTTGGCTTACATAAACTAGGTCCTCGATAACTGCACTTGCAGTCGGAAACATTCCGGCCCCAGGACCTTGCAGAGTTATTCTGCCCACGATGTCTGAGTATATATTTACCGCATTTTCTACCCCTTCCACATGATAGAAGGGATGGGACTTACTGACGAGCACTGGCCTTACACTTCCAATAAGTGTATCCCCATCCTTTTGAATACTCACAACATGCTTGAACCGAAAACCGAGCTGGTCAGCCGTTTCAATTAATTCACTTGTAATAGAAGTGATCCCGACTCGTTCCACAGCCTTCCAATTCGGCGCATTTCCAAAGGCCACTCTGCTTAAAACCATTAATTTATAAAAAGCATCAAAGCCTTCCACATCATTAGTTGGGTCTGCTTCCGCAAATCCTTTTTCCTGAGCCAATCTTAAGGCATCTGCAAATGACTGCTTTTTCTCACGCATTTCTGTCAAAATGAAATTGGATGTCCCGTTTACAATGCCTTGAATTTGCTTAACACGATTCACCTGTAACAATTGTCTTAAGGTTTGAATGATTGGAACTCCACCCGCAACAGTCGCTTCAAAGCCAATTGATACTTGGTGTTCATCAGCAAGATCCAACAGCTCTTTTCCATGGTATGCAAACATTTCTTTGTTTGCAGTAATAATATGGCTACCTCTTTCAATTGCTTGTTTTAAATAGTTAAAGGCCGGGTCCTTGCCCACAATCGCATCAACCACAATATCAAGCTGTGAAAGATTGATAATTTCATTGAAATCCGTTGTGATAAGAACATCCTTTGCGATTTTTCTTTCTTTTTGCTTATTTTTAATTAGAACGGCCGCAACCTCCACTCTCTTTCCCAATAAGGCTTCCAGTTCACTTGCATGTGTTTGAATGGTTCGATAAACTCCTTCGCCTACTGTTCCGAACCCTAAAATGGCTACCTTTACTGTCATTATTGATCCCCCCGCTATTAGAAAATGGAAAAAAGAAAACCCTCTTCATAAGAAGAGGGTCGTCATCCTCCTCTTATCTTTCAGGTTAAAGATAACCTGCAGGAATTAGCACCTTTTCAAGGATTACCTTGAAGGTTGCCGGGCTTCATCGGGCCTAGTCCCTCCGCCGCTCTGGATAAGAGTATTTATAAAATTTTTAATTAAAATTCCATGTTATGAATGAAATTGTAGTTGATTCCTGCAAAGCTGTCAATCTTTTTCGAAAATTCTTTTTACAGGGGTAATAAAGAAATTATGTCCCGTTCCTTCACTTGATTAATCATTTCAAGCCATTCTTGTGGTTTATTTGAAAGAATTGAGTAATAGGTAGTCAGAAACTCTACTACTAAAGCTGCCTGTAACTGTTCCAATTCGTCATCCATTGGCATAAAGCATAAATCCAATCCTTTTACCGCTTCGCCATTATTCTCCCATGAAGGGTGGACATAGGAAAGGTCAAGACGTTTGTAGCCCAAATGAGACAATACCTCCCTGCGAACATAAGGATCCATCACTTTTAATCCGCCAAACTCGTGATTTTGAACACGATACGGGTCATAGATTTCAGCAAACATACCAAATAGTTCGTTTCCATTGTCTAGTGCTAGTTTCTTTAAGTCTTTTAATCTATTTTGAGCTAAGAATCGTCCAAGGCCAAGCCCAGGCTTACCGATAATCGTAAAATCTGTCATAGCAATATTCCATTCTGGATAATATCGATATTCCGTAGCTCCTACAACCTCGTCCTCCTGTATCGCAACAAACACCCGAATACTTGGATCCTCTAATGGTTCTCTCCATAACTCATACTCTAATACTTCTTCTTGGGGAAAAATTTCTCCCATTAATTGATGCAGCTTTTTAAAATTCGGATCCTTAATACTCGTAATACGCTTATAATCCATTTTCATTCATTCCCCCTTTATTTGAATGGGTTTTTCCATTCCATTAAAACAGCATAATTACAGGATTCTTCATCATCAAGATAGTTTTCTGCAAGTCCGATTGGGACTCTGCCGCAATGCAAGAGGAAGGTAATCACCGGATCCCTTACCTCTCCCTTCATAATTGCCTGCAAATACTCCTCTGGCGTCATTTTAGATGCACGGGTATGATACCCAGGCATTCTCCCGCCGCCAAGCAACCGATCAAAGCCTTTTTGAATCACAATATGATACATGGACTGCATCATTAATTTACCAAGTCCCAGCTTACGATATTTGGGGCGGACACTAATGTCGACAATGTACAACGTGTTTCCATCCGGTTGGTGATTGCGGATATAGCCGTGGTCAGTAATCTCCTCCCACTTATGGTTTGGATGGTTCGGATCAAAATCGACGCACAACCCCGTCAGGGATCCCGCTAATTCACCATTCACTTCAACGCATAATGCTCCTTCTTGAAAAAGGGTTACATGATTTATTAATTGTTCCTCGTTCCACCATAATTCTGAAGGAAACGGCGGTGGGAAACATTCTTTTTGAATTTCAATGAGCTGGGTAAAATCATTCTTTGTGTAATTGCGGACAATCACCGGAACAGGCCGATTTTGGTCAAAAACATAAAATTGACTCCGATACAATAGGATCCCCCCTATTTTTCCCAATCCGTATATAGATCGGTTCTTCGGTCGCGCCAAGTGGTGACCGAGCCATGTACTCTGACTTCATAAAGAAGTTCAAGGTCAAGGTCAGCAGTGACGATCATGTCATTATTGATTTCGCCTTCCACTAAGATTCCTTGAGGTGGAAAAGGTATATCATTTGGAGTTATAATGACGGCCTGGCCAAAATTTGCCCGCATAAAATCAACCGTCGGTAGTGAGCCGACCGTTCCGGTTAAAACAACATAGACCTGATTTTCAATGGCGCGGGCATGGCTTGTGTAACGAACGCGGTGAAATCCATGACGGTCATCAGTACAGGATGGACAGAAAATGACGTCCGCCCCCTTTGCTTTTGCCATCCGTACGATTTCTGGAAATTCAATATCATAGCAGGTGAGAATCGCCATTTTCCCTTTTTCTGTTTCAAAAATTTGAAAGGAATCTCCTGCTTCCATATTCCATTCATTTACTTCAGTTGGTGTAATATGAAGCTTGGCCTGTACGCCAATTCTTCCATCCGGATAAAATAGATGAGCGGTATTATAAAGCTTGCCGTTTTTTTCTAAAACCTGAGTTCCTGCGATGATATGCATGTTGGTTTGTTTTGCAAAGTTCGAAAATAGTTCACGGTATTGTTCTGTAAAGCTTGGTAGATCGTCTATTTTCTTTCCTTTTCCGATGGAAAGGAGCTGAGTGGTAAAGAACTCGGGAAAAAGAACGAATTCAGCACCAAATTCTTCAGCCGTTTTTATATAATGCTCACATTGGTGGGCGAATTCTTCAAAGGATTGGATGGTGTGCAGATGGTATTGCACTGCAGAAACTCTTAATTTCATTTTTCTCCCCCTGTTACTGATTTAAAATGACACTTATGAGAATTATCTATCATTTTGGTATTTTCTTCAATGGGAATGATTATAAAAAAGGGGGAGGATTTCTAAATCTCTTTGGGCTAATTTTAGCGGCTTTTTATGAAGTCCTTATTAACATCATATCGGAATATTTTAATATAACTTATAAACTGCCTAAAACACTACATTTAAGTGCATTAACTCACAATCTCCAAAACCAAAATCCTTGCCCTTTTATATCTTACCTCGCCCATGCAGAAATGGTCGTTATGTTCTCCGGTTTTGTTCTGCAGCAGCCACCAATCAATCGGGCACCGCATTCATACCAGTGAAGGGTACTGTCGCCGTAAGTTTCATCAGATGATGCCCCATTCCAAGTTTTAGTGACTGCATCGTACTGCTCGCCTAAATTTGGATATACTATGATAGGTTTAACTGTGCGACTGTGCACTTTATTTATCAGCGAAGAAATGTACTGGGGCTGCGTGCAGTTTATGCCGACGGCAGCCACTTGATCATACTTATCCAGCCATTCTGCACACTCAGCAACCAGGGTTCCATCACTAATATGAAGCCCGTCTTTTGCACTGAAGCTAATCCATACATAGGTTTTGGGAAACTCTTCTAGTAACCTGACGATTGCTCTTGCCTCCTTCAGACTTGGAATAGTTTCGCAGGCCAGGATATCGGAACCGGCATCGATCAAGGCTTTCATACGGGGCCTATGGAAATTCATAAGTTCTTCTTCGGTCAACGTATAATCTCCTCGATATTCAGATCCATCAGCAAGAAATGCGCCATATGGCCCTACAGAACCGGCTACTAAAGGCTTCGGCCGTTTTGAGCGGTTCTCGGGTATTCCCCAGAATTCATCGCGTGCTTTTAAGGCTATCTGGACAGATTTCTGGATGAGAATGAGCGCTTCAGCCTCGCTTAAACCACGTCGGGAGAATCCTTCGACAGTTGCCTGGTAACTGGCAGTGATAGCACAGTCAGCTCCCGCTTTAAAATAATCCGTATGCACCTGTTTGATAAGCTCAGGATTTTCGATAAGTATGGTTGCCGACCAAAGACTGTCGTTCAAATCACAGCCATGACGCTCAAGTTCAGTTGCCATTGCACCATCTAATATAACTAACGGGAATTTCTCTAATATGTTTTCAATAGGATTCATTATAGTACCTCCGATACAGTTAATTTTCTGTGATTCCGTAGAAATGATGAAAAGACGAGAACTTTTTATTTCTTATATAATCAGTGTTCATTGAGTTCATCAATATAGACCTAAGTTAAAAAAAGGTCCTAGCCGTACTTAAGTTAAACAGATTTTAGGTAGCGTCGAGGCGATGAATTTGGTTAAAAAGGACAGATCCTCCTGCGAAAGAGGTCTGTCCAAAGTCAGGTGAAATTCATTCAGTAATGGATTGGATTAATAGAATACCAATCTGACAACAGCAAGATATTTGTTGTATTTTAATTGAATTTTTTTACAACACTATTAATAGTATTTTCCAGTTTAATAGATCTTTTAAACCAAGCCCTCTCTACTTAATATTATCTATATATTGATTGAGTTCATCATGAGAATCTAATAGATTCTTTTTTGAGCGATGTTTAATATAGTAGAAAAAATAGCACAAAGCGATGAAGGGTACTCCGCTATACAGAGCAATTCGTTGGCTTTGATCGAAAGCAAGTCCTACACAAGAAGCGAAACATAAAACAAAAGCAGTGATGGGCACAAAGGGATACAGAGGTGTACGAAATTTCAAATGTGAAATATCTCCTCCCTCTTTAACAAAACGCTTTCGAAACATATACTGCGATAACACAATTCCCATCCACACAGTAACCACGGCAAATCCTGAAATAGCTACAAGCACTAAATAAACTGTATCTGGTGCAACTACACTAGAGAATAACGACAAGCAGGCGACTGCCATACTTAAAATTAACGCATTAAGCGGCACTCCTTTTGAGGTTACCTTTCCTAAGAGGGGGCTTATTGTTTTTTCGTTGGAAAGAGACCATAACATACGAGTAGATGCATAGAGACCGGAATTTGCTACGGATAATAAAGCTGTAAGAATTACAAAGTTCATAATATCAGCCGCATAAGGAATTCCTATATTATCAAAGACCATAACGAACGGACTTTCAATAACTCCTGCTTCTTTCCAAGAGATTAATCCAGATAATACAAATATAGCGCCGATAAAGAAAAAAACAGTTCTCCAAATTACATTTCTGACGGACCGGGGAATGTCTTTTTCCGGATTTTCGCTCTCACCGGCGGCAATTCCAATGAGCTCTGTTCCTGAAAAGGCAAAGTTGACGGAAATCATAGCCATTAAAACTGGAAGCATCCCATTAGGAAAAAGGCCACCTTCACCAGTAAAATGTGAGAGCATGGGGGCAGATGTATGGCCTTTCATTGGTATGAAACCAAACATCGCAGCTCCCCCCAAAATGATAAATAAAATAATGGTAACTACTTTAATTCCGGCAAACCAAAATTCTGCTTCGGCAAAAAATTTTACTGAAAAGGCATTTAGTAGAAAAAGGGCAATCGCAAAGATAGCACTCCATATCCAAACGGAAGTATCAGGGAACCATCTCTTCATTAATAGACCGGAGGCGGTAAATTCCGATCCTACTGTTACCACCCAGGTAAGCCAGTACATTACACCAATAGTAAATCCGGTAGCAGGACCGACATACTTTGTAGCATAGGTTTGAAATGAACCGGTTACCGGCATGGCTACAGTTAATTCACCAAGACAAAGCATAACAAGATACATAATGAGTGCCCCAACCAAATAAGCGAGAATCGTCCCTCCTGGTCCAGCTTGATTAATGGTATAGCCCGTGCTTAGAAAAAGGCCTGTGCCAATTACCCCTCCTAGCGAAATCATAAACAAATGTCTGCTTTTCATTGTACGTTTTAACTGATTTTGATCAGAATTTTTTACCTGTAGCATCCAGTTTCCTCCTTTGGTATAGGTAACCCGTGTTCAAAACCTATTAGGTCAATTCCTATTAAACTAGCATTTACCACTCCATTGCTTTATTATCTTTTAACGGCAATCTTAAAACAAACAACTTTTGATTCTGTCATTTCTTGAAGTGAAAATTTAATTCCTTCACGACCTATACCAGATCCTTTTACACCCCCAAAAGGCATCGCATCTATTCGATAATCGGAGCTGTCATTTACTATAACCCCGCCTACATCCAGCTTACGTACAGCCCCCAAAGCATAATCTAAATTTTGAGTGAAAATACCTGCTTGTAAGCCGAAAGCAACGTTGTTAGATTGAAAAATAGCTGTATCAAGATCAGGAACACTATAAAGGGTAACAACTGGTCCAAACACTTCTTCCGTTGCTAGCTTGCAATCAGTTGGTACATTCTCTAGAACAGTTGGATAATAAAAAGATCCCTTTCGTTTGCCGCCACAAAGCAATTTTGCTCCACTTTCAACGGCTTCATTAACCCAACTCTCCACCCTCTTTGCTTCCTTTTCTGATATCATTGGCCCCATATCAGTTTCCTCTGAAAATTTATTACCCACTCGATATTTTAGAGTACGAGCAAGGAACCTTCCGACAAAGTTTTGATAAATCCCTTCTTGAACATAGACTCTTTGCACTCCGAGGCAATTTTGACCTGCAGCCCAAAAGGCTCCGGAAACAGTTGATTCAACGGCTTCTTCTAAATCAGCATCTTCAAGAACGATAACCGGTGAGTTCGATCCTAACTCCATACTGAATTTTTTCATGCCCGCCTTTTGCATAATCTCTTGGCCAGTGGATAGTCCCCCTGTAAAAGATATCATTCTTATCGCTGGATGGGTAATCAGGCTTTCTCCCATATCACTTGGATAGCCAGTAATGACGGATAAAACTTTAGGAGGCAAACCTGCTTTTTCAAATGCTTCTGCCAATAATAGAGCACTTAATGGTGTAGCTGGTGCTGGTTTAACGATAATCGCATTTCCAGAAGCAATAGCTGGCCCCACTTTATGTGCAACAAGGTTTAATGGATCGTTAAAAGGCGTGATTGCCACAATGATTCCAATAGGAAAACGATAATAATATCCCATGCGATCTTCACTTCCCGGCATTTGGTCAAATAAAATCGTTTCTCCATTTATTCTCCTTGCCTCTTCAGCACTAATACGAAGAGTCTCAATACAGCGCAATACTTCTTTTCTTGCCTCTTTAATTGTTTTACTTCCCTCGGATACAATGGTGGTCGCGAACTTTTCTTTATGCTCATAAATCCAGTCAGCAGCACGATTTAAAATCGTGATTCTTTCGTGCGTCGACATGTCAGCAGCAATTTTTGCTCCCTTTTTTGCCTCCTCTATAGTATGAAGTACATCTTCCTCATTGGCGGCAGGGACAGTTGCGATTAAACGATTATCTTGGGGGTCGAAGACTTTAATGTTTTTGGTTCGGGATACCCACTTTCCAGCTAGAAACATCTTATTTTCTTTTGTCTGTGTCTCTATATATGTCATTGTGTAACCACCTCATATAACTAATTTTTTTCATTTTGTAAATTAATAGTGTAAAAGATTACAATTGACCGCGGCTAATATTTATTAAATCAATAAGAATCGAGAATCCGGTTTCCTTTCGGCCGGCTCCGGCACCAATAAGCGTGATTGGGCCGGCTAAATCGCAATCATACGTAATGGCATTTTGTGCACCTGAGACTCCAGCTAAAGGATCTGTAATCGGTATCGCTTCCGGACCCACCTTTGCGATGACTTTATCACCATCCTTAATACATTTAGCAATAAGTTTCCACTTTTTACCCTCAGATTTTGCCCATTGGATATCTTGTAGTGTAAGATGACTAATTCCTTCACATTCTACTTCTTCTCGTTTCATCGGAACGTTCATGACAATATTAGCTAGAATAGTAGCTTTATATTGGGCATCATACCCCTCGACATCACTTGTAGGATCTGCCTCTGCATAGCCAAGAGTTTGTGCCTCAGCCAATGCTGCCTCATAACTCAAGCCTTCTTCCATTTTGGTTAAAATATAATTGGTCGTTCCATTTAAAATCCCACGTATTTCTGTAATATTATTTCCTGCCAATGCCACGAGGGGCATTCTCAATGCAGGTGTTCCGCTCATAACGGTTCCTTCAAAGCCCCATCGAACATGATTCTTTCTGGCTAACCCAATCAGCTCTTGGTAAGCTAAAGAAACTGGACCTTTATTGCTCATTACTACATTCTTTCTACTTTCAAATGCTGCCTTACAATGATTGATGGCAGGTTGGCCTGTTTTTACATCTGTAAAAGTAATTTCTACAACGGTGTCAGCATTACTTTCCCGGATGGTCTGAAAACTATCCCATCCTCTTACCAAACCAGGGCTTTCCGGATAGCAATCAAGTTTCCCAGTTTCCTTTACAGCTTGCAATGCTTTAGCAATATCTAAGCCTTCTGGATGATAAATAGATCCCTTAACAAAATCGGAAATCGCAACAATTTTTGCATCAAAGCCAAGTCCGCTGCGTAACAATTTACCTTTTTCTTCTAAAATTTCTGCAAATCCTTGACCAACTACACCAAAACCAAGCAACGCAATTTTATGTGTCATACTCAATACCTCTTCCATTGTTATATTTTCACTTGCTGCTATTAACAGGCAATTGCGATTCTAAAAGGGAAAAAGCTTGTTCTAAATCCGAAATAAGATCTTCTGTATCTTCAATCCCTACGGAGATACGAACCAAACCTTCTGGAATACCAAGAGCTTTACGTTCTTCAAGAGTACATTCAACATGGCTAGTGGTTCTTGCCGGTCCGTATATTGTTTCGACAGCTCCAAGATTTCCGGCTTTGTTTGCATACTGTAATTTTGGCAATAAAATTTTTATCGCCTCCATTTCATCTTTCAATACAAAACTTAATATTCCGCCAAAACCCTTCATCTGTTTCTTTGCAATTTGGTGATGTGGGTGTGTTTCTAATCCTGGATAATAAACTGCTTCCACAAGCTTTTGCTTTTGCAAATACTTTGCAATCTCCATTGCACTCTTTTCTTGTTGTCTGACACGAAGTTTTAACGTTTTCATCCCTCTTAAAATCAGATAAGCTGACCATGGATCCATGGTTGCTCCATTAATTTCGCGATAGTGATAAACTCTTTTCATCAGTTCTTTGGAGCCGCACACCACACCCCCTAACGCATCGGCATGCCCGCTTAAAAATTTAGTGGCACTATGGATGACGATATCAACTTCTAATTGAATTGGATTTTGATTAATAGGAGTAGCAAAAGTATTGTCTATTATCACCAATGCCCCCATCGATTTTGCAGCTCTCACCATTCTTTCAATATCCGTAATTTTCATGGTAGGGTTGGTAGGAGATTCCAAATATAAAACCTTGCATCCTTTGGCCACTTCGGCTTCAATTTCTTCATGATTTCCAGTGTTACATAACGTTACATCTACATCGATATTCGGCAAGAATTCAGTAAATATTTTATTGGTGCCTCCATATGTATCTTTCACGGATATTACCCGGTCGCCTGGTCTTAAAAAGGTATATAAAGTACTGCTAATAGCAGCCATTCCCGATGAGAAAGCAATCGCTTCCTCCGCCCCCTCTAGAATTCGTACCTTCTCTTCAAAAGCTTGTACAGTTGGATTTGTCATTCGATTGTAAATATGTCCAGGTTTATTTCCGATAGCAACTTCTTGCCACTCATCCACGTCATCGTAATTGTAGGCTACACTAAGCACCACCGGTACCTGGGTTGCATTGTATGCATGAGATTCCTTTTCTCCTGCCCATACAGCTTTTGTACCGTCTTGTATATCTTTAAAGTTTCTTTGGCTCATGTTTCTACCACCTCTCATTTTTTATAAAACTAAAAATATGTACTTTTGAATCCCAACTAAATTTCGTTTTAAAAAGTACCCCCTTTATGCTAATCTTTGTACTTCTTTTTTTAATGCAGTGCGTTCTTTGGACACCTTCTAACTAAGACACTTTAAATTATACAATATATTGCGTAATGTATAATACGCTGAATTATCTGAAAATTGTCCATGTAAAAATTATATAATGGACCTTTTGTATTTTCAATGTTAAATTTTAAAAAAATATTTTAAAATTTAACTGTCTTGTTTTAATAATTAAGATATATTTGTATTAACCGGTCTAAAAAAACACCGCTTCGTTACTTCTGCTATTCTTTTAACTTTCCTCAAATAGGATCTACTTTAAAACATAATAGACTTGAAGATAATAGATTTAAAAGAATAATGAGTTACTTTGGGGACGATATTGAAGAATTTGGATGCTCATGCTAATATAAAAAACAAGAATTTCCACTTTTTTTACTTAGGGGGAATAACTATCAAAAAGAGGTACCGATCACTAAAAGACCATGTATATGATTATATCGCCGAAGAAATTCAGAATGGAACATTACTTCCCAAACAAAAAATAAATGAAATAGCACTAAGCGAGAAATTAGAAGTAAGCAGAACCCCTGTAAGGGAAGCCTTAATCCAACTAGCTTCTGAAAATTTACTAGAGTTCTTTCCCCGAAGAGGATTTATCGTTAAGGAAATTGACACAAAGAAAAAGCTAGATGTTTTTAGTGTTGTTGGTGTACTAGATGCCTTTGCAGCAACTTTAGCTCTGGAGAATTTGACCGAAGATGATATGGAACTAATGGAAGAGTTGGTTAGAAAAATCGACCTTTCCATTTCTCAGAAAAATTATTCAGATTATCAAAAATACCAAAACCAATTCCATAAAGTATACATTGTGAAGTGTTGCAACCCTACATTAATTGAGCTTCTTGATTCTTTACAGAATAGTTTTGTCAGGCAGATTTATTTAAGCAAAGACGAGGAAAAACTCTTTACAGCATTAGAACTAATGAATGAACAGCATAGACAAATTATTGATTACTTTAAGAACAAAGACAAAGAAAACCTGGAGCACCTGATTAAGAATGAACATTGGAAAATAACCCATATCGATATGATATAAAATATGGGGCCGGTTAAATGATTTACTAGAAAAGTAATTTAAGTCAAATGATTTTCCTGGGTAAATTTCGATTCCCGTAAAGACATGGAAATGGCGCTCTTATCAGCGCCCCCAGCCTTCTTCCACAATATGAAACACCTGCTTTATGCTCCATTTCAAAAAAATCCCCCCCCAAGAAAAAACAGCGATTAGCATATGCCATCGCTGATCTATATTACTAATTAACCTGTAACGTTTGAATAAATCCTTTTCTACATTTCAGTAAAAAATACATAACAAAAACCGGCAGCCCCTGGCTGCCGGCTTGCTATCACTATTCTGTTTCCAAATTGTTTATTTCTGCAGTTTTCCTTCAGCGAGCTTAATTTGTCCTAACACTTGCTCTGGTGCGGTACCGCCAAAGCTGTTACGAACCGCCACAACATTCTCCGGTGCTAAGACAGTATAAATATCCTCTTCAAATAACGGGCTGAATTCTAGATACTCCTCAATCGTTAAATCAAGCAAAAACTTTCCTTGTTGAATGGCATATAATACAGTTTTCCCAATCACCTCATGCGCCTCACGGAACGGCAAACCTTTACGCACTAAATAATCGGCAATATCGGTCGCGTTGGAAAAATCATTATTAATGGCCTTGCGCATTACATCCTTATTGACCGTCATCGTTTCAATCATTGGGGCCAATAATTTTAGTGAACCTTCAAGGGTTTCAACCGTATCAAACATACCTTCTTTATCTTCCTGAAGATCCTTATTGTAAGCGAGCGGCAAGCCTTTTAGAACAGTTAGCAGCCCAATTAAATTGCCATACGTACGCCCTGTCTTCCCTCTAAGTAATTCCGGAACATCGGGGTTTTTCTTTTGCGGCATGATGCTTGAGCCTGTACAGAATGAATCATCGAGTTCAACAAATTGAAACTCCTGGCTTGACCAAATTACAAGCTCCTCAGAAAAACGCGAGATATGTGTCATAATAATCGAACCGATTGATAAAAACTCCAGGATAAAATCGCGGTCGCTGACAGCATCCATACTGTTTGGATAGATGGTTTCAAACCCTAATAGATCTGCCACTTTTTCGCGGTTAATCGGGAAGGTTGTTCCAGCCAAAGCTCCTGAGCCAAGAGGCAGCCAATTAATTCTTTTTAAACTATCAATCAATCTTTCTTTATCGCGCTCAAACATCCAGAAATAAGCCATTAAATGATGAGCAAACGATACAGGCTGAGCACGCTGTAGATGTGTATATCCAGGAATTAATGTTTCAACATGGACTTTCGCCTGCTCAACTAAGGCCTGTTGAACATTTTCAACCAAAGTAATCAATTCCGTTGTTTTCGTCCGTAAATAAAGATGCATATCTGTGGCTACTTGGTCATTCCTGCTCCGACCTGTATGCAGCTTTCCGCCAACAGGTCCGATTTTTTCAATTAATAGTTTCTCGATATTCATATGAATATCTTCGTCCTCTACTAAAAACTGAACTTCCCCATTTTCGACCATTTGTTTAATAGATAGAAGTCCCTGTTTAATCGTATCTGCATCTTCTGCTGGAATAATGCCGCACTCCCCGAGCATTTGCACATGCGCCATACTCCCTGCAATATCCTCTAATGCTAATTTTTGATCAAATGGAATAGAAGCTGTGAATTCCTCAACGAGCTTATTTGTTTCCTTTGTAAAACGGCCGCCCCAAAGCTTAGACATTGCTGCTCCCCCTTAAATATGAACAAGTTTGCCCCCGAAATATTTCGAGGGCTTCAAATGATTATTTGAAATAACGTATTTCAGCAGGCTTAAAAGTTATTTTACTACTGTATCCTTTTGGTTAACCTCAGAGTATACCTTTGTTGGAAGACCCCAAAGTTTGATAAAACCAACCGCTGCATTATGATCAAATGCGTCGCCTTTTGCATAAGTTGCCAATTCTTCATTGTAAAGGCTGTGCACAGACTTACGGCCGACAACCATATGATTACCTTTATGAAGCTTAACGCGGATAGTACCAGAAACTACTTTTTGCGTTTCATCAATAAATGCATCAAGAGCACCTTTAAGTGGTGAATACCAAAGACCTTCATAAACAATTTTTGCCATGTGCTGGTCAACCTGGGTTTTAAATTGGGTTACTTCACGAGGCAAGGTTAAGAATTCTAATTCTTTATGTGCATTAATTAAAATTAATGCTGCTGGATTTTCATAGACTTCTCTTGATTTAATTCCTACTAATCTATTTTCAATATGATCGATACGACCAATACCATGCTTGCCCCCAAGTAGATTCAAAGCCTCAATCAATTGAACCAATGGAAGTTTTTCACCGTTTAGAGCTACAGGAACACCTTGTTCGAAATCAATTTCAATATATTCCGCTTCATCTGGCGTTAATTCAATTGGATTGGTCCAGTCGTAAGCTGCTTCCGGAGCTTCCGCCCAAGGATCTTCTAAAACTCCCGCTTCACAAGCACGTCCCCAAATGTTTGCATCAATCGAGAAAGGATTATCTAAATCTACTGGAATTGGAATACCATTTTTCTGGGCATAATCAATTTCTTCATCACGGGTCATACCCCATTCACGTACTGGAGCTACAACCTTTAAGCTAGGATTTAATGCTTGAATCGAAACTTCGAAACGGACCTGGTCATTCCCTTTACCGGTACAACCGTGTGCAACCGCCGCTGCCCCTTCTTGCTCAGCAACTTCGACCAATAATTTAGAAATAAGTGGTCTAGAAATCGCAGAAGAAAGTGGATATTTTCCTTCATATAAACAATTAGCCTTTAAAGCTGGTAAAATATATTCTTTTGCCAGCAATTCTTTGGCATCAATCATAATCGCTTTAATAGCGCCGACATTTAACGCTTTGTTTTTGATTGCCTCAAGATCTTTTCCTTCCCCTACATCAAGACCTAAAGCAATAACATCATACCCATATTTTTCTTGAATCCATTTAACTGATACTGATGTATCTAAACCGCCTGAATAGGCTAATACGATTTTTTCCTTTGCCATGACTAATCTCCTCGCACTATCTTTGTATTTAAATTCATTTGATAGTATTATTATACATCAATATTCAAAAAAATAAAGACTATTTTTGCAAGAATTCTTTTAAAATCGCTTTTTGTGCATGTAAGCGGTTTTCTGCTTCATCAAAAACAACTGAATGAGGACCGTCAATAAGATCAGCTGTAACTTCCTCCCCGCGGTGTGCCGGCAGACAGTGTAAAAAGATAAAGTCGCTTTTGGCATGTTTACAAAGATCGTCGTTTACCTGAAAGCCTTCGAATGCCTTTAGACGTTTTTCTGTTTCTGCTTCCTGCCCCATACTGGTCCAGACATCTGTTACAACAACATCAGCATCTTGAATGGCTTCAACCGGATTATGAGTAATCGTGATTTGTGCGCCTGTTTCCTTGGCAATTTGCTCCGCATTCTCAACAATCGTTTGATTTGGCATATATCCTTCAGGGCTAGCAATACTGATATCGATTCCTACCTTAAGCGCCCCTTCAAGCAAGGAATGGGCCATATTATTATACCCATCACCAATATAGCACATCTTTAAACCGGCTAACTTGCCTTTGTGTTCAAGGATCGTAAGAAGATCTGCCATCACCTGGGTTGGATGCTGTAAGTCCGTTAAGCCATTGATGACTGGAATTTCAGCATGATGGGCAAATTCCTCAATCGATTCATGGGTAAAGGTACGAATCATTAATGCATCCACATAACGGGAAAGCACTTTCGCAGTGTCTGAAATGCTTTCCCCCCTTCCCAACTGACTATCCTTCGAGCTCAAGAAAATTGCCTGTCCACCTAGCTGCATCATCCCTACTTCAAAGGAAACTCTTGTACGTGTAGAGGACTTGTCAAAAATCATTCCTAATACCTGTCCGCTTAAGTATGGATGTGGCTTTCCTTGTTTTTGCATAGCTTTTAGTTCCACGGCGACATCTAGTAAATACAGAATTTCATCTGTAGTAAAATCCGAGAGTTGCAAAAAGTTTTTCCCTTTAAAGTTAAACTGTTTTGAATCATTTTTTTGCATTGTCTCAATCATCGATTACACCTCTATCCCAATTTTATAATATTCGCTTACAGTAAGAACTTCAAAATCTGATCGTAATTGATCATCAAGCCCCATCATCGCTTCTACCGTATCTAAATGTGTAAATACTATTACATTGTAGCGGGTTGCTTGTTCACGGATATAAAAACCAAATTTCAGTTTGTTCCGTCCCTGATTTGGAATATTAATAACCGCACTTACTTTTTGATGGCGGAAAAGTTCATTTACATCTTTTTCATCTTTTATGATATTTGCAACGGCAACACCATTTTTTTCGAGAAATAATGCTGTTCCTTCCGTTGCAGCAATTTTATATTGATTGTTCACCATTCCCTGTATGATTGGCAGGCTGGCGGACTTTTCCCGGTCTGAAATTGAACAGAAAATATATTTTTCCTCATCTTGCGATTTGAAAGGGACAGCCTTTGCCAATGCCTCTTTGAAACTGGCACCTAGACCTAGAATCTCACCCGTCGATTTCATTTCCGGTCCAAGAACATGGTCAACACCTTTTAATTTAGTAGAAGAAAACACCGGTGCTTTGACTGAATAATAATTTGGTTCCGGCAACAGCCCCGATATGGCACTGATTTCAGTAAGAGAAACACCAAGCTGGACCTTGACCGCCCATTCAATCATCGATACTCCTGTTACTTTGCTGATAATCGGCACCGTTCTTGATGAACGCGGGTTTACTTCAAGCACAAAAACTTGATTTTCATAGATGACAAATTGGATATTCATCATCCCAATAATTTCAGCAGACATTGCGATTCGGTTTGCATAGTCAATGAGCGTTTCCTTCACCGAATGAGACATCGTAATCGGTGGGAAAATCGAGATACTATCCCCAGAGTGAACCCCGGCTTTTTCAATATGTTCAAATATTCCCGGAACGACAATATTTACGCCATCGCTGATGACATCAATCTCACATTCTAATCCTGGCAAATATCGGTCAACCAATAATGGCCACATACTCTCCTGCGAATTTTCCTGTAATTGTTCGATATAACTTTGAAGTTCCTCTTCTGAAAAAATCGTAAACATCGATTGCCCGCCGATGACATAAGATGGACGAACCAAAACAGGATAGCCTAATTTTTCTGCGGCTTCCACCAGCTCATCTGCATGGGAGACCGTTTTACCTTCGATATGAGGTATTTTCAGGTCTTCAAGAAGCTGATAAAATTCTTTACGATCCTCCAAGCGATCAACATTTTCAACTGGCGTTCCAAGAATCTTTATTCCTTCTTCTTGTAAAGTATGTGCCAAGTTAATCGCTGTTTGCCCGCCGAATTGGATGAGAACTCCTTCGATATTCTCCTTTTCAATGACATGGAGAACATCCTCTGCAGCCAACGGTTCAAAGTAAAGACGATCCGCAACGGAATAATCTGTACTGACAGTCTCAGGATTATTATTAATCACAACCGCTTCATAGCCCATTTTCTTTATTGCTTTTGCAGCATGAACCGAACAGTAATCAAACTCAATTCCCTGGCCAATTCGAATCGGACCGGACCCAATAACAAGAATCTTTCTATTATTAGATACCTCAACCTCGTCATAGCCCATCCAAGTAGAATAATAGTATGGTGTAACGGCATCGAATTCCGCCGAACAGGTATCAACCATCTTATAGCCTGGTTTCCAGTTAAGAACCTTCCATTTAAGTCTGATCTGTTTTTCCGGAATATCATAAATTTGCGAAAGCAGTTTGTCAGAAATATTTTTCCGTTTCGCATCCTTTAACAGTGAGGCCGGAACTTCATCCCAGGTATAGGAAGCTAATTCCTTTTCTAAATCAACAATCAAGCAAATTTTATATAAAAACCACGGATCAATCTGGGTAAGTTCCTGAATTTTATTAAAAGAAATATCCCTTATAAACGCTTCTGCAATGACAAATAGGCGCTGATCATTGGCTGTCTTCAGTTTTCCAAACAGGGCAGCCTCTCCTAGGTGTTGATAAGTCTTTGTGCAAAGCCCGAAAATATTCATTTCCATCGAGCGAATTGCTTTATTTAAAGCCCCTTCAAACGTGCGGTCAATCGCCATTACTTCCCCAGTTGCCTTCATTTGCGTACCTAATGTACGATCTGCCTCAGGAAATTTATCAAACGGAAAACGCGGCAGTTTGACAACGATATAATCAATTGCTGGTTCGAAGGAAGCAAAAGTATTTCCTGTTATCGGATTGATAATCTCATCTAAATGGTAGCCAATTGAGCATTTTGCTGCCATCCGGGCAATCGGGTAACCGGTTGCTTTCGAGGCTAATGCAGATGAACGGCTGACCCTCGGATTTACTTCGATAATATAATATTGATTGGATTCAGGATGAAGAGCGAACTGAATATTACAGCCGCCGATAATCCCGAGTTCTCGAATTACTTTGACCGAAGAATCACGGAGCATCTGGTATTGTACATCTGTCAGGGTTTGCGATGGAGCGACTACAATTGAATCACCCGTATGAACGCCAACAGGGTCCATATTTTCCATATTGCAGACAATGATACAGGTATCATTTGCATCACGCATAACCTCGTACTCAATTTCTTTCCAGCCTTTGATGCTTCTCTCTACCAACACTTGATGGATTGGACTAGCTGCTAGCCCTTTTTTAAGAACGATTTCTAGTTCTTCATCATTATGGGCAAAACCACCGCCATCCCCTCCAAGGGTATAGGCAGGGCGAATAATAACCGGATAGCCGATTTCTTTGACAAATTGTACTCCTTCATCAAAGCTATGAATAATGGCTGATTCAGGAATTGGCTCCCCGATTTCAATCATTAAATTACGGAATTTTTCACGATCCTCACCGTTTTTAATCGATTCGACAGGAGTCCCTAACAGCGCCACACCATATTTTTGTAAAATGCCCTGTTCATATAGTTCAACAGTCAGGTTTAAACCTGTTTGCCCGCCAAGCGTTCCGATAATACCATCCGGCTTTTCTTTCCTAATAATTTTTTCAATGGCAATAACATTGAGCGGTTCAATATAAACCTTGTCAGCCACGGTTTCATCCGTCATGATTGTAGCCGGATTATTATTGATTAAAACAACTTCGATTCCCTCTTCTTTAAGGGCTATACATGCTTGTGTTCCCGCATAATCAAATTCTGCGGCCTGACCGATCACAATTGGGCCAGAGCCAATGACGAGAACTTTCTTTAGATTTTTATTTAACGGCATAACGTGTCTCTCCCAAGGAAGTAATTTCTTTTACAAACTCTGTAAGGATATGTGCTGTATCGCTTGGTCCCGGATGTGCCTCCGGATGAAATTGAACCGTTTGAATAGGGTACTGATGGTGTTTTAGCCCTTCGATAGACTTGTCATTGACGTTGCGATAGGTTACAGCAAATACATCTGTGTCGATACTTTTGTCAACCACTACATAGCCGTGGTTTTGTGCAGTGATTTTCACCTTTCCAGTCATTAATTCTTTCACTGGATGATTGCCTCCGCGATGTCCGTATGCAAGTTTTTCTGTTTTTGCACCGAAGGCAAGAGCAATTAGCTGGTGACCAAGACAAATCCCTAATGTCGGGAAGTGCTGGCAAATTTTCTTGATTTCCGGGAACCACTTTTTCAATTCCATTGGATCTCCAGGTCCATTACTAAAAAGAACTCCATCTGGATTTAAGGCTTTTATTTTTTCAAAAGGAGTGTTGTAAGGGACGATGGTCACCGAGCAATTCTCCGCTAACAATGCTGTTAAAATCGACTTTTTAAATCCAAAGTCCATTAACACTACATGTGGTCCATTGTTTTTAAAATATTGAATTTTTTTCGTTGATACTTTTTCCACCCAGAGGGAAGAATTCGCTGTTGAAGCAATGCCTTCCACCTTTTTAGTACTTAAAAAACCTTTTACCGTTCCACGGCTGCGGATGGTTTTGACTAAGAGTCTTGTATCTACCCCAGCAATCCCGGGAACACCTGCCTCCATCAGCTTTTCTGAGAATTTACTGATAGACTGATAGTGACTGGGTGTTTCACACAAATCCCCAATGATTACCCCGGAAAGGGCCGGATGGACACTTTCATCATCCTTCGCGTTGATTCCATAATTCCCGATGATCGGATAGCAAAAGGTAATGATCTGTCCTGCATAGGATGGATCGGTGATGATTTCTTGATAACCGGTCATACTTGTATTAAAAACGACTTCTCCAAGAGAGTCCTTATTTGCACCAATTAATATTCCTTCAAAAACTTCTCCAGTTTCCAGAGTAAGATATCCTTGCTCCATTATGCTCACTCGCCTTTCTGTATACTTTGGAACGCCTTCTCCAACTTCGTAATAAATTCATTTACCTCTTCGATTGTAGCAGTTAATGGAGGCAATACTCTTATCACATTAGGTCCGGCTGTAAGAATAAGCAGCTGCTCGCCGATTGCTTTTTGAACAATTTCAGCCGCATTCACATCAATGACGACTCCTTTCAATAAGCCTTTACCACGAACGTCTTTAATAAAAGAATACTTTTCTGTTAAACTTTGAAGCTTTTCATCTAAATACGATGAGATTTCTCCAGCCTTTGATAATACATCACTTTTTACGATGTATGTGATAGTGGCAACTCCTGCAGCCGTCGCTAATGGATTTCCTCCGAACGTGCTCCCGTGGCTGCCCGGTTCAAATGCTTTTGCCGCCTTTTCTTTTGCGATGATTGCCCCGATTGGAAAACCGGAGCCAAGACCTTTGGCAACACTTATTACGTCCGGTTCAATGGAGTATTGCTCATAAGCAAACAATGTACCGGTCCGTCCGATGCCCGTTTGGATTTCGTCAACCATCAATAAAATATCATTCGCCGCGCAAATTAATGCGAGTTTCTTTACCCATTCCTTGTTTGCTGGAATGACTCCTCCTTCACCTTGAACAAGTTCAAGTAAAACGGCAGCAGGTCTGATTTCCGCCAGCTGTTCAATTGCTTCGTTATCATTAAAAGGTAAATAGCGAAAGCCTTGAACCAAAGGCAAGAATCCCTGTTGAATTTTCTCTTGGCCCGTAGCTGAGAGGGTCGCCAAGGTTCTGCCGTGAAAGGATTGCTCGAAAGTGACAATTTCATAAGAGTCCGTCCCTTTTACCTTTTGTGCATATCGACGTGCCAATTTAATGGCTGCCTCATTTGCTTCCGCGCCGCTGTTGCAAAAGAAAACTTGATCGCCACAGCTGTTTTCTGTTAAAAGGGCAGCAAGTTCCTGTTGATTCGGTATATTATAGAGATTGGAGCAATGCCATAAATTTTGGACTTGTTCCTCAAGTTTTTCTTTAACTGAATCCGGTACATGACCTAAATTACATGTAGCAATACCAGAAGTGAAATCTAAAAATTGAGTTCCTTTGTCGTCCCACACATAGCTTCCTTTTCCTTTTACTAATGTAACTGGGAAACGATTGTATGTAGCCATTAGTGGCGATTCAAGGGAAACGGAAGTGTTATTTGCCATTACACAATCTCCTCTTCTAGAACGATTTTCGTACCAATCTTTTTACCGTTTACATAGTCTATTAGACTATTTTTCTCAAAGCCGTTGATAATGGCAACCTCTGGTATATTGTGAACAAGTCCGTCAATTGCGGCCGTAACCTTTGGAATCATTCCTCCATAGATGGTTTTATTTTGAATCAATTCCTCAACTGCCGCCTTCGATACTTGATCAAGCTTCTTTTTTTCACCATTTGCTTCAATTAAAATTCCTGGAATATCACTGATAAAGCAAAGATTTGCTTCTAACACTTTCGCAACGGCGCTTGCAGCAATATCCCCATTTATGTTGTAACGCTGCCCATTTTCATCAATTCCAATTGGTGATATGACGGGAATATATCCCTGATCAATGATGCCTTCCACTACACTTTTGTTCACTTCGACAACTTCGCCGACAAAACCAATTACTTCGGAATTTCCCACCGGTTTCGCCTTTAATAGAGAGCCATCTACCCCGCTGACACCATAAGCATTACCGCTCGCTTCAATAATATTTCTAACCACTTGTTTATTAACTGACCCGCTTAGTACCATTTCCACGATATCCAGAACCTGAAGGCTCGTTACGCGCAGGCCGTTCACAAAGGTGGTTTCAACATTTAAGTTTTTAAGTAATCCTGTAATTAAAGGGCCTCCACCGTGGACAATAATAGGAGTCCACTCGCCCGATTCGTGGATTTTTACGATATCCTCATAAAATGATCTCGGCAGATTTTCTAACACACTGCCGCCACACTTGATAACTAGGTATTTCACTTTTGTGCCCCTCCTCTATGTGCGATAGGATCCATTGATTTTGACATAATCATAGGTTAAATCGCATCCCCAGGCTGTAGCACTGTGATTTCCTTGATTTAATTCAACAAAAATTTTGATGGTTTCCTGCTCTAAATAGTTTTTAACTTCCGCTTCATCGAATGGACAAGGCAAGCCATTTTCAAACACTTGGTAAGGCCCAATCGCTACCTTGATGGCATTAGGCTGAACTTGCACACCACTATAACCAATCGCCGTAACAATTCTGCCCCAGTTTGCGTCCGTTCCAAAGATAGCCGTTTTAACCAGACTGGAAGAAATAATCGATTTCCCGACTATGCTTGCATCCTTCTGATTTTGTGCTCCTTCAACGGTTACCTCGATTAATTTTGTTGCTCCTTCACCATCACGGGCAATCTTTTTAGCCAGCTCCTCGGAAACGATTTTTAAACCCGTTACAAATCCATCCCAATCAGGATGATCTTTAGTTAGTAGATTGTTTTCTGCAAGTCCGTTGGCCATAACCAGCACCATATCATTTGTACTTGTATCCCCATCAACGGTAATCATATTAAAGGTTTGATTTGTCACCTCTTTAAGGGCAAAAAGAAGATCCTCATGGGCTATATTTGCATCAGTAGTAATAAAACCAAGCATGGTTGCCATGTTTGGATGTATCATTCCCGAGCCCTTTGCAGCTCCGCCAATACTGACTGTTTTCCCGTCTATTTGAGTTTGGACCGCAATATGCTTCACAGCCGTATCTGTTGTTAAAATCGCTTGTATAAAGTTTTCTTCAGCCTCATTTTCTGCCTGTAAAATTTGGCCGATTCCCGGATTGATTTTTTCCATTGGAAGCAATTCTCCGATTACGCCCGTTGCAGTTACAGCAACAAGGTGTTCAGGTATTCCCAATTCATTGGCAAAAGCCTTTTGCATTGTGGAGGCATCTTTTAGTCCCTGTCCCCCTGTGCAAGCATTGGCATTACCAGAATTCACAAGCACAGCCTGAATTTTATGTTCTTTCGCAATGCTTTCTTGTGTAACGACTAACGGCGCTGCCTGAAAGATGTTTGTTGTATATACCCCGGCCGCTGTAGAGGGAACTTCCGAAACGATATAGCCTAAGTCCAGTTTTCCCTTTTTAATCCCGCAATTCATCCCGCCTGCGTTAAATCCCTTTGGTAAGGTAACGCCTTTTTCTTTTAAGACAACCACTTTATGATTAGAAATTGCTTGCATCAAGTTTTCCCTCCTGTGCTTCCCAAAAATAATGTTCTATGGATACATTGGAATATCGCTAAGCCCAGTCTGTTCATCCCAACCGTTCATAATGTTTGCATTTTGAATTGCTTGCCCTGCAGCCCCTTTTACTAGGTTATCAATCACCGAAATAATGGTTAGACGGGCGGTCCGTGGATCAACATGCAACCCGATGTCACAATAATTACTGCCAAGGACCTCTTTAGTTGAAGGAAGGTTACCTATTGGTCTTACCCTTACAAACGGCTTATTTTTATAAAATTCATCATATAATTCAAGCACTTCTTCAGTTGAAATATTATCCTTTAAGTTTATATAAGTCGTACACATGATTCCTCTTGTCATGGGCACTAAGTGAGTTGTAAAGGAGATTGTGATCGGTGTTTGCGCTTCATCACTAAGAGTTTGCTCAATTTCCGGTATATGTTGATGGGCTCCAAGTTTATAGGCCCTTATGTTTTCATTTATTTCTCCGTAGTGGGAGGTTAATGAAAGCCCTCTTCCTGCTCCAGATACCCCCGATTTTGCATCAATGATAATAGACTTATAATCTGCTAAACTTGTTTTCAAAATTGGTAAAAGCCCAAGTGTAGCTGCCGTTGGGTAGCACCCCGGATTGGAAAGCAGATTAGCATTCTTTATATTTTCTGTGTAAATTTCACTAAGTCCATAGACAGCCTGATTTAAATAATTTTCATCTGCGGGTGAATGTTTATACCACGATTCGTATTCAACAGTAGACCTTAGTCGGAAGTCACCGGATAAGTCTACGCATTTGATTCCGGCTTTTAAAAGCTGCGGAACCATGTCCTTACTTACACCTGAAGGAGTTGCAAGAAAAACCATTTCATTATTTTTGCTTAATTCACTTGGGTCAAATGTTTCGAGCGATAAATCTACTATATTCAACAAGTGCGGATATGCTTCACTAAATTGGGTACCGGCTTGCGAGTTAGATACAACGGTACCAATTTCTAAATATGGATGTTTATTAATTAATCTGATTAATTCAATTGCCCCGTATCCCGTTCCACCGATAATCGCAACCTTCAATCTTTTCATCTCCCGAATTCGTCTTCTTAATGAATTATTATACTTACAGATTAATAATTATTCAATATTAAAAGTACTAAATTATCAGTTTTAATTGAAATTTTAATAAAAATATACTGAAAACGCTTTCATTTTTCCTTGTTAGATTATACATTTTTTATACAAATAAAAAAGCAGAACGCCCACAGTTTGCAGGATTCTGCTTTCTCTTTTCTAATTAGAGTGGTTTTTGTTTCTTCTATAAGAGTACATTTTCCATTGATAATGGATGAAGCATCCAATACAAAATCCTAATATTGCAACGAAAGCTGCTATTGCAACAAGAATAGTAAATACATAACCAACTGTATTCCATCCTGTAATAAAGCCGATGAAACTTAATCCTAAACATATAACGGCAATTTTTTGGTTAAATTGCTGCTGATCCCAATCTTCAGGAATGTAAGCCTTTGGCTCTTTACGCAAAAATCTCTTTGCAATCTGCATAATGGGATTAAACCCAAAAAACAGCCCAAGGAGACCAGATATAAATGGTATCAGTAAAAACCATTCTTGGCCCGAAAATAATGTTAAAACAGAACATATAACAATGACCGATTGATTTGTCCTGACAAGCGGTCGTGGTATAGAGCGGATAGATTTTGACAATTTAATCCAACCTTTCCTATTGGATTTATCAATTTAAATATCCCTATATATTATCCATTTATTCTCGTTTTGTACACACAATAAACTTTCCATTTTTTTGAGGGGCGAATAAAAAAAACGTTAACGCTTAGAGCTTTAACGTTTTTTTCATTTTTATCTTTAATCTTCATTCCTATTTAAATACTCACCCACTTGAAGGAACTCAGGAGATGTATGGGTTGCCATGATACCATGGTAACTTATATCCAGACCAAGATCTTCTTCATCATTTGAGGCTCGAATTGGGACCCATTTATTGATGAGCTTTAAACCTGCCCATGTAAGCAGGAATCCCCATCCGCATAAAATGATTAATCCTAACAACTGAATCCATAATAAATGCCAGCCCCCTCCTTCTAAAAGGCCCCCTTTTGTTGCGAAAAGACCGACAGCAATCGTTCCCCATACACCAGAAACAGCATGAACTGGAAAAGCGCCAACCGGGTCATCAATCTGTTTTGCTTCCAACCAATTCGTCGCACCCATCATTAATAAACCAGAAATCGCGCCAATTATGATGGATGACTGGTCGCTTACAAAGGCACAACCAGCTGTTATCCCCACAAGGCCTGCGAGGGAGGCATTAATGACAGATGGGGCATCCGATCGGCCGTATCGGAATAAAGTATAGATTAATGCGGTTGCTCCGCCTGCAGCAGCTGATAACATGGTTACAATTGCGATGTGACCTATTCTCACATCCGTAGCTGTCAGTGTACTTCCAGCATTAAATCCAAACCAGCCGAACCATAATAAAAAGGCCCCTACTGAAGCAAGCGGCAGATTACTAGGCAAAGCAATGGAAGCGGAGTTTTTTGACGTAAATTTACCTTTTCTTGGTCCGATAAGAATAGCTGCCGCTAATGCTGAGAACCCTCCTAAAGCATGTATAACAGCAGAACCTGCAAAGTCTTCCATTCCTAGTTTCCCTAACCATCCTCCACCCCAGACCCAATGTCCGGCAATTGGATAGATTAGTGAAGTCATCAATATAACGTATAAAAGATAAGCGCGGAAATTCACCCTTTCTGCTAGAGCCCCGGAAACAATGGAAATAACTGCGATAACAAAAGCACCTTGGAAAAGCCAAAAGGTATCCGTCGAAATAGATAATTTTAAATGGGTAAAATCCCCTTTTAACATAAATCCATCCGTACCAATTACACCCAAAAGGTCTGAACCATACATAAGCGCAAAGCCGACTAAGTAATAACAAAGTGTCCCAATCGTAATATCGGCAAATACCTTCATAATAATATTCACACTGTTTTTAGAGCGAACAAAGCCTGCTTCAAGCAGAGCAAATCCGCCTTCCATTAATAAAATCATAGCTGCAGTCAGAACAACCCAGATCGTATCAAGACCTGATTGAATGGCAGGGATTGTCATTACGATTGGCCCCCTATTCCTTTATAGCTTTTAAGTTCTTCTATAACACTATGAGAAAGAACAATAGCTTGTTTCTCCTCGTCTTGCACCATCACTATAATTCTCTCTAAATCATTAATTTTTCTCTTAATATCTTCTATGTTCATTAATCGCTGTTTCACATTAACAAGGTACTCAACTGCTTGATGATGGCTGGGGGGGCGTCCTGTGAAAAACTTTTTTATAGCTGGTAATGATTGATACCAAGCCTCATGTGTTCTTCTTTTTTCTTCGTACTTTATAATTTTGTTTTTAATTTGAACTATTTCTTTTTCCTTATATATCTTTATTTCTTGCAAGATATGAACTAATTCTTTGGGATCAAATTGAAATTCTAAAGTGCGATATAATTCATCAATGACGTCCATGTTATATCTCCTCACATGAAATGTTACTTTTTCTGATTATATTGAGTATTTCAATTTTAGTCAATATTTAATTCTCCCCTTTTTATTTCCATAAAAAAAGGAACCCCTTTATATATGAGGTTCCTTACATTGATATTTTAAAATGCAATCGAAACATATTTCACTTCGAGATATTCATCAATCCCGTAATGCCCGCCTTCGCGTCCTAAACCACTTTCTTTAAATCCTCCGAACGGTGCCTGTGCAACCGTCGGAAGTGCATCATTTAGCCCGACGATTCCATACTCAAGCTTTTCACTAATCCGAATCGCTCTGCTTAGGCTTTCCGTATAAACATAGGCAGCCAATCCGTATATTGAATTATTCGCTCTCTCAAGTACTTCCTCTTCTGTTTTAAACGTTGCCACCGGTGCCAGCGGTCCAAACGTTTCCTCTTTCATACAAAGCATTTCATCCCCAGCATTTGTGATAATTGTCGGCTCAAAAAAGTAACCATCTGCAATATTAGCTCTGCTGCCGCCTTGAAGCAGTTTCCCGCCCTTGCTAAGAGCATCATCAATTTGTTCCTTTACTTTATCAATAGCATGTGAATCAATCATTGGACCAATGTCTGTTCCTTGATCTAATCCATCTCCAATCCTTAATTTTGCAACGGCTTCACGGAATTTTTCATTAAATTCGGCTTCAATTGATTCATGAACATAGATACGATTCGTACAAATACAAGTTTGACCGGCATTCCTGAACTTCGAGCCCACAACCCCTTCAACCGCCTTATCAATATTTGCATCATCCATCACGATAAACGGCGCATGACCGCCTAATTCTAAAGAAATTTTCTTAACGGTATCTGCCGCACCCTTCATTAGCATCTTACCAACCTCTGTCGAACCGGTAAATGTTAGTTTACGAACACGCTCATCTTGCAGCCAAGCATCACCAATTGCCCTGGAATCTCCAGTCACGACATTTAACACGCCTTTTGGAATTCCAGCCAAATGTCCAAACTCAACCATCTTTAAGGCTGTTAAAGGAGTTTGAGTGGCCGGCTTAATAACAGCCGTACAACCGGCTGCCAGTGCAGGTGCTACCTTTCTAGTAATCATCGAGGCAGGGAAATTCCATGGTGTAATCGCTGCAACTACACCTACCGGTTGTTTCTGAATAAGAATTCGTTTATTCGGATGGGAGGATGGAATCGTTTCGCCATAAATCCGTTTTCCTTCTTCTGCATACCAGGAAACATAGCTGTTCGCATTAATAATCTCACCCAACGCTTCTTTCAACGGCTTCCCTTGCTCTTCTGTCATAATCCGTGCGAGTTCTTCTTTATTTTCATCTATCAATTGAAACCATTTCATTAATAATTGACTGCGTTCCTCAGCCGTTTTAACAGACCATTCCTTAAAAGCGGCAAATGCTGCATCTACCGCCTTTTTCGCTTCAACCATTCCCCCTTTTGGAACTTCTGCGATCACCTGATTATTCGCAGGGTTAATTACCTTAATCATTTCCTTACTTTCACTTTCAACACTTTCCCCGTTGATCTGCATTAAATATGTGCTCATACGAATTCTCCTTTTCTATTATTTCTCATAAAATTTCTACGTTTATACTAAACTAACGCTTCCAGAAGAAACGAGCGCTGCCTCAATGGAATTTTCTAAAATGGTTAAACCTTCCGCCAATTGCTCATCGGTAATGACCAGCGGCATAAGCAGACGAATGACATTGCTGTAAATACCTGCGCTAAGGATTAACAAGCCTCTTTTGTTCGCTTCTTTAATGATTTGATTGGTCAAATCTTTTGCCGGCTCCTTTGTTTCCCGATCTTTTACAATTTCAATTGCACACATGGCTCCAAGGCCTCTTATATCGCCAATGCATTCAAATTTGTCATAGAATACTTTAAACTTATCCATGACGATTTTTCCGATTTCTTCCCCGCGCTGATTTAGCCCTTCTTCTTCGATAATATCTAAGACAGCTAAGGCCGCTTTACATCCCAATGGGCTGCCGCTATAGGTTCCGCCAAGCTCCCCAGGGTCTGCCGCGTCCATGATTTCTTTACGTCCAATCACGCCGCTAATTGGTACGCCCGCTCCCATGGATTTTGATACCGTAAGCAGGTCTGGAACCACATCAAAATGCTCAATTGCAAAGTATCTGCCGGTGCGGGCAAAACCAGTTTGAATCTCATCTGCGATAAAGAGAATTCCATTTTCCTTACATAATTGGGCGACTCCCTGTACGAAGCGTTTTCCAGGAACAATAAATCCACCTTCACCTTGGACCGGCTCCATCACAACGGCTGCAATTGATTCCGGTGCCACATCGCTTACAAAGAAATTACGAAATTCCTCAAGCACAAAATCTTCATACTGCTCTTCTGTTAACCCATCAGGGCGTCTGTACATATACGGAAACGGCGCTCTATAAACCTCAGGAGCAAACGGTCCAAATTCAAATTTGTATGGCTTCACCTTACTTGTCATGGTCATCGTCATTAAGGTCCGGCCGTGATATCCCCTTGAAAAAGAAATAATCCCTTGTCTTTTAGTATACTTTCGTGCAATTTTCACGGCATTTTCGACTGCTTCTGCCCCACTATTTTGTAAAAGTACTTTCTTCTCATGTCGCCCTGGTGCGAGACTAGCAAGTTTTTCAGCAAGCTCAATATAGGATTCGAACATCATCACATTAAAGCCTGTATGGATAAACTGATCCACTTGTTCATGTAGTGCTTGTTTCACTTTCGGATGACCATGTCCTACGTTTTGTACTCCGATTGCTCCGACAAAATCAATAAAGGTATTCCCATCCACATCTTGGATCAGCGCCCCATCGGCTGATTCAGCAAAAGCCGGAACCCCATAGCTCACGCCCTTTGGTACGATATTTTCACGTCTCTCTACTAAACTTTTTGATTTTTCCCCTGGTATATTTGTTTCGATTTTTGCAAAACTCATGATAATCTCCCTTTCGTTTTAAAAATAAAATTAATCATTTACTATTTTTTCAGAATTAAATCCAAGATCCGGCTGGTTCTTGGCCTTCTCCTTTTTTCGGTAAAAAAGAAAGTAAGAACCGATCACGAGGATCGTAAGAAGTGAAGTAAGATAGAATTGTTCACGCATTGAATCGATAAATGCTTGGGCAACAAAAATAATAAATAGGACGACAATCGTAGCATAGGTTAAGTGAGGAAATAACCACATTTTCACTTTAAGTTTCTTAGGATCTTCCTTTTCCGCTCTTACTCGAAGGCGTATATGGGAGAAAGCAATAAAAATATACATCACGATGGTTACACCACCGGAAGCATTAGCCAAAAAGACAAACAATCCATTTGGTGAGACAAACTTAAACGTGGCGAATACATAGGTAAAGATAACGCTTACAGCCAAAGCCCAAAGCGGAATCCCCCTTTTGCTGACTCGTGACAGGAATTTTGGAGCCGTTCCCTTTTTCGAAAGAGAGTACAGCATACGCGAACTTGTATAGAGCCCGGAATTTAAAACAGAAAGAAGCGAAATAAAAATAATTCCGTTCATGACTTGAGCAGCAGCGGGAAGGCCAGCCATATCGAAAACACTGGCATAAGGTGATTGCAACAAATCTTTGGCATTTTGTGGAATAATCATAACTAAAATAGCTACGGAACCGACAAAGAAAAGCAGAAGCCGCCAAACTACAGCATTGATCGCCTTAATGATATTCTTTTCCGGATTTTCGGACTCTCCCGCCGCAATCGCTGCTACCTCACTCCCTGATAGCGAGAAGGTAATAAAGATGACACTTAGGAGTACAGGCATCCATCCATGCGGGAAGAAGCCGGCACCTGACATCAAGCTGGTAATCCCTGTCGCTTTAACTCCTGGAAACAAACCAAAAATGATTACTGTACCTACACCTAGAAAAATAATAATGGCAGAAACCTTAATAAAAGCTAACCAGTATTCAAACTCCCCGTAGGTTTTAACCGAGAAGACATTCGTAGCTGTCATTAAAATAGGAAAGACTAAACTTGCCACCCATGCAGGTATAGAAGGAATCCAATTGTGAACAAACGTTCCCAATAAGGTTGCTTCAATCGCTACAATAATTACCCAATTGAACCAATATAACCAGCCAATCGTATACCCGGCCCACGGCCCAAAGGCCTGCTGCGCGTAAGTAGCAAAGGAACCACTATCAGGGTTAACAACTGCCATTTCTCCTAGCATCCGCATGACCAGAACAATCATTAATCCTGCAATGATATAAGAAATCAATGCACCCGGTCCTGCCGACATAATCATCGTTCCGCTTCCTATAAATAGGCCTGCACCTATTACACCGCCAATCGAAATCATGGTTACATGCCTTGTCTTCAGATCATGTTTCAGTTCATGATTTTGAAACCCCACCAAACATCCCCCCAATTTTTATCGATATACATCTATATTTAATGCAATTAACGTGCCAACAGTAATTTCCCTTAATTTAGACAAAAAAGTCGAACTTTTTTAAAAAATCAATTCGTTTTTGAATTAAAATTAGATTTTTCTGATTCACTTATTGATTATTGATTCAATTTTGAATTATATTTAAAGTAGATTACGAGATACAAAAGGAGAACTCATGTCGATAGCAGAAATTATATTAGAGACTATTGTAAAAACTTCCAATAATAATATCACCATCACGGATGAAAAAGGGGTTATTTTGTATACCAATAGTGAGCATTGGACGGTTTATGAAGACGGACCAAAAGAATACATTGGGAAATCTATTTTTGAACTTCAGGAGCTAGGGATCTTAACGCCCTCGATTACAGCAAAAGTACTCACTGAACAAAAACCCATTCAAATTATGCAAAACACAAAAAAAGGAAAAGTTATTATGTCGACAGCTTATCCCATTTGCAATGATAAAGGGGAGATCATCCGCGTTATTAGTTACGCCCTTGACCGAACAGAAATTAGCAGCCTTCAAGCTCAATACGAACAATTAGAAAGAAAGTTAAAAGAGTATCAAATCGAGATGGAGGAACTAAAGGGCAGAGAGGATATCCTCTATCGAAGTAAGGAAATGCAGCAAATCGCGAAAACCATCCAGCGGGTAGCCCCTACCGATGCTACAGTTTTGATGTTAGGAGAGTCTGGAGTTGGAAAGAGCATGCTAGCCCGAAAAATGCATACTTATAGCAACCGGCATAAGAAACCTTTTATCGAAGTAAATTGCTCAACCATCCCAGCAAGTTTATTTGAATCGGAAATGTTCGGTTATGAATCCGGTTCATTTACAGGCGCACAAAAAAATGGGAAACCGGGATTGATTGAACAAGCCCATGAAGGTACGCTATTTTTAGATGAAATCGGCGAACTGCCCTTGTCCATCCAAGCAAAATTATTAAAGGTTTTACAAGAAAAGAAGTTTAACCGAGTGGGCGGAACGAAAGAGCGGCATGTTGATTTTAGGTTAGTAACAGCTACAAATAAAAATTTAGAAGAAATGGTGCAAAAAGGGGAATTCCGTCTTGATTTATATTATAGATTAAATGTAATTCCTCTTTCCATACCTCCCCTACGCAATCGAAAGGAAGATATTTCTCTATTAATTAACCATTATATCGAGTTAATGAACAAGAAATATAAAACGGCGAAAAAATTACACCCTTCCTTATTTGAAAAATTACTTAATTATAAATGGCCCGGGAATGTTCGAGAATTAGAGAACTTACTTGAAAGACTTGTTTTAACTACCGAAGAACCCATTATTCGTCTGCATTCACTCCCCACTTCCATTCTGGGTGAGGGATCCACACACGAGGAGGATGTCTCCCTGATTGAAAATCTGATAACAGAAGAAACGAATCTTAAAACTGTATTAGATCTAGTGGAAAAATGGATGCTGGAAAAAGCTCAAAAGCAATGCAAATCCACTTATGAAATAGCTAAATATCTTGGTATCAGCCAGCCATCGGTTATTCGTAAACTAAAAAAACACAAAGAAGACTTAGATAATTTCCAATAAACCTTGTTATGAAAAACACCTCATTCGTTCAGAATGAGGTGTTGCGTTTATCCGATATATTTGATCATCGCTACTTCATCACAGCAATTAAACTTGGGGCAGTTCATACAATCGACCCAAACCTTTTCAGGCAAAGTCTCCTTTGCCACAATCTCAAAGCCACATTTTTTGAAAAACTCTGTTTCGTAGGTAAAGGACATTACACGGCTAATTCCAAGTTCAGGTCCATCCTCTACGAGGCGATTTACTAGTTTACGGCCAATCCCCTTCCCGGCATGCTCCGGAGATACAACCAAAGAGCGTATCTCTGCAAGATCTTGGCCTAATACATGTAATCCCGCAACACCTAGTATTTTATTATTTTCTTTCATAACATATAAACATTGTAAGTGCTGATAAAGTGATAAGTACGTACGCGGCAATACAATTTCTTTTTCAGCATAAATTTGAATTAATTTATAAATATCTTTTACATCACTGGTAACTGCATGATAAATATCCATCTGATTGCTCCTTTTGCAATAATATTATAAATATACAACTATATGTATTTTTACTCAATGAAAATATTTTAAAAATACAATATATTTATCGTGTTCTATTTTTCCACAAATGATTCTTTAAATAAAAAAGACAAATTCAATTCCTGAACAAAGGTCCAGTAAAATGAATTTGTCTGTATATTTACCCAAAGGGGTTGGGTACTAAATAATGATTTTTATTGATTAAATCGTCCGCGCTGACGAAGTAATTCCCGATTTAAGTTTGGATTCTTTTCAAACGCTGCACGGCCATGAAGCCAGAAAATATTATTAACAACAACAAGATCTCCAACTGGAAGTTCCAACTCCGTTACACTCTCGTCATTTTCCATTGAGGCAGACAAGTCACGAAGATATTTTGCTTGTTCAATTGTTTCAGGGTACACAAATTGATCGATAAAACACATACCAGGTTTGTTATTATAATTGAAAAAAGTTAGGCGCTCAATCTCTTGGTCGACATTTTTACTTCTTGGTGCTTTATAGGTAAATTTGTAGTTTGCTAACGGATGGCTAGTATAATAGTCGAGCTCCTTCCAGTCATCAAGATGTAATAATCGTGATTCCCCGCCAACTGCATTTTCTTCCACCATCTTCATCATCAATAACCAATCGGTAGGTTCATCCACAAACGTACCATCCGTATGGAGGGTAAATAAACGATACGCTTGGCGCAAATACGAATCACTGCTATCTGTATCCTTTACGCTAAACCGTGCATAATATTTTCCTGACATAGAATCATGGTTAGGACTTCCTAATAAATGAGAGATGGCTGTTGCAAAAATAACATATTCGTCTGTATTTTCGGTGACACCTTCTAAACCAAGGGTAAAGCCACCTGATTCCCTGTCATGAACAATGCCGCGAAGGATTTCACCAAACTCTTCTCCTACCTGGTCTAATAAATAGGAAGCTACAAGAATACGAGCATATGGTGTGTATTCCAAGTGCTGAACAGAATAATTTTCCTGGGCTACACGATTAAGAAATTTAACAATGCTATCTTTTGACAGCTGAATGTGGTATAAACGGTTCGTCTGTGGATGAACCTTTACTTCATAGTTTTCCGTTACTCTTTCAAATTTCGCGAATGTTTTTTCTGCAATACTCATGTTTCATTCCTCCGATTTTTAATGAATTTAGTATTTTAAAAAACAGGAAATATAAAAAAGCCAGTTGCAAAAGGATTCCTAAACAATAAGGAATTTACTTTTTTGCAACTGGCTTGGATTCACTTGATCGTTCTACGGAAATAGAATCGTAGCGAATAGGCAGTCTGTTATTATTTTTCCCATTTTCGATTATTTATAATTGTTCCCGATTTTGAATTGGTAGTTTTCAAAAGGAGAGCATACTATAAATATAAGTTACTTATATTATAAAACTTATAAACTCACTTGTCAAACTCTTTTTAATATTTAAACGATTATAGCGGATTTTATTATTTTTGTTTCTGCAGGAATCCGTTTTACGATCTCTTTCCCAATCTCTATTGATGCAGTTGCTGCCGGTGATGGGGCATTACACACGTGGATCGAGCGTTTTCCCATAATAATATTGAAGTCGTCTACCATATTCCCATCATACTTCAAGGCCTGGGCACGAACACCCGCCGGTGCAGGAATCAGATCATCTTCCTGAATTTCCGGTATTAATTCTTGAAGACTTTTGGTAAATTGCTTTTTACTGAAGGAACGGACATATTCTTCTAATCCTTCTTTCATAAATTTGCCGGCAAGTTTCCAAAACCCTCCGTAACTTAAAACTTCAGCAAGGTCTTTCGCATTAAAATCTGTTTTTTTATACCCTTCCCGTTTAAAGCTTAATACGGCATTAGGACCTGCATCGACTTCACCGGAAATCATCCTGGTAAAATGAACGCCCAAGAATGGGAATTTAGGATTGGGAACAGGATAAATAAGGTGTTTTACAAGATAGCGTTTTTCCGGTTTTAATTTAAAGTATTCACCACGGAACGGGACAATTTTCATGTCTGTTTTATAGCCTGCAGCTTCAGCGACACGGTCACTGTGCAGTCCGGCACAATTGATAACCATATTTGCTTTGATTGTGCCTCGTGAGGTTTCAATCGTCACTTGATCTGATTCCTCGTGGATTTTTTCTACTTTTGTATTTAATTGAATCTCACCGCCGTTTGCTTTAATGATCTCAGCAAATTTCTCACTGACTTGGCGATAATTTACGATCCCTGCCATTGGTACTCGTATAGCACCAACTCCATTTACATGGGGTTCAATTTCTTTTAATTCATCGGATCCAATGCGCTGTATATTCAAACCGTTTTCTAGTCCCCGTTTATGTAGATTCTCTAGAAGATGAATTTCTTCCTGTTTGGTTGCGACAATGACTTTTCCACAAATATCGTGTTCAATCCCATGCGTTTCACAGAATTCCCTCATCGATTGGCTTCCTTGTCGCGCAAAGCGAGCCTTAAAGCTGCCTGGCTTATAATAAATACCAGAATGGATTACCCCGCTATTATGACCGGTTTGATGTTGTGCAACAGCGGACTCCTTTTCAATTACAACCACTTTTGCATCGGGAAAACGTTGATAAATGGCCATACCTGTGGATAGACCAACAATTCCCCCTCCAATAATCGCAAAATCAAACATTGCAAATCCCCCTTTTTAGTTATTCAGCTCTTCCATATACTGAATTAAATTATTCTTTGTTCGTAAAATATGAAATTCCACGGCTGCACGGAGTTCTGCAGCATCCCCCCGTAGAACAGCTTCATAAATCATCCGATGCTCCCGCTGTGTTTCATGGTAATAATCAACTAGTAGATTCGGTGCAATTGGTGAGATTCCAAGGGTTTCCACCATTTTTTGAACCCTCGGCCATGGACAATCCTTCCGCAATGTTTCGTGAAAAGCAGCATTTAACTGAATATATTGATCATTGGTAGCATCTGATATTTCCAGTTCTTCCATTTGAATAAGGATATCTTTTAATCTTTTTTTATCATCCTCTGTTAAAAAAGGAAGTGATTTTTCAACAGCCAATCCTTCTAATAATGCACGTGTATGGTAGATTTCTTCAATGTTGTCTTTTGTAATCGGAGTAACTACGGCTCCCTTATGGGGAATCATTTCTACTAAACCTTCCATCTGAAGCTGTGTTAGCGCTTCACGAATCGGCATTCGGCTAACTTCTAGTCGTTCTGCCCACTCTTCTTGGATTAAACGGTCGCCTTTTTTCAATGTTCCATTCAAAATCGCTTTGCGGAGTCTCTTCGTTACGAATTTTACGATTGTTGACTTATCTTCACTTGTTTTACCCAAAATTTTATCCACTCCTCTCTAGATTGGATACAATATAATCAATATATCAGCAAAAAAGGCAATTTTCAATATATTTTTTATAATATTGGATACAATTATTTTTATTTGTATCCAATTTAGTTTTTTTAAGACCGAAGCATCTTTTCTTTTAAAGTTACTTTTGAAGGAGACAATTACCATTTTTAGTGAACATCTGTTTAGAATTTGAACGCATTTTGTTTACCCACCGGTTTTTCCTCATTATCTTCCACTTTAGAGTATTTACATTCCGGTTCTCTCCTTTTACCCACCGCTTTTGGTAAAATACCTTCCGCTTATCATTTAATCTATTGAAAACTAAGTTATCTTTCTTATTTAAATACCTTTTCGGATAGAAAATCACCATTTTTAGTAAAATAACATTGGGATTTTGAAACCTCATTTCGTTTACCCACCAGTTTTGTCTCTTTACCTACCACTTTGGAGCATTTACATTCCGGTTCTCCTCTTTTACTCACCGCTTTTGGTAAAATACCTTCCGCTTATCATTTAATCTATTGAGAACTAAGGTATCTTTCTTATTTAAATACCTTTTCGGATAGAAAATTACCATTTTTAGTAAAATAACATTGGGATTTTGAAACCTCATTTCGTTTACCCACCAGTTTTATCTCTTTACCTACCACTTTGGAGCATTTACATTCCGGTTCTCCTCTTTTACCCACCGCTTTTAGTAAAATACCTTCCGCTTCTCCCTTATTGAGTGGAAATCTTAGATTTAGCCAACTAAAAAAAGAGACTCTCATCGAGTCTCTTTTTTTATTGCTTCATCTTCGGATCCAGGACATCCCTCAATCCATCACCCATTAGGTTGAATCCTAGTACTGTCAGCATAATAGCGATACCAGGGAAAAACAATGTCCACGGTGCCTGTACAAGATATTGCTTGGAATCCGAAAGCATTTTCCCCCATTCTGGCGTTGGTGCTTGAGCCCCCAGACCAAGGAAACCTAATGCTGCCGCTTCGATAATCGCTGTTGCAATTGCAAGTGTTGCCTGTACAATTACTGGCGAGATACTGTTTGGCAGAATATGCTTTAACAGAATTCTCGTATCCTTCATTCCTACTGCCCGTGCCGCCATAATATATTCTTCCTGTTTAACACTAAGAACCTTTGAACGTACAAGTCGGCCGAAGTTTGGGATATTAATAACTGCAATCGCAATTAACGCATTTTGCAATGAAGGTCCCAAAATTGCCACAACCGCAATCGCTAATAGAATACTAGGGAAAGCCAGCATAATATCAAAACTACGAGAAATAATCGTATCTACCCAGCGGCCGTAATAACCAGCGACAATTCCTAAAAGTGTCCCAATAACTACAGATCCTAACACAGAGAAAAATCCTACCCATAAAGAGATTCTTGCTCCATAGACAATCCGTGAGAAAATATCGCGTCCAAAATCATCCGTTCCAAACCAATGTTTTCCGGATGGAGCCTGTAGCCTTTCAGCCAGCACCTGATCTTTATAGCTATACGGTGCGATTAAAGGTGCTACTATCGCTAAAACAATGAAAAATAGAACAATCGCTAAACCAATAACAGCTAATTTATTTTTGTAAAACGCTTGTACTGCTTCCTTCCACGGAGGTGTAAGCTTTTCTTCTTCAACGGCTGCCGAATTAATCTCGACTGTATTCTTTGCAAGTTCAGCCACTTAAAATCCCTCCTACTTCGTGTACTTTATTCGTGGATCAACAAATACATACATCAGATCCACAATTAAGTTGATTAAAACAAAGATTGCTGCAATAATCAGGATCCCGGACTGGATTACCGGATAGTCTCGATAAGCAATGGCGTCGTATAAGTAACGCCCAATTCCAGGCCATCCGAAAATGGTTTCGGTTAGGATTGCTCCACCTAACAATAGTCCCATTTGTAAACCGATTACGGTTAAAACAGGAATAACGGCATTTTTCAATGAATGCTTGTACACTACCCAAAACATTCTAAGCCCTTTTGCCCTCGCTGTTCGAATATAATCAGACCGCATGACCTCAAGCATAGTAGCCCGTGTCATCCTTGCGATGATGGCCATTGGAATGGTTGCAAGGGCGAAACTTGGTAAAACCAAATGCTTTAAAACGGTAGCAAATTGGTCAAACCTACCTTGTAGTAAGGTGTCGACTAGATATAAATTTGTAATTGCCGAAACCGGGTCTCGGACATCTTCGCGTCCAGTGGTTGGAAACCAGCCTAAGTGGATAGAAAACGCCCATTGCTCCATTAAACCAAGCCAAAAGATCGGAAGGGAAACTCCTACAAGGGCAAGGACCATTGCCACATAATCAAACCATGATTTTGAAAACCATGCACTGATAATCCCTGCATTCACCCCAATAACAACAGCGATAATCATTGCCACAACGGCAAGTTCAATCGTTGCTGCTAGATAGGGCCAAATTTCTTCATTGATTGGACCCCTTGTCCGTAATGAAGTTCCTAAGTCACCATGAAGGAGTGCTTTAATATAGTCAAAATATTGTATGTACCAAGGATTATTCAAGCCTAATTGTTCGGTAAGCGTAGCAATCGCTTCTTTTGTTGCTCTTTGGCCGAGGATTACCTGTGCAGGGTTTCCGGGAATAGCGTGGATAATGGCAAAAACGACTAGGGTCATTCCAAATAATACTGGGATTAATGAAAAGACACGGCGGACCGTATATGTAAACACTTTCTCACCCTCTTTTTTCAATGATGGTTTATGAGTCCGATGCTGTAGCTAACAAAAGGGGAGGCCAAGCTCCCCTTCCGCAACAAAATTACTTGAAGTATACGTTTGTAAATGGCTCAGATCCTGTTGGATGAGGAAGATATCCAGCAACATCCTTTGCAGCTGCCATTAATGGTGTTGAGTGAACAAGCGGAATCCACGGTGCATCTTCGTGAATGATTTCTTGAGCTTGTTTATAAAGATCATTACGTTTTGCTTGATCTGTCTCTGTTTGAGCTTTGATTAGAATGTCATGTAACTTGTCATTGCTATATTGGGAATAGTTATTACTTCCAATGCTGTCTTTATCTAATAATGTATAAATAAAGTTGTCAGCATCTCCGTTGTCACCTGTCCAGCCAAGCATATAGGCATCAAACTCACCTTTGTTTGCCTTGTCTAAGTAAGTAGCCCAGTCAACAGATTTAATTTCAGCCTTTACACCGATTTTGCTAAAGCTTTCTTGAATAACCTCAGCAACTTTTTGTGCTTCAGGCATATACGGACGTGCTACAGGCATTGCCCATAGATCCATCTTAAATCCGTTTGGATATCCCGCTTCAGCCAATAGTTTTTTCGCTTTTTCTAAATCATATGGATATTCTTGAATCGCATCGTCATAGCCTTCAATTGATGGCGGCATTGGGTTTTTCGCAGCAACAGCTTTACCACCGTAGAATGACTCTATGATAGCCTTTTTATCAACGGCCATGTTTAATGCTTGACGAACAAGCTTGTTATCAAACGGTTTACGAGTCACAGTTAAACCGATATAACCTACGTTCATGGAAGGACGCTCGATTACTTGTAAATTCGGATTCGATGTAACGGTAGCTTCGTCAGAATTATTAAGGCCATCCATGATATCAATTTCACCATTCGCTAGCGCGTTAAGACGAGCAGTATTTTCAGGAATTACACGAATAATGATTTTGTTTAACTTAGGTAAACCTTTTTGCCAGTAGTCAGGGTTCTTTTCAAGAACAATACGGTCATTTTGTTTCCATTCAACAAACTTAAATGGACCTGTACCAACCGGATTTTCTCTGAATTTATCACCATATTTCTTAACTGCTGTTGGGCTGGCAATTCCAAATGGAGACATTGCCAAGTCCTTTAAGAATGGAGCTAAAGGTCTTTTTAATACAAATTGAACGGTATTTGTATCTAGGGCTTTCACTTCTTTAATCACGTGGCCTTTATCTTTCTTATATCCACCAAACATTGTATAATATGGGAATTTATCAGCATCCCCGTTCATCCAACGGTCAAAGTTAAATACAACAGCATCCGCATTGAAGTCTGTGCCGTCATGGAATTTAACCCCTTGACGAAGGTGGAAGGTGTAAGTTAAGCCATCTTTCGATACTTCCCACTTTTCAGCAAGTCCTGGTTTTACAATTGTATCCTGCGGACCATAATCAAGAAGAGTTTCAAAAACGTTCTCTGTTACTCTGTAGGTTTCCCCTTCAGTCGTCGTAATTGGATCCAATGAAGTGGAGTCACCACCGCGTGCAAAGACAAGCGTATCTTTTTTCGATCCGCCACTCCCTGCAGTGTCTTTTTTGCTATCGGCATTATTACTTGTTTTACTGCTGCAGCCAACAAGGAACATGCTGATTGCCAGAATGGAAATCAGTAACAATTTCATTGTTTTTTTCATGCGTTCTTTTACCCCCAATTTCTCTTTAATAATTTTTATCATAAACGCCTCATACTTTACTCGTTAAACAAGTGGCATGCAACGTAATGACCATTCACATTTCGTTCTTCTGGTCGTGTCGTTTTACAGATGTCCATACATTCCGAACATCTTGTATGAAAAGCACATCCTGAAGGAGGATTGGCCGGACTTGGCAGCTCTCCCTCAATTAAGATGGTTTCCCGTTTAATATCAGGATCCGGAATGGGTACGGCTGAAAGAAGTGCTTTTGTGTAAGGATGCAATGGATTTTCGTATAGTTCTTCACTATCAGCTAATTCTATTAATCTACCTAAATACATTACGCCGACCCGGTCACTAATATGCCGGACAACCCCTAAGTCATGGGCGATAAAGATGTATGTAAGGCCAAATTCCTGTTGGATATCTTTCATCAGGTTCAATACCTGAGCCTGGATCGATACATCGAGAGCGGATACAGGTTCATCAGCGATAATCAGCTTCGGTTTCGTCATCAATGCTTTTGCAATCCCAATCCGCTGACGCTGGCCGCCGCTGAATTGATGTGGATAGCGCTTTGCGTGATAGCTGCTTAATCCAACTACTTCAAGCATTTCTTTTACCCGTTTCTGTCTTTCTTCTTTTGTTCCAATGCCGTGGACAATCAATGGCTCCTCAAGAATCTGTTCAACAGAATGGCGGGGATTCAAAGAAGCATAGGGATCCTGGAACACCATTTGGATATCCCTGCGCGTTCTTCGTAATTCAGATTTCGACATGCGCGTAATCTCTTTATCTTCAAAAATAATTTTCCCATCACTAGCCTCAATCAGACGCATCAACAGCCTTCCGGTTGTGGATTTTCCGCAGCCGCTTTCGCCGACGATTCCTAGTGTTTCTCCCTTTCTAACATAAAAAGAAACATCATCGACTGCCTTAACTTCTCCTTTTTTTCTGCCGAGAAGACCGCCCGTTATTGGGAAGTATTTTTTTAAACCGTTAACTTCAAGAAGTAACTCCGACATGTTTGTCACTCCTCTCCCCTGATGAATGTAATAAACATCTCACAACATGCCCGTCTTTATCCATTTGGTACAATTCCGGTGATTCTTCAAAACATTGTGAAAACGCTTCCGAACATCTCGCCGCAAATCGGCATCCCTTTTTTATCGTTCCTGGTGCCGGAACATTTCCTGGGATGCTGTATAATCTTTCTTTTTTTCCTCTCAGATCTGGTACGGATTTTAGTAATCCCTTTGTATACGGATGCTGCGGATTTTTAAGGATGGTTCGTACATCGCCTTGTTCGACGATTTGGCCGGAATACATTACAATGACTCGTTCACAAATTTCGGCTACGACTCCTAAATCGTGGGTAATAAGAATGATGGATGTGTCTGTTTTTTTATTTAGATTCTTCATTAATGCAAGGATTTGTGCCTGAATGGTTACATCCAGAGCTGTTGTCGGTTCGTCGGCAATCAGCATTCTTGGGTTACAGGCCATGGCCATTGCAATCATCACACGCTGCCTCATCCCACCGGACAGCTGGTGTGGATACTCTTTAAGAATTCCCTCAGCCCGTGGAATACCAACTAGCTTTAATAATTCAATGCATCTCAGATTTGCTTCTCTTTTGGAAAGATCTGTATGTAATTGAATGGCTTCAATCAGTTGATTTCCAATGGTAAATAACGGATTTAGTGATGTCATCGGTTCCTGGAAGATCATTGAAATTTGATTCCCGCGGATTTTTCGCCACTCTTTCTCCGATAATGAGGTTAAATCCTTTCCTTCAAAGGAAATTTCTTCGGCTTCAATTTTTCCCGGAGGAATTGGAATTAAGCCCATGGTGGTTAAGGAGGTTACGCTTTTCCCACTGCCTGACTCCCCAACAATTCCAAGAATCTCTCCCTCTTTTAACTCGAAGCTGATTCCATCTACCGCAGGGACGTATTTCTTTCCTGATAGAAAGGAAACTTTTAGGTCTTTAATTTTTAGAATAGGGTCTTTGCTCACGTTTACACCTACCTGTAAGTAAATTATTTTATGTATTTCTGAGCCTTGAAAATATTATAATATAATAAATATTATGGGAATTATGACATATTTTTATTATATCGACATTTTCTGAATATGGCAATAATTTTAAAAATATTAATATCTTTATTTAAATAAAATAAAAAAGACCTGCTCCAACGCATTTTCACTTTAAAGCGCTGGAGACAGATCGAATTGTTCTTTACTACTATTTTCTAGTTGGTTAATCTTTAATCTAATTCTAATATAACGTTTAAAAAAAGAGTTTTTTCTTTTAACCTACTGATTATAAATTATTGTGTAAAAGTGATAATACTTTTCTTAATTCAATTACATCAATTTGACCTGGAGCAGAAGATTTCTTTGCGGCTCCAAAAGTCAGTGCTGAACCGAACAGTTCTCCTGCTAATCGGCTGATTACGCCTTTTCCAGCCATTGACATGGTGATAAAAGGACGATCAGCATGCTGTTCATTCATAGTGTTGGTTGCATCTAATAAGGTTAATACATCTGCAGGACTTCTTGGCATGACGGCGATTTTCGGTAAATCACCACCTAATTCCTGAGCTTTTTGCAACCTTGTTATGATTTCTTCTTTTGGCGGTGTTTTTTCAAAATCATGATTTGATAGAATGACCAACACATTATGCGCATGGGCAAATTCAATTAAGCTTTTAACTGTTGATTCCTCATTAAATAGCTCAACATCAATCAAATCAACTAATCCTGTTTCGGCTATTCTTTTGTTTAATTCTAGATAATCAGCCAGATTGATTTCCTTTTCTCCGCCTTCTTTAGCACTTCGAAAGGTAAAAATAAGGGGCATGCCGTTTAGAATTTTTCGGATCTCACTAAGTGCTTCCTTCACTTTTTCGATCTGCTCAACATGAACGAAGAAATCAACACGCCATTCTACGAGATCAGCGTCAATTGTGTTTAAATATTCGGCTTCTTCTATTAATTCTACTAATGTATTTCCTACTAATGGAACACAAATCTTTGGCGTGCCTTCTCCAAGTGTATTTCCCCGAACCGTAATCGTTTTTTTCATTATAACCCATTCCTTTTTTCGACCAACTTTAATGAGTCGATGATTTCCTCAGCAGTTTCTTCCGGCCCCTTATGATCCGTTTGAATTTTAACGTGGTGTCGTACATAAACTTCCTGCCGTTTATAAAATAGTTCTTCCATTTCCTCCAAAGACTTTCCTTGCAATACAGGACGGCTATCAATAATAAGGCTGATGCGATCCTTCCAACACTCCCAGGATATATCTAGGAATAGAACCGTACAAGTGGATAAACAGATTTGACGGATTTCCTCTTGCAGGAATGCCCCGCCGCCAACCGAAATAATCTGCCTGCCCTGATTGCATTTATCGGTTATAAGACTTTTTTCTTTTTCACGAAATGTCCTCTCTCCATATTGCTTGAATATTTGCGATACAGGTAGATTAAATTCATTCTCGATTTCTTCATCTATATCAATAAATTCCCGATTTAATTTTTCAGCTAGGATTTTTCCAACCGTGGTTTTCCCAGCACCCATAAAACCGATTAAGACAATGCTTTTTTCTTCTTTTTGCAAAATTCTTCACTCCCGAAAGCCTAAAATAGCAACTTGTATAAAGTATAAGCTTTGGATGATGGTAAAAACAATTGATAATTCTGAAAAAGTTTCACAACTGTTTCCTCATTTAAATTTTCCTCAAGTAAGCGAAATTTCTATAAAGAGCGAAACTGATCAAAAAGGTTAGAAGTGAAAGGATTATAGCGATACTTGAGAATGCAAGCACATAGGCATTGTATTCTGCGATTCTGCTAATAATGGTAAACGTATCCATTTTAAAAATTCCCGCCGCAAAATTAACTAAAATTAACACAAAGAAGATCATTTGAAGTCCTTTTGTTGAATTTTGGATATCTGCCCTACTTAAGCCAATATGTCCGGAAATACAGACAGCGAGAACTAGGAAAATCCAAAACAATGGATTGATTAAATTTTCAAGAGTAAAAATACTTTTGATGATTGAAATAACAGAAGCACCAACGGCTTTTAAAACATTTACATCCATGGTTTCAAAAGATACATGCAAATGTATTTCAGATCTTACGGTGTCAAAGGATTGCGGCAGCAAAAGGTACATTCCCAAAAGCAAGGAACCAATACCGCTAAAGATTGGCCCTAAACCAATAAAAAAGTTCCCTATCTGTTGATAGGTACTATTGGGATTGTAATAGTGCTCTACATATCCTAGGACTCCATCCGGGCTATTAAACTGCAGGAATTTCACTCTAGACACTTTGTGCCCCCATATAAAGCACATGATTAAATGACCGAGTTCATGAATCGGTGTACCAATCCAGGCTGTCCAAAGCACACCTCTTACTCCAAAAGTCCGAATCAAAAATTTGTTCGAGTATTTCTCAAGTATCCCAAGGATCAAACCGACAACAATTATAGCTCCTACAAGATATAACAGTTCTATAAAACTAATGAATAAGGTATATATTAAAGAAGACAGAATATTCATCCTGCTTTGAGCCCTCTCAATCAATTTAATTTCCTATCCTCAGCTAAACTTAACCAAATATTTACATTGCTTTGATTATTAATTTGCATTTTCTGGTTAAAATGAAACTATAAAGATAGATTTCTAAGGAGGGATAGGGGCTTGCACCAATTTCTGAATGTTCTTTTCCTAACGTATGTGGCCTCATGTTTTTTCAAAATCTTTTATTATTCCTTTGTTAATGTTAAAAAATAACCCATTTCTTCTCATTCTTCAACTTTTTTCACTCCAGTATGATCAGAAATCATTCAAATAATTTTTCTGTAATGGTTTGTCCTCCTACTTGCATACCCTTTTATAAAGGGGGATTGCCATGTTTCGTTCATTTACAACCTTTAAACTTATTCGTTATGCTGTCGCCTACGTATTTATTACTTCCGGTTTTATGAAATTACTGAATGCAGACTTAGCCAATCATTTTATCGTATTAGGCTTGCCTTATCCGAATATTCTACTGAACACTGTTATTCTCCTTGAGATTGTCTGCGGGATCCTAATCATGCTCAACAAGAGCGTTCGAAATGCAGTGATTCCGTTAATCGCTATCATGATCGCTGCTATCATTTTAACCAAAGTACCAACCATCCACACAAGTATTTTACAGTTTGCCTTCAATGCACGCTTGGATATTGTCATGCTAATCCTGCTTATTGTTCTATATAATCGGAATCCAAATTGAAAAATCCCCCTTTGCCAAGGGGGATTTTTTTGACATAAACCTACAAATTTCGGGTGGTGACAGGCACCAATGACTTTTCAAGAATCGGCCCATAAGTATCGGTTCGTCGATCTCGTAAAAACTGTAATAGGTTTCTGGCAAATTCGATTTCTTTTAAATTGATGCTTTGAACTAGTATTCCTTCTTGTTCATCCAAGGAAAGGATGATTTCTCCCATCGGGTTGCTGATGAAGCTGCCGCCGTAAAAGTTCATGTCTTTTTCTTGGCCAACCCGGTTGACTGCAGCTACAAAGACACCATTATGAATTCCATGTGCGGAAATCGCCTTCGTCCATGCAGTCCTCGTCGAAAGCTCCGGATGATCCGGCTCGGATCCGATTGCAGATGGATAGAAAAGGATATCCGCACCCTTCAATGTCAAAATCCTAGCAACTTCAGGAAACCACTCGTCCCAACAAATACCGATCCCGATTTTTCCAAATTTCGTATCATATACCGGGTAACCAGTATCTCCCGGTGTAAAATAATACTTTTCATGATATTGCGGACCATCCGGAATATGATTTTTTCGGGTTGTTCCTAAATGATTGCCTGCCTCATCAAAAACTGCTGCACTATTAAAATAAACTCCTTTTGCTGCCCATTCATAGAATGGGACAATTAACACGATTCCAAGTTCTCTGGCAAGCTCCTGCATTTCCACAATCGCTTCATGATCATGCGGGATAGCTAACTGATAATGATCCACCGAAACCGTCTGGGCAAAATATTGCGCATGATAGAGCTCCTGCAAACAAACAATGTTTGCACCTTGCGCTGCTGCTTCCCTCACCTTTGCTTTTGCCTTTTCGATATTGATTTCGACCCTCTCATCACATGTCATTTGCACCAATCCAATTTTCACAGTACTCATAAAGAAACCTCCTCAACTATTTCATGGACAACCTTTCCGTCAACCATGGTAAAAACTACTTTTGTATTTTTAATTTCCTCATACGGAACCTCAAATAGATTCCGATCAAGGACAATAATATCTGCTAATTTACCAGCTTCTATCGTCCCAAGTTCCTGTTCACGGAATGAGCCATATGCTGGTACAGACGTATAGGAAAGGAGTGCATCCTTTAGAGAAATTCTCTCCTTCGCATCCCACACTACTCCATCATCATCCAATCTAGTAACCGCGCGATAGATTCCTGGAAACGGATCCAATTTAACGACAGGATAATCCGTACCAAAAATAACCTTTGTACCCTGATCCAGCATCGTCTTTAATAAATAATTATGTTTCATTCTTTCTGGCCCAATTAATTCCTCGTAAACATCTCTTGCTGTCACATTAATATGCTCTGGCTGTACAGAGGCAATCACACCTAGTTGATGGAAACGCTCAATATCATTCGGATCAATCATTTCCACATGCTCAATCGTATGGCGGGAGTCTCTTTCCCCATTTTCCTTTTGTGCTGCTTCAAATGAATCCAAAGCCAATTGAACAGCTCCATCCCCAATACAATGGAACCGCACCCGGAACCCTTCCTTATCCGCCTCAACTGTCCACCTTTTAATTGTTTCCTCCGGAAAAACGGTGCTCCCTTTGGTTGCCGGATTATTGGTATAAGGTTCTAGCAAATAAGCAGTATAGCTGGTGGTTACGCCATCAGCAAACTGCTTAAAACCGCAGAATTGAACCATATTACTTTTATATTTTTCTCGTAAACTTTTAGCGAGCTCCAGATCACCGTTTAATGGAGCAACGAAATGAATTCGTGTCGTCAGTTTTCCTTCTTTTTCATAGTCAGCGTAGAGTTCTGCTTCTTCTGTACTCATTTCCGGAATCCGCAATAAGTCATGGACCGAAGTCACCCCGCATTTTGCGGCCTCCGTTAAAAAGTTATTTAGCAGTTTCTCTTTTACTTCGAGACTAATCGGCAGTACCTTCGTAACAAGTCCAACAGCATGTTCCAGTAATAATCCAGTCGGCTCACCGTTTTCATCTTTAACGATTTCCCCATATGGCGGGTTTTCCGTATATCGATCGATACCAGCTAATTCCAGTGCCTTAGAATTCACCCAGGCACTATGGAATTCTGCTTGATACAGAAGGACTGGGCGATTCGGAATAACCTCGTCCAAATAGAATCGATGCGGTTCCCCTTCCTCCCATTCATTCTGCTCCCAGCTGCAGCCAATAACAAAAGGATCATCATTTTTTGAATCGGCATATTCCTTCACCATCTGGGCCGCTTCCTTTGCCGATCTGGCTAAATGAAGTCTGACACTATCATTCAATAAACCTCCCATTAGGAGATGAATATGAAAGTCATGAAAACCAGGCATAATTAATTGATCTTCAAAATCGTAAATCTTCGTCTGATTACCAATATAATCAGAAACATCCTGTGATTCTATGACTTTAACAATTTTATTTTCTTTTATGAGGATGGACGCTGGTACCGGTACATCTGAAGCACCTGTGAAAACTGCGTTCCCACGAATCATAATGTCTGCTTTAAGTTCCAATTTCTATCTCTCCCTATATAGTTAAATCATTGCTAGAATCTTCAGTAAAATCTAGCTGTGGCGGCTGAACACGAAATAATTTTGTTTTATATGCCAGATAGGCAATCCCTACAGCAGTCCAAATTCCTCCTAAAGTCATTGATTTAATATCCAAATCACTCCATAGTTTTATCGAAATGATGGCTCCAATTAATGGAATAATCAAATACAATACAATTCCTTTTAACGACCTTTGCTTTCCTTTTATAAAATAATGAGCGATTACACTTAAATTTACAAAGGTAAAAGCGATTAAGGCTCCAAAATTGATAAAGGAAGTAATCGTGACAAGGTCCGTAAACAACGCCGCTAAGGCAAAAATACTTACTAAGACAATATTGTTAACAGGTGTTTTAAATTTTGGATGGATATAGGCAAAAAACTTTTTCGGTATAACGGAATCTCTGCCCATTGCGAATAAAATTCTTGATACACTCGCATGTGAAGCCATTGCAGAGGTAAAGGCACAAACAACCATTGCAGCGATAAAAAGTGCATTAAAAAAGGTTCCGCCAATCAATTTTGCTACTTCAATCGCAGCCGTATCAAGATTTTTGTATGAAGTAAAATCCGGGTGAATTAAATGTGAAAGATATGAAATGAAGATAAAACAAGCTCCGGCAAAAAGCGTTACAAACATAATGGCCTTCGGGATCGTTTTTTCCGGTTTAATCGTTTCTTCGGCAAACGTCGTTAAAGCATCGAACCCCAAAAACGATAAACAGAGAATTGATGCCCCTGAAAATACGGCTATCAATGAAGTATGTTCAGTCGCAAATGGTGTTACTGAAAACAATGTTCCTTGCCCTGTTCCACCTAAAAGAGCCTTTACACTTAGGATTACGAAAAAAATGAGTACGAGGTATTGAAAACCGAGAAGAAGCATGTTCATAGTCACTGTTACCTTCGTACCTATCACATTGAAGACGGTTACAAGAACAATCATGCTAATTATCCAGACACTGAAGGGAATGGACGGAAAATAATCTGTTAAATATAGAGCTATGATGAGAAAGTTAATCATCGGGATAAATAAATAATCCATTAAAATAACCCAGCCAACCATGAAGCCTAGGTGTGAGCTGATCGATTTTTGTGTGTAGGAATAAGCTGAACCTGCAATCGGAAAAACCTTTCCCATTCTTCCATAGCTGTAAGCGGTAAACAGCATGGCAATAAGGGCAACTATGTAAGCAGAGGGTGTTGCGCCTTTCGAAATGGACTCAACAATTCCGAAGGTGGAAAAGACGGTCAATGGTGCCATGTAAGCAAGGCCTAACAATACCAGATGAAAGAAAGTTAACGACCGTTGTAATTGAACGGGTTTTTGCATCTATCATTCCTCCTTTTTTTAAAATAAAATGCAATTTTTGTGCCAATCCCGAGAGCGCTATTGGTGACTGACTTTTCAGAAAACACATTATATTTCGAGCCCCTTAGTTATGCATAATTAAATAATATATGTAAAAATGCATAATTTGCTTTTTTACCAGAAAAATTCTCTTGTATTCGAACGATTTTAGGTACAATTCGTCATTATTTTCAGACACCCATTGTAAAATAAGTGTAAACGATTGGAGTGTCAGAAATGAATATATTTTTTGAAATACACAGAGATATTCCTAGAGAAGGTCCTGGAAATAATGAGTCTACTAGAAAAGCCTATCAATTAATTGGAAAGTATGTTTCACAACCAGTAATTTTAGATATTGGCTCCGGCCCTGGAATGCAAACGATTGAGCTTGCCGGTATTACGGACGGCAGTATTTTAGCTGCTGATTTAAATGAAGATTTTTTGAAAGTCCTTGCTGAGCGTGCTGAAAAGCAAGGGTTTTCGAAAAAAATTGACCCTCAAAAGGCTGATATGTGCAATCTTCCTTTCGAAGAGGAAAAATTCGATGTAATTTGGTCGGAAGGAGCGATTTACATTATTGGGTTTGAAAAGGGATTAAAGGAATGGAAACGGTTTGTTAAACAGGATGGGATTGTGGCCGTTACGGAATTTACCTGGTTGAAAGACAATGCCCCAAAGGAAGCAAGAGATTTTTGGGACGAAGCCTATCCTGGAGCGGGTACCATTGACTCGAATGTACAAGTGGCTGAGTCACTGGGATATCGGCTCATTGATTCGTTTGTTTTACCCGAGTCCGCATGGTGGAAAGATTACTATACTCCTTTGGAAGACCGGCTCTCATTGCTTCGAGAAAAATACAAGGACCATGAGGATGCTCTAAAAGTAATTGACGATACCCAGCAGGAAATTGATTTATATCGAAACTATCATGAGTATTATGGATACGTTTTTTATTTATTTCAAAAGGTAGATTAAAGCAAAGAAATTCCCCCTCAAAATATGGGGAATTTCTTTTTCTATGCAGTACCGCATAAGTATAGCTATTTTGATTTAGAAATTTCACAGTGACTGGAGTCAATTTCTTCGCGCTGATGAGGCTTAAAAAAAGAAACAGGTTCCCAAGTCCTGTTCCTCATTCGATTTCATCTTTATCCAAAAATCTTACCATTTCAATGTGATCTCCATAATTTGAAAACCCATTACCGATTAGATCTTTAGGAGACAGCACCTTGTTTTTTGAATCATAGGGAACCCAGCCAAAATTCAGCTGATCATTTTTAGATGTACCCTGGTCAATAAACGAATTCAATACTACCACCCATTCCATTGGGATTTTCAACACCCCATATGGTTTGGTCTGGAATGAGATGTTCTTCTCCATTTGAATCCTAGGTAAATAATGTTCTTTCCCGTCTGTTATAAAAAATCCCCTGTCTCTCAACATATAAAACTTACCATCACTCAATTTACTATCCGGATCCATATTCCAAGTAAAATAGTACGTTGACGGGTCATCGAGGTTAATTTTCCATAATTGTGGTTCACCTGTTGTATTGATCGATTCAAGTTCCCATTTACGTTGATTCCACGCCCATGAACTTGCACCGTATTTGTCTCCTTTTGATATATACGGCACAAATACATGTTTTTTATCAAGGGGGATTGTATCTTGAATCTTGCTTGCAGCAGCTTCGGGGAAAAGTTTATTAATCTCGCTAATTAATTGTTTTTTTGCAGGGAATGGGCTTAGAATTTGAAAGTAATACCCATAAACCATGACAGCTGCGAAGACTAATAAGACTAAACTTCCAGCAACCCATAAACTTTTTTTCAACAACTTAATTCCCCCTTTGTAACAACGAATTTTGGGAGCGAAAATAAAGCTGTTCATTCGGTGTAACAATTAGTAATCCTTTACCTTCATTTTTAACATAAACTATTACCTTCAAGCCGCTGCCAAACTTAGGTGAGGAGCCAATAAGCTGGTAAGGAAATCGTTCATATTTTTTCTTTGAATCCATGTTGGAATAAAACCAGTCTTCACTATAGAGAGGTTCTTGTATCATAGTATCAAGCTGCTTTTGTAAGTTCTCCTTATTTAGAGAATCATCTTTTGCTGGGGAATAAATTTTAACAAGCGAAGCCTGATTAATATTGGAAATATAGGTTGATACCTCGTTTTGAGGATATAACGTTTGCTGAACAGGGAGGGTAACAAAAGATGTAAGTAAAAATATAAAATTCGCCCAAAACCCCAGCCAAGCAAATTGACGATAAATCGTCCAGGAATCCCCCCTTCCTTTTAATATCCAGTATAAAATCCACACCCCAAGCGGCAAAATCGGAAACTTAATCTGCGTCCCAGACATATTCCAATTAATCGTAAACGAAAAAATACCGATAATGATGGCAACAATCGCTTTCCATTTCGTTGGCTTAACAGTCCGTTTTTTATACATTTGCAAGGCAATGGTGACAATGATAGCCCATGCCACTGCTCCCATTAATAAACCGACCATAGAAAAGGAAAAATCAAATTTTATTATGTTGAAGCACCTCCCTATATAACAGAAAGGAATATTTTAACAACTAGTAAAACTACAATAACACATATATCATCTAGCAATCTATAAAAAATAAGTGTCCCAAAATTCCTTTCAGGACACCATTAGAACCTTATTTCCTCAATTTATCGATTTCATCAGCCACAAATTGCACTTGAGTTCCAACCACTACATGAATGTTTTGCGGCCCAACAACTATCACACCCGGAACACCCGTTGCCTTAATCTTGTTTTGATCCACAGCACTCATATCTTTTACTTCAACTCTTAATCGGGTTACACAATTTTCAACAGAAGATACATTTGCATCTCCACCCAAGCCTTTATAAATTTTGGCTGCAAGCCCTGCAAATTTTCCTCCGCTCATAACGGACCCAACGGCTTCTTCATCTAAATCCTCTTCTCTTCCAGGTGTCATCAAATTAAATTTCACGATGATGAAACGGAATAAGAAATAGTAAATAACGGCAAAAACTAACCCCTGGACAAGGAGCATATACGGTTGATTGGCGATTGGAATTTTCAAGCTTAAAACAAAGTCAATCAATCCAGCGCTGAAGCCAAATCCGGCGGTCCAATGGAATAAAGCTGCTACAGCTAAAGATATACCCGTTAATACAGCATGAACCAAATAAAGGACCGGTGCGACAAACATAAAAGCAAATTCAACTGGTTCTGTCACTCCTGTAAAAAATGAAGCAAATCCTGCTGCCATCATTAAAGAGGCAACTTGTTTCTTATGCTTCGTTTTTGCGGTATGATACATGGCGAGCCCTGCAGCAGGCAAACCAAACATCATTACAGGGAAGAAGCCTGCTTGATACATACCGGTAACACCTTTAACCCCTTTACTCGCCCAGAAGTTCCCAATATCGTTAATTCCGGCAATATCAAACCAAAAGACCATATTTAAGGCGTGATGTAATCCTAATGGAATTAATAATCGGTTGAAGAATCCATATAGACCAGCACCAAGAGCACCTAATTTACTAATCGCTTCACCGAAGGAAACCAGACCGGTAAAAATTACTGGCCAGACAAAGTAAAGTACGAGGGAAATGAGCAACATGGCAAGAGAGGTCATGATCGGTACGAGCCGTTTACCGCTAAAAAAGGCTAGTGCATCCGGTAATTTTACATGGCTAAAACGATTATACGTACGGGCAGCGACAAGACCTGAGAGAATCCCAACAAAGGCATTTTCGATTTTTCCAAAAGCAGGGTCGACTTTAGCTGCGTCAATACCTTGTAACATCGCAACAGAACCGCTTGAAAGCAAGGTGGTCACGACCAGGTAAGCCACCAAGCCGCTTAGTGCCGCCGAACCATCCCTCTCCTTTGCCATACCCAATGCAACTCCAACGGCAAAAAGAATCGGGATATGATCGATGATTGAGCCTCCTGCTTTAATTAAGAAAGCCGCTACTGGACTGCCAGCCCCCCATCCGGTTGGGTCAATCCAATAGCCAATCCCCATGAGGATGGCTGCGGCCGGCAATACAGCAACAGGTAGCATTAAGGAACGACCAATTCTCTGCAGATATTTCTTCATGTTAATTCCTCCTGTTAAAAGATTCTAGAAAGCTAACAACCAATTAACATCAAAAAATAGTTTAAGAATGAGAAAATATAATGCCCTTAAATAGTAAATTACCTTAGGTCTCGCTCGCCATGGACCACCCCCTCCATCATAATTTTTACTATTTTATTACTCCACAACCGTTAAAATACATATTTAGTCAAATTCATAGGGTGAAAGGAAAAAGTACTTAATAGATTTCTTTTTTAGAGGCAGTGTTATATTTGGTTGTTGATTTCCGCTCCAGGATGCTCTTTTTCCGCGGGGCGGGCGGTGAGCATCCTCGGCGCTTTAGCGCCTGTGGGGTCTCACCTGTCCCGCTGTTCCCGCAGGACATTGAATGACATCCTTGAATCCACCCACGCACGAAGAAAATGCGTTAGCATTTTCGAGGAGTCTCGCACCTTCCGCTCCAATCAACTTTGTTTAAAAATCAACATTGTCTTTTACAAAGCCTAGAAAAAAGAAAAAGGATAGCTACACACATCAGCTATCCTCTTCAATATTAAAACATTTGAATGATTTTCCTTGCCGAATCCACCCCATTTTCGATACAGTCAGGGATCCCCACACCATAATAAGAACAACCTGCAAGGATGATTCCAGGGTAATCAGCCGCCATTTTGCTTTCAAGTGCTTCAACACTTTTTGGATGGGTAATTAAATAATTCGGCATTTGATCAGTCCATTTGGTGATTTCACTGGCAACTGGCTTTGCTTGGATTCCAAGGCTTTTACGGATGTCGCCAAGCGCAACCTCGAGCAGTTCTTCTTCATTCATTTTCTCTAACGAAGCAAATGAAGGATGGCTGCTTTTATAAAAGAGTCTGACCAACAGGTTTCCGGATTTTGAAGTGTGCTCCCATTTCCGGCTTGTCCATGTACAGGCATTGCAGGACAATTCATCCGTATTCGCAGTGATATATCCCGTTCCATCCGCTGGAAGTACACTGTCGGGGATATCAAAGCCTAGATACGCACTAATTAACGAACTATTTTTCAATCCTGAAAACCTGCTTTGAAGATCCTGGTCATTGATTAACGATTCAGCAGCCGTATTTGGAATACTTAGCACGATGTAATCCGCTTCGATAACTTCCTTATTGTTTAGAAACAACTGATAACGGCTGCCCTCTTTTTCAATTTTATTGACTTTTGTATTTTTTAAAATTTGAGCTTCATCCAGCTTTTGCTCATACGCGTCAATCAGTGAACCTAAACCATTTTGAAAAGAAAGAAACTTCCTTTCTCCGCCTTTAAATTTTTGTTTATTAGCTTCAAGTCCTTTTATGATGCTTCCGTATTTTTCCTTATAATCAATCAAATATGGAAGAGTAGATTTGATCGTTAAGTCACTGAGTTTTCCGGAATAGACGCCGGAGAGGACTGGGGCAATTTGTTTTTCAACCAATTCTGTTCCTAAGAAATGCTCAAGAAAGGATCCGATGGAGTCATTTTTTGTAAATGTTTCATTTTTTGTATAAAAATCCTTTAGTGCTGCCACTTTTCCATCTGCAGAAACGAGCGTGCTCTTCGCCAGCGATTCAATGCTTGCCGGAATTCCAAACACTGCATCCTCTGGAATTGGATTCAATTCTCCATCACTGTAAATAAAGGAAATACCTGTCGCATTATAAACCACTTCTTTTTCCATCTCAAGTTCTTCGATCACCGTTATGTTCTCCATTTTACGGGCGACAATGGAATCCGCTCCTGCTTCCATTACAAATCCATCTTGTTTGACGGTTCGGATTTTCCCTCCAAGCTGATTGGAAGCTTCTGTAAGAATCAGCCTGACATCTGCCCCATTCGCCTTCTTCCATTTATGTAATTCATATATGGCCGATAACCCCGTAATACCGCCACCGATTACTACGACTGTTTTCACTTCTGCCACCTCTTATATAGTTCTATATTTAGTCCATTACAGTTTATCATATCAAGGGAGGTAGCCGTTACCTCAATAAGAATGGATAGATTTTAACTCTCTCCCTATAAAGTTAGCAGGAACAGGACTAAGTTTTAATTCTTTTGCCCAAATGGAAAGTTGACCAATGTGATGGATCTCGTGAGAAATGATATGATGTAGGATTTCATCAAATGTATATGTATGTTCATCCCAAGGAACACTAACAAGTTTCTGTTTTAATTTGGCAAAATCTATTTTTAAAAATCCAACTATTTCTTTTCGATACGAATCTGATAGTAATTTAACCTTATCAAGTGTATTATAATCAACAAACCGAACTGCCACATCTTCTTTACCTTGACTGCCACGAAGCCAACTATATTCCACATCAATAATATGAAAAAGAGTATATAAAATACTCCCTACTCCACCACTGCGTTCCTTTAACAATTCTTCTATCGGTAGTTGCTTACACCAATCAAACCATTCATCTCTTATTTGCCAGTTATACTCAAAAAACTTGATCAATGCAGTCACTCCCCTATTTAGCTTTGTATCTAAGCTGTTTTCGCAAAGATTGTTGTTTTTCGAACAGAATTAATATTAACCTAGGGATTCGGACTCGATGCCTTTGGGTTAATCAAAGCTGTCCGAATGCGCCCTTGATTCGGACACGTTTGCACTTGGCTACATCGAAGCTGTCCGAAAAGCCTCTAAATGGAACACTTTTTATACCAAGAGCAACAAAGTTTACGAAAAGAGCCTTTATCTATTAACAACCACGTTTTCGTTCAACAGGTTGTACATCCAATAAAAAGAGAGTTTTAGACAAAATTACTTGCTCCAAGTCAGTTAAACCAGTAGCTTACTTCCATTGCATATAATAATCGATTAGTGAATAAATAATTATTATAATCTTTTAAGATCATTTTCATATCTAAAGAGGCTCCATTAATACTATGATTGGAGGTTGCTTAGTGAACACATCATTAGCTATATTACCGATATTCCTTATGATTATTATTTATTTAGCTGTACTTGGATTTACAATTTGGTTTGCAGTAAGCCTTATAAGAGCTCAAAGAGAGCGAAATGTTGTATTAAAAGAGATTTCAAGCAAACTCGACGTTTTAGAGTTGAACAAAAAAGAGAGTGTTATTCACTCAGACTAAAGGGAAACTCTCTCAACAACGAGGACCGTCTGTGACGGTCTATTTTCATGAACTAAGCACTTCAATAAAAATAAAGCTTTGAAATGTTCAAAGCTTTTTTTGTTGATATTCGAAGCGTGAAATGAGCATTAATTTACTTTTGTTTAGCTCACTTATTTAAGGTAAATTGTTATTTTGCATCCAAAACTTAGAACATATCTTATGATCTCTTTGCAATCATTTCAATTTCAATCTCTGCTGCAAGCGGCAGGGCAGCAACGGCGACTGTCGTTCTTGCCGGAAACGGTTGGCTGAACTGTGTTTCGTATACTTCGTTCATAGCCTTAAAATTTTTCATATCTGTTAAATAAACATTCACCTTAATCACATCATCCGGCGTTAAGTCTGCAGCCTCGAGAACTTTGAATAAATTCAAAAAGCATTGTCTTGTTTGTTCACCGATACCACCTTTGACCAACTCGCCTGTTGCGGAATCAATTGGCGTTTGACCCGAAAGATAGATTAATTCACCTGAATCAACAGCATGTGAATAAGGACCGATAGCTGCCGCACCCTCCGCATTATATGCTTTTCTTGTCATCTTAAAAACCTCCAATCTTTATGCCTTACTGTTATGAATCTTTTGAATTCGAATTTCAATCCTTTCACTTAGGAAAGTTGAACCAAGGATCAGGATTCCGCCAATCATTTGCATAAGGCCCATACCTTCTCCTAAGAAAATTGCCGCAAATATTACCGCTGAAATTGGATCAATATAGCTTAAGACGGCAATCCTCTGTCCCTTTAGTTCTTGAATAGATGTAAAGTAAAGGAAATAAGCAATCCCCGTATGGATAATCCCAATGATTAAAATAAATACAATCGAATTTGAAGTAATTCCAGAAAAATCTAAATGATCTTTTAGGAAAACATATGGAAATAGAACGACAGATGCGACGAGTAACTGAACGAACGTAGTTTCAAATCCGGACAGGTTTTTAATAAACTTATTAATTAATACAACACTCGCATATAAGGCTGCTGCTGATAGACCGTAAAGAATTCCAGTTACATGGTGGTAATTTCCCCCGCCACCGTCTCCCCCAATATTTACTACTAGGAACAAGCCAATCATCGCCGTGATGATGCAGCCCACCTTCGCAGGAGTCAGTCTTTCCTTTAATACAAAAGGAGATAAAGCCATGACAAAAACTGGTGCAAAATAATAGCTCAAGGTTGCATTGGAGACTGTTGTATAGCGATAGGATTGAAACAAAAGAATCCAATTAAAGCCGATGGCCGCTCCGGAAAAAACCAAAAGCACTAGATTCTTTTTAACAGCTTGAATGGAGGGCTTCTGTTTTGCAATCACTAAGAAAAAAATTAGAAATATACTTCCAATTATTCCCCGCAATAGTGCAATTTCACTTGAGGATAGATTAATATTTTTTACAAAAATGCCAAGACTCCCCCATATGAGCATGGCAATAATTATGTTTAATTGACCTTTCACAGTAAGCTCCTTTCTGCTCTAACAGAAGATCATTCCTTTTTGGTATTTTGTTTGTGTGGTAACTTCATTATACCAAATGGAATGATTTTCTTATTTCTTTGTTCAGAGTTTATAAATATATTTTTTACTCTGTTGACCTGAGAGAGTACGGGGCAAGGGACACTCCGCAGGAGCTAGAGCGCCGAGGAGGTTCCTCTGCACGCGCACGGAAAGCAAAATGCCTTGAGTGGAAATCAAGAGACAAGTTTCAAAGACGCATAAATAAAAAAGGGGATGCTCCTAAAAGTTTTACTTTCGGAACACCCTCATTGAAAATAACTTTCATCATTCAGACCCGCAGCACAAGACCCAAAGTACTGCGATCCGTTTGCAACTTAAATTTAAAAATTTTATAGTGTAATATCCTCTATATAATAAATGTGTAATCGTTTATTTACCTCAATACGCAGTAAATCAATAAACGCTTGGCTTAAGTTTAATTCAACTGCTTTATTAATAACTTCTAGCAATTGTTTAGTGTTAAGATTCTCCATAATTATTTTACTCCATCCCTTCTTTTTCTTAATGAATACATGATTTATCACGATTGTTTCCACCAGTTTCTTCAAAGTCCAGGAATAAATTATGTCAATCCAATATCATATTTGTTATAAAAAATCGAATTTATTATAATTGCTTTGATAAATGTTTTAATATTATATTTTTAGTAATTCTAAGCATTCCGGAGGGAGAGATAACTAGGAAATTCCCCTTCCATCATTCTATTTTTATATTCTATAATCCAGAATCTGAAGTAATCATGACAGGGACCGGAGAAAAACTAAGAGTTCCAGAAGGGGTAAAAATCCGTTGGAATTTTATTTTACCTTTAATATCAACTTGTTGGCCTAACTTAAAATTCATTTTATTTGATATGAGTGCCGGTATATAATGAATCCTTAACCCATTGACCATTACCCCATCATGAATTCTGAGAAATAAGAGGTAATAATTTAGATTACCATTCTTTTTGTAATGACGTTTACGAACAATCTCACCTTGTATTCTCATGGTTTATCTTCCTCTCAAAGCTTTTCATTATAGAAAGTAAACTATCATAAAAATTCTTAGATTTATACAATCTTATGCTCGTGAAGATGACGATCCGAAGTGAACTCTTTTTTAAATCGCTAAGGAATATTCTTAAAACAACAAACAGCCTCAAGTAAGCTCTGTTTGTTGTTTTACTATTCTATCTAAATAAAAATGCAATACACACCCTATATTGTAACCAATTCCTTTTCTAAAGCCTTTTCGACTTTTACATAGTCAAAACCAAGGTCCTTAGCAACTGCCTCGTATGTGATCTTACCTTTTGCCACGTTAACCCCAAGCTTTAGTGGTTCGCTTTCTGAGATTGCTTTATATATTCCCTTATTAGCTATTTGCAAGGCAAATGGTATGGTAACGTTTGTTAGGGCTATAGTGGAAGTTCGTGGAACGGCACCAGGCATATTTGCAACAGCATAATGAACGACACCATGCTTTTCATATATTGGTTGATCATGGGTGGTAATATGATCAATCGTCTCAACGATTCCACCTTGGTCGATCGCCACGTCAACAATGACTGAACCCGGCTTCATCCTTTTTACCATTTCTTCAGTGACGAGCTTCGGAGCTTTTGCTCCAGGAATTAAGACGGCACCAACTAAAAGATCAGCCTCCTGAACTGCCTCCGCAATATTAAATGGATTGGACATTAACGTTTTAATTTGATTACCAAAAATATCGTCTAATTGACGTAAACGTTCCGCACTAAGATCGATAATGGTTACATCCGCTCCCAAGCCGATTGCCATTTTAGCGGCGTTCGTTCCAACTATCCCCCCACCAATGATGGTTACTTTCCCACGGTTAACACCAGGTACACCTGCAAGAAGAATACCTTTCCCGCCATTAGATTTTTGCAAAAATTGTGCGCCAATCTGTGCAGCCATTCGACCAGCAACCTCACTCATTGGAGTAAGCAGCGGTAAGGTACGATTAACTGAGACCGTTTCATAGGCAATGGCAAGGACTCCTTTTTCTTTAAGCGCTTCAGCTAAGAAAGGTTCAGCTGCCAAATGTAAATAAGTAAATAAAATTAAATCTTTACGGAAATAACGATACTCTTGAGGAAGAGGCTCCTTCACTTTCATAATCATATCGGACCTATTCCATACATCCTCTGCATGTTCAATAATTTCAGCACCAGTAGTTACGTAATCTTCATTTGTGAAGCCACTTCCAGAACCAGCTTCCTTTTCAACCAGAACTTTATGACCTGCATTTATAAATGAAATCACTCCAGCTGGTGTTAAGGCCACTCGGTTTTCATTATTTTTAATTTCTTTCGGTACACCAATAATCAAGATGAACATCCTCCCTTTAAACTCATTAATTAGTCGATTGAAACCCTATTTCAAACGAGTCGATAATACCAACAATCGCAGCATCGATAGGTGAATTTTTTTCACCCGTCAATTTCTGAGCTGGTGTCCCTTGCGAGATGATGACGTACTCTCCAATCCCCGCTCCAATCCGATCCATTGCGATGATCACATTTCCTTCAGGCTGTTTCTCCACGTTAACGGGCTGAACAATGAGAAGTTTAATGTTTTCCATTCCTTTTTCCTTTTGAATCGCCCAAATGCTTCCATCCACCCGTGCGAGTCTCATTTTTACATCATCCTTTACCGGTAAACTTTATGGCCAATTTTTTCTCCTTAATTAAATCCTTAGCTAAAGGAGAGATGATGACCCCCTTAGGAAGGTAAAGGGTTTGATTTGGAAATTCCTTCTGAGCTTGAATCCATTCGGGGGTTAGAAGTTTTTTCTTAAAGGTTAACCCATTCTCCAGACCCCCGGCGCTTTCCTCAATCAAAGCAGTTGGAGATTCCTCCAATTTCCCGCGGAATTTATCAATAATCACATCCGCTAAATCCTTTTGAGCGGAAAACTCAATTCCTAGTTCCTTCATTGCCTTAACATAGAATTCAAACTGTTTGCGATAAGGGCCAGGTAAAGAAGTCACTTTTAAGCAGAGGCGGTCAGCTCTTTTAATTCCAGGAGTATCCTCTCCGACAATGAGGAACTTTTCCAGTAAAATTCCCGAAAACATGATTTCAGCTTTAATCGTTCCCTTTAGACCGGTAACCACCCTAGCAGCATTGTCCAAGTCAATCTCTGGAATGATGATTCCGTCATAACCCTTTGGCAGTTCAATTGCTGCTGGGGAATATTCATCAGCCGCAATAATTCGATCAGACCCGCTTGACTCAACCCTTTGCATTCCTAGCCATGATGATGTTTCACCATCCAGAAATAAAAGGTCGTATCCGATCTTGTTATTTTTCAACTTAATAAATTGATCAGTAAACCGCTCATGAGCCGAGCTGTCACAAAAAACAAATAGCACTTTTCCAACCTTTTCATTTTCTTTTTCAACCTTCATCGATTGCACAACATCCTTTACAACCGACTCAATCATTGATCGAATATCCATCCTCCTCACCTCCCATTCAAATAAAATCGGTCATTTTTCCCAATGACTTTAACGAGATCCCCCGTTTTTAACCCAGCGGCATTTCCCTCATCTAGATCAACATGGAAATCCTTTCGATAGCCGGGATTAACCCGGACAATTACATCTGAAAAAATGATCCGCCGCTCACCGGTTGTTTCCAGTAATAGCCGATCACCCTGCTCAACATTGAGTTGTTTTGCATCATCAGGCGAAAGATGGACGTGGCGTTTCGCGATGATAACTCCTTTTTCTAGGACCACACACCCTTTTGGACCAACTAAAGTAAGGCCGGGAGTGTCTTCAATAGAACCAGATAAGCGCACAGGGGGATGGATTCCAATTTGAAACCCATCCGAGATGGCAATTTCCACCTGTGTTTCCCCCCGTGCTGGTCCTAAGATTCTTACATTTTGAATAATCCCTTTTGGGCCAAGTATTGTAACCAGCTCTTTCGCAGCAAATTGACCCGGCTGTGATAATTCACGAAGCGGCGTTAACTGATAACCGCTTCCAAAAAGGGCCTCCACATCATGGGGCGATAGATGTATATGCCGATTAGAAACCCCGACAGGAATAAGCGGACTTTCAGCTATTTGATTGCCGTTGTTAGCTTTTTTCATCCCATGGGGCTGTTTCACTTCAATTCGTCTTTCGCGAAGAAAATCCCTCGCGGAAGGGGTAAGCTTCTCCCCTTCCTCCAGGATGAAAGGATTAGGAATCCCATTTTTCAGCATGGCTCTTAGTTTGGATTCCGTAATAACCGCCATGGCCTATCCTTCCATTTTTGGAAGAATTAACTCAATATCTGAATGCGGGCGTGGAATAACATGTACAGATATCAATTCCCCAACACTTTCTGCTGCTGCAGCCCCAGCATCAACAGAAGCCTTAACTGCCCCTACATCCCCGCGTACCATTACCGTTACAAGCCCGCCGCCAGCATGGACTTTCCCAATCAACCTTACATTTGCAGCCTTTGCCATTGCATCTGCTGCCTCTACAGCACCTACCAAACCTTTTGTTTCAATCATTCCTAAAGCTTCTCCACTCATTTTTTATTCCTCCTCATTTAAAATTTAATTCTTTAATTCTTTTAAAATACTTTTTACGATTTCCATTACTTCAGCTTTGGAAATAAGCGTTTCATCGATTGAAGCCTTTTGCTGTGAAGCTGCTGGTGCTGCTGGTGTCTCATTTTTCATTTCTCTGACACCAAAAGCAACCCGTTTTGTATTCAATAAATGCTCCGGACTAATATTGTCAGATGAAATATTGTTTCCGTAAGTACCACAGCCGAGTGTTAACGATGGCCAAATACCGGTGGTGGCACCAATTCCGCCAAAAGTTGTCCCAGTATTAACTACAACCCGAGAGACTCGTTGCGCTAGACTAAAGCTTTCAATAATTGTTTTGTCTTCACAATGAATTCCAAGGGTATGCCCTAAACCGCCTGCTTCTAATAGCTCATTACACACCTTACTTCCCTCTGTGTAATTTTCAACTGTATAGAATGCAAGAATTGGAGAAAGCTTTTCAAGGGAAAACGGATAAAATTTTCCAATGTTTTCTTCCTCAGCAACTAGTAGTCTTGTATCATCTGAAACAAGTATTCCAGCTATTTTTGCTAAGGCTTGCGGCGATTTTCCTACAATTTCTGGATTTAGGCTTCCTTGTTTCAAAATAATCTCTTCAATCTTTTTCTTTTCATAATCATCAAGGAAGTATGCACCTTCTTCTTCAAGAGCAGCTTTAACTTTTCGCTTGATGGATTGATCAACTACCAGCGCCTGCTCCGAAGCGCAGATGGTTCCGTAATCAAATGTTTTACTATGAACAATTTGACTGGCCGCTTTACGAATATTGGCGCTGGAATGAATGTAAACAGGCACATTCCCAGGTCCAACTCCGTATGCCGGTTTTCCAGAGCTATAAGCTGCCTTGACCATTCCAGGGCCGCCTGTCGCTAAGATTAGATCAGTCAACTTATGATTCATTAATTCCTGTGCAGAGGCAAGCGTTGGTTTTGTAATGCACGAAATCACACCTTCAGGAGCACCTGCCCGGATCGCTGCTTCTTTTAAAATTTTCACAGCCTCATTCGTACAATTTGCCGCAGATGGGTGCGGACTAAATACAATCGCATTTCCTGACTTGATTGCAATCAATGCTTTAAAAATAGCAGTTGAAGTAGGATTGGTTGTTGGCACAATCCCCGCTATAATTCCTGCCGGTTCCGCAACCTCCCAAACCTGCTTAGCATCATCACGCGAAATAATCCCAATCGTTTTTCGATCCTTAATGGACTCGTAAATATCTTTTGCCGCAAATAGGTTTTTCGTCACCTTATCTTCTATTTTTCCAAACCCTGTTTCTTCTACAGCCATCGATGCAAGCCTTCCAGCCTCTTTCATCGCGGCATGTGCCATTGCTTGGACAATTTGATCCACTTGCTCCTGTGTATACGTCCTTAGCTTTTTTTGCGCAAGTTTTGCCTGCTCGAGATTTAGTCTCGCTTCCTGAATTGACTCAAGATCCTTATCCAGGTTCATTATTTATCGCCACCTTTCTCAGCCAGGAACTTGCTAATCTGTTTCAATAAATCCTCTTTCTTAGCAGAAGAAATTTCTTCGGACGATAAAGGAAAACCTTTATACGAATTAGCAAGTTCTCTTAGCTCTTGAAGACTATTTTTGGTCCAATCTTTTGGTTTATCGATTTTTAATTCTTTTTTTTCTGATTGCTCTTTTTTTAACAAACCTGGAAACACCATTTGAATAATATGGTTATCTGGTCTAGCTATGACATGAGAATGGCGTAATTGGCCAACCCTCTTTGCAGCATCTGCCCCTACTTCGACAGATGCTTTAACACTTGCAACATCGCCGATAATATAAATGGTAACAATGCCCGAATCCGCCCCTTGGTAGGAGGCAACCTTTACATCTGCCGACTTTGATGCAGCATCCGCCGCAGCAATCAGTGCCGGGAAGCCAATGGTTTCGATCATTCCCAGTGCATAGGCGTGTTTTTGCAATCCATTCACCTCTTACCTCTTGGCTAAAAAAACTTAAATTTCACCAAAAGCTCTAAATTTTTTAATTATTTTCTAAAAATCGCCATTTTCTAGACGCAGATTAATTTTTGGAATTAGTTTATCTAATTCTCCAATACTATCAATCACATAATGGGCTCCCGCATCTTTAAAGCGTTTGGCCACAACCTCCATTTTTTCCGCTAAAAGGTCTGGATCCATGGAATTTACTTCTTCTTCCTTTAAGCCAAGCTCGCTTCCGCCCTTGATTATTCCAACACTCCAAACACCTGCATTAACGCCCTCTTTTACATCGCTTACCGTGTCCCCGACCTTAATGATATGCTTCATTGGGAATACTCCTAAATTCATAGCATTTAAGTAACACATCCAAGGATAAGGACGTCCCGCTGGTGCATCATCCGGTGTAAACATATAATCTGGTGCATAACCTTGTTTCTTTGCCTCAGGTGCAACAACAGCCATCATTTCTGATGTATATCCGGTTGTAGAGCCAATTTTAATTCCCTTCTGTCGAAGTCTTGCGACTAAATCAAGAGCACCCGGAATCGGTGTACAATAATTTCGGAGGCTGGCGAATAGCAATGGTTCAAAGTCGGTATATAAATCATCGACATCTTTATCGGTCGGAACTCTGCCGAATTTTTCCTTCCACAACCCGGCAATCCGGTCCATATCACACATTGCGCGGATATGATCCCACTTTAAAAGCCCCATTGGCGCACGGGCTTCCTCGTCTGTAACTTCTATTCCTCTTTTTCTAAAAATCTCTAAAAATACATTTAATGGTGCAAAGCAACCATAATCCACTGTTGTACCTGCCCAATCAAAAATAACTGCTTCAATTTGGGGAGATTGATTACTCAAATGACGAACCTCCTTATTCAACAAACCAATACTGCCGTTTTTATTCGGATTTATCATAATTATTGGCTGGTAGTTTTTTTATAAGGCAGGTATCCCGAAAAAAATCTTTTATGTAAAATACCTGCCTCAATACAAATTTAGAAAAATTATGCATTAAATTTTTTCACTGTTTCTTCATGGTTAAACATTTACTTTTCCAAAGTTTACTCGGCGATCATCTAGCTCCTTTACCAGTTCAAGCCCTAATTCCTCATTAAATTCACCAATTCTGATGACAGTAAAATCAGAATACTTTAACCAAATCCAAAACCGCCTCACGGCAAATTCTTCCTGCTTCACCCAGAAGAAATACTTTCATCCTTTGCCTCCTTTATAAAATTTAAAATATTCACTCAACTCTTGATGTGATTTGATTGTATCATAAATTATTTGGTTTGTCTTGGTTTTAGTTGTTATTTTTTAAAAAATTTTATTAATTTATTGGTTTTTGTTTGTAGTTTTATATAAATAATATTGGGGTATTTATAAAATAGTAGTTTTTAGGAAATTTACCCTCAAATGGCCAATTTACCACGGATAATAAAAAGCCAGATCCTAGTTAAACTAGAACCTGGCTTCTATATTATCCAGAACTACTGTGATATCCCCGCTTCGCTTCTTCTTTGTCCAATGTCATAGGATGGCGGTGTTCAATTATCTGGCTAATTTTTGCCAGTAGAAATGTAATTAATACGGAAGTAAAAACCAAGCCGTAAAAACCGGCTCCAATACCTATTCCAACTCCCCCTGCAAAAAAAATCATCGCTGCAGAAGTCAATCCCTTTACTTGTAATCCATCTTTTAAAATTAAGCCGGCCCCTAAAAAACCAAGTCCAGAAACAATTTGTGCAGCGAGCCTCATTGGATCCATTCGGTTATTTGCATTTGAGCCGCCAAAAATCTCAGCACTATAAATGGACACCAGCGTAATAAGTGTGCATGAAACAGAAACATAGGTAAAGGTTTTTAGGCCCGCCGGCTTATTTTTGGCACTGCGGTCCCAGCCTATAAACATTCCCAGAAGTGCGCTAATGAGTAATCGCAAATAGATTTCAATGTTTTTCGAAAAATGCTCTTCATATAAGATTCCCAAATGGCCCATTCGTTTTCCCCCTTCCCCGGGAGCTTGTTCCATAGGTATGGAGAGTCTATCAATTAGTTTTCCCTATCTTTAATTAGCAACCAGCCATTGAATATTGTTTTCTTTCAACAGGTATTCCCAGTCTTGAGGATGCTCATGATCTGAAACGATGATATCAATATCAATTAAATCTGCCATTTTATAATGGGTTCGCTTCCCGATTTTTGATTGATCAATTAAAACAATGGATTGGCCGGAATGCTCAATTAACTTCTTGGTTACCATACCTTTGGACGAGTCAAAACTCGTAATCCCTGCTTCCCTTGTTAAACCGTCAGCCGAGATAAAATATTTATCAACATATAGATTTTCCAGCATTTCGATTGTAAGGCTTCCTGTAACCCTATAGTGGGTTGTATTAATTTCGCCGCCTAGCATAATGATTTTTCCGGTAAAAATATTATTCTGGTGTAGCTCAATTAACACAGAAAGTGCTGAAATGGAGGTAGTAAAAATCGTTATATTCTGCTTATTACGTAAATTTTTAACAAGATGCATTGGTGTACTGCCTTCATCAATCGCAATGACCTCATTATCATTGATCAGGCTCACTGCCAACTCTCCGATTCGATGTTTGGCTTCAGAATGAGTCACCTCTCGTTCTACGGTAGGGGGCTCTTCGTTAAAAAACGAAATGTTGATCGCACCTCCATAAACTTTTTTCAATTTTTCTTCCTTTTGAAGTTGATCTAAATATTTACGAACAGTTTCCGTAGAAACCTTTAATATATTTGAAAGTTCGTTTACCTTAACCTTGCCGCTGACGTCAAGGAGCTCGAGTATTTTCCTTTTCCTTTCCTCTCCTACTAATGACAAACCCATTCACCCCACGATTTGATAATCCACTATAATCTTTCTATAATAATTGGAAAAGATAGCGATTTTATTTGAATATTCATTTATATTACCACCAAATTTTACCGGTTACCAATATTATAGTGAATAAGTGGAATCGATTTGGGTGGATTACTTTTCAGAAACGGTATCAAGCCAATAGCTGCTTTGTTCAATTGCCTGAAGAAGGTCCTCAATATCTTCTTGGTGAACATCTCCTATATTGCCGATTCGGAATGTATCTAATGAAGAAACCTTGCCAGGATAGATTACAAACCCTTTTTCTTTTAATTTTTGATAGAACACCTTGAAGTCGAAACTTTCAGAATTAGGATAATAAAATGATGTAATAATTGGTGACTGCAACTCTTCAGGTAAAATAGGCTGGATTTGAAGCTTTTTCATTCCCTCAGAAAGAACCTTTTGGTTGTTCTTGTATCTGCTAGCTCTAACCTTAATACCGCCCTCTTCTTCAAGTTCTTTTAACGCCTGAGCAAATGCACGAACAACATGGGTTGGTGAAGTAAAACGCCACTTGCCATTTTGTTCCTCCATTGTTTTCCATTGATCATAAAGGTCTAGTGAAACCGATCTGGCATTATCTTTACATTTTTCAAATTCGTCCTTTTTTACAATCGCAAAGCCAAATCCAGGGACACCTTCAATACATTTATTAGCACTGCTAATGATATAATCAATACTTAAATCGGCGATATCCAATTCAACCCCGCCAAAGCTTGACATAGCATCTACTATAAACACTCTGTTATAACGTTTAACAATTTCACTTACTTTATCTATTGGATTGAGCATACCTGTTGTCGTTTCACAATGAACAATTGCAACATGGGAAATTTCGGTATCATTTTCTAATTGGACCGTTAACCGATTCAAATCAATGGCTTCCACTTCACTGCTATCAATAACCACTGTATTAATTCCAAGGGTTTTGGCAATCTTAACAATCCGGCTTCCGTATACCCCGTTTGCAATTACCAACAATTTGCCGTCCCGCGGCACAACGGTCCCAATTACGGATTCAACACTGAAAGTGCCGCTCCCCTGCATTAATACTGAAGAATACTGATCGACCGATTTTGTTGCCAACTGTACAAGGCTTTTGCGGATTCCCTGGACAATATTATTATAATCATCATCCCATGTACACCAGTCCTTCATCATCGCAAGCTTAACAGTATCCGTTGTTGTTAGTGGACCAGGTGTAAGTAAAAGGTAAGGGTTGTTTGTGAAATCGTTTTGGGTCATTTTTTTTATCTCCTTTTAAATTAAATTTTTTCAAGTAAGTTTGTAGGATATTTATAAAAATATATTTTCTTGCTCTGTGTCTTCAACCACATCTGGATTTGTAGGATGGGATTTGCCACCCCGACGGAGTGAAAGTTTTGCACGTATAAAGTAAATCGCAAGTACAATGACAAAGCTGATTAAACTCAAGATGAGTTGTGAACGAGTATCCGCATCATAGGCCATTGAAATGAATACGCCTATCATCGCTAGGATACAAATGATGGTTAAATAGGGGAACCCCCACATCTTCACAATCAATTTGTCAGGTGCTTCTTGCTCTAATTTTCTTCGCATCTTGAATTGAGATACAGCAATGAACAGATAGATAAACAGTCCCACTGCCCCAGACGCATTGAGTAAAAACGCGAAGGCGTTAGGAGAAACATATGCTAAAATCACGGTTATATAAGCTATTATTGCACAAAATAGTATTGCCTTTACGGGAACCCCCCGGGAGTTAACATCGAGTAATCGACTCGGGGCTTCCCCGCGATTCGCCATTGCGTAAAGCATTCGTGAACTTGTATAAATGCCCGAATTCAGACACGACAAGACCGCTACCAAAACAACGATATTGATGATTACCCCAGCGGATGGAATATGCAATACATTCATGACGCTGACATATGGACTCTTTAAGATTTGGGTGTTATTCCAGGGCACAATGGTAACGACTACAAAAATAGAACCAACATAAAAAATTAGCACTCTCCAAATGACGGAACTAGTTGCTTTTGCAACCGATTTTCGTGGCTCGTCCGATTCGGTTGCCGCAATTGTAGCAATCTCGGCGCCTATAAATGCCGCAACCGCGGTGATAATCCCCGAAAACATAACCCCTACACCATGAGGTGCAAAACCACCATGCGCGGTAAGATTCTCAAACGAAAAGTGTGTTTCAGGCCACACTCCTAAGATGAATAAGCCTCCAACAACCAAGAACAATACAATCGTTGCCACTTTTATGAACGCAAACCAGTACTCGAATTCCCCGTAAGCTCGAACGGATACTAAGTTCGTCAGGGTTAACAAAATGAGCGGTACTGTGCTCAAAAGCCACTGGGGTACATTCGGCAACAGCCAGGAATGCAAGACCGCTGCACTGGCCGTTGCTTCTATTCCCAGAACAATGACCCAGAAAAACCAATATAACCAACCGACCGAAAAACCAGCCCAATCCCCGAGTGCGGTTCTGGCATACTGAGCAAACGACCCAAGAGTGGGATTGGCTACTGCCATTTCTCCCAGCATGCGCATAATCAAAACGACCAACAAACCAGCCAAGAAGTAGGAGACAATTGCCGCCGGACCGACGGATCGAATGACAGTGCCACTACCCACGAACAAACCTGCACCGATGGTTCCACCCAATGCGATCATTGTCATATGTCTCATTTTTAGACCTTTGTGTAACGAATTACTCATACTGCTCCTCCTCATATAATAGTAGTAAGAGCTCTTTTTAGAAGTATTTCCAGTTGGTATGGATCCTCTAAAATTAGCAGGTAATCATAATATTCAATTGAACTACCTATTAAACTTGCAACTAATGCTTTTGCATTCACCTTCTTTAGATGTTCTTTTGCTTTGCGGCCATAAAAAACCTCCTCCTTAACTAAATATAAGCTACAACTGGAAGCGCTTTCGGTTTGTACCTCGCAAATAAGAATAACATGTTATCTGACAATTGTGAATAGTTTTTCCGATATTTCCCTTTATTTAATTTGTTTATGTTTGTTTTTAAGTTGTATTTTATTGGTATTTTAGTTTTTCAGTAAAAAAAGATGTAGAATCGGGTATTTTTTCATTAAAGGAAAATAGGAAAATTCTAATTCTGGCTTTGCAAGCTTTTCTGGCCCTGATAATGGATAATTTTAATATTCTTAATAATCACTTTAAATATAAAAAAACCAACTAAATACAACATTTTGATTGGTTTTTATTTTATTTAGTTTTGATTTCCTTTGTTTTTTTGTTTTTACTACTTTTCAATGATTTGAAATTATCATATAATTATAAATATTTTAATCTTAAAAATGGTAATAACCTATGAAATAGTTAGAGACAGAAATGATTTGTGACTAGGCATACCTTGCTTGGTGTAACACCAACATCTTTTCTGCAAAATTCAGAGGAAGGGGTTGTAAGAATGATTGACAGAGAAGCTAAAACTGATGTGATTTTAATTGGCGCTGGTATCATGAGTGCAACTTTGGGGACACTCTTGAAAGAATTAGTACCGGAATGGGAAATTACAGTGTTTGAGAAGCTCGCAAACGTAGGAGAGGAAAGCTCTAACGAATGGAATAATGCAGGAACGGGGCATGCTGCACTGTGCGAACTTAACTACACAGTTGAAAAATCGGATGGATCTGTAGATATTAATAAAGCAATAAAAATTTATGAACAGTTTCAGGTTTCAATGCAGTTTTGGTCTTATCTTGTAAACAGCAGGCAAATCCTTAATCCTCAGGACTTTATCATGCCTCTGCCCCATATGAGTTTAGTACAAGGGGAACAAGATGTAACGTTTTTAAGAAATCGTTTTAAGGCGCTATCAAACAATCCCCTATTCCAGGAGATGAAATATTCCGATGAACCAGAACAACTGATGGAATGGATTCCGCTTATTATGCAAGACCGCGTCTCAAACGAACCTATCGCTGCAACAAAAATGGACTCTGGAACTGATATCAACTTTGGTGCTTTAACACGTATGTTGTTTGACCACCTAAAGAGTAAAAGTGTCATTATAAACCACAAACATAATGTTAAGGATATTAAACGTACTAGTGACGGCTTGTGGGAATTGAAAGTGCAGAAACTAGATAGCGGTATTGTCGAACGCCATACTGCAAAATTCGTCTTTATCGGGAGCGGAGGAGGAAGCCTGCATTTACTGCAAAAAACCGGGATACCTGAAGGAAAACATATTGGAGGATTTCCGGTAAGCGGAATATTTATGGTGTGCAATAATCCGGAAGTTATAGCGCAGCATCATGCAAAAGTTTACGGCAAAGCTAAGGTTGGTGCTCCTCCAATGTCTATTCCGCATCTTGACACAAGATATATCAACAATAAAAAATCGTTGCTATTTGGACCATTTGCAGGCTTCTCACCAAAGTTCTTAAAAAATGGTTCAATATTTGATCTAGTAACTTCCGTAAAACCGAATAATGTCTTAACTATGTTGGCGGCAGGAGTAAAAGAGATGTCATTGACAAAATACCTGATTAAGCAAGTTATGTTATCGAAAGAAGAGCGCATGGAAGAGCTGCGTGAGTTTATCCCGAACGCCAAAAGTGAGGATTGGGATTTTGTCGTGGCGGGCCAACGTGTGCAAGTTATCAAAGATACTGAAACTGGCGGAAAAGGCACGCTTCAATTTGGTACGGAAGTGATTACTTCCGCTGATGGCTCGATCGCAGCATTACTAGGCGCTTCTCCGGGTGCATCAACTGCTGTTTACGTTATGCTTGAGGTAATCAAAAAATGCTTCCCACAATATATAAAAGAGTGGGAACTGAAAATCAAAGAAATGATTCCTTCTTATGGCATGTCACTCATGGAAAACCCAGAGCTTCTTCACGAAATTCATACTTCAACATCTCAGACGCTTGGTCTTATCGAAAAAGAAAAAGAGCCGGTATTTAGTTAATTATTTCCAAATAGAAACCATATTGCAAAGGTTTCATCCTATCCTCCTTACCTTCCGTTCCGAAAAATTAAAAAACATTATACTACCTTGCGTACCATCCATCCCTTAAGGAGGAAAGTAAAGTTCATTCAATCTTTGTCATCAGGATATCAAGGGTTGCTGGAATTATTGTTTACTACTAACATAAAAAACCCATAATCTATGGGTTTTTGGCCTTCAAAACCAGCTACTATCTTCTATAAATTAAGGGGATATTCCTACCCTAAATTTAGTACTGACATTTCACAGTAAGCCTTCTTCCTGTCATAACGATTGAAGTATTAATTTAAGATTATTCTTATATTTGAAAGACTTCAAGAATTAATTTTTTCTAAGCCGGTAGATCAGAAATCGCTCATTCGGATTGTGTTCGAAAAGCCCCGGTAGTACGATTTCCTCCTGAAGTTCAAATGGGGTATGGTTTTCGAGATAGTAAATATAGTTTTCCGATGGATAATATAGAACTAAATCGATTTCACGTAGTGATTGTTCTGCTGAAAGTAAGACATTATTTACGATTTTGATGAAAATTTGAATCGTAAAGGGATTAAAGAAATAAAAGCAATTGTCTAATGGGTTAATCGGGTATTCTTCAGCAAAACAGCAATGGAACTGAATTTTTTCAGTCCGCAGTTTTGCTTTTTGTAAATAACGCTCTCGATTCGCAATGGCCTCTTGAAATAACCCCTCGTTCATTTCAACGCCGATTACCGTTGAATGGAATAAATGATGGGTGAAAAATAGAAGCCTCCCTTTTCCACAACCAAAGTCAACAACCCGATCACTGCTTTTTAATTTATATTGGTCAAAAAATGTTTCCAGTGCCTGATAAGGAGTTGGCTCATATCGATGATAATGAAAGGATTTCGTGGGAGTCATTTGATCCGCGCCGGTTTTAATGTTCAGTTGTTTGTCATATAGATGTTCTTTCATAGTTTTACTCCTAACATTTCGATGGGTTTCCTGCGAGTTGGGTCCTCATCTACTTATGAGGACCATTTCTAACTCTTTTCCTCTAGTTTTGGGCATCATCAACCTTGTGACATTTAGTGTCTTGGCCCCCAAAGCATAACAGATACCCCAATTATACATATTACCGCACCAATCCAATCATAGGTATCCGGGGTTTTCTTATCCACACCCCATCCCCACAATACAGATAGAATAATGAAAACACCGCCATAGGCAGCATACACTCTCCCAAATGAAGGAAACTTCTGAAGCGTCGGGATGATACCATAAAGAATTAAAACAATCCCGCCAATAATCCCATACCAAAGAGGCTTGCCATCGCGCAGCCAAAGCCAGATCAGATAACCTCCCCCGATTTCTGCAATCCCTGCTAAAATGAATAAGGTAATCGTATAAATATCAAATCACTCCTAAAAATCTTGTGCTAGAATAATAAAGAATATTTTCAGGTGAACGGTGGAGATCGTAATTTTAAAAGATAAAATCAAATGCCTCCCAACATCTCCAGGAGTCTATCTCATGAAAGATTCCCACGGCAATATTATATATGTTGGAAAGGCAAAAAACCTGAAACGCCGTGTTCAATCTTATTTCCAAAACTCAAAAGCCCATTCACAAAAAATTGTAAAACTAAAAAATAACATAAAGGATCTTGACTATATCCTTACCGACACTGAATTCGAAGCTTTTATGCTCGAGTGTCATTTAATCAAGGAAACAAAGCCATTTTTTAATCGAAAAATGAAAAACCCGCGTTCCTATACCTATATTGTGATTAAAACGGATAAAAAAGTTCCAAATATTGATGTTACGAATAATCTAATCTTCAATCAGAAACACTTATATTTCGGACCATACATCAACAAGTACACTGTTGAAAAAGCAATCTCAAACTTAAAAGAATTTAAGAAAATCTTGTGTACGAATCTAACCAAAAGGAACGCACCTTGTCTGAACTATTCATTGGGTTTATGTAATGGCATTTGTCTAGGCCATCCCACAGGCCTCGAACAATACAATAACAGCATAAATGACATCATCGCTTTATTAAATAGCACTGACCTAAGCATTCTTGGAGAAATGAACGAAAAAATGGTCCAGGCATCCGAAATTTTTGACTTTGAAATGGCCTCGAAATATCGGGATTTTATAGATTCCATCAATTTTATTTTAAATAAGGAAAAAGTAATCGAATTTACGGAAGCAAATAAAAATATTGCTGTAATCGAATATTTACAGGATCGCACATTAAAGCTTTTTCTTATTAAAGGAAACAGAGTTCTTTACAGTGACAAATATTGCTTTGCGAGCCTAATTGAACTGTGTCCACTCATTAAAAAAGACATTTTGACTTATTTTCAAAAGGGAGATTCAGATGAATCCCACAAAATCAGTAAAGATGAAATCGATGAAGCCCAGATTATCTACAGTTATTTAAAAAGCAGCACCAGCAAACATCTGATAATTCCTGGTTATTGGCTTAATTCAGAAAACGATGCTTTAGATCGTGAAATAAAAAAATTATTAATGGGGGATGAGAGCTAAAACCTATTTAAAAGCTCTCTAACCCCATCTACTATATCAAAAGGCATGACTCCATAATGGGATAAAGTTTTAGCTTTCTCTTCTCCAGCTTTTGCATGAAAATAACTTGCCGCAATCATTGCCGCTATCGGCGTAGCACCTTGAGCGAGAAATGAAGCAATTAGCCCCGTCAGTACATCCCCGCTGCCGCCCTTTCCAAGAGCATCATGACCGTACGGATTGATATAAATCTCTCCATCTGGACTAGCAATCACCGTGCGATGCCCCTTCAATAACAAGAAAACATTAAAAAGTTTTGCAAAACTTTTAGCCACCCCTACTCGATTTGCTTCCACTTCTTTTACCGAAGAATTTAATAAACTCGCCATTTCACCCGGATGCGGAGTGAAAATAACATCTCCATTATAGTCACGAACGAATTCTAACTCGTTTCGAAGTAGATAAAGCGCATCCGCATCAACTACAATCGGTTGACCTGTTAACCCGCCAATGATATTCTTTACCCACTCTTCACCTCCGGAAAATCTACTAATCCCCGGACCAATTGCAATACTATCAAACTGCCCCAGACGAGGCTGAAGCTCTTCAACGGAGCTGCCTGCGGAAATGACCATCTTCAGCAGATAATGGCAACAGTAACGATTCCGGACACTGTGCGGCCGCCATGGAGTAAATGCATTCTGGAATGGCTAATGTAACCAATCCTGCCCCTGAATGGAGGGCAGCCTTGGCAGAAAAAATGGGAGCGCCCACATAATGACGAGATCCACCTAGAACAAGTGAATGCCCAAATGTTCCTTTATGACCATTTTTCCGACGCACCAGCATTGCGGCTTCAGCCAGTGATTCTGTAATTAGCCTTGGCATATCAAGTCCCAATTCCTCACAAGCCGAAGGAGGTACGGAAATATCTACTGCCTTCCACGCTCCAACATACATGGGACCGTCTTGCAGGAAAAATCCCTTTTTCGGAAAAACAAAGGTTATTGTCTTTGTAGCCTTCACTGCCGTTCCTTCCACTTTCCCAGTATCACTGCTTACCCCCGAAGGGATATCGACCGCAATAACCCACTTCTTATCGGACAATTCATTTACCATCGAAATAACCTGATTGAAAGGCTCTCGAACTGGTCCGTTCACTCCCGTTCCCAAAATCGCATCAACGATAATGTCAGCTTGAACTAACTCCATCCGAAGGGCCTCTTGCGTATTTTCATGTAAATAGAAAATCGGAAGCTTCCGATTCATGTATACATCAAAGTGGACTTTCGCATCACCATTTATTTTCTCAGGTTTTACTAACAAACAGAGCAGCGGCTTCAGGCCTGCATCAACCAGTTTTCGGGCAATCACAAAACCGTCTCCTCCATTATTTCCTCCCCCAGCAAGCACAATAATTCTAGGATTTTCACATGGAGTGCCTGCGAGAATTTCTTCTACTACTCTCCCTCCGGCATTTTCCATTAAAACTATACCAGGCACCCCGATTTTTTCCATTGTATATTGATCCATTTGCTGCATTTCCTTTTGCCCTGCAATGAACATTTAAATCACGTCCCTTATACTTCCATTTTTATCATTAATAAGAAATTTTTTTATACGATTCATGGCCTCTTTTTTACAGTAGATTTACATCTCTTTAACTATGCCTTAGTATTTTCAATTTAGAATATAGAGTATAGATAAAGTCATAAGCGTTCAAATGACATAACAGTATTAAGTTTATACCCTTTCTCACCAAACTTTCCATATGGAGGGATAATATGCATAATTTACTTAATGGTATGTTCGAATTATTTCTGGTGATTTGCTTTGGTAAGATTTTTTATTACTCCTTTTTTGCTCCCCGAAAAAAGCAGATCTAATGCAAATAATATTTAGCGTTGCTCTTTTTTTTTGCTCCAAAATAAAAAACCCTCCTATATGTAAGAGAGTTCATCCATTAAATTAAATTAATCGTTCGTAATCATTAAATTTTGCTTCATTAAAATTTCTTCTAAAAACGTCAATAATTCTGATCGCAGTTCATTCGTTTGAAGAGCCATCTCAATCGTTGTTTGAATGAACCCTAGTTTATCTCCTACATCAAATCTCTTTCCTTCAAATTCATAAGCAAAGACCCTTTGTATTTTGTTGAGCTGCTGAATAGCATCTGTTAACTGAATCTCACCACCAGCGCCTTCTTCTTGCTTATCTAGGAACATAAAAATTTCAGGAGTCAAAATATACCTACCCATTATGGCTAAATTAGAAGGAGCTGATCCTAAGGAAGGCTTCTCCACGAAATTCCTAACTTGATACAATAGACCATCTTGTTCTGATGGGTCAATAATCCCGTATCTAGAGGTTTCGCTTTCTAAAACGGTTTGAACGCCAATTACAGAGGTCTGAATTCTATTGTAAACATTGATCATTTGCTTCAAGCAGGGAGTTTCCGCTTGTACAATGTCATCCCCCAGCAAAACGGCAAATGGTTCATCTCCGATAAATTTACGTGCGCACCAGATGGCATGACCGAGTCCTTTTGGTTCTTTCTGCCGAATATAATGTAAATCAACTTTAGATGATTCCTTTACCTTTTCAAGAAGATCAAATTTCCCTTTTGTAACAAGGTTCTCTTCTAACTCAAAAGAGTTGTCAAAATGATCTTCAATTGCCCGTTTTCCTTTTCCCGTTACAATAATTATATCTTCAATTCCTGACTCCATTGCTTCCTCAACGATATATTGGATAGTTGGCTTGTCCACTATAGGAAGCATTTCCTTTGGCATAGCTTTCGTAGCCGGTAAAAATCTTGTACCCAATCCTGCCGCAGGAATAATAGCTTTACGAATTTGCTTCACTACTCTCACTCCTTTTCCAAAATAAAACCTAAACACAAGAAAGCATGCTTTCGAATACATCGCTCCAGTTTTTCGCTTTCGCTACCTGCTTACGAATAAGCATATTGTTATCTTGATTCTTATAACTTGCTAATTTTTCACATTCATAGATAAATTCACTTGGTTGATTGTTTTCTATATAGCTATAAACCGATTCTTGAACATACTTTTTGGTTGAAGGTAAATTAATCCCTACAACCGGTTTACCTGCTGCCAGAAATTCAAATAATTTCAACGGGAATACGGCCTGATTGTATTGGGAGGGTTTATATGGCATGATCCCAATGTCGATTAAATTCATATATTTCGGAACATCAGCAGGAGAAACACTGCCGGTCCATAATACGTTCTGTTCCGTTAGTAACTTTTTAAAATCAGAATCTTGATTTGTTCCATCTGGACCTACGAACAAAAATAGCCACTCCCGCTTTTTTCTTGCCACTTGCTGGATTAGCTCAAAATCAAGCTTCGGTTTAATTCCCCCGATAAATCCCAAAACAGTGCCATTAAAGTTTTCCGGAAGAACATGTTCAACTTGAGTATGTTCGCTTGCAAATAGCTCGAATTCAACTCCATTTTCAAATGTAAAGACTTTTTGAGTCGAACCTGTTTTTTCTATCATTTGATCACGTAAATATTCAGAAGTGCAAAAGATGGTATCGGCCCTCTGAATAATCCGATTTTCTGCTTTTGCAATAATGTTCTGTCTAAGAGTAGATACGACTGAACTTTTCCCGTTCATGGGTGAAGCCCATAAATCACTGCAATCATATATGACCCTGTCCCATGGAAACAGATCTGAAAGTAATGGGAAACCGGGAAAGGTGTACCAAAGATTGATCATATACTGTCCTTTGAATTTTTTTAAATAGGAAAGGAAAGGGAGCAATTTTGATTTATAGAATCCATCCATATAGCGTCCAAACCGAAACATCTTATTTGGCAGCAAATCTTGTACCGACCATTGTCCGATTCCGTTTGGCAGTGTTTTTGCAGAAACTTCCTTACGATTTGGGCTTGGACAAACCCAAATCACTTCTTTCGTATCCGGTTGTTGTTGCAAAAATTCTGCAAGTCGATGTCTTCGATAACGGAGCCCATCATTTTCCCATTCCCCTGTTGCTACCACAATATGAATTTTTTCCATTTATCCAAAACCTCTTTTATATTCTTTTAACTACTGCATGATAAGCATAATGAGAGAAACACCAAAATGCTTTAAGAAAATTCAACTTCTCAATCTTGCGATACACAAACCAATTCATCTTGGCAGCTTTCCATTTGTTTTTTGAAATCGAGGGATTTCCAATTCGATACTCAGCTAAATTTTCATTTAATCCATAGGCTTTAAATCCCTTTTTTAAAATCGCAAGCCACATTGCCAAATCCTGCCTTGTTCGAATATTGGGCATTTGAATTCGGCCTACTTTACGGCGATCAATCATGACCGTTAGACATCCGATAATTGTATTCTTTAACATATCCTCATAGGTAATTTTTTCTGGTGCTGGTACGTATTTATTCAAACGAACACCATCATTATTAATAAATTCGTACCCAGTGAAAGTGAAAGCATAGTCATTTTTCTGCATAAAGGTTAGCTGGCGCTCTAATTTATCTGGTTTCCAACAATCATCACTATCTAAAAAAGCAACATATCTTGCTTGTGCATGCTGTAAGGCAAGATTTCTGGCGATCGCAGCACCACTATTTTCTTTTGAAAAAATAACTCGTATTCTTTCATCCTCTTCAGCATAACGGTTTAATATATCCGGTGTTTCGTCAGTTGAGCAATCATCGACAATAATCATTTCCCAATTTTGATAAGTCTGCATTAAAACAGAATCGATTGTTTTATCGATAAATTTGCTGGCATTATACGACGGGGTAATAATGGAAATAGTTGGCTGCTTTTGAATCATAAGGTTATCCTCCTTTTATCCCGCATTAACGGGCAGTAAGCCCCCCACTTCAAGGGTTAGCGGAAACAGGAAGCATAAGTGGGGGTCAACTGCCCGTACAAAGCCCGATTGGTTCAACTAACAATCAGTGGTGGATGAAAAAAACCCCCACTGATTGAAGTTTCACTTTATTCTGACTGTCCCCGAACCAGTTCAGGAATCAAAACCCAAGCACAAGCGAGTGTAATTCCAATTAAAATCCCTGCTACCGCTCGTTCCTTTGAGTTGAGGGCTTTATTGTCCGTCATTACCTCTCTTGGATCTGAAGATTCTAGTAATGACGCCGGTTTAATTTCAAAAAGTGTCGTTTTCAGTTCATTAAGAAAGCGTTGTTGGTCAACTATTGTATCTTCGCTGACCTTCTCCTGGCTTAATGATTGAATGGAATCTTGAGTGATTTCCTTTTTTTCTTGAAAACTTATTTTATCCATCTTCAAAAATGCCGTTGAAATTTGGTTTATTACTTCAGTTGCATTCTCTTTTGGAGAATCTGTATAAGAAAGTTTAATGATTTTATCCGTTACAGCCGTTACTTGTAATTTGCTTAAAATCTCAGCCCGTTCCTCATTCGATAGATCTGATAAATTATCTAGATAGAAAGGAGGGTTAGTTAATAAAATCATTACATTTTTGGAATTATTTAATTCATCATAATCATAACTCCCTAAAGAAAGCGTCGCTTCGGCAGTATACGTGGTTGCTTCTTTCCCAACAGGAAGTAACCATCCCACCAATCCGAGAACAATTGGAATTGCTATTAAAATTAAAAGATATTTTTTACTTCTTTGCGCCAGTCTATTAACGATTAATTCCATTCCGAAGCTTACTCCTTCGCTTATTTTCACTCTTAATTTTTCTATTTTTGTTGTTATATACATTTACCGTAGCAATGACAAACCCCAGGAAAACCCAATGGAAATATAGATTGCTTACGGAGCTCGGACTAATACTGGAAATAAGGAAGGCAATTTGCCCAATCATGCATGCTTCAATGATTCCTTTTTCCTTTTCATCCCTCGTTTTTTTGAAGGCTTTATAAAGGCAACAAAATAGATAAACATACATAAAGAGATAACCTAAAAATATAATAATTCCGAAATTACCTAAAATTTCCATCAGCCAATTATGCACTTCAACAACATGGTTGGTGTCGTAAATAGCTTCATTTTTCAAGTAGTATGGAATATTGCCCGCCCCTACACCAAATCCAAATGTATCTAATATAAAGTGGAAGGCATTTTTCAATAAATTCAGCCTTACTACATTCGATGAATGCCCATCATTCGCTGCAATGATATTTGACACCTTGTTGAAAAAAAACACGGAACAAAGAACCATTGCAATCAAACCAATGTTCAATGTCACCTTCTTTAAATAGGAAGGCAGGTGGATAAATAAATAGAAAATCAAACCTACGAAGACCCCTAGCAAACTAGCTCGTGATTCAGTTAAATAAATGATATAAACACATAACAATCCAAGTAATATTGTTGAAGTTTTAATCCACACATTCCGACTATTTTTTGCTGCCGCTGCATAAAAAGAAAACGAGATAGTAAGAAACGTTGCAAAGTCGTTTTGATTAAAAAACACCGCAGTTGGATAAGACAACTTATATTCCGGCCCTCCATACAACGTTGAGCTTGGGAGCTGAATATGAGTAAAATGATTGATTAAGCCAATACACAATAGAATCAGCGTCATGAATAGCCATATTCCATAAAAAACGAGCAATCTAGATATTTTTGTGAACGTAAACACTGCCAAAAAGACAAATAAGATACCCGTCCCCAGCAGGAATAAATACTTAATCCCATCAACGTATGATTTCGCCCATAAAAGCGAAACGGTTCCGTAAACAAGCCAAAACATCAAAAAGTGCAGAACCTCTTTTACTTTTATTTGCTTCCAATATTGTGAGAGGTTCTTTTCTTTTACAATGGAAACAATGAAGAGAGTCGCCGCAGAGATCAATATCAATCGATATAAAAACAAACTAAAAAAACCAAAATGAATACTTAATACAGACTGGTTGAGAAAGGTGGTCGCTACTAATAAAAACATCACACCACAAAACAGCCGGTTCGTTTCTACATAAGGTCTTACCATTAGGAAAGCTGGCGTACCAACTCCACGTGCAACACTGTTATTACCTTCCATAAAACCTTTTTCTCCCTTTTATCTCGATCTTGTCACAAAATAAAATCTTTTCATTTGAAAAACTCCTAAAGTGACTTTGACGCGGCAGTTTTCTGTCGAACTTCCGGCCTCCCAACTGAAAGATAGGTGAAACCAAGATCTTTCATCGTTTCCAAATCAAAGACATTTCTTCCGTCTACAATAAGCGGCTGTTTCATTAATTCCTTTACTTTGATTAAATCCAAGTCTTTGACATCCTGCCAATCGGTTAAAATCACGCAGGCATCGCTATTTTGAATCGATTCATATATGTTCTCAGAATAGGCACACTGGTATCCCAGCTGCTTTTTCGTTTCCTTAATGGCAATCGGATCGAAAGCCTGGAGATTTGCCCCATGAACAGCTAAATATGGAATAATGTCTATTGCCGGTGAAGATCTGATATCATCTGTATTTGGTTTAAAGGCCAATCCTAAAATACTAATCGTCTTCCCTTTTAAGGTTCCTAAAGCATTCTCGAGTTTTTTCACTAATTGGACCCGCTGTCCCTCATTCGTTTCAATTACAGACTTAATTAAATTAAATTCATATCCACACTCTTTCGCGATATGTAGAAGAGCTGATGTATCTTTTGGGAAACAAGATCCGCCAAAGCCTACTCCTGCCTGTAAAAATTTATTGCCGATTCGGCTGTCTAACCCAATACCTTCCGAAACCTTGGTGACATCAGCCCCGACACGCTCACAAATATTAGCAATATCATTAATAAATGAGATCTTTGTAGCTAAAAATGCATTTGCCGCATATTTTATTAATTCCGCTGTTTCCAAAGAAGCTTTTACGATATTGGATGTAAAGGGCTGGTGCAGCTCTGCAATAATTTGAAACGCCTTTTCACTGGTTGCGCCAATTACCGCACGTTCCATATTCATGGAATCCTTAATGGCATCACCTTCACGTAAAAATTCAGGATTCGCTACAATATCAAAAGGAATCTGTTCATAGGAATGTTCTTGGATGACAGATTTTATCAGTTTCCCCGTACCAACAGGCACTGTACTTTTCGTAACAATTACCTTATAACCATTTAAATTTTCACCAATGGTTTTGGCCACCTGTTTAATATAGGTAAGATCTGCTTTTCCCGACGATGTCATGGGAGTTCCTACCGCAATGTAGATGACCTCGGCTTCTTGAATGGCTTGGGTAATTTGATAGGTAAAATGAAGAGTGCCCCTTTTTACATTTTTATCGACAAGTTCTTTTAATCCAGGCTCATAAATCGGCATAACGCCTTGCAGGAGATCATTAATTTTCATTTGATTAATATCACAGCAAGTAACCTGGTTGCCGGCTTCCGCAAAGCATGTGCCCGATACAAGACCTACATAACCTGTTCCAATCACCGTAACTTTCTTCAATTTCCATCATCCTTCCATTTAATTTAATAGGTTTCTATAATTCTCTTTCAGTTGTATTGCGTTCTTATGGGAATAATAATTTTGTTGTACCTGCTCATAGAGATCCAGCAGAATTTTTGGTGAATATAGACTGCGGTTTAATACATCCTGAATTCTCTGTACTAGACTTGATACAGACTTCGGCTCAATTAATAGATCACGATGTTCACCAAATAATTCCGGGACACCGCCCACAGCTGTACAGATAACAGGGATTTTTAAAGCAATGGCTTCAAGTACTACAGTCGGCATTCCTTCCGTATAGGATGGAAGGGCAAATAAATCACTAGCAAATAAGTAATCTCTCACACTTTCATTTGCAACCTGCCCCGTTATGAAAAGCCTGCTATTGAATTCCGGATTCCGGCTTAATTTATCTTTAGCGGGACCGTCCCCTACGAAGACAATGGCGACTTCATTTGATAGAAACTTAAGCGTCTGGGCAAGTTCAAATACACCTTTTGCTTCCGTTAACCTGCCAACAAATGTAATAATCTTTTTATCCTCAGGGAGCCCAAGCATCCGTCTCATTTGCTGCTTGGTTTGTTCCGGCTGCTGAAATTGGGAAAGATCAATCCCAATTGGGAGTACAGCACTTTCCCTGCCTGCCAGCTCCTTCGTTTTCCTTTGTAAATTTTCGGCAACTGTTAAAACCGAATCTGCCATATTGACTGATTGAAGAAATGCCTTTTTTGCACTAGAGCTGTAATGCGGATATACGTTTACATCACTACCGTGTAACGTTAAAATCCATGGCAGACCTTTTTCAGAGGCAACAATTCTTGCTGCCCCGCCAGATGGCATCGCAAAATGAGCATGAATTAAATCCGGAGCAAGACCATAATCTTCTATGGTCTTCAGAACTGCTGCCGCAATCCGCCTGTCTGGCTGCGCCCATCTAAGCTGTCCGGGCAGTGCTAAATAATTTGGCCGATAAACCTTCACTCCATTTCGCTCATAGACCGCAGGGATTTGTTTATTGGCCTTATCGGCTTTACGAAAATTCCGAATAAATGTCAGACTGCGTGGAACCGGGCTAATGACCGTAACCTCTACTCCCAAACGGTGTAACGCCTGCACCTGCGTTTCATGAAAGACGCCGCTCCCTGGCTGACAACCACTTGGATACACACTTGTAATCCATAATGCTTTCATTCTTATCGCCCTCTAGCTAGTTTATTTACAATCCTCAAGAAGTAATTTGGATACACTTTTAACAAAAGCAGCAAGTATACTCCAGCACTAAATCCTACTGAAATCGTTAACGGCAAAATGGCAGTTGCTTGAAAATACAAAGCGCTAAATACTTTCGTAACATACGCAATGGCTGTTATTAGAATCGAGAATAACAGTGGAACCATAATGGTTTTCAGATAATGCTTCCATTGCAGCTGGATTAACCATGTTAATAACCACCTTCCAATTAGAAAGTTCACGATGCTTACCATTACATAAGTCCAAGCAACGACCTTCAAGCTGTTCGATGCAACGGCAAAATTTAACGATAAGCCATAAAGAACTAGCACACCAAGGTCCCAATAAAACGCAATATTGGCTTTGCCTTTTGCAAGAATAATAGAGCCATTCGGGTTCATCAAAACCCGAAGAATGCCGACGATCGACATAATTTGCAAAATCGGAACAGCATCCAGCCATTTTTCACCAAATATGGCAGGAATAAAAACATTTGAAACTGCCGTTAGCCCCATTAAAAGCGGAAAAGTAACAAGACTTAAAAGCTTTGTCATGTGTAAGAAACCATCATTTAAAGCAGTATGACTTTGTTGATTTTTTGAAAAAACGGGAAAGGCCACCCTTGTAATAACGGGATTGATTTTCAATACCGGAATCGTAACGATTTGATAAACAAGGTTATAAACCCCCAATGCTTCTGCCCCCATAAACCTACCGATTAAAATCACATCGATATTTGATCCAATTCGGTTCACGATTCTTGAAAACAGCTGAAAGGCTCCAAATGAGAGAAAGCTTCTGCATTCTGAAAGATCAAATACCAATGAAGGTCGCCATACCCGTTGGTAACAGATAAAGTAAAGAATCCCTTTAAGCCCATAAAGCACTACTTGAGATATGACAAAGGCTTTTATGGGAGAAATCATAAAAATGAGGATGACAAGCGTAAAAAAAGAGATTATCGTTGCCGCTGCCTCAATTGCACCAAGCATGTTAAACCGTAATTCTTTTTGCATTAAATATTGGCTTTGCTGTCCAATGGGAGCGATCAGAAACATCATCGCAAGAATCTTAATAAGATCCGTTAGATCCTTGCGATGAAAGTAGTTAGCCAAAAACGGGCTTGTAAAGAAAAGCACTAAACAAACTCCAAGCCCCATCATCAGATTTAGCCAAAATAAAGTTGATAATGTCCTTTTATGGACCTCTTCCTTTTGGATGACGGCAGAACCAAGCCCCAAATCCAATACAATTTGTGCAAATACCACAATGGTAGTCAGCATGCCAACCAGGCCAAATTGGGATATACTCATAATTTTTCCAAGGATAGCAAACTGAAAGATTTGAATCCCTGTAATAAGTAGAGTAGAAATTCCTGTCCACTTTATCCCTTTATGCAGTTCTCTTCTAATTGCGGACATCTGTCTCCCCTGCCTCCATTACCGTGCACCTTCACCTGTAAAAACCACTCTAAAAGTTTTCAAGATAATTTTTATTTCAAGTGAAAACGAAAGATTTTGTATGTATTTCAAATCATATTGAAGCTTTTCTCTTGGGGAAATGTCATATCCCCCGCTAATTTGGGCTAGTCCTGTCAGCCCCGGTTTCACCAGCAGCCTATTGGAGAATCCTTTAATTTCCCGCTCAAATTGTTCGGTGAAACAAGGCCTTTCGGGTCTTGGACCTATAATCGACATATCCCCTTTTAAGACAGAAATAAATTGTGGAAGTTCGTCAATCCTAGTTTTTCGAATAAACGCTCCGACTTTTGTAACGCGCGGATCGTTTACCTCAGCCCACTTAGCCCCCTCTTTTTCAGCATCTATGGTCATCGATCGCAACTTGATCATGTTGAATATTTTTCCGTTTTTCCCCATTCTTTCTTGGACATAAAACGGGGAACCAGTTGTTTCTAGAACAATAAGGATGGCAAAAACAACAACAATCGGTAATGCGAAAATGATCCCTATTACAGCAAAGAAAACGTCTAAAGCTCTTTTTAAATAAAGATATTGCTCCGCTTCCTTCGATAAAAGCAGTTTAGGGGTTTGGGTCATAGTGTAATCATGGAAAAGATTTAAGCTTCTTTGTGTATTCACAATTAAACCCACCTTCAAAGATTATTTAATTCATTAAGCGGCCCGTTATGAAAGATTATAAGGAGGGAATTTAGAGGACTCGTTGAGCTGGGATTAAGAGTTAGTGAACAATTGTGAATCTTCGTTAAAATTGTTAATTTTTTGTAAAGAGAGTTACAAATAATAGGTAAAATAACCCATGTAAAATAAAAACCATCTGGATTTCTTAAAAGCCAGATGGTTTAGAAGGTGATTTCTATTTAATGTATTTCCAAAGGAATTTAGTAAGAGTACTTTCAAAAAAGGAGTATAAAAAAACTTATAACACCTGTTAAACTTCCAAGGATGCCACCTGCAAATACGTCTGAAGGATAGTGTAGACCCAAGTAAATCCTAGATACACCTACACAAGTTGCTAACGGAATAAGGACAATAGCTAATGGAGGAACAAAAATTATATATGGGGTGACAACCGCAAATATCGCAGTTGTATGACCCGAAGGAAAAGAATGGTCTTGTAATGGGTTATCAGGAAACTTTGTTTTTTCAATCATTAAATAGGGTCTTTTTCGCGGGAACATATGCTTCACAATTTGAACAGGTATGTGACTTGCTGATAATGCAACTGCACTAGAAATAGCAATCAGTCTTGTCTCTCTTGGTGATAAAATCAGCAGGAGGAAAGTAGAAATGATGGTAAATTCCGCTCCTCCAAGGTGTGTAATGGCACGAAAAAAAAGATTTAATAGCTTCTTATCAAAATGACGATTTACCTTTTGAAATATTCTACATTCAAATCCATAAAACACATGCAACATTCTGCTCATAATCCATTCCCCTTTTAACCGTTATCATTCTATCTCTACTCTACTGTTTAACATTAAATCGCATATTTCATCATTTCTGCACTTAGGATGTCCGTGATGATGGTTGGGATTTTTAATGGTTCATAAATTTGTTTTATCATTGATGCAGACTCATGGTTATCAGCCCCAATTACAATTCGTTCACCATAGAAGAAATCGTTAATGGCCGATCCCTTTCGAAGAAAATCTGGATTCGATACTACATCACAACGAAGATTAGGAGGTTTGCTTCTGTCGATGATTTTATTAATTAAATCATTCGTTCCTATTGGAACGGTGCTAATTATACACAAAACCACATTATTTTCGATAAAATGGGCAATCGTATTTGAAACTACATGTATGTTTCTTAGATCAACAAAATCGTCTTGTTTATTTTTTGTTCCGACTGCAATAAAAATGACTTCAGTATCTGAATAAGCTTGATAAGGGCTCATTGTAAAATGTAGATTTCCGTTATTAAGATTTTTTTCTAAAAGAGGATCAAGCCCAGGCTCATTAATTGGAGTACGACCGTTTTGAAGCAAGTCAATTTTCTTTTTTTGTATGTCTATGCATGTCACCTGATGGCCTAATTCTGCTAATCCAGCGCTAGTTACTAATCCAACTAATCCTGCACCTGCAACGGTAATCTTCATCCAATCCCTCCAAACGTTTATTTATCTTTATTGTATTTGATTTTAGGGGATTTTTTCTAAACCTGGTGTAAAAGGATTGTAAATAAAATGTAAATAAAACGAATGAAAAAAAATCCCTGAATTTTGTATTTCAGGGATTAAACAATTCCTATACTTCACTTGTATAATTTACTGATTTCAAGAAATTAATTGCTCCTCTTTCCTATACGATACAGAAGAACCTATTCGCAGTTGATGCAACCAGCGATAACAAATTGGGATCATAAATAAACTGATAAAAGTCGAACTAATCATTCCTCCGACAACGACAATTCCAAGCGTTTGAGAGATCACTGAATCTGACCTCGAGGAAAATGCAAGTGGGAGCAGGGTTAAAACCGTTGTGAGTGCCGTTGTCAGGATCGGTCTTACCCGAGACAGTGTTCCTTGTAAAATCGCTTCTTCTAGTTTCATCCCACTTGCTAAATTCCTTTCAATTTTATCTACAAGGACAATTCCGTTTGTAACAACAATTCCTGTTAGCATCAAGAGTCCCACTAGTGCAGCCAGATTCCATTCCAATCTAAACATAAACATACCAATCACTGAACCGATAAACGCGAATGGAATACAAAGTAATACCGATAGCGGCGCTTTCCATCCTCGAAAAACAGCACTAATGATGATCAATACAAGTAATATGGAGAAGAATAAAGCGAGTGCCATTTCATACATCATTTCATATACCTGCTGCGGTGCACCTGCGAAAGAATAGTGAATCCCCTCTGGCAACGAAATCTTCTTAAGCGTGGTTTTAACCTCCTTCGTCACTTTTCCAATATCACTTGAAATGATATTGGCCGTAACAACTGCATTCGGTTTTCCATCCTTCTCTTCGATCACGGATGAACCTGAAGGGATAAGAATTGCAAGCTGATCTAATGTTACTTCTTGTCCGTCCCTAGTCTGAAATCTCTCCCCACCCATAAAAGAAAAAATATCTTTCCCGGTACTTTTTTGCACATCGGAATGAATCACAATTGGAAAAGTATTTTGGTTAATGGAGATTACTCCTTTTGTTCCTTCGGCGGTATATTGCTGGATTCGAGTTAATACATCGTTCAGTTTAATACCATATTTTTCAATTGCCTTACGATTCAGTGTAACTTCATACTGAGTGATTTGATTTTCTCCATCGGCAACCCCTTGTATAGAGAGACCCGGTACAAGCTTAAGCTGGTTTCGTATCGTTTGCGCCATTGTTTCCAATGTTTGACTATCCGATCCCGTAAGATTAATCTTTAATTGCGAATCATCGCCGGCAATACTTTGATTTGAAACTGTGTAAACGGCTTTACTAGATAGAGAGTTTAATTGTTTCTGTAATGCCGGCATAAGGGTATTCACGTCAATATTTTTCTTAACTGTTATCGACAAATTCGCAATATTTGGCTTCTGTATCCATCCGCCTCCTGCATCAAAAACGTCATCGGATTGAGGCGTAAAAGATGAACCTAACCCAGAAGAGAATGAATCTACTTTAGGATTTTCTGTCAATAAAGCCTCCAATCTTTTCACTTCTGCATCAACCTCAGTTAATGCAGTATTTTGCGGCATTTCCACTTGAATTCCCAGTTGACCTGTACGATACGTCGTTGGTAAAAAATTGACTGGAAGAAAAGCTGCTCCCACAGATGTGAGCAAAAATAATGCCAGCGTGATCAGTGCTACTTTCCCCTTTTGTTTGAACACCCATGTGAAAATTTTATGTCCAAATGGTTCTAGATTATCTTTTACGGCAACAGGTTTTCCCCGCCAAAAAAGATGATAAAGAGCCGGAACCACCATGATAGAAACAAACAAGGAAATCACTAATGCAATGACAACCGACCAAGCAAACCCGGAAAATGCCGCACTCACCATGCCGCCAATTAGGGCGATTGGGAGATAAACCGCAATGGTTGTAGCCGTTGACGAGACAATCGCAGGAATCATTTCGGAAACAGCGCTCGTTAACAAATGAACGCTATTTTTCTCTTTTTTCTCAAATACTTTTCGGTTCATATTATCAAGGACGACAATCGAGTCATCGACCACTCTGCCCATCGCAACAATAAGTCCTGATACGGTAAGCAGATTAAGACTAATTCCCATTGTTTTTAATAAGCCGGTTGTGGCTAATAAACAGATGGGTAATGAAATAGCAATTAATAGTGTTGAACGTATTTTACGGAAAAATAGAAAAACACATATTACCGAGAATAAGCAACCTAACAACCCTTCTTTTATGAGACCTTTTAACGATGAATTGATCTGTTCTCCTTGATCAAATTGAATAGCAAGTTGTACATCCTTATTTTTCAATGCCGGAATATCCTTTATTCTGCTTTTAATGTGATCGGATACATTTGTAATATTGGATGAAGGTGTTTTCAAAATGTCTAAAAGAACACTAGGTTTTCCGTCCGTTCTTGAAATCGTCTGCAAATTGACAATCGAATTTGAGATGTCAGCTACAGAAGATAGAGGGACAGTTTTGCCTTCATGAGAATGGATAGGAAGCTGCATCAAGTCTTGTCCCGTCAACCTCCAACCTGAAACTTGGATGGGTATAGAAGTTTGTAGGTTTGACACCTGGCCCTCCAGTCCAGTTGTATAATTTTCTTCAAGTGACTGTTTTATGTCAGCAATAGATATACCTGATTTCTTTAAATCGTCCGTACGAAGATGAACCGCATAGCCCGCCATTCCACCACCGGAAACAAGAACATCTTTAACACCGGGAACAGTTTTTAAGCGATTGACAATATCTTCTTGAATGGCTGTTCGGAGTGTATTTTCCGTAATATTGTCAGAAGAACTCATTAGACTTATTCTCATGATTGGAAGAGAGTGGGTACTTAGTCTGGTCACTAACGGTTTTTCGATACCTGCCGGAAGTGAGGTCCTTTCTAAAGCTCTCGATACCTGTTCCTCAGCATTTTTCATATCAAAATTCATCGGAAAGTTGAGACTGACCAGTGATCCGCCATTAAAAGAATTTGTCTCAATATCTTGCAGGCCGTCCACTACCCGTACAGCCTGTTGGATTGGCTCCAAAATCTTTGCTCTTACTTGCTGTGCTTGGTAATTCTCTGCACGCACTGTGACCATCAAGGTTGGATTATTAATTTCGGGAAGATAATCCCGTTGAATATGTATGGCGGACATCCCACCCCAAACGAGGATTAAGACGATTAAGGTTACAATCAGAACGGCACGTTTTATTGTTTCATCTATAATTCGGCCCATTTTACTTTTCTCCGTGCAAGGCTGCCGGAAAAGTCCCCCCTTTTTTGACTAAAACTACCATATTTTTAAAATACAAATTATAACAATAGCTACCCGATTGAGCAGCTATTGTTAGATTCGGTTATATATCACTCCACATTAGTCATTATCAGCAGGTGATGGTGCAAAGCTTTCAGGCTGTTCTGCCACTTCATCCGGTGTGTGAACCTTTTTCTCACCAGGATATGGTTTATCAAATCCTTCTGTCGCGTACCAAACGGAATGGTTCAACATGTTTGCATTCACATCATCCGGTGATGCATGACGTCCAGTTAATTTCTTCTTGTTCTTATTGGACCATTCTGTCCATTTTTTCGAAAGTTCCTTTGCCTCCGGTGTCACCTTATCTGTATTAGCAAGTGCTGCTGTATTAGAATTTGGCGAACCATTTAAGGTATCAAGCGGAATTTGATTTGCTTCGAAATTGTACGGTGTAAAGTCAGGCTTATTGGTAAAAATCTCACTCATCGGTTCTGCAGCCGCATCATTTTGGTTCATGGCAGGAAGTCCGAGAATCTGCTCTATGCTGCGGACCATATTGATGACTGTCCAGTAATGACTATCCGTAATGCCTTTTTTTACCCAAGGGCTGATCACATACGCCGGTTCACGATGGCCATCCACATGGTCCAAACCATTTTGCGCATCATCCTCTGTAACAAAGATGACGGAATCCTTCCAGTATTTACTGTGGGAAATTAAGTCCACAATTTTTCCGACAGCTAAATCATTGTCCGCCACCATGGCTTGTGGTGTTGGAGAACCGGTTGCGTTACCTGACGTATGGTCATTGGTAATCCATAAAGTATTCAACGCTGGCAAATCATCATTTTTAACATGCTTTTCAAACTGCTGCTTAAAAATTTCAAAACGATACTGATCTGGAATATTCATATCAAAGGTTGGAAATGTTTTATGTGTAATCGGCCCAAGGGACGGTATATCATAAGTTGCTTGATAATTTCCAATTGGAACATGGAGATCACCTTGTTTTTTGCCGGCAAGAATTAATGAATCGTTATACCAATCTGTCCAGGTACCGAATGGTGCGGAACCAACAAAACTTATCGTATCTTCCCCGAAATTTTCTACGGATACGCCATGTTTAATGGCTTGGTCCCATAGATGTCCTGTAGGTGCATAGGCCATCGGATCGCCGGCACCACCTGGGTAGCTTCGAACATTTGCAGTATCGGTTTCTTTATCTTCATAATCGGTATTGGTTCCTTGCATGACCCATTGATGCCCACTGGCGGACTGGATACCGGAAACATAAAAATTATCTAAAAGCGGGTATGTTTCAGCTAATTTATGAAAGTTTGGAGTAACCGTTCTAGGAAATTGCGTTAAAGCTGGTTCGCCATTGCCCTTACCTAAATCACCAAGGACTTGGTCATAGGTACGGTTTTCTTTGATAATATAGAATACATGTTTAATAGTAGAAGGCTCACCTACACGTTCAGGCATGGCAACTGGTTTCTAGTTATGTCTCGGCTTTGCATTCAAGTCTTTCAAGCCAAACCAATTGTTATTTGCATATACCTGCTTGGTACCTTTAATAAGGTCTTGTTTTGTAGGGAAAGGAATCAATGAAAGTGAACCCATTTGTGCATAAGAAGAGTGTCCCGTTACTGTAATCCCTTGAATCGTTAAATCACGCGCTGGGCCGCGGGAACCGATTCCGTCTGCATTTGCAACTACAAGATTTTTATTTTCCTGATCAACTGCTAAATCTACCGGGAACCATGCAGTTGGCAATAACCCTTGCAGTTCCAGAGTTTTATCTGGTCCCTGCCAGTCATATACGGCAACCGCATTATCCCGGCCAAGGCTGACCATTAACTTGTTATCGATTACCTTGACTGCATTCGGTGCTGCTCCTTTTGCTGAATCCGGATATGGTTTAATATCAATAGTTTGGACAACTTTTTTTGATTTCGTATCAATAACAGAAACGGTGTCACTATTCGTATTGGTTACAAATATGTACTGACCTGACTGGGTCATACGCTCTGGCTGGACACCGACCTCAATGTTTTTTTCTACCGTATTTGTTGTAAGATCAATGACAGAGACAGTTCCTGTAGTAGTAGCACCGGTTTTCGGGTCAACGACCACTTTTGTTCCGGAGGAATCCACTGTCGTGTCGCTATTCTTTGCAATTCTACCACCCTGGTTGGTAACGTATGCCGTATTTCCATCTACTAAAACACTGGTTGGGGCATTTTCTACCGGAATTTTAGCAGTTAATGTTCCAGTTTGTGGATCTAAAACTCCAAGGCTGTTGTCCCGGTTTAGAGCTACTAATAACTGGCCTTGCGGTCCCACTGCTAGATCAAGTGGGTTGATATTTCCACCTACAGCCGGTTTTGGAAGATTATAAGTTTTTTTGATTGAAGGATTACCATTTTCATCAATGGACATAACGACAACTTTACCCGTACCACTCTTAGAACCGGTTGCATAAAGCTGGCTTCCGTCTTTGGAATAAGCTAGTCCCCACATAGTAGTTAGGCCAATGGAAAAATCTGTTGCGGCCATTTTCCCCGTTGCCAAATCTACAACATTGATACCTTTTCCACCGTAATTATTTCGACCAACGATTGTTACAGCCGTCTTCCCATTTGGATGAATCGCAACAGAAATTGGGTTCCCGCCAAATTCGATTTGTTTTCCCGCAGGTGTGATTAATTGGTTTACAGGGGTCTGAACGGAACCATCTGCTTGTTCTCCTACAAGGTTGCTTCCAAATGCCCCATCCTGTGCAGCATAGACACCGGCAGAACTAAGAAGGAAAGCTCCTAAGGTCAATCCAGCCAGAAGTCTTTTCTTTTTTCTAAACTTCTTTAACATCCTTTTCACTCCAATCTATTTTTTGTACAAAAATAGATTACTCTTATTTTGTTAATCTCTTATGTAGTTCAAGTAAATTACAAATAAAGAAATTTCATCCTTTTAAACTATTACGATCGGACTAGTTTAGGTCGCTTAAACGAATAAAAAACAGTAAAAAAAGAACCCGATGTCAAAAATCGAGTTCCTGAATGAATGATTGATTTAAAACTATTTTTTAAAAATACTTTTTACATCACTATTTTTTTGTAAAGCTTCCAATGAAGGGAGACCGGAAATATATCCTACTCCACCGGTACGATTAATCCCGATTTGTTCTTCCATCGCTTTTTCCAATTCCCCTTTATCTACGGCAGTAATCTTCTTGCTATCTATTTCATCACCTGGGTGTTGGAAATTGGACATGATATAAGAGAATCCATTCCGGTTATCCGCTGCAAACAAACCTGTTGATTCAGCCCCGGCAGGAACCGATAGAATTCTCGATAATTCTTTTGTATCAACATTATAAGCCCATACAAAGTTATTCGTATGCATGCCGCTATCCTCTCCGATAAATAAGGTTCTTAGTGCTTCGGAATAGCTTAAATTATCCGTATTAGCTACTGAATTTACATCTGCTGTATTCCCGTATGCATCCGCTGACGGCATATCTTTACCAACGATTAGACCAGACATCGAATTTGCGACATATTTACTATTAATCTTTTGCCCATCGCGATCCTGTTGGCCAGCTGTTAAATCTAATTGATAGGTAACACCCGATTTAATTTTTGGCAGTTGAATATCATCCGTTGGGTCAGCAGCATTGGCCAACATTCCATTGCTTTGGTCGGAGATTGCGATGTAAACTTTTTTATCCTTTTCGTTTAGTGTGACACCTTCCATTTTGTTAAATTCAGATGTCGCACCAAGCATTGCTGCATATCGGCGTGATTCTAAAAACGCAGCCGCTTTTTCCATTCCAGGCTTTAACTTTAGGTACTCAGTTTTGCCATAGGAGTATTGTTTAATCGCTTTGAAACCTTCTTTTGGTTCAGCAGATGTTTCGAAAATATCACTGAATTTAATGCCGCTATCGATAATAGCTTTTACTTCCTTGTCAGATGCATGACCTAACTTGATCCATTCCAAGTTCCCCGAACCGCCGTTTTCATTACCAGTTTGATGGAACTTTGCTGCATAAAGTGTTCCAGCAGAAAGATCTTTTGCTTTGTCAGCTACATACATAAACATCGTCGTATAAGAACCATCGTCACCAAAGAACGCTGTCCGTTGATCCGGCATCATTTTCATTAATTCATGAGAGAAACGGCCGATACTATAATGTTTTTTAACGGATGCAACCCCTTGTTTGTCGACTTTAATTTCGGGTACAAATCCATAGAAGTAAGGATTTGCTTTTGATTTGTCACCAAAATAAAGTTTTGCAAAGCTTTCCGTTTGAGTTCTTGCAGATGAGTTTGCATCCATTTCAAAATTCCGAGCATCAGGCTCATATTCTTCTGAACCTAAATGGGTATTCCAAGGTGATAGTGAACCGTTACATGGGATCCAAAGTCCATTTACGCTTGAAAAATCAATTTTCTTAACCTCTTTTGGTGTTAATTCCCCTGTTTTCTTATGTTGTTCAAGTGTTGATAGGGACATCGATGCAGGAACCACACCATATGCTGATTTACCTGCAGCATCAATGGTTTGATATTCATAATGGGTCACCATGTAAAGTTGTCCATTAATTGGTTTCAATAAACTATTGGAGTCGGGAGCATCTGATACATAGTATGTAGGTTTTCCTTCTACACTGGTATCGATGATTGGATTACCGTTTACATCAATTGGTGTTCCTGCCGGAATTAACTGCCCTTTATTTATTGCAACTTTATCTTCAGATTTAAAAAGCTTTTTATATGATAGTGGGAATTGCTTCACTTCACCATTGCTATACTTTACTTCAAGCGATGCGTTTGTATAGGTTTGAACCATCTGATCAATTGTCTTCGGTGCATCCATCCCATTAAAACGGACGGAGTCAATCGTCACATGCCCATTGCCAGCTGCAGCTGCAGGTGTTAAAGCTGGAATCGTCAGTGCGAATGCCAGTGCCAATGCTGCCCCTTTTTTACTAAAGCGTTTTTTCTTCATTCTTATTCCCCCTCGAAAAGCGATTATTTATATATTCATTAAATAAAATGAATGTAAAGGTAGCATTTTCGTTTTGTAAAGATTTGCTAACTAATTTTTAAGAGGGTGTAAATTTAAGAGTTGAGGGGGCATTATTAGGTTTATTGGTGACACTTTTGCCCTGGTTCCTTTTGAAGTTGTCGCCTAGACTACTTATTGGCGACATTTCGGTCCAAGTTCCATTTGATATTGTAGCCTAGACTACTTATTGGCGACAAAATGGCACCTTTTCATTTAGAAATCGCTGCCTATCAGGGTAAATTTTCCAAAAATGAAAAAGCTGCGAGACTCCATAGTCCCGCAGCATTTATCTATTTCTCGTTTTGTTCATTCAGTTCATCCAGCAACTGTTTTGTTCTTTTCGCATTTCCTTCGGCAAAATTTTCGAGGCGTTCTTTCAATTCTTCATCATCATGGACCCGCTCTGCTGCTATCAGATATGTACGCATTAGATCTTCTTCAACCTCAATCGAATGCTCAAGAACTTCTTCAAGTTTTTCCTTTTCTTCGCCCTTATCTCTATTAAATAAATTGGCACACATAGGGAAAACCTCCTTTACTGTTAGAGTTCTCCCTAAGTTACCAGGATATTCATATATCGTTATGGTATTTATCCATAGGGTAATGCCTTAAATAATGATTGCCAAATTGGGTTAGTAGTCTTTTTAGTAAATAGCCCGAAGTTGATTTTCAATGGGAAGACCCTCTTTTTTATTCCCAAACACTACTAGATTTTTAAACTCGGCGTAAACTGTCTCCCCTTTTTCCAATGGTCCGATTTCCCGGTATTTATCCGTATTCATTTCTACTTCAAAAAAATCCTCCGAAAAAACTCGCCTTAATTCAATCCGGACAATGGAACCGACGGTATGAATATGCCTAACTTCAGATGGAACGCTGCCTGACTTCGCCACCTTACTAAGCACAATTTCATGGGGCCTGATGTAACCTATAGTTTCCTCCGTTACATCTATTTGATTATTCATATTAACGAGGGCATCACCTTTAAATTCGTTCACTCTCCCCAAAAAGCTATAAACAAAGGCATTTACAGGATGATGATAGACATCTTCTGGTGAGCCTATTTGTTCGATTCTCCCGTTATTCATAACAACGACGGTGTCAGCCATTTCAAGGGCTTCTTCCTGATCATGCGTGACAAAAATGGTGGTAATGTTGAGTTTTTGATGGATTTCCCTTAACCAATGCCGAAGCTCGAGTCGAACTTTTGCATCCAATGCCCCAAACGGTTCATCCAGCAGAAGAACTTCCGGCTCGACAGCAAGAGATCTTGCTAACGCTATCCGTTGCTTTTGCCCTCCTGAAAGCTGGGATGGATACCGGTCAGCAAACTCTTCAAGCTTAACAAGTTTTAAGAGTTCAAAGACCTTTTCCTTTATTTTAATTTTGGACAAACGTAATTTTCTAGCTCTTACTTTTAGACCAAAGGCCACATTTTCAAAGATGTTCATATGTTCAAACAGAGCATAGTTTTGAAAAACAAACCCTACCTGACGTTCCTTTACGGTTTTATGTGTATAATCAACACCATTAAACAAAACATTTCCTGAATCGATATGCTCTAACCCGGCAATTAACCGAAGAAGAGTGGTTTTTCCTGAACCTGATGGCCCTAATAATGCAACAAAATCTCCAGTTTGCACTTCTAAATTCACATTATTAACTGCTGAAAAAGTACCAAATGATTTAGAAACAGCCTTTATGCTAATCCCCATTTTTTTCATCTCCCAATTATACAAAAACATATACTTACCTTTTGGTCTTCCACTCCACGATGCTCTTTAAGACAAGAGTTAACAAGGCAAGAAGTGCCAGTATAGATGCAACCGCAAAGGCAGCAGAAAAGTTATACTCGTTATACAAAATTTCAACCTGAAGCGGGATCGTATTTGTTTCTCCTCTAATATGGCCTGAAACGACGGAAACAGCTCCGAACTCCCCCATGGCCCGCGCATTACAAAGAATCACTCCGTAAAGCAATCCCCATTTTATATTTGGCAGGGTGACACGAAAAAACATCTGCCAACCGCTTGCTCCAAGCGTAATAGCTGCCTGCTCTTCTGATACTCCTTGTTCTTGCATGATTGGAATCAATTCTCGAACAACAAATGGGAATGTAACAAAGACAGTAGCGAGAACGATTCCAGTTGCACCAAAGATAATCTTGATATTGTTTGCTTCGAGGAAAGGGCCTAATAAGCCTCTAGAACCAAACAACAAGACAAAAACTAAGCCTGCAATCACAGGGGAAACGGCAAAGGGGATATCAATCAGCGTAATGAGGATATTTTTTCCCTTGAAATTGAATTTTGCAATCCCCCAAGCTGCAATCACACCGAAAACGGTATTAACCGGAACAGCAATTACAGCTGTGAGCAACGTTAACTTAATCGCAGCCAGTGCATCCGGCTCTATAAGGGATAAAAAGTATAACTGAATTCCTTTTTTCAATCCTTCAGAGAACACCGCCAGCAATGGCAGCAGGATAAATAAACCTAAAAAGATAAGGGCAATTCCGATTAGGAGCCATTTTCGTAATTGAGCTGCCCAATCAGCCTGTATTCTTTTTTCATGAACTACTAGTTCTTTAACCACCATTTATCATCATCACCTTTAGGTCAGTCGATGTTTTTTTGTTATTTTCCACTGCCAAAAATTAATTAAGAATAATAGAATAAACGAGCATACAAGCATGACACTGGCAATGGCCGCTGCGCCTGCATAGTTAAATTGCTCCAGTTTCGTAATAATCAGCAAGGGAACAATTTCCGTTTTCATCGGCATGTTACCGGAAATGAAAACAACCGATCCATATTCCCCTAATGCCCTTGCAAAGGCAAGGGCAAAACCCGTAAGGATGGCAGGGAAGATAGCAGGAAAGATTATTTTGAAAAAAATCTGTATAGGATTAGCACCAAGTGATACAGCTGCCTCCTCATATTGATGATCCAAATCCAGCAAAATCGGCTGGACAGATCGGACAACAAATGGCAATCCGATAAAAGTCAGTGCAATCATAATTCCAAGTGGGGTATAGGCAACCTTCATCCCAATCGCATCAAAATAATGTCCAATCCATCCATTTGGTGCGTAAATAGTTGTAAGAGCAATTCCCGCCACTGCAGTGGGTAAGGCAAATGGCAGGTCAACAGCTGCATCTATAATCCGATGACCAATAAATTCATATCGGACTAGTACCCAGGCAATCAGGGTTCCAAAGACGGCATTTATCAGGGCCGCGATAAAGGATGTATAGATGGTCAGTTTATAGGAAGCTACTACTCTCGCATCTGTTACAGTGTCCCAAAATTCCTGTATACTAAGTGTTGACGCCTTTAAAAAGAGAACCGCGAGTGGAATCAGGATGATTAAGCTTAAATAAATCAACGTATATCCCATCGAAAGACCAAACCCCGGCAAGACTTGTTTCTGTTTGAATTTCTTAGCCATGAACATGATCTCCTTTATGGTTTATAGATTTGATCAAAAACCCCGCCATCATCAAAATAGGTTTTTTGCGCCTTTTTCCAACCGCCAAAAAGATCATCAATAGTAAACAGGTTGATTTTCGGAAATTGGGCAGCATACTTTTCAGCAACTTTTTGTGATCGTGGTCGGTAATAATTTTTTGCGGCAATTTCCTGGCCTTCATCTGAATAGAGATAGTCTAAATAAGCCTGTGCCACTTTTTCAGTGCCGTGTTTTTTCGCTACTTTATCCACAACAGAGACAGGTGGTTCTGCTAAAATACTTACGGATGGATTAACGATTTCGAATTTATCCTTTCCTAGTTGATTAATAGCAAGATAGGCCTCATTTTCCCATGCAATTAACACATCACCGATTCCTTTTTCCACAAAGGTAGTGGTTGAACCTCTTGCACCTGAATCCAATACAGGTACGTTTTTATATAATTTTGCAACAAATTCCTTTGCCTTTACTGCGTCACCATTGTTTTGCTTTAAGGCATATCCCCATGCAGCTAGGAAATTCCACCTTGCCCCTCCAGAGGTTTTCGGATTAGGCGTAATGACCGAAACGCCTTTTTTCACCAAGTCATTCCAATCCTTTATCCCTTTCGGATTGCCTTTGCGGACAAGAAACACGATGGTGGAGGTATAAGGCGAACTATTGGAGTCTAATCGTTTTTGCCAGTCCGCTGAAATTTTTCCGCTATCCGCAATTGCATCGATATCATATGCTAGCGCTAATGTTACAACGTCTGCCTCAAGGCCATCGATAACAGACCGCGACTGCGCTCCAGAACCGCCATGAGACTGTTTAATGGTTACGTTTTGTCCTGTTTGTTTCTTCCAATGAGCTGCAAAGCTTTTATTGTATTGTTCATAAAGCTCTCGTGTCGGGTCATAGGATACATTTAATAGTTCAATGTCCTTTTTTGCACTTTTTCCATTGTTCTCTTTGGTTGCCGTTTGGTTGGAGCACCCGACAGTCCCTATAAGAAGAAGGAATGTTAATAAAGCAATCCATGTTTTTTTCATGTTCATTTTCTCTCCCTTTAGGCTAAAAATGCCAATATGTTTTTTTACGGGCTTTCTCTAAATAAAAAAGCCCCATTAGTTACGTACATTATCACGTAAAACTAAAGGGCCTTCGGGCGTCCGATCGGCATCATTTAATTAATTACCTACTTGCTTACCTGTTATAATCTGAGAGCTTTTTTTACTTTGCAGCTGAAACCGATATTTTTCTAATCGATCAATTTGGGTGATTTGCGAATCATGGACCGTTATTTGAATAGACCCAAACTCCAATCCTTCTAACAAGCTAACTATTTTTTCCATCACTTCCTGATTAAAACGCCCTTTTACCATCAAAACATCAATCCTCTCTTTAATTTGGCCAATCATAGCAATTCCCTTTTGAAGGTTAAAAAAAAGGGCACTTATCCGATGATGAGATAAGTGTCCTTCAGTTCGTCTGATCGGTCACAGTCTTTGTTTGATTTTAATTCCGATTAATCTTATATGATTACTTTTACATATCTTAATATGGATTTTTTGAAAAATCAATATCTTTTTTTAATTTTTTTTAAAATCAAATTTTTCTCCCTCAGTAAAATTTATGTAGACAGATCCTTAAAATAGAAAAAGGTAATCCCCTTAATATCCATTACGAATAGGGGGGATTACCTTTTTTAATCTGTTTAATTAGTGAATAATTGCATTAATGATTAAGACACCAGCCAAACCGACAAGAGAGGCAATCGTAACCATCACCGACCAGGTCTTGATTGTTTTACCGATGGAGAGGTTAAAGAATTCTTTGTAAATCCAGAAACCAGCATCATTCACATGGGAAAAAGTCATGCTGCCAGCGCCTGTGGCAAGTACCATGAGTTCAGGACTTACATGTGTTGCAGCGACAAGAGGTGCTGCAATCCCGGCCGCCGTCATACCTGCAACGGTTGCTGAACCTAATACAATACGTAAAATAGCTGCAATTAACCAAGCCAAAATTAACGGAGAAATCGTCGATCCTTCCATCATATGAGCAACATATTTATCTACATGGCTATCAATCAAAACTTGCTTAAAGGCACCGCCGCCGCCAATGATTAAGAGGATCATAGCAATACTGCTTACTGATTCTGTAATCGAATTCATGATTTCTGGCATTTTTTTACCGCGATTTAGACCAAAAGTAAAGATGGCAACAATAACTGCGATTAATAGAGCCACCCCTGGATTTCCTAAAAATTGTGCAGTTGGCACTAAAGATGAATTAGGCATTAGGATTTCTACAATGGCCTGGAACGCAATCAAAATGACTGGTATAAGAGCAGTAAACACACTAATACCAAAGCTAGGCATTTCTTCTTCTTTAAAATGTTTCGGGTTAAATAATCCCTTTGGAATTTCTACTTCTAAATCTTCTTTTTTAAATAGTTTTGTATATAATGGACCACTGATAATAACAGCAGGAATGGCAATGATAATTCCATATAATAAGGTTTTTCCTAAATTAGCATGATAGATTCCTGCAACTGCTGTTGGTCCTGGGTGTGGAGGAACGTAACCGTGCATCGTAATAAGTGCAGCAATGACCGGCATTCCGATATATAGAATTGGCACACCTGCTTCAGCAGCAATCGTAAATACTAACGGAATTAATACGACAACGCCGGTTTCAAAAAATAAAGCGATTCCAACAATGAACGCAGTAAGGACAGCAGCTAGTTGAACACGCTTTTTCCCAAATGTATGGATTAAGGTTGTTGCAATCCGCTGAGCTCCCCCGGAATCAGCCATTAATTTACCAAGCATTCCCCCGAATCCAATGACCAGTGCGAGACTTCCAAGTGTTCCCCCTAAACCGTTTGTGACAGATGTCATCGCTTGGATAGGAGACATGCCCTCCATAATTCCGACAAGCAACCCGACAATAATTAACGATATGAAAGCGTTTAACTTAAAGACGACCATTAATAATAGTAATAGTGCAACCCCTATACAAATATATACAATTGGCATTTTTTCTCCCTCTTTTCCCCTTTAGAAATTTGGAATACCAGTTAGAAACTAAATGGTATTCCTTAATGATGTTTACTTGCTTAAAATTTCAACCACTGTTTTTAAATCTTCTTTTGTACCGACGTTCCCAGGGAAGATGACATAGGACATTCCTGGATACTTACTTTCAGCCCCAGTTCTCCACACAGGGATTCCCGGTCTGATTTGCCCTGTTACGGTAGCCCGCTTAACTTGAAGACCTTTCGTTCCGACATCACTTGAAGTGATTCCGCCTTTGGCCACAAGGAAGTTGGGTCTTACCTGCAAACGAGTTACGATACTTGTGACTGCATCAGAAATGGCAACGGATAATTTTAACTCTTCCTCTTTTTTATCCTCACCAAGGTCTAGCCTTTCTCTTCTTGTATATACGGCAACTGTTTTTCCGGAGCAAATCAACGATTCAGTTGTCTCAATGACACGAATTACTTCCTTTTTAAATTCTTCTGGTTGTAAAACAAGATGACTATTAAACTCAATAAATTGAATATCACTTAGTTTTTTCAGTTCTTCAAGCTGTTCAGTTGTTTTCTTCACATGGGAACCGATAATAATTAATCCGCCATTCCCTGTATCCCCCTGTACTAATTCCTCTTTGGTAAGCAGCGGTTTATCGCTTACTCCACCCAAAACCTTTGGTAAAGCGGCTGCACTCCTAAAGAGAAAATTCTTCCCGGCATTCATGGCTTGTGCCAGTGCAATCGTAAAGATTTTTACATCAATTTCATCGACAGCATTGACAACGACTTTATTAAATCCGCTTACTTGGATAAGCTGTTCAGCAATTTCTCCAACTTTCATTGAACGCAATTGCTCAAGCGAAATATAAAGTGTGTTTTCCGCTAAAAATTCCCCATTCGATTTTTCTTCTATCCATTCACCTAGATTGGATTTGGTATAACCGAAGGTGCGATCTTTGGCAAATTCCGTTTCCCCAGCCGGTACAAGTTCTTCGCCATATTGAACATAATGGATATTATTGATGGTGAAGCGCCCACCCTCTTTAAAGAATGGTAGAATCACCTCTCCATCTATTTTCAATTCAGAAGCAGATTCAAGAGATTCCTTTAAAACCTTTGTTTCAAGTGGATAATGTCCTCTTAAGGTAGAATCTCCACGGCTGATGATGATAAATTCACGGTTTAATTTCTTTGCTACGGTTAAAATATTGTCTGCAATCTCACGATGAGCTTTTTCCGTCTCTTCTGCGGTAAAACCTCTCGAGTTAGTCAAAATAAAAAACATGGATTGTTCTTCATTAAAGCCTTGTTCAATACTATCAATAGACCAATCCGTAAAAACAGAGATATCGTGAACTGTTTGAACTCCGGTCGGATCATCATCTAAAACAATAATTTTTTTGTTTAAGTTTTTAAGGGCCTTTGCCAATAATTCATTTACAGCTTCTTTGTTGACCTGTGGGATTGTTTCAAGTATCTCGATTTTTTCCTTCATGATTTACGCCCTCTTTACTTCAACATTCGCAAGTTTTTCATAATAGCGGACAATGCTGCCATGGTCATCCTTGATTTTCCCATCGACCTTTAATGAATGGAAAATTTCTAACAACTGGCTGGATAATGGAAGTGGAACTCCGATTTCATGGGCGGTGTCCATTACATTAGAAATATCTTTAAGATTGATGGCAATGCTTCCGCCGGCAACAAAATTGCGGTCCAGAATCATTGGCACTTTTGCATCAAGTACGGCACTACCGGCAAGTCCGCCGCGAATGGCTTGATACATTTTTTCAATATCAATGCCAGCCTTTGCTGCTAAAACAAGTGCTTCAGACATGGCCGCGATGTTTAGGTTTACAATAATCTGATTGGCCAGTTTTGCGGTAACCCCACATCCATTATCCCCCACTAAAGTCAAGTCTTTCCCTACGCCATATAACACTGATTTAACGCTTTCAAAAACATCCTCTTTACCGCCAACCATAATTGCTAAGGTACCATCGATTGCTTTTGGTTCCCCACCGCTGACAGGTGCATCCAGCATGCCAACACCTTTTTTCGCCGCTTCTGCAGCAAGTTCACGAGAAACATCTGGCGTAATCGAACTCATATCAATGATGACGGATCCTTCTTTAGCGCCTTCTAAGATTCCGTTCTGACCTAGAACGACTTCTTGAACATGTTTAGAAGCAGGTAACATAGTAATAATGACATCACTTTGCTCAGCAACCTCTTTAGGAGAATGAGCTGCTGCAGCTCCAGCTTCTACTACCGTTTTTACTGCATCTTGATTTAAATCAAAAACAGTAAGTGTATGCCCCGCTTTAATTAGATTCAATGACATTGGTTTTCCCATGATTCCTAATCCAATAAAACCAACTCGACGTTCCATTTTTATTCCTTCTTTCTATTTATAAGCAATTGCCTTTCTTTTTGGATTACCCATTAAGGTGCAATCGCTTTCAGTTTTCGTTTACAAAACCAATTGTACACGAAATTATAATTTTTGTATACATTTTTATATTTTTTGTATACGAATTTATCAAACCTATGTAAGGGCTATATTTTTTTAAAATAAAATTTGATAAGATTATTAGGAGTTAGTGGAAGGATATCGAGGTGAAAAAAGTGGTTGGAAATGATCGATCTCGCCCTGCTTACCATCAATCCTATGAAATCATTCGGGACAAGATTTTAAATGGCGAATTACATGGCGGTACAAAAATTGTAGAAGAGAAAATCGCCTCAGAACTCGGCGTAAGCAGAACACCAATCAGAGAGTCGATTCGAAAATTGGAGCAGGAAGGGCTTATTGTCAATAAGAGGGTTGTTAAACCTACAGAAAAGGACTTACGGAACATGTTCCAAGTTCGAATTCTATTGGAAGGGTATTCAGCAAAATGCGCAGCTTTTTATTTAAAGGAAAACGAACTGCAGGCATTAAATGAATGTGTTGAAATTGGCAGGACCGGAACAGTTGAAGAAATCATGGAGGCGAATGCCCGCTTTCACGAAATTATTGTCGGAGCCAGCAATAATCCGGTCATGATTGATATTATTGACAGAATGCAATCAATTATTTACCTTTTCAGAAAGACTGTTGTATTTTATAACCGACCTCATTTAATCGACGAGCATGAACAACTTTATATCGCGATTAAAGAACGTGATGGGCAAAAAGCCGAGACCCTTATGAAAGAACATTTACAGGCAGACTTAGAATTCTGTTTGCACTTAATTGACCAATAGAATGAAGAAAAGCCTGCTCCCCGATTAAATGTTGGAGAGCAGGCTTTTTCATTATTGTAAAACGTTTTTTAATTCCCCTAAGGACTCAATGGAAACGACCATTTCATCACCGGATTTTAACCAGTTTTGTTTTTCCTCTGGATAGCCCAGGATGACACCATCAGGGGTCCCTGTAAAAATCAGATCTCCTGGCCTTAATGTCATATGCCGGGAAATATAACTTACCAATGTTGCGCAGTCAAAAATCATATCCTTTGTATTCGCTTTTTGGCGAACTTCTCCATTCACTCGGCATTCAATCGTTAAATAGTTGGGATTGATTTCATCACTTGTCACAATATATGGGCCAACAGGAGCGAACCCGTCCGAAGTTTTTCCAAGTAGCCATTGTCCAGTTTTGAATTGCCAATCTCTCGCAGAAACATCATTACCAGCCGTATAACCAAAGACATAGGACAATGCTTCTTCCTCTGAAACATTTTTGGCTGTTTTGCCGACTACAAGAACAAGCTCTGCCTCATAATCCATTTTTTCAACACCTTCTGGAATAATAACAGGCTGTTGGTGGGCCGCTAACGTATTATTGAATTTACTGAATAAAATCGGTGAGGTTGGAATATCCATATTAGACTCTTTGGCATGATTAATATAATTTAAGCCGACACAAATAATTTTTTCCGGATTCGTCACAACTGGTGCGTAGATTACAGCATCGTCTGAAATAAATAATTCATCATTTCTGTGTGATATTGACCGTTCTACTAAACTTGTAAGTTTAGCCAGCCCATCCTTAGAAAGAGAGATTACCTCCTGAAAGGTAACAGGAACGGACTGCTCGAAAGCTTTGGCTGCCTCTTTAATATCTAAAATGCCGAAATCTGTTTTTACCCCTAAACGAATCTCATCGTTTTTCTTAAATTGAAGCAGTTTCATCGTGCCACATCTCCTCTTAGCTTTTTGACTATTCAAATTATATATTGGTACATACTTTACTCAAAATCAACTTATAAAAAAATTTGCCCCCTTAGAAACTCATTTCTAAGGGGGCAAAACTCATTTTAACTTGCACCAATATGCTGCTCGATTTCATTAAGAATACTCTCAAGAGAAGTTACTACACCCTTTTCATCCTTGTAACTAATATGTCTAGGCTTAAAATGTACGGGTGAGTCAATACCGGCTGCGGCTGCAACTCGAAATAAACCCTTTCGTAATGTGACAAGATAGTTCACAACACGGTATTTCTTTTCATCGATTACAAGTGCCTTTTGCAGGTCGGGATCAGTTGTTGTGACCCCAACTGGACAAGTATTGGAATTACATTTTAAGGTCTGAATACATCCAACCGTTATCATAAAACCACGGGCAATATTCACTAAATCTGCTCCCATGGCCAGCGCAATCGCAATGCGGTCAGGGGTAAACAGTTTCCCTGATGCGATGATTTTCACCCGGTCGCGTACCCCATATTTATGAAGTGTGGAGACCAAAATGGGAAGAGCTGACTTTAGTGGTAATCCAACGCTATCAATCAGTTCCTGGTATGATGCTCCTGTTCCGCCTTCACCGCCATCCACTGTAATAAAGTCCGGGCCTTTTCCGGTTTCTTTCATATATCTTGCTAATTGTTCTACACTGTCATTCCCACCGACAACAATCTTCATTCCGACTGGTTTTCCTGTTGTATCGCGGATTTTTTCAATAAACTCACACATCGAAGGAACATCACTGAACTGATGGAAACGGTTCGGGCTATCTACCGATTTATACGGTTCAACCTTCCGAATTTCGGCAATTTCAGGGGTGACTTTTTCTCCGTCAATATGACCGCCCCGCGTTTTCGCTCCTTGGGCAAGTTTAAGTTCAAATGCTTTTACCTGCGGAATCTCACTCTTGCGCTTCAACTCATCCCAATCCACGCCCCCATCTTTATCACGTACTCCAAAAAGACCAGGACCAATCTGCATAATAATATCTACTCCGCCCTCTAAATGGTACGGGGATAAGCCGCCTTCACCTGTATTCATCCATGTCCCTTTTGCTAAGGCCAGGCCTTTAGAAAGGGCGGTAACTGCATTTTTCCCAAGAGCACCATAGCTCATCGCAGACATACCGATTAATCCCTTTAATACAAAAGGGTGCTTACAATTAGGACCTACCACTACGGCATCATCATCGTGCAATAAATAGGCAAGTGCCTCTTCGTCCTCCCATTTTTCCTTTCTTTGTGAAAAAAGCGGATCTCGCAATAATAGATACCTTTTGGTGTTCACCTTTGTTTCCCGATCCATTTTCTCTTCTTCCGCCAATTTTGGAAACATATCATTACGGACAAAAAGCCCTTCTTCCTCAAAATCACGTTTCGACCCAAAGGCGACAACATCCCGTTTGTACTTGGCACTTTTTACGATATGTTCATATTCATCCCTCGAAAAGGGCTTTCCTTCTGTATCGCTGTTGAACCAATATTGGCGAAACTCCGGACCGACTTTTTCTAAAAAATAGCGCATCCTTCCTAATACCGGGTAATTCCTTAAAATGGAATGCATCTTTTGATTTCGATCCAACACTAACAAATAGACAAGTAAAATCAATAGTCCAATAATAATAACAGCAAAAACGATAAATCCAATAATCGTGAAGATATCCGCGATATTCATCCAAATCCTCCTAGACATGAGTTGAATTCTTTATAATTTGCTCTGTATTGGAAAAATTTATGCTTTCCTTTATTTATGTATTTGACCTTTAAGGACTGATTGTTATTAAATGCATGTGAAAACTTCGAAAGAAATTGTCTATGCGATATTTGCTGGTGAGGGGAGGGTACGGTAGGAGCTTTCTGATGGATGTTTTTCTTTATGATGAATAGGTTGCATTCCAAAAAAATTTTTATCATCTGGTCCTATGCGGAAGCGTCGGATTCTCATAATAAAAGGGCTGATGGCGTTGTTGTTACTTCACCATCAGCCCTTTTTATTAAGCAATATTTTGCTTTTTATTTGAATCCTCTAACGGAACACGTTTACCCATTTTAAAAAGATAAAAGCTGCCCGCAACAATCGCAAGGAATACCAGACCTACAATCAACGAAACGCGAGTGTCAGTATTGATCCACATTCCTACAAGGACGAATAGTAAAAATACAATCGTCATATAATTGCTGATTGGAGAAAGTGGCATCTTGAAAGAATGGCTGGACATTTCAGCAGCTTTTTCTTTTCTAAATTTAAGCTCACTAATGATTATGACAACCCAAGGCACCATTCCTGGGAGAACACTGGCACTATAAACATAAAGGAATAGACCTTTTGGAGCAATATAGTTCAAAATTACCCCAATAAATAAGCCGATCAGTGTTGCATAAATGCAGTTTGCCGGAACCCCATTTTTTGAGATTTTAGCAAAACTTTTTGGCGCTTGGCCGTTTATGGCTAAAGTATAAAGCATTCGACCTGCACTATAAATTCCACTATTAGAACCGGATAAAGCTGCTGTGATGACAACAAAGTTAATAATACCCGCAGCAGCTGTAATTCCTACCTTAGCAAAGGTCGAAACAAACGGGCTGCCAATTGTCCCTAATTGATTCCAAGGATACACAGTAACAATGATAAAAATTGCACCGATATAGAAAATTAAAATTCGCCAAATGATATTATTAATTGCCTTTTTTAAGGTTTTAGTCGGATTTTTTGCCTCCCCTGCCGTGATACCGATAAGTTCCACTCCCTGGTAGGCAGCTACTACAAGAGATAATGCAAAGAAGAATCCTTTAAAGCCGCCTGTGAAAAAGCCGCCATGTTTCCAAATATTCGATAACCCTATGGCATGTCCATGGTTCCCTAATCCAAAAAATATTAAACCAAGACCTGCAATAATCATGAGGACAATCGTTACTACTTTAATAAGAGAAAACCAAAATTCAAATTCTCCATAAAACTTAACTGAAACTAGATTCGCAAGTCCTAAGATGACCATCGCAATGATTCCTGGCAGCCATTGAGGAAGATGCGGAAACCAATAATTCATATACATTCCTATCGCGGTAATTTCTGCCATTCCAACAAGAACCCATTGAAACCAATAACTCCATGCTGTCATATAACCAGCTAATGGATGAATATATTTATGGGCAAAAGTTGCAAAGGATCCGGTGGTTGGCTCTGAATAGAGCATTTCACCCATTGCGCGCATAATGAAAAAAATAAAGATTCCGGCAATCGCATAAGCTAGCATGACAGATGGACCTGTCCATTTAATCGTACTCGCTGATCCCATAAATAAGCCGACGCCGATGGTGCCGCCTAAAGCAATCATTTCAATATGTCTAGCCTCTAGTCCTCTTTTTAACTCTTTCTTAGACAAACTCATCCCCTCCTGATAATCAAGTTACTTGTTAATTTTACTAATTATTGCTTCAGAAATTTAATATTAAATCAATAATAAATTCACTTTACAATATTATTCAAAACAAGATTAAATAAATAGATAACGCACTATTTATTAATAAAATTGCTTAAAAAAATTATATCAAAAATAAAAAATAAAGACTTAAAATTTTTTAAAAATAATAATTTTTCTTTCTTCCATTTATCTAAAAATTGCAAATTTTTATTTTATAGTTTAGGAAAATAGAGTACAATAGTTGTACTAGCTAGAAAGGGAAAATAACAGCCTACTTTTTAAGTTCATGGAGGTGAGAGGAAATAATTAAGATTGGAATAAAAACGGAGGGAAAATAAAATGAACGCAAAAAAAATGGTTCAAATTGTAGTCGGTTCCAATGTCCTTTTATTATTCGTCCTTGTTTGTCTTCCGATTTTTCTTGTTGACCCAGATTCAAATGTCATCCAGGCTTTTCTAAACTCTATTCAGGGAGAGTAGAAGTTACTTACTACAAGACCTCAAGAATGAAAAAACGGCTGATTCCCGTTTTTTGGAATCAGCCATCATGTTAAGATAGACCAAACACTGAAGCCGCCAATAACTACAACCAATTATCGACATCATTTATCTATCTTTTTTAACTTGTGCTACTTTGGTATATTCGCTCGTATTGTACCAAAATAGTTACGAACTAATATCATTATCAGTACAATGATAGGCATCCCAACTAAAAGCGGGAACCCAACCAAGTAAGGCATTTTATTATAAAAAAAGCCTTGATAAGTAACTTTATTGTTCGCCCATACCAAAGAGTAAATAAAGATGAGGGAAACTACGGGAAAAATCAAGGGCTGATATCGTTTAAATTTAAAAATTTCTGTTAACCCAATCACTACTGCGTAAACATAGAGAATCATTTTAATGAAAAATCCGACAGCAAATGTCCCAACCACGATGGAGTCCATCCTCTGGATAATATGACCAACATTAATCTTTTCAACCGCACTAAGCAACGGGATTTCAACAGCTTGTGCTCCAATACCTATTACACTAATGATCAGGAGAAAGGTCCAAGAAAGACCTAAACCACTTAAAAAAATAGACAATAAACCAGTTCTATTCACCAAATCGGGCTTATTTAAATAAGGGAAAAACATAAGAAAGAGGAAAATTTCCCCAAATGGAAAAAAAATCATTAATGGGACTGAGTGCTTTAGAACTGGCAGCCAGCCGAATTCTAAAATGGGCTGCAAGTTCCTAAGTTTTATAATACCGGAAGCAAACACAGTTAAATTACCAGTTAAGCCAAAAACAACCATTGCAGCAAATAATATCTCCGCCGTTCTCCCTATAACTTCAATTCCTAAAAAGCAGGCATAAGAAACCAGGACGAGACTGATGAAAATAATAACAGGAACCGGAGTTTCCGGTAAAATATAAGTCCCCATTGTATCCCCTAAATGACGCGCATTTACTGAGGCTACAAAGAAAAAATAGCTAATATAAACCAGGCCTAAAGGAATCCCGATATATTTACTAAATACTTTTACTAAAATTCCTGTAAAAGGAAGAGTAGGATACTGTTTGAATATCTGTAGGTAAACCAAGAAAAATAGAATGAGTGTTCCGAACATGCCAATAAAGATGGATATCCAAGAATCTTGTTTCGCTTGCATCCCCATTCTTGTAACAATTCCCGTTCCTAACTGAAATAAAAACATGAGAGAAAACAATTGCTTTGGATCAATCTTCGCATTTTCCATTTGGTTAAAATCCTTCCCTACTCGTAAAAAAATTAACATTTATTATTTTCAACTATTCACTGGTAAATTAAACCTCATTCTTCCTCCATCTTTTTATAAATGGAATCCTAATTATCCTCTTTTAAATAGAATATGCCTCATTCAAGCGGAAATAATAACATTAAATATAGTAGAAATAAGAGGGAAAAACCTTGAATTATTTCAAAATGAAAAGCAAAAGGTCGTTTAAGGACAAGTGGAAAGATTTACAAAAAAAGGCAACAGAACAAACAAGTCAACCGAAACAACCTGAACAAAATAGTGAATTTTTAAGGCCAAGTCTAATGGATAACATCCAAATAATTAAAGAATTGTTTGGAAACAGCGACGACATTATTATGAGGGAAATCAGAATCGGTAAGGAAGGAAAGACTCGGGCTTGCATCGTTTTTACAGACGGCTTGATAGATAGTCAATCCATTCAAAACTTCATTATGGAATCACTAATGATTGATTTGCGAACATCATATGGTGAATCAGAACTCTTCACCGAAGAAAACCTTTTACCCTATTTAAAAGAAAGGGTTTTAACAGTCGGAGACATTCAAGATATAAATGATTTTACGCTTCTGCTGGATTCGCTTTTAAATGGGAAAGTCATTCTTTTATTTAATGGATATACTCAAGGATTCGCAATTGAAATGAAAGGGGGAAAAGAACGATCAGTTGAGGAACCCACGACAGAAACGACAATCAGAGGACCTCGAGAAGGGTTTACAGAAAATATACGGGTCAATACTTCATTATTACGACGGAAAATTAGAGACCACAACCTATGGATTGAATCCAGGAAAATTGGAAAAGTATCAAAAACAAACCTTTCCATCATGTATATAAAAGGAATTGCAAATGAGAAAATAATCGAGGAAGTCCGAAGACGCCTTGATCGAATTAAGATCGATAGTGTTTTAGAGACAGGCTATATCGAAGAATTAATTCAGGATGCTAAATGGTCACCTTTTCCTACCATATACCATTCAGAACGACCTGATGCCATCGCAGCCGATCTGCTAGAGGGCCGTATTGCCATTCTAGTTGATGGCACACCTTTTGTGATGACTGTTCCAGTCATGTTCGCACAGTTTTTACAGTCGCCTGAGGATTATTATAACCGGGCGGATATTACTACACTTCTTAGGATCCTTCGTTATGTCGGTTTTTTTATCGCATTATTAGCACCTTCCTTTTATATTGCTATTACCACCTTTCATCAAGAAATGCTGCCAACGCAATTACTCATTACTCTTGCGGCCCAGCGGGAAGGTGTCCCGTTTCCAGCCTTTATTGAAGCACTCGCAATGGAGGTTAGCTTTGAAATATTACGTGAAGCAGGGTTAAGAATGCCGAAAGCGATCGGCCAAGCAGTATCCATCGTCGGAACACTTGTCATTGGTTCGGCAGCTGTTGAAGCGGGGTTTGTATCTGCTGCCATGGTTATTGTTGTCGCGATTACGGCCATATCCAGCTTTATTGTTAGTAATTATGAATTAGCTATTGCAATCAGAATGTTACGCTTCCCTTTCATGGGACTTGCTGCATCATTTGGTTTATTTGGAATCATTGTAGGTTTGATTGCTTTGGTTCTTCATATGTGCAGTTTACGTTCTTTTGGGGTACCTTATATGGCACCGTTCGGTCCCTTCATTAAAGACGATCAAAAGGATGCCATTTTCCGATTCCCTAGATGGGCAATGTCAAAACGGCCACGATTAATAAGTCAAACTAATATAACACGTGAAGATACCCCTGCACCTAAACCTGACTCAAATTAGGTAGGTGGTCATAAAATGATAAAGCTACCTTCAAAAGGTAGCTTTATCATTTTTTATCCAGATTTATTAACTTCCTTACTACATTCAATGCTAATAAGGTTAGAGGAAGAACAATTCCATACATCAAAGAATAAATTGGCCAAATTTCATTGTCAAACTTTGCTGAATGAGTAACATTTGGATGTGAAAAAAAGGAGATCGTAACCAAAATCATCCCTAAAGGTAATGTAAATGGCTGATAATCTTTTAAGTTGAATGTTTGTACAAAACCTATGACCGCTGCGTAAAAATAAATCGACATCTTAAAAAAAATTGTTATTAGCCACATAATTGCTAAAATGGCTTCTATCCGTTGCAAAAAACCTCCAACATTTATCCTTCTAGCTAAAGTATAGCTTGGAAACATTTCTCTACTACTAGTCTCAGGTCCTAAAACTAAAATAGTTAATATGATCAAAATGATTAAACATATTCCTGCTATAAATATTGCAATAAAAAAGGTTTTTTCAGCTTTCTTTACTTGAGTTACGGAAATGGGAAAAATCATCAATAATACAATTAAAGGTAAAGTGAAAATACTTGTAAAAGCAAAAACCGCACGGATCATCGGTTTTACTCCCGTTTTAAATATAGGCTGTATATTTTTAAATTCCCATAAATCGGAAGTTAATAATACGGAAACTATTAGTAACAGGAACAAAAAAACAAATAAAGGAAAGAACAGTTCTGCAGAACGTGCCAGTGTTTCTAGACCAAGTCGAATGCCCATGATCAGGATGCATGCAAATAGAATATGGATTGCTTCGTGTGGTGTATCCGGTATGATTTGAGTCGTTAAGAATGTTCCAACATAGTACAATAAGTCTTGAACGTTGATAAATGAGAAGAAAACAAACGTAAGAGAAACGGCTTTACCTAACCATTTTCCAAGTAATGTTTCAACGATTTCAACTAGTGTCATCGTAGGGAACATTCTCCCTATAGCAATATATAAAGCCACGATCAAAAAACTAATAGCTGTACCGATTATTGCAGCAATCCACGCATCTTGTCTTACTTCATGAGCAAGAATTCCAGGGATCACTAAGATGGTAGTCCCTACAGAATACAAAATTACAAATATTGCAAATTGGCGGGCGCTAATGGTAATGTTTTTCACGATACTCTCCACCACGTTTATTTAAGCATCCCATAAACAAAATCACTTAATGGCTTAAAAATAATCGTAATTCCATTAATTGGATTCGGAATGGGTAAATCTAAACTATGTGCTATACCTAATCCTGCAGCCATAAGCATTAAAATAGAAAATACCCATAATTCTTTCCTTAACTTTTTTTTCCACAGGTTAGGAATTTCAAAAGCCATCATCAAAATGGCTGCCACTATTGTCCCCGCAACACCTAGCATCTGACATTCTCCTTATTTAAATTTCATCACCTTATTTTCCTAACTAATTTTCTAATTAAAATATCCAATTCTTTACTGAACCATTCTATTCTATTGGTATGCTTAACAAATTGTTTTAATCAGCTTTTGACGACTTATGTCGAGGCACAAAAATAATTACTATTTTTAATTGCTTAAACAGCCATATTTTGGGGAGTATATAACTAGCTTTCAAAGCTTAAAGGAGTAATGGCATGAACCGAAATTTCCTTTTCATCATCATTTCCATCTGCTCTATTATTTTCCTCACTTCATGTTGGAACCGAAAAGAATTAAATGAACTAGCCATTGTGATTGGAATGGGGATTGATATAGAAGATGGTAAATTTATCGTGACTGCACAAGTCGTTAACCCCGGAGAAATTGCTGAATCACAAGGAACAAGTGGAAACTCCCCCGTAGTTATTTATCAAGAAAAGGGGAATACATTGTTCGAGGCAATTAGAAGAATAACGACAGTTTCACCAAGAAACCTATATTTTTCCCATCTTCGGCTTCTTGTGTTTGGAGAGGAATTAGCAAAAAAGGGGATAGGAAAAACATTAGACTTTTTATCTAGGGATCCAGAGATGCGAACAGATTTTTATATTACAGTAGCTAAAAATAATAAAGCAGGAGATATCTTAAAAATAGTAACTACCATGGAAAAAATACCAGTCCAACAATTATTTGATTCGCTTCTGACATCGGAAAAAGAATGGGCACCAACTCTGCCAATCACGCTGGATCAATTGATTTACGATATATTAAGTGAAGGTATGAATGCTAAATTAACTGGGATTATGCTTAAAGGAAATTTTCAAACAGGAGAAACATTAGAGAATACCCAACACTCAAAACCAGCTGCATTTTTGCAATATGATGCGATTGGAGTATTTCGCAAGGATAAATTAATCGGCTGGTTACAAGATAACGAGAGCAAAGGCCTCAACTATGCTTTAGGAAATGTTAAAGATACGATTGTAACCCTACCCTGTCCAAAAAAAGGTACGACCGACATTGAATTGATTCATACAAAAGCTGATTTAAAAACAAAGATTTTAAACCACAAGCCAAATGGAATGATAAAGATATTGGCAGAAGGGAATGTTGGGAATGTACAGTGTAAGACACTGGATTTAACCAAACCAGAAACAATCAGTCATTTAGAAATAAAAACAGAGAAAAAAATTCAACAAAACATTCGTATGGCTTTAAATGCTTCACAAAAGAAATATAGGATAGATCCATTTGGTTTTGGTGAAGCCGCTCGTCGTTCCAACCCGGATTACTGGCATTTGATCAAAAATGATTGGATACAAATCTTTGAAACCATGCCGGTAGAGATCGAAGTAACAGTAAATTTACATGACATAGGTATGATTAAAAACTCTCCCTTAAATAAAATTAAGGACAAACCTGACTCATAATGAATGATTTGCTTATGAATCTTTGATTCAGATTGGAGGATTTATATGGAAAGAAAAATCCTTATGACCATTTTTTTCTGCTCTATTATCCTTCTTTCTGGTTGTTGGAACCGAAGAGAATTAAATGAACTTTCCATTTTATTAGGATTAGGAATAGATAAAGAAAATGATCAATTTATTATAACGGCTCAAGTGGTGAATCCTAGTGAAATTGCTTCTAAGAAAGGCGGCAGTGGAAAAGCACCCGTAGTTGTTTATCAAAGCAAGGGAGAAACATTATTCGAAGCATTAAGAAAAGTGACAACGGTTGCTCCAAGAAAGCTTTATTTTGCCCACTTACGAATTCTTGTCATCGGAGAAAAATTAGCAAAAGAAGGGATTGGCGAAACCATTGACCTTCTATTAAGAAATTCAGAAGTACGGAATGATTTTTATATTGCTGTATCCAAGAATTCTAATGCATCAGCTGTTTTAAAAATATTAACCCCATTAGAAAAGATTCCAGCGAATAGTTTATTTGCTTCACTCGAGACATCAGCGAACTCATGGTCTCCAACCGAGGGGGTTACATTAGATAAGCTAACATCTAACATGGTGAGCGAAGGAAATAACCCTATCTTAACTGGGATTGAAATAATAGGAAACGAACATGCAGGTGAAACGAATAAAAATTTAGATCAGACAAAACCAAATACCATCCTGCAATATAAAGGAATGGCGATCTTTAAAAATGATAAACTGATTGGATGGATGAATGAAAGAGAAGGTAGAGCCATTCATTACGCCTTAGGAAAAGTGAAGAGCAGCGTAGGATATATAAAATGCCCACAAGGTGGAAAAGTAGTAATTGAAGTGGTTCACACAAAATCCAAACTAAAGACAGAGATGATTAAGGGAGAACCACATGGGTTTGTACAGGCTAAAATAAAAGGAAATGTTGCCGAAGTTGAATGTCAGGGCTTAGATTTAACTAATCCAAAATCAATTTCCTATATAGAAAAAGAAACAGAAAAAGAGCTTACTGAAATCATTAAGACGGCAATACACCATGTTCAAAAAGACTATCAAACGGATATTTTCGGATTCGGTGAAGCACTCGATCGTTCTGCACCGAATGATTGGATAAAATATAAAAAGGATTGGGACCAAACGTTTTCACAGATGCCTGTAACCGTCAAAGTTGATATGAAGATCCGGCAAACTGGTACAATCAATAATTCTCCTCTTAATAAAATGGAAAATAAATAGGTCTTAGTCTTAAAGGGATTAATCCCAAATGGAAAAGTGAGGAACAAGCATGCTTGAGAAGGGTAAGATTTCACCCCATCAATTTACAATAATGGTTGCTTCATTTATCGTCGGCGGCAGTATTTTGTATGTCCCATCCGGGCTCATACATACTGCGAAGCAAGATGCATGGCTAGCAAATATTCTTGTGGTCGGACTGGGACTTTTACTGGTATTACTATTTAATACACTAGGAAGTAGTTTTCCAACGATGACCCTTGCTGAGTATAGCGAAAAAATATGTGGAAAATGGCTTGGAAAAATCATATCCCTTCTCTATTTTATTTATTTTTTTCTTAGTACTGCCAATTTTGTTCGACAAATTGGAGATTTCGTTACCGTACAAATTTTGCCGGATACTCCCATTCTTGCGATTCATATTCTTTTTATCATCATTGTGATGATGGGCGTCCGTTATGGATTAGAGCCCTTTTCACGCGCTTTTGAAATTTTCTTTCCATTTGTTTTATTACTTTTTGTTATTTTTATCATTTCGATTTTCCCGGAGATTCAATTTCAGCAACTACAACCAATCTTAGGAAATGGAATAAAGCCAGTAATAGCAACAGCCTTTAAATCAATTGGAACCCCCTATTTGCAATTAGTGTTGTTTTTAATGGTCTTTCCTGCTGTAAACCGAACAATAAAAGCGAAAAAATCTTTTTTACTTGGAACAATAATGGGTGGCAGTGCTTTAACTCTTGTTACATTAATCAGTATTCTATGCCTCGGAACTTATTTTTCCGAAAATCAGCAATTTGTATCCTATGTTCTAGCCCTACAAATTAATATTGCTGGCTTTTGGCAACGGATTGAAGCGGGTATGGCGTTCATATGGTTCACAACAACCTATATTAAAATCACACTTTATTTTTATGCATCGGTTTTATGTATGGGTCAAATTTTAAAACTTAGAGAATATAAATGTTTAACTTTTCCTTTAGGGTTCATCACGCTTATTCTCACCCTTATTGTAAATAAAAATATTGTTGAGTCAAATCAGCAAGCTGAATGGTGGACAGTATTTTCCCTCCCTTTTGGCCTTCTTATTCCACTAATACTGCTGGTCGTGGGTATGGTGAGGAAAAAGGGCTAGTTCCACTTATTTGTTTACCACATTTGTTACACTGAGAAATGCAAAAGGCATCCGCAATTTTACTGCGGATGCCTTTCTTTAATTTAGATATAATTTACTCTTATACTCTAACGGTCCAGCCAAACGGATCAGGCTCGGTTCCATTTTGAATTCCGGTTAAGGAATCATATAATTTTTGGGATACTGAACCGATTTGGCCATTATTGACAACCATTTTTTCGTTTTTCCAAAGGAGTTCTCCGATTGGTGAAATAACAGCTGCTGTTCCTGTCCCGAAGGCTTCCTCTAAAGTACCTTCGTGACAAGCCTGCTGAATTTCTTCGATTGAAATTTTCCGTTCTACAACCGGCACATTCCAATATTTTAAAAGCTCAATAATTGATTTTCTAGTGATTCCCTCTAGAATGCTGCCATTTAATTCAGGGGTAAGCACCTCTCCATTGATTTTAAAGAAGATATTCATACTTCCCACTTCTTCAATATAGCGCTGCTCTTTCCCGTCTAGCCATAGCACCTGAGAGTAACCGTTCTTATAGGCAATTTCCCCAGCCTTTAAACTGCTTGCATAGTTACCAGCCGTTTTCGCATTTCCGGTTCCACCTTTTACTGCACGAACATACTCATTTTCAACCGCAATTTTAACCGGGTTAATTCCTTCTTTATAGTAAGCACCTACTGGTGAAAGAATAATCATAAATCGGTAGCTCTTGGAAGGTGAAACCCCAAGATGTGGTTCTGTCGCAATCATAAATGGCCGAATATAAAGAGATGTGCCTTCTACTCCCGGAATCCACTCCCGGTCAATAGAGATTAATTGTTTTAATGCACTTAAAGCCAATTCCTCATCAATTGCCGGCATACATAAACGGTCATTAGAGCGATTTAACCTTTTCATATTTTCATCAGGTCTGAATAACAAAACCTGCTCATCTTTTGTCAAATATGCTTTAAGTCCTTCGAAAACCGTTTGACCATAGTGAAAAATCATCGCAGCAGGATCGAGAGTGATTGGTTGATAAGGAATAATTTGCGGATCATGCCAGCCCGTTCCCTCTGTGTAATCCCAGATAAACATATGGTCCGTAAAGACCGTTCCAAATACAAGGTTGTCAAAGTCTGGTTTTTGTTTTCTTGTTGAACTAAGTGTAACGTCAATTTGTAATTCTTTCATCTTCCTATCTCCTATCCAGGTCCTATCCTACCATTAATCTTTTATCATGAATTATATTTACATAATAATGATAATCTTATGACTATTTTACAACATTTAATTCATTTCGTGTTAAAAAATAAATCAAACAAAAATGAATAGTTTCTGGAAAAAGAAAAAAGAGCAGACACACTCCTTACATACGTGAGTAATTAAATACTGTCTCTCTATTTTACTCATATTTCGAACGATCAATCACAGCGGTGTAGATTAAATAGATGACTAAGCAAATGGCCGTTGTCAAAAACCCCCAGCCGAGAGTTAATTGGTCAATGATCAAATAGTTATTACATAATTGCACGGGTGTTTCAATATATAACAAACCCATGCCAAAATATTTAACAGTAAAAATGATAATAACAGTGTTTTTTCCCATCACACTAAGTTTTTTCCAACTATCACGAAGCGAGATTCCTCCAATGAATGGCAAACTGATAAATTTAAATATTTCGGCGCTCTGGATTGTTAAGGTTTCATCCATGGTTTTCGGGATCGTCCAATAAACAGCGATGATTAAAAATAACATAATTCCCGGAATACCATTGCCATTCCACTTTTCAAAAAAACGAGGGAATTTTATTTGAAATAATCGTGCCATTAAAAATCCTGAAAAGACCAAAAGCGGCATTTGCATATGCATATGGACAATCATAATCGATTCTAAAAAATGAGCAACAGGGGGAATCATTAAGGCCATATATAAAAGCAAACCATAAATAAACTGTTTCATTGATTACTCCCCCGTTTTATTTTCAAGTATGTTTCCGAGTGTCTTTGCTGTTTCATTAATTTTTTTATAATCCATAACATTAACTAAACTGCCCTTCGGATTCACTAAGTAAAATGCAGTATTATGGGTAAAATTCCCCTTTCCATCAGGAATGACAATCACTCCAAACTCTTTTAACAAGGCATGCAGCTCCGCCTTGTTTGGAATTCTCGCCATCCTCCATGTTTCCCCATCACTATGAAAGGCGTTCTTATATCTGTCCAATGCAGCAGGGTCATCCCTTGAAGGATCAAAACTGATACTTAAGAAAACAATGTCTCTACCAATATATTTCTTCGGCAGCTTTTGATAAACCTGAGACATGTTCATTTCTAATTGCGGACAAACACTCGTACATGTTGTATATAAAAATGTAATAAATACATATTTTCCTTCAAATTCAGAAATTGAATATTTTCTTCCATTGCTATCCTCTAAGGTAACTTTGGGGAATTTCGGTTTATTTTCGATTAGTTTATTTACTCTTGCTGTTTCGGCAGTAAATGCATGAAACCCATCTGTACCTGTGTAGAACAAAACAAAACCAAATAATATAACAATAGAAACTGCTACTTTACTATGCCAACGCTTGATCACGGAGATCACTTCCCAAACCTTTTGTTTTTACCTTTGTGCATTTTCCTATAGAGTATAGCTCTGTTAAACTTGGTTGTTGATTTTATAATAGGTTAAAGAGCCTGTTGATTCGAACTCAATCGTCTTTGAAATCAATTATCCCTGTCCGAATTAAGACTCCATTCGGACTCAATCGTCTTTGAAATCAACATCCCTGTCTGAATCAGGGCTCCATTCGGATTCGACCATCTTTGAAATCAACATCCCTGTCTAAATCAGAGCTCCATTCGGACCCAATCGGCTTCGAAATCAAAATCCCTGTCTGAATCAGGGCTCCATTCGGACCCAATCGGCTTCGAAATCAAAATCCCTGTCTGAATCAGGGCTCCATTCGGACCCAATCGGCTTCGAAATCAAAATCCCTGTCTGAATCAGGGCTCCATTCGGACCCAATCGGCTTCGAAATCAAAATCCCTGTCTGAATCAGAGCTCCATTCGGACTCGAATATCTTTGAAATCGTCAGCTTTATACAATAGTATTTATGTGAGTATAAATTAGTAAGAAAGCAACAAATTTTACGAAAACAGCCTTGTTTAAAAATCAACATCGTTCTTTAACATAGCCTAGAGTAGAAAGAGATAGCCCAACCCTCGAGCTATCTCTTTTTCAACCTGCTTTTTACCAAGTTCTAAATGGTGGTGAACCCGGAGGTGCGTTTACAATAAATTCAGTTAACGGGATGACATAGGCCATCGCAACAACAATAAGCATGATTACAATCCATAGTCCCCAACGCTCTGTTATATAAGGTGTTTTAGTTGCGTTTTCTTCCTCTTCGGCAATTGGGAATTCAGTTTCACCTTTTGGTGCCAAGAACATCATATTAAATACGGCAACTACTTGGAGGATAACACCAATCATTAACAATGTTCCGCCAATTGCCAAGAAAAACAGATACGGGCTCCAGCTTAATGCTGTTGCATTGTCACCATAGGTTGTAAAAGAAGTTCTCCGTGGAGAACCGAGTAAACCTACCCAGTGCATGGCTCCTGACATACAAACCATTCCAATGGTCCAAATCCAAGTTTGAATCAAGCCTAATCGATTGATTTTTGGTGTTAGAACACGTTTTGAGATATATGGAACTAACCAATAACTAATTCCAAAGAAAGTCATGACAACAGACATTCCGAGTGTTAAGTGGAAATGTCCTACGATCCACATTGTATTATGAACTACTTGGTCTAACTGGTTTGTGCTTTGAGCAATACCGCCTGCACCAGCTGGAATAAAGGCAACCATTGCGATAAATGGAGCAAGGAAGCGAACATCTTTCCAAGGCATCATTTTATACCAGCCAACTAGTCCTTTTCCGCCTTTCTTTCTTGCAGTACGTTCAAATACAGCAAACAATGCGAATGCAGTCATTAAAGATGGGAATCCAATGGCTAAACTCATAAATACGTGCATGAATTTAATGGATTCTTTAATACCAGGGTCAACGATTTGGTGGTGGAATCCACCAGTAATATTCATGATAACCAATGCAATAATAACTACACGGGTTAATACGTCACTCCAGCGCTTGCCACCGATAATTTTTGGAACGCAGACATACCAAGCAGAAACCGCGGTTAAATACCAGATGTTAACTAATGTGTGTCCAAAGGCCCAGAAGAGTGTACGAGCCACCATAACGTTAATCGTCTTAACCCATCCGAATGACCAAGGAATAATCATGACGATTACTTCGATCGCTACGGGCAGAGTACCAAAGAATAACAGAACGAAAACTCCCGTTGCAAAGTAAGAAAGAATCGGAACATGCTGTCCTTTGTGATTCTTTCTCCAATTAGCCACTTGGATAAAGGCTCCAAATGCGCACATCCAAACACCTACAACAATTAATGCTAATCCAATATAAAACATTGGTGCAGCTGCCATTGGCGGATAGAAGGTGTACATGACAGATGCATCGCCCATGATGATTGGAATAACAGCTAAAACAAATCCAATAATTTTCACTCCAAAGCCAATCCAGGCCATCATTCTTACTTTCGGCAGGAGCCCGCCTAAGTTATGTGAAAGAGCTGCATAGAAATAGCCAATGGTAAAGAATGCTGTTAAAACAACTACTAATAATAATCCATGTGCGGTTAAAACTTGATAATAGTTCACCCATGATGGTAATTCCAATAGTCCTGCACGATTCAGTCCTTGTACAAGTCCTAAAATACCACCGAGAAGTATTGCTGCAAACGCGACAAATATATATGATTTTGACAGCCTTGCATCCTCATGGCTAATCCCCATTACATTGTTAATTTTTCCATTTACTGTTTTTGAATATCCAGATTGCGGTATCCCTGTTTCCACTTTACTTCCCTCCTTTATTTCACCTTAATCGTTGTACTCATCATTTGGTGACCGGCTCCACAATACTCATTACATAAAACTAAATAGGTACCCGGCTTCTCAAATTTTTGGGTGATTTTTTGAATATGTCCCGGTACAATCATTGTGTTTAAGTTGGTTCCCGCCACTTCGAATCCGTGGACCACATCTTTTGAGGTTAGGGTAAAATGTACAGTTGATCCTGCAGGTACTTCGATATTTCCGGGATTAAAGCTAAAAGCTTGTAACGTCATTACGACTTCGTATTCTTTTTCGCCTATTTGCTTAATACCAGGTTTATCGAATGGCGCTGTTTGATCCACTTTTTGCGGGTCAATCGTTTCCATATTACTTGGTGGTCCCATTTCTAAGGCAAATGCTTGATACCCGGTAATTAACATAAAAATCATTATCATTCCGAAGCTTAAGGTTAGCCATATTTTTTCATCAAGATGCATCTTCATTTTTTTTCCCCCCTTATACTCTGGACATATAGAGCCCATATAGTAGTAAATAAGTTGCAAGAATGACCACTCCAACCACACCAACGGAAATCCATGTTCCTTTTAGTGGTGCCTCCTGCTCTTTTTTCTGGTTAACTTTTTTAACTCCCACCTAAAATCAACCCCTTTTTGTTTTCTTACTTACATCTTAGTTTTGAATTCATTTTACAGATATGAGGTGAATCACACATTGATTGTAATTCTCAGTAGGTTTGGAAAAATAAGGGTTTTTTTAATTTCCGAGGATATTCTTTCTCTTTCGTCGGGGTAAACCAAAGCCGCGTCATTATCACGTTTATAAGACTTTTCACGGTGATAATATTATTAAAAGAAAAGTAAATTGGGTTCTCGTTTGCAAAATTGACAAATTGATGAACAAATAATTTTGAAGATCGTTGGAGGGCTTTTTTAACACGTTTTTTGTCTTGATCACAGGGGGCGGCTCTTGATTCCCATATCTGTGAAATTCAAGGGGTCTCGGGCATCAAGAAAGACTCTTGATTCCCATGTCTGTGATATTCAAGCTTCCACGGGAACCGAAGATGGCTCTTGATTCCCATGTCTGTGAAATTTAAGAGGTTTCGGGCATCTAGAAAGACTCTTGATTCCCCTGTCCGTGAAATTCAAGCTTCCACGGGCACCGAGAACGGCTCTTGATTCCCATGTTAGTGAAATTTAAGAGGTCACGGGCATCAAGATAGACTCTTGATTCCCATGTCTGTGAAATTCAAGCTTCCACGGGCACTGAGGACGGCTCTTGATTCCCGTATAAGTGAATATTCCTATCCGCAGGGCAATTAAACCACTAACCTTCCATCTCACAACAAAAAGGCCCTATCAATATAAATTGATAAGACCTTTTCTTTACTTAAATATCGGCAATGTCACAATAATCATTACCAGATACATGATCGTTATATAATTGACTGAATAAAGAAATACGAAATGAGCCCATTTATGGTCATTTTTAGTGAAAAACCCAGAAATACTCACACCCAGCCACCCTAAATTAAGCAGTGTGGCAATGACAATAAAGGATACGCCAAGTGACCCTAAATAAAATGGCAATGGTAACAAACAGGCACTATAAACAAAAATTTGCCGCTTCGTCATTTCAAATCCACGAACCACAGGAAGCATCGCAACACCTGCTGCTTTATATTCATTATATTTCTTCATTGCAATTGCAAAGGTATGCGGCATTTGAAAAATAAATAAAATCAGAAACAAAATAATCGGTACGATATGATAACTAGTTTCAATCGTTGTCCAGCCGATTACAGGAGAAACGGCACCTGAAATAGCACCAATTACAGTATTAAGCGTATATTTCCGTTTTGACCACATCGTATACAAGATGACATAAGTAAACCAACCAATAAATGCCCAAATAGCTGCTTCAATGGAGGTAAAAAGTAAAAGGGCCAAACCGAGTAGGGTTAAAGTGATTCCCATTGCCAGTACCGCTTTTAGTGAAAAATGCCCCGTTACGGTTGGACGATTTTTCGTTCTGTCCATTACAGAATCAATATCAACATCATACCAGTTATTGATAATAAGTGCTCCGGCCATTACCAATGTGCTGCCAATCATGGTTAGTAAAAATAACCCCCAATGATTGGTTAATGATTCATTGGTAAAATAAAGTGCCAGCCAAAACCCGGTAAAAACAGGAAGTACATTTGCGATTAACACCGGTGCCTTTATAATCAACCTTAAATCCGCAAAAAAAGTAGAAGTATTTCGTTCTTTCGCTAAAATAGTGTTCATTTAAAACCGTCCCTTAAAAAGTGGTTGGAAAAAGTTTATTCATAAGGAAGTTAATATAGAATCCATTGTGAATATATCATTTTCCCTTCCCCTATATTACCATACTTTCATCCCACACTTCCTGTGGAGAAATTTTCCCCTTTCAAAAAAACTAGAACCCGCTTACTATTGCTTACTCTTTTTAATTTTTTCATTAAGACTCCGGCCCTGTTCCTCCTACAATGCCAACCATGTTCATACAATTTCCCCCTCGTGATAAAAATTCACCTATATTTATATTATCACTTTGGCTTGAATTTTCCGAAACTTAATTAACTATTTTCCTATAGGTTAAGTTGGACTTATTATCATTTAAAAAGTAAAACAAAGGCATAGAAAGATTCATGCCTTTGCTAAAACATACTCAACCGATAATTATTTGATAAAAGCTCTAATAGCCTGATCCCTGCAATACTATTACCTTTTTCATCCAGTGCAGGGCCAAAAATTCCGATTCCAAATTTCCCCGGAACAGCTCCCATGATCCCACCAGAAACACCACTTTTAGCGGGAATCCCAATTTTTATGGCGAATTCGCCTGAAGCATTATACATTCCGCACGTTACCATAAAGGTTTTGCAAATTCGGGCGACATCATCCGGCATAATCCGTTTCCCGGTAAGTGGATCGACACCATCCATCGCAAAAATCATTCCAATCCTTGCTAAATCCAAACAGTTCATTTCAACGGCACACTGCTTTGTGTATAAATCGAGTAATGTCTCGACATCCTCTTGAATGATTTTATGCTGCTTTAAGAAATAACATAATGCACGATTTAAATTAGCTGTTTCAAATTCGGAACGGGCTACTTTCTCACAATAGCCAATAGTATCGTCTCCGATCAATTCGCGGATAAATGTTAATAGCCGATGAAACCGCTCCTCTACAGTAGGCCCTTTAATCATATGTGTCACGACAAGGGCCCCAGCGTTGATCATTGGGTTTAACGGTTTGGCTGGGGCCATCGTCTCCAATTTTGCAATTGAATTGAACGGGTCTCCAGTTGGTTCCATCCCCACCCGCTCAAACACATAAGGAGAGCCTCTTTCCATTAGAACAAGTGCTAGGCTAATAACCTTCGAGATACTTTGCAATGTAAACTTTTTATCTATATCTCCAGCTGAGATACATCTCCCGTCAGGATAGTTAATCGCAATGGACAAATCGTAAGGGTTCGCTTTTCCTAGCTCAGGTATATAGTCTGCAACCTTACCGTAATTTGTACACGCTTTTGCTTCTTTTACCAATAGCTTTAATTCGTCACTTGATTGACATGGCATATCCATCACCCATAGTAGTATGAGCAAATAATATAGCGATTATGAAAAACAGAATAAAAATGGGCAGAATGAGAACAGAAAAACCCTCCACCACTTAAAACGATGGAGGTCAGCCCCCTTAACAGAGACCCCATTATGCAATCTGCTTCTTTCTTATCAAAAATCTTGCTAGGAAGATGGATAGAGAAAGAGTTATGACCGACACCATAATTCCGATATATGGAGCAAGAACAGGTAACCCGAAAATGTTCACCGAAACAAAATTCATATACATATCTTCTACCTTCATAATGTTAGTAAGGGTGAACGTCAATGCCTTGTTAAGCCATATCGAGTCAACATCCATTATACTTTGGGTGAGAAGCGGCACACCGAAAAGGAATCCAGAGACGAAAAAGGAAATAACCGTTGATTTTGATAGAGTCGATACAAGCACCATCACTCCTGCAAAAGCAAGGGCCGCAAGTAAATGGATGCCAATTTGAATCAGGTGATACTCCATAAACGTCAAGCTGTAAGGAGATGTAAAGTATTTATACGAATACTGAATTGGAAGGTCCCAACCTTTTGTTCCATAAATAAGGGTTCTTATCATAAGATTAAAACCTTCCCAACTGAAAACTACCACTGCAGCAAAAATAAATGCTGCCAAAAGCTTCGCCCTCATCGTCTTCACTCGGCCATTTTTTGTACTGAGGATATAATTTTCAACTCCTGAAGAATGCTCATTCGAGTAAATTCCGGATAAACCAATTAACAAGAACACCCCTGATATAATCAACCCAAAAACATTCACAAAATCGATTGCTTCCCTCGGGGCAGCCGAATAAGAAATTCTGTCTAATTTCACTTCATTGTACATTTTTTTCTGAAGTTCAAGTTTGTTAGCTAAGGAGGTATTTCCTTTTTCACGAGCCTCTATGATTAATTTATTAAGATCCTGATTCCATTCCTTAATCCTTGTTTTAATATTTTGGCTATACGCGATATTTTCTACAACCGCAGATTCCGCAGATTTTCGTTGATCAGGAGAATGCTGTTTCGAAAAAAATTCTGTTAGTTGACGGTTTACCTTTTCCGCCTTTTCTACCTTTTCGGTTGTAATCGGACCCTCCCACTTCTTAAAGACCTCCTGTGTGATTTTCTGATTCTCTACATCCATGGCTATCATCGTAAACCAGCCAAACAAAAAAATCCCAATAATATAAAGACTTTTTTGTTTAAAGATCTTCATTAGCTCCCATTTAAGCAAACTCATGCCCCCACCCCCTCATCAAAATAATAGAGATATAGATCTTCTAGATTAACAGGGACGTTGACAGCGACATCGGCCGGTTTCTCCTCAGAAATAATTCTTAATTCAATTCCCTCTGGTTTCCTTGCGATATTCCCCACTTTAAAGGATTCCTGGAAGGATGGTATTTCGGCCTCCTCTGCAGGAACACTCCAGACGATATTCTGAATCTGACCTAATAAATTTCGAGGCGTATCTTTTTCAATCAGCAGCCCGTTTTTCATAATCAGAATTTCCTTTGCAATGTACTCAATGTCGGACACAATATGGGTCGATAAAAGAACAATCCGGTCATAAGCGATTTTCGCGAGAAGGTTACGGAAACGAATTCTTTCCTTCGGATCAAGCCCAGCTGTCGGTTCATCCACAATCAATATTCTCGGGTCATTTAGCAGCGCCTGGACAATACCGACACGCTGCTTCATTCCACCTGATAATTTCCCCATCTTCACTTTTCTTTTATCATATAGATTTACAATCTCAAGTAACTCCGCTACTCTTTGCTGCGCCTCATTTTTTTCAATTCCCTTTAGGCTGGCGATATAATAGAGAAATTTTTCAACGGTAAAATTCTTATAATAACCGATATGCTGCGGGAGATATCCAAGAAGATCACGGTAGCGGTCACCCATTTTTGTGATATCTTCCCCGTTAAATGTAATCGTCCCTGATGTCGGTCTCGATACGGTCGCGAGCATCCTCATCAAGGTTGTTTTACCTGACCCGTTGGCCCCCAGAAATCCGTAAACTCCATTTGTCAGTTCTGCACTGACACCATCTACCGCTCGTTTATCCCCAAATACCTTGGATAGGTTATTTATTTTAAGTTTCATAGTTTTCCCCTCTCATTTCCATTCTTTTTATTTTCATGATCTGGAATGCCCAAAGAAATACTCCAACTAGAAGAATTCCGATCATTTCCCGGATATTCATATTTAAAAGAATTTCCCTTACCGCTTCAACTTGCATCATTCCATAACAAACAGCAAACCAAACAGCAAGCATAATTCCACTTGCCACATTCCCTTTTGTTTTCATGGCAAAAAGAAAGGCAAGACCTGATACTACAACAAAAGGAACCGTCCAAGACATAAGCAGTCTTGTATAAATAATATCCGGGTTCACCATGGAGGAAATGAACGATATGGTTAGATTAATCAGTAAGTTAAACACCCCAACCACAAGAAGCCGCGAAACAAAGATTTGCTGAGTATTGTATTTTAAGGTCATTTCAAGCTCGATTAACCCTTCATCTTTACTTTTCAGAATTTCAAATATCCCTACAATAAACGGCAAAGGAGCTAGAGTAAATACTGTTATATATGGATTGGCCCTCCACTGGATAAGGCTGATAACGCCAAGCAGGACAAACATTCCATTAAGACCCCAAAATAGCCAGCCAAAATTCAACATTTCGCGTGTACAGTTAACAATCAGTGATCTTGCTCGTTTTTGAAAAACCAATGCCCTGGTTTCAATCGGGTTAACATTAGACATGATATATTCAATCGAAGTCTCCATTTCCTCCACATCGGGGAAGTCGACTTTATAAGAATCGAGAAACTCCTTGATTTCCTTATCCATTTCGATGTTGTTCATTTAGGTCACCCCGTTTCAAGTAATGTTCGAGTTTCTTAAGGCCCTGCTTTAGCCGGGATTTCACGGTTGGAACGCTCGCATTCGTCACTGCGGCAATCTCCGAAATCTTCATTTCATTGTAGTATTTAAGCAGAATCGCCTCTCTTTGGAAATCAGGAAGCGCCTCAAGTGCCCGCTTCATCTCTTTTCTCTTCTCATTTTTTTCAAATATAGAGGAAACACTTTTCACAGTTCTCATATCATCATTTTCATACAACTCATAGGTATTTTGGCTTTCCTTATGAGCCTTGCTTTTTAAAAAGTCCTTTGCATGATTACTCGCTACAGTTAAAAGCCAGCTTTTAAAATCGGAGGATGGCTGAAATTTTGTTATATTGTTTAAGAGTTTAATAAATGTCTCTTGCGTCAGATCTTTTGCCAGCTCTTTATCCCCGATCATTCGGTAAAGAAAACTATAGACCAGCTTATAATGTCGCCTCACCAATATTTCTTGGCTAGACCTGCTGCCCTTCTTCACCTCAGCAATTAGTTCTAAATCGGTCATCTCTACACCTCCGATAAGGTAACGAAATTGAGTTAAAAAAAGATTTAAGAAATCGAAAACTTTTTTACATTTCTATTAAATACCCAAATTTAGCGATGGGTCAAAACAAAAAATAATCCCCACCGTGGATGATGGAGATTACAGGCTGGCTGATTTTAAGTGTTTAGAAATAACACTTTTGGCTTCTTGTGAATGCACTCTTTGAAAAAATTATAATTATAAACAATGCATCATTCCTTCGGCTTCATCCCATTTTACGGTAAAGCCTTGTCCCTTTGAACAAAAGATCGAGGAAGAAGTATAGTCCGGATCAGCATTTTTATCATATCCAATGTGTTCAATTACCTCCTCTGCATTATGACAGAGGTGATAGCCAGCAAAGGTTAGACTCATTCGCCCTTTCCCTTGTGTAAAAGAGGCTAGTTCCATGCTGTAGTTCATAAAGGTCGCAACAGGAACGATTCCAGTTAAGATGGCTTTATCGCCATGAGTCATTGGGGAGTCAATCCGGCCATGGGCAGCTTGCACATCTGATAAGATACGACCCATTTGATTACTCGTAACGATAATTTTAAAGTGGTAAAAAGGTTCGAGCAGGATGTTATTTGCCTTTTCCAATCCCTGCCTCAAGGCACGAAATACGGCCTCCCGAAAATCCCCGCCATGAGTATGCTTATTATGTGCTCTTCCCGTTAAGAGCGTTACTTTTAAATCAGTAATCGGTGAACCGGTTAAGAGACCGTGATGTTCCCGTTCAACTAGGTGCTGTCCTACTAGGTTTTGCAGGCCAATGGATAAATCGTCGGTATGGCAGCTGCTTTCATAAAGAATTCCGCTGTTTCGATTTCCAGGTTCGATTTTTAAATGCACTTCGGCATAATGCTTTAGTGGTTCAAAATGACCGTACCCAATAACTTCGTTTTCAATTGTTTCCTTATAAAGAATCTCTGGCTGTTCAAATGCGATCTTTAAATGAAATCTTTCGAATATGATTTGCTCAAGTACTTCTAATTGAATGGCGCCCATGACTTGAAGATGAATTTCCTGCAGGCGCTCCTCCCAAGTTACATAGAGCGAAGGGTCCTCAGCATCCAGCATAAGAAAATATTTTAATGCTTCCTTTGGATTCACCCCGGGCTCAAATACGACCTTGGACCTTAGTGTTGGGACCATCTCATATACGGCTTTTTCCTCTAGGGCGCCTATCCCGTCACCAACAGAAGCATTTGTGATACCGGTAACTGCAAAAAGCTCGCCTGCAGAAACTTGGTCGATTTGCCGGTATAGACTGCCATTATACATACGGATTTGCGTTACCTTCTCCAACTCACCATTTCCACATGCAATCCCATCGCGTACCTTTAACGTACCGCTTAATGCTTTGATAAAAGTGACTCTTGTGCCGGTTTCATCATAACGGACTTTATAAACCCGGCCTGCAAAAGGTGGTGTATTGCTATCAAAGTCTGTAACCGTTAATAAATCAAACTTTTCCAGGAAGTTTTTCACCCCAATATCCTGCAGTGCTGAACCGCTCGCACAAGGATAAATTTCCGCGGAATGAATCATGGATTGCATTTTTTCCAGCCATAATTCTGGTTCATACCCATTTTCCATATAGTACTCAAATACTTCTTCGTCCCTCTCGGCGATAAATTCCATCAATTCTTCTGACATTGTTCTATCTGATAAGGATGCTGATATATCACAAAGATCTTTGGTGAAATTACTGCGAATTTCCTTAAGTACCTCTTCGACATTTGCACCGGTACGATCAATTTTATTAATAAAAAAGAAGGTGGGCACATGGTGTTTTTTTAGCAGATTCCAAACCGTTTCTGTATGCCCTTCAATGCCTTCAACTGCACTAATCAGGATAATCGCAAAATCCATCACTTGGATGGCCCGCTCCATTTCTGGGGAAAAATCTACGTGCCCGGGTGTATCAATTAGATAATAGGTTGAATTTCCGTATTCAAACATACCTTGGTCAGCAAAAACGGTAATGCCGCGCTGCTTTTCAATCTCATGACTGTCAAGAAAGGCATCTTGGTGGTCCACTCGCCCAAGTTTTTTAATACTTTTTGTATGAAAAAGCAGCTGCTCAGAAAAAGTGGTTTTTCCTGCATCCACATGTGCTAAAATTCCAATTGTTTTGTTCATATTCCGAGGTGCTCCTATTCTATCGCTACAGTTATCATCCTAACCATTATATCAGTATTATCATGGATGCACTTATAATGAAAGACATGAAAGAGTCGGACTATTTATAAAAAAAATAGGGACAAGGTTCCTGTCCTTATCCCACAATTTATCGGCTTTTATTTATAATACTTCGTTGAAATGTATTTTGTTTTTTTTAATAGAAAATACTGTCACATCCAACTGTATTAAGGTGCATGCCTTTTTCTTTTACTTACCACATAATTTTGTTGCAATCCCTACAAAATAATCGACCCCGTATAGTAAGGCGGACTCATCGATTTTAAATTTTGGATGATGGAGTGGATAGGCTTCACCAAAACCTTCATGATGAACACCAATAAATTGCATTGAGGAAGGAACTTTTTGGGCGATGGCTGAAAAATCTTCTCCGCCAAATAAAGGCTCCTCTACCTGGATTACATTTTCTGTTCCAAAAATATCTTTTGCTACCTCTCTTGTAATCTCAACTGCCTCTTTATCATTTACCACACTTTCATAGCCTTCATGCCAAACAATTTCATATTGAGCGCCGTGTGCTTCGGTAATACCTTTTACAATTTGGTTGACATAGTTTTTAGCCTTTATACGGATATCTGGGTCGATTGCACGTATGGTACCACCAAGCTCTGCCGTCTCTGGAATAATATTGAGGGCACTCCCCCCATGGAATTCTGTAATAGAAATAACCGGTGAATGTAAGGCTGGTAGTTTCCTTGATACAATATGTTGAATGTTGGAGGCAATTTCTACCCCTACCGCAATCGGGTCAACTGTTAATTCAGGTGTGGAGGCATGTCCCCCATAACCGATGACCTTTATTTCGAAGTCATCATTGGATGCACAAAGCACACCTTCCCTCATGCAGATCGAACCGGATTGTTCATATGGTGTGACATGAAGGGCAAAAGCATAATCAACGCCATCCACAACGCCTTTTTCAACAAGCTCGATTGCCCCGCCTGGAGGCATTTCCTCAGCATGTTGGAAAATAAATCTGATTTCTCCGGCTATTTCATCTCTCTTTTCAGAAAGGACTTTCGCTGCACCTAACAGCATAGCGGTATGTGCATCATGCCCACAGGCATGCATGACTCCAGGATTCTTTGATCGAAATTCAATATCCGCTTCCTCTTGAATTGGAAGTGCATCCATATCTGCACGAAAAGCAATAGTCGGCTGTTTTTCTCTCAATTGTTTTCCGCCTTTTAGCACTCCCAAAACACTTGTTTTTGTTGGTCTTGTTACTTCTAATCCTGTAAAAGATTTTAATAGATTATAAACATATTCAGATGTTTGAACTTCCTTAAAAGAAAGTTCTGGATTTTCATGTAAATGCCTTCTCCATGTAATCACTTCATCTTTTATAGTAATTTGTTTGGTTATCAATTTATCTCTCTCCTTTAACTTTTCACCTAAACTGTGAAGCATGATTAAGAATTAACATCCACATTTTCAAGTTGATTTTCTGAAACATTTTTTACTCTTGTTATAGCGCTAACTCCTATCGTAACAATCAGGTTAACTCCCAGCGCTACAATTCCACTGTCAATGTCCTTAATGACTTGTGGCCAGTGAGGAAATAATGTCGCAATGGTAGAATTTGTAATAGTCATTAAAGCAACTGTTACGGCACCAGCGATGATTCCCGCAAATGCTCCTTGCAATGTAACAGGGTTCTTCTTCCATAAGCTAAAAAATAAGGCTGGAAACAACTGAGCTACAAATCCATAGGCCATAATTAATAACATGAAAATCATTTCCCCGCCTCTAAATGTAAAATAAACAGACAATAGGGCAAGGATTGGTACAAATGTGCGGGCAATACGGGCAATCTGTTGATCCGTTGTATCCGGTTTCAAAACTTTGACCACATTTTTCGCTACTAGCGTGGATGCAGTCATTAATAACATTGAACTTGGTACAAGCGCCGTTAATAATCCGGCCCCTCCAATGATTCCAATAAACCATGGGTCAAATGATTTTTTAGCTAGTTCAAATAGGGCTAAATCTGGATCTTTTAATCCGGGAACTACTAGAACAGCGGCAAAGCCAATAAATAATACTAGAATTAGGACAATCTGATAAAGTGGCGTTAAGGCTGAATTACGTCGCAAAATATGTGCATTTTTGGCTGTTAAACTAGCAGCAAACAAATGCGGCCACATCGATGCACCAAGGGCAAAAAGGATGCACGTTGAAATATACCAGGATAAACCGTAACCGGATTTAGGAAGAGTTAAAAAGTTAGGTTTAGCAGCATTAATTTTTTCAAACATTGGCGTAAATCCACCATAATAATGGTAAGGTAAGTAAATAGACATAACTAAAATGACAACTAACATCAAGATATCCTTTACAATCGCTGTCCACGCAGAACCATGTATCCCTGAAACTGTTACATAAATTGAAACGGAAACCGCCCCAATCCATATGGCAACCGCCGGTGAAATCGCCCCGTAAGAAGCCTCTGAAACAATAATCCCTAACCCTTTAAATTGAAGAACTAGGTATGGAATAAGAGAAATAATTCCTACAACAGCTGTAAGAACACCTAATTTTGTGCTATTATACTTGCTGACAAAGAAATCAGATTGGGTCAAAATATTGTTTTTCTTTGCATACTTCCAAATAGGAGGAAAGAACCAATACATGACAATATAGCAAAGCGAACTAAATACATAAATCATTGGGCCGCCAAGACCATATGCCCCACCACTTCCCCCAAGGAAAGTATAGGTAGTAAAGTTTTCGCCGGCCATTAACAGGAACACAAAAATCGTTCCAAAGGCTCGTCCGCCTACTGCCCACTGATCTAGATTCATTTCTTTTCCTTTTTTCGCCCGAATTCCTATATAAATGGAAAAAGCGAGAAAAACTAAAATAATAAGTAGAGAAACATTCATGATTCCTCACCATCCTCTTCAATTGGGTAAAGTAAATTACTAATCCCCATACCGATGGCAGATAGAACAAGCCATAGGGTTGCCCAGAACATGACAAAGGGCATCCCTAAGACATAGGGCTCTACCTTATTAATAACAGTCAACGAGCCAATAAATGGGATAATCGATAACAAAATACAGATTTTCTTCATAAATAACCCCCTCAAAATTTTTTAAAGCATTATTCCGAATTAATTTAACTTTTCTGTATAATTAGTTTAATAAATAGGGTTAACACAATTGCAAGCGCTATTTTAGAGGGATTTGTGATAAAAAAATGGTGTAACACCATTTTTTGTTTAATCGGAATCAAGCAGGAGGAATCTTTATGAAGATTGGACAGTTCGCTAAACACTTTAATGTTTCGATTGATACAGTAAGACATTATATTGAAAAGGGACTTTTGATTCCAGAAAAAAATAACACACAATATCAGATGAATACCATCTGTCTTGAAGACATGGCCTTAATTAATGAACTTAAGTTCTATCGTTTTTCATTAAAAGAAATTCATAAAATCTTATCTCTTAAACGATTAACAAACAACGGGAATAATGGAGATGCAAGCTACTTTAGAAACTTACTCGTTGAAAAAAAGATCCAGTTAATCGAAGAAAAGGATCAAATTTTAGATGTCATTCATTCAATTGATACAAAGATTAATACAGAGGTATGTGAAAATTTCGAACAAGATAATGAGAAAAAGGGAGTTCCATTACTTTTTGTCCCCATTCTTTCTTGTCCGTATTGCCAAAGTGGATTAAGTTTGCAAAATGCTTCCCTACAGGGGCATCAGATCTTTGAAGGGAATCTCCACTGCAGCTGTGGCTACCTAGCCGAAATTCAAGATGGCATTCTGTTTACAAGCAACCTGCAGTCGTCGCCCTTTAAATATTCCATTTATGAGACTGATGTAGAGAGATGGAATCCTGGTTTTATAAGTTTACTTGAAAAGAGTAAATTATGGATGTATAACGAATTAACACTACAACAACTGGAAAATAAAATAGTGCTAGAAACAAACATTGAAATTTTGATGATGTTGCCAAAATATCTTTCTTCCCTTTCTAAAAATACATCCTATATTTTTACGTGCTACTCTCTTGAAACGATTAAAACATTAAAGCAATGCATTGAAAAACTTCATCCAGATTTATCGGTTTTATACATCGTCAATAGTGATTTGCATCTACCACTAGCACATCATTCAATCGATTTTTTCATCGATAGTTTGTCTCTTACTCAGTATTCCTTGATTTATAAGGAATCACCGATTCAAATTTTAACACGGTATCTAAAAGATAATTCTTTCATAATAGGGATTGCTGTTTTTTATGAAGCGAATTCAAAATCATTGAAAAAAATTCAATCAATTTATCCGACGCCAAACCCGAAGGCATTGCAACTAAACTTTTTGGAAGAAGAAATGCATGAACATCATCTCACTAACCTTAATAAGGAAATAGTAGGCTTTACGAAAAAACCTGGCAGTTATTTCTCCTATCATGATGAAAATGAAAAAATGAACTTATTGGCGTACAAAGCAGCATATTCCATTGCAAAATAAAAGAATAGCCTCACCAATCAGGTGAGGATTATTTTTTACTTAATTCCAAAATTTAACTTGTTCTATGAAAACTGTTTTACAATTTAGTCATTCTCCAATTTTAGGATTGTCAACTTTTTATTTCTTTTAAATGATATTTGGCGAATAAATGGAATCACCCAGCGATCAAGACCGAGTTTTCCGGCGTTAAAGCCCGCAAAGAGGATGATCACTCCTAGTAAAATATCGATTGGGTTAGAAGAAATCGTTCCAGCAATCAGATAAGAGAAGTTCATTAAAAGACCGAAGAACATAGCAGCAGTTGTTAAGCAGCCCAAGATTAGCCCTAAACCAACTAAAAACTCTCCGGCAGGAATAACCTTATTAAAGACATCAACATTAGACAATGCTACATGTTTTAAGAAGTCAACATACCACCCAAATTCAACCGCCCCGTCCGGTCCTTTGACCGGGTTGGCAATTGCTCCTTTTAAGAATCCAGAAGCATCGAAACCACCACTTAATAATTTTTGCCCACCTGCAGTAATCCATACAGAACCAATATATAAACGAAGAACTGTTAAGAAACCTGATGCTATTTTATTTTGTCTTAACCAATCTACTACCATTTGCAACACTCCCTAGGAAATTAGTTTAAAGTACCTCCTTAACTTAACAGATTTATTTTCACAAAAGGGGGGTTTGTTCATGATTTAACATTCTCTTAAAGACAACTTAAATAATTTATCATTTTTAAATATTTGTTACACAAATGTAGTGGAAACTCCATTTTATAGGTAAAAGAAATAGGATGAAATTAAAAAAGCCTCACCAATTAGTGAGGATCTTTACCTTATTACCTGTATTGAATTGCTAATCCCTTTAAGAAATTTCTAGCGTATTTATCCCCGCACACTTTGTAATTTTTATGTCCTTCTTTTCGTAATAGTGCGCTTAATTCTCCTTTTGTGATCGTGACACCTGCATCTTCTAATATTTCAATCATATCCTCACTTGTTAACGATAGTGCAATTTTTAACTTCTTCAGTAATACATTATTAACACTTCCATGATCCTTAATAGTCATGGCTGGTCTTTCAGGCTGTCCGGGTTTTGGGTCTTGTTTCCCTCTTTTAAAGATAATAAGTCCATTTAAAAATGACTCGAACATGAAATTATTGCATTTAATAGTATTTTCATCTTCCTCTATATCAACATCATTGTAATCGTCATTTGATTTTGTTAAGACCTTTAGTACTTCTTCCTTTGTTAATTCAATGCCGCCAAGTTTAAATATCTCTACCATATCGGTATTTTTAATATCTAGAGCATATCTTAATCGAATTAAGATATCATTATTTGTCATACTCATTATGAAACCTCCTCATACAATCCTTACTATTATATCTCCAGCTCTCGCCATTATAAATGGCAGCTATGACGCTCGCTTATTAAATCGATAAGATCTAAATTTTGTAATTCAGAGTTAGAAATCAAACGATTCACTCCCATTATCATCTTCGCCCTTACTATACAAAACGTTCTATTTGATGTCAATTTAGTTGACCATATAGGTTAGCATTAGTACGACACTGTTTGCTTGTATACAAAAAGACCCAGTATGATAACTGGGTCAAAATTTACTTAATTTAACTAAATAGTTTCAGTAACATAATTGCCAAAATTACGGTTGAGGCACCGCCGATTCTTGTGGAAACTTGGGCAAATGGCATCAATGACATCCTGCCTGAAGCAGATAGAATCGCTACATCCCCTGTTCCACCCAACCCACTGTGACATCCTGTAACAATCGCTGCGTCAACGGGGAACATTTTCATCAATTTTCCTACAAAATAACCGGAGCTCATCATGGCTAAAACAACAGCAACACAAATTATAACATAGGCAGGAGTTACAATTTTCACAACATCCTTAAGTGGAATATAAAGCATTCCTAAGCCAACCATTAACGGCCAGGTCAAACTGCCTGATACAAATTTATATAAGTGAAAAGCACCTTGTTCCATTTTTACTGGCATAATTTTAATGCTTTTTACAACAGCCGCTGCAATAATCATTAACACCGGACCGGGAATACCAAGAAATTTATTCCCAAGACCACCTAAAATAAAGAAACTGCAGGCAATAAGAAGTCCGGCACCCATTAATGAAAAATCAATTGGTTTATCAATCGACGTTGCTCCCGTAATGCCATCGCCGCCTTTTGTTTTGACTAACACTCCGTTGCCAGTAAGTTCTGGTTTTTTCTCACCTAAGCGTGACAGAAGACCGGCACAAATGATGGCTACTGTATTTCCGATAACTGCAGCTGGGATTAATTGTCCAACAAAGGTTTCAGATGCTTTTCCAAGTACTTGACCATAACCTAATGATAGAGGAAGAATTCCCTCTCCAATTCCGCCTCCGATAATCGGAACAACGATGTAAAAAATCGTATGTTTAATGCTGTATCCAAAAAGTAAGCCAACCAAAGCTCCAACGACTACAGCGGAAATGGTCCCAACAATAAGCGGTACAAACATGCGGGTAAACCCTTGAATCAATACCCTGCGATTCATTCCAAGAATACTACCTACCACTAAAACGGAAATGTAAAGATATAGAAAATTGGATGTTTTCATCAACTGGGTAACAGCATCCATCCCAGTCGTATTAATTACATTTAAATAGACTAAAATAGAAGGAACTAAGAGTGATAGAATGGCTGGTCCGCCAATATCCTTTAAGATTGGGATTCTCATTCCTAAATCCCCTAGAAAAATTCCCATGACCATAATAACGGCAAATCCGCCGAGCATATCTGCCGGAAGCTGTTTATAAACAGCAGCTGCATAAACAACAACTGCGATAATGATATAAAGCGGGAGCGGTACTACTCCGATTTTGATACTAGCTAATTTGGATAAAAAGCTTTTATTTTCTTTTGTTTCCCCCGTTACCGCAGTAAGCGGTTCCAGCTTTCTTACCGGTTCCATACGTTCATCCCCCTGCTTGATTTATAATTCTATAATATTCTTGCTAAAAGCGCTTTCATAGTTTATGTAAGTTTAGAAAGTAATTTTGTTAATAAAAAAAGTAAGCAGCCTTTAAACTGCTTACAGAAAGTTTTTGATGAGATGTTCCTTAAATCGGTTGAATTCATGCTGATAAACGGGCCTTCCAACAGTACCATAAATCACTTTTACTTCCAGAATGCCGATTTCTTTTAAAAAATTTAAATATTTCCGTACGGATACTCGAGAAATCCCCACAAGGTTTACAACATCCTCAGTTGAAAAGGGAGCATTCTTTAGCTTCTGAATCGCTTCCCAAATTTGTTTCAATGTATCCTTTGTTACCCCTTTTGGAAGTTCTTCAATCAGCGGCCTGTCCTCGCGGTGCAAAAGTTTCGTATCGAGTACCTCTTGGCTGATCACAGGCTGTGTTTGAATAACCGTTACTTGACCTTTATAAGAAGACAATGCTATATTAAACCGTTCAAATTCAAAAGGTTTAATTAAATAATCAACAACACCATATCTTAATGCTTTTTTGATCCGCTCCATATCCGACGCAGCCGATATGATGATTACATCTGTCTCTTTATTCTTTTCACGAAGATAAGTTAACAGTTCCAGACCTTGTTTGCCGGGCATGAATATATCCAAGAGAATTAGATTTACCTCTTGATTCTCCAACAATCTTATTGCCTCACTCACTGATGGTGCCATTGCGGTTAATCTAAATCCCTCCACTTGCTCAAGGTATCGTTTATTTAATTCCGCTACCATAGGGTCATCTTCGACAATCATTACGGTGATCATTTTGCTTCCCCCCCTCAACTTTATATGGTAGATATACGGTAAAAACAGTTCCCTTTCCAGGTTTGGATGAGAGAATTAATTCGCCTTCCAGCTTGTTAATTGCTTGCGTGACAAGATACAGTCCTAACCCCCGATTTTCTCCATTTGTTGAGAAGCCCTTTTGAAAAATTTTGTTTTGTAACTCTTCATTCATCCCTTTTCCTGTATCTTTTACTACAATGGTTAAAATATCATCGCCATAATCAAAGTCTATGGCTATTTTTTTAGTTGAACAATTATCTACAGCCTGAACCGCATTATCAACTAAATTTCCAACAATCGTAATCAGTTCGTGACTAACATTGGCATTCGCCGGCAGTGGAAGCGGGAGATCACAGGAAACCGATAATTCCACCCCTGACTCCCTAGCATAACTCAACTTTCCAATGATAAATCCTGCTAACACAGGATCTTTTACCTTATTTGTTACAAAGCTGATTTCATTTTTACGATGGCCTGCCATTTCATTAATGTAGTCAACAACTTTCTCATAATAACCCATATGAACCATCCCCAAAATCACATGAAGTTTATTCATAAACTCATGTGCCTGGGCCCGAAGTGCATCAGCATATATCCGCACTCCTGTCAATTGTTCAGCAAGCAGTTGCATTTCTGTCTTATCACGAAAGGTCGCAATCGCTCCCACTACTTTATTGCCAACAATAACAGGTACCTGATTAGTTAATAGGGTAATGCCATTTAAATTTTGTTCTTCATCCAACTCGGTTTTACCTTTTTTTAATAGATCGCTTAAGCGGTCGGAGGACATATACTCCTCTATACTTTTACCGATTGGATTTCCTTGAAGGCCTGCTTTTTCAAACAACTTTAAAGCCGCCCGATTTACGAGAGTTACCTTCGACTCCTGATCAACAGCGACAATACCCTCGTGCACGGATTGCAGCATAGCACTACGCTCTTCCAATAACTTGGAAATTGCAAATGGCTCAAGTCCTAATAGGATTTTTTTAATATATCTAGCTAAAATGACCGCTCCCGCTATACCAATTAAGATACCAATCACTGTCCCGATATAGACCCCGGTTCGGCTCTTTTGAACGGCCTTTTCAACATTATCCAAGGAAATCCCGACAGCTACCGCACCAACCTGTCTCCCAGCCCCGTCCTTTATTGGCGTAAAATAGCGTAAGGACGGTCCGAGAGAGCCTTTCGAAATGGATGTGTACTCTTTTCCTTTCAGGACAGGTCCCTGATCTCCGCCTTTAAAAGGTTTTCCTACCATTTTAGATTCAGGATGAGACTTACGAATCCCTTTCATATCCATTACTACAATAAAGTAGACGTTCGTTACCTTTCTCATTTCCTCTGCGAATTTTTGGATCGCCTTGTCATCCCGTTTGCCACTCAATGCATCAATGACAAGTGGACTATGCGCGACCATTCGAGCAATATTTCCCGCTTTTTCTTCCTGGCTCTCCTTCGTCCCTGAAGCCACCCTCGAACTGATCAGCATGTCTGTTATTAAAAGTGAAAGTGCAACCACCACACATACGAAAACAATAATAACCGACTGTAAGCTCCATCTTCCTTTTTTCATATTCCCCTCCATCTGGCAGGTTTCCCCAACATTTCATACTAATCCTAGTATGTCGGTAAATCTCTTAGTAAACACAAAAAGGCCGCGAAGCTTCCTGTTAGGAGTTACTTCGCAGTCTTTTAGGTCATCTTTACTTTATTAAAAGAATGGCCCCTGCCACAATGGGTGTAATAACCATTGCGCTTTTTAATACCGGTTGCGGAGCTAGTCCTGTGAACTTTGCCCCAGCATATGAACCAATCATCGTTCCGGCAACTACTTCTAGTAACAATCCGAAGTCCAGAAATCCCTCGAAATAGTAACCAACTCCTCCTGCCAATGCAATTGGTAAGATTACAAGCATGGTTGTACCAACAGATTGTTTAAGCGTAAGCCCCATGATGACCAAAAGCCCGATTTGGATGAAGGGTGCAGCCCCAATCCCAAATGTACCAGATAGCAATCCTGTAATAATACCTACAAAGGCGGCTCTCCTAATAGAATTTAGAGGATTTGTGGAAGCATTTCTGAGGTTGCCCGTTATTTTTTGAACCATAAACAAACGGACGATTAGGATAACGGCGGATAAGAACAACATCCCTGCTGTTAACCAATGCATGGATTGGACCGGTATCAAGCCGGCCAGCTTGGAACCAAAAAAGGAAGCTACTGCCCCAAATCCTCCGACAATGAGCCCGGTTTTTACTGAAATATTTCCTTGACGGAAATGACTGTATGCTCCTGACAACGTAGTAAATACCATTGCCGCAAGCGAGGTGCCTAAAGCGGTATGGATAGGAACTCCAAACAAAACCGTAAGTATGGCAATGATAAAGCCAGATCCTCCTGCCCCGACAAATCCTAGTAATACCCCTAAACCAAACATCGTAAGCGCAATCGCCAATTCCATCCCCTCCGTGTGTAAAAGCCTTGATGATCATAGTGTCAATCCATCCAAGATAATCTATGTTTTTATTATACTAGACTTTTTGCAACCATAATTTGAAAGACTATCCCACAGCTAGTATGGGATAGTCCACCTTGAAAAATTATGCTTTTAAGCTATACGAGCTCTAGTTCTTTACCACCAACCTGCTCTAATAAACGTTGCTTAATTTCTTCTGGATTTATACTTATTTGAGCCACCCCGGTTTCCATTGCAGCAGAGGCAACAGCGGCCGCTACATGAGCTGCAACCCTTGGATCAAATGGGTCAGGAATTACATAATCTGCATGAAGTTCTATATCGGAAATTAAATCAGCAATCGCATAAATAGCAGCAAGTTTCATTTCTTCATTAATTTCTTTTGCCCTAACATCTAATGCGCCACGGAAAATCCCCGGGAAAGCAATCACATTATTGACTTGGTTTGGAAAATCAGATCGGCCTGTTCCCACTACAAGGGCCCCTGCTTCCTTTGCCTCATCCGGCATAATTTCTGGTACTGGGTTGGCCATTGCAAAAATAATTGGGTCGCACTGCATGGAACGAACCATCTCTTTCGTTACTGCTCCTGCTGCGGATACACCAATAAACACGTCAGCACCCTCAAGAGCATCCGTCAACGTTCCTTGTTTTTTCTCCCAATTGGTTATTTGCGCCATTTCTTCCTTGAATGGATTCATTCCGGAGGTTCGGCCTTCATAGATAATCCCTTTTGTATCACATAAAATGACATCTTTGACTCCCATATGTAATAAGAGTTTCACGATCGCTACCCCTGCTGCACCTGCACCATTGACGACTACTTGGATATCTTCAATTTTCTTATTAGCCAACTTTAATGCATTAATTAAACCGGCTACTGTTACAATCGCAGTCCCATGTTGATCGTCATGAAAAACTGGAATATCACAAATTTTACGCAGACGGTCCTCAATTTCAAAGCATTGCGGTGCGGCAATATCCTCCAGGTTTACTCCCCCAAAAGTGGGTTCTAGCAGCTTAACCGTCTCGACTATTTTATCTGTGTCTGTTGTTGCCAGACAAATAGGGAATGCATCCACATCTGCAAAGGATTTGAATAGTACTGCCTTTCCTTCCATTACTGGCATTGCCGCTTTTGGTCCAATTTTTCCAAGCCCGAGAACCGCTGTTCCATTTGAAACAACTGCAACAAGGTTCCCCTTTGAAGTGTAATCATAGACTTTAGACTCATCCTCATGAATGTCCAAACAAGGCTCGGCCACACCAGGTGAATAGGCTAAACTTAAATCGTTTGCATTCTGGACGGAGACCTTGGAATAGACCCCAAGCTTCCCTTGATTATCCCTATGCATTTTTAATGCTGCATCTCTTAAAGTTGACATTTTGATATTCCCCCAAAAAAGTTTATTGTAGCGATGTTTTAACAGTGTTTATAATTCCACCGCGGTAAACGTTTCCATTTTTAGTGGACCCTTGTTTTTCTACCTATATCTTAGTCTCCCCATCCAATTTTTGATAGATTTTGTAATTAAAAAAAGCAAAGGATTCAAAAATGCTACTTTTTGACCTCGTATATTTCCACTCAAAAACAGGATTAGCAATCCATTAACTTGTAGCTGGCCCTCCAATAAAAAACGCTCAGAGCGATTTTCTAAAGGGTTCCTTTTTCGGGTAAGACTTCTGTCATTTGCAGCACTGTTTATAGATTGGGGAATTAGGTTAAGCACCCGATCAGAGAAATAGACGGAGCAATTTCGCTTAATTAGAAATTTTCATAAAAAAAGCTTTAAATAGACGAATATTTGAGACCGTCGATTAACTCATAAAAAACCCCTTTTTCACAAACTTTATCCAAATTTTCCAATCTACTAATCACCTCACTCCATATGTACGGTAAAATTAAGATATATCTTACGTATGGAGTGATCGTGATGGCGCACATTCAATATAAATCATTTGGTCAGTTAACCCTATCAGATTATGAAGTCTTCTCTTCGGTTCCTCCCCATCCTTTTTGGAGCCGAGTGGAACAAGTGGTTGACTTTACCTTTGCAGATAAACTTTGTGAGCCGTTGTATTCCCCCAATGGACAACGTCCTTATGCCCCTTCCTTAAA
>NZ_AXVA01000013.1 GCF_000482325.1 Bacillus sp. UNC438CL73TsuS30 | reverse complement strand
AACTGCAGCTAATTTAGTTTCTAAACTATATTTGGTCATAATTAAAAACTGCACCTCCAATTGTTATTTGTGTCTAACAATTGGGGTGCAGTTCAAACACTACAGTCCCTTTTTATATGTTTAACGAATAAATTGGCCAATTCCAATTAGGAGGGTTGAAGCAAGCATGGCAAAGAGCATTAATAAAACAATGATTTTTTGATTCTTCTTTTTAGACAATGAGAATACCTCCCTTAAGATTACTCTATTCTTATTTTACAGGGAAAAGCCCAAATGAACAACTGAGCAACTGCTCAATTTTAGGAAGGATTTATGAACTTTTTAGCGAATAAGATAATTGTCGAATTAATTTAATAGTGGATCAGAGGGATAAAGATGATAAAAAAAGTTGACCATATTGGGATTGCAGTTCAATCACTGGAGAAAGCGCTTCCTTTCTATACGGAGGTACTTAAACTGCCTTTAATCGCTATTGAGGAAGTTGCAAGTGAAAAATTAAAAGTAGCCTTTTTAAGTGCAGGTGAAACAAAAATAGAGTTGCTTGAGCCGGCATCACCGGAGAGTACGGTTGCTAAATTTATCGAAAAACGCGGTGAGGGTATTCATCATGTCGCACTTGGTGTTGAATCAATTGAGGAACGCATCAGGGAAATGAAGGAAAATGGGATTCGCATGATATCGGATGAGCCTAAGATTGGTGCAGGGGGGGCGCATGTAGCCTTTATGCACCCAAAATCAGCTTCCGGTGTATTATATGAACTTTGTGAAAAAAAGGGGAAGTAGGGATAGCATGAGTGACATCTATGAAAAAATAAATGAATTATACGATAAGCGCAGAGAGGTTGAACTTGGCGGTGGTGATGAAAGAATTGAAAAGCAGCATGAAAAAGGAAAGCTGACGGCCAGAGAAAGAATCGAGCTTTTAGTGGACCCTGGAACATTTGTCGAATTAAATCCTTTTATTGAGCACCGAACACATGATTTTGGACTTGATGAACAAAAAGGACCCGGTGATGGGGTTGTAACAGGTTATGGGAAAGTAAATGGTCGTCCAATCTATCTTTTCTCCCAAGATTTCACTGTATTTGGTGGTGCACTTGGAGAAATGCATGCAAAAAAAATAGCCACAGTGATGGATTTAGCGGCTAAAAACGGTACACCATTTGTGGGTCTAAATGATTCCGGCGGTGCCCGCATTCAGGAGGGTGTCGTTTCACTTGATGGATACGGTCATATTTTTTACCGGAACGCTATTTATTCAGGGGTGATTCCGCAAATTTCTGTGATTATGGGGCCCTGTGCGGGTGGAGCCGTTTATTCACCAGCAATTACGGATTTTGTATTTATGGTTGAAAAAACGAGCCAGATGTTTATTACCGGTCCAAAGGTCATTGAAACCGTTACAGGGGAGAAGATTTCTGCAGAGGATTTAGGGGGGGCGAATGTCCATAATACCATCAGCGGTAATGCTCACTTCCAATCCGATTCAGAAGCCGAGGTTCTACAAAACGTTCGTAAGTTGCTTTTGTTTTTGCCGCAAAATAATGAGGAAAAGGCGCCAATACTTGAGGTTGAAAAAGAAGACGATTATCGTCCGGACTTAACGGATGTGATTCCATTTGATACTGTTCGCCCTTATGATGTGAGAAAAGTGATTGAGCAAGTTGCCGATTCCGATTCTTTTATGGAAATTCAAAAGGATTTTGCAAAAAACATTGTTGTTGGGTTTGCAAGAATTAAAGGGGAAACCGTGGGTCTTGTATGCAATCAGCCAAAGGTAATGGCCGGTGGATTAGATATTGATTCCTCTGATAAAGCTGCACGGTTTATTCGCACATGCGATTCGTTTAATATACCAATCATTACATTTGAAGATGTTACTGGCTTCTTCCCAGGGATTAAGCAGGAACATGGAGGAATCATTCGCCATGGAGCTAAAATCTTATTTGCGTACTCTGAGGCTACCGTTCCTAAGCTTACAATTATATTGCGAAAAGCATATGGCGGCGCCTATGTTGCGCTAAACAGTAAGTCAATTGGTGCTGACCTTGTTTTTGCATGGCCAAATGCAGAGATTGCCGTGATGGGTCCACAGGGGGCGGCAAATATTATTTTCGCCAAAGAAATTCAAAATAGCGAGAATCCTGAGGCGCTCAGACAACAAAAGATTGAGGAATACCGTGATAAATTTGCAAATCCATATGTGGCAGCAAGCAGGGGAATGGTGGATGATGTCATCGATCCTCGTGAAACAAGAATAAAAATTATTCAATCCTTAGAAATGCTGCGGACGAAGAAAGAATCGAGACCTTATAAAAAACATGGAAATATACCACTTTAATCTTGTGTTTTCGCAATTCTTTCATTTGATGACATGTATACGAAAAGGTATACTGAAATAGTGAATGAAGTACATAAAATGGAGGTTCGGCTAGATGATTAATCAAGAGCGTCTTTTGAACGAATTTTTGGAACTGGTACAAATCGACTCTGAAACGAAATATGAGACGGAAATAGCGAAAGTTTTAAAGCAGAAGTTTTCAGAATTAGGTCTTGAAGTTTTCGAGGATGATACGACAGCACAAACTGGTCATGGAGCAGGGAATTTAATTTGTACCCTTCCTGCCACAAAAGAAGGTATCGACCCGATTTATTTCACGTCCCATATGGACACAGTCGTTCCGGCAAAAGGTGTAAAGCCATCGATTAAGGATGGCTATGTGGTTACAGATGGAACGACTATTCTTGGTGCTGATGATAAAGCTGGTTTAGCTGCCATGTTTGAAATGATTCGTGTTTTAAAAGAACAAAATATCGACCATGGATTAATCCAATTTGTCATTACGGCTGGCGAAGAGTCTGGTCTTGTTGGGGCAAAGGCATTAGATCCTTCCCTAATGAAGGCAAAATATGGATATGCCCTAGATAGTGATGGTTTAGTTGGAAATGTTGTCGTTGCTGCGCCTACACAAGCTAAAGTGAAAGCGGTTATCTATGGAAAAACAGCTCATGCTGGTGTTGCACCTGAAAAAGGAGTTTCCGCCATCACCATTGCCGCTAAATCCATTGCAAAAATGCCTTTAGGAAGAATAGACAAAGAAACGACTGCAAATATTGGTCGATTTGAAGGCGGGCAGGCGACAAATATTGTGTGTGACCGGGTGGATATTTTAGCAGAGGCCCGTTCGTTAATTCCTGAAAAAATGGAGGCACAGGTTCAAAAAATGAAAGATGCTTTTGAAACTGTAGCGAAAGAAATGGGCGGAAAAGCAGAAGTTAACGTCGAAGTTATGTATCCAGGTTTTAAATTTGGTGAGGGAGATCAAGTCGTTGAGATTGCCCGCAAAGCGGCAGGGAAAATTGGCCGCAGCTGCGAATTACAGCATAGCGGTGGCGGAAGTGATGCCAATGTGATCGCAGGCTTTGGCATTCCAACAGTCAATCTTGCCGTTGGTTATGAAGAAATTCATACTACAAACGAGCGTATGCCGGTTGAAGAATTATATAAATTGGCGGAAATGACACTTGCCATCATTGATGAAGTAACAAATCAATAGTACAGCTTGAAGGGGAGCGGGCAGCTCTCCTTTTTGTAATACTTTAGGTATAAAAGGTTGTTAGGAAGTGCAGGACATGAAGGAAATGTATCCGAAAAACGGAAGGGTCATTTTACATGTTGATATGAATAGTTTTTATGCTTCTGTGGAAATGGCTTATGACCCGGAGTTGAAGGGGAAACCACTTGCGATTGCCGGAAATGTGGAAGAACGAAGAGGGATTATTGTCACCTGCAGCTATGAGGCAAGAAAATTTGGAGTGAAAACGACGATGCCACTTTGGGAGGCGAAAAAGCTATGCCCGAAGCTAATAGTAAAATCTCCTAATTTTGACCGATATCGGGCTGCTTCGATGGGGATGTTTGAAATCCTCCGGCAATACACAGAACTCGTTGAACCTGTTTCGATTGATGAAGGTTATATGGATATAACGGATTCCTATGAGTTCGGCAGCCCAATCGAAATTGCCAATAGTATTCAAAAAAGAATTCTTGAGCAGCTTGATTTACCCTGCAGCATTGGGATTGCCCCTAATAAATTTTTATCCAAAATGGCTTCTGATATGAAAAAGCCAATGGGGATTACGATTCTTCGTAAAAGGGATATTCCTTCAGTGCTTTGGCCGTTAAATACAAATGAGATGCATGGAGTTGGCAGGAAAACAGCAGAAAAGCTAACAACAATCGGGATTCATACGATTGGTGATTTGGCAAAGGGAAATGAAATTCAACTCAAAACCCTGTTAGGCATTAATGGTCTTCGGATAAAAGATCGTGCAAATGGAATTGACTCAAGACCCGTTGATCCAGAATCCGTGGCCGAGTTTAAAAGCATCGGCAATTCAACGACTCTTCCAAGGGATATTAGCAATCAGCAAGAGCTTTTTGCTGTTTTGGATTCATTAGCAGAAACGGTTTCGGTTAGACTGAAGCGGAAAAATGTTCTTGCCTCTACATTGGGTATTACCATTCGTTTCAAGGATCGCAAGACGATTACAAGGAGCAAAAAGCTTTCAAATCCTATTCATCAAAAGGATGAAATTTCATCTGCTGCAAAGCAGTTATTTATCAAGCATTGGAATGGGAACCCGGTAAGATTATTAGGGATCACAGGATCTGATTTATTGGATCATGATGATGCTTATAAGCAGCTCGACTTGTTTTCCTATGAAAAGGATGCGAAAAAGGAGCCGTTGCTCAATACGATATCGAACCTTCGAGAAAAGTACGGCAAGCATATTGTCGAAACGGCCTCCTCACAGAGACCGATAGACCCCGACCATAAAGTTGGAACCGAAACTAGCTTTAATAAGGATTTTTTACGGTCGTTTCCGGAAAAACATAAAGACGAATAAAAGCTCCGCTTTGCTGTGATAACAAAGCGGAGCTTTTTATTTTATTTATAATTTTAGCAAGTTTACAGCTTATTTTTCAAAGATTGCATTGGATAGAAGACGGAACAGGTAATCGGTATGATCACGGAAACCTGCTTCTAGGCCAATTAGGGTTACGTCTTTATTTTGTTCTTTTACTACTACGGTCTGACCTTTTGCATTTTTGCTATTTCTCCAGTGACCGGCCACAAAGAAATTATCCTTGTTGGCATATTTGGCAACTACTTTATCATTCCCAGTATTCGTATACCATGTTGGACGATAGACAAAACCGATGTCATCCTTGCCATAACCGGCTGTTAAACCTGTTCCTTCGTAATCAACCATCACAATTCCGTTGCTATCAGAACCACCAACATTAACGGTGTCGTCTGTTAGACCTAGGGTTTTCGTTGCTTGTGAGGCTGTTGATCCTACTGCAATATATTTACCCCCTCCGTTCACAAAGTCGACAATGTTCGCGCGTAACTTTGTTTCTTGCGCCTTGTCCTGCACTCCAAATTCCTTGTTTGAAGCACTCGTGATGACACTAATTAAGCTAGATGATCCGCTATACACAAAAACATCAAAACCACTTAGAACGTTTTCGGCAACCTCAACTGGGGTTACTTCGGTCACGTCAAATCCTAGTCGTTTTAGGGCAAGCTTTGTTCCACTATGGGACTGAACTTTACTAATTCCGCCGTCCTTGAAAATAGCTACTTTTAAACTTGATAAAGCCGAAGCATCGGCTGGTACCTTTGAGGTGCTCTCAATTTGCAACCCAGATTCTTTCACAGCGGCGGTGATTTTATTGGCAGCTGCTTCTGTGTAGAAGTTCCCTTTTGCATCACGCTTAACTTCAATACCTTGCTGAATTAACGTATTTACTAGATTAATAGCTTTAACTGAGGTATTTGGGATCAAGAAAGGACCCTTACCGGAAACGGAACCTTGTTCATTGATTTCGTTCACCTTTGTGGTTGTCACATTAATGGAACTTTGTGTCTCCACCGCTTCAAAGCCCCAGAGTTCCGGCAGACTCCATGCTGAAATATCATACATGGCGTTAATTGTATTTGTGATATCTTCCCCATCCCACAGCATCGTGTTCGCCAATCCGGCTTTCGCCTGATCCATCATCACAATGTAAGTCCCTTTAGGATACGTTCTTCCATCAACAGTAAATGCTTTTGGTGATTGAACGACATCGATATCATTGTTGATTAAATGGTTCACCGCTTTATTTGTTACCGTTGGATCCTTCTCATTAACTGGTAGAATATACGCTTTCGGGAAGAACCCTTCCTTATGGAAAGGATGATCAAAGTTAATTCCGCGTTTGAACATTTCAATTTGGTCCGTAATCATCGCTTGTTTGTTTTCCGTTGCAAAATTTAGAGCCCCGATAATGGCATTATACATCCAACGGACACCATCCCAATCATTCGTTGGCGTTTCTAACGTATGACCGTAAGCCCCATGGTACATTGCATACATTGGTGTGAAAATTGGCGGATAATCATCCCAGCCGTCTTTATCATTTCGCTGCGGAATATAGACACCTTGCATGTTTTTATATAAGTTACTATTAGTTTGGGTACTTCCTACGAACTGATCCTTTACTTTCATTATTTGCGCTTCCATCGCTTCAGCCTGCTTATAAGCCCACTTATTATAGAGATCATACTCATAGTTTGGATTATGCGGTGGTGTACATGGCTCAATTAAGCCCTGACGGTTTGGAGCGTAATTTTTCACATATCCGTGGGTATCAAGGAACACCATTGGGTTCCATTCCTTAATAAGCCCAACTGTTTCCCTAGTTTCCGGCTGTGATTGGGTAATAAAGTCGCGGTTTAAGTCGATGCCCTCACCGTTAAAACGTGTAGCATCAACACGCCCGTCAGGATTTTGCACTACATTAATTATAAGGATATTATTCGCTAAAATGTTTTTCGTTTCCTGGTCATTTTGTTTGGCAAAGCGTTCAATCAATTGAAGAATAGCATTACTTCCCACGAATTCCGTTCCATGAATCGAACCATTAATCATGATAGGCACCTTAAAATCAGGATTATTGGCAATCCAATCTTGAGCCTTGCCTGGGTTTTTAAACATTTGTTTTCTTAGCGCTTGAATTTTTCCAAATTTCCCTTGTGTCGTCGGATCTGCGATCGTTACGACATAAAGCGGATGCCCTTTAGCTGATGTTCCTCGGACCTCAACTTTCACACGGTTTGATTGTTTCTCAATATCTTTTAGTTTTGCGCCAATTTGAGAGAACTTCACAAAATCATAGTTTTCACTATTAAACTTGCTTCCATCTTGTTCTTCATATACATTAACATTCGTCCACTTGGGTACTTCGGCAAAACTTGCAGTAAAAGGAATCGTTGTTGTAAATAAGCCTATTGTTAAAAGACTAGCAACCGTTTTCTTTCTCTTCATTTCTTTTCATCCGCCCCTATAATAGTTTTAGAATAATTGAATACTAAAGCACTAGGTGGAACCTATGTATGCTAATTCACCTCCGTATTCTCATTAATTTCTAATGCAATTCTATTGTAATTTTAATCTATTAAAGATTCTGTCGAAAAATCAGAGGAATATTTACATTTCGCCCTACAAAATTTTTACTTTTCGGAATATAAAAAGCTCCGCTTTGCTGTGATAACAAAGCGGAGCTTTTTAGTTTTTATTTAATTGCAAGTTTCTACTTCTAATTCAGTTACAGGCCACCAAGAGAAACCGTCTTTTTCTAATAATTGATCTGCTGCGTCAGGACCTCTTGAACCTGATTCATAATTTGGAAAGCTTTCGTCCTTACTATTTTTCCAGGCTTCAGAGATTTTATCAACAAAGCTCCAAGAATATGCTACTTCATCCCAATGGGTAAAGTTTGTTGCGTCTCCCTGCATACAGTCATATAGAAGCTTTTCATAACCCTCCGGAGTATTCATCGCATGGATTCCCGTATTGGCAAAGCTTAATTTCACCACTTGTGCATCGAGATGACCGCCTGCCTTTTTGGCATTTAAATGTAACGTAATTCCTTCTTCCGGCTGGATATGGATAACAAGGAGATTCGGGTTTAACATTTTTTCCGTTTGATAGTATAAATTCATTGGTATATCTTTAAACTGCACGACAATTTTAGTAGATTTTACCTTAAGCCTTTTTCCTGTTCGGATATAAAAAGGTACTCCCGCCCAGCGAAAATTATCAATCATCACTTTCGCTGCGACGTAGGTTTCTGTATTAGACTCTTTGTCCACCATTGGTTCATCACGGTATTTCGGAACCTTTTTGCCATCCAATTCCCCTTCGCCGTATTGCCCGCGAACAAAATAATCATTTACTTTTTCGCCTGCTATCTTACGAATGGCTCTGAATACTCTTCCTTTTTCGGAACGAATTTCATCTGTTGTAAGCTTAATCGGAGGCTCCATCGCAAGGAGGGCTACCATCTGCAGCATGTGGTTTTGTACCATATCCCTTAATGCACCGCTTTTTTCGTAATAACGTCCTCGTTCCTCTACTCCAAGTGTCTCACTTGAAGTGATTTGAATATTGGAGATATATCGGTTATTCCATAATGGTTCAAAAATGGCATTGGCGAAACGGATTACTTCAATGTTTCGTACCATTTCTTTTCCAAGATAGTGGTCAATCCGATAAATTTCTTCCTCAGAAAAAGCTGTTCTAATTTGCTTGTTTAATTCTTTTGCAGACGCAAGGTCATGTCCGAATGGTTTTTCGATGACAAGACGTTTGTATCCTTTTACATCCGTTAAACCGTCGGACTTTAAATGAAGTGCAATCGGTCCAAAAAATTCCGGTGCCATGGCGAGGTAAAAAATCCGGTTGCCTTCTAACTTATAATGTTCATCAATCTCATTTGCTAATTTTTTAAGAGCAAGGTATGAACTAGAATCCTGCACATCGTGTGCTTGATAGTAAAAATGGGAAATAAATTCATCAATATTTTTATCTCTTCCTAGAGCAGAAAGAACAGATTCTTTTACGGATTGTTGAAATTCATCATTTGAAATCGACCTTCTTGCCACACCAATTACAGCAAATTGATCGGATAATCGGCCTTTTTCAAATAGCCGGTATAGCGAAGGAAACAACTTCCGTTTGGCTAAATCGCCAGTTGCACCAAAAATCATAATGAGTGAAGATGTGCTTCCAGTTTGTTCCACTAAAATACCTCTTTTCCAGTATGTATCGTATAAAATAACGTTGTCTTACCAAGTATTAAATTTTATCTGTTTACTATATAATTCGCAAATAAAAAGCAATCATGTAAAAATCAATTTATTTTCAAAGACTGGTTTGTGCTATAGTAAAGCTAATAATAAGTACGGGTGTTTGAAAGGAGTATGTTCGAGTGGATATTTTTTTCTTAGGAACGGGCGCCGGAATGCCGGCAAAGCTTCGCAATGTTACATCCATTGCCTTAAAATTACTAGAAGAGCGGGGGACAATCTGGCTATTTGATGCCGGAGAGGCAACCCAGCATCAAATTTTACATACTGCAATTAAACCGCGCAGAATTGAAAAAATTTTTATCACTCACCTTCATGGCGATCATATATATGGCCTTCCCGGGCTATTATCGAGCCGTTCCTTTCAGGGGGGAGAATCGGAAGTCACCGTTTATGGTCCAAAGGGAATTAAGGAATTTATTGATGTGAGTCTTTCTGTGAGTCAGACCTATTTAAAATATAATATCACCGTCATTGAGATTGAGGATGGGATAATTTTTGAGGATGACCAGTTTATTGTTGAAGCCAGTCTTTTAGAACATGGAATTCCTTCCTATGGTTATCGAATTGTTGAAAAGGATCGGCCGGGAACATTGCTTGCTGATAAATTGGTGGAAATAGGTGTTCGTCCTGGGCCTATTTTTAAGAAAATCAAAAATGGCGAAACGGTTACCCTTGAAGATGGTAGAACGATTCATCCGGCAGATTTCCTTGGACAGCCCCAAAAGGGAAGGATTATAACCATTTTAGGGGATACCAGGTATTGTGAACAGGCGGTTTCCTTGGCGGAACATGCAGACTTGTTAGTGCACGAAGCTACCTTCTCAAAAGGAGAGGAAAGGCTTGCATTTGATTATTTTCATTCCACCACACACCAAGCAGCGAAAATTGCGAAAATGTCAGGGTGTAAACAGCTATGCCTAACCCATATCAGTTCCCGTTATGACCGGCATGCATCAAGAGAATTAGTAGAAGAGGCACGTGAGATTTTTCCGAATACGGATATAGCAGAGGATTTTAAAGAAATAAATATTCCGTTGAAATGAACGGAAACTGTCCCAAGAAACAAAAAAATGTCCTTCATCCGGTGGGTGAAGGACATTTCTATTCATTTAAAGCCAGCCCCGTTCATACTGCACAGGCGTTTCAATTTCTACTCCCAGCTCTTTGGCTGCCGTTCTTGGCCAGTAAGGATCACGCAGCAGTTCCCGCGCTAAGAAAACTAAGTCAGCACGGTCATTCTGCAAAATTTCCTCAGCTTGGATCGGGGAAGTAATCAACCCAACTGCACCTGTATCAATACTCGCTTCGTTCTTAATCGTTTCAGCAAATTTTACTTGGTAACCAGGGTAAACATTAATACGAGCAGGTACAACGGCACCGGAACTAACGTCGATTAAGTCAACACCTTGCTCCTTCATCCATTTACTGAAGGTTACATAATCCTTAGGTGTTAAGCCTTCCTCATTGTAATCATGAGCGGAGACTCGCACAAATAATGGGCCATCCCATACAGTCTTAACAGCGTCGATCACTTTGCGGAGGAAGCGGTAGCGGTTTTCAGCTGAACCGCCATATTCATCGGTTCGTTTATTAGAAAGTGGTGATAAAAACTCATTAATCAGATATCCATGTGCCCCGTGAAGTTCGATGACATCAAAGCCGGCAGTGGCTGCTCGTTCTGCCCCTTTTTTAAATGCCTCAACGGTTTCTGTAATTTCTGACAATGTCATTTCCTTTGGGGTTTTACTTTTTTCATTAAATTCAAGCGCTGAAGGTGCAAGAATTTCCCCGTCTAAAACAGCTTTTCTGCCGGCGTGGGCAAGCTGTATTCCTGTTTTAGCTCCATGTTCTTTGATCGAGTTGACTAATTCTTTAAATCCCTCAACATGGTCATCATTCCAAATTCCTAAATCCTGAGGGGATATACGGCCTTGTGGAGTAACAGCAGTAGCCTCAACAATAATCAATCCAACCTGGCCGACCGCCCGGCTTGTATAATGAGTACGGTGCCAGTTTTGAATATGCCCGTCTTCGTTATGACTCGAATACATGCACATTGGTGACATAACAATACGGTTTTTTAACGTAACCCCTTTAATTGTATAGGGAGAGAATAATTTTACCGCCATTTTTAAACCTCCTGAATTCCTATTTAAATCCATTATTTAGTATATCAAAAGGTTTCATTTTAAAGAAAAACTCTGCTTCACTATTTTTCTCGAAGATCTTTTAAGCGATATTTTGTTCCTCTCCAAACAATACCGCCCCGTTTAAAGGTCAATAGGCTTGCTCGAATGATGGAATATATAAACAATAATGTAGTAATTGGAAAAACTAGAAAGAGGACAGGAGAAAATAATGTCATTCTTTTGATTACCATGGCATAAAGAATTCCGCTGGTTATAATATTGCCTAAGCTCAGCAGGGCAATGGTTTTGCTGCTTGAAAAAATGGTAATGAAGGGTAGAAAGTGTGTTAAGAGGATTCCGAAAACCGCTAAAAAAATCATGCTGATACGGTAATTCAATCCCGCAAACGTATTTTTTTCGAGCCCGACAAAGGCCTCTTCTAAACTGCCATACCATTCTACTTCAATCAAATGGAGGGCGGTAACAATCCTTTGCGAAAAGCCTTCCCTTTTCATTCTCATTCCCAATTGAAGATCATCGTCCGGGCGCATTTTAATCCTCTCATGGGTGCCGAACGCTTCATAAGCCTTGTTTGAAACAAGGTTAAAAGCACCAATTCCCGTACCGATTTTGGATTTAGGGTTATTTGCCCGCCACGGACGTTTAAAATAGGAAAATCCAAACAGGAAAAAGGCAACAAATGACTTGAGCCAAAAGCTGTGGGCATTTAAATTCGGTGCTGCGGTTAAATGGTCAAGTTTATTTTTATTAAAATAATGCAGCGCTTTTGCAAATGCATCTTTTTCATAGCGAACATCTGCATCTGTAAACAAAAGCCATTTACCAGAAGCCTGTTTGGCACCTGTATATAATGCATGGTTTTTACCAAGCCAGCCTTCCGGTAATTCTTGTATATGAATGACTTTTATTCTTTGATCCGATCTAGCTAGCTCATCAATAATTTTTCCAGTATGATCTGTTGAACGGTCGTCTACTAGAATCCATTCGACATTTTCATAGGTTTGCTGCAATTGACTTTGGATACTTAACTTTATTTGTTGTTCTTCATTTCTTGCTGCGACAATGACTGTCAATAACTCCCCATCTACTAGACCTGTTTCATTTTCGAGAAAATCTAATTTTCTTAAACCGGCCCAGGCATCCAATATAAACGCGATCCAAACAACGATCCCCAATGAAAGTATTGTGGTTAACATCTATGACACTTCCCAGTCCTTTTTTTACATTTTAAAAGAACTCTCGGGAAACATCCAATTTATAGGAGCTGTTCTGCTGTTTCCAGCTGGGTGCTTAATGCTTTTCCCATTTTTTTCGATTGAGCAGTGGCTGTTTTTATGCACTCAATAAATGCCTTCTGAACGCCATTTTCTTCAAGGACTCGAATACCGGCTTCTGTCGTTCCCCCAGGGCTGGTTACATCCTTGCGCAGCTGTACAGGTGGTTTTATTGATTTCCGGACCATCTCTGCCGCTCCAATTAAAGTCTGTACAATCAGTTCTTGAGCAGTTTCCTTATTTAGGCCGATTTCTACTGCGCTATTTTCCATCGCTTCAATCAGATAATAAATATAGGCAGGGCCGCTTCCTGAAAGTCCTGTTACAGCATCAAGATGTTCTTCTTCAACAATAGTAGTTAATCCTACTGTGTTGAAAAGCTTTTTCGCCATTTCCATTTGCTCATCTGACACACGTTCATTGACCGCAATGGCAGTTGCTGATAATCCAACTGCTGCTGATGTGTTTGGCATCGATCTGATAATTGCCATTGGTTTTTTAGCTAAAACCTCTATTGTTTTGATTGAAACCCCGGCGAGAACTGAAATTACCAGCATTTTTTCCGTTAGGTACTCCCGAATCTTGGCTATCGCAGTTGCGGCATCCTTAGGTTTCATTGCTAAAATGACAATATCCGCTCCGTCAAAGAGTGCACACATGTCGTAAGAGGCACTTACCCCATAGCGATTACGAAGCTTGTGTAGCCTTTCCTCGTTTGAATTATTTGTTACCCAAATATTTTCTCTTTCCATTAACCCATTTTCCAGAACACCCGAAATGAACGCTTCAGCCATAGAACCTGCACCAATAACTGCCATTTTTTTCATGTTACAGCCTCCTTCTTATTTTGTTCATTAGAAGAGTGGTTGATTTCCGCTCCAGGATGCTCGCTTTCCGCGGGGCAGTCGGTGAGCCTCCTCGGCGCTGAAAGCGCCTGTGGGGTCTCACCTGTCCTGCTGCTCCCGCTGGAGTCTCGCACCATCCGCTTCAATCAACTTCTCACTTAACCTATTTAAAAACAACAATCTTTTAGAAAACAGCTTCTTTAAAAACAAAAAGACCTTTCATCCGTAAAGGACGAAAGGTCTATCTTCCGTGGTACCACCTTCATTGACCCCTTTTAAAATACAAAAGGGTCACTCGACTCCGATAACGCCGGATTTGCGTTAGGTTTTCCTAAAAGCTCATAAGGTAGGTTCAATGATTAAGAGGGTGGTGAAGCCTTTCAGCCTTTAGAGCTTCACTCTCTTTCACCGTTACTCATTTACTGGCCTTATTCATCGCTTTAAACGAATCAAATTTTAATTGTGATTATGCAGTATAAACAGCCTGTCTGTCAAGGGAATAGTTTATTGAATTTTTTATTTTTTCTAAAAAATTATGTGAAAATAATGACATTTTCTGAGAAAATCGGTACACTTTATTTTATAATCAAATTTTTACATTCGGAAGTTTTATAACAATAATATTAAGGGGGTATAAAAATGACAGAATGGAAAGAGGGAATTGCTAAAATTACCCTGCCGACTCCGTTTGAGGTAGGAGATGTAAATGCCTATTTGATTAAGGGAGAGCGGTTAACGCTTGTTGATGCAGGAGTAAAAACGAAAGAATGCTGGAATTCACTGAAAACGCAAATGACTGATTTGCATGTAAGTCCTGATGATATTGAACAAGTTATTTTGACGCACCATCACCCCGACCATGTCGGTATGCTTGATTTTTTACCCGATACGATTGAACTGCTCGGCCATCCGTTAAATGAGCGATGGATTCATCCGACAGAAGAATTTTTTCAGGTGCAGGAGGAATTTTTTACTGCGCTGTTCCATCAATTTGGGTTGCCCAAGGAATTTATACCTTCCCTTGAAAATTTGCGAAAAACGTTAAAATATTCATGCAATCGTTCACTGACTGGGCATTTACATGAAGGGATGACACCTCCGGGACTCAGCGGTTGGCAGGTTATAGAATCACCAGGTCATGCTCAAAGTCATATTGCGCTTTTTCGTGAAAAGGACGGTGTTTTAATTTGCGGAGATCTTATTTTAGCCCATATCTCCCCGAATCCGCTGCTTGAGCCGCCGCTTCCGGGAGAAACAGAAAGGCCAAAACCACTGTTGCAGCATAATGAATCGATGAAAAAATTGTTATCTTATCCCATTTCTGTTGTGTACACAGGGCATGGGGAAGAGGTTTACCAATTAAAAGAGCTAATCGAAAAAAGACTTACTCGGCAGCATGAACGGGCCATGACCGTTCTTAACTGGTTAAGGGAAGAGCAGTTAAGTGTTTTTGAAATTTGCAAACGGCTTTTTCCGGCCGTCTATAAACGTGAATTGCTGTTGACGATATCAGAGACCGTTGGACAGCTTGACTATTTATCATCCATTGGTGAAATTACTAATAAAGATACGCAGCCTGTTCTTTTTCAGGCCAGATGAGGTGATACATTGGTTAGGAAACATTTAAAAGGCAAAAATATTGTCATCACTGGCGCCTCAGGGGGGATTGGTGCGGAAATTGCTAAGCTTTCCGCTGCAAGCGGAGCCAATCTTGTCCTTTTAGCAAGAAGCATCGAAAAGCTGAAACAGCTGCAAAGTGAATTACAACAGAAACATCATGTCAAAGTGGTTATTTTTCAGCTTGACGTGTCTGATACCGAAAAAGTACAAGAAGTTTTTCAGCGTATTTTTGCGGAAATGGGTTCAGTCGATATCCTTGTGAATAATGCCGGCTTTGGAGTTTTTCGTGAAGCCCACGCGGCGACAATGGATGAAATCAAGGGGATGTTTGAGGTAAATGTGGTTGGGTTAATGGCGTGCACAAGTATGGTGCTGCCGAAAATGCGTGAACGGCGTTTCGGCCATATTATCAACATTGCCTCTCAAGCAGGGAAAATTGCCACACCAAAATCAAGCGTTTATTCGGCAACAAAGCATGCTGTTCTTGGTTATACGAATTCACTAAGGATGGAATTAGCTGATTATAATGTTCAAGTCACTTCGGTGAATCCTGGTCCGATTGCTACCAACTTTTTTAATATTGCTGACGAAAAAGGGACTTATGTGAAAAACGTTCAGCGATTTATGCTTAAACCGGAGTACGTTGCTGAGAAAGTGGTTAATAGCATGCTTACAAAAACAAGAGAAATTAACCTCCCACGCTGGATGAATATGGGCAGCGTTGTCTATGTTCTTTTTCCAAGGCTGTTTGAACGAATTGGGAAAAAGGCATTTAATCAAAAATAAGCCGCTGCTTCCAGCGGTTTCTCTTTTCCGATTAACCTGTTAGAAATTCATACACCGTATCATTGATTACCTCATACAAATCCATTTCCGGTTCTGCTGTTTTCATCTCTAGTACCCGTTGATAAAGTTCTTCTAATTCTTTTCCACTCATCGGCAATGAATCTGCCTCGGTATAGTATTGTTTAAAACAATTTTTTATCATTTTGATTACCAGTTTTTTATCCACAGCTATGCACCTCAATTCATTATACTGTTTTTTTGTTTCATCACCACATTGGAAAATTGTCATTAAATTCCCATTGAATACGAACGCATATTCGCTTAATATAAAGAATATACTATAAAGGAACTAATGTTCGTATTTATGACCATGGAGGGAAGAAATATGGTCGATTACAGCACCGCACCGCAAAATAAAATTCTATGTGTAGACATGAAGAGCTTCTATGCAAGCTGTTCGGCTGTTATGTACGGCCTTGATCCGATGCAGTGCTATTTAGTTGTGGCCGGCAATCATGATCGGCAGGGGAGTGTGGTACTTGCAGCCTCACCAAGAGTGAAAAAGGAATTTGGTATTAAAACTGGCTCTAGACTGTTCGAGATTCCTAATGATCCGCGTATTCAAGTAGTTGAGCCGAAAATGGCTACTTATTTACGAATTTCTACAGAAATTAGCCGTGTTTTCAATCGCTATGTTCCAAAGGAAGCCATTCATACGTATAGCGTGGATGAAAGTTTTATAAAAGTAGATGGTGTCATCCATCTTTGGGGGGATGCCCATACCATTGCCAAAAAAATAAAGAGTGACATTGAGCGGGAGTTCCAGCTGCCATGTGCGGTTGGAATCGGGCCGAATATGTTAATGGCGAAGCTTTGTCTTGATTTGGATGCAAAGAAAAAAGGGGTTGAAGAATGGACGTATGAGGATGTACCGACAAAGCTGTGGAGTGTGTCGCCGCTTAGAGAAATGTGGGGAATAGGCAGAAGGGTTGAAAAAACACTAAATGGGATGGGCATTTTTACGGTTGGACAGCTGGCCCGCTATGATTTAGAAAAGTTAGAAAAGAAATTCGGCATTATGGGCAACCAGCTTTACTATCATGCCTGGGGAATTGACCTTTCGGAGTTAGGTGCACCAATTGTTGAAGGACAAATCAGTTTTGGAAAAAGCCAAATTCTCTTAAGGGATTATAAAGAGGAAGAGGAAATCAAGCATGTGATTTTAGAAATGTGTGAGGAAGTGGCGCGAAGGGCAAGAGTGCATCGAAAGGTTGGGCGAACGATTAGCCTTGGAATTGGCTACAGTCAGGATGAATTGGGGGGAGGATTTTACCGCTCAAGGACGATTGCACAGCCGACGAATGTGACAATGGAGCTTTACCGCGTTTGTCTTGAGTTGTTTCATGAGCATTATAATGGCAAAACCGCAAGGCAAATTTCGCTCGCACTAGCCAATATTGTCGATGACAAGGAGCTTCAGCTTGATTTGTTTGATATGGATGCATACAAAAAACGAGATTTGGGTTATGTAGTAGACTCCATTCGCAGCCGTTTTGGGGCAGGTTCCTTATTGCGGGCTGTTTCCTACACGGCAGCAGGAACCGCCAAGCATCGGGCTACACTCGTTGGCGGGCATAAAATGTAAAAAGAAAAACGGAAGCGCCTTGATCAGGGGCTGTAGACCAAAGAGCCCCTAGGCGCTGGAGCTAGACAAAAATAAACTTTTTTGATTTATCTATGAAAGAAGGTGAGGCGGATGATTCGTGATCGCGGGAGAATCAAATGGACATCAATGATGCTTCCTGAGCATGTCAAACTGCTAAGGGATTGGGTAAAGGAAGACGGATATGAAAATAGAAAAGAAATGGATGAGCAGCAGCTTGAGCTAATGAATGAAACCCTGGTTGAGGCAATTGAGTTTGATCAGTTTGTTACGGTTACCTATTACCGGAATCGTAACTATGAAATTGTTATCGGAAAAATCCATTACTGGGACGAAATGACCCAAAAGCTCCATGTCGTTGACAAGTTTGAAGGAGCGCATCGTATCCCCATTCGCGAAATTGCTGACATCCGGATGACCGATATGTAGTTTCAAACGAAATAAAAAAGAGCGGCTGATGACAACCGCTCTCAATAATTAATCTTCTTGAGGAACCCGAACCTGGGATTCGAAATTACCTTTATGCGAGCCGTCACAAAAAGGTTTATTTTTCGATAACCCGCAGCGGCAGAGGGAAAAGGATGGCTTTGTTGTATAAACATTTCCTGAACCATCGATTAATTCCACGTCACCTGTAATTCGATAGGACCCGTTATCATTTACTTTGATTTGAACCTTTGACATTCCCAACACTCCCTAAGAAATATTTATTATATGTGTTACTTGAAAAACCTTAAGCAGAAAAATAAGAGCTTAAAAAAACATATGATACAATCATCATATGTCAACAAAGGGGGCTTTTAAACATGAAAATAGAAATTACCTTAGCGGCAGCTGAAAAAATAAAAACGAGAACAGAGGGCCGCACGGGCTATTTAAAGCTAAAATATGATACAGACGGCTGCGGTTGTGCAGTAAATGGCGTAACAGTATTGTGGTTTGTACCAGAATTGGATGATAACGACATTCAGATTGAATCGAATGACGTACCGGTTTATATCGAAAAAGCAAAAGCGGTTTTCTTTGATGAACAAATGAAAATTGATTTTTCAACTGTATCAAATTGCTTTCAATTAAAAAGCCCGCAGCAAATTTTAAACGGGCATATGAGCCTTCTCATCAAATAAAAAACAGACTGTTCCAATTGGACAGTCTGTTTAACGAGAAGGCTCCGGATTTACATACTTTTGTAAAAATTCATCAATTATTCGTTCATAATCAGTGCGGTTTTCGTTAAAGGATTGGGCATGCCGCCCTTTTTCTGCGATATAGAGCATTTTAGGCCCTTTTTTATGTTCAAATAATTCCTGGGTCATCGAGGGCAAGATATAATCATCCTTACGGCTATGAATGAACAAGACTGGATGTTGAATATTTTCAATAACCGAGATCGGTGAGACATTCCGGATTGAATATTTATCCCGAATCCGTAATATAAGGTCTCCAATCGGTAATAAAATTCCAGGAAAAAGCTTAAAATCCTTTTTAATCAAATAAGCAAGCTGAGCCCTGAAATCTGAAAATGGACAGTCGGCAATGTAAAAATCAGCACCATCCTCAAGCATTCCTGCATACAACAGCATCGTTGCAGCTCCCATGGATTCACCGTGAATTCCCAACAAAAGATTCGTTCCTTTTTTCTCTTTCAGCCAGTCAACAACGGCTTTTAAATCGAATTTTTCGTAATAACCGAAGCTCGTAGTTCTTCCACCGGATTCTCCGTGGCGCCGGTGATCATAAATTAGCACATTAAAACCACGCTCAAGGAACAGATTCATATATTTAATTGAATTGATTTTCGTTTCGGTTACACCGTGAGAAATAATAATATAACGGTCTGTTTGGTGCGGTTCAACAAGAACTGCTTTAATCCCATAACCAAAGGGTGAAGGAATCTCGACTTTTCGTTTCGGCAGTGTTTTTAATTGTGTAGGATTATATCTGCCGGCTTCCTTTTCCCGCTTTAAAATAAATTCTTCATCCTTTTTTTTCATGTACATCAGCCGGTTGGTAAAATAAATTGCAAGTGCGAGCCAAAAAAATAATAAAATAAACAAGGTTCGAAATGCCTTTTTCAAACAGGGCACCTCCCGAAAGGTTTCAACAATATTTTCCTATTAGCATTATAGTAACATAAAAAAAGCCGCAAACTCCATTGCGGCTTTTACGATTTTATTGTTCGGCATTCTGCCTCTTGGTTGGGTGTGTTGCTTTTTCTACTTCTTCCGCGGCAATCATTCTTTGGCCCCCGCCTGCAGAGTCAGCATAGTTTTTTCCCTTTTGGCTGTTTCCTTTTTCGCGTTTTTGGCTCATCATTGGTACTCCCTTCAAGATGGTTTCACCTTATAAGATGCATGAACGGAAGTATGATTATTCATAAAAGGTATAGATTCAATCAATGTAACTTTTTAAGGTAATTCAGCAATCATTTTCCTTTTCTAACATTCATACTTTCATTATAAGGAGATAAATTTAATTGGATGGGGCAAAGGGAGCATCCTTTGGTGAAACTAGTGAAATCGAAAGGAGAGAGAGAAATGGCAAATGAAAAGGTCTTAGTAAGGGAGAGAATTGCGATACGGGCGGAGAAAGAAATCGAAAGCGGCTTTTACGTCAATTTAGGAATCGGTATGCCAACTCTTGTAGCCAACTACATGTCAGAAAATAAACAGGTGGTTCTGCAATCGGAAAATGGATTGCTAGGAATTGGCCCATATCCAAAGGAGGATGAGGTCGACCCAGATTTAATCAATGCGGGAAAAGAGACGGTAACGACCATTAGCGGCGCAGCTTTTTTTGACAGTGCTGAATCATTTGCGATGATTCGTGGGGGGCATATTAATCTAGCCATTCTTGGGGGAATGGAGGTTTCTGAAACCGGTGATCTAGCAAACTGGATGATACCTGGAAAAATGATTAAGGGCATGGGAGGGGCAATGGATCTTGTCCATGGGGCTCAAAAAATCATTGTCATAATGGAACATGTTAATAAACGCGGGGAATCGAAAATTTTAAAGAAATGCACACTTCCGTTAACAGGAAAAGGAGTTGTCAATCGTATTATCACAGAGCGGGCGGTAATGGACGTGACCGATTCCGGGCTAAAACTAGTTGAAGTAGCAAAAGGATTTACGGTTGAAGAGGTTATAAATTCAACAGAAGCAGCATTAATGGTGGATGAGAATGTTTTACTTGAGGGTTATTAAGGAAAGGAAAGCAGGTTAATACAGAAAAGGGAAAAATCCCTAATTTCTCACCTGTTTTTTTGAGGTAAATCTAAAGCTGTTTTATTGCGTCAAGTGGTATAATAGTGGCAAATTCGTTATGAAGGGGGAGGACTAACCGTGAAAAAGCAACCGAAACAGAAACCGAAAAAAGATGAATCCGTTGTTACGCTGAAGGATATGATGGATCCCAATTTACTAAAGCAGCTAAAAGAGCAGCAGGAGATGCTAAAAATAGAGGAAGAGAATAAAAGAGCTGAAGAGGAGTTTAAAAAGCGGGAAGAAAGAAGATTAAAGGAAAAGAACAAATCCTTTGAAGAGCTGTTAAATGAAAGTGGAATGAACTGGAAAGAGTTTAAATAGGATTCTTACTGTCTTTTTTGATCTATGGCCAAAACTCAACAAATAACCCACTGGACAACGCCCAGTGGGATTTCTTTTTACCGATGATCCTGATAAACGCTTGCCTTTGTCAGCTTTCTAATAAAGCTAATCTCCTCATCTGATAATGCCCGGCTCCTTGCCGCCGCCGCATTGCTTCGCACCTGCTCCGCACTGCTCGCACCAGTAATCACTGATGCAACAGTTGGGTTGGATAAATTATATTGGAGTGCGACTTCAGTAAAAAAACGCCCCAAAGCAACCTTTTCCTTCAACAATGGCAATACTTCCTGTAACTCCTCCAGGCTATAATCCAAATAGCCTTTTTCCGAAGCCTTTTCAAGCATTCTATCACTAAGAAGACCTTTGGCGAGGGGACCACGGGTAACAACACTAATTCCATGTTCAGCAAGCAGTGGCAATGCCTCTTCTTCAGGACGGCGATCTAAAATACTATATTGCATCATTACTGAAACCATTTTTGATTTCCTAACATATTCACGAATGACATTTGGTCGAATCGATGAAATCCCATAATAACGAATATAGCCCTCTGCCTTCAATTCCTCAAATGCTTCAATGGTTTCTTCTATTGGATCTTCAATGGTCCCGCCGTGCAGCTGGTAAAGGTCAATATAGTCGGTTCCAAGTCGTTTCAAGCTGTATTTTACTTCTTCCTTTATGTAAGACTTGGAGGGGTCCCAAGCCCAGCCGGACCGGTCCTTTCTCCAGCGATTACCTACTTTTGTAGCAAGAATTACCTTATCTCTGACAGGCTTTAAAGCAGCGCCGACCAGTGTTTCATTTACTCCGAAATCGTATAAATCAGCGGTATCAAAGTAGTTAATCCCCTCATTTAAAGCAGTATCAATAATATAGCGGGCTGCTTTTTCATCGGTGCCAATCGACATACACCCTAAGCCCAATTCAGTCACAAACAAATCAGAGTTCCAAAGTTGTCTTTTTTTCAAAAAAACCACCCCGTTCTTTTTCCTACAATTTTATAAAAGAATAGGGGAGACTACAAATGTAACGATTACTTTTGGGAAACATCCTTTACCCAATCCGAAACATAAACAAATTCTGTATTATATTCCTTAAGCTTTTGCAGCACTTCCCAGCCTTTTCCGACAAGGAGTACACCCTTTTCGTGTACGTACACCTTCATCCCATACCCCTCCAAATAAAGTATGGTAAAATGTATGAGCAATGAATAGCGGATTAGAACAGGAGTGACAATTATGGACAATCTTGAAGAAAAAACAATCCATAGTGAAGAAATTTTTTCTGGCAAGGTTATCAGCCTGCAAATACAAGAGGTTGAACTGCCTAACGGGAAGAAGTCGAAACGTGAAATTATCAAACATCCTGGTGCAGTTGCGGTTATCGCCATCACCAATGAAAATAAAATCGTCATGGTTGAGCAATACCGCAAAGCCTTGGAAAGAACGATAGTTGAAATTCCTGCGGGAAAGCTTGAAAAAGGAGAAGACCCGGCCCTTTGTGCCCATAGGGAACTTGAGGAAGAAACAAGCTATGTATGTGAAAGCCTTGAACTGTTGACATCTTTTTATACCTCACCAGGTTTTGCCGATGAAATCATTCATGTTTACCTTGCAAAAGGACTTTCGAAAAAAGAGAATTCAGCCGCTCTTGATGAAGATGAATTTGTAAATATTGAGGAATTGACCCTTGATGAGGCCATTCAATATATGAAAGATCAAAAAATCTACGATGCCAAAACAATTTATGCCATTCAATATTTGCAAATACAAGAGGCACTAGCAAAATAATGAAAAAATATTATGTGGATTTACATATTCATATTGGCAGAACTTGGACTGGAAAGCCTGTCAAAATTACTGGTGCCAAATCGTTAACCTTTACAAATATCATTGAACATGCGAGGCATGAAAAAGGTTTGAATATGGTGGGGATTATTGACAGCCATTCCCCGGAGGTTATTTTGGAGATGGAAAGCCTCATTGAAAGCGGAGATCTTGTCGAGCATCCTGATGGCGGTTTAGTATTTGGAGATTTAACGGTAATTCCTGGGTCAGAGTTGGAAATTTATGATGAGGGATGCAACGGGCCAATCCATTTACTAGGTTTTTTTCCGACTCTAGCTATTATGAGGGAATTTTCATCCTGGCTTTCAAAAAACCTAAAAAATGTTCAGCTAAGCTCACAGCGGGTATATGTAACGGGCCTCGAACTGCAAAAAAAGATTAAAGACTTAGGAGGGATTTTTATCCCCGCCCATGTTTTTACTCCGTTTAAAAGCTTATATGGGAAAGGGGTTAATCGTTCCTTAACAGAGGTTTTTGACCCAAACCTAATTGATGGGATTGAGCTTGGTTTAAGTTCAGACACTGACATGGCGGATCAAATTGGGGAAATTCACAAATATACGTTTGTAACAAACTCGGATGCCCATTCCCTCGCAAAGATTGCCCGAGAATATCAAGTAATCGCGATGGAAGAGCCGACCTTTAAGGAATTGCAAAAAGCATTAAACGGTGAGGATGGTCGCGGAGTTCTTGCCAATTACGGGCTTGACCCGCTCCTTGGCAAATACCACAAAACTGTTTGTGCAGAATGCTTAAATCCGGCGGGTGAAGATGATCAAATTTGTACACTTTGCGGAAACAAAAAAATTATTAAAGGTGTAGCAGATAGGATTTTAGAATTAAAAACAGCAGAGGAGGGTCCTTCAAACAGACCGCCATATGTTCACCAAGTACCGCTGGAGTTTATCCCAGGGTTAGGGCCGAAGTTGCTTGAAAAACTTGTCAATCATTTCGGAAGTGAAATGGCGATTTTGCATGAAGTCCCGGCAGAATCATTAAAAGAAGTCGTTCCGCCCAAAATTGCTGAATTAATTATCAAGGCGAGAGAGGGAGAAATTCATCTATCTGCAGGCGGAGGTGGAAAATACGGGAAGATCGCGGATCAATAAATAATTAGGGTTTGACTCCATGGGGTCAAACCCTTTTATATTATCTATTAATTTTTGGTCATAGAAAAGATAGACAAGCATAGTATGTAATAACTGATTGTCCGAATAGGGAGGAAACGCAAATGAAGAAACGATTGTACCAGTCCGATGCCGCCAGTTATTTCCGTGAGCATTCCTCAATTTTTTTATTTATTATCGTGTTATTTTTAATGGGTGTTATTTTTGGAGCTATTGTCGTAAATAGCATGGGAATTACGCAAAAAGAAGATCTATTCTACTATTTGTCGCAATTTTTTGGCCAGATTTCTAATGGAAAAGTAGCAGAAACAAATGATTTATTTTTCCAAAGCTTCTTTCATAACAGCAAATTTATTGGACTTATGTGGATCTTGGGGATTTCCATTATTGGTTTACCAATCATTCTCATTCTATTATTTTTAAAGGGGATGGTAGTTGGTTTTACGGTTGGTTTTTTAGTTAGTCAAATGGGCTGGAATGGATTTTTACTTGCATTTGTATCCATCCTTCCGCAAAATTTGATTATCATTCCGGTATTTATCATAATGGCGGCATTTTCAGTTATTTTTTCAATTAGGATGATTAAAAAGCAGTTTTTAAAAAAGTATGGACAGCCGATTATGCCCTTTTTCAAACGCTATATTTTTGCTTTACTGGCAGCTGTCATTTTCATCTCCGCCGCTTCTGGAATTGAAGCCTATATGTCGCCATGGTTAATGAAAACAATCATCAGTTCTGCTAATTTAAAATAATTATATAATAATAATCAATATAACCTCTTGTTTATAATGATTTTATTTTGAATCTCTTTTCCCATCTGTTATAATGAGAATTAACAGTGGCGAGGGAGGGACTTCGGGATGGAAACTAGAATAGAAAGAATAAAAAAACAGTTGCACTCATCGAGCTATAAGCTTACACCTCAACGAGAAGCAACCGTTCGAGTTTTACTTGAAAATGAAGAGGATCATTTGAGTGCGGAAGATGTGTACCTCCTCGTTAAAGAAAAATCGCCGGAAATTGGCTTAGCAACTGTTTATCGGACTTTGGAACTTCTAACGGAATTAAAAATTGTCGATAAAATTAATTTTGGTGATGGAGTATCACGCTATGACCTTCGTCAGGAGGGGGCAGCACACTTTCATCATCATCTCGTATGTATTGAGTGCGGTGCAGTGGATGAAATTCAAGAGGATCTTCTTGAAGATGTTGAGGAAACGGTAGAACGCAGATGGAATTTTAAAATTAAAGATCATCGCCTCACTTTTCATGGCATTTGCTATCGCTGCCAAGATAAAAAAACGGAACAAGAAAAAGCAGAATAAGAATAAACGAGTCCTTTTTAATGAAAGGACTTTTTCTATTATAAATAAATTTCCTCTTTTCTTACTGTAAAGGTATAAAACTTGTACAATTTGGCATACCTTTTACTATTATGAAGCAATTTGGGGGAAGAAAAGAATGGTTTCTTTTATAAAAGTCGCACTTCAAACCATAAAGGTTTTTATCATTTTCACTGGATGCACGATTCTCTTTTATTATGGTATTATGTGGGTAAGTCAGGAATACCAAAGTTACCATCGCTATGATGCGCCGGAGGGAGCTGCGTTAAAGGTATCCAGTGAGGTAAAGGATGAAAATCCAGGCTGGTTAAACCGGTTGATTTTGTTTTATTTAAATGGGGAGTAAATGGATGATGGAGAATCAATTAAAAGATTTTATAGAATTTTTAATAGTAGAAAAAGGCTTGGCTAAGAATACGATTATGTCTTATGAACGAGATTTGAAGAGTTATATCCGCTTTTTACAACATGTTGAAAGGATCTCCTCTTTTAATCTTGTCCAGCGTGTGCATATTGTTCAATTTCTCGGTTTTTTAAAAGAACAAGGGAAATCATCAAAAACCATTGCGAGACATATTGCCTCCGTAAGAGCCCTGCATCAATTTCTATTAAGGGATAAAGCAACAGACCAAGATCCCTCTGTGCTAATCGAAACTCCAAAATTAGAAAGGTCGCTTCCGAAAGTATTAAGTCTGAAGGAAGTAGAAATATTGTTGGATTCGCCTAAGGAAAATAATCATTTTGGAATAAGAGATAAGGCCATGCTCGAACTCCTATATGCAACCGGGATCCGTGTCAGTGAACTGATTAATCTTGATATTGACCATGTTCATTTAACAATGGGATTTGTTCGCTGCATCGGAAAAGGGGAAAAAGAACGGATTATACCAATCGGCAAAACAGCTGCAGAAGCTATTAAGCGCTACCTAGAATATGGGAGAGGGCATTTTGTTACCCCAAAAAATCAGGATAGCGCATTATTTTTAAACCATCAAGGGAAACGATTAACACGGCAGGGTTTTTGGAAAATATTAAAAAAGCTTACAAAAGAAGCGGGAATTGAGAACGAGTTAACCCCTCATACACTTAGACATTCCTTTGCAACACACCTGCTTGAAAATGGTGCAGACTTAAGAGCGGTGCAGGAAATGCTCGGACATGCTGATATATCCACCACACAAATTTATACAAATGTGAGTAAAACAAGATTAAAGGATGTTTATAGTAAATTCTTTCCCCGTGCATAATAGAATTATAGTTTCAAGTGCAAAAAACTGTCTAATTTTAGGCAGTTTTTTTCTTGTATTTTCCTAATCTTTTAGTAAAATAGAGATGTCAGACTTCTGACAAATGAATGTGCTTTCATGGTTAATCTGGATGAAAAAGGGCAACATATAATTGCTTATTATTTTGTTTTGAGTGTAACCGTTTACCACGAAACAAGGAGGAAAAATTTATGACTGCAAATACATATAAACGGATATTTTTAATCGTAATGGATTCAGTAGGAATTGGCGAAGCTCCCGATGCCGAACGGTTTGGCGACAAAGGGGCTGACACCTATGGTCATATTGCAGAAAAAATGAACGGTCTTCATATGCCAAACATGGCAAAGTTGGGGTTAAGCAACATCCGGGAAATCAAAGGGATCCCAAAAGCGGAAAAACCACTTGCTTTTTATACCAAGATGATGGAAGCCTCTAACGGCAAAGATACGATGACAGGACATTGGGAAATCATGGGCTTAAATATTCAAACCCCCTTCCGTGTATTTCCTGAAGGTTTCCCTGATGAACTTGTTTCAGAACTAGAAAAACGAACCGGTAGAAAAGTAATTGGAAATAAACCTGCAAGCGGAACAGAAATTTTAGTTGAACTTGGGGAAGAGCATATGAAAACGGGAGCATTAATTGTCTATACCTCTGCTGATTCCGTGCTTCAAATAGCTGCCCATGAAGAGGTGGTACCTCTTGAAGAATTATATAAAATTTGTAAAATTGCCCGCGAATTAACGCTCGATGAAAGATATATGGTGGGCCGGGTCATTGCTCGTCCGTTTATAGGCGAACCTGGTAATTTTAAGCGTACCGCAAATCGCCATGATTATGCATTAAAACCATTTGACCGAACCGTGATGAGTGAGTTAAAAGACTCTGGGTTTGACGTAATTGCAATTGGGAAAATTTCCGATATATATGATGGGGAAGGGGTAACTCAATCCTTAAGGACCATTTCTAACATGGATGGAATGGATAAGTTAGTTCAAACCCTGGAAATGGGATTTACCGGAATTAGTTTTTTGAATTTAGTTGATTTTGATGCCCTTTATGGACATCGCCGTGACCCTGAGGGATACGGTAAAGCATTAGAAGAGTATGATACACGTCTGCCTGAAGTGTTTGCCAAAATGAATGAGGGGGATTTGCTCATCATTACAGCTGACCATGGAAATGATCCAACAGCACCTGGAACAGACCATACAAGAGAATATGTCCCATTACTTGTATACGCTAAGAATATGGAACAAGGAAGAGAACTTCCATTAAGGAAAACATTTGCAGATATTGGGGCTACGGTTGCTGAAAACTTCAATGTGAAAATGCCGAATTACGGTCAAAGCTTTTTAAGTGAATTGAAATAGAAGGGGAATGAAAAATGGAATTTGAAAAGATTCAAAATGCAGCGGGATTCTTAAAAGGAAAATATTCAAAAACCCCAAAAATTGGCCTTATTCTGGGTTCAGGGCTTGGTGTATTAGCAGATGAAATCGCCGAGCCGGTTAAAATACCCTATCATGAGATTCCAGATTTTCCGGTCTCGACGGTTGAGGGGCATGCAGGACAATTAGTTTTTGGTTCCCTAAGCGGGGCAGAGGTTGTCGCCATGCAGGGACGTTTTCATTTTTATGAAGGATACAGTATGGATAAAGTGACATTTCCAGTAAGAGTGATGAAAGAACTTGGAGTGGAAATGCTGATTGTGACAAATGCAGCGGGTGGTGTCAATGAAAGCTTCTCCCCAGGAGACTTAATGATTATTACGGATCATATTAATTTTATGGGAACAAATCCGTTAATTGGTCCGAATGACTCCAAGCTTGGGGTTCGTTTCCCGGATATGTCTGAGGCATACACAAAAGAATTACGGGCGATTGCAAAGGAAATTGCTCGAGGCCTAAACATCAAGGTCAAGGAAGGCGTTTATGTTGGCTTTACTGGTCCTGTCTATGAAACCCCTGCCGAAATAAGAATGGCTAGGGTGCTTGGCGGTGATGCAGTTGGAATGTCGACAGTTCCAGAAGTAATTGTGGCACGCCACGGAGGCTTAAAGGTTTTGGGAATTTCTTGTATCACTAACATGGCATCAGGAATCTTAGATCAGCCATTAAGCCATGATGAAGTGATTGAGACGACTGAAAAGGTAAAAGCAAACTTTCTTTTATATATAAAGGAAATTGTGAAAAGGATCGCTTAATTTCCGTATTTTAAACTGGTAAAGTGGTGATGAATAATGAGAATGGTCGACTTAATTGAAAAAAAACGCGATGGGCATGAATTATCAACAGAAGAAATTAAATTTATTATAAATGGCTACACGGATGGCTCTATCCCCGACTATCAAATTAGTGCATGGACAATGGCAATCTATTTTCAAGGAATGACGGAAAAGGAACGAGCAGATTTAACCATGGCAATGGTGGAGTCCGGTGATCAAATTGATTTATCGAAAATACAAGGAATAAAAGTAGATAAACACTCCACTGGCGGTGTTGGTGATACCACCACACTCGTCCTTGGGCCGCTTGTGGCCGCCCTTGGAGTACCAGTTGCCAAAATGTCCGGGCGTGGCCTTGGCCATACAGGAGGAACCATTGATAAATTGGAGGCCGTTAAGGGTTTCCATGTGGAAATTGAAAACAAGGAATTTATTGATCTCGTCAATCATAATAAAATCGCGGTAATTGGTCAAAGTGGAAATCTGACCCCTGCTGATAAGAAGCTGTATGCTCTTCGGGATGTAACAGCTACAGTCGACAGCATTCCGCTTATTGCAAGTTCCATAATGAGTAAGAAAATTGCGGCAGGTGCTGATGCAATTGTCCTTGATGTAAAAACAGGTGCAGGCGCATTCATGAAAACACTGGATGATTCCAGAGAATTGGCCAAAGCAATGGTTCGAATTGGAAATAATGTTGGTAGAAGAACAATGGCGGTTATTTCAGACATGAGTCAGCCACTTGGATATGCCATCGGCAATGCGCTGGAAGTAAAAGAAGCCATTGATACATTAAAAGGGGAAGGTCCTGATGATTTAACAGAACTTTGTTTAACACTTGGAAGCCATATGGTTTATTTGGCTGAAAAGGCAGATTCTTTGGCAGAAGCTCGGGCCATGCTCGAAAACGTGATTAAAAATGGAGAGGCGCTTAAAAAATTAAAGGCATTTTTAAGTTCCCAAGGGGGGGATGCATCTGTCGTAGATGACCCTTCCAAATTACCTCAGGCAAATTTTATTTTTGAATTGGAAGCAAAAGAAGATGGATATGTATCCGAAATTATTGCTGATGAAGTTGGAACAGCTGCGATGCTGTTAGGAGCCGGCAGAGCAACAAAAGAATCTGTAATTGATTTAGCTGTCGGGCTAGTCCTAAGGAAAAAAATCGGTGACGAGGTGAAAAAAGGTCAATCGTTGGTTACGATTTACAGCAATTTTCAAGATGTGCGTGAAGTGAAAGATAAACTTTACGAAAATATCAAGATTTCATCATCAATAATAGAAGCGCCAATCCTAATTCATGAAGAGATTACTGAATAATGTATGCTTTGGAAAGTCCGGGGGGGAACCTGGACTTTTTTTATTGTATTCGTAGGAAATTATTGTATAAAGTTGATTGATTTGGAAAAAATGTTATCTATATAAAGAATGGAGGGTTATGCGATGAAACGAATCGTCTCTTTAATGATGATATCTTTTTTGGTTACAAGTTTATGGATTCCTTCCGCTTTTGCGGCTGAAGAAAAGAATAGCACCGAGCTCGTTAATAATGTTAGATCAGCGGTATTAATTGAACGCGATACAGGGAAAGTCCTTTTTGAGAAAAATAGTCAAGAAGAACTACCACCGGCAAGTATGACAAAAATCATGACAATGCTGTTAATTATGGAAGCAATTGATCAAGGAAAATTGAGCTGGAATGAAAAAATTCGTGCAAGTGAATATGCTGCCTCTATGGGAGGTTCACAAATTTTTCTTGAGCCAGGCGAAGAAATGACTACAAAGGAAATGCTGAAAGGTATTGCAATTGGTTCCGGAAATGATGCTTCTGTAGCAATGGCCGAAAGAATCGGAGGATCTGAAGAAGCATTTGTCGACATGATGAATAAAAAAGCTAAAGAGTTAGGATTAAAACATACTTTCTTTAAAAATACCACAGGGCTTCCAGTAAGCGGTCATTATAGTTCAGCACATGATATGGCGATTATGGCAAAAGAACTTTTAAAATATGAGGACATCACGAAGTTCACGGGTATGTACGAGGCATACCTTCGCGAAAAAACGGACAAAAAATTTTGGCTTGTTAACACGAACAAACTAGTCCGTTTTTATCCCGGCGTGGATGGCTTAAAAACTGGCTTTACCGGAGAAGCAAAGTATTGTTTAACAGCAACAGCCCAGAAGGATGGAATGCGCGTCATAGCCGTTGTATTTGGTGCTCCAACATCGAAGGATAGAAATGCTCAGGTAACAAAAATGCTAAATTATGCTTTCAATCAATATCAAACCCATCCAATGTATAAGCGGAATCAGGTCATAAGCAAAACACATGTTAGTAAAGGAAAGGAAAAGACAGTGGAGGCCGTTACAAGTGAACCACTTTCTTTATTGACGAAAAAGGGTGAAAAAACGAAAGATGTAAAACAAAAAGTCATTCTAGAGAAAGGTTTAGATGCTCCTATCCATAAAGGTGACAAAATAGGAACCATTAAACTGATTAAGGATGGAAAAGTAGTTTTGGAAAGTCCATTAGTGGCTAAAACAGATGTTAAAGAAGCAAGCTGGTGGACCCTTTATAAACGTGCATTTGGGATGTTTACAAAATCCGGTAAATAAACATATGTCGAAAATACAGAATTATTCACTAGTTTTGGCGAATTACGACTAGTTTTGTCCCGACAGAAGGAAATGTATGCTCCTCCATCGAATTGACTCACTATACCAGATTAAGGAGGCCAGGGATAGTGAGTCTTAACATTGAATTAGAAATAAAACATGATGTTTTATGTATTCGATTAAGCGGTGAGCTAGATCACCATACAGCAGACGAACTCCGTGAGCAGGCTGCAAATGCGATTGAAAGAAATGAAATTCGTCATATTGTTTTAAATTTGGAACAGTTGACCTTTATGGATAGCTCAGGACTTGGAGTTATTTTAGGAAGATACAAACAAATTAAGCAGGTGCACGGTGAAATGGTTGTTTGTGCAATCTCCCCTGCAATACAAAGGTTATTCGATATGTCGGGTTTATTTAAGATTATTAAAATGGAACCGACTGAAAACTGCGCATTGCAAAAATTGGGGGTTGCATAAAAATGAAAAATGAAATGAATCTTCAATTTAGTGCGTTAAGTCAAAACGAATCTTTTGCGCGTGTAACGGTTGCTGCGTTCATTGCTCAGCTTGACCCGACAATGGATGAACTGACTGAAATTAAAACAGTTGTATCAGAAGCGGTAACGAATGCAATTATTCATGGATATGAAAATGATTCAAAAGGAATTGTCTATATTGACGTTAGTATCGAGGATAATGTAATTGATATGACGATTCGAGACAAAGGAATTGGAATTGTAGATGTGGAGGAAGCTCGTCAGCCATTATTTACAACAAAACCGGACTTGGAAAGATCCGGTATGGGATTCACCATCATGGAAAATTTCATGGATGAGGTCGAGGTTCTCACGCAGCCAGGTAAAGGAACCGAAGTAAGATTACGAAAGCATTTACAATCTCGCAAAATGCTGTGCAATTAAGGAGACTTGCCGATGGATGTGGAGGTCAAAAACGATAAAAGCAGGCCGTATTTAAAGGATCACGAAGTAAAAGAACTGATTAAAAAGAGCCAAGATGGGGACCAGGTATCCAGGGAGTTAATTGTTGAAAAAAATATGCGTCTTGTCTGGTCTGTTGTTCAGCGTTTCTTAAATCGGGGCTATGACCCAGACGATCTTTTCCAAATAGGTTGTATTGGCTTATTGAAGTCAGTAGATAAATTCGACCTTTCTTATGATGTAAAGTTTTCAACCTATGCTGTTCCGATGATTATTGGCGAGATTCAACGATTTATCCGCGATGATGGAACGGTTAAAGTGAGCCGATCATTAAAAGAAATGGGCAACCGAATTCGAAAGGCAAAAGACGAATTATCGAAGACGCTTGGCAGGATTCCGACCGTAAATGAAATTTCGGAATATCTTGAATTATCACCAGAGGACGTCATTCTTGCCCAAGAGGCTAGCAGAACGCCATCTTCCATTCACGAAACGGTCTATGAAAATGATGGTGATCCCATTACGCTTTTAGATCAAATTGACGATGGCAATGACGGTAAATGGTTTGATAAAATCGCTTTAAAAGAAGCGATTCGGGAATTGGATGAACGTGAAAGATTAATTGTTTATTTAAGATATTATAAGGATCAAACTCAATCGGAAGTCGCCTTAAGGCTGGGAATCTCTCAGGTTCAAGTTTCAAGGCTCGAGAAAAAAATATTGATGCAAATGAAAGACCGAATGGATCTATGATTCAAGCGGTCTTTTTTTGTACCAATTTTTGGGTTTCATTAAATGGGTAACAATTAACCATACTACTTATACGAGGAAATCAATGTGTGGGAAGTGAATGTTTTGGAAAAAACAATCTACATCCGCATGCGGAATCGTGTGAAAACTAATCCTGAAGATGTGATTATGCTGAAGGATGTGGCTCAAATCATTGCCCCGGAAACTGATATGGCTAAATTGGAAAATACCGTCATACATCGAATATCTGATAAAGATCGGAATATCGTCGTTATTGATGTAATGAAAGTGATTTCTCAAATAGCGGCAAAATTTCCTGATATGGAAGTCCAAACCGTTGGGCCAGCACAAACGATTATCGAAGTGATTACAAAGAAAAAAGGAGTTTCCCTTCCTTTATTCTTATTAATCTGGTTTTTATTATTCTTTGGTTCAGCCATGGCCATCATGAATTTTCATGACGATGTCAGCATGAGAAGTGTTCAGGAAAAAATTTATACCATTATTACCGGTAGAAAAGTGGCAAAGCCATGGTTATTTCAAATTCCTTATTCCATTGGGTTAGGTTTAGGAATGATTATATTTTTTAATCATGTATTCAAAAAACGAATCAATGATGAGCCCAGTCCGCTTGAGGTAGAAATGTTTAATTATCAAATGGATTTAGATAATTACTTGGTCATTCATGAAAACAAAGAAAGTACGAAGAAACTTGATGACGATTAAAATTTTAGCAGTCCTCTTTTTCGGTTTAGCAAGCGGATTGGCTGTTGGTTCAGGATTTGTTGCATTTCTAACTGTACTTGGGATTATTCCAAGATTAACTCAATTATCAAAAACTGGGAGAATGATACAACAATATGAATGGGCTGTTGTAATAGGGGCCCTTGCAGGGGTAGCTGTCAGCCTAAGAGATCCGATTTTAGGTATTTCGGCTTATTTTTTGATTCCCCTTGGTATAACGGGGGGAGTCTATGTGGGGATGCTCGCAGGCGCCTTAACGGAAGTGTTAAATGTACTTCCAATTCTTGCAAAAAGAATCCGTTTGGATGAGGAAATCATCTATTTAATTATGGCAATTGTTTTAGGGAAGGTCGCTGGTTCCTTATTTCAATGGATTTATTTTATTCATCAATAACATGAATTCAGCCATGAAAGGACATCACAAACATGAGCACTCCAAGACGCGTGATCTTAATTACTGACGGGGATGAATATGCGAAAAGAGCTGTAGAGCATGTTGCTAAGGAAGTGGGCGGACGCTGCATTTCTATGTCTCATGGGAATCCATCCAAATTAACAGGTCCTGAGCTTATCCAATTAATAAAAAAAGCTCCATATGATCCGGTGTTGGTGATGTTTGATGATAGTGGCATCGTAGGTGAGGGTGCTGGTGAGAATGCCCTGAAATATGTTGCCTTACATAAGGATATTGAGGTACTTGGAATTATCGCAGTAGCTGCAAAGTCAAGACATGAAGAATGGTCAAGGATTGATGTAAGTATTGATCGCGATGGTGAATTAACTCCTTATGGGGTAGATAAATCTGGTATACCGGAACTGGAAATTGGCAAAATAAATGGGGATACCGTTTACTGCCTTGATGAATTGGATGTCCCGCTAAAAGTTGGAATCGGCGATATCGGAAAAATGGCAAGGCGAGACGATTACAGGCTCGGCTCACCGATTACGAAAAAAGCGGTTGAACTTATTCTCGAAAGGAGCGGTTTTCATGACAAATAGCACGGAACAAAAATGGCCAATCCCGGTTTCCGTTCATGAAGTAGAACATTACATGAAACAGAGAGTTGGATTAGGTGTAACCTTTGATTTGGGGGTAAGGAAGTTATCTATCCTCAAAACGGAGGTTCAAATTTATTTTGTAAATGGATTAACTGATTCAATGGCGATCATCCAACTAATTAAAGAATTAGTTGAAATCAATGATCATGAAAAATTATCGACAAACGTCTTTAAAATCATAGAAAACAGATTGCTTAATCATTCCGTTGAAAAAACTAAGTTATTGGATGAGGTTGTTACCCAAGTTCTGTCTGGGTTAATTGGTATTGTTGTTGATGGGGAAGACACCGCTTTTGTTATTGATGTGAGAAGTTATCCGGGCAGGTCCCCTCAAGAACCGGATACGGAAAAAGTGGTTAGGGGCGCTCGTGACGGATTTGTTGAAAACATTGTTCTCAACACAGGTCTAACAAGAAGAAGAATTCGAGATGAGCGGCTCCGTTTTGAAATGCATAAGGTTGGCGTTCGCTCTAAAACTGATGTGGCCTTATGTTATTTACAAGATGTTGCCGACCCTGATTTGTTAAATATACTTAGGAAAGAGATTAATTCGATTAATGTTGACGGGATTCCAATGGCGGATAAAACCATTGAAGAATTTATTTTAAAACAAGGTTGGAACCCTTATCCAAAAGTAAGGTACACAGAGAGGGCAGATGTAGCGGCAGCACACATTCTTGAAGGACATATCGTTATTTTTGTTGATACATCACCAAGTGTTATTATCACTCCAACTACATTTTTTCATCATGTCCAACATGCAGAAGAGTTTCGTGAGTCTCCGGCAATGGGAACCTTTGTTAGATGGACACGCTTCTTAGGAGTTTTGACTTCTATTTTCTTATTGCCTCTGTGGCTGCTGGTTGTATTAGAACCTTCTTTATTACCTGAAAAGCTTGCGTTTATTGGTCCTAATGATCAAACCAACATTCCTGTAATTATCCAAATATTTTTAGCGGACTTTGGGATTGAATTCTTAAGGATTGCTGCGATTCATACCCCGACACCGTTGTCAACGGCGATGGGCTTAATTGCGGCGGCATTAATTGGGCAAATTGCGATCAGTGTCGGTCTTTTTGTACCGGAAGTTATTCTATATGTTGCCGTTGCAGGGATTGGGACGTTTACAACACCAAGTTACGAACTAAGTATAGCGAACAAAATTGCGAGACTTTCGCTGCTTTTATTGGTTGCTTTTTTCCATACTCCCGGTTTTATTATTGGTTCAACACTTTTGTTTCTGTTCCTTGTTAAAATGCGTGCGTTTAATACACCATATTTTTGGCCGTTCCTTCCGTTTGAACCTAAGGGGTTTTTACACATTATTATACGCAGAGCAATTCCGGGTTCATTACTTAGACCAAGTATTGTTCATCCGCGCAACAGATATCGCCAGCCACCGAAGTAAAGGAAAGTGTAAATGAAAAAAAATTGCAGATTTTCCGCTGTTATGCTAAAGTAATTTTAATTTAAAATTGTAAAGATAGGCAGTATCTTTTAGATTCTGTCTATTTATTTATTGATGCCATTTGTATTAAATTTGAGTCATTGCGGGGGAGAGGGAAATAATGCATTTTTATGGTTCTACAGGAATAAATAGCAAGGGGAATTTGGAAATTGGCGGCCTCGATGCAATTGATTTGGCAAGAGAGTACGGTACCCCTCTATATGTTTATGATGTAGCATTAATTAGAGAAAGAGCCAGGGGATTTAAGCAGGCATTTGAGGAGCAAAAGGTCCAAGCTCAGGTCGCTTATGCCAGCAAAGCTTTTTCAACGATTGCCATGCTTCAGCTTGCAGAGGAAGAAGGCTTATCACTTGATGTTGTCTCAGGTGGTGAATTGTATACAGCTTTAGCCGCCGGATTTCCGGTTGAACGAATTCATTTTCACGGAAACAACAAAAGTAGAGAAGAATTGGAAATGGCTTTGGAAAATAGGATAGGCTGCATAGTCGTCGATAATTTTTATGAGTTAGATCTCTTGAAATTAATTTGTAATGAGAAAAATACGATGGTCAAGATTTTATTAAGGGTTACCCCGGGTATTGAAGCACACACACACGATTATATCTTAACAGGGCAGGAAGATTCTAAATTTGGGTTTGACCTCCAAAATGGGCAAGCAGAGGAGGCATTATCTGCAGCACTTCAATTTAAAAACTTTGATGTTTTAGGAATCCATTGTCATATAGGTTCGCAAATTTTCGAGACAACCGGATTTTTATTGGCAGCAGAAAAATTAATTGAAAAATTAAATGAGTGGAAAAACAAATTATCTTTCGAAGCAAAGGTTCTGAATTTAGGTGGAGGCTTCGGAATCCGCTATACGAAGGAAGATGAACCATTACTTCCTTATCAATATGTTAGTGAAATTATTAAAGAAGTAAAAAGCTTAGTAAGCAGCTATTCGCTCATAATGCCGGAAATATGGATTGAACCAGGTCGATCACTTGTAGGAGATTCTGGGATTACTTTATATAAAATTGGATCCTCAAAGGAAGTTCCGGGAGTTAGAAAATATTTGGCTGTTGATGGGGGAATGAGTGATAATATTCGCCCTGCACTCTACCAAGCCAAGTATGAAGCGGTGCTAGCAAATAAACCATTGGAGAAACCGGATGAAACCGTGTCTATTGCTGGAAAATGCTGTGAGTCTGGTGACATGCTTATCTGGGATTTACCACTTCCAAAACAGGGGGATGAAGACATCCTTGCAGTTTTTTGTACTGGTGCTTACGGCTATTCTATGTCAAACAATTACAACCGTCTGCCAAGACCTGCCGTTGTATTTGTTGAAAATGGCAAATCTGCACTTGTTGTTAAAAGGGAAACCTATGAAGATTTAATCAGACTGGATTTGCCGCTCAAGTGATAAGCTGCCCATTTCGGGCGGCTTATTCCTTTATCAGTTCAAAAGAGAAATAGATTATTTTTGTCAAATAGTGTAGAATGTAGGAAGCATCTTCAATCCTTTGGGGGAAGTCTTGAATGAAAAAAAGAAATTGGCTTTTGTTTGTTATCCTAATTGCCCTATCCATTATCTGGGGGATTATTTATTGGGTCTTTATTGGTCCTAAGCATTCCTAAATATTGGGATTGATGAATAAGCATTTATTTTGTATGATTGACAAGAGCGCAAGTAGGGCTGTTAAGACATATAATACATAAATTGTAATTAGTAAAACTATTTAGAGATAGAACATTATTACGGGGTTTATTTAATATAATGAGGGATCAATATGTTAATTCGGTATAAAAAAGCTTTCGAAAAAATTGCAATGGGTTTATTGTCCTTTATGCCAAATGAAAAGGACTTGAAAAAACTCCAGCAAACAATGAAGGAATATGAGACAGAAGAATTTAGGCAGTTGTTTTTGTGGAAGGAAGAAGATATTATTGGTCTTCTTGGGGTAATTAATCTTGATGCATCAAATGAATTAGAGATACAGCATATTTCAGTGAACCCTTCTCATCGTTATCAAGGGGTCGGTAAAAAAATGGTTAAAGCACTTAAGGAAATGTACCCTGAAAAAAAAATTACTTCTAATGAACAAACCCAAGCTTTTGTTGAAAAATGTGATATATGTTAATTGTCAAAAAAGGCAACGATTACATTTTATCGTTGCCTTTTTTTAATTTAATTGCATGTTCTCTTTCAGCAATTACACTTGTCCGATCACGCAATTTATGCCGATGGACCAATGAAGCTTTTGTAAGATCACTTTGTCTCCCCCATTGAAAGCCTGTTTGTTTACATAGATGGATACATTGATTCAGCAAGTTGGAATCCTGAATAGGAAGCAGCATGCTAACATAGGGCGCTCTTTTTTCAATTTCTGATAAGCGATCATTCAATTCCTTAATCAAGAGGGTATATTCCAAGCCCGCTTGGGTAACTGCTTCTGGTTGGCTTTTAAAAATAGAAATGGCTTTTTCCAAAGTTCGGTTCGCTCCAATAAAATTGGTCCGTCGATGGTGGTAATTTGCTACTGCCAGTTGGATAAATCCAACCCAAATGGATTCTTTATTCCCCGGGTCTATTCTTTTCCAATATTCTTCAAGAATTTCATGGCATTCAAAATAATCACGGTCCCCATGGAAATGGACCAAATATTCAATAAATTCTTTTGGGTACACCTTTCTTTCCCCCTTAGCCTTTTTCGTCTATTTAGTTTATCATATTTAAGGTTATCCCTGCTTTTAGAAGTATTAAAAGGTTAAAATAAAAAAGCCTGCCAAAAGGCAGGCTGGGCGCTTCCGCTATTTTAATTCATTACCAAACCCAAGAAGCACCAACAATAATTAATAAAATGAATAGAACTACGATTAACGCAAATCCAGCACCAAAACCGTCAGCCATATTCAATACCTCCTAAATATTATTTGCTTTGTTCATTGACATCATATGTAGAGAATTTGTCCAGTGTTTGGGCAAACATCACATTTTGGTTAATATCGATTCTAGAAGGGGGATTTTTCTATTGGATAACGAAACTGATTCCTCTATACTTATAATAGTCGAAAAAAGTCGACGAATTTTTCAGGAATACTGGTGAATAACAATGCCATACAAGGTTAAAATTGATGCGTTTGAAGGGCCATTGGATTTATTACTGCATTTAATAAATCGGCTCGAAATTGATATATATGATATCCCTGTTGCCCAAATTACCGAGCAGTACTTAATCTATATTCATACAATGAAGGAATTGAAACTTGATATAGCAAGTGAATTTTTAGTGATGGCTGCTACATTGTTGGCAATCAAGAGCAAGATGCTCTTACCAAAAAATGAAGAGACAATGGAAGATATGGATACCGAAGCACACTATGATGAAGAAGATCCAAGGGACGAACTTGTTGAACGGTTGATTGAATATCGAAAATTTAAAGAAGCAGCCAATGATTTAAAGTCAATGGAAGAAGAACGCGGCCTCATGTATACTAAGCCGCCCAGTGATTTGTCGGATTTTGCAAAAGAAAAACAGCCCGAAAAAGCAGAACTTAATGTTTCGCTTTATGATATGCTCGCAGCGTTTCAAAAACTGCTAAGAAGAAAAAAGCTTCAGCGTCCAATGTCAACAAAAATTACACGTCAGGAAATTTCGATTGAAAAAAGAATGTCCGAAATCATGGATGAGTTAAAGCATTTAAAAGGCCGCAAAAACTTTAATGACCTTTTTCCCTACCCGGAGAAAGAGCATGTTGTGGTAACTTTTTTGGCTATCTTAGAACTGATTAAACGAAAAGAAATTGATGTTGAACAACAGGAAAACTTTGGTGATATTTTTGTAGAGGTAGTTAAGGAAGGAAGAGAAGTGGTTGGAAATCATTAATTGGAGCAGTATTTTAGAAAGTCTATTGTTTGCAGCCGGTGATGAGGGACTGACATTAAAACAAATTGCCGAGGTTTTAGAGGTGGACGAGCTAAAGGCCGGTGAAATAATAGAAGAGTCGATCCAAGAATATGAGCGTAACGAACAAAGAGGAGTTACGATTGTACAGCTTGCAGGAACGTTTCAGCTTGCTACCAAGAAAGAAAATGCCTTATATTTAAAAAAATTGGTTGACTCCCCAAATACGTCCGCGCTATCACAGGCAGCATTAGAAACACTTGCAATTATTGCCTATAAACAACCGATAACCCGTGCTGAAATCGAAGAAATTCGTGGGGTAAAAACAGAGAGACCGCTTCATACACTTGTGTCAAAGGCACTTATTAAAGAAGTAGGACGTGCAGAAGGTACAGGCAGAGCCATATTATATGGAACGACGAAGGAATTTCTCGACTATTTTGGTTTAAAGAGTCTTAAGGAATTACCAAAGCTTCCAGAAAAAGCAGAAGAAGACTATGTCCAAGAGGAAGCGGATTTGTTTTTTGAGAAGTTTCAAGAAACACTTGAATCATAGAATAAATAGGAAACATAAAGGAATATTTATGTTAAAATAGAAATAGCTTTCAAATTTCATTAATTTCTTATTGTTTAGGAGTGGGATTAAGGTGCTAATTAATCAATGCAGCGGGTATGAATTAGAGAAGGAAAAATCAAATACCTCTGAAGATTTCTTTAACAGAAGTGAAGTAACTTTTGAGGATGAAGGAGAGGAAAAAACCCTACACGTTCTCTATCTAAGGTACTTTGATGAAATGTTCAATGAATTCACTCCCTATCAACAGGACCCAATTTTTGATGAAGTAGAATTCAAGGACATTGTTGCCCTTGTTTGCTTAATTAAAAATCCAGGACTGCGCCATCGTAAACGTGTATACATTAATTCTAAGCATGAGTTTGCAGCCTATTTCCAGGATATTGATTTTAATAAGCTGCCTGACATTTTTCAATCCCTTAAACAAAACAAAAGTTATGAATTAAAATCACCGCTTGCTTTTATAATGCAGCCAAAATAATATTAGATTGGACTAAATCCGGGGGTGTAAATATGGGGAATACTTTAGTAGAATCACAACTTAATGATGTCAAGGGGTTTTTAAAAGAGACTATCCAGACACTGGAAGGTTTCTTAAATGAAACAACAATTTCACAATTAAATCCTGAAACTGAGGAAAAACGAAATTACCTTAAATTAATTGTTTCAAATATGCGGAAACTGCTCGTCTACAGTGAGGAAAGCATCGAGACATGTGCGTTAATCCTTCAAAGTGAGCCGTTTCAAAAGGCTGCAGCAGAAAAAACATTGTACCGTATTTATCATCAATGCATTGAAGAATTCTTTTCTCCAAAAAACGATGCATGGTATGAGGACAGCAGATCTGCGTATACAGGAAAAAATTCAATTAAATATTATCAACCCGTACCGGAAACCATTCAAAATCTAATTAAAGGTTTAGAAGGCGAGTTCCAACGGATTCGAGAAGAATTAGAATTTTACGAAACAGATTACCGTACAAAAATGGCCCAGTCTAAATAAAAGAAAAGGTTATTCCTTATTTAATTTAGGAATAGCCTTTTTTGCATTATTAAGAGTTTCGGAACATACCATTTAGATAGACTTTGGTTCGATTCTATAAATGATCTGTTTGAAATGAGGGAGACCGTGAGCAAATTTAGAAAATATGTAAATGAGCTCTTTCAATGGAATGAGCAAATGAGAGATTTTTTAGAAATGGAAAAGGTTGAAGCCGATTCAGACTTATGGAAGAATCTTGATGAATTTAGTGATTTAATCGAGAATACAAATCGGGAGTTATCGGATGCTGAATTACTTAGTTTACAGTCGAAGGCTGAGTCGATTCATGAACAATTGGAAAGTTATTTTCAAAGAAAACAAGATGTCGGAAATATTTGGTTATTAGAGAAGTCACTCGCTCCTGGAGGCCATTCACTTCCGGAACTGTCCTTCCCCTATAATGCACTTGAGCCATACATTTCTGAAGAGATTATGAGGCTGCATCATGGAAAGCATCATCTATCATATGTGAATGGCTTAAATAACGCTGAATTAAACCTAAAAAAAGCGCGGGAAAGCAATGAGTTTTCTCTAATTAAGCATTGGTCAAGAGAACTTGCCTTTCATGGTTCGGGGCATTATCTTCATGCGATTTTTTGGAAGAATATGAGCCCGAATGGTGGAGGTACACCACAGGGCCCTCTAAAGGACGAGATTGAGAACTATTTTGGGAGTTTTTCAAGCTTCCAGAAACATTTTAGCGAGGCAGCAAAACAGGTTGAGGGATCAGGTTGGGCCTTGCTCGTTTGGTCCCCGATGGCAAGGCATCTCGAAGTACTGCAAACAGAGAGACACATGCTGTTAACTCAATGGAATACCATTCCATTGCTCGTTCTTGATGTATGGGAGCATGCATATTATCTACAGTATAAAAATAATCGTGCTGAGTATGTGGAAAACTGGTGGAACATCGTAAACTGGCATGATGTAGGAATGCGCTTCGAAAAAGCGGCAGATATTAAATGGACAGCAATTTAATTTATAGGAAGCAATCGCTTAATCCAGCGATTGCTTTCGTTTTTTTTCTCATTAATGCATAACAAGCCTTGTCCTGCATAAAATTGTAAAAGAAATAAGGAAAAGCGGAAGCGCCTTGATCAGCCTAAGGCAAGTGCTGGAGGGCCTGACAGTGAAGTCGTTCTTTGACTTCATTGGCAGGACCGAAGCAACCTAGAGGGGCTAGGCGCTGGAGCTGGACAGTTCTCAAAGTTCAAGGGATATAATTTTTGATTCAGAAGGGGACGAGGTAAATCTAATGAGAATGATATGGAAGCTAGTTATTTTTTCCCTCGTGGTCACACTATTCATTGCTAACATTCCTCAAAAGGTGGATGCTTCCGTTTCCGTAGGTGCTGCCAGTGCGATTTTAATGGAACAAAAAACGGGCCGAGTCCTTTATGAAAAGGATGCACACACAAAGAGAAGGATTGCCAGTATAACCAAGATAATGACGGCGATTCTAGCGATTGAATCAGGAAAAATGAATAAATATGTGAAGATAAGTGATCAGGCTGTCAGGACAGAAGGATCATCTGTTTACCTAAAACCGGGCGAAAAAATAAAATTAAAGGATTTAGTCTATGGTTTAATGCTTAGGTCCGGGAATGACACAGCTGTAGCGATTGCAGAGAATGTCGGTGGGAGCGTTGAAGGCTTTTCACTCTTAATGAACGAAAAAGCAAGAGAAATCGGCATGTATGATTCCCATTTTTCGAATCCACATGGACTCGATAATTCTCCAGAACATTATTCATCTGCCTACGATATGGCGTTGCTTATGCGCTACGCAATGAACAATAAACAGTTCAGAGAAATTTCCGGTACAAAGGTACATCGGGCGCCAAATCCAACAGAAGATTGGGACCGCGTATGGAAAAATAAAAATCGTTTGTTAACAAAATATAAATATTGCACAGGCGGAAAAACCGGGTATACAAAGCTCGCGAAAAGAACGCTCGTTACATCAGCAACTAAAGGAGATATGGACCTCATTGCAGTAACATTGAATGACTCAAATGACTGGGACGATCATATCGCCATGTATGAAAGTGGTTTTAAAGGCTTTGATATGACAGAGGTTATCCCTAAAGGAAAGCTTGATATTTCTACTAATAAAATCTATAAGAACCATTTGTATATAAAAAATTCAGTTGTCTATCCAGCTACAAGTGAAGAAATGGATTTATTTAGTGTTAAATATAAATTGAACAAGCCATCTAAAAAATGGGGAGATTCGAAGAAAACCAGGAAGGTTGGTAAAGCGATGGTTTTTTTGGATGGCAAGGTTGTGAAAGAAGTACCAATCTATTATAAGGGTATCAAGGTTAATAAGGATGGATTATTCGAGTTTGTAAAAGAAATCTTTCTCTCGATTATTGGTGTGAAAACAAATGGTTAATTATATATGGGTTGGTATGACCATCATTGGTATTGTGTTTGCTTTGGTCAACGGGAAAATGGAAGATGTAAATAAGGCGATCTTTTCAGGTGCGCAAGATGCTGTCACTCTTTGTATTGGTCTAATTAGTATCCTCGTGTTTTGGCTCGGAATGATGCGGATTGCTCAAGAAGCAGGACTTCTAGAGAAGCTTTCTAAATTATTCCGGCCGTTGGTAAAACGCTTGTTTCCCGAGGTTCCAGTTAATCACCCAGCGATGGGATATATATTGTCCAATATGATTTCCAATATGTTTGGACTGGGAAATGCGGCCACTCCCCTTGGAATTAAAGCAATGGAAGAGCTAAAGAAATTAAATGGCGGCAAGAATTCAGCCAGCAGGTCTATGGTTACCTTTTTAGCAATAAATACAGCAAGTATCACGATTATACCCACCACAGTTATTGCCATCAGAATGACCTACAACTCAGCATCCCCTACGGAAATAGTTGTTCCAACATTAATTGCCACTATTCTGTCAGCATTAGGTGCAATCCTGATTGACCGTTATTTTTATTATCGAAGAAGCCGAAAAGGATGAAAAGGACATGGAGCTGATCTCGGGTATCTCTCTTGGTTTTATTCCTATTTTAATAGGTTTTATTTTACTATATGCAACATTCAAACAGGTTCCTACCTATGAAAGCTTTGTAGAAGGGGGAAAGGAAGGAATCAAAATTGCAGTTTCAATTATTCCTTTCCTCGTAGGGATGCTCGTTGCCATTACGGTATTCCGGGCATCAGGTGCACTGGATGCCTTAATGAAATGGATTCGACCGGCAATGGAAGCAATCGGAATTCCTGCTGAGATTGTCCCCTTATTGTTTATCAGACCCATTTCCGGAACAGCAGCACTGGGAATGACAAGTGATTTGATTAAAGTCTACGGTCCTGATTCCTTTATTGGCAGGCTGGCATCTGTCTTGCAAGGAAGTACGGATACTACTTTTTACGTTTTAACCGTCTATTTCGGTGCGGTTGGGATTAAAAAAATGGGTGATGCCTTAAAGGTGGGCCTATTAGCGGATATCGTTGGAATAGTTGTCGCGATCATTGTTGTTGCTTTTGTTTTTGGAGCAAAATAGGAATAAAATAAAAATAAAGAAAGCAAGTTCCTGCGAGAGGAGCTTGCTTTCTTTATTTTGGTATATCATTAGCTTTGAAAAATGTCGAAGTTATGTCATAATTCATTAGGATGGAATAAAACTAATTGTTTTCTTATTTAATGTTTTGGCTGTGTTAAAGGACAATGTTGATTTTTTAACCCAGTTGATTGGAGCGGAAATCAACAGGCTAATTTAATACAGCCAATGTTTAAAAGAAAAATCCCCGAGGTGAAATATAAAATGGAACGATTGCAAAAAGTAATGGCCGCAGCAGGCATTGCATCAAGAAGAAAATCCGAAGAATTAATCAAAGAAGGAAAAGTGAAGGTAAATGGTAAAATTGTTACCGAGCTTGGTATAAAGGTCTCAGCAAACGATAAAGTAGAAGTTAATGAAATACCGATTGAACGCGAAGTACCAGTTTATTTTCTATTGTACAAACCGCGCGGAGTAATCTCAAGCGTAAGTGATGATAAAGGAAGGAAAGTGGTTACCGATTTCTTTTCAGAATTTAAAGAAAGAGTTTATCCTGTCGGGCGGTTAGATTATGATACATCTGGTCTTTTACTAATGACGAATGATGGGGAATTTGCTAATTTATTGATGCATCCGAGGAATGAAATTGAAAAAGTATATGTTGCAAAAGTAAAAGGGATTCCCCAAAAAGAAAGTTTAAGAAAATTGGAAAAGGGCATTCGGCTTGAGGATGGAAAAACCGCTCCTGCAAAGGTAAAAATGCTCTCATTGGATAAGAAAAAACAAACCGCTATTGTTGAAATTATTATCCATGAAGGCAGAAACCGCCAAGTTAAAAGAATGTTCGAAGCCATTGGCCATGAGGTACTAAAATTGAAGCGTGAACGTTATGGCTTTCTAACATTAAATGGACTAAGTGCTGGTGATGCAAGAGAATTAACTCCGCATGAAGTTAAGCAGTTAAGAGCACTTGCGATGGAATCTACAAAAAAAAATTCATAGAAGTTTCACATTTGCCCGTTTTTGTTAATAATATGGCGGTGTTGGAAAATGGTATAATTTAGACAAACTGTGTCAAAAGGGGTTTTCTGGAGGGGTATAAATGAAAAAACGGCGTTTAGTGATGAGAACGATTATACTGCTTGTACTTGGGTTAGCTGTTGCTTATACGCTATATCAAAATTTAACTAAGGATGATCAGCAAAAAGTAGCAATCGGAAAACCGGCACCGGATTTTGTTTTAACCGATATGCAGGGGAAAAAGCATCGTTTATCCGATTATAAAGGACAGGGAGTATTTCTAAATTTCTGGGGAACTTGGTGCAAACCTTGTGAAAAAGAAATGCCTTACATAAATAATCAATACCAGCAATTTAAAGATAAAGGTGTGCAGGTTCTCGCGGTTGATATTAACGAGTCAAATATTGCCGTTAACCAATTTGTGGACCGCTATAGTCTTGATTTTCCAATTGTCATTGATAAGGATAAACAAGTGATGAATGTCTATGGTATTGATCCGCTTCCAGCGACATTTTTAATTGATAAAAATGGCAATGTAGTTAAATATTTTACTGGTCAATTAACGGAAGACAGGGTAAGGGAATTTATGGAGAAAATTAAACCTTAAGGTTGTTGGGAGTTTTTATCATGAAAGATGCAAAATGTGAATGTGGACATGTGAATCCCCATGGAACCGTGCTATGTGAAGCGTGTGGAAAGGTATTAGATGAACAGGAGAAAGAAAAACAATTAGTTGACATGCGCTATGAGGGAAGTGCACGCCGTTCACAAACCTATAATAAAACCATTATTGATAAAATATGGAATTTTTTCTCTTCTGTAAAGGTTGGGGTGTGGCTAATAGTCATAACCTTAATAGCCTCTGCAATAGGGACTATTTTTCCACAGGAAGAATATATACCGCAAATAATGCCTGCAGACGAGTATTATCAGAAGGAATATGGCTGGTTGGGGAAATTATATTACCAGCTTGGCTTTAATGATTTATATGGTTCATGGTGGTATTTATTATTGATTGCGATGATTGGAATTTCCTTGGTTATTTGCAGTCTTGACAGGGTGGTGCCTTTATATAAAGCTTTAAAAGCTCAAAATGTTACAAGACATGAAGGTTTTTTAAATCGTCAGCGTGTTTTCGGAGTCAATATATCCATTCATACAGCTGATTTCACAAAGGTAAAAGAACATTTAAAGGCAAAGCGTTATCATGTTCGTGAAGAAAATGGGGATTTGTTAGCGGAAAAGGGTCGTTTTTCCCGCTGGGGCCCGTATGTGAACCATGTAGGTTTGATCATTTTTTTAATTGGTGCAATGCTTCGTTTTGTTCCTGGGATGTATATTGATAAATCCTTGTGGATTCGCGAAGGAGAAACTGCTGTCATTCCTGAAACAGATGGTAAATACTACCTGAGGAATGAAAAATTTATTTTACAGCTATATGATAAGGACAAAGACAAAAAATTTGATCAGGCTCTTAATAGAGTCAACCAAGTGGCTAAAAATTATCAATCTAATGTTGTTCTCTACGAAAGAGTCGGCGAAAACATTCCTGGTGAAAAGCCTAAGCTTAAAAAGGTTAAAGACTATGGTATTCGTGTTAATGATCCATTATCCTTTAACGGGTATTCAGTCTATCAGGTCGATTACAAGCTTGATGAACTACAGTCTATGTCTTTTGCGTTGACGAATAAAACGACCGGAAAATCCTATGGGGATTTAAAAATCAATCTTTATAATCCGAAGCCTGTTTATGATCTTGGTAATGGGTATTCTGTGAAAATTCTAAGCTATTTTCCCGATTTTGAGTTTGAAAAAGGCGGAGAACCTACTACGAAATCTAGAGTTCCCAACAATCCTGCATTTGTGTTTCGAATGATTGCACCAGATAAACCAAAAGGGGAAACGAGTTTTGTTGCAATCCGACAAAATATTGAGCCTTTTGGTAATAATAAGTATAAAATGACATTTAGAGGCATCGAGACAAAAAATGTTTCTGGTTTAACAGTTAGAAAGGATTTAACGATTTGGGCCATCATCTTGGGCGGTATTGTTTTTATGATTGGGGTTGTCCAAGGCGCTTATTGGAATCATCGTAGAATTTGGATTCAACATAAAAATGGCGAGGTATGGGTTGCAGCCCATACAAATAAAAACTGGTACGGTCTTAAACGAGAATTGGAAACGGTTTTAGCGGATACGCATTTTACCATGCCTGAGGATCAGCTGCAAAAAGATAGGACGGAGAAGGAGGAAGCATAGTTGGTATCACTTAGTAGTAATTTACTGTTTATTGCTTTTATTCTTTACTTAATTGCTACCTTATTTTATGGAGGAGCGATTAAAGCGAAAAAAAATATAAATGAGAAAAAAGGGACCAACAAGTGGGGGAAAATTGCTGTATTTTTAACGATTATTGGTTTCATCTCTCAATTGGGTTACTTTATTCTAAGATGGATTGCTTCCGGACATGCACCGGTAAGTAATATGTTTGAGTTTACAACCTTTTTTGGTATGGCTCTCGTCGGGGCATTTATTGTTATCTTTTTTATTTACCGAGCCGTCCTTCTTGGACTGTTTACTATGCCAGTAGCTATTCTAGTCATTGCTTACGCAAGTATGTTTCCGCGTGATATAACGCCATTAATACCTGCATTGCAAAGTTATTGGCTCTATATCCATGTGACCACTGCTGCAATTGGTGAAGCGATATTAGCCGTTAGCTTTGCGGCAGGTTTAATCTATCTTGTAAAGGCGGTTAATCAATCGAAATCTAGTAAACAAACCTTTTGGCTTGAAATTGTCATGTTTGGACTTGTTACCACATTGGGATTTGTTATAGTTTCTTCCATTTTTTCCGGAGTCGGTTATCATGAGAAATTCAACTGGGTTGATAAAAATAAAAATCAAGTGCAAGTTGAATACACAATGCCCGCGGTTATTGGACCCCATAAAGGAGAATTAGTAACAAAGGGTGGTTTTGAACCGGTTGTAGAAATGCCGGCAATGGTCAATGCTAAAAAAATGAACACGGTTATGTGGTCTTTTGTTGGGGGACTGATTCTTTACGGTATCATTCGCTTAGTGCTTCGAAAACGGATTGCTGCAGCACTTCAGCCGTTTGTAAGAAATATTAAGCTCGATTTTGTTGACGAGATTAGTTATCGTTCTGTATTAATCGGTTTTCCTGTATTTACACTTGGTGCTCTCATCTTTGCAATGATTTGGGCGCAGGTTGCATGGACAAGATTCTGGGGCTGGGACCCTAAGGAAGTATGGGCTCTAATTACCTGGTTGTTCTATGCCGCCTTTTTACATCTCCGTCTGTCAAAAGGCTGGCATGGTGAAAAATCAGCATGGCTTGCAGTCATCGGCTTTGTAATTATCATGTTTAATCTTGTTGCGGTTAACTTAGTCATTGCAGGTCTTCATTCATATGCTGGATAATAATTAAAAATAGATTTTATCTTATAGCCTTCACGATTGGTTAGTGAAGGCTATTTTTAATAATAATAATTATACCCTGTCATAATTTTGACACTTTTAGGAAAGCATTTCTTTTGAAAATATAGCAAAATATAAACTCATTTTGTAAAATAACAACATGGGGGGATTATTTAATGGAAAAAGAAGTAAAAATCTTAGTTGTAGATGATGAGGAAAGAATTCGCAGACTTTTAAAAATGTATTTAGAGCGTGAAAATTATATGATTGACGAAGCTGAAGATGGAGAAGAAGCTTTGTCTAAAGCGATAGAGAATGATTATGACTTAATTCTTTTGGACCTTATGATGCCTGGTAAGGATGGTATTGAGGTCTGCCGTGAACTGCGGGAAAAGAAAGCGACCCCTGTCATTATGTTAACGGCAAAAGGTGAAGAGATAAATCGTGTGCAAGGCTTTGAGGTTGGGACAGATGACTATATTGTAAAACCTTTTAGCCCAAGGGAAGTTGTCCTGCGTGTCAAAGCTTTATTAAGAAGATCATCTCAAACAAGTTATTTACAAACTGAAACGACGACAAAAGACGTTATTGTATTTCCATTTTTAACAATTGATAATGATGCACATAGAGTGACTGCAGAGGGAAAAGAAGTAAGTTTAACACCAAAAGAGTATGAATTACTATATTTCCTGGCAAAAGCTCCCGATAAAGTTTTTGACCGAGAACAATTATTAAAAGAAGTATGGCATTATGAATTTTTTGGAGATTTGAGGACGGTAGATACCCACGTAAAACGTCTTCGAGAGAAATTAAACAAAGTATCTGAACAGGCTGCCAGAATGATTGTAACCGTTTGGGGTGTCGGATATAAATTCGAGGTTGTAAATGGATGACCTTTCTACGAAGTGTAGTAGGTAAACTTTGGATTACCATTCTATTACTGGTATCAGTTGTACTGTTTATTCTAACAGTGATGCTCCTCGAATTTTTTCAAAACCAAAACATTCTTGAAACAAAAGATAAATTAACCCATTCTGCAGAAAAAATTGCCCGTGTGTTGGAAGAGCATCCGAATGATCAATTTTCGCTTGCCTTGGAGATATCATGGGAAATAATCGATGACGTTACAAAAGTAGTCATTGTTAAAAATGACGATGAGATTTACTACTCACCAAATACAAAAAATGCAACGAAATTGACCATTTCAGATATTAAAAAAGACAATGAATTGGCAAAGGTTTTTAAAGAAAATAAAACGGTAGAAAAAATTTCGGATTTTGCAGTAGACCAAAGTGACGGTAATCAAGAAGCAAGCTATTCTATTATTGGAGTGCCGCTTCATTTACCAAATGGAAAAATGGGCGCAGTTTTCATCTATCAGTCCCTAAAGGACATGCAGGAAACAACCCATTCGACAACTCGATTTATTTTACTTGTCGCTGGAGTTGCTATTATCTTAACTACTATATTTGCCTTCTTTTTATCAACGCGAATTACAGCGCCACTACGAAAGATGCGCGAGGCGGCATTTGAAGTGGCGAGAGGGAAGTTTGATACAAAGGTTCCAATACTCACCCATGATGAAATTGGTGAGTTAGCAACGGCTTTTAATCAGATGGGAAGACAATTAAAATTCAACATGAATGCACTTAACCAAGAAAAAGAACAGCTTGCAAGCATCCTGAGCAGTATGGCAGATGGGGTTATTACCTTTAATCGTGATGGTACCATCTTAATTACTAATCCGCCTGCAGACCGGTTTCTTCAATATTGGTACTATGAAAAAGGCCTATCGTCCCATTCAGAGGCAATTCCGTCGAAAGTAATGGAACTTTTCCAACAAGCTGTTGATACCGAAAAAGAGAAAATTGGTGAAATTTCTCTTCAGGGCCGTCATTGGGTCATTTTAGTGAGTCCACTTTACAGCAACCGGTTTATACGGGGGGCTGTCGCGGTTTTACGTGATATGACGGAAGAACGGCTACTTGAAAAAATGCGAAGAGATTTTATTGCCAATGTATCACATGAACTAAGAACACCTATTTCGATGCTGCAAGGATATAGTGAAGCAATTGTCGACGATATTGCGGAAACACAGGAAGAGAAAAAAGAGATGGCAAAAGTAATCTATGACGAATCATTAAGAATGGGACGCCTTGTGAATGAACTTCTTGATTTGGCAAGGATGGAAGCGGGACATATTCAATTAACGGTGGAGGAAGTTAATCTTTCTTCCTTTATAAATAGGATTATTCATAAATTCCAAGGTCTTGCCAAAGATCATGAAATCTTATTAAGTTCAAATATCGGGAATATAGTCAGTCCAATTTCTTTCGACCCAGATCGCATTGAACAGGTGTTAACCAATCTGATTGATAATGCCATCAGGCATACCCCAAAGGACGGAAGAGTTACATTAAAAGTTTCCGAGGAGAATAATAGACTTGTCATGGAAGTTGCTGATTCAGGTTCTGGTATTCCTGAGGAAGATTTACCGTTCGTATTTGAACGTTTTTATAAGGCAGATAAAGCCCGTACTCGGGGAAGATCTGGGACTGGTTTAGGACTTGCTATTGCCAAGAATATTATTGAAGCCCATCGCGGACATATTTCCGTTCATAGTAAAATCGGTCAAGGAACGACATTTTCCTTCTTTCTTCCTCAAAAATAGGGAAGAGAGTGAATATTTTGACGATTGTTCTTGATACACAAGAAACATTTCAACTCATCCAATCAAAAATGGATGGGTTTTTTGTTTCGAAAAATTATTTTAACAGAATTGTAATAGGCATTAACCACTACGAAATTCCTTCCATTATTACGGGAAAAAGTCTATATTTAATAATGAAACTTTTTATACATAAATGTCGACTAATCTTTTGAACGGGGAGGGGAATAGATGGACTCCGTTTTCGATGAGTTATATCATAAATATCATCATGACGTATTTCAATTTCTATTTTATATGGTTAGAAATAAAGAACATGCCGAGGATCTTGTCCAAGAGGTCTATATTCGCGTATATAAATCTTATAGCCATTTTGAGGGGAAAAGCAGTGAAAAGACATGGCTATATTCAATTGCCAGAAATGTTGCCATCGACTTTTTCCGTAAGCAAAAAGGTTGGAAGGACCGTTTATTAGAAAAGTTTGATTGGTCCACCAGCCAAGTGAGGGACGAATACCCTATTCCGGAGGAAATAACGGTTCAAAAAGAAGAAATTATGAGTGTATACAAATGTTTGGAATACTGCACTGTAGATCAAAGAGCTGTTATTATTCTTCGCTATATCCACGATTTATCAATTGCAGAGACCGCGGAAACACTAGGCTGGACGGAAAGCAAGGTCAAAACTACCCAGCACCGTTCCTTAAAGATATTAAAGAAACAAATGGATATACTTTCTGAAAAGGAGGGATTAAAAAGTGAAAAAGTCAGAGTGGAGCGATAAGCAGCTCGAAGAACTACTACGGCAAATGCCTAAAATTAAAGATCATCGCAATCCTCGTGACATTTACCAGAACCTTTCTTTAAAAAGTCGGAAGAAACCAGCTTGGGTTTTACCCGCGATAGCTTCAGCTGCAGCAGTACTTCTCATCCTAATTTTAATCCCAAAAATCCTTGTTAGTAATCAGATTTCTATGGATCAAGCAGATGAAAAGTCTAGCAAAAAAATGGAACTTTTATCAGATAAACAAGAAAAACCAATTGAGATGAAAAAAGGCGAATCTTCTTCTAAAGCATTGGATTCAACAGGGACAGAAAAGTATGGACTTATGAGAGGGATGAATCTGAATACGGCTGCATACGAGGGTGATGTTGGAAATAAAAAGGTTTTAACCTATTGGATACCAGACCATCAAGGTCAGATTTTGATTCCTGTTTCCACAATCGTGAATCGAAAGAATAATCAATCATGGATTAGCCTATTCAATGAATATATGGTTCAGTTAAAAGAGGAAAAATGGGGGTTAAGTGATTTTTACCCTATGAATGCCACGCTATCCTTAAATGAAAAGGGCGATAGTGTGAATGTAGACGTTCCGAAAGACCATCCATATGGCCAAGGGGCAAATGAAACTATTTTTGTAAACGCAATAAAAAAGGATATTTCCACGAACAGTCTTGTAAAAAGAATAAGGTTTTCAACCAATCGTCAACCTGGCATTGAATTAGGGAATTATGGTCATTTGGAAGAGCTTAATGCTGAAAATGAAAGGCAAAGGGCTTTTTTCCTTTATGTTCCTAGAAATCAGGATAAACCTTTTTTAGTTCCGTCACAAGCCAAATATAATACCTTAAAAGCGGCCTTTGTGGCAATGAAAAAGGATCAATCAGAAGGGGGATTAAAGGCTTCTATTTTACCTGCAATAAAATTTAAAAAGATGCTAATTAGAAAGAATACCCTTTTTCTAACACTAAAAGAAAAATCAATCCTGGAGGATTCACAGAATACGATTTATTCGATTGAGGCTTTATTATTAACGGCAAAAGAGTTTGGAATAAAATCCGTTTTCATACTTAATGTGCCATTAAAACGAGTAGGCAACTTTGATTTAACAAAAGAAATTAAAGTGCCCTTGGCACCCAATCTCCGATCTACCCCTTAATGTATGAAAGATCAACCCAATAGGTTGATCTTTTTAAATGTATAAAAAGATAAACCAATCCAAATTATAACAAGTATGCTTTACCATTCCTCTCCCAAGGAGGTTCTAAATGGAATCTAAATAACATATGGTGTGTTGGAGAGGAACAGATTTAAGGAGGAAAGTTAGTAATGTTGGATTATGTTAAAAGGTTTTTGATTGCAGCTATTTTAGCGGTTTGTGTCAGTTTGTTATTTTTAGGGGGAAGGCATACTGAAGCTAGTATGCGAAAGGCAAACGAAGTAAAAATTGATTGGATTTGGCCTGCAGATGGTGTTATTTCTGATACATATGGAACGAGATTTGGGAAACATAAAGGGATTGATATAGCAGGAAAATTAAATTCTCCTGTTTTAGCTGTTGACGATGGAGTAGTGGTAAGATCCTACTACTCTAATACATATGGAAATGTAGTTTTTATTAAACACCCAAATCAATTTGTTACCGTTTATGCTCATTTATTACAGCGTTTTGTAACAGAAGGACAAGCTGTCAAACAAGGAAAAATGCTTGGGAAAATGGGTAGAACGGGGCAGGCCACTGGTGTTCACCTTCATTTTGAAACACATGAATCAGCCTGGACCTATGATAAAAAAAATGCCTTTGACCCTGAAAGGCTATTAGGGAAGGCTGAGGTAGGGGAAACCGTACAAGGGGGGATCGCAAGCAGTCGGGACAGTATCGTAGCCGCAAGCTCGAATTACCTGCGTGAATCCCGGATAAATGCAAATCAATATATTGTCAAGAAAGGTGACACCCTGACCTCGATTGCCAAGAAAAGAAACCTTTCCATTGAAAAAATTAAAAATCTGAATCAGCTTAAATCAGATTTAATTAAACCAAAACAAATATTGATTGTTCCTGAATAAAAAAAACCCGCAAACCTGCGGGTTTTTTTTATTCATAAACCCCTCTCTGTTCCAGAGAGGATTAGTAGCTTAACCAATGTTAACTGGTTTATTCAAATTTAGTTGGATTACCATCAAATGGCTCTTCAGCAACCTTGATTGAATCAGTTGGACAGCCTTCAAATGCATCCATCATGTCATCGATTAAAACGTCCGGAATTTCAACAATCCCTTCGTTATCGTCAAGAGTTACAAATGCAATGCCTTCATCATCATAATCATAAATGTCTGGTGCAGCTGCTCCGCAAGCACCACAAGCAATGCAAGTCTCTTTGTCAACAATTGTGTACTTCGCCATGAAAAAAAACCTCCCAAAAAATAACAAAAATTAATATTACTCTTTTCCACTATAAATGGAAAAGCATTTCTCTTACCTATTGTAAAACTGTATGTGTAACTTTTCAATAGAAAAATGGTTACAAATCAATGGCTGTTTTAGCATGCCCAATATTCTTCAACATTTTCATGAAACCAGTTTGTTCATTTCATGGTAGAATATAAAAGAAAAATGACTAAAATTGTCGATGAATTCAAAAAAGTGGTGGAGCCGGATGCAATCCTTAGAAAACATTATTCTTTATTGCCTAAAGCAATTAAATGGGGAACGGACGATTTATTCCATTTACCATCTGCTAAATGGAAAAAAATCGTCACAAACTATACAAGATGCACACCTATATTCACTTAAAAAATTTTTTCGGATTATTGAACCTTTCCCAAGAGAATCCTTTGATAGCATCATTCAAAGGCTTCTTGAAACAGGATGGATTAATTCAAGCGGTGACCATCAATTTTTACTAACATCCACAGGTGAACTTCATTTGAAAAATCATCCCTTGCCTCGCTATTTGAAAGGCTGGGAATATCAACATTTTGTTAATCCTTTTTGGGAAAGACTTTCTTTACTTGTTCAGGTTATTTCCAATTTAGTTCATCAAGAAAGCCGGTATATTCCTATACAAAAAAACAAAGATACTCATTTATGGCTGAAAGATATTGTAAGAAAGTTCAAACATTCTCGAGATAACTTAGGAAGATTGCTTTTTTTAGAATTTACCGATGTCTTTGATACAACACCGGACATTAATCCGGATGTACTGATATATCGATTAACTGGTTATCGGCAAATTGGTTTAACAGAGGGACAAAACGCAAAAATGTTAAAGATGGAAAACCTAGAGTATCATATTGAATTTATCAATATCATTCATTATTTAATCCAAACGATAGAGGCCGATTTTGAACGTTATCCACTTTTATCATCCATTTTTCATGGACTTAGGAAAAATGATTCATTAACAATCTCTGCACGAAAAACTTGGGACTTGTTGAAAAAAGGGTATAGCATCGATGAAATTGTACACCTGCGCCATTTAAAACAAAGTACAATTGAAGATCATCTTGTGGAATTTGCCTTAAATATAGATGATTTTTCAATCGAAGGATATGTGGATAAAGAATTGCAGCATAAAATCATGAATCTTGCTTTTCAATTACACACAAGGCAGTTGAAAATAATCAGGAATAGTTTGACGCAGGCAAGTTATTTTCAAATTCGCCTTGTGTTGGCAAAGTATGGTGAATTGCAATGGAATTAGAAACATTATTAAAAAAGCATTTTGGGTTTGATACTTTTAAAAAGGGACAAAAGGAAGTTATTTCATCGATTTTAGCCGGCAACGATACTTTAGCTATTCTTCCTACTGGTACGGGAAAATCTCTTTGCTACCAGTTCCCAGGATATGCCCTAAACGGACAAATTATTATTATATCGCCACTTTTATCGCTTATGCAGGATCAGGTTGAACAGTTAATGCAGATGGGTGAAAAACGTGTGGTAGCCTTAAATTCCTTTCTTTCCTCTGAAGAGAGAAAAAATGTTCTCCAAAACCTAAGAAAATACAAGTATATTTTTATTTCACCGGAGATGCTCGGTATTGATTTTATGATTCGTAAACTTCAAGAACTTTCGATTTCGCTGTTCGTTATTGATGAGGCACATTGTATTTCCCAATGGGGCTATGATTTTCGACCTGATTACTCAAGAATAGGTTATATTCGTAAGAGATTAGGAAATCCCCTTACGCTTGCCCTCACTGCTACTGCTACTAGGAAGGTCAAGGAAGATATCGTCCAATCCCTGAATCTTCAAGAGGTTGAAATAATTGAGTCCACCGTTGACCGCCCAAATATTGCCTATTATGTAGAAAAACTAGCAGATATCCCCGAAAAACAACGGCGGGTGTTAGAGCTCGTTTTAAAACTGCAAACACCAGGAATCATTTATTTTTCAAGTAAAAAAGCTGCAGAAAAAATGGTGTCATATTTGATGGAGAATGGTGTATCAAAAGTGATGGCTTACCACGGTGGACTGGATCACGAGCAGAGAATATTAATACAACAGCAATTTATTTACGGTCAATTAGATGTCATCTGTGCTACGAGTGCATTTGGAATGGGCGTAAATAAGGAAAATATTCGGTTTATTATACACTTTCATATGCCCATGCAGCTTGAGTCGTACCTGCAGGAAATCGGCAGGGCAGGGAGAGACGGTTTACCAAGTGTTGCGATATTTTTATATTCCCCTTGGGATGAACAGCTTCCGTTGCAGCTCGCAGAAGGTGAACTTCCTTCAGAACAGCAGCTGGACTGGCTGTTCACAAGAATAAGACAAGATTTTAGTACTTATCAGGAACTTTCCGATAAGAGTCATCAATTTATCGAAAAGGGTGGATTTTCAGAAATTCAGTGGCGAATTATTCAAAACTTCATTAAGCAATACAAGGAAGTAACAGGACCGGAAGAATTAAAGGAAATCATCTCGGATTATGTAATGGAAAGACGTTCAATTAAAAAAAGTAATATTTACTTAATGAAAAAATGGGTGGAAACCGACACCTGCAGAAGGGAATTTATTTTAAACTATTTTGAGGAGACATCGATTCCAAACAAGGTAAAGCCTTGTTGTGATTGTTGTGGGATGGACCTTTTTAATTATCAATCTTTTGATAAAAAGGATTCTAAGGACGAAAACCAAAAGAAATGGAAAGAATATCTTGAGAAAATTTTAATCAATAGTGAGATGAGTGAATGAAAAATAAGTATAATGATTTAATCAGGGGGTTAACAGATCGAGAATTATTATTCCATCTGTATATGACTCAAATTATTCTAATAACCATTTCTATTATTTTAGGTATTTTATTATTTGATCATTTTTCTTTTTTACGCTATTTCCGCCTGAATGATATTAGGATTGTAAATATTGGCCTGCCTGCCGGAATCCTGGTTGTAATCGTAGATATTACCTTAATGAAATGGCTGCCATCTTCTTTTTATGACGATGGCGGGCTCAATGAGCGTATATTTAAAAATAAAAATATACTTCAGATTATCTGGATTGCCGCACTTGTGGCTTTTAGTGAGGAATTATTATTCAGAGGGATCATTCAAACAAAGATTGGATTGATTTTTGCAAGTGTTATTTTTGCCGTGATTCACTATCGGTATCTATTTAATTGGTATTTGTTTTTTAATATAGTATTGTTAAGCTTTTTTATTGGATTTATATATGAGTGGACAAATAATTTTGCGGTTACAATTGTGATGCATTTCGTAATCGATTTTTTATTGGGGATGTATATAAAAATTAGACAAAAGAAGTATGACGAATGGGAAGGGGACGCACCATGAATCCAGAGGAACCATATAGAGATCAGGCTGAGCGATTAAAACGCCGAATTGAAAAAATAAATGAAAAGCCGGAAAATGGTGAACGGTTACCTCCAAGAGGCCAGCTTCACCGTCAAAAACCGAAAAAAACCAAGGTGAAATTAAAATATCCGATCATCCGTCTATTGGTTTTATTGTTTATCCTTCTGCCAATCACCTGTTTCAGCATCATCTCTTACTATCATGGAAAAAAGATAACCGGAGCAGAGAAAGTCTCAGGGAATCAATCAGGGTATGAATCCATCAAACTGGAAACGTCACAGCAAGATAAAGAGGCTGGCTCGGACATTTCTGAGTCTGAAAAGAAGGAAGTAAAACAAGATAGCAGTGACTTAAATGCTAAAAGTGATGATAATAAAACGGAACCAGCATCCAGCCAGCTGCCGGAAAAAAGTGAAGAGCCCAAAAAACCTGAACAGAACAAAACAGTCAAGCGTCAAACTGGGCAAAATGAAATGGAAAAAAGTAAAACCGATCTGCTTAAAACGGCTGCTCCAGCTGAGAAACGTAAATTAGTTTATCATACCGTTCAACCAAAGGAAACATTATTTAGAATTGCGATGAACTATTATCATTCTAAGTCCGGGATTAACATCATTCGAGATGCAAATCATCTTCAGAATAATCAAATTTATACGGGACAGGTTCTAAAAATCCCCTTAAATAACTAACCGATCAGACAAAAAGTGATCGGTTTTTTAATATTTTAAACATAATTCACCGGACAAGTTCATATCGTTATAAGGAGAAATGGAGGGGGATGAATGGATACTCCAATCCTTAAATTACAATATACGGATGAAACCACGAAACATATTCTAGAAAATGTCCGAAAAAGAAAGAAAAAGTTTGACGATGCAAAAAAACTGCATAATTATTGGATCATGGCAACCCTTGTCGTGTCATTTATATATCTGTATTACTTCTATATTACGATAGGAAAACAATATTCTTATTCCTTTTTTGCCATGTTTTCTGTTTCAGTGAGCGATTTAAAAAATTTAATTTTATTAGCCATGACCATCTTAATGTATGGGTGGATGAATGTATTAAAGCAAAAAAAAGACAAGTTCGAGAAAGAATATCATGATTTACGATGTGAAATTGTAGATAGAAGTAAGGATTTATGGAAAAAGGAAGAACAATGGAAAAATCGCCATGTTGATTTTGAAATCATAAAAAAAACCTATGACATTAATCTCTATCATGCGAAAAAATAAGAAGCAGCCTATTGGCTGCTTCTACTAGATTAGAAAATCTTCTTACGGTCACGTTCTTCTTTAAGGATTTCTACTGCTTCTCGGAAACGCTGGGAGTGCACAATTTCCCGTTCACGCAGAAAACGAAGACTGTCGTTAATATCCGGATCATCACTTAAATTAATTAACCATTGATAGGTAGCTCGGGCTTTTTCTTCTGCAGCAATGTCTTCATACAAATCTGCAATAGGATCTCCTTTTGCTTGGATATATTGAGTGGTAAAAGGTATCCCTGCAGCATTATGGTAGAATAATGCCCCGTCGTGATCCGCATAATGAGCACCGAGCCCGGCTGCTTTTAATTGTTCAGGTGTGGCATCTTTTGTTAATTTATACACCATTGTGGCAATCATTTCAAGATGGGCAAATTCCTCTGTTCCAATATCCGTTAGGAGGCCAATTACTTTATCGGGAATGGTATACCGTTGATTTAAGTATCTTAAGGCAGCAGCTAATTCCCCATCAGCGCCTCCGTATTGTTCAATTAAGTACTTTGCTAATGTTGGATTACAGGTACTTACTCTTACGGGGTATTGTAATTTTTTCTCATAAATCCACATGTAATCACCCTCTCTTTATCTGTTCTAAACCTGCCAAGGCCAAGGTGTATCATCCCAATTCCAAGGGTGACTGGAGTAGCTGTTGCCAAATTGCAATAGTGGGCCAAACTGGCTTTCGAAGGCTTTTTTCAAACGCTTCCTTTCTTTTGCATAGTGATTAAATTGGTTAATGGCCTCGAGATCGTCATTGTGTGTATCAAGGTAAAGTGTGAGCTCTACTAAAACAAAATCCACTGCTTGCAGCTGCTCCATCAATTGATAGTATTCAGGAGGAACCTGTTTCATGAAGGTAAGCCTCCTTTAGATTTTTCATAAGAGTTATAGTATGGGTCATAAAAATCTTTCCATAATGTCCCTGCCCTAAGGGCCTCCATGGGTGAAAATTGTGGTAAATTTGGCGGTTGAAATCCCATATATAAATGGGGAGGGGTCGAATAAGTTTTTACTGTAATCGGCTTACAAGGGTCGAACGGGCTTGCATAAGGATGATAGGTTTTGTTATGAGTATTCATATTAAACCTCCTTGTTTTAACATCATAGATAAATATATGATGTTAATTGGGAAACATGACACTAAACTTTAACAACAAAGTGGGGTTTTGGACGGGATTGTTGAACTATAATAAGGATGTAGGATTAAAAGTCTAGAGGTGATGGAATTGTTCGTAAAAAACATGATGATACCTAAGCACGAGTGTTTTACAGTTCAACATAATCAAACATTGAAACAAGCATTGACACAATTAGAAGAACACCAAATTGATGGTTTACCGGTACTCAATGGAGCAAAGTATGTAGGTGTTGTCACTCGATATGGGATATACGAAAACTTTTTTAAATCCAATCGACAGCGTGATGACTTTCTATCTACCACAACCGTAAATGAAGTTGCAACACACCATGATGATTTTTTAGAAGGTGGGGAAGTATTTGAAAAGACACTTCTGGAACTTAAAGATTTTCCACTGCTGGCAGTTGTAGATTCAAGTGGTAACTTTCTTGGTGTCGTAACACGTTCAGATGTGTTAAGTGCATTTGAAAGTGCATTTGGCGTACATCGCCCAGGTGTCCGAATAGCCTTTACTTCGGTTGAAACGGAGGGCCGAATCGCCCGCCTTTCGGAAATTGCCCATCATTTCCACGAGCACATTATCTCTCTGGTTACATTTGATGAAACCGATAAACTTGTTCGTAGAATAGTAATGAAGGTTGAAAAGAAGGATAATATAGATAAGTTTACAAAGAAACTGGAAGAGCATGGTTTTAGAATTTTAAATATTCAAGAAGATGAATAATATGGTCTTAGGAAAGAAATTATTTCCCTCTCATACATTGGTATGGGAGGGATTTTTTTGGCAGCGAATATTTGGAAACTTTGCATAGTCTTTTTATGTGGATACCTTATAAATAAATGGATTCCAATCAACCACCCCTTTATTTTAACTGATTTCCTTATTCGATTTATCGTTAAGCCATTAGAGTTTTTTGCGGGATCGATTGCATTTTTTATTGGGCTCGTTGTGAATGCTCGATACATACGTGAAACTATTTTAAAGAAAAAACATCTTCAAGAGCAAAAACGCCGGGGATGGGAAGTACTTGCTGCATTATCAGGCTTACTACTGATCTTTTCTGTGCATTTTTATATTGGACCTGAATTGACCCTTCTCTTTTTTAGTTTAAGTTTTCTTTATGGTATGATTTCCGTAGAACGTTAGAACGTGTAAAGGGGAAACTTTGAAAATGGTTATAATCATCATTGTTTTATTAGTAGGTATTTGCCTTTTGTTATATATGATTAGAGAAGCATTTTTAAATCAAGTAAGGGAAGATGAAATTGAATTTAGTGATTTTCCAAAATCATTTGGTAAGGTTTCTCTATTCTTTATCTCCGATATACACCGGCGAAGTATTTCGGACAAAATTATTCATGCAGTAAAAGGTAGAACTGATATCGTCATTATCGGAGGGGATTTAACAGAAAAAGGTGTACCTTTTTCAAAAGTAAAGGAAAATCTTAAAAAGTTAAAAAGTCTTGGACCTGTTTATTTTGTTTGGGGAAATAATGATTATGAAGTGGATTATCATGAGTTAGATGCGATCTTCTTGGATTTTGGGGTTAAGGTTCTTGATAATACAGCTGTAACTTTTGAATCAGGGGAAGGCGATAAATTATGTTTATTAGGTGTTGATGATTTAAGTCAAGATCGGGACCGGCTCGATTTCGCGCTTATGGATGCGGATCCAAATAGCTTTAAAATTCTTGCCAGTCATTATCCAAATATAACGGATAAAATTAAAGACCAACATGAAATTAGGCTGGTGTTAAGCGGACACACACATGGAGGGCAAATTCATATTCTTGGATATAGTCCATTCAAAAAAGGGCAATTGAAAAGGTTAGAGAATACCACGCTCCTGATCAGTAACGGTTACGGGACAACAACTGTTCCCTTAAGGCTGGGGGCACCTGCAGAAAGCCATTTAATTACACTGAAAAATGGAATCTAAGCGATTGGTGAGGTAGACAATTCACCATTAAACGGCGATGACATACACTAAACACAAGAGTTAGGTCACGGCAGGGGGCAAAAGAATGCGCTTAGAACGCTTAACAGCCAATAAAATTAAAATTTTCTTAACCTCTGATGATTTATTTGAAAGAGGCCTCTCCAAGGAAGATATTTGGAAGGACTCGATAAAATGGCATCAGCTCTTTCATGATATGCTGGAAGAGGCAAGTGAGGAATTTGATGTTGAGATACAGGGTTCAGTTGCAGTGGAAATTTTTTCTTTACAGGCTCAGGGAATGATTATGATTATTACCGTCGATGAAACGGCTGAAGATGAGGAATCCTTATTCGATGGCTTTATTGAAATGCAGGTTAGGGTTGAAGGTTCTGAAGATCTTTTGTATGAGTTTGCAAGTTTTGAAGATATCATAAATCTTTCGAAAAGGCTTAGTTTAATTAATATTTTGGCTGGTACCTTGTACTCTATGAATGACCGTTATTATTTACTTATCAATAAATTGGATGCGATAACAAATGAACGAGCGGCATCTCTGCTATCTGAATACGGGGAGCCTTCTATACTTAGTCCATACATGCTTGAGGAATATGGCAAAAAAATAATTGAAAAAAAAGCGGTGGAAACCATCCTCCATTTTTTTAAATAGGTTTTTAACCTGTTTAGGAGGGGGCCACCGCTTCTTTCTGTCCAAATTATGAATTAATTGGTTATATTAGGTTCAAAAAATCCCCTTATAAAAAAGCCTGACAGCGTTTCCACAAAATTTATCAAAGAAAGTATAAAAGTGAATTTTTCTACTTGCATTAATCATTTAAAAGTGTATACTTGTGTCTGAAAGCGGACAACATTCGTATAAGAGATTTCTTAGGAGGTTTACAAATGGTAGCCGAAAATGGTACTGAAAAGACTAATCAAGAGGAAACGAATAATGTGTTAAAATCTACTCAAACCGTTATTCATAAGGCCCTTGAAAAATTAGGTTATCCTGAAGAGGTATATGAACTATTAAAAGAACCATTACGCATGATGACAGTAAAAATTCCAGTTCGTATGGACGATGGTTCAACAAAAATATTTACTGGTTATCGTGCCCAACATAATGATGCAGTTGGTCCTACAAAGGGAGGCATTCGTTTCCATCCTGGTGTAACCGAGACGGAAGTGAAAGCCCTTTCAATTTGGATGAGTTTGAAATGCGGTATTGTTGATCTTCCGTATGGCGGCGGTAAAGGCGGAATCGTCTGTGATCCTCGCGATATGTCTTTTAGAGAGCTTGAAAGATTAAGCCGTGGCTATGTGCGTGCTATCAGTCAAATCGTTGGACCTACTAAAGATATTCCTGCTCCAGACGTATTTACGAATTCGCAAATTATGGCTTGGATGATGGATGAATATAGCCGAATTGATGAATTTAACTCACCTGGATTTATTACAGGAAAACCACTTGTTCTTGGAGGATCTCACGGCCGTGATTCTGCAACAGCGAAGGGTGTAACAATCTGTATTCGCGAAGCTGCGAAAAAGAAAGGTATCCAAATCGAGGGTGCAAGGGTTGTCGTTCAGGGTTTTGGTAATGCAGGAAGCTATTTGTCTAAATTTATGCATGATGCGGGTGCAAAAGTAGTAGGGATTTCAGATGCATATGGAGCACTTTACGATCCAAATGGACTTGATATTGACTATTTATTGGATCGCCGTGACAGCTTTGGAACAGTGACTAAATTATTTAATAATACGATTTCAAATAAAGAATTGCTTGAACTTGAATGTGATATTCTTGTTCCTGCTGCAATTGAAAATCAAATTACCAAGGATAATGCACACGATATTCGTGCTAAGATTGTTGTTGAGGCAGCAAATGGCCCAACAACACTTGAAGCAACTGAAATCCTTACAGAGCGCGGTATCCTGCTTGTACCAGACGTATTGGCATCTGCCGGCGGTGTAACAGTTTCTTACTTTGAGTGGGTACAGAATAATCAAGGTTACTACTGGTCTGAAGAAGAAGTAGAAGAAAAACTTGAAAAAATTATGGTAAAATCATTTAACAGTATTTATGATACAGCACAAACACGTCGCGTCGATATGCGCCTTGCAGCCTATATGGTTGGCGTAAGAAAAATGGCAGAGGCAAGCCGTTTTAGAGGCTGGATTTAAGTTAAAACATTGAAACCTTATAAAAAAACTCCTATCATAGTGGTGGGAGTTTTTTTATTTATAAATCATTGTTGAATTTCAAATCTAGTTGATTGGAGCGGAAGGCGCGAAGACTCCTCGAAAATGCTAACGCATTTTCTTCGTGCGTGGGCGGATTCAAGGATGTAATTCAATGTCCTGCGGGAGGACGGGGCAGGGGAGACCCCACAGGCGCTTAAGCGCCGAGGAGGCTCCCCGGACCGCCCGCGAACCGCTCGCGCCTGGAGCGGAAATCAATAGACATGTATAAACTTATACAATTCATTAAGGAGTGCATTTGTGATGCAAAATGAAGATATAATTATTGTTGGAGGTGGACCATGCGGCTTGGCTGCAGCCATCTCTTTAAAAGAAATAGGGAAAAATCCACTGGTCATTGAAAAGGGAAATGTAGTGAATGCTATTTATCATTATCCAACACATCAGACTTTTTTTAGTACAAGTGAAAAATTAGAAATTGGTGAGGTCCCTTTTTTAACAGAAAATTATAAGCCCCGCCGTAATCAAGCATTGGTTTATTACCGGGAGGTTGTAAAAAGAAAAAAATTACGTGTTCATGCATACGAAAAAGTAACGGATGTAATGAAACAGGGGGAAAGGTTTGTCGTCAAGACGGATAAACGCACCTACGAGGCTCCTTACGTAATAATTGCAACGGGGTATTACGATCACCCTAACTATATGAATGTGCCTGGTGAAGATCTTTCAAAGGTTTTTCATTATTTTAAAGAAGCACATCCCTATTTTGATAAAAATGTTTGCATAATCGGTGGTAAAAATTCCAGTGTGGACGCTGCGATTGAACTTGAAAAGGCTGGGGCAAGAGTTACGGTATTATACAGAGGGAATGAATATTCTCCAAGTATTAAACCCTGGATCCTTCCTGAATTCGAAGCATTGGTACGTAATGAAATGATTTCGATGGAATTTAGGGCACATGTAAAAGAAATTACTGAAAAGGAAGTGATCTATGTAAAGGATGGGGTAGAGCATACAATAGACAATGATTTTGTTTTTGCTATGACCGGTTACCATCCGGACCATCATTTTCTAAAAACGATGGGGATTGATATTGATCGGGAATCTGGGAGGCCTTGCTATGATCAAGATACGATGGAAACAAACATAAGCGGTATTTTTATCGCTGGGGTCATTGCAGCGGGTAACAATGCAAATGAAATATTTATTGAAAATGGACGTTTCCACGGGGGGCTCATTGCAAAATCCATCATGGAAAAAGAAAACAAATAATTATATTTAACTAGAAGAATCTTTCATTTCATTTAGGTTCGTTACATGATACGATATAAAAAACGGATTGAAAAGAGGATCCTAGATGCTGGCAATTTTATCAGCGGGAATTGCTCCCGGGTTAGCCTTATTAAGTTATTTTTATTTAAAAGATGAATATGAAACGGAACCTATTTCTGTTGTTCTCAGAACCTTTATGTATGGAGCCCTTCTTGTTTTCCCTATTATGTTTATCCAGCACGTATTTGAAACGGAACACCTCATAAAGTCTGAAGTGATTGATGCTTTCTTGAGTTCAAGCCTATTGGAGGAATTCTTCAAGTGGTTTATTCTTTTTTATGCCATATACTCACATGTTGAATTTGACGAACCATTTGATGGAATTGTGTATGGAGCTGCAGCTTCTTTAGGGTTTGCCACTGTAGAAAATATTTTTTATTTAGTTGCTAATGGAATTGAGCATGCTGTAACAAGGGCATTACTCCCCGTTTCAAGCCATGCCCTTTTTGGTGTTATTATGGGTTTTTATATTGGAAAGGCGAAATTTACAGAAGGATTGAAGATAAAATGGATTATTCTTTCATTGCTCTTACCTTTTATTCTCCATGGTGTTTATGATTATATTCTAATAACCCAAGAAAACTGGATCTATATTATTTTCCCTTTTATGATTTTTCTTTGGTGGTTTGGATTAAGGAAGGTTAAAACGGCGAAAATACTAAGTGCAAATCATTTTAAAAAGAAATACTCTGTTGAAAAATCCCTTCAGTCTTAATGAAGGGATTTTTTTGCATAGGCTTTGTTAAAGAACAATGTTGATTTTTAAACAGCGTTGATTGGAGCGGAAGGTGCGAGACTCCTGCGGGAGCAGCGGGACAGGTGAGACCCCACAGGCGCTTTCAGCGCCGAGGAGGCTCACCGGCCCGCCCCGCGGAAAGCGAGCATCCTGGAGCGGAAATCAACAACCAAGTTTAACACAGCCTTTGCATAAAAGTAGCCAAACAATTTTATGAATAAAATTTCCATGAAAACAAAAAATAGGGTTACTGTAAAAAGATTTACATCTGGGGGTTACAATTCCATGAAAAAGAAAAATATCCTAATGAAAATTCTCATTTTTAGCTCTTTTTTGATGATGATATTTTCGTTGGTGGAACCGAACAAAACGAAAGCTTTTAGCAACCAAGTCATCCAGCAAGGAGCAGTAGGCGAAGATGTAATTGAGCTTCAATCACGGCTTAAATATATCGGGTTCTACCATGGAAAGATTGATGGGGTTTTTGGATGGAGTACATATTGGGCATTAAGGAATTATCAATATGAATTCGGGCTCCCTATTGATGGGCTTGCAGGTGAATCAACGAAGGCTAAATTGGTCAAATCAACTAAATATAATCGATCGAATGTTGCTCAGAATAATACACCAGCCAAAAAAAATAATTCTAAAAAGCCAGCTGCATCGAATACTCCAAATGGATTTTCTCAAAATGATATACAGTTGATGGCGAATGCTGTTCACGGCGAATCACGGGGAGAACCCTTTACAGGTCAGGTTGCCGTTGCCGCTGTCATATTAAATCGAGTGAACAGTGCGAATTTCCCTAATACGGTTTCAGGAGTTATATTTGAACCTGGGGCCTTTACAGCTGTAGCGGACGGCCAGATCTGGCTAACCCCGAATGAAACATCGAAAAAAGCGGTTATCGATGCAATTAATGGCTGGGACCCAACAGGTGAAGCCTTGTATTATTTTAATCCTGCAACGGCAACAAGTCCGTGGATTTGGTCACGACCACAAATTAAGAGAATTGGGAAACATATTTTTTGTAAATAAGGAGGTGTAGAGATGATTAGAGGAATCTTAATCGGGGTTTTGACCATTGGTGTTGCCGGAACCGCCTTTTGGGGGTATCAAGAACACCAGGAAAAAAATGCAGTCCTTTTAAATGCTGAAAACAACTACCAACGAGCATTTCATGGTCTTACCTATCAAGTTGATTTATTGCACGATAAAATCGGAACCACACTTGCGATGAATTCAAGACACTCATTATCTCCATCTCTTGCAGAGGTATGGAGAATTACTTCAGAGGCCCATAATGATGTTGGTCAATTGCCGCTAACATTGCTTCCCTTCAATAAAACGGAAGAATTCTTAGCGAATATTGGGAATTTTAGTTATCGTACAGCGATAAGAGATTTAGATAAGGAACCGCTGACGGATAAAGAATATAACTCCTTGAAGGTTCTTTATAAACAGTCAGGAGAAATTCAAAACGAACTCCGGAATGTTCAAGCAATGGTATTAAAAAATAATCTACGCTGGATGGATGTTGAACTCGCATTAGCTTCTGGCAAGGAAATGACAGACAATACCATTATTGATGGTTTTAAAACGGTAGAAAAAACGGTAACTGGCTACGACGAAACAGACTTAGGGCCCACCTTTGCCAATATGCAAAAAAAAGATGAAAACTTTAAAAATATTAAAGGAAAGAAAATTACACGGACTGAAGCAGTAAGCGAAGCAAAAAAATATATGAAGTTTGATGGGGATTCTAAAGTAAAGGTTACTGAAAATGGAAAAGGTTCGGATTATGGATTTTATAGTGTTTCCATTAAAAATAGCAAAACAGGTCAAGAAGCAAGTATGGATATTACCAAAAAAGGCGGATTTCCAATTTGGTTTATTAATCATCGGGATGTAAAGAAACAAACGATGAGCTTAAATGATGCGGGAAATCGAGCAGCAAAATTTTTAAAGGATCAGGGCTTTGCAGATCTAGAGCTGTTTGAAAGCACACAATATGATAATATCGGTGTTTTAAATTTTGTAACAACTCTTAACAAGGTTAGGGTTTATCCAGAATCCATTAAAGTTAAGGTTGCTCTTGATAACGGTGATATTATCGGTGTTTCTGCAGAAGAGTATTTAAAGACACATCATGATCGGAAAATTCCTTCACCTGCGATTACAATGAAACAGGCCCGTTCAAAGGTCAATCCTAAATTTAAAGTAATGGATGACCGTGAGGCCATTATAGTCAACGATCTAAATAAAGAGGTATTGTGTTATGAGTTCCTCGGCACAATTGGGGAAGACACGTACCGAATTTTCATTAATGCACAAAATGGAATTGAGGAAGATGTAGAAAAGCTCAAAAATGCTGAAGCCATTTATAACGATGTTCTTTGAGTCCGTGAATAAAAATGAAAAACCGCTCCAATAATAGGAATAATTTATTATTGGAGTGATCCTATGAAAGTTTTAGAAAGAGTACTTATAAAAATGGTTATAATCCAATTTGTTTTCCTCATTTTAACTCAGATTTTATTACACCAATATGATATTTTTCCAGAGTTAACACAATTAACAAAATATGAAGGTGTTAGTGAAAATTCATTTACTGAAATCATTCAGACACTATCCGGAAAATGAAAGCAGGTTGACTTGCTTTCTTTTTCTTTTTTATAAGAATAGCTCTAATAAGAAATTCAAATATTAAGGAGTAAAAAAGGGAAGTATCTCAATTTCTTATGGTAAAATAAATAATAGAAGAGGTCCTAACGGATCATGAAGTTTTAGGAGGATTTATGGACAATAAGAAGATTTCAATCGCAATTGACGGTCCTGCTGCAGCCGGAAAAAGTACAGTAGCAAAAATCGCAGCGGAAAAATTATCGTATATATACATAGATACAGGTGCAATGTACCGGGCTTTAACATATAAAGCAATCCAAAAAAAATTAAATTTTGAAGATGAAGAAGCCCTATACGATACACTTCTCACAACCGAAATTGTATTGGCGCCGTCTGAAAATGGACAATTAGTTTATCTTGACCAAAGCGATGTTACAACCGCCATTCGTTCTGCCGAAGTAACTAACTCGGTTTCAATTGTTGCGAAACAACAAAAAATTCGTGAAGAAATGGTAAAAAGACAACAGGCACTTGCTTCAAATGGCGGTGTTGTGATGGACGGAAGAGATATCGGTACACATGTATTGCCCCACGCAGAAGTAAAAGTATTTTTACTGGCCAGTGTGGATGAAAGAGCTGAAAGACGTCATGCCGAGAATCTTGAAAAGGGCTTTCCTTCCGATTTGGAAAAATTAAAGCAAGAAATTGCTCGTAGAGATAAAATTGATTCTGAAAGAGAGATTGCACCACTGAAAAAAGCGGACGATGCAGTTGAAATAGATACGACTTCGATGACCATTCCTGAAGTAGTTGAAAAAATAATGGAACTAGTGCTGGAGAGGGTTGGTTAAAGGGTGAAATTTTATACTTTCGCTAAGTCTGTCGCCTATTCAATTTTAAAGCCCTTATATCGGATAGAAGCGATTGGGACCGAAAACATTCCTAAAGAGGGTGGTGTTCTTTTATGTTCCAATCATATCAATAACTTTGACCCACCCGTTGTCGGCATTATGATTGCTAGAACGGTATATTATATGGCAAAGGAAGAATTATTTGCAGTTCCAATATTAGGGGGGATTATTAGGAGATGTAATGCCTTTCCAGTGAAAAGAGGTATGAGTGATCGAGATGCCTTAAGAAAAGGGTTAAGTGTTTTAAAAGAAGGTCATATTCTAGGAATTTTCCCTGAGGGAACAAGGAGTAAAACAGGGGAATTGGGAAAAGGTCTAGCTGGAGTTGGCTTTTTTGCCCTAAGATCGAATGCACAGGTTGTGCCATGTGCGGTAATTGGTCCATATAAAGCCTTTCGAAAATTAAAAGTTGTTTATGGAAAGCCAATGCAAATGGATGAACTCAGAAAGGCAAAAGCATCTCCCGAAGAAGTGACTGATTTGATTATGGCCGAAATTCAGAAACTTATTACAGAGTACCGATAGGTTCTACTTGACAAAACAAGCTATTTGTAAGAAGTTAAATAAAAGAGATTTTTTTTAGAATATTCTCAAGCTTATCTTATGAAGTGTTTTTTTAATGGGATGGAGTAAACACCCCAATCAATAGATTCTTGCAGTAATTGGATTAAGGAGGAATACATATGTCGGAAGAAATGAATCAAGTAGAAGTAAGATCTTTTGAAGTTGGTGATAAAGTTACAGGACAAGTTTCAAAAGTAGAAGAAAAGCAGGTAGTAGTAAACCTTCAGGACAGTAAACTTGATGGAATTATTCCAATAAGTGAGCTCTCTAGCCTGCATATTGAAAAAGCTTCAGATGTTGTTTCAGAAGGCGATGAACTCGAACTTGAGGTACTGAAAGTGGAAGAGGATGCCTTGATTCTCTCCAAAAGAAAAGTTGATGCTCTTAAAGCCTGGGATCAACTCGAAAAGCAATTCCAAAATGGCGAAATTATTGAAACCGAGGTTAAAGATGTTGTTAAGGGTGGACTTGTTGTTGACCTTGGAGTTCGTGGTTTTGTTCCAGCTTCATTAGTAGAGGCTTACTTCGTAGAAGATTTTTCGGATTATAAAGGAAAAAATCTAACCTTTAAAATCGTTGAACTTGATAAAGAAAAGAACCGCTTAATCCTTTCCCATCGTGCTGTGGTAGAGGAAGAAAAAGGGAAGAAAAAGCAAAATCTTCTTGACTCCTTAACTGCAGGACAAGTGATTGACGGAACTGTTCAAAGAATTACTGATTTCGGGGCTTTTGTTGATATCGGTGGTATTGATGGACTTGTTCATATTTCACAATTGTCACACGAACATGTTGACAGACCAACAGATGTTGTTCAGGAAGGGCAAAAGGTCCAAGTTAAGGTACTAAACGTTGATCGTGATAATGAACGAATTTCTTTATCCATTAAAGAAACATTGCCTGGACCTTGGGCTAATATTTCAGAAAGAGCGCCAAAAGGTAGTATTTTTGAAGGTACAGTGAAGAGAATTGTATCTTATGGTGCATTTGTTGAAGTTTTTCCTGGCGTGGAAGGCCTTGTCCATATCTCCCAGATTGCCCATAAGCATATCGCCACACCACATGAAGTATTAAAAGAAGGCCAAGAAGTGAAAGTTAAGGTTCTTGAAGTAAATGAACAAGAACAGCGTCTATCTTTAAGTATTAAAGAACTTCTTGAAAAAGATGTAGAAGAAAACTTCGACTATGAACTTCCTGAGGAGTCAAAAGGGTTTCAGCTTGGAGAAGTAATTGGAGAACAATTAAAGAATCTTAGAAAATAATGGTGATTTTACGTGTCTAGATTTGAACGAAAATGGGACCACATACGCTACGCCTTAGAAACAAAACAGGAACGCTCAGCAGCATTTGAAGATGTTCATTTTATTCACCAGAGCTTACCGGATATTAATGTGTCCGATGTTCGAATAGACCATTCAATTGGCGAACTTTCTTTAAGTTCGCCAATTTTTATCAATGCAATGACGGGCGGCGGCGGTGAAAAAACCTTTGAAATTAACAAAGAGCTCGCTGCTGTTGCAAAAAATACTGGTATTGCAATGGCTGTAGGATCGCAAATGTCTGCGTTAAAAGACAAACAGCAGAAATATACGTATGAGGTTGTTCGAAGGGAAAATCCAACAGGGATTATAATTGCCAATCTGGGCAGTGAAGCTACACCGGAACAGGCAAAAGAAGCTGTTGAAATGATTGATGCAAATGCCTTGCAAATTCATTTAAATGTTATCCAGGAATTAGCCATGCCTGAAGGGGACCGGGATTTTTCTGGTGCAATGAAACGGATTGAAATGATCGTGGATGCGGTTGATGTACCTGTTTTTGCAAAAGAAGTTGGCTTTGGAATGTGTAAAGAAACAGTTGAAAGGCTTTCATCTATCGGGGTTTCAGCTGTTGATGTAGGCGGATTTGGCGGGACCAATTTTGCTGAAATCGAAAATAAGCGTAATAGGAAGCCACTTGCTTTTTTCAATGAATGGGGGATCCCTACGGCTATCTCAATCCTTGAAGCATCAAACCATTCAACTCCCCTTTCTATTATTGGCTCGGGTGGTTTTCGTACTAGTCATGACATTGCAAAAGGGCTGGCCATTGGAGCTAATGCAGTTGGGATGTCAGGTCATTTTTTGCGATTACTCGTAAAGAACGGAAGAGATGCATTACAAGAAGAGATTCATCGCTTTCACCAAGATTTAGTGATGATTATGACCGCAATAGGGGCAAAATCTATCTCAGAATTACAACGTGCTCCTGTGATGATTACTGGGTATACCTACCATTGGTTAAACCAAAGAGGTTTTGATACAAAAATATATAGTCAGCGCCGAATAAAATAAAGCTCTCGCTTTATAGCGAGAGCTTTTTGTTAAGAATTAAATTTTATTCAAGATTTGCATGTTTTCCATACATTGTCTGAGAATTGAGACCTTTTTTGTTCATAAATCTTAGAATAACGGCATCAAAGAATAACAAAAGTGTTTGTTCAAATAATGATCCCATCGGCTGAATGGTTTTAAAGTCACTTTCGAACTGGTCTTTTGGGGCCCCGGGTAATTTAACAGCAAAATCAGCTAAACTTCCAATCGTTGAATCAGGATAAATTGTTACAGCAGCGACTTTTCCGCCAATTTTCCTAGCTTTCTCAGCTATTGAAACCAAACCTTTTGTTTCCCCTGAGCCGGATGCAATAATTAATAAATCATCTTTTTCCATGTTTGCTGTCACAGTTTCCCCGACCACATAGGCATCAATCCCCATGTGCATCATCCGCATTGCAAAGGATTTGGACATAAATCCAGACCGTCCTGCTCCAGCTACAAAAATTTTGTTAGATTCAAAAATAGTATTTACTAACTTTTCAGCATCTTCATCTGCGATTAAGGAAGAAGTATGATGTAACTCTCGAATAATTTCACTTAAGAATTCAGTCGTTTGCATATGACTCATCTTCCTTTTTATGCATGAGCTTTTTCTTTGATTAATTCTTCCATTTTGGCAGCTACTGCTTTTTTATCCTCTTGGCCCGTAATACCGCCACCGACAATCACAAGGTCTGGCTGGGATTGTACAACTTCAGGCAATGTATTTAATTTAATGCCGCCTGCAACAGCTGTTTTTGCATTTTTTACAACGCGCTTAATGGTTTGAAGCTGTTCAAAAGGGCTTTCTCCAGCAGCTTGAAGGTCATAGCCTGTGTGTACACAAATATAATCGACACCTAATTCATCCACTTCTTTGGCCCGTTGTTCTAAATTTTTAACATTGATCATATCGATAAGGATTTTGGTACCTTGTTTTCTTGCTTCTTCTACAGCACCTTTAATGGTTGAATTGTCTGTAGCACCAAGAACAGTGATAATATCAGCACCGGCTTCTGAAGCCTTCATTACTTCGTAGGCACCTGCATCCATAATTTTCAAATCGGCTAAAACTTGTAAAGATGGAAAGGCTTGTTTAATTTCTTTTACTGCTCTAAGCCCTTCATTAATGACAACAGGTGTACCAATCTCGACGATATCAATATGCTCTGCTACTTCCTTTACCACCTCGATACCTTCTGGGATATTAACAAGATCTAAAGCTAATTGTAGTTCCATGAATTCTTCACTCCTGTTTTTTTATTTTTTGAAATTTTCAACCACAACTTCATTTTAGATTTGACTTTTAGAAAAGGGAAGTACGCACTTTAAACTCATATAGTGTTAAAAAGTATACCTAGAGGAGACAAGATTGAAGAGAATAAAAAAACCACATTTGCATATCAGCTGCATGTGGTTTTTTAGATTTAAGTTTTTTTCATAGATTTTCTCAATGGTTCTGGAATTTCTATGACATTCTCCATATAGTTTTTTCCCCAAACATACATTGACTCAAGAATGGGCATTAAGCTTTCGCCGTGATTTGTAAGAGAATATTCCACTTTAGGTGGAACAACAGGATAAACTTTTCTTGAAACAATAAGATCTTCTTCGAGCTCACGTAATTGGTTTACCAGCATCCTTTGTGTAATTTCAGGAATTAGTGACCTTAATTCATTAAATCGTTTGGTTCCTTCCTTCCCTAAATGCCACATGATAAGCATTTTCCATTTACCTCCAATAATTCCAAGTGTTAATTCCTTTTCACAGTTATATGTTTTTCCACAAATATGACCCATTTTTATACCTCCTGATTTTCCTAATGGTATACATTTTGTAACTATATGTGTTTAAAGTGCGTACTTACATAACATTTATAACTAAATTATACTGAATATGCTGAAAACTTTATAGGTAAGAAACTTTACAAAACCATCACTTTCTTAGCCTTTTTAAAAAAATATAGGAGGGAATCGAATGAATGACGTAACAATTCATCGCGACGTTTATTTTGAAGAGAATGCTCACGATGACTTTAAGGAATTGAAACTGGACTCGATGACCTTTGTTCTATTTGGGGCATCGGGAGATTTAGCAAAGCGGAAAATATACCCTGCGCTTTATAATTTATTTTTAGATAAAAAAATGCCTAACTCGTTCTCTGTTGTTGGAATAGGGCGGAGGGATTGGTCAGATGCAGTATTTCAAAATTATGTAAAAGAATCTTTGGAAACGTTTTCTAGACGTTTTGACAATGATACTGCCAAGACGGAAGAGTTTCTCCGTTTATTTCATTTTTGCTCTTTAGATGTCACGAATAGAAGTGGGTATATAACGTTAATCGATGCCATTCAAAAACACGAAGAAGAGTTCAATATTCCGGAAAATCGTCTTTTTTATTTATCAGTTGCACCAAAATTTGTTGATGTCATTACAACCAATATCAAGGAAAGTGGACTCGATGTATCAAAAGGCTGGAAACGTCTCATCATTGAAAAGCCGTTTGGACATGACTTGAAGTCGGCAAGAATCCTTAATGAAAAATTAAGTAAAGCCTTTCAAGAGGAGGAAATTTTTCGGATAGATCATTATCTTGGAAAACCAATGGTCCAGAACTTAGAGGCGTTAGGATTTGCTAATCCAGTCCTGCAAACCCTATGGAACAACAAACACATTGCAAATGTCCAAATAACAGCAAGTGAAACAGTTGGGGTAGAAGAGAGGGCGGGCTATTATGACCAGGCGGGGGCAATTCGAGATATGTTCCAAAATCATATGCTGCAAATTTTGATGATGACAGCCATGCACCTACCTAACCAAATGGACACTAAAGAAATTCAAAATGTAAAAAGGGAGGTTATTGAATCATTAAGACCATTACAAAAAGGTGATGTGGGTTTAAATGTAATACGTGGCCAATATGTTGCAGGAGAAATTGATGGTGACCCGGTTGTAGGATATCAAGAAGAACCAGGGGTTCGAGATTCTTCCACTAGTGATACATTTATAGCTGCTCGTTTGTGGATTGATAATGCTTTTTGGGGAGGCGTCCCATTTTATATTCGTACAGGTAAAAGAATGCAGGACAAATCGACAAGGGTTGTAATTGAATATAAAAATCCGATCAAAAGTTTATACATGGATCGAAATGAAGAAACACCCCCAAATCTTTTAATGATAGAGATTAGTCCGAATCAAGGTGTTTCCTTCCAGCTGAATAGTAAAAATCCATTAAATAATGGGAAGATAGAGCCTTTTACAGTGGATTTCGTATCTACAGAAAAAAATGTCCCGGAAGCTTATGAAATGTTAATTTTTGATGCCCTGCGCGGCGACCAGTCTTTCTTTACTAATTGGAATGAAGTGGAATTATCTTGGAAGTGGGTACAACCCATTTTGGAAGCATTTGAAGAGAACATCCTCCCGTTGCACCATTATCAGTCGGGTTCAATGGGGCCGGTTGAGGCCCATCAATTATTAGCTAAGGATGGATTTCATTGGTGGTAAATATTTTTCGATCGCCAATTTGATATATATACATTTTTTTGTGGGAGGAGAAGATTAATATGGCAATTTCTTTTGATTACACCAAGGCATTATCATTTATGAAAAAAAATGAAGTGGAACATTTAAGTGAGTTTGTGAAAACAGCCCATACCATGTTACATGAAAAACACGGACCCGGATCTGACTTTCTTGGATGGGTAGATTGGCCAATTACTTATGATAAAGAAGAATTTGAGCGAATAAAGGAAGCTGCAGGTTGGATACGGAAAAATTCCGATGCTCTGATTGTCATTGGAATTGGCGGTTCTTATTTGGGTGCAAGGGCAGTAATTGATGCTTTGTCCCATACCTTTCATAACCAAATGGAAGGGAATACCCAAATTTATTATGCCGGTCATAATATTAGTGCTACTTACATTTCCGATTTATTAGAGCACTTGGAAGGAAAGGAAATCTCGATAAATGTCATCTCTAAATCTGGTACAACGACAGAACCGGCGATGGCCTTCCGCATTTTCCGTAACTATATGGAGAAACGCTATGGAAAGGAAGAGGCAAGAAAACGGATTTTTGCTACCACTGATCAAGCAAAGGGTGCCTTAAAAAAGCTTGCAGACGAAGAAGGATATCAAACTTTTGTCATTCCTGATGATATAGGTGGAAGGTACTCTGTAATGACTGCAGTCGGCCTTTTGCCTATTGCCACAGCTGGATTGGATATCGACCGCATAATGGAAGGGGCTAGAGAGGCCTACCATAGATTTAACAACCCGGAGCTTTTAACCAATGAATGTTATCAATATGCGGCTGTTCGTAATGCTTTTTACAACAAAGGCAAAGAAATCGAATTATTGGTTAATTACGAACCATCAATGCATTTTGTAGCAGAATGGTGGAAGCAGCTGTTTGGGGAAAGTGAAGGGAAAGATCAGAAAGGTCTTTTTCCAGCAGCAGTTGATTTTTCAACTGATCTGCATTCCATGGGTCAATATGTGCAGGAAGGCAGACGAAATTTAATTGAAACGGTTATACAGATTAGAAAACCTAAGGTAGAATGGTTGATTCAAAGTGACATAGAAAATATTGATGGGTTAAACTTCCTTGCTGGAAAGACAATGGATGAAGTCAATAAAAAAGCATTTCAAGGTACTGTATTAGCTCATATTGATGGCGGGGTCCCAAACTTAATTGTAGAACTAGATGAAATTAATGAATTTACCATTGGTGAAATGATTTACTTTTTCGAGAAGGCGTGTGCGATTAGTGGTCATCTTCTAGGTGTAAATCCCTATGATCAGCCAGGTGTTGAAGCTTACAAAAAGAATATGTTTGCGTTACTTGGAAAACCAGGCTTTGAAAAGGAAAAGAAAGAGCTTGAGTCTAGGTTATAAGCGAAATATATGAAAGGAAGGATGGAAATGGTAAAGAATCAAATTGGGGTAATTGGTTTAGCGGTTATGGGAAAAAACCTCGCATTAAATATTGAAAGTAGAGGTTACTCGGTATCCGTGTATAACCGTTCTTCAGAAAAAACAGAAGAGTTTTTAAAGAGTGAAGCAGAGGGCAAGAATTTTGTTGGGACTTATGAAATTAAAGAATTCGTTGAGTCCTTAGAAAGTCCGCGGAAAATTATATTAATGGTCAAAGCTGGTGCACCAACAGATGCCATCATCAATTCTTTAAAACCTTTCCTTGAGAAGGGGGATATTCTCATTGATGGCGGTAATACATTTTTCCAGGATACGATTAAGAGGAATAAGGAATTGGCAGAAATAGGTGTCCATTTTATTGGAACAGGTGTTTCTGGTGGAGAAGAAGGGGCGTTGAAAGGTCCTTCCATTATGCCTGGCGGCCAAAAAGCTGCATACGAATTGGTAAAAGAAATCTTTGAAGCCATTTCCGCAAAAGTAAACGGAGATCCTTGCTGTACCTATATTGGACCGGATGGCGCCGGACATTATGTAAAAATGGTGCATAACGGAATCGAATATGGGGATATGCAGCTAATCTCTGAAGCATATTTTATTTTGAAACATGTCCTTGGACTACAAGCCCAAGAACTCCATAAGGTTTTTGCAGAATGGAACAAGGGTGAATTAGATAGTTATTTAATCGAGATTACCGCTGATATATTTACGAAGATGGATCATGAAACAGGTAAACCGATAGTTGACATTATTTTAGATGCAGCAGGTCAAAAGGGTACTGGTAAATGGACAAGTCAAAGTGCCTTGGATTTAGGTGTTCCGCTTCCAATTATCACGGAATCTGTGTTTGCCCGCTATATATCCGCAATGAAAGATGAACGAGTTAAGGCAAGCAAGATATTAAATGGTCCGGAAACAAGAAAGTTTGAAGGTAATGGAGAAGAGCTAATTGAAGCTGTGCGGAAGGCATTATATATGAGTAAAATTTGTTCGTATGCACAAGGGTTTGCTCAAATGCGTTCAGCATCAGAAGAATATGACTGGAATCTCCGCTATGGAGATATTGCCATGATTTTTAGGGGCGGTTGTATTATTCGGGCACAATTTTTACAAAAAATTAAAGATGCTTATGATCGGGATCCTAATCTACCTAACTTATTACTAGATTTTTATTTTAAAGACATTGTGGAAAACTATCAATCTGCTCTAAGACAAGTGGTTACACTATCCATCGAGCAAGGTGTTGCAGTACCGGCATTTTCAAGTGCATTAGCCTACTATGACAGTTATCGGACAAAAACATTACCAGCGAATCTTATTCAAGCCCAAAGAGACTATTTTGGTGCACACACATATCAGCGTGTTGATCGGGAAGGAAGTTTCCATACGGTGTGGAATTTAAAGTAAGTTGTATCAGGAAAGGATAACGATATTTCCACAGTGTAAAAATTTATTTTTTTGTACAGTATCTTGTCCTATGTAAAAAAAATGCATTTTTTCATAAAAACTTATTGTATAAATAACCTATGTGTTTGAGTTTTTTGAAAATTCTAAAAAGGTGGTAGTTTAATGAGAAAATTTGGGTTGATAGTATTCATTATTTTATTACTAGCCATGACAGGATGTTCCGGGACCGCTAGCACCAAGTCTGAAAACAAGGAATCAGCAAAGAATGATGTTATTAATTTGGGCGTGGCCACTTGGGTTGGGTATTCTCCGCTATACATTGCACAGGAAAAAGGATTTTTCAAAAAGAATGGCGTTAATGTTAATTTGATGAAAATGGAAAGTAATACGGATCGCAGAACAGCACTTGCTGCAAACCGCCTACAGGGATTTGCTTCCACTGTAGACACTCATGTGGTAACAGCAGCTAGTAATGTCCCGGTTGTTCAGGTGGTTGCGCTCGATGATTCTCATGGCGGGGATGGGATTGTAGCAAAGAAGGAAATTAAGAGTTTGAAAGATTTGAAAGGTAAGCGTGTCGCTGTTCAGACAGACGGCGGGGCAAGCTTCTTTTGGTTCCTTTATTTATTAAAGCAAGAGGGAATTGATTTTAAAGATGTTGATGCACAAAACATGACGGCTGGAGATGCAGGTGCAGCATTCGTGGCGAATAAAGTAGATGCAGCTGTTACTTGGGAGCCGTGGTTAACAAAAGCAAAACACACTAATTTTGGAAGTGTATTAATGACTAGTGCTGCTTCCCCGGGCGTTATTACTAGTACGATTGCCATGAGAAAAGATTTCACTAAAGAAAACCCAACAGCGGTAAAAGCTTTAGTAAAATCTTGGTTTGAGGCAGTCGAGTACTATAAAACAAATAAGGAAGATGCATTGAAAATTATGGGTAAAGCAATGGGGCAATCTCCAAAAGAATTAGAAGAGTCATTGCAGGGTGTGCAGTTTTACGATGAGGCGGGAAATAAAAAATACTTTGGAACGAAGGATCATCCTGGACCATTACATGAACTCTCAAAATTAGGCGCGGATTTTTGGAAACAGCAAAAATTAATCGATAATGAGCCGAATATTGATGAAATTATTGACTACTCATTTGTGCAATAAAGAGGAGGAGTTCTGTGGAAAAAGTGGTGAAAAACGAGGAATTAGTTAAGAAGTCATCCACAGATCCATTTCAAAATGAACGAAATGGATCACCCATAAATAGAAAATGGCTTCAGCCCCAGGTAAATATACCCTATAAATTGTATTTAGGGATTAGCATCTCAAGTATAGTTTTTTTGTTTGCTATTTGGTCGTTGTTAACTTATGGAGGTTTGGTAGATCCGCTATTTCTACCAAACCCTACCCAAATTATCGATTCGGGTATAACCTTATTTACCGAATATGGGTTTATTAATGATATAGCGATTACGATTTATCGAGTGCTTGCTGGTTTTATTGTTGCTGTCCTGGTAGGACTGCCACTTGGTATCTTGATGGGAACATTTAAAGTAGTGGAGGCATTTTTTGAACCAGTCATTTCCTCCATTCGATACATGCCGGCATCTGCATTTATCCCGCTCTTTATTTTATGGATTGGTGTGGGAGAATTGGAGAAAATTACGATTATTTTCGTTGGAACCTTCTTCTCCTTAGTTCTTATGACTGCTGTTGAGGTAGCGAATGTTCGACGAGAGCTTTTAGAAGCAGCCTATACACTAGGGAGAACAAGATTCGGAGTACTGCGTTCCGTCATCCTTCCTGCTTCCATTCCGGGTATTATGGAAATAATCCGGCTGATTCTAGGATGGGCATGGTCATACATTATTGTCGCAGAACTTGTTGCCTCATCTTCTGGCATAGGGAGCTTGATTTTAGAGTCTCAGCGAATGTTAAAAACCGGAAATATTATTTTTGGTATTTTGACTATCGGATTATTGGGTTTACTTTCTGATTTAATCTTAAAAGTGGCAATTAGAAAAATGTTCCCATGGCATTATGGAAGGTGATGAGTGATGGTGGATGCAAAGCTGGAAATTAAAGATGTCACAAAGATTTTCTCGGGTAACAAAAAAAATTCACAAGTACTGGCACTAAATACAACGAACCTAAAAATTATGCCCAATGAATTCATAACTATACTTGGCCCTTCGGGGTGCGGTAAATCTACATTACTTCGGATTGTGGCGGGTCTTGAGGAGCAGACGGCAGGACATGTCTATCTTGACGGCAAAGAAGTTTATGGTCCATCCTCAAATAGAGGAATGGTATTTCAAGCCTATTCGTTATTTCCTTGGCTTACAGTAGAAGAAAATATACAGTTTGGCTTGAAACATAAGGATCTGAGTGGAGTACAGCGTAAGGAGATTGTTAGGAATTATATTGAATTAGTCAGGCTTGAGGGCTTTGAGAAACATTATCCGCGGCAGCTTTCTGGAGGAATGCAGCAGCGTGTGGCGATCGCGAGAGCACTGGCAAATGACCCGGAGATTCTTTTGCTTGATGAACCATTTGGAGCACTAGATAACCAAACGCGGACATTAATGCAAGAATTATTGCTTGAAATTTGGGAAAAATCCCACAAAACGATTCTCTTTATTACGCATGATGTAGAGGAATCTATTTATCTGGCTAATAGAGTGATCGTAATGACCTCAAGACCCGGTAAAATTAAAGCAGATATTCCAATTGAATTGGAGAATCCACGTTCCTATCATATTAAAATGGACTCCCGTTTCCTCGCCTACAAGGAACAGTTAACAGAATTAATTCGTGAGGAAAGCTTAAAAGCAATGATGGAAGTGAAATAATTTTTACTACCAGTAAGTTAAAAAAGTGTAAGATATCATAAGAATGGGTACTTTCAGAAAATAATGACGGGAAATATAATTATGAATAGTAAGAATAGTAAATTTTTAAAAAGGGGGTGGTTAAAATGTCAACAATGACACGTGAAGAGTTTTTTACAGAGTTTAGAGGCATTAAGGAAGAGCTTAAGAACTATGCCCAAGAGAAAGCAGAAAAGTTCTGGACAAAGGAAGACCTAACTCAGGAAGAAGTTTTTACTGCGATTGAACAAAGAGTTTGGCTAGAAATCGCATATGTTTTCTTCCTTGGAAAACAAATTAATGATTATTGGAAAGAATTCGATAGAACCACAGTAACAGCTTTGTGTAAACATATGTGGGAAGAAGCGCACCATTATGAGATTATTTGTAGAGTGCTTGAGAAACATGGTTATACTGCTCCAACTGAACCACCAGCACAACATCTTGGTTGGGAAAACCTTCATTGGGAAGCTCTTGAAAAAGACCGTGCCTGTGCAGTAGCCGTATGGAACTGTTCTGAAACATCAACAACAACTACTCATGATATTGTAATCGAGAACTGCCGCCGGATTGGCTTACCTGACTTGGCAAGATGCTATGAAACAATTAAAAAGGATGAAGAATTCCATGCTAGACTTGGAGAAATGATTGTCGAAAAGTATGTGGTTACTGATGAACATATAGAAAACGCAATTTGGGGTGCACGCCGTCTGCGCGAAGAAATGATTCATTATTATGATACAATCTATCCTGTAAATGAAAACGTTTAATAAAAATTAAAATTAGATTAAAATTGAGTGAGGTATCTCGTGTCTTACAGAGTCATAGATACCTAACTCAATTTTTAAATTTAAAGTTTACCGGAAAAAACGTGAAGGTGAAAAATTTTTAAATTGTATTTAGTAGGTACAAATATTTAAACTTTGAATGAAAGAGTGTGATTCTATGGAAAACCTAATACTCCTCGCAACAGATGATAAACATGTGATCAATCTCTTTCATCAAATTAATAATGATTATAAATTTGGCTTTATAGTAGAAGCAGTAGACAAAAAGTACCTTTTAAAGGATGATTTATCATTTAAGCTGGGTACCATCGCAGTTCTTTTAGACCTCGATGGAATGATGAAACTGGCTAAAGATGTCGTTCTTCAACAATTAGCTAAGAAGAAGATTACAATACCATTGGTTGTGGTGAAGAGCCGTTATGATGACCTCGAGATGCGATCGTTTTTTAAAAGTGGTGTTTTCGATTGCTTAAGTAAGCCGTTTGATGAGGAAGTAGTGTATCGCCTGTTGCAGGAACTCAAAGTGGAAGCGCAGCTTTCCCACCAGATGATGCAACAAAGGAATGACGATCCACATAATATTATGTCTTCCGTAAGACTCGGACTTATTTATAATTTATTATATGGGAATATTAAAAATTCTAGAGAGATTTGGGATCAAAGCCAATTAGTTGGATTATCTGCCATGCCAAACACTGCAATGTCCCTTCAAATAGACGAGTTTTTTTTGAAGAATAAGGAAAAGAGTAAACAGTGGCAGGATTTTGTTCGCAATGAAATTATCACGGTTACCCGTCTATTCTTTATGGAAAAGTTAGATGAATGCTTGGCAATGGGAACGGCAGCAGATAAATTTGCAATCCTCCTCTCATTTCCTTTTAATAACGACCATGAAGGATTTAAGCAATATGCTAAGAAATTATCCGAGGAAGCGAAAACATATATCAAAGAAAATACAGGGTATAGCGTAACGATTGGAATTGGCAACTATTATGAAGATGTAAGGAATTTACACTTTAGTTATCAAGAAGCACAAACCGCTATTAAACATAAATTCTTTTTAGGGAAGGATTTAGTGATCCATCATGATGATGTAGAACGGTTTACAAATGAATTTCTTCTTCTGCCAAATCAGGATGTAGCAACGTTAGCAAGTAAATTAATGGTAGCGGATATTGAAGCTGTGAAGGATAATATGACCAATTTATTAGAGCGATTGTTTTCGTTGCAGAATGTTGACCCAGAAGCCTTAAAACTGCAACTTTCAGAAATTTCAACTATGCTTGCACGTGCAGCTATCAATGGTGGGGCAAATGAAAAAGAAATTCATTTCATCCTTTCGGAATATACATCTTCCCTAAACTTTATCGAAAACTTAGTCCAATTGGAACAGTGGATAAGGGATATGATTCATCGCTTTATTGACCTGGTTTCTACCAATAATAATGATCATACCCTTAAATCAATCCAGAAGGCTATGGAATATATTGAACAGCATTATTTAGAACAAATTACCTTGGAAAAGGTCTCAAGTCATGTACATCTGAGTCCTACCTATTTTAGTAGAATCTTTAAAAGTGCTACTGGAACTAATTTTGTTGAATATATTACTTATTTACGAATTGAAAAAGCGAAAGAATTGCTAAAAGACTTAAATTATACGGTTTACCAAATCGCTTTTGAAGTTGGATATAGTAATTCTCACTACTTTAGCCGTGTTTTTAAAACAATGGTGGGCAAAACTCCAAGTGAATATCGTAATTCTATTTTGGTTCCATCTGGAAATTCAACTGAGAGATTATTTTAACGGAAGGAGTTGTATTGATGATAGAGCAATGGCGAAAAAGTGTAACAAAACTAAAGCCTTATATTCCTGGCAAGGCAATAGAAGAGGTAAAGCGGGAGTTGGGATTGGATGAAATCATTCGCCTAGCCTCTAATGAAAATCCTTTTGGACCATCTCCAAAGGCTGTAGAGGCGATGCAAATTGCTGCTAAAGACAGCCAATTATATCCTGAGTCAACATGCAGGGAACTACGTGAAAAATTAGGAAATTTCTATAAAATTGATCCTGAACAATTTCTAATAGCAAACGGTGCGGATAATATCATCACTTTGATTGGTAATGCCTATATTAACCCTGGTGATGAAATTATCTATTGTACCCCTACTTTCCCGGCGTATAGAACCATTACCTTGCTTATGGAAGGAACATCTATTGAGGTCCCATTGCTTGAGAATCATACCTATAATCTTGAAGGAATTCTAACAGCAATAAATGAAAATACTAAACTTATTTTTATATGTAATCCCAATAACCCGACTGGTACGATTTTGGGAGAAAATGAATTGGAATTATTTCTAAAAAAAATACCGCCACATGTGATTGTGGTATTAGATGAAGCATATGTCGAATTTATTGATTGTGAAAGGTATCGTACTGGAATCGATTTTGTAAAGGAAGGTTATCCTGTTATTTTTGTTCGGACTTTTTCAAAATTGTACGGATTGGCGGGGACTAGGATTGGATATGCTGCTGCACGCGTTGAATATATAGAACCAATCCAAGCGGTAAGGGAACCTTTTTCTGCTAATCGAATTGCCCATGCAGGTGCTTTAGCTGCACTTGATGATCAAGAATATGTAAATAAAAGTTTAAGAGAAAATAAGCGTGAGATGCTTGAACTTACAAAAGAACTAAAGACTTTGGGGTTTGATGTGATCGAATCACATGCTAACTTTCTGTTCGTGGATATGAAAGAAGATGTTATGGTGCTTTCCCAGGCGCTCATGCAAGAGGGAATTCTTATACGCCCATGTATAGCTTGGGGGTTGCAAACACATGCCCGTATTTCTATTGGTACTTCGGAACAAAATATACTTTTAATAAAATCATTAAAAAAAATCAAAAAAAATTCAACTGCAATAGTAGCAAAAGGAGAGAAGTAGAGTGAGAGAAGGTAAGCACTTAGTTTGGATATTAGATGATGAATGGAATGATCATCATTTAGAAATGAAGATGTATCAACAACATAATATAGAAGTAAAAGTTACCCGTTCAGAAACGCTAGAGGAAGATTTACCGATTTATGCTCCTATTGCTGATGCTGTAGTAGCACAGGTTGGTTTTCATTGCCGAGCTAATATCATTGAAAAGTTAAATTCTTGTAAAGTTATCTCTATACCAGGAGTTGGCTATAATCATGTTGATGTGGATGCAGCAACGAAAAAAGGAATAGTTGTTTCACATGTTCCTGATTATTGTGCTGAGGAAGTTTCTGATCATACAGTTGCCCTAATTCTTGCGGTTACTCGAAGATTATCAGCATATAGTCGTAAAGTAAGAGAAGGAAAATGGGATCCCCTTGATACCCAGCCCATTCATCGCTTTAGTTCAAGAACCATTGGATTAATTGGCTTTGGACGTATTGCCCGTATGGTTGCGGATAAGTTAAAAGCATTCGGAGTCCGAATTTTGGCTCATGACGAATATATTTCGGAAGAATCGATAAGAATGCAAGGTGCAGTTCCAGTTTCATTAAATGAGCTGCTAATACAATCTAATATTATTAGTCTTCATGTACCGCTTACCCCGGAGACACACAATTTAATCAATTATGAACGCCTGAAAATGCTTCCTAAAGGTTCCTTTGTGGTCAATACATGCCGTGGCGGAGTATTAAATGAAAATGACTTACAAAAGGCTATTGAGGAGGGCCACATAGCCGGAGCCGGATTGGATGTGCTTGAACAGGAGCCTCCTGCACCTGATTATTCATTGTTAACAATGGAGGGCTGCTTAATTACCCCGCATTCATCTTATTTCTCAGAGGAGTCCATCACTGAGCTTAGAACTAGGACAACTCAGGCAGCAATCGATGGTGTGTTAGGAAATCACTTGCCATATGCATTGAATCTAAAGAAGATAAAAATTTAATAGCTTAAGTTAATGGCCAGCCTGGTTGAACCGGACTGGTCATTTTCTTTCCTGATATTTGGAAGGTTTCAATCAATGTCAAAATAAAGCAATAGGACACATCTTAAGGGAAGTGTCCTATCGCTTTATGAATGAATTTTATAGAACATAAGCAGCTATCATTCCAAATATAAAGAGCGGAATATTGTAGTGCATAAAGGTAGGAACACATGTATCCCAAATGTGATTATGTTTTCCATCCGCATTTAATCCTATTGTAGGGCCAATCGTACTATCTGATGCAGGTGAACCTGCATCCCCTAATGCACTAGCGGTACCAATCAGAGCTGCCGTTGCCAATGGTGAAAATCCAACCGAAATACATAAAGGAACATATACCGCTGCTAATATTGGGATTGTACCGAAGGAAGTACCTATTCCCATTGTAATCAACAAACCAATTGTAAGAATGATAAAAGAGGTAAATAGTTTACTGCCCCCGATAATACTAGATGTATTAGAAACTAAATGATTGATTGCCCCTGTTTCTTTTAGAATCGTTGAATAACCAGCAGCAATCAACAAGACAAAAGCAATTGCCCCCATCATTTTCATTCCATCATCCACAATTTCATCGCCTTTGACAAACGGAGCAACACGTCCCAAGAACATTGCTAAAATTCCTACAAGCGCTCCTAAGGCAAGGGAATGAGTATAAAGTTGAACTCCAAGTGACAAAACAATTGCGATTAAAGTGATAACATGCTGCTTGGTAAATGGAATAACTTCTGAAGCAGCTGATATTTCCATTTCGGCAAGGGAATTTTCGAGTTCTTTTGATGGTGCTGTTTCCTTTGCTTTTCTATAGGTAATGAAAACCGCAATTAATAATCCGACAATCATTCCTAAGCCTGGAATTAATAAAGCAAGAGGGAGTTGACCCACCGCTATATTCATCCCATATTTTTTCATTTCGCTTGCAATAATTTGGTGAAACATAAGTCCATATCCAGCAGGAATCATGATGTAAGGAGCCTTTAAACCAAATGTTAAGGCTGTTGCTACTCCACGTCGGTCTATTTTCATGCGATCAAACAGATGGAGTAAAGGAGGAATGAGGATTGGGATAAAGGCTATATGCACGGGAACCAAGTTTTGCGAAAAACAAGAAACCCCTGCGATAGCTAACAAAATAATTGCCCTTTTCCCTTTCATAAATTTGAGCATTTTTTTAACCAGTATACCGGTAATTCCTGAATACTTAATCATAACTGCGAAAATACCAAGCAAAATTACACTTAAAGCGGTTTCAGCTTGTCCACCCATTCCGGAAATAAGCATTGCTAGTGTTTCAGTAATGGAGAGTCCTTCAATTAAGCCGGCGCTTATAGCAGCTAGTAAAATACTTAAAAGGACATTTACTCTCAACATACTTAAAGCGATTAAAATTAACACGGAAATTAAAACAGCATACATTATTCAATTTTCCCCCTTTTTACGTTGGTAATAGTAGATAAACTCTACACGAACCAATAAAAAATACTTTTTGATCAACCTCAACAGTTTAGTAAATTTTAATTATCCCATCCTTCCCTCTACTAATTTAAACAATTTTGTGAATCTTCTTAATACTATCTTAATGTTTGTTAACCAGTAACTACCTATTTTTATGAAAAGTTGTACTTTTTTGTTTTGTTAACGTGTTTAATAGAAAAGTCCAAATCGAGGGGGTTTTTTATGTTTATTCGGTCATGTCAATCAAGCAGTCTAATTTTTTGTTTTATTGTGTATTTTTTTAGTAGTTATCAAAAAATGACTTAGCCTAATTCTGAATATTGTGTAAAATATTTTTGAGTTTACCACTCTTTTATATTAGTAACTTTCAACCAAAGTGAATGATTTTTATTAATGAATATCTATCTAGGAGGAATTAACAATGTCAGAAAATTTATGGCGTGATAGTGTAAGAAATTTAGATCCGTATATTCCCGGACAAGCTGTAAAAGATGCAGAACACCAAGCAAAAATAAAAGAAGTAATTCGACTAGCAACAAATGAAAATCCACTTGGGCCGTCACAAAAAGCGATTGCAGCGATGCAAAACGCTGTTCTTGAAAGTCATTATTATCCGGATTTGACTTGTCTTGCGCTTCGTCAAAAACTTGGAAACCTGCATGGACTTGATCCGGAAAATTACGTGATTGCAAATGGAGCAGACAATATTATTAATCTAGTAATTGCCTCATACGTTGATCCAGGTGAAGAGGTGGTTTATTGTACTCCTACCTTCTCTGAATATAATAAAAACACTTTACTAGTTGGAGGAATTCCTGTAGAGATTCCGACTACGTTTGATCACAAGTTTGATCTTGAGGCAATACTTGGTGCCATTAATGAGAAAACAAAGTTAGTCATTATTTGTAACCCTAATAATCCAACAGGAACAATAGTAGATGAAAAGGAACTTAGGGCGTTTTTCAGTCGGTTACCGAAACATGTCGTAGCTGTTTTAGATGAGGCATATGGGGAATTTATTTCAATACCTAATTATTCAACTGGGGTAGAGTATATTCAAGAAGGATATCCAGTCATTACAATTCGTACCTTTTCGAAATTGTATGGTTTGGCAGGAATGAGAGTTGGCTATGCAATGGCAAAAGGAGATTTGATTAGACCTCTGCAAATGGTCCGTGAACCGTTTGCATGTAATCGCGTAGCTGAAGCTGGTGCAATTGCAGCTCTTGAGGATGTTGAATATACAGAAAAGACATTGGTTGAAAACAGAAAAGAAATGAAAAAATTGATAAATGAATTCCGTTCTCTTGGATTTAATGTTGAAGAAACGCATACAAACTTTTTATTTATCGATATGAAACAGGATACGTCGAAAGTGGCAAAAGAACTATTCCATGAAGGCCTTATTATTCGACCTTGTGCAGCCTGGGGGTTCCCAACTTTCGCTCGGATTAGTATTGGTTCAGCAGCAAACAATGAAAAACTTATCAAGGCGTTGCAGGAAATTAGCCGCCAAGCTCCAAACCATGTATAAAAGGGGGTGGGTATGTTGAAAAATGGAAAATATTTGGCTTGGATACTTGATGATGAGTGGATTGATCACAGTGTTGAGAGGGCAATCCTTGAACGAAATGGTTTTGATGTTAAAGTTACACGGTTCGAAACTTTGGATGCGGAATGGCCGATTTATGCCCCATATGCGGATGGAGTTATCGTCCAAGTGGGGTTTCCCTGCTATGAAGATTTAATAGAAAAGCTGGATTTTTGCCGTGTGATTACAGCCTCATCAGTTGGATATAACACAATTGATTTAGAAGCAGCCACAAGAAAAGGAATAAAAGTCACCCATGTGCCTGAATTTTGCTCTGAAGAGGTTTCAGACCAAACCATTGCCCACATGTTAACGGTTACTAGGCGTTTCCCAGCTTATAATAGACAAGTAAAAGAAGGAAAATGGGATCCGATGGATACCCTTCCGATTCAGCGCTTTAGTACAAATACTGTAGGCTTTCTCGGGTTTGGCAAAATTGCCCGCAGAGTGGCTGAAAAACTTAAACCGTTTGGAGTTCGCTTGATTACCTATGCTCCTAGTGTGCCTAAAGAAATATTTTCAAAATACACGGTGGAATCAGTTTCGTTTAACGAATTGTTAAGCCAATCGACTATCTTAAGTTTGCATATACCTTTTAAACCGGAAAATAAGAACATCATTGGGTACGAACAACTAAAACAGATGCCTAAGGGGTCTTTTATTGTCAACACCAGCCGGGGCGGGCTTATTAATGAAGAGGATTTGTATCAAGCTATAGTAGAAGGACATATTGCTGGTGCTGGCTTGGATGTACTGTTGAATGAACCACCTGATCCAAACGATCCACTGCTAAGTTTGGATCAGGTTTATATTACGCCGCATTCCGGATATATTTCGGATGATGCTCTAAGGGAATTAAAACATAAAACATGCCAAAATATTATTGATGGTGTAGCCGGCAGGCCTTTAGTTAAAGTCTTAAACCAAGAAGCATTAAACAATTTTAATCGTGTAGTTTAAAATTCAATAATAAAGGAAAGCATCATCGGACAAGAAAAATGTCCATTGATGCTTTTTTACTTTAATTTAATCATATTTGGAGTCGTTTAAACTCCTAGCCTCTTCAGGGCTTTGTAATTTGGTGGCACCAGGGTAATGCAATGCTTGATCCCTGTCAGATTCCACTCTTCTGCTTGCCTTTAGTTTTTTTTCTTGACGGTCTTTTCCCATTCTCTCTACACCTCCTCTTTATAAGATGAATCACTAGGTAAAGATTATGCAGGTTAGTATGAAAATACATAGGATTAACCAATAATGAAGATAATAGGAGGTGGTAAAGGTGGAAGGCTCTATATTTTATTGGATTTGCTGGTCTTTTTGGGTCTATCTAACTTTCTTTTTAAAAAAGCAGAATCCATATCGTCTAAAATTAGCTGCAGCCATTTTACTCGTCATTATTCTTTCAACTACTCATTATAAGCTAGGAAATATCGAAATCTATGCAAGCGGTGTATTCATTTTAAGTCTTACCTTTATAATGATTAGTAAGGAAAAGCTTAGAGCAATTATCTATTTTTTTATTTGTTCCTATATTATGGGAATTGCGTATGTTACCTTTCATTTGTTTGAAATTTTCGATCCGATTTGGATTATTATTAAAAAGGAATGGATGATGGGAATTCTATTGGGGTATTTAGCCATTATTCTGCAAAAAACACTCAGAGGAAGATTATTAATTGTTGTAAATGGAACGATGCAAGGAGAATTCTTATATGCGTTTATTTTAAATAAATATCATTTTCCATACTCAATTGGTGCATTAGCCTATCTTGATGTTTGTACTTTAATCAGCTTTTTGCTTGTTGGATGGAGCTTTTTTGAAAATGCAGGTGCGATATTTCAAAATCATTTTAACTTTACTGAAAAAGCAAAGCAAAAATCATCTTGACCTCGGAGGTTTCCGTTGCGGGAAAGGATTAACATTTGTTAAACTAATTAAGTTGGCCCTTCTCATGGATAGAAGGGTTTTATCATTAGCACTTATTACTGAATGATTTGGCCTGAGTATATTGCTTAGAGAATTAAACATAAATAAGTTGTTGATTATATATTGGAAAGGATGGGAATGTAAATGGTAAAACCGGTTATTGCCATTGTGGGCCGTCCCAATGTAGGTAAGTCCACTATTTTTAACCGCATTGTCGGTGAACGTGTTTCGATTGTAGAAGATATCCCAGGCGTGACAAGGGACCGTATTTATAGTTCTGGTGAATGGCTGAATCATGATTTTAATGTCATTGATACTGGAGGGATTGACATCGGTGATGAGCCTTTCTTGGAGCAAATTCGCCAACAGGCAGAAGTAGCGATTGATGAAGCCGATGTTATCATTTTTTTAACTAACGGAAGAGAAGGGGTAACTGCTGCGGATGAAGAAGTAGCGAAAATCCTCTATAAATCAAAAAAACCGATTGTTTTAGGTGTAAATAAAATTGATAATCCCGAAATGCGGGAACAAATTTATGACTTTTATGCATTGGGTTTTGGTGAACCTATTCCGGTTTCCGGCTCACATGGTCTGGGACTTGGTGATTTATTAGACGCTGCAGCAAAACACTTTCCAAAAGACAGTGGAGATGATTATGGTGCGGATGTCATTAAGTTTTCATTAATTGGACGTCCTAATGTTGGGAAATCCTCCTTGGTTAATGCTATATTAGGAGAAGACCGTGTTATTGTCAGTGATATTGCTGGTACAACACGGGATGCAGTAGATTCACCCTATACATATAACGACGAGAAATATGTCATTATTGATACGGCGGGTATGCGTAAAAAAGGTAAGGTTTATGAAAGTACCGAGAAATACAGTGTCCTAAGGGCACTAAGGGCGATTGAACGTTCCGATGTTGTCTTAGTCGTTTTAAATGCGGAAGAAGGAATCATTGAACAGGACAAGAAAATTGCCGGGTATGCTCATGAAGCGGGACGAGCAGTTGTTATTGTCGTCAATAAATGGGACGCTGTTGAAAAAGATGAAAAGACTATGAAAGAGCTTGAACAAAAAATAAGGGAACATTTCCTATTCTTAAGTTATGCACCAATCGTCTTTTTATCTGCTAAAACCAAAAAGCGGATCCATACCTTATTGCCAATGATTAATTTGGCCAGTGAAAATCATTCAATGCGCGTTGATACTAGTGTGTTAAATGATATTATCATGGATGCAGTTGCAATGAATCCAACCCCAACAGACAAAGGCAGACGCCTGAAAATATATTATGCAACCCAGGTTGCTGTTAAGCCGCCGACCTTTGTTATCTTTGTCAACGAACCCGAGCTATTGCATTTTTCATATGAGCGTTTCCTGGAGAATCGAATTCGCGATGCTTTTGGATTCGAAGGAACACCGATAAAAATCTTTGCCAGAGAAAGAAAATAAGAAAGGCCGGTGTAGTAAATGGAGCAAAAAACTGAAACCATCGCTGTTTTAGGTGCAGGCAGCTGGGGAACAGCTTTGGCATTGGTTCTAGCCGATAATGGTCACCATGTCCGTTTGTGGAGTCATAACGAAAATCAAGTCACAGAAATCAATCAATTTCATACAAATAAAAAATATTTACCGGGTATCAATCTGCCGGAGTTGATTGTAGGTTATGCTTCTTTGAGTGACTCATTATCAGGTGTTGAAACAATTATTTTAGCTGTGCCGACAAAGGCAATTCGCGAAGTCATTGGAAAAATCGCTTCGGTTGCAAAAAATCCATTTATTATTGCCCATGTGAGCAAAGGGATTGAACCTGACTCGCTAATGAGAATAACTGAAATAATTGAAGAAGAAATGCCGAAAGAGTTTTTAAGGGATGTTGTGGTACTTTCCGGTCCAAGCCATGCTGAGGAAGTCAGTTTACGCCATCCAACAACCGTGACCGTATCATCGAAAAATATGGAGATGGCTGGAAAAATTCAAGATTTATTCATTAATAATAATTTTAGGGTCTACACCAATTCCGATTTAATTGGTGTAGAAATAGGCGGCGCCTTAAAAAATATAATTGCGCTCGCGGCAGGGATTACGGACGGACTAGGTTATGGAGATAATGCCAAAGCAGCATTAATCACCAGAGGCCTTGCGGAAATTGCCCGTTTAGGAACGAAAATGGGGGCAAATCCACTAACGTTTTCCGGTTTAGCGGGTATTGGAGATTTAATCGTTACTTGTACAAGTGTTCATTCGAGGAACTGGCGTGCTGGGAATCTTCTTGGTAAGGGGAAAACACTTGATGAAGTTCTCGACAATATGGGAATGGTGGTAGAAGGAGTAAGGACAACAAAAGCAGCGTATCAGCTCGCAAAAAAATACGATGTCGTTATGCCAATCACCTTCGCATTATATGATGTCTTGTTCAACGGCAAAAACGCAAAGGACGGCGTTGATATCTTAATGGGCCGTGGAAAAAAACCGGAAATGGAAGACCTGACAAATATTTTAGACGAAAGACATGATTAAAACTAAAAATGTGCATTTTTGACTAAAAAAATAGGTGTCCGATGATACGCTTTTTAATATGTCAGCATACAATGCAACGAAGAACAATGGTAGTATGAAGCTGGAGTATGGGTTATTTTAGTCTAAATGACTGAAGTAAAGAATTCGCCCCTCTTTACTTCAGTTTTTTTATTGGACTATGGTATAATAACCTACGGTAAAAGGGGGAGTTATTTTTGTCACCTGGAATGCTTAAAATGTGGATTTCTGTTGCCGGAATCGCCTTAATGTTCTTAGCGATTTTCACCATTTATCTTAGCCGCTATAAATTAAAAGGGATTTTTCGGGCAATTACAGCAATTCTAGCTTATTTATTTATGATTATTGCGGGAATTATTTTATTTATCGTTTTATTTACTTAAATTATTCTTATTACATAAAATAAAGGTGATTGTATGAAACGGCTCATGCTAGGCTGCGTTTTTGTGTTTACGGCTATTTTTTTATCAGGGTGCATGTACCCAAATGAAAAACTAGCAAAGAATCAAATCCCTTATAAAGATCAAATTCAGGCAGTTCAATCAGCTGTGGATTCTTTTCAGAAGGAAAATGGCGGCATTCTGCCAATTAAAACAAGGGAAGCCAATACCCCAATATATTTAAAGTATCCGATTGATTTTAAAAAAATATCGCCGAAGTACATGGCTGAGCCTCCGGGAAATGCTTTTGAAAATGGCGGGATTTTTCAGTATGTGCTCGTGGATGTTGAAAAAAAACCAACCGTAAAATTGTTGGATTTAAGGATGGCAGAAACTCTTCGGGACATTAATTTAAGAATTAAAACAAAGGGATATCCGCCCTATAAAGAAAGTATTGCAAATAACGTGTATACCCTGGATTATAAAAAGTTGGGTCTTGAAAGTCCGCCATCTGTAGTCAGTCCATATTCAAATCAAAATCTTCCTCTTGTCATCACCGGAAATGCAGAGGTCTATGTAGATTACCGGGCTGATTTATATCAGGCGCTGAAGAAAACGAAAAAAAACTTTAAACCTGGGGAGGACATTCGCTCCATTCTCGTGAACAACTCCATGTTTGTTCCGGCCTATTCATTACCCTATACGGTGGATTCTAAAACAAAAGAGCCTGTTTTTCTGGAAACCAAATTCATGAATAAATAAGATAATATTAAATTGTCATAACCCTTTTCTTGCGAAATATATTGTAGGAGAAGGGTTTTTTAGGTTAATAGGTTAACAAAATCTATCCCAATAAGGATAACGCCGACATGATAGCTGTATCTTTATTCGAAACCCTCACTTGATCCAAACCGTTCAGACACGACACATACCTTTAAAGCACTGAATTTTGAATAGGGGGGTAAAAAATTTTTAAAAAAGTGTCATAACAATATAGGACAACGTCATAAACATATACTGTCCAAAAATACCTAGATGGATAATATTATCCCACTTTAGTCTATGATCGGGAGGGGATCACTTGGAAAAGGTTGATATTTTTAAAGATATTGCCGAGAGAACCGGCGGTGATATTTATTTAGGGGTCGTAGGAGCGGTACGGACAGGGAAATCAACATTCATTAAAAAATTTATGGAACTGGTTGTTTTACCGAATATAAACAACGAGGCTGACAGATCCCGTGCTCAAGATGAACTTCCACAGAGTTCTGCCGGCAAAACAATCATGACAACAGAGCCGAAATTTGTTCCAAATCAAGCAGCGACAGTTCATGTTGATGATGGTTTGGATGTTAATATAAGGCTTGTGGATTGTGTTGGTTATACGGTGCCAGGTGCGAAAGGTTATGAGGATGAAAATGGGCCTCGAATGATTACCACTCCTTGGTATGAAGAACCGATTCCATTTCATGAAGCAGCTGAAATTGGAACAAGGAAGGTTATTCAAGAACATTCAACCATCGGGGTTGTTGTCACTACAGATGGAACAATTGGTGAAATCCCAAGAAGCAACTACATCGAGGCGGAAGAAAGAGTCGTTGAGGAATTAAAGGAAGTCGGCAAACCGTTTATAATGGTTGTCAACAGTGCTCAGCCTTACCACCCGAGTACAGAAACACTTCGGTCGAGCCTTGCTGAAAAATATGACATTCCTGTCATTGCAATGAGTGTAGAAAGCATGAGGGACAGTGATGTACTCAATGTTCTTCGTGAAGCCTTGTATGAGTTCCCAGTCCTTGAGGTGAATGTAAACCTGCCAAGCTGGGTGATGGTCTTAAGGGAGAATCACTGGCTCCGCGAGAGTTATCAGGAGGCAGTAAAAGATACCGTTAAAGATATCAAGAGATTAAGAGATGTTGACAGGGTCGTGCAACAATTCAGTGAATATGATTTTATTGACCGTGCAGGATTAGCGGGGATTGAGATGGGGCAAGGGGTTGCAGAAATTGACTTATTCGCTCCAGATGAGTTATATGATGATATTTTAAAAGAAATCGTCGGTGTAGAAATTAGGGGTAAAGACCATCTTCTTGAACTTATGCAAGATTTTGCACATGCAAAAGCGGAATATGACCATATCTCTGATGCATTGAAAATGGTGAAGCAAACAGGTTATGGTATCGCCTCACCTACGCTTTCAGACATGAGTCTTGAAGAGCCGGAAATTATCCGTCAAGGTGCCCGGTTTGGAGTAAGGCTGAGAGCTGTTGCACCTTCTATTCATATGATTAAGGTTGATGTTGAATCAGAGTTTGCCCCGATCATTGGTACTGAAAAGCAAAGTGAAGAACTGGTCCGTTATCTAATGCAAGACTTCGAGGATGATCCTCTATCGATTTGGAATTCTGATATATTCGGCAGGTCACTAAGCTCAATTGTTCGAGAAGGGATTCAAGCAAAGCTTTCACTAATGCCTGAGAATGCAAGATATAAATTAAAAGAAACATTAGAGAGAATTATTAACGAGGGATCAGGCGGTTTAATTGCCATTATCCTCTAGAAGAAGGGACTCCGCATGGGGTCTTTTTTCTTTTTTGTAGTATTTTGTAAGAAAATAGAGAGAAAAAAGTAGAAATTTGTTGTTTTAAAGAAAAGATTACCATTATTTCATGAAATTTTCTTGATATGCTGAAATGATTATGATAATCTTTTAACAGAATTACGTTATGGTGCTAAAAACCTTTATATAATAAGGTTTTTTCGAAAAAAATAGATTGTACGACAAGAAAAATTCATTTAAGATTAAATTGTTAATAAAACCGCACTATGACGTATAGAATTTGGAAAATCTGTTTAGAAATGTAGATAAGTAACCTTATTTACGAGTTTTTGAATAATTGCTTTGGGAGGAGGTGAATGGCATGAACAAGACAGAACTAATTAATGCAGTAGCTGAAGCAAGTGAACTTTCTAAAAAAGATGCTACCAAAGCAGTTGATGCTGTTTTTGATTCAATTTTAGATGCTTTGAAAAACGGTGATAAAGTTCAATTAATCGGTTTTGGTAACTTTGAAGTACGCGAGCGTGCAGCACGCAAAGGTCGCAACCCTCAAACTGGTGAGGAAATTGAGATTGGTGCAAGCAAAGTTCCAGCATTTAAGCCAGGAAAGGCGCTTAAAGACGCAGTAAAATAATTACATAATTTATTGCTTTAAGCGAATGCTTAAGAGCTAAGGTCATGGTTAAAGCCATGACCTTTTTTCATTAAATAATGGTATATGCTTTTCTTTTTTGCCTGTAGTGAAAAGGTTGTGCTAATATGTATGTGTCATATATACTTGACAGATATACAGTAGGAGGAATCACCATGTCAGATGTAAATCGTGCCCAAATCGAAGAGGCGGTGCGTTTAATATTAGAAGCAATTGGCGAGGATCCAAACCGTGAAGGCTTACTTGATACACCTAAACGTGTAGCAAAAATGTATGAAGAAGTATTTAGCGGATTAAATGAGGATCCTAAAAAACATTTTGAAACTATTTTTAGCGAGGATCATGAGGAATTAGTATTAGTTAAAGATATTCCGTTTTATTCTATGTGTGAACATCATCTTGTACCTTTCTTTGGAAAGGCTCATGTTGCCTATATTCCACAAAACGGACGTGTCACCGGATTAAGTAAATTAGCACGAGCAGTAGAAGCTGTTGCGAAGAGACCGCAGCTTCAAGAAAGGATAACCTCTACCATTGCAGATAGTATTATGGAGAAGCTTGAGCCGCATGGTGTAATGGTCGTTGTGGAAGCTGAACATATGTGTATGACGATGAGAGGGGTAAAAAAGCCCGGGTCAAAAACAGTAACGACTGCCGTTCGTGGAACACTTGCGAATGATACGAATGCACGTTCTGAAATTCTTTCATTAATTAAAAATTAGTAAAACCAAAAGCTAGGGGGGATTATAATTGGAAAAACGGCAATCCCAAAATAGTGAATATGTTGTGATAAAAGCATTAGATGACGGAGTAAATGTGATCGGTCTAACAAGAGGAACCGATACTAGATTCCATCATTCTGAAAAGCTAGATAAGGGTGAGGTGTTAATTGCCCAATTTACGGAGCATACATCTGCAATAAAAATTAGGGGCAACGCAAAGGTTTTAACCCAATTTGGCGAAGTAGAAAGTGAAATGAAAAAATAATCGATGAAAATCGATTATCTTCAAATTCAAAAGGATTAATCCTATTCCCTTCATTGAAAATGTGTTTATTTTGCGAAATTCCGCTCAGGGTAATTCATTTATGCTATAATTGTGTCTGTTGTCTAAAAAAGGGTCGAACCTATTCGGAATAACATGAATAACAGGCATGAATCTTCCTGTTTAATTTGAAAATAACAGATTAAAGATATAAACTTTTTGGGGAAGCAAGGGTGATTAGAGTGTCAGACATTCGACAAAAATTTACAGATATTCTAGAGCAGGTTGAACAAAGGGTATTGGACCCATACTTGCTTAAATATATTGAAACCCCCATTATTGACGAAGATAAACTTCTTATCCTTTTATCAATTATGGATGGACTCGAATTGTCTTACAGGGAAGTCAAAAACTACTGTTTATCTACAATGCTAATTCAAATTGCCCTTGATACCCATGAACAAAATTCGATTTCCTCCGATGATGAAAAAATCCGTCAATTAACTGTTTTAGCAGGGGATTATTTCAGCGGTCTATATTATAAACTTCTTGCTGAATCAGAAGATATTTTGGTTATAAAAGCACTATCTGAAGGAATTAAGGAAATTAATGAAAATAAAATATCGGTTTACCATAGAGAAGCGGATACAATTGACAAGCTGATGATGAGTATAAAAAGGATTGAAAGTTCTTTACTAATCAAGCTCACTGAATATTTTCAAGGGGATGCTTGGACTGAGTTTTTCCAAAATCTATTCTTCATTAAGCGTCTATTAACGGAGAAAAAACAATATCTTCAATACGGCAGTTCATTATTATTTGAAGGACTAAAAAATATTATTTTTCCGTATAATGAACAGCAAACATCAAATTTATCGAGCGATCAGCAGCAGGACCTGCTAATGGTTTGTGATCGCTATATTCATAAAACAAAACAATTGATTGAAAAAGGAAAAAATCAGTTTCCTTATTTAAATGAATTACTTGAACAGCGAATTTCCTTTATTTTAGATCGAGCACAGCCAATTGCAAAAACTTTTGTGGAGGAAGGGTAATCATGCAGCAATCGAAAGAACAGCGGGTTCATAAGGTTTTTGAAAAGATTTCTGATAACTATGACAAGATGAACTCTGTGATAAGTTTTCAACAGCATATAAAGTGGCGGAAGGACACGATGAATAGGATGAAAGTTAAACCTGGTTCAAAAGCCCTTGATGTTTGCTGTGGAACGGGAGACTGGACGATTGCACTAGCTGAAGCAGTAGGCCCTTCCGGTGAAGTGGTTGGGTTGGATTTCAGCAAAAACATGCTTAAGGTAGGCCAGGAAAAAGTTAATCATTTAGGGTTGAATCAAGTTAAATTAATTCACGGTAATGCGATGGAACTTCCATTCCCAGACCAAAGTTTTGATTATGTGACAATTGGTTTCGGTTTAAGGAATGTACCGGATTACTTACAGGTTTTAAAAGAGATGAACCGCGTTTTAAAACCTGGTGGGGTTGCAGTATGTCTTGAAACTTCACAGCCCACATTGATTGGATACCGACAGCTGTTTTATTTTTATTTTCACTATATTATGCCTTTATTTGGAAAGCTATTTGCAAAAAGCTATAATGAGTATTCATGGCTTCATGAATCTGCAAAGGATTTTCCGGGCATGAGGGAGCTTGCCCGCATGTTTGAAAATGCAGGCTTTAAGAATGTTTTCTATAAACCCTATAGCGGGGGCGCAGCTGCCGTTCATTTTGGGTATAAGAACTGATAGATTATATGTAGACAGGATGAAAAGCTGGTGAATACAAATGAAATTAAAAATGATGTATTCATTTTTGAATTCGGATATAAACATAATTGAAAAGAAGCTTGAGGAAACGATTCAGTCAGATTCGTTTCTTTTAAAGCAGGCTTCGATGCATACACTTCAAGCTGGAGGAAAAAGAATTCGTCCTATTTTTGTTTTGCTTGCGGGGAAATTTGGTCATTATGATATTGAGGTAATGAAAGACGTTGCAGTTGCTTTAGAACTTATCCATATGGCTTCACTTGTTCATGATGATGTAATTGATGATGCTGATCTAAGGAGAGGGCAGCCAACGGTAAAATCAAAATGGGATAATCAGATTGCCATGTATACAGGTGATTTTGTTTTTGCTCTTTCGCTTGAATTAATGTCAAATATTAAAGATCCTGCAGCGCATAAAATTTTGGCCAATACGATTGTAGAGGTTACAATTGGCGAAATTCAACAAATCAAGGATAAATACCGTTTTAATCAAAATTTCCGTGATTATTTCCGAAGGATAAAGCGGAAAACGGCCTTGTTGATTGCTGCAAGCTGTCAATTAGGGGCTATTGCCGCAGGAGCCAGCGAGTCTGTCCATAAAAACTTATACCGTTTTGGATATTATGTGGGGATGTCCTTTCAAATAACCGATGATATTTTGGATTTTACTGCTTCTGAGGCAGAGTTAGGCAAACCGGCAGGTAGTGATTTATTGCAAGGAAACATTACAGCCCCAGTTTTGTATGCATTGGAAAACGAGGAAATTCGTGAGGAAATCATCAAAGTGAATGAGAATACTCAGCCAAATCAGATAAGCGAAATCATTACCCTGATTAAACAATCAGGAGCGATTGAAAAATCGATAGCGTTAAGTGATCTTTATCTTGATAAAGCATTGGCTGTTCTTGAAGAACTGCCTACGAATAAAGCAAAGAAAACCCTTCGAGATATTGCGAAGTATATTGGAAGACGCAAGTTCTAGATTTTCCGGTCTTGCGAAATTACCAAAAAAATGATACTATTTTCGTTGGTTGCTTTTTAATGACAATCATATACATAATGATTTAGGAGTGGGATTATGGAAAGAACATATTTAATGGTAAAACCTGATGGCGTACAACGTAACCTAATTGGCGAAATCGTTGCACGTTTTGAAAAAAAAGGATTCCAACTTGTTGGAGCAAAATTAATGAGCATTCCAAAAGAAGTTGCTGAAGAGCATTATGGTGAGCACAAAGAACGTCCTTTCTTTGGCGAATTAGTCGATTTCATTACATCCAGTCCAGTTTTTGCAATGGTTTGGCAAGGTGAAAACGTGATTGCGACTGCACGTCAAATGATGGGTTCTACTAATCCAAAAGATGCAGCTCCTGGAACAATCCGCGGCGATTTCGGTATAACAGTTGGTAAAAACGTTATCCATGGTTCTGATTCACCTGCAAGTGCAGAACGCGAAATCGGCATTTTCTTTAAAGAAAATGAATTGGTTGAATACACCAAGCCTGTAAATGAATGGATTTATTAAAATAGTTGGAAAAAAGGCACTTGTATAACTTTTATACAAGTGCCTTTTTGTATGCGATTTCAAATATTTTTTCCCTATTTTCGGAATAGTTTTACTATGTTTATTGATCAGGATATGTTATATTGATAAATAATTCTTTAATGAGTTGAAGGGAGAAAGAACAAATGGGAATGAGATATTTAACAGCAGGAGAATCCCATGGACCTCAATTAACTACTATCATCGAAGGTCTTCCTGCGGGTATGCCGTTGTTAGCCAAAGACATAAATGAGGAATTAGCAAGAAGACAAAAAGGTTATGGCCGTGGCCGCAGAATGCAAATTGAAAAAGATACGGTGGAAATCGCATCAGGAATTCGTCATGGGTATACCCTTGGTTCACCAGTTGCTTTAGTGGTGAAAAATAATGACTGGAAGCACTGGACGAATATAATGGGTGCAGATCCGCTTCTTGAAGGGGAAGAGGATGAGATTAAGAGAAAAATTACACGGCCCCGTCCTGGTCATGCCGATTTAAACGGGGCAATTAAATATGGTCATGGTGATATGAGGAATGTTCTCGAACGCTCATCTGCACGTGAAACAACAGTAAGAGTTGCAGCCGGTGCTGTGGCAAAGAAGCTTTTGTCATTAGTAGGGATTGAGCTTATTTCGCATGTCGTTGAAATTGCCGGAATTAAGGCAGAAGTTGACCCATCATTAACCTATGAGGCCCTTAAGGAAACGACTGAACAATCGCCTGTTCGTTGTGCAGATGCGGATGCAGCACAGAAAATGATGGCTGCGATAGATGATGCAAAGAAAAATGGCGATTCCATCGGTGGGGTTGTAGAGGTTATTGCAACAGGAATGCCGACAGGGGTTGGAAGCTATGTACATTATGATCGAAAATTAGACTCAAAATTAGCCGCTGCAATTGTTGGAATTAATGCATTTAAAGGGGTAGAAATTGGTATTGGCTTTGAGGCGGCAAGAAAGCCTGGCAGTGAGGTTCATGATGAGATTGCATGGAGCGAGGAAAAGGGCTATTACAGAAAAAGCAATCGTCTTGGAGGCTTTGAGGGCGGTATGACGACAGGAATGCCGATTGTTGTTCGCGGAGTTATGAAACCAATCCCAACACTTTATAAGCCGCTGATGAGTGTTGACATCGAATCAAAGGAGCCGTTCACTGCAAGCATTGAACGGTCTGACAGCTGTGCAGTACCTGCTGCAGCTGTTGTAGCAGAAAATGCGGTAGCTTGGGAGCTTGCTAGTGCACTTGTTGAGCAATTCTATAGCGATCGGTTTGATACGTTTGCTGAGGAAATTAACAGACAGCGGGAATATGCGAGGGAATTCTAATGCAAATTATTCCAATTCAGACGGAGTCAAAAAGCTATCAAGTTTTTATTGGTGAAGGGATTCGAAGGGAGATTGGTTCATTTTTAGACAAGCATTTTAACAATTTGACCAAGATCTTAATCATTACAGATGAGACTGTTGGCAGTCTTCATCTGGAAAAACTCGTAGACTGTCTTAATCCTTGGGAGCCGGTAATCTTTACTGCGCCTAGTGGGGAGAAGGCTAAAACCTTCGATGTTTATTATTCGGCTTTAGGGACAGCTTTAGAAAATCGGTTAGACCGAAAATCTTTAATCCTTGCTTTAGGCGGTGGAGCAGTCGGGGATTTATCTGGGTTCGTTGCTGCCTCTTTTATGAGGGGAATCCCATTTATTCAAATTCCAACTACCATTTTAGCTCATGATAGTGCGGTGGGTGGGAAGGTTGCCATTAACCATCCATTGGGAAAGAATATGATTGGTGCTTTTCACCAGCCTGAAGCGGTTTTTTATGATCTTGAACTACTCTCTACATTGCCTGAGCGGGAAATCCGCTCAGGATTTGCAGAGGTCATTAAACACTCACTCATTCATGATCCCGACTTTTATCTTTGGCTTAAAACTAATATAAGTGATCTTACCACCATCACTACTGAGCAATTAACCTATTCATTAACAAAAGGAATTGCCATCAAAAACGAATTTGTTTCAAAGGATGAAAAAGAAACAGGGATTCGTGCCTATTTAAATTTTGGACATACGCTTGGACATGCCATTGAATCAGAAATGGGCTATGGTAATTTTACCCATGGTGAAGCGGTTATGATTGGGATGGTATTTGCGTTAAAACTCAGTAATGAAATCAACGATCTTTCATTTAATTTACATGAATTTATCACATGGGTTGAAAACCTTGGCTATGAGACCAAAATACCAGATGGATTAGTGATTGAACAATTAATCGGAAAAATGAAACAAGATAAAAAAAACATCGGTGAAACGATCCGATTTGTTTTACTAGAACAAATTGGCAAACCAAATCTCCAGGAAATTCCTGAAGATTTATTATTAAAAGAACTTAATCGATTTTAATCAAGGGGGAACTTTTCATGATTAGAGGGGTGAGGGGAGCAATTACAGTTAGTAGAAATACAGAGGATGAGATTGTTTCTGCAACTGAAGAGCTCGTCAAAGAGGTCATTGATAGCAATCAGATTCACCCAACTTCTGTTGCATCTGTTTTTATCTCAACAACTGAGGACGTGGATGCAGCATTTCCAGCAAAGGCATTGCGGAAATTTTCCGGATGGACCTATGTACCTGTAATGTGTATGCGGGAATTACCCGTCCCAAATTCGTTAAAAATGTGTGTGAGAATTATGATGCATGTGAATACGGAAAAATTACAAGAAGAAATCAACCATGTCTATTTAAGAGGTGCAAAAGTTTTAAGGCCTGACTTAGATAGCAGTAGTGAACTTTAACGTCTTAACAAAATTTTTACAATGGGGTGGAGAAAAATGAGATGGAAAGAACAATTATTAACGTTGACTCCGTACCAGCCGGGAAAATCGATAGATTCAGTAAAAAGACTATATAATCTTGACCAAATTGTTAAACTTGCATCAAATGAAAACCCATTCGGTTGTTCAAAAAAGGTGCTTTCTGCGCTTCAATCACATGAGGTAGGTTTTGCCATTTATCCTGATGGATACGCAACCAATCTAAGGGAATCTTTGGCTGCTTTTTTACAGGTTGAACAGGAAGAGCTTATCTTCGGTAATGGTTCCGATAATCTTATTCAAATTATCTCAAGAGCATTGCTTCATCCTGATTCCAGTACAGTTATGGCAGCCCCAACTTTTTCGCAGTACAAACATAATGCAGTGATAGAAGGGGCCGTTATTAAGGAAGTTCCATTAGTCAGTGGGGATCATGATTTAGATGGAATGCTTCAGGCTATAGATGAAAAAACAAACATTGTTTGGTTATGCAGTCCAAACAACCCTACAGGTACATATATTCCTGAAAATAATTTAGTTGCATTTCTAGATCGTGTTCCGCCTGAAGTTCTGGTAGTCCTTGATGAGGCTTACTTTGAATATGCTGTGGCAGATGATTATTATGATTCAATTGTATTAACGAGAAAATATCAAAATTTAATCGTGTTAAGAACTTTTTCAAAAATTTATGGTCTAGCATCACTCCGGATTGGTTATGGTGTTGCCAACCCTAAAATTATTGAAGCTTTAGAACCTGCCAGAGAGCCATTTAATGTAAGTTCCTTTGGACAGCTGGCAGCCGCAGCGGCACTTTCAGATAAGGAATTTGTTGAAGAATGTCGAATGGTAAATAGAAAAGGCCTTGAGCAGTATTATCAATTTTGTGAGCAAAATCAACTTACCTATTATCCATCCCAAACAAACTTTATTTTGATTGATTTTAATGAGGATGGAGACAAAGTCTTTCAATATTTACTCGAGCGTGGGTATATCGTTCGTTCTGGAAAGGCACTTGGATTCCCAACCTCTGTTAGGATTACAGTTGGTTCTTTTGAACAAAATGAAGGTGTACTAAAGGTGCTGAAGGAGTTCCTGCGTGAAAGCCGTGTGGAACAGTACCAGGAGAAGTAGGAGGAGTTTTTTTGAAAGGCCGTGTTTTTGTCATTGGATTAGGGCTAATTGGCGGTTCCCTAGCGTTATGTATAAAAAAGGAACATAAAGAAACAACGATAATCGGATTTGATATAAATTCTGAGCAGGCACGCTTGGCAAAAATGCTGGGTGTAATTGATACCGCAGCCGAAAGCATCCAAGAAGGTGCTCTTTCGGCTGATTTAATTATTATTTCCGCACCTGTAAACGAAACAAAAGCAATCATTGAACTTCTGTCTGATCTACCATTGAATCCAGAAGTTATAGTGACAGACACTGGAAGTACAAAAAGAAAAATTGTTGCGAGTGCAAACAGTTTAAGAGAAAAAGGTATTACTTTTATTGGTGGCCATCCGATGGCCGGTTCTCATAAAAGTGGTGTTACAGCTGCTAAAGAAATTTTATTTGAAAATGCATTTTATTTATTCACTCCTGAAGGGCATATCGAAAATACCAGGTTGGAAAAATTAAAAATTTGGCTTAAAGGTACTAGAGCCAAATTTTTAACGATATCACCTGAAAACCACGATTTCCTTACCGGAGTCGTCAGTCATTTTCCACATATTATAGCTGCATCGATTGTGCGTCAGACGGAAAAATTGGCTTCAGAAGAGACGCTGATTCCACGGTTGGCAGCTGGGGGCTTTAGAGATATAACCAGGATAGCCTCAAGCAGTCCGGAAATGTGGAAGGATATTTTATTGAATAATCGGGAGATACTAATTGGTCTTCTCGATCAATGGCAAGCAGAAATGAATGGGGTTAAAGATTTACTGGAAGAAGAAAACTCTCAGGCAATTTTTCAATACTTTCAACAAGCGAAACAATTTCGCGATCGCCTGCCTGTTAGCGAAAAGGGTGCTATTCCGGCTTTTTATGATTTATATGTGGATGTCCCTGACTATCCGGGGGTTATTTCAGAAGTGACTGGTTATCTTGCCAAGGAAAAAATCAGTATTACCAATATTCGAATCATTGAAACTAGAGAAGAAATATATGGAATTCTTGTCATCAGCTTTCAAACAGAAGAAGATCGTGAAAGAGCTGAACAATGTATTGCCACTTATTCTAGCTACGAAACATCTATAGGGTAAAAAAGGTGATGTTATGAAAGATATACAATTACAAACGAACATAAAAGGCTTAATAGGGAAAATTGAGATTCCTGGAGATAAATCAATCTCCCACCGCTCCGTAATGTTTGGGGCAATTGCCCATGGAGAAACAAAGGTAACGAATTTCTTACTTGGTGAGGACTGTTTAAGTACAATTTCTTGCTTTAGAAAACTTGGTGTGACCATTTCTGTTAATGGTAACGAATTACAGATCATTGGAAAAGGCTTTGAAGGCTTAAATGAGCCAAACGAACTATTAGATGTAGGAAACTCCGGAACAACGATTCGCTTGTTAATGGGAATCTTAGCCGGCAGACCTTTTTTTAATTCGCTAATTGGTGATAAATCAATTGGTAAAAGGCCAATGACAAGGGTAACCAATCCACTAAAGCAAATGGGTGCACAAATAGACGGGCGCGAGAACGGTGCTTACACGCCTTTATCAATTCGTGGTGGTAATCTTAAGTCATTTACCTATGAATTGCCAGTTGCGAGTGCACAAGTGAAGTCTGCGCTTATTTTAGCCGGGCTTCAAGCTAAAGGGGAAACAACTCTTATTGAACAGGCAGAAACGAGGGATCATACAGAAAGAATGATCCGAAAGTTTGGCGGAGAAATTGAAAAAGACAATCTGACCATTAGGGTAAAGGGTGGTCAACAGCTAAAAGCAGCAACGATTCACGTTCCGGGTGATATTTCATCTGCAGCCTTTTTCCTTGTTGCCGGTGTGATTGTAGAAGGTAGTGAAATTACCTTAAGAAATGTCGGGTTAAATCCTACCCGAACGGGTATTATTGAGGTTTTGCAAGCAATGAGCGCAGATATACAAATCCAAGTACAGGATGAAAGTTCTTTTGAACCTGTGGGAGATATTGTAATTAAAACCTCTAAACTTAAGGGGACGGTCGTACAAGGAGAGATTATTCCAAGATTAATCGATGAAATTCCGATTATCGCCCTATTGGCTACTCAAGCTGAAGGTATTACAATCATTAAGGATGCGGAAGAACTGAAGGTGAAGGAAACAAACCGTATTGACACTGTTGTTAATGAGTTAAATAAATTAGGTGCCTCCATTGAAGCAACGGATGATGGCATGATAATTCATGGGAAATCTGAGCTTAAGGGTGGAAAAGTGTCCAGCCATGGTGACCACCGAATCGGTATGATGCTGGCAATTGCTTCGCTGTTATGTAAAGAAGAAGTGATTCTTGAAAATCCGGAAGCAATCTCCGTTTCCTATCCAAACTTTTTTGACCATTTAGATTCACTTATCAAGTAAAAAGCTGCACTTGTGCAGCTTTTTTATTTAGTAAAATTTGGCTGGAATATTTCTCGAAATCCCACATAGCTTGTCTTAAAGACAAATAAAAGGGTGATTTTATGGCCTATATAATCGAAAACGCCAATATTCTAAAGGATAACCATTTGCAAAAACGCTCCCTGCTTATTAAAGAAAATAAAATCGCCTCAGTTCGAACAGATATTAACCAATACAAATGGATGAAAATGAATGCAGAACCCTACATTATGACCCCTACCTTTGTCCTGCTAAACAATCAAATCCCTTATAAGGGAACCTTTCAAGAAATTAAAAAATATATGACCGAAGAATTTTTATTAAAAGGCTGTACCACACTCCTAACCTGCGTAAATGTTTCCTACGAAAGAGAAATACCTGAAAAAGTACGAGAAATCAAAACTGCCCTTATAGGAAGTCCCGTAGACTTTATAATCGGTGTAAAAATCCCAATAAAAAAACTCACACAATCATTTATCAGAATCTGTAAAAGAGAAAGGATACCGGCTATTTTTGTAGAAATAAATAATACAGAAGAGCTGGAGAAAATTCCTTGGGGATGGATAAGGGATGCTTTATTTCCTTTTAATAGTCCCTTAATCCCGATAGTATCTTCACTTGCTAAAAAAGAAGCCGAGAATTACTTGAGTAAATGGAAAACGATGATGATTAAAGAGAAAATCCCCTGTCTTTTTGAGGAATTGGCTGAAAATGAACCACTTACAGCCGTGGTTTTAAATAAAATAGGTCTATTTCCACAAAAAGCATGTTTAATGCATGGGGCTGAGGTAAGCTATAACCTATATTTAAAGGCTAGAGAAATCAAGAATGTTGATGAAGTGAGTTTATTTCATTATCATGGTGATAGACTTGTAGTGACAATTCATAAAGGAAAGGTTATTCGTTCAGGGGGAGAGGTTTTATATAGACCGGGGAATGGTGAATATGTTAAAGTGAAAACCCCATCTTTTTTTACTATTTAACTGAACAGCCTTGGAACGAGAGGATAAGAGAATGGACCGCATAAATAAAATTATTCAAATGTTGGAAAAAGGTCAACATAAAGAAGCATTAACTGAATATAATGTTGTATTAAACAGCGGCATGTCTGACGAAAAATTCCTTTTAGCGGAGGAGTTATACCAATTTGGGTTTTTAGAAGAAGCACAAGCTCTAGTTGAAAATCTTTTAGAGATTTATCCCGAAGAAGGTGAACTTCTGGTTCTTCTTGGTGAGATCCTAGTTGAAGCTGGTGAAGAGGAAAGAGCGATTCTTGTTCTTGAAAGAATAACCGAACAAGATCCAAATTATGGACAATCGTTATTATTACTTGCCGACTTGTACCAAGTTCAAGGGCTTTACGAGGTTTGTGAAAGAAAGCTATTAGAAGCAAAGAAAATTTTACCTGAAGAAGTGATAATCGATTTTGCACTAGGGGAGCTTTATAGCGAACAGGGTGAAATCATCAAGGCAATGGCCGCATATGAAATTGTATTAAAAGAAAACAGTATGATTGCCGGTGTTAATATTTATCAACGGATGGCCGAACTGTTAAGCTCCTCAGGTGCTTTTGAAGAAGCTTTGACCTACTATGATAAGGCACTCGATGAAAAGTTAGAAATTAATACCCTTTTTGGTTATGCATTCACTGCACTCCAGGCAGATTACAATCGTACAGCAATCGAGAAGTTTGAGGAATTAAAAGTGCTTGACCCAGAGTACCACTCCTTATATTTACATCTTGCAAAGGCATACGAACGTGAAGAAGAACTGGAAAATAGCTTCCGCACCATTCATGAGGGGATTAAACAGGATGAATTTAACAAGGAACTCTATTTTTATGGAGGGAAAATAGCAATTAAACTGGGTAAAACAGACAAGGCCGAGCAACTTTTTCGGGAGGCGCTTGCATTAGATCCTGGTTTTATAGAAGCAGCCCTGACGTTAAATAAACTGTTTATTCAACAAGAGCAATATGAGAATGTAATTGATTTAATTTCCCAGTTGGATTTTGAGGAAGACGAAGAACCCCAGTTTTTATGGGATGCCGCCCTAAGCTTTCACAGATTAGAGGAATTTTCATATGCATTAGACAAATATGAAGCAGCATATACTTTTTATAAAAACAATCCAGACTTCCTTCGAGATTACGGATATTTTTTAATTGAAGAAGGAAAAACGGACACTGCTGCCGAAATTTTTAAACAGCTGCAAAAACATGATCCAACAAATGAAGAGTACATCGATTTACTTGAACGTTTTAAAGGTACAGAAGATTACTAATAAAGCTGAAAAGCGCAGAGGAGGGAAACTTTTATGGCAACCCCTGTATCTGTCAACGAGAAAAAGGACTTTATTCGCTGGTTTTTAAATCATTATCAACTAAAGAGAAGAGAATGTGTGTGGATCCTCAACTATTTAATGAGCCACGATCAATTAATGGAAAAGGTTCATTTTGTCGAGCAAGCCCAGTATTGCCCACGAGGATTGATTATGTCTACCCATTGTGTTGATAAAGTACCGTTTCGCTTTTATAAAGAAAATGTGATGACAACAGATGCTGAGAAGTCTTTTCACGATATCCGCTTAAATCGTGACGAAGAAATTTTTATTCAATTGAACTTTCATGCATCGAATCAGGCACATCAATATGCAGCTGTACTGGAAGAAAACCCTTTTGTACCGAAACACCTTCAGGAAAATGAAAAAGACGGGATAATCGCAGAACAATTTCTTCAAAAGAGTATCGAACGCTTTCAGAGGGAGAAACTGCTCCAATTAATTGACGAAGCGTTAGACAAACAGGATCAAGCAGCTTTTCATGAGTTAACCGGAAAATTAAATAACCTGAAAAAAATCGAGCAAAAAGGTGGCTTGCTATAAGCAGGCCTTCTTTTTTTTGTCATTCATCGTAAAATGTTGATGTTGATGTTGAAAATGGTATGATGGTAATAGTGAGATTAAAGGCTGGTGTTAAAAAATGAAATGGATACTGAAAGACATTGAAACATTTTTAGGCGCAAAAGAATACATAGACACGGCGATTATCCCCATTTACTCTGTTTCCTTGGGGGATGAGATGAAAGACTCGGCAGCAAGGCACGAGTTTATAACCTTGCTTACAGGTTATTTGGAAAGACAGTTTACCGGAAGAATTTTATTATTTCCCCCATATACATACTTAAAAAATGAAAAAAATGAAAATACTATGAATGAATTAAAAAAATGGGAGGAAAATATCAAAAATAGTGAAATAAAACATATTTTTTTCATTACATCTGAATTTGAATGGAAATCGCAAGAAGAAAAACTTAATGGTTCGTTAATTTGGCTTCCTTCGATTCCACTCGAACATATGGACGAGACTCAGAAGGTATCGATCATTGATTCACAGGTCAAACAGCTTGTAAACCTATTTACTGAAAAGTGGCACAAAAATGACTAATTCTTTACGGTAATAATATGTTTTTAAAATAGTATGATATTGACCTTGCTTGAAGATTGATATATCATGGTTATGTCCTAGTTTTATATGTGTTTAATAAATGTCCGTGTGGACTAAAACTTTAGAAATAGAGGGGGGATATGAATGAGTAAGAATCGCGTTACAAGACGCCAATTTTTAAGCTACACATTAACCGGTGTAGGTGGTTTCATGGCTGCGGGGATGTTAATGCCAATGGTCCGTTTTGCTGTGGATCCTGTTTTAAAAGCCGATGCAGGCGGTGAATTCATACCAACAAAGCAAAAGGCGGCTGATTTAACAAGCGAGCCAGTTCGTGTAGACTTTACCTTTAAGGAAAAGGATGCATGGTATGAGTCCGAGGTTACCAATACTGCCTGGATTTATAAGGACGATAGTGGGAAAATTGTTGCTCTTTCACCAATTTGTAAACATTTAGGCTGTACGGTTAACTGGAATACGGATAAAGCACATCCAAACCAATTCTTTTGTCCATGCCATTTTGGACGATATGAAAAGAATGGTAAAAACATTCCGGGAACACCGCCGCCACAACCGCTTGATCTTTATCCTGTAAAGGAAAAAGACGGGTTTATTCTTTTAGGTAAAGCACAACCACGGACGGAGGTGTAATAATTGTTAAACAAAATTTACGATTGGGTAGATGAACGTTTAGATATTGCGCCTTTGTGGCGGGATATTGCAGACCATGAAGTACCTGAGCATGTAAACCCAGCGCATCATTTTTCTGCGTTTGTATATTGCTTTGGAGGTCTAACGTTTTTTGTAACCGTAATTCAAATTCTCTCTGGTATGTTTTTAACAATGTATTACGTACCGGATATTAAAAATGCTTGGGAGTCCGTTTATTACCTTCAAAATGAAGTAGCATTCGGACAAATCGTACGCGGAATGCACCACTGGGGAGCTAGTTTAGTCCTTGTAATGATGTTCTTACATACGTTACGTGTCTTTTTCCAAGGTGCGTATAAGAAACCTCGTGAACTTAACTGGATTGTCGGAGTACTAATTTTCTTCGTCATGCTTGGATTAGGTTTTACAGGATACCTATTACCTTGGGATATGAAAGCGCTATTCGCTACAAAAGTAGGTCTTCAAATCGCCGAGGCCACACCATTTATTGGCTCTTATATCAAAGTATTGCTTGCGGGGCATGAACACATTGTAGGTGCTCAAACCTTAACCCGTTTCTTTGCGATTCACGTGTTCTTCCTGCCTGGAGTATTATTTGGTTTAATGGCTGCCCACTTCGTTATGATTCGTAGACAAGGGATTTCAGGCCCACTTTAATACTCAAATGATAATGAAGAACTTGTAACTATTTTTTCACTTTTACGAAAAAAGGAGGGGATCGCTCGATGCATAAAGGTAAAGGTATGAAATTCGTAGGTGACTCACGTGTAGTAGCACCAGAGGCACGTAAAAAAATGCTGCCAAAGGATTACTCAGAATATCCTGGTAAAACAGAAGCATTCTGGCCTAACTTTCTATTAAAAGAATGGATGGTTGGGGCAGTATTCCTTGTCGGTTTTTTATGTTTAACAATTGCACACCCGGCCCCGCTAGAAAGAATTGCGGATCCGACTGATACAGGCTATATTCCATTACCGGACTGGTACTTCCTCTTTTTATATCAATTACTGAAGTACTCATATGCTTCAGGTCCATACACGGTTATCGGAGCTTTAGTTATTCCAGGCCTTGCCTTCGGAGGATTATTATTGGCTCCATTCTTGGACAATGGTCCGGAGCGTCGTCCATTAAGACGTCCGTTTGCAACAGGGATTATGTTGCTTGCATTAGCTGCTACGGTATTTTTAACATGGCAATCAGTTGCTACTCATGACTGGGCTGCTGCGGAGCGTCAAGGTAAAATTGTGGCGAAAGTTGAAATTGATAAGTCAAATCCTGGATATGAAGTATTTAAAAGCCAAGGCTGTATTAACTGTCATGGGGAAAACCTTCAAGGCGGTGCAGGAGCACCAGCACTAACTGCCACTGGTTTAAAACCAGAAGAAATTGCAAATATCGCAAAAAATGGTAAAGGTGCAATGCCAAAAGGTATCTTCAAAGGTAATGACGAACAACTTAAACAGCTTACTGAATTTATTTCAGGTCTTGGAGAAAAATAATAGAAAAAATAAAAAAAGCTGGCGGTTTCGTCAGCTTTTTTATTGATATCTAAAAAATTTGTTAGGGGGAAAATTGGTGAGATGGGTCTATCCTCTTCTGGCTAATCGCTCGGTTCTTAAACTTCTGCTGCTTGTTAATATTATTGGGACTGTTTATGGCTATTATTGGTATGGATGGCAGCTAAAAGAAACACCGGCAAAATTTTTAATTTTTGTTCCTGACAGTCCAACCGCAAGTTTATTTTTTGTGATTGTTCTAATAGCATTTTTAATGAGAAAAAACTGGCCATTAATTGAAGCTTTGGCGATAGTTACTCTTTTTAAGTATGGAATTTGGGCAGTGGTCATGAATATTTTAGTTTATTTTGTTGAGGGAGAACTGAGTTGGGCAGGATATATGTTAATTTTTTCACATTTTGCCATGGCTGTTCAAGGACTTTTATATGCACCGTTTTATCGTTTAAAATGGTGGCATGTAATTGTGGCCGCGATATGGACTTTACATAATGATGTGATTGATTATGTCTTTTTCATGCTTCCTCGATACGAAATGTTAAATCGATACATACCTGAAATAGGATACTTTACTTTTTGGCTTTCTATTTTGTCCTTAGGAATTGCCTATTATTTATGTATCCGTCCAAACCACTATAAACTTGAAATAAAATAAAAGTAAAATATTAAAATTTGGTCTATCCTTGTCCAACCGTTCATACATTTTATTAGTATTGAAAGGGGGGGACAAGGATTGAAATTTAAATGTTTTTTATTTTTTGCAATGGTTTTGCTGCTCGCTCCCATAAGCGTCCATGCTGAGCAAACTTCACCTATGGAACAGCTTGATGATATTTCTGATGAAGCACTTCAAATGGTGAAATTTCATAGATATGATGATGCTAAAAAGCTGCTTAATTATTTCTCTGATCAATTTACAAGTTTAAAAAATAAACAACAGCCGTTAACGGTGGACGAGCTAAGAATTATAAATACTTCACATGATGAAGCACTGGAAGCTGCAGCTAGCCCGGACATGAAATATGAGGAACGAATTAATAAATTAACAACATTCCGTCTGGTAATTGATGCGATTGGGACAAGCAATAGACCGCTTTGGACGGAAATGGAAGGCCAAATTATGACAGTCTTCCACCAGGCTAAAGAAGCAGCACATAAAGGTGATTCTGCTGATTTTCATTACAATTTTAATCACTTTCTCTCTCTTTATAATGTCATCTATCCGAGTATGAAAGTGGATGTTAATGCAGAAAATATACAAAAGATTGATGCCCGTATTCATTTTATTGATGAATATCGTTCTCAGATCATAAGTGATTCGAAAAGCCAAAAAGAACTGGATGTCTTAGATTCTGATTTAAAAAATCTTTTTGAAAATATGGATGAGGATGAGGCAGACCCGTCTTTATGGTGGGTTATCATCTCGACAGGAAGCATCATTATAGCAACCTTATCTTATGTCGGTTGGAGAAAGTATAACGGTGATAAAGAAATGAAAAAAGGACGCTCTAGGGATCGAAAAAATTGACGAATGGATATGGCAACAGTAAACTGATAAGCAACAAGAGATAAAATGGAGGTTCATCATGTTTTACCTAATATATTTTGCAATAATCGTCTTGATTCCGTTATGGGCTCAGCTGAAGGTGAAAAGTACTTTTGCAAGATATTCACAAGTCCCTTCCACCACATATCGGACTGGTGCGGAGGTTGCAAGAGAGATATTAAATGCCAATGGTTTATATAATGTGGGAATTGAGCAGGGACATGGATTTCTAAGTGATCATTATGATCCAAGAACGAAAACTGTCCGGTTATCACCTGAAAACTATCACGGCCATTCATTAGCCGCTGCGGCAATAGCTGCACATGAATGCGGACATGCCGTTCAAGATTCACAAGGGTACGCTTTTTTAAGATTTCGCCATGCCCTCGTACCGGTAGCAAATATTGGTTCTAATTTTTCTTGGGTACTGATTATGATAGGGATATTTGCTCATTTGAGCGGGATGTTGCTTTTAGGAATCATTTTTATGGCAGCAGCAGTCCTCTTTCAATTGATTACACTGCCTGTTGAGTTCGATGCATCCAGCCGGGCTATGAAACAAGTCGTTTCTTTAGGACTAATTCGCAACGATGAAGCTAAGAAAACTCGTAAAGTTCTCAATGCAGCAGCTCTTACTTATGTGGCAGCAGCAGCCGTAGCAGTACTAGAATTACTTAGACTTGTCCTCATTTATACAGGAATGACTCGGAATAATGATGATTAAAAAACAATGTCCGTTATCGGACATTGTTTTTTAATCTACGATTGGCATCTTATTTTCGTCTAATGTGAATCCTTCACCATGGACATCATGAACAATGCTGACTGATATGAAGGCATGTGGATCAATTGCCGTTATTAAATTTTTTAAACGGACAATTTCATTTTTGGCAACGACACAATAGAGGACATCCCGGTCATTTTTCGTATAGGAACCATATCCTCTTAAGGCAGTAACACCCCGTTCCATTTCCTCCATAATTATTTTGGCAATTTCTTCGTTTTTTTCTGAAATAATCATTGCGCCTCTTGCGGTATAAGCACCTTCCTGCATAAAGTCTATGACTCTGGCACCAACAAAAACCGCGACTAACGTATACATAGCCTGGGTATATTTTAGATATGTAAGCAAGGATAAAATAATCACACATGTATCAAACATGAACATGGTTTTTCCCATATTCCAGCCAATATACTTTTGAACAAGTCTGGCGATGATATCGACTCCTCCGGTAGTTCCTCCTGAACGAAAAATAACTCCCAGACCAATTCCCGCAAATACTCCGGCAAATAAGGCTGCCAATGTTAGGTCATGTTCTAGTGGCATATTGATTGAATATCTTTGGAATATCCATAAAAATATCGAAACACCAACTGTGCCAATTATGGAATAGATAAATGCGTTTCTCCCGAGTATTTTCCAACCGATTAGAAACAGAGGGATATTTAAAATAAGGTTCGTATAGGATGGGTCCCATTTAAACAAAAAGTATAATAAAAGTGTAATCCCGGTAAATCCACCTTCGGCCAATTTATTTTGCATATTAAAATTGACAAGACCAAATGACATAATGGCGGTACCAATTAAGATGAAAAGAATATTCTTTATTTTAAGGCCAAAAATCATCAAATCTCCCCCTTTTTTTCCAATATTTTTCTCTCTATCAATGTTTTTTATTATATCCAATTACGATTGGAAGAGCAATCCTATTAGAAAGTTCCCACTTTCAGCAAAAATATTTGTAAAATAGCCTTATTTTAGCTACTATGAATAGCAGTAAGACACTTAACAGAGGTGAAAAAGATGTCAATCGGAAAGTCGATGAAGGACCTGCAAAATGAGGTTGATCAATACATAGGTCAATATAAAGAGGGATACTTCAGTCCATTAGCGATGCTGGCAAGGATGACAGAAGAATTAGGTGAACTTGCGAGGGAAATCAATCATTTTTATGGTGAGAAGCCCAAAAAGGACAGTGAAACAGAAAAAGCAATTGAGGAGGAGCTTGGTGACTTGCTGTTTGTGTTAATTTGTTTCGCTAATTCTTTACATATAGATTTAGAAGATGCTCATAATTATGTGATGAATAAATTTAATACTAGAGACAAAAATCGCTGGACAAGAATTAATTCTGAAAATGGAGAGTGAGTTCAATGAAATCAATAAAAGTAATTATTGCCGGACCGCGTGGAAGAATGGGAAGAGAGGCTGTTATGCTGGCAGCGAATACGGAGCATTTCGAGTTGGCAGCCGTGGTCGATTATAAATTTGATGGGAAGCAGCTAAATGACATACAAGGCTTTCAACTTCCAATAGAAGTCCCTGTCTTCGGGAACCTTGAATCATGTTTACAACATATTAAAGCGGATGTGTTAATCGATTTAACCACACCGGAAGTAGGCATGCATCATACAAAAACTGCGCTACAATACAACGTTAGACCTGTAGTTGGAACAACTGGATTTTCTAAAAGCGACCTAGAAGAGCTGGAGAGAATATGTACTGAAAAAGAAATAGGCTGTATCATTGCACCTAATTTTGCAATTGGTGCTGTTTTAATGATGAAATTCTCCCAAATGGCGGCGAAATATTTTCAGGATATTGAAATTATTGAACTTCATCATGACCAGAAACTTGACGCGCCATCGGGCACAGCTGTTAAAACGGCAGAAATGATTGCCGAAGTAAGAGAGGCAAAGAAGCAGGGGCATCAAAATGAAAAAGAAACCATTACAGGTGCAAGAGGTGCAGATTTTGATGGAATGCATATTCACTCGGTTAGACTCCCTGGTTTAGTTGCACACCAGCAGGTTTTATTTGGGTCTGATGGACAAACCTTAACTATTAGGCATGATTCTTATAATCGCGCCTCTTTTATGTCCGGGGTGAAAGTAGCTGTAGAAACAGTAATGAACCTAAAAACATTTGTGTATGGTCTTGAAAATATTTTAGAATAGGAGGTCTGGATATGAATATTGCCTTAATCGCCCACGATAAAAAAAAGAATGATTTAGTTCAATTTGTCACGGCCTATCAGACAATTTTTGCAAAGCATACCTTGTTTGCAACAGGTACAACTGGATTACGAATTAATGAAGCTACAGGGTTAGAATTAACCCGATTTAAATCCGGGCCTCTTGGTGGCGATCAGGAGATTGGTGCGATGATTGCAAAAAATAAAATGGATGCCGTTTTCTTTTTTCGCGATCCACTAACCGCACAGCCGCATGAGCCTGATGTTACTGCTCTTGTTCGGCTTTGTGATGTATACTCGATTCCGCTTGCAACGAATATGGGTTCTGCAGAATTATTAATCCGTGGATTAGACCAAGGATTGCTTGAGTGGAGAAATGTGATGAAAAATGGTGAGAGCAATGGAAATTAAGTCTTTAGATATTCTCGCATTTGGTGCTCATGCCGATGATGTTGAGATTGGAATGGGCGGGACGATTGCTAAGTTTTCTGAGCAAGGAAAACGAATTGGTATTTGTGATTTAACTGACGCAGGACTTTCTTCGAATGGAACAATAGAGCTTAGGAAAATAGAAGCGATGAATGCAGCAGATATCCTTGGGGTGGCCTTTAGAACATCGCTTTCCCTGCCGGATAGAGGGTTATATCTAACCGGTGAATACATAAAATTGATTGCCGGGGTCATAAGGCAATTAAAACCTAAAATTGTCTTTGCCCCATATTTTGAAGACCGCCATCCCGATCACGGAAATTGTGCACGCCTCGTGGAGGAGGCCGTTTTTTCTGCAGGAATCCGCAAATTTAAAACTGATCAGGGTGAGGCACCGCATCGGGTTGAGAGAATGTATTTTTATATGATTAATGGTTTTCACAAACCGGATTTTACCACTGATATCTCGCAGCAAATCGAGAAAAAACTCAAGGCATTGAGGGCATATAAAAGTCAATTTGAACGAACAGAAGAAAGCTTCGATACACCACTAACGAATGGATACATTGAAACAGTTGAGGCAAGGGAAAAAATGTTTGGGAAACTTGTTGGTATCCCATTTGCTGAAGGATTTAAGTCGAAAGTTCCTCTTCTCATCGATCATGATTTATTAGGAGAGTCAAGATGAGGAAACTTAAAATTGGAATTACCTGTTATCCGACAGTCGGCGGTTCGGGTGTTGTTGCAACAGAGCTTGGAAAAATGCTCGCCGAGAAAGGCCATGAAATCCATTTTATTTCATCGAGCATGCCTTTTAGACTGAACCGGATGTACCATAATATTTATTACCACCAGGTGGATGTAAATCAATATTCTGTATTTCAATATCCACCCTATGATCTTGCTTTAGCAAGTAAAATGGCTGAAGTAGCTAATCGAGAGAAATTGGATTTACTTCATGTTCATTATGCAATTCCACATGCTGTTTGTGCGATCTTAGCGAAACAAATGAGCAATCATGACATAAAGATTGTTACCACTCTGCATGGAACGGACATAACGGTTTTAGGCTATGACCCATCATTGACCGACGCGATTAAATTTGGCATTGAAAAGTCAGATGCCGTGACGGCTGTCTCAAATGCATTAATTAGTCAGACCTATGAACTGATTAATCCGGATAAACAAATTGAAACAGTTTATAATTTCATCGATGAGCGTGTCTATCAAAAAAGTGATGTACAGCATTTAAAAACTGAATTTCAAATAAAAGAATCGGAAAAGGTAATCATTCATGTTTCCAATTTCCGTGCTGTAAAACGGGTTCCGGATGTCGTAAAAACGTTTGCGAAAATTTCCAAAGTCTTGCCTGCTAAGTTACTATTAGTTGGTGACGGTCCGGAAATGACGAATGTTTGTAAGCTCGTCCGTAAATTAGGTGTGGAGGACCGTGTTCTGTTTTTAGGAAAACAAGAAAGCCTTGAAGAATTATATTCCATCAGTGATTTAAAGCTCTTATTATCCGAAAAGGAAAGCTTTGGTCTAGTTGCACTTGAAGCAATGGCATGTGGTGTCCCGTGTATCGGGACAAATGTTGGCGGCATTCCTGAAGTGATAGAACATGGAAAAACAGGATTTTTATGTAAATTAGGAGATATTGAGGATATCTCTAGTAAGGCTATTCAAATTTTAAGTGATGAACATCTCCATGAAGCATTTTCGTTAAGAGGAATAGAAACGGTTAGAAATAAATTTAATGCTAATAAGGTTGTTGAACAATACGAACAATTATATTTTAAACTTTTGAACAAAGGTGAAGTGTATGATTGAGCCTTTTTTATCTGCCCTCCCGGTACTTAAAAAATTAGAAGACTCGGGTTACGACGCCTATTTTGTCGGGGGATCGGTCCGGGATTTTCTTTTAGGGAAGCCAATTAGTGATGTTGATATTGCGACATCCGCGACACCAGATGAAGTGAAAAAGGTTTTTCCAAAAACGGTTGATATCGGAATAGAACATGGAACCATTCTTGTTTTGTATCGGGATACATCCTATGAAATTACAACTTTTAGAACCGAATCTGAATATCAGGATTTCCGAAGGCCAAAAGAAGTCTCATTTATACGTAACTTGGAAGATGATTTAAAGCGTAGAGATTTTACGATGAATGCAATCGCAATGGACCAAAGTGGAAAGCTAATCGACCCATTTGACGGTCAAAAGGCAATTTTGAAAAAAATCATTCAGACTGTCGGACAAGCAGAGGAAAGATTCCAAGAAGATGCGCTAAGAATGATGAGAGCAGTCCGCTTCATGAGCCAGCTATCCTTTTCAATTGAATCGCAGACATTGTCAGCTCTCGAAAAACTTGCTTCCCTGCTAGATAAAATTGCTGTAGAACGGAAACGGTCAGAGTTTGAGAAACTTCTGCTCGGCCCAAATTGTAAGGAATCTGTTAACGTTATGCTTAACACAGGTCTATACCACTATCTTCCAGGTTTAAATGATAAGAAAGAACAACTAAAAAAACTTGCCTGTTTAAATTGGGAGAGTTTGACAAAAAATGAAATGTGGGCACTAGTACTTTATTGCCTGAATTTTGATGGAAAAGAAGTTGAACAATTTTTAAGAAATTGGCGGCTGGCCCTTAAAGATATTAGAGAAATTCAACAAATCATTTTATTTCTCTCTTCTCGGCTTAATAAAGAATGGGAGCTTTATGATTTGTATTTGGCAAAACGGGACACCATCATATCAGTTGAAAAGCTTTTTCAGGTGATAAATGGAATGAAGGAAGTTCAAATGATTAACAATTTGATAAAACGTTACGACAGGCTACCTATAAAGGAACGGGGAGACCTCGTGGTCAGTGGGAACGATTTGCTTCAGTGGTGCAATCAAAAACCCGGACCTTGGTTAAAAGATACTCTTTTAACTATTGAACACGCTATTATCGAGGGAAAATTAATCAATGAAAAAAACGATATTAAGGAGTGGCTGATGGAGTGCAATCAGAAATAAGAAAAGAATTGCTGGATGCCTTCACGAATGCTGGTGAATCCTATTTATCAGGACAACAATTAGCAGAATTGATTGGCTGTTCCAGAACGGCTGTTTGGAAGCACGTGGAGGAACTTCGTAAGGAGGGCTTTGAGCTTGAAGCAGTTCGACGAAAAGGGTATCGAATTTTGAAAACTCCTGAGAAGATAACGGCAGATGAAATTAGGCTTGGGTTAAAAACAGAATTCATCGGCAGGAATATCTATTATGAGGAAAGTGTGGAGTCAACGCAAAAGATTGCTCACCGGTTAGCAAATGAAGATGTTCCCGAGGGTACCACCGTCATAGCGGAAGAGCAGTTTTCTGGAAGAGGAAGAATGGAAAGAAAATGGCATTCTCCAAAGTATACAGGCATCTGGATGAGCCTAATCCTTCGCCCGAATATACCGTTAACAAAGGCACCCCAGTTGACACTGTTAACGGCTGTAGCAGTTGTACAGGCAATAGAAGAGATTACAGGCTTAACACCCGAAATAAAATGGCCAAACGATATCTTAATGAACGGAAAAAAGGTAACGGGTATTTTAACCGAGCTTCAAGCGGAAGCAGACAGAATTCACTCTGTTATTATCGGGATTGGAATCAATGTGAATCAGAAAAATGATGATTTTCCGACAGAACTGCAGGAGACGGCAAGTTCTCTTTTGATTGAAAAAGGCGAGCCGATATCCCGAGCTGAATTAATAAAAAGTATTTTTTTGTATATAGAAAAATGGTATGGAATTTATTTAGAGAAAGGCTTTTCTGCAATTAAGCTGCTTTGGGAAAGCTATGCTGTTAGTATCGGCAAACATCTAAAAGCCCGCACTTTAACAGAGGTAATTGAAGGAAAAGCGCTAGGAATAACGGAAGATGGTGTATTACTTTTAGAAGATAAGAATGGAGCCATCCGACATATCTATTCTGCAGACATAGAGCTTTAACAATCTTTAGTTGCACATTTCGTATATTTTGTTATAATTCCATTGGGCAGTATCAAATCAGAACTGCACCTCTAGATTAAAAAAACACATAAAATTGGATTCTGCCTAGATCCGAAATTTCGGACCGGGACAGAGGGATGAACATAAACAAGAGTAACAATGATCCTCTCTGCCTTCAGAAGGATCTTTTTATTTTCGAAAAGATACTCTTTACGTTTACTCACCTCTTCCTAATAAAAGGAGGTACGATGATGAAGCAAACGACTGATTTTCTGAAAATGAAACAAAACGGAGAAAAAATTGTCATGTTAACGGCCTATGATTATCCTTCCGCTAAACATGCCGAGCAAGGAGGAGTAGACATCATATTAGTTGGGGACTCATTGGGTATGGTTGTCCTCGGTTATGACTCTACAATCCCCGTAACCCTTGATGACATGATCCACCATACAAAAGCGGTTAAACGTGGAGCCAAAGACACCTTTATTGTCGCTGATATGCCGTTTTTAACGTATCATCTGTCCCTTCATGAAACCCTGAAAAATGCCGGGAGATTGATTCAAGAAACAGGTGCACATGCGGTAAAGATTGAAGGAGCAGATGATGTTATTGAAAAAATAGCTGCCCTTACCAAGGCTGGAATCCCGGTTTGTGCCCATTTAGGGTTAACACCACAATCTGTAGGCGTATTAGGCGGATATAAGGTTCAGGGCAAAGATGCCCATGCAGCGATTAAATTGCTTGAAGATGCAAGAGAGTGTGAACGTGCAGGTGCATTTGCCGTTGTTTTAGAATGTGTTCCAAAGCAGCTTGCACATGAGGTTTCAAAAGAATTGAACATTCCAGTGATTGGGATAGGTGCAGGGCAAAATGTAGATGGACAAGTCCTTGTATATCATGACGTCTTAGGGTATGGAGTTGAACGGGTACCTAAGTTTGTAAAGAAATATTCAAATCTTGATCCATTTATTACGGAATCAATCCAAGCCTATACCGAAGAGGTTAAATCGAACAAATTCCCGGAAGATCAACACTCCTTTACAATGAAAGAAGAAGAACTTCAAGGTCTTTATGGAGGAAAACAATGAGGGTAATTCCAGCTGTCAAAGAAATGCAAGCAGAGGTCTTAAATCAAAAAGCACAAGAAAAATCGATCGGCTTTGTCCCAACCATGGGTTTTTTGCATGAGGGTCATCTCAGTCTTATAAAAAAAGCTAGAGAAGAAAATGAGCTGGTGGTATTAAGCATATTCGTAAACCCACTTCAGTTTGGTCCAAATGAGGACTTTGCCACCTATCCCCGCGATTTTGAACGGGACCGGGCCTTGGCGGAGAGTGAGGGGGTAGATTTTCTTTTCTACCCCTCTGTTGAGGAAATGTATCCGAATCCTTCATCCGTTACCTTAGTGGTTCAGAAACGTACGGACGTTTTATGCGGAAAATCACGTCCCAGTCATTTTGACGGGGTGGCAACAGTTTTGGCGAAGCTTTTCCATATTGTGCAGCCAACAAGGGCTTATTTCGGGAAAAAAGATGCCCAGCAAGTGGCAGTTGTTGAAGGGCTAATTACCGACTTAAATTTCCCGGTGGAATTAGTACCCGTTGATATTGTTCGTGAAGCAGACGGGCTTGCAAAGAGCTCAAGAAATGTAAATCTACTTCCTGAAGATAGAAAGCAGGCAGTTGTTCTTCATAAAAGCCTGCTGCAAGCAAAAAAGGTGATGGATGAGGGGGAGAGAAACCCTTCTACACTAATCAGTATAATTGAGGAAATGATTACTTCAGAGAGCAGTGGACGTATTGATTATATAGAAATATTGTCCTACCCTCAGTTACTTCCTTTAGAAAGATTAGGGGGGAAATTCATCATCGCATTGGCTGTACATTTTACTAATGTTCGTTTAATTGATAATTTCATCTTAGAAATAGATTAGTCTGTACAATAGAAAAACAACCAAAGACCGGGAGGAGAACTATCATGTTTCGTACGATGATGAACGGTAAAATCCATCGCGCAACTGTTACAGAAGCGAATTTAAACTATGTGGGCAGCATTACCATTGATGAAGATATTTTGGATGCGGTTGGGATGCTTGCCAATGAAAAGGTGCAAATTGTCAACAACAACAATGGAGCCCGTCTTGAAACCTATATTATTCCCGGTGAGCGCGGCAGCGGAGTGATTTGTTTAAATGGTGCGGCGGCACGGCTTGTTCAAAAAGGGGATATTGTTATTATTATTTCCTATGCGTTCGTTTCAGAAGAAAAATTATCTGAGCATAACCCAAGGGTCGCCATTATGGATGAAAACAACAAAATAAAAGAATTGCTACACGCTGAACCAGCGTTAACAGTGATGTAATCCCCTCTTTTGGGGATTTTTCTTTTTTTAGGTTCTTTTTATATAATAGTTTTAAATCTCTTGAAATAGTTTCTTTTTCTTTTACCTTTTTTGTGATACCGTTTTAATGAACGAAGGTTTGAGGTGTAAATAATGTTAGAAAATAAATATGTTGTTATAGATTTAGAAACCACAGGTAATCTTCCTAAAAAAGGGGATAGAATTATTCAATTTGCAGCAGTGGTCATTGAAAACGGTATAATCACAGAAAAGTTTTCATCACTGGTTAATCCAATAAAGCAAATTCCGGCTTTTATTGTAGAATTGACTGGTATTGATGATGATATGGTAAAGGATGCTCCTGAGTTTTCAGAAATTGCCCCAAGGATAGAGAAAATTCTTGAAGGGGCTTATTTCGTTGCACATAATGTATTATTTGATTTATCATTTCTTCAGGAAGAATTACAGCTTGCTGGCTTTGAGGGATTTTACGGATCAGTAATAGACACGGTGGAAATGGCAAGGATTCTGTATCCAACAGCAGACGGCTATAAGTTGTCAGATTTAGCAGAAAAAGAAAATCTGCAGCACGATCGTCCGCATCAAGCCGACAGTGATGCCGAAGTAACAGCAGAATTATTTCTTATTTTGCTTAACAAACTGGCATCAATGCCCATCACAACATTAAGACAGCTTTCACATCTTTCAGGCGGTCTTAAAAGTGATTTACAGCAATTGCTGGACGAGTTACTCGTGGAGAAGGATCTTACTGAAGAGGTCCTGCCAGAAGGGCTTGAAATGTTTAAGGGAATTGCTTTAAAAAAAGAAACTGCGAAGCAATCAGTAAATCGGGAAAAGGAGTCTCTTCATTATCCTGAAAAAGAAGCGGAAAAAATCAAAATAATAAAGCAGGCCTTTAAAAACTTTGAAAATAGAACCGGTCAACTTACAATGATGGATGGAATTTATCAAGCGTTTCGAAAACAGGAGCATTTGTTGATTGAAGCGGGGACAGGGGTAGGAAAATCTCTTGGTTATTTATTACCAAGTGTATTTTATTCTAAGCAAAACGGACAGCCTATTGTGGTGAGTACTCATACCATTCAGCTCCAGGAGCAGATTATTAAAAAAGAAATCCCAATGCTTGAAAAAATGCTTCCCTTTAAATTCACATCAGTGCTTTTGAAAGGAAGAAGTCACTATATAAGCCTGGTGAAATTCAACGAAACCTTATTAGATGAAAACGATAATTACGATACAACCTTAACGAAAATGCAAATCCTGGTCTGGTTGATGGAAACAGACACAGGTGATAAAGATGAATTAAATCTGGCAAGCGGAGGATCTTTTTATTGGAATCGGATAAAAAATGACCCAACTGTTTTTATACAATCAAATGAATGGCTTGAAAAGGATTTCTATCTTCGGGCTAAAAAAACAGCTGAGGAAGCAAATTTAATCATTACCAATCATTCTTTACTATTAAGTGATCTTTCCGCCAATGGGACCATTCTGCCTAATTTTGATTTCTGCATTATTGATGAAGGACATCATTTTGAGAAAGTAGCCAGTCAGTTTTTTGGCTTTAGCTTAGATTATTTGTCCACTAGAATGCTGTTAAGCAAATTTGGTCACTATGAACAGAAACAGCTTTTTTATCAGTTTGAGGAATTGCTGAAATTATCCGGCAGCAAAGCGGAAGTGTTGACACATACATCTAAAATAAACAAGCTGGCAACAGATTTATTTTATGAAATGGATGAATTTTTTAAGCTGATCGCCCTATATGCCAAAAAGATGGGAAGTAACAAAAAGGGATTCACCCGCGCAAAGGTGCGCTTTTCAGACGAAGACCATGGAAAAGAGAAGTCAGCACTTGTCCATAGTGCAGAAAGATTTGCATTCTTGCTAAAGGATTTGCATTCAGCCATGATGGACAGATTAGCATGGATTGAGAATAACAAAGGCAAACTGACACAAGAGCATAGGAATATAATCGAGGAATTGATTTCATTTCTACACGATTTAGAAGAATTGAAAAATACGGTCCAAGCATGCTTTATTCTAAAAACAAATTTTGTAAAATGGATGGAAGTAGACTATAGGTCTCCACAAAACGTAACAACCTTTATAGCGAAACCAGCCTCAGTTGCAGTAGCGCTCAGGGACAAGTTTTTCAATATGAAGAAAAGTGTTGTTGTGACATCCGCCACGTTAACGGTTAACCATTCATTTGAATATATAAAGAAGGAGATTGGCCTTCCTTCCGCTTGTACCATGATGATTCCTTCTCCATTTGATTACGGAGATCATGTTAAGCTATTGATTTCGGAGGATTTACCGGAAATCAATTCTGTCTCACTGGATGACTATGTTGTAACCATTACAGAACATATTATTTCACTTTCTGAAGCAACTAAGGGAAGAATGCTGATACTTTTCACAGCCTATGACATGCTGAAAAAGACATATGAACTCATTAAAGAAAGTGGTTTTTTAAGCGATTTTGCGATTTTTGCTCAAGGTATTTCCAGTGGTAGCAGAACAAGATTAACACGAAATTTTCAGCGCTATGATAAGGCCATTTTACTTGGGACAAGTAGTTTTTGGGAAGGTATAGATATCCCCGGAGAGGATTTATCCTGCCTTATTATTGTTAGGCTTCCATTTAGCCCGCCGGATGAACCCTTTACGGAGGCAAAATGTCAATATATCACCCAACAGGGTGGGAATGCCTTTTCGGATTATTCTCTTCCAGAGGCAATCCTTCGTTTCAAACAAGGCTTTGGCCGATTGATTCGAACAGCTTCAGACAGGGGGATTGTCATTGTTTTTGATAAAAGGATTATCACTACGAAGTATGGCAATGCCTTTTTAAAGTCCATTCCTGCTGTTCCGGTCAAAAAAGGTAATATAGATGAACTTGTGGAGATTATTAACGAGTGGTTATGAAAGATGAAATCTTCCTAACCATTAAATTCGGATAAAATTTGGTAAAATTACACATCCTATAGATAATATAGGGGAGGGAATGTGTATGAGAATTTTACTAATCCTAATAACTCTATTTTTACAAAATACTACATTGGGTTTTGCCTCTTCATTAATCCCGGATGATTTTGAAAGTATCAACTTAAAATTGAAAGACCATGAAATGGCCGTATCTTTTTTGGGGTTAACAAACGGGGAGGCAACCCTTATTCAAGGCCCTAATAATGAAAATATATTAGTGAATACAGGTGGAGAGAGCGTAGAGTCAGAATTAGATGAATGGCTTCGGTTCTATGGAGTAAAAGAAATTAATTCTTTAATTTTAACGAATAAACAAGGATTAAATGAATCTCAAATTAATCATTTAATCTCCAATTATTTTATAAAAGAAATTGTGACAACACGTGAAATTTCAAGTCAATTGTCGGCGCATTTCCATGGCGCTAATTTAATCCCTATAAAGGTCTGGGGAGAAGGGACAGCGAAACAGATTTTACCTGAGGTATTTGCAAACGTTCAGTTTTCAGGAAATGAACAGGATGAGGGGTTAGATTTTACTTTAAAGTTTTATAAACATCGCCTCTTTTTTATGACTTCCTATAGTCCAAGGTCACAGGAGATGTTAATGAAAAAAAATCTAGGTGATATCAATGTCTTTAAGGTTCCAACGATGGTCGAGGACAATTCTTTATCTGAGAAATTAATTCATACGGTCAATCCGCAAATATCGATTCTTTTTTCTGCAGAAAAAAACTCACCGGATATTGATATGATCCAGGATTTACAGGATTCCTGGTCGGAAGTATATTTTACAAAGAAGCAAGGTACTGTGACCATTAAATTTACAGAGTCCAACTATGAGGTTTTTAACATCCCAATTGAAGGGGATGAATAAAGGCAAAAAATTAATCTAATATTGGGTAAATTAAAACACGAAACCGTGCACACCTGTTATAATAGTTGAGGAGTTTTCCGATTTGGCAATAAAGGAGGCAGGATATGGAGAGTAAAATTGAAGTCTTATCAACGGTTAAAATCCAGCATGGTCCTGATTTATATAAAATAGTGGATGCTCTGAATCGCACACTAAAGGAAAAAGACCTCATGTTTGGACTTGCCCTAGATCAAGAAGATAAAAATAAAGCGATTTTTACCATTTATCGTACATAGTGAAGTGATAACGTGAAAAAATGGATTGTAAGTCTCGTAGTAATTATATTAGTTTTTACAGGGATTTTGGTTAAGGTTTATGTAAAAGCCCAAGAACCACTTAATACTGCAGAAAAAAAAGCCGTTGCTCTTGCTGAGAAAAAAGTTGCCATTAAAGAGGTGGATGACTTTCATGTCTATCATGGAATCGATACGGTTAATGTCATTGAAGGAAAAGCCAAAAACGGTCAAAAAATTATCGTTTGGATTCCTGAAAAGACGAAACAGATTATCGTAAGAAATGCGAATGCAGGTCTTACAAAAGAACAGGCAATAAAGAAGCTTTTACAAGAAAAAAATCCTGAAAAGATTATTTCTGTTCGCTTAGGAATGGAGAAAAACATCCCTTTATGGGAAATTTATTACCGTTCAAAAAATAATTTAATAAATTATTATTACATTCACTTTGAAACAGGCGAATGGCTAAAAAAAATTGAAAACTTTTAGTATAGTTGGAGAATGGAGGAGAAGAAGTTGGTAAATCTTGCAAATCGGGTGTTGGCGCTAACGCCTTCATCAACATTAGCGATTACAGCAAAAGCAAAAGAATTAAAAGAACAAGGTGAGGATGTTATTGGATTAGGTGCTGGTGAGCCTGATTTTAATACACCACAGCACATTTTAGATGCAGCAACAGAGTCGATGCAGGCTGGTCATACAAAATATACTCCTTCAGCGGGTTTACCTGCACTTAAGAAAGCGATTATTGAAAAATTTGAAAAGGACCAAGGAATTTCCTATAAGGCAAATGAAATCATTGTTGGAAATGGTGCTAAACATGTTTTATACACCCTTTTCCAAGTTCTGTTAAATGATGGGGACGAGGTAATTATTCCAACTCCTTACTGGGTCAGCTATCCTGAACAGGTTAAGCTTGCAGGTGGGGTACCGGTTTATATTGAGGGTAAAGAAGAAAACCAATTTAAAATTACTCCGGAGCAGTTAGCTGGTGCCATTACAGATAAGACTAAAGCCGTTATCATTAATTCACCAAGCAATCCTACAGGTGTCCTTTACACAGCGGATGAGCTTCAGGAATTAGGAAAGGTATGCCTCGAAAGGGACATCCTAGTGGTTTCAGATGAAATTTATGAAAAGCTTGTGTACGGTGATCATAAACATATTTCAATTGCTCAAATTTCACCTGAACTGAAAGCTCAGACTATTATTATCAATGGTGTTTCCAAATCCCATTCCATGACTGGTTGGAGAATTGGTTATGCTGCCGGTAACAGTCGAATTATCCAAGCAATGACAAACCTAGCAAGTCACAGTACATCGAATCCAACAACAACTGCACAATATGCGGCTATTGCGGCTTATAACGGCACGCAGGCGCCTGTCGAGGAAATGCGTCAAGCCTTTGAACAGCGATTAGAAATTATTTATGATCAATTAGTTTCTATTCCAGGTTTTTCGTGTGTAAAGCCACAAGGAGCCTTTTATCTGTATCCAAATGTGAAAGAGGCGGCAAAGCTTACTGGATTTAATAATGTGGATGACTTTGCATCTGCATTACTCGAAGAAGCAAAAGTTGCCGTTATTCCAGGCTCTGGTTTTGGAACTCCAGATAATATTCGTCTTTCCTATGCGACATCTTTGGATTTATTAGAAAAAGCAGTTGCTAGAATGCGTCAATTTGTGGAGTCAAAGCGTCAGGGATAGTCTTTATTGATGAAAAAGTCTGCTAATGCAGACTTTTTTTACTTATAGTTTTCTTTACCAATGTTGGATTTCTAATACTTCTTACTACCATGGCTTGTTCATGTTATACTTAACGGGAGGTGTTTAATATATGAAATCAACGATTGTTTCATGGCTTCAGGAAGGTAATATTACTGTCCCGGCTATTTTATTTTCAGAGTATCGAAATTTAAATTTAAACGAATACGAACTTGTTCTTTTATTAAATATTATGACTTTTATCGAAAAAGGAAATCAATTTCCAACCCCTGAAGAACTCTCCTCCCGTATGACAGTTTCCATAGCGGAATGCAACGAAATGCTGCGAAGACTCATCCAAAAGGGATGTATTGAAATCAATGATGAATATTCACAGGATGGGATTCGGTATGAAAGGTATTCTGTGATTCCTTTACTTGAGAAATTGGTTGAACAATTCTTGATGAAAAATAAACGCATTGATGAGGAAAATAAAAAATCTGAAGAAACAGATCTTTATACATGTTTTGAAAAAGAATTCGGGCGTCCCTTATCCCCATTTGAATGCGAGTCATTGGCGATGTGGATGGATGATGATCATCATGACCCCATTATTATTAAAGCTGCATTACGCGAAGCAGTAATGTCTGGTAAATTGAATTTTCGTTATATTGATCGAATTTTATTTGAATGGAAAAAGAACGGAATTAAAACAATCGAACAAGCAAAAAACCATGGTCGAAAATTTCGAAATAAACAACAGCAAAATAGAAAAACAAGCCAGGAAGATTCGGAACAACCCCCAACCGTTCCTTTCTACAATTGGCTCGAACAATAAAATCTCAGCTGGCGAGAGGTGATTCTCTCGTTTATTTTTATTTTAAGTTTGGTAGGTGAACAGTTTTGTTGAATAATACACAAATTCGCTTTTGTCTTGATAAAATGGGCGAGATGTTTCCTGACGCACATTGTGAATTAAATCATTCTAATCCCTTTGAATTAATCATCGCAGTTTCTTTATCAGCCCAATGTACAGACGCACTCGTCAATAAAGTAACGAAAACCTTATTTCAAAAGTACAAAACACCTGAAGACTATTTAAGCGTTTCGCTTGAAGAGCTTCAAAAGGATATCCGTTCGATTGGTCTGTATCGCAACAAAGCTAAAAATATTCAGAGCCTGTGCCGAATGGTACTAGAAGAGTATAATGGAGAAATTCCAATGAATCGTGATGAACTCACAAAGCTCCCTGGAGTTGGAAGAAAAACTGCAAATGTCGTGGTTTCTGTTGCGTATAATATACCGGCTATTGCCGTTGATACCCATGTCGAAAGAGTGAGTAAACGGTTAGGCATTTGCCGCTGGAAAGATTCTGTTCTTGAGGTGGAAAAGACGCTAATGAGGAAAATACCAGCCGAGGAATGGTCAGTAACCCATCATCGCCTGATTTTCTTTGGAAGATACCATTGTAAGGCACAAAACCCGCAATGTCCTTCTTGTCCTTTATTAGAGCTATGCAGGGAAGGAAAGAAGCGGATGAAGGCAAAGGATGTTTCCTAATGGAAAATCGAGTTGATACTGAAAAACCTTGGGAGAACCCTTCCGAAGTAATCCCAAGTCTTCTTTTGGAATGGGGACAGATCAAAACAGATCTTGAAAAATTTTATCGCAATCGTGATCAAGAGAATACGAATCTGGGAATGAAAAAAGGGATTAACTTATTTCTTAAATTCTTATTTTGGTCGAATGAATTGCAAGTGGTTGATAAAGAACCACTGCCACTTGATTCATTACCATACAGACCTGTTAACATTGGTGAGAGGATTGGCTTTATCCTCAAAAGACCCAACCTTTTTCATTCCTATCGTCAGCTTTCTGAACTTTTTCTTGAACAAGAAAAACAGTTTGTTAAAAAGAATATTAAAGAAAAAGCGTCAAAGCCAAAGGGCTAGACGCTTTTTTCGTGGACTTATTAGGTACCGGGCTGTTCAGTGTCTTGCGTATTGGTACCGTCGTCTGTTGTGCCGGTATTAGTGTCACCAGTTCCTTGATCCTTATTACCTTGTTCATTTCCTTGTTCGGTCCCAGTACCCTGATTTTGACCCTGTCCTTGTTCAGTGTCTGTGCCAGTGCCAGTATCAGTGCCAGTATCAGTACCAGTATCAGTGCCAGTACCAGTACCAGTGCCAGTACCGTTGCCCTGGTCCTGACCGGTATCCTGTCCTGGATTCGTATCAGATGGTGTGCCGTTCTCAGTGCCGTTATCACCATTGTTTTCATTTCCAGGGGGTGTTTCTTCAGGTGCTTTTGGTACGGTGAAGCTTGCAGCAGCCGAATCACTCTTCCGGCTACCGTCGGTTGCAACAATGGTAAATTTATAAGTTGCTCCTGGTGTAACATTTGGAATTGTAATTGACTTTTTGCCCGTTGTTAAACTTGTTTGTCCAGAACCATTATCGACAGAGATAGCGAATTGAATATTTGCTGATGATTTATTTTTATAGCTCCATTTAAGAACAAGCTGATTATTTTTCTCGTCGTATTTTACAGATGCACTTCCAGGTGCATTCAATTTATCATATCTAGTTGATACCCTGCTAGGTGCGTTCCCTTTAACAGCATATTCTGTAATGACTAAATTGGATGGTGTATATTGACTCGCAAGTACCGGCGGCATTGAGCCTTTTTCAATTCTTACCCTTTGAACACTATTTGGAACAGGGAAATCGGATGTTTGTTTCCCTTCAGATACATAGGAAATCAAATTCCTAAACATATCTTGAGCAATTTTTTGACCCTCCCCAGGTGCAATTGGGGTGGACCTGTCTTTATATCCGGTCCAAATCGATGCTGTGTAATTTGGTGTATAACCGGAGAACCAGGCATCCGGAATATAAGAGCTGCTCGGGATATTCCATTGGGCTCTTTCCTCATCCGTATAATTAGTTGTTCCTGTCTTCCCTGCAATATGAAGACCTGGGACGTTAGCCCTCGTCCCTGTACCCGGATATTGGAGGACACTTTTAAGCATATCGGTAATCATAAAGGCTGTGTAATCTTTCATCACAACTTGTGTTTCTGGTGTGGTGTTAATGACAGTTCCATCACGTAGTTTAATTTTTATCACTGCATATGGTTTTGTATATAAACCATTATTGCCAAAAGCACTATATGCACCGGCCATTTGAAGAGGAGATACACCGTCCCTTAATCCACCGATTGCATAGGATTCATAAATTTCTTTCAAAGGAATCCCTAAATTATTAGCAAACTTTTTGGCACGATCCAATCCTACCTGCTGTAAGGTTTGAACAGCTGGGGTATTTCTAGATAATTGCAATGCAGTTCGAATGGTCATTCTCCCCATGTAGCGACCATCCCAGTTTCCAAAGGTTTGGCCAGTTGAATATTTTACCGGTTTATCATCAATCGTCTGATATGTTCCCCATTTTAAATATTCAATGGCAGGGCCGTAATCCAAGACAGGCTTGATGGTTGAACCCGGCTGGCGTCTCGTATCAATTGCATAATTGAAACCGCGTTTTACTTGCTGGTTTCGACCGCCCCCGATTGCCCGGATCGCTCCAGTTTTCGTATCAAGAAGTGAAACACCAGCTTGGAATTTTTTATCAGGATAGTTAATAACATCCTGAGTGTTCAGCATTTTATAAACATATTTTTGTGCCTTTGGATCCACTGTTGTATAAATAGTTAAACCATCGGAGAAAATATCAAAATCTCCTTGCTGTTTCACTTCATCAATTACCGCATCAACAAAAGAATCGAAAGGTTTTTCATCAATCTTGCGCTTGTCTTCTTTTACTAATCCTTTTTTAATCGGAACTTTCATGGCTTCTTCCATCGTTTGCTTTGAAATAAAACCGTGTTGATGCATTAAGGATAATACGATATTACGTCTTTTTTCTGCCAAGTCAGGATTTGTAAATGGATTGTAATTATTAGGACTTTGTGGCATTCCCGCTAGCAAGGCAGCTTCAGGCAATGTCAAATCCTTTAGTTTCTTTCCGTAATAAGTTTCAGCAGCCGTTGCCATCCCGTAGCTGCCTTCTGACATATTTACCTTATTGACATACATTTCAAAAATTTGGTGTTTTGTATATTTCTGTTCTAGCTGATAGGAAAGCCACGCTTCTTCTACTTTTCTTTTTATTGTTTTTTCAGGTGTTAAAAATGAATTTTTAATTACCTGCTGGGTAATGGTACTTCCACCTTCAGCCCCAAATCCATGCTTAATATTAGCCAGCACAGCACCGCCAAGACGGATAGGATCAATTCCATGGTGCTTATAAAAGCGATAATCCTCCGTAGCCAGGACGGCATTCTCCAAAAGCTTTGGTATATCCTTATAGTCGACATATTCCCTGTTAACAGCGCCGACTTCAGTCAGCAGGTGGCCATTCATATCTAAAATCTTCGATGAAATGGGATCTTTTAAAACCTTTGGATCAAGTTTTGGAGCGTCTTTCACCATGTAGGCAAAAGTTCCAACCCCGGCCAAAATCACGACAATTCCAAGGGCGACAAGGGTTAAAAATATTTTTTTTATAATCCCTTTAGGTTTTTTGTTTGTTTTTGTTTTTGTTTTTGGGTTGCCCTTTGCTTGCTGCTGTTTTCGGCGCTCCTCTCTTGATTGATATTGATCAGCCATTTTAAAGTCCATCCTTTCCAACTTCACTCAAGGTTATTTAAGACAATTGATAAAGCGTATCTATTATTCCAATATAGTCAATTCTTGCTTGGAATCCAAGCGGAATATAATACCCAAGTTGTTCAATTTCCTCCTTGGTAATTGATTTTCTTCCTCCTGTTTTCATTCTATCCCAAAATTGTAATAAGTTTTTCGCTTCAAGCAAATAAACCTGTTCCTGTTTTGTAAATCTTAAAATGACAAAACATATTCCTCCCTGAAGCAGTACTTCTTCCATATGTCGGATTTGGTGCTCATGGAAATTCTTTAAGGGAAATGAACTAGAATTCTGTGTTTCTTTTGCTTCAAAATCAATATATTTACCTTTATATACCCCGTTATAATCTGTAGTAGAGGCTTGCTTGAAATAAGCTTCCTTTATTACAGCTGCACTTCGCATCGGGTAATCTACCTGAACAATTTGAACAGGTGTAGGTTTTTTATGTACAACCGCAATTTTTTTTTCTCTGTAAAATTCATTTGTTATATTTAAGTCTTCTTCAAGAGTCATTCCACGATTACTGTAAGATTCATTTTTTTTCTTATTAGCAATTGTGGTGTTTGCTGCTGCATTAGGAATATACTGTTTTCCGTTTGGATAATTCACACTCATATTTTGCACCTCTCAAACTATTATTTATCATAACAAATCAAAGCCGAGTTGAGTGCATAAAAATTTGCAAGTTCCGTATTCTAATCATTACAACTTTTATTTTAACAAGGGAAGAGAATAATGAATCATTTTACAATACAGGAACAGGAGATTATCCGTCAAATAATAACTGAAACGGAAAAGAAAAATCTCGATAATATTTCAAGAACAAATGCCTATTTTCGGTATTTCAAGAAAAATCCTGATATTATTTGGTCCTTTCTTGCCCATATGGTTTCAAGGAATGGGGGATGGAATATGTGTGACCTTGAAGGATCTATATTCCCGCATTTATTGGAGCCGAAAATAAGAAAGCAGCTTTTCCTAACCTATGAGCGGGCTAATTGGTTAATTTTCCACGATGTTTTCCCCCAGCTGTTGCTCTATCAATATTCGACGAGATTAGACCGTCCGATGTTTCATTTACTTCCATATTTCAATGTTTCTTCATTTATTCAAAAAGAATGGGTTCACTATTGGAATGAAAAAGATAAGTTCAGAATGATGACGGCTTTAATTATTAATGAACAAAATGTCATTCAACAACCAATTATTGAGCATCCAATTTATAAGAAGAAAGTGTTTCGTTCGATGATTTTCACTTTTCAAGATTGGCTTCATTTCAGTTGTGTATTGTTTCCGACCTGTGGGGGAGAAGTATATGGGTCCTGTGTGAGTGGATTCCGATCGGTTTCAAAAAGAATTCATTTGGGGAAACGGCTTGCAAATATTCTTTTTCATCCACGTTTATTTCCTTATTTTTTTGAATTTGCCAATCGTACACCTCATACAGGTTCAAGGTATGATTATGAACAGTACTTTAAAACGAAGATTGTAAGAAAAACACCCATACTAAGAGCATCTTTTCCTGTTATCAAACATCATCAACATACCTATGAGGATTGGAATAAACACCAACGTGTATCCCCAATATGGCTCCATGGACCAGTCAGTCATAAACATTCAATTCACCTAACAGATTGGTATTTCAAGAAATTAAGTCAACTGGAACTCATGCTTGCTCTAAAAAATTCCTTTTTATAAACGAAAAAATGCATGGAGACCTTGCTTAGATTGCAAATCTAAATACCAATTTACAGATTGTCCCTGCAAAAGGGCCTGTTGATTTCCGCTCCGGTCACTCGCTTTCCGCGGGGAGGTCCTGGAGCCTCCTCGGCGCTTGCGCCTGTGGGGTCTCCAGTGCCCTCTCTATCCCGCAGGAGTCGAGTGCCCTCCACTCCAATCAACAGGGGACAATCAACCTAAAGTATCGCACACACTTTTTCAAACCTTGCTATATGAAATTACTGTTAAAAGGGAAAAGAAAAGTGGATTCATTGCCCAATTGAGTTCCCACACTTCTTTGGAACAGACTTGTATTCTCTATAATCCTCACAAAAATGTTGTGGGCTTTATTGATGCACCTGTTGATTGGAGCGAAGTGCCTGGAGCGGAAATCAACACTTATTGCAAAGACCAAAATCTTTAGTTTTACAATAATATAACGTAATTAATCATTTAAGAGAGCAAATAAAATAAAAGGCTATCGAAAGATTTTCAATAGCCTGAGCAAGGAGTTCCTTGCTTTTTTTCGTTATTCTGCTGGCCGATTTGGGCCTTCTAGTTTTTTGTCACCATAGCCAGCCCTTTTTTCAGTCTCTGATTGTCTAGGATTTTTATTTTGCTGTTTTTTATTTGTCATCGAAAACACCTCCACTTCTAGCTTGTACGTTTTTACTAATTTCATTCGGAATCCGATTTGTCGAAAACATAAGCTTAAAATGCCAAAATTACACTTTGTTTGACGAATAACTTCTAGTTTTGTCAGGGTAGAAGGAAGCAGGAAAAAGAGGGAGAATTACTATCTTAGAGAAAACTTGAGGAGGCTGTTAATAATGAATAAGCCAATGTCTGAAAAAGAAATGCTGCTTACGATGCTAACAGATATATACGATCAGTTGGAAGAATTAGAGTCGGTTCTAGAGGCATCATTCTCAGACCTTCGAAACAGTTTAGTGGAAGATGAACACAATAAATTGACAATGCCTAAACAAAAATTATCAGCAATAGAAGAGGAAATGGGGAATCTCTTCCCTGATACCTGTAATCATACAGATCTAAAGCAAAATCATGTCTCTGGAAGGCTAAAGCTTGAACTTGGCTTTTAATAAACAGTAAAATAGAGAATATCTTTTTAAGGTAGCTTTGTCATTCACAGCTACTTTTTATTTTGCCAAAAAAGGAAGGTAGCATATGAAAGAGCGACATAAAGAACTAACGCAAAAATTACTTCAAAACAATCAATTATTTTTGAAATATTATCAAGAAGTACGTGAAACAGGGATAAAACAGGATTTTCATCAGGTGATAAAACCTTTTGCCGATGAAGTAAAGATGGTAACGGATGAATGGAAGGAGTTAATGAAAAAATGGCTAAGAGAAAACGCTCGTAAGCATATTCATGAAAAGCAAATAGATCTTACCGCCGAACATATTTCTGATCTATCCATCCAAGCCTTTTTCCCAGAAACAAGCCGAACAAGGTTCACGAATACAAATCGAACGGTAGAATATTTTTTAACAAGTCTATTAATGGAGTTAGAAAAATAGAAAAAAGATGCCAAATGGCATCTCTTTAAAGTGATTTAGTTAGAATTTTCGATGAGGGAGTTTTCCGTATAATTTTCAGGAATAACCGCGCCTTGAGATTCAAGTTCACGGACAAGAAGGCGATATTCTTTAATGCTAATTTCATTGTGAATATAGGCTTTCTTGGCAAAATCCATTAGTGTATTAACATCATTTGTGCTGTAATCTCGACTTTGAATAAATTTGCTTTTTAATTCATGAATATCCATAGATTTCTCCTCCTTCACCTTTTATCTATCGTATCACGAAAAAAAAAGATTTTTTGTTTTTGAAATATTTAAACTTCAGACAAAATTCGCTTCGTTTTGACAAATCGCTGTGCTTTTAAAAATAATCACCTTTCCTAGGTTTTTATCATAAAGTGAAGTAATGAAAGTGTGGAGGAGATGTTTGCCCATGTATGGTAACTATAGGCCAAATCCCTTCTTTAATCATGGATTACCAGGGCAAAGGAAGCAAGGGTGGCCAGTTGATTATGAAAGAAATCATCAAGGGTTTGTTTTAAATCAGCCCTTTCCGTATCCGTCCCAAACACAAAATTACGATTGGAACCAGTACCAACAGCAAAACCCATACTTACCGAAAATGGTTGGCCAAACCTATCAACAAGGAATGTTTCAACAGCCAATGCCCTATCCAAATCAGCAGTTTTCACAGAAGGATTCGCAATTTCTTTTCCAAAACCCGCTTCAGCCACAAGAGAAAAAGGTTTCTAACCAGTATATGCCCATGAACGGGTATCCAATGATGAATCCCTATCCAAAACAAAACATGATCCCCAAACAACCTGGGGGAATGAAATCGATTATGAATTCATTTAAGTCCCAGGATGGGACAGTAGATCTTAATAAAATGATGAATACTGCCGGTACAATGATGAATGCAGTAAATCAAGTATCTACACTGGTAAAGGGGCTTGGCGGCATGTTCAAACCATAAAAAAGACGGCTTCGCTTAAGCCGTCTTTTTTGTTCATGTATGTTATTCTTCAATTCTGATGACTTTTCCTTTTTCCTGAGGAATTCGGATTTGAAGTAAGCCATCACGGTAGGAGGCTTTAACTTTTTTTTCATTAATTTGGTAGGGAAGTGAAATGGTTCTAGAGGAGTGCTGACGCAATTGCCTTTTATGATAAAGCTGATTTTTTTCATCTTCCTCGGTGATCATTTCATTGTTATCAATGGAAATCGTTACGTAATGGCCGGAAATATTTAAATGAATCTGCTCTCTTTTAATTCCCGGAAGTTCTGCCGTAATAATATATTCCTCCTTGGTTTCAACCGTTTCAACGGGAAAAGCCGCACTGAGTGGAAAGGGGGTTTTAAAAAATTCATCAATCGATTGTAAAAAACCTCTGATAGGCTGTTCATGAAACAAGTCATTCATAGATTTGAATAGATCGCTGAACGGCTCGGTTTTTGATTTTTTTTTGTTATTTTGATCGCCCGGAAGCATGGATGACATTGCAATTCCCTCACTTTCAAGAATTTCACACAACATCATATGCTAACGGTACTAGGTATGTGCCTGAATAACAGAGCCGGCCTGGCCTCGGATAGGAACAGAATAAATGAAAACCGCTGCCAAGTGAGACAGCGGTTAAACTTTCCTTAGATTAAATGAATCTCTTCCATCAGAGTATCGATATCAAGCATCATATTGCCTTCATCGTCAACTTCAATTAATTCCTCTTTTTTCATTTTTGTCAGTGTCCGGCTTATCGTTTCGCGGGTTGTTCCAATCATGTTGGCAAGATCCTTATTGGTAAATTCCGCTTTTAAGAGGATGGTGCTATTTTCAAGCTTTTTGCCATACTTTTGTGCAAGGCGGATGAGTAATTTAATAATTTGTTCATACGTATTATTAAGAATTTGTTCCTCCAACCGGTTTTGCAGATCAACAATTTTTTCCCCAAGGACACGAAATACTTTTATACATAACTCAGGGTTTTCAATTAGCACAGATTCAAACTTTAGTATGGGGATTGCAATTAAGGTTGATGGCTCGAGGATTTCAGCATAGGCAGGGTAGTCTCCTTTTCTAAAAAAGCCGACATGCGGAAACATTTCACCTTTTTTCATAATGTTAACAAGTTGTTCTTTCCCGCTAATATCGCTTTTATAGATTTTTACTTTCCCAGTTTTAATAAAGTAGACATTTTCAAGCGGGTCTCCCTGTAAAAAAACGTGGCTATGCTTTTTCCATTCCCTCACAATCGCGATATCGGTTACTTTTGTTAATTCATAGTCATTTAAGTCTCGAAAAAGAGTGAATTCTGAAAGTACCTTTTTAATTTCTTCTATTTTCATTCTTTCACCACATTAAATTAGTTTTAATCTATTGTATCAAAAAAACAAGCCTTTTTTTAATCATTACCTGTATTCACTTAAAAAAGATGTTTTAAATGTTACAAAATTGTGGCTAAAGAAAGGCCGGTTGGGATAATTATCCAGACTATAAATAAGGAAAAATATCCGTTTAACTCTTTAATTACGAACGTTTATTCGATAAAATAGAAGTATTGAGGTGAGGTTTATGAAGTTGAAAAAAAACCTGCAGGAAATTATATCTGAGTTAAAGACAAATGAACAATTTAAAGAAAATATCGTGACATGGGAGACAATTGAAGAAAAACCGGCCCAAACCGTTTCAATGCCTAAATCCTTACATCCTGTTTTAAGTCAGGCATTGAATAATAAGGGAATAAAAGAACTTTATTCGCATCAGAGCACTGCCTATAAAACCGTTATGGATGGGAGAAGCATTGTTGCAGTAACACCAACTGCTTCAGGTAAGACCCTTTGTTATAACCTGCCCGTTTTGCAAACGATTCTCCAAAATCCAAATGCGCGGGCTTTATATATGTTTCCGACAAAAGCACTGGCACAGGATCAAAAAAGTGAAATTAACGAAATCATTCAGGCAGCGGGTGTGGATATAAACAGCTATACATATGACGGAGATACACCTGCGACTATTCGGCAAAGAGTGAGGAAGGCGGGACATGTCGTCATTACCAATCCAGATATGCTCCATTCTGCAATATTGCCCCATCATACAAAATGGGTATCCCTTTTTGAAAATCTTAAATTTGTTGTGATTGATGAACTCCATACCTATCGGGGGGTGTTTGGCAGTCATGTTGCCAATGTAATTCGAAGGTTAAAACGGATTTGCCGGTATTACGGCAGCAATCCTGTTTTTATTTGTACATCCGCAACGATTGCAAATCCTCTTGAGCTGGCAGAAGCGTTAACGGAAGAAAAGATGTGTTTAATTGATAATAATGGTGCCCCCAGCGGCAAGAAACACTTTTTATTCTATAATCCGCCAATTGTGAACAAACCGCTAAATATTCGGCGAAGTGCCACACTCGAGGTAAGGAAAATTGCCGGAGAATTATTAAAAAATAAAATTCAAACGATTGTATTTGCGAGAAGCAGGGTAAGGGTTGAAATCATTTTAACCTATCTTCAGGAATTGGTGAAAAACCAATTAGGAGCTAAGTCAATTATGGGATATCGAGGCGGATATCTTCCGACGGAAAGAAGAAAAATTGAGAAGGGTCTGCGTTCAGGAGATATTTATGGGGTTATAAGCACCAATGCTCTGGAGCTTGGAGTGGATATTGGACAGCTTCAGGTTTGTATTATGACCGGCTATCCGGGGACCATTTCGAGTGCATGGCAGCAGGCAGGAAGAGCCGGAAGAAGGCACGGAGAGGCCCTGGTTATTATGGTTGCCAGTTCAAGCCCTCTTGACCAATATATTATCCAGAACCCGGGATACTTTTTCAGTAAAAGTCCGGAAACAGCGAGAATCAATCCCGATAATTTGATCATTTTAATTGACCACATGAAATGTGCTGCATATGAGCTTCCTTTTAAGAAGGAGGAGAAATTCGGGTCTGTGGATACAGAGGAGCTGTTAGAATATTTAACAGAGGAGCGCATTCTCTATCGAAATGGGGATAAATGGTATTGGATGAATGATTCCTTTCCTGCCCACAATATTAGCCTTCGGTCTGCTTCTCAGGAAAATATTGTAATTGTGGATCAATCAGAGACTGCGAATGTAAAGGTGATAGGCGAAATGGATCGTTTTTCCGCCATGACATTACTTCATGATGAAGCCATTTATTTGCATCAAGGCCGTCAATACCAAGTTGAAAAGCTGGATTGGGATGAAAAAAAGGCATTTGTTCGAGAAGTAGACGTTGACTATTTTACTGATGCAAATCTAGCTGTCCAATTAAAGGTCCTTGAGGTCGATAAGCTTACCTTGCAAACTCAAGCTGAAATCGGTTTTGGCGATGTAAGTGTCCGCGCTATGGCAACGATTTTTAAAAAAATCAAATTTGAAACTCATGAAAATATCGGTTCCGGTCCAATCCATCTGCCCGAAGAAGAACTGCATACAAATGCAGCGTGGATTTCATTGGATCAGTCTTTTGCTGAAATGGATCAGGAAAGGTTAGAACAAGGATTGATTGGAGCCGCCCATGCTCTAAACCATATAGCCCCATTGTTTGTGATGGCAGACCCACAAGATATCCATGTTGTCCCGCAGGTTAAAGCAGATCATAACGAAAAACCAACGATATTCTTTTATGACCGCTATCCTGGTGGGATTGGCCTAAGTGAAAAAATCTATCAAGGGATGCCAGAGGTCTTTGAAGAAACTAAAAAAATGATTGAGCATTGCCAATGTGAATCCGGTTGTCCATCCTGTATTGGCGCTGAAACGATTAATGAGCAGTCCAAAAAAGATGCAATTAAAATTATAAATGTATTTGTAAAGTTTTCTGGGTCAATAAGGGAAGTGTAAAAAGTGTCCTTAAAAAATAAACTAAATCGGTTAAAACCACATATTTCAACAGGAGTTCAAATAGAAAAAGACTTAAGTGTTCCTAAGTCTTCCGTGTTGGAGATTCCATTTCGGGAGCAATGGGAAAGTGAAAATGTTTTTCCATACGCGCTGGATCAAAACTACTGTCTCATCCGCGAGGTGAAATATCCATTATCGCAGATGCATGGGCATTATCATTTTCAAGATTTTCTTACAGCCGTTGAAATATGGAACAAACAATCTATTAGCCATCCATTATCTGCTGCAGGACATCGAGCCGAAGAATTATTCTTTTTTGACACAGAAACAACAGGTCTTGGCGGTGGAGTCGGCAATACTATTTTTTTACTTGGTTATGCCAGTGTATCAGGAAATGAATTAGTTTTACGACAGCATATTTTGCCTAATCCGGGTGCGGAGGTCCCTTTATATCACAGTTTTTTGGAAAAAGTAAACTATAAGACGCTTGTCACCTATAATGGAAAATCGTTTGACTGGCCGCAGGTAAAAACGAGGCATACTCTTGTCAGGGACCATGTTCCAAAACTGCCATCCTTTGGACATTTTGATTTGTTCCATTCTGCAAGAAGACTCTGGAAACATAGGTTAGACCGTTTAAAATTGGCAGTTGTTGAAAAAGAGGTATTAGGTGTTGAAAGGATTGATGATATTCCGGGTTTTTTGGCTCCGATGATTTATTTTGATTTTATCGAGAGTAAACAGCCTGACGGAATGATTGGCATCTTAAAACACAATGAAGTGGATATCCTTTCCCTTGTCACCCTATATACTCATTTAACCTTTCAAATTTGCGGTTTTGATCCGAATCGGTCTAGGATGGAAACTTTTGAAGTTGGAAGATGGTTTGCTGCACTCGGTGAAGAAAACGAAGCAAAAAAGGTGTTAACGAAGCTAACAAGCGGGAATGATCTTCCTTCAGATCACGCGAAACTGGCTCTTGCCTTTCAATTAAAAAAGGAACGGGAATGGGAAAAGGTTGTGAACCTTTTAAGTGAAACAGTTCAATCAGAAGACCTAGGGATTGTTCAAGAATCATGCCTTGAATTGACAAAGATATATGAACATAGAATAAAAGATGTGGAGATTGCAAGAAAATACTGTATAAAAGCGATGGACACTGTCAGTCAATTGCAAAGGAAAAAAAAGGATAACCATCCGCTTTCTCTTTATCAACTTGAGGTAAGACTAAAACGATTGGAGAAAAAACTCGGTAAATTTCCTGGGTAAGCGCAAAATTCGCTATAAAACTTCTTCTTAAACGCTATTTCGCCGTATTTCGATTTTTTGTAATAAAAATTTCATATTTTTTTCACGCAAAAACCAGCAATTCTATATTGTTTATCCTTGTTAAACAAGGTAAAATGTAAAACTGTGTGAGTAAAAACGACTCAAGAATAAATATGGAGCTGGTAATATGTATAAGGCAATTTTGTTTTTATTTTTTGCTGTCGTTTGTTTGACTGCTGTCCTTTTTACAAGCTTAAAAGATAGCTTTTATTCAATCTTTTAGGTTTTTCAAAAATAAAATCTGTCCGGCTTAAAATTAGGTATTTTCCTTAGTACAAGAATCCTTCTTTCAACATAGCCTATTAGTGTAAATAGAATAACTATCTGAAAGGAGAAATCAATATGTATTTAGGTACTAATGTTACGCCGCCAGTCATTCATCCGACAACTAACATTGTGAACCATACGTTTTCATCAACGGTGGTGCCACACATTCATCCCGTTCACACAACAACTGTGAACCATCATATGTATCAACATAAACACTATTGTCCGCAGTCCGCTTCTTGCTGTGAAGAGGTTTGCAATCAACACATCAACTGTTGCTCACCTTGTGGAATGCCAGGTGCAGGCGGACCAGGCTTTGGCCCAGGACCAATGGGAGCAGGACCGATGGGAGCAGGACCGATGGGACCTGGACCGATGGGACCTGGACCAATGGGACCTGGTTTTTACTAAGAATAAAGCGAATTTTACAAGGGCTTTTTAGCCCTTGTTTCTTTTTGGTTTACTACATAATATGCTATCTTTTAAAATGTGTTTGTCCTATTTATAAAAATTTTTTTAGAGGGAGTAGTTATGCCGAAGGTACTTACGATTTCCGGTTATAAGGCCTTTGAATTAGGGATTTTTCAAAATGATCACCCTTCTGTCATTTTCATAAAGGCTGCCATCAAAAAAGAATTGCTTCGTTTGCTCGAGGAAGGACTCGAATGGGTATTAATCAGCGGCCAATTAGGAGTTGAACTTTGGGCAGGGGAGGCCGTTTTTGAACTGCAAGAAGAATTTCCTGAATTAAGACTAGCTGTCATTACACCATTTTTGGAACAAGAGGCAAACTGGAGTGAAAAAAATAGAGAGTGGTATGAATCAGTTCTGATGCAAGCAGATTTTGTAGACTCCGTTACAAAAAAAGGTTATGAAAAGCCATGGCAATTCCGGCTTAAAAATCAATTTTTTCTTGAGAAAAGTGATGCGCTATTACTTCTTTACGATCAGGATAAAGAGGGAAGTCCCAAATACCTATATGAACTAGCCCTTCAATACCAAAGTCTGAGGTCCTATCCTATCCAACTGATTACCTTTTATGATTTACAGTTGATTGTTGAAGAGGAACAATTAAAAAGATCTGATTTTTAATCATTTAGGAAAGATAAATTGACAAAAGCGTATATTTTTGAAAAAATAATAGGTAATGATTGGCGAATTTTGAGGTGATTTGAATGCTGTCTGATAAAGTGAAATTAACGGCAAAGGATATATTGGAAAAAGAGTTTAAAACAGCAGTTAGAGGGTATAAACAAGAAGATGTGGATAAATTTTTGGATTTAATTATTAAGGATTACGAAGTCTTTCATCAAGAAATTGATGATCTGCAACAGGAAAATCTTCGCTTACGTAAGCAGCTTGAAGAAACATCAAGAAGGCAGCCGATTTCCCAGCCAGCCGGTACAACGAATTTTGATATTTTAAAACGATTATCCAATCTTGAAAAGCATGTATTTGGCAGCAAATTATACGATTAACAGAAAATACCCGGATTTCCTAATAAAAACCATTGAATTAACACCATGAAATACATATAATAAAAATTGTCTTCATTAATTACGTTCGGGTAATCGCTACAATCGCATTGGCGAATTGTAGAGGAAAGTCCATGCTCGCACGAGCTGCGATGCTCGTAGTGTTCGTGCCTAGCGAATTCATAAGCTAGGGCAGCTGGGTTATCCAGTTGACGGCCGGGAAAATACCTAAGTCCCTTGGGATATGGTATGAATACCTATAAAAGTGCCACAGTGACGGAGCCTTTCTAGAAATGGAAAGGGTGGAACGCGGTAAACCCCACGAGCGAGAAACCCAAATTATGGTAGGGGCACTTTCTCTGAGGAATTGAACAAGGAGAAGGACAGAGTCATTAAGATTCTGTAGATAGATGATTACCACCTAAGTACGAGACTCCAAAGTCGTTTGTAGTACAATGGTACAGAACATGGCTTACAGAACGTTTTTAATGGGAAAGTATGAAGAATTGAACGGCTCTCCTAATCGGGAGGGCTTTTTTATTTTCAATTGTCGAGTGCATTCAAGCTTTGCGTTTGGTCTATAATGAGAACATACATATTTTGTTAAGGGTGAAATAATGGGAAAATATCAATTAATCGCAACGGCAGCGATGGGTCTAGAAGCTCTTGTTGCGAAAGAAGTTCGTTCACTTGGTTATGAATGCGAAGTGGATAATGGGAAAATAACATTTACTGGAGACGAGTATGCAATCGCCCGTACGAATTTATGGCTGCGGACGGCTGCAAGGGTAAAGATAAAGGTTGGAGAATTTAAAGCTTATACTTTTGATGAATTATTTGAAAAAACAAAGGCATTGCCTTGGGAAAAATATCTACCGGAAGATGCAGAGTTTCCTGTAATCGGCAAGTCAGTGAAATCCAAGCTTTTTAGTATTTCAGATTGCCAATCGATTGTAAAAAAGGCCGTTGTTGAAAGAATGAAAACTCATTATAAAAGGAATTCCTGGTTCGAGGAAACAGGTGGATTATACCGTATTGAAGTGGCTATGTTAAAGGATATTGCTACGATTACGATTGATACCAGCGGTGAAGGACTTCATAAACGCGGCTATCGTGCTGATCAAGGATTGGCTCCGTTAAAGGAAACTACTGCTGCTGCTCTGATCATGCTTACGAATTGGAAGCCTGATCGTCCGTTTATTGACCCCTTTTGTGGTTCTGGAACGATTCCAATTGAAGCTGCTTTAATTGGTCAAAATATTGCTCCTGGATTTAATCGAGAGTTTGTGTCTGAAAGTTGGAATTGGATTCCTTCCAAGGTTTGGGATGATGTTCGAACAGAGGCGGAGGATTTGGCAAATTACGATCAGCCCCTTGATATTACAGGTTCAGATATTGACCACCGTATGGTGAAAATTGCTCAGGAGAATGCTTTTGAAGCAGGGTTTGGTGAATTAATTAATTTCAAACAAATGCAGGTAAAAGATATTTCGACTAAAAAGGAATATGGTGTTATCTGTGGGAACCCACCCTACGGTGAACGACTAGGGGAAAAAAATGCAGTAGAGCAAATGTACAAAGAAATGGGATTAGCTTTTAGCAAGCTTGATACCTGGTCCATTTATATAATGACTTCAAATGAAAACTTTGAACAATTATATGGAAAGCCTGCAACGAAAAAAAGAAAGCTTTTTAATGGGTTTATTCGTACAGACCTATATCAATATTGGGGAAAGCGGCCGCCAAGGCAGCAGGAATTCTAGATAATATATTGCAATTCAATGTGTAGCGCTCTTTTCCGAGCGCTGCATTTTATAGAGGAGGATTTTATGCAAAGCGGGTTTCCATTTACTGTGTCAAAAACTGAATCTTTTTATGACAAACTAGGCGAATGGATTGGTGATTTATTTTATGAGATTCTCCCTGACGCTGGTTTCGAATTAAGAGATGAGCAAATTTATATGGCCTTTCAGCTCGAAAAGGCTTTTAAGGATAAAAAAATAATGTTTGCTGAAGCAGGAGTTGGAACAGGGAAGACAATTGTTTATTTGCTTTATTCAATTATGTATGCACGTTACACCAATCGCCCGGCTATTATCGCCTGTGCAGATGAAACATTAATTGAACAGTTAGTAAAAAAAGAAGGAGATATCTCAAAACTTGAATCCGTTTTAGGGTTAAATATGGATGTCCGGCTTGCAAAATCGAGGGATCAATATTTATGTATAAAAAAGCTGGATCAAGTAAAAGATTTAGACCTTTCCGATGAACTAGGCGATATTTATGAAAAATTACCTGAATTTCTTCATACGGATGGTTCGATGCAGACATTTGAAAGATATGGTGACCGCAAGGATTATCCGGTCATTTCCGATGAAACTTGGGAAAAGATAAGCTGGGACCCTGTTCAGGATTGTTTTTCCTGCGAAAAACGTCATCGCTGCGGTCTTACATTACACAGAGATTACTACCGTCACGCAAAGGATCTTATCATTTGTTCTCATGACTTTTATATGGAACATGTATGGACAAAGGAATCAAGGAAAAGAGAAGGGCAGCTGCCGCTCTTACCAGAGTATTCTTCCGTTGTATTTGATGAAGGTCACCTATTAGAATTTGCGGCGCAGAAGGCACTTAGCTATCGCTTTACAGACACTCTGCTTGAGTCGCTGCTGACCAGATTGATGGAAAATGAAGTTCGTGAAAATACACTGTACACGATTGAAGAGGCTTTATTCGAAAATGATGTATTTTTCAACGCAATCGCCCAGTTTTCCCAAGTCTCACTAGGTTCTGAAAAACAAATCATTTCTAAGCATCCAACCCTAATTAAACAGGGAAGAAAGTTGCTCGATACCTTGCAAAAGCTTGAAGAAGAACTTGTGTTTGAAAGCGAATTGTTTGTTATTAATGAATACGATTTAAAGATAGTTGAGGAATACCTTGAGCAAATCACTTATTCCCTTTCACTATTTCTTAAGGAAATGAACGGGATTACATGGTTTGAAGAAAATATGGGTGAACGGACACTTGTGATTATGCCGAAAATGGTGGAAGAAGTATTAAGGGATGAAGTATTTTCACAAAAACTTCCATTTGTTTTTTCATCCGCAACCTTATCCAATCAAAAGTCATTTGACTATATAGCTAATAGTCTTGGGATTCATGATTTTCTATCCTTTTCTGTTTCTTCTCCTTTCAACTATGAGGAATTGATGGAGATTTATCTTCCGAGGTTTGAAAAAGAAAGAATTACAGATAAAGTTGAGTACTTAACAAAGAAAATGATTGAGTCAGAGGGTCGTACACTTATTCTCTTGAACAATAAAAATGAGTTGGTATTTCTTAAGGAAAAATTGGCAGAGACTCTTCCATATCCTATATATTTCGAAGGTGATGAAGAAATCAGCACACTTGTATCGAAATTTCAAAATGAGGAAAATTCCATCCTTTGCTCCCTCCATCTATGGGAAGGGCTGGATATACCTGGAAGATCCTTAGAGAATGTTATAATTTTTTCTCTGCCGTTTCCGCCGAATGACCCCGTCTTTATTGCGAAGCGGGATGGTGTGCAAAAGGCATTTGAAGAAATTGATTTACCTTATATGCTTCTCAGGCTCCGTCAGGGAATTGGAAGGTTAATTCGTAGTGAAAATGACCGGGGAACTGTTCATATTTTGCTTGAAAATGATATGGGATCCAATATTTTAGAAAAAATAAAAGAGATACTGCCTGTAGAGGCAAAAGAAATGTAAACGAAAAGGGTCACGCTAAAAACGTGACCCTTTTTAAATTATCTTCCTAGCAGTCTAAGACCTTCCGGTGTCATTTTTTCCGGGCTCCAGGCTGGTGTCCAAACGAGGTCTACGTCAACATTCCTTGTTTCCTCGATTCCTTCCACACAATAACGAACACCCGTTGTAATACTGTCATGCAGTGGGCATCCCGGTGTTGTTAAGGTCATGGTAATTTTAACATCCCCTTCACCTGAAACATCTAAATCATAGATTAAGCCAAGATCAACAACATTAATATTAAGTTCTGGATCATAAACACTTTTTAACTCGTTAAGGATTTTTTCTTTTAAATTCATGATAAACACCTCACTATTTTTTTAGAACGCTAATAATACTGATTGCAATCATAATTAAAACTACGGATAAAATTAATTGTCCAATCGTAAAGAGAAGCGTAATTTTAAAGGTTAGTGCAGAAAAAACAATCAAAACTCCAAGAATAAATAATGAAAATAGCGGCGGAACAAGTTTTTCATTCATCATTTCTTTCAATGTTGGAACCGATTGTTTGCCCATTTCCTTGCTGTATTTAAAAGTCCACCAAAGGAATGGAACAATCTTAAATAGATAACCAACAATACTCAATACAATCCAGAGCATGATATAAGCATAGATGAGTGGACCAATAACCGAGCTGAAGCAATGAGTCCAGACTAGAATGAATGCAGCTAAATGGATGATATTGCCGAACAGAATCGCAGCTAACGCAAATGAGAATGGTTTATCTAATTTTTTCTTTAATCTTTTTTTGACAATGATTCGTATATGCCAGCTAAAGATGGAAAAGCCCACCAGCAGCAAGAATAGACCTAGCTTTACAAGGAGGCCCGAACCGCTCAAAAATGCGATCAATGTAACAAGAAGACCGGCTGCGTAAAATCCATAAACATATCTAGCCTGGATCATTGGAAAACCATGGGATAAAGAAAACATTGGCACCATTTTATAGGAAAAACCAATAATCAATAGGGTAAACCAGCCTGTAACCCCCATTAACAAATGACTTTTAAATACAGCTTGATAGGTTCCTGCGCCACTGCCGGTCTTAAGGAAATAAATTAATGTAATACCCATGGAAATAGTAATGAATAAACAAAATAATGCTGTGCCAACAAAAGCCGTCAAGATGTTTGGCTTAGTTTGTTTTTTTAGAGTCATCATCATTTGAAATAAAAACATTAATATTCCAATCAGGGTAAGTACTCCGGGAATAATAGCATTTTGGGGTGATGCATAGAGCAAACTGGCAAAGCCAATAATTCCAAAAGCCGTAACAAAAAACTGCAAGAATCCAAATTTTTCATTCCAGATATTTGTTAAGAAAGCAACCGGTACAAGCTGATACATTGCACCCATTGCTACCATTAATGCCCAGCCTAAAACTAGTATATGTGCTGCAGACCAGATGGCAGGGATCCGAAAACTGCCGCCTATAAGTAAATCTCCATTAAATAAAAGGACAATTTGTGATAATACTAAGGCAATTAAACTAAAGAAAATAAATGAAAAGGGAAGCTTAACATTGGTCTCACTCCCCATATTTTGTGGAAGCATCATTTACACCTTCTTATCGGAAGATTTCAATTTTAAAACTTCCGTCTTCTTGTTGTTTTGTTCTTTGATTGTATCCAAGTTCCTCTAACTGCTCATATAAAAACATGGGTCTGCGGTCATTAATGATCGTCAATACTTCATGATCAGGTAGTGTCTCTAATGCAGCGAGAGTTCGCATCATCGGTTGTGGCGGTTCTAAACCGCGGTTGTCTAAAATCATTTTATATCACCCTTCATTCCTATTACTTTGAATTCTTTATAAATGTTACCTTCCAGTGATCTTCGGCAATTTCTTCTGCCTCATGGTTAAAACCTTTTGTTTTTAATACCGCGAATAATGGGACTGGTTTAAAGGTTGCATGAAGGATGAAAATATCATTTTCCTTTAAATCCTTAATCGCCCCCATAATTTTTTGAAAGGGCTCCAGTTTATTTTTTAAATCCTCACGTACATCAAGTTCAACAATTCTTTGTTCCATCACGAAACAACTCCTCTTCATTATATTTAATAAAAACTTACGAAAGCCTGTAATTAATAGAATAGTTCCTGTTTAAGAGATTCGTGGTCAATGAAATAATAACCGTCATCATCAAGAAAAATGAATTCTTTCTTTTTTAATTGATTGATGGTTCTGCTGACGGTTTCTCTGGAGGTTCCAATCATATTGGCAAGCTCACGGTTGGTAAATTGAGTTGTCAGCTTAAATTGGTCATCGAGCTTTTCACCATTTGATTTACAGAGCCTAATTAATAGTAGAACAATTTGTTCATAGGTATTATGAAGTATTTGCTCTTCCAGTCGATTTTGCAGGTCAACGATTTTCTCTCCAAGAACTTTAAATAATTTAATACAAAGCTCAGGATAAGAAATTAAAATCTCCTCGAATTTATCAATTGGGATGACAATTAGGTTAGCATCCTCCATGACCTCTGCGTGAGCCGGGAATGTGCCCTTTCGAAAGAAGCCTGCGTGTGGGAACATTTCTCCCGGTTCAAGAACGGAGACGATTTGTTCCCTACCGGAAAAATCCGTTTTATAAATTTTTACTTTACCGCTGTGGATAAAGAATACCCGGTCCATCGGATCATCCTGCATAAATACATACATTTTATGCTTATAGAAACGAGTCTGGGCAATCTCAACAAAAGGTGCCAGCTCAACTGCCGTCAGCTCTTTAAAAATTGGGACAGCAGAAAGTCTCTTTATAATGTCTTCTTGCTTCAATTAACATCACCTTCGTATTAGTAATTCGATATAGCCCCATTTTAACAGTGGTTTCACAACAAATATGTGACCTCCATCATAGGTAAGTGAAATTTTATTGAAAATGATTCTCAATGTGACAACTTTGTGAAAACAACACACAAATGGGAGAAATAACACCATGTGTGTGATTTCCTTCACACTATGAATTTTTCATAACTATTACAATTCGATATGTAATTGAAACAAGAGAGGATGAGCGAAAGTGGAAATACAGCGGGGAACGCCTACAAAGGTAAAAACAAATAAAAACGGAATGTTAAAATCCGTTTTAATTACAGTTATTTTAGTAAGTTTTACTGTATTACTTTGCGGTGGGTATTGGATTTTTAAAGAGCAAGCCCCAAGACCAGTGGAGGTTACCAATCAAAAGGGTGATGTTCTCTTTACTAAGGCTACAATCATGGGTGGTCAGGCAGTTTGGCAAAAATATGGTTTGATGGATTATGGTACAGTATTAGGACACGGATCATATATGGGTCCAGACTATACGGCTGAATCTTTAAAGATTTATACAGAAGGAATGCAGGATTTTAAAGCAAATGAACAGTATGGTAAAAAGTTTGCCAGTCTAAGTGTAGATGAAAAATCTGCGATTAAAAATGCTGTAATAAAAGAAATGCGTAAAAATCGTTATGATAGTAGTAAAGAATCATTAAAATTAACAGATGCACAAGCTTTTGGACTTGAAAGAGTAAGAGCCTACTATAAGAATATATTCACAAAAGGCGATCATTGGGGATTAAAAGCAAATCTGATCAAAGATAGTGATATGCCGAAAAATGATCGTGCGTATGTTGCAAAAGGCGATCAAATTAAACAGATTTCCGATTTCTTCTTCTGGACAGCATGGCTTTCAAGTACGGTTCGTCCTGGGGATAAAATTACTTATACAAACAACTGGCCATATTATGAAGATGCCGGTAACCATTTATCTTTCTCGGCTGTTTGGTGGAGCGGCGCAAGTGTAACAATCTTTGTCTTGATGGTTGGAATTATCCTATTTGTTTTCTATCGTTATCAATTTAGTATGCAAGAGGCATATAAGGAAGGAAATTTCCCTAAAATTGATTTGCGAAAAATACCGGTAACAAACTCACAAGTAAAATCAGGGAAGTACTTTGTTATTGTTTCCATTCTTTTCTTTGTACAATGTATGTTTGGGGCATTGCTTGCTCACTATTATATCGAACCAGACAGTTTCTTCGGTATAAAATGGATTCATGATATCCTGCCATTTAATATTTCGAAGGGCTATCACTTACAATTGGCGATCTTCTGGATTGCAACTGCATGGTTAGGTATGGGGATTTACGTAGCGCCGCTTGTAGGTGGATACGAGCCTAAAAAACAAGGTCTTTTGGTAGACATTCTTTTCTGGGCATTGGTTGTTCTTGTTGGCGGAAGTATGGTCGGAGAATGGCTTGGTGCAAACGGATACTTAGGTAATGAGTGGTTCTTATTAGGTCATGCAGGCTGGGAGTATATTGAATTAGGTCGTTTATGGCAGCTGATCCTCATTGTAGGTATGTTAATTTGGTTATTTATTGTTTATCGAGGTATTAAAGCAGGTCTTAAAAAAGAAACGGACAAAGGCGGTTTAATCCACCTATTATTCTACTCCGCGATTGCGGTACCAGCATTCTATATCTTTGCACTATTTATTAATCCGGATACAAGCTTTACCTTTGCTGATTACTGGCGCTGGTGGATTATCCATTTATGGGTTGAGGCAATTTTTGAAGTATTTGCAGTAGTCGTCATTGGTTTCTTATTAGTTCAAGTAGGATTAGTAACGAAAAAATCAACAGTCAGACAACTATATTTCCAATTAATCTTACTCTTAGGCAGTGGTGTAATTGGAATTGGCCACCATTACTATTATAATGGTTCGGCAGAAGTTTGGCTTGCACTTGGTGCTGTATTCTCAGCATTGGAAGTTATTCCATTAACCTTGTTAATTCTTGAAGCATATGAACAATATAAAATGATGCGTTCCGGTGGTGTTGACTTCCCATATAAATCTTCCTTCTGGTTCTTAATCTCTGTTGCGATTTGGAACTTGGTGGGTGCAGGTGTTCTTGGGTTCTTAATCAACCTGCCAGCAGTCAGCTATTTTGAACACGGTCAGTTCTTAACACCTACTCATGGCCATGCTTCGATGATGGGCGTTTACGGAATGTTTGCAATTGCATTACTTCTATATTCCTTAAGAAATATCGTAAAACCAGAAGTTTGGAAAGATAAGTGGCTAAAAGTCAGCTGTATCCTTTTAAATATTGGATTGGCAGGAATGGTCTTCTTCTCCCTACTTCCAGTAGGTTTCATTCAAATCAAGAAAGCATTCTATCATGGATATGCAGCAAGCCGTTCATCATCCTTCTTAAAAGATGAACTAGTTAAAACACTTTTAACCTGGCGTGCTGTCCCAGATACAATCTTCTTAATCGGTGTGGTTATTCTGATGGCGTTCTGTGTGAAATGTCTATTCAATCTACGCAAGCCTACACACAAGGAAGAAGAAAAACTTCCAGTTAAAGATTTAACGCTTGATGAAGAGTAATAAGGAAGAGAAAGATTCGTAAAGCTTAGTCTTGCGGATCTTTTTCTTTTTTTTCTTCTGATTCATAGCAGTCAAAACAATAAATTTCTTTATCCTTTGTATGGATCCCGTTAAAAAATCCATCTAAGCAATAGATTTCCTTATTACAGCACTTACAGCTTCCAACCAATTCTCTCATTCTAAATTCCTCCTAAAAAATTTATTTACTAAAAAATCATGTTTAGGGTGTGATACCACTCACTAGGTTGTTAAAAAAGATTTCTTATAATATAAGAGAAGTTAACAAATTAATAGGAGTGAAAATGATGCAAACTTTTGCTAAAGTCATCCATGTTCCTGATTATCCACCACGTGAAAAACATCCAACGATTTTGAATGGATTTGATGAGTTAAAATCAGGAGAATTTATGCAAATTGTGAATGACCATGACCCAAGACCGCTTCAATATCAATTTATGATGGAGAGAACCGACCAATTTACTTGGGAATACCTTGAAGAAGGTCCCGATACTTGGAGAGTCGCTATCGGTAAAAAATAATTTCTCGTGCCAAAGGGTTTCAGCCCCATAAAGCACACCCTCTTTAATCATTTTACTTGAGTTATATTTATTTTCATGAAACATCTCTTTTTTCCCTATAGATTATTTTACAACAGAATTCTATTTCTGTTGTTTTTTTTTGCCATTTTAAGAGGGCGAAACCAAATCTTTTTTCAGAAAAATATGATAAAATTTAAACATTGTAAAGAGGGGGGAACTTAATGAGCATTCAGACAGCAAAACTTGAAAAAGAGTTTTTAGATTATGTAAAAAAAATAGCTGCTTATAATGAGGCACTTGGATTAATCTATTGGGATTTGCGTACGGGAGCTCCGAAGCAAGCCGTAGAGCAAAGGTCAGAAGTGATTGGAATGCTTTCCTCAGAAGTGTTTAAAATGTCAATCTCGGAGGAAATGGCTGCATATATTGCAAATTTATCGAAGATCGAATTATCCGATTCAACCAGAAAAATTCTCAAGGAATGCAAAAAAGAATATGAGCGGAACAAGAAAATTCCTGCAGAAGAATATAAAGAGTATGTCATTCTTCAATCAAAGGCAGAAAGTGTTTGGGAAGAAGCGAGGGAAAATGCTGATTTCGCCATGTTTAGCCCATACTTGGAAAAGATCGTCACAATGACAAAGAAGTTTGTTGGGTATTGGGGAACAAAAGAGAAGGTCTATGATCAACTGTTAGATTTATATGAGCCTGGGGTGACTGTGGAAGTGTTAGACCGGGTATTTGGCGAACTCCGCAATAAAATTATCCCATTGGTCAAAAAAATCTCGGAAACGTCAAAAAAGCCGCAAACAGATTTTCTCTTTAACCATTTTAATAAGGAAAATCAGCGTCTGTTTAGTTTAGAGGTTTTAAAAAAAATGGGCTACAACTTTGAGGCAGGGAGATTAGATGAAACCATCCATCCATTTGCAATTGGACTAAATCCCGGCGATGTACGTGTGACAACCAGGTATGATGAATTCGATTTCCGTACCGCTGTTTTCGGAACGATTCATGAAGGCGGTCATGCATTATATGAACAAAATATCTCCAGAAAGTTAATTGGAACACCTTTATGTTCAGGTACTTCAATGGGAATTCACGAATCACAATCTCTTTTTTATGAAAATATTGTCGGAAGAAGTTTACCATTCTGGAAGTATCAATACGAGCCGCTAAAAAAATATGCTGATGGTCAGTTTGATGATGTCTCAATAGAGGATTTCTATCGTGCCATTAATGAATCCAAGCCTTCCTTTATTCGAATCGAGGCGGATGAATTGACCTATCCGTTACATATCATTATCCGCTATGAAATAGAAAAAAAATTATTTAATGATGAAATAAAGGTTCGTGACTTGCCAAAAGTATGGAACGATTTATATGAAGAGTTTTTAGGGATCAGGCCGGAAGATGATGCAGAGGGAGTCCTGCAAGATGTTCATTGGGCTGGGGGAAGCTTTGGTTATTTTCCTTCTTATGCATTAGGGTATATGTATGCTGCACAATTTAAAAATAAAATGCTCAAAGACCTTCCAAACTTCGATCAACTGCTTGAAAATGGAGAGTTATTGCCTATTCAAGAGTGGCTGACAAAAAATATTCATCAATATGGTAAATTGAAAAAGCCGCTTGAAATCCTGAAAGATGTGACCGGTGAAGGCCTTAATCCATCCTATTTAATTGATTATCTCTATCAAAAATACGGAGCAGTGTATCAGTTATCATGAAGAAAATTCTTCCGATTCTATTAGTAGCGATCAGTGCGGCACTATGGGGAATTATAGCTATTTTTGTAAGAGGATTAGATGCCTTCAGTTTTACATCCATGGAAATTGTGACAATCAGGGTTGTGACAGCAGCGGTTTTGTTAGGAATTACTGGATTAGTAAAATATCCAGCGCAAATGAAAATTAAATGGAAGGACACTTGGTTATTTGTTGGGACGGGTGTTTGCAGTATCGTACTCTTTAATTGGTGTTATTTTTCATCGATTCAACAAATGAATCTTTCTCTAGCGGTTATCTTATTGTATACAGCCCCGGCATTTGTCACAGTTCTTTCCTGGTTATTTCTTAAGGAGAAATTGAATGCTGCTAAACTTCTTTCAGTAGCAGGGACGATTTTGGGGTGCATATTGGTTGCAGGAAGTAACCTGAATGAAACAACATCTATTAGTGCGGCAGGATTATTAACCGGACTTGGCGCAGGTTTCGGCTATGCTTTATACACTATATTTGGAAAATTTGCGTTAAATAAATATTCACCGTTCACGGTTACTCTATATACCTTTATTGTTGCGTCAATTGCTTTAGTGCCGGTTACGGGCCTTTGGAATAAGGGAAGCATCCTTTTCAGTGGAGAGGTTATGTTTTATGGACTAGGGTTAGGATTATTTCCTACCGTGGTGGCGTATTTATTGTATACAAAAGGGTTGGAAAAAATAGATAGCAGCAAGGCATCCATTATTGCAACCGTAGAACCGGTCGTGGCAACCTTATTAGGCGTTTTTCTTTATAAAGAAGGCTTTGTGTTCATTCAATTTATTGGTTCTTTCTTTATCCTTTTATCTGTATTATTGGTGAACCTGCCAAAAAACCCGCTCGTTAAAACGCAAAATGAAAAGGCTTCAATCACATAGATTGAAGCCTTAATGCTTACCAGGTTTTATATCCTTTCGATCCCGGCGGTGCATTCTGTATGATATCGATAAATGGAATTGTATAAGCGAAAATAATGAGAACGGCAAGCATTCCAAGCCATAATTTCCAGTTTTCGAATACCATTGGTGCTTGTTCTTTAAGATTTTCTGCTTCACCAACAGGGAATTCTTCTTCCCCTTTTGGTGCAAAGAAGGCAAGATTAATGAAAATGATTAATACTAAGATAATTCCTAAGAAAAGAATGGTTCCACCAACAGCTTGTGCGATTTGATATGGAATCCATTCAGCCGCCTGCTTGGCACCATTGTAGGTTGAAAACGCAGAACGCCTTGGACCGCCAAGAAGACCTTCTATATGCATCGCACCTGACATAAAGACCATTCCAATAAACCAAACCCAGCCTTGGATAATCGCTAATTTGTTCATGGCCTTGGTTAATTTACGGCCGGTTAAATGCGGAACAAGCCAGTAAGAAATTCCAAAGAATGTTAACACTACTGATGTGGCCGCAGTTAAATGGAAGTGTCCTGTAACCCAGATGGTATTATGAACCACTTGGTCCATTTGGTTTGATGCGTTAATAATCCCACCCGCACCGGCTGGAATAAATGAAGCCATTCCGATAAAAGGTACGGTGAAACGTGCATCATTCCATGGAAGAACCCGGAACCAGCCGAAAAGACCAATAGCGCCTTTAGAACGTCCGTATCTTTCAAAAGTTGCAAATAAAGAAAAGGCGGTCATTAATGAAGGAATAACAACCATAAAGGTTAAAACAACTTGAATAAACTTCCAAGCTGGATCAATTCCCGGCTCCGTTAATTGGTGGTGAAAGCCAACAGGAATGGAGAAGAGCAGGAATAAAATAAACGATAACCGTGCTAAAGAATCTGAGAAAATTTTGCCGCCAATAATTTTAGGAATAATTGCATACCAGCACATATAAGCAGGAAGCAGCCAGAAATAAACAAGCGGGTGGCCAAAATACCAGAATAATGTACGGCTTACAAGAACATCTACCGTATCAACTAATCCTAAAGACCAAGGTAGTAATTGGAACAATACTGTTGCAGCAACACCCAGTGTCGCAACAATCCACATAACTGTATTAATGACTGCCATAAAGCTTAACAGCGGGCTTGGTTTACCAGGATTGTTTTTCCGCCATTTTGCATAGGTCATAATTTGCGCTGCACCATCAATCCAACTTCCGACCACAACGAAGGTCATCCCAAGATAGAAGATCCAATGTGCTTGCAGTGGTGCGTAAAATGTATAAAGTACGGATGCTTTATTTAATAGGACCATTGTTGCAGCCATCGCAGTACCAATGGTCATTACCCAAAAACCAATCCACCCAGCGCGTCTTGCTGCAGGTGAGTGTGTACCAGCTGTACGGCTGACAGCTGCATATTGAAAGCCCATGATAAAGAAGGTTGTTAATACAAGTCCCATCATGACACCATGAACGGTTAAAAGTTGATAGTATCCAATCCCAGCAGGCAACTCGAATTTTCCAGAACGGACAAGGGTCTGCAAGAGTCCCATTAGTCCGCCAAGAGCAAGTGCTGTAAAAGCCACATAAAAATGGGCCATTGAAAGCTTCGCATCCCTAGGGTCTACTTTTATATTTGCTGAAACACTAGCCATTATTTTACCACCTCAATCTTCGAACTCATTAAATGGTGCCCGGCACCGCAATATTCATTACAAACAATCAAATATTCGCCTTCTTTGTCAAATGTTGTTGTGTATTCGCTGACATATCCAGGTTCAAGCATCATATTAATATTGGTTCCAGCAACTTCAAAGCCATGAACAACATCTTTGGTAGTGGCAATTACTCTTACTTTTGCCCCAAGCGGTACCTTCACTTCTGTCGGATTATAAGAGAATGTGGATGCGACATAAACGAGTTCATAGTCCCATTCTTTCCCTTCAACCTTATGAAGACCAGGTTTATCAAATGGTTTTGTTTGATCTACTTTATCCGGGTTAATGGTGGTTAAGCAGCTAGGCGGCTTGTTTCCGAGATAGAATGCACTAACACCGATCGTTGATAAGAAGACAATCAATGTTGCAACACCGAAAATAAGCCAAATTTTTTCAAATTTATGCATATGCATAAATTTTCCCCCCTTATATCTTTAAAATCTTTCTACAAATAGATAATAGACACTTACCCATGTGACCACGATAAAAAGTCCTAAAAAGAAAACGGACGCTAATGTACCTTTTAGTGAGGAACTGTCCTCTATTTCTGTTTTTTGATTTGTTTTCACTTCCGCCTTTGCCATCCCTTACACTCCCTTCGGATAATTGGAAAATAATAAGTTCACTTTCATAATACAAAACAATTTAGAAAGAAAAAGATAAAATTTGTAAATTCACAAATTGTTCATTCCTTAGTTAAGTATCATGTTAATGTTAAAATGTTGATGTAACAGTGAGGAAAGTCACAATGAAGGGGGAGGAAATGTGAAAAAACTGTGAATTCTCACACGTCCCCTGTGATGCAGCTAACGGATTAACGAGTTAGATAGATGTATGTAAGTGCGGAAATGAAATATTGTCACACTCTAAGATTTTGAAAATAACATGAAAATATAGTGCTTATAATCTCAAAAAGTGAGTGTGTTCCTTAGTGGAAAAATATTATTGTGAATTATGCCGTCTTTTATATAACAAGCAGGAATACTGTAAAATATGCGGATCGCTGGCAACCAATAAAATTAAGATTGATGTTCAAAAACAGCCTGATAAACCATAAATAATTACCCAATTGGAAAAGATTATATAATGAACAAATGCCTCGTTTCGCGTTATAATTTAAGTGCACAACAACAACCTTCAAAACGATTGGCTTCCCAGCATAAGGGGAGCTTTTTTTTTGTGAAAAAATTCATTTTTTGTACATAAAAGAATAATCCATCGGCAGTTGGTAAAAATAACCTCATTGAATTGGAGGAGATGAAGATGCCGACGATTATTTCAGTTGCGGAAGCACTTCCACCATATGAAATAAAACAGGATCAAGCTGAAGAATTTGCCCGGAAACTTTTTTCTGATTCGTTTAAAGATATTGAACGATTATTAAAAGCATTTTCTAATGGACAAATTGAGAAAAGGAATTTTGTTAAAGATATCAATTGGTTTGAGGAAGAACATACCTTCGAAGAAAAAAATCATGCGTATATTGAAAATGCAGTTGAATTTGGTTCGCAAGCGATTAAGGAATGTTTATCAAGCCAATTGTTTTTGAAAAAACCGATTCCCTATCAAGAAATTGATGCCATTTTTTTTATTTCCACCACCGGACTTGCAACTCCTAGTATTGAAGCAAGAATTATGAACCAACTTCCATTTTCACAGCATACGAAGAGAATACCCATTTGGGGGCTCGGCTGTGCAGGGGGAGCTGCCGGTATTTCTAGAGCTTTTGAATACTGTTTAGCATTTCCAAAGGCAAAGGTTCTTGTCCTGGCTGTTGAACTTTGCAGTTTAACCTTTCAGAAAAACGACCTTTCAAAAAGTAATCTAATCGGGACGACTCTTTTTGCAGACGGGATTGCTTGTGCACTTATTTGCGGGGATGATGTCAATATTGAAGACCATCGTTCACGTAAAACCTCGCCTGCTATCATCGCAACTCAATCAACACTGATGCCCGATTCCTTGGATGTAATGGGCTGGGATATAAGAAACCAAGGCTTATTTGTCGTTTTTTCTCGTGATATTCCCAAAATCATTGAAAGCTGGCTAAAGCCGAATGTGAATGATTTTCTTGAACAACACGGTATGAAACTAAGTCAATTTGGTTATTTTATTGCCCACCCAGGCGGAAAAAAAGTTTTAGATGCGTACGTTTCTGCTTTGGGCATTTTACCGTCCATGACCCGTATTTCCTTCGAGGTTTTGAAGGATTATGGAAACATGTCATCAGCAACCATTTTGTATGTCCTGAAAAGGTTTATGGAGCTGGAAACAAACAAAGGAGAGAATGGCCTGTGTACGGCACTGGGTCCGGGCTTTAGTTCAGAGTTATTATTATTGAGGTGGCAATAAAATGGTGGATTTTTATCCTTTCCTTATCTTTTGGTGTCTCCTTATTGTTCAGCGTGTCGTTGAATTAATGATCGCCAGAAAAAATGAGAAATGGATGCTTGGGCGGGGAGCAATAGTGTATGGGCAGGAGCATTACCGTTTAATGGTTTGGATGCACTTACTTTTTTTTCTCATTTTTTTCAGTGAAAAAATCCTCCTTAATCGGGAAATGTCTTTTGCTTGGCACTGGTTACTTTTTGTTTTCATTCTTGCTCAGTTGGTGAGAGTATGGGCGTTATTTTCATTGGGGAAGTATTGGAATACAAAAATCATTGTTCTCCCAAATGCGAAGGTGATTAGAAAAGGGCCTTACCGGTGGATCAAGCACCCAAATTATCTGGTTGTATCATTAGAATTGCTTGTCATTCCGCTGTTATTTAATGCCTACTTTACAGCAGCCATATTCACGATTTTAAATATCGGTATGCTTTCGATTCGAATTCCAATCGAGGAACAAGCGCTAAGGAACCATACCCCGTATGAAGGAGCCTTCGAAAGTTGTAATCGTTTTCTTCCTAAATTGTTAAATAAATGTGACAAATAAAAAAGTGTTATTGAAAATCATTATCACCTGTGCTAAAATCTAATCAACGATGAAAATCATTCTCAACAAGTACGGAGAAGGAAGGTGTTATGATGACTTTTGCTTTTGTGGGCGGTACAATTATTATTTATGCATTTGTCATGAAGCACGTTTTAAAAAATGTAACACATTAATTAACATCTTAAAAAGCCAAGGAAATCTCCTTGGCTTTTATTTTTTTCTAAGATAATCGATTGTCAAGATAGGAAAAGTGTGAATAATCGTATAGAATAAAACTATTACTATGTAGTTAAGGGGAATAAGATTCATGGTTCAAACAACCAAACAACAGGAAACTGCTCAATCATTAAGAAATAAATTAATTGGGATTTATGATTATTTGCTAAACGAAAAAGACGCTGAAAATGCCGGAAAGCTAAAGGAATTAGCTAAGAAAATGGAGCTTCAGGAATTTGTTGTTGCATTTTGCGGCCATTTTTCAGCAGGCAAGTCGACGATGATTAATAAGGTAATCGGAGAGAATTTACTGCCATCAAGTCCAATTCCAACCAGTGCCAATCTTGTAAAAGTGAAAACAGGTGAGGAATACGCAAAGGTTTTTTTCAAAAATGACAAACCACGGATTTACTTAGCACCATATGATTATGATTTGGTAAAAAATTATTGTAAAGACGGCGATCAAATCGAGGAAATCGAAATCAGCCACAGCGAATCGAGTTTGCCGGCAAATACGGTGATTATGGATACACCGGGAATTGACTCTGCCGATGATGCCCATCGAATCGCAACGGAATCCGCATTGCATTTAGCTGACTTGATTTTTTATGTAATGGACTACAATCATGTTCAAGCTGAATTAAATTTCTTATTCACAAAAGAGCTGGCCGAGGCGGGGAAAGAAGTATATCTAGTTATCAATCAAATTGATAAACATAAGGATGATGAACTTAGCTTTGCTGACTTCCAGAAAAGTGTTATTGATTCTTTTGCAACATGGGGAGTACGTCCGAAACGGATTTTTTATACATCATTAAAAAACCAAAGTCACCGCTACAATGAATTTGCCGAACTAAAACAATTTATTGCGGAAAAATTAGCTGCGAAAGATGAAGCATTGCTTCCATCTATTTTTCATTCTTTAAGAAAGATTGCCCAAGACCATTTGAATCAAGCAAAAAAAGGGGAGGAAGAAAAACTTTCATCCATTTTAGAAAAATTCAATGAGTTATCGGAAGCTGAAAGAGAGGAACTACTTGAGCTACATCAGCTTTTACAATCGAAAATGGGCAATGCGGCAGGCAGTCTAGAACAATCTGAAAAGAAATTTGATGAAGATTTAACTGAAATTATTAAGAATGCTTATCTAATGCCATTTCAAACAAGATCTTTGGCAGAGGCCTATTTGGAATCAAGCCAATCGGAATTTAAAGTTGGCTTCTTGTTTTCAAAACAAAAAACACAGGAGGAACGAGACTCGAGACTTGAGCGTTTTTACCAGGACATGCTGGAAAAATCAAAAGAACAGCTTGAGTGGCACCTCCGTGAATTTTTATTAAAATTTCTTAAAGAATACGAAATTGATCAACCTAATTTAACCGCTTCTGCTCAGGCACTTAAGATTGATTTTCCTGTCGATTTGTTAAAGTCTTCAGTTAAGCCTGGTGCACGTTTATCAGGGGAATACGTCTTAAATTACACAGAAGAGGTAGCCTCAAAAATTAAAAAATTAGCGAGAGAACGTGTAGAAGAATTAAAAGCTGAATTTTTGCATGCTTTATTGGAAAGAAACAACAAGGTGAAACATCAGTATCAACAGGAATTCAATAGGATCGAGCCTTATGTCCAGGCAATTGAAGAAATCGAGAAATATCAACAGGAACTAAGATTAAAAGCCGATAAAGTTGATGAAATCATTACCCTTTCAAATCAAGCGAGATTGGACACATACCATTTATTTGATCTTGAGGATGAAGAATATGAAGTGGTTCAAAGTGGTGTGACGAATATTAAGCCGGCAGAAAGTGTAAGCAAAGTTAAAGAAAACAAGCAATTAAATACTACACCTGCAGTACAAAAAGAATCTATACAAGAAACAAACCAGCTAAAGAAAATGGTGGAGAGACTTCGGAAAAATTCCAGCCTTGTACATGATCTGCCAGGTTTTAAAAAGCTTGCAAGGGAATTGGAAGAAAAGGCGTCTCGCTTGGAGAACAAGGGATTCACGGTTGCCCTATTTGGTGCCTTCAGTGCGGGGAAATCCTCTTTCGCCAATGCTTTAATGGGGGAAAAGGTTCTTCCTGTTTCACCGAACCCAACCACTGCGGCCATTAATAAAATAAAGCCTGTGACTGAATCAAATCCGCATGGAATGGTTCTTGTAAAATTTAAAGAGCCTGAAGCAATGCTTGAAGATGTAAATCGTTCCTTGAAGGTATTTGATTTACAGATTAGAAATTTAGCAGAAGCCTGTGGGGAAATTGACAAAGTTCTTTTACAAAATCAGCAAGACGGAGTAATGGAGAAAACCCATTTTGCATTTTTGCAAGCCTTTAAGAAAGGGTATGATTCATTCAATAGTCTCTTAGGGACAGTCTTGAAAACAGATTTAAGCGAATTTACCGACTTTGTCGCAAAAGAGGAGAAATCCTGTTATGTTGAATGGATTGAATTGTTCTATGATTGTGAGCTAACCAGAAAGGGAATTACCCTTGTGGATACTCCTGGAGCAGATTCTATCAATGCACGGCATACCGGGGTTGCCTTTGATTATATTAAGAACTCAGATGCGATTCTTTTTGTAACGTATTATAATCACGCTTTTTCAAAGGCAGACCGTGAATTTTTAATTCAATTGGGTCGGGTAAAGGATTCGTTCCAGCTCGATAAAATGTTCTTTATCATTAATGCTATTGACTTGGCCGAGAATGAGGAAGAGAAAAATACAGTAGTCGATTATGTAAAAGATCAACTTGGAAAATATGGAATAAGAAATCCGCATCTTCATCCGTTATCCAGTTTATTAGCGATTAAGGAAAAACAAGAGCCTTCTGCTAATCCTGCTTCCAATATGGTTGATTTTGAAAGGTCATTCTATCAATTTATTTCCAATGACCTTACACAAATGGCAATTGCTTCAGCTGATAACGAACTTAGCCGTGTACATGAATTGGTCCACAAGCTGATTCAAAGCGCAAAAGAGGATCAATCTGTAAAAGAACAGAAGCGTTCAGCAATTGAAAATCAAAAGACGAGAATCAAAGAATTACTTAACAGGCAATCCGTTGAGGGGTTGCAAAATCGTATGCGTCAAGAAGCAGAGGAATTAATCTATTATATAAAACAGCGGGTATTTCTTCGTTTTAGTGATTTCTTTAAAGAAGCCTTTAATCCTTCTACATTACGGGATGATGGACGTAATTTGAAAAAAGCATTGCAGGCAGCCCTTGATGAATTCCTTGAAAGCTTGGGATTTGATTTTGCTCAGGAAATGAGAGCAACCACAGTCCGTTTAGACCGTTTTGCTGAAAAGATTATGGCAGATTTCGAGATCAGTTTTGTAAGAAGCTTGATTGATTTAAATGAAGACCTGTCATTCTCCAGGTTTGAATTAGAGCAGGGAGTGGAATTAGAATTTCAAAATGCCTTTAAAGACATGAATAAACAAAGTTTTGTTAAGGCAATGTCTTATTTTAAAAATCCAAGAGCCTTCTTTGAAAAAGACGATAAAAAATTAATGTTGGATGAGTTAATGAATGTATTAACTATACCTGCAGATGAATACCTAAACGATGAATTAACCCGTATTAATGATCATTATGCAAATGTATTAATGGCCGAATTTAACAAGCTGTTAAGCCATATAGAAGAGCAAGCAAATGAATTTTATTTGAGCCTTCTTTCCGCATTAGAAGGTGGAGTCTCGCTTGAAGTGTTAACCGATGTACAGCAAAAGCTAGGTGAATAATAATTAATTTAAGGGGAGAGATTATTTTGAACTTTGGTAAGGACAAGGAATGGCTGTTGGAAAAATTAAACAATTCAGATGTTCGCATTATTGATTGCCGGTTTTCTTTAGCGGAACCTGATAAAGGCAGTCTCGATTATCAGATCAATCATCTCCCTGAGGCTATTTATTTTCATCTTGAAAAAGATTTATCAAGTCCTGTTACTCATCATGGCGGGCGGCATCCAATGCCGGAAATTTTTGAATTCATCGGTAAACTGGAAAAAGCGGGAATCAATCAAAATACGATTGTTGTCGCTTACGATCAGGGAGAAGGTGCATTTGCTGCACGTTTTTGGTGGATGCTGCAATACCTTGGACATGAAAATGTTTATGTTCTTGAAGGCGGGTATAAAGGATGGCTCGAGGCCAACTACCCTCTAACAGCTGAAGTCCCTTCATTTGCCAAATCTACCTTCATCCCAACCATTAAGTCTGAATGGCTGGCTTCAGTGGAAGAGGTAAAAACTGTAGTTCAAAATCGGCCAGACAATATCATTTTAATTGATTCGCGAGAAGAGAAAAGATATTTAGGGATTGAGGAACCAATTGACAAAAAAGCTGGACATATTCCGGGTGCAGTTAACAAACCATGGTTTGAGGGGCTAAAAAGCGGCTTTTATAAGTCAGAGGTTGAACAAAAAAAGCGATTTTTAGATATTGATCCTAATAATGAGATAATCGTTTACTGTGGTTCAGGTGTAACAGCAGTTCCTAATTTTATCGCTTTAAAGAAAGCTGGTTTTCCAAGTGTTAAGCTGTACTTAGGAAGTTTTAGCGATTGGATCTCCTATGAAGAGAACGAAATTGAGTAAAATTTAGGGCCGAACTATGTTATAATGGATTTTGTATTATTTTTATGACCCTAAATTTTAAGGAGGTTCTAGTTTGGAAAATCAAAAGCCTTCACTTATGCTCGTTGATGGTATGGCCCTATTATTTCGTGCTTTTTATGCCACGGCAGTAACCGGGCAGTTTATGATAAATTCAAAAGGAATTCCCACGAACGGAATTCATGGTTTCATCAAGCATTTATTCACAGCTGTATCTTCCTTTAAGCCAAGCCATGTAGCTGTTTGTTGGGATATGGGTAGTAAAACCTTCCGCACAGAGCTATTCGACGCTTATAAGGGCAATCGTGGGGAAGCACCGGTGGAATTAATTCCTCAGTTTGATTTAGTAAAGGAAGTAGTTGAATCATTTGATATCCCTAATATTGGAATGGTGGGATTTGAGGCAGATGATTGTATCGGTACCATAGCCAGACAATTAAGTGGGCATGCAAATGTTTCCATTTTAACGGGTGATCAAGATATCCTTCAGTTATTAGATGATAGTATTTCGGTTATTTTGTTGAAAAAAGGCTATGGCAATTACCTTGTTCATACACCTGAAACTTTCTTCGAAGAGAAAGGTATATCACCTCGTCAAATGATTGATTTAAAAGCATTAATGGGGGATCCTAGTGATAATTATCCGGGAGTAAAAGGGATCGGCGAAAAAACGGCCCTCAAGCTTTTAAAAGAGTACAACCATGTTGAAGGAATTATTTCAAACCTTGACGGACTTTCAAAATCAATTAAGGCCAAAATTGAGCAGGATTTAGAGATGCTCCATTTATCAAGACGATTAGCAGAAATTAAATGTGATGTTCCGGTCAACATTGCACTTGAAGATGCCGGTTTAAAGATTGTAAAAGAAAAAGCATTGAATAAATTAACCGAACTAGAACTTCGCGGTGTGCAGCGTTTGCTGCCTGTTGACGAGGCAATTGTTTCCTAAGAAGGATGAGGCTGAGTAAATCAGCCTCATTTTTTATATTTTCGTGTTAGACTTTTTTGCTGCATTTTCTAACTTGCTTTTTGGTTCCTCAGCAAATTCAGCATCTTGCCCATATCCTTGGGGTGTAACCCCTGGAGCCTTTGTTCCACGGTCGGAATTTTTATTTTTACTCAAAACGATCACCTCCTGTTTTGTTAGTATTTCCAGCAAGAATAATAAAACACGTCTTTCTTAACAATAATGGAAGGGGTGATGAAATGAATAAAGGTGTTTATTTAGCTCTATTTAGCATTGGGTTAGCCCAAGGATTAAAAATTCCTATCCATTATGTTAAAAAGAAGGAATGGCGTCCTGAACTATTCTTTCAAACAGGTGGGATGCCTAGCTCGCATTCAGCGGGGGTTTCCACTTTAACGACGTACATTGCATTGAAAAGAGGGCTGCCCACCTTTGATTTTGCTCTCTCACTTGTCTATGGATTAATCGTCATGTATGATGCCCAGGGGATCCGCCGCCAAACAGGCGAGCTCACTTTAAAGGTTAATTCCATGAATGATTTAATAGAAAAAATTCATAAAGAAGAAAGCCTGGAATTTAAACAAAATACGCCGAAAAGACTGAAAGAAATGTTAGGACATCAACCCGAAGAAGTAGTGGGAGGGGCGCTTTTAGGTGTACTCATTGGGATTACGGGCCATTTATGTACAAAAAATCATAGAAAACCAAAGAAATTTACGTTAAGATTTTAGAGGGGATTTTTTTAGAATAGAGAGGGGAAAGTCAGTGCAGTCGTTGGAGGATTATTTGGATTATCTGCAGGGAAAGGGCTTCCAATTACACGAAGATGCGATTGGATTTATTTATTTCGGAAAACGTTACACGAATGCTTCCGATGAAATAATCAATACAGCAGTAGAAATAACGTTAAAAGCGCAAAAAAGCTTTGATGGAAGTTTTTATATTTCTTTGCTTGAAACACTCATGGTTAACAAGGTAAAAAACAGAAAAGATGCAATTCGGTTTGTAAAGGAAAAAGAACTTCTTGCTATTTAAAGAAAAAAAACTCCCTTTTATCAGGGAGTTTTTTTTCTTAGCCTTCAATGGTTTTACTTTTTCTTAGAAAAGAAAGTTTATCCGTAGGAAATTCTGCAATAATCATTCCCGCAAAAATAAGGATGCAGCCAAATAAAGCGCTGATGGATAATCGGTCATGTGCCCAAAAATAACCAGCTACTGCAGCAAAAACGGGCTCCATGGCAAAAATTAGAGCAACTCTTGTTGCAGTTGTGTATTTTTGGAAATTTGTTTGAATCAAAAACGCTGCAGCTGTTGCAAACACACTAGTAATAATGATGGCGATTAGTACATCATTGGATAATAAAATACCAGGGTCTAAAGATCTCTTCCAATCTTCAAAAAAGAACGAAGAAATGATGGAAAGGACGGCAACCGTTGTAATTTGAATGACTGTTAATAAAAGGCTTGGATACTTACTGCTAAATTTGCCGGTCATGATGATATGCATGGCAAAACTTATGGCACAGACCAAAACAAAACCATCGCCAATATTAAGGCCTGTTACATCCGTCATTGTCAGGAAAAATAAACCAATAGTTGCGGTACACACACCAAAAATGGCATTACGGCTTGGATACTGTTTTGCTAAAAAAATCGAGAATAATGGCACTAAAACAACACTTAAGCCTGTAATAAAACCTGCTTTGGAAGAGGTTGTATATAAAAGTCCGATTGTTTGGGTTGCATATCCAAGAAATAACCAAAATCCGATAAAAACACCCGATAATAACATTTTACCATTAAGCAGTTTCAGTTGTTTTTTGTCAAAAAGGATAAGACAGATAAAAAGTAACAAGGCTGCAATTAAAAAACGAACGCCATTAAAGGAAAAGGGTTCTAGCAAATCAATTGCATTTTGGACTAAAACAAAGGTAGTTCCCCATACTAATGTAACGAGCAGCAAACTTATATCAGCAATAATCGGTTTTTTCATAATGATTATTGTTCCTCCATGTTATTTTTTCGGATTGCAAGCCTTGCAAGTTCATCTGCAACTTTATTTTCAATGCTTGGAATCCATTTCATAAAAAATAAATCGAATTCCTTCGATAGCTGCATTGCTTTTTCTAACAATGGAGCATAAAGTTTGTTTTTCGCAAACTCCTTTTCAACAGCTTTATTGACTAATTCCGAATCGGTTCGAAACGATACGACTGTATTGGTATAGCCTTTTTCTAAACAAATTTCTAATGCTTTTATAAAGGCATGGTATTCTGCTTCATGGTTGGACATAATCCCAAGCGGAATCGAATATTTATCTGCAGTTCCCTGTCCTTTTATAAAAATGCCGGCTCCGCTTGGTCCAGGATTACCGGCACTCGCCCCATCAATATAAACTTCAATCAAGATAATTTCCTCCATTTGTAAGCTAATGAAAGTTTATCATAATTAATGACCATATTGGAGAAAAAGTTTTTTCTATCACAACTATTAATAACTGGGTATGATAAGAACATATCAACATAAGGTAAAATGAAGGATAAATATTTAAGAACGTATAAATTGTTGCATTAAAACCGAAATAGTATAAGAAAGGCTGGAAAAAATGAAATATCGAATTGAGTGGAAATATCAACCTAAGGGAAATGAAAAAGTCCAATTTACCTCTGACTGGATTTCAGGAGAATTAGCCCTTCAAACAGGGGAGGAACTTGATAAGTCCGGAAAAGTTTCAGAATTAACCTACTATGATGAGATGGGGACATCTTGGACTTTAAAGGAAATGAAGAAACTAACCGTTGAAATCGAAGAAGATCCCCATGAAGTGACGGTTTATTTTGATGGAGGATTTTACAAAGAAACGAACCGGGCCGGTCTTGGTGCCGTTATTTTCTTCCGGCAGGGAAAGAAGAAATATCGTATCCGGGCAAATGAACATATTGATCAAATGGATACCAATAATGAGGCAGAATATGCAGCATTCTATTATACATTGAACATTTTAGAAGACTTAGGTGTGCATCACCTCCCTTGTGAATTTAAAGGTGATTCTCAGGTTGTATTAAAGCAGCTCGAGGGAGAATGGCCATGCTATGAAGAAAACTTAAATCGTTGGCTGGACCGGATTGAGGAAAAAATTAAATCGCTAGGAATACAGCCGAGATACACAGCTATATCAAGAAATGAAAATAAAGAAGCCGATAAATTAGCCACACAGGCCTTAGAAGGAAAAGAAATTTTCGCTAAAACGCAAATTCTTTAAGAAAGGGAGGATAGAGTCAAGTGAAGAGTCCAGCAAGAAAAGAAGTATTAACCTTTGTAGAATCTTTAATGGCTCAATACTGTGAAGGGTGTTTTTTGCATCGCCAGTTAATTAAAGACGGTGGACGCAGGAAAGCGCACCAATTTTGTATTTCACAATGTACTGTCGGGCAACAAATCAAGGAGTTTGGGAAAAAGCTTTCCTAAAGGGTAAAATAAAAAGGCTGGCAAATGACCAGCCTTAGATTATTTGAGATTAAAGTTTTACCACGTTAGCTGCTTGTGGTCCACGGTTTCCTTCAACGATTTCAAAAGAAACTTCTTGACCTTCTTCTAAAGATTTGAAGCCCTCACCAGTGATCGCGCTGAAGTGTACGAATACGTCGTCTCCGCCTTCAACTTCGATAAAACCAAAACCTTTTTCATTGTTGAACCATTTTACTTTACCGTTTTGCATGTACTTCTTCCTCCTAAGCCTATCAAGACACCTTCTTTAGTGCCTAAGTTAAATAATTATCATGCAGCTAATAGGGCAAAATTTTGCCAAGCAATTATGTAACATGATGCTTTAAATATACAATAACAGAATTGGACAGTCAAGGAATGAAAGCGGTTTTTTATCCAAATTACAAGGGTCTGAAGATAGAAGGGACAACATCAGCGCGTCTAAACATAAAATTCAAGATTCAACATATGTATATTTATAAAAAAGTTAATGAAAAAGGGTGAGGGGATGTTCCGATTTTCCATTGACGGAGAGGATTGGATATTAAGATTCTCGCCGCATTTACAAATCGAAACAGATGAAAAACAGGAAATTATGATGTCTTTGCTCCATATCGGTAACCATTTATCCAATTTTTCACATGGTGAATCATTTATTATGTTCTCCAAGAAAATTGGCGCGATTGTATTTGAAGTTGAAAGATTTCCCTCATTCATTTTGACGGTTTCCAATATTGTCGATGAAGACCATTGGTATATTCAGGATACCACTATTAAATTGAAGAGAAAATTGTAACTTTGGTAAATCCTTTCCAGAAACTACGGTAACTGGAAGGGATTTTATTTTTTGAGTGATTTTTTACTCTTTACGTTGCGGGGGCAAAGTGGGAAAATGAATGTCGGATAGTTTGTAAAAAGGGAGCAATCTGCATGAAATTAATTATTGCCGAAAAACCGGACCAGGGCTCAACGCTTGCTTCAATTTTTAAACATAAAAAACAAAATGGCTTTATTGAAATATTTCCTAATGAAATTTTTAAAAATGGTGCCTACGTGACGTGGGCTATCGGTCATATATGCCAATTAGTTTCACCCGAAAAGTATCAACCGGGTTGGAAAAAATGGTCGCTGGAATCCCTGCCGATGATTCCTGAACACTTTGAATATGAAGTGACAAGAGATAAAGCAAAGCAATTTGCAGTCATTAAAAAGTTAATCTCCGATCAGGCAGTTAATGAAATTATCCATGCCGGGGATGCCGGAAGGGAAGGTGAACTAATCATCCGGAATATTCTTCGGTTAACTAGATGTAAAAAACCGATGAAAAGACTGTGGATCTCTTCCTTGACTGCAAACGCAATAAAAGAGGGGTTTACCAAGCTTTTAGATGAAAATGATACCCGAAGCCTGTATTTTGAAGCCTATACAAGGGCATGTGCCGATTGGGTAGTAGGGATGAACGCATCCCGACTTTATAGTCTTCTCCTGCAAAAACAAGGCTTTTCAGATGTATTTTCGGTTGGAAGAGTCCAGACACCAACCTTAGCCCTAATTGTGAAAAGAGAACTGGAAATTGAGAATTTTAAACCCGAACCGTTTTGGGAAGTAATCGCTCATTTTTTAATTAACGGCAAACGTTATAGCGGTAAATGGCAGAATGATGGGGAAACCCGAGTAAAAACAAAGGACTTAGCCGAAAAAGTAGCTGCATTTTGTAAGGGAAAACCAGCTGAAGTTGCCGAGGTAGTTTCTGAAAGAAAAGAATTTTACCCTCCTCTTCTTTATAATTTATCAGCTCTGCAAGCGGAGGCAAATAAACGTTATAAATTCTCACCGAAAAAAACACTGGATGTCCTTCAAAAGCTTTATCAAAAAGGAAATGTATCCTATCCACGTTCCGATTCGCGCTATGTTACGAAAGAAGAGGCAAATACTTTCCCGGAAATTTTGGGGAAATTAAGCCATATAAAAACATATCAAGCATTCTTCCCTCTGCCTAATCCTTCTCTAATCGATAACAAACGGTATGTGAATGAAAAAAAAGTAACCGATCACTATGCCATCATACCGACTGAACAAATCCCCAATATTGAGAGACTGGATGCGGATGAACGAAAAATTTACGATTTGGTGGTAACAAGCTTAATTGCCGCTCACTATAACAAGGCAATTGCTGAATATACAACGGTAACGACCTTAGTGGACGGGCGTGCTTCTTTTCAATCAAAAGGGAAAGTGCAAATTGAAGAGGGATGGAAAAAGGTTTTACAGCCGCCAAAGGAACATGAGGATGAACCGTCACTTCCATTTTTAGAAAAAGGCGAAAAGGGTAAAACGGAAAAGATAAATGTAAAAGAAAGTCAGACCCAGCCTCCAAAGCGTTATACTGAGGGCCAATTAATTACATTGATGAAAACGGCAGGTAAGCATATTGAGGATAAAGAGCTCGAAAAAGTTTTGACAAGAACGGAAGGACTTGGAACTGAGGCAACAAGAGCAGGAATTATCACCATGTTAAAGGATCGTCTTTATATTCAAGTGACCAAAAACTTGGTTTACGCTACGGCAAAGGCAAAAATCTTAATTGAGGCAATTGGACAGCAAATCTTGGCCTCACCGGAAATGACGGCAAAATGGGAGCAGAAATTAAAAGAAATCTCAGAAGGATCCGCTTTACCCAAACATTTTATGGAGCAAACCAATAAAATGGTTGTACATCTTATCAATTCAAGTGTTGACCAATCAACAAATTGGAGCTTTTCGGATGAGATGAGGGACAATTTTTCGCCGGGAAAGAAAAAAACAAAAACGGTGACTAAACTAGGATCATGTAAAAAATGTGATGGTACGGTGATCGATAAAGGAAGCTTTTATGGCTGCAGTAATTTTCGGAAAAATCAATGTGATTTTACGATATCAAAAAAAATTCTTGGGAAAAATATCACTCAAAAAAATATTAAATTACTGCTTTCTGAGGGAAAAACAGACCTGATTGAAGGGTTTACAAAAAATGAAAAAACCTTTAATGCTCGGCTTTATTTAGATGACCAGGATAAAAAAGTGAAATTTTTATTTGAAAAAGTGCCGCAAAGATAATCCATGAAGTGACAATGCACCTTGTCACTCAAATTTATCTATAGTAAACTTTTAATGGAGTAATTTTTTGGAGGTTTCGGGATGCCAACACCTAGTATGGAAGATTATATTGAACAAATTTATAAACTGATTGAAGAAAAAACATACGCTCGAGTCTCTGATATTGCGGAAGCATTATCTGTACATCCCTCCTCAGTAACAAAAATGGTTCAAAAGCTAGATAAAGATGGATATTTAGTTTATGAAAAGTATAGAGGTCTGACTTTAACGATAAAAGGACGAAAAATAGGAAAACGGTTAGTTTTTCGTCATGCACTTCTTGAGCAAATGCTAAAAATAATCGGTGTTAAGGACGAAAATATTTATAATGATGTCGAAGGAATTGAACATCATTTAAGCTGGGATTCAATTGACCGGATTGGTGATCTCGTTCAGTTTTTTGAGGAAGACATTTCAAGAATCGATGCATTAAGAGATATTCAAAAGCAGAATGAAACCGAATTGGAATAACGGTTAGTACAAAAGAGAAGCACCTGGTTCAAAGCCAGGTGCTTTTTAAAATAAATTTGGATAGTGGTCAAAGGATTGTTGCAGTCCAGAGCTTAAGGTCAAATTGCCTTCAGAATCCTCTTCAGTTTGTATGCCTTCCAACAAGCCATGTTCAGCCTCCAATAACGCTTTGCGGTAAGAGATGACTCTCCCTTCCGAAGTAACGAAGCTAATGATTTCACCAAGATGATTCCGGTGAAGCCCGACAATCGTCTCCATTCTTATTCCTCCTTTTTCCATTATTCTTTCTAAATGGAAGAGATAATAATCAAGAAGGGTATTTTAAATTTTAAACGAATTATAGATATAAATTCTTTTATGGAGGTTTACTGTGGAAATTAAATGGGTTGAAGAAGCCGAAAAGCAATGGGATAATCGGGCAGGAAGTTGGCATGCCAGCAGCAGGGCAATGTGGGAATCAGGCAGCAGGAAAGACATAATCCCGTTTTTGAAAAAATATTTGCCGGCCGGGACAGATATCTGCGATTTAGGCTGCGGGGACGGCTATGCTTCCGTTAAGCTTGCCAAACTGGGGCATCATGTAACAGGGATCGATTTATCAGAGCAAATGCTTGAAAAGGCGTCAGTGCTGGCAAAGGGCAGTTCCGTTCAATTTATCAAGGCAGATATTTCAGAGGTTCCAAAGGCGCAAAATTCTTTCGATGCCGTTATGGCCATTAATTCTTTGGAATGGACGGAAAGCCCCTTAAAGGTTCTTTTTGAAATCAAGCGAATCGTAAAAAATGATGGCTTTGCTTGTATGGCCATTTTAGGACCGACTGCCATGCCGCGAATCAATAGCTTTCGAAGACTTTACGGAGAAAAGGTCATTTGTAATACGATGATGCCATGGGAATTCGAAAAGCTTGCAGAGGAAAATGGCTTTAAAAAAATAGCCGAAATGGGAGTGTACAAGCGTGAGGCAGAAAAACTTCCTGTTGAACATCTTCCACTCGAGTTGCGGCAGTCCCTGTCCTTTATGTGGGTATTTATGTTCAAGATAAAATAAAACGAAAGCATCGGTTCGCTTGAACCGATGCTTTGTTTAATCCCATAAAAATGGAGTTTCTTGGTAGACGTAGTAATTCAGCCAGTTTGAAAAGAATAAATGTCCATGTGAGCGCCAACGATTTACCGGTGGATTGCTTGGGTCATTATTTGGAAAATAATTTTCTGGGATATGGATATCCAGCCCTTTGTCAACATCTCTCATATATTCTTCTGCTAATGATTCAGATTCATATTCTAAGTGACCTGTGATCATTACATGCTTTCTATCTCGGGAGGAAATTAACAATGGCCCTGCTTTTTCTGATGCGGCTAACAGCTTTAATTCAGGATGATCTTTTATCTCTTCGATGGATACATCTGTATACCTTGAATGCGGTGCGTAGAAAAGGTCATCAAATCCGCGCAATAAGATATCATTTGTATCAAATATCTGATGTGAATAGATACCAGAACATTTACGCGGCAGCTCAAATTTACCAATATCGAAATGGTAGTAAAGCGCAGCTTGTGCTCCCCAGCAAATATGTAACGTGGAAGTCACATTGGTTTTTGACCAGTCCATTATCTCCGTTAACTCCTGCCAATACTTTACCTGCTCAAACTCTAAAAGTTCGACTGGAGCACCTGTAATAATCATCCCATCAAACTTCTGCGGCTTAACTTCTGGAAACGTGGTATAGAACTGTTCAAGATGCTGCCTACTTGTATGGGTAGATTCATAGGAACGTGTTTTTAAAAACTTCACATTCACCTGCAGAGGTGAATTTCCTAATAATCTTAATAGCTGTGTTTCAGCTTTTTCCTTTATGGGCATTAAATTTAAAATTAAAATATTCAACGGACGAATGTCCTGGCTGACCGCACGTTCATCATCCATGATAAAAATATTTTCTTGTTCAAGTATTTCCCGTGCGGGTAAAAGCCTTGGAATATTAATAGGCAAGTGACCATCTCCTTCTTTCTGTTAAACAAAATTATGTCTTAATTAAATATAAATTTATAATATTTGGTCAATAACATTATAAACATTATCTCTCTTACAGAAAAGAAAATAATTTTTGATAAAATAAAAGTAATGAATTAGAGGCGGGTGAAATTTATGTTTGATCCAACTGCTTTCGATAACATGAAAGTCGTCATCGAGGGTGCAATATATGACTTAGACCTGGGCGGCGAAATCGTGATTACCGATCGCAACGATAGTATAAATATGGCTAAAATGTCGCGGAATTTTGATATTTCTTTTAAAATAGCTGAATCTTCTGGAAAGAGTGCTTCGGTTAAAATTGAACTAGACTCTAGTCTAATGAATTTAGCGGCTGAACTTATTCCTTCTATGGGGTCGGAAACAAAAGCCGGATGTTCCTTGAAACTGGAATTCTTTTACGAGAGTCCCAATGTAGATCATAATGAAGTTGAGAAACTATTTTCAGATATATGGGGGCCATCGAGAAAAATTACGCAAAGGGTACTAATGAATCCACTTCATATGGAAATAGAAGGGCTGCATACCGTTACGGTTGAATTCGATCGGATGGTACGGGAAGAACAATTAGATGATTTGGTTGAGATGATTGAATATGTAATTTCATCGTTAAAGCGGCTTGAAATGATCATTTATAGGGGGAAATAGAATGGCAATTTATGAATTTAATGCTAAAACTATTGATGGTGCTGAGGTTTCACTTGAGCAATTTAAAGGGAAAGTACTATTGGTTGTCAATACGGCAAGTAAGTGTGGATTTACCCCGCAATTTAATGAACTTCAGCAAATCTATGAAAAGTATAAGGACAAGGGATTTGCCGTTTTAGGTTTTCCCTGCAATCAATTTATGAACCAGGAGCCCGCCAATGAAGAAGAAATCAAATCATTTTGTGAATTAAATTATGGTGTTACTTTTCCGATGTTTGCAAAAGTGGATGTAAATGGCAGTCAGGCACATCCGTTATTCAATTATTTAGCTTCACAAGCTCCCGGGGTCATGGGATCTAAAGCAATAAAATGGAACTTCACCAAATTTTTAGTGGATCAAACTGGGAATGTCCATAAACGTTATGCTCCAAGTACAAAACCGTTTGAGATTGCTAAAGATATTGAAGGTCTATTATAGGTAATTTTTGAAAATTTTAAATATTTACAATACAATTGTTAGAGGTTACCATTAAAGTAATGATATTCCTAAAGCTATAGATTATTGGGATAAGGAGTGATCATTTTTGGTCAAAACGGCTTGGGTGACCGACAGCACAGCATTTTTAGATGATGAACTAAAAAAACATCCGGATTTATATACGGTCCCGCTTTTGATTGTTCTCGATGGCGAGGAATATTTAGATGGGATTGACTTAACGGCAGGACAGCTTTTTGAAAAATTAAAAACTTTAAAGACACCGCCAAAAACCTCACAGCCCTCTGTGGGAGCCTTTCAAGCGATGTATGAGCGATTAGAGAAAGAGTATGATCAGGTCATTACGGTCCTTATCTCCGGGAAATTAAGCGGTACGGTTTCATCAAGCTGTCAGGCGGCGAATCTTGTATCGATCCCGGTCACGACGATTGATTCAAAAATTCTAACCTATCCTTTAGCAGCCTTGATTAAAAAGGGGATGGGGTGGCTGTCAGAAGGAAAAAGCTTGGACTATGTCGTGAACAGGCTGGAAACGATTAGGGAAACTAATGAAGCCTTTGTATTGGTCGGCAGCCTGGAACAGCTCCACCGCGGCGGGAGGATGTCAGGCGTGCAATTTTTTCTTGGCAGTATGCTGAATGTAAAACCAATCATCTCGATTGAGGATGGCGCTTTAACTGTAAAGGAAAAAGTCCGCAGCGAGAAGAAAGCGAAAGAGAAGATTGTTGGTTATTTGCGACAATCCTATGAGAAATATCGAATAAAGGAAGTTTATATTTTGTACGGTTTGCATGAGGATCAGGCAGAGAATTGGCAGAAGGAGTTACGGGTGATATTTCCGGAGCTCTCGATTCTTACTTGCCCACTAGGAGCGGTAATCGGTGTTCACGCAGGCGAGAACACCTTGGGGATTAGCTGGTTTAATAGTATGGAATAGTGTTTGGATCCGTGGGCTTCCCGCGGATTTTTTCTTTTTAAGGGGGAGGATTTAACCAATCTTTTTCAACAATCCTTCTTTTTCATGATAGAATAGCAAGGATGAGGGTAGGTGTTTTAATTGAAAAAACAAATCATTGAACAAGCAGAAACGTTTGTGCAAAGTGAATTAGCTGAAGATGCTACAGGGCATGATTGGTTCCATGTGGATCGCGTCCGACGGAATGCATTATTTATATACGAACAGGAAAAATCAGGAGACCCGTTTATTATCGAAATGGCAGCGCTCCTTCATGATATACCTGATGAAAAACTAAATGAAACTGCTGAAAAAGGCGAAGCAAAACTGGATGGATTTTTAAGAATCATTGAATTATCAAAAGAAGACATACAGCAAATCAAAAAGATTATCGCTTCCATTTCTTTCAAGGGTGGAAGGAAAATAGAGCTGGAAACCGTCGAGGCGAAAATTGTCCAAGACGCAGACCGTTTGGATGCAATTGGTGCTATTGGGATTGCCCGTGTCTTTGCCTATGGGGGAAAAAAGGGTCAGCAGATTTATGACCCTTCCTACCAAATAAGAGAAGAAATGACGATAGAGGAATATCGAAAAGGGAAATCAACCAGCATTCATCATTTCTATGAAAAACTCCTAAAATTAAAAGACTTGTTAAATACAGAAACGGCAAAAAAAATGGCTGTAAGCCGTCATCAAATGATGGAGATATTTTTAGAACAATTTTATCAAGAATGGAATGGTCAATCATGAAAATGCTCACAGTGGAAAACGTCACGAAAACCTACGGGGAAAAACAACTTTTTAACGATATTTCTTTTACAATCGGAGAAAAAGAGCGTGTTGGCCTAATCGGGGTAAATGGAACGGGGAAATCCTCTTTATTAAAAATTGTGGCCGGATTGGACCAACCGGATGAGGGCAAGATTATTGCCGGGAAAGATTATTCCATTGCCTTTTTGGCGCAGCAGCCTGAATTTGATACGGACAGGACGGTTCTTGAGCAGGTCTATCATGGTGAAGCACCGATTTTAAAATTAATGCGTGATTATGAAAAAACGCTTCAGAAGCTAAACGCCTCTCCAAATGACTCCAAAATTCAGGACGAGCTTTTTCACTTACAAAAACAAATGGATGCTCTAAATGCTTGGGATGCGAGCACCAATGCCAAATCCATTTTAACTAAATTAGGGATTGAGGATTTTGGAAAGAAGATTGGCGAGCTTTCTGGGGGGCAGAAAAAACGTGTCGCAATGGCGCAGGTTTTAATCGCTGAACCTGATTTACTCATTTTAGACGAACCGACCAACCATCTTGATTTTGATACTGTCAAATGGCTGGAGGATTATTTGAGTAGATATAGTGGCTCGATTTTGCTTGTCACACATGATCGTTACTTTTTAGACCGTGTTGCAAACAGAATGTTTGAATTAGACGGTGGCAATCTTTACAGCTATAAAGGAAATTATGCAGCCTTTTTGGAATCCAAAGCCATCCGGGAAGAAAATGAGGCAGCCACGTTTGAAAAAAGAAAAAATCTCTTCCGCCGGGAACTTGAATGGATTAGAAGAGGTGCAAAGGCAAGAACAACAAAACAAAAGGCACGGATTCAGCGCTTTGAGGAGCTAGACGATAAGATAGCCGGAGGGAAACCATCTGGGGAGAAGCTTGATATTTCGTTAAACGGGAGCCGGCTGGGCAAGCAGGTTTTTGAATTAAAGGATGCTTCAAAACGGTATGGGGCCAAAACCATCCTTAACCATTTTGACCTATTGGTGAAGCCTGGTGACCGAATCGGGATTATTGGACGAAATGGTACAGGGAAATCCACGCTGCTCAATATCCTTGCCAAACGAATTCCACTTGATGAAGGTGAATTCTTGATGGGGCAAACGGTAAAAATCGCTTACTACACACAGGAAAGCGAAGACATGGATGAAAACATGCGGATGATTGAATACATTAAGGAAACGGCGCAAATTGTCGAGACTTCCGATGGAAAAACAATTTCAGCAGCGCAAATGCTTGAGCGTTTTCTATTTCCGCCGTTTAGTCACGGAACACCCATTCGAAAGCTTTCCGGTGGAGAGAAACGCCGCTTATACCTGTTAAAAATATTAATGACCGCACCAAATGTTCTACTTTTGGACGAGCCGACAAATGATCTCGATACACAAACATTAACCGTTCTTGAAGATTATTTAGAGGAATTCCCTGGGGTTGTTATTACCGTATCACATGACCGCTATTTCTTAGATAAGGTGGTCGATCAGCTGCTTGTTCTACAAGGGGAAGGTTCCATTAATTCGTTCTTTGGTAATTACACCGAATATCTTGAAAAAGAATCGTTAACCGATGCACAAAAAATTGTAAGCGTCTCTGCTCAAACCGTTAAATCTCCGGAAAAGGAAAAAAAGAAAAAAATGAGCTATATGGAGAAAAAAGAGTGGGAAGAAATTGATGACGTGATTGCTAAAACAGAGGAGAAACTGGAAGAAACTTCAGCGGAACTCGAAAAGGTTGGCAGTGATTTTACAAAGGCACAGGATTTGATGAAACAAGAAGCAGAATTAAATGAGAAGCTTGAGCAGTTAATTGAACGTTGGACCTATCTCGCTGAGCTGGCGGAAGGACAATAATAGATTTTGTAGAATAAAAAAGTTGACGCAAATTCAAAATCTGCGTCAACTTTTTTTTGATTCGCTGATAAAGGTTATAGATTCGCTGATATAATAGGTAGAACCGCTGATAAAACCTGAAAAATCGCTGTTAAAAAGAGTTTGAGTATAATTTTATACCCAAAAAAGTAGATTTATTATTTCTACATCGCCAATGTCAAAGGGTAGTAGTAGAAAATGAAAGTAATAATGATGATAATAACGCCGCTAATCATTAAATAGGCAGGATATCTTTTTGTGATCGCCATCTCTTCTTTATCGTCGGCTTCAATTGGCCGTGTTAAAATATTTGCTTGGAATTCTCGTTCTTCCTTAGAGATTTCGCCAACTTTAGAACCAATCCACAGAGCTAATAAACTTAAAATGACGCCGATAATAACTGGATCTAAATAAACTGGCAGTTTAACACCGTATTTTTTCAGGGATTCGCCAAGAATTACTCCCAAAAATCCAAATATGATACTCCACAAAGCACCTGTTTTTGTTACCTTTTTTGAGAAGACACTTGCAAACGCAACAGGACCCCAGGAAGCGGCAAATAACGTCGCCGCAAAATAGCCAATCCACATGATGGATGGCGGCTGCCAAAGCCCGATAAGAAGAATGACAATACTAGCAAGAATCATCGAAATTCTGCTTGTTACAAGCAGGCGTTTGTCAGAGTACTTTTTGTTGCGGGATTGTTCCATGATATCACGTGTAATACTGCTGCCAATGAGTTGCAGAAAGCTGGCACAGGATGATAATGCTGCAGCCATGATTCCACTCACGATAATAATTCCGAGCCATTTAGGGACGATATTCATTGCTGCCCAAATGAACACTTTTTCCGTTGGTTTAATATCTGGATTAATCGTAGTGATCGTAGAAATGCTGATGTGAAGGAACAAGTAGATCGTAATGATAGAAATGGTTGCCCATACACCAGAGCGAATCGCGACATGTTCATTTTTAGCCATTAAATAACGGCTGCTCTGCCAAGGGCTGATGGAAATAACCGCTGACCATACCAAACCTAAGATGACTGCCCAGATAAATGCTTCCCACGGTGCACCCATATAGTTATTCGGGCCAGTTATACCATGCCAGCTTAATAAATTAGGACGAGCAGGGTTCGTTGCTGCTTTCATAATGGCATCCGGGAATCCTCCGGCAGAATGAATAATATACGGGAAAGCTAAATAAGTAGCAATCGAGAAGATGAAAAACATGATGGTATCATTGACCATAACTCCTTTTGCACCGGAAAGAACGGTAAAAGAAGCATATACGACCCACATAATCAGTAAGGCAAAGGTGTAGGAAATCCCGGATATTTCCGAAAGCAATACGGCTGCACCCTGTGTAACAGCAACCAAATAGGCAGCAATACCAAGAATTGTTGTAATTGCTGCAGCCATTCTTACTTTATTAGATTGGAAGCGGTTACCGAAATATTCAGGCACAGTCAAGGATTTACTTCTTCGTAAATACCGCCCGAAAAAGAACACACCCACTACATAGCCGGTTGCATTGAAAATAACCAGGATGAGTAAAAGGATCGGGTAGCCTTCATATGAAAATCCAGCTTCACCCATAAAGGAAACAGTACTTAAAAACGAAGCAACCAGTGTACCAGTGACCATCAGCGTCGAGCCTTTTCTTCCGGAAACATAATATTCCTCAGAATTTTTAACTCGTCTGGAAAGAAAAACACCGATAAGGATGTAAACAAGAAAGGAAACAATAATACCGATTGTATAGATCATTTTTTACATCCCTGCCTTTTCATCTTTCGATATAGTTGTGGTAGTTACTACATCTTTCTCCATTCTGCCGACGAAAAATTTGGTTATAAGACCTAAAATAATAAGTGAACCTCCATAGCCGAAACAAAAAAGTAATTCTCCCACTATCATCACTCCTTGTCAATTAATCGTTCACTGAAATATAATGCAATATTTGTGCCAATTTCTAAAAATTCGGTCAATTGTAACAATTAAGTCGTCTCTTTTGAGGATAAGTGATATTTATGTAGTTTTCGCATAATAGTTGTCTGATTTACTCCTAATGCTTTGGCCATTTTTCTTGTGGATTTGTATTTCTTTAATGCATAGGTAAGGACTTGTTTCTCTGTTTCTTCTACGGCCCTTTTCAATGGGAGCTGCTGCAGTGATAGGTTGCTTTCATGGTGAATTCGATGGTCGATCGCAAATGGTAAATCCTCAATCCTTATAAGAGGTTTATTAGCCGTGACAACAATTTGTTCAATAAAATTTTCTAATTCTCTAACATTCCCACGCCATTCCTGTAGTTGCAGCAATAGTTTAGCATTTTCATCTAATTCAATCCGCTGCGAGTATTTTTGATTAAAATGATTTAGAAAATAATCTATTAATACTAATATATCCTGCTTCCGTTTTCTTAATGGCGGGATTCTTAGTGGGACCACATGAAGGCGGTAGTATAGGTCTTGACGAAACTTTTTTTCCTCAATCATTTGTAATAAATCTTTATTGGTGGCTGAAATGATGCGGATATCGACCTGCTTTTCTGAGGTTCCACCCACTTTTTTAAATGTTTTGTCCTGAACTAAATGGAGGATTTTAACTTGTAGCTCGAGCGGCATTTCCCCGATTTCATCTAAAAACAATGTACCGCCATCCGCCATCTCAACAAGGCCGGGCTTTCCCCGTTTGTTTGCTCCGGTAAATGCCCCGGCTTCATAACCGAATAATTCTGATTCCAGTAAGCTTTCGGGAATTGCCCCGCAATTCACTTGAACAAATGCCAGTGCATTTCTTGGGCTATTTTCATGAATGATCCGGGCTAAAACTCCCTTTCCAACCCCCGATTCACCATGAATGAAAATGGAGGAGTCTAAAGGGGCCACTCTTTCAGCTAATTGCAGTGTATTGACCATGTTTTTGGATTGCGTAATAAACTTTTGGGTGCCAATCGCTTTTTCAATGATGGCTTCATCTTCATTTTCTTGTTGTAGTATATGTATTTCTGCCAATTTTCTTTTCATTTCTACTAATTCTGAGATATCACGAGAATTGGTGACAATCCGATACAATTTTCCTTCTTCATCAAAAACAGGTTTGGCAGTCGCGAGAACCGTTTTTCCATTAGGATAATTTTGTTCATTTGATTGAACAGTCTGGGTTTGCATTGTTTTAATCGTGACAGAGTCGTTAATGATACCTTTCTCTACTAGTTCAAAGATGCTTTTATGGATAAAGGCTTCTGGAGGAAGTCCAGTAAAATGTTTACAGGATTCACTTACAAATAAGACATCTCCCTCAGAATCCGTTACAAAAATCTCATCGTAAGAAGAGTTCAATATTTGGGTAAGTTCTTTAATCTTTTTTAGTGATATATCTAGCTGTTCCTTTAGAGAATCATTTAATTTCTTTAGTCCAATTATTTTTTGTTGGTATTTCCATTCATTGATCATCTATCCACCCGTCCTTTTATAAAATTTGAACACATTTTGCATCGGAAATAAGCGGTGATCCCCTAAAAATATGGTTTCAGCAAATAGAAAGGAGGAAATTATCGGGATGAATCTTTTTTGCAACGATTGATGCAAAAAAGATTCACTTATTTCTTTCATTATACAATTAGTTCTGCAGATTATTGCGAATTTTTAAAAAGTATCCTAAACTTTTCACGGGTAGATTGGTTGGCATGAATTTTGCTAGGTTACTTGTTAAATACAAACAAATAGGAGTGAGTATCCGTGACGAATTATAAGCATTTATTTAGCCCAATCGAAATTGGTCACACAGAATTAAAAAATAGAATTCTTAGTACAGCACATCAGACAAATCATGTTGCCTGCGGGATACCCACGCCGGAGATGACTGCCTATCACTCTGCCCGTGCAAAAGGTGGAGTGGGGCTGATTGTTTTAGAAGCAGCAGCTGTACACGAATCAGGAATGTTGACGACACATACAATTGCAGGGTTTGATCCAAGGATTGTACCGGCCTATTTAGAGCTCGCAAATGAAGTCCATCAATTTGGAACGAAGGTTTTCAGTCAGTTATTTCACGGGGGAAGGGAGGTTGTTTCAAGCGATTATCGCACTGCAGCATTGGCTCCTTCTGCAGTGCCAAGTCTCCGGTTCGGAACGATGCCAAGACCGATGAGTATCGAGGAAATTAAAGATGTAATCGAAGGCTTTGCTCGATCAGCAAAACTTGCGAAGGAAGGTGGTCTGGATGGGGTAGAAATCTGCTGCTCTCATGGATACCTGCCAGCACAGTTTTGGTCCGGCCAAACCAATCATCGTACCGATGAATATGGCGGTTCATTTGAAAACCGAATGAGGTTTATTGTGGAAGTGATGCAGCGGGTTTGGGAGGAAGTCGACGAAGATTTCACGGTGGGGATCCGAATGAGTGCCGATGAAATGACAATGGACGGTTTGGATGTAAAGGGTTCCGTGGAAATTGTTGAGTATTTAGTGAATCAAGTTCGTGTAGACTTCATCAATGTTACATCAGGTGATTCCAGTACTTTTGCAGGGTCAACACATATTGTGCCGCCATCTCCAATCAAACATGGCTATAATTCGCCGCAAGCTTTTAAAATCCGCATGGCAGGCGCAGTTCCCGTGTTTGTTGGCTCCAGGATTGTCGACCCTGTCGAGGCGGAGCAGATTGTTGCCACTGGGAAAGCAGATGTCGTTGGGATGACCCGTTCCTTAATCGTCGACCCGGAAATGCCCAATAAAGCAAAAGAGGGGAATCATCATTTAATTGATGCATGTATTGGCTGTCTCCAAGCATGTATTGGCCATTATCATAAAGGATTGGCCATTGGCTGTGTCCAAAATCCAACAGCAGGGAAGGAACTGGAGGTGCAAGCACTTCAGAAGACACAGCGTAAGAAAAAGAAAGTGCTTATTATTGGCGCTGGCCCTGCAGGGTTAAAAGCTGCCTTAACGTTAGATGAGTTTGGCCATGAAGTTATACTAGCAGATAAATCAGATGAGGTCGGTGGGCTTTTGCATACCTTAAGGCGTGCTCCAATGCGACAAGAACTTGCGGAAACGATGCTTGACAACTTTATAAAAAAAGTGTCGATCAGCAATATAAGTGTAAAACTTGGCTGGAACATTGAACCCGAAGATATTAAGGAACTTGGCCCGGATGCAATTATTTGTGCAGTTGGCTCCCGCCCGTATATTCCGCAAATCCCTGGGATAAATAATCCAAGCGTTCGTACAGTTGATCAATTATTTAACAAACAAAGCGAAAATATTGGAAATAATGTCTTGGTTTTCGACTTCGGCGGAGATTGGCCGGGAATGGAGGCAGCCATTGATTTGGCAGAAAAAGGACACCAAGTAACATTAATTTCTTCAAGGCTATATATAGGTGAGGAAGTTCATCAATATTTAAGAAATGAATATTTAAAGAAACTCTATCAGTTAAATATTAAAATGATTCCTCACTATGATTTAGGCGAAATTAAAGAGGATGAAGTAGTAATCCGAAATTTATTTTCTTATGAGAAGGAGACCATTAAAAATGTGAACTCCATCATTCTTTCACTTGGGCGCGTTCCAAACGTGGAATTGTATGAGCAAATTAAAGACTCTGCTCCTGAATTATGGCAAATCGGCGATTGCCTAGCCCCAAGAACACTTGAAGAAGCAACATTTGAAGGACTAATGACCTCATTACAAATCGGACTTCAGGGCACAAAAAGTTTGCAGGTCAAACAATAACATAAGAAACAGGAGAGTTTTTCACATCAAAAGTGATAAACTCTTTTGTGCGCTTGGCAGCGTCTCGCTCTAATGGGTGAAAGTCCCTAACATGCCGTTGTGGCGGAAATGTATAGCTGACAGGTAGTGCGAGTATCGTG
>NZ_AXVA01000012.1 GCF_000482325.1 Bacillus sp. UNC438CL73TsuS30 | reverse complement strand
GGCTTTGAAGGACATATTTTCCCTCGGAATCCGAAAAACGTCCTTCATCCAGGCTTTGAAGGACAAAATTCCACTTCCAAGACTGGAAATGTCCTTCAAACCTAAAAAAGAACAGGGAACTCCTGCTCTTTTTCTATGGTTGAAATAAAATCACCCCGTCTTTCTCCTTTGACACTAGATCACGCATCTTCTCTAGCTGTTCCACAGGGTCATCAAGCTTTAATCTTCCCAACAAATCCAGCAACCCCAGCGATTCTAGCAACCCATCATTCCATTCTTCAAGCCATTCCGTCTCACTAGCATTATCAGAACAAACAGCCCCTAAAGCTACCTGCTTTTTGAGCGCTTCATCAATTAAATCTAAAGCAAGTTCCTTCGATATAACCCCTTTTTCATCATCAAGCCGTTCACATACCGATTGCACAGTCTCTTCTACCTTCTTCTTTGTATCCGTAACCACTGGTTCAACTGTCTTCACAACAGGTTCCACTGGTTTAACTACTCGCTCCAACGGCTTCGTCACCGAATCCACCACCTTCGTCACCGAATCCACCACCTTCGTTACCGGATCCAGCGGTTTCGTCACCGGATCCAGCGGCTTCGTTACCGAATCCACCACCTTCGTTACCGGATCCAACGGCTCTGTCACCGAATCCACCACCTTTGTCACCGGCTCCAGCGGTTTCGTCACCGGATCCACCACCTTTGTCACCGGCTCCAGCCGTTTCGTCCCCACACCGACCACATCATTTACCGGATCCGTTATTTTGCCGTTCTTCCCCTGCTCAGCCGCTCCTTCCTCACATGTGAGCGGGAAATGTCCCTTTGAAATCCTTTCAATTTCCTGATTCAACTTCTGGCCAGAAAGCTTCCCTAATCCTTGAAGGATTCCTAATTTACCTGGCTGAGGACCACCTACTTGCCCCGAAATCGTATTCAGAACAAGCTGCTTTATACTGCTATCCGCATTATTCATATAGTGTGCAACCATTACCACATTTTCCATCCCTAATTTTGGAACCGATTCTGATGCTTTAATACATGCCCCCTGAAAAGAAATCGCTGTCGTATCAACCGTCATTCCTTTTACCTCTACCGGTCCATTCGCCTTTAACGTGATGCTGACGGGACCTTTGGGACTATTCACTTGTTTTACTAACCTCATCCCATAAATGGTGGCTGAATCATAGTGGAGCCTAAGCATTATTTTTCCATCATTCGTGGAGGTTTCTTGTTTTACAATGGAAGCGGTCATGCCTGTTCCAATCACCCGGTCGGCTTTAATGATAAAACCATCCGCCTCATTCGTTTCGGCTTTAACTTTTCCACTAATGGAGAATATGGTTAAAAACATGATATGGAGACATACACTGCACAAGAAAAGCCTGCTTTTCCACCACATATTTTGATTCTCCTTTAGAATGTTTGTGCTGCATTTTCCTTATTGCTTGGCGGTGTAACCTTCACCTTTACAGGACCGACCCTCCAAGCCATTAGTAAGGCCCCGCCAATAATGCCAAGAAGTGTCCCGAAAAGAAAACCGCCCAAGGCACCTATCACAGATAAAATCGATAAAAAGATTGTAAAGATTCCTAGAACCTTGGAGGCATTTGGAAAAAATAAGGCACAGATTCCTATCAATATAATCGCCCCGCCGAACAGCAGACCAATCGTCGCAATGGATCCAGGCAGGAAGGTGCTTAAATAAAGATTTAATGGGATCCATAAGATTAATAAGCCGCTAATAATGGTAATGAGGGCACCCCATAAGGGTCTTTTCTTCCGCCACTGTTTAACTCTCACCCTGTTCATCCTTTCCTACTTTTTGATTCTTTCCACTGTTAATCTCATTCCGTTCATATTAATTGTTTTTTGAAATAGGTAATGGGTTTTTAATTTTGCATGTTCAAGAGTAATAGTTGAAGAGGTTTGTTTAAATTGTTTTTGCCAGTCATCACTATGATGTTCTTTAAGAGCAAGATTAGTGAATTTCGCGTCCGCTTGAATCAGACTTGCATCATGCTGCAGCCCGGTAATTTGAACCGGTTTTGATGCCGTTATTTTCACGCGGATCCATTGCCCGCCCACTTTGAAATCCTTGTATAACTGAAGATTATCTATGACAAGATTATCCATAATATTGGTTCCTTGGGGGGAAGAATCTTCACTGCTCGTTTCTCCCAATTTTGGATAAAACGTATAGCCATTTCCTACAAGTTTATCAAATTCAACATAAAAGTCTCCTACTCCCGCAATGGGGACGGCATAGGCCACCCCAGATAAACCAAAAGAAACTAGCAGCAGACCCAAAACCAAAATCCCTGAAGCTAACGCTGACCAGAAAACCTTTTTACTCGTTGTCCCTTCTACAAGCTGAATCGAACTTTCCATTCACACGCCTCCCTATTTTTAAAACTTTTAGAAAATATATGATTTCCTTAACATTACTTCGAAAACCCTGCAACAACAATCACGGAAAATATCGTGATTATCTGACACCCCCGTCAAATGTCGGGTGAAGGTTAGTACTACGGACATATTGGAAACCAAAAAAACGAACTGTATAATAATAGAAACCGTGCGGGGGTGTAAAATAATGGAACAAAAAGTGGAGCAGTTGCTACTTAAAGGTCTTAACATCCTATTTGAATATAAAGAACCATTTTTAAAAGAATGGAAAAAGCTTGTTTCGTCAGCGAAATTCCAGCATACCACACTTGCATCAGAATTTGACTCCATGATTCAACTTGCCATTCAGCAAGTATCCAAACAAGAAACTTCAACTGTTGACACCTTAATTCTTTCACTCCTTGATCAATGGCAGAATCGTTTTTCTTCCATCCATGATGAATATGAATCTATCTTTCTGCTTTCTTCCATAGAAAATATATTTCATAAACTGTTAGTAAAAAATCCAATGGCAACTGAGCATGAACATCAGGCAATCCAAGCATTTTTTTCAAGAATACTTGATCATTCTTTATTAACCCATGACCTGCAGGACCGGACAGAGAAATGGTTAAAAATGATTTTAGCCACAAAGGTCATTCCGATTAAGTGGATTGCCCTTGTTAGAAAAGAAGCCCAAAATTTTCAGATTTTCAGAGTCGTTTGTTCCTCTAAATTTTCTGTCGAGACTCACTTGCTTGAAATTTGCTCAAATCTAAAATCGAAGGAAATCAATCACCTGTCGAATGCCCTTTCTAGATTAATCGATTCAAGTTCACCAGAGGCTACCATCCTGCAGATTAGCTGTTTTAATGAAACCCTACTCCTTTGTCTTCAAGAAAAAGATTTTCCGGTGACCCACCAGCAAACGGAGTTTATTAAAGGGATGTATCTCCGTCAATTAAAGCTTCACCATCTTGAAAGCAAGCTTGAATGGAAGGATGCTTCCCTGCTATTTTTACAAAGTTTGCTTAAGTCGAGGAGTGTCGACCGTGCTGTTCAGTCGATTACAAAAGGATTAACTGATTTTATGCCCTTTAAGCGCTGTGCCCTTTTTTTGTATAATCACTTTGAAGATAAAGGGATGGGGGTTTGCGGCTATAATGTAAACAATTCCTCCCTCCAGCAAATTAGGGAGACCATTTTTAAGCTGCCATTAATAAAAAAATATCTGAATTCATTAAATTATTCACAGCCTTTTTATTTTTCAAATGCGCTGGAAGTTCTGCCAAAGAGATATGTTCGCGAGTTTCGTTTAAAGTCCTTTGTGATATTGCCCATCCTTGCAGCAACAGAAGGAAATTTACTTGGCATTGCCATTTTAGACCAGGGAGAGGATTCACAATTTGAGGTTTCAACCCCAACCTTAACCACGTTAATAAAGTTTGGACAATATGCGGGCGAATTACTCCATTCAATATGGGATGAAGCACTGCAGCAGTATGGCAGCAGCAACAGCGTGTTAACAACACGTGAAAAAGAAGTCTTGAAGCTGATTGCAGAGGGTGCTTCCATTAATGAAGCGGCACAAGAGCTCCATCTCAGCAGCTATACGGTTCGCGATTATGTTTCTGTAATCATTCAAAAGCTTGCGGCAAAGAATCGAACAGATGCCGCTGTAAAGGCAATTAAAATGAAGCTAATCTCATAAATAAAGAGCAGTTTATAGGGGCTGCTCTTCTTTGTTGGTTGATAAGGTACCAATGAAAATTGTAAAATGAGAACGAATAGATTATGGAGGTTTTTTTATGTGGAATGAATTTAAACAATTTGCAATGAAAGGGAACGTCATTGACCTAGCAGTCGGTGTAATTATTGGCGGGGCCTTTGGAAAAATTGTTACTTCCCTCGTTAATGATGTAATTATGCCCTTAATCAGCCTGCTAGTTGGCGGGGTTGGGTTTGATTTTACAAAACTTAAAGTTGGTACACTTAAATACGGCTTATTTCTCCAATCCGTGCTCGACTTTTTTATTATCGCTTTTTGTATCTTCCTTTTTGTTAAATTCATCAATCGCTTTAAAAAGAAAGAGGAAGTTGTGAAGGAAGTAGTAAAAGTGGACCGCTCCGAAGAACTTTTAGCGGAAATCCGTGACATTTTAAAAGAAGATAAAGATTTTTTCAGAAAAAATGAAACATCTTGACCACTTCCTCGTATTAATTAATAAGAAACTATTTTGAGGTGAAGAAATTTGTACACACAAACATCTACTGAATTTATGCCATCTGTTTTAAGGACGTTTGCACTTTCGCTTGCTTTCGCCTTTATTGGCACAATGGCAGGTGTATTTGTACCAACTAGTTTATTTTTACCTTTGTCAATCCTTGAATTGGTCATGCTTTTCGCTGCTTTCTTCTTTAGAAGAAAAAAGGCCATTTCCTATTCGTTCCTTTACATTTTTACATTTATTTCCGGGATTACCCTATATCCAATTGTCGCTCACTATATGGCAACGACTGGGGCAAATACCGTTATAATGGCCTTTGCTACCACAACGGTAGTGTTCACGGGGATTGCGATTTATGCATCAAAATCAAAACGGAATTTCTCCTTTTTAGGCGGATTTCTGTTAGCTGCCTTGCTTGCTCTTGTGGCGATTTCAATCTTTAATATCTTCTGGCCGCTTAGCACAACAGGAATGCTTGCTTATTCCTTTATCGGAGTAATGGTTTTCAGCGGTTATGTCCTCTTTGATTTTAGCAGGATGAAGCATTACGGGGTTAGCGCGGAAGATGTTCCATTGATGGCATTAAGCTTATACTTGGATTTCATTAACCTATTCATCAGCATTCTAAGGATTTTCGGAATTCTTCAAAGTAAAGACTAACGATAAAAGGAGCTTGGATTACCCAAGCTCCTTTTGCTTATGATTCATTGATCAGCATTAACCCTCGTTCAATCATTTGGCTGATGGATTTTTCCCAGTCGGTATTTTTTAAGGATTCTACAACATGCCTGATAGAGGTTTCGGCTGTATTGTATTTATTTAATAATTCCAGTATTTCTAAACGGAGCAGCCAATCGTTTGGATATTGATGATCTAATACCATTAATATTTCATTTATTTTTAAAAGGCTCTTTTGATTCCAATCATCCTGCTCTCGAATTTTCCGGACTTCCGCGTAAAAACGCTCTAATTCAGTTAGGCTTCTCATATCATCCAATCCCTCTACTTCTTCTTCATTCTGCAAATCAAAATAGGCATTTGGGTCGGCAGCACCGGCAAATACCGATGTAATTTTTGCCCCCACCGGCATATCAAAAATGCCCCATCCTTTGTCAAATAGAACTTGATCCTGATAGGTAACCATACAATCCTTGAAAGATATTACGATCGGGTGACCGCTAGACCACAAGATTTCTTTAACTGTCCCCTCTACTTTTACCCCGCTTTCAAAATTTAAACAAGTTTTCCCCCTTTCTACGATTTCGAGTTCTTCTAATTGCTGACTCGTGCAATTTTCAAGCAATCGGTTTCCTTCTAACACTCCAATCGGAGCACCAAATCCTTTATGATGGGTTTCCTTGCCATGGCTCGGTAATTGCTGATTATTTATAGATAAGGCAGTCGGTCCTTTTGTTCGGAAATACACGGCTTCCCCATTTCTATCCTTAATGATGGTCGATATAGTACCGGTCACCTGCAGACCGGATGAATATTCAATCGTTGCAGTATGATCAGATTGAAGCGCTTTTTCAAGACTTTCTGTTCCACCCTTTCGAAAGGCCATTGTGGCAGCGAACTTTTCAATTTCCTCTACTAACTCTTCAAAATTCCTGCAGACAAATAATTGCGGCTGCGGCTTTGTAACGTCATAAGAGGTTTTGATACATTCTTCAACAGAGAAAGGGATTTTCCTTACGTCATCCGCTAAACAGCTTTGACTTTCTCCAACAGAAGATAGCAAACCTGCACCATATATTTTAGGGTTTTTCAAATCGCCAATTAATCCATATTCTACCGTCCACCAAAACAAGCGCGAGATATAGTCAGCCTCCGCCAAGCTTTTTACCTTTTTCCTCGCCTCAGAAACCTTAACCTCTGCTAGTTTAACCTGTTCCGGGGTTGACGCTGGGTCCTCTGCGACAATGGTTAAATGTCGAACAGCTCGAAATACATCCAGCTTCTCCTTACTTGAAAGGGCAAAGGATCCCATCATGCCGATCTTTTTTACATATTCACGATAGGTCTGATCTAACAGAATCGGGGCATGCCCTGCCGCTTCATGGAGCATATCGGGGGCAGGAGTATAGGCGATATTCTGCAGTTTTCGAACCTCGGTTGCGATTGGTAATATGCCATTCGCTAAAAAACTGTAGAAGGCAGAACCCGGGATTAATCCGTCAATCGAAACAGCACCCCATCCAACACTAGCAAGGCTCGCATCCATTTCCTCTACCTTTGGAATCGATTCCGTTTTGATTCCCGATTGCGCCAGCCCCTTTACATAGGCAGGGTGGGCGATTTTTTTTAAGAAAAAATGATTTTGCTTCATGACGAAACGCCATACCGCATGATCTATAGGGGTATAGCTTTCGTAATATTGCTGTGAAATATAGGGTTTTAAATGAGCAGGGACATCCATTGTCTTTTTTCTATTCATCAAGACCGACCTCCTTGGTATCATATTTATTTGATTCCAATAAAAATAGACCCAAGGAACGGGTCAAAATAAGCAATTATCGCTGAACTGCTCCCTTTAAGAAAACAGATATTCCGATTTTTTTGCAGATGGTTAGATAATGCATAAACGCGAGGAGGACAGCACCTGTATTCATGCCGATGATGACCCCTTCCATTCTCCATTCCGGATAGGAGCCAAGCCAGACAATAATGGTAAATGATACAATAACAGACCAAATGATATGGAAAAAGGTATCTTTAATCATATCAAGTCCAATCAGAAAGGCCTGAAATGGCATGATAAAAAAGTGGAATAAAAAATACGGCCAGAGCAATTGCAGAAATACAGCAGGCATCGATGATTTAAAGAACAACGAAGTCAGTTGTGGTGCAAAAAAGTAAAAGACTCCTACCGCTGCAACTCCATAAATAAAGGTCATGAACATAACCTGCTGGAGCATTTTTTGCAGGCTCGAATAATCTCCAGCAGCATGGGTTTTCGATACCCCTGGAATGAGGACAATCATCAAGGAATGGGCAATAAAAGCAGGGAAAAAGCCAATCGACATTGCCACCCCCATCAGCATCCCAAAATGCTCTGTAGCGACTGTGGCAGACAAACCGGACCGAACCAGCGCTGCCTTAATTAGAAAAGGCTGAATAGCTCCCGTTACGGCAGAAAACAATCGCATCCCCGTTGTCGGAATCGACACCGCCATTAAGTTTTTCCGGACTAATTTCCGATTTAAATTGGAAAAAGGTATCCGTTTTACGTGTTGGAACTGAACGATAAACATATAGAATAAATAAAGGAAGACGACCACCTCACTGCCAATCAAGGCCGTAATGGCAATCAACAAGGCACTTTCTGTTTTATATTGAAACAGTCGAAATAACACAAATAGGGCTGCAAGCTGGAAAACCTTTCGCAGAAAGTTAGCGACGGCAATTTTCCCCATATGATGCATCCCCATAAAATATCCCCTTGCCACAGAGGTAAAGGAAATAACCGGGATTAGTATGAGAACCAGCCATCTTACATAGGGATGATATCCATTAAAGATTGGGATAAACTGCATAATGCTAGTGGCTAAGAGTAGCAAAATACTTGTAAAAATAATTGTAATGGTGAGAGCGTGGTAAAGGATATTGCGATGGTACCTGTCCTCTTTTTCAGCAATAAATTTGGAAATGGACACCTGCAATTCGAAACTTGAGAGTAACACAATTAAAAAAATCGTCGGCAAAATCGACATATAAAGCCCTAACCCGTGACTTCCAAGTTCCCGAGCCAAAATCATGTTAACAAAAAATTCAATGCCTTCGCCTAGAAAAGCGGATGCCGCTAGAAAGAAGATTCCCTTGTAGTAAATAGCCATTTTTTTCATTTCCCCTTCAATAGATCTCACTTCTATAAACCTATGAGACAAGTCCTTTAAATAGTAGGGAAACTTTTTTACATTTTCCGGATGGAATTTTTTCACTCTGCCCAATTCCTTACAAAAAAGGCACATCCAGCTATCTGCCAGTTGTGCCTTTTTTTATAACCGCCTATGCGGCTTGTTCTTCGTGATGATCTCTTACTTTGTGACCTTCCCATTTGGAAATAACAATCGCTGCAAGCGAGTTACCGACAATGTTTACACATGTACGGGCCATGTCCAAGAGTCTGTCTACTCCTAAAATAAACGCCAAGCCTTCGACTGGAACCCCAACACTTCCTAAGGTTGAAAGCAGAACGACAATTGAAACGCCAGGGACACCTGCAATTCCTTTCGAAGTAACCATTAAAATTAGAACTAATGTAATCTGTTGTCCAATGCTCATATGAATACCATACATTTGGGCGATGAACAAAGCGGCAATAGCCTGATACAAAGTCGAGCCATCCAAATTAAACGAATAACCAGTCGGGATAACAAATGAGGTAATCCCTTTTGGACAGCCGATTCGCTCCATTTTTTCCATAATTTTCGGAAGAACGGTTTCCGAACTCGCTGTGGAGTAGCCCAAAATTAATTCGTCTTTCAGGTAAGCTAAAAGCTTAAAAATGTTGTAGCCGCAAATTTTCGCTACAATGCCGAGCACGACAATAATAAAGAAAGCCATCGCGCCATATACGGTAATAACCAATTTTCCAAGCGGTATTAATGATTCCAACCCAAATTTTGAAACGGTAACGCCAATTAAGGCAAACACCCCTAATGGAGCAATCTTCATTATCTGATTGGTTACATAGAACATCGCATCGGCTGTACCTCTAAAAAATTCAATGATTGGTTTGCCTTTTTCACCAATCGCTGCAACACCAAGACCAAACATAACGGAGAAGAAAATAATCGCCAGCATATCTCCATTTGCAAACGCCTGGACCACATTGGTCGGTACAATATTTACAAGTGTATCAATATGAGAGTGTGACTCCGTTGCTTTTTCAGTCGTAACATAGGAACTGATATCTGATTTAACCAGTTGCGAACGATCCACGCCGGTACCCGGATGAAAAATATTAGCAACTAAAAGGCCGACAACAATCGCGATCGTTGTAATGATTTCAAAATATAGAAGCGTTTTGCCCCCAAGTTTCCCTAGCGATTTCATATCGCCAGCACCGGCAACACCAACTACAAGACATGAGATGACAATCGGCACAACAATCATTTTAATTAATCGTAAAAAGATGTTTCCAATTGGCTGTAAAAATTGCTCGATATGTGGATTTCCGTAAAAAATGGCTCCTAAAATAATCCCAAGAATTAACCCAATAAAAATTTGCCATGCTAAACTAATTTTTTTCACTCGCTTCTCTCCCATCGATAAGTTTTTTGATTTTTGATAATATTATAGTAGGAATATAGTTTGTAAACGATTACAGTTTTTATCATAAATGCCGACCTACGATAACCTACAAAAAACTACAAAGTGGGTTAAAAAAATTTTTACAATTGAAAATAATTTTTTTACTATAGATAGGGGGGTGATCGTATTCGCGATAAAATTTTAGCCTATTTGTTTATGATCATTGCCGTTCCTATTGCCGGAGAAGTAAAGTTTTATCCCTTAACCGGTGCCGATCTAAGAATCAGCTTAAGTACACCTGTATTTTTCTTTATATTGCTATGGTCACGTAAAATCCACCCCGTTCTAGCCGGCTTATTAACGGGAAGTGCCGTCGTTTGTTTCCGGATCATTCTGGACAAGTTTCAAGTTGGCTCCTTTGATTTCCCTGACCATTTTCCCGTGTTTTTCTATTACATGGTCTTTGCTGCCTTTTTTCATATTTTTAAAGTGAAAAAATTATATCATCGCCCGCTGCTCATTGGTCTAGTTGGAATGGTGCTCGAAATTATGGGCAATTTTTCAGAAATGACCATTCGCCATTACACAACTGATATGAAAATGACAACCTCTGGCTTCTTAATTATTGTCGGGGTAGCCATAATCCGCAGCTTCTTTGTACTTGGTTTTTTCAATATAATTTTAGTACGTGAGACAAGGTTGGCTGAAGAGCAGCAACGAAAGCGGACCGAGGAGGTTTTACTTTTAGTCTCAAATTTATATGTAGAAATGTTTCAATTGGAAAAATCAGCAAAGAACGCAGAGCAGCTAACTAGCGCCTGCTACACGATTTATCGAGATTTAAAAACGCTAAACAATCATAACGAAGCCCAAGCCATGTTGAAAATCGCCGGGGAATTACACGAAATAAAAAAAGATAATCAACGTATTTATGCTGGCTTGTCTAAATTAATGGCTAAAGAAAAATTAGACGACTTTATGAACATTCGCGAAATCATTTCAGTTGTAACGATTTCAAATAAAAATTATAGTGAACTGCTCGGGAAATCAGTTGATTTTCAGGTAAACATTTCGGGGGAACATTCGGAGTACCATACCTTTATCCTTCTTTCCCTTATCAATAATCTTGTTGCCAATGCGGTGGAAGCCATCCATCAGGAGGGACAGATTGTATTAACGGTTGAAAGGGTTCGAGAACAAGTCAAAATAAGTATAAAGGATAGTGGAAACGGGATTTCTGAGAAAAACAAAATGTATATTTTTGAACCAGGTTTTACAACAAAATTTGATCAAGCCGGGATTGCTTCAAATGGAATCGGTTTATCCTACACAAAAAATGTCATTGAAAATCTGAATGGCACAATAAACCTAGTTGAATCAGAGAAAGGAAAAGGTACAACCTTTGAAATTCTGCTTCCGGTCAATAATTTAACGAAAAAGGGGTGATTACCATGAATTTTTTTATTGTTGATGATACCGTTACTATTAGAGGAATGCTATCAAATATCATTGAAGAGGAAGGCTTGGGGTCGATTGTAGGGGAAGCAGCGGACGGGGCTGAAGTGGATGCAGAGACTCTTTCTTTAAAAGATGTCGATATCCTAATGATTGACCTGCTCATGCCCATCAGGGACGGAATTGAAACAGTCAGAGAAATTGCTCCCTCCTTTCAAGGGAAAATCATTATGATCTCTCAAGTCGAAACAAAGGATATGATTAGCGAAGCGTATTCTCTTGGAGTGGAGCAGTATATCACAAAGCCGATTAATCGGCTTGAGGTGGTCAGTGTCCTTAAAAAAGTAAGTGACTATCTGATGCTGGAAAAATCACTTCAACATATTCAAAAATCATTAAGCTTTTTAACGAAGCACAATACAAACGACCGCATTCTAGAGAAGGCTCGTCCAAGTAAGCAATCTTCAATTATCTCATCTGCCAAAAGCATCCTTCTTGAACTTGGGATTGTTGGCAAGAGTGGTGAAAAGGATCTTTTGGATCTTTTAACGATTTTACATCAATTAGAAATACAGGGAAATCGCGACCTCCCGCCTTTGAAAGAGTTGTATGAACAGGCGGCCAAAACTCGGCTCGGTTCAGCCTCTTCACCGCAGGAAATAACTAAGGAAGGGAAAGCCGTGGAACAACGGATTCGCCGTACAATTCAACAGGTGCTCGAGCATCTTGCCTCACTTGGTTTAACGGATTATGCCAACCCAACCTTTGAGTACTTCTCATCCAAATTATTCGACTATACCCAAGTACGAATGAAAATGCTCGAACTCGGAGGAAAAAAACACACCGCCTCAACTACCCGAATTGATATCAAAAAATTCCTCCATTCCATCCTCATGGAAGCGAAGGTTAGGGGCTGACACGGTTCCATATAAAAAAATACTCAATCAAAAAAGGGCCGAAATGGCCCTTTTAAACATTTGCAGGAATTGATTTTTTAAAGAATTTTTTCTTTACCGCGTAGGTCATGAAGAAAATAATCACAAGCAAGCCGATTTGTGTTAAAGTCGTTTCCCACGTTGGGTAAAGTCCAATCCAGTCAACGTATGGAAGCTTATTAACTGTTGTGGTCGGTATCATATTTGATATTTGCAGGGCATGGACGCTGATCCCAAGAATTTTAAATGCCAATACATATATAAGGATGGTTGCCGCTTTAAAGAATAAGCGGATTGGAATTTTCACACTGTAATTGATGATAACGAACCCAACTACAGCTAAGATTACCACTGCCAGCAATACTCCGATGACGAGTTGCTGTAAGCTGATATATGGGGTAATCCCCGCATAAAAAATAATCGTTTCTGCGCCTTCACGAAAAACAGACAGGAAACTAATCATCGAGAAAGAAAGAAGGCTGCCTTTTGCGATTGCCTGTTCCATCTGTTGATTAATAAATTTATTCCAGTTTCCGATACTTGATTTATTATGCAGCCAAGCCCCGATGGTTAACATCATTAACACGGCCACAATGCCGGTAATGCCTTCGATATATTCCCTACTTGAAGCAGCTGTTAGTTTTGAAAATAGAATGTTGATGAAAATAGCAAGAATTGCACTTAGAAAAATACCTGCGCCAACCCCTGTCCATATCCATTTTTGCTTCGAAGACTGCCCCATCTTTTTAAGAAAGGCAAGCAATGTGGCAACAATCAATAATGCCTCCAAGCCCTCACGCAGTAAGATTAATGCTGCATCCCATAAAGTGTAATCAGTTTTGCTCAGCAATGGAGCAAGTCTGATATGTAAATCCTCAATGATTTCTGAAGCCTTTTGAGCATGAACATTTTTTGAGTTAAGGATGCTGGTCGCTGTTGGAACCTTTGTTTCGATATCATTATATAGCTTACTATCCCGTGTCTGGACACCCCCTTCGACCATTGGCCAAATCGTTAAGACCTCGTTAAGCGTACTACTCGCACTTTGATAATCTTTTTGGGAAATTTGGTCTTCAGCCTTCGTTAAAAGGTTAGATAAATCTTGTAAACTATATGTTTCTTGAGACTTTCCTGTGTTCTTTCCAGCGAGGAAGTTTTCAATTTCCTTCGTTAATTCATTTAATTGAAGCTGTGCCTTTTTTAAATCCGGCGGGTCCTGTGTGATCGCAATTCGGACGAGAGCCGTGTATTTTTCAATATTTCCATAGGAAGAAATACTTTCATCGTGAACGAAGGTTTCATTGACAGTCCATTGGTTCATTAATGTTTGATATTGCAATTTCACCTTTGAGATATTCCCTTGTTCGCTGCTTTCCTTCATGGTGTCAATGATTGGAAGAAGCTTTTTAACCTGTTCTTTTCCCTTTTCTTTATCAACTGGGTTTTGTTCTTGATCATATTGCACAACTGCACTTGAAAGAGCAGAGAGACCTTTGGTAATGGCTTCATTATCCGCCTTCTCTTTAAGGAGACGATTGACATCATTTAGTTTTGTGTTAACTGTTTTTGCAAGTTTACTATCTTCTTTTTTAAGAGCATTCCACTCTTTTGAAAATTGTTCCATGTTTTTCGAAACAGTGACTTGATCCCCTTGTTTTGCTTTCATTAAGCTATCGCCAATTAGTACAAAAAGCTCATCATGATTTTCGGCTGCTGCTGCAGGCTGAATCATTAGGATGAGCATGAATAGGCTGATGAATAGGGCCAGTGATAATTTTATTTTCGTCTTCATTCTTTCTCTCTCCTTTAAGGAGGAAAACATTAGCTAAATAATGTTTCCCCTATGAAACCACCTTGTTTGCATCCTGGTAAACAAGCAAAAATCGCACTTCCGCGGTGGGAAGTATATTCATTTAACTTATCCATTTTTGCCAGCCGCTTCTGAATCTGGATAAATTGTTTGCTTGGTTTTCGCTGAAAACATAGAAACAACAATCCTGCATCAAAGCTCCCGGTTTTTACATCCATTCCATTTGAATAAGAATAAGCCCGGCGCAGGATCTTTTGCGATCCATCCCCGTGCGAAAGTCTTGTATGTGAATTAACAGGAATAAAGTCTTTACCATATTCATCTTTATGATTGAAATCAAGCTTGTCGAATTCATTCTTTTGCCCGAGCGGTGCTCCGCTAATTCGATAACGTCCAAATGTATTTTCTTGTTCCTTTAATGTCGTGCGGTCCCATACCTCAATAAACATTTGGATCTTTCGGACGACAAGATAACTTCCATTAGCAAGCCAATTGGGGCCATCTCCTGGCTGTACCCAAACTTGCTCATTCATCTGTTTTTCATCGTTTACATCTGGATTGGCAGTCCCATCTTTGAAACCAAACAAGTTTCTTGGAGTTCCTTCCCTTGGATCAGCCTGTGCCGTACGTTGAAATCCTGATTGAGCCCAACGCAGAATCGCTTTCCCCCTGGCAATGCGGACGAGGTTTCGAACGGCATGAAAAGCGACTTGTAAATCATCAGCGCAAGCTTGAATACAAAGGTCTCCGCCGGTCCACTCCTCTTCTAATGCATCAAGTGGAAATTTGGGAAGATCCACTAATTCCTTTGGCTGCTTATGTTGTAGCCCAAAACGGTCTCGTTGGTCTTTTTTAAATAACGTCGGACCGACACCAAAAGTAATTGTTAACTTGGATGGCGATAATCCTGCTGCCTCCCCAGTGTCTTTTGGCGGAAGAAATTCATTACTGGTCAGCTCTCCGACCGACTTCCCTTCCGTCATTAAAGCAGCTGCCTTTGTCCAGTCCTTAAAAAGTCTAATTAAATCTTGTTTATTCGTTGTCGTTACATCTAAAGCGGCAAAATACACATGATTCTGTGTTTTTGTTGTAATTCCTTGTTGGTGTTTTCCATATAACGGGATGCTCTCACCAGAGTCTATTTGTTTTGCCTTGCTCTCCGTTATAGAGAGCAGGCCGCCTAAACCTGAAGCACCGACAAGTACCCCTACACCGCCAATTCCGGCAGTTTTGAGGATATCTCTTCGCGAGAATGTTTTTGCTATTTTAGTAGATTCATTGTTGATATTTGGGTTCGTTGACAATTAAGACGCCTCCGTTACCATTCCTATTTGAGATAGTGGTTCTGCTAATGCATCAATCGCCTGACTTAATTCTTTTACTTGTTCTTTAGACAGTTCGGTATATAACTGGTATCCGTCACCTTTTTTGTATTGATTTAAAAGGCTGTACATTTCATCAAAACGGGTTTGAATTTCTTTTGCCACATCGGCATCTTTATCATGTAAAGCTGGCTTTAAAAGTTTGTAAATCTCCTCTGCTCCCTGTACGTTCGCCACAAAGTCATACAAATCAGTATGTGAATAGCGGTCTTCTTCTCCTGTTACCTTGGAGGTTGAAACCTCATTCAAAAGGTCCACTGCTCCGGTAATTAATAGGTCAGGAGTAACCTCTACTGTTTCTACCTTAGCACGGAGCAAATTAACGTCCTTCATTAATTGATCAGCATATTTTTCATAGCCCTTGGTAGTCTTATCAACCCAAAGCCCTTTTTCGATTCGGTGGTACCCGCCCCACTCTGCTTCAGGAACATCGCCTTCACGAGCATCGATTTTAGGATCAAGATCTCCGAATACTTCGGCGATAGGTTCAGCTCTCTCGTAATACATGCGTGCTGGACCGTAAAGCTCTTTCGCTTTTTCAAGATCTCCGCTTTTCACTGCCGTTGTAAAAGCGTCTGTTGCCTTAACGAATTCCTCGATTTCGCCAACAGCATACTCACGATATGTATTCGTAACACCATCAAGATTAGCCGCACTGCGTTCTTTTACTTTTGCAGGTGCAGAGCTTTTTTCTGTATTGGAACATCCGAATAGTAGACTGCTAGATAATAAAATAACGCCTGATACCTTATATAAATTCATTCTATAAAATCCTCCGAATTTCTATTTAATAATGATAATCATTTTCATTTATTATTATTTTAACAGTTATTGAGAATAATTATCAATAGTTTTTTGTTAAAAATAAAAAAGACCTTCCAAAAATCACTTTGGAAAGTCTAACTAAAATTTTTTCGTCATTTCGTTAACGAATGCTTAAACGCGTAAATAACCGCTTGGGTGCGGTCCTGGACACGTAACTTGCTTAGAATATTACTAACATGAGTTTTCACCGTTTTTAAAGCAATAAATAGTTCATCCGCAATATCCTGATTGGTTTTCCCTTCGGCCATTAACAGCAGAATCTCGAGCTCGCGGCTTGTCAGTTCTTCATGAGGTAAATGCTGATTTTTCTGGCGCATTTTGACCATCATTTTTCCAGTTACCTCAGGCTCAAGGACAGATTGTCCCTGGTATGTAGCTCGAACCGCATCCGCAATTTCACTAGCCTTAGATGTCTTCAGCATATAGCTGGTTGCCCCTGCCTCCAGTGCAGGATAAACCTTTTCATCATCTAAGAAGCTTGTGACAATAATAACCTTTGCTTCCGGCCATTGCTCAATAATCTGCCTGGTTGCTTCAATTCCGTCCATTTCCTTCATAACCAGATCCATTAAAATGATATCAGGCCGAAGTTCCAGTGCAAGCTCTACTCCTCTTTTCCCATTGTCTGCTTCCCCAACTACATCTATATCAGGCTGTGCAGATAAATAAGCGGAAACACCGATTCTAACCATTTCATGGTCATCTACAAATAATACTCTAATCACTTGTACCATCCCCATTCTTCATCACTGGAACCTTCACTTCCAGGCGGGTCCCTTTATTGTTCATACTAATCACCTTTAATGTCCCGCCCACTTCAAGGGCGCGTTCATGCATATTCTGCATCCCATAAGATCCTGCTTTTGTTTCGTCATCTACCTCAAAACCAATCCCATCATCGACCACCCTCATAATAACAAGGTCATCCCGCTTGATGAGCAGTACGTCAAGTTTCCCTGCTTTTGCATGGCGAAGTGTGTTGGATACAGACTCTTGTAAAATCCGAAATAGATGGTCCTCCACTCCTTTATCAAGCGGAAAGGCTTCAACCTTCCATTTAATATCCATCGTTACCTTCATGGATAATTCAAGTAATAGTTCTTCAATCCCTTCTTGCAGGGATTTGTTCTTTAGGGCAACAGGTCGTAAATGAAGCAGAAGTGCCCGCATTTCTAGTTGGGACTGATGAATCATTTCCTCAACCATTTTCAGCTGCTTCGCTTCCCGGTCATCTTCGGAAATTTGTTTTGTTTCATTAATTGCAGACATCATCATCGAGGCAGCAAATAACTGCTGACTGACAGAATCATGCAATTCCCTTGCTAGACGATTTCGTTCCTGCTCGATAATCTCCTGTATCCTTGATTCCTGGTCCTCCACCTTTTCCGTTGCCAACCGCTGCGACAGCTTAGCCTGCTCTGACATTTGTTTGCCGATTTTCTCAATTCTACTTGCAATCGTTTGTACTTCTGTAATAGAAGGTTTTATTTTATTCTCAGCCTGCCGTCCTTCTTCTAGTTGATGTAGAGAATGATCAACGGATAGAAGCTGTCTCCTCCAGAAAAATCCAGAAACGGCACCAATCAGGACTCCTAAAGCAATACTAAAAACCGGTATAAAAATCACAATCGGAATATCCATAAAGTGCCGATCCCATAGCTCCGACCAGTTAGATAACGGGAAAACATTAATGAACACAGCCGAAACAATAATGGCGGTCAAAAAGGAAAAGCAGACACTCCAGACAATTTGACGTTGTGCTGTACTCATATCCGGCTCACCTCTAAATTCCCAACCACAAGCGAGGTAAAGATTTTTACCTTTTGCTCAGCCGTTTCATAGCCTGGTGTTTTTAAATGAATCACCTGGTTAAATACTTTTGGCTCGTGGTGATCAAAAATATTAGTGGAACCCGCCATACAAGAATGGTGGATGCTTACTTCGATTTCATATGGAACAAGGATTTGCATGTTTCCGATTATATTCCGGATAAAAATAACAGTTTCCCCTTTTGGAAGCATGGTATAGCTAAGATCAATAACGGTATCGCCTATTCCAGCCTGGATATTGATATCCTCCCACTCGTATACACCTTGAGGGGTTTTTTGCTGTCCCAAAAAGATATTTTCAAAGAGCGGCTTACTCTTGTACATTGTTTCTTCAAACGGGTCCTGCTTTGGTTCGGCAACTTCCAATTGTATTTTCTTTGGATTTTTTTTTGAAGTAATAAATTGAATAAAAAAGTGCAGTAAAATTGCTAATAATAAAAATTTGAAGGTCATCATATTGATGATGCTAATAATAAAGAAAAAAACACCGGCAATGAAAAGCACTCTTCCACGCTTTTTCCCAGCTTTTTTGCGGCCTAAATACATCAATCCACAGGAGAAAATAAGAGAGAAAATAAGCCCTCTATTAAAAAATAAAATCTCAAGCCCGAGGACGAGGGCACCAATTATAGCCAGCCAGCCAATATAATCATTTTTCGTATTTTTAAACATTGGCTCACCCTCCCCTAGTATAAAATTCATGACCCTTTTACGGACATTCTTGATATGGTCAAAAGGCGTAGAGATCCTACGCCCTTTTAGAATACCATGATTTGGTTATAATGTGGACTTGCTTTCTTCAACTTTCATTTCTTTTTCCAATTGGGCAATTCTCGCATCAATCGTGCTGCGATAAAAGGATTGATTCACCTGATTTTCTAAACGGTCCAAATAGTTCTCAATTTCTTTGAAACGGGAATAAGATTTTTCAGAGTTAGGATTTGTGTCCAGTACAAGGTTCATCCGATGATTCGCACGAGTCATATTTTCCCGCCCCATTAATTCCATCCGGCGAATTTGCATATCTTTTAACTTATGGTTCATTTCCTGATATTTTCTTTCTAATTCTTCGAGTTGCCCTTTGATTTGCTCAAGAGACTGACTTAACCGTCCAGAACGTTCCGCATATTGTTGATGTTCAGCTGCTGCAAATTGATAAAGTTCCATTTCTCCTGCCTGGGAAGCAATTTCAGACTGGCGCTTTCTCTTTTCAGCAAGTTCCACCGCTTGAACATGCTCCTTGGTAAATTCCTCTTTAAGGGTGTACTGGCGTTCAAGGAGCTTACGAACCTTTTCCGTTTCCTGTTCACATTGTCGCAGATATTGATTAAGCAGCATAATTGGATTTTTCTTTTCCTTATGGTCCAGAGCCTCATGTAAATCAGCAGCGATTGTGTTTTTAATTCTAGTAAATAAGTTTGTCATCTTGCATCTCTCCTCAAAGGTTTAATAATTTTTTAAATCGTTCCATTGTTTTTCAAAATTGGCAAACGGATCATTGGAGTTCTTTTTCATTTTTGTCTGTTTGTTCTCGTTCCATTTTTTATAAACAAGATAGAGCACATAGGCAGCGCCGACACCAATAATCGCCGGTGCATTGTGAATTGATGCCAATAGGACGATGAATCCTAAGATACCAAGGCCGATTTTGGCACCTGTTGACTCGCTCTTTAAAAACTGTTTGAAAATGAAATATAGGATCACAAGACTGAGAAGTAAACCAATCATTGGACCAATGGTTGAGAGCAGGATGACGGCTGCAATCCCTCCTGCTACTAGTAAACCGAATTTTTTCATTTCGTTTTCCTCCTTTCGTTATCTTGATATCATCTTACCTTTTTTCCTTTGTTTCCATAATTGCGCCAGAGCTTGATTTTCATCTCGGTCCTAAGACGTAGAAAGGGTCAGCCCCATTGAAGGACTGACCCTATATAGTCACTTAGATATAAACTGCTGTACCCAATAATACCGCATGGATCCGCCTTTTGCGTAGCCTACCCCAATCCGGGTGGTACTGGTACTTAGTATATTGGCCCGATGCCCAGGACTATTCATCCAAGCATTAACCACTTCTTGTGGAGTCGTTTGTCCGGCGGCAATATTCTCTGCCGCAGCGCGATAGGAAATCCCAAAGTTCTTGATCATCGTAAATGGATCCCCGTAGGTTGGACTTGTATGGGAGAAGTAATTCTTATCTCTCATATCCATTGCCTTATAACGTGCAACCCTTGAAAGCTCCCAATCAGGTGTGAACGGTTTTAATCCGTTTTTCGCCCTCTCTTGGTTCGTTAATTGAATCACCTGATTTTCAATACTTTTGGTGGCTCCCAAATCAGGAATCGTCACCTTTTGACCTGGGTAAATTAAAGCTGGGTTTTTAAACTGCGGGTTCGCTGAAATAATCTCCGATAAACCAACCTGGAACCGGACGGCAATTTTCCAAAGCGAATCACCCGGCTGTACCGTATATACTTGCTGGGCAAATGAAACGCTTGGGATGCAGAATATTGATAGGAAAAACAGAATACTAAACCAAAATGATTTTTTCACTTTTTCGCCTCCTCCGAATATATATTTTTAATTTAAGGCTCAAAATATACAGGGACTCATAAATAATTCGTTTTGCTCTGGAGGCTAAAAATGTTACTGGTGTGCCGGGGTTTGGAGTGCCATCCTGCTTGGAGGTGCCTATTTACTCTTCCCCAAAATAACCTTTGTGTTTATTTTCATTTTTTCCATTGCGGGCGGCCAGTCGATTATTGAAACGTTTGTAGGAGTAAATATTAAAAAGGTAGATTATTATGGAGGACATGAAAAGAAATAATAAGACATTATCACTAAATACAATGGAAAAAATGTTCCCCCCAAGGCATATAGTGTAAAAAGGGGGGATTTTTCATGGCTTTATGGTGGGCTACAGCAATTGGCTTTATCATTTGTCTTGGATTTATTTTTGGATCGTTTATCCTTGCTATGCGAAAAGCACTGGACACTGAAGACTCAAGTCGGATTGACCCCATTCCAACAAAACCAGAAGATACGCATCAGTCTCCATCTTCATGAATTAATAAAAAAATCACCCTGAACACGATTTCAGGGTGATTCGCACGATTATAGTGATTTCTCAACTGCCTGCTCAAATTGAGCAATAATATCCTCGGCATGTTCAATTCCAACTGAAATTCGGACGACCTCTTTTGTAATTCCTAAGGATTCCGCAACCTCCTGCGGTAATTCTCGGTGCGATGTCATTAATGGGTGAGAAACGGTCGTTTCAACCCCGGCAAGTGTTGGAGCAATTTTGATCCAGGATAAGGAACGGAAAAATTGCTGAATATCCACCTTCTTTGAAAGCTGAATGGTAACCATCGCACCGTAGCCTTCAGCATCCTTATCAAGTGGGTAATAAACTTTTTCTATAAATTTATTCTGAGAAAGGGCTTCCGCTAATTTTCTTGCATTGGAAGATTGGGCTCTCATCCGTAATGCAAGTGTTTTTAAACCGCGGACAGTCAACCATGCTTCAAATGGGCTGACATTTGTCCCAAGATTGACCACCTTAGTTTTCGCCTGCGCAACTAAATCCTCTCTACCTGTCAAAACGCCAGAGATGACATCACTGTGTCCGCCAATATATTTGGTCGCACTATGGACAACTAAATCAACGCCCATTAAATATGGACGGCAATGATAAGGGGTTGCGAACGTATTGTCCACCAACGTAATCAGCCCATACTTTTTAGCAATTTGGACGATCCCGTCAATATCCTCTACGCGCAATAATGGATTTGAAATCGATTCCGTATATAAAAGCTTTGTATTTTTTTTAATAGCGTCCTTCACTTGAGATTGGTCGGCAAAGGAAACAAAGCTTGTCTCAATACCAAAATCATTTAGCTCTTTCTCGAGCATATGATAGCTGCCGCCATAAAGGTCATCAGCCGCGACAATATGATCGCCATTTTTCACAACTGCCAGAATTCCTGCAAGAATGGCTGCTAATCCGGAAGAGGCAGCCACACCAGCTGGTGCTCCTTCAAGCCTTGCAACGGCTTCCCCTAATTCATCTGTGTTTGGATTTCCCGTACGTGAATAAAGGTAGCTGCCATTACCTTGAAAATATCCTTCCAGGTCGTCAAGATCCTTAAACGTAAAGGCAGATGATTGATAAATCGGGGTTACTTTACTCGAAATCTTTCTTTCCCGTTTCATTTCCTCGTGTAATATTTCTGTTTCAAAATGTTTTCCCATACCTTTCACCCTCTTTTAATATGTATTTTCTTATTCGTTTTTAGGGCGAAAACTGCTCAAGCTTACACTTTTAGCGGTTAAGGCGCCAGAATTTATTGAATATTCTTATATAAAAATATCAATCCCATTATCCCTCGTCAATCTAAATGACTTAAAAAATATCCGATGGCAATAGATTATTTTTATCAGTTTAGGAAAAATTAAACATAAGCAAATTTTTGTAACTGGAGGATGGAATATGAGCTCATCTGAAACAACCAATAAGTTTCCTAAAACATATTGGCGTGAAATAGAATTACCCACTTTTGAAGCATTAAAGGAAGATCTATCAGTTGATGTAGCGATTATTGGTGCCGGGATTACAGGTATTACCGCAGCCTATTTGCTGTCTAAAGAAGGAGTAAAGGTTGCGCTGCTTGAGGCAGGCGGGGTACTGAATGGGACTACTGGGCATACAACGGCAAAAGTTACCGCCCAGCATGGCATATTATATGATGAATTAATCAATCATTTTGGCGAGGAAAATGCCAAACTCTACTTTGAATCCCATTCAAATGCGATTCAGTTTGTTGAAAAAATGGTAAACGAAAAAGGAATTGACTGCGATTTTAGCAAGCAGGATGCCTACATTTATGCCACAACCGAGCAATATAAAAAGCAGCTAGAAACAGAAATGTCTGCCTACCAGCGGTTAGGAATCGATGGTGCCTTAAAGGATACGATTCCCTTTAAGATTCAAACGACCGGTGCACTCGTGATGCGCAATCAAGCCCAGTTCCATCCGCTTAAATTTTTAAAGGCACTTTTGGATGAGGCTGTAAGTGCGGGCTGTCAAGTGTTTGAGAATACAACAGCCGTTGATTTAGAAGAGGAGGAAACCTCTCATCCAAAGGTTGTGACCAAGCAAGGGCATATCGTTACATGTAAAAAAGTAGTGATCGCTTCCCATTTTCCTTTTTATGATAAACCGGGGCTTTATTTTGCAAGAATGTATGCTTCACTGTCATATGCAATTGGGATTAAATTGACGGAGGAATATCCGGGGGGCATGTATATCAGTGCCGATAACCCGCCACGGTCGATTCGATATACACCGTTCAATGGAGAAAATTTACTCATTATTGGAGGGGAAAATCATAAGACGGGCCAAGGAATGGACACGCTTGCACATTATCGTGCCCTTGAGGATTTTGCAAAGGAAGTATTTGGTCTCTCTGAATATACCTATCGTTGGTCCGCACAGGATTTAATCACACTGGACCGAGTCCCTTATATCGGTCAGATTACCGAAAATAAGGAAAATGTATTAGTGGCAACGGGTTATAAAAAATGGGGGATGACCACTGGGATTTTTGCCGGTCATTTGCTGACGGATTATGTTCTTGAACGGGACAATCCGTATAAAGAACTTTATTCCCCATCACGGTTCCAGGCTGATCCAGATTTAAAGCAGGTGGTTTCGACCAATGCCGATGTGGCGAAGCATCTCCTGAAGGGCAAATTGGAGTTTGTGCCAAAGGATCCCGGAGATTTGCAGCCTGGCGAAGGGTCTGTTGTGATGCATAAGGGGAAAAGAGCAGGTGCTTATAAAGATGAAAATGGCAAACTCTATATTGTAGATACCACTTGCACCCATATTGGCTGTGAAACGGAGTGGAATCACGCGGAAAAAAGCTGGGATTGCCCGTGCCACGGCTCGCGGTTCTCTTATTCGGGTGATGTGATTGAAGGTCCGGCGCTAAAACCGTTGAAAAATGTCGGGGATGAGTATTATTCCTAATGGGCAGCTGGGCTCCCGAGAATGGTTATCAACACTTTTTAGCTGGATATCAACACTTTTCAGCTGGATATCGACACTTTTTCACTGGATATCAACACTTTTTAGCCGGATATCAACACTTTTTGGCACGATATCAACAATTTAAAAAAATCATCAACTTAAAACGCCTCCCGAATCACAGGGAGGCGTTCTTGATTATTTACTATTCGGACGGTTCCGTTTTAAATCTTCACCTGTTGTAAATTCAACAAGTTCCGAACTGGTCTTCATCGGTTTTTTACGATTATTATTTCGTTGGGCATTTGCATTACCAAGCTTCGTTCTTCCCACACTTACCATCTCCTTTTTGAAAGAAATTCAATGATAGTATGAGTGAAATGAGGCAAACTTATTCTAACACGGGCGGCTTGCGTATAGGCAGCAATTGTTCAAAACCATAGGCTGCTTCAATAAGAACCGGCTCACGATAAGCGGTTCCGGCAAAGGTAATTCCTACCGGTTCCCCATCAGCCGTGTAACCTGCCGGGACGGCAATCGTCGGATAGCCAGCTTTAGCACTAATATGTGACCCTTCTTCCCCAGGAAAAACAATCGCATCCAATTGGTAGGTTTCCAGAGCAAAATCAATTCCTTTTACAGTTGCATAATAGTCATCAAATTCTAATGCTTTGAAGTAGGCCTCCTCCGTCAACGAACCGCTCGTTTCTTCTGACTCAAGCAAGACAGCTTGACCATATTTAAGCATCGTATCCTTATTGTTCTGATTAAACCTAATCAAATCCTCCAACGTGCGGACAGATACTGATGAATGAAGTCCATTCAAATATGCATTTACATCCGGTTTAAATTCATAAGTCAGGACATCGTACTTCCACTCGGCCTTTGCGGATGGGATCTCAATAGACTCAACCACCTCAGCACCGGAGGAATTTAAAACATCAAGAGCAGCACGAATTACTTCCCTCTGATCCTCGCGAATCGGGTCAATAAAGCCTTCCCATGCAATGCCGATTCTTTTTCCTTTAAGGCCATCCCTCACTAGGTGCTTCGTAAAATCGTAATTTTCAAATGGATTTGTCCCGGTAATTGGATCTTCCACGTCTTTTCCGGTTAATGCATTTAGCAGAATGGCGGCATCTTCAACCGTACGTGCCATTGGCCCTGCAGTATCCTGCGTATGGGCAATCGGAATAATCCCTCTGCGGCTAATTAGCCCTACCGTTGGTTTGATTCCAACGATCGAATTATGGCAAGACGGATTAAGGATTGAGCCAGATGTTTCAGTGCCGACTGCTGCCGCGGCAAGGTTGGCGGCAATCGCCGCACCCGAACCGGAACTTGAACCGCCCACATCGAATTTTCCGGGTCCATATGGATTTAATACCTGACCGCCGCGCGAGCTATAACCATTTTTCATTCCATACGCCATGAAATTGGCCCATTCGGTCATATTTGTTTTACCGAGAATCACCGCACCTGCCTTGCGCAGCTGCTCCGCAACATAGGAATCCCTTAAGGCAATCGAATTCTTTAAAGCTAAGGAACCGGCACTTGTGTGCATTTTGTCCTTCGTATCAATATTATCCTTGATTAAAATGGGAATTCCGTGCAATGAGCTGCGCGGGCCAATTTCTTTCCGTTCGGCATCGAGTGCTGCAGCAATTTGCAACGCATCCGGGTTCACTTCCAGGACCGAATTTATGACTTGATTATAGGATGAAATTCTATTTAGATACATCAAAACAAGTTCTCTGGAAGTCAGTTCCCCACTTGTTAATTTTTCCTGCATTTCCTTGATCGTTGCTTCTTCTATCCATTCATTATGTAATTTTTTCAGCTTCGGATTTTCCATACGTATTCCCCCTCATTCCCTTAACTATTCTTGAAAATATAATAAAAATCCTTCCATTAAAAAACAGTGGGGATTCCCCCACTGTTTAGCGTCTTACTTTTTCTTCCTGTTCAGCAATTTGCCCTTTATAAAAGATCCGTTTATGCACAGGAACTTTTAACTCACGGCAAAAACGCTTCAGTTCTCGTTCTTCTCTTTCCGTAACGAGCGAGATGACGGTGCCGTTTGCTCCCATACGGCCAGTTCTTCCGGAACGGTGAACATATTGATCAATATCCCTTGGAAAATCAATATGGACAACATGAGAAACTCCTTGGATGTCGAGTCCTCTTGCTGCAACATCTGTTGCTATCAGCATCGCCATTTTTCCATCGCGGAAAGCCTTTAGTGTAGCTTGGCGTTCTAATTTTTTCATATCACTATGTAAAATACCAACTGATAGCTCTTTAAAATGCAACTTTTCTTTAAAAACTTGAATTTCACCAATGTCATTGATGAATGCCAATGCTTTGATTCCTTCTAAGCGAGCAATTTTTTCAAGAAGCTTGATTTTGTCGCGCGGTTCAGCAAGAAAGTAAATGTGTTCAACTTCTCCCGAGGATGCTGCTTCATCCTTCTTAATTCGCAAAACCTCTGGTTCTTTGGTTAAATCAGCTGCAAGCTTTTCAGTCTCGACTTTCATGGTCGCTGAAAATAAAACCACTTGTCGGTCTGCCATCGTTGATTTGACTATATTTTGAACAGTCCCAAGATGCTCAGGAATCAGCAATTGATCTCCTTCATCCAAAACGACCAATTTGACTTCATGCATTTTTACTTTTTTCTGTTTAATTAATTCGTATAATCGGCCGGGTGTGGCAAAAATGATATGCGGACGCTTTTTTAATTTTTCCAGCTGTCTTTTTACGTTTGCCCCTCCAATAATAGAGGCACCGCGAATTCCGCTGCCTTCTGACCATTTTTGAAACTCTTGATAAACCTGCATTACGAGCTCCTGCGAGGAGGCAAGCACTACAGCCTGCAACGAAGACGAGCTAGAGTCAACTTTATTTAAAAGCGGCAGCAAGTAAGCAAGCGTCTTGCCTGTACCTGTCGGTGACTCGGCGATGAGATCTCTCCCTTCTATGACGAGGGGAATTGCTTCAGTTTGGATGGCAGTCGGCACTAAGAAACCTGATTTCTGCCATGCTTCCTGTAAGAAAGGCTTTAGTGTATTTAGCATAGGGTACTCCTTTTTTCTTTACGTTCTTCTTATTATATTCGTCTTTGATACTAACTTATTCAATGGGCAGTGTCTAGCTAATTAGCCGGTGATATTTAAATAAAGGAGAATCCACACTAGATGATAAGCAAGGACGGAAAAATAGAGGATACCGGCAGCTGTAAGCAGTGTTCTGATTCTTCCTTTAAGCGGACGGAGGTAAAACAAGCCGATTAATACAAGGGGTAGAATAATTTTAATCATATAAAAATATACCCAGCCCAATTCGATCACATGCTTCATGACCGGATTTCCTTCTTTAATTATTCCATACTTAATTCCAATATTCGTCATAACCGCATCTAATAATCCAGCAAAAAGCAGGAATACACAGATCTTCATAATCACCCTCCAAAGGAAACGAATTGTTCTTAATAAAGAATATACAAATAATTCAATTCTGTCTATTTAGAGATAATTCCTGCAAAGAAAAACCGCTATTATTGTCGATGTTAAAGAACATTAAAAGATAATAAAAAGGGCTGCTTAAACAGCAGTCCTAAAACAATACGAATAGGCTTTTTACAATAATAGGCTCTTTCTAATTTACGTAACGGCTATGGTTCGGCATAGCGATTTTTCTAAAGTTTTCAAGCAGATAACGAAGACTATTCGTTAATTCATCCCCGGTCATTGGCAGACCATGACCGGTTACAGCCGTCCTTGGATTTAATGCTTCTAACTTTTTCACTGACTCAAAGGCAGCATTCCAGTCCGTTGTATAGTATCTCGGAGGGCCGCTGATTTCCTGTTTCTGGGTAATAACCTTATAAAGGGATTCTTGCTTCACGGTAACAAATGCATCACCTGCAATGAGAGCACGGTCGTCTTCGCGAAAAAGGGATATATGGCCCGGTGTGTGTCCTGGAGTATGAACCCATTTCCAGCCTGGCATATTAGGAACCGATTGATCTTCTGGTAGTGCTTGGACCTGGCCGCTTATATTAATCCCGTGGTTCGGAAACATCGGGGACATTTTTGCTACAAGGCCGCTGTCGACACTGGGGTCACCCGGAGGATAGTCTTTCTCCCCTGTTAAGAAAGGAATCTCCAGTTCATGTGCATAAACAGGCACTTTCCAATCCTCCAGCAACTCGACCAATGAACCGACATGATCAAAATGGCCATGCGTTAAAATGATAGCTTTCGGACGGGCATTTTCGCCAAAATGTTCCCCTATCATCGCTTTAATTTCATCCGCTGATTTTGGCATTCCCGCATCAATCAGTACAAATTCATCCGCGGTTCCTACTAATGCGAGATTGACAATTTTATTCGTATAACAATAGACATCAGGAAAAACCGCAATGCCAACGCCGCTTCCCACTGATGTCATTGGTAAAAAAGTCTCTTCAAATTTACTATCCTGATTATGCTCCAAACAAATTCCTCCCTTTTTTTTTCATAGTATTTAACGGGGAGGAAATATTATTACACTGGCACTAGTCAAATATTCTTAATGCCAATTTGTGAATACTGCTTTGAATTTCATCTTGGCGAATAATCGCTTCATTGTACATGACTTGAATCGTTCCGCTGCCGGGGACAATTGTCACTTTTTCAATGCCATCGCATTTTTTTATCTTTTTCTTGATCTTTCCAATACAACCTGTGCAAGCCACATCATTTAATGCCAATTGGATGGTACTCATGTTCACCAATCCTTTCTTGTCTTTCTTTCAGCTTACTTGAAGAAGAGCAATATAACCTTGACCTGAATCAAGTATTTGATTTATATCACACCAAAGAAATAGGACCCACGGTAAAATAAAAGATACTATCTACAGTTGGGAGTGATTTTGCATGTGCTGTGATCATTGCTGTTCTCATGAAGCTTCATGCTTATTGTCTGTTCCTGTCTTTCAAGGAATGAAAGAAGACGATCTCCGGATTTTGCAGAAGGTCACGCGGAGCCGTAAATTTCAAAAGGGAGAATTCATCTTTCAGGAAGGCGAGCGTTCAGAGACACTGTTTGTTGTAAATGAAGGGTTAATTAAGCTAAGCAAAATGTCGGCGGAAGGAAAAGAACAAATTGTCCGCCTATTGTTTCCAAAGGACTTTTTTGGATTATATTCGTTGCTTAGGGATGAAAACCACTATGTACATGCGGAAGCCGTCCATGAAACATTTATTTGTTATATCGATAAAAAGGATTTTTTAAAAACAATGGAGGGAAATGCCGAACTGTCCTACCGATTTTTAATCGCTGTCAACGACCGCCTTTATGAAGCTGATGAATCTGTAGGTCTTCTCGGTTTATTAGAGGTAGAGCAAAGACTGGCACGAGTACTCGTGCTTTTTTATCAAAAAATGAACCCGCAAGATGGAAAGTTCACCTTACCCATCTCAAAGAAGGATTTAGCAAGCTATATTGGAACAACTCCAGAATCAGTTAGCAGAAAGCTGTTAACCTTTATCTCTCAAAAGCTGATTAAAATGGATGGCAGGAGAAAGATTCAGATTCTAGAGTTGGACCAATTAAAAGAAATTGCCGGCCTGGATTAAAATTCATTTAATTTTACGGCCATAAGCCTAAAATGCATTGGTTCTAATTCGTTTACAATGACGTTCATGCCTAATCCCTGTAAATTAGCAATCAACGGTTCGGCTCGGTGCGGTAAATGTATTTCAAAAATTGTTCCTACCGGCGCTTCTTTCACAAAATTTAATATTTCACGGCGGGGATGCTCCCCCTTTAAAATTCTTTCGCGAACATCCATCACGGCTCTTTGTTCTTCGATTTGAAATGGCATGATTTAGAGGACCCCTTTGAATTTTTATATCCAAAGTTTATCAGCAGAGTGTCCGAAACAAATTGATTTATATCAAGTTAGGTTTCCTTCTTTTTGAAACCTTTGTGAACAATACTGTCCAAACGATAAAAGTAGCCTTTAATGATGATAGAATGAAAACAGCAAGATAACAATATTTCGGAGTTGAATATAATGTTAAAAAAAATCTCCCAAATTGCATTGCTGTTATTTTTTCTTTTAGGATTCAGCGTATTTTCACAGTCACATTTAGAAGCTTCTTCGCATAAAACATCTGAAAAAACCGAGCAGGCCCCCTACTCGCAAAAAACAGAGCCTGAATTAAAATCGTATATTATTCCGGGTACAGTGGGTGTCGTCATTGTTCTTGGTATTGGAAGCTATTGGTTGTTCTACCGAAGAAGGCATGCCTAACATTGAAAAACAGCGTGAATCTACTGAATTCACGCTGTTTTTCATTAATGAAACGATCTCCAAAAATCCCCGTTACGATTAATGATTCCTTTTAATTCTTCAAATGGTATCGTAAAGGTAGGCATACCAGCAGCATACGCGGCAATTTCATACTGGGCATAATAAATATTCAAACCACCCTCGCTGATAAAAAACGACTGATTTGGTTGAATATCTTTATATTCATTGATATTTAGGTAGGAATAGTTTTCATTATTCTTAATCTGGTTCCTGATGAGGTCACTGATGATTTTTACATAGGCTGCATCCGGCTTAAATAAGTCTTTAAGGTGATAAAATACGCCTGATTTCAAATTGACATGAGCATACTTTTTAATTGACATCCCATGTGCCGCTCCAAAAGGATAATCATAACCGTTTATTTCAAGAACTAAGAGATTTTTCTTAAAATAACTCACTTCAAAATCTCCAATATAACTAGAATCGAGCTGTGTATGTGCGGGAATTTCCTTTACACCTGAGAGATCTTTCAAAGTTTGATTTACTTGCTCAAATGCCCCACTTTGAATTTGCGGGAAATAAACTAAATAGTCCTTATTTGGCTTGTATTTATGTTCCGTTACTGCATGCTGCTTGTTTAAAGGAATGATGGTATTCTGCTTCCAAACCATTTCTCCTTTTTTATTAAAATATAGAAGCTGATAATCAATTTCACCTTTGATTAAGGTCTTATCCTTTTCCAAAGTACCGGTGCCCGAAACCATCGGAAGATAATAAGCACGATTTCCATTTCGATCAATAAAAAAAGTGGATTGATCATTCGATACGGAAGCAATCCCATCCTTATATTTCGTGATATCAGAATAAATAAATCCAGTATTAAGATGGCCCTCTACATCTGTAATTGCGTATTTTGCACCTAGATAGGGCTTTTCCGGATCATTCGCCTTTCCAATCTGATATCTTTCTTCCCCTAGATAGAATATTTGATAATGGTCAGGTTTCATGAGAAACTGTCCTTTTTGATTTATGACACCATAATGGTTGGAATAATCATCAGAAACATTCACAATCGCCCGTCCTAGACTAAATGCCTCTACTCCAGAAAATTGTGGTTTGATCACAACATTTCCCAACTCATCCATATAACCAAATTTCCCATCCTCGCTCTTTTTAAACGCAAGCAGACCTTCCCCGTAGTTTCCGACGAACGCATACATATAGGAGTGAAGCACCTTCCCAGTAAGATCGATCAACGCATAGCTGCCGTTTTTTATTTTTACAATCGCTTTTCCCTCTGAAAAATCACTTGCATCCTCATAGGATGCAGGAATGATCTCTTTTCCTTTTCGGTTGAGATAACCATATAAATATTCCCCTTGCTGATTGGAATCAGCAAATCGCGCACGTCCTTCCTTAAACTCGCTAATTGAGTAGTAAGCCTTTGGGGTAATTTCTTTTCCCCTTTCATCGATTATTTTGAAGCCCTGAAGATCATTGGCAATCGCCCGTCCTTCTGAAAAGGAAGTAATATAATCATATTTTGGCTGGACAATAAAATGGCCATTGGTATCAATGATTCCTGCCTTATCTGTCAATCTGACAATGGCCAGGCCATTTTCCTGAAAATCTTCAGCCTGATCATAGATCGGTGGGAGGATGAATTTCCCCTTTGAATTGATATACCCCCATTTGTTTCCGCCTATTTCTTTTATCGAGGCAGGAAAAAGGGCAATAGCTCTTGATTCATTGAAATCGAAGGAGCGTTGAGCGGTCTTCTTTTCAGCTTCTTCTGGATACGGATAATAAAATAAATAATCAGGATGTTCCCTAATTTTCTGTTGATAGTATTTCTCTACTTTTTGAAAGTAATAGGGTTCAACATCCTTTGCGGGAACAAACCGATCCTTTTCCCAGCGGTAAACCTCTACACGGTAGGCTTCACCGGTGTCATGGGACCACAGAGCAATTTCTGCCAGTCCGTCCTTTCCGTTTTGCCCCGGCATGTCTTCTATTTCTATTTTACTAAAGGTGTAGTCCCCCTTGAGATCTAGTTCCTTTAAGCCGTTATGCTGCCATTCGTAAATGGACAATTTGGACAGAACCGCCCCAACTTGCCAGCCGACCACCAGATTTTTTGCTTTCCGACTCGTAATATTTGCCGTACCAAGGTAACTTACCTGATATCCTTTCCCCTTGATTAAAGAGATTATATGCCAGTGACCATGAAAGTTATTTAAAACAAAAAGGTAAAGTTCTTGATTTAGTCGGTAAATTCCAATGACTTCGTTAAATTCGTCTTGATCCATATTCACAAATTGCAGATATGCTTTTTTGGGCTGGGACTCTGCGTATAGTAGTTCTGCGCCATATGGGAGAAATGGCAGCATCCAATGTGGGCCTCCAGACATCATAATCCCCCAGTTTATTTTTTATCTATAATATATGGGGGGAATATCCCGATGTTCCGATGAAAACCAAAACTCCTCTGGCTTACGATAGGATCAGGCTTCATCGATGGCTGCTGTTTAGTGTTAATGCCCGATGTTATTCACTTCCGGAATCAATTGTTTCCATTCTTCATAGGAAATGATGGTATTCCAGTGGCCGGTGATTTTTGCAATTCCTACAACTAAAATAAACAAAACAAGAAAAGTAATAGGAACAAGCCATTTGTTTACTCTTTTATTGGCCACCGCCATATTTAATGTATCTTTGATTGGACATGCTTCCACGCATTGCATGCAAGCCGTACAGTTTGGAGTCACGACTGCCTTTTTTGTATGTACCTTTATTCGTTGCGGGCACACCTTTGTACACATTTCGCAATTCGTACAGGTATCCTCATTTCTCCGGACTTTTGTTATTCGCAGAATCGAACCCAGCCCTATCATCGCACCATAAGGACAAAGGAAACGGCACCAAAAGTTTTTAAAAAATAATGAAAGAACGAACATGACCAAAATAAATTTCAAAGTGAAGCCGCCGATATTTAAGAAAAACAGCAGCATTTTCACATCAGAAACTTTGTTATAGGGATCCTCCAGGAAACCTTTCGCCACAAATGTCGGCATATCAAAGATAATCATTTTTAAAAAGAATAAGAGTAATAAATATTTTAGTGGCGTTAATAACCATACGAGCGGCTGTGGAAGGTCAAAGTTCCTTTTAAACAGCTTTTTTCCAAGCATCCCGGTCCATTCACTCACCGTTCCAACCGGACAAAACCAACTGCAAAAGGATTTACGAAAAAGAATTCCCGACCCGACAAAAAAGCTAAATAAAACAAGTCCTGCCGGATGGATTTTATCAAAATCACCACTTGTCAGCCATACCTTCAATCCCACGAGGGCACTAATTGGCAAGAAGCCTTCAACAGCAGATGGCCGTTCAACAAAGGGCTCTTTTCCCAACGTCTCAAAGTGCAAATAAAATTGATAAAATCTCAGTCCGACATAGAGTAAGAATAATAGGAACAGAGCTTGAATAATATGTCTTGTTATTTGAACGGGCTTTCGTTTTAGCTGTTTTATATACCAGGCTTTTGATTTCATCACAGTTCCCTCCAAAACTTTCAATATCTTAACTATAAGGAATGTATATATTAGGGGAGTGTGATAAAAATCAAATGCTCTATCGATTTCATAAAGAGTTCACAAAAGCATTCTCAAAGTAGACAAAATAAAGGCCGGGGGTTAACCCGGCCTCTCCTATTTTTCAACATCAAAAATAATCTGATTTTGTCTCCGTGCTTCTTCCGTTACCTCTAGGACAATTTGACTCCAATTCTTCAACTCTTCATATTTCTCATGATTATTGGTTTCAATGATTTCAGTCAAATTAATACATTCATATACCATATCCTTGTCATATTGCTCCACACTCAGGATTTGGCTTTTCTTGGTATGACTGTCTAAAAACTTGATTTCCGAGATTGGTGCCGCATCCTCAAGAACGAAGGTTCCTTTTTCCCCATGGATTTCACAAGGGATTTCGGAATGAGATATTTTAGAACAAAGAATGGTACAAACAAAACCATCATACGTTAACACAAGCGTACCACTTCCGTCCACCCCGCTATGTAGTAAAACGGGCTGATAGGCTACCTTTTCAGGCTTTCCGAATAAACTAACCGCTAAATAAAGAGGATATACTCCTAAATCAACCAGTGCCCCACCGGAATATTCCGCCGAGAAGATATTTGGCACTTCTCCTTGTAAAAACAAATCGTAGCGTGAGGAATACTGAATATACGGCAAAATAGTACTCCTTAGCTTTCCTGCCAAATGGATATTTTCTTTTAAGATTGCAAAATTAGGTGTATGGATATTGCGGATTGCTTCGAATAAAAACACACCATTCTCTTCAGCTGTTCGATAAGCCTCTTCTAATTCAGCTGTAGTAGAAAAAATAGGCTTTTCACAAATTACGTGTTTTTTATTTTTTAAAAATAAAAGTGCCTGTTCAAAATGAACTGAATTGGGTGAAGCTATATATACAGCATCGATCAAAGTGCTGCTAGCCATTTCATTTAAATCTGTATAAAAATTTGGTGCATCATATGTATCTGACAGTTGTTTTGCTTTTTCCACCGTTCTTGAATAAACGGCTGTTAAATTTAGTTTTCCACTATGTTTCGCTGCTTCAATAAACTTCGCGGTAATCCATCCTGTCCCTACTGTTCCAAGATTAAGCATGAACCTTCTCCTCTCAAATACCTATATATCCATTAATTTTATCTTTAATATAGTTACTTTTGCAATTTTAAAATTTATTTCCCTTCTGTTATGCTTATGATTGATGGGAATAATGGAAAAATATCAGTATTTATGGTATTTATAGTAGTAGATACAATGAAAGAGGTTGAAAATAGTGGAACATAATTCCAATTTTATAAAAGATGTCATGATAAAGGATTTAGAATCGGGAAAACATCAAACGGTCGTAACCCGCTTTCCACCTGAGCCAAACGGATATTTACATATTGGTCATGCAAAATCAATTATTATCAACTTTGGCTTAGCAGATGATTTTAACGGAAAAACGAATTTACGATTTGATGATACGAATCCCTTAAAAGAGGACGTTGAATTCGTTAACTCTATTAAAGAAGACGTAAAGTGGCTTGGATTTGAATGGGATGACTTATTTTTCGCCTCCAACTATTTTGAAGAAATGTACAGCCGTGCTGTTCTTTTAATAAAAAAAGGTTTAGCTTATGTGGATGATCTTTCCGCAGAAGAAATCCGTGAATACCGCGGTACACTGACAGAACCTGGGAAGGAAAGTCCTTACCGTAATCGTTCCATTGAGGAAAACCTTGAATTATTTGAGAAGATGCGGGCAGGAGAGTTCGGAAATGGTGAGAAAGTTCTACGGGCTAAAATCGATATGTCTTCACCTAACATTAATCTCCGTGACCCTGTCATTTATCGTATTGCCCATGCGACACACCATAACACAGGTGATAAATGGTGCATTTATCCGATGTATGCTTTCGCCCATCCGCTTGAGGATGCGATTGAAGGCGTTACACACTCCATTTGTACAATCGAGTTTGAGGATCAGCGTCCATTATACAATTGGGTTGTGGAGCAATGTGAAATGGAGAGCACACCGCAGCAAATTGAATTTGGCCGTTTAAATATCACTAATACCGTTATGAGTAAACGCAAGCTAAAACAGCTTGTCGAGGAAGAATATGTTGACGGCTGGGATGATCCGCGGATGCCGACGATTTCCGGAATGAGAAGAAGAGGGTTCACCCCAGAATCGATTCGGAATTTTGTTCGTGAAACAGGAGTTTCTAAAGGTTCAGGTGTAGTGGATTCCCAAATGCTTGAGCACTTTGTCCGTGAAGATTTAAAATTAAAAGCACCGCGTACAATGGGTGTAATTAATCCGTTAAAAGTGGTGATTACGAACTATCCGGAAGGACAAATTGAGTTGTTAGATGCCGAGATCAATCCAGAAAATCCGGAAATGGGCATGAGGAAGATTCCATTCTCCCGTGAAATCTATATTGAGCAGGACGACTTTATGGAAGATCCGCCGAAAAAATACTTCCGTTTGTTCCCTGGGAATGAGGTTCGCTTAAAGCATGCTTATTTCATCAAATGTGAAGAAGTGATTAAGGATGCGAACGGTAAGGTTGTGGAACTGCACTGTACATACGATCCTGAAACAAAGAGCGGTACCGGTTTTACCGGCCGTAAGGTGAAGGGAACGATTCACTGGGTGGAAGCAGCGCATGCTGTTCCGGCAGAGTTCCGTTTATATGAGCCGTTGATTTTGGATGAAGTGGAAGAAGCAACTGATGGGGAAGAAAAAACTTTCTTAGATAATGTGAACCCAAATTCTCTCGAGGTTTTCCAAGGGTTTGTTGAGCCAAACATGAAGGAAAGTATGCCGCACGACAAATTCCAATTCTTTAGACACGGGTATTTCAACGTAGATCCAAAGGATTCGATTGCGGAAAAATTAGTCTTTAACCGTATTGTTTCTTTGAAGAGTTCGTTTAAAATTTAAGGATAAATTGAAAAACACACGATTCCAGATATGTGAAATCGTGTGTTTTTTGTTTGCTTTTGAATGGTATTTGAGCATAGATTATGAAGGACGCTTCTTGGTGCTTTTCATAAAAAACGTCCTTCATCCAATCTATGAAAGACGTTTCTTGCTGCTTTTCATGAAAAACGTCCTTCATCCGAGCTATGAAAGACGGTTCTTGCTCCTTTTCATGAAAAATGTCCTTCATCAAACCTATGAAGGACGTTTCTTGCTGCTTTTCATAAAAAACGTCCTTCATCCAAGCTATGAAGAACGTTTCTTGCCCACTTCTCACGAAAACGTCCTTCATCCATCCTATGAAAGACGGTTCTTTCTGCTTCTCATGAAAAACGTCCTTTATCAAACCTATGAAAGACGGTTCTTTCTGCTTCTCATGAAAAACGTCCTTCATCCAATCTATGAAAGACGTTTCTTGCTGCTTTTCATGAAAAACGTCCTTCATCCAATCTATGAAAGACGGTTCTTGCTCCTTTTCATGAAAAATGTCCTTCATCCAAGCTATGAAAGACGGTTCTTTCTGCTTCTCACGAAAAACGTCCTTCATCAAACCTATGAAAGACGGTTCTTTCTGCTTCTCATGAAAAACGTCCTTCATCAAACCAATGAAAGACGGTTCTTTCTGCTTCTCATGAAAAACGTCCTTCATCCAAGCTATGAAGAACGTTTCTTGCCCAGTTCTCACGAAAACGTCCTTCATCCAAGCTATGAAGAATGTTTCTTGCCTACTTCTTACGAAAACGTCCTTCATCAATCCCATGAAAACAACAGCCTGTCATTCCGAAGTACTCCCATCAATATCTTGAAACAGGTACCTCAAAAATAATTTTCGTACCCTTGCCTGGCTCAGAAACAATTGATAGGTCCCCGCTAACAGCCCGGGCACGCTCGTCCATACTGAAAAGACCAACACCACGCTGAACATTGTCTACATCAAAGCCTATTCCCTTATCTTCAATCATTACCCTGACAAGTTCATCAATTTCCCTGATCGTGACAGTTGCTTCTGAGACTTCCGCATATTTACGGATATTCGTTAACGCCTCTTGGATAATCCGATAAATTGTTAATTCAATACTGATTGGCAGCCGTTTGTTCAATACACACTCAAAATAGACATCAATATTATAGTGCTCTGAATAACGAGAAAGAAAAGAACGAATCGCCGGAACCAGCCCAAGGTCATCCAATACAGAGGGGCGAAGCTCCCAGGAAATTTCACGAATTTCCTCAATTAACTGCGTTGCCTCTTGCTGCATCTGTTGAAGCAGAGGGTGGTCCTGCTCATTAAGCAAACGATTAATCGTAATCAAATGACTGTAAAGATTTTGACCAATCCCATCATGTAAATTTCTCGACAACCGCTTCCGTTCTTCTTCTTGCACATCAATGATGGTCGTCATCATTTTTTGCAATTCCTGCTCAACGCGCTTTCTTTCCGTTATTTCATATCGAATCGCAACATATTGATAAGGCTTACCCTTTTGGTTTAAAAATGGGACAATCGTTGTATCCATCCAATAATGGGTTCCATCTTTGGTACGATTACGAATTTCCCCTTTCCAAACCTCACCAGAACCAATCGTCCGCCACATCTTTTTAAAAAACTCCTGTGAATGATATCCAGAGTTAATAATCCGATGATCCTGCCCCAATAATTCTTCCCTTGAGTATTTTGAAATCAGGCAAAATTGATCATTCACATATGTAATAATTCCATGGGAATCTGTTATCGCTACAATTGAAGATGAATCAAGAGCAAATTTATAGTCTAAAAGTTCGTTTTTAATTTGCTGCATTTCTCTTTCCATTTCTGTTCCCCCCTCAAAGTAATGTATGCCCTTTTAAAATCTGCTCCAGAGCTTCAGCAGCATCCTTTACCAATTCTTGATCCTGTTTGGTAAAATGATGTGCTGCCCTATTGCCAATCAGCAATACCCCTTTAGGGACAGAATGAAAAAATATCGGCACAGCATATGCAGATACAAGTTTTTCCGCCAGCATAATCGGATAGTCTGTTACTTTCCCGAGGATATCCTTCGGAAAATCCCCAAGCATCATCGCACTTCCGCTCGAAATGATTTTTCCGGCGATTCCCTTCCCGAAACGAACGGTGATCCGTTCATATTTATCATTCAAATTACCTGAAACATAATGCCAACGAACATCCGGGCCAATTTCATTTTGAAAGGCAAGCCCCACAAACTCACAATTTACTGCAGCTTTCAATTGATTACAAATTTCAATAACTGCCTGTAATTCTCTTAATTTTGTCATCTGTGGCGCTTCTCCTTAAAAACCATACCCTAATAACCCCTTTTTAACCGCGTATTCAACAAGCTCAGGCCGGGTTTTCATTTGCAGCTTTTCCATCAGGTTCCCTTTATGGGTTTCAACCGTTTTAACACTAATCACCAGCTGTTCGGCAATTTCCTTGTTTGAGTACCCTTTTGCTATGAGGGTGAGGACTTCTTTTTCCCGTTCCGACAAAAGATTATAAGTATCTGAACTGTCATGCTTCATTCCTGTCAAATATTCTTCCATTAACCGTTTTGTAGCTGCCGGATGAAGATAGGCATCACCAGCTGCAACGGATTCAATCGCAGCCATTAATTCATCATGGGGTGCACTTTTCAAAATACATCCGGATGCACCTGCCTGAATTGCCCGGAACAGATACTCCTCATCATCATGCATGGTTAAAATCAAAATATTAATTGTTGGCATTTCCTTTTTAAGCTCGGTGGTGGCAGTAAGTCCATCTTTACCATGGGGCATACTTAAGTCCATGACCACTACATCCGGCTTTAGCCTTAATGCCTTCTTTATTCCTTCGTTTCCTTCCGAAGCCTCCCCAATTACTTCCATCATCGGATTGGTATTAAGGAGCATCTTCAGACCCATTCTTACAACCGCGTGATCATCAACCAATAGGATTTTTATCAAAACTAACTCCCCTTTGTCCCTTTATTTCAAGGGAAGAGATATTTCTATCGAGGTTCCTTCTCCTATTTTAGAGGAAATTGAACACTGTCCGCCAGTAAGAAGCATTCTTTCTTTCATCGCAGCAAGCCCGGATAATGGACTAGTTATTTCATGTTCCTCCGGTTGAAACCCCTTACCAAAATCGTGTATCGTTATGGTTAATTCCGTCTCTGTCCAAATAAAATTCATCTTAACATTGGAGGTGTCGGCATATTTCGCAATATTGGCCAGAGCTTCCTGGCAAACCCGGAAAACTGCAATATTTTGCCGCTCGGGAATTTGTTTTTCTTCTCCTATTGTTTCCAAATCAACAAGAATACCAAATGTTGAAGTATACAATTTAATATAACTCTTAATGGCGGGAAGTAAACCAAGGGTTGTTAAGGTAGGAGGATGCAATTCTACCGAAAGCAGCCTAATTTCTTGGATGGTTTTTTCGATAAGCTGAGACATTTCACGAAGATAATGCTTCATAGCCGGTTGCTCTGTACCAGATTCAACAAACTGTAATCCTGTTAAAATACTATATAGATTTTGGCCTACCCCCTCATGGAGCTCTAAAGCAATTCGTTTAATTTCCTCCTCTTGGGAGTGAATAATGTAGGAGCTAATCCCCTCTTTTGACGGTAAAGTTGTCATTCATCAACCCTCCTAAACCCCTTTTAGATTAGTAAAAAAGCCAGACTTTAGTAGGTCTGAACTTTTTTTACTGTATAATGAAGACCACTTTCCGGATCAAAGGCGGACCATTCAGTTTCCGTTTCAATAACATCGCTTGCTAGTGGTACTGCCAAAAAATAATAATCATCAAAATAAAAGCGGATATGTGTGCCATCCGGGCATGGCTGCACTTTTTTTATCGTTTTGTTAACAGTTGGTGCCTGATCTCCACCCTCTGCATCGCGAATCGCAATTTCAACCGGCCCACCGGTAAATCGTTTTAGATCCTCTAAATTAATGGACTCCACAGCTATTACATCCTCTCTTTGCCGGATAGATGAACATCTTGTATCCTTGCAGATACTCCCAAAATTTCTCCCCGGCATTCTCCTCGAGAAACATAATTGTTTCTTCTTCAGAGCCCCAATCACTCATTCCTTTTATCTCTGCAACAACCATTTCAGCTTCGTCCATTGTTTTTTCTTCAAGAAACCAATTTAATCGTTTATTCGCAAAAGTTTCTTTTAACATCTGGTCTATTTCCTTTACGAACCCGCCTGATTCTGACCGGATAAAACAAAAATCAATATACGTTTCACTAGTCATTGACCTTCACACCTTTTTTATAGATGATAAGTGCTACAGGAAATAAAATAATATTAATGACCGCAGCAATAATCGTATTCGTGTACTTTTCATAAAAATATTGATGAACCATATATTGGGTAAAGATAATGTTTAACATTAATACAGCCAAGAGGAGTGCAACTGGTACGTAACTACGCTTCATAACGTTTCACCCCCACGGCATATACAGCACCGTTCTCAACTTTCACATGAATTTCAGGAAGCGGACGTCTCGGAGGCCCGGCAATTGGCTCACCTGTTTTCACATCAAATTTCCCGTGGTGGCATGGGCAGATCATTTCTCCCTCATCTTTTTTCCAAAAAACAGGGCAGCGTAAGTGGGTACAAGCATTTTGGTAAGCTACAAATTTATTTTCTGAAAGCCTGATTAAAATCGCACTATCGTGTTCACCCGGGAAGGCAAAGTCTACTGCATCCCCTACCGGTAATGACTGTAAGTCAGCAATTTTATGCTTTGGATATTTTTTATCACTAAGACCTGTTAATTCTTTAGCAGCTAAAGCACCCCAAGGAAGGGAAGAAACAGCAAACACTCCTGCTGCCCCCGCAAGCATCTTCATGAAACCGCGTCGGTCTAGTTTTCTCTCATTATTACGATTTATATTGTGGGTGTAATTATCTTCACTATACGGGATTCTATTATTTTTGTCTGACATGTTAATCCCTCCTAAAACAATTTCGTGACGCCTTGTAAAATTCCAGGCAGATTCACTTTTACATTAGTTTCGCCTTCTAAATAAGGCATGCTTGTTACCCATTTACCATTATCTAAATTGAATTGCTTTTGTTTTGCTTCAATTTCTTCATCTGTCAGCCATTGCAATGTATTCGAAGGGCAGACACTAGCACACATTGGCGGAATTCCATCCTTCGTCCGGTCAATACAAAGATCGCATTTATACATTAAATTCTGCTCTGTATCAAACTTTGGTATTCCGTATGGGCAGGCAATCGTACAGTTTTGACAGCCGATGCATTTTTCCACAAGGGCCGAAAGCACGGCACCTGTTTCATGAATTTGAATGGCCTGTGCTGGACAGCTTCTCGCACATGCCGGATTTACACAGTGAAGGCACATAAGAGGCATTGTCTGGCGATTGACCAGCGGATTCACATCGTAAACATAGTTTCTGTTGCGCTGTTCATGCCCGCCGCACTGTGTACAAGCCGCTAAACAGGAGCGGCAGCCTATACAGTTTTCAAGTTCTAAATATAACCTCTTCTTCACCATTTATTGCACCTTCTTCATTTCTAGTTTTTCAATCTGTGCTGCACATGCTTTAAATTCCGGCATACGAGAAATTGGATCAAGCGCATCAATCGTTAATAGATTGATAGATTTATCGTGTCCAAAATGATAAGGCACAAACACCGTATCTTTTCGAATAGCTTCCGTAATTTTCACTTTATATTCAGCCTCACCTCTACGGGTAAACAGGCGGACATATTCTTCATGTTCAATATTATATTTTGCCGCTGTTTCAGGATGGACCTCCACATATGGCTCTGGGCACATATCGCGTAAGAATTGAATTCTTCTTGTCTGGTTTCCTGATAGATAGTGGAACACGACACGTCCTGTTGTTAAGCGTAACGGATATTTTTCATCTGGCTCTTCAGCAGGCGGGCGGTATGGAAGGGCACAAATTTTTGCCTTTCCATCTGGATGATAAAACTTTTTATCTAGGAACATATGTGGTGTACCAGGATCGTTTTCATCTCGGCAAGGCCAGAAAACACCATCTTGTTTGTCGATTTTATCCCATGTTGCTCCATAATAGTCAGCATAGCCGCCTTTTGAGGCAAGACGGAATTCATCTGCGACATCTCTAGCCGTTTTTAAATGGGAGAAATACTTTCCTCTACCCAGTTTTTCAGCAAGCTCCACTTGCATTTGCCAGTCCGGCTTCGATTCGCCGATTGGATCTTGCGCTTGATTAATTTTGATAATCCGTCCTTCAAGATTGGTTACCGTTCCTTCATCTTCTGACCATGTGACGGAAGGAAGGACAACATCCGCATATTCTGCTGATTCAGATAAATAGAAATCAGCACAAACCATGAAATCCAGGCTCATTAACGCTTTTCGAATAAAGTTTTGATTTGGAGCAGAAACGGCCGGGTTTGAACAAAGCAAGTATAGAGCACGAATTTCCTTTTGCTCCATTAATTGAAACATTTCCACTGCTGAAACCCCTGGCTTCGGCATTTCATCAGGAGTAATGCCCCATACCTGACATACTTCTTCCACATGCTTCGGATTGGTTAGCTTACGATATCCCGGCAATAAGTCTGATTTTTGACCATGTTCGCGGCCACCCTGACCATTTCCTTGACCAGTAAATGTTGCAACACCTGATTTTGGACGACCAATTTTTCCTGTTACTAGTGCCATGTTGGTGTAACCTGAAACATTGTCGACTCCCTTATGCTGCTGTTCAATTCCACGCGCGAACATTACGATTGCATTTGGTGCTTTGCCGTAAATTTCAGCGGCACGGATAATCTTTTCTTTTGCAACACCAGTAATTTGACTTGTATATTCAGGAGTAAATTCTTTAACTAATTCTTTTGTTTCTTCAAAACCATTGGTATGGTTGTTAACAAATTCCGCGTCGGCATAACCATTTTGAATCAGCAGATTTAAAATTCCATTGGCCAGTGCTAGGTCTGTTCCTGGACGTAAATCTAAGTGAACATCTGCTCTTCTGGCAATTGGTGTTTCACGAGGGTCAGCCACAATCAAGTAGCCGCCTCTTTCCTGTACATGCCAGACACGGAACATCGAGGTGGGATGACATTCAGCTGTGTTACTTCCGGCAATGAACAAGCAATCTGTTTCATGGATATCGGTCCATGGTAATGTAGAACCGCGGTCCACTCCGAAGGAACGTAAGAAACCACCAGCTGCACTGGACATACAGAAGCGTCCGTTATAATCAATATATCTTGTTTGAAGGGCAACCCTCGCAAATTTTCCTGTTAAATAACATTTTTCATTTGTCATCGATACACCGCTAAAGACGGATAATGTATCTTTTCCATACTTTCCTTGCAGTTCGGTAAACTTCTTCGCAATCAGGTCATATGCCTCTTCCCAAGTTGCTTCACGGAAGCCTTCTTGTGTCCCTTTTAAGGAAGCATCATCACGAATTAACGGTTTTAAGATTCGATCCGCGTGATTCGTTTGTTGATAGGCAGTTACACCCTTCGGACACATTTTACCAACGTTTACCGGCCAGTCATAACGAGGTTCTACCCCAATGATTTTGTTGGTTTTTGTATTTACACGTAAATTCATTCCACATTGCATTCCACAATAAGCACAATGTGTTTTTATTAACGTTTCGTTTGGATGCCGTACATTTTCAATTTCTCTAAAAAACTTATCCCTTTGCATTCTGGTTTGCCTCCTTGACCTTCACTTGGTGAGTTGGGAATCCTGAGAATCTTGCAATGCGGTATTTTCTGCGGCATGGCAGGCACAATTCAGCAAGATTAAAACCGTCTTCCATATTAAATTCGATTTCATTGACACCTAAAACTTGAATGACATCGTTTGATTGTTCAACTGAAACAAAATGATCTCCGCACACTTTACATTCTTTCATATGCTGTTCTCCATAATGTTCTCGGTAATTTCTTGCAAATACACTCATTGGACGGAAAGGAATATGAGCAAGCTTTCCGAATGGTAAATAGATTAATGTGATAATCACTGAAAATTGGTGGATTAAGGACATTTGCGGCTGCATCCAGCCATGTAATACTATGTTCTGAAAGGTTAATAACAAACCTGTAATCGAAATAAACAATAATAGGTAAAGCGGTAAGAAATCGTACATGAATTTTTGCTCGGCTCTTGCCTGCATGTTTTTTAAACGGCGGTACAGCGCCATGCAAACACCTGAAATGACCATGATGGCTGCAATATTTAGTGCATTATAAGAGAAAAAGGCGATAATCCCTTCAGCGGGAACCTTCATGACATTCATTCCAAAAAGCACAATATTATAATAGCCGTTGTCTTCCATCGTAAAGTACATCCAGCTAAATACGAGCGGGAAGGTCACAAGACAGGCAAGCACACAGCCCCAGCCAATTAAGATATGTTGCACCCATCGGTAAATTCCCCGATTCCGGATAAAATCGTAAATCGCTAAATGACTGACTGCAGTCTTCGCTGTGCTTTTTCTAAAAAGCAGTTTTAAACCTTTTTTAATGATGATTTTGGTTGGCGGTCTTTCGCCCCAGGCAATGAATCGGTAGAAAAAGCCACCGATAAAGACAAGGGTTCCCACCATGTACCCGTATAGATTTAAGTCAATATGGGTAAACATTCTTGTTCCGATAAAGGTTAAAATCGCTAGTCCGACGACAGTTAAAAAGACTGATTTCGCAAAATGGGATGCAAACGCATCATTGACCGAGCGTTCCTGTTTTTTACTTGCTACTAGTTTCGCTTCCATTTCAAGCTCCTCCTAAAAAAAAATAACACTAACGTTTTGTCTTACCTTATTGTAAGAAAAACGTTAGTGTTACAAATATAGGGGAACTCCCCCATCCTCGGGGGAAAAAACCCTTAGAAATATGGATTTTGACAAAACTCTGTCACAATTGTGATTTTTGAAGGTATTTTCCCCTCCAGGAATTAATGAGCAGGTAAAAGAACAATGCAATCTGTAAGATGAAGAGAGTCGAATCCCAAAAGCTTATACTTGAAGGAAATGCTTTAAAGCCTGGGATTACTTCCTTTATCGAATAAAACAATTCCGGAATGAAATAAAAAATATATAAAAATACAGTTAAACCTACCCCTATAAAATATAAAATGGAATAGCCGATTACAGTCTTTTTTTCGCTTTCAAAAAGAATTTCACCAGTGGTAAGTGATTTTCCAAACGGTATAAGGCCCCTCAACAGCCCTTGAGCATTTTCCATCAAATTATAGCAACCTGAACTATTCTCGATAAGGTAATAAAAATCTGTTTTCATGTAAATACAGCATTGATATACCATTCTAAAAAAGATATCTAAAACAACAATTTTCATTAGGCCTAGGAAAAACTCTTGAATGTGGGCAAAAAACAGTTGACCTGCTAAAGCCAAAAATAGGATAACGGTATCAAAACAAATGCCTGCCAAAAATAACTTATTCCGATCCTTTGCGGGTAATTTCCATACTGTCGATATATCCGTTTCTAATACCACAAGAAACAGCCGGTGCCCCACATTTATTTTTGCAGGCAGATTATAAGAACGTAATGCGATAACATGTCCAAGTTCATGAATTAAAACAAGAAGAGATCTTAGTACAATTAGTAGCGGTAGAATTAAAGACATCGAATCAAGAACGAATAAATCTTTATAGTGCGGGAACAAAGAAGGGTTTATGATTAAAAGAATGATATTAACAAAAAATAAAAGCGAATAAATAAAATAAGCATACTGATTGAAAAAGATTCTCCCAATTGTGGAGGGAATCCATAAAAATCCTAAATCTTCTTTTTCCCTTTGATTACACTCAATTTTTACGCCGTCAATTTCTGCTATTAGATTTAGTGAGATTAACTGGTCAGCAAATTTAATCAGGTCCACGTCTTCATTAGGATATTTCGCGCGAAGTTGATGCTCGATTTCTCCTAATTGTGTTCCCTGGCTAATTAAATCAATCGCATCAATACAAATCTCCGTCATTTCATAAAACTCACCTGAAACTTGATCTTCGACAATATAATGTTTTTTATCCTTGCGAATTTCGATTTCGGCCAATTTGAGAAAGGAAGTATAGGAAATGTTCATTTAAACACCCTTTATTTTTAATCTATTAAAAAAGGATGCATAGCTTAATAGCAAGCACCCCGTTTTTTAATAATTCACATAAACCAGCACCACCAGCACGTTACTTTAACTTTGCTCAGTTTGCGGATTTTCATTTACTCACCCCCTATCTGAATTCACTTGTTTATTTAGAGTAATGGTGAAACCTTGTTCTTTATTTGCTTTATCATAAATGCTTCTCCATAAAGGAAGAACTTTTTTAAATTGTTCTACTAATTCAGGGTCAAATTGTGTACCCTTCCCCTCCAAAATCCTCTTATATGCCTCTTCAATTGACAGTGCTGCCCTATATGATCTTGTAGAGGTCATAGCATCAAATGCATCAGCAATTGAGGTAACTCGAGCAAGATACGGAATTTCCTCACCTTTTAACACGTCTGGATATCCTTCTCCATCCCAACGTTCATGATGGGAACGAATTACACCAATACTATCTTTAAATCCTACTACTTTCGAAACAGCTTCTGCGCCAACCACAGTATGTGACTTAATAATTTCATATTCTTCTTTCGTTAGGCTTCCAGACTTCATTAAAATATGATCAGGGATATGGATTTTACCGATATCATGTAATAAACATGCATAATTAAAAGATTTTAACTCGTCTCTCGAAAACTTCCCACTTATTTTTGCTAATTCGAAAGCATAGCTTGCGACCCGTTCACTATGTCCCCGAGTATACGGATCCTTCAGTTCGAGAGTAGCTATTACACCTTTAACAATCCCCTCCAATTGTTGATCATAGGAGGTTTTTATTGCATTTAGATAGGATTGGAATCGATTTAAAAGGATAAATGAAAAAACTGAAAGGATTGCAATCATTAAAATAGGTAATAAAACAAAGGAAGTTTGAATCACTAGACCAGAAATAATATATTTTAATAATAGGCTAATCGTAACCACTTTAACGAAAGTAATATTTACAAATACAGGTGATAATAAAAGCCAAAAAACTTCAACTGCATTTCCACTTTTGTAAAGCTCCGGTTTACCAATAAAGGAAATAATATCATTTATTAAAGTTAAGCTAGTGTAGGTAACAAAATAAATATATTTTATCTGATGTTGTTTTTGCTTCCTAAATAAATATCGTGCAATTGGAATTAATGCAAACATGAACAAATAAATCCATAATCCTAATATATCTGGCGTTTCATATTTTAATTTTGGACTATAGATTGAAATGACATGATAAAATAAATCATAGGAAATTGATATAATATAAAATAAAACAATAAACCATTTTAAGGTTCGGCCTTCTTCATGTCTTATGTTTGAGTCTATTAATTTTTTTTTCATCTGTTTACCTCATGTAGAGAATGTAAATATTCTTATTTTCCCCGATGTTAATTTCCGACTAACAAAATTCTACAATTTATACTAAGAAATACTACATTTCAATACTTTCCTACATTATAAATCATTTAACATTGTTGAAGTGAGAAGAATTTTGTATAAATAAGAAATATTTTTTTGGAAAAAATCCCTTTAATTTTCGCGACTCTAGTTCTGAAATATTGGTAAAATCACTTCAACCTTTGTTCCTTTTCCGATATGACTTCTGATATTAAAGCTGCCTTTATGATCTTTAATGATTTGATTTGAAACCATTAAACCAAGACCTGTTCCATCTTTTTTGGTCGTATAGAAAGGTTCACCTAAATTAGGGATAACTTCCTCCGAAATACCGCACCCTTCATCTTGGATAGAGATGTACATTTTTTGCCCTTTTAAAACCTTCGCGTTAATTTTTATTTTTCCACCTTCCGTCATCGCTTCAATTGCATTTTTGAATAGATTAATAAATACCTGTTTTAATTGTTTTGCATCACAATCGATAGGAGGTAAAGGTCCCTCTATAAGAGTTTCCATAACAACAGCATGTCTTTCGGCTTGCTGTTGGGTAATCGATAATGTATAAGCAATGATTTCTTCAATGTTTGATTTAACATATTCAATAGCCCTGGGTTTACCTAAATACATTAAATCATTGACAATTGAATTAATCCGATCAATTTCTTGGATCATGATTGGGTAGAAATCATTTGTATTTGGATATCTTTCCTTTTGTAATTGAGTAAAACCTTTCAATGAAGACAATGGATTTCGAATCTCATGACCTATTGCGGCAGCCATTTGACCGATAACAGCAAGTTTTTCTTTTTGTCTTAGCTCATCAAGTACATGTGTTAAGGAGTCAATATAGGAGTTAAATCTTATTAAAAGAATAAAAGCAATAGCATCTATGATGGCAAATATCAAAACCGGGAGTAACACACGATAGTCATGCAGGATTATTCCTAAAAATAGATCTTTACCAATTAACCCTAAGGTGACATTCCAAAAAAATCTTTTATTTACAAATACTGGAGAAAAAACAATAAATAAAATTTCAACAACATTTCCAGTCGCAAAAGGCTTAGTTGTTCCTAAATAGATCATAAGACAGTCAATAATGTCAAAAAGTATATAACCATATAAAAAAAGATATTTAACAATATAGGGGTTTCCCTTTTTTAAGAAATAAACTCCGATTGGTAGTAATCCAATTAATAAAAAATATAGCCATATTCCTAAGCCCTCATGAAGAATGGTTAATTTCTTCCCATTCGAAAACGAATAGATGTAATAGTAAAAAAAGTCAAATGAAAAATAGATTATATAAAACAACCACAAAAATAATTTAATGGCTTTTTTCTCTTCAAATATTAACTTTTGATTTCTGAAGCCCTCTTTCATATTTTTAAATCCTCCAATGACATAAGGAACGCGATAGATTTTAATTTATCTTTCCTACTATTCTACCATCTATTATAAAAATTACCGACAGAAATTTAAATTATCCGATGATTTTCGACATATTTTTTAATATTTAGTGCATAGGAAAAAGGACCTCCTTTTTGAGGTCCTTTCCGCAATTTTATAAAACTAACTTACTTTTCTCATTTCCTTTACACTACTATTTAAGGTGGAATGCTTGCGTCCGTAACCGAAGTAAACAGCTAGTCCGATTACAAGCCACACTCCAAAACTAATCCATGATGTCGCTGGAAGCTGAAGTGCCAAGTATCCGCAGAATACGAAAGCCAAGATTGGTACATATGGTACGAACGGAACACGGAAACCCTTTGGTGCTCCTTGATTATTTTTACGCAGATATAAAATCCCGATTGAAACAGTCATGAACGCTAATAATGTTCCGATGTTAACAAGCTCAGCTAATTTGCCCAGCGGCACTAATCCTGCAAATATAGATACAAGGAAACAGGTAATCCATGAGTTCATCATTGGAGTTTGCGTTTTCTTATTAACCTTTGAGAAAACTTTTGGTAATAATCCGTCACGGCTGATCGCATAAAACAAACGGGTTTGTCCATAAATCATTACAAGTAAAACCGTTGTTATTCCGGCTATTGCACCAAGTGATATGAGGCCAGCAGCCCAATCTTGATGGATAAAGTTAAGTGCGAATGCAACCGGATTTTTAACATCAAGCATTTGGTAAGGTACAATTCCTGTCAAGATGGCCGATACAGCAATGTATAAAACAGTACAAACAATTAACGAAGCGATAATTCCGATTGGTAAATTACGCTGCGGGTTTTTTACTTCCTCCGCCGCCGTTGCAACAGCATCAAACCCAATATAAGCAAAGAAAACAGTTGCAGCACCAGTTGCAACGCCTGAGAAACCAAATGGCATAAACGGTGTCCAGTTAGATGGTTTAACATACCATACGCCGATAACGATAAATAGTACAACGACCGCTAGCTTTATAATTACCATGATCGCATTTAAACGAGCTGACTTTTTAACACCTTGCGTTAATAAGAAAGTGATAAAGAAAACAATGATAATAGCTGGAACATCGATAAATGTTCCATTTGCCGGATCATAAGCACTTGTGATGGCCTTCGGAAAATGGATGCCGAAACCGGAAAGAAGCCCTTGAAAATAACCCGACCAACCACTGGCAACTGCCGATGAGGCAAGTCCGTATTCAAGAATTAAATCCCAACCTAAAATCCAGGCAATGATTTCACCGAATGTCGCATAGCTATACGTATAGGCGCTTCCTGATACTGGGACTGTTGAAGCGAACTCCGCATAACAAAGTGCTGCGAACACACATGCTAAACCCGATAATATAAAAGAGATGATGAGTGCTGGTCCTGCATGTTCTGCAGCAGCAACTCCTGTTAATACAAATATACCTGTTCCGATGATGGCTCCAATGCCCAGCATCGATAAATCAAAGGCACCTAATTCCTTTTTTAAGGTTATATCTTTTTGTCCAACCTCTTTGATTAAGGCCTGGATTGATTTCTTTCTAAATAAATCCATTGTGTTTACCTCCTCGACAAATGTCGAAATGTTCTGAATACATATTTCATAAAAATTTATATTGAAATAATATAATTTATTTTTATAAAAAGCAATATATTTTGAAAAATAAAACAACTTGCAGATAATACCAAAACAAAATTTCCCTGATATAAAGGTTTTTAACAGGGAATGATTGTGTTTTCACTGTATTCACTTCTATCATCATTATATTATTATAATAATTTCTATTACCGAAATAATTTTTTCGTTATAAAAAAACTGACCATTCGTATGAAGGGCCAGTTACACTATTTATATATTTACGACTTCCTTTTTACCTGCAGGCAGTATCATCGTTACTTCGGTGCCAACTCCAGGTTGACTTTTGTAGGACACCTTCCCATTCATGGTTTCAACAATTCGTAATGAAACAGATGTACCAAGTCCAGTCCCCTTATCCTTTGTCGTATAAAATAAGGTTCCAATCCTTGATAGCTGCTCATGTGTCATTCCCTTGCCGGTATCTGTTATCAAAATAATAGCATTTTGATGATCATGCTTGAACTGAATCGTAACCTTCCCTCCTTCTGGAGTAGCTTCAATTGCATTCTTTATCAAATTAACCAGCGCTTGCTTTAATTGATTCCGATCTGTAAACAGCGAGAAATCAGTTTGGTTATATTCACTTTTAAGCGTCACCCCTTGTTTTACCGCAAGCGGATCTAAAAGCATAACGACTTCTGAGAGAACATCTGCCAGTTGAAACCTTTCTAATTTTTCAAATTTAGGTTTCGCGAAATTCAGATAATCATTAATGATTGATTCAGCACGTCCTAATTCACTCAAAACAAGGGAAAAGTATTCATAATTTTTACCCTGTTCCTCTTTTTGCATCAATTGTAAAAATCCCTTCACAACGGTCAATGGATTCCTCACCTCATGGGCAATAGAGGCAGCAAGTTCTCCCAACGTATTTAACTTTTCAGCCCGGATAATTTCCTCTCTCATTTTATTTCGTTCAATCACATTTTCACTTAGCTTTGAAGTGATGATAATGGCAAGAGTATGTATAAATCCGATAAGAATGATATCAGGAATATTAATAACTATTTTGAGTGGGGCCCCTTGAAAATAATGGTAGGTATTGAATGAAACAAAGCAAAGCAACAGGGGCCAACAGCCAATTACACTTGAAATAAGCACCCTTTTATTAGGAGATAATTTCCAAAACCTTTTTGCAGCTAAAAATGATAGTAAAGCAGTTAACAACGTATTGGCGAGCCCAAAATAAATGGTGTTTCCTCCCATAATGATTCGAGTCACAACAAGGGTCCCTAAAACCATGACACCGGCTCTCGGTCCCGCATAAAGAAAAGATAGAACGAGAGGGACGTAACGGAGGTCCCAATGAAATCCATAGTTTGCATGTGTAAAAAACATACAGGTTAGGGCAACTAGACTTTGCAGCGTACCGCTAAGAATAGGAGAGTTCATTTTACTATTTTTGTCTGAAAGAACGCTATAAATTAGGACAGGTGCAATTGTGATTAACAAATTCAAAAGAAGTTTTTCCGCCAGCATCGCCGTATTCCCCCAAAAACCAACTGTATTCTCAGGTATTCGACAAAAATTTCTCCATTCCTTTAAAACGAAGAAATTTTTTACATGAGGTATACTTTTTTGCGGTTAACGACTCTTACCAGTAAAATTTCCATAGTAAATATAGCATTTTCGGTCTTCATCAATTTCTCTTGAATCCAAAGCAAATTCGAGAAACATCCCATCCTTTTGAATATAAATAAAATCTGAATGCAGGCTGGACAGCACTTCTTCATGTCCCCATAATCCCTTGCTTTCTATAAGCCTTGTTCCCGATGGACAAAGTTCTCTAATCTCAAAACCGATATAGGAATAGTTCTGCTCTGTTCCTTCGTTTACGTAATCTTCTTTTTTAACATAAAGAACCGCCATACCATCGGGATCCATGGCAGTGGCCGTAACGGCATACGTCCGGCCTTCTTTAACAAAAAAGTCACATGTCATTCTTGCTACAGCTTCTGTTGTCTGTATGTCCTGGTAGCTCCATAATGCAGGATAATTCAAATCCTGGTCGTCAAGGCGATATTCCAGCCGCATCCTCATCCCTCTTTCTTTTTTGTTTCAATTTTACCATTGTTTTCCTCATCATTCCCTCTATAATAAAAATAGATTAAAAAAGAGGTGAGACAGTGAAAAAAACACAATGGTTAATAACGGGGGTTCTTACCTCTTTAGTGGCTGGAACGGTATCCGGTTGTTCACAGAACCTGCCGCCTAAACCGGATGATAATCGTTGTTCCGATTGGGAATGGGACGACAACCAGGGTGTTTGGCGGTGTGATGATACCCATTCAGGCTATTATCATCATTATTACCACGGGGGTAGTTTCTTTAAAAGCAAGTCGGCCCTACATAAATCATCTGCCTATAAATCTTATAAATCCTCCTCCAGTTTTAAAGGCGGGTTCGGTAGCGGTTCAAGGGGCGGATTTGGAGGGTAAGCATGTCCATTTATAAAGAAAAACGAAAGCAATTTTATTCAAAATTTCCTTCCTTTTGGTCAGACCTGTATGGGGGAGAATATAGTCTCTACCATATTTTTGAAATAACAGAACGAACCCGCATGCTTCTTAGTGAAGCAACAGAACGGATGGGGAAGATCTTTTTCAAAACAGCTAAGCTTCTTCGTACTCTTACCGATGAACAGCTTCTCGCACTTGGTTTCCCACCTTCCAGTCTGCCATTTATTCGAATGAAGAGTCTTTATCCTGAAACTGTTATCGGAAGATTTGATTTTGTTTTAACCAAAAATGGATTCAAAATGCTCGAGTTCAATAGTGATACTCCGACGTTTATCGCTGAATGCTTTCAAATCAATGGAAAAGTTTGCTCAGAATTCGGTTATCATGATCCTAATCATAAACAAGAAGATCTTCTTTCCTCCGGAATTACGAGGGCAGTGCTTGATGCAGCAAATGGGAATCCATCAGCAAATGTTGTCTTTACCGCTCATGACGACCATATAGAGGATTGGAATACAACTCAATATTTAAGTGGGCTTTGCCAAGTTAAGAATAAGATTTTGCCAATGTCTGAGCTTAGTATAACAGAAGATGCCTTACTTGATTCTGACGGTATTACAATCGATGTTCTGTACCGTCAAACCTATCCCCTTGAACACTTGGTGGAGGACCGTGATCCAAGAACGGGTGATTATGTCGGAATTGAATTATTGCAACTTGCCAAAAATGGAAAAATTGCCATTTTAAACCCCGTTTCGGCTTTTCTGCTTCAGCCTAAATCTATTCAAAGCTTAATTTGGGGACTTGCCGAGAATAGAGCGTTTTATACCGAGGAAGAACAATACTGGGTTAAAGAATATATGCTGCCTATCTATTTAGAACCGGACGCTTTTATTGGAAAACAGGAGTTTGTCCAAAAACCATCGTTTGGAAGAGAAGGGGACACTGTAACAATTTGGGAGAAGAATTCTTCAGTTAAAGTTCAAAATTCTCTCCAAACCTATGTGGAAGACCTGCCCATTTACCAAGCGTATGTACCGCTTCCAACCGTTACTCTTGAAACAGAAAAGGGCATGGAGGAACTTTCTTATGTGTTTGGGTCCTTCTTGATTGGCGGTAAACCGAGCAGCATCGGGATTCGCGCCGGCGGAAAAATCACGGGGAATGAATCGTATTTCTTACCTGTGGGAATTAAAAATTAGGGGGATTGTTTATGGTAAGTTTTTTAAGTTATTTAGCGGTTTCACTTCTTCTATTGCTGGTGGGGCTATTTTTAATGGAAATCACAACGAAGGTTAAGGAATTCTCCTTAATGGCAAAAGGAAATAAAGCAGCCAGTTATGTGCTCGGAGGAAGACTCTTAGGTCTTGCAATTGTTCTATATTCAACTGTTGCCAATTCTATTTCCCTTACGGATATGGCTTTGTGGGGTGCAGTTGGAATATTGGCACAGATTATTGTGTTTTATTTAGCGGAATGGCTTACGCCCCGTTTCAATGTTACGCAAAGTATTGAAGAAGATAATCAAGCAGTCGGGCTATTTTTGATGTTTTTATCGGTTTCAATCGGGCTTGTGATTGCTGGGTGTTTGACGTACTAAAAAATAAACGCATCTTTCCCTAGATGTAAGGGGTCCGTTTTGAGGTACTCTTCTTAAAATACGTGTCGAAATGACAGTCGTATGGGCATCGTTATTGGTATATATAAAAGTAAAACTCATTCCTTTTTAAATAAGATGTCTTGTCCTTAACATAGTAACCAGCAAAAGTAAAATAAGCGGAGATTTTTCGGTTAAATGCGGAATGGGGCTAATTTTTAGGAAAATAAGGGAGGATTTTCCGATTATGCAAAGAAAAATCTCCCATTTTCGAATCTTTCGAGTCAATAGGCGAAATTTCTCCGTCTATTTAAGCCTTTTTTGATAATAATTACAAAATAAGCGAATTTTTTCCGTCTATTTATCAGCTCGGGTGCTTAACCTGATCCCCAACTGATAAGTGCGGACCCTCTTGATCCTAAATGATGGAATCAGCAGCTTTTTATCGACCAGCTTATAAAGATCAATAAAATTGGAACTCCCCTTTTTCCCTAGATGTGTTTGTTTTTTAAAGCTTTAGAAATGTTTTTCGATCACAAATCACAAAAAACTGGGCCTCTTTTGGAATCGGTTCATTCCATTTTTTAAGTATGTTTAAATCCTTTCGATCAGCAATTAGCTGTGCCCCCGCTTCCTTAAGTGACTCGTATGCCTCACCGTACGTTTTCCATTCAGGTTTAACGTCTATCTCCCAAAGATCACTGCCTTCATCCCCGTCTTGACGGCTCAACAATTGCGTAAACAGATGACTTGCTCCCTTATTCTGAGCAGACTTCGCCATCAAATTAGAGACCGATTCATGAGATAAAATAATTTCATCAATTTTGACATGTTTAAAATTGCCCACATGCTTTTCATTCAAAATCTCTGCAATCGTATAAATATTTTTTTCCGTGCCCTCATCATATCGTTCAATGGAAGATGCAACAAGCAAGGTTTTCCCATCAGCCAAATCCGGATTCGTAATCCCATCCGGAGCAAACAACAAGACAGCTTTCGACTTTTCAATCTTCGCTTTTCTTAATGTCTCTTCATCCGTAGGACTTCCTTGAATATAATGAAACCGTTCATGTTCATATGGTGTTTTCTCTAGCTCATCAACCAGGACAATCTCCGTTTTAGGTCCGCCTAGAAAAAGTTCTTGGATAGTATTCTTACTTTTTGTTGTCCAGCCAATAATCACGAAATGATCCTCCCCTCTGAATGCCATTCTTCCTTCCTCCTTCATTTTTTTGATTTGCGATAAGCTATCGACAATCATCCCAATCACCGTTCCAAATATACCAATACCCGCCGTATACACAATCACCATTGCCCAGATTCTCCCTAATGGGGTAGACGGATACACATCCCCATACCCGACAGTGGTCATCGTTGTTAAAATCCACCATACGGCGTGCAAAGTATTTTCAAAGGTTTTAGGCTCAATAACCCGCATAACTTCAGCATTAATAAAAATAAAAAGAATAGTAAAAATAAGGACAGTCCGGTATCGATACCGGGAAGCTGTTAGAAACAGCCTTCGAAAAAACAGCATGTGTCCCCTCCTTTCCCCCTACAAAAAGAAACATTTCTACCTTCCTCGAGGATTTTTATAACCAACCCACTTTCCTTATTTTTCTAATAATATTATACCATTGGAAAATCTTGCCCTGGTTTTTATTTTTAAAAAGGATCTCTCCTAAGTCGCTTTAGGGGAAAATTTTTGGGTATATACAAAATATAGTTCATTCCTAAAAGCTTATTCCTTTCATGAAAAGCCTCATTCAGGGAATGCTATCAGCGAAATATGATGTCAGAAAGGGGAGTTTATATGCACAATGATCAGGTGATAAAGCAGACGGTTGCCCATAAAAAATTAGAAAATCAGGAAAAGGGAAAATCCTCTGTACTCGCTTGGTGGCAGCTTTCTCTTCTTGGAATCGGTTCGGTCATCGGAGCTGGTTTTTTTCTTGGAACGGGTCTATCCATTAAAACAGCCGGTCCTTCCATTTTATTTAATTACCTAATTGCTGGGTTTACGGCCTTTTTTGTTTTTAGCGCGCTTGCAGAAATGACCGTCAGGGACCCTCAGCCTGGCTCGTTTCGTACCTACGCGAAAAATGCTTTCGGGAACTCAATGGGGTTTATTTCGGGATGGATGTATTGGCTATCTGGCGTGTTTATTATGTCAAGTGAGGCAGTCGCGCTTGGAACCTTCACCCGTTTTTGGTTTCCCCACATAGCCTTGTGGATTTTTACCGTTGCCTATGTGGTTATTGCCTTCGGAATCAATTTATTAGGGGTTAAAAACTTTGGAAAAATTGAATCTACATTTGCGATGATTAAATTATCTACGCTCGTGATTTTCATTCTTTTTGGTGTTTTTCTGTTATTTCATTTTATCTCTCCACCAACGACTACATTAAGTGGTTTTACAGACTTTCATCATATGCTGCCAACAGGAATGAAAGGAATGTGGTCTGCTTTAATTTTTGTTTTTTTCTCTTTTGGCGGAATAGAGATCATGGGAATTGCATCAAATGAATTGAAAAATCGCAAAGAAGTGCCAAAGGCCGGCAGCAGCATGCTGATCGCCCTAGTATCTGTATATATTTTATCGATTTTCTTTGTCCTTTATATGGTTTCGTGGACGAAAATCAATGAATTGAAAAGCCCTTTTGTTACTTCCTTATCCGTTTTTCATATTCCCTTTATTGATACCATTCTCAATTTCATTATTATTAGTGCTGCATTTTCAACCATGATTGGTGCACTTTTTTCCGTGACCAATATCTTGATCTCTCTTGCTCAGGATGGCGATGCACCGAAAGGATTGGCAAAGAAAAACGGGCGAGGTACTCCGGTGAAAGCATTGTTTTTAACCGGCATTGCTTTAGCCGCCTCTCTTGGTTTATCGTTTATTTTACCGGGAAAAATATACGAGTACATTACAACGGCCGCAGGTGTGATGCTGATTTTAAACTGGACGATTATTCTTTCTTCCCAGATTAAATTGAGGAAAAGCGATACTTCAAACACATTTAAAATGTTTGGATATCCATTTACCTCCTATTTAGGAATTGCCTTAATCATTATAGCAGTCTCAGGTGGTCTTCTTCATGCCACACAAAGAATGGGAGTCTTTATTAGCCTCGGCCTAATTGGGGTGATTGTGCTCAGTTATTGGGTCATTATTAAGACAGGAATCCTTTCCCATAGTAAGGCTGAATAACGGTTCAGCAGCCTTTTTCAAATTTATATTTGACAAAAACAACTTTCACCTGTAAAATAATGTCTTGTGCTTTACAAATTATGTAACTTGGAATTTAGAAAAGAACGCAATGTAAGAATTTTTTCTGGCATTCTACTTATGTTTTAATAGAAACTATTCACACTGGATCGGCTTCGGAGCCGTAAGGATGTAAGAGAGGTAGGGCTTACGTCGTTTAGGGAAAACCATCAGTGGAACAGTAACCGCGGCAATTGGTATATAAAAACAATCATATCTCAATAAATTTTTACCTTGCGATGGCTGATATCATTGGCAACCATTCACAAGTTACGATAACAACCCCACAGCGGGTTAAAGCAAAAAAGGCAGAGGGCATTCGTCCTCTGCCTTTGCCATTTTTATAGCAAAAGAATTTATCCTCGAAGCTTCATCCTTTGAAGTTTTATTTTTCGAATTACCTGGTTTAGTACTTCTGAAAAAATCAACCCAAAAGCAATTGCTCCTGAAAGCATCAATACATTGGCTGCATTTCCCAAAGCCTGGTTATAATCATTTTCCACAAAATTACGCATTGCATCATAAGCAAGTCCTCCGGGAACGAGAGGAATAATCCCGGCTACGCTGAAAATAATCACGGGGGTCTTGTAAAATTTCGCAAGTACATGACTCACCACGGCAATAAATATTGTTGCAATCCAAGTCGCTAAAACTGCATCTCCAAAATAATCTTCTATGACATAGTAAATAAGCCAGCCTCCCATGCCAATCAGACCACATTTAATTAACGTATTTTTGGGAGCATTAAAGATAATTCCAAAGGCACCTGTCGCAATAAAACTCGTAATTAATTGAGCTAAAATATTCATCCTCTGCCCTCCTTGTTTTTATAAAAATGACAGGACGATTGCAATACCTGATCCGATAGCAAAGGCAGTTAGAAATGCTTCCGCCCCTTTTGATAGACCTGATACTAAATGACCGGCCATCAAATCTCTAATCGCATTAGTAATTAATAGTCCCGGAACCAAGGTCATAACGGAGCCAATGATTATTTTATCCAACTCATGACCGATTCCTAATTTTACAAATAAGAAGGACAGCAGACCTATTACAAAGGAAGCCAGGAACTCAGAAAAGAATCTAATGGGTACAAAACGGTGAAAGTAAATATTGCTTAAATAGCCAAGACCGCCTGAGATCATCGCCGGGATGAAATCATTCCAACCCCCGTTAAACATAATCATAAAACAGCCGCTTGCCAAGGAAGCCGCTGCCACTTGAACCATGAACGGAAACGTCAAGGTTAACGAGTTAAGTTCCTTTAATAATTTCAGTGCTTCTTTTGGGCTGACTTCCCCGCTGCTTATTCTGCGTGAAATACTGTTGACCATCGCGACTTTTTTTAAATCAGTGGATCGTTCAGAGATCCGAATAAGTTTCGTCTTCGTAGGTTCTGATCCTTCTGCTGAAAAAATGATCCCTGTTGGCGTTACATAACTATGTGAATTTTCTATTCCAAAGGCAGCGGCAATTCGCATCATGGTATCTTCTACCCGGTACGTCTCCCCGCCGCTCTGAAGCATGATTTTCCCTGCAAGAAGACATACTTCCATAATTTCATAGGTTTGTGATGCTTGATTTTCCATTCAATCTCTCCATTTATCCTTTAACATTCAGATAAATTACAGTTTAAATCAAAATTAAGTGAATAAGCAATCTTCAATTCTTATGAAAGACGTTTTCACCATTTTTTCAACAATTTCGGCCTTCATTCCTCTTATGAAGGACAGTTTTCGCCATTTCTCCAACAATTTCGTCCTTCATCAACCCCATGAAAGACGTTTTCACCTTTTCTTCAACAATTTCGGCCTTCATCCCTCTTATGAAAGACGTTTTCACTATTTCTCCAACAATTTCGTCCTTCATCCCTCTTATAAAGGACAGTTTTCATCTTTTCTTCAACATTTCGGCCTTCATCGACCCCTTGCAACACCAGCGGCTTTTCCCAGTAGAAAAATCACTCGCCAATATTGTTTTCAAACCATTCCTGGAGCTCTCTCAAAGAATTGAAGCTGAAAATCTCTTCCCCGTTCTGTCCGTTATCATCACCTGTATTCCCTCTTAAGGTAACCTGGCCTTCCTCACCGGAAACTAAAATGGCATAGGGATGGTTTACATTGATGTACCTTGCATCCAAATCATTGTCAATCCAGTTTTTACTGCGCAAAAACACCTCATAGTTTTCCACAACAATCCCTCCTATCCCCTTATTGTGCCAATTTATAAAAAAATAAGACCTCTTCGCCAACACGAAAAGGTCAAATACAATCATCTATGCTTTTTGCTTATAGTACGTAATTGCTAGCGCGAAAGCTAACACAGTTCCTTTTACAATATCCATTGCATAATAAGGAACAGACAACATCACGAGTCCGTTTTGAAGAATCCCAATCAAAACAGCTCCGATAAAAGTTCCAAAGGCATTCGCTTTCCCTGCACCAAGAACAGAAAATCCAATAAATGCTGCAGCAACCGAGTCCATCAAATACGGAGCCCCGGAATTAATCTCCGATGTCATGACTCGAGAGGCAAGCACAATCCCGCCAATCGAAGCAAAAAGAGCTGAAAGCAGGTAGGCTGCCACCTTATACTTATTAACCGGAATCCCTGAAAGCCTTGCTGCCTCCTTATTCCCGCCAATTACATACATGTAGCGTCCATGTTTCGTATAGTTTAAAAAAATATGAACAACTAAAACCGCCACCGCCATGATAATAATGATCCACGGAACCTCACCAATTTTTGCAAAAAATGGACTAATGAGACCTTCTGCCATTGTACCATCCGGCATCACCATGTTTTGCGAAACGGTTGCCCCTTTTGTATAGGATAACGCTGTCCCTTGAATGATAAACATTGTTGCCAACGTCATCAGCATATCCGGAATCCGCATTTTGACAATCATGAAGGAATTAACGGCTCCGACCACAATAGAAGCGGCAATTGCAGAGATAATCGCAACCAATGTATTTTGTGAAAACCAAACAAACATCGAAATCACGATAGCATTGGAAAGCGATGCGACGGACCCAACCGATAAGTCGAACCCATCAACAGATAACGAGATTGTGATCCCAATCGCAATAATCGTCACAATTGAAATCGACCGAAGGATATTAACGATATTGCTTCCTTGAATAAAATTGGAGTTAGCTGCCGAAAAAATAATGATTAAGGCAACAATCGTGATGATTGTTCCATATTTATAAAAAAACTGAAACAGGTCAAATGTTTTTTTCTCTTGTGGCTTTGATTGTATTTTTGCTTCCATTATTACCTGCCTCCTGTTGAATAGAATAAAAGCTCTTCTTCTGTTGTTGATTTTGTTTCCAATTCTTTTACCGCCAGTCCATCATATAAACAATAGACCCGATTCGTAATGCCGATGATTTCAGATAACTCTGATGTTGCATAAAGGATGGCTTTCCCGCGTTTCGCCAATTCCGCAATTAAATCGAAGATATCCTTCTTTGCCCCGACATCTACCCCTTTAGTTGGTTCGTCAAAAATATAAACATCTGCTTCAGCAACAAGCCATTTACCAATCGCAACTTTTTGCTGATTCCCCCCAGAAAGATTTTGAACCTTGGTTTCCTCTGATGGTGTTTTAATCCCAAGACGATGGATGAATTGTTTAGCATTTTCCTTCTCTTTTTTTCGATCAACAAAACCAAATACTTTCATAAATCGGTTTAAATTTGCAGCCGTTAAATTCGTTTCAACGGACTCAAGGACTAGAATCCCCTCTTTGCGCCTTTCCTCCGGCACTAACGCTACTCCATTTACCACTGCATCATGTGGATTGCGCAATTTCAGCTTTTTGCCATGTAAAATAATTTCACCCGTTGTCAATTTTTCCGAACCAAACAACGCCTTACACAGCTCGGTTTTTCCTGCCCCTACTAAACCGGCAATCCCAACAATTTCTCCCGATTTGACGTGTAGTGATAAATCGCGTATTTTATCTTGGTCTGAAAGGCTGTTTACCTCAAGAACAGTGTTTCCAATTTGAGTATGCAATTCGGGGAACTGCTCCTCCAATTTTTGACCCAGCATCTTCTCCACCACCTTATTTTGCGTGGTATCCGCTATTCTTTCGGTTGCGACCCATTGGCCATTTCTCATAATCGTAATTTCATCGCAGATTTCAAATATTTCCGGAAGGCGGTGGGAGATAAAAATAATCCCGACATTTTGTTTTTGCAGATCTCGGATAATTCGGAACAGCTCTGTTGTTTCAGTATGGCTTAATGGTGCTGTCGGCTCGTCTAAAATCAAAAATTCACATTGCTGGGAGATCGCTCGTGCTATTAGAACCATTTGCTTTTCCGCAAGTGTCAGTTCGCTTACTAGCTTTTTGGTGGAAATTTCAATATTCATGCCTGCTAATATTGCAGCCGCTTTTTCATGGAGCTCTTTCCATTTAATCAACTGCTTTTTCCCCATGCTGTGAACCGTTTCAAGCAACATAATATTTTCGGCAACTGTTAAGTAGGAGATAAGTGCAGTATCTACTTCCTGATAGACTATTTGAATTCCCGCATCCTGTGCTTTTTTCGGCGAGCGAATGTCCTGCTTCTGGCCATTCATCGCTATTTCACCTGTATAGTGGCTGTAAGCACCGGATAGAACCTTCATTAAAGTTGACTTACCGGCCCCATTCGCCCCGATCAAAGCATGGACTTTTCCTGTTTCCAGTGAAAAATGAACATGATTTAATGCTTTTACCCCGGGGAACTCAATTGATATGTCTTTCATTTCTAGTGTTGTCTTCGCCAAAATGGTCTCCCCCTTTCAAGAAAACACTCTCTTCATCATCTGAAAAAGAGAGTGTGATCAAAACTGCATTATTTCTTGTAATGATCTTTTAATGTCTTCATCCAATCCTCTTCAAATGCAGTAGATTGACCCCATCCTGGGATGATTTCTACAAGATTTACCATATTTACAGGCTGCTTGGACTTTTGCAGATCACTTTGTGATACTAGCGATGCTTCAAGGTCATATGTTTTTGGTGTATCCTCTTTTGCTAGTTTTTTAGCTAAAATTCTCATATCGACTGCACCAATCAATTTAGGGTCAACGGCAGCCGTATATTTCCAAGCACTGCCTTGACGCTGAATTTCTTGTAAATCGGAGTTTGAAACATCAATTCCATAGATTTTCACTTCTTCACGTCCTGCTTCTTTAAGAGCACGTGCAGCACCAATCGCAAAGGCATCCCATGTGGCAAAAATCGCATCTAATTTACCTTTTGGATATTTATTTAACATTGCGGCAACCGCATTTTGCGTTTGGACACTTGTATCAGCAGCCGCTACACCAAAACGGTCCACTTCTTTAATACCAGGATTTTTCTTAAGAACATCTTGATAAATCTTATTTCTTCTAACCATTGCTGGGAATCCGTCTACCCAAAGATAGGCAATATTGGCTTTTCCGTTTGTTTCTTTTACTAATTGATCGAGGGTTAATTGTGCTAGCTTTTCATCATCTTGAGAAGTTAACGTGACACCATCCACATCCGCTATTTTTGGATTTGAGTCGAAGGTAACGACGCTTTTCCCTTTTTCAACAATCTTCTTCACATCATTGACCGTTGCATCATCATCTCCATGAGAAATAATGTAACCATCATAGTTTTGGTCCAATGCTTGGTTAATCGCATCATGGAATTTAGCAGTATCGCCATTAGCGGTAAATACATCGACTTGGAAGCCAAGTGCTTCCCCTTCTTGCTTGGCACCAGCTAAAAATTGTGCTGTATGATCGTCTCCTCCGATTTTACGGATGACTTTAATTTTAAAATGATTTCCCTTCGCATACGCAGCTGGTACACCTTTTAATGAAACATTTTTGTCTTCGCTTGCTTGCTTTGTCGTACCTCCCGAAGCACAGCCTGATAATAATAGTGTGGCTGTAAGTGCTGAAACGAGTGTGCTTTTTAATAGATTTTTCCTCATCGAAATGCTCCCCCTTTTTCTATTGCTGTCTTATACCAAGATGGAGGGTCCCTTTTTTAAAAATAAAAAAACCTCTCTGAAAAGAGAGGTTTAAATCACTAGTAAAAAGAGATTTCTCCTCTCTTATCTTTCAAAACAAATAATTGTTTTGCAGGATTTAGCACCAATTCCGATTAGGAACGGTTGCTGGGCATCATCGGGCCAGTCCCTCTGCCACTCTTGATAAGAGAACGCAATATTATATGAATCTAGTTTTTATAATAAGCTTATTTTAACTCCTATTATCAAATTGTCAATAGTGTTTTGAATATTTCTAATAGAATAACTTTAACTTTTTCTAATGAAACTTTCATTGTAATAAAATTCAATTCGGCACTATAATATTTAGATAAACGAAATATATTTAGAAAGAAGTGCTATTTATCGTGTATCAACAGGAAAGTGCAAAGCGAAACCTAAGGATTATGTGGTTTGCCAACTTTTTTGTTGGCGGCAGTATGACGATGGTGCTGCCTTTTATTTCACTATATATTGAGTCGATGGGGAACTTTTCAGAAAGGTATGTACAACACTGGTCTGGATTAACTTTTGGAATCACCTTTGTGTCCGCTTTTATTTTTTCGCCTATTTGGGGGAAAGTTGGCGATCGGTTTGGCAGGAAGAAAATTCTCATTTATTCTGGAGTAGGTATGGGAACCTCCATCTTACTAATGGGGTTTGCTCAATCTGTTTTTCAATTATTTATGCTTCGCTTCTTCATGGGGTTTTTCTCTGGTTTTATTTCCATGTCCCAGGCATACATTTCAACACAAACTCCGAAAAAAATAGCTGGAAGAGTATTGGGGACACTTCAGACAGGCAGTATTACCGGCTCGTTATTAGGTCCCATGCTTGGGGGCGTTCTAGCGGATTCACTTGGATATGCAACCTCCTTTAAATGGACATCCATCTCCATTTTCATATCAGCCCTGTTGGTTATTTTCACCAAAGAGTTCCGGATTGAAACCAGCAAAAGCACGAAATCTCATTACTCAAGTAAAGAGGTTTTAATGCATATCGTAAAAAATCCTGTTTTTCTTACGGTTATATTACTTTCATCGCTTGAACAGATTGCTCATTTTAGTGTTCAGCCGATTCTCTCTTTATTTGTCAGTGACCTGCATGGAAAAACAAATGTCGCATTGTATTCAGGTATTGCCTTCTCCGCTGCTGGCCTAGGAAACTTAATGATGACGAAAAAATGGGGGAAAATCTCGGACAAGTACGGATATACGAAAATCTTAATCATCCTCCTCTTGGCGGCAGGGTTAATTTATTTACCAGGGGCGGCTGTCACACAATTTTGGCAGCTGGTTATCATCCGTTTTGTTCTTGGCGTTTTGATCGGCGGCGTTGTTCCGACCCGAATTGCTTATATCCGGCAGGAGGCACCAATTGCAATGCAAGGAGAAGTGCTTGGTTATAATACAAGCTTTCGTTTTTTTGGAAATATTATTGGCCCGATGCTCGGTGGTTTTATTTCCGGAACCTTTGGATATTCCGCCGTATTCATCAGTACAAGCGCCTTACTTATTATTAGTGGGTTGATTTTATTTGCCGCTGTCCACTATCAGCCAAAGTTTTTAAAGCATACAGCATAGGCCGCATGTTGAACATGCGGCCTTCTCATTTAGCTACTTTGCAATTTTCGCTTCTAAAGTAGTAAAATCAAGTTCTTTATAATAACTGTTTTTCACTAAGATATTCGGACCAAGGCATGAAACAGCCGGACAGTGACAATTTAATTCATTTGCGATACTCGAAGCTTGCCAGGCTTGATAAGCATCCTCAAGCCTTGTCGTTTGAATATTACCAAGCGCCGGGGTATCGCCAAAATCTGTGACAATAATATCACCGTTAAAAATGTTTACATTTAGACGTGAACGACCATCAGGATCATTTCTGACAGTTACATTTTTACTTTCATATAAACGTCTCAAAAGATCTAAATCTTCTTGGTTTTGGCTGCAAGGATAGAATGGCAGCGTCCCAAACAGCATCCACACATTTTCATCTCTAACATCCAGTAAATGATGAATCGCCCCTCGAATTTCGTCCAGCGTTAATGTCTCAAGGCTGCTGGCAAAATCGCTGGGGTACATCGGGTGAACCTCAACGCGCTGACAGAGCATTTCATCGACAATTTGCCGATGGATTTTTTCCAAATACGGTAATGTCCGCTTATTCAGCATCGTTTCCGCCGAAACCATTACACCCGCCTTCACCAATTCTCGGCTATTTTCAATCATTCTTTCAAAATATTTTTCTCGTTGTTTATAATTCGGTTTCTTCTCCATTCTGGCAAAACCGCCCTCGACAAAATCATCCACGGTTCCCCAGTTGTGTGATATATGTAAAACATCCAAGTACGGAACAATCATTTCATATCGATCCAATTCAAGGGTTAGATTGGAATTAATTTGTGTCCGAACACCACGCTCATGAGCATATTTTAAAATTGGCACTACATAATTTTTTACCGAGGAAAGGGAAAGCATCGGCTCACCGCCAGTGATACTAAGCGATCTTAACATCGGAATTTCCTCTAACCGTTGCAGGAGCAATTCAAGCGGAAGTGCCTCTGGATCCTTTGTCTGTAAGGTATATCCAACTGCACAATGCTCGCAGCGCATATTACAAAGGGTCGTTGTTGTGAATTCAATATTACTTAATTGAAGTTTTCCATGTTGCTCAACATCTAAATAGGCTTCCCACGGATCAAACAATGGGGTGATTTTCTTCATATTTGGCATGATAAATCTCCTTACTATCAGTCTTTCAAAACCTTTCCCATTCTAACATAAGATATTCTCTTAGCAAGAAAACCATGACCCAAAAGGCCGCAAACGATAATTTTTGCAGCCCCTCAAATCTACATTATTTTCAAATTCCCGGGAAATATCGACAAAAAGCTATATGATTATTTTTCTTTACTCATGAAATAAAGATAGCCCTTAATCATGAAATAGCTTACTTCGTCCGGTAGAAGCTCCTTAATCGGCTTTAAGCGTTCTGGTCCAGCTTCTTCAACTGCTTTTTCCAATAATGGTATATATTTAGAAGGAATAATGGTTGAAAAATCAACTCCAAGCCCTTGCTGAGCACATTGGATTAAATGGTTTTCAACGGTACTTAAGGATAAATCCCGCTGTTTTGCAATTTCCTTTATGGAAAGGTTGTTTTGATAAAGCTTGAGGGTTTCTAAATGGGAGTCCCCTACCGCTTTTTTCGCAGGCTTTTTTGCCGGCTGCTTTTCGGATGTTAGCTCACTTTGGTATTCAGGATTGGCCTCGCAAAACTCGCGAATTGCCTGAATAAAATCGAGACCATACTTTTGCAGCTTCATTTCACCAACACCGCTAACCTGTAAAAAGGCATCACTAGATTTCGGCTGTTTTGCACACATATCCTTTAACGCTGCATCTGAAAAAATCACAAACGGAGGTACTTTCTCCGCTTCAGCAATTTTTCTTCTAACCTCACGTAATACTTCAAATAATGGGTCGCTCTTGGATACTTGTTTGACGGTAACAATTTCCCTGCGATGAACTTGATGTTTTCCCAAAAGAACCTCTTTGCCTTTTGGCGGAACATAAAGTGTCGGAAAGGTTCCTTGTTCAATGGCAATTAAATCTTGAGAAATCAGAAACTCTATGAAATCACCGACATCCTTCGCACTTTGGTCCTTCATGATTCCAAATGTAGAGAGCGTGTTAAAGCCCATATCGGTTACTTTTTTATTCTTCGAGCCTGTTAACACTTGTGAGATAAGCGTTTTTCCGAAGCGCTGTCCCATTCGGATCATACAAGACAGCACCATTTGCGCTTCCTTCGTAACATCCACACTTGAACGGGAATCTAAGCAATTTCCGCATCTGCCGCAGGTTTTAGTTTCGGTTTCCCCGAAATAATGCAAAATAAATTCCTGTAAACAGTTTTCGGTGTGGCAGTAATCAACCATCTGCTGCAGTTTTTCTAATTCCTGCGTCATTCGGCTTCGGTCACTGGATTGGTCAATCAGGAAGCGCTGAATTTGCACATCCTGTGAGGAATGCAGAAGAATACATTCACTATCAAGACCGTCTCGTCCTGCACGCCCGGCTTCTTGATAATAGCTTTCCATGTTTTTGGGAAGCTGAAAATGGAGGACGTATCTTATATTACTCTTATCTATTCCCATTCCAAATGCTGATGTAGCAACCATCACGGAGGCTTTATCCTCCAAAAATCGATCCTGCTCTTTGGCGCGTTCCACATCTCCCATCCCCGCATGGTACCGTGCAACCTCTATGTTCTCTCTCTTTAATTTTTCATAAAGCTGGTCGACATTCTTCCTGGTTGCGGCATAAATAATCCCGGCTTCCTTTTCATTCTTTTTAATATAATCAATGAGAAATTTAAAACGATCCTGTCCCTTAATAACAGAAAAAGAAAGGTTCTCCCGTTCAAAACCTGTCATCACCGTGTTCTCTTCATCAATTTTAAGCAGTGTGCAAATATCTTCGCGAACTTTTGGTGTAGCTGTTGCTGTCAAAGCAAGGACGATAGGTTTCTGCGGAAGGTTATTTACCATTTGTTGTATATGGCGATAACTCGGCCGGAAATCATGTCCCCATTGTGAAATACAGTGGGCTTCATCAACAGCTACTAACGGAATTTCCATTTGTTTAAGGTCCTCAATGAATTCCTGAGATTCCAGGCGCTCAGGTGCTATGTATAAAAGCTTGTATTTCCCCTGTTTAGAGTCCCGAATTCGCTCATTTGCTTCGTTATAGCTTAGGGAACTGTTGATAAATGTTGCAGGAATTCCTGCCTGGATAAGGGCATCGACTTGGTCTTTCATTAAGGAAATCAGCGGTGAGATGACGATGGTCGTTCCCGGAAGCACCATTGCTGGGATTTGATAGCAAATCGATTTACCACCACCAGTCGGCATTACACAAATCGTATTATTTCCTTCTAATACAGAGCGGATCGCCTGCTCTTGCCCCTTACGAAAGGATTTGTACCCGAAATACGTTTCTAATATTGGAAGAGCTTGTTGAAGCATCTTGTCACTCCTTTCTATTAAAAAAACTCGTATTTCCATTATACGAGTTTTTGAGCATCGAATTCTATAGTCATATAAGGAGCTTTTTTGGACAGCACTTGAAGTGGATTTAAGTTACAATTAATGGGTATTTTTTTTAATGAGACAATCCATTACAATATAAGTAAATCAAAGACCTAAAGAGGGCACCTGAAATGAAACCATTTAAAGAAAAGAAAAAACATAAGAAAAAAATCCGTCATTATGTATTTGAAGAAATTTTTGAGTGTATCTTTGAGGGGATATTAGGTCTGATATGGAGATTAATTGTAGGGCTTTTTCACCTTATAGTCCGGTCGATTGCTGCTGTTTTTCACCATTTCTTTTAACTTAAAGGTTGCCAAAAAGCCAGGCAGCTTTTTGACAACCTTCTTTATTATTGTTGAGCTTTCCCAAATGAGGCCCCTTGAGCAAACAGTTCCTCTAACTTTTTCCGTAATATAAACTTTTGAATTTTCCCGCTGGCATTCCGCGGCAGCGCCTCACAGAAAACATACTTTCTCGGCCGTTTATAGTTTGCTAATTTGTCGCTGTTCTTACAGTAATCATCCAACTCTTGTTCGGTGACAGCGGCATCTTTTTTCACAACAAAAGCAGTTACCGTCTCACCCCAACGGTCATCCGGCTGCCCGACTACTGCGACATCCAGGACTCCAGTATGAGCATGTAAAGTATCCTCTACCTCGCGCGGGTAAATATTTTCCCCGCCGCTGATAATCATGTCATCCACACGATCATTTACAAAAAGATAGCCCTCTTCATCCATATAGCCAATATCCCCTGAGTGGTACCAGCCCTTATACATTGCTTTTTCTGTTGCCTCTTCCCGGCCAAAATAGCCAAGCATCATGCACGACCCCTGAACAATAATTTCACCAGGTTCGCCTGGAAGCAGAATATCATCCGGATCGGATGGACCATCCTCTCTTGGACGGACAACCCGAATATCATGATTTAAGCAGGCCTGGCCTGCAGAGCCCACTTTCCGCAATTGATCGCTTTCAGATAAAAAGGAAATCGCCGGCCCCATCTCAGTCATTCCATATGCCTGTACGAGGGATATTCCCAAGCGGTCGTGGCAAGCATGGACAAGGGAAGGCGCCATTGGAGCAGCTCCATATAAACCAAGCTTCAAGCTTCTAAGGTTATATTGGCTCAACTCCTCTTGAAGAAGCATATTCCACATTGTTGGAGCAGCAAAAAATTTCGTGACTTTTTCCCGACTGATTAATTCAAGAACTTTTTTTGGATTAAATTGGTGCAGAATCACATTACGGCAGCCCGAATGAACCCTTGGCAGGAAAGCGCAATGAAGTTCCGCACAATGGAACATAGGTGCGGTTACCAGCCCGACATCCATCGCTTCATATTTCTTTGCCGCAATCACCAACATACTTTGCTCAATCATATTCCGATGACTATGCATTACCCCTTTCGGTCTGCCGGTTGTCCCGCTTGTGTACATAATCGCATATAGATCATTTTCATCAACTTCCACCTGTAAAATTTCGGATGAAACCGCACCAAGCTGTTCATGAAAGTTTTTTGCATAGATGGGCGTATCTTCATCAATATACCAGAAGGAGATGGCTGGGAAACGGTTCTCGATGTTGGCGATGATAGGCTCTAAAGCTTTTTCAAAAAGAACAACCTTTGGGGAAGCATCTACTAAAATATAAGCAACTTCCTCAGCAGTTAACCGAAAATTAATCGGGTTAAAGACAGCACCGATTTTGGCGCAGGCAAAAAAGGCAGTCCCTAATTCTTCCGTATTAAATAGAAAAGTCGAGACACGGTCGCCTTTTTTAACCCCTTCCTTTATAAGTGCGTTCGCAAGGCTGTTGATCCGCTCGTTCCATTCTTTATAAGTGAAACGAACATTTTTTCTTACATCAAAAATCGCTTCCTTATTCGGAAACTTTTTAACCGTCAAATTGAAAACTTTTCCAATCGTCGTTCCCATACAATCTCCTCCAGAATATTAGACTAGCCTTTCAATAATCGTCGCGTTTGCCATCCCATGCCCTTCACACATTGTTTGCAGACCATAGCGGCCGCCTGAACGTTCAAGCTCATGTATCATTGTCACCATTAACCGTGCCCCGCTGCCGCCCAATGGATGACCCAAAGCAATCGCACCTCCATTTGGATTCAGCTTAGCCGGATCTGCACCTGTTTCTTTTAACCAGGCCATTGGTACCGGTGCAAACGCTTCGTTGACCTCAAAAATATCAATATCATCAATGGATAGACCTGATTTTTCCAATGCCTTTTGGGTGGCCGGGATTGGCCCTGTCAGCATCAAGGTTGGATCCGATCCAACGACAACACGGGTATGAACACGGAAGCGAGGTTTTAACCCCAGCTCCTCTGCCTTTTCTCGGGACATAAGTAAAAGGGCTGCTGCGCCATCGCTGATTTGACTGGAATTTCCCGCATGAATAACCCCATCTTCAACAAAGGAGGTTTTTAGTCCGGCAAGTGCCTCTAAAGAAGTTCCTTTTCTTGGCCCCTGATCATCCCTAATAACCGCTGTTGTGCCATCAGGAAGTGTTATTTCAAGTGGAAAAATTTCTCTGTCAAAATAGCCCTCGGCTTGTGCACGCAATGCCTTTTCGTGACTTTCGAGTGAAAATTGATCAAGCTCCTTTCGGGTAAAACCATATTTTTCAGCAATCCGCTCTGCAGAGAGCCCTTGGTGAATCATCTCAAATCGTTTTCTTAAATTGGGGCTGAAAGGGTCTCCAGATCCTTTATAGCTAGACCCCATCGGCACCCGGGACATGCTTTCAACACCACCAGCTATTACGACATCCATATCTCCCGCAAGGATGGCCTGTGCCGCGAAGTGAACAGCCTGCTGGCTTGAGCCGCACTGGCGGTCAATCGTGGTTCCTGGAACCTCAATTGGAAATCCGGCAATCAATGCCGCGACTCGGGCAATATCTCCTGCCTGTTCACTTACCTGCGTGACACATCCGAGAATGATATCATCAATAATGGCAGGGTCTATCCCGGCTCGATTGACTAATTCTTTTAATGTTAATGCTGCCAGGTCATCTGGACGAATATCCTTTAATACCCCATTTCTTTTTCCAACCGGTGTTCGAACACCTTCTACAATAACTACTTCCCGCATCATTTATCGACCTCTCTTTTCTATAATCCTAGGTTTTTTGCAATAATTGTTTTCATAATTTCATTCGTCCCCGCATAAATGCTAGAAACTTGTATATCACGGAATCTTCTCGCAATCTCATATTCCTCCATATAGCCATAGCCGCCGTGCAGCTGCATACATTCGGAGGCAATCTTCTTTGCATTTTCTGTAAGTTTCCATTTTGCCATTGAAACCTTCGTCACAACATTTTTACTCTCGATATGTTCTGCAATCAGCTGATCTAAAAAGGCCCTGCCCATTTCAATGTCGGCCGCCATCTCAGCGATTTTAAACTGGGTATTTTGGAATTGGCTGATGGACTTTCCGAAAGCTTCACGGCTTTTTACATAATCTATTGTTAGTTTTAGCATTACCTCTGCTGCTTTCTGGGCCTGTATCGCCACAACAAGCCGCTCCTGCTGTAGTTTATCCATCATATGGAGGAATCCCTTTCCTTCCTCACCAATAAGATTTTCTTTTGGAATCTTGCAATCTTCAAAAATAAGTTCAGCAGTATCCTGGCAATGCAAGCCAACCTTGTTCAGCTTTCTCCCTCTAGAAAAACCGGGGGCGCCTCTTTCTATCATCAATAGGCTGATTCCTTTATGTTTTGGCTTGGCATTTGGGTCAGTTTTACAAGCAACTAGGATTAAATCCGATTGAATTCCATTGGTAATAAACGTTTTTTGTCCATTTACTATATAATGATTTCCATTAAGTTTTGCGGTTGTTTTAATATTAGCCAGGTCTGAACCTGTCCCTGGTTCCGTCATCGCAATTGCGGTAATCAACTCACCCGAAGCACACCTTGGCAGCCATCGCTGTTTTTGTTCCGCTGTTCCAAAGGCGGTGATGTAGGGGATGACAATATCGCTGTGAAGTCCAAGCCCCACTAATCCGGATCCTACGCGTTCGAGTTCTTCATTAATGACAACAGAAAAACCCCAGTCCACCCCACTCCCTCCATACTTCTCCTCTAAATCGGGACAAAGGAATCCCTGCTCCCCCATTTTTGTCCAAAAGGAACGAGGAATAAGGCGATTTTCCTCCCACTGTTCATAAAAGGGATATGCTTCTTTGTCCAAAAACTTTCGTAAAGATTTGCGGAAAATTTCATGGTCTTCTGTTAAATAAGGATGATTCATTTAACAATCACCTCTCTACGGTTTGTAAACGCTTACCACCTATATTTTAACAGATAATATTGAATTTTTTGAATACTTTATTCTCCGCACTCTATCCCTATTGCCGATGTCATAGGACTTTTTGCATAATTTGTAGAATTATAAGTGTTGAAAATTCAGAAAATATGAAACTATAATAGTTTTGGTAGGAAAAAATTACATAATTGGAGGGAATTTTTGTTGAAGTTTAAAAAGTTGTCGATTTTATTTGTATTAATACTGGCACTAAATACCTTCTTTTCTTCGTTTGTTTTTGCCGAAAATAACGATAAAAAAAGCATTGTTGCCTTAGGGGATTCGATTACATATGGATGGAATCTTCAAGATCGTTCACAAGCCTTTCCCTATCTAATTGGGACTGACGAATATACGGTCTCGAAAAATATTAGTGCCCCTGGCTGGAAAACTACTGATTTATTAGCAGCAATGAACAACGCTGAGAATATGGATGCAATCAAAAATGCTGACTTGATTACGTTGGATATCGGAAATAATGATTTATTATCGCTTCCGGAAGTAAAAGTAATATTAGATCAATTAAAAGCTAACCCGCCGGTACTGCCCACTCAGGACCAAATTAATGCAGCAACTGTTGCTTTAATGAATGCTATTTCAAAACTCCCAGCAAATCTAGGTACAGTAATCACAACAGTTAAAAATGTGAATCCTGATGCACCAATTATTCTTTACAACCTATATAATCCATTTGGAACCAGCGCAGGTCCTTTACATGACCTTGGTGAAAAAGTTATCCCGGCTGTGAATTCACAGGTTATTAACCCTCTTGCGCAGACCTTTGGTGCACACATAGCTAATGCCTATTCCGCATTTGATGGAAGACAAGCTGAATTAATCCTACCTGGAGATATTCATCCAAATACTACAGGCCATCAAGTCTTAGCTGGTTTAGCAAATGATATTTTAAAAACCTTTACACCACAGGATTTTGATATTACATTAACACCATCAACAACAAAGCCAGCGGAAAAGGTAACAATTTCTGTTTCTTCCACGGCAAAAGAAGTTATTGCAATGAAATGGCAAAAAGGCGAAAAAACCGTTGCAGATTTCACTAACCAAGGAGAAAACATTACTGACAATAAATTTAATGTAACTGAAAATAATAAATACACCGTTTATGTTAAGGATGGCACTGGACTTGAAAAAGTAAAGGTCATTGATATCAACAATATTAAACAGGCACCTGCACCTGATTTCACCCTTGACTTAGCGGCTTCGCCAACAGAGGAAACAGTTGGACCAGTGACCATCAAAGTTTCCACCACTGCCGAAGAGGTCCTACAGATGAAATGGCTTGCTGGTGAAAAAACGGTTAATGATTTTGCCAACGATGGCACTGACATCACGAATAACCAGTTTGATGTAACCAAAAACGGAAAATATACCGTTTATGTATTGGATGGTAAAGGTGTCCAAAAAGTAAAGGTCATCGAAATTAAAAACATTAAAGCGAAGACAGACGATCCTGGGAATGGAAATCCTGGTGACGACGGTACTTCTAACCCTGGCGATAATCCAGGAGATACCGGTAATGATAACCCTACTGATAATCCTGGGGATACTGGTAATGACAACACTACTGATAATCCTGGGAATGGCGGAATTGATCACCCAGCATCTGATTCCGCTGATAAAGGCAGCAAGAGCCCTATATCCGGATCAGATAATTCCTTACCTAACACTGCAACACCAATGTACAATTATGCTGCATTGGGACTAGCCCTACTATTAACTGGATTAGTAGCACTGAAGGTCCAGCAAGTAAGAAGAAAGAGAGAAAATATATAGTTTAATATGAGATCAGTCCATTGGAGAACTGATCTTTTTTCTTTGAATACTCCTCTCCCTCTTATTCTCTGATAATTTCTCTAAAAGGCTCCCTTTGATATTGAACTAGTACTAGTTATCATTTTCTCCATTTTCAGTTATCATGAATATAGTTAATAGATTTTTAATAGAACGGAGCGATGGTATGGAAAAGGGAAAAATGGTTATTACCCATAAATTAACACAGCAGCAATTTAACCAAATCCAAGTAATCATCCCTGATTGGGAATTAATCGTTGGAAAAGATAAAGAAATTTGGCAAGAGCACTTGCAGGATGCAGAGATTATTGCCGGTTGGAAACGGGGGCTTGAAGAATATTGCCTCACCCCTGATTCAAAACTCAAATGGCTTCAGACGTGGAGTGCCGGAGTCAACTCCCTGCCTCTTGAAAAACTGGAATCAAAAAACGTTTTCGTTACGAGCGCCAATGGTGTGCATTCCTACCCTATTTCTGAAACCATCTTTGGCTTGATGCTAGGGTTAACGAGAAAAATCCATACCTATGTAAAGAACCAGCAATCGAAAAAATGGCACCATGCAAACATGGGCTTGGAATTGCATGAAAAGACGATTGGAATTTTAGGTGTTGGGGCAATCGGAAAAGAAACCGCAAAAATAGCGAAAGCCTTTGGTATGCACGTAATCGGCGTCCGAAACTCTGGAAATCCTGAAGAATATGTCGATGAAATGTATAAACCGAACGAACTTGATGCCCTCCTGCCAAATTGTGATTATGTTGTGATTACCATGCCATTAACAAAAGAAACGTATCAATTAATCGGAAAAGAGAAATTTGATCAAATGAAACCTTCTGCCTTTTTCATTAATATTGGCCGTGGTGAAATAGTCGTAGAAAAGGATTTGGTTCAAGCCCTACAAAACGGAAAAATTGCTGGTGCTGGGCTTGATGTTTTTGAAAAAGAACCATTGACTGAAGATAGTCCCCTATGGGAAATGGAGAACGTGATTATTACCCCGCACACCTCCGGCTCAACTGAACATTATAATCAGCGGGTAATTGAAAAAATACTTATTCCAAATTTAAAAAGCTATCTTTCCGGACAAACTCCATCAGAAAATCTAGTAGATTTTTCGAAAGGCTACTAGTGATCTATGGCGCAAATCACCATTGAAAAAACAAAAAGGCGAGGCGTCAAATTTTTAAAGATTCTTGTACCGGCTCTTCTTCTTTTTCTGCTCGCTGTTAATCTTTTGCCCGTTCAGCCTATTAAGGAGAAGCCATTTTTTAAAAATAACCGTCCACTGGTTGTTGCCCATCAAGGCGGTGAGCTGCTCGCTCCCTCCAATACAATTGCCGCATTTTCTAATGCAGCAAAACTTGGGGTTGATGCACTCGAAACTGACCTCCATATAACAAAAGATGGCCAGTTAGTAGCCATCCATGACCCGACTGTTGACCGGACAACGAATGGACATGGGGCTGTAAAAGACTTGACCCTGAAGGAAATCCAAAAGCTTGATGCCGGGTACCATTTTAAAGACGTGCACGGCCAATACAGTTATCGTGGCAAAGGTGTCTATATTCCAACCACTGAAGAGATTTTTCAAAGGTTTGGGAACATGAGGATTGAGATGGAAATTAAGGATGATAATCCGCCGGAGCGATATGAAGAAATGGCTAAAAAGCTTTGGGCTTTAATTGAAAAGTATCATATGGAGGATAAAATTCTTGTTGCCTCTTTTGACCAAAATATTCTTAAAACCTTTGATAAGTATGCAAAGGTACGAGTGGCCACTTGTGCTGGTAAACAAGAGGTGACAAAATTTGTTGTGTTTCATAAGTTCTTTTTAAGGGATTTATATCAGCCGCAGGTGGATGATTTTCAGTTACCCGTTGCGGATAGCGGTTTCGATTTAACGGACCAGAAATTGATTGATGGTGCACATCGGCGCGGCATGCAGATTCATTACTGGACCATTGATGACTCGAAAACGATGAAAAAATTAATTGCAGCCGGGGCAGATGGGATCCTAACCAACAGGCCGGACCTGCTGCTTAAAGTGATGAAAGAAATGGGGAAGTAATACGAAAGGCTGCACGGATTGTAACCCACCGGCAGCCTTTTTTTATTAATAAACCGTTTGTGCCCCTTTACCCGCAACTGTCATCCATTCAAACTGTCGTAGTCTTACCTCAAACAAGGTCAATGGATCGCGGAATAGTTCAGGATTGGTGTTCATTTTTCCAAGCAACTCTTGATTCGTTTCAATTTCTGTTTGCGCTTCTTCAATTGCTCGCGATACCACGCTTGCCGGGTCTCTAAAAAACAAGCTAATATCCCGCTCCAACGCTTTTTCAAATAATTCAAATTGCTGGAAAAAACGCTCATTTACCAGTGCAACCGTTTCAGAATAATCCTCATTCTCCACAAAAGCTTTGTACTTATTGAACAACATGGTTTTGTTTTGCGACAACGCACCTAACAGCTTCCCTGCACTTTTTAACAAGAACTGTGATGGGGTACGGCGCAGCAGGATATTAACAGGATCTAAGATGAATCGGCTCGTCATTCGATCTGTATCCCTCCGCCAATCATCAAGAACCTTAAAATCACATTCCAGCTTAAACCGTTCCTCTCCATACATGACGTTGAAGCCTTCCGCCATTTCATCTAAAAATTGTTGGCTTTGAATGAATTCCTCTTTCGTTTGTCCAATCCACTCCTGCAACGATGTATAGTATTTCGGAAGAATCGTCTGCTCTAAATATTCTTGCATTCTTTTATTCATTTCGTTATTTAGCTCAAGATGAATATTGCTAAAATCGCTATTTTCTTTGATTAATAGAGAGCATTCCTTCAGCATTTTCGGTACACAATCTGAAATTTCCTTCTGAAGCTCCGTCTTAATGAGACCATAGCTCCTTGAAATGGTCTCAGCTTTTTGTGATTCGGTATCCTTTATTTGGTTAAGTGCACCGGTCAATTTCAGGTGCATCTCTTCATTCCATCGTACCGATTCAATTAATTGGTTCTCCACATCAATACGCTTTTGCAGCAGCTCTGTAATGGTTGAACGGATAAAAAATAATAATTTTGCCAGCCGTTTATCTTCAATATTTCTAGTATGCTTAATCGATTGGATAAACTCCGTCAACTTACTTAACTGCTGACCACGATCATTTTGCGACGAAAACGCCAAAACCTTCGAATCTGGTAAATAGGAATTGATTTCCGCCTTTGTTTCATTAAAAATCCGTACGGTATCCTGTTCATTCGCAATTGTATCCATTTTATTCAGCAGAAAATGGATTGGAACATTCGGTGCCTGGTCATGGATTTGTGAGAGAATTCCCCGCTCCTTAGCTGTAAAGGGTGCATTGGCATCGAGCACAAATAACACCGTATCTGCCGCATGAATCTGTTTCATCACTTCATACTGATTCCCATTTAGCCCAGGAGTATCAATCATTGAAAGTCGATTCTCCTTTAAAAATGGATTAGGCCGCTTAAATTCAATTAGCGACTCTAATGCATTCCGACGCCGATCCATTCTTTCTTGAAAGTCAACTAGGTCCGCCAATTGAACCGTTTCCATATTGTTGATTTCATCTATTTCAAGTTCCGGATGGTCCTTAAACACAACAACAGATGATGTAGGACTATCCTGCAAATCTTCACCGGAAACCATATTGATAAAAGTGGATTTGCCACTGCCGCTCAATCCGGTTAGTAAAAGATGATGGGTTTCAAAATCAATTAGTTGCTGAACCATCCACTTTAGACGATGATTCTCTCCCATATCGTGTGCTTCTGCCCAATGTAAAATCGATTCAAACAGCTTTAGACACTCTTCGAGTTCGTCGATTTCATGATCCATTTTACTGATAAACTTTTCAGCCTCACTCACAATCAACATATTAATGCTTACTGGAAATAACTCATTCCAGGAAAGGACCGCAGCTGACGCCAAAACAAGTTGAGAAGAATTCGAGATCCGAATCCAATTAGAAAGTAAATCAGGAATGATATCGGTTAATTCCTTAATCAAATAGCTTCCATCAATCAAGCTGAAATAGGTTTCCTTAAAAAGGGCAGAAAGTTTTTCCCAGTGTTCGTTTTGGCCTATTTCCAAATTGGATACAAGGTAATTGATTTCTTTTAACCAGGTAAAATAGCAATCTTCCGTTTTATAACTGTTCCAAAGTGCAGCAGTTAACTCTTCAAATTGCTTCCTATCTAATGTATATACAACGTTCAAGGCCCGTGAAAAATAGCCTGGTAAAAGACGTTTTGTTACACCATTATTTACATAAGAGTTTACAATTCCGAACCATTCCAATGTCTCTGTACGAATGGCCTCATTCACTGCAAGTTCAATGGCATTTTGCCAATCCTGCCGCTCCTCAAAAAACTTTCTGGCGATTTCTGTAACCTGCGGATAATCCGGATTGGAAAGAACCGTTTTCTTGATGACTTCGACTGCTGAGTCCATTTTCCCGCGTTCGTTATAAAGTGTAAATAACTGTAAAGCTACTTCAGTCTTTAAGGTTAGATTGTCGGTTTCAATAGCGGTATACAAGTCCTCGGCATTGGACAACAGCCCCATTTCGTAATAAGCATCTGCTGTGTTTTTTTGCGCCCATGGCTCCAGTTCATTAATAATGTTTCCCCATTTAAAAATGGCTGTCTCAAAGTCTCTATTGTGAAAATACACTTCACCTTGTGCAAACCTTATATAGGATAAATCCGGTATATCCTTTTGCATTTCTTCTTGATAGGCATCCCCGAGAATACGAATCGGATGTACCTCTTCATGTTCATTAATGAACATGCTATAGTACTGTTTTTCTGTTAGCTGCTTTTCTAACGACATTGTTTTCCCTCCAATTGCAAGCACTTCTATGTCATTCATATGGAAAAGAGGCATATTTATTCCTCATACTATTCGAACAATGGGACGATTATAAGTCCATAACAGAATAATTCTACCAAATGAATTTTTAAAAGCCATTTCAGTTATGTTTCATTTCGGAGACAAAGCTTTTGAAATCGCTTTTTTTCTCCGCTTTTACACCGTATAATGTTGTCAAAGAAAGATAAGGAGCAATCATTTTGGAAAAGGAACAGGCAATCTCACTCAGTAATTGTATAGAAAAGTGGAATGGAACTGGCTATGAAATCACTCAGTTAAAAACAATTGACGATACTTTACCAAAGTTTCATCAATGGACAAATGGAAAACCTGTAGTAGCGGGTTATAAAGTTACCCGGATTGACTATGATACAAGCTACTACTTTATATTTATTGACTGGCATCGAAACGACAAGTATTATTTAGTGATTTATACGCATGATAAATCGACGACCGTCGCTGAAATTCGCAATGTGGAAGAAGTCAACGGGGACTTGCATCTGCTATGGGCATATAATCCATTAAAGAGGGACGGGAAAAATGCAGAACGTAAAGCCTACTTTAAACAAATGTTTGGCTCTGTGACTGTTCAGATTAAGCTTCCTTCATCCCCCCTTGATTTAGCCGAATTCTTTAGCCAACTATTTCTTCTTTGTTCAAGAAGGATAAAAGCGGACCGGATTGTCGAAGTCTTTGATTTTGATGATCCACATAAACTAGAACGATAGGAAAATGAAAGGGAGGCCTTAATCGCGGGCCTCCCTTTCATTTTCTATAAGACCTTACTCAAAAATGATTTCGTTCTCTCTTCTTGCGGGTTATCAAATAGCTCACTTGGAACATTTTCCTCAACGATTAGTCCGCCGTCCATAAAAATGACCCGGTCTCCGACTTCCTTGGCAAAGCCCATTTCATGCGTGACGACAACCATCGTCATGCCCTCTTTTGCGAGTTGCTTCATTACCTCTAACACTTCACCGACCATTTCCGGGTCAAGTGCAGAGGTTGGCTCATCGAAAAGCATGATTTTCGGCTCCATCGCCAGTGCCCTTGCAATTGCAACCCGCTGCTTTTGTCCCCCGGAAAGTGAATCCGGGTAGGCATTCGCCTTTTCGGCCAACCCTACCTTTTTCAATAACTCCAAACCTTTTGCTTTCGCCTTTTCGGCAGATACATTCCTTACCTTCATCGGTGCCAGCATTATATTTTCAATGACGGTTTTATGCGGGAATAGGTTAAATTGCTGAAACACCATTCCTACTTCTGTCCGCACTTTATTAATATCTGTCTTTTTATCAGTTATATCGATTCCCTCAACCAGGACATGTCCGCCTGTGATGGTTTCTAGTAAGTTAATACAGCGAAGAAAGGTGGATTTCCCTGAACCGGAAGGCCCAATGACAACAACCACTTCCTGGGGTTTTACGGTAACGTTAATATCTTTTAAAACTTCATGATTACCAAAGCTTTTTTTCAAATTGGTTACTTTAATCATTCTGTGGCCAACCTTCTTTCAAGTCGAGATAACAGGAAGCTTAAGGAAAGAGTTAACACTAAATAAATCGCGGCTGCTGTGAGATATGGCTCCCACACACGGTAATACTGCCCTTGCATGGCTTGTCCCCAGTACATAAGCTCTGGTGCCGCAATGAGCGCTGCGAGGGAGGAATCTTTGATTAATACAATAAATTCATTTCCAAGTGGCGGAATCATACGTTTAAAGGCCTGCGGCAGAATGACAAATCGCATCGATTGTACATGGTTCATCCCTAATGAACGGGCTGCTTCCATTTGTCCTTTATCAATTGATTGAATCCCGGCACGGAAGATTTCAGCGATGTAGGCCGCTGAGTTTAAAGAAAGTGCAACAATGGCAGCCACTATCGCATTGGTTTCGCCAAGGAATACTGGAACCACAGCAAAATGAATGAGTAATATTTGAACCATAAACGGTGTCCCGCGGAAAAAGGCAATATACCATTTAAACGGTAGCGCTGCCCATTGATTTTTCATCATTTTTCCTAATCCAATTAATAGCCCCAGTACTGTTCCAATGATAATACTGCCAATGGAAAGCCCAATGGTTAATAGGGTTCCCTTCAAGAAAAAAGGACCATACTCAGCTAATAAATCCCAACGAAAATCCATTCATTGACCCCCTCAATCTTTTTAAAAATCCACCTTTTATACTTTAGTTATTTATCGCAATAAAATATTTTAAGCAGATGCAAAAATTGCGTAACTTCTAATATTTTAGAGTTACGCAATTTTCATCTTCTATTGTTGCTTTAATGACTTCAAATCCGGTTCGAACTTAAACCATTTTTGATAAATTTTTGTGTATTCACCGTTTTCCATCATCTTCTTAATCGCCTGATCAAATTCTGCCTTTATCTTGCTTCCTTTTGGAAACAACACTCCATAAAACTCTTTATCAAATGCAGAGTCATCTGGAATAACAACAAAATTTTCATTTGGATTATTTTTTACATATTGCTCAACAACTGTGTTATCAGCAACCACTGCATCGGTACCGCCGCTCTTAAGCTCCATAATCGCTAGATTATTATCTTTGAACTTTTTAAGTTTCGAGTTATTTTTTCCAAACAGAGCTTCTACCGCGGATTGACCTGTTGTACCATTCTGTACGGCAACTACTTTCCCTTTCAAATCTGCAGCACTTTTTATAGGACTGTCTTTCGGAACTAAAATTTCATTTTTAGATAAAAAGTATGGAGTAGAGAAGTCATAGGTTTGTTTTCGTTCGTCATTGATGGTGATTGCACCAACTCCTATATCAGCATTTTTCCCTTTCACTTCAACAAATAGCGGTTCCCAGCCAACATGTTCAACCTTTACGTTATATCCGGCTTCCTTGGCGGCAGCTTGAATAAAATCAATATCAAAGCCAACAATTTTCCCTTTATCCATGTATTCAAATGGTGCGTATGCTGCATTTGTTACAACTCGTAAAGTCTTCTTTTGATCTCCTTTTACACTGCCATTTGTCTTTTCGCTCGATCCACAAGCTGATAGAACAAACATCAATGCAACGACTAAAATGGTAGAAAAAATCTTAACCTTCTTCATTTTGTACCCCCCAATATTTTTCTATAAAAATATTAATAATATTTTGAATATACAATATTATAACCTATTTTTAAAGAGATTTCTACAAATATCGGGAATATTTTGAATATACATGATTATAACTACCACTGTATTCTTATTCAATATGTAATAAATTACTATTTTAATAAGATAAATAATGCTTTGATCATATATTTTTTGATAGGAATAAAAATTGCGTAACGGCAAAGGGTTACGCAACTTTATTCTTTCCTATTGTTGTTTCAATGCATTTAAATCCGGATCAACCTTAAACCATTTTTGATAAACCTTTGTGTATTCCCCATTCTCAATCACTTTTTGAATCGCTTTATCAAAATCAGCTTTTAACTTGCTGTCCTTTGCAAACATTAATCCATAGAATTCTTTTTCAAATGCAGAGTCATCTGGAATGACCACAAAATTTTCATTTGGATTATTTTTTACATATTGTTCAACTACTGTGTTATCAGCAACAACTGCATCGGCACCACCGCTCTTAAGTTCCATAATCGCTAGATTGTTGTTTTTGAATTTTTTAAGATTCGAATTATTTTTACCAATAAGCGCTTCGACTGCTTCCTGGCCTGTTGTACCATTTTGTACGGCAACTACTTTATCTTTTAGATCTGCAGCACTCTTAATTGGGCTATCTTTTGGAACTAGAATTTCGTTTTTAGAAAGGAAGTATGGAGTAGAAAAATCATAGGTTTGTTTACGCTCATCATTGATGGTAATCGCAGAAATTCCAAAATCAGCAGTCTTTCCTTTGATTTCTACGAATAACGGATCCCAGCCAACATGTTCAAGTTTTACATTATATCCTGCTTCTTTTGCAACAGCATTAAGGAAGTCAACATCAAAACCAACTACTTTACCTTTATCCATATACTCGAATGGTGCATAAGCCGCATCGGTTACGACTCGTAAAGTTTTCTTTTCCTGTTCCTTTGAACTACCATTTGTTTTTTCACTCGTTCCACAGGCCGATAAAACAAACATCAAGGAAAAGACTAAAAGCGTTGAAAAGATTTTAAACTTCTTCATTTTCTACCTCCAATGTTTTTTTATAAAAGTATTATTAAAAATATTAATAATATTTAGAATATACAATACCATATACCATTTTTAAAGTATTTTCTGAAAATGTTGATGATATTTCGGATTTCAAAACTTCTAAATACCTATATATCTAAATGAGGTTTAGTATATTACTATTTTAATACGGTAATTGAATAAATCGGTAATAATATTTTTAAAACAAAATGATTGTTTACTAAAAAAGTATTTGTGGGGAAAAGTATTCAGCAATTAGCGATGAAGCGAAAGCAGTTCTTCGTGAGAGGCTAAAAAAAGAGATAAGGCCAAACACTTATAATAAAGATACAAAAGAGATTACATTATCTACTAAATGCTGTTGATTCTCGCATCTAGAATCAACAGGTCCGCACTTCGGTTGGGGGATCAGATTAAGTACCCAAGCTAATAAATAGACGGAAGAATTCCGCTTAATTAGAAATTACTATGAAAAAAGGCTTAAATAAACGGAGAGATTTCGCCTATTGACTCGAAAAATTCAAAAATGATAGATTTTGCTTTGAATAATCGGAAAACCTTCCCTTATTAACCCCGAAACGAGCTCCATTCTGCATCTAACGGAAAAATCTCCGCTTATTTCTTACTTTTGCTGGTTACTCAATTAAGGACAAAACATCATATTTAAAAGGGAGTGAGTTTTATCTTTATATGAGGTTTTGTATTCCTAATAAAAAGAGAACAGGGCTCATTTTTATGTCCTTCCCACACAGACAAAACAGACCATTTTGTCCACGAAAGGTGACAGGCACTATTTAAGCAAATTGTGTGTTACCTTTTCTTACAATTTCACTGACAATAAAGAAAAAAATAGCTATCTTAACTTTACAAACTATTGAGAGGAAGATTGAAATGTATCGAAAAAACGATATCCAGCTGGCAGCCAAAATAGTGAAATTAGATTTATTACGAGATGAACTGTATGAAGAATTAATGAGACAACTAGGTTCCAAGGCACCTGAGCTTTTAAGAAAAATTCAAAATCAGTAAAGGAGTGAAAATTATGTCTACCCATATACAGAAAGGAATCGAGACTCTAAAAAAATATTACATTCATAAATTAATGGAATCATGTCTATACAAAGATTCCGAGGATGAATTATATTCCCTTACTTTAAGTGAATTAGAGTTGATCCTGAAGAAAAGTTACCCTACGAAAAAAAATCCCTCAAGGAATTCCAATTAATTTTCTAAAAAATATAGGAAAATTCATTCCAATGTAAGGAAATTTAACATAAAATGTTATAAACCAAAAAAATCAAACGGAGTGTGGTGAGGAGATACATGGCAAAAGATTTGTCTTATAAAGATAAGAAGGTTATTACGATCGGAGTGGTCAGAGATCTAACCGGTCTATCCGAAAGACAAATCCGCTATTATGAGGAGAGAAAACTAATTTTCCCAGAAAGATCAAGCGGTGGGAGTCGTAAATATTCCTTTAACGATGTTGAATTATTGATGGAGATTGCAAATAAGATCGAAGATGGGGTCCAGACACATGAGATTAGAAGAGAAATGCTTCGTGAACAAAAGAAGCAAAACCAGGAAGAAATACGCAGAAAAATGATTCAAGGGCAACTAAACGCCCGGTTTGGTTTTAGGAAAGGTCAGTGAATTAGAATACATCGGTGCAGGAGGCTTGCTGCTATAGCGGGCCTTTTATTTGTTTAGCCCCCCTCATCCCCTTTACAATTTCATATTCGTAAAAATCATGTAAGGTAATCTAACATCCTTATAGAAATTAATCTCCCAAACATGCAAAAATACAACTATGATGAATGTTAACAAAATTAACATAACAAAAGGAGGAGATTAAATGGATACAACGTTTTTATTAAACAGTGTATGGGTGATGGTAGGGTCGGTCCTTGTCATCCTTATGATTGGAGGTTTTATCCTTCTTGAAACAGGATCTACTCGAATGAAAAATGCAGGTCACATTGCTGGTAAAACGATTCTAACCTTTAGCATAAGCTCCATCCTATTTTGGGCTGTAGGATATGGATTAACCTTCGGAAAAGGAAATGAACTGATTGGCCTCTCCAATTTTTTCTACTCTGGTTATGAAATCAAAGGATTATCTCTATCCGGTTCCGTATTCTTCATGTTCCAATTAGCTTTTGCTGGTATTTCTCTAACCATCGCCTTCGGCGGTTTTGCAGAACGAGCGAAATTAGCTGCCTATCTTGTGTTCGCTGTTCTTTTTTCAGTACTTGTTTATCCGCCAATTGCTCATTGGATTTGGGGAGGCGGCTGGTTGGCAGAACACGGAAAACAAGATTTCGCCGGTTCAACAGTCGTCCATTTAACTGGCGCCATGGCGGCACTAGCGGCTACCATTCTACTGAAACCACGGATTGGAAAATATAATAAAGACGGATCACCTAATAATATCGCTGGGCATAACCAAGTTTTTACAGCATTAAGTGTATTGCTTTTATGGGTAGGCTGGTTTGGATTCAATGCAGGGAGTACATTATCCGCAGACAAAGCATTCTTTGGATTTGTTGCCCTAAATACAAACTTGGGTGCAGCAGCTGGTACTGTTGCAGCAATGATGATCTCATGGATGGTTATAGGAAAAGCAGATGTACCAATGATGTTAAATGGCGCTCTAGCAGGATTAGTTGCCATCACCGCTTCCTGTGGCTTTGTCGATACATGGGCTGCTGTCGTAATCGGTTTTATCTCTGGCATCCTTGTGTTTTATAGCATTCGTTTCTTTGAGAAGAGAAAAATCGATGATCCGATTGCTGCTTTATCGGTCCACGGTACGGCCGGGGTTTGGGGAACACTTTCAAATGGCTTGTTTGCAACAAAGGAATTGGCAACCGTAGGTAAACCAGGATTATTTTATGGGGGAGGCTTTCACCAACTTGGCATTCAAGCTATGGGGGTCATCACATGCGCCGCATACGCATTCATTGTATCCTTTATTATTTTGGCCATAATGAAGGCGGTTATGAATGGGTTACGCGTTACGGAGGAAGAAGAAATTATTGGACTGGATATGAGCGAGCATGGAAGTTATGGTTATCCTGAATTAATCAAAGCTGAACAAAAACTGAAAGCTTAATAATCTTTCAGCAAAATGCGGTGTCCAATCTCTCTTCGCAAGCGGAGGGATTGCATCGCTATATCCGTTTTTACTGCTAGGAGGGAAAAAATGACCTATAAAAGCTTCCAAGAAATCAGAAACTTTAGAGAAAGTCAGTTAAAGGATGCCATTTGGGATCATTTCCGATTAAATCATTTACATGACGAAATCATTCAGCATGTCATTAAGACTGCCATCAAGCACGTCGCTCATCTCCTCGGACCTCCCCCATCCCCTTTTTCTTTCTTTGTTATGGGAAGTGCGGGCAGATTCGAACAATCCATATGGAGTGATCAAGATCATGGAATCATCTATCAAAATCCAAGTAAAGCAGCACAGGAATATTTCCTCGCATTAGGGAAAGAAATCTCACATGGACTCTACATAGCGGGGTATGCATTCTGCGAAGGCGGAGTAATGGCTAATCATCCTTTATGGTGCAAATCCTATCCTGATTGGCAGCGACAGTTATTAGAGTGGATGATCGATGCATCCTGGGAAACCATTCGGTATTTGTTAATCTTTATGGATGGACGGTCTCTTTATGGAGAATCCGTCTATATTCAAGAATTAAAAACAATGGTTTTTCAAAAGGTTGAAAAGAATCTTCTGCTGCCAGCCATTTTGAAAAATACCTTGCATGTAAAAAAAGGAGTCGGCATATTAGGACAGCTTTTAGTGGAAACACACGGGAATCATGCCGGTTCGCTTAATTTGAAAGAAATGGCCATTTTACCATATGTAAATGCTGTTCGGGTATTGGCCATTCAAAATCATCTGCAAGAGACTTCCACGCTTTCAAGACTTAGTCAACTAAAGATACAAGATCACACTATCTATAAACAGTATTTCTTAAAATTACTAGAATACAGGCTGCATTTCGGAAACCATTCCGATTATGAATCCGGGCATTATTTACCTATGGCCTCACTGGACAAAATCCAACGTAAAGAAGTTAGAAACATCATAAAAAATGGCATGACTCTACTTCAATCAACCATCAAGCTAGTAGGAAAGGGGGATTAACTTGAGAATGAATGAAATGATTCAATACTTTAAGCAAATATCAGGAAAACTGGGTTCAAACTTTTACACAGGATTCCAGGATACGCATAATCTGCAACAATTATCTTTTATAAGAAACCTGCAAAAAGAAATGCAAGACACTAAAGTCTTGGACGTTCCCTTGCATGAATTATATTTTACAGTTTTTGACTTGGAAACATCGGGCTTTTTCCCTGAAAAGGGAGACCGGATCCTTTCCATTGGGGCTGTTAAAATGAAAGGCACTACGATTATTACGGATCAAACCTTTTATACCCTTTTAAAATCTGAACACCCTATCTCCGATGAAATTTCTTTATTAACCAGGATACAAACGGATGAACTACAAAACGCCCCCGAAGGGAAAGAGGTGTTACTCCAATTCTATCAGTTTATTAAAAGGGATATTCTTGTAGCCCATCACTCCAAACATGAAAAAGCCTTTATGCAAAAAAGCTGCTGGGATCACCTAAAAATAAAATTTGTCCATCGAATCATCGATACATCTTTTCTGATTCGATTATCAAATCCACAATGGAAATCGTTCTCACTTGATGATATCTGCCAAGAATGTGGAATTGAGATAAAAAACCGCCACCATGCACTGGGAGATGCGATGATGACTGCTCAAATTTGGCGGAATTATTTAAATAAAGCACAAGAGATGGGGTTTAGAAATTTAAGAGAAGTGTATGAATACCTTGCAAAATCATATAATTAACAATTCTAAAATAATAAAAATAGTATAAAATAGGGTGTTTTATCATTAGTGAAAATGTATTACTGACTGCCATTTTTTCCTTTATTACCCCATAAATTCCTCTCGTTTTTCTCCTGCTATTATCAAAAAAGATTGTGAAATAAAAATTTTTAAAATTTTTTTATTCTTAGGTTTTCCTTATCGTTACAACATTGTAAACGCTACCAGCTTTTACGATTAGTTTGAATTGTCAGATTTTTATGTTGACCATGTATACAAATGGAGTTATGATAACTGACAATAAAACTTATACGAAAGTGATAAGTTGAACACAGCCTTTTACATTCTTCCCTAAATAGAAGGAGCCAGGCTGATTATTTAGAGCCATTATTAAAATATGAATGATAAGAATTTAGATGAATTGTTACAACAGACGGAGTCGCTTATTATCCATCTGCTGCAAACCACGCAATTGTAAGTTAGGAGGCGCGAAAATATGCGCAGCGATATGATTAAAAAGGGGATTGACCGTGCTCCCCACCGCAGCCTATTATACGCAACTGGGGTAAAAGTGAGTGATCTTGACAAGCCGTTCATCGGTGTATGTAACTCCTATATTGATATTATCCCTGGTCACAGACACCTTAATCATTTCGGTGAGATTGTGAAAGAAGCCATTCGTGAGGCAGGCGGAATACCTTTTGAATTTAATACCATCGGCGTTGATGATGGTATCGCAATGGGGCATATCGGGATGAGGTACTCCCTTCCAAGTAGGGAAATCATCGCTGATAGTGCCGAAACAGTAATAAACGCACACTGGTTTGATGGTGTGTTTTATATTCCAAACTGTGACAAAATCACACCGGGAATGTTGATGGCAGCAGCCAGAACCAATGTCCCATCAGTCTTTGTTTCAGGTGGACCAATGGAAGCGGGAAAAACCTCTTCCGGAGAAAACCTTTCTTTAACATCTGTTTTCGAGGGTGTTGGAGCCTTTCATAAAGGTACAATGACCGAACAGGAGTTATATGAAATTGAAACAAGTGCCTGTCCAACATGTGGTTCTTGTTCAGGAATGTTTACAGCGAACTCAATGAACTGTCTGATGGAAGTACTTGGAATGACGGTTCCTGGAAATGGAACGATTGTGGCAACCTCCGAAGAAAGACATGAATTGATTCGTCAAGCTGCAAAGCATTTAATTGAATTAGTGAAAAAAGATATCCGCCCACGCGATATCATAACAAGAGAAGCAATTGATAATGCATTCGCATTGGATATGGCCATGGGAGGATCCACCAATACGGTATTACATACCTTGGCAATCGCTCATGAGGCCGGTATTGAATACGACTTACGTGATATTAATAAAATTGCAGAAAAAGTTCCTTATCTCGCAAAAATCATGCCAGCATCTAATTATTCAATGGATGATGTTCATCGGGCTGGTGGAATTAGTGCCATCCTTAATGAACTTTGTAAGGTTGAGGGAGCGCTTAATAAGGATTGCATTTCAATAACAGGAAAAACTCTAGCTGAGAATGTAAAAGATGCAGTCATTACCAATGAAAAAGTTATTCGGACAAAAGATAATCCATACAGCCCTGTGGGCGGACTATCCATCCTATATGGAAACATTGCCCCGGATGGCGGTGTTATCAAAGTAGGAGCTGTTGATCCTTCAATTAAAACATTCTTGGGTGAAGCCATTGTTTTTGAATCCCAGGATGAAGCGCAGGAAAACATTAATAATGGAACAGTTCAAGCAGGTCATGTTGTTGTAATCCGTTATGAAGGTCCAAAAGGCGGTCCGGGAATGCCGGAAATGCTTGCTCCTACTTCCGCGATTGCCGGAAGAGGGTTAGATAAGGAAGTTGCCTTGATAACAGATGGCCGCTTCTCTGGTGCAAGCCGAGGTATCTCTATTGGACATATTTCACCGGAAGCTGCTGAAGGCGGCCCAATCGCCCTAGTGAAAAATGGTGACAAAATTTTAATTAATTTACAAGAACGTTCGATTGACCTTCTAGTAGATGATGAAGTATTAGCGGAAAGACGCCGCTCTTGGCAAAAACCGGAGCCAAAAATCAAATCTGGTTATCTTGCAAAATATGCAAAACTTGTTACCTCTGCTAACACAGGCGGAGTCATGAAAATCTAAGTTAGTTAAATTCCAAGGGATTGATTAGTACCCCTCCCCTTCCGAAGAGAAGTAAAGGTGCTAAAACCATATTGACAACGGAATATTTATAAATCGATGACGGGAATAAAAGAATAAGAAACTTGTATTTTCAGAGAGTCGGGGTTGCTGTGAGCCCGGCAATACAACTTATTCTGACATCATCCCTGAGTGTTGGGCTGAACGGCTTAGGTCTAGTAGGTTCAATCGGGTGCTAAATCTTAGGCACCTGTTACTAAAAGAAGCGTTATTCCATTTAATATCGCTTCATAAGGCAGTATTCGTAAGGATACTGTGAAACCGGGTGGTACCGAGAAAATGAAGGCCCTTTTCTCCCCGATTACTCTGCTTATTTCTATTAATTGCAGTTTATTCGGAGAGAAAAGGGCTTTTTACTTTGATTATATCCGTTTGAAGGTTAGGCTTTAACGCAAAACTGCATACTAAGTTTTTAAAATATTCAAATAACCCTAAGGAGGGATTACGACGTGAAAGTTGAAGCAAAACCGGAATTCCAAACTAGTACCGCACCACTAACAGGTGCAGACCTTCTCATTGATTTATTAATTAAAGAGGGTGTTGACACAATATTTGGGTATCCCGGAGGTGCTGTCCTACCAATTTATGATGCAATCTGGCGGGCTCAAAACTCAATTAAGCACATTCTTTTCCGCCACGAACAAGGTATGATCCATGCTGCAGAAGGGTATGCCCGAGTTACAGGAAAACCTGGTGTTGTCCTGGCGACTTCCGGTCCAGGTGCTACGAATTTAATTACAGGAATTACCGACGCCATGATGGATTCCTTGCCGCTCGTTGTGTTTACAGGACAGGTTGCACGAAGCGTAATTGGGACGGATGCTTTCCAAGAGGCTGATGTGGTTGCCATCACTACCCCAATTACGAAACATAATTATCAGGTACAGTCGATTTCTGATTTACCAAGAATCGTCAAGGAAGCATTTCACATAGCTTCTACAGGCCGGCCAGGTCCAGTAGTAGTCGATATCCCAAAAGATATCTCATCAGGAATTCCTGAAGCAGTTCAAGATGAAGTTGAAATTGATTTACCAGGGTACCAGCCAACAACAAAGCCAAATCCTTTACAGATCAAAAAATTGGCCGATGCCCTTTCTAAGGCAAAGAAGCCGGTTGTACTGGCTGGCGCAGGTGTCCTACACGGCAAGGCTTCAGCTGAATTAACAGCTTTTGCAACCAAACACAATTTGCCAGTTGTAACCACCCTTTTAGGATTAGGAAGCTTTCCTGCTGACAGCCCTCTATCTCAAGGAATGGGCGGTATGCACGGAACCTATGCGGCCAACATGGCTTTATATGAAAGTGACTTGCTTATTAACTTTGGTGCCCGCTTCGATGACAGACTTACAGGTAATCTAAAGCATTTTGCACCAAATGCAAAAGTCGCTCACATTGATATCGACCCTGCAGAAATTGGAAAAAATATTCCAACACAAATTCCGATTGTATCTGATACAAAAGAAGCATTAAGCGAATTATTATCTGTAGCAATTAAATCACCGGAAATTGAGGAATGGCTGGAAACACTTGCAAAATATAAAGCGGAATATCCACTTTGGTATAAACACAATCCAAATGGTATGTGCCCGCAATGGCTCATTGAGGCTGTTCATAAGGTGACAAACGGTGAAGCGATTGTTGCTACTGATGTCGGTCAACATCAAATGTGGGCTGCTCAGTACTATACATTCAATCAACCGCATCGCTGGATTACTTCCGGCGGACTTGGAACAATGGGCTTTGGCTTCCCTGCTGCAATTGGAGCACAGCTGGCATCACCTGAAAGTACAGTTGTAGCGATTGTTGGAGATGGCGGATTCCAAATGACACTGCAAGAATTATCGGTTATTCAGGAAAGAAACCTGCCAGTTAAAATTATCATTGTCAATAACGGCGCACTTGGCATGGTTCGCCAATGGCAGGAATTACTCTATGATAACCGTATTTCCGAATCCCTGCTTCCGGTACAGCCAGATTTCGTAAAGCTTGCTGACAGCTACTCTATCAGAGGCATGAGAATTGACACTCAAGAAGAACTTATTGCAGCACTTCCGGATGTATTTGCTTATGACGGACCTGTTCTTCTGGATTGCCGCGTGTTACAGCAGGAAAAAGTATTTCCAATGATTGCTCCAGGCAAGGGATTACACGAAATGATTGGGGTGAAACCATGAAACGCATTATAACGGCCACAGTTCAGGATCGCAGCGGTGTCCTCAACCGTGTCACCGGCCTTTTACTAAGGCGCCAATTTAACATTGAAAGTGTTTCGGTTGGAAAAACAGAAATCGAAGGCATTTCAAAAATGACTTTGGTGGTTGAAATTGAAGATGAACAACGGCTTGAACAAGTGACTAAACAATTAAACAAGCAAATCGATGTTTTAAAAGTTTCTGATATTACCGATAAAGCCATCGTTGCACGGGAGCTAGCCTTAATCAAAGTAGCAAGCAATTCACAGCTGCGCAGTGAAATTAATGGAATCATCGATCCGTTCCGTGCCGTGATTATTGACGTAAGTAAAGATAGCTTAGCGGTTCAAATTACCGGTAAGCCGGAAAAAATTGATGCATTAATTGATTTACTTCGCCCTTATGGCATTAAAGAAATTGCAAGAACCGGTCTGACAGCCTTCTTACGTGGGCATCAGCCACAAATAAACGAACTAGCAACATATTCACTATTAAAATAAACTACTATATTTGGAAGGATGATATTAAATGGTAAAGGTATTATATAACGGAGATATTCAAGCAGAGGTTTTACAAGGAAAGAAAATTGCAGTAATCGGTTATGGTTCACAAGGACACGCACATGCTCTTAACTTAAAGGAAAGCGGCTTTGATGTAGTTGTAGGTTTAAGAAAAGGAAAATCATTCGATAAAGCAGTTGAAGATGGTGTTGAAGTTACCTCTGTTGCTGAAGCAACTGCTGCTGCCGATGTAGTAATGGTTTTACTTCCAGATGAAATGCAGCCAAAAGTTTATGAAGAAAGCATTAAAGATAACTTACAACCTGGTAATGCCCTAGTGTTTGCTCACGGTTTTAACATTCATTTTTCACAAATCGTACCACCTGCAGATGTAGACGTATTCCTAGTAGCTCCAAAAGGTCCAGGACACTTAGTTCGTCGTACTTACACTGAGGGTGCCGGAGTTCCAGCACTATATGCTGTATACCAAGACTATACTGGCGAAGCTCGTAATCTTGCACTTGCCTATGCAAAAGGAATCGGTTCTGCTCGTGCAGGTGTATTAGAAACTACATTCCAAGAAGAAACTGAAACAGATCTATTCGGTGAGCAAGCCGTTCTTTGCGGCGGTACTACTGCCCTAATCAAAGCTGGTTTCGAAACACTTGTAGAAGCTGGTTACCAGCCAGAGGTTGCTTACTTTGAGTGTTTACATGAATTGAAATTAATCGTTGACCTTCTATATGAAGGAGGACTTGAAAACATGCGTTATTCTATCTCTGACACTGCTCAATGGGGAGATTTCGTATCTGGACCACGCGTAGTAAACGAAGATACAAAAGCACGCATGAAAGATGTATTAAAAGATATCCAAACTGGTAAATTTGCTCAGGGCTGGATCTTAGAGAACCAAACTAACCGCCCACAATTTAACGCAATTAATCGTGCAGAAAACAACCATCAAATTGAAAAAGTTGGCCGCGAGCTTCGTGCATTAATGCCATTTATTAAAAACAAACCTGTAAACGAGAAAAAGGAAGTGGCGGTAAATGGTTCACGTTAACATCTTTGATACCACACTACGTGATGGCGAACAGTCCCCTGGTGTTAATTTAAACCAGCTTGAAAAATTAGAGATTGCCAGACAGCTAGAACGGTTTGGCGTTGACATTATGGAGGCCGGCTTTCCGGCTTCCTCACAAGGTGATTTCGAAGCAGTAAGAGCCATTGCCAGAACCATCAAAAATTCATCAGTTACCGGCTTGGCACGAGCAATGAAATCGGACATTGACATTGCGTGGGATGCTTTAAAAGATGCAGCAGAACCTAGATTGCATGTTTTCATTGCAACCTCCCCTATCCATATGCAATACAAATTAATGAAAACGCCTGATCAAGTCGTGCAAACGGCGGTTGAGATGGTAAGTTACGCGAAAAAGAGATTTCCACATATTGAATGGTCGGCTGAGGATGCTTCTCGTTCTGATCTTGATTTTCTAGTAAACATTATTACAAACGTAATTGATGCTGGAGCAACAGTTATCAATCTTCCAGATACGGTGGGTTATACAACTCCCGAAGAATACGGCCGCATGTTCCGCTATATTCGCGAAAATGTGCCAAATATTCATAAAGCAGCATTATCCTGCCACTGTCACGATGACTTAGGAATGGCTGTTGCCAATTCACTAGCTGCCATCGAAAACGGCGTTACACAGGTTGAAGGTACGATTAACGGAATCGGGGAACGCGCCGGTAATGCCGCACTAGAAGAAATAGGTGTTGCTTTAAATATTCGTGGTGATAAATATCCTTACACAACCAACTTGGTACTAAAGGAAATTAAACGCACAAGTGACTTAGTCAGCCGTTTCACAGGTATGAAGGTCCCTCCGAATAAAGCAGTTGTCGGAAAAAATGCTTTTGCCCATGAATCAGGAATTCACCAGGATGGCGTCTTAAAAAATGCCCAAACCTATGAAATTATTACTCCTGAATTAGTAGGAGTCGGATCGAACGACTTAGTCCTTGGAAAACATTCCGGACGCCATGCGTTTAAAGACAAAATTGAGCAAATGGGCTTTGAGCTATCTCACGAAAAACTGAACGAAGCGTTCCAATCCTTTAAACAACTAACGGATAAGAAAAAAGAAGTAACGGATGAAGATTTATATACCATTTTACTAGATATTCAAACAGCTTCTATCGATGTAAAAAAATATGAGCTTGTTGCTTTCCAAGTTCAGAGCGGATCCGGAAACTTACCTACCGCTACAGTTGCCCTTACAACTCCTGATGGAAACAGAGTAGAAACAGCCCGTACTGGCAGCGGAAGCGTCGAAGCATTATACAACACGCTTGAGGCATTAATTGAAGAAAAAATTCATCTTACTGATTTTAACTTGAGCTCTGTCGGCAAAGGTCGCGATGCTTTAGCTGAAGTTCACGTAAAAATGACCGTTAACGGTACTCCTGTCAGCGGACGCGGTTCTGCCCAGGATGTTTTAGAAGCAGCCGGAAAAGCCTTTTTGAACGCAGTAAACCGTGTATTTTTTAATCAACAGATTGCCTTAAAAGAACCAGCAAACGCATAAAACTTGAGACATCTAGAAAAAGCGTAAGTGCCGCCTTTGCGGCGCTTACCAACAACTCTTTTGGTGTCAAAATAAAATGAGGAGGTTGCTCTTAATGAATAAACGAATTGTTTTGCTTCCAGGTGATGGAATCGGTAAGGAAGTTGTTGAATCTGCAAAAGATGTATTAAGTGCCATAGCTGAAGAATTTAATCATACTTTCAGCTTCGAAAGCCATGATATCGGAGGAGCGGCCATTGATTTGCACGGAACTCCCCTGCCGCAATCAACCGTTGATGCTTGTATGCAAGCAGATGCTGTTCTATTAGGAGCCGTTGGTGGTCCAAAATGGGACCAAAATCCCTCCCATTTACGGCCTGAAAGAGGATTGCTGGGAATTCGCAAGGCGCTTGATCTATATGCAAATTTAAGACCAATCAAAGGGTTCAAAAATCTACTACATGCCTCCCCTCTTAAAGAAGAAGTGATTACAGGCAGTGACCTATTAATTGTCCGTGAGTTAACAGGTGGTCTATATTTCGGGACGCCAAGCGAACGCCGGGACGAAGGCCAAACTGTTGTTGATACACTTGCCTATTCCCGCAGAGAAATTGAGAGAATTGTAGATAAAGCCTTTCAAGCTGCCGAGCAGCGCCGCGGGCATCTAACCTCTGTCGATAAAGCAAATGTGCTTGAGTCCAGTAAGCTATGGCGCGAAATTGTAGAAGAGAAAAAGGCTCAATATCCAAATGTTGTCGTTGAGCATGCCCTAGTGGATTCAACAGCCATGAAGTTAATTACCAATCCAACCGAATTTGACGTGATCGTCACCGAGAATATGTTTGGCGATATTTTAAGTGATGAAGCATCCGTATTAACTGGTTCTCTTGGAATGCTCCCTTCTGCCAGCTTACGTGAAGACGGTGTTGGTCTTTACGAACCAGTTCATGGATCTGCACCGGACATCGCCGGTAAAGGGGTAGCTAATCCGATTGCGACCATCTTATCCGCTGCTCTTTTACTCCGCTACTCTTTTGGATTAGAAGATGAAGCGAAATTAATTGAAGAAGCTGTCCAATCAGTACTGGATGCCGGCTACCATACAGCTGATTTACAAGTAAGTGATGGACGCCTTGTCGGCACTTGGGAAATGTCGAAGCTAATTGTTGATTTTATTCAATCACAAAATGCTTCAAAATGTATCATGAGCTGTTACGTGTAAGAAAAGCTATGGGTTTGGACTCGGTTACCGGGGCCGAACCCATATTTTTAAAAATTAGATTTTTAGTCAAAGGGTAAATAATCGCCTAAAAAATATGAACGTGAGGAAGGAAATTATGCAAAAACCAAAAAATATTATTCGAAAAATTTGGGAACAGCATGTAGTACATCAGGAAGACGGCAAACCTGATTTATTGTATATTGATTTGCACCTTGTTCACGAAGTAACTTCTCCTCAAGCATTTGAGGGATTACGAATGAACGGCCGCAAAGTACGCCGCCCAGACCTAACTTATGCAACAATGGACCATAACGTTCCAACGCGCAACCGCGAAGTAATCAAAGATCCAATTTCAAAAACTCAAATGGATACATTAGTGAAAAACTGTGAGGAATTCGGTGTTACCCTTGCAGGAATTAACCACCCTGATAATGGAATTGTTCACGTCATTGGTCCAGAACTTGGCTTAACACAGCCTGGTAAAACCATTGTCTGCGGTGACAGCCATACCTCTACTCACGGTGCCTTTGGAGCCTTGGCGTTTGGTATCGGAACAAGTGAGGTTGAGCATGTTTTAGCAACTCAAACGCTTTGGCAGGCTCCTCCTAAAACTTTAAATGTTAAAGTAAATGGCAAGCTAGGCACAGGAGTAACTGCAAAAGACTTGATCCTTGCAATCATCGGTAAATTTGGTGTTCAGTTTGGTACAGGCTATGTAATGGAATACACTGGCGAAGCCATTCGCAACCTTTCCATGGAGGAACGGATGACTGTTTGTAACATGTCCATCGAAGCCGGAGCAAGAGCGGGATTAATTACCCCTGATGAGACTACATTCGAATACTTAAAAGGCAGACGTGATGTTCCACAGGGCGAGGAATTTGAAAAAGCCGTTGAAAGATGGCGTGCACTTGCATCAGATGAGGGAGCTACTTATGATGCGGTTGTTGAAATTGAAGCTGCTGAAGTAGAGCCGCAAGTAACTTGGGGAACAAATCCTGGCATGTGCCTTCCAATTACGGCTTCTGTTCCAAATCCGGACGACGCAGTAAAGCCAAGTGAACAAGATGAAATCAAACGCGCGCTTGAATATATGGGTCTTGAAGCAGGCCAATCCATTTCCAGCATTGAAATTGACCATGTCTTCATTGGTTCTTGTACAAATTCAAGATTAAGCGATTTACGTAAAGCCGCTGAAGTGGTGCGCGGTCATAAAGTAAAGCCATCCGTTAAAGCGATTGTTGTACCAGGTTCCTTCAGTATTAAGCTTGCAGCTGAAAAAGAAGGAATTGACCAGGTGTTTATCGAAGCAGGTTTTGAATGGCGTGAAGCTGGCTGCAGTATGTGTCTTGCCATGAACGACGACATCGTTCCACCGGGCGGACGCTGCGCTTCTACCTCTAACCGGAATTTCGAAGGCCGTCAAGGGAACGGGGCACGCACCCATCTTGTCAGCCCTGAAATGGCAGCTGCCGCTGCAGTTGCTGGGCATTTCGTCGATGTCCGTCAATTTACTGCCCAGGAGGTTGGTTAATCAATGGAACCGTTACGCATTCATACAGGCCTTGTTTGTCCATTAAACCGGACAAATGTGGACACAGATCAAATTATTCCGAAGCAATTTCTTAAGCGTATTGAACGCAGCGGCTTCGGCCAATTCCTTTTTTATCACTGGCGTTTTGATGACGAAGGTAAATTAAGAGAAGATTTCATTTTAAATAAGCCTCAATATCAAGGTGCATCCATCTTGGTTGCCGGTGATAACTTTGGCTGCGGATCTTCCCGTGAGCATGCTCCGTGGGCTGTTCAAGACTTCGGATTTAAGGTCATCATCGCACCAAGTTATGCTGATATTTTTAAGAACAACTGTGTGAAAAACGGTATCCTTGCGATTGTTGCAAGCGAAGAGCAAGTACAAACCCTTATGAAAAAGGCTGAATCTGAAGGTTATTCATTAACAGTGAACTTGGAAGAGCAAGTGGTTACAGATAATGAGGGCTTTGAAATCAAGTTTGATATCGCTCCCTACCCTAAGCAAATGCTGCTAAATGGCTGGGACGAAATCGGCGTTACATTAAGCTATGAGGAACAAATTAATAAATATGAGGCTGCACATAGATAGCTATTATAAGTTGCCCCCAAATTAGGGGGCAATTTTTATATTTTGTTGCTTTTTTTTTTAGCCATTAGGCTTTTATCTGCGGTAAATTAGTATTTATTTGCGATACTCACCCGTTTATCCGCGATAAGTTTGGGTTTATCTGCGAAAGTAGTCAATTTATCTGCGTTGGAGTTTTTCCTTTTAAAACTCCGGTAATCGATCCAAGTTATTTTCTTTTATTCCATCCGGTTCGCTTCGAATAATATCCCGGCCATACTTATGGAATACATCAATGTGCGCAATCTTTCCTGCTTTTGCATCCCCTAACGCAGTAATATAATCCAATTCCCGGCCAGCGCTGGTTTTAAACGCAATAATATCGCCATCATCATTTTTCCGAACAGCAACAAATTCCTCTTTCCCATCCGGATTACTGCTCCCTGCTTCTATTTGAGCCTGCTGTTCACTTTGCTGTTTGTATTCTTCATAAATTTTTTCAAAATCCTGTTGTTCCATTTTATTTACCTCCGTTAAATACAATTTCAGTTACTAGTATAATCGTTTAATTGTTCGTTTATTTCTTCCATTTTCTTTTTTCCTACTATCTATTAAACACCGAGTAATAATTTTGAATGTCTAAAAAGAACTCCTGAAATATAGAAAAAGGACACTTTCTTTACTCAAGGAAAGCGCCCGTTTGGTAAAAACCTTTCTACATGAAGAAAAAATACATTTTCGTTAAATATTATCTGTAAATTCAGAAAATTAAGGTTAAAATTTGTTCATTCATGAATATTATTTAATATATTCATTGAGTGTAATATCATCTGCCCTCTTTTTACTGTAGTATTTACCTTTAGTAACAATGGCTAAAAGAACCGTTAAGACAAATGCAATGATTGCGGCAAAAAAGGCAGCTATATTTTGTAAGAACACTCCAAAATATCCAAAGGCTGCAAATGAACCAATTATACATGAGACAATAAGGGAAACAACGCCTACTGGATTCCAGCCAAATAAATATTCTTGGCGATGCTCAAAATAATTAGGACCTATTTTTAAAAGTTTCTTCACCAGCACTGCATCACACACTAAAACTGCTCCCCAAGCTAATAAGAACACACCCTGGAAAGTTAACAAACTTCCAATATGGTCAAGCACCCCTCCCAACATCAAAATAATCGCTGAAATCGATACAAAGACTACCCAAAATGGTCTTCCTGGCTTAAATTTAAAAATATTTTCAAAGAAACTCGCTAATGAAAGTGATCCACTATATAAGTTCGTTACATTAATTCTTAGTTGAGTTAAAATCGTAAATAATGCTCCTCCAATTCCAAGAATTTGAACGAAATAAATCCCTGGGTTTTGCTCAGCCATACGAACTCCAAACCAAATACCTATAATCCCCATTATCAGAAAACAAACAAGTTGAGGGATAAAACCAACCGCAAATACACCATTTTTAAATTCATCTTTTTTAATAAACCTTGCATAGTCGGAAACAAGAAGGGCCATAATTCCAACTAATCCATTCATTATTCCAATACAAGCAAGAAGACCAGCTCCCCCAGTCGAAGCTCCTTTTGGAAGAAAGGACCATATATTTCCTGCAAATTTAGGGTTCATGTTTAAAGCTAAAACAAATGCAGTTCCTAACAATAGTAAGAATATCGGAATTGACCATTTTTGAAGCTTATCTAACTGTTTAATCCCGAACCAATTAAGTGGAATAACTAGCAATCCAAACACAACCATGAGAACCCAAGCTGGAATAAATGGAAGATATTCATGGACAGCAGATGCCATTATAGATCCTTCTATTGCGCAATACATAATGAAATTTAGCGCATAAATTAATGAAGTAATCGATGCTCCTAAATATCCAAATCCACCGCCTCTAGCCAACAAATTTACATTCAGGCCAGATTTAGCAGCAATAAAACAAATCCCAATTCCTAATCCTCCGGCAACAAGTGTTGCATAAATTTCTGCTAACAATGCATTTACAGCCCCAAAACTAGTTGCCATTAAACTTCCCATTTGAATAAAAAGCATGGCTGTAGCAACACCTAGAGTAACATTTGTAATACTAACCCAACTCATTTTCCTGCCTTCTAAAGGTACCTTTTCCAATGCAAAATCATCATTTTTTGCTTCTTTACTTAAGTCCCCGTCTATTGCGTTCGTTGGTCTAATAATTTCAGCCATACATTCATCTCCTTTTTGATTTCTCTAAAAATAGCAAGGATCCTGAGACCCTTGCTATTTAAATTACCCCCAATATACAAGTGAACGTTTTTTCATTGACTCCCTGAATTGTGCAGATGATTTAACTAAAACCTTATTTGTTTTATAATCCATGATGACACCGTATTGTCGGATGACATCTAATTTGTCAATCTCTCCATTCTGATACTTTTCCTCAACAACCATTGGGTCCGTTTCTAACCATTGTTTTCGATTCTCTCTAATATAATTTCTTTCCTGTTCTGTTGCTTCAAAATCAATTTCAAATTGATCGAGATCCCGGTCAATTTCCTTTATAATAACCCCATAATCTTTCTTGGCTCTGTCAATTGACACGTACTCATCAATTACATCTTCAAGAATGGATTTTGGATCTCTCTCAAGAGCATCCCCTAAACCGCCGCCGCCAGCAGATGGTCTTGTAAAGGAATCGCCGCTTTTTACCTTTACATTTGAGAAAATAGCCCCCAAATATTGTTCTTCTTCTTTGCCTGGATTTAACCATGCGCCATGAGGATAGGATGGCAAACCTCCAAATATCCCCCATGTAACGGAACGTGAACGGTCACAGCAATAGGACATAACAGAATTCGATAATTTGGTTAGGTATCCGCCCTTCTCAACACCGCACCCTCCGCGGTATTTTCCTGGGCCGCCGGAGTCCGTGATAATTTCATGTTTCGTTGTGATAACAGGAGACAGTCTTTCCTGACCTTCACAAGGCTGCACACTTAACCCTACACCAAATACTGGAGATGTAGCATTTGCGCCATCGCGGTCCGAACGGCCACCATGCCCCCCGGCCATCCAGTCATACCACATAAAATAATTATTTTGATCGGTTCGTTGATCATTTCCTCCGATTAATAAATACTCTAGATTAAATGAACAGGCTAATGCTCGTTCCGGCATAATATTCGACCACAATTCAAAGCAGGCATTCATAATTTTTTCATAAGCTCCTGAGCAAAAACCTGTTACCGCAATCGGAGCTGGCGCATTTACAACAGAGTTTTCAGGTAATTTTACTTTAACGACCCGATAAAACCCTGAGTTTAATGGCACTTCTGGGAAAAAGGTTTTAGTTCCAGCATAGGCAGCCGATAAAGATGCACCAAATCCAGCGTTTAAAAAGCAGCTAATATAGCCATGGGATTCGGATAAATCATATAAAATTTCATCATCTGTAATGGTCATTTTCACATGAATTGGAATAAGGCCATCTCCTACTTCTGGATCCATATCAATATAATCCGTAGTTTCCCAAGTACCTTTTGGCAAGGAAACAATTTTCGCTTTCGTTAATCGTTCCACATAATCCTGAACTTCTTCAAATGCAGTCAAAGTGGTCTCAATCCCATATTTTTGAACAATACCAAGCAGCTGTGTTTGCCCCACTTTGGCCGCCTCTACCTGAGCCCGTAAATCCCCGATTCTCTCTTCAGGAAGACGCATATTGATTGCTATTACATTAACAACATCTTTTAGGAATTGGCCTTTACTATAAATTCTTACTGGTGGAATTCGAACACCTTCACCATAATGCTCTTTTGCATTAATATCGAAAGACCCAGGTGTGGACCCTCCCATATCTGCCCAATGTCCATTTGTCTGCATTAGGGCTATTAATTTATCCTCGTAGAATACCGGCAGTATGACACGGGTATCATTAAAATGAGTGCCTCCCCGGTAAGGGTCATTCACCAAGAAAACATCTCCAGGGTGTATATCATCTTTAAAATCCTCTAACACTGCCTTTGCGGTTAAATGCAATGTTCCCACGTGAACGGAAATATCCTGCGTTCCTTGCATGACCGTATTTCCTTCTGCATCACAAAGAGCACAGCTAAAATCACGGTTATAAATAACAAACGAATAACAAGTTCTTAAAATTTGTTCAGCCATTTGGTCAACAAGATTTACAAATCCATTTTTTAATACCTCAAATGTGACCGGATCTAATCGGTTGCTTTGTACTTCAGTGATTAATTGGGTATTGCTCATGTTTTTCACCTCTTCTTTACTTATTAATTGTAATAATTAAGTTGCGGTATTCATCGACAACTGCGGTGAAATCCGGCGGGATAACCGTTGTGGAATCAAGCTGTTCCACGATGGCAGGGCCTTGAATTTCGGAAGCAACAGGTATTTTTTCGCGATCATAAACATTTGTTAAAACAAATTGTTTATCGAAGTAAACTTCTCGCTCCTCTTTAAGTGCATCTTCCAACCTTCCATCAGGCCCAAACTTCGGAAACTCAGGTTTTGGAACTGTTCCGATCGCAGTTAAACGCAACCCATATATTTCAACCTGCTGATTTCGGTCCGAAAAAGAAAATTCACGTTCATGCTCTTGATGGAAAGCTTCTAGAGTCGCATCTAAAGATTGCTCTCTTGTTCCGATTGGGACTGCCAAAGACCTCCACTGGCCGCTATAGCGCATGTCAATATAACGCATTAGCGTAGAGTTCTCCTTAGTGACTCCCTCTTCTTGAAGTAAAATTTCAGCCTCCTTTTCCAAGGCATAAAACTCTGAATCAAGTTCGTCCAGCGTAATCTGTTCAAAGTTTTTCACATATGTCTTTGAAAGGTCATGGCGGACATCGACTAGCAGACAGCCCATTGCTGCAGCAACCCCAGGGTGCGGCGGTACAATGACTGTCGGGATTTCCATTTCCTTAGCTAAATATGCACCATGTAATGGACCGGCACCACCAAATGCTACAAGTGCGAAATCCCTTGGGTCATAACCGCGTCTGACAGAAATCAATCTTAGTGCATCACACATATTGGCATTCGCCACTTCGAGAATGGCATTTGCCGCTTCGACGTTTGAATACCCAAACTCATCGGCAATTTTCTCAACAGCTTTAACCGCTTTTTCTTTGTCCAACTGCATTTTCCCGTCTAATAAATCGATTCCAAGACGGCCAAGAACTAAATTGGCATCAGAGTTCGTTGGCTCTTCTCCTCCGCGCATATAACAAGCTGGCCCAGGGACAGCACCAGCACTCTGCGGACCATTGCGTAAAGATCCACCCTCATCTTTCCAGGCAATACTTCCTCCGCCAGCACCGATCGTTAAGATTTCAATGCTTGGAAACCCGATTGGATAACCATATTCGATGTACCAATCCTTTGTTATCCGGATATCGCCTTCATACATTAAGGAAATATCCGTACTGGTTCCCCCCATGTCAAGGCCGATTGCATTATTGAAGCCGCATAGTTTGGCGATGTGTTTACTTGCAATTGCACCTGCGGCAATCCCTGAGCTGGCAAGCCGTGCAGCATAACGCGGAACTGTACTGGAAGTCATCACACCTCCGCCGGAATGAAGAACAAGGATATCCTCTTCATATCCTTTTTGTTTCATTTCCCCCTCTAGTGTGCTGATATATTTACTTACAATTGGCCCTAAAACAGCATTTACAATCGTTGTGCTCATCCGCTCATGTTCAAAAATTTCCGGTAAAACTTCGCTCGAAGTACATACATATGTATCCGGCAATTCATCCTGAATGATTTCTTTCACAATTCTTTCGTTTTCAGCATTTACATAGGCGTTCATAAAGCAAATGGCAATGGATTCAGTCCCGCGCTTTTTTAACTTTTGAGCGAGAACACGTACTTCTTCTGGATCAACCGCGGTTAAAACATTGCCGTTATAATCGATTCGTTCATTTATTTCAAAGCGGTCACGTCTTTGAATATAAGGTTTTGCCGTATCTTTATAGGCATCCCAAAGATCTAGCTTTGTTCCCCTTCGAATTTCCGGTACATCTCGAAATCCTTTCGTCGTAATTAAAGCAGTCTTTGGAAGCTTCCTTTCAATCAGTGCATTAGTGCCCACTGTTGTTCCATGGGAAAACACCTTAATGTTTTCTCCTTTTAGCTGTGCTTTTTCAATTCCATCCAATATACCTTGTTCTGGGTTTGAAGGAGTAGAGGAAGTTTTGGTAACTGAAATCTTTCCTGTTTCTTCGTCAAAAACAAAAACATCTGTAAATGTTCCACCTACATCAATTGCAAGTCTTGTTTGCTTCAAATGAATTACCTCCTCTAGTTAAATTAATAATTATTTTTCTTTCATGATTGATTTTGGTGATTAATAGCCATTTGAAATCGCTCTCATTTCTATTTCTTTGCAGCATTCCACCTTCCATTTCTTTTGGGTATAAAATATTTTGTTTTATTGTGAGTTTCACTCTTAGAAAAGAAAAGGTGTGAAACTACTACAAAATTACATTTGCAAAAATTGTGCCAGAGGGTTCAAATTATTATAAAACTCACTAAATTTCGATTATTCAACCAATTAATCCATAAAATCTTTCAAAATTGAAAGTTATGTTTCAATTTTGAAAGATTTCAGGAAAATCCTACAGTATAAAAGGGGCAAGCCAGAAAACTACTCGTCAATCTTTCAAAAATGAAATACCTATATAATTCAATCTAACTATAATTGTTTGTTATTTTGATATTGAAAGATGGTATGGTTATAAACATTACCTGAATGTTCTTAAAAGTTGCTATAATAAAATAAGTCCAAAAAGGCGGTGATTACCATGTTTACCTGGAGACAAATTTTACAATTAAATCCAGTTAGATTACCAATTGAGTCCACGATTGAGCAGGTATTAAATCAAATAACAATAACTCATACCGAACTGGTACTTATCGTAAAAGATGGTAGAGTAGTAGGTTACGTGGATCAACAATCACTCCTACAACAGATTCAAATTTCATTCAATCTACAGCGGCCTATTGAATATCGTCAAGATATTTTAAAGGTGCCTTTAGAACATGAGGTAGAATTTTATCACAATATATCTGTTTACATCGGAGTCAACGAATGTGATGAAGTTGAAGGATACTGTACCGATCAACAGGCACGACAACGGATGCATGAACTTCGGCTTGCTCATTTAAATCAACTCTCTGCAGGAGCAGGAATTGGAATGATCACCACTAATTCTTCCCTTGAAATTACCTTTGTTAATGAAATGGCTGAAAAAATTTTAGGGTTATCCTCTGCTTTTCTATTAAATCGCAAATATAGTACTTTAATAGAAATGAAACAGAGTTTAGTGGATGTTTTAGCAGGAAAATCACTTATTAGCGAAAGCAGTTACCTAAATTTTAAACATATGATTGGAAATTTTTCTCCCCTAATCGTAAATGGGAAATGTACGGGGTTAATTCATATATTCTTTTTGAGAGAACATTGGGAAGAAGCTGCTAAGGAGTTGGAGTTTGTCCGTGACCTTAGTGAAGATTTACAAGCAATATATTCATCCTCACATGAACAAATCATGGTGGTTAATCCGCAAGGGACCATCATGCGGCTCACGGGAACATTTTTAAAAGATTATTGGGACTTAGACCATCCACATGAAGTTACAGGGCTGAATGTTTTCGATTTGGAAAAAAAGGGCTTCTTTCAACCGAATATTGTGGAAATGTGTATAAAAAAAGGAAGTAAACTAGCTTGTATTCAAGAAGGGAAAAATGGCAAACGACTCTGGTCTGTAGCTACTCCATTTTTTTATGAAGGAGAAATAAGCAAGATTATTATCATTTCTCGGGATATTACAGAGGTAAACAAACTAAGAGAAGAATTAATGAAAGTTCAGCAAGAATCAAAGGGATATAAGCAAGCGTTAGAGGAAATAAAAACCAACTCCTCCAAAAAAGGCAAGCTGGTCTATCAATCCCAGGTAATGGAGCGGGTAGTAGAGGAAATACGAATGGTTGCTGATGTCGATTCCACAATCCTCATTCATGGTCAATCCGGGGTAGGAAAAGAAGTCATCGCAAATGCTATCCATGAGTGGAGTACGCGGCACACACACCGATTTGTCCAAGTGAATTGCGGGGCAATTCCCGAACAACTAATTGAAAGCGAATTGTTCGGCTATGAAAAAGGAGCTTTCACAGGTGCGGATGCCAAAGGAAAGCCCGGTTATTTTGAAATGGCGAATCAAGGATCCATTTTTTTAGATGAAATATCCGAACTGCCATTAAACATGCAAGTTAAATTATTGAGAATTATTCAGGAACGGGAAATTACCCGTGTTGGAGGCATAAAAACGATTCCTCTTAATGTACGAATTATTGCAGCCACCAATCGGGATTTATGGGAGTTGGTGCAGGAAGGAAAATTCAGAGAAGATTTATACTACCGCTTACATGTCATTCCGATTTATATCCCCCCACTCAGGGAACGAAAAGAAGATATTATGCCTTTGTCTTTATATTTTCTTCAGCATTACAATCAGATGTACCAGAAAGATAAACACTTTTCTCGTGAAGCTATAGATGTACTAGAGAGCCATACGTGGCAAGGGAATGTTCGAGAACTCCAAAACGTGACCGAACGGCTGGTGGTGACTTCACGGGAAAACAGAATACATCGAGATGATGTCCTTTCTATCCTCTATGCCGACCAAAAGCGGATAACAGAAGATGTTGTAACCTTGGGGTTAATGCCGTTAAAGCAAGCTATAGAAGAGGTTGAAATCCGTTTAATCACATTGGGGTTAAAAAAGTATGGTACTGCTGCAAAAGTATCTGAAGTTCTACGCGTAAGTCCTGCAACCATAAGCCGACGTATTAAGAAACTATTGAAATGAGGGTGGAATCATGTTTACAATCCCAGAGACTCGTTTTCACTTTGGGGGTGACGAATATATATTTGCTGAAATTTCTAAAGAAATGAGTGCAGAAAGCAACTTCAAGGCATTAGCGATCACGAAAGAACTGAGAAGTCGGAAAATCCCAGGTGTTTGGGATATTTGCCCGGCTAACGCATCGTATCTTATTCGTTTTAATCCTGATATTATTTCCGCATATGATTTGTTAGATTATCTTAAGGAAATCGATATTATAAAAAGCAATCCAGCAGAATTAAATTTATCCATACGTATTGTGGAAATTCCCATATGGTATGACGATCCTGTTACACAAGAATATTCTAGACGATTTAAGGATCGCCACCAAGACCCCTCTTTAACTAATTTTGAGTTTGTAATGAAAAAAAATGGTTTTAGAGATAAAGATGCCTTTATAGAAGCACATACCTCAATGCCGTATCTTATCAGTATGATGGGATTTAATCCAGGGACTGCTTGGGAATTCCAGCTAGGCTTGCCGCGGGAAAAAATGATTCAAACTCCCAAATATATGAGTCCAAGAACGGATACTCCAAAACAAGCTGTTGGTTTAGGGGGGTCTTTTACGGCAATTTATCCGGTATCTGGACCGGGAAGCTATCAACTGATCGGGATGTCTGCAGTCCCTGTCTTCCAGAAGGAGCAACAATTGAAGGATTTCAATCAATCCCTTTTTCTCGCTCGGCCAGGTGATTTGTGGAAACACTGCTCTGTTACGGAGTCAGAGTATCAGAGGATTAGTCAAGAGGTTGAACAGGGTACTTATCGGTTCAGGATTAAGGAAATTGACTTTTCTCCGGAAGAATATTTTTGTAAAGGAAGAGCTTATATACTTGAGCTAATGGAGGGATTTTAATATGCTACGAATTCTTGAGCCAGGTTTGCAAACAACTGTTCAAGACCTTGGGAGATACGGAAACTATCATTATGGTGTCCCTCCGAGTGGTGCAGCAGACAAGTATTCATTCATGGCTGGGAATCTCCTACTTGGCAATCCCCCTGAATTTGCAGGATTAGAAATGACAATAATTGGATCAAAAATAGAATTTCAAAAAGATACCGTGATTTCTATTACTGGGGCACCGATGGAGCCGCAGATTAATAATCGTCGTATTCCGATGTGGGAGAATGTCAAGGTACAGGAAGGAGATATCTTACGTTTATCACCCGTGAAACATGGAGTTAAAACATATCTATGTATTTCGGGAGGAATCCAAGTCCCTGAAATATTAGGAAGCCGATCAACTTATATATTTAGCGAATTTGGCGGTTATAAGGGTCGCAAGCTTCTGGCTGGAGATTGTGTTCCTATTGGCGAACCATTGCCGGGAGTGTTTAAACAGGTTGGTAAAACAATTAGCTCTAATTTTTTACCCGATTTCCCTAATTCAAATGAGCTTCGTGTGTTGATGGGTCTGTCGGGGTCATTAGTCAGTGATGAGGGAATAAAATCTTTCCTTAATACTAACTGGAGAGTATCGACAGAATCCAATCAAGTAGCCTATCGATTTAAAGGCGGTTCAATCGGGTTCCGAAATACGGAGCCGCCATTTGGGGCGGGAGAAGGGTCCGGAAATGTTGTCGATACTATGTATCCAATCGGCGGGATCATTGTACCGAATGAAGAGGAAGTTATTATCCCATTACATGATGGAACAACCGGTGGCGGATTTGTTACAATTGGAACCGTTATTAGTCCTGACCTAGACCGGATTGCACAGTCCAGACCCTTGTCCACATCTCGATTTTTAGCAGTGACGATTGAGCAGGCAATCGAAGCCCGAAAGGAACGCCAAAAGAAAAACAATGAACTAATTGAATTATTAAATAACATTTAGACTCCAAAGCCATCTTTATCATTCTTTATCTTTCCGCCCACTTCACCTTTTTTGAGTTTGAAGTGAAGGAGAATGGGTGCCTGTCATCACCATCAAGATTGTATTGAAAATAGCCCCCACTAACCAGTGAAGGGCTGCTTTTTTACCTGAATTTTAAATTATAAGTAACTTTTTCACCTAACTGGTTAAATTCATCATCGAATGGTCCATCCACCTGTATTTGTATGGATTTAATCGAATCCAAGTTACTTTTATTTACTTTTAATACAATCTTTCCACTCTTTGTAGTATTCCCAAGGAACTCCCCATCAACCTGTTGTGAATATGAAATGGCATCCTCTATTTGTTCTCCTGTATTAAAAGCGTAAATTCCTTGTACAGGGAACCAATTTACCTTTTTAGTTGAAGTGTTTTGAACCTTAACATCTAAAACCACCGCTTTAATTGCCGGCATGTATTGGTCATATTTGTAACTAGGATTAACTGTAACCTTACTCACGGTCATTTTCATCGGACCTGATTGAAGTACAGCATTTACATTATAAGATTTCAGCTTAGTCCCACTTGGATGATAATCCTTAGATGTAACGATATATTTATTTGATTTTTTATCATATTTTACTTTACCGCCAAACCACGAAACAACGTCGTTAAGAGGTACATATGCTTTTTTATTAATCATTTTAACACTTACTTTTTTGGCTTTACCATTAAACCAGACTGATAATTTTGGTGCAGCCCATACCCCTAAACTAAAAGATAAAAATACAAAAAATGCTACAAACCCTGATAATAATATTTTTTTCTTCAATTTCAACTTCCTTCCATGTCTAATTTATTCGAATTGAAAGTTCACTACAACGATATAAATTCCTGCACTTATTTAATACTTTTAAAACAGTTATCTCCGAACGATAAAGGTCCGGTTATTATCTTCCCCATATATTTTTAAATTACTAATAAAAAGCAGGTAACGAACATTAACTTCATCATGCAAAAGCCGTATAATTTGTTTAGAGCCATTAAAATCCGTCAAAAATGATGGATAAAAGAAGTGTAGGAGAAGTAATTCATGAATCAACAACGTACCTCCAAAATAGTTGATCCCCAAAAAGATAATCAGCCTATTAAAATTTTCGCAATCCTTCTATGGGGCTTGTTTCTATTGATCAATACTTGGACAAATAACCTTGAATTAATGATTCATTCCGGATCTGTTGAATTTAAATGGAACCCGTCACCAGACTTTATATCATTCTTTAATTTTAATGATATCGCCTTAATCCATCCCTACTTTGTTGTGATCAAACTGGGACATTTTATTGGCTTTGCTATCATGGACCTGCTCATTTTCAACTTGTTAAAAAGCCATAAGTCGTCCATTACAATATCCGTTGCCTTCGCCTTCTTCACCGAGTTTTTTCAACTCTATTGGGGGCGTGATGGCCGTTTATATGATCTTGGCATCGATACACTTGGAATATTGACAGTTTATATCATGATAAAGACACTAAATAAGAAAGATCAGACAAAATAGAAGTCCTGCCCACTCCACACGGACAAAACTTCTATTTTGTCCACGAACGGTGCCTGTCACTTTGTGAAACAGTGTCACTTTTTGAAACGGAGGTGAGTATGAGTTGCTTTCTTTAGGTAAAAATCATGATCCGAAAAGGAATGGGGCGATTCTCAGCCAAATCAATGGCGGTCAGCTTGACATAAAAAGAGTTTTGCATGAAACTGAGAAACTATACTTGGAATGTACGGAGAAAAAGATTCCCCTCCCTGCTCCTGTGCAAAAGAAGCAGGCTTTTCAAGAGAGAATCCTTTCTGGACTATTTCGTCCCCTCTCTTCCATAACAGAGCTCGGAGCTCCTTCCAAAACTATGATGGATGCAGCAGGAAATGTTTATCCAGAGTGGAAAGAGACGCTAGATAATGAATACAGCCACTTATTAAGCCGTCTCACTCAAGAAGTAAATGTAGCCGATTTTGGTGCAATCGGAGATGGGCGAACGGATAACACCGCGGCCTTTAAAAAAGCGATTGGGACTGGCCGGGTTAAAGTTCATGTGCCAGAAGGTATTTTTATAACAAAAGGACTCCTTTTGCCCTCCTGGACCTGCCTAGTTGGGGTAGGAAAAGGGAAAACAATCATCAAACTGCACGATGAAGCCCCAAAAGGAAAAAGACTTGTGACAAACGCCAATCATTGGCGCGGTAATCACCATCTCTTTGTCCAAGGCATGACGTTAGACTGGAATGTCGAAAGGCTTGGTAATGTTCCAAAAACGGCCTCCTGGGGCAATCATTCCAGCTGTTTAACGTATGCGAATGTTATCTATGGCTGGGTTCGAGATGTTGAAGCGATTAATCCTGGTCTCCATTGCTTTGATATTACGTCTACCCTGTACAATTATGCCGGGGATGGCTATCGTGCCAAGGGCGGAAGCAGCTATATATGGCTGGATAACCTGAATGGCTACGGGTTTGGCGACGATGGAATTACCACCCATCACAGCGAAAAGATCTTTATTTCGAATTCCCATATGTGCGACCCAAGCGGGCGTGCTCATAAAAAAGGCTTTTCAAATTCTAATGGTATTGAAATTGATGACGGCTCTAGAGACGTTATGCTCGCCAATAATTCCACCGCTAGATGCTTTGGCGGGGTTGAATGTAAAGCACATGAAAATTCCTCTGCAGCTGCAAATATACAAATCATCGGCCATCTTTCCGTTAACGATAACCGTTCTTTTAATTTTCGCCATATCGGCCATCACAAAAGTACTGATCATAAATCAAAGACGGCCTTTAATCTAATGGCAACGAATCTAGCTGCCATTGCGCCAATTTACTCGGATTTATATGTGGACTCGACACCAAGGGGGTTGGTTGTTTCTGCTTATGAGAATGTTGTCATCAACCATTTTACTCTTGTAGGAGATCCTGATTATGAATACAAAGGCAACCCCGTAATCGCGATTCAATACCGTGCAAGAAAGGTCATTTTAAACCATATAAACCTTTGCGATTTTAAAAAAGCAGGTGCCGGTATAAAGATTTACGGTGGTGCCAATCAGGCCGATTCCGTTCGAATTGAAAATGTGGTCGCTAAAAATTCTGGGTCTAGTGCGGTTGAGGTTGAGCAAGGGATACAGGATGTGATGACCATAAATATAAAAGAGTTTACAGAACCTGCTTTGAATAAAAAATAAGCATATCTTGTCCTTAATCGTGTAACCAGCAAAAGTAATATATATAAGCGGAGACTTTTCGGTTAAATGTAGAATGGAGCTCATTTCGGGATAAATAAGGGAAGGTTTTCCGATTATACAAAGAAAAATCCCCCAATTTCGCATTTTTCGAGTCAATAGGCGGAATTTCTCCGCCTATTTAGGCTTTTTTTTATAATAATTTCTAATTAAGCGTAATTCCTCCGTCTATTTATTAGCTTGGGTGCTTAACCTGATCCCCCAACCGATAAGTGCGGACCCCCTTGGTCCTGTAGGCGGGAATCAGCAGCTAAATATCAATAAAATTGGTACTCAAAACGGCACTGACTTATTGTCCATCATAATAATGATGTCAATTGCTATGTCAAAGTTAATGAAATTTCGTAGAAACCTTGATATATAGAGAAAAAGACGTATGCCTAATTCATACGTCAATTCTTATTTTTTATTAAGAAAGCACCCGAAAACGGAACCCTCTAGGATGATCATTTATGGTGCTTGCCTTCTTTTTCAACCGTAATGGTATCCACGAGCTTCTCAGCCACTCGTCGATAAAGATTGCTCATATGAACTAACGAAGAAATCATTAAAACTTCCTCTATATACTGAGACTTTTCTTCCTGCAATCCCTTTACTTCTTGTTTTACTGCTTTAATCCGCTCCTCAATATCCTTGTCAAAATCCTCTACATTCTGCGCAGTTAGATTCAAATAGCTCGAATAAAAAGAGTCTAACTCAATGTCTTCCATAATAATTTTTTTATTCATCTCATCGAGCATTACCTTAATATCATTGATGGAGAGGCCTCCTTTAAGCTGATAAATCAAACTGATTAAAATGAGATGTTCTTTGGAATATTTTTTATTTTGTATTGGAAAAATAAGCTTCCCTTTTGCATAGTTATTAATCATGGTTTTCGTCAAAACCTTATCGTCTTCCTTCCGTTTTGACTCACCAAATTTATTTTCAAATAATTGAATAACCTGGTCCATATACAAATCAATCTTCGGAATTTCCTCTAAAGTCAGGCTTGTATTTAAATCAAGCTGATCCATAATAGCTTTAATTTTTTCCATTCAAAAACCCCGTTCTCAAAAATTTCTAATTTGATTATACCTAAACGAATAAACATTGACTAGCTAATGTTTTATCGGTATGATTATATGTAGTCATTAAAACTACATGTTGCGTTGGGAGGATTTAAAATGTATCAGTATGTTCGTGAACCCATCAATGGATTTACCCATTTGGCCGGAGCCCTTTTATCGTTTATCGGCCTGCTTGCAATGGTCATCAAAGTATCGATGAACACTCCATCACCACTTTCGATAACTGCTGTTATTATTTTTGGAGTCAGCATGATTTTACTGTATTCGGCATCAGCCACCTATCACATGGTCATTGCCCGTGATAAAGTGATTGCTTTCTTAAGACGACTCGATCATTCGATGATTTTTGTGTTAATCGCAGGGACGTACACACCTTTTTGCTTTATTAGTTTAAATGGAAAAATTGGCTGGATTCTCTTTTCAATTATTGGTGCTGTTGCGATTTGCGGGGTTGTTTTTAAAATGGTTTGGTTTCAATGTCCGCGGTGGATCTCAACCGCCCTGTATATCGCAATGGGCTGGATGATAATCTTTGTTTTCTCTCCCCTTGCAGGTAGTTTGAATCCGTTCGGTTTGTTTTTATTAATTCTAGGTGGCGTTTTTTATACCATTGGCGGTGTAATTTACGGAGCAAAACCTAAATTTTTGGAATTTAAAAATATGGGATTCCACGAGATTTTTCATATTTTTATTTTACTTGGAAGCTTAGCTCATTTCCTCTGTGTTTATCTATATGTAATATAAAAAATCGGCTTGGGTTGCTCCCCAGGCCGATTTTTATCATTTCCGATTTAGCTCTTCTTGTAATACGTTGGCATGGTTATAGATTGGATCCTTTGCCCCATATAAAAGCGTTACCCTTCCATTGGAGGTTAAATCAACGATATGGTTAATCCCTCTCACCTTTTCTTCATCGTTCCTAAGCTCTTCCGCATATCTCAACTTGAACTCCTCAAAAAGCTCCGGCTTATGGCAAAACCATTTTCTGAGCTCGCTGCTTGGGGCCACATCCTTCAGCCACTCATCTAGTTTTGCAGATTCCTTTGAGATTCCGCGAGGCCAAAGGCGATCAATTAAAATTCGATAACCATCCATTTCGTCATATGGGTCGTAGATTCTTTTTAAGAAAATATCAGCCAATGTCTTTAACCCTTCCTTGCTTAAGTATTCTTTTCCGTCCATACAATTATATAATTCATTAAGCAGCAAGGGAAATTCTTCTATGATTCACTCTTAAGTCATGGTTTGTTTATTTGTCAGCTTGGGTAGCCAATGTTGAATTTTTTGTTTCCCTTCGAACAACTGGTGCTACTTTCGTTGCCAACAACTCTATGTTTTCAGCCACTTTCTTGAAAGGCATGCCACCAATATCCATTTGTGCTATAAAGCGTTGATGTCCAAAAAGTTCATATTGGGTTAGGATTTTTTCGATGATCTGTTGTGGACTTCCGACAAATAATGCTGTATCTGGTGCTGCGAGCTGTTCGAATTCTTCTCGACTCATGTGATTTCTTCCTTGCTCTTTACTGAAAAAATCACGGTAATGGGCATAATAAGGATAATAATCGTCTTTCGCCTGCTGGGTCGTTTCCCCAATAAACGCATGTCCCGTTACAGCCACTTTCAAATTTTCCAGCGCATGTCCTGACTGCTCCGCTGTCTTGCGATATACATCCACAAGCGGTTTAAAGCGTTTCGGATCACCACCGAGAATCGCCATGGTTAATCCCGTACCGAATTTACCTGCACGTTCTGCACTTTCCGGAGAACCTCCTACCCCAACCCAAAAAGGAATACCATTTTGTAGAGGACGCGGTGCAATCTCAGCATCAAATAATGGCGTACGATAATGGCCATTCCAAGTCACTTTTTCATTCGCATTCAACTTTAAAAACAAATCGATATTCTCTTCAAATAAGCCGTCATAATTGTCCAAATCATACCCGAATAATGAAAAAGACTCTACAAAAGCCCCTCGCCCTGCTATAACTTCAGCCCTGCCGTTTGATAAAAGATCCAGTGTTGCAAAATCTTCAAATAACCGGACAGGATCCACAGTACCTAATACAGTTGTAGTACTTGCCAGTTTAATCCGCTTTGTAACCTGCGATACGGCAGACAATACAACTGGCGGTGATGAAATCGCATAGTCTAAACGATGATGTTCACCAACACCAAATACATCGAGACCAGCTTCGTCAGCCATCTTTGCCGCACCCATAATTTCTTTCAATCTCTCACTTGCACGAATTGTTTTCCCGGTTTGAGGATCTGGAACTAAATCACCTAATGTATAAATTCCAATCTCCATACCGTAATGTTCATCTGCCAAAATTATCTTCATTCCCCTCTATCATTCAGAAAAGAAAATTTGTTATTAGTATGCATTCCATGATCGCTTTCATTCGTTGCTAGCCTGAAAGTTAATCCTCATCCTTCACATCAAGATCTTCCGGAATCGGCTCATTTAAGATTTCCTCAACTAGTTGTTTGTATTTTTCCATCTGCCTCAAATGCGTATTAAATTGATCTTTATAAATTAAATATTCTGTTCCGTCATAGAGGGTACGAATCTTTCGCTTCTGCACGAGCTTTTCTACAGTTGAAACCGGGACAGATAAATACTCTGCTGTTTCTTTTATAGTTAGATACACTTTAAAGTTCATTCCTTTTTAAAATTAAGTTGGTTAACAACGCGGCCATTACGCCCCTTTGTGGTCTCAGCCTGTGACAGGGAGTTTAAAATCGCCTCCTCGGCCGCCTCAGCAGCTCCCATAAAAAGCTGATTCATAACCGAATGGTCCTCACGTAGTTGTGAGCGCATCTCCAAAGCATCCTCTGAAAAATGAAGAATTTTATGTGCCGTTGAAAAAGCAATCACAATATCTCCACTTCCATGGCTGAAATGGCTGCCTGTCCGCCCTAAACCAATTCCGCAGCGCTTAGCCACACGCTTAAGCTGCCGGTCGCTTAATGGCGCATCTGTCGCAAGAACAAGGATGATCGAGCCATCAGCTGTTTCCGAAAGAGCTTCTCCTTCACTAAAATAACGTGCCCATTGAAACTCTTCTTTTCTTCCAAAATTGCTTAGAACAAGGCAGCCAATCGTATATTCTTCAATTTTACGTGAAGACGTTCCAATCCCGCCTTTATAGCCAAAACACACCATTCCCTTACCAGCACCAACAGCCCCTTCTCTAGCAGGCTCAGCGGTTGCTTTTCGAATGGCTTCTACGGCATGCTCCGGCTTTATCGGAAAGAGACGTATCGAATTAAGATAGCTGTCATTGCATTCACCAACAACCACATTGATAGTTCCTGTTGACTCTCCAATTTCAGGATTTTCCTCTAACATATATTGCAGCGTGCCCTGCGCAACCGCCGGAACAGCAAAGGTATTTGTTAACAGAATAGGTGATTCAAGCACTCCTAATTCATTGATTTGAACTAGACCCGTGGTTTTCCCAAATCCATTTAGGACGTGGCAGTTGGCCGTTACTTTTTCTCGAAATAAATTTCCGTTATGCGGCAAAATGGCAGTAACTCCTGTACAGGCATACTCATTCCCTGATGCATCCAAAGGGTAATCCAATGTTACATGTCCTACCCTAACCCCTATTACATCGGTAATACAATTCTTATCACCTGTTGGCAGTTTCCCGATCCTTAAACCAGCCTCCCTGATCTTCATCTTCCAATTCCCGGTCTCTTATCTAGGAAGTTTTGGCCAGCAAATCCTCTAACCTCTGCTTCGGAATAATGCTTTAATAATTCATTAATGAGGTTTTGGCTCTTCGATGCATCTTCCAAGTCCGTGATAAATTCAGAAATCCCATCAAAATCCGAACCCAATCCGATCTGTTTCACACCGCCAAGTGAACAAAAATGGTCAATATGTTTAATAAGGTCTGCAATGGTTGCTTCTCCCTCTTCTTTTACAAAGGGAGGATTATAGACAACATGAATTAACCCGTCCTTTTTAAACATTTCCACAGCCATTTCATCCGTTAGATTCCGTCGATGGTTGCAAAGCGTTCTTGAGTTGGAATGACTGGCAATTGGATATTTTGCAATCTCCATAACATCCCAAAATGCCCGGTCAGAAAGATGGGAAACGTCCGTTAGGATTTTATGATCATTATGAAATTTGACGATCTTTTTCCCAAAATGGGTAAGTCCGGCACCGCGTGGTTCCCCAGCTCCATCTGCTGCAAGGTTGGCATTATTCCAAGTCAGGCCGACCGAACGAACTCCAAGCTGATAAAGAATATTCAGCTTCGCTAAATCATTGCCAATTGCATCAACACCTTCAAGCGTTAACATCGCTCCAATCTGACCAAGCTTAAGATTGTCAAAATCTGACCACTCCCGTATCTGAACCATATCTGGGTTCTTCCCAAGAACCTCCTTGTAAAAATAATCAATCTGCTGAAGGGCTTCTTGGAATTTTTGATCAGAAGGAATTTCCGGTTCGATAAAAATCGCAAAGCACTGAACCTTCACTTTCCCTTTATGTAAACGTGCTTTATTCGTCTCTAATTCAAGGGCATCGGCAAAACGCAGTCTACCCTTCCCCTCTGAAAGCTTAAGTAATGCATCACAATGCAGGTCAATGATATTCATATTGAAAGCTCCTTTTAAAAAGAAATAAAAGATACACCCATTATACTTCTCTTCCACGTAAAAAACAGGTACTTGAATTAAGAGTAAAAATATTTGCTTTTATCCATACTAACTGTCAAGCTAAGAAGAAAAGAACTTTAAACAGGAGATTACTATGATTGAGATTAAGACTTCAACGATCAGTGCAGGAGAGTTTAATCGAGGAGTATTTGCCACTTGTGATATTGCAGAAGGGGAATTGATTCATGAAGCCCCGGTCATTTCTTATCCGAATGAAGAACATGAACACATCGAAAAGACACTTCTTGCGGATTATGCCTTTGAGTATGGGAAAAACCATACAGCCATTCTATTAGGGTATGGGATGCTGTTTAACCATTCTTACACACCCAATGCCAGGTATGAAATTAACTTTGATAATCACACCTTTGATTTCTATGCTTACAAAGATATTAAAGCAGGAGAAGAAATCTTCATTAATTATAATGGCGATGTCGATATCGATGATCCCCTCTGGTTTAATAAAGAATAACAATATCCTCTCGGCGAAGAACGCGAGAGGATTTCGTTTTGTAATTTAGTTCAAATATATAGCAGGATTTTTTTTCTCCCGGAATACCACATGTTCTAGTAGTAAACATAAAATTAGACCAACAAGTAAGCCATTGGCCATGATATTACGCAGCCATGGAGCAATCGTTTCAAACGCAGCAGTCGGGACAAACATCATTCCAATCCCAGCCATTAACGAAAGACCAATTACTAGTAAATTTCTCGACGATGGTTCCTGCCCCATGAGGTCGCGGATGCCAAAACCCATCATTTGAGAAAATAGAATAAATAGGGATGTATAGGCAACCTCCATCGGCAAATGAGAAAAAAACTCACCAATGTATGGAAAAAAGCTAGAAATCACAATTAAAACCGCCCCAACCACAATTGGACTTTTCTCTTTAATTCCTGTGGTTCCAATGAATCCGGCAGAAATGGATAATGGCACAACTCCTACTACAGAAAAGAGTCCTGAGAGAAATAAATTGACCCCATTGCCGAGAATTCCTTTTGAATACTCGCGTGGCTTTATCTCCCTATCGATAGCAGTCCCAACCACTAGTATACTTGCAATTACATTTGAAATTAAGATAATAGCAGTGATGACAGAAGTTAAGACAATCCCAAAATCAAACTGTGGTGCACCCCAGGTAAATACTTTCGGAGCCGCAAACCATCCTGCTGGCTCGTACGTTTTTCCTGGTTGAATTAATCCTAAAAAATGAAATAATAACCAGCCAATCACAATTCCAATTAGAGGTCCCATGCTCCTCAGAATTCCTCTTGCCTTTAAGGAAAAAAATAAAATTACAACGATTTCTATTAAACAAATACCAATAATTTTCCCATTTAGATGATTCGTTTCGGTAATTCCCAGCATGCTTTTTATAAAGGAACCACTCATTTGGCTGACGAGCAAAATTAAATAGACTCCAGTTACAATAGGGGTAAACAAATTTGTAACTTTTTCAATTATTGGTGAAAAACCCAATATCACTAAAATAATTCCTGCAATGACTAGACCCATTTCTAATTGCTGCAATAAATGCCCTTTTTCAGAAGGGGCACTCATGGAACCAAGAACAATGAACAAAGCCCACCACATACCGGCAGCACCTTCCACCACTTGAAGTCGGTGTCCAATGAACAACTGGACTAAGGTAGCTGCCCCCGTTACAAATAGCATGCGTTGCATAAATGTTGAGATTTCGGCGGGAGACATATGAAAAGCTGCCCCGACGACGATAGGGACGGCAATAATATTGGTGAGCATAAAGACTGACCATTGAATGCCTTGAATTCCAGTCAAAAATCCACTTCCCGTTTTTGTGAAATTACTCATTCATCTTTACTCCTTTTTAACAACTATACAGCAACAGATTTAGATTCTTGGTGTCCAATCTTTCTATCATAATATTTATTTAAAAAATGTCCATTTAATGAGGCTAAAATTTGTTGGAATAGCATGCCGACCACGACAGGAACAGCTACAGCAGCAGGGAAATAAGAAACGGCAATAACAGCTCCTGCACTAATATTCCGCATTCCGCCAGTGAAAGTTAATGTAATCACCGTATCACGGTCACTTTTGATTAACCGTCCTAGGAAAAAGGAAAATAAATAACCAGTAAGGGCAATAAAAAATACCACCAAGGTAATAAGGACTAATTTTAGATGGAGATGCCGCAAATAGGGGGCAACAACAGAGCCGTTTAACATTACGACGACCCCCATGCAAATTTTTGAAAAAGGAGCAAGCTTTGAACCTAGTTGCTCCTTAATCCTTCCCTTCGTTAGCTGATTTAAGAACATACCGATTAACGAAGGAATGACCACCATTCCAAATAAACCCTTCATAATATTTATGAAATCCATGTTGATTTTTTGACCCATGAAAAGAGAAATGGAGTAAGGAACAATAAGTGGGGAAAGTAATGTATCCACTAAAATAATCGATAAGGTCAACGGAATATTTCCTTTGTAAATCGATACCCAAATAAAACTTGTGACACCTGTTGGAATGACCATAGCCAGGATTAACCCTGTGATTGTAAAGTCATCCCCGTAAAAGGCAACATGCCCCACCCCCCAGGCCCAAAGCGGCATGAACACATGTAAAATGCACATAGCTAAGAATACAGGGAATGGATGGGTAATTACCTCTGTTAGCGATTTAAAATTTGAACTTAGGCTTCCGGAAAAAGTCATAAACGCAAATAACCAAGGGACTAAATAGGAAAAGTCCTTTAGATAAACACTCAATATAACTCCTAAGATGACGCTGATGGGTGTTATCAAAGGCAAAGTTTTTTCTAGTTGCTTATTTAATCTTTGCAGCATGAAGATCTCTCCCCACTATTTTTCCAGAGATTTTTTATATTCCTTCCATGCCGTAAGGCCACCCTCTAAAACTTTGACTTTATAATCAAGGTTTCGGAGGATACTAGCACATTTCGCTGCAGAATTTCCTGTCGTACAGGTAACGATGATTTCCTCTTCCCTTGGAAGGGATAATTTCGCATCCTCTTTTGTTTCCTCTACTCCAAAAATAATCGTTTTAGGAATATTGAGGTTTTCAATTTGAGGGGCTGCTATGTGTTCAGCCTGATATTTATCTTCAGCTCGGACATCAAGAAGCAAAACCTTTTCATTTCTTTTTAATCGTTCATGTAATTCTTTTGGCGTAATTTTTTCTGTTGTCAACTTAAACACCTCCAATACAAAGAATAGCACAAATTCCAGTAATTTAAAGTATTTCGTCTACCAAAATATATCCACTTTTACTTCGTGTGAAAGGTCCCCCAGTTCCGTACGTCTTAAGTCTTAAAAAGAATTAAATCTCCAGTACATTGTGAGAAATGCTTTCCCCCTATAAGATGTATTTAGAGATAAAAACTGGAAATAGGGTGGGAGAAAAAAGATGAAAAGAATTGTGATTATTTTATTAATCATTACGGGTTTATATTTTGTTTTTCAACAATCGCTGCGTTTTGATTGGTTTTCTGCCGGGAGTCGTGAAGGTATTGCTGTGATTTCAGAGGATGTCCATGTCATTAAAGTTGATGTTTCCGCTGTTAATGCGGCTATTATCCCAGCGGATCGCCTGAATTTAAAAGCTGTACTTCAGGGAAACGGGAAACTGACTGTGAACGAGGACGGTGATACGGTTGAAGTCACGGTGAAAAAGAAATGGTTTGATTGGTTTGATTGGACCCCATTTAAAAAGAAAACATTAAAAATCTATATTCCGGAATCCTATAAACAAGATATGGAAATTGATTTAGGTTCCGGCAATCTTGAATTTTCGGGGAAGTCTATGAAATTAGACGAATTATCCCTCGATATTGGATCTGGAAATATGAAGCTCGACAACCTCACTGTGAATCATTTTAATCATGATGGTTCTTCTGGTAATGTTCAAATTGATTCATTAACGACCAAGACAGGATCGTTTGACCTCAGTTCAGGGAATCTTGATATTCAACATTATAAAGGGAAAATAAACGGGGATATTTCATCAGGAAGAGCAAAAATTCAGGTAGACAAATTAACCGATTCGATTAATCTTGATGTAAGTTCCGGGATCGTTAATCTTGACCTGCCGAATGATGCAGACTTTGATTTAGACGGTGAAGTGAGCAGCGGTAATATTTCCTGTGATTTTCCTTTGAAGTCCAAAGAATTTAATCGGAAAAACATTAAAGGTACACATGGTTCAGGAGAACATAAAATCAATTTGTCTGTTTCGAGCGGGAATATTGATATTCATTGAGAAAAAGCGCTTGGATTGTAAGAAATCCAAGCGCTTTTTAATTTATCAGCGTATTTTTCACTGTTATCAGCGAATTGGAGCAGTTTATCAGCGAATCAAGTCAATTTATCAGCGAATGTAAATGGTTTATCAGCGAATCCTGTCAAAAACTACTTCGCCTCCCATGCTCTCCAACTTTTTGCGGATATTTAGGACCTGCTTTAACTGCCAAATTCCCTGCATAAACCCTTGCTTCCGTAACAAAAGCGAACAAAGCAGTAGCGATGGCCAAGTGGAAAACAGCCCATGGGAGATCAAGCTTTGTGACAATAACCATTACGCCAATCAGGAGCTGCATAAGAACCGTAAAGGTACACAATAACATGCGTCTCCTTAAAGCCTTGCCCCAGCTTTTTGAAAAAGCATAATACGTTACGACTAGAAGATAAAGTGCCGTGACAACTGCTAACCCTCTATGGAAAGATTGCAGCACCTCTGGTGTTGTACCTGGGAAAAATGATTGCCTGCAGCCCAACCAGCCACAGGCCAGTCCGTAAGTTTCATGCTTAATATATGCCCCAAATCCCAACGTTAATAGAATAAGGCCCAGTAAGATGTTTAAATGAAAGATAATTGATTTTTGACTTCGGTGTCGAACCTGATAGGACTGTTGCGCACCATCTAAATAAGGGTATCTCCATATCCATATTAAACAGCCCATAAAAAGCATCGCAATTAATAAATGGATGGTAATGATAATAGAAGGAAGATCTCGTACCACGACCACTGCACCAAGAAGAACCTGAACCGTGAGCAGCCCGAGCATCACAAAGGATACCATACGAGCGGTAAAACCCAGCTTTGAGCGAAGAATCTGGAAAAATAACAGTAAAGAAAGGATTCCAAGTAAAGCCCCAATCACCCGGTGCAGATACTCAATCAGAGTAGCTCCTTTTAAGGATGGAATCATTTCACCATTACACTTCGGCCATTCAGGCCCGCACCCCATACCGGAATTAGAGGAAGCCACATACCCTCCAAACACAATCAAAAAATAGGTAAGAAAAATAGTCAGCAATGCTAAATTTCGTTTGTTCAACCTTCATCCCCCTGTATTTAAATATTTTGACTCTAGGAACAATTTACCAAATGGAGACAAGTAATTCGGTGATATGTATCACGTTATCAAGGAATTCCCAGATAAACCTTCCGACACCGTTTTACAATTCTTTCCCGCCACGCAATGCATTTTCATTAAGTAACCAAAATATCCCATTATACATAAGGTATATTGCCTTGTGTTTTCTACTGGAAGGAGAGTAACGAATGTACTATAACCCTTTTCATTACCCTATCTATCCTCCCGTACCCGCCTACCCTGGTTATTATGTAAACCAACCGATACCAAGAACGTATCCACCTGTTGATATAAAAATATTTTCAAAGTCAGTGAAGTCCTTTCGTCTCTTAATGGAACAGGGAAGTATTTTATTAGACCGATTAGGGGATGCGGGATTTGCTCATAAAATGATGACCGCTGCGCAACAAGGGAAAAAAGCGGAGGTCGATCAGTTAATTAAATCCATTGGCTTAAAGGTCCCTGTCATTACGAAATTTACCCCCTCTGGCGTAATCTTTGAGCTGACCACGCAAGCCACCCAGCAAGCACCAATGAGCTGCTGCACCTTATCCGTTTCCATGAAATGGGGAATTTAAATTACCTATCTAAAAAACTCACATATAACCGTAAGAACATAATAGGTTATAAAAAAAGCGATTTTCTCTTTGTCCAAGAGAAAATCGCTTTTTTTAGATTCTAACCCAGTCAACAGTTTGTCAAAACATTTCGAACAAACGGTGAACATCATCCTATCAATATGTTAAAAAGATGACCGGTGAATACATTGTAGTATAAAGAATCAATAAAAACATGAAAGGTGGAATGAGTTATGTTTAATCAATATTTACGTGAAAATAAAAGCGCTACCGTCCTTTTAACGATATTACGTTTATACTTGGGTTACTCTTGGTTCACAGCAGGGCTGCACAAATTAATGGGAGGATTCGATGCATCTGGTTATTTAAAAGGAGTGATTGCCAACCCGGTAAAAGGACCAGAAGGGGATGTTGTCTTCGGCTGGTTTGTCGGGTTTCTTAAAGGATTTGCCCTACCAAATGTAGATTTATTTAATTTCCTTGTACCATGGGGAGAAACACTAGTCGGACTTGGTCTTATTCTAGGCTGCTTCACTACTGCTGCCATGTTCTTTGGCTTAATGATGAACTTTACCTTCTTCTTAGCAGGAACTGTATCTCATAACCCACGAGACATTTTCCTTGGCTTTATTATTTTAACTGCTGGATATAACGCAGGTAAAATTGGGTTAGACCACTGGGTTATTCCTTTCATTCGAAAAGCAAGGAAAAATCATATTGAAAAAGAAAAATCTAAAGCAATATCTTAATTGAAATTTAAAAGCGGAGGTCAATATTCCCTCCGCTTTTTTCTATACCCGATAGACTCTTGTTTCATATGGCTTTAACGTAATTCGTTTAGATGATTCATGTTTCTCAATCTCATAGTTGTTTAAAAGTAGGTTTTTATGATCAAATACAATGCCAATTCCCTCGCCAATGCTAGCAGGCCTTTCAGAAAGATTGGCTAACACTATGACCCGGTCCTGTGATAATGTTCTTGTATAAGCATAAATCTGTGGGTCTTCCTCTAATAACAAATCATACATCCCATAAGTAAAAACTTCATTCGCCTTTTTTAACCGAATCATTTTTTTATAAAAACTCAAGACGGAATCCGGATTCTTCTCTTGGTCCGCAACATTGATTTCCAAAAAATTTGGATTGACCTTCATCCATGGCGTTTCAGTCGAAAAACCTGCGTTTTGTTCTGCGGACCATTGCATGGGTGTCCGTGAGTTATCGCGGCTTGACGCCCAAATGATTCTCATAATCTCTTCATGGGGAACCCCAGCTGCCGTTTTCAAATGATAAAGATTTTTCGTAGCAACATCGTCGTAATCATCAATGGACTCAAATTTTACATTGGTCATCCCAATTTCCTGTCCCTGGTAAACAAATGGAGTTCCCTGCATCAAAAAGTAGATAGCCGCAAATGCCTTTGCACTTTCTTGCCAATATTCCCGATCATTTCCCCACGTGGAAACGACCCGGGCCTTATCATGATTTTCGATGAATAAGGCATTCCAGCCCATACCTTCAAGTCCCTTTTGCCAACGGGATAAAACATTTTTTAGTTCAATAATATTCAGTACTTTTTTCAGCTCCGCATCCCAAAGGTTGAGATGCTCGAATTGAAAGACCATATTGAATTTCCCCTGCTTCTCATCGACCCAAAGATCAATATCGTCAACTGAAACACCATTCGCTTCCCCAACAGTCATAATGTCATATTTTGCAAAGGTTTCTTCTTTTAACTCTTTTAAAAAAGTATGAATCCCTTTTACATTCATATGTTTATCAAAGGAAGAGACATATTTTAGACCATCCGGATTCGGCATATCCTTGAGTCCTGGTTCCTTTTTAATATGGCTGATGGCATCCACACGGAAACCGTCAATTCCTTTATCAAGCCACCAATTGATCATTTCATAGAGAGAATTCCGCACCTCTGGATTTTCCCAATTCAGATCAGGCTGCTTTCGCGAGAAAATATGGAGAAAATACTGGTTCGTTTTCTCGTCATATTCCCATGCCGAGCCGCCAAAAATACTTTCCCAATTATTCGGCTCTTCTCCATTCTTACCATCCCGCCAAATATACCAATCCCGTTTAGGATGATCCTTAGAAGCACGAGATTCAATAAACCATGGATGCTCATCACTCGTATGGTTGATCACTAAATCAAGAATTAATTTCATACCACGGTGATGGACTTCTTGTAAAAGCTGGTCAAAATCAGCCATCGTCCCGAATTCATCCATGATTTTTTGATAATCGCTAATATCATAGCCGTTGTCATCATTAGGAGATTTGAACATGGGGCAGACCCAAATCACATCAATCCCTAACTCTTTTAAATAGTCCAGCTTTGCAATAATCCCCTGGATATCCCCAATCCCATCCCCATTTGAGTCCATAAAACTCCGGGGATATATCTGATAGGCAACCGCTTCTTTCCACCATAATTTATTCATATTATATCCTTCCCAAATCGTACTTTAGCATTGTTACTTGATTGGTTCTGCACATGAAAGACGTTCGACCAATTTGTGAGCGATAATAATCCGTTTTGTCGGTTCTTTGCTATTTTCAATCATTTGGATCAAGCTCTTTGATGCTTGATAGCCAAGTTCGAAGATATTGATATCAACAGAGGTTAACGGCGGCTTTGACATCTCCGCCAAAAGAACATTATTAAAGCTGACAATCGAGATATCTTCGGGAACCTTAATCCCTAATTCATCAAGCATGTTCAAGACACCAAGTGCCATGAAATCATCCGCGACAACCAGTGCCGTCGGCCGTTCTTCAAGCGACATTAACTCCCTGACAGCCTCTTGTCCGCCTTCCCTCAGAAATTCCTCGTGAATAATATATTCATTTTTCAAAGGAATTTTGGCATTCCTAAGCGCCCGCTCAAAACCTAAAAGCCGCTCAACGGTTACAGTAAGTTCAAGACTCCCGCCGATAAAGGCAATTTGACTGTGCCCATGCTGAATTAAATATTCAGTCGCCTCTTTCATCGCCCGGAAATTATCATTATCTACGTGGGTAATTTCCTCTACATCCTTATATGGCTTTCCAATTAGAACAAAGGGAAACTCTCTTCCTTTTAAATAGGAAATCACCTGATCTTCTACCTTTGAATTAAGAAGAATGACACCATCTACACTTTTCCCCTGAACCATCCGAATCACTGCATCAAGGATTTCTTTATCTTTCTTCCCTGTTGTCATATGCATCGCATATTGTTTTTCATGAGCCCCTTCGCTGATTCCTTGTAATACAGTAGGGAAAAACGGGTTTTGGAATACCACATCTCCTGAACTCGGCATAACAAGCCCGATGGTTTGCGTGGACTGGCTAGCTAAATTCCGTGCATTTAAGTTCGGATGATACCCTAATTGCTCCATCGCCTTTTTCACTTTTTGCGCTGTTGCTTTACTAATCCGAGGATTATTGGCAATAACCCTTGATACGGTAGACGGGGCCACATTCGCAAGCTTTGCTACATCTTTAATCGTTACAGTCATCCATTTCACCCCACTTCACCTGAAAAAATATTCTATGTTTAACCTTTTGTACCTCCTGCTGTTAAACCAGATACAAAGTAACGTTGGAAGGATAAGAAAAGAATCGCTATCGGTACAGCGATCAATACAGCACCAGCTGCAAAAGTCGTAAATTCAGCACCAAATTGTTTTGCAACAAGATCATATAATCCTACTGCTAATGTATAATTTTTTTCCGTCCTTAGCAAAATGCTGGCAATGATAAAATCGGCAAACGGTGCAATAAAAGCGAATAAGGCTACAACTGCAATCATTGGCCTTGCGAGCGGCATCACGATCTGGAAAAAGATTCGTAAATGACCTGCACCATCAATTTTGGCTGATTCATCCAGCTCTTTTGGAATCGTATCTAAGTAACCTTTCATCAGCCAAGTATTCATCGGAATTTGACCACCGACATACACACAGATAAGTCCTATATGCGTATCAATTAAACCGGTCAAGGTCGCTAAAATATAAATAGCGATAAGTGCCGCAAAGTTTGGAATCATCTGCAGGATCAGAAATGTCATTAAGCCGTTCTTTCTCCCCATAAATCGGTAGCGGGAAAAAGAATAAGCAGTTAAGCTGACAATCATAACGGTAAAAACCATTGTTAAAATACTAACTTTTAACGAATTGATATACCAGAATACATAGTTGCTTTTATCCAGATCAAACAACTGCTTGTAATGGCTGAGTGTCGCATGCTTCGGAATAATGCTCGACCCTGATAAACTTTGACCCGGATTAAAAGAGGAACCGATAATCCAAGCGAGTGGGTACAAAATCAGGACAAACATAATGAAGATCACCAGATAAGTTAACGTCAGCCGAATGAAATTTTGTCTTTTTGAATTCATATTACATCATATCCTCTTCTTGGAATGACTTAGTTCGTTTAAACTGCCAAAGTGCGACAGTAATGACAATCACGGATAACAACAAGGTTAACGTGGCAGCCTTCGAGTATTGCGCCGAAGTCATCGTTAAACGATAGATCCATGAAATGAGAATGTCAGTCCCGCCGGCGTTTTGACCGGTAACTGCCGGTCCGCCGCCATTAAATAAATAGATGATATTAAAGTTATTAAAGTTAAACGTATATTGTGTAATGATAACGGGCGCAGTGGCAAATAACACTAACGGAAGGGTAATGTTTTTAAACTTTTGAAAGTTATTTGCTCCGTCAACTGTTGCCGCTTCATAAAGATCAGCAGGGATTGATTGCAGTACCCCTGTTGTCATTGCAAAGATGAACGGAAACCCGAGCCAAGTTTGAATGAAAATAAGGGCAATTCTGGTATAAACCTTTTCTGTCATCCATGGGAGACCGTCGATTCCGAAAAATCCAAGGATATCCCGGTTAATGGCACCGAAGGATTCGTTAAACATCCCGGCAAAAACAAGGATGGATACAAATGCCGGTACAGCCCAAGGCAAGATAAAGACGGTACGAATGATGGCTTTTCCCTTGACATCCTTTTGGTTTACGATGACCGCTAGGAAAATTCCTAAACCAACCTGAAGCGTAGTGGCAACAAATGTCCACACCAATGTCCAAGCCAAAACAGAGAAGAAGGTTTGCCGCCAAATATCGATTTCAAAGATTTCCGTAAAGTTCTTGAACCCAACCCAATCCACCAGTTTCGCAGGAGGTGTATGGTATAGGTCATAGTTCGTGAACGCTAGTAACACAACGAAAATAATTGGAAAAATAACCACGAAGACTAATAGCAAAAAACCAGGTGACATGATTAAATATGGAAATCCATGATCAATGAGATTACGATATTGTTCCTTGATGGTGCTGATTGGTTCTTCACTGTCACGTTTTTTCCCAACCTTATAGGCATCACGCAAATTAAATAAGTAGAATCCAAGACCAAAAATAATGACGATGACAGATAAAATGCCGTATACAAGCAAGAAAATGGAATGGTCTTCTGGTACAATTTCTCCTAGTGTCACTAATCCCCATAATCCAATATTAATTAGGTCTTTAAAAACATATACAAATGCCGCACTTAAGATAAGAAAGAAAAATCCTTTTAAAAATTGCTTGTTGTAAAGTTGACCGACCCCTGGAATAATGGAAAGAATTAGTGCCTTTTTTCGGTGACTGGTTGGAAAGGATTCAGAAACAGTTTTTGGCATCCCCCGCACCCCTTTCTTCAAGTACTATTTTTTAAGCTCAGAGGCTTTGTCAGAAAAAAAGGGATTCCTTTCTCACAAAGCATCTGATGAGTTTCTACTATTATGTAATAGACAGCAGTACCTCAAGGGGGATGAGGTACTGCTGAGAAATCATTACTTAGAAGTTTCGATATTTGCTTTGATTTGTTTTACTGCATCGTCTAGTGCATTTTTAGGAGTTGCTTTACCGGTTACAACCGTTTGAAGCGAGTCAGCCATTGGCTTCCAAACTTGACCCATTTCAGGGATGTTTGGCATCGGTACAGCGTATTGAGATTGCTCAGCAACCGCTTTGGCACCTTCGTTATCCTTAATAGCGGAATCGTCAAGTAATGCTTTATTCGTTGGAACTTCAGCTGTTTGTTCGAAACGGTATTTTGCATTTTCATCATTTGTGATAAATTCTAAGAATTTCGCAGCCCACTCTTGATTTTTAGAATAGGCTGAAACATGCCATCCTTTTACACCCATGAACGTTTTAATATGTTCACCATTTGGCATAGTTGGAAGTGCACTCATACCAATTTTGATACCTGCATCCTGGTATGGTTTATACGCCCATGGTCCGTTCATAACAGAAGCTACTTTTCCTTCAGTAAATAGACCGTCTAAAGCCGATCCGCCATTTTCACCGATGATTCCTTTCGGGAACAAACCTTCTTTATACCATTTTTGAATATACTCCGTACCTTTAACAGCACCTTCATTGTTCAAACCAATATCATTTGGATCAAGGGTTCCATTGTTATTTTTGAATACATATCCACCCATTCCGCCGATAATTCCATGTGCGAAATAGAAGTTATCCCAAAGCGCTAAGAAACCGTATTTTCCGCCTTTTGTGAAATCTTTAGAGAATTTATATACCTCATCCATTGTTTTTGGCGGTTCTGGCATTAAATCTTTATTGTAAATAAAAACAGGTGTTTCAGAGGACTTCGGAAGCCCGTAAAGTTTGCCATTGTAAGTTTCTGCATCAATAGAAGATTGAGAGAATGTATCGGTAACACTTTTATCTACTTTTAACTCTGCAATTAAACCTTCTGTTGCAACCTGGCCAATTTGATCATGTGGTAATGTTACGATATCCGGGCCTGTACCAGCTGGTCCATCAAGACGCAATTGGTCACGCATTTTTGTAGCCATTTCAACTTCTTTGTATTCAATTTTAATTCCGTTTTTCTTTTCAAAATCCGCAGCGACCTTTTTCAGCCAGCCTGATTTGTCTTTATCTTCCCAAACAACTAGTTTTTCCGGTTTAGCTGCAGCTTCTTCTTTTTTTCCAGTATCTTTTGTGCTAGACGCATCTCTTTTAGGACCGCATGCAGCAAGAACACCTAGCATTAAGACAATCATCATAAAAATCGAAAGTGCTTTTTTCATTTCTACCCCTCCTGTTTTATGTAGTATTAAAATTTTGTGGTGTGCTTAGTTTTCACCAGATTAAAGAAAATACTATAACGCTTACATTTTGCGAAAACGGTTGCACAACATATTTTCATTATAAGTCGATTATTAAATTTTACAACTATTTTTTTAAAAAATATTTTTATATTATTTGAAGATGGATAAACTAAATTCTACTAATATTAGTGATTATCTAGTAAAATTAACCTTATCCAACACTAAAATGAAAGAGTTGATTTGTATTGTTAAGAGAAGCGATTTATCACCGACCAAAAGATAATTATGCATACGTTTGCACTAATGGTGAATTACACATTCAACTTCGGACGAAAAAAAACGACGTAAAAGAAGTAACTCTCCTTCATGGTGACCCATATGATTGGGCTGACAGCGGGTGGCAGCCGACAACTGCACCGATGAAAAAAAACGGTTCTGACCAACTGTTTGATTATTGGTTTATTTCTGTCGCTCCCCCTTTCAAAAGGCTGCGGTACGGTTTTATCCTAACGGATGAGTCTGAATCAGCCTGCTTTACGGAAAAGGGATTTTACTCGGATCCTCCCTTGGACGATACTGCCTATTATTTTAGTTTTCCTTTTTTAAATAATATTGATATTTTCCGAGCTCCTGACTGGGTAAAAAACACAGTATGGTATCAGATTTTTCCGGAGCGTTTTGCAAACGGGAACCCTGACAATGACCCCGAAGGAACCCTGCCTTGGGGCAGCAATAAGCCGACTCCTGTTAATTTTTTTGGCGGTGATTTAGAAGGAGTTATTCAACATGTTAATTACTTAAAGGAATTAGGGATTAGCGGTATTTACTTTACCCCCATCTTTAAAGCCTATTCCAACCATAAATACGATACGATTGACTATATGGAGATTGACCCGCAATTTGGCACAAAAGAAACCTTTAGGGAGTTAATTGAAGTATGTCATCAAAATGGCATTAAGGTGATGCTTGATGCAGTATTTAATCATAGCGGATTTTATTTTCCACAGTTTCAGGATGTTTTAAAAAACGGTGAAAACTCCCGCTATAAAGATTGGTTCCATGTCCGGGAGTTTCCTTTGGTGACGGAGCCGGAGCCGAATTATGATACGTTTGCCTTTACACCGTTTATGCCAAAGTTAAATACGGAAAACCCGGAAGTGAAAGAATATTTACTGGAGGTTGGCCGTTACTGGGTAAGAGAGTTTGATATTGACGGCTGGCGTTTAGATGTAGCCAATGAAGTCGATCACGCATTTTGGCGCAATTTCCGACGGGAGGTAAAAGCAATCAAGCCAGATATGTATATTCTCGGTGAAATTTGGCATGATGCAATGCCGTGGCTTCGTGGCGACCAATTCGATGCGGTGATGAATTACCCATTTACTTCAAATATTTTAAATCTATTTGCGAAGCAAAAAATATCAGCAAAAGAGTTTGTAGAAAATATGACGGGTTTCATTCATATGTACCCTCGTAATATCAATGAGGTAGCTTTTAATTTGGTAGGAAGTCATGATACACCTAGAATATTAACGGAATGTGGAGAAGATATTGAACGGGTGAAGCAGATTTATACCCTGTTATTGACCTTTATTGGTACGCCATGTATCTATTACGGGGATGAAATTGGCATGACAGGAGCGATGGACCCGGGCTGCCGCAAATGTATGGAGTGGGAAAGCGCTCGGCAAAATCATGAGCTTTTTGCACATCTACAAAAATTGATTCGGCTCCGCCGAGAAAATCCCTTGCTCGCAAATGAAGGTCAGCTTTCGTTCATTCCGCCAGAATACCATGAAAGCTGCTTATCTTATACAAAATCCAATGGGATCCGGACCATTTTGGTGGTTCTAAATACGAGCAGCATTGAGACTCAGTATGTGATTCCTTTTGAACTGCGTGGAAAAACGGTGAGGAACCTTTGGGAAAATGAAGAGCATGTTGTTTCAGGGGATGAATTTAGTGTTGTTCTGCCCGGGAACGGGTTTATGATATTGGAATTTTAAAGCTTGTAGGTTTTTAGGACATTTCTTGGCTCGTTATGGCCGGAAATGTCCTTTATTTTGGTTTTTGTACCACATTTCTTCGCTCAGAACCCCCAAAAATAACCTTAATCCTATCCATCTAACTTCAAAATTACTATTTACCTTTTAAAACAATCGCCTCGTATGGCCGCAGCTCTTTTGGATCCGCCTCTTCGCAGTTAGTAAGGATGATCTCATACTCAGGAATACGGTTCAGCAAATCCTCATCCTCCATCACTATCGTTTTGTCACTAAAATTACAGAATACAAGCAGGCTTTCATCCTTCCAGTTGCGCTCATACGCGAATATCGCCGGATGATCCTGTAAAAGCAACTGAAAATCTCCCTCCACGATAATGTCCATCTCTTTACGAAGAGAAATTAATTTTCTATAAAAATAAAAAATAGAATCCGGATCCTCTATAGCAGCTTTTACATTAATTTCTTTGTATCTTGGATTCACGTTAATCCAAGGAGAACCGCTCGTAAAACCGCCATGCGCGGAATCATCCCATTGCACTGGAGTTCTAGCATTATCCCTTCCTTTGACATAAATCGATTGCATGATTTCATCATGTACATACCCTAATGCTTTTCTTTCCTGATACATATTAAGGGTTTCAATGTCTCGATAGTCCTCGAGCGACTCAAATTTCACATTGGTCATGCCAATCTCTTCCCCTTGGTAAATATAAGGAGTCCCCTGCATGAAATGGAGGCAGGCCGCAAGCATTTTAGCCGATTCCACCCGGTATTCCTGATCATTACCGAAACGGGAAACAATTCGCGGCTGGTCATGATTGTTCCAATATAAACTGTTCCAGCCTTTTTTGTGTAAGGCGGTCTGCCATTTTGCCAAGTTTTCCTTCAAGTCGACAAGATTCAGCGGCTTTAAATTCCACTTTCCACCTGGTGCACTATCCAAATCCATATGTTCAAAGGTAAAAATCATGTTAACCTCATTTCGATTGGGATCCGTATATTGCACCGCATCCTTAGGAGAAGCCCCAGGCATTTCCCCCACTGTCATCACCGGATAATCCGACAAAACCTGTTCGTTGATTTCCTGTAAAAACTCATGAATTCTAGGACCATTCATAAAATAACGACTGCCATCCCCATAGGTTTGTCCATCGTGAATTTCGCCATCGGGCAGCCCTGGATCTTTCGAAATAAAATTAATGACGTCCATCCGGAAGCCGTCAATCCCCTTATCCAGCCAAAATCTCATCATTTGATAAACCTCTTGCCGCAGCTTTGGATTTTCCCAGTTCAGGTCGGGCTGTTTTTTTGAAAAAATATGTAAATAATATTCATCAGTGATTTCATCATATTTCCAAGCAGATCCGCCAAAAACAGATCCCCAATTATTCGGTTCTCTTCCGTCTTTCCCTTTACGCCAAAAATAATAATCCCGATAAGGACTTTCCTTCGACTTTTTTGACTCCACAAACCAGTGATGTTCATCAGAAGTGTGATTCACGACCAAATCCATGACTAACTTCATACCACGTTGGTGAACTTGATCCAGTAATTGATTAAAATCTTCCATCGTTCCGAACTCCTGCATGATTTCCTGGTAATGACGAATATCGTATCCATTATCATCATTTGGTGAGTCATAAACAGGACTTAACCATAGAACGTCCACACCTAAAAGCTTCAAATAATCCAATTTTTCAATAATCCCTTGAAGATCACCAATCCCATCCTGATTGGAATCATGGAAGCTTCGCGGATAAATTTGATAAACCACACTCTTTTTCCACCATTGATTATTTTCCAAATAAACCCCTCCTGTATTCTACAATATAACATATTTATTTTTGGGAGATTAGCTGTCGTCTTTTCAATCCTTTAATTGGTTGAAGTATCCACTTAAGGGAAAAAACTAACATTGTAGCCATTTTAATAAATTAATATAGTTATATTACAAATATATAACACTATTAAAAATAGATTATAAATATACATCAGGGGGAAAAAAATGAAGAAGTTTTACTCTGCCTTTCTAGTCCTGCTGCTTTTGCTCTCTTCACTTAATTTTATTAATATTGCATCAGCAGAGGAAGTCAAGTTGATGACAGTTAAGCTTAAAAATTATATTGGCAATCAGAAGACACTGACGATTTCTGTAAAAGGTAAATATGACATTCCCGATGCGGATGTTTCATTAGTAGAAGGAAAAACGTATAAAGTACAAGTCGAAAACAGTGCACTCTCTTTATATGAAAATAATACTTTGATTTCAAAGTTTACTAGCTTTACTGCTGTTCCGAAAGAATATGGAACAAACAATGTAATCTCCATCAATAATCGCCCGTACCTCGGGACAATGAAATTTACATTAGAAAACAATGCATATGTCCGCCCCGTTAACACACTTCCATTAGAAGACTACTTAAAAGGCGTTGTTCCATATGAAATGATGGCGTCTTGGAACAAGGAAGCATTGAAGGCCCAGGCAATTGCTGCTAGAACCTATGCGGATCGTTACAAATCATTATCCGGCTTTGACGATACGGTAAGTTTCCAAGCCTACGGCGGCTATTCTTGGAATTCAAATAGCACATCTGCAGTAGAAGAAACAACCGGACAAACCTTAACCTATAATGGCAAGCTGATTGATGCTTTTTATTCTGCAAGTAATGGCGGAATGACCGAATCCAATGCAAGTGTTTGGGGAGGCACTCCACTCGCATTTTACCCTATTAAAAATGATCCATATGATACAAAGGTTCCTTGGAGTTTCACCTTAAATAAGACACAAATTAATACCTCTACATTAGATTTAGCTCAACCACAAAACTGGTGGACTTCGGTTAAAGAAACGGATTCCTCACTTGTTACAAGTATTAAAAACTGGATGGTCCAAAATGGCTATTCCGACAAAGAGATTAAAATAATCTCAATCCCGAAATTATCTTTCTCCGACCAATTGACTTCTGGAGGCAGGGTAAAATTAGCAACGATTAAACTGAACTTCTTTTTAAAAGATAAAATCGCCGGTGATTTTGTACTGGATGACCAGAAGCAAGTGAAAACAAATACACTTGAATTTATCAATGTTACAGCATCAAGAATTCGTGCCATGATTGGCATTAATGTAATGAAAAGTTATTTGATGACCCGTTACCAAGACAATGGTACTTCTTATTTTGTTACAGGTCTCGGTAATGGCCATGGCGTGGGAATGAGCCAGTGGGGTGCGAAAGCGATGGCCGATCAAGGACTAGGCTATCGTGATATTTTAAATTTTTATTATCCTGGAACAACGTTAACAAACTCAGATCTTGCACCGGCAGTAAATACAGGTACTCCTAATAATACTAGTGGAACCGATAATCCCACATCCAGCGTTGTAAACGAAGCTCCTGCTTCTGCGGACTCCAGCAATGACAATGGGATTGAGCAATCAACACCTTCTGCTAATGCTTCAGAGAATGCGACGAAGCCACCTAGTATTTCAAATGTTAGCTCTGGTTACAATTCTAAAACGAAGCAAATTTCAGCTAACTATACCGTTTATGAAAATGTTACCTCTACTGTTTATGTAAAAAATGCTGCTGGAAAGATTATTTCCTATCCTGTAAAAGCAATTAAACAAAAACCTGGTAACCAGCATGTGACAGTAGATGTTTCAAAGCTGCCAAATGGTGTATATACATTTGGGATTATTATTTCAAACTCACAAAAATCCTCAGCTATTACGAAGGTTACCGTAAACAAAATTGTGGTTACTCCTAAGGTCGGTACAGTTTCCAACACGTCTTCATCCGTTTCCGGAACAGCTGAAGCAAATGCGGCCATTTATGTAAGAGCCGGTTCAAAGGTGATTGGTAAGGGGGTTGCTGACACAAAGGGCAAATTTAAAGTAACGATTCCTAAACAAAAAGCAGGAACTAAACTTTCAATTTCTGCTAAAGATACCGTGGGCAATACAAGCAAATCCTTTAATTTAACAGTAAATGATAAAATTGCTCCATCTAAACCAAAGGTGAACACAGTTACTTATCTAGACACAGTAGTAACAGGAACAACCGAGGCCAAAGCTACAATCACGATTAAAGCTCGTACCAAAACACTGAAATATGCAAAGGCAGACTCGAAAGGCAAATTTAAAGCAACGATTTCAAGACAAAAAACCGGCACAACACTATATGTGACCGCCAAGGATCCTTCCGGAAATGTAAGCAGTGCAACGGCTGTGAAGGTGAAAACAAGAAGATAATGAGAACCAGATTTCTGGTTCTTTTTTTATTTTAATTAGCAAGATCCTTGTGTATGTTTTACTGCTTCGAATAGTAAAAAGAGCTGCACCATTTTTAGGTTCAGCTCTTTTTTCTTTTGTTATGCATTTAATTCGCTGTTTTTTTGATATTGTTTTGGATAATTGCGACTGAATTGGAGAAGGTGGCTTCCACAAAGGCATGCCTCCAAAATGAGCAGGCACGGAACTGCCCATATTCCAGCCGTAATAATTACTTTTTGAATGACGGATAGTGCAGACAAGCCAGGAGCTAGCATGTATGTGAAAGTAAAAAACATACCAAACGTAAAGACCCGACTCCACTGGCTTAGATCATAAATAAAGATTGCCTTTTTTAACCCCAAAGATTTTATTCGCTTATACATTCGATAGATTTCGATCGACTCAACAATTACAAAAATAGTGGCTGCACATAGCCATATCACTATGATTACCTGCTCATTTACTGATTGGGATCGAATACAAGCAAGGCCAGTGATGGACAAGGCACCATGGAGAATACAATTGGTGTTATTCCAGTCCTTTTCAATCGACCACGTAGACGATTTCATAAGATAACGCTTCACGATGATAAACGCACTAATTAAATAGAAGCACAACCCGAGCAGGATAAAGAAATGGTCTACTGCGATGGGTACCTTTTTGTAAACGGAACTCATCACAAGCACTAAGGACTGTGTACTGACGGTTGTTAAGAGCAGGATGCCGTGAACATTTTTACTGAGCTGTTTGCTGTTTAATTCAAAAAATGCTTGAATGCAAATGAGGACGTAAAAAAACCACAGCCCAAAATTGAAATAGGATATGATTTTGGCAATCAGTGCCCATTCGGTAAACTGATTTGAAATTAAAATCGTACAAATTGAGGTCCCCGCCACCCATGTTCCGATTCCAAACCGATTGATTGGATTGGAATAATGGATTTCCCTAAACTTTTTGTTAAAAAAAGTCATGAGGATTGAAAAGGAAAAAGAGCTCCATAAAGCGAAATTGATGACACTGAGAATTTTTTCAAGGGAATGAATTCCGAAAAAGTTAGAAAGTACTCCCTGTGTGATAATTCCAAGCGACATAACCGCTGCCATTGTCGATGTAGGGACATATATTTTTTTCAAAAGAAAAAATGCAATAAGGCTTGCGCACAAAAAGATAAAAATAAAAGAATATAACACTATTATCACCTTAGAAATATTTATAAGTTCACCTAATTGTAACATTTATAGATTGATTTTTTAATGCTCAATGAATTTTATTTAAATATGATGGAGTGCTGGGTTTGCAATTTAGTCAGCATGAAAAATGTGGTAGGATAGTTTTAGTAATTGATTTTTTAAACGAATGGGAAGGGAGAGCTTTAACATGTTGCAGCGACCAAATGAAAATGAATTTCCAGCTTATTATCAACCTTATATTCAGCTAGTTCCTGAAGGTGAACTTTTGCAGGTGCTAAAAGATGATCTCCAAGAAACAATTGCTCTTTTCGAAGGGATTTCCGAGGAAGATAGTTATTTTCGCTATGCTGAAAACAAATGGAGTATAAAAGAAGTACTTTGTCATATAACCGATACGGAGAGAATCATGAGCTACCGCTTGCTTCGAGTGGGCCGCGGTGACGAGACATCTTTAGCCGGATTTGATGAGAATGATTATATAAAAGGCGCCCAAATTGAGAGGCTGCCATTAAAAAATATTCTTGACGATTTTATAGCAACACGAAAAGCCACCATCAGTCTGATCCATAACATGCCGGAAACAGCGTGGGAAAATAACGGATTCGCCAACAACATGCCCATCACCACCCGTGCCATCGCCTACATCATCGCCGGCCACGCCATCCACCACAAAAAAATCGTAAAAGAAAGATACGGTGCCTGACACCGTTCGTGGACAAATGGCTAAATTTGTCCGTGTGTAATGGACACACTCATTTTCAAGTTTTTTTATTATTTTTTATTTTTTCATTGCGAACATTTGTTCCAGGTTATATAATTTATTTATGGGCAATAATAGGATTTGTGTTTCTTCATTGCTTTGATAAAAATCAATGAACTAATCTTTGCTCATAGCAAAATAAAAAAATATGAATGAACCGGGAGATGATTGATTAATGACCGTACGTTTAATTCCTTATTTAGTGATGAATGGTAATGCAAAAGAAGCAATCCAATTTTATCAGAACGCATTGGATGCTCAAGTTCTCTTTTCACAATCTTTTGGTGAAATGCCGGCAAACCCGGACTTCCCTCTTCCTGCGGAAGCAAAGGATCTTGTCTCGCATGCAACAATAAAAGTTGGTGAAACGGAACTAATGTTTTCTGATACGTTTCCTGGTCAACCGCATCAAACTGGATCACAGGTTACAATCTGTGTTACAACCGACGATGCGGACCAAGCAAGAAAATTCTTTGATGCTTTATCGGACAACGGTCAGGTGACCATGCCGCTCCAAGAAACTTTTTTTAGTCCGGCATACGGCAATGTAATCGACAAGTTTGGTGTCCACTTCCAAATCTTCACGGAAGGCAAACAACATTAAAAAAATTGCATCTAGTGATACATAAAAAACAAGAAAGTCCCCTGCCAAAAAGGGGACTTTCTTGTTTTTAAAATATTTAACCCGCTTACCCCATTTTCCTCTTGGCTGCAGCGGGCTGATATTTCCGCATTGGGCCATATTCAAGGACTTCCTGTAAATAGAGATTCCCATTAGGACTTGTTTTCTTGAGCAATTCCATCAAGTATGTAATATCGTCCATTGCTCTATGTGTCTGGTGATTCGTGATATTATGCGATTGTAAAAGAGTTAAAAGCTTTCCATTTGCGAAGCCATAGTTTTTCCAAGGAATATTCCGCATCGTGCAAAACCATTTCTGATCATTCACCTCTGGGTACATATGAACCAAGAAGCTGCGGTCAAATGAAGCATTATGAGCAAATATAGAATCCGCACGGTGAAAATAGGTTTTTATTTTCTCATCATAAAAACTTTTTCCTCTGACAGAATCGTAGGGAATACCATGAATCCTATAGGCCCGCTCATAATTGTTCAGAGCGGAACTGGACAACGGCTCACGCAAAAAAGAATCTTCCTCAAGAACATCCAAAATCTCTCCAGTATCATCCCGATAAGAAAATAATTTTAATGCAAGTTCAATCACTTCATCTGTAGTAGGTCCTAAACCAGTTGTTTCTACATCGACTAACAAGCCTAATTTTTGGATACTGTGCAAATTTATCACCTTTTATCTGTTATCTTATCCCTATTATAACAAAGCTTATCTTACCTTCCTATTTCCAAATTAAGCAAAGAATAAGACAGCGGGAACCAAGTGATTGAAAAAAACATATCTTAAAAGTAAATACATGGTGAAAGTCCGTGGCACCCATATGCCACGGACAGATTGTAAATCCGGAATCATTTATTTATCCATCTTGTCTGTTTAACAGAAGATGGATTATTTTTTGCCGTTTTTCGTCCACTAAGCAAAATGTTCTGAATCTCCTTTTCATTAAGGCAATTGAATCGTTTTAATATGCTCTAAGTTCCGATACACCGTTTCCCTTTCCGCTGTAACAATCGTCATTTTGTTATTTCGAACCTTTTGAAGCAATCCGATTTTTTCCGGATGGTCACCGCCGTCTAAAATAACCATTTGGTTTTCCAACTTTTTCATCTGTTCTTCAAAGGTCCTGGCCAACGGAGCAGCTGCTGGAATTAGCGGAATACTTTCTTTGTTTAAATTATAAGGCGTTGCATTTTCAGGATATGGAATCAGCCACTTTACATGCTGCATCGAAATAAACATCGTTTTGTAAGCGGGTGAATGGAAGACAAAATAGTCATTTAAAATGCTGGTTAAATAACCATGGATGGATTTGTTTCCTGTCACATAAACCTGGACAAACCGTCCTTTTGCATTGTTTAATATTTTACGAAAAGAGATGGATTGTGTATCGAGCTCAATTGGTTTTTCTGAAGGTGGGCTTTCAAAATAATACTCCTCAATCACGATTTCTTTTAATCTTTGAATGTGAACAACTGGGATATAGAGAAAAGATTGAGTTCTGCCATCATAAATCACAATGATGTCCAGCCCGGAATCAACAAGAACTCCGATATGGAAACTCCCCCCGGAAATTTCAATCTCGATATTTTTTCCTAATAATTCATTAAAATCATTCATTATGATTCTCCTTTTTCCTGCATACGATTATGATTGAAGTGCTCCTCCAAAAATCCATGAAACCCAATAATATAAGACTACTAATGTGAATATTACAGCAGGAGGAATAACGACACCTGTGATTTTTACATACTCCCACCACGTAATGCGTACTTTTCCTCTTCTGACAATGTGCATCCACATCAAGGTTGCCAAGGTTCCCATCGGGAGCAGTAAGGACCCCATATCACTGCCAATGACATTCGCAAGATAGGAAACTTTCAAAGTGAGCGTGTCCAAACCCATATTGGTTAATGTTAAAGTTCCTACCATTAACGCCGGGTGGTTATTGAAGATATTGGAGAGGACTGATAAAAGCACGCCCATCATAACACTTGCATGGAGCAGGCTCCCGGAGACAATCGGGCGCATAAATCCAACCAGCCATTCGGTTAAGCCGATATTATGGAGACCGTAAATAACCACATACATGCTAAAAGCAAAAATGATGATATACCAAGGTGTTTTTTTCAACATATCGGTAGGAGGAACCTTTAAATACATCCACCTCCAGCCCAAGAGAACAAGTGAGCCAAAAACAGCCATTACAGATACGGGAATGGAAAAGAACGAAGCGACAAATAGGCTGACTCGGACAGCAAACACGAATAAAAGAACGTTTCGCATAAAACGGGAGCGCTGCTTTTCCGTTTTATAAATTGGTCCAGGTTTAAGCGGGTGATAGGATGGGAATGACAATCCGGTAACTTTTGCCGGGACAGTCTTTGGAAGGATTTTATAAAATCTTAGAAACAGCAGACCAACGAGAAAAAGCAGACCAAGTGTGGCTGGGACAAACATCATCGCAGTATGCATATATAACGACATATCAACGATTTTTAACGCAATTAGATTTACAATATTACTTACCCCAATCGGTGCACTCGATGCAGTCGCAATCAAGCCACCAGAAAGTAAATAAGGAATCTTTTGATGATTTTTTAACCCCATATTATTAAGTAACATAACAAGAATAGGGGTGGTAATTAGGATACTACCATCATTGTTGAAAAAAAGTGTCATAAGAAAACATAAAAGGTTGACGTACCAGAATAAACGAATTCCGGAACCCTTTGCTTTGGCAGCGAGCTTCTCCGCCACCCAGTGGAAAAATCCAAAGCTCTCGAGAACAATCGCCATGACGATCGTGGCCATAATAGTAATCGCGGCACCACTGATTGTTTCGGTGATGATTCCAAGGTCGGAAAGTGTTACACTTCCGCTTAATAACACAAGGATCGCGCCAATCGTGGCCGGAATCGCTTCGTTGATTCCTTTAGGCCTCCAGAGAATGAAAACTAGTGTAACTACAAATGTGAGTATGGTCATCCAAACCATCGGTTGAAGAAACATGTCTTTCCCCTTTCAAACTAGTTCGTAATTCATGATGTTTCATGAGACGACCTCCCTCCTCAGGTGGATACTCCGCTCTTGTTCCCCCCTTCCATCTATCCCTATTGCCAGGATGTACTCTATGTATATGTATCACACGAGAGACAAGCTTGGGTTTGTACCCGTTTTTTCGACAAATCCGCAAGACACTATAAACGTTCGTCCAAACAAAAAGTGACAGGCACTATGTGAATTTATTCACATAGTGCCTGTCACCGTTCGTGGACTTTTCGCCCTCTTTGTCCGTGTGTAGTGGACATTACAATGAAGGATTAATCCTCCATTCCAGCGAGGAAGGCCCTTATTATGATGAGCAGGCTTTCGTCGGCATTCAGTGCCATTTTAAATCCGCCTCTTTGTTCTAATGAAGAAAAGCCGTGGAGGATGCTTCGTAAACCTCTTACGGCATGAATCGCCCGGTCCCCCTCTAAATCATAAGCCTGTAATACCCGGAGAGTAAGCTCGACGATTTTCGTGCCTGTCTGCTGAACTTCCTCATCCTCCGGGTCTGGCGCCATTAATGTTGCTTCATAAACTCCCGGGTGTCTCCTCGCAAATTGAACATATGCCTTACTTAATGCAATGACAGCTTTATCCCCCGATACCCCAATCGCTGCCTGCGCCAATTCGCCATAAAGCTGATTTAACCCATAAATAGCAAGCTCCTTCCGTAATCCCGGCAGGCCATCAAAATGGTTATACAACGATGGCGGCCGGATATTTAATTTCTTTGCAAGATTGGCCAAGGTAACCTCTACTGATCCATAATGGTCAGCGATTTCCCCTGCCGCTTCAAGAATCGTTGTTAAATCAAGTCCTACTTTCGGTCTGGGTGACATTTGCTTATGCTCCTTTTCTTACTTTTCTCTCAAAATTTTCAATTGCCTGTTCCATTGCTCCTACAGGATTCTCTATCATTTCACCATGCCCGACAGCAAGCAGTGCTGGTCGGAACCCCGCTAATTTCTTTGCACTTGCTAATGCTGTTGGTTTACTCCATGTTCCAAAAGCAGGGAAAGGAAACCAAGGCTTTATATCTCCCGCGACAGCGATGCCCCCTCTTGTTTGGAATGCATCCCCAGCAATTAACGCATTGGTTCTTTTATCTAAAAAGGACATCGACCCGGGCGTATGTCCTGGCGATGCGATTGCGGTCAAAGAACCAACCTGATCGCCATTGTTCAATAATACATTGGCCCGCGTTTGTAAACTTTTCGGAACGCCGCCTTTAATTGGGGTTGGGTCTTCATGTTGTTCCAGCGAACGGTCACCGCTCATTAATCGGTGATCCCTTACTGAAATATACACCGGGACATCCGGAAATTCTGCTTTGATTAAATCAAGTGCGCCTACATGGTCCTCATGGGCATGGGTTAAAACAATTTTAGTGATTGGGTTGCCAATTCGTTTCGCTGCTTGAAGAATCCCTTTTGCATTAAAGGAAAGAGCAGCATCGACTAGGGTTAATCCCTCTTCCTCCTCCACCAAATAGCAATTGACAGGAAAAACCTTGGCCATGAACGTTACTTGATACAAAAAACCGTTCTTGATCATTCTCATTATGATCATCCCCTTTTAACTAATATTATTAGTTTTATAATAACTAATGTCATTAGTTTTATCAAGTGATAAATGGAAAAAATTATAAAAAAACCTCACTTTCGGAGTTCCTTCCAAAGTGAGGCGCTAAAATTTATAAACTATTATCTTCATTACCTTCTCCAAGCGGGTTTCTATTTTGATACCAATTTGTCACCTGTGTCAGGATGGAAAAGACAAAGAAGAAATTCATCGCCCAGACGTTGATAAATGGAGTCATACCTCCGAATTCAATCGTTTGATATCCTTTTAAATACATGACAATCAGTGATTCTAGAAACATTAAAATAAAACCAAGAACCCCTGCAACTGTTGCACGAATCAATTCATTCCCCTCCATTAGCTTCTAAAGCATAGATTTCCGACAAATATGTGAACATCCCTACTACAATTATATTCCAGTTGGATTTAGAACAATAGTCTGGAGGAAAAAAAACTTTTTATTTTTTTACATCTCTATATTAGTCAATCAATACAAATACATTCAGAAAACTTTTATTTTTCCCAACGAAATAATTTATAATAGAGGGTAATAACAAAAGGGGAGTGTTTTTACTAGATTATGGATAGCGAATTTGTTATTTCCTCCAAGAGAAAAGATGCCAATAAAAATGCCGTGAAAATCCTGGAGGCGGCGAAAAAGATATTCTCCCAAAAAGGGTTAGAGACAACCATCGAAGAAATCGCACTCGAAGCCAATGTGGGAGTTGGCACCATATACAGAAGATTCAACAACAAAGATCAATTAGCGAACGCTGTCGCCAATGAAGTCATTTCCGAGATTTATCAGGAACAAGTAGACATCTTAAAATCCAATCAACCCGCCATTGATAAGGTTTATAAAATATTTGCCTGTTATGGAAAAATCACGCAAAAATATGGAGAAATCCATCCAATGATTGTTGAACTATTAGTCACAGACAAAGGCGACACGGATTTCAAACAAACCTTTTTGTCCAATTTAAAACAACTCTATTCTGAAGCAATCGAACATGGTCAAAAAGAAGGGGTTTTTCGAGAGGGCGATCCACGGATATATGAAATATTTCTCCTCAATATGATAAACCCTCAAATGGTCAACCAAATGGCCGAAATTATACCGTTGGAAAATACCCCTTATTTTTTAGCCGATTTAGCCCTAAATGGAATCCTAAAAAAATAAGTTCCTTCACGCCAAAAAGGGGCAGCCACAAAAGCCCCCTTTGGTTCTATTTTTAAAACTATCCCTCGACACCTGGACCTACTTTTGACCAACCGGCAATTTTTTATTTTCCGGACAACCAGTCAATCATTTAAAACCTCTTATTCCGCTTCTCCCATTATTCATCCCCCATATGAATAACCGATTAAGCATTAACTGAACTTTTCACCTTAAGACCTAAAATTTTTCTCGCCTCATCAGGTGTTGCGATTTCCCGGCCCAGTGTATTCGCTAAATCTACGATTCTCTTAACAAATTGAGCATTGGTTTTGGCCAGTTCTCCCTTACGGAAATAAACCGCATCCTCCATTCCGACACGAACATGACCACCAAGCAAAATCGTCATCGTATTGATCATTAATTGATCCTTACTCGCACCAATCGCTGACCAATACGCCCCTTCTGGAATACTATTTTTCATAAACATAAGATTTTCTGGTGTTGCAGGGATGCCTCCTTGAGCTCCCAGAACAAATTGGAAAAAGAAGGGGTCCTTAATTAATCCTTTTTTCGCTACGCGCATTGCATTATGAATCATCCCCACATCAAACACTTCAAGCTCCGGCTTTACACCTGTTTCGAGCATCTTTTCCGCCAATTGTTCAAGCATCCCTTGTGTATGAATAAACACATTCGGTCCGATATTAAAGGATCCGGCATCAAAGGAAGCGAGTTCCGGCTGTAATTCACAAATCGGGAAGCGTTTTGTAACATCGCGAAGCTCACCCCCGGCCGTCGTATAGTTAATGATAATATCACAATTTTTTTCTTCCAGCAGTCTTCTTACTTCACGATACTTCTCTGCATCCAATGTTGGAATTCCGTTGTCATCCCGGACATGGATATGAGCAATCGCTGCACCTGCTTGCCATGATTCATAGATAGAATCGGCAATTTCTTGTGGAGTAGTCGGTAAATAAGGAGTATGCTCCTTTGTCGCAAAGTCACCTGTTGTGGCTACCGTGATAATTAATTTTTCCATCTTCTTTCCCCGCCTTATAATGAAAGAATTTTTTTAAGCCAAAACCTTTTCCAACAAACGTGTATGAACATGGCCACTTGCAAAATCTTCGTCTTGTAAAACATGTTTTAAGAATGGGATGGTGGTATGAATTCCTTCGACATGAAATTCTTCTAAGGCAACTAGCATTCTTTGAATCGCATGGGCACGGTTATCTCCATGGACAATAACTTTTGCAATCATCGAATCATAGAACACCGGCACGGTATAGCCTTGGTAACAATGCGTGTCCACCCGTACGCCAGGCCCTTGCGGCATTTGCCATTTTGTAATCAATCCTGGAGAAGGGCGGAAGCCTTCTTCCGGTGCTTCTGCATTGATCCGGCATTCAAGTGCATGTCCTTTAAACGAAATATCTTCTTGAGCAAATCGTAGTTTCTCACCGTTCGCTACATTGATCTGCTCCTGAATCAGATCGACACCGGTAATCAATTCGGTAACCGGGTGCTCCACTTGAATTCGCGTGTTCATTTCAAGGAAATAAAAGGTTCCTTCATCTTCGTCCACGATAAATTCAACCGTCCCCGCACTTTCATACGAAATATTTTCAGCCAGTTTTACAGCTGACCTCCGAATACTCTCACGCAGCTCTTCAGAAATGTTTGGCGCCATCGCCTCTTCAACTAATTTTTGGTGGCGGCGCTGAGTGGAACAATCCCGTTCACCAAGGTGAATGGCGTTGCCATATTTATCGCCAAGTACTTGAACTTCAATGTGACGAGCATTGGCGATATACTTTTCAACATACATCGTTCCATCGCCAAAAGCGGACTTCGCCTCAGCAGAAGCGGATTCAAAAACGGTTTTCACAACGGATTTGTCAGTCACAATTTTCATGCCGCGGCCGCCGCCCCCTGCTGCAGCTTTTAACATGATTGGCAAGCCGATTTTGTCAATCGTTTCAATGACTTCTTCATACGTAGAAACTTTTTCCGAACCCGGCAGGACAGGAACACCACATTTTTCCGCAATGTCGCGGGCAACAAGTTTATTCCCCATTTTTAAAATATGGTCAGGCTGCGGTCCGACATAAACAAGACCGTTTTCGGCACAAGCCTCTGCCAATTCTGGTACTTCCGATAAAAATCCATATCCCGGATGGATCGCATCTGCTTTTACAGCTAAAGCGGTTGTAATAATGACTGGAATGTTCAGATAACTTTTAGATGCACTAGGCGGCCCAATTAGAACGGCGCGGTCTGCTAATCTAGCTGGGTAACTGTCTTTGTCTGCCTCCGAAACGGCCAAGATTGTTTCAATCCCTAAAACCTTACATGTCCGAATGATTCGAACCGCGATTTCACCTCGGTTAATAATAAGAATTCGTGAAATGGTCATTTAAACGCTCCCTCTCCCATTTATCCTTCTTCCTTTTAAACCATCAGCAGGGGAAATCCCCTACTGACGAAACAGTCTTTTTACTTTACCTTTACTGCCAATAATGGCTGTCCGTATTCCACTAGCTGAGAATCTTCCACGAGAATTTCTGTAACCTCGCCTGTGACTCCAGCCATAATGGCACTGTAAACTTTCATGATTTCAATTAATCCCACTGTAGTATCGTTTTCAATTTTATCCCCTACTTTTACATATGGAGCAGCTCCAGGCTCAGGCTGAGCATAAAACAGTCCGGTCATGGCCGCTTTAATATAGAAGACTCCCTCATCTGAATCTTTCTCAGCAGGTTTTGAAACAGCCGGCTTTTCTTGTACAGGCTGCTCAAGAGCAACAGCTGCCTCTTCGAACTGTTCTTTTATTGCAGGGATTTCCACAACACTCGCCTGTTGTGCAGCCTGCTCTTTCACTGCTTGGACAGCGCTTGATTCAACGACGCCGTTTTTGCCAATCACAATCTTGAAATCTTTACTTTCTAAATTCAAATAGTTAAAGGATGATTCATCTAATTTTTCTAAAAGGGTTGTAATATTTTCAATATCATTAAGGCCGTCAAATAAGTTTTTTGTCATTATTTATTCCTCCAATTATATAAATCTATTTTTTAGTTATTGGTTAAAACAAGCGAACCACTGTGACCTTGAATTTGTACATGAGTAATATCAGGCTGCTTGCTTAAGCGATCCAAAAGTTGTGCAAGCGGTGTAGAAGCTGAAAAATATTGACGGTACGGACCCGCTTTACGCATCTCCTCAATATCTTTTGTTCCTTTCATGATATAACGCAACATGAACTCTTCATCCGAAAGTGTCGGACCGCCAAATTGCTCTTTCACTTTCTTAATTGGAATATCTTCAACTGCCTCATAATGTAATTCTTTTGCACGTGGTAAATTTAGGAATTTATCTTTTAAATTTTGGTCCATCATCAAATAACCTGAATCTTCACTATATATACCTGCTGCAAATTGGATCAATTCATCAATAACAACTTTGTAACGTTCTCCAGTTGCAACATTGATGGCTGCTTGTGTCACCATGAATTGCGAATATGGTGTAATCATCACGGGATAACCTAGTTCTGCTCGAATTCGAATCGATTCTTCAACAACTTCATTCACTCTATTGTGAAGATTCATCGCTTTCAATTGATGGTGCAGATTGGAAATAACACCGCCAGGTACTTGGTGTATATATTGTGAGTAATCGTACTCAAGAGGAGCGCCGATTGGTAAGTTATCCGCCTTCGCCACCACCATGAGACGATCTGAAATTCTTTGAATCCGTTCGAGATCCAAGTTATGATCAAAATCCAAATATTTTGCATTCGCCACTGTTGTAAAAACAGATGGTTGTCCTGAACCACCAGCCAATGGCGGAATGGCTGTATGTAAAGTCCGTACACCAAGTTTCATTGCTTCTACATAAAGTTCATCTGCAAGTCCTGTTGTACCATGAGTATGGAATTCAACAGGGATTCCATTTGAATTTTCGATAATAATCGGTAATAGTCTTCTAAGGCTTTCAACTGTCAACAAACCAGCTGCATCTTTAAAATAAATGACATCCGGCTTATTTGCCGCCACTTCTTTCGTTTTCTTCGCAAAATATTCATCTGTATGTCTTGGTGAGATACTATAAGCAACGGCATGTGCAATTTCCATTCCTTTACTGCGCAAATAAGGAAGGAACCATGGGAAATCTGTTTTTAAATTTCCAAAAATATTAGCCATCGTCTGTACACGATTAAGGGCACCGCGTTCAATTAATAAGTCGTAGAACAGCTTAGCAACAGATGGAGGAGTTTCTAATAGCTCAAATAGGACAAGGCCCGGTTCACCCATAAATGCCTTTTTGGCATTCGGCATTTTTTCCCCAACGATTTTCGTTAACTCCCATGGATCTTCTTTTAAATCACGAATAATTTTTTTGAAATTGTACGGCATTAATGGTACTTCTACTACTTGAAATCCCGCTTTATCCAGATCCTCTGCAACTGCCTCTACCATTCCCGTACGCGATTCTGCCGCCCATAGACTTTGGGTTCCATCGCGCAAGGTTGTATCTACGTATTGTAATTCCTTTGCCATTGCTTCATCTCCCATTCTGGTATCGTTTTCATATTTTTGAAAATTCAATTTATAAAACGGAATGAATATTCCTGTTTGTTATTTTATCCCCTTGTTATATTCAGTGTCAATATCTATTTTTTCTTAAAATTCGATATATTACTACAAAGAGGATGTCAGAATTCTGTCGAATAATGTAAGGATTTAGAGTGAAATTGTTTGCGGTAATAAGGTATTTGTAGAAAACTAGCGGAATCTTGCCGAAAAGTGAAAAATTTGTAGGTTATAACCCAAAATACTATTTCTATATAACAAAATATTTTTACACTATAACAATCGATTCTTTCTAATAAGAAAAAACCGAAAATAGACAAGTAGTATAAACTTGTCTATTTTTCGGTCCATTGATCCTTTTGGATATGTGCTTAAACGATGATTTTTATTCCATCATCGACTCGAGTCGTTCTTTCAAAAATTGAATCCATTCTCTTGTCGCATAAGAAATATAGCCATCCTTCCTCCAGACAATGCCGATTTGCCAATCGACCTGATCAACAATCGGGAGCACCTTTATACCCTTATGTGCTACATTCAATTGCGTTAAATGACTTTGAGGTAGGATGCTGATACCGATATTGCAAGAAACCATCTCAAGAATGAATTTCCACTGAGACGTCTCACAAATAATATTTGGTTCAAAACCGATTCGTTCACATTCTTTCAAAATAAAGCGGCGGACAGCAAAACCCTCATGAAAGATGATAAATTTTTCATCCTTTAGATCTTCCCATTTTACCGTTTCTCTGTACGCAAGAGGATGTGTATGATGAACAAGCAAGCGGAGATCCCCCTTCAAAAACGGAAAATAGTTAATCGGTTCATTCATCGGCACCTCGAGCACAATCAAATCTAGTTCCCCATTGAATAACGCACTTTTTAAATTCACTTCTCCATCTTCCACAAAACGAACGGTGATGTCGGGATATTGTTTATTAAAGGCGGACAAAATGTCTGTAAGAATTTCCGTACCAACCGAAGAAAAAATCCCCATCTTGATTGAGCCTTTATTCGCATTTTTTATATCATCCAATTCTTGATAAAAATGGCGGTATAATTGAGAAATTTGTTCACCATAGTGAAAAAGTAATTTTCCAGTATCCGTCAAATCCAGCTTTCTTGTTGTCCGTATCAATAACTGTACGCCTAATTCTTTTTCTAAGTCTTTTACTACATTACTAATGGTAGGCTGGGAAACATACAAATGTTCGGCTGCTTTCGAAAAGCCACCTTGTTTTACTACTTCTGTAAAGTAATGAATTTGTCGATTGTCCATCCTTCCCCCTCCCTCATCTTCATTTATAGGATATACAAATAGATGTTATTCAACATATGTATTTTTATTATAATTGTATAACTTCTATAATATTGAAATGATCGAAAAATGGAATCAAATAATAAAACGTTTTCTTAACATTTCTGGTCTGCTTAGCAATGTTTTGCTTCAGGATGAACCAATACATGACCAAAAAAAAGTCCTGGAAGCAGGTACGAATCATTAGGGGGGATTTAAAATGGAAATCATTCAAGTCGTGGGAATAGTGCTCGCGATTGTCGTGATCATATATGCCGCAATGAAGGGCTATAATATTTTGATGGTTGCTCCGATTGCTTCCATCATCGTAATTGTAACGAACCAAATGGACTTTTTCCCGTACATCATAGGAGCAAAGCATTCTTATATGACGGGTCTTGCAGGATTTATTATCAATTTCTTCGCTGTATTTTTGTTAGGAGCCATTTTCGCCAAATATATCGATGTGAGCGGGGCTGCTCAATCTATCGCGCAAAAGATTTTAGGAAAAACAGGTACAGATAAGCCATTTCCAATCTTAGTAGCGCTTTTCGTTATCACGGCCGTTCTAACGTATGGCGGTCTTAGTTTATTTGTCGTTGTGTTTGTACTCGTTCCGCTTGCAAAACCATTATTTAAACAATTAAATATCGCCTGGAACTTAATTTCCATCCCAATCATGCTAGGTTTAGGTACGTTTACCATGACGATGCTGCCTGGAACACCTTCCATTCAAAATGTTGTTCCAACAGCCTATCTTGGGACAACGCTTACCGCTGCACCACTTCTAGGAGTAATTGGTACAGTCGTTGCCATTGCCTTCGGTCTTTGGTATATGAAATCTATGTTAAAGAAAAGTATTGCAAGAGGAGAAAAATTTTCTGATTTTGAAGTAAGTGAGACGAAAGATGAATTAAAAAAAGAGGTGCCTTCATTTTTCATAAGTATCCTGCCAATTGTACTTCTCATTGTCATTATTATTGTTGGCAGTGCATTAAAAATACCGAATATTATCTTAATTGCATTAGCAGTCTCTATTATTGTCTCAGCGCTTTTCTTTAACAAATATATTCCGAGTCAAAAAATGGTCATCAATGAAGGTGCTAGCAGTTCTATCATGCCTGTCTTTTTAACTTCTTCAACGGTTGCTTTTGGTGTTGTCATCACATTGGCACCGGGATTTAAATATATTTCTGACTTTATATTAGGTATCCCAGGTAATCCACTCATCAGTTTATCCATTGCTTCTGCAGCTTTTGGAGCCATAACCGGTTCTGCTTCAGGATCCTTGGGGATTGTATTGGGGGCCTTCGCTAAAAATTATTTAGCGATGGGAATTGATCCTGAAGTCATCCACAGGGTAGCAGCTGTGGCATCGGCTGTTTTTACCGTCATGCCGCATAGTGGCGTTGTATTAACGTTTTTTGCCCTAACAGGACTTAATCATAAAAATGGCTTTAAATATCAATTTATCGCCATGACCGGTGCCAATCTCTTCGCCTTAATCGCAGTATTAATCGCAGCCATCCTTATTTATTAATGGAAGTCTGGTGAATTTTTCACCAGATTTTTTTATAGAAGGATTGTGAATATAATCACAAGATTTATTTACATGATAACATATTGTGAAACTATGAACAAAAGAAATTTTACAAAAAATCTCGCCTAATATATAGGTTTAACGAATATATCTTATTGATATTATGTATTTTTATTATATATGTATAACAACTATAATAATTTATGTAATCAGTTAGAAAGAAACATATTAAGAAGGTGGATGTAAATGGCAAAAACATTTCGTGAAAAAGTGATTGGTACATGGTCGTTAGTATCTTACCAAACAACAGATAGAAGCGGAAAGGTCATATATCCTTTAGGAAAAGACGCAAAAGGATTTATCATGTATAACCCGGATGGCTATATGTCTGCACAAATCATGGCTCCAGGCCGCTCTGCTTATAAATCTGGTGATCTGCATACGGGTACAAAAGAAGAAATGGCAGAAGCAGCGCATGGTTATCTTGCTTATTCAGGTCATTTTGAAGTGGATGAAGAAAAGCAAGAATTAACCCATCATATGGACGTAAGCATGAATCCAACATGGCTTGGTCAATCACAGCCTCGAATCGCCAAATTAAACGATGACACGGTTGTTATATTTAACGGACTTAAACCAGAAGATAAACTTACATGGAAACGTGTTAAAAAAGATATCTAACTCAATAAACTATAGGAGGTCTACTTATGTCACAAGAACGTACCGTGATTGTAACCGGCGCAGCTCAAGGAATTGGCTACGCTATTGCAGAGGAATTTAAAAACAATGGTGACTTTGTGGCCATCTTTGATTTAAATGAAGATGCCGCAAAAAGCGCCGCTGAAACATTAGGAAATGCAAAAGGCTATCAAGTAAATGTCGCAAACGAAGAAAGTGTACAATCCGCAGTTGAAAAAGTCATCGCGGAACGTGGAACGGTGGATGTCCTCATCAACAATGCAGGAGTTCAGTTTATTTCTCCTGTTGAAGATTTCCAGGAAGAAAAATGGGACTTGGTTGTTGATGTCATTCTAAAAGGTACATTCTTAACAACGAAACATGTGCTTCCTGCTATGAAGAAACAAAGAAAAGGCCGGATCATTACGATTTCTTCTGGACACGGCAGAAGGCCTGATGCGTATAAATCCGCTTATGTTGCAGCGAAATACGGTCAAATTGGGTTTACAAACGTCGTAGCGATGGAAAACGCACAATATGGCATAACGGCGAATTCAATTTTACCTGGACCAACTCGTACAGCCTTAATCGAAAAGCAATTACCAAAACTTGCAGAACAAGATGGAACAACGATAGAAGAAGCATTAAATCATCACATCTTAGGAGCGCAATGGATGAAGCGATTACTTGAACCATCTGAAATTGCCGCTACAGCCTTATTCTTAGCATCAGACGGTGCAGCAGCCATCACGGGTGAAGCCCTTGGCGTTACGGGCGGAGAGTAAGATCATACTGATTTTAAGGGAGTACTGGAATTTACAGTCCTCCCTTTTTTATTCATTCATATTTATCTGCAAGCGACACTTTTTACTTTTAAACCTAGAATCTCCCTTGCTTCATTAGGAGTAGCAACTTCCCTACCTAGAGTCTTGGCTAATTCTACGATTCTCTCAACAAATTGAGCATTACTTTTTGCCAGTTCTCCCTTACGGAAATAAACCGCATCCTCCATTCCGACACGAACATGACCACCAAGCAAAATAGTCATCGTGTTAATCATTAATTGATCCTTACTCGCGCCAATCGCTGACCAGTACGCCCCTTCCGGAATACTATTTTTCATAAACATGAGATTTTCTGGTGTTGCAGGGATGCCGCCTTGTGCCCCTAGTACAAATTGGAAAAAGAAAGGCTCTTTGATCAATCCTTTTTTCGCCACGCGTAACGCATTATGAATCATCCCGACATCAAACACTTCAAGCTCCGGTTTCACACCTGTTTCCAGCATCTTTTCCGCCAATTGTTCAAGCATTCCTTGTGAATGAATAAATACATTCGGTCCGATATTAAAGGATCCCGCATCAAAGGATGCAAGTTCCGGCTGTAATTCACAAATTGGGAACCTTTTCGTAACGTCGCTCAGTTCTCCTCCAGCCGTCGTAAAGTTAATAATGATATCACAATTTTTCTCTTCAAGCAGTCTTCTTACCTCACGATACTTCTCTGCGTCTAAAGTCGGTATTCCTTCGTCATCCCGGACATGGATATGAGCAATCGCTGCACCTGCTTGCCATGATCCATAGATAGAATCGGCAATTTCTTGTGGAGTAGTCGGTAAATAAGGAGTATGCTCCTTTGTCGCAAAATCCCCTGTTGTTGCAACTGTAATAATTAATTTTTCCATCATTGGATCCCGCCTTCTTATGATTTTAGTGGTCTTTTGATAAAAATTCACATAAAAAGTTAATAGACTATTAATCTCGTTTAAGCATTTAAATTATTTATCATTTAGTGGATCTGGCTGTCTAATCCAATCGACAGCCAGATCTCACTAATTTCATATCATCTTTTGCTTGATTTCGTCTGGAATTTCGATTGCTTTTAATCCGTTTTCAAAACTTGTCCATGCTCGCAGTTCATATCCTTCTGCAATTGGTTGTTCCCCTCTTGTGAACAGATGAGTAGCTTTAAAAACTTTCTTCTTAACCAGTTCTACTGTTGTGGTTATACAAATTTCATCTTCATAAAATAATGGGGATTTAAACTGACAATGTGTTTCTAATAAAGGAATATTCATTTGTTTGTCCTTTATTAGACTGGAAATAGGAAAGCCAATTTCTGCAAAATATTCGTGAGTTGCTTCATCCATCCACTTATAAAAATTAGGATAGAACACAATCCCTGCTGCATCCGTATCTCCCCAACGAACCTTTAGTTTATATTCATTCTTCATTCTTTTCCGCCTGCTTTCGTTTCATCATTCATCTTAATCATTTCTCAATCGTTTTCCCTGACTATGAAGGATTAATAACATTTTCTTCTTGTCTGCTTATAACACTTTCTCCTTTTTGTCTCAGCGAAAGGACAACTACACAGGCAAGAATCGCTAATATACCGATCAAGAACATCCCGTGGGAAATTGCTAACTGACCAAAAATCATTGGACCGATAAAACCGCCTAAACTTGCGAATGCATTAACAGTTGCAATACCTGCGGGTGCAGTAGATTCTGTAAAAAACAGGGTCATAAAGGAGAAAAATGAACCTACAAATCCATAAAGCCCAATGGCTGAAAAAGCAATCAATATAATCATGATCATTGCACTATTGGTAAAACCGCATAGAATAAAACCGACTGCCGCAATAAGGAAACTGGCAATCAAATGTTTCTTATGCTCATTTCTTTTATCTGAACTCCATCCAAAAAGGAGCATGGAGGGAATCCCTATCAAGGCCGGTATAATGGTCAACCAACCAATTTCAATATTACTTGATGTGGCAGCAAATGATTTAATAATGCTCGGAAACCAAAAACCAAGACCATACATGGCTGTATAATTTGCAAAATAGATAAAAGCTAATTTCCATACCTTCGAATCTTTAAACATCTCCAATTTCGAAGATTTATTTACCAAAAGACTTTGTTGTCTTTCTCGATCCAGTTCATTTTCCAGCCAATTTTTTTCTTCCTCAGTTAGCCACTTAGCATCTTTCGGACGATTCTTTAAATAAAACAGTGTGACAATCCCGAAAATTACGGCCAAGCTGCCTTCAATAATAAACATCCATCTCCAACCTGCCATTCCACTCCAGGAAATGTTATCCATAATCCAGGTGGATAATGGTGCCCCTATAATGGTACCAATCGGCATCGCCATAACGAGTAACGAGGATACACGCCCTCTTTCATTACCTCGGAACCAATACGTAAAATATAAAATAATTCCTGGAAAAAAACCTGCTTCTGCAACCCCTAGTAAGAAACGGGCAATATACAAATGGGTGGCTGAGTGTACAAATCCCGTTAATATTGTGATGATGCCCCATGTAATCATGATTCGGCTAATCCAAAGTTTAGCGCCCACTTTGTGCATGATGAGATTGCTTGGTATTTCGAATAAAAAATAGCCAATAAAGAAAATCCCCGACAATAAACCAAAAGCTTCAGCGGATAACCCCAAATCCGCATTCATTTCTAAAGCAGCAAAACTCATATTTACGCGGTCTAAATAAGCAATTACATAACATAAAAGAGTAAAAGGTAATATCCGTTTCATTGTTTTTTTGATAGTTGTACTTTCAATGGAATTCATTTTGTGAAGTTTTCTCCCCTTTGGAAATTTCTTTTGACTATTTACTTCCTAATTGCTAATAATGGAAATACGATATATCCCAAAAATCAATCACAGAGATCCGGATATCTCTGCATGAGCTTAACATTTTACCGCAAGCTCAACTGCTACCGTAAACTGTGCCTCTGTTTTTTCTTTTACTTCTTCAACGGTTACTCCTTCTTGGGTTTCGACAAGAACCATTCCATTCAGAGTAAAATCAAAAATGGCTAAATCTGTAATTAATCGATGGACCACCTGCTGGCCAGTAAGAGGCAGGGAACATTCTCTTTTGATTTTCGATTCCCCGTGCTTATTCACGTGCTCCATAATGACGACAACCCGTTTCGCCCCATTCACAAGGTCCATCGCACCGCCCATGCCTTTAACCACTTTTCCAGGAATCATCCAGTTCGCCAAGTCTCCATTTTCAGACACTTCCATGCCGCCAAGAATCGCCAAATCAATATGACCGCCGCGAATCATGGCAAACGACTCAGCACTGTCAAAAAAGGAAGACCCCGGAACTGTCGTAACGGTTTCTTTTCCAGCATTGATTAAATCGGCATCTTCCGTACCGGCTAACGGATACGGTCCGATACCAAGCAGGCCATTTTCCGATTGAAGCAAGACATTGAAATCAGCCGGAATTTCATTGGCTACAATAGTTGGCATGCCAATACCAAGATTTACATTCATGCCATCCTCAATTTCCTTCACAGCTCTTTTTACGATTTTAAGACGAAGATCGTTCACATTTTAGCCCCCCATTCTAGTAAAAAATTAAGCTTGTACAACCGTACGACGTTCAATTCGTTTTTGATAATTCGTTCCAAGCAGCAAGCGTTGCACATAAATACCCGGCGTATGTATTTCATCCGGATCGAGTTCACCCGGCTCCACAATTTCTTCCACTTCGGCAATGGTAATTTTCCCCGCCATCGCTGCCAGCGGATTGAAGTTGCGGGATGTTTTGCGGTAGACGAGATTGCCCAGAGTATCAGCTTTCCAAGCTTTTACGAGAGCAAAGTCCCCGACGATGCCTTGTTCAAGTAAATAGGTTTTTCCATTGAATTCTTTCGTTTCTTTGCCTTCCGCAATGGGCGTCCCTACACCAGTAGCGGTATAAAATCCAGGAATTCCTGCGCCGCCAGCACGAATCCTCTCTGCAAGCGTACCTTGTGGAGTCAATTCCACTTCCAATTCGCCACTTAAAAACTGTTGTTCAAAAATTTTATTTTCACCTACATAGGAAGAAATCATTTTCTTAATTTGGTGGTTTGCTAACAAAAGACCGAGACCCCATTCATCGACCCCGCAATTGTTACTGACAACCGTCAAATTCTTAGTTCCTTGTTCTTTAAGAGCTTGAATGGAGCACTCAGGAATGCCGGAAAGTCCAAAACCGCCAACAATTAAAGTGGAACCGCCCTTAATATCTGAAATCGCTTCCATAAAAGAGTTCATTACCTTTTTACTTTTCATAGAACACCCTCCTTTTGAATATTAATAAACTTTTGAATATTTAATTTATTCTTTTAAATTTTATCCCGCCAAATACTATAAGTAAAATATATAAAAATTATATATAGTATATAAATAAGTAATAAATAGTAGGGGCATTGTGTCATGATTCATCTGGTAGCAAAACAAAAAGCTCAAACTTGACCCCTATCTGTCAATTTGAGCTTTAATTGCTCTCTACTATATAGCTTATTGAACCTCACCACTAACAACCTTTAGGGTGTTACCAAGAAATTCGAGCCACGTTTTGGTTGCATGTGAAATATAACTTCCTTTTTTCCAAGCAATTCCGACTTGCCATTTTACTTGTGGATTCATTAGCGGAATGATTTTTACCCCTCTTTCACTTTTATCAATTTCTTTCTGATACCTTTGGGGGAGGATCGCGATCCCATGATTGAAAGCGACCATGTCCATAATGAAGTTTATCTGTGAGGTTTCACAAATAATCTTTGGTTGAAAGCCGCCTCGTTTACATTCTTCGATAATTAATTCATGGACTTTAAACCCTTCTCGGAAAATGATAAAGCTTTCATTCCTTAGTTCTTCCCACGAAACGGCCTCATAGCTTGAAAATCGATGGTTCTGATGAACAAGAAGACGTAAATCACCGCTCATAAAAGGAATGCACTCAAATTCCTCTTCTATGGGTATGGGCATCACAACCAAGTCAATATCGCCATGAATGAGCATTTTTTTCAAATTAAGCGCTCCATCCTCAACAAATTGGACGGTGATACCTGGATATTCTTTGTGAAATAAAGACATGATTTCAGAGAAGACATCCGTTCCAAGTGTGGAGAAAATCCCCATTTTCACATAGCCCATCTTACTATTTGTAATATCATCAAATTCCTGATAAAAATTCTGTACAGATTGGGCAATTTGCTGCCCGCATTGATATAGTAATTTCCCTGTATCCGTTAGCTCAAATTTTCTTGTGGTTCGGATTAATAATTTTGCATTTAACTCTTCTTCTAAGTTTTTAACAATTTTACTGATATTCGGTTGGGATAAATGGAGATTTTCTGCCGCCTTAGAGAAGCTTCCATGTTTCACAACCTCAGTAAAATACTGTATTTGTTTCAGTTCCATGTACTACATCCTTATCCATAAAAATTATTTATATTTTATTCTAATTTGTATCAGGAAGGCAATACAAAGAAAAGGGCACTATCTCTATAATGATAGGCCCTTTCTCTTAATCTATATAAATGAAACAATAATTCTTAATAGGAAGTTTCTTATTTCCATATAACCAGTCGATCATCTCAAATTCTTTCGCTTCTATTTCCCTAGAAGTGTGTTACGGAGCAAAATCGAAACTGGATTCTCTGCATGGATAATTTCTCCCCATGTACGTGCATTTTTTGTACCTTTGCTGTACGCGGAATTCGTTCTTCCTGATAAGTTGCAAATGTCTGCTCAAAGTCATCCCCATAACCTTAAGCATGTCAGCTAAATAAGAAGCATCATCTAATGCTTGGCATCCTCCCTGCGCCAAGTATTGAAGCTCTTATTTTAGTTTGCATTCCATTCCTTAACAGTGTAAACGGATTCATTTTCTTGATTCATAGGATCTTTGTTTACAAGACTTTTGGCTTCTTCCAAGGAATCCGCAGTCACAACATAAGCTCCACCAGTTTGGTCTTCGAATCCGCCAGCAATGATTAACAATTGCTTTTCTCGCAAACTCTGTAAAAATTCTCGGTGACCTTGAATGTAACTGCCTGTGAAAGAAGGTTTTCTCTCAATCAACACTAAATATTTTTTCATCTTTTCACCTCGCCCATATTATCAAATTAGGTAATTGTGTTCCCTATTTATATAATAAATTAATCATATTGTCAATATTATTAATAGAAAGTACTTTCAGAAAATTGAACTTTTGTTTGCCTGTGGGATATCATTAGCCGCTATGCTAATATAGGGAATAATAGAGCTCTGTAGGAGGATCATTATGGAAGTCACGAAAAAAGGAACGACAATTCAATCCTTACAGATTGGAATGGGTATTGTCGATTTAATTGCTAAACAAGGAAAACCATTAAAATTTACCGATATTCAGGATCTAACGCAAATTACAAAGAGTAATCTTTACAAATATTTAAATACCTTTACCCAATTAGGAATCCTTTATCGAAGCAAGGATACCGGAGAATATGTGTTGGGAAGTAAGTTAATTGAATACGGAATGGCAGCAGCAGACCACGAAAATGTTGTTGATCGGGTTACACCCTTTCTGCAAGAAATTAATGAGAAAAGTTCGAGTACGGTTCTATATTCTAGCTGGACACACAATGGCCCGATGATTGTTAAAGATATTAACATTCATCGAGGCTATAATATTGGCGCTCAGATAGGAACTTTCCTCCCTATTCATTCCTCAACCGGAAAAATATTTATGGCGTTTATGGATGAGCAAATGATTCACGATTGGAAGACAAAGGAATTCATGCAGCTTTCACAAGAAAAAGTTCGTCAGCTTGAAGAAGAACGGTTTCTTATCCAAGAAAAAGAAATCTCCTTTGCAAGGGAACCGTTGGTTTCATCCGTATCCTCTGTTAGTTTCCCTGTATTTAATTATAAAAAAAGACTGCTTGGAGCCGTAACGATTGTAGGTTTTTCTCAATTCATCCCGGATCATGAAGAGGATGATCTAAGTCAATATTTAATCAATATCAGCAAAGAAATATCCGGTAGTTTCGGATATAATTCTCAAGAGAAATTAAATAATTAGGTATAGATAAAAAGCGGGGGAATCCCCGCTTTTTTTCGTTTTATTATAATAAATTTCGGCCCCTAATTTACAGAAAATAATCAATATTAAAAACAAAATATTGAAAATATACTAATCGTTGTTTATAATCCATAAATAGAGAACCATTTCCACTATATATAAAGTAAAGGTGGTGTTAATAGTTAAAGAATAATTTTTAGCAATTTAGTAAGCATTATCATTAAACTTTTTTTGAAAATAGGGGGAAAAAACTTGGCAAAGATTAATTCAACAGAAGTTATCGCTGGCAGTAAATTTAACCGCTTTCATTTAATCCTACTATTATGGAGTTTCTTCATCATCTCGTTTGACGGATATGATCTTGTTGTATATGGAACCGTCGTGCCCACCCTAATTGAAAAATGGAACCTTACTCCTGTTGAAGCCGGAGCAATCGGAACCTATGGGTTATTTGGTATGATGTTCGGTGCTATCCTGTTCGGAACACTTGCCGATCGGATTGGAAGGAAAAATGTTATTGCGATTACCCTCCTTTTGTTTAGCTTATTTACATTTCTTTGCGGATTCGCCCAAACACCAACTGTTTTCTCCACTTTTCGCTTTCTAGCCGGACTAGGTCTTGGCGGGATTATGCCAAATGTCATTGCGTTATTGACAGATTATGCACCTAAAAAAATGAGAAGTATGATTGTATCCATCGTATTATGCGGGTATTCAGTCGGGGGGATTCTTGCTCCACTATTAGGAATCTTTTTAATGCCTAAGTTCGGCTGGGAGGCCATTTTTTGGTTTGCGGGCCTGCCTCTATTACTTTTACCATTTATGCAAAAACAATTGCCTGAAACTGCCAGTTACCTTATTCGAACTGGCAAGAAGGAAAAATTAATCACTACCCTTTCCAAGGTAAGTCCAGAGTCCACGTTTAATCTAAATGATGAAATCGTAGAAGTACAGAAAACACAAGAAACAAAGGTTCCGATTATTGGATTATTTAAAGATAAAAGAGCAGTAAGCACGGTTATGTTTTGGATTGCATTTTTCAGTTGTTTATTAATGGTCTACGGTTTAAATACTTGGCTTCCTAAATTAATGATCGAAGCAGGCTATGGATTAAATTCAAGTCTGGGCTTCCTGATTGCACTTCAAGGCGGTGCCATTATCGGAACACTTATTATTGGTCGACTTTGTGATCAATACGGTTCCAAAAAGATGCTTGTTCCGATGTACGCCTCTGGAGCAATTGCTTTAACATTACTAGGTTTTGGCGGAAGTTCATTTTTAATCTACCTATTAGTATCCATTGCGGGTGCAGCGACCATTGGTTCCCAAAATATTGTCCAAGCCTATGTTTCTCAGTACTATCCACCGTATATTAGGTCCACTGCTTTAGGAATGGCTTCTGGTATAGGCAGGATTGGCGGAATGGCTGGACCACTTTTAGGCGGATTCCTTTTGTCGATTTCTTTACCGATTCATTTAAATTTCATAGCATTTGCTATCCCCGGAATAATTGCGGCCATTGCCCTTGCAGTTGTACCTGTTAAGAATGCGTATACGAATGAAATGGATAGCAATGTAGAAGCGATTAAGACCCAGGTTGATGTAGGCTAACCTGCTAAAAAGATAAGCACCTTTAAGCCCTAAGTTATATCGGTTAAAATTGGCGCTTGTTCCTGCAATCATTTTTTGATGAAGGAATCTTCACAACTTCCACACAACTTCTCCCTAAGTTCTACACATGTACGTTATAAGATAAGAGTAACTTAATTAAGGTTTTGGAACCTAAAAGTCCAAAAACTTCCCATAATTTTGATTGGTGGATATACCAATCTCTTTTTTTGCATAATAAAAACCTTGCTCACACTGGCAAGGTTTTTGTCATTATTCCGTTACAAAGTTTCATTTCCTTGTGAGTAAATCACTTTTGGCAGGATGTCATGAGCTGTATCATGGCTAGAAGACACCTTTAATGCACCGGCAAGAAATGCCCCGATGATCACGGTCACCAAGATTAATTTTTTTAACATATACATTCCCCCTTAGTTAATTTTCTTACGGGCGTCATTGGCTAATCGGTAATATTCACTCGCTTTTTTATACTTTGTATCTTTAAAATAATAGTTCGCCAGTTTTTCCGAGCATTCCGTAACATAATGATATAATTGCATCTGTTCAAAATAGTGGATCGCTTCTAGCAGCAATTCTTCATATTGGCTGTTTTCTACTTGCTCAATCTCAAGATTCTGCAAATGAATATGGTAATGGTATTCATCAATTGGCACAGTTTTAAGCTTTGAAAGTGCTTGACCGCACCATATTCTTGCCTCCTGCTTATTTCCAAGATTCATATATTCCTTTGCCACTAAGTAATACGTACCTAAAAGCTCATGGTCCATAATGCCCTTTGAATCGAGAGCCGCCTGGAAATATTGAAGTGCCTCCTCAGAACGATTCATACTGGAATATAAATAACCTAAGTTGTGGTAAATGATTGAAGTCGAATGATCATCCTTTAATTTTAGCGATAATTGCAAAGCCTTTTTTAAAAATCGTTCCGATTCATTGTAATTATGAACGCGGCGATGGTTGACCCCTAATAAAATAAGTGAATTTAGACTACTTTCATTATCAAATTCCCGGCGGAAAAATTCTAAGGCCTTTTGAGTTAAAAGAATCGATTGAAAATATTGATAGATACTCGTACAGGCAAGGGCTTGGTTATAATAGATTCTTCCTTTTTCTACCTCAGTCACTTCGGGAAGATTAAACAAAAGAATCATATTCTCATTGCAAACCATCGCCTGTTGAAATTGTTCTTGAAAATAATAATAGATGCTTAAAAAATAATAGTAGTCAAAACGAAGATGCGGCCTGTCCTGCAAAAGCTCCGGGTATTTTTGAATTTTTGCGAGTAAAGATTGGGCCAGCTCGGTTTTTCCAGAAAAAACATAAAGGCCAAACAGATACGTATCATACTTCATATGAACCTGCTGTGATTGACTCTTTTGTATGGCTTCCTTTAAGGACTCATTCATTTTTTCAGCTTCTGGAAATTGTTTGTTCTTTACTGCTAATTTAAATGGATCCATTTTTTTCAACAAGTCCCCATCAAAGCCTTCATCTAACGTGCCATCACCGAGTTCTAGTCTTTCACAGAGCAACCGAATAACTTCTTCACTCGCAGCAGCTGTTCCACTCTCAATTTTTGAAAGATAGGAGATGGCACAAATGCCCTCTGCCAGCTGTTTTTGCGTGATATTTTTCATTTTTCGAAAATAGCGAATCCGTTCTCCGATCAAATTCCTCGCTCCCTGCACCTCCAATTATATTAAGAATATTCTAATTTTTGTAAACTAATAAGTCAAGTAGGACTGGCAAATTATTACCAGTCCTACCAGTGCTATTTTTAATAGACTCCTACCTGTGACCAAGCAGATGCTACTGCACTATATTGAGTGCTGCCTGACCCGTAAAGGTCTGCCGCTGCAGCAAGAAGAGAGGCGCGGGCATCGCTAAAGTTGCTCTTAGGTGATAGATAAACGGTTAGGGCACGATAATAAATTTTTTGAGCCGTATCGAATCCGACCTGTTGAATCGTTAAATAGGCGGCTTTGTTTGGAATACCACTGTTTGTATGTACCCCGCCATTGTCAGAGGTTGTGTTCACATAGCCGCTCATATTATCCGGCTGACCATAGAGTTTCGGGTTGGATAAGCTTCTTAGAGCATCTCCTGATTTCTGCGGTGTGTAAACGTCCTCCCCAATTAAGTAATCGCCACGATCCATAAACACTCCGAACGTATCGGAAATCGATTCATTTAGGGCCCCTGATTGATATTGGTACTCTAATCCGGCTGTTCGTTCAGTAACTGCATGGGTTAGCTCATGGCCGACGACATCCAGTGAACCAGATAAAGAGGTAAAGGTTGTCCCGTCGCCATCCCCATACACCATCTGCGAGCCATTCCAGAAGGCATTATTGTAATTTTTGCTATAGTGGACCGATGAACGAATGGTTGCGCCATTGTTATCAAAGCTGTTACGGTTAAAATTATTTTTATAATAGTCGTAAACAACACCGGCATAATAGTGGGCATCTACATCTGCTCGCTGGGAGGTCGAATTAAAATTATTATCAGCGTCAACCGAATAGTTACCTGGTAAACGCGTTCTATTGGCTGCTGTTCTTGTTTCAATCACGCCACTCATCGGTTTCGTCGTATCGTACAAATAATAAGTTCCTCCCGAATAATAGGTGTTAATGGTTTTGGTGTCACCTAAAACACCAACACCCGTTCCTTCTGCCACTGCATTATAGGAATCTAGGATCTTTCCATTGTTTGCATCCACATAAACGACCCAGTTGGCCGGATACGGCTGAATAAATTGAAGATTGATTTTGTAGGCGTGATAGAAGTCATTCCCTTTTTTATAGATTACTTGCTTACTCTTTTCAACCAGCCCCCGTTCTTTTTCTCCTCTAGGGCCGGCTTCGGCATCAATTAGTGTTTCATCTTTTGTCAGATTGATTGATTTCCATGCATTGGAAAGCGCTGCATCCTTGGAAAGCTGTGCTTTTAGCTTCCCTTTAAAATAACTGGACGCTTCTGGGAATACATCCCCATTGACAGCAGTTACAATTCCGTCTTTATCGGTATGAACCTTAAAGGCTGCCCCGTCGACAGGAATGCCTTGCACCGATTGAACAAAATCATAATGTGTGCTGCCAATTTCATCGGTTTGAATAGTTAATAATGTGAGATCTTTTTCCGAATCTAATTGATAGATTTGTTTATTCTCTTTAATAAATTGTTTAATAGCTTCCTTGTCTTTATGACCTTTAGTTGATAGCTTTCCATGCACAAAGGTTGGAACAGCTTGTCCCTTTTTCCAGGTCACCTTTGCACCTTTATTGAACTGATCTTCCTTTGCAGCCATCACATTATACGGTGTTTTGGCTTGTGCTGCAGCCGTAAATGGCATGACTGCTCCTACTGTTAGACCAAGGGCAAGAACAAGTGATGTACGTTTTTTCATCTACTTTAGACCTCCTGAAAGAGAATTTATAATTTTCAAAATAATTATAGCATGGGAAAAAGCTGGGGAAGATTGGGAAATAACATTCAAAATCTATCAATATTTTTGAAAAAATAGAGCGATTTTCCCAATATTTTATTTTTATATGTTAACTTATCGTAAAATTAGGTTGACATATATTCTTGCCGCTTTTACAATAAAAATTGAAAAAGGTATGAATTTATAGTTAAATATGAGGAGATGGAATATGAAACTGTTAGATATTACATATGTTGCTTTATTAGCAGCCTTTATGGGAGCTTTAGGCTTTGTCCCGCCAATCATGCTCTCGTTTACACCAGTTCCCATCACCCTGCAAACGTTTGGCGTTCTGCTTGCCGGCGGTGTATTAGGCGCGAAACGCGGGGCTTGGAGTATGATTATTTTCCTTTTGCTAGTTGCAGCGGGTGCACCGCTATTGTCGGGGGGACGTGGGGGTTTTGCCGTATTCTTAGGACCAAGCGCCGGATATTTAATTTCATGGCCGATTACCGCATTGTGCCTCGGCTATCTCATCTCTCGTTTCAGCAAACTGCGTCTGGGAAGAATCCTATTCATCAACCTAACCGTTGGAATACTCATGATGTACATAATCGGCATTCCAGTCCAAGCCTTCATCATGCACATCAAACTTACTGACGCCATCATCACCAGCCTAGTCTATATCCCGGGAGACATCCTAAAAGCAACCCTAGCATCCTACCTCGTATACAGACTAGCCAAATCACCGGCAATAAAACGAAACCTGCATAAAAACGCAGAGACACTATAACGGTGTCTCTTTTTACTATCATTCGACAAATTTCGGGTGGTGCCTGTCGCCACCCGAAATTTGTCGAATTCATCTAGAGAGGAGAATAAAGATGGCTTCGATTACTGACTCATATGCAAATCATGCAAAGAAGTTTCCAATGAAAACAGCGGTTTTAACGGCTGGGGAGAGGATTACATATCAGGAGTGGTATGAACGGGTTTGTCGAACGGCGAATTGGTTTGGATCCTTCCACTCTCTCAATAGGACGGTTGCGATTTTGCTTCCGAATGGGATTCCTTTTCTGCAGCTGTTTACGGGGGCAGCTGCAGCCGGTTGGACAGCGGTCCCCTTTGATATAAAATGGACCGAATCAGAGGTAGAAAAACGACTTGCAGTTTCCAAGGCGTCTCTACTGATTACCACCAAATCCAAGAGTACACTATTAAAAAACCTCCATCTCTCCACTAAAGTTTACATTTGGGAAGAATGCCTGGAGGAAATTCAGCGGGGATCTGCCCTGGAAACCATGCACTCTAACGGGGAACTTCCCTTTTACATGGGATTCACTTCCGGTACGACAGGTAATCCGAAAGCATTTATTCGCTCACACAACTCGTGGGTTGCAAGCTTTGCCTGCAACCGCGTTGATTTCCAGATGGATGAGAATGACCACGTTCTGATCCCTGGGGCGCTGATTCATTCCCACTTCCTCTACGGTGCAATCAGTACGCTGTATCTGGGCGGAACCGTTTATTTGCTTGAAAAATACATCCCATCCCAGGCAATGAGGTGGATTGAGACGGCTCCGATTACCGTTCTTTATGTTGTCCCGACGATGATTTCCTCCCTTTTTCAGGCAGAACGTACCATCGAAAGGCCGCTAAAGATTCTTTCCTCCGGGGCCAAATGGGAGGATCATTCCAAACGCCAGGTCCGCAGCCAGTTTCCGAACCTGACCCTGTATGAGTTTTACGGGGCAAGCGAGCTAAGCTTTGTAACCGTATTATCCGATCAGGAAATGGAACGAAAACCGGGTTCTGTCGGAAGGCCCTGCCATAATGTAAAAATCGAAATTCGCCTGCAGGATTCTAAGCTGGCAAAGCCGAATCAAACAGGAAAAATTTTCGTAAAAAGTAAAATGATTTTCAGCGGATACCTGGAGCCCGATCACAACACAGTTCAAGCAGAACATGATTGGCTTACCGTTCATGACATGGGCTATTTGGATGAAGAAGGATACCTGTATATTGTCGGTCGGGAAAAGAACATGATTCTCTATGGAGGCATCAATATTTTCCCGGAAGAAATTGAAAAAGTACTTTCCTTACATCATGAAGTAGAGGAAGTAGCCGTTATTGGAGTAAATGACCCTTACTGGGGACAAATCGTAACCGCAGTGGTCAAAGGCTCCGCCACAAAATTGGAACTTCAAAGATTGTGCAAGGAAAAACTTGCTTCATTTAAAATCCCGCGAAAATGGGTATTCGTCGATGAAATGCCCTATACAAGCGGCGGAAAAATTGCCCGCAGGCAGGTAATCGAATTGGTCGAAAGCAAGGTGAACAACCATTAAAAAAGCAGTCATTGTCCAAGCAAAGCGAACCCCCATCGGAAAACAAAATGGAATATTTCAATCCCTACAGCCCCATGAGCTGGCTGCTCCCTTGCTTCAGCACTTAGCAAGAGGTATCGAGGATCAGATTGACGATTGTCTTTTAGGAAATGTGACAGGGCCCGGAGGAAATATTGCCCGGCTTTCAGCCTTAACAGCAGGCCTTCCACTTCAGGTCCCCGGTGTAACCCTAGATCGCCAATGCAGTGCCGGTCTCGAAGCGATTCGCATGGCTTCCTATTATATCCAAGGGGGTGCAGGTCAATGCTATCTAGCCGGTGGTGTCGAAAGTCCAAGCACCTCACCTTTTCCAAAAAGAGCCCGCTTCTCACCTGATCATATCGGTGATCCAGATATGGGGGTTGCGGCTGAATATGTTGCAGAAAAATTTGGAATCAGTAAGGAAACACAGGATGAATACGCCTTGTTAAGCTATCATCGCAGCTGGGAGGCTTATAAAGAAGGGTTATTTACAGAAGAAATCGTCGCAGTTAAACGGCATAGCAGGGATGAGGAATTTAGTAAGGAGCGAAACATGAGCGCACTGCTTAAACGGGCAAAACCGATTTTTGTAAAAAACGGGACCGTGACCGCTGCCAACAGCTGCGGAATTCATGACGGTGCAGCTGCCGTGGTTGTAATGGAGGAGTCTACAGCACTTCATCTTGGATACAAACCGGTTCTCCGCTTCGTTGACAGTCAGGCGGCAGGAGTACATCCCCACTATCCCGGAGCAGCTCCGATTCCGGCCATCCAAACTTTGTTAAAAAGAAATGGGCTGACCATTGAAGAGATTGATCTTTTTGAAATCAACGAGGCCTTCGCTTCAAAAATTGCCGCGTGCGCACAGGAACTTTCAATCCCGTACGAAAAACTAAATGTGTCCGGCGGCGCCTTAACCATCGGTCATCCATACGGAGCATCGGGTGCCATTTTGGTTACGAGGCTGTTCTATGAAGTACAGCGAAGGAAAAATGCTCGTCTTGCTGTAGCTGCGATTGGCAGTGGCGGTGGTGTTGGAGTTGCCGTATTATTTGAAGTTGTGAAAAGATAAGTCAGGCAGGCGCCTGGCTTATTTTGTGCTAACGAGGTGTATAAAATAACGAACACTATGGGTAAATTATCTTAAAAAAGGAAAATTCCATGATTGGACTTATTATTGCCATTATAGTGTTTAACCTTACTGCCTTTAAAATAAATAAAATTCTTACTGCCAATCTGATTGCACATATCTGGGTTTTTACGGTCGCTTTTCAAAGCATTTTCGACACCATCATTGAATTCAAGTTACATGCCTATTGGTATTTTGATAAAGATGTCGATTGGTCTGGGCTAATACCTCATATGTTTCTGGTCCCACCGGTTAACATCATTTTTCTTAACCGTTTTCCCTACACGGCCAATCTCCTAAAGAAAGCTGTTTATATATTCTTTTTTGTAATCGCCATTTTATTATACGAACTAGTGACCCTACTGCCGGAACCCTGGGGATATTTTCATTATGGTTGGTGGAAACTCTGGCATGCAGCCATTCTTGATCCCTTTTTGCTGCTCATTTTACTAAATTATTATAGGTGGGTACGTCACTTGGAAAAGGAGGCTCTAAGGAAATCTAAATAAAACAGAGCCTGGGTTTCCAAGCTCTGTTTGTTATAGCCAATTACATTTCTCCAGTTCCTTTTAATACCGAGGAAGATCGCTTAAATAAAGGCACTAAGGCCAGCACCCCAACAATAAATAACAGGGCTGAAGCTTCATACATGGTTAGAAGCGAAAATATTTTTTTCAACCATCCGCTTGCACTCATGGAAATGACCATTGTTCCCATAAACATTGGGTTTAAGATCCCATTAACCCTTCCGATAAAAGCTGCCTCAGTATTTTGCAGAATCATCGTATTAATCCCGATATGAATGCACGGCATGAACAGTCCGCTGATAAATTGGGCTGTCAAGGTCAGCCATAATTGATCTGATACCCCCATTACGAAGAATCCGATTGCACTTACCGACATACCAAGCGCAAGCAGGATTTGCGGCGGGGTTTTTTTCGCAAGACCAATTGTCAGGGCTCCTCCAAAAATCATCCCGATTCCAAAAGCAGCCATCAGCCATTGCAGCTGTTCTTTTGGCAGCCCAAGCCGTTCGGTAACAAGGAAAACAGCTAATGGCTGGGTAAGCCCTAACCCTAAGCCTGCAGCAGCAAAACAACCGCCAAGAAGTGTTAATGCACGACTGTTCCAAACATAACGGAATCCTGCTTTCATTTCATTTAGAAGCGTGGTCTTCTCTTGATTTTCCTCACTCTCTTTATCAGGAGGAAGCATGAATAAAATCGCTGCGGACAATAGAAATGCAATTCCCATGATGGCAATTGCGGCATTAATGCCGTAATGCTGAAACACAAAGGTTCCAATAATTGGACCGAGAATCATAAACAAAGCGAATACCGTTTGGTACATCGACATCCCCATTTGGATCAGTTCTTCTTTGACATGAATCTTGAATAGCTTCATTCCGGATGGTTGTGAAAACTGCGATAGAATCGATGAAACAAGGGTCGCAAAGAAAATGACCTTCCAGCTTCCGAAAAGAAGTGTCAGCAGGACAACAAAAATCGAGAGCGCGCTGAGAAAATCGCACCAAATCATGGTCCTCTTTGGACGCCAGCGGTCTGCAAAAGTTCCGCCAATAAAGGAAAACAGAAAGATCGGGGCAAATTCCGCTACAGAAATAAGCGAAACGGCTACTGGATTTTCATTAGTTCGTTCAATGACATAAAGTAAAATTGAATAGTTACGTACCCAGATACCAATTTGCAGGAAAAATACGGATAAGAGAATGGTACGAATAACCCGGTTTCGAAACAACGCTCCGACAGTAATATCTGATTTTGTTTTTTCCATAAAAAAACCTCCATATTCCTAACCTGGACAGGAGGCAAAACATACACAAATGGGCATAGTACACTAAATTTCCTGTACTATCCATAACTTATGTAAAAAAGTCCGCACTAATCCTATCCAGAAATATTTTCGTTGATACGAATTTTTTCTTACAATAGGATTAGTAGATCATCGGCTTAATGGTCACCCTTTTCATAAATAGTAAGTTAATACTACTTTAATTTGAGTGAATAATCAAGAAAATTTTGTAATTAACTGGTAATATCAGACTCCCTTTAAGGAAGGATACTATTGACACTAAAAACCTACTGGGCATCTTTACTGAGTTTACCCACTTACAAAAAACTATCTGTGTCTTCTATACCCTCCACAGGTTAGTGATGTTTTCATTTTCATAAATTCATACATGAGATTTGCATTTCTTCCTTTTTGTGTATGTGGATTTCTTTTATAGCGAAGACATTCCATGAATTCATAATCACATTGGCAGGGGGATATTCCGTAATCGAGGCAGGTGTCATGTCTATAGCAGCAGTAATCAACATCATTAATCGGTGCTCCAGGACCGCTGCAACCCGGACCACACCATCTATATTCCGGGAAAATACAGATTGGAAAAAGACTTTTTCGTTTCTTTCTTCCTTGCACCATCATCACCCCCCAAATGATAATTTTTATATATAAATATGTAGAAAATATAAAAATTGAACTGGCAAATCCCCAACTTGTACAAATTCCTCTTTTTTATAATAATTGCTTTAAAAAAGAAGGCTAGAAGCATTAACCAACATATTTTCTTCGCTGAAAAAGCAAACTAAAAACTGCTGCTCATAATACAAGGGAGTTGGTTTAGTTGAAATGGCATATGAGACTTTTATCGATGATTCAAAAAAAAGAAGATAAAAAAATCGCTCTTGCAGTTGATACCTCATCCGTTGAAGTACAAACAATTCTAATTAATAACATTGTAAAACTATTCGAAACCGTTAAGCCCGATACCCTTCTCGTTCAAGCCGATTTCAAAATACGCAGCATTACCCCGGTTAAATCCGACACCATCAAATATCATACACATGGAAAAGCCTCTTATACCGATGTATTAGAATGGGCCGAAAAGGAAAAGATAGATACCTTATTCTACATAACCGACGTAACCGGTTATATTTATGAAGAAATCACAAAGGTGGATTATGAGCTTTATTGGCTGGTCCCAGATGTATTTTTGCCAAAAGTCCCTTTTGGGAAAGCCATAAAGATTGCTTAAAAGAAAAAAAGGTGCCCGGGGCACCTTTTTTATTTACGCCACTTGCTCTTCACCAGAGTCATCGAGCTTGTGACCTTCCCATTTTGTAATCACAATAGCAGCCAAGGAGTTTCCAACCACGTTCACGCATGTACGGGCCATGTCTAAAATCCGGTCGATACCTGCAATAAAGGCAAGACCTTCAACGGGAATGCCGACTGTTCCTAAAGTTGCTAGTAAAACAACAAACGATACACCTGGAACCCCAGCAATACCTTTTGATGTAATCATTAATACCAACACTAAGGTAATTTGATGACCAATACTCATATGAATTCCATACATTTGTGCAAGAAACAATGCTGCAATCGCCTGGTAAAGTGTTGATCCATCAAGGTTAAAGGAATATCCGGTTGGAATAACAAACGATGTAATCGCTTTTGGACATCCGAGTTTCTCCATCTTTTCCATGATTTTTGGCAAAACAGTTTCCGAGCTTGCGGTTGAATAACCTAAGAGCAATTCGTCCTTTAAATACTTAAGGAATTTAAAGATATTAACTCCAACGAGTTTTGCCACAAGTCCGAGCACAACCAGAATAAAGAAGAACATCGCACCATATACCACAATCACAAGTTTTCCGAGTGGTATTAAGGAGCTTAAACCAAATTTAGATACTGTAACCCCAATTAATGCAAAAACACCAAGCGGCGCAACCTTCATAACTTGATTCGTCACGTAAAACATGGCCTCGGCTGTTCCTTTAAAGAAATTCACAATCGGCGTTCCTTTTTCTCCAATTGCCGCAACTCCAAGCCCAAACATAACAGAGAAGAAAATAATTGCAAGCATGTCACCATTTGCAAGTGATTGCATGATATTAGTTGGGACAATATTGACAAATGTGTCAACCATAGAATGTGTTTCCGTAGTTTTTGCGGTTTCTACATACGTATTTATATCAGTTTTTGTTAAACGGGACATATCCACTCCGGAACCCGGATGAAATAAATTTGCTGCTAAAAGACCGATTACAATTGCTACGGTCGTAACAATTTCAAAATACAGAAGTGTTTTTCCCCCAAGCTTTCCTAAGGATTTCATATCACCCGTACCGGCAACACCAACGATCAAGCTTGAGACAACAATCGGGATGACAATCATTTTAATTAAACGAATAAAAATATTCCCAATTGGTTGCAAATAAGTTTCAACATGCGGGTTTCCATAAAAAATGGCACCGACAATGATACCTAAGGCTAACCCAATGAAAATTTGCCATGCTAAGCTAATTTTCCTCATCTATATCTCCCCTTTTGTGAATGTAATCAAGCTGTTTTGAAATACAACTTGAGGATATTAAAGACCCGGAGTAAAGAAATATATTATTTCAATATAACGCTTTCAATATCTAGCATAAAGGAATTACAGCCTCATATCAATGGAAAACTCCTGGAAGTTGAATAAAAGTTCACGTTTCCTTCGCTATCCCAATATAAAATTTAATTGATTTATTCTTTCCGTTTGCTGAATATTATTTTCTTAATTTGAATTAATATCCGCGATATTATAATAGGAAATACGTTCAATTTGGCTAAATTTTCTGAGTGGAATTTTTGAAGAGTGTAATAAAGATACTGGCAATCATACCTGACGGACTGGTTGTTCTAAAATAGTACGAATGAAGCAAAAGCTAAAAGCCTGTACTAAAAACAGGTGTTGCAGCACTTTCTTTATAAGATGAGCTACCCAGAACAAACAACAGAAGCTCAAATTCCTAGCTTCTTTTTTATTAAAACAGAAAAATCATCCTATGAAAAATGGAGGATAATTTTCCGAATGACCATACCAATGAATAATCCAGGAATCATAAACAAAATCGGAAGCCATACAGGACCGATTAGAACTCCAAATAATTTAAGGGTATTGGAATACATACAGCCAACCGTTACAAAATAGGCAGCAAACACAAAAGGCATAAATGAATATCGGTCCTTCCCACCTCCAGCATCCTTCCATGCATCCCACATGGCGAAAAAATATAAACATGGATAAAACATTAGCCATTGATAGTTCGTCACTTGGATTGCTTTTACGATTTCGCCCTGAAAACTTAACATGATAATCGTGTTAAAATGGGCTTTAACATTGATCAAAAATTCTAATCCGACAAATAATAGCCCTTTTAGATATTTACCATTTAGAAGCTGCCCAAATCCAGGGAGGGCAATACTCCAAAAAAGCATTTCAACTTTGCGGTCACTTTTTCCCATTGTCTTCCCAACTTTACCATTAAACTTTTTTTAAATGAGATTTTATTACAGAAAAGTCCTTATTCTGTATTTTGAACCATTATCCTTTTTCTATGAGCACAAAGCCTTATTTTTAGGTATATTTAAAATGGAAGATCCTGAATGATGGGATTTAGTAAGGTTGGACAATAAAAAAAGTCTGGGAATACTTTGTACGATGACGGGGGTAATATTTGGATTGAAAATGGCTGCTTGAAGAACCACCTTTGTCTGCTGACCGTGATAAATTTGCAAAAAGTATAGATAAAAGACCCCAAGTCGACTTGGGGTTTTTTTACGATTTCTGTGCAAGATTAAAAGCTGTGTCAGCTGCTGTTAAATCTACCTGAAGCTGGTCGCCCAATTCATGTGGATGATAATATCCCCTTGCCATCATAAAGTTGGTGATTTTTTCATGAGTTTCAATGGCATCCCCTAATTGTTCCCGAAGAGCTTCTCTTAATTCCGGAGTGGCAGCCTCCGTAATCGCAGCAGCATAATTTCGCACCCCCGATTTGACCGAAATCAAGAAATCCGTTGCAATGACTTGGTCTGTCATTCCACCCATTCCCATAAGACCTTGTATGAATTGATTCATTGGACATCCTCCCGATTCGTCAAAAACTGTTGAAGCTGCTTGATATGCTGTGTGCCTGTTGTTACATCACTTGCTAGAATCGCCTTTAATTCTGGATCTTGTGCCAAAGCACTCATTGTGGTTGCCTTCGTTAAAACCCCCATGGTCAAGGTTCAGGTTTCTTTGGCTATTCAGAAACCACAGGTGGATACGCCGGTGGCCAGGCAGAATTCATGCGGGTCCCATTCGGAAACTTTACTCCCTTTAAAATTCCCGATAATTGTGAAGTCGAGGACTAAAAATTAGTGCTGCTTGCTGATGCAGCACCAACCGCCTACTGGAGTGTAGATCATGCGGGTGTAAAGGATTCCTAGGCTGCGGCCCCGTTGGCTTGTTGACACAAAAATTCTCTTGGTTAAAGGGTGCTAAACGTGTTATCGCTGTTGATTATGTTGGGTACCGTCTCGAGCATGCAAAACGGACGAACAAGGTTGAGATTGTTAATTTTGAAGATCATGAAAATGTTGGGGATTACCTGCTTGAGATTACCAAGGGTGGGGCTGACATCGTGATTGATGCGGTTGGAATGGACGGGAAAATGACCCCGCTCGAGTTTCTTGCTTCCGGGTTAAAGCTGCATGGCGGTTCAATGGGTGCAATTGTAATTGCAAGTCAGGCCGTAAGAAAAGGCGGAACGATTCAGCTTACGGGGGTTTACGGCGGCAGATACAACGCCTTCCCACTTGGTGATATTTTCCAACGCAATGTTGATATCAAAACAGGCCCGGCCCCGGTCATTCCATATATGCCGTTCCTCTACGATATGATTAATGGAGGAAAAATTGACCCAAGCGATATCATCACCCATGTCCTTCCGTTGGATCAGGCAAAGCATGGGTATGAGGTATTTGATACAAAAACTGAAGACTGTATTAAGGTGATTTTACGGCCATGATGGTGTTGGGGACAAATTTATTTATTCATCTGCTATTTTTGTCCCCTATACTGCTTATTGGAAACCCTATTCTTGATTTGGGTGGATTTTTTGTCCCCTATTACGCTTATTGGAGACACATTCCCCGGTTCTCCCACCACTTTTGTCCCTAATTCCGAACCTCGAAATTAATAACACGTTGCCTTTTTCCTATGTAGTAATTACCTTTTTTCATAAGATCTCTTCACATCTTCCTGAAATAGGTATATGCCCTTCCATTCTTTTCATCCATTACATATTTTGTTAGTACCTAAATCAGGAGGTGTAATAAGATGTCTGATGGATACGCTGGAGGATTTGCATTGATTGTTGTATTGTTTATCCTCCTTATTATTGTAGGAGCTGCATATATTGGAGGCGGCTTCTATTAAGAAAAAAATGTATTTAATCTTGAAAGGGGGATTATTATGTTTGGTTACGGTGGATTTGGATATGGTTATGGCGGATGCGGTTACGGTGGATTCGGTTATGGTGCTGGCGGTTTTGCCTTAATCGTAGTATTATTTATTCTTTTAATCATCGTTGGAGCAGCTTGCTTCTATTAATAAAAAAAGTTTGTTTTAAAAAAAGACACTTTAAAGCAGTTCAGAGATGAACTCAGATCATTTTCCAATTGGGCATTCCACCAAGTGAATAGTTCTATCAAGAATAGAAACCCTATTTAGTGGAGGTGGAATCAGTGGAAAATGAAAATAAAAATCCTCCAAATACCGTTAAATATAGTATTTGGGAAACACGGACCGATGAAGAGCAGATGGAGAATAAGCAGAAAATCACTGAAGCGATTCAGAGTACAAGTCTCGAGTCAAAGATTGCAGAAAAACACGAATAACAAGTCAAGAGCAACCATTGGCGGTTGCTTTTGTCTTGTTATTTTTAAAATACACCTATATATTTTTATAACCTATTGCATTTTCATATTATTTTATAAAGGACGGGAAGACCTATTTTAATCTATTCATGGAAAACCTTGCACTTTACATTAATTTTATATGGCTCATTTTCTATATCGACGAGGCGATGGTTAAAATAAGAATGACCGCCTTTTGACGGTCGAAATTGTTGATATGCTTTAAAAAAGTGTTGATATATCTTAAAAAGTGTTGATATCTTTCTAAAAAGTGTTGATATATCTTAAGAATGACTATTCCGAAAGCCACAATGATATACTTACCTTAAACAAATCACCATCCGTCTCAATCTCAAGGCTGCCTTCGTGGAGGTCAACGATGGATTTCGCTATCGCAAGGCCAAGACCTGAGCCATCTGTATGGCGTGAAGTGTCGCCACGCTTAAACCGCTCAAATAGCTCATCACTATTATCATTCAATTCATATCTAGAAACATTTTTAAAAGTAATCATCGCTTGATCATTCAATTTGGAAATCGTTATATACACGCGGGAATTCTCCATTGAATATTTCAGGATATTTCCTATTAAGTTATCAAACACACGCCAAAGCTTTTGTCCATCTACAATCGCGTTAATGGGCTTCTCCGTATTTGTAACCCGGAACTGCAGGCTGGATTCCTTAATCATATCATCATACTCTCCCAGCGCCTGCTGCAATAGCTGGACGAGATCCACCTTTTCCCTTTTCAATTCAATATTGCCGCTCGCCATTTTCGATACTTCAAACAAATCATCTATTAACACCTTTAATCGCTTTGACTTCCGATCAATAATTTCAAGATAAGCAGTCCGTTCCTCTGTTGAGACCTCATCTGTTTTTAACAACTGAGTATAGGTAATGATAGAAGTCAGCGGTGTTCTTAGGTCATGACTGACATTGGTAATCAACTCGGTTTTCAGGCGTTCGCTCTTTGCCTGTGCATTCTGGGATGTTTTTACTCCCTGCTTCAACACATTAAGATTGGCAGCAAGCGTTGCCAGGACTGATTTCCCAGCTACCTCCAAATCCTGCCCCATCTTTCCGGCAGCAAGCTCATTCGTTTTTTCAACAATCTGGTTTAGGTACGCCATCCGATTAACCAGCATCACGACAATAGGAATTGCCGTGCACCCCACTAGGATTAGATAAAATGGAAGAAACACCGGTTGTACAACAACCAACACAGCAACTAGCCCTAATCCAAACGCTGCAGCTAAAAGAATAAACACCTGCGTTGCCGCTGTTTGATTTAAAAAGGCTTCTTTTAATTTTGTAACTGCTTTCTTAAAAAGAACTTTGCTATTTTTTCCTGATTTATAAATCAAAGCTTTTTCCCACTGGGTTTTAATCGCTTTCCACTCTTTTACGACTACAGCTAGATAGTTCCATTGGACAAAAGTAATTGCTCCCAAAATCAGCCCAATGAAAAGAAGAATCACGAAGTCTTTTCCAGCATTTATTGGATTTTCATAAAAATAAATGACCTGATTGTTTGTTACAAACAAACTGAAGATGAATCCGATTCCCAATAGTATGAAAAGGAATACCCTTACATCAACGGGTAGCTTGTTATAATATGGCCTCCATTTTTCAATTTCTGCCTGAATCCCTTTTGAATTTTTTCGGATTAAGAAGCCAACGAGAAGGGCGATTATACCTGAAACAACGTAGACCCATAACAAGTTTCGCTGTTTTTTATAATTTTCTGCTTCAGACATTAACCAATTATCAGAAGACAGTGACTTTGGCACTCCGAGTTGCATCCCGGACGTTTCCATTGATTTGGGAATCATGGCATTAATAACATCATGTTCACCTGGGCCAAAATACATGGGATCATCTTGCTGCAGATAATAATTTGTATAAAACAGCATATCTTTAGAGTTCATTACATCTTTCGCCGTTTTTCCATCTGATAGTTGAAGGTTTGTGTAGACTTTTCCCGTGGCCTTGTCCTGATAATAGTATAGGAATGCATCCTTAAAGCGCTGAAAATCTTCGCGATAATTCTCTCTTTCTTTAAAGTACTTTTCTATCTTCTTTTCTTTTTCCTTCACAATCTTTTGTTGGACATACTTGTCACTATTAAACGTATTGATGATATCCTTAATCTTTTGGTCTCTTTCAGAAGTCAATGAATCCACTGTCACTTGATCCTCTTTAGCCTTTGCTTCAAAGATTCGTTGCTCATATTGTTCTTTAACGTTATTTTCCTGTTCAGACAGACTCCCGTACCGATAGCGATACTCATTGATGTCATCCTTTGTAACCTTAATCGTCTTTTTCGCATCCTCCAATGGGATATTCGTTAGCTCAAACATAGTAAAATACCCTGGGAATTGGTCCATATAGCTTTGAAAATTGTCCGTATGGAAATAATCACGAGTAAAAAGACGTTCTCCTGTAGTAAAAACAGTTAATATACCTCCAAGTCCATACGTGATCAGCAACACCCAGATTCCAATAAGAACTTTATTTTTCCATTTTATACCCAATCCCCCACACCACCTTCAAATATCTTGGATTTTTCGGATCAATTTCAATCTTTTCACGGATTTTTCGAATGTGAACTGCAACCGTATTTTCCGCGTTATAGCCTGGCTCCTTCCAAACTCGTTCGTAAATTTCATCAATAGAAAACACCCGGCCGGCATTTGTCATTAGAAGCTCTACGATTTTATATTCGATTGGGGTCAGCTTCACAGGTTCCCCGTGGACTGTTACTTCTTTTGCCGCTTGATCTAGAATTAGCCCATTTAGATCAATTACCTTTTTGATTCCCTCATATGTACCTAAGGTTACAAACCTTCTTAGCTGTGATTTCACGCGGGCCACAAGCTCCATTGGATTGAAGGGCTTTGTGACATAGTCATCTGCCCCAACCTGAAGACCTAATATCTTATCGGTATCCTCGCTTTTCGCACTTAATATAATAATCGGGATGTTTTTCGATCCGCGAATTTTATAGGTGGCTGCAATCCCATCGAGCTTCGGCATCATTACATCAAGAATAATGAGATGGACCGGGTGCTCATTTAGAATCTCTAATGCTTCCAGCCCATCCTTCGCTTTTAACACCGTTACACCCTCATTTTTCAAATAAATCTCGATGACATCCCGAATCTCTTTCTCGTCATCGACAACAAGAACATAATACGAATCCATGTTTCCCCTTCTTTCTATCTACCAATTTTTTCATTATTTATATAATAAACGGAAAATCTTAACATTCATTTTGGATAATTCTTAAGAATTTCTTAAGATTATTTTATACTAGAAGTTTAATAGGAGGTGGAATTTGGGAAAAATTGAGTGGAGATAAATCTCTCTTTGTAAAAATAAAAAGTCTCTTTGCTGGAGAGACTTAAAACAAACGATGGAGGTGCCATAAATGGAGAAATTCCTACAGATACTATTCCAAGTTAAAGGTCCTGTTTGGGTACTGATTGAGCGGTTATTTTAAAAAATAGAACCCATTTACAGTCTAGAATATTTCCGTTATTGAAATGGAAATTTAATGATAGGTGATGATTATGAAAAAAGCATTCCTTGTTTATCTTTTGATAATGTTGATGGCGCCTATTCCAATAATGGCAAAGTCCCCGGATCCTACGCAGACTGTCCTTCATGATTTTGCAATTGCGATTATGAATAAAGATGAGAGATTGGCTAGGAAGTTGATTAAGCCATCGGTTAAAATCCCTGAAATTCGTGAAAACACACCAATTCAAGGAATTGAAACACTGCCTTCCCCCCATAAAAATGCTAGAATCCTTTTAGCACGTTTTGAACGAGAATACTTTGATAACCAGTCATTCACTGAAAGAATTGCTTTTATATGGGAGGTTTACGTCGAAAATAATAAAATTTCTAGGATCAAAGTGCTTTCTGATCTTTCCAACCCATTAATGAATGAACCAATCAAGGAATACCAAGAGAAATATAATAAGCAGCTGCTCGTCCCCACATATTTCCCTTTTAAGGTAACCCATGTACAAGGTAATGTAGTCTACAATGAGGCCATTTGGTTTTATCAAGATAAAAATGGTAAATTGTCCATTCAAGCAACGCCTCATTTAGGAAAGTTGGGTGCTTTAAAGGATTATCGCACTCTAATACTGAAAAATGGTCAACAGGCTTTTATTAAGGGGATTCCAACTGGATATGAGGTTATTTTTCTGTATGATAATATTCAATATACTGTGAAGCTAGAGAGTGAAAAGAAGCTTTATCAACCGACGGAAAAAGAGCTGATTGATGTAGTGGAATCAATGTTTCCGAATCCGTAGCAAAGGGATAGATGAAGGACATTTTCACGGGGTTCTACCCTATTTTGTCCTTCATCACACCAAATGGTGCTTTAATCAGCATTTCCCGAGTTAAATTCCTGTACTGCATGAATATATTTTTCATACCAGATTTTCCATTCCTCAGCACGTGATTCGATTGTTCTACCATCTAACAATGCAAGGATTACCTCTAGACACGTATGCCAACCGGCAAGATCCTTGGGCGTATGGTCTGTGATTTCTTTCAATTTCTCCGTCAATACCAATCTGCACCCACCCAATTCCGGGCTCAATTCAAAGCGCATCCTGTTCTCCCACCAGGTAAACTCTAAAACAGAATACATTTTTAGTTCGGTTATCGTTAGTTTATCAGAAGTACCATCGGGCATATGGAAAATAATTGCCCCGCCTTCACGGAGTTCCTCCACTTCGAGCTCTGAAAACCAGTTAGAAAGTTTATCGTTCTCTGTTAACCACGCCCAAACTTCTTGTTCAGAATACTTCCAGTGCCGTTCATACCGTGCAATTGCTCCACTTTCTGTTTTTATCAATTCCGCGATCATTTCATCATCCTCCTTACTAATTGGGCAAGACCTTAACTATTTTAAAAATACCATTTCCTCAATAGATTAAAAGCTCATCTATTAGATTTTACGGCTAAATTTTCATATTTTCCATTTTTCTAGGGAATATTATTATCAACAGGAATGTGTAGGAGGTTGTCAAAAGGAAGATAAAACCAAAATTCCTTTAATGGCTGCAGAAATGGATGGTTGGAAAAACCTCCACAATCCCCAGACCGTGATAAATTAATTAAGGACTAGGTTAAGGTGATCACTTTGAATTCACTATCTAGAAATTTGGATTTACAGGCACAAGGAAATTGGCTGCCAATTGTTATATCTCTGCTATTGTTTTTGTATGCTCTCTTTATACCTAAAAAAGAGATTGGCTGGAGAGAGTTTTATGTTACATTTGGAATTATTGGTTATATTGCTTGGATTTCTGATTCTGTTTTAGGAAAGATGCTTAATCTTGTTGATTTCGGTAACCCAAAAGTCACAGGAATCGGTGAATTTTTAAGCTACAGCTTAATCCCATCCTCCCTTTCAGTTATTTATTTAAACTATTTAAAGAAGACAAATAGATGGATGCTAGCCATTATCTTTATTTTAATTTCTACTTTAATTGAATGGGGAATGAGGAAAGTAGGTTATATGAAAACCAATGGCTGGAGTTTTATTATTTCAGTTCCATTGTACTTTGTGGTATTTAGTCTTTTACTTCCTCTACACAAAAAATTAATCAGATGCAAATCGTAATGTAAAAAGGAAAAGTCACTGTAGGCCGTTGCAGCCTCAGTTACTTTTCTTTTTTCAATCTTTTTAAATTTAATCTTCGGACTAAAGATACCCTATTTCCCCAATCCGCCCTTTGGTATAAGAGGGACATGCTCTTTTTTAAATTCGGAACGTACTATGTAAAAAAATAAGTTGGTGATAACATGCATACGATTATTACTGGGTCAGGTGCGCCTATTTATTTAGGTTATTCTGCCCCAATGTTTGGACCTTGGAATCAAATTATACACCATCATAGTATTCAGCTTGGTCATAACACGATTCACATCCTTTCAGCCCTTCATGGTTATCCTCCTATGTTTCCCTATTTCGGACCGTTCGTACCTTTCCGCAAAATCGTTTAAAAATCACTACTTACATTTCGAAACAAAAAATATCGCAGCAATAATAATGATTAAGGCAGGTAATGGAATCCCTAACAAAGAAAAAACGATACCCTATGTTTTCAGGTATCGCCTTAGAGATTAAAAATGTAACTTATAAGCTTCTAACAATTAAAATAACAATCGCCAAAATTAATACTGCCATAATGATAAAAGGAGTTAGCCCGGAACTAAAAACAACATAGACCTTAATATGGCGGAAAGCATTTACGACCATGTAAATGAATAAGACGATACCCAAAAATACGATAAGAGCCGCATTATTTTCTCTTTTCACTTCAACGAGCTCCTTTCAACGCAAAACCATTCATCCAGACAGTTAGTCCTTTATATAACACTTTATTAACTTCAATTTGTATTATTCTTGAAGTCCCAAATTTCCCATAAAAAAAAGCGATCCTCCAATGTCGAAGAATCGCCTACTTTTTTCATGAGCTTAGTCCGTTAATTTCGTTCATAAGAGTCTGCAATGCATCCCCCATTTTTGACTGTTCCATATTCCTGCGGATCTCTCCACTTTTTTTCTGCAAAGTCTTCAACTGGTCAACTAAAGTTTCCATCGTTAAGATTTCTTCCTGTAACGTTAAAGAGTACCCTTCTTCTTCGAAGGCTTTAGCATTTAAAATTTGATCCCCTCGGCTCTGTTCCAAGCCTAAAGGGATAATAAGCATCGGGATTTTTAAAGCTAGAAATTCAAAAATGGAATTGGAACCGCCTCTAGTTATAATTAAATCCGTTGCAGCTAAAATATCGGGCAGCTCATCATGAATATATTCAAATTGCTTATACCCTGGCACAGTTGAATAACTCGAATCCATATTATTTTTGCCACATAAATGCACAATTTGGTACTCAGCGGCAAGTTTTTTTAGAGCCCCTCTTACAGCCACATTAATTTTTTTCGCGCCCAAACTTCCACCCATAATCGTCAAAATCGGCCGGTTATCATGAAATCCGAGAAACCTTCTGCCCTTTTCCTCTGAACCTTTAAAAATCTCTCTTCTAATCGGCGACCCAATCACGGAAGTCTTTTGTGTCGGAAAATACTTTTTGGTTTCTTCAAATGAAGTAAAGATTTTGGTTGCAAACCTTTGTGAAATTTTATTGGCCAAGCCTGGGGTAATATCACTTTCATGGATAAAAATTGGAATTTTTAATGACCTGGCAGCGATGATGACCGGCACGGATACAAAACCGCCTTTAGAAAAAACAAGGTTCGGTTTTATCTTTTTCAAAGCCTTCCTAGCATCTAGACAGCCTTTTAATACCCGAAAAACATCCATTACATTTTCAACATCTATGTATCTTCTTAGCTTCCCGCTGCTTATTCCATGATAAGGGATATTGATTTTTGAGATTAACTCTTTTTCAATCCCGTTTTTCGAACCAATATATTGAATATTCCAGTCATTACCGATCTCCTTAATGATGGCAATATTAGGTGTTACGTGGCCGGCTGAGCCTCCACCAGTAAACACAATCGTCTTTTTTGACATAATTCCTCCTGATAACAAAGCATTTTTAGTATTGATTATATGGGAACATAAACCTACAATGCCACTGTCTGAATTGAATAGTTTATCATAAATGGAAACCAAAGTTTATAGATTACGATTTCAATCATTATTCACAGGTTTCCTCCCTTCTATCAAAAAAACATTTCATATTCCATTCTATTTTGGGAAAAATAATCCCGACTGACTAAATGTTGGGGGAAATTTGAAATATGAAAACGAAACTTACCACCTTAGCGTTAATTCTTTTATTTCTGATTTCAATCGCTTTAGAGACAGAGGCGCTGAGCTTTAATAAATTACCCATCAAACATTCATCGAAGCAATGGTCCGTGGAAGTAGCAGAGCCAGGGCATGGCAAGGGACTGGCTAAATCTGAAAAAGGAAAGTTTAATACTTATTCTTTAGAAATCCATAATATTGGGAAAAAGGTAAATTCAGTGGAAGTGTTTATGTATCGGAATGAACCAAATTCTACAACAAAGTTCTCCCTTTTTGGATGTCCTGATGGGGAAGATTGCACGGAAGGCCGCTTTGAACAGGCAATTTCTTTAGCCAAACAATTGAATAAGGGTAAACCTTTTCGTTTTGAAAATTTCCCTTTGGCTGATAAAGCGACAGAATTAGAGGTAGAAGTGATTTGGACACAAAAGGGCCAAGAAGGCAGGCCATTAAAAGAAACCTTTACCTTCGCTGTTGAGTGAAAATAGGCATCGCGCATTGCACGATGCCTTTTAATACTGCAACAGGTGCACCAAGCCATTATCATTTGGCGCCCTTTACGTTTTAGTTTAATCATCATACGGCCAAATATAAAAGATAGCAGAAACACCCTCGCTAGCTGCTTCATCGTAACACTCAAGTGCATCCTCATTTTCAGGATCATTTTCATACTGTTCACGAGTAGCAATAAACTGTTCCTCAACCGTAATTACTTCCCAGCCTTCATTGGTTATGTAGTTTTTTGCTTTCGCTAATGCGAAGTTAACATCAATTGAATCCACCCAGCAACAGACAACTGCACCGGCACATTCCTTTTTTTCGGGATTTTCTGCTAAGGGTATGGCGTCAAAAGTAAAATAATAAATCGGCATTGGATACTCCCTTAAATAATCTCTGTCTCTTATTTATTTTCTGTAGTAAGCCAGTGGGCTGGGCGGGTAAGTGTTTTCGGTAATTTTGTGTTTACATCGCCCTTTGCTGCGTTGATTTGAGCCTGCGTGAGAAATATAGTTCCGATTAAGTTAGCTCCACTAATATCTGCGTCGCGGAAGTCAGCACCGATCAGATCCGCCCCTCTTAAATCAGCATCCTTAAGATTGGCTGCAATGAGACAAGCTCCTCTTAAATTCGCACCTTGGAGATTAACCTTACGAAGATTTGCTCCAAACAAATCAGCTCCCTGACCATAGGTTTTTCGAGAGCTTTTCGGTCCTTTCTTCTGGCCCCCTGACTCAGTACGTACTAATTCACTAGTCTTAAGGAGCAACACATTTACCTCTGCCCGATGTGCAGGCAAGTCTAGTTCCAATAGAGATTCGGGACTAAGAAAGGTAAGCTCCTCTGTTTTCTGAAGCATGGATTTAAGCCCTTTGTGGATTGATTGAGTTTCCTTTAACATTAGCGCTTCGTTTAAATACAAGAGCATCTCATGTAGCTGCTGCATCACTGGAAACACATCAAACATTTGTCTCGCAGATTGTGGATTTTCACGCCAGTTGTTTCCTTCAAAAGTGATTTGGGAAACCTTTTGACCAGCACCAAAGCATTCATATACCGTGCAGCCTTTAAAGCCCATTTTCCTTAAACCTTTATGAATACCGCAGCGAAAATCCACTTGAAGATTCGCGCACGGACAACCGCCTTCTTTTCCTACGGCAAAGTCTGCTGAGGCTGCGAACGGCAAGGCAACGCAGCACAAACCAAAACAATTGCTGCAGTCAGAACGGAGACTCTCTGGACTAATGCTGTGATTACTTAAATGGAGTTGATTCTTAGACAAAATGTGCACTTCCTTTAAAGGATTGTTCTATTTATTTTTGGATTAAGCCTGTTTGGAATTCCATTCCTAGAAGGACGAACAAGAAACAATAAAGGTATTCTTAATTCCAATACCTCCCCATCACCTAATCATACTATTTATTTCAAAAGTTTGTTCTACAATTTTTAACGCCTTGATCTTTTTGAAAAATACGAAAACAATATAACTAATATGCCGGTTAATTGAACACTAAACCCTATTAAGGTTATGACAATTGAACGCGACATATAATCATAATAATAAAAAGTTCCATCCCCTGGATATTTAATATAATCAGTCCATTCCTCTGCAATGTTTGGACTATACAACATAAAAGCTAACCCGATAATGATAAAACATGCTCCTAATGAGTATTTACTACCCATTTGATCTAGCTCCTTTCCTAATTAAACACGAATCAAAAATTATTCTAGTAAACTTATATTCGACACTATTCCATTTTTATCCTCCATTTTAACAAAAAATGGGTGATAAAAAGGACCACTTGGATGGTCCTTTTTCAAACATTATTTATTCATCCTTTTTTTGTCCTTACTCGTGATGATGATTTCATATTGATCGTCCTTTACTTTTCTCCAGATTTCATCGGAATGAATAAATTCTTCACTCATGGTATTAAGGTCGGATGCTAATTCGGATGCCTTCGGGTCAGTACTCTTGAGTGTCATACGAATATAAATTTCCATCTTCTCACCATTAATACTCTTGTAGCCAACACCGGAAACATGGTATTTCTTGTAGGTCATGAATTCAGTACCAATACCGGAAACCGCATTAGACCAGCGATCATAATGCTCCCTTTTCGCCAAATTAAAGGTTCGATATTTTACTTTAACAGAGCTTTTCCCAGCTGATTTTAGGGCATCCTCTACGGCCTTTTTAACCTCTGAAATTTTTTGCGGGCTTTCTTTGCTTGGAAATTCAAGTTCAACCCTATCCGGACCGCCACCAAAACTCCTGTTATAGTTATGGGCTTTTAAAACTGGCTCTGCAATTTTGAAAATCTCATCAGTTTCTCTACTGATATTTTCCTGTTCCTTCAGCCATTCTTTAGGTTCAGGTACATATTTCCTTACGCGTACGAAATAATCCTCCGTCCTTGTTCCTTTATATTGGTCTCCATGAAGGATCTTGAAAGCTAGTTTTTCAACTGCCGGCTTCATTGTTTTAATTTCTTCTTCGGATGAATCAAGTGAAATGTAGACTCCACCTTTAATTCCATCCACAAGCTCCCTAACTTCTTTCACTGGATAGCCTTGTTTTTTCAATTCCTTTGTAAGGGAATCAGAAAGATCTGCGTGATACTGATTAAAAAGCTCACTGAGCGGCGGGATTTTAGCAATCATTTTGGCCATTGTAGGTGAGACAAAACCAGAACCAACAAATACAAGGAAAGCGACAGCTGCCGCTGAGAAAAAAACTCCTATCTTCTTACGGGTGGACCATTGATTCTTCCGGCCTTTATGAAACAGGTCCCACTCTCGTTCAACCCGCTCCATTCTGCCTTCTTCAAACTGACCGTCCTTAAATCTATGCGGAATATTCTTTGTATAACTTTTAAGAGTCACAGGAACAGGGAGCTGGTCAAATGTATTTTTCATCTCATCCTTTTTAAATTCCATATGTGTTTGCCTCCATAGGATATTTCTTGTGCTTTTTCATTAATTCAGCTAGCTTTTTTCTGCCACGGTTCACTCTCGTTTTAACGGTATTAAGATTTTCATTTAGTATGAGACTAATTTCTTTTAACGATAAATCTTCATAATAGTAAAGCAGGATTGGAACGCTTTGTTCCCGATCTAAGGTCATAATAAGGCTGATCATTTCTGCAGCATTTTCGTTTTGAATGGCTTGCTGCTGAGCAGATTTTGAATTCATCTTGGCTTCTGCCTCAGGATTTTCATCAATATCGCTGTAGTAGGCTCGTGCGTTTTTACGATAAAGATCTATTGAACGTGAATAAACCAGCCTGTAAAACCATGCCTTAAAATTTCGGATTTCTTTATTTTTCATAATGCTTATATAACTATCCTCTAATGCATTTTGGACAGCATCTTCTGCCAGATCCTTTGAGTGAAGGATAAGGTAAGCGGTTTTGTACGCTGCGGATAATAGATCCTCCACCAGCAAACTAAATGCATCCTCGTCACCTAGACGAATACGATTCATAAGATTTTGGTCTTTGTTCAAAATGGGGTACCTCCATTTTTATTTGTTTCACTAGTATGTCGTTTTTCAAACGGTATTCGGTTTCAGGTTTTGCAAAAAAAATTAATAGTGTGGGACAAAAATACCATATTTATTTTTCCAGTAAAAACCACCTGACAAATGGAACCGCTTCCATTAAAATAAAAGTAAGAAATAGGAGAGGGGATACAAACAATGGAACTTTTATTTGAACTACGTGTATACAATCAGTCTGAAGAACCTTGTGAAGAAAACATCCCAAATAAAGAAATTGAAGAGAATTTCGATATCCCCGATTATGATTATAATAAAAGATTGTGGTTTTAATATAAAATAGGGTTGAAATGAGAGCTTGAGGTAATCCTCAGGCTCTTTTTTATTTCTCATCCATTTCATCATAAAATTCAAGCTCATTTTAAAATATGGTCTAAATTGAATCTTTCTCCAATATTTTATAGGAAGAATACCCAAAATCATATGAAATAGGAGAGAGTAAAATGTTTGTTGTATATTTTTTCGAAAATAAAAATCTTTTATTAACCCAGCTTCTTCAGCGGGTTCCATCGGTAGGCGAGGATTTAAAAATTAAAGGCCGTAAAGGAAAGGTTTCGAGTGTTACTAGCGTGGATGAGCAAAAGTTCCAGGTGCAAATTGTTTTGGAAGTCGTTAATAAAAACAAGCTTGCGGCAGTTGTAGATAATTCTAAAAAGAAAAAAAGATAACAATAAACCTTTAGAGCACACATTTTTGTGTGCTCTTTCAATTTGCCGCAGCAAAATACTATTTAAGCTCCATCAGTCAAAACTCTATACTAAATCGCAGAGATTTACATAAGTTTTTACTTCTTATGGAAAAATAAGATTAAAAACAAAAGAGGGGAAATCCTTGAAAAAGCTACTTATTAGTTTGGCCTTGTCAGTTGTTTTTTGCTCGGAAATCATTGTTCCAAGAAATTTATTGAATACAGCATACGCACAACGGAAGCCTATTCCTCCCTATGCGAAGTGGGGGGTTTTTGCGATGAAGAAGACAAAAGAAAAGTATCCGAAAGCTCAAATTATTGACTACCTTCATATTGGCAGAATCAGTGGCCCCACAACTTCTACAGAAAAATTCAAGCTTTGGTTAAAAGAGAATGGAAAGGAATTTGGGGTTTTTGTCGATATTGAGTTTAGCAACAAAACGGAGCAAGTAAAAAAGGTAATGTTTAAAGAAACGCCTAAATGATCTACAAATTCAACTCTCTTCCCTGAACAGCTTTAAGCTATACATTATATAGTGTATACATACCTAATTATTTATGATAACCTATTTATTTATAAACAAAAAATTTAGACTATTCAAAAGTAAAAGACTCCTCCCAATTAGTAGTCAGGGGGACGCTAAAAATAAAGGAAACCTATTAAAATTTTACAGATTTCAAAGGTATTAACGAGAGATAAGAAGGTTCACGATCTAAAGGGGGAAAAGAATATGCCGATGAAAATTGGAACGGAAGATTTTAATCATCGGGTAGATACCGGAATTAACAACGCGTTTATGAGAGGTGCAGTATCCAGTGCGCAAGATAACTTAAGTTCAAGGAAGCTAATGGCAGCGGAAGAGCTTGGCAACTGGGAGGAATGGCGTTCACACGGTGAAGAAATCCGTAAACACGTGCTAGAAAACCTGGATTTTTATTTATATCAATTAAGTGAAAATGTCGCAAACAGAGGCGGCCATGTCTATTTTGCAAAAACAGCGGACGACGCAAATCAATATATTCGTAGAATAGTTGAAACGAAACAGGCCAAAAAGGTTGTTAAGTCCAAATCAATGGTTACAGAAGAAATTAATTTGAATGCATGCTTAGAAAGTGCAGGCTGTGAGGTCATTGAAACCGATTTAGGAGAATATATTCTGCAATTGGATGACCATGATCTCCCCTCCCATATCGTCGGCCCTGCCATGCATAAAAATAAAGAGCAAATCAGGGAAGTCTTTGTGAAAAAATTAAACTATCAAAAGTCAGACAAGCCTGAAGAGATGGCCTTGCATGCCCGTGAAACGCTCCGCAACGAATATTTAACTGCTGATATCGGCATTACCGGCTGCAATTTTGCCATTGCTGAAACAGGTTCCATCTGCTTAGTAACAAATGAAGGAAATGCTGATTTGGTAACGGCTCTTCCAAAAACCCAAATTACAGTGATGGGAATGGAAAGGCTTGTTCCAACTCATGAAGAGTTAGATGTCCTTGTCAGCCTGCTAACAAGAAGTGCCGTCGGCCAAAAGCTGACAAGCTATGTTACCGTGTTATCGGGACCAAGAGATGAAGGCGATGTCGATGGACCGGAGGAGTTTCATTTAGTGATTGTTGATAATGGCCGGGCAGATATTCTTGGCGGTGAGTTCCAGTCAATTCTCCAATGCATCCGCTGTGCAGCTTGTGTGAATGTTTGTCCTGTATACCGTCATGTCGGGGGGCATTCTTATGGTTCTATTTACTCCGGGCCAATCGGAGCGGTTTTATCACCATTACTAGGCGGTTACGATGACTACAAAGAACTCCCCTATGCATCGACATTATGCGGGGCTTGTACGGAAGCCTGCCCGGTAAAAATACCGTTACACGAATTGCTTCATAAACATCGGCAAATCATCGTCGAAAAAGAAGGAAAAGCACCCATTTCAGAAAAACTCGTAATGAAAGCATTCGGACTTGGTGCCTCTTCCCCCTCTCTTTATAAATTAGGATCAAAACTTGCACCGTCTGTGATGAATCCTTTTACTGTCGGAGATAAAATATCAAAAGGCCCAGGCCCATTAAAGGCATGGACAGAAATTCGGGAATTTCCTGCGCCTAATAAAGAGCGCTTTCGTGATTGGTTTAAAAACCGTTCGAAAGGAGAGGACCGATCATGAAGGGTTCCATACAAAATCGGGATGAATTTCTTAGTAATATTGCTGGGCGTCTAGGGAGAGATTTAGTAACCGTGGGGGTAGAAAGACCAAAGTGGAAATACTCACCTCAGGATGCGGTATTAAAAGATGCAAGTTCAGATGAATTAGTGGACGTTCTGAAACCGCAATGTGGGAACATCCTGACAGACATTGTTTTAACGAATAAAATTGAATTAGCTGAAACCATAAATAAAATGGTCGCCAATTATGGCGGCGGGCCGATCTTGTCGTGGAAAGATCCCCGGTTTGAGGAATATGGATTATCTCCCCTGTTTAATGAGAGATGGCCTGAGGAAGGGATTGAATTTCAAGAGTGGGATTCTTCGATTGGAGAAGAAAATATTAAGCGGGCGGAACGGGCTAATATAGGAATTACGATAAGCGATATTACGCTTGCTGAATCCGGCACAGCTGTTCTTTTCAGCAGCAATGATAGGGGCCGGACTGTTAGCTTTTTACCTACCACTTCAATTATCCTGATTCCCAAAAGTACAATTGTTCCAAGAATGACCCAAGCAGCTAGAATGATACGGGAAAAAGTAGAACGTGAAGAGCATATTGCTTCCTGTATTAATTTTATTACAGGACCAAGTAATTCCGCAGACATCGAATCAAAGCTTGTAGTTGGTGTGCACGGTCCGGTTAAAGCGGGTTATATTGTTATTGATGATTTATAGGATTTTGTCATAAATCAAAAGAAAGGGCGCCCGGACTTTCCTGGCACCCTACACTTATTAATAAAGGTTCCGTTTTGAGGTGCTTCTCTTAAAATACATGCCGAAATGACAGTCGTATTGGCATCTTTATGGTTATATAAAAAAGTAAAACTCGCCCTAGTATTGGCGAGTTTCTTTATTAGGAATACAAAAACCTTACCGTAATGCATCAGATTGAGGCTCTTTTGGATTTTTGGGTAAAACTCATAAGATGTCGCTGCCTATCTTGTAACCAGTAACCAGCAAAGGTAAGAAATAAGCGAAGATTTTTCGGTTAAATGTAGAAAGGAGCTCATTTCGGGGTAAATAAGGGGAGATTTGAGACTGTCGATTAAGTTGTAGTTTATTCCACTTCTAAACCTTATTTCACATACTTTGTGAATTTTATTGGATTTTTTCACAAACTTTCATTGTTTTTTTGTATTTTCCCTTCCTAAGGCCCTCTATTTATCCTGATTTCCCTAATTTGGGCAGACGGGGGCCTTTACCCGATTTTCGCATTTTTTGAAACGATAAAAGGGCTTGATAGGTTCGGTTAATTCCTTTACCATAATTTTCAAATTGATAACCATGGCCGTCAATTTGGACGTGATCCTTAATGATTCCCTCCCTCTTGTTCTTGGTTTCCTGAGTCCATGATGGTTGGCAGCTTCATGATTCGTT
>NZ_AXVA01000011.1 GCF_000482325.1 Bacillus sp. UNC438CL73TsuS30 | reverse complement strand
AAGTGCATTGGCACGAAGAAGTACCATTGCTTTTGCTACATCCACAGGGAATGGTTCGCCGACGCCGCATGCATGAGAACGGATCAGATTCAACTGAAGGTCTTGAACATCGTTTTGATCGATTAATACATCACTAAATTTACCGAATCCAGTTGTAATTCCGTAAATCACTCTTCCTTCTGAAACGATTCGATCTACTGCTTCCCTGCTCTTTTTTACTGCTTCCATGCTTTTATCTGATGCTTGGACCTTTTGACCACCGTATAATACTTCTTTCATTTCCTTTAACGTTAAACCTTGGCCAGTTAATGTAATCATTTATATCTCTCCTCTACCACTTTAGTAAAATAAAGAAAGAGGCTGGATTCCATTTCACTTAGAATTGGAGTCCAGCCTCTTTTAAAACCATTTTTGAATTTTGAACAATTTTTATTCGATGCCTCATGAATGATCAATCCCATCATTATATTTTAAATTCTTTATTATTCTATGTGATGCTATCAGGTCTGTCAATAGAATTTTCAGAATTTTAGCACAATAGCGCTTTAGCAGAACAGTAGATGAAAGGCTTTAATTTTGAAGGTGCAAAGGATCTTTTTAGCCAAAAACAAAAGCACTCAATTTGAGTGCTCTGTTTTACTAGCTGCTTTTATGACTTTTGATAATTTAAATCCCATGCAATTCCAAAAGGATCCGTTACTTTTGCATATCTTGCTCCCCAGAAGGTATCCTGAAGTTCCATGTAGACCTTCCCGTTTTCACGTAAGGCATCATATAATCGATTAATTTCATCTTCGCTTTCCAAATCAAGTGCCAACGAAATGTTATTTCCTCGATTAATCACATTTCCAGGAAAGGCATCAGATGCCATAATGAATAAATCATCTTTTTTGAATTGGGCATGAATCAGAAGATTTTGAGCCTCCGGAGAATTATTATAGCCTGACTCCCCATAAGTTTTAACGTTTAGTATTTCCCCTTGAAACACTTCACGATAGAATTCCAAAGCTTCTCTGGCATTGCCATCAAACATAAGATACGGTGTGATTTGGCCCTTCATTTAGACACTCCCTTTATATGATCTTGGAGAGAATTTCCTCTCTGTCCACAATATATCATTTTTTACTTCGGTTGGCATTTATAAACATATTAGGTCCCTTGAAAAGATTCCTTATGAAAATTACCAATATGTTTAAAAAGCTGTTTCCCGTCCTTGGGGAATTTTTCATTCGGGGAGAGCTGTATGTACATGGCCTGATAAGTTTCCGGAACCCAAATATAACGATGGATATAGTCAGTTAAGGTAAAACCATTCTTTTTCCAAAAATGGATACGCTCCTGATTTTCAGCACTTATCTCTGATTCGACCTCAATCACGATACTGTCAAATCCTTCTTCACCCGATGACCAGTCCTTAATGAATTGTAAGATTTTTGAGCCAATCCCATGACCCTTTTTATCATGGTCAACAGCAATGTAATCGATCAGCAGCGCATTCATTCCCTTTAATTTTCCAGTGAGTGCCAGTCCGACGGGAAGATCTTGTTGGAAGGCAACATGGAGGAAGCAAATTTGCTTACGGAACATGTTGCGGATAACCTTTTCCGGTTTCGCTCCTTTATCTCCAAAGGCTCCTTGATAAATAGGACTTACCTTATACCAGATTCCTTCATCCCAACGATCAAAAGTCTTAAAATCCACTGAAGTTTCCTCCGTCAAAATAATATTGATTCCATCTTAGCCGATTTCATCAAAAAAAAGAACCTTTGAGTACGTCTCAAAGGTCCAAAGTAAAGCTTAGTGGTCAAGGCTAAGCTTCAGTTTAGGAGGTCTAAACTCAGAAGAATTTAAACAACTCAATAGTAACATTTTCAAAATTTTCTTTCAACAGTTTAAAGTGTAAAAGTAATTGAATATTTAAAATAAATATATTTTACTAGGATTTTAACATTTGTATGGAATTTTAATAATAACCTCAGTTTTATCTTAATATTCCATTTTTCTGTAATATCTTCTAAGTTCTAATGGGTGGTTTCTTTCACGCTCCAGGTAGACACTAATCCGACCTGTTAATGCCCAGTTTAAATTTACAGCAAAGTGTTTTCTGAATTCCTCACTAATGCCCTCAAGAGGATAGTCTTTCGTATCAATTATGAATAATTCATTTGTTATTTTTTCAGCAAATCGTTCCACACGATCAACCAATGGACGAGTTTCATCTTCTCCTTTAAATAAAATGACACTGGTGTCGTCCTCAACAAGCTCAAGTGTACCATGGAAGAATTCAGCAGCATGAATCGATTTAGACCTAATCCATTGCATTTCCTCTAAAATACACATCGCGTAGGAATAGGTATTTCCCCATAGATTACCTGCACCAACTAACATGTGGTAACCCGTATCTTTATGCCGGATCGCAAATTGTTCTGCACGAGAATCGAAGGCTTTTAAAGCATTCACAATTCCTTCTGGCAGCAGGGCGATTTCTTTTGCAAATTGCTCGTATTGCGGGAATTCATCGTTGTTATGGATAAAACGGAATGTCAACAGTTGTAAATGAAGGAAGAATGTATCGAACGAATGCTTCTCATGCCCGGTTGAAATGCAATAATCAACGGCTTCGGCAAGTGGTGTACCAGGTTCAGCGACCAATCCAATGGTGGTGGCCCCCTTCTCCTTACAGAACTCGGCTGCTGCTACCGTTTCTTTAGTTGTCCCGGTAACAGATGCGAAAATACAAACGGATTCCTTTGAAAGATGGCGATTATTCATCACTAATAATTCAGCAGCAATTTCTGCATGAACCTCTACGGTAGAATTCGATTTTAGGATATATTCGAATGGGTACATCATCGCAATTGTTCCGCCGGATCCGATAAGGAAGATATTTTTATAGCCATTAGCGGAAATTTCATCGACTACTTTTTCAATTTCTTCTCTTTTCGCTACTGCTTCTTTACCAACATATTCTAAAAAAGTATCGTGTTCGAATTTTAACAAGATAATCCCTCCAAATTTTATTTAATAATATTTTAATAGACTTCTAGTTTATTAGCTGTCTTACCCTTTAATAAGGAACCTTCCACATATATCTTCTGGTGCTTAATGGATGGTTGCGCACTTCTGCTAACTCACCAGCATATTGACGTAAAACGGTTTGCAGGACGAGTGGAGCAATGTAACCTTTCACACTTTCTGCAACACCTGTTAAATCAAAGTCTTTTGCGTCTATTACAATCACTCTTTCACCATAGCGTTGGGTAAATTCTAAAGAGCGCTCTTCTAATGGACGGGTTTCATCTAAGCCGACTAATTGAATAATTGGGACATCCTTATCCAAAATTTCAAATGGGCCGTGGAAGTATTCACCTGCGTGGATGGCATGAGAATGGATCCACTGCATTTCCATCAGGAGACAAATCGCAAACCAATAGGCAATTCCATAGTTTGCGCCGCTTCCCATCGTGTAAATAATTTTTTCATCCTTATAGGACTCAGCAAATTCTTTCGCTTGGGCAAAAGTCTCTTCTTTTGCTTTGTTTAAAAGCGGTCTTAGATTTTCTAAGGAGGACAGGATATCATTGAATTTTTCGTTGTCTTCCTTTTCTGCTAAAAGGCCGAAGACAAGTTCGAGCATGATGGCAGGGGCTTCGTTTACATAATTTGAGTCTTCTTTATCATGGTAGACGATAACATTCTCAGAAACTTGGGCAAGCGGTGAGTCTGCATCAAAGGTCAAGGAAATGGTTAACGCGCCCTTCTCACGGGCAAAACGTGCTGCCTCCACTGTTTCCGGTGTTTTTCCGAAATGTGAGCATAAGATCACCAACGAATTTTCGTTTAATCTCTTCGGATTACGGTGGACAAACTCATTGGAGCTGTAGAGATCAGAGTCAATCGTCTCACTTTCTCGGTCCAGCACATATTTGCTTGCATACATAAGTGAGGAAGAGCCTCCGCATGCGACGAAATATACACGGTCAATATCCCTTTCCTTCAACACATCTAACGCTTTTTGTACCTCTGCTAACATCTTGTATCCTCCTTTAAAATCTATATTTTTTCAAATTGGTTATTTGGTATATACCATTTAAACCAATCGTGAGAAACGAATTTACGTGGAATAGGAAAGTACATTTCTTCCCTATTCCAACTATCATGGTACCCTTGATTATCCTTTTACACTTCCAGCCGATAAGCCGCGAACGAATTGTCTTTGAAAAATAATGTACGCAATAATCATCGGCAAAGCGGATATTGCCAAACCGGCCAATTGAATTCCAAAATCCGTATTTAGCTGACTTCTTAAGTTCATTAAGCCGACTGGGATCGTGCGAAGGCTGGAATCTTCAACGAATACAAGGGCAAACATGAATTCATTCCAGACGTTCATTCCCGTCAACAACGCACAGGAAGCAATGATGGGTTTACCCATCGGAATAATAATATGCCGGTAGACTTTCCAACTATTACATCCATCGAGAATAGCCGATTCTTCAAGCTCATGGGGGATGGAGAGAAAATAGGATCGCATTAAGAAAATCGCAAATGGCAATTGAAACGCAACATAAGGCAGGATTAAGGCTCCATAAGTGTTATATAGTCCAATGGCCTGCAACAATTTATAAAGCGGGATCAAGCTAACCTGCGGCGCAAGCATCAAACCGCTTAGGATAATAATCAATAAGAAATTCTGACCTTTAAAGTGAAAGCGGCTCAGCCCGTAGGCTGCCATCGATCCGAATAGGAGTACACATACAACGGAGACCACTGTCACAAGAACACTATTTAAAAAGAAATGACCAATTCCCGCGTCCCATGCGGCTTTATAATTACTCCAAAGCCATTCTTTTGGCAGAGACCACGTACTTAAGAAGAAATCGCTATTCGATTTTAGTCCGCTTAATCCAAGCCAAATGATCGGATAGATAATACAAATGGCAAAAATACTAAACCAGACAAGAACTGTCCCTTGAAAGATTTTATTTTTAATCTTTGTTGAAATCTTCGGCCCTACTGTTCCAACTGGCCGGAATTCGTTTGTTTTAACCACTGGATTTTCTCTTGTCGTCATTTTCTTACGCCTCCTGTCCTGATTTTCCTAGTTTCATTTGGATTAAGGATAGGATGAGAGTGATGACGAAAATGACTGTTCCAATTGTGGAAGCATAGCCCATTTCATCATTTCGGAAAGCTGCCCGGTAAAGCATCGTTCCTAACACTTCTGTCGATTGACCAGGCCCGCCAAAGGTCATGATATACACTTCATCAAACACTTTGAATGCACCAATTACGGTAATCACCATACCCACGATGGTCATTTCTTTGATTTGTGGAAGTGTTATATTGAAAAAGGTTTTTATCTTAGATGCGCCATCAATCATGGCTGCTTCATAATATTCAAATGGAATTTTTTGCATTGCGATCAAGAACAGCATCGTCATGTAACCTGTATACTGCCATTGCGAAACGGCAACAACTGCATAAATGGCAACTTTACTATCCCCAAGCCAAGAATGCGCCCATTCAGTCTGACCAATGAATTTTAAAAAACTATTAACGAGACCAACTTCCGGATTATAAATCAGCTGCCATAGTAAACCAACAACGGCGATGGAAATAACGGAAGGGATAAAAAATACAGTTCGGAAAAATGGTTGAAATCTTCTAATCAGTTTATCTTCTAAAATGGCGGCAATAATTAACCCGCCTCCAACCTGGAATAGTAATGAAATGACAGCGTAGAGAGAATTATTTTTTAAGGCAATATAAAAAACGGGATCCTTGAAGAGCCTGGTGTAGTACTCTAAGCCAACAAACGTTTTTCCTGCCGAAAATGAATTCCACCTGAATAAACTGTTGTAAAGATTTAGAACAATCGGCAGAAACACAAACAACAGGATGAGAAGAAGTGCTGGTAAAATATAAAATAAGGCTGTACGGCTATTTCGAAATGTTTTCGTCATCCTTCTTCCTCCTTAGAGGGGGTAAGCAGTTATACAATTGCCTACCCTTTCATCTTTTAGTTCACTTCACTTTGTACTTGTTTCGCTACTTGTTGAACTTGTTTGATAATTTCTTCCGGGGATTTTGTGCCGTCAAGCAATAGCTGAATATTCGTTAGGTATGCATCTGCAACCTTTGCATGGACGTCTGTGTCTAGCCATTCAGCCATGCCCTCTTCCTTCTTCATGAAATCAACGCCTTCTGCTACTTGTTTCAAGGAAGTTTCAGGGGTTGTTGCACCCTCAATCGGGCTTGGCCAGCTAAGCTGTTTTGTCAGTTTTATAGCATTTTCTTTGCTAGTTAAGAATTTTAGGAATTTAATCGCTTCTTTAGGATGCTTGGATTTTGATGAAACGATAAATCCATCCGGTGCACCAGTAATGAAGTTTTGATTTCCTGCTCCATCTGTAATCGACGGCATCGGGAAGAAGCCCCAGTTTCCTTTTAAGCCCTTTTCGATATCCGGGAATTCTTCTAATTCAACATACATGATGGCTCCCTTCCCTGCCAGGAACAATTGTTTCGCCATATCATGAGAAGTAGAGTTGGCATTTTTCATAAAGTAACCATTTTTATTCAAGTCAGCAAACATCTCCATTGCCTTTACATAACCAGGATCCGTAAATTCTCCAGATTTAGGATTATAATCTTTCATTCTTACATCCTGTGCTACTAGTTTTTGGTTTAGTCCCGTTAAGTAATGAATGGCTGCCCAAGGGCTTTGGTTACCAAAAATAATCGGGGTTTCTCCACCCTTTTTCAAGGTGTCTAACTCTTGTACAAATTCATCCCACGTCTTTGGTGCTTGTAAGTGGTACTTATCAAATATTTTTTTGTTATAGACAAAGAATTTTCCGTTAAAGCGAAGTGGAATTCCATAGTTTTTGCCGTCAGAGCTAAAAGGCTGCAAAGAGGCTGGAATGAAACTGTCTTTCCATGTGGTATCTTCATTTAAATAAGGAGTTAAATCTAAGGCTGCACCGGCACGAACGAATTTTCTCGCAAACTCTCCTGACCAAGAGAACATGATGTCAGGAACATCGTTGCCGCCAAGAATGACACGGAGCTTATCCTTAATTGGCTCGTCTGCAATCGCTTCCATTTTTACTTTGATATTTGGATTTTGCTTTTCAAATTCTTTTACAACTTCTTCAAAATAGGGAGCGTATTCTGGCTGCGGCCACTTATGCAAAAATTTTAGAACGATTTTACCCGACTCGTCTTCCTTGGTTGAGGAAGAGCTTGAACATCCTGTTAACACGAGTGCAAACATTAGTATGGCTACTAATAAAATCTTCATTTTTTTACCCATTCATTAACCCTCCTATTTTTTAAAAATACTAAACTTTCAAACCATTTAATGTATGACACCCCCTGTGGATCCTTTTAATAAAATTCCTCCCCCTAAAGGGGATTAGAATGAAATCCCATACCCAAAAGCACCGTCGACAAGACAGGTTTTCGCAGCAAATTTTGCTCCTTCTGCCAAGCTCGCTTTGATGAGCTCAGCTTCTGTCTTCATTGTTTTTTCTTTCTTTCCTTTAAGATAATGAAGAATGAAGGCGGTGAAGAAAGAATCTCCTGCACCTAATGTATCGACGGGTTGAACAAAATGAGGCTCCTGTCGATAAAAGGTTTGTCCATCATAAACCATGGAACCGCGTGAACCCATCGTACCAATTGCTAGAGTGCTTCCATAGGAGTGAACTCGTTTTAAAAGTTCCTCAACTTCCTCATCCTTCCATTGACCGCAGGACAATAAACTGAAATCCACATGCTTACACGTTTTTTCTAAAATTTCATCATTATAGTCAGCCGAAAAGTCAAAGGATACTTTGACCCCTGCTTCTTTTAACTTATGTAATTCCGCTTCCATCTCGCTATATATGCTGCTATGAGCAATTTCGAAGGTTTTGATATATTCCAATTCCTCATCGGTAAGGACAATTGGATGGTCCTTTTGGACGCCTCCCCCATTGCCGCCGATAAATACCCGGTCGCCATCGACTAAATCTACCTGCGCATAACCATTTTCACCATCATGATACCTGCAATGTGATAGATCGACTTCTAAATTTTGTAGGGTTTTGGTTATATGTTCAGCAGCACGATCGCTGCCAAAAACGCCAAGATAGGCAGACTCCATGCCAAGCTGTTTTGCATAAACACTAAAATTCAAAGCATTGCCACCTGGATACATGGTCCTTTTATAAAGATATTTATCTACTACATTATCTCCAACACCAATTACTTTCATGATTCATCCTCCTAGTTTGGCTCTTAATGGTATATACCATTTCAACTAAATCTGAACGAAATCTCTGTTATTGGAGATTCAATTCAGAATAAAATTTAACGATATCACTTCTGGTTAACGAGGTAGAAAATTCAATTTCCTGCTCATTTCGGTCAAAGGCAACTGCTTCTTGAAAAATACAAGGGCTTTCCGATCGAATCTTTAATAGCTTACTGTCACTTTCCACAGAGTATGTAACCTGCATGTACTCCTTTGCCTTGACGAGGACGATACCATAATGGTTTTCTAAAATCTCATATAGGGAACTGTTATCGGTGATAATTTGATCGAGATTAGGACAAAGTTTTTCGGGAATAAATGATTCTTCAATCGCGACTGGCATGTCATCAACAAGCCGCAAGCGTTTGATTGCTGTCACTGATTCACCAATTGCTATTTTTAATTTGTTTGCTAACATCGGTTTTGCTTCTACTTTTCGAATCGAAAGAACCTGGGTGCTAGGAGTTAACCCCCTATTAATCATGTTTCTTGTAAAACTGTTAAAGGTAATAAAGTCCATTTCTATTTTTTTATTCGAAATAAAAGTTCCTGAGCCTACTCGTCTTTCTACTACACCTTCTCTTTCTAAAATGGACAAGGTGTGTCTTGCGGTCATTCGGCTGATTCCATATTGGTCAGCCAGTTCTCTTTCCGATGGCAGCTTATCTCCATGCTTTAATTTGCCAATTTCAATATCATCAAGAATTTTATCTTTTAATTGTTTATAAAATGGAATTGCTTCTTCGTCCTTCATCATTTTGGTCATCTGATGATCTCCAATTTTTTAGTGTTTTCATTTATTATCTCATTTTTCCTGGAAATGGTATATACCACTTGCGATAAATATTAAAAGGATTTAAAAGGGTCTAGGTAGATAAAGCTTAGAGGTTAATGGAAATCATAAGTATAAGATAGCGCTTTCAATTTAAGTAGATTCTATTTGGAAGGTAAATTTGTATGATGTAATTTTTGTGGTAGTCTTTTAGCTAGGATTACTATTAAAATAATTTAAATTTTCTGCCTTGTCAATAGAATTGAATTAAAAACTTTAAAAAATATCAAAAACTTTGTTACACTCAATTACAGAGGTGATTTTAGTATGTGTGGCCGATTTACGTTAACTGCAACTCTTGAGGAAGTATTGGACCGTTTTGATGTTCATTCTTTTCTGGATGAGGAACTGTATAGTCCAAGTTATAATATTGCACCCTCTCAACAGGTTTTAGCCATCATAAATGATGGAACGATGAATCGAATGGGGTTTTTAAAATGGGGTCTCGTCCCCTCATGGGCAAAGGATATTTCCATTGGCAACAAAATGATTAATGCCCGGGCAGAGACTTTATCTGAGAAACCAAGCTTCCGGGATTCCTTTAAACGGAAACGCTGCTTAATTGTAGCCGATAGTTTTTATGAATGGAAACGTTTGGAGGATCGCTCAAAAAGGCCGATGCGTATAAAGTTGAAAAGCAATCATTTATTTGCGATGGCGGGAATTTGGGGGACCTGGAAATCACCTGATGGTAAACCCCTCTATTCCTGCTCGGTTATCACAACCCAGCCAAATGAATTAATGAAGGATATTCATGACCGTATGCCTGTCATTCTCAGGCCGGAGGACGAAAAAATATGGCTGGATCCCTCTGTTTCGAATCTAGAATATTTAATGGGATTTTTAAAACCGTTTGATGAGCGATTAATGGATGCTTATGAGGTTTCGCCTCTGGTTAATTCACCTAAGAATAATTCGATCGAGCTCGTCCAACAAATTTGTTAGACCCATTTTTAAATAATATTTTTTTAATATAGGACAAGTAAACTACATCGACGTACAAGCATCAACATACTTTGTAGTAACCCAAACATTTTTCCTTCTAACGAAAGTGGAAACGACCACTTTCGTTTTTTTTGTGGTGTCCCAAGCTTTTGGGACACCACTTTATTTTTAAAATTCAGCGGGAATGGTTTATTTAACCGTGAAAACCTCCCATTGCCCCCGGTACATAACCAGGGAAACCTGTCATTCCGCCTTGTGGACCAAACATTTGGGTTCCCCCTACTCCCGGGAATCCAGGATATCCATGGTATCCTCCAAAACCACTGGAGCCAGGATAACCTCCCATGCTTCCGTATCCTCCATATCCTGGGAATCCACCCATACTTCCAAATCCATGTCCTGGGAATGTTCCCATTCCTCCTTGACCGGGAAATCCATGCATCCCATCAAATCCATGACCTGGGAAACCACCCATTCCATGCATTCCATCAAATCCATGACCAGGAAAACCAGTCATTCCATCCATACCCATCATACCGGGAGCTCCTCCCATACTGCCCATACCAGTCATACCGGGAGCTCCTCCCATGCTACCCATACTAGTCATTCCGGGAACTCCTCCTGTGCTTCCCGCACCTGTCATACCGGGAACTCCACCCATACTTCCCATTCCACCAGTACCAGGAAATCCACTCATCGCTCCTGTATTAAATCCCATGAAGCACACACTCCTTTTTATAGGTTACAGTCTAGACTATGTTAACGAAGTAAAAAGGCATAGGCAGCTACCCAAATATAAAAATAAATCTGCCTTTGTGCGCTAAAAACGAATTTGGTTGGTCCACTATTTAAACCTGTTATTTTTTCACCGTTAAACGAATAAACTATAAAAATATCGTATTTTTTCACTTAAAAATGCTGTAATTTGGAGGACAATACATGTTTTTTATTCCAACAAAGATTAATATTGGCGGTTTGAAAATGGGAAGTCCTGATCATGCTTCATTGGTATCCTTCGGAGAGAATTATATAGTTGGGGTTAATGTGTCCGGTAAAAAAAATCAAGGCTATGGCCAACAAATGGCTGACTTAACTACGATTATGATTCCGATCCATGCCACATATGATGACGAACCATTTGATTCACCAAGAGTGAAAATAAACAGGGAGGGATGGAAATGATCGTTGGGCCGTATGCGATAAATCTTCTTGGTTTTAAAGTAAATGCCATTGATAACTCTTCCTACGTAAATTTTGGCCCCAATCAAATAATCGATGAGTTAGTTGCCTATAAAAGGAATCAAGGAGTTGGCGAACAGAATGGTGATATATCGCCGGTCAATATTCCTATTTCATGGGTTGTCGATCCAGATGTTGTTGATTCAAATTCCGTAAAAAATAGTGTGATTTAAACATTAGCCTAGGGTTTTTTAGAAATGTCTAACTCTATGGGGTGATTTTGATGGTTATTTTCGCGCCAACAGAAATCAATTTGTTAGGCTATAAAATAAATGTGTTTGACCACGCCTCCATCATGAATATAGGGGCAAATCAAATTCGGGACCAGTTTGTCAGCTATAAAAGAAATCAAGGATTTGGAGAGCAAAATGGCGACATTGTTCCCATTTTTATTCCTATCTCGTATGTTTATGATAGTGATTTAAATGACACATGGATTACGAAAAATAGCATTATTTAAGAAAGGAGTGAGGAATCGGAAGGGATTCTTCACTCCTTTTAATTATAGGCTATGAATTTTTCCTAAACAGTAATTTATTTGCTATGCATTTCATAATATAGAATGTACGTTCGTGTGAAGGGGAGAACAACATGAAAAACAAAAACGAAACCTCAGTTACTGGCGAAATGTTAGTGAAATATTATGAACTGAATAAACAGAAAAAAGAAATTGAATTGGAAATGAATCAATTGAAGGAGTCCTTCCAGCACTACTTTGATCAGTTTGTTGGCGAGAATGTAAAAGGAGAAATTACAATTAGCGGTTACAAACTTCAACGACAAATTCGCAACACCGAGAAATATAACGATGAATTGACGATTAAGAGACTAGAAGAATTGCAAATGAATGATTTGATTCAAATTGTGAAAAAACCGGATGATGGTAAAATTAAAGCTGCTCTTCAACTTGGGCTATTAAATCAAGAGCATTTAGACGGCTGTCTTATTAAAACCTCTTCCCCAGCGATTTCCGTAAAGCCTCTGACACCAAGATAATATAAAAACCATGGATCTTTACAAAACAGATCCATGGTTTTTATGTTTAATATCATTCCCAGAGCTAGCGGCTCTCTTTAAAATCCCTTGCTTACTTCCTCCAAATTTAAAAACCAAAATACCGGCAACGATGACGAGGACACCAATTAATTTTTTAAAAGTAAAAGGAACCTGTTCGAGTCCAAACCATCCAAGAGAATCCCACAGTAAGGCAAAGACCAGCTGTGATGTCAAAACGATTGAGATGGAAAAAGTAGGACCTAAGATACGCATTCCCTTCACAAGGCACATCACCACTCCTATTCCAATCAACCCGCTGAACCAAAACCAAGTCCTCATACCTTGCAAGACAAATAGATTTTTTCCTTCGAAAATGGTTCCAAATGTCAATGATGCGAGGAAGCCCATTCCTAGGACGAGTGTGGTGGTTGACCATGATCCTGCTCGTTCATTCACTTTACTATTAAAAATGTTCTGCACACTGAGAAATGCTCCTGCAAGAAGCGATATCAGTAATCCAAATACCATTCGAATTCCCCCCTTCTTTCCTGCGAAAGACTATTCGTAAATATGTTGAATGGCAAGCTTCTGTAAGCCGTCCCTGTCCTTAACCATAATGGAGCCTTTGTTCCGTTCAACAAGTCCTTCTTCACAAAACTTTTGAATGACGCGATTCAGATGCCGATAACTAGTACCAATGAAATTAGCTGTATCCGTAAGATTAACTGAACTTAGTTGCTTGTTCACTGGAGAATTTGTTTCATCATATGAGACCGATAATAAATAACTGGCTAAACGTACTTCGACTGGATACATCAGGCTTAAGCTCATCGAATTGGATTTAAGATGGAACTTTTCTGTGATGATTTTTAGTAAAAATTGGAGAAACGGAGAATAGTCACTTGCGTATTTTTTCAACCAGTGATGCTGAACACCAATCAAAGTTACTGGTGATACCGCCTCAACTGTATTGATAAAATGAATATTTTGGACGTATTCAATATCGCCAATCACTTCAAGTGGGGTCTTAAAAGAGAGAATAAGGGTTTTCCCTTCAACTGAGTTTGTATAGATTTTTAGTTTCCCCTTCACAAGAACGTATAGAAACTCTGCGGCATCTCCTTGAGAACATATATTCTCACCTTGTTCAAAGTGGAACAGTGATAAATAGGGTAATAATTTTTCGTTAAAAATGGGCTCCAGTTCGTACATTTGCAAAAAATCATTCAATTGTTCTTGATTTTTGATTTCTTTCATTTCGTGATTTCTCCTACCGTTCCCATTAAAATTTTAGAATTAACACACCAGCAATCATCATTATAATCCCGATGAAATGTGACAGGTTCATCTTCTGCTTCCTCACACCAAACCATCCCTTACTATCAATGATGAAGGTCAGGCCAAGCTGGGCAATGAGGATTGCGGCGATTGAAAGAGTGATACCGATATGATGAATAGCCGTAACATTACTATAGATAATGACCGCCGCAAAGGCGCCTCCCGTTAAATATAATGGTTTCACCTGTTTAAACATTTGCCATTTTCCATCACGAACAAATAGGAGGATCACCAAGGCCGCAATGAATCCCGTAAATTGAGTAATGGTTGCCGCTTGCCAAGTACCAATATCCTGACTGATCCGTGCATTAGCAACACCTTGAAGGGTAATAAAAGCTCCTCCTAAAAACGCAAATAGAATCCCTTTCATTTATTCCTCTCCTCTTTTAACAATCAATATGTAAATGATATATCCTTTGCTTAAATGAGAGGAAGGACATATGTCCCTAAAATTATCTAAACAAAAAAATCCTGTATGATCAAATCAATACAGGATTTCTAACATTTATATTTCATCAATTATTCACATATCAATCAAAACAGTAATGAATTTTTTGATAGCCTGCTCGCATGTCTATAACACGTTTTCTAACGGATTCAACCGGCTCTTGATCCTCTAGGACTCGGACGATGTAATCTGCAATGATATCCATCTCAGCTTCCTTCATCCCTAAGCGGGTAATTTCGATGGTTCCAATCCGTAAGCCGCTTGGATAATCCCAATCTTCCGGTTTATCGCTTGGAATCAAATTTTTGTTTGTAATTATATTTGCTTTGGCAAGCTTATGAGCCACGTCCAAACCACCGCCGAATTTCTTGACATCAACAATGACTTGGTGAGTTTCCGTAAATCCTTTATGTGCACCAAGGACCGTGATTCCTCTGTCATGAAGCGCTTTTGCCAGTGCTTTAGAATTGGCAACGATTTGCGCCATATACTCTTTTCCGAAAGCGAGGAATTCAGCAGCTGATGCGGCGAGTGCCGCCACACGATTTACTTGGTGGGTAGCCGCAAGCGCTGGGAAAATCGTATCGCAAACAGGCTGAGTGAGGGTTGGATCATTCCAAACAATTATGCCGCTTTGTGGGCCGCTGAAGGTTTTTCCCGCTGAACCTGTCATTATGCAAGCACCTTCGTTGAGGGGATCTTGGAATTGGCCGCCTCCAATCAGTCCCAGTTGGTGGGCACCGTCAAAGAATATTTTCCCTCCCCACTCGCTAACAATATCGGACATTTCCTTAAGCGGGAATGGGAAGAGTGTCATCGAGGCTCCAAGGGTCACCAATGTTGGTTTTACCTGCCTGGCTACTTTTGCAAATTCATCTATATCTACCACCAAATCTAGCGGGTCCATTGGAACATCATAAATATTCAAGCCTCGGATCCCGGCTGGACCATCATATCGATTACTAGAATGGCCGCCTAATGGCTGGGCAATGGTCAAAATATTATCTCCCGGTTTTGTTAGGGCGGCATAAACCGTCATGTTTCCGATCATGCTTGCAACAAGACGATGGTCTGCATAATTGCAGTTAAATACTTTTTTGAGTAATTCCACGCAAAGGGATTCAATTTCATCGATATACTTTGTTCCGGAAAACCATCTTTGCGTTGGACCAATATGGCCTTCTGCTGCTCGTGTTCCTACTTCTGATGCTAATAATTGTCGGACGGTCGGGCTGGTTGGCGCTTCTGGAGCCAATAAATTGAGACATTCCTGTCCTCTCCAAATCGCGTTTCTGTCTACGGCATTAATGATTTCCTTTTGGATTAATCGTGGTGATGAACTGTTTTCGATGATTTCCTTTGCCCAGTTTAATACCTTTTGGTCATGGACTTCGAGGTTTTGCGTTGTGGTTGATGTTGAATTCATTTTACTTTACCTCCTAATTGGTCAATTGAGTATCTTACTTCTGACTGATTTGGAGTAATAGTTATCAAGGCTGTTTTTTGTTTATGTAAAAATGAATTGGGCCTTGCTTATAACCAATATATCGCATATTGGTTAGACGGTCAATTTATTTTTTGATTATTTAGTCAATTGTTCCGATAAAAAAAGAGCACGACGTTTTGCCGTACTCTACTCGGATTCCCCGATTAAAACTCTACTTAAACTCAACCAATTTTCCTCCACTAAGGCAGTTGCTAAGGTACTATTTTTTGCTTTACATGCTTCAATGATTTGCCGATGCTGCTCGAGTGAATGATGACCATCCACAGAACTAAACTTAGAGAATTCCAATCTCCTGATTTTGGTCATTATTCGTTCTAGCGCTATTTCTATTTCCGGATTGTGAGAAGCTTTTAAGAGAACGTGGTGAAATTGGTCATCTGCCTCCACTGCTCCAATGATATCCTTCGCTTCTAATGCCTTTTGCAGTTCGCTATTTTTGGTTTCCATTTGCTCAATTTCTTTAGTAGAAATCTGCGGGATAGCAAGGCGTGCAGCTAAACTGTTTAAAGCTGCGACAACCGTAAATGCATTCCGTGCCTCCTCTAAATTGATCTTCGTGATTCTTGTTTGCGAACCTGGCAGGGACTCTACAAGCCCTTCATCCTCCAGTCTTTTTAGTGCTTCTCTAACAGGAGTTCGACTAACACCAAATTCCGCAGCCAAATCCTTATCCAATATGCGTTTCCCAGGTTCCAATTCCATAGTAATAATTGCTTTTTTCAAAGAATCGTATATTTGGTCTCTTAATACAGGACGGTCAATGGTTTTTATTGTTTTCATAAAACCAATATATCAACAGGTTTTTCGGATGTCAATTGTCGTGTAAGGGAAACATTGGGCTCAAATTGTTTTATATTCATGTAACCAATGAGATGGTTTGTTCTCAGTTTCTTCTGTCAAGTCGGTAATAGTCGGAGGATAAGGATTTGTTCGGATATGCCTTTTTAGTTTTGTCATAACCATAGTAAAATCTAACTCTGGGCAATATTTGAACCAAAAAGTAATGGTTTCATTTTTGGTCATAAAGCCTTTATATACGGATTCAATTAGGACGATAATTTTCAAAACCTCTTGTTTGGTCACATTGTGCCCCCTCCTTATTTGTTATTTTTCCCTTTTGCGAAAAAAATAATCTGATTGCCTTCATAACCACGATGCGATATATTGGTTTTATGAAAAAGACATTATAAAAAGTATTAAACATTTATTATTTAGAGAATGAACAGAGGTGAACTTCAGTTGAAACCAATTTTAATCGGCATTTGTGCCTCCTTCTTTTTTGCTTTTACATTTGTTCTTAATTCATCTATGGAGTTGTCTGGAGGCAGTTGGATTTGGAGTGCTTCGCTGCGATATATCTTTATGGTTCCCTTTCTTATGTGTATCGTACTAAGTAGAAAAAATCTTCGTCCGCTTTTAAATGAATTGAGAAAAAAACCCGGAACTTGGATTCTATGGAGTTCTGTGGGATTTGGTGTATTCTATGCTCCATTATGCTTGGCATCTGCGTATTCACCTGGTTGGCTTATTGCAGGTACTTGGCAAATCACGATTATATCAGGTACATTACTCGCACCGCTATTTTTTGAAACAATATACACAAAAAATGGACCTGTACAAACAAGGGGAAAAATTCCTTATAAAGGTCTAATCATGTCACTTATCATTTTGTTAGGTATTGTTTTAATGCAAATTGAACATTCGAAACATTTTTCCTTTGAAAATTTATTCCTCGGAGTTATACCTGTACTGATCGCATCCTTTGCATATCCTTTAGGGAACCGAAAAATGATGGACATCTGTGAAGGGCGTTTAGATACTTTTCAAAGAGTGTTAGGGATGACTCTTGCAAGTCTCCCATTCTGGTTTGTACTTTCCTTATATGGCTTTTACAGCGTAGGCCTACCGAGCAAGGGGCAGGTCTTCCAATCATTATTAGTTGCACTTTTTTCTGGTGTTGTTGCCACTGTCTTATTTTTCAAAGCAACGGATATGGTACGAGGAAATATTCAAAAATTAGCTTCAGTTGAAGCCACACAATCAATGGAAGTCCTTTTTACATTAGCTGGTGAACTAGTATTTTTATCGCTGCCAATTCCAGCTCCTTTATCTTGGTGCGGTATTCTAATCGTCATACTTGGCATGATTTTGCATAGTTATGTTTCAATTAAACATGAAGAAAGCAATTTTGAAAAATCAGTGGCTTAAATAGAGCGAAAAACCGACTTTTTAATGAGTCGGTTTTTTCGCTCTATTATAATGGCAGCTTTTTCAAAAGATTAGCCTTCGTTTCCAACCGGTGATTTTGCCGGAATGAAAAACGTAACCACAATCGATACCACACTGACACATAGGGCGAAAAGATAAATATTTTTCATCCCTATCACCATTGTCGCAGCATGATTGATAAACAGCCCCATGACCGTTACCCCAATGGACGTTCCAATGTTTCGAATAAAGATTTGCAAGGAAGTAGACATCCCTTTAATATTGTTTTCCACAAATTCCTGCGAAGCAATCGTCCCAACGGCGAATAATAAACCAAACGCAAATCCTTGAACGGTCAAAAGACCAAACAATAAAAAATAGGATACGTCTTTAATGACAAAAAAGATGATCAGCCCTGCAAGGGTACATATAAGATTCCCAATAATGAACAATTTTTTATAGCCGTAACGTATAATCCATTTTCCTGCCGGCGTACTTCCGAACGTCCAGCCAATAGCAATGCTCAATAGAATCAAACCGCTTTGATAAATGTTCATATGGCTGCCTTCTTGCAAAAACAGCGGGATATAGTTCGGTGTTCCGAAAAAAGAAATACAGAGAAATAACATGTAAAGATTGACCATTAAGGTTCCCCTATTTTGAAACAAGGAAACTGGAAGAAAGGGCTGCTCTACCTTCCTTTCCACAAGCAGGAATATGACCATTCCGACTATTCCACAGGCAACATACCATAATGGTTCTGCTACGTTTGTGGCGAGCAATAAAAGCGTGATGGAAAGACCAAATAAAACAAAACCTTTATAGTCAATATAAGTCTTTTTAAATTGATTTTGTTCCTTGTAGGGGATTAAGCATAGAACCGTCGCAATTCCAATCGGAATGTTAATAAAGAAAATCCATCTCCACGTTAAGGTTTCAACAAAAAAAGAACCAAGAACAGGTCCTACAATCGAAGACAATGTCCATATTCCACTAAAGACAGCTTGAATTTTCCCCCGTTTTTCAATCGTAAATAAATCACCGACAATGATCATCGAGATCGGCAGCATTCCTCCTGCTCCTAACCCTTGGATACCACGGTAAATAATTAACGAGACCATTGAATTGGCCAATCCTGCAAGCAAAGAACCGATGGTAAAGATCGCTACTGAAATGATAAGCAGCCGTTTTCTTCCGTACATATCGGATAATTTTCCGTACAGCGGCACAGTAACCGTACTTGCGAGCATATATACTGAGAAGATCCAAGCAAACAGCTCCATTCCGCCAAGCTGTTTCACAATCGTCGGACTTGCTGTTTGCATAATATTGGCATCAAGTGCCGAAATAAGGGTGGTAATGACCAGACCCCAAAATACATACCTATTTTTATTCATAAAGCCCCCCATAAAACTTGTTGATTTCCATATTTTTCTATTAAAAAAGAGTTACTTTACTATTATACAAAAACTAATGTTCTTTTTCTAGATTGCAAATTTAACAAATTGAATAGCCATAATCTAAAAAAGATTGTTATAATTTAGTATGTTTGTAATTTGAAGAGTTTTGGAGGGATTGGTTTGGATTCGCAAGTTGTTGTTATGCCCAACCCCAGATTCAAGGGAGTTATTTTAGTACTCATTGGTGCTTCCTTTTGGGGGATTTCGGGTACGGTTGCACAGTTCTTGTTTCAAAAACAAGGATTCAGTGTCAGCTGGCTCGTCGTGATCCGGCTGCTTTTTGCTGGATTGGGGTTATTATTATTTTCCCGTTTTGGTGGAAAACAAAATATATGGACCATATGGAAAAATAAATCAGCTGTATTGCAATTAGTTGTGTTTGGAATCATTGGAATGCTCGGTGTTCAGTATACCTATTTTGCAGCTGTAAAAGAAGGAAATGCCGCTACCGCTACCATTATCCAATATTTGGCGCCGGTTATGATTACCTGTTATCTTTGTTTCCGTTCACGGGTATTACCTGCTAAACATGAAATTATCGCCATTGGTTTAGCGCTTTTAGGGACCTTTTTTCTCGTTACAAATGGGAATATCCAGGCACTTTCCATTTCCGGACCGGCGTTTTTCTGGGGAATTCTCTCCGCTTTTGCCTTGGCCTTTTATACCCTTTATCCTAGGAAACTATTAAATGCATGGGGTTCTTTGATTACAACGGGCTGGGGGATGCTAATTGGCGGTGTAGTTTTCAGCTTTTTTCAGCCCCCATGGCAATTTCGTGGGTCGTGGTCGTTCTCTGCGTTGATGGCGGTTCTTTTTGTAGTGATCTTTGGTACGTTAGTCGCCTTTTTTTGCTATATGGAAAGCCTAAAATACATAGAAGCTTCAGAAGCAAGCCTCTTAGCATGCGTAGAACCATTATCTGCAGCGTTTTTAGCAGTAGCCTGGCTTCATGTTCCATTCGGTGTTTTTGAATGGATCGGTGCCGCCTGCATACTTACGACCATTTTTATTTTATCAGCGGTAAAACGGACTTAAAACGGTATGTAGACTTAGTGAAAAATTCACAATGGTGCCAGGCACCGTGTGAATTTTTCACAATCTTAAAGAGAAAATAGTAATTCGACTTCTGTTCCTTTTTCTTCTTTGCTTTTTATTTTTATTTCCCCTTTATGCATTTTCATAATATTCTTGGCTATTGCAAGCCCTAGGCCAGTTCCGCCTGTTTCTCGACTTCTTGCTTTATCGACCCGATAAAATCGTTCAAAAATCCGATGAAGATCTTGCTCTGGTATGCCGATGCCGTAATCCTTTACAACAATAGAGGCAAAATGCTGCTGATGATTCATATATAGGTCGATTTGATCTTTACTATACTTGATCGCATTATCGAGAAGGATGATGATCACTTGTTTTAATTTCAGTTCATCCGCTTGGATATAAATATGTTCTTCACTGTGGTGGAGATGAATCTCCCGCTTATAGGCATTTTTTAGCTGTTTTTGAATCTCTTTACATAAACCGACTAAATCCACTTGCTTTAGATCCAAGGTCGTTTCTTTTTCGGAGGTGGCCATATTCAAGAACATTTCGGTCATTTTTTGAATCCGGGTTGCTTCCGAATAGATGGCTTCAATGGCTTCCGTTGATATTTCATTATTCTGCACGCCCCTCCGTCTCAAAAGGCTGGCATAGCTTTTAATGACGGTTAACGGTGTTTTTAATTCGTGAGAAGCATCTGAAATAAACTGGTCCTGTTTTTCCATGTTTTCACTTAGCCGTTCAATCATTCGATTAAAGGTCGAGGCCATCTGCTCCAATTCGTCCCTTGTCCGATTTTGAATCACAATCTTCTTTGGGATACCACTTTGTTCAATGTCCTCCATGGTTTTGATCATATTAGAAATTGGACGCATAATGAAGCCGGATAACCATTTCCCACCAAGCAGGGACAAGATACCAGAAAGGACAGTACACAATCCAAGGACCCATAATAAAATATCTTTTCTCATTTCAAGTCCCATTAAGGCTTCTCCGATATCAAGAGTTGCGGTTTGGTTCAAACTAGTTTTTATCGGAACACGAACATAGATTACTTGTTTTTCTCCCGTTTTTGTTCCAATTAATATCCTGCCGGATTCCTGTTTTTTCGTATATTTTGGTTTAATCTTACTGGTAATTTCCTTATCATTGGTTACTTCTGCAAGTGTTTTTCCATTAGGATTAACGACCCTGATATAGGAATGGATGGTTAAAAAATCTTTTAACATTTCTGTTTGCTCTTCAGGATGAGCAGATTTAAGTTCATCGATAATATCATTCGCCTTTTGTAATAGGGCATCCTCTTCCATATTAACGGTAATTTTTAAAAAAGAAAAAAAGACAACGACATTAATAAGGATTAACACACAAAGCAGCCATGCGGTTGTCGTTAGGTTAATTTTCGTGGTGATTTTCATGTTATTTCTCCTTAACGGTAAAACCTACTCCACGAACAGTATGAATTAATTCGGAGTCAAACCCTTCGTCCACTTTTTTGCGAAGATGGCGAATGAATACGTCAATAACATTGGTTTCTCCTTCATATTCATAGCCCCAAACATTCAAGATAATATTATCTCTCGTGACAACCTTATTTTTATTCGTTACCAAATAGAGCAATAAATCATATTCTTTCGGTGTAACGGTGATGGAGTTCCCATCTCTTGAGACTTCCCGGGTATTTGTATCGATCGATAAATCCCCCACAGTAAGTACAGAAGTATCTTCCGTTGGAGTATGGATCGAGTGGTCTCGGATACAGGCACGAACCCTGGCTAAAAGTTCTTCAATTTCGAATGGTTTGGTTATATAATCATTGGCTCCCTGATCCAATCCCGTTACCTTATCCAATGTCATATTTCGCGCCGTTAAAAGAATAACCGGAGTTTGATTCCCTGCCTTCCTAAGCCTTCTTAGTACCTCGATTCCATTCATTTCAGGGAGCATTACATCCAATAAAATAAGATCGATGGGTTTTTCTGTTGCCATATTTAATCCTGATTTCCCATCATGTTCGACAAACACTTCATAGCTCTCATACTCAAGCTCTATTTTTAACACCTTAGCAATATTGATTTCATCCTCGATGACTAAGATCCGTTTTTTCATGATTTCTTTCTCCTTTTAAATAACTCTACCAATAATTTAACATGATTCCTCCATTACTTTAGATTTTTCATGGATTATTAATATAATTTTTAGGGAGAGTTTAGGTTGCTCTCCTTCAGAAATATCGTACCATTTTTCTTTTTAAAATAAAAAATCTTCGGATCCTGATGGGTCCGAAGGATTAAAAAAGTTTACTATACCAACATTTGATATAATGCTTTATCTTTATTCACTTCCCGATAGAAAAATCCTTTTGCCTTAATCCGTTCCATTAATGGGAAGTAATCGTCTTTATCCTTTAATTCGATACCGACTAGGGCCGGTCCTGTTTCGCGGTTGTTCTTTTTCGTATATTCAAAATGGCTGATATCGTCATTTGGTCCAAGAACATCTAATAAAAATTCTCTCAATGCACCAGGACGCTGCGGGAATTGAACAATAAAGTAATGTTGTAAGCCTTCATAAATTTTGGAACGCTCTTTGATTTCCTGCATTCTTCCAATATCATTGTTCCCGCCGCTAACTATACAAACGACTGTTTTTCCTTTAATTTGTTCCTTGTAGGAATCCAGTGCAGCGATCGATAAGGCACCAGTTGGTTCTACTACGATGGCATTTTCGTTATATAACGAAATGAGTGTTGTACAAACCTTTCCTTCAGGTACTACCACAATATCTTCTACCAGGTCCTTACAAATCTCAAACGTATGAGCCCCAACCGTTTTAACAGCCGCGCCGTCAACGAAAGGGTCAATTTCTTTTAATGAAGTGACTTTGCCTTTTGAAAGCGACTCTTTCATGCCGGGAGCACCCATAGGCTCGACGCCGATTAACTTAGTATCCGGAGAATACTGTTTCATATAGGTTCCAACTCCTGAAACAAGTCCCCCGCCGCCGATGGCTGCAAATAAATAGTCGATCGGTTCCTGTGAGTCATTAAGGAGTTCAACCGCTACCGTTCCTTGTCCCGCAATGACATCAAAATCATCAAAAGGGTGGATAAAGGTTCTTGCTTCTACTTTACTGCATTCCATTGCCTTTTCATAAGCATCGTCAAAGGTATCCCCCACTAAGACAATTTCAACATCTTCCCTGCCCCAGAACTTCACCTGGTTAACTTTTTGCTTTGGCGTTGTGCTTGGCATGAAGATTTTTCCGTTAATTTTTAAAAGATGACAGGAATAGGCTACTCCCTGTGCATGGTTCCCAGCACTTGCACAGATAATCCCATTATGTAGATCTTCGCCGCTTAGTTTTTTAATCCGATTATATGCCCCGCGAATTTTAAAGGAACGAACACTTTGCAGGTCCTCGCGTTTAAGGTAGACATTACACTCATATCGTTCAGATAGAATGGCATTGTATTGCAGGGGAGTAGGCGAAATTTCGTCCTTAATATTGTGACTGGCAAGGATAACATCCTCTGCAGTTAATGTTTGTTCTGTTTTCTCTGTTTTCTCTCTTTGCTCAACTTGTTGTTTCATTCATGGTCCCTCCTAAATAATTGCACTTTCCAATTTTCAAATTTCAATTTTTAAACAACAAAAAACCCGCCCCATGTATAGGGACGAGTTAGCTCGCGTTACCACCCTACTTCCACAGCGAAAATTCCTCACTAATGCTGTGGCTCTCAAATCAACGTACCGTATCATGATACGTGTTCCAATTTAACGGTGGACCTTCCGGCCTAGCTTACTAACTTTTCAGCTACGCATCTCGGAGATGATTTTCAGAAATTTCCTGTTATCGACTCCCACCCAATGTCGACTCTCTGTTAAACAAGGAACAAATCCTACTCTTCTCGTCATCAATTCATCTTAAATTTGTTATAAGGTTACCACCGTAAATCGCCTTCGTCAATATATTTTGACTATTTTTATTATTTTGTCAAAATTAAAACGCTTACATTGGAAAATCAAGGATTTTTCCCTTGCATCCATCCTTTTTTCGGTTCATCCAAGGGAGAAGTTTTGCTGGGGATGAAGGAGTTGATACCCTCGTACCATTCATTGGCCGAGGGTTTTCGTTGTTTGTGATTTAAATGATATTTTTGGAATTTCCTTTTGTACTTCCATTACGTGCTCCTCTTCAAATAAACGTAAAAATACTTCCACAATTTCTGGATCAAATTGTGCCCCTTTATTTTGTTCAATTTCAGCTAGCGTTTTATGTACATCTAGCTCCGTCCGATAAATCCGCTTCGAGGTCATCGCATCAAATGTGTCCGCCACAGCTAAAATGCGGGCAATTAACGGAATCTCCTCGCCTTTAAGCCCGTGAGGATATCCTTTGCCGTCATATCGCTCATGATGATATAAAACGCCGTCTAATATTCCTGTTTCATGAAAGCTTGAAACATGCTTAATAATTTCATTCCCAATTAACGGATGCTCTTTAATAATCGAATATTCCTCCCCCGTGAGCTTACCCGGCTTCTTTAAAATATGCTCTGGAACCCCTATTTTTCCGATATCATGTAATAATCCTGCTTTTTGTGTCATGTCACAAAATTCTGCTGATAACTTCATTTTCTTAGCGATTTTCAAAGCATATTTGGCAACATTTTCAGAATGCTGTGAGGTATAAGTATCCCTGGAGTCAAGTGCTTTGGAAAGAACCTTAATCATTTCAATATTATCTCTTTTAATTCTCTGGTTATGTTTCATCAGTCCAACTGAAATGACCATAATTAATAGATAAGTGCCTAGTTGAACGAAAAAAGTGCCAGCATCAGGCAAATTAGGTGCCAAAGAATACCTGCAGGTGACAATGAGGGTGGTACATAACACTAGAAACAAGGGAGATTGATTATAAAAGCCTATTCCTAAGAAAACGGTGGCAAGAACATAAAATATATAGATTCGTTCATCCATTAAAATAGTTAAGTTTAAAAAAGTACTTAATAGTAAGAGGCAAATGAATCCATAACGAAAGTAATTGGGTTTGTTTAACCATGATTGAATTCTTTTTTCCATTACATTTAAAACTCCCTTTTTAGATTCGAAAATGAGGTAACCCGTATATATAACTATCCATCGCCTTCAAACGATTAGGATACGGGAACAAATCCATTGCATTTTTTTTGTATTTTCGATTTATACATTTGTTGGTCTGCCAGCATTACAGCTTCTTCAATTCGTTTTGCTTGGTCAGGATAAATGGAATAACCAATGGAAACTGCGATATGACAGGTATTTCTTTCTGAGTTTAGTAGACAAGTTTCAATTTTACCTTTTATTTTTTCGGCCTCCATCTGATTGGTGTTTGGAGCGATAATTAAAAATTCATCCCCGCCCCATCTGATTATGACTTCCGATTTAGTTAAGGTTTTTGAGAGAAGCTCGGTTAACATAATTAGAACTGCATCACCGGTATCATGACCTAGTGAGTCATTAATCTCTTTAAAATTATTTACATCTAAAAGAAACACTGCCATCGATTTATTCAGCCGCTCCATTTTCGACTTCAATTTAGGAAAAATTTTTTCAGCATAACGGCGATTATATATTTTTGTTAAAAAATCCTTTTCTGAATGAAATTTCACTAAATCATATTGCTTTCCAGAATACCATGCGATTAGAGAAAAAACTGGAATGAGGACAAGGTCCAAGCTTGTGGAAGGATTGCCATGAATGAAAAGACCAATCACATAAGTAATGATTGTAAAAGCTAAAATACTTAATCTTCCCGTACATCTCATCTACTCACCTGTTTCTACTATTGTGATAGTTTTATTCTACCATTTAGTAAAAATAGAAGGATATTACCGTGAATTTTTAACAATTTTGTCGAATATTTATTAAATATTTTTGACATTTTCTAGTTTGACTTGGCAAAATTAATTTGAAAATAGTTCTCATTTTTTTCCTCTACTATAGGGTGGTATAATAATAACTGAAGAGAGTTATAATTCAGATTTTTAAAAGGAGAGAGAGAAAGAATGAAGATACCCTACAATGGTGTTACCCCTTCGATCGACGAAACGGTGTTTGTGGCACCTGGCGCTTATTTAATCGGGGATATAAAAATTGGGAAGGAGTCTACCATTTGGTTTAATGCGGTATTACGCGGGGACGAAGGCCCGATATCCATTGGAAATCAAACAAGTATCCAAGATAATACTACCATCCATTTATACGAAGGTTGCCCAGTAGAAATTGGGGATGGAGTAACAGTTGGTCATAATGTGATTCTACACGGCTGTAAGATTGGCAATCGCAGTATCATCGGGATGGGCTCCACCCTCCTCGATCACGTCGAAATCGGCGATGAATGCATCATAGGAGCTAACACCCTACTCACAAGCGGAACCAAAATACCGCCACGCTCCCTCGTCGTCGGATCACCCGGAAAAGTAGTCCGAGAGCTTACAGAAAAAGACCTGCAACTCATCCAAATGTCCATCGAAGTCTACGTCCAAAAAGGACGAGAATACAAACAAATTCTCGAGAAGTGATAGTTTTTTCGACAAAATTCGGGTGGTGCCTGGCACCACCCGAATTTTGTCGAATCACTTTTCCAATGTTTTAATATCGTTAATAATTTCATTGTATGGCGGGTTTGAGGCGCCTTCGTATTTTTGGAGGACGACTCCGTCTTTGTTGACGAGGTAGAAGGATGTACTGTGTACAAATTGGTTGGAGTCTTCCAGTTTGGCCGCTGCGGCCATAAAGGATTTGTTGGCGAAGCTTTCGATGAATGGCTGCTTATACCCGGTTAGGAGATTCCAGTTCGAAAAATCCGCTTCCACCCCTTTGGCATATTCCTTTAACCTTTTCGGTTGGTCGTGGTCTGGGTCAATGCTAAAGGATACAAGCTTTGCATCCACACCAGCATCTGCAAGTTTCCTTTGCAATGTCGCCATGTTGGCAGTCATCGGAGAACAAACCGTATCACAATTGGTAAACAGAAAATCAGCCACCCACACCTCTCCCTTTACGTTTTTAAAAGTGAAGGGTTCACCGTCCTGATTTACCGCCTCAAATTTTTGTACTTCCATATGAAGTGGAAAAGAATCCTCTACATTTTTCTCCTCAGGCTTAGAACAGGCTGCTAACAGCAATAAACAAACTACTAGAAATAAACAGCGTTTCATGGTAAAAACACCTCTTTTTTTACTATGTTAAAGGTCAATGTTGATTGTAGCGGAAGGTGCGAGACTCCTGCGGGAGCAGTGGGACAGGTGAGACCCCACAGGCGCAATGCGCCGAGGAGGCTCACCGCCCACCCCGCGGAAAGCGAAGCGCCTGGAGCGGAAATCAACAACCTAATGTAAAGAGCTTCTTTAAGAAAAAGGTGCCGAGTCATGACTCAGCACCGTACATTTTAATTAATAAATTGTGTATCAATTAACGAAGCAAAATCAGGCTTTTCTTTTAAAAACTTTAACTCCACAGATGAATTAGCAAACTGTTGAATCACATCTTTATTAACATCACTTGTAAAGTGAATATGTGTCCAAGCTTGATCCATTACATCTTTGTCGAGACCTTGTTTTGTAATATCTTTAATCGCCTTAACCGTGATATTCTTCGCTTCTTCAGGATTTTTACCGATAAAAGCAATCGCTTCTTCCTGTGCTTTAACAATTTTTCCAACGACATCTTTATCAGCTTTAATTTCCTTACCACTTGTTACAAGAATCGTATTTGGTAATGTAGTACCGTAAGATATTTTTTTGCTGTCGACGATTATTTTCGCCCCTGATTTCTTCACTAATTGTGAAGCCCATGGTTCTGGAACAGCAGCCAAATCGACTTTACCTGATTCGAACATACTTGCATATTGTGCCGGGTTACCCGTAACGTGCTTTAAAGTTCCTCCTATACGGGCTGACTTAACTCCATAATCCTGTAAGAATGTTTCCATTTGTACATCATGTGTACATCCAACTCCTGGAGTAATGAATGTTTTCCCACTAAAATCTTTAACAGAGTTGATCCCGCTTTGTTTGCTGGCAACAATTGCGGTACCCCCAGAAGAACCTCCGGCAATGATTTTTACATCGGCACCATTTGTAAAGTTATTCATGACTGGAGCAGGTCCTACTAAACCGGCATCAATATCACCTGTTTTAAGTGCAGTCATGAAAGCACCGCCATCTGGGAAGGTTTTGTATTCCACTTTGACATCCTTACCAAGTTCTTTTTCATAAAACCCTTTTTCCCTTGCCACCATTGCTGGTGCATGGTCAATGTTCGGAAAATAACCGATAACGACCTTTTTCTCTCCTCCGTCAGTGCTTGCATTGTTTGATCCACAGCCTGCTAAAACACCTGCCCCAAGCATAAGCGTCAAGCCTAAAATCATTGATTTTTTCTTCATCTCTCTAGTTCCCCCTCTAATCTTCTCTATCTAATTTGCTGTCTCTAGTCCCCAACGGCGAATTACATTCTTTTCAATACGTTGGAAGAAAACGATATCTACTATGGTTCCAATAATACCAATAATAATCATGATCCCAATCACCATGCTCATGTTGCCAAAATCAGAAGCATACTTCAGGGTATACCCTAATCCAGGTCCAGTACTCAGAATTTCTCCTGCCATTAATGCCCTCCAGGCAAATGCCCAGCCAAGTCTTGCACCTGTTACGGCATAAGGGACGGAAGCCGGGAAGATAACCGATGTAAAAAGATCAAATCCCCCAGAGCCCATCGTTTGAGCGGCTCTTATGTAAAGAGGCGAAACATTTTTGATTCCAATCCTCATATTGATGGTCATCACAAGTGTTGCCCCAAGAATCACGATAAAAATAACGGATGTTTCATTTAAACCAAACCACATAATTGCAATTGGCAGCCAAACGATACTTGGTACACTTTGTAAGGCTAAAATCAACGTACCGAGCGTTTCGTCAGCTGTTTTATTTTTCGCTAAAAGAATGCCTAAGAAGATTCCAAGGATAATCGCTATACTTAAACCGATAGCAAGCCTGCGAAAGCTGGCAAGAATATCGTAGATTAATGTTTTATCTGCAAATCCCTTTGTAAGTGCTTGAAGTACATCTGTCGGTGCTGGCATCACAGCGGCTGAAACACCCGTTATTTTTACCGCAGCCTGCCAGATGACGATTAATAATGCGAAGAAAATGATGCGTTTAATTGTTTGCTGCATAAGCTAATTCCTCTTTCACTACTTTATCAATCTCGCCTTGTAATAATCCAAGAATTTTTTCCTCTAATTTTGCCACCATTTGTGGGTGATTTCCCCTTGGGCGTGGAATTTTCACATGGATATCCTCAAGTACTACCCCAGGTCTCGTTCCCATGACAATGATTCGGTCCGATAGTTTAATAGATTCACTGATGCTATGGGTGACAAAAAGAATCGTTTTTTTTGTTTCTAGCCAAATTTTTTCTAATTCATGGTGGAGACGTGCTCTTGTTTGTTCATCAAGGGCCCCAAACGGTTCATCCATTAACAATACAGCTGGATTCATGGAAAGTGCTCTCGCAATCGCTACCCGCTGCTGCATCCCGCCTGAGAGCTCATGTGGGGAATGCTTGGTATAATTACTTAACTGGACCATTTTAAGAAATTGATGAGCTACTTCGCGTGCCTCTGCTTTTTTCATTTCTTTACGAAGTGGGAACATCACGTTTTCTTCGACTGTCAACCACGGGAACAAGGCGGCTTGTTGGAAGACCATTCCCCGGTCTTTACCTGGTTTCGTAATGGATTTTCCGTTCAGGACGACTTCCCCACTTGTTGGCTTTGTTAATCCGGCAACAATCGATAATAATGTTGATTTTCCGCACCCTGAAGGTCCGAGAATTGAAACAAACTCGCCTTCTTTAATGTCTAGATTAATATTTGTAAGGACATCACTGGCCTTTTTGTGATTAATAAATTGTTTATTCACATTGTTAATTTGTAAAAACATCTCTGTCCCACCGCCCACTTAACCCATAAATCCTATTAGATTTATCGGATTAAAAAATATTACCTTAATTATAAATCCTTTCCCAACGAAGTCAAGAATTTTCGAATAATTTATTCAAAAAAAATAAGTGTCAGGCAATGGTGCCTGACACCCTTCGTGGACTTTTGATTAGTTTTGTCCGTCTGGAGTGGACAGTTGTGGGTTATATGGACCAGAGCGTATTACATGATTCCCGGTAATGTTGATGGAGTTTTTGGACGAGTTCCCCGCTTTTTCCCGGCATTGCATGACCTTCAAACTCTACTATAGGTACAATTTCTTGGATGGAGTTGGTGACAAAGATTTCTTCTGCTGCTGCCACATCCTCTATACTGAATAGTCCTTCCTCCATATGCAAACCCAACGTTTTGACTGCCTTCATCGTAAACTGTCGTGTGATCCCATTTAAAATGCCTGTCGCAAGCGACGGTGTGTACACAGTGTTTCCCTTTTTCCAAAAGATATTTGAAACAATCCCTTCGGCAATATAATCTTCTGCTGTTAAAAAGATGCCTTCTACGTCCGTGGAACGCCCAATCTCCCTTTTAGCCAAAAGATTATTCATATAATGATGTGATTTTAACCGTGTTAAACCCTCGGGTGTATTCCGCTTTAACTGTAAAATAACGGCTCTCTTCTCAGCCATCTCTCCCGCTTTAGGAAGTGGTTTTGCAAATATAAGCACATTCGGTTCTCGGTATGGTTCGACCTGTAATCCAACCTCGCCTATCCCCGCAGAAACATTAAGTCGAATATAGGCATTTTCCAATCCGTTCGCATCCAACAGAACCCTAAGGGAATTATTCACTTCTTCTCGTGTAAACTGTTTCTCAATATTTAGTACTTTAAGTCCCTCGTTAAGACGTGTAATATGATGATCCAATAAAAAAGGATGCCCATCATAAACCCGAAACGTTTCAAAAAGTCCCATTCCATATAAAAAGCCATGATCAAAAGGCGAAATGGCCGCTTCTTCCTTTTTAACGATTTCCCCGTTTACATAAATAAACATGTGATTACCCTCTTACCGTTTCCGTCACTCTTCCATAATGACGGACAAAATTTCGCAATAGATCTTTCCCGGATGTTGTCATAATGGATTCCGGGTGGAACTGAACTCCTTCAATAGGAAGCTCTTTATGGCGAATCGCCATAATCTCTCCTTCCGCAGTCCAGGCAGAAACCTCTAAGCAATCGGGTAAGCTTTCTTTTCGAACGATCAGGGAATGATAACGAGTCGCTGGAAACGGATTAGGCAAATTTTCAAAAATCGTTTTTCCATCATGAAATATCTCCGAGGTCTTTCCATGCATAAGACGTTCTGCTTGTACTACTTCTCCGCCAAAGGCCTGAGCAATCGATTGTTGACCCAGACAGACACCAAAAATCGGAAATTCACCCGCAAAAGCTTGGATTGCTTCTAAACTGATTCCGGCTTCATTCGGACTGCATGGACCGGGAGACACCATCAAGAATTTTGGACGCATCTTGGAGATTTCCTCGATTGTGGTCTCGTCATTTCGTTTAACAACTAAATCTTCGCCTAATTCTCCTAAATATTGCACCAAATTAAAGGTAAAAGAATCGTAATTATCAATCATGAAAATCATCGCTGCTCTCCTTTTCCTTCAGCCATTTCTTTTGCCCGCCAAAGCGCTGCGGCTTTTTTCAGTGACTCTTTATACTCATGCTTCGGATTAGAATCAATCACAATCCCCGCTCCTGCTTGGACATGTCCCATCCCGTTTTTCACCAACATGGTCCGAATCACAATATTTAGTTCCATGTCACCGGAGAAATCAATCCAGCCAAGTGATCCCGTATAAATGCCCCTTTGAACAGGTTCAAGCTCTTCAATAATTTCCATCGTGCGAATCTTAGGTGCTCCAGTAATCGTTCCTCCAGGAAAAACCGCATCAATGACATCAAAGCTATTTTTCCCGTCCGCTAATTGTCCGCGTACATTTGAAACGATATGCATCACATGGGAGTATTTTTCAATGACCATAAATTCATTTACCTCAACCGTTCCATATGCACATACCCGGCCAAGGTCATTTCGTTCCAGATCAACGAGCATCACATGCTCCGCCCGTTCCTTCTCATTTTCAATCAACTCATTGGCCAGTTCCTGGTCTTCCGCCTCGTTTTTCCCTCTAGAGCGAGTTCCTGCAATCGGCCGTGTGCTTACTTCATTGCCGTGCTTTTTTACCAAGAGTTCAGGCGATCCGCTTACTAATTGAAATTCTGGTGTATGGAAATAGCCCATATAGGGGGAAGGGTTCAGTTCCCGCAATTGTTCATAAACCTCAATCGCTTCTACCTCCAAGGGTTTTGATTGCCTGACAGAAAGATTGACTTGAAAAACATCTCCTTGAGCGATGTATTTCTGAACCTTTTCGACAGCATCAATAAACTGCTTCTCATCCATTGAAACTTCTAATGCATCCGACAGCGTCGAAACAGATTCTGAGGTCTCATCAGCAGTTATATTTTCAAACCAGCGGCTCTCCCAAAGTGCAGCCTTTTCTTCGACAGATTCACCTTTTTCATGCAAAAATAATAACCATAATTCATTGGTGTGATGATCGAATATAAACCATTCTTTAAAAATTATAAAGTAGATTTCCGGCAATTCTAAGTCATCTTTTGCAAGTGAAGGTAATTTTTCAATATAACGACCATAGTCATAGCTGATGTATCCAACGGCACCGCCTTGGAAATCAGGCAGCCCTTCTATTTTATCTACATGATATTGCCCCATCCATTCCTTTAATAAATGCAGGGGGTTTCCGTTTAATTGTTCTTGATGGTCTCCATCTTGAATGGTGAGTTGATGGTTTTTTCCCGTAATGATCTTCTCGGGATTAAATGCAGCGATGCTATACCGGCCGCCCCGGCCGCTTTCTAGAAGTACATGATGACTGTAACCTGCTGCGATTTCACGATAGTGTGAAAAAAATGCTTCTTTCAAAAAAGGAAGTTTTTTGCTGTGTAAATGAAGCTGAACCAAAGATTGTCACTCCTATACGATTAGTCTTTTACATCATACATGATGAAAGAGTTATTTTCATAGGATTAATTTTTTTATGCCAAACAAAAAGACTGAGCCGGGAAGCACAGTCTAGTAGTATTACATAACTTATTTTTAATCCAAATCCTTTAATTCTCGATACTTACCTTTAAAGTAAAGGAGCGGCTCCCCCTCCTTCACCTGTAAATCCTGTACCTCCCCAATAAACAAAACATGATCTCCTGCCTCAACTTGATTAAAAACCGTACAAGCAACATTCGCCAAGGCACCCTTTATAACTGGTAATTCACTAAATCGCTCAAAAATATAAGGATCTTCATCCTTTTTTTGGCCGGCAAATCTCATCGATTCCGCTTGTTGTTCACTGGCTAAAAAGCTTACAGCAAACCTTTTCGACTCTTGAAGAAAGCCCAACATTTTAGCTCTTTTATCAATCGAAACAAGAATTAATTTTGGGTTCAAAGATACTGAGACAAACGCATTTGCAGTCATTCCATGTGATGTACCTTTCACCTCTGTTGTAATTACGGTAATCCCAGTAGCAAAGCTCCCCATGACATTTCGAAAAAAACGATCATCCATACGAAACACACTCCTAAAAAAGCTGTAGTATTAATCGTATGGTTCAGTTTTGATTGTAATGATTAAATCAACGATAATTCGAAGGTAAAAGCGGAAAGCAAGAATGACCATACAAAATACGCCAGGCAAAACGCCTGGCGTATCTACTAATCTCTCTCCAACAATGCCTTTCCGGCAATCCCTGGATGCGTCATTTCATATGGATCAAGAATTAAATCTAGTTCTTCCTCAGTCAATACATCATATTTTAAACAAAGATCACGTACAGAAGCGCCTGTTAAAATGGCTTCCCTGGCAATCCGTGCAGCTACTTCATAGCCAAGATGCGGATTAACCGCAGTAATAACACCTACACTCTTTTCCACATACTCTTTTAATCTATCTTCATTTGCTGTAATTCCCTTTAAACAATGCTCCGTGAATACACCGAAGGCATTATTCATAATACTAATCGACTGAAGCAGATTAAATACAAGAACAGGTTCCATAACGTTCAATTCTAATTGCCCAGCTTCAGATGCCAAGCAAATCGTATGATCATTCCCGATTACTTGGAAGGCAACCTGATTAATGAGCTCAGCCATGACTGGGTTTACTTTTCCCGGCATAATGGATGATCCTGGTTGACGGGCTGGCAAGCTAATCTCTCCTAAACCTGCACGCGGACCAGAAGCCATTAAACGCAGGTCATTGGCGATTTTCGACATATTCATCATACAAACCTTCAAAGCCGCTGATACCTCTGTATAAGCATCTGTGTTTTGAGTTGCATCCACCAAATGTTCTGCACCAACAAGCGGTAATTCGCTGATGTCAGCAAGATGTTTTACAACAAACTCAATATAACGAGGATCCGCATTGAGACCGGTTCCAACTGCAGTCGCACCCATGTTTAACTCATATAAATGCTGACGGGATTGCTTAATTCGCTTAATATCGCGTTCTAGTACTCGTCCATATGCTTCAAATTCCTGGCCAAGGCGGATCGGTACTGCATCTTGAAGATGGGTCCGCCCCATTTTGATTACATGGGCAAATTCTTGCGATTTTTGCATGAACACTCCATGCATAGTTTCCATTGTACCCAATAATTTTTCAAGAAGATTCAATACCGAAATATGAATTGCGGTAGGGAAGGAATCATTGGTTGACTGCGACATATTGACATGGGTATTAGGACTGCAGTGATAATAATCTCCCTTTTCATGTCCAAGTATTTCAATTGCACGGTTGGCAATAACCTCATTCACGTTCATGTTGATGGAAGTACCGGCACCGCCCTGAATTGGATCGACAATAATTTGATCATGCCATTTCCCATCAATCATTTCATCAGCAGCCTTCACAATAGCCTCGCCAATTCCTGTATATAAGCGGTGAACATCCATGTTCGCCATCGCGGCAGCTTTTTTCACAATCGCCATTGCTTTTATTAGCTCTCCATGAATGCGATAGCCCGTAATAGGGAAGTTTTCCACTGCTCTTAATGTTTGTACGCCATAATAGGCTTCAACAGGTACTTCCTTTTCCCCTAAAAAATCTTTCTCCACTCGCATGTTTACTTCATTGGTCAACATCCATATCGCCTCTTTGTTTTTAGTAAAAATCTATTACTCTTCTTTTTCGCCCTTAATCGATAAATCTTCTGCCAAAGGAGTTTCAAAAATAGTCTTGATCTCTTTAATAGAAGATTTCTGACCTAGAGCCCACATGAGCTTCGGCACAATGGCCTCGGTATTCATATCTCCCGATAAAATCACATCATGCTGGGCTACTTTACGACCTACTTCATATAAAAGTAAATCTTCACCTTCTTCAAGGCATTGAGTCGTAAGAACAACCGCTATGCCCGCTTCTGTTAATTCTTTAATTTTTACAAGAAGGTTGCGCCCTTCGAATGGCAGTCCGCCATTCCCAAAACTCTCAATAATTATACCCTTGTATAAACCTTTTAGGCAATCAAACACTTCAGGTTTTGTCCCAGGGTATAATTTCATTAAAAAAACATCAGTATTTATATTAGTATTCAATGCAAGTCCTGCGCCGGTTGGTACAGGTTTCCACTGATATTTTACTTCTTTTTCATTCACATAGGCAACATAGGGAGAATTTACACTTTCAAATGCATCATAACTTTTCGTGCGCATTTTTACAGCTCTCGTTCCGATGATTACCCGGCCATCAAAAACGATAAATACTCCGCCAACGTCCTCTGTAGCAAATCTTAGTGCATCCGCCACATTCTTTTTGGCATCTGTCTTTTTAAAGCTAATCGGGACCTGAGACCCGGTTAATACAACAGGCTTGCGAAGTCCTTGCAGCATATAGGAAAGGGCCGCGGAAGTATAGGCGAGCGTGTCCGTTCCATGCGTAATGACAAATCCGTCGTAATTTTCATAGTGTCGGTGGATCGCTTGAGCCATTTCAACCCAATGCTCCGGCTGCATATTGGTACTATCTATGTTCATTAGGATCTTGCATTCAATGTTAATGTTACCGGCTGATTTTGGGAAAAAGTGCAATAATTCATCGGCAGATAATCCGGGAACAAGTCCTTCGTTCCCTTCCACTGAGGCAATTGTACCGCCAGTTGCTAATATTAAAATTTTCTTCAAAAAATATCACCCCGATTAGCAGGACAATTTTCACATCATCCGCGTTATGCGTATTTATACTTTAAATTATAGGATTAATTTTATAGAAATCAAGTATTATTATTCAATTCGCGTACTTTTTTCTATTCTAATCTTCTAACCTATGATATAATTTTTTCAAAATCTTTAGAGTGGAGTTTGAGACGAATGTTGGAGCGATTATCGGAATTACGAAAAGAACGAAAATGGTCCTTACAAGAAACCGCCGACCAGCTGGGGATTGCCAAAAGCACCTATGCCGGCTATGAGTCGGGTTATCGTTTGCCATCATTACAATCCTTATCACAAATTGCCGATTTATTTCAAACATCAGTAGATTATATATTAGGGAGAACAGAGGATTCATTGGCGGAACATTCAATGATTGAAATTACTGAATTACTAGATTCCAACGAAAAAGTTTTGTCCCTGGATGGTGTTCTGCTTTCAAAAGAGGAACTAGATGATTTCGTAGCTTTTGTGCGTGTAAAACGAGGATTAAAATCGTGAAGTTAAGACCCACCCATATTGAATGGGTGGATTTTTTTAGGTCTGAATATCAAAACGGTCTTTTGCAAGTTCTTTGTATTTTTTTGGATCAATGTCCTGTTTATCTACCTTACCATCGATCCATTCAGTTATAGATGAATCTGTTAAGGTCATGCTGCCCCGGTCTGTCAGCCTGGTAATTAACGGCTTTTTATTAAAAGAAGATTCCGGATGCTCGATAATGATTTTTTGTACCCCAGTTAAATCAGCATGATTGGTAATTGTTGCTTTGGTATTAAAAGCATAGCCTATTTTCCAATCTTTGTCTTTGTGTTTCAATTTCATGTAAAAAATATAATCCCCATGCTCAGTTTCCGTTTTCACCACACGGAACTCGCCATTATTCGAGGTTACCACCTCTCCGGATAATGGAACAGGTTTTAAAGGGAGATTCGCACCAAATCCTGTATCTACAAGATATTGTTGCTCATTGCAAGTGATTAAAGTTGCAACATGGGTTTTCCCGGTCGTACTCCAACGCTGATGATTGTGGTCGTAGACGACACCATAAATTAATTTTGCATCAAAACCATTTTCCAGTAAAAATAAATGGAGAATGCCATTTAGTTCATAGCAAAGCCCGCCCTCGTGTTGATTGATAATTTTGTTAATCAAGTTCTCTTTCGTGATTTTTTTTGCCTGATTTGCAATGATACATAAATTTTCAAATGGAATCGTTTTGGCTGTTTTTTCGAGAACGGCTTCTAATTTTTCAAAGGTGATGGTTTCGTTTTCCGGGAAACCAATCCTTTTGCGGTATTGTAAATTGAAATCGGTCATGAAGCTTGCCTCCTAAAGTTAAATCATCAAGATCTCGCGGATATCCTTTTCTGTTAGGGAAGATAACTTCTCGTCTCCCGTCTGGATGACATCGTCAATCAGGTGTTTCTTTTTTTCTTGGAGCTCGTTCATTTTTTCCTCAATCGTCCCATGTGCGACCAGCTTAATCACCTGGACGGTGTTCTTCTGGCCCATTCGGTAAGCACGGTCTGCGGCCTGCTGTTCGACGGCAGGATTCCACCATAAATCATACAAAATCACCGTATCGGCGCCCGTTAAATTAAGACCGGTACCGCCTGCTTTCAAGGAAATCAGGAATATATCTTTTTCGCCGAGATTGAATCGGCTGCAAAGCTGCACTCGATCTGCAGAGGGGGTACTGCCGTCCAGGTAAAAATAAGAAACTCCCCTACTGGCTAGTTCCCTGCCGATAAGCCCGAGCATTTGTGTAAATTGCGAAAAAATCAGCATTCTTCTCCCAGTGCTTCGGCATTCCTCAATGATCTTCAGCAATTGCTCAAATTTTGCTGAACTTCCCTTATATCCATCAATAAACAAGGCTGGATGGCAGCATAACTGCCGGAGCCTAGTAAGTCCGGCAAGAATTTTGATGCGATTTTTTTGAAAAGTTTCTTTGTCTAAATGTTTTAGAGTATCATGCTTCAGCTTAGCTAAATAGGCTGCATACAGTTTTTTCTGATCTGGCAGCAGGTCGGACGAATGCATGGATTCAATTTTTTCAGGAAGTTCAGCGAGCACATCTTCCTTTACCCGTCTGAGGATAAATGGTCGAACGCGCTTCGCAACTTCTTCCCGCCGCAATTCATGGAAAGCTCTTCGATTCGGAAACAATTCTGGAAATACGATATGAAAAATCGACCATAGCTCGTCAAGCGAATTCTCGATGGGTGTTCCAGTGAGAGCAAAGCGGTGGCTTGCTTGAAGTTTTTTTACCGCCTTTGCTGTTTGCGTTTCTGGATTTTTAAAGGCTTGGGCTTCATCTAAAAAAAGCGTATGGAAAGCTAGTTTACTGTATAACAATGTGTCTTTTACCAGCAGCGGGTAAGAAGTAATCACGACATCCACCTCTGCAAGTTTTTTCAACAGCCTGTCCCGAACGATTTTGCTGCCATCGACGATTTCAGCCCGAATCTCGGGAGCAAATTTCTTTAATTCGTTCCACCAGTTATACGTTAAAGAGGACGGTGAAACGATCAAGACGGTCTGATTCTCTTTCCGTATCTGAGGCAAAACCGAGTGGATATAGGTTATGCTTTGCAGCGTCTTCCCGAGGCCCATATCATCTGCTAAAATCCCCCCTAAACCGTAATGGGCAAGTGTTCTTAGCCATTGATAGCCAAGTTTTTGATAATCCCGAAGAATTCCAGTGAGACTTGCAGGAATAGCAAATTGAACTCCTTCTGGATTTCGAAGATCCTCTAAAAGCTGTTTTAACGATGAACCAATCCTCACTGAATTTTCAAAAGAGTAAAGGACGGACAAACCTTGTGTAAGTGGAAGTTCAAATTCCGTGTGAATCTCTTTCGGTTTTACGCCAATCCCTTTTAAAAATCGATTCAATTCTTTAAACTCCGGACTCTCCAGCGAAAGAAAAGACCCATCGCGAAGTCGATAATATTTCCGCTTTTCCTCAAGCGAACTTAGGATATTACGAATCTCAGATTCAGGAATTCCCTGCAATTCAAAGCGAAACGACAGCCAATCCGTCCGTGCTCTTCGATCCACCCGAAAACGCGGCTGCGGGTTTTCTTTAAACAATCTCACTCTTACCGCCGTTGTAGCATAGACTTGAACAAGTCTTTTTAAGATTGGAACAATATGATACAGAAAATGATATTCCAATTCCTCATTTTGTAAAAAATAACCGCTCTCTGTTTTCGTAAAGCCGCTTTCCTCCATGACCTGCAGGATTTTTTCCTCCTGTTCGCCATTTCTTAACAGTGGAGAGCCATGTTTATTTTCTTCAAGTGGATTGATGACCACATTGCCATATTGAAATTCTAGACCAGCAAGCAAACGATTTTTAATTCGATCTAAATATAGTTTTGCTTTTAAAGCAGTTTGGTCCAATCGTTTGGAAACAGCTTCGCCGATGCGGACATGGCCGATTTTCATGAGTCCCGGAACGACTTGGTCAATAAACGATTCCATTTGATCTCTCGATATCGAAAGTTGGTGGATACCGGAAGCATCTAGCATTTTTTTCAGTTCACTTAGACGTGCTAATTCTTCTTTTTCGAACTTCCAAATCTGCCCTTCAAAGAGAACAAAATCGTAAACGATGGTGATTTTATTTAAACCATTAACTCGTAGTTGGAAATCTTCCTTAGGCCCAGTTTCAAATAAAAAATAAAGCGGGATGGGTCCGCTTGATAAGTGAATCTTTTCAAAAATTTGCCCTTGATGTTTCAATTTTACCAAGGGAGCCTTTAACAGGATAGGTAAAAGCCTCTCCCATTCACGGGGCGGGATTAAAATAAATTCATCTTTTAGGATGGATTTGTCCTTTGTTTGAATTAATTCCTGAAGAACAGCATCCGTCTCTTTTTGAAAATAATGAATCTTAGGATCGTAATCTTGATACGCTTCCCGCTGTTCAACGCAGTCCAAAAATTCGTTTATATTCAAAGATTTGGAACTGCTGCAAATCTTAAGCCCGAACATATATTCAGTGTTGTCAATCGAGATGGGTTTGCACAAAAATTCAACTGTAAATAATTGTCTGTCTTCTATAATATGTTCTCCGGTACTTGGCCGGATCGGTCCCCCCTGGAATAATCCCAAGATTCCCTTTGTTAAATCAGTCTGATTTGACGACTGCTTTTCTAAGATCTTGACCAAAACGGCTGCCACGTGGTGACAAGGCTTTTGATAAGTAGCTAACTTTGGACATGTGCAAGCTGTTTCAATTTGCCCGTGTATATTTTTAATCGTAATCTGAAATTCATTTGTGGCATGAACGGTGGCATGGCAGATTTCGTGATTCGGTGAATAATCTGTCAGGTCCACTTTTTTGCGCCTCGATAATTCTTCCCCTTTTTTATAGGAATGCTCTCCGCATAATTGTTTAATCATCTTTTGGTTTAATGTTACATTCATTGCTGTTTTCCTTCCTACACTGTGGATCCCGGTTTCTTCTCATTTAGTGTAACCCTACAGGGTCAATCGATTACTTATGTCAATTATACAATTCTTTGTAAAATCTCCCCAAGTTTTTTACCAATGATTTTTATCTCTTAAGTTTCTTCAGAAGGGAACATTAGTGGATGAAGGATATTCATTGGAGGTTGATTTATGGTCTATAAGAAGACGTTCTTAACTTGTTTGCTGTCCATCCTTCTCTTGTCCTTTGCCCCGTTTGCCAGTGCCACACCTCCGGAAAATGAGCTGAATCAATATTTGACGGAAATTGGCTGGACGAAGCAGGAGTTGTTGGACTACCTGGATTATTATGAAATCCCGTTAGAGGATTTCAATTCCGTTGAAGAATTAAAAAGTGTATTGGGCACACCAATTAATTCAAAAAATTTACAGGATTTACTGACAAAATATAAAATGACACAAACTGAACTAAACGCGCTTTTGGATCATTTTGGTGATTCTTTAAATGACTATAAGTTCATCGAGGATTTAGATGCCTCGGTGGGCTTTTATACAGGCCATGATAAATTTATGGCTGGCATTGAAGACGAATTACAAAAAATCGGTATTACTGAACAAGAGGTTGAAAATTTCTTTACGTATTTGTCGCAGGTAGAAGAAAATAACAAAGATTCTCTAGATCAAATGGAATCCTTAGATTACCGGCTGGAGCAATTTATGAATACGACGGACCCAAGTGCAGAACTTACGGAAGAACAATTAAATGAATTAACCGATATTTTAACTACTGCCTTTGATCTTTACGGGATTCAAGTGAAGCTTAAGAACAATAATAAGGATATTTCTTTGAAGGATCTGTTAAAAATGTCGGAACCTCCCGGGAATTTATATACGGGGATTTATACCAAAACAGGTGCACCATTAATTGATTTCACCCTGCCGGCCGAGTTTTTCCAAGGTCTTATGGCAGGTTATGAAGAAATGCTCCATTTAGGCGAGCTTTCCGATGAGTTTGTCGATTATCTGCATCAAGATAAATATAATAATTCTAGACGGTTTAAATAAATATATGGGGCTGTCCATTTGAGGACAGCCTTTCGATTTTGAATTAGAATTGCAAATAAAATGGTTCAATCCGCAAATAAATGGTCATGATTCGCAAATAACGCCTAAAATCCCAGTGGAGAAATTTTTATCAGCGAATTTACAAGGTTTATCAGCGAATTCATTGGCTTTTATCAGCGTATCGAGGCTGTTTATCCGCGAATCTAGTCGATTTATCAGCGAATCCCCATTTCCCCCAAAAACTCACGATCTTCCCCCAACCCATTTCGGTGCCCACCAATTAGCCGGACCGAGCAGTTTCATGAGTGCGGGAACGACAATAATTCGTATCAATGTCGCATCAATGAAAATGGCGCAGAATAAGCCGACACCAAGCGCCTTGGTAATTTCAATATTGGTAAAAATAAACGAGCCAACGACCACCATTAAAATGAATGCAGCACTGCTAATTAGGCTCCCTGTTTTTTGCAGTCCTACCGCCGTACTACGATTATTATCCCCTGTCCGGTCATATTCTTCCTTGATTCTCGAGATTAGAAAAACCTCATAATCCATTGAAATTCCAAAGACAATACAAAATATCGTTACCGGCATGATAATGCTGACATAACCTGTCGAGGTAATCCGTAAATCATCCGCGAGCCATCCGTATTGAAAAATAATCACCACAATCCCGAGACTCGCCCCAAGGCTGAGAATGTTCATCGCAACGGCTTTCAGAGGAATTAAGACAGACTTGAAGGCAAAAAGCAAAATGAGATACGTAACCGCGATAATAAAACCCATTAAATAAGGAAGGCCTGAAAAGATCCGGTCAAGCATGTCCACCCTAATTGCTGTTTGCCCGGTTACAAAACGCTCTGCTTGATTTATTTTCACGTTCCGTACCCTTTTAACAAGGTCAGCGGCTTCTCTTGTTCCAGGGTCTGACTTTGGAACAACCTTCAGAAGAGCGTAATGGCCTTTCACGAGATTTTCTTTTTCCATTTCCGCTTTTGTAGCCGCTAAACTGATAAGAATCGCTGTTTCTTCTGGGGAGTGCTTCCCAAGAACGTCAATAAAACTATTGACATCCATGACTCCGGAAATCCGACGAATTTTGTTTTCGAATGACTGAATAGTTCGAATTGATGCTTCATCTGAAACCTTATCTTTTGTTTTTAAAACAATAAAAATTGGATTCGATTTGCGTTTGTCATAATTATGTTTCAGGATGTCCGAACCCATTCGCGACTCAAAGGCAGGCGGAAGGACATCTGCAGTTGGAACGCCAATCCGCATTTGTGTTATTGGCAACATAAGTGACAGTAATAAGGTACTAATAATAATGGCCAGGACCGCCGGATGTTTCATCACAGCATTGGCAATTTTTTCCCAAATCGTTGAACCTTCCAATTTCTTTTGTGTTCGCGGAAAAACCCTTAACGAATCGATGTGTCGGCCAAAAATACCGAGCAGGGCCGGTAACAGCGTGCAGGAAAGCAGAACGGCCGACAATACAACGAGAACGCCTCCAAGGCAAAGGGAATATATAATCGGTAATTTAATAAATAACATTCCAAGTAAGCCAATTAAAACGGCAAATCCGGAAAAAAAGACAGACTTCCCTGCAGTTTGTGCAGTCGCGGCGACGGCATCGTGCACCTCGTTTCCACGTCTTAGCTCTTCGCGGAAGCGGCTGACGAGAAACAGGGCATAGTCGACGCCAATTGCAAGGCCGAGCATCATAACGATATTGGGCAAAAAGTTAGATAAGGAAAAGAATCCAGTAAGAAAATAGGTCATTCCAAGCGTTAGGGATACGCTCATAATCCCAATGACAAGTGGTAATAGTGCCGCACCTACCGAGCCAAAAATAAACAGCAGGACCAGCAACGCGACCGGAAGCCCGATCATTTCTGAATGGTGCATATCCTGTTTGGTTGCTCGCTGAATATCGTAAAGTGTTGCAGTGTCTCCATCGACATAGGTTTTCATGCCTTCAGGTTCAGTGATAAGTTTTCGGATTTCTGGAAAATGATTAAGGGCTTCCGAACTTTTAAGCTTGAGTTCAACCCCCACCGCTTGAATGCTTTTTTTGTTATTCAGGCGGTCTGTTTGGTTAAATTTAATACTTTTAATATAGTCTTTCTTTGCTAAAGGTTCTAAAGAATGTAAAATGACAGCTTTATGTTTTGGTCGGGTTAAATCAAATTTATTGCTTGTATAAACAATATCAATGGAGGATTGTGCAGTTCCCAGTTTCTTTTGCATAAGCGAAAAGCCGCGGTCCGATTCGCTCCCTTTTGGGGTTAACCCGCTATCTTTTAACCGATCGGGCAGTTTTTGTGCGTACGTTGCTGATACAATAAATAATAAAATCCAAAAGGCCGCAACGAACCAGCGGAATTGGTACATTTTCAAGCCCCAATGCCAAAACCATCCCTTTTTCTCTGATTCTTTCATATGTGCCCCATTTCTTAGCTGTGATCATAATAATAGGATGACACATTAGAAAGTTTTTTATGAAAATAGGGACCCTGCTCTCGAAGATTTTAAAGCTGTATTACCAATGATATTCCCCGGCTTTATGCATGTCTGATTTAGAAAAATAGGCAGGATGATAACTTTGGACAAATTTGCCTGTGTTTAGATTTATAAATCCTGCGCCATAAGTGGGATCCTCCACCTGCCATTTGCCGTTCAGTTTGATTTCATTCCAGGCATGATTTTCCCCGTAAACCACTTTTGCTTCAATGCCTGCTGCGCGGTGAAGTGCAGCGTTTAAATCCGCATAGCCAGAGCATAACACAACGCGAGTTTTATAGGTTTGTAAAGCAGAATAGATCGGCGGGTTCGATGCGTTTACCAAAGGTGCATTGTAAGCAATATGGGTGGCAACCCACTTGAATATGGCCTGAGATTTTTCTGTATTCGTTTGTTTTCCAGTTGTTATATTTGCAGAAAGTGCCTTTAATATCGGGTCATTACTTTGGACCATGAAACTTGGCTGCAAATATGGGTCACCATCGGTTAAATGATATTTTGCATAGCCTAATACTTTATTCGGATCGTCTTTTTTGCCGTTGTAATATTCATCAAGATTTACGACCACATCACCAACGTTATAGGTAAGAGGGAATTCATAATGGAAATTTTGGTAATTGGTAAACGGTACTTTTACCGTAGATTTCTTATTGGCCCGCGGTTCGTCGATGTATAAAATGACTCCATCAGCTTTGTAATATTTTCCGTACGGCGTCGCTTTTCCTGTTACAACTATTTTTCCATTTTTTATCGTGACCCAATAGGTTTGAATTTTTGTTGGGGTATATTTTTTATTATATGTGGCTGGAATGGAAGATACCTTCGCCTGTTTGCTTTGACTTGAGATCGTATCCTCGACCTTCTTTTCCACATGGGCTACCTGAGAACCAGAAAAAAATCCATGAAGCTTCGCCATAGACGGAAACTCTCCGTGCGTATACAAATAAAACAAAGAACCAACCACCAAAACAAAAGCCAAAAACCTTCTCATCCACCAACACCTCCAAACACCAACTTTACCAAGACTATACAGGGTAAAGATGAAAAATTCATTAAAAATGCATTTCGACAAAATTCGGGTGGTGACAGGCACCACCCGAATTTTGTCGATTGCTTTTATCCTGACATTCCGTAGTCTCTTATGGTGATTTTTATTTGATAGGTGATGGGGATTTGGCTGAAGGTTTGGTCCCAGTTTTTTTTGTGTTTTTTCCATTGGGCGGGATTTTGGATTCTTAGTTGGTTGCCAAAACCGGCGACGTCAACTTTATAATGGTGCTGTGTTTTTTGCAATGATTCTTGAATGAGCTGTTTGACTTGGTTTTTGGCAGCTGTTTCGGCCCTTTTTAGAAATTCATTTTTAAACGGGTCTCCAGATGAGACCCAGTTTTCAGCAATTCGTCCTTCCGATTGAATGTTAACATGGAAAGAAAGCTGGTTTCCTTTTAAATGGGGTTTAATGGAGCTTTTTAACGAAAGCATTTCGTAAATAATGGGTTGGCCGCTCTTTTTATCAATACTTCTGACGACTCCGCCTTTTACCGTTCCGGCAATCCAGGCTAAACCTTCTACTTCCTTTTCATTCAAAAAACCTATTAGTTTTTTTGTTTTGCCCTTTATAATCGCAGCCCCCGAAAATTTTGCTTCTCCCCCTTCTACGCTGACATTTTGTATCAGAAAACTGGAACCTGAATTCATTTTCCCCTCTAATTTGCCTAGAGGCATTGCCGGAACAATCTTGGCATTTCTTTTTTCCCCTTGGGTTATTTGATAAAGGTGAAAGGCCGGAATAATTGGTTTTTTGGATTCGAGAACTTTGCTAGCTTGGCCCTTTGCAATTATAACAAGACAGCTTGGTCTCATTTCCTGTTCTCTTATGAAAAAATCAAGTGCCTTCTCCAGGCTTACTTTACGTGCCAGATCTGCTCCAATAATAATCACTTTTTCATGTTCGGCAAAAGCTCGCTTTTCAATTTTTAATGTCATGTTTCGTAAGGTTGGTAATATGGAATCGCCTGTTTCAGAAATGTTAATATAAGATTGTGGTGCAGTAGCGTTCTCTGTTTTTCCTGCTCCCGTTCCACTTGATGTCACAAATTGATTCGTTAAGGTGAATAGAGGTCTATTGGGAAGACTTTTATCGTCCACTTCTAATTTTTCCTTTAGTTCTCCGTCTTTTTCCAAATCCATTGCAGTACCGGCAATCAACCCTAATTCCTCAATTTCTTTACTGCTCCAACAGCCCCCGAGCAATAGAACGACAAGAGAAAGTATTATGATTTTAAGGCTTGTTTTCATGTCGTTTCCCCTTAATTTTTGCAATGATCATCATAACTATCGGCATTGCTGCAAAAAAGAATAGGGCAGCATTTCCGATCCAATCGCCTAATTTAAATAGCGAATTAGGGTTTTTGGGATGCAAGGCAACGATATATATGATTGGCAGCAACGCATACATGAAGGGCTGAATTCTTTTTTTGAATATTTGGGAAAAACCTAATGCTGATGCATAAAACGTTATCACATACGTAGCAAAAATTTGCATAATCCAAATTACTAGCACCAAGGATTCGAAACGTTCGAAGAGCAGACCGGGAAATTCAAAGCTCCGAATCATATCCAAAGTCGGCCAAGTTCTTGTTAGGACTCCGTCCACTGACAAGGTACCAATTACCATTACAACAGTAATCAGGTAAAAAATGATTGCAAGCGAAACACCAACAACGACTGCTTTTACTGCTTTTTTCGGCTGTTGCATAAATGGAACTAGAATTAACATAATATCAAACCCGGTATAGGCCAGTGTCGTGGTTTCCAGCCCTCTGATGACTGGCATAACTCCCTCTCCTAAAATAGGCCGCAAATTATCGATTTCAAAAATTTTTAAACTCATAAAAGCAATTAAAAGAAAAAAAATGACTGTAATTGGAAAAATAATTTCAAAGAGTCTGGCTATGGAAGGAATCCCCCCTAAGATCAAGTACAGCCCCACCCACATAAAGGGCATGATTATCCCCCAAATCGGTGTTCCTTCTAATAAAAACATTCTTGTCACTTCCGCCATGGTTCGAACTTCATAGGCAGAGATCGTAAAGAAATAAATACAAATCGATATTCCCAATAGCCTGCCGCCAATTTTTCCAATAAGGTCTTGTATATATTCAAAGACTGTTTTGGTCGGGAATTGTTGACTAAGTTTTGCAATCAATATCGCTACGGCCATCGCAATAAAACCGCCGATTAAAACGGAAATCCATACATCGGGTGTTTTCACCTTTTGCGCAGCTGAACGTGGCAAAGTTAAAATGATTGCGGCCAAAATATAATTGATAACAATAACAGCTGCTTGCGGTGTCGTAATTTTTTCATTTGTACGAATCATTCTTGATCCGCTTCCTTTCAGTATTGGTTAACCTTTTCGTATTGGATCCTTTGTCTTCATCATTTCTGGACGACGTTTCATGAGCATTAATGGCATACGCACCAAGAAGTCTTTCCAGTCATTTAGCCGATACGGAACGGCCGGGCTGGCATAGGGAACACCAAAACTTTTTAGTTTTACCATATGGCTGCAGAGGAAAAGGAAAAATAAAATGACCCCATACAAACCAAATAAAGCTGCACTAAACATTGCCACAAAACGCAGCATTCGTAATGAAATTCCCGTGCTATATTGCGGGATGGTAAACGAAGAAATCGCCGTAATTGCGACTACAATAACCATAATCGGGCTGATGATTCCTGCTTGTACTGCAGCTTCCCCAATAATGAGACCTCCAACGATTCCCATAGCCGGACCAATCGGTTTCGGCAAACGTAAGCCTGCCTCACGGAGAATTTCAATGGCTATCTCCATAATGAGGGCTTCAATAAGGGCGGGAAAAGGGACTCCTTCGCGTGTTTTCATAATCGAAATCGCGAGCTTTGTCGGAATTAATCCGGGATGAAATGAAATAAAGGCAATATACAAGGATGGTCCAAAAAGAGCAATAAATGCAGCCAAATAACGCAGCATACGAATGAGTGAACCCGGGATCCATCGTTCATAATAATCTTCCGGCGATTGCAGCATCATATTGAAAGTGGCCGGGACAATGAGTGCAAATGGAGTTCGGTCCAATAATATTGCCACCCGACCTTCCATTAAGGAACTAATTACACGGTCAGGCCGCTCTGTGTTTTGTGCTTGCGGAAACGGGCTAAGAAAATCGTCCTCAATTAGTTGCTCTATATAGCCTGATTCGGCAACATCATCAAGGTTTATTTTATGAATTCTTTTCTTTACTTCCTCAATCAATTCCAGATTGGCAATTTCCTGGTTATAAGCGATTACAAGGTCTTTATGTGATCGCTCCCCTACCTGAAAATGGAGCATGGTTAAATTTCGATTATCACCCTGCTGACGCAATAAGGCCGTATTATCGCTCAAGGTTTCCGTAAAGCCTACCCTTGGTCCCCTAACCAATGCTTCGGATACCGGTTCCTCAATTGAACGCGATTTTCCTTTCGCGGTCCCTAAAATTAAAATAACCGTTTGCCCATGAACCATTAAGGCAGTTGAGCCTTTAAAAACCTTTGTAACTAACTCTTGCATTTCTTGTGCTTCGGTTATCTCACTTATAGATAAAACTTGATTTCTTAAAAACTCCATCGGGATGGTCAAATCGTTTGGAGAACTAGGCAGTTTACAAACTTCGGAGAAATTCATCATCAGGGACTTCATGATGTGCTGATCAATGAGTTCCTTGTCAGAAAGGGTATCAATGAAAATGAGTGCTGCTTGAACCCCTGTTCCACCGATAATAAACTCGCGAATATTCAAATCGGAATTATGTCCAATTTCCTGGCGAATCAATTCTAAATCTGCACGAAGATCCCCGCTGAACTGGTTGGGGGTAGAATTTGAAGGTCTGAATTCCTGATGTTCCGTAGAGGGAAATGACTGTTTTTTCAGTTTTCTAATCTCGAACTTTCGTCCCTTCATAGCCGCCTAATCCTCCTCTATCTGACGAATCCAACTAAACACCTTAGCGATCCCATAAGGAATCAAAAAAGTAACCAACGCTTGAACCAAAACCTTCCAATCCGGAATAAACCCGACCACCATTTTCCACATACACATCACCACAACGTTTATCATGTCTAATTTATGGAAACTTAACCAAAGTTTTTCGACAAAAATCGGGTGGTGACAGGCACCGCCCGATTTTTGTCGGAATTACTATTTCGATTATTAGAAATTATTTAAAGGAAAATAAAAAGTAGCGGAGAATTGTATATGGTAACGCTTACATTTTGTTTTAGGATAATTTTATAATGGTTGTTTAGACATATTTCCGGAATGAATAGCGTAGATGTAAGAAACAGCATTTGACAAGGAGGTTTTTAGGAATGGATGGAATTGAAATTTTTGCGTGGGTTCTAACAGCCATTTTGGGTGTTGTGTTTGTTTGGTCTTTAGTAAAGATTGCAAAGAATCCTAAAAAAGGATCCTCCTCCAAACAGACTGAGGATAATAAAAAACTTAATCATTAAAACTGGCAACTCCCATAAAAAATCCATCCTGAATTCTAATCAGGATGGTACCAATTTCATTTTTAAATTGGATAAGATTAACTTATTTTAAATCAATCTTCCTAAAAAAATCCCTCACAACTCGTAAATATTCGTCAGGCTCCTCAACATACGGCAAATGAGCACTTTTTTCAAAAACATGAAATTCCGACTGTGGAGTAAGAGAGCTAAAATATTTTGTAGACTCCGGTGTAGCCTCGTCATAACGGCCGCAGGTGTATAGCGTTGGACAAGTAATTTCCGACAACTGTGACGTACAATCGAAACTTTTCAAATTCCCAAGGACCGTAAATTCAGAAGGCCCCCACATTATGTTGTAGACTTCAGGATTTTTGTACTTTGAAGCTTCTTTTAAATATTCCGGGTCTGAATCAATTCGGCAGACGAAATTTTTGTTAAAAACCTCAGTGGCCTCCTCAAACTCTTTTGAATCCGTCGTACCATTTTCTTCACAACGCCTGATCGTCTCTTGAACCTCTTTTGGCAGTTTCATAAGGTTTCGATGCTGGTCCTGCTCCCAAATGGGCGCACTTAAACATGGACTAGAAAAAATTACACTTTTCACACCGCTCGGCTTTGTTAAACAATAAGCAGCCGCAAGCGTTGTTCCCCAGGAATGTCCAAGAATATGAACCTCATCAAGACCAAGCCCTTGTCTCACCTGACCCAATTCTTCCACAAACCGTTCAATCCTCCATAGGGAAGGATCAGTTGGCCGATCGGATCGGCCACAGCCTAATTGGTCATAGAGAATAACCGGCCGTTCATTCCCTAATGCTTGCAGCCCTTGCAGCGAAAAACACGATGACCCTGGTCCTCCATGTAAAACAATGACAGGTGTACCTTCAGCGTTTTCATTAAAAACTTGATACCAAACCTTGCCCCCTGTTACCTCTATGTATCCTTCATCACGCATCATTTCTCCTCCTCAACCCAAATATAACCTCTAAGTAGTATTATACAATTGTTATGAAATACATTTCTAAATAAAACCGTTGAATTTTGGAAAAAGTAATCTTGGATTTATAAATATGAAAGGATTTTTAAAATGAATAAAACTAAATTACCAGCTTTAATCTCGGCTCTTGGGCTAGAACCCCATCCCGAAGGCGGCTATTATAAAAGAACGTTTGAATCGCCGGAAGTGATTTCTGACCAAGAAAGATTTAACGGTCAGCGGAAGCTTTTTACTAGTATTTATTTTCTGTTGACCTCAGACGACGTTTCTCATTTCCACCGTTTGAAATCCGATGAATTGTGGTATTTTCATAGCGGCAGTTCGTTAACCGTCCATGTTATTCATGATAACGGAGACTATGAAGAAATGAAGATTGGTATGAATAGTGAGAACGGTGAAGTCCCGCAAGCACTGGTTCCGAAAAATTCCATCTTCGGCTCCTCAGTAATGGAAAAGGATACCTATTCCCTTGTCGGGTGCATGGTTTCGCCTGGGTTTGATTTTCAGGACTTTGAACTTTTTACACAAGCCGAGCTTTTAGAGAAATATCCGCAACATCAAGCCATCATTAAAAAATTAGCCTATGAAGAAATTCCAAAATGAGACAGGGACAATAAATTGTTCCTGTCTCATTTTGTAGCCAGTCTGATATGGAATTGTAATTACCCTATAACAAAGTTGAAAAACTGTCATGTTATAATTCCAATTATACGAATTTTAAGAATACATTTTCCTTTTAAGGGTCTCTGGTTATTTTTTAAGAAAGAAGTGATGATAGTGGTTCGACTCATGTTCATAATGTTGAGTACAACGTTTTTCTTAGCCATCGGAACGATTCCAAAAGCATTTGCTGAAACAGACATTCCTTTACATTCCACAAAAGAACTCCCAGCAATCGTTCAAAATACTCCAAAAGAACTTTCTCTCAAACAAGTAAATGTATCTCTAGAAATAAATAGAAAAAAGATGAAGCAGGCAGATTCTTCTGTAAAGGCTGCAAAACGGGAGGCACAACAGCTAAAAAAGAAAATATCACAATTAAAGGATACAATGAAAAAAAGAAATACATTATTAAAAGAACGTGCGAAAGCCTATCAACAAAATGGCGGAAACGTTCACTATCTGGATGTATTGATTGGGTCTACAAGTATCAAAGATTTTGTTGAGCGGGCCGGAGCTGTTTCGACGATTGTGATGGCAGATCAGGATTTGTTAAAACAGCAAATGGAAGAGAAAAAAGAATATGAGAGTAAAAAGCATTCATTAAAGGATAAACTTGATGAATACAATGATTTGAAAGTTGAGTTAACAAATATGAAAACCGTGCTCAAGGCACAACAAAAACATTATAACAAGTTAGCACAAATACATAAGGAAACTTCAAAAAAGCCAATTCATAATCGCATGAAAACATCGGAAAAATTAAAATCAGTTCCAGTTAAAGGATCGATTCAAACAGTAATAAAAGCTGGTTATAAATATATTGGCAACTCTGTTTATGTATTTGGCGGCGGTAGGAACGCAAGTGACATAGCCAATGGACGGTTTGATTGTTCAGGCTTCGTTCATTGGGCATTTGGTCAAGCTGGGATTGAGGTTGGCAGCTCGACAGACAGCTTAAAAAATGAGGGCAAACAGGTTTCATTTAGTGAAGCACAGCCAGGTGACCTAGTATTCTTTGACACATACAAGAAAGACGGCCACGTGGGAATTTATCTTGGAAATGGTAAATTCATCGGTTCCCAAAACAATACAGGAATTGCGATTGAGGATTTGTCGAAAGGATATTGGAAACAGACCTTTAATGGACGCGTGGTAAGGATTTAATAAAAAATTACTAAAAAGGATAGGAGCTAATTTCTCCTATCCATAAGTTTCGCATGTATAATTAACCGATGGGTTCCCGTATTGACAGGTCCGGATGATTATTTTTATACAGGGTAATTTTTCAAAATTTGGATACATTACAAAAGGGAAAACATTAGTTGGAGGTTATGGAAAATGAAAAAAGAAAATCCATACACGGAAAATGAATCAATGACGAATCAAACGGAGGATTTAACCCAATACGTTGAAACCTTAAAGGAGAAAAATACAATAGAGGATTATTCTCGTGGATGGGAAGATGACCGTCTATAAAAGACGGTCCATCTCTTTTTGAAAGAACTATTCGACACCCGGGAACCAGCCCGGACTATTAACAATCGCCTGCCATAGCGGATCCGGTACCATAAGCTCCTGCTGCTTCTCTTTATCAATTTTTGTGATAATTTCTGACTCTTTTCCTTCTTTAACCTTTTGCACCCAGTCGGGATCCATGATCATTTCTCTTCCTAATGCAATGAGCGGCACTCCGGTTTGAAAAGCTTTTAACACATCATCTGAACTAAAGAGCGAGCCGACGCCAATAACAGGAACACGGTCGCCTACCTTCTCCTTGATAATTTCAATCCGCGGGCGGGTATCATCAACACCTCGTCTTGGAGTCGACCAGAAATCATTCAAAGAAACATGAAGATAGTCTAGACCTTTATCAGCAAGGGCATCAATTAATACAAACGTATCCGCCATTGTAATTCCCGGCGTTGTTGCCTCTTCAGGTGAAAACCGATAGCCAACAATAAAGGAACCGTTCGCATGTTCAGAAACTATTTTTTTAACTTCCTCGACAATCGCCAATGGAAATGAAAGTCTTTTTTCGATACTGCCGCCCCAGCGGTCCTCACGCCGATTGGAGTGTGGTGAAAAAAATTGCTGGATGATATAGCCGTTCGCTCCGTGAATCTCAACCCCATCAAACCCTGCTTCAATCCCCCTGCGCGTTGCCTCACCAAAGTCGTGAATAATCGAATCTACTTCTTGATCGGATAGTTCCCTTGGAACCGGTTTTCCTTCTCCCTCGGTTGGAACCGCACTGGCACTGACAACATCGCCATTTGGAACAAGTGCTGGAGGCACCTCCCTGCCGCCATGGAAAATTTGCAGAATCGCTTTTGCGCCCTGCTCTTTGATTCCTGTTGCTACTTGTTTTAAACTCGGAATAAAATCATCCCGGTCTGCTCCAAATTCACCATTAAATCCTTTTCCATTTTCAGTTACATACGTACAGGCCGTTACCACCATGCCTACACCAGCTGAACGGCGTGCATAGTACTTTACCTCAGCCTCGGTTACGGTTCCATCCGGATTGGATGAAAAATTCGTCATCGGGGCCATTACGATACGGTTCTTAACTTCAACACCATTTGGAAATGTAAATGGCTCAAATAATGGTTCATATTTTGAATTCATATTGGAAATCCTCCTAAAATAGCTGAGAAAGCGTTTTAAAAAATGAACATGGTTAGTGTTCCGATTTTTCATTATGTGCATTCCTTTTCGAATTAGGTTTCTAAAATTAAAGTTGCATGAAATGTTTACTTATTTCTTACACTAAGACCGATGATAGACATTGAGTGATTGGGAGGTAAAATGGATGAGTGAAAAAGACACAAGCTATCCGAATGTAAGTCTAGGTGGAAAACGATCTGTACCTAAAGGAAAACAAGACCCAGGCAAGATTCGTTATGAATTAAAAGAGAAAAATGGCCGGGAAAAATAAATTGGGAAATCTGATGAAAGGGGCATGAAGAAATGAACCAACAGGATTCAAAGTATGAGGCAGCGGAACTCGAACCTTCGATGGTGGAGAAAATTAAATCTTTTGAAGACGAATTAAATCAAAATGCTCATGACGAAATTGTCGTAATTGCCTACCAGAAAAAGCAAAGCTAGCAGTAGAATCATTACTATAAAAAGGTTTTAAAAAGAAAATACCCTATTCCATTAAAAGGAATAGGGTTTTGATTATTCTTACAATCCGCCACAGGATGAGTCTGTACGATTTGATTCCTTTGATGCTTCCTCTTTCGATACAGATTCTAATCCGTACCCAGTCGAACTGATAACCAATTCTTCTTCATTCCCTCTTTTATTTGAGATTAAATCCTGATTTGGTTGATTTTTTTCCAAATGCTCCACCTCCTACTGCAAAAACTTCAGTTTATTTTTTGCAACAGAGGTCTTGTATATTCAACCCACTAAAGCAGCTTCATGATTGTTTGATAAAGAACCTCACAGCCTAACGCGACATCTTCTAACGAACTCCATTCATCCGGATGATGACTGATACCGCCTCTACTTCTCACGAAAATCATACCAATTTCGGTAATGCCTCCCATGACCATGGCATCATGCGCAGCGCCGCTTGGTAACTCACAAATCGGATAATCCAGCTCAGTAAATGCTTCTTTAATAGCCTCAACCACCAACGGTGAACTCATAACCGATGCAAGCGATTGAAACGGCCTTATTTCGCAGTCCACACCTCGGTCTGCAGAGATTTCTCGAATCGCCTCATAAATTTTTTTAACAGTTAACTCGCGGCGTTCATCGGAGATATCTCGGACATCTAAGGAAAAATCAACCTGACCAGGAATCACGTTTCCGCTTCCCGGTTTGACCGCTACCTTCCCAACAGTTGCCACACTTCCACCGCTATCACGGGCAATTTTTTCAATAGCAAGCAAACATTCACCCACTGCCGTTAACGCATCTTTTCGCTCCAACATTCCGATTGTCCCAGCATGACCAGCCTCTCCTGTCATGGTTACCTCAGCCCAGTGCCCGCCTGATATACCGCTGACCACCCCGACAGCTAAATCGCGACTTTCTAAAACTTTTCCTTGTTCAATATGTACCTCAATATAGGCTGCTAGCTCATCTTTACTGACACAAGCCTTCCCCAACTCTTCAGGATTAATTATGCTAAAATATCCGCCTTCCATACTAGCACGTTTCATCGCTTCTAAATAAGAAATTCCCTCCTGATCAAAAGTGGCCGTTAAATCCTTTTGCAATTGATCAGAACTGACCGTACCCGACAAGGCGGTGCTTCCAACAAAAGCATAATCGAATCGGGCTCCTTCTTCATCCGTAAACGAGACAACTTTCACCGTTCGCTCCGGTTGAATCCCCTTTTCCTTTAAGGACCTGAGCACTTCAACCCCTATTAACACACCCATTGCGCCATCGAAGCGCCCGCCTGAACGGACTGTATCAATATGCGAACCAATCAGAATGGCTGGAAAATCAGGATTCTTTCCGTGAATTTGCCCAAAAATATTACCAGCTGCATCCATATAAGGATCTAAGTCTGCATCTTTTAAAAGTTGAAGTAAAAATTTTCGTGCCTTTATATCCTCTGAATCAAAGGAGGTGCGAGTAACCCCGTCATCTTTTCCCGCACCAATTTTTCCAAGCGTCATTAGATCATTCCAAAGACGGTCAGCTTGAAACATTCGTCCTGTTCCTTCGCTCATCAACTTCCATTCCTTTCCTTACTTTTGTAAAATCTCACTACCTGGCCTTAACTTTTTGCCCGAATAGGCAGTGAATCCCAATAATCCAGCAAATCCAGCAAAAGCCAAATAACTCAACAGTTTATATAACATTTGACCATTAAAAACATCAAGAATCATCCCTCCGCCTAAAGAACCGATGATTGCTGACAGACCAAAAAACACGGAAATAAAGAATAATTGCCCAGTAGCTCTAAATTCGTTCGGGAATAAGTTTGAAACATATTGAAACGAGCACAAATAAAAAATCCCAAAGGTGATTCCGTGCAATGCCTGAAGCAAGATGATTTGCGAAGGAGTTTCTGCAAGAGAAAATAAAAACCACCTTACCCCATATAATCCCGAAGCAATGACCATATAAGTCATTTCGTTAAAAAACCGCAGCCATAAAGGACTGAGTAAAAAAACAATCGCTTCAAAAGCAACTGCTACAAACCAGGATAACCCGATCAGGGATTCATTACCCCCAAGCTCTTTTATGTAGATCCCTGAAAAAATATCATTCGTCCGATGCGGAATCGTAACAAACATAATGATGAGTAAGAAAAATAAGAAATTTGGGCGGAAAATATTTCTGACCGCTCCCTTAAGATTAATGGGTGCGGATGGTGTATTAATATCCATGACCTTCCAGCAAAAAACAAAAGCGATGATCGTAAAAGCAAGATAGGGGTAGAGTAAATGCTCAAGTCCAATTCGAGTAAGAATTTGGCCCCCTAGATATGAGGTAACCGCATAACCAACAGAACCCCACATGCGAATCCTTCCAAAAGAAGAGCCAACGATTTGAGAGGTATGCAATGCTAAGCTGTCACCGAATGCTCCGATCGGACTGAGAAACGAATAAAAGATAGCACATAAGAATAGCAACATCAAAAAGGAGTTAACTTGAAACAGAATAATGCTGCAGGAGATTACCCCTACTAGACAAAGCAGCAGAATCTTTTTAATTGTTTTATATCGGTCGCTGATGTATCCCCAAAAAGGCTGAGATAATAATGAAGAAAACGGCCCAACAGCCATTAGCCACCCTATTTGAGTCCCGGTAAGCTGCTCTTCTTGAAAATAGACTGGTAGAAAAGTTGAGATCACCGTCGAAGAAGAGTGAAAGAAAAATAGAAAAATACTTAAGTACAAAAAGGCCCGTTTGTGTCCTAACACATTCATCGCTCCCGCCAAAGAAGTTCCATCGTATTTAACCTAATCCAACTGGAATAAAAATACAAGAGGAATATAAAAATTCTGCCTGCTACAAACTACTAGCAGGCAGGCATTATTATATAGAAGAATTTTCTAATAAAAGCAAGGCAGATTGGACCATCAAATGAACACCGATTTTAATAGCTTCCTCATCTACCATAAATTTCGGATGGTGCCAGCCATATTGAATCCCTTTTTCTTCGTTACCGGATCCGAGCCAAACGTAGCAGCCGGGAACTTCTTTTTGGTAAAAAGAAAAATCCTCTCCACCCATGGTAGGTTCAGCGATAACTGTATTCTTACTTCCTACAACTTTCACTGCGGCAGACCGGACAATTTCAGCAACGCTTGCATCATTATAAACAGCAGGAAGTAAAAATTGATAATCAATTTCCACCTCACCACCAAGGGCTGCCACTGTATTCGTAACCGTCTTTGTAAAAACATCATAGATTTTCTTCCGGATTTCTTCATTGGATGTCCTGACTGTTCCCTTAAGAATCGCCTTATCAGGGATAACATTGTTCGTCGAGCCTGCTTGGAATGAGCCAATCGTGACCACCGCCGATTCTTTTGCAGAAATCGTGCGGCTGACAATGGTTTGCAGCTGACTGACTACCGCACTGCCGATGACGATTGGATCAATTGTTTTTTCCGGAAGTGCCGCATGCCCGCCTTTTCCTTTAATAGTGATCGTAAAATCATCCACACTGGCCATCAAAAAGCCTTCTTTAACCCCGATTTTTCCTACTGGAAGTTCGGGAACATTGTGAAGACCGATGATTGACTTTACTTCTTTTAATAACCCTTGCTGAATCATCGACTCGGCGCCGCCCTCCGACTCCTCAGCCGGCTGGAAAAGAATTCGGACATTGCCTGGGAGTAAATCGCTGATTTCTTGTAAAATAATCCCTGCACCAAGGGCAATCGTCGTGTGAACATCATGCCCACACATATGACTGATCCCATCAATTTTCGAACGAAACGGTATGTCGGCCTCTTCAAAAATCGGCAGGGCATCAATGTCAGCACGAATAGCAATGGTTGGTCCATGTTTTTTTCCATTAATCTCTGCTGCAGTCCCTGTTTGAAGGCTAAGCGGAATTTGTTGAATCCCGAATTCGTTTAACCAGTCATTGATTTGTTTGGTTGTGTTAAATTCTCGGTTACTAAGTTCCGGATACATGTGAAGATGTCTTCTCATTTCCACTAATCTCGGAAACAATTGATCTACTTTTTCATTAATCACTGAGGTTAAATCCAAACTTGAAGCTTGTTTCATGATAATCTCTCCCTACTTGATATGCCCTAAAAACTCTTTCGTCCGTTCATGCTGCGGATGACCAAATAACTCATCGGGAGTATTTTGTTCAATCATATAGCCGCCGTCCATGAAGATGACCCGGTCTGCGACTTCTTTTGCAAATCCCATTTCATGTGTCACAACGACCATAGTCATCCCATCCTTTGCCAGTTGTTTCATTACAGCCAATACTTCTCCAACTAGTTCCGGGTCAAGAGCCGAGGTTGGTTCATCGAAAAGCATCACGGTCGGCTCCATAGCTAACGCCCGGGCAATCGCTACCCGCTGCTTTTGCCCACCGGATAAACGGTTCGGATATTCATCGGCTTTTGCTTCTAATCCTACTTTCTTCAAAAGCTCCATCCCTTTTTTCTTGGCTTCCGCTTTTGACATTTTTTTTAGAAGAACCGGTGCTTCGATAATATTTTCCATCACGGTCCTGTGGGGAAAAAGGTTAAATTGCTGAAAGACCATGCCAATTTCCTGACGCAATTTATTTAGAGCTGATTCTTTATTTTCTACTCTTTTACCATTTACTGTAATACTGCCACTATTGATGGTCTCTAAGTGGTTCATACAACGAAGAAAGGTACTTTTACCTGATCCGCTCGGTCCAATGATTACGACGACTTCACCCTGTGAAACGTCCAAATCAACTCCTTTTAAAACTTCCAAATCTCCAAAGGATTTTACAACATTTTTACAGGAAATCATTCATATGCACCTACCTTTTTCTCTACTTTTCCAACGATAAATGTCATGATCGTGGTAAGTAATAAATAGATTAACCCGACTAAGATAAAGATTTCCATATAACGGTACGTACTGCTGATAATTTGTTGGCCTGTTCGAAGTAAATCATATAAAGCAATTGTGGAAACAAGGGACGATTCTTTGATAAGGGCGATAAATTCATTCCCCAAAGGCGGAAGCATCCGGCGAAAAGCTTGAGGAATAACGACCCGTTTCATTGCTTGTCCGTAGCTTAAGCCAAGTGACCGCGCTGCTTCCATTTGGCCTTTATCGATGGACTGAATGGCCCCCCTGGAAATTTCGGCAATATAAGCTGCCGCATTTAACGACAAGGCAATGCAGGCCGAGACGAATGGCGGCATGGTAAGTGCTGGAATCACAGACGGAATAGCAAAATGAATCATAAATAATTGCAGTAAAAGCGGTGTTCCGCGAATCACCCATATATAAAATCTGCTAATCTGTGAAAATAATTTCACTTTTGAAACGCGTCCAAGACCAAATAATAATCCAATTAAACTTCCGGCAACTACTCCAATTGCCGCGATTTCGATGGTCACTAACGCCCCTTGTAATAAATAGGGGAGGTAGGTAAGTGAGAATAACAAAAATTCCTTCATTTTTACGACTCCTTTTTAAAAAGAAGACGGATAAATCTACTAACCGATTTATCCGCTCTTCCCCTATTCTTTTGAAAGATCTTTTCCAAACCATTTTTGGCTGATTTTCGCATAAGTGCCATTATCTTTCACAGTTTGCACGGCTTTTGTTAATGCCTCTTCAAGTTTGTCATCACCTTTTCGAACGGCGATTCCAATCGGTAATTTTTGGAATGAGCTTCCTACCACATCAAAAGCTGCAGGTTTTGTTGCTTTATAATAACGACCGACCGCTTCCGCAACGATTACTCCCTGAAGACGCCCTAGACCTAAGTCATTAAACACATCAGTATAAGCATTATAAGTCTTTAACTCTTTAACTCCCTTAATCTGTTTCGCTGCCGTTTCGCTCGTTGAGCCAATTTGCACACCGACAACTTTTCCAGAGAGGTCTTCTTTTGATTGAATGTTTAATGGGTTTCCGGCTTTAACAGCCACGACTTGTCCTAGTTTCAGGTATTCTACAAAATCAACCTTTTGCTTTCGTTCATCTGTAATATTCATAGAAGTCATAATGACGTCATATTGTTTCGCATCTAACCCAGGTAAAATGCCGTCCCATGCGGTTGGTTTAAATTCAGCTTTCACGCCGAGTTCCTTCGTAATGGCATTTGCTAGGTCAACGTCAAAACCTACTAATTCATTTTTATCATTACGATATTCCATTGGCGGGAATGTATCATCCATCGCAATGGTGATCACGCCTTGTTTTTTAATGGTATCCAGTGTATTTCCACTTTCAGCCTTTTGTGTTTTTTCTTTTGTTTTTGCATCCGGCAGATTTGGCTGTGCGCCACAAGCGGTTGCCATAATAGCTACGGCCATGATGATCAATATCTGGATGACCTTCTTCATGATGTATTCCCCCATAAATATTCTTTATTTGTTTAGCAAACTAAAGTGTTTTTATGTAGTTTATTGTAATTTTATACACGAAAAAAAGCAATACGTTTCATTGAAGTTCGAAGGTTTTGATAGTTTTGAATTATTACTCTATTAAAATGTTATTTTTATAAAAAACAGCCGCCTGACTTGGCGGCTGTATCGAACTATGGGGAATGTATTAATAATACGTACTTTCCGTAAACCCACATTTCCGGCATTTCCTCATGAAGGCAGTTTCTAAAAAGACATGTTTACAGTGAAGCTGAATCGTTTGGATCCTTTTTGTAAGGTGCTGAATTTGTTGCTCTAAAGCAGCTACTTCCTCAATTAAACTACTAACCTCATTCGAATTATCGATAGATTTTTGAGCCATCCTGGACAAACTCCTCTGCTTTTTGCTTCATCCCCTCTTCAATGGAGGATCCTTCAATCCCGGTATCCTCCTTTGCCATGCCACGTATATCATGAGAAATCCTCATCGAACAGAACTTTGGTCCACACATCGAACAGAAATGAGCCGTTTTTGCTCCTTCTGCCGGCAATGTTTCATCATGATATTCCCTTGCCCGTTCAGGATCCAAAGATAAGTTAAATTGATCCTCCCAACGGAATTCGAACCTAGCTTTCGATAAGGCAATATCACGATCTTGTGCTCCTGGATGGTCCTTCGCTAAATCGGCGGCATGCGCAGCAATTTTATAGGTAATAACCCCTTCACGGACATCCTCCTTATTTGGGAGACCAAGGTGTTCTTTTGGAGTAACGTAGCAAAGCATCGCCGTCCCAAACCAGCCGATCATCGCGGCACCAATTGCAGAAGTAATATGATCATAGCCAGGTGCAATATCTGTGGTTAACGGCCCTAATGTATAAAAAGGAGCCTCCTTACAAATTTCTAACTGCTTATCCATATTCTCTTTAATCTTATGCATCGGTACATGCCCTGGACCTTCAATCATCACTTGGACATCATGCTTCCAGGCTATTTCTGTTAATTCTCCAAGTGTTTCAAGCTCGGCAAATTGAGCTTCATCATTGGCATCCGCGATACTACCCGGACGTAGTCCATCTCCAAGTGAGACAGAAATATCATATTTCTTTAGGATTTCGCAAATTTCTTCAAAATGCGTATACAGGAAACTTTCCTGATGGTGAGCTAAGCACCATTGGGCCATAATGGAACCGCCTCGAGATACAATCCCTGTTGTCCGTTTAGCCGTCATTGGAACATAGCGCAATAGCACACCGGCATGAATGGTAAAATAATCTACACCTTGCTCCGCTTGTTCGATTAACGTATCACGGTAAACCTCCCACGTTAAATTCTCAGCAATTCCATTTACTTTTTCTAAAGCCTGATAAATCGGAACGGTGCCAATTGGAACAGGTGAATTACGGATAATCCACTCTCTTGTTGTATGTATATTTTTTCCGGTTGATAAATCCATGATGGTATCGGCGCCCCAGCGTGTGGCCCATGTCATTTTTTCAACCTCCTGCTCAATGGAGGAAGTGACGGCCGAATTTCCGATATTGGCATTGATTTTTACATGAAAATTTCGGCCAATAATCATCGGTTCACTTTCAGGATGGTTGATGTTGGCTGGAATAATCGCTCGGCCTTGGGCTACCTCATCTCGAACAAATTCCGGATCTAAGTTTTCACGAATTGCAATAAATTCCATCTCGGGAGTTATCAAGCCTTTTTTGGCATAGTGCATTTGTGTAACATTTTTTCTAGACTTTGCTTTTAAAGGTGTCGTATTTAAATTTGGAAACCATTCAAGGTTTGCGCGTTCATCCCCATCAAGGTAGCCGTTATCCTTAGGTTTGATTTCTCTACCTTCATAAGCCTCCACATCATCCCTTTCGAGAATCCACTTCCGACGTAAAGCGGGCAGCCCTTTACGAATATCGATATCATAATTCGCATCTGTATAGGGACCGCTTGTATCATAAACTCGAAGTGGGGCATTCTCTTCTTCACCAAAAGTAGTGACAGTTCGGTTTAGGCTAATTTCTCTCATTGGAACCTGGATATCCGGCCTGGATCCCCTTTGATATACTTTCTTACTTCCTGTAAATTGTGATTTCAATTCAATGTTCATTTCCGTTTGCATGTAACTTCCTCCTTTAATATTTTCCAAATCTGGAAGATACAGCATCGTTCATTACGGAGAATGAATGACAATAAAAAAAGGTTCTGTTTACACAGAACCTGATTAAATCGTCAAAAAGTAGCGGCGCGTTTGTATGAATGGACGCCTTCATAACTACTTCCCTACGCTGGTATCATCCAGATCAGGTTCGAAGGGTCAAAGAATTTAACGCATTCTTCTCTCAGTCCGAGCTATCGGACCCCCCTAGTAGAGCATTGGAAACAATATACAATGTAAAACTTACCTATAAAAAATAACATAGGTTTTTAGATTATAAAAGCCTTTCTCTCTAATTTTTATTGAAATAAGTAAATAGACCTAGTATTTTTTGTTTTTCGTCAAGTTGGTTGTTCTTGTTTCGTTCCACTTGTTTGATTTCCTTGATTGTCTGCTTGTTGATTGTTTCGATTTTCTTGATTGTCTTTTTGCTGATCGTTTTGGTTTTCTTGATTACTCTGCTTACTTTGATTTTGACTAGTATCTTGCTGTTGGTCCTGGTTATTTTGATTACTTTCCTGACTACCATTTTGTTTATTATTTTTTAAATAGGAATAGAGGATGAAAAGTCCCAGTGCTGTAGGTAAGGAAATTAGGAACAAGATAAACCACAGCGTATTAATAAAATGTTGATAAATCCACCAATCTTGCAATGAAAACACCTCATACCGTCAATTTGACCGTTAGTATATAGAGTTAACTTTGAAGAATTGGTTTATTCACTTTGTTTCATTTTATTCCAGTTTTAGTAAAAAAAAAGACTGCTGAAACTGAATTCAGACAGTCTTTACAGAACTTAATGGTTTTTATTTTTTCCGTGTCCTTCATGCTTTTTCTCTTGGTTTTTTTGTTGTCCAGGAGGTTTTTTCTGTTGCTTTTCTTCAGCTTTCTGTTGTTTTTCCTGAACTTTTTGTTGCTTTTCCACGATCTTTTGGGTCTTTTTTGGCTGAACCACCACCGGCTTAGGTGGGGGTGGAACTTCGGCTGCACCGCGAATATAAAGATCATTTCCCATTTGATACACATCATTCGGCTGCTGGAAGGTTGTACTGTCCGTGCCAAATTTCTGCATCATTTTACTAAACATGATTTGCGCAATATGTGTTGTATCTCCTGGTAAATAGTTACCCGAGCCATTCTTCACATACCCCGTCCAAACAGACATCGTGTATTGTGGAGTATAACCTGTAAACCAACTATCCTTTGCGACATTATTAAGTGGATACCCATAACGGTAGCTTGTCTGGGCATCAAAATTAGTTGTCCCTGTTTTACCGGCTACATCCAGCCAAGGAACATTGGCAGCCTTCCCTGTCCCAGAATGTACAACATCTCGAAGCATGTCCGTAATCATATAGGCCGTATAATTATGCATAACCTGTTTTGGTTTTGGTTTAAAGCTGACCACCTTACCATTTGGGAACACCACTTTTGTCACAAAATGCGGCTGATTATATACCCCTTGATTAGCAAACGCACTGTAGGCACCCGCCATTTCTAATGGACTAACCGTATTTCCGCCAATAGCATAAGACTCATAAATTTGATCGTGATCAAAGGTAATTCCCAATTTTTCTGCAAAGTTTTTTGCCCGGTCCATACCTACCTCGCGGAGCGTGAGCAGGGCAGGAATATTATACGACCATTCCAATGCTGTCCGCATTGAAAGCATCCCATGGTAGCGACGATCCCAGTTTTGGATCTGTTGGCCGGTGGAATAAGTTGTCGGTTGGTCATTTAACATATGATGTGTCGACCAATTCAAATATTCAATCGCAGGACCATAATCTAATATTGGCTTAAAAGTAGAGCCTGGTTGGCGGACAAGATCAATTGCAAAATTGTGGCCGCGGAATCCGGCCTTATAATCGTTACGACCACTTCCAATGGCTCGAACTTCACCTGTTTTTGAATCTAAAAATACAAAAGCTCCTTGGAATCGATCATTCGGATAGCCGACAATTTCGTTGCTGTCCATCATTTTGTCTGCATATTTCTGCGCATTTTGGTCAAGGGTCATATATATAGATAAACCATCGGTACCAATATCAATACCCTTAAGCTTTCCTTCCACTTCTTTTACAGCTGCATCAAGAAATGCTTCATATGGCATCCCTTCATTTTTTTTCTTCACCAATCCCTTAGTTACGGGAACCTTCATAGCATCCTGCATCTGTTGCTTCGAAATATAACCCTGTTTGTGCATGGAAGCTAGAACCAGATTTCGACGGTTCGTCGCAGCCTTTTTGTTTATTGATTTTGTCGGGTCATAATTATTTGGGCTCTGCGGAAGACCGGCAATCATCGCAGCTTCCGGAAGCGTCAATTTATTTAATTCATTGGCGTCGATTCCATAATAATTTTTTGCTGCCGCAGCAACACCGTAGGAACGGTTGCCAAGATAAATATTATTAAAATACATCATCAAAATCTCATGTTTGGAATATTTTTGCTCCAATTTATAGGCCAGGTACCATTCCTGAACCTTTCGTTTTATTGTTTTTTCTGGGGTTAAAAATGACCTTTTGATGACTTGCTGTGTAATCGTACTTCCACCTTGGGAACCAAAGTCTCCTGTTACATTTAAGAGGATTGCCTTCGCGGTCCGTTTAATGTCGATTCCATGATGTTCATAAAAATGCGAATCCTCTGTGGCGATAAAGGCATGTTCAAGCTGTTTTGGAACTTGATTATAGGTGATTTTCGTTCGCTTTTCCTTCCCGTATTCATAAAGAAACTTCCCGTTTCGATCATAAAATTTCGTTGAAAGCGGGTCGACAAGTTTAGATGCATCCAATGAAGGAACATCCTTAACCATAGCAGCAAACGTAATGACACCTGCCCCAATGGACAGGACACCTAGCACAAGACAAACCAATAAAATTTTCTTCCATAGAGAACCTTTTTTCGGTGATTTTTTCTTTTTTTGTTCTCTTTGTTTTTCTCTTTCCGCTTGTTTTCGTTCCTCACGGTAGCGATAGGTTTCTGACATTCTTTCTCTCTCCCGTTGCTATAAGTTACACAATGTTGTTACTAAGTGAACATTGTATCACGCTTTATAAAACTCGTATATATCGAATGGAGGAAGAATTGATCCGGTAATCCCCTTGTTCACAATTTGCCACAATGTAAGAATGCTGGAGAACCTTATCTAACACTTCTTGTTTGATCTCTTCCTTTTTAACCTCTTGATCTTTTAAAATTTTTACGCGTTTAATATCATGATCCAATGTATAACAAACAATATATTCCTTCAATGTAAATCTCCCTTTCAAAAACTCCTAAAACATTTTTATCATTTTTAAAAATACAATCTCATTATCTATCAAAATAGGTTTATCGTACAATGATATTCATTCGACACAGCCCCTTTGATTTAGGGGGGTATAAATAAAATTTTTTCAGGCCTAACTGGATTAGAACTTATTTTTGATGATTATTGTACCAAGAGGTGTCATATTTTGCCATAAAAAAGATTCTTCTTTTTTTGCTTTTTAATAAAAGAAAATAAATAAACGCTCAAAGAATGCACTTTGAACGCAGGTTTTTTTGCCCACTCCCTTTTCGAGTAAGGGTTTTCAATTTTAGCGGTCTTGTCAATTAAAGCTTTTTATTTTCTCAAACAAATACTGGACTCCATATAATAAATAGGCTTTATAGTGTAGGTAGATAAAAAATTGTTATAAACCATTACACCCCACCCACCATATATTTACTTTTAGTATAATATCCCAATATTGACAAAAAAAAACGCCCAAATGAGCGACCTGATCCTAACTATTTTTTCCTTGTTTATTTTCTTTATAGATAAAATCAATCCTGTTCATGGTTCTATAACCTAAAATACCCAAGACAATTGTGTAAATAGTAGTTAATATTAAACCAAGTATAGCTATCCAAAATAATGATGTTAACTTTGTTTTTTTATTTAACAAAATAATAACCTCCATTAATTTATGGTTATTATTCTGCACAAATAAACAAGTTTTATTCGAAAATAGGATTATCCCAAATAGAACTTCTGGAAATTAAAATCTTGAACTCCATTCTGATGGAACTCCCTTCAAAGTGTTATTCTGTTGGAGCGCCGCAATCTCCCTTTAACACGGCGGTACACAATGAACCGAATTCAAATTCCAGGCCGCCGCATTCCAAATAGACATTGCCGATTGCGGGTACAGAAGCACCATTTCTGGAGAATTTAATGGTTCCGATACCGCCTGGAGCGATGCCCGGATCGAAAGGAAACAAATGCTCATCTACTGTTAAGTAAAAAATCATACAGTTTGAATCTAGAAAGTTTGTAATCGTATAGGTAATTGTCGTTAATCCCCCTCCAGTCATACTTTCTGTCGTCAGTTGAAAATGCATCCTGCATTTTGCTCCTCCCGTTACGCTTGTTACGATATCAATAACTTCCGTATGATAAAATCCATTTGCCAAAAAAACCACCGACTTTCTCCATATATATTAATAAATGAAAAATGAAGGTTCGGGCAACGGCGAAACAACCAGGAGGGACCCTACAAAATTATTTTTTTTCTAAAGAAATGAACAAGAAAGGTCCCTAAAAATAAGGCAACTAACGTGCTGAAAAAGACGATTTGGTCAAGATGGAATCCAAATACAGAGGCAATCATTTTTACGCCGATAATCGCAATTAAGATAAAAGCCGTTGTTTCAAGCTCCGGTACTTTTTCAATCAAGGTAAGGAAAACTTGGGCCACACCGCGCATCATTAAGATTCCTAACACCCCACCTAAAAAGAGAACCCATACTTGATTGGATACACCAAAAGCAGCAATAATACTGTCAAAACTAAAAGCAATGTCCATGAGTTCCACGGTTAAAACGGTCCTCCAAAATCCCATTTTTTTAGCATGGACTTCGCCTTCCTCCTCTTTTTTGTTAATAAAGTTATGAAATACAATCCATAACAGATAATGGCCGCAGATAATTTTAATCCAGGCGATATTGATTAGAGTTACCCCTAATCCAATTGCGAATATACGGAAAAAATAGGCTCCAAAAATCCCATAGAATAAGGCTTTTTTTCTTTGGTCCTTCGGCAGGTGTTTGACCATAACTGCCAAAACAACAGCATTATCGGCGGATAATAATCCCTCAAGAAGGACAAGGGTGCCAATAACACCCCAACTAGCGGGATCTGAGATAATTTTTGCAACAGCCTCTAAGGACAAAAATGGGCTAAAATGATGGATTAATTCTTGTAAAAATTCCATTAGGATTCTTTCCCCTTTAAATTCAGTTTTAATTAATCTATAGGTCGTCCTCCTTTAATATGTATGTCTGGACTTTTTATTAATGAACTTTTAATCCTATCATCGTTTATTCTTTTCTAAAAATAAACTTGACAATTTCCTTTTTTTGTATATTTTTAATTATTTTTTCTATTTACCTTCCTTTTTATTCCAATCGCTGCAATATTTGAAATGCAATATTTTATACTACATAAACCTGCCTAAAATAGGAAAAATAAATATATTAAGATACCATAAAGGATGTTTTAGCATGAAAAATACAAAATTTTTAATTCTGCTAATGTTTATATTACCCTGGCTTTCACTTCCACTTATTGGTAGGAAAACAGTTAAAAGATTTCTACCAAGTGCACTATTTATGTGTGTTTATCTTATGTTTGAAGGTATGTTAGCTGAGAAACGAAAATGGTGGTGGTTTCCATATAAAATTAAACCGAATGTATTAGGTGAAATGCCATTAATCTTTGGTCCATTTTTAGTTGGTTCCCTTTGGGTCCTAAAATTCACCTTCGGAAAGTTTAACTTATACCTTTTAGTCAATATTATCGTCGATGCTATCTTTACCTATTTGGGGCTAGATTTATTTAAAAAAATGGGTTACGTCACCCTTGTTCGTTTAAGTAAACTTCAATTATCATTGCTCTTTTTAGTAAAATCATTTTTTATGTATGGTTTTCAAGTGCTATATGATAAACTGTTTCGAAAATCTTTATACTATAGATAAAAGGTGAAGGAATACTCCTTCACTTTTTTGTGTTGTTGTTATACAACAGTAAAATCACTGTGCTACATCAACCTTGAATTCTTATTTTTTTATAAACCCTTATAACCTCAACATAAACACACCGAAATACACATATAAATGATTTATAAATAGAGGCTGTTGTAATTATTTTTTTATCCTGTTGCAATAAAGATGCTACATTTATTGGTAATTCATAATATTAATACTATTCTTAGGATAGGAGGAATCTATTTGTCAAAATTACCAAAAGTGAATGAATTAGGTTTTTTTGAAATCCGACTGGAATCGATCGGCGGATTAGGAGCAAATCTTGCGGGAAAATTACTTTCCGAGGATGGAGTCGTTGGAAACGGACTAAATGGGGTTGGTTTTTCATCCTACGGTTCTGAAAAAAAAGGCTCCCCTGTAAAAGCACATATCCGATTTTGCGATCCTGAAACCACCATTCGAGATTCAACACCGATTGAGCGCCCTCACTTGGTCGGCATTTTCCATGATGCCCTTTTTAAATCGATCAACTGTACAAGTGGAATCTATCCTGACAGCACCATCTTAGTAAATTCTTTAAAATCTCCCGATCAACTTAAACAACAAATGAAAATACCGAGCGGTACGATTGCCATTGTTGATGCAACTGGAATCGCCTTAGATGAAAAGACCAAAGCCAATACTGCAATGCTTGGGGCACTTTACCGTATTTTAGACTTCCTAGACCCTGAGTCCATGAAACAAACCATTCGCCGCACCTTTGAGAAAAAATACCCCCACCTAGTTGAACCCAATCTCCGAACATTTGATCGTGGCTATCAAGAAGTTAAATTCAAAAACTATACTCTAGAAAATAGCACGGAACTAAAACCGTTTAAAAGAGCGCAACCACTGCTTGGCTATGAAACTCAAACGATTGGCGGCACAATCACCAATCCGGGAAACAGCATTTTAAAGGATTTAAGTATTTCGCGCGCTGGTATGCTCCCTCATTTTCACGAAGAGAAGTGTATTAATTGCGCAGCCTGTGACACGGCATGTCCGGACTTTTGTTTTGTTTGGGAGGAAAAAGATGACAAACGAGGCCGGCCGCAAATGTTCCTGAAAGGGATTGACTATCAATATTGCAAAGGCTGCTTAAAATGCGTGACAGCTTGCCCGGTTGAAGCTTTATCAGGAGAAAGAGAATACAATGATGGCTACGCAGACAAGAATCGTGTCCCCCATTTATTCGATTTAGTGAACCAAAATTAAAGGAAAGGGCGGTATATACATGTCGATTGATTTAAACCAAGAAAAATTACAGGTTCCCAAAGGTGCTGCGGAACAAACCGTTGTTTTTGAATCCGGGAATGAAATGGCAGCCTATGCAGCCCACCAAATTAATTATCATGTGATGGGATATTATCCAATCTCCCCTTCTACAGAGGTTGCCCAGTTCCTCGATAGCATGAAAGCCAAAGGCGAACACGATATTGTTCTAATTCCGGCTGATGGCGAGCACGGCTCCGCGGGTATCTGTTACGGGGCTTCCACAGGCGGAGGACGGGTTTTTAACGCAACCAGCGCAAATGGATTTCTCTATATGCTTGAACAGCTGCCCGTACAATCTGGTACACGTTTTCCAATGGTTTTAAATTTGGTTAACCGCTCCGTTTCCGGACCGTTGAACATCCACGGCGATCATTCTGATTTATATTTCGCCTTGAATACCGGCTGGCCAATTCTGATGGCACGTGATCCGCAAATTGTCTATGATATGAATATTATGGCTATTAAACTAGCAGAAGATCCAGAAGTACGGCTTCCCGTTATGGTTTCATTTGACGGTTATTTTACCTCCCACCAAAAACGGCGGGTACAGGTGGTGAAGGATCGCAAAGATGTACAACAGTTTATTGGCGAACCGCCAAGGCACTTCCCTCATGCCTTGGACCGGGAAAATCCGGTCACCATCGGGCCTTACATGAATGAACCGGACTATATGAATAATTGCTTTCAGCAATCTGAAGCAATGTATAAGGCGGAGCAGGTTTTCGAAAAGATTTCAAAAGAGTATGCAGAATTAACAGGACGCGAATATCCTGTTCTAGATTTATATCGGATGGATGATGCAGAGATTGCAGTGTTTATGTTAAATTCCGCCGCTGAAGTTTGTAAGGATGTAGCCGACAGGCTCCGTTTAAAAGGGATAAAGGCTGGCGTCATCTCTCCTAATATGATCCGTCCCTTCCCGCAACAAAAATTAGTAGAAGTCTTGAAAAATGTAAAAGCGCTTACAGTTGGCGATCGAGCAGACTCCTATGGTGCCCATGGCGGAAACATGGCACTCGAAGTAAGGGCAGCTTTGCAAACCTTTGGGAACAGTCATACGAAAGTAGTAAATAGAGTATATGGCCTAGGTGGTAAGGATTTTTATGCCGATGATGCAGAGCATTTTTTCCAGTTAGCTTTGGATGCCGCTAAGAAGGGTTTGGTGGAACGTGGATTTGAATATTTTGGCCATAATCCTGGAAGACCTGAATATGCGCCAAAGCGTGTTTTAAACCCAATGAAGAAAGAAGATTTGAACACCGGCTTAATCACGGTAACTCAAGATGGAAAAACCGGTGAATTAAAGGTGAAAATTCCGCCGTTACGAAGTTTAACGAAAAAGCCAAAACGGCTCGCCTCCGGGCATGGTGCCTGCCCTGGATGTGGAATTTTCTCGGGACTTGAATTGTTTTTTAAAGGAATTGAAGGAGATATTGTCGCCCTTTTCCATACTGGCTGTGCCATGGTGGTGACAACTGGGTTCCCGTATAGTGCCCATAAAGCGACCTATATCCACAATCTCTTTCAAAATGGTTCTGCTACTCTCTCCGGTCTTGTCGAAATGTTTCATGAACGAAAACGCAGGGGCGAGCTGGATGACCTCGGCTTGAGCGATGATTTCACCTTTGTGATGGTGACGGGTGACGGCGGTATGGATATTGGCATGGGGCCGGCAATCGGTACAGCCTTGCGCAACCATAAAATGATTATCCTTGAGTATGATAACGAAGGCTACATGAACACGGGCAGCCAGATGTCCTATTCGACGCCAATGGGCCATATGACGAGTACCTCAAGTGTTGGCAGCTTCCAAAATGGTAAGCCGTTTCATCATAAGGATACAGCACAAATTATGGCCGCTACCCATATTCCGTATGTGTTTACCGGAACGGAAGCGTTTGACCGGGATCTCTTGAAAAAAGCTGCCAAAGCCCAGTGGTATGCGCAGAATGAAGGTTTGGTGTACGGCAAGATTTTGATTACGTGCCCATTGAACTGGAAATCGAAGGATGAATTAGGCCAGACGATTGTGGAAGCGGCGGTTAATTCATGTTTCTTCCCTCTTTATGAGGTGGAACGCGGGATTACGACGGTTACGTATGATCCTGAGAGTAAGGGTAAGCGGGTTGCGGTGTCTGAATGGCTGCAGATGATGGGAAAAACGAAGCATTTGCTAAGGGAGGAAAGTAAAGAGATGCTGCAGATGTTTGATGATGAAGTGGAGCGCCGCTGGATGAGGCTGAAGGCGAAACATGAAAGTCCGTATTTATAAAATGGGTAAAGCAATGCACACGAGATTTATGGTCTCGTGTGCATTGTTTATATGAAGCCAAAGAATTTTGAAGTGTTTTGGAAGAAATTTATATATAAGTGACCTTTTAATTAAAAAAGCAGATTCTACGGGCATTGACTATCGCTCATAGTCACCGCGCGAATGAAAATTTAAGCTTTGCAGGCATTGATAAGCCCTCATAGTGCCTGTTCGTTTGAAAATATAAGCTTGACGGGCATTGATAAGCTCTCATAGTGCCCGTTCTTTTGGAAATATAAGCTTGACGGGCATTGATAAGCCCTTATAGTGCCCGTTCTTTTGAAAATATAAGCTTGACGGGCATTGACAAGCCCTCATAGTGCCCGTTCTTTTGAAAATATAAGCTTGACGGGCATTGATAAGCCCTCATAGTGCCCGTTCTTTTGAAAATATAAGCTTGACGGGCACTGACAAGCCCTCATAGTGCCCGTTCTTTTGAAAATATAAGCTTGACGGGCATTGATAAGCCCTCATAGTGCCCGTTTATTTAAAAAATATAAGCTTGACGGGCACTGATAAGCTCGCATAGTTCCCCTTCGGTAAAAAATCACGCTCTGCGGGCATTAACAAGGTCGATTAGGTCCCGTTCCAGAAGCAAAAACGGCAATTTTCATGATTACTCCTTCTTGAACACGACATCTTCGGTCCCTCTTTGTATTGTTCCAATCACAGATGCAGCTTCCCCCAACCCTTGGAGGTGGTCTAAAATAGCCAGAGAATCCTTAGTGTCAACGACTAAAATTGCGTATTTTTCACAATAAGGAGCCACTTTATCGGGCTTACAATACACAGGTGCATCTTCCGCCAGCTTATCCGCAGGAATTTCTGCCACTACTTCTCCTTGATGTAGAATTCGAAGTCGATTATCATCGGTAACACTTCCAATTACGGCAGAATGGAGTTCCCATTTGTTAAAAATCTCTTCTACGTCCTCTTTTTTTCCTTTTTTTGCAACGACCTGCATACGTTCTTTGGATTCCGATAACATCATTTTGTAAGCACTCATTCCTTTTTCCCGTTGTGGAACAAGGTCAAGGTTTTATTCAATGCCATTTCCCGCTTTACTTGCCATTTCAGAACGGAACTGGTTAATCTTGCTGCTCCCATATCTTGAATCCCGACAACATGACCAGAAGCAATCAATTCTAATGTTGCTTCCAGTAACAATTTTTCCATAAAAGGGTCGCCAACTTGAACAGCTGGACGTTTGCCCTCGGAATTTTCGCTCAACTCCTCTGAGGCGAAGGTAGCCCCATGAATCCCATCTCTTCCGGTGGCTGCACCGACATAGATGACAGGGTTCCCAATCCTTTTTGCTACACCTTTCAGAATTTGAATCTGATCGATCAATCCGACACACATCGCATTTACGAGGGGGTTTCCCTCATAAGAGGAATCAAAGTAAATCTCTCCTCCTACCGTTGGAATACCCATACAATTTCCATACCCAGCAATTCCTGCAACAACATTTTCTCCTTAGCGCACCAGGTAAAAGTCTCGCTTCTGTTAAAATTTGAAAGCCATTACAAACTACCCAAGTGAAAGAAGAGATTCGTGAACCGCATTTCCTTTTGGATCCAAAACGCGTTCTCGTAAAGATACATAGACGATGGCCTTAAACACCAACAGTACCCCCAATTCTTCGTAGAATTTCTTGATAGGCTTCTTTAACGTTACCTAAATCTCTTCTGAACCGATCTTTATCTAATTTTTCCATCTCTTCTCACCTTTTACTTGTTACTTACTTTAGACTTCCCCCAATGCCTGATTATACTTTTTCAACCAAAAAGGATAGAAATTCTCCCTACGCCCAAAATAAAGAAATGATGTCAATAGGAGGAAGCAAGATGATTTCGGAAATGCAGGAGAAATGCGGGGTATTTGGAGTCTTTAATCACTCTAAAGCAGCTGATTTAACTTATTATGGACTTCATGCTCTTCAGCATCGCGGTCAGGAAAGTGCGGGGATCGTAGCAAGCGATGGAAAATCATTCAGGCATCATCGGGGAATGGGATTGGTTTCTCAAGTATTTGGTCGTAAAATCCTCGATGACCTCACCGGAAATATGGCCATTGGCCATGTGCGTTATTCCACCTCTGGAGAAAGCTTACTGCAAAATGCACAACCCCTTGTCTTTAAATACAGCGAAGGGGATTTGGCGGTAGCCCATAATGGAAACCTTGTGAATGCTAGATTTGAAAGAGATGTCCTTCAACAGCAAGGAAGCATCTTTCAAACCACAACAGATACAGAAATTATCGCTCACTTAATTGCTCGATCAAGTAAAAAATATTTTGCTCAAGCGGGACCTGATGTTCTCAAGCGGCTTGACGGTTCTTTTGCTGTACTCATTATGACGGAAAAACAAATGTTAATTGGCCTGGACCGTCACGGATTAAGGCCGCTTAGCCTTGGGAAAATTGGGGATTCCATTATCGCCGCTTCTGAAACATGTGCGTTAAATGCAGTTGATGCCAAGTTTTGGAGAGATGTTGAACCAGGTGAATGGCTTCTTGTTGATGAAACTGGGGTTCAAACAGGAAGGTTTGCCGCAAAAGGTGACATTTCCCTTTGTTCCTTTGAATTTGTTTATTTTGCCCGTGCTGATAGTGTCATTCAGGGAAGAAGTGTATTAGCCATTCGAAAAGAATTAGGACAAATTTTAGCCAAAGAACATCCAATAGAAGCAGATGTTGTGGTTGCTGTCCCGGAATCGAGTGTCCCAGCCGCCCTCGGTTTTTCTTGGCAATCAGGAATTCCATATGAAATGGGAATAATTAAAAACCCATATGCAGGACGTTCATTTATTGAACCCACTCAGGAATTGCGAGATTTGGCGGTTCGTCTGAAATTAAGTGCTGTACAAGAAATTTTAGAAGGAAAAAGAGTAGTTTTAGTTGATGATTCGATTGTTCGAGGAACGACAAGTAAGCGGATTGTTGATTTGATTCGGCAAGCAGGTGCCAAGGAGGTCCATGTTCGAATCAGTTCGCCAATGGTAAAAAACCCGTGTTTTTATGGCGTGGATATGCCGACAAAAGAAGAGCTATTTGCGAACAAGCATGAACATGAACAAGCAATGGGACAAGTCATCGGCGCAGATAGCTTAGCCTTTTTAAGCACCGAAGGATTATTGGAGGCAGTAGATGTAGATCTCACAGAAACAAGCAGTCGCTGTATCGCTTGCTTTAGTGGGGCATATCCAACCAAATTGTACTTGAAATGATGAAGTTCCGGAGATAACAGCTTTGAGGGCACTGATGAGGGTTCATAGTGCCCGTTTCTTGGAATAATTAAGCTTCACGGGCATTGACGAGGGTTCATAGTGCCCGTTTCTTGGAATAATTAAGCTTCACGGGCACTGACGAGGGCTCATAGTGCCCGTTTCTTGAAAAAATTAAGCTTCACGGGCACTGACGAGGGTTCATAGTGCCCGTTTCTTGGAATAATTAAGCTTCACAGGCACTGACGAGGGCTCATAGTGCCCGTTTCTTGAAAAAATTAAGCTTCACGGGCACTGACGAGGGTTCATAGTGCCCGTTTCTTGGAATAATTAAGCTTCACAGGCACTGACGAGGGCTCATAGTGCCCGTTTCTTGAAAAAATTAAGCTTCACGGGCACTGACGAGGGCTCATAGTGCCCGTTTCTTGGAAAAATTAAGCTTCACGGGCACTAACGAGGACTCATAGTGCCCGTTTCTTGAAAAAATCAAGCTTCACGGGCACTGACGAAACGAAACCAATACCCAATGAAGGAGGAAATCCAGCCATCATGCTGGATTTTTATTATTTTTTGGAGTTACATTACCCCCATGATATTTGCACATAATAAAAGTGGTTAAATTTGAAATGAAATGGGGGGAACATGATGTCTAAGCAGGGAATGAAAAATAGGGATCAAACACGAGATCAAACTGAGAAACAGGACAATAGAAATGACATTGAATTAGGCAGTGAATTTCAAATTGGAAATTCAAGCTCTCAAAGCCAGAAGAAAAGCGGTAAACAAGTAAATAAAAAATAGCAAAAAGCCTCATTCTACAGGGAATGAGGCTTCAAATTTATCTTCATTTACTCCTTATGGATTAGATTCCCCCACCCTCATCATGGGTCGTACTGTTCTCCTTACGGACATTGGCATAAAGACTTAATACACCTAATCCAGCAATAAAAGTACTCAAGATGATGAAAATATTATACATATTGCCTTGTATAAAGAGATTAACGAGCAAATAGGAAATCACTAGGGCCGCCAACGGTGAAATCAACCAGACCTTTAAGATCTTTTGGATGACAGATTTTTGCCAAATCCCAAACCCTTTTTGGGATACGCCAATTCCTAAAATACCGCAAGTAGTTACCTGTGTCAGCGGAATTGGTAATCCGAAAAGTGAAGCAACCGTCACAAGCGCTCCTCCTGTAAACGAAACGGCGCTTCCTTCTAATAGCGAAAGTTTGGTGATTTTCTTTCCATTTGTTTCAATAACTCGACCGCCTAATAAAATGGCTCCAATGGCTACAAAAAGACCGCCAATCCAAATTCCCTTATTTGCAGACAGCATTCCGGCACCGACAAGCGGTCCAACGGCGTTGGCTACATTATTCATTCCAGCTGAAAAAGCTTCAAAACAGCCTCCTATTACGAGTAAAATTGCTAGCCATTTTTTCCATTTTCCGTGTTTGGTCAACCCAATCCACCGTTTTTCAGCCTTGGAGATTAGTTTTCCAAGCAAAAATGTGATAAAGAAAGAGACGAGTGGAACAATGACCCAAAATGCAACAATAACTATAAGGCTATCAAAATACAATTTTTTATAAGCAATTCCGGCACCGACTATCGCACCTACTGTCACCTCACTGGTTGATAGCGGGATTCCCATCAGATTGGCGATAAATAGGGTTAACGTTGCTCCGCAAAGAATGAGGGCGACCATTTCAATGCTGAGTATCGAAGTCGGAATTATTCCTTTTCCAATCGTTTTGACGACTTCGCCACCACCAAGTACTGCGCCAAGAAAGGCTGCCAGTGCCACAAGAATCATCGCCAATCGCTTATCCTTAATGGCTCCTGCCCCATACGGAGAACCCATAGATGCAGCTGTCCCGCTGGCCCCGATATTCATGGCAAAAAAGAATGCGATGATAAATGCTATGTATGTCCAAAACATCTCAATCTCCCCTTATGATTCATTTTAAAATTCCTAATGTTTTGAACTTTAATCCATACTATTCAGATAGGAATAATTATATGAAGATTATTATACAGTCCCATTTATCAATAATCAATTAGAAAAATTCAAATGTTGGGGAATTTTTTAAAAATATAGTAAGTTATCGTTAATGTATTGGATTTGGCTGTAGGAAAAGTTCACTTTCATTTTTATTTTCAACTTTTAACAAAATACTTTTCAGTTAGGTTTTTTACTCTCCACTTTTTCAAAATACTTTCCACTTCCCTTTTAATCTTGGCTCATTACTTTTTTTAACTAAAAAAATGCCAGGCATATGCGTGGCACAGGTAATTTTATTCCGTTTTACTGAAATTTCCTTCATTTATGATGTTTACTTTCCACTTTAGCCAAAAAACTTTCCACTTCCCTTTTTACATTATTAATTACCTGTTATTTAAGACCCTCTTTTTCCCAATACTCATAAATAAATTCCTTAACCATCTCATGTAACCGCGCCTTTTTTTGAGATTTTAACCATTCCACCTGATCAATCGGCAGCTTTAATTTTAAACTAATGTCTTCATCAGGCATTTCTATTTTTCTAATTTCCTTGATTGTTATGCCCTCTTCAATATTTGGATACCACGAATCATTTTCGTTCACATACCGAAAATCTTCATATTCATCTGTATCATCCAACCCACAGAACAAATTTAACTGCGGCAATCCCCCAGGGAGGATTTTCACATACATAATCGAATGAATGATTCTTCCATCCTCTAATTCTATTTCCATAATAAGCGTATCTTCTTTTTTATATTTTTTTACCGCAACCTCACTGACTATTAAATCTAACTGCAGAGTATACCTTCCGTCGCTTTCAAAAATATAAATTGCACTATTAAATATATGGATGCTCTCACCATCCACTTTTACAGTCTTTATTCTAACCATTTCCAATTCCTCCACAAAGCTCTTACATTCGATAAATCTAATTTTATAAAAAAATAGCATTTTCAGCAAAAAAAACCTCACTAGTGAAATTACTAATGAGGATTTTAAAAATTATTTTTCTATAAAAGTATCAGTAGAAATGGTAATTTTAGCAGAAGCCCGGCTTATCACAATCTTTGATAAAATATATCCGAGAATAATGGCTGCAACTATCACTAATAATTGAACTGGCTAAAGCTAATTTCATCGTCATTAATAACAGAATGGCAACTGTCAGCATCGTCATAATCAAAACAGAATTCCAGAGAACACGGTCTCTTACTTTTTCAATGACACTCGGACCCAAAATCCTCCTTATGTATGTATCTGGTCAAAATTCCTCCAAAATATGAATATAAGCACAGCTGCATTGCATAGTAAATCTTCCTATGGAAAGAATAGGCTTGAATACTTTCAAGGGGAATCATCGGATGAATTTTAAGAACAAAAAACCCAACTATTCAAGCCGTAAACTAGATAAAATTCTATATAAAATACCGGAAATACCACTTAGTCGAGTGTTGAATGAAAATAAAGAAATTTTAAAATCCGCTTATCATGATTGCTCAGATGTGATTTTTCGAGAATTTTTAATTGGTGGACAGACAAATGCCATACTCCTTTACATAGATGGACTTTCAAATACAGAAGAAATCGATCATCATGTCCTAATGCCACTAATAAGGATGAAATGCCTAAATCAAGATTCAGTCAAAGAAAAAGTAAAAAACGAAATGGCGATTTCCGATGTAAAGGAAATCTACTTCATTTCCGATGTGATCAAACAAATTTCCATCGGAAACCCAATCATATTGATGGACCAACAGACAAACGGATTTTCCCTCGGATTACCGATGTGGGAAAGACGCGGAATTGAGGAACCTTCAGCGGAGTCGGTGGTTCGTGGCCCCCGCGAAGGATTTGTTGAAACATTACGAGTCAATACCTCCTTATTACGCAGGAAGATTCGTCATCCTTCCTTTAAAATGATACAAATGGACATCGGCCGGTTCACTGAAACGCAAATAATTGTTGCTTATATGGAAGGAATTGCAGAAAGCACATTAATCCAAGAGGTTACCAATCGGTTAAAGGGTATTGATATGGATGGCATATTGGAAAGCGGATATATTGAGGAAATGATTCTAGATCGGCCATTTTCTCCTTTTCCGCAATTATTAACAACGGAGCGGCCAGATGTAGCAGCCTCTTGCCTTTTAGAAGGGCGTGTTGTCATCTTAATTGACGGAACTCCGTTCGTGCTTATTGCCCCCTGTACGTTTGCCAGCATGTTACAAGCACCTGAAGATTACTATAATTCTTTTTACATAAGCACTTTTATCCGCTGGCTGCGTTATGTTTTCTTTTTCGTCGCTTTGCTTGCACCTTCTGCTTATGTGGCGATTTTAACCTATCATCAAGAAATGATACCAAACTCTCTTCTCTTAACGATTGCCGAAAGTCGTGAACAAATCCCCTTTCCGGCATTGATTGAGGCGTTTATTATGGAAATCACCTTTGAAGCATTGCGAGAAGCAGGGGTAAGATTACCGAAACAAGTAGGTGCCGCTGTTAGTATTGTGGGAGCTCTTGTAATTGGACAAGCGGCAACCTCTGCAGGGCTTGTATCATCACCGATGGTAATGGTCGTAGCGATCACAGGAGTGGCATCATTTTTAATGCCCCGATATGCGACTGGGGTTTCAATTCGTTTACTCCGCTTTCCGATTATGATTTTATCCGGCATGTTAGGGTTACTTGGCGTAATGCTTGGTATAACAGCCATTGTTGCGCACCTCTGCACGCTCCGTTCCTTTGGGGTTCCATACTTAAATACGACGGCAACTCTAAAGGTTCAAAATTTCAAAGATGTTCTCATTCGTGCTCCGTGGTGGGCTATGGATACACGTCCAGAGTTATATTCATCTGAAGCGTCCGCATTAAGACGACAGTCTCCTGATCAACAACCTGGTCCAAGCAATAACGGCGAGGAAGGATGAGTGGTTTCACGGTGTTTAAAAAGAAATCTATAATTCTAACACTCCTGCTTTGCGCATCTATACTATTTCTAACGGGTTGCTGGGATCGAACGGAAGTAAACGATTTGGCACTCATTATGGCCACAGGTATAGATAAAGGGAAAAATCATAGCATTGAACTTTCCGTCCAGGTATTTATTCCTAGACCTGCGGAAGGCGGACAACAAAGTGGCATGTCAAGTGGTACAAGCAGTGGTCAAACCTTTGTTAGGTCCGCCGAAGGCAAAACCATTGCGGATGCGATGGCTCGACTTCAAGAGGAACTGACCAGAAAGATATTTTGGGGTCAAAATGAGGTGCTTGTGATTGGTGAGAAACTTGCCAAAGAAGGTGTTAGTGATCAGATTGATTTTTGGGTTCGACATTCAGAGCCTCGAATTAGAGCCGATGTTTTTGTCTCGAAAGGAAAAGCAAAGCAAATTTTGGAGTCTATGCCTGAATTGGAAAGAGACATTGCCAAGCAACTTCGGCAAATGGTAAAAACGCAAATCGGTGTGAAAGTAACCGTGAAGAGTTTGGCACAAATGTTATCAAGTGAATCGGAAGCGGCCGTTCTCCCATGGGTTGAAGAGCTGCCTCCAACACATCTTGGTTCCTATAAGAAAAAAATTCCGTTCGTGAATGGAGTAGCAGTATTAAAAGGGGATAAAATGGTAGGTCGCTTAGATGATAAAGCCACAAGGGGAATTCTTTGGCCAAGAAACGAAATGGACTCAGGTGTTATTACCATTTCGTTTAAAAACGAACCGGGTTATATTTCATTAAATTTATTAAGAAGCCATAATCAGTTGGTTCCTTCCATTAAAAAAGGTAAATGGAAGATGCTCGTTAAAACAGATGCGGGTTTAGATGTGATCCAAAATACAACCAATCTTAATTTAATGAAGACAGAAAATATAAAGGAAGCCGAATATAGGGCAATCCAGGCAATTGAAAAACGGGAACAATTAGCTTTTTTGGAAGTCCAAAAAAAATTGAATGCAGACATCTTTGGTTTTGCAGAGGCTTTCCAACGGGAGTACCCTGAAGTATGGAAAACTAAAAAAAATGAATGGAATAAGATTTTCCAGGAGGTAGTCATTTCCTTTAATACAAACGTACAAATTGAAAAAACGGGTTTAGCTTCTGGGAACAGAAAAAGAGGTGAAATCAAATGAATGTGGTAGAAATTATAGGTGTAACCGTTCTTTTACTACTTCTCTATCTTTATAATCGGCCGAAACTAAAGGAAAATGGGCAAAAGGTCCAAAAAACATTTTTGGCGTTCATCGTGTTTGACTGGTTTCTCGCTGCAACACTCATTTTATTTCCTAAAATTCCCGGGCCGGGAGATTTAATCGAATTTATTTATAAATCAGTTGGAGCTTTTTGGGAAACATAATGCTATTACCATCTTTTGAAAAGGAATGAAAGAAATGGTTGAAAAAGGTAGGATTTCCTCCTTGCAAATGGCACTCATTATGTATGCAACAGTTGTAGCAACCGCTATTCTTTACATTCCATATATCACCGCACAGCATGCAAAGCGTGATTTATGGCTATCCCCCATTTGGGGTTCAGTGAGTGGTTTTTTAATCGTATATATTATCCTTAAACTTTACAAGTTATACCCGAAGAAAACACTGATTGAATATAGCGAGCTCATCCTTGGTCGAATTCTTGGTAAGTTCATTGGGTTTATTTACTTGTTCTTTCTATTACATGATACGGCAATCGCATTTCGTGAATACGGTGAATTTATTGGAAGTGCCTTTTTGCATAAAACACCGATGGTTATTGTTACTGCAAGTATTGCCCTTTCTTGTGCGATTGCCGTGCATGGCGGCATTGAAGTAATAGGTAGATGTGCTATGATTTTTATGCCAATCGTTTTGGTCCTTTATATCCTAATCTATGTTTTTCTTATTCCTGATTTAAACTTTAAGAATTTATTTCCAATTATGCAAGATGGGTGGATTCCCTCTCTTAAAGGTTCGCTTGCACCACATGCCTGGTTAAGTCAATTTTCGTTATTGTCCTTCCTGCTCCCCTTCTTAACAAACCAAAAAAGTGCAAGGAAATGGGGGTTATTCTCCGTACTGGCATGTGTTGTGACAATGGTTTTTATCAATCTCGGTAATCTTTTTTTATTTGGAGAAATTATTACCAATATCCAATTTCCAGTGTTTGAGGCAGCAAGGTTTATTAGTATTGGTTCATTCTTTGAACATATCGAGTCCATTGTCATCGCGGTTTGGGTTCTTGGTGGTTTCGTCCAACTTTCTTCATTTTTTTATATGCTTGTCCTTGGAACAGTACAATGGCTAAAACTGCCCAGTTATAAACAAATGGTGCTTCCAATTGGTATTTTAATTATCCTATTTTCAGTCTGGTCCATCCCCTCGTTTCAGATGATGATTCAAGGTATGAATACCACTGTCCCCTTTTATTTTTTAACGGTTCAGCTTTTCATTCCTATTTTACTCCTATGTGTCGCTTTCATCCGAAAGCGCGTTTAGAAATCCTTACTAGTAATCCTATTAGTGAGGATTTCTTTAATCTATTCAAAAATAACTATTTTTACCAAAATAACACATTTCCTTTGTATGAATAGGTAATCAAGACATATAATCAAAGAGGATACAAATCTTTTAATTCGAAGGGGGACCCTATGCTTAGTAAATCTTTAATTGAAGACGTACTGACAGCTGCCTTGTCTACCGGCGGTGACTTTTCTGAACTATTTGTGGAGGATCGTTTCACGAATAATATGTCACTTAGAAGCGGTAAAGTAGAAACATGCCTTTCCGGCCGCGACTTTGGAATAGGCATTCGTGTTTTTAAAGGATTGCAGAGTGTTTATGCCTATACAACAGATTTTCGAAAAGACAGCCTTTTAAAAGCAGCCAAAAATGCTGCTCAAGCCATTAGCGGAAATTCAATCATCCAACCTGCCCCATTCATCCAAGAATCCTTCGAATCCAGTCATCCAGTTCACCTTCTGCCCCTAGAGGTAGATAAATCAAGAAAAATCACCATTATGAAAAATGCTTTTGATACCGCCAAAAACTATCACTCTAGTATTTCACAAGTAACCGTCCGATATATGGATGAAGAACAAAATGTTCTGATTGCCAATTCCGAAGGTAAATTCATTGAAGATAAACGGGTCCGCTCCAGGCTTGCCATCCAGGCTGTAGCTGTAAGGGACAACCAAATGGAAACAGGCTTCTATGGACCAGGTGCCCATCAAGGCTTTGAATTTTTTGAAAACCTAAACCTGGACCACTATTCAAAAGAGGCATCTCGAATGGCAGTGACGATGCTAGATGCCAATCCATGTCCAAGCGGGAAATTTCCAGTGATTATTGATAATGAATTTGGCGGTGTTATTTTTCACGAGGCTTGCGGACATGGATTAGAAGCGACCGCTGTAGCGAAAAACAATTCCGTTTTCGCGAACCGCATTGGCGAACGGGTTGCACCAGAAATCGTTACATATATTGATGACGGAACACTGCAAAATGAGTGGGGCTCGATCAATATTGATGATGAGGGTGAAAAAGCCCGAAAAAATATCCTCATTGAAAATGGTATTTTAAAAGGCTATTTAATTGATAAGTTTAATTCACGTAGGATGGGAATGGAATCAACAGGTTCCGGAAGAAGACAATCATTCCGTTTTTCCCCTACCTCTCGGATGACCAATACGTATATTGCTCCGGGAAAATCAACGCCAGAAGAAATCATTGCGAACACGGAACATGGTATTTATACAAAATATATGGGCGGCGGACAGGTTAATCCGGCGACAGGTGATTACAACTTTGCCGTTGCGGAAGCGTACGAAGTAAAAAATGGAATACTCGGAAAGCCGCTAAAGGGAGCAACCTTAATCGGAAATGGTCCGAAAACCTTACAGCTTGTGGATATGGTTGGGAATAATTTGGGACATGGCGCCGGAATGTGCGGTGCCTCAAGTGGGAGTATCCCAGTAAATGTTGGCCAGCCAATGATTCGGGTAAGCGAAATGACGGTCGGCGGGACAAAGGGGGAATAAACAAATGAACATTCAAGAATTCCAAGCAAAGCTATTTTCACAAGCCGTATGCAGTGGTTTTACAGATGTTGAGATTTATTATGAAAACAAGGAAATATTCGGCTGTCAGGTTTTCAAAGGTGAAATCGACATTTACGAAATTGCCGAAGATAACGGCGTTTCTTTCCGTGGGATCATAAATGGAAAAATGGGCTATGCCTATTCTGAGAAATTAGATGATGCTTCGATCCCCTTTTTGATTGAGAATGCGAAGGAAAATGCTCGTTTGGTGCAGGAGGATGAAGTAGAGGAAATCTTTGCCGGAAGCGCTCAGTATGAAAAAGCTAACTTTTACTCTCCATCCTTAAATGAGGTAACAGCTGCTGAAAAAATCCAATTGATTAAAGAGATTGAACGTGAAATCTATGCGTTTGACCTAAGGATTGCGGCGACAGATTATTGTATGGTACGAACAGAATCCATGACAAAAAATTTAATGAATAATAAGGGCCTGTCCTTAAGCGATAGAATGAATCATTTAACCGTCATGGTCGAAGTGATTGTGAAAGATGGCGAGGAAACGAAAACCTCATTTGAATTTGAAGTTACCAAGGATTTTCAAAGCTTAAATGCCAAGGAAATTGCCAAAAAAGCTGCAAATGAAGCACTCTCACAGCTAGGCTCAAGGAATATCGAAAGCAAAGATTATCCGGTCCTTTTGAGAAATGATGCTGCAGCGCATCTGTTGGCGACTTATGCTGCTAATTTTTCTGCGGAAAATACGCAAGCGGGGATTTCTTCATTAAAAAATAAGCTTGGGAAGCAAATTGCTACTGATAAGATCACGATTGTCGATCATCCATTCTTAGCGGATGGTCTCGCAAGTCGAACATTTGATAGCGAGGGTGTTGCTTCTACGAGATTGACATTGGTAGAAAACGGTGTGTTAAATTCCTTACTGCATAATCAGAAGACAGCTAAAAAGGATTCGACAGTTACAACGGGTCATGCCTATAAAGATTCCTATAAGAGTGCGGTCAAAGTGGGGCCATCGAATTTATATATCGAGCCTGCCCAGTCATCGTTTGATGATTTGCTTGCTGCTATGGGAGAAGGTGTTTTGATCACGGGTCTATCAGGCTTGCATTCTGGTGCGAATACAGTTTCAGGCGATTTTTCGCTTGCAGCGAATGGTTTCTATGTGATGGATGGCAAGATTGCCTTTCCAGTAAATTTAATGACAATTGCCGGTAACTTTTATCAGCTATTACAGGACGTTGAAGAAATCGGTTCAGATTTAACCTTTCCGCTGACACCAGTAGGATCCCCATCGATATTGGTGAAGTCGTTGTCGGTAACCGTGGAGTAATTTTGGGGGTCAGTTTTAAAGTCAATCCCCCGCTGCGTTAATGCGGTGGGGGACTAACTTTTTTCTTAATGGAATAATTCCTTTAAAGCAGATTCGAGTATAGGAAACTTGAACTCAAAACCTTCATTCATCAATACTTTAGGTAAAACATGTTGACCTTCAAGAACAAGCGAGCTTTTTTTCCCTAGAGCTGCCTTCATTAATAAGGCAGGTACCGGAAACCAATGCGGACGATGTAAAACAACTCCAATCGTCTTACCGAAATCTTTCATCCTTTTTGGATTTGGTGCGGTAACATTAACAGGGCCATTCAAACGATTGTTTTCAATCGCAAAAACAATTGATTGGACAACATCCGTTATATGTACCCATGAAACCCACTGCTCACCCGAACCAACTGTACCACCCATGAACAACCGATAAGGCAACGCCATAAGAGGAAGCGCTCCTCCCTCATTTCCCAAAACAACACCAAATCTCATAAAGACTGTACGGATTCCATGCTCCATCATCTCAGCCGCTTTTCTTTCCCAATCATGAACGGTTCGGCCAAGAAAGTCATCGGCCACCTCCGTTGATTTTTCCGTATAAACAGTATCAAAGGACGGAGGGTAAATTCCAATCGCACTTGCATTGATAAAAACAGACGGCTTTTCTGAAAAAGCCTCAACGATTCTTAACAACTCAGCAGTCGCAGTCATTCGGCTTTCATAGATTTGCCGTTGGTGATTTTCGGTCCAGCGGCCATCATTGATCGATACACCTGCAAGATTAATCACCACGTCTACCCTGCCAATCTCTTTTTCTGGGGACGAACCTTCCTTAAGCCATTGAACGAACTTAATTTTACCATTCGATGGTTTCGCTTTTCTTGTCAAAATCATGATATCATGGCCCTTTTTAAAAAGAAGCTCCGTTAATTTTTGTCCAATAAACCCTGAACCGCCTGAAATAAGAATTTTCATGCTTTCACTCCTATCAAGATTCGATTCTAATAGAATCTTTTTCTCTGTTTCCATTGTAAAATAAAAATAGCCAGCAACGATTATTTTTGCTGGCTATTTTTTCGTTCTTTTAAAATGGCTTGAATGATTTCAATATGAACAGCGGCCCACGATTTTTCGTAAAAGTGAATGATTACGCTATATAGGAGGATAACCAATGAAATAATCGCGAAAATCGCCCACACCATACTGTGATCTTGAAAAACAAAATCTTGTAATTGTTTTGCAAATATGACTAAAAGCCAGGGAATCGTTGAGACAAGAATCGGAATCATCCCCGACCCATTTTTCTCCTTAATCATACAATAATAAATTCTTTTTAACGTCTCAGTATCAATACCATGATAAAAATTTTGGATATCCTCTATTTCTAAAAGCCTTTTTAATTCTTTAAATGATGGATCATTTTTCGAGGCTTTTTTTAGTTGAAGGTAAATTTTATGGGCGTCCCCGCGAAGTGAAAACATATTCTTATCCTCTTTCTTCCAACATAGTTCCTTTATTAAAGGCTTTGCAAATACGTTTTCATTTATTCAAAATTATCCTTCACATGAATTTACTAAAGTGTACCTTTGCCCCAAAAGCCTTCTTGGAAATTTTTTAATTCATAAGAAATGACAAAAGCATTCGGTGACATTTTATTAATCACTTTCACCACTTTTTGTTCGTGCCTGCGTTTCACCAATACCTGAATGACGGTACGCCTTCCACTTTTTTCATCAGCTGTCCAAGATGCAACCCCATAACCTTGACTCTTAAGTGCACGGGGGAGCTCAAAATCGAACGGATTGACTATGGCTTGTACGGTTACATAGCCCAAAGCCAGGTATTCTTCAATTTTTCCTCCTAAATAAACACCGAGACCCCAACCCAAACAATAGGCGACCATATTGATTGGATTTTTAAGGTTGTCCAGAACAATCGTTAACCCTACCAAATAAACATACACTTCCAACATCGAAATGATTGAGGCCCATACCTTCTGACCTTTGATCACAAGCAACATCCGTAAAGTAAAGAAGGTCACATAGAGAATATTAATCACAATAATGATGAAGATAATTGGTTCTATGCCAAACAAAAAAACACCCCCACTTTCCTACCTTATTATATTTTCAAAGAAAACATGCTTTTTCTAAGAAATGAACAGGAAAGATGGGTGGTGTTTTTTAACATGAAATTTACAAAATTTTATAGGGTTTGATACATTTTTGCTGAATTGTATACGTATGAAATAATAAAGGGGGAATGGAAGAATGAAATGTCAAAGAACCTATTTTCTGATTGATGATTTAGTATTCGAAGTTAGAAAGCCAGAAATTACCGTTAAACAAATTCAAAAAACACAGATAAAAATTGAAAATGAAGAATACAAACTTCTTCGAAAACATTTCGATGAAACTATATTTAATATTGAAAAAACACCAGATGGATGGTTAATAACCGAGAGAACGAATTAACATTGGATTATACTTTCATTTTTAGAATAGAGTCCACGGTCATTTTCATTGTATAAATCACAGTTTTCTTATAACGTGCTGCTATAAGTAACACTCTTATTTGTTCGGATCTGGATAGATTTTTAAACCGGGGCTCTTGTTTCAAAAAAGACCGAAAGATTGACCAACTAGGAGGCATCAAAGGAAAGTCATCTAGGGGTTGTTTGTTCCACAAGCGATAAAACCAGGAGATTACTCCATTGGAACTGGTTGTATCAACAATACATGGCGCATAAATATTTTTAGTGTGTTTTTTCAAGGATTCGAATCGATCTTGTCCGCTAACAATAATGTAGGTCCCATCTTTCCGGCTTTTTTTGACCACTAAAACATACATGCAGTCCCACATTAGTCTTTGAAGTTTCTTTATATGCTCCGTAATCTTCTGTGATAAATCCGGTTTGATTTTGTTTAGTGGGATATACTGGATGGTGAATTTCATAAACATCCCCTCCTGTTAGTAAACATGTATTTCTCCACAATTTTTTGACGTAACATATCAGTGTGATGGATGGTTTCAATGCGACCTTTTTTTATGGTAATGAATGCGTCACAGCCCCTTTAAATATATGTATGAATTGGGCGCATGTCACATACGAAGGAACGATGAAAATATGGTTTTATAAAAATAAAAAGCAATCCTTCCCAATGGAAGAATCGCAAAAATATTAAATTCTACCGCCCTTTTATTCCTTTATTTCTTTTATCTGCTCCCGGATTTTCTCCAGATCTTTTAAAGACAAGTCTCCTAGGGATTTTTTTATCTCATCCTCTAGGACTTTTTTGTTACTTTCTCGATACTGATCCCACCAGTCGCGAAGACCGTCCGTGCTGTCCAATAGGTATTCAATATCCATTTCTTCTAAATCATCATCCGTCAGATATTCCATGACAGCAGCTAACATTCGAGCAAGTTTTTCTGCTTCATCCTCATTTTCTTCTTCTGTTGGAAAAGTAACAATGGTTTCCTCGTCAGATGCTTCGGCATTTTGGGCAGTTTTTCTTGGCATTGTGACCCTCCTTACTATTTTTCAATAGTATGACCATTAAAAAGTAATTCAACAAAGGAATACCTATTCTAGTAATTAGCGACCAAGATTGGCTCGCTTATTCCATCTCAAGCATCAAAAGTAATCGGCTCCTTTGTCTTGAGTTCATGTTTTTTTCCAGAATGGTTTACAAAATAAATACTAATCACAATAAGAATTAATCCTACCAAAAGGGAATAAGTGAATTTTTCTCCCAAAAATACAGTACCAACTAAGACAGCGATAAGCGGAACAAGAAAGGTGAACGAGGCTACTTTTGTTGCCTCACCCGAATTGACTAATTTAAAATAAAGGATATAGGCTGCTGCTACCCCTAAAATGGAACCGTACGATAAACCGAACAGGTACTTTCCATTCCAAACGATACTTGACCAATCTTCCGTAACAATCCCTATCCCGGTAAGCACCATTCCACCGATTAGAGACTGCAAGCCCACCATCCACAAAGAGTCTACCTTATGGCTTACTTTTTTCACATAAATGACACCAATTGCCCAAAAAATTGCTGTTGCCAGAGCTAAAACAATCCCTAAGATCGATACATGTCCCGTAAATCCTTCCGAACTAACTGCAGCAACACCTAAAAAGCCCACAACCAGCCCGGTAATTTTAATAATGGACATTCTCTCTCCCAACCACAGCCAGCCCAGCAGTCCAATTAAAACCGGCTGGAAATAGACGAGCACGGAGAACAATCCTCCCGGCAAAAAATTCAAGCCAATCGTTTGTAATCCAAAAAAGAGAAACGTATTTAATAGGGCTGAAATACAATAAGTTCTCCAGTTCTCACGCCACTTTATTTTTTTCCATTGTGGAATCAATATGGTGGATAATAATATTCCTCCAATAAGAGGACGCATTCCTGCGAATAATATTGGCGGGGTATAAGCTAATGCTACTTTATAGAGAGGCCAGCTAAAGCCCCAAATCAATACTAAACCTGCAATGGCTGCAAATGTTTTTGGTGAAAATCTTCTCATTATTTATCCTCCCCTTTATACCTTTGGAACCAGCCTAAGCTTTTTCTACTTATATTTCGCTCTCATCGTCTGAGTTTAAAAAGTTTTCTATTTAATTTACTACCTCTTCAAATATGAATTTATCACTTTAAAGTTATAAATTCACCAAATTCGACTCACATCACCATAACGATAAACATAATCCATACTGAATTGGACAAAATATAAGGACTACTTGTTTGAACAGAGGGGCATGACAATGGAAAGAAATTATGCAATCGACTTTATTAAATTTTTTGCAATAGCAGCCGTCGTTGTCATTCATACATTCCCTAGTGACCATGAGCTCGGATACTTCATTCTAGATAACTTTTCCAGGTTTGCTGTACCTTTTTTCTTTGCAGCCTCAGGATATTTGTTTGGACTTAAAATAGTAAATAACCCTAAATCAATCGAATATTTTAAAAAATACATTATAAAAATCCTAAAGATTTATTTCAGCTGGTTACTTTTTTATGTTTTATATGATGTTTTTCAAATTTATATAGACAAAGGATACCATAGCCACGAATTAGAAAAATATATCGAAAACTTAACTCCTCTAAATCTCCTATACTATGGCGAAGGTACAAGCGGATATCAATTGTGGTTTGTCATCTCTCTTGCTTGGAGCATTGCCCTATTATATCTATTCTACAGGCTAAAAAAAATTAGGATTTTATTAATCCTTAGCCTTTGTTTAAATATAGTGGGTCTTTTTGGTCAAGGATACTCGCAATTTTTAGAAATTCCCATTGACAGCACCCGGGATGCACTATTCATTGGTCTATTTTATACAACAATTGGATTTTGGTTTGCTTCTGCTTCCCCTTTCCAACAGTCTAAAAAAGTAGAAATTAAAACCTATCTTTTTTTCTTTTTCCTATTCTTTGCCCTTCAACTTTCTGAAGGATACTGGCTCGAAAAGGTGTTAGCTGCCAAGCATGGCGAGTATTTTTTCTCCACGATCCTTTTAACCATTTTTTTGTTTTTGTTTACAATCAAAAATCAACAAGTTGGTAAGGGATTGTTGATCACCAAAATAGGCGGCAACGCTTTAGGAATTTATACGATTCATGTGTTATTTATTGATATCGACGACTTTATATTTCACAAATTTGGCATTGGGAATATGACCCATGACCTAACATTAAACATAATTGATGCTTTTCTTGTTTTTTCTATGTCGTATATTACCTACAACTTTATTCAATATACTAAAACCCGACAACTTTTTGGTAAGTAATAAAAAAGCTTGCAATGGATGCAAGCTTTTTTCGTTTCAACCCATTATTGTGCTTGTGGAACCTTTTTTATAACTTTTCTTCTAATTGGCTCTTCTTGCTCTCTTCCGGGTTTTCTTGTTTTAATAAAGAAGGCCAAAATAAAGGCTGCAATCGTTAAATAGGTAGCAATCATAAAGGCATCGTCAATTCCCATTACCGTTCCCTGTTTGATCGCCAGTGCCATATGAATTTTATCAGTTGGTGAAATTTGATTTTGACTCATAATCCTCTCCACATGGCTTTTCCCATTATTCGTCATAATGGAAACGAAAAAGGCCATTCCGACAGCCCCGGCAACCATTCTTAACGTATTCACCATTGCCGTGCCGTATTTATTTAAACTAAGTCCTAAATCATTCAAACCAGCTGTAAAAATTGGCATCATCAAGAGCGAAATTCCAAACATCCTGATGGTATACACCCATATTACATAAGAAAACGATGTATCTGTATGAAGTCTGGTCAATGCATAGGTGGTAAGGATGGTGATCGCTAAACCGACAATCGCTAACCATCTTGCACCATATTTATCAAAAAGCTTCCCTGTGATTGGCGACATAATCCCCATTACCACACCGCCCGGGAGGAGCATAAAACCTGCTTCAAGCGGGCTGAAGCCATGAATATTTTGCATATAGATTGGCATTAAAATCATTCCTGAGAACATGGCCATTGTCACAATCACGTTAATAATCGTCGTTAATGTAAACATCTTATACTTAAAGATTCTAAATTCTAAAATTGGATGCCCCACTGTTAGCTGACGCCATACAAACAGGATTAGGCTGATTCCCCCTACAATAAACAAGGTAATCACCTCAGGATCAGACCACCCTTTTGTTCCTCCAGTGGTGAATCCATAAAGAATTCCGCCAAATCCTATCGTTGATAAAATTACACCGAGCACGTCGAGTTTTGGACGGCTTGTTTCTGTTACATTTTTTACAAGAAAAATCGCAATAAAAAAGTCTATCAGTGCAATTGGGGCAATGATATAAAACATCACATGCCACGAATACGTTTCAATAATCCATCCAGCCCATGTTGGACCGATCGCTGGAGCAAAGTTCAATGCAACCCCAAAGATTCCCATGGCAAATCCACGACGTTCCAAAGGGAAGATGGTAAAAATAACATTCGTAATGAGTGGAAAAAGAATTCCGGCACCTATTGCCTGAACAACACGGCCTACTAAAATAACGGAAAAAGCTGGTGCAATCGCACAGATAAAGGTTCCAACTGAAAAAATACCCATTGAAAATAAAAATAATTGCCTGGTTGTATATCTTTGCATTAAAAATGCAGTGATCGGGATTACAATTCCGTTTGTTAACATGAAAATAGTACTTAACCAGTTTGCAGTAGCAGCTGAAATTTGAAAGGAATTCATAATTTGCGGCAATGCGACATTAATGACTGTTTGATTTAAAAAAGCGACAAACGCTCCAGCTATCAAAACAGCAAAAATGGGTGCGGTCCGAAGCGATGGTTGCGAAGATTTTGTGGTGTCCAAGTAAAAATTCCCCCCTTGATTTTATTATAGGAATACGAGTCCCTGTTAGGTTACCCAAACACAAATGAACTTTACTACTATATTGGGTTAATAGGATTTTGTCAAACTAGTTGCTTTCTACAAGCAAATGCCTGAAATTTTGTAATTGTTGATGAAAACGATAAATAACAAAAGAAAAATCCCTATTCTGGGATTCTCCTTTTGTTTAGAATTTCTGTTAGTTTTTTTTCAACATATGAAATACTTGCTCTACATCCTTATCGCCACGCCCTGATAAATTCACAATCAAAATATCATCTTTTGTGAGTTCCTTTGCCAATTTAATTGCATGGGCAACAGCATGAGAGCTTTCTAAAGCAGGGATGATCCCTTCAGTTTTAGATAAAGTTTGGAAGGCTTCCAATGCTTCTTGTCCTGTTGCTGTCACATATTCAGCTCTGCCGCTAACCTTTAAGTGGCTGTGTTCGGGTCCAACACCCGGATAATCCAGGCCTGCCGCAATGGAATAGGTTGGTTGAGGCTCCCCTTTCTCATCGAGCAAAGTGAGACATTTGAAACCATGAATGACCGCCGGTACTCCTTCTGTTAAAGTAGGAGCTTCCTTTGGTTCTACACCAATCAACCGCACATCTTTTTCGTCGATATAATGAGCAAACGCTCCGATTGCATTGCTTCCACCTCCGGCACAGGCAATAACAGCTGTAGGCAGCTTCCCTTCCTGCTCAAGGATTTGGCGTTTTGACTCTTCACTAATAATTGATTGGAAATGCTTCACCATGGTTGGGTATGGATGCGGACCGACCGCAGAGCCAAGCAAGTAAAAAGTATTTTTATAGTTTTGCACTAAATCCCCTAAAGCTTCATCAACTGCATCTTTAAGGCGGCCCTGTCCTTTCTCGACAGGAACAACTTTAGCACCCAATAATTCCATGCGGAAAACATTTAATGCCTGGCGCTCCGTATCAAGCTTACCCATGTAGATGATACATTCCATATCGAACATTGCACATGCCGTTGCGGTTGCAACCCCGTGCTGCCCGGCGCCTGTTTCGGCGATGATTCTTTTTACACCCATTCGTTTCGCAAGCAGAATTTGCCCAATGGCATTGTTAATTTTATGGGCACCGGTATGGTTTAAATCTTCCCGTTTTAAGTAGATTTTCGCTCCGCCAATTTTCCGCGTTAGGTTTTCAGCATATGTAAGCGGATTTTCACGACCAATATATTGCTTTAGGTAAAATTTAAATTCTTCCTGAAATTCAGGATCATCTTTATAGCGCAAAAATTGTTCCTCTAATTGATCCATTACCACTTGGAGATCCTCCGGAATAAAACTTCCTCCGAATTCCCCGAAATACCCTTTTTTATCTGTGCTCAAGCTCGTCATACTCAACTCGTCTCCTTCTCTACTTTTTGAATTATTATACTTTATTTAAGTGAATTTTCCAACTATTTTGGCGTCTGACCCACTACTTTAAGCTTTAAATTAATGACTCTGTTAAACTTGGTTGTTGATTTCCGCTCCAATCAACGTTGCTCAAAAATCATTATTGTCCTTTAACACAGCAAATTAAAAAAGGCATCCCGATTTAATTTCAGGATACCTTTTTAACTTATTCAAATAACGGACTAACTGCTTTTTCGTTGTGGATCCGATCAATTGCTTCTGCAAGCAACGGAGCAACGGATAAAACCGTAATTTTATCAATTTGCTTTTCTTTTGGCAGATCAATGGTGTTCGTGACAACTAATTCTTTAATCGGTGAGGCTTCGATTCTGCTAATAGCTGGACCTGAGAGAACCGGATGCGTGCAGCAGGCATAAACCGCCTTGGCCCCCGCCTCTATCAATGCATTCGCTGATAACGTAATGTTCGATGCCGTGTCGACTAAACCGTCAATAATAATCGCATTTTTCCCTTCCACATTCCCAATAATGTTCAAGACTTCAGACACATTGGATTCAGGATTCCTGCGGTCAATTAAGGCAATTGGTGCGTTCAATGGGCTGGCTAGTTTTCTCGCTTTCACCACTACTCCATTATGCGGAGCAACCACGACAACATCTTCCAATTGTTTTTTCATAAAATACTCGGCAAGAATCGGAATACCTGTTAAGTGATCCACTGGAATGTCAAAGAAGCCCTGTTCCTGTGGAGAATGGAAGTCAATGGTAAGCAACCGTGTAGCTCCCGCTTTTTGTAAAAGATTCGCAATCAGCTTCGCCGTAATCGGTTCCCGCGAACGGGCTTTGCGGTCTTGACGGGCATAACTGTAATAAGGCATGACCACATTAATTCTTTTTGCAGAAGCTCTCTTCATGGCATCAATCATAATGAGGAGCTCCATAATATGTTCATTATTTGGCTGTGATGTAGATTGGACTAAATATACATAACCACCACGGACACTCTCTTGTACATGTATTTGAATTTCACCATCACTAAATCGAGTAGTGGAGTTTTTCCCCAGTTCGCAGCCCAAAAGATCCGCCACTTCATTTGCCAGCTTAGGATTTGAATTTAATGAAAACATTTTAAATTTCTTATGCAGTTGATACGTCACCTTTAATCCTCCATGCTTTGTTTCGTCATTTAAAAACCTTTGTCCATCATCTTATTTTACATGAATTGAAGGAATAGAGATAGCCATTATATTTCACATTTCATTGTTATATACAAATAAAGCCCTACTTATACTCAAAAATAACCTGAAAGAACAACTTTTCTCCAATTTACTGTCCCCTCTAGAAAAATTCACGTAATTCTCCAAAATGACTGTATGCGCTTACCAATCCCATTATTATTTTAAAATAGAATATTTTTTGACATTTTCATATATTCCGCTTGTCTTAGTCGGAAATTACTGATACTATTATTGAGGTCAATTTTTGAATTGATGAAATATTTAAACATTAGGAGGTTTTTTTAAATGGGCAAAAAGACTATCATTGCGATCCTATCCTTGGTGCCTATTGTTTTTATGATTGTGGCGATCCCATTTGTTAATCGGATCCAACCGATTATTTTTGGATTACCATTTCTTGCATTTTGGCTCTTTTTGGGGATGCTTATTACTCCTTTATGCACCTATGTGATCTTTCGCCTACAAAAATCAGAAAGGAGTACTGAATCATGAAGGGAAATTTAACTGCTTTGGTCATTACGGCTGTCATCGTTTTAGTGGTTGTTTTGATTGGATTTTTATCAGGGCGTGATAAATCAAATAGGAGCTCTGTTGAAGAATGGTCTGTCGGCGGCCGGAGATTCGGAACACTACTTGTTTGGTTCTTAGTCGGGGCGGATCTCTATACGGCTTATACATTTTTAGGATTAACCAGTACAGCCTATACAGGTGGAAGTTTGGCATTCTTTGCGATTCCCTATACGATCATTGCCTACTTTATTTCTTATTTCTTTTTACCGAAGCTCTGGAAATTTTCGAAAAGCCATAAGTTAACTACATTGGCTGACTATGCAAAAGTAAGATTTGATAGCAAATTTTTATCTTTATTAATTGCAGCCGTTGGGGTATTAATGCTGATTCCTTACATAGATTTGCAGCTAGCCGGGATTCAAGATACCTTAACCGTCGCTGGGACAGGCTTTATCAATGTCAAAGTCGTAGTGGTTTTCTCTTTCCTATTAGTTGCACTATACACCTTCTTTAGCGGCATTAAAGGACCAACCTATACCGCAGTGATAAAGGACATTATGGTTTGGGTGATTATGTTATTCTTGGTTGTCAATCTACCCATCTTACATTTTGGCAGTTGGGGTTCAATGATTCACAAGGTAGCTTCGGATTCACCGCAGTTACTTACCATCCCTACTTCCGGTCCAAAAGGGATCCCGTGGTTTCTAACCGCTTCACTCATTTCTGGTTTAGCCCTATTCATGTGGGCACATGCAGCTACTGGGGTCTTTACAGCAAAGAGTGCGGATGCACTAAGGAAGAATGCAATATTCTTACCGCTGTATAATATTGTATTAATTTTGCTGATTTTCTTAGGGTTTGTTGCCTATCATGTCTTGCCGCAGGGAACGAATCCTCGGTTTGCCTTGTTAAACTTAATTCAAGTTTCCTATGGCGGAACAGTTCAAGGTTTAGCCTATGCAACGATTGCCCTGGCCTCTTTGATTCCGTGTTCGATTATGGCCATCGGTGCTTCAAACCTATTTGCCAATAACATTTATCGGGATTTCATTAATCCAAACGTGACACCGGCTAAATTAACGATGGTCACTCGTTCGATGGTATTTGTCGTCATCGGTCTGGCGTTAATTTTTGGAATGGTCTTCCCTTCTGCCCTTGTGTCACTTCAATTATTAGGAGTATCCGGAATGGTTCAAATCTTCCCGGCGATTGTGTTTAGCCTTTACTGGAAAAACCAAACGAAAGAAGCCACAATCTTAGGTTTGCTTGTCGGTTTGATTGTTACCTTCACCGTTTATGCAACCGGAAAGTCTTTCGGCATTTACGAAGGCTTCTGGGGATTATTAGCGAATATCATCGTAACGGTCATCTTCAATCCTATGTTTGTGAGTAAAATCAAAAACAAGACCAATCCAATCACAGACGAGTTATTTGGAAAGAACGAATCGCCTCTCCATTTAAAAAAAGAGGCTTAATCTTATTAAAAGAGACATCCCAGTAGATTCGGGGATGTCTCTTTTTTTAGGATAATTTTCTATCTTTAGTTGTTTTGTACAAGCATTTCGCCATCTCTACCATACTCTACTAATGGAGGTGATGAAAAATGGTGAAAATTTTTATCGACCCCGGCCATGGTGGTGCAGACAGTGGAGCGACAGGAAATGGTCTTCTCGAAAAAAATCTTACGTTAAAAATTGCTACGACTTTAAGAGATATCTTAGTGAATGAATATGAAGGGGTTTCCGTAAAATTAAGCAGAACCGGCGATGAGACGGTTAGTTTAAATGAAAGAACGGATGCAGCAAACAATTGGGACGCAGACTATTATCTTGCTATTCATATCAATGCCGGCGGCGGGACTGGCTTCGAAAGCTATATCTACCCGGGAGTTGGCGCCCCTACAACCACATATCAGGATATCATTCATACTGAAGTTCTAAAAGTGGTCGATCTTGCAAATCGCGGGCAAAAGACAGCCAACTTCCATGTCTTACGAGAATCCTTTATGCCTGCCATGTTAACAGAAAATGGGTTTATTGATACTTCGAGTGATGCGGCAAAACTTAAGGATGCAAGCTTCTTAAAAGCGATTGCCAGAGGGCATGCGAATGGATTAGCAAAAGCCTTTCATTTAACGAAAAAGCCTACTGTTCTGTACAAAGTGCAAATTGGGGCGTTTAGTAAAAAATCGAATGCCGACGACCTTTCAGCCGAAGCAAAAGCAAAAGGTTTTGATGCCATCGTTATTTTACGAGATGGCCTCTACAAAGTCCAAATCGGCGCATTCGCAGCAAAAGACAATGCCGATGACCTCGCCGCAAAAGCAAAAAAGGCTGGGTTTGATGTGATTGTTTATAAAGAATAATTCTTCTATTGAAAAGAATCCCTGTGAAAATCGATCCAGGGATTTTTCTCATTTTTAAAGAAACTTACGCTTGAAATGAAATCTTTAAGATACAAGTTGGGAATCTCCTCAAAAATGAAACAATATTGTCCCAAAAGCGTTACAATTTCTACATGGTATTTTATTCCTAGTTCTGTTAATATCTAAAGGAAGATAAATACAGTACAAATACATACGAATTGTATCTATAATACATATTTGATAAACATTTATTCAATTAAACTATAAAAAGGCTGGAACTGACCAATGGATAAAAAGACGATTTTGTTATCTGCTTGCTTTCTTACATTCATGACAGCTCCGATTTCGGCCAATGCCAAAAGCGTTGAGCCTAAACCCCCAACGGATTCACAAAAACAAATCCAAGACGATTTAACAGCGATTAAACAACAAAAACTTCTCGTCCAAGAAGAAATAGAAGCAACGGCAGATAAAATAAAAGCCCTTGATCAACAAATCACTACATCGAAGGCAAAAATTCAAAAAAAAGAAAATGAATTGAAAAAAATCCAAGTGAAAATGAACCGTTTAAACAAAGAGGAAAAGAGAATTACAACCTTACTTAATAATAGAAAAGAAGAATTTAAGGACAGAGTTGCTGCTTATTATCGAACAGATGGTGAAATATCTTTCCTAAATGTAATTGTATCTGTTAATAGTTTTGGAGAATTTATCGACCATTTCTTTGCTTATGATAAAATTGTAAACAAAGATAAGGAATTTATTGAAGAATACATCGCAAACCAAAACAAGGTTAAGAGTATCAAAGATAAGGTTCAATCCTTACAAGAGTCAACGATGGAAGAAAAAGCAGAATTAGAAGAAATAAAAGCCAGTCAGGAGAAAAACAAAAAGGACAAAGAAAAATTGTCTGAGTTCCTTGAAAAGAAGAAAAAACAATTAGAAAAAGAAGAACAGGAAAAAACGATCGCCCTTGAATTGTTACAGGAAAAGGGAGAAGAAATTCTCGACCTAATTAATCATAATGGCAGTGAAAATAAAGAGAATGTGGTAAAAATCAATTCGATTATCGCACCCTTCGTTCCAGATTCCCAAAAGCTTGAACAAGTTACAGGCGTTCCGGCTTCCATTACTTTGGGCCAAATCATTCTGGAAAGTTCGGGTCGTTATAATGGTCTATCCGGACTTGCCTATAATGCCAAAAATCTATTTGGAATAAAAGGAACAGGCACAGCAGGTTCGGTCAAAGTCGAAACAACGGAATATGTAAAAGGTGAAAAAATCGTGGTCATAGCCGAATTTGCCAAATATAAAACCTATTATGATAGTATGCTAGATCATGCAAATTTATTATTAACTCCTAGGTATCAAAAATATTTAAAGGATGTTACCAATATCGTAGACTATGCTCATGGTATTCACGATGCAGGATATGCAACTGACCCAGAGTATGCAAATAAACTGCTTAAAATAATCTACCAGTATGATCTATGGAAGTTAGATGAATTTAAGGATTAACATCACCTTCTGAAAAGGGGTTTGAGTAAATTGATTCAATTTCAAGAAGTAACAAAAATCTATCCCAATGGGGTGCATGCATTAAAAAACATTAACCTGCAGATCTCAAGTGGAGAATTCATCTTGATGATTGGTGAGAGCGGTGCAGGAAAATCGACCCTCAATAAACTGATAACTAGAGAAGAAAAAGTAACGAGCGGTGAGTTATTGGTCAATGGAATAAAGGTATCATCGATTAAAGAGAAGAGAATTCCGCAGTTAAGAAGATCAATTGGGATGGTTTTTCAAGACTTTCGTTTGTTATCGAAAATGACCGTTTATGAGAATGTCGCTTTTGCCCAAGAAACGATTGGAGTACCGATAAACTTGATTCGGGACAATGTCTATCATGCTTTAAAAATGGTTGGCCTTGAAACGAAAGTGAATGCTTTTCCAAAGGAATTATCCGGAGGCGAGCAGCAGCGGGTTGCTATCGCCAGAGCAATAGTAAACCGTCCAAAAATGATTATCGCGGATGAACCGACTGGAAATTTAGATAGTAAAACGGCATGGGAAATCATGAAGGTTTTTGAAGATATCAACAAACTCGGGACAACGATCCTTATGACCACTCATAATAAAGAGTTTGTTGAACATACGACGAAACGAGTGATTTTAATCGAAAATGGAAGCATTCTTCGTGATCATCAAAGGAAGGTGCGAACAAGTTGAAAAAAGGATCCTACTTGAATCGACATATTAGAGAAGGAATGAATAATTTTAAAAGGAATGGCTGGATGACGGTTGCTTCGGTCAGTTCTTTAACTTTAATGATTTTCCTCATCGGGATTACCTTCTTACTGTTGGTCAACTTAAACCACATGACAACAAAAGTAGAGAAAAATGTGGAAATACACGCCTATTTAAAGGAAATTGATTCCGAGGACGTAAAGATTCTCACTAGTACAATTCAAACGTATGATCATGTTACATCCGTTTCGTTCATTTCTAAACATGAAGGCCTTCAGAGCTTTATGAAAAATTTAGGAGATGAGGGCGCAGCTTTTCAAACATTAAAAAACGATAACCCATTAAATGATGAATTGGTGATTAAAACCGAACAGCCAAAGGATGTAGCAGGTGTTGCCAAAAGAGTAGAAAAATTAGCGCTAGTGGATAAAGTGGCGTACGCCAAAAACGTGGTTGGTCCCCTGGTTACTTCTACAAAAATAGCCCGGATGGCTGGGACCATATTTATTATTTGTCTCACCCTTGCTGCTGTTCATTCAGTAACGAACACAATTCAAATTACAGTATTGGCGAGAAAAGAAGAAATTCAGCTTCGGAAATTGATTGGAGCTACAAACGGATTTATTCGTCTTCCTTTTTTTATCGAAGGTTCTTTCATTGGATTGCTAGGAGCCATCATTGCAAGCATTCTCATCCTGACAGGATACTATTTTGTTTATCTTTATTTTAGTAGATATATCGATTTGGACTTTATTGAGTTGCTCTCCCCTCTCCCCCTCATTCCCATTTCATGTTTGTTTCTGCTTCTTTTTGGGGTTTTCATTGGAATTATGGGAGCTACTTCATCATTAAGACGAATTTTAAAGGTTTGATTTTTGGATCGACCCAATTAACCTTCTCCACTAATTAAAGATATACTTGGTTAAAAAAGTGTCAAAGATCATAAATTATGGTCTTTGGCATTTTTTTGTCCTTCCCTGCGATTCTTTTTCCAATTGTCAGTTTCACCTATTTGTTAAAAACTGTAACCTTATAAAAAACAATTGTAAACGATTACAATACACGATATACTTTATACAAAATTACTGTTCGAAGGGTGATTACAACATGAGACAATATATTTTTCTCTTGGATGAACCGGTAGGTCCTCGGGAGATAAAGATTGAAGCATCAGGGATGATGGAGGCCTTCAAAAAAGCAAAAGAATTCCGCAAAAAGATCATGGAAAATACAAAGAAAAATGTTGATATGATCTTTAAATGTGTAAAATATTAAAATGCAAGAATGTAAGGTAAATAGACACGTTAGCGTATATAATTGAAAAAGGATCGCCTCCTCGGCGATCCTTTACTTGTTCTTACCATTATTTTCTTTGGTAGCCTGGCGGACCGCAGCTCTTTCTTTTGCTGCTTGTGAAACCTGTTGTCCATGATTGGGTGTTGAAGTCTTAGTTTTAGTCGTAGTCGTATTTGTTGAGGGCTTTGAAGCAGTATTGGTCACTGGTTTCGTGCTTGATGTCCTCTTCCCTGTTGACCCCGTTACAGAGGAATTTTGACTCGAAGCAGTAGGATGAGTCGCAGGGGCTGTTGAATGAGTAGTCGTAGAGGTCGTTCTAGTTGTTGGATTATTCTTTTGAATTGGTGCTACAACTTTATCACTCTTCTTTTCATTCGTTACAACCGTTTTTGGGGCAGTACTAGGATGTGAAGCAGTGATTTTTATGTTCTTTACAGGTGTTTTTGCTGTTTGAGCCTGCACATTTTTGTCTTTTACGGTTTCTTGTATTGCAACGGTCACCGCTTTATCTTCTAGATTCCCGACAGCCATAGTTTTTTGTACTTTCACCGATTTTTCCGCTTGGTTCACATTATTTACTGTTTTTTGTGGTTGATTTTTCCCCGTTTTTTCGACATTGTCGATTTGGTCCGTAATGTTTTGGTTCTTAGGCTCTGTTACATCTTTACCTTGCGTGATTTGTTTTATAGTATCTCCAAACAAGGCATTCGTGACAGAAAACGTAATCGATCCCACTAACACCATCGTGAGAGCTCCTTTAGTCAGTTTATTCATATGTTTCTCCTCTTAGCTTTTTACGCGCAATCGCCTTACAAAATTCGACCAATTCAAAGAGTTTCTGGGGGTATTCGGTATAGTCACATTTACTTATTTTATCTCTATTCTTCAAGGTAATTAAACCCAAAAACATAGTCCTAAACCATCAAAAAACGAAAACCTCCTACCCTACCCCCATAATCCCACACCGACATCCTAACCTTCTGTTGGTAGTCATTTTTTGTCGAAAAAACACTGTCCACTGGATACGGACAATTTCATCAAAAAGTCCACGAACGGTGCCTGTCACCCAGCACCAAAAAAGGAGGAGTCTTATGAATCGAATTTTTAGGTGGATGGTTCGATCGTTGTTTGCGCCTGTTACGGGAAGTGGCGGGGCGGTGGCGAGTACACTTGGTTTTTTCTTAGGTTTTATACCTTTATATAGTGCTAGAATTCCATTAATGCTTGCCTTTTCCCTCATTTTCCGTCTTAATATTATTGCTTTATTCTTTGGAACGTTGATCACCATTTTTATTCCGATGGTTCGTCACTTACCGTTCCTAAATTTAGCAGCCATGGAAAGATTTATGAATGACTGGCTAACCTCCACCCTCAAAACAAAAATACAGCTTACCCAATCCATTACAACTGGGATTTTTGGAGGTTTAATCGGACTTTTCTGCTTCTTTTTCTTCCATTGGTTCTACAATTTAGGACTGAAAAAAAATGAGCGAGACCAAGAACACGTTTTTCTTGATCCCGCTAAAAGGCGCTGGTCGATTATCATTCGAATGACGACTGGCTTTAGTGTATTCATCCTATTAGTTTCAATGATTTTTATAGATAGCCTATTTACAGATCCAATGTTTCCAGAACTGCAATTGAGTAAAACGGCAGAAACGAGCAGGATTGTTCCGATTAACCAACCCTTAAGTGAAGAACAGTTAGCCGCACAGTTTCAGAAAACGAATTCTTCCCCTCTTACTCAAACAAATAATCAAAGGATTCAACAAAAAAGCAAACAAGAAATATATGGTTTTTACGTCAACTGGGATGAAAACAGCAAAGCGTCTTTCAATAAACACATCCATGCCATGACAACCCTCATTCCAGAGTGGCTTCAGCTCCATTCTGACCTCACCGTAAAGACAAGCACAGACTCGTCTATAAAGGCAGAGGCAAAAAAACACCAAATAAAGGTTCTCCCTTTAGTGAATAATTACACCAAAAATAAATGGGATGGAGAAACTCTCCATCGGTTATTTACGACACCTGGGGCTGAAGATCGTTTGATAAACAATTTGTTAGCGTATGTAAGAACCAATCACTTTGACGGGATCAATATAGATTTTGAAGGCGTCCAGCAAAAGGACAAAGCGAATTTAACTGTTTTTATCGATAAAGCTTCGAAAGCTTTTCATCAACATGATCTCATGGTCACAATGGATGTTCCGCCAATGAACAATAGTTTTGACTATGCTTCATTAGCCGCTAAAGTTGACCGGATGTTTGTCATGCTCTATGACCAGCACAACTCGACGAGTAAACCTGGTCCTGTTGCCCCAACGGATTGGGTAAAGGAGAGCTTAAACCAGCTCCCAATCCCTCCTGAAAAATTAATTGTGAGTCTCGGAAGCTTTGGTTACGATTGGGAGGAAAATGCTAAATGGCCAGCTGAAACATTGACATTCGGGGATATCATGAATCTCGGAATCGGCACCAACCTGCAAATCTATTGGAATAAACAAGCAGGCAACCCCTATTTCCGTTACAAAATAGAGGGAAAAAACCATATTGTTTGGTTTTTAGATGGAGCAACCTTTTATAATCAAATGAAAACAGTGATGGACACAGGTTCTAAAGGAATTGCGGTTTGGCGCCTCGGTTCTGAAGATCCATCAATCTGGAAATACATCAATACATCAAAGGAAATGGCTAATCCTTCCAAGACACTAGAAACCCTTGTCAGTCCTGACCCCGTTCACTATACAGGTGATGGAGAGATTTTGAAAATTGCTTCTCCAGCACAAAATGGAAAAAGAACGATTCAAACTGACTCACAGGGTTGGATTCAAAATGAATCCTATACAAAATTACCAATGCCTTTTGAAGTGGTTCGTTCTGGTAATGTGGAACGGAAGAAAGTGGTCCTGACCTTCGATGATGGACCGGATCCAAAATATACACCCGAAATATTGGACATTCTGAAAAAGAATCATATAAAAGCGGCCTTCTTTATCGTTGGCCAAAATGCCTTGCAACACCCGGAACTGGTGAAAAGGATGTATAATGAGGGCCATGAAATCGGCAGCCATACCTTTACACATCCAAATGTTGCCTCCACGACATCAACACAAACCAAAGTGGAGCTCAATGCAAATCAGCGACTGTTTCAGGAAATTACCGGGCATTCGATGAATCTTTTCCGTCCGCCCTATGTCGCCGATGCGGAACCGAGCACAAGGGAAGAACTGCTGCCGATATGGCGTGCGCAGGAAATGGGTTATACCATGGTCGGTGAAGCCATTGATTCGGAAGATTGGCAAAGACCTTCAAGTAAAGAGATTGTAAAGCAGGTCTTGGATCAACTGCCGGAAGGGAATATTATCTTGATGCACGATGCCGGTGGTGACCGCTCTCATACAGTAGAGGCACTGCCGATCTTGATAAAAGAACTTAAACAACAAGGCTATACCTTTACTACCATTTCAAATCTTATTGGGAAAAATAATCAACAGATCATGCCCCCTGCCGATGCAGATCGACCTTATTTTGTCTATGATCGGGCAATATTTATGCTGGTACAAGGATGGCGTTCAGGATTAAACGTGCTGTTCTATTCCGCAATCGTTTTAGGAATTTTACGTCTGCTGCTCTTTGTTTTCCTTTCCAGCAGGCAGGTAAAACGCTATAAAAAAACGGAGATAGATCCTAGCTTTACCCCTTTTACAAGTGTCGTGATCGCGGCCTATAACGAGGAAAAAGTCATTTGCAAAACAATTGATTCCATTTTATCGAGTGACTATCCTGCATTTGAGGTTCTAGTCATCGACGATGGATCAAAGGATGATACAACTGGTGTGGTTCAAAAAGCGTTTGCTAACCATCCTCGGGTTCGATTAATTAAAAAAAGCAATGGCGGAAAATCCTCCGCCGTGAATCTTGGTTTTAAAGAAGCAAAAGGTGAAATCGTAGTGGCACTTGATGCAGATACACTCATTGCCGAAAACGCCATCTCCCTGCTTGTGAACCATTTTAAAAATGAAAAGGTTGCAGCTGTTTCAGGTAATGTAAAGGTAGGTAATAAGGGAAACCTCCTTACAAACTGGCAGCATATCGAATATGTGACCGGCTTTAACCTGGAAAGGAGAGCCTTCGCCACACTCAACTGCATTACGGTTGTACCAGGTGCAATTGGGGCATGGAGAAAAACAGCGGTGGTAGAAGCGGGATACTTTCAAGAAGATACACTGGCAGAGGATACCGATATCACGCTTACCCTTTTACGCCAAGGGAAAAAGATTGAATTTGAAGAAAAGGCTTACGCCTATACAGAGGTTCCGGAGGATCTTAAAAGCTTGGCAAAACAGCGTTACCGTTGGGTTTATGGGACCCTGCAATGCCTATGGAAACATCGGGGGGCTTTATTTAATTTAAAGCATCCATCTTTAGGATATATCGGCCTGCCAAACATGTGGATATTCCAATATCTTTATCAAACAATCTCGCCGATTGCTGATTTCTTGTTTATTCTCGCCCTTTTTGGCGAACACCCAGGCAGAGCCACCGTTGGGTTTATCCTGTTTTATGTACTGGATTTCGCTACTGCTCTTTATGCCTTCAGATTGGAAAAAGAAAGCTCGAAACCACTGGCTTCCTTGTTTCTGCAACGCATCTTGTACAAGCAGCTGATGACGTATGTCGTAATCAAATCGATCTTCTCGGCAATAAAAGGCGTTACAGTTGGATGGAATAAACTAAAGCGGAATGGGAATGTCACCCAGGATGCTACGATGGCGAAGGTAGAACAGAATATGTAATGCAATTTCTATGAAGGTCCTTCCTATTTTGGGGAGGGCCTTTTTTCAAAGGAAAAAGTGGGAAAGGTTCCCTGCCTCGAAATAATCCATCACCTTTTTTAAGGATATTTTCCAGCTTTCATTCACGATAACGTTCTTCATCTCTTTTATGAAGGACGTTTTCTCGCTTCTTCTCATGATTTCGTCCTTCATCACCTTTATGAAGGACGTTTTCTCGCTTCTTCTCACGATTTGTCTTTCATCGCCTTTATGAAGGACGTTTTCTCGCTTCTTCTCACGATTTTGTCTTTCAGCGCCTTTATGAAGGACGTTTTCTCGCTTCTTCTCACGATTTCGTCCTTCATCGCCTTTATGAAGGACGTTTTCTCGCTTCTTTTTACGATTTCTTCCTTCATCACCCTTATGAAGGACGTTTTCCAACATCATCTTTATAATTTCGTCCTTCAGCTACCTTCTGGATTGTATCAATAAACACCCAAAAATTAGGCTAAACTAAAAATGGAGGTCATGTATATGATTGGTTATCTTGGCTCGATAAGAAAATTTGATCATTTTAATAATGAAACACCTGTTCAAAATGTAAATAATGGCATCGATACGATTGGATATTGGTTTACATCAGATCTCCAATCGGCAAAACCCTACGCAATGGGTACGGAGACTATCATTCAAAAATCCGATATGGAATTTTGGGAGGATGGAGAACCGAAAGTAGTGCAGTTTGAAAGGCCGGTCCGTGGTTTTATCTATAAAGTCTATTTGGACGAACCAAATCTTAAGGAATATAAATCGAATTCAGAGGATTCTTATGATTTATTTATGAAAGAACGTGACAAATACTGTGATTATTTAGGTGCCAAAAAAGCCTGGGAGGATCAAGCAATTCTCTTAAATAAAGAAGAGGCCAATTCTGAATTCCGAAACAGCCTTATGAAAATAGGATTCGAAGGTTTTGTCCTACGAAATTCGGAGCAACAAAACGGAGTTACAGACTTGTATTGTCTTTTTTCTCAGGAACCACTCCACATAACCGATGTAATACCTATAGATGATTTAGAGTAAAAAAATATACCTGTTTTTTTGTCATAGAATCCCCCACTAATAAGACTTTTCATTTCATTTATCCCCCAGTCTAATTTGTGATTTCAGTTGTACAAAAAAAGAAGAGGTACGCCTCTTCTTTTTTTAAAATGCATCTATTTTTTCTTATTATTCTTTTGGTTATTGTTTTTTGAACTATTGCTTTTGTTTTTGTTATTGCTGTTGCTATTTTGTTTCTTGTTGTTATTTGAACTTTTCCCCATCCCCATCACACCTCTCGGTAAAATAAAATGCAGTAAGTTTTTAGCCTCCTATAGACTATTCATGGAAGGGGAAATTTTACAGTGATTAACTGAAAAAGGGGCGAATGAAAAACGCCTTTTTTTGTCCAAAAAGTGCAGTAAAATCCACACACGAAAAAAACAGCCAAAAGTTTTTGGCTGCGTCGCTTTACTTAGTAGGTCACCTGATATATCACAATCTATTCCTTATCTCCAACAATTGTCTCACCAATTTTAGGTTTAGTCTCCTGTTTAGACTTATTTGTATTCCTGTCAAACCCAGGCTCCGTGGTACCGGTTGACATTAATGGTTGTTGGATAAGATCCGGAACTTTATCATTATTGGCCATTTTTTTACCCCTTTCTAGCTTCGATCATTCAGGATAATTGGGTGAACCCTGATCTTCTGGAATTTTGTTCCCTTCTTCACTGGATCGTTTTGATATTTCCGGATAGCTTTGATGCCCCAGCTGAGGAAAAACGGGATCATCTTTCATTACCGCAATAATCTCTGGTGAAAAAGGGATGGTTACTTTTGGTTGATTCTCCGGCACTATATTTCACCTCCAGTTTCTATTTTCCTCTATATCCGTAATTTTATTTTCTTATATAAGGAGATTTGATTTTAGTGCCTAAAATTTAATAAAATTTGTCTTTTGGATAAACAAGCCCAAAGAATTGTTATGGAATTAAAGGTAAGATTGGCGAATAAAAGCCCAAAAGTACATTTGAAAAAATAAACCTCAATAATTCAGGTACTCTCATCGTCTTTTATCATGTTTTTTAAATAGTAATCTAGTAATTCCGGGTATTCCAATATATCCCTTTCTCCCTGTTCACTAAGGCAATAGGTGCCTCTTTTTATACGATCAAACCAGCCATAATAATTTTTTGTTAAGATGGAGGAGGTTTTATCTCCTGAACCCATTTGGAGGAGTGCTTTTGGAGATAAGGGACCAGACTCGCGCAGGTAGCAGGCAATTTGAATACAATTTTCTTTATAGGCGGTCATAATTTTGGTCCGATTACTACCACCAATATTAAAGTCAGCACTTCGTCCACTTATTTCTTTCAAAATTGCCGACCGCTTCGCCTTGCTTTTCCCTCGGCTCTTTTTTGAATGAAATGGTGATGGATGAAAAATCAGGTCCGCTTTTAAGCCTTTTCCTGAAGGAGAAACAACAATAAGACCTAACTCAAGTCTGCGGATAAAATGACATTTATCTGCCCAACGCCTTGAGTTTAATCGATATTTAGGTTTGGGGATTGCGATGTAAACCTGATCCGTTATACGCTGGCGTTTTGCTGCCTGGATGAGTAAATCAACACTTAACGTGAGCTTTAATTCAATAATCGCCAATTCCTCCCCTTTCAAGGCAACCATGTCACAGTCTTTCACTTCACCATAGACATCATAACCTTCTCGGGAAAAATATCTTTGAATGGGTTTATATAAATCTTTTTCTTGTAATTTCTTACCTTCATTCATTATGTAGTCACCATTTCTATTTTCTATACCTATCATTCTACCATCGAAAAATAAGAAACCAAAATCGTTTATGTATAAGAAGATAGAACCACCCTCATAAATTTATCTACCTTCTTTTGTATTTTCTTTGAAGCAAGATCTGCTTTGCAAATACAGACTATGTTTACTCCAATTTTTCGCGTTTAATTTGTTGTTGCAGATGAATAATGTCACTATCGTTATTAATTTTTTCAGGAACGATATCCTCATCCCCTGGCATTAACCTCCACCCTTTATTTAAGACGAAACGGAGCCAAGAACCTGCAAGCCAGGAGGTGATGAGCGCTAGCATTACGAGAATGGCAAAGAAATCTTGATTAATAATCCCTGCCGAAAAGGCAACGGTTGAAAGAACAATTCCTGGACCTCCCCTTGCATTCATGGCCATTGCAAAGTTCAAACTTGTAATCCGATCCTGACGTATCAGTTTACAAGCAAGGAATACAATGATCGATTGTGCAAGTGTCGCAAATAACAAATATTGAATAAAGAATACTAAATCAAAATGTTTCGCTAAATCTAATTTAAGTCCTACCACAGCAAAGTAAACGGGGATAAACCATGAAAATGAAATATGCAAGACAGACTGCTCTAATCGTTTGAACAAGGTGGGTGGTAAAGCCATTTTTGCGCCGATTCCAGCTAAAAGAGCACCGAAAATCGTATCGATATTCAAATACCCTGCTACCGAAGAGACAACAAACATGATAAATAAAAAATATCCTACATGAGAGGCTCTAAATAAAAAATTCCCGTTTCGAATCGTTAAGTTTTTAAACAAAAACCGGAGAACAAATATAGTAACAAGAATAAACCCTACAGTAATCCCTACACTTTTTAAAACAGCACCAGCCGTAACAGGTCCCCCATGCCCCGCAACCGCAGTAGCGATTCCTAGAGCCACCCAAAGCAATGTATCATGCACACCCGCAATCGCGATCACAAGCTTCGCAAATCTTGAGTGCATGATTCCCAGGTCATTGAAAATTTTGGAGATAACAGGTATGGATGTTACAGCAATCGAAATGGCCACGACGATCTTGATGGCGAACACACTATTGGCTGGACCTAAAAACTGACCAAAATCAATTAAATAAGATGCTAACCAACCAAGTGCAAATGGTAGAATGGTCGATGCAAGAATAATAACAGATGTAATTTTTCCATCACCTTTTTTAAATTTAGTGTGGAATTTTAACCCGGAACAGAACATAAGTAGTGTCAGACCAATTTGGTACATAAGCCCAAACATACGGTCTTCCTGTGGAAACCCGGCAAACAGCCAAGAAAAAGCATGGGGATAAAAGTAGCCAAGCAATGTAGGACCCAAGATAATTCCCGCTGCCACTTCACCAATCACGCGGGGAATCATTAACCGCTCAGCAATAAAGCCGAATAAATGGGCGAATGCTAACAAGATGGCAGTGGCCAATAAAAAGTGACTAAGTTCTATAGAACTAAAATCAAACAATCTAAACCCTCCCTAAATTTACTACACAACATAACCTATGCTGTGTGTACAAGTTTGTGGAGGGCAAGTGTTTAGAAATTCCAAACTATTTTGGACATGTCGATTTATTGAATTGGACATAGGACATCGTTAGGACATTTACAAATGATATTTAGATGTAGTCAAAAGGGTCTTTCTTTACAATTATCTTTTTGTACGCCCGTTAAAATCACTTTCAATTCCTTTTTTCCAGGTTCGATCAAGCTTTTTGCCACTTCGAAGGTTGCTCACGGCATCATTTACCGCTTCAAAATTTACTTCCGTTCCGATCTTATCAGCATGATAATCAACCGCGAAGTCCTCATTGATTCCAAATTGAGCAGCAGTCGAGATGGCATCAATATTGGCTCCGAGGAATAGGAATTCCCAGCCATATTTCTCTTTTTGATGCTGCACCATTTTTTTGATTTTCTCCCTCGAGAACTCCCTGCTGGCATTTTCCATGCCATCTGTAGTAATCACAAACAGTACCTTTTCAGCCCGTTCCTCTTCCATTGTTTTCTTTTGCACCTTCACGATTTTTTGAATCGTAAAACCGATGGCATCTAATAGTGCGGTCGTACCCCCCACTTCATAATCTTCATCGGTAATCGGAGAGATGCCTTTCACATGAATCCGGTCATGCAATAGTTCAATATCATGATCAAATAATACAGTGGTAACAACGGCTTCCCCTTCCGCCTTTTGTTGTTTCTTCAGCATCGCATTATAGCCGCCAATCGTATCTGCCTCAAGCCCAGCCATGGAGCCGCTTTTATCTAAAATAAACACTAACTCGGTTAAATTCTTTTTCATCCTGATCATCCTCCGTTCTTTGATAAACAAAGGATAACAATAATCCAATCAGAAATGGTCGCTTTAAAAGCGACATAGATTATCGAAAAAGGTAATTTTCTCGGCAATTTTTTATTTTGTCAAATCTAAAACCTAAATTATTGATTCTCCTTGCCAACGGGCCTGTTGATTTCCGCTACGGTCACTCGCTTTCCGCGGGGAGGTCCTGGAGCCTCCTCGGCGCATGCGCCTGTGGGGTCTCCAGTGACCTCTTTATCCCGCAGGAGTCGAGTGCCCTCCGCTCCAATCAACAGGGGGCAAACAAAGTATTACAACACACTTTTTCAAACCTTGTTAACTGCGTTGTAATCTTCAATACCTTTTGGCAGGCTGCAGTAATAACCTGTTCACTAGTTTTCTTCAATCCCCGTTACCGGCAATAGGGAAGTCAATACAGAGCTCTTAGAGACTGGGAAGCTTCACTTAATTTTTTCTTTTATAAATTTATAAAGCCATTATTCCGACTTACTTTTTCAAGATGAGACGAAAAATCAATAGATTTGTCAATCAAACAAAGAAGGTGGTTATCTGAATCTAATCCATCAATAGACACAAATTCATATTCACTTTGGCGAAACTCTTCTTGGCCTAAAAATTAAATTCACCACTTACTATAAATATTTATGGGGTTGGAAAAACTTTGTTGAATACACCTGTTGATTGGAGCGGAAGGCACGAAGACTCCTGAGGGAGTACGGGGCTGGGGAGACCCCGCAGGAGCGAAGCGACGAGGAGGCTCCCCGGCACGCCCGCGGAAAGCGAAGTGCCTGGAGCGGAAATAAACAGAATTGTTGCAAAGACCAAACATTAATAATATTACAATAAATTGACACGGTGAATTATTAAAGCGACATTTTAAGCACCAAGTAAGGGTTGGTCAAAGGCAAATAAAGCTTCATTGATTTCATGAATATTGAAATTCGCTTGATGAATAAAGTATTCAATAATGACATCAAATTTACTGCTTCGTGACAAAGTATACCCAGCTGCAGACAACAGATCATTCGTTTCCTCAAAATCCAGTTGCAATGCAATGGCTAATGCAACGGCCGTTTTCTTTTTGGGAGTATAATCAACAGCATTCCGGATTTTTGAGAACAACCGCCGGTCTAGATTTGCCCGTTTATAGGTCTCAACATCCGTCATTCTTTTTTCATCGATTAAGCGAAGCAGCCGTTCGGAAAAAGATTCATCGAGTTGATCCAATAGGTTTAGTAATGATTCCTCTGCTTCTTTATAGACGTCCTGCTGAAGAATTTCGATTACTTGGCGTTGTTCGAATATGTATGGTTCTTCTCTGGTACGTTGGAACACTTTTTCGACTTCCTCTACATAGTGCTCATCAATATATTGATGAATAGAGGTAAATAACTTCTGGCTTAAACCAAAAGAGTTTTTGTCAAAAACAACGAGATACACGAGTAAATCATGATGTAATAAAAATGAACTGATCGTGGAAACGGCAATTTCCAAGGCTTTCTCTTTTGGATAGCCGTAGATACCGGTTGAAATTAACGGAAAGGCAATTGATTCACATTGATACTTTTTAGCTAGCTCCAAGGAATGAGAGTAGGATGCCTTTAACAGAGCTGCTTCCTGGCGTGATCCGCCTTGCCAAATGGGACCGGGTGTGTGAATGATATAGTTTGCATCCAGTTGGAATCCCTCCGTAATAACAGCTTCTCCTACCTTGCATTCCCCGATTTTGTTACAAGCCTCTTGTAACTCCCTAGCGCCTGCGGCACGAAATATAGCGCCACATACACCCCCGCCCATTTTCAGTGCTGTATTGGCAGCATTTACAATCGCGTCAACCTTCATCTTCGTTATATCCTGGCGAACAATCTCTAATGGCATAATTTATTTCCTTTCCAATAAAAGATCTTTTTTATATTCTAACAATCCTAAAGAATGAAAGGAATTTTAAAATCGAACACCTCGTAATTCTTGATTCTATCGATTTTTTTGCATGAAAAAAGAATGACTTTTCAGCCACTCTTGGATGTTAGGATAGGATGAATGCTTAATAATCTATGTCTTTGTCCTGAATATCAATGATTTCATTATAAAATGCAGCCATTGATGTTGAGACATAAGGAACCAACCACAAGAACCCAATTCCCAATGTGAACAAACAAAGAATACCCCAGCCAATAAAACTTAGTCCCAATAAGAAATATTTCCACTTGTACCCGTTCATTCTTCTTCTGCTCTCTGTGATTGCCTCAAGCACCGAATATTCTGGGTGGTCTCGTAATAAGTAATAGGTTTGAGAGTAAGCAATACTTTTAATGATACCGGGAATAAACAGTAATAAGGACCACAAAAACACAAATAGACCTTGTAAAATAGATACACCGATCATTTTAAAGGATGTTTTTCCATCCTTATAGATCGAAAAAGCATAAGAAATTTCCGGATTTTTTAGTCTTACCAATGACAAATAAAACCAATACACACCAACCGTAAAAGGAATGAGCGCAATCGTAATGAGGGTACTTACAAAACTTCCTCCTGGCGATGTATCCTCCTGCTTTATCCATTCAGCAGGACCGCCGCTCATCATCATTTCAACCAGTGTAGGTAATAAAAAATTGAGAAGGAATAGAATGAATGTTAATAAAACACCTAATCCCCATTTTCCTTTTAAAGATAATTTTGCCTGTCTTTTGATTTCTGAAATACTTAAATTCAATTTTCTGTACTCCTTTTCTCTCGGAATTTGCAAATAATCATAAGCAATAAATGGCAAGTTTTTTATACCTCACTGCCTATCATTATTTTAAACTAACAAAATTATAGTAACCAATTTCCAATTTTACATTTTTTTAGAATGTATGTCATGCTTTTTTGATTTATACCTTTACTTCTTCATATTCTCGTTTCTGCAGCATGGATATCAAATATCCCAAACAAAAAGAGCCTATAAAGGCCCTAACTACACTTATGTTTTTTTACACAGTCCCCATGTCTCACCTAGCTAAGCAAACTCCCCTTTAACCAGGCACGTGGACGGTAAGGACCGACAGGGATTTGGATTAAGCTGGTTTTTCCTTTCGAATGGATTCTGTAAAGTTCATCACACTGGTTGACATCAAATCCTAGCAGTGGATGGCCCCCCATTCCTAAAGCACACGAAACCAAGAGCAAACGTTGTAAGAGAATGCCTGCTTCCATCTGTTGGATCCGATATCCTCTATACCCCAATTTCTCCTTGAGGTGATTTTTGTCTCCGACGACATGCAGGCAGAGCGGCACTTGAAACAGATTTAAATTGGGCATTGTTAATCCATTTTGTAAATACTCCCGAAAATCTCCCTGCGTGATTCTGCAAAGTCCATGAGTGTTATGATCATACGAGTAAGTGCCATTTGGAACTCCTTCTACATTATAAAAACAGCCATACAAAGAAACACGAGTCTCCGGCCCCCCATGGGTGTCGTCTAGGTCATTCTGATAAGAGAAGGAAAAAGTCTCTTTTAACAAAGTGGATAGTTGTATTTGACTAACTTTCCCTATTATAAAATCAAGATCGGGAGAACGCCTCTCCCTACAAACGGATGCAAGATCGTATGAGAGGGTCTCGGTAAATGGCAGCATGATGAACTCTGCACCTAAGGAATTGCTGCCACGACTTCTCTCTTTTATGATCTTTACAAATGACTGTGTCGTTTCTAGCATCGATGCTTCATTCATCTCTTTTAGCATCGGGTAATCAATGATTCTCTTAGAACGGTTATAGGTTTCATGCTTTAGCAAGGGCACTTCCTGGGATAATTCAACGGCCGAAACACTTTCTTCTTCATGATCGTTGTCAACACAATAAATAGATGGATGAATAGATAATGGGACCACTGCATATACACTTTCTTCCTGTTCAGATAGCCCAAGTAAACGATTGATAGAGCGGTCAAGAAATTGGTAACATACCCGTGAAGAGAACCCCATCCTACCCGCGACTTCTAACGATTGCCCAATTAACACGCCGGCATCTAATCCTTGGAGTCTATAGGAAAAATTATTATATTTATAGAAGTTTTTCCAAAAAACCGTCGAGACAAAAACAGTACAGAAACAGTCTGAAACATCACAATTTCCAAGACTTCTAGATAAGTAGGAATCGTAATTTCCTTCCCGCAACAATAGGAGGCGGTGATGTGCCACATCGTAATGGTAAATCCCCTGTGGTACATCCTCCAGCTTTACATACACATATAATTCATTCGGGTACAATGCACCTCCAGACGGTACAAATCTCCGGAATAACTGGGCATAGCTTACAGCATTATTTTCCTCAGTCCCCTCTATGAAGGCAGATTGAGCGAATTGTGCATAATGAGTAAGCCCGTATATATACCATAAGAAAGTCCCGAGCTCCTCCAGTCCAGGATCTGCCTTAGCAACTCGTTCCCTGAGAGTTAACGGAACATCTCCTGATAGGGGAATCTCTGGTAAGCCGCGGTACAGTTTATAGGGAAGTGGTGCGTCCTCCCAATCCACTTGCCAATCTGGCGGAGCAAGTTTTTCCGTATCAAAGTGAAGATGATGCAGAAAGGTTTCAAGCTTCACTCTTACACCTCCTACTTTTCATTATGGGAATGGATGAGGATAGGGATTAAGCTGTTCATACGACAACGGCTGTTTGGAATATCCAAGTTTCATTGGAACTTGGAGGACCCTTTCTAGCCCTTTGAAACGAGTAAGGTGATGTCCGAATGTCATTGGCAGCATACCAGGAATCAACACCTTTACACAGTATAAACCGTTCCGTTTGGTAATGGGTGTCGTTTGGTCTACCACAATAACCTCAAGGTCTAAACTGCGAAACCTCTGAAGAATATCCTGGAGATCATCTTTCAAATCGGGATGCACCGGAGGCTGTTTAAATTCCTCTGCAAACGTTCGTAATGGCCGCTGATCATCCAATAAAAAGCTTAGCCGTTTCTCTGCCTCCTGCAGACCGTATAGCAGGCCATGGTCCTCCATGTTCCGGACGGCAAATGGATTTTTGAGCATTTCTTCATATTTCTGCCGGTTTTTCTCCAATATTTCGTCATGCCTAACCATCATTCCAGCGAGCTCGTAAATCGCGCTTTTTACTGCTCTTACAGGATCAGGATTCGCACCTGCTGCACAAATGAGGTTGACACCCTTTGATCTTCTGTTTTTGGCTATTGCCCAAACACTAGGAATCTCGTTTTCCATTGTCGAATTATAAAAATATAAGTCATATCCCGACACCTCACGTATACGGTCAACCATTAACTCTAATTCTTTGTCGTTAGCAGAATAGAGATCAAGACGTGAAAGGGGCAGCTGTGCATACCAGGTTAACAAGAAGGAATCGCGCTCGACGACCTCCATAATGCCATGGAAGATGGCTTCCTCCAAGCTCCCTCCTAATGCACATCCATTGGAGGTTTCATAAACAAAACCCTCCCCATTGCCCAAACTGTAGTAAGCAAGCAGCTCCGGAACAAGTATAGGACGTTCTTGCATGAAGGAATAACCCCAGACCCAATTCATTGGTTGATCAGGATGAAACGGTTTAAATGGAAAACCAGGCTTTGCATATTGATTCTGGTCATGAAATCCTACCCTTGCTGGATTTAATGCTACTTCCTTTAAATGCTGATAACTTTCACGAACTTTCTTCCTTTTACCTTGAGGTTCAATTCCACAATATCGCTCTAACCCCTCCAAAATCGCTGTTAACTCACTCATTTCATATGAATTAGTACGGCCAGCAACTCCCTCGTCCGCTCCAAACAACGGCATATTAACCAAAACATCTGCAAATGGAAGCCTGAAATCTTCTATTTTTCCATTCATGATGCCAGTACGAAAATCCAGATAGTCATCTACTAGCACTGTTTTCAATTCATCCATCGAGCGGCAGCGATACCCTTCACCATTTATTTTAGGACTGGACTCTAACCTAATTTGAGCTAATTCTGGTGAGTCTTCAGGTAATGGACTGCAAATCGGGCACAATGGATCAGGCAAGAAAAAATGACGGGAGTTCGTTAACGTTTTCAGATTGGTAATGAACATCCTTTCTTCTAAGGGCGAGGAATCTCCTTGTAGAACTTTCTGCACTTCGTTATGGATGAATATGGCCATTTGCGATAATCCCGTTCTAGAAGACCATGCATCACACGTGACCCCCGCTCCTGCTGTCAATCTTGCCTGAATCTTCGACATTTCAAGCCGGTCGGGTCCGGCAAGCAAGCGCCGTTTATCAGCACAGTGGGAACATCCCGAAGTCCCGGGCCGTACGAAAGGACCTATGATTCCCTCACCAAACGAAACGAAAGCCCGAAGCCAAGGGATACCGGCGGCCTTGAATCTCTCATCCGCTTTTCGATGTTTGGATGGATGCCAAGCATCGTCGAGCACTAGAGCCAATTCTGCTTCTTCGGGAATTTCTTCATTCATGCTTTGACGTCTAACTTGATAGGTAGCGGACAATTGCTCGAAGACATATTCTGCTAATAAACCGTCTCCGTCAATGAGAATCTGTGCAGTCATTATGAATCCCCCTCTCGTACCTGCACACCATACACCCCTGCCAACTCTTGTTTTAAAAACGGCTCAATCGACAGATCATAAACCAATAGTTGTTTGCTGTTTCGATTTAAGACCTGAATGGAAGATTGTAACAGCTCCAATTGTGTCATTTCCTCACAAGAAGGGATTTCGAGTTTATTTTCATTTTTTTTGAGGTAAATCATAGACTCCTTCTCATGTCTCTCTACGGCATTCTTCTGGTTTTGCGCATCCAAAAGTGCTTGCTGCAATGTATTTTGTAATGCCAAGGTTGGATTTAAACCTACCCCTGTGTACCAACAGCCCTTTGATCTTACCCAAACCACAGGGAATCCAAGTACGTCCTCTTTTAACCCAATGGCAGGTGAACCGTTTAAGGTAGTAAGGGCATTCAAATAAAATCGGCATTTTTTATCTTCTATGGCTCCCATTTGTACACCCTTAACCGTATTCAGGTGATCCCCTTTTCTATTTTTCAATTCTTCATCCAGATAGGCTTGCAGCCCTCGACAAACAGCCTCAGCGATGTTTTCTCCTGAACCAATACCAATAAAACCTTCTGGAAGACTCGCATGAACATGTCCTGTCTGATTTCTAAACCCATAAACAGGTGAATCAATCATTTTTGAAACATACCTTTCAATACCGGTCAATCCGGCATTTCTTCTGGCTTCTTCATGTGTCAGACCTAAACAGACAACTTCCGGCAGTAGTTCTGCAGGTCCCTCTGACACAGGGTTAACGGTCTGAACATAGCACTGGGAAAGCGGAAGCTGTGGTAAATTTCGTTCCTCCCAGGTATGAAAAATACCGATTTCTTCTGAAGTTAATCGACTGAAATATTCAAGCAAATCCTTTTGTTCATTCCTGTCAGATTCTTGTTTCAGTCTTACATCAAGATCATCAACCAGTACTGGTCTCAAACTTTTTGACATTACCGAGGGATGTGAAATGAATGAAAGCCAGTCACCTTCCATCGTTTCAAGATTAAGCAAATAAATTTGATTACTTTGGTTTAAGCCTTCGATTCCTGTAGCCTTTTTGAAAAATTCGAATGCAGACACATTTGCCAAAATCGCTCCAGAGGTGGAAGAGAATGACTGTGTTTCCCCTTCGGCTTCTACAAGAGATGGATGAATTCTCCGCCATGCAGACTCGAAGCATACTTCTGTTTCTGGATGGGTTAACGGACCGGAGATTCCCACTTTTTCTAAACAGATAGCAGGGAGAAATGTCTTCTTTTCTTCTTGGCAAACCTGATTCAGATTCCTTAATTCATTTAGATTTCCATCCTGTGACACATACAGAATCCAATCATAGGGCTGAACTACTTGTTTCCAAAAATTTTCCCCGGCTCCTTTAGGATAGGATACTTCCTCGAACTCCACATCGGAATCAATTTTTCTCGCATTCTGGATCAATGCATGGAGCCGCAGCCTATTGGTTGGAACTGTATCAGTTACCAGCACATTTAATTTGGGCAGCCCTGATTCCAATAAGGCAGAAACCAACGAAACCAAAATGGACCCTGAGCCGACAGCGAGTACCTTAGCCTGTCGATATTCTTGAAAATGGTAAGCACCCGATTCCGTAAAATTCTCAATGAATTCAATTTGTGAAGCATACTTTTCAAAAACTGGACGACTTAATTGATGGGGAAGGTCTTTGCTTACATCACGAACAAACCCATTCTTGTACAACGTTTCTGCAATCTCATATACCCTGTCACGGTAGGGTCCTGTTAATCCCTCCGTTAAGGCTCCCAATGTTTGTTCCCCATTAAACATCGGCAACAATTTTTCAATCCATTGATAGATGGTTTGACCTTCCAATCGGAATGAATTTAGGTTATTTCTAAAATAAACTCCACCCTTTGGATCCGGGATAAAAAATGTATCCCTTTTAGCCTTCAAACGTGAGGACGAGGTAAGATTTGTCATTCGGCCCCTCCTTATTCTAATCGTAACTACTTGCGCACTATCAGTTTATGTACGATTTTTTGTCCAATATGATAAGGTGAAACTTCAATCAGTGGGGGTTTTTTTCATCCCCCACTGATTGTTAGTTGAACCAATCGGGATTTTACGGGCAGTTGATCCCCCACACATGCTTCCTGTTTCCACTAAGCCTTGAAGTGGGGGTCTTACTGCCCGTTAATGCGGGATAAAATAAGTGCCCCTGCGGCACATGTACATGCAGGGGCACTTTGTTTCACAAAATCATATTTTTTTTCAGCAGTTTTCGAGAATCTAAACCCATTAAATAAATCCGAAACCAATGCCAAAACAGCTAAAACCAATACCAAAACAACTAAATCCGACACAACCAAAGCCGCCGCAACCAAAGCCACAGCCTCCACAACCGAAGCAGCCTCCACAACGGAAGCCAAAGCCTCCACAACGACCAAAGCCCCCACAACGACCAAAGCCCCCACAGCGGAAACCTCCACAGCGAAACACGCGCGGATCATAGCTTTGTAGATTCATTGGAACTAATTCACCAACTTGATAAGGATCGATACTCAACCCTTGCAGCTCATTATGAAAATTCTGCATTTTTTCCTCCCCTTTGTGTTTAAAATCAGGTTTAAGGACACCTGAAACCAGAGTTTAACAAAGTGTAAATGGAACCAACCAATCTTACGTTAACTCTCTTCAACAAATTATGATTCTTATTAGGTTGCTGTTACTGATTTAAGCGCCTATTTCACGATGAAAAAGCCTATAGTTTTCATTCCAGTAAGTACCTTTGATTATTGAAATTCTCGAGAAAAAGCTTGATGAGCTAAATTTTGAGGAGTTGCGGGATATGGGGTTAGGGTGAACGGATAAACTAATCCGAAAAAACTGGACATACCTTTTCCTTCCAGAGAAACGTGTGACATTCATAATTATTCCAATTGAGGAAATAATAAAAACCTAATTTTTTATCCGCTTTTTGATGTAAGAACCGGAGGATAAACCATGGAACAATCGGTGCCTGATTATGTAAAAATATCCCCCTTTTTAGTTTTCTTTCTAGTCCATTCTATGCAGTTTGGTGTAGGAACACTTGGTTTCCAGCGCTATATTGCCCAAATTGCAGGATATGACGCATGGATATCGGTTCTTTTTGCCGGTTTAAGCATCCATATCTTAGTATGGATGCTTTATAAAATTATGGAAACGGTTAATGGGGATATTCTGACCGCTCATTCTTTCGTATATGGAAAGAAAATCGGTAAACTCTTATCTATCCCCTATGTTTTGTATTTTATTCTGATCGCCATAACGACTCTTAGGATATTTATTGAGGTCATACAAGTATGGATGTTCGAGGATTTTAGTACCTTTTGGTTTTCCCTAGCTTTCTGCGGTTTAGCCATCTATATCGTTTTCGGGGGATTTAGAACCGTAACAGGTGTGGCATTCTTTGGAGTGGTTCTTCCTGCATATTTATTTTTTACTTTTTTATTTACGGTACCCTATGGGGATATGAGAAATTTACTGCCTATCTTTGACCACTCAATCATGGACCTAATAAAGGCATCTTATCAAATGTCCCTAACCTATCTCGGCTATGAAATATTATTTTTTGTTTATCCGTTCATTAAGCAACCGGATAAATCAAAGAAATGGGCCCATCTTGCTGTCCTATTTAGTACGATTCTCTATACGCTTCTAACGTTTATAACGTTTTCTTATTTTTCAGAGGAGCAGCTGCAGAAAAACAAATGGGCCACTTTGACGATGTGGAAAATCATTGAAATGCCGTTTGTCGAGAGATTTGAATACATTGGAGTTGCAAATTGGCTTATTATCATTCTACCTAATTTTTGTATTGCTATTTGGTGTGCTAGCCGCATTGTAAAAAGAGTGGTGAATTTAAAACAAAAATATGGAGTTTTTATTATTTCATTGATCATATTAGTCTCAATGAATTTGTTTAAAACAAGGCAACAAATATACATGGTCGCCAATTTCACCGGGAGTATATCCTTTTTTATGAATTATGGATATATTCCAATTCTTTTATTTCTGGTGTTACTGAAGAAGAAGGGGAAGAAAAAATGAACAGAGCCATGGTTTGGCTCTGTTCATTTTTAAAATAGGATAGCATTTTCCTCGATGGAAAATGCTATTTTGCAACGAATTATTTAAAACTTTTCTGTTGGGTTTAATGAATCTAATTTAACGATTTTAATATACTCCTTTAACTAGCTGCTTTATTGAGGCTAATTTAGAAGACAGCTCCAAAAACCATTCCTCATCCCCTGTCGATAAAGCCAAGTCAATAAGAAATCGAATTTGTTCCTTGTTAATCGCTTTAGAAATCGGAAGTTTATTTACCCGCTTCCTTAAAATAGGAATGGTTTTTCCGATCATTTCATTATTATCACTAGTGACCACTGTTACCTTCACTACTTCTTCTGGAATTTCGAGCGACAGTGATTCAATATAACCAATGAATAATTCCCCATCCCGTGCTTTTCCCTTAATCCAATCACCTGTTTTTAAAATTGCCTTATTATTGGATAACATCTATCTCACCTTCTTCAATTATTTTAACAAACTGTAATATTTTTTATTACATTTAAATGAAAAATAAGATCACAAGGATGATACTTATTTTTCTTTATTGATAAGATCAACAATTTCTTTAATGGTGTAGTCCTTAAGATATTCACCCAGATGTACTTCTGCTCCCCAAAATATACTACATAGGACATTCTGCATATTGGCGCCAACAATGCACTTCGCATTTGATTCAGGACATTTAGGCTGCAGGGCGCCTTCAGATGTAATCTTATATATATCCCAAAGATTAATATCACTTAAATCGAGAGCAAACAGAAAGCCGCCGCCCGTTCCCTCTTTCGATTTTATAAATCCATGTTTTTTTAATAGACTTAGCACTTTACGGATACGTACCGGGTGAACTCCGGCACTTTCAGAAATAGCATCACTGGTTGACATCCGATCCGGCTGCAGCGCAAGAAACGTTAAACTATGGATGGCGAGTGTAAAATCACTGTTCATGGTCTGCCTCCTAAGAAACAATCACAACTATTTTCCATTCATTTTCGTACTGTAATACTAATCGTTACAGATTGGATTGTCAAATATTTAATATTTACTATTGTTTTAAATCAATTCGCCATTTTTTGCATTTCGTTGTTCAAAAATGTGCGAAGTTTACGAGGCAGAAAACTGCGAATTTCTTCGTCATTATATCCAACCTGTAATCTTTTTTCGTCCATGATAATGGGCCGGCGCAACATTTTAGGGTTCTCAATGATTAATTGATAAAATTCATTAAGCGGGAGAGTTTCAATATTTATATTTAATTCCTGGAAGGTTTTTGAATTTGTTGAAACAATCTCGCTCGTACCCTCTTCTGTCAGACGAAGAATCGATTTAATTTCGTCAACTGTAAGTGGCTTAGATAATAAGTTTCTTTCTTCAAAATCTATATGATGTTCCTCAAGCCAAGCTTTTGCTTTTCGACAAGAAGCACAGCTGGTAGTTGTATACAAAGTCACCATCATTTTTCACGCTCCATTAATTAATTTATTTTGTTCCACGCTACAGGACTATAAAATGTAATAAAAAACTTTACAGTTTAACAACAAAGATTATATAATTTCATCTCAAGCAACTCATTTGCAAAAGATCTATACTGTAAATTTAATTGTTACAGTTCATTTCGTCAACTGTTTTTTTATGGTTTTTTATATATTTATTCAGGGGGATGATTTTTTGATTAAAGAAATAATCTTATATGATTCAGTGATCCATATTGAAAATTATAAAGAAGAAACCGAGAACGGCTTACTTAAAATTCTCATTGATTTTAAAGTGAATAGTGAGGAATATCATAACATTACGACTTTATTATACAAAGGAATCTTTGATGTTAAAGTTCCTGAAAAGGAATTGGCGTTTAGAGGAAAGATTCAACAATATTCTACTTCTATTACAAACCTTTATGAAAAAGGACAAGTTGGAGAGTTTCAATTATCTTTACTTGAAGTGAAGAATTAGGAAAGGTGGCATGATGTGGTGAAATTAAGCATATTAGATCAATCACCCATTTCCTCCAACCAAACCGCGCAAGATGCGTTAATTGAATCGATGAAGCTTGCGCAAGCTGGAGAATCGTTTGGGTACACTCGATATTGGATTGCCGAACATCATGATTTACCAGGCCTTGCCTGTTCGGCACCTGAAGTGATGCTAAGTTATATTGGAGCACATACGAAAAAGATTCGAATCGGTTCGGGGGCGGTATTATTGCCGCATTATAAACCATATAAAGTAGCAGAAGTATACAATATGCTGGCTACGTTGTTTCCAAATCGCATCGATATTGGGATTGGCCGTGCACCAGGCGGTTCAGCTGAGGTCACAAACTCTTTATCTGATAACTTCTTACAACAGGTATATAAAATGCCAAACTTAGTAGAAGAATTAATTCATTTTTTTGATCATGATTTTCCTAAAGACCATACGTACGCAACTGTTACTGCCGCGCCTCTACCAGTTATCACACCAATGCCATGGATTCTCGGTACAAGTAAAAAAAGTGCATTACTTGCCGCTGAAAATGGCTTGGCCTATGCATTTGGGCAGTTTATGAGCGACAATGATGGTGGACCTATAATTCAACAATATTTAGATTCCTTTCAACCAAGGAAACATGGTCAAATTCCTCAAGTATTATTAACAGTTTCCGTGATTTGTGCAGAGACATCTGAAAATGCGGAAGAGATTGCGTTGAGTAATCTGATTTGGGCATTGCAAAAAGAAAAAGGTGTTGGGCAATATGTTCCTTCCATTCAAGAGGCCAAAGAATATAAACTCACTGAGAAAGAAATTGAAAAATTGGCCAAAATGAAACAGAATATGATTATTGGCAATCCCGAGGAGTGTAAAAACAAACTGATTGAGTTACAAGCTAACTATAAAGTGGATGAGATCATGATTGTGACAATTACGCACTCTCCTAGGGATCGGACCGAGTCCTATAAACTAATTTCCGAGGAAGTTTTTTCATAACCTTTTTAAAACAATTTAGTCAATATGAATATAAAAGCAACCCAACTCGAGGCCTCTATTTATCAGACTTCGAGTTGTTTGCTAATACGATTTATTTTTAAATCATTTATTGGTGTTATTTTTTAAATGCTTTATCAATAAATTCATTGTGGATTTGATCTTTATAACTAAATGATTTTTTGATGTAACCGGCATCAGCCAAGGTATTAATGGATTCTTGTTGTGCGTTGATAGACTCTTCTGTAAAAAATATCGATGGTTTTTCTGCTGTGATGATTTTATAAATAAGATCCGCTGGGAGTTTTGTTTGAGCAGAATAAATCTTAGATGCTTCATTCGGGTTAGCGATTTGCCAATCAGCAGCTTTTTTGTAAACTCGTAGATAGGCTTGAACAAGATCAGGATGTCCTTTCGCAAAATCACTGCGGGCAATAATGGCACCCGGGGCAAATATTTTTTTGTTTACATCTAGAGCGATCGCATTTCCTTTTTCCACATTATTTAAATAGTAGGGATTCCATGCGGCCCAAGCATCCAATTTTTTTGATTGAAAAGCTGCTTGCGCATCATCCGGTTGAAGATTAATCAATTTTACATCATCAATCGTTAAACCATTTGCTTTCAAAGCCTTAATTAAATACACTTGGGCAGTTGTACCAAGAGGAACACCCACCGTTTTCCCCTTTAAATCATGGATGTTCTTGATGTCCCCATTTTTTTGAACTAAAATTCGTACATTCGATTCTCCCGTACCGGTTTGCCCGATCACCTCGAATGGCAGATTTTTATCAATACCCGCGATTAACGCTCCATCTCCTAAAAACGATAAATCAACACGATTCGATGCAAGCGATTCTAATAGCGGGGGCCCGCTTGTGAATTCACTCCATTTCACTTTCGCATTTAATCCCTTAAACTCTTCTTCAAACCATCCCTTTTCGCGGGCGATTGCTAATGGTCCCATTTTCCCATTTAACGCAATATTCACCTCTACTGGTTCATTTTTGTTTTGGGCGTTTGTTTTTCCTATGGATGAACTGCAGCCTGCTAGTAATAAAATGAAAAGAATAGTCAATACAAATCCAGATACATTCTTACGATATTTTTCCATCTCGATCCCTCCTCGTATGTAGCAAACGATGATAAAAAAAGAGATTCAGTAAGGTGTGGAGTCCTCACCAGAACCTCCCGTAATTCTTTTTTTCAAAAACAATAGAGATTTATTTCTTAACAATTAGTCTGCTTACTTCATTTTCTTGATTAACAGGAACGTTTTTTCCGACGGTTACGCGCCGTACTACTCGATGAGAATCTCCGTAGTCTGCAACCGCATAGTGTTGGGTGGCCAAGTTATCCCATATAACTACATCGCCCTCCGTCCATTTCCAGCGGACCGTATTTTCCAGGCGACTCACATAAGAATCAAAGATACTTAATAGTCTTTCAGATTCACTTGTTGAATAGCCTTCTAACTTTCCGGCAAATCCTCCTAGCAACAAATGCTTTTTCCCTGTTTCTGCGTGAACATGGACCACTGGATGTCTTGTTTTAAAAACCGTAGATTCAAAAACAGCACGGTATTTCCTTGTAACCTCATTAACCTCACTATCACTCCGTTTAAATTGGGCATAATCATACTCGTTAGAATGAATTCCCCACAACGTATCTGCTAATTTTCTCAATCCTTCTGGAAGATCTTCATACGCTGTATTGGTATTGGCCCACACCGTATCTCCGCCAACTTCTGGGATCGTCACCCCTCTTAGGATGGAGTATTTAGGAACTTCTGGGACAAACGTAACATCCGTATGCCAATGGTTCGCTTTTGCCCCTACCTGAGAATCTAATTCAAAGATATAGTTGGTATTATTTTTCACGGGAACTGTGGGATGAACATATGGCTCTCCTAATAACTTCGCAAATGCTTCCTGACTTTCATCGGTTAAATGCTTTTGACCTTTAAAAAATACGACCTTGTACTCGTTTAGCGCTTGTTTGATTTCGTTTAAAATACCTGGTTCCAAATCCCCCTTTAGTTGAACACCCTGAATTTCTGCACCAATTCTCCCTGCTACCGGTACTACTTTTAATTGTTTTGCTTGAAGATTTGTCATTACTTTTTCCTCCTAATCAATAGTTTGTTAGATTTTTTTTCGAATAAGAACTTTGCGATTCGATTCAAGCAACATAGAACCCCTTTTACCTTCTTTCATCTCCTCCTATCACTCAATAACCAATTTAACCTAGAGGGATAGTCGGCTTAAGAATAAATAAAAAAAAGATCCAACGAAGAGAGTGTTGACACTTCTCTTTGTTGAATCTCTAGTCGCCTAGTGGATTCCTATCACTATGGATTAAATTGGTAAGTCGTTTTGTGTATGAAAGCATCTTAACAGGAAAAAAAATAATCTGTCAATTAAAATTTTATTATTCCTATAAATTTAGTTGGTTTTAAAGTGTTGCGTTCAAATAAATTCCATGATAAGGTATTTTGTAAATTAAGTCATTCGCATGAATCGACTAGTCTTCTAGAGGTTCAGCAAAAGGACAGAAATGTCTTTTCGCTGAATCTCTTTTTTTATTTTAGAAAGGATGATGATAATGGTGTCAGCTGTGAAGATTGACCACGTAAGGAAAACATTTAGGAATGATCAGGAAAGGATTCATGTCTTGGAGGATTTTGATCTCTCAATTAAGCAAGGTGAGTTTTTATCCATTATTGGCCCTAGCGGCTGCGGAAAAAGCACTCTATTAAAATTAATTGCCGGGCTGGATTTGGATTTTGAAGGTCAGATTAGGATCGGTGAAAAAATCGTGAATGGTCCTTCTAAGGATCGCGGATTTATTTTTCAAGAACATCGGTTGTTTCCTTGGTTAAACGTAGAACAGAATATTTCAGGTAACTTGTCATTAAAGGATCCTGAAATCCGTTCAAAGGTGGACCAATTACTCTCACTTGTTAAACTGAAAGGATTTGAAAAAGCCTATCCGCGCCAATTATCCGGTGGAATGTCGCAGCGAGTGGCGATTGCCAGGGCCTTGCTCCGGAATCCTGAAGTGCTGTTGTTAGATGAACCTTTTGGGGCACTAGATGCTTTTACCCGCAACCATCTTCAAGAAGCTTTGTTGGAAATATGGAACGAAAATCAAACTACTATGGTGCTAGTTACTCATGATATTGATGAAGCCGTCTTTTTATCTTCTAAAGTCGTTGTTATGGATGCTAAGCCCGGAAGGATAAAGGGAATCGTTTCGATTGATCTTCGTTATCCAAGAACAAGGAGCAGTAAGTCATTCCAAGAATATAGAACCGTAATATTGAAATACCTTGACCACCATGTCAATGAATTAGAAGATTGGAGCATTTAACTCAAAACTTAGAAAGGATGATGGAAATGTCGACACAAACGATTACCCAGAACAAAGCGATTTCGATGAAGAAAAAGAAAGCCAAATTATCAAAAAATACGGCTGTTTGGCGGGGGATATTCCTCCCTATTTTAGTAGTGATATTATGGCAGATATTAAGTACAATCGGCATTTTGCCAGCACAATTATTTTCTTCGCCCCTTTTAATTGGTTCGCGCTTTATTGAACTGGTTCAGTCAGGAGAGATGGCAAAGCATTTACAAATAAGCTTAACCCGAGCAATTCTGGGCTTTGTCTTAGGAGGATTTTTCGGCCTATTGATGGGTGTCATCGTGGGAATGAACAAAAAGTCAGAGGAATATTTAAACCCGAGTTTTCAAATGCTGCGGACCGTCCCATTGCTTGTGATCACTCCACTTTTTATCATGTGGTTCGGCTTTGGCGAATTATCAAAAATCTTACTCATTGCTTTAGGTGCCTTTTTTCCTCTCTATTTACAAACCTTTTTAGGCATTCGCAATGTCGATAAAAAGCTCTACGAGGTTGCTCGAATCCTAGAATACAGCCGAACCCAGCAAATAACAAAGCTGATGATTCCAGCCTCATTGCCCAATATCTTACTTGGGATACGCTTAGCTTTAAGTGCGGCTTGGATGTGCTTAGTGGTCGCTGAATTGCTTGGTGCAGATCGAGGGGTGGGTTTCATGATTCAAGATGCACGTTCCTTTATGCAGACAGACACGGTTTTTGTAGGAATCATTATTTTTGCCTCAGCAGGAAAAATATCGGACTCCGTTGTCCGCTTGTTAGAAAATCGTTTACTGAAATGGCAGGACAGTTTTAAGGCTTAACTTAAAAACGATTTTTATAATAAAAGGAAAATTGCTAAATTCTATTCGCATAAAGGTTCCATTTTTGATTTAATGACTCAAAAAAAGACGTATGAATTGGCATACGTCTTTTTCTTTATTTATCAACGTTTCTAGAATTTTCATTAAGTTAGACTTAGCAATTGAAATCATTATTATAAAATGAGTATTTTTCAATTAAAAAAGGCGATCAAACCTTCTGTCATTTGATCAGTTTAAGCACCCGAGCTGATGAATAGGTGGAAAAATTTCGCTTAATTAGAAATTATTATGAAAAAAAGCGTAAATAGACGGAGAGATTTCGCCTATTGGCTCAAAAAATGCGAAATTGGGAGATTTTTCTTTGCATAATCAGAAAATCTTCCCTTATTTTTCCCCAAAACGAGTACCAATCTTCATTTAACCGGAAAATCTCCGCTAATTTTACTTTTGCTGGTTATCGATTAAGGACCAAGGCATTCAATCATAAAAATCCAAAGAACTTCATTTTGAACCGTATCACAAGTAAGTAAGGCATTTTATAAATAAGGTTTTTGTAAACCTAAGTAAAGAAACTCGCCAGTTTTCTATGTAATAGCCCACACAATTTCACTAATGATGGCTGCTGCGTTCCCGCCCTGACCCGTTCATAGTGTCCTTGTTGGACTATAACTCCGCAGGTAGGACTCGAACCTACGACCGATCGGTTAACAGCCGATAGCTCTACCACTGAGCTACTGCGGAAAAATGCTATGTTATTTGCTTTTTTAAATTAATTTTAGTGGAAATGACGGGACTTGAACCCGTGTGCAAAGATCTTGACACTTATACATCTACGAGTGTAGTCAGTAAAATTAGGTATGGCTCACTTCGTTAGCCTACTGACAGGCATGGAAGCAGCTAGTCTGGTTATTCTCTTCCTTCATCCTCAGACGGTGGAATTCGGCGTAGTCCACTTAGAATGAGTCCCTTACCCTGCCACATGGACGATGGAAGGTGGAACCGCTATCGTCTGTTATTAAGCAGCGAAAGCGAAGTTGTTGTTTTGTTTGCCAGTTATTAGGCTTTATCGTTTTAACGAGGCCGATGCCCTCGACTCGCCATATAAGCTCAAACAATCCCTGTCGATACCAAGGACATTCCCATAATATTATGGCAGAGAAGAAGGGATTTGAACCCTCGCGCCGGTTACCCGACCTACACCCTTAGCAGGGGCGCCTCTTCAGCCTCTTGAGTACTTCTCTGTAATAAAACCTTTCGCATAAGCTCCGTTACGAACTTACAAGAGTAACTATATCACCCATCCAAATTGGAAGCTAGCTGTAAATTTTGGTAGTTCAAAAGACCTATGTGTTTAAAATGAATATTGTGGGTAGCTTCTATATATAATACGTTTTTTCCGTTTGTTATAAACTATGGTTGGAAACAATGGAAAGAACCTACTAATGATTTTTACTATCTATAATGATATAGTAGAAATTGTCGCTTTTGAAAAAATGGATAAACATGAAATGGTGAGTAGTCGCGGTTCCTTTTACAGGAGCTGAGGAAAGTCCAGGCTCGCACAGTGCTGAGATGCCTGTAGTGTTCGTGCCATTCGCAAGAGTGGGCAGTCGCACATGTTCGACTGATGGCGGTGAAATCATGCTAAGTCTATCTGGATATGCTGAGAATAACCTGAAAGTGCCACAGTGACGAGACTTTTCTGGAAACGGAAAAGGTGGAACGGGTAAACCCCACGAGCGAGCAACCCAAATTTAGGTAGGGGCATCATCCTGCGGGAAATGAACCTAACGGATGAATCGGTCTTTGATCGATAGTTATATGACTACTACTTCCTGTACGAGGCTTGCTGCCGTTTGCAGTATGGAAGTACAAAACCTGGCTTACAGCCATTTCATGAGCACTTTATCGATTTATAGGAGCACAATAATTGCGGGATGGACTAGCACTTTGTGCTAACATACTTATAGTCCTTGTTATCTTGGTCCCGCATCAGATTACATATTCTCTTTTACGAAGACCACTTTCTTTGTTTTACTAAAAGAATTTGGTCTTCTTCTGTTTTCTGAAGACCACTTTTTCTGTTTTTTCGAAGGGATTTGGCCTTCATCGCCTTTATGAAGAACACTTTCTCTTTTTTCTAAAAGAATTTGGCCTTGAACGGCCTTCTAAAGAAAAATTTACCTACACAAAAAACCCCTAAGCAGTCTAACTTAGGGGGATTACTTTAGGAGTTTAGTTTATGTAATAGCCCACACAATTTCACGAATTATGACTGCTGCGTTCCCGCCCTGACCCGTTCTTAGTGTCCTTGTTGGACTATTAACAATATAACATCTAACCAATTTGGAAGATAGCTGTAAATTTTGGTAGTACAAAAGTCTTATTCATCACATTTCTCTACTCAAAAATAGCAACAGGTCTTGCCCAGCCTGCACTTGCTCCTTTGATCTTTACAGGAAAAACAGCCACTTTAAAACCAAACCTTTTCGGCAGTAATTCTAAGTTGGCCAGTTTTTCAATTTGGCAATACTCCGCTTCTTTTCCAACATAATGTGCGGCCCAAAGGACCCCATCGCGAGGGTTCTTTTTATAGTCTTCTGCTTGTTTATACAGCGGAATATCCCACCCCCAACCATCCGTGCCCATCACCTTAATCCCCTTTTGAATCAGCCATCGAGTTGCTTTAGCCGAAACACCTGCATGGACAGCTGCGTAATTTTCCTGATAATATTTTTTATCTGCATCTGTTCGGACAAGAATAATATCGTAGGGCTGTAATAAATAGTCCATCTCTTCTAATTGTTTTTCAAAATCTTCCACTTCAATCTCAAAGCCTGGTGGTTTATCACTAAAATCGAACAGAACTCCATGGCCGTAGAACCATTCAAGTGGCAGTTCATCAATGGTTCTAGAAGGCTCACCCGCAGTAGTTGAAGCATAGTGCCAAGGGGCATCCACATGAGTCCCTGTGTGTGTAGTTAAGGTAACCGTTTCTACTGCCCAAGCTGAACTGTCTGGAAAATCGCTAGGTTTCAGCCCCAAAACATGTGCAGCTTCCTCATGGGATCCATAGTGAATTTCCGGTGGAAAGGGCTCCTTTGCAGAATTGTCGAGAGGGACACTTAAATCAATAATACGTAGATTCGCTCGATTCATATAGTAATACTCCTTACGAAAAATTTTATTAGAGGAAAACTACAAGTTCTTTTAAAATCTACGAGTAAGTTACTCTTTCTATTCCAAATTTCTTTCAAGTTTAAAAGACTATATCTAACATTCAAATCAATTAAATTAACTGTTTCTTTCATTAACCTAACAATCTATTTACAATGTGGTTACACTCTGCTGGTTCGACAATTTTATCATAGTTTTCTTGATATACTTTAAATGGATAGAGTGTTATCCTACTAAAAGCCATAGGATTAAGATGCTAAAGTATTGCGGAGGTGAAAGGTTATGAGTGAAATGTATTCGCCCAGAGATGCACAAAAAATGCTTAAAATTAATAGCAGTACTTTACGCAAGTACGCCAATCTCTTGGAAAAGCAGGGGTATCACATTCATCGTAATACTAGAGGACATCGGGGATTTTTTGATCAAGATGTTAACATCCTCCGCCAATTAATTGAATTCAGTCAACAGGAAGATATCACTTTGGAACGAGCTGTTGAAGAAGCAATTGCGTCCGTTTCTGAACAAAAAAAATCGGATACAGCATCAGAACCAGTAGAAATCACGAATGATCTAGAAGATCCTAACGAGCTTTTAGTGATGTCTAAAGAAGAGATACCAAGGGTTTCTGAAGAGAATCGATCGGATAGCCTAACAGAATTGGTTCAGAAAACAGATAATCGGGAAATAGAGCAGTCTCGAAACCATGTTGAGCTATTGGAAAGAATGGAACATTTGGAGCAAATAAACCTTGATTTAATCAAACTTTTAAAAGAGAAAGCCGTACGAGAAGCGTATCTCGAAGAAAAGATAAACCAAATTGCAAGGTTTGTAGAACGTTCAGAGCACCTGATGGTAGAACGAAGTAAGATGATGGAGGAAGAAGTCCGATTACAGATCGCAGCCGCCCAGCAAAAGAAATGGTGGCAATGGTGGAAATGAAAAAATGTACGTATTTCTTCTCCATTCTACAGATGCTCCGTAACTTCCCCAACTTAACATGACAGCAGTTCGCTTTTGTGCTTGGTTTTCGCCAATTGAAGGTCTTGTTTATTATTAAACTAGGAGCTCTCACCCTTCAGAAGCTCAAAAAGAAAAAAGACCGCTTCAATGGGTAATATCCCTTTAATCATAACATTTAGCAATTACAGATCATTAAAACGTTACCATCTAAATCTTTAAAATTAAAATAAGCAAAATCACCGATACGCTCTATTTCTTTAACAACTACTACCCCTTTGTTTTTAATAAATTTGTATGCTTCATCAATATCTTTGACGAAGAAATTAAATAAAACATGTTCTGAAGGATTCAATTTAAAGCCTGGATCAAATGTGTGGTCATCTAAAGTAAGTCCAGTTTCTGAAGTAACAGGGATATTGTACACAGGTGAGTTTACTTCATCCTTATTAAAGGGTAATCCTAGTAAACTACAATACCATTCCGTAGATTTTTTAAGGTCACTAACGTGAATAAAAACATTATTTACTTTACAAGCAATTGGAGACACAATAGAATTCATTAACATTCCACCTTTATGTTCTTTTTAATTTATTAATTCAACAAAAAGTAATAATGACCTTTGAAAATTATTAAATTTATGTCACAGTACGAAAAATATATTCAATAAAATCTAAAAACGAGAGTAATCTATTTTGCTTTCGTTTTTCTGAATGGATAATTTTCCAATTAATAAGCGTTCTCCTGCTATTTAATCAATACCGTCTCCCCTTTTTCATTAAATGCATTCTTAAAATCAAATGCAAAAGGAGTGGAACCATGCTGAATATAATGGTTGTATCTCCTGAATGCCTCCTCCCATGAAACATCTCTCACCATTTCTGTCCACCAAACTACATAAGAACGATGTTTCTCTGGATAAGATTCTATCCATCTACTTCTATCATGTAATGCTTGCAGATGCTTTCCTGAATACGTAAAGCGATATAAAGATGGAAGGCTTCTCCATACGGTTAGTGTAAGAATAGGAGAACCCTCTCCTTTTACGGTATCTTCAGGGAAAGAGACTCCTTCAGGTGAAAACATCTCTATGAGTCCTGATTTAGTTGCTTGACGATAGACTTCATTTCCCACTTGAAAAAATTCACGAGTGGCTGGGTGGTTATGAGGGTGATTTAGCCTACCAACAGTATAGATTGAAACGAATGCCATAAATAGTCCTCCAGCTATAGTCTTTTCCTAGAATATATTCAAGGAAAAATGTGAAAATTCCATTTTCAGCTAACCTGCACCAGGTTAGCTAAATAAATAGAAAGTAACAAAGAGTCATATTTTATTTTAATTAACATTACTTATGTCTAAGTGTGTATTGAAGTATTTTAAAGAAAAGACCTAAGATGAAGGAAGGGGGCTTCAAATACTCACGGCCTCACCATTCCTTTTACTTGGACAACCATCATTTAATTCTCTTTTTAATACATTGAACCGGTCCCTTTTAATTTAATCTCTGAATGTACATGAAATTCAAGGGTGGGGTAAATGTTCCTCCATTCATCAGATACATTTTTAGTCAATCCATTCCTCGCTTGAAACTTTAGCTCAAGTCCAAGTGGATCCACTTCAAGTTTTTGTAGATGTTCAAAAAACTTTTTTACTCTTGAGCTAATTAAGATAGATGCTCTTTTTTCATACTCATGGATATCACGCAAATGATGGAGGCTTTGTTCGGACTCCTCGACAAATCCTTGAATTTTTATTTGGACATCTACGAATGGTTTTCCATTTTTGGGAGTTACAGTCTTTATTTTCGTTTTTGTATGTTCAGCATTTATGAAGAACTCTTCCTTCCCGCTCCCAACATTTATTAGAGTTGTTTTATCGGGGTTTAGAAGTTCATTTAATATTCTTGTTTCATTTGGATTTAATTCCACTTTTAATTTTTTCCCTTTTAATACAACGGATGAATTAATCTTAAAGGATCCTTTTATTGGTTCAATAATGGGTAAATAGGGATCTATTCCATCTTCCCTTAGTCTCATATAGTAATCATTGAGAATTTCAGACAATACGTAAGGAGAATTATTCGTAACCTCGTTAAACGACAAAACAAGGGCATTTGCTGGCAATCTCTCTGATTGCACTTTCCAGGAAAGGACTTTCTCAGCGGTAGGTTTTCCCACTGCTACATATGTAATTCCTTGTATATCTGGACGTTTAATAAACCATTTCATCAGTGTCGATTGATCTTTATATAAAATATTTTTATCTAAAATTAATAACCTACAATGTCCAAAATCTAATTTTTTATCCACCATTGATTGGATGATCCTAATGGCTTCTGGAATCGAATTTGACTCTTTTGTTATAATTTGGGATTCTGACTTCCCAGGTTCGACGTGTGCTGATGGGATGGCTAATTTCACTATTACACGGTAAGGATTTTCTTCATCATTAGATTGATCGATTCCTATGGCAACCACAAAAAAACGTTTGTCAAGATCATTAAACTGACAACCAGTCAAAAAACACGAAAGGAACATTAAAATGAATATGGTGCGATACTTCATGTTTTTTGCCTCCAGGAAAAGAAAAATACTAAAGCAACTAACATTAACTCTGCAGGAAAACGAATATTTAACCAAACCTTAATGATAGCAAAAAATTCTCGTTGATTCGTAATGGTTTGGAAAATAACCGTTAAGATTCCAAAACATATCAAAAAAGCACTAGAGTAGAGTTTTCCTCTTTTCTTTTTGTTGTTTAGCTTATTGTCATTACTAAACATTCCCTCTAAAAGCTTTAATCCAATATGCCATGTTAATATTCCAAACAATAATATTAATAAAAGATACAAACAGAGGATTAAATAAAGAACACGCTCGATAAACCCAAATTCCATTCTTAAGGAATCCGTTATAAATATCCAAGGAAACACCACATCATTAACCCCATTAACGCCTAAAAAAGCAATTGGAACAAAAAACGTGGAGCTAATGACAAGAAATCCAATTATGGGAAGAGTCCATAGAAACTTAACAACTCGTTTCGAATCAACATAGCGGTTAATAATGGCCAAATTTATATATCCGATAAAAATATAAGTGGCTGCAGATATGGAGCTATAACTAGGCATTTGCCACACATCGTGAAACATTCTTAAAATATGCTCTGTATAAAAATATTTACTTGTAAAAGCTTTAAATAATATAAAAACTACCAAAGGTGTAGCGATTAACACGATTATTTCAACTAGAAATAGTACAGAATCTGTTTTTTAGTTGCACCAAAAATAATGACGAACAGAAGAAAAGCCAGTATGACTTTTAAATTCATATCTGGATTTAAATATAATTTAATGACGTAACTATATGAAATTAATGCAAATGCCCCAGCTGCCATCCACATAACACCTAAAAATGCTAAATAAGGATTGCGAATAAAGGCAGGTAAATTTTCGTGAAAAATTTCTGGTAAACCCTTTTGCGGAAATTTACTCATCGCTATGGTGAATAAAAAAACAAACACACTGCCAATAATTAAACTACAAAGAATCGAGGTAACAATTCCATGAAAGCGATCCTGAATCAATACCGATGGTACGTTTATAATGATGTTTAACATCATGGTTAGCATAATCGTATAGTAAAAATGACGAACCAACTAGTTATGACCCTCCTTTGGATTCTCGCTTATGGACTCTATTTTCTTTGTAGAACCCCAATATATGGATAAGAATGGAGTTCCAAAGCTCCGGAGATCGACTAATATACATAGAGTAACAATTATTCCAGCTACAAGACCAACCAATCCAAAAAAGGATGCTAGTATGATTAATGGATAACGGATACATCGAATAGCAAAACTCATTGCGTTAATGGGGATGGTGAAATTTGCAATTGCCACAAATGCTGTAACGATAATCATAATGGAACTTACAAGCTCCGCTTGTTGGGCAGCCTGTCCTAAAATGAGTCCACCTACTGTTGTTGCAGTAGGTCCTATTGCTTTTGGGAGTCTTATACTCGCCTCAATTAACATTTCCACTGCTAACATCATGAATATAACCTCGTAAAAGGAAGGATACGGAACTCCAGCCCGGCTTCCAGCAATGGTTAAGGTAAGTTGAGATCTTAAAATTTCAGGATTAAATGAAGTAATAGCAATATATAACGCAGGTAAAATCAGTGTAATGAAAAGGGCTGCATATCGTATAATTAGCATTAGTTTCTTTACCCAATATGAGTGGTACAAATCGTCCATTGATGACATGAAATCAAAGAAAATAACCGGGAGACTTAATGTAAAAGGAGTCCCATTAACGATGATAATAATTTTCCCCTGGGAAAGATTTAGTACTGCTCGATCAGGCCTTTCTGTAATCATGGTAGTCGGGAAAACACTAATCTTACCCTTTTTTAAAGCATTATCGATTTGACCAGCAGCTTGTACTACATCCATATCAATCTTACTTAGTCGCTTTTTTAACTCAGTTAAAACCTTGAAATCTACATAGGCGACATCATATAGCAGCGCAATTTTTGTCTTTGATAATGTTCCTACTACTTGATACTCAACCTTTATTTTATTGGAAGGATACCTGCTTCGAATTAACGCAATGTTAACATTTAAATCCTGTGTAAAAGATTTTTGCGGACCTTGTACAGACATTTCTACAGTCGCATCTTCGGGTTGGTCATTGACAATACGTACAACCTTATAAGAATAAATAGAATTTGATATAAAAATAAGGATATTCCCTTCTAGGATTAGGCCTTGAAGGTTTTCATACTGTTGAATTTCAGTACTTGTGGTTAAAGACAGTAGGTGTAAAAGATATTTGCTTTCTCTTTCACACAACATTAAAGGTTGAATAATATCACTTTTAATTTTATCTACATCGCATAAATTTTGTAGGTAAACCAATGTGATTTGTTGATTGAAGTATTCAAATGAATGCACAATTAAATCATTGGTTTCCTGAAGATCCTGTTTCAAAGTATTAATCATATTAAGCATATCAATCTGCTTTCTCATAAGATAACGCACCTTTAATATTCTTTTAAAAAAGGATAACAATTTTAGGGGGGGGGCCTACTATTTAATCACGAAAGAGAAAAATTCCATTTTATTATTTAATTCTTTATTCAAAATCTTTAAAAGCTAATTCTTTTCGATTAGGAGCCATTTGCGGTTTTTCTAACCACCCATTTTTTATCATGATTTTTGCTCCATCCTCTGCGAAACTCATAATTTCGGCAGATAATCTTATGTAATGAAGACCAATATCTCTTCTTGGACTCGTTGCCATACTCATTCCGTAAAATCCAACACTAAGTGCATTTAAAGATGTAGTGAAAAACATCATTAACTTGTCAGAAAAGGTAAAGGTTGTAGAGCTTGTTACCTCAGAGTCCCAGCTAGTGGGAACAGGAAGATCATCCTGTTTTAAAATATCCCCAAATACTTCGCAATGCTTTTTAGCAATTCCGATACCCCTGAATAAATATTTAACTACTTCTTCTGATTGGGCAACTTGACTAAATCCAATTAAAGTCGATACTCCTAAAGCATTCCTTTGATAATTAGCAAAAAGATTCGTGATTTCTGGACCAACTAATGGTCTTTTCTTACCAAAGAAGCCTGTAAGGAAATTTTCATTGTCTATAAATTCGATATTATTTGGAATGGGTAAATAAGGAGACCTTATATAAAGACCTTTCAATAACAGAAGTTCTTTTACTTCCCTTAAAAAATTTGTTTGTTGGGTAATACATTCATTAAAATAACTATAAACATCAGCCCTAACTGCGAATGATAAATTGATGCTATACCCTTGTAAAGCAATTTGTGAGGCATTATGGAGGTAATTCAATACGTATACATCTGAATATAATCTTGGTGCAGAAATATCTACATCATGATCTGTGTTAAATCCATAAGGGATAGGATAATTTTCTTTATTCAAAATTTCTCTTAGAGTTTTAAGATTTCCATTGGCTATATCTAAAGCGTGCTGCATAAGTGGCTTTATTTCAATATCTTCCATTTTCGATAAAAAATGTTCAAACTTACACTTTATCGCACTATCGTTTATATACGCCCCCCATAGGGTAGTAGCCTCAGCTGAGGTTAGCCCTACTTTTACACCATCCCTCATGTTTTTCTCCTCCCAATAGAGCCTTAATTTATTTTAATTTCTCCACCTGTTTCCAGTTGTATGTAAAAAATAGATGAATTGGACAAATTTACATTTACCATTGGATAATCCGAGATCCCCCAGTCTTTGCTTATTTATAATCATTCAATGCTCGTAATACAATTAAATAAAGCAAATAGAATCCTAAGTACCCCCCTGTCATTAAGAAAAACGGGTTTAGAAATAGGGCATGAATATTGGTCATAAAGACTGTACCATCATTGATTATATTAAGTATTCCAATAGAAGCAATATTACCAAAGATAAGTACTGAAATGATTGCGACTACATGATAAAGATTCTGGAGCTTGACCCATTTTCTTTGAAGTATGATCATTAAAATGGGGGTAACAATACTAGCTAAAATTAAGAGGATCTTCATTATTATCACCTCGTCTATCATTTTTTCTAATCAAAAGCATTAAACATGATTAGGCTAACGTTGGCTATCCTTTAATATTCCAAAATTCATTATGTTGAAAAAACCCCTTCTCACCGAAAAGGGGCTGTTCCTTATATACATTTACTATTTACTATTTTTATTTGGGTTATTAATAATGAAATCAAAAAGTGCATGTACAATTAAAATTACAACTAACTCATTTGATTTCCTCAGCCAACTCCAAAATAATTCCCTCTGGACCTCGAACGTAGCATAATTTATAACTTTCTTCATATTGCTGTATCTCACTAAAGATTTCCGTACCCTTGTTTTTCAATTTGGCAACAATAGCATCAATATCTTTAACAGTAAATGCAATATGTCGGATACCCAGTGTATTTGCAAAGGATTGCTGAATATCTTTTTCATCTGACGGTGGATAAAATTTGATTAGCTCTATCCATGTCTGACCGTCTGGCGTTCCCAATCCTACACACGCTACTTTAACGTCATTAAGCCCAACTGCATATCCCATCAACTCTCCTTCCATTTCCCATTCCCCTTTCACCTCAAGTCCAAAATCAAGAAAAAACTCTTTAGCGGCTGAGAGATCTTTTACGATTACTGCTACATGATCTATTCTTTGGATCTTCAAATTTCATACCTCCTATGTTCCTGTTATTTTGCAATATCCTGTATTCAAATTCCAATATTAACAAAGGGACGATTATTTTAATAATAAGATACTACCATTGCCAGTGAGGAAAAGAATCATTTAAATCATTTTGTATTAAATAAATTCGCTGTGCTCTCTTCACTCACCTTCTTAAGCTTACCTGCAAATTAGAAAAGCCACCAAGAATGGCAGCCAATTGTTTAACTCAAGCACAGGTTTATTGATTGAGCACCTTTTTTATTATTACATTGTTTTCGTGATCTGCATCATTTTTAAACATAAATAGGTATCAGAACTAGTCCGCACAAACAAAGTTCGCATAGACTATTGATGTAACATGACAAATAACCTGGAGGTTAAATAACTATGAATAGAAATATGGGATTTGGTGGGTTTCCACCAAATGCAATGCCAAATCAGGTTGCTCCTGTACAACAAATGCAAGCTCCATTCTGTCCGCCACCACCATGTCAACCAATATACTGTCCTCCTCAAGCGTTTCCTGCACAGTATGATCCACCACTTGTTTCACCTGGACAACAATATGTGAAAACCAATTTATTTAATAAAGTCGTACAACATATTCATCCTTCTCATACCACTACTGTCAACAAGCTTCATGTAAATCATCAACACTATTTTCCACACACAGAATCTTGTGTAAATGAATGCTGTGAAACACATACAATGTGCGGTGCCCCCGTTAATCCTTGCTGTCCACCTGGACCATTTGGATTCTAATTTCCTTTCCCCTCCCCAAAAAGGAGGGGTATTTTTTATGTTAACTAATTTTAAACAATTCCATAAAAATTAGGTTAAGGATTTATAAGTTTTGATTAGGACATGATAAGGATACGCGAATTTAAAAATTTACATAAAAAATAATACTTAGGGGGTTAGAAAATGAGTGGGGTTCCGATTACTTCATCAGAATTAGCAAATTTATGGCTGACGTATCAAGAAAAAACCATGATCATGAGAATGTTAGAGCATTTTATAGAACATGCTGATCACGACGAAAAGCAACTGTTGCAAACTCATTATGATGCTGCCGCTAAAACCATAGATGCTATTACAGGAATATTCGAACAAGAAGGTGCCGTGATTCCTATCGGTTTTACAGAAAGTGATGTAAATAAAGGGGCTCCAAAGTTATTTGATTTCCTCTACGATATCTTTTATTTGAATATGATGACGAAAATGGAAATGAGTCTTTTTACATTGTTTTGTGGTATGTCCTATCGGAAAGATATTAATGAGTTTTTTATCAATATAGCTGCAGACGCCCAAACAATGAACTGTAAATCAGCTCAGCACCTTTTAGAAAAAGGAGTTTTGGTACGTCCCCCTTTTGTATCAATGCCTAAAGAGGTGCATTTTGTAGAGGATAAAAAGTATAGGGGTGGCCTCAATCCATTCCATGAAACCAGGTCCCTAAATACGATTGAAGTTTCTCTTATCCACCATGCCGTTGAAACCAACCTTGTAGGAATGCAACTAATGATTGGATTTGCCCAAGTTGCTGAAGATAAGGAAGTACAAGATTATTTTGTTAAGGGTATGAAATTGTCCAAAAAAATTGAAATGGAGCTAGGTGATTTTTTACGCCAAAGTTTTATTGAACCACCAGCCACTCATGCTGGTAAAGCAACTGCGTCAAAAATCACACCATTTTCCGATAAATTGATGATGTATAACACCAGTTTGTTAGCTACATTTGGGCTTGGAAGTAATGCATTAGGAGGTGCATTTAGTTTACGAAATGACTTGCCAGCAAAAATGTCTCTCCTTTCAAAAGATATTTATGATTTTGCTCAAATTGGGGGGAAAATCATGATTAAAAATGGCTGGATGGAAGAACCTCCACAGATTGAGGACCGGAATCAATTAACGAAATAATCGTTTATGTGAAAATGTACCTTTATTGTGATTCATTCATTTCCAAGTTCCTGTTATTACATTTATAAACAAAATGACAAATGCCTCGCATAGTAAGCAAGGCATTTTTAGTTCATATTTTCAATTTTACGTATTCCTTTATAATGTGCGAATAAAATTAGAAGTAGAATTGGGTCGAGTATTAGCGATTAAATAAATTTAAACTCTTGTGGAACTAAACTGCACTTGTTAGCTGAACCTGGATCCCTACTGATATGATTACTTAGATTACTTTCCCCACAAGAAATCCAGGAAATCTAAATACTGAGTCAATTGTTCATTACTCATATGATCTAAATTTCTTGGTCTCAAACCAAACTCATCTTCACTTTGTTTAATAAATTCTCGGTAGGTTTGTGTATTTTGGGACTCCGATTCAATATCACAAATACGACGATCCAAATTTTTTGTTGCTAACATTGTCACCCTCCTTTTACTTCGCAATATTCTTTACTAATCCTTACTAGTCTTTAGAAAGTTACAAAAATGGTAACTCTTATTATTCATTATGCAAGATTTGGTTTGAAACATATTTTTATATTTTGGTATAAAAATCTATTAAAATCATGTTGATAATTTATCATATTAATTTGAAAAACTTTTGAATGGACAAGTGAATCAGTTAAAATGCGGATTTTATAGGTTTCTTTGATGAATTAAAACCGCTGCGGAGATGGTTCTCTTGTCTAAAAATTCTTCAGAAGGACCTCCGTAGGGAGACGCTAGATATGGTAGATAGGATAGAATCGCAAATGGTATGACCTATTTCTTTATCCCTAGCATATAAAAAAGGCAAGCATCAAAAAAATGCTTACCTTTTTCATATCACAATGTGAATGAGATCATACTTGATGAAAACTTTATGCTTATGTTAAGATGGGCATTCTTAAAAATGGTTTTAACTTAGAATCCATCTTTTCCATTATGAATGTAGCTTTAACTAACAAAGTAATTAAGGCTGATAATAAGCTTAAAAGAATATTCATCGTATATCCTCCACATTGAAAATTAGTGTTAAATTTAACACTAATGTTAGTATCTGTCCGATGACCTTTATTTATGAATCATTTCTATTTATTAAATGATTTCGATCTTCTGTTTGTGGCGGTTCTTCATACCATCCGTGTTTAAACATAATTTCAAGCCCTTCTTGACCATAAAAATACACATCTTTGGCAAGTAATGCGGTTTTTAAAGAAATATCATTTCTTAAGGTGAAAAAGGTTCCGAAACTTCCCCCAACAATGCAGAACCCATTCAGTAAGTCGATACAAAACATCATGAGTTTGTCTGAAAAGGGAGCAACTGTTGAAGTCGTTACCGTACTTCCTGTCGTAGCCGAAAACTGAATATTATTTTCTAAAAGTAAATCTTGATATGTTTTTATATGCTTTTTGGCAAGTTCTTTCCCTTTTTCAAAATATTGTCTAACCTCTTTGTTCTTTGCACATTGGGCAAATCCAGTAATAAGTTGCATTCCAATGTTATTCGTTTCAATACCATAATGAAGAAAACCTAATTCAATAGCATTTAATGACCTTTTTTCACTAAATGGTTTATACCCACTCATATAGCGTTTACTCTCAATGAATTCAGTTCTTTTTGGCATGGTAATAGTTGGAGGATGTGTAAGAATCCCTTTTTTCAGCAAATACACCGTTGCCAATTTATAACATTTTTGAGTCACTGTAGTCAGACCTTCATAGATGGTCATTACATCTATTCGGTACGCCATATTCATATTAATGGTATACATGCCCAAGCTGATTTCTTTTAGGATGCGAAGGAACATAATGTCGAATCCGTGATCAAATAAATTAGGTGCTTCTAAGTTGACATCCTCTTTTGTAAATCCTATAGGTACAACTGCACCTTCACTTTCAAAAACACCTTTTATCAGCTCTACATAATAATCCAATTCTTGCCACAACATACCCATGATATTTTTAGCTTCTTGGTCATCTGATTTTTCTAAAAAGTATTCAAAAATTCTTAGGATCATTGTTTTTTCTTGGTATGTAAGCCAGAGTGTCCCTAATTCAGATGAGCTTAACGGTTCTTTAACAATAAACACCTCAAACCCCCATTTTACATCATTTTTTAAAGTATGTTTCAAAATGATGTATATTATTCCAATTGGTGGAAGTTTTATTACTGCCTGTTCGGTCCATAGACTGCTAAAGCATTTTTAGAAATAAAAAAGCCACAAGAACCGTCCCCTAGGTCTTACGCCTGTGAGGTGATTGGGTGTTTAAAGTGTTTAGGAAATCTGATATTGCCAGTATTTCTGACAAACAGGGCATTCCCTCCTTGGCATTCTCCCCTTTGAACCTCAGCGATTTCAGGGGTATAGTGAAAGACGACTTTTGTAGTTTCATCATTGCTCAAACGGCTGATTACATGTAGTAGATTTAAATCGCGATCGGAGAGGACATCATACAGGTGTAGTGTATCCCCCTCATGCTGGCAAATAACAAGAGCCTGTTCCTGTTCAAGATAGTAAATATCCTCTGTAAACACCTTCATAGCATAAAAAATCAGCAATTCTTCAGTTCCCGCTGTTCCGAATTGATCAACTGGTTTTCTTTTTGCAGCGGCTTCATAAATAAACTTTAAATCTCGGATTTTAGTAGGAAAAGTGTTGCTGTTGGGCTGAACTTCTAAACTAAACAGGGTTTCTTCCATTCTTGCAAAACCGAATTTGGGATAAAAGTCGAGGACTGTGTCGTTCGCAAATAAATACATAACTTCAATATGATTATAGTCTTCGATTACTTTTTCCAAGAGCAGCCTCGAATACCCGCAATTTCGATACTCTTTGTCCGTCATGACGGTACCAATTTGAATAGCTGGTACCCTCTGGCCAACAATATCCAACTCAAGCAGGTTAACAGAAACATTGGCAATCACTTTCTCATGATCAACCAGTGAATAGGGTATGTATTTATCCGTCCAATAACCCTCCTGGTACCAATCCTCAAATTCAATCCCAAAGGTTTTCATTGCCAACTCATTGAAGCTATTCCTAAGTGCCGCATTTTCTCTATATCCTTTTAAAAATTCCATTATTTACCCCCTTGCCAGAATTTCATAGTAATTTTATTACACAAAAAATCTTAAGTGACTAGTAAATTTTTATTATGTATATATTTTAACCATGAAAAAAAGCTTACTCAAGAGTAAGCTTAACCGCTATATACACTATCACATGTTCCAGCTTTTGGTTCATAAAAACAATGTTGTTTAAATTGACCAGATTGAGGTTGATCGTACCATGTTGGAGGGCATGGAGCATGTGGATTAAAATACCATAGGGCATATTTCGCTGGGTGATCTCTCCAATAATCCAAATTCTGTTTTGCTAATCTTCTTTCAGCAGTTCTTGATCTTTGATAAAAAACATTCCCTTTTTGAACGGCTTCAAAGGAAAAATTTCCTCCTTGTACTTGAAAAATAACTTGGGGAACTGTTCTTAAACCTTTAAAATCTAAACAATTTGCTGCAAGACGATTCACAATTACATTTCCAACATATAACATTCCCTGTTTTCCTTCACCTTCGGCTTCTGCTCTCATCATCCTTGCCATTACATCAACATCTGAGCTTCGGTAATTTACTCTTGGCATTTTTCCACCCCAAAAATATTGTATGAAAAAAAGCCTACAATCATGTCATTTTTATGTGATAACGGCGGGATCTTCTGCGATATGTTTTGGGACTTGTTCCTCATTCTTAACTTCGATAATTGAACTAAGGGAAGCCGCAGCACCCCCATTGTTAGTTTAAAAGAAATGCCGAACAGTTAAGACATTTACTTCATTAAGAAACTAAGATGCTAAAGACCTTCAATCTTAGTGGTGACCTTATTTAATTTACCTGCACCTTATGTTGGAGAATCAAACAGCCGGCTATAGCAGCCGGCTGTTAAAGTAACATACCCAATTGTTGAAAATATTCACTATTCTTCTTATTTAACTAACGCACCTTTAGTCTATTTAACCTTTAATGTTCTTTTGGTACGCTAATTCCAAATCCAGTGTTTGATTTAAATAACACTTCTTCAAAGGATCCTTTTTCCGTTTTCTTCCTAGATGATAAGACGGTTCCTAAATATGCACCAATAAAACCAAGTGGAACGGTAAAAATCGTCGGATTTGCTAATGGAAATAACGGAGCTCCTGTTAAAATCGCCTTTCCCGCTTCGGGGTTCCAAACATTTGGGCTTAACAAAACAAGCACAACCGAACTAATTAATCCAACTACCATTCCTGTTACGGCACCCGTCTGATTAAATCGCCTCCAGTAGATTGTACATAACATGACAGGCAGGTTGGCGCTTGCCGCAATTCCTAAGGCCAGCACGGATAAAAACGCAACATTTAAATTCTTTGCAACTAATGCTAAAAGAATGGAGGCAAGTGCTACAATAATAGAAGAAATACGGGCTACTTTCATTTGTTGCTTCTCGGTTATTTTTCCCTTTTTAATAATTTGTCCATAAATATCATGCGCAAAAGCGGAGGCAGACGTTAAAACAAGAGCCGATACAACGGCAAGAATGGTTGCAAAAGCAACAGCTGAAATGAAAGCGAATAGAAAGTCTCCACCTACAGAAAGCGCTAACATTGGCGCGGCCAAATTCCCCGCAGGATTAGCGGCCACAATTTTGTCCCAGCCGACAAAAACTGTTGCACCAAATCCGAGGAAGACAACCATTAGAAAGAACGCTCCAATAATCCAAGTGGAATAAACCACCGATTTTCTTGCCGTTGCTGCATCTTTTACAGTAAAAAAGCGAATCAGCAGATGTGGTAGCCCTGCGACTCCAAGGACAAGTGCCATGTTAAGAGAGATCATGTCCAATCCATTACTGTATTTATTTCCCGGATTCGCCAATTCCGCACCAAATGGACTGGCTGATTTAATATGATGGAACATTTGAATGATGCTGAAGTCAAACTTTGCAAATACTAATAAGGTTAACACCAACGAGCCTCCAAGCAAAAGCACGGCCTTTGTAATTTGCACCCAGCTCGTTGCTGTCATCCCGCCGAAAATGACATATATAGTCATTAAGACTCCAACAATCACGACTGCAAGCCAGTAATCAATCCCCAGCATTAAACTAATCAGTCCGCCGCCGCCGACCAATTGGGCAATCATATAAAAAATTGAAATAACGAGGGTACTAGCTGCTGCCGTACCACGAACCTTATTGGATTTAAAACGTGCGGTAATCATATCGGCCAATGTGTATTTTCCTAAATTGCGCATCGGTTCCGCAACTAAATAAAGCAAGAAAAGAAAACCCAATAGATTTCCAATACTCATATAAAATCCATCAAATCCAATTAAGGAAATCGCTCCGGTTATTCCTAAAAAGGATGCTGCCGACATAAAATCCCCAGCTATGGCTAGGCCATTTTGTGTTGCAGTAAGTCCTCCTCCAGCTGTGTAAAAATCACTGGTACTTTTGGTTTTCTTTGAAGAGAAATAAGTAATGGCCAATGTTAATGCAATAATTCCGATAAATAGCAAGATTGAAAGTGTACTCATCCACTAAGCTCCCCTCGATATTTATGTAAAATAGCTTCCGCTAAATTGTCATATTTTTCTGATTTTTTAACATAAATAAAACCGCATACCCAGACTAGTAAGAATTGTAATCCGGCAAAAATCCATGCACCTGTAATCGGTCCAATAATTTCTGTGTGCAGGACCTTCGTGTAGGCAGCTAATAAAGGTAGTGTAAAATAAAAGATAAGAAAAAAGATTGTTGTTGGGAGGATAAATGTTTTTTTCCTTTTGACCAATTCTTTGAATTCTTTCGTTTGAATTAATTCTTCGTAAGAGATATTTTTTTGAAAAGGCAGTTCTTGAATTTTTTGTTGCATCCTCTCACCTCATTTTATAACAATTTTAAAAAGTTTCACTAATTTAACGATATATACTTTTTAGGAGATATAATCCTTAATAATGCCTGCTAATCCTCCCTTCATGACTCTTAACGATACATTTATACTACGGTTGTGTGTAAAACTGTTATACACTCTTCAGAATATAGCACACTTAAAAATTTATGTAAATGATATTTTTAAATTTTTAGAATTATATGAAAATACTATATTACCCTAATAACTTGTTTAACCAGTAATCTCATTAATAAAAGTCTTTGAACTATCCAGTTAGTGCAACAAGAAAAAGGACCGCCACAGCGATCACTTTCTTTAACTCTTACACCCTATAGTTTAACTACATCTCTTTACAAACTCAGTTATAAATTTTCCCATGCCAAAAGTTAACAACTGATATTAAATGTAGTTAAACCACAAAGTGCACTTTATATTTTTTCCTTCAATTAAGCAATTTTCAATGAAATCCTTGGATTTTGTTAATAAGCTTTTGTAAAAGAAACAATATACTAGATTCCACCCATCCTTGAAAACATACTTGTGATAAGACAGAGCCTCAGTCGGTTAGGTCCTTCCATTCTTTGTAAAGAGACGGACGAAAAATTTTTACATACTTCAAAAATTCATCTAAATATCCAATTTTACTTAAATCCTTTAGCAATCTTACAGGGATATTCGTTTTTCTATTAAATGCTCTTTTATGATCAATTACCTTTATTTCCCTTAATTCATTGATGAAAATATGACGAATTTGCGTGTCAAGTCGAGTAAAACCAATTCCTTTGAATTCATCCAGCATCACTAAAAGTTTTTGGGCGGTTGATTCGGATAGCTGGTTTTCTTTTTTTAGATAATGTCTGAGAGATGGTCCGTTAATAAACTCGATCACAATATAGTTACGACCATACTCATAAAGCGTCGGAATAACGGAAGACGATTTTCCTGCCTGGTAGGCTTCTAATTCATTTCTACACGTTTCTTCCTTCTCAAAGATTTTTATACATTTCTCAGGGGTAAGTTGAAAAATAGACCCGTCACTCCCCTTCCCAATTTTTTTATAATCGATTAGGTCTTCAATATAAACCCACCCATTGTTTCTAGAAACAATTTTCTTAAAATTGTTCAATTCTTATCCCCTCTTCTTTTCAAAGACTGCTTCTATTTGCGGTGAGGTAATGTCAACATGATAGAAGCGGACTTTTGGGCAATTAAACTAAGCCAAGTTCTTCTCCCCAAACCACTACTTTCTCCAGATATCTTTTTAAAAGCGCACTCTTTTTTCCGTTTAAAGCTCTTTGCAAATGTTTTGCCAGTTTTTTTTCTAACGTTCTTTGCAAATACGCCTTTTTTAAAAGAATTACTGGATCTTCCTTAAAAAAGATTCCATGCTTTTTCATTTCCTCAACATATAATCGTACGCAACGAGTTCGGATTTCCTCCTCCTTTTTTTGCCAATCCCAGCGAAAATCAATTAATAATTCAACAAGAATCACCAGATCATACCAGCATGGCGCGTATTTTACTGACTCCCAATCGATTAATTGAATATCCCATTTTCCGTCGTCACTTGCGTTTTTACAACAAATATTATGAACGTGGAGATCACCATGAATAAGACACTGTCCGGTTTCGATAATTTCTGGGAAGAAAAGAGGACCTTTATTTAGTATTTTTTGAATGGCATCATATTTTGGTTCAACTAATTCTTTTAATATTGGGTCGATCATTGCTTGATCGAGGTACTTTCTCGTTTTCTCCAAATATTCCTTTGTCTCTTTTCTTTTATCTGGCGAATCAAATTGGGGCAAAGGAATATCAATCAGGTCTGAGTGCTGCAAAAATCGATTTCCAAAGGTTTGGGCATGAAATTTTGCGATTGTAGGAATAATTCGTTCCAAATGATGTGGGGCAAGTTTTATTTGTCCCCTTAGCGGATTAACAAATTCAGTAACCATCCATATTTCTTTACTACTTTCATTTGGTTCAAGCCAGTACAATTTAGGCATATATTCATGGTAAACAGGATAAGCCTTTGTATACATATTGATTTCTACCCTATGATTTTCATTTAGCGGCAATTTGAAGATTTTTAGAACAATTGGAAAGTACTTAGAACCATCTGTCATTACCAGCTTCCAAATACTTGTCTTTTCCCGTGAATTCTTTAGGTTTTCAATTTGATCTTGTATTAAATCGACCGGTTTACCAAATGCTTTTGATAATTTTTTATCCCATTTGAATTCCTGCCATTGGAGCACAACTTCTTCTAGAAGGTTCAATGGTACGTTACCCCTTTAACGATTAGATTTTTCAGCGTCTTCCCCATAGGTTTCGAATGTGGGAAATAAAACTACGAATAAAAGGAAGTGGATCATACAAGGAAAATAAGGCCTCTACCTTCTTTCCGGACAGACTTTTCATCCACCCAAAGAACGTTATCTCACCATTTCTTTTATTTTGACGGAAGGATAGGAAATCTCGGACGAAATAAACCCACTTTATTCCTTCTTTTTGTTTTAGAACAGGAGATGGATTTTGGTCGGTAAGCGATAAATAGTACAAGTAGGCCAAATTAACACCTACAGAACTCGATAATGCTTGGGTTAGTCCAATTCTTGGATTGATTTCAATAAATTTTAATTGACCATCTCTTGGATCTCTTTTAAACTCAGCAATCGCTAAGCCTTTAAACTGTATTTTTTTGAGAAAAGGTATAGCTGTCTGAATGACTTCTTCGTTTCGTTTACTTAGAACAAGGGCGGAGGATCCATAGTGCGGAGGAAATTGGTGTAATTTTTGGTTCATCCATAACCCAATTAAGTTCATTTGATCATCAAAAAACGTTTTAATAGAATAAATGCTATTATCCTCTCCAGGAATGATCTCCTGAATCATTAACTCCCCAAAGGAACGGTAAAAAAGATACTCCTCCCATAGTTTGGAGGCATGCTGCACTACAATCGCTTTTTTATACAATCGGTTATCAATTTGTGAACGAAAATAGGAAGAACGAACGGGCTTTAATATACAAGGGAATGTAATTTGGTCGATGATTTGCATTAATTGCTCTTCATCCTGGATCGTGAAGGTTTTAGGACAGGGGAGGTTTGATTGGACGGCTAGTTCATACGTTAATCGTTTATCTAGGACTGCTTCAACGAGTGAATGTTCTGGCAGCAGAAATTTATAGTATTGTGATAAGACGTATCTATTTTTAGATATAAAATAGACAAAATCGTCGGAACCAGCATACAAGACTGCTTTTTTGCCCAGGTTTCGTGACAAATTGGCTAAAAATTTCAGCAGATCAGCTTCCTCCGAAACAGGACTTGGACATATACCACAGCGGGCATATCGAGTTTTACCAATTTTATATTTTCCCTCCGTATCATACGCATAAACCTGAATTCCTTGTTTTGCAAGACTCCGAACGATACCAATACCCGTTGCACTCAAATCTAATACAACAGCAGGAATGTCATTTCGCATGGATTCTTCTCCTTTCATAATAATGATCGGTAGATTTTATCTATTTCTTTAACCATATTGGTGACCGTCAATTGTTCATCAGCAAAATTCTTGGCTTGCTTAGCAAGTACTACTCTTAACAATTGATTCTGCACGAGTAATAACAATTTTTCGGCTAGCTGCTTAGGATTAGCAGGTTCAATAATAAGTCCGGTATCATTGTCTTGAATGATTTCCGGTATTCCCCCCACATTGGTCGCCAGAATAGCCTGCCTAGCAAACATTGCCTCAATAATCGAGATTGGTAGTGTATCACTAAGGGTTGGCTGAACGAATATGTCGGATTGACTAAGCAATTTGGGTATATCGTTTCTGCTCCCTAAAAAGTAAACATTCTTTAATTTAAGCTCCTTAATTTGATTTTCAAGCTCTTCTCGCATCTCTCCATCACCAACAATCCGCACCTCTACATTATATAAATCGTCTTTAAGAAGAGATAGCGCTTCGAATAAATACTTATGCCCTTTACGCGGACGAAGGCGTGAAACACAGGTTATAATGATTTTTTTTTGTTCCTTCTGAAATTCCTTAACCTCAAAATCGATTCCTGTGTAAACCGTGGTCATGCAGCTGTTATCGGCCCCTAATTTTTTAAAAATCGGTCGAAAGGCATCACAAAGAATAATCATGTGACTTGCATTTTTAATCGCTTGTTCGTCAATAGTGGAAAAATAACGTTCTTCGATTGACCCCTTTTCAATTAAATTAAACTTTAGTTTGGAATGAGTCATAAATCCATGTGGGGTGAATAGAATCGGTTTTTGAGAAGCCTCTTTTATTGTTCCTAGCACATTGCAAGTGAACCGATCCTGGGCATGAATGATATCATATTTACTGAAATCCACATTCATTAGCATCATTTTATAAAGAGAAAGATTGCATATATTGTGAAGGATTTTTTTGCTTACAGTGCCGTAACGCTTTCGAAAAAATTTTTTGAAATCATTTAGCATTTCGGAATAGATCCCTTTTGTTTCTTCGACCGGAAACTCCTCTGGTGAAAAAATATCTACCCGATACCCTAGTTTTTCGAATCCGTCTTTAAGATTGGCAATATAGTTTTGCAAACCTCCGATAACGTGATAGTCCCAAAAGGTGGTAATGAGAATTCGAAGATTTTTTTTTTCCTTTTTTTCTTCGGGTGCCTTCTCTTTCTTTATAATTGGTTCATCCACAAAATTTGAAGCTACACCGTAATATTGATCCATGGCTTTGATTAGATATGGGAAATGAGCAGGCAATGGGGGCAAATCACTCACTTTCGCTTTGGTCATTTCCATACTCTCCTAATGATTTCAAATGCTTCTGCATATTCTACACCGACGGTCATTCCTCGTACACGAGATAAATATTTTACACCTTCATATGAGCGCGGATGAGGGAATGGTCTCATTTCTATGTCATAATGCTCTAGAGACTTAATTTTTTCTTCAATTGTGTCTGTTATATCGACAAAATAATTTGGTTTAAATTCTTTGTCATTGGTATGCTGACTCCATTCACTCGAGGATACGGTTTCAAAACATAGAATTTCCACTGGCCTTTTTCCAGGCAGTGGACGTGCTGCGGTTAACACCGCTTGAAACAAAATTTGATGGTCACGATTGGTGTCACCATAATGATGGGTAAAAATAATAGATGGATCATACTTATCCAATAAGGCTTCAATGGATTTATTGATTTCATGAAGGGGTACGGTTTCTAATAAAAGATTAGGAAACTCCAAAAAAATTACCTCTTCCACCCCCATTTGTTTATTGGCTTTTAACATTAGAGGTTTAATGTGATGCTCCTCTTCCTTTCGTCCTTTGGCAGCAATGACGGAAATGACTCTGTACCCATTATTTACTAATTTTTTTATCGTCCCACCGCTTCCAAGAATTTCATCATCGGGATGAGCCGCAATCACTAGTACAGTCTTACTCATAATAAACATCAACTCCAGAAAAAATTCTTTCTAGAAGTATATGGAAAAAATCACCTTAACGACATGGACAAACATTGAAAAGTGACAAAATATGAATATAGTTGAATAATTATATATTTCATCAATTAGATTTATATATTTAAATAACAAATCTCATCAACTCGTATTAAGATTAAAATAAAAAAGAATGCACCCTAAAGATTAAGTGTAATACTTCACAAATTCCTCTATTATAACTAAAAATGTCACAGGAAGGTGCATTATTCTTTAACGTCACCATGTTTCTTTAAGAAGTTTAGCATTTCATTGAAAGCGTTTTGGGATGATATTTCATTATATTTTGTAGAGTATGGGTCACTAAATCCGTGTTTTCCAAAACATTTATAGATCTCTATATTCTTTTTATCTAAATTTGAAATTAACTCATCCACACTAAAGGATTGTTCCTCTTGAGGAAAGAATAAAAGTGTAGGACATCGTGGTACTATTTGATTGAAATTCCTAATTCTTGAACCATAGTATCCCACAACCCCATCAAGGCACTCTTCCTCACTACACAACCAAGCAACAGTTGCCCCGACACTAAATCCAATAATATATATTTTTTGGTATTTATTTTTCACAACTAATAATAAATCCTTTATTTTATCTACAGCAGCAGAGAACCCTACATTCTCCATAAAATTGAGATAGGCAGTTTCCTCTTCAGAATAGTCAAATGGTTGTTCTCGTTCTAATAAGTCCGGACAGATAACATCAAAATCCTGTTTTGATAATAAATCACAAAAATCCATTATATGTTGATTAATGCCATAGATTTCGTGTATCACAACAATCAATTTACCTGATTTTTTCAATATCTGAAGCATTTTTGTCCCCCCTTAAGAGTGATTCTACAACTTTAGCTAAAAAGGGAATTTTCCCCTTTTCTGTTTAATCCTTTACTTGATTTACTAGTTGCAGGAAATGTATCCTTTTTACCCGAAACCTAATGGCTGAACAGTTTGATGCCATGCCAGCCGCTTACATCGCTTTGGCCATATTCATTATCACCCGCAGCAACCACCGAGCCGTCCGATTTAAGGCCGATGGTGTGAGCGCAACCCGCCGCAACTGGTACAATATCGCACCAGTCACTTACATTGCATTGACCATACGCATTCCAGCCCACAGCCGCCACAGTACCGTCAGATTTAAGGCCGATAGTATGATTACTACCCACAGCGATCGCAACAATACCGCGCCAGTCGCTTACATCACATTGACCAACCTTATTTTGACCCACAGCAACCGCCGTTCCATCCGATTTTAGCCCAACAGTATGAAGATAACCTGCAGCAACTGCTACAATGCCTCTCCAGTCGCTTACATTGCATTGGCGATACCGATTATTACCCACAGCCGTCACTCTGCCATCTAATTTGAGACCAATGGTATGCCAGTCACCCGCCTCAACCGCCACTATGTCGCGCCATCCGCTTACATTGCATTCACCATCATTATTTCGGCCCACAGCTGTAACCGTTCCATCCGAGTTTAGCCCAACGGTCCGACGCCAACCCGCTGCAATCGCTACAATATCGCGCCAGTCTTTTACATCGCATTGGTTATGCTTATTCCAACCCGCAGCCTCCACAGTACCGTCAGATTTAAGACCGATTGTATGAGCATTACCCGTGTTCGTCGCCATATGAACATTACTAGCAGCGACTGCCACAATATCGAGCCAACCGCTTACATTACATTGGCCATATTTATTATCACCCACAGCCGTCACCGTACCGTCAGATTTAAGACCAACGGTATGACGACGACCCGCCGCTATGGTATCTTTAGGCCACCGTTTCACCTTTAATACCGCTTCTTTCGGTGAAATGTAATCCATGTTTTACCTCCTTTAAAATAAGACCTATTTTAATAGTGTATCACTTTTGGTTGTTATACTAACCTCCCTTTAGATTACAACAAAAGGTATCGCCGTAGCATTCCCTTCTTTAACAATTGCACCCGATATCATTCCTGCAGATTGGTATTTTTTCGACTTTTAAAAAATAGGGCTCCTTGTAAGATATGAGAGTAGACACTACTCTAACTCACAACTTAGGCGGAACCCTACGATGAGGTCGATTTCCTAACTCTTTCAAGTTTAGTGAGACGAACAGCACGCTATTTTACAATTTCTAATTGATGTATAATAGTTTGAAGAAATTGTATTTTAACGGGGTGGTAATGAAAATGAAGATTTTGTTTGATGAAACTTACACTTCAAATGACGGAAAGCGTACGAGCAGGAATATTTGGTATGGAGATGCTAATCTATCTGTTGATGGTGAATTTGGAAAGGTCATGAATCTTAATGAAGATTTTATGGCTCTTTTATGCGAAATAATAAAAAATGACATATCTAAAAATGCAGCAAATAAGCCTACTGAAACTAACTGGTATATTTATGGAAGTGGTGTAACTCAGGACGCTATTGGAGACAATATTATTCCGACAATTATGATTCGTGAGAAGTCTAACGAGTTTATAACTAATTTTAATATCAGTGACCACGATTTTGCTGTAAATATTGATGCTATTCTGGTGTTTAAAGCGGAATTTGAAAAACGTTTAGCCAGTCATTGAGGGGTAATATCCCTATATGCATTTTCAAACTGCGTGCCATGGGACGATTTTTGCGGCTACTTTTGAACAAAAAATGCCAAAAGAACCGTCCCCTAGGGCTCACTTAATACTACTGGATAGAAACATGGAGGCATCCTGATTCATAAAAATACGATTGCCATGATAGAATGTCTTAATTTCAGTTGATATAAATCCAACTTCAGATAATCTGTTTTTCAGATCGACATGCGTAAAACCGTTATGAACTCTCGGATGATAGATTTTTTCATTTTTGTCAAAATCGATAATTAGCAGCATCCCACCATTATTTAAAATGTTGAACAATTCCTGTAAAATTTTTTTAGTATCCGGTATATGAAGAAGGACGAGTGACATTAAAACGATGTCTGCCTTACGTTCAGGAGTTTCTTGAGTAAAGTCGGAATAAAGCAATTTTGCGTTGGTAATTCCTTTGTGAGAAATTTTTGCTTTCGCAACCTCCAACATTTCTTTTGATGAATCTACCAACAAAATATCATCTACTAAATCTGATAATTCTAAACTAACCAGTCCAGTACCGCTCCCATAGTCTAGTAAAGATTTTGATTTACTATTTTGTAATACCGGTCTTACTTCCTTAACAATCACTTTAGCTAGTTCGATTCTTTCCTCTGTATCATATCTTCTTGCCATCTGTTCAAAAACGTTATTTTCCATATTTCACTCCCCTATTTATTAAAAATTAAGGCTTTGTTAAAACTGTTGTTGCTTTCCGCTTCCATCCAATTTGTTTACTAATCAACATTGTTCATTATGATAGCCAAAATAAATGCTATATAGTGAACATTATAGCAAAAAAATATTTAATACGATTGCAATGCTTTGTTCATAATTTGTTAAACTATTTTATCTATAATAAATTTGCTAGGACAAATTAACATCAAACCCCTTCTAAAAAAGTGTCAGGTACCTTTCTGCTAAAGGAATACCTGGCACTTTTTTATCAAACCACATAAATTCCCTCGTAGAACCCGACTCACACGCCCTTGTTATATCCATTTCGCTACTTAACATGCTGTATCCAGAAAATGGTTATTGGACATTTCTTCAGGTGCATATAGTGTCCGTGGGGGTGATCAGATTGAACAAAAAGAGCATCATCATTCTATTCTTTATAATGATAGGGATGCTTCTTACTGCCTGTGGGAATGATCCAGTCAAGGATGATTTACAAAATTATGTAAACAAGCAAACAAAGCCGCTCGCGAAAAAAGAAAAAGAAGTGATTAATCTTTATGAAAGTGTCACGGGAGCAAATTATACAAATGACGAAACCACCTATAACACAATGGTAAAAGAAGTAATCCCCAAATACCGCGACTATATTTCCAAAGTAGAAAGCATCCAACCCGAAACAAAAGAAGTGCGTGATATCCATGAAATATATCTGAAAGCGGTCAATTTACAAAACAGCGCTTTTATTATGATTGTCAGTGCGATCGAAGAACAAGATCTTAATAAAATCAACGAAGCAAATAATAAATTAACAGAAGCAAGAAAATTAATGAGAGATTATCAAACCGCATTAAAGGAATTGGCGAAAAAGCATGATTTGACATTTAAGAATAACGATTAATGAATTCCGCTTGGACGGTTGGAAGGTTCTTACGGCCACTTTTGGACTAAAATAGCCACAAGAACCTTCCCCCTATGTTCTTTTTAAATTATCCAATTTCTTTATTAATCCCACAAATCCTCTAATTGTAAATAAAGTGAAGTTTACACTTCCGAAGGTATGGAATGGAGACCATTTTTTCCACTTGAATAACCTGGAATTCTTTTCAAAGTACCATTGGCCGATACTCATTGGTACACTAAAAATTAAACTCTTTAAAAGAATTTTAACCAAATTGTCATTATAAGATATTTTAACCCAGATAACACTTAAAATTGGGAAAAACAACATGTCATAAATAATATTGGTTTTAAAAATTTTAGGAAAAGGGCGAACGGGGTAATCAATTCTTTTGGTACCCACAACATAAGCATCAACTAGAGTTGCAAGTACTCCTTTTGAGAAAAAAATAACTAGATTTTCCCTCATTTTTGATCCTCTGAATAGGAAGGGGAAGGAAACAAGGCATAGTGCGGTAAGTAAGTTTAACAATTTTTTCTCCACTTATATACTACTTCCTCTCAAATATGTAATAGTGATATTATTACAATTTCCCCAAACATATTTTTAATTCCCTTTTAGTTATTTTTTAAATTGCACTTACTATAACTCATTAAACAAAATTTTGAATCGTTCGAATCTCCCCATGTGGGATGTAAAAAACTAACTACCTTGTTGCCTTTTCTCTTTTGAGATCTACAATCCTCCCTCCATCTCCATTTCTGCAAAGTTATCGGGATTTTTCTTACCCTTGTCTGCATAGAATGTAGACAAGGGTGAGTGATCTCTCAATGAAAATAGGTGAGCTTGGAGGGAATAACCTAATGCAATTTATTGAAGATGTTAAAGACGTGAAATTTAGTTTTTTGGAAAAACCGCCGGCGTCGTCTATGGCTTATGCATTTGTTTATGTAAATAAGAACAACGAATACTATGCAGTTAAAAATGGTGAGCGTTTGTCACGAAGTGAATTACGGGTTGGTAAATATAATAGGGTTTATACCGTCAATATGCAGCAGCAAACCATCACCTACAATGAGGAAGTCTCTTCGGCAACAAGAGGAAGAAGGTTTTCTGTCAATTTATTTATCGATATTGCCGTCGAACACCCGGAACGCTTGGTCCAACAAAATGCAGGAGAGTTTCGCACCATGATTAATAATAATCTGCCCTTCTGGGTAGAATCAGAAGCAAGATTTTTTCCTATTGAAGAGGAACTGAGATTTGCCAGGCATATTGAAGAATTTTTTCAGAGTTCGCCATTAGTCAAGGTGTTAAGAGAGGCTGGAATCGTTGTTCGAAATATTCGTGTTTTAATCCGGCAAGGAATTCGGGACCAGCGCCATGATGAGACGATCGCTGATCTAGACCGGAACGCAGAACTATCTGCCTATCAAGAAGCTCATGACTTGGAGGAAGCGCGCCGAATTTCTGCCTCGATTAAAGAAGCACTTGAAGAAGGTGATTTTATCACGGCTGGGAAGCTTGGAGAAAAAAATGAAATGGCAAAGCGGTTGGTAGAATCAGAGTTTATCCAAAATCAAACCTTTAAATTTGAAGTAAATAAACAACTTTTAAACTTGATCAACGATCATACGATTGACCAGTTCCAGGCAGAACAAAGATTAGCCAAACTAAAGAAACTATTCCCCTATCTTCCCATCGATCTGGAAAAAGGAAATGGGCAAAAACAGATTTCTAATCCAAGGAGAGAACTTCCATCCTATTTAAATAAAGGAGAGTAGTGACTGTGGAATCCATTATAAATCAGCTGTTTTGGTTGTGGACACCGCTTTCTCTCCTTCCGGAATGGCTCCGTATTCTTTTGGTTCTCTTTGTGCTCCTGCTGCTCGCAAGAATGATCTTGTTATACATTGTTCCGCCCTTTTTCAACTTATTGTGCAGGTTGTTGAAAAAAATGGTTTATCTCCTTTCTTATCCGATCATGGCAGGAATTTGCACAATCCAAAAAAGCCGGAGAGAAGCAGGAAAAACGGGCATACCTGTTTGGATTGAAATCATTGAAGGAATGTTTGCCTTGTTCGATCGATTTTTCAATAAAATGATTCAGCTTTTCAGGAAACGGAAAAGGAATAAGGCAAGGATTAAAAGATGGTCCTTCTATATTGCCACAGCTTTAGCGATTTTACTTTCTGCAGCAACCATCAACAATCCTAATGAGTGGTATACACAAAATTGGAAGAAAGCTGAGGCATGGTTAAACCATGAACAGGTACACACACAAGTATCCGGTACTGCTTCTCCTAATGCAAAAGAATTGATTTTAAATAGATACTATAAAGATGGTGGAAATATTCGGGTAGCTCCGACAATAAGCGCGGATCGATTATACACGATTGAAAATGGGGAAATCATACACTTCTTGAATGAAGAACAAGTAGATTCTAAAGGTATTAAGTGGCTAAAAGTTCAAACCGCTAACGGGATCAAAGGCTGGATATCAGCCAGCATTGTGAGGGAAAAATAATATATTGTGAGGGATATGTACCTCTTAATGTCGCAATGAATTGGTGGAATCAAATAGGGATGCTGAATGAACAGTTTTTGAAATGAATGATTACGATTAACCATAAAAAATAATCCATCCTGGGGTTGATTAGCGGCTCAGGTGGATTATTTCTCACTAGGCGATCCCCTTTGATTTGGAAACATTGGACACCCCGGAAACTACAAATGGATTTTTAGTTTCCTTTCTTTAGTTTACTCATATGATGCTTTGTGTTCCAAGGTAAACTTGCATAATTATCATATAAAAAGGAAGGCTTTAAAAGGTTGTATTTAGGTCAAATTAATTACCAATAAATAAAAAACTGACTCAAAAGCATCGTCATTCAACGACCTTCTAAGTCAGCCTTCGTTTTATTTATTCAATCATTTCGGTTGTATATACTATGTAATAGCCCACACAATTTCACTAATGATGGCTGCTGCGTTCCCGCCCTGACCCGTTCTTAGTGTCCTTGTTGGACTATAACTCCGCAGGTAGGACTCGAACCTACGACCGATCGGTTAACAGCCGATAGCTCTACCACTGAGCTACTGCGGAAAAATGCTATGTTATTTGCTTTATCAAATGAATCTTAGTGGAAATGACGGGAGTTGAACCCGTGTGCATAGATCTTGACACTTATACATCTACGAGTGTTGTCAGTAAAATTAAGTTCGCCCGCTACTTTAGTCTACTGACAGACATGGGAGCGGCTAGTCTGATTATTCTCTTCCTTCATCCTCAGACGGTGGATTTCGGCGTAGTCCACTTAGAATGAGTCCCGTACCCTGCCACATGGACGATGGGAGGAGGAACCGCTAACGTCTGTTTTTAGGCAGCGAAAGCGAAGTTGTTGTTTTGTTTGCCAGTTATTAGGCTTTATCGTTTTAACGAGGCCGAATCCCTCGACTCGCAATATAAGCTCAAACGATCCCTGTCGATACCAAGACATTCCCATAATAGAATGGCAGAGAAGAAGGGATTTGAACCCTCGCGCCGGTTACCCGACCTACACCCTTAGCAGGGGCGCCTCTTCAGCCTCTTGAGTACTTCTCTGTAATAAAAACTTGATCGTGATGTTCCGTGAACAACTTACAAAAAGAAATAAATCATCTTTGCGAATTGGATGCCAGCTGTAAATTTTGGTAGTCCAAAAGACCTAGTTATTACATTAGAGCTTATCGGTTATCTAGGATGAATTCCGCGATGAACCTTATTCAATAATCATGACCACTAAAAATAAACAAAGAGCAAAATACCTTCTACAAAAATGCGCAATATTGATGGTTCCCTTGAAGGGATCGGCTTGAGACCACTCATCATGAACCGCCCTAGGCCTTCCAATCAGCGAGTTTTCTCTACCTGCTTCGTGAAGACTGCTCTTCATGAATCTCCTGTAATTTATCAGTATGAACGAACATGTTCGCAGTGGGCATTTCTACTTGATTCTTATGGAAAAAAGACATAAGTTCAAACCTAACTTGCCTGGAAGTTTCAAAATATTCTTCCGGTCTCACCATGCCTACAATACAAAATTCGTACCCAACATATTTGATGTTTGGATTTAAGTCTGTAATACCAATATATTGAAATGGTTCAACAGCCCCGTTCTCTAGTCTGAATAAGTTTTGTTCAAATTTTTCATTGCAGATTTCACATACTTTTTCTAATAATTCCTTTATTCTTTGAGGATCTTCCTGATAACTTACTGTAATCCGTTCAATAACCCGCATCCAGCTTTTATTAAAATTTTGTATAGTTCTAATCTCTCCATGTGGGATTGTAAGGAGTTTTCCCGACCATTCACGAATTTGCATAAAACGAATACTGATTTCCTCAATGGTACCTGAGATTGTGCCGTTGAAAGTAACAAAATCACCGACACGAAACTCTTTGTCCGTTAATCTCGCGAACCCTAAAATAACGTCCTTTAGCATCTGTTGTGCAGCAAAACCGACGACGACTCCGGCAATACCTGCTCCTGCAAGAATTCCTTTTATGTCTACAAATTGACTAATTAGATAAATAACAAGGCTGATCGCAATTCCATACCTAAAAATGGATCGAATTACACTTTGAATCGTTTGTTCCACTTCTTCATCAAAAAAATTTGACTTCCTAAAGAACCAATCTAAAATACGGTTTGTGACAAAGGAAAAGGTCAAGAGAACCAAAGCAAATAGGGTAAATCTTAAAAGGAAAAACTTCCTTATATAATTTAAAAATTCCTCAGTAAAAGTTAATAAATCCATCCATCCACTTCCTTAACAAAAAAATCGTACAACACATACTATTTTTCATTTTCTTCCTTAATATACCAACTTATAAGTGCTATAAACAGAATGCCCTCGACAATTGGTTTCACTATGGACATCAAAAAGGAAAGTTCTCCGCAAGTACCATTGGACGGTTCTACGGCCACTTTTGAACTAAAAAAGCTACAAGAACCGTCCCCTATGGCCTCTTGGAGATGTTTATGCCTAGAATATTCGGGTAGTTATAGTCTATGAATCATTACAATTTAAAGGAGGAAATGTAAATGAATGACCAAAATCTCCAACAACATGGACAACCTGCCCAGCATCAAGATCAACAGCCGGGAGTAAAATCTCAAATGGATCCTAAACCCCATGATCAGGACTCCTCATACAAAGGCAGTTATAAATTAAAAGGGAAAACCGCGCTTATTACCGGCGGGGATAGTGGAATCGGTAAGGCAGTTGCGATTGCTTATGCAAAAGAGGGTGCTGACGTCGCGATTGTTTATTTGGATGAACATAGGGATGCAGAGGAAACACGGGCCCAAATAGAAGAGGAAGGTGTTCGTTGCCTTCTCATTCAGGGTGATATTGGAAATGAGTCTTTCTGTCAAGAAGCCATCTCCCAGACAGTTAATGAGCTTGGCAGTTTAGATATTCTCGTTAACAATGCCGCAGAACAGCATCCGCAGCAAAGGATAGAAGATATCAGTTCAGAGCAGCTGGAAAAAACATTCCGCACCAATATTTTTTCGATGTTTTATCTAACCAAATCTGCACTGGAACATTTAAAAAAAGGGAGCGCTATTATTAATACCGCCTCGGTTACAGCCTATGAGGGCAACGAACAGTTAATCGATTATTCATCTACGAAAGGGGCCATCGTCTCCTTTACTCGTTCATTGGCCAAATCTCTTGTTAAAAAAGGAATACGAGTAAATGGTGTAGCCCCTGGGCCAATATGGACCCCTTTAATCCCATCCACCTTTCCCGAAGAAAAGGTTCAAAACTTTGGAAGCAACACTCCAATGGGCCGTCCAGGCCAACCGGAAGAACTGGCTCCAAGTTACGTTTTACTTGCTTCCAACGATGCCTCCTATATGACAGGACAAATCATTCATATTAATGGCGGGCAATTTATTACCAGTTAAGAATAACAAGAACACTTAACAAAAACGCCTTTTGGAATACTCTATCGGGTTCCCTTTTTAGGTGCTAACAATACACATCCTATTTTTTGTCACGAATATCAATGCAATTGATGCAATTCTTTGAGCAAATAACATCCATAAACGCAAAGAAGGGATAGCTTAATGGCTATCCCTTAAATTATCGTTTTTATTGAGTTTCTTCGTCGCTTTTGTACTCCAAAATATCACCTGGCTGACAATCCAAAGTCTTACATATCGCTTCTAATGTTGAAAAACGAACCGCTTTTGCTTTCCCATTTTTTAGAATGGAAAGATTCGCCATCGTAATTCCAACCCTATTTGAAAGCTCTGTTACGCTCATTTTCCGTTTTGCTAACATCACATCAATATTAATAATAATTGGCATATCCCCCACCTCAGACCGTCAAATCATTTTCTGATTTTATGTTTATCGCTTCTTGTAGAAGACGTTGGAGGATAGCAGCAAAAACGGCGATAATCAACGAAGCAAAAATGATGATGAATCCAATTAGTCCAATAGGAGGGTCAACTTTCTTCGCTATAAAATGAAAGAGTGGCAAACCTAATATATACAAACCACTGATTGTAATCGCACAGCCCTTTATGTTCCTCAACGCCTTTACAGATAATTCCGAGAACGCTGTGTTCTCGTCAATGTACCGTAAAAGATTAAAAGCCTGATAGAGACCAAAGTAAAAAGGCACAGCCGCTCCATACATCACGATGAAAACGAGAGATTTCATTGGGGCAATAGTTGGATACAATTTAGCTGTGAAATTCGCCATATGGGGGACTAAAAATATACATAGGGCGAGAACGAGGATTCCTATAATAAAAACAGTTATTTTTAAAAAGAGTGTCGTAACTTGAATTTGTTTCATAAAAGCACCTCACATAATTAAATTCAAATTCATTTTAAATTATTATTTATTGTTTTGCAATAAATTAATATCGTTAAATATTATTATCACAGGGTATGAAATAATTAATGGAGGGGTGTGAAACTTTTGTGTTGGATTTTTTTTAGGTAACTTACACGGGCACGTATACACATTCAGGATCAGTGGGCCGAGGAGATTGACCCGCAGTTGCTTTAACCGTCCCCTCAACACCTCTAAATGAGGTTTACTTGTTTTTTTTGAAACATATGAAGTCTTTTCCTTAATTGAGTAACCAGTGATCTTTAAAATAAAAGGAGTTTTTCCGGTTACAATGCAGAATAGAGCTCGGTTCGTGGTATATAAGCGGAGATTTTCCGATTAAGCAAAGCAAAATTACCCATTTTCGCGTTTTTTCCGTAAATAGTCGGAATTTTTCCGCCTATTTACGGAATTTTCAGTGCTATTCCCTAATTAACAGAAATTTCTCCGCTTATTTATCCAGCTCGCTTTAACATCTAATGAACTTTTACAACTTAACGGGTGGTTTCGTAAAAAAGGAAAATTAAAATAATGCTTTTCTTCCCTAAGCATTTTTGACAGGGAAATATATTTGATTTGATCAGCGATTAACCGTTTTCACCCTACAAGGAAACCCGTAGGGAATACGTTAAAGGTGTTTTTTTGTGGAGATTCCTATCATTCATGCTGCTGTGTCCATACAGATACACTTCCTCCATTGACCGTGAAAGATGCAAATCCATCCTCTTCAATCGTAATGGTATCATCTCTTGTTCCCGTAACGTCTATCCAAACTTCTCCTGCCCGCTCTTTACCTACAAACATTCTTTTTTCTCCCCCATCACGGTTGGAGATTACCACTGCACAGCCAGACCGTTCGAATTCCTTCACCCCTCTTCGAACCCAACCAATTAGATTTGCGTGATCAAAATAATCATCTTGTTCTCCGTATGCCTTATGGTACCGGGCATAAACAAGAGGATCAATCGCTACTTTTTTTCCTTCAATTGGATTTTCTCCGCCAATCCCAAAATAATCGCCATAAAAGACACAGGGAAAGCCATCCTTTCGGAGTAAAATAAGAGCATAAGCGCTTTGTTTAAACCAGTCATCTACCCAAGATTCAAGAGATTGATTTGGTTGTGTATCATGATTATCGACAAATGTTACTGCATGAGTCGGGTTGGTGCTCACGAGCGTTTCATTGAAAATGGTCGTTAAATCAAAATCAGCCCCGGCTTTTGACGCTTCATGTAATTTATAATGGAGCGGGACGTCAAATAAATGAATCGAATAATCGACATCCTCTAAAATTTGTTGACAATCTGAGAGATTACGGTTCCAATACTCAGCAACCATATAAAAGTTTTTACCAAGATCCGCACGTACCTCTTCTACAAAACTTTTAATAAAATCATAATTAATATGTTTAATTGCGTCTAATCGATAACCATTGCAATGTAAGGTATTCGCCAGCCATTTTCCCCAGCGGATCATTTCGTCTCGTACATCTGGATGATGATAGTCAATATCAGCAAACATTAAATAATCATAATTGCCAAATTCATCATCTACCTTGTCATTCCACGTTTTGTTCTCTCCAACTATTCGGTAAATGCCCGATTTATCTTGTTTAACGTCATAGTCTATCCCAATAAAATGCTCAAAATTCCATTTAAAAGAGGAATATCTGTCCTTTCGTCCAGGGAATGTGAATTTTGTCCATCCCTCAATTTCAAACGGCTCGGAAATTTCTTTCGTTCGATCTTGCGGATCAACTTCAACGACTTTAAATACTTCGGTATCATCTGCTCCTGCTTTATGATTCATAATGATGTCTGCAATCACTTGAATTCCTAGATTATGACAGGCGGCAACGGCATCTGCTAATTCTTGTTTTGTTCCATATTTTGTACGAATTGCTCCTTTTTGATTAAATTCACCAATGTCATATAAGTCATATACAGCATAACCAACATCCTCTGCTGACTTCCCTTTTGTTACGGGTGGAATCCACAGCGAATCAATTCCGATCTCTTTTAGTTGAGGTGCTGCTTCTTTTAAATGATTCCAATGAGTACCCTCCGGTTTAATATGCCATTCAAAGAATTGCATCATCGTATGATTTCTTTCCATTCTCGGTTTACCTCCATCATCATCTTTTCTAATTGGAAGTCTATGTATCTATTTTTTTCATGGACTAAAACAGCGAGAGACTTGTCATGTCTCTCGCTCAATTATTTGAACAAGTTCATTAACTCCGCTCACTACTAAAGGATTCGATATGATAACCGGATGTACTATTTTGTTTTTCGCCTTCTCGCGAACCATTCTGTTCTAGCGAAGCCTTAACATCCCTTTCAGTGCGATCTTGCGCGGAATCATTATCGTTTTTGCCTTTCTCAACTTCTCTATCATGGTGGTAATAAGGAGGTAATCCCTCTTTAAGACCAGCTTCTTCCATATTCTTTTGATCATATTTATTTTTATCCATGTTCCTCTCCTCCTCTTTTTTTTTAAAAAAAGCCGCTGTTCCATTCTAGCTTTCTGCTGAATTGGCAGCTGCTTATTTCTTTGGTACCCTTGGTATGTTAAATACCCCTTTCCAAGAGACCTAAACGCTTTTGCCGATTTAAACATAAAAAACTGACTTAATCGAGTCGTCATTCAACGATCTTTAAAGTCAGTTCTTTTAAAAAATATATTTGATTAGACTAAACCTTTAATCGCTCGTTTAAGTGTAGAAACAATCGGGATTTTATTAAAATCAATTCCAAGTTGAACAGCAGTCTTTGCAATCTCAGGTCTAATTCCTGAAAGGGTACTGTCAACGTTTATTAAACTCAGTGCTTTAATCAATTGATAAATTTGTAAGGCAACCATGGTATCCACTTTTACTACCCCTGATAGATCAATCAAAAGGTGATGAATGTTAAGTTTCGTACATTGTTTTAAAGTATTTTCAAGGAGAAACGTTGCTCTTTCACGATCAATATCACCGATCAACGGAAGTAAAGCAACGTCGTCATTTAAACAAATAACTGGAGAACTAAGTTGATTTATTAATTCTTGTTGGGATTTCAATTTTAACTCTGCATAATGATAGCTTTCTTGTGTAAACCATGCGATGATCAGATTGAAATTCTTCACTATAGTTCGATTCCAAGTATTTATATGTTCATCAGAATATTCATCTTCGTGTAACTGAATAAATTCTTCAACTAAGTCTAAGTATTGCTCTTGGACTCTAAAAAATTCCTTTAAAATAAATGGGATAGGTGTCCTTAAATGTTGTTCGTCCCCTGCAACAGTCATGACCCATTCTTCAAACTCTTTATAGAATTGTTCAGTAGAAATTTCTTCATTAAATGCATTGCAAAATTGCAAATGAAATTCATAATTTTGCTGCTTAAGCGTGTTAATTACCTTAGGATCTTGGGAAGCATATACTCCGGATGCGTTGCTTTTATCCAAGGATTCATACCATTGTTCTGTTAACTGCCATGTTTTCCTTAATAGAAAATGATATAACTCATTATTTTTCATAAGAACCCACCTCCCACTGTTTGATATCGAACTAAAGCAAAAAAATGGTTTTCCATAGGAAAAATAAAAAGTACCCGTCGTACCAACCAGAACGAAGGGTCACTTTTTAGCATTTCGATAATTCATTCAAAATGGTGATGGTTAAGCAAGATGTTCATTTAGTGTTTGCTGTAACGTTGCTTTTGTTTCTGTTAAACCTTTAAGGTCAATTCCTAAATTAACCATTTGTCTAACTAGTTCAGGGCGTAATCCCGTTATGACTGATTTAGCCCCCATCAAGTTTATGCCAATCAATACTTTTTGAAAATGGGAAATCGTCATTTCGTCCATATCCGATATTCCAGAAAGATCAATAATCAATGTAAGAATCTTTAACCTTGCGATCTCCTTTAGAATTTTTTCTTCAATAATATCCATTCGATACGAATCAAACTGACCAATCAACGGCAGTACAGCGACAGTTGGACTGACTGGTATAATTGGAGCCGATAAATGTTCAACTAACTTCCTTTGAGAAAGAATTAATTCATCCTTATACTGAGAATAGCTAATGAAAAAGGTATTTAAAAATTCATCAATCCCATCATTTACACTCTTTTCCAATTCAAAAAAAACGCCAGCATCATTAAAGTTCTTATTTTCTCGATCATAAAGTTCGATGAAATACCATAAGGTACGTCTTATTGCATGTACCCATTCTAGTTTGAACTCTAACGTTAATGAATGTTTCGCCCAGGCAACTCCTTCTTGTTTTGCGAATGAAATGAGTTCATCGATTGAATTTTCCACAACGTAAAGAACGACTCTTTGAGCATTTTTCAAAAGATCAATGTTTCCGGCTTTTAAAATTCCCTCAATATTAGAGGCCACATTTACAGCCTCTGATAAAAGCCTTTCCTGAAATTTCACATTATTTGCGATAATATATTCTGAGATATTTCTTGTGTCATAAAAGGTTTTCAAAGTTAGTCCTCCTTATGTAAAAGTATAATCTTGAATCTCCCCAACGATTTCATTCATAATCAAAATGATCCTTCTTTAAAAAAACGTACTCATGCATATGGGGATCCGAACTGTTAAAACAGTTGACCAATCACATAGGTCAAGTCATCTTTCCTTGTTGGTGTATAGACCTCTAAATGATTCGAAATTTCTTCAATCGTCGTAAAGTTGCTTATTAATGATTTAATACCTTTAATTTGAAGGCCATCCGTATGAATGATAAATTTCGAACCTTCTTCATAAGAAAAAGTTTCACATTGATACTTTTGCGGCTTTCCTGATAAAAACCCCATAACTGGAATCGGATAAATGAATCGGCCTGAGGGGCTATGGAGAATAAATTCAATATTTCCCACCGAGCCATACGTGAATTTCTTTTGTGAAAAATCGATCTTTAAAATGGATACGGTTGCACCTCTTCGATCTTTAAGAACCTGATTACAATAGTCGATTAATCTTTCTACCTCTTCTTCATGGTGTTGTTCCACCACTTCACAAATCGCCTTTGATGAGGCATGAGCATGCTGTCCGCTCCCTAAACCGTCAGCAACCGCGCAAATAAAATATTCATCGATTGCTTTCATAAAGAAACTATCTCCATTAACGTCGTTGCCCTTTTTTTGAATTTGATAGGCAACAGCCTTCATATACTGATTGGATTCACGCTCTAGCATTTTTTCACCCGAGAATCTTTTCTACTTTTAAATTCATTCATATTTCTCCTTACCTATTTCTTTCTTCTTAAAATAATTAAGGTAAAATCATCCCTTAACTCAAAATTCTGCATTCTCTCCATATCATGATAGATGTTTTCCACCATTTCTTGGGAGGATAAATGCATATAGGTTTGAATTAAATCAGCGATCGCCGAGCGTTCGATAAACCCCTCGTCTGTCTTTGATTCCGTCACACCATCCGAGAGTAAAACAAGCATGTCCCCCGGTTCCACCCTTTTTTCATATTGCTTATATGTAACATCCTGATCTACCCCTAACACGATACCCTCTGTTGTAAGATCTTCAAAGGTATCGGTTAAAGAATGATAGTAGAACCCTTGCTCATGCCCAGCGGCAGCATACGTAAATAAATGCTTAACGGAATCATAGATTCCATAAAACATCGTAATAAACATACTTGAACCGACATTTCCTTCTACGACTTTATTTAAATATTCTAGAACATCTTTTGGATTTTTTGAGATCTCTGATAAACTGTCCATTGCATATTTGATCATAGACATACAAAGTGCGGCAGGAATTCCTTTGCCAATGATATCAGCAATGGCAATACTAATCCTTTCTCCCTCATGAACAAATTGGTGAAAATCTCCATTCATTTTCTTTGCCGGAACGCTAATAGCACCTATATCTAATTCATCATGATCCGGGACTGGCGTTTCTAAAAGGTTTTCTTGAATGCTGGCCGCAGTCTCAATTTCAGAAATGATTTCAAACTGTCGATTTCTTAAGCTTTGATGTTCTTGATAGGCTAAGCCATAGTCCATCATAAACTCCATAAGGAAATCAAATGAGGATAGAATTTCCTTTTGAATATCAGGAAATAAATCCTTTAATACATTACAATGGATATGGATGATTTCCTCAGGCGATACCTTATGTTCAATAGATTTCCTGCTAAACATTTGGCCTTGGTACAAGGCCACTTCACTCGATTCTTCTATGTATCTTCGAAGCATTTCCCGATAACTTGCTTCTAAAATCGCTTTAAAATCCATTCTCCCACTCCTAACGCAGCCACTTCTCCACCTGGATTGTCGTACCTTTTCCGGGTGACGAGATGAGATCAAAGTTGTCCATTAAACGTCTCACTCCCGGTAATCCGGCCCCTAAGCCTCCTGATGTGGAATATCCATCCTCCATCACTTTTCGAATATCCCGAATACCTGGCCCCTGATCCATGGCAGTCACTTTTAAACCGATTCTTCCAAATTTACGGAGACATTCAATATGGATTTCTCCTTCTCCCGCATATAAATAGATGTTTCGTGCTAACTCAGAAATCGCTGTTGTGATCCTTGCCTGATCAACTGTTCCAAATCCAAGCTCTTTGGCAATATTTCTTCCTAGTTGCCTAGCTTCAACGATATCCCATTCTGATATTATTTTTACATAGGATTCGTTCTCCATGCTCACTCCTCCAACTCCCGCTGTAATCTTTCTAACCCCTTTTCTAAATCCAATGCTGTACGGACATCTTGAAGGTGTATTCCGAGTTCAACTAGTGTAATCGCTACAGCCGGTTGAATACCGGTCAAAACGACTCTTGCTCCCATCAGTTTAGACATGTTAATGACATCACCGAGCACTTTTGCAATAAACGAATCGATCATATCGACAGATGTTAAATCAATTACGACACCATCTGCGCCGGTTTCATGTATTTTTTGAAGCAAATTTTCTTGGAACTGTAATGCCGTTTGATCATCTAGCTCCCACTGAATGGAAACAAGCAGGCAGTTATATAATTTTAGAATTGGTATATTGACAGCCATTCTTAATCCTCCATTGATACGATTTTTCGATTGGTCATTTCTAATGCGGCTAAAATCCCCTTTTGCAGGCTGCTTTTTGTCATAACCTGATCTAAGTTAATTCCTAAAGTAACAATCGTTTGGGCAATCTCTGCTCTTATCCCTACAATAATACATTGAGCTCCTACTAATCTTACTGCTTCGGAAGCTTGTATAATATGGTGGGCTACCATCGTATCGACAACAGGGACTCCTGTTATATCAATTAACACCACTTGTGATCGAAACTTGACAACACCATCTAGCAAATTCTCCATAATCTTTTTCGCTCGCTCTGTATCAATTGTACCGACAAGAGGCATGACGGAAATATTATCAAAAACGGGAATCAGCGGTGCGGATAACTCTTGCAGGGCAATTTTCTGCTGAGAGACTGTTTTTTGCCAAGAGGATGCGTATTGGTTAAACAATCGATTGTTAATCGGACTAATCCGCTGATCATAACCCCACACAAACTCAACTTGTTTCTTTTCTGAAGCATTCCCAGTGATATGAAAGAAAATAATCTTTCCGAATTCAGAGACACTATCTATAATAGAAGTTAATGTCCAGCCAAATTCTACTAATCTCTGAGCAAACACAGCTATTTTCCCTTCTTCATCGTTCATGGAATGAGATAGTAGTATATTAATATATTCATTACAAAAACTCGCATAATTTTGGTCCGTTTTTTCCTCATTCAGGCTGGCCAGTTTATCTTTCCATTCTTTAACCAGTTGTTCCTGATTTGTTCGTATGTATTCAATAATGTAATCAGGCTGCTCCATTACAATCCCTCCTAAACCTATACATTTAGTATAGCATATATTCAATAGTCCCAAAGAACCGGTTCTAACTGCAAATGAGCTTGCACAATCTTGTGCAAGCTCATTTTATTTTCTGCCTATTGAGGTATTTTCAGTTTCTTTCAAGAAGTCCATCGATTATACCTCCCTCAATTGTTGCAACCTTGATTATGATTTACCCCCTTTTCAATCGTTTAAACCCTTTTTTAACATTTTTTTATCTTGGAAATCCATAGGGACGCTTCTTGCGTTTTTTTTATTTAAAGTCGCCACAAAGACCGCTCCCTATTTTGCTATCAGGACCGCTCCATTCGTAGATGGTCACTCTTAGTCCATACAACATCATTGAGAAATCACTCACCAATATGCCGAATGAGAAATTGTACCATTTCTTTATAGGCAGTACTTTTATTTTTAAGTTTTCCGAATTTATGGCCTTCATCTTCAAACCGAATAAATTCAACTTGGTGATTTCGATTCTTTAATTTCGTCACTATTTGCTCGGATTCTCTTATATGGACACGGGGATCATTTTCCCCATGGAGAACCATTAGCGGGCAAGTGATCCTATCTGCATGATTCAATGGATCAATTCTATCAAAAAATTTTCCATCTCTTTCTATTGTTCCATATTCAGCCTCCCTCTGCTTCTTACGCCAGGGGCTTGTTGTTTCGAGGAATGTTCTAAGACTTGACATTCCTACAATATCAATGGCAGCAGACCAATACTGAGGAAAATGGCTAATGGCAGCAAGAACCATAAACCCGCCATAGCTGCCGCCCATTAAGGTAACCCTTTCAGAATCTATGTTCCGATTTGTCTTTAGCCACTTAACTAAATAAACCAGATCCGTTACAGCGTCTATTCTTTTTTGAACATCATCAAGATGAGTGTACGTTTTTCCGTAGCCAGTACTGCCCCTAACGTTTGGTGCACAAACAGCAAACCCTTGATTTAATAAGTATTGCTGGATCGAGTTATAAACAGCACGGCTTTGGCTCTCAGGACCTCCGTGAATATAAAGGACAACAGGCAGTTTTTTAGTGATATTTTTCGGTTGGTAGTAAAATGCTGGAATCTGAAGTTTATCAAAAGATCGAAAGGTTATGATTTCCGGTTCAATCAATTTATCCTTCAGAACTGGCGATCGGGAAACATATGTAAGCCTCTCAGCTTGTATGGTCTTAAGATCCAGTTCCCATATTTCAGGTGGATAGGCTGGTCCATTAAATTCATATGCCAATTTTTGATTATCAGGAGAAAATTTCATTTTTGATATCACACCAACTGGTGTCTTCCATGAATAAAGTTCGCTTGTGTTAAGGTCTAAAATGATCCCTTTGGAAATTCCCCCTTCATTTATCGTATAGGCAAGCTTTTCTTTATCATGACTCATTTCTAAATTTTCATAATCCCACTCTCCAAGCTCCATCCAATCGAAATGTTTTGTTTTTAAGTTAATACAGGCAAGCCCAAAGAATTCTCTATCTTTATTGGATAATAGATAGAGATGAGTTCCATCTTTATTAAACTGGGCATCTATAAAGCTTGCTTCCCCTGAATGGTTTGTTATCCAGTCCACGCTCCCAGTTGAAAGGTCAAGTATACCTAAATCATTATCAAGCGGTGTATTTATTTTTTCAATTAATAGAGAATTCCCTGCCGGGGCCCAATTAAGAGATGAAAAAAGCCCATTCTCCGAATAAGCAAGGCGGATTTCTAGTGTTTCCAGATTTTGAATGTATAGATCAAAATATGCTGGATGCCTGCGATTACTAGACCAGGCAATCCATTTTCCATCAGGGGAACTTCCGCCATAACGATGAATATGTTCTGGTGAGTTTGTTAGCGCTATTAGTTTATTATCTTTCTTTAATAAGTGTAATTGCTCATTTTCATTCCCATTAATATCCATCCCAATAATTACATTCGATGTACCAGTTACATACTTAATAAGGGTTATTCTATCCTGTGTAAAAGAGACTTGGGCAGGCCAGCCTTCACCTCGATTGAGCTCCCATACTTGAGGTACACCCGTATAATCAGCAATAAAGCGTAACTTGTTACCACCAGGAGCGTATTCTGGATTTTTCGCAGTACGAACATGTAAATACGGGTCTAAACTTACGACATCCATAAAATCCCCCTTCCTATATTAAAATCAAAATCGTTTTTTACAATTGAGAGCTGTTAAAAGTTCAAATTAAATAAAACGGGATAAAACTCTCCAATCCATTTTATTTATTCACAGGGAAATTATGCTAATTTGGCCCATACTTGGCGTAATACTTAAGTAATCTCTTTTAGATTATCTGTTCTACTAGTTTATAATCCTAGAAAAACAAGTAAATGGTCCTAGTTTATTAAAACAAATTAAGAATATAATCTAAATGATTCTAAAATTTACCAAAAAATAATTTGCATAGCTTTTAGATTTTGGACAGGAGGTCAAGAATGATTGAATTTAAACAAGTGAATAAGTTTTATGGTGATTTTCATGTCTTAAAAGATATTAATCTCACAATTAATCCAGGAGAAGTTGTGGTAGTCATAGGTCCATCCGGTTCAGGGAAAAGCACTTTGCTGCGCTGTATCAATCGTCTTGAAACAATCTCTGACGGTACACTCACCGTAAATGGGATATCTGTAGGAGATAAAAAAACAGATATCAATACGCTTAGGCGCAATATTGGAATGGTGTTTCAGCATTTTAACTTATATCCCCACAAAACAGTGCTTGAAAATATCACTCTTGCTCCTATGAAAGTATTGAACCTATCGGAACAAGAAGCAAAGAATACAGCAAAACATTATCTCGATAAGGTAGGTATATTAGATAAGGCCCACTCTTATCCTTCCCAGCTTTCCGGAGGCCAGCAGCAGCGTGTTGCAATAGCCCGCGGCCTTGCAATGAAACCGGAAATCATGCTTTTCGATGAACCAACCTCGGCACTTGATCCTGAAATGATTGGAGAGGTTCTAGATGTTATGAAGGCCCTTGCCAATGAAGGTATGACGATGGTCGTAGTCACTCACGAAATGGGCTTTGCCAGAGAGGTGGCAGACCGAATCGTATTTATGAATGAAGGACGAATATTAGAAGAAGCAGTTCCGGCTGATTTTTATGCGCACCCGCGTGAAGAACGGGCTCGCTTATTTCTCAGCCGTATATTAAATCATTAATAGGGGGAAAGGAAATGTTCAAAACAAAAAAATTATTAAAAATGGTGGTCGTATCAACAATGGCTGCCCTACTTCTTGCCGGCTGCGGCGGGGACAAGGACTCGAAAGGCAGCAGCAAGGATGTGCTTGCCAAAATTAAGGAAGATAAAAAAATCGTATTTGGAGTTAAATATGACACGCGTTTATTTGGATTAAAAAATCCTTCGACGGGAAAGGTAGAAGGTTTCGATATTGATCTCTCCAAAGCCCTTGCAGAAGAAATGTTTGGAAAGGATGTTAAACCTGAGTATGTAGAGGTTACATCGAAAACAAGGGTTGGGCTCCTTAATAATGGCAAGGTTGATGCCGTTGTCGCGACTATGACCATCACGGATGAACGGAAAAAAGAAGTAGATTTTACGGATGTCTATTTTGATGCAGGACAATCTTTACTTGTAAAAAAAGGCAGCAAGATTCATAGCATTGCAGATTTGAAAAAAGGGACGAAAGTGCTTGCTGTTAAAGGCTCAACCTCGACGATCAATATTCGTGAAAAAGCCCCTGAAACAACCGTCCTAGAATTCGAAAACTATGCGGAAGCCTTTACAGCCTTAAAGGCAGGTAAGGGTGATGCCTTGACCACAGATGATTCAATCCTTTATGGAATGGCAGAAGAAGATCCATCTTATGAACTGGTTGGTGGAACGTTCACGAAAGAACCCTATGGTATCGCTGTTAAAAAAGGCAATAAAGATCTTGTCGATGCGTTGAATAAAGCATTAAAAAGCCTGAAGGATTCAGGAAAGTACGATGAAATAAAGAATAAATGGATTAAAAAATAATCCCTATTTAACAGGTTTCTAGTCGGGATGGGCAGTTGTAAGTTTGTATGTTTACAATCCAGCTCATCCTGATTTATTAGGAGGAGATCGCTTGTGGATTTCTCGATTTTAACCACTAATATCGATTCATTTTTGCAAGGGTTAAAAATAACCCTTATTGCTAGTTTAATTGCTTTACTATGCAGCTTCCTTTTGGGAACACTGATCGCAGTGATGCGAATTAGCCCGTTTAAACTACTAAACTGGCTCGGTACGGCCTATGTTGAATTTATCCGTAATATACCGGTACTCGTGATCATCTTTTTCACCTATTTGGTTGGAAACTTTGGCGGGTTGATGGCAGGAACAATAGGATTGACCATTTATACGGCGTCTTTCATTGCCGAAGCCATCCGTGCTGGAATTTTGTCGGTTCCAAAAGGCCAAATGGAGGCGGCCCGCTCGACTGGGTTGAGTTACGGCCAAGCAATGAGAATGGTGATCCTGCCCCAGGCGATTAAAATTGTCATCCCTCCTCTTGGCAACCAATTTATCAATTTAGTTAAAAATTCATCGTTGTTAGCGGTCGTTGCTGGCGGGGATTTAATGTATCAGGGGGATTTAATTTCAGCAAAAACCTACGTAACCTTTGATACCTATGTGTTTGTTGCCCTATTTTATTTACTGTTAACCATTCCTTTAAGCCTTGGTGTAGGATATGTAGAAAAACGCATGGCTCGCAGCCATGTAGGAGGTGCGTAAAAGGATGGATTTTCTGGCACCGTTCACTGAAGTATATACACTAGACAATTTCAAATTTTTGTTGGAAGGATTTGGGGTCACTCTTAAGGTCGCTGCCATTTCAATTGTCCTCAGTTTTGTTATTGGCGGTCTTATTGGTACGCTCAGATATGCGCGGATTCCCGTTGTCTCACCCGTTCTTGCTTTCATTGTCGAGACGATTCGTAACCTTCCCTTGCTGCTGATCATTTTCTTTACCTATTTTGCATTGCCCGAAATCGGAATTGAGATGGAAATAACCACTGCAGCGATTGCAGCATTGACCGTTTTTGAATCGGCCATGCTGTCAGAAATTATCCGGAGCGGATTAAACTCCATCGAAAAAGGCCAGATTGAAGCAGGACGTTCGTCCGGACTGACCTATATCCAGACATTACGCTATATCATTATGCCCCAGGCTTTGAGACGAATGGTTCCCCCTATTGTCAGTCAATTTATTTCTCTGCTTAAAGATACATCCCTAGCAGTCGTCATTGCTCTGCCAGATTTATTACACAACGGACAAATTATTTATGCCCAAAAAGGATCGTATGTGATCCCTGTTTTTATCATTTTGGCGTTGATGTACTTTATTGTTAATTATTCTTTGTCACTCATTGCACGAAGGTTAGAAGTAAAACAGACTTAAAAAATCCGGCTCCTTATTTGGGCCGGATTTTTTTCTTGAAAGGTCCTCTTCCGGTGTTCTCAGAAATTAAAAGTGGGCCAGGGGGCGGTTCTTGTGGTCACTTTTTAATTAAAAAAGCCACTAGAACCGTCCCCTATGTCTCATTTAACCATCTCACGAACTCCAGCACTCCGCAACAATTCTTTCACTTTCTGGTCAATCCTCTCGATTTCTGCTGAAGAGTTCTTCCACCAGTTCCGGCTCCAGATTCGCTCAATGGTCCAGCCTCTGCTCTCTAGGAAGCGCTGACGATAAACGTCCCGCTCCTTTGCATTCTTAGAACTATGATACATTGCTCCATCGCACTCAATTCCCAAAATGTAGCGAGATGAATCATGCGGGTGCACAATAGTCATATCAATTCGAAGTGCCATGAGGACGGTGCTTACGGCCACTTTTGAGCAAAAAAAGCCAAAAGAACCGTTCCCTAAGTTCCCCCTTGGTCCTTCCCTAGGTCTTTTCTAAGATGCAATGAATTGCCCACCGTTGACATGAAGTGTTTGACCGGTTACAAAACGGGAATCATTGGAGGCTAGGTAAACAAACGTTTTTTTGGGCTGATAGGGTGCTTGTTAAGATGTAAAAAATATGGTTCATACGAGCTCAGTATTACATGAGATGGAATAATGCAAAGGAAAGAAGAAGTGTTTAAAGGAGGACTATCGCCATGCAATCATATCATTTCAGTCGGGAAGTCATGCTCTTGTTGGTAGAACAATCTGATGAAAAGGTAGAACTGATATACAATGCGAATCCATATTCTTTTAAAATGCCAAAAATCGGACCGAGGCCACCTTATTACTATAATCCGAGATATGAGCAGTATGATCCTATTATCTAAATAAAACTATAATAAAAAGATACGATTAAAGAAGGACAGATGACGCAATCATCTGTCCAATATTTCTTCTATGAATTTTAGTTTCCTACAAGTTGAAGAGGTCTTTTCTTTCTTAAGTTATTTTATAAAAAAGGTCTCCTCCAATCTCTTTTCTTGCTTTTTAAATTGAATTATTAAAAAAGAAAGCGACAGGTAACCCTGCCGCCTTCTTTTTTATGAATAGATTTTATTCTTATTAATCTCCTTAAACTTCTTAACCTGCCCCGAAATAGCCAATTCAGTCGGAAGACGTTCAATGCTGGAGGCTCCAAAAAATCCTGAAACACCATTGGTTTTACTTAAAACATATTCAGCATCCTCTGGTTCTGAGATAGGACCACCATGGCACAAAACAATAATATTTGTATTCACTCTCTTACCAGCATCATGAATCCGCTGCACTAAATCGACGGCACCATCAATATCAATAGCAGTTTTCGCACCAATGGCCCCTTTAGTTGTTAAACCAACATGGGCTACTAATATATCAGCACCTGCCTCTGCCATTTTCACAGCATCCTCTTCATTAAAAACGTATGGGGAAGTCACTAATCCCAGAGCATGCGCCTTTTTAATCATTTCCACTTCCAGATCATAGCCCATGCCGGTTTCCTCTAAGTTCTGGCGGAACTGCCCATCACATAATCCTACGGTTGGGAAGTTTTGCACACCGGAAAATCCTAATTCCTTCAATTGTTTTAAAAAGTAATCCATGTCTCTAAATGGATCTGTGCCGCAAACCCCCGCCAAAACAGGAGTATTTTTCACAACAGGTAATACTTCATGCCCCATTTCTACCACAATCTGGTTGGCGTCACCATATGGCATTAAGCCTGCTAGCGAACCACGGCCAGCCATCCGATAGCGGCCTGAATTATAGATGATAATAAGATCAATTCCGCCCATTTCTGCACTTTTTGCCGATAAACCTGTTCCTGCACCCCCGCCGATAATGACTTGATTGTTTTCAATTTGTTTATTTAAACGAGATAATACTTCCTCTCTAGAGATTCGCATTTTTGACACCACCTATTTTTGTTTTTAATAAATCCAATAATTGATTAGCTATTAAACTAGAAACACGAGGATCATTGATATCCTCTTCCACTTCTAATAAGGTAATATGTGGTGCTAAGTTCTCTTTAATACCAGTATACAAAGCTTCCCTTTCTTCCATGCCATCAAATGGCTGACCAGCCCTGTCTAATAATGACACCCCGCCCTTTGGAAAGATAACAACTGTTGATGAATGACTCTTACTTAATTTCCGTGCTAGTATTCCACCTAATATATAGTTTTCTTCCACTGTTGTCCTCATAAGAGTAGTGGTGGGATTATGTTGATAGAATTTCCGATCTTTAAATTTTTCCGGTACTGTTTCAGGAGGACCGAAATTCACCATATCAAGGGCGCCTACTGAAACAACTTGAGGAATTCCCATAGCACCAGCTACTTCTAAACGCTGTTCACTTGAAGAAAAAATTCCGCCAACAAGTCCATCGGCCAACTCAGTAGTAGTAATATCCACCACACCCTGAATAAATCCATCGTTTATTAAATTTTCCATCGCATCCCCACCTGCGCCGGTAGCATGAAAGACAAGAACGTCAAAACCATTCTTTTCTAAAATTTCTCTCGTCTGGTTCACACATGGTGTGGTAACTCCAAACATGGTAGCCCCTATCATTGGCTTTTCTTCATTCACAGCAGTAATGGAATTTCCTTTTACCATCCCACTGAGGGCATTTGCTGCATTCCGTAGGATCCGAGCAGATAAACTATTAATTCCTGCAATATCCACAATCGAATACAACATCATAATATCTTTTTCACCAACATATGGCCTGGTGTTTCCTGAAGCAACAGTGGAAACAATTAGTTTTGGAATTCCAACCGGTACATTTTTCATGGCAGCTGCTCCAACAGTTGTTCCAGCCGTTCCTCCCATTCCAAAAACACCTGAAACACGGTCTTCATCTACTAATTTCTTTACAATTGCATTTGCTCCCTTTGTCATAACTGCAACCGCAAATCCTCGATCATTTTTATTCCTTAGTTCTTCAATTGAAGAACCTCCAGCTAATGCAACCTCCTTATTAAGAATGTCAGCAACAGTAGAAGACTCATAAACACCTGTGTTGATTAGTAAGGTTTCATGGCCCGATTCTTCAATAATCTCTTTCACATATAAAAATTCTTTTTCCTTCGTATCAAGAGAACCAACTAAAACAACTTTCTTACTCATGAGCTCCCTCCTTTTTTAGAACCATCTCGAAATATTCTTTGGTACGGCGAACAACTTCTACCTCACCGAGTTTATCTTGCTGGTAAAAGGACGGATAATGGGTATCAATCGTTAAAATTGCCTGTGGGTCATATTCTGCGAGCGCCTTCATAATAGATTCATGATCAAAGTCATCTTTGCCTGCAATAGCAAAATTACCAAACAAGCCATATGGGTTTTCTTTTGTGATTGAATTTGATAAGCGTGAAGCTCCTTTTAAATGGGTTTGATTGATAGACCCTTTAATAAGTTCATATTTTTCCAAGGTTGGATATTCCCCTGCCCGCCAGCCATTGACGATATCCCAATTAATTTTCAAATGAGGATGATTGGTGTATTTCATCAGAATTCCTAATTCTTCACAATTACTCGTTAAGGTAGGGGGTTCATTTTCAACCAATAAAATTTTTCCTCGATTTTTTGCATGTTCTGCATGTCTTAGTAAAACTTCTGCATTATGTTTATACTGTCTTTGCTTTTCATCATCCGATAAGAGATTGAAATCCTCTTGGCGATATAAAGAATAAATTCTTATATACGTTGTATTAAAAATATCAGCTAAATCAAATAATCGATTCAAAACGGTACTCATTTGTTTATGATGATTTTCATCATCGTTCTGATAGGTTGGTTCCCCGGAGAAAGTACATGGGTTGACTGCCCAAGAACTTAAACAGCTAACCTTTAGATTTTCATTTTCGATTTGTAAACTTAGTTTTCTAGCTTTATCTAAGGGAATATTATCGATTGTGGAACCGTCTAACTTTCCTCTTAAATCAATGTTGACAAACCCCAAATCCTTAGCATGTTGAAGTGCCTCTTCAAATGACTCACTGCCTAACATATCCGTAAAAATACTCAAATTCATTTTTTACCCTCCCGTTATTCAATTGTGATCCATTTTCCAGAGCGATTATTTTTGTATGCCTCAAAGATTTTGGTTAAATGTAAGGAATCCTTCAATGTGGCCCGTTCAATTTTCCGGCCTTTTAATACTGCATTGGAAAAGTGATTGACGCTTTGAACCATTCCCTGCAGAAAAAGGTTTTTATTATAAATTTGCCCTAAAGAAAACTCCGGCTCCCAATGCACTGGACCATCCGTCGGATCATCACCAATATAGGACGGGGCCTTCCCATATTCTCCACTGCCTTTTGATCCCTTATAGTAGGACAGCCTCATTCCGTTATCGATCACGACATTCTGCTTATTTCCTATCACTTCATATCTTTCAAGAGGGCTCGTATCTGCTTGAGTGGAAGGTAACTCCAGATTTCCAACTGCACCTGACTTAAATGAGAGAAGTGTCTGAACGTTCCCACTCGGTTGGTGCTCAATGAAAAGCATTTCCTTTACTTCACCCATAAGATAATGAATGCCGGACATTGGGTGACAAATATCTAAAAACCAATGTAAACCAGTTCGTTCGCCAAGCTCCTCTTGAAATGGAGACAAAGTAAGCGGGTATCTCCCTGAAATGGAGACCGGCTCTCCAAATAGCTCACTCTCAAGAATCTTTTTGGCTTTGACAAACGTTGGATAAAAATAACGTTTATTTGAAACAAGGACAAACTGACCTGTTTTTTCTTCCAACTCGATTAATTCTTCTGCTTCTCTCGCAGTATAGGAAACTGGCTTTTCGATCCATGCAGGCAGCCCTGCCTTCAAAATATCTGGAACAATTTTCGGATACAGGGGATGACCATTTTGATCAAAATTTAAGACAACAAAAACAGCATCCAAATCCTCTTTTTTCAACATTTCTTTATAATCTGTATAAGCTTTTTCTGCTCCAAATCTTTTTTTATAAATTTCAGCTCGCTCTTGGTTTAAATCACAAACAGCAACTAATTCAACTGGTGCATAATCAAACGTTGGGTAAACATTTCGAAATGCATGAGCTCCGCACCCAATAAATCCCACCCTAATCTTATTGGAATACTCGTAATTAAATTTAATTGGTTCCATTGTTTCTCCCCTCTTCATCCTTTATTAAACTATTATTCACCGATTGTCTGACGGTCTGGTGCTGAATAGGCGATGATCATTCTACAAGGTTCCCAGCTAGTAACAGTCGCATTATGTGGTACATTTCTCGGGATACGCAACATCATTCCAGGTTTAAGATGATAGGTTTCATCCCCAAGTGTATGATCACACTCTCCGGATAACACAAAGATTAATTCTTCGCAATTTGGATGGACGTGACGATCATTGGCTTCCCCGGCGTTTATATATACCATTCCAAATGTCATTTCACATTCTGGATCAATATCCTGGCCACAGAGCCATTGAATTCCGCCCCAATCCATTGGTAATAAGTGTTTTTCAGCATTCAAATCCGTAATAGTTGCCATTTAAAAATCTCTCCATTCCTTTGTTATTTTTCAAAAATACGTAGAAGTATAGTTACTTATTGGCCCCATCGGTCATCCCTTCCACAAATGACCGTTGGAAAATGATATAAATAATAATGCTTGGAATCATACTAATCACAGTGCCGCCAAAGATTAATCCAAAATTTGTAGTCTGTTCCCCCTGGAAAGAATATAATCCTAGAGAAATCGTAAATTTGTTTTGGGAAATCAATAAAACTAATGGAAGTAAAAAGTCATTCCAGATGTTCATAAAAGTGAAAATCAGCAGGGCTACTAAACCGGGCTTGGCTAATGGCAGAATAACAGACCAAAAGGTTCGCCATTCACCGGCACCATCAATGGCGGCGGATTCTTTAAGCTCCTTTGGAATATCCCGAAAAGTATTTCTCATCAGGAATATGGAAAACGGCAGCGCCAACCCAGATGAAACTAAAGTAACCCCTGTCAAGGTATTCACTAAGCCCATCGATTTTAATTGAAAGAAGATGGGGATGATGATCGCCTGTACAGGTAGTGACATCCCTAATAGCACCAAATAGAAAATGAAGTTATTTCCTTTAAAGTTTAATTGGGCAAAGGCATATCCTGCAGGGCAGGCAACCAACGCAACAATCAACATCCCGCCTATCGTAATAAAAGCACTGTTTAAGAAGTAAACTTTAAAGTTCCCCAGATTCCAGGCATTGATATAATTATCAAAATCCCACGACTTTGGCAGCGAAAAAGGGCTACCAAAAATTTCCATATTAGTCTTAAAACTTGCAATGATCGCATAAAAGATAGGTGCCGTAATAAAAAGGAGAAGAATGAGCAGTACCGCCCATAGGGCAACTTGTGAAGACTTCCATCTTTTAAAAATAGACTCCACTAATTTTCACTCCTTTCCCGGTAATAGTTAAAAGCAACCGTAAATAGGATTACGATGATTCCCAATACCACACTTCCCGCCGTTGCATAGCTAACCTTATTCATACTAAAGGCCGCCTTATAGACATAGGTTGAAACAAGTTCACTCATATAGAATGGTCCACCCTGGGTCATAATCCAAATTAATGCAAAGCCCTTTAGCGCATTTATAATAACCATACTAATGACAACGTTTAGGGTATTCCGTAAACTTGGAATTGTTATACTCCAAAATTTTCTGATTGGACCTGCTCCATCCAAGTCGGCCGCCTCATATAGTTCATGATTAATATTTTGTAAACCTGCTAGAAATAGAATCAAATAGAGACCGTAGAAGGCCCAAGTACTGGCGACCACTAATGCTGGAATAACAAAGAGAGGTTCACCCAGCCAATTCTTCGCAGCATTTTCTAAGCCTATCGATCTTAAAAATACGTTGATGGGTCCCATATTCGGGTCATAAATTTTCGACCATAAAATCCCAACAACGGCTAAAGATAGAACACTTGGCAGGTAAAAGCCTGCCCGGAAGAACGTCTTTCCCTTTTTTAACCGGCTAATTAAAACAGCCAATATTAAGGTTGGGATAACCATTAGGATTAAACTAAGGACTACCCATAACAAATTGTGTCCCAGTGCCTTTAAAAATATTTTGTCACCGGTAAGTTTTATATAGTTTTCGAAACCAACGAAATTCATCGATGGTGCTGCTCCATCCCAATCAAAAAAACTTAGTTTGATTGCATTGATCATCGGATAGAGAATAAAAATGGCGTATAAAATGAGCGCTGGTGATAGAAAGGAAAGAATCATAATGATCTTTTTGATCTTCACTTTTCTTTTTCCCTTCATAATGGCGGGACTATTCTTTTGATCAATCTTTAAAGAGGATGCAGAATCAGATAAATTCAATGTTTACCCCTCCTTTACATGAGGGGTTCAAAGTTTTAAACCCCTCATATTCAATTACTTGTTTAATTTGAATCCCGCAGCACGATCCTTCTCTGCAGCTGCTTCAATATTATTCATAGCTTCCTTAGGTGATATCAAGCCACCAACCAGACCCTGTAAATTTTGATAATAGGCTTCTTTTGCTTCCACCCCAATAAATACACTTGGATTGTAGCCAGAACCATCCGCAATTTCTTTCATTGATGTTTTTAAAACATCGCCAACTGGTTCAATTCCTTCTGAAGCTTTTGAAGCTGGGACAAAATTATAATCAGGCTTGTGTAAAACAATATCGCTATAATCCTTTGAAACGATAAAATTGAACCATTTCTCAGCTAAATCAACATCTTTCGCTTTTGTCGGAACCACCCAGGTTAACCCAATTCCACCAACTGGTTTAGCCGTCTTTCCGTCAATAAAGGAGGGCATCATAAACATATTGACGCTTTTTTGTAAACTTTGAGCCGCAAGGTCCGTAATTAAATAGGTCCCTTCTGCCTCCATCGCTGCTTTTTTACCTAAAAATCTAAACTTCGAGTCAGCTTGTGTTTGCGTTACAGATTCTTTAGCAATATACCCCTTTTTCACCCAATCGTTCATCATTTCTGCTACTTTCACAATTTCTGGATCATTCCACTTTCCGTTTCCATATAATAGATTTTCTACTTTTTCAGTACCAGCCACAGATTCCAACATAACCCCAAACAACCATCCAATTGCGTATCCATTACGTGCCCCTACTGTAATTGGTGAGATTCCGGTATCTTTTAATTTTTGAAGTGTTTTCAAGAATTCGTCTTTTGTTTTTGGGACTTCTAGCCCGTTTTTCTGGAAGATATCTTTGTTATAGAAAATACCAATGGCATCAATCATATGGGGTAATTCATAAATATTTTTTTCACCAGAGATAAGGTTATAAGCAAATGGACGCAGTTTATCTTTCCAATCGTTTCTTTCATACATTTTATTTAAAGGTTGAATTAAATTTACATCTGATAAAACAGAAACCCTGCCGGGGCCTGCATTCATGAGAATCGCATCAGGCGGATTTACTCCAGACTGCAAAAGAGTTGGCAGTTTTCCAGATTCCACTTGTACATCACCGGTAGCAATATTGACGTTAATACCAGGGTTCAGTTCTTTAAATTTGTTAACAACATCTGCCCATTGCTGTTTTTCAACATCGTTAAAGTAATTCGGAATATAAAGATCTAGCGTTTTGCCCTTCTCGGCTTTTGCGCTATTACTTTCATCCTGTTTACCTGAATTATTTGCGTTATTACTAGCTGTAGGAGACTGACAACCAACGATCAGGGTTACCACTAAAACAACTGTTAGCACTAAAGTAAAAAAATTCCTGTAATTTTTCACCTTTTGACCCTCCCCAAACATCTACTAACTGATTTTTCAGTATTTTACATAAAAAGGATTTTACTTTTTTTCCTCCCTTCGTTATTCTAAAAATAGTAAACTTGAACTTATTGATAATTATAAATTTTTTAAATAATTAAACAACGGGATAAATCGTAGGAAAAAAGGGACATTTAGTGGCTAGCAAAAAAACTAAAATAATCTATTAAAAGGGAGGAAAATTTGACCAAATGAGGTTTTTAAACTCCATCTTCTTTAAACTCATTATTTCCTTTATACTCATCTCAGTTATTCCACTTTCTTTAGTTGGATGGGTTACATTTAAAAAATATTCACAAAGCCTCTATGAAAATTTGCAGTATCATGCAAATTATATTTTAAGTCAGAAAATGAAAGCGCTTAATACTTTTTTATTTGATTTAGAAAGAATGCAATCTGGAATAAAGAACAGCGCAGTATTTTCACAATTTCTAGCAAACCAAGATCCTACTCTGCATCCACAGTTCTACTTAAGACTTGATGCTCTGATGGAAAGTATTCAAACGATCCGCCCGGAAACAGTTGGTATAACCATTATTAGTAATAACGGTTTTGTTTACAATTACGGTTATTCCCTTAATATGAATTTTACAAAAGACTATTTTAATAAACTTCCCTGGTTAAAAGATGTAGAAAAAAATAACCTGAACCCTCTTATTACGAATCTACACACCAGAAGCTATTCCAATCTAGATAAAAATCAAAAGGTATATTCCTATGTTCAAAAGGTTTGGGATCGTAATCTAAGAAGTTACGGCTATATGGTGATTGATTTTAAACCTGAATTACTCGAATACATATTAAATAATGAACTAGATTCCGAAACTTCATCCGGAACATTTATATATAACAATCAAGGCTTTGTCTTAGCACCGGCACGCTTAGCTCATATCTCCTTTGACTCCGTACAAAAACAAAAAAATGGGTCAACTATCCATACCAAAGACCATAAGAGCTATCTGCTTTTTAAACAATATAATCCTACAACGAAGTGGTATGTAGCAGAATATTTCGAAGCAAATGATTTTTATAAGCCAGTCACACAAGTGAAATGGATCGTATGGATGATCATCATTACAAGTGTAATCGTTTGTTTATTATCAGCTATGTTCATCTCCCATAGAATATCCAAACCGATTAAGATATTGCAAAGAGTGATGTCCAAGGTTAAAAACGGTAACCTTAATCAAAAATTTATCGTTAAATCGAAGGACGAAATTGGTGAACTCGGACAAGGATTTAATGAAATGATTGTCCAGATTAATAGGTTAGTCCAATCAGTGGCTGAGGAAGAGAAATTAAAAAAAGCTGCAGAAATCACCGCACTTCAACTGCAGATTAATCCCCATTTCCTTTATAACACACTGGAATCGATAAACTCACTAGCACGAATGAAGAAGGAACACGAAATTAGTCATTTAATAGTTCTTTTAGGAAGATTATTACGTTTAAGTATCAGCTCTTTTGAAGAGAAAATCCCCATACATCAAGAAGTTATGTACCTCGAAAGTTATTTAGAAATTCAAAAAATCAGAATGCGCTATCCCCTTGATTATTCAATAGTAATGAATGATGAAATAAAATTCTGTCTTACAGTAAAACTGATTCTTCAACCGATTGTGGAGAATGCCATCATCCACGGAATTGACCCTTTAAGATCCTCTGGGAATCTAATTATTGAGGGTAAAGAGGTGGATGGGAATATCATCTTCACTGTTTCAGATAATGGAAAAGGCATAGAACCTGTCCATCTCCAGCAAATTCAGGAACGCCTAAAAAATAATTCAGAGGATTTATCCAAGTATAAAAAGAAAATTGGCTTATACAATGTTCAAACCAGGATTCAATCCCATTACGGTAGTAACTATGGAATCAGTATCGAAAGCAAAATCAACAAAGGTACAACCATTAAGGTTAAAATCCCTAAAGAGGTGAATACAGATTATGAGAAAAATGTTAATTGTGGATGATGATTGGCTGATCTCTAGCAGTTTAATGGCCATGGATGAATGGAATGAGCGGAATATTGACGTGATTGGAACAGCAGAAAATGGAACCGAAGCATTGTACTGGATGGAAAACGAAAAAATAGACATGATCTTAACCGATATTCGAATGCCAAATATGGACGGCCTTGAATTAACCAAACATATCTATGAAAATTCACCTAGAATTCAGGTTATTATTATGAGTGGTTATGAGGAATTTACCTATGCTCATAATGCACTGAAATATAATGCAAGAGGTTACATTTTAAAACCAATCGATACAGATGAACTATTTGGTGTGATTGATAAGATTCAAAAGGAAACAGAAATTCCAAGTCAAGATTCTCCTTCGAATGAGGAAAAATCTGCTTCCTATCATGAAAGATTAGTATTGAGTGCCAAATCCCACATAAACGCAAACTATATGAATCCGATTTCTTTAAAAGATGTTGCGAAGCGCGTTCACCTAACAGAGCATTACTTCGGGCAAATTTTCAAAGCTACAACGAACGAATCCTTCAATCAATTTCTTACCCGAGTAAGAATGGAAAAAGCTTGTCACCTGTTGAAAAATCCGAACCTTAAATATTATCAAATCAGCCAGCAAGTGGGATATACTGACCCTAAATATTTCACGAAAATGTTTCAGAAAACATATGGCTTAACACCTAAAGAATATCGGAATCAGATTTTTACTTCTTGAGAGTTTCAGCAGATTTATCAGGTAAATCCAAACAAACGTTCATTTCTTTAATTAAAGTATGAGCTGGTTTGCAATCCTCTTTATAGGAATCGTTTTTTGTTCCAACATTGTTTCCCTACAAGCTAAAAGGATAGATGAAGATCATCTATCCTTATGCTACGTTAATTTTATTATTTTCTACTGATACAGTGATCGCAGTTACGTTTTCGCTATTAATAATTAAAGAAGTGATTTTATCTTCAAGTTGCTCTTGAATGACGCGTCGAAGTGGACGAGCACCAAACACATTGCTATATCCTAATTCGGCAATCTTTACTTTTGCTTCTTTATCGATTTCAATGGAAATCCCTTGGTCTTCTAATGTTTCTTTAAGTTCGGTCATCATAATCTCGATAATTTCCACAAGGTTCTCTTTTTGTAAATGGTTAAACTCAATAATCGAATCAATACGGTTTAAGAATTCAAGTTTAAAGTGATTTCCGATTTTATCGACAATATTTGATTCCGCTCCTTGCTGTTCATCGCCGCCAAAACCAATTGGCGCAAAAGTTTTGATTCCTACACCTGCGTTTGAAGTCATGATAATAATTGTTTCCGTAAAGCTTACAACTCTTCCTTGGCTATCTGTTAACCTGCCATCTTCCATGATTTGAAGAAACACATTCATCACATCTGGGTGTGCTTTTTCGATTTCATCCAATAGAATGATGGAATAAGGGTTTCGGCGAACTTGTTCCGTTAATTGACCTGCTTCCTCATGTCCGACATAGCCAGGAGGTGAACCAATGAGCTTAGAGACAGAATGTTTTTCCATATATTCACTCATATCTAAGCGAATCATCGCATCTTTACTGCCGAATAATTCGGCTGCAAGAGTTTTCGTTAACTCGGTTTTACCTGTACCTGTTGGACCTAAGAATAAAAATGAAGCGGTTGGACGTGTTTTCGGTTTTAATCCAACACTTGCCCTTAAGATTGCATTGGCTACTTTTTCAATAGCTTTATCCTGACCAATAATTTTACTTGCTAGCTTTTCTTTCAAGTCCTTCATTTTTTGTTGCTCTGCTTTTTGTAGCTTTTGTACAGGGATTCCAGTACTTTTTTCAATAATCTCTTGGACCATTTCTACGGTAATATCTTTCGTTATATTATCTGAGTATTCAGATAATATTTGTTTCATTTCTCTCTCTTCATCACGAAGAATCGCGGCTTTTTCGTAGTGCTCTAATTCCGTTGCTTGTTGTTTTTCTTCAATAATTTCTTTTAAGCGCTGTTTTAAATAGTTAATATCTAGCTCTCCTTGAGCAAGGTTTAGCATTGCACCGGCCTCATCCATTAAATCGATGGCCTTATCTGGTAAGAAGCGATCTTGAATATAGCGTTTTGATAGTGTCACACATGCTTTTAGGACTTCATCCGAATACGTTACATCGTGATACTTTTCATATGCCGGCCTAATTCCTTTTAAAATTTCAAACGCCTCATTCAAAGACGGTTCTTTCACAATCACCGATTGGAAACGACGCTCAAGTGCAGGATCTATTTCAATCATGCGATACTCTTTAATCGTTGTTGCGCCAACAATTTGAATATCACCGCGCGCTAACGCTGGTTTTAATATATTCCCTGCATCCATTGAACCGTCAGAGGTACCTCCAGCACCAACCATCATGTGCAGTTCATCAATGAACAAGATGACGTTTTCACGTCGTTGTAATTCAGCAACAAGTTTTTTCATTTTTTCTTCAAATTGTCCTCTGTAGGCTGTACCTGCTACAAGTGAACTGATGTCCAGCAAATATACTTCTTTCGTTTTTAGTTTCGCCGGTACTTTGCCTTTGACGATTTGAAGGGCAAGACCTTCAACGATTGCTGTTTTCCCGACACCAGCCTCACCGATTAAGACCGGATTATTTTTTGTACGACGGTTTAATATTTGAAGGATACGTTCAATTTCTTGATCCCTACCGATCACGCCATCAATTCGCCCTTCTTTTGCTTCATTCGTCAAGTTCCGTCCATGTTGATCAAGAAAGCTATTTTTTTTTCGTTTCTTTGTCTTGGTTACTTGGACATTTTTGTTTTGCTCAGGCTGGCTGCCATCTGTATCCAACAGATTGAAAATTTGGTTGTCAAGTTTAATGGAGCCGTTTTCCAATTTTTGTTTTGCGATATCATAGCAATCTGCACACAAACTAATTTGGCTTTGACCCTGATTAAATGAGAAGTTTAACTGATAACTCGCTGGCGATGTTTGACAGTTTTGACAAATCATATTTCCAACCTCCCTTTGACATTGACCATTTTTGACTATGAATAGATGAAAAAGGAGCCACTTTTACTAGTAGGCCCGGTGAATTTTTTATTAAGTTTCTTTCTATTATATTGTACTTCTTTTAACGTTTCTACAGGTAATGGTTGGGTATATACCCAACCTTGTAAACGTTTACTCCACTATACTGTTGAAAACATAAGATTGATGTATTGTGATGAACACTTATATATATTTATGTATATTTTGATATTTAAGAGAAAAAAAGGAGCTATAAAGAAAACTCTAACCGAATCTAAAATGTACCCTACCACTCTATAGGGTACATTTCCTTCAGATAGCCAAGAACTCCATCGTTTCTATACAAGCACTCATGCTTCATTTAGCTTAATTCCTTAAAATACCCAATCATAAATTCCCGGAATTCCCGAACGACCTTTGAAGTATACCGCTCCGTTTTCCATGCCATTCCTATTGTTCTTGTACAGACAGGCTGTTCAATGTGCAATGGAACAATTTTTTCATAGTGTGAATAGCGAAGGGTATGCTCAGTTAAAAAGGATACCCCCAATCCTTCTTCTACAAAGTTATGAATGGATCCCGGTTCTTCGAGTTCAAAGGCGATTTTCGGTGTGAATCCTGCTTTTTCACAAAAACCATCTGTTAGCATTCTGAAGGGATTCGTCGGCTCTCTGTGAATAAATTGTTCATCTGCCACTTCCTTTAACTGTATGCTATCTCTCCCAGCCAAATGATGGGTATCCGGGACTATGATAAATACTTCATCCTCCATAAGATTAATCCAGCTGATTCCTTCTTTTTCAATCGGAAAGTAAGTAACACATAAATCGATTTCTCCTTTTTCCAATTGTTCCGCAAGTCGTAAGGGAGAATGCATACTTACTTGAAAATTGGCGGATGGATATGCTTTACGAAATTGACTAATAATATTCGGTAATAATGGGGTATGCATGACAGACAGTGAAATTTGATTCTTGCTCTCTCCTGCGAGTTCCGCCATCTCAAGCTTGGCAAATTCCAATTCAGAAAAAGCCTTATCTACTCCTTTTAAAAAAATTTCCCCAAATTGATTTAGTTTAATATTCCTTCCCTCTCGATCAAAAAGGGAAACACCCAGCTCTTCCTCTAAACGAGAAATGGTTTGACTTAGTGACGGCTGTGCAATTTTAAGCTCTTTGGCAGCCCTAGTTATATGTTCAAATTCGGCAACGGTTTGAAAATACCTTAATTGTAAGAAATCCATTTGTCCACCTCTATTGATAGCTCTCAACCTATAAGTAAATAGTAATACATATATTAGTCATTATCAATTATATGGAGTATGATTAAGGATATAAATTACTTTGGAAGTCGAAATAAATTCCAAATAATAAGAAAGGTGTTTATATGGAGAATTGGAAAAGAAATTTATTTGTTTGTTGGTTCGGTTCATTTGTGACGGCCGCGGGGATGAGTCAAATAGCCCCTATGCTGCCTTTATATATCGATCAGCTAGGAGTACACGCAACTTCAGATATTGAAAAATGGTCTGGATTGATTTTTGGTTCCACTTTTTTAATCTCAGCCATTGTTTCGCCTATTTGGGGAAGACTGGCAGATAAAAAGGGCAGAAAACTAATGTTACTCCGTGCGAGCCTTGGAATGGCCATTGTCGTTTTTGTGATGGCATTTGTACAAAACGTTTATCAATTACTCGCATTACGGATGTTAATGGGGGCTGTTTCCGGTTACATTTCAGCATCGGTTACATTAGTGGCAACACAAACACCAAAGAAAAATTCAGGCTGGGCACTCGGTACACTTTCAACAGGCTCCGTTAGCGGCGGACTTCTAGGTCCTTTAATGGGGGGATTTATTGCAGAATTCTCTGGAATTCGGAGCTGTTTTGTCGTAACAAGCGTGTTATTGTTAATCGCCTTTTTTGCTGTTTTATTTTTGATAAAAGAAGAATTTACACCTGTTCATAAAACACCTTTAGCCTTTAGCCAAGTTTGGAAGCTAGTTCCTGATACGAGATTGCTAATTTCATTGTTTGCTAGCACATTTATTTTGCAAATTGCCAATATGTCCATTCAGCCATTAATTACTGTTTATGTGAAAGAATTGTCACCACATGCAACCCATTTATCTATGATTGCGGGAATGGTGGTGGCGGCTGCCGGTTTAGCCAATATAATCGCTGCTCCACGATTAGGTAAGCTTGCTGACCGTATCGGTTCAAGAAAAATATTGATTGGAGCACTTATTGCTGCAGGAATTATCTTTATTCCACAAGCATTTGTGAAAACACCATGGGAACTCATGGGACTGCGCTTCTGTCTTGGACTTGCGACAGCTGGATTATTGCCATCCATTAACAACCTTGTCCGAAAAAGTGCGCCAGACGAAATTGTTGGTCGTATTTTCGGGTATAATCAATCTGCACAGTATATTGGTACTCTCGGAGGATCTGTATTAGGCGGGCAAATGGCAGCATTCTTCGGGATTCATTATGTGTTCTTCACTACAAGTGCTTTATTATTGCTAAATGCATTATGGGTTTACAGTATTAATCATATAGGTATTAGAAGAAGGAGCATGTCACATAGTCATTAAGAAACACACTGAGAATTGCTTGTTTCACAATTTCTAGGATAAAAAATGATTCGAAAGTTGAAGGTGAAGTAAGAATTCGGTTATAATAAATTAAAATACGAATAAATTAAAAAAGACCAGACATGCGGTAACATGTCCGGTCTAGCAATAGAAGGTTCCCTTAATGGGGTCGGCTATTGTTGAGTGATAATCCACCCGAGCCTCTAAAAACTCAAGGGTGGATTATTTTTGTTTAAATGACAGTATGGCTACGATTAAACTAGCAAAAGCAATCGCAATCATTAATGTTTCATAAACTGTCATTCAGCATCACCCCCTTTCTATTGGGAGTGAGCCGGCCACCCTTGTAAAATCCAATTCTATTGCATTTATAGTTTATCATATTTTAACTAAAAATAGAACAAATGTTCCCTTTTGTAGAATTAATACTGGTTCCGATATATGGACCAACAAAAGTTGCTTATGAATATAATGTAAAGCAACTTTTGTTTAGTGCTGTTCTTAATTCAAATGATACAACCGTGATATGTTTAGATGTTCTTATACCTAATGCTATACTAAGTCATGCATTTTTTTTCCTACTTTTATATATCCATTCCGCAATAAATCCAACAACAAAACCAAAAATAATTGGATTCAATGAACCACCAATAGTAAATCCCCCATTTGAGATTTCCTCAAAATTGAACCAACTTAGTGATTCAATATTATATAAATGACCGCAAAAGTATAATACAGACGTTGTAACGATAAATACAATGGTTGGAATCCAAAAAGTTTTCTTTAGCATTCAAATACCCCCTTAATTGGATTTTATTGTAAGTTAATTGAAGTCAATTATATTTTATTATAATTCAGCAGCAATATTTACAAAAACAGCGTTAAAAAAATAAATCGATAGAACCGTTTCCCATTCGTGGTCGGTTTGTCATTCTAGGTGATGCCGGTATATCGTAAGATTTTGCAAAATGGTAGAAAAAAATAAAAAAAGCAAGAGCAAAAAACTCTTAACGGAGAATTTATGTAGGTATTAGAAGGAATGGTAAAGTGGGAACGATTAAGAAAAAAGCCGACTTATTTTCCAAGAGATACGGAATATAAGTCGGCGAATAACTCGAATAGAACAAATGTTCTATTGAGCCCCTGTTGTTTGAACCTTAGGCTGTTTCGTATTTCCATTAGGACCTAGATATTGATAATTATTAGGATCAATCGGTTTAAATCCCTTTGGGGTATAGAACCGTAATAAATCTTTATTGACCACTGCATCGGACATTTGAAGTTCTGTTGAGATCTTATCATTAATGGATTTATAGGCACTTTGATTTGGTAATAATTCACCCGTGACAGGGTTATAGAATTTCCCGCTTACTTCCGTTACTTGTGGCGATACATAATCACCATTTCTAAACAATGCCCAGTTGCGATGATTTTTAGATAATAAATCGGAACCGAACTCAATGTAATCTTTTGTATCCACACCTAATAAATGTAGAAGGGTTGGACGAACATCTACTTCACCGCCGAATTGGTGCTGAACCCCACCTTTTACACCTGGAACATGTATATATAATGGTACTTCCTGCAATTTGGCATTAATGGTTGGCGTAATTTTTGGAACGCCAAGAACTTTTGCCATTGCCTTATTGTGGTTTTCGGATAGACCATAGTGATCTCCATAAAGGACAATGACCGTTTTATCATATAGTCCATCCTTTTTTAAAGCATCGAAAAACTGTTTAAGAGCTTCATCCATATAATGTGCTGACTGGAAGTAATTGTTTACTACTGAGTCACCAAAGTCTCCGGCAGGAAAATTTGTATCTTGTTTGTCCATTTCAAATGGGAAATGGTTGGATAACGTAATAAATTTGGTATAAAAAGGTTGTTTTAAACCCTCAAGCATGGACATGGACTCTTGGAAATAGGGCTTATCTTTCATCCCGTAGTTCTTAATATTTTCAGGAGACATATTATAGTATTCTGCGTCGAAAAATTGATCATAGCCTAATGCTCGATACATTACATTCCGATTCCAGAAAGTTTTATAGTTTCCATGAAAGACTGCAGAAGTATAGCCTTTTTGACCTAAAATGGCAGGAGTCGCTTGATACGTATTTTGTGCTTTATTGATAAAAACGGCCCCTTGATTTAACGGATAGAGTGAATTTTCCATCAAGAATTCAGCATCTGATGTTTTACCTTGTCCCGTTTGATGATAGAAATTATCAAAATAGAAGGTGTTGCCATCATGAGCCAATGAATTTAAAAATGGCGTCACTTCTTGTCCATTTGGCATTTTATAATCAATCATAAAGTTTTGAAATGATTCTAAGGAAACGTAAATAACGTTCATCCCTTTTGCTTTACCAAAGTAAGTTGGATTTGGTGCCGTATAATGGGCTTTTCGATAATTTTCTACAGTGGTGATATCACTGCTGCTAGCGAGTGCCCGTTGACTAGAAGTTTTGATATTTTGAATGACATCCAAAATGGTAAAATTATATGCCCCTAAATATTTAACAAGGTAGTTTCGATCAAAGGAACGTGTTAATAATTGCGGACGGTCCTTTTCGGCTAATCCAAGGTTAAAAAGAAAAACAGTGACAGCAAATAAAAATACAATTTTATAGGATTTACGATTTTTCGCAATCGCTTTTTTAAAGATCGTTAGAGCAAGAACAATTAGAATAAGGGTATCTGTGAAATAAAAAATATCAAATGGGGACATTAAGGAATTGGCGCTATCGCCCAACTGTCCAGCATTCGTTTTCGCTTGCATAATGACAGGGACTGTTATAAAGTCATTGAAAAATCGATAATAAACAATATTCGCATATAAAAGAAATGACAATACAAAATTGACGGTAATCATGATCTTTTTGGTATGCTTTTTAGAAAGTAAACCTAATCCAATAAAGAATAATCCAGAACTAATTGGATTAATAGCTAACAAAAACTTTTGTAGATTATTATCTATGCCTAATTTAAATTCTATTTGATAGGCTGCATAGGTCTTGATCCAAAATAACACTACTGCTATAGCAAAAAAGATAATATGACTCTTTTCGAATCTTTTAAGTAGTCCGGCCTTTCCCATTTTAAAACTCCTCTCCAATCGATCAATACTATTTTTACCATACTCGTACCTAATTACAAAAAAAATTATCCAGCTAGGAGCCGGATAAACAAAAATATATTAAATAGGGGGTCAACATGAAAAAGTACTTTTCATGTTTTTATTTTAACCCCATGATATGAACAAGTTGTGAACAAAATATGAAAATTATTTTGAACTTCCCCCAAAAAAATAGTACCTGACTCCCGATGTAGGTACGTTACTTCCAATTTGGATTAATACGTTTGTTTGGAAATTTTCCGACTACCTTCTGATATTCGTTTTCAGAGGTTTCCGCATCCAAAACTATTTTTTTATATTCATATGTTTTATCATTGGCCAATATAGAACAAAAAAATATACTTGGCTATTATGATTTAAAGCCTCTTGAACGATGACCCATTGCGATTGATAATAATCCGGCCGAAAAATAATAAAAAGAGGTAAAACCAACATAAGATATGTTGCATCTACCTCTTTTTTAATTTATAAAATAAAGCACTGGAAGAACCTGCAACTAAATCTTTTTAAATCTCCGGATTGAATACTTTACTAGATATCTATCAACCGCACTCCTTCCTATTTAAACAAACTGGACTTAAAAAGCCATGCTATGACTTAAAAAATAGGTCGAATAGTTCTAAGATCTGCTCTTATGAACAAATCTCAAAGAAAAGGCATCCGAATGGGCTCATTCGGATGAATTTAAGTGCCTGGCCCCCAGCGAGTTAAAGCGTTAATGCACTGGGGGTCAGGCACTAGCTTTCTAATCTTTACACTGGTACGGGACAAACGGATCCGGAAATAATGGCGCATGTACCGGCACATTATAAGCACTGGAACGCATAATTGAAAGCCCCCCTATTTATTATTTAATTGGTATAGTTGGTTCCAATGATACCTTTTCTTTTCTTGTATACTTACTTACTATGAAAATGGTAAGCGTAGAAGCAACGGTAGCTGGGATCAATTCATACAAGTAGGCGGCCCAAGGCGTATTGACCCAAATAACCGTCACTAAAGTACCAACAATGATCCCCCATATCGCTCCTTTTTTTGTCACCATATCTGTATAGAGAAGCATAATTAACAAAGGACCAAAACTCGCCCCCAGCCCTGCCCAAGAATACAAGACTAAAAGAAACACCGTTTGGATGTTCATAAGCGCAATAACAGTAGAAATAAGCCCTAACACAACCATCGTCACCCTTGAAATGGTCATCGTTTGTTTATCGGTAAAAGGTTTTTTCACGACTGCCTTTAAGAAATCGCTTGCAAATGATTGCGTAGCCACCATGACCTGTGACGAAAAAGTAGATTGGATGGCTGAAAAAATAGCAGCTAATACAATACCTGTTAAAATAGGATGTAACAAATCAATGGATAAATTAGGAAAAACATACTCAGGATCTTTTAGGGTTGGATAGATGATCCTTCCGATTAACCCTAACAGGTTCGACCCTGTCATCACAACAATAACCCAGAACATGGCTATATAAGAACCTTGTGTGATAGTCTTATCATCCCTGGCTGTTAAAAATCTTTGCACAATATGGGGCTGACCAGGCTCGCCAAATCCAAAAAAGAATAATCCGGCAAATACACCAAATGCCGCAGCACCAGTTGCACCACCTAGCGAAGAAGTTAAGATGGGATCAATAGAATGAAGGGTATTAAAAAAGGTTGCAGCTCCTCCAAGTTTAAAAAAGATCATGTAAACTGGAAAAATAATCAATACGGCCAGCATAATAATTCCTTGTGTAAGATCGGTAAATACGACAGATCTGTACCCGCCAAAAATGGAGTAACCAATGACAAATGCAGCTGAAAGAATTAATCCGAGTTTATAGTCAAATGAAATGGTAGCATCTAGTGCTTTGCCGGCTGCTGTCAGCTGAGAGGACATCGAGGCGACAAAAAATATTATAATAACGATGCTAGAAATAATCTTTATTACATTCTTTTTATCATTCAACTTTTTACTAAAATAATCGGGTAGGCTTAATGCGCCAAGCTTAGTTCCTTCCCTTCTTAATTTAGGCGCAACGACAAACCAGTTAATTAAATAGCCAATAATGAACCCAGGTAGCATCCACATGGTACTGACCCCTGCAGAATATGCGTATCCTGCAGCACCAATAAAAATCCATCCGCTTGTATCGGTTGCACCCGCACTGATTGCCGTAGCCCAAGGACCAAAATTTCTGTCACCTAAATAAAAGCCCTCTTCACTTTTGGAAATGTATCGCTCAGCCATTACTCCAATAACAAATACAGCCACTAAATAAAGGGCAAAAACGATGAGCATTTTATTCCTCCCCCCTATTATTCAATGTTTTTGTAAGGAAGAAGGTAGCAACAAATCCCAACACGGGCACAATCACATATAAGAACCAAATGAGAAAGGCATTTTCCATATGGCACACCCCTTTATTTATTTAGATTTTCAACGATTTCTCCATACGTTAGTGTAAAGGCACCTTCCATGTACATTGCGCCTAATACTTTTTTTATCCCTAACTCACTCAATGGATCCTCAGCTGATGGTTCGATGTTTATTGTTGCCTGACCATATACTTTTTTCTTCGTTTCTGCATTCTGCAATACATTTTTAATGACGAAATTGGTATCTGTCCCATACACTTCTGGATTTGGCATACGTTTCACTTGAAGTCGAGGTGACAGAATAGGTGGTTCATAGAAACTTCCCTGATCCTTTTCAAATGTGACATCGATAATTTTTTTTCCTTTTCTCGTGATGACACCCCTAATGGAGGTTTCATCCTTTTTAAATTGAACCTCTGCTAATTTTTTAGGATACCCCCAAATTTCCCTTCCTGCACAAAGAGCGCCATCCGTATCCACATATTCAAACGCAACACATGCTCCTTCGATATCTTTAAAGGAACATGGAATTACGATACCGCCTTCACTGTATAAATCTAACCCTTGAATTTTAATATTGGTTAAAACAAAAACCTCAAACACATCCGATGTTACTTTAAACTCTTTTGGAAGGAATCTTTGTAAAGCTTCTATATCTCCTTGGCAATACACACTAACCTTTTGATAATCTTCATAATGATAAGGAAGTGCTGGGTATAACGGTGAGTATTCTGGTAAAATGGTATATTCGTACTTGGACATTTTCATCATCCTCCTTTATTTGTTATTTATAATATTGCAAAAAATATGCCAATATTGAGAAGTCAGATAATTAGAGGTCCAGAGAGTTCTCATTTTACCATTCACCCAAAAAAGTATGTGTATAACGGGTAATTACCCATTTTTGAGTAACTTGATTTTTAGGATATAATTCTCTAAATGATATTTTTTTATTTTATTGCTCAATGTTTGTTGTGGAATGTCTAGATTACGAGAAGCCTGTGAAATGTTTCCACCTGTTCGTGCAAGCTCCTGTTTAATGATTTTCGTCTCCGTTTCTTCGATCATCTCTTTAAAGCTTAAATGGTTATTAACATCTATTAATGGATGTGTTGCATCTAGAAATGTTCCTGAAATTTGATAAAGATCCTGTAAATCAATATCCTTTTCTTCAATACATCCACTTGTTTTTAGATTCATGATTCTTTCGATACAATTCTTCAATTCTCTAATGTTCCCAGGCCATGGGTAGCTCAATAATTTTTCTAGAGCCTTTTCTGTAAGACCCGTAATCTGCTTATCAAATATTTGATTATAATGTAGAATAAAATACTCCGCTAGTAATGGAATATCATTCATTCGTTCACGTAGTGGAGGAAGCTCGATGTTTAGTACATTTAGGCGATAATACAAATCCGACCTCATTTCGTTCTTCATTAGAAGATTTTTCGGATGGGTATTGGTTGCGACGATTAATCGAACATTTACGGAAATCTCCTTCGTCCCGCCAACTCTCCTTATTTTATGATCCTGAAGCACACGTAGTAGTTTTGCTTGAAGATTTTTTGGCAGGGAATTAATTTCATCTAAAAATAGAATGCCGCCATCTGCAATCTCAAATAACCCTTCACGATCCTCCGCCCCTGTATAACTCCCTTTTGTTGTTCCAAACAAATAAGATTCTAGAAGATTTTCTGGAATGGCAGCACAATTCTGACTGACTAAAGGAATGATAGAATGATGGGATGCTTTATGGATCGATTGAACAAGAACTTCTTTTCCTGTACCCGTTTCTCCATAAATAAAAATAGGTGATGGGCTATTCGCGATGATACACAGTTTTGACTTGATATCCAGAATGGTCTTATCATTGCCAATAAAATCTTCAAAAGGATCAGCAAATGTTTTTGAGTATGGTTTTATGGTATTCGTTTTTTTCTGTCTCAATTGAAGCTGATGAAGTTGTTCTGTAACATTTTGGACATTCGAAATATCCTGAAATGTTTCAAACGCACCGATTATCTTTCCATTATTAAATAGAGGATAAGTAGACGTAAGTGTCGTCTTCATTTCGCCGCGATAGGTAAAAAAGGATTGTTCCCGATCAATCACGGGTTTTCCCGTTTTCATGACTTGGCAAAATACACTAGTTTCATAGGATAGGTTTGGAAAAACTTCAAAAAGATTAAGTCCCATTATTTTTTCATGATCCAAGCCAATCGTTTTTACAGCTTTATTTGCATAAATAAAGGATAAATTTTGATCGAGCACTAACACACCTTCTTTTAAAATGTCGACAATGCTCATTAACCAATGCTCCAATTTCTATCACCCTTTTGTTGTTTATCTATTTATCTATAATTAAACAGAAGGCACATTCTACAATCATCATCCCTAAATCCTAATTACAAGTATAGATTATTTTAAATATTTCGTATAATTCAGCACATAAAAAAAACTAATAGGAAGATTTTCCAATTAGTTTTAATCCTTTTCCTGCAACGTTTTCCAAATTTTATATTTCTCTCTCTGGCATGAGGCGAAGGGTCTAAATCCTGCTTTATTAACCGTTTCCTCATCCGCAAAAAATACTCTTTCTTTAACATATCCGCCTTTAGCGATGGCGCGGAGAGCTGCAAGACAATCCATTCGCCCGTATACTTTGGTTTTTTTATGACCGCCATATGTACCAGGAGTCTCACTTTGGTAAAGTTTCCTGTCAGTACCCATAAGTGTATAGGTTTTAAGCAAATATCATGGGTAATTATTCCTCCACTTCGTACTTTTTCCTAGTTTATGACATTTCTAGAGGAGTATTGTCATAAATCCTCTTTTACTGTAATGCTGTTCATCTAAATAAAATGAATTGTAATGCTATCGTTCTGTATATGAAGTATATGCCGTGTTAGGGTAATATCATAAGAATTTTACAGGAGGTAGCACACAGCATGAAGAATTCTTTTAAATCAATTGTAGTAGCTTGTGTAGCTACAATTGTCTTAAGTGTCCACAATAATATGGCTGAGGCGATCACCCAAACTTTCAATCAAAATGAACACAGCCTTCCGATACATGATATACAAAAGAGTTTAACCATTAAGAATAAAGTGGTAAAACAAAATAATTCTATTGAAGAAATCTTACAACCGCAGAGCGTATCCATCCGATTAGCAAAACCTGCGATAAATGTAACTGCCGAAGAAGAGAAATTACTAGCAGACCCATCAAACTCAGAAGCTATGACTACTAATAATTTGAAAATAGAGGCAGAAAAAGCGGATCAACCAAATGACCCAGAAGTGAAAGTTCCAGTTAAAGAGATTGCAAAACCTGCAATTTCTATTTCAGATAAAGAAAAAGACTTATTAGCCAGATTAGTAGAAGCTGAGGCAAAAGGCGAGACCTATCAAGGAAAAGTAGCCGTTGCAACCGTTGTGTTAAATCGAGTGGAATCTCCTCATTTTCCAGATACAGTGACAAAAGTAATTAATCAAGTAGTCGGGCATGCCTATGCCTTTTCACCTGTTCAAAATGGCGCAATTAATAATTCAGCATCAAAAGAGTCCATTAAGGCAGTAGAAGAATCACTAAAAAGAGAAGATACTTTAGATGATTCTTTTTATTTCTATAACCCGGAAATTGCCACAGATAATTGGATTCGTTCTCGTAAAACAGTAGAGACAATCGGTGATCACGTATTTGCAAAATAGAAGGAAGATTAAAAAAAGGTGTGCTAAACTGACAAAAGTAATGGCATGCCTTTATTAATTAACCAGTCTGTCGATCAATAAAGACTAGTAAATTAATTGCAACGCCGCTTATATGATTATTGTTTGTTTACATGTTAATGGTATCCATGGTGCCTAGTATAGTAAATAGGTCAAATAAATAGAAAAAGGCCACCGTTTTCATTGTAAAATGGAAGTACCTATCACAGAACTTCTAATTTACTACCCCCACCAAGGAGTTGAAAACGATGGCATATTCATTATTTAACCATATTCAAGGTAAAAATGGAAGTCGATGGGCAGAGTTTGTACGAGAAACAGGGACTGAAAATTTGTTGATGGTGGCGATTGATGCAGCGAAATTCACTCAAAAAGCCCTAATTGGTACGTTCTATGGGGATATTTTAGTGAAACCATTTGAGTTTGATGCGTCTATGACTGGTTTTGAATACCTTAAAAAGGTTATTCAATTGGAG
>NZ_AXVA01000010.1 GCF_000482325.1 Bacillus sp. UNC438CL73TsuS30 | reverse complement strand
ATTAAGTATTTATTTTTAATGAAAATGGGGCTCCTCTAGGGCGTTAGATCACATTGTATTGGGTGTCTGAGGCTTTAGACCTCGTGGGTCAGCGTTATGGATCTTGTCCTGCAAATACGGATAATACGTGAAATTCAAAGTTTATATTTGCTAGGTGGTATCACTGTAGGATGAAAACACGAGATCCTTTCACGTTCTAGAGGAGCCCTGTTATATAGTTCTGTGATGGTTGAATCTTCAAAAAAATGGATATTGGGGTTCTACTTAAGTTTGGCCTTTTTTATAAAATATTTACTCTTGACTTAATTGCCATTATACGCTGACCCCAAATTTTTTGGAAAATAAATGATTGCTAATATCTCCCTTTGGTTTTTTTGAAACATGATGCACATTCGTATATCCAGTTCAAATCCATATTTCTGAAGTATTGTAACCGTTCAGTCGGAAAAAATTCTCCACAAATATTGCAATTATGACCATCTATAAACTTAAAACCACAATTTGAACAAACGAGTGACTCTGCTTTTTCCTTATGACATTGAGGACATAAGCCAGTTAATAAGGCTTCTTGTCTTTTTGTTAATGCTTCTAATTCCTTTAGTCTAATTTCATTTCTCTCCACTTCCCATCTTTTTTCCTCTGACTTCCTAGAAAATTTAATTACAATAAATATAAATAGAAAGATCAATATCCCAACAATCAAGTCCATTAGGAATCCCTTCTTTTCTTTGTTTTGTTGTCCATATTCTATCATAGTAATAGATTGGCATATAGAAATTTTCCGTGTCATATGTAAAAGAACTAAAATTAACAGTTCTCCACAAATAAGAGTAAACAGAACATAAGATTGAAGTATATAATTTTTTTTTGCAGCATATGAAAGCACCTCCTTAAATTGATACATTCATGGTACCAGGAGGCTCTGCGTGTTTATATGCGTTGTTTGATTGGGGGCTGACCCAAAATCCCCTTGATACAGGTTTTATTAAACATCGTAAAAAATGTAGGGGAATATATACCATTTTGTCGAAATAAATATTATCAAACTTTTGAAAGGGCAATTATTAGAGATGAATAAAGTTTTATTTCTTCAAGATAAGGATAAAAAAGAATTACAAAATCAAATAAGTAATTTATTAGAAACAAAAAATAGATTATTACGGCTAATAATTACAAACCTAGATAAAAAAACGAGTGCAACAATAAGCAGAGAGAAAAAATTCAAGTATGAAAATTAGATTATTCTGCTAGAGAAAATTAGAGGATTGGTTACATCCTGTAATAGTCGCGAAGAGCTTCAAAAGATTAATAAAATGATTGAGTACTATAATTCTATCAACTAAGGCATCCGTTTTTCATCAAGAAAATAAATAACTGTTTATTATACTATTATTCCCATTTTCACTTTAGCGCTTTAAACTTTAGCTGAGTGGGGGTCTGACCCCAAGATTTCATGAAGAGACTGAACTTGTTGATTTAAATTGCCCTTATTGTCAGGATAATGTACCAAAAGAAAAAGCTAGTAAAGCATAGTCATTTAACAAAAAGCTGGGCTGTTTTTTAAGTAAAAAAATGGTTTCGATTAGAAAAAGGACCAATGTTGGTCCTTTTTTAAATTAAATTAGTAAGATTGAAGTTAGCAGAGTTTAACATGCACAGGGATATTATCTATTTTTTATTCTATGACTTAATACTTAATGCTTGGTTAGTTCATTAATTATTTTTACAACAGTATCAATTAATTCTTGTTCTGATTTTGTCGTATCCCCTAATTCTAAATATAAAGTCTTTAATGAATCTATTCCTACATACCTTTCAAAATCATCCATCACTATTTCCCATAAATTAAAGGCGGTAAACCCTGTTCCACCTACAGGAATTGGTATAGTTCCGTTTTCTACTGAAATTCGAAATTCTTCTTCCATTCCATTTGCTGCTACTATTTTTCCTGTCTCTGGATCTTTTTTATTTCCGAATAAAAAGATTGAAATACCTACGTTAGAGAGCATTTCTTTACGATATTTAGTCCATAAATCTCTTAGTGGAATGTCCCCTGCTGTATTTTGGGGAAAGGGCCTAGATTTTAATCTATCTTCCACTTTCTTCTCTTTATTTTCATAAAGCTCTTCTAAGGCTCCCGCTATAATACAACTTCCAATACCAAGTCCAAACCCTGAAACGATATTATTTTTATTTTTAATAATTGCCTTACTGAGGTTTGTGCTAAATTCAAAAGATTTTGTTTCTCCCCATTCTCCAAAATCGGTTGCACTTCCTGAAATGAAAACATTCCTTCTTCTAACAATGTTTTCAATATGTTGAAGTATTGCTGTAATATCTTCATATTCATCTACCAAAAGCACATTAATTCTGTAACGTTTTAAATCCTTTATTCTTAGCTCTTGCTTGATTCCAGCATATCGAAACTCATCATCTGTATTGTAATCATTCCGATCTACCTTTTTCATAAAACAGTAATGATTTCTTGAGTTTTCCCCCAATAGTATTCTTATTCTACTAAGAATATAAGATAAATTAGGATCGTCGAAACTGAAACCAATAAATAAAAATGTTTTAGATACTAAATCCCCTTGGAGTGCAGTGCTAAATAATTTTCGTTTTAGATCGTATCCCTCGTAATCATCTTTAGTTAGAACAGCTTCATGAGATAAGGTACTATCTCCATGCATTTTATATACAATTGCATCCGTATCATGCATTGTATGGCTTAAATTTTCAGGTACTATTTTTGTATCAACCTTTTTATTATTTGCGTCTAGATTTGTTTCAATTAGCTTGTCATAGTTAGTAGTCCAATATGTTTTAATAGGAAGTCGAGCTAATATTTGATGATTATCTGACACCCTTACATTCTTAGTAAATTCATCAACGAGAATTTGGTTGATTTTCCCTCGCCCTTCAAACTCATTAACATGATATTGGGCTAACGCTATTAAGTCCGATTCTTTATCGATATTAAGACCAAGATCCTCAGCAACCTCTCTCATTAATTCTTTCCAATTCACATAACCGGCAGGTTGTGATAATCCAGCTCCTGCAAAAATTGCTGCATTAGATTCAATTAATGCTCTTACATATGTTCTTACAAATTCTTTTATTTTTGCTGAATTCATATAGTTTGACACTCCTTAATAATAAAATATTTATTGAATTATCAGATGGTTATTAATTTAAATAGTTTTAGTCAGATTATAACCTTCTACATTCGCATTTATTTCTAGTGATATGTCAATATACTTATCAATATCATTTATAAAATCGTCCCATTTGACTGCTTTTATATAAGAGGATTCCCCAATATACACTTTATTTCCTTCGCTATGATTTTGACAGTTATTATATGTTGGTGATTTTATATTAAACATATTTTCTTTTAAAATTTTGAATAAGGTATTTATTTTTAAAGTTCTACAGTTACAATATGGACAAGAATTTTCAACTATAAAGTACTCGTAACTGTTATTTTCATCTGGTATAACAACTGCCAAGACTGAATTAGTATGACTAGTTCTACCGTTTCTTGTGGTTTCTTTTAGGGAATAGGATATCTCCCATGGTATCCATTGATTTTCCTCTACAATGGTTTCTTTCATATTTTTAGAAATAAGAACAATAGTAATGCTACTATCAAATATCTTATCCCTAAGTTTAGATTCTATTGTTTCGTCTTTAAAATCACTGAGGTCTTCACCATCCGCTTCTCCTTTATTTATATGATCTTCTTCATCTAGTTTACCTTGTAGTTCATCAACGTAATCCCTTGCTGTTGTACCTAAATTATTATTTAACTGGTAGACGCCGCTATCGGAATATTTATATGAAACAAAGATTTTTCTTCCCATATTGTTATACTCCCCTTTTTAAGTTTTAGATTACATCATTTACTATTTTCATAAATTACAAACCAAACTCAACTATAATATTAATTTTTAGTACTCTAATTTTTCCTACCTATCAGCATTTTCAAATTTGTACAAATAAAAATTATGTAGCCTTCTAAGGAAAATTACCCCAGAATCTAAATTTTATCAAAGCAATATTTTGTGAACTTTTTATACACCCTGCACCATGGTTAATTTGATCAAATATGAATTTAATAAAAAAGAGTTTGTACCCTGTTCCGGATTAGTGGCATATAAACATTTACTATGGTAACTACTTGATTTGGTTCCAAATTAATTTGAGTAATCTTTGAAGGTAAAGGCACTTTCTCAAAGTCTCGTTCAATTCCAAATATATGTAGCCCTACTGCCTCTTTGGCGTTTTTAAATGCTTGTTCTTCATTATGGCCATAAGTAAAAACGCCAGGAAGATCCGGGAATGAAACTGATATTCCATCATCATTGTAATCAAAGACTACTGGAAACGTATAAGAGGCCTTAAATTTTGCAAAATGTTCTTTTTTCTGGCTTTTAAAATATGACATGTAATTCCCCTTCCCCACGTGTTTTTGCAATGACTTTCGCACGTATAATAACACGTGTTATACTCCGGATTATAATACGTGTTATTATACGTGTCAACTATTTGAATTTAATATTCAAATAAAAATTTTTATTAAAAAAGGATCAACCGAAAGTCAAAATAAACTTAAGGTTGATCCTTTATACCAATATAAATATATCCCAAAATCCTTGTGTTATCTAAACCTCTTTTTATTTATCAAATAACACTAAATCTAACATACCTAATAGGTATTAAAAATTAAAATTATAAATCAATATTTGTTTAATTATCTTTATTTTTATCTTCTTATATACAAAATGTAGTGACTAAGCTATTGAAATCCAATTAACATCTTATTTTTTGCAATCTTTTAAAAAACAACCCGAACAAACCCTATATTTCCCACTATCAAGCGTAAATTAAGCTATTCCTAATACAAATGATTTTCTTTTTGTCCTTCTTTTATTCCAAGCCTTTCTTTTAATGCTTCTTGAAGAACATTTGAGAAATTAATTTTATGTTCTTCCGCTACATCATTAAGCCATTTTGGTATTGTAAGTGTCTTTTTTACAGTAGCTCTTTTTACGCGATCACGAATCAAAGGCATAAACACGTTGACTATAGCCGCAGCTTGATTAGATTCTAAGGATAATTGCTTTAATTTTGTAGGTATAGGAATAATATCTCTGTCCTCTTCCATTCCAAAAAGATGTAGACCTAATGCCTCTTTAGCATTTCTAAATGCTTCATCTTCATCTTCACCACAAGTAAATGCACCTGGTAAATCAGGAAACGAAACAGAAATTCCATCCTCGTCATACTCAAATATTGCAGGAAAAGAGTACGAACGTTTAAGATCCCCATCTTGCTGTCTGTTGTTAATGTCGCCTTTTGATCGAGCCATAAATTTTTTCTCTCCTTTCTTTAGATTTCTTAATTTAAAGCTAAGATGTATTTATTTTTTACTTCTTCCAGACTGGTTTTACTAAGGGAGTGCAGGGATTAGAAATTAATCCCTGCTTGTTTTTCAATACTTTTTACTGTCTTCATCGGCAAATCCTTCACAGGATGAGGAACCGTAACCCGTCCGGGCTTTTGCGGATGTTTGTATTGACGATGACTCCCTACAGTGTGAACCAAATTCCAGCCTTCAGCTTTTAGCAAGCTATGGGCTATTCTGGAAGAACAGGATTTCAAAAGTCTTCACTCCTCATTTTATTCAATTTTGATGTTAATAATACGTATTATTACACGGGAATTTAATGAAGTCAATTTTTTTAATAGAATAAAAGAAATAGAGTTTGGAAAATATCTTTCTATTATCTGAATGGTTCCTAACAGCCATTTTTTCCATAATAGGAACCTTCCTAAAAGCGATAATATTTAGGAAAATTCGATTCCAAATCAAGAAGGTGTTTTTATCTAAATACAAATAACCTTACATTGGTCTTCAGGATTTGGCACCGTCTGCAAGCAAGTTTTCATAATGAAACGAAATAATATATCCGAAAATACCGCCACTGAATCTTACTCCTGACATGTTAAGTCAAAACGAGTAAATTCAGTAATTCGTTGTTCCCATTCATTAGTCAATTTAAATAATCCAATAAAAACCCCTTCAACATTTAATTTAGAGAAGATTATCTCATGTACAAGGTTCAATTAATAGGTGGGAAAATTTTTGAGCTTAAGTCCTCTTAATTTACACTTTAGCGCTTTAAGCTTTAGCCTATTGGTGGGTCTAGTCCGACTAGTCTACAAGCTTTTTTTTGGTAAAAAACAACACAATTATGTAAAAGAGGCTAAATAAGTATTTATCACTTCAATTAAATTGAATATTTATCCAAAAGACGGAAAAAGGTATTATAATTAAAATAGCATCGAGTGCTATTAAATTAAAACTGAACTAAAGTTTAGAGGTGATATATGGGAAATCGAGCAACTGAATTAGAAATCATTATGAGGGAAGCTCTTTTAGAAAACGGCTTTTTCTTTGATGAACAGGTGTATATAAGAAAAGAACAAAAACATTTTGAGTTTGATTTTGTTGTTTACGGGGTATATTGCCGAGTGTTGGTTGAATGTGACGGCCCGCATCATTACCAACAAGAACAATGGTATAAAGATTCGCTTCGAGATCTATGGACGGTAACCCATGGCTATCAAGATGTATTACGTTTTAACCGTTACCAGCTCCGAACCGATATAAACACCTGTATGCGTGAAATTTCTCAAACAATTACAATGTTAGACAAAGCGTTATCTCTTGATCAAAAAAGAAAAGAACTCGTTGATCAAGAAAAGGACAAAATTATAAATAGAAAAAACTCGCCTTTTTATATTGGCGAAAGAGAAAAGAATCTTTTTACGAATAAAAGAGTAGAAATTCCTAAGATAAGCTCCGCTGAAATTCGGCAGAAAGAAAAATTTCAAATGATGGAGAGAAACCCTTTTTTTTATTGGTTCCAGGAACGCCTCCGAGCTGAATCGAGAATAAGGGAATTAAACCCACTACCTGTTAAGAAAAATGAAGTAGAGCCTTACAAAACAGAACAACACCTTGAAAGGAAAAAGCTAGAGATACCCGAAGAGCAAATGATGTATGAAAGATTGATGAAAACCCTAACTACTGATGAAATGAATTTGTTGTTGACAATGATAAAAGGAACAAACAAAGATGGGTTTTATGTCTTTCAAGGCAGTATCGAGTCCATTCAAAAATTATGTTCCAAGGGACTCTTAGAGATTAATCCTTTTTATCGAAGCATTAAGCGGGAAATAAGCGTACGAGTCCTTCCTAATGCACCTCTTTTACTAAAGCAATATATTGATGAGAATAAATCGAATAAATATCAACAGGAAATAATTTCGAAAGGTACAGACAGCATATACCAAAAGTGTAGCGTGAATGGTTGTATTGCTAAAATACCTACTCAAATGGTAGTAGAATGGAATGGGCGTTGTCCTCGACACCAATAATAAAACCCAATTGCCTTTATCGAGAAAAGGACAAATATCTAAGTAAGATTATGAATGAGGGATTTCACTTTATTTACGTTGAGTATGAATTCAAGTTTAAAGATGGCCTCTCCTTGTATTTATTACCCAACTTCTTGTGATTTAAGGATTATACTCATACTTTTGCCAAAACCGCCCCATGGTCCTTTTAAAAGATTATGAACTTATGTATAAGGGGAAGAAGCCTGCTGAGTGGGGGTCTGTCTGACCAGAAATTCATACTTATCGGTTTTTTGGCATGTATTGGTCCCTGAATTTCAACTATTACTTAAGTCTCCCTCGCCATACTCTGCTGCTTATGCAGTCCCCACCGTCTTAGCGTCATCGCTTCCCAAATAGCCGTATCGGTAATTTCCTCATCCCCTGCTAAATCGGAAATTGTCCTCGCCAACCGAATAATTTTTATTTGAACCCGGTTGCTCCAATTCTGCTTCAAAGCAACGTTTGTAAGCATTTTTTGTTGATCGCTTGCGAGCGGGCTAGTTTGGGAGAGTACCTCAAACGGTACTTTCGCATTCGTTATTTCCGTATGATAGCGTTGAAATTGAATTTCTCGAGCCCTTTCTACCCTTTTTTGGATATCAAATGAATGCTCTTGGTTTATTGATGGCTGGTCTAAATTAACTGATTGTAGAGATAGAAGAATATCTAATCGATCATATACTGGTCCAGATAATCGATTGCGGTAGGATTGAATTTGCTTTTGGGAGCAGGTACAATATTGGCTGTTTGAGCCAAGATACCCACATGGGCATGGATTCATTGCACCAATTAGAATAAAGGATGAAGGATATGTAACGGTCGAATGCGCCCTGCTAATGGTTACAGTTCCTGTTTCAAGCGGCTGCCGCAGCATATCAAGTGTTTTTTTGGTAAACTCCGCTATTTCGTCGAGGAACAGTACACCTCGATGGGCAAGTGAGATTTCCCCTGGCCGGGGGAATGACCCGCCGCCAATAATGGCGACTGAGGAAGCGGAGTGATGTGGATGCCGAAATGGTACCTGCTGATGAAGTTGTCGTTTTTCTCCAGCTAGCTGATAAAGACTAATCACTTCTAATTGGGCTTCGTTAGTTAGGGAAGGCAAGATGGATGGAAATGTTTCAGCAAGGAGGCTTTTCCCGCAGCCTGGCGGACCGCTCATCAGGACATTATGTTCTCCTGCGGCTGCTATTTCTAACGCCCGCTTTGCCTGCTCATGGCCAATCACGTGGAAAAAGTCTTTTTGTGGACGGTCAGCAAAAAGTGGTGTTCGTTCTTCCTGAGTAGATTTTGGGGGCAATGTCATCATTTCTTGGCCTTCAAGATGCTGGACGACTTCTTCAATATGCTGGACCACAATACATTCCAGCCCTTGCAGCATCTGAATCGGGATGGCAGGATCATATGGCAGATAAACCTTCTTCATCCCAAGTGCTTTGGCCGATATCAGAGCCGGCAGCATCCCATCAGCACTTACAACTGTTCCATCCAAAGATAAAGCACCAAGAAACGCGGTTTCCGCCGGAATTTTACTCTTAATAAAATCGAGCTCCTTTAATGCAGCAATGGCCATAGCAAGATCAAAAAGCGGTCCGTTTTTCTTTTGCTCAGCCGGTGATAAATTAATGACCACCTTCTGATCCGTAACATCTGCGCCAAAATAGCTGAGAGCAGCTAAAACACGTTCCCTTGATTCCTTCACTGTTGCATCCGGCAGCCCTATGATGATCACAGATTCCGTTCCAGATTTGATCCTTACCTCCACCTGTACACGATAGCCTTCTAAACCTTTTAAACCAATACTGGATATCATGACTGTCAATACAAAAACCTCCTACTATCTTTATCTCTATTGAATGTCAACCGATAAATTAGAGGGTACCGTAATTTTCCCCTCAACAAATTTACGATATTGGTCCTTTTGTGGCTCTGGGAAGAATGACAATATTTCTTTCGTTGTAACGATTTCTAGATTGTGAGAGTTTGATATATATGCGGAATAACTGCTCCAGGGATAATGTTCAGGGGATTTAACCATGTTGGCTCCAACGGGATTTAAATGAATATATCTACTAACATCTAAAAGGTATTCAGCGGTATCAATAAGTTCCGCTCCATATCGGCCTTGAAAAAGGTGGCCAACAAGATGATGCCTTTTATTAAAGTACATCGCATAACGGGAATTAAGCATTTTCATAATATATTTGGGATGATGATGGATGGTTTCAATCAGGAGATGGATGTGGTTTGTCATGAGGCAATAGGCGTGAAGATGAAAGGGAAAAACACTGCGAACTTCTTTAAGTAAATCTAAATATGCAAGATGGTCTTGTTCATCGTAAAAGATCGATGACCTTCGATTGCCGCGATTTGTAATATGATACTTTGCTCCAGGAAACCAAATACGATGTTGTCTGGACACTAGCCGGCGACCTCCTTTTATATTAAATTATCAATTACAATATTCAACAACAAGTCCTATAATCCTTCTTATTTCGAAAAAATTTTTAAATGAACTATTGTTGTAGCTGGGAATTGGATGCTAAACTAAAAACTCGTTTTTACTTTTATAAAGGAATTTTTTTGTTTATAATGGATATATAATAAAAAAGAGAAGTGCAGCTAACACTTCTCCTTGCAACTGCTACCGTCAGGGTGGTGGTTGTCAAAGCAGATTATTTGTGAGAACCACCCTTATGCTTGCGACGGCGCAGGGTGGTTTTCTTGTTTTCTAGGAAGTTTTTCCGATAGAAATAAGCGCTAGTTTCACGCAATATCCCTTTTAGAATTTCTCGTAAGATTTCAAGAATATGTTCCAGATCGATCACCTCCTTTCCTTTAAAAGGAAAAGAAGATCAACAACCAGCCACCCTCACAATATTCAGTTGCAACTCCATTCTAACATTTTCTACAAATACAATAACCTATCAATCTTCGACAAAATTCGCATCCGCCCTATCAGCAGGTTAATCTCTTTTTCCAATCCTTTTTATCAACCACACTTTAGCGCTTTAAACTTTAGCTGAGTGGGGGTCTGACCCCGAGATTTCCGAAATTATTATTTACAGAAGATTATACATATTTCCTAATCTTCAACGAATTTCAAGTGAAGTACCTTATTTATTCAAAAAAAGTATAATAATTATTGTGTTTTTTTTACTCTAAATTCTATAACTCTGATTAATAATAATTTTATATCTTTATAATTTATTATTATGATAATTACTAATATCAAAATCTGAAATAAGTATCCAAATTTTAAATTATTATATAATAATCCAATTTGGAAAAATATAAATAGTAGGGATAAAGATAATCGTATTATATTTAATTTTATTGTTACAAACTCTTTTGTATCCTTTATCCTTAAAAGCCAAATGGCTACAAAACTTAGCATTGTTCCAACTGCAGCACCGTTAATACCAATTTTAGGTATTAGTATAATATTAGCCAAAATATTTATTAATGCTCCTATTACAGACGTCTTAAAGACACCACTCGTTTTTTTTGCAGCAATATAATTCGTACCTAAGAAACCAGAAAAACTCGAAAAAACTACACCTAACAACAAAAAAGGTACATACTTCCAAGCAACATAATAGTTATCTGCCACGAAAAGTTCAATAATAAACTTCAAATGTGCCAATATTAAAGAAGTTGATAATAACATGGTAATAGAAAAGGCATTAAAAACATTTGTATAAAACCTAGACTTTTCTTTTGATTTAGATTCTTCAATAGCTGACAATTGCCAAGCTTGAAAAAAAATTGAACTTACTATACTTAAAATATTTGGTATCTTATTTGCGAGCGCATAAAGACCATTTGCACTTAGGCCTAAGAAAAAAGTGATGACATATCTATCTGATAAACTCATAATCCACCACATTAAAGAATTAGGAATTAATGGAATACTGTATTGCAACATTTCTTTCATTAACTGAAAATTTATTTTTTTTAAATTAATTTCAAGAAAAACTTTCCCGACAAAAAAAGAAAAAAGACTACTTCCTAAATAAGAAAATATAAGGGAAAGTAAATAACCAGTTATCCCTTTATGAAAGATTACTAAGAAAGTTACATTAAGAATTAATAAAAGAAGAGCATTGATTATTCCACTTGCGGCAAAAACTTTAACCTTACCATTTGCTCTAATAAATTGATTAAGTATCGTAGAAATGGCTTGTGCTATTAATAATAAATAAAAATAAGAAATATATTGATCAAATGGGAATAAAATCAATAAAACAGGATAAAGCATTATTAATATTGCAACACCTAAAAATGTAACAACAAAAGAATTTATTAAGATTGCCTGTTTATCATAATTTTTATCCATTACAAATCTTAATACAGAATCAAAAATGCTCAAAGAAAAAGCTGGTATTAGCAAGCCCGTCGCAGTGATCATTAAATCAACTAAACCAAATTCACTGGTTGTTAAATAATATGTGTACAATGGAACTAATAAAAAAACAATTAACTTAGATCCTAAATTTCCCACTGCAAAAATAAGAGAATTACTTATTAATTTTTTATAAATATTCATTCTACTCAACAACCCAACTAAATAGCATTTATTATTAGAAAATTGTTTTAAATATAAAAATCTTAATTTTTAAATTGTCTTTTCCATGCTTCTATTGCTTTTATATCTAAGTTAATATTAGTAAATATTTCGCTATTTAAATAGGTTTCTAATTTGATTATTTCTTCCCTGTTTATCACATTAATGTTAAAATCTTTTTGTTTTTCTAAAGCCCTATTATCTATACCGATAATAATACTTCTTCTTTTTTTCTGCATAGCCCTAATACCAGCGTGTAATCGTGTTCCAATATAATCTAGTTCTTCATCGGATTCAAGTAAGTCATCAAAACTTTTTAAAGTGGGGTCAATAAAATGAAGTGATTCAGATAACGTCTTAACGTATTTATAATCTCCAGAACCTTGAATCCAAAAATATACCTTCTCATAGTTCCTTTTTAATATTTCTATTAATTTTTTATCATTTTCGGGATCCACACTATAGTCAGTCAAAGTAAATACTACATTCTTTCCCTTCCTATGTGGAATCATCTTGCAATGATCTTTAGTTAGTTCCCACATCGTTGGGCACCCAGTATTGTACACATTGTTAACACCAATAGAATTTAATTTCTGCTTTGTATAATTATCCCTTACTGAGTGAAAATAATCCCTACTTAAAGCATTTTTATAAAATATTTTCGATAAAAGATTAGGATTCTGCTGGTAATTTTGCCAACCAACTCCCATTAAAATAACATTTGAAAAATTTAATGCATCAAAAAGATTTACATTCCATTGATTTGTTCTTATTATTTTCCTTTTTGATTGTAATAGATTAGTTCCTGCCACAAATGAAAAATTACTATTATTTATTATTCTTTTTCCGTATCTACTAATTTTTTCATGGGTAGGCAACTTTACAAACATAGTACTTTCTTTAAAAAGCTTATTTAATTCTCTATTAACTGAGTCTACAATAATTTCATCACCTATATTTAATGTTCCAATTGATGTATCTAATATAACTATTTGTTTCATACTTTTCCTCATTTCAATATATTAATTGTTTTTTTACTAATATTGAATGTTTGTATTTTACGATATTAAATTCCATATAATGAAAGAATAACATTTATGTTTTCTTTCACATTATAGCCTCTATTTGTCAGAGAATTGTATCTTAATTCGGTTGATGGTCTCTCGATTAATGCAGCATATTGGATTCCACTTACCCATTCATCTAAAGAACTTTTTAGACTATATTTTTTAATAAGCCCTATACCCATGTCTACTTCATCTGTTATTACATCTGAAACCACACAAGGAATTCCAACTGCTTGAGCTTCAATCATTGAAACTGGAAGTCCCTCAAAATGTGAAGGCATCAAAAATACATCAAAAATACTCATTAAATTAGGTATATCTGATCTTACACCTAAAAAAAGAACATAATCACTTAGACCCAGTTCAATTATCTTTTCTTTTATCATAGGTAGTAATGGGCCTTCACCAATTAATAAAAATTTGAAATTTCCACTTTTTTCTTTTAAGGTTAAAGCTATTTTTATGATAAATTCATGATTTTTTTGTTCAACAAATCTTCCTATATGCCCTATAATTAATGTACCTCTATCTATATTTAAACTCTTGTATATTTCGTCTTTTTCTGCACCATTTTGATTAATAAAAACATCTAAATCAATTCCATTTTGAATTATATTAACATGATTGTCCTTTTTCCAATCTCTAAATAAAAATTTCGCTGCTTCTTTTCCACATGCACAGAAATCTGTAGTGTTTGTTAAAATTAAAGTTTTGTAAAAACTTAGGAATACCTTATCTATCAAGTTTGGGTTAGCCTTCCAAGCTGTGTTGTGTGAATGACATATTCTTTTTTTTACACCGGCTAATCGAGAAGCCAATGCAACAAAACCAGTTTGATAATCCGTATGTGCATGAACAGCAACATAAGGTCCTTTTTCTTTAATAATTTTTCTTAGATTTTTTATATATGAAATCGGCCCAGAAGATCCTAAACTTGGGAGATAGAATATTCGGCCTCCAAGGGACAATATTTCATCATCGTAAGCACTCTTCTCTTTATTATGTGAAATAAAGTCAAATTGAACTTTTGATCTATCTATATTACGATAAATATTCATTAACATTGTTTCAGCACCACCACGATGCATCTCACTTACAACATGTAATACTCTATTTTTATATTCAATCACCATATTTTCCAATCCTTTTTAAATTTTTCTATAAGCTAAAGACAAACAGCTTAATGGATGAGATTAATTTTTTCATCTAATTGTATTACAACGACATTTACCTTCCCGTATTCTATTACTTTTATTTAGTAATTTATTTTAAGACTATTAAAAAAAGTGTTATATGGTAAAACTTCTCCAAGATTCCGACTCAAAAATAAGTACATACCAACAAAAGAGATACCTACTATTCCTAAATAAGCAATAATTCTTAAATTCTTGTCTTTAACTATTTTAATTAAATCAGGTAAAATAATAATTGCTGAAATTGTAAAATAGCTTGCCAATCGCTGTATTATTAAAGATTGCGTGCCTAATAAAGAAATTCCAGTTCCTATTAATATTAAAAACAAATAATATTCGTTTTTTTCATTTAACTGAACTAATTGTTTTCTAAAAATATGGAGTATAATAGTAATGACTAAATATAATATAAAGAAGATAAAATTAGCACCCTTATTTAAAAATTCACTATCCTCATAACCTGAATACTGACTTGGGATCAAAAACAATAAGATTTTATTATAAAAAGCTAGAAAACACACAAAAGCCAAGATAGTTAATATTCTGTTCACAATTGACTGCTTTTGAATCTTGGTAACAATAATCAATCCAAAAGCAATAATAGCAGAATAATGAAACATTGTTGCTAAAAGTATTAAAAAGGAATATCTCCAATATTTTTTGTCAAAGAGGTACTTCAATGAATAAAAAACAATACTTAAGGCTATATACTGCCTTAAAATGTTTAAAGAAGTAAAGTAGAAACCTAAACCAAAAAGTAATAAGATACTAATTTCTGGATAAGTGGAATTCTTTTCAATTGTTTTAAATAAAAAAAATATTATTATTAATGATGTAATTAGAATAAATACTTGACCATTATTAGTAAAAGAATTTATAAATGAGCCTAATAGCCACATTCCATACTCATTATTTTTAATATCTATTGATTTAACAACATTAATATATGTGTAATAAAAAGAAAAATCTGTCCCTACTTCATACCTAATACCACTAATAACCCATAATATTATAAATGAGCAATAGGAAAGCATTTTACTTATTATTCTATTCTTTTTAAGAAAAAATCTTGATGTCAAAATAAATAAGAACGACGATAAAGCTGTTAAAAAGTATATCGGCATATATGGCTCCTTCAATTCTCTCCTTTTTGGAACTGCAATAATGTTTTTCTCATGGAATTAATAACCTAGGTAAAGAGATGATTATAATTAATCTTATATTCTCTCATTCCTAAGTCTTGCCAAAAATGTCTGTGGTAATAAGCCTACTATTAGAGGCTTTATTGTATATAAAGCTCCTTTTGGCATTAAACCTAATTCTTTAAAACCTTTATATCTAACCTTTGCTTCGTCTAACCGATACTTGTATTTTCTTCGCTGATATGCAGATTGATTTTCTCGAAATTTAAATAATTTTTCTTGAATATTATAACCCTTTCGCCCCATTGCATATAATCTCATAAATAGATCATAATCCTCACAGCGTAAGGTTTCCTTATCTACACGGTAGCCTCCTAAATCAATCAGAGTACTTCTTCTCATGACTACGGAAGGGTGATTAAATGGAGTGCCAAAAAGGAAGTTAGTTTTCTCTGGCCTCTCAACTGTTTTCCTATATCCCCAATCACCATTTTCATTAAACAAAACAATATTACAGCCAACTACGTCATATTCCGCATTATTATCTAAAAATTCCACCTGTTTCTCAAGCCTATTTGGCAAGGATATGTCATCGGCATCCATCCTTGCAATATATTCCCCTTTAGCTATTTCTAAACAATTATTTAAAGTTTTTGCAAGACCACTATTTAAGGCATTTCTAATAATAATAACCCTATTATCATGTTCTGTAATCCTTTTTATTAATTCAAAAGTGCCATCGGTTGAGCCATCATCGCAAATAATGAATTCAAAGTTGCTAAAAGTCTGATTAAGTATTGAATTAACCGCAGCTTTTACCATAGGCTCTTTATTAGTATTATAAATCCCCATTATTACTGATATGCGAGGCATCAAATCACCTTCTTTTTCCAAATTTTATTACCGTAAACTGACAAGAAACAATTAGTATTTCCAATCATTTAACAATTGGGAACTTGATTCCCAAAAATATACTTATTAATTAAAAATAAATTTCCTTAATTTCTTCCAAAACATTTTCTATTGTATAAGGTTTAACAAGATTAAAAGCCATCTCCGCAAGATTTCTTTGCTTACCTTTATTGAGATATAATGTAGAAACCGTTTTTTCAATATCCCTATGATTATTTGGATTTACCAAAATACCCGAGACTTTATCATTAATCAATTCTTTATGCCCTCTATTTTTAGAAGCAACTATAGGTTTCTTACAAATCATTGCTTCCATTATATTAAGTGGCAAGCCCTCCCTATAGCTAAATGAAACAACCAAATCACTCAAATTTATATATTTATTTAAGTCAGTTCTGTAACCTAAGAATTTTACGTTATCAATAACTTTCAAATCAGATACTAAGTGTTTTAAATCTGCTTCATTTGGTCCATTCCCTGCAAGTAATAATTTTACATTTGGAATTCTCTTAATTAATTCAGGCATAGCGTTGATAATAGCCTTCTGATTCTTATTCTTGTTCAACTCACCTATACAAATAATAATAAATTCATTTTTTTTAAAACCTAGATTCATGCGGATATTATCTTTTTCTTCTTTATTAACTGGATTATATTTTGATGTATTTACTCCAACACCATGAACATGGTAGATATTTGTTTTAAATTTTTTACTGGCTAATTCATAATCCTCTTTCGTAATAGTTATAAGTTTGTCTGTATAACGAGCTAAGAACATTTCTATAGGATAGTACACAAGCCAATTTTTTAACGGGGAACCTTTGTAAAAATGAAAACCATGTGCAGTATAGTAAACTTTAGTACCCTTTTTGCGAAATTCGTTTGCTGCTAGTCTAGTAATAACCCCACCCATAGGAGTATTACAATGAACAATATCATAACTATTATTTATTAAAATTCTCTTCAGTTGCTTATATGCTTTTATATTATTCTTACTTAATGGTGACCTTTCAAAAGGGATGTCAAATATTTTATCAGGACCCTCTATTTTTAAACCATTTTTCTCTTTTAAATTATTTCTCCCTGCAACATGTACTTCATACCCATTTAATTTAAGCATATGAATTAAAGGTAAATGAAATTGTGCAATATGACTTTGAACAGTGGCAGTTAATAAAACTTTCTTCATTTATAAGCACCTTCTTTATAAAACCAATTACAAAAAATCCCCTAAATCTGTATATTTTCATATTTATAAAATCAATATTCAGATGATTGCATTTATTCAAAATTGGCCTTTGTGTTTTTAATATACCAATCAAAGATAAATAGATATTAAATAGAAACATATTTATCTTTAATTAAGATATATTTGATCTAAATAATTATTAGTATCGATGCCCTTATTTCACTTTAGTAATCTTGAATTTACTTCAAAAAACAGTTTTTCTAGTAATATACGCTTTTTATTTTTCATTGCATTTTCATTTGAGATATTTAATTCAAATAAACTTTCATTTAAGGATTTTATAATTTCTTTTTGAGGATTATCTTCTATTCTATCTTCAAGTTTGAAATCCATAAAAAGATCTAATAACTTTCTATTATTGTATATTATTGTTGTATTATTAGAGATGTCAAAATCCTGTTTAACTAACGAAGCCCACTGACTCATTCGATGTTCCCAATAAAACATATCAGATTCATCATATCTATCATTGAAACCTTCACCAAAATTTGTAACATCAATAAACTCCTGAAAAGCATCATCCATATACTTTAAAGTGGCTCGGTTAAACATATTTCTTTTATAAAGGTTACTCATATGTCTCGGTGTCAAAGGACTTGGCATTAGTTTTTTTCCAAGTTTTTTATAATAAAAGGCTCTACCTATTTCAGATATGTGAGATTTAACTTCCATTTCAATCTCATTTTGTTGATATAAAAATATGATTTTTCTTAACTCAGCACTTTTATGCTTTTTAATATATCCCGCATTATGATTAATAATCTGTGATATTATTTCAAAATTATCAATATCATCATTTTCTTTAGGTACCATATAAATAGTGTGATTAAGACCCAGTTGTTCACATATTTTATGAGCAGCCTTAGCATCTTTTTCTTCAGCCTCTGTTGAGAAAAAACTAAAATAATTAAATTTTCCATAATAATCTTTTGCAGCAGCTAAGGTCATCTTACTATCTGTTCCGCCTGTAAGCGAAATGGATGCATTGAATTTCTCAGAAACCAACATCATACTATTTTTTAGTACATTGCAAATCATTTCTAATGGATTTTCTGAAGGCTCTTGGAACTGTCTTGATGGGAAGAATCTTTGTACTGTAAATGGATGAGATTCTAAATAAGTATTTGCTGTTAATGCTTTAATTTGATTAAACGGTGATTTTATTCCTGGCAAGTGCCTTATACCTATTAGATAAAATTTTGAATTTAATAGCTTATCTATTTCATGGTCCATATTAAAATCACATATATCTGCAATAAGTTGGGAATGAGATGAGTAATATATATCTTTATTATTTTCCGAGTAGAAAAGCGGCATGATACCTGTGCTATCTTGAACAACAAATATTTTATTTTTTTCCAAAACAATAATAATAAATACACCAGAAATTTTACTCAATTCACTAAAAAAATTTATTTTACCTACCTCTAATGCATCTGCACACACTTCAAGTATTTGACTCTCATTACTAATATTATCCCAAGGATTATAAGCATGACCAATTAAGACAAATGTTTTATTATTTCGAGTTACCATAAACTTTTTTTGATCATTATGCAAATATAAGTAATAATTTTTAATTTTACTTTCTGACCAATGGTTATAAAATGGAAAAACATTTATATTTTCCATTTTCTTAGAGGTAAATAGATATCCTCGTCTAAACAATAGCTTTTGTAAATGTGAATTATTATCTAAGATATCTTCTATCTTATTCTTCATCACTATATCCATCCTTAATAAAAGTAAATTGCAAATTGCCATTCATTTTAATTATTCAAGTTAATAAATTCTTGCAAATTTTTTTCTAATGTTGTAAATAGTCGTTCATTTGTTTTCTCAGAAACAAATGAATTATGAGGTGTAACAATTACTCTATTAAAATCCCACAAAGGGCTTTCAACTGGCAATGGTTCCTCCTCAAATACATCAAGGGCTACACCAAGAAACTTCTCCTCTTTAAGTACTTTTATTAATTCATCCTCGTTTATTACACCACCACGAGAAACATTAATAAGAATGCTATTTTTTTTCATCTTAGCAATTATGTTAGCATCAATTAAATGGTAAGTTTCCTCAGTAAGCGGAAGCGTAAGTATAATGATATCGCATTTCTTAATGGCTTGATCTAAATCATCAATATTATAATACTCATCTATTAATGGAGACTTTATTTTTCGTCTGCCAATTCCCATTACATTAACACCGAATATCTTAAGCCTCTTCGCTATTTCAGATCCAACACTACCAAAACCAATAATAGCAGCAGTCTTATCTGTCAGTTCTAACAAATCCCGGTGTTTTCCCCAATTATGACTTTGTTGTGCATCGTAAAACTGCTTACTCTTTTTATAGATTTCTAAAACTTTTAATACCACCCACTCAGCCATTGGAATACTGTAAACTCCCTTAGCACTAAAAAGTTTTATCTCATGTTCATTAATATAGTCGAGTGGCACCCTATCCAATCCAGCACTAGTAAGCTGGATAAATTTCAAGCTTTTAAATTGAATAATGTCATTGAAGGAAAATAGACTATTACAAACTACAGCATTTATATCTGATACATTTATCTGTAAAGGAACTCTTTCATCCTGAATAAATACGATTTCATATCCAAGGGACTTTAGCCTATTCATTTGTTTATCACTATATTGAAAAGCACCGGTAAGTAATAGTTTCATAAATTATCTCCCTTAGATTCAGTTATTTCGAAAATGAATACACAAAATCATATACTTTCTTCTCAACAATTTCATGATTTTTTTCAAAGAAACCTCGTTGTTTTTTCAGCAAAGTACTTTCATACTCTCTTATATTATTTACCCCAGTTTTGAAAATCTCTTCTACTTGGACTAAATCAGTGTTTTTATTGGTATTACAAAAGCTTCTAGATAAAATGGCCATACTAGATCCCAAACGATAATGTTCTGCAATAATATTTTCTGCAGGGATAGTCCCTTGCCCAATCTGTGAAATCCCACCAAATCCGTAAGGAACCCCAGTTGTCTGAATTTTTTTACAAATTGTTTCTACAGTACCATCTACTAAAAGCTCAAACATAAATTTCATTTTATAACTTAGATGCAAATCATTTAATCCTATGTGAATGTAGTCAATACCCTGAACTGTTAGAATAGAGTCAATATTTTCTACTGCTTCAGCTGTTTCTAACAAAAGACAAACCTTAGCTCTATCGTTTACATAACTAACAAAAACTTCAACTTCATCCTTAGTTTTAAAAAATGGAAGCATTACAATATCTGCTCCATCTTTAATTACTCTATCTATCTCATTTTTTGAGCCCTCATAAATTGGATTAACTCGTACAAGCAGCTTAGATTTTGTTATAACTTGCTTAATTTTTTTTACATCTTCTAAACTGTGTCTGGATATGACCGTATCTAAATGCCCTTGTCTTTCATCTTTACCATTAATCTCTAAATCAATAAAAATCCAGTCTACACCATTCCTTTCTGCTATCTTGGCAACTTTTCCTTGATTTGTAATATACATCAACTTCAAAGGCATTTAATTTTCCCTACTTTCTTCTCTTGTTCCTGTAAGTTCGGAACCTTGAATTGTTATCGGCCCCTTTTTAGCAGTCTCACCAATATTGATATTATCCTTCATTGCAAGGACCTTAATAATGGTTTTAAAAAATATCTCGATATCAAATGAAAATGAAAGGTTCTCAACATATTCAACATCATATTCAATCCTTTTATTCCAAGGCACATCTTTCCGTCCGTTAATCTGAGCCCAGCCAGTAACACCTGGTCTGACATCAAATCTCTTTTTTTGTACTACAGTATATTCCTCTATTGACCACGGATGATATGTTAAAGTGGGTCTAGGTCCAATAATCGACATATCACCTTTAATAATGTTTACAAACTGAGGAAATTCATCAATACTAGTCCTTCGAATGAACTTCCCAACTTTAGTAACCCTCGTATCACCCTTAATTTCATAAACTCCAACCTTCTCAGCGCCAACGCACATAGAACGAAACTTATATATTTTAAATACTTTTCCATTTAACCCCAGACGTTCTTGTTTAAAAATAACTGGTCCTTTAGACTCCAATTTAATAGCAATAGCTACTATTAACAAAATTGGAGAGAGAATCGTCAAACCAATTATTGATAATAAAATATCAAGTAATCTTTTAACATTTTTATAGTTCATAATAAGATCAAACTCCCCTGTATTTTAGTTTATTAGTACTTAATTGGATTCTTAATTTTGGTATCCAACTAACTACTAACATACCAAATTGAAGAATCAAAGGCCTATGTAGTCAAAATAAATAAAATTAACAAAGGCCTAGTTGATTTATCTTTTATTTTACTTTTATTTCATTCATCACTTGATCTAAATAAACAATTAACTCGTGCCTCAATCCTTCATCCTGAAGAGCAAACTCAATTGTCGTCTTTACAAACCCAAACTTTTCCCCAACATCATATCTTTTTCCTTCAAAATCATAAGCAAAAACACGCTGGATCTGATTCAACTTCTGAATTGCATCCGTCAACTGAATCTCCCCACCAGTACCCGTTTCCTGTTGTTCCAAGAACATAAAAATTTCAGGAGTTAAAATATAGCGTCCCATAATTGCTAAATTTGAAGGAGCAGTACCCAGTTTTGGTTTTTCGACGAAGTTATTGACTTGATAAAGCCGACCATCTTGAGTTGATGGATCAATAACTCCGTAGCGGTGCGTTTCTTCATTTGGTACCGTTTGAACTCCAATTACAGATGATCGAGTTTCTTCATATATATTGATTAGTTGTTTTAAGCATGGAGTTTGGCTTTGAACGATGTCATCACCAAGAAGTACAGCAAATGGTTCATCCCCAATAAATTTACGTGCACACCAAACTGCATGTCCAAGCCCTTTAGGTTCTTTTTGCCGAATATAATGGATATCTGCGAGGTTAGTAGAATATTGAACCTTATCAAGTAAATCCATTTTTCCTTTTTCCAATAGATTTTGCTCTAGTTCTGGCGCAAAATCAAAATGGTCTTCAATTGCACGTTTCCCTTTACCGGTAACAATAATAATGTCTTCAATCCCTGATGCTATTGCTTCCTCAACAATGTATTGGATTGTTGGTTTATCTACAATTGGTAACATTTCTTTAGGCATCGCCTTAGTAGCTGGAAGGAATCTAGTTCCAAGCCCTGCAGCTGGTATAATAGCTTTCCGTACTTTTTTCATTGTTCATTCCACCTTTGTGTTTCTTACAAAAAGTTAATGCTTTTTACAAACTTTTTTCACAATATATTAATTAATTGCTGTCAAAATTGGTATATGTCTTAAACTTATTATTAGCTACAGCAATAAGGGTATCATGCATATCCTTATCATTCATATTTAATAGATTATTGATTAATAAGCTAAGAGCTCCGGCATTCATGACATTGGCCTTACCAATATGAATTTTTGGAAAGATACTTTCCGGATGTACTTCATTTTCATTGAGAAGTTCTTCGTACATCTTCTCTCCAGGACGAAGTCCAGTAAAATGAATCCCTATTTGCTCTTCCTGATAACCAGAGAGCTTAATTAAGTTTTTCGCTAAATCGACAATCTTAACAGGCTCACCCATATCAAGTACAAAGACTTCTCCTCCTCTGGCTAATGATCCAGCCTGAATCACAAGTCGCGATGCTTCCGGAATCGTCATAAAGTAACGTGTCATGTCTGGGTGAGTAACTGTTACCGGACCACCAGCTTGGATTTGCCTTTTAAATAATGGAATTACGCTACCTCGACTACCAAGAACGTTTCCGAACCGGACCGCAACAAACTTTGTATTACTATTTTGTGCAAGACTCTGAATAATCATCTCTGCAAAGCGTTTTGTTGCTCCCATAACATTCGGTGGATTTACCGCTTTATCCGAAGAGATCATAACAAATGTATTAACACCAAATGTTTCAGAGGCTTCCGCAACATTCTTCGTCCCAAATATATTGTTCTTAACCGCTTCTTTTGGGTTGTATTCCATTAACGGTACATGCTTATGTGCAGCAGCATGGTAAACGACAAATGGTTTATGTTCTTCAATAATTTCAAAGATTCTTGTCCGGTCTTGAATATCACCAATGACAGGTACAATTTCAATTTGTTTCTGATATTTATTCCGAAGCTCCATATCAATTTGATAGATACTATTTTCACCGTGCCCTACTAATACAATCTTGTTAGGGTTGAACTTACAGATTTGCCGGCAAATCTCGGAACCAATGGAACCGCCCGCACCTGTAACAAGCACGGTTTTTCCCGCAACCTTTGCTGAAATCCCTTGAATATCTAATACAACAGGTTCTCTGCCAAGTAAGTCCTCTACTTGAACATCGCGGAACTGATTGACTGAAATCTTCCCTGTCATCAAATCCTCAAGCTTTGGAATAATTTGTGTTTTTGCTTTCGTTTTTGCACATTCATCGAAAATCCGGGTTAACTCTTTTTGTGTTAAAGAGGGAATCGCAATCACGATGTTATCAATTTGATATTTTTCAACTGTTTGTACAATACAATCAGAATTGCCAACAACTGGTATTCCAAGAATATCCAACTTATATTTCACTAGGTCATCATCAATAAATGCCACCGGCTTTAAATCAGCTTCCTGGTTGTGGATTAATTGCCGGGCTACCATTGTTCCAGCTGAACCTGCACCAATGATAAGTGTTTTTTTAATATCTTGTTGCTTATTCATGATGTTGTCGCGGAACATTCTCCACGAAAACCTTGATCCACCAATAAACAAGACATGAAGCATCCAAGTAATCATCAACGCTCGAACATAAATATTATGGAAAATAATTTCTTGCATGATGGCTGTTACCACGATGGAAAACGTTACGGCTTTCACAATCGCTACCAATTCACCTACACTTGCATACTGCCATGCCTTATTGTAAAGCTTATAAATCGAAGCAAATACATGATGGCAGCATAACAACGTTATCGCGGTGATCGGCAGCATATTAATTTTTAAAATCGGAATTTCCGGAACCAATGTAAAATAACTTATGTAGATGGCCGTTAACACAATCACTGAATCCAATAAAGCAAGTGTGGTCAATCTCTGTCGATAGGACAATGGTATTCCCCCTTTATCTTTCTTTGTTTGTTTATCTAAATCTCTCTTCCCCCATTAAAGCGTCATGGGTAAAAAAATAAATACCTAATGGAAATGCAAGTGTTTGTACACTTAATCTTTCATTAGATATTTATTATTTTTCTATTTAAAATCCGGCATCGAACCCGGCCTCACATCACACTTTTGACGACCTGCGTCTAAGGAGAAAAGCTTCTTCCTCCCACAGTGTAACCGAGTGCCCCCATGGATATCGGACAGAGAAGCTTCGCCGAACAGGTGATGAAACCTGAAAAAGTATTTTACTAGATGTAAACTCTCATCGGCATACTAGGTTAAAAGATTTTAAATAGTTTTTTCCTTTTAATTCTTCCTGGAACTTCCTTATATACGTGCTGACCTTCAATGGCGATTTCCGCATTATCTTCGAACAAGTAAACCATATCATTTCCGTATTTAGCTTGTACGAGATCAAACGCCTCTCTCACTTTAAAGGTGCGATTGACCATGTTATGCGCATCCGATGCAATAAAATGGGTTAAGTTTGCTTCGATTAATTGCAGGGAAAAGTTCTTAATCTTTTTCCCAAAATCCCCTGAAATACTGGAAGCAGTGACTTGCGATAATGCTCCCTTTTTCACAAGTTGATAGAGGATTTCTGGTTGCTCGATGATTTCCTGGTTTCGTTCAGGATGGACAATCACTGGAACAAGTCCTTTCAACTGCAAATCATAGAACAGTCTCTCCGTATAGCGCGGCACATGGCCTGAAGAGAACTCTACTAAAACATATTGGGTGTTGTTGATTGGGAGAATTTCTCCATGCTCATAGCCTTCTAGCATTTCACCATAGATCCGGGTTTCCTGGCCAGGTAATACAGTTAGATTAATATTCTCTAGTTTCAAAGCTTGATTTAATTGCTCTACATTTTGAAGGATTTGTTTTTTCGGGTTTTCATATCGACTAGTTAAATGGTGTGGAGTAGCCACAATGATGTGGATTCCTTGCTGGACAGCCTTCTTGGCCATCTTTATACTCTCTGATAGATCCTTTGCCCCATCGTCTATACCAGGTAATATATGACAATGCAAATCAACCATAAGCCCCACCCTTTTCCATCAATTGTGTATATTTTATGACATTTCTAATAGTAACACTGTCACAAATTAAGGTAAAGGGTAGGATTTTGTCGAATTTTGTTATTTCGCACCATAATAATAGTAATATTCGCCCTTTTGTACCTCTTTGTGGTTTAACACAACGCCCAATAGCTTACTCTGGGCACTTCCTAGCAACTCTTTACTCTTTTTCGCCTGATCGATTTCAGTTTTTTCACTGTATACTACAAGAATGGAACCATCGCATTGATTCGCTAAAATATGTGCATCGGCAACCGCTAATAATGGTGGTGTATCAAAAATGATATAATCAAACATTTCTTTGGCATCGATGATAAATTGTTCCATTGACTTCGAGCTTAATAGCTCTGCAGGGTTCGGCGGTATCGGTCCGCTTGTTAAAATGAATAAATCTTCTTCCTGCGTGTCAAGGACGGTTTTTTCAAGTGTTGATTGCTTCGTTAATACCGTTGTAAATCCATGGATGTTGTTTTGTCTAAATGTATGGTGAACCGTCGGTTTCCGAAGGTCGGCATCAACAAGCAGTACTTTTTTACCAAGTTGCGAGAACGCAACTGCAAGGTTTGCAGCGGTGGTTGATTTACCTTCTGCTGGACCAGATGAAGTCACCATGATGGTTTTCATTTCGCCATCGACTGCTGAATATTGAATATTGGTACGAATGGTCCGATATTGTTCAGAGATTGGCGATTTCGGGTCAATCATCGTGATCAGCTTTCTGCTTGAGTCTTTACTAGTTGTTTTCTTTTTCTTAAGAGCCAATCGTCTCACCCCTTACTGCATTTCTTTTTGCACGACGTGCCTGAGCATCTTCAAGTTTTTGGTCATCAATCGTTGCGATACCCCCCAAAATCGGAAGTTCTAATAGTTTTTCAACATCTTGTTCGTTTTTGATTGTGTTATTGAAATATTCAAGTAAAAACGAGATTCCTACTCCAGCCATTAAACCAACTACGATCGCAATCGCAATATTCAATAATGGTCTAGGTTTTACAGGTGATGGATTGTCATCAATCGTTGCTTTAGACAAAACGCTGACGTTATCCACCTTCATGAGTTTGGTGATTTCCTCTTGGAAAACCTTTGCTGTTGTATTGGCAATATCCGCCGCCTGTTGTACTTTTGGGTCTTGAACGGTAATGTTTACGACTTGGGAATCTTTTTCATTCCCTACTGTGATCTCATCTGCTATTTGTTTGGCGGTAATGCCGTTATTTAATTCTTCTGCTACTTTATCTAAAATAGCCGGACTTTTGATGATGACATTGTAGGTATTGATAAGTTGAAGGTTTGTTTGTACTTCGTTACTGTTGTAAAGTGTATTCTTATCTTTGGTTTGGTTTACAAGAATTTGTGTAGAAGCTTGATAGATTGGGGTTAAGTAAATGTAACTCACGACGCCGCTTGCGATGGCCGCAATCAGGGTTATGGAAACGATCAAGATGATTCGTTTTTTCAAGGTCTCCAACAATTCTTTTAAGCTTATCGTCTCTTCCATTTTGTCCTCCTAAGTAATTGACTCAAAACACTGTGTATTATATCACAATCTGTCATTGTTTTACGTAAGTTGTCGAATATTTATCACGTATTCTATTAAACACCTTTTTGTAAGAAATTAGAAGGGGTATGAGGAAATTGGCATATTTTCATCCTCAGAGGGTGTTTTTTCCATAAAATGGTATCGTTGTTCACAACAAATAGGCCTTTTACAAAGTGAAAAAGACCTTCAACATGTTCCCATCAATCGATGAACCTAGTTGATTTTGAACTTAGAAATATAAGTTGATTTTTTGGAGTTGTCGAAATGTGCCGAATAGGTCTCACCTAAGACTTCTATTTCTTCAAGTTGACTTGATTGGAGCAGCGAGTTTATGAAAATAGCAGGAGAGCTCCGCAAGCTACAGAAGAGGCTCATGGTTCAAAATGCTTATCCACTGTATGTCAACTAGATTAAGAGTACCACTACTTATGAAGCATTGGAATAAACCATAGATAATCTTAACACTAAATTTACAATTTTAAATAGAAAGGTCCTCATATGTGGGAATACCGGATTGAAATGCGGTAAAGGAGGTATGAAATGAGGAGTCTTTGACATCCAGGGCTATATGATGTTGGTGAAATTTAATAGGATTGCTAGATTAGGTTCATGGGCGAATAAAATGGAATGGACAAATCGATTCAGGTGTTAAAGGTCAATGTCGACTTAGAAACAATGCTGATTGGAGCGATGCGACGAGTAGGCTTCCCGGACCGCTCACGAACCTCTTGTACTTGGAGCGGAAAGCAACAACCTAGTTCAACAGACCATGAATTTTCCAAATTAAAAAGGCCTTTTACTCACGTTAAAAGACCTCCTCACGTCCCCATCAATCGATGAATTTCGTTGATTTTCAATTTTGAAATATAGGCTGTTTTTTCACAGTTGGCGAAGTGCGCCGAATAGGTCTCGCCTAATGCCTCGATTTTAACTATTTTCTTCAAGTTTACCAGATAGGAACGGTGGGTTTTATGAAAATAATCAGGAAGCCGATCCGCAAGTTCTAAAAGCGGTTCATGCGTTACAAACCGCTCATCTACCGTATGAATAACCGATTTCCTCCCCTCTTTTTCGATAAAAAGAATCTCTTCCACAGGGAGATAGACAAAGGTCTGATTCGATTTAATCGTAAGCCTCTTCCATTCCTTCTTTGCCATTCTTGCTTCGATGGCTTTCACTACTTCTATCGACTTTCTTGCCTTTTCCAGCGCCATAAAAAAGCGGGTCCGCTCAATCGGTTTGACTAGATAATCCACGGCTGAAAGGTTAAACGCTTCCACTGCATACTCTTCATGACCCGTTGTAAAAATGATATGAACTGAAGGAGCAATCATTTTACAGGTCCTTGCTGCCTCCACACCATTTAGGTCCGGCATCTGGATATCCAATAAGACAATTTCCGGTTTTTCTTTCATGACTAATTCAAGCAACTCATTGCCGCTGGCTGCTTCCCCGGCAACGATATAGTCGGGCAAAAGCTGTGTAAATTGTGCTAAAAGCATTCTCGAAGAAGGATCATCATCGGCAATGACCACCTTAATCTCATCCATTTTGATCCCCCATTAAACTAAGCCTATCCATCCATATTTTGGCTTCTCTGTTGAAAACTATGCATTAAACTAAATGCTTGGAAATTTGCTGAATAAAAAAGGCAATTTCCAGCGGTTTTGTGATATATTCCAAAAAACCGGCCTCCAATGCCCGATGGATGTTTTCCTCCATCGCATTCGCACTTACCGCCAGAATCGGGATGTCGGCGGTTTTCGGATTTGCCTTTAGTGCCTTAATGACTTCAAATCCACTTATATCCGGGAGATGGAGATCGCATAGGATTACATCAGGCATTTGCTCTCGGGTTGCTATGATTCCTTCCGCTCCGGTTAACGCTGAGATCAGCGATACTCCCTCAAGCGTCTCAACTATTTCAAGCACCAATTGTATATTGGCGAGATTATCCTCGATATATAATACTTTTGTCCGTACCGGTTTTTGGGGGTTTTTGTCAGCCTGTACGATCGTGTCTTCTTTTGATCCCTCATGATGACTTGCCAATGGGAGGCTAAACCAAAAATCGCTGCCCTTGCCGATCTCGCTTTCTATCCCCATCCGACCGCCCATTAAGGTCAGAAGACGCTTGACAACCGAAAGTCCGATTCCTGTCCCTTCAACAGTGGAATGGTCAATCCGATAGAAGGGTTCAAACACCACATCCTGTTTTTCCTTTGCTATGCCTATACCGGTATCCCGGATATGAACGGTGAGAAAACCCTCCTGGCTTGTATATTCGATAAAAATATCTCCGTTCTCTCGGTTGTATTTTATCGCATTATCTACTAAATTCAAGATAATCTGCCGCAAACGAACGGGATCTGCCACCACATATTGGTCTGTTTCGGCATTTTCTTGATACCTGATGTGGATTCCTTTCTGATGGGCCGATGGACTGGTGAAATCGATGCACTCCTTCATCATTTCGTTGATGTTTACCCTCTTCGTCGAAATTTTTAGTTTTCCCGCTTCAATTCGGGAAAGGTCGAGGATTTCATTGATTAACTCTAACAGATGGCGTCCGCCCTTACCAATTTCCGCCACAAATCCCTGCTGCTTATCGTTCAGTGTTTCATCCAATTCCAGCAGCTGATAAAATCCAAGAATTCCATTTAACGGTGTCCGCAGTTCATGACTCATATTGGATAGGAATTCAGATTTGGCTTGATTCGCTTTTTCCGCTTCTTCCTTAGCCTTTCGATTGGCCAATTCCATTCTTTTTCGCTCGGTAATGTCTTCAAATGTCCATAGATGTCCATTTAGCTCCTCCTCCATATAAAAAGGGCGGTAGCTTCTCCTCAGGATTCTTCCGCCTTTAAAGGAGACTTCATCCACTACGGGCTGATGATTTCGGATCATTTCCCCTACCCTTTTCCCCTCTTTTTCGACATGTTCAAAATAAACATGGTGGTAATCTGCCACATTTTTTCCCATGTAAGACTGAATCGGTTGGTCTAATTGAAACATTTTGCCGCACGCCTCGTTGATCGCGATGATTTTCTTCTCTTGATCCACTACAAGGATGCCGAGTGGCAGACTATCAATTAACGTTCTGCCTAAGGCATATGATTCTTTCAGTCTTTTTTCGTGTTCCTTTTGCGGGGTAATATCAACACCCGAACCAATTACTTCCACCACTTGGCCATTCTCGAAAACCGGGCGTAAACTCACTAGGTAGTCGACTCCATTTAGTCTTTGCTCGTAGTTTACCTGCTCCCCTTCCCAGGCTTTTCGATAGGACTGAAGCTTTTCTTCTGCATATTTCTGTGGTAAAAAATCGCGTAAATCTTTTCCTACTACTGCTTCAGAAGAAAGTCCTAATTTGGCTAGCAGTTCTCCTTCACACAAAGTATGAATGTATCGATCGCCGATTTTTACATATTTTAAGGTTAACCCTTGCTGCTTTTGAATCGTATGGAGCAAATCTTGTTTGGCTTTTTTGATTTCAATTTCTGGCTCATTTCGTTTCCGAAACTTCTTTTTTTGCTCACTTGAACTCAGCTTGTTAGATAGTATGGCTCCGGCAGCAAACGATGCAAGAGCCGTAACGGCTATTAAAACGATTTCATTCGGTGGCACGGATCTCACACTCTCTTTGTAACATCTTTGTTACAAATTTTACTCTTTTATGTCAAGGATTCCTCAATTCAACCTTCTTTAACCGCATTATAATCCAGAATTGGTCCATATGGGAATCTTGATATTTAAAAATTCAAATTTAATGATAATATAAATTTTGGCTTATTTAGATGCTTCATAAGGAGCGGAACTCATGCAACATTTGATCATAACGATTGAAAAACATAAAAAAGAATTGGCTGAATTGGTGGAAACCTATGGGATTGATTCCTCTGAAGCCATTAAATGCAGTCAGGAGCTGGATTCTCTCATCCATTTATTATTAACCACTGCAGAAAATAAGGAGCAGTTTCGGTAGATTTTCCTCAACCGAGACTACTCCTTTTTTTAATAGGAATTTTTTAGAAGATGGTTTAACCATGGAGATTTACTGCTGTGATGTTTTAAATAAAAGCCCTGTTAAACTTAGTTGTTGATTTCCGCTCCAGGATGCTCGCTTTCCGCGGGGCGGGCGGTGAGCCTCCTCGGCGCTTAAGCGCCTGCGGGGTCTCACCTGTCCCGCTGCTCCCGCAGGACACTGAATTACCTCCTCGAATCCGCCCACGCACGAAGAAAATGCGTTAGCATTTTCGAGGAGTCTCGCACCTTCCGCTCCAATCAACGTTTTTCTAAATCAACATTGTTCTTTAACACAGCCTAAATAAAAAAAAAGATAACAGGCTGTCGTTTAAAGGCGACCCCATTATCTATTTAACTTACCCTCATATTTTTCAGTTCGGTTTCTAAGTCTTTTAATAACTTATGTACGGTGAGATTACTATCTGTTAAACCTTTTTCGTAAGCGTTCTTGATAATCTCTGAAAATGCACTTTGCTCCATAGAGCGGTTATTCTTCTCCTTGCTTTCCACGTTCTTTGACGCCTCCTACTATCATCCTAATTACCTATTTTATTCCTAAATATTTGATATGTAAATAGATTTCCAGTCGGAATTGAAAGAATTTTTATGAATTTTGGAGATTTATAGTAATGAAATAGATGGAAAATGTAGAAATAACAGTTTTTATTTAAAGTTACATAATTTTACAACCGTGATATACTTACTAGGAAAATATAATTAGTTGGGGGAAGATGTTTTGAAAAAGAAAGTTGCTTACGCTGGGATTGCGGCTGCTCTATTGTTTACAGGATTACCGTCAACCACCACATTTGCTGCCGGTACAGCTACAGATGTGCAAAGAAGTGTAGTAGAACTAACTAGAACCCATCATCAAAGTGTCAAAGATTCAAAGCTTAAAAACATTGATGTTAGCAGAATTTTAAACAACACGAAAAAACCAGGTTTTCGCAGTCTTGCAACAAAGAGTGATATTGATTACATAATCGAACAGGAACCAAATGATTTGTTTGAGATGGCAAATCCGATGGAACTAGGGACCGCTGTTGTAGGGGATTTTAGTTTCAATGCCTCTCGCGATGGTGATTTTGATACTTTCGCGATTAACGTTACAGAGCCGGGATATTTGCTTCTTGCGGGTGCTCTGAATCCCGTTGACTACTTAACCAGATTTGGATTTGGGTTATTTGATTCAAATGGCGTGATCGTTGCGCCTGAATATGCCGATTCGGAAGACGGTATGGATTTTCAGTTTTTGCCGGTTAAACCCGGAACATATTATATTGCTGCAGCGAACTTAGACGATTATGTCTCGTATGATCAATACTTTATCTATGCCTCTATGGTAGATACTACGGCTCCGGATAGACCCATCGTAAATCCGGTCGACGACAATGATAAAACCATTTCCGGTAAGGCGGAAGCGGGTTCAAAGGTAACCATTAAGAATGGCGCTGCAACCTTTAAAACGGTTAACGCAGATAATAATGGTAATTTTAAAGTAAGCCTTGCAGCCCCATTTAAAGCGGGCACGAAGCTCAGCTTTACTGCAGAGGATGCTGCTGGAAACGTTAGCCCAGTCCTTAATGTTACTGTACTGGATAAGACTCCACCAGCTGCACCAAAAGTAAACCCTTTCGATGACAATGATAAGTACATTACTGGTAAAGCCGAAGCGTATTCGAAAATTACGATTAAAAATGGATCGAAACCATTTGGAGTAGCGAATACGGACAAATACGGAAACTTTAAGTTTCCGACAAAGCCAGTTAAAGCTGGATCGAAATTGTATTTTACCGCTACGGATCGTTCTAAAAATGTAAGTAGCACTACATCTGTTACGGTAGCCGATAAAACAGCTCCAGCTACTTTAACGGTTAATAAAGTGAAGAAAACGAGCAAATATGTCAGCGGGAAGACAGAAGCGAAAGCCTATGTTAAAGTGAAGGCTGGCAGTAAGAATTTAGCGAGTGGAAAAGCCGACTCTAAAGGATATTTCAAATTAAAGATTAAAGCACAGAAGAAAAATACTACGTTAACGATTACGGCGAGGGATGCTGCCGGGAATTCGAGAGTGGTTAAGGTGAAGGTTAAATAGCTATTATTTTGACGACCCAAAATGAAGTCTATTTTATCATAGAAGCTTCCAATGATGGTCCTAATAAAAATAATCCACCTCGTAAAAAACGGGCGGATTATTTTTATTTAAGGCCGTGATTGGTGTTCTTTGTTTAACCGCATTAGTTGCATTATGTGGTAGACTTTTAGCTTAAAAAGAAATCGTCAATTTCATCCATATCCTTAAGAATATTGTTTTGTTCAACATTATATGCCAAAGCAAGTTTTTTACTGCTTTGGAAGCGGAAAACGGCATTACAATCGTAATCAAACGCCATTTTCGTTATAGTACCAAGTTTGTCATATTCCTCGAGTATTTTTTCTACTACCCTTTTATATTCCTGATTAATTTTATTAAAGGCATTGTTGAATTGTTGATTTAATTTTTCCTCAAGCTTCCTACTTTCCTCCCCAAAATAATTCTTGGCTAGGCTAACAAGCGTACTTGCAGCAAAACTGCCAATCATTGTACCTACAATTGGAATCGGAATAAAAGCCTGCCCTAATGCCGCTCCCAGTGCCACGATGCCGGTTTCCAAACATGTAATTTGCCCTTGGCTAACAAACTCATCAAAATCAATTTTTCCATTTTTATAATCCATAAAGAGCTTTGAAACCCCATAAGAAGCAGAAACGAATGCGCTGGCCATAGGGGCAGTCATGGATGTGAAATTCGTAAAACCATAAATGGAGATACCTGTAATTCCCCCTTTTAATGCGCCTTTCCCAAAGTCGATTCCAACATCCTTCCAATCCTGTTGATCAAATTCTAAGATACTCGTTCCTTGTTTATGCTTTTTATAGATGCTAATCAGCAGGGACATTCCACCGCTTATCCCAGCACCAATCAGACCGGCCTTTAAACCTTCATGCAAATTGGGTTTTGCATTTTGATGTGCTTGGTCTTTCGCTTTGTCAGATTCATCTTTAATTTTATTGTTTATTTCCTCATTTTGCTTTTTTATTTTTTCTTCATGCTGGTGAACTGTGTTTTGAGCTGCCCCCCGTTGGACATCACTGTAATCAGAAATGGACGGCTTAACTGTTTCATGAAAGTCCTTGCCTGTTTGATTTTCAATTTCTCTTACCTTTTCAAGGATCTTATTAACGGTTCTTTGGCTTAATCCGTCCGGAATTTTCCCATCCAATATTTGTTGGATTGTCTCATAAGAATCCTTTGGAATTTGATAATAGGATCCATCCCTGCCAAAATCACGGTATTTGTCCATATGCTTTAAGACATGATCCAGATTATTATTAATCCCGTTAATAAATTTTGACTGTACTTTTATCCCATCAATAAGGTAATCTTCCGGGGCAAGTCTGCCCACACCGTCAAAGGTTGCACCAGGAATGTTGCCCTTTAAAAGGTCGTAAGCATTTCGAATATGCACTTCGATTTGTTCCGCTATTTCACCATGCTTTGTCAAATCGCTTCCAAGAATATGTTCAGGGTTATTTAGAAAATCCTTTACCTTTGAAACTTGAGCCAGCGCCTCCATTAACGCTTCCTTTTGCTGTCCAAGAGCCAGGGTTTCATCTGATAGAATTCGATCTAATTCTCTTGAAAGCTCATTTAATCTTGTTTGATTGATTGAATCAATAAATGAACCTGTTATTTGGTCAGCAGCTGCTTTGAATGGTGTCGCCATCTTATTTACCTATATTTTTATTAATAAGCATAGATAATGACAGAGTATTATTTACAAATTAACCAATTTCATATTTTTGGTCTTTTGAAAATTCATTGTAATTACGTGGTGCCAACTTTTGAAAGTGTGAAAGCTGACTTTTAAGATTATCTCTATGTACGATCGTTAACTCGCTTAATTCGTTTATTTCAATATCCGCTGCATTTAAAACGGCGATTTCCTTTAGAATTTTTGTTGTTTCTCTCTGCGCTTTTTCGGCTGCCTCTTTATTTTTCTTATTTGCAAAAAATGCGCCGCCGATTAAGGCTGTGCCTCCGATTGCCCATCCAATCGGTCCGGCTAAAGCAAGCAGTGCTTCACCAGCAAGCATTCCTCCGCCGCCTGCTACAAGGGCACCTCCTCCAAGCCAGGCTAAGGCTGCAGAGGTTTGTGCTGCCCCATAAAGTGTAGCAATCGCTGTTCCGGTTGAAGCCGTTCCAAAGGTAGTGGCAATTGCCATCGCAGCAGTTGGTCCGAAAGCTGCTACTCCCGCGCCCATCGCTACGCCGGCACCTGCTAAACCTCCTGCGATCTTTTGAATCTTTTCATCATACAACTTTATGTCAAGAATTGACTGAAATTTATCAAGATAAATCTTAATCTCAGAAAAGGTTGCTTCAAACTCTTTTGGTGTATTTACTAGTGTATTAATATATTGTTCGATCTCCTTAATTAACTCAGATGAATGCTGTCTGGCCTCCAGCAGCCGAATCGAACTTTCTTGTACCTTTTTTCCCAAACTTGCATATTGTTTACTTAATCTTTCTAATCTTTTTAAAGCCTCTTTTTTAGTTGTTGAATTTAGCATTGAACCCCTTGATGAGCAAATTAACTCAGCAAAGCTCCCTCCTTAAAATAAAGTAGTCTTATTTTACCACTTTTAACATTGGAAGAAAATGGATATTTACAGATTCAAAGTATAGTATTCCATTATATTTTGAAAGGGATTTCCCACTTGGAATCATTTACCTTAGGGAAAACACTAGTAATTATTTCCTATGTGTGATATTTTTCCCTATGTAAATTATACTTATTTTTCTTATATTACGAGAGGAGACCCCTATGAAAAGAAAACTATTATTATCATTATTTGCAACCTTCCTTTTAATCAGTATTCCTACGATGTCATTTGCAAGTGGGAATTCACTGGCTTCATTAAAGCATGAAGTGAAAGTATTGAAAGCAAAAGTATCAAGCTTAACGTCTAGTAACAAAAAGACAACAGCCAAGTATAACAGCTTAGTTGCCAGCAACAAAAAATTAACAGCTAAGTACAATAGCTTGGTAGCAAGTAATAAAAGCTTAACCGCTAAGTACAACAGTTTAGCTGCCAGCAATAAAAGTTTAACAGCTAAGTACAACAGTTTAGCTGCCACAAATAAAAATTTAACCGCTGCGAACGCTACTTTGACCGCTAACAACAAGAAATTAACGGACGATTTGGCTTCTGTGATCTCTAAAAAGAATGGAACCATTTATATTGATGGTGCGAAAGAAGGCAATGCAGACTTTGTTAGTTACCAAGGGAAACAATATGTTGCGATGGACGGAATTGTGCCTGCATTAAGAGGAACAGATGAAAATTATAAGTACATCACAAGTAACAATGCCTTATATGTTGGAACTTTCCCTGTAAGTGGGTTAATCCAGCTTACAAATTTACCTTACTACTATAGAAGTATTGACACTATTCATATTAACAAATGGGACGATGGTAAAAGCTTAATTGTGAATGGGAAAAAAATGCTTACTGGATTTGGAGTACTCTTTGACTGTTCATGTAATTCCGAATACATCGATTATAAATTAAACGGAAAGTATCGAAACCTTTCATTTAAAGCTGGTTTAGATGATTTAGGAATTGGCAACGGTACAACCGGGAGTATTACTGTGTACGCTGATGGAAACGTTATTTATGACAGTGGTTTGTTAGAGACTCAGGATGATCCAAAACTAGCAAACTTGGATGTATCGGACATTAAGATGCTAAGGATAGAGTTCCATACTGATGATCCTTATTCTACTTATTTTGTGTTCGGAGACCCGCTTTTAACTCCTTAATCTTGTAAAGATCAACGGTCCTACCGGGATACAGTAGGACCTTTTCATGGTATAAGCATTTTACAAATTAACTACGATTTCTCCACCATTTTTCCACACAGAATCCCCCTTACCCCTCAAAATCCTGCCTCTTTTGTCATCTTTTTCAATTTTGTGCCCCGAAACACTAGCAAACTATGATAAAATATTTAAAAAGTGAAAAAATAAAGAGGTGAAGGGACTCAATGAAGAAAACAATAGTCCGTGCGGTTTCGACAGCAGCGGTTTTATCAGCAGTTTACGCAGGGACAGCGCATGCTAGTACATATACGGTCAAAAAAGGTGACAACCTATCACATATTGCCTCGAAACATAACACCAGTGTACACACACTAATGGCATTGAATGGTTTAAAATCGGATTTTCTACAGGTCAATCAAAAACTTAAGCTCCCAGACACAAAAGCAAAAACGACTACTGTTACGAAGACATCCTCCCCGGTGAAGACGTATACCGTCAAAAGTGGTGACGCCTTAATTAAGATTGCCAATAAGTATGATGTAAGTGTTGGGGACATAAAGCTGTGGAATGGGCTGGATAGCACGACCATTTATCCTGGTCAGGTGCTAAAGGTTGCTGCTGGGTCGTCAGGGGCAACTTTTACGACGGAAGCGGTGGCAAAGAAAACATCTACTACCACTTCTAATACGGCAACGACTACGTATGTTGTGAAAACAGGCGATAGCCTTAGTAAAATAGCCGTAAAATTTAAATCAACGGTGTCGGAATTGAAGAAGTTGAACGGATTGAAGTCTGACCGAATTCGGGTTGGCCAGAAGTTGAAGGTTCCTGGTAAGGAGAAAACTACTTCTACTACTACTTCTTCGACGACAAAAAACGTGTCCACTTATACCGTTAAATCTGGTGATACACTCGGAAAGATTGCTAAGCAATTCGGTCTTAGCTTGCAGGATTTGAAAGCATTGAATGGCTTGAAGTCCAATTTGATTCGTGTTGGACAAAAGTTGAAAGTGACTGGGAAGCCGGCAGTTGCTGCTAAACCACCTGCGCCACCGGCAAAGCCGCCTGTTCAGCCTGCTAAACCGCAGACTCCGCCAGCTGATGCGACCGATTATATCGTGAAAAGCGGCGACACGTTAGGCGGGATTGCTCGTAAAGCCGGGATGACGGTTGCGGAGTTGAAGACACTGAATCAATTGAGTTCTGATCGGATTTATGTGGGTCAGAAACTGAAGATTAAGGGGACGTCTGTTTCTGTACCGGAGTCGACGCAGCCTGAGACACAGCAGCCTTCCGGTACTGATGTTTCTGCAAAAATTGTAAGCACCGCCAAAAGCTTAATCGGCGTCCCTTATGTCTGGGGCGGAAGCACTCCGTCAGGGTTTGACTGCAGCGGCTTTATCTATCATGTGGCCAACCAGGCCGGCATCGATATCGCTCGCTATTCTGCGGATGGCTTTTATAACCGTTCTTATTATGTAGATAAGCCAAAGCCTGGCGATCTCGTATTCTTTGAGAATACGTATAAGAATGGAATCTCCCATGTTGGTTTCTATATTGGCGATAACCAATTCATCCATGCCGATGGAACCAAAGGAATCACGGTAGCCAGCCTAAGCAACTCTTACTTCAAAGAGCATTTTGCTAGTTTTAAGCGATTTTATTAATTTTTGCAGTATTCCTGAGCCAGTCTTATATGGGCTGGTTTGGGGCTGCTAACTGCATAAATACCCACCTTCAAAATCCTTTTAATCTTACCCACCGCTTCTTCATCTCAATCCCATTCCATTAAACTGATATTGCTGAGATTCCTGTTATTTTGCTTGTCTAGAATGGCCAATGTTCTTGTCCCGCATATGTCCCTGCTTCTAGAAAAAGATAACTAAATAAAAAGGATGGATCCAACCATGGAAAAGGAAATAAGCTACCATTCAAATGATATCTTGATGAAATCCCTCAGTGAGCTTTATAAAGATCAAGTATTAAGTGTCTACCAGCTGGATTACCCTAGAATCAAAGAAGTCCTCCCCAATAACTTTCCTCGGATGCAAGTGGATGAACGTAGAGCAGATAACGTATTCTCACTTGAGGATGAATCTATCCTGCTTTTGGAATATGAAACAAATAAAAGAATCGTAGAAAACCATCTCAAGTATTGTGAATATGTTCTTCGCATCGTCAATCGATTTTATAACCAGAGCAAACAAATTAAAAAAGTCCATATCGCAGTTATCTATTCAAGCGATATTATTCCAGATCTTCAATTATTAGATATGGGAAGTATGTTTATAGAGACAAAGGCTGTTCGCTTCGAGCCTTTGACGGCGACCAAACGCTGATTGAGATAAAAGATAAGATAGAAAGTGGATTTTCGCTTTTAAAAGAGGATATAATGAAGCTAATTCTTGTTCCACTAATGAACAGCAATCAGAACCGGCAAACGCTCATTCGCCAAAGTATCGAATTAGCACAAAATATCCAAAATGATTTTGAACAAATAGCTGTAATCGTAGGTATATTGACAGCAACAGACAAAATCATTGATGAGGAATATTCAAAAAGCATTAGGGAGTGGTTGCGAATGTTAAAAGTCGAGAAAATCTACCAACAAGAAAAAGAACAAGCTTTAAAAGAGCTTGCGTATAAAAAAGAGGAAGAAAAGAAAGAGCTTCTAAAAGAACTTCTATTTGAAGCATATAAAAATGGTGATTCCCCCAAAACAATCCAACGACTAATTGAAAAAGGCAATTTTAATCAGGATGAAATTGAGGAGATTTACCGACAAGTTGAAAAGCATTAGTACTTAAAACAAAAATTAGGACCGGCCTCATCGAATGAGGCTGGTTTTTTTATGAAAATCGTGAGATTTTCGCTGTCTTTGTTTTTTAATAGTTTTCCTAGATTATTGGGTTAGTCTTAGGTCCCCACTTCTAGCTCGCTTCAGGCTGAAGGCTTGGTTCCTAACATTGCAATAGGTAGTGGGAAAGTGGATGGGTTCATTTTCATAAGATGATTAGTCGTGGTTATGGTTTGGTTTTTGGGGAATGAGGGTTGTTTTCTGTGTTTTTGGTGACGCATATTATGACGGGTGCGGTATGTTTAGTTAGTGAGTTGCTGGCGAAGAAAAATTACCTTTTTCAGTAAGTTCGCATTCTCAGATTAGAGCTCCTTTTATATCTATTTCGTGTACCCACCGGTTTTTGCTCTTTACCCACCACTTTAGGGAGTTTACATTCCGGTTCTAACCAATATACACTACTTTTGCCCTTTTACCCACCACTTCGTATTCAATCTGCTGGAATGAGGGTATCCTTCATGATCAAATCCCTTCTTCAAAGCAAAATTACCATTTTCAACAAAAATACCTGCCACTTTGGCAGGTATAGGGACGATTTATCTAATATTCTTCTTACTTCACGAGCAACCCCCGCCCTACGACATCACCAACAACGACTGCGTAATCGTTGGCAGCGTGACCTCTACCGTGGTGCCCTCGTCTACTACACTCGTAATCTTAATTTCTCCGTTATGGTTTTCGATAATTTTGTAACAGGTCATCAGGCCGAGGCCGGTGCCTTTTTCCTTTGTGGTGTAAAACGGCTCGCCAAGTGTCGGAATACGGTCTTCAGGAATCCCCACGCCCTGGTCGATGATTTGAATCGATATTTTGCCATCTTCCTTTTGCTTGACCTTCACGTCGATTTGGCCGCCTGTGGGCATCGCCTCAATCGCATTCTTCAGCAGGTTCAGAAATACCTGCTTGAGCTGATTCTCCTCGCACATCACCATTGGCAGGTCGCTGTCGAACTCGACATAGATCTGGACATTGTTCAAAATCGACTGGGTATTGATCAGGGTGACGACGTCATTGATTAAATTTTTCACATCTTTTTCAATCAAAACCGATGCGGTTGGCTTGGCGAGTACGAGGAATTCACCGACGATGCTGTTAATCCGGTCGAGCTCTGAGAGTACGATATCAAAATATTGCGGGTGATTTTGTCCGGACTTGAACAGCTGAATAAAGCCGCGGATTGATGTGAGCGGATTGCGGATCTCATGGGCAATCCCAGCCGCCATCTGGCCGAGCAGTGCGAGCTTCTCCGATTTTTGCAGGAGCTGGTCTGTTTGTTCTTTGCGTGCTGAAATGTCCTTTCCCATTGAAAGCACGGCTTTCTGGCCGCCAAAAACTATGTACATCGAAGAGACTTCGAAGAAAAAGGTTGAGCCATCGAGCCGTTTTGCCTTGTATTCGATGGTATTGACGGGGGACTTTTCCTTTTGGATCTGTTTAAAGCGTTCGCGTGCGCGGTCTTGATAATCCGGCACGAGAAAATCAAAAATCGGTCTTCCTATCAGTTCCTCTTTGTTTTTTGCCCTTGCCATGCGGACAGCGGCGTGATTGGCATAGAGAAATTTATGATCTTTTAGTATGTATACCGGGTCTGGCAGGGAATCAATGAGTTTTTTGTAGCTGCGCTCACTTTCCCGGACTTTTTTTTCGAAGTGGCGGGCTTTGTCATATTGATAGCCCACGATCCATGCAATCACGGTGAAAATCAAAAAATCGATGGTGAAAAATTCCTGTTGGTGATACATTTTTTGAAAAGCAGTAAATAATAACGAAATACCTACGAGCGTGATTTGTCCTGTTTTCCTCATTGCCTTGACCTCTTACGATTCTCTTTTTACCTAAATTATATCACTTAAGGGAAAAATGGCGGTAATGGTAGTTTTATGTATATCTTTGTCGACTCGAACACGGGATGATGGGTTTCGGTTGATTTTTGGTATGATGGAAGGGAAATCCATTTATAAAGGAGATGGAACAGATGTCAATTGCGGTTCTTTACGGGGGAACTCGTCCAAATGGGAATACGGAAGCACTGACTGAGCATGCGATTCGCGGGTTGGATGTAGAGAGAATCAACTTAAGGGATTTTTCAATTTTGCCGATTGAGGATGCGCGCCATGATGAGGCCGGATTCCAAGATCGCGGAGATGACTATAATGCTGTGATTGACCGGGTGTTGCAGCATGACACGTTGATTTTTGCTACGCCGGTTTACTGGTACAGTATGTCGGGGACGATGAAGAACTTTATTGATCGCTGGTCGCATTCGATGCGGGATGCGCGGTATCCTGATTTTAAGAAGCAGATGGCTGCGAAGAAGGCCTATGTAGTTGCGGTTGGCGGCGATAATCCGTACTTGAAGGGGTTACCGATGATCCAGCAATTCAAGCATATTTTTGATTTTATGGGGATGGAGTTTGCTGGGTATGTGATTGGTGAGGGCAATAAGCCCGGGGATATCCAGCAGGACAAAACTGCCTTACATGCTGCCGAACAGCTTCAATTGAAGCTTAAAAACTGACATTGCGATAATGGGACCGATTTTTTAGAGGATCGGTCCCATTTTTAGATTAATCTTCTGTCCCTAATACATCGGTGTTCGGGGGTTCATACCCCATTTGGCGTAACATGGCGACAATTTGCCCCTTGTGATGGAATTCGTGTGTAATGGTATGCATGAGCAATTTTCCGGCTGTGATGGATAGTGTTTCTGGTGCCTCTCTCCAAGGGATCTTTTTTTCCATCATCTCATTTAATTGATTTCTAGGAAGTTCAAATACCTCATTTACAATCGAATCTACTTGTTCAAAACGTTCCTTTATTTTTTCCAAATTAAATTGATCCCGTTCCTCCTTTGGAGTAATCGGCTTCTTTGTCTTTTCTAAAACAAATGAGCCGAGCCATGCATAGTAACAATCTGCTATATGTATCAATGTGTCCCGTACACTTTGCAAAGCGAAGCCATGTTGGTGAGTAAAATCATGGGGATTTAGTTGCGCACAAAAGTCTAATAGTGTGCCGCGGGTTTGTCGAACCCATTCATATTCGTTTTGATTCATCATGCCACCCACTTTCAAGGAATACTATTACTTATTTCATATGTGTAAAAAAATACCTTCTACTACTTAGCTTCTATGTCAGGTCAATCAAATAGGGGCGACTTCAGCAACCTCATTTATCCCAGCAGGTAATTCGACAAAAATCGGGTGGTGACAGGCACCACCCGATTTTTGTCGAATCTAGCGAAGTTGATGTTTCTGGTAGTTCAACAAGAAAAAGCCATCCCTTTAGGACAGCTGTTGTCATTGACTCGGTAAACCGGGGGGATAATAAAGAGGTGGAACTTTCAGCCACCCTCGTTTTTTTAGAAGGGCTTTCATGTTTGATCCAAAAATCATGTATTCCTCTAAAAATTCTATCCAGATCAAACCAACATCATTGCGTGCGCACTCATTGATCGCGGTAGCACAATAGGAAATACCTAAATACATTTTAATACTAATGCTGTTTGCAAGTTCATCATCGGTCAACTTGACACCGGGCGGTACCTTATTTGGGTCTGAGATGGGTTTCGACTCACTTAAAGGCGGTAAGGGTACTCCTTCTGACTGTAACAATGCAATCATTCGTTCTTTCTGTGATTTGAGCATGGATATGGTTTCTTGATAGGCTTTCCTTAATTCGGGGTCCGTTGTACTGTTCATCCCTGCCTCCGAATGGACTTGTTCATCCCCCATTTCAGAAAGGAAGGACCAAAAAGTCATAACCTCCCCAACATGTAACGGTGGTTTCGGCTCATCGTCCATCAACGATTGAACTATATTTTTAACCGCTTCTAATAGGTCTGGCACATTTCTCACCTTCCTGTATTCGGAGAACCTGGTGGATGATACGGCGGTGGAGATTTGAGCCACCCTCGTTTTCGCATTACTGATTTAAGTGTCGTTAAAAAGATGATATGTTCGTGTAAAAATTTCCCCCACATGATGCCAACATCGTTACGGATTGTTTGAGCTGAAGCAGCGGAACAGTTGGTAATCGCCATCGTGATTTTTTTCCTAAGACTGTTTGCAAGTTCGTTATCCGTCAATTTCACACCAAGCGGGACACTATTTGGATCTGAGATGGGTTTGGATTCACTAGTGGGTGGTAAGGGTACTCCTTCTAATCGCAAAAAGGCTGCAAGCTGCTCTTTCTGCGCTTTAAACATCTCTACTGCTTCATGTAGAGCTTTTCTTAATTCAGGGTCGGTAGTGCTGTTTATTCCTGCTTCCGTCTGTACCTGCGTCTCCGCGCTTAAAGCTAAAAATAACCAGCAAGACATCACTTCACCAACATGTAATGGCGATTTGGGCTCATCGTCCACTAACGATGCAACCACATTCTTAATAGCTTCGAATACATCTGGGCACATACTCTACCTTCCTTTCTTTCTGTTAATTTCTCCTGAAGGTATATTTTTCATACAAATAGTCGACAAAATTCGGGTGGTGCCAGGCACCACCCGAATTTTGTCGAAAATGACTATTTTTTATCTGCTAATTCAAGTCTTTCTGGTTTGTTTACGATGAAGATGTAGGCTAGTGCTCCGATCATCATGACGCTTGCTACAAAGATGAGGGCGCCGTTGAAGGAATGGGTTTTGGCGAATATTAGTCCGATTACTAATGGTGTGACAATTCCTGCTGTATTTCCGATTGTATTAAAGATACCGCCGGTTAAACCAACCAGTTCCTTTGGTGCCATATCCCCGACAAGGGACCACGTAATCCCTGCCATCCCTTTAGCGAAAAAGGATAGAGTCATAATAATGATAATAATCGAAATATTTGAAGTGTAGTTCGCTAATACGATGCTGCTTGATAAAAGAAATCCCGCAATGATTGGTGTTTTACGTGCCGTAGCGAGTGATTTTCCTTTTTTCAATAAGGTGTCAGAAAGAAATCCTCCGAAAAGACCTCCAAAAAATGCTCCCACATACGGGATCGATGCGGCAAAACCGGTTTGAATAAGGGTCAAGCCTTTCTCTTCAACAAGATACGTAGGGAACCAAGATAAGAAAAACCATACAATCGTATTCATTGCGTACTGACCAATATAAATTCCAGCCATTTGGCGATTGGTCAACAACAGACGGACATCAGACCATTTCCATTTTCGCTTTTGTTCTTCATTGGCAAGTCCCCCGCCTGAATTAATATAATCAATTTCCGCTTGATTGACACGTGGATGATTATAAGGTTCACGGACAAACTTAAACCATAGGAGTGCCATTACGATCCCGGCTCCTCCTGATACCCAAAATACATGACTCCAGCCAAAATCTTTTAAGATCCATGTCATAACCGGTGTAAAAAGGGCTAATCCAAAAAATTGTGCAGAGTTATAAATCGATACCGCTCTTCCACGCTCATGCTGCGGAAACCACATGGTGGTTAATCGGCTGTTTCCTGGAAAGGACGGAGCTTCCATGATTCCCACTAAGAATCGTAAAATGAATAATCCTACTAATGTGCTGATAAATCCTTGAAAAAACGTACAAGCGGACCATAATAATAAGGCAATTCCATAAACATTTCGTGCGCCAAATCGATCGAGCAGCCATCCGCCTGGGATGTTAAAGATCGTATATGCCCAGTTAAAAGCTGAAAAGGCAATTCCCATTTTTACCGCATCAAAAGCGAGATCTTCTCGCATGACGGGAGCAGCGATACCAAGAGCAGAACGGTCAATATAGTTAATAATCGTAACGATAAATAACATGGAAAGGATTAAATACCGGACTCTGGTTTGTTTAAGGTTCTGACCCTCAGGGCTAATCCGTTGAGCACTGCTATTATTCATTAAGACTTCCTCCTATTCTTTGAAAACATGAATCTACTTTTTTAAGACTGTATGAATGGTCATGGTTGTTTTCAAACTAAGATGGTTGAAGCGGACGGTTATCTCACCAAGCACGGTTTCTTGGAATGATATTGCCAATCTTTAATGAGATATTGCATCGAAATGGTATCATCCCGATCGTGGTACGGTAATTTACGATATAATTCATTGGCTTTCATGACTTTATCCATATTGATTTCCACACCCAGACCTGGTCCTTCCGGTAGTTTAATGACTCCATCTCTAATTTGCATCGGATTGTCACATAATTCTTGACCATCCTGCCAAATGTAGTGGGTATCGATTGGCGATATATTTCCTGGTGCGGCAGCTGCGACTTGGGCAAAGGCTGCTAAGGTAATATCAAAGTGGTTATTGGAGTGGGATCCCCATGTTAAACCCCAATCCTTCAATAGATAGGCCATCCGAATGCTTCCATTTAATGACCAGAAATGAGGGTCGGCTAACACAATATCCACTGCTCGAAGTGCAGCTGCATGATGGAATTGGCGCCAGTTGGTTGCAATCATATTGGTCGCAACTGGCAGACCCGTTGCATCTTTGAATTCAGCCATAATCTCACGGCTGGAGAATCCAGCTTCAGGACCGCATGGGTCTTCAATATAGGCTAGAATGTCATGTTTTCCTTTGCAAAGCCTTATAGCTTCTTCTAAGGACCAAGCCCCGTTTGGATCGAGGTTGATTCTTGCCTCAGGGAAGGCTTCATGTAACGCTTGAATCGCTTCCATTTCTTCGTCGCCGCTTAAGACCCCGCCCTTTAATTTGAAATTCGTAAATCCATAACGGCTGTGTGCTGCTTTTGCTTGAGCAACTATTCCTTCAGGCGTTAAGGTTTCCATTCGTCTTACCCGATCCCAGTCATCCTTCCATTCGGTTTCGCGTAGATAAGGCAGATTCACTTTTTCATGATCAGCGATATAGAATAGATATCCCAAGAACGGAACCTCTGTCCGCTGTAGACCTCCATCGCCAAGGAGAGCGGCGATGGGCTGGTTCACAAATTTTCCAAGTAAATCCATCATCGCGCATTCAACGGCGGCTTCTGCCTGGACGACAAATTTCAAATTGGCTAAATTTAATCCTTGTAACCCTTCACCAGAATCACCTTTTACACTTAAGCCCCCGCTCCTTATAGCCGTAAGGCAGCCTCGATAATTGGCAATTTCTTGGCCTACGACAAACGGGCGATAACTTTCTAGCATTCTCGTAATGTCTTCGCCGCCATGAATCTCACCGATTCCCTTATTTCCCGTTTCATCTTCTAAGATTACAATATTACGGGTAAAAAAAGGTCCATGACAGCCGCTTAGGGTAAGCAGTGCACTATCATATCCGGCAACGGGAATCACTTTCATATCTGTGATGATGGGGGATCCTTGTTTTCTCATTCCTACTATCCCTCCTTTAAAGAATTATTTGACAGCGCTATCAATTTAGCGTGTTCTGGCTCATTACTAAAAAAAGTTTGCTTTTAAAGCTTCGCAGATAAAAGTCTGAGTATCGCAGATAAATGCCCCAGCAACGCAGATAAAAGTTCATTTTCGGCAGATAGATCTTTTTGAATGTGTAATTTTCTAAGTTAATCTATGAAAATAGCTATTTTTGGCGACCCTTTCGGGGGGATTCCCCACCCAAAGTGTCTCCTATTAGACTCATTGGCGACAATTTCTGCGTGATTCATGGCCTAACTGTCGCCTAGATGCCTTATTGGGGACAATTCCTGCGTGACCCATGGTCCAATTGTCGCCTAGATCATTCATTGGCGACAATTCCAGTGTGATACGTGGTCCAACTGTCGCCTAGATCATTCATTGGCGACATTTCCAGTGTGATACGTGGTCCAACTGTCGCCTACAGGACTCATTGGCGACATTTTCTTCGTGATCCGCGGTCCAACTGTCGCCTAGAGGACCCATTGGCGACATTTCCTGCGTGTTCCGCGGTCCAACTGTCGCCTAGAGCGCTCATTGGCGACATTATCATGCTGATACGTGGTCCAACTGTCGCCTATAAGCAAAGATTTCATCAAAAATTCGGCCATACCAGAAAATTTTCACGTAATCGGAGCTGGATTAAACAAGGCTAAGTCATTGTGCAATCCCCAATGCTCCGTCCATGTTTTCTTTTGGCCGCTTGCCACTTCCAAAATAAAGTGGAAAATCTCCCAGCCCACTTCTTCGATCGTTCTTTCACCCGTCGCAATCGTGCCAGCATTAATATCAATCAAATCGTCCCAATGCTCTGCCAAAGCGTTCCGGGTAGCCACCTTCACGACTGGTGCCATGGCCAATCCATAAGGCGTCCCTCTTCCCGTTGTAAAAACTTGAAGATGCATCCCCGAAGCCAGCTGTAAGGTGCCACAGACAAAATCACTGGCTGGTGTAGCTGCAAAAAGTAACCCTTTTTCAGTTGCCTTTTCACCAGGTGCAAGTACGCCGGAAATCGGACTTTTCCCTGACTTTGCAATCGAACCCAATGATTTCTCCACTACATTGGCTAATCCGCCTTTTTTATTCCCTGGAGACGGATTCGCCGATCGGTCTACTTGCCCTCTGGACAAATACTGATCATACCATTCCATTTCACGAATTAACGCATGTCCTACTTCTTCATTGACCGCCCGCGGTGTTAATAAATGAATCGCATCGCGTACTTCAGTAACCTCTGAAAATAATACCGTTGCCCCAGAGCGAACCAATAAATCGGCTGCATAACCAACGGCTGGGTTCGCTGTGACACCTGAGAAGGCGTCACTTCCCCCGCATTGAAGGCCGATGACTAGATCGGAAACCGGACAGGTTTCCCGTTTTCTTCTATTTAATCGGATTAATCTCTCTTCGGCCATTTCCATAATCGAGTGAACCATGCCCATCATCCCCTGCTGGTCTTGCAGGGAAAGGATATCAGTTTCATTCCGGTTCGGAGTGATTCGAATTGGTGAGAGCTTCTCACATCCCAGACCAATGACCATTGCTTCTCCCCCGAAATTCGGGTGTTTGGCTAGGTTTGTAATGGTACGAATCGGAATTTCAGCTTCTGGGGCATTGATCGCCACCCCGCATCCATAACTATGGTTTAAGGCCACGACATCATCCACATTCGGATACTTCGGTAAAATCTCTGCCTTTATTTTTCGAACAACAAAATCAAGAACGCCGACCACACATTGAACACTTGTGGTAATCCCTAGGATATTCTTGGTTCCGGCACTGCCATCCTGATTCCGAAACCCTTGAAACGTATATCCTTCTAATGGAGGCAACGCTTCGGGAACCTGATTGGCGATCGGCAACTCGTTTAAATTAGGAGAGGCCGGCAGTTTTACTAACGACTCTTCCACCCAGCTGCCTTTCTGAATGAAGGCAGCTGCATAACCAATCACTTCTCCGTAGCGGATAATCGCTTCATCTTCCTGGAGATCGGTTAAGGCTACTTTATGCCCCTGCGGAATTCTTTCTTTCAGTTCCAGTCCACAGGAGAAAACCGTCCCGGAATCCAATCCCCCTGTATTCACGACAATCGCTACATTGTCTTTTTGATCTACTTGAATGTAAAGAGGTGTTTCTTTTACCTTCGTTTTCAAGTTCATGGTCCTCCCGTGTTTTTATTTAACAAAAACCGTTTTAATCGATGTAAAGAACTCTTTTGCGGCTTCTCCTTGTTCACGGGAATGCGAGCTGGAGTTTTTCATGCCACCGAATGGCGCCTGCAGTTCCACCCCGGCACTTTCTGCATTGACCCGAATCAACCCTGCTTCCATATCACTGACGAAGGATAGCAGATTCTGAATGTTTGTGGTAAAAATCGAAGCGCTCAATCCATACTGCACATTGTTCGCAATCTTCAGGGCATCCTCTATAGATTCAGCCTTCAAGAGGGCGATGACTGGTCCAAAGATTTCTTCCTGGACAATCGCCATATCCTCAGTACAGTGATCGAAAATGGTTGGTTCTACATAGAAGCCGTTCGCCAAATCCCCTTCTACCACGCGTTTTCCGCCGGTAAGCAGTTCAGCGCCTTCCTCAAGCCCATTCTCTATGTAGGATAGAACGGTGTTGAGCTGGCTTTCACTTGCACTTGGTCCCATCCATACCGTGCTGTCGAGTCCATTTCCAATTGTAATCTCTTGTGTTTTTTGCATAAGCTTTTCTTTGAATTCTTCATAAATTCCTTGCTCCACGACCACGCGGCTGGTTGCCGTGCATTTTTGCCCAGTGGAACGGAACGCACCGGCAATGACAGCTTCTACTGCAAGATCAAGATCGGCATCCGCTGCCACAATCACAGGGTTTTTCCCGCCCATTTCCAGCTGGTATTTGGCCCCGCGCTGTAAAGCAGCCTGCCCAATTCTTTTTCCAACACCATTTGAACCGGTAAAGGTAATCCCGTTAATATCCTCATGATCGGCAATCCCCTGTCCAATCACACTTCCTGGTCCTGTGACCATATTCACGACACCAGCAGGGAAACCTGCTTCTTCAAAACACTCGATGATTTTTGCAAGGGTAACAGCGGTTTCCGTTGCAGGCTTGACGACAATGGTATTCCCGTAAACTAGTGCCGGTGCCATTTTCCAAATTGGGATCGCAATCGGGAAGTTCCATGGTGTGATTACCCCTACAACCCCAAGCGGCACACGTGTTGTAAACATCAGTGCGCTGCTGTCGGTGGATGGAATCACATCGCCTACTTTGCGCATTCCTTCCCCTGCATAATACTTCAGGATGGCAATCCCGCGGGATGTTTCCCCTTTTGTTTCCGCAAAGGTTTTTCCCATTTCTCTTGTTGCGCATTCAGCAATCTCATCGATCCGTTTTTCAAGAATTGCAGCTGCTTTATAGAGATACTCGCCGCGCGCCGCACCTGAAAGTTTGCGCCAGTTCTCTTTCGCTTGTTTTGCCGCGTTGACCGCGCGGTTCAAATCATCCTCGGTTGATTTTTGTACATAGCCGACAATTTCTTGGCTGTCGGCTGGATTGATACTTATTTCTACTTCATTTGACGCAGAAGCAATCCATTCACCGTTAATATAGTTAAGATAGGTTTTTGTTTGCACAGTTGTTGTCATCTCGAACGCTCCTTTTATATGGATTCAACAGGTGTATTTTTTGGATAAAGATCGATTGCTTTTTTCAAAATTGATTCTAGTTCTCTATAATGTTCTTTTTCTACCGGAAGAATTGGCAGTCTTACAGTTTCCCCTACTGGCAATCCCATAATTTCCATACCGGCTTTAATCAGTGAAACAGCATAGCCCTTGCGCTGGCGGCGAATATTGTTAATCGGTAAAATCACTTGTTGTAATAGGTCGTTTACGACTTCCTGCTCCCCGTTCAATAAGGCTTGGTAAAATTTCCTCGAGATGTGCGGGATGTAATTCGAAATCGCTGATGAGTAAGAGTCAAAACCGAGTGGCACGTATGCCGGCATGGTGACTTCCGCTAATGGCATTCCATTCAGCCAGCTAAACCGCTTTCCAAAGGTTTGAGTCAGAATCGTATTTAGCTCCATATTTCCTAAACCATCTTTTACTCCGACGACCTGAGGGACTTCTGCCAGCGCTTCCAAAGCAGAAATGGATAAAGAAACCTGATCGCGCTGATAGACAATTGCATTTAAATCTGTACTTTCCGCAATTGTTTTAAAATAGCCCGCTATACCTGCTTGTTCCCCAGCCACTAGGTATGGAGGAAGGATCAAATAGCCATCTGCACCTTTGTCTTCTGAAATTTTTGCAAACTCAAGGGACGTTTGAATATTGCCGCCAACTCCTGTGTACACAGGTACCTTTCCGCCTGTAACAGCTACGGCCACGTCGACCATTGCTTCATATTCTTCTTTGCTTATTGATTGATATTCTCCAGCTCCACAAGCTACAAAGATCGCTTCAAGCCCTTCCTCAATTAAAAATTGAATATTGGAAGCAAGCCCCTTCTCATCTAGTTGATTGTTTTCGGTAAAAGGCGCAACTGGAAATCCTAAAATTCCTGTTGGAGCCTTACGTGTTGTCGTCATCCTTGTTCCTCCTTTTTGTTTGGTTGTTCGTTTGTTTTATTGTAAGACAAATAAATTAATCGGTCAATTATTTATTTTCAGAAATTTAAAAATGAAATGATTGACAAACAATTTTATTTGTCTTACCATTTGAGAAAATAAAGTGAAACTTCAATCAGTGATGGGTTTTTCCATCCCCCACTTATGCTTACTGCTTACGCTAAGTATTGAAGTGAAGGTCCTTACTGCCCGTTAAAGCGGGATAAATACTTACCGCGTCTTCTTATCAATAGAGTGGTATTTTGTAACCGGTCTCTTTTTAAAAGAAGGTAAGAAATGTTCTACTAATAAAAAGGAGTGATAGATATGGAAGCACAATTCGTTCAAGACGCTAAAAAAACAAGTACACCAATTATTACAGAAATGCTGGTGGTTCCCGTTGCAGGACATGACAGCATGCTTCTTAATTTGAGCGGCGCCCATGCCCCCTACTTCACACGTAACATTGTCATTCTAAAGGATAATGCAGGAAACACCGGGGTTGGAGAAGTTCCAGGCGGCGAAGCAATCCGTCAGACCCTCGAAGATACGAAACCATTCGTGATTGGACAATCGATTGGTACTTATAAAAATATCTTAACTACGATTCGAAACCAGTTTGCGGACCGAGACACAGCAGGAAGAGGACTTCAAACCTTCGACCTCCGTACCACGATTCATGCGGTTACGGCATTAGAGGCTTCCCTCCTTGACTTAGTCGGACAATATCTGCAAGTTCCTGTTGCCGCTCTTCTCGGTGAAGGCCAACAACGCGAAAAGGTAGAAATGTTAGGGTACTTATTTTATGTAGGAGATCGAAAGAAAACAGATCTTGAGTATGTAAGCGCACCGGAAGCGGAAGATGACTGGTTCCGCCTTCGTCACGAAGAAGCGTTAACACCGGAAGCGATTGTACGTTTGGCGGAAGCGGCCCGTGAGCGCTATGGATTTAATGATTTCAAATTAAAAGGCGGAGTCTTACGGGGCGAAGAGGAAATTGAGGCCGTAACGGCACTTGCGGAGCGCTTCCCTGATGCACGCATTACGCTTGATCCAAATGGCGGCTGGTTATTACAGGACGCGATTCGGCTTTGCCGGGATCAGCACCATGTGTTAGCCTATGCGGAAGATCCTTGTGGTGCAGAAGGCGGATTCTCCGGCCGCGAGATCATGACCGAATTTAGACGGGCAACCGGGCTCCCGACCGCAACGAATATGATTGCGACCGATTGGCGGCAAATGGGGCATTCGATTCAGCTTCAGTCTGTGGACATCCCTCTAGCGGATCCACATTTTTGGACGATGCAGGGCTCTGTCCGCGTTGCGCAAATGTGTCATGAATGGGGTCTGACATGGGGATCGCACTCAAATAACCACTTTGATATTTCACTGGCGATGTTTACCCATGTGGCAGCAGCGGCGCCGGGAAAAATCACGGCGATTGATACCCACTGGATTTGGCAGGACGGGCAGCGTCTAACCAAAGAGCCTTTCAAGATTGTCGGCGGCATGGTGGATGTCCCTGCGAAACCGGGTCTGGGAGTTGAAATTGATATGGAACGGATTGAGAAAGCGCATCAGCTTTATCTGCAAAAAGGGCTTGGCTCCCGCGATGATGCCATTGGCATGCAGTACCTGGTTCCGAACTGGACGTTTGATCCTAAAAAGCCTTGCCTGGTTCGATAAATGTTTTTACGGTGCGTTTCTCGATCGAGGGGCGCACTATTTTTTTAATATGTCTTTTTAAAATGGGAATATGTTAGTATAATTGTATTACAATAAGACTATTAATGGAGTCAAATAGAGGTGTTATACTTTGGAACCATCATCAAAGAAACTAGAGGTTCAATCGGTAAACCGGAATACCCTTTCCAAACAAGTCGTCGACCAGATTGTGCAGCTGCTCGTCAGCGGGCAAATGAAGTCAGGTGACAAACTGCCGCCTGAAATGGAACTGATGAAGGAACTCGATGTAAGCCGGCCGGTTTTGCGCGAGGCGCTTAGTTCACTTGAAACGTTGGGTGTGATTACACGGAAAACACGGGAAGGCACGTTTTTTAATAATAAAGTCGGATCCTATCCCTTCTCGATCATGTTAGCACTGGCTACGGATAACTTGCCCGCCATCATTGAAGCGCGGATGTCTCTTGAACTTGGACTTGTGACGATTGCCGCTGAAAAAATTAAGGATGAAGATCTGGCAAGACTGCAAGAAACCATTGAGGCTATCAAGAATAGCAAAGATAATAATTACGGTGAGGCCGATAAGGAATTTCATCGGATTATTGCCATGAGTGCAAATAATCCAATTGTCGAGGGGATGATTGACTCCCTGCTGATTACCCATGAGAAAACGGATAGCCTTATCCAGTACAGGGAACGCGACCTAACCGTAGCCTTTCACCAAGGCATCTACGAAGCACTCGCAGCGCACAACCCACATGAGGCCTTCAGCCAAATGTACAAACATCTAGATTATGTTCGTCAGAAAATTCTTCAACACTCACAAATTAATTAGGTTGGTTTTCGACAAAAAACGGGTGGTGCACCACCCGTTTTTTTTATGTATAAAACATATTCAGCATGGGGAGATGAGCACCTGTTTAAGAGCCGGCCTTATTGGGACTTTACCCTCCGCTTTTACGGATTTACACTCCGGATTTGCTCGTTTACCCACCACTTTGGCTGAAATACCCTCCGCTTCGATAAAGTCTTCCTCATTAAGAGGCCTCTACCTGGCTCAGATACCTTTTTTTGAAAGGAAATTTCCTTTTTTAGTAAATTCCCGTCCCCTCTTTTCCTACAAAACTGCAAATCTTGCTTTTACCCTCCGGTTTCGAGGCTTTACCCCCTGCTTTTTCCGATTTACACTCCGGTTTTGCTCGTTTACCCTCCACTTTGGCTGAAATACCCTCCACTTCGATAATATCCCCAACTTTCCAAAGCCTCTACCGCATCCAAATACCTTTTTTAATAAATTCCTGTCCCCACTTTTCCTATAAAACTGCAAATCTTGCTTTTACCCACAGGTTTCGGGGCTTTTTTCCCCGCTCTTTCCGATTTACATTCCAGTTTTGCTCGTTTACCCACCACTTGGCCGAACCGTCCGCTTGGTCCATCGTCAAAAATCGAGTGGTGCCGCGGACAGGGAAAGAGACGCTGCTTTGGGCGGCGTCTCTTCTTTGATTGGGATTTGGATTTATGTTCCGATGGCTTTGAAAACTTTCATAATACTTTTCTTAACACGTGAAATCTCTCTATTAGGCTACTATTGTGATTCCGTCCATTCTCGAATCCAAGCAACAATTTCCTCAAAGGATACATCTGGCTGAGCAGGATCCACAATTTGAACGCAAAAATCCTCTGCCTTTTTCGGATCGACGATTAACTTATATTTATTTTGTCTCAGAAACATATATAAACTAGCAAAAGCTGTTCGCTTATTTGCATTATGAAAACAATGATTTTTTAATAAGCTTTCAAATAGAGCTGCAGCCTTTTCATAAATAGTAGGATAAGCATCTTCCCCAAATGCACTCTGTTTTGGACGATTAACAGCACTACTTAAAAGACCTTCCTCTTTTACACCAAGTTGTTCCTTTGGTGAATACAATCGGATTTGATGCATATTTAGAAATATTACTTGCTGTTCGGTTAAATATTTTATTTCGTCCATAATTCCCTACCGATCAACCAAGCCCTTAAAAGTTTGGTCGTATTCATTTATCATATCGTTCATTTGCTCTAAGAATTCTTCATCAATTCCCTTTGGCAGCTTTAAATTTGTTTTTTTCTTAATGGTTACTTGACCATTCACAATTTCAAAACGTACTTCATCACCTTGACGAATTCCCAAGTGTTCTAACACTTCATGTGGAAACGTAACTCCTAAACTATTCCCGATTCTTGTTACTTTTCTTTCCACTTCTCTCACCACCGTTTGAGTCATAATCGTTCCTCCTCACTATTTATATACATTTTTCGGGTGGTTTATAACCGTTAAGACAAATATTCCGTACTAATGTTATAACTATTATAACACGCTAACATTAGGGAGGCCACGGGGACGGTTCTCAATGGTTTATGACTGTTCGACAAAAATCGGGTGGTGACAGGCACCACCCGATTTTTGTCGAATTCTATAGCATTTTCTCAATAACAGCGTTAGCTGTAGCTTCTTTGTTGAGTGTTGATTCTTTGTAGTTTCTTCTGAAGAATTCGGCGTATAGGATGTCCAATAGGTAGAGCTGTGAGATTTTGGCAGAGAGGCTGCCGCCTTGGAGCGGTCCTTCGTTTGATCCGCAAAGCAGGGTAATGTCTGCGTAATTGGTCAAGGGTGATTTGGCAAATCGAGTAATGGAGATGACTTTTGCTCCTCTTTCCTTTGCTGCCTTTGCGACATCGATCGTATCCTTCGTCGATCCTGAATAAGAGATCGCAACTGCCACATCCCTGTCTGTCATTAACGAAGCGGACATAATTTGCAGATGGGAATCAATCGAACATTCCGTTTTATTCGTAATCCTCATAAACTTATTCTTCGCTTCCATTGCCGTCATCAACGAAGACCCTACCCCGAAAAAGTGAACCCGGTCTGCCGCGATGAAACAATCAATCGCTTTCGAAATATCTGTCTCATTAATGAGATTCGAGGTTTCAGTCAGCGCATTAATATTCGTCGCTAAAATTTTCGATGCCAAATCTCCGATCGTATCCTGCAAGGTAATTTCACCGGACATTTGCGGCGTTTCTTCATCCTGGGTAATACTGTGGGCCAAGGCAATTTTAAACTCCTGGTAACCTTTTAAATTCATTGTTTTACAAAATCGAAATACACTGGCCTCCCCTACATTGCATGCATCCGCAAGGTCGGTAATGGACATATAGATGACATCCTGCATATGTTCAAGAATATAGTCGGCTACCTTTTTTTCAGATTTCGTAAAGGCATTGTAGTTTGAACGAATCAATGAAAAAATATCTACTTTTGACATACCTAGCACTCCTTCAAGTTCCCACTTCTCAGATGAAGCGAAACCGCCCCAAGAATTCCAGCTTTATTTCCAAGAGAAGCTTTTAAGATTTTTACATCGGAAAAGCTCTCCATGATTAACTCCCGTACTTCAGCCGCTACCATCTTCACCAAAATTTCCTGTTCCATTACACCGCCGCCAATGATGATCGCACGGGGATTAAAGATGTGGACTAACGAAGTCAATCCGATGGCCACTTCGAATACCCACTGATTGAGCACATTGATCATCCTGCTGTCACCACGGTAAAGTTTTTCAAAAATGACTTTCCCATTCAGGCACTCCGGATCCACTTCTTTTGCCATCCGCACCAATGCGGTCGTGGAGGCATATTGTTCATAACAGCCTTGTCCACCGCAGTTACACGGCAATCCTTTAGGATGGGTCAAGATATGCCCAACTTCAGCCGCTACCCCATTATATCCTGAGTAAATTTCGTTATTTTGAATGATGGCACCGCCGATACCGGTTCCATAGGTCAAACAAAGAAAATCCTGAAAATCCCGGCCGGCACCAAAATACTGTTCTCCCAAAGCAGCCGCATTCACGTCATTCTCTACTTTAACGGGAACCTTAAATTTTTCTTCTAACAGATCCTTTAACCGCGTTCCCGTATAGTTGGGGATATTTTCATTGGCATAAATAATGCAGCCCTCCGCACGGTCCACCTGACCGGCTGTACTGATTCCGATGGCATCAAAGCCATCATATTCGGATATAATTTGCATGAGCTTTTCAACGACAAATTTTCCGCCTTTTTTGCTTTCCGTATCATATTCTTTAAAAACAGCCAAATTTCCTTTTTCATCGGAAATTCCCAGTTTAATCGAGGTTCCACCAATATCAGCCGCTAATATTTTCAAGTTTCTCACCCTTTACCCATTTCCTAAGGCGGTATAAATCCCACGAGAATTACCCGTGGGATTTATGCCTTGTATCTAAGAAATCGCTTGAATAAACCTTTTTGTAATCTCCATTGGTCTCGTAATTGCTGAGCCCACAACCGCTGTATGAGCGCCTCGTTCAAAAGCAGTTTTCAAATCCTCCGGGCACCAAATCCCGCCTTCTGCGATAATCGGAAGATCAAACTCTCTTTTTAATTTCCCGATTAACTCAACATCCGGCAGTTTCTTATCTTGTGTGTAAGAGGTATACCCGCTTAAAGTAGTCCCGATACAATCAAAGCCTAATTCGTACGCTAATAGCCCTTCTTCATAGGTGGAACAATCGGCCATAAAGATTTGGTCTGGGTACTTTTTACGGATGATTGGAAAAATTTCATGAATGGTCTTACCATCCGGTCTGATCCGATTCGTTGCATCTATTGCAATGATATCGACTCCCTCTTGATAAAGCAATTCAATTTCTTCCATCGTAGGGGTGATAAAGACTTCCGATCCCTCATATACACGTTTAATAATTCCAATGATCGGCAAGGAAACGGTTTTTTTAATTTCACGAATATCTTCTACGCTATTCGCCCGTATCCCGCATGCTCCGCCAAGCATTGCAGCGTATGCCATCCTTCCCATGATATATGAGCTGTGAAGCGGCTCTTCTGGAAGTGCTTGACAAGATACGATGAGTTTCCCTTTAATTTTTTCGAATAGTTCTTCCTTGTTCTTCATTTCAAAGCATCTCCAGTTGATTATTTAAAAAATGGTTGGTTTTGATTTGCTTTCCAGGGGATCGACAAACCGATCCAATGAACACCAAAGCTTATCCCTTTTCTGCCCCAATCGCCAATCCTTTTGTAAAGTATCTTTGGAATAGAATAAAGATTACGAGCATTGGCACCGCAGCCACCGTAGCACCTGCCATCTTATAAGCAAAGTTTGGACTTAAATCCTGCATCAACGAAGCAATCCCGACCATTAAAGTTTTTGAACCTTCTTCCTGTCCGACAATTAACTGCCAGAGATAATCGTTCCATACCTGAACGAAATTCAAAATGAATAAGGCCCCAATTCCCGGTTTCACAATCGGCATGATAATTTTATAAAAAGTATAAAACTCCCCTGCTCCGTCAATCCGGGCCGCTTCTCGTAGTGAATCAGGTATCGTATCAAAAAATCCCTTAAGCAGAAATACTCCAAAGGCTGTGGCCACATTCGGCCAAATCATGCCATTTAGTGAATTTACCATTCCAAACTCCTGAATAATCCTGAATAAAGGAACGATCATGACCTCTTTTGGAATCATTAAACTGGAAATAAAAATGATATAAATAACATTTTTCCCCTTAAACTTCAACTTCGAGAACGCATAAGCGGCAAGTGAGCTGACAATAATCACCGCAACGGTTGTCACCAGTGAGACAATAATACTGTTAAATGTCCATCTTAATGCCGGTTGGTTCTGGAATACATCCGCATAGTTACTAAAGGACATTGTTTTCGGAAACCAATCAGGCGGCATTTTGATAACATCCGAACTGTTTTTTAAGGAACTAGTCAAAAGCCAATAAAGAGGAAATATATTTAGGACAGCAAAGAAAATGATGATCACATTGGCGATTACGTCAACGGTTTCTCTTTTTTTCTTGTTTTTCGTTTTCATGCGAATTCACCTCTAATCTTTCTTAAACATTGCTCTTAATTGTGGAACCGATAATATTAATGTAATTAAGAACATAATCACACCTACTGCAGAAGCCACACCAAGCTGATTATACTTAAAGGCATTATTGTATAAGAAATACATAAGAGTCGTAGAAGCATTGTTTGGTCCGCCACCGGTCAATAATTGAATGACAACGAATATCTTTAATACGGCAATAATGTTCATGATAATGATGTACATGGTAGTAGGCTTCACCATTGGAATCAGGATTTTCATGATGATGGTCGTTCTGCTTGCTCCATCCACTTCTGCTGCTTCAAAGAGTTCCTTTGGCACCCCGATCATCGATGCAATGTAGAGAATAATGGCTTGACCTACGTTGGTTGCAAACGTAACGAAGATGATCACCGCTAATACCGTTTTTGGATTCCCTAAGAAGTTCACATTTGAAAATTCCAGTTGTTTGGCAACGTATGGAATCAATCCGTTGGCTGGGTTTAATAAGAAACCCCATACCATACTCATTACAACCATCGAAACCATTACAGGGATATAATAGCTTCCGCGAATAAAGGAAACATATTTTGCATTTTTATCAAAAACGGCCGAAGCAACAAATAAAGCAAATAGGACCGTTAAAGCAACAATGAAGATTACGAATACGACTGTGTTAATGGTTGATTTTACAAAAACTGGGTCATGGAATAATTGGGTGTAGTTTGCAAATCCGACAAATACTTCATTGGTATAATTAATTCGATATAAGCTCAGGCGGATTCCTTCGATTATGGGATAAACAAGAAATACTAGGAAGAGTAATAGTTGTGGTGCAACAAATAGATATCCTGTCATATTCTCTTTGAACGTATGCTTATTGAATTTCATCGTAACCCTTACCTTTCTAAAACGTAAGCCCCTTTAAAGAGGGGCTTATGTTTTTAGTCTTGATCGTACAAGGCTATTGTTTGATGACTGAATTGGCTCTTGCATTATCAATAATTTTATTACCATTTGTTTGATAGTCTTTAATCGCTTGTTCAGGTGATTTTTGTCCAGTTAGTAGAGCTTGAAGTTCTGGGTATAAAGCCTGTCTTAGCTCGCTGTATCCTGGAACGCTGCCAGTAAAATTAAACATATATTGAGCGTTTTTGTCATATGCAGCGAATAATGGGTTTTGCGATTTAAACTCATTTACTACTGAAGTCCTAACAGGAACTCCATTTTTTGAAGCTTTTACTAGTTCAGGATCGGTTGAGAAGAATTTAACAAAATCTTTACTTACCTTAATTCTTGTTTTGTCCTTTGTATTGAATACAGCAGCACCTGATACATAGGTGAAGGTTAACGGTTCGCCGCTTTCAGATGGAATATTCGCAAGGCGGATATCAAACTTAGGTGCTTTACCTGCTGCCATATCGGCTTTTGCATTGTTAAACAGTACAGAATTAGTGAAGCTGATTGCGAGCTTCTGGTTTTGGAACATGGCATTGGCATCATTAGATGAAACCGATTCTGCCCCTGGATTCGTTAGACCAGCATCATAGATTTTCTTTAACCATTTTGCTGCCTTCACTCCGTTTGCATCATCAAGGATAATGTTGCCTTTGTCATCGAAGAACTTATTGCCAAACATTCTTAAATAAGCTAGGTTCCACGTATCACCTTGGTTATTTAACGCATATAGCGCCATTGGATACTTATCCTTCGGTAAATCCTTCTTCAGCGTATTGAGAATTGTTTCGTAATCTTTTAACGTCCAGGTCTTGATTTCGTCCTTGCCGCCAAGATACTTATCAAGTCCTGCTGCCTTGAACATGTCCGCGTTGTACGCTAAGGTTCCAGGCATATGAGAGAATGGATAGAAGTAAACATCCTTGCCAAATGTCACAGTATCCCAGTACTTTTGGTCAATGTCTTTTTTGGCAGCGTCATCGACAATGTCATTTAATGGAACTAATGCGCCGCGATGTGCATAATCCCCCATGGCAAACGTATTTTCGAAGAAGATATCTGGAGGAGTACCGCCGTTTAGCTTAACATTTAAAAGCTCATCCCTTTGTTCACTTGCGACGACTTCCACTTTTACCTTAACATTGTAATCTTTATACTGTTTTGAGAACTTATCTGCCGCATATTTAAAGAAGCTGTCATAGTCTGCTCCTTTTTCGTCAGGACCCATGACTCCTTTCCATTGCGGTGTTAACATCAGCGACAATTCAACGGTCTTTTTACCATTTGCCCCTTCATCTGATTTACTTGTGTCTTTGTTTGCACAACCGGCTAAAGCTCCAAGTGCAAGCACACCAGTTAAAGCGGTGGCTAGAAAGCGTTTTTTCAACATTCCTTTTTCCCCCTTTATAGCATGTTTTTTATTTTTTGAAGAACAAGCTTGGCTAAAAGCTGATGCCCTTCTTGATCCAAATGCATGTAATCAATGGTATTCATCGGAACATGACCGCTTAAATCAAGAAACTCAGTTCCTTGCAGCTCCAGCAGCTCCTTTAAATGGCCGGGCAGTTCAGCTGATTTCCGATCACAATTTATCCCCATCGATTTCCCTACTTCTGTGTCAACGTACTCTTTCCCAATGGGAGGCGGTGCCATTACGAACACTTTAGGTGGTGCGCCATTCAAGCCTGCCGGAGTATTTTTTGCCTTAAGGGCGAGCCTGGCAATTCCTTGAGCGATATTAAAAGAAGTGAGATTAAATCTTTCCTTTGTATCATTGGTTCCAAGCATGATTACCACCAACTCAAGTGGCGCATGACTCATTAAGCAAGGATGGATATAGCTTAATGCATTTAATCCTTCGAATAACGGATCGTCTACGACACTCGTTCTGCCGGAAAGTCCTTCCTCGATAACTTGGAAGTCATCGCCTAATCCCTCTGTTAGCAGGCTGGTCCATCTAACTCCTTCGGGAAATCTCCCCATCGTTGCCGCATCAAAGCCCCATGTGTTTGAATCTCCAAAGCAGACAATTCTTCGCTTCATGTTAGTTTTTTCCGTATTTTTGAATTGCTTGGTCGATCATTTCTTTAATGGCCGGGATTTTGTTTAAATCTTCTCCGTGTACCGGCTCAAAAGGTGCTCGAACGCTTCCAACATTGACGCCATTTAATTTAAGAACTTCTTTTATGACGGAATACATCGAACCATTTAAGGAACATAAAGCGATAATAATGTCATTGATGTCTCGTTGAATGTTTCTAGCTTGTTCAAAGTTTCCAGTTGAAACAAATTGTTCGGCTTTTAAAAACAACTCCGGCATTGCTGCATAGGTTCCGCCGATTCCGCTATCTGCCCCAATGGTTCTTCCAGCCACATATTGTTCGTCAGGTCCGTTAAAGACGATAAAGTCTTCGCCTGCAGCTGCCTTAAAGCGTTCAATGTCCATCGCTGGCATCGAAGAGTTTTTAACACCCATTACTTTTTTATTCTCAATTAATTGCTTGAATAGATTCATTGATAGATTGTACCCAGTTGTTTGTGGAATGTTATAGATAATGAATGGTAGCTCCGCTGCATCCATAATGTCCGTCCAATACTTATAGATTGAACTTTCAGGAAGTTTAAAGTAAATCGGCGGGATGGCGGATAAGGCATCATAGCCCAACTCTTCCGCATATTTCGCTAATTCCACACTGTCTCTTGTGGAAGGTGCCCCAACATGAGCGATGAGCGTCAGCTTCCCTTTTACGGTTTCAGCCACATATCTTAATGTCGCTTTTCTTTCCTCAAGGTTATGGTAAATGCATTCTCCAGAACTTCCGCTTACATAAAGACCTTGAACCCCTTTTTCATAAAGATAGTTACACAGATCCTTTGTCCGGCTCTCTGATATTTCTCCTGCATCGTCGTAGCAAGCATAGAATGCTGGAAAAACACCTTTAAATTTTTGATTTGTCATTTATCTTCGCCACCTGGAAATGAATTTATTGTTACCGTTTACAAAGTAAATATATCACGCTCGAGTAATTCTGTAAATAATTTTCACCATTTTTATTTTTTCTGGAAAAAATATTCTCCTCTTTTGGAAATTATGCTCGAAACTCCAGATTTACTTCCTTGTTTTTTAAGGAGATCCATAATCGTTTTTGAAAATTTTCGTCCTCATTCGGAAAATCTTCGCGATAATGTGCCCCCCTGCTTTCCCTTCTTTCCAACATGGCCTTTAACAGAATCTCAGAAAGCAGCAGAAAGTTTCTCGCTTTGAAGGCGCTTTTTCGTTCATTTTCGTTTTGTACATGAAGACTCATATCGAATGAGGCCTTTAATTCCGTTACCTTCTTTAATGCGGAGGTAAGATTTTTTTCATCTCTGATCACATTTGCCTTATACCACATTAGTTCTCGGATTTCTTCTATTACTTCATGTGGAGTTTTGGAATTGTTGGTTGTTGTTGGAATAGACCCGTGTAACTGATTGATTGCGGTTTGGACATCAAACGGTTCGAGTTGGCTATTGTTCACATAATCCAGACAATTCTGGGCGGCTCTTTTTCCAAAAACCATACAGGAACCGGTTGAATTTCCGCCTAGTCGATTGGCCCCTTCAATTCCCCCCGCAAGCTCGCCTATTGCATACAGGCCGGGAACGGATGTCCGTCCGAAGCTGTCCACTTTGACCCCGCCATTACTTGCATGCGCAAAAGGAGCAATTTTGCATGCGTCCGTCACAAGATTGATTCCTCTTTCTTTCAGCCAATTGAGATAGATCGTGTAGAAATCCCGCTGATCCTCATAAATCTCCTCATCAAAGATAAGCTCGAAACCTGCCTCGCTTTTGGTGCGGATGATTTCCTTCATCATTGCAATATCAAAGTATTTAGATGGGAGAGAATGGGTAAACGGCCCATGGGTACTGCGGATTTCCAAACATTCTTGCATGCTGAGGCCCTCGGGAAGCTCTTTTTCTAAAATACTGTTCCCTTCTTCATCCACAAAATCTTTGCAATAATTCAGGGTGTGTTCGCCCCATAAGGTCTTATATTTTGGTGAGGTGAATCCAGGGATGAATTGGATAAACTCCATATTCACAAGGCTTGCTCCGGCTTCTAACGCAAGGATATGCCCCGATCCATCGACATCATTTGGGTTTAAGTTATGCTTGTAAAGATTCCCGAAACCGCCTGTTGCCAAGATGACTGCCTTACACTGAACCATCATCAGGTTATTATAGTGGTCCAAAAGGAAAGCACCGGTCACCTTTCCGTTTGTTTTGATTAATGAAATGACCGCGGACCGTTCGTAGATAGAAATATTGGGATATTGTCCGAAAATCGTTTTCACATTTTCGCGGATTTGGTCCCAATCTCTCAACATGTAGATTGTCCGGCTATGTTCCGCAAAGCACGCCTTGCGATCGTCAGGCAGCTTATAGGGTTCAATCCCGATTTCAGGGAATTCCGTTACCCGCTCCCGAATTTCATCCACATAGATTTTGGCCATCTCCTTATCTTCCATTTGATGGCTGACGGCCTCTATGTCTTGTAAAAATACTTCTTTGTCTTGATGATCCTTGGTCACCTGTGTTCCTAGTGAGGCTTTCAGCGGATAGAAGCTTGAGCCAGAGCAAATCTGGGTTTTGGTCGACATGATGACGTTTTTACCGGCTTTGGCCAGTTCGATGCTCACTTTAAGACCGGCGATGCCGCTTCCTACGACGAGTACATCTGTTGTGAGGATTTCATGGAGGTTCATGAGCTCACCCCTAAAGTTTTATTTTGAACACGACTTTTCTGACTTTTTCCGTTGTGTCGACCATGATTCCGGTCATATGGGCATCCTGCGGGAAGAGAATCATGAAGTCTCCTTTTTGCATTCGCACCATTGATTTCAAGCCGCCCTCCAAAAGATAGTAGTCGTCTTGTTCATCATACGGTTGTTTGATTTCCATTCTTTCGAATGACTCGCAGCCAATATATTCTTTTCCTTCTAATATATAGTGAACATCTAAATACTTTTTATGCGATTCCCAAAAACGTTCATCTGGTGTTTTGGTTTCGTATTCTATGAGATTGAAGAATAGGTTTTCTCCGTCTATTTCATGTGTACCGGTTTGTATGTTTGTGAAATCGGTTTGTTGGATATAGTCAATTGCTTGATTGATTCTTTCATGGATACCTTTATAGAAATGAAAATTACGGATGTGATCAACAATCATCCTTATTAGCCCCCTTTTTATGGATTCGTTTTCATAATTAGGATACCATGGGGGGATGGTTTCGTAAATAATTTCCACCATTTAATACTATTTTGGTAAAAATTTTCACCTATTTGTTGAGGGGGTGTGGAGTGGTGGGTAAAACCGCTGAACCGGGAGATAAAGTGCTCAAACCAGTTGGTAACCTTTTCAAACCGGTGGGTAACTCTTCGAAAGTGGTGGGTAAATGGATTGGGTTGTAGTTGGTTAGTGGGTTTTTAGTCTTTTTATCGATTAAATTTCATTTTTGCTTCTGATAATTGGTTTTAAAATTACATTTTGGGTTGTTGTAAGTTGAAGTGGAGGGTAAATGTGCTAAAGCGGTGGGTAACGTTACTGAACCGGTTGGTAAATTGCTAAACCGGTGGGTAACGTTACTGAACCGGTTGGTAAATTGCTAAACCGGTGGGTAAACCTTTACCTTAGAACATTCGGGCGGTGACAGTGCACCACCCTTTGTTCTTTCCAGTTCCTAATCAGCCAGAATGAACTCCTTAAATTTCCTATAAGCCTTCATCGTCCATTCTCCCGCAATTCCTTTACCGATGCTTTGTCCATCCACATTGACGATTGGCAGTATTTCCGACGTTGTACTCGTAATAAATACTTCATCAGCTTGAAGCAATTCCTCAGGTGTAAATTTCTTTTCGATGAAAGAACCCCCTAGAGACTCGGTAACCTTTTTAACAGCCATTCGGGTGATCCCGGATAAAATTTGTTTCGATAGCGGTGTCGTATAGACCACACCATCCTTCACCATATACACATTCGAACTGGTTCCCTCTGTAATATATCCATCTCTTACTAGGATCGCTTCATAGCAGCCGGCGTCATGCGCGATTTGTTTTGCTAATATGTTAGGAAGAAGGTTTAAGGATTTAATATAACAATTGGCCCAGCGCTCATCTTCATGAAAGATTGCCTTCATTCCTTTTTCTCTTGCCTCATTATCCATCGCCTGCACCTTTCGAACCGTCATCGTAATGGATACGGGGGCAGACGGGAATAGATGCTGCCTTATACCAACCCCTCTAGTTATTTGCAAATAAACAGCACTTTCCAGTTCGTTCGATTTTTGAACCGCTTCTAAAATGAGTGCTTTAAAATCTTCCGCTGATTGTTGAATTGGTAATTTAATTGCCTTTGCACTTTGAATCAGCCGTTGTAAGTGCTCCTCCAGCATAAAAGGTTTTCCATTATACACCCGAATCACTTCATAGACACCGTCACCAAATTGATGACCTCGTTCATCAATTGGAATGACCGGTTCATCCAATTGGACATACTTACCGTTAGCGTAGCCAATGTTCATCATTTTTTCCTCCCTTTGATATTTTAAGTAAACGGCAAATGAACTAAAAAATCCAATCAAAGTTTGTCATAATGGCTATAGAATATTTTTATAAGGGGCAACTTGAATGAATATCGAACAAATTGAAGCATTTATTTTTGTGGCGGTCACAAGGAGTTTTAGCAAGGCGGGCGAAGCGTTATTTACCACACAGCCAACGGTCAGCGCACGGATTAAGGCACTAGAAAACTCACTGAACTGTCAATTATTTTATCGATCAGGCAATACTGTGAATTTAACCAAAGAAGGGAGTACGTTCCTCCCTTATGCAAAAGATATCCTTCACAGCCTAAAAGACGGCCAATATGCGATTCAGCGGGAGCAACTGAAATTGGAAGGGGAAATTGAGATTTCAGCCGTTTTTGTAGCTGCCTTTCATTTTCTTCCGGATTTAATGAAAGCATTCCATCATGAATTCCCTCAAGTGAAAGTCAACCTGTATACCGGCCATTCCACTCAGGTCTTGGACATGGTGTTAAATCATCAAGTAACATTTGGGATTGCACGGGCTGTTGATCATCCAAAAATTGAAAGTATCCATTTGTTCCATGATGAAATGATCCTGGCCATATATCCTGAACATCCTTTTGGAGCAAGTGAAGTGGTAACGATGGAGGAGTTGGCCCGCGAAAAATTTATATTGTATAATCGAAATTCGATTGATTGGACCCTGATTCATAATGCTTTTGACCATCTCCAGCTCCAGAAGAATGTCATTATGGAAACAGATAATATCGAAGTCGTCAATAGAATGGTAAAACAAAAAATCGGAATCGCCATTTTGCCTAAGTCGGCAATTCGAGAAGAACTGAATAACGGTACCTTACTAGAGGTAAAAGTGACGAATCTCCCTTACATTCAAAGAGATTATGAATTAATTTACTTAAAAGACAGAAACTTTGACCGCATCTCGGAGAGTTTTCTTGATTTTCTGGTGGAGGGGAAGGAATCTATGGATTCGACAAAATTCGGGCGGTGACAGGCACCACCCGATTTTTGTCGATTCATTTTCCTCCATAAATAAAGGACCTTCCTAAGTATTGCATTAGAAAGGTCCTCTCTTTTATTCCGCTTTATAACTTACCTTTACTTTTGAACTAGTCGTCATTCCGTCCGCTCTTACTGTTAAATATACGTAGCTTTTTTGGGTGCTAAGCTGTTTAACGTAGATGGTTACGGTCGATGAAGTTGATTTTTTGGATGCAAGGAACTTTCCCTTTTTGTTATAGACATAAACCGTATCGTATTTCTGCAGTCCTTTAACGGTTATTGTATCCGACTTTTTCTTGTTGTTTTTAATCGTCACTCTTTTAAGTTTGGATGTAGACGTTTTTTCACCGGTAAAACTTACTGATGTTCTACTGCTTTCTAACATTGTCCCTCTTTTACTAGAAAGATAGAGTTTTCCGCTTTTTGGGCCGATTTGCGGAATCCAGAAGGTAATGGTAGATCTTGTTGCTTTTGGCGATGTGGCTAGCAGCTTACCGGTGCTGGCGTAAACCTTTATGATATCCCCTTTTGCAACATTAGAAATTGTAACAACATCTTTCTTATCAGTATAATTGACGGCTTTTATCTGAGTGTTTTTTAGAGCAGGTGTGTAGGAATAATACCTGAATTGGGCATTTCCAAGCACCACACCTTGGGTTCCTAATGCACCCTTTGTTTGCTTAATTAAGATTTTAAAGCTGGTCGTATTGTTTGGCAGGCGAAGGAAAAGCGGTTTAACCCCTGTTGCCTTTGTTACGTTTTGTGAATAAAGCAATTTGTTGTTTGCGTAAAAGAATATCGCTGTTTTGCCGTAATTGCCCACAATCCACTTGGAATCGAGTGATAAATTCGCAGTGAAGGTATTGTAGTTCATTCCGGTAATATCGTAATTCGCATATGCGCCATCACCTTTGAGCCCAATTCCGGAAGTGACTAAGTTACCGTTCACATCTTGGAAGGCGTTGCCCTGCTGCCAATACCAGTTCCATTCCCCAATCCCATATTCACTTTTGAAATCAGTCGCTCCAACAGTGGTGATATTCGCATTCATCGGAACCACCAATGGAGCATTGCTTGTTTTCTTAATAACTGGGTTAATGAAAACAACTCGTTGTTCTCCCCTCGCCCCTTTTATTTGTTTCGTAATGAGGTATAGGTTTTTTGTGTTTTTCGGTATTTTAAGTTTAAGGGTTTGAACTGGAGTTTCCTTTGTCAGCTGTTTTTCATAAAGCTTATAATCATCAGCGTAAATCCCGACTGCGGTTTTCCCGTAATCACCAATCGTGTAATTGGAGTCAAGAGAAAGCTTTGTTTCAAAAAGATTATAGCCTAATTGGTCGATATTAAATTTAGCTGACGCCGTTCCGTATCCGTTATAAAGTTCCATTCCGGTGGTTACGACATTCCCGTTGATATCGAGGAAAGGGTCATAGTTTAAAAAGTCCTTTTTATAGCTGCCTGCGTAACTAAATGCACCGAGCGTATTTAGGCTCATTTCCTCGTCAAGTTTGACGGTCTTTCCCCCTGTTGATAGGCGGGCTTTGCCAAAGATGATTCCATAAACCCCTTTAGCCCCTTTTACCTGTCTCACGAGGATTTTTAGTTTTTTCGTATTTTGCGGCAAGTCGATATGTACATTTAGGTTTGCATTTTTTAGGGTCAGCTGTTTTTCAAAGAGCAGATGGTCGTCTGCAAAGATTGCAACGGCCGTTTTCCCGAGGTCCCCTAGGATCCATTTTTTATCGATTGTGATTTGCGAGTCGAAAGTTGTGTAATTCATGCCATCGATGTTATAGGTGGCATATGGGGTGTAGTAGCTTGTATAGAAGCCAATCCCTCGATCGATCAGGTTCCCATTAATATCCTCAAACGCCTGGTAACTCCAATCGTAATACCACTGATTCTTGTAAAAATTATCACCCTTTGACTCAGGAGCCATCTCATCCAAATACGTCGTTGTCACTTGTGGTGTGGCCGCCGCTGCTATTGGGAATGACCCAGTTCCCGGCACAACCGGTATAACTAGTAAAGCTAGTAACATAAAAAATATAATTCTAGTAATTCTATTTGTAATTTCCATAAATCCACCTCCCATACAATAATTTACCACGCATTGGATGTGGGCACCATCTAAAATTCGACAGAAATCATGCGGTGACAGTGATTAACCCTAATTTTTTCGAATAAGGAATGGCGTACCTACTGAAATACCTTTTCTTACTATCCTTATGCTTGTCCTTTTACTGCATATTTTGATCATTTTCCGGCATCATGCAGGTACCTTGGCATGAGCGATTTCGATTTCCTACCTTTTTGTAGGTCTCTTCCTTTTCTTCTAGCTCTTTCGTGGCCTCTAAAGTTGCCGAATCCAATAAACTTTACTTTAACACTATTTATAAGAGCATTTTTAATGGTACTGAATATCGCATCTACCACATTTATACAGAAAGCTAAACAGGCGTTCTTTAAAACAACAGTAATTATCATTGCCTTTTATCAGGTGATTTTATTTTATTCTTCCTCTAATAGTTCATCATCATCTGATATGGGGCTACCGTTTACCTCCAGAACATATTCATCATCATTTAAGTAGTATTTAGGTTCAAGGTTATCAGCTAATAGTAGGTTATCAAATCTATTTCGTAAGATGCTTCGAAGTGCTCTATTCATTCCTGTATAGAAGAGGTGAGGATTTATCATATAGCCATATTCACACTTCGCAATAAATTGATTATCACGTAGTTTTTTTACTGACTTCGAGATATTGCCCTTATCCATACGTAACCGCCTAGCCAACTCCTTTTGTTTTATATATGCGATGTTATCTTCATTCTTCATCTTTTCACACAAGTAAAATAGCACTCGATATTCTGGACCGCCTAAGTTACTATTTCGCATTTCACGAAACCATCCTAAAACAAACGACCCCCAGTAAAACTGATATTGCCTAGTGCGACCTCTTGCCATTTCAACCCCTCCAATAGTTGTATTTATTACAATTTTTATCATATTTATTGCTTTATTTACAACTTTAGTATGTAAATTTTACAACTTTTTATAAAACAACACCTCACAAAAACTGTTGGTACAATTGGGCCTATCTCCACTTTTTTACTTTTTTATCGGTGGCCTATATATAATAAGCAGATTAAACTAATGGACAAGCACAGTAATTATTAAATTTTTACTTTTTTGATCTAGGAAAGGGGTTTTTTTAATGTTGTCTTGGCTTCAAAAACATACATGGTGGATAAGTCTTATCGTTGCTTTATCGGTAGCTCTCTTCCCAAATGCCTTCGTAAAGTTAGGTAAACTAATTATCACTTTGGTTTCATTAGATTGGTTACCGATTGGTATAATCATCATCATTGGTTTATTAATCGTTCTGATAGCAATGAATGCAAAAAGAGCTCCCTAGTGAATACTAGGAAGCTTTTTTTGCAATTATGTGTAGAATTCTAATCCTTTTAAAATTGATTTTAAGATTTTTCTAATTCTTCATTTACTGTATTTTAATAATCTGACAACAAAAATAAAATTTATTGTCAGTTCTTACCGATTTTATTTATACACAGAGCTCGGAATTTTTACAGTCGGAAATCCTACAGCATATGGTCCTACTTCGTATTCTTGGAAAACTAATTTAATGCCGCCATCTGTATAATAAAATTGGGTATCTTTATCAATAACAACTTCACTAAGTTTTGTAACTGTGAAAATCTCTGGATGCTTCACCATGTAGTTGTAGGCGTATTTTTGTACCTTGCTGATTTTGGTTTTCGATGTAAGCTTATCCAAAAGCTTTACTTGTTTTCCACTGCTGATGATGAAATTATAGGAGGTTGCAGTTTCTGAGCCATGTGCGCCGCCTAGATACAAAGAATCGTAGATAATAATACTTAAGTGTTTTCCGTCATTGTATTTAACACTATAGAAGGTAGAGTAATCATAGTCACACGCATAAGAATATTCACTGCACCATTCCGGCTCATCTTGTTTGACCTGCTTTTCGTCTGCCAGCATCTTGAGATAATTCTGATATGCGTCCTTCGCATAGCCTAATAATGCCTGGTTCATCTTCTTTTCAGCTGTTTTGCTTTTCAGACCCTTCACCTGTGGGTAAGGCAGATTGCCTTTCCCTTTATAGTAATATTTTTTTACCGTTACTCCAAATTTTAGATATTTGGTTGCGACATAGGCCTTTTTCTCTTTATAGCGGATTTGAGACCAACTTGATTTTTGGGCATAAACCGTTACCTTTGTTCCTTTTTTCAGGGATCCAACCTTTTTATACTGGGTTCCTGCCCCGCTCCTTACATTTAATTTATCGACCGCAACAGTTGCCGTTTTCGTGGTAGCCGCTTTAACCGGTACATTGCTTAAAACAAACGTGGAAACCATCGACAAAACGACCGCCAAAACCAATGAAAGCTTCATTGTCTTTAATGCCTTCATTCCTTTTTCCCCCTTTTCACTTTTCACAACAATCCAAATTTTAACAGAATTGATGTATGATTTACACCAGAAAGTATTCGACAAAAATCGGGCGGTGACAGGCACCACCCGATTTTTGTCGAATGTTTTTGATGCTGTATAATGGTTATACGGATTCGTTTCCTGTTCAAAACTATTAAATGAATGATGAATTTCAGGAGATAAAAGATGAAATTATTACTTGCTGAGCGGGATGAGTTAGAAAGAAAAGGTATGAAATGGCTTTTATTAACCAATCAGGTGCCGATTGATGAATTAAAAGAGACAAGTAGCGAAGAGGAATGCATGGCATTATTGGTAGAATGGAAGCCTGATATTTTTGTTATGGAGCTTGAAATGTTTCAACCAAATCAGCGGGAAAATTTATTCCGGACCGTAAGGAACATGAAAGTTCAAACCATTATGCATACAAGCCATAAAACCTTTCAGGCAGCTGAACAAGCGGTAAAAATAAAGGCAGAAGCTTTGTTTGTTAAACCATATGTTGCCGACGAATGGTTGAAAGCAATGAAACAAATGATCCGCAACCAAAGAAATATTCCCAAAAAAGAAGGAGAAAGTTCGTTATATCATGGGTGGGCTTATGATCTGTTATTTGGGCGGGTCTTCAATGAGTCATTTATGAATGAACAAATTAAAAATTGGGGATATGACCAAGTTCCGAGTATTGTCGCCGTTTTGGCTTTAGATCAACAAAATAAAAAAGAATTTGAACCGATTACCTTGATTCAGTATATTCATGATGAACTTCAGGAATATCGTCCATTTGTTTTGTCCGTTGATGAACATATCGCCCTTCTGGTTAGTGAGGAATATCTTCCAAAAAGTAACGATCCCATCCATTCACTATGGCTGGTCATGATGGTATTTTGCGAACGGATGAAGGAAAAAAATAATTTTTCCATTTCTGTTGGGATCGGAAATCAATATGTTTCACCGAAACTTCTTTATAAATCTTATTTTGAAGCAAAGCAAGCATTGCTACGCCGATTTTATTTTGGCGGCAACCAAGTTTTCCCTTCCATGACTAAAAAATTACATGATCAGTATGAGCATTTTCTTTCTCCAACTGAGAGTGACGAATTAACTCGTTATCTAAATGAAGGCAATCGAGAAATGACAAAAACCTGGCTTTATCAGGTTTTTGGCGGATTTCCCTATGAGGATGGCAGCTATCCTCACTCCGACTTTGTCCGAATTAAGTTAACAAATGTACTATCCCATATTCGCCGATTTATGACAGAAAAACACTTTTTGTTCCAGCATGATCAAGAATATCAGGAAGTATTTCACGAAGTTTTATACGGTGAGGTATTATACGATATCATCCAAAAAATACTCCAGTTTTGTTCTTTACTTTTTGATCGTGTGGAAAAGGAAAATGTACAATTCGGCTCCTTGTTAATTAAAAAAGCAGTTCAATATATCGATCAGTATTACTGCCAGCCCATAACATTGGAGGATGTTTCGGGAATGGTCGGAAGAAGCAGTCAGTATTTTAGTTCATTATTTAAACAGCAAATGGGGTCTACTTTTACAGAGTATCTTCAGGCAAAAAAGATTGAAAAGGCAAAAGAATATTTGAAAACCACTTCCATGAGTGTGTCGGAAGTGGCTGAAGCCGTTGGTTATGTGGATCCTAATTATTTCAGCCGTGTTTTTAAAATAGTTACGGGGAACTCTCCAAGGGCATGGAAAACTAAAAATTGTGCAGATATATTAAAATAATCTAGTTTATCTGATAAACGAATAAGAAATAATTGAAGAAAAAAATATACAGTACTAAAATTCGGAATATCCTCTATGGATATTCCTTTCTTTTTTCATTACCATTATAACTAATAAGAGAATTCAATTTATTTACGAGGAGGAATATTTATGCATTATTCACCAAAGAAAGGTCAGCACCATGGCTTACCCTATGATCCCTTTAAAAGTAGTGCGATACCCCGCCCTATCGGATGGCTTTCAACCCAATCAAAAGATGGAATAGATAACCTTGCACCATACAGCCAATATCAAAATCTTACCTGGGATCCACCTATGGTCATGTTTGCGGCCAATCAATCAATATATGGTGGAAGAAAGGATACGGTTCGAAACGCGGAGGAAACCGGTTGGTTTGTTTGGAACATGGCGACTTGGGATTTACGCGAAGCAGTCAATATTTCTGCAAAGGCGTCTTCGGCAGATTTTGATGAGTTTGAGGCTGCTGGTGTAACGAAGAAAAGTTGCATGGAGGCTCCTGGGTTCCGTGTTGCCGAGTCACCCGTTCAATTTGAATGTGAGTATGTTCAGACCATCAGAATCCCAACTGGTAATGAGGTTTCCACAGTCGATATTGTGATCGGACGAGTAGCACATGTGCATATTGCGGATGACATCATTCTACCTAGTGGGAAACTAGATATCTTGAAAATTAAACCAATTGCCCGCCTTGGGTATTATGATTATACTGTTGTCAACGAAATATTTGAAATGAAGGCACCAGCTGCTTCAAAAGAAGAGTTGGCCGGCCTTGAGGGACGAAACGTTTAATTAGGAAACCTTTTTAAAAATTAATATTTTCATCATTTAAATGACTACAAGAGGCCATGTTTGATCCTCGTGTTAACTCTAACATGCCTCTTAGTCTTTTAATTTTTAAAAGTATGAAAGCGGTTTCGATATATTCAACAATATGGAAATTAAGATGCCTTAAAAGGAGGTTAATTGGATGCAAATTGAACAGCGAAGTATTGAATTTATTCCAGAATCGGAACGTCACGGGAATCCTCGAAGCTTGTTCCCACTTTGGTTTTCGGCAAATTCGCATATCACCACAGTGGTAACGGGGGCACTTGCTATTAAATTAGGTTTAAATCTATGGCAGGCGGTAATTGCCATTATTCTGGGTAATGCGATAGGTGGAATTTTCATGGCATTACAATCAGCACAGGGGCCAAAATTAGGAATTCCGCAGATGATTCAAAGTCGAGCACAATTTGGAATCATCGGAGCCATTTTTCCTCTCGTTCTCGTCATCATGATTTACGTCGGATTCTTCTCCACTGGAACTGTTTTTGGAGCCGAGGCACTTTCTGGGGTATTCCATCTTCCCTATGCTATATGTGTAGTAATTGTCAATGTCTTATCCGTGATATTGGTCATATATGGTTATGATTTTATCCATCGTTTTGAAAGAATTATATCCATTCTCTTCTTTTTGTTATTTATTTACTTAACTTTTCGTCTTCTGCAACATCCCATTCCAGTTAGCACACATATTCAGGAGTTTTCATGGGGTCCATTTATGCTTGTTTTGTCCATTATGGCATCTTGGCAATTGACCTATGGCCCATATGCAGCCGATTATTCCAGGTATTTGCCGACCAATACTTCCAAAAAATCAACTTTCCTCTATACCTATCTTGGATCCGTTTTTGGGGCTAGCTGGTTGATGATTATTGGGGCATTAGCCACCGTTATCGCGCCAAAACAATCTGCACAAATGGTCTCCTATCTTGCAGGTGTATCTGGTTCAGGGTTAACTACAATTACTTATATTATTACAGTACTTGGTGTTTTGGCCATTAATACGTTAACTTTATATGGCGGTTTTATGTCCGTTATGACCACAGTGAGTGCTTTTTCAAAGTCAAAAATCACTTCCAGGAGCCGAATTCTTTTCATTCTGATTCTTCCTATCATTGGAACTTTCCTTAGCATTTGGGGACAAGGCAATTTCTTGGATAACTTTTTCAATTTCTTGCTTGTTTTATTGTATTTCATGATCCCCTGGTCAGCTATTAATATTGTTGATTTCTATCTAGTGAGGAAAGGGAAGTATAATGTGAACGCAGTATTCGATCCAAATGGTGAATATGGACGATTCAACTGGACTGCCATCTCTGTGTATGTCTTCGCTGTCCTTGTGCAATTTCCGTTTATGAATACGAGCCTTTATGTAGGTCCAATCGCTAAATATTTGAACGGAGCCGATATTGCTTGGATTGTTGGGCTGATCGCAGCCTCAGCCTTATACTACTTCCCCATGAAAAAAAAGGTTGCTAAGTCTGAAGGACATTTAACAGTTATTCAAGATGCCACTTTAGAACCGTAGAAAAGTATTCGACAAAATTCGGGTGGTGCCTGTCACCACCCGAATTTTGTCGAACAGCTCCACCACCACCCAATACTTCTGCTATAATGGGTTTAATATGTGAGTGTGCGGGAATGGGGTGAACTACTTGAAAATACGTCTAGGTTTGTTGGGGGTAGCGGATTCGTTGAAGATTATTCAGTCGGTGACGCGTGAGTATTCGGAGTTTATTTGTACGCCGGTTGAGGTGCTGACGGAGGAGGATTTGGATGAGAAGGTAGCTCCTCTGATCAATGAAATGGATATGTGGTTATGTACGGGGCCGATTACCTATGAAATCGTTCAGGATTGGAACAAGATTGATGCCCCTGTCTTTCACGTCGGCTACAATGGATCGACTCTATACAAAACCGTGCTGCGGGTACTATATGAACAAAAAATTGCTGTCGATGAAATCAGTTTTGACTCGTGCGATGCCCCCACCTGGGAAAATGCCTTACAGGAGGCCGGAATTACCACCAAGCTAAAATATGTAGAATCCGAAGTGATTTCGCTCGAAGGATTAATTCACTACCATTATGAACTCTGGAAAAGCGGCAAAACGAAAGCAGCCATCACCGGACACCCGATTCACCATGAACTGCAGCGTCTCGGTGTTCCGGCCTATCGAAGCCTTCCGTCCACCATGGCGGCTGAAGCGGTGCTGACTCAAATCCTCCGCACTTACGAAATGCTGCATTATAAATCAACCCAGATTGCTGTCCAGATCATCGAAATCGACTCTTTTTTAGACTTGAAAAAAGATAATTTTTCGACCGACGAACTTTTTCGCATCGAGCTCAAATACATGGAAACCCTGCTCTCCTACACCAAAACCGTTCATGGATCGGTGAAACCGTCGGGGCTTGGCCGTTATGTTATTTTTACCACAAGAGGTTTATTACAAGATGTAACGAGCAACTTTAGTCAAATTCCGGATATGGAAGATTTTGATCAGATCAGCAAAGAGGCTGTTACCTGCGGAATTGGAATCGGACAAACCGTCTATGATGCGGAAATAAATGCAGGAAACGCCTTATTGCACGCGAAAGAGGCCGGAAAAGGCTCCTGGATGGTTTGTTTTGATGATAAAACGATTGCCGGTCCGCTAGGAAAGCCCGAGCAGCTGACCTATTCCTATACATCCGAACAACTAGAAACCCTCAGCCAAGAAACATCACTGAGTGTCATGACCTTAAATAAACTCAAATCTTCTTTGAAAAAATTAGCAAGTGACGAACTAAACGCCAATGAGCTTGCGAAATACATGCAGATCCCAGCAAGAAGTGCGCGCCGGATCTTAACGACGCTTGAAGAAAAAGGGTATGCTGAGGTCGTTGCTGAGGAAAAGCCGCATACACGGGGAAGACCGCGGAAAATCTATAAGATTGCTCCTTTTTAAAATGAGGAACCTCCACCTAAACAAGAAAACACGCTGAATTAGACTCAGCGTGTTTTCTTCCCTATTGATTCGAAACCTTCATAAAACTTATAGAAAAAAACTCCCTTACGTTGAAGGGGGCTTTCCTATAAATTATTTATTTTGGTTTCTAAGTGCTTCTCGATCAATGGATTGAGGAGGTTTTTCAAACCAGCCATGATCAATTAAGAGTTTTGCACCTTCCCCGGCATATGCTCCGACCTTAAGGATATAACCTTCATAATTGACCGTTAAATCTTTTCGAAGGGATGCGGCAATGGCAAGTCCAAAGTCTCCAAGCCCAATCGCACTTTGCGCATTCGTATGAAATAACATTAATTTATCCGAAAAAGGGGCGTCCGTGCTATTGGTAATCGTTGAATCCCATGTGGAGGGATGAGAATCATCATCTTCATTTAGTTTCATCATAAAATCTTCCACCATTTTCTTCCCTAAATCATATCCCTCTTTAAAGTAGTCACTAAGTTTTTTAGACTGAGCGACTTGGCTAAATCCCAAAAGCATGGTTTTCGCTACATTTGCCACTTCAATGTTAACCCCTAAATGGGCAATTTCCATTCCAAGAAGCGGCCTTCGATGGCCTACTAGTCCACCAAGGAATTTTTTATCTGTAACATACTCTACTTTGTCAGGGTAAGAAATATAGGGAGCTCGGACAAAGACCCCTTTTTCCTGCATCAGTTCCACATTACGGTCATACAACGTTTCTGTTTGATTTAAAAATTGTTTGAACAAGTTACGGACATCTTTGCGGGCAGAAATGGACTTAGCCAAGCTGTATGAATTCAATCCCGTCCTCCCCATATGATGCAAGTAACGCATGTACGTTACATCTGAAAAAAGTTTCTTTGCTTGCAAGTTCACATCCTGTTCTCCAAATCCATTCGGAAGAGGAATCCCTTCCTTTGTGAATAGATCAGCTATTTGAGCGACATGGTCATATGAATAGCTAAGAGCAAGTTCGATGATCGGCCTAATGTCCTGATCTTCGCACGTTTGTAAAAAATGTTTTAGAACACAAATAGACATGGTGTCACCAATATAGGTACTCCACAACATCGAAATTTCAGCAGATGTTATTTTGGGTAAGTGTTCTACCATTCATTTTCATTCCCATCCCATAATTTTTCTTTATCATTTCCATAATTATGGAAGTTGATGCAAACTTAAATAATCCCTCCATCCATTTGGGCATACTTCAAGATGAGGTGTAATGATGAAAAAAACTTTCGAGAAAAGTGTATTATGGGCTTTATTCATTTTTGGGATCATCTCATTTATCAATTTGATTCGAAAGCCCCCCGCTAAGGATTGGTTACTGATTTTTCTTTTTAAAGGATTTTTAGCTTCCATTTTAGATAATTTAATTGTCAAAAAAGGATACATCAAATATCCAGTTAAATTATTTAAATCCTTTGATTTTAGCTTTATTTTTGATTATGTACTTTACCCGATAACATGTGTTTACTATAACCAGGTTACAAAGAAGTCCAATATTTTTGGGATATTTTTTAAAGTATTCTATTTCAGTATTCCGATGACTGTAACAGAGCATCTCTTAGAAAAATACACGTCTTTGATTAAATTTAAAAAAGGGTGGAATTCCTTCACTAGCTTTTATTCCTTGAGTATCACTTTTCTTATTGCTCGGGCTTTTATCGCAATCGTCAGAAAAGCAGATAACAATCCTGTTCCCAAAAATTAATGTTCTTTTGGAACAGGATTGTTAATTAGTGTTGTTCTACCTTTATGACAACATTCCCCTTCTTGTGCCCCTTCTCGACATATCGATGAGCTTCCACAATTTCGTCAAACCTATAGGATCTATCAATGACCACTTTTAACTTCCCCGTCTCAACCAGTTCTTTAAGAAATTCCAATGCTTCCGGGGTTTCAGGTGAATTTCGACTCAATAATAATTTCTTGTTGCTCGTCAATTGTGTCCAAAGCATTCGAGCACTTGGCAGCGGTTCGGTGATATTGATATAGGTACCGCCCTTCTTTAACCCTTTCATACAAGCAGCAAACGAACTCTTGTTTACCGCTTCAAAGATCACATCATACGTCTCGTCTATCTTGGAAAAATCCCCCGTCGTGTAGTCAATCACCTTGTCAGCTCCCAGAGATTTGACCCATTCCAAATTCGTGGTACTGCACACCCCTGTCACATGCGCTCCGAAATACTTGGCAAGCTGAACCGCATAACTTCCTACACTTCCAGAAGCACCATAAACGAGAACCCTTTGACCCCTTTGGATATTAGCCTTTTTTAGGAAGAATAAGGCTGTGCGGGCTCCAATTGGGATGGCGGCGGCTTCCTCATACGTGATATTGGCAGGTTTAAAGGTTACTGGCCCCTCCTCCGGCAGACACTTATATTCAGCATAAGTGCCAAACCCCGCCAGTGATGCCGCAAAAACGGGGTCCCCTTCCTTGAAGCGTTTGACCTTTTTCCCAACGGACTCCACTTCTCCTGCCAACTCCATTCCTAGGATCACTTTTTTGGGTTGTCTAAAACCAAGCGTGATTCGTGCCGGCAGCCAGAAAGCGGGAGGAACGGTAAAGCTCCGCGCCCGAACATCTGCAACGGTAACAGTGGTGGCTTTTATTTTTACCAAGATTTCATTCTCTTTCGGAATCGGTTTTTCTACCTCTTCTAGTTTAAGAACATCAGGGGGACCGTATTTGGTGTACACAATTGCCTTCATTCTATCCTCCTCCATCCGTTATATTTATTGCTTTCAATAAATAAATAGAACATGACCATCGAGTGATGCCCATGTTAAAAGTAAAAATTAAAACAAAGGATCGAAAATTCACGATACCTGTTCCATATGCCCTTTTAACGATGCTTAGTGCCATTCTTACGTCAGAACGGATATTAAACTATGCAAATAAAGCAATCGAAAAAGAAGGAAAATCCTTTAAGGTTCCAAAAATAGATCGAAAAGATTTGAAACCACTGCTGCATGCCCTTTCTGAGAACAAAGGATTACTATTGGTCGAAACCGTCCTAAAGGATGGAACAGAAGTAACGGTTAAACTTTAAAGCATTATTCTTGAAGAATGGACGCAAAAAATGAGCACGCCAAGGCGGCGTGCTATTCTTTATGAATCATAATCTAATAAAGGTATTTTGCACCATAATTGTTCAACAAATTTCGATAGGTAAGAGTAGCTGGTGATACCGGTGATGGAAAAAATGGCACATAAATGGGTGTATGCCATGGATGGTAGTGATGCAAAATTATGTAGTAAGCCATTCCAATCATCCTCTCATTTAAAGTTACAGTAGATTATGAGTGTTCACCCAAATATGATTGGATGGATGCCTAGTTTATTACAAACATCCTAAAAACTAGTATTACAAAAAGGGCAAGCAAAAGCTTGTCCTTTTTGTTTTTTAAGGCTCTTTTCGTCATCTTTGTTGCTGATCGTACAAAATAACGGAACAAAATCGCAATCTGAATTCATATTCTGCGTCCTATGTTCGTTATAATGATTGTCCCCGTATTGCCTTCTCCAGCCCCCCGAAGTGTTTTTGCTACAGTGATCGGTGAATTAAAAGCTGACCCACCGAAGTTGACAACCCCGCCTGAAATGGTACCAATATGGATACCGTCTTTTTTAACAAACAAGTGTATTCCCCCTAAAGAGCTCTTACATCATCGTATGTGCAAGCTGGTATACTTGTTTGTACATATATAATATGATCATTCGCGTCCTGGTAGGGCTTGGCTACCCGAATGGAAAAAAATACCGAGGAATGTTGTGCTGGCTTCCGCCACTTTTTATGCACTTTCATTCCCTGGTATTTTTTATATTCCCTGAATTTAAGAAATTCCAAATCACGAAGGGGAAAAATCACTTTAGCTATTACCATAAATCGGCTGGTCCACTAGATCAGGGTCAACATAATTTGTAGCATTTACACCGGTATTTGATATCACGGCCCCCCCTGTGTTAAATCCTCCAGAACCAGCATAGGTTTTGGATTCATGCTTTGGTGTCATAAAAGCGGTGTCACCAAATTGGACATTACCATCTGTGGTGATATTATCGATTGTTATGGGTCCATTAATAATTGCAGGCATTTAGGCAGCCATCCTTTTCATTATTTTTTACTTTCTTGGAATTTTAAGAGATTCCAAATCACGAAGGGAAAACCGTTTTTATTACTTTAGGCATTACCAATTGTTGGCTGGTCAACTCCGTCAGGGTCAATAAAATTCGTAGAACTTACACCGGTATTTGTTACTATGAACGCTCCTGTGTTAAATCCACCAGCACCAGCAGGAGTCTTAGATGCAACCTTTGGTGAGTTGAACAAGCTATCACCAAATTGGACATCACCATTCCCAGTGATATTATTTATTGTTACTGGTCCAAAAATAATCGCAGGCATTTTGACAGCCATCCTTTTTATTTAAGTAAACTCGTTTTAATAGGCTATGCACCCATTCCTGTTCTTGTGCTTTTTTTCTTTGGAACAGGATTTTTTTAATGATCAAAAGATTGTGTTAGATTGTTCCACTTTTATGACAACATTCCCCTTCTTATATTCAGTCCTATGATAAATGGCTCTTGTTACAATAGGCGTTGTACTATATGGTTAAAACGACTTCAAAGTGACAATTTTATACAATAGGAGGATTAGCTATGGAAGACTTAAAATCCGAATTACATATTGTGGGAATATGCGGCAGCTTACGTAAACATTCGTTTAACCGCGGTCTATTACGTGCATTTGGGCAGCAGCTGCCCGATCACATTAAATTTACAATAGCTGATTTATCAGAACTCCCCTTTTTTAGCGAAGAAAGAGAAAACAACTTGCCTGAAACCGTATTAAAACTTAAAGAATTAGTGGAGTCTGCGGATGCTGTCATCGTTAGTACACCCGAATACAATTTGTCCTATACGGCTGTACTAAAAAATGCTCTAGAATGGTTATCACGCGGTTCTTTACAAAGACCATTAGCAGGCAAACCCACTGCCGTTATGGGTGCTGCCTCCATTCAGGTTGGAGTCTCACAGAGTCATTTACGGGATGTTATGCTTGCTTTAAATGTAAAGTTGATCAATAGACCTATGATCCAAGTGGGGAATGCCCGTGAGAAGTTTGATGAGAAAGGAAATCTGATTGATCGCGGTGTCAAAGAGCAGTTAGAGAAATTAAAAGATGAATTCATGAACGTTTTAAATCCTCATTGAATATAAAAAGGCGTGCTTACAAGGTGCACGCCTTTTCCTTGTCATCAGATCCGAACCTTATATTCCTTTACCTCGGGCGGTAATGGACACACATACTCTTCCCCATCCCGGCGCTCCACCAGTTCCGCCTTTGCTTTTTCGATGAGTTCCGGCTTCTGCAAGACATCGACTGCGGTTGCGGCCATAATTTTTCCAGCATGAAGCATTCCCTTGTGCGCAAGCGACGTCGTTCCCGTCGCAACAATTTGCCACGTATGGAGCGGGGTACCGAGCGGTTCGCAGGCCGTCATACATTGCGCAGTCGGCACAATCCAGCTCACATCCCCCACATCGGTCGAACCTGCCATGAATTCGTCAGGAGAGAACGGATTAATGAGATCCGCCATATCTTTACCGGCCAAAGCTTGATTCTTCTCCACCTCAAACTTCTTGTCCGCCTCCGCCAGTGTCGCACGGATTTTTTGTGCAAATTGAAGCTCCTCTCCAGTATGCTCCGGCACACCCAATTCCACGAAGTTCTCATACATCGCTTTTTCAAGCGTCGTATTCGGAATCACATTCGAGAGCGCTGAGGCAAGGTCAATTTCAACCTCGGTGCCACTCATAAGCGCCGCTCCCCTCGCAATCTCGCAAACCCGCTGGTAGATTTCCTCCGTCTGCGAAACCCTTGGTGCCCTCACAAAATACAAGACTTCTGCCTCCGCCTGAACAACATTTGGGGAAAAGCCGCCCGTGTTGGTGATCGCGTAATGTACCCGTGCTTCAGGAATGATATGTTCCCGTAAATAATTTACACCGATATTCATCAGTTCAACACCGTCAAGGGCGCTTCTACCTAAATGCGGAGTTGCTGCCGCGTGTGAACTTTTTCCCTTGAATTTGAAATAGACTTCATAACAAGCAAGGGTTCTCGCCGACCAGATATTATTCGTAGTTCCCGGGTGCCAGGTTAAGGCAAAATCGACATCATCAAACACTCCCGCTCTCGCCATAAATGTTTTGCCGCCGCCAATTTCCTCTCCCGGGCAGCCGTAATAACGGACCGTTCCTTCTAGATTATTTTCTATCATATAAGTTCTTAGGGCGATCGCTGCAGCAAGAGAACCTGTTCCGAGCAGGTTATGTCCGCAGCCATGGCCATTGCCACCAGTTTTTTCAGGGTCCGGTTGTGTGGCGCCGCCGTTTTGGCTTAACCCTGTAAGGGCATCAAACTCTCCTAAAAAAGCAATGACTGGTTTGCCGCTTCCGTAGCTGCCGATAAAAGCGGTTTCAATATCGGCGATGCCTTTTTCTACCGAAAATCCCTCTTCTTCTAATGTCTTGCATAGCAGGTCTGCTGATTGAAATTCTTCGAAACCTGTTTCCGCATAGCTCCAAATTTTATCACTTACTTGAATTAGTTTTTCCCGCTTTTCTTCGATGATTGCTGATAATCTTGTGCGAAAATCCATGTTTAGTCACCTCTTATGCTGATTGTTTATTCTCTATAATACTAGGGTTATTTTTTGGAATTTTATAGAATAAGCCGCAAATTAACACGACCGCCAGTGCGCAAATGAGGAAGATGAATGCTGCTTGGAATGACCCTCCAAAACTGTCGATTAGCGCCCCCATTGCGGTTGGTGCAATAAACCCGGCCATTCCCCCGGCAAAATACATCATTCCCATAAACGAGCCAATGATATTTTGTGAAACATATTTGAGCGGAATCGTGATAATTGCCATCGCAATCGCCGAATCACCCACAGAGAAGATACTTTGATACGTAAGTGCCTCTTGAATATTTGGTGCTTTAAACATTAAATAGAGGCAAATTCCAGAAACAATTGCACCAATTAAAACGATGAATTTTTCCTTGCCTGCTAAGGATTTGTCGATTAAAAAGCCTGTAAGAACGGCCGCTAGCAATCCACATGCTTGTGGAATCATCGAAAGTGAGCCCACATCTCGTAAATTTAGGTGGCGGGTTTGCTCCAAATATGACGGTAGCCAGGAGGAGAATCCCCAGTGGACCACACTTGAACAAAAATACATGATGACGATCGTCCAAAGAAGTTTGCTTTTGTATAGGTCTTTCATTGGTAAGGTTGTAGATTGATTGCTGGTTGATTTTTCAACCTTTGGTGGATTGTAATATTTAAAGAGTAATAGGGTTGTAATGAGCCCTAGACCGCCAACGATGTAAAACATCACGCGCCAGCCCCATGTGTCAGCGATAATTCCAGCTAGATATAAGGCGAGGACTCCGCCGATTAATTGTGCAGCAAGCAGCATCGACTTGGCCCGTGCGCGAACTTCTCTTTTGTAAATTTCAGTGATCGCGACACCAGAGCCTGTAGGAAGACCCCCGTCCCCTAATCCAAGAACAAAACGAATGGCTAGAATTGCGATGAATGATCCAGTCATCCCGGTTAGCAATGAAAATAATGAAATGATAAATACGGCAATAACGATGATTTTTCTGGACCCAAATTTGTCGGAGACCCAGCCGGCAATCAAGGTCATTAACGCACTGCTCAACCAGAAGCTGCTAATCACCATCCCGCTCTGTGTCTGCGACAAATGCAACTCCTTACTAATCGGAATAATTGCCACATTCATCCCAAACAACGTCAATGAATCCACCAACCACCCCAGGAACAACAACGAAAAAATAAAATGACGCCTACCACTACCCATTCAACTCACCCTCCATCTTTTTGATTGAAATAATTTCGGTTAATAACGGTCCTGACCATAATTATATAACCCAACTCTCCATCGCGCAATAGATTTCTAAATATTCGACAAAATTCGGGCGGTGCCTGTCACCACCCGAATTTTGTCGAATGGCTTAGTGGGCGGGTTGAAATCAATGTGGACGGTAAAGTTGCAAAAGTGGAGGGTAAAACTACCGAGCTGGTATGTAAATGGACTAAATCGGTGGGTGAACCTTTAAATGTGGAGGGTAAACGGATTGGTAGGTAGTTGGTTGGTGGATTTTTCGTAGTTTTGTTTGGAAATCTCACTTTTCCCCTCAGGGAATGTCACCTTTTTCGGAATTAAGATCAAGGAAAGGTCGTAGTGGACGGTTAAACAGCAAAAGCGGAAGGTAAAACTACGGAACTGGTGGGTAAATGACCCAAACCGGAGAGTAAATTCAAATCACCAAAAGCGAAAGCTACCCAAAATAAAAACTAACCCCATATCGTAAACCCTAGATTAACCTGGCTAGAAGGTAACCAAATCAGAGCTAAAATACGATAGGAGCTAGTTCAGTACTAACAGAATGCCCAAGAAACAGTAATTTATTCACCATAGCGGAAAAAATACAATCGACAAATTTCGGGCAGTGCCTGTCACCACCCGAAATTTGTCGATTCAAGCACTCCCCTCCTCTTACCATGATTTTTTGGGTATAATAATGGAATATGGATTTTTTCGGGTAAAGGGGGTTTTGGTTTTGGAGTTGACGGAGGAGATACAGGGATTTGCGGCGGAGATTGCGGATTTGCTTAGTCCGAATTCCACTGAGGATGCGAGGATGGTCCAAAAGGGATTGATGCTGTACCGGCAAGGGTTGGTGTCGCAGCTTTCGTTCGGCAAGGATACGGTCACAGCGACAGTTCAGGATGTGACACCGGTGAAGGTAACCCTCGACCTCACCTTTTTTACGATGAGTGAATGCTCCTGCCCTTCTGACGAATGGTGCCGCCATCAAATGGCTGTTTTTTTTGCGGCTTATTCACGGGTCGGCAGTGTCGCTGAGTGGGTTGAAGCGTGGCGCGAACCGATGAAGGAAAAAAAGGCGGCCACTAGTTGGGGACTCCAGGCGGCGAAAGATTTGATCAAGGCCAACGGTGTGATGAAGCCGGATTACGGACGTTGGGTCCATTCCTTTGAAGTGAGCTTTGATACGCTCCTGCAGTCGAAGAAATCGACGAGCCCTTATGTGGTCGAGGAGTTATTCAAAATTTTTGAACGTCGGGTTCGAGCCAGTGCCCCGGTTGAAAAAGAATGGCGTCTGCTCTATGAAATGGTTGGAACGGTCATTTCGTTTAAAAAGCTGGCCATGCTCAGTGAACGTTCGGAACACTCCGAGGAAATATCGAAACGTACCTATGGCAGCTTGTTTGAAAAATTACTGGATGATGCCGAAGAGCTTGTCGAAAAGATCGGCATGCAGTCGATGCCGTTTGATTTTGATGAGTTTATTCTAAAACTAAAGGACGACGCCTTTGATTTGTTGACCTGTGTGCAGCGTCTTGAATTTGAACGGATCTATTTTTACCGCCTGCTTTGGACCGGATTGTTTAAAAAGAAGGAATGGCGCGAAGAGGAAATTTTGAAGATCCGTTCGCGGATGAAGGAGCTCCAGGATTGGGAAACCCCAGGGCCGCTGATGATTGCCGAGGTTCACTTGAACTTTCTTTTGCAAAAGGATGATTCGGCACTTAAACTGATCCAAGCTTCCGGAGATGATTGGACTGTGCCTTACATCCTTTACTGGATTGATCTTTTGAGCGGCCAGAAGGCATGGAAACGTGTTGGGCCAGTGATTGAACTGTTTATCGGGAAAATTAAAAAGTACTTGGACTCTCTGAGCGGATATCATAGTTGTTCAAGTTTTACGAGAACGGCGATTCGGGCGATTGCTCCCTATTGCGGCGGGAATGACCGCTTTGATTTATTTGAAAAAGCATTGATGCAGACGCTTCCTTACAGCTATTCGGATTATGAATATTTGCTGTTTGAACGTGGGATGTTTGATAAATGGGGCGAGCTCCAGGCGTTTGTCGGGTTGAATTTCTATGATATCCCGAAGGACCGGGTGAAGTTGATTGAAAAAGAAAAGCCCGAGGTGCTGCTCGCGCTGCTCCACCAATCGGCCCAGCGGGAAATCGACGCCAAAAACCGCTCCAGCTACAAAATGGCCGTACGGCACCTAAAAAAACTACGGACCATCTACAAAAAAGTCAAACGTGTCGACGACTGGGAATACTTCATCGAAACCCTTATGGAACGAACCAAACGCCTCCGCGCATTCCATGAAGAATGCAAACGGAGCAAGCTGGTCGAAAGTTAATGCGGTGATTCAACGCGATGATTCAATGCGGTGATTCAATACGGTGACAGGCACCGCCCGTGGACTTTCCGTCAATTTTGTCCATTCCACGCGGACAGAGGAAGAGACGCTGCACTGAGCAGCGTCTCTTTTTTATATAGGTTTTGAGTTTATGTTCTATATTGGTTGGTTTATGTGCCATTTCACATTATTTATGTTCCTAATTGATGAATATATGTTCTAAACCACCTTAAATCGCTTAAAATCCAGGCATTCTGCCTGGCTCTAGTAACTTTCTTCCCTTTATTTTCATTGTATTTTGCTACATTTACCTGATATCACCAATTCAAAGATACCTTTTTCATCGGATTTCTAATTTATGTTCCATATTAATCAATTTATGTTCCATTTTACCAATTTTATGTTCCGCTCCAGCTAATATATGGACCATACTATATTCTTGATCACATAAAAAGCCAGGCACCACGCCTGGCTCTAATATCTACTTTATTTCTCAATTCCCAACCGCTCATTTTGAAGACCTTCGCTCGGTAAGTTAATTTTCTTTTTCATTGGATAGTAATAAAGAATCGTTGGTACCACTAACCCCACCATCCAGGCTAAATCAGTGCCGTCCAACGCCTTAGCAATCGGGCCAACGTACATGGTGGTGTTCACAAATGGAATCTCGAGAACAACTGCAACTAAGTAAGAACTAATCGCAATCCAATTGAATTTTCCGTACTCGCCATTTACATCAAAAATCGCCTCTACATTATATTCGCCGTGGCGGAGCATATAATAGTCTACCAGGTTAATGGCCGTCCAAGGAACCATAAAATAAGACAATAATAGGATAAGATTCTCAAAGTTTTCAAGGAAATTGCCGTGTCCCCAAACGGATAATACCGTACCAACAATCGCTGTAGAAAATACTAGCCAAAAACGTGCTATCGTGGTTCCTTTTAATTTGGTGAATGCCTCTAACGTCGTCGTAACAGACATAAACGCCCCGTAAAGGTTCAAAACATTTACTCCAATTACCCCTAAGATAATAACAAAATACATGAAGATTCCAAACTGTGGACCAACCAGCTTCACAAGCCCGGCGCTGGCATTATCAAGAAATTTCGGGATAGCTGCTGTTAAAAATACACCTAATGACATCATCCAAACCGTCCCAACAACGGTTCCTGCATAAGAATAACCAAATGTTTTTGAAGCCGGCGTATTGCTAGGAAGATATCTAGAATAATCTGCTACGTATGGTGCATATGTTAGTTGCCACGTAGCGACAATACTAATGGTTAATAAAAATGGACCTAAATCAAAATAGGTTGGGTCCCATGAACCAGCTGGTAAGGGGAGACGGAAAATTTCAAAGGTGACAAATAGAAAAACAATCGCAAATAAAATAGCAAAATAGCGTTCAAGTCGATGAATTAAATCGTAACCTAAAATTGTAATAAAACAGGTAATAACGCCTAAGAGGATAATGCCTCCATTGATAGGGAGGGAAAATGCACTGCTGAGCGCCTGAGCACCCAAAACACTGCTTCCCGCAAAGAAACCGATATACATAAGTGTTACAATGATAAGAGGCAGGACTGCGCCAATCACACCAAATTGGGCGCGACTTTGAATCATTTGTGGAACCCCGAGCTTTGGACCCTGAGCTGAATGGGAAGCCATGAAGACGGCGCCGACTAAGTTGCCTAAAACAATTGCAACAATACTCCAAAACAGATTTAAGCCGAACTCAATCGCTAAAGCTCCCGTTACAAGCGTGGTAATTTGCATATTGGAACTAAACCAAATCGAAAATAAATTCCGAACACTTCCATGTCGCTCCTCTTCAGGAATATATTCTATTGTGCGTTTTTCAATCATTAAAACCCCACCATTCCCTTAATTTTTAGATGATGACCCGCCATTCGCAACCGCTTACAATTACCTTCAATCCCTCCTTTTTCTGTATAAAGGATTTTAAAATATTACTAATTGTCTAAATATTATCAATACCAGCATGCTATAAAAAGTAGATAATTTTACTAAATGGTCGATTATTTTTCGTTTGAATTCCTTTTTACGATTGCCGTCCAAATTCAGATTCCCAGCAATAGAATTGTACGAAATTACACCAAACGCTGAAACCACAAAACTGTTTCCAATGCCCAATAAAAAGCCCCACACACAGGCGCGCGTCGGGGTTTCCTATTCCTGCGTTCCAAGCAAGGAATTCCGATATTTACTTGGGGTCTTCCCGCAAACCGATTTAAACACCCGGCTAAAATAGCGGGCATCATGGTAGCCTACAGCATTGGCCACCTGGTAAACGGTTTGATTTAAATTCGTCAGCATCTCTTTTGCTTTTTCAATGCGCAAATGGGTCATATATTCAATGAATGAAGTGCCGGTTGTTTTTTTAAAAAGATTACTAAAATAATTCGGGCTTAATTGAACATGGCTGGCGACCTGCTCCAACGATATATTTTCAACATAACGCTGATCAATAAAAGTAATGGCTCTTTGAATCGACTTCAATGCGGCCTCATTATAATCATCCAATACTCGGTCTAACAGCTGCTTCATGGCCTCTGAAAACCATTGCTTCATTTGAATCGTATTTTCAACCATTAGTAAATCCCGGGCATATTGGAGATGAATCGAGATAATATCTTTTGGCTTTGCCCCGCCATTTATAGCTGATCGGGCTAAAGTCGTCAGTAGATCAAGAATTTGCAGCTTCAAAACTTCTGGGTCAACATTTTGCTGCATAAATACATTGTCAAACACCTTTTCCAAGCTTTGCCTCATGCCGACAAAATCCCCGACCGTCAGCTTATTCGCTAACGTTTCAATCTCATTGTTCGGAAGCAGCGCTGTCTCACTCTCGAACGGCTTCAAATCGGCAATATGAAAAATTGTATCGGTTCCAGCAAAGAATTTATAGGTTTGAGCCTGCAATGCCTCTTGATAGGAAACATGTAAATTTCGGGCGTCCTCGTAATAATGGCCGATTCCAATCGTTACGGTATTCCCCGTTTTCTCATGGATATAGGTTTTTATTTTTCCGCCATAAGCAGTAGCTAATTGCTTATATTCTTCGGTACTGCTTCGTAATGGAATCGAAAGCAGTACCGCAATTTTGTCCGGTGCGGTCACGATCGGCAAGATTTCACCGCAGTCTTGATCCTGAAACTGTTGAATGGCCGTGATGATTTCGTTCCGAATCGTATGCTCCCAAAGCTTGCTTTTATTTTTCGTAAGGCGATGAAATTCATCAATATGAATGACCATCGCGGTGTTCGGGACAACCGAAAGACCCGCCCATTTGCTGCGGTCCCATATCTCCTTCGAATTCTTTACATTTCCAAACATTAAATCATAGGCAAGGTTGCTTTTTAATGAAGTATTACTGACTTTCGACTTACTTTCATTATGAAAAGTGGATGCCCTTTTCTCCATTTCCGCCCTACATTCGTGTAGCAGGTAATAAAGGCTTGTGTCGGAAATTGGCTTTTGTAAGCAATCAAAAGCACCTTTTTTAAAAAATTGACGGAGTTCTTCTTTTGAAAAATTTGATTTAAGAATAATCCAGGGGCTTGGCCGTTTCTCATCAATGATTTTCCGGTCCATCTCGTCCATATCGAGAAACAAGAGTTGGGGTTGGTTCTGCTTAATCCTGTTTTCCCAATCACTCTTGACGTCATAAACCTTAATCGTAAAGTGAAAATGGTATTTTGTATTAACAGATTCGATTAGCTGTATGGCTGTTTCGTCATTTGAAATCATGACAAGCGTCTCGTTCATTGGATCACACCCCTTCACTAAGAAGAATTGCATGCTAGAGTGGTTTGTTGATTCCATACTTTTCTATCATTTTTTTCGCTGTTGGGTAGCCGGCATCTGCATGACGAATGATATTTAAACCGGGGTCAATTTTTAACAGCCGCTTTAATTTTTCGCTGGCCTCCATGCTGCCATCTGCTACTGCTGTCATTCCGGAGTGAATCGAGTTGCCAATCCCGACACCGCCCCCGTGCTGTATGCTGACCATCGATGCACCTGCACAGGTGTTCAACAATCCATTTAAAATCGGCCAGTCCGCGACTGCATCGCTTCCATCCATCATCCATTCCGTTTCACGATTCGGCGCCGCCATCGTACTGCCTTCCGAATGATCACGGGTAATGGCTACAGGCGCAGCGAGCTCGCCTGAAGCCACCATATGATTGATGATTTCCCCGATTTGTTCACGCTCCTTATAATCCAGCCAACATGTTCTTGCCGGAAGTCCGTAAAAATAGATTTTATCTTGCACATAACGAATCCAGCGGCAAATCCGTTCATCGCTATTAAATTTTGATAAGATTACTTCATCAATTTTATAAATATCACCGGGGTCGCCCGATAAAGCAATCCAGCGGCAGGGACCACGTCCTTCACAATAGAGCGGTCTTAGGTATTCCGAAATAAATCCCGGAAAGGCAAAGGCTTCTTGATATCCCGCCTTTGACGCTTGGCCGCGGATATTATTGCCATAATCGAACACTACCGCACCACGGTCCTGAAAAGCGCTCATCGCTTTAACGTGGCTGATAATAGTTTTTGAGGCTAACTCCACATACTTTTCCGGTTTTTTATTTCGTAAAAAATCTGCCTGATCCAAAGTGACTCCACTTGGAATATAGCCGTGCAATAAATCATGGGCCGCTGTTTGATCGGTTACCACATCAGGAGTGACGCCACGCTTAATCAAATCATTGTATACGTCTGCAGCATTTCCGAGCAGCGCAATCGCCATCGGTCTTTCATGGAGAGCCGCTTCATTTGCCAGCTCCAGTGCTTCGTCCACCGTGTGAACCATAATATCACAGTAGTTGTTCAACAGGCGCCGCCCAATCTTTTTTTCATCGATTTCCACAACGATGGCTACTCCGCCATTCATCGTTACGGATAAAGGCTGTGCTGAACCCATGCCCCCTAAGCCTGAGGTGAGGACAATTTTACCTTTTAACGTTCCATTAAAATATCGCTTGGCGACTTCACTCATCGTTTCAAATGTTGCCTGCAGCACACCTTGAACGCCAATATACGCCCAAGATGCTGCGGTTGCTTGTCCATACATCGTTAAACCCTTTTCCTCCAGACGCGAGAATTCCTTCCAGGTTGCCCATTTGGGAACGACCATGGAGGAAGAAGAAATCACGCGTGGAAAAAAAGGAAAGGTGCGGAAGGAGGCTACCGGTTTTCCCGATTGAATCATCAAAGTCCAATCCGGCTCTAATTGTTTCAGCTCTTTGATAATCACTTCAAGCATTTCTTTGCTTCTCGCCGCTTTCCCCGTTCCCCCATAGACGATTAATTCTTGATTGTTCTCGGCAACACGCGGATCCAAGCTGTTCATTAATAAGCGCATTAATGCCTCTGTTTCCCAACTCTTACATGAAAGCTCCCTGCCGATTGGCGAAGAAATCGTTTTCAAAATCGCCAGTCCTCCTTCCTCTCTTAAAACATTTAGAAACCTATCCCACTGCCACTTCCGTTGTTTCAAGAATCTGCTTAAATTCTTTTATTAAGAGCGGCAGCACTTCAAATAGGTCGCCAACAATCCCGTAGTCCGCAATCGAAAAGATATTGGCTTCCGGGTCTTTGTTAATGGCAACTACCACCTTTGAATTGGACATTCCTGCCACGTGCTGGATCGCACCGGATATTCCACAAGCAATGTACAGATCAGGGGTGACTACCTTTCCGGTTTGGCCAATTTGCAGCGAATAATCGCAGTAGCTTGCATCACATGCCCCTCTTGAAGCACCAACAGCACCGCCCAGTACATCAGCCAACTCTTGAAGCAAGGTAAAGCCCTCTGCGCTTTTTACTCCTCTGCCGCCGGAAATAATCACTTTCGCTTCGGTCAAATCAACCCCGGTTACCGCTTTTCGAACGACCTCTTTGACAATGGTCCGTAGATCCTTTACCTCTACTTTAACGGATTGGACCTCCCCTTGTCTCCCTTCTTCTTTTTCCAGTGCAGCAATATTATTCGGCCGAATGGAGATAAGTGATGTTCCTTCGATAATCTGCTTTTCCTCGAAAGCTTTTCCGGCATAGACCGGGCGGGTACAAATGATTTCACCCTCGTTCGCGGTAATTTCAACCACATCCGAGATTAACCCGGCATCCAATTTTGCAGCAATTTTTGGTGATAAATCCTTGCCAAAGGAGGTGTGGCCAAAAACAATTGCCTCTGGCTGTTCCGTGTTGATGATTTGCATTACTGCTTGTCCAAATCCGTCTGAAGTATAACTATCGAGTTTTTCATGTTCAGCTAAAATGACACGGTCTGCCCCGAATTCCACAAGTTCCTTCGCTATCTCTTGGAACCCATTCCCGATTAACAGTCCAATGATTTCCCCGCCGTCTGCCAAAGCAGAAGCAGCCGCAATGGCTTCAAATGAAACCTTTCTGATTGTCCCATTTCGAACTTCTCCGACTACAAGTACTTTTTTCATTGTCCGTCCTCCTTATCCGATTACTTTCTTTTCATTATAAAGAAGGGAAACGAGCTCTTTTGCTTGATCAGCAAGCTCGCCTTGCAGCACATATCCTTCTTCTTTTTCCGGTGGTAAAAAGGTTCTTACTTTTTTTGTTTTTGGACTGATTTCGTCCTCGTCTACGTCGAGATCATCTAGTTCAAGGGTAGTGAGCGGCTTTTTCTTCGCCTTCATAATCCCTGGAAGCGATGGGTAACGTGGTTCATTTAGGCCTTGCTGCGCAGTGATCAACAGTGGCAATGTGGTTTCGATGACCTCGGTATCCCCTTCGCTATCGCGATGAACGGTCACAATGGTTCCGTCTATTTGTAGTTTGGTTACGGTTGTTACATATGGAATGTTTAATAACTCAGCGACACGCGGGCCGACTTGTCCGGTGCTGTTATCGATGGTAGCGTTGCCTGCTAAAATAAGATCAGCGTTTTGGTCTTTTAAGTAAGCTGCGAGAATTTTGGCGCTAACTTGCGGATCCAGCTCCTCTTCGTATTCAATTAAAATAGCTTTATCGCATCCCATCGCAAGTGCTGTCCGTAATTCACTTTCCGTTTCTTCGTCTCCCACTGTTACAACAGTAACCTCGCCGCCATGTTTTTCTTTGAGTTGTAGCGCTTCTTCGATGGCATATTCGTCATATGGGTTAATAATGAATTTTGCATCGTTTTGATCAATTTCTCCTTGATGAACAGTGATTTTTTCCTCGGTATCAAATGTGCGTTTTAGGAGCACAAATAGGTTTAACATGGTATGGCACCTCCATTTTTTCGTAAAATTAGTTGTTATTTGTTTTGATAAAATTGTTGTGGATTTACGGGTTTTATCCGCGAATTTAGTCCATTTATCCGCGATTCTTTGACTTTTATCCGCGTATCTAACCGATTTATCCGCGATTCTCTCACGTTTATCCGCGAATCAATGAAAACAGTCTATTAGAAAAGGGGGGTTCACAATGCTTCCCCCACCTAGTTGTTTTCCTCCAGCATTGGAATCCTTACGCCTCTTTCCTTCGCCACCTTGATTGCTCTATCATAGCCAGCATCCGCATGGCGAATGACGCCCATGCCCGGGTCGGAAACCAATACCCGTTCAATCCGCTCAGCCGCTTCCTTCGAACCATCAGCCACAAGCACCTGACCGGCATGCTGGGAATACCCCATTCCCACGCCGCCCCCTTGGTGAATGCTCACCCAGCTTGCACCGCCGCATGTATTGATTAAGGCATTTAAAATCGGCCAATCGGCAATGGCGTCACTGCCATCCCGCATCGCTTCCGTCTCGCGATTTGGAGAAGCCACCGAACCGCTATCCAGATGGTCTCGGCCAAAGACAATCGGTGCGGTGATCTCCCCGCTCGCAACCATTTCATTAATTTTTAAAGCAAACCTATGCCGGTCTCCGTATCCCAACCAGCAAATCCGGGCAGGAAGGCCTTGCCATTTCACCATTTTCTGCGCCATTTCAATCCAATTCACTAGCGATTTGTCCTCAGCAAACATTTCAAGAGCTACCTGATCGGTTTTATAAATATCTTCCGGGTTTCCGGATAAAGCCGCCCATCTGAACGGGCCTTTTCCTTCACAAAATAGCGGGCGAAGATAAGCCGGTACAAATCCTGGAAAATCAAATGCATTTTCTACGCCCATTTTTTTCGCATATGTCCGAATGTTATTGCCGTAATCAAACGTTTCCGCTCCAGCCTGTTGCAAATCAAGCATCGCTTGGACATGTACGGCCATGGATTCCATTGCTTTTTGTTCATAGGTTTTCGGGTCGGTTTTTCTAAGCGCTAATGCCTCTTCGTACGTCATTCCATGTGGTACATACCCATTGATTGGATCATGTGCACTCGTTTGATCGGTAACGATGTCTGGGATCACCCCGCGTTTTACAAGTTCTGGATAGATATCTGCGCAATTGCCGACAAGACCAATGGAGGCAGGCTCTCCTTTTTCCGTAAGCTCTTTTACCATCAGAAGCGCTTCATCAAGCGTTTCGCAAAGATAATCACAATAACCCTCTTTGATTTTCCGTTCAATCCGCTGCCTTTCTACTTCAACCACCAGGATGACAGCCTTGGCCATTTTTCCAGCAAGCGGCTGGGCACCGCTCATCCCGCCCATGCCTCCTGTTAAAATAAATCGGCCGGTTAAATCTGTGGTTCCGAATGCTTTTTTTCCAGCTTCCACAAAACTTAAGTACGTTCCTTGTAAAATTCCCTGGGCACCGATATAGATCCAGCTTCCGGCCGTCATTTGCCCATACATCATCAAACCCTTTTCTTCTAATTCATAGAAGTGGTCCCAGTTCGCCCATGCTGGTACTAGATTAGAATTGGCGATTAATACCCGTGGGGCCATTTCATGTGTTCGAAATATACCAACCGGCTTCCCGGATTGAATTAACAGGGTTTCATTGTTTTCAAGGTTCTTGAGGGATTCGACAATTTTCTCAAAACACTCCCAATTTCGAGCAGCTTTGCCAATCCCGCCGTAAACTACAAGCTCGTCCGGATTTTCCGCCACCTCCGGATCCAAATTATTCATCAGCATTCGTAATGCTGCTTCTTGCACCCAGCCTTTGCAGGAAAGCTCTGTTCCAGTTGGGGCTTTAATGACACGTTTAGCTGAGGTAACCATGCTACTTCCTCCCATTATTTTAATAGGTGACTTGCGATAACCATTTTTTGTACTTGTGAAGTCCCTTCAAAAATCTCCAAAATCCGTTGATCACGATACATCCGTTCCACTGGATATTCCTTCATGTAGCCGAATCCTCCGTGGATCTGTACCGCTTTGTGAACAACACGCTGAGAAGCTTCAGAAGCCATTAGCTTTGCAATCGATGCTTCTTTCGAAATTCGGTAGCCCTCTTTATCTTTTAAACTAGCAGCATAATACGTATACAAACGGGCGACTTCCACGTCTGCTGCCATCTCCGCCAGCATCCACTGCAATCCTTGGTATTGTGCGATCGGCTTATTGAAGGCGATTCTTTCCTTTGAATAGGATACCGCTGCATCAAGCGCCGCTTGGGATAACCCCACTGCCATTGCGGCAACTCCAATTCGACCGCGGTCGACCACACTCATCGCTATTTTAAAGCCTTCGCCTTCTTTTCCTACCAAGTTCTCTTTTGGAATTCGGCAATTTTCAAAAATCACTTCGTGGGTGCGGGCACCGCGAATTCCCATTTTGTCATCGCCTGCTCCGTAAGAAAGCCCTGGAGTACCTTTTTCGACAATAAATGCGCTAATTCCTTTTGTTCCAGCAGCCGTATCGGTTTTGGCATAAACGACGATGATATCAGCTTCGGCACCATTGGTGATGAAATGTTTTGTTCCATTAAGGACATATTCGTCGCTATCCAAACGGGCATTGGTTTTCATTGAGCCTACATCCGTGCCCCCGTTTGGTTCGGTTAAACCAAAGGCAAATAATTTTTCACCTGTGCACCCCGGCACTAAGAAATTTTCCCTCTGCTCTTGATTCGCCGCCAGGAATAGTCCGTCAATTCCTAGGTAATGCGCAGTTAAAATCGATCCCGTTGCAGCGCAGGCATAGGTGATTTCTTCAACTGCAATCGCTTCTGCAATCGAATCTGCTCCAACACCGCCATCTTTCTCCGGATAAGCAATTCCCAATAATCCTAATTCAGCCAACTTGCTGATATGTTCCGTTGGAAAACGGTTTTGTTCATCTAATTCTGCTGCTTTTGGTAAAATAACTTCGCGGCTAAAGTCTCTTACCATAGCTCTTATACTTTTTTGTTCATCTGTTAGTTCGAAATTCATATGTTTTGACTCCTTTTTTATGTTGTTTTTTTTATTCGCGGATAAGGTGCTTAGATTCGCTGATAAAACACAGTAATTCGCTGATAAAGGGCTTAGATTCGCTGATAAAACGCAATAATCCGCTGATAAGGTGTAATTTTTTACACTTTATATTTCTATATATCTATACTTCCTGCTCCTCTAAGTCTTGTAATCTTCTCCAATCCCACTTTAATACGTCTTTTAACACTTGGCCGGTATGTTCACCAAGGATTGGGGATGCTGTTTTTATCACCGCAGGGGTTTGGGAAAGTTTAACTGGGTTTCCTGGTATCTTCATTTGCCCTGCCACAGGATGGTCGACTTGAATGAGCATTTCCCTCGCTTTTGTATGTTCATCTTGACATACATCCCCAATAGTTAGGATTGGGGAGCATGGAACCCCGCCTTCAGAAATCATCTCGACCGCTTCAGCGACAGTATATCCGCTCAACCAGGTTTCAATGATCGCCTTCAATTCGGTTTCGTTTTCGGTACGCAACGAATCAAGGTAAAATCTTTTATCTTTAGCCAGCTCGGGCTGTTTCATAACCGCAGTTAATTTTTCAAATAAAGATTCATTGGCAACTGCAATCACCACATGGCCGTCTTGTGCTTGATAAATATCAAACGGCGAACTAATTGGGTGCCGGCTGCCAATGCGTTCCGGCACGATTCTATCTACCGTGTAGCGCATCACATTATTTTCTAAGAGTGCAAAGATGCTATCCGTCATGGCGACGTCGATCAATTGTCCCTCACCCGTGCGTTCTCTGTGGAACAGCGCAACCATGATTCCATATACTGCGTAAAGAGCGGCACTCATGTCACCTAGTGATGCGCCAGAGCGTGTCGGCGGATCATTCGGATGACCGGTTATGCTTGTCATCCCTCCCATCGCTTGGGCAACCAAGTCATAGGCTGGCCGCTGGCTATACGGTCCATATTGGCCGAATCCTGAAATCGAGGTATAAATGATGGACGGATTCAATTCTTTTAGGCTTTCATAATCCAGTCCTAGTTTTTTCATTACGCCTGGGCGGAAATTTTCTACTATTACGTCGGATTCTTTCACTAATTCCTTTATGGCCGTAATGGCATGTGGATTTTTTAAATCTAGTGCCATACTTTTTTTACCACGATTTAAATAAACAAAGTAACCGCTTTCACCGTTCTGAAACGGACCGAAGTGCCTCGTATCATCCCCTGCACCGGGTCTTTCAATCTTAATTACTTCCGCACCCATGTCTGCCAAAAGCATCGTACAATACGGTCCGGCCAACACTCTCGTAAAATCTAATACTCGAACATTCTCAAGTGATCGCTGCATCGCCTTTCCTCCTTTTGATTTCGTAATTCCATTATCTCCTCCCAGATCAAAGGATTATAGTCTGAATTATTACTCTTTTGTAGACTATTTTAAGGTCCACCGAAAAATAATCCACCAAGTACGGTGACATCATACGGTGACAGGCACCGCCCGTGGACTTTTTGCTGATTTTGTCCATTCCACGCGGACAAAGGGAGAAATGATGGTGATTTTGCGCCATTTAGCCCTTAAACAGCTAAAGAGCCAGGCATCCATGCCTGGCTCTGGTAACTTTTAAACTATAGGTCATATCTGATTGTTTTTTATTTGCTCATGATTATACTTTTCTAATTGTGTCCGCAAGACGGTTATGTAATTCATCATCGCCATTCTGACAATCGAAGGATAGTAGCGATTATAAAGCTCGTATTCACATTCCTCAATATCCATCTTTTTTAAGGCAATCATTTTATTTAATTCCTCTGTATACATCGATCATTCCCCTTTTCACTGGCACTCTCCCAATTTACTCTTGTATAGAATCAGGTTAGACAAAGAATTCAAGGATTATACTAGAATTTCGGCTCTATTTTTTTCTTAAACTCGTTTTTTAAAAAACTACACTTGTAATCTGAAAATTAAAATTCCAGATTATATTTTGCTAGAAACCTGTCCATACTAGTTTTAGAGTTTGAAAAAGAAGGAGGTTACGAAAATGATCACAACCAAACTCAAGAACTTCGGCCTGGTGAAACTGCTGATCGGCCTTAGTGTCATCGCGATACCCTTTGTCGAAATGGATCAAGATGCATACGCAAATCCCTCCCCAGCGAAAGTCACCGTAACAGCAACCAATCTGAACGTCCGGGAATCCCCTGGCATTTCGGGCAAGGTGCTGGGTCTTGTACATAAAGGGGACACATTTGAGGTCATTCGGAAAAAGAACAACTGGGACCAAATTAAGCTGAAAAACAATCAAATGGGCTGGATCAGCCACGCTTACACGGCCCCGCCAAAAAACGAAGGAGCGACCGTAAATGCTGATTTCCTAAATGTTCGCACGGGACCCGGCGTATCAAACCCCGTCATCGGTAAATTAGATTGGGGCGCCAAAATCACCGTGCAAGCGGAACAAGCAGGCTGGGCCAAAATCGTATCTTCCTCCGGCATCAAGGGGTGGGTAAACGAATCTTACCTAACAAAAAATGCACCGGTCAAGCTTCACACACAAGCGGTTTCTAAGCCTCCAACATCAAAGAACACTTCGGACCATAACAAAAAGAATCCTACACCCGTGACAAAATCATCCCAGACCGCTGCAACAAAAACAACTACCCAAGGACCGCTTAACGGAAAAACCATTGTACTGGATCCCGGACATGGCGGAGTCGATATCGGGACCACAAGCATTGACGGTACACATGAAAAAAAATTAACCCTAGAAACAGCCAAAGCAGTGGAGCAAAAGCTTAAAAATGCCGGTGCCCATGTCATTATGACCCGGACAAATGATACCTATATTTCTTTACCAGAACGATCTAATATCTCTAACCAAAACGGCGCTGATGCTTTTATCAGCTTCCATTACAATTGGATCAAAGACCCGACCGTTCATGGTGTGACTGATTTTTACTTCCAAAAATCAAGAGATAACGAATTAGCCTCCCACATTCTAGAGGAAGTTGCCAAAGCAACAAAATTAGAGAATGTCGGTACAAGATTCAATAACTTAAGTGTGCTGCGAAATAACTCACAACCTAGTACCCTTATAGAGCTTGGTTTCCTATCAAATAAACAAGATGATTCAGTTGTCGAAGGTTCTGCTTTCAATGAAAACGTCGCTCAGGGGATTTACTTAGGATTGCTAAATTATTTTTCGAAAAAGTAAAATGGGACCTCATTACGAAGTCCCATTTTATTATGCTAATCTTCTCGTCCTGCACCTTCATCGACAGCGTTATCAGCAGCATCTCCCGCTTTGTTACCTAATGCTCCACCGACAACTGCTCCAGCGACTGTACCAATTGGTCCAAGAACAGAACCTACAGCAGCACCTGCGACTGCCCCGGCACCTGTTCCAACCGCTTCACCAGCGTCAACATCAGCACGATTGCGTTCTCTGTTTTCAGCCATTCTATTCACTCCCACATTTTTAATCGGGAAACATCTTCCCGGACCTATTTTTCCCTTTAGGGACAAATTTACTCACCGAAGCAAAACCCCAACTTTTGGGTTATAATAAAGGAATATGGATTTTTGTACGGTAAAGGAGCACGGGGATCGATGCTTAAAACTAGGTTTATTAAATTGCTGACAATGAAATTAGAAGATGGGCGCTATTTTCTCGCAGCGCAAGAGGAGCGCGGGCACTTTTTACATCCGGATGACTGGAAGAATCTCGTGTTCAGCCAACATGAGGAAAGCTTTTTTGGCACGTTGTTAGAAACGGAGAATGTACGGGGAATGGAGGGTGTTCCGCTGAGCGGCTGGCAGCTGGTATCGCTTTTTGCGAAGGAGTCGTTCAATCGTTTTATTGAGTGGGACTGGAGTGAAGAGGCGGAAATTTGCCTCGCTGCAGCTTTCGCACTTCACGAAGGTATCCTTGAAAAAGATTGGCTTCCGGACTTTTCGGTGTGGGAGCATGGAGATTTCCGCTGGCAACTCCCGGAACGGGTAAAGGAAGAGTTTGACCCCTCTTTTTGGGAGCAGGAAATGGAAAATCCCTCGGAAACCGCACTCCAATTTATCGGTGAACTCTACAACAACGCACTCGATGGTTATTTAACAAGGAACTCAGCAATGAAGGAATTGTTCGGACCAAAGCTAGACCTCTTGAAAAAACAAAATATTTCCGGCGGGGAACTTGCCCGGTATTTTGATGAGGAAAGCTGGCTCGAGTGGGTTGGAATTAAGGAAAGCGATACGCCATTTACCATTGGCTTGCGGCTAGAAGAACCGGAGGACGGTGAAGGCGCCTGGAATTTAGATGTGTTTTTGCGCGGAAAGAAAAATGTCGATGAGATGGTTGGACTCGAGTCGAAAATTCCCGGGAAATGGAAGCCTTATATCGACAAAGTCGACCGGGAAATTGCCCGCTGGGTGCGATTAATTCCGTGGCTTGAAAATGATGTCGACCCTTCCCATTTAAAATCGCATCTCACCGAGGAAGAAGCCTGGATGTTCTTAACCGAAGCAAGTGAAACCCTTGTGGCACTTGATGTCGAGATCCTCCTCCCTTCTTGGTGGCAGGCAATGAAAAATGCCAACCTAAAAGTGAAGGCGTCGCTAAAAGGAACATCCAGTCACCGCCCGTCGTTCGTTGGCTTACAGGCAATGCTCGATTTCAACTGGCGTTTTTCGATGAACGGAGTCGACCTGTCTGAGGATGAATTCAGCCAGCTTTTCGAAGAAAAGCGCCGACTTGTCTATATCCGCGGCCGCTGGGTGAAGCTCGATCCGCAGTTTATTCGCCAAATTCAAGATTTAATGAAGCGGGCTGAAAAAGAAGGGTTGCAGGTCCGTGATTTGCTTGAGCAGGAGCTGGTGAATTCAGAAGAAACCGAGGATGAACTGGAAAATCCAAAGGCATTTGCAAAAATTCAAATCGAATTGAACCGTCAGTGGAAACAAATGATCAAGCAGCTTTCAGAAGTAAAAGAAATCCCAATGGAACCGGTGCCGGAGGGCTTGAACGGAGAGCTCCGCCCTTACCAGCAGCTAGGTATGAGCTGGCTGTGGTTTTTAAGGCAGCACGGGTTTGGCGCGGTCCTTGCCGATGATATGGGGCTTGGAAAAACGGTGCAGTTGATTTCTTATTTGTTGAAGGTGAAGGAGCTTGCTGGGGATGAACCGGCTATGGTTGAATCCGAGTCTCGCAGCCGGAAACGGAAAAAAGATGCGGAAGAAGCCGCTCCAACGGTGAAGACTCCGACGAAATCGTCGTTGATTATTTGCCCAACCTCGGTTCTCGGTAACTGGCAAAAAGAGCTCGAACGTTTTGGACCGGAAATGGATGTCTATTTGCATTATGGTTCAAACCGCTTGAAGGAAGAAGCTTTTTTGGAAAAGGTAAAAAATGTCGATGTGGTGCTAACTTCTTATGGCTTGAGCCATCTCGATTCCGATGAGTTTGAATCGGCGATTTGGAGCACGATTGCGATTGACGAGGCGCAAAACATTAAGAACGCGCAGACGAAACAATCGAAAGCGGTACGCAGGCTGCGAGGCCGTCACCATGTTGCTTTAACCGGAACGCCTATGGAAAATCGCTTGTCGGAGCTATGGTCGATTTTTGATTTCACGAATCATGGGTATTTGGGAAGCTTGGGGCAGTTCCAGAAGAAGTTCGTGATTCCAATTGAGAAGGATGAGAAGAAGGAAAAGGTGCATCAGCTGCAGGCGTTGATTCGGCCCTTCTTGTTGCGGCGGACGAAGAAGGATGAAGAGGTTGCGCTGAATTTGCCGGATAAGCAGGAGCAGAAGGAGTACTGTCCACTGACAACGGAGCAGGCATCGCTGTATGAACAGCTCGTGCGCGATACGTTTGAGCAGATTGAAAAATTGACCGGGTTTGAGCGTAAGGGCTTGATTTTGCAGATGTTGAGCCGTTTGAAACAGTTGTGCAATCATCCGGCGCTGTATTTGAAAGAGCAGTCTGCCGGACGTGTGCTGCTGGAGCGTTCGAATAAATTAGAGAAGCTGGTTGATTTAGTCGATGCGGTGCTGGACTCTGGCGAAAGTTGCTTAATTTTTACGCAGTATATCGAGATGGGCGAGATGATTCGTTCGGCACTGAAGAAACGGTTTGGGATCGAGACGCCGTTTTTGAACGGAAGTGTGGCGAAGACGCAGCGTGATACGATGATCGAACGGTTCCAAAATGGCGAGTTTCCGGTGTTCTTGCTGTCGTTGAAGGCAGGAGGAACAGGGCTGAATTTGACGGCGGCGAATCATGTGATTCACTATGATCGTTGGTGGAATCCGGCCGTTGAGAATCAGGCCACGGACCGAGCGTATCGAATTGGGCAGTCGCGGTTTGTCCACGTTCATAAGCTGATTTGTACCGGAACCCTTGAAGAGAAAATCGACGCCATGCTCGAGAAAAAGCAATTCTTAAATGACCAAATCATCCAAAGCGAAAACTGGATCACCGAACTCTCGACAGATGAGCTGAAGGATTTAGTCTATTTGGGGTAACAATGTGAAAAGTCCACCTCATACGGTGATCCACTAAAGTGACAGGCACCGTTCGTGGACTTTTTGCTGTTTTTGTGCGTGTGGGGTGGACATTGATGGTCTATTATTGAAGAAGCCGCAGTTTTAGCAAAAAGATAAACAGTTACTACCAAAAACCAGTTGCCGACAGATTTTTTCCACCATGATTTTCGATTATATCGACACTTTTTGACCAGCTATCAACACAAATCGTTACTATATTAACACTTTTCCATCGGATATCGACACTTTTTGACCGTATATCAACACTTTTCAAAAGGATATCGACAATTTCCCTTTCCAGGAACACCCTGCTTGAGCAAAAAAAAAAACGACAGTTCCCTGTCGTTCAATCTCTTTCTCTTGCCCTCTGTGTATCTCGAATATTCTTTTGGACCGTAATGGCTGCAAATAAGCTCAGAACAAACGACATCCCATAAAATCCCTTTTCACTTAACACAATACTTCCTGCATTATATAACCCGATAACCATTAATGAAATCGATACAATCATCGCAAACCAGCTAATCCCATAATAAATATTCGTTACAGGGATTCCCTCTTCCCTATCTCTTACTGCTTTTTGTAAAGATACCGCTGCATAGAGCCCGAACACTAAAACGGCAAAGTAATATCCTTTTTCGTTCAGCTGCATTGTTGCGTTAAACAGACCGATGAGATACGCCGCAACCCCTACTAACAGCGCTGCCCATGAAGCCCCTTTGAAAGCGGAAGTCGGTTCTCCCTCTTTCCTTTCCACTTTTATTTTTGGATCATTTTGTTTTCCTTTATCTAATATAACCTCATGATCATTCGACATGGAATTTCCCCCCTCTAATAAAATTGGTGCACCCCAGATTCACTGTAGGGCTCCCACCTAAATCTATTATAAAGGAATTTTTTACAAATAATAGTCCAAATTTCCAACCTGGAATTCCACCTATTTATGTAGAGAATACGTTGCTTGTGCTTTGTTTTTCCTAATTTCCCCCTTCATCCCAAACAAAAACCTCAGCACGCTAAAGCGCCGAACAACAAAGTGATAGCCACCCATAATCAAGATAAAGGAAATGGAAATCAGAAAAACCAGCTTAACAGCTATCGGCCATGATAGCTCGCGGATGAAAAAGCCAAGCAGCACAATGACAGGCTGATGCAAAACATAAAATGGCATTGACGCTTCACTTGCATACTTCAGAAAACGATTGGTCATAGATAAATATTTGTCTGCCAGGAAGAAGATGCATAGTAACAAGCTCCAGCAATTAATCGTTCGGACAGCAAAAAAGATGATCTCCTCCACCGATCCCGGTTGAGGATAAGCCTTCATAAACCAGACGATGTATACAGCGGAAGAAATCAAGGCAAGCGTCATGTGAATCTTGATTGTGGCTTGAAGATTATCTTTAAAAGCTTCACTTGAAAAAAAGTAATAACCATAAATAAAGACGATTAGATAAAATACAAGGTCCCAGCCGCCTAACCCCTGAGTTTTGACTAATCCTGATGCAAAAAGAATAAACGGCAGCAGCCACAAATGGACCCGGCCAAATCTTCCACTGCAAGGGATTTTTTTAAATATAGGTATCGTAAGAAAGGAGAATACGAGCAGTACGAGTAGATACCAAAGATGTAGTCCAAAGAATGCGAAATTTCCTGTTCCGCCAAAATCTAAATAAATCCCATCAAAATAGTGAGGAAGAAACTCTAGGAATGAACCATTAAACTGACGGTTGGCAATTCGTTCAAGAAAAATTTGGTGAGGAGTTAAGATGAATACCCCAAACACAAGCGGCACTCCTAGCCGAATCAACCGTTCTTTGAAAAAAGCAGTCACGGGGCGATTTTTCAAGGCATACGTCACACTGATTCCTGATACCGCGAAAAAGATCGGCATGATCCAAGCACCCACAAATAAGGAAAATACTAAAATACTCCCTGAATCTATTTGATTATTTTTGACATGCCAAGGAAATGGGTTAAAAAACATCGAGCAGTGGTAAAAAAATACCGCGAGCGTCGCGAACACACGAATCCAGTCCAAATCATATTGTCTTTTCAACATCCACCCTCCGTTCTATGGAATTAATATCCAATATTACTGTAGGCGGGAACTGGATACAAGTCAATACAATTTTATTTATTCGACAAAAATCGGGTGGTGCCTGTCACCACCCGATTTTTGTCGAATCCTAAAAAAAGAGACCAAACAATTTGCGTGTTTGGTCTCTTTCTTGGTTACTAATCTAATATTTTCACTTTCACGGTTCTTCTGCCCCAGGCTAGAGCTTGCGCTTTGGTTGGTTTTAAAACATCGATTATGTGGCCGTGGATAGCACCGCCTGTATCGCCTGCAACTGCGACCCCGTAGCCTTCTACCCAAACTTTGCTTCCTAATGGAATGACAGATGGGTCAACGGCAATAAGCTTCATATATGGGTTTTCTTTAATATTGTAACCCATTCTTGTAATCGCACCAGAACTTGAGTAGCTATAGGCGGTTGCGGTAACATAAAAAGTTTCCCCGTTGCCTGTCGGTTGTGAATCGTTTTGCTGGCTTCCTGCAGATGCCGATGCAGCTACTGCCCTCGATTTTGCCGCTGCCTGTTCCTTGCGAACTCTTTCTTCAGCCGCTCTTAGCTCAGCTTGAATGCTTGCTTTTTCTTTTTTGGCAAGCGCCATTTCTTTATCGATTTTGCTATATTTATCTTGCATTTCTTTTAAGGTCTCTTGTCTTTTTTGCAGATTCAAACTAAGTTGTTCCTGCTGATTGGCTAGGTTTTTTTGTTCCTCTTTTAAAACCTGCTCTTGTTGATCAATCTCTTTTTTATCGTCTTCAATCTGTTTAAGGTCATGTTTCTGGTCATCTAAAATGCTTTGGTCAGCGTTAAATAGAGCCGAGACCGCACTTGCGCGTTGTAGTAAGTCATCAAAACTTTTGGCGTTTAGTAGAACCTTGATCACTAAGCTTACACTATTGTCGTGCTGAAGGGCGACTAGCCGCTTTTTCATGACATCTTGGCGGGCCAGAATTTTGTCCTCAACAGTGACAATTTCTTCTTTTTTCTGCTCAATGAGCTTATTGGTCTCATCAATTTTGTTTTGCGTTTTGGTCAACGCTTCTTTGTTCGCTGAAATATATTTATAGATTGAGTCCATTTCTTGCTTAATGTTTGTCATCTCGTTTGAAACAGATTGCTTTTCTTGTGCTTTTTGCTGAAGGTCCTGCTCGACATTATGTAATGCTTCCGTATTGCTCTCGGCATATGTCATGATTGAACCAGTTCCACACAATGTTAATGTAAAAATTACGAGAATCATACGCTTAAAAAATTGCATACTCTTTCCCCCTTTCCCTATTTATATCAAATCAATATACCAGCAATGTTACAAAAACATTAAAATTCACCCCACTTTTGTCATATAAGCCGAAATTTCACCAAAAGGGGACAATTACCAAATGCGGTGACAGGCACCGCCCGTGGACTTTTCGCCCCTTTTGTCCGTGTGGAGTGAACAGCTTGAACTGGCAAAAAAATAAGCTAGGCTGGATGCCTAGCTTATTTCTTAAAATCTAATCACTCCCTGACCCGCTTACTCTCCGCCAGCACGCGGGTTTTCTTCCTTTTCGCCATCCTGATTTTATCTTCTGGGAAGCTTGTTAAATAGGAAGCCTTATTCCCTTCTTTTACGATAAAATTATTTAAAATATTATAAACGGCTTGCTCACTGAGCTGCTGATTTCCTTCGAAAAGCTGAAATGAATGATTTTGATAGGTAAATTGAAATCTTTTGTTATAGTAATAGATGGATACTGAATGTGTATCGCCAAGAGGAATGGTTTGATAGAAGCTGCTCTGAGATGGGTCTTTGGAAAGCGTTAATGCATCGAAAAAGCCTGGCTTGCTCTTGATCATAATTTCGCGATTACTTAGCATGACGCCAATAAAGTTCAACGAACTGCTCGGATTTTTATCCATATGATCACTCCAAATCTTACAATTATCTACATTATATGACAATAATTTCTTCTCCCGCAATCACCCTAGAAACAAAAAGTGGAATTGTGCGTTTTTATTCACAATTTCTCCTACTTTCGATACTTACCAAACGTTATTCATGAGAACATCCGATGTACCTTTTCCCCCCAAAAAAACAAAGAAGCCGCTGGACAACTATGTCAGCGGCTTCTTATAAAAAACAGGGGGTTTTGCTAACATTATGCCCTGTTGCCGTTTTTTTATACCAAAAAAATAAAAATCCGGCAGAATCGCCGGAAAACTTGGGGTGACTAGGAGAGACATTTGATTTTATATAGTGAGGAAATCATGGCCATCAACTGATGTGGGGGGTGGATGAGGCGGATTCTTGAGGTTGCTCGGGGTAGATGCGGATGGTGCCTCGTTCCTTTTCCTCCTTGATAAAGGTTTCAAGCTGGATGACTCTTCGCTGCAAGCCGTCTACTTTTTGGTTTGCCTTCCCGACCATTTTGATCAATGATTCCATGAGCCGCTCTAGAGTTTCACTGTGATTAGCTTCCAACTGGTACTTCCTCCTTTTTTTCGATCAGTTCAGGATTCGGGCTCTGGGTCTGGGGTGGAGACGGACTCGGGCCTGAATTCGCCACATGCGGTTTGGCGCCTAAAAAGCGGATTTGCTCCCCGACCACCTCGGTTATATACACCCTCTTTCCATCTTTTTCGTAATTCCGGGTATGCAGCCGCCCTGTAACCCCGACGACAGAACCCTTCCGGCAGTATTGCGCGGTGTTTTCAGCCGCCTTTCGCCACAGCGTGCACAAAACAAAGTCTGCTTCAATCTCTCCATTATGGTTGCGAAAATTTCGGCTTACAGCGAGCGTCACCTGTGTAACGGGGGTTCCATCGGACGTTGTTTTCAGCTCTGGATCCTTCGTCAGTCTTCCAACAAGCGTGACTTGATTGATCATTTGTTCAACTCCTCTCTGTTTCATGGCTTTATCATAGTCCTCTCCGCCTCCCCCTGTAAAATCACGAAAAATGCTTTTTCGAGGATATTTATGGTTGAAAAAAGGTTTTTCTCTAAGGGGAAATTGGCCCTTTTGATGGGTATGGGGCGTGAAAAACCATTTTTGCAAGATTCGACATATATTTTTCGACATTTGCTTTCATTCTGCATATGTTATAATTTAGGAAAAGTGATTCGTCACGTTGACTTGGGGGAATAGGTCCGCGGCAAAATGCTAGAAGGAGGTTTTACCTAATGAAATCGTTCAAGTTGGTGTCATTGGAAGTGGTTGAGAATGACAATTCTGTGGAAATTCCGTTACATGATGGTTTAATCATTAATAAAGAAGATGAGCAGCACACCTGGCTACTGGAAGCTTATACGGATCTGTCTCTTTATGATTATTTTAAAAAGATTCAGGATGAAGGCCGTGAAATTATTGTTGAAGCGGTAATTACGAAGCTTGAAAATGATCCGGCATTTTTCCAAACGAAGATTGGTACGTTGAATAAGTTTGAAAATCATATGAGTGTGTTGTTGGAAGGCCGTCTGCGCCGTCTGCGCCGTGATTATTCTGAGCTGCTGCTCGATAGTTTGATTCAAAGAGGTTTGAGTGGCCAAGCCCTCCTGACTGAGTTTAAGGAAAAAATGAAAAGTAAACCGAAGATTAAGATGAAGACTCCACAGTGAGTGTAAGCCAGGCTTGGTGCCTGGCTTTTTGTTTTGGGGTGGATTCGTTCGGTTCGGAACATTTAATTGATGGGATAGAACATATTTCCTCGTAATCGGAACATATCTCTTTCGTAATGGAACATATAATTAAAATCACCCTTGAAGAAGTTAATTTTAAGGGCAAGATCCGCATAAAAATGGCCCGTTCACTTGAATGTGAGGGAAAAAATTAACGATGCTAGGCATCCGCCTAGCTATTTGATTACTAAACAAACGTTTGGAGCATATAATCACCAAAAGAGAACATAAAACCTCAAAAACGGAACAAATCCATAACACCGACCCCACAAAAAAATGACCAGTCCCCCGGCCATTTCTCCAAACACTATTCTTTTTTCTCGCCCAGCGCAAATGTAATTTCCGCTTCACAGGCGATCTCACCGTCAACCGTCGCAACAGCTTTTCCTTTTCCAACTGGACCGCGCAAACGAATGATTTCAACCTCAAGACGAAGCTGGTCCCCAGGCTTGACCTGTTTTTTGAAACGGCAGCCGTCAATCCCCGCAAAGAATGCTAATCGGCCACGGTTTTCCTCTTTTTTCAACATGGCAACAGCACCAACCTGTGCCAATGCTTCCACGATTAAAACGCCAGGCATGACCGGATAATCAGGAAAGTGTCCGTTGAAAAACTCCTCGTTTGCTGAAACATTTTTAATCCCAATCGCCCGTTTTCCTTCCTCAACCTCCAAAATTCGGTCTACCAGCAAAAATGGATAACGGTGTGGAATAATTTCTTTAATTTGTTCGATATCAAGCATTTTTAGTACCTCCTACTAAGATTAGCTACTTAAAATACATTTTACTATTAAACACAAACAAAGGGAAGAGATTGCTCCCTTCCCTCCAATCGATTTATTTTTTATCAACCAAGTCGATGATATGCGTCCACGTTGATTCCTTAAAAACATCTGCAATTTTTCCGCCGCCAAGCATACCATAGCCAACCGCTGATCCCGCCATGACGCAAATAAATATACTCATCACCAAAAGAATAAGCCGCAGCCAAATCGGAATCAAGCGTACTCTCACCCGTTTTGTCGCTGGGCGTACTTCTTCCGCCGTTTTTTGCGAATCAGCTTTTTCCTTTTTTAATTCTTCCCTCGTTTTCACTTGTTCGGACATCGGAATTCCCCTTTGTGTTTCTCCCAAAACTAGCGAGTTAAAACATATTATTCCCTAAATTATATTGTTTTTATAAAATTATTCGCCTAGTCTTATTTCTATTATAAAAAATATTTTAAAAATACTCATCAACTTTTTGTGGAAAAGGTCGCCTTTTGTAAAAAAAACGCGAATCTTGTGGAGTACTTATTCCGGTTTTTACACTTTAACACAACAAAAAAGCCCAACAACGCATAACCCACGCGTCATCAGGCTCTAACCAAAAAACTTATCCCAGCTTCCTACCAGGAATCCGGTCAATATTATCCAACATAATTCCCGTACCGATCGCCACGCAGTCCATCGGATTCTCCGCAACCAATACCGGTACCTTCAACTCATCCGCAAGCAGCATATCAATTCCGTGCAGCAATGCACCGCCACCCGTCAAAATCACACCGCGGTCAATAATATCCGCAGACAACTCTGGTGGAGTCCGCTCAAGCACACTCTTCGCGGCCTGAACAATCACTGCAACCGACTCACGAAGCGCCCCCTCAATCTCTTCCGAACGAACCGAAATCGTGCGTGGCAGACCGCTAACCATATCACGGCCGCGAATCTCCATTTCTTCCGAACGAGAACCAGGAAACACCGTCCCAATATTAATTTTAATATTCTCCGCCGTACGCTCCCCGATCAACAGCTTGTACTCGCGCTTGATGTGGTTGAGAATCTCCATATCGAACTTATCGCCCGCCATCTTAATCGAAGAAGACGTCACGATATCGCCCATCGAAAGCACGGCGACATCCGTCGTACCGCCGCCGATATCCACGACCATATTCCCGCTCGGCTGGAAAATATCCATCCCTGCGCCAATCGCCGCCACCTTCGGCTCCTCTTCAAGATATATCTTCTTGCCGCCGCTCTTCTCAGCCGCTTCCTTGATTGCCTTCTGCTCAACACTCGTAATATTCGTCGGGCAGCAAATCAAAATACGCGGCTTCGAAAGAAATCCTTTTACATTCAACTTATTAATAAAATGTTTTAACATTGCTTCAGTTACATCAAAGTCAGCGATTACGCCATCCTTTAGCGGACGAATCGCGACAATGTTCCCAGGTGTACGTCCCACCATGCGGCGCGCCTCTTCACCAACCGCTAAAACACGATTCGTATTTCGGTCAATCGCCACCACAGAAGGCTCATTCAACACAATCCCACGGCCCTTCACGTGAATCAACACGTTCGCAGTACCCAAATCAATACCAATATCCCTAGCAAACATTCTCTTGTCTTTCCTCCTTAACGGATCCTACTACTCTAATTGTTTATTGTATCACAACCAAAGAAAATTCCATACTTTTAACTCAAAAATATGTAATTATTTGTCGGAAATCAAAAAAATCCGAAAACAGTAATTGTCCTCGAATTTTTTAGAAAAGGAACTCGTTAAGCTTCCTTAAAAATATAGCGCTTACATATGAACACACTCCTATAGTCACAAATCCCCCTTCCGCCAAAAGTCTTGCATTTCTCTAAAATTATTTCACCGCTTCGCCTTCTCTTTCTTCCTTTTGGTACTTCATTTTTGTTGCTTCCCCGCCCCTTAAATGCCGGATCGATTTATGATAATCTAAAATCTCTTTTACTTCATTCGCCAGTTCTGGATTAATTTCAGGAAGCCTCTCTGTCAAATCTTTATGGACTGTACTTTTGGATACGCCAAACTCCTTCGCAATTACGCGAACCGTTTTCCTCGTCTCCACGATATACTTTCCAATCTTGATAGTTCTCTCTTTGATGTAATCGTGCACACTCTCGCCCTCCCTAAATTGGATGTGAGTAGTGTGAAATGAGACTCGCTTATCACAATGACGAATTCTGCTTTCCGCATGGGTGACAGGCACCACAAAAGGACATTTTCACCACTTTGTCCATCTGGGATGGACATTACTTTTGATGGGTCACCATGCGACAGAAAGTAATCTACCTTCTGATCATACTAGGAATAATCATGTCCCCGACTAAATCCACGCCCTCCACAAACGATTCCTCACCTCAAACACTCTCTTTGTAAAGGTTTGTAACAGTTTATTAGCTTGGATACGGGTTTATGCACAAAAAACACAATCAGGACAAGGTGTTTCGGAAATTTTTTGAAAAATCGGACACTGTTTAAATCAGTATTCTCTAGCATTCCACCATTCGACAACACCGCGAAAATGCTGAAATCCGCGATATCCCTATTATTTTCCGGGAAATGACTTCCCTGTATTGCTATTTCCCAAGAAATTTGTCGATTTCCCCGATTTCAAATAAAATTAAAATAAGTCATAAGGAAAGGATATCAACATGACTCCGTTTACCGAAAATGTGATTAGTATCATTAAAAATATTCCTGCAGGAAAAGTAATGACATACGGGCAGATTGCAGGGCTCGCCGGCAGTCCACGCGCTGCCCGTCAAGTTGTGCGCATCCTCCATTCGATGAGCCGGAAACACCGCCTGCCCTGGCACCGGGTCATCAATGGTAAAGGCCATATCGCCCACCGATACGATGAATCTTATCAAGAGCAGATGTTTGCACTTGAAGCCGAGGGAGTGGAAGTTGGCCTGCACGGCAGCATTGATTTGGGAAAATATCAGTATCATCCAAGCTAGGAGTAATATAACCTTCCTAGCCTTATCAATTTATGTTCCATTCGTATCGATATACGATCCATCCGTATCGTTATATGTTCCTTCTGTATCGATATACGATCCATCCGTATCGTTATATGTTCTTTCTGTATCGATATACGATCCATCCGTATCGATAAATCGAATAGGTTCCAACCGCCCATTTTTATGTTCCTAACACCAACTCAAGCCCCCAAAACCACAACACAAAAAGCCAGGCATCCGCCTGGCTCCCCAAAAACTTACTCACTTACATCTTCCTCTTTCCGTCTTCTTACCACAGCCGTAGCTCCCAAACCAATCAACGCCAACACACCCACAATACTGCCTGCAAACAAAGGTTTATTCTCATAAAACTTCATCATCGCGGCCTTTTGGGCGATCTGAAATGGGAATTCTTTGGTAACCTTGTTTCCGGCATCATCGAACGCGACAACTTTCACCTTATACGACCCAATTTTCTTAAAATTCTTCGAATACACCGTGTTCCCGTTGTCATCCTTCGTCTCAACAAGGTCCTTCACAGGCACATCGTTCACTAAAACTTCCTTAATCGTATCTTTCGGATTATCCAGATGTATCGCTAAACGTACCGGGTCATAATAGGTTTTACCGCTCTCAATGCCTTCTAATTCAACCTTCGGCGCCGTCTTATCAAGAATAAACTCGACACTCATCTGCTTAATGTTACCAGCCTTATCCTTGACCTCGAAGAACAGAACATGCTTCCCTTCAGACGTAATCGGCTCACCTAACTTATAATCTTCTCCGTCCAGGGTTTGCGCGATAATATCGTAGGCACTATGGTCCTGAATCAGCAATTTCGGAATTAAGTCCTCTTTAAAATACTGATTTGAAATCGCCTCGTTGAACTTGATGGACGGAGCCGTCTTGTCAATCGTGAACACAATCGTTCTCGAGCTAACGTTTTTCGCTAAATCGATCACCTTCGCCTTCAGAACATAAACTTTCTCCTCATTCAGCTTCGTTCCATTCACATATGGTCTGCCATCCAGCGTTACCGATGTTTTGCCCTTATCCAAATGCACATCCGAATACGTCACAAACGGCGAGAGATCCTTTTTAAAGAATCCATCCAAAACACCTGTAATCGAAAGCTCCGGCTTCGATGTATCCAAGGTAAAATGAATCGCTAACTCCGTTTCATTTCCGGCCTTATCCCGTGCAACAACCTTGTACTTATACTCCATTTCCTTCGATGCGGTCAGAGCACTTTTTCCAATGTTTTTACCGTTCAAAACCACCGAAATAATCGAATCATCACTTGGGTGATCGAGCGCAAATTCTGGTGTAAAAATCTCGTTAATAAATGCGCCGTTCTTAATCACACGGTCCTGCCCTCTGAATTTCGGGGTAATCACCGGCTTGGTTTTATCAATCGTGAATTTCATTACCTTACTAAAATGATTCCCAGCTTTATCCGTCGCATCGACGGTCAACTGATAATCGCCCTCTTTGCTAAAATTATGACTGAACGACGCTACATCCCCACTCACCACAAATCCGCCAACAGGATAATTGTGTCCATCCCTCTTAACAACGATTTTATTGATATCAAAGTTCCGGTCCTGAATCGTTGCCTTAACAAGCTTGTCCTCTTTATAATAGGCGCCCTGTTCCACACCGGTAATCTCAATTGCCGGTTTCGTTTTATCAATCGTAAACGTACGCTTGACCTCAACCGGACCATTGCCTGCCTTATCCTCCGCACGTATCAAAATTGAATACAAACCATCTTTTGAAAAATTGTAGCTTAGATTCGAATGCTGTTTTACAGGCATTGTTCCAATCCCAAACGGTTGACCATCCTTCATAACAGAGAGTTCTACCTGATTGGTAGAATAGTTCTCTTCATCCACCGAAATCGCCACATTCTTACTCTTCGGATTAAACGAATTGTTGTCCACTCCGTCTACTTTTACCACTGGCTTCGTGTGGTCAATAATAAACTCAACCGGCTTCAAGCTCGTATCACGGCCCGCTTTGTCAGTGGTCGAGAGCTTAACGAAATATTTTCCTTCATCCTTAAAATTGTAGCTTAACTCGCCTTTTGTCTTTGAAGTTAACCCCAGCCAGCCTACCGAATAGGGCTTGCCGTTTCGAGAAACCTTCAGCGAGGTTTGGCTTAAATCAATATTGGTATCCTTAACCGTAAATGCAGCAGTCTTGCTCTTGTAATTCTGCCCATCCCCAATCCCGCTAATCGCAAGCTCTGGATTGATATGGTCAATTGTAAAGGTTACCGATTTTTCAGCACCCTTATTCCCGGCTGCGTCGGCTGCCGCTACCGTAATTGTATACTCACGGTCCTCTTTAAATTCGTAATCGAGCGTTGAAGTCTCACCGCTATTTTTCCATTCACCGATGGATATGTTTTTGCCATTTTCCTTCACATTTACATCAACATGATTATTTTTAAAATTATGCTCCTCGACGATAACAGAAACCTCTTTATCCTTGCTGGAATAGGAATCATCCTTCACCGCTGAACCCGAATTCTTATTCACAATACTAATTTTTGGTGCAATCGTGTCGACCGTAAACGATAAGGTTTTCGTCTCAGCGACATTGCCCGCTTTGTCCTCCGCTTCAACTGTAATGACGTAATCGCCATCCGTCGTGAATGGAATTTTCACTTCAGAGTGAATACCCGTATTTTTGAAGGTCAGCTTTTTGTCCCCAACCGTGACCGTCACGTTATCTGTTTGGTAATGGGTTTCATCCACGCCGATTGTCACTTCGTCTTTTTGCACGAAGGCCCCCTCATTGATTCCCGACAACGCAATTTCTGGAGCTGTTTTATCAATCACAAACGAAAGCTGATTGCGGCTGGTTTTTCCAAAAATATCTTCTGAAGTAACGGTGAGGTCATAATCGCCTTCCTCTGTAAACGGAAGCTCCATCTCGCCGCGAAGAATCCACTTAAATTGATCCGAGAATGTCCAATCGCCGATGATTTTCTTCGTGACATCCTCCCCATTTTTCAGAACCTTCACCGTCGTCTTTTGCGGGTCAAATGTGTAATCATCCACCGAAACGGTGACCGTTTTATCGGTATTGTAGTGCTCTCCCGGTGCGACATTATCGGAAAAATGAATCGCTGGGCCGGTTTTATCAATCGTAAACGTCTTGGTAACCGTTTTTTCATTATCTGCCTTGTCCTTGGAGGTTACCGTGATTTCATAAACTCCGTCTTCGTCAAATTGATGTTCCGTTGTGGCAGTATCGCCATCTAGGACAAGCGTTTTGATGTCATACGCTTTTCCGTCCTTCTTCACGGCTACGTCGTATTGATCAAGATACTTATCCTGAACAGAAATTTTTACATTTTGATCCTGATCATATTTGGCCCCATCTTCCACCGTGGAAATCTTAACAACCGGGGCTGTCATATCAATCGTAAATGCCGCCGTTTTTTCCGGTGAAGCATTTCCTAGTTTGTCGGTTGCGTTTAAGCTCAGTTCATATTTGCCCTCGTCTTTAAACGTATGCTTGGCCACAGCGTTTGTGCCCGTTTGCGCAAATGAAATGGGTTCCGAGTACGCATCCCCGTCTTTTACCACTTTTATAACAGTTTTGCTTAAATCAAGTGTCAAATCTTGGGCGGTAAAAATAACCTCTTTCGCCCCATTGATAAACCCGGGAACATCCGAAATGTCCAACACCGGCGCCGTTTGGTCAATGGTAAACGTAATCGTCTTCGTTGCTGTGTTTCCGGCTTTATCTTCTGCCGACAGCTCAAGCTTGTAAACCCCGTCCTTAGTGAGGCTGTGCTCACCATAAGCTTCTTTACCTGCAAACGTTTCATTCTTACCGCTAACATGAGTCACCTTCAGCAGCACTGAATCCTCATCCAAATTCGGATCCTTCACATCGATTCCAAATTTTCGCGGCTTTTTGTCGCTGCCCTGATCTTCCACACCGGTAAAGCTAAGCTCCGGCTTCGTGGTATCAATGGTAAACGTGGTTTCACCGAGGTCGAAACCGACAGGATTTTTTCGATCCTTCACCGTGACTTTTACTTTATAAACCCCTTGTTCCGAAAGCTCAAGAGTGGCAGTCTTCCCGCGTTCGTCGAAGGATTTTGTCGTCGTTTCCCCGTCCTTCTCTACCACCGCAGTGGCATCCCAAATCTTAAAATCATCACTGACCTTCAACTGAACCGGCTCATTATAAGAGCCATTTTCCCTGCTATTCACAATCGTTAAGCGCGGACCCTTATCCCAAATCCCAAAGGTCACCTTTTTCGCTTCACTCTTGTTTCCTGCCTCATCCGCTGCAACAACGGTCACTTCATAGTCGCCGATTTGGTCGAATGTCAAAGTCGTTTGACCGTCCTTCCATTCAGGTGACGAACTTAAGGCTATATCATCTTTGACAACCGAAATCGTATCCTTCGAAGGGTCAAAGTGAGCGTCGTCGACTTTGACCGTCATCGTGACCGGCTTTTCCGTAAACCCGCCGTCTGAAAAATCACCGTCCTGAAACTTCGTTTGAACGTCGACAACCGGCTTAGTTGTATCTCGTTTAATTGTAAACGTGCTCGTATGTTCAGGAATTTTCCACGTGTTTTTCTTTACCATCTCAACCGTGACGTCCAAACCCCCGTCCTTGCTGTCCGCAGGCAAGGGAATGGTTACCGTGTATCCACCTTGAAACCCTTTTTCTGTGTCTTTCACCTCGGTAATTTCCGGCTTCATCGCGGCACCCGGGTAAGATGCGCTAACCTCAAACGGCCTTTCCGCCCCTTCCGGCTGACTGTTTTTAAAATCCTCCGTTAAATCAATCTGGAAGGATACAGAATTTCCATTTGTGTACCAGTTGGGCTGCTTGTCCGATTCCATATCCCATTGATCGCCGTTAAAGACAACTAAACGTTTGGCTCCATCCAATGAAAACGCGTTTGTGCTAAAAAACAGCACAGACAAGAGCAACAATCCGCACGCTAATACCCAAATCAGCGATTTTCTGTTTGCTATTTCCGACATCTCCCTATCCCCTCTAGATGACCGTGTTGGAATGCACAATCACCACATCTACTTCTTTGATAAACTCGTTTTCTACCAAAAGTGTCGTTTCTTCTACTAAAAGCGTTGTCTCTTCCGTCAGTAAGGTCGTTTCCTCAATGTCCCCAAGCACCACCGTTTCCGCCACTTCCAAGAGCTCTGTTTCCTCGGCAGCCGCTAATTCCGCATACTGCTTTTTCAGCATGATTTCCTTTGTATGCTTTTCCCTAGATTCCTCATCCATTCGCCGGCGTTTTTTCCGAAACTGAATCCCGGTTAAATCGGTGAAAACCTGGGCGATCTCCATTTTTACAAAAAGGACAATCGAGATGGCGAAAGTAATCAGTGCGCCGGCTAGGCCCCCGTAAAACATGATCTGGTACCCCATCTTTTCTCCCCCTTTCTACTTGAGACCGAGTGCCACAAGCCGCCCTGTCAACTTTTTAAAATCAGCATCGCCCTTCGCACCGGCAAGCTTACTTACTTTTTCATACACTTGTTTGGCCTGCTTAAAATTACGCTTGCCCTCCGGCTTGGCTTGTTCGATATCTAGCAATACATCTGCTAGTTTTATATAGGCATCGATGTACTTCGGATATCCCTTGATCGTATCCTGCAGCGTCGTGACAGCCTTCGCCCAATCCTTCATATCCTGATAAATCACACCGATTTTCGTTAACACTTCCGGTTTGTCTTGCTCGTCCAAATCCTCCAGCAGTTCTTGATAAAATCGGATTGCCTGTTCAAGATCTGCTCTTGACTGCAAATTCACGCCCCTGCTGTAATAGGCCTGCCCCAGTTTACTTTTAAAATCCTCATCATACTGGGATTGCAATTTTTCATCACCAATGGACTTAAGGACCTTGTCCGCTTTATTGATGATTTCAATCGTTTTCGTATTGGCTCCGTCCAACTGCCCTTTATAGGAAATATAGATTCCGGCCAAGGATTTATAGTTATCGACTTTTTTCCGGTCATTGGCGAGCCCATCATTAAATTTTTCAAACCTTTTCAAGTTGTTGGCAAACCTTTTATAATCTATATTCATCGAGCTCGCCTGCGTGGCAATCGTTTCATAGTATTGCACATCAGGGATTTCCTCGGGATCAACGTGATTAAAATGCTTCAGCGCCTCCGGATAATTATGCAACAGATCAAAATAAGTCATCCCCATCTTGAAGCGGAGCTCGCTATTTTTCTGGATATTCCCATATTCACTGTTGATATAGGTTTCAATTTTTGTTAGGCCGTCATCGGTTTCATTGCGGCTAATAAATAAATCCAGCAAACTGATATAAGCCTCAGAACGCTTTTTATCGACAGTTGTGATTGCTTTTTCCAGCAATTTGAGCGCCTTCTGGTCCTCGCCATTCATATGCGCGACACCTGCCTCATTTACTAGTTTCATATAATCCTGGAACTCCGTATTTTTGATGCCCTGAAACCCAGCAACAGCTGTTGTTGTAAAAATAAAAAACAGTATGACAGGGACCAGATACACCGACAATTTTTTCCGCAGCTTTTGCTTGTATCTTTCTGTCAACTTGTTAATATTGTAAAGATCATAGAGCAGCTCACTACTGCTTTGATAACGGTTACCCGGCTCGGACTGGGTACACTTATTGATAATATGTTCAAGCCCTTCCGGCAGGGCCGGATCCCAGTGACGAATCGGCTTCAACTCAAACGGCGGTTCATTGATACTTTTTCCAGTGACGAGATGATATAAGGTAACTCCTAAACTATAAAGATCGGTCCTTGCATCAGTCTGCTTGCCTGAGAGCTGCTCTGGCGCTGCATAGGATTTCGTCCCAAGATTGGTCGTATCGGTTGTGCTTTCCGCCTTAAACTCGCGGGCGATCCCGAAGTCGACGAGCTTGATTTTGCCCTCCGGGGTAAGCATGATGTTGTCCGGTTTCATATCCCTGTAAATAATCGGGTGGGGTTTTCTCGTATGTATGTATTCTAAAACTTCGCCGAGCTGCTTTGCCCATTCAATGACTTTGTCAGCGGGAATGGTTTTTTCTCGTTTCAGTTTTTCTTTTAACGACTCACCTTCGATGTAGTCCATGACAACGTAGATATCGCCTTCAGAATCGATGATGTCATAGATTTTCGGCAAGGCCCCGTGGTCGAGTTTCTTCAGCATGTTGGCTTCGACAATCAAGCTGTTGATAAGCAGCTCATTGTTGCTCGGCTCGCGCTTGCGGATATCTTTTACGACCAAAGATTTATTGAGGCGGTTATCCATAGCAAGGTAGACGATACTCATCCCGCCGCGGCCGATCTCTTTTAATATTTCATAGCGATCATCGATTACTGTTCCAATCTGTATCAAGAAAAACTCCCCCCGTAGCCTATACCACTTTTGCCACCACAACCGAAATGTTATCGACTTCTTTTCGTGCTTTCACTAACTCGACTAACTCAATTACCTTTTCCTTTATCCGTACTTCATCCATCAGCTTGGCCGGATGAAAGCTCTCTGCTAGCTCTGCCTCTGAAATCTGGTGATAAAATCCATCTGAACACAACATAAAAACCGTTTTTTCCTTAAGTTCCCCTGAAGCGAAAGCAATCTCAATATCCTTCGTTGCCCCAACGCATTGCAGCAACACATTTCGGCGCGGATCCGATTTAGCCTGCTCCTCCGTCAGATTGCCGCGGGCCACTTCTCTTGCAACTAACGTTTGATCTGTCGTTAATTGGGTTAGGGTCCTCGAAATTTGATAGACTCTGCTGTCGCCAATGTGGGCGATATAGTATTTGTCGTGAACCATGAGCAGTGCCGTTAAGGTAGTCCCTAAGGTTACCTTTTCAGCCTCCCCGTAGCCCAAGATTTTTTCATTTAATTGTTGAATGCAGGCTTCTAGCTCCCTGCGAATGTCTTCCTCCAAGTGCTCGGATTGAGCGATGTTCGGCATCTCGGAGTCAAACCAATCGGCCATCCCCCTAATGACGGTTGCGCTGGCGAGCTCTCCCTGAGCCAAGCCCCCCATGCCGTCACAGACCACGAACAGGCCGACCTGTCCTTTTGGTGTCCGGGCTGTTTTTAGTAATAATCCATCCTGATTGGTTTTCTTTTTTATCCCCACATCGGTATGGAATGCCGTTAAAATGGCCATAGTTCAACCCTCATTCTTTTGTTTTTCACCTATATATCCCCCGAAAGAGGTGCCAAATAACCCCTTAACCTCGGATTACAAAAGTTTATCCGCGAATCTCAAAATCTACTATTTTAGAACAATCTAAAAACAAACTCTTCGTTTGCAAGTTTAATTTTATCTTCATGCTTCAGCTTGATTTTGCTATTTTGCACGAGCCTTACCCCGTTTAAGTAGCTGCCATTTCGAGACTGTTTGTCCACAAAGAAATATTCCCCGTCTACCGTAACGATCTCCGCATGAACCCGGCCGACCACTTTATTTTTCGCAACAAAATCAACCCGCTCGGGGTCCCGGCCCAGCTTAAAAACATCCTTCCTCAGAAAGATTTTTTCCCCTGTAGCTGCTTCAAATAGAAACGGCCTTGCAATAGATTGCGGTCCGACCCCCAATGCCGTGGTGCCCTCTTCCTCCTGAATGTTGACTGCACCTAAAACCGTCGTACCCTCTTCCACTGCGGCAGCCGCTTCACTGACAACATTCCCCTGGCTTGGACTATAAAAATGCGCCTGTGGAACCGCCTTGCCTGAATCCGTCGCTGGGCCCGCTCCAACCGCAGCAAACTCCTTCAGCTTTTCTCTAAAATCCGGTAAATGAAGGTCAGCGTTTTTGACTAGATAATTGTGGAGCTTGATAAAAAATAACAAATCATCTGCTTCATCGTACGGGGTCTCGGCAATCAACGTTTTAAGAAACTCGTTCATTGATACCTTTTCAAAAACATTAACTTTCACCGGAACGTACAAAAATACTAATCTATTTGAAAAGTCATCAAGGAAGATATATTTCTTGTTGAGCAGGATTTTCTCGGGATTGAGGCCATGTTTCTCGAGGTCCTCCAGACCTTCCATCATCATTAAAAGACTGTCCACAAGCCGCTCCTTCGTTAGGGTACTCGCGAAAAGCTGCTCCAAATTGACCGGCGAAATCATATCATAGCGCAGCGCAGCCGCCCCATCCTTCTTCACCACACCAAACGGCAGCAGCCCCGAAATCCGCATCTTATTATTCGTCAACAAATCCGTCTCCGCCTTATCCGCCACCAACTCAGCATCCAACTCCATCCCCTCCGGAACTGGAAAATAAAAATACTTCGAAAACCCATAATCCTCTAGCTTAAGCTCCATATTTCTAATCATCTATACTCCCCTCCCTATGTTAGTGGTGCCTGACAAAATTCGACAGGTGACAGGCACCACCCGAATTTTCTTGTTCCACAGAATGTTCCACAATCTAAATTATTTGAATGCGCTGGCGTTGTTGTTGATGGCTGTTTCTGTGCTGTCGTATGAGTTGACGGTTTGGTCTAAGAATTTTCCGTAGCTTTCGACGATTTCGCGGAAGTTATCGAATTTTGGTACGAGTGAGTTAAAGTTGTTTCTGATTGTGTTGGATGCATCACTGTTCCACGCATTGGCTAAGGCGTTCATTTCTTTTTTGATTTCGTCCAGTCTCGCTGTTAAGTTGTGGTTTAACGTGCGGATTTGGCTGGCGGTACTAGTGACCTCATTAAGGCCAATTTTAATTCCTTCAATTGTCATGGGTTCCACCTCTCTTTCCTAGCAATCTACTTATTAGTTTGTCAGACGTTTCGCTCCAGAAATAATATCTTGCTGTGTGTTTCTGTAAGTTTTTGCGCTAACTTTTAGGAAATCGGAGTATTGTCTCATGAGCTGAGTCATTTTTTGGAAATCATCCGTAAATCCTTTGATTTGGGTTGTATATGCCACGTTATCCTGCCCTTGCCAAGCAGCTTGCATTCCGTCTACTTCTTGAAAAAGTGCTTTATAAAGTCTTTCGTATTCAGCTGATTGCTGGTCAATCTTATTTGCTGCATCTTCCAGCTTAGCCGGATCTACCATAATGGATCTTGCCATGTTTTTTCACCTCCTTTAAAGTGATATTCCTCCTCTATTAGGACATCTTTCGCCTATAGAAAATGGCTATGCGCCAGTTTACGGCCAGCATCCGCCAGTTATGTCGTGCCATACGCAAGTTATGGCACGCCTTCCGCCAGTAGGACTGCGTTTCGCCAGTTACGCCAAACCTTCCGCCAGTTAGACACCGCCAAACGCTAGTTACACCACGCCTTCCGCCTGTTAGACACCGCCATACGCCATTAACGCTTCCAACCTACATCACAGCAGCATCAACTTCGCCCCATTCTTCAAGCCAAGCTCCTCAACCGTCCTGCCTAAGTCCAAAACATTCCCCGTCTTCCGGTCACAAAGAATTGTCTGCTCAGACGCCTTATAATAGCCCTGAGATAACTCAGAAACCGTATTCGACAGCAACATCAAAACCTCATACAGCTTACTTTTTACCGGAATAAACACATCAAAGGAACGTGAGGCGGCGGGGTTATAGACATCGACTAAAATCTTATGCATATTGCACCGCCCCCTCTACAAGAACCTCTGCAGCAGTCACAAGCTTCAAAAGCTTCACTTTTCCCTTCTGAATGACATAGCCAAAGCCCTCCGGCAGCTCCCCATACAAGTCGTTTGTGATTTTGCCAATCTTAAAGACATATTGCTCAGCAATCCCATTGCCGACCCATATCGCTTGATTGAGCGACACCTGTTTTTGGAACCACGCATCATACATCATCGGACTGATTTTATCCGCTGCATCAGCTATGATCATCGTCACCTTCAGCCCGTCGCCTTTTTCCAAAAAGACCTTCAGCTTATCCTTGCTATCCTCAGACAACTCTGCCATTAACCCGCTCAATGAATTCACCAAACAGGTAATTTTCTCAAACACCGGAGGTTCCGCACCCTCCGCAAGAGCATCCTTCGTTGTGTTGTTGCGATACACCAAAGTATTAAACAAGTGCACAACCATCTCTTCTAGTCGTTCCGTCTCAACCACATATTGGTACCCGCTATAAAGGTCGGCCGCAAAGCCTGCCCCAGCATCGAGAACCATGACCTCACCGTCCGCATCGCGCGATACAACCTCAGCAAGTCCCTGCATAAACCCAGTGCAATCATCCACACTCAACGCCGATACAAAATTCACAAACGAGGCATCAAAATCATACCCGGCAACCGCCAAAGACCCTTTTTCAATCCCAATCGGCACACCCGAAACGCCATCGAAATCAGCTAAATAGTGAACATCTACCTTCTCTGGCAATAGCGGCACCCGATTCGCCCGAGCGCCCTGCCACTGATAACTCCGGCAATACTCGGTCACAAAGCGATACAAGTCGGACGAAGCACGCCCAATTTGTGCCACCTGAAACTCATAAACGGCATCCGTCTTAAATATCCCCCGGCCTTTAAATTTCGATGGATAAACCCCATCAACATGTCCCAGTACCCCGGAGTATTCAGAAGCATCATTCAACTGCAGCACATACAACTGTTTAAAGTTCTGCAACAGGCGGTACCTTATCGCCCCTGTATTCAACGCCGTCACCACAAAATAAACCCCATATTTCAGACCCTCGCGCGTCAAGTAGGAAATCGTTTCCTCATATTGCTCATACGTTTCAGCGAACGCCGCATAATTATGGATGACTACCACCAATGACGGGACCGTCTGTGGCGACCTTTTATTAAAGGCCCTGAAGTCGCCCCCGTACTCAGCAAATCGCTTCTTCCTGACAGCCATTTCAGCCGTAATCATTTTAAAGAGGCCATCAATCTTCTCCGCATCATGCGAAAGCATAACATCGCCGACGTGCGGCGCCTCGCGATACCAGCTCAAGGTCTCAGAGCCAAAATCGAGGAGATAAAGATGGACCTCGTCTGGCGTGTGCTCTTCCATCAACGAGTAAATGAGAGTAGTTAACAGCGTTGTCTTCCCGCTGCCGGCCACCCCGTAGACGACCGTATTGCCTTCAAACGGCAACCTCAGAACACTCTGCCGTTGATTCGCCGGATCATCGTATTCACCAATGACGGGATTCAACCCGAGGTCAGGAGCCGAAACAAAGCCGTACTTCGCCTTCAATTCATCCACATAAATATCAGCTGGTATTGGTTCAAGCCACAGTGGCTTCACCTGAATCCGTTCCTGCTCCGCAAGCGCTGCAAGATATTTCACCACTTCATCAATTTGCTTCGAAGGATTCTTCACACGACGCTCCCGCTCAAGCCGCGCCTTCTTCACAACACGCCCTAACTGGTCGATAATCTCAATCCCATCATCCTTCCGCTTCTCCACTCGATCCGCAGGATAATACGGCGCCCCGGCCCACGCCGACTGCCCAAGCTCAAACAGCTCGTTGTAGCCGACCTGCAGGAAGAAACGACCGGTTTGCGATAATTCCGCGGCATCCGGGCGCTTGATGACCTCCATACTGTCGGCCTTCTCCTGCACCTTCAAGCTGATCCGGAACTTACTATTACTCCAAATCTGATCATCTACAACCCCAGAAGGCTTCTGCGTCGCTAAAATCAAATGCACGCCCAAGCTTCGGCCAATCCGCGCCGCACTGACCAGCTGCTCCATGAATTCCGGCTGCTGCGTCTTTAACTCAGCAAACTCGTCGGAAATCATTAATAAATGCTGCAAAGGCTCCGAAACAACGCCCTCGCGGTACAACTTTTGGTATTTGTAAATATCAATATTGCTTTCGTTCAAGCGCCGGCTTGTTTCGCTAAAAATGGCCTGGCGCCGCTTCAATTCACTTTGAATCGAAATCAGCGACCGCTTCACCGCCGCACCGTCTAGATTGGTAATCGTACCGGCGAGATGCGGCAGGTTCCAGAAGGCATTCGCCATGCCGCCGCCCTTATAATCGATCAAAATAAACGCCACTTCGTCCGGATGGTAATTGACCGCGAGCGATAAAATCAGCGTCATAATCAATTCACTTTTTCCCGAACCGGTCATTCCAGCAATCAGCCCATGCGGACCGTGGTATTTTTCGTGAAGGTCGATCGAAAAGTGTTCACCGCGCGTGTTGACCCCAATCGGTGTTCTCATCGTGACAGTTGGATTATTTTCACTCCACCGCGTCAGCGCGTTCAAATGTTCAATTTTTCCGACCCCAAACATCTCTAAAAACGTCATCATCTCTGGCAAGGCGAAAGCTTCAACGGATGATGCTAGCTGGATATTGGCCAACTTGACCGCCATCTCCTCGGCATCCTTCTTGAAATAAATATCGGGCTCAAATGCCTGATATCTGCCTGAGAGGTCATCCTTGTCATAGATTTTCCCGGTCATACCATCCAACTCGACAACATTTGTGCATTCCTTCGGCAGCTTTTCAAGCTCATCATAAAGGGTGATTAAGCTGAAGCCCCGTTTCCCCTTTAAAAGCAAATTGACCATTTCCGCTTTTCCCGCCAGCTCCTTGTTCATTGAAAACACGAGATAATGCGGCGGTGCGGGCTTCCACTCCTGCTCTTCCCGAAGCACAAGCTCCTTCTCAAAATAAGCCGAAAGCTCCTTGATTTCATTGTCATCCGTCGCCATAAAGCGAATGGATTTCTCATCATCCCACACATGTGGCAGCCATTTCACAAATTCCCACGGCTCCGATGGATCGTAAATAAACACGAGTTTCAGCTCGTCATAGCTATGTAACGCCGTTAATTGAAAAATAATCCCCTTGACGAAATCGACGACATTTTCCCGAGGACCGATAATTCCACTCACTCGCTCTTCGATCAACGACAGGGTGACGGGCACCTGAGGGAGAATTTTCGGAGCATCGACCAATTGGTACAATGCCTCTTGAAGATTGTCATCCTCTAAGGTAAATTTCTTTTCAGGATACTTGATTTCCGCCACCATCGATAAATCGCCAATCCCGACACGGACCCGTAAGAAATCCTCTTGCCCGATGACCCGTTCCCACAAATTGCGTTCGCGCCGGTCAATCCGTTGCAAGCAATTTTCAAGCGAAACATGGTTTTCGTGGAGAATCTCGCATTGATGCGAGCATTCTGCCCTAATCGCTCTTTTCATGTCTTCTATGTATTGTAAGTATTTTTCCTGGCGGATTTTCTCCTGAGCAATCCGCCGTTTCTTTTCATACCGTTTCGTTAAAATCGGCCAAAGAATCATCCCAATCAGCATACTGACCGACATCACCAAAGTCGGCATCGCGTACATCATATCACCGTTTGTCCGCATGACATTGAGCACAGCGAACACCCCAGTTGCAAGCGAGGCCATCCCCATCGTAATCGATGGGCCGAGCATTAACATGAGCGGTGTCTCATCCGGCGCCTGGGGCTGCGGCGGTGGGTCAATCTTGATCGTTTTCCGCTCAACCTCCCGCTTAAAACGCGGCGAGCGATAGAACAGATCTTCATTCTCTTCTTCTATTAAAAAATCATCGAGCTCGTCGTCTTCTTCGATAACCGGCTTTTGCACTGCAAACGGCTGAAAACTGCCCCTGTCTAAAAACACAAGCTGATGCGGATTATTTAATGAAAGCATGTGGCCATTAAAGATAATCCGTAAGCCCATAATCGAGATGACATCGCCGATTGCGAGAACTTTTTCGCCAATTCTTTCTCCGTTTACATACGTGCCGTTTGAGCTGTTTAGATCGCGCAGCTTCGCCTGTCCGTCGCTGCTGTATTCAATCAATGCGTGTGTGCTGGAAACGAGTTTATTCGTAAAACAAATATGATTATCCTTGGCACGGCCAATCTTCACCACGTCACGGGTCACAATATGTCTCGTAAACTCGTTGCGGTCCTCGCTGAACGGCTCCGCATAGAGGAGGGCCGAGGAATCGCCGTCACGATCAATCGTATAGGTCAGGAATGGCTCAAGCAGCGCTTTCGGATCGGAATCTTTCAGATGGGCATATTGATTTGACTTAACATACCATTTACCCGCTTCCGCTTCGACCGCCATTAAATCTTTCGGATTACCCGCGTTGTCTTCAGTTGTCAGGATATATCTTCCGGTAATTTTTTCGGGAAGTACGAGGGTGAAAGCCTTGCCCCGATCAAAAAGCGTTAAAATCAAAACCATTCTCTCCTTAAAGTGTCAGCACCAAAGTTATACTAATATAGCATTATATAAATAAACGAACGCTTCCTATCTAAAATCTGCGATAATTCTTGGTCCATAAATAATGATAGTGATAATAAGAAGGACAAGAAAAAGCCGCTTTCCACGTTTATCAGCCAAGCGATATTCCTTGAAAAGGTGAAGAATTGCCACCACAATCATTAATATAAAAAAACTTCCAATAAACATTACACCAATTGCCCTGACAATATTGTTAAGGCTAGTAAAAAATTGCGGGTTCATAATCAGCGCTGCAATGAATAAAATTATGGTCAAACCCGCACTCCAAGCGGAGACACTCTTCCAGTTGTTTTTAAGCATGAATCGACCTCCCCTTTTATTCCACATTCGCTGCGGCCATCCCTACGCCATCTAACAAATCACACCACTCTTCATGGGGGCTTAACTGAATTTGTACCGGTTTAACGTCATGATCACTGTATTCAATCAGCCAGATTCCTTGTTTCGAAGGAAGAAAGAATACAATATTTTCAAGGTAAGGATCGGCTTCAAGGCCTTCTAACTGGAAAAAGGAAATATTAAACAACGACCAGCCTTCTGCTTGCAAATCGCTCACAAACTGTTCAAAGCCTTCCTCTTCTTCCGCTGTAAAGCGGCACATCTTTCTTACCTTCTTTTCCTTACCGGGCTTGCTTAATAAATCAAACGCCTTGTCTGTCAGATTAAACTCAAGCCCTTTTTCAAGCGGCGCATCGGAAAAGGCATAATAATCCCGGACAATCGCCGGAATCTCCTCGCGGTGGATGTAGGCAAATTCATGAATGATGTCCCGGTCAATCACATGGGTCATCCACGTGGTCCCTTCAATATGGTGGAGCATCAAAATATTGGACTTCGCTTGATTCGAGCAGCGAATCATCCATTTCGATTCCACATAGGAACGAATAAATTCTTGGACTTCCTCACTTACCGGGCTCTCGCCATTTGCATCCTTTTCTTCGTCCCAAAGCTGCTTCTGGATTAATTGGTGGACGGCTGCTTCCATGATCGCCTGCCATTCTTTTTCACTTTTCTTCCCAAATGAAGCTTCCGCAATCGTTTTGGCCACACTTGGATACCCGTTTATGGTAACCAACAGGGCCAGTTCCTCCGACGTACAAGTCAACAAATAGTCCATCGTTTCACAGTCCTTTAATTTTTATCGAAACAAAATCCTTCTTATAAAAAAATCATTTCCAATATATTTTTTATTACATAGTAGATAATCACGCATACCACACACAAAATACTGATTGAGATGAGCAGGAGGATCTTTCTGACGATCCAAGAAAACTTGATAAATTTTTTATTGAGGTACGGTCCGACTCCAAGGACGGCAACCATACAAAATGTGGACACGCGTTGAAATAGATTTCGCGGGTTTTCATAAACCCATGCTTCATACGGACCCAGGATCACCCTGCCCATGACCAATACCAATGCACTAAATGACATTTGGACACAAAAATAATAGGCGATAATATCTAAAATTACTCTTACTGTTTCAGGTGTCATATTCCAACCCTAACCTTCATTTGATATGTACTTAGTTAAACCAGCTCTTGACTGATTTGAAACCACTGCTTATCTTACTACCGAGATATCTTCCCCCGGATTCAGCCGCTCCCCCAATCTTCTCGCCGACATCCTTAATTTGGTTTTCAAACACCATACTGCCGACACCGCCGACCAAACCTCCCACGGCACCGCCGACGATAATTCCTACTGGGCCGCCGACCGACCCAATCATTGCCCCAAGTTGCGCACCTCCGGTAATGGCACCAAAATCGGCAAGAATTCCGGCAGACGCCCTCCCTAATTTTTCGCCAGTGTTTTTCCCGACATTATCGTCACTCCATAATTCCGATAAGTTTGCTCCAATAGAAATCCCCCAGCCTACTACTGGAATCTTCTTCGCAGCACCATACAATCCTCTCGCCTTCAGAACCTCTTCTGCTACTTCCTTTGTGCCTATCGTAATTCGGTTTTTGAAGGTGGAGGATAGCGTTTTTCCCTTTAACATTGAATTGACGTTCTTTGGAAAACCGGCTACGTGTTTCAACAATGCCGATGGGCTTGAATAGGATGCGACAAACTTATGGAGTTGTTTAACAAGTGGATTCGAAGGATTGGATTTGGAAAAATCATAGATCATTCGGGCAACTTTCGAGCTGTACCCCCCTCTGCTTGTCCAGGAAGGGTCCGCTTTCACGGTAAATTTGTAGTCCCCCTTTATTTTCTGAAGGAAGGATGGCTTGCCGTTAATATAATTGATCTTCAGCTTACGTGAAAGGGCACCGGTCGTTGCAACAGAAAGAAGCTGCGTTGCAATCAAGGCAGCGTCACTTTTACTTAAATTACTATTAAATGAATTTAAAAAATTAATAATCGCCAGGAACGTCGGCTTCCCTTTCTTCGTGGAGATCGCATCAAACGATTTCTCCGTCAGTCCCCTTTCCACCCGCCAATACTGCTCTGCTGAATGGTCAATAAACTGCTCCAACGCCTTTACCTGTCTTTCGAGATTACTTATTTCTTTTACCGCCCCATCCATTCTCGAGAGAAGGTTGTTTCTTCCCGTGATTTTATAATCGATGGAAAACATGAGCGTGGATAATCCGTCCTTCATATCCAACAATTTTGAAGAATCTGGTGCGAGACCAGCACCGGTGCTTTTTACAAAATCAGGTTGAATTTTAATCCGCGACACGGTTCACACCTCCCTTACTTTTTGTCATGTGCTTTCTTTGCTTTTGCCTCCGCTTCAGCTTTTGCTTTCGCCTCTCGTTCTGCCTTCGCTTCTTCTTCCCGATTTATATCGTTTGCGGCGCTTCTTACATCCGAACTGATCCCCTCTAATTTGGAGGCCAGAGCCGCCATTTCCCGGCTCATTTGCTCGATCTTCTTATTCACATACAACATTTCCTCCGCTTGCCATCCATGATTTAAATTGCCTCTTGCCCTTACTAAATGCTGCTGCACATCACGAAGTGTTGAGGCATAATGGCTTATTTTATTGGCCTGGGAATGGGCTGCATGAACATTAATTCCCACTAAATCACCTACTTAACTGTTAAAAACTTCCCTATTTTTTATTCATTATAAAAGTTATCAATTTATTATTCTATACAATAGGGAAAAATTGGGTAATTCATCCCGGTAGGAAGGGGGTATAAATTCCCACCATTAGACAAACCTTTAAACGCATAGGCTGTTTTCATAAACTCTGTTGCTATTTACTAAAATAAAGAGTGGTTGATTTCCGCTCCAGGATGCTCGCTTTCCGCGGGACGGGCGGTGAGCCTCCTCGGCGCTTAAGCGCCTGTGGGGTCTCACCTGTCCCGCTGCTCCCGCAGGAGTCTCGCACCTTCCGCTCCAATCAACTTCTCATTTAACCTATCTTAAAACAACCATCTTTTAGAAAACAGCCAACGCAAAAAACCAGGCAGTTTCCCACCTGGTTTTTCGCTCTATTTCCACATCTTAAAGACCTTCGTCAGTTTCTTCACGGGTACCTGTGAGCCGCCGCGCTTTTCGACGTTCTCGATCATCATCGCCATCAACAGGTTCGGTTTCTTCGGATTGTACGCAATGAACCAGCCGTTTTGCGTTCCTAGCTCACCCTGCTTCTGCTTAATCTCAGCCGTCCCTGTTTTACCGGCCAGCGGATAACCTGGAATATTCGCAGCACGTGCTGTTCCGCCTGGGTCTGTCACAACCTTCCGTAACATCGGTGCAATTGTTGCCACCGCATCCGGTGTCATCGCCTGCTTCTGAAGCACCTGGCTCTTCTTGTCGCCTGCAAGCAATATTGGCTTGATCATATTGCCGCTGTTCACAAGCGGCGTATAAGCATCCATCAAACTCACGATATTCATTTGAATCTGACCCTGCCCGTAGCCTGAATCTGCTAGTGAAATTTCACTAGCAAGACTGCCAATCGTCGGCTTTTCCAATGGGAACGGATAGTCTTGCTCTTTTTCAAAGCCAAACTTTTTCAACCCATCAACAAACGCTGTACGACCTGTTTTCAGCGCTGCTTGTGCAAAGTAAATATTGTCGGAGTAGACAAATGCTTTTTCAAGATTAACTGGGCTTGCCTCGTGAACCCGTGTCACATAATAGCCGCCCCATGACTTGCTCTTCTGCCATTTCAGCCCTTTAATCGTCACCGACTGCCCCGGTGTGATTGCCTTTTTCTCAAGCGCAATCGCCGCCGTAATCGGCTTCATCACTGAGCCCGGTGCATACGTCTGTTTAAAGCGTGTCGTCAGCGGCATCTTTTTATTGCTCTGAAGCGCCTTCCACTCAGAAGCTGAGAATCCAAGCGAGGCCTGATTCGGGTCAAACGACGGACTGCTCACGAGTGCGAGCGTTTCCCCTGTCGTCGGGTTCATAGCCCCAGCGGTCCCGGCATCGCCCTGCATCTCATCATAAATGCTTGCCTGCAGCTCAGCATCAATCGTTAGCTTGATTGTCTTGCCGTTCTTAACCGGCTTCTCCGCAAGCACTTCTTCACTGCCGTTCTTCTTCTTAATCGTAATCTTCACGCCCGTCTGCCCCTTGAGCTCCTGATCATACACTTGCTCAAGGCCGCGCTTTCCAACAAGATCCTGCGCGGTGTAGCCCTTCGACTCCAGCTCCTTCAGCTCATCCGCAGTAATCGCACCGACATAGCCAACGAGCTGTGCCGCCGCTTCCTTATATGGATAAATCCGTGCCGGCACATCCTTTGTGACGACCGACTGGATGTTCATCAGCTGATTGATCGTCTTATGATCATCAAGCGGAATCCTTCTCAGCGGTACAAACAGCTCCGGCTTCACCCAGCCTGCCCCAAGATCCTGTTCAATCTGTTCCTTTGAGATATCTAACAGCTTCGCCAGCTGCGAGACAATCTGTGCTTTTTTGTCACCCATCTTGCCAGGAACGACACCGACTTCCATCACATCGCCATTTACCGCGAGCCCGTTGCCATTGCGGTCAATAATTTCCCCGCGTTCAGGACTTGTCATGCTAAGACCAATCTTATCGCCCTTCTGCAATTTTGGAAAAATGAACCCTGTATTCCAGTCAACGTACCAGTTCTTCTTATCATCTTTTTCCTCTTTTTTCAATATAGCCTTGTAAGTATAGGAAATGGGACCAGCTACACTATCCATCTTGGCGTCAAAAGAATAGGTTGCTTTCTCTTCATCTGCCTGTTTATCCTCTTTTGGCTTTTTGAAATTGACTTTAAGGTCCGTAATTTGCAAGTCTTTATAGATCTTTTCATAGCGCGAGGTGAACTCCTCTTTGGTAATGGATTTTTTCGCGCTCGTTGAAAGGTAATCATACATTTGGTCAAACTTTTGTTGGTTCCATAATTTTATGTATGCAGCAAATCGGTCCTGCGGCGCCGGTTCCTTGTTGCAGCCGGCAAGGATGAGTATGAATCCTAGCAGCAGCACCCCGATTAGTTTTTTCACGGATACTCCCCCCTTTTTTCTATTATTTTACCATCGAAGGGAGCTCTCGACCAATTTTTAGGGGATGGAAAAAGGAAAAAAGAGCCGAGGTTATGTTAGGGACTCCCCCCATCTTGGAAGCCGCACTAGGTTCCTTTTTCAAAAAAAACACAAAAAAGAGGAAAGTTTATTCCCCTTTCCCCTCAGTTCCATTATTATGAATTTGTGTCGGAAGAGCTGTCAGATGGTGTGCCATCTTCTTCAGAAGATGTGCCTTGGTCATCTTGAGTGTTTGTGCTGTCATCAATCTTTTGATCGTCTGGAGTCTTTGTGCTGTCATCGATCTTTTGATTGTTCGCTTTATCTTCCGTTACTTTTTCTGTTGTGTCCGCTGCTGGTGTTGTGTTATCTTCCTGCAACGCGCTTAACGTTTTGTTAAAATAGTTATCAGGATTTACCGGAACATCATCTTTGCGAATTTCAAAGTGTACATGGGTACCAGCTTTTTCATTGAATAGGCTTTGTCCAGCTTTGGCAATGACTTCGCCTTGTTTTACTTGCTCGCCAACCTTGACCTTCATGTCATTAACGGATGAATATTGGGTTACTACCCCTTTTTCATGTTCGATTTCAATGACGTTACCTAAAGTAGCATCTTCGTTTACTTTCGTAACTGTTCCACTTAAGGCAGCAACTACATCAAATGTTTCCCCGTTTTTCATCGTGATGTCGATACCGGTGTTTGGAACGTATTGATTGTTGTAATGAACTAATGCTGCGACTTGCTCTTCCTTGCTTGCTTTGAAATCATAGAATTTCTTTTCTATGACGGCGGTGTCAGAGTTTGCCACTGGCATTTTAAAGTTTTCCATTGCTTTGTTGACTTCAACAGATGGTTCGTTGAATTTTTTCTGAGCGATGTCTGTGGCTTTGTTGTCTTTAGTCGAACTGGTAAGGTTCGTGTACCAAAGTACACCGGTCAGAATGATTGCTGCACTTGCGATATAAATGGCTGGAAATACCCAACGCTTTTTGAAAAAGCTTTTCTGAGAAGATCGTTTGTTTTCTTCCTCTCTCATTTTCATCACCTCAGCAATCATTCTGAACAGATAAGTAGAATTATATACACGAGGTGGAAAAATTTTTTTAGTTTTTGTCAAGGGTTTTGTTTTTATGCATTTATAAGGAGGATTTTTTTATGAAGGTTTTTAAATGGGTGCTCCGTGTGATGCCTATTGCTTATATGGCGGTGATTTGGATTCAGTCGAGTTTTTCTTCAGATCATTTTGTCACCCTGCCCGAGGAGAGTCTCGATAACACGATTAAGGAGTCACTGCACTTGGTTGAGTTTGCGATTTTGTATGTTTTACTAGTGTTGGCGTTTATGACGAGGCGTTGCGGTTTAAGTGTGCGGTTGAATGTGGCCTGTGCGGTGTTTGCTGCGCTTTACGGCATTAGCGACGAGATTCATCAATCGTTTAATCCGGCCCGCTCTGCCTCGTTTTTTGATCTATTTAAAGACTTTGTTGGGATTGGGGTTTGCTTCTATTTTGTTCATGGTGCTTTGTTTAAGGGAAGGTTTGCCGGATTGCGGCGGTTGCTGGGGTTTGTAGAGGCAGATTTGTGATAGACCCGGTCCCTAAACTTTCCGGTAAACGGTAAATTCATAGATGTTAAAATTTTATAAGCGAGTCTTGGATTAATATGTAGGAAATCACACAGTTCTGCATTTGTGATAGAAGGTTTTATGAGCAGAAAATAATCAGAGATTGATTGAATATGGGCATCTTTCGACCGTGTTCCGCATTTTGGACAGCACCACGTTCCATAACGGCGCTCCATTCCTATGAATTTACATTCTTTATGAGGGCATTGTACACCAGTGGAGATTTCCTTTGGGGAAATATCGAAGTATTGAAGAATGTCGGGGTCTTCCGGTGTATGATGAGCGAGTAAAAGACGGGCAATTTTCCTTAATTCCTTTTGGGTCATTTTTTCAATTTCAAATTCTTCGATTTGTTCTATTTTCTCTAGAAGGCCTTCACTGTTACAAATATCGCGATTTAGTGGGTGATTAGGATATGCAAAGGTTATTTTCGCTTGTTTATTGCTATTGACAAATAGGTAATGGATGGGTGGTGCTGCACAATTTTGATTTTGTAACCATTTCCCCAGTTTCCTGGCTTGTGTTTTTGCCTGGATTACGGGGTTGTCAATTCGTTCTTTGCGGCTGTTTCTCACAAGGGTAACTTGTTCTAAGTCTCGTTCAAAGATGATTTCCTTTCCTCTATTTTTGGCTTCAACGTTTAGTAAGAAGGCGGTTGATAGGACCAGGACGTCGATTTGAAAAAAGTATTTGCCGTCGTAGAGGCGGAGGTCATTGATGATATCGTATTTCTTTTCGGGCAGCTGGTCTAGATAGAATTCTAATACTTTCTGTCCCTGATATCCTTTCATTTTTATCTCACGCTCCATTTGTATGTTCATCATTTTAGGATGATCAAAACGGATCCTTCTTAGTAGGGCATCGATTTTTTCGACCATAGGGGGAAGTGTTAGAGGCTTTAAATTCAATTGAACCAGTCCTTTCTTTTTTTCTTTTTATTTCTTTCTTCTTTGCCGTTACTCCTTCAATTTTCTAATTGTTTTTTTGACGAATTTGTGTCGTTTTTTTTAAAAGTGGACGTAGGTGTAAAAAAACTATTTGGACTTCGTTTCGTTTACCCACCACTTTGGGAGTTTACATTCCCGTTCTCCTTATTTACCCACCATCTTTACCTATTTACCCTCCACTTCTTATTTAAGCAACAAAAAGATCGGTATCCTCCTTTTGAAATTACCTTTTTAAAAGCAGAATTACCATTTTCAGTAAGTTTTCTCCTCCAGATCAGTTCCCTTTTTCAACCCCTTCTCGTTTACCCGCCGGTTTTGGTTCTTTACCCACTACCTTTGGGAGTTTACATTCCAGTTCTCCCTTTTTACCCTCCACCTTTACCTATTTACCCTCCACTTCTTATTTAAGCTACTAAAAAATAGGTATCCTCCTTTGGGAACCACCTATCTAAAGGCAAAATTACCATTTTCAGTAAAACAACATCCCCAGACCAGTCCTCTTTCCCAACCTATTTTCGTTTACCCACCAGTTTTGGCTCTTTACCCACTACCTTTGGGAGTTTACATTCCAGTTCTCCCTTTTTTACCCACCACCTTTACCTATTTACCCTCCACTTCTTATTTAAGCTACTAAAAAATAGGTATCCTCCTTTGGGAATCACCTATTTAAAAGCAAAATTACCATTTTCAGCAAAACAACATCCCCAGACCAGTCCTCTTTCTCAACCTATTTTCGTTTACCCACCAGTTTTGGCTCTTTACCCACTACTTTGGCATGTTACATTCCGGTTCTCCCCTTTTACCAACCACCTCCACACCCCACAACAAAAAAGCCAGACAAATAAATGCCTGGCTCACTTCGCCGCTGTAATCGTCGCCAACATATTCTGGGCCGAAGTAATCTGTACACCTTGATAATAGTGCTTCACAATCTGCTTATAATCTTTGCCCTCTGCCGCCATTCCGTTCGCTCCGTACTGGCTCATCCCGACACCGTGGCCAAAACCTTTGGTCGCAATAATGATATTGTCGCCCTTCCGGCTCCATGTGAAATCAGACGACTTTAAATCCAACTTATCGCGGATATCTTTACCGGTTAGAATTTTCCCATTAAAATCAACTTTCCCAACACGATGCCCCGCCGTCCGGTCAATAATTTTTCCAATCGTTGACCCAGACCCAAGCTGCACACCTAGCTTCGCCTGAAATTGTGCTACAGAGACCACCTGTTGGTTATAGAATTTGGGTGAATTTTTATCCCACGGGCTTGCAACACTGCGTAGATATGGGTAGGCGTCTGGCCAATAATCCTCGGAATTTTCCGTGTAGCCATTACTAGTCGAGAAAAAGGAAGCATCGATGGGCTCGCCTTTATATGTAATAATCTGGCCGCTGGTCGCCCTGACTGCCTCAAGAACCTTTTTCTTCTTCCAAGAATAATCCATTCCCCACTCTCGCTTCAGCTCATCATCGCTTTTGTACACCTGATGCATCTGAGTATCCGTTACCTCTGCACCCTTTGGAACACCAAGAGGCTTTTTACTCCTCAATCTCTCCACAATATATGTCCTTGCGGTTAAAGCCTGAGCCTTAAGGGCTTCTTCCTTGAAATCTGCAGGCATTTCAGCTGCCACAACTCCAACCAGATAATTCTCAAGCGGTACCGTTTCAATTTTTTCCTTCGCTGCACGGTAGACCGACACTTCCACCGCAGAATCTGCAGACACGGTCGAAGATTCCTTTGCCTTGGCCTTTGTTAGATCCTCGCCCAGTTTTCCATTCGCCTCGCCTTGGGCAAACGGCAACACCAGAACCGCGGGAATAAGCAAAGTCACGGCAAATAGAATAGACGCTAGTACGATGAGTGGTTTGAAATTTTTCATGAAAGTGCCTCCAGTGTGAAATTTATAGTGACAGGCACCGTCCGTGGACTTTTTAGCATTTTTGTCCGCGTGGAATGGACATAGATTTCCCTTCCACAAGGCAACGCTAAACAGTCCCCTGTACCTATCTTACTCATTTCATCTTATGGAGGTGGACAAGCATTTATGACTTTTAAATGATTAAATTTGGACCTAAGTAAAAGCCCTGAAAAAGCAAAAACCGAAGAATGCACCTGTCAGACATCAGACAGCCACTTTCTCCGGTTTACCCGTTATTTATTCATTTCCAGACACTCTTCACACACTGCCGACCCATAATCACACTCAAGAGCCACATAACCAATAGTGCCTGACGCCATTGTGAATAATTCACAAACCTACAATCCTACTACTACAATCGTAATCACAATCGCAATAGACTCCCACTAAAAATTAAGCATTCATATCCGAAATTAATTTCTCGATATAAATCTCATCTTCTTCTTTCACACGCTCGATATCTGCACCTAATCCAGCTAGCTTCTCATGGAAATCTACATATCCACGGTCTAAATGCTTCAATTCGGTCACACGTGTCACACCATCTGCAACTAAGCCAGTCAAAATCAAGGCTGCAGCTGCACGAAGATCGGTTGCAGACACCTCGGCGCCCTGTAAATTAGACAGGCCATTTAAAATAACCGAACGTCCTTCAATCTTAATATCAGCGTTCATTCTGCGGAATTCCTCCACATGCATGAAGCGATTTTCAAAAACCGTTTCCGTAATCATCGACGTACCTTCTGCGCGAAGCAATAACGCCATCATTTGCGACTGCATATCCGTTGGAAAACCTGGATGCGGCATCGTTTTAATGTCGACTGACTTCAAGCGCTCTGGTCCAATGACACGAACTCCGTCAAATTCTTCAATAATCTTAACACCCATCTCTTCCATTTTGGCAATCAAAGAAGACAAGTGCTCTGGAACTGCTCCTCGAACAAGCACATTTCCGCCGGTAATCGCCGCAGCCACCATGAACGTACCTGCTTCGATTCGGTCAGGGATGATGTTATGATCTGCCCCAAATAAACGATCGACACCCTCAATACGAAGTGTGCCTGTTCCAGCGCCTCTTACCTTTGCGCCCATTTTGTTCAAGAAGTTTGCCAAATCGACGATTTCTGGTTCTTTTGCGACGTTTTCGATGACGGTCGTTCCAACCGCTAGCGATGCCGCCATCATAATGTTTTCTGTTGCACCAACACTTGGGAAGTCCAAGTAAATCTTTGCACCTCTTAAGCGGCCATCAACCTCCGCCTCGATAAAGCCATTTCCAACCTTAACCTTTGCACCCATGGCTTCAAAGCCTTTAAGATGCTGATCGATTGGGCGGGATCCGATGGCACAGCCGCCAGGCAAAGCTACCCGAGCCCGGCCATTTCGGGCTAATAATGATCCCATTACAAGGACAGACGCACGCATCTTCCGAACATATTCGAAAGGCGCTTCCTCTTTTAACACTCTGGATGCATCAACGACAACTGTATTATTTTCAAACACTACTTCAGCGTTTAGATTACGTAATACTTCATTAATTGTGTATACATCGGAGAGTGTAGGTACATCACGAATTACACTTTTTCCATCACTTGCTAATAATGTTGCAGCGATAACAGGCAAAACGGCATTCTTTGCACCTTCTACTTTCACCGTTCCATGAAGCCTTTGTCCGCCGCGGACGATAATCTTTTCCAAGAGTATTCCCCTCCGCGTCCATTTTCTCTATATTAATATTCAATCGTTATGATTGGTGTGCCAACTACTACGGTAGTATCTGCGCCCAATCCTTCGGAGCGTACCCCAATTTGTAGATTCAGATCTGTTTTTGCATCCCCAATCGACTCTGAAAAGTCAGGTGAAAATGCCGTTACAGACATGAACGTCTCCTCTTTTAACGCTTCGATTTTTTTCGCATTCAAGGCAGACAGCAATTCATTCACTGTTGCAGGTAAAGCCTTATCCATCTTATCACCGACAATACCCTTCATACAAGAAAAAACTGTCGGTTTTCCTCGAAACACATCGCTTAGCCTATTTTTGAATTGATTGGTTGTGAAAAAGGACTCTGTATCCTTATTCCACTGCTTGCCGCTGACCTTATATACTATATACGCATCGATCGGTTGGTTTGTGCGGGACGACATAATTTGAAGTGTTTCTATGTGGTGGTTTGAAGCTGGAGATACTGCTGTCACTTCCCATTTTTGGCTGGTGTTTGCTGTGGACCAATCCCAATCTGGAAACTTCCGCTTAAGCTCCTCTGCATAAACCTGTACGTCTTTTTCACTTTTTAGGTCAACCAAATGTTCCCGTGCATATAAAGTCCATTCACTCGGCATAATATTTTTTGTTTGAAAAATAGAACCAATCTTCATCAAATCCAGGCTTTCATTTTTTGCCGCTACTGTATTTCGATTCCCCAAAACCACTGTAATCAAACTTAAAATGGCAAGGATGCCAAAAATATATTTCTTCAACCGACTCTCCCCCTTACTACCATTGTTTCCAATGATGGGAAGAGCATACTTGGGAATTCTCGTCACTTTTAGACAAATACGTAAATTCTATCAAGTTCGGTTTTTCACAAAGTCGTGCTTTACAACATTAACGTATGTAATCACACAAAGAAGATTGTACTCAAAAACCCGACAAATTGGAACATGTATGAAGACCTAAATATTTACCAATTTGCTCGCTCGAGATTTCAATCCCTATAGCTGGACCATTCATAAAGCTCGACATTACTGAAACATCATCGGGAGCTGCTGTGACCATTGTAGATAGTCTAGGAAAAAATTACTAACTGTCGACCCGAGGAAAATTGCCAATAATATGTATAATAGTCGTGCCTGAAAGACATGATTCGCCTTCAGCACTTTTTCCAAGCGGATTGCCTGCAGTGCCCACCAGGACAAGGCAATAAATACCAAATGTGAAGCAATACTTAATAACGCAATTTGTCCGAAATCCACTCTGTCATCACCCTCCCTCATGATAGTCTACCATATTGACGAATGAAAATCGGAAAAGTTTCATTTTGTACCAAATTAAAAAATGAATTAACTGCCTAAACACAGTTTACAGTGATTAAACGGTGTTTAGGCAGTTAATAAAAATAGTTAAAGCCCATTCCAAAGCTTATTTAGGTTTAATGGGACATAGACTCGGTCCCCTTGGATCTCACGGTGAATGATCGGATCTTTAAAAAACTGTTCCAGGCTCTCTTTTCCACTGCTTTTATGACGGGCTGGCTTGTGAACACCTCGTAATTTTTCCAAGCTTAGATTTGAAAATTTCATTGTGATTCTCCTCTCTTTATTTTTGGCTGTGTTTAACTTAGCTGTTGATTTCCGCTCCAGGATGCTCGCTTTCCGCGGGGCGGGCGGTGAGCCTCCTCGGCGCTGAAAGCGCCTGTGGGGTCTCACCTGTCCCGCTGCTCCCGCAGGAGTCTCGCACCTTCCGCTCCAATCAACATTGATCTTTAACAAAACCATTTTTTAAAAATGGGGCCTTCAAAACCAGCTTTCTATTAAGCTGACTTTGAAGCGACGACTATGACTTTGCCGTGATCCATTTCTGCTTCATAGCGCTCTGCTTCTTCATCTGATAATCCTAATGACTCGAGCATCGTTCGAAGTTCGTCTCCCCGCGAGCGAAATACATTTGCAAGGGAATCGAATACACCCTGTTCAGCAACACCGATATCGGAAATGTCTAAGGCATCGGTTAAATCCTCAGAGCGATTTTTATCATGCGCCAGTAAATAAATTTCATTTTTACTGAACCCTTGACCCATTAATTGTTCTATTTCCCTTTTTGCTTGCACGCCATTTTCAACGATTTTAACGTTTTCCATTTCAAAATCCCTCCAGAAAATTTGATTGTCCGTTTGTGGACTTGTCTTTTATGTAACCGCTTCTTGAAAAATTAAAACCTATTTTTCTAAAATTCTATTTATTTTTATTGGTTAGGTTACATAGCAGGTGATTAGGGGTATATACGTAACACCTAATTCATTCTTTCAACAACGAAAAATTGATTGGAGGTATATATATGAGGAAACTAGTTTGTAAGGCTTGTGGCAATGCTGAATTTTATGTGTTAAATGTTCGTGAAACACTGTGCAAAAAATGTGGGTTACGATTAACTCATCCAAGTGACTACCGCCGGGAGGAGACACAGCATAGAAAAGAGCAGCTTTATTTAGAAACAAAACGGCAGGCGGAAGCCATTTCAAAAATCAGCCTGTTAAAACGAAAAATTGACCAATGTCTCGACGATCGAGATCAAGAAAGATTTAAACAGTTAACCTATGAATTAAGAGTTTGCCAGTATTTTTTAAAAACAGGAAGAAACGATGCTCAAACTCGTTTCAAGGATAGGATTAAACAGGAGGGACAGAAAAAAGGGTTACTTTTTGAAGATAAGGGTATTTAATCACCACCTTTTCACAAACGAAAGGAGCGAACAATGATGGGATTTATCTGGACTTTATTTATTGGTGGAATTATCGGCTGGCTGGCAGGGCTTCTTCTTGGAAGTGACATCCCCGGAGGAATTATCGGAAATATGATTGCTGGATTCATCGGTGCCTGGCTTGGCTCCCTTTTATTAGGAACATGGGGACCTGTTATTGGAGGATTTTACATTATACCGGCATTTATTGGTGCCATCATCCTTGTCCTCGTTGTTGGTCTCATCTTAAGAGGTGTAAGAAGTAGAGCATAATGAGAAAAGACTGCAGAAAATGCAGTCTTTTTTCATTGCTTCATTCCATCCCCGTCTTATATTTTTTTTCACTTGAGGAAGTATCTTTTGAAGCATGTTTTGCCTTTTCTTCCCGTTGCTCTTCCTTCAAATCCTCTACAGGAATCGGGTCCACGTTTTGTTCGCTTTCAAATCGATCGAACAAGCTTTCTTTCTCTGTTGGGTATTGTTCAGGATGGTCCCTAGATTCCACCAAACGATCCAAATGCTCTTTTTTCTTCTCATTCATTTCCTATCACCTCATTGCTTACATACCCTCTTGTTCCAAACTCCAAACTAATTCGTGAATGATGAAAAATGTAGAAAATCTAAAGAAATTGCCACACAAAACTATGTTACATCCTTCAAGAAAGGGGAAAAAATAAATATAATAGAAAATTCAAACATTTTATAACCGGGAGGAATTAAAAATGAAATTCTATACACGTGAATGGCTTTTACTTAGTAAGGAAATTAAGATCAAACTGATTCGTTTAGCGATTTTAGAAAATGAAAAAAGAGCCTAATTCTATAAGGCTCTTCATTTAATTTATCTAAAATTTTGGTTGCGTAACTTTAAAAAGTCACCATTTAGAATCCCCATCTCTTTGATATGATCACGGGTTCTATCATCTCCGAGCTGATAAATGAGCGCATAGATGATCACCATTCGGACATCATATTCTTTATTTTGCGGGTCATGATGATATTCAAGAAATGGAATATGGGACCGAATATAGCTTTCCCAATCAGCATGGTAGGTTTCATCGAACAACTGTTTAAGACTTTGGATTTGGCTGTCTGTCGCCTCCACTTTAAAATCCCATTCTGACTCAAAAGGCTCCCTCGCTATTTCATGTGATTGGATATTAATATAGTAGCTCTGTTTTTGTTGTTCCACTTATTTTGCCTCCCACCTCTTTTATTATCCTGTACCCCCAACGATGGCGGGTTAATCATTCAATCCCCTTTTTAGCATCGTTTTAGTTTATTTAGTGAAATTCCGGGTACTTATATACCATAGACATTATTTTTTATTGAAGGGAGAGAGTGTTGATGGGATTCATTTGGTCATTAATTATTGGGGGAGTTATCGGCTGGTTGGCGGGTCTAATCATGCACCGTGATCTGCCTGGGGGTATCATTGGTAATATTATTGCAGGATTTATTGGTGCCTGGCTCGGCTCACTCATTTTCGGAGATTGGGGTCCGGAAATCGGAGGCTTCTTTTTTATCCCCGCATTAATTGGAGCGATTTTACTCGTATTAATCGTAAGCTTTGTCATAAAAGGCATGCGACGGGAAGCACATTAAAAATAACAGAGAGGCTGCAAATGCAGCCTCTCTTTCGCTTTTATAATACTCCCGAAAACAGCCGGGCAAAGGATTCTTTCACTCTTTCGTCCATTCCTCTTTTATAAAATTCCACTGGACGAAGCCGGCAGCACTCCTGCAAATCTTCCTCATAATGGCGGGTTAACTCCTGGATCGATTCCGTACCCGTTAAAAACAAATTGACTTCCAAGTTCAGACGAAAACTCCTCATATCCATATTGGCAGTTCCAATCGTCGCAAGATCCCCATCGATAATGATGATTTTTTCATGCAAAAATCCCTTTTGATACAAGTACACTTCGATTCCATTTCGTAAGGCTTCCGGGAAATAGGACTGTGAAGCATATTGCGTCAGGAAACCATCATTCCTCTCCGGCACCATGATGCGGACCTGTATCCCCTTTTGTGCCGCAATTCTTAGGGCCGTCCGGATTGCTTGATTGGGAACAAAATAAGGCGAGGCAATCCAAATTGATTTGGTTGCACACGAGATCATCGTATAATAATGATCACTCATATCCTCCGTTTCTGGCCCGGTGGCCACGACATGCACCAGTCCATCCGCTTCTGCCGGTATGACCTTCCGATACCTTTCATCCTTCACAAGCATTTCTCCGGTCACATCCAGCCAATCTAATAAAAAAACGGAGTGAAGAGTTTGAACAGCTGTCCCCTTAAGAACAACATGCGTATCACGCCAGAAACCAATATCTTCGTCTTCTCCGAGGTATTCTACCCCGATGTTCAATCCTCCGACAAAGCCAATTTTCCCGTCAATGACAATGATTTTACGATGGTTACGAAAATTAAACCGTTGATTAAATAATCCGCTCCTAATCGGGTTAAAGGGATGGATATGGATGCCAGCGTCCTTCATCCTGTTTATATCAGAGCTTGATAGAGATACACTCCCGACCGCATCATATATGAGGCGCACCTCCACCCGTTCCCTTGCTTTTTCTATCAAAATCTCCATAATATCCTTACCTAATCGGTCAGATCGAAAGGTGTAATATTCCATATGAATAAACTCGTTTGCTTCCTTCAGCCTTCTTTTTATTTCTTGGAACGTTTCTGTCCCGTCTTTTAATATCGTGGTTTTTGTATGGGGATCTGAATGCGTAACACTTACTTTATTAAGATACCGTGCGAAGCACTGTTGGTGATTATTCAGCTTTGAAAAGTCTGTCTTCCTTACCCTTTTACTAATTGTTTCGAGTACTTCGCGATCGTTCGCTCGCTTACGTTTAAAAAGAGTTCCTTTTAATAAAAGTTGACCGGAATACCAATAAAATAGGTACCCGATGACCGGTAAAAACAATAAAATATAAATCCATAATAGTGTGTTTTGTGCCGAGCGATATTCAAGCATTAAGGAAAATATCGTGATCAAAATAATTACTCCGTAGAATGACAGGCACAATACTTTCCACTTAAATGAAATGTCTGTTAGGACCACCAAATATCCCAGAATCACGATAATAATCACAAAGACAAATTCGATTGTTTGTTTTTTCATCCAGGCAATCCCCCTATAATAAAGAAGCTTGCACAAATTTGTGCAAGCTCTTTTCTAATCGTTTTATCTATTCAAAAGGGTTAATCATCATCACGTTGGTTACTGCGGGACTTTCCGCCTTTTTCTCCGATTTCTTGATAAAATTCTTTATCATGATTTTCGGCTGTGGCCTCTCCGCCTTTTCTGCCAATCTCCTGATAAAACTCTTTATCATGATTCTCGGCTGTGGCCTCTCCGCCTTTTCTGCCGATTTCCTGATAAAACTCTTTATCATGATTTTCGGCTGTGGCTTCTCCGCCTTTTTGGCCAATCTCCTGATAAAACTCTTTATCATGATTCTCGGCTGTGGCTTCTCCGCCCTTTCGACCGATCTCTTGGAAAAACTCTTTATCATGTTTTTCTGCAGTGGCTTGTCCACCCTTACGTCCTCTTTCTTCCATGCTCATATTATCATTATTATTGTTAGCCATATTTATTTCCTCCCTTAAATTTTGATTGGTCGCTTTTTTTACAGTAGTGCCGCTCTCATTTTCAGATTGGAATATGAATCTTGTAGCACTAGGTCTCCCCGCTGCTTTGGATAGAAACTGAGGTATTTTCAGCAACATTCAACAGGTTCATCCTATATACCTCCTTCTAATTTGACTTCGTCAGGTTAGCAAGTTTTTGTAACCTTGATTATGATATACCACCTTTTTATTGACATAAAACACTTTTTTTCCACTTTATTTGTTTTGATTTTAATAGGTTTAAGGATGATAGATTCGGGTAGGTATGACTATGATAAAGATTAAATTTTAAAGGAGGATGGAAAATTAAAGTAAAAATGCCGAACAACTATTTTCCATTAAAATAGTCGTCCGGCATATGTTCATTCTTAATGGACATTACTGTCGATTTCCCTTCGCAGTTTATCAATCGCCTTCTTTTGCAGGCGGGAAACATGCATCTGCGACATTCCCAATTGCTCGGCCGTCACCTTTTGACTCTTATTCTCCAAAAACGTACACTGCAGGATCTCCTTCTCCCGATCTGATAACACATGAAGACTGCTCTCAAGTACCAGCTTTTGGTCCACTTTTTCAAAACCTTCATCAGGCGAGCCGATTATATCAAGCGGCGTCACCGTGCTGCCCTCAGACCCCGTTTCCGTTGGCTGATCAACAGACGCAGCTTGATAGTTTTTCCCCATCTCCATGGCCTCTAGAACCTCTTCTTCCGAAATCCCTATATAATCAGCAATTTCCTGGATTTTTGGTGAACGCTGATATAGAGTAGTGAGCTCGTCCACCACCGTTTTTACCTTTGGCCACAATTCTTTGATCCGCCTTGGGACATGGACACTCCAGGTTTTATCCCGTAAAAACCGTTTAATTTCACCAATGACAGTTGGAATTAAAAACGCTTCAAAAGATTTGCCAAAACTTTCATCATATCTTCTAATCGATACCAATAGCCCAATCATCCCTGTTTGCATCAGATCTTCATGAAAATGTTTCCCCCTTGAATATTTCCTTGCAAGGCTCGCAATCAGGGGCGTGTATTGTTCCGTTAGCGCGGTTTGAGCCGACGGGCTCTCATTCTGCTGATACTCGCGAATCAGCTCATTGATTTCTTCCTTAGTTCGCTTCATGGCTTGAGATGGTTGTGTCATGATTATCACGCTCCCCACTTAAATGCTTCACCATGAAGACCGTCACGCCGGACGTGTTCGTTACATGGACTTCATCCATGAGCGTTTCAATCAAAAAGAGACCCAACCCTCCTTCTACAAGTTGATCCACGGTGCTTGACTTTGTATATGGGCCTAATTCCTGTTTCGTCTTGGCAAAATTAAAGCTCTTTCCATAATCCGCTACCATCACTTCTAATTTGTCCTCGTAAATTCCAAAGCCTACCACCATTTCTCCTGCTTCGTCCTCACGGTAGGCATGCTGAACGGCATTTGTACAAGCCTCACTTACAGCAATTTTAATATCCTCAATCTCCTCATATGTATAGCCCATCCGGCTCGTGATCCCCGATAAGGTTAATCGGATGACCCCCACATATTCTGGTTTTGCAGGAATCTTCATTTCAATATAATCCATCACTTGTTTCATCGTCCCCCACCCTTTAATTTGCAGAAATATGAATAATATTGCTTATACCAGTAATTTCGAAGAGTCGTTTTAACCGATCGGATAAATCAATCAGCTTCAGCTCTCCATCATTTTTCTTCATTTGTTTAAATAAACCGATAAAAACACCAAGTCCAGTACTGTCTAAATAAGATACATCCTTTAAGCTGACGGTTAGTTTCTTGTTTTTTCCTTCCGCCAGCGGCAGCAGTTCTTCTCGTAGCTGTGGTGCCGTATAGGCATCAATTTCGCCGGAAACTTGGACAAAGGTTTCTTCATTATTCTGATGTTTATCTATTTTTAGATTCATTTCATGATCACCTCTGGATTATTTATTTGTTACATACCCGCCTCTTCAGAACCTTAAACCTTTCTTTATAAAAAAAATAAAAAAGTTTCAAAACCAATATAGGTGGTATATAAAAAGAAAGGAGTGATGCATAATGGATGAAAAAGTGAAATCAGCTCAATTTATTCAGGATTTGAAGGCTGCATCCAACAATAATAGTTCGATGGCTCAGAATTTGGACGAAATGAAAAAGCTTGGTAAAGAAATGAAGGAACAAAAAACAGGCAGTGAGTTACGGGAAGAAAACCTCTCACCAGACCCACTGCAAGATTAGTAGAAACGGCCCTTAAAGAGGGCCGTTTCTTATTGCTTCTGGTAGATTCTCTCTTGCGAATTGAATTCCTCATACTGAATCTCTTTCGGGACAAACAAAATCGATTCCTTACTGCCCAGGCCGAAGAAGCCTCCATTCGCCAAACTGTTGTACATGAGACGATGGACGTTCTGCTGCAGCTCGCTGTTAAAATAAATCATAACATTCCGGCACAATATGACATGGAACTCATTAAATGAACTGTCCGTTACTAAATTGTGCTGTGCAAAAATCAGTTTCTCCTTCATCTTCGGGCAAAAATAAGCAAACTGATGATCCGTCGTATAATATTCAGAAAAAGCCTTATTTCCCCCCGCAGCCAAATAATTTTTCGTATATTGCTGCATTTTCTTCAGCGGGAACGCTCCCTTTTGCGCCACCTTTAGCGCGCGCTCATTCATATCCGTTGCATAGATGGTCGTTTTTTCCGCGAGTCCCTCTTCCTGCATCAAGATGGCCATGGAGTAAACCTCTTCCCCAGTCGCACAGCCGGCGTGCCAAATCCGAATTTCCGGAAGCTCGCGCAGCAATGGGACCACTTCCTGACGAAAGGCAGCAAAAAAGCTAGGGTCCCGGTACATTTCCGTCATCCGAATTGACAAATCATTGAGCAGCCGCTCCAAACAATCCGGTTCATGAAGTACTTTTTCCAATAATGAAGTAATTGTCTCCAGCTTTTCCATCTTCATCCGGTTGGTAACCCTTCTGAATAACGAGGCTCGGACATAGCCGCGAAAGTCATATCCATGCATCTGATAGAGTCCTTCGAGCAGCAAATTCATTTCAATATTCTGCAGCTCTGTCGGCGAAAACTCTTCCGTTTCAACGATTAATTCACTCATGATTGGTTCACCTGCTCTGTCAGCCACACTCGCATCAGCGAGAAGAGCTGATCAATATTTAATGGTTTCATAATATAGTCAGAGGCCCCCGCTTCCATACATTTGCTGCGTTCCCCTTTCATCGCCTTCGCGGTTAGGGCAATAATCGGCAAATGGACCATCTTTAGATCGTGACGGATTGCCTTCATTGCCTCATAGCCGCCCATCACCGGCATCATAATATCCATAAAAATAAGATCAAAGTCAGTGTTGTCCCGTAAAATATCCAATGCCTGTTTCCCGTTTTCGGCCACTTGTACGACCATTCCTTTTCGCTCAAGCGCCGTCACAAGGGCGAAAACATTACGGGCATCATCATCTACAAGGAGCACCTTTTTCCCTTTAAATAAGTGTTCAGAGGAAGGGGATTTTATTTCAAAAGGAACTTGCGTCGCTGCTACTTCGTTGACCCCTGCTGCTACCTCCTTAAGCCCCTGTTCTTCTTGCTGCACCTCAGACTCGAGTCTGCTCGGAATATAAATGGTAAATGTACTTCCCTTATGCGGTTCACTTTCAAGCTTAATCAAACCGCCAAGCAAACGGGTAAATTCGCGGCAAATCGAAAGTCCTAAGCCGGTGCCGCCGTATTGACGATTCGTGGTCCCGTCCACTTGTTGGAAGGCATCAAAAATAATTTGCTGCTTTTCAGCAGGTATTCCAATGCCCGTATCCGTCACGGAAATCGCCATAACCGGTCCTTCCACCTCTAATGTTTCCGCAATGTCTGGCGGAGCAAGCTCCAATCGTACCGTTACTGACCCTTGTTCAGTGAATTTAAAGGCATTCGATAAAAGATTTTTTAAAATCTGCTGCAATCTTTGTCCATCAGTCGAGATGACTGGAGGGACATCCGGATGTGTTATGACCTCAAACGCCACCCTCTTTTTCGCTGCAACCGGATCAAACATGTTTTTTAATAGTTGCGGAATCTCTGTGACATTCACTTCGTCAGTTAAAATTTCAATTTTCCCGGCCTCAATTTTCGATAAATCAAGGATATCATCGATCAGCCGCAGCAAATCTTCCCCAGCCGTGTACACGACGCGTGAATATTCCTCGACCTCTGCCTTGTCCATTTCCTGATTATTTTCCATCAGCATTTGCGAGAGGATAAGAATACTGTTCAACGGTGTGCGCAACTCATGCGACATATTCGCAAGGAAATCCGATTTATATTGCGAGCTCTCCTCAAGCTTCAACGAATATTCGACTAATTCATCCTTCGCTTTTTTCAGCTCTGCGGCCCGTTGTTCGGCATGATGGTTTTGCTCTTCTAAAAAGTCATTGGAGATTTGCAGCTGTTCCTGCTGCATTTGCAATTCCTCCGATTGCGCTTGAAGTTCTTCCGATTGTGCTTGTAATTCCTCTGTCATTACCTGGGATTCACTAAGCAGTCTCTCTACTTCCATCCGTCCGAGCACACTCGTAATCGATGAACCGAATTTATCTTGAAGCTGGTCCAATAAGGTGAGGTGCTGCGTTTGAAATGGCTGCAGTGCAGCGAACTCAACGACTGCCTCGACCTTGCCGTCCACCACGATCGGAGCAACTAGTAAATGGGTCGGCGAGGATGCTCCTAGGCCGGAGGTTAGTTTGATATGATCTTCAGGCAAAGTGTCGATAAGAAAAATTCTTTGATCCAGGGCACATTGTCCCACCATCCCTTCCCCTAGGCGAAAGCTTGAGGCAACATCCTGATCTTTAATCGCATAGCCCGCTGTTTTGACAAAATGAACGCCTTGACCATCCGCTTTCCGCAAATAGACGACCCCATAAACAGCATCGAGCAACGGGGCAAGCTTTGTGATAAAGGTTTGAGCTAGCACGGTGATATCGGTGATTCCCTGATACATTGTCGAGATTTCCGTCATACTTTTCTGAATCCAGCTTTGCTTCTCCAAACTGCTGAGGAGATTGTTCATCGCATCGGCCAGGTCACGGGTCTCATCACGGGTTTTCACTTTTATGCGTGTGGAAAGATCGACTTTGGATTCAGTGATGCTTTGAATCGTTCTTACAACCTGCCTGATCGTTTTTACAATCGAGTTCCCGAGTGAAAAGGCCGTTACTAATGTGATGATGGACACTAATATGATAATCGTATAAAAAGTAATTCTTAAATTCATATTATTTTGATTCAGTTTATCAATCCGTTTCGCGGTCAACTGCTTTTCTTCCTCAAGAAAGGAATCAAATTGTTTATTCAGTTGATCAGTCAGCTTTTTCCCCGTGTTTTCTTTAAAATGCTGATTTAAGGCAGCTGTATCATTTGCCTTTTTCGCCTCGATCACATATTCCCCGGAGTTTTTGATCCAGCTTTGGATTAGCGGTTTGATTTCCTCGAGGTTATGCTTCTGGTTCTTGTTATACATTAATAGCGAATGAAGCTTATTATAATTAACCAGCCAGCTTCTGCTTCCCTCCTCATAGGGGTCCAGATATTGGTTATCTCCCGTGATCACATAGCCTCGCATGCCGGTTTCCATGTCGAGAACATTTTTTTGCAGCTGATTGACCAAGTCGTGGACTTGGATATCATGACTGGAAAGGAAGTCTGCCTGCTTCTGTAAATCTGTCATTCTATCATTGACGATTAGTAGAGAGATCCCAAGGCATATCAAGATGGTTAAATAGCCTGTAATGATTTTTGCTTGAATATTGAATTTAATATTTTTTATGATCATCGCCCTCTTCCCGGTATCATTATACAAGGATAACGCCATCATTCTACCATATTTTTCATGTTAATTTCGGTGTTTACGACTATTGTTAGGGTAATTTTACCAATACGAAAAACTTCTGAAACATTCTTGTAAACTTGTTTTTTGTTTAGTTTGAGAGATGGACGGGTATTGAATAGATATCAAGTGAATGGAGGGATTTTTTATGGCTACTACAAAAACTAAGGACAAAACCGCTCAGCTTACAAAGGTACTCGATCAGCAGGTGGCGAATTTCTCGGTTCTGTACATGAAGCTGCATCATTATCACTGGTATGTCAAAGGCGAGCAGTTTTTCACGCTTCACCTAAAATTTGAAGAGCTGTATAAAGAAGCCGGACTTCATTTTGATACGATTGCGGAACGAATGCTGTCGCTGCGCGCCCTGCCAACAGCAACCTTGAAGGAACAATTGGGGCTGGCTTCAATTAAAGAGGCATCTGGTGATGAGGATACAGCGGCAATGGTGAAGACACTGGCTGAGGACTTTGAGATGATTTGCGGTGAGTTGACGAAGGGAATTACGGCCGCAGAGGATCATGATGATCAACCGACGGCTGATATGTTTATTGCGATTCGAACGTCGCTCGAGAAGCACCGCTGGATGCTGGAGGCATTTTTGGAAGGGTAAAAGATTAAAAAACGTACACGAGGGTGTACGTTTTTTTGTGCGGTGTTTCCTGCGACTAAAATCATGCGTTCGCCGAAATCATCACCAAGCACATATCATCCTTAGGCACATTCAGCGGCTCGGCGCTTTGCTGAATCTTCTCCAGAATTAACGCAGGAGTATCATTCCCCTTTTCCTGCAACGTCCGAATAATTTTCGAAGTCGCGTCCTCATACTCCTCCTCCAACCATTCCGACAACCCGTCCGTAAACAATAACAGCCGCGCCTCTTCCAAATAGTGAATAACCCCTTTTATTACCTCAATATCCTCAAAAAATCCAATTGCACAGCAGCCTTCTGTCAAAAGCTTCACTTCCTCATCAACAATCGCAATCCCCGCCGGATGGCCGGCATTCACATACTCAATCGTCTGCTGCTCCGTATCAAGCACAAAATAAATCGCGGTAAAATAATAGTTGATCAAACTATCCGGGAAATGAAGCTGATTCATCCGGCGATTCAACTCCTTCATCACCGACTCGGGATCACCAAATTCGACAATCGTATCCTTTAAAACAGAATAGATGTACATACACATGAGCGAAGAAGAAATCCCATGCCCCATCATATCAAGCAAAATCACCGCATAGCGGTTCGGGCTAATCTGGTGCCAGGCATACAAATCACCGGCAAGCTCAAAAGACGGACGATAGACCGCCGAAATCGAAACCTTTTCATCCTGAATCGGATGACTGAGCATGCTTACCTGTACCTGTTTCGCCAAATCCAACTCAAACTGAATTCGCCGATCGCGTTCCTTCCGTAGATCCTTCTCCTGCTTTAAACGGAGAACAGACCGAATCCTCGCCAGCAACTCAATCTTATTAATTGGCTTCATCACATAATCAAGCGCACCGGCATCCATCGCTTCCGCCATCTTATAGGAATCTCCCATTGCTGTTACAAAAATGATCGGAAGGTCCTGGTACCGCTCCTGTGCAAGAATCGTCCGGCACGCCTCGACACCATCAATTTCCGGCATCATCAGATCCAGCAGAATTAAATCGACCGGGGCCTCCTCCCTCTCCGGCCCATCCAGCTGCAAATATTCATACAATTCTTTGGCAGATGAAAGCTTGACGATGCGATCATAGCCGTCTTTTTGAAGGATTTTTTCGATAATCATTAAATTCGTCAGATTATCGTCCACAATGACAATATTCATCGTCTCCCCCCTTTTCATTCACACCTTCTATGTATCTAGTTTTATCATAGTATGCCCACTCGTACGAAAACAGCGAGAGACACACTAGTCCCTCGCACATATATTTAATCAACTTCAGGAATTCCCGGGAATATCTTCTAATCCGTGGTTTGTTCGATATTATAGCCTGACGCGGATTCCCCGTCATTTCGACTTTTCTGATATTGGTATTTTTCATGATCATATTGTGAAGCGGTTCTTCTCAAGCTTTCCTCATCTACTTCTCTATCTTGATTGTTATCTGCAGCTTGTCCCTCTTGAAGACCTGTTTCCTCGATACTCTTTTCATCATATAAACTCTTAGCCATTTTCCATTCCTCCTCTTTTTTTAAAATTGCTGCCCTTCATATCCTGCTTTTTCACGAGCACTTACTGAATTTGCAGCTGCATACTTCAATCACCCCTTTCCTTTGCTAGCCTTATTGTTGTAATACCACCCTTTTCCATTACTTAAACACATTATTTAAAAAACGAACCCTTTCTTTTCCCTTTCAACAAATCACCTGTCCACCCTTTTATCTTTAAATAACCATATAGCAAAAGTGTTGAGACAATCGTGATGATAATCGAAAAAGGGTAGCCATACTTCCACCCAAGCTCAGGCATATGCTTGAAATTCATTCCCCATAGCGCCCCAAATGCCATAATCGGGGTAAAAATCGTCGTAATCACGGTTAGAGTTTTCATAATTTCATTGCCGCGATGGGAGGAGATGACTTCTTCCAAATTAATCATCGAATCGAGCTCATGTTCATACTCATTCAGCAGAGCAAAGGCCCGTTCCATCCGCTTAGAGCTGCAGAAATAAATCTCCTCATTACCACCCTTATGAAGATTGACTTCCTCGATTGCCATGATCAACTCCTTTATTGGGATTAAGAGATTTTTCCACACCAACAACTCATGCCTTTGGCGATACAACAGTTCAAGAATCCTCGTTTCATTCTGTTTACGGACGCTCCAAATCAAGGTCTTAAGTGATTCCTCAAATTGATCAATTTCTCCTAACATTTCATTCAGCAACTCTCCTAAAAATAGCAAAAAGCCATCAACCGCCGTTTCCGCCTTATCCATTCCTTTTAACGGAAAAGAGCTCAAATCAAGATCAACCGTTACCCATTTGTTCGTTGTTAAATGGAAATGAAAGATTTTATTATCTTGTTCCTCTTTAAAGCTTTGCTGATAAATTAGCGAGGCATGTACCGCCTTTTCCCCATTTTCGAGCATTTCCACCCGAAGGCAGTTACTCTTATTTTTCCGAACCCGTTCCAGCCATTCACTTTGAAGCCCCTCCATCGCCACACGTTCAATCTCGCATTTATTTAACTGAATCCACTTCCACTTGTTCTCACCCAATACTTTTTCCATCGCAATCTCCTTTTTTCTAGTTAATCCCCGTTTTTATCGTCAGTAAAACGTTTCATCCGCTAAAAGAGCGGGTATGGATAAATAAGCTTCAAAATTTTGAGGAGGTAGGATAATATGAAACGAAGTATTGGAATGACATCACTCGTGGTGGCAGGGGTTGGCGCTTCGGCAATGTGGTTATCCAATAAACCGAATCGCATCAAGGCAGAGAATTTTTTAAGGGAATGGAAACGAAAGATTATGCCGACTGTTTATGAAAAAAGCGAACAACTTCCCATTCATAAAGGCGGTCACCCGCACCCACATGATATAGAGGATAATAAGATGGTGGATGAAGGCGCAATGTATTCAGTAAAATTCTATAATGAGAAGATTCAATAGATAGTTGGGGCATATTTTGCCCCAACTATTTTTATGAGAGGTGAAAAATGACTTTACTCTTTTTACTGATTTATTTCATCATTATTGTCGCTGTCATTGAAATTTTTGTGATTTTATTTCGCTTAACTGGACTGAGGGTAGAGATTTCGCGGTTCCAGGTCATTTCTTTGATGACCGGCACGGGATTTACCACCGATGAATCGGAACTTATATTAGGTCATCCCATTCGTCGCAAGCTAGCGACGTTTCTGATTTTGTTTGGAGCGTTTTCTTTAGCCGTGATTATCTCATCCATTAGCCAGTTTTTATCAAAGGGGCTGCAGGCAAAGGAGATTTTCGTTCTTGCTATTATGGTTTTGCTCGTTTATCTGGCCCTTAAACTAACCTGGATGCAGCGGAAACTATCAAGCTTATTTAATCGAAAAATGAAACAGAATGTAGAGCTCGCCGATTTACCAATTCGGGAGGTTTTTTTGAAAGATAAAGAGGATACCTTGCTATATCTTCCTGTTTTCAGAGAATCTAAGCTTGCTAGACATACCTTTAATCATGTAATAGAAGGCTTGGGCCAACTGGAACTCAATGTCCTGTTCATCCAACGCGGCAACGTGAAAATTAGAAGTAATTTATTTGATACACCCCTTCATGAAGGCGATCAAGTCCTGTTATATGGCACTAAGAAGGCAATTTATGAAGCCTTTCATGAAGATTTAGCGATAATGAACGAAAAAGAAGCAGAACAAGAACTCCTTTGAGGACTTTTTCAGCTTCTTTTTTCGTATTGAGGGGCTAAAGTACACCCTAGTTACGGACTCTTGTATTTTATTTGCGGATTTGGGTAATTTATTTGCGAATTGAACCATTTTATTTGCGAATTTGAATCATTTATTTGTGAATCCACTCCATTTATTTGCGAATCAAAAAACAATCCGAATCCACCCAAGGATTCGGATTGTCACTTCTAAATATTTTTCCCTTCACTCAGCTTCTCATCTAGCTTCCGCAAATATTTCCCGGCAAACTCTTTTCCGCCAATCCCAAACGCAAGACCGAACGCGAGCGCCAAGCCGCCTAAGACAAGGATAAACGCAGCATTCACGATCGAATGAGCTACACCTAATTGATCCAATGCCATAAACACGGTAATCGCAAAGATTGTATATTTCGCTACCGCGGCCAGTGTTCGTGCGTAGCGGTGCTGGAGAACATTTTGCAGGACACGCCCGACTAATTGACCTAAATATAAGCCAACCCCGAGAATGACAATCGCCGCCAACAGCATTGGTAAATAAGCAATCACACCTGAAGCCAATGTCACTAAGAAATTTAAATGGACAATTTGCAAGGCCTCTGCCGTAAACAACAATACCACAATGATTTTAACAAGCAATCCAACCACTTGTGAAAGCGTATATTTTGATTTCTCCGGAGTTAGTGAACCGATGCCCATTTGATGAAATAAACTATCAAACTTCAAACGCCATAGCATTCGTGCCACCATTTTTTCTAACCATTTTCCAACCCATAGGCCTGCTAAAATAAAGACAATGGCCACCAAAACATTTGGAATCAGTGTCAATACATGATGCAACATCGCAATTGCCGGATCGGAAATCCCTTTTAAGTCCAGCTTTTCCAGTGCTGATATAATCGCTGGAATTAACACAAGTACAAACGCAATATTCCCAATCACACCAGATAGATTGTCCATCAGCCCCATTCGCTGGCCAATTGAATCCATTCCAATACTCTTTAATAGATTCGTTACAATATCACGCACGATCTTCGCAATCAGCCAGCCAATGAATCCAATCAGTGCTGCGGCAAACAGCTTCGGAATAAACGATAACATTGAGCTTAGAGCATGTGAGAATGGATCCGAAATCCCCTCCATATGTAATGCCCCTAGTACGGCTGGTAAAAATAATAGCAGAATAAAATAGAAAAGCCCTTTTGCAATACTATTAATTACATTAAAAGCATCTACTTCACTCTTGTTCATCTTCCATTTTACAAGGTGGCGTTCGAAATGAAACATGGAAGCCGCTTTAATAAACAGCATCCGGACTAGATAGGCAACGACCCAAGCCAGCAACAGAATCAACGCTGCTTTTAATAGATTCGGGATCGCCCCTGTCAAAGTGGAAACCATTTTGACAAGCGGTGCTGCAATTAAGCCGAGATTCAGCATATTAAAGAAGATAATCCAGACAAAAACGAGTAAAAGATAGTAAACAATTTTTCCGATAATGACTTCTGATGAAACCTTTCTTTTTCCAACATTAGAGAATAGCTTATTATCGAGATTTGTTTTCTTTAACCCCGCTTCGACTGCCTTACCAATCGCTTTTGCGATAAGCCAGCCTACCAGTAAGACGAGAAGTGCAAGCAATAGATTCGGGATTTGCTGAAGGTAGTAGGACCACCCATTCATCATTTGATTTAGATTCATTTTTCCATCTCCTTTTCTCGCATTTGCTTGCTATATGTACTACCCCGTCCTTTTACTTTTAAACATTTCTACTGATCAGGTTTAATCCATTTTTCAAAGGGGTATTTACCAATTGAAACTAAAACAAAGGAGGAAGTTAACATGAATAAAGAAACAGTAAAAGGCAATCTTGATCAGGTCAAAGGCGAAGCCAAGGAGCAATGGGGTAAATTAACCGATGATCATTCAAAGGAAGCGGAAGGAAAAGTGGATAAAGTAAAAGGAAAAATAAAGGAAGGTTATGGTGAAGTAAAAGATGAAATCGAACGCTAAATAACACAAAAAGAGGCCCGCGGGCCTCTTTTTTTATTGCAAAAAGTCTGCAAATTGATTGAAGTGGTTGTGCAGGAAGTCTAGAGCCAGGTTTGGCGCGACTCCAAATAGCACGGATGCCACGACAGCGACGATTAAGACAACCAAAATTCCAAATGGAATATTGAACTTGCTTTCGTCTGCAGCAGGACGGAAGAAGATTTGCGTCATGACACCGAAATAGTAGAAGTACGATATCACCGTTGTGGCGATCATAATCGACGCTAATACATAATGGGATTCACCCGCAAAGGTTCCGATAAAGATATTAAGCTTTCCGATAAATCCGGCCGTTCCCGGGAAACCTGCTAACGAAACAAGTAAAATTCCCATCGCAACTGCAAGAACCGGCGAACGGCGATAAAGACCGGCATAATCGGCAATCCGCTCGGTACCAGTTTTTTCTGAAACCAATTGAATCACAGCGAAAGCGCCAAGGTTCATGAACAAGTAGGCAAGCAGGTAGAACCAGATGGCATCGAACATGATGAAGTTCATCGATGCAAATGCCACAAGGATGTAACCGGCATGGGCAATACTTGAGTACGCAAACATTCTTTTAATATTCGTCTGTTTCAAGGCAACGACGTTCCCGATAATCATCGTTGCTGCCGCGATAAAGCTGATGTAATCCTGCATTTTATATAAAATTGGTGCAGAACCAGGGCCTTCCGATGCAGCCACGCCGAATACGGATAACAAAATACGGATGACAATCACGAAACCGGCTGTTTTTGAAACAACGCTCAAAAATGCAGTAACAGGTGTTGGTGCTCCCTGATAAACATCTGGTGCCCACATATGATAAGGAGCAGCCGCCAGCTTAAAGGATAAACCAACGAAAATCATCAAAAATGCTAAACCTAGCAGATAGACATGCTGCCCATCCGCAAGACTTTGCAGCTGTCCGGCAATCGAAAGTAAATTCGTTGTGCCAGTTAAACCATACACATAGCTCATCCCGAACAAGGTAATCGCAGTGGAAATCCCGCCATTGATGACGTATTTCAATGCCGATTCATTCGAGGCGTCATTGCGTTTGCGCATCCCTGCAAGGATATAAGATGAAATTGAAAGTAATTCTAGACCGATAAATAATGTAATCAAGTCTCCGCTTGAAGTCATAACCATCGCGCCGAGCAAGGCTGTTAAAAACAGATAGAAAAACTCGCCATGATATTCCTTCATGCCGTCTTTCGGTTCATAGCTGACCGCTAAGAACATGACTAGAGCAGCACCAACAAGAAGAAGAACTTTAAACGCCTTGCCAAATCCATCAAGACGGAAGGTGTCATTTAAAATTGAAACCGTTCCTTGGTCAATCATTCCCATTACTGAAATCAATGCGGCAAAAATCCCGACAATCCCAATCCAGCCAAGAATTCTGCGATCCTGACTTTTCGGCATAAATAAATCCAGAAGGGTTAGGACGGCGGCAACACCCACGATGATGAATTCCGGTGTCATAGCGCCCCAGTTAAATGATTCCAATGCTTTGATATCCATCCCGCGTCACCCTCCTATCCCAAGCAATATAGTTTCAAGTGTGGCATGAAGTGGTGAGCTTAGAACACTTGGATAAACACCGATTAACACGATTAAAGCGATCAAAACAACAACCGGTACAAGTTCAACACCTTTTAGATCGACAACACCAGTAAATTCACGATGTGCCTGACCATAGGTAATCCCTAGAACCGCACGAAGTAAATAAACAGCTGTCATGATAATCCCGATGGTCCCAACAGCGGCAATCACCGGCATTTCTTTGAACAAGCCGAGGAACGCCATGAATTCACTGACGAATCCAGACATACCAGGAAGTCCGAGTGAAGCAAGACCACCGGCAAGCAAGAAGCCTGCAGCCCGCGGCATCCCCTTCGCCATCCCACCAAGACTTTCGATTAAAGATGTATCTGTGCGCTCGTAGAACACACCGACAAGGAAGAACAATAAGGCAGAGATTAACCCGTGGGAAACCACCTGGAAAATCGCCCCTTGAATACCTGCTTCATTCATCGCCGCAAGACCGATTAACACAATTCCCATGTGAGAAATCGAAGAATAAGCCAAAACCATTTTGAAGTCGGATTGAATGAATGCCAAGAAAGCACCATACAAGAGATTGATTACCCCAAGGATGGCCAGCATGACGGCAAGCTTATCAAACTGTGCCGGGAAAATTCCCATTCCGAAACGAATCAAACCATACGCACCGATTTTTAGTAGAATACCAGAGTGAATCATAACCACTGACGGCGGTGCTTGTACGTGAACGCGGAGCATCCAGCTGTGCAATGGGAAAATTGGTAATTTTACACCAAAGGCAATGAGCAAGGCAATAAACAAGCCCATCTTTAAATCACCCGAAATCGGACCGCCTTTGACATTAACAATATGCTGTAATTGCTCAATATTCGTTGTTCCTGTTTTTGAAAACAAGATCATAATGGCGATTAATAATACCGCAGAACCTAATCCATTGTAGATTAAGAAGCTGAATGCGGCCTTTTCTTTTTCAAAATAACCCCATTTTCCGATTAAGAAGAAGGTTGGAATTAAGGTTACCTCGAAGAAGATAAAGAACAAAATTAAGTTTTCCGCTGTAAATACGCCGAGCATGCCAATTTCTAAAAGAAGGAACAGCATGAAGTAGCCTTTCCATTCTTTTTTCACAAATTTAGCAGCGCCGATTGCTGACAACGTTGCAATGACTGCTGTTAATACAACTAATAACAGCTGGAAGCCGCCGATTGCAAGCTCATAACGAACCGATAACAAATCCTTTGCGGCACCGGTTAGATTCCCAAATTTAATCCACGGAACCGATACGGAAAAGTCCGCTAGGTTTTTACCTGCTTGATAATGTAAATACACGGCAAGTGCCAGGAGCAAGGCCGGCAATGTAGCAAGGAAGCCAATCGCTTTGATTGCTTTTTCCGCAGTCTTTGGCATGAATGCTAAAATCACAATCCCTAGTAACGGGGAGAATACTAGGATTGAAAGAACGGATGTTAGATTCATTTTAAGTACCCCCCTGTTAACGCAAAGATGACAGCTAGAACAGCAAGACCCACGAAGGCAACCGCACCATAAGTTTGAACCTGTCCGGTCTGCATTTTCGAACCGGATGCTCCAAGTCCCTGTACAAATCCGACAACACCCTTCACAATTCCCTCTACAATAAAGGTGTCAATGAACTTGAGGAAGTAGCTGATTCCGGTTGTAACAGCAACCACTGTCATTTGGTAAAATTCGTCGATGTAATATTTGTTTAATAAAATCGTATGAAGCGTATCGCCTTTCCCGCTCAACCAGTTGCGTGATACGGAACGTTTTCCGTAGATCAACCATGCAAGGAAAATTCCAAGCAAGGATACAATGGTTGCGGCAGGCATAATCCATCCTGGACCTTCCGCATGGGCGTGGTGTGCAAGCACTTCGTTTCCATCCACAAGCCAATCGCCAAAGAAGGTTCCAAACCATGGAGTGTTCACATAACCTCCAATAATCGCCAAGACGCCAAGAATGATCATCGGGATCGTCATATTGGAAGGCGATTCGTGAACATGTTTTTGATCTCCGCGTGCTTCTCCGGTAAATACCATGAAGAACAGGCGGAACATATAAAATGCTGTAAAGAATGCTGCAATTAGAGCCAACAAGAATAGGACATAATGTCCATCTGCCCATGCAGCCGCTAAAATTTCATCTTTACTGAAGAAGCCTGATAAAAGTGGAACCCCACTGATGGCAAGCGTTCCGATTAAGAATAATGGTCCTGTCAGACGAAGCTTTTTCCAAAGGCCGCCCATTTCCTCGATGTTTTGTGTATGTACCGCATGGATGACACTACCTGCTGCAAGGAACAGCAATGCTTTAAAGAATGCATGTGTCATTAAGTGGAACACACCCGCCACATAGCCGGCAGATCCGAGGGCAAGCATCATGTAGCCAAGCTGACTGACCGTTGAATAGGCTAATACCCGCTTAATATCTGTTTGCACAAGACCGATGCTTGCGGCAAAAATCGCTGTAATCCCGCCGATCACGGCAATGACAAGCAGCGCTGTTTTACTTGCTAAGAACAATGGGAACAATGCTGCAACTAAGTAAACCCCGGCAGCAACCATTGTTGCGGCGTGGATTAACGCCGAAACTGGTGTCGGACCTTCCATCGCATCAGGCAGCCACGTATGAAGCGGGAACTGACCTGATTTACCAACAGCCCCGATAAAGATCAGAATGGCTGTTAAGGTGATCATCGATTGTGAAACAGCCCCGTTTTGGACGGCAGCAAAAATTTCACTATATTCAAAGCTTTTCGTTTCCCAGAACAAGAGGATCATCCCGATTAAAAGCCCAACGTCCCCGATACGGGTCATGATGAAGGCCTTTTTAGCAGCAGCCCTTGCCTCTTCTTTGTAAAAATAAAAACCGATTAAGAGGAAGGAACCGACCCCGACAAGCTCCCAGAAAATATAGGTTTGCAAAAGGTTTGGTGAAATGACCAGACCAAGCATTGCAAAGGTAAATAGTCCTAAATAAGCATAGAAAACGTGGAACCGCTCGTCACCATGCATGTACCCTTTTGAATAGGTATGTACTAAGCAACTTACGAGCGATACAATCACTAGCATTAATGCATTTAATTGGTTCACTTCAAAGCCCGCTGTTAAATGAAGATCTCCTATCGTCAGCCAGTCTGCCTTTGTCATATAGGTTGGCTCTGTGAAGCGTTCAAAGAGCACTAACACCGAATAAACAAGCGATGCCAATGTGAGCAGAATTCCCACATATGCACTCGCCTCCTTCAGGCGCTTCCCGAAAAGAAGAAGGAGCACAAACGATAATAGCGGGAAAAGCGGTATGATCCATGCATTTTCCATCAATATCACGATCCCCTTTTTTAAACGCGCTACCGCTGTAAATTTTATAAAATTGCGCGTCAGATTGGGCCCGCTAAAAATAGCAGGACAGATAAAGGTGTGGTCAAGACCACTCACCTCATCACAGGCTATAAAACACTACCTGCGCATTCATTCACAAAATATTCAAGATTTTCCAGTTGAAAATCCCTTGTTGGATTAGTTTTTCAATTTGTTCATTTCGTCAATGTTCACCGTCTTACGGTTGTTGTAAAGCGAAATGAGGATGGCTAATCCGACGGCTGCTTCTGCTGCGGCAACGCAGATGGCAAATAGGGCAAAGATTTGTCCGGTAATGGACGGTGCTAAGCCGTATTTACTGAAAGTAACCAAGTTGATGTTAACAGCATTCAGCATTAATTCAATCGAGATTAGGACAATTACGGTGTTGCGTTTTGTTAAGGCACCGTACAATCCGATGCAAAATAGAATCAGCGCAAGGGCCAGGAAGGCTGAAGCAGGAACTGAACTCATTCGTCGTCCGCCTCCTTCTTGTCTTTTTTCGCTAAAACAATCGCCCCAACCAATGCCACTAAAAGTAAAACAGAGGTTAACTCAAATGGAATCACCCATTTTGAGTAAAGAGCTTTACCGATTTGCATGGTGTTATTTTCATGCAAAGTGGTAGGAACTTGTTCGATATTGAAGTTATAGATCCCGATGTATACGGCAAAGGCGAAGCCTACAACCCCTAAGAACAATAGAAACTTTCGGAGTTTGCCAGTTGTTGGTTCACTTTCGTCATCATGCTTCGTTAACATGATTCCAAAAAGCATAATAATGGTAATTGCACCTGAATAAATTAAGATTTGGACACCTGCAACGAATTCTGCTGACAGCATAACATAGATGCCGGCAATGGCAACGAAAGTGAATATGAGGGCAACGACCATGTGCATAACCTTTGTCAGGTTTAAAAGCAGCACACCACCGATGACCGCAGCCAAGGCAAGACCCAAAAATGCGAGAAACTCGCCTGAAAATGTCATGGTTTATTCACCTGCCGTATGTTTTCGTCGTTTTCATCTAACCATTCAAGGTTTTTAAATAGAGCATCCCTGCTGTATTCAGCAAGCTCGAAGTTATTGGTCATGATAATCGCTTCTGTCGGGCATACCTCTGTACATAGATCACAAAGGATGCAGATTTCAAAGTTAATATCATAGGTATCGATGATTTTTCCCTTTTTCGTTGGATCCGGATGTTTTTTACCGACTAAATCAATACATTCGGTCGGGCAAATGTTCATGCACTGGTTACAGACGATACATTTTTCCGGATAGAATTTTTGAATGCCGCGGAACCGGTCAGGCAGTGGCAGCGGCTTATTCGGATAGTCATAGGTGACCTTTTCTTTTGTTAATTGTTTTAGGGTATATTTCAAGCCTTTTGCTAATCCAAGCACGTTTTTCACCCCTTTTATCATTTTAAAGTTTGCTTATCTGCCAAACGTGCGGCAGTCAAGGTATTGGACAACTCTATTCTCGCTGAAGGCGAAATAAGTTCCTTTTTAAAAAAATAAGGTTTTGATTAAGGCGGTTAGGAAGATGTTTGCCAAGGATACTGGCAGTAATACTTTCCAGCCCATTTCCATCAAATGGTCGGCACGCAGACGTGGGAACGCTACGCGGAACCAGATGTAGACGAATAGGACAACGGCGAATTTGAGTGCGAACCAAACGGCCCCTGGGATAAATCCAAGGAAATGGAATGGTGGCAGCCATCCGCCAAGGAAGATGGTCACAATTAGTGACGTCATCGCAAATAGGTACACATACTCGGCCAGCATGAAGAATGCCCAGCGGAATCCTGAGTATTCTACGTGGTATCCAGCGACAAGCTCTGATTCCGATTCCGGAAGGTCAAATGGTGTCCGGTTTAATTCTGCGACCGATGCGATTAAAAAGACGATAAAAGCGATTGGCTGTAATAGGATAAACCAGCCATGGCTTTGTTGGTGTACAATATCGTTTAGGTTTAAGCTGCCGGTGATAAGAATGATTCCCACCACTGACATGACAAGCGGGATTTCATAGGAAATCATTTGGGCTGCCGCACGCATTCCCCCGATAAGGGCGTACTTGTTGTTTGAAGCCCAGCCGCCGGTTACGACTCCAAGTGTGGTTAACCCGGAAACCGCGATGTAGTAAAGCAAGCCGACACCGATATCAGCAAATTGAAATTTGTCGGTAAACGGAAGCGTTGCAAGCACCATGAACGACGGTGCAAAGGCAATGACTGGTGCCAAAATAAATAATGGACGGTCCGCTAGTGTCGGAATAATATCTTCTTTTAATAATAGCTTTAAGACGTCAGCAACGGTTTGCAAGAGTCCCCAGCGGCCGCCGACTTGGTTCGGACCGTGGCGGAGCTGCATGTACCCCATGACCTTCCGCTCTGCTAAAATCCCGTAGGTAACGAAGCCAAGCACGACTAAAAGTAAAATGACTCCGAGTAAAAAGAAGATGAGAAAATTGAACAATCCAGGACTTGATTGGAGCAGATTATTAATCATTAGCCGTCAACCTCCCCAAGGACAATATCAATGCCCCCTAAAATGGCGATGAGGTTTGCGATATTTTCTCCTTTTAATAGCTTAGGGAGAATTTGCAGATTGTAGAAGGATGGCCTTCTCAGCTTTAGGCGATACGGCTCTTTCTTACCATCACTGCTAATATAAACGCCAATCTCTCCGCGTGGTGCTTCGATTCTGACATATGCTTCGCCTTTAGGCGCTTTGATAATTTTCGGCACTTTCGCGAGTATGTCCCCTTCTGCAGGAAATTGTTCGCAGGCCTGCTCAACAATTTTCAATGATTCTTCAATTTCCAATAGACGCAGCTGGTAGCGTGCCCAGACATCCCCGCCGTCAAGGGTCGGTACATCAAAATCAAAACGGTCATAAATCGAATATGGTTCGTCCTTGCGCAGATCCCATTTCACACCGGTACTGCGAAGGTTTACACCGCTAAGGGAATAATTGAGTGCATCATCTTTTGTGTATGTCCCAACACCTTTGACACGGCTTAGGAAAATTTCGTTTCCGGTTACAAGGTCATGGTAGCCTTTGACTTGTTCTCTCATGTAAGGGACAAAGTCTTTAACTCTTTCCACCCAGCCTTCAGGAGCATCCCATTTGACGCCGCCAACACGCATATAGTTAAAGGTTAGGCGGGCACCGGATAATTCGTTTAGGAAATTCAAAATCATTTCCCGGTCACGGAAAGCGTAAAGGAATGGACTGACTGCCCCCATATCAAGGAGGAAGGTTCCCCACCACAGGATATGGCTTGAAATCCGCCCTAATTCCATCGCAAGAATCCTTAAATATTCAGCCCGGTCTGGTACTTTAATTCCCATCATCGTTTCGACTGCATGGCAGAGAACATAGTTGTTCGTCATCGCTGATACATAGTCCAAGCGGTCTGTATAGGGAATGATTTGAGTATATTGCAGGTTTTCAGCTAGTTTTTCTGTTCCGCGGTGTAAGTAACCGATGACAGGGTTTGCTTCGGTAATAATTTCCCCATCAATTTTTACAACTAGCCGGAATACTCCATGCGTACTTGGATGCTGAGGACCTACGTTTAACATCATTTCTTCTGTTCTGATCATTGGCTATACCTCCACATCGTACGGCTCATAATCTTTTCTAAGTGGATGGCCAACCCAATCTTCTCCGAGCATGATTCGGCGTAAATTCGGATGTCCTGTAAACTTAATTCCGAGCAAATCATAAGCTTCACATTCTGCCCATTCCGCACCGGCCCAGATTGGCGTGACGGACTCGATTGTTGGTTCATCTCGGTCAATTTTCACTATGACAGCGACGGATTGACGGTTTTTGTATGAGTAAAGATGAGCATAAACTTCCATATGTGTTTGAAAATCGGTTCCATGGATCTCGGATAAATAATCGAATCCTAACAGCTCATTGTATTTTAAAAATTGTGTAAGCTTATAGTAGGATTCACGTTTTACCACGAGTGTTGGAACGTCTTTGGACAGTTTATTAATATAAGAATCTTCTAAAACCTCAGCGCCCAGGTTTTCCTCAATCACTTTTCGGTATTTATCCAGGAATGGCTGATTTGGTGAAGCTGCTTCCTCAGCCGCTGGTGCTGGTGCTTCTCCCGCTTTGCCGGCTGCTTTCGCCTTGGCTGCTGCTGCCGCTGCGGCCTTTGCTTTCGCTGCTGCGATGGCTTTTGCTTTTTCGTCATCGCCGCCTGCTGCTGCACCGCCCGCTTTTGCTGCGGCTGCTGCTTTGGCTTTTGCTGCGGCGGCGGCCTTCGCTTTGGCGGCTGCAATGGCTTTTGCTTTTTCATCATCGCCTGCAGGGGCTTCTGAAGCACCACCGGCTAATTCCGCTGCTTTTCGCTTCGCGGCTGCCGCTGCTTTAGCTTTGGCCACTGCGGCTGCTTTTTTCTTTGCTAGATCGTCGTCGCTGCCCGCTTCCGCTGCTGGTGCTTCCGCTGGTTCGTCTGCGATGCCTTCTCGTTGCTTTTTCGCTAATGCTGCAGCCTTTGCTTTCGCGGCTGCGGCTGCTTTTTTCTTCGCTAGATCATCGCCATCCGCTAGGGCCTCCGCTTCTAGTGCAACCGTTTCCTCAACCATGCCTTCCCGTTGCTTTTTGGCGAGTGCAGCTGCCTTGGCTTTCGCTGCTGCCGCTGCTTTTTTCTTCGCTAGATCATCAGCGTCGCCCGCCGCTTCCGCTGCTGGTGCTTCTACTGTTTCGTCCGCGATTCCTTCTCGTTGCTTTTTAGCGAGTGCAGCTGCCTTCGCTTTCGCTGCTGCTGCAGCTTTTTTCTTGGCAAGATCGTCAGCGTCGCCTGCTGGGGTTGGCGTATCTTCAGGCTTTGGTGCGTTTTCTCCGGCTTCCTTCGCCTGGCGTCTCGCTAGTGCGGCCGCCTTTGCCTTTTCAGCGGCTTCTCGCTTTAATTGTTCGAGATCTTTCTCCCCGCTCATGGATTACATCACCTTCTTCCCAGTCTTCGCTTCGTAACGAATCTTTTCCTTTAACTTATTGATTCCATATATTAAAGCGGCCGGGTTTGGAGGGCATCCCGGGATATAAACATCTACAGGGACGATTTGGTCCACACCTTTAACAACGGAATAGGATTTCACATATGGTCCGCCTGCTGTTGCACACGATCCCATCGCAATTACCCATTTCGGCTCCGGCATTTGATCATATAAACGGCGAAGAATTGGTGCCATCTTTTTCGTCACGGTCCCTGACACAATCATACAGTCCGACTGCCTCGGCGACGTCCGGAAAAATGATCCGAATCGGTCCAAGTCATAGTGGGAGGAACCAACGGCCATCATTTCAATCGCACAACAAGCCAGACCAAATGTCAGCGGGTAGATCGAATTGCTTCGCGCCCACGCTTTCACCTGCTCTAGTGTTGTCATAAATACATTCCTCTGTAACTCTTCCATTTCCTGAGGCGATACGTTGTCTAGTTTTAGGTCCATTTTAACACCTTCTTCTTCCAAGCATAGGCTAGGCCAATTAACAGCATGACAACGAAAATTAACATTTCGATCAATGCAAAAATGCCTAGTTTATCATAGGCAACAGCCCATGGATATAAAAACACAGTTTCTACATCAAAAATAACAAACATTAGGGCAAAAATATAATAGCGGACATTGAACTGTACACGGGAATCGTGAAATGGCTCAACACCGCTCTCATATGTGGTATTCTTTGCATCACTTGGTGCATGAGGACGCAAAAGCTTACCTAAATATAATGCTACCGCAGGCAGCAATACCCCGAGACATAGAAACACAAAAACAATCAGATAGTTATTCTGATATACATTTAGAAGTTCCATGTCTATCCCCTCCAATGTTGAAAATTTTCTTACTAATGAATATTTGTAACCGAATACATTATAGCATTGATAGATACCTGTGTCGACAAGCCTCCTCCTTTAAATTGGAAATACAGGAAACGACATTTTTATTCTAGTAAAAGACGTATAAACCCTTGATATATCAAGCTATTATGCTTCGATAATTCGACAACAACTCCTATTTAACTACAAAACCACCAGATTGTATGTGAGATTTGTCATTAATTGTTCATCTTCTTCATTTAAAAACTAGACTTGTTATCATTTTCACTACTACAATCATATTCTTGTACGGTGATTTCATGCTTGGAATAGTGAAATGAGTAAAAAGGAGTGTAGTATACTTGAACCACCGTTATTTTCTGGTCACTTCACTTTTCCCGCTTTAAAAACAAAAGGCCCCTAAAAAAGAGGGGCTCCGTCTGCACAAGGGTAATCGCTTTCATTACTTCAAGTTGTATTTATAACTATCACCCAAAATATACTGTTTTCCAATATGCACAGGTCTGTCGTTTTCATCATAGACCGTTGTTTCCATGTAAAAAAGAGGTTCTCCGCTCGATGTATGAAGTAAATTGACCTCTTCCTCAGTGGCACGAACAATCTCCAATGTTAACTCTCCCGCACGATCTGGTTTTACATTCAGCTTTTCTTCCAATATCTTGTAGACAGAGTCGTCCAAGCTTTCATTTAATAATGAATGAAAATCTTTATATGAAAAGTAGTTATTTTCAATCATAATCGGTGATTCATCCGCATATCTTACTCTCTGAATGAATAACAATGCATCTCCCTCATCGAGTTGAAGTCTTTCTTTATCCTTGGGTGTTGGTTGAATAATTTCCTTTTTAAAGACTTTACTGCTGGCTTTCATACCATTTGCTTTACAAGCATCCGTAAAGCTTAAAAAATGAACGATTTTTCTTTCAATTTTCCTTTTGTTTACAAACGTACCTTTCCCCTGCTTTTTAACTAAATAGCCTTCTTCTACTAAATCGAGGATTGCCTTTCTTACCGTAATCCTGCTAATCTTATACTCTTCGCTCAATTCTAATTCAGTGGGAATTTGATCTCCGAACTTTAATTGCCCATTTAAAATCGAACTGCGGATGGATTCCTTTAATTGGATATATAAAGGAATTTGATTATCTTGTTTTAACATTTGTTTCACCTGCCTTCATTACGTCATTCTGTCTATATTCAAGTATATAGAATTTCATTCACCCTATCAATTTCAAAAAAAATCGGAAAAAACATCCAATGTCCTTTCAATTGCAGCATCCGGATTTTGCACATATTGATAAGAAGTATATTCTAATGTTAGAGAGCCCTCGAAGCCAATTTCATTCAATTGTTCGATGTATTTCTGTAGAGGAAGGACCCCATCACCCCAGACAAGATGGCCTTCAGGTTTTCCATCAATAAAATGAATATGAACTAAATCTTCCTTTAATAAGCTAAAATAATCATGGAAATCTTCGTTCGCTAATGCCATTGGAATACTATCAATCATTCCTTTAAGATATGGGCTGTTCACTTCATCTAACATGGCTTTAAGTGTCTTCGCATTGTAAATTAAATTTGACTCTACCCTTGTTAATGGTTCAAGCGCAAGGATTAAGTCTAATTTAGCGGCAACCGTTGTTAATTGTTCCAATGAATCTCTTGTTCTTTTCCATGCCTCATTGCAGTCCTCATTTTCATAGCCCCAGCCTGGAGTAACTAACAGCATGGGCGCACCCAACTCTTTCGCGGCTTGGGCTGATTTAATAAAGTATTGGATACTTTTTTCCCGGATTCGATCCTCTTTTGCTGCAAGATTGATTGGATATACACACTGCTCTGGTGTAAAGCAAACAACCGATAAACCTCTTCTATCAATCTCTTTCTTTACTTGTCTAATGTCTTGGATACTCATATCATCCACATAAAAATGCGGAGAGGCACCCCATAATTCAATATTTTTAAACCCGTATCGAACCATTGCATCTAAAAAGTATTCGAAAGAATAGTGTTTATAATGGAAGTTCATCCCTGTAACTTGGTCCCGCCTGATTTTTGCCATGTACCCCACCCCCTCTTTTTTCAGCTCATTTATCAAAATCAACATAACATCATATTATGTTATAAGTCAATGTAATATTAATTTCTTTGGGTTCCAAAAAATTAAATGTTCAAAAAACATTGACAATTTACCTTTTGGCACTTAATATAATGTTATATAATGTATTATTATATTCAATACAAAAGATTTTAAGGGAGGAAACATGAATGGTTAATTCACAAGTAGTTGTCGATCAGCAAGTTCAAAATGTTTTAGATGCTTTGAAAGGACGTACCATCAACCACGTATATTTTGTTGCATGTGGAGGTTCTTCTGCCATTATGTATCCAAATAAGTACATATTGGACCGTGAAGCAAAAGATCTTACTTCTGATGTTTACAGTTCGAATGAATTCATTCATCGCAACCCTAGAAAACTTGGAGAAAATTCACTCGTTGTATTATGCTCTATGTCGGGTACAACTCCTGAAACGGTTAAAGCAGCAGAATTTGCCCGTCAAAAAGGAGCATTAACAGTTGGATTTACAAACCAGCCAACCTCACCTCTTGCACAAGAAAGTGAATTTGTTGTGAAATATGAGTGGGGCACTGAATCCGTTGCTTTTAATACAAACTTAGGTTTACTCTATCAATTAACATTCGGCGTTTTAAACGTATTAGAAGGAAATGATAAGTTTGACAAGATGGTCAACAGCTTATCCAATCTCCAATCTGTGTTTGAGAAGGCCGCTAAGCAATATGAAGGCAAAGCACTACAATTTGGCCAGGAATACAAGGATGAAAAAGTGATCTATACAATGGCAAGTGGAGCAAACTACGGAATTGCTTATTCTTACGCCATTTGTATTCTAATGGAAATGCAATGGATCCACTCCAATGCCGTTCACTCTGGTGAGTACTTCCATGGTCCGTTCGAGATTATTGATAAAGACGTACCATTCATTATCTTGCTTGGCTTGGATGAAACACGCCCACTAGATGAAAGAGCATTAGATTTCTCGAAAAAATATGGTGAAAAACTAGTTGTATTAGATGCTAAAGATCTTGATTTAACTGGTGTTGACGAAGAGTTAAGGGGCTATATCGCACCGCTTGTATTAAATCATGTACTTCGTAAATATGCTGAACAATTAGCAGAGGCGCGCAATCATCCACTATCACAAAGAAGATATATGTGGAAAGTTGAATATTAATAGTAAGAATTAGCTCCTCGAGTTTGAACTCGAGGAGCTTTTTTCATTTAGATTGTTGTATATACCTACATTCAAGCTTCTGATAGTCATCTTAACAGCGGGTTTTAATAGTTTATTAGCAAATCCAGTGTTTTATTTGCGAATATATTATTAAAGCAACAAAGAGCCAAAAAAATAACCTGCTCTTCAACAGAACAGGTTCATCTTATTAACGGCCAATGACAATCTTACTCTCCCGCTTCTTTCCATGACCAAAGGCGCCAAAGCGCTGGCACGTTTCAGCTGCAGCTGCGGAACCTTTATCCATTGCAACCTGGGCATTCCCATGTGCCACATATTCTTTTAAAAAGATCGCTACAAACGTATCCCCAGCTCCAAGTGTATCCACTACATCGGTCTCGACAATTCCCTGTTCATAAACTTGATGGGAATCCGAGAACAATGATCCTTCAGAACCTCTAGTAACGACAACATTTGGTGTACCTGCCTTGTGTACCCTCGTAATTAACGCATTGCATTCCTCTTTGGTTAAATCTCCACCAGAGAAAATTGCATATTTCACATATGGACAAACCTGTTCTAAATAGTCATCATCATATTTGGTTGAAAAATCAAATGAAATATCGATGTATTTTTGCAATAATGGCAACTCTTTCTCCAAATGACTAAAAACGCTTGTATGCAGCAGCGAAAAGGTTTGAATATATTCTAGTTCCTCATCGGTAAGATTCAATTTTAGCTGCTGTTGGACTCCGCCTTTATTGGAGCCGACAAACTTCCGATCCCCATGCTCATCGAGTGTGACTACCGCTTCACCTGACGGACCAATCGCTCTTCGTACCCTTGAAACATTGAGATTTTCCAACTTTAACGAGTTAACAATATGATCGCCTTCTTCATCATTGCCGACAATCCCAATATAGGATACCTCATCAACACCATAACGTTTCCAAAAGACCGCCACATTTACAGCATTCCCGCCCGGAAACATCTCACCAAGGTCATCATAAAAATCTACTACATTATCTCCTACTGCTATCAATCTCATAATTGAAACCTCCCATATGGTGAATAAGAGAAAGATACTTCTTGTATCTTTCTCTAAATCTTTTTAATAAGCCACTGTACGATAATATCTTCTAATCTCTAAAGAATGATTGCGTTTATCTTCTAAATGGACACTCAGTCTTTGGAGAAGCGTCGATGTAACGATTGGTGATAAATATTTGCGGAACTCTTCATTAATTCCTTCTAGCTCAAACGCCTTTGTATCGATTACGGTCAATTTCTTTGTATACTTCTCAGCAAAAGCCTCAACACGGTCCATCAACGGGCGTGATTCATCTTCACCCTTAAGTAAAAGAACGCTCGTGTCCTCTTCCACTAGCTCCAAGGTGCCATGGAAGAATTCTGCTGCATGAATTGATTTTGTTTTAATCCATTGCATTTCTTCCAATACACACATCGCATAGGAGTAAGCACGTCCCCAGGTATTTCCGGAACCAACTACCATATGATAGGGCTCATCCTTATAAGCGACAGCAAAAGCTTCCGCCTTGTCTTCAAACTGTTCTTTTGCCTCGATTAATCGTTCTGGAAGGGCTTCTAACTGTGCTGCAAACTCCTCATAACGAGGGAAATCTCCATTTTTATTCATTAATTTAAAAATGAGTAAATAGAGAACTAGTTGATTCCCATCGCTGGCAAAGTCATTTTCTGCAAAATTAACGATTGGAAAATCAACTGTGTCAGCAAGCGGTTTATTGTACTCACCTGTCAATCCAATTGTTGTTGCGCCTTTTTCTCTACAATATTTCGCTGCTGCTACTGTCTCCTGTGTTGTACCTGATAGAGAAGATAGAATGACAAGCGATTGTTCACTTAGTTGTTTATGATTCTGTAGGACAACTTCTGCTGCAATTTCGGCATAGGCTGGAATCGTGGATGTTGAATTAATCATAAATTCAAATGGATAAAAGGTCGCAACAGCACCGCCTGATCCAATTAAGAAAATATTTTTAAACCCCTTCTCATAAACCTTGTCCACTACCTTTTCAATTTCTTCCCGCAGCCCTACTGCACCGCCGGTTACCTTCAAATACTTCTCTCTACTAAAGTTTAACAATCTCACTCACTCCTTATTAATATTAATATGTTATAAAACGTTATATACAAGATAATAATAGTGGGGCACTGATTGCCCCCAGTCTCTTATTATCCTTTTACACTTCCCTCAGCCAACCCTCTGACAAAATACTTCTGCATCATCAGGAAGATGGCAATCAATGGAATGGCGGAAATGACCAGCCCAGCTAGTAAGACTCCCCAGTTTGTATTTAATGCATCTTTGAAAACTAATAAACCGGAAGTAATCGGCTTTACCTCTTCTGTTTGAATGAAAAGCATTGAGAATAAAAACTCATTCCATGAATAATAAGCAGTTAAAATGACACCCGTAAACATGATCGGCTTGCTCATTGGAAGAAATATTCTCACAAAAACATCTATACTCGTAGCCCCGTCGAGATAAGCTGATTCTTCCAATTCTTTCGGAATTCCGAGGAAAAATGAACGAATCAACAGAACCGTTAATGGAATTCGATAGGCTGTAAACGTTAAAATCAGCGCCCAATAGGTATCAAAAATCCCCATCTTTTGAATTAATTCATAGAGTGGAATTAAACCGCTTTGCGGGGAAAACATCAGACCAGCTGACACAAATAGGAGCAGGAACTTTCCTCCTTTTATTTGGAAACGGGTCAAACCGTATGCACATAACGAGCTAATCAAAACCGTTAAAATACATGTACCAATCGTAATGATCAAGCTATTAACGAAGTAGCTCGAAACCCCTTGTTCCCACGCAGCACTATAATTTGAAAACAGCCATTCTTTTGGAAGCCCCCAAGTATGGTTATAAATTTCTGTTGTATTTTTAAAGGAATTGACAACCATCCAGAAGATTGGATAAGCAATTGCAACAAAGTAAAGAAGTAGAAATAGAAAGATGATCCCAACAACGATGGAGAAGCCTTGTTTATGTTTTTTTGCTTTCGTGCTGATTTTCGCAGGCTTTACGATCGTTGCATTCGGACTCACCGCCCCTGAATCTCCCTGTGATTCAATCGGTTTCATTTTTACTCCTCCCCTGTTTTTACGAACTTATTTTGTAGAAAGTAGAAGATTAATGTGATACCCAAAATTACGTTTGCGATAGCAGAAGCAAATCCCGGTTGATTGTCAATAAACGCCTTTTGGTATAGATAGGTACTAAAGACTTGTGAAGAGTTATTTGGACCGCCAGCCGTTAATACGTATACTTCACTAAACACTAAGAATGAACCTGTTACGGTATAGATTAATAGCACAAAGGTCATTTCTTTTACTTGTGGAACTGTAATGCTAAAAAATGTGCGGATTTTTCCTGCCCCATCGATGGTAGCTGCTTCATATAATTCCCCTGGGACTTTTTGGACGGCCAACACATACAACATAACGGTGTAGCCAAGGCTTTGCCATTGAGAAACACCAATAACAGCGAAAATCGATGTTTTCGGATCCCCAAGCCAGCCTCTTGCCCATTCACCCAAGCCAATTGCTTTAAGAAAACCATTTAGTAACCCAACCTCTGGATTATAGATGAAACTAAAGAGGATCCCAATTACGGTCATGGAAATAAGAACAGGAATAAAAAAAGTTGTTCGAAAGAATGTGGAAAATCTTCTGAAGATCTTGTCTTCTAATATTGCTGCAATCACTAATCCAAGACCAACTTGAATAATAACGGAGATAAAGGCGTAAAATAGATTGTTTTTAAGTACTGTAAAAAAGACGGGATCTTTAAAGAGGTGTGCATAATTTTGTAGTGCGACAAATTTTCGATCTAAAGTAAATGGGTTCCATTCATAAAAGCCATTTATTACATTTCGAACTAATGGATAATAAACAAATAGTGCAAGCATAAGAATGGCCGGTGCTATGTATAAAACTGGGACAACTCGTGACTTGTGCATTCTATACCCCTCCCATCAATATCTATTAAGATATGTCGGTTTAAGAGGACCAAGGGCTCCGCTAAACCGACATTTTAATAGATTTTATGTCTTCCTTTATTGATTTACTTGTTTCGCTGCATCCTGAACATTCTTCATGACTTGTTCTGGTGTCATGCTGCCACCAAGCATAGCTTGTACTCCATCACCATATGGCTTAAATACTCTGCTGTCTAATGCGCTGTCAGTCCAAATGGCCATATTCTTTGCGCTCTTGATTAAATCCATTGCTTCGACTTCATGATCCGTTGCGCTATTCGCATTCACCGCACCATCCACCGTACTTGCCAAACCTGTATCCTTGATTAGTTTCTCTCCATTAACTTTAGAAGTCATAAACTCCAAGAACTCCATTGCTTCTTTCGGATGTTTCGATTTACTATGAACCATAAATCCTTCAGGTGCACCGATTAAGCCTTCTTGGTCACCTTTCGCTCCTGCAATGGTCGGTACTTTAAAGGTTCCCCATTTAAATGTAGCGTCTTTCATAAAGGTAATTTCCAATGATTCAAGGAATGTTACCGCTGCTTTTCCGCCAAGGAATAGGTTTCTTGCTTCGTCATGGGCAATCGCATTTGGATTATCATTCATATACGTTTTTAATTCATTTAATTTCTTTAATGCTTCTACATATCCAGCGTCTGTAAACTGGGCCCCTTTATAGCTTAAATCTTTATCTAAAACTTCCTTCGGTACTAGTCTCTGATTCAATGCTGTTACATAGTGAGCAGCAGCCCAAGGTGATTTATTCCCTAAAATAAGTGGCGTCGTTCCGCTCTTTTTAATGACAGCGAGGTCCTGAATAAATTCATCCCATGTCGTTGGTGCCTTTAAATTTAGCTTGTCAAACAAGTCTTTGTTGTAGAAGAATAACTTACTGTCAGTAAATAGTGGAACACCGTAGACTTTATCATCCTTTTTAAAGAAATTTACTTGTGAACCAATTAATTTACCTGACCAATCTTTGTTCTCGTCATAGTATTTCGAGAGATCTAATGCTACACCATCCCGGATAAACTTTTGACCATATTCTCCTGCCCAAGTAAAGAAAACATCCGGCGGATTTTGACTTCCAAGAAGAACATTTGCTTTTTGCTTATAATCATCATTTAATGCGGTTACTTCTTTAATTTGAATGTTAGGGTGCTGCTTTTCAAAATCTGCAATCACACTCTTAAAGTAAGACTTGTATGGCTCATTTGGCCAACGGTAAAAAAATGTAATGGTTGTCTTTCCGTTTGCTGAGTTTGAACTCGTGCTTTTCGAGGAACATCCGGCTAAAAATATGGACATTACCAAAAGGATACCAACTGCTAGATTAAGCCAACGTTTCATATACAAGATCCCCCTAATTAGTCTATAAACTATCAAATTACCAGATTACCATGTTAACCGCTTACAATTCCAAAAAATGTCTCCTAAGTCTCATTACACCCCACTGTCCCAGCGATTTTCCCATCACTTAATGTATTATAATATAATATTACATTCTATAACGTTTCACGTCAATATCAAAATAGCTTAAACTTTCAAACTATTTACTGTAAACTTAAATAGAACCATTAATTTCAGCTCTTCTCATTAGAAAACGGTATATCAAAATAATTCTTTCCTATCTATAAATACCACAAAATCAGCAAATTTAATAGTAATAATATTATCTTTTTTCAAAATACTCTATACATCAGATAGAGTAACAAAAAACCCCTCCAAAAAGGAGGGGTTCTTATCTAAAAACATCATTATCTTTTATCCGATACGGCGAGGCGGTTGATGGCACGTTGAAGAGCTAGTTCAGCACGCTTGAAATCGATATGTTCCTGCTGTGCTTGTTGAAGACGCTGTTCAGCGCGTTCCTTCGCCCTTAGGGCACGATCAACATCAATATCAGCTGCATTTTCCGCTGCTTGAGCTAAAATCGTCACTTGATCCGGACGAACTTCTAAAAATCCGCCGCTAACTGCGATCTGCTCTTGTTTACCGCCGCCTAACTTCAGACGAACAGCACCAATTTCAAGCGGGGCAACCAAGGGAATGTGGCCAGGCAAAATACCAAGTTCGCCACTTTTAGCTTTTGTACTAACCATTTCCACATCTGATTCATACACCGGGCCATCGGGAGTAACAACATTGACTTTAATCGTCTTCATTTTTTACCCTCCTGGCTGGAATTAGACCTCTACGCCCATGCGTTTAGCAGACTCAACCACTTCTTCAATGCGGCCGACAAGACGGAATGCATCTTCTGGAAGGTGGTCGTATTTACCGTCAAGGATTTCTTTGAATCCTTTAACCGTTTCTTTTACCGGCACATAAGATCCAGGCTGGCCAGTGAACTGTTCAGCAACGTGGAAGTTTTGTGATAAGAAGAACTGGACACGACGAGCACGAGCTACGGTTAACTTATCATCATCAGAAAGTTCGTCCATACCCAAGATCGCAATGATATCCTGTAATTCACGGTAACGCTGTAAGGTTTGCTGTACTTGACGAGCAACATTGTAATGCTCCTCACCAACGATTTCAGGTGACAATGCACGAGAAGTCGATGCAAGTGGGTCCACCGCAGGGTAGATACCCATCTCAGAAAGCTTACGCTCAAGGTTTGTTGTTGCATCTAAGTGAGCGAAAGTTGTAGCCGGTGCCGGGTCCGTATAGTCATCGGCTGGTACGTAAATCGCTTGGATCGATGTAACAGAACCTTTTGTTGTTGAAGTGATACGTTCTTGTAATTTACCCATTTCAGTAGCAAGTGTCGGCTGGTAACCAACGGCAGATGGCATACGGCCAAGTAACGCGGAAACCTCAGAACCTGCTTGTGTGAAACGGAAAATGTTATCGATGAACAATAACACGTCTTGGCCTTGCTCATCACGGAAATATTCAGCCATTGTCAAACCAGTCAAGGCAACACGCATACGTGCACCTGGAGGCTCGTTCATTTGTCCGAATACCATCGCTGTTTGCTTAATAACACCAGAATCCGTCATTTCGTGAAAAAGGTCGTTCCCTTCACGAGTACGCTCCCCTACACCAGCGAATACGGAAATACCGCTGTGCTCTTGTGCGATGTTATTGATCAATTCCTGGATTAATACGGTTTTACCTACACCGGCACCACCGAACAAACCGATCTTACCACCCTTAATATATGGAGCAAGAAGGTCAACTACCTTAATACCAGTCTCAAGAATTTCAACCTCAGTTGAAAGATTTTCATAAGTTGGTGCTTCACGGTGAATTGGATCACGGCGAGCGCCTGCAGGAATTTCTTCCTTAAGGTCAATTACTTCCCCTAATACGTTAAATACACGGCCAAGAGTTGGTTCCCCAACCGGTACAGAAATCGGTGCACCTGAATCCAACACTTCCAAACCACGAGTTAATCCGTCAGTAGAAGCCATTGCAATCGTACGAACTGTATCATCACCTAAATGAAGGGCTACTTCAAGGGTTAGGTTGACTGATTCAGAACTAATTTTCAATGCATTATAGATCTCAGGCAATTGGGCGTTATCAAACTTAACGTCAACAACCGGACCCATAATCTGAACAATGCGTCCCTTGTTCATCATTTTCCCTCCTTACTTACTTTTTTGATCCAAAACCCCTTTTTTAAAAAGGAACTTATTGAATCACACTGAACTCTGATTTCGGCCTGAAACCTGTTCACAGCAACGAATCACGATCCATAAGCTAAAAACAAGTCACAGACACGAAATAAGGTTCATTTTTCAAAAAACGGTCTGTCTAGCTTCAGCACCAAGGCGCTTCCGCTTTTCGGTCTATTCTAACGCCGCTGCACCGCCGACGATTTCGGTAATTTCTTGCGTAATCGCTGCCTGGCGGGCACGGTTATACATAAGTGTATAGTTACGAATTAATTCTTTTGCATTATCGGTTGCATTCTTCATTGCCGTCATCCGGGCAGCATGCTCACTGGCTTTGCTGTCTAGCAGCGCGCCATAGATTAAGCTCTCGGCATATTGCGGCAGGAGAACTTCTAGAATTTCTTCGGCAGACGGTTCGAATTCATATGAAATCAGCTTGCCTGTCGTTTTAATTTCAGCAAGTGGCAACAGTTTCTTCTCGGTTACTTCTTGCGAAATTGCGCTTATATAATGATTGTAATATAGATAAATTTCATCAAATGTACCATCAGCAAACATGCCTACTGTGCTCGATGCAATGTCTTTAATGTCAGCAAATGAAGGTTGGTCTGAAATACCAATGATTTCAAGTGCAACATTGATGCCGCGTTTGGCAAAGAAGTCACGGGCAACACGACCGACTGCAATAATCGCAAATTCGTCATTGGATTTGTGATTTTGTTGGATGGTTTGATGTACACGTCTTAAGACGTTACTGTTAAACGCACCTGCAAGACCACGGTCAGATGACATAACGATATAGCCTGTCTTCTTTACAGGACGTGCTTGAAGCATAGGGTGATTCACCCCTTTACTGCCAAGCGCAATCGCTGCTGTTACCTCTTGGATTTTTTCCATGTAAGGGACGAATGATTTCGCATTCATCACCCCGCGGTTCCATTTCGCAGCAGAGGTCATTTCCATTGCTTTGGTAATTTGACTCGTCTTTTTCGTCGAATTAATACGAGTTTTTATATCGCGTAATGATGCCATTTTAAGTTCTCACCACCCTCACTAAAAGTGTTCAATGTTAGCCATGAATTACTCGGAAACTGCAAACGTCTTTTTGAAGGCGTTGATCGCAGATGCCCAATCGTCATCAGAAGGGAGATCCTTCGTCTTGGTAATATGGTCTAACAACTCTTTGCGATTGTGGTCTAACCATGTTAGGAATTCAGCTTCGAAACGACGGATATCCTGCAACGGAATATCATCTAAGAAGCCGCGTGTTAATGCATATAGGATCGCTACTTGTTTTTCAACAGAAAGCGGCTTATTCAAGTCTTGTTTTAGCACCTCAACGGTACGTGCACCACGATTCAGCTTCGCTTGGGTTGCTTTATCAAGGTCAGAACCGAACTGGGCAAATGCTTCTAGCTCACGGTATGAAGCAAGGTCAAGACGCAGTGTACCTGCAACCTTCTTCATCGCTTTAATCTGTGCGGATCCACCTACACGAGATACGGAAAGACCTGCGTTGATCGCTGGGCGAACACCGGAGAAGAATAGGTCAGATTGTAAGAAAATTTGTCCATCAGTGATGGAGATAACGTTTGTTGGAATATAAGCAGAAACGTCACCTGCTTGTGTTTCGATAAATGGTAATGCAGTGATTGAACCCGCGCCAAGGCTGTCGTTCAATTTCGCTGCACGTTCTAATAAACGGCTGTGCAAGTAGAATACATCCCCTGGATATGCTTCACGACCTGGAGGACGGCGAAGTAGCAAGGAAAGCTCACGGTATGCAGATGCTTGCTTTGTTAAGTCATCATACACGATTAATACGTGCTTACCGTTAAACATGAATTCTTCACCCATTGAAACGCCTGCATATGGTGCCAAGAATAGCATTGGAGCTGGTTGTGATGCAGATGCAGACACAACGATTGTGTAATCTAATGCGCCATTTTTACGAAGGGTTTCAACCGCACCGCGTACTGTTGATTCCTTTTGGCCAATCGCAACATAGATACAAATCATGTTTTGACCTTTTTGGTTCAAGATGGTATCAATAGCAACAGCTGTTTTACCTGTTTGACGGTCACCGATGATTAACTCACGTTGACCACGTCCGATTGGCACAAGTGCGTCAATCGCTTTAATACCTGTTTGTAATGGCTCATGAACGGATTTACGAGCCATAACGCCTGTTGCTACTTGCTCAATAGGGCGAGTTTTTGTTGTATTGATTGGACCCATCCCATCAATTGGTTGTCCTAATGAGTTTACTACACGTCCGATTAGCTCTTCTCCAACCGGAACCTCCATGATGCGGCCTGTACGGCGTACCTCGTCACCTTCACGGATATCTGTGAAAGGTCCAAGGATAATAATACCGACGTTATTTTCTTCAAGGTTTTGTGCCATACCCATAACGCCGTTTGAAAATTCAACTAGTTCTCCAGCCATGACGTTGTCAAGACCGTGAACACGAGCGATACCGTCACCAACGGTGATAACCGTACCAACATCCGTTACTTGAATTTCCGCCTGATAGTTTTCAATTTGCTTTTTTATCAGGGCACTGATTTCTTCAGCTTTGATGCTCATGAGTTTCACCCCTATCTACAAATCTTAGCTTAACAATTTACGTTGCAAACGATCGAGCTTGCCGCGCAAGCTGCCGTCATATATACGATTTCCGATGCGGACCTTTACGCCGCCGAGCAATTCGGAATCTACGATATTTTCAATTCTGAGAGACTGCTTGCCAACTTTTGCTGCAAAAGTAGCCGAGATCGCCTCACGCTCAGCATCTGAAAGCGGGCGTACGCTGGAAACTTCAGCTTCAGCAACACCGGATGCTTCATATGCAAGCTCAATAAACTGGTTGACCACTTCAATAATTTCACCTTCACGGTGGCGGTCCATTAGAATCATTAATGTATTAACAACAAATCCATTAATATTTGCAAAAGCCTGTTTTAAAATGGCCTTTTTATTTTCCTTTGAAAGTTTTAAAGAGCTGAGAACAGCCTTTAAATCCTTATTCGTTTGGATTACTTCTTTTACTACACGAAGATCTTCTTCTACTTGACTTAGAATCTGTTGTTCTTTGGCAATTTGAAAAAGTGCCGACGCATAGCGCTTTGCTACGATGGAGTTACTCATCGGCGTTCTCCTGCCTCTTTAATATATTCGTTGATGAGTTGATCCTGATCCCCAGCATTCAACTCTTTCTCAATAACCTTAGAGGCGATTAATACAGACAAGGAAGCAACTTGTTCGCGAATTGCGGCCAATGCTTTTTCCTTTTGCTGTTCAATCTCAAGCTTTGCAGCTTCTTTCACGCGTTCAGCTTCGGTACGGGCTAGCGCAATGATTTCCTCACGCTGAACATCGCCTTGCTTTTTCGCATTTTCAATTAAGCCTTGTGCTTCTGTACGTGCTTCTTTTAAAAGATTTCTTTGCTCTTCTAAAAGCTTTTGCGCTTCAACACGGCTTCCTTCAGCCGCATTAATTTCACCTGCAATATGGTCTTCACGCTGTTTCATGATGCCCATTAATGGACCCCACGCGAATTTTTTAAGCAATGCTAACAAAATTAAGAAAACTACTAGTTGGAAAATACTGTCTCCACCATTGAAATGGCCTGCGCTTTCTGCAGCACCTAGGACAAATAGATTGCCTGATAACACCACGGGTTCACTCCCTTCAAGAGTCGTTCGCTACTCAAAAAAGTATGTTCTCTATTGCACAAACATAAATGGCGAAGGTGTCTCTTCTTCCTCTCCGCCACTTGGGATTTTTCTCTCTACTAATTAACGTCCTAAAACCATGAACGCGATAACAACGCCGATGATCGGTAATGCTTCAACTAACGCAACCCCGATAAACATTGTTGTTTGTAATAAACCACGAGCTTCTGGTTGACGAGCGATACCTTCAACTGTACGTCCAACGATTAAACCGTTACCAATACCTGCGCCTACTGCTGCCAAACCAATTGCAATTGCTGCTGCTATAAGATTCATTATAATGTTCCTCCTTAAAAATGTATGAATAATTTAGTGTTTAAAAATATATTAATGGTCGTGACTCACTTTGTGAGACAAGTAAACCATTGTTAACATGGTAAAAATGTATGCCTGGATCGTTCCGACGAATACGGAGAAACCTTGCCAAACAAGGGTTAATGGTACGGCTGCTATCATACCAGCTACTCCGGTCCAAGCCAATCCTCCCGCTAAAAGCGAAAGAAGCAATTCACCTGCGTAAATGTTCCCATAAAGACGCAGACCAAGCGTTAATGTGTTCGCGAATTCTTCAATAATTTTCAATGGGAACAAGAATCCCATTGGGCTGAAGAATCCCTTTCCATATCCAGCTGCACCTTTCAGCTTTACACCATAATAATGGGAAAGCGCAACGACCATTACGGCCAGCGATAATGTGACAGCAGGATCGGCTGTTGGTGATTTCCACCAAAGCTTACCACCAACGGAGATAGAGAATGGAAGACCTAGCATATTAGATACAAAGATATACAAAATTAAGGTAAGTCCAAGGATGTGGAATCTTCCGCCTTCCTTCCAATCCATCGTACTGTTGATGATTCCTTTGACGAAGTCCATCACCCATTCAAAGAAGTTTTGCATGCCTGTCGGCTTCATCGCAAGCTTCCGGGTAGATAGAACCGCAATGATAAAAACAATGAGACTTGCTACAAGAATCATTAGATCATTCGCCAAGTTAAAGGTTAGTCCCCCAAATGTTACTAAAGGAGCTTCATGATGCATCTATGTTCACCTCACTTCCCTTATCATTTATGAAAATGCAATGCATGATAAAAATAATCTATCATAATGACAATATAGGATGTCATTAGTCCCATAACCACACTGACTACATGAAAGTAATTGGGCCATCTCATGGCAATAATCACTGCAATCGCGGCTGTCGCCATTCTTTGCAGCGAGCCGAGCGATTTCATTTTTTTACCCTTATCAAAGGCCTTGTCGAACTTCTCTGTTTTCTTGGTTAACATCCAGATGTTCAGAAAGCTAAAGCATGTCCCAAGAATTAATCCTAAAAATACAGTTTTGTAGGAGGTAAACCCCCATCCAAGCACGAATATAGATAACAAGTACAAATTCCATTTTCGCTGCCTAGTAAATATCTCTCTAAAATCCGGCATAATCATTTATCTCCCGAGAAAAAATGGCGAATCGAAACAAGCATGGCATAGGTTCCCGATGCTAATCCGATTAACAATCCGATAATTAAGAAAATTGGCTCGGTACTCCACTGATGGTCCAACCATCTTCCTGCAAAAATACCAATGAGAATGGAACCGACTAACTGGGAGATAATTGCGGACATTAAAGCCATAGCTTGAAATGGATTGCGGTTGTTTTTACGCATCATTATCGCATCCTCACCATAAGAGAATGTGAACCGGGCTTAATGGCAAATCACCAAGGAAATTAACACTTTCTTGAATGTGAAAACCTTATCATTTACACCCTTTGTAAGCATACAATAGGCAATATGTAAAGTCAATGAGTTTCCACGAAATATTCACTTGCAATTTTCAGCTTTTCGAGATATATTAGGATACCAATAATTATCAGAAAATTTAATATATACCTATACTCTTCCCTTTAGAAGTTTTTTTGAAAAAACTTACCTAGGAGGACACACAGTTAGTTAATACGGCTAAGTTTTAAAAAGGTTTCACTTTCTTTTTAAAACTTTACTGCTGCCTTTTTTCAATTTTTAACATCGTTTCAATGAAGTTCTCTTTACCGGCCTTTTTCGCAAATACTTTTGCAAGGTATACCCCGTCCTCCGGAAGATTCTCATTTTCAATTTTCTTTTGAATCAATCCTTTTTTGACATTTTCAATGGAATCTAAAAAGCCGACAAAGCGATAATCACCGGGATCGAATAAGGCAATGCCGAACTCCTCGGCTCCCCCCGGAAGGTAAACCTCATATAGGTACTGCCCCGGAGCATCCCCTTCCCCAAAGGAAAATCCCATTACTCTTGGGTAATTTGGTTCTTCGAGTACATAGATATATGGAATATGGATGGAGGTAGATCCCGCCTGAAGCTTGATGTAACCATCATGGATTTTCTTTTTAAAGCTTTGCGGGTCTACCCTCAGTTCTATCGCAACCTCTTTTGTTTCCTTTGGTGCCAAGGTAAACGAAAATGGTATTTTCCATGATAACCCGTCTGTTCGCTCCGGAATGTCAAAGGAGTATCTTTTTGTCGCATTGCTTGTGTTTTCAACATGCAAAAAGGTTTTATGAACATCCCTCTGTTCTGTAAATTTACCAAAGTGAATCGAGCTCGGTGTTACAAGCGATTCCGCCTTTACTGCCTCGGGGACTTGAATCCTCCCTGCTCCCTGCTCGTAGGTTCGATACGGAGTGTTTGCATTTTTAAACAATGGCTTGGCGGTATTCATCAAGGAAGCTTTTATTTGCTGCGGCGTCCAGTCCGGGTGGGCCTGTTTAATTAAGGCACAGGCGCCGGCGACATGCGGTGCTGCCATACTTGTGCCCTGTAAGGAAAGATAGCCGCCAGGAACGGTTGAGTTAATCGCAACCCCGGGTGCCACAATATCTGGTTTTACCTCCCATGTTCCGGTTACCGGCCCTCGAGAACTAAACTCTGCCATCCGGTCCTTTTCTTCGCTCTGGTCAATCCTTATTATGGTAGATTCTTTTTTCAAAAGCTGCTCACCGTCACGCTTCGAGATGGATCCAACCGGTAACGGCATCAGCGATTCTAAGTTCCCGATAAAATTTCCGCTCATATTATTGTAGATAAGCACGGCCTTGGCCCCTGCCTTCTGGGCGTTTTTTGCCTTCTCGGTAAAGGTTAAGCCGCCTCGCTTAATGAGAACAATTTTGCCCGTAACATTTTTCAAGTCTTCCTTTTTGCCAATCCCACCATCAACGATTGTATACGAGCGGTCCAACTCCCATTTTTCCGAACCTTCCATTGGATGAATTCGAATTTTTTCCCGCGTTCCTTCTATTAATAAGTACGGTATTTCCATGGTGGGTGTCGAGGCCCCGACAGAGATTGCTTTTGATGCCGTTCCGGGTGAACCGACTGTCCAAATATTCGGGCCGGCATTACCATTTGCCGCCACCGCGACAATTCCTTTGTCGACAGCGCGGTTGAGCGCGAGGCTAATCGGCAGATCCGGACCGTTGACATCATTTCCAAGGGAAAGATTCATGATATCGACCTTATCCTTAATGGCTTGATCGATCGCAGCAATAACTTGCTCCGTCGTTCCGCCCCCTCCTGGTCCGAGTGCCCGATAAGCAATAATCTTCGCCTCCGGTGCAACGCCGCGGATTTTCCCATTAGCAGCGATGATTCCCGCAACATGTGTACCGTGAATGGTCGCTTTGCCAATGGCACGGGTTTCCATCGGATCTTTGTCGTTATCAACAAGGTCGTGTCCGCCACCATAGTTGCGCCGAAGGTCGGGATGAGTGTAATCCACGCCGGTATCGATGACCGCGACAGTGATTCCTTTGCCCGTGAGGCGTTGATTTTTCGGTGAAAATAATCCGCGGACCTCTTCGCCTCCTATGATTTTTACGCTCTCCTCAGTCTGGGCCTGGTAACTGGTTACGGGAGACACGTTTAGAATTTTGACGTTTTCTGCTAGTTTTGTGATCGCCGCGCGGTTGCCCTCAATCGAAAATCCTGTGATTGCTTCCGTAAAAACACGGCGCAGTTTAATGTCTTTGTATGGTGTGAGGAACTGTTTGATCTGTTGTATGGTTTGTGGTTGTTTTGTGACGACGATGGCGACGGTTTGCTGATTTGGGATGGGTGGTGTGATCAGTTTCCGTGTTTGGGATTGGGTTGGTGTGGGTATGGTGATGGATGTGATGAGTATAATGGTTAGAATAAGTTTCTTCATTTTGCTGATTTCCCCTTTTTTCATAGGGTTTTCTTTGGGTGGTGGAAATATGCAGGGGGATTTTTTTGGGAGGTATTTGGGTGTGGTATGGTGGGGTGGAGTTTATTGGCCGGTTTTTGGCTTTTATTGGCCAGTTTGCTTGTTTTATTGGCCAGTTTAACTAATTTATCTTCCACTTCCACCAAAATGCCTTCCGCTATCAATTCCCCAATATAAAAAAGAGACCTTTTTCAAAAAAAGATCTCTCAAAAAATTATTTCGTTCCAAACAACCGGTCTCCGGCATCGCCTAGTCCTGGTACGATGTAGCCGTGGTCATTTAGCTTTTCATCTAACGCCGCAATATAGATATCAACATCCGGATGAGCCGTTTTCACCGCTTCGACTCCTTCTGGTGCCGCAATCAAGCACATAAACTTGATATGTTTCGCGCCGCGCTTCTTCAACGAGTTGATCGCTTCATTGGCTGAACCGCCAGTTGCCAGCATTGGATCAACAACGATGAAATCACGTTCTTCCACATCACTTGGAAGTTTTGCATAGTATTCAACTGGCTTAAGTGTTTCCGGATCACGGTAAAGACCGATATGGCCTACCTTCGCTGCCGGAATTAATTTCAAAATCCCATCAACCATTCCAATCCCTGCACGCAGAATCGGAACAAGACCGATTTTCTTCCCGGAAAGAACCTTTGATTGGGCCGGGCAAACCGGCGTTTCAATCGTAATATCTTCAAGCGGCATATCCCTCGTGATCTCAAAAGCCATAAGTGTCGCCACTTCGTCTACCAATTCCCTGAACTCTTTCGTTCCTGTGTTTTTATCACGTATGTATGTAAGCTTATGCTGAATGAGTGGGTGGTCGAAGACGTAAACCTTTGCCACAAAAATCGCCCCTTTTATAAAAAATTTAACATCAAACACTTCGTCTAATTTTACAGAAAAACATCCGAGAGGGCAAATAAAAATCGACCTTTTTTATAAAAAGGCCGATTCCCAAAAATCTTAATATTCAGGATATAAAACAAACTTGCTCGTTAACGCTTCAACGCGCTTGCTAGCTTCTTCAAGCTTTGCTTTGTCTTCATGGTTTTTCAAAGTAAACGCAATAATCGATGCAATTTCATCCATATCCTCTAAACCGAAGCCGCGGCTTGTAACAGCTGCAGTACCAATGCGGACACCGCTTGTTACAAATGGGCTGTTTTGATCGTAAGGAATAGTATTCTTGTTAACAGTAATCCCCACTTCATCAAGGACATGCTCAGCCACTTTACCAGTTAAACCAAGAGTCGTTACATCCACTAATAATAAGTGGTTGTCCGTTCCGCCGGAAACGAGCTTTAAGCCTTCTTTTTGCAGACCTTCAGCAAGACGTTTTGCGTTTGCAATAATGTTTCCTGCATAATCTTTAAAGCTTTCCTGTAATGCTTCACCAAAAGCAACCGCTTTTGCAGCAATGACATGCATTAATGGACCGCCTTGAATTCCAGGGAAAATCGACTTATCAATCTTTTTCGCAAACTCTTCACGGCAAAGAATCATCCCGCCACGTGGGCCTCTTAAGGTTTTATGCGTAGTAGTCGTAACAAAATCTGCATATGGAACAGGATTTTGATGAAGACCTGCCGCAACAAGACCTGCAATATGAGCCATATCAACCATTAAATAGGCGCCCACTTCATCAGCGATTTCACGGAATTTTTTAAAGTCAATTTCGCGAGGATACGCGCTGGCACCCGCAACAATTAGCTTTGGCTTATGTTGGCGAGCTTTTTCTAAAACATCTTCGTAATTGATGCGGTGTGTTTCTTCATCTACACCGTACTCAACGAAATTATATTGAACACCACTGAAGTTTACCGGACTTCCGTGTGTTAAGTGACCGCCGTGTGAAAGGTTCATCCCTAGAACGGTATCGCCTTGCTCAAGAATTGTGAAGTAAACAGCCATATTTGCTTGCGCACCGGAGTGTGGCTGTACGTTCACATGCTCAGCACCGAAAATTGCTTTCGCACGGTCACGCGCTAAATCTTCCACGATATCCACATATTCGCAGCCGCCGTAATAGCGTTTTGCTGGATATCCTTCTGCATATTTATTGGTTAAAACAGACCCCTGTGCTTCCATAACCGCTTCGCTTACAAAGTTTTCTGACGCAATTAATTCAATCTTCGCGCGCTGACGTCCTAATTCCTGTTGAATTGCCTGAAATACTTGCTCGTCCTGCTGTGATAAGTGCTTCATAAAGATCCCCCTTATTTGTTGAAATCCGCTATCAGTTTAAAAATCAACCTCATTTTAACACAGTTTTTCGATTATCAAAAAAGAAAGAATATTTGAATTTTTGGAATTGCTTTCATGAAAAAAAGCTCACTAGCTACAGCTCAAATTCTCACTTTTTCGCTCGTACACTGCTCTTTCCCCGCCAATCAGTTTTGGCCGCGTCCTTGCAAGTGTTACGTGAGCATGACCCACCATTTTTTGCTTCACGCGAACCGGTACAGCGACATGTTTTAAATGCATGCCGATAAAGGTTTGTCCGATATCAATTCCCGCATCCGCCTTGATAAATTCCACGACGACTGCATCCGTCATTTTTTCAAAAGCGTACGTTGCCATCGCCCCGCCTGCTTTTCGTACGGGCACAACCGAAACTTCTTCCAATCTCCGTTCGTCCGCTGTTGCCCTTTCGATCACCAATGCACGGTTTAAATGCTCGCAGCATTGGAAGGCCAAACGAATTCCAGTTTGCTCCTGAAATTGTTTTAACTGGCGAAAGATCATTTCCGCAACCTCTAACGTACCGGATGTGCCGATTTTTTCGCCCATGACCTCGCTTGTACTGCAACCGACCACCAAGAGCTGACCCGGTTTTAAGTCGGCCTGGTCGTTAAACTCTGACAGTATCGCTTCTAATTCCTGTTCCCACTTCTTGATCATGATTTTCGCCCCTTATTTTGGGATATTAAAGATGCTTATTTTCAATTTCAGTAATTTTATTGACGCGATTGGCATGTCGGCCACCTTCAAACTCGCCTGTCAGCCAAATCTGCGCGATATCTCTCGCAAGCCCCGGGCCAATCACGCGTTCTCCCATTGTTAAAATATTGCTGTCATTATGGGCACGTGTTGCCTTTGCACTGAATGTATCATGAACAATTGCCGCACGAATTCCTTTTACTTTGTTTGCCGCAATACACATGCCAATGCCGGTGCCGCAAATCAAAATGCCGCGGTCAAACTCGCCGTTTGCTACTTTTTCCGCAACCGGCAGGGCATAGTCGGGATAATCGACGGATGTTTCGCAGTCACAGCCAAAGTCCTGATATTCGATGCCCAATTCGTCCAGTAAATGAGCGATTTCTTTGCGAATATTCACGCCGCCATGATCTGATGCCAATGCTACCTTCATAAAAATACCCCCAGATTTAAATTTACTCTGCCTTCATTTTGACATACCCGGAGAAAAAGATAAAGTTCCTGCTATCGTAAAAAAGCCCCCCATTTAGATGGAGAGCAGTTCTTACTTATTCTTCGTTATTTTTTCAATGACTCTATCAATTAATTGTTCAAGCTCCTGAAAGGTTTCACGGTAGATGGAGACATTTCCGCCATAGGGATCGCTCACATCTTGAAAGATGGTCTCGCCGGTGTATTCCTTCAGGGTAAAAAGTTTGGCCGCCGATTCCGGATAGTAATTCAAAATAGCTCCCTTATGAGATTCCGTCATCGTCAAAATCAGGTCCGCCCAACCTACTTCCTCTCCGGTCAGCAAACTGGATTGATGATTATGTACAATTTTATTTTCCTCCAACACCTGCTTGGCATGTGCTGAAGCCTCATTGCCGTCAACCGCAAAAACCCCTGCTGAGCGAACCTCAATGCCTTCGAGGTCTTTATTTTTCAAAATCGCTTCCGCCATTGGACTCCTACACGTATTTCCCGTACAAACAAATAAAATGCGCCGCATGTTATTTGCCCCCCTTTCTTTCTAATATTTTAACAAATTACTGCCATCTTCACCAAAAAAGTGGGAGCAATTTTATCCCAAAAGCTAGTAGGATGGTACCGCCAAGCGCCTCGCTATAGGAGCCAATCCAGCCTTGTACCTTTCTGCCGAGCAAGAGACCCGCCCATGTTTGCAATGTTGCTACAATCCCAAAGCATATAATAACCATAATGGTTTTGGCACCATATATTCCGAGAGTAAGGCCAAGGGAAAAACTATCGAGGCTCACACTGAGGGCAAAAACAATTAAACCAAACCCAACTGGGGTCATCACTTTTTCATCGCCTTTTCTGAAGCTGCCCCAGATCATCTGCACTCCTAAAATGATGAGCAGCAGACCGCCGATTAGGGACGCAAAGGTACCGAATTTTGCCGATAAAAATTTCCCGGCCAGGATTCCTACGAGCGGCATCCAGACATGAAAAAGTCCGATGGTCAGACCGATTTTAAAAATTTGCCGACGTCTGAGGTTGTACATCCCCATGCCGAGGCCAACTGAAAAGGCATCCATACCTAGTGCGAGTGCCATTATTACGAGTGTAAGGATTTCTCCAATCATTGCTGACATTCTTTCTCCGCCCCCTTGGACTTGCTATTTCAACATATGCACGTCCACTGCCGTTTAGAAGTCAGACCTGAGAAATTGGAGAATGAGATTTTATTGTCCACTCGGGCCAGTTTATTTGCCACTTTGACTGCTTTATTTGCCAATCTTGTTATTTTCACTTCAAAACAGGGCCTTGAACAATTTTTCCACCTGGAAATGAATTATCTCCCCCTAAAACTATAAATTTTAGTTACCCTTTTGAGCAGTTCTTTCAGTTATTTTCCACTTCACTCACTTTATTTGTCGCTTTCTCTATGTTTTTTCCCACTTTCTCCACTTTATTTTCCACTATACCCGATATATTTGCCGCCACTTTTCAAAGCAGCCGCCCCCAGCAACCAAAAAAAGCACCCAGTCCCCCCAGGTGCTCCCAAAAACAACTATTCCGAAATAACCTTATTCCCTGCAGCCTTCTCCAGCCGGTTCATGATCGCCAAACCAACTCCGCCCCTCGGGAATATTTCACTAAAAATCACATCGACCTTTTCCAAATTAAATCGCCGCAATGTATCATAAAGCTCCGTTGCAACCGTTTCAAGTTCAGCCCTTTGTCCACAAGCAATCACAACATCCGCCGAAAATTCACTCTTATTCTCCTCCGTCGTCAGAACGCCGACACACAAACCCTCACGCTGTTTTTCATCCACAAGCTTCTGAAGAAACGGCCGGCTCCCGTCGACTAAATAAAGCGGAGCATTCGGTGCGTAATGACGATATTTCATGCCAGGCGATTTCGGCTTCAATCCACCTTCGTTGGCACCACTCTCAAGCGCTGGATCCATCCGAACCTCCCCAATCACTTTCTCAAGCTGCTCCTTTGTCACACCGCCCGGCCGCAAAATAACCGGAACCGCCTCCGTGCAATCCACAACGGTCGACTCGACACCAACTCCGGTCGGACCCGCATCTAACACCCCGGCAATTTTCCCTTGCAAATCCTCAATCACATGCTCAGCATGTGTCGGACTTGGCTTTCCTGAACTATTCGCACTTGGTGCCGCAATCGGCAGACCGCATGCCTTAAGCAGCGAGAGCGCGACCGGATGGTCCGGCATCCTCACTCCAACTGAGTCAAGACCAGCAGTTGCTTTTTCCGAAAGCACGCCTTCCTTCTTTTTAAATATAATCGTCAATGGACCCGGCCAAAATGCCTCCATGAAGCGCTCCGCCGTTTCCGGAATTTCCGCCACAAATCGACACAACTGCTCCCGATCCGCAATATGAATAATTAACGGGTTATCCCCAGGTCTGCCCTTTGCCGCAAAAATCTTCGCGACCGCCACATCGCTCTCCGCATTCCCGCCAAGGCCGTAAACCGTTTCCGTCGGGAGCGCAACCACTTCATTTTCTCGTAAAAAATGTGCTGCATCCACAATATGTGGATTATTTTCTAAGATATCCACATAGTTATCCACTTTCCAAACTTTTGTGTTCATAGTTATCCACCTTTATATAAAAACAAAACTTCTATCGAAATTTGCCGAATCTAGGCACCTAGACTCATATTTTTCACATTATACGTTTGCAAGTATAAAAGAAGGTGTGGAAAAATACAAGTTTTATCCACAAATTGTGCATAACTTAGTGGAAATAGTGGATAACTTTGCCCGAATATCCACATCTACAATGAAAATTTCAGAAAAATCGAGTTATCCACATTTAAAATATGTCGAATGTGCTCAGACCCGTTCAATTCAGACGGTAATCTCATACGTTCAATCTCTTGAAAACCTAGCAAATTGAAAAATGGCAGGGCCGCCCGCTTATTCGTCGCCAAAAATAAGCTTTCCATCCCCTTCTCCTTCGCAAGCTTCATCATTTGTTCCACAAGAATAAAGATTTCTTTTTCCGCCTGCCCTGGGGTGACCACCAATGAGCGAAGCAAGCCAAAGCCATCAAACGCCTCTATTCCAAGCGTACCCTTTAATTGTCCGTCTGCATTTTCTAGCAGCAAAAAGTATTCAATCGTTTCGTCTGTTAGTCCGTCGGTCCCAAGGTTTGCCCTGATCAAGAAGTCTCTTAATTTCCCCAAATCCTGCTTAGTTGCCGTGCGAATCAATGCCTGCATCGTGTTCCACCCCAATTTTTTTAATTCTATTCTATGAATATGAGAAAATAGGAAAAGTAGAACAATGAACTCTATTATTTTTAAAGCAAAAAAAAGAACCCTTCCCATTGAAAGAGTTCTTAGTCAAAAAGCTTTTTCCACAATTCTACTACGAAAAATTTCACTTGAACCGGATCCTCGTCTTTAGAGGTATAAACAGGCGCTTGAGCCGTCTGTTCGGATTTGCTTACATCCACAGAATTATCCACAGTATTTTTATCAGTGGTTTCAGCCTTTTGCTCTACACCACTAGTAGCCGGTGAAGATTTCTCCTTAACATCACTAGTACCTGCAGTATGATTTTCTTCAGCATTATTAGTCGTTGTAACAGACTTTTCCTCAACCTCGCTAGTTCTTGTTACAGGATTTTGCTCACCCTTACTATCTGTTTCTACAGGCTTTTCCTCAACCTTACTAGTTGTTGTAACCGGGTTTTGCTCATCCTTACTATCAGGAACCACGGAACTTTGCTTAGTATCCACAGATTCCCGCTCCTCAGCCGCCACAGCCTTTTGCTCTTCTCCTTGGTCTTCCACTTTTTCACTAGCTTTCTCCGAATCCCTCTGAACTTCCGACTCCGATTTTACCTTTTCATCAAACCCATCGCTCACCGCAACTCCATTTGAAAAATCAAGAAAACATAATGGCGGATATAGCACACACCACCAGTTTGCCCCTTTTCCTTCACCAAGCGTGATTAAAATCGCTTGATACTCACCTGCAGGATATAAAAACTCGCCGTATAACTTCGTTGGAAACTGAACCTTCCCGAACTCCACGTGCACTGCTTGCTTCGAACCTTTATCCGCAACTGTTTTTTCCGCAATCGCCTGAATTTCCGGCAGCTTCGACTTAATCACCGATCTTGCTTTATCAATCGAAGTTAAATCCTTCACCCAAACGGTAATTTTCGCATTCACCGCATCCCTTACTTCACGCTTCAACTGCTGGTCAGCTGGCACGTCACTGTTTGCTAGAATCCTTAGCCGGATCGCTTCCCCTGGAATCACCACTGACTCCTTCGCAATCGCTTCATTTTTCGGTATATATAAACTTAATATCGTCCCAAACGATAAAATTAGAAGATACGCCCAAATCAATGTTTTACTATGCATTCTTAGCACCGTCCCTTCGATATCCTCATTGTGGACAGAAACTAAGAATCTTAAACTAGTAATTTTTAATATTTTTCAAAAAAGCTCCGGGGCCCTATTCCCCGAAGCCAATTTCCGCAAACACCATCCGGTCTTTACCGTTTATATCATTCACAATCTCCACTTTTACGTCTTTAAAGGCCTTTTGAAAAAGCTCCGCTACCGCTTCGCCCTGACCGGCCCCAATTTCAAAGCCAACGAGCGCGACCGGCGCTAGCACACGAGGCAGCTCCTCCATAAAGCGGCGGTAAAAATCCAAGCCATCCTCCCCGGCAAACAACGCCCGGTGCGGCTCATGCTCCGTTACCACTTCAGACATCGTGATGATATCACCAGTAGGTATATAAGGCGGATTGGAAATCACGACATCAAGCCCTTCCTGAAAAGGCTGAAGCAGATCGCCTAGATAAAATTCGACGTCCGCCCCAAGCAGCTGGGCATTTTCTTTTGCCACCTTAAGTGAAGCCTCGGCAATATCGGAGGCGGAAACATTTAATGTTGGATCCTCAAGCTTTAGCGTAATCGCAATTGCTCCGCTCCCAGTTCCGATATCGGCAAGTTTTTTCGTTTCTTTCGGAAGCCTTTTTACTCTTTTCAACGTTTCATAAACAAGCTCTTCCGTTTCCGGCCGTGGAATCAGCACTGCTTCATTAACGATAAACGTTCTGCCGTAAAATTCCTCTGAGCCGATAATATATTGAATCGGCGTGCCTTTGACATGTTCATATACTGCTTTTTCAAATCGGTCCCAAACAGTTGGGTCCAAATCCTCTCTGACATTCGCAAATAAATGGGCCCGCGACATTCCGGTGAAGTGGCGGAGGAGAAGCTCGCCGGCATTCTCGTCCCGGTTAGATCTTTTTAAAAAAGAAGAAGCCCATTGAAGAGCTTCGTAAATTTTTTTACTCATTTGCGGCATTTTCCAATCTTCTTGCTTGGTCATCCATGATTAAAGCATCAATAATTTCCTCAAGCTTGCCTTCAATGATTTGATCAAGTTTTTGAATCGTTAAACCGATACGGTGGTCGGTCACGCGATTCTGCGGATAGTTGTAAGTCCGAATCCGCTCTGAACGGTCACCGGTACCAACCGCAGATTTCCTCGCTTGGTCAAGCTCCGCCTGAGCTTCCTGCTGGAACTTGTCATATACACGTGCCCGTAAGATCTTCATGGCTTTATCCTTGTTCTTATGCTGGGATCTTTCGTCCTGGCTGGTTGCGACGATACCAGTCGGAATATGGGTTAAACGAACGGCTGACATGGTCGTGTTAACGCTCTGTCCGCCGGCACCGCTTGATGCGAAGGTATCAAAGCGAATATCCTTATCGTTAATCTCGATATCAAACTCTTCTGCCTCCGGCAGAGTGGCAACGGTTGCGGTAGAGGTATGGATACGGCCGCCTGATTCCGTTTCCGGAACACGCTGCACACGATGGGCACCATTTTCATATTTTAGTTTGGAATAGGCACCTGTCCCGGTAATCATAAAGATAATTTCTTTATAGCCGCCGAGGCCGGTTTCGTTGGCATCAATCACCTCTGTTTTCCAGCCCTGTGATTCAGCATAACGGCTGTACATACGGTATAATGTGCCGGCAAACAACGCTGCTTCATCACCGCCCGCAGCACCGCGGACTTCCATGATTACGTTTTTGTCATCGTTCGGATCTTTTGGAATGAGAAGAATTTTGAGCCGCTCTTCCAATTCTTCGATTTGCGCTTCAAGCTCATGAACTTCTTCTTTTACCATTTCGCGCATTTCAGCATCAAGCTTATCCTCAAGCATAGCTTTCGCATCTTGAAGCTGTTCCTTCGCTTCTTTATATTGACGATAAGTTTGTACGGTTTCTTGTATATCAGATTGTTCTTTTGAATAATCACGCAATTTTTTTGAATCATTAATAATTTCCGGATCGCTTAAAAGTTCATTCAACCTTTCGTAGCGATCTTCAACAGATTGAAGACGATCAAACACAGTTACTTCACCTCAAATTTTAGTCCATAACATTCTAATTATAGTATAGGTGAAATGCATGCGTCAAAACCAAATATTACGGGAAAAATTTTGATTAGGCCGGGTTTAGGATTTTGAGGGTTTGTTATTGGCGACACTTCATCCTGTCTTTCACCCATTTTTGTCGCCTATCCTGCTTATTGGCGACACTTTGCCCCGTCCTTCACCTCATTTTGTCGCCTATCCCGCTTATTGACGACACTTTGCCTCGTCCTTCACCCTATCTTGTCGCCTATCCCGCTTATTGGCGACATTTTGCCCCGTCCTTCACCCCATTTTGTCGCCTATCCCGCTTATTGGCCACACTTTGCCCTGTCCTTCACTCGATTTTGTCGCCTATCCCGTCCCGTTTATTGGCGACACCTTACCCCTGTCACCACAAATTTTTTGTGGCCAATCGCCACTGCCACCACATAAAAAAACATGCCCTAAAATCAGAGCATGTTATCTGCGGTCTTCCTGAACTCGAACCTCAATATTGTAGCGTGGCAAGGCCTGGACTAATTTCTTATGAAGGCGCGCTTCTGCATCCTCTCGCTGCTGATCATTCAGCATGCCACTTTTATAAACATTCACCCACATCCGGTCACCATTAATCCAAACCGAATCCGTTCTGAATTCATGCGTATCCCGAATAACCTTTTTCGCCTTCCTCACATCAATCCCAGTATCCTGTCCGCCCCCGGTACCACGGGTACTCGTACCCTCCAGGTTAAGAAAATTCGGATTCTGATTCTGAACATCCTGGCCAACAAGAGGTTTCTTATACTTATTGGACATCTCATTCGGGGCACTGCGATCCTTGCGCAAATCATAATCTGCAGCCTCATTTCCACACCCCGTCACCGCAAAGAGCATGGTAAGCAATAATGAAGGAACAATAAACTTTCTCAATGTTTACACCTCCATTACTATCATTCCCATGCCCTCACTAACTTCTCAAGAGAATTCTTTCCATTCGACAAAAATCGGGTGGTGCCTGGCACCACCCGATTTTTGTCGAAACGAATATCTACATTTTTGAAGCTGCTTCTTCCTGTTCACGATAGGCGTTTTTTGGGACTTCGTGGTGGTGACGGCAGCGTGGTTCGTAGGCTTCGGATGCACCGACCAGGATAATCGGGTCGTGGTAGGATGCAGGCCGGCCGTCAATTAGGCGCTGGGTTCGGCTTGATGGGGAACCGCAGACGGTGCAGACAGCTTGAAGTTTTGTGACGTGTTCAGCGATGGAGAGGAGGGCTGGTACTTGTCCAAAGGGTTCGCCGCGGAAATCCATGTCAAGGCCGGCGACTATCACACGGTGGCCGCTGTCGGCTAGCTGCTGAACAATGCGAACAATTCCTTCATCAAAAAATTGAACTTCGTCGATTGCGATAATATCGATGTCTGCCTCGATATGGTGCAGAATTTCAATGGAGTGGGAAATGGGCTTCGCAATAAAAGAAGAGCCATTATGGGAGACTACAGATTGCTCACTGTAGCGATTATCAATTTTTGGTTTAAACACAGCTATTTTTTGCTTGGCAAATTGAGCGCGTCTTACGCGACGGATCAATTCCTCTGATTTTCCAGAAAACATACTGCCACAGATAACCTCAACCCATCCGCTTTGTTTCATTACATACATAAAACGGCCTCTCCTTCCTAAAAGCAAAACCTAATAAAAATCTATATTTTTTCAATAAAAAACAGGCAAGTAAAATTTCTCTTGCCTGTTTTGGGCGTTCATAATTACTGTTGTTGTGACTTAAGGCCGTATTTTTTGTTGAAACGGTCAACACGTCCGCCAGCTTCAGCGAATTTTTGACGACCAGTGTAGAATGGATGACATTCAGAACAAGTTTCAACACGGATCTCATTTTTTACTGATCCAGTTTCAAACGTGTTACCGCATGCGCAAGTCACCTTAACTGTTTTATAATTTGGATGAATTCCTGTTTTCATTTTTTTCAGCTCCTTCCGCCCTGAATCTTTCGAAACAGAGTTATCATAAGTGCTTGTCTTAAACAGGCACTGAAATACTTAAAACACACTGTACCCATTATAACAACGAGTGTTTACTTTTGCAAGCAACGGTTTATGGAAAATAATTACCTACGAACGGCGGGACTTCATTTCCTCGCCCAGCTGTGCAAAGAACTCCTCGTTTGATTTTGTTTGTCTTAGTTTTTTCAAGAAGCGCTCGGCAAAATCTGGTGAATCAGACATCGATTTACGAATCGCCCATAATTTATCCAAATGATCTTTTGGAAGAATAAGCTCTTCTTTCCGTGTTCCGGAACGACGGATATCGAGTGCAGGGAAAATACGGCGCTCAGCAAGTGAACGGTCAAGGTGCAGCTCCATATTACCGGTACCTTTAAATTCCTCATAAATAACGTCATCCATACGTGATCCAGTATCTACCAATGCTGTAGCCAAAATCGTTAAACTTCCGCCCTCTTCAATATTACGAGCGGCACCGAAGAAACGCTTTGGACGGTGGAAGGCAGCCGGGTCAATACCTCCGGATAACGTTCTTCCACTTGGCGGAATCACCAAGTTGTAAGCACGAGCCAGACGAGTAATACTATCCATCAATATCACGACATCACGTTTGTGTTCAACTAGGCGCATCGCGCGGTCTAACACAAGCTCGGCCACTTTAATATGGTTTTCCGGCACCTCATCAAAGGTTGAGCTGACAACATCTCCAGCAACGGAACGTTCTATGTCGGTTACCTCTTCCGGACGTTCATCAATGAGCAAGACAATTAATTCTACATCTGGATGGTTTGTTGTGATACTGTTAGCGATTTCTTTTAACAGCATTGTTTTACCAGCCTTTGGCGGAGCGACAATCAAGCCCCTTTGGCCAAAGCCAACTGGTGCAACTAAATCCATGATTCTTGTTGAAAGGGATTTTGGGGTAGTTTCAAGCTTCATCTGTCTATTTGGATACAGAGGTGTTAACGCTGGAAAATAAACGCGTTCCTTCGCGGATTCCGGGTCTTCCCCATTTACAGCTTCTACATGTAATAACCCGTAATAACGTTCATTTTCTTTAGGAGGACGAACCTTACCTGATACTTTATCACCATTCCGAAGATCGAAGCGGCGGATTTGCGATGCAGAAATATAGATATCCTCGGAACTCGGCGAATAATTAATCGGCCGGAGGAATCCAAATCCTTCTGACTGGATAATTTCCAGAACGCCTTCCATGAAAAAATAACCCTGCTGTTCGGCACGAGCTTTTAGGATGGCAAAAATTAATTCTTTTTTCGTTAATTTGCTGTAATAGGTCACTTTATATTCGCGCGCAAGCTCATAAAGCTCCTTCAGCTTCATGTTTTCTAAACTTGATATTGTTAAGTCCATTTGTACACCACTCTATTTGATTTTTTCGTCCGCAGGTTATATTAATATTAATAAAATCGGCGGGGGATTGTTATGATTTTCTTCACACCAATTTGAGTTATATGTGATTGGAGGATGAGAAAGTAAATGAAGAAATGAATAGAATTGTAGAAAGTTTTGTGTCTAAAACAATTTCTATTGTACCCCCTTTGTGAAAAATTAATCAACTATTATTTAAAAATTGGAAAATTTTAGAGAGGAGGAGTTTTTAGAAAAGAGACTAGACCTTTGCGGGTCCAGCCTCCCTATCATTTTTATTTAATGACTAAATTCGGTTTCTTTTTCAAGCTGTGACGGCCGTCGATGAATCTGACTGTTCCTGATTTCGCCCGCATGACAACGGAATGAGTAGAACCATGAGATCCTTTAAATTGAACACCGCGCAATAATTCCCCGTCCGTTACACCGGTCGCAGCAAAAATCGCGTCATCGCCCTTCACAAGGTCCTCCATGCGAAGAACTTTGTTGACATCAAGCCCCATTTTAATACAGCGTTCGATTTCAGCGTCACTTTGCGGCACTAATTTTCCCATTAACTCGCCGCCAAGGCATTTTAGGGCAACAGCGGAGATTACCCCTTCAGGTGCACCGCCGGAACCAAATAGGATGTCCACGCCAGTATTATCGAAAGCTGTATTGATCGCTCCCGCAACATCACCGTCATTAATCAATTTGATTCTGGCACCAGCTTCACGAAGCTGTTGAATAATATGTTCGTGGCGAGGACGATTTAGAACCGTAGCAACCACGTCTTCAATATCTTTATTTTTCGCTTTGGCAACTGCCTTTAGGTTGTCCAAAACCGATGCATTAATATCGACAAGACCTACTGCTTCCGGTCCTACCGCAATTTTCTCCATGTACATATCCGGTGCATGAAGAAGGTTACCATGGTCAGCAACCGCAAGAACGGCAAGAGCGTTCCAACCGCCCGATGCTAAAATATTGGTTCCTTCAAGCGGATCAACTGCGATATCCACACGGGGTCCATAGCCATTTCCAAGTTTTTCACCGATATAAAGCATCGGTGCCTCGTCCATTTCGCCTTCCCCAATAACGACGGTTCCCTTCATTGGAACGGTGTCAAACACGTCACGCATCGCTGTTGTTGCAGCACCATCTGCTTCGTCTTTTTTTCCGCGGCCCATCCATCTAGCAGAAGCAAGTGCTGCTGCTTCTGTTACACGGACAAGTTCCATTGATAAACTTCTTTCCATCAGTTCCATCCCCCAATTCTCTCACCCGAGAGCTGCCTAAGTTGTGTACTAGTACTGTAAGTTTCTTGTTCCAATGGCCGAAAAATCTATATTTTAAAAATCACGTATTCTTAAGGTGTTCTAATTCTTCTTTCGTTAACGCTTCACGCCAAACTGTTGCGCCAAGGCCATTTAATTTTTCAACCAGTTCGCTGTAGCCGCGGTCGATATGTTCGAGCCCGGTTACCTCAGTAATCCCTTCCGCCATCAGACCGGCGATAAAAAGGGCTGCCCCTGCTCTCAAATCGCTTGCTTTCACCTTCGCCCCCTGAAGCTGGACAGGACCGTTGATGATCGCTGAACGACCCTCTACTTTAATATTGGCATTCATTCTTCTTAATTCATCAATATGTTTAAAACGGGCACCATAAATGGTATCCGTTACAACGCTCGAACCTGTGGCCCTTGTTAATAGCGTCGTAAACGGCTGCTGCAAATCGGTTGGAAATCCAGGATAGACGAGGGTTTTAATATCCACAGTCTTTAGATTAGAAGCACCCGAGACAAACACTTGATCATCACCGGATTCGATTTGAACACCCATTTCCCGAAGCTTGGCAATCAATGATTCTAAATGCTGCGGAATCACATTATCAATGAGAACCCCGTCGCCAGCAGCGGCAGCTAAAATCATATAAGTCCCCGCCTCAATCCGATCAGGAATAATCGTATGACGGCAGCCGTGAAGACTATCAACACCATCGATCCGAATCACATCGGTTCCGGCACCCTTAATTTTCGCACCCATATTGGTTAAAAGAGTTGCAACATCAATAATCTCCGGCTCTTTTGCCGCATTCTCAATGATGGTCCGCCCTTTTGCGCGAACGGCTGCAAGCATGATATTAATCGTTGCGCCGACACTGACGACATCAAGGTAAATCCGTGCCCCGCGGAGCTCGTCCGCCCGTAAATAAATGGCGCCTTGTTCATTCGTGATACTAGCACCTAATGCTTCAAACCCTTTGATATGCTGATCAATCGGGCGCGGGCCTAGATGGCAGCCTCCTGGAAGCCCAATAACTGCTTTTTTAAAGCGGCCAAGCATTGCCCCCATCAAATAATAGGATGCACGAAGCTTTTTAACCTTCCCGTTCGGCAGTGGCATCGAAATCATTTTTGATGGATCGATGGTCATTTCATCCTCAGACAGCTCAACCTTTCCGCCAATTTCTTCAAGCAAGTCTTTAAGAATGTCTACATCCGAAATATGTGGCAATCCTTCAATGGTTACTGGTGATTCCGCCAAAATCGTCGCTGGAATAAGGGCAACAGCGCTGTTTTTGGCTCCACTAATCCTTACGGTACCACGCAGTGGATAACCGCCCGCAATCTTTAGCTTTTCCATTTTCGACTCCCTTCTAAGCCTTTCTCACGTCCTACACATGGGTCGACATATTTTAATTTATGCCAATAACGGCTTTAGGTAATTTTTTCCAATTAAGATAAGCATATTTCGACAGCTTGTCTATCCTCTAGTTTACACGAAAATTCTATTTTCATGTATTAATATTAAAAAAAGTTATAGCAAATTACTGGAAATTTCTCCAAATTACGCGTTAGAACGAGCATTCCAATCCTTTAAGAAGGCTTCAATTCCTTTATCGGTTAATGGGTGGTGGAATAAGCCCATCAATACTTTATATGGAATTGTCGCAATATGTGCCCCTCTTAAAGCCGCTTCTGTTACATGAATTGGGTTGCGGATGGATGCCGCAATGATTTCGGTTTCAAGACCGTGCACAGCAAAGATTTCTGCAATCTGTGAAACTAGGTCTAGTCCTACTTGACCGATATCATCCAATCTTCCGAGGAATGGTGAAACATATGTAGCGCCTGCTCTAGCTGCTAGGAGTGCCTGATTAGCATTGAAAATCAATGTTACATTTGTTTTAATGCCTTCTTGTGAAAAAGCATGGACTGCTTTTAACCCATCAGGTGTCATTGGAACTTTAATTGTTACATTTGGAGCGATGGTTGCGAGTTCTTTCCCCTCACGAATCATCCCTTCTGCATCAAGGGCAATAACTTCTGCACTTACCGAACCGGGAACAAGGCTGGCAATTTCTCTAATTCGATCAGGAAATGAAATATTTCCTTCTTTTGCGACAAGTGTTGGGTTTGTCGTTACACCTGAAAGTAAACCAAGCTCATGTACTTCACGGATTTCATCTAGATTTGCTGTATCAATAAAAAATTTCACAACGTTTCCCTCCAATTTTTCGATGAATTTCGGCAAAATTTTCAGTTTTTGTCGAACACACTGAAACCGCCCTCTTTAGGAAGGGCGGTTTCGCTTTCATTGACAATCGTACACTATTTCAATAGCCTATTTCAAGGGTATACAAGAATTAAGCTTTTTGAGAGGAACCAAATTCACGCATTTTGCCAATAACGGTTTCTTTAATGGCATCGCGCGCAGGTCCTAAGTATTTACGTGGGTCATATTCATTTGGTTTTGCAGCTAATACTTCGCGAACAACTTTCGCAGAAGCAATTTGGTTTTCTGTATTTACATTAATTTTCGCTGTTCCAAGCGAAATCGATCTTTGAATATCTTTTGTTGGAATTCCAGTACCGCCATGAAGAACTAATGGCACACCTGTAAGGTTACCGATCTCTTCCATTTCTTTAAATCCAAGGTTTGGTTCCCCTTTGTAAGGACCATGAACAGAACCTAAAGCAGGAGCAAGGCAATCAATACCAGTACGTTTCACTAATTCCACACACTCATTTGCATCCGCATAAATAATGCTGCCGGAAACATCATCTTCCTGACCGCCAACTGTTCCAAGTTCAGCTTCAACTGAAACACCTTTTGAATGAGCATACTCAACCACTTTAGAAGTCGTTGCGATGTTTTCTTCAAATGGATCATGAGAAGCGTCAATCATGACAGAAGTAAAGCCTGCATCGATTGCTTCTTTACATTTGTCAAAGCTAGAACCGTGGTCAAGATGAATCGCAACTGGAACGGTAACATTGTAATCTTCCAATAGTCCTTCTACCATTTTTACAACAGTTTTGAACCCGCCGATATAACGTCCTGCACCCTCAGAAACACCAAGAATAACCGGTGATTTTTCTGATTCAGCAGCTTGAAGAATAGCTTGAGTAAATTCTAAGTTATTAATGTTAAATTGCCCAACAGCATAGCCTTCTGCTTTTGCTTTTTGGAGCATTTCGGTCATAGAAACTAAAGGCATTTTTCTTCCTCCTTAATTTAGGCTGGTATCTTTTCGCAATAGACTTCCATATAAAGGTTTTCCCTCTATTTTAAGGATTATGTATGTTTCGAAAAGATTTAACTACCAGAAAAAGTTCATATGTATCATATCAAAAAGAAGGAGGAATTGCCATCAATCTATCCCAATTTTTAAAACTGTCATAATGAAAGCGTAAACAATAGTAGTACAGTTTTTTCAGTATAATAATAGGCCTAATTCGCTTTTTGCGGCATGTGTTTCTTCACTGCAGCCCTGATGTCATCAATATCGAAGGGCTTCGCAAAATGAGTGATGGCCCCAAGATCCTTCGCTTCTTGAATCATGTCCAATTCACCATAAGCGGTCATGATGATGACACGAATTTCCGGGTCAATCACTTTCATTCTTTTTAAAATTTCAATTCCGTCCATACCAGGGATTTTCATATCTAAGAGAACGAGATCTGGGTCATGCTTTTTTACAATATCAAGGGCCTGGATGCCATTCGCTGCCTGATAAGTTTGGTACCCTTCCTTTTGGAATACCTCATTAAGTAAAATTCGAATTCCAAATTGATCGTCTACGATTAATATTTTCTCTTTCATAACTCCACCTCTTCCCGTTTGATGTGTTCCATTTAAATATTATATATTAGTTCAATTCCATATATAATTCTACTTTTATTTTGAAATTCCTGCTAATATCAATTGTTATTTTTGCATTTATGCAAAAAAGTCTATAATGAAAGTGCTAAAAGGAGGGTTTTTATGTTAAAAATGTTTACTACTCAATTAACGGGTTTGTTTAAAAAAATTGACGAAAAAGAAGAGTTTTCCTTTGAGGATGGGGCACGATTGCTGGCCCAGGCACCTGTTGGCGATGGAACCATCTATCTTGTCGGATTTCGCGAGTTGAAGGCGATAGAGTTCGAAGCCTTAGAGGGTGCGGAGCCGCTTAAGAGTGCCCAAGTGCTGGGTAATTTGACTTCGGTAACCGATGCGGACCGCGTGTTAATTTTTACAAGAACTTCAGCAGATGAGAAGGCTGTTACGCTTGCGAGAGCGCTCCAGGAAAAAGGAATTCCGTTTGTCGCTGTTTCAAGTGTCGGGGAGGAAGCGGGTCAGCTTGTAGAACTAGCGGATGTTCATATTGATTTGGGGTTGAAAAAGGCGCTGCTTCCCGATGAACTTGGTGGACGCTACGGATATCCGTCTTCAATGGCTGGTTTATTCGTCTATTTCGGTTTGAAATTTACGATTGATGAGATTTTAGGGGAATATGAGGAGTAGTTTTGTGGCGGCCTGGATAGCGGGTCGCTTTTTGTTCGTTTCGTCAAAAAAGACCACTCCCCACAACAAGGAATGGTCTAAAAAACTTATTTCAACGTCGCACAAATAAAATCACGGAATAGCGGTTGTGGACGATTTGGTCTTGAAATAAACTCAGGATGGAACTGGGATGCCACGAACCAAGGATGATCCTTCAGCTCGATAATCTCCACTAAACGGCCATCAGGGCTAGTACCGGAGAACACAAGACCTGCCTCCTCCATCTCCTGACGATATTGATTATTAAACTCATAACGATGACGGTGACGCTCATAAATCACGTTCTCTTCATATGCCGCAAAAGCTTTCGTATCCTCCGCTATACGTGCCGGGTACAGACCAAGACGCAATGTTCCGCCTAAATCCTCAACATCCTTCTGTTCAGGAAGTAAATCAATAATTGGATAATCAGTATCTGGAACAAACTCAGCGGAATGTGCACCCTTATGTCCAAGAACATTACGGGCAAATTCAACCGTTGCCAGCTGCATACCTAAACAAATGCCAAGGAACGGCTTCTTATTTTCACGTGCATAGCGGGTCGCTTCGATTTTCCCTTCAATACCGCGGTCACCAAAGCCGCCAGGAACAAGAACACCATCAACATCACTCAATAACTCAGCAACATTCTCAGCTGTCACATCTTCAGCATTAATCCACTTAATATCAATATCCGTGTCAAAAGCATAGCCAGCATGGCGCATCGCTTCGACAACGGAAATATACGCATCTTGAAGCTCTACATATTTTCCGACAAGACCAATTCGGGTCTTACTTGATAAATGAAGAACCTTATCTACCAAGGCATTCCACTCGGTCATATCTGGTTCCGGAGTCACTAATTTTAAGTGATCGCAGACAATTTGGTCCATGTTTTGCTCTTGAAGTGCGAGCGGTACAGAGTAAAGCGTATCCGCATCACGGCACTCAATGACTGCTTTTGAATCGATATCACAGAACAAGGCAATTTTGTCCTTCATATCCTGTGATACTGGCATTTCTGTACGAACGACAATAATATTTGGCTGAATTCCAAGGCTGCGCAGCTCTTTAACGCTATGTTGTGTTGGCTTGGTTTTCATTTCACCGGCAGCTTTGATATACGGAATCAATGTACAGTGAACATAAAGAACATTGTCACGACCGACATCATTTTTAATTTGACGAATGGCTTCAAGGAATGGCAGTGATTCAATGTCACCCACTGTTCCGCCAATTTCGGTAATAACCACATCCGCACTCGTTTCGTTGCCAGCACGGAATACACGGTCTTTAATTTCATTTGTAATATGCGGAATAACCTGAACCGTTCCGCCTAAATAATCGCCGCGGCGCTCTTTGCGAAGCACGCTGGAGTAAATTTTTCCGGTCGTTACGTTGCTATACTTGTTTAAGTTAATATCGATAAAACGCTCATAGTGGCCAAGATCCAAATCTGTTTCCGCACCGTCATCCGTTACGAACACTTCACCATGCTGATATGGACTCATGGTTCCCGGGTCGACGTTGATGTACGGATCAAATTTTTGAATCGTTACGTTCAATCCACGATTTTTTAATAAACGTCCTAAAGATGCTGCGGTAATCCCTTTTCCAAGCGAGGAAACTACGCCGCCTGTTACAAAAATATACTTTGTCATAAATGAATCCCCCTCATATTTACAGTTTGTGCATTATCCAGATAGTTTAAGGCATTTTTCAAAAAAAATTCGCCTTACCCTAAGGTGATTGGTTGACGGGGAAGTGAAACTTTTTTTACCCCTAAAAACAACAAAAAAGCGCTCCACTTACATAATGTAAGGGAGCGCATATCATCAAAAATTGAATCGTTCCTTTTTTAAGGAGCCCAAAAAAGATAATACAAGGGTGGCGATGAAAAGTCAAGACTATTTCGAGTCCTCATCCTCATCCACTAACTCATCCTCATCTTCGTCCAGGTCATCATCGAGTTCTTCATCTTCGAGTTCAAATTCCTCATCGTCCTCAATGACCTCTTCATCTTCATCGATCTCATCGACGTCATCAAGCTCATCAAAGACATCCTCATCTTCAAGGACTTCATCCTCATCATCGGTATAATCGTCAAGATCATCGTATTCCTCTTCATCGATCTCATCGTAATCGTCAAGTTCATCCTCGTCGACAACTTTCTTCGCCTTTTTCTTCTTCGGTTTCACAACTGTAACAACTTCTTCTTCCTGCGTATCAACTGGGTACCAAACACGAAGTCCCCAGCGGTTGTCCCCTAACGATAGAAAACGGCCGTCAATATTAATATCAGTGTAAAATTGTGCAAGCTTTGACCGTATTTCCTCTTCCGAAATACCGGCAGCAGCTGAAATTTCTTTTACCAAGTCATGAAATGAAATCGCCTGCTTGCTGTTTTTTAAAAATTCAAAAGCCATTTCTATAAGGGAAAGCTCTTTTAATTCCTCTTTTGAGTATTGTGCTAAACTCAATATTGGCACTTCCTTTCTCTATTTAACACTCTAATAGAGTGAATAACGGACAATCTCCAAAAAACCATATTCTTCATTATAAACAATTTCTTGGGGTTTATGCTAGTTCTATCTGTTGTTTCGCTTGATTTTTTGCCTTTTCTGCCTCTCCGGATTCATTTCCTTATTCAATCGCAGCTTTTTCGTCTCCTTGATCGAGACCACCAGAAAGAAAATCGCCAGCAGCAGAAACGAAACCGCCCCGAGCTGGAGCTCATAGAGATAATATAAGGGCCAGGCAAAAACAAGTAGAATTCCAATCATATACGTCATCTTCATTTGTTCCACCACCCGGAGCCTTATTATGTAACAACTATGATTATATAAGAAAATTTTTCATTTGGAAAAAAACTTTTTGACAGAAATAGACAATGGCCACTAAACAAGCCATTGTCTACCAAAATTACATATTTCTTCTATACTGCCCGCCAACCTCGTAAAGCGCTTTTGTAATCTGTCCGAGACTCGCTACTTTGACTGTCTCCATTAATGCTGCAAAAATGTTGCCATTGTTGACCGCTGCAGCTTTTAATGCCTTTAATGCCTGTTCTGCCTCACCCGAATGGGCTCTTTGAAACTCGCGCAAATTGTGAATCTGCAGCTCCTTTTCTTCCTCCGTTGCTCGGGCTAGCTCCATATTGTCTACTTCTTCCTCAGATGGAGGATTAGGATTCAAATACGTATTGACGCCGATAATTGGCAATTCGCCCGTATGCTTTTTCATTTCATAATACATCGACTCATCCTGGATTTTTCCGCGCTGATACTGCGTTTCCATTGCACCGAGCACCCCGCCGCGGTCATTAATCCGCTCGAATTCCTGTAAAACGGCCTCTTCGACAAGATCTGTCAGCTCTTCAACGATAAACGAACCTTGAAGCGGATTTTCATTCTTCGTTAAACCATGCTCCTTCGTAATAATCATCTGAATCGCCATCGCTCTTCTTACAGATTCCTCGGTTGGAGTCGTGATCGCTTCATCATACGCATTCGTATGAAGTGAGTTACAGTTATCATGGAGTGCCATTAACGCCTGCAGTGTTGTCCGGATATCATTAAAGTCAATTTCCTGCGCATGCAGTGAACGCCCAGATGTTTGCACATGGTACTTCAGCTTTTGACTGCGCTCATTTGCACCATATTTATCGCGCATCACCGTTGCCCAAATGCGGCGGGCAACGCGGCCAATTACCGTATATTCCGGATCCAAACCATTCGAGAAGAAGAACGAAAGGTTTGCTGCAAAATCATCAATTTTCATGCCGCGGCTTAAATAATATTCAACGTACGTAAACCCGTTTGACAGCGTGAACGCCAATTGTGAAATTGGATTCGCCCCTGCTTCGGCAATATGGTAGCCTGAAATCGAAACGGAATAATAATTGCGCACCTGATGGTCAATGAAATACTGCTGAATATCGCCCATCATTCTTAGTGCAAATTCCGTGGAGAAAATACAGGTGTTTTGTCCCTGATCTTCTTTTAAAATATCAGCCTGCACCGTACCTCGGACGGTTTTCAACGTATAGGCTCTAACCTCAGCAAATTCTTCTACCGTCAACACACGGCCAAGCTCCGCTTCTTTTTTCTGAACCTGCTGGTGAATCGCTGTATTCATGAACATCGCCAAAATAATCGGCGCCGGACCATTAATCGTCATCGAAACCGATGTGGACGGATGACATAAGTCAAATCCATCGTACAACTTTTTCATGTCGTCAAGCGTACACACACTGACGCCGCTCGTGCCGATCTTCCCATAAATATCCGGACGGTGATCCGGATCCTCCCCATAAAGGGTAACCGAGTCAAACGCTGTACTTAATCGTTTTGCCGGATCATCCTTCGATAGATAATGGAAGCGGCGGTTCGTGCGCTCCGGTGTTCCTTCCCCGGCAAACTGCCGTTTTGGATCCTCTCCTTCACGCTTGAACGGAAATACCCCTGCCGTGTACGGAAATGAACCAGGTACATTTTCGCGGTACACCCAGCGAAGGATTTCGCCATAATCTTTATATTTCGGCAAAGCTACCTTTGGAATATTGAGACCAGAAAGACTCTTCGATTTTAATACCGTAATAATTTCCTTGTCACGAATTCTCGTTACGAATTGATCCTTTGAATAGGCTTCTGTTGTTGCTGACCAGCCGTTCAGGATTTTCTTCGATTCCGGTGTCAGCTGCTCTTCTGTTTCTTGTTTGATCGCTTCTAAAGAAGCAACAATTTCACTGCCAGCCTCTCGCTCCTTAACAGCGGCAATTGCCCCTTCAAGCTGGAACAGCTTCCGAGCCAAGTCCGCCTGTTCTTCCGCTTTTTTATGGTAACGGCGCACGGTATCGGAAATTTCCCGTAAATAATAGCGGCGGTCGGTTGGAATGATGACACTTTGTTTTTCGACCTTTGCATCCTTAGTAAAGGAGGTCTCCCAATCAGAAGCCATTTTTTCATTAATTTTTTCAATTAATGCTGCAAAAAGTGCGTTGGTGCCGAGGTCATTAAACTGACTGGCGATTGTTCCATACACAGGCATTTCGGACGGATCCTTTTCGAACAGCATATGACTGCGCTGGTATTGCTTTTGCACATGGCGCTTCGCATCCTCTGAACCTTTGCGTTCAAATTTATTGATCACGATAAGATCGGCAAAGTCGATCATATCAATTTTTTCAAGCTGTGATGGCGCTCCGAATTCACTTGTCATCACATACATAGATAGATCACAAATCTCAGTGATTTCCGCATCGCCTTGGCCGATTCCACTCGTTTCAACTATAACGAGATCAAATCCGGCTGCTTTGACCACTGACACGGCATCCTTGATCGCCAAGGATAATTCCGTTTTCGATGATCGAGTCGCAAGACTGCGCATGTAAATATTCGGTGAAAAAATCGCATTCATCCGAATCCGGTCACCCAGCAGCGCCCCACCCGTCTTTTGTTTTGTTGGATCAACGGATAATACCGCTATTCTTTTATCTGGAAGCTCATTAATAAAACGACGAATCAGTTCATCTGTCAGCGAGCTTTTTCCAGCACCGCCTGTACCGGTAATCCCGACAACCGGAATCGTTTTTGTTAATGTTTTAACTTGATCGAGAACAAGTTCTGCCGCTGCTGCAACTTCTTTATTGTCATCCACATGTAGCTCCGCAAGCGTGATCAGCTTGGCAATCGCATTAGCATCGCCTGCTTGTAATTTTTCAATCTGTTCCGCCGCATTGGTTGTGACGGTAGGGAAATCGCATTCCTCAAGCATGCGGTTAATCATCCCTTGTAGGCCCATCTTCCGGCCGTCCTCCGGTGAAAAAATCCAAGCAATTCCGTAATCATGAAGCTCCTTGATTTCTTTTGGAATAATAACGCCGCCCCCGCCGCCGTATATGCGGATGTTCGGTGCGCCTTTTTCCTTTAGTAAATCATACATGTATTTAAAATATTCCACATGGCCGCCTTGATAAGAGGATATCGCAATTCCTTGGACGTCCTCTTGAATCGCTGCGTTTACCACCTCTTCTACCGAACGGTTGTGGCCTAAATGGATGACCTCTGCTCCGCTTGACTGAAGAATTCTTCTCATAATATTGATTGAGGCATCATGTCCGTCAAAGAGACTGGATGCGGTGACAAATCGGATGTGATGTTTTGGCTTATAAATCTCCATCATGCTCCCCCTTTTTGCTTCATTCCGGATAAAATCAACTCGGTTTGCAATTCAATATATTCATCGATGGTATATAATTTCTGAATGGACCAGCGGCGGAAGCTCCACATATGTCCGTCGACAATTATGTTGTGGGAAATAAGTTTTAATTGTTTTTCTGATAAATCCAGCTCGCCATTTTCCACACATAGGATCAGCAGCTTTTCAAACATCGCCGCCATTTCCTTTTCTTTGTTTAGAACATATGGAAGAGCATCCTTTGTTAACGATTTTACTTCCTGGTACATGACAAGAAACTCATCCTGCATCTCATCTACCACCCGGAAGTAGTTCGCAATCCCTTGCTTTAAATTCGCCAATGTCCCCTGTTTATTGTCGAGGTCCTTCTGCAGGCGATCACTCACATGCTCATAAATGCTGTCACAGACAAGGTAAAGGACATCTTCCTTTGAGCGGATGTATTCATAAAGCGTCCCAATGCTAAATCCAGCCGCCTTTGCAATTTCCCTCGTGGTCGTCCGATGAAACCCCTTTTCTTTAAAAAGTGTAACGGCCCCTTTAATCATTTGATCACGTCTTTTTTCAACGAGACGCTCATCCTTGACCGAAGCCTGTACTTCCCTTTTTTTCGTCACGTTCAAAACCGCCTTTTGTTCCCGGCACCCTCCTAAAAAAGCAGGTGTTCGATTTTTCCTGCTTTCTTTAACGGGGGAGCCTTCAAATTCCTTTTATGATTGGTCTTTCAATGCATTTCTGCTTTTCTATTTCGTTACCATCCTTGAGATGACAAGACGTTGAATTTCTTGTGTACCTTCATAGATTTGCGTGATTTTTGCATCGCGCATAAATCGTTCTACTGGGTAATCCTTTGTATATCCGTAGCCGCCAAACACTTGAACCGCTTCGGTTGTCACCTTCATCGCGGTGTCACCGGCCATTAATTTAGACATCGCCGACTCTTTTCCATAAGGCAGCCCGTTCGACTCCAGCCATGCTGCTTGGTAGGTTAATAGTCTTGAAGCTTCAATCGCTGTTGCCATGTCCGCAAGCTTAAAGCTAATTCCTTGGTTCGCTGCAATCGGCTTACCAAACTGGTGGCGTTCCTTTGCATAATCAACCGCTGCATCAAGTGCGCCCTGCGCAATTCCCACCGCTTGCGCCGCGATGCCGTTGCGGCCTCCATCAAGCGTCATCATCGCAATTTTAAAGCCTTCGCCTTCTTGGCCGAGTCTGTTCTCAACTGGAACCTTGCAATCTTCAAAAATGATTTCTGTTGTCGGCGATGAGCGAATACCAAGCTTCTTTTCCTTTTTGCCAACGGTGAAGCCTGGGAAATCCTTTTCAATAATGAAAGCGGTTGTTCCTTTTTGTCTGCTGGATGGGTCCGTTAACGCAAACACCACATAGATGTCCGCAATCCCGCCATTGGTAATGAAAATTTTTGAACCATTCAGGACGTAATGGTCACCCTCCAAGCGAGCGGTCGTTCTCATCCCGCCGGCATCAGAGCCGCTGCCAGGCTCCGTTAAGCCGTAGGCACCAATTTTTGATCCTTCCGCCATGGGACGAAGGTATTTTTGTTTTTGCTCTTCAGATCCGAACTTGTAAAGAGGCCAGCCCGCAAGCGAGGTGTGGGCAGAAAGTGTTACCCCAATGGATGCGTCGACGCGGGAAAGTTCTTCGACTGCGATACAATAAGCAAGATAATCACTGCCAATGCCGCCGTACTCTTCCGGCCACGGAATTCCTGTTAAGCCTAGTTCGGCCATTTTGTCAAAAATGGCGCGGTCAAAGGTTTCTTCCTCATCGCGCTCGGCCGCAGTCGGTGCAACCTCATTTCGGGCAAAATCCCGGACCATTTTGCGAATCATTTCATGTTCTTCGGATAATTGAAAGTTCATTTTGAGTCCTCCTTGGGATACAGTTCGATAGCTACAAAGTTAAATTTTTTTCTACCTATCAAGCAATTTACAGATGCTTGCTCACAACAATGCGCTGAATTTCGCTTGTTCCTTCATAAATCTCGGTAATTTTCGCATCGCGGAAATAACGCTCAACTGGGTAATCCTCGGTATAGCCATACCCGCCAAACACTTGGATCGCCTCCGTCGTCACTTCCACCGCCGTTCGAGAAGCAAACAGCTTAGCGACAGACGATTCGAAGCCGCATTTCACACCGCGTTTGCGTAAATCCGCTGCTCGATAGATTAATAGTTTTGCTGCCTCCACACTTGTCGCCATATCGGCCAGCTTAAAAGCAACCCCTTGCTGCGCTGCAATTGGCTTGCCGAACTGCTGACGCTGCTTTGCGTAGTCCGTTGCCGCTTCTAAAGCTGCCTCAGCAATCCCAAGGGCTTGGGTCGCAATCCCGATGCGACCAACCTCAAGGTTTGCCATGGCAATTTTAAAGCCTTCTCCTTCTTCGCCAAGACGATTGGCAACCGGCACCAACATATCTTCAAATGTAAGCTGAACCGTTCTTGAACCGTGCAGCCCCATTTTCTTTTCGTCCTTACCAATAATCAGACCAGGGGTGTTTTTTTCCACAATAAAGGCTGTTATTCCACGCGCACCTTTTTCCGGATTCGTGGAAGCAAACACGATATAGACATCGGCTTCGCCGCCATTGGTGATAAACGCCTTTGTGCCGTTTATTTTATAGTAATCACCATCGCGTACGGCCCGCGACTTCAGGCTGGCAGCATCAGAACCCGAGCTTGGCTCGGTTAAGCAAAACGCCCCTAAATACTCCCCGCTTGCCAGCTTCGGGATATACCGTTGTTTTTGTTCTTCTGTGCCAAAATATAAAATTGGATTCGTGCCCACTGAAGTATGAACAGAAAGAATTACCCCAACAGTCGCACTCACCTTGGAAATTTCGTGGATCGCAATGATGTAGGAGGTGAAATCCATTGCCGCACCGCCGTATTTTTCCGGAACTGGGATCCCCATTAAGCCGAGTTCGCCCATTTTGCGAAGGACCTCACGTGGGAATTCACCTTGCTCCATCCGCTCGACAAATGGTGCAATTTCATTTGCTGCAAAATCCTTGACCATTTTTCGCATCATTTCTTGTTCTTCTGTGAATGTTAGGTTCATGTCCATTCCCCTTCCCGAGGATTTTGATTGTATTTACATGGCTATGTTTCGAACCATTCCTATGGTGTTTGCAGTTAAGACCATCCTAAAATGTTCTCTTTTTTTGGGCTGTGTTAAACGTGGTTGTTGATTTCCGCTCCAGGATGCTCGCTTTCCGCGGGGCGGGCGGTGAGCCTCCTCGGCGCTTTAGCGCCTGTGGGGTCTCACCTGTCCCGCTGCTCCCGCTGGAGTCTCGCACCTTCCGCTCCAATCAACTTTGTTTAAATCATATTGTTCTTTAACAAAGCCTTTGTTTAAACCAATCCTGTGTTTATCATCTCTATCTATTTATATGTGTAAAACCCGCGTCCGGTTTTCTTGCCAAGCCAGCCTGCTTTTACATATTTACGAAGCAGCGGACATGGACGGTATTTGTCATCGCCAAAGCCTTCATGCAAGGTCTCCATAATGTACAGGCATGTATCCAAGCCGATAAAATCTGCCAATGTTAACGGTCCCATTGGATGGTTCATACCAAGCTTCATCACTTCATCAATTGCTTCTTTCGTTGCAACACCTTCATATAGCGTATAAATCGCCTCATTGATCATCGGCATAAGAATGCGGTTTGATACGAATCCTGGATAGTCATTCACTTCAACCGGTACTTTGCTCAATGTTTTCGTCATATCTTCAATTACCTGATACACTTCATCTGCCGTTGCCAACCCGCGGATAATTTCAACAAGCTTCATCACCGGCACCGGATTCATGAAATGCATGCCGATGACCTTTTCCGGACGCTTCGTTGCCGCAGCGATTTCCGTAATCGGCAGTGAGGAGGTGTTGCTGGCCAAAATGACATGTCCCGGGGTAATTTCATCAAGCTGGGCAAAGACTTTCGCCTTAATTTCCATGTTTTCAACCGCTGCTTCAATGACCAAATCGACAGCGCTTGCATCCTGTAGGTCAGTAGAAGGCGTCAGCCTTGCCAATACTTCCTGCTTTTGCTCTTCCGTTAAGCGGCCTTTGTCCACGTTTCTTGAAAGGTTTTTATTAATTACGCCTAAACCACGCACGACGAACTCCGGTTTCAAATCATTTAAAAACACTTGATATCCCGCTTGGGCACAAACTTGGGCAATTCCTGAGCCCATTTGCCCTGCACCAATGACCATTACCTTTTCAACCTTCATGATTTTCCCTCCAAGCGGGGCTGCCCGCTCCTTAGGTCAGCCCCTTTTTTATAAAATCTATGAAACTAGCCTTTTATCTGCGATGCGAAATTCCCACCAGAAACCGGTCAAACTTTTAAACCTTCGGAACCTCAATCATCACAGCATCACCCTGGCCGCCGCCGCTGCAGATAGCAGCAATTCCGATTCCGCCGCCGCGTCGCTTCAATTCATGCATTAATGTCAGGATAATCCGTGCGCCGCTTGCCCCAATTGGGTGACCGAGGGCAACCGCACCGCCGTTCACATTGACCTTTTCCGGGCCAAGTCCGGCAATTTGGCTGCTCGCTAATGCAACCGCTGCAAAGGCCTCATTGATTTCAAACAAGTCAACTTCTCCTAAGCTTTTTCCGGTTTTTCGTAGTATTTCATTGATGACAAGTCCCGGCGTTTTCGGGAAATCCTTTGCTTCCACCGCTATCGCCGCATGCCCTAAAATGACCGCTTCCGGTTTACGGCCTTCACGCTCTGCACGCTCTTCGCTCATCAGCACAAGTGCCGCCGCACCGTCATTTACACCCGGCGCATTCCCGGCAGTAATCGTTCCTTCAAAATTAAATACAGGTGCCAGCTTTGCCAATCTTGCTAAAGAGGTATCTTTCCGCGGCGCTTCATCCTGTTCAACTACAACTGGCGCTCCTTTTCGCTGCGGCACTTCAACTGCCACGATTTCCTCGGCAAACTTCCCGCTTTCAATGGCAGCAATCGCCCGTGCATGACTACGGTAAGCCCATTCATCCTGCGCCTCGCGGCTGATTTCCATTTCCTTTGCAGTTCCATTTCCGTACGTTCCCATGTGCGCACCCGTAAAGCTGCAGCTTAAGCCGTCATGAATCATTAAATCCTTAACGGAAGAGTCACCCATTTTAAAGCCCCATCTTGCTTTTGGCAGGATATATGGTGCATTGCTCATCGATTCCATGCCGCCGGCCACAATCAGTTCTTCATCACCAGCACGAATGATTTGATCAGCTAATGTAACACTGCGCATTCCTGATGCACAGACTTTATTAATGGTTTCCGTTTTCACTTCCCATGGCAGTCCTGCGTGTCTTGCTGCCTGGCGTGATGGAATTTGTCCTTGTCCTCCCTGCAAAACACTTCCAAGGATTACCTCTTGGATTTCTTCAGGCTTTACATTTGCACGGTTTAACGCTTCTTTTACAGCGATTCCGCCAAGTTCTGATGCTGTGAAGCTGCTCAAAGTACCGCCCATTTTTCCAAAAGGTGTGCGAACTCCGCTTAAAATGACCGTTTTCCCCATTCCAAACACTCTCCCATTTCCTATATTTTTGACAAAAAATAATGATATGTTTTTCAGAAGCGACTGAACGCTCGCTCGAAAAATGCAGAAAAAATGACGCAGACAAAAAGTATCTACTGCAAAAATTGATTTGATTAATTTAGCTGTCATGCCTGAGGTCTTTGATGTGTGAATTCTGTGGAAAAATAATTGAAGTTGATTTTTATTAAGTTTATGAAAGCGTTTTTATATCTCTATTCTATTTTACATAAAAAACAGTAGAAGTTGAATTGTTTTACACAAAATTTTTAAAATTTCATGAATTCTTAATAAACAATCAACCTCTACTATTCAATAAATTTAAATCATTAAGCTGCCGGGCCACCGCACACTGCTTTTTCTAGTAGTTCCGCAACGTCGTAAGTGGATACTTTTTCTTCCACTTCTTTTGCCTTTGTTCCATCTGAAATCATTGTTAAGCAATATGGGCATGCAGAGCTGATCACCGTTGAATTCGTCTCAAGAGCCTGCTCGGTTCTTGCTACGTTAATGCGGTTTCCTGTTTCCTCTTCCATCCACATTAAACCGCCGCCGGCACCACAGCACATCGCCTTTTCTCTGTTTCTCTCCATTTCCATAAGCTTCACGCCTGGAATTGCTTTCAGAATTTCCCGCGGTGGATCATAGACGTCATTGTATCGGCCTAGATAGCATGAATCGTGGAACGTAATCGTTTCCTCGACAGAATGCTTTGGCACCAATTTGCCATCACGGACAAGCTCATAAAGGACCTCCGTATGGTGGTACACTTCTGCTGTTAACCCGAAATCCGGATACTCATTTTTGAAAATATTGTAGGCATGCGGGTCAATCGTAACGATTTTCTTAACCTCCGCCTTTTCAAACTCTTCAATGTTTTTCGTTGCAAGTTCCTGGAACAAGAATTCATTTCCGAGACGGCGTGCCGTATCACCGGAGTTCTTTTCCTTATTGCCGAGGATCGCAAATTTCACACCCGCTTCGTTCATTAATTTTGCAAACGATAGGGCAATCTTTTGGCTGCGGTTATCGTAAGACCCCATCGAACCTACCCAGAAGAGGTATTCGAATTCTTCACCAGCCTTATTCATTTCCTTTACCGTAGGAACATGAACATCTTCGCGGACCTCACGCCAATTTTCGCGCTCTTTCCGGTTAAGTCCCCATGGATTTCCCTGGCGTTCGATATTCGTCATCGCCCGCTGCGCATCTGCATCCATTTTTCCTTCTGTTAACACAAGATAGCGACGAAGGTCGATAATTTTATCCACGTGCTCGTTCATAACCGGACATTGATCTTCACAGTTACGGCAAGTCGTACATGCCCAGATTTCTTCTTCTGTGATAACATCGCCGATCAAGCTAGGACTATAAAGGCCTGCTGCTGCTGCCTCTTCTGCGCCCTGACCCGCTGCGGCAAGTGCCAGTTGATTTCCTTTTGTATTCGCAAATGCGAAGGTTGGCACCCACGGCTGTTTCGAGGTAACCGCCGCCCCGTAATTCGTAAGGTGATCACGCATTTTCACGATTAAATCCATTGGTGAAAGCATTTTGCCTGTTCCGGTTGCCGGACACATATTGGTACAACGTCCGCATTCTACACAGGCATAGAAATCAATCATTTGCAGCTGGGTAAAGTCTTCAATTTTTCCAACCCCAAATGATTCCTGTGATTCATCTTCAAAATCAATTTTATTTAACTTACCTGCCTTTTCTAAACGGTTAAAATAAACATTCGCAGGACCTGCAATTAAGTGAGCGTGCTTTCCTTGCGGCACATAAACTAAGAAGGATAATAAGAAAATTAAATGGACCCACCATGCAAAGTAGAAAACGACAATCGCCACAGTTTTCCCTACCCATGAAAACGCTAGGGAAATGATAGAGGCAACCGGTTCAGACCAAGACGGGTCCTCTCCATGCCAAATGATTCCCATCCCATTACCGAGCAAAACGGAAATCATTAAGCCCCCGATAAAAATCAAAACTAGACCTGATTTAAAGCCCCGCTTCAAGCGGACCAATTTTTCAATATAACGGCGATAAAATGCCCCAAGCACTGCTACTAAAATGACAAGGGTGACAATCTCTTGAAAAAAGGTAAACGCCGGATACAACGAACCAAGCGGCAGATGTGAACCCGGATGAATGCCTTTCCAAATAAAATCAATCGCGCCAAATTGGACCAAAAGGAACCCGTAAAAGAAGGCCACGTGGATAGCACCCATCTTTTTGTCCTTTAATAATTTACTCTGGCCAAACACATTGACCCAAATCTTTTGCAGCCTCTCTTTGACGTTGTTGTCAAACTCAACTTTTTTTCCGAGCTTAATGTACGCAATCCGCGTTTTGACTACATAAGCGAATAGGCTAATTCCGTAAGCGGTTACAACTAAGAAGGCAATGAGGTTTACCCATAAAAGACCTGTCACATCAAAACTCCCCTTTCTCACTTCCTGTTTAAGAAAATTTTAAACCGAATAAATTTTCAGAATCCTTTATCTCTATTATATAATGAATGAGCATTCAGTCAATGAAATTTTTCAAACTTTATTGCAGAAACTCAAATTCATAGAAGCGTTTTCAATTGGAAACCATAAAAATATGATGAGGAGGGAAATACCAGATGACATTTGCGGTTACTTTTATTGGAGTACTACTTCTTATCATCATATGGCTAGTCCTCGATTTTAGACTAGGAAGAAAGAAACATCTCTCACAGATGAAAAATTGTGAAACTCCCATGCTTCATGGCCAGCTGGACATCTTCCCGCATGGGCCAGAACTGTTTGCCGATTATTTCAAAGAAATAAAAGAAGCCAAACTGCATATTCATATTCTCTTTTATATTATCAAAAATGACAAGTTTAGCCATACTTTTTTAAAATTATTAAAAGAAAAGGCAAAGGAAGGTGTAGAAGTCAGGCTTCTGCTAGATCGCATTGGCGGCATCCATTTAAAAAGGCATTCGATAAATGAACTCCGTGAAGCTGGCGTCCACTTTTCGTATTGCAATCGAATAAAGCTCCCCTATCTTTTTTACTCGGCTCAGGTACGCAATCATCGGAAAATTACGATTATCGATGGAAAGATTGGCTATCTTGGCGGATACAACATTGGCAAGGAATACATCAACGAGGATCCAAAACTCAGCCCGTGGCGGGATTACCATTTAAAACTTCTCGGTGAAGGCGCGACCTTTTTACAAAGCGAATTTCTAATTGACTGGCGGGAAAATACCAGTGAAGACTTATTGAACCACTCTAACTATTTCCCTGAAGTTTCAAAAGGTTTGATCCGCCATCAATTAATGCCGACAGAGGCTGTTACTTTGGAGAAAAAGTATCTTGGACTGCTTCAAATGGCAAAAGAGTCAATTATTATTGGGACCCCTTATTTTATTCCGAGCAAGCCGCTTTTTCAGGCATTACGTGCAGTTTTGAAGAGAGGTGTTCAACTCGCGATTGTTGTCCCCTATACCTCAGACCATATTCTGGTACAGGAGGCATCCCATCGCTACTTAAAGACACTCTTGCGCGAGGGTGCAAAGGTTTTTCAATTTAAAAATGGTTTCTACCATGCAAAAACGATTGTCATCGACGATAAGCTTTGCGATATCGGCACCGCCAATTTTGATAAAAGAAGTTTATTTTTAAACAAAGAAATTAACTGCTATATTTATAATCCTGAATTCATTGAACGGCTGAAGTCAGTTTTGCAAAAAGATATCGGGGATTCAAAGCCATTGACGCTGAAGGAATTAACGAAACCCAACCTTTTCAGATCCGTGAAAGAAGGCATCGCTGGAATTTTTTCTTACTTTTTATAGCAGCAAACGACAGGAGTTTGAACAATGAAGATTCGTTTCGGATATGTCTCGCAGGCGACGACCCTATGGGATGCCTCTCCATCAAAAACGATTACCTATACACGTTACCGGGAGTTACAAAAAGAGGAGCAACTGGAAAAGCTACTTACAGTAACGAAGCAAAACCTTGATCATACCTTACGTATGCTTCACTACAATATTGCCCATGAAATTGAACTCTACCGTTTTTCTAGCTCCCTCGTCCCTCTTGCTACCCATCCGGAGGTACGTTGGGATTTTGTCACTCCGTTTCAAAAGGAGTGGCAGGAAATTGGAGAGCTTGTCCGTAAAAACCAACTAAGGGTAAGTTTTCATCCTAATCAATTTACATTGTTTACTTCAAAGGATCCAAAAATTACTGAAAATGCTGTAATCGATATGGAGTATCATTTTCGGATGCTCGAGGCTATGGGGCTTGAACGAAAGTCACTGATTAATATTCATATTGGCGGTGCTTATGGGAATAAAGCGGAGGCACTGACGCGTTTTCATCAAAATTTGACTGCCCTTCCGCTTTCGATTAAACAAGTGATGACCTTAGAGAATGATGATAAAACCTATCACACTGCGGAAACCTTAACCGCCTGTGAAAAGGAGCAGGTTCCATTTGTGTTTGATTACCATCATCATATGGCGAATTTATGCGAGGCTTCTTTAGAGGAGTTGCTGCCGCGAATGTTTCAAACATGGGAGCGAGTAGGAATTCCTCCGAAGGTCCACATTTCGTCCCCGAAATCAGAAAAAGAATTTCGTTCTCATGCCGATTATGTCGATTTGGAATTTATCCTGCCATTTGTAAAGTTACTTACCGGGTTCGGACGGGATGTAGATTTTATGATTGAAGCAAAAGCAAAGGACCAAGCCTGCTTAAAGCTGGTGGAGGACATGAGCAGGCTGCGTGGCTTTAAAAGGGTTCGCGGTGCGGCCATTTCAATTAACTAATATTTTTAAGGGACAGATCAATCGTTTTACAGGCAATACAAAAAGTTGCCAATGAGTATACCGCCTCAAGTAGTCCAAAGACAAAAATCGAACTGAAAAAAATAAAGAAATTAAAAAACAACACATATTGCCCAATCGAAAAAGGGGTCCGCTGGCTTAACATGATGGCTAAAATCTCCGTACCGTCGAGGGACCCGCCGAAGCGAATAATCATGCCCACCCCCATTCCCAAGCAAATCCCGCCAAAGAGGATGACGAGAATGGGGTTTTTGGTAAGCGCCGGAAACGGCTCGAGCATATACAATTCGAGGCTTAAAAAAAGAAGTGCCCCGAGGCTGATGATTAAAAACCTTTTTCCGAGATAAAATAAGGCCAGCAGTAAAAATGGCGTATTTAACAGGAAAATATAGAAACCCACTTTATAGTCGGTGATATGAGCGAGTAAAATACTAATTCCTACAATTCCGCCATCAATAATATAATTTTTCACTAATAGCAGCTGCAGGGCTGCCGCAACAAGCGAAACCCCAATTAAAACACCTCCACCCCGCCTATACAAAGAGAAATGGGCCGCTCTTTTTTCATTTATATAATATTTAGTACGCTCCCGATACATAATGGCCCCCATCCGTTCAATTGTCCTATTCATTATGTATGGTGGAAATCTTAATTTTATCCGCAAAAAAATAAGACATGTTCCGGGGCATGAATTCAACCGTGAATGGTTAAAGTAACAAATATCAAGGAGGGATTAAGATGGAGAACACAAGTGAATTTGTAAAAAAATTAGCTGAGGACAAAAAGAAACAAGACTATAATAAAACGCACCAAGGAAAGGGACATCCGGATAAAAAGCTTCCGAATAACCAGCATAACTGAATCAGGACAAGCAAAAAGCATCGGTATGGGCACCGATGCTTTTCTATTGTTCTTCAATTAAGTTGAGGACAGGGACATCTCTTTCCTCTTCCGGGTTAGTCCGAGAATAAATTCTCGCTGTTTTTGCTGCTTCATCCACATGCTGAATGATTACTGGGTTTCCCTCATAGGTAACATGTATCACATCCGCGGACTCGACGATTTCCTTCGCTCTTCCTATATTCATGAAGCACACTCCTAATTAAAAAGTCTATTTTAATATTTACTATTTTTTGGATGATATTCATGTTTATGGGGCTTTTTTAAAGGAGTTGTATTTTATTGGCCAGTAATGGTTTTTCTGGTTGATTTAGTGGATCTACTGGACAATCCCTCTATCGATTCAAAAATCCCCCTTTCAACTGAAAGGGGGATGCAACACTTACATTTTTTCTGGAGCAGATACCCCGATTAATGCAAGCGCATTGCGTAAGGTAATCTGTACAGATTTTACTAGCCCCAAACGAGCAGCGGTTCGCTCTGGATATTCCGGATCAAGAACCTTTTCCGCATTATAAAAACTATGGAATGTTGATGCCAGTTCAAAGATATAGTTTGTAACACGGTGCGGAACACGTTTCACAGCCGCTTCCCCTACCGCCAGCGGAAACTCGCCAAGCTTCTTCAATAATTCAATTTCCTTTTCAGAGTCAATTAAAGAGAAATTCGCTTCCATATCTACTTCTCCGCCCTGACGTAAAATGCTCGAAATCCTTGCATGGGCATATTGCGCATAATACACTGGGTTCTCATTCGACTCAGAAACCGCTAAATCCAGATCAAAATCCATATGCGTATCGGATGAGCGCATCGCAAAGAAATAACGGGTGGCATCGAGGCCGACCTCATCGACTAAATCACGCATCGTGACCGCTTTTCCGGTACGCTTAGACATCTTCATCTTTTCACCATTTTTATAGAGGTGAACAAGCTGGATAATTTCGACCTCGAGGGCATCGCGGGCATAGCCCAATGCCTGAATGGCCGCCTTCATCCGCGGAATATAGCCGTGATGGTCTGCACCCCAAATATTGATTAATTTTTCAAAGCCGCGGTCCAGTTTGTCTTTATGATAGGCGATATCTGGTGTTAAGTAGGTGTAAGATCCGTCCTGCTTAATGAGTACGCGGTCCTTATCATCGCCGAAATCGGTTGAACGGAGCCAAGTTGCACCCTCTTCATCGTAAATATAGCCGGTTTTACGCAGTGCGGCGAGCGCCTCGCCAATTTTCCCATTTTTATAAAGAGAGGTTTCCGAGAACCAGACATCAAAACGGACACGGAAATCCTCGAGGTCGCGCTTTAATTTTTCCATTTCATATGTCAAACCGTATTCTCGGAAAAATTCGAAACGTTCAGCCTCATCCACTTCGACATACTTATTGCCATACTCTTCGGCAAGCGTTTTACCAATATTGATAATGTCTTCACCATGGTATCCGTCTTCAGGCATCTCTTTTTCTAAACCTAATGCCTGGAAGTAACGTGCTTCCACCGACTTAGCAAGATTATTAATCTGGTTTCCGGCATCATTGATATAGTACTCACGGGACACATCATAGCCTGCTTTCGCCAAAATATTGGAGAGTGAATCACCGACAGCGGCTCCACGGGCATGTCCGAGGTGCAGGTCACCAGTTGGGTTTGCGGAAACAAACTCGACCTGAATTTTTTGGTTATTACCTACTGTTGTTTCTCCGTACTTTTCCCCCGCTTTTAGAACCGTTGGAATTAGATCGGTTAAATAGCTGTTGTTCATATAAAAATTAATAAAGCCCGGTCCTGCTAATTCAATTTTTTCAATCGAAGCCTTCGAACGGTCGAGATTTTCAATCAGTGCCTCCGCAATCATCCGCGGCGCCTTTTTTGCGACGCGTGCCAATTGCATCGCCATATTAGTAGAATAATCGCCATGTGCTTTTTCCTTTGGGGTCTCAAGAATGACATCGGGAATTTGCTCTTCCGTGGCAAGGCCTGCCTTCAAAACGGCCGCTTTAATTTCTTCTTTAATTTTATTTTGAACCTGCTCCACTATATTCATTTTTTATCCTCCTGGAAGGTAATCTGTAAATGGTATGTACCTGAGGGTGAGCCCTGCATGGTAAAATCGTAAAGTATGTTAATAAGGCCTTGGCCATTTTCAAAGGAATGTTCAAGGTTTTTCGTTAGGGTAGTCGTTTCAAACTGGCCAAACGGCATCTCATAGCTGCCGTTAAGCTTCCGATTCAATTCGAATGGAAGGCGCATCTTGACAGCACCGCCGCGTAAAATCAAACCTTCCCCAGCAGTCATCTTTACAATCGTCCGGACACTCCCCTCCTCCATTGCTTCCTCATACTTCAGATAAGAGGCATTCCCCTTTTCAAAATATTGACCAAACAACTGCAACTCAAAACTTTCCTGCTGATCAATCGTCGTTCTCACTTTAATCCTTACCGGTATCTCAGGCGTTAACAAAACAACCGCACTCCTCTAATCAAATTCACTTTTTCTATTATACCCATATTAAGTTGCAATTTAAAACGACAAAATTCGGGTGGTGCCTGTCACCACCCGAATTTTGTCGAATCAAAAAGCCTGCCCCTTCAAAAGGACAGGCACACTATTCTTATTTAACCCAGCCAAGGATCATTTCACGGATGAGTTTGCTGGCTGTGTTGGCGGTTTGTTCGGAGTTATCGTAGATTGGTGCTACTTCTACAAGGTCGCCGCCGACGACGTTAACTTCGGAGCGAGCGATTGCATGGATGGATGCCAACAGCTCTTTCGAGGTAATTCCACCACAATCAACGGTACCTGTTCCCGGTGCATGGGCAGGGTCCAGTACATCAATATCAATCGTCACATAAACAGGACGGCCTGCAAGCGTTGGGAGGATTTCCTTAAGCGGCTCAAGCACCTCAAATTTAGAAATATGCATGCCGACTTGCTTTGCCCATTCAAACTCTTCCTTCATACCAGAACGAATCCCGAAGGAATAGACATTTTTCGGTCCGATTAATTCCGCAATTTTGCGAATCGGAGTTGAATGCGATAACGGCTCGCCTTCATAATTCTCACGTAAATCCGTGTGAGCATCAAAATGAATGATCGCCAAATCCGGATACTTTTTAAAGACTGCTTTCATCACCGGCCATGAAACCAGATGTTCGCCGCCCATGCCAAGTGGGAATTTTCCGGCATCCAGCAGGGAGTCGATATACTCCTCAATTAAGTCCAAGCTCTTCTGCGGATTCCCGAATGGCAAAGGAATATCCCCTGCATCAAAATATTTTACATCCTCGAGTTCCCGATCAAGGTATGGACTATACTCTTCCAAACCAATCGAAACCTCACGAATACGAGTCGGACCAAAACGAGAACCTGGGCGGTAACTCACTGTCCAATCCATTGGCATCCCGTAAAGAACCGCCTTACTCTCCTCAAAATTCGGATGACTCTTAATAAAGACATTTCCTGAATAAGCTTCATCGAAACGCATCATAACACTCCTCTCGGGGTCTGACCCCCATCAACTTAACACCTTAATTAAGCGGGGGCCTGACCCCCACTAATTATTTAACTAAATCGCCCACAAATTTAGGCAGCACGAATGCAGCTTTGTGAAGTTCTTTAGTGTAGTATTTTGTTTCGATCTCGTGGAAGCGGTCCTCGCTTACTTCTAATGGGTCGTATTTTTTTGATCCGATTGTGAATGCCCATAAGCCGCTTGGGTAGGTAGGAATATTCGCTACATATAAACGGGTGATTGGGAAGATTTCACGTACATCGCGTTGAACATTGCGAATCAAGTCAGCCTTAAACCATGGATTATCAGACTGCGCCACGAAAATACCATCTTCTTTTAGCGCCTTTGAAATACCAGCGTAGAAGCCCTTTGTGAACAGGTTCACAGCAGGTCCAACTGGCTCTGTTGAGTCAACCATGATGACATCATATTCATTTTCACTTTTTGCAATATGCATAAAGCCGTCGTCAACACGTACATCCACACGAGGATCGTCTAACTTGCCGGCAATTTCCGGAAGGAATTTCTTTGAATACTCAATTACCTTGCCATCAATATCAACAAGCGTTGCTTTTTTCACGCTTGGGTGCTTCAATACTTCACGAATAACGCCGCCATCTCCGCCGCCGACAACCAAAATATTTTCAGGATTTGGGTGAGTAAATAAAGGTACATGCGCTACCATTTCATGATAAACAAATTCGTCACGAACAGAAGTCATCACCATGTCATCTAAAAGAAGCATGTTACCCCATTCCTCTGTTTCGATCATATCTAACTTTTGAAATTCTGTTTGCTCTGTATGTAAAGTCTTATTTACTTTCATCGTGATGCCAAAATTATCGGTTTGCTTTTCTGTAAACCAAATTGTCATGTTCATCTTCCTCTCATCTATTTTCAATTTTAACTAAGTAATCACCAAAGCTAATATTTATTCACTTATCTGATCACGAAGGTACTACTCCATTTTTATCCTACCCAAACACTTAAATTACAAACAAGAAAAAGTATAGAGGAATCTAGCAAAATTTCAAGAAAAATTTTCATTTCTTAATGGGAAATGTTTAAAACACATCCATTTTTTTCATACTGTTACTATAAAGTTTTTTAGAGAGAATGTCCCAAAAGATACGAGGGACTACTGAATGCAATAAAGGGGTGAATAAGATGGAAATCATGACGAATCACGGGTTTCGGAAAACAATTAAGTATTTACGTGCGATTATAATCATCAGTTTGATCGGCATGGTTTGTATGCTCATTCTCTTTCTCGGCATTCTTGGCTATGCAAAAATTTTAGGAGCGCCACCGCTTGCCGTGCCGCAATCGACCCTGTTTTTTTCCGATGACGGGACATTAATTGGCGAAAGCAATAGCGGGGAGAAGCGCTACTGGGTATCCTTAAACGATATTTCGCCGGATTTAGTGAACGCGACCGTATCAATTGAAGATAAAAATTTTTACCACCATCATGGCTTTGATATGAAGCGGATTGCCGGTGCAGTTGTGGCCGATATCCAGGCATTTGGAAAGGTCCAAGGGGCGAGTACCATCACCCAGCAATACGCCCGAAATCTATTTCTCGAGCACGATAAAACCTGGTCTCGGAAATTGCAGGAGGCTTTTTACACAATCCGCCTGGAAATGAATTATTCGAAAAAGCAAATACTTGAAGGCTACCTAAACACGATTTATTACGGCAATGGGGCCTACGGTGTTGAGGCAGCCAGTCAATTTTATTTTGGAAAAAAAGCAGCTGATTTAACCCTTGCCGAGGCCTCGATGCTAGCAGGAATTCCGAAGGGTCCAGGGTATTACTCTCCACTCGTTTCGATCAAAAATGCGAAGCACCGCCAATCGATCATCCTTATGACAATGGTGAAAAACGGCTATATCAAGGAAAGTCAGGCAAAAGCAGCTGCAGGGAAGTCACTGGGCTTTGTGGCCGCACACCCGCACCAGCAAGTTAGGGTTGCTCCCTACTTTCAGGATGCTGTCAAAAACGCGTTAAAAAGTCAATTGCATTTAGATGACCGGACAATTGCACTTGGCGGTTTAAAGGTCTATACAACACTCGATTTAAAGCAGCAAGAGGCAGCTGAAAAGCAAGTACAAAGCGTCATCGCCAGCGGCTCAGAAATCCAAACGGCCCTCGTTGCGATGGATCCAAAAACCGGCGGTGTCAAAGCGATGATAGGCGGCCGTGATTATGAAAAGAGCCAGTACAACCGTGCTATTCAAGCGAAAAGGCAGCCTGGTTCAACGATTAAGCCAATTCTTTATTACGCAGCCCTGAGCCATGGATTTACACCATCTTCAACAATGCGGAGCGAGTCTACTACCTTTCATTTTGATGATGGTTCCCAATATACACCGCATAATTTTAATAATAAGTATGCGGGTGGGGAAATCACTCTCGCCCAGGCACTGGCGTTATCCGATAATATTTATGCCGTCAAAACGCATTTATTTTTAGGAGAGGACACGTTAATCAAAACAGCAAAAAAGTTTGGGATCTCCACGAAAATGGCGAAGGTGCCGTCCCTTGCCCTGGGAACTTCCGGGGTTCGCGTGGTTGACATGGCAGGTGCCTACAGCCTTTTTGCCAATGGCGGAAAAAAGGTGGAACCAACCTTGATTACGCGCGTTGAAGATTATAATGGAAAGATCCTTTATGAAAAAGAGCAGGACAACAAACAGGTATTAGATCCTGCTAAAGCTTATGTTATGACGCAAATGCTGACAGGAATTTTTGATCCGAAGCTTGACGGCTATTCAAGAGTGACCGGCAGCACGGTCATCAAGGAATTGACCCGGCCTTATGCCGGTAAATCCGGTTCGACGGAAACGGACAGCTGGATGATTGGATTTTCACCCCAGCTCGTGACTGCCGTCTGGTCAGGCTATGATGAAAGTAAACCGATTGATTATGTAGCGGAAAAATCATATTCGAAAAATATTTGGGCGCAGTTTATGGAGGAAGCATTGAAGGATAAGACGGTTAAGGCCTTTAAACCGCCGAAGGAAGGTGTCGTTGGCGTCTATGTCAATCCAGAAAACGGCAAGCTCGCGACTAAAAACTGCCCGGTGCGGAGGTTCACTTACTTTGTGAAAGGCACTGAGCCGACGGAATATTGTACCGAACATATGGATCGTTCCGAATCAAATCCTTTGAAAAAGAACACCGAGCACAAGGACCCGTGGTACAAACGAATTTTCAAATGGTCGAATTAGTATTTTACGGCTCTAAAAGCCACTAAATCATCACCAATGTGAAAAGCTCCGGATGCCTCCGGAGCTTTTCGTGTCCTAGTTTTACGTGTATTCACGCTGTCTATTAGTTTACTTTTTTTCCAGTAAAACTACAAGTGATTTACCAAAATTTACTCATCCATTAAACCCTTTTTTAGTTCTTCCGATGAATTTTTCCACAAATCCGCATTGTGATTACGCAAAAATTCAGCCAGTACTTTTTTTGATTTTTCATCCATATGGTCGACAATAATATGGCGTTTCAGTGACTTATCCATGTAGTTAACATGCAAAGGAAGCGATTTGTAGCCGCGGCGGATTTCGCGGTCCACTGTCATTTCACATGCCGTTACTCCGGCATAATATGGCCCTTCTTCGTTTCGGTCGATCGTTACCCAGACAAGCCAGTAGGGCTTTCCGTTTGGCACCTCATCCTTATTTGGCAGAAACTTGATTCCCTTTTCAACTGCGCTGCGGGCATGCATGGCACCGACATCAATTTCCGCCTCACCGGCATCCACATCAATCATTACCGGGGAAACATTATCAAGGCTCAGCGCCCCCTTGCCATATCCCCGGTGCCCGTCTGTTGGGTCGTTTTTAATAATATTAAAACCAACTTTTTTCTTTTTTTCTTCCATATACCAAAAGTCCTCCTAAAAAAATAGTCCATAATAAAAATCATTTAACCCCTTCAACACAGATGGAATCACCCCATACATGAGTGGCTGAATCGTATAACGATCAAGCGGGGTAATGACTAAAATTAAAAAAATAAATGAACCGTATGATTCATATTGCGTCATTTTTGCCCGTACTCCATTTGGGGCCAAATCCTCTATAATGCGGTAGCCATCCAGTGGTGGAAACGGTAAAAGATTAAAAACAAACAAGACTACATTAAGCCTGACAAATAAGTCAAAAAACCCATAAAGTTGATCCGGGACATTCATCCCGCTGCGTGACAACGCATACCAGACAATAAAACCAACCGATGCCAAAATAAAATTGCTCAGCGGCCCGGCCACCGAAACAAGAATTCCTGCAAGCCTTGGGTTCTTAAAGAAAAAGCGGTTAACCGGCACAGGGCGAGCCCAGCCAAACCCGGCAATAAAAATCAAGATGGTTCCAATTGGGTCAAGATGCTTGAGCGGATTTAACGTCAGCCTCCCCTGATTTTTTGCGGTCATATCCCCGAACTTATAAGCCACATAGGCATGGGCAAACTCATGGAACGTAAAGGCAATCATCAGCGTAATCGCCACATACGGAATTTCCTTAAGTGAGTAAGCTAAACTCAAATTGGGTTCTCCTCTCCTTTTACGTTTTCGATTCTCTGTCTATATAGTTCCATTCACTGTATTCATTTTCCTTTTAGTATACATGAAACCGCTGGAAAAATGAAAAAAACAACCCAACTTGAATTTTTTGATTTTTTATGAAAAACTACTATCAAAAGGAGGAATATACATATGCCAATTATTACAGTAAAAATGCTTGAAGGCCGTTCCGATGAACAGAAACGTGCGCTAGTTGAAAAAGTTACCGAAGCAGTAAGCGAAACAGCGGGTGCGCCAAAGGAGAGCATTTCTATTATTATCGAGGAAATGTCCAAAAATCATTACGCAGTCGCCGGTGTCCGCGCAATTGATAAATAAGCCATGTAAAAAAGCTAAGACATCATTGTGTCTTAGCTTTTTCTTTAAGGTTTTCAATATATTGATACGCTTCCTCAATTTCCGCTTCTGTATAGCGTTGCTTGCTTTTTAACGTAAAAACTTTATTCGCAACCTCTTCCTTTGGAAGATTATCAAAATATAAAACCGTTGAGACAAGCTCCAAAAATCTAGCATTTTGATCGTTCATATCCTCGAGGCAATCTTGCAAATAAGGCATCTCTACTTCATTTAAGCTGAGAAACTCGCGGCCGTTTTCCGTTAACGTGTAGCGATACTGGAAGTACCCTCCCTTTTTCTCCTTTACCTCGTTCAAAAATCCCATATTACACAATTCTTCTACTCGTAAAGTCAGTTCCTCCGAATAAGGGCCGTAAAAATGAAATTGAAACTTTTCATGGAATGGGAAAGACACTTTTTTTGCAATATAAATCATCTTTTGCAGCTTTTTTCTTCCGATAATTTCACCGGATACCAGAACGGCCTGCATCAGCTTGGCGTGATCTTTTAACATCTTCACATCTCCTACTCCGAATCTCAATCGTTCTCTATTTCTAAAAGGGCACGTATTTGTTGTTTTATCTCTTTATTTTCAGTGTCATCAAAAAGAAAATCAGCGGGATAATAGAGCTTGTGGTCTGTTCTTCTTTTTCCAGAGATGGCATCAACAATCTCCGACTCTCTAGAAAGCTCGCGCAGTTCCCCGTTTTTCATCAATAGATGGATGGGAAGGCGCTCCCCTTCTTCGCCTGGGCGATAAAAGTCATAAGGCAAATCAGACGACGAGTCGACCACCAAATAGTACTCCGGATCCAAATCGGCCTGGATAAACAGCTTCGTCAGCTGCGCAAGCTTTTTGTATTCCTTCGCTGGATCAAATTCGGCATATTTAAACAGATTTCGGTTAACAAAGCGGCGGCAAAGGTCACTTAAAATCGCATCCTCTTCCTCCTGCCAAATCTGAAAATAATATAAAATCACAGCTTCATCCAATTTTAAATAGTCTTCTAATTTGGCTTGATTATTAAAAAACGAATAAAAATGAACAGGCTTATTTTTAAAGGTATAGTTTCTCTCAAATAAATCTTTTGCGCGGTGGAGGATTTTTGATAAAAGAACCTCAGCGCTCCGGGAAACAGGATGAAAGTAGACCTGCCAATACATTTGATAGCGGCTCATAATATAATCCTCTACCGCATGCATCCCGCTCTTTTTAATTACGACCTGGTCTTCCCTTGGCCGCATCACGCGCAAAATTCGTTCCATATCAAATTGACCGTAGCTCACCCCGGTAAAATAGGCATCCCTCTGCAGGTAATCCATCCGGTCGGCATCAATCTGGCTGGATATTAAACTAACAACCAGCTTTTTTTCAGAGGTCTTCGCAATTACTTCGGCTACTTTTTCAGGAAAATCTTTTCCTGCCTTTGATAGCACTTTATTTACCTCTGTATCTCCTAAAATAATCGCTCGGGTAAAATCTTCATGGTCGAAGTCGAACACTTTTTCAAAGGAATGGGAAAAAGGGCCATGCCCTAAGTCATGGAGGAGTGCGGCACAAAGCGTGAGCAAGCGGTCCTCGTCGTTCCATTCCGGACGTCCGGCAAACACATCATCAATGATGCGGCGGACAATCTCATAAACTCCGAGAGAATGATTGAAACGGCTGTGCTCTGCACCGTGAAAGGTTAAAAAGGTCGTTCCTAGCTGTTTAATTCGACGCAGGCGCTGAAATTCCTTTGTTCCGACTAAATCCCATATCACACGGTCACGGACATGGATGTAGCGATGAACCGGGTCTTTAAACACTTTTTCTTCACTCAGTTTTTCCGTCGAATAAGCCATTTGATTCCCTCTTCCTCTTTTCTTCTTTCTATTATAGCCGCAATTTATGGGATAATCACCCAAATTTCAGCAAAATCCCCCAGTATTTTTCGACAATCTTAACCAAAAAGAAAAATCACCCAGGTACGTTGTCAAAGGTGATTTTATTTTAGTTTTTTATTTATCTTTTCCATTAATTCCTCTTCCGATAAGGCCGCAAGCGGGCGGTTGTTTACGAACGCAAAGGTCTTTTTCCGGCCTGGTCCGCAATAAGATTGGCAGCCAATCTTAACCTCGGCATCCGGGTCAATCTCTTTCAAACGAGGGATTAATGTCTTTAAATTTACGGCCTGGCAATCATCGCAAACACGAAATTCATTGGACATTTTTTACAACCTCTTTCCATTTTAAACAAAAGCTTTATATTATTTTAACCAACTATTAGCAGTGAAAATCAGACTTTTATTAAAAAAATCGACATGTAACTCCATTGGTATTTTACAGTTTCTTGTTTTTGAATGCAAGGTGCATCTCCTTAGTAAACTCTAAAAAAATCTACTATCCTTGCAACAATTTGGTATAAAGCATGGAAAACTTGTCCATCCTAAGACTAGAACTTTTAAAAACTCGTCACAAGCGGGTTCATCGTACTAAATATTTAAGGGAGTTGAAAAAATGAAAGTTCGTCAAGATGCATGGACAGATGAAAATGATCTACTTTTGGCCGAAACGGTCCTTCGTCATGTAAGGGAAGGCAGTACCCAGTTGAACGCATTTGAAGAGGTTGGCGATAAACTAAATCGGACTTCTGCAGCCTGTGGTTTCAGATGGAATGCCGTTGTACGCCACCGTTATGAAAAAGCCTTGCAATTATCGAAAAAACAGCGTAAACAGCGCCAGCGGATTTTAGGTAAAGACCAAGGCGGCAAGAAAAAACTGCTTTATAATCCACCAGTGGTAGAAGAGCTTGTTACCATGGAGGTTCCAGTAGAGACGGTGGAGTCGTTTGAACTGCCAGAATTGCCAGAGTTAACCATGGAAATGGCTGAAGAAACGTATGCAAAACCGGCGGTACAAACAACCTACCGCACTGCACCGGTATCTGCGTCAGGAATTTCCATTGATCATGTCATTGATTTCTTGCAAAACTTTAATCATTCCAATCTTCAAAATGAAGCACTAAAAAGTGAGAATGAAAGATTAAAGCGTGAAATTGCTGAATTGAAACGCCAAAACGATGAAATGTCAAAGAAAATTGAAGGTTTAGAGCAAAATACCGAAACCATTCAAGAAGATTATGAAACCTTAATGAAAATTATGAACCGTGCCAGAAAACTTGTTCTATTTGAAGAAGAAGAACGCCCAGCTACAAAATTCAAAATGGACCGTAATGGTAATTTAGAAAAAGTAGCGGAATAGAACGAAAGGCGGAAGCGCCTTGGTCAGCCTAAGGCAAGCGCTGGAGGCCCAGACGGTGAAGTCGTTCTTTGACTTCATCGGCTGGGCCGAAGCGACCTAGGAAAAAAGCAGTTCATTTTTTCCCTCGAGGGGCAGGACGCTTGCGCTAGACATTAGAAAAAGCAAAGGGAGAAAGTGCAACATTCTCGTTATAAAAGAAGCCGTAAATCCAAATCATGGTTTACGGCTTTTTACATTTTTTCATTTCGATCGATGACCCGTTGATAATAACCGGGGAAGAGCTCAAGCTCATAGTCATTTAACTGACCGGCATACAGAAAGTCACTGTTCCGCTTTAACTCGTTTAACAGCCGCAGCATCACATCAGAAATCGTAAAATTTTGATCTAGGAGTTCTGATAGAGAGGCCATGACTTCTGGGGCAATTTTTGGATAAGCAAATTTCGTCTCCTCACTCCCCTTGGCAATCTCGTAAAATTGTTTAATCAGCTGGGCCCGTTTACTGCCGCTTCCGTTTACACATAGGTAGATTTGCACCGCAACACCCTTTTTTAATCTGCGCTGGGATATGCCGGCAAACTTCTTTCCACCGATGCTGAGGTCATAGCTGCCGGGGCAATAAGAACCAACGATTTCCCTCGCATCAATGTGATGATCGGGGAAATCTACAAACATCTGCTGAATCAGATGCCACATCGTATCATAGCCGCGGTTAATATCAATCCCTTTTTCTGTTTCTGGAAGAATGAGAGAAATATTCAGAACTCCTTCATCAAGAACGACTGCCAGCCCGCCGGAGTTTCGGACAATGGATTTGAAACCCTCCTGCTCGAGATACTGTCTGCCTTGTTCCAAAAAAGGCAGCCTTGTATCCTGGATTCCTAGGACAACCGTATTATGATGGACCCATGTTCGGGCGGTTGCCGGTGCATTACCGGTTCCAACTGAGGCACAAAGGGTGTCATCCGTGCCAAATGATTGCAGAGCATTGAAATGAATGCCTGCAGCTGACTGATCGATGACCCGCCACTGCGGCTGGTGTAGTAAATGGAGTGTATTTTCCATCAACGTCACTCCTTCTTAATCAAAAATCCTTTTTTAGTATATCAAATGGTGCGGTGGATTAGCCATCCGTGGATGATATCGACACTTTTTGGGGGATATCAACACTTTTAGGACAGATATCGACACTTTTAAAATGAGGATATCAACACTTTTTGAGCAAATATCAACACTTATTCCCAGATATCAACACTTTCGGGAACTATATCAACAATTCCACATTTAAGCGCTAAAAAAAGCCGGCCCCCTAATGGAGGCCAGCGCACACAATCTATTATAATCCTTGCCCCGCTGTAATCAGCGCAAGCTTATAGACATCTTCTTCATTACAGCCGCGGGACAAATCATTTACCGGCTGATTCAATCCTTGTAAAATCGGCCCAACGGCCTCAAAGCCGCCTAAGCGCTGCGCAATTTTATAACCGATATTTCCTGCTTCAAGACTTGGGAAAATAAACACATTCGCATCCCCCTGCAACACAGAGTCCGGAGCCTTACTTTTTGCCACAGACGGTACAAAGGCTGCATCAAACTGGAACTCACCATCCAAAACAAGTGATGGCTCACGGCGTTTTGCTTCCTCAACCGCAGCAACCACCCGTTCAGTCTCTTCCGACTTCGCCGAACCCTTCGTCGAAAAACTCAACATCGCGACACGGGGATCGATATCAAACATTGCCGCTGTTTTCGCACTTTCAATCGCAATCTCTGCTAAATCCTGGCTGTCAGGGGCAATATTGATCGCGCAATCTGCAAACACATATTTCTCATCACCGCGAACCATGATGAACACGCCGGACGTCTTTTGAACGCCTTCCTTTGTTTTAATAATTTGCAGCGCAGGGCGCACCGTATCGGCCGTAGAGTGGGCCGCACCGCTGACAAGTCCGTTCGCCTTGTTTAAATACACAAGCATCGTGCCAAAGTAATTTTCATCCAATAAGATCTTGCGTGCATCTTCTTCAGTAGCTTTTCCCTTACGGCGGTCCACAAACGCCGAAACAAGCTCATCCATTCCGGCATATGTCGCAGGGTCATAAATTTCCGCCGCATCCAATGAAACCCCAAGCTCTTTTGCCTTCGCTTGAACTTGTTCAATATTACCAACCAAAATCGGTGTCATTAATTTTTCCGTTGCAAGGCGTCCGCAAGCCCGGATAATCCGCTCATCCAGCCCTTCTGGAAACACAATTTTCAGATCGCGGCCGGCAACCTTTTGCTTTAAACCTTCAAATAAATCACTCACGATAAATCCTCCCTTTATCTTCTACTTCCTTTAGCATACAAAACCAAAATGAAAATTCAAGGACTAGCCTCATAGAGAACGTTTTCAAAATAAATGTTTTTGTTTTCAAAACAATCTAATTTTTAGCATTTGCACTTTTTTATAAAATTAACCACTTTTATTGTAAATGAAGTGTTTTATCCAAGCCCCTTGGTCAAACTATGATATAGTATAAATTGTTGAAAAAGATTAAGGAGTGATATGAATGAGTGAAGCAGCACAAACACTTGAGGGCTGGTATTGCCTACATGATTTCCGTACATTTGATTGGACAACCTGGAAAATGCTCTCCAGCGATGAACGCCAAGCAGCCATCCACGAGTTTTTAAGTCTAGTTGAAAAGTGGAACACCACCCAAGAACGCAATGAAGGCAGCCATGCCTTATATACAATCGTTGGTCAAAAGGCTGATTTTATGATGATGACCCTGCGCCCAAGTATGGAAGAGTTGAATGAAATTGAAAACGAATTCAACAAAACAAAATTAGCTGAATTCACGATTCCAGCTCATTCTTATGTATCCGTTGTTGAGCTCAGCAACTATTTGCCACAGGGCGAAGATCCATACCAGAACCCGCAAATGTTAGCTCGCCTTTATCCAAAATTGCCTAAAGCTAAGCATGTTTGCTTCTATCCAATGGATAAGCGCCGCGAAGGCAATGATAACTGGTACATGCTTCCGATGGAGGAGCGCAAAAGTCTAATGCGCAGCCACGGAATGATTGGCCGTACATATGCTGGAAAAGTGAAGCAAATCATTACCGGGTCCGTTGGTTTTGATGATTACGAATGGGGCGTTACCCTGTTCGCTGACGATGCCCTGCAATTTAAAAAACTTATATATGAAATGCGCTTTGATGAAGTCAGTGCCCGCTATGGCGAATTCGGTGCCTTCTTCGTCGGGAATATCCTTGAAGAAGAACGCGTATCCGGCTTCTTTCACGTCTAAGCAAAAAAGGTCCTCAAGTTTGGGGACTTTTTTATTTTCCATCAATCAATGCAAGTTATATTTTTTCTCCTCCCCACATACTTATAAAACAGCGAGTCTAAGAAAAACTCTATCCATCTCGTAAAGAGAGGTGACAATAAAAATTGCACTTGCCCCACTGGAACCAAATGGGGGTGGGTGGAGTATGCATAGAATGTTGAGCCTAGAGTTTATTCATATTTAGGAGGGGAAAAAGATGAGTCAATACTATCCACAAGGGTTTCAGCCCTATACAGGAGCAGCAGGACAACCGGGAGCACAGCCGCAGCAGCAAGCGTTCTTCCCGCAGCCTGGCGTAACCTCATTTCCGCCAGCTGGCACTGGAGGTGGATTAACACCCACACCTGGTGGACCAGGAACAAGCCTGCCTGGCCAATTGCCGATTGAGCAATCCTACATCGAAAACATTTTACGCTTAAACAAAGGTAAACTTGTTACCGTATTTGCTACCTTTGAAGGAAACAGTCAGTGGAACGCAAAAAGCTTTAAGGGCATCATTGAGGCCGCAGGACGGGACCATGTGATCCTTAGCGATCCACAATCAGGCACCCGTTTCCTTATCCCAATGGTAGCCGTTGACTACATTACCTTCAGTGAGGAAATTGAATATGAATATCCATTCGGAAGTGGGCCGAACCTAGGCACCTACCCGCCGAGATAAACTTAAACAACACCAATTGTTCCTCAATTGGTGTTTTATTTTTTTAAAAATAGGTCGCCAGCACAGTTTTCATACGAGCATATCGCTTGTATTGGCTATCTCCACAAAAAAAAGACATTGGAGTACTCCCCCAATGTCCGTTTCTTATAAATGTTTTACCGCCCCGATTATTACTAGAATCCACGCTGCCAAAAAACAAACGCCGCCAATCGGTGTAATCGCCCCTAAAATACCAATCTTCGTTACACTTAACACATACAAGCTGCCACTGAAGAAAATGATGCCGATCAGCATCAACCAGCCAGACCAAGTAAATAATGAACTGTCCGCCACCTTTGCAAGCAGAAGACCGACAACCAAAATTCCAATTGCATGGAACATTTGATAGGTAACGCCCGTTTTCCAAATTTCTAAATAATGCGCATCTAGCTTATCCTTCAGTCCGTGAGCCCCAAAAGCCCCCAGCGCTACGGCCAAAAAGGCATTAATTGCCCCTACGATAATGAAAGCCTTCATTTGATTTCCCTCTTTTCTTTAATTGAACGCCAAACACCTAAAAGTCAAACAGTGAATCTCCGTTCGCATCTTCACCCATATCCAGTTTCTTTGGCTGATTAATTGCGGCCGGCTGTTGAAACATAGGCTGCTGAAAAGTAGGCTGCACCACCATTGGCTGTTGAACAACAGGAGGATTAGATACAGCTGCCTGCACCGGCATTTCCGCTTTTTCTTCGAGGATGAGTTCGCATAATATTTTAATAGAGTAAACCCGTTCCCGCAAGCTTTCACCCTTGGTGCTTCGCTTGGCAGACTGCAACTCGTCTTCCATTTTCGCTAATAACTTTTGAACAGAAATATCCAAAAATCCTTACACCTCTCATTTCCTAACATCTTACGACAAAATCCCTAATGTTCCACGTGAAACATGTCAGATTCTGGCATCCTATAAAAAAGAGACTGTATTGTTCAGTCTCCCTTTCTTATCCCAAAATCCGCTGATAGATGGATTTAGCGTGTATCAAATCCTTTGTTCCATGAATGAGGGCACGGCCGTCTTTAAAGACCACCATGCGCTCTTCCCCCATTTCAACCGATAACAAATAAGGATTCCCTTTTACTGTATATCCCAATGAACGAAGCTGATCCGCCAATTTTTCTAGCGAAAGCTCCCTATGACTTGCTGGACGGATTTGTACCGTATCCCTGCCGCAAAGCACGGTCGTTTTCGTGGTATTTTCCTGATCCAAATAAGGAAAGGTCGGACTCTCACCACAGGACAAGCAACCGGCAAATTTCGCCTTGGACATTTTCATGCTGGTGTATTGATTCCGCCACAAATCAAAGCTGACAAACGAGGATCTAACAGCTTCCCAATCCTCGACAAGGATCTTTAATGCCTCCGCCATTTGATGGGCAATCACCATCTGCACAGCTGGTGAAATAATTCCGCCTGTATCACACGTCATCCCCTGGAGTGGAATCGTACGCAGCAGGCAATTTAAACAAGGCGTTTTTCCAGGAAGAATCGAAAAACTCATCCCGAAACTGCCAACGCAGGCCCCATAAATCCATGGAACCTTGTACTTTTGCGAAATATCATTGATAATCATGCGGATTTCAAAATTATCCGTAGCATCGATGATAAGGTCGACCTCACGGGCTGTTTCTTCGAGCCATTCGGCGGTTGCCTCGCCAATTACAGAGACAATTTCAACATCCGAGTTAACCGCTCTTAAGCGCCTTTCGGCCGCCGCCGCCTTCGGAAGCTTTTCCGCAACATCCTCCTCAGTATAGAGCTGCTGCCGCTGAAGATTACTGGACTCAACATAATCACGGTCGATGATGGTCAGTTTCCCGACACCAGCCCGCACCAAGATTTCGGCATTCCCGGAGCCAAGCGCTCCGGCGCCAATCATTAGCACATGCTTACGGCGAATCTTCTCCTGACCATCTTGTCCGATTCCTGGAAAGAGAATCTGCCGCGAATAACGATCACTCATTTGTAAACACCTTCCTAGAAATCAACCGCCACTAACGGGTGGGATAAAGGCAATAACGTCACCTTCGCTGATGACCTCATCATTTGAGGCAAATTCTTCATTTATTGCCGTCATCACGGTTTCCATTTTCGGCAAATTGTAGATTGCGGTCAGTTCAATTTTCAAATCGGAGACCGTTTTACCAGCCGCGTTTAATGCTAATGATTCTTCCCCCACTACATCACGTAAATGAGCAAAAAACAGCACCTTATTCATGTAAGTCTTCCTCCTCCGGTTTTCCGGACGGGTATTCAACGGTTTCAAGTTGATTTCCCATCCACTTTTCTCCATCTTCCCAATGTTCCTTTTTCCAAATAGGAACGATCTCTTTAATTCGTTCAATGGCATAGCGGTTCGCCTCATAGGCGTCAGCACGGTGCGGCGTTGAAACGGCAATGACGACCGCAACATCGGTAATATCCAGCTTGCCAACGCGGTGCGTGATGGCTACCTTTGAGCCTTCCCAGCGCTGTTCAATCTCTTGTCCAATCTGTTCTAATTTTTTCACGGCCATCGCCTCATAGGCCTCATATATAAGAAACAAGGTTTTCTTGCCTTTTGTTAATTCACGGACTGTACCGATAAAAGTGGTAATCGCCCCGGCCTCACGCTGGATCACCTTATCGATCACCGCCTGAATTTGAATCGGCTCCTTCGAAATTTCATAGTTCAATTTATCACCTCTTTTGCACGGCATTTTATCGTTATTATATTGCTTTAGACCAGCCTCGGCAAATAATCTTAATTGTCAGTTATCTCCATCTGCCCATTTCTTTGCTTTTTCGTATTCCTCCGGGTAGTTCATATTGAAAAAAGTACGCTCAAGTCTCGGTTTGCTGTATCCCGGAAGGTCCTCTTCGGTTAAATATAGAACCTGTAGGTCGTCAAAAAGCTGTGTCATCCGGAGGTTTCTTTTTTCAAGACTTGCCTCTACCACTGGTAAAATACATCTGCGATAGGCAGCGAATAATGGTTGTTTCTTTCCGTCAATGACAGGGATGGCTGCATCAAAGCTGCCAAGTTTTGCTGCAATTTTTTCAGCAAGTTCGCCAGAAACAAACGGCATATCGCACGCCACGGCCACGTTCACTTCCTGTGTCGATTCTTGCAGCCCGGCATGAAGACCGGCTAACGGTCCCAGCCCGGGAAATCGGTCGGAGACCATTTTCACTCCTAAAAACCGATATTCATCAGGATGATTGGTCACAAGAATGATTTCTGAAAAAAACCCCTTCAGTTCTTCCACCAACCGCTCGATGTTGGTTTTTTCATTTATTTTTAAAAGGGCTTTATTGGTACCCATCCGGCTTGATTTACCGCCGGATAAAATAATTGATGCCGCCTTCATAGTGCACCCCATAAGTATTTGTTTTACCCATTTTAATACACATGTTACCTATTTAACAGTAGGAAAAGATTTCTTAGACAATTCCAACACGTTTAACAACAATCGCAGCACTTCCTACAACCATTGACACCCTTACTCAGCCCACACCACTTTTTTAAGCGTTCCCTTCGCTTTTTTTAACTGATTTTAGTATGATAGTTACATTATTAATTACAATAGAAAAGTAGAAATCATACATTTAATATCGGGAAAGGAGCCACAGGTTATGGAAACAATTGATGTAGCCAAAGTCCAGGAAGCAATCAACCACTATGCCCATAAAGATGTCTATCTTCACCTAGAAACCACAAATGGTGCCTATGCCTCACACTTTGATCAATCCTTTTTTTCAGCTGGTGCCTATATCCGCAATGCCCTTGTTCAATATGAACTAGGAAAAATCACTGGAAGCGGCCCATATCGGATTGGCTTAAAAATCAACCTTGGCTGGGTCTATGCAGAAGGGCTCACCCATTTTGAAATCGATGAACAAAACCGCCTGTTGCTTGCCGGCCACGACAGCAAAGGAAAACTTGCCGTTGCCCTCGAGCTCAGCACGACTCCATTTGAATAAAGAAAGGAGAACACCGTAATGGAAAAAGAGCGTCAAGTCTTAGTCGTTTTTCCGCATCCGGATGACGAAGCATTTGGGGTATCCGGCACCATTGCCACCCATGTCGAAAATGGAACCCCTGTCACTTATGCTTGTTTAACATTAGGGGAAATGGGACGTAACATGGGGAATCCCCTTTTCACAAACAGAGAAAACCTGCCAAAAATCAGAAAAGAAGAGCTGAAAAACGCAGCAAACGCCCTTGGCATCCAGGATTTACGGATGCTTGGCTTCCGTGATAAAACCGTTGAATTCGAGGATGAAGAAAAGCTGACAAATGTTATTTCGTTGTTAATTGATGAGTTGAACCCATCGCTCATTATCACGTTCTATCCGGGCTATTCCGTTCATCCCGACCATGAGGCCACCGGTGCGGCCGTCGTACGGGCTGTCGAAAAGATCCCTGCCGCGGAACGGCCAAAATTACACTGCGTAGCTTTTTCCAATAATTGCTTAGAAGAGCTTGGCGAAGCCGATATTATTAATAATATTTCCGCAGTTGCCGATAAAAAACTTGCCGCCATGCGCGCGCACCGCTCACAAACCGAGCAAATGCTAGGCGATATGACCGAAAAACTCAAAAATCAAGACCCGCAAGTTATGGCATGGATTAACAATGAACGATTTTGGACTTATAAATTCACAAAATAGAAACTGCCCCAGCAATTTGGGGCAGCTTTTTTAATGGACTCAAATTTTATCTGCGAAAAATGAACATTTATCCGCGTTCTAGACTAATTTATCTGCGAAAACGCTGTTTTTATCTGCGAGAAACACCTTTTTATCTGCGAAGCAGCCGACACACTCTATAAATCCGAATGCAGCAAAGTACAGAACCGGCACCAGTCAAGGATCACGATTTTCCTAGATTTCATATCAATCATTTCTTGTTTCTTTAATTTTGAAAATACACGACTGACACTTTCCCTTGATGTCCCGACAACCGTGGCAAACTCCTGAACGGTTAACGGAATTTCAATATCCCAGCGATTCTGACCAGTATTAAACTTTTTCCCCAAGCGCTCTAAGGTCTTAACTGTTTTTGCGTAAACATCGAGCAAGGCCACATCACGCAATTGAACGGTCATCTCCCGCAACGAATCACTCATATAACGAATCATCTGGATTGAAAGCTCCGGATAGTCGTACAAATCCCTTTCTAACTCATTTTTATCCAAAAAGAGAATCTTCCCATCCTCAAGCATCGATGCCGTTGCCGGATAGCATTGTGTTCTTTGCGTAAATAAGCACGCCTCCGCAAACATATCCCCTTTTTGCTTGATGCAGACAATGATTTCGTTTCCATTTTCATCCTGCTTCGTTAGCTTCACAGTACCGGAATAAACAAAATAAACTCCCCGTGCAACATCATCTTCCGACATGATCCTTTCCCCTTTTTTAAACGAAAAGGTTTGAACCCGTTTCTCGACCAGCTTCAGTGAGCTTGTCGATAATTCTTTAAAAATATCAATTTTCCGTAAAAAATCCTCCGTTTTTGTGGTCCTTAAGACAACTAAGTGTGGATCATTTACACATTCATTTCCATCCATTTTTTCCACCACCTTTTCATGTTTGAAAACTTAGAAACCATTCTTCCCCCCATTTTATAAAATTTCCTTTTTAAAAGAAGTGACAAGTTTCACTAATGGTTTCACAAAACGTTCATTTTTCAGAAACCCCGTCAATACAACGCCTGACGGGCCGTTTCACAGAACGTTCACACACCCTAATATAGATGTGAGAAACATCACATTTTTGGAAGCCCTCTCAGAATAGGATATAACTGTTGATTAGAAATAAAAGGAGGGAAAAAAGTGAATAAGGCAATCATTAGCTTCGTTATTAGTCTTGTCATAGGATTTGGCCTTGGTTACTTAGTGTTTGATGTGATGATGGGGGATTCCGGATCACAGCCTCAAGTAGCGGCGCAATCAGATACAAACACAAAATCAACCACTAAGGATCAGGGTTCACAATCAAAAGAGACAGCGGCAACGACAACATCAGTGGACCAGGACAACATTCTATCAAAAAGAGGCTGCTTAGGCTGTCACTCTGTTGAAGCATTAAACCTCAAAGGCGGCCAAGTAGGTCCGGACCTATCCCATGCCTTCGTCGAAGTTAAAGATAAACACGGCATGCCGATTGAACAATTCTTAACCAAACCAGACTCAGCCGTGATGTCAGGCGTTATTGGCAAAAATCCTTTAACAGACGCAGAACGAAAACAAGTTCTTGATATTCTAAAAAAAGCTTCAGAAGCTAAATAAAAAAGGTGGTGCAACCAAATGAAAAAATGGATTCCAATTGCTTCCGGCCTTGTTGCCGGCTTTGTGGCAGCTACCATTTCCTTCGCCGACCTTTCATCAAGTCCAAAAACAACGGAAGCGGCTAATAGCAGCACAAAGAGCAATGCAGAAAAGGTGTATGTCCCATTTGGGCAAAAAGATGATTATTACCTGATTGATTCCGGCGGTCACTCTGGACAACTGTTTGTATATGGTGTTCCATCGATGCGGGAAATTCGAACGATTCCGGTTTTCTCGCCTGATCCGGCAACAGGTTATGGATTTGACAGTAGAACAAAGAAAATGCTCGGAGGATATACATGGGGTGACCTCCACCACCCAGCCCTTTCGGAAACAAATGGCGACTACGATGGTAAATTCCTATTTGCAACCGATGTAGGAAACAGTCGTGCAGCTGCAGTTGATTTAAAAACGTGGACAACAAGGGACATTATTAAAGTTCCAAATACAGCGGGTCCGCACTGTGCCGCCTTCGTAACGGAAAATACCGAGTACATGTTTTTACCAACTCGTTTTGCTGTTCCGCTGGGGCAAAAATATGAATCTCTTGATGATTATCATTCAAAATATCGTGGCGTAATGTCAGCTGTCACCTTTGACCAAAACAAAGAAAAGCTAAATATTGCTTATCAGGTTGCCCTTCCGCCATGGTCTTATGACCTTTCCGATGCCGGTAAGAAGATCTCTAAAGATTGGGCCGTGTTGACTACTTACAATACAGAAGAATCAACAACCACAATGGAAATAAACGCGTCCCAAGCAGACCGCGACTATATTGTTCTTTTTAACTGGAAAGAGCTTGCGAAAATGGTCAAGGAAGGCAAATACACAGATGTGAATGGGCAAAAGATGATTTTCCCGGAAAAACAAAAAGGCGGAATCTATTTAATTCCTGTTGCTAAGTCGCCGCACGGTGTGGATGTAACTCCGGACGGAAAATATTTCATTGCGTCTGGAAAACTAGCACCTGCGATGACGGTCTTCTCATTTGAAAAGGCATTTAAGGCAGTTGAAAACAAGGATTTCTCTGGTGAAAGAAACGGCATTCCTATTCTAAACTATAAATCAGTTATGGAACGTGAAGTGAACCCAGAAAATGCACTTGGACCGCTTCATACTCAGTTTGATAATAAGGGTATGGCCTATACAACCATGTTTATCTCTTCTGAAATCGTAAAATGGAATCCTAAGACGGGTGAAACATTAGACCGCGTACCAGTCCAGTATTCACCAGGACACTCTGTTGCGGCTGAAGGTGACACCGTTGCACCTGATGGAAAATGGCTTGTCGCATTAAACAAATTGGCAAAGGATAACTTCCTATCTGTGGGACCTTCTCACCCTGAAACGATGCAGTTAATTGATATCAGCGGCAAGATGAATGTAGTCGATACCGTTCCGGTTAACCCTGAACCGCACTATGCACAGATGATTAAGGCTGACAAAATTAAGTCTATTAATGTATATACAAAGGATACAAAGAATTCAGATGCGGTTTATAAAAAGTCGGATACAAGAATTGTTCGTGATGGCAATGAGGTCCATGTCTACGGTGTTGCACTCCGCTCAAGATTTATCTTTGACGCGAAAGCAAAACGTCCTGACACGATTGAGGTAAATGAAGGAGATCATGTATTTATTCACTTAACCAATATTGATATGGATGAAGACATTACCCACGGCTTTGCCATCAATGACTATAACTTAAACATGGAAGTTCAGCCTGGTGAAACAAATACGTTAGAGTTTACCGCTGATAAAGCCGGTACTTTCCCGCTTTATTGCACAAACTTCTGCTCTGCGCTTCATCAGGAAATGAATGGCTATTTCCTTGTTAAGCCTAAAAAATAAAAAGTTGGTGATGGGTATCAATTTTCCGATTGATACCCTCATCCATTTCCTAATAATAACCCTATAAAAGGAGTGGTTAACTTGAATGATAGTACAGGTAATAAACTATCCATCATGTCTTCATTATTGATTGCCTTAGCCGCCGTATTATTTGTTTGCTCCATCTTTTTTCCATGGTGGAAGATGGTGTTTTGGGCTCCACAATATCCAGAAGGATTAAACATTATCGTTTATCCGAACAAGCTTGACGGACAACTTGATATTGTGAATGGGTTGAACCACTATATTGGAATGAGAAACTTCAGTGAAAAAAACTTCCCTGAGCTTTCCTATCTCTCCTATCTTGTATGGGGGCTAGCGGCCATCACCCTTTTAACCGCGATCCTAAGAAAAAAAATTGTTCTTTATATATTGATTGGTGTCATTGTGATTGGCGGCATTCTTGGCGTCCTCGACCTTCATAATGCACTGCATGATTTCGGGACCAACTTAAGCCCGCATGCACCGATTAAAATTGCTCCATTCGTACCACCGATTATTGGGAAAAACCAGGTAGCAAACTTTATTACCCACAGCCTGCTTGGACCGGGTACTTATTTCTTATTAGCAGCCTTTGTGTTATTACTCATTCCGCTATGGAAGGATCGAAAAAGAAAATGAAAAAATTGACGCTCTTTCTTTTCGTTTTTTCTCTTTTTTTTCTAATTAAACCTGAGAAAAATATGGCAGCCGAAAGCTTGCAAGCCTTGATCGACTCCTCGAAAGAGGGAGCGGTGCTAAAGCTTGAGAATCAAACCTATGAAGGCAATATCGTCATCGATAAGCCCCTTACATTGATTGGCAGAAAGCACACCGTGATCAAGGGAGACGGAAGCGGAAATGTTATTTCCATCAAGGCACCGCGTGTTTCGCTAAGCCATCTAACCGTGACAGATAGCAGCATGAACCGCAATTCTGCGGAGGAATACGCAGCCATTAAGATTTACAGTAATCATAATCTTGTCGAGCACATTACCATCCGCCGTTCCTTTCACGGTATTTATTTAAGCAAGGCCCACTATAATACCATTCGAGATAATCATATTAAAGGAATGGGCAAGGGCGAAATTGCCGCCCAGGGCAATGGGCTCCATGTTTTTTACGCACATGATAACCTGCTGATTGGAAACACCATCGAAGGCACGCGTGACGGGATGTTCTTTGATTATGCGCACAAAAATCGAAGCATTGCCAATAAAATCAGCCATACCCGCTACGGATTGCATTACATGTATTCTGACAAAAATGTTTTTAAAAATAATATTTTCACGATGAATCAGGGCGGCGCTGCTGTTATGAATTCAAACCAACTCACATTGGATGGAAACCAATTTATCGTAAACTATGGAAATCAATCGTTTGGCTTGATGCTGCTTCAAGCAAATGATAATAAAATTGAAAATAATACCTTTTACATGAACCAACGGGGTTTATATATAGATCAAGCAACACGAAATGTATTTCGGCACAACCGCATTATCCAAAATCAAATCGGGATTGAGCTTTGGGCCAGTTCCAATGATCAGACCTTTACCTTAAACCGAATTACGGATAACACTATTCCCGCTGTTACCCTTGGCGGTACGGGGGAAAACAATTCCTGGAGCATGGATGGCAAGGGAAACGACTGGGGTTCAGCTTTTCCAGTTACCGATTTAAATCGGGACGGAATTGGCGACTTTCCGGTAACCTATCATTCTTCCCTCCACCAACTGATTGAGGACCAGGAATTAACGAATTTATTTTTAAAAAGCCCGGCGATTAAAATCTATGAAAAATTAAATGCCGCGCTGTCAAGGGAAGCATTGATGTTTCGTGATTCACACCCATTGGTTGGGAGTGCAAAAGGCAGCCACACAAAGGTTTGGTTGAGCGCCTTTTCTTTACTTGTTTTATGGCTGCTTATAAAGGGGAGAAAACGACTATGCATTACATTTGGAAGGAATGGAAGGAAAATATAAGAGGAAAAGGGCTCTGGCTCGCGCTTAGTATTATTGTACTGATTTCAATCAGCATTTTGTATCGTTCCACTGCCCTTTCCTACGATAATGGCTTTTATGTTTTAATCATCAACCTGTTTGATACGATTATTTACTTTATTCCGATTCTCTGCTTGTTTATCGGCGCCTTTTCAATCTTTCAGGAAAAAGAACAAAAAACACTCATCATGCTGCTGACAAAAAAGGAACAATACGCAAGCTTTTTGATGAAAAAAAGCCTCGGAATTTACGGGGTCGTTCTTGCTCCCTTGCTAGCCTGGTTTTTCATCTACTTACTTTTATTGAAATTTAATTTTCAGCTAGATTTTAAGGGGTATTTTATTTTTATATTAGCCATTATTTGCATGGCACTCGTCTTTCTGCAAATGGGGGCAGCGATTGGCAGCTTTAGCCGCTCAAGAATGCAAATTATCGGCTATACGATCTTTATCTGGTTTTACTTTTTCTTCTTGCATGATTTTATTCTTTTATCGTTTCTTCCAGACGTCACCCATGAAAATGTAAAACTCTTTTCGGCTGTCTACTTTTTAAATCCTTTACAAGCGATAAGGATGTTTATCGAAACGGGAACAGGGGTATATTCCTTTGGGCATATGTCAAGACTACTGCAGGCCTTCATGTGGACGAAGCCAGGATTTTTCCTGTTTGGAAATCTCGTATTCTGGCTTGCTGTATCATCATTAGCGGCGGTTATTTTCCATCGCAAGGAGGGTTATGAATGATTTCTGTTACGAATTTAAAACAATCCTTCGGGAAAAAAATTGTCCTGGATTCCGTTGCTCTTGAAATCCATGAGCGGGAAGTCTGTGCCCTTGTCGGACGAAACGGTGCAGGAAAATCAACGTTAATCAACAGTTTGCTAAGTCTGCTCCCGGTTAAACAGGGCTCGATTAAAATAAATGGAATGGAAGTATCCAAGAAAAATAACGAATGGAAAAAAGCGATTGCTTATCTTCCGGAAAAATTCATGCTTTATCCGATGTTGACCGGATTGGAAAACATGAGATTTTTTGCCGAAGCCGTTTCTGGAAAAGCTGATACGATACGAATCGAGGAGGTTCTGCGGTCGGTAAGTCTGTGGGATGACCGCGATATCCAGGTGAAACAATATTCAAAAGGGATGCTCCAACGTTTGGGACTAGCAGTCACGCTATATCAGGATTCCAGCCTGCTCATCCTTGATGAGCCAACAAGCGGGATTGACCCGATGGGAAGAAAGGAAATTTTAGAGGTGCTGAAATCGCTTCATGATAAAACCATCCTGCTCTCCTCGCACCACCTGGATGAAATCAAACAGATTTGCACCCATGTTGCTTATTTAAATAATGGAAAAATAGAAAAATACACGGTTAAGGACTTTTACAAACACAAAACTTAGGAGGAATGGGATCATGATAAAGCGGATCATGCTCGCTTTGGCTTTACTGGCTGCACTGCTGACGGGCTGCAGTTCCGGCCCTAATTATAAGATTGATATGACAAAACCGCTTTATTTCCAAAAGGACAAAGCGATGCCATTTGAAATTAAAGTTTTGGAAAACAAAAAGACAGTTAAAGGACTAAAAGTAACAGTTGAATTTTCGATGGCCAATATGGACCATGGCAGCCATAAAGCAAAACTGACAGAGGGTAAAGCAGGTACTTATGCCGGAAATATTCAGCTGGCAATGCCCGGGAAATATGAAGCCGCGTTTACGTTAGAAAAAGGCGGCGAGAAAACCGAGAAGATCATCAACCTCAATGTGAAGAAGCCGCAGGGTATTGCCTCCATTAATGGTAAATGGATTACAAATGACGATTTAGCTTTTTACCGATTTATAAACCAGCTTCAACTCGAGATTAATCGTGAGTCAGCAAAGAAACAATATAGAGGCAAGCAATTAGAGGAGGAGCTTACCTACCTAAAATCCCAGGAAAAAATGCTTGATGATAAGAACCAGCTTTTAACCCAAATCATTCGCCTGCGTTCAATGGCGATGCTGGCTGAAGAAAAGGGCCATAAAGTTGACCCTGCCAACGTAGAGCAGGAAATCCAAAAGGTTCGAAATCAATACAGCCAATACACATCTGTTAAAAGGTTAATCAAAGGGTATGGCGAGGAGAAATTTTGGACCAAGGAGCGCAAGCAATATCAATCAATCGTCCTCATCCAGCAAGTGCAGAAGGACTTAATTGCTCAGGCGAAAAAGGATAACCCCAAAGCCGGTGACCAAGAAGTTTACTACGAGGCCCAGCAAAAATACGAAGACCTCCTCGTTTCCCAGGTTAACTCACTAAAAATTGTCATCTTATAGGATTCCAAGGCATCATGTCCGCATGATGCCTTTTACCTTGTTACCTCTTTCACATGGTGCCTGGCACCTTTGTGAAATTATGAACACACCTTTTCGTTTTTCACATTTGTCGATTTTCCTCCAAATTTGTGAGTGATTACTCACTTTACATTTTTATAGAAAGAGCATATTCTATAAATGAGTGATTACTCACTTCTAAAAGGAGGAGTACAAATGACAGCCTCAATTGTTGTGAATGACGTCAGCAAAAGCTTTGGAAAAAAACAAGTCTTAAACGATGTAAGCTTAACCATTGAACCCGGCCAAATATACGGCTTAATTGGCCCTTCCGGATCGGGAAAAACCACTTTAGTAAAGATGATTGTTGGCATGGACAGCCCTACACAAGGAAATATCCGTGTATTGGGCACTCCGGTTCCGAGTCTCACACTCTTGCAGAGAATCGGTTATATGGCTCAAGCGGATGCCCTCTATAACGACCTGACTGGTGAAGAAAACCTAGCCTTTTTTGCTGCTCTTTTTAAAGTAAAAAAGCGAGAACAAAAAAAGCGGATTTCCTATGCAGCCGATCTAGTCAATCTTACCGCAGATTTAAAAAAGAAGGTCAATAAGTATTCAGGGGGAATGAAACGCCGCCTTTCACTTGCCGTGGCCTTGATTCAAGACCCAGATGTCCTGATTTTGGATGAACCAACCGTTGGAATTGACCCGGAATTGCGCTTGTCCATTTGGTCTGAACTTTACCGTTTAAAGGACGCCGGAAAGACCATTTTAGTCACAACCCATGTCATGGATGAAGCCGAAAAATGCGACCATCTGGCCATGGTCCGTGACGGAGAAATCCTTACCAGCGGCTCGCCGAAGGAATTGAAGGAACAATACGGGATTACCAGTTTAGAAGAAGTATTTTTAAAGGCAGGGGGTAAAAAATCATGAGAGTAACAGCCCTCGTAAAACGGATTTTCCGGCAGATGCTTCGTGACAAGCGGGCACTGGCATTAATGATGGTGGCCCCTTTATTAATCATGACCCTCCTCCATTATTTATTTAATGGAAACACGGTAAAGCCCCTGGTCGGTATAACAGGCGCAGACGCTTCCTTTGTAAAACAATTAAAAAGTAAGGATCTTATTGTCAAACAATATGATCACGTGAATAACCCAAAGGATACAGTCATCGACGATGATTTAGATGCCCTGCTGCAGCTGAAGGATGAAGAGTTCAATCTCACTCTTAAAAATGATGACCCTTCTGCGGCAAAACCGCTGCAAATAAAAATTCAGCAATCCATCGCTGCTGAAAATGCAAAAAAACAGGCCGAAAAACTGAAAACATTTATCAAGACTGTCCAAAGTAAGCTTCCGGGTGTGCCAATCAAACTAGATTCGGCGAAGGCCCCGGCTATCCATACTGATTATGTATATGGCAGTATGGATGCGACCTTTTTTGATAAACTCGGAGCGATCTTTGTCGGCTTCTTTGTCTTCTTTTTCGTCTTTCTGATTTCCGGGATTGCCCTGTTAAAGGAAAGAACCACCGGGACATTGGACCGGCTAATGGCCACCCCGATTCATAGAAGAGATATCGTATTTGGCTATTTACTCGGATACGGAATCTTTGCCGTCATTCAAACGGTCATTGTTGTCTTTTTTGCCGTTAAAGTTTTAGATATCATGTTGGTTGGCTCCATTTGGAATGTAATTCTCATTAATTTAACATTGGCGCTGGTCGCCTTGTCGCTTGGGATTTTATTATCCGCCTTTGCCAATTCTGAATTCCAGATGATGCAATTTATCCCGATTGTCATTGTTCCGCAAATCTTTTTTGCCGGTATTTTTCCGGTTGAGGGGATGGCAGACTGGCTGCAGGTCATTGCCAAGTGCATGCCCATGTACTATGGCGGCGATGCTTTGCAGGGCGTAATGTATCGAGGGGAAGGACTTAGGAACATTAGCGGCGACCTCTTCGTCTTACTCGGATTCGCCCTTGTCTTTATTGTCTTGAATGTATTTGCCTTGAAAAAATATCGAAAAATATAACAGTCTATAAATCCGAAGGGAGTCTACTATGTCAGAGGAAGAAGAGTTAATCCAGCAGCTGTTTGCAGAAGAAGATGAACTAACCGATAAGCAAAAGAAGATTCTCATCGCTGCAATTGAATCTTTTTCGGAAAAAGGCTATGCCGGTACTTCGACAAATGAAATTGCTAAAAAGGCGGGTGTTGCCGAGGGCACCATCTTCCGCCATTATAAAACAAAAAAGGACCTGCTCATGTCCATCGTCGCCCCGATGATGGCAAAATTGATTGGCCCCTTCATCATCAATGATTTAAATAAGGTTTTAGACCGTGAGTTTGACCAAGTAGAGGATTTTATCAGAGCCATGATGGAGAACCGCCGTGAATTTTTAAAAAAGCATATCTCGATTTTAAAAATCATGCTTCAGGAAATTCCCTTTCAGCCGGAATTAAGGGAGCAATTTTTCGAGCATGTTGCGAAAAAAACGTTTGACCGGTTCGTTAATGTCATTCAACACTACCAAGCCAAGGGGCAAATGATTGAAATGCCATCGGAAAGTGCTGCTAGGCTTGCCATTACCACCATTTTCGGCTCATTGATGGCTCAATATTTACTTTTCCCCCATGCTGAGTGGGATGATGAAGTCGAGACGGAACGAATTATCCAATTTATTATGCACGGCCTAGGAACAACAAAGGCACGCTGACTTATATGCAGCGTGCCTTTCTTTTTATTCTTCAGGTGCATTCAAGATTTTAATTGTTTTAAAACCGAGATTGATTTTGTAATTTAAATTCCAGCTCCCGCCTAGAACTTCAATCTCACTTTCCTGGAGGGAGAAGCGAAGAACTACGTCATGGTCTTCATCGATGATCACGTAAGCATTTTTATTCGAAAAAATTTGATACGATGGGTGCGAAATAATGGTCCAGCCATGTGATAATTTATTGCTTTTTGTACTCATCCTTACCCTGCCTTTTTGGTAAATTATATAACAAAGCTTGCGCCTTGTTAACACAGTCCAATTGCTTATTTTAAATTGCTAATCCGTATGCGATAAAGTTTGTCGTCGTTTTGTACGGGATTGCCTCTGCTGTTGGTATTATTGCTGACATCCCTTTATATATACTTATTCCCTTCACGGACACTTAATGGAGCCAGCTTGTGGCTTTCGATAAACTTTCTTACCGATTCCGGACTGGTTTTCGAAAATTCCCGTAAGGCCCAGCCAATTGCCTTTTGGATAAAAAACTCCTTGCTGTCGGCATTTTTTCTTATGTAATCAAAGAGAATTTCTTCCCTTGTTTCTTGTTTGTATTTCAATTGAAAAAGAATCGAGGCCCGCCGCAGCCACATATTCTCATGTACAGCCCACCCCTCAATCGTTTCACCAATTACCTCTGGAAACTTTTGAGCAATCGTTCCAACCGGCTTTGGTGCCAATGCATCAACCGAATCCCACCAAGATTTAGTAGTAATCAGCCTTTCCAAAAAAGCTATATCCTCTTTTTGCAGTTTCTTTTGTAATTTTTCGAGATACCCTAATGCCGTATATTGATACTCTCTTTCTGTTTTGCCCCAAAGCTCAAGGACAAACCCAGGATGAAACGGTTCTTTTAAAATTCCTGTTTCATGGAAAAATTGCTTTTCAATCTCTCTCCTTTGTGGTGTTTTAATCCCAAGAAAGGGAAAATGATTCTTCATGTATTTTTCCATCGGACCGGCATTTGCTCCATTGCGGCTTTTTTCAAATAAATTGGTTAATAACGCGACAGCATCCTTCAAATTTCTCATCCCCCGGCATTGCTCTTTCTTTCATTCTAAAATAGTTAGTCTAGTTATTGCCACTATTAGGAAGAAACAATCTTGCGCATAAACAATTGATCACATGCCAAACTATAGATTAGTGAATAGGAAAGGAGCTTAACTATGACAAAGAAATATAACAAAGGCAGCGGCAATCAAAATTCTCCACAGGCTGGGCATGCAGAAGCTGAATTTGCCAGTGAATTTGTCAGCGGAGACAACAGTAAGGGCAACAAAAAGAATGTAAAAAGCCAGCAAAGTAAAACAAATCCTCATCAATAAAAAGCCAGGCGGTCATCGCCTGGCTTACTGTTTTGAGGAAATATAATAGTGGCTTTTTCTGATATACAACCCTTGCTGCTCATTTTCCTATGCATTAACCTCCGCCAAGTCCCCCAGCTCATTGATCTTCTCGCGAATTTCACTTTGGATTTTTTCTACTACTGTAAAATCCATAGCGGAAACATAGATTTCCTCAAGCTCATCATGCAAATCCTTTGCCTTTGCAAGATAGGAGGTTGCTTCGGTCATTTTCGTTTTATATTTTCCAGAAATTTCAGTGATAAAATCTGCGTAAATTTCATCTGTTCCAGGTTCAATCAAAAGTTCGTACATATCAATAATTTCATCGCCATCGCGGCTTGGAAAATATTCATGCGGGGCGGTGCTGTCAAAGATGGCAATCCCAAGCTCCCTTAGAATGACCATATCCAGACTATTCGGATCAAAACCACAGTGATAAACTTCGGCATCGACCCCTCTATCTTCTGCCGCTGCCGCAAGTTTCTTCAGCATCGTTGATTTTCCGGAACCGGGCCGGCCTTTGATAAAATAACGTTTCGTAATCTCTTCGGTTAAATTCGGTACAAAATCAACAGCACCCATTGGTGTGGCCGCTCCTAAAAAGCGATGGCGAATATCGGACTTTTTATTCAATTTCATTTTTCCAAAGAAATTTTCAATGAGTTTATTCGTTAATTGATCCGCCTTTTTAAAATCCATACTTCCGATGTAAATTTTCTCCCAATCATCATGAATGTCTAATGCTTGCTTAAACGTAGCGTAGGCTGTTTGGAAGGATTCACTGATTTGATTTGTCAGGCGTTGAATTTTATTTTTATGAAAGCGAAGTTTTTGGGAATTCCACGCTTCTCCAAGATTAATATACTCTTCTACTGCCCCCGGTGCTTGCGGTTCGATCACATGAGGAGCCGTTCCATCGACAATTCCCACTTTTAATGCTGGAATGATCACACCGTCAATCGAGTTGTTATCAGAGGAGCAATGGAGGAATTCAATATTGTAGCCTTTTTCAAGCCATTCATTACCTATTTTTTTCATTAAAGAGGATTTTCCTGTTCCAGGCCCTCCTTTTAAAATAAATAAACGCTCAAGCCCCTGGAGGTTGGAATCATAAAGACTGTGAAATCCCCTGGCTGTATTGCCACCGGCGAAATAATTTTTAACTTTTCCTACCACTTAACAACACTCCCTTTATCAGCCGATAGGAAATTACCCACCTATCTGGCATTAAGTGCAACTTCGCCCCATGAACCGCTACGGATTCGCAGTCGGCGAGGTTTCTTTCTGACATTTTCACCTTATCATATGCGTGTGTCTTTTATAGGTGAATGCCTATTGGAAGGGAGGAGATTAAAATTTGATTAAAACCTATGCTTGGTTTATTTTACGAGATCAGCAAATTCGGCTTTGGCTGTTTCATGTAAATGCTCGGGCTTTAATCCAATTTGTACGCCAATTTTCCCAGCGCTGACGACCATTACTTCAAGCTGTTTTGCGGCTTCTGCAATAAAGGTTTTATATTCCTTTTTCATTCCAATCGGTGAGCAGCCGCCGCGGATGTAACCTGTCCATTTTTGGATATCCTTCACCGGAATCATTTCAATCTTTTTTTCACCGGAAACCTTTGCAGCCTTTTTTAAATCCAATTCTGCCTCAACGGGAATGACAAAGACATAGATGTTTTTCGATGCCCCTTGGGCCACGAGGGTTTTGTATACTTCTTTTGGGTCCCTGCCGATTTTATGGGCGACGGATACTCCATCGATTTTTCCGTCCTTGTTATCGTATGTATGCATTTCATATGGAATTTTCTTTGCGTCGAGAATCCGCATTGCGTTGGTTTTTACCTGTGCCATTTTCCATCATCCTTATTGTATAATTAATTCCATTATAACAAGGGATGACGTTTTGCTTAAATCCAAGGCTGTGTTATCTTGCCGATAAAATTGCAAAGCCTTTGAGTAATAAAATAAACCAGGCAATGGGGCCTGGTCTAGAGTTTTAAGGCAGCGGGACTAAATGGTTTTGTACTGCATATATAACCACTTGCGAGCGGCTTTTAACATTCAGCTTTTTAAAAATATTGCTCACATGAATCTTGACTGTTTTATCGCTGATAAACAGCTTTTGGGCAATTTCCTTATTATTCATGCCCTCCACAAGACACATCAGCACATCCTTCTCCCGTTCCGTCAGCAAAGAATCTTTACTAGAAGCCTTAATTGGCTCCTCTTCCTTAAAAGCATTAAAATTTAAAAACTTTTTCGTCATTGCAGGATGAATGACCGATTGGCCATTCGCCACTGAACGGATCGCATCAATTACATGCTGGGAGGGAGCATCCTTTAAAAGATAGCCATCAGCCCCTTCACGAATCGCCGACATAAAATACTCATCGTGAGTATACATTGTCAAAATTAACACCTTAACAGATGGAAATGACTTTTTGATGACACTTGTTGCTTCAATCCCATTTTTCTCAGGGATATTAATATCCATTAAAATAACATCCGGTGAAAATTCCGCTACCTTGGAAATGGCCTCATTGCCGTTTATTGCTTCCCCGACAACCTCCATATCCGTTTCCATCTCTAAAATATTCTTTAATCCATCTCGTAATACTGCATGATCATCGACTAGCATAAGCTTTATCACTCATCATCCCTCCTTCAATTCCCATTCTTGGAACCGTTAACGTAATTTCCGTTCCCGCCCCTTCTTTGCTGTCCACCTGCAATGTGGCCTGAATTTTTTCCGCCGCCTCATTCATATGCAGGATTCCAAAATGAGGATGATTCCGTGCCTTGATCATTGCTTGGAAAAGGGAAAAACCCTTCCCGTTATCCTTTACTTTTAAGAGAATATTCTCTTTCTGGTAACTTACTAATATATCAATTTCACTAGCCTCTGCGTGCTTAACCGCATTTTGTGTGCTTTCCTGAAAAATATCAAAAATAATCTTCTCTACCATGGGGCTCAGCTGGTACTCCGGACCGCGCTTCTCTAAATAAATCGCGAGGCTGGTTTCTTTTTGAATGGCCTCAATCTTTGTCGACATTGCCGAATGCAGCCCGACTCTTTCCGTTGGGTAGGGCCTTAGCGCATAAATGGACTCCCTTACCTCCTTCAAGCTTCCCCTTAATTTTGCGGTACTCTCTACCATTAAGCGCAGAGAGTCCTCCGGCATTTTCGTAAATTTACGATGGGCGGTTTCTAAATTCATAATCGCCCCTGCAAGCGACTGGGCTACGCCATCATGAATATCCCTGGCAATTCGGTTTCTTTCTTCTAAAATCAACCGTTTCTCCTGCTCGGCAAACAACCATTTTGTTTTAATTAATACTGCTAATTGATTGGCAAGGGTGGCTGCTGACTCCATGTCCTCTTCACTGAAGCTTTTCGTGCGGCTGCGTCCAAAGACAAACATCCCGACCAATTCTTCTTCAAAAATTAATGGAGCATATACTAATGACCGAACCTCTTTATCGAAAAAGTCCTTTGCAGGTCCGCCATCATCCTTAACATGATGGTATAACGCTAATTGTTTCATTTGATTTAGGGATTTAATCGTGTCTTCATCTAACTCCAAATCATCATTCGCTAAACCTGCAGCAAACCTTAATCTCCAAATACCATTTTGTCTTTTCCATAGAATCCAGGCATCTACCTCAATAAACTCCTGGAGATTTTCAGCCAAGAAACGAAGCCAATCCGGTGAGGCAATCTTTTTACTTAATTCAGATGAAATACTAAAAAGTGCCTTTAGCCTGGCTTTCTCCTTTTTTAATTTGGCGATGATGGAGCTTAATAACCCAATGCTCACCAATGGAGCATAAAAGAAAAAGACAGAAAAGACATCAATTTCGCCGCGATTCTGATGTCCTAGCACATTAAATAAAATCAGATATATGTAGCTAATCAAAAAACTTTTTAACTCCTGGATGGTTTTTTGCTTCCATGCCCCTAGATAATAGGCTTGCGGTCTAACTAAAAGAATAAAATCAACAATTAAATTATTAATCACGTAGAAGAAAGCCATTAACAGCGAAAAATGAATGATGCCCTGCTCGACAACTGAAATATTCTCAGAGGGAAAAAGTCTTGTGATCAAACTGCTGACCAAATAGCCTAAATAGAGGCTGCCGACAAGCTGGGCCGGATTAAAAAAAACAATTCGGAGCGGCCTTCTTTTGATAAGATTTACAAAAAAGACAACAAATGCATAACAGACAAGCGTACAGGCAATTCCATGCATGACCATTATCGCATAAACAATTGGGAAAGAAATGGTGGTATTGCCCTTCCATACCGGTAAAGGATAAAATTCAACAATAAATAAAAAAAGCACAAGGAGTCCCAAAATCAGCATCTCCCTTGGTACCGTTAACTGAAGAATTCCAAACTGGAATACTATCCACCAGCCGATGATTGATACGGCCATCAGGGAAATACGAGCAAAGTGTTCCTTTTTTTGGATCATTACAGAATGACTCATTTTTGCACTCCTTGGAGTTAATATAATTAAAAATATTCTGTCAATTATTGTAATAGATTTCCTAAGAAAAGGCAATGTCTTTCGGATAACGAAAAACCCAGACCGGCCAAATGTGAACACTAACCGATACTGGGACAAACCAATTTGAGTTTGTTTACAACTAGTATGGCCGATTCTTCCCTATATTTCTATTCAGCAAAAGAAATATTCCCCCTACTACTTTTGTAGCACACAATGCTCCAAAAACTGTCACCTGATTGTCACTCTCTAAAACAATGGATGTAGTAAACTGAAGTAAATTAGAAAACTTCCTAGATTCCTGCAGACAATTTGGATTGAGGGTGGTTGGTTTGAAATACGATTTGGTTCTTTTACATGCACCTAGTGTCTATGATTTTCGCAAAAATGCTTTACTTGCTGGACCGATTAGTGATGTTGTTCCGTCATCACCGGTTTTCGAAATGTATCCAATCGGGTTAACAAGTATCGCCGATTATTTAGAACGATATGGATTTAAAGTTCGAATCATTAATATTGCCAATCGGATGCTGATGAATCCGAGCTTTAATGTTGAAAAAAAATTGCGCAGCCTGAACACAAGAGCGTTTGGGATTGACCTGCATTGGCTGCCTCATGCCCATGGAAGCATTGAACTCGCCAAAGTGGTGAAACAACTCCATCCAGATACCCCTATCATTTTCGGCGGATTATCTGCCACCTACTACCACAAAGAATTAATTGAATATCCATTTATTGATTTCGTAATGCGCGGCGATTCGACTGAAAAGCTGATGCTCCTCCTCATGAATAAACTCGAGGCAGGGAACATCCATTACGCAGACATCCCAAACCTTACTTGGAAAAGAGACAACCAAAAGGGCATTAATCCGATTACGTATGTACCAAAGGATTTAGATGAGTTTGATGTCCCAGGATACCGCTATACGATTCGTTCCGTTTTTAAATACCGTAACTTTATGGACCCGCTTCCCTATAATGGCTGGCTGCAATACCCCAATACGGCCTTGCTTACAGCGCGGGGCTGCACGCAAAATTGCCTGATATGCGGAGGATCGCGGGATGCCTATCATGAAAACTGTAAGCGTAGCCACCTTGCGCTTAGGTCTCCCGCTAAGCTCATCGAAGACATTCAATTTATTCAACGTTTCAGCCGGGCTCCCATTTTTATTCTGCACGATATCCGTCAGGGGGGAGATGACTATGTTAATGAATTCCTACGTCTTCTGAAAAACATCCATCTAAAAAATGAAATTGTTTTTGAACTATTTCAATATGCGGATGAACATTTTTTCCAAAAGCTACAGAAAAGTGTCCCGAAATACAGTATTGAAATTACCCTTGAAACCTATGATGAAAATCTAAGACGGAACAATGGGAAGTTTAGCTGTACAAATCAGAAGGTGATCGACACATTAAATTTTGCCTTAAAGCATGGCTGTAAGAAAATTGATTTGTTTTTCATGGTAGGGATACCGGGGCAGACGTATGAAAGCGCCTTAAAAAACATCTCGTTTTGCAAGCAAATTCATCTTGCCTGCGGGCGAGACCCAAGGCTGTTTTATTTTGTAGCACCGCTCGCTCCTTTTTTAGACCCGGCAAGCCCTGCTTTTGAGCATCCAGAAAGGTACGGTTACAAAAAGCTTTGTCATACGTTTGAGGACCACCGCAAGGCGATCACTCAGCCATCATGGAAGCATATGCTGAGCTATGAAACCAATGAGATGACGAGGGATGACATCGTTGCCGCAACGTACGCTGCGGCCCACCAACTCAATGAGTTTAAATTGAAATATGCCCTTATTGACGGAGCAGCCTATTGCGATATTAAGCGGAAAATTGTGCAATCTTTAAACTATATTGGAAAAATTGATCAAATCCTTAAACTGCCTGATGAGCTGCAAGCAGCAGAGTTTGCAAAACTAAAAAAAGAAATAGAGGAATTAAATCATTATAGTATTTGCGGGAAGAATGAATTGAAATGGGAAGTTCAAAAGAATTATGCCAATATTTTTTCACTTGTCTCTGTCGGGATCGAGCAGCTGTGTGAGGATTATGCGATTAAAATCAGACATCAATTGAGCCCGAAACTAAGGGAGCAAGTGAATCTGGATTTAGAATAAAGAAAACTCGCCGATTGGCGAGCCCCTAAGGGCGGTTCATGAGCACTTATGCGCAGGAAGAAAAGGTACTGGGGGTTGCCCAATACCTTTTCTAATGCCCCCCAAGGTAGGCTGATTTAATTTGGTCACTTGCCGTGAGTTCTTCTGCAGAACCTGATGCAACAATTTTCCCTGTTTCAATGACATAGGCACGGTCAGCGATTGATAAGGCCATATTGGCGTTTTGTTCAATCAAGAGAATCGTTGTGCCTGTTTTATTTATTTCCTCGATAATATTAAAAATTGTTTTGACTAGAAGAGGTGCAAGCCCCATTGATGGTTCATCCAATAACAACAGCTTTGGACGAGCCATTAATGCACGCCCCATTGCGAGCATTTGCTGCTCGCCGCCGGATAATGTTCCAGATAATTGCTTGCGGCGTTCATGAAGGCGCGGGAACAACTGATACACCTTATCGAAGTCCTCGCGAATTCCTTGCTTATCATTTCGAAGATAGGCACCTAATTCAAGATTTTCCTCCACCGACATATTTGCAAACACACGGCGTCCTTCCGGAACATGGGATAATCCCATTTTTACGATGGACTGGGCCACTTTACCGGCAATTGGCTTTCCTTCAAATAGGATTTCACCATTCTTCGGTTTTAGTAAACCCGAAATCGTTTTTAATAGTGTACTCTTTCCGGCACCGTTCGCCCCAATCAAAGTAACAATTTCCCCCTGGTTGATTTCAAGAGAAACACCTTTTAACGCATGAATATTACCATAGTATACATTGATATCATTAATAGTTAACATTATGAAATGACCTCCTCGCCGAGGTATGCTTTGATGACTTTTGGATTATTTCTGATTTCCTCAGGAGTTCCTTCTGCAATAAGTTGGCCGGAATCTAGTACATAGATTCGTTCACATACGCCCATGACCAGTCCCATATCGTGTTCAATCAACAAAATCGTTAAGGAGAAACGCTCACGGATTAACGCGATTAGATTCATCAATTCCTCTGTTTCCTGGGGATTCATCCCGGCTGCCGGCTCATCTAAAAGCAGCAACTTAGGGTTGGCCGCAAGGGCACGCGCAATCTCCAGGCGGCGCTGCTGACCATAAGGAAGATTTTTCGCCTTTTCATGCATAAATCCTTCCAGGTTAAAAATCTTTAAGAATTCAATCGCCTTTTCCTCCATTTCCTTCTCACCGGAAAAATGAGGCGGAAGACGGAAAATTGAGCTTAACATCGAATGCTTAGCAAGCGAATGATAGGCTACCTTAACATTATCAAGCACAGATAATTCACTAAATAAACGAATATTTTGGAAGGTACGGCTGATTCCCTTTTTGGTTATTTTATAGGGAGCCAAACCATTTAATTTTTCCCCGTCTAAAGAAATACTTCCTTCTGTTGGTACATAAACCCCTGTTAAGAGGTTAAAAAAAGTTGTTTTTCCAGCGCCGTTTGGTCCAATTAATCCGACAAGCTCGCCTTGGTTTAATTCAAGGTTAACATCGGAAACAGCCTTTAAGCCGCCAAATCGGATTCCAGCATTGTCTACTTTAAGTAACGGTGCATTTGCATTCATCCTTTTACTCCTCCTTTAACGGATTTACCACCTTTAAAGAATGAGGTTATTTCTTTTGTTCCTAACAATCCTTGTGGACGGTAAAGCATCATGATCACTAAAACTAAGCTGTATACAATCATCCGAACTTCAGGGAATCCCTGCAAGAACGTAGAGATAATCGTAAGTAAAATCGCGGCAATAACTGCACCGGACATACTTCCTAATCCGCCAAGTACAACGAAAATCAAGATATCAAAGGATTTCAAAAAGCCAAAGTTCGTTGGCTGGATAATATAGAAGTTATGAGCATACAATGCACCGGCAACCCCTGCGAAAAAAGCACCAATGGCAAATGCTGCAACCTTATAGTATGTCGTATTGATTCCCATCGCATCGGCAGCTATTTCATTTTCACGAATCGAAATACAAGCACGTCCGTGTGTTGAATTCGTAAAGTTTACAATTACTACAATGGTTAAAATTACACAGCCTATAAGCCATGGCCATGTAGTGAGATGGGATACGGTCATCCCGCTCGCACCACCGACATAGTCGATATTTAATAAAACAATCCGGACAATTTCCCCAAAGCCAAGTGTCGCAATCGCTAAATAGTCTCCCTTAAGTCTTAGGGTTGGAATACCTATGATTAGACCGGTAATCGCTGCGCCTATTCCTCCCGCTAAAATCGCTACCGGGAAGGGGAGACCTAGTTTCATTGTCACAATCGCTGATGCATATGCACCAACTGCAAGGAACCCGGCATGTCCAATCGAAAACTGGCCGGTAATTCCGATAATTAAATGTAAACTTGCTGCTAATATAATATTAATTCCAATGAAAAACAAAGTGTTTACATAAAACTGATTCAGTGTTCCACCATTAATTAAAACTTGGATTACAACTGAAAAAACAACGGCTAAAACGATTGAACTCCAGAAGCCTTTTGTATGTTTAATTGTATTCAACGCTTAGCCACCCCCTATACCTTTTCCCTGACATTTTTACCAAATAGCCCTGCTGGACGAAAAATTAAGATTAAAATAAGCACAACAAAGGCAACGCCATCGCGCCATAAGGAGAAACCTAACGCACTGACAAGTGATTCGATTACACCCAAGACAAGACCGCCGGCCATTGCACCCGGGATGATTCCAATTCCGCCTAATACAGCCGCTACGAAGGCTTTCAAACCCGGGATAATTCCCATCAACGGTTCAATTTTTGTATAGTACATCCCAAAGATTACACCTGCTGCACCTGCAAGGGCAGATCCAATTGCAAAAGTTGCCGAAATTGTGTTGTTTACATTTATACCCATTAACCGCGCTGCATCCATATCGTGTGAAACAGCACGCATTGCTTTCCCAATTTTAGTTTTCTTAACGATAAATTGTAGTAAGATCATTAAGAAAATAGATGTAGCTAAGATCAGTAAGGACTGGCCGCTAATTTTCACGCCAAATACTTCTAAACTTTTAAAAGGAACAAGATTGTCAGGATAGGCAGCTGGCTGCGCACCTCTAATATAAATCATTCCATACTCAATAAATAATGATACACCGATTGCCGTAATAAGAGCAGCAATTCTTGTTGCATTTCTTAAAGGTTTATAAGCAATTCTTTCAATTAGAACTCCAAAGATTGCACAAACTACCATTGATATAATTAAAGCAAGGAAAAAATTCAAATGAAGAAATGTGATTGAATAAAAGCCGATAAAGGCCCCCACCATGAAGACATCTCCATGGGCAAAGTTGATTAATTTTACAATACCGTAAACCATTGTATACCCTAAGGCAATTAAAGCATAGATACTGCCCAAGGAAATACCGTTGACTAACTGCTGTATTATTTCCATGTATTACACTCCTTTTAAAAGGACTTTCCACTTCAAAAACGCATTTAAGCTGAATCTATCAAATTCAAGTCTATTAAATTGGAATAGGGAGACATGAATCTCCCTATTCATTTTCGTTTCATCTTATTGAGGATTTACCTTTGATTTAAATGTTTGTTTACCATCTTTGTACTCAAGAATGACAGCTGATTTGATTGGATCATGGTTCTTGTCAAGCTTCATTGATCCTGTTACAAGTGATAAATCGCTTGTTTCAGCAAGAGCCTTTTGGATTTTTTGCGGGTCACCAGAACCTGCACGCTTAATTGCATCTGCGATAAAGTAAGCTGAGTCATAGCCTAAAGCGTTGAAAGCATCTGGAGTTTTTCCATTATACTTTGCTTCGAATGCTTTTACGAACTCTTGTACTTTTGCATCTGAATCGCCAGAAGAGTAGTGGTTGGTAATGTAAGTGTTATTTAATGCCTTAGCACCAGCAATTTCTACTAGTTTAGGAGAATCCCAGCCGTCAGCACCCATCATTGGTACATTTAGACCAATTTCACGCGCTTGCTTCACGATTAAGCCTACTTCTTCATAATATCCAGGGATAAATACAAAGTCAGGGTTTTTCGCTTTGATACGAGTTAAGGTAGCATGGAAATCAGTATCTTTTGCAACATACGCTTCTTCAGATACAACATTGCCGCCATTTTTCTTAAAGAAATCTTTGAAAGAAGCCGCTAAACCTTTTGCATAGTCACTTGAGCTATCAATAAGGACTGCTGCATTCTTCACTTTTAATTCATTGGAAGCGAAGTTAGCCGCTACTGTACCTTGGAATGGGTCAATGAAACAAGTACGGAATACATAATCATTTAATTTTCCATCTTTAACAGTTACCGTTGGGTTTGTTCCTGTTGGAGTCAAAATTGGCACTTTATTATCATTAGCAATTTGTACTTGTGCAAGGGTGTCTGTACTTGTTGCTGCACCAATAACCGCTGATACTTTATCTTGTGTAATTAATTTGATGGCGCCGTTCGTTGCTTCAGCAGCATCTGATTTGTTATCAACACTTACTAGCTGTAATTTTTTGCCGTCAATTCCTTTTTTGTTGATTTCGCTGATGGCAAGATCAACACCTTCTTTAATCGATTGGCCGTAAGAAGCAACGCCGCCGGATAATTCAAGGTTGGCCCCGATTTTAATCGTTTTGCTGTCACTGCTTGAAGCATTGCCGCTTGTTGATGAACTGCTGCTGCAGCCCGCCATTACACTAGCTGCAACTAAAAAAGATGCAACTACACCTGCTACTTTCCTCTTTTTCATGGTATACCCCCTGCTAGATAATTTTTCCAATAATTTTCTTATTGTTTCTAAAACAATTAATATTCTGAAAACATTGTACAAAATTATTTTCCTTTCGTCTAGTACTATTGTCCGTTATTTTAAAATAATTTTTAAAATAATAAATATTTCAGACTAACCTTTGTCCATTGCGATTTTCGCGCTGTGAAGCGTTAAAATTTATACGAAATACAAAAATAAGTCATTTCAAAAATATTTTTCAAAAAAAGGGTGAAAAAAAAGAGAACTCATGAAATGGAATTCTCTTTTTGTGAAAAAATTATTCTAATACTTTACTTTTCGTTTCTTTTCCTAGAAATACGACCGCAGCCGCCCCTACTAGTATGGTAATACAAAAAATAGTGAAAATCAGGGAAACGGACGCCTTTCCTGCCACCAGATAGCCGACCAACAGCGGTCCAAGCACCCCTCCGATTCGACCAAAGGATGCTGCCATCCCCGTACCGGTACCACGGATAATGGTTGGATACTGTTCTGGTGTATAAGCGTAAAGTCCGCCCCATGCACCTAAATTAAAGAAGGATAACAGAATCCCTGAGATCATCAGTAATGCTGTTGTATCCGCATTTCCAAAGAAATAGGCGCTGATCGCCGTTCCGGTTAAATAGACAGCCAAGACAAATTTCCGGCCAAATTTTTCAATAAACCATGCGGCGGTAAAATAACCTGGCAGCTGGGCAAGAGTCATAATCAGCACATATTCGAAGCTTTTAATTAAACTAAAGCCTTTCATGACCATTACACTTGGAAGCCACAGGAACATTCCATAATAGGAAAAAACGACACAGAACCAGACAACCCAGAGCATTGTAGTTTGGGGGCCATATTCCTTGGAAAATAACTTTGCCATGCTTTGAAATACGGAAACTTTCTCTTGTCTTTTCACTTCGGTGAAACGTGGAGAATCCGGTAAGCCCATGCGTAAATAGAGAGTATAAATAGCAGGAATTGCACTAATCAGTAATGCTACCTGCCATCCAAATTTCGGAATGACAAAATAGGAAATAACCGCAGCCACCAACCAGCCGACTGCCCAGAAGCTTTCAAGCAGTACAACAATTCTCCCGCGCTTTTCAACGGGAACACTTTCCGAAACAAGAGTGGAGGCCACCGGAAGCTCGCCGCCAAGACCCATTCCAATGAAAAACCTCAAGACCAAAAACATGGTGATTGTTGTCGTAAAGGCGGATGCACCACTGCCAATTGAAAATAATAATAGCGTGATGATAAAAACACTTTTCCTGCCCACCCGATCCGCCATTAATCCAAAAATAAGGGCGCCGACTGCCATACCGATGGAATTGATACTGCCAATCCAGCCCATTTGCTCCGCAGATAAATTCCATTCTACTTTTAGGGCAGCGATAATGAAGGAAAGCATCCCCACATCCATGGCATCAAACATCCAACCTGTACCGGCAATGGTCAGCAATTTTCGGCTGGAGACATCCTTGTTTTTCATTGCAGCGCCTCTGTTAAAAACATCCTGCTCGTTAATCATTTGGACCCTCCTGATCTAAATATATTTTTACTATTTCCAATACCTCATTCTTTTAATAAGTCCAACTGTATTCTAACAGGTGTCTTTACAGTAGTCACTACATTTTTTAAGAAAATGATTGATGCTTCATTGGAAACGTACGCTGTGGGCGCTTTTAAAATAAAGGCTGTGTTAAACTTGGATGTTGATTTCCGCTCCAGGATGCTCGCTTTCCGCGGGGCGGGCGGTGAGCCTCCTCGGCGCTTTAGCGCCTGTGGGGTCTCACCTGTCCCGCTGCTCCCGCAGGAGTCTCGCACCTTCCGCTCCAATCAACTTTGTTTAAAAATCAACATTGTTCTTTAAAAAAGCCAAAATAAAAAGGAGCACTGTTAGTCCAGTGCCCCCTCAATATTTTTAAATTGATTGAAAAACATATGATAGTATCTTCCGTTTTGCTTCATTAATTCATCGTGGCTGCCTTTTTCAATAATTTGTCCTTGATCAATCACCATAATGGTATCAGCGTCACGAATCGTATTTAAGCGGTGGGCGATGATGAAGCTTGTGCGGTTCTCCATTAACGTTAACAGTGCTTCCTGAATATGAAGCTCAGTACGAGTATCGATACTCGAGGTTGCCTCATCCAATATTAACAGGGAAGGTTTCGCTAATATCACCCTGGCAATTGCAAGAAGCTGGCGTTGGCCTTGACTTAAATTACCGCCATTTTCCGCAAGCACCGTATCATATTGCTTAGGCAGACGTCTGATAAAGCCATCAGCATTGGCCATCCGTGCGGCTGCCGCCACCTCATCATCCGTCGCATCCGGTTTTCCATATTTGATATTTTCCTTAATCGTCCCTGAGAATAAATAGGTATCCTGAAGCACAAAACCAAAGCATCGCCGCAGGCTATCCCTCGTATATTCGCGGATATCCCGGCCATTCAGTAAAATCCGGCCACTCGTCACATCGTAAAACCGCGTTAACAGGTTCACCACCGTCGTTTTTCCTGCACCCGTCGGCCCGACAAGTGCCGTACTGCTGCCCTCAGGTGATACAAAATGAACATTTTTTAAAATCGGGACATCCTGCCGATAGCCAAAGCTGACATTTTCAAAAACAACATGGCCCTTCGGATGAACTAATTCCACTGCATCAGGCATATCCTCTGGCTCTTCCTGTTCATCGAGAACTTCAAAAACCCGCTCTGCACCTGCAACACCAGACTGCAGGATATTAAAAATATTGGCGAGATCATTCAGCGGACGGACAAATTGCCGGGAATACGTGATAAAGCTGGCAATTGCACCAATGGTAATCAAGCTTTTAACGGCAAGAATTCCCCCAACAACCGCTACAAGAGTAAAACCTAAATTGTTGATTACGTTCATAATCGGCATCAAAAATCCCGAGAAAATTTGCGCCTTAAGGCCGACCTCACGGAGCTTCGTATTCACTGCATCAAACTCCTCGATGACCTTATCCTCATGATTAAAGGCCTTTACAACATGTAGACCAGATATGGTCTCCTCAATATGGCCATTTAATTTTCCTAACTGGATCTGCTGTTCCTTAAATAACACACTTGTCTTTTTGGCAATCGTTTTGGTGAGCAAAAAAACTAACGGAACCGTTATTAAACTCACCAAGGTCAAAATCGGGCTCAAAACCAGCATCATGATTAAGGACCCAATAATGACAATTGCCCCGGACATAAGCTGAGTCGTTGATTGAGAAATTGTGTTGCTGACATTATCAACATCATTGGACAATCTGCTCATTAATTCTCCGTGTGTTCTTGTGTCAAAAAACGCAACGGGCAGCTTTTGCAGCTTTCTAAAAAGAGCATCCCTAAGGCTTTTGACTATCCGCTGTGATACCCCCGCCATCAACCAGCCCTGTAAAAAGGTTAAAACTGCATCGGCGACATATGCAGAGGTTAGAATAATGACGGTATTTTCTAACAATCCAAAATCAACCCTGCTATGAAGGCTCATCGCATCAATTGCTCTTCCGATTAGGTAAGGGGCAATTAATGTAAGGACAGAATCAATCACAATAAGTAAAAAAATGAAGGAAAGCATTTTCCTTTCCCTGCCTACATAGTGCCATAACCGCTTCAGTGTTCCCTTAAAATTCTTTGGCTTTACAACGGGTCCTCTACGATGGGCACCGCCAAAGCCGCCGGGTCGTCCTCCTGGTCCGGGAAGCGGCGGGGTGGGACGTGATTGTTCTGTTTCCTTCGCCATCTACTCCACCTCCTTGCCAATCTGCGATTGGAAGATTTCCTGATAGACTTTGCATTCATGAATCAGTTCTTCATGTGTTCCGATTCCAACTACCTTACCTTGATCCATCACAACAATTTTATCGGCATCGATAATAGAAGTAATCCGCTGGGCAATTAGCAGACAGGTGAGACCTTTTGCGTATTTTTTCAAGGACTCCTTTATTTTTGCCTCTGTCGCCACATCAACAGCGCTCGTACTATCATCCAAAATAAGAATTTCCGGTTTCTTAATTAATGCCCTGGCAATAGATATACGCTGTTTTTGTCCACCGGAGAAATTCACGCCGCCCTGGCCAATGGTGGTTTGGTAACCTTCTGGAGACGCCGATATAAAATCATGGGAACCGGCAATCACAGCTGCCGCTTCAATTTCCTCGTCAGTGGCATCCTCTTTACCCCATTTAATATTTTCAGCAACACTGCCGGTAAAGAGAATCGTCTTTTGCGGCACAATTGCGATTTTTTCTCTCAATCTTTTTGGATCAACCTCGTTAACATTTTCTCCATCTACCTTGATGGTCCCGGAGCTGACATCATAAAAGCGTGGGATCAGGCCGACAAGCGTACTTTTTCCCGATCCGGTCGAACCTATAATCCCAACGGTCTCCCCAGGCAGGAAGGTAAGATTAATATCTTTTAAAATAGGTTCATTTGTTCCTTCATATGAAAATGAGACGTTTTCAAAGTCAATTCTGCCTTTTTCTATTGGATTTTCGTTCACTTCGTCCTTCCAGGTCTGGAAGTCTTCCTGCTGAAATACCTCGCCAATCCTTCCAGCTGAGGCCTTGGCACGGACGAACATATTAAATACCATGGAGATCATCATCAATGAAAATAAAATTTGTGTCATATAGTTGGTAAATGCAATAATATGACCGACTTGTATATGGCCTGATTCGACTCCTAATCCTCCCAGCCAGAGAACCGCGACAATCCCCAGATTTACCGTCAGCATGATAGATGGGCCGAAAATAGACATTAGTCTTGTCGCTGAAATCGATTGGTCCTGAAATTGATGATTGGCCTTTGTGAATTTAGCAATTTCTACATCCATTCGATTGAAGGCTTTTACCACGCGGACTCCTGATAGATATTCCCGCATTACACTGTTCACCCGGTCTAATGCCTTTTGCACCTTGGTGAATAGCGGGAATCCGAGCCTCATATTCATCACAATCAACACTCCAACGATTGGTACCACAACAGCAAGGACCACCGTGAGGCGAAGATTTAACCGTGAGGCCATAATTAATCCGCCAATGGCAAGGAGGGGTGCTTTTACGAACATCCGCATTAGCCCGTTTACAAATATTTGGACTTGGTTCACGTCATTAGTCAGTCTGGTGATTAACGACGCGCGGTCAAAACGGTCAATGTTTTTAAAGGATAGTTGCTGGATTTTTTTAAATAAATCCGACCGGAGTTCAGCGCCAAAATTTTGTGAAACTGTACTGGCCACGATGCTTCTCGTGGAGGCAGACACCGCACCAAAAGCCGTAACCAGCAGCATAATGCCGCCCATTTTTAATACGTAATGGATATCGCGTTTGGCAACACCGACGTCAATGATTTTGGACATAATGGTCGGCTGCAGCAGGTCACATATGGCTTCGAAGGTTAGAAATAATACGGCGGTTAAAAAGAGTTTCCAATACTTCCTTATATATTTGCCTAAAAATTTCACGACATTGTTCACCTCTAATTGCTGGAAATGTAGGAAGTATCAAATTTAGATATGTTTATTATAATGAGGCCACGGGTTGTTAAACAAATTTTAGGACTTACTATTATTCAAATAAAAAAACAACACTCCGCGTATACGGAATGTTGCTTCGTTTTTTAGTATGTACTTATTCTGCAGGGCGGAATTCATGAACCCAGACGCGCATTTGTGGAAGCCATGGCATTCCTGGATGCATCGAAAGAATCGATTGCTTATAATCTTCTAAGGAATTGAAGCCCTCGCGGCGTGCATCGTCATCAGTTAATTCACCTAGAGATTGCGAGTAGACCTTTTCGACGACAAATTGACGTCCCTCTAGTGTCATGATTTCCCCTGGATCTGCATAACGTCCGTTACGGCGCGTTGCTGTTTTTTCTCCTGAGAGTACTTTTTGTACGTCTTCCGCTACCGTTATCATGCGGTCAATTGTACATGTCTTTGGTGGTAATGCATTGTTTTCTGTCATATCATTTCCTCCTTGCATAGATTATTTTTCCATTTTAGCATTATTGAAACCATAAGAAAAGTTCATGCCTAAAATCTCAATAAAAAGGCGGAACCAATGTAAAATGTACCCTATAGAATAGACACTTTGAAAAAAGGTCTCTCTATAGGGTACTTTTTTGTATAATTAATAAAAATAATCTATATTGGGGAAGTTTTATGTCTAAGAAAGTTTTTACAGAGAAAGAGATTGCAATATTATCTAGGAATCCATATGTAAAATCGGTTAGTTCAAAGGGTATTACCTATTCTGATGAATTTAAGCAACTTTTTATTTCGGAACATCATAAAGGAAAGTTTCCAAGAGAGATTTTTGAGGAAGCGGGATTTGATGTTAATATTTTAGGGGTAAAAAGAATTAAATCGTCTTCTGAGCGTTGGAGAAAAGCCTATGAAAAAGAAGGTGTCTTAGGTCTTAAAGACAGTCGTGGTGAAAACTTAGGCAGACCTCGAATTAATGAACTGTCGCTTGAAGAACAAAACGCTAGGTTAGAGGCACAAATTAACCTTTTGAAGGCTGAGAATGAACTTTTAAAAAAGATTCGTATGGCAGAAAGGGGGCTGATAAAGTAAAAGTCCCAGCTAGCCAGAAATTCATTCTGATTGACTCAGTTATTGAAAAATTCCATCTAAAACATATGGTGAAATACCTTTGTAAGATATCTGGTGTTTCACGTAGTGGTTATTATAACTATTTCTCACAGAAGTCTAGAGACCAAAGAAAACGCAAAGGTGAAAAGGATGCAGCGGCAAAGGAATTGATTTTAAAAGCATTTCACTTTAAAGGTCGTTTGAAAGGGGCACGTCAAATCAAAATGACATTGGCGGGTCAATTTCAGTGTGTCTACAATTTGAAACGAATCCGAAGAATTATGAAAAAACACGGTATCATCTGCCCTATTAGAAAAGCAAATCCATACAAAAGAATGATGAAAGCAACACAAGAACATCGTGTAGTGCCAAACCTGTTAAACCGTCAATTTAAGCAGGAGATTCCTGGCAAAATACTACTTACCGATATCACTTATCTAAATTATCAGAATGGACAAAGAGCTTACTTATCAGTTATTAAGGACGGATCAACGGGGCAAATCCTGGCTAAACATATATCAGACCGTATCACTATGGAACTAGCCACTAACACTTTACACAAGCTAAAAAAAAATCGAAACTTTAAGAAAGCAAAAGATGCCTTGATCCATTCAGACCAAGGGACTCACTATACCCACCCTGATTTCCAAAAGCTCGTCAAGAAACTAGGGATACGTCAGTCCATGTCCAGACGAGGGAACTGTTGGGACAACGCACCAATAGAATCATTCTTTGGTCACCTTAAAGACGAGGCCAAAATAAAGTCATGTAAAACTTTAGATGAACTAAAACGAGAAATAAACAAGTATATTACTTACTATAATCATAACAGGTATCAATGGAACCTAAAAAAGATGACCCCTGTTCAATACAGAGATCATCTTCTTCAAGTTGCCTGACCTTTTTTTAAAATGTCCTTTACAAAGGGTACACATTA
>NZ_KI535297.1:416862-428624 GCF_000482325.1 Bacillus sp. UNC438CL73TsuS30 | reverse complement strand
CATTTGATGAAGACATTCATGTTGCCCGCGGTTACCAGCAGCAAATCGATACAGCAGCAAGAATCCGCAGCTATTTAAGTGACAGCTTATTGACTACACAACAAGGCGAGCTTCGCGTGCAGGATGCATATTCACTTCGTTGTATCCCACAGGTTCATGGGGCTTCATGGCAGGCACTTGATTATGTAAAAGAAAAATTAGAAATTGAAATGAATGCGGCAACAGATAATCCATTAATTTTTGATGATGGTGATAAGGTTATCTCTGGCGGTAACTTCCACGGGCAGCCTATTGCGTTTGCGATGGACTTTATGAAAATTGCTGTTGCGGAAATGGCGAATATTTCAGAACGACGCATTGAGCGTTTAATCAATCCGCAATTAAATGACCTGCCGCCATTCTTAAGCCCAGAGCCAGGTTTACAATCTGGTGCAATGATTATGCAATATGTGGCAGCAGCGCTTGTTTCTGAAAATAAAACATTGGCACACCCAGCAAGTGTCGATTCGATCCCATCTTCTGCGAACCAAGAGGATCATGTAAGTATGGGAACCATTGGCTCAAGACACGCTCATCAAATTATTCAAAATGCAAGAAGAGTTCTTGCGATTGAATTGATTTGTGCCATGCAGGCTGTGGAATACCGTGGTGTGGATAAAATGGCTACACAAACAAGAAGACTTTACGAAAAGGGAAGAGAACTTATTCCTTCTATTAATAAGGACCGAATTTTCTCTAAAGATATCGAAAAAGCCGCTGAAGCCTTAAAGAAAATCGATTTGACAACATTCATACAGCAATTTGATGATGTTAAATAAAAGTTTAGGCCAAAAATTGAAGTGACATTGCTAGGATCTTCTATTTTTTACTGCAAATAATTATTGGAGGAATTAAAAATGTGGGTTATCACTCTTTATTCTATGGATAATATTAAAATGTATGAATATGAAAAAGAAGAGGAAGCAATAGAAGCCTTCAAAAAGATTCAAGGCACCAAAATTCTTTCTGAAATTGTCTACTTTAATGATCCTTGTTTTTTAAATTAAAGATTAAAACCCTGTATGAATCATACAGGGTTTTTTTCTCTTATGAAAGGGACAAGGCAATCCAGTTCTTTTTAAAAAAATTGCGGATATATTTCTTGTAAGGGGTGATAAATTTAAAAACCTGATATAGAGGTGAAGCCAAATGGAGTACATTCTCGCCTTTGATGCCGGAACGGGCAGTATTCGGGCGGTATTATTTGATCTGTTTGGAAATCAAATCGGTGTTTCGCAATTTGAATGGGACCATTTAGCGGATGAACGGTTCCCTGGGTCAATGGATTTTGATTGGGAAACGAACTGGGGCTTGGTTGTCCAATGTGTTCAAATTGTATTAAAAGAAACAGGAATTAACGCAAGGAATATCAAAGCCATCAGCGCAACAGCCATGCGAGAAGGAATTGTCCTTTATGATGATCAGGGTAAGGAGATTTGGGCGTGCGCCAATGTGGATGCAAGGGCCTCAGAGGAGGTTAAGGCGCTAAAAGATCTAAATTCAGGAATAGAAAAAGAGATTTATAACATATCTGGACAAATGTTCGCTCTAGGTGCATTGCCAAGGCTGTTATGGATCAAAAACCATTTACCGGAAATCTATGAAAAAGCAGCGGCGATGACGATGATTAATGATTGGCTTCTTTTTAAACTATCCGGCAAGCTTCAGGTCGACCCATCAAATGGCTGTACCACCGGTATTTTTGATTTAAGGAAACGGGATTGGGAAAAGAAAACGGCAAATTTATGCGGAATTAAAGAGAATCTATTTCCGCCTGTAAATGAGGCAGGAACAGTCTTAGGGGCATTGACGGATGAGACCGCAGTCTTAACAGGATTATGCCCGGGAACCCTTATCGTCTCAGGCGGGGGAGATGCGCAAATGGCTTCTGTTGGCGTGGGGGCTGTTCTGGAAGGGCAAACGGTGGTTTCAGGCGGCTCCTTTTGGCAGCAGGAAGTCAATGTTTCAGAACCTATAATAGATAAAGGGGGACGAATACGGGTAAACTGTCATGCGGAACCAAACCTATGGCAGCTTGAAACCATCGTCTTTTTCCCCGGTCTTGTAATGAGATGGTTCCGTGATGCATTTTGTGACATGGAAAAAGCGGAGGCGGCTGCAACCGGATGCGATCCATATGAAATTTTAGAAGAAAAAGCCAAGGATGTGCCGATTGGTGCGAATGGAATTATCCCGATTTTTTCCGATACGATGAATTTTGGTTCCTGGCGGCATGCCGCTCCATCCTTTATAAACCTCACACTTGATCCTCAGAAAACAGGAAAAAAAGAACTCTTTAAATCCCTTCAAGAAAATGCAGCCTTAATTACTTTAGGAAACTTAAAATTGATTGAAGAAGCAACAGGTACTTATCCAGAGGAGGTTATTTTTGCAGGGGGAGCTTCGAAAGGAAAGCTGTGGAGCCAAACACTTGCAGATGTCTTAGGGGTTCCAGTTAAGGTTCCTGTGGTAAAAGAAGCTGCCGCTTTAGGCACAGCTTTATATGCAGGTATCGGGGCAGGACTCTATGAAAATATTGAAAAAGCAGTCGAACAGGTAGTGAAGTGGGAGCGGACCTACCAACCTAATTTAGAAAATCATAGGGTTTATCTTGAAATTTTTAAAAAATGGAGGCGTGTCTATAAAGAACAGCTGATCCTAGCCGACCGTGGTTTAACCACTAATATGTGGAAAGCACCTGGATTGGATTAATTTTTGAAAGGGGTGAAAGGGATGAAAAAGGTGAATGAAAATGAATTTGAATACCGGTTTGGGGACAATGGACCGAAATACTTAACAAAGGGGCCCAATGTGGATGTTGGAGTTGTCGTATTGAAGCCGGGACAGGACTTTCAAAACCATTATCATTCCGTTTGTGAAGAAATTTTCTATATTCTAGAAGGTGAAATTGATTTTTATATCAATGGAGACCATATTCCGGCAAAGAAGGGGGATATGATTCAATGCCGGCCACATGATTCCCATTATTTAATCAATCAATCTGAGAAACTATTTAAGGCTGTGTTTATAAAGTCCCCGCATATTGAGGTACGGGATACTGTAAATCAACCGAATCCTGTTATTAAATAAAGGAGTGTGTTACGAATGAGCTGGGGGTTTCAAAACCGTTTGAACAAAATTTTGCCCAATCGAAGGGCCGTCATGCTGGCGATTGATCATGGATACTTTTTAGGGCCAATTAGGGGATTAGAAAAGCCGGGTGAAACGGTAAAAGATCTTCTTCCCTATACAGACTCCCTCTATTTAACGAGGGGTACACTCGCATCTTGTATTCCCAATGATACGGAAAAACCGATGGTCCTGCGTGTATCCGGCGGTCCGACAACGGTTGGTAAGGATTTGGCAAATGAAACGATTGTCACCTCCGTGAAAGAGGCGATCCGTCATAATGTGGTCGGGGTGGGTGTTTCTGTATTTATTGGCTCTGATTATGAAACGCAAACGGTTACGAATCTTGCTCATGTTGTCAGTGATGCCCATGATTACGGGCTCCCGGTTTTAGGGATTACTGCAGTCGGCAAAGAGCTTGAAAAACGGGATGCAAGGTTCCTTGCATTAGCTTCAAGAGTAGTAGCGGAAATGGGGGCAGATATTGTAAAAACCTATTACTGTGAAAATTTTGAAGAGGTGACAAGCAAGTGCCCGGTACCGATTGTAATTGCCGGGGGACCGAAGTTTGATACAATCCGGGAAGCACTCGAGATTACGTATAATGCAATGGAGCAAGGAGCTGTCGGGGTGGATATGGGGAGGAATATTTGGCAGTCTGATTACCCGCTTGCGATGATTCAGGCGATCCATTCGATTGTGAATGAAGGTTTTTCCGTGAAAGAAGCAGTGGAATTATATGAAGTGAATACGAAAATGAAAGCATAAAACAATACACGCCTGAAACCTATAGCGTAGGTTCAGGCTTTTTTAATCCAAAAACCTCTTTTTCAACTCCGGTGAAGGGAGCATACAGCTGTTTTTCTTGCCAAACCATGTATAGCGGTTTTTCGCTATGATATCATATATGTAGTCTCTACTATTCGTTGGGATGATCATTAGGATTGCGAACAGCTTCCATGCACCTTTGAGCTCCCGACAAACCCGTAATGCAGCTGTCGATTTCATATAGACCTTATCGTTTTCAATTAAAACAAAGCTATTAAGATCAGGTGCGAGACCATATTTCGTTATTATTCGGTTTCCAGTTTCTCCTTGGAGGGATGCGAACTTAAATTTCCTAGATACATCTCGCTTGATAATAAACTGCACACTATGATTACATAAATTACATACACCATCAAAAAGAACAATTCGCTCCATCTCATCACCACTCATTCTGATATAAACTCGATGTCCGCTCCACACGGACAAAACAAACGGTTTGTCCACGGACGGTGCCTGTCACTATTTAAACAACTGATTAAATATATTATATTATGAAAGGCGGAAGAAAAGCATGTGGCAAAATGATTTAACAAATCAACTAGGTATTCAATATCCGATTATTCAAGCTCCAATGGCGGGAGGGCCGACTACGTCAAAATTAGTTGCGGCAGTTTCGAATGCGGGCGGACTCGGAACAATCGGTGCGGGTTATCTCACACCAAGTCAAATCCGGCAACAAATACAGGAAGTAAAACAGTTAACGGAGAAAAATTTTGGAATCAATTTATTTGTTCCATCAAATTATCAACAGGATGAGCAAAAAATAATGACAGCTAAAGAACTTCTCCAACCAATTGAACAGGAGTTAAAAGTTGACTCCACCGTTAAAATCCCAACTTTTGAACAAGACCTGGAAACTTTTCATGAGCAGGTACAGGTCGTTATGGAAGAACAAGTGCCAGTCTGTTCCTTTACATTTGGATTGCCTTCACAAGAAATCATGGAACTTTTAAAAAAGAATTCAATTATCGTCATCGGTACGGCCACAACTGTTCAAGAAGCCATCCTAAACGAACAAGCTGGTATGGATATGGTCGTTTTGCAAGGAAGTGAGGCCGGTGGACACCGCGGCACTTTCGAAAATAATGCCGAGCAAGGTTTAATCGGTTTAATGTCGCTAATTCCTCAGGCGGCAGACCAAATAAACCTTCCCATCATCGTTGCAGGAGGCATAATGGATGCAAGGGGAGCAATTGCTGCTAAATGCCTTGGTGCACAGGCAGTTCAAATGGGAACCGCCTTCCTCGTATGTGAAGAGAGTGGAGCATCGCAAGTACATAAGGAAACCATAACCAATGCTTCCGAAGATCAGGTGGTATTGACGAAAGCTTTTTCAGGGAAAATGGCAAGAGGAGTGAACAATCGTTTTATCGAAACAATAAAAAAAATGGAGCACAACTTGCCGCCATATCCAATTCAAAATGAATTGACAAAAGGGATTCGCAAAGCATCCTCCGCATCTCGAAACCCGGAATTTATGTCCCTTTGGGCAGGTCAAAGCCCGCGATTAGCAAAAGCCTCAACTGTTCAAGAATTAATAAACCAGTTAATTGAGGATACAGAAGCTTTAAAGAAGAGGTTATCATTTTAAATTTTAAGGAAAAAATGTTAAAATATAACTAATGTACATTTTTCAGGTTTAACATCAATCATTACAAAATTTATTCAGCCAACAAATGTAAGGACCGAACGAAGGTGCCCGCCTGCGTTTCGTCCTTTTTCGTTTACCAATTTTCATTATAAAGTAATAGTTTAATTGGGGAAATTATGCACAAAAACCATGTATATGGTACTATAAACTAGGAGTCTATTGATTTTTAAAATTGTATGAATTAAAATGGACTACCAATCTTTAAAGGGAGGAATAAACAATGAAAATTCTTATCAAGAAAGCTCCCTACTTGCTTTTATTGTTTGTAATTCCCCTATTGGCGGTTATTTATCAGATCCTAAATGAACGGACACATAAAGCAGTAGATATTTCCACTTCGGTTGATCAGGTTATTCCCTTTCTGCCTTTATTTATCATTCCCTATATTGTGTGGTATGGCTATATTTTCTGTTATTTAATTTATTTTTGCTTTAAAGACACAAAAGTATATTTAAAAACATTGATCCTTATTGTCGTTGCAGAACTTATTTGTTTTGTCGTGTATTTCTTTTTCCAAACAACCGTGCCACGGCCCGAATTAATAGGTAATAGCTTGCTAATCAGGCTTGTCCAATGGATATATGCAAATGATCAGCCAGTAAATTGCTTTCCAAGCATTCATGTCCTCACAACTTTTACAATCATGCTTGCTTCACTGCATATAAAAAACAAACACATTCTCAACACACTGTGTATAAATATAGTCGGGACCTTAATTATTGTTTCCACATTATTTGTTAAGCAGCACGTCATTTTTGATATGATTGGCTCTGTCACTTTAGTAACCTTTTTATACGGGGTAACTTTTGAACTATTATCCTTTCGTGTTAGTGAAAAATCAGAAACGGTTTATCTCAAAAATAAATAGGCCTTTTGGAGGGAAGAAGCGGACTAAATCAGTCCGTTTTTTTTTCAAAAAAAAGTGTCCTAAAAGACACTCCGTTAAATATTTTAGGTCATATGAACAGTTTTGACGTGTTGTAGATGCAAGTACACCGGATCTTCTTTAGCCCTAATAATTTCCACAAAATTATTTTTAATCCCCTGAACTTTCCCTATAAAATTTTCACATTCTCCCATATTAAAAACAATTAATTCTCCAACTAACTTTTCAATTTGCACTTCAAAAGACCTTGCAAAGGAAAGGTTTGAAGGATTTACTGGGAAATTCGTGTTACTTAGTCCATAAGGACGTTGGTTTTCTGAATAAGGAATTAACCATTTTAAATGGTTGAGGGAAATAAACATTGTTTTGTAAATGGGGGAGTAAAAAATGAAATAATTATTCATGATGCTAATAATATATCCATGTACTGCTTTGTTTCCAGTTACATAGATTTCTGTAAAAATTCCTTTTGCGGAAGTAAGTGTCTTTCTTAGGGATATTTCTTCGTTATGATTATAGATTGGGGAAGGTTCTGATGAAATATAAAACTCGTCAATTTCATCTTCGTTAAGAAATTGCCAATTTTGAATATGGATAGTAGGAATATATAAATAATCATAGCCATCAAACAGGACCCATAAATCACTTCCGATGTCGATCAGCATGCCACTTAAAATTTTTTTACCTGAAATCTCTAGTTTTATATATTTTCCGATCTGTTCTTTTAAATTCATAAAATCTTATCCTTTCATAGGACTTGCAATTTACAAGATGAGAGGGACTGGTGTTTAAGGGGAATGACCTTTAATAGACCAGTCCAAATCATTTTGTAAGGATTTCTTTAGGATGCTATAAGGGACATTGACATGGAAGAGAAATATGATGATTTTCATAATGACTATCCTTGATAGAGGTTGCGGAATTAGAAACGGTTCGCTCTATTTCTCCTACTTGGCCAGCCGGCGAATGGGAAAGCACCTTCGCTATTATGTGAAATCGGTTCACCCGCAAAACGATTTGACCGTTTTTCCTCAGCCTTCTGAATGTTCGCAGCACTGGTCTCCACTGTTTTCTTCGTTTCTCTATTTTCCTTCACTGAGCCGAAGATATTGGCTGTATTGCTAAACTTTAAGGCAGTTGTTTCTTTCGTTGTTTCTTTCTTTGTTTCTTTCGTTGATTCTTTCGTTCCTTTTACTTCTTCGACCACTTTCCTTGAGGAGCTCTTAGACTTTGAACTTTTCTGATCCTTAGTGGAACTGGAGCGTTTACTTTTCTTAGATTTTTCTTCCTTGGAGGAAGTAGTGCGATCACTTTTGGATGATTTTGTTTGTTGGTTAGTTGATTCCTCTTTTTCAACAGTTTTCGGTTTAATGGATTGTGACCAAACCAACGCAGCGGAATTATCAATATTTAGTTGGTTAGAAAGATCGATGCTTTCTTCTTCCTCGATAGCGGTAATTTCCTCTACGATGTCGATTGTTTCGTTAGAACTATTTTCTGCTTCTTCCTCCTGATATGTTACCTCTGTTTCATTTTGCTCTTCTTCATTGGAATCTGAATCTGAATTTAAGTCTGATTCTGAATTCGAATCTGTATCTGAATTTGAGACTGAGTCTGAGTCTGAACTGCTTGAGTTTTCTTCAATAACTCCTTTTACAATATTGGAGACATGAGAAAGTTTAATAAGAATTCTTTCTTCACCGCTAACTAAGGTGACGAAATCGGAGTCCACTTCACTGACAATTCCGCTGAACGTTTGTTTATTTAAACAAAGGATACTTACCCAAGAATGAGTTAATGAATCGAGTAAATCTTTTAAGCTGGTCGTTTTTAAAAATTGATTTGAAACTTCCTCACTTTGGAACTCTTTTGTGTTCTTTGTGATCGCTTGGATCTTATCTAGACTATAATAAAAAATGTAATTATTTTCGTTTTCTAAAATGATATGGTCTTCTTCTACGCCCATTAGTTTTCCTTTGACTATTTCTTCACCTACATACAGATTTACACTAAAGCCTTTTAATAAATCCAGAGTAGATGAAAATCGATCTTGGCTCATTCATAAATCCTCCTTATGGGATTAATTGTCGCTTCCCTGTTAAGAGAAGCGACGAGATTCAACTCATTACTTTTTCTTATCGTTATTTTTATTCTTTTCTTCTTTTCCCTTATCTTCAGAACCTTTTTCGCCTTCATTCGTATTTTCAACTTTTAGGCCGTAGCTGATATTTCGAATATGGAACATAGAGAAGCGAACAATTTCATCCTTCACAATAATGGCTACATACTCCGGAGTGATCTCACTAAGCACACCTTCAATGCTTTCAGGACCACGGTTCATGTGTACCCATTGATATTGCAAGCTTTTTAACAAAGCGTTGAAGGTATTTGCCTTTTTATATTCAAATCCTTCTGGTGCTTCTACCCCAGCATCGATTTTGTCCTGGGTGCTTTCCGTAATACTTTTGATATGCTGCATATTGTAATACAAAATCCCATCCTTTTCGGTTAATAAGATAAATCCGTCATCGAAAACCTCTAATAATTTTCCGACCCTTGAATTTGGACCATGTCTATCAACCTTGATGGTTTTGCCGACAAAGTTACTCATCATTTCTTTATTCATACCACCATTTTCCTCCTTAAAATTAAATAAACATTTACACTGCATCTATATGTATCACGGGGTGATGTTGTACTATTATAGGTGCCTGTTTTTCAATTTTGAGGAAAAAATAGGCAAAAAAAAGTATATGGAATTTGCCATATACTTCACTTTGCCTATATAACGGTCATCATTTTTTCTTTAAGGTAAGAATTTCGTTTTTTAATAAACCTTAGAATGTATAATTTTTCTTTTTCAAGTGTTTGTTCATTAATGGTTAAATAAGGATCAAGACTAATATAAGGCTTTAGTTCATTGAATAGATCCGTAATTATGGGTTCAAGGTTTTCAACAGTATATTGATTTTCTAAGGCAGAGGTAAGGGTGGTTACATACTTTTCATTGAAATGAGGGATTGTGAGAAGTCTATTCGTCAATGTATTGTAACCAGTAATCGGCACGAAATCATGGCTTAATTTCCTCCCGTGAAGATCCCTTCCCCAAGTGCCATCATAATCCCAGGGAGTCATTTCATAAAGATTGCTTTTCCCATTATGATATAAAGCATAATTATGGATAAACCCATCAAAATTTTGCGTACAAACGACTCCTGTCAGCCATTTTAGATATTGATCTGTATCCAAAAATTTTGGGATAACTTTTTCAAAATCATCGTTATTTAAAGTGTTTACCTTTGCAATAAAATCTTCTAGTCTTGCAAGATCCTTTTCTGACCCATACTTGACTGTATACCCTTCATCTAAGCTGGTTTTTAATTTATTTTTTGGAGTGGTTAGGGAGAAGTTTGCATGATAATTAGTGGCATAAATAATTGCCCCCTGAGGCAAATTTCTTTTTTTCAATAAGTATTTGTCGAAAGATTCTAGCTCTAAATAAATCCCTTTACAATATCCATTAATAAAAAGAAGAACATGCTTAGATCGCGGTGAAATTACTCCTAAGGAATGAAAAAAATCCAGTGCGAGTTTGTTTCTGCTTAGTGAGATATCCGAATACTCTGCATTAAGGTGGATTTCATGGGCTCCATTTACGGTATGGGGTTTTTTAAAAAGGATGTGATATGATTTTTTTTTCTTCTTTCTGATGACGTTTCCGCGGTAGGCAAGGGTAATTGCATATTGATTTCCCTCCATTTTTAGCACTGCGGGCACAGGATCCGTCCAAATATCCTGTTCTAAGTTTTTTAATATTTTTGGATTTATAAAGATTTCATATTTAAGCAACTTATATACCCCTAAATAAATTATTTTTAGAATTGTATGCTTTGAGATAGGTAAATGTGCAGTTTTGTAAAATTCCAACATGCAAAGAATTAGGTGAATTTTATTAAAAATATATAAATGTCCATGTCAATCCCGACAGTTTTCCCATAAGTTAGAAAGGAAAATATTTATTTTTGGAAGTGGTGAAAAAATGGTATTAAAGTTGGACATGGACCAATTATTAGCTATGGCGAAAGAAAATGGTGTGTTAGCCTTTCTAGATAGTAATCCAAAAGAAGTCGTTGCAAAACATAAAGGAAAGGGGCCAAAATCCCAGGGTGGTAAAAAAGGCCCTAAATCCAAAGGGAAAAAGAATAAGTCCGACAGCAGCGGGTCCAGCGGTAGCAGCGGTTCTAGTGGAAGTAGCGGTAGCAGTGGGTCCAGCGGCAGTAGCGGTAGCAGCGGATCTAGCGGTAGTAGCGGCAGCAGCGGATCTAGCGGTAGTAGCGGCAGCAGTGGATCCAGCGGCAGTCGTGGTAAAAGAAGATCCAGTGGAAGTAGCGGCAGCAGCGGATCCAGCGGTAGTAGCGGCAGCAGTGGATCCAGCGGCAGTCGTGGTAAAAGAAGATCCAGTGGAAGTAGCGGCAGCAGTGGATCCAGCGGCAGTCGTGGTAAAAGAAGATCCAGTGGAAGTAGCGGCAGCAGTGGGTCCAGCGGCAGTCACGGTAAAAGGGGATCCAGCGGCAGTCACGGTAAAAGGGGATCCAGCGGCAGTCACGGCAGCAGCGGATCTAGCGGTAGTAGCGGCAGCAGTGGGTCCAGCGGCAGTAGCGGTAGCAGCGGATCCAGCGGCAGTCGTGGTAAAAGAAGATCCAGTGGAAGTAGCGGCAGCAGCGGATCCAGTGGTAGTCATGGTAGCAGTGGATCCAGCGGTAGACAAAGTTCAAGCAGGAGTAAAGGAGTTCGCGGACCATTAGGCAGACGTCGTCGGTCGGGTTCTTCAGGCAGCAGTGGCTCTAGTGGCAGTCACGGCAGCAGTGGGTCCAGCGGTAGTTCCGGAAGCAGCGGTTCAAGTGGTAGTTCCGGAAGCAGCGGTTCCAGTGGTAGTTCCGGAAGCAGCGGTTCCAGTGGTAGTTCCGGAAGCAGTGGGTTCAACGGTAGTCATGGTAGAAGGAGATCCAGTGGAAGTAGCGGCAGCAGCGGTTCCAGTGGTAGTTCCGGAAGCAGCGGTTCCAGTGGTAGTTCCGGAAGCAGCGGATCCAGCGGTAGTTCCGGCAGCAGCGGATCCAGCGGTAGTTCCGGAAGTAGTGGTAGCAGTGGATCCAGTGGTAAACAAAGTTCAAGCAGGAGTAAAGGAATTCGCGGACCATTAGGCAGACGTCGTCGGTCAGGTTCTTCAGG
>NZ_KI535297.1:0-416157 GCF_000482325.1 Bacillus sp. UNC438CL73TsuS30 | reverse complement strand
AGCGGTTCCAGTGGTAGTTCGGGAAGCAGCGGTTCCAGTGGTAGTTCCGGAAGCAGCGGTTCCAGTGGTAGTTCGGGAAGCAGCGGTTCCAGTGGAAGTAGCGGAAGCAGCGGTTCCAGTGGAAGTAGCGGAAGCAGCGGTTCCAGTGGTAGTTCCGGAAGCAGCGGTTCCAGCGGTAGTTCCGGAAGCAGCGGTTCCAGTGGTAGTTCGGGAAGCAGCGGTTCCAGCGGTAGTCACGGCAGTAGCGGCTCTAGCGGTAGTAGTGGAAGCAGCGGATCTAGTGGCAGTCATGGAAGTAGTGGATGTAGCTGCGGTAGTTCTGGTTCATGTGGTTCGTGCGGCAGCAGCGGATCCGGTGGCAGTCATGGAAGTATTGGATGTAGCTGCGGTAGTTCTGGTTCAAGCGGTAGTAGCGGCAGTAGCGGATCCAGCGGCAGTTCCGGTAGTAGCGGTAGCAGCGGTTCCAGTGGAAGCAAAGGAAGTCGTGGACCATTAGGAAAACGTCACCGTTCAGGTTCCTCAGGAAGCAGCGGCAGTTCCGGAAGCAGGGGTAGCAGTGGATCACGTGGAAGTTCCGGAAGTTCGGGAAGTAAAGGAAGCCACGGCTCTAGCGGTAGTTCGGGAAGTAGCGGTTCCAGCGGCAGTTCCGGCAGCTGGGGCAGTAGCGGATCAAGTGGACGAAAAAGCTCAAGCGGAAAAAAAGGCAGTTCAAATGGAGACAAAGGTTCTAAAGGTAACCGCCGCAAGCATACCAGTATAAGCAGCGGGTCAAGTGGCAGTAAGGGGAAGCATGAATCTGCCGGAAGTAAAGGCTCAAACACCAACCCAGGAGGCCATACATCTAGCGGAAGTAATGGCAGCACGGGCAACTGTTCCTGTGAAGATAATAATCATGGTTCAAGTGGTAGCACGGGTGACCATGATTCTGAGAAAAAGTCGAAATATCGGGGAAGTATAGGTAACAGCCAAAATAGAAGAGTATTCCGAGGGAGTCTTGGTTCGCTAGAAAAAAAAAGTAAAAAACGATAATTAAATAGGATTATAGAACAAATTGGAACCTTATCGTTTCAATGATCCAGAAAATTTAATTAAAAATTGTACCGGTACATTCAACTGTACCGGTTTTTTTATTTTTACTAAAAGTCTGGGCCGAGGCACGTCAAAACCTTTCCGTGCCTAACGGATAAAAAGTGGGTAAAAATCTAGAAAATATTTGTAGGGTTTTTGCTGAATTATCAATAATTCGAGATATTCGTTTAGTTCAAGCCTCCAAAATTTACGTATGATAAATCAAAGGACAAGGGGTGAACGAAACGCAAAATAGATAGGTTTTATCAGAAGTTTGACATCAAGGGAGTGAAAAATTTACATGTATTCGTTGTCGACGGTAATCATCACCATCTTATCATTTATCCTTACCATGGTTTTGATATTTCTCCGTCCTAAAAACATGAACGAGGCAATCCCTGCATCAATCGGAGCCATTATAGTTTTCCTTAGCGGAAGTGTTTCGCCCGGGGATTTACTGGATATTAGTTCAAAAGTAACAGGAGCAGCCATAACCATCATCGCTACAATTGTCATGGCCATAGTGCTTGAAAGTTTCGGATTTTTCAAGTGGACTGCTGCTCTCATGTTAAAAGTTTCAAAGGGATCGGGAATTCGACTATTTTGGTATACGTTGTTGCTTTGCTTTTTAATGACTCTATTCTTTAATAATGATGGAAGTATTTTAATTACTACACCTATTTTAATTTTAATTTTAAAAAATCTTGGTTTAAAGAGTCGTCAAAAAATTCCATACCTTCTAAGTGGCGCCTTAATTGCAACCGCCTCCAGTGCACCGATCGGTGTTAGTAATATCGTAAACCTGATTGCCCTAAAAATTATCGGTATGGACCTTTATTTACAAACGGAGATGATGTTTGTACCAGGGGTGATCGGTCTACTCTTTTTAGCCTATTTATTGTATTTAGTCTTTAAAAAAGATATACCAAAAGAAATTCGCTTCCATTCCTATTCGATTCCACTCCAGAAAAACCGCCGCTACCATCCACTCCAAAAAAGTAATGACAGTTTATTTCAACAACAAAAGAAACTCATGATTTATATGCTGTTATTTGTGTTTTTGGTTCGAATTAGTTTATTTGTTGCTTCCTTCATGGGAATATCCGTATCATTAGTTGCCGTTTTAGGTTCGTTAGTTTTATTAATTTGGCGATGGATTTATCTTAAGATTAATCCCAAAGATGTAGCCGGCAAGATTCCATGGCATATCTTAATCTTTGCCTTCAGTATGTATGTGATCATATTTGGTCTCCATAATATTGGTCTAACGGATTACTTACTCGCACATTTAAAGCCAATTGTGAATGATAGCCTGTTCCATGCGAGTATTACCATGGGGATTATTACTGCAGTGTTATCGAACATATTTAATAACCATCCTGCGTTAATGGTTGCTACTTTAACCTTAACAGAAATGGGACTAGACCCACTCTTATTAAAAACCGTATACTTATCTAATATTATTGGCAGTGATATTGGTTCCCTCATTCTGCCAATCGGTACTTTAGCTACGTTAATATGGATGCATATTTTAAAGAAAAATCATATCCCAATTGCATGGAAGGATTACATGAAAGTCACCTTAATCGTGATTCCACTTACCATGATTTTTACCCTCATTTCTTTATACCTCTGGCTTTTACTAGTATTTGTAAATTAAATAATTCCAGGATCCTTCATTGATGGATCCTTTTTTTGTTAAGGAATTAAATCATCAAGGATATATTATTGGAGAAATTTTTAATCTTCTTTATACAAAATGTATAAATTTTAAGAAAAAAACTATACTCCTTGTCTAATAGATGCACTTTTTTTCTTTTGATATAATATTTGAAGAGAATGAAAATTCTGAATGTTAATCTAGAATGAATTCACACACAATTTAAAATAATACTATACTAGGAAAAATTGTGTGATTTAAGGTAATAATACTTTTGTAGTTTTATAGGAAGGCCTTAAAGGATTGCTATTCCTTAAATCGCAATTCCAAGTAAACCTTAAAATTTATATACACCAAAAGGAGGTAGACATGATACAAGTTAAAAACCTTGTAAAAGCATTCGGCTCTAATACTGTGTTGGATGGAATTGATTTAACCGTAGAAGAAAGAGAAGTTGTTGTCTTAATTGGTGCCAGTGGTTCAGGTAAAAGTACACTCCTTCGATGCCTTAATTTCCTTGAATTGTATGACCAAGGGGAGATCACCCTGCTTGGAAAAAGGGTTGTTCCAAATGAGACAAATTTGAATAATATCCGGGCAGAAGTAGGGATGGTATTTCAACATTTTAACCTTTTTCCGCATAAGAACGTTCTGGAAAATATTATGGAAGCCCCTTTATTTGTAAAGAAAGTGGACAAGCAGCAAGCAAAAGAAAAAGCTCTTGTTTTGCTCGAAAAAGTAGGTTTAAAGGACAAAGCTCAAGCATATCCAAGGAATTTATCAGGAGGGCAAAAACAAAGAGTAGCTATAGCCCGTGCTTTAGCAATGGAACCTCGTATTATGCTCTTTGATGAGCCGACATCAGCGTTGGATCCCGAACTTGTCGGTGAAGTTCTTCAAGTCATGAAGCAACTCGCTAAAGAAGGGATGACGATGATTGTAGTGACCCATGAAATGGGCTTTGCTCGTGAGGTTGCCGACCGAGTTGTATTTATGGGAAATGGCAAAATTCTAGAAGAAGGTCCACCAAATGAATTCTTTCTTAATCCAAAGCATGAAAAAGCTAAACAGTTTTTAAATAGTATTTTATAAAAAATAATGAGGAGGATTATCATGAAAAAGAAATGGGGAATGGGTCTATTTATCGGAGTTATTATTGCTGCTTTCATGCTCTCAGCCTGCAGTAATAAAACAAGTACTGACTCAACAAAGAAAAAAGAATTCCATTACGCGATGAGTGGATTGTACAAACCTTTTAATTTCAAAGAAAATGGCAAATTACAAGGCTTCGATGTAGAAATCGGACAAGCGCTTGCTAAGAAAATGGGAATGAAACCTGTTCCTGTCACAAATCCTTGGGAAACCCTCATACAGGGACTGCAAGCAAAAAAATATGACGCAATTATTGGCAGTATGACAGTAACAGACGAAAGAAAAAAATCAGTTGATTTTACTGACACGTATTATCGTTCAGGAGCACAAATGTTTGTATCTGAAAATAACAATAGCATTCATTCAGATTCTGATTTAAAAGGAAAGAAGATTGGTGTTGTCAAAGCAAGTACCTATAAGGACCTGGCATTAACCTATACCGATAAAAAGAATGTTGTAGAATATGACAGTGATATTACTGCGCTTATGGATCTACCGACAGGCAGATTAGATGCGGTGATTACCGATCAAATGGTTGGCTTTCCAATTATCAAAGCAGGTTCAATTAAAATAAAAGATATTGGAGAACCGTTAACTCATGATGACCAAGCCATTGCTGTACGCAAAGAAGATAAGGAATTAAAGGAAAAACTTAATAAGGCTTTAAAGGAAATCATAAAAGATGGAACCTATGAAAAAATTAGCGATAAATGGTTTGGACGTAATATCTTAGGAGAATAAGAGCAGTGTAAGGGTGTGGATTGAATCGCACCCTTTTCAATAAGATAGGAAGGTGATTATTATTTTTGATATTTTTTTAAACACCTTTGATGTTTTTCCAAAAGCAGCCTTTCTAACCTTGAGGTTAACCATTACATCGTTATTAATTGGAAGTATCATCGGACTAATTTTTGCATTTTTTAGAATATCTACAAATAAATGGTTAAATAAATTTGCAACTCTATATATCGGATTAATTCGAGGAACTCCTTTAATTGTACAAATTGCTATCCTATATTTCGGAATTGCTTCGGTTGTTACACTTTCGCAATTTTGGGCTGGGGCCTTAGCGTTAGCCATTCATAACGGGGCCTATATTGCTGAAATATTTCGAGGTGCCATTCAATCTGTTGATAGCGGTCAAATGGAAGCAGGACGTTCTCTAGGCATGAGTTATCCCCTTACCATGAGGAGGATTATTTTACCGCAAGCATTTAAATTTTCCATCCCGCCGCTTGGAAATCAATTTATCATTGGGTTAAAAGATTCTTCTTTAGTAGCCTATGTGGGAATGTCGGATTTATGGGGTTCTGGGTTAAGTGAAGCAGCAGCCAATTACCAACAGCTGCAAACATATATAGTTGTTGGATTTTACTATTTGGTCCTAGTTTTAATTTTTACCTTCCTATTAAGAAAAATGGAGAATCGTATGAGTCTAGATATCAAATAGAATGCAAAAAAGGACGGAGGGGGAAGTCTCTGTCCTTTTTTGTTCTCAAGTCATTTCAGTTTTGGCAGTGATTTAACATATTGATCTGAGAGTTTCATGTATTCGATGATCTTTTTTTCTTCCTCTATGGCACGATTCGGTGCCGTCCTTTCTTTTCGTCCGTTCATACTTAAAATTTTCCCCTGATCATTGGTTTTACCAGGAGAAAAACGATAAGACTGGTTCACAAATGTTCCCGTCGGGGCATAAAAGCGAATTCCGATTTGATTCTTACTTGCATTAAGCAAATCATTTCCAAAAACAATTTGTTTACTAATATTGAGGCCCAAAAGATTCGCAACGGTTGGATAAATATCTACCAGACCACCAACAGTAGGAATCTTCTTCGCTTTTTCCACTGATGGAACCTTCACAATTAAAGGAATATTTAAATGGTCTAAAACAGAATCATATTTTCTCCCGAAAATTTGCTGAACTAATTGTTTATCCTGTTCACTTTTCATTTGCAGTCCTTGATGGTCACCATAAATGACGATTACGGAGTCCTTATAAAGACCTTCTCGCTTCAAATCCTCGACAAATTTTCCGAAAGCATAATCCGCATAGCTAACCGATTTAATATAGGAGCCTACGAAGGAATTGTCATATTCCTTTGGTAATTGAACCGTATCGGGCTGTTTCGAATCAGGAAGCTTAAAGGGAAAATGACTGGATAATGCGATAATATTTGCGTAAAATTTTTCTCCATTTCGATTGAATCCCGCTAATTTTTCGATGACTTTTTTGTACATAACTTCATCTGACACACCATAAGAAATGATATCGTCTGTACCAAAATACTTTTTGTCGTAAAATTCATTGAAACCTAATGACTGATAGAGCTGATTTCGATTCCAAAAAGAAACACTATTGGCATGAAAGGTAGCGGTATGGTAGCCATTTCTCTCAAGCATTTTAGGAAGACTTGGCACTGCTTTTCCTTCAATTGCAGTAGACATCGGCACATCTCCTAAAGGATAGATCGATGTATTGGTAATAAATTCGGCATCTGATGTATTACCTTTTCCCACTTGGGAGTAAAAATGCGGAAAATAATAGGAGCTCTTTACTAGCTTATTTAAATTAGGAGTTACCTCCTTGCCATTTATTTTTAAGTTAATAAAAAAGTTTTGTACCGATTCTAATTGAACAATAATTAGATTTTTATCCTTTGCAATCCCATGAAGTCTCCTAGTACCAGTATCCGACCTATGCCAATTATTTTGTAAAGATTCTGCGCTTATGTCTTTATTTGAAAAAATAGAATGGATTTCACTTGCCGCCTCGGAAAATTGATAGCCCATAATTCCTAATTTTTCATATTTACTTAATTCATTTAAGATTTTAGATGAAGAAAATAGGCTTGTACCGGTAAAAAATAATAAAAAGGCAATGGTTAACCCGAAAAGTTTTGGCCCTAGTTGTAATTGACTAAATGGTAAAATACGCTTAAGTTTTGGCCAAAAACAAAGCAAAATAAAATCGAAAAATAACCATATATATTGGAGTTTGAATAGTGCAACAATACTGTCAGAAATTTCTCCAACCTGATCAATCTCTCCTAAAGATTTATACGTAAAAATGGTGTTATAGTAATCAAAATAGAGTAGGGTAGTTAAGCAAAGTACTGAATAGCCAAAGTTCAGGATCAAAAGCAAAATACTTGAAACCCTGTTTCGAATAGAAGACACTGTAATAATAAATAAGGACAAAAAAGCCATTTCTGTTAAAAAACCAACAATATTTAGCTCATCCATAATCGAATACTTTACATAAAGTGATTTTAATAATAACGATAAAAACACAAATAGTCCGAGTTGAGAAGTTCTTTCTTTCATCCTGCACCTGCCAGTATCATTTTTAATTGTTCCTTTTCTATCCTTGCCAAAATCATATACCGGATATAACCCCAGAATCGAAAAACCAGTTTTAGTTTTAAAACCTTCCGTTTTAAAAGCGCTCTTTATGGATACCCTTATTGAAAAGGGGTAACAGACACACACCCCATTAAAGCTGAGGTGTACTATGTTTATCATTTTAGTGGCAATTTGTTTAGTGCTGACGGTTGGATATGGTGTTTTTACACATGGCTGGAGTCAAGCTTCGGAGTTCGGGATTTACCTTTTTTTATTAGCCGTGCAGGCCATATCTCTATTTTTTGTCGGCTATCAAACCTTTATGAGTTATGCAGGACTTCGAAAATTTAAAAAGACGGTCATCAAGGAGCCTAAAAATAGCTTTGCAGTCCTTGTTGCAGCACACAATGAAGAAAATGTAATCAGCCAAATTTGTGAGAATTTAAAGAATTTAAACTATCCGAAAGACTTATATGATGTATATGTTATTTGTGATAATTGCTCAGACGGCACAGCATCTGCGGTCCGTGCTACAGGTGTGAAGGCGATGGAAAGACATGATCTGACTCGCAAGGGAAAAGGCTTTGGGCTTGAGTGGATGTTCGAACGCTTATGGGAGATTGAAGAGGACGGAACCTCCTATGATGCAGTGGTCATGTTTGATGCCGATAACCTGGTCGGAAGGGATTTTTTACAGATTATTAACTCCAAGCTGATGGAAGGACATGATGTCGTTCAAGCCTACTTGGATTCTAAAAATCCTGAAGACACATGGGTAACTAAATCCTATTCATTTGCGTACTGGTCAACGAATCGAATTTATCAATTGGTCAGGGAGAATTTAGGTTTGACTGCCCAATTAGGCGGGACAGGAGTTACGGTTACCACCAAAGTTTTAAAAGAGATTGGCTGGGGGGCCACTTCCTTAACAGAAGATCTTGAATTTACGCAAAGATATATTTTAAAAACAGGAAAAAGAGTCGCTTGGGCTCACGATGCAAAACTATATGATGAAAAGCCGCTTGGCTTTAAGCAATCATTTAGACAGAGAATCCGCTGGATGCAGGGACATTTTGACTGTATGACAAGATATACACTCCCATTACTAATCGAAGGGTTAAAAAAACGAAAGTTCATGCTTATTGATTCTGCAATCTACTTAGTGATGCCTTCCCGCTCTATTTTGGCATTAATCTTGATAATTGCCGGTTTTCTTTCGTATACAGGGGTATATGAGGTTGATGGCTTTTTAGGAGATGTTGTCGATAAGTCGATCATCTTTGATGGGTGGATTTACGGGACCTTTATTGCGGCCTATTTATCCTTGCCAATCCTTGCAATGATTTTAGAGAAAAAAGGGAAAAAACTTCACTGGTTTTTTGTTTCCTATATTTTTGGACTCTCCTGGATTCCTGTTACGATTTTAGGGTTTCTAAAAAAGAATCAGAGAGAATGGAACCATACCGTTCATACTCGTGCTGTAGCCATCGAGGAATTAGAGTTAGAACCGGAAGAAGAAACAGAAACAGCCTATCAAGCATCACCGACAAAATGATAAAAAACATTGGGTATGGATACTCAAGGGTTCCGTTAAGGGGTGCATCCTGATTAAAAGGCACAAGAATTGACGTATGAATTGGCATACGTCTTTTTCTTTATTTATCAAGGTTTCTACGAAATTTCATTAACATTGACATAGCAATAATGGACAATAAGTATTGTACCATTAAAAAATAAGGTCAAAACTTCTGTCATTTGCAGCACCGTTTATAGGTTGGGGGATTAGGTTAAGCACCCATCAGATAAATAGACGGAACAATTTCGCTTAATTAGAAATATTGATAAAAAAAGCTTTAAATAGAGGAAGATTTTTCGTCTATTTACTCGAAAAACTTGAAAATGGGGGATTTTTCTTTGCTTAATCGGAAAATCTTCCCTTATTTACTCCGAAATGAGCTCCATTCTACATTTAACAGAAAAATCTTCGCTTATGTTTTACTTTTGCTAGTTACTAGATTAGGACGAGACATCTTTTTTAAAAAGGAGTGGGTTTTACCCAAAAATTTAAGGGAACCTCAATCGGATACATTCCGATAACGTTTTTGTATTCCTAATAAATAAACTCGCCAACTATGGCGAGTTTAACTATTTAATTTACCAATCGAATGTAGTTTCTGTACGTTTTTTAAGAAAAGCACCTCAAAACGAAACCCTATAGTATGGTAGCCTAATTTTTTAAAAATTAATTTTTAGACGATCGTTCAAGCCCTTTTTGATAGTAAACCTCAAGCATTTCTTGCGGTACCATACTTCCGCCAGTTGCCCATACAATATGGGATGCATTTTTCATCTTATCCTTTAAATTGTGTTTCGTGAGATAAGCAGAACCTTTTTTAAATAATTGGATCGGACCCGCCATACCTGCTAATGCGGAAGGTTCTAAGTAAATTTCTTCTTGGTCCACTAATTCTTTTAAAAGCTGGTAAAGCTGCTCATCACTGATGGTATAACAGCCACTTAAAAAAGGCTCCATGGTTTTCCCAACAAAACCGGAGGGCCTGCCAACAGCCAACCCATCGGCATCTGTACAATTATCAATCCCTATATCCTGAACAGAAATTTTATCGTGAAGTTCGGTTACCAACCCAAGCAACATACAAGGGGAGTGTGTGGGCTCGGCAAAGAAACAATGGACATGATCCCCAAACAATTGTTTTAATCCAAAGGCTACACCGCCAGGGCCGCCACCAACACCGCATGGCAGGTAAACAAATAGCGGATGATTTTCATCTACCCTTACCGCTAAATCCTCTAGTTGTTTTTTTAAACGAGAGGCAGCAACAGCATATCCTAAAAATAAATCATGGGAATTTTCATCATCGATGAAATAACAGTTCGGATCAGATTCTGCCTGAAATCTTCCTTCTTCAACTGCTTTACTATAATCTGCCTCATATTCAATTACGTTAACATTTTTGCTGCGCAGAAGTTCTTTTTTCCATTGTTTCGCATCGGCTGACATATGAACCGTAACATGAAATCCTAGTTTTGCGCTAATAATGCCAATACTAAGACCTAAATTTCCGGTTGAGCCAACTGCGATGGAAAAACCTGAGAAAAAGGTGCGAAACTGATCACTGTCAATGATAGAATAGTCATCCTCTAGTTTTAATAATCCATGCTCAATTGCCAATTTCTCCGCATGCTTTAAAACCTCATAAATTCCACCTCGTGCTTTAATCGATCCGGAAATTGGAAGGTGGCTGTCACATTTTAACCATAATTCTCCTTCAATCGATTCCTGGTTGGCTTGTTCTAGGTATTGTTTCATCGAAGGAATCTTCACTAAAGAAGACTCAATAATACCATCTGTTGCGTTCGTTTCAGGGAAAACCTTTGCAATGTATGGTGCAAATCGTTTTAATCTTTCCTCTGCATCACGAATATCATCCTTGGTTAACAGGGCTTTTTCAATCCCTTTTTTACCGGTTTCAAGATGAGGATTGACCCAAAAAACTTCATCCAATGCTATTAAATTTTGTAGCAGTGGATGTTGAGCGATTAGTGTTTTTTTGTCAAGGTTATTCATAAAATTTACCTCCACTTGTATTTCTGGGATAAATTTAGTTTAACACATCAGAAATAGATAACTGGCTAGAAAAGAGAAAAAAAGAGGGCGGGTAACCGTCTTTTTCCTATATTTGAAAGAATTGATTGATTTGATCTTGTCTTAAAAGATTACCGATATAGAAGGAACCGAAAATCCCGTAAACAGCGCTGACCTCATCAAATCTTGTTTCATAGATTAATTTTTTAAATTGTAGGGCATCATCACAAAATAGGGAAACGCCCCATTCATAGTCATCAAGTCCAACGGAACCTGTTACTATCCGTTTCACTTGCTCCGAATACGGTTTTCCTGTATCAATATGTTCAAACATTAACCGTTTCCGTTCCTCCATAGGAAGCATAAACCAGTTCGTTTTTTCACCGCGAAGTTTACTCATTGGATAAAAGCAAATATATTCTGTTTTTGGGATTGAAGGATAAAGTTTTGCCCTCATATCAGGATCTTCAAATGGATTAGCCGCCATATGCGAGTAACTGCTTTTTTCGATAACGGAAACATAGGAATAAGCAGGTTTGGTGTAATCTGAGAGCAATGTTTTATTAAATTCTGTTTTCACTTCAATTATTTCTTTCATTGTAGGACGGAGAATCATAAACATTAGGTCGGCCTTTTGTCCTGCAACCGTATAAACAGTATGGCTGCCTTGTTTATTTTCCTCGACCAATTCCCATTTACTTAAAAGAACCTTAAATTCACTTAATGCCTGTTCGCGCTGTGCTTCAGTTGCAGCCTTCCATTTTGGCCAATCAATATTCCGGAAATCATGTAAACTATACCAACCCTCAATGGTTTTCATTGCTTGATTCATTATTATCACTCCAAAATAGGTTTCAATCTCTCTAATACAAATGATAATCATTTTCATTGTATTTTGATGTGATTTAAATCACATTTTAAAAAGCTTGTTGTGCAATGCGTTTCATTATGAGAAGAAAATGGTATAACCCTATAAAAATTTATCTATTTTTTAGTCATTTATTGATTTTTGGCGGGAGGATATTCTGTAGACACTTAACAAATTGCCCATTTTACGATAATATTATTTAGTGAATTATTTCAGTTGATTCAATGTTGAAAGAGAGTTGGAAGACGATGGGACGTAAGTGGAATAATATTAAAGAAAAGAAAGCGTCTAAAGATGCAAATACAAGCCGTATTTATGCGAAGTTTGGCCGTGAAATTTATGTAGCTGCAAGACAGGGCGAACCAGATCCTGAATCCAATACAGCATTAAAAGTTGTACTCGAACGCGCGAAAACATACAGTGTACCAAAACATATTATTGACCGTGCGATTGAAAAAGCAAAGGGTGGTTCAGAGGAAAGCTATGACGAGCTTCGGTATGAAGGATTTGGACCAAATGGTTCTATGGTTATTGTTGATGCGTTAACAAATAACGTAAACCGTACTGCTTCTGACGTGCGTGCTGCTTTCGGAAAAAACGGCGGTAATATGGGAGTAAGTGGTTCTGTTGCCTATATGTTTGATGCCACAGCTGTTTTCGGAATTGAAGGGAAGACAGAGGAAGAAGTCCTTGAAATCTTGATGGAAGCCGATGTGGATGTTCGTGACATTATTGAAGAAGAGGAACAGGTCATTGTTTATGCTGAGCCTGACCAATTCCATGCTGTTCAAGAAGCATTCAAAAATGCCGGCATTACGGAATTTACAGTTGCTGAATTAACCATGCTTGCACAAAATGAAATTACCCTTCCTGAAGATGGACAAGCAAAATTCGAAAAGATGATTGATGCACTTGAAGATTTAGAAGATGTAAGACAAGTGTACCACAACGTTGATTTAGGTGAATAATTGGTCATGCAGCCCTTTTTAGCTAAATTGGGCTGCTTTTAATTGCCGCTAATCGAAAGCCCGCCCATTCGCGACTAGGACTTGGATTTTTAAAAGACTACGGGTAAAATTTATTACATAAAAGATTTTATGACAAAATATTAAGAATGGGGATTTACCATGATTGTAAAAACAGAAGAAGATATTAATGGCATAAAAGAAATCGGCCGAATTTGTGCGGCTATTCGAGATGAGTTAGTCCAAAAAACCAAACCAGGTATCACGACAAAAGAGTTAGACGAAATTGCCGGCGGACTTTTTGAAAAAGAAGGTGCCATTTCTGCACCAAAAGGAGAATATGATTTTCCGGGCTATACTTGTATTAGTGTGAATGAAGAAGTAGCCCATGGTATACCGGGAAATCGAGTGATTCAAGAGGGGGACCTCGTCAATATTGATGTTTCAGGTTCCAAAAACGGTTATTTCGCCGATACAGGCATCTCGATTGTGGTAGGAGAAGGTGATCCTGTGCTAAAAAGAATCTGTGAAGTGGCACAAGAAGCTTTTGAAGCTGGGCTTAAAAAAGCAAAGCCGGGTTCGAAAATAAATGGTATGGGGAAAGTAGTCTATCAGACGGCTAGAAAACAAGGATTCACCGTGATCAAAAACCTTACGGGCCATGGAATTGGACGGACCATTCATGAGAAGCCTGAATATATTTTTAATTATTATGAACCGTCAGAGAGTGGCTTGTTACGTGAAGGAATGGTTATTGCGTTTGAACCATTTATCTCTACACATGAAGAGGAAGTGCTCGAAAAGGGTGACGGCTGGACCTATATAACCGAACAAAGCCGCGTTGCCCAATATGAACACACCCTAATTATTACCAAAGACGGTCCGATTATTGTCACAAAATAAATCAGCAAAGGTCTCAGAAAGAGGCCTTTTTTGCTTACCAAAAACCCCATTTGAAACCATTTTCAATTTTTTCCGTATGTAATAGAAATTTCTCATGGGAAAAATAGAGCAAGATGATTTTTAATTAAAAATAGGTGGTTAAAGAAATGGAGTCAAAAGAGGAATTACTAAAAGAACTATCACTAATTGAAAAATGGGAGAAAGACCAGAACGGTTTGTGGTTTTGGGAACGGATTGGACGTCTGCCATTTAAGCTGTTAGATAAGATTACACCTCAATTTATTCACAATAAGATCGGTTTATTGCTTGAGGAAATTGGGGCTTACATCCAAACTGGTGGAAGATATTTAATTAATGAAAAAAGGTTATTCACCATGGTTCAAAACGAAACAAATCAGCCCATTGAAAAGGTTACAGATATTCAAGATTTGCCATTAAAAACAATGGATAAAATTAGCCATGAACTAAGCGGGCGAAGAAAGAATCTGGCCGCACTCCAAGGAGCAAGCACAGGAATTGGGGGAATATTCACCCTGGCCATTGATATACCGGCTATATTGGCGATTTCCTTAAAAACTTTACAAGAAATTGCGATTCTCCACGGCTATGACCCAAACGAAAAAAATGAACGAATTTTTATGATTAAATGTCTGCAATTTTCATCAGCCGATGTTGTAGGGAAACGTGCGATCCTAAATGAACTGGCAAACTTTTATCAAAGAGATAAAAAATCAGATGAGATGATGTCCCAATTACAAGGCTGGAGAGAGGTTGTCTATACATACCGGGACAATTTTGGATGGAAAAAATTATTTCAAATGGTACCGGTAGCCGGAATGATTTTCGGCGCCTTCACTAACCGGTCTATGATTAGCGATCTTTCCGAGGCAGGGATGATGCTTTATCGGAAAAGAAAAATTTTAGAAAGATTAGAAAAAACTCAGGTTCCTTATTAAACCTGAGTTTTTCGTATTTTTCTTTTTCATCTGGAACTTTACTGTACTATTTATTGAATTCAATTTATAATATGATATAACTGATCAGTTGATAAGTAAGAAGGGCTGAAACATTCAATGGCTATTACACCAAATAAGCAATCTGAGATTTCTGCACTAGAAACGAAGCAGAATATAATCAACTTATCCCAAAAATTATTTATGACCTATGGCTATCGTTCCGTCTCCACTAGACAAATTGCCCAATCATGCGGAATTACCCAGCCAGCTTTATATCATCATTTTCGAAATAAGCAAGAAATTTATATCGAAGTGGTTAGAGCAATAATGAACCGCACCAAATTCAAAATGGAGAATATTAAAAAGCACTATACGTCTTTTCGAGAACGAGTGCATCAGATTGCCTTTTACATGCTCATGAATCACCAAGAGGATTTATCACAAATGTTTCATGACATCAAACACGAAATGAATGATGAGACACAACTACTTATTCGTAAGTGGTGGTTAGAAAGTTATTTCAATCCGATTGTTGAGATCATTGTGGAAGCGGAAAATGAAAAACAAACGAAGGACCTTTCAAAACTTGAAAGCAATCCAACAGAAATGTCCTATTTCATTTTAGATATCCTTAAATCCTTATTACAATTTTCCAACCTTAAAAACTTGGATGATGAAGAGAGAATGAAAGAGTCTGAGCGAAAAGCCAAATTAATTGTAAGTATCATTTTAGATGGAATAGGGAGTTAGGCTAGCAGGCCTTCTCTTTTTTTGCTATCTACTTATCAACTGATAAGGTGATGAAGGGAGACGAGAATTATGAAGAAAAATTGGTTAATGCGTTGGGGTGAGCTAGTTAGCGGGAAAAAAGGGCGATGGATTACCATCCTTATTTGGGTATTCGCCATAATTCTATTGAATATCACTTTACCCCAGGCAAATTCACAAAAGAATGAACGAGCGGATCTCTTTTTAGAGAAAGTTGACTCTCAAAAAGCAAAGGAAATCATTGAAAAGAATTTTGGAAATAAGACTGGAACTCCTGCACTGTTGACCTGGTATAAAAAGAATCAGTTATCGGATGAAGATCTAGCATCCATACAAACACTAACCAAAAAGCTTGTTGTTGATAACCCGATTGAAGGGACGGAGGTGCCACCGTTTTATCAAATGGCGCTGCCTGTAATAAAACAACAAGTATCCAAGGATGGAACGACCTTCGTGTTACCGGTAATATTTGATCAAGACCTTGAGACTGCAGAGATACAAAATCGATTGGATAAACTGAAACAAATTTCAGAACCTATTTTCTCATCTAATCCTTTTACGAAAAAAATCAGTGATGAAAACTCTTTACTTGTAAGAGTTACAGGTCCTGCTGGAATATCAGTAGATGCCACTAAACTATTCAGCCAAGGGGATCTCTCTTTACTTTTTGGTACCGTTTTACTTGTCCTGGTTTTTCTTCTGATTATTTATCGTTCCCCGATTTTGGCTCTCATCCCATTAATTAGTGTTGGGATGGCCTATATGGTGATCAGCCCGATTCTTGGTTTGTTAGGGAAGGAAGGAGTGATCGACTTTGATTCTCAAGCTATCTCGATTATGACGGTATTACTATTTGGGGCTGGTACCGATTATTGCTTATTCTTAATTGCCCAATTTCGAAACAGTTTAAAAACAGAGGAAAGCAAATTCCGTTCTATCAAACATGCATTTACTAGATCATCTGGTGCGATTATCATGAGTGGACTGACTGTTGTGATCTCTCTTCTTGTTTTATTAGGGGCAAACTACGGATCCATCCACCGTTTTGCGATTCCGTTCAGTTTGGCGATTCTTATCATGATGTGTGCGAGTTTAACACTTATTCCTGCGTTTCTAAGTATTTTAGGAAGAGCCTCCTTTTATCCATTTATCCCACGTACAGAAGAAATGGATAAAAAATTGGCAGAGAAGAGAGGGAAGGTATATCGGGATCGCAAAAAAGAAAAACGGTTAGGAAATATCATCGGTAGAATGGTTAGTCAAAACCCTTGGAAAGTGTTTATTACAACGTTTACGATTTTGGGGATCTTGGCCATTTATTCTTTAAAAATTGACTATACGTATGACACTCTTTCATCGTTTCCAAAAAATATGCCGTCTCGCGAGGGCTTTGAAATCCTTTCTGAACACTTTAGTGCAGGTGATTTGGCACCTACCCAAGTCATCGTAAAAGGAATTGAAGATGAAAACAGCGTAAAAGAAAAATTGGAAGGATTACCGTACATTGCGAAGGTATCAGATCCAGAGAGAAGTAAAAGGGATCCAAGCTTGGTCAAATATGATGTGGAATTAATAGATAATCCCTATTCCAACAAGGCAATGGAATCCATCCCAAAACTTAAAAAGGAACTAAAGGAAATTTTAAAAAGTGGTGGTGCGAAGAGCAAGATTTATATAAGCGGGCAAACGGCCGAACAATACGATACGAAAGAGACAACGAAAGCCGATTCCTCCTTGATTATTCCGATTGTCCTTGTGATGATTGCCGTTTTACTATTATTCTATCTTCGTTCTATTATCGCCACAATTTATCTAATCGGAACGGTGCTCTTATCCTATTATAGTGCATTAGGTTTAGGATGGATTATCTTGCACTATGGGTTCAACGTGAATGAAATCCAAGGATTCATCCCTTTATATGCTTTTGTATTTATTGTTGCACTTGGAGAGGACTATAATATTTTTATGATTTCAAGCATTTGGAGAAAAAGCAATGAAATGTCCCTAGTAAATGCAGTTCGGGAAGGGGTCGCTGAAACGGGGGGAATCATTACCTCAGCTGGTTTAATTTTAGCAGGCACATTTGCCATCTTAACGACACTTCCGATTCAAATACTTGTCCATTTTGGAACGATTACAGCCATTGGTGTACTTCTGGATACATTTATAATCAGACCATTTTTGGTTCCTGCCATTACATCGATTTTAGGAAAATGGGCGTTTTGGCCGGTAAAGAAGAAAATGGGTGAGGTTGAAAAATTACAGGGATGATAAATTTCAGTCGAAACTAGTGATTCTTCTTAAATGTAGAAAATGTGAACCTCTTCTTTTTTAAACAATATCAGGCGCAATTTTATTCAAAAATTACGCCTGATATTTTTATTTTTTAATGAAATGTTCTTTTTGGAACAAAATATAGTTTAGTTTCTTTATTACGAATCTCCGCTTCTGTTACTTCATCCATTAAGCTTAGACACATACCAAATAATAAGGTAATAATAGAAGCAATGACGACACCAACACCTGTTGCAGTATAAAAGTATCCTCCATTGGCAGCGCTTACAAAAAAACTAGAAATAAAAATGAGTACACCAGTACCGATTCCAAACATGGATGCTTTAAAAATTTTTAAGTATTTATACTCCATGATCATCACTCCCTTACTGAATATTCTATCAATTGTCACAAATTTGTCAAACTTTTTTTAAAAATAATTTTAGTAGTGCAAATTACTTGATTTTTAAAATAGATAAGAAATAGAGCAATAAAAAAATCCTAAACGAATCATTTAGGATTTTTGCCTATCCATTTTGAAAGCAGATGATACTTTGGATTCCAACTAATAGTGATAGAATGGAAACATGTAGAAGGACCGCTCCCAAACTTAAATGGGTATAAATTAAAAGTGCACCACTTAAACCTTGCAAAAGAATGAATAAAAAATTAATTTGACTAAAGCGATAAATATCTGGACGATCTTGACGATATTTTTTTGAAAGGTGAATGATCCCGAAAAAGAGAATGATTAGACCAAGGGCAAATGAACGATGAATGATATCAACCCAAAAAGCATTTCCAACATCCCCGTAGCGTTCGGTCGGAATCGGAAAACCACGGAAGGCTTCACCTGAACCTGTTTTGGCAACATAACCCCCGAAATAAATAGCCGCATAAAGAAAGATAAAAGTAAACCAAGAAAAAACGGAAAATGAAGCGGGCATTTTTTTCAAGGAAGGAATTTTCTTTTCCTCCAAATAAATCACATAGGCAATATTGATTAATGCTGAAAATGATATAAGTGCAATTCCCAAATGCGCTGCCAGCAAAAGAGGGGAAAGTGAGATCATCACTGTTAAAGCACCAAGCGTTGATTCCCCAAGGATACCTAAAATCGCAAAGAGTACCAGCGTTTTCACTTTTCGCGATTTATAGCGAATCCAAGCCATAGCTGAAACAACAAATAATAACAGGCTCGCAAGCCCCACAACGATACGATGGGTGTATTCAATGACGGAGTGATAATCAGAAAAATCGGGATATAACTTACCATTACACAAAGGGTATCCGCTCCCGCATCCCATTGCGGAATTTGTCATCGTGTCGATAAATCCAATAATATTTACTAGAAAAAGTGTTGCCGCTGCAATGATAGAAAGCCAAAAATATTTCATCTTAGAGCACCTCCTATGTAAGAAACCATTTCTTTTCTGTCTATTAAGATATAGTGCCCAGCGGTCTCTAAAATCGCTGGGCACTTAGTAACATTAATGAACTTGAGAGTTGAATGACATAATCCAAACCGATCCCGCAACAATTGTTGCTACAAAAATAATCCCAAGGATTAATGCCATCACATTGTACCTCGGTCCTTCACCATCACGAATATGCATGAAGAAGAATAATTGAAGGACAAACTGTAAAACAGCCGCCAGCAATATGCTGAACATAAGCGCCGATTTTGCAATCATATGATTTAAAACAAGAACAAGAGGGATGATCGTCAATATTATCGAAAGAATGAAACCTGTCACATATGCTTTGATGGAACCAGTGTGTTCGTGTTCGTGTCCATGTGCTGACATGTTACATCACCCCCATTAAATAAACGACAGTAAAGATAAAGATCCAGACAGCATCTAAGAAGTGCCAATAAAGACTGACAATGGAAACTTTTCGTTTTGTAACTTCAGTAATTCCTTTTTTCTTAATTTGAACAATAATTCCAAGGATCCAAAGGATACCGAAAGAAACGTGAACCCCGTGTGTACCAACTAAACAAAAGAAGGAAGTAAGGAAGGCGCTGCTTTGAAGAGTCGCACCTTCATGAACCATATTTACAAATTCGTTGATTTCAAGACCTACGAATACAGCACCGAGAGCAATTGTTACAATTAACCAATTTATAAGGCCTTTTTTATTGCCTTTATGCATGGCGAGTACTGCCAAACCACTTGTAAATGAACTAATTAAAAGAATGAAAGTCTCAATGATAAAACCTGGTACATCAAATTCTTTTGCTGTGAACCCACCGTTTGTATGAGTGTGCAGGACCGCATACGCTGCAAAGAAGGTTGCAAATAATAGACAGTCAGTTACAAGGAATATCCAGAATCCTAAAACCTTTAATCCTTCTTGGTCAACATGACCATGATCATGGTCAGAAACATGAGCTGAAGCGCTATGTTGCATGTTTTTAACCTCCTAGTTTGCAGTTCGCTGAACTGAAATGTTTTTTCTTAATGCTTTCTCAGTTCGTTCGATTTCTTCTACAGGAATATAATAATCCGTGTCATATTGGAATGAACGAGTAAATAATGTTATGGCAACACCAATTAATCCGATGACACCCATCCAAATCCAATCAAACGTAAATCCAAAACCGGCAATAAAGAAGAAGCATGACATAATGAAAGGAATACCTGTATTTTTTGGCATATGAATCGGTTCATATTTTACCGGTTCAGGTTTATATCCTTCTTTTTTCATTTCTTCTTTTTGATACCACCAAGCATCTTTGCCATTTGCTTTTGGTAAAATCGCAAAGTTATAAACTGGAGGAGGGGATGGAATTGACCATTCTAATGTACGGCCATCCCAAGCATCACCAGTTACATCGCGTTCACCGTGTTTAATGCTGTAAAGAATTTGCCAAACTTGGAAGACGAAACCGATACCCATAAAGAATGCACCGACCGTTGAAATTAAGTTAAGCGGTGCCCAACCCATGTCCCAACCTGCTGATTGGTTATACGTATAAATACGGCGAGTCATACCCATGAATCCAAGTGCGTACTGTGGCATAAAGCATACATAGAAACCAATTTGCCACAACCAGAATCCCCATTTTCCTAAACGTTCGTTTAACTTGAAGCCGAATAGTTTTGGCCACCAATAATATAGACCTGCAAGGTAACCGAATACTACACCACCGATTAATACTTGGTGGAAGTGGGCGATCAGGAAGTAACTGTTATGGTATTGATAGTCTGCTGGCGCCGCTGCAAGCATAACACCTGTTGCACCACCAACAAGGAAACATGGTACGAATGCATAGAACCAAAGCATAGGCTGTGATAAGCGTACGCGGCCGCGGTACATCGTAAACAGCCAGTTAAAGATCTTAACACCTGTCGGGATTGCGATAATCATCGTACATATTGCAAAAACAATATTTACGTCCGCACCGGCACCCATTGTAAAGAAATGGTGCACCCAAGTGTAATAAGAAACTATAGAAATGGCAATCATAGAAAATACCATTGAACCATAACCAAAAATACGTTTTTTCGAGAATGTAGCAACAATCTCAGAGAACACACCGAAGGCAGGTAATACAACAATATAAACTTCTGGGTGACCCCACATCCAGATCAAGTTTACCCATAACATAGGGTTACCGCCGGCAGTCATTGTAAAGAAGTGTCCGCCAAGTAAGCGGTCAACCGTCAACATGATTAAAGTAACAGTTAAAATAGGGAATACACCTAAAATGGCAATTGATGACGCTAAAACAGACCATGAAAATAATGGCATATCTTTTAAGCGCATAGATGGTGTCCGCATTTTTAAGATCGTTACAACAAAGTTAATACCTGTTGCCAAACTACCTATACCTGAAATTTGAATTCCCCAAATCCAAAAGTTTTGACCAGGACCCGGGCTAAAATCGTTTTCAGATAAAGGCGGGTAGGATAGCCATCCGGCACTCGCTGAACCACCGATTACAAAGGAGATATTAAAGAGCATCGCTCCGATAAAGAATAACCAGAAGCTTACAGCATTCAACATTGGATACGCAACATCGCGCGCACCAATTTGCAATGGAACAACCATGTTAAATAATCCGAACATAAATGGCATCGCCATAAATAAAATCATAATTGTTCCATGTGTTGTAAAAATTTCATTATAGTGTTCAGATTCTAAGAAATGCATATCAGGAAAAGCAAGTTGAATACGCATTAAAATCGCATCGACCCCACCGCGGAAAAGCATAAGTAAAGCGGAAAGGAGATACATAATACCAATTTTTTTATGGTCAACGGTTGTAATCCATTCTCTCCATATCCATCCCCATTTTTTGAAGTATGTGAGAGAAAATACAATCCCAATCATGGCTAGAACAATCGAAACATCGGCACCATAAATCATAGGATCGCCGGTGACAAAAAAATGCGAGTTATCCATTGATAATTTCCTCCTGTTTGTTTATTTTCCCATATCCATTCCAGGCATTGACTTCATTTCAGCACTATCACTCATGTTCATGTGATTCTTATGATTATAGTAAATACCACCATTTTTGTTCACAATGTCTTGGAATAATCCATTAGGATATGCTGAAAAGCTTAACTCTTTTTCAGTACTTGGCTTGGACAATTTTTCATAACCAGCTTTTGTTAAGACAGGAGAGCTTTTCTTAATACTTTCTGCCCATTTATCAAAATTAGCTTGACTTACTGATTTCACTCTAAATTGCATATGTGCAAATCCCTTACCGGTAAAGTTTGCACCGGAACCAAAGTATTCTCCGACTTTATTCGCCTGTAGCCATAAGCCCATTGACATTCCCGGCATCGTATATTCTTGACCGCCTAATTGAGGAATCCAGAACGAGTTCATCGGTGCATCAGAAGTTAAAACAAATTGTACCGGAACACCAGCAGGAATCTCAGCGTAATTTACGGTGGCAATTTTTTTATCTGGATAAGTAAACATCCACTTCCAATCCAGTGAAGTTACTTGTACAACCAATGGTTTTACATCCTTCACTGGGGGTTTTGTTAAATTAATTGTTGTTTTCGCAGTAAAAACACCAAGAATCGCAACGATGACAACCGGAATTCCCCACCATACGATCTCTAAAATTTTACTGTCTGCCCATTCTGGTTGATATGGTGCTTTGTTGTCCGGACGGTCTCGATACTTAACCGCAATATAAACAAAAATACCTAAAACAGGAATAATAACAACTGCACATAAAATAACCGAAATGATAATTAAATCTAGTTCTTGTTGGGCAACCGGACCTTTTGGGTTTAGAACAATAAATTTACTTTTATCACACCCAGCCAAAAGTACCATACCCAAGAATGCTAAAATAGAATATTTAGCAAATTGGTTCCATTTACTCAATGTAAGTACCCCTTTCATTCGATTTGTTTTTTATTTATTCACGAGGATTATGTTAAAAAGCTATACAAATATACCAAAATTAATTTCATTTGAGTAGAGATTTTTTTATGTTTCACATATTTGTCACAGAAAGTTCATTTTTGGAATCAAGATATTTCCTTTCATGTAAATAGTTATTTCAATCCCCAGTTTATTTCCATCCTTAGAGCAAAAAAAGGCCTCCCCAAATTAATTAGGAAGACCTTCTTTTAATCATTCTGTTTTTAAAAATTTAAGTGAAATTTCACTTTTTCTTTAACGGCTCTTGCTCCTCGGACATTTCCATACCGTATGCTAGCCGGTCAGGTACCGCATTCTTTTTGGGGCTACTTTCCTGCCTAGGACTATGCAACATTCGGTGAACGAAAAACTCCCCAACTGTTATTATGATTGCTGAAATAATACTTCCCCAAGCAATTTGCATATAATTGTCAAGAAGTACACTTCCAAAAATCCAAACCACCATATAGGACAGGATAAAATCTCCAATAAGGGCATTCTTATTTCCGATTCGCGAAAGTAACATCCTATCCCCAAGATAAGAAACAATTGTCATTAACACACTGAACCAAATAATATCCACCCAAGTCGCATTAAAAAAAAGATCTAATGCTACCGCATAAGCAACCAGACAAGTAACAAATTTTACGATTAATGCCATTGTATTCATTTTTCTTCTACCTCCTCAACTACCATTTTAGACAATTTTAAAAAATCCATTCATCCGCTTATAAAATTGATTCAATTGGAATTTTGTTTAATCTGAAAGAACTAGTGAACTAATAAGAAAAGGCTACCGTGTCGGCAGCCTTTTCTATAGAGGGAGTTTACCCTCATTCACCATAATTTTGACTATAATCCCAATATTTTAATGTTTCGGTATGGTCAGTGGGTATCTCTTTTTTGACTTTTCCATTTTCATCCTTGTACACTTCATATTCCTGATAGGTCTCCACGAAATATCCATCTACTTTTTCAACCTTTTCAAGTTTTTCTACTAAATCAGGGCCCTCATCAGAAGGGGCGGCCGTTACAGGCTTTGCTATTTTTTGTTTACTCGCCGTTGCTGTATAGGAGTAATTTTTATTGATAAATGAAAAGGGCGAATCCAGATAGGCGGCAAAAACTAACAAGAATAACAGGGCTAACAATGACGTGGTTTGAGTGAAAGATTTCATGCTCCCGGCTCCTTTACCAATTACATCTTCATAACCCATTTTATGCATGTCCGCACGACATATGATTAAATTAAATTCGGAATTTCGCCCCCGCTTTTTTTGCCAGTATTTAAAACGTAATCATTTATTTACCATTTTGTAATTTAATTATTCCTATGAATCACTTAAAATATTAAGGGTATTGAATTTGTGAACTTGGTATAGACAACCGGAGGTACGAGATGGAAAAAGTACGTAGAAAAAGGAAAGTTAGATGGAAAAGAGTATTTGGGCTTCTTTTTATATTGATGATAATATTTACAACGGCTTATTCAATTTATCAATATAAGCGAGGACTTTCGATTGCAGAGGCAGGAAGTTACTTAGGTAATAAAAAACAAACAACTGATACATTCAAAGGGAAAGAAGTAAAGTTTGGGAAAATCAATGTTCTTCTTTTAGGCAGCGACTCACGTGGTGAAAAGCATTCACGTACAGATTCCATTATGATCGCCCATTATGATCAAAATTCTCATCAAGCGAAATTGATTTCCATTATGAGAGATACATACGTTGATATACCCGGTCACGGAATGCAAAAGATCAATGCGGCTTATGCCTTTGGTGGTCCGGAGCTGTTAAGACAAACCATTGAAGAAAATTTCCATATTGATGTGAACTATTATGCAATGGTGGATTTTAAAGGTTTTTCCAAAGTGGTGGATGTCATTGCACCAGATGGGATTGAAGTAGATGTTCCGCATAAAATGTCTTCCGGAATTGGGATGACGTTAAACCCTGGAAAGCAAACGCTACACGGGGACAAGTTATTAGGTTATGTTCGGTTTAGACATGATAATCTAAGTGATTTTGGCCGTGTCGAGCGGCAACAGGAGGTTCTAACTAAACTGGAGGATCAGGCATTAAGTATGGGGAGTGTTATCAAGATTCCGAAGCTATTAGGTGTAATTAATCCGTATATTGAAACCAATCTGGATTCATCCACGTTATTTTCTTTGGGGAAGGACGTAATTACGAATCGCTCCTCAAATTTAAAAACACTGCGGGTTCCAATTGATGGCTCCTTCACTAACGAACGATTTGATGATGTAGGAGAGGTCCTAAGTATTAATTTGGATCAAAATATAGCAGAAATTGATAAATTCCTTACCTCAACAAGCAGCTAATCGAGTTTTCGATTAGCTTTTTTTGTTCAAAAAAACCTAGTGAAATCGCCGTTTCAGTTGGATGGACAACTCCGTAAACTATATTAATACCACGAATTGAAAGGAAATTCAGCACTATAAAAGGGGAATTTTTTGTATTAAAGGCAGGTGAAAGGAATTGTATTTGGTTGGTTTTTATTCTCCAAAAGCAAAATCAGGTGTTACGGGATTGTCATTATCGATTTATCATTGGCTTAAAACAAACACTAGTCTTTCCGCAGCATTTATTTCTTACGGGACTTTGGAAAAAGAAGAAATTTCATCGGAGTTGATCCATGAATTCTCAAAATTATCTCTGGCAGAAAAAAAACGAAAAATTAAACAGATGAAAAAGGAATTTGATATTATCATATACGATGCATCCAGTCAGCTATCAGAAGGAGTATTAAGCCTATTACCGATTGTTGACCGCTTATTCGTTGTTGGCGAAGAACATCGGGATTTCGCGGTAAAACTTCAGCAAATCATCGAATTTGATAAAATTTTTAATAAGCACGTAAAAAATTTTATAACACATCTAAAAGGAAATAAAACCTTTATCATTCGCGAAAATAAGGAAAACCATGTGATCGGCTTTAATTATTCAAGTAAAGAAACAAATGAAATTGGTCAAATGATCTATACAGATTATGTCACTCATTATCTAAATAAAAACCTGATTGAAAAAAATGAACGGGTATACAGTAAAATTAAACAAATTCCTAAGGATGAATTGGCTATCGGCTTATATCAATTAGGGATTGATTTTGAAAAAGCTTTATTATTCCATGCCTTTATTCATTTACGAGAAGAATTAGGGCAGGATTACAATGATGCTCTAGACACTTTGTTTCCACGATTAATTCATTCCTCGTTTGAAGAACTTCTAGACAAGTTCCGAAGTGAATTATTTTTATTTTCACAATTTAAACTTTAGCCAATCTCCACTAAGTAGATCCTTGGAGAACTTTTTTTCCCGCTTAAAACAGATCATATTGGATTCCGGCGCAATAATCATTGCGCCGGAAGAAAGTGGTCTCAATGCTCTTGTACCATTTTAGCAACAGGGCGATAAATCTGAAAAAGAATCAATGCGAGGACTGATAAGACTGCCCCGGAGATGTAGGGCAAACCAATCGTGATCGAAAATAGCCATCCACCTAGTGGCGGCCCAATGATTCTTCCTAATGAATCAAAAGAAGAAAGTAAACCAGTCGAGCTTCCATGTCCTGCTGTTGAAGTTTTCGTAAGCAAAGCAGAGACACTTGGACGAATGACGCCATTACCAATTCCAAATATCGTTAAATAGATGGCCGCAGTTAGAAAACTATCTACAAGCAGGATGAGACCAAAACCAATTGCTGAAACAAGAATACCACCTTGAATAACCACCCTTTCTCCATATTTCTTCGTTAGCCGGCCAACCAATCCACCTTGGATAATAGCGCTGGCAAACCCCATGATCATAAATACGTAACCAAGTTCTACTGTATCCATACCCGCTTTTTTGGCAGCAAAATAGGCAAAGGTTGCTTCTAAACCAGAAAGAGATAAAGAAATCAATAATTGCATGACGAAAAGAATCGATGTTGGACCGTTAAAAGCCTCTAGCAATGATGGTCTTTTTGCGACCGATTTCTTTTCTGAAGACTCTTTTAATAATAAAAACACAAGGATTAAGGTAATAAAGGAGGAGGCACTTGCCAGCAAAAATGGTAATCCTAAGCTTATTTTTGAAAAAATCCCACCAACGGCTGGACCAAAAACAAAGCCCAAACCTGTAGCCGCTCCAATGATTCCCATTCCTTTCCCGCGATTTTCTTCCGTTGTGATATCAGCTACATAGGCCATAGCGGTTGGCATATTAGCTGATGAAAGTATCCCACCGAGAATTCTTGCAGCAAACAGCATCCATAACTGTGTTGATAAGCCTTGAATTAAAAAAGAAATCCCAAGACCCGCGATTCCAATTATCATTACGGGTTTTCGGCCAATCCGATCAGAAACCCGTCCCCAGATAGGAGCAAATATTAACTGCATAAAAGAATAAACAGCCATTAAAAGGCCCAGCTCTGTTGGCGAGGCTCCGATTTGTTCCGCGTAAAAAGGCAGGACAGGAATGATAATCCCAAAGCCAATCATCACGAGAAACATGACAAAAAATAAAATCGGTAAAGCATTTTTGTTTTGCAAAGAATCAACTCATTTCTATAAAAAATAGCAATTAATTTCTATTAATAGGATAAAGGAATGCACGTTTATAAGCAATTTATTCCATGCACACCATCAAGGTATCATAGATCCCATATATAGAGAAAAATCAGTTTTATGTTTTCCTCATAATTTTATGAAAATTTGTTATGATTACCTTAAAAAATGAATAGGGGGATGATAAGCAATTAGTTAGAACGGAAATTTGATGGCGGCAAATTAGTAAGAAAGGCAAACCAGCCAAAGGGCACAAATTGAAAACCTAGCTAGAGTAAATCTTAGTAATCGCAAGGTTTTAGCAAGTTGCTAGCATGTTCTAGCGATTAAATAGCAATATAAATAGTGCGTGTTTTTAAAGTAAAAAACACGTCGATAAGGAAGCGGAAAAAGAGGAGAGAAACATGATTCATAATTTTTATCTATTTATTATAATGTGCATTGTATTAATTATCTTGCCCGGTCCTGATACAGCCATTACCACAAAAAATACCCTTACTATCGGGAAAGTTGGAGGGCTAAGGACAGTATATGGCACATGCTGTGCTCTAATGATTCATACAACAGCAGCAGTAGTAGGTTTATCTGCAATAATCGTAAAATCAGCTATGGTCTTTTCACTTTTTAAATTTGTGGGTGCGCTCTACTTGTTTTACCTTGGAGTGAAAACGTTGTGGTCTTTAAAATATAAAAAGACAAATGAAATTCTTACGAAAAATACTTATCAAGGCCACTCTTGTTTTAAACAGGGATTTCTAACCAACCTGTTAAATCCTAAAGTAGCTGTATTTTTCTTAACCTTTTTACCACAGTTTGTAGATGGCAGCAGCCAAACATTCCTTCCGTTTCTTTTGATGGGAATCACCTATACCGTTTTAACCGTCATCTGGTTTTTATTTTATATTTCTTTAATTAATCAAATAAGTGCTTTCATTAAAAAGCCTTCCGTCAACAAAGTGATGGAGGGAGTTACAGGACTCGTATTAATTGTTTTCGGTTTAAAATTGGCACTGGAAAAAGCAAACTAAAGAGCAGCGGAGTTTTCCGCTGCTTTTCTTATACACGCTCTTATAAGCAAACAGCTGGTAGGCATTGGATTGCTTGAAAGCCTGAAAGATCCACATTTACACAAACGCCTGTTGCCTTTAAATCATCGATATTTTCACAATTTATTTGGGAACAGGGGGAACAAATAGGCTTACCTTTGGAGTTACACTTTTGATGATTTTTAAATTTTAATAGCTCCAATACGGCACAATCATCTTTGATATCAATAATCCGAAAAACGAAGGTAATAAAACAGACAAATGTTTCGTTTTTTGAATTTTTATCCAGGCAAGTAGACACTCCTTCCACCTTAAAGGGGTCACAGTCACAATAAAGAATAAATGGAATGGTATTTTTGCTATAATGATTGCCTAACTCTCCAAGTGGAGCTAAGCAGGATGTTTGGCATGACTTGCCTTTTTTCTTTTTTGCTTTTCTTTGTGCTTCAAGGATTTTTTCTAGTGTCTTTTTAATACACCTGTTTTCCTCGTAACAACTGTCTTCCATAAATAATCGCTCCTTCTTGTTAAAAAAGTACATGCTATATCATATGGAAGTTCGTCCTATTCGGAATAGGTCAATCACCATTAAATCAGTTTTCAATAAGAAAAACAGACTACCAAGGCAGTCTGTTTTTCTTATTTTGTCGATTCATGATGTTGGGTTTTGCCGTTATAAAATAATTTTTCAAGCTGGATCGGGTTTTCTTTTGCACTTAGCTCCAGAGCTTTTATCTTATATACAGAAGTTTTGCTGCCAAGCGAAGATCTGTATTTTTCTACGTGTGAACTTGAAAGTGCTTGTTCGTAATATCCCGGAACATATTTATCGAGCATTTTCTGCATGGCCTTGACCGCTTCGTCCAGATCTACAACTAATTCTGCTTCTCCAAAAACCATTACACTCATATAGGCAGTATCTGTCTTAGCAGGTACAGGGTGGGTTAGGGTGCCAAGGTTCGCACTCACCGAAAAACAAGCCTTGGCATTTTCCTCCATAATATTTACTTTTCTCCCTTCAGCTGCTCCGTGAAAATAAATCGACCCACCCAGCCAAACAAAATTAAGCGGGATTACATAAGGGGTGTTACCGTCTGCCAAACCTAAAAAACCGGTTTTCTCCTGTTCTAAAAAAAGATCGATTTTTTCTTGATCCTTGCATTCTAAAGCCCTTTGTCTCATTGGAATCATATTCTTTTCTCCTCACTATATTTTAGTGTTATACTCATTTTAAAAATGAATTGCCCTTGTTAAAAGAGACAGTATTACATAAATTTATAGGGACAGATGCGGAGGAAGATGTGGATATCATTCCCTTTATCAAAAAAGAAGACGTCAATCCAATGTATTTACAGCTCTATCAATATTTTCGCGAACAAATTGAAACAGGACAATTACCCGCAGGAACCAAACTGCCATCTATTCGGCAGCTTTCGCATACAACCAATATTAGTAAAAATACAGTCGAAATGGCGTATCAACAGCTTGTTGCGGAGGGGTATGTTGAAGGGAAAGAAAAAAAAGGGTTATTTGTTTTACAATTGGACGATTTTCATTTTAATGATAGACACAGTAAAACTCAGCCACTGCTGGAAAGTGTAAATGCGACCCAAAAAGAAAAAATTCAGATTGATTTCCAATATGGCGATATTGATTTGGAACATTTTCCGCATAAGACATGGAAAAAATGTTTAGTCGATGCATTGGAAAATCCTAGTCAAGAAGTTTTTTCTTATGGTAATAAAAAAGGGCATCTTGGACTGCGAAGTGAAATCGCGCATTATCTCTATCAAGCGCGAGGAGTAAAATGTTCCTCGGATCAGGTCATTCTCACTGCAGGGACGCAAACAGCCATTCAATTGTTATGTCAGCTTCTTTCGTTAAGAAATAACAGGGTAGCCATGGAGAATCCAGGATATGATGGGGTTCGGCGTGTTTTTGAAAGTCAAAATTGTCCTATCACCCCCATCTCGCTTGAAGAGGATGGGATCAAGATGGAAGAGTTGGAGAATAGTGCTGCCCTTTGTGCCTATGTGACCCCATCCCATCAGTTTCCATTGGGAATGGTGCTGCCCATTCAAAAACGAATTAAACTGTTGCAATGGGCAGAGAAAAATTCCAGTTATGTTATAGAAGATGATTATGATGGAGAATTTCGTTACCAAGGCCAGCCAATTCCGTCCTTAAAATCACTGGATACGAACGGGAACGTCATTTATCTTGGAACCTTTTCAAAGGCTTTTCTTCCTGCAGCTCGAATCAGTTATCTTGTGTTGCCAGAAAAATTACTGGAACGATTCCAAACTGACTATTCTTTTTACAATCAATCCGTTTCTCCCTTGATTCAGGAAGCACTTTATCGATTTATGAGAGATGGCTATTTTAGCCGACATATTCGAAAAATGAGGAAAATCTATCACTCGAAGCAAAAAGTGCTGTTAGCGGCTATCGATGAATACTTAGGAGAAAATGTCAAGGTGATTGGCCAAAAGGCGGGCCTGCATTTGCTGCTTGAATTTTACAATCTGGATACTAGGAAACTGGTGCAGCAGTCAGAAAAACTGGGAGTGCGGATTTACTTGACACAACAGTATTGGCATCAGACCGTACCTATCTCCAATCAGCCAATCATGATCGGGTATGGGGGATTATCTGAGGTAGGCATACAAGCTGGTATACAAAAATTGGCTGTTGCATTAAAGAATTGTTAAATCTCATGTCCGTGACAATATTCTACTAATATAGTGAAGAGTTTAACCAAGGCACCTGCTTGTACATATACTATTTTATATGGACAGGGGGGAGGTGCGGTTCAATTGGACATCAATAAAGACGGCATTAATATCGGAACTATTTCAGGTGGAATTGTTAATTTTGGCGGAGCAGTGATCATTTCCCCGATCTCCGTTACAAGGACAACCTCCGGTTCAGAGGAAGGAAGTTCTGCCAACCAACAAACAGCGACTGAGATTCTAAATTTAATAAGGACGATGCTTTAAAATTAGCATCGTCCTTATTTTTTAGTTTAGGAAGCTTTTACTTCGACACTCTGCGTAATAGCTTGTTTCTGCTTTGCTGGTTTAATAATATTGAACACAATATTTAAGAAAATAGCTGTTAAGCTTCCAGCAACAATTCCGCTGTTCGTAAGAATTTTTACACCATCCGGAAGATGTTTAAATAAATCAGGTACCGCCGTTACGCCTAATCCCATCCCGACTGAACAAGCGATAATCAGTAGGTTTTCTTGAGAAGTAAAATCAATTTTACTAAGCATCTTAATCCCAGAAGCAATCACCATACCAAACATGGCAATCATCGCACCGCCAAGAACAGATGTTGGAATAACGGTTGTTAACGCAGCGACTTTTGGTACAAAACCAAGAAATACAAGGATTCCAGCCATTGTGTAGATCACACTTTTGCTTTTTACACCTGAAAATTGAACAAGTCCCACGTTTTGTGAATATGTCGTATAGGGAAAAGAATTAAATAGAGCTCCAAGGATACTTGCGAGACCTTCCGCACGATACCCTTTCACTAAATCTTTTTCCGATAATTTTCTCCCAGTAATATCACTTAAAGCAAAGTATACACCTGATGACTCGATTAAGCTGACAATGGCTACCAAAGTCATGGTAATAATCGGTGCCAATTCAAAAGAAGGAGCTGCAAAGTGTAATGGGCTTACCATATGGAACCATGAAGCCTCACCAACAGATGCGAAGTTTACTTTCCCCATTAGTGCAGCGGCAATGGTACCGGCAATTAATCCCAACAAAATCGAAATCGAACGAATAAATCCTTTAGAGAAACGGTAAAGCAAGATAATAAACAATAAAGTCCCAAATGCAAGAGCAAGATTTGTTTGAGAACCAAAATCAGGACTGCCTTGTCCGCCGGCAACATTATTCATCGCAACCGGAATTAGTGTTAGGCCAATAATTGTAACTACCGACCCAGTTACAATAGGAGGGAAGAAACGAATCAATTTTCCGAAAAAACTGGCAATGAGAATGACAATTAAACCGGAAATCAAAATCGAACCGTAGATGGCAGATAGACCATATTGACTGCCAATCGCAATAATTGGTCCAACAGCGGTAAATGTACAACCAAGCACGATTGGAAGACCAATCCCGAAAAAGCGATTCTGCCACACCTGCAATAACGTTGCAATCCCGCTTGTAAGAATATCAAGCGATACGAGATATGCTAATTGTTTACCTGAAAAATGAAGGGCGCTGCCGATGATCAGAGGAACAATTACAGCTCCGGCATACATTGCCAATACATGTTGAATTCCTAAAGAGGCAACTTTAAAAGGATTTTGTTTCATTAGACTAACTCCTCCACTTTTTCATTTACAAATGTTACTTCTCCGTTTGATAGTTTGGCGATTCTTGCCAATGATTCAACCCTAAAACCAAGTTCCTTTAATTTTTCAGCACCAGGCTGGAAGGACTTTTCGATGACAATACCAATGCCAGCCACCTTGGCATTTGTCATTTCAACTAAATTGACTAATCCAAGTGCAGCCTCACCGTTTGCAATGAAGTCATCGATTATAAGGATTCGGTCTTCCTCGGATATATATTTTTTTGAAATGGAGATATCGTTAGATTCTTGTTTCGTAAAGGAATACACTCTTGTTGTCAGCATGGCTTCGAACAATGTTAAAGATTTGCTTTTTTTAGCAAAGATCACAGGAACATTCATATGCAATCCAGCCATTACAGCAGGAGCAATTCCTGAAGTTTCAATTGTCACAATTTTTGTTATTCCCTCATTGGCAAAAAGAGACGCAAATTCCTTGCCAATTTCGTTCATTAATTGGGGATCAATTTGATGATTCAAAAAGGAATCAACCTTTAAAACATTTTCATTAAGGGCATTCCCATCCGCTTTAATTCTTTCTTCCAATAATTTCATCGGTTAAACCTCCTAATAATAAAAGCCCAAAGGTCCGCTCACATCAAAATTGAGTGAGGCAATGACCTTTGGGCTTGAATTCCAAGAGGAAACAAGAGGTGCGCGATTCAGATAGAAAAGCGCGTTTCATTGCCCACTCATAGTCAGATTGTTTACGGCAATCCGGTAGAAACTTGCAGGCCATATTCCTGCGATTATATGAGTGAAACGGTTATAAATTTATTCACATTATAACCATGCCAAAAAGCTAAAATCAATCTTTTTTTGATAAAAAACGAATAATATTTTATTTTTAAAAAATATCGTTCGTGTTTGAAAACGTTTTTTTTAATTCTTAGGTAATGATTGAATATTCATTCATTTCCAGCTACTATATAAAGTGAGAAGGTTATTCTGAAAATTCCAAATTGAAAAGAGGGGTTAAAATGAACAAATCCATACCAGAAAAATGGTGGACTCAATTGCGCTTACCGATTATCTCTGCACCGATGTTCCTCGTATCTGGCCCTGATTTAGTCAAAAATTGCTGTTTGAATGGGATCATTGGTTCATTTCCAGCACCAAATGCACGGCCGATTGAAGTACTTGACCAATGGATGGGGCAATTAACCGCGGAATTAAAAGCGGCGAAAACGCAGGCTCCTGGCCGAAAAATAGCACCATGGGCGATGAACATGGTTGTACATAGCTCATATGAGAGACTGCTGGAGGAACTTGAATTAATTAAAAAACATCAGCCTCAGTTGGTTATCACCTCACTAGGCAGTCCGAAGATGGTCGTTGATATCGTTCATGAATATGGCGGTCTTGTTTTTTCAGATGTAAGTGATGTGAAATTTGCGAAAAAAGCAGCGGAAGCAGGAGTTGACGGACTGATTTTAGTGGCAAGCGGGGCAGGCGGGCATGCCGGTCAAATCAATGGCTTTGCTTTTGTAGATATAGTGCGCTCCTTTTGGGATGGAATCATCGTACTTGCCGGTGCGATTTCGACCGGAAAGGGAATACTAGCAGCACAGGCGGCGGGAGCAGACCTTGCCTATATGGGTACAAGATTCATTGTAGCAAAAGAAAGTATGGCCCGTGATGAATACCGAGAGATGCTAGTCGAAGCTACGCAAGAAGATATCATTTTGACAGACGCTTTTTCGGGGGTAAAGGCAAATATGTTAATTCCAAGCATTGTAAAAGCGGGACTTGATCCGGCTAAACTTGCGAAAAAAGAAAAAGTTGATTTTAATCATATGCAGCAGGAACCAAATGTCAAAGCATGGCGCGATATCTGGTCCGCAGGACATGGCGTCGGAGCAATTGATAAAATCGAAACGGCTGGAGAAATTATTGAACGGTTAGAAGTAGAATACCAAGATGCTCTTCAAAAGGTGAATAAAGCAGTTGAAAAATTATCCTTTCAAAAAGTGAAATAAATACGGGAAGAACCTATCCGAGCGGGTAGGTTCTTTTATTTTTTCTTTTTGACCATTTTTACGATCTTGTACCCTGGTTTTACTTTGACTTTTTTCGTTTCCGTATTTGTTTTTACCTGATACATGGTAAATTTTTTGGGCTGATTCTCTAAAAGGTCAATCTTTTTTACCGTTTCTTTACGGAAATGCTTATGTATTTTTTTTATTTGCTTATCCCGTTTTTCACCATAAAAAAAATCATACGTAAAAATGAATAAATAGATAAATACCCCACCAACAAGGATGGTATAGAGGATAGAAGAGAGAACTGGCACAAAAAACACCCTTTCTGTTACGTTCATTTGAGTAAGTTTATTATATCGTTTTTTCTATCCAATAAAATTATTTTTATATAATGAAAATTCAAAGGATTCCATTCAAATATTCTTCAAGCAAATATCCTGTTTTTGAAATGGTTACCCTATAGGAGTAAATAAAAAAATTTTTAAAAATTTGTCCTCTAGGTATGAACATTTCTAAAAAAGTATGATACAGTAATTAACAAGAATGCTTTTATACAGGCAATTAAGCTTGATTAATATGTCCGTGTCCAGTGGACAATTGTGCTTAGGATAACGACAAATAACCGTTGAGTTGATGAGGAGGTATAAAAATGTCCAGTCATATTTTGGAACATTTTTTAAATGAAAATCTTGAAGATTTAAAGGGAAAAGGTCTATACAATGTTATTGACCCTTTAGAAAGTCCAAATGGTCCTGTCATTACGATTAATGGGAAAGAGCTTGTGAATCTTTCTTCTAATAATTATTTAGGTTTAGCAACTGATGAGCGTTTGAAACAAGCTGCAAAAGAAGCAATCGAACAGTACGGTGTCGGAGCCGGTGCCGTCCGTACCATTAATGGTACGCTCAAGCTTCATGTAGAACTAGAGGAAAAATTAGCAGAATTTAAACATACAGAAGCAGCGATTGCCTATCAGTCTGGTTTTAACTGTAATATGGCAGCGATTTCAGCGGTTATGGATAAAAATGATGCGATTCTTTCAGACGAATTGAACCACGCCTCCATTATCGACGGCTGTCGGTTATCCAAAGCGAAAATTATCCGCTTTAACCACTCCGATATGGAAGATTTGCGGGCGAGAGCAAAAGAAGCAAAGGAATCAGGCCTTTACAATAAAATAATGGTCATTACAGATGGCGTATTCTCAATGGACGGTGATGTCGCTCTATTACCGGAAATCATAAAAATTGCTGAAGAATTTGATCTCATTACGTATGTCGATGATGCCCATGGATCAGGAGTACTTGGTGAGGGCGCCGGGACTGTAAAGCATTTCGGATTATCAGATAAAATTGATTTCCAAATCGGTACACTTTCAAAAGCAATTGGGGTAGTTGGCGGATATGTTGCTGGAAAGAAAAATTTAATCGACTGGTTAAAGGTTCGCAGCCGTCCATTCCTTTTTTCAACTTCCCTAACCCCTGCAGATGTTGCAGCGAGTAAAAAATCGATTGAAATTTTAATGGAAAGCACCGAGTTGAATCAAAAACTTTGGGAGAATGGAAATTACCTAAAAAAAGGCTTGAAGGCATTAGGGTTTAATATCGGTAACAGTGAAACACCAATCACTCCATGTATTATTGGGGACGAATCTTTAACGCAAGCATTTAGTAAACGTTTAAATGAAGAAGGCGTATATGCAAAAGCGATTGTATTCCCAACTGTACCACAGGGAACAGGCCGTGTTCGTAACATGCCAACTGCTGCCCATACCAAAGAAATGCTTGATAAAGCCATCTCCATTTATGAAAAAGTCGGTAAAGAAATGGGTGTCATTTAATTCTTCAAATTACATCATTGTGAAGAGGACGGGGGATTATCTATGAAAAAAATATTAATCACAGGAGCTTTGGGGCAAATTGGGTCAGAATTAACCACAAGGCTTAGAGAAATTTACGGGGTAGACAATGTAATTGCCACGGATATCAAAAAGAGCGACAACGTTAATTTCGAAAGTGGCCCCTTCGAAATTTTAGATGTAACGGACGGAAAACGGATGGTTGAAATTGCGAAAAAATATAATGTTGATACCATCATGCATTTAGCTGCGCTTTTATCCGCAACAGCGGAAGCAAAGCCATTGTTTGCTTGGAATTTAAATATGGGTGGGCTTATGAATGCGCTTGAAACAGCAAGAGAGGTAAATGCGCAATTTTTCACTCCAAGTTCCATTGGTGCATTCGGACCAACTACGCCTAAAGACCAAACACCCCAGGATACGATTATGCGGCCAACAACCATGTATGGGGTAAACAAAGTTGCTGGGGAGTTATTGGCTGATTACTATCACCAAAAGTTCGGAGTCGATACACGCGGCGTACGTTTCCCGGGATTAATTTCGTATGTAGCACTGCCTGGCGGCGGTACAACGGATTATGCAGTTGAAATCTATTATGAAGCAATTAAAAATGGCAGATATACCTCCTATATTGATAAAGGCACCTACATGGATATGATGTATATGCCGGATGCATTGAATGCCATCATCGATTTAATGGAAGCAGATTCTTCAAACCTGATTCACCGAAATGCCTTTAATGTCACAGCAATGAGTTTTGCACCCGAGGATATCGCGGCAAGTATCATGAAGTATATTCCAAACTTTAAAATGGCCTATAATCCAGACCCTGTCCGCCAAAAAATTGCTGATAGCTGGCCAAATTCAATTGATGCCACCGCTGCAAAACAAGAATGGGGCTTTAAATTTGAATATGATTTGGACAAAATGACCCAAGATATGATTGAAAAATTATCCCAAAAACTGCAAATAAGAAAGATGGCATAAATAAAAAGCGAAGCCTATGCTTCGCTTTTTATTTTTTTACATAAATTAATTTTTCTCTTTTTTCAGTGACACGTCCGATGATCGATGCTTGGGCAAGTCCATTAGTATAAAGATTTTCGATATATGTCCGTGCATCCTTTTCATTCAATGAAACCAGTAAACCACCAGAGGTAATGGCATCACAAAGAACAAGTTGTTCATCTGGATGGATTTCCTCATAAACAACATCATCCTGAAGCCATTTATGATTGGATTTAGATCCGCCTGGTACGACACCATCTTTAGCTAATTCAATGGCTCCTTCAAGGATTGGAACTTGGGAGAACGAAATTTCAAAGCTTACACCACTGCCTCGAGCCATTTCGCTGCCATGACCGAGCAGACCAAACCCAGTGACATCTGTTACAGCGTGTGGATGGAAGTTCGTTAAAACCTCTGCAGCCGTTTTGTTAAGCATCGCCATCGTTTCAGTTACTGCGTGTTCTTGTTCCATCGTAACAACATTTCTTTTAATTCCGGTTGTAAGAATACCCACACCGACTGGTTTGGTTAAAACAAGAACATCACCAGGTTGTGCACCGACATTTTTCCACACCTTATTCGGATGTACAATTCCAGTCACAGAGAGACCGAATTTCGGTTCTTGATCATCAATTGAGTGGCCGCCCACTGTTAGGGCACCTGATTCTTTCACCTTATCCGCAGCCCCCCTTAGAATTTCGGAAAGCATATCGGGCCCGAGCTTCTTAATCGGATAGCCAACAATATTCATAACGGTTTTCGGCTGTCCGCCCATGGCATATACATCACTTAATGCGTTCGCAGCCGCAATCTGCCCGAACATATAAGGGTCGTCCACGATTGGGGTAAAATAATCTAGGGTTTGAATGAGGGCGATCGAGTCTGTTAATTGAAATACTCCGGCATCGTCGGATGTTTCATGTCCAACAAGTAATTCCGGAACAGGATCTTGTTTTGGCAATAGACGCAAGACTTGCGCCAGGTCCTCAGGACCAATTTTGCAGCCTCAGCCAGCTTTTGTTGACAATGAGGTTAGGCGAATTTTCTCTTGTTCACTCATACTGTCCACCTCCATCTACCTAGTATAACTCTTTCAGGTTATTTGCGCACGAATGGTGCAAAATAATTGCTGTAATCTAAGGGATAAGGTAGAATATTTTTACTATCTTGATGTAGCAAAATAGGAGGTCCGTATGAAAAATTATCAAGTAATTGTTGAATTTTGCATGCAATGAAACTTCGCACCAAAAGCTGCGAGTTTCGCGGAAGAGCTATTTACCCACTTTAATCGAAATATTAAAAAGATGGAATTAATACCTGCTTCGGGAGGGGTTTTTGAAGTTACCGTTGATGGAATAAAAATATATTCCAAGGATGAAACAGGTGTCTTTCCTGATACAGACGAAATCATCAAAACAATCGAAAGCATGTAAAAAAAGCTCTCAAATCCATAGAAGATGGATTTGAGAGCTTTTTAATTGCTAGTAATAGTATTATGTAAACTGCAACAAAAAAAGAAAAACGGTTACGGAAGTGTAATAAATCGATTGTTTCCTGCACCTTTATCTATTTTGGAGATAAATATTTCTAAAATTCCATTTTGAAAAAAGGCACAGACTTTCTGATTTTTAATCGGAAAGGGGAAGTCAATGGTTCTTATCTTTTTGATGTTTGTAGAGAGAGTTTGTTTTAGTGCCGTTATAATGAGCTTCATATCCTCCACTTTTACGGAAAGTTCCGCAGCTTCAAAATCATCCAAAACGGCCTCCACAATCCAGTCTTTTTCTGTTTCATAAAGATCAATCCGGAACTGGGTCATGTCACAATAGGTGGTTAATGGGTCTAAAAAGTAATTTTCTAACCATTTTTCCATTTGTTCCAAATCGTAACATTGTTCATCTTTCTTTCTATTCAAAGCGATTCCCCCTTGCTTGGTTTATTTTATTCAAACTGTCGTGAAATGTGAAAAATGCTATAATAGGTAAAAAGTAGGGAAATAAAGGAGTTAACATCGTGAAACAATGGCTACGTTCGATCCCAGCTGTTCATGAATTGCAGAACCACCCGCAATTTTTAACCCTCCTTGAAGAGCGGGGTTTTGATTTTAATCAATTAACGAAGCAGTTAAAAGAGGTATTGGAGCAAATAAGAAATGAATTGTTACATGAAACATGGCAGGGTGCATTGCCTGGTTCAGGCACGTTTATTGATGAGGTATTTTTTTGTCTTAAAGGAAAAATTGAAAAACAATTCACCTATACATTAAAAAAAGTCATTAATGCTACAGGAACGATCTTACATACAAATCTTGGCCGAGCAAGGCTCAGTGAACATGCAATCGAGCATGTAGTGGAAACCGCACGGAACTACTCTAATCTTGAGTTTTTAATAGAAGAAGGAAAACGCGGTTCCCGTCATACTCATGTTGAAGCCCTGTTAAAAGAAATCACAGGTGCTGAAGCAGTGATGGTAGTAAATAATAATGCAGCTGCCGTTTATTTGGTGTTATCTGCGTTTGCAAAAAACAAAGAGGTTATCGTATCACGCGGTCAACTCGTTGAAATAGGCGGTTCCTTTCGCATTTCTTCGATTATGGAGGAAAGCGGTGCTAGGCTTGTAGAAGTAGGAACGACGAATAAAACCCATTTGTTCGACTATGAAAAGGCAATTACTCCTGACACTTCGATTGTTATGAAGGTTCATACGAGTAATTTTAAGGTAATTGGTTTTACAAAATCTGTTGCAACAGAGGAACTAATTCAGTTAACTAAAAATCACGAACAGATTATTTTCTACGAAGACTTAGGCAGCGGTGCTCTTTTTGATTTCCGAAAACACGGGATAGGAGAGGAACCTCTTGTAAAAGAATTGATTGCGATGGGTGCGGATCTTTTAACCTTTAGTGGAGATAAACTGCTTGGCGGGCCGCAAGCGGGAATAATTGCCGGCAAAAAAGAACTAATCGATCAATTAAAAAAACATCAGCTGGCTAGAGTGGTTCGGGTGGATAAGATGACTTTGGCGGCTTTAGAGGGCACATTACTGGATTATGTCCGGGGAGAAATGGGGCTGCAGCATATCCCGACAATCCGTGATTTACTTGTTTCTGTCACTGAATTAGACGAAAGATCCCAGGAATTTGTTTCGCAGCTTTTAGCAAGGACAAGTCAATTTTATGTAAAAATTTTTCCGGGTAGCAGTCAAGTAGGCGGGGGCACTATGCCTGATGTCGAGCTACCGACAATGGTTATTGCATTAAAGCATAAAACATTATCAGCTGAACAACTTGGTAGAAAATTGCGAACCGAATCAGAACCTGCAATTATCGGACGGATTCACAATGATGAGTTTTTAATTGATTTACGAACTGTCACACCTGAAGAAGAAGGTTTCATTTTAATCGCTTTAACGGCAGGAGACCCCTCTTAAGAAAAAGGGGTCTTTTTAAACTACATATCATGGTGCGAGTTATGTTTGGCCCGTGTATGATTGCGATTCTTCACTTTATGAGAACCACTCATCGGCTCAGGCTGGCCGGATTGTTTTGGAGCATTTTTACGCATATCTTTGCCATCGTTTTTGTTTACCATTTTTTCATCCCTCCTACTCATTAGGATGCTGTGAAGACCATTTTTTCATGCCTGAATATTTTTTTTGGTTCTGTGCAATTTAACGGTAAATAAAATGAAGGGGTGAAACATAAATATGCAAAAAAATCCTTACCATAAGGACAAACAACAGGCTTTCCAGGCTGCCCAGCAGGGATATGAAAATGCTCAAGGTCTTTATTATGATATTGTTACCGATAGTGCAAGCTACGGTCATCAGCTGAAGCATTTGAAAGATGAAGTGAATGAAGCTTATCAGCAAATTGAAAATGCATTAGAAGTTGCCTCTGAACACCAAAGAGCCCAGCTGGAACGCTTCCAGCAGGATCTTCAATCAATGGTTTCAGAAGTAAACCAATAAAAATAGAAAAAATAAAAGCAGGGGGGAGACCTCCTGCTTTTACTGATTCTTCTTACGCTTTTTATTGTTCATTCTTTCTTTTACTGTCAATGGCTCATTTGCCATTTCTTCATTAAATCCTGCCCCTTGTCCTTGAGCACTGGCTGCATTTGCACCCGGAATGACATGATTCGCCTTGCGTTTTCCCATACCAACCACCTCCTTATCTGTTAATATTTCCTTTGGATCTAAAAACATGACATCAAAAAGTTTTTTTGACATAATAATAACGAATACAAAGAATTCCCGACAAATGAGAATCATCTTAGCCCTATAACATTTTCAAAATATTTCGAACTCTTTTTATGAAAGAGTATAAGAAAAACTTATCGACTACAATAACTTTCTTGATATTTACTTATGTTAAAGGTTGTATTAAGATAAGAATTGTGAGAAAAGTTGGGGTAAAAGGGAATATTCACACTTTTCGTTTATTTTTGTATTTAGTTAAGAATGAGGGGGTTAAACTCATGGTAAAAAATGATGTTTTTAACGCAAAATCTTCTTTTGAAGCAAACGGTAAACGTTATCACTATTATCGTTTAAATGCATTAGAAGAAGCTGGTATTGGAAAGGTTTCGAAATTACCTTATTCCATAAAAGTACTACTTGAATCAGTACTTCGCCAATATGATGGCCGTGTTATTACAAAAGAGCATGTTGAAAACTTAGCAAAATGGGGAACAAACGAGTTAAAAGAAGTAGATGTTCCATTTAAACCAGCTCGTGTTATTCTTCAAGACTTCACAGGCGTTCCCGCTGTTGTTGACCTTGCTTCCTTAAGAAAAGCAATGGCTGATCTTGGCGGAGACCCAGACAAAATTAATCCAGAAAAAACAGTTGACCTTGTTATCGACCACTCTGTACAAGTAGATGCATATGGTTCAGCGGATTCATTAAGAATTAACATGGATTATGAATTTGAACGTAATGCTGAGCGCTACCAATTCTTAAGCTGGGCACAAAAATCCTTCAACAACTACCGTGCCGTTCCGCCAGCAACTGGTATTGTTCACCAAGTAAACTTAGAGTTCTTAGCAGATGTTGTTCATGTAGCAAATGTAGACGGGGAATTAGAAACTTACCCAGATACTTTAGTAGGTACGGACTCTCATACAACCATGATCAATGGCCTTGGCGTACTTGGCTGGGGTGTCGGCGGTATCGAGGCTGAAGCAGGAATGCTTGGACAGCCTTCATATTTCCCTGTTCCTGAAGTGGTTGGTGTTAAATTAGTAGGTGAGCTTCCAAACGGTGCAACAGCAACTGACCTTGCTCTTAAAGTAACACAAGTACTTCGTAAGCATGGTGTAGTTGGTAAATTCGTAGAATATTTCGGACCTGGTGTATCTACATTACCACTTGCTGACCGCGCTACCATTGCAAACATGGCTCCTGAATATGGTGCAACATGTGGTTTCTTCCCAATCGATGGGGAATCCCTTGAATACTTACGCCTAACTGGCCGTGATGCAGAACAAATTAATGTAGTAGAACAATATTGCAAAGCAAACGGATTATTCTTTGATCCATCTGTTGAGCCTGTTTATACAAGTGTAATCGAAATCGACCTTTCTGAGATTGAAGCGAATCTTTCTGGTCCTAAGCGTCCACAAGATTTAATTCCTCTTTCAAAAATGAAAGAAGAGTTCGTTAAAGCGGTATCTGCTCCTCAAGGAAACCAAGGCTTTGGCTTACAAGCTGACGAACTTGAGAAATCTGCAACCATTAAGTTTAACAATGGCGACGAAGCAGATATTAAAACAGGTGCAGTTGCAATTGCATCAATTACAAGCTGTACAAATACATCTAACCCATACGTTCTAGTTGGCGCAGGACTTGTTGCGAAGAAAGCTGTTGAACTTGGAATGGAAGTTCCTAAGTTTGTAAAAACTTCTTTAGCACCAGGATCTAAAGTTGTAACTGGTTACCTTCGCGATTCCGGTTTACTTCCATACTTAGAGCAAATCGGTTTCAACCTTGTTGGTTACGGCTGTACCACATGTATCGGTAACTCCGGTCCATTAAAAGAAGAAATCGAAAAAACAATCGCTGAAAACGATCTATTAGTTACTTCTGTACTTTCAGGTAACCGTAACTTTGAAGGCCGGATTCATCCGCTTGTAAAAGCAAACTACCTTGCTTCACCACCACTAGTTGTTGCATATGCACTTGCTGGTACAGTGAACATTGACTTTGCTAACGAGCCAATCGGAAAAGATAAAAATGGCAACGATGTATTCTTCAAGGATGTTTGGCCATCTACTGCTGAAGTAAATGATGTTGTTAAACGTACGGTTACACCAGAACTATTCCGTAGAGAATATGAAAATGTCTTTGGTGACAACGAACGTTGGAATGAAATCAAAACAAGTAATGAGCCATTATATACTTGGGATGAAGATTCTACTTACATTGCAAATCCTCCATTCTTTGAGGGATTATCACCAGAGCCTGGCAAAGTAGAACCATTAACAGGTCTTCGTATTGTTGGTAAGTTCGGCGATTCTGTAACAACTGACCATATTTCACCTGCAGGAGCTATTGGTAAAAATACTCCAGCTGGTAAATATTTATTAGAAAAAGGCGTTCAGCCACGTGACTTTAACTCTTACGGTTCTCGCCGTGGTAACCATGAAGTGATGATGCGCGGAACATTTGCGAACATCCGTATTCGTAACCAAATTGCTCCTGGCACAGAAGGCGGCTTCACAACTTACTGGCCAACTGGCGAAGTTACATCGATCTACGATGCTTGCATGAAGTACAAAGAAAACGGAACTGGCCTAATGGTTGTTGCCGGTAAAGATTACGGTATGGGCTCTTCACGTGACTGGGCTGCAAAAGGTACAAACCTTTTAGGCATCAAAACAGTTCTTGCTGAAAGCTTTGAGCGTATCCACCGTTCTAACCTAGTGTTAATGGGCGTACTTCCACTTCAATTTAAAGAAGGCGACAACGCTGAAACTCTTGGTTTAACTGGTAAAGAAACATTCGAAGTACAAGTTGACGAAAACGTAAAACCACGTGATCTTCTAAAAGTTACAGCGACTGATGAAGCTGGTAACAAGAAAGAATTCGAAGTAGTTGTACGTTTCGACTCTGAAGTTGAAATCGACTACTACCGTCACGGCGGTATCCTACAAATGGTATTACGTGAAAAATTACAAGAAGCGTAATCGTATGTTAAAACCACCATGCCCAATCAGGCATGGTGGTTTTTTACAAGAATTTAATTGACAATTTCAAAGAGAATACCATAATATAGTATTAATAAACGAAAAGGAATGATAAAGAGGCATGAAGTTTTAATCTTATGATTCAGCTCATATTTCGAATAACCGAAAAATGATGAACCTGAAGAATAGGATTATTCTGTCCTTTTTACGTCCATAATTTGATTTTACCCTTAAATGCCTTAAAAGTTTTTCTGCGCATTTTTTGGGGACTTCTTATGGTTGTGACAAAACTCTCTTCAGGTTCATTGAAGGGAGTTTTTTTATGTTTAATGAGTCCATGACGGTCTTAAAGGCAACAGGAATAGAAAAAAGTTTTGGTGTAAGGAAAATATTTGACCAAGTTGATTTTGAGATAAAAAAAGGAGAAAGAATCGGTTTAGTCGGCTATAACGGGACAGGAAAGACTTCACTAGCGAATTTAATTTTAGGACGGTTAAAACCGGACAAGGGAACAGTTGAAATCGCGAAGTATTGTAAGATTGGTTTTCTCTCACAATCCATTGATTATGAATTTACGAATTTTGGCAGTTCCCTGATGGAGAAAAATGATTTATACGAACATACAAGTGGGCTTGGCCTTGGAAAGGTCTATGATTGGGAGGAACGCCGGTTAGAGCATTTAAGTGGCGGTGAGAAGTTAAAGCTTGCACTATCTCTGATTTGGTCCGGAAAGCCTGATTTTTTAATCCTAGACGAACCGACCAATCATTTAGATTTAAAAGGGATTAATTGGTTAGTTTCTGAATTGAAAAAATTTCAGGGACCGGTATTAATTATCTCACACGATCGTTATTTTTTAGATAAAACTGTAAATCGAATTTTGGAAATAGAAAATAAGAAACTTAAATTTTACAACGGAAATTATCGTGAATATCGTAAGGAAAAACAAAAACAGACGGAGGACCAGATTCATAAATACACCGTTCAGCAGAAGAAGCAGGAAAAAATTGAATTGCAAATGGACCAATTAAAATCTTGGTCTGATCAGGCTCACCAGAATTCAACAAAGCAGGGAAGGGATTTTGGTTTAAAGGAACATCACCGCGTTAAGGCGAAAAAGCGCGATAGTCAGGTCAAATCGAAGATGAAACGGCTGCAAAATGAATTAAGTAAAAATAAAATTGAGAAACCAGTGGAAGAAGCAGAGATTCGCTTTCAGTTTGAAGCCGAAGGAAATAGGGGGAAACGAATCATTGAGGTAAAGGATTTAGGGAAGAGCTATGAGAATCGGACCCTCTTTCGAGACGCTAATTTCTATATAAACTACGGGGAACGAATCGGATTGTTTGGCGAAAATGGCTGCGGGAAAACCACATTAATTCGAATGGTTTTAGACCAAGAAACGCCTTCTCAAGGGACGGTTTGGAAAAGTGACTCGATTAAAATTGCTTATCTTAGTCAGGATGTTCATGACCTTCCAGAAGAAAAAACAGCGATTGAAGCATTAGGCCTTACGGAGCGGCAAGATCTTTACCGTGCTAGAACCTTATTAGCCAATCTTGGATTAAAAGAGGAACTCATCACCAAGCCGATTGCCACCCTTAGTTTAGGTGAGCGTACAAGAGTGAAATTGGTTGATATGCTAATGAAAGAATATGATGTTCTTATCCTTGATGAACCAACCAATCATCTTGATTTGCCCAGCAGAGAGCAGCTAGAAAAAACATTAAGTGAGTTTACCGGAACCATTTTGACTGTGTCTCATGATCATTATTTTCTCAATAAAATATGCGATAAGCTTTTAGTTTTTGAAAATCAAAAAATTCAGCGCCTTGAAATGAAACCAGAAGAATATCTGAATAAGGAAAAGACCACTGAAAATGTCAGTAAAAAAGAAGCATTAATGGTCATTGAGAATCGGTTAGCAACCGTCCTTGGGGAATTATCACTGCTTGATCAAAGTCATCCCAATTATGTTCAATTGGATTGTGAATTCAAAGAGCTTTTAGCCCAAAAAAAGGAACTTACCAGGTAATTTTCAAGCAATTCAACCAATTAAAAGGATAATGAAAAGTCTTGCATCTATCGAAGATATTGATAAAATTACAAGGGTAGCTATCATTCATGAAAATCGTGTATTTGTTTAGATTAAAGAGGAGATGGGTTAAACATGACAGAAACATTTTTACAATCAGTTTTCTTCGAAAATGGTGTATTGAAAATACTTGACCAAACAAAAATTCCTAATGTAACGGAATTTCTAGAGATTACAAAAATCGAAGATGCCTGGGATGCCATAAAGCAATTAAAGGTTCGCGGAGCACCTGCCATCGGGATTGCTGCTGCGTATGGTTTATTGCTCGGAATAAAGGATGCGCCAGAACATTCCTTTGATGATTTTTATACTGTTTTTAAAAAGCATTCAGATTACCTGGCGACCTCAAGACCAACGGCAGTGAATTTATTCTGGGCGCTTAAAAGGATGAATGAGAGGGTTCAAAAGGAAAAAGCACATCCTGTAGCACAAATAAAGGAAGCACTTGAACAGGAGGCACACTTCATTCGAAACGAAGATGAGGAAGTTTGCCGGACCATTGGTGAGCATGCGCTAACCCTTTTACATGACGGGATGGGCATCCTTACCCACTGTAATGCAGGCGGAATTGCCACAGCACGGTACGGTACAGCACTTGCGCCGCTTTATTTAGCAAAAGAACAAGGCTGGGATATAAAAGTATTCGCCGATGAAACTCGCCCACTTCTGCAAGGAGCACGCTTAACGGCATGGGAACTGATGCAAGCAGGAATTGATGTAACCTTAATAACTGATAATATGGCGGCAATGGTTATGCAAAAAGGCTGGGTACAGGCGGTAATCGTCGGCTGTGACCGTGTAGCCGCAAATGGTGATGTCGCGAATAAAATTGGCACGTATGGAGTTGCCCTGCTTGCAAAGGCCCATAATATACCTTTTTATGTTGCTGCTCCGATTTCAACCATCGACTTAGAAACGAAAACAGGTGCTGATATTCCAATCGAAGAAAGGGATGCATCAGAAATTACTGAGGGCTTTGGGAAAAGAACTGCTCCTGAGGGTGTAAAAGTATTCAACCCGGCATTTGATGTGACACCGCACGAATTCGTTACAGCTATTATTACAGAAAAGGGCATACTATTAGGTAACTACGAAGAAGAGCTTCCAAAACTTTTTCAATGATAAAGAACGGAAGGCAGGGTGCCGATGATTACGGAAATTAAATTTAAGCAGCAAATATGTGAAATCGGAAAAAGGGTTTATCAAAAAGGCTTTGTTGCCGCCAATGACGGAAACATTTCCACTCGTATCAGCGAGAACGAATTCCTCATTACACCTACCGGGATGAGTAAAGGGTATATGACGCCGGAAATGATTGTGAAGGTCGATGGACAGGGAAATGTTCTTGAAGGGGATTTTAAACCCACTTCCGAAATGAAAATGCATCTGCTTGTTTATCGTGAACGTCCAGACGTACATTCTGTTGTTCATGTTCACCCACCTTATGCAACCGCGTTTGCGATTGCCGGAATCCCGCTTGATCAAGCCATTATGCCCGAATCGGTTGTTTACTTAGGGAAGATTCCGATAGCGGAATATGGTACACCATCAACGGAGGAAATCCCAGATGCCGTTAAAAAGCATGTGCATACCCATCAAGGGGTGCTTCTCGAAAATCACGGCGCCCTGACATGGGGAACAAGTTTAGAGCATGCCTATTATTTGATGGAATCACTTGAATTTAGCGCAAAAATAAATTGGATTAGTAAACAAATTAGTGGTGATCGTGAACTATCGAAAAAGCACGTACAGAGACTTGTGGATATGAAAAGGGCAATGGGAATCATGGGCGAAACACCAATAGGTTCTGACGCTCCTCAAGGTTCCCACGCCATTAAAAAATCAAAGGGTGTAGAATACACATTATCTGAACATGATTTAAATTTGATTGTTGAAAAGGTATCGAAAAATGTGATAGAAGCTTTAAAAATACAGAATTAAAGCAAGCCACCTGAGCTTGCTTTTTCTTTTGAACAGGAAATGTTCACAGATTTGGCATATCCAATCTTTGTTTCAACAGAGTTTATAGTGTAAAATCGAAATAGCACAACATTGGGACAAAGGAGGTTTCGGGGATGGTTAAAAAAGTAATTGCCGCAGTCGTATTAATCACTTTGCTTACAGTAGCAATTGTTCAAGCGATGGATAAAAAGGCAGAACCCGAAAGCACAACAACACAAACAACTGCTCAAGATGGACTGAAAGTCGGGGCACAAGCACCTAATTTTGAATTAAAAACCCTTGCAGGTGATAAAATTAAGCTTTCTGATTTAAGAGGAAAGAAAGTCATGCTAAATTTCTGGGCTACCTGGTGCCCTCCTTGTAAAGCAGAAATGCCTGCTATGGAAAAATTCTATAAAGAAAAAGATAAAGACCTTGTTATTCTTGCCGTTAATATTGATCCGCAATTAGATGTCAAAGGTTTTGTTAATAAAAATAAAATTACGTTCCCAATTCTTCTTGATGCGGACGATCATGTAAATGAGACATATCAAATTTTATCAATACCCACAACGTATTTTATTAACAGAAAAGGAATAATTGAAAATAAATTTACCGGTGGAATGGAATTAGCCCAAATGAAACAATTTGCAAACAAGTTACATTAAAACATTGGCCAACTAGCCAATGTTTTTCTTTTAGCTGTTTTAAAAAATAAAATTTTCAAAAAGTTGTAATAATTTCATCGGTTTTCGGGAATAATACCTGATAGAATAGTTAGCAAGGAAGGTGAAAGACATGAGAAAACCTAGAAAACGCTCCTTTGCAGAGCTTGTCTCTGAAAATAAAAATCAATTAATGAAGGACCATGCTGCATTGGAAAAAATCGAAGAACGAATTGAAGCAAAACGCCTCGGAAAAGCTGAGTAAACTTTCAGTCATTACCAATTATGAACTCCCCTAAACAGGTTAAACTGTATATGAGGAGGGATATAAATGACGAATGCAAATGGAAAAGGTGAACATTTTGTTCCTAACCATATTGGTACACAATCACGTGGCTTTGGCGGAAACAAAGGAAAAAAAATGCAAGATACATCTGGCAAACACGCCCAAGTAATCCAAACAAAAGGCGAATAATGAACTCGAGACTCGTCGCTAACTACTTAGCAGCGGGTCTTTTTTTGTTTAAAATTTTGTGATAATTTTTGCGCTTCGTTACAAACTATATCTGTATCACGAACAACTTTAATTGGAGGAATTAAAAATGACTTATAACAACCAGCCAAAACCAGATGATCGCAGCGATAACGCTGAAAAATTACAAAAGATGATTGCTGACACAGAACAAAATATCCATCAAGCAGAAGAATCCCTACAATTTACCGACAGCGAAACACAGCGCCAGCAAATCGAAGCAAAAAATGACCGCCGCCGTGAAAGTATTCAATCATTTAAATCTGAAATTCAGGATGAAATCAATCAATAATCGAAAGACCTGTCTTTTGCGGCAGGTCTTTCTTTTTAATTTCCAGAATCACAAGCGCTTATGGTAATATAGATAAGGAAATTAGGAAAAAGAAGTGATAAAAGTGATTCAACAAGAAATGGTAAACTGGGAAACCGAGCTGAGTGGTAAGGGCTATATTGCAGAGGAAAGCCAACTAATCGAGGCATTACAAAAGGAAAGCAATCCACAGCTTCTTTCAAAACTACTTACCCTTACTGCTCTTTCACGAATTGGCCGCAATAAGCACCAAACCCTTACAGTTCTCATAATGGAGAAAGCTCTTGAATTAGATCCAACCAATTCAAAAGCAAAGGAATTTTTCATCCAATTTGAATGGAAAAAGAAAGAGCATTTATTTACCCCACTTTCCTTTCCCTCCATCAGAGAAACAGATAATCGGACAGCTAAGAAGAAAATTGCAGAAGAATATATACATATTTGCACAGTTTTTTTAGAAGAAACGGATGAGCATCTAAAAGAACTCGAAAACAATAGGGACATTGCTTCAACCATTGATAACATAGATCTTTATGAAAAGTACCAATTACTTTCCGAATATCTTCAAGAAGCCGTTAAAATCGTGGGATACCTCCACAAAGCAGCAATAGAATACGATCAATCGATTACAGGAGTCTTTCATACATCCACCTATTACGAGGAATTAAAAACCCAATTATCTGCATTAGAAGATCTGAAAAAGCGGTGGCATTCAGTTTTCCTCGAGATAGAATCGCAGGAAAGTAAACTAGAAAAAAATGCACTTGACCAATTAAATGAAATGATTGGCATGGAACAAGTGAAAAAACGAGTAAATGATTTTTACCGGTTTTTGAAATATCAAAAACACCGCAAAGAACATGGCTTTCACATAAAGGATGAGTTAATTCTTAATATGGTCCTAACCGGAAATCCCGGAACCGGTAAAACAACCATTGCCCGACTACTTGCTAGGATCTATCACGAGCTCGGAGTTTTACCGAGGGAGGAAGTAATCGAAGTGGATCGTGCACAATTAGTAGGCTCCTATGTTGGACAAACGGAGGAAAATGTCCGGGCTGTTGTGGAACGGGCGATTGGCGGAGTGCTTTTTATTGACGAAGCTTATAGCTTGAAACGGGACGGGCAGGCAGGGAATGACTATGGTCAAACAGCGATTGACACGCTTGTTTCGCTTATGACAGGGCAGGAATACGGAGGAAGATTTGCCGTTGTTTTAGCCGGCTATCCGGAAGAGATGCGCTCGTTTTTGGATGCCAACCCTGGTTTACGCAGCCGCTTTCCACAATCCAATCTTCTCCACTTACCAAACTATTCAAATGAAGAGTTAGTGATGATTGCTGAAAAAATTGCGGATGAGAATGACTATATTCTGACAGATGACGCCAAAATCGAGATTCAGCACCGGCTCGAGAAAGAACGGGTGGATGATACTTTTGGGAACGCCCGGACCGTCCGCAACATTGTTTTAGATGCTATTTTTAAAAAGGGCTCCAAAGAAACTATTCCGGAATTTTTTCATTTCATGATCCTGGGAAAAGAAGACTTCTTAATTGAAAAAACGGAGAATATAGTTTCCCCCTATGAAAAATTAGGCCGTTTAATTGGCCTGGAATCATTAAAAGATGAGATTCAATCCCTGATCTCCTTCGTTAAAATGCAGCAATATCGAAGAAAGCAGCAGCTTCCAACAGTTCCTATTCAGCTACATTCGGTTTTTACCGGAAATCCCGGAACAGGTAAAACCACGGTAGCGCAAATCTATGCTGAACTTTTACGGGATTGCGGCATTTTAAAAAGAGGCCATTTAATCGTTGCCAGCCGGGCAGATTTTGTGGCCGGATACGTGGGACAAACAGCTGGGAAAACGAAAAAGAAAATCAGAGAAGCATTAGGGGGAGTTCTTTTTATTGATGAAGCTTATTCTTTGTTGGGGCATTCTAGCCATGATTTTGGAAAAGAAGTCATCGATACACTAGTGGACGAAATGACGAAGCAAAACGAAAATCTTGTGGTGGTTCTGGCAGGTTACCCGAATGAAATGGACCATCTCCTTGAAAGTAATCCAGGACTAAGGTCAAGATTTAAGAAGTTCTTTCTTTTCCCTGATTATTCACGGGAAGAACTGTTAGCGATCATGGAAGCCTATGCAGAAGGTTTTCAATATCAAATCATAAGTGAAGCTCGTGAATTATTAAAAGAAACTCTCGATGCGAAAAAATTTAACGGTAATGGGCGTTTTGCAACAAACTTGGTAGATGAAATGATTCAAGCGCAGGCACTAAGGCTGATGAAGGAACAGTTAGCTGATGAACTAGCAGACCAGGTCAATTTTATTACGCCTGAAGATGTAACGGTAGCCTTAAAAAAGATAGAAATTAAATAAAAGGAATGGTTGAAAGTGGATCAATATTTTGTTTCAACAAGAGAAATTCAGCTTTACTATGCGGATACAGATGCCATGGGAGTCATCTATCATGCAAATTACTTAAAATTTTTTGAGCTTGGCCGGACAGGCATCATTGAAGACCTTGGCTATAACTATGTTGCAATGGAGGAAGCCGGTTATTTTGCTCCTGTTTATGATGTTCAGTGTACCTATAAAAAGCCGCTCCGCTACGGTGATAAGGGGTTTGTGAAAACATGGGTGGAATTGAACGATGGTATTAAAACCGTATACGGGTATTCGATTGTAAATGGGGAAGAAGAAGTTTGTGCAACAGGCACCACCACCCATATCATTGTTAAAAAAGAGAATTTCCGGCCAACTTCTTTTAAGAAGGCATTTCCGGAATGGTTTTTGAAATACGAGGAAATTAAGAAAAAGTAATCTGTAACTGGGGTGAGCAGGGATGGCGTTTGGGATTAGAAGAGACGAACTGAATGAGTGGAAATGGAAAATTGATCGCGGTGAAATTGCTTTTTTGACCCATTATTGGCTTGATGACCGCTTCCCAGAATACAAAACCGTTACCAAAGTAGGCTGTAATGATTTGGAAAAATTAGCGGAATGGGGTAGTAAATACGGACTTAAAAAGGAATGGATTGATCACCGAAAGGATGGCTATTCCCATTTTGACCTGCTTGGCAAGCGACAAAAGGAAATCCTCCAAGCAGAAGGCCTGCTTAATCATATTTGGGAGTAATAAGAAAAGCACACCTGGTATTACATCTCAGGTGTGCTTTGTTTTTTATACTCAATTACAGGCTCATCAGAATCGGCTGGTAGTTCGATCACTAGGTCATGCTCATCGAAATACCATTCATCTTTTTCTTCAATATAAAAGATAATCCCTTCAGCCTCTTTTTTTACAGCTAAATTTATCGGGTCTTCACTGGAAACTCCTAATGAGAAACCGCTTTGTACGTTGCTGCATCCACCATACCGAGCAAAAAACCGTAGATAATCACCATTTGCTAAGCCGAGTTCCTCTTTATACCAAGCCGCCGCTTCCTTGCTAATTTGAATGTTCATGTGAAACTCCTTTCTAAATCCATACCACACATTATATTGCTATTCTTCACAGAAATCGAGTAAAATACCTTCGTAAAAAATAAAAGACTCCGAATTAACGGAGCCATTGAAACATATGATTTTGGATTTCTTTATATTTTGCTTCGGGATTGGAGAGACCATAAGGGCCGGCTTTTTCCATTGGATAAACTTTATAATGTTTCTTTTTTGATACAAAGGTTGGGTAAAATTGTGGATTCGACAAAGTGATGGAAGATCCTTTTTCCGAAACCTGCTTAGAAATATCAATGGTGGCTAAACCGCCGATGTCTTTGTAATCTTTGGACTGGCCGGAAATAAAATTACCTAATGAGTAAACGACAAATGCCTTCCGCCCGTCCTTTGTTTTAATCCAATCCATTGGCTGCAAGACATGTGGATGGGAACCGAAAATGATGTCTGCACCTTCGTCTGCCAGAAATTGAGCTAAATTCTTTTGCTCGTCAGTAGGAAAGCGTTGATATTCATTTCCCCAATGAATGCTCATGACTACAACATCGGCTACCTTTTTGGCCCTATGGATTTCGTCTTTCATGAGATCGCGATTAATAAGATTCACGAGAAAATCCCTATCATCCGGTACAGGAATCCCGTTGGTCCCGTACGTATAAGCTAGAAAGGCAATTTTGATTCCATCTTTATCAAGAATTCTTAATTTTTTGCGGTCCTCTTCATCAATAAAGCTTCCTACATGCGGCAGACCAATACTGTTTAAATATTTCGCTTCGGAGTCTATTCCTCTTTCACCCTTATCTAAGGAATGATTATTCGCAGTGGAAACAATATCAACACCAGTATGTACTAGCGCATCGGCAACCTCATGTGGACTATTAAATGTTGGGTAGCTTGAGAGTCCGAGTTTTAGCCCGCCCAATGTACTTTCTTGATTAGCTGTTAAAATATCAGGCCTTTTAAGTAAACTTTTCACATCTGAAAATAGCGGGTCAAAATCGTATCGGTGACCATTGTACGCATACTGATAGACTCGATCGTGCATCAGTATATCGCCAATAGCCCCGATGGTTATTTTCTGACTTACACTACGCCCCAATACAGGCTGAGATCGGAGTGAATTAAGGTTTGTTAGATGAACCTTCACCTCAGCATTTTGATTCTCGCGTTGCTGAATCACAAGAACGGCGGCAATGATTATGCAGAACAAAATAATAAAAAGGGATAAAACAGGCGTTTTCTTTTTCATACTTGCTCCTAACTATGCGAAATTAAGCATATTCGTTTTAAAAGTATACTGAATGCGATAATATATATGTATTATTTTACGGGTTTTTGTCGAATTATTAAATAAAAACTTAGGAGTTGTGAAGATGTTTAAAATCACTGGCAGTGCCGGGCAAGTTTTACTGGAGATTGTAGAGTCCGAAAAACAGTCGCCTGATGAGGAGTTATTCGTTCGCTTAACGATGGGAATTGGCTGAGGGGGTCCTAAGCTTAATCTGTCTCTGGAAGAGCGGAAAATACAAGGTGACCAATTGTTTACGTTTGACGACTTAAAAATCCTTATTCATGAAAAAGATTATGTCTACTTTGATCATACAAAGCTTGATTATGTCAAAGATGTACTTGGAAAAAACCATTTTCAACTATTAAAAATTTAAAGTGGAGCATAAACGCTCCACTTTTTTCATTGTTCCAGTTCTTCAAGAAAATCAATTAATTCATCAAAGTTTTTTGTCAGCTTAATTGGCTTTTCATGCTCATTACAAGATTCACAGGAGGAAAATTGAATTAAAAACTCGTTTGGGTCTGTACTTTCAGAAATCGTTGTTGAAAAAATAATTAGTTCTTTCACACTCTGCATAAAAATCCCCTCCATACTATGGTAGCCTCTACACCTATTTTATCGTAGTTTCTATCATTTTTATGGCAGTTAATTTGAAGATTTAATGAAAAAAACAAGAGCTTTGTGCTCTTGTTTAATGATTTCGAGACAGCCATTTCACTTTTGGCTCTGTTTTATTGATAATCCGTTTAATATTTGCCCGATGCCGATAAACCACAAAGGAAGCCATAAAGAAGACGACAATGATTAAAGGGATATCCCTATCCATAAGGAAAATTGCATAAATCACGGCAAACACACCAGCAATCATCGATGAAAGAGAAACATATTTTGTGATAAACAAACTAATAAAAAATACGACCAAGACAGTTAAAAATAGAAAGGGAGCGTAGCACAACAGGACACCACCTGATGTGGCCACCGCTTTTCCGCCGCGAAAACCCGCAAAAATTGGATAGGTATGTCCGATAATCGCAAAAATCCCAAAGATTAATTCGTTTAAATCCAGATGAAAAATATGTGGCAGATAGGCCGCTAGAGTCCCTTTTAATATATCTGCAAGTGTCACAGCGAGTCCAGCTTTTACACCTAGCGTTCGAAAGGTATTCGTTCCACCTAAATTACCGCTGCCGTGCTCACGAATATCTGTCTTATAGAATACTTTTCCGATGATTAACCCAGATGGAATCGAGCCCAGCAAATAAGCAAGGATCATGCACAAAATAATTTGAACCATTTACTTTTATCTCCTTCTACAAATAGATCCAGTGTATTTATTTTATCATGGATTTACAAAAACGCCATCCTTCCTTTATTTTAAGAGCGAAAATCTAGATTTCCGATAAAGTTCTATCAGAAAAAGGAAAAAGTACCTTCTCAATTTCAATTCGATACTTTACGATAGTCATAAGGGGGAAAAAGAAACATGGCACGCGTTGAATACTATAAGAATCAAAAATTATCACCAAAATGGATGATGGGTGGATTGTTTATCGCCATTTTGCTGATTATTTCTTCGATTCTCTTAATCCTTTATCCTTTCGCATCGAAAGAAAAAACAGCCTATTTTCATGGTACCTATCCAATTCTATTTAATAAACAGCAGGAGGGAAATGCCTTACTTGAGGGAACCACTTTTTACATTCCACTTTCCTTATTACAGGAAAATATCGATAAAAGCATTGTCTACGATGAAAAGTCGCATTCGGTTATTATTACAACGGCAGATAAAGTCATACAAATGCCTACAGGCTCCCTAACCTATTTCGTAAATCAGAAACCGGTTAAGCTGCAAATGTCACCGATTAAAACAGATAATGGAGAAATTTTCGTTGCTCTTGATCCTATCTTATCTTTGTATCCGATCCAATATCGAAAACTGCAAGATAGTGGCGCTATCTGGATTCAAAGGGATGATGAGAAACTGGTAAAAGGTCAACTCTCATCCGACGATACCAACGAGGAAAAACTAAGACTTAGAACAAAACCGACACTAAAGGCACCCTATACTGTACAAATGAAAAAGCAGGAACCTGTTTGGATAGAGGGAGAGAGAGAAGGTTATTATCTCGTTCGCAGCCAATCTGGTATTAGTGGCTATATCAAAAAAGACTTTGTCCATAAACAGGAAACGGTAACCATTAGAATTAATCGGGAAAGTAAACAGGTACCTCCTAAGAAAATAAACGGGCCGGTTCAATTAACATGGGAAGCAGTCTATACAAAAAACCCTAACCCTTCGCATATTCCCGATATGGCAGGGGTGAATGTCGTTTCACCCACATGGTTTTCACTTGAAGACAAAGATGGTTCGATTAAAAATCTTGCCTCCCTTGCTTACAGTAAATGGGCAAAATCAAGAGGTTATCAGGTTTGGGGATTGTTTTCTAATGGCTTTGACCCGAAACTAACCCATGATGCACTAAAAAACTATGAAACTCGTCAAAAAATCATCCGCCAACTGCTGCTATTCAGTAAAATGTACAAGCTGCAGGGAATCAATTTTGATATTGAAAATGTTAATAGCGAAGATGGACCATTGGTCACGCAATTGATTCGTGAAGCCGCTCCCTATTTGCATGAAGCAGGGCTGATCGTTTCTATGGATATTACCTTCTCAGCAGGCGTTAATAACAACTGGTCCTCCTTTTATGAACGAAAAAAGCTTTCCAAAATAGCTGATTATTTGATTGTCATGGCCTATGACGAACATTGGGGAGCAGCTTCGGGGGCAGGCAGTGTTGCCAGTTTGCCGTGGGTTGAAAAGAATTTGCAGACATTGTTAACTGAGGTTCCGAATGAACAGTTGATTCTCGGTTTGCCTTTATATGCTAGGCTATGGCTGATTGAAACGCAAAAGGATGGAACTGAGAAGATTTCTGCAAAGACACTAACAATGGACCGTGTAAAGTCATGGCTGAAGGAAAAGAAATTGAAGCCTAAATATGATGAGGAAAGCGGTCAAAACTATGCCGAATACTACGATGCGAAAGAGAAAATAAGGTATAAAATTTGGATTGAAGATGAACTTTCATTAAAAAAACGGGCTGACCTAGCAGCCAAATATGACCTAGCAGGTGTCGCCAGCTGGTCAAGATTCTTTGCAGCCAAAGATGCATGGGTCGCCTTAAACATGAACACAAATAAATCCATCACCAAAAAATAACCGGCACTATCCGCTGGTTATTTTTTTATATTAAGGCTGTGTTAAAGACCAATGACGATTGGAGCGAAGTGCCTGGAGCGGAAATCAACCTCAACTAGGCTAAAAAAGAACAAATAAAGGCAAATTCATTACGAAAATATGGAGATTTTTCAAAAGATTTGATTCTTTATTGCTTGCAACAACATCCCAAAATATAATTTAAGTAACCATTAAAAGGAAAAATCAAAGAGTAGAGCCGGCCAATTCGACTTAAGGAATGGTCGGTTTGTTGCATATAATCAACAACCAATGAAAGCGGTGGTAGTTTATGAAAAACCAAGAGAATCGTGATGATGCCTATCAAGAACGAACCGAAAAGTATGAGGCAATGATTCAAATGTTAGAAAACCGAATTCAGGATGAGCTTACAAAAAACAGACAAAAGGACCAAATGCTGATTCAACAAGCAAAACTTGCAGCGATGGGCGAAATCATTGCAAGCATTGGGCATCAATGGCGCCAGCCCCTTAACCACTTGTCACTTTTAATCCAAGACATAAGAGATGCACAAAGATTTGGGGAAATGAACGACCAATACATGGATCAATTTACAAATGAGAGTATGATCTTAATTGATTTTCTAGCCGGCACGATTCAAGATTTTCGAAATTTTTATCGTCCAAGTAAAGAAAAATGTGCGTTTTCACTAGCAGAATCGATTGAAGCAGCATTGTCCATATTCTCCTTTTTTCTAAAAAAACACGAGATTCGTGTTTACTTTGAGTATCGGGAGCAGCAAAAGGCCTATGGATATTCTAACGAATTTAGCCAAGTGGTCCTCAATCTGTTAACCCATATAAGAGATACATTTGTAAATAAAGAAATAAAAGATCGAAAATTATTTATCACGATCAATGAAACCTCCAACCATCTTGTCACCGAAATCATGGATAATGCCGGTGGACCAGAACCAGAACTCGTATCAAAAATGTTTGATGCAGGTGATTCCAGTTGGTCCGAGGACACGAAACTCGGCTTATACATTACCAAGGTCATTCTTGAAAACATGAATGGTTCGATTACTGCTGACACTTTCGGTGAAGGAACCCGATATCGCCTCTCCATTCCAAAAATCACTTCAGGAATACGTTCAAGTGATTCTCAATATGAAAAACTCACAAAATGCAAGACACACACGAAAAAATAAGCATTGTTTTTTGGATTTTGCTTGGGAAAGAGGTAAAATGGAGGAAAAGGTTGAAGGAAGTGGTATGAATGGCAATTGAAAATCCAAGTCGCGCAGAATTAGGCGCGATATTAAAAAAAGCAAAAAGAATTGCAGTGGTTGGATTAAGTAATAATCCAGATCGCACCTCTTACATGGTATCCGAAGCGATGCAAAAGGCGGGGTATGAGATCATTCCTGTCAATCCAACAATTGATGAAGCGCTTGGTGTAAAAGCGGTAGCTTCCTTAAAGGATATCGAAGGACATGTTGATATTGTCAATGTCTTCCGTCGTTCTGAGCAATTATTAGAGGTTGCGAAGGAATTTGACGAAATTGACAGCGATATCTTTTGGGCACAACAGGGATGCCTAAATGAAGAAGCCTATCAATTTTTAAAGAAAAATGGTTATACCGTCATCATGGACCGCTGTATTAAGGTGGAGCATGCGTTAACAAAATAAAAAAGATAACTTTAAAAACTGCTAAAAAACAGCAGTTTTTTTGTTTTTATTTTCCAAGGAAATTGTCAAATATGAATGATAAAATAATGTTCTTTTAGAGAACGTATTTGCCAAATCGAAATAAATCGCTACAATTAAGCATAGACGCCGCAAGAAATATGATAAAATAAAGTCGGCAAACATTCGTTCTATTTTAAAATTTTTAAAGGATTTTTAATTCTTTTAAACGAATGATTCATTTACTAATTAGATATGCAAACAGAATTATGTTTTCTTTTGTAAGGGATGAAAGGGGTATTTTAGTGGCAAGAACTCAGCAAGCTTTTGATTATAATGATGATGCCATACAAGTGCTAGAAGGTTTGGAGGCTGTCCGGAAACGTCCCGGTATGTATATCGGCAGTACGGATTCCCGAGGTCTGCACCATCTCGTTTATGAAATTGTCGATAACTCCGTCGATGAAGCGCTTGGCGGCTTTGGTGATCAAATCATCGTTAAAATACACAAAGATAATTCCATCAGTGTTGTAGATAAAGGACGCGGGATGCCAACAGGAATGCATAAAATGGGGAAACCAACACCTGAGGTGATCTTAACGGTCCTGCATGCCGGAGGAAAATTCGGTCAAGGCGGTTATAAAACGAGCGGCGGGCTGCACGGAGTAGGCGCTTCCGTCGTAAACGCTTTGTCAGAATGGTTAACCGTAACGATCAAGCGTGACGGTTTTGTTTATGAACAGCGTTTTGAACATGGGGGAAAGCCGGTTACCACGCTTGAGAAAATCGGTAAAACCAATCAGACGGGTACGACCATTCACTTTAAGCCGGATCCAACTATCTTTTCGACTACTACTTATAATTTTGAAATATTATGTGAGAGGTTAAGAGAATCAGCCTTTCTTTTAAAAGGTTTAAAAATAGAAATTCATGATGAACGCCATGATGTCCACGAAATATTTCATTACGAAAATGGAATTGAAGCGTTTGTTGAATATTTAAACGAGGAAAAGGATGTACTGCATCCTGTCGTCAGCTTTGAAGGTGCCCAAAACGGGATTGAAGTTGAATTTGCCTTTCAATTTAACGATGGGTACTCAGAAAACGTCCTTTCGTTTGTCAATAACGTTCGAACAAAAGATGGCGGAACCCATGAAGCAGGGTCAAAGACGGCAATGACCCGGGTGTTCAATGATTATGCCCGAAAGGTTGCACTTTTGAAGGAAAAGGACAAAAATCTTGACGGTGCTGATATTCGTGAGGGTCTTTCTGCGATTATCTCGGTTCGCATTCCAGAGGAACTTTTGCAGTTTGAAGGACAAACAAAAGGAAAATTGGGGACGAGTGAAGCAAGGTCCGCAGTTGATGGTGTTGTTTCAGAACATCTTTCTTATTTTCTCGAAGAAAATCCTGATATTAGCTCATTGCTTATTAAGAAATCAATTAAAGCCTTTCAGGCTCGGGAAGCAGCGAGGAAAGCCCGGGAAGATGCCAGAAGCGGGAAAAAGCGTAAGCGCTCAGATGCCATGCTTTCAGGTAAACTTACTCCTGCACAATCACGGAATCCCCAAAGAAATGAGCTTTATTTGGTCGAGGGTGACTCTGCTGGCGGTTCCGCCAAACAAGGACGTGACCGCCGTTTCCAAGCAGTACTTCCTTTACGCGGTAAAGTCATCAATACCGAAAAGGCAAAACTAGCCGATATTTTTAAAAATGAGGAAATCAATACCATTATCCATGCGGTTGGCGGCGGTGTAGGCGCTGATTTTAACGTAGAGGATATTAACTACGATAAAATCGTCATCATGACAGATGCCGATACGGACGGGGCGCATATTCAGGTACTTTTACTGACCTTCTTTTATCGTTATATGAAGCCGCTTCTAGAGGCGGGTAAAGTGTTTATTGCCCTTCCTCCATTATATAAAGTGAGCAGAGGGACTGGAAAAAAAGAAGTAATCGAATATGCCTGGAATGAGGATGAACTACAAACAGCCATTAAAAAAGTGGGTCGCGGCTATATTATCCAGCGCTATAAAGGTCTTGGTGAAATGAATGCAGACCAGCTTTGGGAAACAACGATGGACCCGGAGACCCGAACATTAATCCGAGTGAAAATTGACGATCTGGCGAGGGCTGAGCGCCGTGTGACCACACTTATGGGTGATAAGGTAGAACCCCGACGAAAATGGATTGAAAGCAATGTCGCGTTTACCTTAGATGAACAAGACACGATACTAGAGAATGAAAACATCATGGTCGCTGAGGGGGAATCTGAAGATGAGCTCAATTGAAAAATTTCGTGACTTACCTTTAGAAGATGTACTTGGTGATCGTTTTGGCAGATATAGTAAGTACATTATTCAAGAGCGTGCCCTGCCGGACGCACGTGATGGTTTAAAACCGGTTCAACGAAGAATTCTTTATGCCATGCATGTAGAAGGAAATACACACGATAAAGGTTTCCGTAAATCGGCGAAAACAGTCGGTAACGTTATCGGTAACTATCACCCACACGGTGATTCTTCTGTTTACGAAGCGATGGTGCGAATGAGTCAGGACTGGAAGGTTCGCAATGTCCTAGTCGAAATGCATGGAAATAACGGAAGCGTCGACGGCGACCCTCCTGCAGCGATGCGTTATACCGAAGCAAGATTGTCAGCCATAGCAGCGGAACTCTTGCGGGATATCGAAAAACACACCGTTGAGTTTATTCCAAACTTTGATGATACCTCAAAAGAACCAACCGTATTACCTGCCATGTTTCCAAACCTTCTCGTAAACGGGTCAACTGGTATTTCTGCAGGGTATGCAACGGAAATACCGCCACACCATCTTGGAGAAGTCATCGATGGTGTTATGATGAAAATGGATCAGCCGGACGTAACGGTTGAGGATTTGATGACCGTCATTAAGGGTCCTGATTTTCCAACTGGTGGGATTATTCAAGGGATTGACGGTATTAAAAAAGCCTATGAAACTGGTAAAGGGAAAATCATTGTCCGAAGTAAAGCTGAGATTGAGGAGATCCGTGGCGGCAAGCAGCAAATTGTTATTACGGAAATTCCGTATGAAGTCAATAAAGCAAATCTCGTGAAAAAAATTGATGAGTTTCGATTGGACCGAAAAGTTGAAGGAATTTCCGAGGTCCGGGATGAAACAGACCGTACCGGACTAAGAATTGTCATTGAATTAAAAAAGGATGCAGACGCGGAGGGCGTATTAAACTACTTATATAAAAATAGTGATTTGCAAGTTACCTATAACTTTAACATGGTTGCGATTTATAATAAGCGGCCGAAACAAATGGGTCTTCGTGAGATGCTTGATGCCTATATTGAACACCAAAAAGAAGTGGTGACAAGACGGACTGAGTTCGAGCTCAATAAGGCGAAGGAGCGTCAGCACATTGTTGAAGGCTTAATGAAGGCTTTATCGATTCTCGATGAAGTGATTGCCACCATCCGTGCATCAAAGGATAAGCGGGATGCGAAGGATAACTTAATCGCAAAATTTGCTTTTACCGAACCGCAATCAGAAGCCATTGTTTCTTTACAGCTCTATCGTTTAACAAACACAGATATTACAGCACTCCAAAGCGAAGCAGAAGAGCTAGCGAAGAAAATTGAGGAGTGGACTGCGATTTTGGCAAGCGAGAAAAAACTCCTTTCTGTCATCAAAAAAGAATTAAAAGACGTGAAAAAACGTTTTGCCGATGACCGCCGATCAAAAATTGAGGCAGAAATTGAAGAGTTGAAAATTAATCTGGAGGTTATAGTTCCTAGCGAAGATGTTATTGTCACCGTTACGAAACAAGGCTATGTGAAACGGACAAGCCAGCGTTCTTATGCTGCATCTAATGGGCAGGACTTGGCCATGAAGGATACCGACCGCTTATTAGCACAGCTCGACATGAACACAAAAGATGTTTTACTTCTCTTCACCAATAAGGGAAATTATTTATTCTGCCCTGTTCATGAACTTCCTGATATCCGCTGGAAGGACCTTGGACAGCATGTCGCCAATATTATCCCAATAGAGCGTGATGAAGAAATAATTAAGGCGATACCAATAAAAGATTTCGAAGCGGATGCGTATTTAGTCTTTATAACCAAAAATGGTATGGTGAAGAAAACTGAACTGAAAGCATACAAAGCACAGCGCTACTCCAAGCCGCTAGTCGGCATCAATCTAAAAGAGGAAGATCAAGTCATTGATGTTCATATAACAGATGGTACGCTCGATGTCTTCCTAATCACCCATCTTGGATATTCTCTTTGGTTTGCTGAAGAAGAAATTAGTATTGTCGGGGCACGCGCAGCGGGTGTAAAAGGGATTAACCTAAAAGACAACGACTTTGTTGTTGGCGGAAAAGTGATAGATCCAAATAGTAATAAGTCTATCACCATCGTGACACAGCGTGGATCTGTTAAGAAGATGAAATTGAAGGAATTTGACAAAGCATCGCGGGCTAAGCGAGGCCTTGTCATCCTTAGGGAGCTAAAATCAAATCCACATCGAGTCATTGGCTTTGTGACAACAAACGAACACGACAAGATTTTTATTCAAACAGAAAAAGGGCACACAGAAAGTATCACCGCAGAAGAGATTCGTTCAAGTGACCGTTATTCAAATGGGTCGTTTATCCTTGATGAAGGCGAAAATGGTAAGGTCAACTCAATTTGGAAAGTAGTTGCTCCTGAAAACACAGGGGAATAATGAATATATTAAAGAGACGGCTGAAAATGGATAGCCGTCTCTTTTATTTTTTCTGGAAAAACAAAAAGCCATAAAACTTCATTGCATTCTAATTAAATTCTAATTTGACGGATAAATGACCAGAGAATATACTTAGGCTTACTAATAGATAAGTAACCTAACTATTTGTATCCTTAATAAAAATGAGGTGAAGAAATGGCAGACATGGAAGGTGCCACAGCTCAAAAGCTATTAAAAGCATTTATGCAATTCAGAAGGACCGGTTGGCACGAACGGAAAATTGCTGGTTACAACCCAAGTGAATTCAAGGTCTTAGCGGCCATTTATCGTGAAGGGAACAACAAAAAGGCAGATATGAAGGTTTCAGAAATCAGTCAGAAATTACACGTTACATCGCCGACCGTCACACAAATCATAAATACACTAGAAAAGGATGGATTGGTTGAACGAAGGATTGATCCAGACGACAGACGAGCCGTTAAAATTAACCTTACATCAAATGGTGAAAGTGCTGTGGTCGAGGCAAGAAAAGCCTTCTTTGAAACTTTTAGTGGGTTAATTGATCATTTGGGGGAGGATGATAGCGAAAAATTGGCGGAATTACTCTCCAAAGTGATGGCTTACTTTAACAATCATTTGAATCGTTGACCGAAATGGAGTGACCAAACTTGATCAAATTAAGGAAATTTTTAAAACCATTTGGACTATCTGTGTTGGCTGTACTTATATTAGTCCTTTTGCAATCATTATCTGAGCTTTATTTGCCAACCTTGATGTCAGATATAGTGGATAAAGGTGTGGTCACCGGGGATACCCATTATATTTGGAAAATAGGCGGATTTATGCTGCTTGTAGCAGCAGGTGGAATGGTATGCTCCGTCACAGCAAGCTTTTTTTCAGCAAAGGTAGCCTCTGGATTTGGAAAGTCACTTCGCAGGAAATTATTTGCACATGTAGGAGATTTTTCACTTCATGAGTTTGATAAAATTGGTACCGCCTCACTGATTACTAGAACTACCAATGATATTACGCAGGTTCAACAAGTTTTCGTCATGATCCTTAGAATGATGGTTATGGCCCCAATGATGTGTATTGGCGGACTAATCATGGCATTATCTAAAGATGCAAAGTTAACCTTAGTCCTAGCAGTTTCATTACCTATTTTAATCATTGCTATTGTGATCATCGCAAAAAGCGGAATTCCGCTTTTTAAGGCTATGCAGGTAAAATTAGATACGCTGAATCGAGTTCTTCGCGAAAATCTAACTGGAATTCGGGTCATTCGTTCTTTTAACAAGGTAGCGCACGAAAAGAAACGCTTTGATACGGCAAACCTTGATTTAACGAATACAGCAATTAAAGTAAATAAAATCATGGCGGCTATGATGCCCATTATGATGATGGTCCTAAACCTTACATCCGTCGCAATCGTATGGTTTGGAGGGATTCGGATCAGCAATGGTCATATGGAAGTCGGGGATATGATGGCTTTTATTCAATATGCTATGCAAATCATGTTTTCATTTATCATGCTGTCGATGATGTTTGTCATGGTTCCGCGAGCATCTGTCTCTGCAGCAAGAATAAATGAGGTCCTTGAAACGATTGCAGATATAAAGGATCCAACGGAAGCTGCGACAACCGATGGTAAAAAAGGACTTGTAGAATTCGAAAATGTTTCCTTTAGTTACCCTGGAGCTGAAATGCCAGCGATTTCCGATATCTCTTTTTCAATGAGACCAGGGGAAGTGACTGCCATAATTGGTGGAACAGGCTCGGGTAAATCAACGCTTATTAACTTGATTCCTCGTTTTTACGATGTTGAAAGTGGAAGAGTCCTTGTTGACGGTGTTGATGTCCGCAAAATGAAACAAGAAGAGTTAAGAGAAAAAATTGGTTTTGTACCGCAAATGGCTGTTCTTTTTACTGGAAGTATTGCCGAAAATATTCGTTTCGGCAATGAACATGCGACAGATGAAGAAGTGCAGCACGCAGCAAAAATTGCCCAAGCGACAGAATTTATTACAAACATGCCAGATGGATACAATTCGGTGATTGCCCAAGGGGGAACAAATGTTTCAGGAGGACAAAAACAGCGTTTATCCATCGCAAGGGCACTTGTTAGAAAACCAGAAATCTATATTTTCGATGATAGCTTCTCCGCTTTGGATTTTAAAACAGATGCGAAGCTTCGTGCTGCATTAAAAGAAGAGACAGTTGAATCAACTGTATTAATTGTTGCACAACGAGTAAGTACCATAATCGATGCAGACCAGATCATTGTTTTAGATAATGGGGAAATTGCCGGAATTGGAAAACACCGCGAACTTTTAGAAACAAATGAGGTTTATCGTGAGATTGTAATGTCGCAGCTATCTGAGGAGGAAATCGCATGAGCAAAGAGACTCATTCCCAAAGGCAAGGTGGACCAGGCGGTGGTGGATTCGGCTTTCGCGGCGGAATGATGCCTGTCCAAAAAGCAAAAAATTTTAAAGGAACCTTAAAAAGACTAGTCAGCTACCTAAAACCACATAAATTCCAACTTTTAGCTGTACTCATTACCGCCATCATCAGTACGATTTTTTCGATCGTCAGTCCAAAGATTATGGGAAAAGCGACCACACGGCTTTTTGAAGGATTGATGATGAAGCTTAGAGGGGTTCCTGGAGCCAAAATTGATTTTGACTATATTGGAAATATCATCTTGCTTTTAATCGGATTATATATTTTAAGTGCGATTTTCGCCTATATCCAGCAATATATCATGGCAGGTGTCGCTCAAAAGACGGTATACCATTTACGTAAAGAGGTGGAGGAAAAACTCAATCGACTTCCATTAAAATACTTTGATGCTAGGACACACGGAGAAATTCTAAGCCGAGCCGTTAATGATGTCGATAACATCAGCACGACCTTACAACAAAGCTTAACACAACTAATCACATCCGTTGTTACCATTATTGGTATCATCGTCATGATGCTTACGATTAGCCCATTAATGACACTCATTGTCGTCGTGACATTACCGCTTAGCTTTGCAGCAACTGCAGGTATAGCAAAAAAATCACAAAAGTTTTTTAAAGGACAGCAAAAAGCACTTGGAGAGCTTAACGGCCATGTGGAAGAAATGTATACTGGTCACAAAGTTGTAAAAGTGTTTGGACGTGAGAAAAAATCAATTGAAAAATTCGATGAAATCAATGAAACTCTTTATCAAACAGGATGGAAGGCTCAATTCGTTTCAGGTATGATTATGCCACTAATGTCCTTTGTTAGTAATATTGGCTATGTTCTTGTTTCTGTTGCAGGCGGTATATTGGTAACGAAAAAGGCGATTGAAATCGGTGATATTCAAGCGTTTATTCAATATGCTAGGCAATTTTCTCAGCCCATTACGCAAACCGCGATGATAGCAAACGTGATTCAATCTACAATTGCAAGTGCGGAACGTGTTTTTGAAATCTTAGATGAACTGGAAGAGGTTCCGGAAGCGGTTGATGCAAAAATAATTGCATCACCAAAAGGGGAAGTAATCTTTGATGATGTTTCCTTCGGATATAACGAAAATGAACCGTTAATTGAGGATATGAATATTGACGTAAAACCAGGTCAAAGAGTTGCGATTGTCGGACCAACTGGTGCGGGTAAAACGACGTTAATTAATCTATTGATGCGTTTCTACGAGATTCAAAACGGTCGGATTTTAATCGATGGTGTAGATATTCGCGACTTAAAGCGGGAGCATTTAAGAAGTATGTTTGGCATGGTTTTGCAGGATACATGGCTATTTAATAGTACCATTCGTGATAATATTGGTTATGGGAAAGAGGGAGGAGGAGAGGATGAAATTATCGCGGCATCGGAAGCTGCTTTTGCTGACCATTTTATCCGTACCTTACCAGAGGGCTATGATACGATATTAAATGAAGAAGCCTCTAATATCTCACAAGGGCAGAAGCAATTATTGACGATTGCTCGTGCGATATTGGCAGATCCGGCCATTCTTATTCTCGACGAAGCTACAAGTTCTGTGGATACGAGAACAGAGGTACAAATTCAAAAAGCAATGGATCGATTGATGAAAGGGAGGACCAGCTTCATTATTGCACATCGACTTTCAACCATTCGTGATGCTGATCTGATTTTAGTTATGAATCATGGTACAGTGATTGAAAAAGGAAATCACGCTGAACTGCTTGAAAAAGGTGGATTTTATGCAGAACTTTATAATAGTCAGTTTGCTGGCGGAAATGCGATGGCAGGGTGATAAATGAATCAAGAGCGCTTAGTTGATCTAGGCGCTTTTTTTGTTATTTTTTCGTGGATAGTTCATAGTAGATTTGAACCGAAAAAAGTAAATTTTTCTTCTCTGTCTCATTTTCTTAAGTATACTTAGATATTGAGACGATGTTTTATTTTTAAAATTAATTAACTATAATTACATTATGTAAACTTATAAAAACCTAAAAATGGCTGTTACCCAATTAGTAACAGCCTAATCTCTTGGCATATCCATTTTATCAACAGCACTTTTTAAATCCTCATTACGAATATGAGTGTAAATCATGGTGGTTTGTATTGATGAATGACCCAATTGTCTGCGTAATTTTGGCACATCATTGATTTCAGTATGATATCTGGTTGCAAATGAATGCCGCAACTTATGTACAGATAATGATGGTTTCCCAAATGCCGCAGCATACTTTTCAACCAGTTTTTCAACCGACCTCGCGGTAAGTCTTCTTGATTTTCCTTTTGGACCCATTGGTGCAGAAATAAACAAAGCCTTATTTGTTTTTTCCACCTGATACTTTTCAGTCCTTATGGTAAGATACTCCTGCAAATCAGCCATCGCAACCTGACTAAAAAATACAAATTGTTCCTTATTACCTTTACGAATCACCCGGGCACAATACTTGCTAAAGTCGATATCATCAAGGTCTAATCCAACCAGCTCAGAAAGACGGAGTCCGGAACCTAGAATTAATGAAATAATCGCTGTATCACGCTGTTGATTCATTTTATAAAAGTTGTAGATTTTCTTATTATCTTTGTTTAATTCGCCAAAACCTTGAGCAACAAACAGCCGAAACTGCTCATATTCATCACCAAGCAAAATTTTACCTTCCATTTTATTTGCCCGCGTTTCCATCGTTTCTTTAATCTCATTAAATTCAATTTTGGCCATTACATTTCGGTTGATATAGGCTTGTAAATCCAGTGTTTCCGCAATATTTTGAAGATAATTGAAAAGCGATTTTAAAGCTGATAATTTACGGTTAACCGTTAATTCTTTGTTATTTAATTGATAATGAAGGAAGTTTAAAAATCCTTCAACTTCCAAAACTGTCAATCTTTCAAGCCGTTCTAACGGGATATCTTTCATGCTGCCGGTCCAAAGCTGTTCACTGATCATCCAATTAAAGAAAATCTTATAATCATGACAGTAATTAAACAAGGATGCGGTCGATAGTTTTCTAAGCTTATGATTGATATATTCATCAACGTACCAAGGGAGTTCATTCAATAAAGCTTGCAATTTTTGAAAATTTTGTTGTTTTGCCGGATTTACCATAAAAAACACCTCACTTCTATATTTTACCTTATATGCATTAGTTCGTCAAATTTATATTTTACGTAATAATATATTCTTGGTGAAAATGAGATAGTTAGCTTATAACCGACTACCCCCACCAATTACGTTTTTAATTAGTAACTCATTATTTATTCTAAAATTGTTAAATACACCCTCTTCAATTAATACTGCCCTGCTTGTTGACCAAGAAAAAATGACCGCAGCAGCGATCACAATATTTATCTCTTCCACCCGATAGGTTAAGTGCAATTCTTCGTATCCTCAAATTTCTCTTTCTCCATTAAACTCTTATGTATCCAAATAGCTGCCGCAGAACCGTCGCCCATAGCAATAGTCACCTGTTCAGAATGAGCAACCACATCACCTGCTGCCCATACATTGGGTATATTCGTCATTTTGGTTCGTGGGTTGACAACTATATGCTGATTTTCAAGAAGCTCTACCCCTAATTGCTTCGCAACGTTCGACTTCACTTCATTCCTCCCGAATGCAATAAAGCCACGTTCACCCATAATTTTTTCTCCATTTCGCAGGATAAATCCTTGTAGATAAGAATTTTCTTCCATGACCTTTTGTATGGTTTCTTCAACATAATGAATCCGATGAGCCTTAAGTTCTTTTAATAGGTGTTCTGATATCTCCGTCTGTTCGTGATTGATATAGATAAGATCTTGTGTCCAATAAGAGAGGGTTAGGGCCATCTTGGCTCCTGCATTTCCCGCGCCAATCACAATCGTACTTTTATTCTTCACTTCATAGCCATCACAATCTGGACATACATAAACGCTTATACCTAGACAGTTTAGAAGCTCAGGAAATGCAGGTATCCTGTCCATTACACCGGTTGCCAATAACAATCGCTTTGATACATATTGGAATCCAGTTTTTACCTTGAGCTGAAATCCCTTTCCAATTTTTTCAGCACTGTCAACTACTTCGGATATAAACTCTACTCCCAGGTTTTCTGCTTGCCTTTTTCCAATCTGACGAAGTTCTTGCCCACTAATACCATTTGGCCAGCCTAATATATTATGATAACTCTTACATAATGTTGATCGACCATAATTTGAATCAATGACCAGAACTTTATGTTTATATCTGCCCAATTGGATAGCTGCTTGAAGACCAGCAATACCGCCACCTACTATAATACAATCATAATTCACAGGTAGATCCCCTTTCTTTGGCCCTTTACAAAAAAAGAATTTTCAACCTTAATTCTCCCTCTTTGCTTATTTCCCCAAAGATTTCACAAAAAAATAAATGCCTTCTACATAGTAAGAATGGATTTAATTTTTTTAGGGTTCCTTTAATTGTAGGAATTCTTCTATTGTAGATTTGAGATTTGAGAAGTCAAATATCACCTACAGCCGTTTGAAATCCATATTCCTCCCTGATACGCTTCCCGATAAGACACAACCTTATTCATCACTTCACGACCATATGACAGTTAAAAAGGGGATCTCCTGGCGCTTAGACTCCTCTTTTATAATCCCGTACCTCGTTATAATTTCATCATCCAGCTGCTCGTGCAATCCTTTGCAAACTTCAGAATGATTGGGCTTATAATTGAATTGCAAAGGAGAATAAACTGATCGAAATCTTCTAGAAATTATCTCTAACTGCCCTATTTAAAAGGCCTATACTGCGATCTAAATCTTCTTTCACTTGCTTCTTATACCGTAGAGCTTCATCCATATTGGCAATTTCATATACCTTAAGTTCCTGGCGCTTTGACCCCTCTTTTATAATCCGGGATCTTGTTATAATTCCATTATCCAGCAGCTCGTGTAATCCTTTGTAAACTTCAGAATGATTGGGCTTATAGTTGAATTGCCTAAACGTTTTATAAAAATCCTCCAACATTTCTTTACCGTATGGTCTCCCCTGCTCAATCCACGATAGCAAATAAAGCTTAACAAATGCCCGCTGCTTAATTAAGAAGTTATCTCTGTTCCGTGGTTTTACCTCTTTTTCTTTTATTATATTATCCTCCAAAATGAACCCTCCTTGCTGACAAATTGGTGGTGATACTTGGATTATAAACGATTCTTTGTCCGGGCGTATATATAAAAAACTATGTGAATTTAGAACATATTGAAATTAAATTTCAATATAAACTATTTATTATTCACTTCCATTACCTAACACTATATCGTCTTTCTTCTTTATGGACTACTGGCACACAGGTAAAATTTGCTATACAATTTGAAGATGGAACTAAAACAAAGTGTGGTGAACATTGTGTTTAAATTATTACTAGTTGAGGATGACGCAACGCTTTATCAAGAAATAAAAGAAAGATTAACAGATTGGTCGTATGAGGTTTTTGGCGTTACCAATTTTAGCAATGTGATGCAGGACTTTACAGTTGTGAAACCTGATTTAGTGATCATTGATATCCAGCTGCCCAAATTTGATGGTTTTCATTGGTGCCGGATGATCCGATCCTATTCGAATGTGCCGATCCTTTTTCTGTCTTCACGGGACCACCCTTCCGACATGGTGATGTCCATGCAGCTCGGTGCAGATGACTTTGTCCAAAAGCCGTTTCATTTTGATGTGTTGATTGCCAAGATCCAAGCGATTTTACGGCGCGTTTATAATTACAATACCGAACAAGTCCTGTTCAAAACTTGGAATGGCGCTGCTGTAGAATATCAAAAAATACAGTGACCACTGAGGCGGGCTCGATTGAACTTACGAAGAATGAGATATTAATATTAAGAGAATTGATTGGGCAGAAAAATAAAATAGTCACCCGTGAAGCGTTAATCAAAAGCTTATGGGACGATGAGCGCTTTGTCAGTGACAACACCTTAACCGTCAACGTCAACCGCCTGCGGAAAAAACTCGATGAACTTAGTCTTGGGCAATACATTGAAACCAAAGTGGGACAAGGTTACATCGCTGTTGAAGAGGCCGAGCGGCTATGATAAAAAAGTATCTCATAGAACGGCGGAGCTGGATTCTCCTGATATTGTCCTTGGAATTTTTAGTTATTTTTGTTGCGTTTCTTGACACGTCGATCCCATTGCTTCCACTTCTTTATATTGTATTTATTTCGTTGATTATTTTTGTGATTTTCTTGTTCATTCGCTATCAGAAGGAAACGATATTCTATAAAGTCTTAGAGGAAAGAGAAAACAACCTGGATCCTAAGAGCGTACCTAGTGCCTATCGTCCTTTTGAAGGAATCATTGAAAACAGCCTTACGAAACAAATTGATTTTTTAACACAGGAAGCGGCTGCTAATTGGACGATATTGGAACAGGAAAAAGACCAACTGTTATCTTGGATACATGAAGTAAAGACACCGTTAACGGCGATGCAGCTGATCATCGACCGGATGGAGGATGAAAAACTGAAAGCGGATTTACGGTTTGAATGGCTGCGCATTCACCTTCTGCTGGATCAGCAACTCCACCAAAAGCGGATCCCCTTTATGGAAAATGATTTGTATATTGAAAACATAAAACTAAAACCATTAATTTTTAACGAAATCAGAACCTTGCAATCATGGTGCATGCAAAAGGGAATTGGTTTTGAACTGGAACTGGAAGAAGAGGAAATCCTGACGGATGCCAAATGGCTGGCGTTCATACTCCGACAGCTGTTAACGAATGCCGTGAAATATAGCGAGGCATCTGACATCCTTTTAAATAGTTATGTCCAAGGTGGACGAACCTGCTTTAAAATCACTGATTTCGGACGCGGAATCGCTCCAAATGACCTGACCCGCATTTTTGATAAAGGCTTTACCTCTACAGCCAACCATCAGGATGGTGGGGCATCTGGTATGGGACTATACCTTGCCCAAAAAGCTGCCCGGCCATTGCTGATCAAGTTTAACGTTCACTCTGAGCTTGGAATAGGAACGACATTTACCTTAACCTTTCCGCAAAAAAATGAGTTTGTTCATATTATCGGCATGTGACAAAAATGTCATATGCTTTTGTTGTTTTGTTCGTCCAATCGAAGGAACGGCAGACCTAAGCTTACTATAATGAAGCTATCGGATAATAAAGGAGTGTGTCGTTATGCAAATACTTGAAGCTACTAATATTCAAAAAAATTACGGTAACAAGTTTAATAAGCAGGAAGTATTGACAGGATTGGACTTAAAAATTGTAAAAGGTGAATTCGTGAGTATCATGGGTGCATCGGGGTCCGGTAAGACAACCCTGCTAAATGTCCTTTCTTCAATTGATAGGGTGAGCAGTGGGATCATTAAGATACAGGGAAAAGAAATCACCCGTATGAAGGAAAAACAGCTTGCCGAGTTCCGCAAGCACCATTTAGGCTTTATTTTTCAGGAATACAACTTGCTAGATACCTTGACGGTTAAAGAAAATATCTTATTGCCTTTGTCCATTTCCAATGCCTCCAAACAAGAGGCAGACCGAAGGTTCAACGAAGTGGCATCACAACTAGGGATTACCGAGATCAGCAATAAATACCCTAATGAAATATCAGGCGGCCAGAAGCAGCGCACCTCGGCAGCACGGGCATTTATTCATAACCCTAGCATTATTTTTGCAGATGAACCAACAGGGGCACTCGATTCCAAGTCAGCCTCCGATTTATTAAATAAACTGAACCAGTTAAACATCAGCAGCGGCGCCACGATTGTAATGGTAACACACGATCCGGTGGCTGCCAGCTATAGCAGCCGAGTCATTTTTATTAAGGATGGTCAAATATACACCCAACTGAACAAAGGTGATCAATCACGCCAGGTATTTTTTAAAGACATCATGAAAACACAAGGTGTATTGGGAGGGGTCACCCAGAATGAGCATTAATCATTTGATTATCCGTAATCTGAAAAAGAATCTAAAAAACTACTATCTATATGTGTTCGCCCTAGTCTTTAGTGTTGCCCTGTATTTTGCCTTTGTCACTTTGCAATATGATCCGGCGATGGACGCGACAAAGGGCTCCATTAAGGGGGGCGCCTCCATTCGGGCAGCATCCATTCTACTTGTCGCCATTGTGGCGATCTTTCTGCTGTACGCGAATACAATCTTCATTAAGAGGCGCAGCAAGGAAATCGGCCTGTTTCAACTCATTGGGATGACCAAAAGCCGAATATTCCACATCCTTAGCACTGAGAACTTTTTTCTATATTTCGGCTCCATGGTGATAGGAATATTCCTTGGCTATTCATTTTCCCGATTTATCATGATGATTCTGTTGCAAGTCACGCAAGTGGATGCGGACGCCGTTTTACGATTTTCAACCAAGGCTTTTGTGCAAACTCTGATTGTGTTCGGCACCATTTATTTGTTGATCATGTTGATGAATTATATATTCATAAAAAAACAGTCCATTTTGGCTTTATTTAGGATTACTTCGTCGACTGAACAAAAAGTGAAGAAATTATCGATTTGGGAAATTTTGATCGGAATCATTGGTATGATTCTGATAGCGGTTGGCTATTACGTTTCTTCAAAATTATTTGGCGGCGATTTTACCACGATAAATGAATTATTCATGGCGATGATTGGAATTCTTGGTTCTGTCAACATCGGAACCTATCTGTTTTACAAAGGCTCCGTCAGTTTTATTTTCCATTTGATCCGGAAAAAGAAAGATGGGTATTTAAACATTAACGAGGTCTTATCACTCACTTCCATTATGTTTCGGATGAAATCAAACGCCTTATTATTAACAATTATCACTACTGTTTCCGCTTTGGCCATTGGACTTTTGTCATTAAGTTATATTTCTTACTACTCTGCTGAAAAAATGGCTAAAAATAATGTGGCTGCCGATTTTGCCTTCACCAAAACGAAGGATGCCGAACAATTTAAAAAGGCATTAGAAGAAAATCATCTGCCATTTAATGCTAAAAGAGCCGAAGTCATTCAGGTAAATGCTGACCTATCGAACATTATGGAAACCGGATTGCAGGAATTAACCATTAACCCAAGCAGAGTACCTCTCCCGGTCGTCAGTGACAAGGCTGTGATAGACATGGATCTATCACCAGAGGAAACGATCTTTACCGGTTATAATGATTTGCTGCAATCATTTATGTCACTAAAGGATTCAGGGCAAATCAAATTGCATGGACAAAACGAGGACATTTCTTTACAGTATAAAGGCTTAGAAAAAGAATTTATTGTTTCGAAATATTTTACTGGCGGCGGCTTCCCTGTGGCGGCTGTCAACGACTCTGTCTTCAAACAGTTAAAAAATAATCTTGACCCTACCATCCAAAAGGAATCCTCTTTATTTATTGGGATTACGTTGAAGGATGAAGAGCATGTTACAAAGGCGAATGATCTGTTCAAAGAAATGTTTGGGAATGAGGACAACTCGATGGATTCTCGGTTGGAATTGAGCAACTTTCAGAAACAAAATATGGGACTGATCATGTTTATCGTCAGCTTTTTGGGATTAACATTCCTGATTACCTCTGGCTGTATTTTGTATTTTAAACAAATGGGCGAAGGTGAAGAGGAAATGCCTAGCTACACAATCTTAAGGAAACTCGGGTTTACCCGGGAGGATTTGGTGAAAGGCATTCGCGGGAAGCAGCTGTTTAGTTTTGGGATTCCTTTAATAATCGGCTTATCACACAGTTACTTTGCCGTCAAATCTGGCTGGTTCCTCTTTGGGACGGAACTGTGGACACCGATGATTGTAGTCATGATTGTATATGCCACTTTGTACTCTATCTTCGGAATGCTGTCAGTTCAATATTACAAGAAGGTTATTAAACAAGCCCTATAACGTAAAAGGCTCTAGCATGGTTGTATATGCTGGAGCCTTTGTTATATTTTTTTAAGTTGTGTACATAGAGCCACTCTTGAAATTAGATCAAGTTGATAAACTTCTTTTGTGCCAGTACCTCTAACATGAGTTGGGTAGGGACCTGCTTAAAACTTATAAAACAACACTAATTAGGCTTTTGAAATATCAATAAATCCTTCTCCGAACACATCACGAACATCGTGTATAGCGATGAAAGCATTCGGATCAGTGGATTGAACAATCCGTTTTAACTTTATTACTTCTTGCTTACTAATAACAATATAAAGAATTTCCTTTGGAGTTTTTGTGTAATAACCATGACCCGAGTATACGGTTACCCCTCTATCCATTGTTGTAGTCACCTGTTTGGCAATGTCATTCGGTTTATCAGAAATAATCGTAATGGCCTTCTTCGGATTAAAGCCTTCGATTATAAATTCCATCACTTTCGTTCCTACATATAGCATAATAATGGTCAACATCAGCTTTTCTGCACCAATAACAAAATAAGATGAAAAAACAACTATTAAATCGAAAAACAATAGACCATAGCTAATACTCCATCCTAAATATTTATGTGTTATCTTTGCTAAGATGGTAGTACCTGCCGTTGTTCCGCCAACACGAAGAATTAAGCCAATCCCGGTCCCAATTACGATTCCTCCAAATATAGCATTCACCATCAATTCATCAGAAGCAATATTCCAACCTTCTGTCAGATGAAGAAAAAGCGAGTTAAAGACTACAGCAATAATCGTATAAATCGTTGTTACCTTATTCAAAAATTTAAAACCAATTATTAATAAGAATGCATTCAGAATTAAATTGACTAAACCCGGTGACCACTTAAATAAATAATAGGTAATAATCGTGATACCAGTTACTCCTCCTTCACCAAGCTTGTTCGGAATAACAAATAAATTAACACCTAACGCAAAAATAAATGCACCAATGATGATAAAAATAATGTCTGTGGTTCTTTTTTTCATACACTACCTCACTGCTTATAAAATATTTACTCATGCACAAACTCTCACCATTATATCGTGGAATATTTAAATCGAACAGTCTGTTTTTTTTTTAATACAGGAGGTTATTCAAACTTTATTACAAAATATCAATCCTTTTTTTAAAACTTTTATTGTTCATAAATTTAGATACCAATTGTATAACAAAAAAGCCACCGTAAAAGGTGGTCAAAATGGTTCTTTTTTTAGCCTTTCAACATTTGGAACCCCTTAAAAAGAACCCCCTGTTTCATGGAAGCTGTATTTTTTTGACTCTTTTATCCGTAAATTATAATAATGTTAATGGTACGGATGATATGGGTATGGGTATGGGTATGGGTGCGGATGATGTGGGTAACCAAAACCAAGTCCTGGATAATAACCAAATCCTGAGCCTGGGCCTCCTAAACCAATTCCAGGGGCGAATCCAACGCCTGAGCCTGGACCACCTAAGCCAATACCTGGGTAAAAACCTGGTCCAAAGCCTGGTCCACCAAAACCTAGTCCTGGTCCAAAACCTAAACCAGAGCCGGGGCCTCCTAAACCAAGACCTGGAGAAAAACCAAATCCTGAGCCTGGGCCTCCTAAGCCGATTCTTTCATATGTTGTATAAATAGGAATCATTTTCATCCTCCTCATTTCCTTTTCCATTAGAGCATATGCATTTTTGGGGATAAATTCCTGGGTATTTGTCCCGAATCATCAAATTATATATGACAAATGCGGATTTAACAGGAAAGACGAATGCCTCGTATTATTACACTGTCCCCTTTGGGGAAAAATGAATACAATACTCACTTTTCATTTTTTTTTATGAGGATAGGAATGTTTACTGTTAATCAGTCCTCGTAAATCACCTCTAAATATTACGTCTTTCATTTCACGAAGACGAAATGGAATCAAAGGAGCTAAATAGGGAACACCTATTGATTTAATCGATGCCATGTAAATACTTAATAAAAGAAACCCGATAAGAACGCCAGTAATTCCAAAAAAATACCCAATCCAGATAAAGACAAGACGCAGTAAAATTAAAGATCCCCATAAACCACCGCTAGCAATATGGATACCTGTCAAAAAGTTCACACCGACCACGATCATTGTTAAAGGGTGAATGATTTTTGCATAAACCGCTGTCTCGCCAATAGTGATTGTTCCAATTAGCGTAACAAGAAGAGTGGTATTTTTCGGAATTCGTAAAGTGGCTTCAAGAAGAGAATGAAAAATAAATAGGATAAACAAAACTTCCCATACAAAAGGGATTAATGTATCAGAATTTGTAAATAACTTTTTTTCAAATGAAGAAGGAAACCAATTTGTATGAAACCGAGTTATAGCTATATAAATAGCAGGTAATAAAAGGGCTAAAAGCCAACTGAACATTCGAAAAATCCGTATTCCAAAACGTCCTGCTTTTGAATTATATTCATCTGGTTGTTGAAAATAATGGATAAATAAACAAGGCACAATCAATACAAAAGGTATACCATTTACAACAATGACTACTCGTCCTTCATATAATGCGGATACAGTTACGTCAGGACGCTCGGATGTAAAAACTAAGGGGAATAACGTTTTTTTCTCCTCCAAAGCGTCTTCAATAACACGAGCTTCCAATAAATACGTTACATCGATTCCGTTAATTTTCTTTTTCACTTCTTCGAGTACCTTTTCATCGACATATCCATCTATAAAGAGTAAAGCTACGTCTGTTTGTGATTCAATTCCAATTTGAAACGATTCAATCTTCAAATTCTGTGTTTGGATCATATTCTGCAAAAGGTTTAAATTCACCTTCAATTGTTCATTAAAACCCACCATGCTGCCCTTAATCGTTCGCTGTGTATCAGGTTCTCTCAAAGATCTTTTTTGCCAATTTGCGACATCTGCAAGAATCCCTTGATTACAGTCATCTATTAGAACCAAACATTTCCCTTTTATTAAACCTTTTGCAATTTCATCGATGGAAGATTCAACAGTTACGTCAATGATTGAAAGATGATCATTTATAACAGACTCAATACTCTCCATGTTCGACATTTTTAATAAAGGGGCTAATATATTCTCTTGAATGTTTTGGATATTTGTAATTCCATCCATATAAATAATGGCAGCTTTTCTTTTTAAATCTTCCCCGACGTTTAATTTTCGTATTTTTAGATTGGATCCCCCATTAAATTGTTGCGATAAAACTATAAGATTGTTATCTAGACTTATTGATAAGGTTAAACTATCTGCTCTGATCATAACTCGATTCCTTTTTATTTTTAGTATGTCCTGTCGTTTATAAATTTTGCTTTATATAATGAATACTACAACTCTTTTTTTACAACGGATTTAGTTTTGGGCAAATGGCTTCAAGGCCAAATTATAATATACACTATTTGATTCGATTAACAACAGTCACTTTCTTTTCCTAATAACATGAGCACCTTGGCCTTTTGGTTACATTCAAGAATTAGCTTGAAATGTTAAAATCCGGGGCCTAAACTGGCCCCGGATTTTATTGATAGACTTTTTTCGCTATGCTATTTCCTTCGGTTGTTTCACAGATCATATATAAAAAATCATTTTCTCTAATATATTTTAGGCATGTTTCAAATAGAGTCTGATTAACTTTCTCCATTCTGCATTCAGGAATTACAAATAAATCATGCAGCACGGCGATTTTCTTGTCCTTAAGACTATCAAAAGTAAAATATAAGGTTGCGAATCCAACAATCTTGTTATCCTTTTCAGCCACAAATTGTAATCCTTTTGTAGAATCGTTGTAGATTTCGTTTAAGAAGTGGATATGCATTTTTTCGTCGGAAAAATCGATCATGTAATTTAGCATGATCGGTAACAGTTTAGAAACATCTTGTTTTTCAGCCTTTCTTATCGTGAAATTCTTCAATCGTTTTACGGTCATGATAAATTCATCCCCCATTTGTTGAAAATAATCTTCAACCTATTTACAAGCAATAATCGTGCCAATGATACATGATGGAAGAATCCTAATAAAAATGATTCATATATAAATAGAGTTTATTACGATTTGAATAAACTATGCATTCTAGATTTAAGTGATGTTTTCCTTCCTGGACCTTAAATTTTTCTTTTAAAGATCAAAGGATGGACACATGACTCCCTGCTTAATTGTTAATGCTTTTATCAGAAAAGACTAGACACTACAATTAATCGTGTCTAGCCCTTTTTGTTCCATACACATGCCTCTTCATTTTAGGTACTATTTAAATTTAGTCCAATCATACATTTTTTGCCTTTGTTTTCTAATTCGCTCCTCCTTCTTACTCTCAACTTGTTTTTCCTGATTAAAATTCATGATAAAACCGCAATCCTCACAAATGTAAGAAAATAAATCCGTTTGCTCGGGAACATTTAATAATGGATTCTTCTCTTCTGAATGCAAGAAGAATTTTATCTTCCCTTCTGCTTTTTCATTATATTTTGTTAAATCATCATACTTTTCATATTCCGGAACAAAATAACCTTTTCGAAAATGAATCCCGTTGCATACAAGACACTCAATTTCACTCGTTTTATGTCTCAATCTCGACACCTCCATTAAATATGTATGAAGGCAGCTGAATTTTCAAAACTTGAAAAAGTTTAGTGGAAAATTGAAGTGGCAGCACTAAAGCCTGACATTACTAAATTAAGAAATAAGCTTATGCAAAATAGCTATTCAAATTCTAAAGGCTCATAGGTTTATGACTAACAATTATTCATTTTCCGCTAATTTCCTGAGTATTTATCACACACCTGCATTGTGGGACATGTCATATGATAAATTAGCTATTGATTTCAAAGTGATTCGATCACTTATTCCTATACAAAACAGCATTATTGGGGAGATGCCTTATTCGAAAAAAGGAACTTAGGAGGAACATTTTGAAGACATTATTATTGGAGAACATTTTAACCGCAATGAACATTCAGCCCAATGAAAAGCAAAAAGGTATAAGAATCAAAACGGTCACTTATGACAGATATGAAATTAGAAGTCATACATTATATTTTCGTTGGAACAATAGAGAGATTCCTGTTGAATCCATTAAAGATTACAAGAATGTTTTTATTGTTACTGATACACCATTTTCTCATATGGATAGATTAAATCCTGAGCAAATCATTATGGTAAAGGACCTCAAGGACTCTTTCTTTAAATTCACTTCGTATTACAGGCACCTGTTTAACCTTCCTGTAGTCGCCATTACGGGTACATGTGGGAAATCTACTACCAAAGAAATGCTAAAACACATTTTAGAAGAAACAAACAATGTCCAGGCCACAATATCCAGCAAAAATGCCAGTTATTACAACCTTCCTTATTTAATGGGAATAGATGAACAAACAGATGTCGCAGTATTTGAAACAGCTGTATCTTCAAAAGGGGATATGATGGAATCCTGCAGGTATTTTTACCCGAATATTGGGATTATGACAATGATCGATGTGGACCATACGGATAAATTTCGATCTTTTGATGATTATCTAGCAGAAAAGGCAAAAATAATGCAAGGTATGAACAATGAGGGGACACTCATCCTAAATACAGACGATCCATATCTCAAGCTCATTGATACTTCTAGGTTTAAGGGAGAGATTATAACTTTCGGTAAAAACAGGGATGCTATTTTTAGGATTAAAAAATGTCAATATAATTCATCCGGCATGAGTTTCAGGATTAAATATAAGGAAAGTGAATTTAAAGGATATATACCAGGTCTTGGTGAGCATAATGTATATAATGCCGCCGCAGCATTAGCCGCCGCTGCAATCTTAGGAGTGGATTTTCACTATGCTTTAAAGAGATTATCTTCTTTTCATCATATGGGATCCCATTTTCAAATAATTGAGGGAAGAAAACAAATTACGTTGGTGGATGATACTTGGAAGTCAAATCCAGCTTCCTTAAGAAAAGGCTTAGAAACATTATGCAGGATAGCTTTGCCATCCCAAAGAAAAATTGCTGTCCTGGGAAGGATGGCAGCATTGGGTCAATATGCAGATGAAGAATACGAAAAGGCAGGAAAATTACTCGCCGATTTGGGGATCGATGTTCTTATCACCAAAGGATTCATTGCAAAAGATTTTGCAAAGCCAGCCATTGAGGCAGGAATAAATCCGCATAATGTTTATCATTTTTCAGATGCAGATGAAATGAAGAGATTTTTTGATTCATATTTAATCCCAAATGACATTGTTTATTTCAAAACAGGCGGTAATGACTCAGACTTCGATGATGTGATCGAATATTTAAGAAGGTAATGGATAGATAATAAAAGACATAAAAAAAGACGATTGAATCGCATCGTCTTTTTTATAATCGCGAAACTTACATTATTGCCTAAATTGGGTCTCTTATTATCCAAGTCATAAAAGTAATAATAATCCTTTTTCCTATAGAAAAAATGCAGCCTTTAGGCTGCATGACAGGTTAAATGCAAATACTATTTTTTTCCTCTTTTTTGTTTATTTTTATCAGCCAAATATTTAGCATATAAGATCGTATTTTTAGCTACATCTAATTCAACACTATATATATTTGGTGGACCTGGCCTCCAATTTACTTCAAACAACCACAATTTTTGGTTTTCATCGATCCCTACATCAATTCCCAGTTCATCCAACGGAACTTCATATAAAGAATCAAAATGGTTAGAAAAGCTTATCGCAAATTGTTCAAGATACCTTTTAATATCATACCAAGAGTCACCAAACTCCATTTTTAAAAAGGTGTCTTGGTAAGTACTATAACCGCCACTACCCATATTTGATGTAATGGTTCCCAAACGTCCAATTCTTGGATAAATAGAAGTAATAACCCACTTACCTTCTCCATTTTTTTGAACATGCAATCGAAAATCAAAAACATGCCTTGATTCTGTTTGACTTGAAATATACTTTTGTATTAAGTGTTCTTGTTCCTGAATTTTCTGGGATATCAAGTTTAACAATTCTTTTTCATTAGGAGATGATATCGATCCTGCCTCATTCATTTTGTAACTCTCTATTCCATATTTTTCAATATATTCAATATAAACAACACCCCCACCTTGATGTCCAGACAACGGTTTAATAATAACCTTTTCATAATGTTTGATCATGTCCAAACCCATTTTAATGTCAGTTAATTTATTAAAAGGAATAAGGTATTGTTCAAATTCCTTTGCATGTTTTATTCTGTTATATACGCTTAATTTGTCTCCGATGGAATGACTTGTAAACGGAATCTTCTCAGATAAATAATCAAAGATTTGTTCAGCTTTATTACTTACAGGAGAACTCGCATTATATATGACATCAGGAAAGGGAAACTCCTTTTCAATCCACTCGCCGTTTTCATAGGATCGCCCTAAAATTTTTTGCTTTTTTATATTTACCTTCCCTGGGGTAAAGTAAAAAAAGTTTACACCTTCTGCTTTTGCTACAGCGGCAAAAGCATACGCCTTCTTTACATCATTTGGATCTGACCGGTGATGAAGCATTCCAATTAGCGTCATAATACTTCTTTACCACCTTTCTTCAAATTCTATCAGAATCATAATTATTTCCTAAATGACAATACTAATATTTTTGTTTAATCATTATAAGTTCACGATTAACTAACTTTGGACTTGTTGCACACTTAATATAGAAAACGTCTTCAGATTGTATTTCTATCCGGAAATCTGTCTATTGGTTCAAGATAGAAAGTAATTTCGCTTGCTGCTTTCCTGGCTATTTTTTTCGCTTCTTCTTTAACATCTGAGGATGCCAAAATGTATCCATAACGATCCCCCATTGATAAAGGAGGACGGACGATTCGTCCTTTTCGGGGTTTAATATACACCTCTTCTACACCGGGATACTGAGAGCTGCGATTTTTCCCCGTTACCTTGATTAATCTTCCTAGGGAATCAACAATTAAATATTGTGCATATACATACTTCTTATGCTTTTTAGTGAGGTTTGGTTTATTTCCTAACATTAATTGAATCGTTTCCTCTACTAAATTAATTCCATATCCGACTTCAATGATTCGATTCATTGCACCACCTGATATTCTTGGGTTGATTTCAACTAATTTCAATTCTCCTTGTACTAAGCGCATTTCTAGATGACAGGCACCATTTTCCATTCGAAAAACCTTTAAAACGGAACTTACTGTATCAAGGATTTTATCGTAAAAAGCCTGTTCGATATCCACAAATAAACTATAACCAGTTACGATAAATCGTTGAATCAAATTGATTGTTTGTTCGATTATTGCGACAATATGCACATTTCCATTGTGTACTAAAGCCTCAACTAAATATTGAGGTCCTGTTAGATACTCCTCGATCAAAACCTGTTCATTTTTCTTTAATAATTGTTTGATCGCAATCTTAAATTCCTTCTCGTCATTTACCAACAGAACATCTTTTGATCCGTTAGATAATGGAGATTTTACTATTAGGGGTAAATATCTCTTGTATTTTTTGATAAAATTCTTCAAGGATTTATCTTGTGTATATATTGCGTAATTAGGAGTTATGCTGTGGTTTTTGAGGAGTTTACGAGTTAAAACTTTATTTTCCATTTTTAAAATTGGATCAACAGAGACAACACTGGAACAAAATTCTTCCGATAAGGCAGCGGCCACATAGACAAAAGGATCTACAAAACTCATAATACCTTTTATTTGTTTACCTTGTTTTTGTAACTTGATGATGTTTTCTTTTAATAAATCGTAATTGGATAATTCCACTAATATCATTTGATGGACATCGGGAAATTCTGTTCTTTGTTCAATGAATTTTGCTTTATTGGTTAATAACACTGTAAAATAGCCAAGTCGTTCTGCTGCTTTAATTGCTTCTCTACTCGACCCAGATTTACTAGTTTCAATAAAAACTATGGTTTTCATTAGCTTTATCATCCTATCCTCAATGTTTTTTGAAGAATTTAACTCATTAAAGAATGATCTGAAAAAAAACACTCTCACGTTGTATTTATATTTTTTTAGTACAAGGATGGAATGGACAAACATCATATTTTTACAAAAAAAGTAAAATGTTTATATACAAGAAAAGACCGTCTGCTAATATATGAGCACCCCTCCTCAAAGGTAATTATATAAATTATAGGTGTGTTCAGACCTTAGCAATAGGCTATACACTCATAATAAAGATGTAAAATGTTCAGATGGTTATATCTCTTAATAAAAAAAATCCCTACATAACTGAGCCTAAGCTAGTCATGTAGGGATTTTCATTTTATAAAAAATAATTATTTAAATATCGTTGAGATAATCTGGTCACGGGTCATGTTACTATCCACTACAAATGTACCTGGTCGTAACTTGTTTTCAATTCCTTTTTTCTCAATATCTTTCGAGAATTTAAAAGCATTATCAATGATTTTTGCTTTTTCAAGTGCCCTGCCGACATCAATACTTGTCATCCCATTTGCTACATTCAGAACAACTCTATAAACTGTTTTTTTCGATTGATTGTCATCTGCCGGTGCTGCCTTTTGCGCAGCTGCTTTCGCATCATTCAGATTTTTATCATAATCAGCTTTTGTTTGAACAACATAACCTGCTGCTGCAAGCTTGTTTTTCATTTCATCCTCTGTTGGCTGAACAGTCACCGTTTTGGTTTGTTCCGTTACCTTGACAGGTTTTGTTGCAGCTTCTGTTTTATTGGTAAAATAAACAGCGCCGCTTATCGTGGTCGAAATAAGAATACCTGCTGCAAAACTGGTCAATAGATTAACCCGCATTTGAAATACTTCTCCTTTCATCCTTAGATTTTAGGTAAGGAGCAAGAAGTTCTTTAATTTCTTCTGCAGAAACCTGTTTTCTCTCAGCAATGCTTTCAATTGAATAATTGCGTTTATATAAGTCTAGTATTTCACGCATAAACACTTTTTCCTTAGGAGAAAGTTGAACTCCCGCTTCATTCATGACAACTTCAATATCAAGCTCAATATTCCGAATTGATTCTTGTAAATCATTGATTTCTTTCATAACTTCAACGTGAACTAAATCAATTCCTTTATTCTGTGCTTTTGTAGCTTGAGCTGTTTTTGACAGCGAAATAATTAAAAGCAATACTGAGACTCCAAACAAGCCCGCTAATGTCCATTCCATCATAATGCATTCCTCCTTTTTTAGGTGGTCACAAGTTGTAATTATACATGGAAATGATGGATTTTTCGACAAATTTCTCTTAAATTAAGCAAAAAGTCGTAGAAAAGGAGTTCTTTTCAAGCACATTTCATAAAACGAAGTGTATTGGTGAAATCTATAGATAGAAACAAAAGTTGAAAGGAGTTTTTATCATGCAAAATAATCAACCACCCATTCCCTTTCCACCAAGGGTAATTACAACTAAGGATCTTCTTTACATTAAAGACGTGCTATCTTGGGAACTTTTGGCTTTTAAGAAATTTCATCATCTCGCCCAACAAGCAACCAATCCACAATTTAAACAGGCACTCGATAAAGCGGGGAGAATGCATCAAAATCATTATAAAAAATTGCTTACTCACCTTCAGGTTAATAACAATATGGCGATGGCAAGTATCCCGATGCCACAGCAAACACAACAAATGCAACAATCACAAATTTAGTAAGGAGGTTATGTTAAAGATGCAGAATCAACAAGCTCAGCAAAATCAACAAAGCCAGCAGTCGCAAAAACCAAATCAAATCGCAAACCCGCAAACGGGTCAATTGCCCAAAGTAAAAGGACCAGAAATGAACGACCGGGACTTTCTGAATGATGGCCTATGCACTTGTAAATATATAACGGACAGTTTAAATATTGCCATTCGGGAAGCAAGTCATCAGCAGCTACATACCGACTTACTTCAAATTCTAAACGAAACCCATCAAAGCTGCCGAGAGTTCTATCATTTAATGTTTCAAAGCGGCTGGTACAAACTCGAAGCCGAAGAACAACAAAAACTGGATCAGGCGTATCAACAGTTTAACAACTATTCCTCACAGTTCCCATACAATGATATAAGCCCGGTAAATTGATACCGGGCTTTTTTAAGAAACGCACAAATTTAATGAACACGAATAACTTCTCGCAAATCCTCATCATGGCGAATTCTTGTATGCTTGGACTCCAAACGATAAAATTCTTCTATATCAATGTCATCGATAGGTTTTCCAGCCCACAAATTTTTAAAATCACCAAAGAAATCCTCGAACATGCTATCAACCTCCCTATTCATGCTCCTTTCTAGTATGGCTAAGATTTTTTAAATTAAATCAAAGTATTTATAGCTAAACCTCTTGAATCTTCCCATCAATAATTGTCATTTCAATTGTAGTATCCAACAATTCATCTGGATGTTGGATTTCAAAAAGATTTTTCGAAAACACCGTCATATCCGCTAGTTTTCCCCTTGAAAGAGTTCCCTTTTTATTCTCTTCGGAGGTTGCATAGGCACCGCCAATTGTAAACACTTGAATCGCTTCAAGCATGGATAACTTTTCTTTTACATTCCAACCTTCATGCTGATCCTGTGGTGCTCTGCGCGTTACCGCCGAGTGTATTCCAAGCAATGGGTCAACAGGTTCTACCGGTGCATCCGAACCTCCGGCACACAAAACTCCACTTGAAAGTAAGGATTTCCAAGCATATAAATACTGCTCACGTTCTATACCAAGCCGCTCTTTAATCCAAGGGTAATCTCCGACCACAAATCGTGGTTGAATATCTGCAATCCGGCTGTGATTCGCTAAACGCTGAATCAAATCTTCGCGAACAAGCGATACGTGGATTATTCGATCACGATGGTTCACCGCGGGGAACTGATCTAGTACATCTAAGACATTTTCCAATGCCTTATCACCAATTGTGTGAACAGCAATTGGCATCGAATATTCACGGGAATCCTTTACCATTTGATAAAGGGTTTCCTGATCATGCATCGCCTCGCCAAATTGTCCAGGAGCATCCTGATATGGCTTCGAAAGTAAAGCGGTTCTTCTTCCGAATGCACCATCAGCAAAAATCTTTATTGCGCCAATCCGCAATTTATCATTGCCATAGCCAGCGGACATCCCTCTTTCTTTTAAATCTTTAAGAAACGGATAATCAATCAGTAAATTGCAGCGTAATCCATAGTGTTCCTGATTAATCAGCTCATCGTACAATCTATAGGTTTGATCAAAACCGCCAAAATAAACCGGATCATTTGTGTGCACACTTGTTAAACCTTTTTTGGCAGCGAATTTCATAGCTTGAGCTAAACCATGTTTTAATTCTTCATATGTTTTTTCTGGTATGTATTTTGTAATCAATTTTGATGCTGATTCCAATACAAGCCCAGTTGGTCTTTTCGTTACAGGGTCCAAGACAATACTGCCGCCCATTGGAACTTCGATTGAAGGGTGATAATTACACATTTCTAGGGCTTTGCTGTTTACTAAAAAAGCATGATGGCAAATTCTTTTTAAATAAATCGGGCAATGCGGTGCTGCATAATCAAGTTCTTCAATCGTTGGGGTTGTCCCATCTTCAAAGAGATTTTCATCCCATCCCATTCCGACTAGCCAGCTTCCCGGTGCTACGGTACTTGCTTTCTCTCTGATTTTTTCAAGCATTGCTTTTTTCGAATTTACGCCTGTCAAATCTAAGTCTAAAAAGTTAAATGCAACCCCTGATAAATGTAAGTGGCTGTCAATTAATCCTGGGGTAACCATTTTTCCTTGTAAATCAATCGTATGTACACTGTGTCTGCCCCATTGCAATTGCATATCCTGATGTGAACCTAAATCTACAATTCTACCGTCCTCAACTACCACTGTATCCACCACTGGATTTTCTGAATCAAGTGTATAAAATACCCCATTTGTGAAAATGGTCTTTGCCATCGAAATTTCCTCCTTGAAAAACCGTATATTATATATTATATAATAAAATACGAAACGAAAGGTATATAATGATTTATTATTCAGAAAAAAACGACTAAGAATTTTATTAGCCGTTTTGTCCTCATAATTTATATTTCTCCATCTTGTATTTCAATAATTGTTTGGAGACACCCAATCGTTTGGCAGCGTCCGTTAGTTTTCCGTTCATATTGGTTAGTTGCCTTTGAATCATTTCTTTTTCAAAATGTTCGACCGCCTCTTTTAAGTGGTCAAGAGTCTCTGTACCAATAGGTACTAGTGTTTCTTTATTTTCACGAATTCTCTTCGGAATATCTTCCATTGTAATAACAGAAGAGGTGGCATTATTAAAGGCAGTTTCGACCGCATTTTTAAGTTCCCTTATATTCCCTGACCATTGATACTTTTTAAAACACTCCAATACCTCAGGTTTAACACCCTCAATGTTTATGTTCATGTTATTATTGTAAAAATCAATATAGTATTTAAGCAGTTTTTCAATATCCTCTTGTCGTTCGGCTAAGGTTGGCAAATCAATTTGGACAACCCCCAAACGGTAATATAGATCTTCTCTTAAGCGCTTTTCAGCAACTAACAAATCAGGGTCTTCATTGGTAGCAGAAATCACCCTAATGTCTACATTAATATTTTTAGTCCCACCAATTCTTCTGATCATCTTTTCCTCAATAGCCTTCAGAAGTTTAACCTGCAGGTAAAAATCAAGTGAATTGATTTCATCCAAAAATAATGTCCCGCTATTTGCTTGTTCAAATACCCCCGGCATGTCCACTGCCCCAGTGAAACTTCCTTTAACGGTTCCAAAGAAGGTACTCTCCATCAGGTTCGGTGGAATCGCACCACAATTAAGAGATATAAAGGGGCCGCTGAACCGGTCGCTTAAATTATGAATAGACTGGGATACCAATTCTTTTCCAGTCCCTGTTTTACCATAAATTAAAACCGTGGAGTTTGTTTTAGCGATTTTCCCGATTTTGTTTTTAATCGCTTCCATATTTGGATTTGCGGTAATCATATTTTCAATCGTATAAATTGTATTGTTTTTTCGAAAGACTTTGTGGCTTGCGAACTTTTCCAAGGATTGAATATTTTCCCTTGAATAATAATGTTTAGAAAACTCGATGGCACCAATGATTTTATCATCATCTTTAATCGGATAAGTAGAACTAACAAGAACAAGGGTATTCCCATTTTTCACAATTAATTCTTGCTTTACATTACAGAGGGCCTCTCCGTTTTTTAAAACGTTAATAATCGTACTGTTTTCAAACGTAAGATTTTGATAGGAACTAAGGATATGCTTACCCATAAACTCTTCTGGTCTTACGCCCATCTCGGTTAAAACTTTTAGATCGGCCATGTCATAGAAAATAATCGTTCCGTTCTCATCCGTTACCAAAATATTGTCATAGTCCTTTAAATGCTTAAAATTATTTACATCAATCTTCATTTTTTCCACCCATTTAGTCTAAAAATACGAAAGAATCCTTTTTACTTTAGTATATAGCAAATTATGTCGAAATAAAATCAATGAAAAAACAGCTCCCCCAACTAAATGGAAGAACTGTTATGTTTTTTGCTTTATTATTGGTTTTCGTTAAGATATTGGTGGACAAGACTTAGAAAGGTTTTACCTGCTACCAGCATCGCCTTCTCATCAAAATCAAAGCGAGGATGATGATGTGGGAATACAGCATTCGCATCAGAAAGGGCGGCACCTGTCCAGAAAAACATCCCTGGGACATGTTCGAGATAGTACGAGAAATCTTCGGAACCCATTAGAATTTCAGGTTCCACCACATTTTCCTCTCCTAAATCATTTGAGGTTACTTTTCTAAAAAACTCAGTCTCTTTATCATGATTGACGACTGATGGGTAGCCGCGGTGATAGGTAATCTCCGCTTGCGCATGGTGTGCCGCACAAACCTGTTCAATGATTCCTTTTATTTCCCTTTCCATCAAATCCCTGACATCTGAATTCAGCGTCCTTACCGTTCCCGTAAAAACAGCTTTATCGGCAATGACATTGGCCGCTTCCCCAGCATGGAAAGACCCCACTGAAAGGACTGCAGGTTTTTGTGGGTCCACCCTTCGACTGACGACTAACTGAAGTTGATTAATTACCTGTGTCGCGACAATGATCGAATCTACGGTTTCATGCGGAGCAGAGCCATGGCCGCCTTTACCGTAAATCGTTACTTCGAAGCCATCCACAGCTGCCGTTAATGTCCCTTTTCTTGTTCCCACAAGGCCTAACGGTGTTTGGGAAGAAAGATGTGTCCCGAAAATCACGTCCACACCTTCTAGGCATCCATCTTCAATCATTAAAATGGCGCCGCCTGTACCCGCTTCTTCTGCATGTTGATGAATTAAAACCACATTGCCTGCCAACTGGTCCCGCACTTCACTAAGAACCTTTGCTACTCCGAGAAGCGTGGCAGTATGACCGTCATGTCCGCAGGCATGCATAACCCCTGGAACTTTTGATTTATAGGGAACATCTTTCTCATCTTGAATCGGAAGAGCATCAAAGTCTGCTCGTAATGCAATCGTTTTGCCGGGTTTTCCTCCACGTATAATCCCGACAACCCCTGTACCGCCTACACCTTTTCGCACTTCAATGTCATAGCTAGTCAAAATTTCAGCGATTTTTTTAGATGTTTCAAATTCCTCAAAAGAAAGCTCCGGATGCTGATGGAAATGTCTTCTCCATTCCACCATTTGAGCGTACATTTCATCTAGTTTTTGATGAAGGATTGATAACAATATGAAAATCCCCTTTCAAAAATAGCTTCCCTGGTTTTTAATGGATCAGAGAACCTATTCCCTATTTATTTTTATTGCTCAATATCCCAATCCTGAATGTTGTAGAACATACCGAGATCTTTTGGTACTGCATTTTTCACCTTTTTCGATACTGCACCCGGTGCGGTAGAAGACATTAAATTTGCGACTGGAAGATCTTGTTGTAATTTTTCTACCAACTGAGCATAAATTTCATGACGTTTCGCAGGGTCCGCTTCCTTTTTCCCTTTATCAAGAAGTGCATCTACTTCAGGATTGCTGTATCCTGCAAAGTTGTACGGTGCTCCCGTTTGGAAGAAAGCGCTTGTATCAGGGTCTAATTGGAATGGAATCCCAATCAATAAAATATCAAATTCATGTTTTGCACCCTTTTGCAAGATCGTTGGTAAATCATATTTGCTGATTTTTACTTTTAACCCAATTGACTGAAGGTTTTGAGCCATAACGGTAGCTTGCATTTCACGGGTTTTCATTCCTGCTGGAACGGCAAAATCAATCGTTTTATTGAAATCCCAACCTGCTTCTTTTAATAATTCTTTTGCTTTTTTAGGATCATAGTCATAGTTTGTCATATTCTTATTGTAATAAGGGTGAACTGTACTATACGGACCGTCATTTACTTCTCCTTGCCCTTTATACAATTTGTCAACGATCGTTTTCCGGTCCATTGCATATGCAATCGCTTGACGAACCTTAACATCCGATAGAGTCTTCACATTGTAATATAAGAATTGGGGATAGATAGGTGTCCCTGGAACAAGATTAACGGTTGACATATTTTTGACTTTATCATAGTCTTCCGCGGCAATTGGTCCAACCGATGGTACAGTCATTTGAATCTCTCCTGTTTGTAATTGGGCAACAAGATTCGCTGAAGGCAATACTTTAAAGAAAAGTTTATCCAACTTTGGTGTCCCGCGGTAATAGTCTTTGTTAGCTGCAAACTCTACATATTGATCTTTCGCAAATTTTACTAGCTTAAAGGCACCATTTGTAACATTTGGATTTTGCATAAATGGATTAGTTTGTAATTCTTCAGGTTTCACATCTTTTAAAACATGTTTTGGCAAAAATCTTATATTTACACCAAGTTGTTCTTTAAGGTAGTTGGGGTCGATTGGATTCTTTGTTTTAATAGTTAAAGTCTTGGCATCCACTACTTTAAGCCCCGTAATTTCCTTCTGTCCGGCAGGTAAAATGCCACTTTTATCTAGCCCTTCAATAATAGAAAGACTTTTAAGTCCAGTACTTGCTACTTTAGGATTTGCCATTAACTGCAACGTAAAGACAATATCGTCAGCTGTAAAAGGCTGTCCATCTGTCCAATTTGCTTTTGGGTTTATCTTAAGTACGTAATTTTGATTATCCTTTGAGTCCAAGCTTTCAGCTAATTTGGGTTGGAACTGTAGTTTGTCATCCAAATCATACAGTGTTTCAAATAGGATGCCTGAAACAATTTGTGAGGATAAATCCACAGCATTAATTGGGTTTAACGTACCTGGCGGGTTTGTTAACCCAACATAAATTGTTTTTTCACCTTTAGCAGTTGTCCCGGCCCCCCCGCTATTTGTGGATGTGGTCTCTTTGGATGAATCCGAGCATGCTGCTAACGTGAGCAAAGATAGTAAACAGAGAGCATAGAAAAGCTTTTTAGTCCATTTCCTCATTACAATTCCCCTATCCTATTATTATTTCAAGAAGTAAACCAATGAAACTAGTTAACTTCAGGTTCCCGAAAAAAATAATACTCTTTATTTCAAACTTTTAGGGTCCATAGCATCCCGTAAACCATCCCCGATAAAGTTAATCGACAATACGGCAATCACAATCATAAGGCCTGGTGGCACCCAGAGCCATGGCTGTTCAGTTAATACGGTTAAAGACTGGGCATCTGTCAGCATATTCCCCCAACTTGCGGTTGGCGGCTGTACTCCTAGACCAAGAAAGCTTAGGGAAGCCTCCATAATAATCGCCCCAGCCATCCCAAAAGTCGCATTTACGAGTATAGGTGCAAGGGCATTTGGCAGAATATGCAGGAAAAGAATCCGCCAAGAGCTTAAACCAAGTGCAGTACCAGCCTTCACATAGTCCATCTGCTTTAAAGATAAGACACTCCCTCGAACAAGCCTGGCAACTGGCGGCCAGCCAAGCAGGCCTAAAATCCAAATAATATTGGTTAAACTGGGACCTAAAACACTGACAATAACCAAAATTACCATTAGTGAAGGAAATGACATAAACACATCTGTAACACGCATAAAGAGCATGTCGATCCATCCGCCATAAAATCCGGATATCGCTCCTAAAAAGGTCCCAATCACGATGTATATTGCAACTGCACCGACCCCAACTAAAAGCGAGACCCTTGATGCATAAATCAAGCGGCTGAACACGTCTCTTCCGACTTGATCTGTACCAAGCCAGTGTTTTGACGAAGGAGAAACAGCAAAATCATTTGATATGGTATAGGGATTTTTCGGTGCAAGCCATTGGGCGAAAATAGCAGCAAGGATGATAATAATCAGCATGATTAATCCAATTACCGCCAGTTTGTGCCGAAAAAAACGTTTACTGACTAACCGAAAATAGCTCTCCTCTGGTTCTAGCTCCTGAAAATCAATTATCGGTTGATTTTCAGGAGCTGATTTACGTTTGAGTTCTAACTCAGACATTGACATGACACTTCCTCCTTTCTTTATTCTTTATTGATATTTAATTCTTGGGTCAGCTACTGAATATAAAATATCCGTCAGAAGATTTGAGACTAACACCATAATCGCTGCGATAAAATTAATCGCCATAAGTGTCGGATAATCGCGGGACATAATGGACTGAATCGTTAGTTGTCCCATTCCCGGCCATTGAAAAATTTGCTCGGTAATAACCGCTCCACCTAGAAGAAAAGGAACTTCAAGACCAATAACCGTAATAATTGGGACTAGCGCATTTTTTAGGGCATGTTTGTTTGTCACCACAAACTCCCGCAGCCCTTTGGCACGTGCAGTACGTAAATAATCACTTCCCAATATTTCTAACATACTAGCTCGGACGTATCGGATCGTTCTTCCGGCAATATAAATACTTAAGACGGCAACTGGAAGGATAAGATGCTCAGTGCGATCAATGAGGCCGCCTTCACCGCCCAATGTCATCATTCCACCTGTAGGCAGAACCTTAAATTGTAAAGCAAAAATATAAATTAAACCTAGTCCAAGGAAAAAGTTAGGAATGGAAATCCCTAAAAAGGAAGCTCCCATTAACGAATAGTCCAACTTACTATATTGCTTTGTTGCAGTCATAACCCCTAATGGAATCGCAATTAGGACTCCTACAATGAGGGCAATGCCCATTAGAGCAAATGTAGGGCCTACTCGTTCAGAAATCATGTGGGAAACAGGTTGAAAGGTATTGAAAGAAAAGCCGAAATTCCCATGAATCAATTCATTTAACCAATGAAAATATTGCTCCCAAAGGGGGGCATTCAAACCAAGCTGTTCTTTCCTGAGCGCAATTTGTGCAGGAGATGAATTCGGATTTAAGAGCATTTCTGCTGGATTACCTGGTGCTAAATTAATGATAATAAAATTAAAAACTGTAACTCCCAGTAAAACAGGTATTGCAATTAGAAGTCTTCTAATAATGTAAGAAAACATCATAACACCTTCTTTCTTTAAGGCTAATCATGGGCAAAACAAGCTACCATATGTTCCCCACCTTTTAATAATGGTTCTTGCTCTCGGCAAATTGCTTTAGCTATAGGGCACCGCGTATGAAAACGGCAACCGTTAGGAGGATTAGCAGGACTAGGCACATCACCTTGAATAACAATTTTCTCTTTCGTTCTCATATGTGGATTCGGTACAGGATAAGCACTTAATAAGGCTTTCGTATAGGGATGCTTTGGGTCCTTAAAGATAGTCTCCGTATTGGCAACCTCAACAATCTTTCCTAAGTACATCACCGCAATTCGGTTACTGATATATTTCACAGCGCCCAACCCATGTGCAATAAATAAATAAGTCAATTGAAATTCTTTTTGTAAATCCTTTAACAAATTTAGTATTTGCGCTTGAATAGATACGTCTAATGCGGAAACGGGTTCATCACAAATAATTAATTTGGGGTTTAAGGATAGCGCACGTGCAATTCCAACCCTTTGGCGCTGCCCGCCGGAAAACTCATGAGGATATCGACTTTTATAATTTTTTGGCAGCCCAACGATGTCCAGTAAATAATCCACTTGTTTGTTGATTTCTCCATATTCAACAATTTTATGGACCTTCAATGCCTCTCCCAAAATATCCCCTACTCTTTTCCTCGGGTTGAGTGAAGAATATGGATCTTGAAAGATAATTTGCAAATCTTTTCGAATCGACTTCATTTCGCTATTAGAGTATTCCGAAATTCTTTGCCCTTGGAAAAAAATTTGACCTTGGGTAGGGCTTTCTAAACCAATTAAAGTTTTTCCAATCGTAGACTTTCCACAACCCGATTCACCTACTAGCCCCAGAGTTTCCCCCGGGCTAATTGTAAAGGTTACACCGTCAACAGCCTTTACATGACCGACAGTTTTTGAAAAAATTCCTTTTTTAATAGGGTAATAGGTTTTTAATTCTTCCACTTGCAGCAAAGGAGATTCATTGGTTAAGTTTTGCATATCCACGGACTTCCTCCCTTCAACCGTTTACAATCTTTTCATCTGACCCAATCAGCCAGCAGCGAGCTTTATGACCTTTTCCTGCTGAAAACAAAGGGGGCTTTTCTTGTTTACAACGGTCAATGGCAAGCGCACATCGGGCATGAAACCTGCATCCTTCCGGCATATGCTGAAGCGATGGCACAATACCAGGGATCGCTTCAAGTCTCTCATTGTCTTCATACTCAAGATGTGGAATGGATGCAATTAATCCTTTTGTATAGGGATGCTTCGGATTATCAAATAAAGTATAAACATCCGCTTCCTCGACCACTTGACCCGCATACATGACAATGACTTTATCCGCCATTTCCGCAATGACACCCAAATCATGTGTGATTAACATAATGGCAGTACCTGATTCATCCCTTAATTTTTTCATTAGCTCCAAGATTTGTGCTTGAATGGTCACATCTAATGCCGTTGTGGGTTCATCAGCAATCAAAAGCTTTGGTTTACAGGAAAGGGCCATCGCAATCATCACCCGTTGTCGCATCCCCCCAGATAAAGCATGGGGATATTCGTCCAAAATCGTATCCGCCCGGGGAATTCCAACCCTTTTCAACATTTCAATTGAATATTCCCTCGCTTCTTTTTTATTCAATTTCAAATGCAGCTTAATTCCTTCCATCATTTGGTTCCCAATCGTAAATACAGGATTAAGAGAAGTCATCGGCTCTTGGAAAATCATTGAAATTTCATTCCCTCTAATGTTCCGCAGTTTCTCCTCTTGTAATTGAACAAGATCAAAATCTTCAAATTTGATTTTCCCATTTTTAATTCGACCGCTTTTTCCTAGTAAACGCATTATGGATAAAGAAGTTACACTCTTTCCACAACCGGATTCTCCAACAATACCAATGGTTTCTCCCGGCTTCAGCGTAAAGCTGACATTGTCTACAGAAATCACTTCCTTTCGGTCAGATTGAAAGGCTGTTTGCAATTCCTCTACTTCTAATAGATTTGTCACTTTTTCACCCCTTGCTTTTTTAGCTAACGTTAAACGTTCTAAAAATACGAAATATTAAGAAAATTAAAGCGCTGACTTTCTTTTAAAGAAAAACTATAATTCTTATTTAACAGCAAACAAATAGGTAATAAAAGGTACAACGTTTCATATTTGGTATCATTAATTGACAAGTTTAGTAGTTAGGAATTAAAAAAGTATCATTTCTTTGTAATGGTGTCATTAAATGTTCAATGTTTGTTTTATAGACATTGAAAAAATTAAGTCATATACTAAATAGAGTGAAAATTAAAATAGTTTTTAAAGGATGTCTATTTTATGTACAAGCTTTTAATAGCAGACGACGAATTAGAAATTCGAAATGGATTAAGCCATTATTTTCCTTGGAATGAAATCGGTTTCGAAGTAGTTTCTCAAGTTTCCAATGGTTTGGAAGTAATACAATATCTATCTGAGCATACCGTTGACGTGATACTTTCCGATATTCGAATGCCCATTATGTCCGGTATTGATATGGCTAAAGAGCTCTATTACCAAAAGTCACCGATTAAAATTATCTTTTTGAGCGGGTATAAAGAATTTGAATATGCTCAGGCAGCACTTAACTTTGGTGTAAAAAACTATATCCTTAAACCAACAAAATATAATGAACTGGTAAATGTATTTACAATGATAAAAGGAGAACTAGATAAAGAAAAACAAACAGTATCCTCTATGCCCATTATCACTGATCGCTCCGTCAACCAAACAGAAGAAACGTATGAGTCAGACAAAATCATTGCGAAGATAAAAAATTATGTATGGGAAAACTTCCATGATGCCACACTTGAAGGGGCATCCCAAATGGTACATATGAACCCAAACTATATAAGTAAATATTTTAAGGATAAAACTGGGGAAAACTTTTCGGATTTTGTTGTAGGTGTCAAAATGAAAAAGGCTGCAGAATTAATAAAAGAAATGAACCATAAGATTTATGAAATTAGCGAAGCAGTAGGCTATAGTAACTCTAAAAACTTTACACGAACCTTTCGGAAGTACTTTGGAAAAAGTCCTCGTGAATTTATGAAGGGATCTATATGAAAAAGATTTATCATGCCTTTTTTATCAAAAATTTAACAACCTTTGTCATTCCAATGCTGATTCCTTTAGTGGTACTTGGATCACTTTCGACAATTCTTATCCAGCAATACGTTACTAATAGAATTAATGAGGATAACTTAAATGTTTTGAAACAAACAAAGGAAAATATGGAGCTTATTTTTAATGAATTAGATTCTTTAAACTTGTATGTTGTAGCAAGTGCTACCCAGTTTATAAATTTTAAAAAAATGCTTAATAAAGATTATTTAGATAGAAACGATAGCAGGAATTTGGCCTCATTAAAAAATTTTATTGACTCACCAAATATAGCAAGACCTTATATTGATTCCATTTATCTATATTTAAATAATGGTAAGGGTCAGTTCCTTACCTCTACCACTGGAGGATTGGTAAGTTTAAACGACTTTTATGATCGAAATTGGTTTAATACTTTCAAGCTCCATCCAAACAAAGGAAACATATGGGCTGAAGCTAGAACCATCACCAAACAATATCCGGGTTTTCCAGAAGAAAATGTGAATTTGATCACGATGTTTCGTAGGATCACAGGGGAAAATGACGGGGTCATTGTCTTAAATATCAATTCAGATTATATCGAGAAACATCTTAACAGTCTTTCCACTACAAACGGGCAAGTCTTTTTAGTGATTGATAAGAACGGCAAGATTATCTTTAAAAACCATGAAAACAAATTAAAGGATATAGATAACGAAAAATTGATTTCACAACAAAAATCCTCTTTTTCTATTAAATTCGGGAAAGATTCTTATATCGTAACCAAAATTTTTTCAGACAAATACGGCTGGACCTATATTTCCATTACACCCAAATCTGATTTATATCAGGTACCAATTAAATTAAGCAAAATAACAATCCTTTTATTAATCATTTCTATCATCAGCGGTACTGTTCTTGCTTATTATTTAACAAGAAAGAATTATCAAGACATGAAAACGATCATTACGATTCTACAGGTCGCAGAAGCCGGGCAGCCATTACCCCCAGTTCCATCAAAGGGGAAAAAAAACGTATATAGCTATATCATTCATACCATCTTGAAAAATTTCATGGAACACAATTATTTAAAAGTACAGCTGTCAGAGAGAAAATATAAAGCCCAAGCAATGGAATTTGCAGCCTTACAATCGCAGCTCAACCCGCACTTTTTATTTAATACATTGGAAACGCTTAATTGGAAAGCCATTCGTTTAACAGGCAGACCGAACGAACTAAATGAGATGGTTGAAAATTTGGCAGATATATTAAGGTACTCTTTAGATGGTGAAAATAAAATGGTCCATTTAAAAGAGGAAATTACGTATACTAATAGTTATATTAAAATACAAAAAATGCGATTTAAAGATAAGTTTGAAGTAATCTGGGATTATCATGAAGAAGACCTAAAATATCACGTCATAAAGTTAATCTTACAGCCTTTACTTGAAAACAGTCTTTCACATGGAATAAGTGAAGATAGGAATTGCTTGATTAAAATAAAGATTAGAGTATCTTCAACATTATTAAAAATATCTGTGATTGATAATGGAGATGGTATTTCTCCTCAAAAACTAGAAGAAATTCGTTCAAGATTAAACTCGAATCAAGAACAGTCAAAACATATCGGGTTGGTCAACACACATAGAAGGCTAAAAGTAACATATGGGGAACCTTATGGAATTATCATCAAAAGTAAAAAGAATTGGGGAACAGTTGTTCATCTAACGATTCCGAAGTAATCAAAATTTTACATGTAAAGATTGTCCTGTGGATTGGAGTGGTCGTATGGAATTTTCAGTCGTCTTTCAATCAATATTAAATATTACCTTTTTGATTTTAATAGGCGTCCTTCTATCTAAAACATTTTCCTTTAATGACGAAACAAGGAAGATGTTTATAAATTTAATCGTTAATATCGCCATGCCTTGCATGATACTTTCCAGCATTTTTAAAGTGGATTTGAATGCAGGAATTTTTAAATCAATGCTCATTGTTTTTTGTTTATCGATATTCATTAATCTACTCGGAATTGCCCTTGGATGGATTCTATCGATTACTTTCCAAGGAGATTCAACAAAAAAACGAGAGATTGCCTTAATGTCCGGACTTGGCAATACCGGATTTATCGGAATTCCGTTATGCGCCACCTTGATTGGCCCAGAAGCAGCTTTGTATGCCGCCATATTTGATGCCGGAGTGGATTTTACGATTTGGACAGTCGGGGTCATCATGCTGCAGAAAAATAGAAAATTTGCTCTACAAACATTAAAATCAATGCTAAATATGCCTACTGCTGCCATTGTAGTTGGTTTAGTTGTTGCTTATTTTAATGTTAAGCCCCCAGCATTTTTTGTTCACCAGTCTGAACAGCTAGCTGGCCTGGCAACACCGCTGGCAATGTTTTATATTGGAATGCTAATCATGACACTTCAGCGTGGAAAGGTACGGGAAAAAGGGCACCATTTGTGGATCCCTTTAATGGTTAAACTAATCCTTTTACCTTTTTCAGTTGCTTTATTTATCCATTTTTTCGAGTTGAATCCAAAGATTATTCAAACGCTTCTGATTCAGTCGATGATGCCTACCTTAACCCTTGCTTCCATTCTATTTGCCAAATATTCTGCAGACGAAGAAATGGGTGCACTGACAACTATCATATCGACGATTATTTCTTTATCTACGATTCCGCTCATGATCTTTTTAATCAACTTAATTGGTGTATATTAACAAAAAAATCCTCCTACCGCTCAAACGGTAAGAGGATTTTTTATCGATCATTTAAATTATTCTGCATCCATAAATGGATAGGCAATTTCTGCTGTTGGAGCAAAATTTTCTTTGATAACACGAGGACTAGTCCAACGAATCATGTTAAAGACAGAACCTGCTTTATCGTTTGTACCAGAACCACGAGAACCACCAAATGGCTGTTGATTAATCATCGCACCAGTTGGTTTATCATTGATATAGAAGTTACCAGCAGCACCAGATAAACGGCGTTCTAAGTGAGCAATTGCTTGGCGGTCCTGTGCGAAAATAGCACCTGTTAAGGCATACATAGACGCTGTATCCGCCGCATCCAATGTTTCTTCTAATTTATCATTTTCATATACATAGATTGTTAATACTGGTCCAAAAATTTCTTCTACCATTGTTTTGAAATTTGGATTCGTTGTCACAATGATTGTCGGTTGAACGAAATATCCAACAGAATCATCATAAGTACCACCAGCAATAATTTCTGCTTCTTCAGAAGCTGCTGCATAGTCGATATAACCTGTAATGGATTCAAAAGCAGGTTTATCAATTACTGCACCCATGAAGTTTGTAAAGTCACGAACATCGCCTACTTTAAGCTTCGCAGTTTCTTCCAATAAACCAGCTTTTACTTCTTCCCACATGCTAGCTGGAATGTAAGCGCGAGAAGCAGCAGAACATTTTTGGCCTTGGTATTCAAACGCACCACGAACAAGATTTGCTACTACTTTATCTGCTTGTGCTGTTTCGTGAGCAAATACAAAGTCTTTACCACCAGTTTCCCCAACTAAACGAGGATAAGATTTATAGTTTGTAATATTTTCTCCCACTGTTTTCCAAATAGTTTGGAACGTGCTTGTTGATCCAGTAAAGTGGAATCCAGCCATACGAGGGTCTGTTAATACTACTTCTGATACTTGTGAACCACGAGAAGGTACAAAGTTAATGACGCCTTTTGGTAATCCTGCTTCTTCTAAGATACGAATAAAGTAGTAGTTTGCTAGAATAGAAGTTGTTGCTGGTTTCCAAACGACTACGTTCCCCATCATTGCAGGAGCTGATGGTAAGTTCCCGCCAATTGCTGTGAAGTTAAATGGAGAAATAGCCAATACAAAACCATCTAATGCACGGTAATCTAAACGATTCCAAACATTCTTCATACTTTCAGGTTGAATTTGATAAATTTGATTTGCATAATCAACGCCAAAACGTAAGAAATCTACTAATTCTTGTGCAGAATCAATTTCAGCTTGAATAGCAGTTTTGGACTGTCCTAACATCGTAGCAGCATTCATTACGTCACGGTATGGACCAGAAATTAAATCAGCAGCTTTTAAGAAAATGGCTGCACGGTGTTCCCATGGCGTATTTTCCCATGATTCTTTTGCAGCCATTGCCGCTTCTACAGCAGCACGAAGCTCTTCTTCCCCAGCTTGGGAATAGTTTGCTAAAACATGTTGATGATCATGTGGCATAACTACTTGTTTCACTGTATCTGTTTTAATATTTTCACCATTTATAATCACAGGGATATCGACCACTGTTTCAGATTGTCGTTTTAATTCTGCTTTTAATGTTTCTCGCTCTTTTGTACCTGGAGCATAAGTGTTACCAGGCTCATTTTTAGGTGTTGGGATTTTGAAAATTCCGTTAGTCATTCTTGCACGTTCCTTTCTGTTTTAAAAATTTATTACTTTAATATAGAAATTTCTTCTACCGACAAATTATAACATACTTCTTCTATTCTTTTGCTACTTACGAATAGGAAACCTTGTATTTTGAATAATACCTGGAATACAGTATGTTATGTCATTTGGAAACCTCCATGTTGGTTGTTCCGTAAAGATATAGTGCAAGTTCTGTGCCAACTTTATTTTTTGCATGATTAATGGATTTTCTATCATTCTAGCGCAAAATTCCTTTGCACAAATCATATTATATCATTTCTTTTGCGCAAAATAAATTTGCATTTTATGGATTTGAGCAAAAAAAATGGTTAACAGTCTATTTGAAAAGAAACTGTTAACCTCACCCATCATTATAGTTGGTCAAAAATATTTTCGCTTTCTGTATTTTCGTTGAATGTCAGTACTTCATCGACCGGTTCATAGGATTCACCATAAAAATGTTTATCCTTATAGGTATGTATTAAATCATATGTTTTTTTCATCGCCTCAAATATCATTTCCTCAGACTCTTGATTAGGGGCCCAATAGAGGATTTCCATCTGATTTATCTCATCTGTCGCTAAGGACTTTCTTCGATAACCAATTGAAGTGGCATGTTCAAAACCTTCACGCTTATAAAAATGCAGCCTTTTTTCAGTATCACTGTCTTCATAATTGACTGGCTCAACCTCAAGAATAATTGGCTTTTCTTTCTGTTTCAATTTTTCTAAAAGTTTATGGCCAAGCCCTTGGCCCCGTGCATCTTTAGAAACAAAGAGGTAATCGATAAAGAGAAAATTCTCTAATTCTGCATACATCAATACATGAAGCGGACCTTCATCTTTATGGTAAATATTAGATTGTTCCTTAAGTAAGGTTTCCATATGTTCTCGTGATTTCATCTCTTCAATGGGAAAATATTGATTTAATTTTTCATACCAATGCATAACAGTACTCCTTATAATCGTTTTCAATGCTCTAATAATGGAAGTATGTGTTGATTTAAAATTTTCATACAAAAAACCCCACAACGTTTCCAACTAAATAAAAACGTTGTGGGGTTTCGTCTATAGCTTTGAAAACTCCTCCACTAATTCGCCAAACCGTTTTAAGGAATTTTCGATTGGGTATGGAGTGGTCAAATCCACTCCGGTTTTTTTCAATAATTCCAGTGGATAATCGGAGCTGCCGCTCTTTAAAAACTCGATATAGGTATCCAATGTTTCTTGGTCGCCTTCTAAAATCTTCGTTGCTAAATGAATAGCAGAGGCAAATCCCGTTGCATATTTGTAAACATAAAACGGACGATAAAAATGTGGAATCCGTGACCAGCCATACTTTACTTCTTCATCAAACACAATCTCATCCCCATTATATTCGCGGAACAATCCTTCATAAAGCTGATTAAACACCTCCACATTTAATGGCTGCCCTTTTTCCGCCATTTCATGCGTCCTCATTTCAAACTCGGCAAACATCACCTGGGTAAAGTAGGTACCCTTAAATTGGTCAATAAAATGATTAAGCAAATGTTTTCGTAGATCGGGATTCTTTTCATTGTTTAATAAGTAATTAATTAACAATACTTCATTAACAGTGGAGGCTACTTCCGCTACAAAAATACTATATCTAGCCGTGATTTGCGGCTGATGTTCTGAACTCAACCGGCTGTGAACACCGTGACCGCATTCATGGGCTAAGGTAAACAAACTGTCCAAATCATCCTGATGGTTCAGCAGGATAAACGGATGGACACCGTACACGCCAAGATTATAAGCCCCAGAGCGCTTTCCCGGTGTTTCACGAACATCAATATATCTGCCATCTTTAAAATCGTTAAGGATGCTGACATAACTTTCACCCAATGGGGCTAATGCTTTACACATAATATCAAATGCTTCCTCATAAGAAATCACTTGCTTTACACCGCTGACGAGCGGGACACTTAAATCATATTGGCGGAGTTCATCAAGTATTAATTTCTCCTTACGGATTTGTGTATAGTGATGCATCGGAGCAATATTATTTTTCGTCGTTTGAATCAGATTTTCGTATACCTCTTTAGGCACTTTATCACCAAATAGCGCTTTCTCAAGAGCGGATGGATATTGACGGATTTTTGCCAGCTTCACATTATTTTTTATGGCAGCGGAAAGCGTCGAGGCAATCGAATTTTTCAACTGAACATAAGGTTGATAATATGCCTTGTAGGCCTCCCTCCGCTTTTCACGGTCCTCATCCTCAATTAATTTTGAATACATCCCTCTCGTTAATTCCACTTTTTCCCCAGTATCATTCGTTACCTCACCAAACTTAATATCTGCATTATTGATCATCCCAAAGGTATGACTCGGAACCGAAAGTGCCTCTCCCAATTGAGAAAGAAGTTCCTCCTGCTCCTTACTTAAAACATGTTGCTTATATCGGAATGATTCTAACAAATCCTCTTTAAAGTATTGAAGCCCCTCTTCTGAAGCAATGTAATGGTTTAAAGTTTCCTCATCTAAGCTTAATAAAAAAGGCATGAAAAAGGATGTCGATGAACTTACCTTTACACTTAACTGCTTTGCTCTGTCCTGGAAGACTTGAGACGCGCTCTCTCTTGTATCCTCATCCACCTTCAGCATCGCAAACGCGTATAATTTATTAAAAACAAAAGATAACTCTTCACTCAATTTTAGGTATTGGTACAGTGATTGCCCATCTATAATGTTTCCATCAAATTGCTTAAGCTTCTCAGCCATTTCTTCGATTCGATTATAATCTTTTTCCCAGATGCTTTGATTTTCATATAAATCAGCTAAATTCCATGTTTCATTTACTGGAATTTCTTTTCTATTTGTATAGGTTGTCATATTTAGGACTCCTTTACCACAATTTTCTTATTTACTATTATCACATTTTTATTAAAATACTTAAAATATTTTACTTCCGATTTGAACTAGATATTACCAGCCCTTTCTCAGCTTTTTTTCTGTTACAATTTTATAGGTGAAGTTATAAGGGGGGGAATTGAACTCCATGAAAAAACACTTGATCCTCCTAACCGTGATACTTTTAATCATTTTTATTGGAGGATTTATCTCGGGAACTTTATATTCTAATAAAAAAGAAGAACAAGCAAAAGTGCTTAAAATAGAACAAGTACCAAAATCATCGGTAAGGCCGGAACAAAAGGCATTGCCTAAATGGGAAGAACCAAAACAGCAATCAAAAGTGCTGATCAGCTATATACAGGATTTTCGTGATCCAAATGTGGTTGATTACACCAAAATCACACACGTTATTTTTTCATTTGCTCATCCCATGAAGGACGGTAACATTGAACTCAATGGCAAAACAGCCCTAACCAATCTACGAACAATGGTTGCAAAGGCACATAGCCATCATGTCAAAGCGATGGTTGCAGTAGGTGGCTGGTATCATATGAACGGCGGGGAAACCTATGATTATTTTAAAACAGCGATTTCCAATCCTGCTTCCCGGACAAAACTAGTGGGCGAACTTACTAGTTTAGCAGACCGTGAAAAACTCGATGGAATTGATATTGACTTTGAATTTCCTCGTTCGACAGCTGATGCTGATAACTTAGCAAAATTCACAAAAGAATTAAGCAACAAATTACATGCAGAAAACAAAGAACTATCCATGGCGGTTAATTCTAAGATTCATGCTGTAACCGGTACGGTTGCGGGTTTTATTGTCTATAATCCTGTGATGTTCCAATACACGGATCATGTCAATATTATGGCTTATGATGGACAATGGGATGGCGGCTATCATGCGTCCAACTTGTCTCCCTACCCGTTAACGGAGAAAATCGTTAACTATTGGACAAACCTGTTTAAAGCAAACCATCTTTCAACCGAAAAACTCGTTTTGGGTGTCCCGGCTTACGCACAGCCAGTTAATCCTAAAATTAAGCAGGTTTCTTATGCCGCAATTGTCCATAAAGATCCGGCAAATGCAACGAAAAATGTTGTCCAAATGAATGGTACCACTTATTACTATAACGGTGAAACCACGATGAAATTGAAAACCAAACTGGCTCTTGACCATGGCTTCGGCGGCATGATGATGTGGGAAGCAGGTCATGATACAAAAGGTCAAGATAGTTTGACAAGTTCGATTTATGATACTTTAATGGAATCAAAACAATATACGTATAATCAGTAAAAGTGAAGCAGTTATCTTTTCGGAAGATAACTGCTTTATTGTTTAAACTTCTATTAGGAATTTGTCTATTTCAGAAATGAGTTCATTTGGATTCTCATACATACTCATATGACCTGAATCTTTGATTACTCTCTGCTTAATATTGGATTTGGTAACAGAAAAGGTATTTTCTTTCGGTATAATCTGGTCCTTTTCACCAGCAATTAATAAGACAGGAAGTGTCGTCTCTTCTAAGACATAATTACGATCTGGTCTGTTTTTCATGGCAATAAGGGTACTCATTGCACCATGAGGCGATGTTGAATACCCGATTTGTCTCGCCGTCTCAACGTATTCAGCATTTTTCTCGACGTTTTCAGGTGAAAATAGCTTAGGGACTAATCCATCTATAAGAGCCGAAATTCCGAGCTCTTGGACTTTTGTAACATTTGCCTCCCTACCCTTTTTCGCGTCATCAGAATCCGCAAAAGACGTGGAATGAACGAGTGAAAATCCACTTAACCGTACACTATACTTTTCCGCAAAAGCTAGCGTTATGTAACCTCCAAGTGAATGACCAAACATAGTAACCTTATCAACATTTAACTCGGCTAAAAACTCCTTGATGACATCAGCGGTAACTTCAATCGTATCATTCTCTTTAAAAATAGTTGAGTCCCCATGCCCTGGGAGGTCTGGAGCAATAACCCGATATTTTTCCGCTAAACTTGGAATGACTTTCTCCCAATAACGGCTGCTGCCACAAAATCCATGGAGAAGAATAATAGGCATTCCTTTCCCTTCATCAATATAGTCCATTGTTCCATTTTTCAATTGAATAGATTTTGCTTCCATCATCCGTCACATTCCTTTCAAATCCATTTAAATACTTTTTGTTTCCCCGCCGTTTATTGAATAACTTGCATTGATGGTCGCACTTAATGAATGGGATACGGAGCAATATTTATCCATGGAAAGCTGGATGGCGCGAAGTACCTTATCTTCAGGAAGTTCTCCTTCTAATGCATAATGAATATGAATTTCAGTAAATTTTTTCGGATGGTCATCGGCCCGCTGACCTTCGACATCCATGTGAAATTTAGTTGGATTTAAACGCATTTTCGTCAAAATCGAGATAATATCAATCCCTGTACAGCCCGCAACCGCATTTAACAGTAATTCTGTCGGTCTTGCCCCGCTATTTGTTCCTCCTACCTCTTCTGCTGCATCCATTTTGATTTCATGACCTGATGGAGTCGTACTGGAAAACGCCATTTTCTCGGTCCACTCGATTTTTGTCTTCATAGGTTAGAACCCCCTGTTATATAAATTAGTAATCATTTACCATATTAGTACAATTATTTAATAATGTCCCAATTGGACCTGCATTTTAATCTTTTTGTTCAAAAAAAGAAAAAACAGACCGATAAAGTCTGTTTTCAATAAATATTATCCAAATTGCCAAACACTGTGACTGAGGTTTCCGTAGCGAAAACTTCTATGGAGCAAGCTAGCTTTTTTCGCATCATCCGCTGCACCCATCGCATAAAAAAGTGGAACAAAGTGTTCATTTCCATAAGGAGGAACTGCATATTGTGCATTTGGAGCCTGCTTTTCATAATTGAAAAGAGAGTCTAAATCCCATTTTTTCAAATGTAAGCTTAACCACTCATCAAATTCCAGTGCCCACGAATCAACTTCGCCATTGTCTGCCCACTTCACTGCTCTTAGATTATGAACGGTCCCCCCGCTGCCAATAACTAAAATATCCTTTTCCCTTAAAACGGCTAAAGATTTACCAATTTTATATTGCTCTTCTGGTGTAAGATTCGGATTAACGGACATCGCAATAACAGGAATATCAGCATTTGGATAAAGCAGCCTAAGCACTACCCAAGCGCCATGATCCAAACCGCGAGTCGTTTCAATTTGAAAAGGGACTCCATTTTGGGTGAATAAATCTTCAATTTCTTTAGCAATTTCCAATTGGCCTTTTGCGGGATATTGAATCGTATATAAAGACGGATCAAATCCACCAAAATCATAAATAGTGGAATAGGACTCCACTTCACTCACTTTTTGAGCTCTCGATTCCCAATGAGCTGAAAACAGGACAATCGCCTTTGGCTTCTGGATTGTTTGTCCCAACTGGCTTAAAAATTGGGTATACTCATTATTTTCAATTGCAATTAACGGTGCACCGTGTGCAATAAACAGTGATGGTATCATGTTATTTCCTCCTCACTTTTTAATTTCCAAATAAAATTCTGATTTTAACTTTTAAAGTGATGTTGTATTCGTTTTTTGTCCTTTGACAATTAGGGAGTCAAGCGAAAACAGTTTGCTTCCATTGATTGCGATAAAGATTGCCATTGCAAGGAATGCAAGATCTAATTCATAACCAGCCATTTGACCATTTCCTAAAAAACCCACTGCTAATTTTACTTTTAACGTTGCTCCAGCCATTAACAAAACAAATAACCCCGCAACCACTCTGCTTCCTAAACCAATAACAAGGAGAATACCTCCAAGGATTTCAAAAGAAGCTACAACATATGCCATAAATCCCGGTAACCCCATACTGCTAAACCAGCCGACAATGTTTTCAATTCCGCCCTGGAACTTAGCTAACCCATGTATAAAAAATGTTATCCCCAATATTACACGTAAAATAATCGTACCAACCTCATATTTCTTTATCATTTTTTCTTCCTCCTCTATTTTTCCACTCTATTTCTTTTTCTTAATTAATTCTTTAAACTGTTTATGATCCATTCCATAAAATCCTGCTGGTTCCTTAATGAAACGGTATGTCCTTCATGATAGGTTTTGAACGTAACATCCGCACCTAACTCCTTGAAATATTCATCATTGGCCACTCCCCATTCATATGGAAGAACCTGATCCATATCACCATGAGAAATAAACAAGGACAAGTTATTGACTGGTTTGATATCATACTCCTCTTTAACGAAACCAGGAATATATCCACTGAGTGCAATAATTCCTTTGATCCGATTGCCTAATGTTAAACCAAGCGTCATCGAAACAATTGCACCTTGACTAAAACCAAGCAAATACAATTGATTTGGATCAATTGGGTATTGTTCGCTAGCATAATCAATAAAGCTGGTTAGCTTACGAATTCCTTCATCAAACACCGCTCGATGCGGTTTTCCATAGCCTTCAATCGTAAAGAAAGCATAGCCAGGCGGCTGTGTTAAATGTCCCCGAACACTAAAAATGTAAAACTTCTCTTCTAGTCCCTCTACTAAAGACAACATATTTTGTTCATTGCTGCCGATTCCATGCATCACAAACAAAGCGGGATAGATTTTATTTGGGTCTGTCTGTTTTGGTCGTCTTAGTTCATAAATCATCGGTGAATTCATGAGTGATCATCCTTTCATTTATTTCTTTTACTAATAGGTTGGCTATTTATCAATATAAAATCCAAAACATTAGTATTCACATAATAATATAAGATTCATATTACAAAACTAAGGAGAAAAAATGTTTTCCAATATGAATATTATTTATTTATAAGATAACAATATTGCATATAGAATGTCAATTATTTTTTTGCTAATATATATTTATGTTTCATATTAGAAAACTTATGAGGTGGTTATTCTGGATATTGGTTCAAAAATTCGCGCAATACGTAAGAGAAAAAAAATTACCATTGCCCAAATGTGTGAAGGTACTGGTCTTTCAAAAGGTTTTATCAGTAATGTGGAAAATAATAATACTTCCCCATCCATTAATACCTTGCAAACCATTGCTGAATTTCTGGAAGTACCATTGCCATATTTATTGTTAAAAAAAGAACAACATATGCGGGTCGTGAGGAAAAATGAGCGCTCGCAAACAACTTTTCATACGTTAAAGATCGAACATATCTCATCAAAAGGCGGATTACGTATGATGAGTGTGGAATTTCCCCCCGGGGCGTCAATGGGGGAAGCGAATGCGCATGAAGGGGAAGAATGTCATTTAGTATTAGAAGGCAAAGTCCTGGCGGAACAGGGCGAGGATTCCATTATTTTAGAAGAAGGCGATTCCTTTAGCTGGAATGCAAGTGTCCCGCATTTTGTTAAAAATATCGGTGACACAAAAGCTGTCGTATTAATTTCGATTTATTCAGATACAGAGCTGAGGGATTTGTTTTGAAATGAAAAAACAGCTGCGAATACTCCGCAGCTGTTAATCATATTTAAGCCCATACCAAAAGTTTGTCCAGATATTTGCAATCCTCGGTTTCATCTTTTCTGCCCCATAAAAAGATAATTCAATGAAAATCCCGTCAATTAAACAATAGAAGGACATGATGAAATCCTCTATATTCCCCTTACGTATTTCTCCTTTTTCCATCCCTTCTTTTATAATCGAACGAAGAATATCCGACATTTCTTCCTCCGAACGGAAAAACTGATGGTGTAATTGTTCCTTTAAAGGCTCTGGAGGAAAAACCATTGCTCTATTTAGAAAAGTGGATTGATCCTCAAACTCAATATAATATTCAAAAGTTACCTTTAGAATTTGAAGTAGCTGCTCTTCAGCGGCTAAACCTTTAATACGCTCCATGATATTTTTAATTTTTTGAACATGAAACATCAAAATATTCTCGTAAATGGTTAGAAAAATCTCTTCTTTACTTTTGAAATGGTTATAAATAGAAGGCTTTTGAATCCCCACTGCCTTTGCAATTTCAGATAAGCTCGTTCCTTCATATCCATTTTTTGCAAAAAGCGATAATGCTGCTGCAATAATTTTATCTCTTGTCATAACTGTCCCCCGAAAAAATTACATCTTTCGTTAATTATAAACCGTAATAACACGAAAAGTCTAAAGGAGACAGTTTTCCTTCATTAAAAAAAGTTCTGTTTTGCCCAAAACAGAACTTTCTCAAAAATTTATACTGTTTCTTTTTTAATCTTCAAGGTTGCTAAACTAGCAAATTCATGAACAAGCGTTGCTGCTAATAATGAGGTGATTCCTGTTGGGTCATAAGATGGCAATACCTCTACCAAGTCATAACCGATAAAATTGAAATCAGTTAAGGAGCGAACCATTTTCAAAGTTTCAAGGCTGCTAAATCCGCCTACTTCTAATGTTCCTGTTCCAGGTGCACAGGAGGGATCAACGAAATCAATGTCAAATGTTAAGAAACATGGTGTGTCACCAATTACTTCTTTCATCTCACGTAAAACATCCGCGAAACCACGTTCACTAAGTTCTGGAGTAGTAACGACTTTGTAACCTAACTCATAGCTTGCATCTAAGTCACCCGGATCGTTCAATGTTCCTCTAATTCCAATCTGGAATACTTTTTCTGGGATCAATAATCCTTCTTCATAAGCACGAATAAATGGTGAACCGTGCCAGTATTTTTCATCATAATAAGTGTCCCAAGTATCTGTATGGGAATCAAAATGAATCATTGCCACTGGTCCATACTTTTTAGCTGCAGCACGGAGGTTGGCTAGAGTTACGGAGTGGTCTCCTCCTAAACCGATAGGAATAATATTTTTGTCTATTAAGTCAGACACCGCTGCTTCAATTAGTTGATAGCTGCGATGGATATTATGTGGAACAACTGAAATGTCACCAACATCGATGGCATTCGTGTCTTCAAAAGGAAATACCTTATGAACTGGATGATAAGGAAATAATGTCATTGAAGACTGACGAATAGCCTGCGGTGCAAAACGTGCTCCGACCTTAAAGGAAGCTGCTGTATCAAAAGGCATCCCTATGATTGCTAACTTCGCATTTTCTCGTTCAACTGGTAACCGCATAAACGTTCCGCTTGTACAAAATTCTGGTTTCACATCAGGACTTAATGGGTATTTCATGATAATTTGTCTCCTTAAAATTAAGTATTAACTACCGGTAGTTAGTTTAATTAAATTATAAGGTGAGGGAATTGAATAGTCAAACAATTCTTTAAAAATATTTTTAAGATTATAAGGCTACTTATCACGTTCTATTTCAGATAAGCGGACCGCTTTGATTTTATGAAGGACAGATCCTTTGCTTTCTTGATAAGTTTTGGCCTTCATCGACCTTATGAAGGACGTTTCTTTGCTTCCTTGATGAATTTTGGCCTTCATCGACCTTATGAAAGACGTTTCTTTGCTTCCCTGATGAGTTTTGGCTTTCATCGACCTTTTGCTCTTTTCCACCTTTTTCTATACACAAAAACAATATGATAAAATAAGATTACAAGGTTAGGTGGTGGAGATAATGGAAAATTATCATGATTTATTAACAAAACAGCGAACTTTCTTTCAGAGTGGGAAAACAAAAGAAATTCACTATCGAATTCAAGCCCTACAAGCACTGGGACAATTGATCCGCACAAATGAAACGGAAATCATGGCCGCCTTAAAAAAAGATCTAAATAAAAGCGAATTTGACTCCTATATAACCGAAATTGGGATTGTTCTTGAGGAGATTCGCTTCTCCCTTAAGCATGTTAAAAAATGGGCCAAACCTAGAAAAGTTAAAGCAGCACTTGCTCAAATTGGTTCCAAAAGCTATATTTATCCCGAACCATATGGTATAACTTTAATTATTTCTCCATGGAATTATCCATTCCAACTTGCGATTGCCCCATTAATTGGAGCAATTGCAGCAGGAAATTGCGCCGTTTTAAAGCCATCCGAGCTGACGCCGCAAACCTCAAAGCTATTGGCAACATTAATCGGACAAACCTTTCCTGAAGAATATATCACCGTCGTCGAAGGCGCCGTTGAAACTAGCCAGGCCCTTTTAAATGAAAACTTTGATTATATTTTCTTCACGGGTAGTGTATCTGTCGGTAAAGTCATCATGGAAGCAGCTGCTAAAAAATTAACTCCCGTAACACTTGAATTGGGTGGGAAAAGTCCTTGTATTATACATAAGGATGCCAATTTAAAATTGGCAGCAAAACGGATTGCCTGGGGGAAATATTTAAATGCAGGACAAACCTGTGTGGCCCCTGATTATTTATATGTCCATCGTGACATTAAGGAAGAATTCTTGACCGCATTGGTTAACGCCATTGAAGAATTGTATAGTAGCAATGTATTTAACAGTGGAGCATATACAAAAATCGTCAGTGAGAGGCATTTTAACCGCTTAGTTGGTTTTCTTTCCAATGGAGAAGTTTACTACGGTGGAAGGCAAGAATTGAAATCACTTACCATTGAACCAACCATTCTTGATCACATTTCTTGGAATGATTCCGTCATGCAGGATGAAATTTTCGGTCCCATCCTTCCTGTCCTAGAATATGATACTGCCGAAAAAATGGTTGAAAAAATAAATGCCCGGCCTAAGCCGCTAGCCCTCTACCTTTTTTCAGAAAGCAATGAATTTCAGTCATTCATTTTAAATCAGATTTCATTCGGCGGCGGCTGCATTAATGATACAGTTTATCATCTCAGCTCCCCCTACCTTCCCTTTGGAGGCGTTGGCGAAAGCGGGATTGGTGCCTACCATGGGAAAGGCAGTTTTGACGTCTTTTCTCATGAAAAGAGTGTCCTAAAACAAACAACCTCTTTTGATCTTCCCTTCCGCTATCCGAACCGCAAAAACGCTTTAAAACAAATTAAAATGTTTATAAAATAAACCCAGCAAAAATGGCTGGGTTTACCTTTTTATTTGTAAAAATAATTCATCATATTTATTGGCTAAGTCAAAATCTAAAGCCGTTAACCCTTTCGCATGCCAAGAAGTAATCCTTAACGTAACCATTTTATAATCAATGGAAATAAAAGGATGATGATTGACCTTCTCTGACAGGTTCGCCACCTGCTGAACAAATTCTATACCATTTAAATATTCAATGAAACGATATTTTCGTTCAATCCATTTTGTGTCCGTCAGCTTCCAACTTGGAACAGTCGTTAATTTCTCTTGAATTTCCTGATCTTTTAACTTTTCCATTTTCCTCTCCCCCTTAAACATAAAAGACACTACTTTATAAAAAGAAAGCAGTGTCTTATTTCCTTAGCTGATTTGTTCTTCATTATTTTCTAAATTTATTAATAACCGTTTATTTGGAATTTGCGTGAGGTTTGCCTTTTTCAATAAATAGGATAAATGTTCGACCGGCATGGAACCTCGACCTTTGTTTTCACCGAGACTAAATTGGACTGTGATTCCATTATTACTAGTGATTGTCATCGTTTCGGCAGAATTGAAATTACCTTGGATTCCTTGAGAAATTTGATATTTTGTTCCTTCTTCTATTAGCATTTGAGAACTCCTTTTACTCATTTACTAATAGTATGCCTCAGCCAAATTTATACATACATAATTTTACCATATTCGGACACAACCTTCTCCCTATATTAAATTACCTTTTTCAGATTATTATGTTAAATATTTTCAATTCCCAGCTTTTCCTTTTGCATTTCTGTGTTATAATGTTTTTCGGCATAAGTATAGAATTATACTAAATGCGGGTGGGAGAGGGAGAATACGAAAGTGTGATAAATAATGAAGGGAGTTTTCAAGCTTAAAGAACACAAAACAAATTTGAAAAAGGAGGTTATGGCAGGGTTTACATCATTTTTTTCCATCGTCTATATTATTGCAGTAAATGGACATATTTTGCATGACTCAGGAATGCCGCTCGAAGCAGGAATCATTGCAACCATATTTGCCTCGCTTGTGGGATGCTTGCTCGCAGCCTTTGTTCCAAATGCACCATTAATGATTGTTCCCGGAATGGGCATTAATGCCTTATTTACGTATACCTTTGTTGGATCGATGGGATTAAGTTATCAGGAAGCCTTAGGAGCGGTTGTCGTTTCCGGAGTGTTATTTGCGATTATCGCTTTTTCCAGATTAGCTTCGATTATTTCAAAATCGATTCCATCATCATTAAAGGAAGCTATCACTGTAGGAATTGGCTTGTTTATCGCCTTTATCGGCCTGCAAAAAAGCGGCCTTATAGTAGAAAACCCGAATAATTTCGTGGCTTTAGGTGACTTATCGTCTCCGATCGTGCTAGCTTCTATTATTAACCTAGTGATTACTTTGTTTTTATTTTTAAAAAAGGTTCCGGGGAATTTTTTATTAAGTATCATTTTAGGTACTTTAACATCCTATTTTTTAGGTGTGATTGATTTTTCCCATATGGACAAAGGATTCATTTCGTTAAACGACTATCGAAATGTATTTTTGAGCTTTGACTTTGGAAAAATTGCCACGATCCCATTTTGGACTGCAACCTTCTCACTTACATTAGTATTAGTATTTGAGAACATAGGAATTCTGCATTCCCAAGTGGATGGGATGCTTAAGGCACCTGAGAAAAATGGTAAAGCATTGCGTGCAGTCTCCATTTCTGCGATTTTGTGCGGACTTTTAGGTACCAGCCCTCCGGTTTCAACGGTTGAATCGGCTGCTGGAATTACTGCTGGTGGAAGAACAGGTTTAACCTCTGTTGTAACAGGTTTCCTTATTTTAATGTCCCTTTTCTTCCTGCCTTTGATCAAATTGGTACCAAATTCAGCGATTGCACCAATCTTGATTATTTTGGGCGGATTAATGTTAACAAATATTGTCAACATTGACTTTACGGATTTTACAGAAGCATTTCCTGCTTTTTTAATCATCCTGATGATTCCGTTAACCTATAGTATCGTGGACGGAATTGCCTTCGGATTTATTGCTTATCCGTTAGTCAAGCTGTTTACAAATAAACACAAACAGCTTTCGATACCAATCTTTATTATTTCTTTCTTATTTTTGACAAATTTTCTGCTTCACTCCATAGGATAGTGTGTTATGAAAGAGAGGGACAGCCCCCTCTCTTTTTATTCTTCCACATCTAATTTTTCCTCAAACGCATATGACACTTTAGTAAATTCTTCATCACTTTCAATCGCTGATAAATCTCCGTCTTCATCCACTTTTAAGAAGAAAATATCGATATCTTCATCGGTTTCCTGCCTTACGTCTTCAACAAAACCGACGGCTACATAGTCCGTTCCTTCAATGGTTAAAACGCCCAATACCTCAACTTCTTGCTCCTCATCATCTGCATCACCAATCGTAAAAACTTCGCCTACTTCAACCTTTTCCATTTTATTATTCTCCTCTCATTTATCCAATTTGGTCCTAAAAACAGTATCCCAAAATAGGACAAATTCCATGCTAAAATTGTCCTATTTTGTATTTTATTTCACTGAAATTGTCATTTCCTGCGCTTTCCCAGGAAAATACTTGGGAAATTTTTTAAAGGAAAGGAAAATAACTCTGTCGAATAGTTGAACATGGAGGTGTTTTATGAATAATGAATTAATAGAGAAAATTGTCGGATGCATGGCATCAAATAATGAAATGCTAGATATTCAGAGAATCCAGACGAAACATCGTATTCAATTAGCTAAGTATTGGAAGATTGAAGAAGGTAAAAAGATACTTGAAGTAGGCTGTGGGCAAGGAGACACAACAGCTGTATTAGCCCATTTTGTCGGAGAAAAGGGATTGGTGCATGGAATTGATATCGGTTCACCCAGTTACGGAAGCCCTATTTCCGTAGGTGATTCCGCTGAGTTTTTGAATAAATCAAAACTAGGAAAACAAATTAAAATTGATTTTGGTATAGATTTATTGTCTCCTCATGTAGATTTTCCTGAGAATTCCTTTGATTACATAGTATTTTCACATTGTTCTTGGTACTTAAAATCTCATGAAGAATTAACTGAAATTCTAAAAAAAGTAAAAAGATGGGGAAAACGTCTTTTGTTTGCAGAATGGGATACGCGCATCACCGAGATGGAACAGTACCCTCACCTCCTTTCTATACTCATCCAGGTGCAATATGAAGCTTATAAAATGAAAAGTGATTCGAATGTTCGAACACTCTTTACTTCGAATGATTTTAGGGAGATTGTCAAAATCGCGGGTTGGAAAATTTTAAAAGAGACCACGATCCATTCGCCAGATTTGCAAGATGGGACATGGGAGGTAAATAAAGTATTGACCGATCTAAATGATGAACTTCATGAGCTCCATCATATGCCGATAAAAATAAGAAAGCTTATTCAATCTGAAGTAAAGATGTTGGAAGAAACCATTAAGTCAAAAACAATTAAGCCTTTGTCCGTCTATGCCTTCATAGCGGAATAAATGACTCATAATAGCTCTCTTTACATTGGCTTGGTTTCCAAGCCAATTTTGTTTTCCAGCACATCCCCCTCGTTGTTCCTCTCATCAAACCATTACCCAGATAATCCAAAACATAATCTATCATAACTTATATGCATAAGTATTATGCATATTAACAATTAGAAGTTATCTAAAAATAGGAGTATGATAAAGGAGTAAATAAAAAGACGGATGTGGATTTCAAATGGAATGGGATCAAATCAATTATTTTCAAACCGTAGCAAAGGTCCAGCATTTTACAAAGGCGGCAAAACTACTATCCATATCCCAGCCGGCACTTAGTCGATCCATTGCTAATCTTGAAGACGAATTAGGTGTTCAGCTTTTTGATCGGAAAGGAAGGAATATATATTTAAATCGATATGGAGAGATGTTCTTAAATCGTGTGGAGCAATCCATTAAGCAAATTGAAATAGGCAAACAAGAAATTTGGGATGAAATTCACCCTGATCACGGATCGATTGCATTGTCCTTCTTACCTTCACTTGGCACGAGTGTGGTACCGAAAATTTTAAGCTCTTATCAAAGTGAATTTGCTCATGTTAAATTTCAATTACATCAAGCATCCAATCAGCAAATTATTAATCAAGTAAAATCGAGAAAAGTGGACCTAGCGCTCATTATGCATTTACACGATGATAAAGAACTCATTTACGAGCCGCTTTTAACCGAGGATTTGTTCCTGATTGTTTCAAATGATCATTGGTTGGCTGACTATAAGGAAGTTGATTTAAAAATAATTGAAAACGAACCGATCATCTCCTTTAAAGATGGCTATGAATTACAAGCAATAATTCATCATTTATGCCATAAAGCAGGGTTTACACCCAATGTCGTGTTTGAAGGAGAAGATGTGGGTACGGTTTCCGGCTTAGTTGGTGCAAAATTAGGTGTTTCTCTAGTTCCTGATTTACAGGTATTGGATAAAAGCAAAATCAGACTTATCCCCGTAAATAACCCTATATGCAAGAGGGAAATAGGAATTGCATATTTAAAGGATTGTTACAAATCCGCTGCAGTCGAACGTTTTATTCAGTTTGTACAGCGTTTATTTAAAAACAAATAAAGGAGTATCCATTAAAAATGAGCTATATTCAGCGTGGGACACGAACATTTAAAATGGTTAATTTAGCTTTATTTGCCGGTGGTTTTAGCACGTTTGCTATCCTTTGGGGTACACAGCCTCTGCTGCCGGATATCTCAAAGGAATTCCATGTTTCACCAGCCATGTCCAGTTTAAGTCTTTCATCTACAACCATTGCGTTATCGATTAGTCTTTTAATTGCCGGTTCGTTATCGGAAGTTTTTGGGCGCAAATCGGTTATGACGATCTCTTTAGTTCTATCATCGATTCTTGCGCTTTTAACGGCCTTTACGCCAAATTTCCATCTATTACTCTTAGGCAGAATCTTTCAAGGAATTTCACTTGCTGGATTACCGGCTGTGGCGATGGCTTATTTAGGCGAGGAAATCGAACCGAAAAGCTTAGGCATGGCGATGGGGTTATACATCAGTGGGAACTCGATTGGCGGCATGTCTGGCCGGATCATTAGCGGGATTTTAACTGATTATTTTAACTGGCATGTGGCGTTAATTGGGATTGGAATCATTAGTTTATTCGCAAGTGTTGTTTTTATATTTACCTTACCGCAATCAACCCATTTTCAGCCGCAAAGGTTTGCCATGAAACCACTTGTCCGCTCCTTGTTTAGCCAATTTAAGGAACCTGGACTAATTTACTTATTTCTGATTGGCTTTTTATTAATGGGAAGTTTTGTTTCATTATACAACTATATCGGATTTCAGTTAATCAAACCGCCCTATTCTTTAAGTCAAACCTTAGTTGGATTTATTTTTATCGTGTATATTGTCGGAACCTTTAGTTCAACGTGGATGGGAATGCTCGCGGACCAGCATGGAAAAAGGAAAATTTTACAGTTATCCTTGTTGATTATATTAGTTGGGGTTCTCATTACATTAAACTCCAATTTATGGGTAAAAATTTTAGGTATCGCCATTTTTACTTACGGCTTTTTTGCTGCTCATTCAATAGCAAGCGGTTGGGTCGGCAAAACAGCAACTCACGATAAAGCACAGGCTGCATCCTTATATTTATTTTTCTACTATGCTGGATCAAGTATTGGTGGAACCGTAAGTGGAATCTTCTACAGTGATTTCGGCTGGATGGGGGTTGTCTTGATGATTGGCAGTCTTGCGATAATTTCTATTCTCATATCGATTTGTTTAGGGAATATTACAAAAAGGAAATTACGGGTTTCGACTCATAAACAATTGATAAAAAGCAATTAACGGGCAAAACCAATTTGGTTTGCCCGCTTTTTTTTAAATAACCGTAAATTGCCGCCATTCCTTAGGTAAAAGCTTTTGATACTGATGTTTTAAAAAGCGGTCATCGACAAGAACAATCGTTCCATGATCTTCTTCTGAGCGAATCAACCTGCCTCCAGCCTGCAGGACCTTATTCATACCTGGAAATACATATGCATATTCATAACCGTTTTTCTCATTCTTAGCAAAGTGATCCTTCATCAGGTTACGCTCGAAACAAAGCTGCGGCAGCCCTACACCAACAACGACCACACCATTTAAACGGTCCCCTTTTAGATCAACGCCTTCGGAAAAAATTCCTCCGAGAACTGCAAAGCCAATTAAGGGTTCAGGTTGATTTGGTTGGAATGCCTTTAAAAAAGCTTCTCTTTCCACTTCTGACATCCCTGTTTCTTGTAGCAGATTTTTTGTCTCCACATTGATTTCTTTAAACCGTTCATAAACAGCAAGCATATATTGATAGGATGGGAAAAAAATTAGATAGTTCCCAGGGCGTTTTTTGATTAAGGATTGTAGTATCGAAACAATCGCCTCATTCGTTCGATCACGGTCACGAAACCTTGTCGACAACGGTTTAATGAAGACATCGACCTGTTCCACTGAAAATGGAGATGGAAGTAATAGACAATAATCCCCCACCAAGCCGCCAAGAATATCTTGGTAATAGGCCATCGGTGAAAGTGTTGCAGAAAAGAATATTTTGGAGCGGAAGCCTTTTCCCATTTGGTTTAGAAGCTTAGATGGATCGATACAAAATAATTTTACGGTCAGATCATTTCTATTTTTTTCGCCATAAATCACATAATGTTCATCGATGAGGTCTACGATTTTTAAGAAGTTTAGAACCTTAAAATAAGCTTCCAAAAGAGTTTGGCTGGCTACGGAACGTAAAAGAGCCTGCTCAGCAGCTTTTTCAAAAATAGAAAGCTGTTCAAAAAGATGTGGATCCAGTTCCTTCAAAACAAACTCGTTTTGATCTGTATGTTCTTTTTTTATCGAAATAAATGCGGAATTTATTTTTGAAGCTGCTTCATAGATGAATTGATCGATTCCTTTGAATTCTTTTTTGAGCAGTAGAAAAGCCTCTTTATTGATCGAGGCAGAGAACATTTCTCGACCGCGGTCCACTAGATTATGTGCCTCATCAATTAAAAGTACTGTTGATTTTTTTTGATCTTCAAACAGCCGTTTGAGTGAGACTCTGGGATCAAAAATATAATTATAGTCGCAGATCACCACATCGACGGCATAGGCAAGGTCAATTGAAAATTCGAAAGGACAAACGGTATGCTTTCGAGCATAGGATTCGATGACTTCCCGGGTCAGACTCTTTTCATTTGTAAGGATATCGAGGACAGCATCATTGATCCGATCATAATAACCATTAGCGAATTCGCAATACTCCTTCTGACAATTGGTTTCATCCTTAAAACACACTTTGTCTTTTGCGGTGATGGTGACCGAATTAAGACAGGCTCCGCAGGAATGCATGCGCTCAAGCGCTTCTTCTGCCGTTGTTTTAGTTGTTGTTTTAGCAGTAAGATAAATGACTTTTGATAGATGATCTTCGCCTATTGCCTTTACGGCTGGGAAAAGAGTGGATATGGTTTTGCCAATCCCTGTGGGTGCATTTACGAATAGCGTTTTTCTCTCTGAGATTGTTTTATAAACAGCTCCGGCCAATTTTCTCTGTCCTTCCCGATAGGTCTCAAATGGGAAAGGAAGCTCTTTGCTATTTTGATTCCGTTTGTTTCGATGTTCATGATGGAATTTTGCATAGGGAGCATACCCTTTAACGACTTCACGAACAAACGTTTCGAGGTCAGAGAAGGTATACTTCTTTTGAAAATATCTTTTCTCTTCTGTTTCAACATGAACATAGGTTAATTGGACGGAAATTTCCTGTAGGTCGTGATCTTTTGCATATATATAGGCATACATTTTTGCCTGCGCCCAGTGGACAGGGTAGCCGTCTCCTTCGATTTGTTCTAAGGACTGTTTGGAAGACTTGATTTCATCAATAATGACTTCATCATCACGGAACAAAAGCCCGTCGCATCTTCCATCAATTGTAAAAACAAGATGATCAAAAGGAATTTCCGCACTTAGGTAAACTTCCTTTTGATCTCCTACTTGATAAGTTTTCTGGATTTTTTGATGGGCCCGTGTCCCATCCATGAGCGTAGCTTGGGAACGGAAACGGTTATCGATGCTTCCGCTGCTAAAAACGTATTCGACTAAGGATCGCACTGAAATTTGAACTTCATACGACAAAAAATCACCAGCTTACTGATTAGAGAATGTATGTTTGTATTGATAATAGCAAATTTTGATAGTTTCAACTAGTTTCAGATTTGCTGGGCATTGTATTTTGGGTAAAATTACACTCTGTTATCGAATTGGAGAGGTTTATTTGCGATTCAAACTACTTTATTTGCGAACTGGGCCAATTTATTTGCGAATCACTCAATTTTATTTGCGAATGGCACAAGTTTATTTGCGAATCGAAAAATTCACACCCGAATCTGTCCCGTTCCAAGCACCAACGCTTTAGTTGTCGTAATCGCCTTCAGTCCCATCGGTCCGCGTGCATGCAGTTTTTGTGTGCTAATCCCAATTTCCGCGCCATAACCAAACTGTTCCCCGTCTGTAAAACGAGTCGAAGCATTATGGTACAAAACAGCTGCATCCACTTGCTTGAAAAATAATCCAACATTTTCAGTGTTTTCACTGATGATCGCTTCCGAGTGCTTCGTTCCATATTGATCAATATGGTCAATAGCTTCCTGCACATCTTTGACCAATTTTACAGATAATACAGGTGCTAAAAATTCGGTGCTCCAGTCCTCTTCGGAAGCACCCATAACAAACGGATATTCCCCAGATAACCGCCCCTCGCCTCTTAACTCAACACCCTTTTCATGTAGTACTTTCAAAAGTTCAGAAATATAAGGCCATTTTTCGTGAATTACCAACGATTCCGCCGCATTACAAACAGAGGGGCGGTGCAGTTTCGCATTTACTGCAATCTCAATCGCCATGTTTTTCCGGGCTGTTTCATCCACAAACACATGACAGTTGCCTACTCCCGTTTCAAGTACTGGCACAGTAGCATTTTGAATGACCGTTTGAATTAATCCGGCACCTCCGCGAGGTATAAGAACATCCAAGTATTGATTTAACTTAAACATTTGCGCAGCCGTTTCCCGGCTAGTGTCTTCTAATAATTGAACCGCATCGGCCGGTATTTTAGAGCCGGCAAGTGCTTTTTGCATGACAGAAACCAAGGCTTTATTGGAATGAAGCGCAGAAGAACTTCCTCTTAATAAAACGGCATTTCCAGCCTTTAAACAAAGGCTGCCTGCATCAACCGTAACATTCGGTCTTGCCTCATATACCATTCCCACAACACCGAGAGGAACGCGGACTGTTTGAATCTGTAAACCGTTCGGACGCTCCCATGATTCAAGCGTTTCTCCAATCGGATCCTCTAAGTCTAGCAACTGATGAATTCCTCCAACAATTCCATCGATTCGGTCTTCAGTTAAAAGCAAACGATCTAATAAGGATTCAGTCAATCCATTTTTTCGACCGTTCTCTATATCCTTCGAGTTTTCTGCTAAAATGAACTCTTTTTCGTTTGTTAAAAAGTCAGCGATTCTTGCCAAGGCATCGTTTTTATCTTCAGTAGACAATCCACCTAAGGTTTTCGCAGCGTTTTTAAGTTTGATTGCTTTTTCGATTAGTTCATTCATCGTTCTATTTCCTCCTTTATAATCGCCACCCAATTATCGCGATGGATGACTTCTGCCCGCTTATTGATGGAAAAACTTTTGGAATAATCTCCTGATAAACCTTTTACTTTTTGTAAAACTTCAGAAGAATAATAGATTTGTCCTTTGCCAACGATTTGACCTTTAGGGTTTCGAACAATGACAACGTCAAAGGGGTTAAACTCCCCGACGACCTTTGTTACTCCTACCGGTAGAAGGCTTTTTCCCTGGAGTAGAATTGCTTTTTCCGCTCCTTCATCGATTTCAATTGTACCTTTGACTTGAGAATGATAGGCAATCCATTGTTTCCGCATTTGCATTTGCGTTTGGAACCGGCCGCCAATATACGTTCCATCGCCCTTGCCTGCTAAAATATCTACAAGCTTTTCTTTTCCTTTGCCAGTGCCGACAAAGACACTGACACCAAGCGAGAGAGCTTTCTTCGCGGCCAGCAATTTGGATTTCATTCCTCCAGTACCAACCGATGATCCGGCGTCACCTGCTACCCCAAGCAATTCGTCGGAGACTTCGGCAATGAAATGGTATTTTTTTGCATCTTTAGATTGTTTCGGATTCCCGTCATAAAGCCCATCCACATCGGTTAAGATCATTAAGGCATTTGCATGTAAAAATCCACTGACAAGGGCTGACAACATGTCATTGTCTCCAAAGGTTAATTCCTCAATGGAAACTGAATCGTTCTCATTGATAATTGGGACTGCACCTCTTTGCAGTAATTCATGTATGGTTGAAAAAAGATTGTGGAATCGTTCTTGGCTGTAAAAATCTTCTCGAGTGATAAGAATTTGTGCGGGTGTTATCTGAAACTCTTGAAATAGTAAATGATAATGCTGCATTAATAATCCTTGACCGACAGCGGCAGAAGCCTGTTTTCCAGCCGTATTTTTCGGACGGACCGGATATCCGAGCGATGAAAATCCTGCTGCAACTGCACCTGATGAAATCAGAATCACGTCATGGCCTTGTTTTTTTAAAAAGGCCAGTGCCTGGACATGATCGGACATTTTTTCTTTAGAAATGGCTCCGGACGCATCTGTAAGCGAACTGCTCCCAATTTTCACAACAACGAGTTGTTTTTTCATATCTGTTCGACCTTTCTTTTTTAAATAAAAAAAACGATTCTTCTGCCCTTAGAAAAGGACGGAAGAATCGTTTCCGCGGTACCACCTTTATTGGTGCCAAGCACCCAACTTTAACCCCGTAACGAGGGTAACGGCTTATGTTTGCATAAGCAGCCTACTAGGGCAGGTTCGATCCTCTTTCCGTGAGAAACCTTTCAGCCAGCGGGTTTCACTCTCTAACACGTTCGAAAGATTTACTAGTCCCATACTTTTCCGATTTCAAGATTTACTAGATATTATCCAAATGAAACCGGGTTTTGTCAAGGTATTTTTTGAAAATTTCAATTTATCCTTTTCTTTTTAAAACTTCTTTGAGGATGTATGGCTTAAAAAGGATGGTTGGTGGACTAACTAAGTTCATTACCTTAATAAATTCATCGTAAATTTTTCTGTTTTTTGCGGAAAGGAGAAAGATTTCTTTTACATACCACTGCTGAAACTTCAGTCCAAAAGGTCTTTTTCCTTTAACGGCCTCATAACGGAAGTCTTCACACAGAACCATCGACCAGACCGGGGCAACGATTTTAGCTAATTTCTTTTGCAATTTATTTAAGTTCATGTGTTTTGGCGTTACTTCGAAGAATTCCTTGATCGCTAGTGCTTCCAATGCAGCAACACTCATTCCCTGTCCGAATACCGGGTCAACCCGGCAAAAGGAATCACCGGCAACTAGCAGTCCTTCTGGAAGTTGTATTTGATCAAAGCGTCTCCAGACAATATGAGGAATTTGATATATTTTCGTTTCGGTTAAGGATTTCCCACCTTCTAATTCTTGTGCAAAATCTTGTAAAGGTAATTTTTTTGCATATTGCGAAAAGCCTTCTTCAGTTCTTATTGCTGCGGGATCAATAGAATTCAAGTATCCGATTAATGTAACAGTATATTTTTGATTCTCAATCATTGACATGGTGCCACCCAGTTTTTGCTGTGGCGCCTCGGGATAAATAAGCTTGAGTTTAAAATCTCTCTCTCGTTCAGTTAATTCAAATTGTCTCGTTGCATAGCATAAGCCGATTTCAACCTTTTCCTCTGGTACTGCTTGACCAATGGATGATTTCGACATTGCACTGGCACCGCTTGTATCAATGACGAGGTCGGCTCGAAATGTTTCTTGTTTCGTTATTACTCCGCAAACCCGTCCGTTTTCTATCAGGTAGTTTTCAACTTTAACACCGTATGTATAGGTAACATTTTCGAATTGATTGATTTTTTCTTCTACATATGATTCCAGTAGTCGCCTTGTTTGAAGTAATGTTGTTAATTCAGAACGGTATCGTTGCTTCCAACTTCCATAATGAAACCAGGCCATATCCTTAACGGAATCAATTTGAATTGAGCCCCGAGATACCATATCTCTCTTAAATCCCGGGAATAATGTTTCTAGGGCGTGATCTCCGGCTTGGAGTAGGACGTGAATTTGATTCGCTTGTGAGACACCAGGACGAATCTCTTTTTCCTGAAGTGGTTTATTATCCTTTTCAAATATTTGTACCTTGCTAAAATAGGGGGAAATGGCTGCGGCAATGAGTTTTCCCGCCATTCCTCCTCCGATAAGGATTGCTGTGTTTGCATGGTTGTTTTTGTTCATTTTTGACCTCCGATGAAGGTATTATACTTGATTATTTTAAACTAGGGGTCTATGAAAGTTATAAAAATTTAATTTTTTTCCACTTTAACCTATTTATTTGCCAAAATAAAAAAAGCCCTTGGTCTAAACCAAGAGCCCACATCAACCGATTAAATCGACACATCCCCGATCGCAAATGTACAATTTAACGCATCCGATAGCTTATATAAAGCTGAAACTTGAACATCCATTTCCCCTTCTTCAATCGCAGCAATTGTTTCAACGCTAATTCCTGCTAGTAAAGCAAGCTTTTCCCTTTCCATCTCACGATTTACTCTTATATTCCTTAGCTGCTGGCCAATAGGGTTCATTCACTTCAGCTCCTTAAGATATGTAAGCGATTACAATTCTACAAAAATAGGATTAAAGTTCCTCCTAAAACCCAGTTTAGGAGAAACCCATTCAAAATTAATACCCAGTACCTTTACCACCCGTAATAATTGCAATACTCGAGCTAGCACCAATTCTCGTTGCGCCAGCCTGGATCAGCTTTCTCGCCGTATCTAAATCCCTTACACATGCGGAAGCCTTCACACCCATTTCAGGGCCCACTGTTTCGCGCATCAGCTTAATATCTTCAGCTGTTGCACAACCAGGCCCGAAGCCTGTGGAAGTTTTAACAAAGTCTGCCCCCGCCATTTTTGCAAGAAGACAAGCTTTTTTCTTCTCTTCTGTCTCAAGAAGGCCAGTTTCAATAATTACTTTTACAGGAACATGGCCTCTCACAGCTTGAACAACGCCCTCAATATCCTTTTTCACCGCATCAAAATCTCCTGATTTAAGTGCGCCAATATTGATGACCATGTCAATTTCCGTTGCCCCATTTGCTATTGCATCGCGGGTTTCGGCAATTTTTACAAATGTACTTGTCGCGCCGAGTGGGAAACCGACAACCGTTGTGACTCCCACTCCAGATCCATTCAATTCATTGGCAGCAGTTGAAACCCAATAGGGATTGACACATACCGTTGCAAAATGATGCTCTTTTGCTTCTTCACAGAGCTTAATAATCTGCTCCTTTGTGCTTTCAGGCTTTAATAAAGTATGGTCGATCATACGGGCAACAGCTGGACCTGTGATAATATTTGAAGAAGGGCCTTCCTTATAACTTACATTTCCAGAAAGAGTCGGCTTCGCCTCATTTAATTCTTGTTTATTGGTTAATTGTTGTAAAATTTGATTGGTAATTTGTTCAACTAATGCTTCAATTTGCATCGTGTTCACCCCACATTAATGTAATCGATCAACGATTCCGGCAATCACGGCATCAAATGCCCCCTTTGGGTCACCTAAAATCTCCCGTGCCGAACCGCCTTCTTCAATAACAAGAACATAATCGCCAACCCCGGCATGAAAATGATCTATGGCAATCATTGCATCACCGCACTCTTTTCCAGTTGCATCCACAGGAATGACAACCATGAGCTTCTTGTTTTGATGACTAGGCGTTTTAACCGTTGATACGACATTTCCAACGACTTTGGCCAGCTTCATTATTTCGCTGCTGGAAGGATTTTTTCAATATCAGAATGTGGTCGTGGGATCACGTGCACGGATAAAAACTCGCCTACGCGCTGTGCTGCTTCTGCACCCGCTTCGGTTGCTGCTTTAACCGCACCAACATCGCCGCGGACCATAACCGTTACCAAACCGCCGCCAACTTGCACTTTTCCTAATAAAGAAACGTTTGCCGCTTTCATCATCGCGTCTGCAGCTTCAATTGCACCTACTAAACCTTTTGTTTCAATCATTCCTAAAGCATTGCTCATCTATTATTCCTCCGTTCTCTTTTCCACATTGTAATACTCAATAATTCCCATAATTCCTGCATCAGAAGGGACTAAATCTTTGCCAAGCGGAATGGATGACTCTTTACTTTTAGCTAGGTAAACAAGGTCCCCGACACCGGACTGTCCAATCGTATCAATCGCCACAAGTGGTTTTCCTTTCTCCTCTAATTGGTCGTCAACTGGTTGAACTACCATCAGCTTTAAACCTCTTAAATTATCATTTTTATGTGTGCAGATCATATTCCCAATCACTTTGGCTACAAACATTTTAAAACCCGCTTTCTAGCGATATAAGAAACGACTCTCAATCTCCATAATTTTCGTTACACGGCGATCGTGGCGGCCGCCGGCAAAATCTGTTTCCAGCCATGCCTTCACCAATTGCTTAGCCAAGCCCTCACCGATAAACTGCCCCCCAATGGAAACGACATTTGCATTATTATGCTCGCGGCTGTTTATCACAGAGGATAGGTCCCAGCAAACTCCTGCGCGGATACCTGGAATTTTGTTTAACACCATGCCGCTGCCAATCCCGACACCATCAATCATGATACCGACATAATCAGTGTTTGTGGCAACGGTTTCTCCGACTAAAAAGGCAATATCCGGATAATCAACTGATTCCTTTGCATGGCAGCCAAAATCGAGATATTCATAACCCAATTCGGTTAAATATTTTTTTAAGGATTCCTTAAGTTCGTATCCACCATGATCACAGCCAATTGCAACTTTTTTCATTTGTTAGGTTCTCCTTTGGCAAATACATCAATGATTTCATCAAAAGATGATGCATTCAAGCTGGCACCGCCAACAAGTACGCCATCAATATTGGGCATGCTCCTGAAGTCAGCTGCATTTTCACCATTTACAGACCCTCCATACAGAATCGAAATAGTTTCGGCACGATGCCCGACCAACTGCTTTAACACGGAACGGATGTAGGCGTGTGTTTGCTCAGCCAGGTCCGCTGTTGCCGATTGTCCTGTACCAATCGCCCAAACTGGCTCGTATGCAATAATTAACTGACTCATATCAATACCCTTTAATGCGCCGAAAAGCTGTCTGGACAACACCTGTTCCGTTTGGAGGAGATTTTTTTCCTCCAATGTTTCACCCACACAAAGAATGGGTATGATACCAGTCTTTATGGCTTTTTTCACTTTGCGGTTAATTGCTGCATCATCTTCTAAAAAGTACTGTCTTCTTTCAGAATGACCGATGATAGCATATTCGCAGCCAACATCCTTCAACATTCCTGTAGAAATCTCACCCGTAAAAGCACCTTTTTCTTCCCAATGGACATTTTGTCCACCTAAACCAATCGGCTTCTTAATCTGCTTGATCATTAGCTGTACGGGATATAACAGCGGTGCCGGTGGACAAACGACAATCTTTACATCCTGCCTGCCTTTCATTTTTTGAAAAAATACAGTTGCTTCTGCGATCGTTTTGTTCATTTTCCAATTGGCAACCACATAGGTTTGCCGTTCGTTTCGAAACTGCAGATGTAAAATCGCATCTCTGACAAGATTTTTAATATAGTTTTCAATGGACGGTTCCATTTGAATTCACCTTATTCTGCTTTCGGTAAAATTCCGTCAACCTCGCTGTTTGGACGTGGAATCACGTGTACAGAAAGTAGTGTTCCAACACGCTGCGCAGCTTCAGCACCAGCCTCAGTTGCCGCCTTTACAGCACCCACATCCCCGCGAACCATAACCGTCACAAGACCAGCACCGACAAACTCTCTGCCAACTAACGTAACGTTTGCGGCCTTCACCATCGCATCTGCTGCTTCAATTGCACCGATTAATCCTTTTGTTTCAATCATTCCCAATGCTTCTTGACTCATGTTTATTCCTCCTCTTTGGACCTTTAATAGTGTATTTTTCATTTTATTTGTTTCCTTCTGACCTACTTCTTGTAATTCTGGCAATCTACTTCACCACTTTATATAATTCTTAATCCATCTACTAAAACGCAGCGGCGCTGACGGGTAAAAGTTCGAGCAGAGGTTAATCCCTCACCGGTTGGTCCGGCAATAGTTAAGGTTGTAAAGCCTTCACTTTCAAAACCTAACCCTGCTACAGATGGACCGTTTTTCACGAAAATTGTCGCCTGGATTTCCTGAGCCATTTTTGTAAGATTTGTAATGTTTTGTGAATGCATAATCGCCGTGTGGCGATTTCCCTTTTCCGCTATAACAGCAAGCTCAATCGCTTGATCAACATCAGGAACCCGTACAATCGGCAGAATCGGCATCAGCATCTCAGTCATTACAAGCGGGTGGTCCTTTGTGGTTTCAGCAATAATTAATCTTACATTTGGATTTGCTTGGATACCTGCAGCTTGTAAGATGACAGTGGCATCCTTTCCAATATAATCTCTGTTTGGATAGAACTTATCATTTTTCTTAACCAAGACTTTTTCCAAAACTTTTTCAAGCTGATAACCCTTAATTTCAACTGCACCATGCTTCACCATTTCCGCTTTGAGGGTATTGGCGGCCTTATCCACAACAAATACCTCTTTTTCTGCGGTACATAAAATATTGTTATCAAAGCTTGCACCCTTCACAATGTCGGCAGCAGCCTTTGATATTGCTGCAGTTTCATCAACGACAACAGGAGGATTTCCGGGACCGGCGGCAATGACTTTTTTCCCGACGGCCATCGCCGCTTTGACAACAGGACCGCCGCCTGTCACCACTAGTGCATTCACAATCGGATGGTTCATTACTTGTGCTGACGTTTCAAGATTAGGGTTTGCTACAGACGTCAAGGTATTTTCCGGTCCACCAGCAGCCACAATCGCCTGATTTAGCAGCTGTAAGGTTTTAATCGAAACACGTTTGGCACTAGGGTGTGGATTGTAGATTACTGTATTACCTGCTGCGATGAGCGAAATGGAATTGTTGATCACCGTTGCAGCCGGATTGGTTGACGGTGTAATCGAGCCAAAGACACCAATTGGTGCATATTCCACAACCGTCAGACCATTATCTCCGGAAAAAGATGTACTGACTAAATCCTCAAGCCCGGGTGTTTTATTTGTGGCCAGCAGGATTTTAGCAATTTTATCTTCTACTCTTCCTAAGCCGGTTTCTTCAACCGCGAGTTTTGCTAAGTCTTCCGCATGCTCACGGCTGACCTCGCGCATTTTTTCAATCAGCCTTCTTCTTGTAGCAATAGGGAGCTTCCTTAGCTTTTCCCATGCCGTTTTGGCAGCAGCTGCCGCTTCATCAACGGTTGTGAACACACCATGTCCAAGACTGACTTCATCTACGGGTTCTGGTGGAACCGTTTTCGTTTCTAACTGCTGCAGCACCTGCTCTACCATTTTTTTTATATCAGATTCTGTAATCTGCAAACCTATGAACCTCCTTTAAGGAAAGTTAACGCCCCTTTGATTTCAATTTGATCGACAATCCCAATAATTGCCGCATCAACAGGGACTCCATTGGTGATTTCTGTCTGCCTGGCGGAGCTGCCGCTGACAACCAACACAACCTCACCTTCTCCAGAACCGACTGTATCAATAGCAACAAGCGGTTTACCGTCTTCTTTCATCGTTTTCATAACCAGCGGTGTAACAATCAGAAGCTTTTTCCCAACTAATTTCTCTGCTTTTGTGGTGGATACAATCGATCCAACCACTTTTCCAATGATCACAAGCTTCACCCCCCTCAAGGATTAATTTTAATGTTGAATTCTTTTGCGAGGTCCTTGGCAACAGGTGTTACCTTACTTTTAAAAGGTGTGGTAATTTCCTTTAACCCTTCTTGATATGCCTTTTCAATATGTTTACCTAAAATAAGAGGCTGCTTATCCTCGTTATCTATCATTTGCTGTTCAACGGTCTGGACTAATTTGCGTAATGGCACCCATTTCACTTGATCACTCTGGATTTGACGAATATAGCCTTGTAAACGCTGCAGGACGGATGGTGCTGCAAGTATTTGTTGATAAACATTGGGTTCAACCTGATCACTGGCAATCACAATCGGCTTTCCAAGCAATTGGGTTTGAATCGTGAACCAGACAGCAGCTTCATCATCAATGGATAATGCAAGCTTTGTTAAAAGCTGATAGGACGCAGCCGGAATAACCAAAATAGATGTTTGGTTAATGATCTCCCTCAATGCCTCTTGAGTTAAATCTTCCATAAGAATGTGCTTGGTGGCGTTCAGTTCAGACAGCACCCAATCCTTTGTTAAAAGGACTTTAACATCATAGGACTGTCGCAATGTAGAAACCGCTTCCAAAACTTCTGTTTGATTAATAGTTTGATAACCTAATAGAATGGTAATCGGCTTCCTGCTTTGATGTTGTGGTAGCTGCTTTACGTAATCTTCGACTACTTTCTGAACAATTTGTTTAACCGTTTCGTTCAAATCCATTTAATTGACCACCACCTTTCCTTTCAATGGAAACAATTTCTCCCAATTGTCCATTTTTAAGGTTGGCAGCGTTGGCCTCATCTAAATCAAGGTGCATCTCAAGCCTGTACTTGGAAGAAACTCGAATAAGAACATTGGAAAAAATAATTCCCCGCTCTCCCATTGTTTTCACATGAACATAATCGCCATCTGAAACGCCAAAGTTTTCAGCATCACTTGGATGCATATGAACATGTCGTGCCGCACAAATCAGCCCTTCTTGAATCTGGATTTGCCCCCTCGGTCCTTGAATCGTAATCCCTTCCGAGCCCTTAAGATCACCTGATTGACGGATGGGGGGATTTACCCCAAGTGAATAGCCATCGAATAAGGATATCTCCACTTGAGTCTTTCCCCTGGAAGGACCCAGGACGCGAACATTTTTGATTTTTCCTTTAGGACCAATCAGTGTCACGGTTTCTTTTGCAGCAAACTGGTTCGGCTGTGATAAATCCTTCAGTTTTTTTAATTGGATGCCTCTGCCGAACAATCTTTCCACATGCTCAGGTGAGAGGTGAATATGCCGGTTAGAAGCGGCAATGGGCACCTGTTTTGATTTTATCAGCGATGCTTTTACCGCTTCCTCAACAATCGCTCTAATTTTCTCCTTTTCCATTCTTATCATCACTCTCCATTTCGAGTAATGCCCTAGCTGTATACTGATCAGTAATAAGGATATTGGCATACTTGCCCGTTAGAGCACCGTATATCCCATCAATTTTAGATGCACCCCCTGCCAGCAAAATTCCATATTCTTTCTCAGCTAAGTCTGATAGTTGAATACCAATGGTACGATCATTTAAGGTTGCATTGCATATTTGCCCTTCCTGATCTATAAACCGCGAACAAATATCCCCAACTGTCTTGTTTTTCCTTAAAATTTCAATATCCTTATCGAAAAAATAGCCTGCTTGCATCAGAGTCGATTGCACATCCGGTTCCCCTACTGTATAAATGGCAATATTGGCTATTTTCCCAAGCTCTAGTGTTTTTTTCACATGCCGGTCAGCCACAATCGCCTCTTTGACAACATTCGAATCCACAATAGCTGGTACTGGTAAAAAATGAGGAGTTGTATTAAAAGCGTTTGCCAATCCATTAACAATCTCTGCTGCATATGTGTTGGACTCCGAATAACTTACCCCACCGTTCAACTGGACAATGGTAACGTCCTTTACATTCTTTGGCTGCATTTTTTTCACGAGTTGATATATTGTGGTTCCCCATGTAATCCCGATTGTATCGCCGCTTTCTACAATCTTATACAGATAATCGGCCGCCGCCCCACCCAGTTTTTCCTTTATCAGTGGATCTTCAAAGCTTGCTACAGGGGTAACAACACAGTGTTTAAGCTGAAACTTTTCCTTCACTTGCCGTGCAATTTGCTCAACATCTTCGGTTGGATTAAAAATTCTAATTTGAACAATACCCTCTTGTTTTGCCTGGACAAGGAGCCTGGATACGGTTGGACGGGAAATACCTAGTCTCTTTGCAATTTCCTGCTGACCGTAATCTAGTTGGTAGTACATTTTAGCTGCTTCCACCAAGCGCAATAGTTTTTCATCCGCCATCGTAAATTCTCCTAAGATTATGTTTTTGATAAGAAAACGTTTTCATTAACCTATAAAATTTTAAAGGGTTGAAATTATGTAAAATTTTTTTTGAAATTTTGTTAATTTTATTATAACTTACCATTTTTTACTGTCAATTGTCTCTCTCGAAAAATTCCGACATTTTTTTAAAATATATTAGACAAAATTCATTCTATTTATATAATGAACCATAGACATTAACATAAAAAATACCCGCACTCCTAGGATTGCGGGTGTTTCTTTATTTTATACCAATTGATTTAATGCTTCCGTTAACGTTTTTACAATAAACTCTAAATCTTCCACTTCGATATTTAATGGTGGTGAAAGGGTTAAAACATTATTATATCCGGCAACTGTTGCCCCGTTTTTACCAATTAATAAACCTTTTTCCTTACAGCTTGCAATGACCTGGTTGACAAGAGCAACATCTAGTGGTTCCTTAGTCGCCTTATCTTTTACTAATTCAAGTCCGATTAAAAGACCTTTACCGCGGACATCCCCAACATATGGATGGTTTTGCAGCAAGTTCTTTAAGTCATTCAATACCCTTGCCCCTAAATTACGGGATCGGTCAAATAATTTCTCATTTTCCATGATTTCAAGATTTTTCAGTGCCAAGGCACAAGCTGCCGGGTTTCCGCCAAAGGTGTTGACGTGGCGGAAATAATCATATTCTTCCGTACCTTTAAACGCTTCATAAATTTCCTTACGAACAGCTGTTGCGGATAATGGAAGATAAGCACTGGTAATACCTTTTGCCATCGTAATGATATCAGGCTTCACACCGTAGTTCATAAATCCGAATGGTTTCCCGGTGCGGCCAAATCCGCAAATGACTTCATCCGCAATTAAAAGGGCGCCATGCTTCTCACAGATTTCTTTTGCTGCCTTCATATATCCTTCCGGTGGAACAAGAATTCCTCCACCAGTGATAATTGGTTCCATAATCATCGCGGCAATTGTTTCGCTAAGCTCCCACGTCATAACACGGTCAATATCCTTAACAGATTGCAATTGATGCGGATCGGATACATTTGTATCATCACGATACGAATCCGGAGGAGCGATATGAACAAAACCAGCAGAAAGCGGCTCGTATTTGTATTTTCTTTGTGCCTGGCCAGTTGCTGCTAAAGCGGCACCTGAGTTCCCATGGTACGCTCGGTAGCGCGAAACAATTTTATAGCGATTGTGGTCGCCTTTTTGCTGATGGTACTGGCGTACAATTTTGAACGCAGTTTCATTTGCTTCGGAACCACTATTGGAGAAAAAGATGACATATTCATCCCCAAGCATTTCATTTAGCTTTTCTGCCAGTTTAATAGCTGGCACATGGCTTTGGGAAAGCGGGAAATAGGCCATTTCTTTTAATTGCTCATAGGCAGCTTCTGCGAGTTCCTGTCTTCCATAACCAACATTGACGCACCAAAGACCAGCCATAGCATCTAAATAACGTTTTCCGTCAGTATCGGTAACCCATGACCCCTCAGCCTTCTTGGCCACGATCGTTGCTTTCGGATTATAAGGCTTCATCGCATGCCAAAGATAACGATCATCCTGTTCAAGTAATGTTTCCTGTGATCCACTTGTTTGAACCATTCTCTCCACACTCCATTCATGCTCTTTTCATAGTATATTCTTCACTATTCCTGATGCGCTGAGGGGGCTTTGGTGAAAAGCCCCCAATCAGCAAGCAGGCTTATTAAAAACGTGAGGTAATCATTTTTTTACGAGTATAGAAGTTTAAGCCATCTTTTCCGTTAACATGGAGATCACCGTAGAAGGAATCCTTCCAGCCGGAGAATGGGAAGAAAGCCATTGTTGCAGGGACACCTACATTAATTCCGAGCATGCCGGCTTCTGCTTCTTCACGGAATTGACGGACTGCTTTTGCATCATTTGTATAAATGGTTGCACCGTTACCAAATCTTGATTTACGGATATATTCCAAACCTTCATCTAAGTCTTTTGCACGCAGAAGACTTAAAACAGGACCGAAAATTTCTTCTTTCGCAATCGTCATATCCGGTGTTACATGGTCAAAGATAGTAGGTCCTAAGAAATTTCCCTCCGGAAGATCGTTCATTTCTCTGCGGCCATCCCGGATTAAATCCGCACCCTCTTGAAGCGCTTTTTCAATATATCCAAGAGCTCGTTCTCGCTGTTCTTTCCGAATAACGGGAGTCAATAAAACCTCGTCATCCATACCGTTTCCAATGATTAATTCATCTGCTTCCTTTTTTAATGCCTCGATAAATGGAGCATTATCCCCAACAACGACCACGGCACTACATGCCATACAACGCTGGCCGGCACTTCCAAATGTAGAACTGATAATATTTTGAACAGCCTTGTCTAAATCAGCATCCGGCATTACGATATGATGGTTTTTCGCACCGGACAATGCCTGGACTCTTTTGCCTTCAGCTGCTGCACGCTCATATACATATTTGGCAACCGGCTGAGATCCTACAAAGGAGATAGCAGCAACATCTTTATGATCAAGTAATCCATTTACAACATCGTGTGCACCGTGCACAACATTTAAAATTCCTTTTGGAGCCCCGGCATCTGTAAATAGTTCAGCTAAACGATTAGCTAAAAGCGGTGTGCGCTCAGATGGTTTTAAAACAAAGGCATTTCCGCAAGCAACGGCCATCGGGAACATCCAAAGTGCAACCATCATTGGGAAGTTAAATGGCGTAATTCCTCCCACAACTCCAAGCGGATAACGGAACATTTCAGAATCAATATTTTCCGCAATCCCCGAAAGCGTTTCACCCATCATTAAGGTTGGTGCACCTGCAGCAAATTCAACACATTCAATCCCGCGCTGCACCTCTCCGTGGGCTTCCTTGTAAGCCTTACCATTTTCCTGGACAATCAGTCTAGCAAGTTCTTCATGATTATCGGATAAGAGAGTATGGAATTTAAATAGAATGCGCGCTCTTTTAGGCACCGGTACGTTTTTCCATTCTTTGAAGGCAGCCTTTGCCGCTGCGACAGCTTTTTCGACATCTTCCTTTGTTGAGACTGGAACCTTTGCTATGACCTCATTCGTTGCGGGATTCAGCACATCTAATGTTTGCTCGCTGTTGGAATTAACCCACTCACCGTTAATATAGTTTTTTAAAACTAAAGTATCATTTTTAATTACGCTCATATTTTGACCTCCTATTTTTAACCATAATTTTATGAATATTGAAAATCCCTATGTGTTAATTATCGCTCATATTTAAAGGGCTTTCATTAGACAAAGTGTAAAATGGCTAGCACTATTTTTTCGACATTATGAACACTGTTATAAAATATAGTTCGAATCATAGCAGACTAACGAGCCTTGTATTCCTTTTTTGGGCCCGAAGGAGCTAAATAATCATTTACAAGAATCATAAATTCAATAGCTACCCGTTTTTCATGCTCCATAAAGTCCGGACCCAACAGATTTTCGAGCTTTTGCAAACGATGATAAAGGGTCTGTCTCACGATAAAAAGCCGATTTGAAGTCTCTTGTTTCGACCCATTACATTCCAAATACGCCTTTAAGGTTTCAAGCAGCTTACCATTATATTTTTGGTCATATTGTATAACGGGCTGTAAGTATTCCAACACTAGCTCCTGTAAATCTATATGTTTATTAATTTGCGAAATGAGTCGATAGAGATGTAAATCTTCATAAAAGGTGTAAAGTTCTTTTTTTGTCATTTCCTGATGAATTCTTACTGTTTCCTTTGCTGTAAAATAGCTTTTATGGAGTTTACAAAGAGATTCGACAAACTTGCCGGTTCCAATAAACATTTTGGCTGTGTTTTGTTTTTTCATGAACTCAGATTCATGAATGGATTCAATTGCCTTTTTGATACGGTCCTTTAAATTCTTTTTCGTTCGATTGTTCAACAAAATAAACACCAAGGAATTGCGTTTTTCGACCGAAAATACAGCAAAGCCATTTTGTTCAAAAACAGAGCGGAATAATAGTTTTAAGTAGGTTACATCTTGACTGGATTTTTCCTTTACCGCAGAAACCCTTGCAATTAAAACAACGGCATCACTTGTTTTCGGCTTGAACCCTTGTTCAAGTAAATACTCGTTTATCCCTTCCTCTGAATGTTCGCCGTCCAACCACCCTTGAAGCCATTCAAATTCTTCAACCCGTTTTTTCTCCTCCACATACAAATCCCTTAATAAATGCTGTGCCAAGGCTGTTGCGGTGCGATCTAAAATCAGTAAATCAAACTCACTGATTGGAAGCTCAGGTGAGTACAGATATAATTCAGCGTATTCCTGGCCAAACAAATAAATGGGTGCATAGGCAAATTGACGATTGCTTCCGGCTTTTGCACCTTCCAGTTCTTTAATTAAAGCTTTTTGATCATCGCCATTGATTTCAGGAACAAACTCGTATTCCTGATTTCTTAGACGGAAAATAATTTGAACATCTAAGGACGAAAAAATAAATTGGAGGATATCCTCATACGTTTCAATCGATAACAGCCGTTTATTCAGACTTTGTGAATAGTTCTCTAAATCAGAAATCATTTGATATTGTTGATTGATCATCAAGGAATGAATATCCTGTGTAATTTCAACGAAGGGAACTTCTTGTTGAAAAGCGATGATAGGAAAATGATGCTGGTTGGCAATTTCAATCACTTCAGATGGAATTTTAGTTAAATAGGTTCCAAGTTCAATGCATAAGCCTGCCGCCTGATTTTCAATAAATTGTTCAACCATTGTAAAAAATAGATGGTCCTCTTGCCAGGCAACACCTGTTGATAAAATAAGCTCCTGACCACTTAGTAAATTTCGGATATTTTTTACTTCAACGACATGAACCCATTTGACAATGTGATGCAGCCCCTCAGCACCAGCAACCACCATCGCATTTTCAAAGTGCTTGCGCTGTAAAATATCGGAGACCTTAAGCTGGAAATTTTCTTTCATGTATCTGGCCCCTTTTTATGTATTAAAGGATTGGTGCGGGCACCAATCCTCTTTCAATTTATCAGCTTTGACTCTGTTGAATAAGCAAACTAGAAAAATATTTTCTAGCATTTGCAGTTCCAATCAGAAGTGTTTCTGTCTTTTTTTCTTCAGGATGTACAAAATCTACAGATGCACCATTTAAATGTTCATTGACCTGCTGAATACGAAAACCATTTTGAATAAGAAAATCGATTTTATCCCGTTCAGCTAGAAACTGCTGATGCTCTGACATGGTATCCCTCCAATTCAATTCTATACTTTCTACAAAAAAGCCACTGTTTCCTTCCTAAATGATCGAATCTACAATCTCTTGATAAACCATTTCAGATTCGTAGAGATATTTTAGTTAATTGGTAATGATTCACTTTGAATGACTGGAGTATTGTATTTTGCTCGCTTTAAAAATTGACCAGTTCCTGGTTTTGCAACTAATTGCTTATCCCGGACAACAAATTCACCGCGAACCATAACAGAAACCGGTTCACCCGTTACCTTCATACCCTCAAAAGCATTATAATCAACAGCCAAATGATGCGTTTCGGCTGAAATCACACGGTCAATATTTGGATCAAAGATCACGATATCAGCATCTGCCCCTACTGCGATGGTTCCTTTTTTCGGGAATAAACCAAATAGTTTAGCAGCCCTTGTTGAAGTAAGTTCAACAAATTGATTCAGACTGATTCTGCCTTTCTTTACTCCTTCAGAGAACAGGATGGAAAGACGATCTTCAACAATTGGCCCGCCGTTTGGAATTTTTGAGAAATCACCGCGGCCTAATTCCTTTTGTCCTTTGAAGTCAAAAGAACATTGATCAGAGCCAAGTGTCTGCAGCTCGCCATTTTTTAAAGCGTTCCAAAGCACATCCTGATTCCACTTTTCTCTAAGCGGCGGTGACCATACATATTTTGCTCCCTCAAAATTAGGTTTTTCCAAATAGCTTTGGTCGAGAACCAAATATTGCGGACATGTCTCTCCCCAAACGTTAAAACCTTTTTTGCGGGCTTCAGCGATCTGCTCTACTGCATCCGCACAGGTGACATGGACCACATATAATTGCGAATTTGCCAGTCCGGTAAGCTTTGCTGCCCGGCCAGTTGCTTCTCCTTCTAATTCCTGTGGTCTCGTTAACGCATGGTAAATCGGATCGGTATTTCCATCGGCAAGCGCCTTTTTCGTTAAATAATCGATTACATCACCGTTCTCGGCATGGACCATAACGAGCGCGCCGTGTTCTTTTGCGAAAGCAAGCGTCCGGTATAAGGTTTCATCATCTGCCTGCAGGACATTTTTATAAGCCATGAAAACCTTAAAGGATGTAATCCCTTCCTCATTAATGACTTGCGGAAGCTGGGCAAGCACATCGTCATTAATTTCACCAATCATTAGGTGGAATCCATAATCGATGACTGCCTTTTCTCCTGACTTTTCGTGCCAGGTTTGAATGGCATTTTTTAATGGTACCCCTTTGTCTGTTAAGCAAAAATCAATGACGGTTGTCGTGCCGCCAAAAGCTGCACCTATCGTACCTGTTTCAAAATCGTCCTTTGTAACGGTACCGCCAAAAGGCATATCGAAATGGGTATGTGGATCTACACCGCCTGGGAATACATAGCAGCCCTTTGCATCAATGACCTCTGCACCAAGTGCTTCGAGGTTCGTCCCAATTTGAGCTACCTTTCCATCTTCGATTAAAATTTCCGCTTGATAGATATCAGAAGCTGTAACAACTGTTCCATTTTTTATTATTTTCTTCATGGGAATATCCCTCCTATTTTATATCTACTTTACATTCCGTTGCCGCATTGAGTGCTGTTTGGCGTTCATTCCATGTCATCGGAGGCAGCTCGCTTGGAACCTCAATCATGTCAATCGCTCCGTCGACTGGGCAGACAATCGAACATAAATTACAGCCGACACAGTCCTCTTCACGTACTTTGAGATAGCCCTTTCCGTTAGCATCAGTCAGCATATCGATACATTGGTGAGAGGTATCCTCACATGCAATATGGCATTTATTACAATTGATACAGACATCGGTATTAATTTTTGCCACAATATTGTAATTAAGGTCCAAATTACCCCAATCCGAATATTTAGGAACAGATTTCCCGACAATTTCAGAAACGGCAGAAATTCCTTTTTGGTCAAGATAATTGCTTAACCCTTCAATCATGTCTTCCACAATTCGGAATCCGTGATGCATGGCCGCTGTACACACTTGAACGCCAGTTGCGCCCATAAGTAAAAATTCAACAGCATCCTGCCAATTTGAAATTCCGCCAATTCCCGAGATTGGCACATTGATTCGTGGATGGCGGGCACATTCAGCTACCATGTTGAGGGCAATTGGTTTAACAGCCGGACCGCAATAGCCGCCGTGGGCACCCTTGCCAGCAACATGCGGAATCGTATTCCACGTGTCTAGATCAACGCCAGCTAAACTGTTGATGGTATTGATCATACTGATGGCATCTGCACCACCTTGCACAGCAGCTTCAGCCGTTGCCGTAATATCGGTAATATTCGGCGTTAATTTTACAATGACTGGTGTTTTCGCTACCTCTTTGACCCAAAATGTTTGACGTTCAACTAGGGCCGGTACCTGCCCAGAAGCAGCTCCCATCCCGCGCTCGGCCATACCATGTGGACAGCCGAAGTTTAACTCGAGACCGTCCACCCCGACATCCTCGACACGCTTGACGATTTCATGCCATTTTTCCTGTTTTGGCTCCACCATCAATGACGCAATAATCGCATGGTTTGGGAAGCGTTTTTTCGTTTCATAGATTTCTTTTAAATTGACCTCCAATGGCCGATCTGTAATCAATTCAATATTATTAAATCCCGCTACCCTCTGCCCATTAAAGCTGACAGCCGCAAACCGTGAGGAAACGTTCAAAATCGGGTCACCTAAAGTTTTCCAAACAGCTCCTCCCCATCCGGCTTCAAATGCGCGCTGTACCTGGTAGCCTGAATTCGTAGGAGGTGCCGAAGCAAGCCAGAACGGATTTGGAGACTTGATCCCTGCAAGATTAATTCGTAAATCTGCCATCCTTTTTACTCCCTTCTATTTCCAAATGTTATCAGCGTATTAAACTGTTCCTACTACAGTAAATTGTTTATGAATGGCGTACGCAACCTGTTTTCCTTGCTTAGCCGCAGTAACGACCATCGCATCCCCTTTTCCTTTACCGAACACAATATCACCACAGGCAAAAATATTCGGTTCTGAGGTTTGGCAGGTTTCCTGATTAACTTGAACGACTCCACCTTTATGTTCCAGTCCGAGTGCTTCGATTAAGGATAAATGCCTTGTTTGTCCGATTGCTTTTACCACTTCATCGACCGGCAGAATAAATTCAGAGCCTTCAATTGGAACAGGGCTGCGTCGGCCGTCTTTTTCCGGTTCACCCAGCTTCATTTTTATGCACTCAATACCGGTTACCTTGCCGTTTTCCCCAAGGATTCTCTTTGGTGCCGTTAACCAGCGGAACTCAACACCATCTTGTTTGGCAAATTCATATTCAAAGTCATAAGCGGTCATTTCCTCTTCCGTTCTCCGGTAAAGAATTTTGACATTTTCAGCACCTAAGCGAACGGAACAAGTAGCACCGTCAATTGCGGTATTCCCCGCTCCTATGACAACTACACGCTTTCCGACAAGGTCATTAACAAGACGTCCGCCCTTCGTTGCCTTTACAAATTCGATTGCATCATGTACACCTTCGAGTTCCTCTCCTTCAATACCAAGGTTCGGAACATGTGCCATCCCTGCTGCTAAAACAATCAGATCAAAGTTTTCCTTTAAATATTCTGGTGATACATCCCTACCTACCATCGTATTCGTCTTGATTTTCACATTTAATTTTTCAACTTGGTGGACTTCCCAGAAGGAAATGGATTGTGGCAAGCGGAAGGAGACAATCCCAAAGGTATTTAATCCTCCTGCTTTTTCTGCAGCTTCGAAAATCGTCACATCGTACCCAAACCGGGCAAGTTCCCTCGCAGCTGATAATCCCGCAGGACCACCGCCGATAATGGCAACTGACTTCCCATTAGACTCACCAGGCTGAAAGAGAGTTTGTTCATTTTGAATCGCCCAATCCGTTGCATATCTTTGCAGGTTTCCAATCATAATCGGCTTTGTAGAATGATTTAAGACACACGCACCCTCACAAAGCTCCTCTGTAGGACATACTCTTGCACAGCTGGCGCCCACAGGGTTGGATGTCATAATCGTTTTCGCTGATCCAAGCAAATTTCCAGAGGCAATTTTTTTAATAAAGGTTGGAATATCAATCCCGGTTGGACAGGCCTTAATACATGGGGCATCATAACAATAGAGACATCGATTTGCCTCTTCAATCGCCTCACGGTTTGTTAGAGCTGGTTCGACCTCTTGAAAGTTTTTTTCAAGATTGGTTAAGGAAATACGCTGCATGTTTTCACTTGCCAATGAGAAACCCTCCTTATATATGAATAGGATTCTAGTAAAAATGTAAGCGCTTTATAAAATAATGATAGGTATACTAGATTTTAAAAGCTCAGCCTCCTTTTCAAAAAATATAACAGAAAATTCTGCATCTCATTCTATTTTACAGACACTAGATAGGCATTTCATTACACAATCTGTAAAATAATGTAAGCGTTTTATTAACCAATATGTAAAATGAATTTTCTGACTCGATTAAATGAAAAAAATAGTAAATGATGTAAAATGTGTAGGTTTAGAAAAGAAAAACAGAATTTGTGAGGATATCATGCTTGTACTTTTATGGATACTTTACCAATTTATCATAATCAAATTAAAAAATTTGTAAAAATACCTCGAACCCTTTAATAAATCTCTACTATTAAGCAATAAATATTTCGACACTATCTAAGAAATACAAAAAGCGCTCTTTTCATCAAAGAGCACTTTTTGTAAAACTTTTTGATTGCTACAAATGAATTTGAAATTGATCTAGTAAATAATTTGCTAATTTTTCGGAATCTACTCTTGCAGCAACAAAAGGCGGTCGAACCTCAATGGCTCCTTCAAATGGTACTCCAAGCCATAAAATACGTTCGTCCAAAATCACAAAAGGAAAGGTTGGACGGTTCGAAATCCATTCATTTGGTTGAAGGTTTGTCCATTGCCTGGAAGAAAGAATCTTCAATTGCACATGTTTATTACGGTTCATTAATTTTTTCTGCCAATGTTCAGGAAGAACGGTATGATCCGGCAGCGATAATACAATCGAGCTCTTTGTTCTATCAAGATCCCGGAAAATCTTCTCCAGTTTTAATGCATGTACCCACTGCAATCGGGAAAGCTGATGTTGAATCCAATTCCCAATTTCTTTTTGCGTTACCGTTTGATTTTGTTCCCTCTGATAGTCGACAAGCTGCCTTAAGGTTTTTCCCTGATAAACATGTTGGCGGATAAATGTCTGATTACTGACATGGATGAATTTCCCTTTTGTCCTTGTAATCGCAACATTGATGAGGCGTTCACTATCCTTGCCAGTTAACAGCATTCCAGCCCGTTCTAGAGGCCAGCCATCAACGGTATCAAACACCATTACGTCACGCTCGCTCCCTTGAAACCGATGGACGGTAGCAGCGATTATATCAGCCCCCATCCGTTCATTTTGAAACAAATCATTCAGTAAAAGTTCCATTAAATTTGCCTGAGCACGATAAGGCGTCACATAACCAATTGATTTTGCTCCGGCAAGATAGGATTCGTGAATCAATTGGAAAGAGAGCAAAAGCTGCCATACATTCATTCGCGAATTAGAGGTCCGTTCCGTCATACAGTAAGCTCCCGTATAACTAGTGTCTAACAGGATAGATGCTTTTTGCGGGAACGGTGCTTTTTCAACGATTTGGTCGCGGCTGTCCAGTACGCTCAGATGATCCCCGACCAGCGACTGATAAATAAAGCGATTTGTGAACGCAGAAATATCGGGATGCATTCTTCTTTGTTCTTTTAATAAGAATAAATGGGGGTGGAGTTCCCCTTTATTCACCCATTCCACAACACCGGCACGGTGAAACACATCCTCCCTCAGCCATTTCGCCACTAACGCATCGCGGCTTGAAGCAATCGGCGGCAATTGTTTAAAATCACCGCAAATTATGACTCGTTTACCGAGGGTTGCAGCAAAAGCAGCTTGTGGAACATATGCCATACTTGCCTCGTCCAAAATGACCACATCAAAATCTTTTTCAAAAATTGAAGCATCACTAGCGGCTTTCGCAAGTGTTGTGCCGACAATCAGTGCATCCTTGACAAACTGCAATTCTTTTTGGCGAATCTTCTCTAACACCTTGGCAATCTTGGTCTCAAGCTCTAAAAGCTGATTAGAGTCCCTTTTGCTAAAGGATCGAGCTAAATCTTGTTTCAACATCCTTCGTTCTTCCAATAAGGTGTTTTTATTTTCGGCAAGTCCCGGATCCTGCTTTTCAATTAACTGGCTGGTTGTCAGTGCTTCACCACTAGGCAGACCTTCACCGGAATGAAATCCGTAGCGAAGGACCTCTCCCTCCTGAAAACGCTGCTTTTTGTTAATAAAATGAGAAATTTCACTAATTAATACATTTACAGCTTGATTGCTATGAGAAAGGATCAGGACTCTTTTTTTCTGAAAATATTTATTTGCTGCCACCCTAGCAAGCGTGTAGGTTTTCCCTGTTCCAGGCGGTCCCCAGACAAATGTGACAGGATTGTATTTCGACCGTAATACCAATTCGTGGACATTGCTTTTAATTTTATCGAGAGGATGCTTAGCAGGCATGGAAGGGGCCATTAACCTCCTTACTCTAAGTCGTTTTTGCTTGCTTTTTTTTATCTCATCCAAGCGTTGAATAAGATGTTCCAATAGTTCCCACGGATCATGAAATAAAAAAGCCTCCGGAATCAAATCTCCCCATGATTGCTCTAAGGCGATGATGATTCCTCTGCCCTCTGAAGATAAAATCCGTCCGTTTTGTTTTAGACCGCCCCACTCTAGTCTGATTGTAGACCCGACCGGAATTTTTAAAGGTACTGCGGTATCAAAATAATAGGTAAACGAATGGTCATTTGTTAAAAAACGCCCATTTGAAACAATATGCTTATTACTGCCAAATTTTTTTAAATAATTGATTTCATTCTGCAGTGCTTGCTGCCATTCTTTTATTAATGTAATGATTGAATTCATTAAATCCTTCCTTATAAATTATTATCTAAATATGAACACTCCAAGGATACCTGACATAATAATCACGACCGTCGGATGGAGTTTTAAAAATAGGAGAGAACATAAGGATACCGCAAAAATGATGAACATGCCCACCGTCTTTGTTGAAAAATCAAAGGCAATAACCCCATTTGACAGCGCAAAATTGATGGCTGCATAAATAATTAAACTGGTAACAATCGGACGAAGCCCATAAAAGGCTGAAGTAATGAGTGGATGATCTTTCACTTTTTCATAATTTTTTGCTATCACGAGAATGAAAATTAACGAAGGAAGGGTAATCGCCAGAGAAGAAATCAGCGCACCATAAATCCCTCCTATATGATACCCTACGGTAGTCGCACTATTTGAGGCAATGGAACCGGGAGCCATACCAGATAAACCAACAAAATCGGTAAATTCAGAGGTGGTCAGCCAGCCGCGCTGTGTCACTTCCCGTTCGATAACGGGGATCATCGCATATCCGCCACCAAAAGAAACGGCACCGATCAAAAAAAATAATAAAAATAATTGCAGTAACACACCTTTCCCTCCTACCCTGCTCTTTTACCTTTTTGAGGTTCCTGTATTTTGTCTAATCGAACAACGATTCCTAACCATTTTTTCACTTTCACGATCATAATTCCGAAAAATACTCCTAAAAAAATCGCGATAATCGGGTGTAAATGAAAAACAAGCATCATCACAACCATGCCTGCACAGAGGATAAAGGTTGATTTATCTAATAAGGCTGTTTTTGATATTTCGATAGCCGCATAAAGGATTAAAGCTACTACAGCAGCACGGATCCCAAGGAAAGCTGCTTCAAAATATGAATTATCCTTAAATAGAATAAAAAATATGCTGAGAAAACATACAATTATAACGGTTGGAAATAGAACACCCGCCAAAGCTGCAATAGCGCCCCAAACACCTCCAAACCGATAACCGATAAAGGTGGCACAATTCACAGCAATCGCCCCCGGCGCTGTCCCGGATAAGGCGAAAATATCGGAAACATCTTTCATGCTCAGCCATTGTTTTTTCTGAACGAATTGCCGTTCAATTAATGGGATCATCGCATAACCACCGCCAAACGTCACAGGGGCAATTTTAAAAAAGATCCAAAATAATTCAATTAATAATTTTAAATTTGATTTCATCACAAGCCAACTTTCTCGAATAAGCATTGAGATTACTTTTCTATTATAGTACAAAAATAATAGATTCCTTTTGTTATCAGAAGATTTACAAAATCCGCATAAAAATAAACAGTCGTTGAAAAAACGACTGTTTATTTTAACATCTTATTTATAATTTTGAATTACTTTTTCTTCGAGCTCTGCTTCCTGCCATCCTTTACAAATATCTACCCAGTCCTTTGCAAAGGAATATTGGAATAATTCTTCGAGGTTCAATTCAATGGCCGAGTTAGAACTGCCGCAAGCTGGAAACAAGGTATCAAACCGTTTCATTGAAACATCCAAGTACACATCCAATTCCTTTGCTAATCCAAAAGGGCATACCCCGCCAATCGCATGCCCCGTTTGTTCAAGCACTTCATCGGGATTTAGCATCCGTGCTTTGAAGCCAAATGCTTGGCGAAATTTTTTATTATCAATTTTTGCGTCTCCTGCTGCGACGATTAAAATTGCTTTTTCCTCTTCGCCCCTAAAGGATAATGTCTTCGCAATTCGAGCGGGAATTACACCAATTGCTTCTGCGGCCAACTCTACTGTTGCGCTAGAGGTTTCGAATTCCATAATATCTTGCTCACGATTCCATTGTTTAAAATGAGCCTTCACACTTTCAAATGACAATTTATTTCATCCTTTCCCTATCACTTTTATGTAGAATAATATCACAATTAATAAAATAAACATAAAAAGAGGCACATAGGTTATTTTAACCCATGTGTTTTTTTCGTTATGAATCAATGTCATTACTTTTTACTTACAATTTTGAATCGCCATCCAATTTCCTTTTGAATATAAATAATAAAGGCCCGTGATTTTTTCAATTTTCCTTGGACATACTTATGAAGTATCTTTGTGAAAAAATACGAAATTTATGACAAGGAGGTCTAAAATGACTTACGAAAATCAATTCAGCGATTTTATAAATGAGCTTTCTTTACAAACGAAAATGGAAAATGTTTGGCTTAATACATGCGGTTCATGGCAAAACTGCACCGAAACGAATATTCAATCGTTTTTAGCCCAATGCTTAGAATACAATATCGATCCACAGTTCTGCATGAGCTGGGTCGAACAGCATAGTAATGAAATCCCAAATTGGGAAGCTGTTTCCGAGATGTCTCTTGGCTGGGTAAACCAACATACCTCATCAGGGTCCCCATTTTCCATAAATGATGAAGGCCTAAGTTAAGAAAAAAGTCTTTGCGATTTTTTTTGCGCAAAGACTTTTTATTATGGATGAATGATTTTATAAAGTTTTTCAAGGCCCTCCACTAGTCGAGGTGATGGTCGGCAATACAATTCTTCTTCCAGAATCAGAATTTGGCTCTCATTCTTATAATCTAGCTTTTCATAGCCTGGACGTTTCGTCACCACACTTTTCTGCACCTTCGCCTTTCGAACGCCGACCCAGGCTAGGCAAATAAAATCAGGCTTTCGAGATAAAACATCCTCCCAATCAGTCTGAACGCTAGCAAGTTCAACATCTGAAAAAATGTTTCTTGCTCCGGCTATTTCTGAAATCTCGGTCAGCCAATTGATTTTTCCCGGGGTAAAAATCGGTTTTGGCCACCATTCCCAATAAAGCGCTGGCCGATCTTGAATCGTCTTCCCTCTTTCTTTTACCTTTTCTATTCTGAACCGAAATTCCTTAGCTGCATCAATCCCGCGTTCCCGCTGCTCAAGAACCTCAGCAGTTTTTATCAAATCTTCTTCAATATCGGATAAGGACTGCGGATTTAACACGATATGGGGAATTCCTCTTTCAACAAGTGCCTCCACATTTTTTTCCATCCCAGGAACACTTAAAGAAGCTAAAACCATATCCGGTTTCAACTCTTCGACCAAATCCATGTTAATCGATAAATCCGGACCTAATCTCGGAAGATTTGCAACCTGAGCCGGCCAATCAGAAAAATCATCAACTCCCACTAGAAGATGTGTTAATCCTAGAAATTCCATCAATTCTGTGTTACTGGGGCATATGGATATAACTCGCACGGTTTCACCTCTCAATATTTCTATAAATTAAAGATCAAAATCAGACACTTACTTGATTTTTTCAACCAATTTTACTAAAAATTGATGTATAAGCTCAAAAGCTTCTCCAATGGATAAATCTTCTCTAAATCCCTCTACATAATTCAAAGCAAAATTTAAATCCCATAGCCCGTCCTCATTACTGAACAATAAATCAAATTTAGCCTCACTGCCTTTTAAATTTTGATTTAACTCCTCTTTTAACACATTACCAAATTTCTTTTGAAACCTAAGGCCTAACATTACATCATATGTACCAAAAACATCATCTACCTCTAAAGAAACAGCATCGACATGAATAGCTTCAAATTGTTGAGACTCTAAGAATAAAAATTCCTTCTTATGTTTTTTTAAATAATCAAGGGGCTGGCTTAGAAACGAATAGGTTTCTTTAGCAATCAGTTCTTCTGTTTCCTTATCACAGCGTTCAATATAAGCATCTTCTAAAAATTGTTGATTTGCCATCGTATTCCTCCTAATTCTATTAACTGTACTATATTATCCCAATAATCATCGTTTGATAGCAACTTTTAATATAACAAAACAGGGAACAACGATTCAATCTCGCTGTCCCCTGTTTTCCTTCTCATTAATTTCCAGCTAATTTCGTAACAGCTTTTTTATCTGTTGTTCCCTCATGTGGGTTACCTGCTGGTTTAACTCTTTTAATAAAGAATGCAAGTATTAGTGCGATACTAGCAATTCCAACCGATACTAAGAAAGAATCATTAATACCTTCAAGCATGGCTTTCATGGCAATTTGCTGTTTCATTTCAGCTAGCGCCTCAGGAGTTGGTTTTCCAGTCAAATGCTTCATCGCAGAAGCTGCTAAGTCTGTCGCATGCGTTTTAGTACGATTAGACATGATGGTAACTAATAATGCCGAGCCAATTGCACCAGAAACTTGCTGAAGAGTACTGTTCATTGCTGTTCCATGTGGATATTGATGGGCAGGCAATTGGTTTAATCCATTTGTCATAACCGGCATCATAACCATCGACATTCCGAACATCCGCGCTGAGTATATTAGGATTAACTCAGTGTAAGTAGTATGAAGTGTTAAGGTGCTTAAGAAGTAACTTGTGATAATCGTAATCGATAAACCAGTAATGGCTAATAAACGACCGCCATATTTATCAAATAATTTACCGGTAATTGGTGACATGATCCCCATTAAAATAGATCCAGGCAGCATGAGTAGTCCAGACTTGATTGGCGAAATTCCGCGAATCGATTGAACATAGATTGGTAAAAGCAACATCGCAGAAAACATGGCCATCGTAATAACAATTGAAATCGCCGAAGATAGAGTAAACATTGGATACTTGTAAATTCGGAAATTAAGCATTGGTACCTCAAGCTTTAATTGACGCCAAATGAATAATACAATAGAGACAGCACCAACGATAATTGTAATATAAACCTGCGGACTGTCCCAGCCTTTATTCCCTGCAGAACTAAATCCGTACAATAAACCGCCAAAACCAATACTTGATAATAAGAAGGAAAGGAAATCAAGACGGATTTCCACATCTTTCTTTTTATCTTTTAGTAGAAAGATTGCAATCACAAGGACAATTGCTGCAATCGGTGTAACAAAATGGAAGAGCATTCTCCAGTCAAAGTGTTCAATTAACCAGCCTGATAAGGTAGGGCCAACTGCAGGTGCGAAAATGAAGACTAAGCCGAATAGCCCCATCGCAGCCCCTCTTTTTTCAGGAGGAAAGCTTGTTAGCATGACATTCATTAATAAAGGCATCATGATCGCAGATCCAGAGGCTTGAATCATCCTTGCCACGAGTAAAACAGGAAAGGAAGTTGCAAAACCAGCAAGAATGGTACCAATTAAAAATAAACTCATGGCTGTTAAAAATAAACGTCTTGCTGTATACTTTTGGATTAAAAAAGCTGTCGCAGGAATCATGACTCCATTTACGAGCATATATCCGGTTGAAAGCCATTGAACAGTTGATGCAGAAACATCAAGGTCTTTCATTATGGATGGTAAAGCTACATTTAATAATGTTTCGTTTAGCATGGAAATAAAAGCGCCAATCATCAGGATTGCCAGAATCCCCCATGGCGGTCGATCTATCGGTTTAACAGAATTCTCCATTGTAATACCCCCTATAAACTAACGGTTCATTTTTTTGTACTGCTATTTCACATAGACAATATCATATACCAGCAGTTCAATTTTTGCAACAAGAAAATTTCATGTTTTTTATTTGGTTTGTTTTAAAAACGAAAGTAATGTACTATAGAATTATACCAGGGGTATAAATATAACTTAAGGTGATATAGATGAAAGATCGAAAGCAGCACGTAATTGAAAAAGCACACCAATTATTTATTGAGAAGGGATTCCAAGCAACATCAATTCAGGATATTTTGGATTTTAGCGGAATTTCGAAAGGAACCTTCTATAATTATTTTTCTTCGAAGAACGAATTATTAATCGCCATTTTTAAATCCATCTTTAAAAACATGGACAGGGAGCGGAATGAGTTACTAATCGGACAAGACCCAGCTGATATTGAAATTTTTATTAAACAAATGGAAATACAAATGCGGTCAAATAAAAAAAATCGGCTTTTCACCCTTTTTGAGGAGGTATTATTCTCGAATGATGCGGAAATGAAGGAATTTCTCAAAAGAGGACAATTTTTCATGCTCCGCTGGCTCTATAACCGATTTATTGACTTATTTGGTGAGGATAAAAAAGCTTATCTAATGGATTGTGCCATCATGTTTATGGGGATTATGCAGCAAAACATCCACTTCGACCACCTTGCTAATGGCGTGAATACCAATATCAGCCGGGTTGTCCGATATAGTGTTGAGCGGATGGTAGGGATAGTCGGTGAGGTCGTGGAATCTGGCGATTATTTAATTAGTCCGGAACTTTTGGCAAAATGGATTCCGGAATGTAAAAAGGATGGACAGGAGCTAAAAGACCAACTGCTTCAATTAAGTTCTGCTTTAAAGAAAATGATTACGAAACACTGCCCAAATGAAGGGGATCAAGAAAAACATCTTGAATTATTGGACTTTATTCAAGATGAACTTATGCAAATAAGAGCACCACGCAAACATTTAATTAAAAGTACCCTTTCAACCCTAAAAACAGAAATATCACCCTTTGCCGAAAAAGAACTTCAGCAACTCGAGAACCTTATTGCCCATTTTGGGTGAAAGTGACAGGCACCGCCCGTGGACTTTTCGCTTCTTTTGTCCATATGGGGTGGACACTTCAGCCGATAAGAAAGCAGTGAATTTCAGCTTAATTGAAGTTCACTGCTTTTCAATGAGACTATTTGGTTATAAACGTTTTTGGCATAACAACTGCGACAACTTCACCGCGGGCACAAAGTTCATCATTTGCAAAGACCTCTGCATCCACCTTCCACTTTTTCGGATGAATTTCAGTAACTGTTCCGACTGCTTTTAAAGGGACGCCATGCGGAGTTGGCTTTACGAAATCCACTTTTAAGGAAGCGGTTACAAATCGAGGGGGATCTACCCCGTCACCAGCCTCATGACCATTTTTTCGATGTAGTGCTAGTGCCGCCGAACCTGTCCCATGGCAATCAATCAAAGAGGCAGTAATCCCTCCATAAACAAATCCTGGCAGAGCCAAATGGGCTGCTTCAGGTGTATAAATCGTTACCGTCTGGTCTCCCTGCCAGCCGGTGCGAAAATGGTGTCCTTCCTCATTTAAACGGCCACACCCATAACACCAGGCAAAATCATCCGGATAATCATCTTGAATCGCTTTGATCACCTTTTCTTCCACACTCTCTCCTCCCTTTTCAGAAAATTATACCATATTTTGGACAAAAATAGAGCCAGGAGGATTCCTGGCTCTTATATAAACTATTTTGGTTGTACCTCCAATTTATGAGATTTACTTCCAAGTATTGTTTCATTAGCTAGCTAAAGGAAGCGTGATTTCGACCAGTGTACCTTCTCCGATTTTACTTTGATAATGTATTCTTCCATGGTGCTGCTTAATGAGCTTGTGACAGATCATTAAACCAAGCCCAGTCCCTTTTTCCTTTAATGTGTAAAAAGGCTCACCTAAGCGCGGCAGCAGTTCTTCAGGAATCCCGAAGCCCTCGTCGCGGACGGAAATAATTACCGTTCCATCAGTGCCATTTCTTAAGTGAACATGGATTTCTCCGCCATTCGGCATCGCTTCAAAGGCATTTTTTAAGAGATTCAAAAATACCTGTTTTAATTGATTTCTCTCACAAATAATAAGAAAATCTGGATCTTCGAACGTTAATTTTAATTGAATATTATTCATTAACGCCTGCGGTGCCAAAAGCTCAAGAATACTTTCAATCAAGTTCCTTAATTCTGTTTTCTTAAGCTGGATGGCCTGCGGTTTCCCCAATGAAAGCAGTTCGCTTGTTATTGTTTCAATCCGCTCTAATTCACTAAGAATCAGTTCATTAAACTGAATTGGACCATTTTCCGTTTTATATAGCTGTATAAAGCCTTTAATTGTTGTTAAGGGATTTCGGATTTCGTGTGCCACTCCGGCCGCTAACTCCCCCACAATGGAAAGTTTTTCAGATTGAAGAAGAATTTCTTCGGCTTTTTTACGTTCAGATATATCCCGGCTGATAATCACAATATGTTCAACAGAATTGTTTTCACATTCAACCGGCATACATCGAGATTCAAACTCAATCCAATAACTGTCTTTATGATGAAAGCGGAATTCCATCGAAACGGACTCTTTATTTTCAAACATCCACTCAATCGTATCTTTAAACATTCCAACATCATCAGGGTGAATGAACTTACATAATTCAAATTTTTCTAACTTGATTCCTTTATATCCCAAAACAAGTTCATGGGAAGGTGAAAAATATTGAACAGAATGGTCGCGTTTCATTACCATAATGAGGTCAGAAGTATTTTCTGCAATTAATCGATAATTAGATTCACTCTCTGCTAAAGTTTTCTCCATTTGCTTTTTTTCGATAATAATCCGGTGGAGCCGCTCATATGACTCAATCAATAATGCCCCAAGAATGACCCCCAATAAGACAAAAAGCAGGTATTGGAAGTGAAAAAGAGGTTTATGTCTTAAAATATTAAAGATAATCGGCACAGTGACAATATAAATGGCAACGTAGGTAACATATAGATAAAGGCATTTTTTCACAGGCATGTGACGCTTTGACAAAAAGTGAATGATGATGAAGCTTATCATGATTAAGATCCAGCCAATAATGGCCGGTGTCCAGTGACCACTAGAAAACAATCTTGCAATCAGGGCGAAGCCGCCGGTGATGGTGCCAGCTACTGGACCAAGATAGGCAAAAACCAAAATAACCGGGGCATACCGAATATCATAGGAATACCCTTGCTGATGGATAGATAATGCTACTAATAGAATGGAAACGACCCCTGCATAGACCCCCACCCAAATTCTTAACTGTTTTAGGGACCGATGACTACTAAATGAACGAATGACCAAAGGTGTACTGACCATGAGTGAAAAAATAGAGAGATTTACAATGTAGTCTAATAGAATCAAATGTATCCACCCAAACTTAATATATTCTTCCTTAATCATAAACTAGAGCCATTACCATTTCCATACTAAATAAATACTTTTATGCTTGGCCTCCCCCATTTTTAAATAAAAAAGTTGCTGCCCGCAAGATTGGGAATACAGCAACTTTTTTTCGATAAAATCGGGCGCTATTATGCACCATTATAAAGATGTCTCTAGGATATCCATCGCTTCTTCTAGCTCTTTTTCAGTAATGGTTAATGGCGGGGCAAGTGTTAGTACATTCCCCTGCGATACCTTAAAGCTTAATCCCTTTTCCATACATTTATACATGATTCGTTCGGCTTCGGAAATGGCCTTCGCTTTTGTCTTTCGGTCAAGCACCAGCTCCACCCCATATAGCAAACCGATTCCGCGGACATCCCCAATCAGTTCAAATCGGTTTTGCATGGTTAGCAAACGAGTTTTCATATTTTCACCTAAGGAGTTTGCTTGCTCTAGCAAACGGAAATCCTCGATATATTGGAGGGTGGCGAGTGCGGCCGCACAGCCAAGAGAACTTTTTTCATGTGTAAAGTGTCCTAAAGCAATATCACCGGCAACATCTAAGTCCTCGCGGGCGATCATCGCTGCCATCGGAAATACACCGCCCCCAAGCCCTTTTCCAAGCAGGACAATATCCGGAACGATATCATAATTTTCAAAGGCAAACATTTTCCCCGTTCGACCCAGTGCCGTTGGTATTTCGTCATAAATCAATAATACTCCGTGGGTATCACAAATTTGTCTTAATCGTTGATGATATTCCTTTGGTGGTATTTGTACATCTGTGCACCTAATTGGTTCAAGGATTATCGCCCCAACATCCCCCTCCCGCTCTAATACATACTCAAGATAATCTAGACCCTTCTCATGGCTGTCATTGCGATCCCCGAAAAAACACCTGTAGGAATTATAGGGCATCACCTGGAGGGTTCCTGGCATAAGCGGACCCATTCCATTGCGAAAAATAGCTTCGCCGCCGACAGATATTGCATCCAAACTAGCTCCATGAAAGGAATCCCACATTGAAATGGTTTTAAACTTTCCGGTTGCCTTTCGGACAAGCTTCAAGGCCATACTTACGGCAGAAGTCCCTCCAGGTGCTAAAAGTACTTTATTTAAATGTCCCGGAGCAAGTTCCACCAATTTCTTTGCCAATTGAATCGCAGTTTTATTTGTATAACGGCGCGGGGAAAAAGGCAAAACATCCAACTGATCCTTTATCGCCTTAATTACGTACTCATTTCCATAGCCAACCTGGTGAACGCTGTTCCCATGGAAATCCATATATTTTCTTCCTTCACAATCTTCAAGGTAAATCCCATAGCTTTTTTCAATCACATTCAAGCAAGGGGTTGAAAGCGACTGGTGCAGATAATATTCAGAATCTTCTTCTAAAAGTTGAAAGGTGTCTTTACTTAGATGGCGCTCCTGCCATTCTTTACGGTTTTGAGATAAATTAATATCTCCTTCCGTTCTTAATAGCTCAGAATCAAGGTTTCTCATATTTGCCACCCCCTTTTTTAAAAGACTCTCATTTAAAAAAAATTGAGTTTCAACGAACTGATTAGATCACAGGCACTTCTAAGGAATCGACAATTCCCACAATCGCTGCATCAATGGGGGCGCATTTTTCGCCCGTCAATTTTTGTGCGGGCGTCCCCTGCGTAATAATGACAAATTCACCAATTCCGGCACCAATTCGGTCCATCGCAATGATGACATTTCCCTCGGGTTGTTTTTCCACATTAATGGGCTGAACAATGAGAAGTTTGATGTTTTCCATTCCCTTTTCCTTTTGAATCGCCCAGATACTTCCTTCAACCCTCGCTAGCCGCACTCTACATCATCCTTTACCGATATACTTGATGGTCAATTTTTTCTCCTTTAACAAATCCTTTGCTAAAGGGGAAATAATAACACCTTTTGGAAGGGTAAGGGTATGATTCGGGAATTCTTGCTGGGCCTTAATCCATTCGGGGGTGAGAAGTTTTTTCTTGAAGGTCAGACCTCCATCATCTGCATGATTTATTTCTTCCGTTTTAGCAGCTGGCGACTTTGCCAGCCGATCACACAGTTTTTCAATAACCGCATCTGCTAACTCCATTTGCGGCAAAAACTCAATACCTAGCTCCTTCATCCCTTCCACATAGGATTCAAACCGTTTCCGGTAAGGTCCTGGTAAAGAAAGTGCTTTTAAACAGCGGCGGTCGGCTCTCTTTATGCCAGGGGTGTCATCCCCGACAATAAGAAACTTTTCCAAGATAATCGCCGAAAAAATCAATTCAGCCTTAATTGTACCTTTTAAGCCGGTTACGATTCTCGCTGCATTATCCAAATCAATTTCCGGAATAACGATTCCATCGTATTCCTTCGGCAGTTCGATCGCAGCAGGAGAATATTCATCGGCCGCGATAATTCGATCAGAACCGCTTGATTCAATTCGCTGCATCCCCAGCCAGGAAGAGGTTTCACCATCTAAAAATAACAAATCATACCCGATTTTATGGTTCTTTAATTTAATAAACTGATCAGCAAACAGCTCATGTGCCGAACTATCACAAAAAACGAATAACACTTTCCCAATCTGCTCTTTTTCCTTTTCAACTTTCATCGATTGGACAACTTCCTTCACAACCGACTCAATCATCGCTCGAATATCGATGCTCCTCACCTCCCTTGCCAATAAAACTGATCATTTTTTCCAATGATTTTAACAAGGTCACCCGTTTTTAATCTCGCCGCATTCCCCTCGTCGAGATCGACATGGAAATCCATGCGATAAGTAGGATTGATACGAACAACAACATCTGAAAAAATAATCCGCCGGTCCCCGACGGTTTCAAGCAATAGCCGGTCACCCTGCTCCACCTTGAGTTTTTTTGCCTCATCAAGCGAAAGATGAACATGGCGTTTCGCAACTATTACCCCTTTTTCCAGAACCACACATCCCTTTGGGCCTACAAGAGTTAATCCGGGCGTGTCTTCAATGGATCCAGATAAGCGGATAGGGGGATGGACGCCTAATTGAAATCCATCCGTTATGGAAATTTCCACCTGTGTTTCTCCCCTAGCAGGTCCGAGAATTCTTACATTTTGGATAATCCCCTTTGGACCCAATAAGGTCACCTGCTCTTTGGCAGCAAATTGCCCCGGCTGTGATAACTCCCGAAACGGTGTTAACAAATAACCATTTCCAAATAAGGCCTCCACATCTGCCAATGATAAATGGACATGCCGGTTAGATACACCTACAGGAATTAAAGGGCTTTCAGTCATTTCATCCACAGACGCTGCCTTTTTAATCCTGTGCTGTTGCTTTACAACAATCCGTCTTTCGCGAAGAAAATCCCTTGCGGAAGGGGTAAGTTTTTCCCCCTCGCCAAGGGTGAAAGGATTAGGAATCCCATTTTTCAGCATGGCTCTAAGTTTGGATTCCGTAATAATCGTCATCTTCTATCCTTCCAATTTCGGAAGAATCAACTCAATATCCGAATGCGGGCGTGGAATTACATGGACTGAAACCAACTCGCCGACACTTTCAGCTGCAGCAGCTCCGGCATCTACGGAAGCTTTAACCGCTCCGACATCTCCGCGAACCATTACGGTCACAAGCCCGCCGCCGGCATGAACCTTTCCAATTAATCTAACATTTGCTGCCTTTGCCATCGCATCAGCTGCCTCAACAGCCCCAACCAAACCCTTTGTTTCAATCATTCCTAATGCTTCTCCACTCATTGTTTATGCCTCCTCATTTAAAATTTAATTCTTTTAAAATACTCTTTACAATTTCCATAACCTCAGCTTTAGAAATAAGCGTTTCATTGTTTGAGACTGTTTGCTGTGAACCTGAAGTCACTGCTGGTGCTTCATTTTTCATCTCCTTGATGCCAAAAGCGATCCGTTTTGTATTCAATAAATGCTCCGGACCAATATTGTCAGACGAAATATTGCTTCCGTAAGTGCCACAGCCGAGAGTCATTGATGGTGAGATACCGGTTGTCGCACCGATTCCACCAAATGTCGTTCCTGAATTTACGACAACCCGCGAGACCCTTTGTGAAAGACTAAAGCTTTCAACAACTTGTTTATCTTCACAATGAATCCCCATGGTATGCCCCAATCCACCGAGTTCTAACAATTCATTACACACTTCACTAGCCTCGGAACAGCCTTCAACCGTATAAAATGCTAGAATTGGAGAAAGCTTTTCAAGAGAAAACGGGTATGCTTTACCAACCTTGGTCTCTTCAGCCACTAGCAATCTCGTATCCTCTGAGACGAGTATTCCCGCCAATTGTGCCAAGATTTTCGGAGATTTTCCGACCATTTCCGGATTCAAACTCCCATTCTTCAAAATAATCTCTTCGATTTTTTTCTTTTCATAATCATCAAGGAAATACGCTCCTTCTTGTTCTAGAGCAGCTTTTACCTTTCGTTTAACAGAGTGGTCCACCACTAGTGCCTGTTCAGAGGCGCAGATTGTTCCATAATCAAAGATTTTACTCTGAACGATTTGACTGACCGCTTTCCCAATATTTGCACTTGAGTGGATATACACTGGTACATTCCCGGGTCCAACTCCATAGGCAGGTTTTCCTGAGCTATAGGCTGCCTTTACCATTCCCGGACCGCCCGTGGCTAAAATTAAATCAGTCAGTGTGTGATTCATGACTTCCTGGGCCGAGGCAAGCGTTGGATTTGAAATACAGGAAATGGATCCATCTGGTGCACCCGCTGCCACTGCTGCTTCCTTCATCACCTTAACCGCTGCATTCGTGCATTTTGCCGCAGAAGGATGCGGGCTAAAAACAATGGCATTTCTAGATTTCATTGCAATCAGAGCTTTAAAAATCACCGTTGATGTTGGGTTTGTTGATGGAATAATTGCCGCAATCGTGCCCACTGGTTCAGCCACTTCCCAAACCTTCTGCTCCTCGTTACGAGAAATGATTCCCACAGTTTTCTTATCTTTTATCGATTCATACACATCATTCGCTGCAAAAAGATTTTTGGCCCGCTTATCTTCGACATTCCCATACCCTGTTTCTTCCACCGCTAATGCCGCAAGCCTGCCTGATTCCCTTATGGCCGCTTGGGCCATATTGTGGACAATTTGATCCACTTGATGCTGCGTCAAACTCCCAAGCGTTTTTTGTGCTTGTCTCGCTTGCTCGAGATTTCGTCTCCCCTCCTGCATCGATTCCAGATCATGATCCAAGTACATCAATTATCGCCACCTTTCTCAGCTAGGAACCTGCTAATCTGTTTTACTAAATCCTCTTTTTTAGCCGAAGAAATTTCTTGGGGCGATAAAGGAAAACCTTCGTACGAATTAGCAAGTTCTCTTAGCTCTTGAAGACTAGTTTTAGTCCATTCCCTTGGTTTTTCTTGGTCTTTATTTTTTACTTCTTTAAGCTCTGACGGTTCCGATTTTTCCTCGGCTTTCTTTAACAGCGCCGGAAAGAGCATTTGAATGATATGGTCATCAGGTCTGGCAATGACATGAGAATGACGAAGTTGCCCAACCCTTTTGGCGGCTTCTGTCCCAACCTCGACAGCTGATTTTACGCTTGCTACATCGCCGATAATGTAAATGGTCACAATACCTGAGTCTGCTCCTTGATAGGAGACAACCCTCACATCTGCTGCTTTTGAAGCGGCATCCGCCGCAGCAATCAATGCCGGAAAGCCAATCGTTTCGATCATTCCCAGTGCATAGGCATGTTTCTGCAATCAATTCACCTCTTCACCACTTGGCTTGTTTAAAAATCTTTTCCACCAAAGGCATCTAGTTTAAAAACTTCACTTAATCATCACCAATTGCCAGGCGCAGATTAATTTTCGGAATGAGTTTATCTAATTCTCCAATACTATCAATCACGTAATGAGCACCTGCGTCTTTAAAACGCTTCGCCACAACTTCCATCATATCTGCCAATAAATCCGGGTCCATTGAATTGACTTCTTCTTCCTTCAAACCCAGTTCACTTCCGCCTTTAATCACACCAACGCTCCAAGCTCCGGCATTGACTCCTTCTTTAATGTCGCTAACCGTATCTCCAACCTTGATAATATGCTTCATTGGAAATACCCCTAAATTCATAGCATTTAAGTAACACATCCAAGGATACGGGCGCCCTGCTGGTGCATCATTAGGTGTAAACAGATAATCTGGTGCATAACCTTGTTTCTTTGCTTCCGGGGCAACAACCGCCATCATTTCCGCTGTATAACCAGTTGTCGAACCAATTTTAATTCCCTTCTGCCTTAGTTTTCCCACTAAATCCAGTGCCCCCGGGATTGGTGTGCAATAATTGCGGAGGCTTGCGAACAACATTGGTTCAAAATCGGCATATAAATCATCGACATCCTTATCCGTTGGTATTCTGCCGAATTTCGCTTTCCACAATTGGGCAATCCGGTCCATATCACACATGGCGCGAATATGATCCCATTTTAAAAGTCCCATCGGTGCCCGCGCTTCCTCGTCCGTCACTTCGATTCCTCTTTTTCTAAAAATCTCTAAAAATACATTTAATGGCGCAAAGCAGCCATAGTCCACCATTGTACCTGCCCAATCAAAAATAACTGCTTCAATCTGGGAAGATTGATTATTCAAAAGACGAACCTCCTTTGTCAACAACCAATACTACCGTTTTCGTCACTCAATTGTGCAAAAGGATATATATATTATTGGCTGGTAATTTTTTTAGTAAAAGGCAGGCATTTGAAAAAACTTTATATGTAATACCTGCCTTGTCATGGTTATAGATCGTTATGCTTGGATTGTTGTTTCTTCTTCAACACTTTCGGACACCACTTCAATTTCTTCGTGTATATGAATGCCGCGTTTTTTCAGTTCTTCAAAAATGACAGTTGGCTCAAATGCATCTTCTGGAATTAACACACCTGTTTTTTTAACCAAGCCTTTGGCAATTAACTCAGTTGCAATTGCCATTGGAATCCCGACATTTCGAGTATACGCACGTAGGTTTTCCCACCCTTTGACTGATCCATCACTTGCAGGATGCGTATGGTATAAAATATGGCGTTTCCGTATTCCAGCCTTTTTCCCAACGACTTCTATATGAAGCGAGTATCCGTACAACTCTGTTTCCTGGCCTTCTTTTGATTGAAGCAGGTACTCACCAATTACATCCATTACACCAACTTCTTGACCATTGATTTCAACCTTTGGATTGCGCATAATTCCGTAATCATAGAGGGCACGAACTAATTGCATATTCTGTTTTGGCCAGGTTCCCCGCACTTCAATCAGCTGTACCCCTTTATTCGCAAGCGCTTTTGCCAGGGTACGAGTTTCTGAATGCGGAATAATATATTGAATGGTTTCGCCATAAGGCTCTGGAAGTTGAATCTTTCTTGGTCTTGCAAAAGGAGGGACTTGAACGAATTCGCCCTTTTCAAAAACGATTCGTCCAGGAAGGTCTGGGTCGTATTCGTAGGTGGTGGTTTCGGTAATCGATTTTGAAAATGCAATGGGCCGGAAAGAGCCGTGGCTTACTCGCACTGTGTCTACCTCATCTAATTGGTTGGCAGCGTGCATCGCCATCATTTGTGTAACACCAGGGGTCATTCCAAAACCGGGAACTGCGGTTCGATTATGTTTCTTGAAGATTTCGGTAAATTCATCCTCTGCGCCAAATCCGTTTAAATTGATCCCATGGCAACCGGCTTCTGCAATACAGGCGGTAGAAAGGCCGTTTAGGGTGATCGTCGTTCCATCCATGACAATATCGTAGCCTTTCAATTGTTTGACTGTTTCCTCATGGTTAAATACATTTACCTTTACAAAATTTAAACGGGGATCATTCAATTCCTTGACTAATTCAAGGCCAAGTTCCTCATTAAAATCACCTATGGTAATGACATCAAAATCAGAATGCTCGACAAGATCTAAAACGGCTTCTCGGCAAATTCTCCCTGCTCCACCTAAACAAAACACCTTCATTTTTTCGCCTCCTTAAGATTAAAAATATTCACTCAATTCTTGAGTTGGTTTGATTGTATCACAAATACTTTGGATTGTCTTGGTTTTAATTGTTATTTTTAAAATTTTTTTGATGTATTTTACTTGGTTTTGATTTGTAGTTTCATTTGGGTTTTTTAAATAGAAAAACGGCAGTTTCTAGTAACCTAGAACCTGCCGTTTCTTTTAACCTGAACTTCGATGGTAGCCTTGTTTTTCCTCTTCTTTTTCAATCGTCATTAGATGACGGTGTTCAATTATCTGGCTTATTTTTGCCAGGATAAATGTAATTAAGACCGAAGCTAAAACCAAACCATAAAAACCAGCTCCTATGCCTATCCCAACACCGCCTGCAAAAAAGATCATTGCCGCAGATGTTAAACCCTTTACCTGTAAACCATCCTTTAATATCAAGCCAGCCCCCAAAAAGCCAAGCCCGGAAACAATCTGCGCTGTCAGTCTCATTGGATCCATACGATTATTGGGGTTAGAACTGCCAAAAACCTCCGCACTATAAATGGAAACGAGTGTAATGAGCGTGCACGAAACAGAAACATACGTAAAGGTTTTTAAACCAGCTGGCTTATTTTTGGCACTACGGTCCCAACCAATAAACATCCCAAGGAGCGCGCTAATCACTAAACGAAGATAAATCTCAATATTTTTAAAAAGATGCTCTTCGTAAAAGACTCCCAAATGCTCCATTATAATCCTCCTTTTCAGGGAGCTCGTTTGCCAATGGTTTAAAGAGTCTATTGATCATTTATTTCTTGTCGGCAACTAGCCATTTTACATGATTTTCTTTTAATAGATATTCCCATTCCTGCGGGTGTTCTTTATCTGAAATGATAATATCAATATCCTGCAAATCAGCCATCTTATAATGAGTTCGTTTCCCGACTTTGGAATGGTCAATCAGGACAATTGATTTGCTGGAATGATCAATTAACTTTCTCGTTACCATGCCTTTAGAAGAATCGAAGCTGGTAATTCCGGTTTCTTTTGTTAAACCGTCGGCTGAGATAAAATATTTATCTACATATAGATTTTCCAGCATTTCGATCGTAAAGCTCCCCGTTACACGATGATGGGTGGTGTTTATCTCTCCGCCAAGCATGATTATCTTCCCTGTGAAAATATTTTGCTGGTGCAAGTCGATTAACACCGATAGAGCTGAAATCGAGGTAGTAAAAATCGTTAAATTTCGCTTTTTACGCAAGTTTTTAACAAGCTGCAGCGGCGTGCTTCCGTCATCAATCGCAATGACGTCATTATCATTAATTAGGTTAGCTGCGTACTCTCCGATTCGTTGTTTGGCTTCAGAGTGGGTCACCTCTCTTTCTACAGTTGGAGGCTCCTCATTAAAAAAGGATATATTGATTGCCCCGCCATAAACCTTTTTTAATTTTTCTTCCTGCTGCAACTCATCTAAATATTTACGAATGGTTTCAGTTGAAACCTCTAATATTTCTGCCAGTTCATTAACTTTAACTTTCCCACTGATTTCAAGGAGTTCAAGTATTTTCCTTTTTCTTTCTTCCCCAGCTAATGACAACTCATTCACCCCACGATATAAATATCCACTATAATTTTACTATAACATTGGAAAAAGATTGAATGATTTTGATTATTTATTTGCTAAAACAAAATTATAGTGAAAAAACAGATCGATTTTGGGTGATTAATTCTTAGAAACAGCGTCGAGCCAAAAGCTGCTTTGTTCGATTGCTTGTAATAAACCCTCAATATCCTTCTGATGAACGTTTCCGATATTCCCAATCCGGAAGGTATCTAAGGCTGAAACCTTTCCAGGATAAATCACGAATCCTTTTTCTTTTAACCTTTGATAGAACACTTTAAAGTTGAACTTTTCAGACTCCGGATAATAAAAGGACGTAATGATTGGAGATTGCAATTCCCCAGGAAGGATTGGCTCAAATTGTAGCTTTTTCATTCCTTCGGAGAGAACCATTTGATTGTTCTTATATCTGCTTGCTCTTTTCTGGATTCCACCCTCAACCTCTAACTCTTTTAAGGCTTGGGCAAAGGCACGAACAACATGTGTCGGCGAAGTGAAGCGCCACTTTCCATTTTGTTCCTCCATTGTTTTCCACTGATCATATAAATCCAAAGAAACAGACCTTGCATTATGTTTACACTTTTCAAATTCGGCCTTTTTTACAATCGCAAACCCAAATCCAGGGACACCTTCAATACATTTATTAGCACTGCTGATGAGGTAATCAATATTTAACAAGGCGATATCCATTTCAACACCGCCAAAGCTGCTCATCGCATCGACAATAAACACTCGGTTGTATCGTTTAACAATTTCACTTACTTTTTCAATTGGATTCAGCATGCCTGTTGTGGTTTCGCAATGAACGATCGCTACATGTGAAATCTTCGAATCATTTTCCAGCACATTTGTTAAACGATTTAAATCAAGAGCCTCCACCTCACCGCTTTCCAAAACAACAGTATTGATCCCAAGCGTTTTAGCGATTTTAACGATTCGGCTTCCATAGACTCCGTTTGCAATCACCAATAATTTTCCGTCCCGCGGTAAAACCGTACCAATGACGGATTCTACACTAAAGGTCCCACTTCCCTGCATTAATACTGCTGAATACTGATCAATTGATTCGGTTGCAAGCCCAGCAAGCCTTTTTCGGATGTCTTGGACAATATTATTGTAGTCGTCATCCCATGTACACCAGTCTTTCATCATTGCAAGCTTTACAGTATCCGTAGTCGTTAAAGGACCCGGTGTCAGCAATAAGTATGGGTTGTTTGTGAAATCTTTTTTATTCATTTGTTAATTCTCCTTTATAAATAATATTTTGGGTAAGGGATCTTATTTACTTGCTGCTTTGGGGAGTGATGGCTTCGTTTGTTTTCTCGGCTTATCTTTTTCTTTATCACTCATGGTTTTCATAAGACTCACACAAATAAGGGACATGACACCTAGCAACATCAAATAGATTGCAGCCGGAATCCAGGAACCATGGAAAGCGGTGACCAATGATGTTGCGATCAATGGGGCGGTACCGCCAAAGATGGCTGCGCCAAGCTGATAGCCCATGGAAATACCGGTATAGCGAACTTCTGCACGAAACATTTCAGAAAACATGGTGCCTAAAACAGAGGTGATAATCGACCAGATGGCATATCCGATCATAACGGCAATGGTTAATAAGAGGATTGATTTTTTTGAAAGCAAAAAGAAGTAAGGCATGGAAAATAAAATGACACTGATTGTCCCGATCACGAATATCTTTTTCCGGCCAAATCGGTCAGACAAATGGCCCATGGTGGGAATCATGACCAAGGAAATCAGTGTGCCAATGGTTACTGCATTTAAAACAGGGCCTTCAGGCATCTTCAGTGTATTGGTCGCGTAGGAAATTCCAAAGGTTGCAAAGATATAGAAGGGTGCGGTCTCGATTGCCTTTGCGCCAGTTGTTAAAATCACTTCTTTCCAGTGATTTTTAAAGGTATCCGCAATCGGTAATTTGGAGACGTTTCCTTCATCTTTTGCTTTTTGGAAATCCGGTGTCTCTTCTAGACCATTCCTAATCCACAAACCAAGAATAACAAGTAATAGGCTCGCGACAAACGGAACTCTCCAGCCCCATGCCAGGAACTGTGCATCCGGCAGCAATCTCATTAAAGAGATGGTAGCCGTGGCTAAAATCATCCCGACGGCTGCTCCCATCATCGGAACACTGCCAGCAAACCCACGCTTCTTTTTCTCGGAATATTCCACTGCTAAAAGGACAGCGCCTCCCCATTCACCACCAACTGCAATCCCTTGGATGAGCCTCAGAGCTACAAGCAATATCGGAGCCCATGGACCTATATTTTCATAGACTGGCAATACTCCAATTAGTGCAGTGCTTATTCCCATGATCGCAAGGGTTAAAACCAAAGATTTCTTTCTTCCAAGCCGATCACCGATATGACTGAAGATTACTCCTCCAAGCGGACGGAAGAAATAAGGAATTCCAAATGATGCGAGAGCAATCAGAAGCCCTACCGCTGGATCGAAGTTTGGAAAGAAAAGTTTGTTAAACACAAGTGCAGCAACTGTTCCATAGAGAAGGTAATCGTAATATTCGATTGAACTCCCTATCAAACTAGCAACTAATGCTTTTACCCTCACCTTCTTTGAATGAACTTTTGTCGACATATACAACCTCCTGTTTTTCTGGGACTAAGCTACGTCTGCAAGCGCTTTCGTTACGTATCTTGTAAATAAGAATACCACGTTTTCAGATAATTGTGAATAGTTTTTTCGTTATTTAATTGGTTTTTATTTGTTTTACTTGGTATTTTTGCAAAAAAATAGATGTAGAGGTTCTCTACATCCACAAGATTTTTATTAACGCTGCTGCCAGGCTTGCGTTCGTTTTCTAATTTTCTTGGTAGCAAATTCATAAGCGACCCGAACGAATATATTCGTGAGAACAATGATGAAAGACATGGCAGCGGCTGGAGCGGTGTCCCCCGCATCTGTCATATTTACAATCGAGATCGATGCAAGCTTCGTATCCGCTGTGTAAAGAAAAATGACCGCAGAGATTGTAGTCATTGAGTTAACAAACAGATAAATTCCAATCTCCAAAATGGCTGGAAGCGACATGGGAACCGTTACATTGAAAAAAGTTTTATAAAACGGAATATTCATGGATTCAGAAACCGGCTCAAATTCCTTGTCTAATTTTTTCAAAGCCGTTGTTGCCGTAATGAGATTGACCGAATAAAAATGGATAATATTCGCTAGGATGATGATCATAAACGTTCCATATAGGGATTGAAACGGATTAACAATCGTCAACCCCCAAAAATTAAATTCTGGTTTATTAAAGAAAAAGATATACGCTAACCCAATAACAAGTCCAGGCAATGCTAGCGGTAAAATCGATAAAAAGTAACTTACCTGCCTCGTTACCTTCATAAACCGTGTTTTTTCAATGAGATAGGCCCCAAAGAAAATGACCATCGTACCAATAATAGCGGTAATAAGCGATACATAAAGACTGTTAAAATAAGGCTCAAGCCCATTCCCGGCGACATTTTTAAAAGTTAAATGCTCGAGCGTTAATGAAAAATTATATGGCCAGACCTTCACAAGGGAAGCAGCAATGATAGCACCGATTAAGGATAAAACACCCAAGGAAATCAAAAGGCAATATACAAAGTAAGCCCTGTCACGCCATGGATTTTTTTTAATTTTATAGGAAACGGATTTTGAAGAAAACGAAGCACTTTGTTTCCTTTGCATCATTCGGTCAGCAAGAAACGCAATCAATGCCGGTATGATTAATATAATCCCAACAGTTGACCCCATACTCAAATTCTGCTGTCCGACCACCTGCTTATAAATATCCGTTGCAAGGACGTTATATTGTGCCCCAACCACCTTTGGCGCCCCAAAATCGGTAAAGCTTAAAATAAAGGCAACAAAAAAGGCGCTGACTAAACCGTATTTGATACTAGGAATCGTGACCGTAAAAAATTTTTTCATTTTCCCAGACCCAAGCGTCTCGGCTGCCTCGTATAGTCTGTAATCTGTAACAGAAATCGCCACCATCAAAATTAAAAACGCTTGCGGGAATGTATAAATGACTTCAGAGATGACAATTCCAACAGGGCCATATAAATGGATATCAATTCCTAGAGCCGTTCCAAATATTTTTTCAAAAAATCCAAAAAAACCGGTAGTGAATACCCCTTTATTCCCAAATAAATAAATCAGCGCAATCCCGTGCATCATCGTAGGGGCAAACAAAGGAAGAAAAGCAATATATTTAAAAAATCCTTTCCAGCGGATTTGCGTCCGGGTTAATGCATAAGCATAAAAAAACGCCAGCACTACCGAGATTACTCCGGTTATAATCGAAATATATAAGGTATTGTACATAGACTGAACGAGAGATGGGGTTTGAAAATAATGGACAAAATTGACAAACCCGGCATAGGCACCGTTTTTATCCTTTAGCGCTTCAAATAATAACTGAATTAACGGCAGGACAATTCCAATAATTAGTCCTAAAAGCATCAAGACAATTAAGGATTTATGAAACCATTCCGTCTTACCGGTCTTTTGGCGGATTTTCTTTCGATGTACATTAGATTGTACCGGAACCTCTGTTGGATTTATTACCTGTTCCTCACTAATCAACTAGATCACCTCTACATTCTTTTCCACCTCTACCCGATTGCCAGATTAACGGTACCGCTTAGGCGTATGTAACGAGATGGTTTTGCGGCAGCTCGGCATTCAAAACACTTTCTTTATCAATATTTAGCTTTTTAATTACTGAGGCGGGAACATCGACGGCTAGTAAACCGTCGGCAACCTGATAGTTTGGATCGGTAATGTCCAAGAACAACCGATAAAAAGCCCCGCGAAATTCCATTGCTTTTACAATCGTTTGGATACTACTAGTTGAGACAGTTTCTGAAATTTGAATATGTTCTGGCCGAATGGCAGCGGTTGTTCCCTCATGGGCCAGCATATTGACTGTCCCGATAAAATCCGCTACAAATGGGGTTTTTGGATTTTCATAGATTTCCTGCGGTGTTCCGATTTGCTCCAATCTTGCATTGTTCATCACGACAATTTTATCCGCCATTGTCAATGCTTCGTCTTGATCATGCGTTACCATAATGGTGGTGATTCCCAGCTTTTCTTGTAATTTACGAATCTCAATTCGCAATTTTAGTCGAACCTTTGCATCAAGAGCAGATAATGGCTCATCTAAGAGCAGGAAGGTAGGTGATAACGCAAGCGCTCTTGCTAAGGCAATCCGCTGCTGCTGCCCCCCGGATAATTGCGCCGGATAACGGTCCTTAATATGCTCTAAATGAACAAGAGAAAGTGCTTCACGAACTTTTTCGTCGATTACTTTTTTCGATAACTTCTTGTTTTTTAGTCCATAGGCAATATTTTGATAGGCCGTCAAATTGGGAAATAAGGCATAGGATTGAAAAACAATCCCGAAATTTCTTTTTGACGGGGGGGATGAAGTAATATCCTTTCCTTCTAGTAAAATTTTCGAACCGAAATTTGGTTCCTCGAGGCCGGCAATGATCCGAAGCAGCGTCGTTTTCCCACAGCCGCTCGGCCCTAATAAACAGACAAATTCTTTTTTGCGAACAGAAAAATTAACATGGTCAAGCGCCACAAATTTTCCGAAGGTTTTCGTTACATTTTGAATATCCAGCAGCTGTTCCATCGAAAGTCCCCTTTCCCTATTACGTTACGTTCATATCCGAAAAGAAAACTTCGCAAAGTGTATAAATAATCCAACTTTGCAAAGTTTTCTTTGCTTTTTAAGATGGTTAAAGTTTGTTAAACGTTACTCTTCTTTTGGTTCACTTTTCGAATCATAACGTTTCGTCCATTCTGCTAAAATAGCCTCCCGCTGTTTCCCTGCCCATTGGAAGTCGTTTTTAATTAATTGTTTATCTAGTAGATCCTGAGGGTATCCTTTTGGAAGCGGGTTACCCAGGTCTTCTGAGACAACGGCAAAGTTTTTATTCACCAGCTGCAAGAAATCCTTCGTTGTTACCCAATCCATAAAGGTTTTAGCTGCCTTTTTGATTTTTGGTTTCTTGATAAGTGCCGTTGCTTCCATTTCCCAACCTGAACCTTCTTTAGGGAATACCACTTCGACTGGTGCACCTGACTCTTTTTCTTTAAAGCTTGGGTAGTCAAATGAAATTCCTATTGGAAATTCTCCCTCTCCCGCTTGTTTCGCCGGCTTGGAACCGGAATGAGTATAAATACCGATATTCTCATGGAGCTTATTCATATAATCCCAAGCTTGGTCTTCACCCATTAACTGTAATAATGCTGAGACCGTTAAGAATCCAGTACCACTTGAGGCCGGATTTGGCATGGAAATAAGCCCCTTATATTTTGGATCTAATAAATCTTGGTAGGATTGTGGAATTGGCAGGCCTTTTTTCTTTAATTCAACGGTATTAACTGCAAAAGTGGCCATATATCCATCCATTCCGACCCAGTGTACAGGATTTGCTGTATCCTTAAAGGTCGGCATAATTTGGTCGATATTTTTCGGGTTATATGCTTCTAGCAAACCAGCCTCATCGAGTGGAATTAAGCTGGTGATTCCTTGGCCCCAGACAACATCGGCAACAGGATTATCTTTTTCTGCTAACAGCTTTGCAGCAATAATACCGGTTGAGTCCCTCACCATCTTTACCTCAATATTTGGATGGACCTTGTTGAATAACTCGATATAGGCAGGAATCTGGTTATCTTCAATTGCCGTGTAAACTGTGATTTCCTCCTTTTTCCCTCCTGACGAACTTTTCGAACTGCATCCGGCAGCAAAAATGGAGATAATCAGAATTGCAGTCATAAGTAAAGCCAATTTTTTCATTGAAACAACCCCTTTTTAATTTTTATAGTTTAAAAGAGAAGTGCACCCATTATTGGGAAAATGAAGGATCTGGAAGAAATGAGTTTTTTAGATGAATAGTTTCGTGATTGGGATTCATGCAGTGGTTGGAATTACTTGATTTCTTCTGATAGACAGAGGGTGTGAGCGCTTACAAATTCCTACTAAAATCTTAACCTGGTGCGTCAAATTGCCTAACTTTTGTTAGTTGGCTAAACACGTTCATCCCTCTTTCTATTAATATATATTTAAATATTCTTAATATTTAAACTAAATATAAAACGAAAAACAAGTAAATGCAACACATTTTATTTGTTTTTCCTTTTTTCTTTTTGTTCTGTCATACTTTTTCTGCTCTACTAATAATTTAGTAGGTATTGTCCAGATACTAAGTGAAATAATGAGCAAAGTGCCAGGCACCATGTGAATTTTTCACATAGCGCCTGGCACTTTCTACTCTATTAATTAAATTCTTAAAAATCCGCCTTCAGAATGGATGACCTGGCCGGTAATCCATTCTGCTTCTTTGGATGCCAGGAAGGCGACTATTTGGGCCGCATCCTCGGGATGGCCAATCCGGCCCATTAAAAATTTTCCTGCTAATAACGCTTTTATATCTTCTGTCATCCAACCCGTATCGGTTGGACCAGGGTTTACGGCATTCACAGTAATCCCCAATGGTGCTAACTCTGCAGACAGGGTGATTGTAAAGGCAGCGATCGCACCTTTCGTCGCAGCATAAGCCAGCTCACCGGGCATCGGTCCTAATCCTTGACCGGATGTAATGTTAATTATCCGGCCCAAAGATTTTCCATTCAGTTCGAAATGTCGGGCAAATTCGCAGCAAAGCAGGAAGGTACTCCTCTTGTTCACTGCATAGTGCTCATCAAGACATTTTGCATTTAAGCTCTTATACCCATCCCTCTCAGAATGCGCCGCATTATTAACGAGAATAGTCGGGCATCCTATTTCATCAATGACACTTTCCATCATTTCAGAAGCAGCCTTTGATTTTGCTAAATCAATCTCCTTATGTTTACAGGTGACTCCCAACCCACACATTTCCTCCTGAAACCTATTTGGCCAATCCCGGGCTGCTCTCCAATGAGTAAAAAATAGTTCGGCACCGCTAGCGGCAAGCTTACGGCAAATCGCAGCACCAATGCCCAATTCGTGACTTACTCCCGTAACAATAGCAATTTGGCCTTTTAATTTTGACATAACAAACCTCCTCTTTAAAAAATAACAGGCCCGCTTTAACTATAGCGAGCCAAAACAATCTTATACCCACCACATAGAAGATGGCTTTTCTTCAATCAAGACAGCTTTTAAGTTGCGAACAGCCCGCCTGAATCCCTCTTCAATGGACATTAATGGATCTTCATGTTCAATACTGACAACATAATCATAACCAAATGTTCTTAGTGCACTCATCATGTCGGACCAATCCTGCAGACTGTGGCCGCAGCCAACCGAGCGGAAGGACCAGGCCCTTGTCTGCACACTTCCATACGGTTGCATATCAGTAAGACCGTACATATTGACATTTTCCTGATCAATATACGTATCTTTTGCATGAAAATGATGAATGGACTTTTCTTTGCCAAGGATTTTAATCGCGGCAACCGGATCAATCCCCTGCCACCACAAATGACTTGGATCCAAATTCGCACCAATCGCTTCACAGGTTTGTTCCCTTAGCTTTAACAGCGTATAGGGGGTATGGACGAGAAAACCGCCATGGAGCTCAAGGCCAATTTTCACCTTCCGATCCTCAGCATATTTCCCCCATTCCTTCCAGTAAGGGATAAGCTTTTCTTCCCATTGCCATTTTAATACTTCACCATATTCATTTGGCCACGGGGCAACAGGCCAATTTGGATATTTTGCCCCTTCATGGTCACCTGCAGTGCCGGAAAAACAATTCACAACCGGAACCCCCATTAATTCTGCCAGTTGTACGGTCTTTACATAGGTTTCATGAGATGTTTTTGCAAATTCCCTATCAGGCGAGAGCGGATTACCGTGACAGCTAAAGGCACTAATCGTTAAGCCTCGTTTATCGATCTGTTTCAGATAGTCTTCACGCTTCTCCTTGCTTTCAAGCAGCCCATCAAGATCGCAATGTGCGTTACCGGGATAGTTCCCGGTCCCAATTTCTACTGCATTTAGACCGGAATCTTTTACATAATCAAGCATTACTTCAAATTTCTTTTCGGCAAACAAGACCGTAAATACACCAAGCTGCATACTGTACTCACTACCTTTCGATTAAAAATGAGTCCTGCCTTAATTCAGACTGCTCCTATAAATCTCTTCTATGACTTGGGATACTCTCACTGCTTGCTCAGGCTTTACCACCAGCCCAGCGTGCCCAAGGCAGGCCGCAACAAAATTCTCTGCTTGAGGGAGATCTGGCTTATCTTCTCCAGGAATCCAAACAGCTTGACTATTAAACAACATTCCATGTTTGGCATAGTTCAAACGAAGAGGAAAAACTTCTAAGCCGCCCTTGTCACCTGATATGCTGATATTTTCAACGACATCTTCTTTAATATTATTCGACCATGATGTTTCAAAAAGCATTGAAGCTCCGTTTGCAAATTTGATATAGGCAGAAACATGATCATCGACATTGAAGGTTTGATGATCAAAAGAACCCCACTCGTTTACCTGTCCAGCGGTTTTACTTAAAGCATTATATGCAGTCCCAGAAACCTCAATCGGTTCTACATCTCCCATTAACCAAAGTGCCAAATCTAGGAGATGACAGCCATAATCGATTAAGCTGCCGCCCCCTTGTAATTCTTTATTGGTAAAAACCCCCCAGCCCGGCACTTTACGGCGGCGTAATGCCTGAACGCGTACCACCAGAGGGGTACCAATCTCACCTGCTTCGATGATTTTTTTAGCAGCTTGAGCCTCTTTCATAAAACGGTAATGATAGGCGACAGCTAAAACCTTTCCTGATTTTTTTGCAGCTGATTCCATTTGTTGGCATTCTGCAACGGTAAGTGCCATTGGTTTTTCACATAGGACATGCTTTCCGGCCTCAAGGGCTGCAATGGCAATTTCAGCATGGAACTTATTTGGTGTACAAATTACAATGGCATCGACATCGCCAAACATTTCTTGATAGGATGGATACACTTTAAAACTATTAAACTGTGATACAACCTGTTCGGCCCGTGCGTAATCAACATCATAGACTCCCTTGATCATGGTCGTTTCACTTAATTGTAGAAAGGTTGGGATATGGCGGGTGACCGCAATTCCACCGGTACCGACAATCCCAATTCGTAGTTTACTCATCTAAAACACCTCATTTAGCTATGGACTTTGTGCCAAGCTTCACAATTTGTTTCGTTTCATTGGATTCAAGAGCGGCTAAAATGACCTGTAAGGATCTCATCCCTTCCTCGCCCGATATCGGAGGCACTGTATCATTTACTATACTGTTAACAAACTTTTCGGTTACATGTGAGCTACCCTGGCCCCCCTCCTCATTCGATTGGATTTTCCCCAGTTCATATTTAACGGTTTCCCCATTCTTATACTGAACAATCAATGAGAAATTAGGATCCTCTTCCAACCTAAGAATCGCATTTTCACCATAAATAATAGTTGAATTATCTTCCCTTGACACATAGGACCAGCTAGCCGCGAGTGTGCCGATGATTCCCGATTCTGTTTTCAAAATACAAACCGCATTATCATCAACATCACTATTCGTTTTTGCACTTGTTTCGACAAATGCGGCGACCTCAATGATTTCCTCGCCAAGTAAATAGCGGATTAAATCCGTTTTATGGACACCGAGGTCACCCATCGCACCAATAAATGCCTGTTCTTTTTTGAAAAACCAGCTGCGTGCTCCATCTGCACTCCATTTTTCCGGACCTGGATGGCCAAATGCCGTTCTAAAGCTGTAGATTTTTCCAACTTCCCCAGTCTCTATTAGTTTTCTGGCCTTTTCATGTGAAGGAACAAAACGTTGATTATGGGCAATCATTAGTTTTTTTCCGTTAGACTTCGCTGCTTCAATCATTGCTAACGCTTCTGCTTGTGAGGTAGCCATTGGCTTTTCACAAAGAACATGTTTGCCTGCATTTAATGCAGCGATGGAAATCGGAGCATGTAAGTAATTAGGGGTGCAAACGGATACAGCATCAATCTCCGCTTCTAAAAGCAATTCCTCAAAATTACTAAAAGCTTTCGCTCCAAATTGACCACCTATTTCTTCTGCCCTTTCCTTGACAATGTCACACACTGCAACAATCTGAACCTTTGAATTGGCAGCATATTCCGGTAAATGACGGTGCCTGGCAATACTTCCGCAACCAATAACGGCAATTCTTAATTTACTCATTTGCTTTCCTCCTCTTTCGTTATTTTACTGAAATCGTTTCTAATGGCTTGGCATTCCCATAAACAGGTCGATTTCGTTTCACCGGCTCTGCCCATTTCACCGCATTGGTGATCACTTTTTGAATATCAGGATGATGGTAGGTTGGATAGGTTTCATGACCAGGTCGAAAATAAAAAATCCTGCCGTTCCCACGATGATAGGTGCAGCCGCTGCGGAATACCTCCCCGCCTTCGAACCAGCTGACGAAAACTAATTGATCTGGCGCGGGGATATCAAAATGCTCCCCATACATTTCTTCTTTTTCAAGTTCGATTGTTTCGCCTAGACCATTTACGATGGGATGGCTTGGGTCGACCACCCAGATTCGTTCCTTATCATCCGCTTCCCGCCACTTTAAATCGCAGGAGGTACCCATTAATTTTTTGAAAATCTTTGAGAAATGCCCGGAATGTAGGATTATTAAGCCCATTCCGTCCAAAACCCGTTGATGCACCTTTTCAACAATTTCATCGGATACTTCATGATGGGCAAGATGCCCCCACCAAACAAGGACATCTGTGCTCCCTAGAACCTCATCCGTTAAACCATTTTCTGGTTCATCTAATGTTGCGGTTTTTACATCAAAACCAGCATCAGCTAAGAATCCGGCAATTGCCCCATGAATCCCTTGTGGATAAATATTCTTCACAACCGGATTTTTTTGTTCATGGCGATTTTCATTCCAGACTGTCACCTTTACCATTTTGTTCATCTCCTAATCTTCTATTCTTTCACAGAGCCACTCGTTAGCCCGGAAACAATTCTCCTTTGGAAAACAAGAACCATGATGACGAGTGGAATGGTTACAATCACTGTTGCGGCGGCAATCTCACCCCAGGGAATCGTAAACTGGCCTTGGAACATCGCAATTCCAATCGGCACAGTTTTATATTTTTCATCCGTATTGATGGTTAGCGCAAATAAAAACTCATTCCAGGCTGCGATAAAGACAAGGATGGCGGTTGTGAAGATTCCTGGTACCGCGAGCGGCATGATCACTTTCCAAAAGGTTTGCATTAACGAAGCACCGTCAATTTTAGCTGCCTCCTCCAGATCCAGCGGTATCTTTCTAAAAAAAGTCACCAGAATCCAAATGGAAAGTGGAAGTGTAAACGTTGTATACGGAATAATCAACCCTAAATAAGAGTTTGTTAGACCAACGTTTTTTAAAAAAATATAGATTGGTGAAATGGTTGCGATTTGCGGAAACATGGATACGGACAAAACAATTCCAAGGATTACGGTTTTTCCTTTAAACTGTAGCCTGGCAATCGCATAGGCAGCAAATGAAGCCACAATAATGGTATAAACAGTTGTAACGGTTGCAACAACGGTACTGTTCCATAAATAATGTAAAAATGGGTGCTTGGCAAAAACAGATATGTAATTCTCCAATGTCGGATGTGTCGTGTAGGGAGTAAATGCCTTGTCGCCAAATAACTCTGAAGGCGGTTTTACAGAGCTGATCAGCATCCATAAAAACGGAAACATGACAACAAATACAAACCCAATTAGAAACACATAAAAGAATGGACTCGCTTTTTTCTCCATGTTAAACTTCCTCCCTTAAATTTTGCTGTTCAAGTAAATCTCCCTTACCTGTCATTTAATAAATCCCTGCCTAAAAACTTGATATAAATCATTGAAATAATCGCTACGCAGATAAATACAATGACAGAGAGGGCTGAACCGTGACCAAAATTCGTTTGAGAGAACATAACTTTATAAGCGAGAATCGAAATCGTTTCTGTAGAGTTAGCAGGCCCACCGCCGGTAAGAACATAGACTAAGTCAAAAACACGGAACGCATCCAGCGTTCTAAACAAAAGAGCAACAAGAATACTAGACTTTAAAAGAGGTAAGGTAATTTTGAAAAACTGCTTCCATCTTCCAGCACCATCAATCGAAGCTGCTTCGTAGAGGGATGATGGAATCGTCTGCAAGCCTGCCAATAGCAGCAAGGCCATATAAGGAGTGGTCTTCCATACATCTGAAAAAATCACGGAAAACATCGCTCCTGTATCGGTAACAAGCAGCTTTTCCATTTTATCTACCAACCCGAAGGTTTCAAAAAGTTTCGCAACGATACCATTTTGACCATCATATAAAAACTTCCACATGAGAGCAGATACGGCAGTTGGAATCGCCCATGGGATCAATATACTAGCGCGAATGATCCCTCTTCCGATAAACGCTTTATTAATCAAAAGGGCAATGGCAAGTCCTAAGACTAATTCCACAAAAACAGAAATGACGGTAAAGGTAGTTGTATTTCCCATTGCCTTCCACATGCGTGGACTTGTTAGATCATCCTTATAATGTTTTAAGCCGATAAAATTCGGTTCAATGATTGCATCCCCATACCCTGAGGCTAAACCAAGGAGTTTTTTCTCTTGCGTGAAATTTACAGTTTTAGAGATTTTGAGTAACTCACTGCTGACGGATTTAGCTGTGTTATTTAACTCTTCGGCCGTGTTCTGGTCAATCTTGGCTAAACTAAGTTCGCTAGGAACTTGTTCAAAATTCATGAGTTTATCATTTACAGTTTTATATTGCTTTTTGAGGTTGGAATCACTTTGGAGTTTTTGGTCTAGTTTTTGCAGGTTTTCTTTAATGGCTGTAAGTTTATCGGAAGCATTTCCTTTCGTAATTTCAGTATTAAGTGCCCCAATAAAAAATGGAAAGTTATTTAGGTATCGTTCAAGATCCACCTGATAACTTAAATGTACTTCTGATTTAGCAGGATTGTTTAATTTTAAATCAAACAAGCTGAAATAAAAGGATTGGATTACTGGCCAGATGGCGATTATAAAAATTAAAATCATTGCAGGTGCAACGAGATAATAGCCCGCTGTTTTTTCTGTAAACATGCCTTTACGTTTCTTTGATGATGCAACTGATTTTATCACTGGTTTATTTTGGGATTCAGGATTCATTCTCAGTGCTTATCCCTCCTTTGGCTTTTTGAGGAAAGGGATTAGCCTTCGCTTCTGAAGGCTAATCCTACTTCTAAAAAAACTTATTGTCCCATCTTTTCCTTCATCTCTTTTTCCATATTCTTCGCTGCTTGTTCAACCGTTTGCTCGCCGGCAATGGCTTTTGAAACATTGACCTGAATAATCTCAGAGATTTCAGGATAGTTTGGTGCAACCGGACGGGAAATCGCAGCACTTAAGCCATCAACAAACCCTTTATCTGCAAAAGTCGGGTTCGCTTTCAGAACTTCCGGATCTTGATAAAGCTTGGTGATTGTTGGTGCATGCCCTCCGTATATTGCGTCGATTTTTTGTCCTTCCGCACCTGCCATAAACTTCAAGAATTCCCATGCTTCTTTCGGATGCTTCGAATACTTGTTAATCCCAGCCATCCAGCCGCCTAATGCTGCTGCAGAGCCTTTGTCACCTGCCGGAAGCGGCGCTACGCCAACTTTACCCGCAATTTTAGATTTTGTTTTATCATTTGCACTTGCATATTCATATGGCCAGTTGCGTAAAAATACGGTTTGACCTTCGATAAAGGCTTGGTCAGACTCAATTTCAGTAAAAGTCGTTACGTTTCCAGGTACAGCATCTGATTTAGCAATCTCAACTAGTTTTTTCAATCCTTTAATGGCTTGAGGGCTATTTACGGCAACCTTACCGTCTTTATCAATGAAGGCACCCCCGTATGCTCCAACAAATTCTACAGCATTACAAACAAGTCCCTCGTATTGCTTGGATTGAAACACGTAACCAAATTTCGTGTTCCCTTGACCTTTTTTGGCCTTTGCTTGTTTCAATAAATCATCCCATGTTTTTGGGACTTCATTTGGTTTTACAAGATCTTTTCGATAGAATAATAGTCCGGCATCAACAAATTTTGGCAATGCCCATTGCTTCCCATTAAACTGGGCTGCACCTAAAGCACCTTGATTGTATTCACTTAAATCAATTCCATCCTGCTGGATAAATCGGTCGAGCGGAAGTACATATCCTGCCTGGGCGAATTCGGCAGGCCAAATAACGTCCATATCAATGACATCAATTTCAGAAGATTTTGCGTTAAAAGCCGTAATATAGGCATCATGCTGCTGACCAGTATCGGAAGGCATTTCCCGGAACTCTACATCAATATTAGGATGGGATGCTTCAAAGGCTTCCACCATTTTGGCTGTTCCCTGTGTAACATCCTTTCCACGAGCATAGATCAGTTTCACTTTTTGCTCAGAAGCCGGTTTAGTTTTGTCATTAGCTGGCTTTTCCTTTGTGGTTGATGCGGAGTCTGAACTACAGGCAGCCAATGCCAGTGATAATGTGGCAAATACAGCTAACAGTTTCGCTTTTTTCGACTTTTTCATGTTTTTCCCCCTATTTTGAAATCGATTTCAATTTTGACATGGTTGAATCTCTGATTACCAAATCAAAAGGTAATAGAATCTCTAGGTGGTTATCTTGATTTTTATGGGCAATGGCATCTATCATCACATCCATTGCTGTTTTTCCCATCTCTTCAATGGGCTGTCGGATGGTTGTCAAAGCGGGTTCGACAACATGGGCAATAGGTTGATCATCAAAACCGATTATTGCGATATCGTCCGGAACCTTTTTTCCAAGCGCCTTCGCTGCCATGATCATTCCCGCTGCTACCTGATCACTGCCAGTAAATACGGCTGTTGGCCTGTCCTTCATATTCATGATGGTTCTCAAGGTCCTTTTTCCATCCTCAATATCGTAAACATTGGAAAATACCCATTCTTGGTGGATTGGAAGACCATATTCCTCCAACGCTCTCCGATAACCCGCTTGGCGATCCTTTCCAAGATTACTTTTATCACCGTTTGTACAAGCAATTCGCTCATGGCCTTGCTCAATCAAATGCCGTGTCCCTATGTAGCTTGCCTCCACTTGATCCATTCGGACAACCGGCACCTTTGTTTGTCTTTCATATTCATTACATAACACCATGGGACCAAGTTCCGCATATGGCTCAATTTTTTTCCAATCATTTTCGTATGAGGTTAAGATTAATCCATCCACCTGTTTTGTTCGTAATAACTCGAGAAAATCTAGTTCCTTCTGTTTGCTGTATCTCGTTTGGCAAATCAGTAACTGAAGATGATTCTGAGTTGCGACCATATCCATCGCTTCCAGCAAGTACGCAAAAAACGGATTTGTCAGAACTGGAACTAAAATGGCAATGGTATCTGTTTTTTGATTTCGCAGCCGCTGAGCAGTTGTGTTTGGGACATAATTTAATGCCTCCATTGCCTCACGAACCAATCTCTTTTTATCCTCCGTTACATTTGGATGATTATTGAGCACCCTTGAAACGGTTGCTCGTGAAAGCCCTGCTCTCTTTGCTACATCAGCAATTGTTGCCAAACAAATCCCCCCTTCTCCCCCCTTTATACAAGTTGGTTTGAGCGTTGAAATCGATTTCAATCAATCGATACAACTCCACTTTAATCCATTTTGAAATCGATTTCAATATATTTTTCAGAAAAATTTATAAATTCATAATTGTTTAGTAATCCAAAATAATTCATTGATCTCGGAAATTTACTTCGTGAAAAGTTGAACACAGTGCTTGGCACCAATGTGAATTTTTCACATGGTGCCAAGCACTGTGTTCATCAGCCTAGTGGTTTCATAATTCTTTTCCCTTTTTCAAAGGTAGCAATTTCTTTTATCCCTTTCTCCAAAAGTGTTTTTGTGTTCAAATCGATATAGGCACCGATATCATCTGGAAAATGGGAATCAGATGAGGTGGTAAAGCGAACACCTTTTTGAATTAATACATCTAAAAAGGTTCGACTAGGACACATTTCCTTAACAGGATAGCGGTAATATAAGCCGGCATTGATTTCTGTCGCTGTATCCGTTTCTACCAGAGCTTTAGCGATTTTCTCGTAATGCCCCATTAGAAGGCTTTCCTCTGGACGATAATTGAACACCTTTAAATTATCCAAATGAGCGACAAAGGAAAAAAGCTTACTGCGGATCGCTTTTTCAACAACATTGAAGAAATCTTCATATAAGGATTCCAAATGAAACCCTGAAAACCGCTGCTGCGTTTCCGGATTATCAAAGCCCCAGCCATACAGATAATGAACGGAACCAATCACATAATCCCATTCGTAAGACACAAGCAGTTCCTGCAGCCATTTTTCTCCTCCGGAAAAATAATCCGCCTCAATTCCTAAACGAAGAGTAATCCCTTCTGCCTCCCAGCGTTTTTTTGCTTCCTTGATGGCCCGAACAAAATCTCCCATTGATTCAGTCATCACTTGGTCCAGCCATTTTTGCTGCATCTTTCCTAGGTCGGTTTCCCCTAAATCCAAAAACTTTTCAAAATACGCCCTTGTTTCTTTAAAACGATATAAATGATCGACAATCCCTACTTCCCGCAATCCTTTTCTTTTTGCTTCTTTTAAATATAAATCAATCCAAGAGGAGTCGTACGCTCCCTTTTGGACACGCTCAGTTAAACGTGCCATACTTTGATGCATCCACTCCATTGTGTGAGCCTTCTCATTAATGGGGGAGAAATGGTCCATGGCCCTATTTGTCCGTTCTAGCCAGCGAAATGAATATGGCCCCTCTTCTAAATGCAAATGATAATCAACCTTCATCCTCTTCCCCACCTTCTACACGGACCCATTTTAGCATCTGCTCGAATTTGATTTGTTTCCATGCTGCGGGCATATCTTCATCACAAATAATACAATCGACCGATGATAATGAACAAATTTTATAAAAAGATTCATGACCAACTTTTGAGGAATCTAATAGAAGAAATACTTGATTGGCACGCTCAATCATCGTCGATGAAACCAAACATTCTTCAAAATCAAAATCACTCACATCTTCCATCGTAATGCCGCCACACGATAAAAATAATTTGTCAAATCGGAACCCTTTCAACATTTTACAGGTCATAGCTCCGACAATTGATTTTTGGGTTGGATTGGTAATACCGCCAAGAACAATAATTTTCCCATCAAATTCTTGGTTCTCTAAACGGGTATTTAACTCTTCTGCCGCCGCCAAAGAATTCGTCACAATTGTGACGTCTTTCACCCCAGAAATTGCCTTGGCAACATGAATCGTGGTTGTACCGACATCGATCATAATCGTGTCCCCGTCTTCAATGAACGCTGCGGCTTTTTTTCCAATCGCCTCTTTCGCCTTTGTTTTTACATTCATTTTTTTCACAAAATGCGGCTCATGATTCGCTTGATGAAATTTTACTGCACCGCCGTGCACTCGTTTTAATTTTTTCTCTTTCTCTAAGGTATCTAAATCACGTCGAATGGTCTCAGGAGCAACTCCCAATTTCTCTGCAAGTGAGGCTACAAGAACCTTTTTTTCACGGTCCAGCTGCTCCAAAATGTATTGCTGCCGTTCATTTAACACTACGCTCATGATAATGGAATCACATCCTTCCGATGAAGATAGAGTTTTTGGAATTGCTTTCTTTGCAGACTCGCATCATTTTTATGTAAATGATCCGCCGTAATCGTTACTCCATTGGCATCAAGTTCGTAACGTGTTATATTTCCGAGCATCATGGCAGCTTGAATTTCACCGGAAATTTCATAGGCCTCGTGCAAAGGGTCTGTACTGAATGCTTCCGGTCTAATCGCATACAAATTTTTTGAAAAGGTCTCGATATTCCCAAATAATTTTGATAATTGCTCACCTGTTAGAACATTGTAATTTCCAATAAATCTTGCAACAAATTCGTTTGCCGGACGGGTATAAATTTCATGCGGAGTACCGCTTTGAGCAATTACTCCATTATTTAAAATATAAATAAAGTCACTTACTGCCATCGCTTCTTCCTGATCATGGGTGACAAGAACAGTGGTCATATTAAGCTCCTGCTGAATTGCCCGCAGCTGTTTTTGTAAATTTTTTCGAATTTGTGCATCAAGGGCACTTAGCGGCTCATCTAGTAACAAAACTTTCGGTTCAGTCACAAGGGAACGTGCGAGTGCAACCCGCTGCTGCTGTCCCCCTGACAACTCACGGGGATAGGAAGCTTCCTTCCCACCCAATTCTACTAATTCAACAATATGCGCCACTTTCCTTTTGATTGTTTGCTGATCAAGCTTCTTCATTTTTAAGCCAAATTCGATATTCTCTTTAACTGTCATATTAGGAAACAATGCATACGATTGAAAAACCATACCCACTTGCCGGTCTTTAGGTTTTACATTTGTCACATTATTACCGTCAATATAAATCAATCCTTCTTCAGGCGTTAACAGCCCGGCAATCGAGCGTAATAGTGTACTTTTTCCGCAACCGCTCGGACCTAGCAAGGTAACGAATTCCCCCTCATTAATCGAAAGGTTGATCGAATGTAACACAGTTTCTTGATGAAACGATTTTTTTAGATTTTCGATCGTTACAAAACTCATTTTAGACATTCTCCTTTTTCGTACGAGTCGCTTTCACCATAATCGCAGAAAGAATACTAATTAACACAAAGTAACAAACGACTATAGCACTTGCGATATGCCCGCTTTGATTTAATTTTTGATATAAATAGACTTGAACTGTTTCAAAGCTGCCTCCCACTAATAGATTTACGAGGACGAATTCTCCGAACAGGATGGAAAACGAAAGCAAAGCGGATACAAGTATTCCCGACATGATATTTGGTACAATTACTTTTAAAAATGCGGTTAAACGGCTTGCTCCCAGCATTTCTGCTGCCTCCATTAAAGATTCAGCGTGAATGTTTCGCAAGGAATTCCGCGTCCCTTGGTACATATAAGGAAGAATCCCTACAAAATAGGCCCCCATGGTCACAACTACCATCGAAATGCCGCTATTTGTGTAAGCGCGGATTAAACCTACCGCCAAAATAATTCCAGGCATCGCATAGGTCATTACAATCAGTGACTGAATTAATTTTTCTAATTTTGGCGCATAAAGAACAATTGAAAATATCGCGGGAACCATAATCACTAGTGTAATAATCGTTGAACCTAAAGACATGATCAGGGACCGGGCTAAGGAGCTTAAAAAGCGAACATCGCCAAATAGATCGAGATACCATTTAAAAGTAAGTCCTTCAGGAAGAATTGTTTTGTGCCAGGAAGTAGCAAATGAATAGAGAAACGTTCCTATTAACGGGACCAATAAATACAGGAGGACGATTGTAATTGTAATATAATGATAGAATGGTTTTTTCATGATAAATCCCTCCGTATTTTTCTGGTTAACCATTCATTAATTAGCAAGGCAATCACTAAGGTAACTCCTAAAATACAGGCAACTGCGCTCCCCAGCTCCGGTTTTGCAAAAATATCACCGGTTGTTAAGGCACCAATTCTGATGGTAACGAGATTATACGTACTTCCAGCCAGGGCATATGCTGAGGCATAGGCGCCCATAGCATTTGCAAATAGAATACTAAAAGTTCCGGCGATACTTGGGCTGATAATTGGAACCCCGATTTTCAGCCAAAATTGTGCAGGCGAGGCGCCCAGCAGGAAGGCGGCTTCCTTCCACTGTGCCTGAATTCCTTGATAGATGGGATAAAGCATCATAACCGCTAATGGCAACTGGAAATAAACATAAATAAGGACCATTCCCGACCAAGAATATAAATTAAAGCGACTCAGCATGTCCCAACCAAAATATTTAAATAACAGGGTAAATAATCCGCTGTTTCCTAATAAAACAATAAATGCAAATGCGAGCGGAATCCCGGCAAAATTAGCGGTCATATTGGCAAATACTAAAATACGATCCTGAATTCTTTTAGAAAAAAGAGTGATCGAATAGGTTGCGAACACGGCTAGAATAATGGCTATTAGACTTGAAAAAAGGGATATTAAAATACTATTTTTAAAGGCTTGATGATAATAAACATTTTTAATAATTTCTTTATATTGATCAAAGGTAAAACCTGTTCCCCCATTCCCCTGAAAGCTGCTTAAAATCATAAAAAATAGCGGAACAAATAAGAAGAGAAGAATGATGAGAAAAAAAGGAATGATACTGGCAATCAACATGCCATTAAGACGTTTCAATCGGAAAACTCCTTTCTAAAAACCGCAAGCACGGTGGTTTTTTTAGGGAAAACCATTTTTAGTAAGAAACGCCTTCTTACAAAGAAGGCGCCCCTTTTAGGATAGGTATGGATAGCTTTTGCATCGCCGCAGACGGTTGAATCGACAATAATTCACATGCTAAAGGCGCGATCTGCAATTGTGGTATTTCCTCTTTGTATATTCCGGCTTTTACCCGGGGACTAACAATAAACAAAGGAACCTCGCGGTCGGACGCAGTCGTACCACCATGCTGGCCGTCATCATTCATCCCATGATCGGCAGTAACAATGATTTGGTAGCCGGCCTCCAGCCATTTTGGAAGCACACTTGCTAGAATCATATCAACGGCAATCGCGCGATTTCGATACTGCGCAGAATCTGCCGTATATTTATGGCCATCATCATCAATATTCATCGAATGAACATAGAGGAAATCTGGCCCATATGATTGAAGAAGATAATTAGCATCGGCAAATAAATGCGAATCAGGATAATGGTCCTCCCAGTAGAAAATTCCTCTTTCAATCGGTTTCTGGCCATCTAATTGAATCCGATCAGTACCTGGATTAAACGGAGCTGAATTATAAAGTTCACTTACCCAATAATAAGATGCCGTTGCATTTTTCAGTCCATTTTTCTTTGTTAAGTGGAATAAACTTTCTTCATGTGACAACCTGACTGTTTGATTGGTGGTAATTCCATTTTTAACGACAGGAGTCCCGGTTAGTAACACCTCATATAACGGGCGTGATAGACTCGGTAACTCCGACTTCACCTTAAACCGTGAAGCGTTTCCTTTTTCTATCAGATGATGCATATAGCCCATCTGGCTGCTAGCAGTATCATAGCGCAACCCATCCAACATGATAAAAATAAGCTTATTTGACATTAACAAGCACCTGACTTTGCCATAAATCTAATAATTGTTGAACTGTTTGTTCCCACGCCTTCATATCTTTTACCGGTCTTACATTTTTGTACATGTCATCCGGCAGAAGTTTTGCTTTGGCATCCTCCGGAAGTTTTACATTTTGACGAATTGGTCGTGCGTAGCCTCGTGCTAGATTTGCCTGCCCTGCATCTGAGAAAATATATTCTCTAGCAAGTTTGGCGGCATTAGGATGTTTAGCATATTTATTAATAACAGAAGCATAGCCTGACATGACCGATGTTTCTTCAGGAATGACTACATCAAAACGATTCGGATCAATTTGGTCACGGTAACCAAGACCATTAAAGTCCCAAACTAAAGCAACGTCGACTTCTCCTTTTTCTAACGCGGTTAACTTGGGATCTGTTGTGACTAAACGGCCCTTTTTAGCTAAATCTTTAAAGAAGTCTACACCTGGCTGGATGTTTTTTTCATCTCCTCCATTAGCAAAGGCAGCAGCCAATACGGCAAATTGGGCTTGGCTTGCTTTCAATACATCCCCAACCGTTACTTTATAATTTCCATCCACTAAATCCTTCCAAGTTTTTGGTGGGTTTTTGACGTTTGTTTTATCTGTAATAAAAGCGATGGTACCGGTATAGCCCACCATCCAGTGACCCTCATCATCCTTTGCCCAATCTGGGACATCATTCCAATAAGAGGTTTTATATGGAAGCGTCAAGCCTTTTTCTTTTGCAAGCGGACCGAAGTTAATCCCTACATCACCAATATCAGCGGTCGCATTCTCCTTTTCTGATTCAAATTTCGCAAGTTCCTCTGCGCTCGACATATCGGTATCGGTGTGTTTAATATTGTATTTCGATTTTAAATCGTCCCAAGTTTGTTTCCAGTTTGCCCATGCATCCGGCATTCCAACTGAATTTACTTCTCCTTCTTTTTGTGCCTTTTTCGTAATCTCTTCAATGGAAAGATTCTTGCTGCTATCATCCTTTTTTGTCCCCGATGATGATGTACTAGAACATCCTGCAATAAGTGAAACGGATAGTAATCCAACAGCGGCCATTTTAAACAGTGACCTTTTCCCCATAACCATTCCCCCTTTTTTTCTCATGCCTTTTTGGATTTGTTTTACACTTTAAATCGTACCAAAACAAAGTAAAGCCGATATGAAACAAACATGAATATTTTGTAATACTTTATTAAGAGATTGCAAAGAATATTCAAACTCTTAAAAATAAAATAACCCATTCAAGAATGAATGAGCTTAAGTAAGGGGAAAAAGGCTCAGGAAAAAAATACCTGAGCCTATACCTTTATATAAGTAGGATTTATGTTTTAATTGTCTTAGAGGTAGAAATATCGCTGTCATCGATTTCAGCAGCATCGCCTTTTTTTCCGCGAATGAAGAAATAAGATGCTACTACGAGCGCAGCAATAAGTAAGGTTAAAAATATTTGGGATCGCATGGAGTCAATAAAGACCATTGCGACTAAAATGGCGATAATCCCTGCGATCGTTACATAGGTTAAATAAGGGAATAACCACATTTTCACCTTAAGAAGCTCAGGATTTTCGCGCTGGACTTTACGTCGCATTTTTAAATGGGAAACAGCAATTACAAGGTAAACTAATAGCGCTATTCCCCCTGAAGCATTTACTAGAAAGAGGAAGACTTTATCAGGTGAAAAATAATTGAAGATGACACCAATGTAAGCAAAAACCGTTCCAAAAAGCACTGCATTTGCCGGAACACCTTTTTTACTAAGCTTTAAGAACGCTTTTGGTGCATCCCCTGTTTTCGCCATTCCATACAACATCCGTGAATTGGTATAAAGTCCTGAATTTAAACAGGAAAGGACGGCCGTTAAGACAACAAAATTCATTATTTGTGCTGCCGCAGGAATTCCAACATGCTCAAGGACGGCAACGAAAGGACTTTTTAAAAGATTAGCAGAATTCCAAGGAAGTAAGGTAACTACAACGGCAATCGATCCGATATAAAAGATAAGAATCCTCCAAATAACACTGTTTGTGGCAATTCGAACGGCTTTTGCAGGTTCCGCGGATTCCCCTGCGGCAACAGCAACAATCTCGGTACCCATAAACGAGAAAATGACCACCGTAATTCCAAGAAGAATGGAACTGATCCCGTGCGGCATAAATCCACCTAACCCGGTTAAGTTAGAAGCCCCTGGAGCTGTCACGCCTGGCATAAGACCAGATATAACCGCGAGACCAACGATTAGAAACAAAGTGATGGTTGCAACTTTGATGAAAGAAAACCAATATTCAAATTCACCAAAAGATTTTACAGAGTAAACATTGGTGAGGGTTAATAAAATTGTTAAAACTAAGCTTAATAGCCAGGCTGGGATATTTGGGAACCAGTACTGTATATTGGCTGCTCCAGCTGTTGCTTCGATCGCAATTACGATCACCCAGAAGAACCAATAAAGCCAACCTATGGTATATCCGGCCCATGGGCCGATCGCTTCACGTGCATATGTAGAAAAAGATCCACTTGTCGGATTAACAGTAGCCATTTCCCCAAGCATCCTCATGATGAAAATGACAAGCAGCCCGGCTAGTCCGTAAGAGATAATCGAACCAGGGCCAGCAGAGTGGATAACGGCACCACTTCCCATAAAAAGGCCAGCACCGATTACTCCCCCGATGGAAATCATCGTAATATGGCGAATTTTTAACTCTTTTTTCAAATTCTCTTGGTTTTGGCTCAAATTCAACACACCCTTTGTCCGAAATTTAAAACTTTTATGTTTCCTTTATTTCGACAAATATTAATCGGGAAGTATCACCTACTTTCTACTACAATATTATTGTACCAACGGTGGAATCAATTGGAATGCGACAAATATCCCAACATTCCAAATTGTTATTCTCTTTAAATATTATATCCAAGTGAGAAAGCGCATTCATTAGACAAATTGTAAAATAATTCTGCAGGAAGATATGACAAAATGGAAAAAGGGCATCAATGTCTGATGACCTTTTGTTTGTAATTTATTATTAATTGAATAGTATTTACTATTAATCATTTGTTAACCATTCTAAGGAAAAAGATTAAATCGGTAGAAACACTATTATGTCCGAGTTGATGGAGCACTGCTGAGGCGTTCCCGCGATGGTAGGTCCCATGATTGCTGAGGTGTTCAATGATTTCGTAAAGCTCATTTTGAAAAATTTCGCCTTTTGAATTTTGATACGAAATTTTTCCTTCTATTATATACAGTTGGTTGAATTGTTGATGAAGTTGATCAAATGCTTGAATGGCCATAGACGGAATATCAAATTTTATCGCTTCTAAAACGGGTGTTTTTTCACCGGAAATTCGTTTCAGCCACATAGAATCAACCGAATAAATATGTTCAAAAATGGCTGCAAGTGACGGAAAAATGCTGTTAACTTCTTTAATAAAAACCTCCTCATCTAATTGATTAATATGTTCTAAAAGTGTAAGGTTGGCCCAGTGGTGGTATTGAAGTTTTGTTTCCATTGATAATAACATCGTCTCCCCTCCTTCATTTAAATATACTACTCTAATTATATTTTTGAGATCATCCGTTATACAATCGTTAAAACATAGAAATTTCAATTCTGAGCAAAAGTATGTTAGGTAACCCTATTAACATAATAAAAAAGCGCAATATTCGCCTTACAGACTGTCCACAAATCCGAAGGATTTTGGATTTATCGACAGTCTTTTTTGTTTGGCTGCGTTATACTAGTCTGTTGATTTCCGTTCCAGGCGCTTCGCTTTCCGCGGGGCGGCGGTGAGCCTCCTCGTCGCTAAAGCTCCTGTGGGGTCTCACCTGTCCCGCTGCTCCCGCAGGAGTCTTCGCGCCTTCCACTCCAATCAACAGTGTGTAAAAATAAATATAGTACATAAACACAGCCTTTTATATAATTTAGGTAAAAGGTTTAAATGAGGTAGATGAAATGCTTACTAAAAATACACAGATCAATCGTGATCATTTTGCGGATGCAAAAGAAAATAATAGTATGCGATGGACAACCTTAAGAGGTCTAAAAAAATTGTCCATGCCGAATAGGGACATTCGGAATGCCTTTTGTCTATAATCTGAAAGGCGCAATATGCGCCTTGTTGTCATTTATACATCATTTTACAAGTTCCTTCTGATTTTTTTGAAGACGGAATGGTTTATGCGCAAAATACACCTTTGCAATAGCACGGTTATCACAAGCCGAGCATTTTATTTGATATGATGCTTTACTAATATGGGGAGTATCCATTAATGCAATGATTTCCTTCATATGACTGTTACATACCCACATAAGATCACCCGCCAATCATCTTGATATTAATCTACTAGAATACGAATTTTAGAGTACTAGCTAAACCGAAGTTACTTCCTTTTGTAGTTTATCTGGCTTTCTTTTAATTACCTGCTTTGTTACCTCTTCATCCCAGGATAGAGAGACATCTCCGTTGGTTACAAAGGTTTGGCACCCAAGGCGGTAGCCTTTTTCAAGCCATTCTTCCCCTAATTTTCTTTTTTCTTGAATTTTTACTTTATCCAGGTTTTCTGCTCCTTCAATCGCTTTAAAAACACATGTTCCGCAAATTCCTCCGCCGCAACGGTTTGGAAGCTCTCCGTCATAGCGAAGGGACATTCTTAAAATATTCGAATTTTCCGGCACCTCTAATTGTTTATCATTGTTAACAAAATGAATTTTCGGCATCTCCCAAGTCCTCCCTTTTTTATCTTTTATATTAGTAATTCATTTAGAGGGGATTTCCATTTTCCTTTTATTTAGCTTCTCTTTCCGGTTCTGTATATAGGTGATATACGCTTTTTTTGAGTTTTCGATATGAATTCTCATAAAATACTCTGCTAATTCTGTTTCTTGATTACGCAATGCTTTCATGATTTCAATATGTTCTCTTAGAGAATCTTTACGTCTCCCTGGTGTTTCGTATCCCATATTGGCAGCCATATGAATAAAATCAATCAAACTGGAAAGAATTTCAAACAATTTTGGGCTTTTCGATGCTTTGTTGATAAGGCGGTTCATTTGAATATGTTCAAGATTATAATTTTCTTCCGCCCCTGCTTCGAGTTCCATCAGTTCTTGGATTTTTTGATCAAGTTCTACTTTGGTATCCTCATCCATTTTTTCTGCGGCTAATTTGACAGCGAGAACTTCTAAAGAAGAAAGAATCGTAAACACTTCGATAACTTCATTTTCTGAAATATTGGAAACGACTACCCCTTTTCTGGGTACGGTTTTTACAAATCCTTGAGATTCCAAACGGAACAGAGCCTCTCGGATCGGGGTGCGGCTAATATTCAGTTTCCCTGCGAGTTCTCTTTCAATCAACCGGTCACCTGCTTTATATTCACCTTCAAGAATCATTTCTTTTAAGTATAAATATGCATGTTCTCGTACTGATAAAAGATTGTTTTCCTCCCATCTAATATCCATTCATCACACCCGCTTATTTCTAAGTATTTTCATTCCCTTTTATCCGATTATGATAAAAATACCCCGCCATAGATTAGCGCTCCAAGTATCAGTAATGATGGATGAAGCTTGATTTTAATTAAGGCGAAATAACTCACTACAGCTAACAAAACTAAATGAAAGACCCCGCTTTTTTCAAAAGCAGTTAAGAAAAATTGATAAGCCATTACACCTAGCAAGATAGCGATAATAGGCTGTACAGACTTGGTCATAAGCTTGACTCTTGCGTTATCTTTAAATAAATTTACAAATTTAAACAATATTATTACAGCTATGGCAGAGGGAAGGATTGTAGCTGCCAGCCCAACAATTGCGCCAATCGGACCACCCACTTGATAGCCGATAAACCCGCCAATTTTGGTTGCAATTGGACCAGGCAGGGCATTCGCAATCGCTAATATATTCCCGAATTCGGATGCTGACATCCAATGATAATGATTAACGATTTCATTTTGGTATAATGGAATTGTAGCAGGACCGCCCCCATAGCCCAGTAAATTCGAAATTAAAAATGCCCAAAAAATATGCAAATAGATCATGAACTTTTTTCCTTTCTTTTAACAACAACTTCGGACTGTTTGGCGGCAGCTTTTTCTTTACGGTCTGCAATAATAAAGGCAGTAATTAGAAAAATAGCGATTAAGATTCCTGGATGTAATCCTAGGAATTGGACTACGATTAATGATAGGACAGATAGGCTTATCATTTTCGATAAACCAAGTCCTTTTCGACCATTTTGGAAAAACCGGTAAGCCATTTCCGCGAGCATAAATCCAATTACAGGCGTAACCCCTTGCACCATTCCACTCACAATCGGGGAATTCCGAAACGAATACAGTGCGGTTAATAAGGCTAACATTGCAATGATCGATGGCAGGATATGAGCAAGAATGGCCACGGTTGCTCCTAATGTACCCTTTACTTTAAATCCAATATAGGCCGCCATTTTTGTCGCAATTGGCCCTGGCAATGTATTGGCCATCGCCAAAATCTCGGAAAATTCTTCTTCAGATGTCCAATGATATTTTTTGACTGCTTCATATTCAATCAACGGAATGGTTGAGGGCCCGCCCCCGTAGCCTGTTACACCAGTGCGGGCAAACCCAATCGCTAAATCAACATACGGTTTCACATGTGTATCCCCTTTCTTCAACCAAACATCTATTTCTTTGATAACAATCCCTTCCGGTTGAATGAAGATGGGCCTCATTCTGTCTAAGCTTTTAATTGAATGAGCTCACTATTTTTTAATATCTGCTGTAGTAATGACTTCAAGTCCGTCTTTTTCTACATAGTTTTGTAATGCTTGAAGTGCTGCCGTTCCAACTGCTGTATCTTGTTCACCGTTTCCACCGCTTACCCCAATGCCGCCAATCACTTCACCGTTAACCACAATCGGGAATCCACCTACAAAAATCGCAAATTTCCCTGGAAGCATTTGGTTGATACCAAATGCCTCATTCCCAGGCAGTGCAGGACCATTTGGTTCTTTATTAAAGAGGTGAGTAGATCGTTTATGCCCTGCTGCAGTATAGGCTTTGGCAATGGAAATATCGGGACCAGTGATTCGTGCTCCATTCATCCGCTCTAATGCAATGAGATTTCCCCCGTCATCTACAACAGCGATTGTTTCAAGAACATTGATTTCTTCTGATTTTTTCTTCGCCGCCTCAATCATTAATTTTGCTTCTTCTAATTCTAATTTTAATGCTGTTTTCATTTTATGTTCTCCTTTTCATTTTTTTAATAACCGATATATACTGTTTTCAATTGTGTAAAGAATTCAAGTCCCACTCTTCCAGATTCACGGAATGTAGAAGTGCTTGATTTTTTCAAACCACCAAAAGGTGCATTCATTAAATTACCAGTCGTCGTCCGATTTACTTTTACCGTTCCGGCTTGAATATCTTTGGTAAATTGGTTGGCAATCTTCAGATTATTGGTCACGATGGAAGCAGATAATCCGTACTCAACATCATTTGCAACAGCGATGGCCTCTTCATATGTATCCACTTCAATAACGGCCACGACAGGTCCAAAGATTTCTTCTTTAGCAATTCGATGATTCGGTTTTACATTTGTAAAAATGGCTGGTCTTACAAAGTAACCTTTTTCGTAATCGCCTGTTGTTAATAACTCACCGCCATAAACCAATTCTGCACCATCTTCTTTACCAAACTCGATATACTTTAAAACATTTTTCATTTGTTTTTCGTTTGCAAGTGGTCCTATTTTTACACCTGCTTCAAAACCATTTCCAATTTTTAGGGCACTGGTTTTTTCGACAAGCTTTTGAATATATGCCTCTAATACTTCCTTCAATACAATAACCCTGCTCGTTCCGGTACAAGCCTGCCCTGTTAGAGAGAAACCACCATTAACGGTCAGGGTTGCAGCTAAATCAAGGTCAGCATCATCCATGACAATTAATGGGTTTTTCCCACCAAGTTCCATCTGCGTTCGTGTTGTAATAGCAGCTTTACGATGAATGTCTTCACCGGCTGCAGTTGAGCCTGTAAACGTGACAGCCCTTACGGACGGATGGGTTACCAATCGGTCACCAATATCACTTGCCTTGCCCGTTACGAAATTAATAACACCTTTTGGAATGCCTGCTTCGTAAAGTGCTTCAACAAGGCGTACGGCAATGAGTGGTGTGTCAGAAGAAGGCTTAAAAACCACCGTATTACCTGTGATTAAAGCGGGAGCGATTTTTCTGGCAGGAATCGATAGAGGAAAGTTCCAAGGAGTTATGACACTCACCACTCCAAGTGGTTCTCTTTCCGTGGATACCTTCATGTTTGGGTCATCGTTTGGAAATGTTTCACCTGTAAAACTTTGCCCCTCAACAGCATAGTAACGGAGTGTTTGGGCAGAGCGTAACACTTCATTCTTAGCATCATTAACATGCTTACCTTCTTCACGGGTTAACTCTTCGGCTAACTGATCAGCTTTTTGTTCCAGAATACTTGCAGCTTGATTTAAAATGGCTGCTCGTTTGGATGGCGCTGTGTTAGCCCAACCTGGGAACGCCTTTTGGGCAGCTTCAATAGCTAAATTTACGTCTTCTTCATTAGAAGCTTGGAAAACCCCGACTACTTCTTCTTTATTGGCAGGATTTAAACTATTAAACGTTTTTTTGCTGACCGATTCCTGCCAAATCCCATCTATATAGTTATTAAATGTTTCTACTTTTGTAGTTATCACTACGATCACCTTTTTCGTTTATTTAAGTAAAACTTTCTAATAAAAGCGGCCGTCAATTAAACCTTTAACTACAAGATTATTCTGACGGCCTACAAATTAGGAAAGTAATTACTTATTTATATTTTCATAAACTGATATTATTTTGTTTCTACTAATGCGCCTAAATCTTGTTCTAAGTATTCCTTCCATAAGCCATCCATGTACATGCGGCGCATTTTTGCTCCAGTACGTACAATTTCTAGGCAGCGCTGTTGTAACTCTGGTGTGTCTGCGTGGTCAAGCACAATTTTATAACCGCGCTCACCATGGATTTCATCTGAAACAATGTGTAGATCGAAGAATTCAATTTCTTCATCTGTAAAGTTGTATTGCTCACGTAACGCTGGAGTTTGTTTACGGTAAATATCTGGGACCTGCGACTCAAGTCCAACTACTAATGCTGCAGTGGCAACAACGAAATTCTCACGTGCTGCAACCGCGAAACACCAGCTCTGCAATCCTAATGTAGTTGGAGCCATATTTTCAGGATCCATTACTCGTTCACGAGTAGTTCCACATGCCTCAGCGAAACGAATAAGGAGATCCGTGTGGCGGTCAGCAGCAATTTCTTCTTCATACATGTTTTGTAAGGTGAAATCTTTAGCAGCTTCGAATTTTGGATTGGTTGGAGTATTGTGATAAATATACGCTAAGTAATCAGCGAATGGGCCAACGTAGTGGTAATGGTTTTCTGCCCATCTAGCAAAGTGTTTTCTTTCCAATTTACCTTCAGCCCAAGCTAATGTAAACGGTGCCTTTTGGCTATGATTTCCTTTAATCGCTTCCTCTAATTCCTTGCGAAACTCATCTTTTGATAATAATTCTGCCATTTTAAATCTCCTCCTTAGTTTTTATGTAGATTTTAAATGCTGCAATTGGCATTTGATATTTTGTATACCAAAATCCGATAAAAAAAATAAAGTTTACTAGTTTTTTTACCGTTTCCACTATGCTAATAGTGTATTTGGTATACCTTGATTTAATAGTAACCGATAAATGAATACTTGTAAACATAATTTTTAGAATTTTTTAAAGATTATTGAAAAATACTTAATTTTCTCTAATTTCGATTTAGGAATGGACATCTACATGTATGTTTAATAATTTAAAGAGCTCTGCTGAAAGATTATCCAGTGACTCCTCTACGATCTCGCGGCCTATTGCAAAACTCGCTTTTGTTGCGTCACCAATACATCCGTTTTGGGTCATTTCCTCGTAACGATAAAATCCTTGTATTGCTTTCCCAGGTCTTAGCTGTTTCCATCTGCCTTCTTCCTGAATATCCCCTTTTTCTAATTGGTCCATTCGAACAATCTCTGGTGCTAAATATAAAGCTTCTGAAACTTCACGTTCACAGCTGTGACCAAATAAGCTTGAACCAATATAGTTCTGAATCGATTTTTTTGCAGATACAGTCGTTTTTGCATAGTAAACTTCTACATCCAGTTCTTTTGTTAAGGTCAGTGAAGCAACATTGAGTGTAGATTGATTCCCGCCATGTGAATTTAATAATAAAAATTTGTTAATTCCATGACGCTTCAAAGAGGAAATCATATCATGTAAAATCGCAATGAGTGTAGATGGATTCAGTGAAATCGTTCCGGGAAAATTCATATGGTGTTCCGAAACACCCATATTCACCGTTGGCGTAACGACCGCATAGGGAAACATTCTCTCCCCAAGCCGCTTGGCCATCCTTTCAGCCAGAACAGCATCACAGCTTTCCACCATATGGGGACCATGCTGTTCATGTGCTCCAACCGGGATAATTGCAACCTGAACACTTTTTAGTGCTTCTTTAACCTCTTTCCACGTCATCCTGGTTAAATCATAACCCTCCATCACAAATCTCCTTTGAGTATCAATGTACTTTGTATACCAATAAATCAGTTAAAAAAATAATCATCCATTAATTTGAATTGTTGATTGCTTTTTAGGAGCTTGGACTGAAATATTCTCTTGCGAAATTTCAATATCCCGCTGGATCGTTAATTGGCACGTTAATCGGTACCCCTCGTTCACTTTATCTCCAAGCATTTTTACTTCTTTCCAATTCGGCGCTGCTAAATCTTCTGCACCGTTAATCACCTGACATGTACATTTTGTACAACGCCCCATTCCACAGCCATATTTTAACTTTGGTAATAGACGTGTTGCCGCTAATACTACTAAGTTTGCATTATCTTTTACTTCTTGCTCCACTGTAGTTCCATCAACGTGCAGGATAACTTTCGGCATAAAATAGCCCCTTTCTGTTTTTTCTAAAAATTTTGATACTTTTCTGAAGTATACAATCTTTTTGGTAGATAAGTAAACTAAAAATTTTTTATTTTTATCTCGCTTCTTAAAATTTTTATCCGAATTTTCCTCTGAAAATCTATCTTCCTTGAGTTTTTTAAAGAGTAATTATTTAAATATTAAGAATATATTGTTGAATATTTTGTCTCCTTGATATAAAATACAAATTAAGTAGTTTTGGTATACAATGTTCCGAGGAGGTGTTTGGGCATATTACTACTCGCCAATTTGTAAGCGTTTAAAACTATTGAATTAATTTAAAGGAGTGAAGAAATTGGGAAAATATATTGTATTAACGAATAAAGATACCTTTCAAACAAGTCTCGAGAACGATGGTCTAGAACCTGTCGAAACCTACCATTTCTATTTCTTTGATAAATTAAAGGCGAAGTATACGATTGCCAAAGTGTTGGATGAAAAGATTAAGATTAAATTGTTCGAAGAATTTGAAGGAAAAGAATATGTAAACCATATCGGTGTAAAGTTTTTTGAAAGGTTTGAAACGATTGAAGCCGCACGCGAGGAATTAAATGAGATCGTAAAAGCCTCCGGTAACAGTGTGGATTCGGTAAACAGTAAACTTGTAAAATCCAGTGAGGTTGCTGTATAGATATTAATAGAGGCTTACGGCCGGAGAGATGGCAACGTCTCTCCGGTTTTTGCATATTAAATGGTATAAACGTAAAAAAACCCGCCACAGCTGCTATGCTGTGACGGTAAAGCAATTAAAATCGAAACATTAAAACTTAAGTGTTTTTCTCAATGATGCTAATTTTTTCTCCGCTTTTTCAGCAGCTTTTTTAGAATTAAATAAAAAATTTAGCATGTCAGTATCCCCCTGTTTTGTTTGCTATTTGTTATTTTTATTTTACAATGAGCTTTAAATAAACTCAAGACTTTTGTATACCAAATACCAAAATTACAAGTAAATATGGCAGATTTGTGACTGATCTTACTTGAATCTGGATATGTTGGTATACAATTATACAGATTTTAATTGTACCTCAAGTATCGATGTATTACATTTCCTTATAGTTAGGGTGTTGGTATGCTAAGATATCTGCTTTTCTTTGTAATCGTATTATACTTATTTTCTGTGCTTCTGCCCCAATTGCATATTGGCTTTCTTCTTTCCAGCTTGTGCCTTATTATTGTAGTCAGCACGTTTCTTCAAGCAAAACGTTTTGTGCAAATATTAGGAGGTACGTTTTTACTCCTTGGTGTTTTTTTACTTGCTTCAAGCGGAGCTCATTGGAAGCAATATATCCTTTCCTTCGGCCCAATGCTGGATTTACTCACCATGTTTACTCTGATTCCGATCTTAGGAATTCCGATTAAAATTGGCGGCTATAGCGGGGGCATTCAAAGCATTATTCAAAAAAATGTAAAAACCTCCGGACAATTGTATATGATTACCTCCGGAATTTCGTACTTTTTTAGTATTTTTATGAATCTTGCAACATTGCCAATGACTTATTTCTCGATAAGACCCGCACTCGGACTGTATACGGTGAATAACAAAGAGCGCTTCATGAGCAGGGCGATTACAAGGGGCTTTGCAATGCCATTAATTTGGGCACCGGTTACACCGATTGTCGGAATTGTAATTACGATGACGGGCGTTACTTGGGTATCCATACTTCCTTATGTTATACCTTTAAGTATTATCGGAATGGGACTTGATTGGTTTATAGGGGCAAGAAAATCAAAAAGAATGCTTCAAACTCAAAAGAATGTGACAGTGAATGAATTAGCAGCAACGGTTGAATCTGGTCAAATCAACCGTTCTGGAAGAGTCTTTCAAATCTTATTGGCCATTATCATTTTCAATGTCGTGATTTCGCTGGTTGAAACAAGATTTCCTTATCCGTTTTTGATTCTTATTTCTTTATTAGTGATTCCATTTGCCCTCACCTGGTCTTTATTCTTGAAGCAAGGAAAAGAGTTTGGTGTACACCTTTTGGAGCATTTCCAATCTTTTTCCGTTAGTATGAAAGATCAATTCTTTATTTATTTATCGGCAGGCTTTTTCATCTCGGCCATCAATGTTTCGCATACAAATGATCTGTTATATGGCTGGGTCATGAAGTTTATTCACGTGGCAGGTGTGGAAGTTTTCTTGATCTTACTTCCCTTTGTTCCTTTAGCATTAGCTTTTCTTGGTCTCCACCCTGCTGTTTCACTTGCATTAATGATTGAAGGGTTAAATCCACAAGCAATGGGAATTTCCCCTTACATCTTAACGGTAGCGATGTTAGCGGGGGCTGTTTCTTCCTTTTTAGTGGGTCCGTATAATGCTACATTAGGCCTGATGTCCAACATCGTAAAGGAAAGCTCTTATAAAGTATCAAATTGGAATCTTTCCTTCGCAGCCCTCTACATCGGCATCGTGATGGCGTATTTGTTCTTACTGGAATTACTACTAAACTAAATAAAGAAAAGGTGCTCCAGAGGGCACCTTTTCTTTTATCTATCCTTCGAAGGTTTTTGCTTAATTTCTTTGACGATTTCCTTTGCGAAATGGCCGAGACTTCCTTCACAATATCCTCTTATAACTTCAGGGGCGAGGGACATTAGTGCTCTTTGTACATATTCCTGCGGAAATCCCCTTCTTTCAAACTCACTTTCCAATTCAACGGCTGTTTTTACAGCATAATAGGTTGCTAATTTGTTAATTTCAGTTAAACAGCTTTCTTTTTCTAATTTAACCGCACCCAAACCTTGATAGAGTTCCACAATGGGCTTAGGTAGAGTCTTTTCGGTAATAAATAAACCATGGCCATGCTCCAATAAATCTTTCCAATGTCCCATAAATTTAACCCCTTCAATATTTAATGAAGGAAACTTTTCTTTTATTTCTTTCGTATCTAACGTCGTTGCCATATTAACGATCGTGGTTGAAGCAGGTAAATTACTTTCAAGCTTTAAATTTGTAATAAATGGAATAATCGTTGCAGCAGGTAAAGCTAAAATTAACACATCTAATTCCTTTAATTCTTGTTCTATTAGGATAGACCCGTTTGGAAACTGCTCCACAAACTGTTCGGCCTTTGTTTTTAATGGATGATAAATCCCAATCTTCCTATTCATTTTCTCCCATTGCTTCATCATCGCGGTCCCTAATTTACCAATCCCCACAAGCCCCACCTTACATTGTTCCATCAATCGAACCCCCTTTTCAAACCATAATGAAAAAAGGAGTTTCCAAAAGGTCATAGCACTTTTGAAAACCCCTTTATTCTAAAATTATATTTTATATTTTACTAAGAAATTCGTAAACTAGAACACTCTTTTACCATATAAACACGGCAAGTATGGTTGCAAGTAGAAGCCCGGAAACGACTGGGACGAAGTTTTTCCTGGCCAATTCCAACGGAGAAACTTGCAAGAACCCAGCTACTGCTACAAGAGATGACCAAGCGATCAGCGTTCCACCGCCGCTCCAAACTGAACCCATTTGTCCAATTGCCGCCATAACAGCAGGATCAATGTGACTTCCTGGCGCAATGGCTCCAGACAACGCACCCGTTAACGGTAGCCCTGCAAACCCTGAACCATCCAATCCCGTAATGATGCCAACAATTAATATACTGATTGCTGCAAAAAATGGACTATGTGGAATATAATTTTGCCCTGCTTGGATTAAATCAAATAGAAAGGCCGGCTTTGCTGCGGTATCACCTAATGATAGGATAGAACCCGAAAAATCCCCGCTTCCCATGAAAAAGTATCCAGCAATTGGAATGACCGGTGCCATTGCCTTAAAAGCAAAAACAAATCCTTCAGTGATATGTTCGCTAATTTTATCAAGGGCATGAATTCGGTTGAAGGCAATGGTCGCTAGCACTAATAGAATGGTTGCAACTCCACCAATAAAGGCTGCTCCGTCGCCCCCTTCAAATCCTGAACCGCCGCCAATTTTAGTTTGGAACATAAAAATCATAACACCTAGCATTGCCAGAGGAACAATAATGGCAAATAATCTTCCCCATGTTTCTTTTCTTTTGGTAAGCTCAGGACTCTCTTCTGCCGTAGCAGCAAGTTCATTGGCCACATCAAAGAAAGCCTTTTCTTCATTATTCAAGTTATTTACAGACCCGGATTTTTTCCTAATTGCTTTTCGAGATCTCACATAAACAATGGCTAAGGAGGTTACCCCTGTAATAAGAGAAAGAATGAATGCCTTATCTGAAACTGCGGATTTATCAATTCCCGCTGCTTTCGCACTAAGCATTGGTGCTACTTGCATAATATAATCTGAAGAAAGCGCCATACCTTGTCCAGCAATGACAATGACCATTGCGGATGTCATAACAGGCAACCCTGCACTCACGGCTGCTGGAACCAATAATGCACAAATTAATGGAACAGCGGGGGTTGGCCAGAAAAAGAGAGAGATTACATAAGTAGTGACCATTAAAACGATAAAAGAGATATGTCCGTTTACCATTATTTTTTGAATCGGTACAACCATCCTTTTATCCGCCCCAAGCTCCTTCAACGAATTAAGAAGACCAATCATAATGGAAATAATCAGGAAAATACTGAATAGCTCCTTTGCGGCAACTAGATTTGCATTAAAGACCGCTTGAAACCCTGCAATAAGACTCCCTTTATATACTGCTGCGACTAAAAAGGTCCCAATAATAAGAGGTAAAACAACACCTTTTCTAAAAAGCATAATCACAATGACAGCTGCAGTTACAACTAGATAAACCCAGTGAGCTAATGTTAATTCCATATCTTTCCTCCGTTGCTTTATAAGATATTAATCGAATTAATCTTGCAAGGTTTTCATAGCATTTGGCTTTTAAGCGAAGAAATATTGATTTTCAACCAATAGAATATTCAATCAAATTTTCTTTGCTTAACTTAACTATTCAGTTTTTTTCATGAGTCAAAAAATGTTAACCTGAAATTCCAAGGGTTTTTTGCACTTTGTGGATTGTGGATTGTATACCAATATGCTTTAAAAAATAAAAATGAAAAGCCAATTTTTTGGTGATGTTTCCATACCTGCTGAGTTTTTACAATAAGATCCTCATATCCCTCTTATTGTAAGCCCTTTCAATTATACAACGGAGACAAGATTAAACTCAGAAAGTGTATTTATGTACCCTCCTTTCACATTTTTCACTATATAGAGATTGTAAACTATATAGAATGAATTTAATATACCATTAAAAGAGGTTAAATAGCAAATAATTTTGAAAATTTAGATGTTTTTTTATTTTCGTAATTATCTCTTGCTTTTAAAAGGTTAATTCGATAAAATAAAACAAAGCTTTTAGGTATACGGTATACCATAAAATGAATCGAAAATAATTAAGTTATTGAGGTGATCAAAATGCTTAAAGCTGGGATCATAGGTTATGGTACCCTTGGCAAAGCAATTAGCGATTTAATCGTTTCCAATCAAGCAGGCAAGGTTGAAGTCAATTCCATTCTTGTTAGAAAGAAGCCTGGTATAAACGAATCTATTCCGCAAAATTGCGTTGTCACGACCGACGAAACCCTGTTTTTTAATCAAGATTTGGATATTATTATTGAAGCGGCCGGTCATAAAGCGCTACAGCTATATGGGGAAAAGGCCCTTTCCACTGGGAGTAATTTAATCGTACTCTCTGTCGGGGCTTTCGCAGATCATGAATTTTATGAAACCCTGAAAGTTGCTGCAAAAAAACACAATAAGCAAATCATACTTCCTTCTGCCGCCATTGCTGGATTAGACCGAATAGCCGCAGGGGTATTAGGAGAAATAGAAGAAATAACCCTTATCACGAGGAAACAGCCAAAAAGCTGGTATGGGACGATTGCTGAGGAAAAAGTAAATTTAGAGACAATCTCTGAGCCTTATTGTATATATGAAGGCAATGCCAGGAATGCTGCAAAATTATTCCCTGAAAACGTGAATGTATCTGCCGCATTAAGTATTGCCGGGGTTGGTTTCGAAAAAACAAAAGTTCAAGTATTTGTGGACCCAACCATTCAGGCAAATTTCCACACCATAGTAGCAAGGGGCTTTTTTGGTCAGGTTGAAATTAAAGTACAAAATACACCTTTTAAACAAAATCCTAAATCTAGTCCAATTGTAGCAATGAGTGTAGCAAAAGTGTTAAGAAACCTAACAGAATCCGTTATGGTTGGCCTTTAATCTGTTCGTTATGACCCAATAAAAAAGGTTGTCCAAAAGTCTTTTTTTATCCTGGACTTTTTGGACAACCTTTTACCCTTTCCTTTTTTCCTTGCTTTGATTAACAGCTTCAACATACGCCTTTTTTGAATTTTCCATATGGATTTTTGTCAAATATTCTGCCATTTCGCTCTCTTGATTCATAATGGCATCCATAATTTTAACATGTTCTTCCATAGATTGTACGGCTCTTCCTGGGTTCTTATAACCAATTTTGGCGAAAGCACGAATATAATCAGATAATCCGCTCAGTATTTCTTGAAGTTTAGAATTTTTAGCAGCACTATATAAGAGTTGATTGTATTCCCCATGTAAATCAGAAAAAGCCTCTTCATTATCTAAGCATTCTTCAACCTTTTTTATATAGGAATCAATATTGCTTTTTGTTTCTTCATCTAACTTTTGAACGGCCAATTTTGCTGCTAAAACTTCAAGAGAAGATAGAATCGTAAAAACTTCAATAATTTCCTTCTCAGAAATGTCCGCAACAATTACCCCTTTTCTCGGCACGGTTTTTACAAATCCTTGTGACTCCAACCGAAATAAAGCCTCACGAATCGGCGTTCTACTAATATTTAATCTGTCAGCAAGCTCCCTTTCAACCAGCCGATCACCGGTTTTAAATTCACCTTCTAGGATGAGGTCTTTTATGTGTAAATAAACCCTTTCTCTTAAGGAAATTAAATCTTCTGCCGCCCAATTAGTACTCATTAGATCTCCTCCCTTCAACTTTTTGTATACATTAAACCAATTATATCCTACCCGATAAAAAAACATCAAATGATATGGTTCAAATTACCACTAAAATTTTTGAACATTTCGTTTACAAATAAATGTAAATATGCAATTATTCCTCGTAATCTAATAATCTTCGATAGCGCGAGAAATAATCTTGGTTACGATATCTGCCAGCTTCATAACCGTATTTAATCTTGTGGTGTTCAAGGACTCCATTGGTTTATATGGGTCAAGATAATTGACAATCGCCTTCATGTGATAATCACCAACACTTGGCAATCCTTTATTAAGTGCCTTTCCAGGAAAAATAGCCCCTTCTTTCAAAACAATTAATCCAACTTGACTTTCTTCCCCTAAAGCAGCATCAATTGCTACAATAAAAGGTTCATTATGCGTTTGTTTAAGACCTTTCAGAATCTTCTTGAAATTCAGTGCGTGAACCGGTTCTTCTAATGTACCATATACAGGAAAAGGAATCTTTCTATCCTTTAACATTGTTCCCACCATTGGACCAAAAGAGTCCCCTGTGGAACGATCGGAACCTATACATAAAAAAATGATTTCATCTTTCGTACTATCTAGAACTAGTTTTAACTTTTTTGCCATTTTCTCAATTTCTCTTTCCTCAGTCGTTTCTTGTACGGAAAGTAAATCTGGCCTTTCACATTTTTCTAAGAACTTTTTCTTAAAAGGCCACATCACCTTTACCTCCCCCTACCGGTGTTTTATGCGCTGACCTTCTTTGGCACTTTTCATTGCCCATTTCTTTTATTTTATTATAGATAGTGTTAACTTCACCATATATTTATTTAGAATTTTAATTTGCACCCAATAAAGTTCGCAAAATTGTAATAAAAAAACTGCCCAATGATTTTGGGCAGCAACTTTCATTTAATGACTCTAATACAAATCCACATTTGGACTATTGCTATCAACCGAGTCAGAGTTTTGTCCGGGAACGGCCGTTTTGAAGCTTGTAATTTTTTCGTACTCGCCTTTTTGTAGAACGCTCTTATCACCTTTCATTAAATAGGTGTAGGCAATAATGGAGATAAATAATCCAAATGTCCAAGCATTATCCCATAAGAAGCGAAGTCCTGGAATCAAGAGGCCAAGAACCGGGATTGCAACCCCAATGATGAGCGCATATACACCATTTTTATTAAAGCCGCCTGTATAACTGTAGCGGCCGTTTACATCATACAACTCGTGGAGAGCCATTTGCCGTTTACGGACAAGCCAGTAATCCGCGATGGCAATTCCATCAATTGGGCCGAGTAAGGCACCGTATGTTCCCAGCCAGCCAAAAATATAGTTTCCAAAGTTCTCCATGATATACCAAGGCTGAATTAGGATGGCAAATAAACCGGTAACAAGAGCACCGATTCCAAACGTAATCCGTCGGGGATTTAAATTCTCAATCGCACGGGCCGGTGCGACTACGTTTGCTCCTACATTAATGGTTAATGAAGATAGAACAATGACTAAAGTACCTAGAAAAATAACAAATGGCGGGAATTTCGCAAGCAAGGCTACCGGATCCCAAAGTGCCTGCCCGAAAATGACGACTGTTGCAGAGGTTACAGCAATTCCAATAAAAGAGAAAATGGTCATGGTTAGTGGTAGTGAAAAGCTTTGTGCGATCATTTGCGATTTTTGACTTTTTGCATATCGGCAGAAATCCGGGATGTTTAAGGCAAGAGTAGCCCAGAAAGCAATTACCCCAGTAACAGCGGGAAAAAATACTTTTAAAAATTCACCAGCGGTTTGGAATTTAGATGGAGTCGATAAAATAGGCCCCCAACCGCCGGAATTGGTGAATGCCCAGATTAGGAGAATAATTGCAGAGACCCCAACGACAGGAGTCGCAATCAAACTTAAATACTTCATAGCTTGCGGACCTTTATAGGCAACAGCTACGTTTAGGATCCAAAAAAGAGCAAAAACAATCGCGGTATGTCCTGGGAAGCTCCAGAAAGAGAAAGAAGCGGATAACAATGTATCAATGGCACCTGTTCCAATCCAGGTGTTAATCCCAAACCAGCCTGCTGCAACAAGTGCTCTTGCTAAAGCTGGGATGTGTGCACCCTTTGAGCCAAACCAAAGTCGTGCAAACACTGGGTACGGAATCCCAAATTTTGTCCCAGCGTGCGAGTTCAATAAAATAGGAATAAGAACAATAACATTTCCAATAAGGATGGTTCCAATTGCCTGCCACCAGTTCATTCCTAATGAGATCATCCCGCTTGCCATCGTATAGGCTGGGATACATAAACACATTCCAATCCAAAGAGTAGCAAAATTTAGACCTTTCCAAGAATGTTCCTTCATTGTAGTCGGACGGAGATCGTCATTCCACATCTGGCTATTGCTTAAGCTGTCCGCCGCTTCTTTTGTCAAAATGACAATACCATTTTGCTCAATTTGCGTTTTCAATAAAATTCCCCCTTGTTTGGTTTTTCGAAGGATTTTCTGAGTAAAACCAATGCTGTGCATTCGCTAGAGAATATTTATGATCACCATGATATTATTGCCGTATCGTTTATTACTAGTGAGAATATTCTGATTCTCTACATTGCAATTTTTCACCAATTAACTTTTATTACCTTTTAGATTCCCTCACAAATGTAAGCGCTTTAAAATAATGCTGCAGCTTCGTTCATCGCATCACCTTCCTATCAATCTAAAATCGTCCCAAATACAAGAGATACCGAATTGGGAGCAAACCACAACTGCCTACCTTATATTATATATCACCAAATTAGGCTGTCATTGGACAAAAGGTAAAATAATTTAGACCGAATTTTTTATGTTTTGTAAAAAAACAGTCAATGATAAACTATTATTATCGTAACATTTCTAGTCCTCTATTCAATGAGAACCTGTCCTCAATTTCCAACAAAAAACTACACTTACATTCAAAAGAGTACTGTGTTATACACAGTACTCTTTTGAATGAACTACCTTATTAGATTGTTTTCGTGGCAACTGGAACTGACGTTAACACATCTACTAGTCGTTCCATTCCAAGCTTAATTTTTTCAGGAGTAGAATGGCTATAGTTTACACGGAAGGTATTGTGCTTGGGCTCGTTGACATAGAATGGTGCACCCGGAACAAATGCAACTCCCTTTTTAACGGCTTCGCCAAGCAAGGCAGTTGTGTTTAACTCCTCATTTCCTTCTACCCACATGAACATTCCACCTTTTGGCTCCTTACATGTGAACAATCCTGACCCTACTTTATCAAAATATTCCTTCATCAATTTCATCCGCTCATAATAAACGCTTCTGATTAAAGCAATATGTGAATCAAGGTTAAAATCGCGCAATAAATAATAGAGCGCCTGTTGATCGAGCGAACTTGAGTGTAAATCATTCATTTGCTTAGCTTGTGTCATTAGTTTAATGACTTCAGTTGGTCCGGTTACCCAGCCAGTCCTTAAAGCAGGGACAACTGACTTAGAAAAAGTGCTAGTATACAAAACAATCCTCTTATCTGTATCTAAAGCAGCCACCGGCTGATAGACCTCGTCTTGATGGAATTGAATATCGCCATATGGATCATCTTCAAGAATTAGAACATTCTTTTCGGAGCAAAGATTGAAAAGCTCCTGACGTCGTTCCTGACTCCACACCTTTCCATCTGGGTTTGCAAAGGTTGGGATGGTATAGACAAATTTCGGCTGGTAATTTTCAATTTTTTCTTTTAGATCCTCCATGATCATTCCCTGATCATCACTCTTTACAGCCACCACATTTGCACCATACGATCTAAAGACCTGTAATGCTGCTAAATATGTAGGATCCTCTGTGAGGACAACATCCCCTGGTGCAAGCATAATTCGTGAAAACAAGTCGATTACTTGCTGTGATCCAGTTGTAAGCAGGATGTTATCGGGATGTGACAAAATTCCTCTCTTTTCCATTTTCGCTTGAACCGCTTCTCGAAGGGGAATAAATCCTTCTGTTAGTCCATACTGCAAAGAAGATTTGCCTGAAGCAAATACTTTCTCATAGGCAATTTGAACCTGTTCAATTGGAAAAATGTCTTCTGCGGGCAGACCCCCTGCGAAAGAAATAACATGCCCTTGCTGTGTAACCTTTAAGATATCCCTTACGGCAGATGATTCATAGTTTTTGGTTTGGGGTGCAAATGGATAATTCATATAATGTCGCTTCCTTTTATTTAAAGTAAATTCAATCTTTTGATGTAAAAAAATATAATATATTAGATTTATAGTACATTATAAGATAATAAAATTCATTTTGCAAAATATTTAGAAAAATTTTTCGTTTAATTTTGTTTATACGTTATAGCACTAAAGCATTATAGAAATATGTTATAATATATTTATAAAGTAATATACTGTATCCAACAAAGGGGTTATATCATGGATAAGGATATCTTAACGGCTCAAATTGGCCAGCGGTTACGGTACTTCCGTCAGCAACGGAAATTAACTTTGGACGAGCTGGCTGACTTGACTGGGGTTAGTAAGCCGATGCTTGGTCAAATTGAGCGCGGAGCCTCTAACCCAACAGTTTCCATTCTTTGGAAAATTGCAGCTGGCCTGCAAATTCCTTTCGCTTCCTTTTTAGCAATAAATCCTTCTGTTAAAATGATTCGAATGGCTGACCAACCTTTTTTCAAAGAGGATAATGACTTATATGAGGTTTATAATACATTTGCTTCACCAGGTATACCGATTGAAAGTTACCGGGCACGTCTTCATCCAGGCTGCAATCACTATACTGAACCAAATGGAATTGGTGCGATTAAATCAATCACAGTCCACTCCGGTACCTTCTCTATTACCATTGGTAAGGAAGATCAGTATTCATTGCACCAAGGAGATTCCGTCTCCTTTTCAACAGATGTTTTTCAAATTTTTGAAAATATAGATAAAGAAATTTGTGAAATTAGCGTGGTTATTTACTATTCCAGTCCAAACATCCAACTTTAATCATGAAGAGAGGCAGATTTTTTATGAATAATTCAATTGAAACAGTTTATATATTAGAAAACCCAGAAAAGAAGATAACCAGATTTGCTACTGGCAGTCAAATTAGATATGAGGATGTGATAAAAGAAGTATATGGTGTAGCTTCTATCCAAGACCTTCCCATGATGATTCAATTTAATAAAGGTTTTCATGACAGTATTTGTGAGAGGTATGGGATTATAGGAAATAAAATTTCGATTGACCGATTAATCCGTATAGCATCAAAAGACGAACTTCTTCTGTTTAAAAAACAATTGGTTGAAAGATCTCGGGAGGAAATAAAGGGAACCATGGAACAAGTCATTACGATTCCGTGTCCGTTTAACGCAACCATTCGTTTACAGGAAGGAATTTTCGAATGGAATGACAGCGATTTTTCTTATGATTTAAAAACAAGTGCATAAAATACCTGATGAAAAAGGGTGACTCAATGGAGCCACCCTTTTTCTATTCTAATTTTCCGCTAATTTGGTTCTAACTTTTTTACTTGGTGAGTTTCCTTCAATGGGTTCTTCGGCTTGTTTGGCCCGTTTGATAAAGAAGGCTAGAACAAGTGCCAAAGCTGCAATAAAAGTAGCGACAAGGAAGGAATAGTTGATTCCATTTAACATCGCCTTCATCATAACCTGCTGCTTCATCTCAGCAAGTGCTGCCGGTGTTGGCTTCGATGTAAGATGCTTCATCGCCTCAGCACCAATTTCTTTGGCCTGTGATGCTGTGCGGTTTGTCATAATCGTTACTAGTAATGCCGTCCCAATGGCTCCTGCTACTTGGTTCAATGTATTATTCATTGCTGTTCCATGCGGATAAAGTGATTTCGGTAATTGGTTCAAACCATTGGTCGAAACCGGCATCATCACCATAGAAATCCCAAGACTTCGAATAGAATATAAAAGAATGAGATGTGTATAGGTTGTATGCAAGGTTAATTGGCTAAATCCATAAGTGGTAACGGTAACAATACCTAACCCAATGATGGCTAAGATGCGTCCACCGATCTTATCAAATAATTTCCCTGTAATCGGTGACATGATGGACATTAGAAGTGCCCCCGGCAGTAGTAATAGCCCGGCATCCATCGGAGAAATTCCCCTCAAGGTTTGAACATATATTGGAAGAAGCAGCATCCCAGAAAATAATGCCATATTCAAAACCATTGAGATAGCGGATGACAGGGAGAACATTGGGTATTGATAGACCTTGAAATTCAGCATTGGCCGTTCTTGTTTCAATTGACGGAAAATAAAAACAGTTAATGAAATAACCCCGACAATAATGGTTCCATACACTGCCGGGCTATCCCAGCCCTTTTTTCCTGCTGAACTAAAACCGTAAAGAATCCCGCCAAAACCTAGACTCGATAGGAGAAGCGAAATGAAATCCAAGCGCATGTTCATTTTCTCTTTTTTATCTTTGAGCATGAAAAAGCCAATCAATAGAACGATAATGGCAATTGGCGTTACAAAATGGAAAAGCATTCTCCAATCATAATGTTCAATAATCCAGCCGGATAAAGTCGGACCAATCGCTGGGGCAAACATTAGAATTAACCCAAATACCCCCATCGCTGCCCCTCTTTTTTCTACTGGGAAGCTTACGAGCATAACATTCATTAATAACGGCATCAAGATAGCCGAGCCAGAAGCTTGTATCATACGACCCGCCAATAACACAATAAATACATGAGCAAATCCCGCCAAAATAGTTCCGACGGTAAATAACCCCATTGCGACTAAGAAGAGTCTGCGAACCGTATATTTTTGAATTAAATAGGCAGTGGTTGGGATTAATATCCCGTTTACAAGCATATACCCTGTGGTCAGCCACTGAACCGTTGAGGCCTCTACATCTAAATCCTTCATGATGGAAGGAAGGGCTATATTTAATAACGTATTATTTAAAAAAGCAATAAAGGCCCCGACCATCAATACTGCGATGACACCATACGGCGGAGAAGCTGCCTTATTTAACGAATGATCCAAAATTGTATCCCCCTTAGTTGACTTGTATATATTTTCCTGCACCCCTATTGCGCATAAAAAACATCATATACCATCAGTTCAAAAATTGCAACCAAAAAAAATTCAGTCTACAAATAGGATTTACCAACTCAAAAAAATCATGCAATTTAGATTTTTATACAGGTAGTATAATTCGACAAAATTCGAGCGGTGACAGGCACCACCCGAATTTTGTCGAATTAAAAAAAGCCTGCCTTCTTTATTTGTTAAAGGAAGCAGGCTTGTATTTGGAACTTCTTTCGATTTTTAAACCCAATTGTCGTCCCCATTATCCCAGTCACTAAAGTCATTATCATTGTTGTCTTGTTGGTTATCCTGGTCATTATCGTCGATGTTATTTGGACCATCGCCATTTCGTTCTCCATCCCAATCACCATTATCATCTTGGTGCCCTAATTGTTCTTGTAGTTGATCAATTTCATGTTCTTGGAGAATATTTTGGTCCATTAATTCTCTCATGACTTCATGATCCTCTAGATTCTGCAGGGAATTGTATTGATCGAAGCCAATTCGTCCCTGCTCAAATAGATACGTTAGCAAGGCTCCAGCTGCCATTCCCCCTGCAATTCCTCCGAATCCTCCAAAGCCTCGGCCTGGCGAAGAACCATAGTAGTTTCTTGGACCATTATAGCCTCTTTGGTCATATTGATCCCTTCTTGGCTCGTAAATTTGCGGGTGATTCCGTCGGGTTAGCGGGCGAATAATAAGAAAATAGATTAACACGATAATAATGACAATACCGATAAAGGACATATTCTTTTTCCTTCCTTCTTTTAATACGCATAGATATGATGCAATAGTTTACATAGATTTCTAAAGTCAGTCCTTTTATTATGTACAAACAAATACGAATCATATCCTTTTCTATAACTCAAAATCAATTACAATCAAATCCTCCAAGCCAATTTCTTTTAAAAAAGTAAAGACTTCCTGATGTTTTGAATGGGGACCATAATTCTCTAAAGAATGACGATGATCAAAGCGAACCGTCAAACCTACTTCATACCCTTTATTCCGTTCTGAAAAATTATAGCCCTGCTGGATATCAATAATTCCCGGAATTTCATCTTTTAGTGCTAATGTCATGCGGATGGCATCATCTTTTTGTTCCCTTGTTGTCAATTCTGAGAATTTAAGTAATACGATGTGTTCAACCATGGTTCCCGCTCCTATTTTGTATTTAATGTTTCCTTGTCAAACCCTGCGATTCGTTTATATTGATTGGCGATATTCTCAAGTTCCTGCTGAGAAACCACATCATGTAAATGCTCAAACCCATTCGGTGCCCGTTCTTTTACAATTTGCATGACGACTTCCGGCCCATTTTTCCGATTACTTAAAACAATGTTCGCAGTTATAGCTAACCGTGCTGTTTCATAAGCTTTTAAGGCAAGCTCAATATCGGACTGTTCCAGAAGAGCTTGTCCTAATGCATCGGCATCCAAAATGGCTTGGGAAGCACCATTTGAACCAATCGGATACATCGGATGGGCTGCATCTCCTAGGAGCGTGACTCTTCCGAATGTCCATTGCGGCAGTGGGTCACGATCAACCATTGGAAATTCGTAAACGGCATCTGTTTGCTCAATTAACTTTGGTACATTTAACCAGCCGAAATCCCATGAAGCAAATGCAGGCGCAAAAATATCTTTATCAATTTTCTTGTTCCAATCAGCACGTGATGGTAAATCTCCGCCAACTGTAAGTTCAGCAATCCAGTTCACTAAGGAACTTCCTTTTGCCGCTGTTTTAGGACAAACAGGATAGGCAACAAATTTCTGATCCTGATAACCTGCCATAATCATCGTTTTACCCGTTATAAAAGGAGTAAATTCAGATATCCCCCTCCATAGTATCCGACCACTAAATATCGGTAATCCTTCATTCGGATAAAAATGTTTCCGAACAACGGAATGTATTCCGTCTGCCGCAACCATCATATCTGCGCGATAAAAGCCAAGTGACTCTCCTGTTTTTCGATTGACAAAATGAGCAACCACTTCATCACCTACTGTTTCAAACGAAGAAAGATGATGGCCTGTGATTACGGACTCCTCTCCTAGTTGCTCCTTCACTGCTTCTAATAAAAGCATTTGCAAGCGCCCGCGGTGAATCGAATATTGCGGCCAACGATATCCCGCATCGATCCCTCTTGCTTCCTGCCAAATTTTCTGACCAAATTGATTTACATAAATAAGTTCAGCCGTTGGCAAGCCTATTTTATTTAATTTATCGGTTAATCCTAATTCAGTAAGGACACGAACTGCATGTGGCAAGAGGTTGATTCCTACTCCTAACGCCTGAATGTTCTCGACACTTTCAAATACACGCACTGACGCGTTTGCGCGGTGAAGCTTAAGGGCAGTAACAAGCCCGCCAATACCTCCGCCAACAATAATTGCTGTTTTTCTTCTAGCCATCTGAATCCCCTCGCTGACTCTTTAAATTATTCTTAATTATTGCACAATGTATAAATTTATCAACAGAAATGCATAAATTATTAAAAGATATAGTAAAAACTACGAAGTAAAATAAACTCCGTAGTTTTTATGTTTTCGACATTTTTCAACAAAATCCGAGTGGTGACAGGCACCTCGTTATCGATTCCTGTTATTCCGATTTCGTAAGAACGCTGGGATATCTAGTGAATCTTCAGATTGTTGACTTTCTCGGTTATGTCCATATCCTGTTTCTTCTTTCTGCTGCCAATTCCTGTTCCGGGCTGGAGCCTCTTCCTCATGTTTTCGATTGTAATCTTGAACCCGCTCTTCACGGATTACATGTTCCCGTCTGTGCTGAGTTGGGACAGGTCGATGGGAATGGATTTCCCTCGATTGATTGGAGGCTTGATTTGAAGGCGCAGCTTCTTTATCATCAAAACCTGTTGCAATTACTGTAATCATGATTTCATCCTTAAGATGTTCATTTATAATCGAACCAAAAATCATATTCAATTCCTGGTCTGCCGCGGAAGCAACGATATCAGCTGCCTCTTGTACTTCATATAAACTTAAATCAGTGCCTCCGGTAATATTCATTAAAATCCCCTGAGCACCATCAATTGAGGTTTCTAATAATGGACTCGAAATTGCCTTTTTGGCAGCTTCAACTGCACGGCCATCTCCCTTAGCCACACCAATTCCCATCAGAGCTGTTCCCTGATTGGTCATAATCGTTTTCACGTCAGCAAAATCTAGGTTGATAAGCCCCGGAACGGCAATGAGATCCGAAATACCTTGAACCCCTTGGCGAAGGACATTATCCGCTTCACGGAATGCCTGTACCATTGGTGTTTTTTTATCAACAATTTGTAATAAGCGATCGTTTGGAACAATAATCAGGGTATCCACTGCTTCCCTCATTTGCTCAATCCCGCTTGCTGCATTTTTTGCTCGTTTATGGCCTTCAAAACCAAATGGGCGTGTGACTACGCCAATTGTCAGGGCGCCCAACCGGTGGGCGATTTGCGCAATCGCCGGTGCGGCACCTGTTCCCGTTCCGCCGCCCATTCCACATGTAACGAACACCATGTCCGCTCCTTTTAAAACCTCTTCAAGCTGCTGACGGCTTTCTTCAACGGCTTTTCTGCCTACCTCTGGATTCGCTCCTGCACCAAGTCCTCTTGTTAAAGAGCCACCTATTTGCATTTTAATTTCCGCTTTTGAGAGTTTAAGAGCTTGTGCATCTGTATTGACCGCAATAAATTCGACCCCTTGAACTCCATCCTCAATCATTCGGTTAACAGCGTTATTACCGCCTCCGCCGACACCAATTACTTTTATTCTTGCTACCTGATCTATATTTAAATCGAAATCCCACATGTTTGTTCCTCCTATTGAACCACTCTAGTAATGAAAATGGCGTGTTTCTATTTTCAAGAGTATTTTATATGTATTTTATAGTTATCTAATATTTTATCAAGATAATGTGATTTTTTATATAGTCCTGTGGTCACTCAAAAACGATAGGTATTCCTCACCTATACGACTGAAATAAACCAAGACTAATTTTTTTCTTTTTGGTCTCCTTTGATCCCTTGTTGGTCAAGCAAGGCAGTAATCTGTCGAAGATGCGAAGAGTCCTCTACAATCATATAATCTGGTTGAATTGTCTTCTTTTTAATATCAAAAGTCAATTTAAAGCCGTTGTCGACACGGGAATGATAACCATACAACTCATGCCAACGAACTATTTGTTCGGTTTCATATTGATGAATTTGGCTTGCCGCATAGTATTTTCCATTTAGAATAATCCCATTTGGCAAGATATACAAATTGCCTTGATGACGAACAAGGCTAATGATTAAATAGAACAAATAGGCCAAACTGAAAAATGAAGAACCTAGGAATTCAGTTGTAATCACTATTGCTAAGATTACCACTAAAATCAAAAGGGCAAACACAGTTCCCCATTTAACATACTGATACGACCTCGTATGTTTCGTAAGTGGGGTCATCTCTTTCCATTCAACCGGTACCAAAAGACTAGCAAACTCACTCTCTTTTAACGGATAAAGGGCATCTTGTGAAATTTCAGCAGCTTTCTTTAAATTTAATCGATACCGGACTAAATAAATGACACTAAGCAGAAAAATAACGGTAAATACAAAATTAGTTAGAATTCTTAATTTCCCCTTATCTTTAAATAATCTACCTTTGAATATTTTACCATAAATATTCATTCTTTTATGAGTAAAATTGTGAAAGAGTTACAATTCTATTATCTCAATTTTCTAATTAATATACAATCCATTCTAGTGGTTTTTTCAAAAACTTGTAGGATACAAACAAAATTAGATATGATAGAAATAGTTCCTTTTAGCTAAATAAAGCAAGAAAGCATTCTGTAGAGATTATAATCGAAGCTTCCCGGTTCATATTTCTAGCGGAAACAACGGAACTGAAATAGGAATTAGGGATTATGAGCTTTTCAGACGGTGGGCCATATCTCAATGATGGAGGAATTTTTTCATGAAAAAAGGAGTATTACTTCTTGTACTTGCTACAATCCTTTGGGGTGGCAACTATATTTGCGGTCGCTTCTTAGCACCTGCTTTACCAGCAACATTACTAAATACGATTCGCTGGGCTATTTCTACGTTTATACTTTGGGGGCTATTAGCGTTAAATAAAAAGAAATTTCCTATTTTTTCAAAGTGGAAAGAGTTATTGATTCTTGGCTTTTTGGGGATTTTTGCATTTTCAACATTGAATTATTTAGGGTTACGTTCTCTTAGTGCTTCCTATGCGGGAATGATTTCTGCGGGGATTCCAATCGCCATCTTACTTTTTACACCGCTTTTTTTAAAAGAAAAAATTAAAGCAAAATCCTGGTTAGGTGCTCTCGTTTCCATTATTGGTGTTATTCTTTTGGTTCAGGGTAAACAAGGAGGTACCACCTATGCTTCGATGATTGGTATCGTAGAAATCCTTCTATCGTGTTTAGCTTGGGGAGTTTATACAGTCCTTGGGAAAAAGTATGGCAGTAAGATCGATCCATTAACAATGACCGCAGGGGCATCCTTTTACGGTACCATTCTTAGTGCCATTAGTTGTATCGGGACTGTCCATCCGGACATGATTCATATGAATGCTACCGCATGGTTTGCCGTGGCATATGTAAGTACACTAGCATCCGTTTTAGCCTTCTTCGCTTGGAATGCAGGGGTAAAAATAGTCGGTCCTGCTCTGTCTGCACCATTTATCAACCTGCTTCCGGTTTGGACCGTTGTTTTTGGTGTTCTGCTTTTACATGAGCGCTTCTCGATATTAACACTTGTAGGAGGGGTGATTACGATTATTGGAGCCATATTGGCAACATATAGACGGCCAGAGAAGAAGAAGACAAAAAATCATGCCAAAGCATCATAATAGGTCTCAAGTAGATCACAAAAAAGGCCAGCCATTCACACGACTAATATGCTTAAAAATGGGGAATAATGGTTAACGTAAACCCTTGTATATGGGAACTGAAAGACTAGGAGAAATATTAGATGATTGGGAATACAAAACAGGTGGCATTATATAAAAATCGTAATTTATGGTCGGGAACAATGTTTGGTGTAGGGCTGGTTGCATTTTTGGATGAGGCTGTTTTTCATCAACTACTGCATTGGCATCATTTTTATGACAAATCCACAACCACTGTTGGTTTGGTATCAGATGGAATTTTTCATGCATTCAGCTGGTTTGCTACGGTTGGGGCATTGTATATGGTGGCAGACCTTCGCCGCAGAAAGGCTTTTATTTTTAAAAGGTGGCTTGGCGGCGTTTTGCTAGGGGCAGGTGTTTTCAATTTTTATGATGGCACCGTACAGCACAAATTGATGAGATTGCATCAGATTCGTTATAATGTGGATATCCTCCCCTATGACATGGCATGGAATATCATTGCCATTTGCTTACTAATGATCGGTATTGCCCTTCTTGTTCAAAGTGGAAGGGAATCTAATCAGACGGGGGTAAATCAAAAAAATGCACTTGAATAACCATGAATTTGAAAGCAAATTCCCCTTCCTGGAGGATCCACTTTTACTTTTAATCCTGTCCCTTATCTTGGGGCTATTTTTTTATAACGTATTTATTGGTTATAGACAACGTAACCTTTCATATCCACTCTACCGATCCATTTGTTTGGTTTTGGGGATTTGTTGTATCATTTCCGCGTCATTCGGACCATTAGCCTCCCTGGCACATATGGATTTTACTGCCCATATGCTTGTTCATTTGCTGCTTGGAATGCTCGCCCCGCTCCTAGTGGTTCTGGCTAGCCCACTAACGTTACTCTTAGGAACTCTTAAGGTAGAGGCTGCCCGTTCTCTAACAAAAATTTTAAGATGGAAGCTTTTTGCAATCTTAAGCAACCCAATCATTGCTTCAATTCTCAACATCGGAGGGCTTTGGATTCTCTATACAAGCACTCTATATTCCGCTATGGGGCATAATATTCTTCTGCATATGCTAGTACATATTCATGTGTTTCTTGCTGGGTATCTTTTTACTGCGGCCATTATTTATATGGATCCTACACCGCACCGAAAAAGTTACTTATTCCGTGCGATGGTTTTAGTTATCACAATAGCCGGACATGATATCCTTGCAAAATATCTCTATGCGCAACCACCAGCCAATGTTCCCATTAAACAGGCCGAAACTGGCAGCATGTTGATGTATTACGGCGGAGATATCATTGACCTTCTTTTAATAACCATTTTTTGTTTTCAATGGTTCAAAGCTGCCCGGCCCCGAGTCAATATGAATACGGACTTTTATTGATTTTAAAAAGCCGCAGCAGGTCTTCTGCGGCTTTATGTATTCAAGCATTTTCAATAAATCAAATTAAGACAACAACGGAATTCTGTCCCGATATCTCTCTATTAAACGATGGTTGTGTTCATCTGCCCCATCGATATTACCACTTAAGAATACTGGCGGTTCAAATCCGTTATCCGCCATCATTTTAATCGCCTCTGCGAAAATCGCATTTAAAATAACCGCCCCCACCACCGTGGAAGTTGAGCCAAAAGGAACAGCCACTTTTTCATAGGTAAGAGCAGCATCACCTTTTGTGGAGTGGTTATCAATCACTAGATCAACTGAATTGAAGAGGTGTTTTCCACTCTTATGTTTGGAAGGCTGACTTTTCGAATATTCCAATGAAGTAAGTCCAATCACAAAAGCTCCCTTTTTCTTGGCTTCCTGTGCCACGTCAACTGGAACAGGATTGCGTCCGGATGTCGATAAAACAAAGAAAACGTCTTCCGGAAGGATTTCTTGGTCTTTTATAAATTCCAGAGCATAATCGTTTTGTCGTTCTAACTGTGAGGATCTTAATGCCCCCTCGTGAAGCATCAAAGGTTCCACTAGTATCGGTTTAATGGGAACAAGTCCTCCGGCGCGGTAAAAAACCTCTTCTGCTAAAATATGTGAATGGCCGCAGCCAAACAGTTGGACAATCCCTCCGTTTTGAATTGCTTCTGCAACCTTTTCGGCTGCCTTCTTAAGCTTTTCCATTTCATACTTCTCAACTAGTTGAATCTTTTCTTTTGCTTTTTCAAAGTATTGGTTTAACACAATTGACTGCCTCCTAATTTTCTATCATTACATCTATAGTATGTTTCTCCAATTTAAACCTTCTAAAATTGTATTTTACTAAATACCTTCTAAAAGCATCAAGTAGCCATCCTTTTCTCAGCTTCCCAATAAAAAAGAACACATTGTATCCAATGTGTTCGAAAGTGTACCATTTATAGTGCCGGAGCTTCCATCCCCATCAGGCTCCACTCTTCCCGAGCAGGTCCATAAACACCAGGTACCTTCAAGCCAGCTTGGCGCATAAGGACTGTCAGCTGTCCACGATGATGGATAATATGCTTAATGAGGAGTGAAAGCGTCACTGCTTTAGGCATATCCATACCAAATACATTTATCATTTCCGTTAAGGATTGGTCTGTCCACTGTTCTTTTACCGCGTTGCTTGTATCAGCTGTAACCTTTCGAAAACTATCTGCAATTACTTTAGCAGAAGTCGGTACGGTCGTTGCGTTTTCCACAGCACCAACCTGAATTCCGAATTCATTAAGCATTTCAGGAGTACTTGTTACAATATGCCAGGCAATTCTGCCTAATGTACGATCTTCTTGCGATATCGCTTGTTGAAGTGAGCTATCAGTTAATGCATCCAAAACCTTTTGAGTGGATTCCATTTCCTGGTTCCATTCCCCATTAAATTCATTAATAGAAGTATACATTTTACATTCCTCCGTTTTATTTCTCACACTAAAATATGGCGATTTAAAGTATAGCATTAGAGAGCCCATTTACAAAATTTACATTCAACACTGTTCTTTAACAAAAGCCAAGAATTTAAAAAAAGTGCCATCATCCTTCCATAAAAAGATTACTGGCACTTATTCTTTTTAAATCCCCTCGACCAACATTTTTTCAAATGCCCCAATTGTCGTTGGCTTACTAAACAGATATCCCTGCACTTGGTTGCAGCGGTGATCATGTAAAAACTTTAATTCCTCTTCCGTTTCAACCCCTTCTGCTATAACATCCATTTTTAAAATCCGGGCCAAATGGATCATAGCAGAAGTAATTCCGGCATTTTCGGATTGAGAAGAAATATTATGAATAAATGAGCGGTCTATCTTAATTCCATCTAATTTAAAGGATTTCAAATAAGAAAACGAAGAATATCCTGTTCCAAAATCATCAATATAAATCTTAATACCCAATTTCTTTAAATCCTGAATCGTTTGCACGACATCTGCTTCATTTCGCATTAATGAATTTTCCGTAATTTCTATCTCGAGGAATTCACCAGCTACCCCGTACTCCTCCAATGTCTCCCTTACACTTTCCGCAAAATCCTTTTGCAAAAAGCGCTGGGCACTGATATTAATACTGATGGGAATAAGCGGAATTCCTGCTTCTTTCCATTGCACCAAAAGTTCACAAACCCTCTTTTTTATCCATTTGCCCATTGGAATAATCAAGCCTGTCTCTTCTGCCAATGGGATAAAATCAGATGGCGGAATTAACCCTAATCTTGGGTGATTCCAGCGGATTAATGCCTCAGCACTTGTTATTTTTCTTGTTCTTGAATCAACCCTTGGCTGCAGATGGACTATAAATTCATGGTTCAGCAATGCTTTTCGCAGATCTCGTTCAAGAAAAAAAGACTGATAACTCATTTTATCCATAACTGCAGAATAAATTTGAAAATTATTTCTCCCTTGATCTTTAGCTTTGTAAAGAGCAATGTCAGCATGTTTCATTAAATCTATGACATTATCACCGGCCGTTGGATAAATACTAATTCCAATACTGGCTGTCATAAAAAGCTCGTAACCTTCAATAAAAAAAGGATCCTTCAAACTGGCTAGGATATTCATAGCAACATTGGCGGCCTCTTCATCTACGTCAATCGAGGGACATAGAACCATAAATTCATCCCCGCCCATTCTGGCAATATAATTCCCATCACCAATTTGAATGTTTAACCGGCGGGAAATCTGCTCTAATAACTGGTCGCCAATCATATGCCCTAATGTATCATTCACATTTTTAAAGCGATCCAAATCAATATACATAACCGCAAGCTTTTGTTTGGAAGCTTGAGAATAAGTAATCACATTTTTTAGCTTTTCTTCAAACCCTCTTCTATTAAGGAGCTCAGTTAATTCATCATGGGTCGCTAAAAAGGCGTTTAATTCCTGTATCTTTTTTTGCTCCGTAATATCCTTCCCAATCGAATAGATCCCGGTAATATTCTGATCGACAATTATCGGTAGATAAGTTACGTTTAGAAAAATTTGATGTCCGTTCTGGTGATAGACAGCCATTTCAAAATTCTGCGGCTCTCCTTTAAGGGCTTTTTCAAAGCATGAGCGATGAATAGATTGATATTCTTTTACAATCAGTTCCGCGCCAGATTTCTTTTTAAAATTCTCTAAAGAATACCCTAACACCCTTTCCGTCGCAGGATTCATGGTAACAATCTTTGCTGTAGTATCAAAGGTGAACACCGCATCTTGGCTGTGTTGAAATAAGGATTGATAAAGCAGCCTATTTTCCTTAAGCTGTTTTTGTGTATTTCTCAACTCAGTAATATCATAAACTGTCCCGACAAGTTCAATGACCTTGCCGCCCTGTTTAATCGGCGTAACATCTACGTATACCAATCTGCCGAATAAGTCGATTTCATACTGGACGCTTTGTCCAGTAAAGGCCTTTTGATAGTGGAAGAGTTTAATGCTGGCAATATCTTTTGGAAAAACTTCATATGGGCTTTTATTTCGATGTGATTCTGTATTAAAGCCCATACTTTGAAGAAGTTTTCCCTCGGCCATTGTATAAACAATATTCCCGTCTATTCCCCTTTTCAATTTAAAAATACCATTCTCAAGAGTATTTACGGTTTGATTAAAATCATCCTTAAGGGACTTGTGAAATTCAGCTTCCATCTGCTTTTGCTCCGTAATATCAACACGAAAAGAAATATACCGATACGGTTTCCCTTTTTCGTTCAGAATAGGAACAATGGTGGTATGAACCCAATATAGTTTTCCATCCTTTGTTCGATTTTGGATTTCGCCTTTCCAGACTTCTCCAGAACCGATCGTTTTCCACATTTCGCGAAAAAACTCTTTTGAATGAAATCCAGAATTAATCATTCGATGGTCTTGCCCAATTAATTCTTCTATGGTGTACTTAGAAAGTTCACAAAATTTTTTATTCGCAACCTTGATGATGCCCCGCTGATCCGTTATGGCAATAATAGAAGATTCGTCTAACGCATATTTAAGTTCCGAGAGTTCCCTATTCAAAGCAATGATATCCTGGTAGTTTTCTATTTGAGTGAAAAAAGGATTTTCCTGCTGATGTAAAGTTTCCATATTGGGTTTCTCCTTAATCCCATTAGTATAAATATTATATATGGTCACCTCATGAAAATCGACAAATTTTTTATTGGCATCGGTTCTAAAATCATCCGCCTAGTATGTATGGACTTTAAGACTCTTTTTTTAAAATCTGTTATAATCTTAACTGATAAGGAAGTGATGATTTGAAAGAAACTATTCAATTATTAGCGGACATAGTCAATAATCTTCATGATTTTATACAAATATATGTGAGCAGCTCGTTGAATCTTCAATTAACGGATAAGGACCTGCATTTCTGGATCATGGGAATGATTGGAATCGTAGTTTTTCTTTTCGTGCTGGCCACCTCCAGATTTATTGTAAAAATGCCTTTTGGAATTACGATTCTATCTTTCTTATATACAACAACTTTTATGTTTGTTTTAGTATTTGCTATCGAAATCCAACAGGCATTGACGAATCGAGGAAATATGGAATTTGAGGATGCGATCGTAGGTCTTTTAGGTTTTTTCGCGTTTTTCCTAGTATTTGTTGTGATTGCATTTGTATTGTTTACGGCTAGAAGAATCGTAAAATCCTTTTTTAAAAAATAGATTTCCTAAAAAAATCCCCAATACGGGGATTTTTTTATACTATAAATACATTCTAAATAGCTAATCTCCCCCGTCAATTAAGCCGACCGTACTTTCTGCCTTCGGAATTGCAAATTTAATAGTCGGTCAAGTTTTTTACTTAATAGAACCGTTTCTGACGAGGTTAATCCTTTTGTCATTCCTACGGTTATCATTGTATTTCGTACCGTTTCAATTTGGTAAATTAAGTCATCGTTTGTCATATCTAGTAACTCCTTCTATTTGCAACTACAAGATTAAGTTTACCAATTGAAAACGCATTCAGAGAAACAGTATTTATCATCAAATATCGACATTATCCGTTGGTATCCTTGAATTTAACACACTTCCCTATAATTTCCACAAGCAAAAATACTTGAATATATTTCCAAAATTCAACAAAAACTGTTCTCTTCCCGCAAAAACGACTCGGTGTAAGGTTTGAAAAATAATTGACATCCTATGGCATTGATTTTATCGTTATCTATGTTCTACTAATTATTTGGCGTACTAAACCTACTAAAATTTCTGGAGATGTTCATGAAAGAATATGTTTTAAGGCAAAATGCCAAAAATTCTAAGCTGAAATTTACTTTTTTAAAAAAGGACCTGGTATTTACAATCTCCTTTATCTTAGCAATGGCGAGCAGCTTCATTCATCCGCCTAGACTGGAGTATATCAATTTTAAGGTATTAGTCAGCTTATTTAACCTGTTGCTCGCGATTAAGGCCTTTGAAGAACTAAAACTATTAGACAAATTCGCAATTGGGATATTGAATAAATGCAAATCTAGCAAACAGGTTTCTGCTATTCTAATATTATTATGCTTTTTTATCTCGATGTTCGTAACGAACGATGTAGCACTTATCACGTTTGTGCCATTAACCCTTATCATCAGTAAAAAGGCAAAAATTAACATGATGGAAACCATTATCCTACAAACCATTGCGGCGAATATGGGCAGTAGTTTAACCCCGATGGGAAATCCACAAAATTTATTTATTTTCTCCCATTATGGAATAAATCCGGCTCAATTTTTTACAACAATCTTATTGTTGGCATTTCTAGGAGGAAGCTCGCTTTATTTTTCTATTTACCGACTTAAAGGCAAAAAAATAAATATCGCACTAGACCCTATTCCAATAAAAAATCGAAAAAAAGCTGCGGTTTGGGGAATTATTTTTTGTATCATTATTGTTTCCATTTTTGGAGGAATGAGTTACCAGCTTGCTGCGATTATTACATTTCTTACTGCCTGTGTTTTAGATTATAAATTATTAGCAAAAATTGATTATCTCTTACTTATTACATTTATCTGCTTTTTTATTTTTATAGGAAATATCGCAAATATCGAAGCGCTCCGGGATTTTGCTAATGAAGGCTTGAAAGGCTCCACCTCTGTCTATTTTAGTTCAATCTTAGCAAGCCAATTGATTAGCAATGTTCCTGCCGCCATCCTTTTATCAAACTTTACGATGGATTGGAAGCCCTTATTATTAGGAGTCAATATTGGCGGTCTTGGTACAATCATTGCATCACTCGCAAGTGTGATCTCTTATAAGCTATATGCTCAATCAAACCCTGGTAAGAGCAAAAGGTATTTAATCCAATTCAGCCTTTACAACTTTACGTTCTTAATTTTCTTAGCATTGTTACAGTTTTTTATCCTAAGGCTGTTTTAAGCAAAAATGGAGAATTGCTTGAGAAATATAACCAATTAACCTTTGGCTATCAGAAAGATTGGGCCCGTTATGTTTACAGTGCAAAAAGGAAAGAAACCCAGGAAAAACGGCTACTGGAAATGGAGACGGTATTGGGCGAAGGATTTAAATCAATGGAATTGTACAGGCAAAGTAAAAAATAGGGTTTTAAAGATATGGCCACGATTTTGTTTATCGTGACCATATTTTAGTATTTAATTTAGATGAGATTAATTTTCATTTTACATAATATTGTTATGTTTCATCAAACGAAATTTAAATAACATCCTCAAATTCTCTTGCAATTCTTTCAAATGCTTCTTTTATAAGCGGCCTTGGTGACGGGATGCAAATCCTTTGAAAGTCAAGTCCTTCTTCCCCAAACATTTTACCGTCTTCGAGAATAACGTTTGCTTTATTATAGATCCGTTCATGGACTGCTTCTGGTGTCAGCCCATATCTACTGAAGTCCATCCACATAATATAGGTTCCTTCTGGGATTTTCACCTTTACTTTCGGCATTTTTTCTGCTAAAAACCTCACAACCCAATCCATCGTGCCATCAATATATTCTTTTAGCTGTTCTAACCAATCTTCCCCTTCAGTATAAACAGCGATCAGCGCAGAAACGGTAAACGGTGACGGCAAATGCATCCCCATTACCTTATTCATGGTTTTCCTCAGCTCAGGATTTAAAATAATTACATTTGTACAATGAAGCCCTGCTACATTAAAGGTTTTGTTAATCGCAGTAAAAGTGATAATATGGTCCACATTGTCAACGGCTTTGGCAATGGGAATAAACGTTTGATTACTCCGAACGAGGTCCCCGTGAATCTCATCTGCGACAATCAGAACATTATGTCTTTCGCAAATATCGGCTAATCTTTGTAATTCTTCCTGGTTAAATATTCTTCCTGTAGGATTATGCGGGTTACACAAAATAAACATCTTCGTCTTCTCTTGTTTTGCTTTCTCTTCAAAATCCTCAAAATCAATCTGATAATATCCGTCCGCTTCAGGTTTTAGCGCATTATTCTGTACCTCGCGATGATTCGCTTCAATCGCCGCTGTAAATGGGGGGTAAACCGGGCGTTGGATGATAATCCCGTCACCTGGATCTGTAAAAGCTCTTACGGCAATGTTCAACGCATGGACTGTTCCAGGACTGTAGATAATTTCTTCCTTTTGAATATCCCAATCATGTCGCTTTTTAAACCAATGCTGGATAGCCGTAAAATACTCTTCCGGAAAAACGGAGTAACCAAAGATTCGATGGTCAACTGTTTTATGTAAGGCATCAATCAAGGGCTGGGGTACAGGCAGATCCATATCCGCTGTAAACAAAGGAATCGTCTCTTCATCATATCTAGATGTGAGGCCGATCTCTTTTATCAGTTTTCCTCCATCCCATTTTAATGAATATGTACCACGGCGATTCACTACTTCATCGAAGTTGTATTTCATGAACAACACTCCTTTAAAAAAAGCCGAATTAACCAACCAATTTTGGTAAAATTATCATTTTTAGTTTCAAGCCCATTATACTACATATCTTAAACCGAATGAAATTGCATTTTCTAGCAATAGAGGTCCTCATTTCTGAGGACCCTCTCTAAAAATCCTATTATATAACCCAGCCAAACCATTTTACAGACTGTGTAATGACAAGCGGGACTAGAATGGCAATGACGGTTGGAATCAGGAATGCCATAAATGTCCACTTTTTACTTTTGGTTTCCTTATAGATATTGATTAATGTTGTACCACATGGATAATGCAACAATGAAAATAACATCATATTTAATGCAGTCAACCAAGTCCAGCCATGTTCAATAAGAATGGCTTTTAAATCAACAAGACTATCAACTTCAGTCAAAGAACCCGTTGATAAATATCCCATTAACAGGATTGGCAGGACAATTTCATTTGCGGGCAACCCCAAGATAAAAGCCATCATAATGTATCCGTCTAAGCCAAGTAATTTTCCAAAAGGGTCCAAAAACTGTACGGCATACATTAAAATACTTGTATCACCAATATAGAGATTTGCAAACACCCAGGTTAAAATAGCTGCAGGTGCTGCAACTTTCACTGCTCGCATTAAGACGGACCAGGATTTTGTTAAGGAAGAGCGAATGACCGTATCCAGGATTTTTGGTTTCCGGTAAGGCGGCAGTTCTAACGTGTAATGGGTCGGGACCCCTTTAAGGGCTGTTTTGGAAAGAATCCATGAAACAAAGAAGGTAACAAGGATTCCAAATAAGACGATCCCGACGAGAGTCGCAGTCGAAACAAATAATTTCATTCCACCGGTAAATCCCGCAGCCATAAATAACGAAGCAAACACAATCAGGGTACCCCAACGTCCATTACAAGGGACAAAATTATTGGTCAGAATCGCCAGCATCCGTTCACGAGGTGATTCTATAATTCTAGTCGAAATAACAGCAGCTGCATTACAGCCAAACCCCATTGCCATTGTTAGTGACTGCTTCCCATGCGCGCCGACCTTTTTAAACAAACGGTCCATATTAAAAGCAACCCGGGGAAGATATCCGTAGTTTTCTAAAAGAGCAAATGTCGGAAAAAAGATGGCCATTGGCGGCAACATTACCGCAATCACCCAGGTTGTTCCACGATATAAGCCAAGGACTAACATCCCATGAAGCCAATTCGGTGCGTGTAAAAAAGTAAAAACAGCTGTGATATACTGCTCTAACCATCCAAAAAAGTCAGCAATTAAGGAAGATGGAATATTTGCTCCAGCAATGGTAATATAGAAGACCGTTCCCAACATGATTAACATAATTGGAAAGCCGAAAATGGGAGAAGTGAAAATCGCATCTAGTTTTTCAGTCCGAGTATCCCTTTTCGATTTTGTATAGGAGACACCCACCTTGCAAAGTTGATGACTTCGGTCGTACAAATGTTGTACAACCTCATCTCTTAACTTCGCTGTCGACATCTTTTGAGCTTCATTGTATAGCTGTTCGATATTCATTTACGTCTCCCCCTTTAAGTCTTAGGTAATGATTAATTTCACCTAGTAAAGACTCATCACCATCCAATAAACGGAGGGAAACCCAGCGGGAGGATATATGGTCACCGACAATCTCACGTACTTTCGGTTCGATTTTTTCAATTTTTTCTTCGATCTCCTGCGGATATTTCACTGGAATAGGATGGCAAACTATTTCCCCAGTAACAATACGATGAATGGTATCAAGAAGCATGGGAAACCCTTTTTTATTTCTTGCAGAAATTTTGAGTACTGGAACCCCAAGCCGATTTGTAAGCAGATGCTCGTTAATGTTTATTCCTTGTTCTTCTGCAACATCGATTAAATTTATACAAATGACTACATTTTTTGTCATTTCCAAAACCTGCAGGGCAAGATTAAAATTCCGTTCCAAGGATGTGGCATCAAGGACAACGATTGTTACATCTGGTTTTTCAAATACAATGAAGTTTCGTGCCACCTCTTCATCCTTGGAATTTGAAAAAAGGGAATAGGTACCTGGGAGATCGATCAATTGAAATCGAGTATCTTTAAATGCAATGCTCCCCTTTGCAAGTGAAACCGTTTTTCCAGCCCAATTACCCGTATGCTGCTTCAAACCAGTTAAAGCGTTAAACAATGTACTTTTACCTGTATTGGGATTTCCCGCTAAAGCAATCCGATATTCATTCCCCATCTTTCACCAGCTCCCCTTCAATTTTTGAACTCTCCTCTTTTCTTAATGCAATGGTTGTTTGACTTACACGAAAAGCGATAGGGTCTCCCAACGGGCTTTTCCGAACTACCTCAACTAATGCATCTTTTACAAAGCCTAAATCTAATAATCTTCTTCTCATTACACCTTCCAGTTGAATCGAAGTTATTTTAATAATATCGCCTTTTTTTCCATCCTCAAGCTTAATAATATTAGTTGTCCCCATTATTTTTTCACACTCCTCAAAGTTTTTACCGAGTGCAACTTTTTACTAATTATATGTTGTGGTCATAAATTTGTCACCTAATTCGGCAAAGAATTTAAAAAAGCACGTCTGCCTATATGGCAAAACGTGCTCCTCTACAAAATAGCATTTTTAATATTATAGTTATTTAAATCAATCTCTGTTTCCTGTCCTGTGACTAATTTAGCGAGTTCTGCACCGAGGTATGGACCGCTAGTTAACCCAGATGAACCTAACCCATTGGCAACATAAATTCCATTCCAATCAGGCAAAGGTCCGGCTACTGGTAAAAACCCTGGAGTAAAGGGGCGGAAACCAACTCTTGTTTCGAGGACAGTACTGTCTGCTAATCCCGGTGCCGTTTCTAAGGCTTGACTTAAGATTTCATTGATTCCGCCTGCTGTTACACGGGTATCAAACCCTATATCATTTTCATGTGTGGATCCCACAACAACGCGTCCATTATCAAAAGTAAGGATGTATTGGGTATGTGGCGGCATGACAACTGGCCATGAACTTGTATCCGTTTTAGGCAGCTGTAAATGAATGATTTGTGCTTTTTGCGGTTTTACGGAAAACTCAATGCCTAGAGGCTCTAAAAGCTCTTTTGCCCATACTCCTGAAGTAACAATTACATGGTCAGCAAGTAAAGTTTTTTCTTCCAAGGTAATCCCCATTACCCGGTTTTCTTTTATTAGGAGCGATGCATCCCCTTTTAAAAAAGTCGCTCCATTCTTAATCGCTGTACGTGTTAAAGTATCTCGAAGTGCTCGGCCATTAACACGGGCTCCCCCGCTGACATAAACAGAACCGAATTCCTCTGATAAAGGTGGAAAAAGTTTTTTTGTTTCTGCTGGTGACAGAATCTTGATTTCACCGATTTCCGGAGCATCTTCTCTCCGTTTTCGTGCCCGTTCTGCCATCTGTTCGAGTTTATTTGGGTCGTTGTGTAAACTTAAAGCACCCACCCGTTTATATCCGGTTTCTGTTTCACCGTCTGCTTCTAATTTTGCGATTAATTCTGGATAGTAACGGGCGCCGCCTTTTGCTAATTGATACCATATTTTGTTCCTCCGCTGTGATAGCCATGGACAGACTATTCCGGCTGCGGCATCGGTTGCTTGGCCAGAATCTTCCCGGTCAACCATAGTAACTTGTGCACCTAGTTTGGTCAGGTGGTACGCGGTAGAAGCACCGAGAATCCCAGCTCCGATTACAATAATTTTTTGCATCATGACACCTTTTCTTTCAATATTAATTACAAATTTATCCATTTATATATCCCATTCAATCGGAATCAGGATTTGTATATAGGTTACATTATATACGAGCATGTTCTTTTGCTCAAAAACTTCGGCGGGAGTGATGAATCATGGCTAGAAACAAACTTTTGGTTCCTGGTGCAGGCAATGTTCTGGATCAAATGAAGGAGGAAATCGCCAACGAGTTTGGAGTTCAACTTGGTGCTGATACGACCGCGCGAGCAAATGGTTCAGTGGGCGGCGAAATGACGAAGCGTCTCGTTGCATATGCTGAACAATCCTTACGAAATCAACAAGGTCAATAACCTTTGATTTCAAAAGGCTGTCCCAAATTTGGGACAGCCTTCACAAAGAAGTTACAATTTTTTCAATACATAATAACACAAATCCGGATCAGACTTTGTTCTTAACAAATCAATTGCCGTCCAGCCATTTTTAAAATAATGAATAAATACCTCACGGGTCTTCATTCTCCATGCTATCGCAAGCTCAGGATTCTTTTTTTTCAGCGTTTGAAAATTACTCGGTACCGGAACAAAGAGGAAGCCTTCCGCAGTATCCAGCTCCAGAACCGTTTCACTTGGGTTCAAGTTTTCTTCTGAATCACGGTAAACCTTGAGTAACAAACGGCCCTCTACATCATACTCGCTTGGCCTTTCAACCAAATCCTCCCTAACCCACCATTCAACCGTAAACCGGTCGGACGGCATGCCTTGATTTAAATCGTCCTGCATTTCCCCATAACAATTCTCTACATAAGTCGAACATCTTGCTCCAAGCTTATGGAGATTCAAATAGGCATTTACTGTTTCAAGAGGATCATATGTCCATGTAACTAAATCATATCCCATTTTTAATGACTCTTCCTTTTGGGCAAGCTTTAGTTTTTCGCCAATCCCCAGTTTACGATATTCGGGATGAATTCCTAGTGTATGAGAACAGAGATAAATCTTATTATTTTTAAAACCCGGAAAACTATATTGAAAACCAATCAGTTCGTCTTCCAAAAAAGCGCCCAATGCCATGCCGCCGTTTTTAATGGCCGTAATGGTTTGACTGCTTGGTATGGACTCGTATTCACTCCAAATCAGCGATTCCAATTTTCTCAATTCTTCCAGCTCATCAATTGTTTCGAGAGTACGAATAACGATATTCTTTTCGCTCATTCAGTATACCTCCTTTTTGAAATTGTCCTAAAAATGATTATACATCTTCATGCTCGAAATCCATATCTTTCAATGTGACAACCTTTGTTTTTTTAATAAATTTATAGCCTAACCAAGCCGCCAAAAAGATTGGAATCCCCAAATAGGTAACAAGCAAGCCATTCCAGTCAATCTTATCTCCTAAAAATGCCTTATAGTCTTGTCCAAGGATAGCCACCATACATAAAGCCAATGTTAGGAAAGGGCCAAATGGAAACCACTTTGCTTTAAAAGGTAATTCATTTAAATCTCTTCCTTGAGCCACATAGCCTTTACGGAAACGGTAATGGCTGACAGCGATTCCAATCCAGGCAAGAAATCCTGATAAGCTGCAGGCATTCAACAGCCAGAAAAAGACCTTTCCATCACCAAAGATCGATGTTAAAAATGCAAGCATCCCGACAGCTGTTGTTGCATAAAGTGCATTTGCAGGAATTCCACGTGAATTTACTTTTGTTAAAAATTTTGGAGCATTTCCTTCCTTCGCCATTGTCCATAAAAGCCGTGAGCCGGCATACATTTGGGAATTAGCGGTGGAGAGTACAGCCGTTAAAACAACAGCATTCATTACAGAAGCTGCAAAAGCCAGTCCTGCTCGTTCAAAAACTAATGTAAACGGACTTTCTGAAACATTATCAGAGTTTAATAGTCTTGGATCATTATAAGGTACAAGGAATCCAATGATGATGATGGAAAAAATAAAAAATAACAAGATTCTCCAAAAAATCTGTCGAATGGCTTTGGGCATATTCTCCCTAGGATTTTCACTTTCCCCAGCAGAAAAACCAACCATTTCCGTACCTTGAAACGAAAAACCAACAATCATGAAAACGCTAATGATAGAAGCAAAACCACCCTTAAAAGGGGCTTCTCCTGCGGTAAAATTTTTAAATCCGACAGAGTGACCACCCATTATACCTAAGATAATCAAGACCCCAATCACCAAAAAGAGAATGATTGTAGCAACTTTAATAATTGAAAACCAATATTCTGCTTCCCCATAACCTCTTACAGATAAAAAATTTAATAAAAAGATAATAGCGAGAGAAGGAACGCTCCAGAAAATGGACGGAACATTTGGCAGCCAAAATTTCATAATTAAACCGGCAGCCGATAACTCTAGAGCGATAATCATGGCTGAATAATACCAATAATTCCAGCCTTGAGCAAAACCAAAGGCAGGATCGACAAATTTAGAGGAATAGGTGCTAAAGGTCCCGGAAATCGGCAAAAGCGTGGCCATTTCTCCTAAGCTTGTCATTAGAAATAACATCATTAAACCACTTAAGATATAAGCAACGATTGCTCCTCCCGGGCCCGCTTGACTGATTGTTCCCCCGCTTGCCAGAAATAACCCGGTACCAATCGTACCACCGATGGCAATCATGGTGAGATGTCTCGCCTGAAGATTCCGTTTCAGATGGTGGTGTTCGGAAAAATTCGTTTCTTTTTCTGTTTGTAATGCCGTATTATTCATATATGCACCTCTTTTCTCATTAATAAAAACTAACTAGTTTTGTTTAAAAGTCGCAAGAACAGTTCGAGTTAAAATTTCAATTCCATTTAAAAGGGCATCTCGATTAAACGACATATTCGGGTGATGCAAACCAGGGGCTAAGTCGCAGCCTAAACCCAGCATCGCGGCTTTCAAATGCGGGCGTTCTTTTGTGTAAAAATGAAAATCCTCCGCACCAGGTGTGATGACTGCAGGCATAACATTTTCATCACCAATGACTTCTGCAATCGCCTTCGCCATAATTTTCTGTGCCTTGGGATTTACCACAGCAGCATAAACCTTTTCTTTATGTTCAAATTCAATCTTCACCTCAAAAAGTGAGGCAACTTGCTGTAAAATATGGTCAACTTTTTGAACTAGCATATCCATCGTTTCATTTTTTTGCGCCCGTAAATCTAAATGAAATTGGGCAGATCCGGGAATAACATTCGTGTTATCCCCTCCTGCGCTGACTTGAGTCATTTTTACAGAGAAAGAATCAAACGGGTTCAAACGGATTCCTTTTAATTGCTCGACAATCGCGGAAACCACTTCTATGGCATTCACCCCTAAATCAGGACGAGCACCATGCGCATCAAAGCCAATAATTTTAGCGGATACGGTTTCAGCGGCCCCGTGAATAATACCCGGTGATGCCGTCCCCATCGAAAGTTCCTGAATAGGCCGTAAATGAACTCCGTACAAAAAGTCAATATCATCGATTACTTGTTTTTCAATCATTTTTAAGGCGCCATCCCCTACTTCCTCTGCCGGTTGGAAAATTAATTTTAGCCGTCCCGGCAGTTCTAATTGCATTTCTTTTAAAAGAAGCAGCGTGCCTAACACCATCGTCATATGCGCATCATGGCCGCAGGAGTGATTGGCTTGAAACCTCCCATTCACTTCCTGCCATAAAGAATCCATATCCGCGCGAACCCCAACCGTTAGGGGGCCATTTCCTAGTTCCCCTACTACTCCTGTATGGTCCGGAAACGTTCTAACCTCACACCCATTGCTCTTTAAAAAATTTGCTATGAAGCTAGTGGTGTTAACTTCTTTCCAGCTGACTTCCGGATTTTGATGGAAATGCTCAAATAGTTCAAAAATGATTGGGCTTAATTTTTCTAGTGTTTTTTTCATCTATATTCCCTCATTACTTGGATTGAACAGTTTCTTTTTTAATCGTTAATTCTTGAAGCGTTCCCTCATTCACTTCAACACCTAAACCAGGTTTTTCGCTTAGTACCACAAAAGGAATTTGATACTCAAGGTCACCAATATCTTTACTGAATAACAACGGCCCGGTTAATTCTGTGCTGGTGATATTTTTTCTGGCCATCGCAGTATGATATCCAGCTGCAGAGCCAATCGAGGATTCGACCATTGACCCAACTTGGCAGGAAAGACCTGCATATTCAGCTGTTTTAGCCATATGAATCGCAGGATAAATCCCCGCTGATTTCATTAATTTAATATTGATTTTGTCAGCAGCATTTTTCTTGATAATTTCATTTAGGTCGGAACCGTCATGTACACTTTCATCCGCCATAATCGGAATCACCGTTTTCTTTCGAAGCTCTGCAAGTCCGTCAATATCTCCCATCTTGATCGGTTGTTCCAGCCAGGAAATTCTGAGCGGTTCTAATAATGGAAGTGCCTGGGCTGCAGTCGAATAATCTTTCCAGCCTTGGTTAACATCGACTCGAATCGGCACCTCATAGCCAACTGCCTCTCGAACGGCTTTTACTCGTTCTAAATCTTTAAAAAGATCAAATCCAACCTTTAGTTTTAAAGAACTGTATCCGAGAGCAAGCGCCTGTTTGGCCTTTTCAGCCATCACTTCCGGTTCTTCAATACTTAATACCTTTGCAAAGGTAAGTTCATTATGAAATTTTCCGCCGATTAAATCATAGACTGGCTTGGCCGAATATTTACCCATCAGGTCATAGCATGCGATATCAATCGCAGCCTTTGCTGCCGGATTGCCATGGATTCGGCTACCCATAATATGGTGAATTTTTTCAATGGCAAAAGGACTTTCTCCCATGATAAAAGGCAGTAACTGATGTTTTAAAATTTCAATTCCGCTAAAAAATGATTCCCCTGTTACATGTTCATCCGGAACGGCTTCTCCATATCCGACAAGACCATCTTCCGTTTCGAGTTTCACAATAATCGATGGCATATAATCATATGTTTCGTACGAAATAATAAATGGGGATTGTAATGGTAAATGGATTCCAATAATATCTGCTTTAATAATTTTCATGGTGTTTTTTCCTCCTCTACATTTGCGACAGCGTCGTTTTATTGTCGCTAATCGGTTATTTTTATAATATACTGTAAATTTTCAAAAAACAATCCTTTTAGGAGAAATATTTTTTTAGCTTATCCGAAATATTATAAAGTGCCCGCGGGCGTCCTTGGTCATATGGCTGCTCTTCCCCCGTAATTGTAAGTAATTCTTTTTCAAGAAATCTTTTAATTAACCTCTCAGCAGAACGCCGGCTTACCGCTAAATAATCTGCCAATTCCTGTGCCGAGAATGAACGAAATTGATGAAGCCGAACGAAATCAAAAAAGCGGATTAGATTTTTCGCCGTCATTTTAAGTTGATCCGCTAAAGATTGGATATGTTGATTTTCATTTTTTAAGACATATTGTTTTTCATTTTCAAACAAAGGGCCAATCAGTTTTTTGTCTTCATCTAATATAAAAATAGTTGTTTTTTCTGTTGCCTGTTTTTCGGTAAAATATAAGGCTTCTGTCGCATGGTTTTCGGCCTCATTCATCGTATATCCATAACCGATTCCGATTTGTAAAGGCGAATTTATTTTTCCTTCAAGTTCAAGGATTTTTTGCAGATTTTGTTCTTTCAGAGCAACCTCCATTGAGCCGCGATTCGTATAAATAAAAAATGGCTGATGTTGGTCCAGTGATACTCTTGCATTTAATTGCCTTGCCATTTGGTTTAAATGCTGCAGAATCTGCAGGCGAAAAACTTGTTCTTCCTGTTGGGTTGGATAATTTGCTATTTTTATCGAGATGACAGCGATCTGTGAATCCTTTGTTTTCTTTAATCTAGTTAACGTCACTGCCCTTTCTAATCCTTCTTTTAGGGATTGCTTCGGCTGAACCATATAAATAGAAGGAATAGACAATTTCTGCAACTCTTCATATACGGCATGTATACTTGTTAAAGCAAATTGTGTTTTTTTCGCTTTATATAAATCCGCATGGAACTGAACGAATTGTGTAATATCAAAGACTGCCTTCTTTTCTTCTACGTCATAAACCCATGGGTAGTCTTTCACAAATAAAGTTGGGTCCGTAATATGGATTTCTTTTAAGACATTCTCTAAAAATTCCTGCTTAGGCAAATCAATCGAAATCTTTTCCAACGGGATTTTTTCATGAAAGTAAATTGAAAACAATGACAGCGAAACAACGAATTCATTAAATGGAACATAGGTAGCCATCAATTGGATTTCATTTATTTTGTTTTGCCCGAAATAATACGCGATTGCACCCGAGAAAAGTAAAAAATCCACCTCTTTCCCGGCTTGATCAATCAAATGATTAATTTCCCACGGGGAATCATATGTATAGTTGATAAACGAGATTTCCGGAAATAAATGATAATATGGAGATATTGCATCAATATAAAGGTTTGAACCTAACACACCTATCGCGACCATTATGACAACTCCCACCGTTATATTAAATAAGTGATACCATTTTCTAGTATATCATGGTTACGTATATCTTTGGGTCGTTCTTTCTCCGCCCTAAAAACAAAATGGACTTGCCATATAGGCAAGCCCGAATATCTTTCAAATAGTCATATCTCAACCAGTCGGTAACTTCATTTTTTCCATTATAGTTGAAATATAATTTCTAACCGTTCCAATCGTATCACTTCTTTGGCTTGAAGGTTGATTGGCGGATAAAGGTTCAAAAACAAGATCATCATCTTCTATTAACTCTGGGGAATAACTCCGCTCTCCAGCCATAATGCGGCGGATCGAGCAAGCCAACTCTTCGCTCGGACTGTCCTTTAATAAATAACCTCTAACATCCGCTTTTAAGGCTCGCTCAAAATATCCAGTCTTCGCAAAGGTTGTAAAAATAATCACTTTACATCCAGTTGACCTTAAAGCTTCTGCTGCCTCAAGTCCGCTCTTTTTAGGCATCTCGATATCCATCAGGCAAATATCTGGTTGTAGTTGCTTTACAAGTGCAAGGGCCTCTTCCCCATCACCTGCTTGGCCAACCACTTCCATATCTTCTTCCAAATTAAGCAGGGAACCAATTGCCCCTAAAAGCAGTTCTTGATCCTCAGCAATGACAATTCGAATCATCTAGGTTCTCTCTCCTTATCTGGGGTGTCTAATTAAGGAGACTCCCCTTATATGAAGGAGAGTCTCTAAAAATTAATGTTCAGGTTTAACTTGGACTGTAATATTGCGTTTTGCTAAATATTTAATCTCCCGAAAGCTTATAAAATTTTTGCTTTCCTCATCCCATAGGCGGAACTTTAGAGAGCGCAAACTTGTAGCAAGGGTAATGGTTGGTACGTTTTGTAATGGAAGCGTCTGATTATGTGCTTCTTCAAGTTTATAATTTGGAACCCTAGGACTTAAATGGTGAACGTGGTGATAACCAATATTACCTGTAAGGAATTGGATAACCTTCGGAAGCTTATAATAAGAACTTCCTTCAACCGCTGCCTTTACATATTCCCAATCTTTGTCTTCTTCAAAATAAGAATCTTCAAATGTGTGTTGTACATAAAACAACCAAATTCCAACAGCACCAGATAGTAAGAAAATAGAACCTTCTACCAATAGGAACGACTGCCAGCCGATTGCCCAAATGAGCAATCCAACGAGTGCAACGATTAAAACATTCGTTAAATAAGTGTTTAAGCGTTCCTTCTTTTTTGCACCTTTACGGTTAAATCTATTTTTAAGGAGAAAAACATAAATCGGTCCTAATCCAAACATAACAAATGGATTACGATAAAAACGATAGGCTAAACGCAGTCTAAGTGGTGCCGCTAAATATTCCTCCACTGTAAGTGTCCATATATCTCCAGTGCCGCGCTTATCCAAGTTGCCACTCGTCGCGTGATGAACAGAATGCTCATGTCCCCATTGATCAAACGGGAAAAGGGTTAATACTCCCATTGAAGTTCCAATGATCCGGTTGACACTGCGGTTTTTAAAAAAGGAATGATGGGTACAATCATGAAAAATAATGAAAATTCGTGTCAAAAAGCCTGAAGCTAACACAATGGGAACCAATGCTAACCAATAAGAAACGGAAAGGCTAATATAGGCAAGGTACCATAACAGAATAAATGGTACGACTGTGTTGATGAGCTGCCAGACACTTTCTTTTGTCGTTGATTTTTCAAAGGGAGCAACTTGTTTTTTTAAATTTTTCGTGTTTTCTAGGGTCATTTTTGTAATTCCCTTCTTGTTCTGTCGTTATTTAAAGTATATAGGAAGAATATTAGACATGTTAGTAGCAGGTGTCATGTACACGATATGACAAATGTCATGTACGAGCTGATTTTTATATACATGCGTATCTTAATTTGCGATAATTTCCGTGTTTATTTTTTTCAAAAAAAAAACTTCTTATGAGTTACAATACGAGAAAAGAATGAAAATCTGCATTTTGTAATTCCCTTCTTGTTTTGGGTATATAAGGTATATAGGAAGAAAATTAGACTTGTTAGTAGCAGGAGTTGCATGTGTCATGTTAAAGTAGATTACTTTAAAATAATGGGTGATTTGATTGGGTTTCAAGTATAATGAAACATATTCGATTTGCATATGAAATTTCTTTACGAGAAACCTAAATAACGATCGGATAATATAAAAAAACGAGGTTACCACATGAGTGATAAAAATTTTGACGATTTTCAGTTAAGCAAAGAAATAACACGAGCACTTACTATTTTAAAATATGATACTCCTACAGAGGTTCAGAATAAAGTTATCCCATTAGCAATGAAAAATCAGGACCTGGTTGTAAAATCCCAAACCGGGAGCGGCAAGACCGCATCCTTTGCGATCCCTCTTTGCGAGAGAATAGAATGGGAAGAAAAAAAGCCACAAGCATTAATTCTGACACCAACTAGAGAGCTTGCGGTTCAAGTTCGAGAGGATTTTACGAATATTGGAAGATTTAAACGGATTAAAGCCTTAGCCGTTTATGGAAAAGAGCCTTTTACAAATCAAAAAGAAGAATTAAATCAAAAAACGCATGTCGTCGTCGGGACACCTGGACGTGTTATGGACCATATTGAAAGAGGTACTTTAACTTTAGAAAAAATAAAATATCTAATCATCGATGAAGCGGATGAAATGCTAAATATGGGGTTCATTGACGAGGTAGAAGACATCATAAATGAACTTCCTTCAAACAGGGTAACCATGGTATTTTCTGCTACATTGCCTAAAGATGTTGAAAATCTCTGCCATAAGTATATGAAGGATCCCGTGAATATCGATATTGCGGCTTCAGGAATTACCACGGATACAATAGAGCACCGGTTAATCGAGGTAAAGGACGGCGACAAGATTTCCCTTCTAAAAGACGTTACAGTTCTTGAAAATCCAGATAGCTGTCTTATTTTTTGCAGAACAAAAGAGCACGTTGATAACGTTTATACTGAATTGGACGAGGCCAATTATTCTTGTGAAAGACTTCATGGAGGATTAGAGCAACAGGATCGATTTGCAGTAATGGACGGTTTTAAAATGGGGAATTTCCGTTATCTTGTAGCTACAGATGTGGCAGCACGAGGAATTGATATTGATCATGTGACACTTGTCATTAACTATGATGTGCCCATGGAAAAAGAGAGCTATGTACACCGAACAGGACGAACCGGCCGTGCCGGCAATAAGGGAAAAGCGATTACGTTTGCTACCCCTTTCGAGGGAAAATTCGTTAAGGCAATTGAAAAATACATTGGCTTTGAGATTCCGACAATGGAAACCCCGTCATCACAGGAGGTTGAAGCCGGAAAAGCTGCTTTTGATGAAAAAATTAGCGGTCGCCGTGTCGTAAGAAATAACAAAACAGCCCGGATCAACCAAGGCATTATGAAACTCCATTTTAACGGAGGAAAAAAGAAAAAGCTTCGCGCAATTGATTTTGTTGGAACGATTGCAAAAATTCCCGGGGTTACAGCAGAAGATATCGGCATTATTACGATTCAGGATCATTTGTCTTATGTTGATATTCTTAACGGAAAGGGCTCGCTCGTCCTTCAAGCCATGGAGCATACAACGATTAAAGGAAAAACGCTGAAAGTGAGCAAGGCACTTAAATAATGGAATTTGGAAGATTACGACAGTTTTGCTTAGTTTCCTTCATGAAAAATTAATCGCAATAATTTTTCAACAAAACAACTTCAGATGAGTTAAAATTAGAGAAAAAGAGTGCAATTACCGCATGTTGCACCAAGGGTTAAGGAGGAGTTGTAAATGTCTAATAAATATTGTCCTATATGTGGAGAAGATAACCAATGTATGACAGGGTCTGGAGAACATGGAAACTGTTGGTGTGACTCAGAGGCATTTCCGAATGAAATTTTAGAGTTGGTTCCTGCAGAAAGTTTAAGAAAACATTGTATCTGCAAAAATTGTTTAGATACCTATAAGGAAGATCATAAAATAAGCTAAAAAACGCGAGGGCACAATCCTTGCGTTTTCTCATGTTACCGATATTTTATAAATACTAATACCTTTCCTGAATCCTCCAGTTACTTTTTATTGATTGCCTCAGCAAAAATAAATAAATCACGATAATACTTATGTACCTCTGTTACATCAAAGCCATGGGCGGTTAATAATTCCAAGGTGTCCCGATTTAAACAGCATCCATCACAAATTTTTTTCCAAACAGGTGTTAAGCCCTCCTGTAGCGCAGCAAGAACACGATTTTCCATTTTCACATGTTCAAATAAAAGGATTTTCCCATCCGGCTTTGATACCCGTTTCATTTCTAACATGGCTCTTTCCGGGTTGGGAATCGTGCAAAATACAAGAGTGGCTACAACCGTATCAAAGGTATTATCTGCAAATGGTAATTCTTCGGCACTTGCCTGCACCAGTTCAATCGGGACAACCGATTGTTTTTTCTTTTCTAAGGAATTCTCAATCATATATGGACTCGGTTCAATGGCAGTTACCTTTTCAACTTCCATATATAAAGGAAAATTAATACCTGTCCCTGAACCTAATTCAAGTACAGTCCCCCCTGCCTTTGAGAGAAGTTCCTTGCGAATCCCATTAAATTTTTTATTTTCTAATGGACTCATAAAAAAATCATACCATTTAGCAAAAGATCGACTCAAAATCCTCCACTCCAAACAATAAAATCTCAAAATTCTACCTTACATTATATATGAAAAAAATTAAATTCATCATAGTTTCTCTTTTCATTCGACAAAAAACCACAAAAACCGGGTGGTGACAGGCACCTCAAAGTGGTATTCTAGGTTAATGTGAGCAGTATATATCGGGCAATATAAAATAGAAAACGGGCATGCTAGAGGTGAGGAATTTGAATAAAGCCTGGCTTTATGTGGGTTTAACTTGTTTGTTTGAATTAATATGGGTTTATGGATTTAATACAGCAGATACTTGGTGGGAATGGGCTCTTGTTATCGCAGTGATTTTTACTGATTTCCATTTTCTCCCGAATGCCTGTGCTACCCTTCCGACAGGCACGGTTTATGCCATCTTTTCTGGGGTCGGGGCAATTGGAACCGTATTAATGGATGTCTTCCTTTTTGGGGGAAGCTTTAATACAGGTATGATTTTATTTATCCTTCTAATTATTATCGGGGTCATCGGGCTCAATCTGGCAGATAACAAATCAGAGGAAAAAGAATCAGCGAAAGGAGCTGCCTGAGCATGGGCTGGTTGTTTGTTTTTTTAGCTGCAGCCTGCGAGGTCACAGGTGCAGCGGGGCTAAAAATGTATAGCCAACAGAAATCTTTAAAAAATGGAATATTATACATAGGCGGTTTTTGTACTTCCTTTGCTTTTTTATATACCTCCTTCCATTTTTTGCAACTGAGTATTGCCTATATCGTTTGGGTTGGGATTGGGACAGCAGGCGCTGTGACCATCAACATGTATTTATTTGGTGAATCGAAAAACATCGGGCGAATGCTAAGTGTCATATTAATTATCATTGGAGTCATCGGGCTTCGGGTATTGTCGTAAGGAAAAAAAACTCCGAACCATTTTTCGTTCGGAGTTTTTTTAAAATTAAGCCCTTCTAAAGCCTTCCTCTACTAAAAACACTTCTGCCTCTTCATAGGTACTAAAGGTTTCCTCTAGATTTAGGCCGAAATATATATTCCAGGTTTCATCTTCATTGATTAAAAGAAGAGTTTCATTCTCTTTATTCACCCATCGTTCTTCTTCTAGGTCGCCTATAATCGCTGCTTCAGCGATTGGTTTTTCAATAGCAGATAGGCTGGTGATTGCATCTTTAATCAATTGTTTTAAGTCCTCAGCAGAATAGTCACGAATATTGACCATCCCTTTATCATCGGTTTTGTAATTGGGAATACGACCAGCATAGACAAAGCCATTTCCATTTGGATGCAGGTGATAAACGACATTTTTCTTGTCATATACACTTTCATTAAATTGGAAATTTACTCGTCCAAGGGATACATTCACCCTCTCCAATTCAGGGTATGTCTCAATAATCGCAAGTTTTTCTTCAAAAGTTAGCATAGTTGCCTCCATATGTTTAGATAAACATTATTTTATCATAATGTTATAAAAAACATAGGCAGCTCTTCAAATTATTTCCTCATAAATGCTTCTATTTCTTCTACCGAACGAAAAATATCTTTTGAAAGCACTTCGCAACCGTCCTCTGTTACTAAAACATCGTCTTCGATGCGAATTCCAATTTCTTCTTCCTCAATATATAAACCCGGCTCAACGGTTAACACCATTCCCGGTTTTAAGGTCAAATCCTTATAATCGCCCACATCATGGGTGTCTAGTCCTAGAAAATGACTCACACCGTGATAATAATATTTGGTGATTTCACTTTCTTCTTTAATCAGCCCTACTTTGATGCACTCTTCGGCTAAAACTTTCTTTGTATGTTCATTCAATTTTGCATGGGGCACACCTGGTTTGATCAGTGCAGTAGTTTCTCTTAATGCTTTTAAAACAATATTGTAAAATGTCTTTTGCTTTTCCGTGAATTTACCGTTCACCGGAAAAGTATAGCTGATATCCCCGTTATAAAAATGATATTGAGCACCTAAATCAAGCAGTACAAGGCTCCCATCCTCAACCGTTGCATTATTTTTTTCATAATGAAGGATCGTACCATTCTTCCCGCTGGCAACAATTGTTGGGAAAGCATAATCCCGTACCCCTTCGGACTTAAGCGTAAAATCAAAATAGGATTCAAGCTGGTATTCCTTCATACCGGCTTTGGCGTGGCTCATTAAGTTTTTAATTCCTTCATTCGTAATTTCAATCGCTTTTTTAATTTCTTCGATTTCTTCCGGTGTTTTGTAAACACGCAGTTCGCAAATATCAGGATAAACATTTTTTATTTGCAGGTAAGGGTAATTCGCCTGGATTTTCTGAGCAAATTGCTGCGCTTGTGTCGTAACCTTATCTAGCTCTCTTCTTTCCAGGTCTAAATAAATAGTTGAAAATACATTCGTTAAAAGTGTTCGCGACAGAAAGGATTCAAATTGTTCAATGAATTGGATATTGCCGATTCCCGAGACATTTGCAGCATCTTCTTTGGTAATAGTTTTTCCGATCCATTTTTCCCATACAGGATCTGATTTTTCGATAAAAAGATATTCTTGTATGGCGTCATTTGTTTTATGTGCGAAAAAAATAATATTTTGCTCATCAATACCTGTTAAATAAAGAAAATTGCGGTTGGGAGTGAACCTATAGTCTTCATCAGCGGATTTTTGCGGGGCTTTCCCGGCAAACAAAACAAGCAGTGAACGGTCTTCGAGCTGTTCATATAACAGATTGCGATTTTTTACATAAAAATCTTTGTTCATGGAATTCCCTCTCTTCTAAAGGTATGTATATAGTTAAATATACTATACTATAAAAAAATTCATACTTTTTTCTATGCAACCCTTTCACGATACGTTTTAATTAATGAAAAAGGTTTATAAAAGGAGAAATGTATGAAGAAGAAAACAGCAATCGTAACAGGTTCCTCGAGCGGCTTTGGTCTGTTGACTGTGATAGAATTGGCCGTAAAGGGTTTTACAGTAATTGCAACGATGAGGGATTTAACTAAATCTGAGCAACTTTTAGAATTGGCAAAAGAAAAGCAGGTAGTGGATTTCATTCATGTCCATCTCCTTGATGTGACTTCACCTGAGTCTATTCATGCGTTTAAAAGTTTTCTGTCTGGGTGGCCATCTATCGATGTGTTAGTTAACAATGCGGGTTTTGCTGTCGGGGGATTTAGTGAGGAACTTTCAATCGAAGACTACAGAAAGCAATTTGAAACCAATTTCTTTGGTGTAATAGCCGTGACAAATACCGTTCTTCCGCTTATGAGGGCAAATGGTCAAGGAAGAATTATCAATATGAGCAGCATTAGTGGCAGGTTTGGATTTCCGGGGTTATCTGCCTATTCAGCCTCAAAACATGCGCTTGAAGGGTATAGTGAAAGCTTGAGGCTCGAGCTTAAACCATTAGGAATTGATGTTTCGCTAATAGAACCTGGTTCCTATCAAACGAATATTTGGACAAATGTGGATGACTTGATGGTCGATCCTGATTCCCCTTATGCTACTTATCTGAAAAGTATCTTGACAGAAATTGAAAGTGGTCAAGCGGACTATGGAGATCCGATGGAAGTTGCAAAACTAGTGGCGGAAATGGCTACCCAAGTCAAGTCGCCTAAACTAAGATACCCAATTGGAAAAGGTGTAAAATCAAACTTGTTTTTAAAGAATATTCTTCCGTGGGAAAAACTTGAAACATTTATTATCAAGAAACTTAAACAGTAGAAACTAGCCGTTTTTAAGGGCAAAATTTGTGAGGGACATAGAGAATGCCCATAAAAGGGGGCCAAGTTCATTTTGTCCCTCTAAAAATTCATCTCTCCTCAACAATTCGTCCCGGATGTGTATACACATTCAATGACTCATTGCGGATAAATCCGATTGTGGTAATGCCCAAATCCTCTGCCAGCTGGAGGGCAAGTTCCGTTGGCGCTGATTTTGACAAAATCACTTCGCAGCCAATTTTTGCAACCTTCAATAAAATTTCCGAAGAGATCCTACCGCTAAAAACAATGATTTTATCGGCAACAGAAATATTATTTTTCAAACAATATCCGTAAATTTTATCCAGAGCATTATGTCTTCCAATGTCCGTTCTACTCAAAACAATGCCATCATTATCACATAGTGCAGCCGTGTGCGCCCCACCAGTTTCTTGAAAAATAACGGCCGCATTCTCCAATTCCTCAATAAACCGGAAACAATCGTAAACAGATACACTTACATGATAATGGTCATCCATTTTCTTCGCAGTCATCGCATCATTCACGAAAACAAACCCCTGCCGGCTATTCCCGCAACAGGAAGTAATAAAGCGCTTTCCTTGAAGATTTTGATAAAAAGGATTTATTTTTGAGGTTTCGATGTGGACAATGCCCTCTTTTTCCTGAATCCACATGTTGTCAATGTCTTCATATTGGCGAATAACCCCTTCAGCTGCGAGAAAACCAACGACCATATCCTCGATGTACTCCGGGGTACACACAAGTGTTACAAATTCCTCGCCATTAATTTTTACCGTTACGGGAAATTCTGTTACGATGCTGTCCGATACATTCGTGAACCGCCCATTCTTAAACTGGAGAATCTCTCGGTGATTTTTAACTAGATTCATGCCCACTTCCCCCTATGAAGATATGTTTTTATCAAACACAAAAACAGATACAGCAATATCTTCTTTTACCTTAATATCTGAAAAAAGATGAACTAATTTAGCGCCAACGACCTCTTCTAAGCCTTCTGGAAGATTCTCAGAATAAACCTTTTGAATCATTTTTGTTCTAGCCATATGCACCATTTCCGTTCCATCCGGTGATTGGCATATAAACTTTTCGGTTGGAGTCAAATTGCCATAGAGTGTGGAAATCGCCATGTTTTCCGTAAATACCGTATGAATTCTTTCCGGCCCTTTTCCGAACAAATCTTTACGAAGCTTGCGAATAATATCATTGAATTCATGAATTACTTTTGACATTTTACCATCCTCCGGTGCTTCCAAACATTTATTAAAATATTAAATGATTCGTTTTTAAAAATAAAGAGAAATTTCCTGGAGAGAAATTAAAATATTGCGATTTTTTATGATTACCACTATAATTATAGTGTCATTGATGGACTCGATATATTGATTGTATGGAGTCTTTCTATTTAATTTAAAATATTGGATTGGTCTAATTGCAAGGACTGCTATTAAACTACTCCACCATGCAAACATACTGCCCGGAACGAAAAGGCAGCTGTGTTCGTGGTGGAGTTTTTTATTTTTCTTTATAAGGAGGTCAAACATGAACGACAAAATGATTACCGTCAAAATAAATAATCAAAGCTATACAGCAAAGCAAGGTTCAACCATTCTAGAAATCATCAATCAAAATGAAATTCCCCATCCGCAAGTTTGCTATGTTCCAGAGGTAGATCCGATTCAAACCTGCGATACCTGTATCGTCGAAGTCGATGGAATGCTAGTTCGCTCTTGTTCGACTGCAATTTCAAATGGGATGGACATTTCACTTTCTTCTCCGCGTGCGAAGAATGCGCAAACGGAGGCAATGGATCGGCTGTTAGAAAACCACTTGCTCTACTGTACCGTTTGCGATAACAATAATGGTAACTGTAAAGTACATAACACCGTTGATTTAATGGAAATCGAGCACCAAAAGTATCCCTATTCTCCAAAAGCAGATACGAATGCCGTTGATATGTCCCATCCATTTTATCGCTATGACCCGAATCAATGTATTGCCTGCGGACAATGTGTTGAGGTTTGTCAAAACCTCCAAGTAAATGAAACCCTTTCCATTGATTGGGAGGCAGAGCGGCCTCGGGTTCTTTGGGACAATGGGGTCAATATCAATGACTCCTCCTGTGTCAGTTGTGGTCAATGCGTGACCATTTGTCCTTGTAATGCCTTAATGGAAAAATCGATGCTCGGTGAGGCCGGTTTTATGAGCGGAATGAACCAAGGCCTGCTGACATCGATGATTGATTTAGTCAAAGAGGTAGAACCAAGTTACTCTGGTATTCTAGCTGTCTCAGAGGCAGAAGCTGCCATGCGCGAAACACGTACAAAAAAGACCAAAACCGTTTGTACCTTTTGCGGGGTAGGCTGTACGTTTGAGGTCTGGACGAAGGACCGAAAGATTCTTAAAATCCAGCCTTCCCATGATGCTCCCGTTAACGCCATTTCAACCTGTATTAAAGGGAAATTCGGCTGGGATTTTGTCAATAGCAATGAACGGATTACAAAACCATTAATTCGTAAAAATGGCGAATTTGTTGAATCTACGTGGGAAGAAGCACTTGCCCTCGTGGCAAATAAGCTAGAATCCATTCAAGAAGAGAATGGACCAGGTTCCATTGGTTTTGTCTCCTCTTCCAAAATAACCAACGAAGAAAATTATTTAATGCAAAAGCTGGCACGGCAAGTATTTGAGACAAACAATGTCGACAACTGCTCGCGCTATTGCCAGTCTCCTGCAACGGACGGTTTATTCCGGACTGTTGGAATGGGCGGTGATGCTGGAACGATTCGTGATATCGCAAAAGCTGGCCTGGTCATCATTGTCGGCGCTAATCCAGCTGAAGGACATCCAGTCTTGGCAACCCGAATAAAGCGAGCCCATAAGCTTCACGGTCAAAAATTAATCGTAGCTGATCTGCGTAAAAACGAAATGGCCGAGCGCTCCGATATTTTCATCAGTCCAAAGCAAGGCACGGACCAAGTATGGCTCATGGCCGTAACAAAATATTTAATTGACCAGGGCTGGAATGACCAAAAATTCATTGATGAAAACGTTAATTTCTTTGAAGACTTCAAAACGGTCCTTGAAAGGTACACTTTGGATTATGCAGAAAAAATCACTGGAATTACTCAGGAAACACTCATTCAAGTAGCCGAAATGATTCGTGATGCTGACGGTACCTGCATTCTTTGGGGCATGGGTGTTACCCAGAACAAAGGCGGTTCTGAAACCTCCGCTGCGATTTCTAATTTGCTGCTTGCAACAGGAAACTATCGCCGTCCTGGCGCCGGGGCCTACCCTCTCCGCGGACACAACAATGTTCAAGGAGCCTGTGATATGGGAACACTACCGGGATGGCTTCCAGGATACCAGCATGTAACCGATGAGGCTGCACGGACTAAATTTGAAAAAGCCTACGGTGTCATGATTGATGGATTACCTGGCCTTGACAGCATTCAAATGTTGAAAGCCGTTAAACAAGGAAGAATGAAAGCTATGTACTTGGTTGGTGAAGATATGGCGCTAGTTGATGCAAATGCGAATCATGTTCACGACGCATTAGCGAGCCTTGGTTTCTTTGTAGTCCAGGACCTATTTTTCTCTAGAACGGCTCAATATGCGGATGTTATTTTGCCAGCTGCGCCTTCTCTTGAAAAAGAAGGAACCTTCACGAATACCGAACGGCGTGTTCAACGTTTATACCAAGCATTACCAACACTTGGCGAATCAAAGCCAGATTGGTGGATTATCCAAGAAATTGCCAATCGCTTAGGAGCCCATTGGAACTACAGTCATCCAAGTGAAATTTTTGCCGAAATGGCCAGCCTCTCCCCTCTTTTCAGTCAAGCAAATTATAATGACCTTGATGGTTGGAACAGTTTCCTTTGGGGAAGCAATGATGGGGTTAGCACACCGCTTCTGTATGTAGATGGATTTAATTTTCCAGATAAAAAAGCTCGTTTCTCGCTGTCAGATTGGGTTGCTCCTGAGGAGTTCCCGGTTGAATATGATCTTCACATCAACAATGGCCGGATGCTTGAGCATTTCCATGAGGGAAATTTAACAAATAAATCTCTTGGAATCCAGGCAAAAGTTCCAGGAATTTTTGTAGAGGTGTCACCGGAGCTTGCGAAAGACCGAGGCGTTCAGGACGGTTCCATTGTCCGCCTTGTTTCACCTTTTGGTGCACTAAAATTACCGGCGCTTGTTACGGACCGCGTGAAAGCAAACGAACTATATTTGCCGATGAATTCAACGGAAAAGGACTCGGCCATTAACTTTTTAATCGGTACAACAACCGATTTACGAACGAATACACCTGCTTATAAACAAATGAAGGTGCGGATGGAGCTTATTCGTGAAGAGGGAAAAAATCCGCTTCCAAATACAAACCCGCGAAATAAACAACGGAATCCGCAAGCTGGGGTCGAGGTTCAGCGTAAATGGAATCGCCCTGGGTATGTTCATTTAACCGATTAACAAGGAGGTATTTTAGGTGGCACAGCCCATTACGATGATTAAAAAAGAGATTCCTACGAAAGAAGAGCGTGAAAGTGAAAAATTAGCAAACTTGCAAGCGCAGTTAGCTGAAAAGGATGAAGCTTTGAAAAAGCTTATGGATTTAGTCGGTGGGCTTAATCAGAGCGGAATGCTAGATTCGGCTAATGCAATGCTTCAGGCAAAGGAAAAAATCGCTGAAATCGCGCTCCACCAGGTGAACCGTGAGCCTGTGACGAATTTTATTAATAACTTTATGAGTGCATCGATGGCGTTCACCGATTTTCAACCGGAACAAACTAAGAAAATGATTAGTGGTTTAGCAGCGGGGATTGATGAAGGAACGGGATTTGTTCAGAGAAAAAAAAAAGTTGGAGTTCTTGATCTCATGAAGGCCTTGAATGACCCGGATATCAATCGTGCAGTGGGATTTGGGATACATTTCTTGAAGGGTATGGGGAAGAATTTGAAGGAAGATTAGAATTGAATAAAAAAAACCTTAAATTGGTCGCTTATTTGAAGGATAAGCGACCTTATCTTCTTTATCTGTCTTTTTGATTTTACTGTCGAATTAGCCGTTCAATTTCAGTTTCAACAGCATATACGCGTTTATTTAAGGCAGATGTCTTATTATCGACGTGGTTAGCAATTTTTTCGGTGTATTCTCCAAGACTTTTGATAATGTTTTTTTGAAGGAGTTCTTGGCCAGTTTTTATATCTTTTATATCTTGTTTCAATTCTTGCACATCTTCTTCAAGTCGTTCTTGCCCATCTTTCAGATGTTTAAAATCTTGTTTCATATCGTTTAATTCAGATTTTAATCCTTGCACATCTTCTTCAAGCCGTTCCTGTCCATCTTTCAGATGTTTAAAATCTTGTTTCATATCGTTTAATTCAGATTTTAATCCTTGCACATCTTCTTCAAGCCGTTCCTGTCCATCTTTCAATTGTTTAACATCTTGTTCAATGCCGCCAAGGCGTGAATTAATTGGATCTAATTCTTTTTTTAAAACTGATTGTAATACATCAATTATTGCTTTATCCATCATCCTAGACCCCCAAGTTTATTTATTATAGCACAAGAGTTAAAGATTATATTGAAATGAAATTGGAAAAAACCTTTTAAAAAAATGATTATGGAATGAATGTTTTATTTTGAAATTACTTTTTCATGATTTCATCGAAGATAATTCTTTCGATTTGCAGCATAGCGGAAAGTACGTGAAGAAAAGTTTCATGGGGAGTCGAACTTTTTGAAAATCTATCATAATAGTAGTGTACATGCCTAGCTATATCGATTCTTGCTTCATAATCAAAGTGGTAAAAATCAACGATTGGAGCATGTAAACCGTCTCCTAACGGTATGAGCGTCCCCATAACAATTTCCCCATTTTCCGGCGGGATTGCAAGCGGGTCACACACTAGTACATCAATTGTTTTTTCTGTTAAAATATCAACCACTACAAAGAACCGGTCATTATATTTATAGCCAACATAATAGAATTTAGGGATTGCCACCCAAGATTCCCTTAACCACGATTCAATCACAGGTCCCCTATCCAACCCTCGATCCTTTTCGGCTAAATATTCCGCAAGGCAGCTTTCACTATAATTGTAATGGGCATCATACAGAATTCGCCACCAAAATAAATTATGCAGCAGTATATCTTTTTTCTCTTCCCTCGTTTTAAGTTCTTCTACATATTCCTCTAAAAAGGGAGCTACCTCATGAAAATAGGAATCTAGCGTAAAGTCCATAAAATCGCTAAAGGTATCCATCATCCTTTCCCTTAACTCCTCAGAAACAGGATAATCCGGGCGAAAACTTTTTGTATTTGTTCCTGACTGGGCAAACTCAATAACCTTCTCTACAGTTTCCTTCATCTCTATCATGTAAACCAATCCTTTCAATAAAATAGATCTTTTAAATCCACGCTAAAACCATCTAAAAATTTCGATGCAACTGTTCCGCTCTCCGTTTTCAAATCGTGCTGCTCATACATACCTTCACGATTAAGAGAATAAACCGTTACAGAATTCAGCATTGGATTGAGTTATAGAATCATTCCGATATAGGGTGATGTTCCTCTCCTTTTACTTTTCTGACGAAGATGGTTTGCCGTCCCTCTTGTTCATTTTCCTCAAATAAGAGCACTTTCCAATCTCGAAATTCTTTTAGCAGCTCTTGAGGCTGCAATTTATATTGATTAGATACCCCGTTATTCTTGCTTTGTGAGTTGAGATAATAGGTTTCAAAAAACAAATAACCTTCTTCTTTTATAATCTTCTTTAACATGGGATATAACGATCTATCTAGATAGTAGGTAATGACCGCCAAATCAATCGAAGTGTCTTCCCACCAAAGATTGTTCAATTCCGTCAAATCACATACTTGTGGTGTGATATTGCGTTTATCCTTTGCAGCCTGTTCTTGAAGATAGTTAATCGCAACCTCAGATATGTCAACTGCTTGAACCTGATAGTTCAAACTTGCGAGATATAGGCTATTTCCTCCTAAACCGCAGGCAAAATCAAGTGCTGTGCCGCCAAGAAGATAAGGATATAGATTTTTTAATCTTAGATTTGGCGCGGGTACGTCTAATTTATTAAGGCGATCTTGATGTTTAATATTCCATTTTGTTCTAGTATCCATTGGAAAAAGGCTCCTTCTAACTGATTTAAGAATAAATGATAGAAATAGGAATAAACTGTCGGGTGGAAATTCAGAAGATTCGAGGAAAGTCAAAGGAGTTGAACGTCGAGTAGAATTTATAGATTTCTGGTTAATTATAACATCCCATTTTATAGAATGATCAAGCCTTTTAATGACTTCACAAAATTGTAATATATTTTACTGCTCTTTCCGATTTTAATGATAAATATCGTTATGAATTTCTCGTAGTGGGTAAAAAAATAGCCGGCCGCAATGAAAAGAGATTGTTTACACTTCTTCTCTTTTCCTATTGCATTGGCCGTACTAAATAACTAAAAGGATTAACAAAATAAGGCTTATCAGGATAGCTATTTTGCTACTAGTTTTTTTACCTTACACCATCAAGTACCACAAAAAGTTCGGTAAGGGAGGTTTGATGGTGCTGGTAAAGTGCAGAATTCTTCTTGTTCAGTACTGTATTCGTAAGGTCTTGACAGAACATTAAGCAGTTTTTCCATCACATTTAGGTCTCCCTCATTTACCGCAGCCTCGAGCGCCTCTTCTACCCGGTGATTCCGCGGAATAACTGCAGGATTGCTGTTTCGCATTAACTCTAGGGAAGATTCTCTTGATTCCTCCTGTCTCCCTCGTCTTGCCAGCCATTTTTCATGCCATTGCGTAAATTCTGGAGTCCCATTGAGAGGAGTATCTTCCATCTTTTCGATCGTTAGCGCACGGAAGGTATTCGTATAGTCCGCATGGTATTGCTGCATTATTTTGAGGAGATCTTCCACAAGGGTTGCATCCTGCTCTTCCTCGTTAAAAATCCCCAACTTTTCTCTCATTCCTGCAAGCCAATTCTTCTGATACAAATCCATATAGCCGGAAATGGCATCCTGAGCAATATTTACAGCCTCTTCTTGATTCTCATGCAATAATGGCAAAAGTGTTTCTGCAAATCGCGCAAGATTCCAACCGGCCATATACGGCTGATTACCATAAGCATAGCGTCCTTGAACATCGATCGAACTGAATACTGTTTCTGGATCATATGTATCCATGAAGGCACAAGGACCATAATCAATCGTTTCCCCACTAATTGTCATGTTGTCAGTATTCATCACTCCATGAATAAAACCAACTAACTGCCATTTTGCAACCAGCCCAGCCTGCCGCTTAATTACTTCCTTTAGCAGGGAAAGGTATTGATTCTCATTCACCTCAATGTCTGGGTAATGGCGTTTTATTGTATAGTCTGCGAGGATTCTAAGGTCCTCATCACTTCCCCATTTTGCCACATATTGAAAAGTACCGACACGAATATGACTTGCAGCCACACGGGTGAGGATTGCACCTGGCAAATAGGTTTCTCTGGCAATGGTCTCACCCGTTTCTACCACTGCTAAACTGCGGGTGGTCGGAATCCCAAGTGCATTCATGGCTTCACTGATGATATATTCACGAAGCATTGGACCAAGCGCTGCCCTTCCATCGCCCCCGCGGGAATACCGAGTTCTTCCTGAACCTTTAAGCTGAATATCATAGCGCTCTCCTTGAGGGGTAAGCTGTTCACCAAGCAGCAGCGCCCGGCCATCACCTAGCATAGTAAAATGTCCAAATTGATGTCCGGCATAGGCCTGAGCAAGGGGGGAACCGCCCTCGGGAATTCGATTGCCTGCAAGGACTGCGATTCCATCTTCCGACTGAAGTCTCTCGACATTCAAGCCTAGTGATTTTGCTAACGGTCCGTTAAGGATAATTAAATTAGGCGATCTGACAGGGTTTAGGTTTTGACCGGTAAAAAATGATTCTGGAAGCCGAGCATAACTATTGTCAAAATTCCAGCCTGTTTCATTTTGATTTGTCATGGTAACTCCTTTAAAAAAGATGGTTGTTTTTTCCTTCGCTGATAAAGCGTGTTAATTCGCTGATAAAACTAATAAATTCGCCGATAAGCTTCGATAATTCGCTGATAAAACTGATAAATTCGTTGATAAGGTGGATTTCACACCTCTTTTAATGAATTTAAATCATCTACTCCTCATATTAACACTTTTATTGTCCACTTCTTCAAAAACCAATATACCTACACGTCACCGCTATGATTTCTTTTTAAATAACAAATATGAATATAAGTAAATCCCCGCAACCCCAATAACTAACGCCGCAAAGAATAGCTGCATACCAATTGAACCAAACAAACCTGCTATAAGAGAGATAAGTCCAATAACAACTAAAACATAGCCACCAAATCTGTGCGTTTTTTTCCACACATATTCCGAGGCAAGTGTCCATGGTGATCGAAAACCAATAAAATAATTGTGGCGAATTTGCGCCATGTAATTACCAAGTACAATGAAAAGTATTCCAAAAAGGATAGGCACTATCTTTTGAAAAGGGACATAAATCCCAAGTGCACTTGCAATGGCAATTAGGTTCATACAGGATAAAAACAGGATAATCACCAGATTCATAATCGAATAGGCGTTTTTATGCAATTTATAAGATTGCTTTTTCGGGTCTATTACTGGTAAATAGTTTAGGAAAAAAAATAAGACAATAGGCAATGCACCAAGGCTGACAAGTTCCAGTTTAGGTCCATAGCGGTTAACCTCGCCCTTGATCCCCCAATGCACAGGCACTTTATCCGGTAAATTAGGATACGCCAAGAGATTCAGCAGCAATGTAATGATTGCAATTCCCATTGTTATATAATAAAGCTTATTTTTCCTCACACGTTTCTCCCCCTTAACTTTTTTTATCTAGCAGCCACTTAATGACATCCTGCAAAATAGTGGAATTTAACGAGTAAAGGATAAACTGGCCCTTTTTTTCATCGAGAACTAATCCTGCAGATTTAAGGATTTTTAGATGATTGCTGATGGAGGGCTTGCTCATATCAAATTGGTCGGCAATTTCACCCGCTGTTAAATCCTGCTCTTTCAACAAATCAAGAATTTTTCTTCTTGTTGGATCGGCTAGTGCCTTAAAAACTTCGTTCATTTAAGCCTCTCCTTTTATATTTAGTTAATTATCTAAATATATAATACCATATTTTTGAAATAAAAAAAGACCAAAATGGCCTTTTTCATTTAATCAACGTTCCCGGTTTACGATATAATTCAATAAATGCTTCAAAAAAGTAATATTGCGCGGCACTTCCTGTAACCCCTCGATTGCAAGACAGTAATGTTCCCACATCGCTTTTCGAGCACCCTCTAAACCAAGGATAGACACAAAAGTCGACCGATTGTTTTTAGCATCTATTCCGACAGGTTTTCCAAGTAAGACCCGATCCCCTTCCACATCTAGCAAATCATCCTTAATCTGAAAAGCAATGCCGGCATGGCGGGCAAAATTTTTCAAGGCCATCATTTCAGCTTCCTCAACCTGGGCTAGAATCGCTGGCATGATGAGTGACGCCTCAAAGGCGATTCCCGTTTTATAAAAGCACATCGTATTCAATTGTTCGAGTGTCATTGGTTTCCCTTTAGACTCTAAGTCCATCGCCTGTCCCATACACATACTCTCTGTAACCCGAGAAGAATACTGAATCAACTGCAGCACTGTTTTCGCATCAAACTGGTCAATAGAGGCTTGTTCTTCTGTCGCCTTTTGAATTAAAAAGATGCCGGATAATTCAGCAATAGCCGCATTATAGGTCTGATGGAGTGTAGGACGCCCCCTGCGCGTAGATGCATTATCCTGGGAGGGCAAATCATCAAAAATAAGCGAGGCAGTATGCATATATTCCAAAGATTTTAGCAGCGGTACCATCGCTTGCGGAGGAAATCCATAGGCGTTAACCCCCATCACCCAGGTAATAATGGGTCTCAGCCGCTTTCCATCCCCTTCCAAGCTATAATTTGCAGCCTCAATGATTGAATCGTGAAATTCAACTTTGGGAATCGGCAAAAGTCGGTTCATCTGATCACGTATACGCTCAATCGTAGTAGAGAATTCATCCTGCTCTTTCTGTTCATTTTTCAACATCGTAATTACATGATCTCGAAGCAGTTTATCAAAGAAATCTACATCCGCTGCTTTTCGGACCATTTTTTGAATCAGACGATTGAATTTAGGTACACCGGAAGCAAATAGCCTCATCACTTCATTGTATTTTTCTGTGCCCATTCGTTCTTTAAAACGTTTCAGGCCATTAATGGCACGATCGAGAATTACTTCACAAGTCTTTAGATCCGAGTGATACACGTTATGAATTAAATTTGAGATAACCGTCCAGTATAACTCGAAGGGATTGATCAGATCCTTACGCTTCTGATGATATTTTAGATAATAGGTATAGGGAGTGACCGCACCATCCTCCCAATCATGAAACATATCAGTAAAATCATCCGCCAACTGATTATAAATGCCGTAAAAGAAGGTACGGTTGTCAAAACCCTCGTCCTCAGGGGCACTAATAACAGACCTGGCAATCAATCGGGAAAAAGAAGATTTTAAAATGATAGGAAGATAAAGTTCTTCATTGCTATAGTTTGGATTGGATAGATTCTTTTCACGGTCCACTTCCTGAGAATGAAAGAAAACAAAGGATTGCTCAAAAAAACTGTTACGTGTTTCAGGAAGTTGATGGGCCTTAATATATTCAAAGGCTTCTCGAAGTTCTGAATGAATCGGGCGAATCATGTCTTCAATCGCCAAAGCCCACTCCCCCAGCTCAGGCACAGCGCCAGTAATAAGGGTGGTCCGGATTAGATTGGAATATTGTTTTTTCTCTTCATCAGATAAGACTTTGGCATCGAGAAGGTCGTCAATAAAAGGGTAGGTAAGTCCATAGGAATAACCCAGTCGAATCGCTTCATCCAGTTTGCGGGAACGTTCTTCCGGCGAAATCTCCTTGTCCATCTCTTCCGTCACATGCATGACGACACCGCCAATAATTTTAATTAATTTCCGCTGGGCATTTTCCGCGTCCATCCCCTTTGGAATTATTTCTGAAACCGTTTTAAGTTTATTAATTAACCAGATAATCGTAGATTCAATACGTTCCTTCTGGCCCCACCGGTACATTCCGGCCAAACTATACATTTCCGTTTTGACAGGTTGTGTGAGTTGATTTTTCAAGTGATCAACTACCTGACGGATCCTCTTTTGTGTGTCAGGGGAATCCAAGGCTTTACCCAGATCCCGCATAAATATATATGAGATACTTCGATCTAAATAGGGATCTAGTTTTCCTGTATAATCAAGCCAGCGGATATGATTGTAATATCCTGTTCTTTCCTTTTTACGTGAAAAAAAAGAGAGGGATGGATAACGATGAATATGATTATGTTTCCAGGACTGAATGTCTTTTGTTAAGACAGGAACAAAAGTCTTTTGCTGAACCTGGGTCAACAGTGATTGAAAATATTTTGCAGCCTTCTCTTCAGCCTGCTGATAGCATGTATCGGTATCATAAATTAGTTCCTTATTCATCGTAAACATTCCCTCTAGTTTATTTTTCTATTTTAAAAAAATATCCTATATCTAGTAATTATACAAAAATTTTCACTCGACCCTATTAAAATATATTTATATATAGTCCAAAAACAACCGCTTTATACGCTTTTCCTTAAAGGAAATTGAAAAGACCTGTTCCCTCATTACAGGAACAGGTCTTTTTGAAAGAACTCATTTAGCTTTTTGTCACAAGTTTCAATGGTGCTGGAATTTTTTTTGCTACCTTTTTACCTTGAACCACATCTCTCCCGGCATCAGCGATGACAATATAATCTGTATGGCCGAGGTCGGTTAAAATTTTAGAAATATGACTGTTTAACATTCCATGGCGTTTCATGTTACACACTCTCCTCTACTTCTTTTATAGTCGGCATACCGCCCTGCGCACCAAATTTGGTCACCGATAGCGATGCAGCACGGTTGGCAAAACGGACACTTTCCTCAAAGCTCTTTCCTTCCGCTAATGCCACGGCAAAGGCAGCATTGAACGTATCGCCTGCACCTGTCGTATCAACGGCTTCTACCGGAAAAGATGGAACCACTACCTCTTTTTCACCATCGTGAAAGCGAACGCCATTTTTACCTTCTGTGATAAACACTTTGTTTGGATATTGCGCTAATACTACGTGTAGGTCCTGATTTTCAAATAGGATCGCAGCCTCCGATTCATTCGGTGTAAGATAGGCTGCCTTCTCAATGACCTCTTTCCTAATTGGCCTTGCCGGTGCAGGATTCAGCAATAAAGGAACACCAAATTCATGGCATTTTTCGCAAACATATTCAATTGTTTCTTCAGGAATCTCTTGCTGAATCAAGACAATATCTGATTTACGAATTACATCGAGCGCTTTTTCCACAAAATTAGGTGTTACACAATTATTTGCACCCTTCACAACAATAATGCTGTTGTCACCATCTGCAAGGATAATATGAGCTGTTCCACTTTCCAAATGTGTAACCGGTTCCACATAGGTGGTAAAAACGCCATTTTTTTTAAAATTATCAAGAATCGTTTTTCCAAATGCATCGCTGCCAACACATCCAACCATATAAACCTCTGCTCCTAATCTTGCAGCAGCGACTGCCTGGTTGGCCCCTTTGCCGCCAGGCACAGTTTTAAAAGATTCACCAAGAATCGTTTCACCCTTATTTGGACGTCTTGGGGCAGTAACAACTAAATCCATCGATGAACTTCCAATTACGGTTATTTTAGCCATTTTCTTCAACCTTTCTTGTTGTTTGCCTTTCAATAAATGTAACAGGCAATTGAATATTTTTATGTTCCAATTTTTCATCATCTATGATTTGAATCAATAATTTTGCTGCTTCTCTTCCCATATCATAGGCCGGCTGGCGAATCGTCGACAAAGCTGGGTACAGTAAGCTGCTGAGCGGGATATCATCATATCCGATAATTTGCAGTTCGTCCGGAACAGAAATCCCTCTTCTTAACGCCTCATGCAAAATAGCTGCAGCACCAAGATCATTACTGGCAATCACTCCGTCTGTCTCCGGAAATTTTTCAAATAATTCCTTCGCAATTTTTTCAGCATCGTCAAAGGTAAAAGAAGCCGTAGTCATCACATTAAAATTAACATTATAGTTACAAATCTCATTGATTGCACCTTTAAACCGGTCTTGTGCTGTCCCTAATTCAATCGGTCCTCGAAGCAACGTAATCCGCTTGCTTCCTCTTTTTATTATTTCTTGTGCGGCTATTTTCCCGCCAGCCAAGCCATCTGCATAAACGGATGGATGTTCATTAGCTGTCCGATCCAGAAAAACAACTGGAAAATCTAAGTTTTCATAATGACTCGTTTCTGTCTGGTTGGTTGCGGATATGATACCGATTACATTATTTTGTTTAAAGGTATCAATATAATCAATTTCTTTCTTCGGCTTTTCATCAGCATTCCCAATGATCAGCCGTAAACCATGTTCCTGCATCTCGTCCTCTACCCCGCGTGCAAGCTCTGGAAAGAAAGGATTTCGAATATCGGGAAGCAATAGGCCGATTAATCTGGATTTTTTCCTATAGAGAGAACGGGCAACTTCATTTGGTTTGTAATTTAATTCTTGAATTGCTTGCTCTACAAGCTTTCTCGTATCTTCATGGATATAACCTTTATCATTTAAGGCTCTTGAAACCGTCGCTACAGATACTCCAGCTTTTTTCGCGACATCTCGTATTGTAGCCATTATGTTTCACCTCTTATATGTAACCGATTACACATCTAGATTAGCACAGAAAAAACATATATGCAATAAAGAAATTCTTTTAAGATGATATCTTTCCTATCACCATTAATTTGCCCATTAGTGAATAAGATTAAAGCATGGGGTCAGCCCCCCGGTACAATATTGTTTTACTCCGCTGAGTGTCAGGCTCTACATTTGTACCTTAGAAAGAAATCACCATAAAAATTCTTAAAAATAGTTATTTGTCCGTTTCAGAAAAATACCCGTCTCATACTATACGAATGAATGAAAAGGAGGAATACAAATGACACAATCAGATTTGCCTCAGTTAAGCCCACCTCAGTATACTTATTTTAACGAACTTAAATATTCAATTGGCAATGATCCCATGGTGCAGGTGCTTAACTTAATTGAGTTTCCAGAAGATGGAGGATATTTAATCCCTATCATTGTTTTTAGCAGTCGGAAAAAAGCTCGGGCATTGGCGACGATTCTAAATCTGCAAAAAGAATTAGGAAATATCACGGTGAATGCAATCGTCATTTATGATAAATCCATCGTCAGACCATATGGACGTACCTTTACTGCGGAGGGTCTTGTTGATTTATTTGAAGAGGCATTATCTTCAAATCGCTATTTTAAATTTGCTGAAACAAAACTTTTTTCTCCAGATACTCCTTCGGTGTATCCTGTATTCACAAAGAGTGTCATTCAATTTTTTAACGACGACATATCTGACCTCTATAATAATTTTAATGAAGTTGCAGCCTTTGTGTTCAGAGATGTATTAAGAGATGAAATTAATGGCATTCTTATTAATCCTTCAACTGAAATGGATTCATCGGCGACAGAACAAGACGCTGAATAACAAAGTAGGAATGGCTGTTTGATACACCAACCCTATACTAATTTTTTTGGACCCGATGGGATTCTTTTTTATTACTTTGAAAAATGGGATAAAGTATGTAAACAAATGATGATAAAGGAAAAATAAAGAGGAGCCCCTTCGATAACGAAATGGCTCCTCTTTTTATATAAAAAAACATTTATTTCGCTCGCTCAACAAGCTGTAGAAGTTCCTGATCCGGGCCGGGGAATAAAATCATCCGGCCGCCTTCAAGCGTTGGTTTGACTTCATCAGCAGAAAACTCGATTCCCTTTTTCTTTAAAAACTGAATCGACTCATCAATATTTGTTACTGTGAAGGCAAGATGATTAACAATTCCCTTGTCACTATATTCTCCTAAAAATTTAAGATCACGGATCAATTCAATCTCCATATCCGGTTGCGATTCTAGATAGATAAAAGCCATTTCCCGATTCGGATTACTTCCCCGAAGGCGAACCTTAAATCCAAAAATCTCAGTGTAAAACTGAATCGACCGATCCATATCCGTAACAATTATCGCTACATGTTCCATTTTACTAATCATTGCCTATCTCCCCTTATTATGAGTTCAGATCCCATGACTTATTTAAAAACAATACTCATTAATTCTTCACCAGTATATAAACCCTTTATGCCTGGTTTATTTTGGATGTAATCGTAGATTTCTATATTTGAATAATTACTTCGCAGGCCTTTTATAATGGTGGATAAATAGGATTGTGAAGGTTTCTCCCATTCCACTTCGTCTAGATTCCACGGAGCCGTAAAAGTGAAAATGGGATAACCCTTATCCTCGCCAAGGTAAACAATATTTCCGTACCAGGATGATCGAAAAGTAGTCGACCTGTTCTCGATTACTTCATTCAGATCAATATCAATTTCAATTCCACCATTTTCTTGGCTTACGATATCCAAAAATTGTTCAGTCGCGACAAGATATTTCGTGCTATAGGTCATGTTAGCGGGATCTGGTTTTAAACCGATAAAGGCAACACCCTGGAAATCCCAGCCTGCTGCCTTTTTTGCAAAATAAAGAGGATAGGGTATAGTAAAAGCCGACACATCAATTGGCAGGGAACGGTCTCTACATCCTGACTCCACTCTAGTAGACCCTTCAGGACTTCCTCCTTTGATATAACATAAAAATCGTTCAAACTTTAGATTTGATCCATAACTAGCGTACCAGACATATTGTTTCGCTTTATCCATAATGAATCACCCAACTCTATTAAAATTCTTCCTAATGGTAAGCAATCACTTTCAACTTATATGAATGTTCTAAGTTTATTATATCATCCGATTAGGTGATAAGATGCAATGGTCACTTCTAAAATAAAAAATGGGACAGCCTCTGCTATCCCATTTTTTATTTTAGGAGTATGAAAAGTGAAGATATTGCCTGGCTAACTCATTACTAGAAAAAATGGGTGTGGTATATACATTATTAAATAGTTATGTCATTACCAATAGTAAATAATGAGGGATTATTGAAATTTAGTGAATTTAGTGAAGTATTTATCCGATTCTTGGCTTCTGAATCTAATTCATAACGATTATCGCTTATTTTCTTTACTTGATTATCTAAAACATATACTCCTTTTAAAATGTGGGTTGCCCCCAACGTTGTAAGTACAGGTTTCAGGGCATAGTCAATCATTAATAGATGCCCAAAAGTGCCACCAACAGCAATGGGTAAAATGGTCTTATCCTCCAGACTATTTTGTGGCAAGAGATCCATGTAAGTTTTTAACACACCTGAAAAAGATGCTTTATAAACAGGGGTCAAAATAACTATAATATTTGAATCCTCTACCTTCTTATTAGCATCTAAAATTTCTTCACCATTAAATTTTGCATGAATTAATGCTTCTGGTGGAAGCTCGCGTACATTTATGATTTCGGGAGTATACCCACTTGCTTGAAAATAAGTTAAAACCTCTTGGAAAACTCCATTTAATCTTGTTTTCTCAGAGGGACTCCCTGAAATAATGGTAATATTGCTCATGATTCAACCGCCCTTTCTTCTATTAAATTCTCGATTTATTATTTTTTCTTATTCGAAAATTTTATGGATCCCAAATTACCATGGGGGTGTTGTTGAGATTTGAAAGTTCTATATTCGGTTTCTAATTCCGTAAGAGATAACTCAAAAAGATGTTTATCTTCACTCTTATATACATTAAAAGCAATTAGCTTTTCGATTAATTGCTTGCGCTTTTTTTCCACAGCATCCCGAAGTATATTCCCCATCCGAATCACTCCTATTTATATAATTAGTCTATAAATGAAACTTTTTCGTTTGGTTTTTATACTTTATAAATCATAACGATAGCATTTAACTAAAGTATCATGGTTAAAAAATTCCTTCGTTTGATCTCGTTTAAAGCCAAACCATTCATACAATCGAATCGCTTTTTGCATTTTATCACCTGTGTGCAAATACAATTTGTTTGCTCCTTGAGACTTTGCGAATTGAAGACCAGCTTTTAATAATTCTTGTGCTATGCCGCGTCCCCTTGCTTCCGGGTGAACAGCCAATAGCCGAATAATCGGTGAGAAAATCTGTAACTCTGGTCTTTGATAGGCCTTTTCTGAGGATAGAAATAGCTGTAAGGTACCAAGAATATTGTCATTACTTTTGGCAATTAAGATTTTTTCTACTTCAGGATTATCCACAGATGCCTTTATATTAGTTAGGTACTCCTCCCAAACTCGAGCATTTTTATATTCATTCTTATATTGTTGATAACTTTCGACCAATAATTGCTGTACTGCCTCTTTTTCTTCTTCTAGTAATTCTTTTATAACAATTTGATCAATCACAACATATAACACCCTTTCTTAAAAATGAACTAATTCACCCGCTCTTTTAAGGGAGTAAAAAATGATTCTCCCGATATTCTTTGTAGGAATCGTCGCGTCCGTTCTTCCTTTGGTGCAAGGAAAATCTCCAATGGGGTGCCTTCCTCGACTATTACTCCTCCATCCATAAACAAAACACGATCAGACACCTCTTTAGCAAAACTCATTTCATGTGTAACGACCACCATCGTAATCCCCTCTTGTGCAATTTCTTTAATTACTGAAAGCACTTCCCCAACTAATTCGGGATCTAATGCCGACGTTGGCTCATCAAAAAGAATAACCTCAGGATTTAATGCCAATGCTCTTGCAATTCCTACTCTCTGTTGCTGTCCCCCTGATAGTTGAGTCGGATAGTAATGTAACTTATCACTGAGACCGACTTTTGCAAGCACTTGTTCACTTACCATTTTTGCATCCTTTTTCTTTACTTTTTTTGCAACAATTAACCCTTCCATTACGTTTTCTAGCACAGTTTTATGAGCAAATAAATTATAATGTTGAAAAACCATTGCTGTTTGTTGTCTTATAGATAAAATTTCTTTTTTCGTAACCTTTTCAGCATCAACCTGAATATTGCCCATTTGAAAAATACCTGTTTCGGGCCTTTCTAAAAAATTTAAGCATCGTAGTAAAGTGGTTTTCCCTGAACCACTTGGTCCGAGAATCGTAACCACCTCTCCTCGGTTTATTTTGAGATTAATGCCTTTTAACACAGGCAATTTATTAAACGATTTTTTTATTTCTTTTAAAATAATCATGACACGCCTCCTCGACTATACAATGTCACCCGTTTTTCAAGTAAAAATGAAATGCCTTCCACAATGATTGTAAGTCCCCAATAGATGATTCCTGCCGCGATAAATGCTTCAAAGAATTTCAAATTGGTTGAAGCAACAATATTGGCAGCTCCTGTCAATTCTTTTTCAGATACAAGAAAGGCGATTGACGAAGTGTGTAAAAACCCGACAAAGACATTTGTAAAATTGGGAACTGACTGTGCCAACGCCTGTGGAAGTACAATCCGAACCATTGCTTGAAGCTTAGTCATCCCTACTGAGTAAGCTGCTTCCAATTGACCTGTTGAAACACTGATAATCCCTGAGCGGATAATTTCGGATAAATAGGCACCTGCTGCTAACGACAAGGCGATTAAAACAAACAAAACAATTGGAATCTTACTGGATTGGATATTTAAATCAAATCTTGACGATACTTGGTCCACTAGTAATGGAATTCCATAATATATGACCATAATATGCATGATAATAGGGGTCCCTCTAAAAAAGGAAACATACCCATTAGCAGCCTGGTATACAAACCTTGTTTTATAAATCCTTACTAGTGCAACACCCATTCCGATTAAAAAACCAACCAATAAGGGGACAATTGTTAAAATGAGCGTAATGGGAAGAGACTTAATAATTTCTTTAAAAGCGATCCAAATAAAAGGAATATCAATTGTCATTTAAATCTCCCCCTTTTTATGCAGCAACTGATAAATCAGCTTTCTGATATCGATTGAAATATTTTTCTAGTATTTTAAATATCTTCTCAAATAGTAGAACAACTGCATAATAGATAATCGAGAGGGAAATATATACCTCCAGGGCATGCGCAGTTGCTGAAATAAGCGTATCACCTCTGCCCACCATATCCATCACACCAATGGTAAAGGCAAGTGAAGTATCCTTTAATGAACCAATAACTGAGTTTGCTATATTCGGAAAAGCAATCCGTATAGCCTGTGGTAAAACGATTCGAAAGAAGTTCTGAGTGCTGGTCATTCCAACTGAATAAGCTGCTTCCGTCTGTCCTTTATCAATGGCGCGTATCGCTCCCCGAAAAATTTCTGAAAATCCTGCTCCATTACTAATTGCATAAGTAATAATGACAAAATAGATGGCCTCCATCTTAGAAATATCAAGATGAAAAACCATAAGAACAGCAGGGAGACCATAAAATACTAGGAATAATTGGATTAATATCGGTGTCCCGCGAATAAACGAAACATATAGAATCACTAATTGATTCAATAAAGGAATTTTAAACAGCCTCGGTATAGCGGCTGCTACACCGAAGATAAGTCCCAGTAAAATAGATGCCGCTAAGATCTGAAGCGTTACCCCTAGGTAATGCAAGAGGGTTGGTAAAAACTCGATAATTAATAAAGGATCAAATGCTTTCGCCATTTTTTGACAACCTCCAAACACTAACTTCCCTTTATTTAAAAGTTTACAGTGTAGTCCGCTCCTAACCATTTTTTACTTAATTCGCTAACTACCCCTTCTTTTTTCAATTCAACAAGCGCTTCGTCAATTCTCTTTTGCAATGGTGCTTCATCTTTTCTTAGAAGAAAATAAACTTTTGAATTTAAGAGCGGTTCACCGACTACTTTTTGCTGAGCATCAACTGCCTTATTATTAAAATCGACTGAAAATGGTGTTGTAATAGTGGCATCTGCTCTGCCTGTTTTTATTTGATTAATGGTAGAATCCGGCCCATTCCCTGCATAAACAATTTGTATACCAGCATTATGTTCCTTGTTATAATTTTCGATAAATACTGCTGAGTTACTAGTCGGACTCACGATTACCTTTTTCCCTTTTAAATCCTTAATAGAATGAATCTCATTATTATTTTTATTAACTGTTACATTGAGAGGAAATATATTATAAGGCTCTTTGTTAAAAAGAAATTTCTCCTGCCTTTCTTTATTTACTTCCATTTGGTGCGCGATAAAATCAATTTTGTTCGTCTCAAGGCTTAGCAAGAGATTAGAGAATTCCATTGTTTTAAACTCAAATTGATATTCAGGCAACTTTTCATCAATTTTTCGAACTAATTCCACATCATATCCAGTTAACTTTCCATTCTTATCAATAAAGCAGACATTCGGAAACTGTGTTCCTGTTCCCACGATTATTTTTTGTACTTTCGATTTGGAGCTAACTTTCGAAGTTGTTTTCGTTTCTTGTGAGGAGCATGCCCCAAGCATTAAACCCAGTAATAAAGTCATAAATATAGCAATTGTTTTCTTCATCTCGAAATCCACCCATCCTTAAATTCCTAATTATCGTCAACTAGCACAAGGAATATAGAAAAAATACTAATTCCCAGGCATTCACCTATTAAACATATAATTTATGTCGGAATTATACCGAAAATTTACTCTTCTTAACTTTCTCTAGAACTTTTTCTAAATGTTCGATCCCTACTTTTGTTACACCTTCATATACATCCCCCTGACCTATTTCAACAACAGGTACATGACGAACACCATACTTAATCTTTAAAATATCTCTGCGCTCATCATGATGGGTAACATCAACTGTTTCATATTTTATTCCTTTATCCTGTAAATATTGTTTTACCTCCCCACAATAGTGACAACCCTCTTTCGCCCAGACCACTACGGATAATTCTTTACCCATTTTTATTCCCCCCTTTCAGAATTCATTTTTTATTAACAAAAAAGGCTCCCCATTAAAGATTTTTCATCTTAAATAGAGAGCCTCTAGTTGTCTAGCCGGCATAAATTCTTAAATTGTTCAGTTGGTGTCATGATCTGCTGATTCTAGAATCCTCCTTTTAATTCCGAGTTATTTAATAGGAATTCTTTTTTAATCTTGTGCTTTATCCTAACACGTAAAGAAGAGGAATTCTACAGGTTACCTGATAGAAAAATATATTGTTTTCATTCATAAAAACTATAAGAAGAATAGGTAATTCATTAATCCTAAGCTATACCACACGGTGACTTACTTGTTGTTGAATGAAACGATGGCACCCTTCTACAATTACGTCCTTGTCATAATCCAATGATGCTACATGATAGGAATTTGGCAGCACAATCATTTCCTTTTCTGTTGACCCTATGTGGTCAATAATATAATCCGTATTTTCCGGTGGTACGACATGATCTACTGCTGACTTCATTCCCAGAACAGGACAATGTAGGTCTGGTAATATGGCAGGCGTTATGTCCATAAGTGTTTGCAGTTGATGAATGGCTTTAATTGGTACTTTTGAATAAGTGATTTCGTAAGCATCCCTTGCTTTTATGTCAGGATTTCCCTCACTAACATAACGGGGTAATTCTTTTCCTCTGAATTGTTCAAAAGAAGGAAGAGTCAAAGCAGGATTAACTAAGATAATCCCTTTTATTTCCTTATATTTATGAGCAAGCCAAAGCGATAGTGTACCACCCATCGACTGGCCCAATACAAAAACATCTCTACATTCCTGTTTTAATTCTTGATAACCCTTTTCCAATGACTCAAACCATTCTTCATGCGTGCATTCCCCCAAATCTGCATAATGGGTTCCATGCCCTTTTAATCTAGGACCCAAAACAGAATACCCAAATTCATCCAGTCTTTCACCTAGGTAACGGACGCTTTGCGGTGTACCAACGAAACCATGTGAAATGAGAATCCCAATTTTGTTACCCTTGAATTTAAAATTTTCTGCCCCCTTAATAATTGGAAACTTTTCTTTCATCAATATCTACCCCTTTTATGTCCAACTAATCCTATTTAATAAGTATGAATTAATAGTATAAAAAAAGTATAAAATACGATTAATGATAAAGCTATATATTTTTATTTAAAAAAACATTTATCCATTTTTCACTATAGATTGTGCATAACGGTTATCTGGGAATGGGAGTCCAAGATTTCCCCGCAATGTGTCAGATTCATATTCTGTACGGAACAAACCACGATCCTGCAGAATAGGAACTACAAGATCAACAAAACCCGTTAAATTGCTTGGAAGATTGAAGTGAATAATAAAACCGTCTGCCCCATATCCTTCAAACCACGCTTGGATTAAGTCTGCCACTTTTTCTGGTGTCCCAATAAACGGTGTTCTTGGTGTGGCCGCCCTTAGTGCTACCTGTCGAAGGGTTAGGTTTTTTTCTTTCGCTTCCTGCTTAATTCGATCTGTACCACTTTTGAAACTGTTCGAACCCAAATCACCGATTTCTGGAAAGGGTTCATCGAGTGGATACTGTGAAAAATCATGATGTTCAAAAAAGCGTCCTAAATAGTTCAATGCCTGTTCAATCGATACTAAATTAGCAATCTCTTGATATTTCTGTTCAGCTTCTTCCTCTGTTTTACCAACAATCGGCTCGATTCCTGGCAAAATTAGAATGTGATCCGGATTTCTCCCATATTCAGCAGTCCTGCGTTTGACATCTCGGTAAAATTTTTGTGCATTTTCCAAGGTATCTTGATTAGTGAAAATTACATCGGCATCTTTAGCAGCAAGGTTTTTCCCATCCTCAGAAGACCCTGCTTGAAAGATAATGGGCCGCCCTTGCTTTGATCTGCCAATATTTAATGGTCCTTGTACTGAGAAAAATTCTCCTTTGTGATTTAATTGATGCAGTTTTTCAGGATCATAAAATACACCTGATTTTTTATCACGTATAAATGCATCGTCTTCCCATGAATCCCATAATCCCTTGGCGACATCCAGGTATTCAGAGGCGATTCGGTATCTTTTTGAATGATTTGGATGCTCTTCAATGGTTTTGCTAAAGTTTAAGGCTGTTTTCTCTAATGGGGAAGTTACAACATTCCAGCCTGCCCTGCCATGACTAATATGATCAAGGGAAGAAAATTGCCGTGCGATAGTAAATGGTTCACTATATGATGTCGATACAGTACCAGCAAGGCCAATTCGTGAAGTGACAGCGGCTAGTGCCGATAGAATCGTAAGCGGTTCAAATCGGTTCAAGAAATGAGGCAATGATTTTTCGTTTATATGCAAGCCATCCGCAATAAAAACAAAATCAAATTTTGCCTTCTCCGATTTTCGGGCTTGCTCCTTATAAAATTCAAAATTCACACTTGCATTAGTTAATACCTCTGGATGTCTCCAAGCCGCAATATTCCCTCCCACACCATGAATGATCGTTCCCAATTTTAATTGTCTTTTCTTTGCCATCGCACTTTCCTTCCTTTCGCCTTCTAAATTATTCATTATTCCTACCTGAATAGTTGGTATTTGGTTAAAAAAAATATATGAACTCTCCATTGTCAATCTTACCTTCTTATAGGCTGGACAAACGTATTTGAATTATTTAAGGTACTTAACAGTCGAAATGATTGAAATCTTTCTACTTCTTGTTCAATTGGTGTATGTATAATAAATTCATCCACCTGATAAGTTTTGTGAAGATGATTTAAAACATTCTTTACATAATAAGGTGTACCAGCAATAATATCTGCTTCCTGTTCAGTAATTTCATATGATTCACCGGATTGCTTTCCAAAAACTTCTGCTTGCTCAATGGATTGTACCGTAACCGTTCTTCCGCTCTGAAGATTGACTTTGACTATTTTTCTGTCCCCTGCCAATTGTTCTGCTTCTGTCTGAGTAGGTGTAGCAATAACAGCTAATGAAATGATAAATCTTCCATGTGGAAAGCCTTCTCGATATAGATTTGCAGCTTTTTCCAGTACTCCTGCATCACTATTGATAAATTTAGCAAAAACAAATGATATACCCAAATCAGCGGCAAGCTGTGCACTGTTTGCACTTGCTCCAAGAAGGAAAATTTCTGGTTTTTCCTGAGGAATTGGTGTTGCTTGAATTCCTGCAAGAGGATGATAGTCATCTATCGAATTGTGAATTAATTCCGATAAAAAAATCAGCCGTTCTGTAAAATCCTTACCATCATTAACAGTTCCATACTGCAGCGCCTTTGTGGATAACGGAAGTCCGCCTGGGGCTTTCCCAACCCCAAGATTTACCCTTCCAGGTGCCAAATTGGATAAAACATGAAAGTTTTCAGCTACCTTATAAGGACTATAATGCTGAAGCATGACTCCACCTGACCCAACCTGAATTGTGTTCGTCCGTGCCAATAAGTAGGAAATTAGTACTTCAGGTGAGGAGCCAGCCAATTGATCTGTATTGTGATGCTCTGATACCCAAAAACGTGTATACCCCCATTCTTCTGCTTTTTGAGCCAGCAGAACTGTATTTTGTAACGCAGTAGAAGCTGTGCTTCCAGTAAAAATCGGACTTTGATCTAAAATACTAAGCTTATAGCCCATTTATAAATTCCTCCATTTTTATTCCGACTTAACACATTGAAAAAGTTTGTTTTTATTTGCTGATGTTTATCCTAGCACTGAAAATATTAAACTGGCAATACTTTCGGTGATAGGAAAATATTTAATCTTAATAAAAAAATTTTATATAGAAAAGAAACGATTCAGAGAAGATTTCATTTTTTAACGTAAATCATTAGTAAATTCATTCAGACTTCTTGCAAGTCCTCCATGACCAAATCGGATAAACTTCTGCTTATCTTTCTCGAGAATCTTATCTTTGAAAAAATCCAAGAATGCCAAAAGCTGAATCCTCCGATAATGAATATTAACAATGCCGTACTCATAAAACCATTGATCTATCGTATTATAGACTCCCCTATTCACCTTATACTTTTGATTACACCAAATAAAAAACTGTAAATCAGGCAGATTAAGATATTGACTTGTTTCAAAAAATTTTGATTGATTTGTTTTTGAAAAAAAACTAGCTGAACTCTTATTCTTTTGTGATTGCATATTTAACATCCTCCTTTTATACACAACAATACAAACCGGAATACTGGGAATTAAAACAATACTTTCCCTTTTTTTATATTTAACGTTATGATTGAAATTTATCCTACCACCGTGAAGATTGAAAGGGCAATAGATTAACTGATTGAAAAATTTAATCTTCAATTTAGAAAATTTAATTAATAAACCATCATATTTTTCTTCTCAAATTCTTTAACAGATAAAAGAATATCATTCCATAACTTGGAATACTGAAAACCATTTTTCAAATGAGTTGCAAAAATACGTTGATTGATTTGAAGAATATGAGAAACATCTATTTCAATTAAATTGCCATTTTCAAGGTCTTCCTTAATACAGAGGTAAGGTAAAAATCCAATGGCATTTTTGTTAAGAATAAACGATTTCGCTACCTCAAGATGGTCAACTAAAAATTCGATATTTGGTTCAACATTTGCCACTTCAAACAATTTATGAACCCGATTCCAGTCAAAAGCGCCGCATTCAAAAAATACCAATGGCTCCATGGCTAATTGTTGAACAGATATATTTTCTTTAAATTGAAAAGAATGTCCAGGGTAAACTACTAACCTGACAGAATTATTTAGCAGCTCATGCTTTTGAATACCACGATGATTAACATCCTTCATAAAAGCGATATCCAGTTGGTTTTGAAGAAGTTTATCGAGCAATACTTCGTTTGGTGCGGATATAAATTTAAATCGCAATGCAGGATTTTCCTTCTTTATGAAAGGGAGAGCAAATGGTATAAAATATTGGGAAGTAATCATATTTGCCCCAATGACAATTTCTTCAGGATTTTCTTCCCTCTTCAAACGTTTTTTCCCCTCACTATAGGTATTGATAATTTGCTCCGCATAGGGGATAAATGCTTTTCCTTCATCTGATAATGTCAAACTCCTTCCCTTTCTAATAAATAATTCGATACCAAGATCACGTTCTAATGTTTTGATTCTTGCTGTTACGGTTGGCTGAGATAAATACAATGCTTCAGCTGCTTTATGTATACTATCCAAATGTACTACATACATAAAAGCTTCCAGATGATCAATGTTCACTTTCTACAACCCCTCTCTTGATTTTTTTAGAATACTATTTTTGTTAACTAATCCTATAAGGGTTTGCTGCGTTCACAAAACGTAAAAAAGGCTCCTCTACGTGTAATACGTTTAGGAGCCTTTGGGTGACCAATCGGCAGATTTCCAATATTTATGATTTTCTAAACATTCTACTCCAATTAATCCAATAAGTAAAGTGTGAATTAGATAAAATTTTAAACACTCTTTCTCTGGCTTAAAATTCTTCATATACTGCAGGATCTTGATTATTTATTCTCCCATCTGGACGGGTTAATTCAGAAATCATCGACATCTCTGTTTCATTCAAAAAGAAGTCAAATATCGATATATTTTCAAGTTGCCGCTCAGAAGATGCAGACTTAGGAATGGATATGGCCCCGAGCTGATAATGCCAGCGTAAAATTATTTGAGAAATAGATTTGTTATGACCGCCAGCAATCTTTTGAAGTGTTTCGTTATGTAAGACTTCATTTGCCCGAGCAAGTGGACTCCAAGATTCTGTAAAAATATTATTTTCTTTATGCCATTTCCGTTGAGCGGCTTGATTAAAAAATGGGTGCAATTCGATTTGATTGACGCTTGGCTTTACGCCGGTTTCTTTTTCCAAACGCTCCGAATGTTCAGGCAAGAAATTACAAACACCAATCGAACAAATAAGTCCCGATTTTTTTGCATCAATCAATGCCTGCCATGCCTCCACGTATAGTTCCTGTTTCGGATTAGGCCAATGAATAAGATATAAATCATAATAGTCAAGATTAGTGCGATATAGTGATTCCTGAATGGTCGTAACCGCCTTGTCATAGGTTTGATAACGGCCAGGTAATTTCGATGTAATTCTTAAGTCTTCTCTCGGAATAGAACTGCGTCTAACGGCTTCACCGACGGTTCCTTCATTTTCATAATTATATGCAGAGTCAATTAATCGATAGCCTTGATTGATTGCAGATAGGATAGAATTGACTCCTTCATTCCCCTTAAGTTTATATGTACCTAATCCAATCACAGGCAAAGTAAGCCCATCATTTAATAGAATCTCTGGAATAGTTTTCACCAACGAGTCACTCCCTAGTTTTTTAGTAGTTTAAGATTACCATAATTATGGATTATTTTCACAGTTTTAAGTTTTCTGTAAATAGACGTTTTATTGCGATATCTGAAAAGCTGGGTGTGAACCCGATTGCTGCTCTAGTGGCAGAACCTTGAACTGTCAGGTATGTAAATATACTCCCCCTACCCACCAATCAATCCCAACCAGCTCAATTCGATTTTGGACCCCATTTAATACATCTAACCCATAGGAGGTTAATTCCAGCATTGGATTGGAAGCAGGGTGAGGATAATTTGGCAAAGGAATGTTACCTTTAAGCAACGGATACGGTCCTTTCATTAATTCTTTTAAAATAGCTGCCAAATGCAAGTTACTTAAACCATCATTAATTCTCTCTTCCATCATGCGAGAAAACAAATCATAAAATAAACATCCGTCTTCACGAAGGAAGGATAGTGCTAAATATTCAACCTCATTTAAGCCGGTTTGAATAGAGGGAAAATAACATTTATGATCTTGAAGTACTCGAAGGAGAAACGGTAGAGTATGGTTTTTAGATAAAATCCATTTTTCAATATCCACATTCTCAGTGGAGTTATAGGCAGTCCATCCAGTGGTCGCCTCATGGATTTGTTCAGTTGTTATCTTTTTTCTACTATCAAGCAGTCCCAATAATTGTCCTGATGATAATTGCCCTAATCCATAAAAAGGTGTTATACCAGGATACTGATCAATACTTATCAATGAAATATTTTCGCAGCCTTTAGTAGATAATTCCGTTAGTAAGTACATGAGCATGGTTTGGTCAAATCGGTCATGCTCAAACCAGAGAATAATCTCCTCTGACTTCGCTATCCCATTCAATATACGATCTTGATTTTGACAATTTTGAATAAAAATTTCTGATGGAATTTCAAGTTTTTCTTCAAAAAATTGAGCACGTTTTTTTATTTGCTCTTCTTTTGACCAGGTTAAATTTAAGGGACCAAAGTCATACATTTCTCTCCAAACCAGGATGTCACCTTCGATTTGTTTAATTTTATTACCAACTACATCGCCATTTACAATATGAATCATAAGATTACCTCACCTTTATCCTGACTATTTTCTTTCTACCTACAATACCTTATTTAAATAAATTGGATATTCTTCTTTTGTATAGCAAGAAATAGAAAACATGGGGTCACTCCCCCGATGCGAACGCTTTTATCCGCAGGGGGTCGGACCCCATGTTTCTTTTCTTTCCGTATCAAAAAGCAACTTTTAATCGATTGGTTAAGATGTCAGTAAAACGCCTTTTCATAAATGCATTTTGAAAGATTTCTTGACCTGTGATGTTTAATAAATCATTTTTGGTGATACCAAGATCATTTTCTAGGAAATCGATGCCCAAGTCTTCTTCGTAAACTTGGATAATAAATTTTGCAGCCTCTTCAGGCGAGCTAAAAACATGAAAGGATAATGCGGTTCCATTTAATTTCAACCAGTCCTCATTAAAACTTCTTGACCATTGTTTTATTTTCTCTAGGCATAAATGATTGTGATCATCCCAACTATTGTTTAACGCAAAATAAATTTCTTCCATTTTAGTTATTAATTTTATTTTATCAGGGGATTCATCCTTCAATTCGTCCAAAAGCTCTCCAAGGTCTTCTTCAAAATAATATTGATACTCCATTTCCGGATTAATTAACCCTATAAAGGCCGTAGGAAGATAGATAAATTTTAAAAATCCGAAGACACTTTGTGGATTAGGATAAACAGCCCAAGCGTTTTCCGATTGGTCACTATAAGAGTTAAGGATTACCGGATTGATAATCACCGAATTCTGTGTTATGGGTTGGTTCTCAAAAAGGCAACCCCATAACTCCTCATCTAGTCTGATCTTATTTCTCCAGTAATCTGCAATGGAATATTTACTTTGTTTCATAGGACCTCCTAATCAAGTATAAGAATTCCAATTTTTCATTTATCCCATTCATATTCTAATCCTAAATCCTATATGTTTAATCAATCCATTTTAAAAGTAATGCCATGAAATTTTTCACTATCACATTCTAAAAGTTGTTTTGGTTAATATTTATACTATATTCTATATTCCAAGAGTAATATCCTGTTTTATTTATGCTGTTCTGCCATTTTACCTATCCATATTTAATTCGGGCTTTAAAGTAAACTAAAAAAAAGAAAACCACAGTGTTGTCGGGGCACTGTGGTTTATCCTTTAAGAAAGCCATTGTTATTATAGTCCTTAAAAGTTGTAGTTTGCAACTTATAAGCTTTTGTACTTTAGAGTTGAAAAACAAACAAAATTAATATGCTAAGCTGAACAATGCTTTAATATGTGTTAAGTAGCGAACATTACTTGCTTCCTTCATTAAGGAAGCCGGAAGACCTTTTAGTGGAATAGAATTAGCACCAATAGTTGCAACAGCATCTTTACGTCCTAAGCTTGCAAGTGTACCAGAGTTAACTTGAGAAAACTCCTTAAAGGATTTATTTTCCAAGAATGCATATAGATTGTATCCTGTTTGTTCACCCATTTGCCAAGCAATTTGTGCAGTTGGTGGGTATGGACGACCTTCTGGGCCAAAGACAACAGCACTATCCCCTACTACAAATACTTCTTTATGGGATGTAGATTGAAGATATTCGTTTACTGTTGCACGTCCACGATTTACTTCAAGACCTGATTCACCAACTAAAGGATTACCTTGTACACCGCCAGTCCAAACAAATGTATTGGCAACAATCTTTTGTCCATCTTTTAAATCAATTACATTGCCTTCTACATTCGTAACAGGCAGACCCGTTAAGAACTGAACCCCACGAGCTTCAAGACTTGCAGTTGCGCGTTCAATTAATGGGTCCGGCAACACTGGTAGAATTTTAGGACCTGCTTCGACTAGAAGTAATTTCACTTCTTTCGGATCCACGCCATAGCCTCTTGCAAGCTTAGGCATAATATCAGCGATTTCACCAACTAATTCAACGCCAGTTAATCCACCGCCGCCAATTAGAATTGTTGCATCCGCTTCATTTTTCGTTTTAGCATATTCACTAATACGTTCTTCGATATGCTGGTAAATTTTATTGGCATCATCCGCAGATTTTAAAACCATACTGTTTTCTTCTAAGCCTGGAATTCCAAAGTAAGCAGTTTTACTTCCTAATGCCACAACTAACGCATCATATGTTAGATAGGAGCCATCTGAAAGTTTCACTTCTTTTTTATCCACTGAAAAAGACTCAACTTTTGCGATTCGCAATTCAATGTCTTTTCCTTTAAATAACTTCGCTAAAGGCATAGCCACCGCTTGTTCAGCAACACTCCCTGCTGCTAAACGATGAAGTTCTGTAATGATTTGGTGTGTAGGGTACTGATTTACTACTGTAACTTCTGCTTGGTCCTTATTTAAGTATTTACGAATATTGATTGCAGCCAATAGTCCGCCATAACCGGCCCCTAAAATGACGATTTTTTTTGACATAGTATTTCCCCCGTCCGTAGTATAATTAAAATTATTTTGTTGAACGATCTGCAGAAACTTCTAGGAAAGCGTTAAAGAAACGGAAAAGCTTCTGTGCTTGTGGGTCTTTCAACATTTTCAAAATTCCAAATAGGCCGATCACTTCGTTGCTTTCTTCCGCACGGTCTTTTGCTTCAATAACAGTCGCAGCAAGATTTTTCACAGAATCTTTTACGGGTTCTGCAATTTCTTTAATAGCTCCAACCGTATCATTTTTTAAAATCTCATCTGTTGCAACGGACTGAGCAAAATCATAAGACTTCGTTAATAAATTCACAAGTTCAGTCAATTTTGGAAGCTGTTCAACTAATGTAGTCAAAGATTCCTGAACCTCTGGGTTTAATAGCTGATCAAGCACATCGAGTCGTTCTTGTTTCGTTTCTACAGGTTTTTCCATAACATCTAACATAGCGAATTCCCCTTTCGTTAGGCGGCTGTTTGGAATACATGAAACAACTCTATATCCCTATGAACCTGCCTTTTCATCTTGCTGGTACGTTTCATTCTTAATTAATTACTATAAACATAATAATAAAATTGATTTCACAAGGTAAAATTTTATACCTATTAACGATAATTTTCAAGATGTTCGCCCGAAATTTTGGCTCTTTCTGCAAATATCTACTACAGAAATGAAAAAAAAGCCTTCTCAAGAAGACTTTTTTCTCATTCATCATTAATATAGTAATATTTTAATATGGAAACAGGTTTTCACCACATTTTTAGTTAAAAGCCATCTTTAATAAACAATAACGGCTTCATTTTGAACAAGATTGGCGTACACAGTTTTCATCACATCAGGCTTTATGTTCACACAGCCACCCGACCCATTGGTTAGATAGGCATTACTTGCCCAGTTTCTCCGCCATCCGGCATCATGAAACCCAACGCCATCCAACGTAAACGGGGCCCAATAAGTGACTTTAACAGAATAATTCGGATTTCCAACTTCGCTTCCTCTAAGAATGGATGGTGTTTTTTTATACTGGACATACCATACGCCTTTTGGTGTATCTTGGTTGACTCCATGCCAACCTGTAACCACAGAAGATGTCACTTTTAATTGGCTATTTTTATAAATCCAAATCCGTTGATCCTTAATGGACACTTCCGCATACGTATCACCTATGCCATTATTGGATGTAACATGATAGCCGACGCCATATGTGCTCCAACCAACGCCGTAAATATTATAGGCTTTGATTGAGTTTTCCCCTTTTTCAAAGGCCTTCACTATTCGTTTGGTTTCTGCATCAACATCGATTGCCCACCCGTAGGACTTTCCTTTTACTGAAATAACCTTACCTGAATGTGTTTTAAATTTGTAATTTTTATTTAAAGTAGATTGCGAACGATTCATTTCAGCAATCCTGTTCTTAATCCCGCTCGGATCAATGATATACTTCATTTTTTGAGAAAGGGATGCATTCTTGATAACTTCACTCGCTTTTAAAGAATAAATTTTATCCTGCAGTTTATAATTTACAGTTCGGTGCATAAGTTCTTGCAGCAAATTCTCTTCTTTTTTTACCAACGTATTATCCACTATATTAGATTTTATGTATACGGGATTCAAATGAATGACACTATTATATTCCTTTTTCAGATAATCCTTTATGGTACCGTCAACATCAACTAAATGACCAGCTTCGCTGTTTGGAGTGATCATCTTGCCATTTTTCAAAAAGACCACCGAATCACTTGCGCCTTTTAAGCTTTTATTTATAGCTTTGAGTTGATTTTCTACATTTCCCCTAATTGTTTGACTGTGATACTGATCGATATTACTTGGCAGCAGCGCATAATTTTTTTCCTTTGAGGAAGGTAAAAATGTCTTTTGCTTTTTTAATATTTCCTTGACATTATTTAGGTCTTTATTGCTAAAACCCGTTTTTGTATCTTTTCCATTGAAAATTCTATCCTTTCCCACAAAGACTTCGTTTTTTAATACCGTTGATTGTAATTTTTTTAAAGCATGATCTACGGTCAATCCACCAACTTTTGTGCCATTGATTTTAATATTTTGATTGAACCGAGTTGCCTGATAATAATAAATACCAGCAAACACTATGGCTATTAAAACGATAATGGCTATTACTATAGATTTCCCGTTTATTAACATTCTTAATGGGTTATTCCGCCTTTTATGAATTTGTCTAATTGGCATGTAAACCGTATTTCTCATTGACCTTCCCCCTTAGTTGAAACATAGCACCCTTTTCTTTTGGATTTCATTACAGCTTAAGCCTTTGATTGGTTGCCTATATCCTTAGTACTATTTTATTTGATTGAACACTTTGAATTTTGTCATAATTTGTATAAAAATATATTTAATTTTTTTATTATTTTAATCATTCCTAAATTTGGACATAAAAAAGACGCTTTCGAAAGAAAACGTCTTAGATTTCATATCCATAGTAAAAGGGAAAATGGATCCCACTCTTTTACTTTTTATGAAATTTTTTATAAATTTAAGTATTATTTAGGTTTTTCTAACTTTATATGCTATACTTGCATTACCATTTGATTTACCGTTTTATCTGCACCGCTCATTCGTGAGTGGTGTTTTTTATTGCCTTGAATAGGAAAAGCGCAAACGCCTTGGTCAGCCCCGACAAGTGCTGGAGGTCTGGCAGTGAAGTCGTTCTTTGACTTCATTGACAGTACCGAAGCAACCTAGGAAAAAAGCAGTTCATTTTTTCCCTCGAGGGGCTAGGCGATGGAGCTGGACAATTCTCAAAGGCAAAACTTATATATATCCTATCCTTAAATAAAAAAACAGACTCTAAAGTTAGAGTCTGTTTTTTTCATTATTATGCTTTACGAACGTTTGCTGCTTGAGCTCCACGTTGGCCTTGCTCAACATCAAAAGTTACGGATTGACCTTCTTCAAGAGATTTGAAACCTTCGCCTTGGATAGCTGAGAAATGAACGAATACATCTTCTCCGCCTTCACGTTCGATGAATCCGAAACCTTTTTCTGCGTTAAACCATTTTACTTTACCATTTTCCATTTGTGTTGCCTCCTAGTGTGTAATTACACACAATATATTACTATCCTTGCTCTCAGTGATCATCAAGACGAAAAGTTAGAAATCCACTTTCTTTACACCGGACAAAAATAATTCTTTTTTAATATACCACTTCTTCTAAAAAATTACAAGGGGACAATAAAATAAATTAAATTACCTAAAACAATGAAAGCCCTACCTCTCTTTCATCCTTACGGCTCCAATGGCCGTGCCAGTTTGAATTAGGCATAATAAATATATTTGTCCTAAATTAAAACGTTTGATAAAAATCGGAATTGAATATAAGTAGAAACGTCTGATTAATGTGAGGAAATAAAGAAGTTAATGATGAAAAGTTCTTGAATAGGATACATTTCTTCCGTTTAATCACAATAAACGTTAGAGGAATAAACTAGCCGACTTTATTATTTAACAAATCTGTTGCCTGGTTTTCAGTGAGCCCTTTAATTAATCCTAATTCACTTATGAATATCTTCCGCGCGCTCTCTAGCATTTGTTTTTCACTTGAATTAAGTGCTTTACTTTTGTTGATACGCATTAGATCACGCACAACTTCGGCGCCGTCTTTGATATTTCCTGTTTTCAATTTTTCTGAATTAATTTTGAATCTTTCTTTCATTGAAAGATTCGTATCGGTTTGTCCATGCTGAAAAATTTGCAATACGTTTTCAAGTGTAGGTATATCAGAAACTAAGCGAATACGTGATTTTTTTTCTTTCCCGATAGGAATCATTACCTGCATTTTACTGATTGGCATTTTTATTACATAGTATTGGTGTTTCTCACCTAAAACTTCCTTTTCTTCTATTGATTCAATAACACCGGCACCCTGCATTGGATAAACAATGTAATCACCAACTTGAAACAAATAAAACACCTCCAAAATTTAACCTACCTAAGCATAACATATAAATCATTTTTAATCAAATTTATTATTTTACCACCAAACAATATTTCGAGTCAATACATTTTACTTGTTTTTCAAAAAAAAATTCGAGGGGAAATTGCTCAATCTCACATGATAATTTCTGATATCATTCTATTTAACCATTCTGTTATGAATCGCCTCACAACGACAACCTGTATTTAGCATGTAATCTGTACTAATTTCGTAACGAAGGTGACACCATTTTGCAACAGCTGACACGGTCATCTATTACTTCACAGTATAAAATAAAGATAACACCACAGATAACGCTTACAAATACTTGCTTTAATTCTATTCTTAAATAGGAAAGGATGTTGAAGTGTGGACTATTTAGAAGTGATCTCGATCATTGAGAAAAACAAACTGAATTTAGTGAAGATGTTAGAGGGTAAGAACTTATCGAAAGAGCAAATGGATACAATCCAGCACTCGATTGACAACTATAACTATATTATTGAATTAACCGAAATGAATCACTTTGAAAGAGGAAATATACATTAAAAAGGAGCGAGGGTTTCGCTCCTTTTGTTTTGAGGTGAATTCAGATTAAAGAACTTCCTGTTTTAATGATGCTTTAACCAGCGTAATCTGTCCATTTTTAGGAATTAATTCACTGATATTTTCAAATTTTCCGTCTATTTTTGCATTGTCCTGGTTCTCCATTTTATATTCCTTAAAGGACCAGCAAAAGAGCTTTCGTTCGACTTTTCCTTTTTCACCAATGAGGTTAAACCAACTTTGCCCTACATAAAAAGAGTTCATGAGCATTTTATCAATGATAAAAGAAACTTGTTCATTCTCTTCCTCAGGTTCAAATTTGATTTTAGTGGAAAGGGCCAAAATAAAATAGTTTTTAAATTTGTCTAATTCAAGTAATTGAAGATGGTACCTCTTGGACTGCATTTGATTGAAGTCCTTCAAGACTGCTTTGATACTTTTTTCAACGTCGATTTCATATTTGCTCGCATCTCTCAAGGCTGATAAACGAGAATCATAAATGGACAGTGTCACTATATAATGCGCGGCATAACTTTTTGGTTCAAATCCTTCTTTACCAGCTTGCTTTACTTCTTCTGGTACTACTATAAAATTTTTATAATCAGCAAAAAAATTATCGTTCATATCCTATACCTTCCTTCATACCTTGATGAAATGGATGCTATTATCTTTTTCTATATCGCATTTCTCTTGTTATCTTTCAAAATATTTTAGATGGCAGATGAATCGTAGTTGTATTTAAATATATATATTTCTTTATTTAAACCAAGAATCCTTCTTTTTCTTCCAAAAATCCACAAATTTCATGTTTTTAATTACAAAGTCCTATTATTTTTTCTAAAAAATGGTGTTAATAGGACAAAAAAAAGACTGCTAATGCAGCCTTGTTTAATTTTTATTTACTTTAGAAATTCATAGTAATCCTGTGAATGATAGCTCCTAAAACCGCATGATTCATAGAGTCCAAGCGCACGGGCATTTTTGGCTTCCACTTCAAGAAAAATGGAAAGTCCTTTTTGATGCTCCATTTTTACCACTTTAGATAAAGCATTTCTCCCAATTCCCTTCCCGCGAAGTTCGGGATAAATAGCGAAACCGTAGATCCATGCTTCGCCATCTTTTTCATCCACACGCATTTTCCCTGCCGTTCTACCTATCGCTTCAATAATGAGCCATTGTTCGTTACTGTTCTTTCTAATCTCCTGTTGCATCTTACGAGCCTCATTTTCATATAGACCAAAGCCTAAGACATCCAGTTGGACTTCAGCTTCCCAATCATCATGTGAAATCGATGGCCTAACGATAATAGCCGGATCCTCTGTCAATTCTGTTTTGTGCCATTTCATTTGATATTCTGCGACGGTAAAGGTACAAGGAATATTTTTTAAAAACTCCTTTGCCCTTTGGGAGCTGGTAGGAGCATTTAACAAAATGTTTCTGACGTTTCGTTTCTTTACTTCCTCAAGTCCCATTTCAAGCAATTTAGTGAATATACCTCTTCTTCGGTAATTCGGATGGACCATTCCGCAGAGTTCCACTTTGTTCCCAAAATAATAGCTTCCGAGAAAACCAACGAGTCGGCCATTTTCATAATGAAAGAAATCATCCTTACTATTTTCTGCCCGGTTTTCAAGCATATCAAAATTCAACTTCAGGTGAAAGTTCCCCTCTAATTCACAAACCTCCTGAAGAGCTTTAATATCAAGTAAATCTAACTCTGTTAACATTTCAGATCACTCCTTTCACAACGCTTTATTTCTATTCTGGACAAACTCTAGACATTCCTGCTTTTTGGAAAATGTTCTTTCACTTTGTTGATTATCAATAAAATAAACAAAACAAAAAGGCAACGACCAAAGTTGGTTTCGTTGCCTTTTTTGTAAGCGTTAGCTACTATCAATTTATTTTAATACACGTCACGCTGATAACGGCCATTTGATTGCATTTCTTTTAGATACGCTTCAGCTGCATCACGAGCCATTTCGCCTTCTTTTTCAATCACAGTAATTAAGGCTTCATGAACATCCTTTGCCATATGTTCTTTATCACCACAAACGTAGAACGTTGCACCTTTTTCTAACCATGCAAACAATTCTTTGCCGTGTTCAAGCATTTTGTGCTGAACATAAACTTTTTGAGCTGTATCACGAGAGAATGCAGCATCAAGTTTTGTTAGGACTCCATCCTGTTGATATTTTTCTAACTCATCCTGATAAAGGAAATCCGACGCAGCATGCTGGTCTCCAAAGAATAACCATGACTTGCCTGATGCTTTATTTACTGCACGCTCCTCGATAAACGAACGGAATGGTGCAATGCCTGTCCCAGGGCCAACCATGATAATATCACTTTCCCCGGACTCCGGTAGATGGAAGTGTTTATTTGGTTGAACAAATACTGGAAGCGTATCGCCCTCTTGAACGCGGTCCGCACATTGTATCGAGCAAACCCCTTTACGATCACGTCCGTTAGAAGTGTATCGTACAGCACCAATGGTTAAATGTACTTCATTTGGATGAGCGGCAATGCTGCTGGCAATCGAATAAAGCCGTGGCGGCATTTTTCTTAAAAGGGAAACGATTTCTTGGGCAGTAGCTTTCCATGGACCAAAATCACGTAACATATCAAGCAAATCACGGCCAAAGCAATATTCCTTTAGTTGTACAGCGTTTTCAACCACCACAAGCTTTTGAAGCTCTTCATTTTCAGTGAATGCCGCTGCCTGCTGTAGAATCTTTTTATTCAGCAGGGTAATTTCAAAGAAGCTTGTGAGCGCTTCCTTCAATGGCAGTGTTTCACCTTGCTTATTAATAGTGACAACTGCTTCTTCATCCCAATGCATTTCCTCAAGAAGGGCAGCCACAAGTTCTGGATCGTTTTCAGGAACAACTCCAAGAGCATCTCCTGGTACATAAGAAAGGCCAGAACCTTCTAACGACAACTCTATATGTCTTGTTTCTTTATTAGAGCCTTCTCCATTTAAATTTACATTCTTAAGAATCCTTGCTGGAAATGGATTTGTTCTTGAAAATGTTGGTGTAGGTTTGTCTTTTTTTGCATTATCTGCTGTAACTTGCATTTCTCTTACCTCCCAAAGTTGTATATATGCTAGGATAACACAGAGAAAAGAAATCAGGTATGTTTTTTAACACATAATTTTCAAAAATTAAATCCCACTCACCCTCCTAATTGAAAAAATTCCAAATAATTAAAAATAAACTATAAAATCAAACGACAAAAAATGTTTTATTCTATGTTTTTCGATAGTATTTCTGCTCATATTTCCTCAACAATTGTGAGCAATCCTCGTATTTCATAAGAAAGTGACGATGAAAACTCATCATACCCAGAAAGGAAAGAACAAAACAATATTGAATTATACTTCATCAGGGTTAAAAACCTTAAAACAATTCGGAAAGGTTGTGAGTGGATGAGACTTCAGAATGTACAACCTAGGAAAAACTTCAGCTATATCTTCGTTCAATTTCCAGGTATGAAAATGAATGTCCCAATGCTCTCGAACGGTGAGAGAAAGGCGGTGAAAGAAGATATTGCGCTATGTGTCCAACTAAACCGCAATGAAAAAGTCAATCAATTGTATCTTGTGCGCACAGAGAGTATCAAACCGTTTGACTTCACAGATGATGAAATGGGTGCAAAAGCCTATTATCGAGTCATCAGGGAAAAAGAATCCTCTCAAGACTCACACACAAACGAAACCGAAGATTTTGTCACGTTCATTACGGATGAAGTGTCTGTTGTCCAAAAGAAAACGGAAACAGGATATCACTTCGTCTTGGTCTTAAATGAACGCGAAATAGGAATCGTTGCTTCGATTGAAGAAGAAGTTTTACAACCAGTAAACGTTTCATTGACACCTCAAGAAGAAGGGAAAGAGCCTGTCGCAGCTAAGACCGTTTCTTCAAAAAATAAAGCTGTCTTCTATAGGAGGGCTAAAAAGAGGATCTTCTTGGGAGGCCATGTCTTTCAGGATAACGTAGTTTTTGAGCCAATCCGAATTCTTTTGGAGGACGCTAAGAAAAAAGTTGCACTATTTTCTCCTGCCGCATTAGATTTTATCGGTCCGGGTGATTAGAACCAAACCATTTTTATCATGAAGGGATGGTGAAGGATTATTTTTAAAAGGAATATACAACTTCATACAATATCTAATAGAAGCAAAAGGATTAAAAAGGTAATCCTTTCGATTAGATAAATTCATAGATAAAAGGACGTGATAAAGAAAAGAAACTTTTTGCTAATAATAAACTTAAGGTGCTTAACCAATCGGGTTAAGCACCTTTTTTATGATTATCCGTTTATAAAACAATCATCATTAAAGTAATCATTTCAGTAAAGAATTTATAGCCTTGAATTTTTCAGAATGCTTCTTTAGATATTTTGTAGCATCCTGACCTATCATGAACCATATTCTGTTTAAGAACTTCTTCACAATCTTTTTTTCATTTTTGAAAAAAGTTGAATTACCTTCTTACAAATTTATTTCATTAATTTAGTTCTGTTACCTAAGATATTGCGTCCGGATGAAATTGATGTACCAGCGGAGAAACACCCTGCCGACTTACGTTGGTTGGATGACAAACTTTTGACTAAACTACATAAAAACCAATAAAAAATAGAAGCCTAACATTTAATGTACATTTTTGTAAAACTCGTTGGTTATTAGCATGAATTAGATTTTAAAAATTATGGAGGATTGCAATGGAGAAAAAAATAGTTGCACTCGATGTATCGAATTTATGGACTCCTTATATGAATAACACGATGGCTCTATGCGTAAACAAATATGCGTTGCAAACTATTCAAGATCCAGAAATTAACGCTGTTTTTTGCAATGCTTTGAATATAGCAGAGAACATTGTTCAAAAAATCACCGTCATTTTCAATCAGGAACATTTTCCGATTCCCCAAGGTTTTACAGAGGAAGATGTCCATTTAAACGCACCGCGATTGTTTTCAGATGAACTCTGGCTGTTCTATCTGCACCAAATGTCGATACACGGATTGACCGCTTATTCACTTGGAATCACCGCTTCCCGCAGGCCGGACGTTCGTCAATTCTATTTCGAAACATACAAGGAATCTTATGAATTGTACGAAACTACGTTAGGCATGCTGCAATCGAAAGGTTTCATGGAACGTCCCCCCACTATAGCGCTTCCGGAAAAAATCGAATTCGCGGAAAAACAAAACTTTTTAGCCGGCTGGTTCGGGCACCAACGCCCATTAAATACAATAGAAATCTCCAGTCTTTATTTTAATTTGCAGAAAACCATCTTGACTAAAGACTTGGCCCTCGGTTTCAGCCAAACCGCCAAATTAAAAGAGATTCGCCGGTTCATGGAGGAAGTGGTAAAAGTGGCAGCTGAACATATTGAAATTTTTACTACCATCCTTCATGAAGACTTCATCAGTTCTGCCATCACATGGGACACCCATGTTACAGATTCTCAGATTCCGCCATTTTCGGATAAATTGATGATGTTCCATTGCGCATTTTTAATTCAAGCAGCCATGGCTTATTATGGAACCGCCTTATCCGGCGCCATGAGGCGCGACCTCGGGCTCAAATATACGTCTGCCATCGCAAAGGATGTCAAGCTTGCGGAAGACTGCGCAAATATCCTGATTGCCAATGGATGGTTTGAGGAACCTCCAAGTTCCGTTGATCGGCGAGAATTATCTTAGTGAAACTTCACCATAACTGTGATTTTAAGAAGTACACACCCCCCCTTGAGACTCAAGGGGGGTGTGTACTTATCAATTATCCAAGCAAGTACATATTTCTAAATTAGTGTTTTAGTGCTGAATGAATTTTTCCCCATCTTACAAATATTAAAAATATTCAAAATTCTTTACCTCTCCTTTTAAAATTTAGAATGTTTCCCTCCTTTTTTGGAACAATACAATTGATTGTATTAACGAATAAGGAGGTTAATTAGAAATGGATAATCAAAAATTAGCCGATCATGAGTCATTGGATCTACATGAAGTAATTAATTTTAAAACCCTATGCTTAGCGAAATCAAAACTAATGCAAGGACTGGTATTTGATGATGATTTGAGAGCATTAATGCAAAAAGATGTTGAACAATCCATGCAAGCACTTGGAGAATTACAGGCAGTTTATCAACGTGCACCTTTTGAAGCCCCTGTTCCTCAAAACCGGCCAACACCTATAATAAATTGAAAGGAAGTAAAATTCATTGAATAATGACTATTTAGACCCTATAAACTCGTTACATGTGCCTGAGCTAGCTGATACCACATTTGCCATGGATTTCCTCCTTCGTGCCAAAGAAGGTGTCCGCAATATTGCGGTTGCATTAACGGAATCCGCATCACCTGATGTTAGAACCGTCTTACGAAACCAGTTAATGCAAGGGATTGCCATGCACCAAGAAATTACAGAATTAATGATTAGTAAAAAATGGTTCCATCCATACGAATTAAGTGAACAATATCAATTAGACCAACTCTCTGCCAACAATACTTTGATGATTGGCAAAATGAACCTATTTCCTGTTGAGACCAATAGAAAAGGTATGTTTGACCGGACACCTGATGAACATTAACACTGGAGGCTGTAACCAATGAAGGCAGTAACGTATCAAGGTATTAAAAATGTTGTAGTCAAAGATGTTCCAGATCCAAAGATTGAGAAGCAAGATGACATGATTATTAAAGTAACGAGTACAGCTATATGTGGGTCTGATTTACATTTAATTCATGGCATGATTCCTAACCTGCAAGAAAACTATGTTATTGGCCATGAACCAATGGGAATCGTCGAAGAAGTTGGTTCAGGTGTGACTAAACTAAAAAAGGGAGATCGAGTAATTATTCCCTTTAATATAGCATGCGGTGAATGCATTTACTGTAAAAACCATTTGGAAAGCCAATGTGATAATTCAAATGATAATGGTGATATGGGTGCCTATTTCGGATATTCTGGTACGACGGGTGGCTATCCAGGTGGGCAAGCTGAATATTTAAGAGTGCCATTTGCCAACTTTACTCATTTCAAGATTCCAGAGACTTGTGAAGAACCGGATGAAAAGTTAGCAGTTATTGCCGATGCCATGACTACTGGTTTTTGGAGTGTTGACAATGCAGGTGTAAAGGATGGAGATACAGTTATTGTTCTTGGCTGTGGTCCAGTTGGTCTTTTTGCTCAAAAATTCTGTTGGTTAAAAGGGGCAAAGCGAGTCATTGCCGTTGATTATGTCAATTATCGCCTACAGCACGCCAAGCGCACTAACAAAGTAGAAATTGTTAACTTTGAGGACCATGAGAATGTAGGAAGTTACCTGAAGGAAATCACCAAAGGCGGCGCTGATGTTGTCATTGATGCAGTTGGTATGGACGGTAAAATGACTGATATGGAGTTCCTTGCAAGCGGAATGAAGCTTCAAGGCGGAGCATTAAGTGCGTTTATCATGGCTTCACAAGCAGTGCGTAAAGGCGGGACAATTCAAGTTACCGGCGTTTACGGCGGCAGATATAATGGTTTCCCTTTTGGAGATATTATGCAGCGAAATATCAATATCCGCTCCGGTCAAGCACCTGTGATCCACTATATGCCATATATGTTTGAATTAGTTACCACTGGAAAAATTGATCCAGGAGATGTCGTAAGTCATGTACTTCCACTTAGTGAAGCAAAGCGTGGCTATGAGATTTTTGACACAAAAATGGATGATTGTATAAAAGTTGTGTTGAAACCTTAAGGAAGGAGATAAAAAAATGAATTACGCCTTACATGAAGTTCTTGAGGTCCATGAGATGGCTGCATTTAAGACCACTTGTTTAACTAAATCCAAAACCATGAAAGCGTTAGTCACAGATCCGCTATTAAAAGATATTATGCAGCAAGACATTGATGTATCTACGAGACAATTACAAGAATATGCTTCTATCCTTTCCAACGCTAAGCAGTAAATTAGGAGATGAATGAACATGAATCCAATCGTTGAAACTTTAACTGGCATGGACGCACTATCGGATCAAGTGGTTACAATGGATCTGCTTATTTCAGCTAAAAGTGGAATTAGAAATTATGCCATGGCAGTTACGGAGGCAGGAACACCGGAAATTAAAGAATTGCTCACTCGCCATTTAGTGGAAGCTCTTGATATGCATGAACAAATATCTGCATATATGGTAGAAAAAGGATGGTACCATGCTTGGGATACAAACGAACAAATCAGTTTGGATTTAAATAATATCAATACAGCATTGAACTTACCGACATTATAAAAAATATCAAGGAACAGTTTAATACTCACCAAATAAACTGTTCCTAGTCATAAGGGTATCTAAAGAAGAAGCCTTCCCACTATTTTAAAACATACATTAACAAAAAAACCGGCCATTTCTATTTAAGAAAGGCCGGTTAAATTTTGATTGTCTATCTCACTCATAACGGGCAGTAGATCCCCACAGATTCTAAGGAACCCGAAGAAGATAGTGGGGGATCAACTGACCGTTAAGGTCTGATTGGTTCACCTTACCATCAGTGGGGGATGAAGAAAACCCCCACTGATGGAAGGTTCACTTTATTTTGTCTGGGAAATTTCATTAACAATTTCAGTTAATGCCTCCTTGACCGGTGTAGCTGGACGCCCCAGAACCTTTTCGAAATCATTGCTTTAAACTTCCAGAGAGCCGTTGCGAATGCTTTCCTGAATGCCGACTTGGAGCGGGAGGATAAAATCAGGGAGACCTGCATCTTTCATGATAGCAGCATAGGCAGTGTCATCCACCTGCTGCACATTGACATCCTTACCCAGGACATTGCCCAGTTCGGATACAAGTTCTTCCTGGTTCATTAACTTCCCTGACAGTTCGTAGATTGTGTTTTCGTGGCCATTACTGGAAATGACTGCAGCAGCAGCTTCTGAATAATCCTGCTGCGTTGCCCATCCTACCATGCCATTACCTTCTGATGTAACCCATGGTGCCCCTGCCATGGCAGCCTGGATGGTTGGAATTTATTACGAAGAAATGAATAAGAGATACCTGTTTTCTTGATGGCCGCTTCAGTAGCAACATGAGGTGGAGCCATTAGATTAGTGCTTTCTGGAGCATTAGCTATACTTATATAAGTAATAAATTTAACACCGAATCCGTACTGGATGTACTCCAGCACTTTCCGATATAGCATCGCTTGTAGGCATCCGATCCGCTGCAGAGCAAGATAAGTTAAACTATGATGGCTAGAGTAAAATCACTATTCGTAAGCAGCCTCCTAAGCCGTTAAGGAATTTCTTTCAATAAAGCAAGAAGTACTGTAATAATGATTGCTTAATCGAAACAATCGTCCCCCGATTTTTTCAAATATGAAGATCCCATACCCGTTACAAATTTAAATGAATGTAACAAAGCAAGTATACTTTCCTTAGTAAGGGAACCCTAGTCATACATTTTTCTGATTGGGGACGGGCTAAATGAAAATTCTATCAATGATTCAGCCCTGGGCTAGTTTGTTTGTCCTTGGCGAGTCCAAATATGAAACGAGGACATGGAGAACCAACTATCGAGGTCCATTAGCGATTCATACGAGTATAAAAAACCGGACAAGGCCGCCTGCGGCTACCCGAGGGTCCAGGAGCTGCTCCAAAAACACGGATATTCAGAAGAAGACCTCCCGACAGGTGTGATAATAGGCGTTTGTGAACTGAAAAATTGCATAAGAGTGATTGAAAACAATGAAACTTGGGCGGTACTGGAAGATGGGCGAGTTGTTTCCGGTATTGAATTTTTATTAGGTGATTATCGGGTAGGCGGTTACGCCTGGGAAGTGGAAGGGATGCGCACGTTAGAGGAGTCTATTCCTGCAAAAGGGCAGCTTGGTCTGTGGGAGTATCCCGGAATAATTCATTAAAAACTCGTCTTAGTTAAGTCAGCAGGACTTCCTAACTGGCAATACGGCGAATGTGTTACCTAAAATGTAATTAAGTAGTTGCTAGGAGAGCACCGACCACCCTGTGGTAGTCGTATTCTTGTTACCACAAAAGAAGTATCAGGAGAAGGACTTTTTCTGTTAATTGTTATTACCCATCGGCCTAGTCAGTGTATTTACTTACTTCAGAATCTTAGGCCAGGAGCCTCCTCTGCGCTACATGGAGTATATTTTCCCGATACCTCTAAAGACGTACAAATTCAATCCCTTCTCTCCTGTCTATTCTCAAGATTTCTATAAAATGTCTAAAGGCATTTTTCTAGTCGGTTGCAGAAATTCTTTATCAAGTCTATTTAAATCCTCTTTTGTTAGTTCAAGAATAGCAGCTTCCGCATTTGCTAGTACATGCTCTTCTTGTACAGCTTTTGGAATAGCTAGACAATTGTTAGACCAATGATATGAAAGAGATATGGAACACCACTAACGGAAAAAATTGTATGATTAATCAAGTATTATATCATCTTGGTTCAAGGGGTATAGAGTATGAGAGTATGATCTCTTACCATGGCAGCGAGAACATCACATGCCTATTATGGCGATTCCGAACAGTTAGTAGGTGAAGCTATTAAATGACGAAGAGATGAAGTCTTTTTAGTATCAAAGGTATCCTCATCATTCAGGATTAGATATGATTGCCAAGGTGTGTGAAAACAGTCTAAAAAGGTTGGGATCAAAGAAGTTCCATCAGGCAATGTTACTACACGACTTTCAAGGGAATTTTTTACTTTTGTTAATTTATTTTCGTCATGTAGACTCATTAAAAATCAACACTTCCTTTTGTTTTTTTGTACACCTATTAACAAAAAATGCGGCAATACTCTTTTGCAGTATTGCCACCAGTGTATTACTTAATTCTTACCTTATTACTGCTTTAGTTAGAACACCTTCTTGGCAGGATGATAAGCTTCCGTTCAACATCCATTTAGGCAATTATGCTAGGCGGGCCCCACCATCAATAAGAACAGCCGTACCAGTAGTAAAACCATTTTTAGCAAGGTATACATAGGTTTCAGCTATGTCTTCCGGCTTTGCAATACGTCCAACAGGGAGCTGTTGTGCAATGCCGTTGAACAGTGCTTGCCTTTGATCATCTGGCATTCCAGCATAAATTGGAGTGTCTACAATTCCAGGTGAAACCACGTTTACCCTAATAGGGGCTAAGTCTACGGAAAGTCCTCGAACCAATCCTTCAATGGCTGAATTGATTGCCGCTAACGTAGTAGCGCCTTGAGGAGGACGAACGCCATATACACCAGAGGTTAAGGTGATTGAGCTCTCCTTGTTTAAATAGGGAAGTGCTGAACGGACGGTAATATATTGCCCCCAAAACTTACTATCAAATGCCTCTTTAGCACTTGCAACAGACAATTCACTAAAGCGCCCCATTGCTCCTTCTCCTGCGGTTACTACAAGGTGGTCAAATTTTCCTACCATACTGAAAAATTCTGCCACTTTTTCTTCGCTTCGAAAATCGATTTCAATTCCTTCCACATTGCCACCAAGAACTTGTTTTGCCTCATTTAATTTGGAAACAGAACGGCTGGCAATGATCACTTGAGCTGATTGATCGAGAAACGCTTTGGCAGTTGCTAAACCAATACCAGAAGTACCCCCTAAAACAACTACTCGTTTACCATTTAATGACATAGTAAAAACCCTTCCTTCTTAAAACCTTTTTGTATTGAAATTCATTTTGAAATTTTAAAATTATAAAGCATCGTTGGTATTATTCTCATTTAACACAATTCATACAAGTAATCTACCGTGTTTAGTATATGTTTCTGCTAGATATATGAAGGTATAAAAACATTTAGTATCGCTCTGTCACGTGTTTAATGATGGTGATGCCCTTTGGAAGAATTCGTGATATCAAATCCTGCTTGCGGCACATAGAAATACCTGATCCAAACCCCATCTAAAAACGGTTCCCTTTTATCAAGTAAAACATCAATGCCTTTGTCTGTTTTCACAATTCCATCATGGTCCGTGGGCGTATCAAGTTTTACTTCATAATGGGCATGGTCCCCATGGTCCAATGTAACGTAGACACGAACCATTTTCCCTTCAGCCTCTTCACTTTCCAACATTTGGTTCAGCACTTTAACAGCATTTCGGTTAATTTTGCAGTTGATATCACTGTCTCCTATTCTAACAACTTTTATCTTTTTAACTAAGGAATCCTGTAAACAACCTCATAACCTGATTTCACGGTTTCATCCATATTCAATTCCCTAGAAAAATCAAAAAAGATTCCTTACTGATGTCCTCCTTTTTACCTTTCGCTTTTTGTAATTTCTGCCAGAAGCTCGTATGAATGCAGGCGAGCTTTGTGGTCGTAAACTTGGGCAATGGCCATGATTTCATCTGCCTGGCTCTCCTCCAAAAATGTATGCAGCTTGTCCTTTACCGTCTGCTGGCTGCCAACAATCGATGAGCCTAATTGCTGCTCGAGAGCCTTTAATTGGTAGCTGCTGGCCACTTCGGATATGTCATCTACCGGTGGTTGAAGCGGTGTAAGGTTGCCACTCATCAGATTCAAAAATTGCTGCTGTATTGTTGTAAAAAGGCGATTTGCCTCTTTATCCGTTTCTGCTGTAATAATATTCAATGCCACCATCGCATACGGCTTATCGAGAACATTCGAAGGCTTAAACGCCTTACGATAGATCTGTAGAGCACCCAGAGTGTTAAGTGGCGAGAAATGGGCGGCAAACGCGAATGGCAAACCCAGTTCTCCGGCCAGCTGCGCACTGAAGCCGCTTGAACCCAGCAGCCAGACTGGAATATTCAAACCTTCACCTGGAATCGCTTTTATAGGGTTCCCTTGTGCCAGGGATGGATCAAAGTAACCGCGGAGTTCCGCTAATTGCTCAGGAAAGTCATCTCCGGTACTTCCCAAGTCGCGTCTCAATGCACGTGCGGTCCCCTGATCTGTACCGGGTGCTCGCCCAAGACCAAGGTCAATTCGCCCAGGATATAATGATTCAAGAGTGCCAAACTGCTCAGCGATGACGAGCGGTGCGTGATTCGGCAGCATGATTCCTCCTGAACCAATCCTGATTATTGATGTACCGGCTGCCACATGGGACATCACCACAGAAGTGGCGGAACTGGCAATAAACGGCATATTATGATGTTCTGCGAGCCAAAAACGGTTGTAACCAAGTTTTTCAGCAAGCTGTGCGAGTTCCAATGTATGGCGGAAAGAGTCAGCAGGAGTACTTCCGGCTGTTATCGGTGAAAGATCAAGCACCGAGAATGGAATTTCGTTTAGTTTATTTGCATGTTTAGACATAAGTACATCTTCTTCCCTTATCTAATTTTTTTAAAGACTAATCTAATACTGGAATTTCATGAGTTGGAAAGTAAGGCAACACAAACTCTCCAAGCTCCTGGATGACTTCCTCGGGAGGGCGCTTTGAAAAATACAATACAAATGCCAGGTGATTGACACCAATGATTGAAATTGATATAGAATTTCTAATAACTGTTTGCGCCCTACACGAAATCCTAACGGAATCGGAACAGGAAACGAATCGGGATTTTCCGATAAATCGATAAATAAAGTCTGAGTGAAAGGTTTAAACACTCCTGGGGCGTGAATTTCCGACAACTCGCGATACTCGTTAATCAATTGAGTTTGTTGTGGGATAATCCTCGGGTACTGGATCCAGCCGTCCCCATTCTGGGCGATCCATTCAATCGATTGATTGCTGAATCCTGTCACCATGGTCGGAATCGAAGAAAAAGGTTTGGGGATCATTCTCATATCCGTTTCATCGATGATGCCTAAATCGCTGTTGATTGTCGGATTGTCCTCCTTTAACAGCCGTTCAAGGAATGCATAATTCTTTTTAAACAGCCCTCCACTTTCCAGCTTGGATATTCCCAAAGCTGTGAAATCTTTATCCCGGTCTCCTGAAGCCACTCCCATGATCAGGCGTTCGGGAAACAACCGGTCAATAGATGATGCTTCCTTTGCCACTCGGACAGGATGGCGCAGCGGGAGGACCACACTCGCCGTCCCAAGTGCAATATCCTTGGTATGGGCCGCAAGATAGATCAAATAAATCCATACATCATACATTTGACCATTATCATCAATATTCAAATTCTGAATCGTAACGTCCCGAAGCCACAATGCCGCGAAACCATGGTCTTCAATTTTGCGGGCAAGCGACAGCTGATTTTCCAAAATCGGATATTTGGACATCCTTGCCGTCGGAATCGCGAAACCAAGCGTCATTTTATCCTGTTGGTACAACCTGTTAAATGCTCGATGCTGTAATAAACTCACTTCAATTCTCCTTAAATTTTTGTACCAATGTATTTTTCGAACTTTTTAATCGTCTCCTCATTACGGCGATAATACGTCCATTGTCCGATTCGCTTCATTTCAACCAGTCCGCTTTGCAGCAGAATCGATAAATACTGTGAAGTAGTGGATTGCGAAATCCCGGCCTTGCTTTGGATATCCCCTACGCAAACCCCGCCTTCAAATCCTTCATCAGCAATAATATGGGCTTGCGGTGAAAAATGACTGTGGGGATCTTTTAACATTTGAAGAATGCTCACCCTCGTCTGGTTCGATAATGCCTTAAAAATTTCAACGGCTTGTTCATCATTTAAGCGTTCCAATTCCTGCTTCAATGTCATTTGCCTCTTTCTATATCATTTATCACTATCCCAATGGAAGGCTGGATAGATGATCTGAAAGCATCACGCCAAATCGGTAATTCGCGATATTAATATATTAGCCATCTGGTCTGTCCAAATCAAAAGATTTGTTTCGAAGGAGATACGGCGAAAAGCTCCCATCTTAAAAAAGACAACTAAAAAACCTGCATATAGCAGGTTTTTCCGACGGTTCCGCCACTCCATCTTTGAACTTATTCCATTATTTTTAGCTTATACACTTCTCTAGTTGAAACAAGGTCTGCAATATTGTTCCTGTATTCCTGATAATGAGCAGACTGAATATGGTGTTCCAGCGCTTCCTCATCATTCCACACTTCATATAAAACAAAAGTTTGGTCTTCAGATTGGTGCAAGTCATACTTTATACAATCCGCCTCTTCCCTTGATGCCGCTTGTACCTTTTTTTAGTTCTGATAATAGTCCAAAATATAAAAAAAATATATTTACCCCGTTTTTACTGCGCCCGAAAACCCTCTAGCTTACTTTTTTGGCAAAGTATAAAAGTGATGATTAGATAGAATACTGTATTAGTCAGTGGTCTATTAACATTTCGGAGGAAAAATGCCAATGAATACAAAAGAGTTAAGAAATATCCATGCCCTTGTAACAGGCGCTTCAAGCGGCCTAGGATTTTCTATGGCGGAGGCTTTGCTTCACGCTGGGGCCACGGTGGCGTTAGCTTCTAGAGGTGGAACTAAATTGGATCAAGCAGTAGAGAAGTTAAAGCGCGAGGGTTATCCTGCTGTTGGAATTCCTTTGGATGTTCGATCAGAACAATCCGTCAATCAGGCGGTCGAATGGGTGAGAAGAGAATGGGGGAAGCTGGATGTTCTCGTCAATAATGCGGGAATTGGGATGAGGACAGTAAACCCGCGTTTTTTAGTCGAGCCTCAACCATTTTTCAAAGTAACACCAGAGGGGTTTCGAGATTTAATTGAAACCAATCTGACAGGATATTTTTTAATATCTCGAGGGTTTGCACCTTTAATGATGGAACAAGGTCATGGGCGAATTATTAATATTTCTATGAATCATGAGACTATGAAAAGAAAGGGTTTTGTACCTTATGGACCATCGAGGGCAGCCACTGAATCACTCTCATATATAATGGCAGAAGATTTAAAGGAATATGGCATTAAGGTGAATATGCTTTTACCGGGTGGTGCCACTACTACCGGGATGATTCCGGACGAAGTTCGAAAAGAGATTGAATCAAAATCGCAGCTATTAGATCCAAGTGTTATGGCCGAGCCGATTGTTTTTTTAGCCTCAGCTGCTGCAGAGGAAATAACAGGTGAAAGAATAGTTGCCACCGATTTTCAAGACTGGCTTCTCAAAAGAAAATAGTTTTTAATCACAGGGACAGATTCTTTCCTCTTTGAAGAATTGAGCTGTCCAGCTCTGGCGTGGTTATAAGCCAATCCGTCAAGAAGACTAAACAGCAAACCTTCTCGCCAGCTTGTCAAGACTCACGCCTCTCATCAGTTTGGATTTAAAAATATCAATACAGTATTTGAACTTACCGACATTATAAAAAAATTCCCAGGAACAGTTTAACTCTCATCAATAAACTGTTCCTAGTAAACCATCTTGAGTTTTTTTCGCAGAAGTAAATATTTACACTATATAATGAATACAATTCAATTGACTATTTTTATTATGAAAAGGTCGGAGCAGGAAATTCATTAATTTTGATACGAAGTAAACTATAAGGTTTCTGTCGTAAGTCTTTTCCATGATGAAATCTAGGCTGTCGATGTAATTGGTTCACAATGACATACAAATATTGATCCGGACCAATTGAAAAAGTATCCGGCCACAAAATTCTCGGATCATGTGCGATGGTTTCCATTATGCCATTTGGCAATATCTTACGGATACTGTTGTTTTCATAATCTCCAGCATAAACAGTTCCCTTTGCATCGGTGATCATTCCATCAGACGCACCTTTTTCTCCCCAATACTCCACATGATAAGGTAAATCCATGTCCGGTATAGTTCTGTCTCTCAGGGCTTCTGTTGAGATCGAGAACAAATGACGACTGGTTAGTGGAGCAAAAAATAATATCTTTCCATCGGGAGAAATCGCAAGACTATCAGAAGCCAATCTAAATGGAGAGGTTGAACCGTCTTTGTTTCGATTCATTAAAATTTCACCTTCTACTTTCGGTAAAAAATAGGGATCGGGTGAAGTTGAATTTGCTCCATTTAATCGTCTAAACGCGTTTCCATTTTCTAAATCTACGACTATAATAGCTCCTGGTCCTTTGGAAGAAGAATCCGTTATATAGGCATATCCTGCGTTTCCAACTCGAAAATCAAATCGAACATCATTCAGGTAAGTTGTTGGCAGGACAACATCTTCTGTAAAGGTATATACTCTTCTAATTGTATTGGTTTGTAAATCAACAGCGACTAATTTTGCCCCACCTTTAATAGGTTCAGAAAAATTGGGTGCCGCTGTATCTAATACCCAAAGCGTTCCCCTTCCATCAGCAACTACACTTTGGACACTGAGGAAAGTCATTTTGATATTCTCAGGGTTAACCAAATTGGTTTGTAAATTAGGATAAGGCTGCAATTTATCCTCAACAATTTCCGCCACCGTAAATTTAACATCGTCTCCCCATTTCGGAAAGCAAATGAAAATACGACCGGTTTCTGAAACAGTAACACCTGTAGGCATAGCCCCATAAAATGCATAAACTAGTTCTAAATTACCGAAGTATTTTTCAATAGGCAGCATAGGTTTCATGATATCCTCCTCAACCATTTAAACGGGATATCATCTATATATGATTTATATTATTTGTAGTGCATGTTCCTTAATAAGTTTTTCTATACGAAAAGATGAAGGAATTGATTGTTTTCGAAATTTAATAAGTCTGTCAGAAGAAAGGAATCATTTTAATTTAAAGGTCTCCAGATGAAGTAAAATTTAATTAGCAGGCGAAGTTCAATATTCCCAAATCAACATTAAGCTGTTATAAATAGGAATTAGGAAAATTCGCCTTTTAAACTATGTGGAGAAATGTACTTAAGCTAAACTGTCCCGATAGCCACCCATGCAGCAGGGCTGTACCACAAAGAATGAAAATGGAGAGGAAGTGTCAATACTGATACTGACCTTAATCCAGTCAATCCAATCTATAGGCTTGCTAGTTTAACACTCTCCTCTTTTTTTAACAATTGAGCAGTGTCATCTTAAGTATTGTCACTTTTCTATTCTTGAAGAAACTTATTTTAATGCAAGCTTATTGCTGTTAAGGTCACAAGTATTCTATTTTCTTTTTTTTGATTAGGATATAACTTCCGCCATTCAAGTAAGAGGATCAAAAAAACTAATCTTGATATTCCTATAAGATCAAATATCTTTATTATTTGCTCCATTTTCATTTCACTCCAAAGTAGTGGTCGACAACCCAGGCTCGAGTACATGTACCTTAACTTTCGTTTCTACATAAGTATCTGGAAGAGCAACTTCCCAGTGATCTTTTACTTTTTCCCATTCTTTTGGGTATTTACGATGAAAAGCAGTAGCAAATCCAAAGGGATCCACCTTCATTCCATCCTTTACCTGCTTAAGGACTTTCTCTATGGAATTAGAAACGTCTTTTTCTATATAATTTTCTACTCTTTTTGTATTTTTCTTACTCATAATATTTATTTTGCTTCCATTTTGAACAATCATCCCTTCCTTTAATATATATATAGTGACACTCCATTTTCCTTTTTCAATTTTTGGAATCAGATTTGTCTTTGTACTTTTCAGATATAGTGAAATGGTTTGCCCTTTTTTGGGATACCCTGTTATTATAGGTAATTCATTTTGATTTCTTACCCATAATAATCCTTTTGATTCAACTTCATTAATTCTCCCAATCATTTTATCTCTCATAAAAATAGCTGTGCCACCAATGATGGGAGAGACATTCATTTTCCTATCATCATTATTTTGATGCTTGATTTTAATAAGCGGTAATAGTGCACCTCCTCCTTCACTTGTAACCATGAGTTCAAAATCTTTCAATGTAATATTTGCACCAACATACATTTCCGACATCTTTCGAAGCACATCTCCTACATAATTTTCTAATGAAGGTGATAGCTGTAAAATGTCAGATGCCTTTCCATCACTGACATATAAACGAGAATCCTCGCGAGGCTCTGGGTGACGGTCTATGAAGTCAATTTGTCTTCCGAGGTTCCCTCTTTCAGAGAGGGATCGGCCAAAGATATATGTTTTGCAATGTCCCCAAAAAAGTCTGCGTGAATATTCCCGTTGAAGATTGGATGCAGCATCAGCCATGTTTGTTCCAACAGCTGATTTGATCTCTACCTGGGCCTTACCAGAACTACTTTGTTGCCCGCCACTTTGTGATTGAGGAAGGAAGACTTGAACAGTTAATTTAATTTTATTATTTTTTTCTTTATCGATGGCTGCACCTACTATGATGGCTAATTGATTTAGTTCCTTATTATCCCAGCAACCAGTTAGCAAAACACACTGTGAAAGAACAAGAAAGAAGGCAAGAATAGCTTTCATTATTCGAAACAAAGTATCATTCATTCTTTCAATTCCATTCCTTTAAATTTCAGTAAGTTTCATCTATTTTTTTGGTTTTGGTTGCTGATTGGCGGCCTGTCTGTACTTATTAATTCTTCCAGTTAAATGTGGTCGTGTATTTAACATCCACCAAGGAGCACGTATAAAAGCATCCTTCATTTCTCGTCCTATTGTTGGGGCTATTGGTGAAAGGTATGGAACACCGAAGGAGCGTAATTTACATAAATGGATGACTATAGCAATAAAACCAAGCACTAATCCATATAACCCCATCGTTCCAGCAAGCATCATGATGGGAAAGCGAATCAATCTTAAAGCAATTCCTTCTGAATAGCGAGGAACCATAAAAGAAGCAATCCCTGTAACCGCCACAACAATTACCATGAGAGGAGAAACAAGTCCTGCTTGAACAGCAGCTTGCCCGATAACTAATGCCCCTACAATACTTACTGCAGCTCCGACTTGTTTAGGCAGACGGAGCCCTGCTTCACGGAGCGCTTCGAAAACAATCTCCATTATTATTGCCTCTATCAAGGCAGAAAATGGGACACTTTCCCGTAACGATGCCATACTTAATATCAAGGTTGTAGGTACCATCTCCTGATGGAAGCTGGAAACTGCGATATAGAGCGAAGGTAAGAATACAGAAATTAACATAAAGAAAAGACGCATTATTCTTATAACAGAACTAATCAAATAACGCTGGTAATAGTCATCAGGTGCTTGAAAAAAAGAAAAAAAGCTTACAGGAGCAATTAGAACGAAAGGAGTACCATCTACTAAAATGACGACACGTCCTTCCAGTAGGTTAGCTGAGGCGACATCTGGTCGTTCCGTATCAAGTAACTGCGGAAACGGTGAAAAAACATTATCCTCTATCAATTCCTCAATATATCCGCTTTCCAAAACACTGTCGATTTCGACTTTCTGTAGTCTGTTTTGAACTTCATCTATTAATGACTGATTAGCAATTCCCTCTATATAAGCAATGATTATACTTGTATCAGAATAACTCCCGATATTCATTTTATTCATTTTAAGGTTAGGACTTCTGATTTTTCGCCGAAGCATGGAAATATTGACTCCCAAAGTTTCCACAAATCCTTCTCTTGGTCCCCGGATTACACTTTCGGAATCAGGTTCTTTAATGGACCTCTTATCCCATTTGGCTAGCCCTAAAGCCGCTCCTTGTTCCTCATGTTCCATTAAAAGGATAGGGTTTCCATTAGAAATGTTCTTTATACAATCATCATATGTCTTAACAACTCGTATATTTGATAATTGTATCTTTTCACATGTCTCTTGAAGGTTAATCGATTTATCAATTGTTTTAGACATTAAAGGAGCAAGGACGCTAGAATCTATTTGTTCTGTATCAGATAAGCCATCAATATATACAAGGAGGGCTTTTGTTTTTCCGGCAATTAAAAAAGGATGATAGATTACATCGATGCAACCCTTATAAATGGATTTTAGAATTTGAAGATTTTTATCCAACTCTGATGACAGGGGAAGATTTCGGTTACTCATTCCTTCAATAGGATGTTGTTTTTGAGGACGTTTTTTTAAAATCCGAAACAAGTTGAACAAGTCCTTTCTGTTAGCGAATTTCCCATTTACTAAAACATCATTTTTTATTAGACTAATTGATTTTCGATCAAAAAGATCAAAACGAAAAAGGAAGGGTCTGAGATAAAATGTTTGAAAAACAACCTTTTCTAATAATTTGATATACGTGGATGCTCTTTCTTCATAGTATTTCTTGTCCGTATCTTAGCAATAATCAATAATATTGTTGGTAGAACAGTTAACATAAATGGAACATAAAACGGGAAGATGAACTTTGAAAATTCAAACTGTTCCTGTAAATTAGCAAATTCCCAAAGAGCAAATAGAGATATTAATAAGCCGAATGGTAAAACGATTGGCTTGAAGTCTGAAAGGTTCAACCATTGCGCGGTACCCAAAACTAATGCATAAAAGAAGACTGTAATTTTGATATACGCACCTAAAATCCAAATAGTGATAATTCCCGCTTCTAAATGTTCAAAAAAATCAGAAAGACTGATAATCCGTACCGCCTTGAAAACAGGAAAAGTGTAACTAGCAGTCATCTCTCCAAATAGGAAAGTAGTCAGTAAATTTAAACTAACAAGACTAAGCATAACTGCAAATACTGAGATAAAACTCCATTTCAATCCTTTTTCAGGATCTTTTAAAAATGGGAGAAACATAGATATAAGGAATACCTCACTAAACCAAGCCTGCGGGGCAGCGGAACCTTGAAGCAAAGGCAACAAACCATGTTCCAAGATCGGTAGAACATTCTTTGGATCCATGTCTTTAAGAAGCATGATTGTAAATATCGGTATAGGGAGAATGAAAATAGGAATGAATAGTTGGGAAGCTCTCCCAAGCACCTCTACTCCTCCAGTTATAGCGAGAGACGCCATAATAACAGTGCTTCCTATAATTACAATCATTGGAGTTTTTGGTAAAAGGGAAATTCCAATGAAAAAATAATACTCCTTTAGAATGAACCCACACATATACAAGAAAAAGAACACGTAGAATAATCCAAGTATTTTACTTAGAAAGGGCCCAATAATATGTTTACTATATTGAATAAGTGATTCATTTGGATACATCTTATGTAATTTAAAAAGGACAGAAGCAGTAAAAAATCCATTTAAGGAACCTAAAATGGGTGCTGCCCAACTATCGCGTCCCACATATTGACCTGTAATTTCTGGAACCATTAGAACAGCTGTGGCGTAAATCGTTGGATATATCATCAGTGCCATTTGATAGGCTGTAATCTTCCCTTTATCGTGCATAATTCTTACCTCTTTATTTATTTTTATATAGTATCTCTTTAAAAAAATAATAAATGCAGGCTGTAAAAAACTAATTAGATGAAAATAACAAGGCGTAGCAATTGCTGTAAAAAAATGACCTGACAATGGCAAAAATCAAGATCTCACGCAGTGTACCATTAAACAATTTGACAGGAGGCACGCGGAGGTAACAACTGAACCATTTTTAGGAACAAATATCCGCATATATGGTAGAAAAAGGGAAAGGAGTCGTGCCTCCTTTCCCTTTTTGTTTTTTTCTCATTTTTTAATGATTTTAATATTCTTTTTCTCCATCTTTTTGATACCAATTCACCACCTTTATCATTCTTTTTAAGTTTAAAGCCAACGCCGAAAAGAGGCATTCTTCAAGAATTTTTTGAATGCCCCTCTTATAATTTTTAAATAGGTTGTGTTTCGTCTTCATGGTTCCGAAGGACCTCACACCAGAACCATTTTGTATTCAGTTGTTTTTGCTCTTGTATGAGCTAAGAAGTGAGGTCCAGATGGCTTTCCTGAGGATTTAATAACCCATAGTCTGTCGATAATGCGGGAATAAATGTGATTCAACGCTTCTCACGCAGCAGGCAAGTTTCATACGTTCCTCCTGGTCGAGATGCAACAGTGAGCTGGAATGGGCCTGATTTAATTTTTAAAAATAATTACAACCAGCCTATCCTCATTCAGGCGAAAACACTCTAGGACAAATTGATTGTTAATGTTTATTCTTCTGATGTCATTACTTATAGACCTAAAAATGTTCCATCTCTTCCAAAGGATCGAAATTACATGCCCAAGTGAGGTTACTCACTTGGGTTTTTATAGAAAATTTAATATTTGAAGGTTAAGAAGGATATCTCACCACTACATGTAACACGGCCTCTTCGTCACCGATATTCTTATAAAGATGTTTGCTCGCAGCTTCAAACTTAATGGAATCAAACTGTTTGAGTTGGTATACCCTCTCCTCTACTTTAAAGCTGATATTTCCCCTCATTACCGTCACAAATTCCATTGCTCCTTTATGATGCGGCTCCGGAGAGTACATGGCTTGCGGTTCAAGAAATGCTCGATATATTTCCATTGTTGGTCCATCTGTATTCCGAAAAACTGTCTCTACTCTCCATGTTTGGTCTGGCCCATAAATCATAAAGCCCTCTCCACATCTCGAAAGATCGACATGATCGTCCATTACTAAAATTCTTGTTAAAGGGATCGATAACCCTTCTGTAATTTTCCATACAACTCCTAATGTGGGATTCGTTTCTCCCCTTTCAATCTTTCCTAACGTGAGCTTGCTAACACCTGTTTTTTCGGCAAGCTCCTCGAGGCTCAATTTTTGTTCGCTTCTAATTTTCCGAAGCAGCCCGCCCATTTGTTGAATTAATTTTCTTGTTTGTTCATCTTCTAATCCCTTCATTCGGTCCTCCATATTTTTTATATATTTTAATATACATTTTATCAGTTTTAATATATTATACTATACTGTAACTTATTTTAGGAGTGAGTACTTTGTGGAAGAAGAATATTGTTGAATTTCCCCGATTTTTATCGATTGGAAATATTTCAAATGGTTTTGTTGCCTGGCTATTCGGCGCAACTGGACCATTACTGATTGTTTTACAAGCAGCTTCGAAAGGCCACCTATCTGATTCAGCGATTACATCCTGGATTTTTGCTATTTATGGAATTGGGGGATTGCTATCGATTGGTCTCTCTATGTATTACCGCCAGCCGATTGGATATGCTTTTTCGATTCCTGGTGCAATTCTTGTCGGAGCATCCTTATCTCATTACACATTTAGCCAGGTAATTGGTGCCTATCTCGTGACAGGCATCGTCATTTTTCTTTTAGGAATATCTGGAATGATTGATAAATTAATGAAGGTCCTTCCTATGCCAGTCATGATGGGAATGGTTTCCGGCGTCCTTCTTCCTTTTGGTACAGATATGTTTCGTTCTGTTCTCGAAAATCCCTTGTTAAATGGAATTCCTTTTCTAGTATTTCTTGTTCTTTCTTTTTTCGGAAAGCTGTCAAAAAAATTCCCTCCCATTGTTGGGGCTATTCTCACATCTATTGTTTTATTAAAAATATTACCAGGAATTCAAGTTCATGGTGTATCATTTTCTTTGGCGGTACCGCACGTGGTCTTTCCTTCCTTTAATCTATCTGTGATGGGAGAACTGGTTATTCCGTTAGTGCTTACGGTCATCGCAATACAAAATGCTCAAGGAATTGCTGTTCTGGAGAGTGCGAATTATCTCCCGCCCATTAATTCTATGACGAGTTGGAGCGGGATTGGATCGATTCTCAATGGATTTATGGGCGGCCATTCTGCTTGTATTGCCGGTCCAATGACTGCCTTATTAGCAAGTAAAGAATCTGGATTGAAAGATAATCGTTATGCCGCTGCAATCGTATTAGGAATTTTGTCTTGTTTATTAGCTGTTTTTGCACCAATGGCGGCAGCCGTTCCCCATTTGATTCCCTCCTCATTAATTAAAATGCTGGGCGGGCTGGCCATGATTAATGTCCTGATTGACTCTTTGAAGACGAGCTTTTCAGGGCGTTTTAAAACAGGTGCTTTATTTTCATTTTTGATTACGATTTCTGGAATTTCTCTCTTCCATATCGGGGCACCTTTTTGGGGATTGGTTGGAGGAACCTTATCTTCCTTCTTCTTAGATCGAACAGATTTAAAACCTTCTGCTTCACAGAATCAAACAACTCAATCGGTTTAATAGTCACAAAAAATGGCTTGGAGTTTCTGAACTGCCCCCTGTCAAGTAGACAGTGGAAATAAATAAAAAGATATTAGACGGCTTTAGCCCTGTATTCTAAGGGGCTAAGGCCGTTTAGTCTTTTTTGTAATCGTTCATGATTATAAAAATGTATGTACTCCTCAATTAAAATTATTTCCATTTACATAATAAACAGTAATCTCATTATCAGCGCATCCTGGTCATCTGCTAGATTGCATGTCTTATTGAAAACAGAACAATGATTATTTTTAAATGATAAATCCCCTTAAAATTCAGAGTACTATTTTTTCTATACAACGAGTAGACTTTCACGAATCTCTAGGCGAGACGTATCCCTTGCAATCATGATTTCTTCATTCGTCGGAATGACCAGCACTTTAACCGGTGAATGTTGATAACTAACAAACGTTTCTCTTCCGCTCACTTGATTGAGACCAGGATCCCAATACACCCCCATAAATTCCAGGCCTTCCAAAACACGAGCACGGATCAGGTTACTGTTTTCTCCAATTCCAGCTGTAAAGATAATCGCATCAAGGCCCTTCATCTTTACCGCGTACGTCCCGATATATTCCTGAATTCTTTGTGCAAATACTTGTAACGCAAGCTCTGCCCTTTTGTGGCCTTTCTCCGCTGCCTCCTGAATATCCCGAAGATCACTTGAACAACCAGATATCCCGAGCAGGCCACTTTCCTTATTTAAAATCTCCACCACTTCCTCAGCGCTCTGACCCGTTTTCTGCATGATATAGGTGATCAGCGCTGGATCAATATTTCCTGACCGCGTTCCCATCGTCACCCCTGCAAGCGGCGTAAATCCCATCGACGTGTCAATTGATTTACCTCCATCAATGGCCGTAATGCTTGCTCCATTTCCGAGATGGCAGGAGACTAAACGAAGCTCCTTAAGAGGACGTTTCAACAATTCCGCACAACGTCCTGAAACATATTGATGGCTTGTCCCATGGAACCCGTATTTACGCATTCCGTATCGCTGATAATAATGGTACGGCAAGCTGTAAAGAAAGGATTGTTCCGGCATCGTTTGGTGAAAAGCAGTGTCAAATACTGCTACAGAAGGGACTTCAGGCAATAATTCACGAAAAGCATTAATTACGATCAGGTTGGCTGGATTGTGAAGTGGAGCGAGCTCCGATACTTCCTCAATTTCTCTCAATACATCATCATGGATCAGGACAGATTCACTGAATTTTTCTCCCCCATGAACAACACGGTGACCGATTCCATCGATTTCTTCAAGTGATGAAATAATTCCTAAACTGGTCAGCTTATTCAACAGGAGTTTAACTGCTTCCATTAGAAACTTTCTGTTTCTTAATGACTTGTACGCTCATAATCATCTTCCTCACTGTTATTCGAAATTAGAGAGTTTGTTCAAAAGAAATGAATCTATCACCAGCAAGCTACCTAACCACCTTCTCCGAACACTTATCTCCTCCCTTCTGATCAATTGTCTTTTACCAGACTGTTTATTTAAATTTATTGTATAGTAGATTATTGTACTTATCAGAATTTTTGGACATAACTTACTATTCATGGATGAAAGAGAATAATAGGAGGATAAAGCAGCAGTTTTTAAGTTCATATAAACGAGGAAAGAATCCCTCTCGAATAAGAGGGATTCTTCCCAAAGCAAGTGATACCTGTTTTAATGGCTTTGCTATTTCTATGATTTGATATGGTAACCGTCCACTTCAAGAACTTTAAACTCGTAATGACCATGACAAATAGTATCGCCTTCAACCAAATCAATTTTTTAGGATAAAATCCATCCGCCAATGGATATCAATATCCTCATCATCTAAATCTAATCCGAATAAATCATTTATTTTACTTAGAGCAATAGAAACCCTTCATGATATGGGTCTTCATTATCGATAATAAATTGATGCATACCCGTAATCCAAGCTGAGCCCGTAATCTGTGGAATAATGGCCGGGTAATCCCCCACTTGGCTTTCACCTGCAACCCTGCCAGTAAACTGAGAATCAATGATGCTCTCATGAACAAACTTGTCACCAATATTTATTTTTCCATTTTTGTAATGCACCGCTATTTTTGCACAAGTACCCGTACCACAAGGAGAGCGATCGATTTGACCATTGCCAAAAATAACAGCATTTCTGTAATCTACATCATTTTTTGTTGACTTCAAGCTAAACTCGATTAAATCGATTGAATTGATCTCTGGTTTAAAAGGATGTTGAAATTTAAACTGCTCATTTGCAGCACTTTTGATTTTATTTCCTAAATCGATTAATTGTTGTTGTTCTTCACTTACAAGTTTTAGACTGAATTGTTCAGCATTCACAATTCCAAATATGCTACCTCCAAATGCAACATCAACCAGAACATTCCCAATACCTTCGACATGGACGTTAACTTTTTCTTCTAAGACGAAGGCTGGCACATTTGTAAAAGTCACTTGGTTTACCTTGTTGTTCTTAAACTCGACCTCACATCGGACTATTCCCGCGGGTGTATCAACTTTTATATTCCTTTTAGCCTCAATCCTTCCAATATTTAAAGCGGTCGTAATCATACCAATAGTTCCATGTCCGCACATATTTAGATATCCATTGGAATCCATAAAAATAACCCCGATATCACATTCTTCCGAACATGGTTCAGTAATGATCGCACCAAACATATCTTTGTGCCCACGCGGCTCATTCATTAATAATTTTCGGAGACAATCTAATTTACTTTCCAAATACTGCTTTTTTTCCATCATGGTAGTTCCTAAAATCCTGGGAGCGCCTCCTGTAATGATTCTTGTAGGTTCGCCCATTGTATGTGAGTCAATGGTTTGAATATATTGTGAAAAGTTAATCATCCAGATTCTCCTTATCTCTGAAAATTAAAATTCTTTATTTCATACATTTTGTTTTTTACTTCCACACTTCTTTGTAGACTCGAAGAAAATTGCCTCCTAATATACGGAGAATCTCCTCTTCAGAATAACCTCTTTTTAATAGAGCCTTCGTTAAATTAGGTAGCCTAGTTGGTTCTTCTATCCCTTCGGGGTACCTCCATGGAGGCGGAGGGTATGAATGTTCCTTCCATTTTCCAGTACTAATGAGCTGAGTGTATAATCGGTTGGCTTCCTCCTTACTGGCTATACCATCCATACCTTCCCAATAATCCAAACCGATTCCAATATGCCTAACCCCGACGAGGTCTTTGATATAGTCAATATGATGAACCAGGTCTTCCACTGTAGTATGTTTCTTCTTGGCTACAAAAGTGGGAAAAGCAACTACACCAATTACCCCGTCCTTTTCTGCCACCGCTTTAATTTGATTGTCCTTAAGATTCCGAGGGGAAGGGCATAATTCATATACGTTGGAATGACTGAAAATAACAGGTCTTTCTGACGTTTGAATCGCCTCCATCGTTGTTTGATGGCCTGAATGGGTTAAATCCACCAAAATCCCGAGACGATTCATCTCCTTAATTGCGTGAATGCCAAACTCACTTAGCCCGCAATCAGTACGTTCATCGCATCCATCCCCTATAAAGTTCTTAACGTTGTAACAGAGTTGGATGATTCTGACTCCTAAACGGTGATAAACCGACAAAAGATTCAAATCTGATTCAATGGGAAGCGAATTCTGAAAATGAAAAATGATGCCCAATTTCTTTTCTTGTTTTGCTTTATATAGATCTTCAGGTAAGGTCACAAGCAGCAAATCATGTGATTGTTTCTCAATTTTCTTCAGCCATTTGGCGATGAGACCGATTGTTTCATGACTGCTATTATTAACAGCGACTGTGGGTGCCATTGCAGTAGCCCCTCCGTCCATCCACAATCTAAAATAATTCTCTAATGACCCCAATGGGCAGGCTGAATCAATTACGAAAGCTTTCTGGTAAAGAAGCAGGTAATTTTTATCATCCAATTCCAATTTATTTAAACCTCCTCCATTATTACTAATAGATCCCGGCCTTCAATTAATATAGATAATTCATGATGAAAGTGCCTTACGTGAAAAAAACCTAAAACAAAAGGGAAAAGCTGAGCCTTTCCCCTTCGACATGGAGTAATGGAATTAATAAAAATATATGTTTATATTATTCTAGTTTTTAGCACTGCTTATGATAGATTTATATTGAAGGGATGTCTCCCAGACACGCGCAAAGTTCCCCCAAGTGATCCCTTCTAAGTCTGACGTGGAGAATCCACGCTTTTTCATCCGTTCAATCAGGTTGGGCACATCGGCGGCTCCATCCAGCTCTGGATTACTTGGCAGCTTGCCGCCTATGCTTTCAAGCGCTTCTTCATCCATATAGTTTGTAAAATCAAACCCGAAGCCAAGGTGCCGTGTCCCAACGAGGTCAGCGATGTATACGGCATGATCGATAAACCGATCGATTCCCGGATGCTCAGGGTCCACAAACGCTGAGAATGCATTTAGCCCAATAACACCATCGCGTTCAGCGATCGTCTTTATCTGTTGGTCCGAGAGGTTTCGCGGAATCTCGCATACTGATTTTGCATTGGAATGTGATGCAAACACGCCTGGACCAGGATAAGCCGCTATCGCTTCCCAGAAAGTTTTTTCATTTAAATGGGATAAATCCAGCATGACTCCAGCGGCAGCCATCTGGTTTAACAACCTGCGCCCTTTGGCAGTAAGACCGCGAACTTCGCCGTTACCTGGGCCGCTGAGCCCCGTTAACCATGAACCTTTTCCTGATTTGGCAAGCGCTCGCGCCTCTGAGTAGTCGTATCCTGGAAAACCGCTGGCAAAAGCATTTGCCTCATTCCATGTCAAAAGCCCTGAAGTGAGTCCCAGATCACACAAATCAGAAAATAAGGATGGATCCTCGTCAAGGGCTGCCATACCTTCAATAGTCAACAAAAGTGCAAGTTTTCCCGAGGCGATTACCGCTTCTGCCTCTGCTGGTGTTTTTACCAGGGCAATCTCGCCTGGAGATTCTTTCAATTCGGAGACAAGCGCAGCCATTACTTCGCGTGTACGTAATGATGCCCGATGAGTTTGATCCAACTCTATCCAAATGGTTAGTCCAAGTGCAGATATTCCGGCTGCCCTTAGTACAGGCAGATGACGCTCAGATATCACACGCCGCTCTCCCCGAGATCTGCGCCAGATCACATCTACAAGGATATCGCTGTGAAGATCGATTAATGGCATGGATTTTAGGCCTCCAATCGTTTATGTCTAAGTTTTGCTGTTGCTTCAGCATCAACCGTCCAAGAGGATGTTTGAATCAGGACACCATAATCGCGTTCAGCACTTTCTTGCGATACATAACCATTTCGTACATCTTCCAATACCTTGTCCGGGCTTCGGTGTAATGGATTGCCCCATCCTCCTCCCCCTCCGGCACTGCTGACCAACACATCGCCAGCTTCCAATGGCTGGTTGATGGCCCCTGTTTGTTCTTCCCTTTCAGTTTCAGGCCATACAATAATATGGTTAGGTTCCGCTTCATGGCCTCCATTAAGCGCCCAGGGACGTGTCTTCGTTTTCTTTAAGATCGTTACCGCATTTCCTGGAGCAGTGAAACGGTAAATACGGGTTGCTCCCAGACCTCCACGGTGTTCTCCGGCACCACATGAATCCTGACGCAGATAGTATCCTTCGATTAACAGTGGAGCTTTATTTTCCAATACTTCAATCGGATTATTTCGGCAGCCCGGTTCGGAAAGGTGCATAATCCCATTTTCGCCGTCGCCTCCAGCATGAGCGCCAAAGCCGACTGCCTCATTCGTGGCTTCCAGCCAGACTTTTCCTGTAACAGGGTGTGTACCCACTCCCATGACAGAGACAACCTCTCCTCCTGAACATGCTGGCACAAGATCAGGCATGGCAGGTGCTAAGGCCTTCATAATGATTTCCGGTATATGAATGGAAGGCCAAATGGTAAAGGTAGCCGCCGGGTACTGCGCATTAACGAGTGTACCTTCCGGGGCAATTACCCTCAATGGACGGAAGTTTCCATCGTTTGCTGGGGCATCCGGTGTAGTAAGACCCTTGAATGCAAGTGCTGAAACCCCTTCTGTAATTCCAAGAGGCAGATTAACAGGACCTTTTACAGCAGGATCTGTACCAGTGAAATCAACAATAAATTCATCATCTGTAACGGTGACCGTAACCTTGATTTTGATCATTTTATCTTTTTCTACTCCGTCATCATCCACCCAATCCTCGGCAGTCCAAGTTCCTTTTGGCAGTGCAGCAAGACGGGTCCGAGCAATTCTTTCACCATGGTTCAGGATTTCCGAGATGGCTGCCTTATACGATTCCAGACCAAACTTTTCCACCAACTCCTGAATCCGCCTCTCTCCTGTACGGCAGCAGGAAATTTGAGCATTCATGTTGCCCACAACACGATCAGGAATCCGTGTATTGAACCGAATTAAATTTTCCACTTCCATGTCACGGACACCACGTTTGTAAATCTTCAGTGCCGGCAGAACCAGCCCTTCGTTATGAATGCTGGTAGTGTCCAAGCAATAACCTGGATCCTGCTGGTTTAAGTCAAGCCAGTGCGCTTTACATGCTGCATATCCCACCAGCTCATCACCAAAGAATATTGGTGAACTTACCAGCACATCAAGCGTGTGGTTTGAACTCCAATATGGCCAGTTAAAGAGAATCACGTCTCCAGGATGAATGTTTTCCTCTCCTAAAAACTCCACCATTTTTTGAAGGGCGAAATCATTCCCGCGGGTAAAGATAGCGAGCCCCGGAGATTCTGCAAGGAGTCGGCATTTACGGTCATAAATGCCAAGACCGAAGTCCTGAATCTCATAAATGATCGTGTCATAGGCCGTCCGCTTTAAATTCCGCATCATTTCTCTCGCTGCTGACAGCAGATAGTTATGAATAACTTGAACTTGTATTTGTTCCTCGTGTCGATTTAATTGCTTCTTCTCCTCGGTTTTGACTCGCAAATTTCTCGTCATGCTATACCTCCTCTATCATTATGAATAGCGATGGTCAGTTCCCCATACTCCCCAACAGTTAAAATATCACCTTGATGTAGGACAGTAGTGTGGCTAGGCTCTTCAATGATGGCTGGACCAACCACCTCATCACCGGCAAGCAGCTTGAATCTGTCATACACAACATACTCCACCTGATTACTCTCTTTTGATTGGAATACGGAACGACTTCCTTTACGGGCAGCAAACACATCACCGTTACCCGCTTCAAGCTTCGCAATCCTAGGTTTTGCCAGAATGCCGACAGCACGTACTCGAAGTGTGACAATCTCTACAGAGTCCGTTGTTTTGTGCCCATATTGCACCTCATGAGCGTTCCCAAAATCTTCAGCGATCTTTGCGATATCAGACTGGGTCAGATTTCCCCCAGGAATTTCAATCTTAACGGTGTGTTCCTGACCTTCATAGCGAAGTTCGGCCCAGCGGACAAACTTGCAGTCTTTCGGAGTAAAGCCGTCTTGACGAAGGGACTTACGGCCTTCATCCTCCAGATTTCCATATAATTTGGTGATTTCACTGATATCGGCGTTAGCAAGACCGGTTACAAAGGTTTGGGCAAAATCGTAAACGACATCTACCATCATCATCCCCCATGCAGAGAAGTTACCTGCGCCAGGTGGAATGATGACGGTTGGAATCCCGATTTCCCGTGCAACGTTGCAAGAAACCAGGCCACCCCCTCCTCCGAAACCAAGGAGTGCAAAATCTTTAGGATGATATCCTCTTTCGACAGAAATTTCCCGGATCGCACCGGTAATCTTTGCTTCACTGATTCGTACAATTCCTGCTGCGGTTTGTTCGACTGAAAGGTTAAGCTTTTCAGACAGCTGCTTGATCGCATTGCGGGATAACCTTGGATCAATGGTCATGGCTCCGCCAAGAAAATTCTCTTCATCCAAGTAACCGAGAATGAGTGCGGCATCCGTAAAAGTCGCGTTTTGTCCGCCTTTACCGTAACATGCCGGCCCCGGATCCGCTCCTGCACTTTTTGGACCAACTTGTAACGCTCCTCCGTCATCAATCCATGCGATACTGCCACCACCTGAACCAATCGTCCTAATATCAATCATAGGAGTCGAAATTGGCAGGTTTTCTACCGTTGCCTCATTCTCAATGGAAATTTGTCCATCTACCACCATGGTCGTGTCAAGACTCGTTCCCCCCATGTCAAGGGTAATCAAATTAGGATATCCTGTTAATTCCGCAAGATAAGCAGCCCCAATGGCTCCGCCTGCAGGACCGGACATGACTGAATGGACTGGTTCTTCCTTGGCCGCTTTTGCTGTCATCGCTCCGCCTCCTGAACGGGTAAGCAAGAACTGTCCTTTATAGCCCTCTCCTTGCAATTCGTTTCCAAGACGGTCTAAATAGGTGCGCATAATCGGCTTGATATAAGCATCAATCACGGCAGTACTAGTACGTTCATACTCACGATACTCACGAGTCAACCTATGTGATAATGTAACGGAAACCTCCGGGTACTCCTGACGCAGTACTTCCTCCATTTCAAGTTCATGCTGCGGATTAATGTAGCTATGCAGGAAGCAGACTACTACTGAAGGAATTCCCTCTTCACGAAGTTCTTTAGCTAATTGAATTGCGCCTTCTCGGTCAAATGGAGTTAGGACATTCCCCTGATAGTCCAGGCGCTCACCCACCTCAAACCTCCTGTGACGCGGCACTAATGACTCAGGTTTTCGATATTTGAAATTGTACATCACGTCCCGGTCAGTACGTCCCAGTTCATAAACGTCCCTGAATCCTTTTGACGTAATGATTGCCACATTCGCACCCGTACGGGTTAAAAGAGCATTCAAACCAAGAGTCGTTCCGTGGACAAAGTAATCAATTTCTCCAAAACTTACATCTGCCTTACGAAATCCTTCAAGCACACCACTTGCCGGGTTACGCGGTACTGTTTCTACTTTTTCAAGGCGTAAGTCGCCTGAAGCTGGATCAAGGGTTACAACATCGGTAAACGTTCCGCCAACATCAACTGAAATTCGCATATTCTAATCCCTCCTGTTTCTTCTACTAAAATCATGTTTAAACATTGTTAATAGCAATGAAACTTGAGGGAATGAATAGATTTTGTATATGCTATTATGTTTAAATCCATTAACCCTCTTCCCTTCCATTGTTTTCGATAAAAATCTGTTTCGTTTTCATTGAATTCAAAGTACAGATTCTTTACATAGAAGTTCATCTAGGCTGGATTTGTAAGAACAATCTAAAAAACTTGTAACCATAACGCTTTCTACCTAATAACAATTTTTTTCTTCCTCACCTCCCTAATGGAATACTTTAGTAGCTCACACATTTTAATAGCTAAACTTTTAAACTCGATTTTTTTCCAAAGGGACAAAATCCAAATCATAACCAAAGGCACGCGGGCCGCAAACTTCGATCGCTTTTTCCGTCTTCATTCTCTCATGTGCAGGAATAACAACAATCGATCCCCGATATCCATACTTCACAATATCGGTTCGGATTGGTTCTGCAGTTTCAGAGTCTAGTATAGTAATAAGATCTGGTGGTAAGCACACCAATTCATCATCAATCGTCAGCTTCAGCCATTCATTTTGAAAGTCAATAACAGCAGTACACCCTTTATAGCTTCCAATGCCTTCCATCACAATTTGCCCCATGGAAAAACCTTTCGTACTTTCCGCGCCAAAGTCTCTATTAATATCGACAATTTTCCCTTTAAAAGCACTCCAGCCGCCAGTTACCTTCTCTACTACTTCAATCGAATCATGATGCAGATTTCTTGCTTCCCTTACTTTTCTTCCCAATTCCAGTGTCAAGCTGACTGTATTCGGAATACATGTTTGCCTCATCTGTTCTCCCGTCATCGGATATCCTGCAATCCAGCTGATGCCACCATAGGACATAGCTGTTTGCCGAACGATGTTCTCCGCCATGTAAGCGTCTTCAGAATCAATGATAGTTGCATATCCTTTTTCATTAATAGAGGCTACGGGACTGGCCGAAACTCCACCAATATGAAAGGAAGTCATTTGCAGTTCCGGAAAAGCTCTCCCCATTCCGTCTCCGTCAATAACAGGCAGACCCATCTCTCCTGCAACCGCCATCGGCACAGTCGTATTCACTCCTCCAGCTTCTGGCGGGATGACTCCAACAAAATCACGTTGCAAATATTCACTTAGCTTTTGAAACGCAATATCCAATTCGTTTCCATTTGGAGTCTTTTCAGTTAAAACCACTGGTGCTCCTAAGCACCCGCACATCGCAATCATGGCATCATCAGGAAGATCATCCGGGTTTATTAACACAATCTCTTTCCCTTTGTTTAGGACGTTATAGGCCCATAACAGACCAATTTCCGGATCGCCGCCCCCTCCGGTTGCGAGAATGGAAGCTCCTAAAGTAATATCGTCGATATCCTGCCTTGTTAACGTCGTGTATTCACTGACTCCCCATTTTTCTAAAAGATCGTATACGCTCACCCTTGTTCCTCCTAACACTACTGAAAAAATTTTAATAGAAAAGACTCCGCTCCGTTTTGGTTAATACCTCACAACCATTTTCAGTAATAAGGACCATATCCTCAATCCTGACTGCCCCGACTCCCGGAAGATAAACCCCTGGTTCAATCGTAAGTACCATATTTTTTTCCAGAAGGTCGTTTCTTCCCTTATCAATAATGGGCCCTTCATGAATATCCAGTCCTAAACCATGTCCTGTTAAATGCGGGAAGTATTCCCCATACCCCAAATCTTGTAACTTATTTCTTGCTATGTAATCTACCTCTCCGGCACGGATGCCAGGGCGAAGAGAACGGATCGTGTCCTGCTGAATTTTTAATACTTCATGAAATAAGCGTTCTTGTTCCAGTGTGGGATCCCCTACTGAAAACGTTCGCGTAATATCCGAACAATAGCCTTGATAGATCCCGCCCATATCCAGCAACATTAATTCTTTAGGCTTTAATAATTTATCTGATGCAAATCGTTGCGGAAGCCAGCTGTTTTCTCCTGAGGCTAAAAAGGGTTCAAATGAAGGGTTTTCCGCACCTTCCCTTAACATCGCATATAGCGCAATAGCTGTTATTTCATGTTCCTTCATCCCTGGCTTTGCTGCTTTAAGGGCTTCTTGCATCGCTTTATCAGCAATTTTCGCGGACTTGCGAATTATTTTAATTTCTTCGTCCGTTTTAATCATACGCAAGTGTTCAAGGTCAGGTGCAATGTTGGTGAACTGGGCATTAGGTAACTTATTCTGTAAGTATTGGTACGTTTTATAGTTAAGTTCCTCAAGCTCAATCCCTATTTTCACATGATTAAATTGGTTAAAATAATCATTTAATACCGTTAAATAATCTGGAGTATCCTCTGGGAAAGAACTGATGTTGTTTATCCAGCAATCCCTCTCGGCACGAATTAAATCCAGCCTTGCAACAATGTATTTTATATCTTTCTGTGAAACTGCTAAAATACTAGATGCTGCCGTGTTCATTCGTAATCCGGTAAAATATCTGGTATTAGCCCTGTTAAACAGAAGACATAGGTCAAGATGCTTTTCCTCCATGATCTTTCTCAAGCTTTCAATTCTCTCTGTAAAATCTTTTATTTTCACTTCTCTCACCTGTTCCAGCTCATCTATTTTAAAAAGCTGGTGAGCAATCATAGTTATTCTTAAAAGGACGAACAACAAATAGATGACTTCACCAGCATTTTTTCAAACCATTGGTTTCTATAATAAATCTTTAATACTATTTTCGAATTCAGGATTAATTAAATAAACCTTTCGAGGGACACGAGACTCGATATTGGAAGTAGCTTGGCTTGCAAGTTCAAGAACCACCATCGCTTCAATTAACGGTTGACAAATTTCGTCAATCTGCTCCGGCAAATACTCTATTTGTTCGGCCAATTCCTTTCTCTCGATAAATGGCTGATTTAGAATGGTTTTTACCACAAGCTTACTATTTTGATCTTCTAGTGTTCCTTGAATCAATTGAGTATCCATTATTTTACTCCCACCTCTTGTTTTGCCATTAATTTCTCAACAGGAACATAATCAAAGTCATAACCAAAATAGCGGGGACCAAATGTTTGAAGTCCTTTTTCCGTTTTCATCCGTTCATGCGCCGAAATTAGAATGATTGATCCTCTATATCCGTATTTCATAATATCTGTACGGATGGGTTCTCCGGTTTCAGTATCTACAATGGAAATCAGGTCCGGGGTAACACATTTTAATTCGTTATCAACCCTTAAATTTAACCATTCATTTTGAAAGTCTAATTCTGCAATTTGACCTTTATAGTCCCCAACGCCTTCCATAATGACTTTTCCAAGTGAAAATCCTTTAGTCATTTCCCCGCCAAATTCTCTTTGAATATCGACGATTTTCCCATTGAATACGTGATATCCTTCAATATTTCTTGTATTTTTAATACTTTGCAGAATTCCCCTAACAGGATCTCCATGGCTCTTTCTTGCTTCCATCACTGCTTTGCCGACATCCCAGGCAATACTTTGAGAATTCAAGATGGATGTTCTTTTTACGTCTGCACCTGTCATCGCGTATGTGGCTACCCATGAGATACCTCCATAGGACATGGCAACCTTTCGAGCAATAGACTCCGCCATTAAGTCATCATCCTGTGTATCGATTACCGTTGTGTTCATACGATCATCCGTTGACACAGTTGGCGATGCGTGAACACCTTGTGTTGCCCATGAAGTCATTTGCAATTCCGGAAACGCGCGGTTCATTCCATCAACATCGATAACAGGCAGCCCCAGTTCTGCTGCCACTGCATAAGCAACGATTGAATTTACCCCGCCGCATTCCAAAGGAATGGTTGCTTCGAGCTTTTTGCCCATATAAATCTCCAACGTCGAGACTGCCTTATTTAAAACATCTTCATTTGGTGGCTTCTCCGTCAATACAAGGGCTGCTCCTAAAGTTGCCGGACTGGCTACTAAGATATCATCAGGAATATCAAGGGGATCAATCATAACAATATCCTTTCCCTCATCCAATACCTTATAGGCCCATAGCAAACCGATTTCCGGATCTCCTCCTCCTCCGGTTGCCAGGATCGATGCCCCCAGGGTAATTTCTTCTATGCTCTTCTTATCAATCACGCGATAATTGCTAATATCCCAATCTTTTAAAATATCATATACGCTCATGTTTACCCTCCTCTGTTGCTTTAGCTAAAAACTTTTCCTTTTACGCGTACTCGGACTTTTTGCTTTTTGCCTGGCATATAGGCGAATGGAATTTCTTCCACATCAATAATTTCTTCGGTACCTGCGATGGCACCAGCTATCTGTACATTTTTCTTAGCCTGGGCAACAACGCGATCGATGGCATCATTGCGATTTTCGACGGCCAGGTCTACGGCCATTTCTGCTGACGCTCCAATTTCTGCAATGGTTGTCCCAACTGCTCCTCCAACCTCAAAGTGATTAGGCAGGATTACTTCGGTCGTTCCTTCGATGTTATGCTGCGGAACAGCAAGGGCTCCTCCACCGATAAAAATGGCAGGGATCAGGCCAGATTCCGTTTTCATTTGATCAATGGCGATTTCAACCCGTTCTTTAATTCTTGCGTTTGCTTCCCTAACTAAGGCTGGTGATAACGCATCGATTGCTGCTTTATGTGTGACAAAATCGGTATCAAAAATAGCCAATTTACTATTTAAACGCCCCGTGGCTACTGCAATATCATGAACCGTTAAAATTGGGCCTCCAAATGACTTGCCAAGCTTGACCAAATTATAACCAACGCTTTCAGGGCCTAATCCAACTACTTTATCCCCCTGAGTTTTAATGATGGTACCCCCTCCAAGGGCAATGGATAAGAGGTCAGGACAGCGTACATTTGTTTTCACTCCACCAATGTTGACGGTAATGGAGGATTCTCTTGGAAAACCATTTACAATATAGGCAACATCTGTAGAAGTTCCGCCCACATCTACAACGGCACCATTTTCGATTCCAGAAAGATATACAGCGCCTCTTACGGAAGCAGCGGGACCGGAAGCTACTGTAAAGATAGGGTATTCGATAGCATGGTCAGCGTTCATCACACTTCCATCATTTTGCACGACAAATAATTTCGCATTGATGTTCCGATCTTTCACAGCTGTTTTAAATGCTTCTACTGCCCGCTTCATAATCGTTTTTACGGAAGCGTTCAAGATCGTTGAGTTCTCTCTCTCAAGCAATGAAATAGAAGCAATTTTATGAGATTGGGTAATGAAAACTTCTTCTCCTAGGTACTCTCTTACAATTTCCGCTGCTCGATCTTCGTGTTTTGTAATGATTGGGGAGAACACACCGGTGATGACAACAGAGCCTACCTTCCCCTTCATGGCTTTTGCTGCACCCATGATGGCTTTTTCATCAAGCGGCACAATATCCTTGCCGTTATATTCAGAACCGCCGCGAATAATATGAACATGTTCCTTTCCTCCAAGAGCTGCTATTAAGTCCGCTGGCCATCCTGTCATTGGTGGAATGGCGGTGGTGGCAGGTGCACCCAAGCGGAACACACCAACTCGATCAAGGTTTCTCCTTTCAATAATGGCATTGGTTGTATGTGTAGTCCCAAAAGAAACCATTTCAATTTTTGAGTGGTCCACATTGCTATTTTCTAATAAAACATCTAATGCATTAATGATTCCTGTCGTAATATCTTCCGTCGTTAATGACTTGGTTTTCGAAACTACTTGTTTTCCTTTCATTAATACGCCATCGGTAAATGTTCCTCCGACATCAAATCCAATCCTGATTTGTTCTGACATCTGTTACCCTCCTCATTATGTATACCTAAGGTTTCTTTATTTCCATTAAAGCTAAAACTATTTTATAAAACCTTCACTCGAAAGAATCGATATTCCGAGTGAAGTTTTTTTTCAAGTTGCACAATATTAAAAAAATATCCTTTATTCTGAAAAATCAGTGCAATATTTCCCCTTCAGTTTCCCGAATAAATAAAATCGTTATCAGGGTTACAACCATGAATACTTGGATAAAGGAAACTGTTGCACCAAACACCCATCCTAACCCAATAACAAATCCGATTAAAGATGGGGCAATGGTATTGGCCCATCGCTGTCCTGCGACACCAAAACTGTAACCAACACCGCGAATATTTGTTGGATAGATTTCACCAAACCAGGTATTCCAAACACCCCAAGCACCCAAACTGAAGAATGCCAAGGCAAAGTTAAAGATATAAAGCTCCGTCAGATTTGAAGAGTAAGCAAAAGCAAAACCAAAGATTGCTGCGAATAATACAAATGCAAACATGACTTTTTTCCGTCCAAATCTACTTGTAAGCTGTGCAGATACGAGGTATCCAGGAATCTGGGCAACCGCAGATAATGCCACAAATCCCATACTTTGTCCCATGGATAAACCTTTTTGCTGCAGCAGAGTCGGTATCCATGTGTATAGTCCCCAGTATCCAAACGAGAAAGCAAAATTGACAATCGTTTGTAATAGAGTCGTTTTCAACGTCTTACCTCTGAAAATTTCTAAAAAGCTTCCTTGTTTCTCTTTATAAACAACCAATTCTGTTTGATCACTTATGTTTGTTTGACCTTCACTTAATTCCTTTAGAACCTTTTTGGCTTCCTCTACTCTCCCCTTGCCTGCCAGCCAATACGGAGACTCAGGAATTTTGGCAATCACGAAGGCCCATAATCCTGCTAATGAACTAATGAATAATATCGCTCTCCATCCGCCTAAAAACCCATCTATTTGCATTAGCAAACTTGTCAATCCCAGCGCAATTAATGTACCAATTGGCCAGCCTGCAGATAAATAAACCGCTGCTTTACCACGCTGTTTTACCGGAAGCATTTCTTCATAGTACGGGAAGACACAGGAGAGGACTCCTCCTAATGCAAAACCCGATAGTAATCGTAATGCGTAAAGTGTATCGTAGTTAGGTGATAACGCACTGATAAGCGACACTACTCCATAACAAAGTAAACTGTAGGTAATCGTTTTTTTACGACCGATTTTATCTCCAATGGCTCCCCATATATAAGTTCCTGGAATCATTCCTAGGAAAATTGCGCCAATAAGGGAACCTACTTGAACAGGGGTTAAATGGAATTCAGCAGCAATCGCACCACTAATCATAATAATGATCATCATTTCCCAAGCTTCAATCACGAAAGCAAAAAACAATGCGAACCCTACAAACCTATGCTTTTTTGTAAACGGCATGCCTTCAAAAAAAGAACCTACTTCAACTGGTTTTTCATTCGTCTTAGTAGAAGCCAATACATCCATTTGGACACTCTCCCCTGAACAATTTATTATTTTAATTTTTTATTGAAACCTGTTGAAACAATTGAAAATCCTCTACTTCGTCAGCTGGTGGTGACTGATAACCGACAAGTTTACTATGTGTCCATGCCAAACTTTGTTTTAGTTCTACTAAAAATTCCGCATATTTAAATGGGGCCAAGCTTGCATCTATGACTGGCACACCCAACTCTTCCTGCAGGGTTTCAAACAACCCATACTCACCAGTACATCCTAATACAATTACATCTGCACCATCTTGTTCGATTGCTTCCTTTGCAGCCTTTTTGATCCTTCTTATTGTCTCTTCATGGTCTTTTTGAAAGTCATGAACGCCTAACTCAAGAGACTTAAATGAAGCTAATTTATGTCCAAAACCATATTTATGAACATTTTCTTTCATTTCTGGAATCCACTTTCGGCGTCCAACGACAATTGAAAAGTTTTCTCCCAGCGTGGTAGCAATATGCAGAGCCGATTCTGCTGGTCCGGTTATGACCATTTTTTCGGCTACCTCACGGCAGGCTCTTAATGCTGGGTCATAGAAACAACCGATAATGGCAGCGTCATACCCATCCTCTTCCGCCTTTTTCACTGTCCTGATTAACTCGGGAATCACCATCGCTTCATAACAGCTATACTCAATATGGGTCGGCCCTACTCCAGCAAAAGAAACGACATCCACCACTGTATCCGGACTTTTATACTGTGCAAATTGTTTTCTAAAATCATCATCAAAGGCCTCGGTATGCAGAGGATTAATAAATAAAATTTTCTTAGACATTGCTTCTACCTCCTACTTATAAAAATTTTCTAAATTATCAAACTTTCTATTTTGATATTACCATATTTATTTTGATATTGGTGTAATTATTTTGTAAAAAAAATAAAATTTTTTATATTGTAAAATTTCAGTCTTCTATTCTCTCGATCCGAACTTTTTCCGTTCCATTTAACCAAATTCGTTCGCCTACAGCCTCTAAAAGTCCGTGGCAATCATAATCAATTTGTGCAAATACATTTACGGGTTCATCACCTTTATTGCTGCGTGTATGCTCTGCCCCATAATAGATTGCGAGTACTTCCGATACTTCCGGATCAGAATCCACCGGCCAATCCCTCCAGTAGATCACTTCCCCAATACTTGTGGAGATCGTTTGATTTTCTTTTTTAGGCTTGTTGGTTGTCTTGATTTCAAAATTAACTTCCCTGCCTGACCATCTCGAGTGCTTTACCAAACTAGAAAGGGGGAGGGCCTCCCAAACGATTTCACACGTTTAAGGGGCCTTCTTTTCTAGCAAGGGGGCCGGCAATTTTTCTCCATTTTCAAAGGTGAATAAAATCCGCCGCATGTTCCACCTCCAGATTAATTTCGGTTTGTTTGCCTGTAATTGATAGTTTGCTGTTCATCTACCTCTAAAGCATCGGCCTTAATGACAACTCCATACTGCTCCAGTGCTGCCTGTCTATCGATATATCCATCTATTACGTCATCGAGCACGCGGTGGATTTCACGGTCAAATGGATGGCCAAATCCACCGCCTCCGCCCGTCTTCACAATAACCTTGTCACCATTCTTCATTGCTTTTGCATTAATTTTGAGTGCATTTTCTTCTTGTTCTCCGCTATAAATCGTTACCTCAGGCGCATAAGCTTCGCGGCCTTCAAAAAGTCCCCATGCAGGAGTCTTTGAACGTTCAAACCAAAGATATAAAGAAGCTTCATCAGCCGCAACCTCGTATCCTCTTACTAGACCAAGACCTCCGCGGTTTTTACCAGCACCGCCAGAATTTGGCCTAAAACCATAGGTTGTTACTTTAAATGGGTATTTATCTTCCAGAACTTCGATAGGAAGGTTCTTAAAGTCACCATTAACATTGTTAATCAGTCCGGATTGACCATCATTGGCAGCAAATCCACCCCATCCGCCTGCAGTCGCTTCTACATTTAAGAATGGTGTATTACGGCGCGGATCAACCCCTGCAAATGTGATAATCATTGAGTCCCCATAATGGGCACCAGCACTGTTTTCTTTAAGAGCTGGAGAAAGAGCTTGGACTACAAGGTCGATTAAGAGACCTAAAGCGGAAAAATACCAAACACATGCAGCAGGCTGTTGCGCACTAAAGATCGTTCTTTCCGGCACTACTACATTTAGGGTTTTAAAATTCCCTCCTGTTACAGGTGCTTCCGGACTGATTAGTTGTTTAAAAGCAACCCGGCAGGCAGAAATGGTTTGTGCAAGCCCGCAATTCGTCATTCCTCTTACCTGGTCATTTGAACCGGTAAGATCAATCGTAATATTTTCTCCTTGTACGGATACTTTGACTTTAACCTTTACAGGTTCATTTGACACTCCGTCATTATCCAAACAGCCTTCTGCCTCATATACACCATCTGCAATACTAGCAATCTTCTCACGATCTAAAATCTCGGACTGTTTAAAGATATCACTGATCGAACGATTGACTTTTTCCAGTCCAAAGCGGCTGATGATTTCATGATATCTCTTTTCACCTGTGCGGCATGCAGCGATTTGGGCATTTAGGTCTCCCAATGCTGCTTCGCTAAACCGGCTGTTGGTGATGATTAAATTGATAACATCCTTGCGCGGTTTACCAGCATCATAGATTTTCGTTGGCGGAATACGCACACCTTCTTGATAAATTTCAGTTGCATCCATCGAGAATCCCGGATCCTGAGCACCTACATCCAGCCAGTGGGCACGGTTGGCCGTAAATCCGACAAGCTCATCGTTATAAAATACTGGTGAAATAACCGTGATATCATTTAGATGAGTCCCTGTCAGATAGGAATCATTCATAATGTACACATCACCTTGTTGATAGTTTTCAACCCCGCCAATATATTCCGTATTAATTTTAATACATTCATCCAGATTGCCTAAAAAGATAGGGAGACCAGCTGATTGTCCTAACAATTCAGCGTTTTTATTAAAAATACCAACACTGCAATCCTTCATTTCGTATATGATTGGTGAAAATGAGCTTCTAGCCAAACTTGCATTCATTTCGTGTGCCGCGGAAATAAATGCATTACGAATAATTTCAGTGGTAATAGGATTTTCTAAAAACTGACTGGTTTTTACTGCAGTTTGTGCATCCATTCTTACACTTCCTCCTTTGTTATTTCAAGATTTCCCAGAGGGTCTACTTCTACTTTATATCCACTTGGGATAACGGTAGTTGTCCTTGGATCTTCTACGATGGCTGGCCCATAAAAACGGTGACCGTACTTCAAATGCTCCGTAGTAAGAACCGGAGTATTTAATTCTGTACCGTTCCAAACAATCTGTTTATTTTTTCTTGCAACAATATCAGTTTCTGTTTTGACTCCGCTTTCCTCAGAACGTTCAGCTTCTCTTTCAAGTTTACCGTAGCCTGTTACACGAAGATTTACTGCTTCAATGACACCTTCTGGATTGTTATGTCCATAAATTTTCCCATGCATCTCATGGAAAAGTCCCGCAATTTGATCAATTGATTGTTCATCGATTATTTCAACAGAAAGTGGTACATTAACTGTATATTCCTGCCCGACGTAGCGAATATCGATCGTGCGTTGGAACGACATATCTTCCTGTTTCACTCTTTGTTGTGTCAAAATATTGTCTGTTTCCACTTCCATTTCTTCGAAAAGTGAAGCCATTTTCTGCTTATCACTCTGTTCCAGCAGGGAAACAAAAGTGCGAACAGCATCATGACGGATGTCGGTTTGCAGCATGCCCCAAGCTGAAAAAGTACCGGCAACAGTAGGAATCAGGATTTTTTTAATTCCAAGAAGATCAGCAATTAAAACAGCATGCATTGGTCCAGCTCCGCCAAAAGCAACAAGGGCAAAATCACGAGGATCTATTCCTTTACTTACGGTTAATGTACGGATGGCATCTGCCATTTTTGCGTTTGCGATGTCGCAAATCCCCTCAGCCGTTTCAATCACTCCCAAGCCTAACTGGTCTGCTATTTCTTTAATCGCTTTATAGGCTGCATCACGGTTTAATCTCATATTTCCGCCAAGGAACCCTTCTTCATCAAGTCGTCCCAAAACCAGGTTCGCATCCGTTACAGTAGCTTGAGTGCCGCCATTGCCATAACAGGCAGGCCCAGGATCTGCACCCGCACTTTTTGGACCAACACGCAATCCTCCGCCCTCAATCCAAGAAATGGAACCGCCTCCTGCTCCGATGGTGTGAATGTTTACCATTGGAGTGAGAATCGGAAATTCTTCCAAGCTTGTTTCAGATGTTACGTCCGGTTCTCCATCGATGACAAGGCTTACATCGAAGCTAGTTCCTCCCATGTCTACACAAATCAAGTTTTTATAATCCGTCATTTTTCCAAGACTAAGACTGCCGACTGCTCCGCCAACCGGGCCAGACATAAGCGTTTGAATCGGCATTTTTTTCGCAACTTCGGAGGTCATTACACCGCCATTTGATTGCATGATATATAAATCTCCTTCTAAACCTCCTTGCGCTGTTCTTTTTTCAAGACTGGCAAGATAGTTTTCAACAATTGGAGCAACATAAGCATTGATCACAGTTGTGCTTGTACGCTCGTACTCACGCCATTCGCGCGCAATTTCATGCGAAAGAGATACTGAAATGTGAGGCGCTTTTTGTTTAATGGCCTCTTTAATGGTTGTTTCATGTTCCGGATTTTTGTAAGCATGTAGAAGACTAACAGAAACAGAATTGAATCCGCTTTCAATTATTTCATCAATCACATCATTTAATTGGCTAAGATTAAGGCTTGTATCAATTGTGCCATCAGCTAACACACGTTCTTCTACCTCAAAAACATTGCGTCTCTTCACTAATGGTTCTGGTTTTCGGTATGTAATGCTGTACATATCTGGACGATTGGCACGACCAATTTCATATACATCCCTAAACCCTTTTGTTACTAATAGGGCCACACTGGATCCTTTTCTCTCAAGAAATGCATTAAGTCCGGCTGTTGTTCCATGAACAAAATAATCAATTTCACTAAAATTCTCTACTAGATTTTGCATTCCTTCTATTACACCATCAGATAAGTTTCTTGGTGTGGTTAATATTTTTTCAGTTTGATAACTTTTTTCTTTCTTATCGTAAAGCACTAAGTCTGTAAAAGTTCCCCCTATATCAATACCTAAACGATACCGCGTCACAAAACCCTCTCCCTTTCATAAGTAAAATGTAGTTTTTTATTTTGTTAATAGATTAAAAAATAAAAATTATATTAATATTCAGATACTTTGATCTAAACTTTTCTACCCAGCCCTATTTACTAGTGGAAGCTGCCACTTCACCCGTTTGAATGAATTCACGAGTAAGATGGTTGAGCCGTTTACATCCATCTGCCGTTACAACCACGATATCTTCAATTCTCACGCCAAATTTACCATTTAAATAAATGCCAGGCTCAATACTAATGACCATTCCTTCTTCTAAAAGCTGATTGTTATCCGAAGTTACAAATGGTTCCTCATGAACCTCAATCCCTAAACCATGCCCTGTTCGATGGGTGAAATGATCCCCATAGCCCGCTTCGCTAATGATGCCTCTCGCTACCCCATCTATTTCCTTTAATGGAACACTCGGCCTCACAGCTTTGACTGCCTCTTCCTGAGCCTGTTTCACAATTTCGTAGACCTTCTGCATTTCTTCAGTTGCCTGTCCTCCTACAAGTACTGTTCTGGTCATGTCTGAACAATAATGATCTTTTATTCCTCCCATATCAATCACGACCATATCACCTGCAGCAATAAGAGTGTCATCAGATTGATGATGAGGAATCGCACCGTTTTTACCTGCACCAACAATAGGATTAAACGACAGTTGATCCACCTGTTTCAACGCAAACAGCCGCTTGAGTTCATCAGCTACTTGTTTCTCAGTCAACCCAGGTTTAATGAAATCAATAACTTGCTGCAATACTTCATCCGCAACAGCGCCTGACTTTTCAAGCAATTCTATTTCCTGCTCATCTTTAACTAACCTTGCCTTCCCAATCACCTTTGTACCTTCGACAAACGTTAACTGTTTTTTTAATTTCATCAATTGAATTAGGTTGGAGCTTGGCCATAGATTATCGACGGATACCGTTCCGTTATCTGGTAAAACCTTTGCCAGTAATTCCAGAGATGGGTCTCCATCTTTCCAAAAATAGTTTTTAAATAGCCCGTCTCCAGTTATTTCTTCTTTTGACATTTCATGAACAATCATGGCCGGTTTTCCCAATTTTGGTATAACAATCGCTTGCAATCTTTCATGCGAATCCAACCACGTCCCACTCAAATAGAAAAAGTTAGAAGGAGATGTTACAATGACTGCCTCAATATTTTCTTCATTTAATAATCGCTGGACTTTCTCAATCCGTTTTACATATGACAAAATGATTCACCCTCCATATTGTTAGAATAAGATAAACAGAAAGCCTTGCTTTTAAAATGAAAATGCAAGGCTTCTGGATGTAACAATTCTTAATGATTTCTAAAAAGCAGCTGGTTAGAGATATTAAATTTTTTATCTATTAACTAGTACCCAAACAATCTCACAATCTTCCTGTCTATCATTAAGAGCCCAATGTTCTTCTCCATGAGGAATAAATGTTGCCTGCCCGGACGAAACTCTGTACTCTTTTCCCCCGCTCATTGTTAACATAGAGCCTTTTAATACGATACCGTATTCATCCTGTTCATGTGAACCTGTTCCTGTTAAAGGAATACGGGCACCTGGAGGAATGGACACCGTGCCGATTAAAGTACGGCCACCTTCAACAACAGACTCATCAAAGATGGTTTTCATTGTTACTTCAGGACGGTTCTCGGTAGCAATTTCTTTGACGGTTACGATATTCATTATTTAGCCTCCTTCATTTGACGATGAGAAGAAAGTTCTTTTAATTCTAAAGTTTGAGGATCAATGATGACACCATAGTCTCTTTCTGCCTGTACAACCGTGATATACTCATTTTTTACATCATGTAAAACTTTTTCAACTGGTCTTTTCAGCGAGTTACCATAACCGCCCCCAGTTGCCGTTACAAGCCTGACAACTTCATTTTTATCGATTTGATACTGATTATATTTTCCAAATGGTCCGTCTATTTGTCCATCGGCTTTCACGATTTCAAAATAGTTTGTAGAACCATCCTTTCCTCCATCGGCTCCCCAAACATTATATTTATGACGACCAAAAGAGCCAGTAAAGAATTGGTTGTCTGTCAGAGCACGGTAAGAGCGGACAACTCCATGACCGCCGCGGAACTCTCCAGCACCTGCTCCATCTGTATTTAAGCTATACTCATCAACCAATACACCATTTCTTGTTTCACAAACTTCCACAGGAATATTAAACGTTTCACCATCTAAAATACAGAATTGTCCGGAAGCACCGTCAAATCCCTGCGCTCCTCCCCATCCGCCGACAGAAGGTTCGACAATCAAGAAGCGTTCATCTGTATCCTGGTGTTTTCCAGAAAGAATCGCTACACAGACGGACAAGAAATGTCCGGCAGACAAACGGTGGGGCACAATTGGCGCTAATGCTTTCCAAATTAAATCGGTTCCAAACAGCATCGATTCCCAATACATGGAAACAGGAGCAGGACGCATCGCATTAAAGATCGAACCTTCATCTGTGATGACGCGAAGAGGACGGAATGATCCATCGTTAACGTCCTGAGAAGGATTTGTAACCGCAAGATATACAGTACGAACAGCAGAAGATAATCCGGTGTAGGATGTATTGATCGAACCTGTTACTTGCGGATGGCTGCCTCGGAAGTCACAAATAAATTCATCATCTGTGATCGTCACCTTAACCTGTACTCTGAACGGACCTTCCTCAATTCCATCATCGTCAATATAATCCACTGCCTCATACGTACCATTAGGAATGCCTTTTAACGCTTTTAGCGCTAATTGTTCGCCATGTTCCAATAGATGATTAATCGAGCTAAGTACGGTTTCTTTACTATACTTATCACATAATTCCTGAACGCGTTTTTCGCCTGTTTTCAATGCAGCAATCTGAGCCCACATATCACCTAATGAAAGATCCGGGAAACGAACATTCGCCGCAATGATATCAACAACAGCCTGATTCAAGACCCCTTCGTTGAATAATTTGATACAAGGGAATTGCAGCCCTTCCTGGAAAATTTCCGTTGAATTAGTAGACATCGATCCGGCATCTTTTCCTCCAACCTCAGTCCAGTGAGCTTTATTGGCTGAAAACGCGATTAATTCTCCTTCATAGAAGATTGGCATAACCAGTCCAACATCACATAGATGGGAACCTCCGCCGCCATATGGATCATTAATAAGGATAATGTCCCCTGGTTTTAAATCGCCGGATTTATTATATCTTTCAAGTGTTTCACGAACCATAAAGGAAAGCATCCCAATAAAACCAGTAACCCCGTTCCCTTGAGTAAGCAATTGCCCTTTTGAATCCATTAAACCGCTGGCATAGTCCAAGACTTCATATATGATTGGACTCATCGAGGTACGAGCCAAGGCGTAAAACATTTCCTCCCCGATGGCTACTAACGAATCTTTTACAATGTCTAATGTAAACGGATCCACTTTTGTGGAAACAACTGTATTTGTCATGGTTACACCCCTGTCTCAATGATTAAATTTCCATATGCATCAACAGTTACAGATTGACCAGGATAAACAACAGTTGATGCTGACTGTTCTTCCACAATTACAGGACCTTCAACATATGCATCCGGGCTTAATTTTTCTCTGTCATAAACTTTTGTTTCGATCCAGCCATGGTCTTCGTATAAAACAGGTCTTACTTCCTTTAGTGCACTTTCCAACGTGTTGTCGATATTGCCAAGCTTCGCAATTTCTGGTTTTTTTACTGACCCAAACGCAATTAAGTGCATGTTTACAATTTCGGTTGGAGACTCTTCCAGCTTAAATGTATATAATTGCTCGTGTGTTTCATGGAACTTTTGGATGACTTGATTCATTGTATCAATATTAATTTCTCCATTTTGAACCGGTACTTTAACAGTATGTTCTTGTCCAACATAACGAAGGTCAACAAAACGAGAGAAAAGAACATTCGTCTTATCTACACCTTCTTGCTCATATTGAGAAAGAGCTTCAGCCTCTTGTGCCGCCAATTTCTGATTAAGCTCATCATAATCGACATTATCTACACGTCGAATGAAGGTTTGGATATAGTCATGGCGCAAATCAGTCATCAGCATTCCCCATGCAGAGAAAACGGAAGTGGCTACAGGTACGATGACCTTGCGAACTCCAAGCTCTTTCGCAAGTGCAGGAGCATGCATGGCACCGCCGCCTCCAAATGCTACTAGAGAAAATTCACGTGGGTCATAGCCTTTTCTGACAGATATGAGTTTAAGCGCATTCAGCATATTGGAATTGGCAATACGGATAATTCCAAGTGCTGCATCATCGACAGAAGTATTAAAATGCTTGGCAATTTTTTCATTAATGGCATTTTTAACATTTTCCATATCAACATTGTTATCAAAGTTTTTAGGTGAAAGCCGTCCTACTACTAAATTTGCATCCGTAGTAGTAGGTTCTGTTCCACCCTTGCCGTATGCAATCGGTCCTGGCAATGCCCCTGCGGATTGTGGTCCCACTCTTAAAGATCCACCTTCATCAATCCACGCAATCGAGCCTCCACCGTTGCCAATTTCCACAATATCTACAACTGGAACTTTGATTGGATATCCAGCCGTACGGTCTGTACGCTCAATGTTGTATTCTGTTGTTACTTTTACTTCACCGCCATCGATAAGGGAACATTTTGCTGTAGTTCCGCCAATATCAAATGCAATGATATTTTCTTCACCAAGGAGTTTCCCTAAAATCGCTGCTCCGTAAATACCGGCAACCGGGCCTGACTCCACCATATTAATCGGTGTTTTTTTGGATTGTTCAAAGGTTGTGGTACCGCCATTTGATTGCATGATATATTTGTTGGATTGATTGCCGATTAGATTTAATTTATTTTCAAGACGATCAACATAGGAGGAAGCAATCGGCTTGACATAGGAGTTTAAAACGGTAGTGCTCGTCCGCTCATATTCTCTCCATTCTCTTGTAACCTCATGGGAGGCTGTAACGGCTACTTCCGGCCATAATTCATTAATATACTCTACCTTTTCGATTTCATGAATTGGATTGCTGTAAGAGTGAAGATAGGAAACAGCAATGGCTTCAACATTTTCTTTTTTAAAGTATTCTACGATTTCTTTTAATGATTCCTTATTTAATGCTTGGATTACTTCTCCCTTATAGTTCAACCGTTCTTCCACTTCTTGACGCAAATAACGCTCTACGAAAGGAGCTGGTTTTTGGTATTGAATATTGAAAAGATCAGGTCGGTTTCCGCGTGCAATCTCTAGTACATCGCGAAATCCTTTAGTCGTGATTAACCCTGTCTTTACCCCTTTTCTTTCCGTTAATGCATTAATAATGACGGTTGTTCCATGAATAAATGTCTCTAGCTCTTCTGCATTGATTCCACTTACACGGATTACATCCAAAACCCCTTGTTCAAAGTTCGGAGGGGTTGTATGGCTTTTTGCTACTCCAATTTTTCCTTGTTGATCGACATAAACTAAATCAGTAAATGTTCCTCCAATATCTGTCGCCACTCTCATGTTCTAACCACCAATCTTAAATATAGTTTTTATAATATTTAGCCATTAAAAAATGACTGGGGTAACAAAGCAAAGCACTTTCGCATCCTGATCAAGCGGATTTGTCATATAATGAGGAATAGTAGATGGGAAATGAATGGAATCACCTGCTTTCACAATATACTCCTTCCCTTCTACTTCAACAGCAAGGACCCCTTCTAAGACATAATAGAACTCTTCACCAGGGTGGGTAACTGCTTTCTCATTCGGTTGACCCGGTGGATAAGTAACGATCATAGGCTCTATTGCTCTGCCAGAAAAATTACCCCCAAGTCGTGTATAGACAATCCCTGCCCCTTCCATTCGAAAAGGCTTTTGTTGCTCTTTCGTTACTTTATAATTTTTATTTTCAAAGTCTTCAAAAAATTGGGTAATTGGAATATCCAATGCATCCGCTATTTTTTTTAAAGAAGTAATGGCGATTGATGATGCCGCACGTTCTACTTGTGAAAGAAAACTAATGGATAACCCTGTTTTTTCACTCATCTCCTTTAAAGTAAGTTTCTTATTCATTCGTAACTCTCTTATCTTTTTAGAAATCTCTTCTTCCATTTGCGCCCTCCAACAAACCTTCAGTAAAAACAAAGAAGTATTTTTTAAATAGTGTAATTTTTAAAGTAATACTGTATTTGTTTTCATATAACTATATTAACAGTATTTTTTAAATAAATAAAGTTTTTTGAAAAAATATTTTTTAGTATTTAAATCCGTTAATATGGCTTGTATTCCTATTTTTATTCAGATATAAAAAATACAAAATTAAAAGCTCCTTGATAATCAGGATTATCAAGGAGCTTTCGTTTCTAACAATCTTATAGGTACTTAAATCCCCATCGAGATAAACTTATCTTCTAAATATTCATCAAGGCCTTGATGACCGCCTTCCCTTCCGACTCCACTTTCTTTCATGCCGCCAAACGGAGCTTGAGCAACAGTAGGAACGGAATCATTCATACCAATAATTCCAAACTCAAGGTCTTCTGAAACTCTAACAGCACGACTAATATTTTGTGTATAAAAATAGGCAGCTAACCCATACTCCGTATGATTGGCTAGTTCAATCACTTCTTCTTCTGAATCAAATGGGATGATTGGTGCAACAGGACCAAAGGTTTCCTCATAGGTAATCAGCATTTCCGGACTTACTTCAGCTAGGACGGTAGGTTCATAGAATAATCCATCAGCCAATTCCCCATTCATCCTTTGTCCGCCACAAAGAATCCGTGCCCCTTTGTCCAAGGCATCATTGACCTGCTCCTCTACTTTTACTAAGCTATCTTGGCTTACAAGCGGTCCAACTTGTACATTTGGATCCAAACTATTTCCGACTTTAAGCGCTTGCACTTTTTCAACGAAAATTTCAGAGAATTTCTCAAGAATGGACCGCTGGACGTAGATTCGATTGGCACAAACACATGTCTGACCTGTATTCCTAAATTTGCTTGCAACAGCACCTGCAGCAGCTGCCTCTAAATCAGCATCTTCAAAGACGATAAATGGCGCATGGCCGCCTAACTCCAATGATAGCCTTTTCAATTGTGCAGCTGACTTGGTGACAAGGTGTTTCCCCACTTCCGTGGATCCGGTAAAAGAAATTTTCCTAACTGACGGATTTTCAAAAATTTCATCTGAGATAGGACCCGATTGACCTGTAACCACACTTACTACACCATGAGGAATTCCAGCCATTTCAACCAATTTCCCAAACGCGATTGCACTGATTGGAGATTGGCTTGCAGGCTTCACAATTCCAGTACACCCTGCTGCTAATGCAGCCCCTATTTTCCGAGTCATCATGGCTAAAGGAAAATTCCAAGGAGTAATAGCAGCAACAACTCCGATTGGCTGGCGGATGACCATCAGTCTTTTGTTAGGAGCAGATGCAGGGATCGTCTCTCCATAAATTCGGCGTCCTTCTTCTGCAAACCATTCTAGATAACTAGCTGCAAAAACAACTTCGCCTTGCGCTTCCGTAAAAGGTTTACCCATTTCCAAACTCATGATTTCAGCTAATTGATCTTTATACTCATGCATAAGTGAATGTAATTTTAATAAATATTTAGCACGCTCGGCTGCGGTTAATTTTGACCAGGATTTAAAGGCTTTTTCAGCAGCAGTGATTGCTTGGTTTGTTTCTAATCGTCCGCCGTTCGGAACAAGCGCAACAACTTTTCCTGTAGATGGATTTTTAACCGAAAACGTTTTTCCATCCTGTGAATGGATCCATTCTCCATTCACATACATTTTTAATTCAGTTAAATCAACTAATTCAAGTGTTTTAAACATAATTAAATCTCCTTTATTCCTTATTACTCAAGTAGATTGCGGATTTATTAAATATGGAATGATCGTTAAAATCCAGATACGTTACTTCCATTGTTAGGATCCTCTTTAAGTGAAATCCTTTCATTTTTAAGAAGAAAGGCATATCCAAACGAAGCAATAGCACAAATAACGACAGGGATAATCAACGCCAGGGTGAAATTATGAAGCTTAGCAACTAATACCCCTGTAACAACCGGAGCAAGCCATCCTGACAGGTTCCCGAAAAGATTTTGCAGTCCAGCAAGCTTTCCTTCCGCACCCTTTGGAGCAACATCAGAAACCGTTGCCCATAGAATACCCGCTGCCAAGCCTTCACCACCGATGGCTAAAGAAATTAACAAAAGGGCTGTCATAGCATTTTCTGTATAAATGGTCGGAATAATCGCAAATGGAAATAACATTCCGATCGCTAAAATCGTTTTTCTTGCTTTGATTGAATTCCAGCCTCTTCTAATTAAACGATCAGATAAAATGCCCCCAAGTATATTTCCTAGAAAAGACATAATCCAAGGAAGCATCGTGAAAAATCCGGCTTTTATAAGTGTCATATGCCGTTCAGTGACTAGATAAGTAGGGAGCCAAGTCATCATTAAGTAAGTAAGATAGTTATGCGCAAACAAGCCATATAACATTGGGTAAACATTTCGATATTTAAAAAATTTAAATGGAGAGATGTTTATTGTCGGTACATTTCCTTTTTTCTCCTGTCCAGCCTCTATATAAGCTACTTCCGCTTCGTTTGCGATACGGCTTTGGCTTGGGTGGTTTTTGAAATAAAATAACCAGAAAGCAAGCCAGACAAATCCTACAGATCCAATGACAACGAATGAGGCATGCCATCCCCAATTTTCAATAATCCATGCGAGGATGGGTGTGGTTATTCCAATGCCAATTGCCGTTCCAGAATTAAAGATCCCGTTTGCCATCCCCCGTTCGTGTGAAGGCAGCCAATCTGAAATAACACGAGTATTGGTTGGAAACGCTGGCGCTTCTCCAATCCCCATTAAAACGCGAATACCAATGAGTGCTCCAATCGTTCTGCCAAATCCTGTAAGCACTGTACAAAGTGACCACCAGACAATTGCGATAGAATACGTTAATCGGGCGCCCAGTTTATCCACGATCACCCCGACCGGAATCTGCATCAAGGCATAGGACCAAAAGAATGCCGATCCCAAAACTCCAAATTCAACTACCGAAATCGAAAGGTCCTTCATCATGGAAGGTCCTGCAATCCCCAGAATTGCCCTGTCCATATAATTTGTTGTTGTTGCAATGAAAAGCAGAACGACAACTAACCATCTTCCATTTGTTTTTTTCATAAGGCACCCCATCTTTGATATTAATATTCCCTGCATTTCCCCGTGTACATGTTGTTAACTAGTGTATTAGTAATATTTTCATAACATCAATAATTTCATATCCTGTTAGATTCTAAGATGAGTATCGAAAGAAATTCGAAGCTGTAAGGTGTATAGGCTGCTACTATCATAATGCTAAAAATCTTCCAAATCCCCGTAATAAGCCTTTTCAATAATCTTTTCAATATCAGAAGCTTTGGTTAATCTAGGATTAACAAAAACGTTTCCGCTCCTCATCGAATCTTCCACTAACTTCGGCAATAGATCTAATGAGACTCCCAAATCCTTAATATTAAGGGGAATTTTCATCGCTTGATTCATTTCAATAACCGTTTCAATGGCTTTTTCAGCAGCTTGGATAGTCGTTAATCCGCTTACATCTTTCCCTAATGCAATGGCTATATCCTTATACCGATCGGCACACGCGGGCAAATTAAATTTCATCACAAACGGCAAGAGAGCAGCATTTGCAATTCCATGCGGAATATTAAAAACCCCTCCAAAAGTATGAGAAATGGCATGTACATTTCCCAAACGGGACTGCGAAAACGCTACTCCGGCAATCATAGAGGCAACAAGCATGTTTTCCCTGCTTTCAATATCCGTTCCGACAAAGTAAGCTTTTGTTAAGTTTTCTCCAATCATTTTTATAGCCTGCATCGCAAATGCCTGGCTGACTGGATTAGCCGTCTTGGATGTATAGGATTCAATCGCATGGGTCAAAGCATCCATACCTGTTGCTGCCGTAATTTCCTGAGGCAGTCTTAATGTAAGGGCAGGATCCAGGATCGCTACATCTGAAAACAAATGGGAACTAAGAACACCTAACTTAAAGGACGTTTCTTTATTCGTAATAACGGTTGAATTCGTTGTTTCACTTCCTGTTCCAGAAGTAGTCGGAATCGCAATGATCGGGAGTGGTGGAATCGTAATCTTTCCCACCCCTTCATAATCCAAGATATGGCCCGGATTGACTGCCATTATGGCAATTCCTTTTGCCGTATCAATACTGCTTCCGCCACCTACAGCAAGGACAGCTTCACAGCGATGCTCCTTAAGAAACTCTGTTCCTCTATGAATGGTTTCAGCCGAAGGATTTGGTTCTACCTCATCGAATATTTGATAATCTAGATTAACCGCTTGGAGGGATCTTTCTATTCCTTCCAAAAGATTGGCTCCTCTAACTCCTCGATCCGTTACAATTAAAACGTTCGTTACCCCTAATTCTTTAACGATTTCTCCCGTTTTTTCAGAAACTCCATTACCGCTTTCCACTCGTGTCGGCATAAAATATGTAAACGGCATTAGTGACATTCAGATTCTCCCCTTTTAATAGTATTTTCATAGAGTTTATGCCCTGACTCTTACAAGGCTTTTCGAAGTAATTCTTCTAAACTACTTTGCGTTGGTACTCTTGGGTTATTGCGAATAAGACGATCAATTTGAAGTGTCTTCTCTGCGATCTCAGGAATATCGTCTTCTTTAATCCCAATATCCGAAAGATGTGTTGGCAGCCCAATCTCTTGAAGCAATTCCAATACTGCTTTTGAAGCTGCCAAAGCTGCTTCCTTATCGGAAAGTCTTCCAGTATCTATATCAAACGCTTTGGATATGTTGATCATTTTTTCTGTTTCTACGGATGCATTATACTCCATAACATATGGAAGCAAGAGACCTGTGACCTCTCCATGCGGTGCCTTAACAAGACCGCCAATTGGGTATGCTAACGCGTGGGCTGCAGCTGTTCCCGCATTTGAAAAAGACATTCCCGCAAGTAGGCTTCCCAAAAGCATATTGGAGCGGGCCCCAACGTTGCTTCCTTGCAGCACAGCAAGCGGCAGGTTTTTAGCAATCAGTTCAATCGCACGGTATGCAAGCGCATCACTGATCGGCATCGAACCTTGAAATAAGATATTTCCCTCCGCTTGAATATAAGGTGACGGTTTAGCGGTATAAGCTTCAATCGCATGTGCCAACGCATCAATTCCAGAACAGGCTGTTACGTATGCAGGAAGCCCTATTGTAAGCTCTGGATCAAGAAGGGCCACAGTCGGCCGCAGATAATTATCCGAAATGCCAACTTTTAGGTTATTCTCTGCATCTGTCAATACGGCAACTGAAGTCACTTCCGAGCCAGTTCCTGCTGTCGTTGGTATCGCAATCAGAGGGGCAATCGGACCAGGAACTTGGTTTTCTCCGCCATAATCAAGCGGATGTCCGCCATGGGCGACCAACAAAGCGGAAATCTTCGCCATATCAATGCTGCTTCCTCCACCAAGGCCAATGACTGCATCGATATCCATTTGTGATTTAGCAAACTCATAGCAAGCAAAGGCGGATTCTACAGGCGGCTCCGGTACGACCAGGTCATAGACAACCGTATGGTAGTTGGCTTGTTCCAACAAAGATAGGACTCTGTCTAAAATACCAGCATTTTTGATTCCCGGGTCAGTAACCAACAGTATATTTTTTGCTTTTAAACGTTGCAGGATAGAGTCCAATTGCTGAATCGCACCATTTCCAAAGACAATTCTCTCCGTTGAAAAAAAATCCCATGTGTTTCTCATATCTTCTGACCTCCGCAGTTATAAATTGATGACGACAAGTTTTTCATCGGTCATTTCTTGAATAGCATAATGTGGTCCTTCCTTACCAATCCCGCTATCCTTCACGCCTCCATATGGCATAACATCTGCACGATAGGTTGAGACATCATTGATGATGACACCGCCAAATCGGAGTTCCTGCGCTGCCCGCATGACGAGATTAATATCGGATGTAAACAAACCAGCCTGTAATCCGTATTTCGTATCATTTGCTTGAATGAACGCTTCATCAATATCATCAAACGGAAGTATATTGATAATAGGAGCAAACACTTCTTGGCAAACGACCTTCATTGTTGGCTTAACATCTATTAAAATAGTAGGTTCAAGGATTGATCCATTCCGTTTACCTCCATGTGCCAAAACTGCCCCATCCCTTAATGAATCCTGGATCCATTCTTCTGCACGTTTCGCTTCTTTCTCAGATATCATCGGTCCAATATCTGTCGCAGGGTCTGTTGGGTCACCGACTTTCAAACTTTGTGCGACTTTAACCGACTTTTCAACAAACAAATCGTAGATGTCTCGGTGAACATAAACACGCTGTACAGAGATACAGGCTTGTCCTGCATTCACATAACCGCGCGTCACACACAGCTCAACCGCCCTATCCAAATCAGAAACATCCTTGTGAATGATGTTTGGGGAGTTATTTCCTAATTCTAGGACAACCTTGCGAATCCCCGTATTATTCTTAATATGCCGCCCTACTCCTGGGCTGCCTGTAAAGGTGAACATCGAAATCCGTTCATCCTCTAATAGATATTGACCTGTTTCCTGACCCAATCCGTTCACCACGTTAAGAAACCCTGCTGGTAACCCTGCTTCGGACAAGATTTCTGCAATCTTGCATGCAATAAGAGGGGTTACTTCAGCTGGTTTCAACACGACTGTATTTCCTGCAGCTATTGCAGGAGCTACCTTATGTATGGTGAGATTAAATGGAAAATTAAACGGAGTAATCGCACCAATAACTCCTACCGGAACGCGGACGGTAAACGCCATTTTGTTCTCATTTCCGGGCTGTCCTAGTGGAATACCTATACCCGCGATTCGCTTTGCTTCTTCGGCTGAAGCAATCAAAGTTTGAATTCCTCGATCAATTTCCCCCCGAGCATCTTTCAATACTTTGCCCACTTCATGAACTAGAATCATAGCAAGCTCTTCTTTTCTTTCTTTGGCAATTTCAGCTGCACGCATTAAGATCTCATATCGTTGAATGGTACTTAGCTTTTTGGTTTGAAATGTTTCAAACGCATTGGTTACTGCCTCAGAAACGATCCTTCTAGAAGCATTGCCGACCCTTGAAATTTCTTCTCCCGTATATTTGTTTACAACAGGGATGGTATTTTGATCCAGAATCCATTGTCCATTTATAAAATGTCCATAATTTATCTTATTTTCAAGTGCAACAGTGCTCATAACATTTTCCCCCTCTGACAATCAAAATCGACATTAAAAGGCCGTAAATATTTGACATTAGTTAATTTTTCTTTCCTCATACGACTTCAAATGAAATATCCTATAAAGCGTTTACATTTTTATTAATTCTCCTGCTCAAGAAATTGACTAGTTTTAGATTAGAAACAATTCTCCTCTATCATCCTCCTCTTCGTTTTAAGAACATCTCCAAAATAATATATTATTTTATAGAAAATATACCACATAATATATAATTTTGTAAATATTTTTAAAAATTAAAATCCAACAATTTATCTAGAAAACCTATTAAAATAAGAAAAAGTCTTTGTTTTAATAGGTTTTCTGAAAAATTTAATGATTTAATTTCTAAATGTTTTAATATATTATTTTCAATAAATCATTAAAAGTGATATATTATTTTTAATGAAAAAGTTTTGTATTATCCTAAATTTCTTGATTTGTTCTATTTTTGGAAGGTATATTTACAATAAGAAGAAGTTGATTTTATCGTGTATAATCGGTTACAGACTATTTCTTAAGAAAACCCACAATATTTCATACATTTTTTAGATAGGGGCAATAGGATGATAAAGGAAAAAGAAAGAGGAGAGACTACGGAGTATGTCTACAATTTACTTAAAGAAAGAATATTCGAATGGACGTTAGCTCCTGGGGAAAAAATTAATATCAGACTTTTAGCAAAGGAAATTAACACTAGCCCAATTCCACTTAGAGAGGCTCTATCACGCCTTCACTCAGAAAAGCTCGTAGTTTTACAACCAAACAAAGGTTATCATGTTAGCAAAATTTTAAATGATGACGATATGAAAAAAATGTTAGAAGCTCGTTTTTTAATGGAAACCCATGCAGTGCGAAATATTATCCAGTTCAATAAAATAAGTGTTATTGAAGAAATGTCCAGATTAAACAAGATGATGATTTCAACAAATATGGGGTCTACAAATAAAAAAGTAATTATTTTCACCCATCTAGATCAGCAATTTCACTATTCTATCATGAATGCAGGGGGAAACCCCTTCCTTTCCGAAGCATATCAGGGCATGCATTGTCATCTTCACATTGCCCGTTTTTACCATGTTAAAGGTGAGGTCGACCAAAAAGAGGCACCAGCCGAACATCAAGAAATAATTGAAGCGATTCGTACACGTGACGTATATAGAGCTGAAAAGGCTATTTTCCATCATATTAATGATTCCTTAATGCGTTTATTAGATCGGAAAAAGTAATCATCCGATTGAGTGGTCGACAAGTACTTAAAATTCACAAAAAAGGCTTCTTTATTAAGAAATAGAAGCCTCATTATGTTTTTTAATTTTACTTCTTCAAGATCTTTTAGCATTTCCGTTTGTATGTTTCATTAGTAATAAATATCCTTTCTCTAATTAACACATCAATTGATATGATTCTTTTAAAAGTACTAAAAACTCTTGATTTAGCTCGTCTACACTATGGAATCTAAAATTATTGTGAAATCTGTTTTTGGAAACTTGTTCAATTTTATTAATCTTCTCGTGTTCAATTTGATGGTTTGTTACTAAATTAAAATCTAACCATTTCTTTTTTGGATGAACTCCTCCAAAGGAAGATTTATTCAAAAGATGAATAGATGTCTTTTTAAACTCAATTTCAAATGGACCTATTTCTTCCAATAAAATGAGTATTTTTGAATATATTTCATAAACATTAGATGCCTTATTTGAGAATAATTCATCTTCTGACATATTGTCATCTCCTTATTTCTTTTTACCAAAGTAGATTGTATTATTATTTATTTTGCCTCTTTTTACATCATTTTACCATTATCTTTATTAAACTAAACGCCCTCAATAAAGAAAGCAATATCTCCTGATTTCTCTGTTTCTCTTAGATTTTCATAGTAGTTTACCTTTCGGTAATTACTTAATCGTTGGGTGAACATTACTGAAAAGGATAAAACTGGACTATTTGAGAAAAAAGACTTATAGCCCACCAAACCATTTACTTGCAGAAATTGGAGGATGAGTAAAAAAGTAATCGCATTGGTGGATATCCACATTTCTCATGGAGATTCATTACACCCTTTTTATAAATGTAAAAACCATGCGACACCTATAAAAGTTGATTTCTCCAAAAATCCGGTTGAGAATTATTTTAAAAAAGCTGTGTCAAACTTGGTTGTTGATTTCCGCTCCAGGATACTCGCACCTTCCGCTCCAATCAACGCTGTTTAAAAATAAATATTGTTCTTTAACAAAGCCTAAAAAAAGACAAAACAAGAAAGGTTTCTCGTTTTGTCTCTTTTTGTTCATATCTTTAAAAATCTCTTTGTACATTTTAAAACCGTATGCTGAGGAACATTTTAAATTGCCCATTTTTACGGCTTATAAATTAAAACATAATCACCAGGTCCAGTTAGGGCCACTCCAAGAACAACTGCAATTAAAATAAAGTTATATTCATATCCTCCCTCAGTAAGCCAAAAACCATTTTTACCATGGACAGTAATGATTGCATCAATCATCACAATAATGATTAGGACTGCACCTAACCAGGTGAGGATGCCGGCGGAAAAAAGGAGACCTCCTATAAGTTCAAATATTCCGGCAAGGATTGCCCAGGTTCTTCCACCTGTCTTAATTCCAATCGTACCTAAAAATTCACCGAACTTTACTACTCCTGGTCCCCCAAACCAGCCAAATAATTTTTGGGTTCCATGCCCTACAAACGTAAGACCAATAGCCAAACGTATAATCAAAAGGCCGATATTAACCATTCCCATACCTCTCCTTTCTTTAAGTGTAGATCATTAATATTGACTCACTTCTAAAAGATTTTTGCTTTTTTTATCAGCGCAGATAAATTTATTTGAAATAATTTTTCTAAAATAAAAACAACTAGAGAAGGCCATCGAAGAGCCTTTCTAGTTATTCTTTCCACTTACTGTTCTTTTACCTTCGCACGTTTAATAAAGAACGCTAAAATAAAAGCGGCAAATGCAATACCAGTTGCAACAATAAACGCATCATTAATCCCGTCAATGGTCGCTTGCTGCATCGATTGCCCATAAACCAAATAGGTTGTCAGTTGTTTTCCTGCTGCAGCCGGAATGTGGGCATAACCCGATAAGACCTGCGTAAGCTGCGAAAATTTATCAGCAATAAAAGGATTCGAACTTGTAACAGTATTGGTAAAATCACCATAATGAGCCCCTTGCCTTGTCGACATGACCGTTACAAGAAGCGCCGTCCCAATACTACCTGCAACCTGTCTGGCCGTATTAGAGGCCGATGTCCCGTGCGCACCAAGATGACGTGGTAATTGGTTAAGTCCCTCTGTCATAACTGTCATCATAATAAAGGACATCCCAAACATCCGCATGACATATAGAAATAAGATATGACCATAGCTAGTTGTCATACTTAGACTTGTAAACTGCCATGTGGTTATGACCGTAATCGCTAAGCCGATAACCGCCAGCCATCTTGCACCGATTTTATCAAAAAGAGCTCCTGAGATTGGTGACATAATCCCCATTACGATGGCACCAGGAAGCATCAATAATCCTGATTCTAATGCCGTGTAGCCACGAATATTTTGCAAATAAATCGGCAGCAGAATCATCGCACCGAACATCGCCATATTCACGATCATACTAATAATGGTCGTTAAAGCAAAAATATCATATTTAAAAACTCGCAAGTCCAGCATTGGCTTTTCAGCGGTTAATTCACGCCACACAAAAGCGACTAGAGAAATAATTCCGACCGCTAAGGAAACAATGACGGTACCGCTGTCCCAACCATCATTGCCTGCCTCACTAAAGCCATACAATAAGAAGCCGAAACCTAAGGTTGAAAATAAAAATCCTGGGAAATCAAATTTCGGATTGGTTACCTTCGTTACATCCTTCATCCACAAGAAGCTTAGAATTAAATCAAGTACGCCAATTGGAATAACAATGTCGAACAATAATCTCCATGAATAATGTCCGATCAGCCAACCGGACAAGGTTGGTCCAATTGCAGGGGCAAAAATCATGACAATTCCCATGATCCCCATTGCCTTTCCTCGTTTTTCCGGAGGAAATAAGGCGAAAAACACGGTCATCAATAGCGGCATAATAATACCCGCCCCACTGGCTTGGATAATCCTTCCGATCATCAACATACTAAAATTGGCGGACAGGGAACAAACCAACGATCCTAGTGTGAAGAGAAGAATGGCAGAGATAAATAGTTTCCTAGTCCCAAACTTTTCAATCAAGAAGGCTGTAACAGGAATCGCTATTCCGTTAACCAGCATATAACCTGTTGAGAGCCATTGAACCGTATTCGCCGAAACACCTAAATCATTCATAATATGCGGGATGGCTACATTCAATAAGGTTTGATTCAGAATGGCAACAAAGGCACCAAGCATTAACGCGACAAGCACTTTTCCTGTTCCTGAATTCCCTTTCTCGTCAGCAGCCTTTTCTTTTTCCCGCTTCTTGCTAACTTCTTCTTGTTGTACATCCGCAACATATTCCAAGGCCGGTTCAGCAATCGCCGAATCTTCCAGCATTTCTTCCACTTGATGGGATAAATCCTGCTGGGTATTCGCCTCAACCTCTTCAGTTTCCAAACTTATTACCTTTAATTCATCATCATTGATTTTCGTTTGAACAGGATTTTCCTTACCCTCTTGATCCACCACTTTCGTTGGAAGCATGTTCCGCTTTCTTTGTTTGATCATCGTAAAATTTATAATAAGTAAAACCAATATGGCTAAAATAACATAACCCGTGATATATATGGACATTTTATCACCTACTTATGAACTCTTACTGTTACGTTCATACCAGGGACAATGGCAACACCTTTATTATCATCAATGGATACTTTTACAGGAACAACCTGTGTAACTTTTGTGTAATTACCTGTGGTATTTGTACTAGGCAATAAAGAGAATGTCCCTGAAGTTGCTAAGCCGATTTGTTTTACTTTTCCCTTTAATTCGCTATTTGGGAAAGCATCCACATAAATATCGACATCCTGGCCGACTGCGATTTCATCAATACTTGTTTCTTCAATATTGGCTGTTACCCATAATTTATCCAGATTATAGACTTGGGCAAGCGGTGTCCCTGCGGCAACAAAAGAATCTTGAACGGCATTACTTTGCACAATCGTTCCATCCGTTGGAAGTGTCACATTCATTTTGACAGGTTTACCATCCGCGCCAGTAGTAGTAATGGTTCCAACTTTATCATCATTTGAAAAATGGTCGCCAACATTGGCATTCCAAGATGTTAATTTTCCGTTTGCCGTGGCAGCAATCGTCACCTGTTGTCCAGCAATTTGGGCATTGTCAGTTGTTAAATAATTGACTGATTTATTGTAATAGGCATAAATCCCAAAACCTCCCCCTACTAGGACAAGTAACATAATAATGTTGATTAAAAGTAAACGTTTTGCACTCATTAACCCTATTCCTCCTCTATTGTTAGCTTCTGTAAGACAATCTTTTGCAACCGTAACAGCTCCGAGACATCCTCCTCAGGTAAATCAAGGACATCGTTCATTTTATTGATAAAAATAGAATCCGAAGAATGAAACTGATCTAAGACCGATTTTCCTTTTTCTGTTAAATGGATGGAGACCACCCTTCTATTTTCAGGGGGAATTACCCTTTCGACTAAGCCCATTTGAACTAATCGTTCAATCACATTACTTGCCGTACTGTTCGTCATTCTTAATTTTTCGGCAAGTTCTCCTAAACTAATATTGGGATTCGTCGCAAGCTTGTAGATTGCCTTTAATTGGACTGTCGTGAGTCCTAATTTATCCGCATCAAATTTAATCAGTCTTTTGATGGCTTTATTGATCGCTAAATATGATTCATAGATCTCATTATTTAGTACGGCCATCTCTGCTCTCCTTTCTCTTATTCTTCTAAACTTTCCCACCGGAATATTTCGTATGCGAAATAATCTTTACAGAAATACATTATAATCAGTGGACAATTAAGTGTCAATATAAAAAATGACACATTGTCATATGTCCATTGACATTAAATTATAGGCCTATTATCATATAGTTAGGATGAATTATGACAAATTGTCATATGATGTAAGGAGTGAAATCGTTGCCAAAACCAACGTTTTTAAATTTATCAAAAGAAAAACAAGAAGGATTATTGAAAGCTGCGAAGAAGGAATTTTCACGGGTTCCATTAAATGAAGCATCCATTTCAAATATCATTAAGGATGCTGGTATACCCAGGGGAAGCTTTTATCAATATTTTGAGGATAAGGAAGATGTGTTCTATTTTTTATTAGATGAGCATTCTACTCGGAATAATGAGCGCTTTATTTCCATCTTAAAAATGAATGAAGGAGATTTATTTCAGTCCTTTATCGATTGGTTTAAATCCACTCTCATCACCTTTGAAGAACAGGAAAATCGCCAATATTTTAAAAATACCTTTTTAAACATGAATTATCGAATCGAAAAAGCGATAACACAGAATATTTATGAGGAAAAAGCAAAATGCAGATTCATGGGAATCATACACTCGATCAACTCGGAAAATTTAAATGTACAAAATGAAGAAGAATTACACCATATCTTTAAAATCATGACGGCCGTAATGCTTCGAAATCTCGTTTCTGTCTTTGCGAGGGAAATTCATATGAATGATGCAATGAAGGCATTTTCTTTGGAGCTGGATTTACTTAAAAGAGGGTTCTATAAGCAATAAAAAAATAAGTGCAAGGCCCCTCCCATATACTGGATAGGTGCCTGGCACTTATTATATTTCTATACTATACAATTAAACGCTCATCATTAAAGTAAATCATTTCTGTAAGAAATTTTGGATCTTGAATTTTTTTAAATGCCTCTTTTGCTTCTTTTTCTGTGTCAAATTCAAACATGTTAACATTGTTTTTTGAATAGACTGTGATGATCCACATAAAAATATATTCCTCTTTTCATAGATTAATAGAAATGATTTAACTAAACGGATTTGCTATACAGCTGTTTCTTTCTTGATTTCCAAGGCATTTGTTTCCTTATTTGCCCTAATTTCTTCATTCAGTTTACACGCTTCTTGCAGATATTCTGTCTCATACCCACTTTTAAAGCCCCAAACATAAAATACTAGGGATAAACCGGCAATTAAGAGCATATCCCAGCCGTATGGGATAATGTCCTTTCCGCCAAACTTGTTACTTCCTAAATAGGATACACACATCATACATAATAGGTATACAACCATCCATAGACCAGCGAGAAAATTCCGGCGGAACCCCTTCCATTTCACTTTTATTTGATAGTAAAAATAAATCGGAAGACCAATCATAATAAATAATAAGACCTGTCCGGTTAACGGCCAACATGCCCAATATAAGGTTAAAGAAGCAAAAACAAACCCGCATGGAGCAATAATGCTCAGTCCTTTTAGCTTGATTGGCCGATACAAACGTTCCCCTGTCCTTCTTAATGTCATGACGGTAACGGGTCCTGTAATATAAGAAATTAACGTCGCAACAGAAATGACTTCCGCGAGTTTCCCCCAGCCTCTAAACAAGAACAAAAATAGAAACGATACAGCCAGGTTTAAGAACATTGCCGGACGTGGTACGCCATACAGCGGATGAATTTTTCCAAACACTGCCGGAAAATACTTATTCTTTTGCATCCCATAGATCATCCGCGCTGTTGTGGCGGTATACGTAATAGCTGTTCCTGATGGAGAAATAAAAGCATCAGAATAGAGTATGATGACGAGCCAGTTCAGGTTTAGTGCAATAGCCAAATCAGCAAAAGGAGAATTAAAATTTAACAGATTCCAGCCATGGACAAGTAAGGAAGGATCGACAGACCCAATAAAAGCAACTTGCAAGAGAACATAGATCATCGTTGCAATCAGGACCGAACCTACAACCGCAATTGGGATGGAACGGCCGGGATTCTTAGCCTCACCTGCCATATTGATTGGACTTTGAAAACCATTGAATGCAAAAATTATACCCGATGTCGCAACAGCTGTAAAGACACTTGACAAACTATGACTTTCGCCTCCTGAGTTCAACGTAAAATTCCCGCCATGAAAACCTGCAAATAAGAGGGAGCCAATCGTCAGTCCAGGGATGATGATTTTAAAAACCGTGATTAGAGAGTTCGCTTTCGCAAATAAGCTAACCGTCCAATAATTAATGAGAAAATAGATAAATAAAAATACAGAAGCAAGCAATAAGCCATTTAAGGTTAGACCTCCATTTACTACCAGTTGGTGAGTCCACTGAGCCCATTTCCAAGGCAACGAACTCATATATTGAACAGAAGCAATGGCTTCAACGGGAATAACAGAAACAATGGCAATCCAATTGGACCAACCGGCAAGAAACCCAATAAACGACCCATGAGAATATTGCGTATATTTCACCATTCCCCCTGCTTCAGGGAACATCGAGCCTAATTCACAATAAGAAAGAGCAATAAATAAAATAACCGTCATTCCGATGAGCCAGGAAAAAATCGCTGCAGGACCGGCGATTTGAGCCGCTCTCCAAGCCCCAAATAACCAGCCAGATCCGATCATCGAACCTATCCCCACCATTGTTAAGGCAAACGTTCCCATCCTTCTTTGTAATTGATTGTTCATCCATTCAACCTCTTTCTTGTTTAAATAACTTTTAAAAAATACAGAGATCCCATTCCTGAGCCAAATGTTTTAATAATCTAACACCTGTCAGGCTATTCCCAAATTCATCAATTGCCGGTCCATAAATGCCGATTCCACAACCGTCTTGAAAGGGATAATCTCTATTTTTATTTGGCGGAACTAAGGCTAGGATCCCTCCGGATACTCCGCTTTTTGCCGGGAGCCCGACAAATGCCGCAAATTTACCGGAAGCATTGTACATTCCACAAGTAATCATCAAAGCTTTGGTCAGTCTGGCCACTTCTTTAGGCAAAACCTGTACGTGTTGGATAGGATGATAGCCATCATGCGCCAAGATCATTCCAATCATGGCGATATCTTCTGTAGTCACTTCCAGCGAACAAAGCTTTAAGTAAACTTCAAGTGTTTCCTCCACCTCGGCTTCTAAAAAGCCAGTCTCTTTTAAATAGTAAGCCAAAGCCCGGTTTCGATGAGCTGTTTGCCATTCGGATTGAAACACTTCCTCATTCAGGTTTGGACGTTTTCCAATCATCCTCTCAATTAATTGATTAACATTTTCTAGTTTACTTTGCGACGAATCCCCAGGAAGCATGGAAGCAACAGTAATGGCACCTGCATTGATCATCGGGTTAAATGGCTTTCCCGGTTTATGCATTTCCAAACGAATGATCGAGTTAAAGGGATCACCCGTTGGTTCGACATCAACCCGGTCCAACACATAAGAAATACCACGGGTTACACATGCTGTAATAAAGCTGATTACTTTTGAGATACTTTGTAATGTAAATGGGACTTGCCAATCCCCTGACCGGATGGTTGAACCTGTTGGCAATGCAATACAAATTCCCAGCTGAAATAGGTTTGCCTTCCCCAAAGCGGGAATATAGCTAGCACATTGGCCTTCCGTGGCAAAAGAGCGAAAATGAGTCACCAATTCATCCAACCCATCTATTCTTTGATCATGAACCTCTTGTTTTATCACTTGAACCAATTTCTTCAATCCTCCTTTAAAGTTTTTTTCATCAATGAAAATGAAATCTCCTTTTTATCAAAAAATGTTAAAGTTAGAAAACGCTTTCGAATTGTAACTAGAAAAATATAATTGATTCTATAATCTGCACTACAAAAGAAAACGTAAATCTACAGAAAGTTTTTTATCTTTAAAATAAAATTTTTTAACCTGGCTCTGGCATTGTGTTCAGATATTTCTACCTGTATACTGATGTTCAGACAAACAGGAAGTGATCATCTTGAATTTCAGCCCACTACTTAAAAAGGACATCCATACACTTATTTTGATGTTGATAACGGTCCCATTAGCAGGTGTCATCAATTTTTATCCAATCAATGCCGCCTTCCGAATCAGTTTTGGGGTGCCTACCTTTTTATTCTTTTTGTTATTATTTCGTAAGATTCCGCCTGTCTTACCTGGTTTTTTGACCGCTATAAATATTGTAGGATTTCGTATCCTGCTAGAATTTATCCAGGATGAGCATTTTCATTGGGTAAGTTCTTTTCAAGACAATTTTTCAAGCTTTTTCTTTTATTTTGCTTATGCTTGTTTCTTTTATTTAGCAAGAGTCAACCGATTTCATAACCGGCTTTTGGTCATCGGATGGATTGGCATTTTCATCGAAATCCTATCTGATGTCGTTGAATTGACCGTTCAATACATCGTTTTAAGTACAACGATTAAATTCTCGGCGATAAGTGAAATCCTGATGATGGCGATTTCGCACAGTTTTATTGTTCTTAGCTTTTTTACCATCATGCAGCTGTATCAGGCGCAAGAAAGAGAAAGACAAATTCGAAAACAAAATGAGCATATGCTCCTGTTGATTTCCAACCTATATGAAGAATCGATTCATTTAAAAAAAACGTTGGTCAATGCCGAAAACATCACAAAAAAATCCTATGATTTATACAAAGGCTTATCTGAGTTGAAAAACGTTCCGAGTATTGCCAATTCAATCGAGGATTTCTCTAGGGAGGCGTTGAATATCGCTGGAGAAGTTCATGAGATTAAAAAAGATAATCAGCGTATTTTTGCAGGACTTTCGAAGCTCATTTCCGTTGAACGTTTTGCGGATTATATGGAACTAAACGAACTGATTTCCATCATAAAACGGACAAACGAAAAATATGCCTCTTTACTAGGTAAAGAGATTCACATTGAGTATTCCATTAGTGGAGTTCATCCTCCCTACCACGCGTTCACTCTTCTATCAATCATCAATAATATTGTCACAAACGCGGTAGAAGCAATCGACCATGTCGGAACCATCACCATTAACGTACAAAGGAATCTAGAAACAATTGAATTTCAAATCGGCGATAACGGACCTGGTATCCCATCAAGGCGAAAAAATGCAATTTTTAAGCCAGGGTTTACCTCGAAATATGATCAGTCCGGAAATCCCTCTACTGGTATGGGATTATCGTTTGTTAGAGAAATGATGGATCAACTTGAGGGTGAAATATCAGTGGAGGATCAACCAGAAGGAACAGGATCGATTTTTACGATTCAATTATCTGAGACTCAGTTAATAAAGAAAGGGTGATTCGATGCGTTTTTATATCATCGACGATGATGAAGCAGTTCGTTCGATGTTGGCCCAAATCATCGAGGACGAGGGTTTAGGGGAAGTGGCTGGGGAGGCAGAAGATGGTTCATTAATTGATGGCGATAATCTGAACATGCTTAACATCGAAATTTTATTAATTGATTTGTTGATGCCAAATCGGGACGGATTGGAAACCATCCGGCAAATAAAATCGAGGTTCGAAGGGAAAATCATCATGATTTCTCAAGTAGAATCAAAAGAATTAATTGCTGAAGCCTATTCGCTTGGCAGTGAATACTATATTATTAAACCGGTAAACAGAATTGAAGTTTTAACGATTTTTCAAAAAGTTATCGAAAAAATCCAATTGGAAAAATCGATACACGATATTCACAAGTCTCTTCATGCCGTGCTTAAATTCAATCCATCACCAAGACAAACAAATCCTATGAATAAAAAAAACATCAGAAATTCCGGTCAATTTCTATTAACAGAATTAGGAATAGCAGGTGAAAATGGCAGTAAAGATTTACTGGACATCCTAGAATATTTAGACCATAATCAACAAACTGACATTTTAAATAATCGATTTCCGACCCTTAAAGAAATTTTTATCGATTTGGCAAAAAAAAGATTGGGAACTGATGTCCCAGTCGCGGAGTTAAAGAAAGAAATCAAAGCAACCGAACAACGGGTGCGCCGGGCCATTTATCAGTCGTTGAATCATCTGGCATCCCTTGGTCTAGCCGATTTTTCGAATTGGAAGTTTGAGAATTATGCTTCAAAGTTTTTTGACTTTGCAACCGTCAGGACCAAAATGGCAGAATTAAAGAATGGCTCTGCATTATCAACATCGCTAACCCGAGTCAATACGAAAAAATTTATTCAAGTCCTTTATTTTGAAGCACACCGGGTTCATTCTGAACAATAGCTTACATGTTTAACAAAAAAACTTCACGGAATTCTTGTTTCGTGAAGTTTTTTCTTTGAGATCTATCTATTAGTAATCTTATTTATAATGACCGGATGCCCCGTAACCCTTGATCGTTATTTTCACGTTGTAATGAATGGGAACCTTACTGAAGGTTTGATCCCAATCCTTTTTAACTTTTTCCCATAGTTTCGGATTTTCAATTTTTATACGGTTGCCAAAACCAGCCACGTCTACTTGATATTTCTTTTGCATTTTTTTTACTGAATCTTCGACCAATTGTTTTACGGCACTTTCGATTGACGCTTCTGCCCTTTTAAGAAAAGAATTTTCAAACGGTGTACTGGATGTTACCCGATGCTCCATTAATATCCCTTTTGATTCAATATTGACATCAAATGAGATGGTTTTTCCCCTTATATGTGGTGTGATTTTACTTTTTATGGTTTCAATCTCATACATAATCAGCCTTTTTGACTGTTGATCAAAACTTTTGACCACACCGCCTTTTTCTTTTCCCGCCAACCAGGTAATTCCTTCTAATTCCTTCTTATTTAAAAAACCACGCAATTTTTTTGTCTTTCCATCTATCACTGCAGCTCCGGCAAATTCCACTTGTCCATTTGCTGAAACCACGTTTTGTAGTAGAAAACTGGAACCCGATTGGAGCTTGCTATCCAATTTAATAATCGAGACTGGAGGTAAAATCCTGGTTGTTCGATAAGCATTATCGACGATTCCAAACAAACGGAACGCAGGAACTTCTCCTTCCTTCTTGGATATTAAGGAATCGCTTGCTCTCCCATTACTGACAACCACCAGACAGCTTGGGCGGAACTCATTATCCCGAAGATACAGATCAAATAACTCTTGCAAACTGAACGATCTCGCCAGTTCTTCCCCAATAACCACGACTTTCATATGTGAGGCATTTAAGGGAAGGTCCGACCGTAATGATAATTCCCGCACCTCTTGGATAAGAGAATTTCCCTTTTCAGAAATATTCAAGTAGGAATTTTTTTGTGATTCTTCCCCTTTACTCGATGAGCTGGCGATTTCTGGCGTAATAAGTTGGTAAGTGATAGTAATTGCATTTTCCTTTGAATCCTCTGCGTCTTTCTCATTCATCATTTTTTCGGAGTTTGAATCCTTATTTGTATCTAGGGCCATTCCTACCCCAAGACTTAACTCCTCGATTTCATGGCTGCTCCAACAGCCAGTGAGGGAAAACAGAAAAATAACAGACAGTGAACCAAAAAGAATACGAACTAACAAGTGTTTAAACTTCATGTTGCCCTTCTCACCCATTTTGCGATGATGAGAAGGAAAAGTGGCATTACACCAAATAAATACAATGCAGCATTCCCAATTACATCACCAAGCTTAAAAACATCATTTAAATTTTTAGGAATCATGGAAATTAAATAAATAACCGGTACCAATCCAATCATAAATGGATGAATATTCTTTTTAAAAATTTGCGCCAGTCCCAGTGCAGCAGCATAGTGTGCAATTGTATAAATGGTAAACATTTGCATAATCCAAATCGCCAGCAGCAATGATTCAAATCGTTCAAAAATCAAACCCGAGATTTCAAAACTTCGCAGCAGATCAAGTGTCGGCCATGTTCTTGTGACCACCTCATCCGCTGATAATGCACCAATTACAAGGACGACGGTAATGATATAAAATATTAAAGGAATCGTAATACCCACTATCACGGCTTTTACTGCTTTATTTGGCTCACTCATAAAAGCCACAAGGAACAGCATAACCTCAGGTCCAGTAAATGCAAGCGCCGTTGTTTTTACCCCTTTTAGCACTGGTATAATTCCCGCCCCCAATACGGGACGTAAATTATCGATCTCAAATATTTTGAAACTCAAAAAAATGGCGAGCAAAAAAAGGACGACCGTTATCGGTAAAATAATATCAAAATGTCGTGCAATTGGATTAATTCCGCCCATCATTAAATAAAGCCCCACCAACATGAATGGCAGGATAATCGCCCAACTGGGGGTTCCTTCCAGCAATAAGAACTTTGTTACTTCCGTCAAGGAACGGATTTGAAAACCGGATGTGGCGAGAAAATAACCAATAACAAGTAAACCAAGAAATCCGCCGACCCACTTGCCTACAATATCCTGACTATAGAGATAAAAAGTTTTTTGCGGAAATCGCTGGCCTAACTTCGCAATAATAATTCCTGCAAGGATTGCTAGCAGCCCACCTAACAAAACGGTGATCCATACATCAGGAGTACCCACCTTATCTACGGACGCCCTGGGCAAGGTGAGGATTCCTGTGCCAAGAATCGCGTTGATGATGATAACAGCTGCCTGGGAAGTCGTGATTTGATCTTTAGGATTTAGAATCATACCTTACTCTTCCTTTCACGATACATTATCCCTTCCGTATCTTATCTTTCGGATGATTCACTTTTGGACGTTCCTTCATCATCATAAGAGGCATGCGAAACATAAAGTCCTTCCAATCACTTAAACGATAAGGAGCCGCCGGACTCACATATGGAGTGCCAAAACTTTTTAATTTCACTAAATGGGCGGTTAAGAAGATGAAAAATAAAATCACCCCGTACAAACCTAAAACTGCAGAAAAAAGCATGGCTACGAAGCGAAGGATACGTAGCGGTATCCCTCCGCTATATTGCGGAATGGCAAACGATGAAATAGCCGTTAAAGATACGATAATGACTAAAATATTGCTCACAATCCCTGCCTGTACAGCGGCTTCACCAATAATTAATCCACCGACAATGCCCATTGCCGGACCAATAGGTTTTGGCAGACGGAGCCCGGCTTCCCTCAAAATTTCTATGGAAATTTCCATGAATAAGGCTTCAATCAATGCCGGGAATGGAACCCCTGTCCTCGAACCTATAATGGAAATCGCTAACTTAGTCGGAATCATCCCTGGGTGAAACGAGATAAAAGCAATATACAGCGCTGGTGTGAAAAGAGCCAGAATCGATGCCAGATACCGAAGTAATCGGAGCAGCGTACCGGGAATCCATCTTTCATAATAGTCTTCCGGTGATTGTAACATCATGCTAAAGGTAACCGGAACAATTAATGCAAAAGGCGTTCCATCCAGTAAAATGGATACCCGGCCTTCCATTAAAGCAGCCATTACTCGATCAGGACGCTCTGTACTCTGCACCTGTGGAAAGGGGCTTCGGTAATTATCTTCAATCAACTGCTCGACATAACCGGATTCCGGGATATGATCAAGATCAATTTTCTTTATGCGCGTTTCTACCTCTTGAACTAAATCCGGGTCGACAATTCCTTTAATGTAAGCAACCACCAAATCTTTTTTTAAAGTCCTACCAACTCGAAAATTTACAAAGGTTAGATTTTCAATTTCACCGTTTCCTCGCAAAATTGAGGTATTATCCCTCAAAGACTCCGTAAATCCAACGCGAGGCCCTCGGACTAAAGACTCAGATACAGGTTCTTCTATCGCTCTTGTTTTTAATTTTGTGGTACCTAAGACGAGCACCTCTGAAGACCCATCGATTAAAAGTGCTGCAGAGCCTGTTAGGATTTTAGCAGCTGCCACTTTTATCGAACCTATCTCTTCAATTTCACTAATCGGGATCACTTGGTTTTTTAAAAATTCATTTAATTGATTTCCTTTTACTGCGGATAATTCATGTTTTAATTCTGAAGAAAATTCAACCATTAAGGATGAAATAATTTGTTTATTTATGAGTTCTATATCAGATAATCCAATGACAAAAATGAGGCATGCCCCTATCCCAGTACGCCCCATGTTAAACTCCCGATAATGGACATCCCAGTTTTGACCGATTTCTTGTTTTACTAATTCTAAGTTTATAGGTAAGTCGTCGGTAAAACTTGTAGCAGATTCTTGAGAAACAGTATCTCGTCCATAAGCCTTTTTGTCTGCAAGTCTGTTTATTTTTAGTTTTCCCATTGATTAATCACTCACTAGTTGTTAATCTGCGAACCAAGAATAGATCATTTTGGACTGTGTATGTACCATCATTTTTGTCTTTTATATAGGAATTTAAACCATTTTGGTTCAGTTCCAATTGGATATAATTGCACAAATGAATTTGTAAAAGATGCAACCATCAGCCAACAGTTACTTACATCCTTGACCCCCCTATGGCTGTCAGATCGGCAAAAACTTGGAAAAAAATCGGAACGGAAGATTCAAAATTACTAAGCAGAAGAGAACTCAAAGGAATGAAAAGGATATCATGGGGTGAGTGCACAAAAGTAATGACCGATTCCATGCAAAAACTGCTTTTGAAACATTTTACAGAAGAGTAATTACTCTAGTTTCTCCTCTACTTGTTTTATTTATTACGGTGGTTTTCTGTGGTGCTTTTCAAAGCAGTGGGATTTCTATAAAAAACACCCACAAAAATTTATAAATAAATTTGTGAGTGTTTTACCGTTTTATATTTGGTTCACTATGTTAGCTTTTTAAATCTCTTGGTACAAATATATGGAAACACTGTTATACAATTTGAAGACATTCCTAATGAGATAAAACAATTGTGTTCTCTCGCACCATTTGAATAAAATACTTCATAATTCTATTATCTTCTGTTAACTCTGGATGAAAGGAACAACCCAAAAATTGACCTTCTCGAGCTAACACAATGCGCTCTTCATGTTTTGCTAGAATTTCAACATTTTCACCGGCATCTACAATATGTGGTGCTCGGATAAAAACAGCAGGAATATCTTCCCCTATTCCATGAATGGATAGCTCTACTTCAAAACTATCTACTTGGCGTCCGAATGAATTCCGTTCAACCACTACTTCCATTAACCCAAGATGAGGCGTATCATATCCGACGATTTCTTTTGCTAATAAAATCAGACCCGCACATGTTCCAAACATCGGAATTCCTTTGTCAGCTAAAGCACGAATGGGTTCTAGTAAACCGTAACGGTCCAGCAGCTTACGCATTGTTGTACTTTCCCCGCCAGGTAATACCAGACCATTTATTTCTTTTAGATCCTCAACAGATTTAACAGAAATGGCCTCACAACCAAGTTCTTCGATTTGTCTAATATGCTCTCTGACTGCACCTTGTAATGCAAGTATCCCAATTTTCAGCATGTTACCAACCACGTTCCTGCATACGTTCGCTTGCAGCTAGCGTTGAAATATCGATACCTTTCATCGGTGTCCCTAACTCTTTTGAAATTTCAGCAATGAGTTTATAGTCTTGATAGTGCGTTGTTGCTTCAACAATGGCACGTGCGAATTTTTCTGGGTTATCCGATTTGAAAATACCTGATCCTACAAATACACCATCTGCTCCAAGTTCCATCATTAAAGCTGCATCGGCAGGTGTCGCTACCCCACCAGCAGCAAAATTTACAACTGGTAATCGCCCTAATTTTTTGATTTCGAGTAATAATTCAAATGGTGCTCCTAAATTTTTTGCTTCTGTCATTAATTCATCTGTACTCATTCCTACAACGCGTCTTACTTGCGCATTCACTTTTCGAATATGACGAACAGCTTCTACAATATTTCCTGTTCCCGGTTCACCTTTCGTACGTAACATGGAAGCTCCTTCTCCAATACGACGAGCAGCTTCCCCTAAATCACGACACCCACATACAAATGGTACGGTGTAGTCGCTTTTTAATAAATGGTATTCTTCATCAGCAGGTGTTAATACTTCACTTTCATCGATGTAATCAACGCCCATTGATTCTAATACACGTGCTTCTACAATATGACCAATACGTGCTTTTGCCATTACTGGAATGGTTACAGCGTTCAATACTTCCTCTACTATACGAGGATCCGCCATACGGGCTACGCCCCCAGCTTTTCGAATATCGGATGGTACCCGCTCTAAGGCCATAACAGCAACTGCACCTGCAGCCTCTGCAATTTTTGCTTGCTCGGCATTAATGACGTCCATAATTACGCCGCCTTTTTGCATTTCTGCCATTCCACGTTTTACTCTCTCAGTTCCAACTTGTTTCATAAAAAAACCTCCATACCTTTGATGATTCCTAGTATAATAGAAATTGACTTTATGAAAAGGTTCAATTTTCAAAAAAACAATGTGGTCAGCTGGGGGAATTGCAGATGGATATGCTTATGTTTAAATTGGATAAAAGTACAGAAAAGCCCTTATATGAACAGCTTTATATCGGCATCAAGGATGCCATTATCCATAAACAAATTGAAGTTGGAACCAAATTACCATCCAAAAAAAAATTAGCTGAATTTTTAAATATCAGTCAAACGACGATTGAAATTGCCTATTTCCAACTTATTGCAGAAGGCTATGTGGTATCTAAACCTCGGATTGGTTTCTTTGTAGAAGAGATCGATGAATTACCCTATATTGAAAAAGAGCATTTAAACATGCCTATAGAGAAGGTCGAGAAGAAAAACTATCAATTTGACTTCCATCCGGGAAAAATTGATACCGACTCATTCCCATTTTCACTTTGGCGAAAATATGCAAAAAATTTATATGATAGTAGTTCAAAAGAGTTTTTACAAATTGGAGACCCTCAAGGAGAATTAGCATTAAGAGCTGAAATTTCAAAATATCTTTATCAATCGAGGGGGATTGTATGTAAACCAGAACAGATTGTCATTGGTTCGGGAACGGAACATCTACTTCCAATGATTCTAAGATTACTTGAAAATGATTCAAAATTTGCCCTTGAGAACCCTGGCTATTCTGCTATCCCCAAAATACAATTAGAAAATAGAGCCATCCCGATTTCGGTAGATGAAGAAGGTTTAATGGTGGATGAACTTGAAAAAACAAATGCAAACGTTGTTTATATTACACCTTCCCACCAATTCCCAACGGGCGCGGTACTATCAGCAACTAGGAGAACGCAGTTATTAAACTGGGCAGCAAAAGATGAAAATCGCTACATCATTGAAGACGATTACGATAGTGAGTTTCGATATATCGGAAAACCCATTCCTGCACTACAAGGCTTAGACCAAAACAATAAAGTCATATATATGAGCACTTTTACCAAATCATTAATGCCTTCATTACGTGTTGCTTATATTGTATTACCGTCAACATTATTACAAAAATATAAAGAGACATTTAGTTTTTACTCAGCAACTGTACCGAGATTTGAACAACATATATTAGCGAACTTTATGAGAGATGGTTATTTTTCAAAACACTTAAACCGTATGCGGAAAATTTATCGTAAAAAACATGAAAAATTAACTCAAATATTTAAAACGTATTATCCAAATGTTATCATCACTGGAGACCAAGCAGGAATGCACATTTTAATTTCTGTCCCCCTGTCAAAAAGTGAGGATCAATTAAAAAAGATTGCAGAAAAAAACAATATTGTCATCTATCCAGTAAGCGATTATTTATTAAAGCCAATTGAATACCAATATCCAACCTTTCTATTTGGCTTTGGCAGTATACCAATCGATCAAATAGAAAAAGGCATTCACCAATTAATGAAATGCTGGGGAATATCAAAAAAATGACATAGGGATTTCGTGGCTTTTTTTGCCCACTTCGCTGTTAAAAATCTTAGATTCCGGGTCCTGCCCCAATCACGCTAAAGCGAATATCCCCATAAAATTAAAAACTGCCAAATAGGGTCGTCTCCTTGGCAGTTTTTAAAATTAACACGAACTTTTCAAATTATCTTTTAATACCTCTTTAAATCTTTTTGGATCATCTACCCGTATCGCTACCTTTGAATATTCTTTTTTTATACCCATAATCAAAGTAGCTTCGACGGGCTGCTTTAATTTTAAAATAACATCTGGTTGGACAGGTTCAAAATCACGAGCTATGAATTCAATTGTATCTTTGTTGCGTTTTTTATTTAACTGTTCCGGATCATCGAATACTTCCTCAATGTCAGACCACTTTATTTCTATCTTCTTCATTAAGCCGAGTGAAATATAAATGCTCTCTTTTGTTACGAGCAACGGATTATGGCGTACAACTTGAATATCGCCTAAAAAGAAAATAAGGGTATATACGTTAAGGACCAGCATAATGATTGATAACACCATAGACCTATCATGAAACATCCAATGGAGCCCAGCCATTTCAATAACAGTTGCGTGAATTAGCATGATTTGAAACGCTATTAAACTGGATTTTTGATGCAGAGTAAATACGTTTGGGCCGACCGTTGTTTTCTTTCTCCAGGAAGCAAAAGCATAGTAAAACATGAGCATTTCTGAACAAATCACTCTGATAATTGGATAAGATTTGAACTGTTGTTCTACCGCATTTGAAAAGGAAAATATTACCGGAAGAGTACTTTCCTTTACTGACCGGGCTATTTTCGGCAAATAGATAAACAACGAACCCAGAACAAGGATTTCCAGCAGCAATAGGCCGCCTTCCACAGCAAACCCTACCCATGTCACAGCTTCAAATGGTGCCAAATACTTGATTGGAATCAAGATGCGCACAATCACAAGCCCACCAGCGACTCCCAAAACCATGTTTCTCCAATTGAATTTTCGTTTCCATACCAAAAGTAAAACAGGGGCAATGAATGCCAAATCAATCATGGAAGCCACAACTATAATATTTGTATTTTTAGGTAATGCTAGATTACCAATTGCAGTATGGTACAAAGAATAATTTGCAGCTAACACAAACAGCAACAAGATCAGCAAAAAATTTCGGTTAAAAGTTCTTTTTAACAACAAAGCGTTCACCCTGACCTTTTTTCTTTAATTATACCATATATTACCTGTTTATATATTGGTATCTACTTCACCTGTTAAAGTTCTAATGTTCTGAAGTTCAGAAAACTAACGCTTTTTCACGAGAAGCATAACGCTGTATCTACATTAAAAAAGAAACCAGACTGTAGTGAGGTCAGGTTTCTTTTTTAGATTTTTTCAGCAAAAATTAGTGGTTTAATTGTTTGATTAAGCTATAAACCAAGCCAACATTATTTATATTCGAAACTCTTTCTATTATTACTTTTATACCTTATATCGATTTCAAAAATCTGTCACAACTTCCCCTCTACCCCCATGTCCTTTTCGTCAGTTTTTCTTTATATAGACGGTGAAAGGGTGGTGCAATTATATGCAAATAAAATCAGGTAAAATTGACGGATTCGAACAATATTCTCAATTCTCTTCACTTAAGGAATTTAATAGCCAACTAGAAATGTGGCTCGCAATACATAAGAAGGATTTTTCAAAAGGTGAATTAGTTGGACTAAAACGGCTGGTTTGTTTTTCGGCAAAAATCCCTGGCGTTTCCAATGCAAAAATTGGCACCGTCTTAAAAGCGATTCATGAAGAATATCATGACAATGGCATTTCCCGGTCAACCTTTAAACGGATGATCCAAAAAGCAATCAATTTAGGAATCATGACTGTATATGAAACCGAAAGAAAAAACGGCTCACAATCGAGTAACCTTTATGTATTTAATCGTTTTCCTCAAAGTGAACCACCAAAAGAGGAAAAAATGGACCACCCTAAAACTAGCAATCTTCATAAAACAAATAATCAAGAGATAAATAAACGTAATCAAGAACCGTCTGTTGAAATCGATCACACTTTTGTTAGTGACCGAGTACCGAAACCTTTTGTGGAATTAGTAAAATACTTCTTTTCTGATGCTAAAACCATTGAGGAATTTTGGCAAATGGTGAATATTGCAGCCTATCGAGGTGACCGGGAAAAGGAAAAAGATCAAGTCCTCGAAACAGCCATTCAAGCATTTAAGCAATTAGTTAGAAAGCTAAAAACAAATTCCATCGTCAAAAAACCAATCGCCTATTTTTATGGAATTCTTGAGAAAAAATTTGAAAGGCTTTATTTTGAGGAATTATGGGATATGGGGGTTAGACTGAAGGAACAGGATTAAACATTGATTCCATCCTTTGGATTTAAATTGATTGTCTGTTAATATAGTGTGTGTGAATAAGACATTGTAAGTGTTAGGGGAATCATAATGGGAAAACTTTTTAAACTTATCATGCTTCTTATAGGTGCTTTTGTGTTAATTTTTATTATCGTTGGAGTTGTCAATGGAATTCCGCATATCTTAGATGAGAAAAATGCACCACAACAAAGTGAAAAAGCTCTGCCAGGTAAAGCAGACTACGATCAAATTCGCGTAGGAGATGTAAAGACTGGCGAAGGTGGCATGACTAAAGCCGAAGTAGAAAAAATACTTGGGAAACCAACTGACCAAACCCTAGGCCAATCAGGGAAATTGAAAATGGAAGTCTACACCTATGCTGCAAGTGCTGGTCCGAATTCGATATTGGTAACGTTCATACATGGGCACGTCTCTGGTAAAACCCAGACTGGACTCGAATAAAATCTAATTCATTAGAATTTCACCAGTCATATTTACTGATTGACCGAATATCTATAGTGTATGGGAAACGTAAGTCTTTACTTCTTCTTAGTGAGACCGGAGGATAGAAAATTCACTTAGGTTAGGAGGGCGAATGAAGATTAACCTAGAGGTTATGATTCAGTTGCTTACGCTCATAGTGATGATGATCGGACTTGCTGTCAAGGAAAAGTAAGACTTAACCACCTGGTAAAACGAGCCACATAATTGGGGCTCGTTTTCAGTTTGATTATCAGTACCTTAATTTGTTCCTGAAACTAATCCCTTTTTGCTAACCGATCTCGGTCTTCAAATTTCGGAGGTTGCTCCATCCATCGTCTCTCAATCATTAAATCCATGCCATCTTCTCCAAAAGCTCCTGCTTTCGTAATAAAACTGGCGTACATCGCACTAATATCCCTACGCATGGATGCAGATAATCCAGCTCCATAAGCTGCTATACCAAGATTAGAAAGAATACCAATAATATAAAGCATCAATTGGTCCGAAAATGGCGGTATGGTTGAATCTGTAACACTTTGGTCCCATGACATTGCATTTGGGATATCACTTTCTACAAGTACATCATGAATAGAATTTAGAAAATGTTTCGTTAAGTGCCTTCCTCTCAGGAAATAATCTCTTATTTCTTGTTCTTGAGCTACCTGCGAAAAACCTACACACGTTGCTCTTCCTATTTCATTTTGAAAAGCATTAAGCATCAAATGGGTAACTTCTATTCCCAACAAGGAACGTTTGCGACCAAACCAGCCTGTTAAAAAATTTTCTTTGTTGATATAGTCAATTTCAATTGGATAGGTCATATAAGGAATCCGAACAAAAGTACCCTTATTTTCCATTAGATTCACTACATCATTGTATAATTGCGAGGCATCATCGAAGAAATCTTTATACATTTTACGTACATCTTCTCTTGCAGCTGATGTTAAACCTGCAGTATGGGAAGCAATTCCAAAACGACAAATTTGCAATACATACTGCATATAAAACATATCGGAAAAAAGTTTTTTGGCCCCAGGAATAACATGTTTCTCTACCTTAAATCCTTCTGGTACTGCAATTTTCTCCTTTAGAAATAATTGCTCTGTATCATTCATATGTTTTTTGGCAATGTTTTTCGTTTGCTCGAGTAAGGGAAAAATGTCTGGGTCTGAATAGGATTCCAAAAAGTGGTGCATTATACAATCCACCATACTGTCGTTAACATACGTACCCCATAAGACTGATACTTCTGCGCTTGTTAGTTTTACGCTCTCATCCTTGTTTTCCATAACATGTCCACCATCCTTTTTCCTCTATATCAACATACTAGAACTGATAATATTTACAGGTATTTATGTTCATTGAAGTGTTAGAATTATGCGTTATATTAAAAATTTTTGCTATACCTTTAATTTTTCAAATGGATCGCCTTGTGATAGATTTTCCCATGTAAATAATTGCTATACAGTTTTGATTGTTGTCTTGTTTTTTTTATATCCAAAAATTATTTAATAATGCCTAATACAAAAAGTTCCCCATTTGAATTGAATGGGGAACCTAAAAAACTTTATAGAAGGATTAATTTTTTGTAAGTTATCTGAAATTAAATTGTAATGCTCTTATCATTAATTTAATAAAAATCTGTGCTATAATTTTGACAAATTCAGATAATTACATAAAGTTTATCGGATATCATAATGGGAAAAGGTATTGGTGGAACAAATGCTATACATATGGGATATTGAAAAGATCATTGAAAATACTCTACATCAACATAATTTAGATATAAATTATGAATTTAACAATCATCTAACTGTACCCATGAGTTATAACGTATCGACAAATACGATTAAGTTTAACTACTTACAAATTAACGGATATAAAGAAAAATTGAACTTTAAAATTAAAGAGACTGATGAAAACTTTGTTAAACTTATTCTTTATCGCGTACTCGGGTACTATTTAGATTTTAAGAAAAACAAACATGATACAAGGATTCTAATGTATGGTGAAGATGATGAAATCGAGCAGCTTAAATCATTAATCGAAACAAATGCTTGGAAATACGGAAGAACATTGGTCCCTAAACATTTGGCAGAATCTTATGAAAGAGTCCGCGAATTAGATAAAATGCTGCTAGCTAGTCCTTAAACAAATTAGCAATTTAATATTTCAGCCTTTTAAAATTATTAGAATAACACTATCGAAGGCGGTTACATCACTGCTTATAATTAATCCTTCATGAGTATATTATAGAAACGTTTTTCAAATGCTCATCTTAAAAAATATTCCTATATATTTTCGGTAACTCATACTCAATTGTTGTCAACTACATTCGAAGATTTGAATCCTAAAAAAAATTAAAAGAATTCCTGCTGTTTTTCATTTACCCATTTTTTTACCGATAAAAAAACTAACCGAAAGAAGGATCGATTAGTTTTTTATGATTAATTTTTACTTAAAGTTGTTTATACCATCGGCCTGCAGCCTCAACTTCTTCCAATGTTAGTTGGTGACCTCTATTTTCCCAATGAATTTCTACCTTCGCATTTGCCTTGTCTAATAAAGATTGTAGTTCAGCGGACTCTGTTGGAGAGCAGATTGGATCATTTGTTCCAGCTGCAATAAATACTGACTTCCCTGATAAATCAGGAAGTTCGATTCCTCTTCTCGGTACCATTGGATGATGGAGAATCGCACCCTTTAAGGCATTTTGATAATGAAATAATAAACTTGCCGCAATATTCGCCCCATTTGAGTAACCGATGGCAATGATATTATTTCGGTCAAAACCATACTTTTCCGCTGCTTCATCTAGAAACTCATTTAATTCTTTTGTCCGGAAAATAAGATCCTCTTCATCAAAGACCCCTTCCGCTAATCTTCTAAAAAAACGGGGCATGCCATTTTCTAATACATTCCCGCGGACACTTAAGACATTCGCCTCATCATCCATTCTTCCTGCAATCGGCAACAGGTCTAACTCTGTGCCACCCGTACCATGCAGTAATAATAACGTTGGTTTAGTTGGGACTTGTCCCTTATTGAATATATGCTTCATGATTAATCTCCCTCCAGAACGTTCATCATTGAAATGAACTATTTAGGTCTTTCGATTTCAAAAATTTCACCAATTTTGGCGTAATAATTCCCAGCCAATCTACTTACCGCTGCCAAACCCTTGGGATCAATTCTCCCTTTTTCATAAAGATCATTTTCGATATGAAATTGAACCACTTTTCCAATAATTAAATCAGATCCCGGCGAATCCGAACCTCCCAATTCTAAGGATTGTTCCAATAAACACTCCATTCGAATTTTTGCTTCTTTTATTCCCGGTACAGAAATCTTCACGCTTTCTACTGGAGTTAATTTCGCTAACTCTATTTCACTTTGATTCGCTGGAAGACTGGCAGCTGTTTTATTTACTTTTTCCACATTTTGTTCATCCACAATATGAACAACAAATTCTTTTGACTCGATGATATTTCTTGATGTATCCTTTCGTTCCCCTTGTGTACGTTGAATCGATAATGAAATCATCGGAGGATTGGATGATATGATATTAAAATAGCTAAATGGTGCTCCATTCAAAACCCTGTCTTTTGACATCGATGTGACGAAAGCAATCGGTCGAGGTATGATGCTTCCTATTAGGAACTTATAATTATCCCGTTCAGACAATGTGGCTGGGTCAATTGAAAGCACAGTAATCATCTCCTTTTGTAAAATCAGTTTAGTTCTCTTACTTCAAATGGTAGCAATCCTCGTTTTATTTGTCCTCTACGAGGCTCATACTGTGATGGCAACATTAATTTTTCTCCCATTGTCGCTTGTGACTCATCATGCGCAAAACCCGGAGGATCGGTTGCAATTTCAAAAAGGATTTTCCCATGTTCCCTAAAATATATCGCATTAAAGTAGTTTCGATCCTGTACTGGTGTAACGCTATACCCATTTGCTTGAACGAATTGTTTCCAATCTAATTGATCCTCATCATCTTTCGCCCTCCATGCAATATGGTGGACAGTACCCACACCCATTTGGCCTCGACCAATCGGAGTTAATTTAATGTCGATTATATTTCCGATTTCAGCTAAGGAGCGAAAGCGTACAAAATCCCCCTCTATCCCGATTTTTTCTAATCCTAAAACATTTTCTAACAATTCCGCTGTTTTATTTGGTTGAGAGGATAAAAGAGTGGCCCCGCCAAATCCTTTTATGGCTACATCCGATGCTACTCCACCAAAGGTCCATGTATTTGCTTCCCCTTCTTCTCTTTCTACGATTTCCAAATGAAGCCCATGTGGATCATCAAATTCCAGGTATTGCTCGCCAAAACGTTCCATTTTCGTAAAAGGAATGTTAAACTTTTCTAATCTTTTCTCCCAAAATCCAAATGCACCTCTCGGAACTGCATATGAAGTTACTCCTACTTGACCATCTCCAATGATTCCTTGATGTGCACCTGTCCATGGAAAAAAGGTTATAATTGTTCCTGGTTTTCCACCTTCGTTACCGAAATAAAGGTGATAGGTTTCAGGATCATCGAAATTGACCGTTTGTTTGACAAGTCGTAATCCTAAAACTCCAGCATAAAAATCTACGTTTTCCTGCGGATTACCTACGATGGCTGTGATATGGTGAATCCCCATTGTTTTCTTGCTCAATTTTCTCACTCCTTTTAGAATGTAAAAATCCGTTTTTTAAAGGAACTGAATACCTTATTTTGTTCCAATTTGGAATTTGAAATCTTAAAAAATTCGAGAATCTCGATTTCGAGATTTTTTAGAAAAATAAAGCATCTAAGGCATATTGACCAGGACCGACTAAAGCTATACCGATCGTAACGGCAATCAAAGTTAAGTTATACTCATACCCATTTGATGTTGCCCATACTCCATTTGGACCATGCACTTTCACGATCGCCATTATCATAGTACCTGCAATCATAATTCCCGCAAGTGGCGTTAAGAGTCCTAAAGTAAACAAAATTCCACCAATTAGTTCTGCTAATCCAGCGAATAAGGCCATGGTTACTCCCGGTTTCACACCAACGGATTCAAACCAGCCTCCTGTACCTTTTAACCCGTAACCACCGAACCAACCAAATAATTTCTGAGCACCGTGACCAATAAATAATATACCAACTACTAAACGAATTATTAATAAACCAATATTAATCATTTCTGATTCCTCCTAAGTGTCTTTATCTTGGATTCGAGATATTTATTTAAAAAAATAAAATTTTATATTGTATTCTTTACTTTTTCCAATAACCGAACCAATGTCTCTGCCTCATCAGAATTTAATAAATGAAACATATCCTCAATTAACTCATGATGTTTCGGCATGATTTCCTCCATAAATTGATTTCCATTATCCGTTAATGTCACATGGATTACTCTTCGATCATGTGGACAGTCATTTCTCTTTAACAAGCCTTTTTGTTCTAATTTATCTATCACATAGGTCATCGACCCACTTGAGATTAAGATGCAATGGCCAATCTGTTGGATAGTCTGTTTCCCCTTTTGGTAAAGGACCTCTAAAACTGAAAATTCGGTAATACTCAGCTTGTTTTTGGTCATTTCTTCCTTTATGCGCTCATGGATAGCTTTTGATGTTTGCATTAAGACCAGAAAGGGTAAATTCTTGCATTTTCGCTCCACTTAAATCACCTCCTAAAATCTCGGAATTAATTATCTTGAATATGAGATAATTATAATTCTTAACATTTTTCATGTCAACACCTATTTTTATTCATGCAATTTCCCCAATTAGAAAAAAAGGCAGCATAACTTATAAAAGTCATGCCGCCCTAGTCCAATTTTCAATTCTTGTCTAAATCAAACATTCACTAAATTAAAATGATCAAACTCTTTTTATTTTGATATGTTTACAATTCCTTTAAAGCTACGCTTTTTTTGATAAAAAAATTGTTTGTATGCCAAAAGAAGAAAGTAGATGATTGAAATTCCTAAGACTAAAATCCATAAATTGAACATCCATTTATTCCCCCAAATGCCTATGAATGAAAATAGCGCCGGCAAAGTTAAGGTTATCCATGATTGAATAATAGCTACTTTTCCAACAAATTTATTGATATTGATTTTTTGTGTATTGATTACAAAAAATAAAAACCATAAAAATGACCACAAAAGCCATGTCATTGCATTTACTAGATCATGAAAATGGATGATGGATTCAATCACATACCCGAGCGCGATAATAGACACCCATAAAGAGTAGTAACCCAGCCCGCTTCCATTCATTCCTTTTAACAGAGTAATTCCGACGTACAAATAGGTTAGACCGAACAAGAAAGTGGCAGCTTTTTCATATAAAAACCAGTGATCTTGACCGGAAACAATAGTTAAATAAAAAGGAGCGATGACTTGGAACGCCCCAACAAACAGATTAAAAATTCCAACGTTTTTTTCATCCGCTTTTCCTAAAAGCATAATCCCATTTAAAAATAATGCAGCACCAGATAAGAACAATCCGATTATATCCATTTTAATTTTTCCTTTTCGTTTTTTTATATTACAAATAGAGATCAGTCTTTTAAATAATCAAAAGTTTTTACTTTTTAAAAAGTCGTATGACGTCCAACAAGCATTTCTTATTATACTTATACTCTATCAGAGAGTAAATCCTTTCTATATCTTAAAAAAATGGAAATTGTTTGTTTCACCACAAATAAATTAGGAAGCAATATACTCATTTACTTTTTTTAACAAAAACGAGCTTCTCCTTTTAATAAAAACCGTCAAACCCAAGGTAAAACACCTTTTATTGGTGATTACATATTATGCATTAACGAAAACGCCTAGGGGGAGTCCGAATGATCATACATGTGGTGAGCGCTGGAGAGACGCTCTGGCAAATTACCAACCGCTATGCTGTAAATATGAATACAACAGTTCAATTAAATGGGTTACCCAACCCAAATCAATTACTAATAGGACAGTCGTTAGTTATTCCAAAACCTGGGACATCCCACATCATTAAGTATGGGGATACTTTATGGTCTATTTCTCAACAATACGGCGTCACGATTCAGGCGATTATCCAAGCGAACCAACTAACAAATCCAAATGTTTTATATCCGGGGACCAAACTATTTATTCCTGCAATTACACATATCGTTCAATCAGGGGAGACCTTATGGCAAATCTCCAACAGGTATGGTACCACGGTTCAGGCAATCATCAGTGAAAATCACATTCAAGACCCTAACACGATTTATCCGGGTATGCAATTGGCAATCCCAAGAACAAAACCAACGATTGAAGTAAATGCTTATACGTATCAATCGAACGAAACAACTGTCGAAAACTTTAATGAATTTGGGCATCTACTTACTTATTTTAGCCCATTTGCTTATATGATCAAGGAAGATGGGACATTACAACCGATGAATGACCAGGTAATGGTTAATGCGGCAAAATCTAAAAATATCGTACCCATGTTGGCGATCACAAATTTCACCTCCACACAAGCTGGATCAAATTTAGCGCATGTTGTTTTATCCAATCCAGATTTAAGAGAAAAAGTACTTACCAATGCTCTTCAAGTGATGGATTCTAAGGGCTATAAAGTGTTAAACATTGATTTTGAAAATGTACACCCGGAGGACCGCGAGAATTATAATCAATTTTTACAATTAGCTGTTGACCGTCTGCATCCAAAAGGATATTTGGTCTCAACTGCTCTTGCACCAAAGGTAGGTGCAACCCAAGCAGGGCTGTTATATGAAGCACACGATTATGAGGCACATGGGAGAATTGCTGATTTCGTGGTGCTTATGACCTATGAATGGGGATATCGACTCGGCCCTCCGCAAGCAATCTCTCCTATTAACCAAATGCGAAGAGTTGTGGAATATGCCTTATCTGTTATGCCAGCAGAAAAAATATTTCTAGGATTCCAAATTTATGCCCGTGATTGGCTTCTCCCACATGTTCAGGGCCAAGAAGCCGAGACGTTTAGCCCTCAAGAAGCGGTAAGAAGGGCCGTTAAATATGGTGCTTCTATTCAATATGATACGACCGCACAATCACCATTTTTTCGCTATGTAGATGAGCAAGGCCGGGGGCATGAAGTTTGGTTTGAAGATGCACGTAGTGCTCAAGCTAAGTTTGACATGGTGAAGCAATATAACCTGCGTGGTGTCAGTTACTGGGCATTAGGTTATCCATATCCACAAAACTGGGCATTATTGAATGACAATTTTACGATAAAAAAATTAGCTTTGTAATGGTGAATCTGGGATATGAAGGACAAATCTTGGGATACCCGTGAAATGTCCTTCATCCAGGCAATAAATGAAACAGAACCATTTTACACTTTAAAGAATACATTCACTCTCGACTATTTCAATTAACTCCTTCAATTGCTCTATACTTTGATTTAAAGAAAGTGAATAATAACGCTGAGTTCCTTTTTGTTCAATTTTAACGAGTTGGAGATCCCGCATGATTTTTAAATGGTGAGAAATCGCTGGTCTCGATAAACTGGAATGTTCAGCAATTTCATTTACACTTAACGGTTCTTGTTCTGCCAGCAAAAGAATAATATCCTGCCTTGCCGGGTCACTTAACGTGTTAAATAACGGAATACACGCCCTAAAAACATCAATCGCTTGTTTTGTCATAACTCCAAGAGCCCCCTTACTTTTCACCAGCGACATACATCGCAATTTTTGCTCCCAGGCTCCTTGGCAAAAACTTTGCTGCAAGTGCACCAGCTTTATTTAATCCACCTGTAATAATTACCCGTTTCCCTCGCATCATTGCCTGGTAACCTTGTTGAGCTACTATTTTTGAGGACATGGCCCGACTGAACATTTTTGTTCCTTCCACACTGGCAACAGAACCAAAATTGGTCTTTGTGGCACCAGGGCATAGAGTTGTAACCGTAACGCTGCTTCCTTTTAACTCTTCCACAAGTGCTTCTGAAAAGGAAAGAACAAATGCCTTTGAGGCGTAATAGACAGCCATTAATGGCCCCGGCTGAAATGCGGCTGTACTGGCGACATTCAGGATTCTCCCCTTATTCCGTTGTTTTAAACTTGGCAGAAAATAATAGGTTAATTCTGTTAATGCTGTAATATTTAGTTGAATCATCTTTGATTGCTTTTGAAGGTTTAGGTCATCGAAGTTCCCCATTAATCCAAAGCCAGCGTTGTTAATCAGAGCATCGATATGAATTCCCTTTTTTTCAACTTCTTGAAAAACTTCATTAGCTGCTCCAGGTAAGCTTAGGTCTTTAGCAATGACTGTAACTTCTATATGGGTAAAGGTATGTTTGATTTCTTCTAATTTTTGTTGATTTCTTGCAACTAGAACAAGATTGTATCCGTCAGCAGCAAACAGTTTTACGAACTCATATCCTAAGCCGCTTGTAGCTCCAGTAATTAATGCTGTCCTATTCACTCACTCGTTCCTCCAAATGGTTTGTATTTTATTTAAAAAATAGATTAGTTATGTTCAAATGTTTAAACATTTAAACATATAATAATTAAATATCCTCTCAATGTCAATTACATTGAGAGAAAGATCACTAATTATAATCATTTACTTATGCTTTGAATTTTTCTGATCATGACTCAAGCATCTATTTAACATTCTCAATAAATAATCTGGAAAGCAGCGACAGTGTTTTATACTTGTTATAAACAAGATAAAAATATCTTTCATCATCGAAGCCATCTATTTCATGCATTTTAAGTAATTGTTTTTTTGCATATTCTTTAGCGGCTATTTCTGAAATAATGGCAATGCCAATGTCAGCCATTACAAACTGAATTAATGTCTGACCGCTTTCTGTATAGGCAATGATGTTCATTTGTTCTTTAGAGATTTTTTTTTTTTTTAATAATTTCTCGACCATAGCATGTGTTCCTGATCCGGATTTTCTCATAATAAAGGGATATTTCACAAGTTCCTGAATCGTGACTGGTCCTTTAATCTTTGTTTGATTTGAAGTAATGAGGACCAGTTTTTCTTTAAACAGTCGAGAATAACAAAGTTTATCATTTTCAAATTTCCCACCTAATAATCCCACATCAACCGTACCATTTAGCACTTTATCGATCACAACCTTTGAAGAAGATTGTTCAATTTGAAACACCACATTCGCATATTGATCTCTAAAGTCCTTGATCATTTTTGGAAGAATAAATTGCCCTGGAACAGAACTTGCCGCAACCCGTATCATTCCCTTCAATTCATTCATCCCTTCTTTTAAGTCGAGCATGGCTTCATCCTTTAAAAAAAGTAATTTTAATGCCCATTGATACAAACGGCTCCCATAAGGCGTAAGGATAATCTCCCGCCCGACCCGATCAAACAGTCTCATATTCAAAGTTCTTTCTAATGCTTTTATATGTGAACTTACCGTTGATTGACTCAAGAAGATATCCTCTGCTGCCTTAGAAAAGCTTTTATGCTCGACTACCTTTGTAAAGACAAAAAGCTGGTGTAAATCCATTGGATCATCCCCTCTGTTTAGACCTATTTGTATTTAATTAATCGATAAATAGTGATTGATAAAATCGATAAATCGAATTAATCCCATCATACCATTTTTTCTACCATTACAGCCCCTCGCCCCAACTATCTATTCTTTCGATACTTATAAATCTATCTTATCGATATTTCGAATTGCGTAATAGTCAAAATGACCGTTATATTAATGTATAAATGAAACCCTCAGAATGCCCTGGATATCTCCGGGCATTTTTGTATGCATCAGCATGATTGGACAATTTCATAAGGACGATTCTCATGTTATTGACCAAAAAGGAGGAGATAGGTTAATGAATCTTTATCGGAAAGTTTTCAAGGAATATTGGAATCCCTACATAGCCATCAGTATTGCAGGTCTTGTCAGTGCATTGTACTTTGGAATTACAGGTACAGTTTGGGCAGTTACGGGGGAATTCACCAGGTTAGGTGGGCATATCTTACAATGGTTCGGTGTTGATGTGTCGCAATGGGCGTATTTTCAACTGGTGGGCATCAAGGGGACTCCCCTCAGTCGGACCGATGGGTGGATTGTCATTGGGATGCTCGTTGGCGCACTGATTATGATTCTACTAAGCAATAGTTTTAAAATTCGCGTACCCAAACAAAAGCGGCGTATAGTACAAGGTTTTATGGGAGGGATCATCGCAGGGTTTGGCGCACGCCTTGCCCTAGGATGCAACTTGGCTGCCTTTTTTACGGGTGTGCCTCAGTTCTCATTCCATTCTTGGATTTTTATGTTGACTACTGCCATTGGAACCTACTTTGGCGTTAAGGTTGTAAATACCAAATGGTGGCGTGGAAAACCGACCCTGATGAAAGGGTCGATGAGCCCAGTTATCACCTCAAATGTAAAAAAGAGGAATATACAACCTGTGCTTGGTCTTATTTTTGCCTGTCTGTATCTTGCAGTTATTCTTTACTTTTTCGCAACAGGCAAATCACTTCTGGCGGTTGCCTGTATAGCAGGAGCCCTATTCGGGATTCTAATTGAACGCGGGCAAATTTGTTTCACTTCTGCTTTCCGTGACTTATGGGTCAGCGGACGGGCTGTAATGTCCAAGGCGATTTCCGTTGGGATGATGATTAGTGTTATCGTAACTTTTATCTATATTCAAAACGGCTCAGTCGCCCTAATCAAAATGGCTGCTCCTAGCACGGCTATTGGCGGACTCCTGTTCGGGTTTGGCATTGTACTTGCCGGTGGCTGTGAGACTGGCATGATGTATCGTGCAATGGAAGGCCAATTGTTATTCTGGGTGGTAGGCGTAGGTAATATCGTAGGCGCTACAGCTCTTGCCTATGGCTGGGATCATCTTGGCATCTATCATGCACTTGTGGAAAATTGGCCAAAAGTGAACTTAATCGAACAATGGGGACCAATGGGAGCACTATTCGGAACACTGGCCATGCTTGCTGTTTGGTTCTTCCTATCAAATTGGTGGCAAAAGCGGTTCCGTTACGGAAAAGGAATCCAATATCAAAAAACGGAGCGGGTTTCTCACGTTACAAAGGAGGCTTAATACATGTCCCAGGTAATGGATGTCAACTACACGCTTGATATTCGCGGCGAGCCATGACCGTACCCTGTCATATTTGCGCTGGATGCGCTTAAAACCATGAAAATCGGGGAAGTCTTACAAGTTATCGCAGATTGTCCGCAATCCTTTCGAAGTGTTCCTGAAGAAGCCGTCAAACATGGCTATCAGCTTCTGAAAGAGCCGCAAAGAGTCGGGCAGGATATCTATTTTTATATTAAGGTAGTAAAATAGCAGACCGTTTACAAAAGCGATCTCTTCCTTTAAAAAGTAACGGTGGCAGACACGAAAAAAGTCTGCCACCGTTACTTATTTTTATAATTAAGAAACGGCACCGAAGCTATTACACCATGGAATAGAAAAGGTAGTTATTCCCTAATTAAATATGCTAACATAGTGGTATTAAATCAATGAGGTGAAGAAATTGAAAAACAAAGTCATTTTACTCTCTTCAGATCAGCTTGGCAAAGGAGAACCAGGACTAGGTGAAGGAATATTAGAAACCTTCTTTACAATTCTTAAGCAAAAGGAAGAACTGCCTGCGGCTGTTTTTTGTATGAACCGAGGTGTGTTTACACTAACAGAAAACTCGCTTGTTTCTCTCCAATTAAAAGAACTGGAAGAAAAGGGTGTTGACGTTCTTGCGTGTAAAACATGTGTAGACTTTTATGAGCTAAATGATAACCTTGTAGCTGGGAAAATCAGCGGGATGGACCATTTTATTGAATTAGCCTCAAAATATGAGGTCCTAACCTTATCTTGATTTTGAAGAGGTTTCCCATTAGGTATCTGTCATTTATTTAATTAAATCTAAACAATGTTGAGATACAACAATCGGGTGCTTTAATGCAACAAAATAGGACAATTATTACAACATACTTTTTATACATCAGCCATAAATTAAGACATATCAAAAACTGCACCTACAATTATTGGATAACATCCAAAATTGAGGTGCAGTTCATTACCTTTAACTTATTCCTCTAGCCATTAAGCTTTTTAATAAACACAACTTTAAGGTAGTTTCCTTCCTTAAATTGCTTAATTGTTTTAAAGTCCTGTGGTAATGAAAATTCCTCTTCTATGCGGTATTTCCTGTTGCTCTCCTTAAATGCAGCATCAATAAAACCTTTGAATTTTTTCATGTCAAACGCAGCACAATTTGTCGAAGCGACAATTACCCCATTATTCTCTGTAATCGCAATCGCTTCTTTCAGGAGATTTTTATAATCCTTTTCTGCACTAAAGGTAAATTTCTTAGACCTTGCAAAACTAGGAGGGTCAAGGATTACCATGTCAAAGGTTAGCTTTTTCTTACCAGCATATTTAAAATAATGAAAAACATCTTCCACAATAATATCGTGGGCTTCATAATCAATTCCGTTCACACTGAACTGCTCAATCGTCTTCGGTAAACTACGATTAGCCAAGTCAACACTGGTAGTTTTTGCAGCACCACCCATTGCGGCAAAAATAGAAAATGCCCCGGTATACGAAAAGGTATTTAATACAGTCTTTCCTTTAGCGTACTTATCACGAATTGTTCTCCTCACATCGCGTTGATCAAGAAAAACACCTACCATTGCTTCTTCGTTTAAGTAGACAGCTAAATTAACCCCATTTTCTTTGACAATAATAGGAAACTGTCCTCTTTCTCCATCCACAAATCCATCTTCTTCGATATATTTTCCCTCAATATTAAAGCGCTTCTTCTGGTAAATTGCTTTATATTCAACTAGATTCTTAAGTGTTGCAAGCACATGGTCTTTATACGTATAAATCCCTCGACTGTACCAATTGATTAAGTAATAGCCATCGAAATAATCGATGGTTAAGCCGCCGATTCCATCACCTTCAGCATTAAATACTCGAAAGGCGGTCGTTTCTTGATCTTTAAAAAACGATTTTCTTTTGTCTAATGCAGCCCTAATCTTTCTTTCAAAAAACAATTGGTCAATCTTTTCATCCTTATTATGAGTAAGCACCCAGCCATACCCTTTGTTTTGCTTACCGTAATAACCTTTTCCTATAAATGTATGTTCTTCATCAACAAGGTTAATCAACATACCCTCTTCTATTAAATCAGATGCGTTATTAATCACTTGTTTCGATATAAGGGGATAACCTTCCTTATACTTGTTAACGAACGATGCCTTCACCTTTACACTCACTTCTGATCCCATGATCTCCATCCTTACCTTAAGTTACATTCTATTGTTACATATGTAGACATAATTTAAAAGAAAACTTGTCACAACCTTCTCTCCGTTTACAGAAAAAGAAGCACCAAAGGTCGGTGCTTCCATTCTGAACTTTACATTTGATATCCATTCACAAAATCGGTGATTGTTACCATTTCATCTTCTGTAAGTTCTCTCTTTACGTATTTCTCATATTCGACTTGTATTTTCTGTTGATCCCCGCTATAAGTATCAGTAATTCTTGCAATCGTTCTTAGCAAGGTAACTTCCTGATTAAATTCCTCTTTTGAAATCGGCTTCCAATGGGAAAGGACATATGTATCTGCATCAAATGTTTCTAATCTATCTAAAAGTTGAAGTGTTTCCTTGATTGTATAGTTTTCTTTTTCCGAAAAAATATCGGGATAAATGCAGTCGCCTAAAAATAAAATCTTTTCTTCTTTGATATACACGATGACAGAATCTGAGGCGTGATCACCTCCAACCTGCTGAACTATACAGGTTACTCCTCCAAGGTCTATCTCCACTTGATTTTCAAAAACTACATCGGGTAGGACAATGGTGATATCTCGGTGGTCAGTGTATTCCTGCTTAATTGCCTTCGCACAAAATTCAATCTCTGTTCCTTCCTCCACCCTTGCATCTATCGCCTCATCCGACCATGAAAGATGAATGAATTTCTCCATTTCCTCTTTTGTTTCTTTGGAGGAAAAAGATACTGTATTTGTTAATGCTGGAAGGCCGAAGATATGATCCCAATGCCAGTGTGTTAGAACGACTATATCAGGATTTGGGACTTGCCTTTTTGAAAGTTCTGCTAAAAAATATTGGGCATGGTTTTCGGAGTTACCTGCATCAATCATCAATGTCTTGTGATCCCCAACCACCATCCCAAGAATGGGCCTGTCCGTCTCAGAAATTGGAGTGATATACCAAAAGCGCTTACCTATTTTCTCAATTGAATGCATAACTGATTCCCCCTTTGATTACTTGCATTTATTATTATTTTCCCTTTTTATTTAATGAAGAGCTCCAAAAGAAATTATCTTTTTTTCACAATAACAGAATGATAGCTGTTAAATAATTTGAGAGATAAGTTTTTTGTAAATTCTTGTGCTTCATGAATAAAAGCGGTTAGGACTGGACTAATGTATTCTGATGAACGGACCTCAAGACCTAGATTTTGGTACACTTGAGGTGATAAGTATGAAGGAGTAACCTTCGGCAAGGTTGAGGGAATTGCCAACTCCGGAAGTATGGTAATACCAACCCCTTCTTGAACCATGGCAATGATGGTTGCTATGTCACTGACTTCAAATTGAATGTTGGGAGTTATTCCTTGTTCCCTATAGACTGCACGCAGTAAACGATCACATTCCTTTGGCATGATCAGAGGCTCACTACCGATTTCTTTTACTAGTATAGGCGATTGATTTCCCAAAGGGTGTTGCTCCGGAACAATTACAACCATTTTATCCTGTAATAAGGGAATAAATTCAAATTCATGCTTTTCCTCTGTGACCACACCGACATCAATAACCGACAATTTAATCCAATTTTTCACTTCTTCATAATTTCCTTCATAAAGAGTGACATCTACACCTGGAAACCGTTTTTTAAAGGAACTGATCATTCCTGGTAATAGTTTCGTTGACATACCTGAAATGCTTCCAATTTTTATCGTTCCTGTTTCAACGGCTGTCATTCCGCTTGCTTCGTTTACAATTTTTGTTTTAATCGTTAGCAAGTCCTTAATCAAGCTCGTGATACGTTCTCCAATTTCTGTAACACTAATCCCATTCCTGTGTCGGTTTAATAATTTTATATTTAACTCGGATTCCAAAGCTGCTATTGCTTGACTGACGGCAGATTGGGAAAGGCCGATTTGCTCCCCGGCTTTTGTAAAACTTTTCGTTTCAACTACCTTTAAGAAAACTTCTAATTGAAAAATGGTCATAGATTCCCTCTTTTATATCCATTAGCTTTTACTTATTTAAGAAATTAAAAGTATTAATTTTACTTATATTATCACTCATCATATACTACAAGCAAGAAAATATGAAAGGTGAGGAAATTTCATGAGTATCTTACATGCAAAGGGGCAAGGAATTCTGAAGGAAATCCAAACAAGTAAATCAGTGCTGATTGATTGCTGGGCTCCATGGTGTCCTCCTTGCAGAATGATTGGAGCCGTTTTGGAAGAAATTGACGAGGAATTGGAATTAAAAATAGTAAAAGTGAATTCCGATGAAAATGAGGAGTTTATAAGTCAGTTTGAGGTACTAGGAATTCCGACATTATTGTTTTTTCAAGATGGTAAGCTGGTGAAGCGGATAACAGGTTTTCAACCTAAAGAAATGCTGATGGAATCCTTAAAAAAATACGGCTTGGTTGACTAGGAATTTTTTTCCACAAATCTTCTGATTAAACCTTGACATGGTACATCCTAAAAGGCTGCTTTTAGCAGCAGAAAAATGCCAGGCACCATCCAATTTTTTGGTGCCTAGCATTATTTTATACGGTTAGATCCATAAAAAGAATTCTAAGCTTTATAATATAGCGGAAGCGAAGCCGCTTATGTTAATCCAAATACTGTCTTAAACCAGCTCTGGTCTCATTAAACTATTGCTCATTATTCCTGTTTTTGCTGTTGTATCGTTACTTTTTTGGGCGGATTTGGATAGTTTCCCTTTCCTGCATCATCTGGACCCGTAAGGTCGTTTCTTTGGTCCAGTACTTTACCTGTATACTCAATCGGATTGTTCTTAGTCATGGTTTCACCTCATTTAAATAGATTAAAAAATACACTTTTAGGATTCGTTATTATCCCCTTGAATATTTATACTCTTTATAGATTCTCGAGAATATTCCTTATGACCCTAAACTTCAAATACCCTCTTTTTTCCGCACTTTCAGGTTTCACCGCTCGGTTTAGACCTGAATAAGCTAATAAAAAAAGTTGATCATTCATGAAAAAATCAACTACCAGAGGGTGATGCCTTATTAGACATTTTGAAGGAAAATGGGTATGGGGGGAACAGAAATTGAAGGTTTACCGGGTAAAAGGAACGGATAATAAAGTAGAATTATTAGAGATAACGAATGATGGGATTGTGAAGGTTAAAAATTTAACAACCAATGAAATCATTGAACTTTCAGAGCAAGCCTTTGAAATCGCATTTGAACCAACGGAATATAAATTTATTGCTTCAGTAAGTCCAAAGGCACAAGTGCAAAAACAAGAAATTACACTGGCGGATATTGATTCGATGATGGAAAACGCGCAAATAGAAATCGTTGAGCTTTTTGGCAAATGTACAATGGTTGCGGTCCAATTTGCAAACGGTTTTGTCCTTACAGAATCAACTACTTGCCAAGATGCAGCATATTACAATAAAGACACGAATACCCAGAATTGTTTAGATCGGATCAAACAAAGAATTACGGAATTAGAAGGCTATAAATTTCAGTATTAATAAGAGGGGCTAGTGATGTGCAAATCACTGGCCCTTTCTCATTTGACGGATTATTTAAGCTATTGGTCTGCTGAAACACGCCTCAAAGTGGATGGTCTTTTTTTAGTCAAATTGGATGGTTATCATTCCATCCGGTTACGATATGATTTAATTATAAAAAAGTAGAACTCTAAAGAAAGTAAATTTTAAGAGGTGCAACATGAATATATTGATAGGTTTAGTTATCTTAATTTTAATTATTTCTGTCGTTTTGACCCTATTTGTAACCGGAAAACCAGATGAAGACTACAGTAAATCCACAAAAAGAAATACAACGAACTTAACCTTAATTTATGTAGTCATTATTTTTATCGCTCTGATTTCACTAGGAATCTATATTTGGTTGACTCTGTAAATAAACAGGGTCCACTACTTTATTGGAATACATTAAACGGAGATGATGAAAGATGACATGGGCTGTGATTTCGATTGTACTCGTCAGTCTGGTAAAAATTTTAATGACCTGTCTTCCAACCGGTCCAGTGGAATGGCTAATCAATAAATTTGAAACTCATACAAAACTTACCAACATGAATGCCGTCGTTACCTTTGGCGGGAAACTACTTGAAGGTGAAAACAAAATGGGCGTACTTCAATCATTTAATGAGGCTACATTTTTAAAGAAGCATTATATTTATCCGGGAACAGAGGAATTATATTTACACCCTGAGAACAGTGAACTTCCCTTCGTCATTGAAACAAAAGAAGGTAAAAAAGATGTAAGGGTATTTGTGTACTGTTCCAAGCACAATGTGGAAGTAGTCAAACAGTACAAGAAAAAGGTAATAGCCTATCAACTGCTTTCAAAAAGCCTTCAAAAATGGTCTTTTTCTGCATAACAAAATTAAGTAAAGGCGGTCTTCTATATGACCGCCTTTTCTAATTTTTATCATTTTGTAACAGCATTCAAAGCATCAGCAAATCTTTTAATTCCTTTATGGATATTTTCTTCTTTTTCCCTTGAAAAAGTAAATCGAACAAATCCCTTCTCTGAGCCCATTGTTGAACCGGGTACATAGATGACCCCTCTTTTAATGGATTCCTCTAGCAATTGATTTTCATTCACTTCCTTTTTTATCCTGCACCAAATATGAATTCCGCCATTAGGAATATAAAAATCAACCTGATCTTTTAAAAATGACTCAAGACTGACGACAATTTGATTTCTTCTGCTTTCTAACTGCTTCACTAAATTTTTTATATGATATTCAAAATCGCTTGAATCTAAAAAATCATTGGCAATCCATTGTGTATAACTTGCATGTCCATAATCAACCTGCTGCTTAGCATCTGATAACCGTTCAATCACCGCTTTTGGACCAATAATCCATCCAATCCTCAGACCTGAAGCAACAATTTTCGTTAGTGAGCTAATATATAATACATTTCCGTTCCGGTCTAATGATTTGAGCGTTTGCATCTTTTCCCCTGTAAAAGAGGTTAAACTGTACGGATCATCCTCTACAATCGGAATTCCATATTCGGAGGATAACTCCAGAACCTTTTTTCTCCTTTCTTCCGACATTAGCGTCCCTGTGGGATTTTGATAAATAGGATTCATAAAAATCATTCGGATTCGATGTTTTTTATACAATGTCGTTATATCTATAGGGTTAATCCCTTCCTTATCCATTTTTAACGAATAGGTTTTGATTCCGGCTGATTTAAATACAGGCAGATTATAATGATAGGATGGGTTTGCAATCGCAACGGCGTCTCCAGGTTTTAATAAACATTGGACGACAAGATGCAAAGCTTGCTGTGCCCCTGATGTAATTAAGATCGATGATGGGTTCGTTTCTATACTGCGAAACTGTTTCACATGATTCGCTAGCGTTTGCCGGAGGATCACATTCCCTTTGGGATGATCATATCCCAATGTTCCGATAAACGATCGGTTGAAAGTAATCTCTCTTAGGGAAGTCAGCGGAAAAAGATCCTGAGACAATTCCCCACTTGCTAAATTAATTAGATTTTGCTCGACCATTTCTTTATGGATTCTTTGAGTGACAGGCAAATTAGGTAGAAAGGAACCTGCCTCAATGTACCGATTCCAGCTAGGAATCCGTTTCTTGGCTATCCCCCAAATATCTTTGCTGACCGTTGTTCCACTGCCTCTATTCCGATCAATGAGTCCATTTGCTTCCAATTCGTCATAGGCAGAAATAACCGTGCTTCTGTTGATTCCAAGCTCTTTCGCCAAACCTCTTTCAGATGGCAGTGGTTTATCAGGAGGAAAGGTTCCATCTGCTATCCCGTTTTCGATATAGTCAGCCAGTTGTTTATAAATAGGTATTTTCGATTCTCGATCCGGTTTCCAATCCATTGGTTACATCCTCTATTTCCATTTACTCTGTAAAACTATTGTATACTTTTTCAAGATCAAAAAAAAAGCATTTAAAATAAGAACAAGGGTCAGTGTTTTGATCACTGCCCCTGCATAATTTGATATCCCTTTATAATCAGCCAGAGGATAAATAGACTCCAAATGCTGATAATGAGCGAACCAGCTACCCAATTTTTCGGCTTTCCCTTTTTCAGCATTTCTTCTGCTTTCCGTTCACAATCAGAAATTACATTTTTAGGAATCATCTTTAAGGCAAACATAATTCCCAATGGAACAATAATAATATCATCCAGGTAGCCTAGGATTGGTATAAAATCGGGGATTAAATCAATGGGACTGAAGGCATAGGCGACAACACCAGCCGTGAATGTTTTTGCATACCAAGGAACTCTTTTATCTTTGCATGCAAAGTAAAGAATAAATATTTTTCGTTTCAAATTTTTCGCCCAAGTCTTTATTTTACCCATGCTTTTCTCCTTAAAAATGAACGATTTCTTATATATTATGCGAATTTTATTCTATCCGTTAGTATTGACCACCGCAGACATATTTTAACTGAATATAATACATTCTTTTCGTTATACTTAGTCTTCTCATGCCATAAAATCACTCCTTCAAAACTATTTCTGTTCATCATGTATCATCGTCGGGTCTAAAAGGACTCTAAAGCAAATCTAAAAAAAGTATAAAAATAGAAAGAATTGGGAAGTAAATTCTTAATAATTAGGAAAGAACACCTAAGGAAAGAATTGAAAATGTTAATACGCCCTTTCAATAATTACGAAATTATTATATTATTATATTATTTTAGAAAAACAACAACATTAAATATTTAGAAGGAGCAATTTGTATGCCACAAAAAATTCCATTTTCAACCTATGCTGTCATTGGTACGATGTTGTTCGGACTATTCTTTGGTGCGGGAAATTTGATCTTCCCTATCCAGATGGGACAGCTTGCTGGAACGAACTTTTGGCCGGCACTAATCGGCTTTTTAATTACAGCCATTGGGCTGCCTTTTATGGGAATTCTAGCGATTGGTCTATCTGGAAGTAATGGCTTGCGAGACTTAGCAAGCCGCGTCCACCCGGTTTTTGGAGTCGTTTTCGCTATGGCGCTATACTTAACAATTGGGCCGTTTTTCGCGATTCCACGTACTGCAACAGTACCTTTCGTTGTTGGGTTTGAACCGTATATTAATCCAGCGCACACTAGTCTTTATCTTGGACTCTTTAGCTTTTTATTTTTTGCAATTGTCTATTATTTTTCATTAAATCCTGCAAAAATTATGGACTATATTGGAAAATATTTAACACCAGCGTTTTTAGTATTTTTATTCGTGTTAATCATCATTGCCATCGTCAAACCAATGGGCCATTTTGGTAAACCGACAGGCGACTATAGCGGTCTTGCTTTTATTACAGGCTTTAAAGAAGGTTATAACACAATGGATGCCTTGGCCTCCCTCGCATTCGGTATTGTTGTCATTAACGCAATTAAGAGCCAAGGCATTACAGACCCGAAATCAATTGCAAAAGCGACGTGGAAATCAGGCATTTTTGCGATGGGACTTATGATGCTTATTTACGGACTCATCACCTATATGGGGGCATCCAGTGTTTCAGCAATAGGGAAATTCGATAATGGCGGTTTGATTTTTGCGGAGGTAGCTCAGTTTTATTTCGGTTCATTCGGCAACATTTTATTGGCTATCATTATCGTACTCGCTTGTTTAAAAACGAGCATCGGACTGATCACTTCATGCAGTGAATTTTTCCATGAAGTTTTTCCAAAGGTAAGCTATAAATGGTTCGTGGCAATCCTTTGTCTTGTTTCGTTCATAATCGCAAACTTCGGCTTAACGAATATCATTCAATTCGCGATCCCAGTATTAATGTTCTTGTATCCACTGGCCATAGTTCTTATCTTATTGGCACTTTGTTCACCACTTTTTGGCAATAAACGAAGTGTTTATGCAGTGACGATGCTCCTAACATTTTTTGTAAGTATCTTCGATGGTTACAGCACATTAGTCAGCAGTTTACCGGGAGCTACTATTGCTTTATTCGAATCGATTAAATCGTTTTATGTAAATTATTTACCGCTCTATGATATTGGGCTTGGATGGATCTTACCAGCAGTTGTTGGAGCCATTATCGGCTATTTGTGGCCAACACGGTTAAAAAAAATGGAAATACGATAACTAGAGAAGGGCCATCAAATCTTTGCTATTTGATAGCCCTTTTCTAATGTTTATTATTTTTATATTGAAAAACCTTTCGTGGTCAACTCTTGAAGCTACTGTTTAAGGTCCAGTCTGTCAACGAATGGAGAAGTTAATTGACATATAAAATATCTCCTTAAAAATGGTTTAAAACCAATTCAATCCTTTTAATTTTTTAGTTCATACCTTTAAGTTCATCATACCCAACATATCTAAACCACCTCTAAAACAAATCTAAAAAATGTATAAATAATGGGGTCAGCCCCCCTTTTATTGTTCTTATAGAAAATTTGAATTTAGAAACTGTCTATAAAATTCAAAAAGGTCCTGTTAAAGGGACCTTTTTAATTTCCGGTGAGATTACTAATGTTTTGTGAGGTACAGTTAAGCTTATGCATTAACCAAGCTTGCGGTACCTTGTTGATGTATTTTTAACGGCTGCTTAATAGACCCCACTGGGCTTATTCAAAAGGAAAATTCATAATAATGTCCCTACATTCTAGCCTTTTTTAAAAGGTGCCCTTCCAATTTTTTACTTTTCACATATTTTGTTATTAACTGGTGAAGGGAGGTTCGATATTATGTCTGATGGTGTAGGCGGAGGAGCATTTGCCTTAATCGTTGTATTGTTTATCCTGCTAATCATTGTAGGCGCAGCTTTCATGGGTGGCGGATTTTATTAAAAAAGTGAATTTCAATTTCTAATGAAAAGGGGGACTTCCTATGTGCTTTGGTGGATACGGTTATGGATATGGCGGCGGCAGCTCTTTTGTTTTAATCGTTGTTTTGTTCATTCTTTTAATCATTGTTGGAGCAGCTTGTTTTTATTAATTTGATTAAGACCCTAAAATTAGGGGTTTTAAGAAGGAAAAAGCCTGAAAAAGGCTTTTTTCCTATTACATTACTTACGTATTCAACAATTTATAAATACGAAGAAATTGGACTGTTGACCTCTTTTTTTAAAAAAATAATCCTCATTCCTATTCCCATTAATACAACATTGGAAACCCTTTCTTACCATGATTTACTCCCTCCCGCAACAAAATATTTATCCTAAAAATTAAAAAAATATGTTATATTCAAGTAAATCAAAATTTGAGGTGAGTTCATAATGAAACTACAAACAAAACGTGCCTATAATTTTAATGCTGGTCCCTCTGCCTTACCGATTTCCGTTCTGGAAAAAGCACAACAAGAATTAATTGATTTCCGTGGAACGGGAATGTCTGTGATGGAACTTAGCCACCGCAGCAAAGCGTATGAAGTAGTACATAATCAAGCAATTAGCAATTTAAGAGAATTGCTGTCTATTCCTGAAAACTATGAAGTACTTCTCCTTCAAGGTGGAGCGAGTCTTCAGTTTTCTATGATTCCGATGAATTTTTTACAGCCGGGAAAACAAGCGGCCTATGTGATGACAGGATCTTGGTCTGAAAAAGCATTAAAAGAAACCGCACTCTTTGGGGAGGCATATCAAGCTGCATCTACGAAAGAAGACAAGTATCGCAGCATTCCTAAGCTTGATAAATTGCAGTATAAACAGGATGATGCCTATGTGCACATTACTTCCAACAATACGATTTACGGTACGGAGTGGATGGAATACCCAAACACTGGAGACGTTCCGTTGATTGCCGATATGTCGAGTGATATTCTTTCTAGACCAATTGATGTCAGCAAATTTGCTTTAATCTATGCTGGTGCTCAGAAAAACCTTGGTCCATCAGGCGTAACCGTTGTGATTATTCGCAAAGATTTCCTTGAACAAGCGAATAGCAATATCCCGACAATGCTGAAGTATAGCACGCACTCTAAAAACAATTCATTGTATAACACACCACCAACCTTTGGCATTTATATGCTTGGCGAAGTTCTTAACTGGGCTCGAGAGTTGGGTGGAATAGAGGCGATTGCTGAGCTAAATGAGAAAAAAGCAAAACTCATTTATGATGCAATCGATTCAAGTGAAGGTTACTACATCGGCCATGCCGAAAAGGACAGCCGTTCATTAATGAACATCACCTTCAACTTAAAAGATGAAGAATTAGAAAAGAAATTCTTAGAACAAGCAAAACAAGAAGGGTTCGTCGGCGTAAACGGTCACCGTTCTATTGGCGGCTGCCGCGTGTCTACTTACAATGCAGTTCCTTATGAAGCTTGTAAGGCATTTAGCGATTTTATGGTGAAGTTTCAGAAGGAAAATAACTAATAAAAAATGAGGCTGCTAAAACTAGCAGTCTCATTCTTTTTCCAATACAAGCCGAAACATTTCAAACAATAAGAAGTTAAAAAAGATCCAAACTCCTCCATAGACATACCCACCCATTATATCGCTTGGAAGAACATCAGTCGTTACAATGTTTGCTATGGTTACACAGACTAATAGAATAATCCCAAATAAGGGTACCATAATCGTTGTGATATTCGCTTTAGAATGCCGGACAAGTAAAAAGATACATGTTCCATAAATGATGATGAAAATCATCGCATTTAGATCAGGAAAATTAGCTGAATGAAATTTCCCTACGAAACCATAAGACTGAAGGTATAGGAAGGCCTCCATGAGCAATTCATGAAAGGTCTTTGCTCCTCCGACAGTAACAACAAGCAGTAAATACTCTAATCCCCTATTCCGCCCTTTTCTCCATACCCGAATAACGGTTATCGCTATGATGATTCCAAGAAGATAAGGAAATTGTAACACTAAAAAGCCTCTCATCCATCCCAAATATACCGCAGACTTAACCAGATATTCCGTTACTTCATTGAATTCTAAAAAGTCATTCGCTAGATAGTCTTGTGCAATTCCAAACATTAGGGTAACCAACCCAATAAAAGCGAGCGTAAGAAAAATAAGAAAGATTTCAGTTGCCCGGATCGTTTTAAAACGAAAGATTAACCATTTTACGAAACGAATGAAAAAGTCCTTAATTTGATTTTTATAAAAACGATACACTAAATACCCTGCTAATACTATGGCAAAAATAATAATAAAAATGACAAAATATTTACTAGCTGCATGATGGAAAACCTGCCAGCGAGGCCCCAATACCTTTCCAAGTGTAATAAAGCAGAATCCCCAAAGGAACGAACCAATATAAGCTGATATAAAAAATTTTCGGAACGGCATTTTGGAAATACCTGAAATATAACCGGTGAAATGTCGAATTCCCGGAATGAAATAAGCAATGACCAATAATTTACTTCCGGATCGTTCAAACCAGGCAGCTGTTTTTCTATAACGTTCAGGTCCTAGATGAATATATTTCCCGTATCTTTCGATCAGTTTATATCCCCCTGCCCTCCCAATCCAGTACGTAACTGTAATACCTGCACCACCTGCTAAAAAAACGGTCAGGAGTGCCATAATGTAATTCATTTTTCCCTGATAGACAAAATATCCTGCATAACTCATTAAAAACTCCCCAGATATAGGTAGAGCCATAAGTTCAAGAAAAATCCCGATAAAAAGAATCAGATAACTATGCTGTTCAAATAAAGTGATTAAATGTGACATAGATAATGCCTCCAAATTTTTAAGAGAAACGAACTAAATCATTAGTCCTAACATCAATGTAGCACGATTGATAAATAGATTTGGCATTTTCATGAATTATTAATCCATTATACAGAGAACGTACAATTTAATTTATAGACCAAGCTTGCTTATAAATAAAATGAATGGATATTACCCTTATTGGAAAAATAATTTAGTATCTTATTTACCCAAAATACTCTTTGAGCGCTGTGGAGGAAATAAAATGGCAAAAAAGAAAGATAAATTCGCAAATTACCTAAGTAATATTTCATTAAATTTAAAAGAAAGTGCCTATTTTTTCGCTGATTACAAACTTAACAACGTCAGCGATCTAAAAATCTTCGCTGAAAAAATGAAGGAATATGAAACCAAAGGAGATACCTATGTTCATGAAGTCATCCAAGAATTAAACAATGCCTTCATTACCCAAATCGAACGCGAAGATATCCTAGCACTAACCATGACAATGGATGATGTTTTAGATGGATTAGAGCATACTGCTTCTCTTTTTGAAATGTATTCTATTACCAATGCAGACGAATTCATGCTCCAATTTGTTGAAGGGATCCGAAAATGTGCAGATGAAATCGACATAGCCATCGAATTGTTATCATCCAAAAAACTACAACCCATTCGGGAACATTCAATCAAAATTAAAGATATTGAGTCAAAATGTGATGGAATCCTACGAAAATCCATTAAACATTTGTTCGAGGTTGAAAAAGATCCGATTCGAATTATTCAATATAAGGAAATTTATGAAGAGCTCGAAGATATCGCCGATTACTGTCAATCTGTAGCCAATACATTAGAAACCATTATTATGAAGAACTCCTAATTTCAACTGAAAATAAAATTAACTTAAGGAGGATCTCATGACAATCATTGTTATCATCATCATTCTTGCCTTAGCTTTCGATTTCATTAATGGCTTTCATGATACGGCAAATGCAATTGCCATGTCGGTTTCTACAAGAGCTCTATCACCACGTTTTGCTGTGATTTTTGCGGGGGTTTTAAATTTTATCGGTGCAATCACCTCTCAAGCAGTAGCAAAATCAATCGGTGGAAAAATCGCTGATCCCTTCCATATTGAAAATGGAATGGCCATCGTCATTGCCGCCTTACTATCTGCAATTTTTTGGAATCTGATTACTTGGTATTTTGGGATTCCTTCTTCATCATCCCACACATTAATTGGATCAGTCGCAGGAGCTGTTATTTTTGGATCAGGACTACATTCCATCAACTGGGTAGGATTCACTGACATTATTAAAGGTTTAATTATTTCTCCCTTTTTAGCTTTTTTTGTAGGCTTTATTCTCATGAAAATATTAAGAATCCTTTTCAAAAATGCGAATCCTCACCGTGCCACCCGTGGTTTTCGTTCGATTCAAATTATAGCCGGAGGATTAGCTGCATTTTCACATGGGGGAAATGATGGTCAAAAAACAATGGGGATTATTGTTTTTGCACTTGTGGCAGCCGGATATCATTCAACCCTTGATGTCCCTTTATGGGTTCAGGTCATTTGCGCAGCAGCAATGGGCCTTGGTACCATGATTGGCGGTATGCGGATTATTAAAACGGTAGCTAAAAAATTATTTAAAGTACAACCCATTAATGGATTTGCTGCAGATTTATCATCCTTTGCCGTCATGCAGGGAGCAACTTTATTAGGTGTTCCCGTTTCAACTACTCATGTTGCCTCCTGTTCGATATTAGGTGTTGGATCTGCAAAGCGATTTCGAGGTGTCAATTGGGGTGTTGCAGGAAGAATGGTCATAACATGGGTGATTACCTTACCGATTTCTGCTGCCATTGCTGGCATTTTCATAACCATCATAAAGATTTTTTTATAATACTTTATTTAGGTGACTTGATTTTCCTCATGGACAATCATAAAAATCCCATCTGATTTAAATTCAGATGGGATTTTTTTTAGGTGCACAGAAACATCATCTAATTGTGGCCTTATTTCTTAATATTTAATTGAAATGCATGCTGTAAGGAATTGATTTCCTTTTCTATACTTGGGAATTCAACAATTTTCGGAACATTTTTTATCAATGGAGATGTTTCTCGGTCGGCGGCATTCGCCATTGTTTCAAACACATAAAACAATTGAGCAAGAGTATCGTCACTAAGAACCGGACGTTTCGACAGTAGCGAGCATTTTTCCAATAAGTACCCTAGCTGTTCGATGGAAAAAATAATGGGCCAATAATACTCTAAAGCCTTTTGATTAACCGGAATCTCACCTGTTGCTGTATCATACATAGTTCGTAAATTATTAAGATTCGTCCTCATTTTACTTCGCTCTCTGCTTTTTCCCGCATCAAAACCTTCTCCTTTGTCTGAGAAAAGGATAAATAAAAACTGTGCCTGGCTTCTTATCGTTTTCGTGATGTTATGCGGCAGACGACTTGAAGCAGACCGCCTCCCTAGCAATAAGACCCCTAGAATACCAATCACAATTCCAATGATGACGTCAAGAATTCTGGCAGATGCAAAAAAGGAAAAGCTATAGTTTCCTTGACTTCCACTCTCCGCCATCAATAAGGCATTGGGCGTAAAAAACAATGCGGCTAGCCCATAATTTTTGACAATAAATAGTTCTGTTATAAAGGTTAAAAGCAGAACAAAGAAAGCAATCATGTATCCAGTTGGCTGTGTTGAGAGTACCAGGCTTGCGATGAGAATCCCAAGGATTGTACCTATTCCTCTTTGAATCGCCCGATGGTAGGTAGACACGATTGTAGCTCCCGACATGACCGCTACACAGGATAAAGGTATCCAATAGGCCCGATTAAAGCCAAACTTATACGCGATAATGGCAGCAATCATGGTAACGACGCCAAAACGTAAGGCTGAAATGAAAACAAACGAGTTTTTATCAAAGGCTCCTAAAAAAATCGTTTTTAGAGATTGCTTCGACAATTCCATCTCTGGGCCTAGTTCGGTAATTGGTTTTTGCAAAATCGCTTCAGCCTCATAGATTCTTGCCCATATCGTGTTTTTGGATTGATCCATGTTTTTTTGCTCTACGTCTTTTTCCCCACGTCCGTTCTGTTCAAGTGATTGGGCTATATTACGAATCGATTCACCCATTTTTGGCGGCAATTTTGTATGCTCTTCTGGAATGTTTTCTAGGACAGTCATAAAGATCAAATTTGCATGATTATGTAATAAATATAATCGTTGAAAAAGGTCCGTTTTACGCCATGATATGTATCCCGCTGCAAGCATTTCTTCCGCTTCTTTAAAAACGGTCATTACTCGTTGTCTAGCAGTATTCAAGTTATTGGAGCCAATTGAATCAAAAAAGGATGCCAGTTCTACATATTCTCGTTTTACCACATCTTGTTCAGGAGCATGGGGATGAAAAAACCAACCGATCATGGCAATCACCCATGATAAAGCGCCGCCAAGAAAAGCAAGACCGGCCCGCAGTGGAGCAAGTTCAGGTTGAACGGGCATACCTGATGTCATCGCAAAAATTAAAACGAAAAAGATGGCGGATGGTCCTTTAATTTTTAAAGCACCAAAAATAAAGATTCCAATACCTCCGATGAGCCCCATTAAAATAGCGGCTGCCAGTGGGTGTGGAGCTGCAACTGTTCCTAAGAACGTAACGAAGGTTATCCCCAGTAAGACAAAGAATAACTTTTTTGCTCTTTGAGCATAAGGAATATGAAAGACGTATAAATAAGTAAATCCCCCCATTCCGGCTAATAATCCATAATGAAAATTCCCCAGGAGTAATCCAATCATAATGGGTAACGATGCAGCCAATCCCGCGCAAAATGCTTTCAACCAAGGGAATGGCATCTTATTTACCTTTAACGCTTGTCTGATAATGGAAGTGACTTTAAGAGAACCATTTTTGTTTTCTCCCATTCGGGTCGCCTCCTCTCTATGATGTTTAAGAAAATAAACATTAGAAAAACCAGACAGCATGCTGTCTGATTTTTCTAAGTCATTGTGAATATCGTGATGTCTGTTTATATTTCCCATTTCTCCATATCTGTATGAAAAATAATCAAAAATGCGTGAAGAATAAAATTGAGGCTTACCAAGAACATTGGTACAACAAAAAGTGGGTTTCAATAATAGGATGTGGAAAATAAAATAGCGAAAGTGGAAAATAAATTTTTAAAAAGAAAAGCTACGAGTTCTTTTCAAAGAAAAAACACTGATAATCATTGATTATCAGTGCCCTCTACCCAAAATTTGGTGGTGCCTCTAAGTAGAATCCGCTAATTGGTAACTTAAATCTGAAAAATACTTTCCAGTATAGCTAATGGGCTGTCAAACCTTATCTCGAAATTGCTTCCTGTATAATAAAAATCAAGATCAGTAACTCCATCAAAATGAATGTAGATGTTTGCGATTTCTTCTTTCCCTTTCGTAATCATTATTTTTCCAGTTTCATCTGTAAATGCCTTAAAATGAAGGATGTCAAAAGAGGCTCTGACTGAATCATTCCTCTTTCGAATGACAAATCCTCTTTCACGAAAATAATCTTCAAACACATCAAGAAATTCCAGTCTTTTTTCTATTAACCCTGTCTGAACCGTTTTTTCATAAAGGCCATGATCCTTTTCCCTTAAACTAAGTAGCTCTTCCTTATTAAGACTCATTTTTTCTTCTCCTTGGGATTTTTCAAATATAGCTATTATAAATATATGGTACTACTATTATCATGAAAAGTGTAGAATTTCAGCACCTTGCCCTTACCTAAAACTAAAATATGCTCTTTCAAGAGAGAAGTCAGCTTATTTCCCGCTTCCGTACCGGCAAAAGAAGCGGTATTGACCATGGTAAACGGGAAAACGAAAATGAAAGAAATAATCGCCTTTTTCATGGATGTTTTACTCCCTTATTTATTATTTTTACCATTTTAGTATTAATAAATTTTTATTTCTTATGCCCGCATCCTCCAATGCTTTACTAAACTTTTATAAAGGAAAATCTGATATAGTAGACTTAATGAGGAATAGAAAGGAACTTTTTTTAAATGAAATGTATTTCTATTGATTTAGATGGAACACTATTAAACTCTGACCATGAAATTTCTGAAGAAAACGAAAAAGCTTTAAACGAATTAAAAGCGCAAGGTCATGAGCTTATTTTAAACACTGGAAGAGCTTTGGCGGATGTCATTCAACTAAAAGCCGTGCAAAATTTGGAGATTCCTATTTTTTGTATAAATGGTTCTGTTTTGTATTCACGGACAAATGAAATGTTGTATGAGGCGACTTTGTCGATTTCCACCTTTAAAGAACTTCTTCCAATTTTGAAAAATTTAGGCGCAGGTATTCTTGTCTACACGAATCATGGTGGTTTTCCTTCCACTTTGCCTCCATTAAAAGATAAGAGTAAAGAAGAACTCGACACGTTTTTTCAAGAATACAATTATGATGAAATTCTTGAACTTAAAGAGTTGAAGATCTATAAATTAATTGCTTTGGTGCACAATGACCAACTCGAAAAAGTCGATGAAATAAAAGCGACGTTAACAGGTAAATTTCCGATTACGATGGCTTCCTCCTTTCCGAATAATGTGGAAATAACGTCAGGAGACGCTCACAAAGGAAAGGCCCTATTGAAGTACCAAAAAATGTTGGGGCTATCTTTTGATGAGATCATAGCCTTTGGTGATGGCGGGAATGACCTTGGTCAATTTGAAGTAGCCAATATATCGGTTGCAATGGGTAATGCCCCCCTTTATGTGCAAGAAAAAGCGGACCTAGTTACAAAAACAAATGATGAAGACGGTTTTGCTTATGCAGTCCGTCATCTACTGCATTTAACGAAGACTCCGGTTGGGCAGCATTAATCAAAAAAGCCTTCACATTCATCAGAATGGAAGGCTTTTTTGTGTTCGGTTAATCTTGAACCATTGCTTTTTGGCGGCATGCTTCAATCGCATCGATCATTAGGTGGTCTAAATGGTTGGTGTCCAAAACCTCTAAACCAGCAGCCGTAGAACCGCCCGGGGTGGCCACTTCATCTGCCAGTTCAGCAGGATCCGCATTGGTTTTTAGCATTTCTGCAGAGCCGGCAATCATGTTTGCCACTAGTTTCCTTGCTTGTTCCTGACTGACACCGGACTCTAATGTGATTTTTTCAAGTGCTTCCGCGACTCGGTAGATAAAGGCCGGAGCGCTTCCGGTGACAGCTGTCAATTCATGAATTTGCTGCTCTGTTACTTTTTCAAATTCACCAATGCCGTTAATCAAGGCTTCAATCCAATCTTGCTGTTCTTGTTTTACATTTTGCCCAAGTGCATATAAGGTCATCGACTTTCCTAATTTTGCAGCTGTATTAGGCATCACCCATGCTACAGGTGTTCCTTTAGGCAGCTTGGACTCGAGATAAGTTGGACCGATTCCAGCTGCAACCGTGATGACCACTTGCCCATTCATGAGTTCTGCTAATTTTGCGAGAATCGAATCATGGGATTCTGGCGGCATAGCGAGTATGATGATATCCATCATGCTGACCTCTTGCTGCCAGTGATCGGTTGTTCCCACCTCATAGGTTTCTCTTATGTCATGCAGCCGCTCTTGGTTTCCATTATTGCCGACAAGAATGGAAAATTCCTTCTTGTTAACTCCTTCTATAAGTGCTTGAGCCATGCGCCCTGCCCCGATAAACAAAACATGTTTTTTATTATTATTCATTGCTGCTTCACCTTGATTTTCTAAGTTGAATATGTTGCTTAGCTTACCCAATTGGGCGAATAAATCTTATGAAAAAATACTTTTTATCGCGTCTATTAATTTTTGAAAGAAATCCGCGACCTTTTGAAAAAATCCTTGGTCTACTGCATTTTGTACCTTCTGTTTAACGTCTTGTGCAAGATTATCGAGTTGAGATTGTACGTTATCAAAATTGATGTTCAGATGACGCATTTTATCAAATAGGTCAATTAACAGCTGACGATCTTTCTCACTCAGGCTGATGTTCAACGTTTTTAATTTTTCATCCACGATGTTGGCAATATCCTCTTTCGTTGCCGGATGCTGTGCGGCAATCTCTTGTTTAATCTCGGTTAACAGCTGACTGACTTTATCGGAATCCATGCCCTCTTTTTTGGCTAAATTAGTTGCTAAGCTCAATTCCTCACTAGCAACTTCCGTACGGTCCTTATTTAGGTTTGTACCTTTTCCGGTATCATAGGCTTTATAGATCCCCACAAGGGCGGAATGTCCACTGACTTTAATCGGGGAGGCAACATCTACTTCTGCATCCTTAACCCCTGCCGTTAACAAGGCATTTGCATACATTTCCTTTGTAACCTCGGTAATATTTTCAGGGGTTACGATGTTGACGACAATTCCCTCACCTGTGTCATCTCTAGTAATTTTTGCTGAGGAATACATATTGGCATGGGGATCCCCTTTTATATAGTTCACGAGGTCTTGTCCGGTTGCTGTGATCTCTCTTACTTGGCTCGGGTCGATCACATCTAAAAGTTTTTTGACTTCGTCTTTTTGGGCAGCAGATAATTGTGCCCCGTACACGACTACTGGCGGTCCATATTTTTCATTAATGCTGTCATTATCACCACTGGAGGCAAGAGTAATGCCAGAATTTCTTACAAATAATGTTGTGATCAGAACCCCAGCGATTGCCGCTCCTTTTAAAAATCGATTCCATTTCATTTTTTAAGTCTCTCCTTTTCCCATAAATGACCTTGGTTTATTACAGAAACCTATTTTACTCTATCATGCTAAGATTTTCATGTGAATAGGTTTTAAGCCGTATTAATTTTTGTTTTCTATGATTGGTTGCCTTTTTCCGCTGATAGCACTTGTATGTATTCAAAAAAGAAAACTCGCCGATTGGCGAGCCCATCATTTATAAAAATTAGAATCAACTAAACTGGCTTTCCAGCGTTTTAATTTTTTCATAAAGCTCCTTGTTAACAGGAGTGGATACACCATGTTTTTGACCAAGCTCCAATACGGTACCAGAAAACAAATCCACTTCACTCAGGCGTCTCGCTTCCACATCCTGCGCCATCGAAGGTTTTCCAGTTGGACCTAAGGTTGACAGGACATCTAACCAATAGTTCAAATCCTCTTCTGTTAAGTGGATTCCCTCTTTTTCAGAAAGCTGAATGACCTCTCGCATGGCGGCAATCATAGTGTCTCTTGCTTGCCCTTCTTTTTGAATATCACCGTAATTCCCTTGATAAACGGCAACCGTTTGATTGACGCCGACATTTAACATAAATTTCCCCCATTGCCGCCTTTGCATGTTCGTATCAATCTCATAAGGCAACTCCATTTTTTCAAAAAATTCGGCTACTCGCTTTGTTTTGTTTGAAATCACTCCTGGCTCCCGATCACCAAAACAAAGCATCCCCATATGATCAAAGGTAAGTTGATTCCCAACCTTAACGGCATCCATGCCTTGTGCGACGCAGTATAAAACCTTATCCATTCCAAAGGCTTCCCCGATAATTGCTTCGCTTGAGATTCCGTTTAAAGCTGATAATATGACGGTATGTTCACCAACATGATGTTTAACAGTCTGTATTGCATCATGTAATCCATTAAATTTTACCGCAAACAGAATTAAATCAGCAGGTTCACAGTGATCTTCAGGGGAAACATATTGAAATTCGCAGCGTTCGCCGTTACAAAAAACCCCATCTTCCTGGTACCGTTTAATCCGGTCCTTATCTGCAATAACTCGCAAATCCCCTTTAGGCATCTTTTTCGATAAATGGTTTCCAAATAAAATCCCTAATGCTCCCAACCCAATGATCGATACTTTCATAATCTCTCTCCTCTCTAAAAATTCATTTTTGACTGCCCGCCATCGACATTGATGCTGGCTCCGACAATCCAAGAGGCTTTCTCAGATGCAAGAAATGCTGCAACATTCGCGATTTCCTCTGGTGTTCCGAACCGCCCGGCGGGAATTTCTTTTTTAACAAAATCTTTAATACTCTCCGGATCCTCTTCCAAACGTCTTTGCCAATTGGCACTTTCATGCAAGATACTACCCGGTGCTAAACTATTGACCCGAATTCCATATGTAATCACTTCGTCTGCCAATGACTTGGTGAAGCTGATGAGAGCAGACTTCGCATTGTTATAGGTGACTTTACCACCGCTTTCTCTGCCGTAAATGGAAGTAATATTAATAATCGCACCTGAACGCTGTTTTTTCATTTGTTCAACAGCCAATTTACTTAAATGAATCGCAGAAAAATAATTCAACTCCATCGCCTTGTAAAAGAGCACCATCTCCGTTTCGGTCGCTTTACCGCCATTGCTGCCGCCGGCATTGTTGATCAGGACGTCAATGGTTCCGAATTGTTCAACGAAATCATGTATGAGCTTGATGCGTTCATCTGCGTTCGTTAGGTCTGCTTGAAAGATCGTAATACTGCCGCCGATTTCTTCTTTTGTTTTTTCTAATGCATCCAGTCCACGGGCAGTGATGGCAACGTTTGCTCCCTCAGCTACAAAAGCCTTGGCGATGGCTTTCCCGATCCCTTTTGAGCCGCCGGTAATTAGAATGTTTTTGTTATGTAGTTGTAAATCCATTGTATAAGCTCCTTTTTAAAATTGCGAAAATATTGAACTATTTATATTATAACGGTTTAGTGGGTAGATTTTAAAAAAGCTACTTATTCTTTTTCCAAAACTTTCACTCCTCAACGGCAAAGTAACATCCTTTCAAAAAAATGACACCCCCATTTTCAGGAGATGCCGAATGAATACCTATTTCTGATACTTAGACAACTTTGATGTGACTGACCCTGGCTTTCTTTCCGGTGCTTTCGCTTTTAGACCGGAAGCCCAGGAAACTTGCGACTCATATTTTTCTGTTTGCTCCTTCTTAACCAGGAATTGCAGCCGCTCTTTATTCTTTTCGAGCGATTCCTCAAGCGTCTTCAGCCGGCTTGGCGGGAAAGAAAGCCCTGCTAAAATGGTCGTAACCGTTGGATCACATTCCGAAATATAGGTACCTTCAAATAATTCCAAAGGCTCGCCAATTTTTTCAAAAACTTGTGGCACATTGATCAGTTTGGATACCGTTTCTGGACCCTCATAAATTAGTCCGGCGCGGATAACCCCAACCGTATCAACAGGACAGAAAATCGAGTGCGCCCATGACCGTTGAATTTTGCTGGAAACGTCTGCTGATGTCCTCGCTTCCGTTACCGTCGCCGAAGAAATAAGCGTTACTCCTCTTGTATTTAGAATATTCATGAGATCTGTCTCATCAAAATTACCAAAAAATGAGCTCTTCTGCGTCACTTGCAACACATAACTGATCGCTTCCATGACCTGACGATTCGAAGAGAGATAAATTTGTTGTTTACTTGATTGCGGGTTCGCCTTGCGCATTTGATCGTTATCGACTAGGAACACGGAAGAGATTCCCTCTATTTTCGAAATCTGTTCTATGCATTCTGCTGCATTGATCCGGTTGCCTGCTAACACATTGCGTTCAGGAACAATCGCAATTGCCCCAATGTTAACGCCAGGCAGCTGGTCTAATAAAATGTCAATTAACAGAGGGCTCATCCCCGAGCCTGATCCTCCGTCTGTTGAGAATGCAACCAATAATAATTTGATGTTTTGAAAGGATTTTTTCACAAAATCAATCATTTCGCGATAATGCTCATGAACGGCACGCAAACCGACTGAACGGTCCTGCCCTGCACCATTATAACCTGGGACAAAATACTTTTTCTCTACTTTCGTGTTGACTACACCATCACGTTGATTCGTATTGATAAGGGCGGTTTGAAAGCCCATTGTCGATGCTATCTCAGCAATATTTCCACCAGCTTGACCTACACCCAAAATTCCGATTGATTTCACCAGATCGCCTCCTTATCTACTAAAATAATACTCACTTATTATGAAAATAGACTTGTTCATGAAAAAAAGCTCAATTCTCCGAAATATTTTCCACATAAATATTAAAATATTTTGACATACTGATAAAAATAATGTAAATTAACAAATGTACGAACGTTTTTTAAATAACTAACATTAATATTCGTGTTTGGGAGTGTAACTCATGGAAAATGTTTTTGATTACGAAGATATACAATTGATTCCTGCAAAATCTATAGTAAAAAGCCGTTCAGAATGTGATACATCGGTAACTTTTGGTGGCCATAAATTTAAGCTTCCAGTTGTACCAGCCAATATGCAAACCATCATTGACGAAAAGATTGCCATCTTCCTTGCGGAAAACGGTTACTTTTACATCATGCACCGTTTCCAGCCAGAGAAGCGAATTGATTTTATAAAAGATATGAAAAAACGAGGTTTAATTGCTTCCATTAGTGTCGGTGTTAAAGATGGAGAATATGATTTCATTCAACAGCTAGCAGATGAAAACCTAACACCTGAATACATTACAATTGATATCGCACACGGACATTCCAACGCCGTGATCGAAATGATTCAACATATTAAGAAACTCCTACCAGAAAGCTTCGTTATTGCCGGAAACGTGGGAACACCTGAAGCAGTAAGAGAATTAGAACATGCCGGTGCGGACGCAACAAAAGTAGGAATCGGGCCTGGTAAAGTTTGTATTACAAAAATTAAAACAGGCTTTGGAACTGGCGGCTGGCAATTAGCTGCATTGCGCTGGTGTGCCAAAGCTGCAACGAAACCGATTATCGCTGATGGCGGAATTCGTACACATGGAGATATTGCTAAATCCGTAAGATTTGGAGCAAGTATGGTGATGATTGGTTCCCTCTTTGCCGGCCACGCGGAATCTCCAGGTGAAACGTACGAGAAAGACGGAAAATGCTATAAAGAATATTTCGGTTCTGCATCCGAATTCCAAAAAGGCGAACGTAAAAACGTCGAAGGTAAAAAAATGTATGTGGAACACAAAGGAAAATTAATCGATACATTAATCGAGATGGAGCAGGATCTTCAATCTTCTATCTCTTACGCTGGCGGAAACAAATTAGATGCCATTCGTACCGTGGATTATGTGGTCGTAAAAAATTCCATTTTCAATGGCGATAAGGTTTATTAAGTAAAATGAGCGGGTTCAAATACGAACCCGCTCATTCTTTTTCGCTCAAAACTAGTATTTTTTCCAAGGATTTCCTACCAATGTAATTAAACTGTAATAGTACTCTACTAACTGTAATACTAATCTACTCCTGGAGCTCATAGTCATAGAAATAGCTAAGAGATTCACAAGTGACGAACGAGATCCAGGAGGGAAAGTATGTTAAAGAAATGTATTACCGCCATTACCATTTTGGTTTCACTTCTATTCACAACCCCAACGTTTGCGTATACCGTTAAAGATGGAGACACGGTGGAAACGATCGCGCAAGACCATTATTTAACCTTAAAGGAATTATCGAGGCTAAACCCGCAAATTGAAAATATGAATGTCCTTTACATAGGGCAATACATCAATACGATCAAACCTAAACATAAAATTGGAAAACCTCTTCAGATAGGGAAGTTCACCAATACAACACAAACCAAATACATAACGGAAGCAGACTTAAAAGTTAGACAAGCGATTCGCAAGTCGAAACCAAAAATACATACAAACAGCACACCAAAATCCATGGAAGTCTCCGCTTATGAAAAAGATTTACTAGCTCGGCTTGTTAGAGCTGAAGCTCAAAATGAGCCTTTTAATGGCAAAGTAGCAGTGGCTTGTGTGGTCCTAAACCGCGTGGAAAGTAAAAGGTTTCCAAACTCTATTAGATCTGTGATTTATGCTAGAAACCAGTTTCAGCCCGTTTTAAATGGTCAAATCAATAAACCAGCCGATAAGGAATCAAGGGAAGCCGTGAATGAGGCATTGAGCAGTAAACGAGATTTAGTCGGCAGCTCCTTATTTTTCTATAATCCCAAAATCGCACAAAGCCGCTGGCTCGATACCCGCCCGACCACACTAGCAATTGGTCGTCATGTTTTTAAAAAATAAAAGGATCTCACATTGAGATCCCTTCTTATCTATGAGCGAACCTCAGAGAACTTCGGTATTCGAATAAGCAATCCGGTTATAAAAATCACAATTAAAACCGGAATCAGCCAGCCGAGTCCATCCTCATAAAAAGGTAATGCCCTATTATAAAATTCGATAATCGGTGCCAGCCAGCCAAAATATTCAATGTTCAGAAGCTGACATAGGGTTTTAAACCCATCAATAATACTGATCAACAACGTAACAGTAATTGCCGTTACATAAACCATCTGGGCATGCTTAAATAGTTTTGAAGTAAAAGTCAAGAGCATGAGCACAACCGCTAATGGGTAAAGAAACATTAAAACAGGAATGGAAAAATTAATGATATTGGCCAATCCAAAATTTGAGATGACAAAACAAACTAGAGAAAAGAAAACAACCCACGCCTTATAGCTTAACTTTGGAAGCAATGAATGGAAATATTCCCCACAGGCTGTGACCAACCCGATACTTGTCGTGAGACAGGCAAGAATAATAATAACCGATAACATCACGGTTCCTAACGTTCCAAAGTAGTAATAGGCTGCTTTTCCAAGGACAGGTCCGCCTGTATCAAATAACCCGAATCTTCCTGTGCTGGTAGCACCTAAATAGGCAACACCTGCATATATAATTCCTAGGAAAACAACTGCTACCAGTCCGGACTTTGCAGATGTAATCAGGACACCTCGTGCAGAAGTAACCCCCATGGAACGAATCGCATTGATGACAATAATTCCAAATACAAGGGACGCCAGTGCATCCATTGTGTTATACCCTTCCATGAATCCTTTTAGGAACGCCCCGCTCGAATACGCCTCTTGCGGTGCCCCAATAGGACCTAATGGTTTAACGATCACCATAAATAATAAAACAAGGATCAGGATAATGATTGCAGGAGATAGAATTTTCCCAACATTGTCGACAATCTTTGCCGGATTTAATGAAAACCAAAGAGTTACTACAAAAAAGATGAGAGTAAAGATAAAAAGTCCAATATGTCCATGGCTTTTGCCAACAAACGGTGCAATCCCAATGTCGTAAGCAACGGCACCCGTTCTTGGTGCAGCAAAAAACGGCCCAATCGTTAAATAAAGCAGTGCGGTAAAAACCACCCCATAAATTGGATGAACCCGGCTGGAGAGCTCCTGTAGATTTTTACTTCCTGAAAACCCCATCGCCAAAATCCCAAGGAATGGCAAACCAATTCCGGTAATCAAAAATCCTACGACCGCCATCCAAATTTGCGAACCTGCATTCTGCCCTAGTGATGCTGGGAAAATTAAATTTCCTGCTCCAAAAAACAAGGCAAAGAGCATGACTCCAATAACAAAATATTTCGAAAATGGTAACTTGTTTTGCATAAAAAAGCTTTTCCTCCTAAATTTTACAACGGTTGATAATCTAAAATATCGTCTGAATTTACTATATTAGCAAAATAATAATACTCTTCTTGTTCGTGAAATGCAACACAAACTCACATTATTTTAACAATTCAAAAAAAAAACGCACCCAGTTCTTGAAAAAAAAGTAATAAAAAAGATGAATGTACGGATTTTGGAGGTTCATTCACAACTGTGGATATAAAAACAGCTTGGAGAATCACCCCCAAGCTGTTTTACCTATGAACGTAAAAACTCCGTTTCCAATTTAATTGGGTTTTCTTTTACCATAGCCTTCTCTGCTAAATAGATTGGAAATGTCACAGTAATCGTCGTCCCCTCATTTGGGACACTCTCAATTTCCAGCTTCCCTTTCATCATTTGAATGGTCTTCACCGCGACCATTGACCCCAGCCCGGTCCCTTTTTCCTTACTACTATAATACGGTTCCCCAAAACGATTAATTTGTTCCTTTGTCATTCCTACGCCCGTGTCGCTCACTTTAATCGTTAAATCTTTTTTATTTAAAAAGGTTGTAACTTCCAACTCCCCACCATTCGGCATGGCCTCAACCCCGTTTTTCATGATGTTCAAAAAGCATTGACGGAAATAATTTGCATTCCCAAGCACTGAACCGGGTACAAGCTGATCCTTAATCTTTACTGAGTTCATATTTGCCCAGGGCTTCAATATATCAATAATATTTTTGAATTCACGTTCAACGAAAATTGGTTCTACCTTCTCCGTTGCCGGTTTGGCGAAGGCTAAATAGTCACTAATAATCGTCTCTGCATTATTGAGTTCTCTCGCCACATGTTCAATATATTGCTCTTTCTTTTCCTGAGATAGATTCGGATCTTTTAGCAGCTCAATAAATCCTTTTACCACGGTCAGTGGATTCCGAACCTCATGTGAGATACTTGCTGCCAGCTGGCTGACAACCTCCATTTTTTCCAATTTCACCATATTGGACCTGACATGAATCGTATCCATCAAAATCTCTAGCAGGTAGACAGCAAAAAATACGATCACAGGAGGTAAAATAATAAAGTAGAAAATATACGCTTCAGTCACTTTAAAGAAATCAGACATCATAACGGCCATATAGGTTGTAATGATTTCCAGAAAAAAGGTAATTACAGCTGAAAATAACAGCTTTTTCTTTTTATTTACTTGATTGAACTTTGTGGAGAAAAAGGCCGTAGCAATAAAGATGACCACATAAACAATCAGTGTTAAAAAATTAAACCCATAAATCGCAAACCTGCTGACCAATAAAATGATCAAAAGTGCAGCCCCAGTTGGCCAGCCGCCATAAAGGGTTCCAATAAACAGCGGGATTTGTCTCAGGTCATGTACACAGTATTGATCAATATAGATTGGGAATTTCATACATAAAATAATCGGTAAACCCATGCAGGCAGTAAGTAGAATACTCTTATACTTTTTAAGCCGCCTCACATTATCATATAAAACGAAAAACATTAGAATACTCACAATAATATAAAACAAGTTATCTAACACATTATGATTAATATAAACGAAGTGCATCGTTGCATACTCCTAACTATGTTGGTTAGAACGTCTTGTAAATTATACAACAAGAAGGGATATGCAGGAAGAGGTTTCTACTATAATGGTGTTCAGAAATAGATTCCAATCATAAATTTTCTTTTGTTCTTACCAAAACTCTATTTTTGTATTATTCTAAATATAGAATACAAACTTTTAGGAGTGTGTTAAATGAATACGATGTTTATTGCCGGACATGCAAAATTACCCTCAGGTATGGCAGCAAGCAATTTGTTTGAAACGTTAACGATCACAGCAGAAATAGATAATCATTATGGAGTGATTGTGGATGCTGCATGCACCCTGGCAACGGATCACGGCAAAGATTATATTGCTAGACTCTTAAAAGGCCATAGTCTTCGTCATGGAATTGATAAACCACTCGATGATGTAAAAAGATTTTACAATGGAAAAGCAGCAAATGCTCTAATTGCTGCATTGAAGGACTTATATAAACAGTTTGAGTCGATTAAAAAATAAGCGATTTATTGAAACCGGCAATAAGTTACATACTAAAACCCCGGAGGCTACTAACTCTCCGGGGTTTTACGATTCAATTTAATTATCCATTTTTACTGTTTCCTTTTCAAATGGCCAAGCCGGTAAGGAATTATTTAATGGTTTATCCTCCCGGTACCCGAGAACGTATTCCGCCTGCATAATTGTGTGGATCTCTCTCGTCCCTTCATAAATCACCGGAGCCTTTGAATTTCTTAGGAATCGTTCGACCGGATATTCACTTGAATATCCGTAAGCCCCATGGATTTGCACCGCATCATCTGCAGCTTTATTCGCAAAATCACAAGCCTGCCATTTTGCTAGCGATGTTTCGCGTGTATTTCGGACACCTTTGTTTTTGAGCTCCCCTACACGATAAACTAATAATCGGCTCATTTGTAAACCTGCTTCCATGTTTGCAATCATTTGTTGAACCAATTGGTGTTTGCCAATTTCTTTCCCAAATGTCTTCCGTTCATGACAATAATTCACACTCTCTTCTAAAGATGCCATGATTAAACCAACTGCACCAGCCGCAACCGTAAAACGTCCATTATCAAGGGCAGCCATGGCAATTTTGAAGCCTTCGCCCTCTGCACCTAATCGGTTCTCTTTTGGAACTCTTACTTGGTCAAAGAATAATTCCCCTGTATTACCAGAGCGGATTCCCAATTTCCCTTTGATGGCACGTGATGAGAACCCTGGCATCGTTCTTTCGACGATAAATGCAGAAATTCCATGATGTTTCTGGGCTTTATCTGTATACGCGAATACGATGAAATGATCAGCAACATCGCATAAGGAAATCCATGTTTTTGAACCGTTTAGTATGTAGTCATCCCCATCACGAACGGCAGTGGTTTGTAGTGAAGCAACATCTGAACCAGCTCCAGGTTCTGTTAAACCAAATGCAGCAATTTTTTCACCCTTCGCTTGTGGAACCAGGTATTTTTGCTTTTGTGCTTCTGTTCCCCATTGCAATAGAGTTAAACTGTTTAGTCCTGTATGAACCGAAACCGCTGTACGAAACGCTGTATCCCCTCTTTCTAGTTCTTCACAAACGATTGCCAGTGCATTATAATCCATCCCGCTTCCGCCGTACTCTTCGGGGATACAAACACCCATTAGGTTTAAATCACTTAAGCGCTTCCAAATTTTTGGATCGAAAGCCCCTTGTTCATCCCACTCTCTCATATTCGGAATAATTTCTTTATCTACGAAACTTCTAATCATTTTTCTTAGCATTACTTGCTCTTCTGAAAAATCAAAATTCATCTTGAACACTCTCCATTTTTATTAATTTTTTAACTCTAACGAATTAATCCCAGAGTCAATAATTTTTTTCTGGATAAATTGTGAAATCTCTTCAGGAGTATAGCCTGCTTCTTGAAGGATCTCAATGGTATGCTCTCCCGGCATTGGCGGGTGGCGTTCTACTTTTGTAGCTGTCCTTGATAGTTTTATTGGAGAGCCTACTAGTTTTACTGAACCTGCCTCAGGATGATTGACTTGAACTACCATATCCCGCTCAATCACCTGTGGGTGGTTAAATACCTGATCCATGGTTTGGATTGGGCCGCAAGGGATATTATTTTTAGAAAACAACTCCATCCAAATATCAGAAGGCTTTAATTGAAGCTGATTTTCCAAAATATTCGTAAGTTCAATCCTATTTTCTACCCTTGCTTCATTTGTTCTATATTTTTCATCTTTAGCTATTTCGGGAATCTCCATTACTTCACATAATGTTGTAAACTGGCGGTTATTCCCAACAGCGATAATAATTTCTCCATCCATAGCTTTAAATATAGAATACGGGACAATATTTGGATGGTCATTTCCGAGCCTTTGCGGCACATTACCTGAAATCAGATAATTACTGGCTACATTTGCAAGTGAACTAACCGCAGCGTCCATTAGAGACATATCAATTTTTTGACCCTTCCCGGACCTCTCTCGTTCTAAAAGGGCTGCTTCAATGGAAATAGCTGAATATAATCCTGTAAGAATATCAACCATTGCTACGCCAATTTTAAATGGACTGCTGTCTTGATTTCCCGTTATACTCATCAATCCGCTCATTCCTTGGATTATATAATCATATCCGGGAAGATGGCGATAGGGGCCTGATTCTCCAAAGCCTGTGATCGAACAAAAAACTAATTTTGGGTTATTTTCTTTCAATGAATCATAATCCAGTAACCATTTTTCCATCGAGCCTGATTTAAAGTTGTGAATCAACACATCCGCCTCTTTAGCAAGTTCACGGATAATGTCCCTGCCTTCGTCAGTTTTTAAGTCAATCGTCAGGCTGCGCTTATTCCGATTGGCACATAAGTAATAGGCACTGACGCCATTTTGAAAAGGAGGTCCCCATCCTCGTGTTTCATCACTTCCACCGGGGGCTTCCACCTTTATTACATCTGCGCCCAAGTCTGCTAAAATCATTGTGCAGTAAGGACCCGCAAGCACACGCGTTAAATCCAATACTTTAATCCCATCTAATGCACCGCTCATGTTACCTCCTCCCCTTTTTGAAAAAAAAACATTTTTTACATACAAAAAGCCAGTCCTTTCCACTTAATGTGTTAAGGACTGGCTACATGATCCATTTCATCCAACCTGGTAAGGCTGGTATTGGAATCTTCTCAGTCAAATATTTTAAAATCAAAGACGGACTTCACTACCTTCAGCTGTAAAGGCTGATAGGGAGAAGTTATCTTCATTTTAATAGAATCTTCTGAATAGTTCAAGTATATTTTAAATATATTTGGGGAATTAATTTTTTATTTTCCTACCTATGATAATATTCGTTTCTCCCCATCAATCGCCTGAATCGGATCAATATTTTGCGTAAATTCTAAGGTGCCAATATATTCTCCATTTTCATCCCGAACCGCAAAATAACGAATATAAACATATTTGTCCTTAAATTTAATCCAGAAATCCTCCACATCTTTTTTACCTGCTTTAAAATCTGCGAGCAGTTCTTCGACGACATGGACACTTCTTGGCGGATGGCAATTTTGAACCGTCCGCCCGATAACAGCTTTCGTACGGGCAAAAATCCTTTCTTTTCCATGTGAAAAATAACGAACAACATCGTCCTGGTCAATAAAGGTGATATCCACCGGTAAATGGTTTAACAGCAGCTCGAGCTGTTTTAACGATAAAATCCCGGTTTCCATCTTGATATACCCTTCAGAGATGGCATTCTCTGCAAGTGCTTGTCTTTCAGGCTTCCAAACATCAGCAGGCTCCGTCAGGCAAAAGCCAATTTCATCACTTTCATGGGCAATTTTCACCCATTCATCTTCGGTCAGATTGTTGAGAGCCATTGGGAACAAAATATTTTCTTCTCGGTAAATCATATCATTTACTTCATTGATGATATAGGTAACTACCTGAACAATGCCCTGCTTATCTCCCTCGTAATGGGACAATTTTTGTTTGGCATCTTTAATCGCATCACGAATAAAGTCATCGATTCTCCACATATTCGTAGAAGGACCATAGATTCCATATTTCTCGAGGTACGGGAAAATTAAATGTTCCTTGCGGTTAAAATGCTTGTCTATATCAAGTAAAAGATTACAATCTTCCAGGAGTTTATAAACATTCTCAGGTGAATCTTCCTTTTCAAATTGCCATAAATGGATTTGAACCTTTGTTTTGATTAATTTTTCTAATTCCCTATTTTCCAATTTAAAGGTATGGACCGGATGCCCTGGCTGTTCCTCTGGATGCTGTGAGTGCTGCTCCTCTTCGATTGAGCCTTTAAACAAAGCGGTGTGCGCTGCGTATAAACGCTTCACTTCTTCTGCGGGCAATGTCCCCTCTTGGGTAAAATCATGTTGGATTTGTGAAATTTCATCAACGGTAATTTTACCGATGAGCGCATTAAAATGGGCTTTTACCTCTTCCACACTTCTTCCATTATGAAGATCCGTAAAAATTTGTTTAATCATCTCAAGGCGTTCTGTATTTTTTAATGAAAATTGTTCACGATTATTAATCATTTCACTCATAACGATTCTCCTTCGCTAAAGCATACTGTACCTTAGTGATAACTTTTCTCAAGAATATCACGCAAACCCTCAAAGGTTTGTGATTTATATCATTACTACAATGCAAAACAAACAATGTTCACAAAATAGACATGATGAATCGACAAAATTCGGGTGGTGCCAGGCACCGCCCGAATTTTGTCGATTGGAAATACCTGCTATTATGACCTGATGATAATTATCACATCCAATTTAAAATTTGAATGGTATGATGCAAGGGTGTTAGTAAATAAATAAATTGAAATGGGGTTATATAGTGAACTTTCCACAACTGAAAATAGGTCATATGATGCCGAGAGTACCGATTATGCAGGGTGGTATGGGTGTTGGCATTTCTTTAAGTAAGCTAGCTTCAGCTGTTGCGAATGCCGGCGGGATTGGCATAATATCCGGTACTGGAATTTCAGTTGATGAAATGAGGACCCATATAAGACGAGCTAAAAATCTTGTCAAAGATGCTGGATATATTGGCGTAAATGTATTATTTGCCATGAATGATTTTGCGGAAAAAATGAAAGCTGCCCTTGAAGAAAAAGTGGATTTTATTATATCAGGCGCTGGAATCTCACGAGATATGTACGCATGGGGAAAACAGGCGGGAATACCCGTCATTTCGATTGTCTCTTCGGCAAAATTGGCTAGAATTTCTGAACGTCTTGGCGCCGCAGCAGTGGTCGTTGAAGGTTTTGAAGCAGGAGGACATCTTGGTACTGAGCGTCCTATGTTGGATATACTTCCGGAAGTTGTAGAGGCTGTTTCCATCCCTGTTATTGCTGCAGGAGGAATTATGACGGGTGATGATATTGCAAAAGCGATTGGAATGGGTGCATCCGGCGTGCAGATGGGCACTCGGTTTGTGGCAAGCGAGGAATGTGATGCACCACTTGCCTTCAAAAAGAAATATGTGGATGCACGTAAAGAAGATACCGTTTTGGTTAAAACAACAGTTGGCCTCCAAGGAAGAGCCATAATCAATAACTTTACAAAATTGATCAGTGGTCCTGATAAATTGAAAATTGCTAAATGCCATGATTGTCTAAAAAATTGTTCCTATCGTTTTTGCACACTTGATTCCCTCCTTGTATCTGTTGGAGGAGATGTGGACAATGGGTTAGTTTTTGCTGGTGCAAGAGTAGGAGAAATAAAGGAAATTCTTCCGGTCCAAAAAATCATTGACAATCTTACAATTGAATATGGTTTGGCTGTAAAAAATGCTTAAGGGTCAATTTTTTACTAGAATGAAACACTCTCTGCTTACCTATTGCTGAAAAGCTAACAAATCCCGGGTGCAGATTTAAACACTCGGGACCATTTTTAATTTACCCTCCCATTAAACCTCTAATCTATTTGCAAAACCTTCTTTATCGAACGTGACAATCCATAACCTGCATATACCCCGAAAACATTAAATATCAAATCATCTACATCCAGACTTCCTCTTTTGGTAAGGAATTGCAGAACTTCAATCATTGTAATCATGATAATAGGGACGCCGAATCGTTTTAGATTACTGACAGTCGATTTACTGGCTATGATCATGGCAAAAATCCCAAATGGGATAAACAATAAAACATTTGCTGATAAGTTATAAAACGCTATTAAGAATGAAACCTCCCCACTTAAATAATAGGAGATCGTTTTAAAAGGAACTAAATTATATGTTTGATATTCTTGATTGGATGGCCTGAAAAACAAAAGAACCAGCAAGGAACACGAATACAAGAATAAGAAAGTCGATACTACTCGTTTTGAAATAGACATCGTGTTTCCTGTAACTAAAAAAATTAAGAAAAAAATAAAAATGGTCAGACAGAACCAAACCACAATCAAAACGACCGGATGAAGATAATTAAATAATTTTAACCAAATTGGAAGCAAAGCGGCAAATAAGCCCTGCGATACAATCATAGAGAACCAAACCGTCCATTTTTTTGAAATCATTGAAGAACCCCCGTCAAAAAATCAATCCTTACCCATTCTACCACCAAAAAAAGCAGCGGGGGGAAATCTTATTTATCGACAAAATTCGGGTGGTGACAGGCGCCACCCGAATTTTGTCGAATTTCAATGCATAAGATTAAATAGCTTTTCTTCTGCTAAATTGGTGTCAATCGGGCAGACTTTTGCATCTCTTCCGTATTGCCATGCCCATACTAAACCAGGACATCTTGGTTTTTTCGGGTTAAATTTTGGTTTGCTCCGTTTGGTGCTGATTCCTTTTTCAGGCTTCGCACTCCACAATACTGCTTGATTTTTCAGGCGTTCCTCTTTTTGAACGGCTTCACAGTAGGCACTATGAAAATTGCCGACCATTGGGTCATGATAAAATCCCGCCCTATATGAACTGGTATAAAACGTTTCCACCCAGCCAATTAACCACTCAGCATCCGCTTCGTGAAAACGTTCTACATTTGCGAATATAACAGTCCCTTTACGAATTCCCAGCCTTCGGGCATGGTAAATAGCATTCCGCGCCATTACTTTTCCCTCTTGCCGCCCAACAGGGTTGTTAAAATCATTATAAATAGGCATAACTTTAATGCCTTTCGATCTTAAAAACCGTAGTTCGTCCTTCGTAAGTCCCTCGCTAGCATTTGGCACCGTGCTCAAATATCTTCCCCAAAAATCCGGTACCCCAAAGTTCCTTTGGACACATAGTAATACTTCCTCATTAGCATTTACTGCAGAGTCTACACCCCAAAAAACTGCCATACTGCACCTCCATTTCCATCTATATGTATATGCGGAGGATACTTATCCTAATGTAAAAATCGATTAAGACACCCACTAGCATTTATTATAAAACTTAAAAAAGCGCCCTCTTAATGGAGAGACGCTTTTAATCAATCTATATTGTTTCTGTATCAAGCACTTGATGAAAAAATTGTAACACTTGCTGGTACGTATCCCTTGCAGAGTCCACTTTGTAGGAGACACGGGTATTATTGAAAAATGCATGGGCTGTGTTTTGATAAATCATAATCAAATTTTTCAAATCCAAATAACCACCATTTTTTAGGTGAATCGTTTATAAAAAAACTAGCTTTCTCAATTTATTTTCCACTTTGAAAAATATATTTTCCAACTTTTGATTTTATTGTCCAGTTTTTGAATTATATTCCCCACTTTTATTATAATATTTACCAGTAAATGAAACATCAAAAAAGACAACCCTCTTTAGGTTGTCTTTCATCATGCCTGGCAACGTCCTACTCTCACAGGGGGACAGCCCCCAACTACCATCGGCGCTGAGAAACTTAACTTCCGTGTTCGGTATGGGAACGGGTGTGACCTTCTCGCCATTATTGCCAGACTATTTATATGAGGTATCATTCCCTCAAAACTAGATAATACAGAAGAAGTTTTTAGTAAAAACGAGTTCACCTTAAGACTATGGTTAAGTCCTCGATCGATTAGTATCAGTCAGCTCCACATGTCGCCATGCTTCCACCTCTGACCTATCAACCTGATCATCTTTCAGGGATCTTACTAGCTTGACGCTATGGGAAATCTCATCTTGAGGGGGGCTTCATGCTTAGATGCTTTCAGCACTTATCCCGTCCGCACATAGCTACCCAGCGATGCCTTTGGCAAGACAACTGGTACACCAGCGGTGCGTCCATCCCGGTCCTCTCGTACTAAGGACAGCTCCTCTCAAAT
>NZ_KI535296.1:138853-452179 GCF_000482325.1 Bacillus sp. UNC438CL73TsuS30 | reverse complement strand
AACCTAAAAAAGATGACCCCTGTTCAATACAGAGATCATCTTCTTCAAGTTGCCTGACCTTTTTTTAAAATGTCCTTTACAAAGGGTACACATTATTTTAGCAAGGATTTTTCTTTTTAACCCAACACCTTTTGAATTCTTTCTATTGCCCAATCTAATTCTTCTTTCGTAATCACAAGCGGTGGTGCAAATCGAATGACTGTATCATGCGTTTCTTTACAAAGCAGTCCTTGCTCCTTTAATTCTTCGCAATATTTACGTGCAGGTTCAGTTAATTCCACCCCAATAAACAACCCGCGTCCGCGGACTTCTTTAATTTTTGGATTGTTTATTTCTTTTAACTTACTAATAAAATACTCGCCAAGCTCTTGGGATTTTTCAGCAAGCCTTTCATCGACCAATACATCAAGCGCAGCAATAGAAACAGCACAAGCAAGTGGATTTCCCCCAAAGGTTGAACCGTGGGACCCAGGATTAAACACACCCAATATATCTTTATTGGCACAAACACATGAAATCGGCATTACCCCCCCGCCTAATGCTTTACCTAATATATATACATCCGGTTCAATATTTTCCCATTCACATGCAAACATTTTCCCGGTACGTGCCAGGCCAGCCTGAATCTCATCGGCAATAAAGAGAATGTTATTTTGTTTACATAGATCAAATGCAGCTTTTATATAGCCTTCCGGTGGGATGACAATTCCAGCCTCTCCCTGAATCGGTTCAATTAAAAAGGCCGCAGTATTTGGGGTAATCGCTGCTTTCAATGCCTCTAAATCACCATATGGGACTAGCTTTATCCCCGGAAGCATTGGACCAAAACCTCTTTGGTACTCGGGGTCAGATGACAAAGAAACAGCCGTCATCGTTCTGCCATGGAAATTTCCATTGCAACCTATAATCTCTGCCTGATTTTCCGGAATTCCTTTCACGTCATAACCCCATCGGCGTGCTGCTTTAAAGGCTGTTTCAACCGCTTCTGCTCCTGTATTCATAGGTAAAGCCATTTCTTTTTTTGTTAAGTTACAAATTTTTTCATACCAAGGCCCTAACTGATCGTTGTGAAAGGCCCTTGATGTTAGGGTAACTCGGTCTGCCTGATCCTTTAGAGATTGAATAATCTTTGGATGACGATGTCCTTGGTTAACGGCAGAATAGGCACTAAGCATATCCATGTATTTAGTGCCTTCAGGGTCCTCCACCCATACTCCTTCTGCACGAGAAATGACAATTGGAAGCGGATGATAATTATGGGCACCATATTTCTCTGTTTGTTCAATTAATTTATTTGTATTTATTTCTGCTGCCATAAAGCTTTCCTCCATTTCAATGATGAAATATGTACTAATATTATTGTAGCCGAGCGGAGAAAAAAGAATGACCCAAAATCATAAAAGATTTTTACTAGATTTTGTTAATAAAAAAGCCCAGATGTTATAAGAACTCTAAACATCCGGGCTTTTTGGTTATTATTTTTTTATTTCTTCGCGCTGTGATTGGTCAATCCATTCTTGAAGCTTATCTTTTAGTGTATTAAATCCTTGCATTCCCTCAGCATCTGGAACAATTGCAGCTGCTTGGCGCTTGCGAGGCTTTTTGACTGGCTTTGCAGCCTGCTGAGCAGGAGCTTCTTCGGTAGCTCGAATCGATAAACCAATTTTACCTGCTTCCTCATCTACAGATAAAACTTTTACTTTTACTTCATCGCCAACTTTAAGATGGTCATTAATATCCTTTACATAGCCGTGTGTAATTTCAGAAATATGCACAAGACCTTGTGTATTTTCCCCTAGCGCAACGAATGCACCATAAGGCTGAATTCCTGTTACCTTACCTGTTAATATACTGCCTGTTTCGATTTTTTCCGACATGAAAACACTCCTAAATCAAAATTTATTTATATCCCAATATATGCAATAAAAAATTATATCACAATTATGGCATTAAATCAAAAGACATTAAAAATTGCTAGAAATATTTTAAAAATTAACACAATGTTCAAATTCACCATCGGCATTATTGATATAGTATGATAAAATATATATAAAATTAAATTTTTCTAGGAGAGGTGAATAGTATGAGATCAATCGGCCAAATAATTAAAAACTGTCGTGAAATGCAAAATATGACACAGCAAGAATTGGCGCAAAAGGTTAGAGTAGGATTATCTACGATTGAAAAATACGAATCCGGAGAGCAAGTTCCAAGCAGACAGACGATTTTAAAGCTATCAACCGTATTAGATATTCCTGCATCAGAGCTATTAGACCAAGCGTTTCATACACAATCCTCTACCATTGATCAAGGATTGTAGAACCATTTGAGTATATGATATAGCGCGGCATATGCCGCTTTTTTTATTTTTTCTCCATTTTATGTATAAAAAAAAGGAAACTGGAAAACCTTATTCTATAAGGCTTTCTAGTATTCCCCCTTTTTGAAGTGGACACCCTTTCCGGGATGTCCTCTTTTTTTTATTTAAATTGAGCATGAGTCATTGTTTTTAATGAGTAACAGTTTCTCAGCAATTTCAAGACAGAGGTTGATGGGAATAACCTGTTCAAAAGAAAACTCGTAAATGCTTTGAATTTTTTCCGCAAGTTCGGACAGATCCTCCAATTCATGAATCGCCTGAATCGTATCAGCAATCTCTGTATCATAGTTGCCTTCTTTTAATTGAAAAGGATCCCATTCATTTAATAAATCGACAAATTTTAAATTCGTTTGAAGCTGACTATTCTCCATATTCCTATCACCTAAATTCCCCTATTTAAGTACATATTCCGCCAAAACGCTTTGAAGTTCATAAATATTTAAGTTCTTATTAAATTGTTTTTGCAGAGGCAGCGCATTTCCGGAAATCCATATTTTTAATTCAGCATCTAAATCAAAATTACCTGCTGTTTCAATACTAAAATGTGTAATACTTTTATACGGAATGGAATGATATTCGGTCTTTTTCCCCGTTAACCCTTGTTTATCCACTAATATCAGGCGTTTATTTGTAAAAATAAATAAATCTCGAATTAATTTATACGCTTTTTCAATTTTTTCATTTGATGCAAGGACTTTCGCATATTCCCTTTGTAATTCGGCAGGGGTTACTTCAGATGCATTCCCCATTATTCCATCAAAAATTCCCATTGATCTCACCCCCATTTGATAGTTTTAGTATACGTTTTTTTCTCCCTAATAAAAAGCCAGGCAAATTAATAAAATCTGCCTGGCTTTGTCCATTCTATTTTGCAAGCCATTCCGTATGGAAGGTGCCTTCTTTATCCACTCTCTGATAGGTATGAGCACCAAAATAATCCCGCTGTGCTTGGAGCAGGTTCGCTGGAAGAACCTCAGAGCGATAGCTGTCATAATAAGCAATGGCACTAGATAGCCCCGGAACCGGTATACCTGCCTTAATAGCAACGGAAACGACCTCTCTCGCTGCATCCTGATAATCAGCGACGATGGATTGGAAATATGAATCCAATAAAAGGTTCTCCAAATTCGGATTACGGTCATATGCCTCTTTGATATTTTGCAGGAATGCTGCACGAATGATACATCCGCCACGGAAAATCATCGCAATTTCTCCTGGCTTTAAATCCCAGCCATACTCATCAGAAGCCACCCTATATTGGGCAAATCCTTGTGCATAGGAAACAATTTTACTCAAATATAATGATTTTCGAATCAATTCAATAAATTGTTTCTTATCCCCGGTAAAATTAAATTTGGCAGGACCGTTTAAAATCTTGCTCGCTTTAACACGTTCCTGTTTCAACGCAGAAAGGAATCGTGAAAAAACAGATTCCGTGATAATCGAAAGCGGTACTCCCAAATCAAGCGCACTTTGACTTGTCCACTTTCCCGTTCCCTTTTGACCAGCAGTATCCAAAATAACTTCAACAAGCGGCTTCCCTGTTTCAGGATCCTTTTTCGAAAAAATGTCCGCCGTGATTTCAATTAAATAACTGTCCAGTTCTCCTTCGTTCCATTCCTTAAATACTTCATGGAGTTCCTCTGCAGATAACCCAAGCAACTCTTTCAAGAGATGGTAGGACTCACATATAAGCTGCATATCGCTATATTCAATACCATTATGAACCATCTTAACGTAATGCCCAGCCCCGTTTGGCCCAATATATGTACAGCATGGATCCCCGTTTACTTTTGCAGAAATAGCCGTTAAAAGCGGTCCTACCTCATCATATGCTTCTTTTTGACCGCTTGGCATAATTGCTGGACCTTTAAGCGCCCCTTCTTCTCCGCCGGAAACGCCTGCGCCAATAAACAGTATTCCTTTTTCGGCAAGTTCGGAATTTCTACGAATGGTATCCTTGAAAAAGCTATTTCCACCATCAATGAGGATATCACCTTTATCCAGATAAGGTAAGATAGACTCGATCGCTTTATCGGTAATCGCCCCGGCATTTACCATTAATAAGATTTTGCGGGGAATTTCAAGTGATTGAATAAACTCTTTTATGTCTGTTGTACCGAATAGGTTTTTCCCTTGGTTATTTTGAAGTATTTCATATACTTTCTCAGTAGATAAATCATAAATAGAGACAGCAAAACCTTTACTTTCAAAATTCAGCGCCAGGCTTCTTCCCATAACCCCAACGCCAACTACTCCTACTTGTTGTGTCCTCAAATTAAACTCATCCCTTCAGTAGTTGAAAAAAATTTCATTTACCCCTAATTATAATAGAAAATTTATTTCAAACAACTTTTATGCAAAAAATTCTATCGAAATTCTTCTTTGTCCTCCTACTTATTAACATTTGCCTTTTTTTAAATTTTAATTAGGAATTAACTAGGTGTTGCAGCATTTGTTCACCTGAGATTTTCATTTCCCCACCGCCCTGGGCAAAGGAGTCATTGCCGCCGCCTTTTCCGTTAATAAGGGCAAGAGCTTTTCCAATAACTGTTTTCATATTTTCCGACCTGGCAAGACCTCTTGCACATACGATTTGCAAGCGGTTTTCATTTTCGGACAACAGGTAGACAAGTGAATCTCCATTTTCGGTTGTAATCAAACGCGCCAGCTTTTGTAGCTCTTGAATCGTACGGTTTTGAAAAACTTCGCCGATGGTTTGATCTTTATATTTTATAAGCATTTCCCTAGCCTCATAATGTAAGAGCTGATCCTGGGCCTGTTCAATTGATTTCTCAAGGCTTTTTCCAGTTTCAAGAAGCCGTATTACAGCCTGTCCCATTTCTTTCTCAGGAGCATTTAAGAGCCGAGTTAGATCCATCAAAATTTTATTCTTTTCGTGCAGCTGCTGAAGAACACGATTCCCACAAACAAATTGAACGCGGACTTTTTTCTTCTGCCTTTCCCAATCAAGTATTTTGATAGCTCGTACTTCTCCCGTTGTATTCGGGTGGGTCCCGCCGCATGCATTGTAATCAAATTCGGGAATAATCACAAGGCGAATATCTTCTTTTACTTTTGTTGCTTTACGCAGCCGGTAAAAGGATAATTCTTCTTCCGTCACCCATTTTACCTCGATTTGCCGATTCTCTAAGATCACTTGGTTGGCTAGTTCCTCAGCTCTATTGGCCTCTTCCTCCGTTAAAGTATCCGTTTCTAAATCAATCGTCACCGACTCCTTCCCTAAATGGAAGCCCACGGTTTGATAATGAAACAATTGGTCAAACGCAGCTGATAAAATATGCTGCCCAGAATGTTGCTGCATATGATCAAATCTGCGTGTCCAATTGATTGCTCCCTGTATTTCTTTATCCGTTTCCTTTAAAGGCTCTTCAAGATAATGACGAACCTCCCCTTCGATTTCTTCTACATTTATGACAGCTTTTCCACCGATTGTTCCGGTATCATGCGGCTGACCGCCACCAGTTGGATAAAAAGCCGTTTCCTTTAGAACAACATACCAGTTTCCAGAGTCATCGCTTTCTTGCTTTAAAACGGCAGATGAAAAAGCCTGAATGTACGGGTCTTGATAATATAATTTATTCCGCATGGCTGTGCACTCCTAAATTTCTTTATAAACTCCGACTTTTATTTTCAGTAAAGTGAGAACAGAAATCAAGTTTTAGTAATCAATAGGTATGAAAAAAGGCCTCTCCAAGGCAGGAGAAAGCCAAACTTTACTTATTATTTTTCATCTTGAGAACCTTGACCCTTTTGCTTCTTGTCTTTTGTAATTTCACCGCAAGCCACTCGTTTTCCTGAGTCCCCAGCCGGCTGTGTCATGCCGTCGTCTTTTCCCGCATGTACGACAATGGAAGTGCCCTTTTTAGTAAATAAAGATTTTTTTCCATCCTTTAGAGAGACATTTGGTGCCATTAGCTCTGCTTTTACTGACCCGTCATCTCCAACAATTAAATTGGGCATGTCCCCGGCATGTGCGCCATTTGGATTCAGCAGTCCATGTTTTTTATTTTCTGGGTTAAAATGACCTCCCGCCGATTTAAAGTCAGGAGCCTCGCATTTTCCAGTATCGTGAATATGTATCGCATGAACGCCTGGTGTTAATCCAGTTAAATTTACTTCCATCTTTACTCCGCTTGCTTGTTCAGACAAGGTAATTTTCCCAAGGGAATCACCAACCGGATTAAACATTTGAACATCAATCTTTTTAGGATTTTCTTCGGTACATCCTGCAAGTAAAAGCAAAGGAAGGATCAGCCAATATTTCTTCATCTAATACCTCCACAATAGACATTTTGTAAATAGTATCTCCAATGTGTCTAGGGGCTATTCATAAATGAAAAAGGAACAGCCTGATTCACTGTTCCTTTTGATTATGCTGATTCATGATTCGATCTTCTAACTCTTTTGACTTTTTGGCTTCACGTTTGGAAATAGCAATGACATATTTCATTGCAAAAACAGCTCCAATAAAGAAGATGAGAAACGTGATGACAGCGGGAATATATTCTGATTTATCTTGCGGAAAATATAAAAATAACGACAAGATGTGTGGTTGAAACATTTTCTTCTCCCTTTCATCAAGGAAATCCATTCATATCATTATAGCAATAAAAATTGCTTCAACCAAGTTTATAGTCATGTGTTATTTTAGGACATTAATTTTTTTAATTACTACATCTTTCTTTGGTTTATCTTTTCCATCGACAGGCGTATCAGCAATTTTATCCACAATATCCATTCCTTCAATGACTTGTCCAAACACTGTGTGACGGTGATCTAGCCATGGAGTTCCACCATTTTTCTCATAGGCCGCAATGATTTCCTTCGGATACTCTATCTTTTCCATTTGCTCCTTCATGGATGGATCAAGATCAGATTTTTGTACGATAAAGAATTGGCTTCCATTCGTATTCGGACCTGAGTTAGCCATTGACAATGCACCGCGAAGATTAAAGAGATTATTCGAAAATTCATCTTCAAACGGTGCACCATAGATGCTTTCTCCTCCCGTTCCATTTCCGTTCGGGTCTCCGCCTTGTATCATGAAATTCTTAATTACACGATGAAAAATCAGACCATCATAATAGCCTTTCTCACTGTGCTTCACAAAATTTTCAACCGCTTTTGGAGCGTATTCCGGGAATAATTTTATTTTAATATTTCCCATTGAAGTTTCCATTTCGACTAATCTTTCCTTTTCAGAGACTTCCTTTGTTAGCTGAGGATAGACGGCGTTTGACACTTTTTTGTCCCCTTCCTTTTGTTCCGTGCTTGATGTACTGCCTGTAGATTTAGATTCATGCTTGTCATTGCTTGTCCCGCATCCGGATAGTACAAACATGATGATAAGCAATGCAGTCCATATTCTTATGCTCTTTTTCATTATCATCCCTCCATTTTTTTAATTTAACCGAAATTTACTATTTTTGCACTTTGTTTTTAATTCTTTTAAAATGAAAGATATGAAGGAGCAGGGAGGGCTTATTTTGGCGGAATTTAAAATTGGCGATCGTGTTACAGCGATCTATAAAACAGGCAAATATATTGGTGAAATAACAGAGGAACGGCCGCAACATTATTTAGTAAGGGTATTGGCGGTTAAGAAACATCCGATGCAAGGCGACCTACATAATCCGAAGAGTGCAGATGTACTTGTTTTTCACGAAAGACGCGCACTCGCCTTCAGAGAGCAGGCGAATATTCCGAAGCAAATGGTCAAGCATTTTGAAGATGAAGTCCCAGAGTATCAAACTTCTTTAAAAGAGGCCATTAATGTAATGAAAAAAGAGTTAAATGAAAATCCCTCAGAATGGGCAGAAATGAGCTTAAAAATGATAGATTCATTAGAAAAGGATTATTTTAAATAAATAACATAAAAGGCCAAATCAATTTGAATGATTTGGCCTTTTATGCAAATTCATTTAATAGTTTTGAAAAATCAACCCGGTCCCCAATCGTCGTTGGTTTAGGTTTTTCCAAGTAACGTTTATCCTTTTCAACAAGCTTGAATATATTATAAGTAGTCAGTGCATCATCAAGTGCACGATGGTGTCTGCCTGTCCCTTCCTTGCCATACTCTTGAACCGCCTTCCAAAGACCCGTTTGGTTTTGATCACCAAAAAATCGTTTATACTCCATGGATAGATCTAACTCGACTGCATGAAATGGAAACAGAATTCCGGCTGCAAGACAATTATGGCGCAACACCTTCATGTCCATATTTCCCCAAGTAACAATGGTCATTTCATACCCTTGATTGAACTCCTCCATTTTTCGAATTAATTCAAAAAAAGTAATCCCTTTGTTTACCTGATCCTGAGAAATATGTAGAAATGATTTACAGCGATCTGAAAGCGTAGGAAATTTAAGCGGGGTCACATAAGATGAAAACTGATCAACGATTTGATCATCTATTACTGAAACAATACCAACCTCAATAATTTCAGGATAAAACTCCTTCATACGGACATTTCTTTCTGGCATGGTAAATTCAAAATCAATAAATAAACAATGCCGCTTTCCCATCCTTTTTCACCACCTTTTCTAACAAATTTCTTACTACATTATATAGAGAAACCTGTACAAAAAATTGTACATATAAGAAATTTTTTATTATTTTCTATTATAACATGAAATGGTCGTGATTTTTTTAAATTTTCCTACAAATCACCCAAAGAAAAAAGGATGAAGAACTCATCCTTTTGGTGACTTTATTTTTTTAAGGAAATGACCGCCATTGTGCATCTGGATACGCAAATAAGCCGTTCCTTTTCATCGTGGATTTTAATATCCCATACCATTGTTGTTTTTCCTTGGTGCAGAACGGTTGCAACTGCTGTCACAATACCCTCTCTGGCAGACCGTACATGGTTTGCATTTATTTCCAGACCTACAACCCCTTGTGTCGCTTTGTCAACCAATTCATATGCACCTAGGCTGGCAACCGTTTCTGCCAGCGCCACAGACGCCCCGCCATGCAGTAAACCAACGGGCTGCTTCGTACGCTCATCCACCGGCATCGTTGCAATTACTTTACCTGCCTCTAAATGGGTTATTTCAATCCCTAATGCTTCTAATAATGTGTTTTTAACCATTTTTACCTCTCCTCTAGAGATTTATTTTATGTAATGTAAAATTGCTCTTCTAAAAAGTGTAAAAACAGCCCTTGGAGCTGTTTTTACTCTGTTTAATAATATCCTGGGTAGCCCATGCCTGGATAACCAAATCCAGGGTAACCCATGCCTGGATAGCCGAATCCGGGATAGCCCCATGGCGGACGACTTCCTAATGCTGCTCCTGCAAACCCGCCTATTCCTCCACCTAATAATCCTCCTAAAAAGCCAAGTCCACCTATCGCCAACGGCCAGCCCAACCCGATAAATCTTTGATCTTGAACGGGATAGGGATATCGATAAGGGTACATGCCATCATACCTCCCTTTCGTATATACTTGCCTACACTATTTCATATGCGAACAGATAGGTTTTTGAGTGGGCAAATACATAAAAAACCCAAGATGGCTTGAAGGATGAAGTTATTTTTCAATTGGCTCGAAACGCTCAACAAATAGAGCGAGTGTCCTGGTCATAACACCCGTTGCACCTGCAGGTCCAAGGTCATATTCCCTAGAGGTAGTTGCGGTCCCTGCAATATCTAAATGTACCCATGGTGTTTCTTCCGCAAATTCTCCGATAAACGCACCTGCAACAAGGGCATGACCTTCACTTCCAGGTGAATTATTTAAATCAGCCACTTTACTGTTTCGTACTCTTTCTTTTTCAGTATCAAACAGCGGCAATTGCCAAATCCGTTCTCCGGATTCCTTTGATGCCTCTAAAACCTGCTCATATAGAGAGTCATGATTGGTCATGGCACCCGTTGTATGAAGACCAAGTGCAGTAATCACACCCCCTGTTAAGGTTGCAATATCCACAAGGTATTCAGCACCGTGGTGCTTGGCATATGTAATAGCATCCGCTAGGACTAAACGACCTTCAGCATCCGTATTTAGTACCTCTATCGTCTTACCGCTCATCGAAGTAATCACATCATCAGGCTTAAAGGCCGATCCACTGATCATGTTGTCAGTAGACGGAATAACAGCGACAACATTTTGTTCTGGTTTTATTTCCCCAATAATCTCCATTGCTCCTAACACAGATGCCGCACCGCCCATGTCTGATTTCATGCCAACAATCCCTGTTTTGGTTTTAATGGAATATCCTCCGGTATCAAAGGTAATCCCTTTGCCGACAAGACCAATAACATCATTCCAGTCTTCTTTTCCTTGATATTTAAGAACGATCATTTTCGGTGGCTCTGTTGACCCCTGATTTACTGCTAAAAACGCACCCATCCCCAGCTTTTCAATTTCCGCCTTTTCTAAGACTTCCACTTCAAAGTCATACTTAGCGGCAAGTTGCTTTGCATAATCAGCCATATCTGAAGCTGTTAGCAAATTTCCTGGTGTGTTCACAAGTGTACGGGCTGAATTAGTTCCTTTTCCAAACGCATACCCTACTGTTAACGATGCTTTTAGTTCTTCAAAATCATTGGAGCCACAATAGATTGTTAGATTTTCCAGACTCTTCTCCGGTTCATTTGACTTCTGTTTGTAGCCTTTAAACTCATACGTCGCTAGTGCCAATGCTTCACCGGCTGCATGAGCAGCATCCAGCGCTGTCAACCCCTCCGTTGTAAACGTTTCCATAACAATAGCTAATTCTTCCTGTTTTTGTGCTTTTATCTGCTTAAAAAGTTTCCCGAACACTTCCCGCGCTTTTTCAAAGGATAGTTCTTTTTCTTTACCCAGACCAACAAACCAAATTCGTTTTACACCCATTTTTCCAAGAGTATGTATTTTATTAATACTTTTAAACTTAGCGGTAATCTCTCCAGACTTCACAAGCTCTTTAAGCTGTCCGTCGAATAATTCATCAAGCCTTGCCAGTAGACCCGTAAATTTTTCCGGCCGCTCAAAAAGACCGATGACCAAACCTTCATGTTCATTTGATTCATTAAATTCTGTTTTCATTTCAAACATGACTTTTCCCCCTTAGTATCTTTATAACTTTATTATAACGAAAAAGAAAAATTCTTTCGAGAATCGAAAACAATAGGAAAAGCAAAAGCGCCTTGACTAGAGGCTGGAAAATAGAAAAAACAGGCGGCTGCCTGCTTTTATCTTTTCTCGGAATGAATATATTGCTGCCTGAATACTTGCATCGACTTTTTTTCATTTAATGTGGTTAATTCTTGTTCAGAAAGACTTCCATTTCCTTTTTGAACAACATAAATATCCAATTTCTTTTTGCCCCATTGGTTATAAACATCTTTAACGGTATTAAAATACAGGTCCAACTCATTTCCCTTTATTGCCCCGCCTTTATCTGCTACTACGCCATAGCCATAGCCGGGGATAAATAAAATGGTCCCTACTGGAAAAACATTTAAATCTGCTGCAATGGTTGAATATAAATCCCGTTTCACTTTCACACCCGAATAAGTAATTCCATATTCAGGATGCCCTTGATATTTTCCTGTTGACTCAAACCCTGCAGTGTAACCCGTGGCAATAACCGTTTTCTTCGGATATTTAGACCAATCAATGGCTTCTTCTAGCGTTGGGACTGTTGCTGCTGCCGTTTTACTGGACGAAATAAACGGATCAACAAAATTTAATACTGTTTGGGCATTCACTCCGGAAAGGGATTGATAGGTTACTAAAAGCGCCAATAAGAAAAGAGTTGTCATCACAAAGCGCTTAGCCCAACTTTTTAAAATAGTCATCAAAATTTTTCACTCCTCAAAAAATATTCATTTCCCATGGGGAAAAGAATTATTCAAGAAGTAAATAAAAAAGACTCCTTACCATGGTAAAAAGTCTTAGAACATCTGGTATCCATTTTTTCTTAAAAGCTTTATGACAATGCCTGAGACAATAGCACCAGCCAGCCCGCTGACTAAAATTAAGATGTCAGCAGTTGCAAGTGAACTGAACCGGTGCCCGAGTTGTCCGAAGGCAGTTTTACTATTCGTAAAATATTCAATAAAACGTACTTTATCAACAATTAAAATCGCGACAATTGGATAAATAATTGCCATAATCCAAGACATTCTTAAAAGCATATTAAGGATAAATCCTATTCCAAAAAATAACACTAGAAACAATAACATCGAGATAATTAAGACAACAATGCTCATTTGCATTGAAAATTCCCCCTTTTGACACATCAACATTAAGTGTACTGAATGTCCAAAAGGGAGTCAATAGAAAAGAAAAGCGCTAGCGCCACACACAAAAAAATAGCCCTCCGAAGGATTCGAAGAAGCGAATAATTCAATTAGCTATATTTATTTACTCCTGCTTTTTCCCTGTTCCCTCACAGCAGGAACAAGTTTCAGAACCGCCAAGTAAAAGTTGAAAATAACCATTTCCAGAACAATAATCACATGTTTTTGTATCCAAATTTTTTACAGTCATACTATTCATCCTCCTTATTTATTAACTAAATTTTCTGATAATATATCAAGAAAATGAAAAAAAGAAAAGGAGGAAATACAAGCAAATAAACATAAGAAAACGGATACATCTGGAGTTTTCTTTCATTTTCGATTGGTTCCTTAAATTTTCTAAAAATTACAAAAATACTTTATATGCTGTATATCCGAACTGATTACCCGGATTCAAACCATCTTCACAGGGTATTAAAGAGGAATTCGTTTGATTTATTAGGTAGCTTAAAAGAATAGAGGCTTCCTTTTCATGCAGAAGCTCTTCAGGTGCCATAAATCGCGCCTCATAAAGTTCGCTGTCTTGATGAATAATTTGAACACCGTCCTTCGGCTCAAGTAAAAACATAAGCATATTGTCACTTACTTCTTCTTTTATAACACCGGTTCTTAGCCCAATTAAACCTTTCACTGTGCAATCAATACCCGTTTCTTCTTTGACCTCTCGAATAACAGCTTCATCCGCTGTTTCTCCTTCATTAACAAAGCCTGCCGGCAAAGACCATTGCCCTTTTAAACCACCGTATCTTTTTTTAACTACAAGCCATTTCTCGTCATACTTTACCAATCCTGAGACGGCCAGCCACACCTTACCGCGTTTACTCATGAGAACCTCCTAAATCACAATTCCATGAAATGAAATGATATGAAAAAAGGGCAGAATTCTTCTGCCCTTTTGTTAAAAAATTTTATCAAAAGAAGTTCAACTTCCCTTTTTTCAGTACTAATGATGTACCGCCAATCATATAAAGGGCCCGGTTATCAACCACTTTTTTCATGAAGGCTGCTTTTGAACCAGTCACTTTTTTACCAAATACTACACCAATCGCATCATCTTCACCGAGGGAACAAACAGTACCTTTATTATCAAAGGTAAAGTTTTCAAGCTCTGCTTTATTTCGAACAAGTGCTGCAATGTTTTTAGCAACTACTTCACCCTGTTGCATGGCAATTTGTGCAGTCGGAGGATATGGACGGTTAATCTCTTCATTAATAACAAGTGAGCTGTCACCAATAATAAATACATCATCAAATCCCGGAACACGAAGATCCGGTTGTACTTTCACGCGGCCTCGCATTGCCTCAAAACCAGATTTTTCAATAATGGCATTTCCACGTACACCTGCAGCCCAAACGACAGTTCCAGCCTTAATTTCATAAGGCTCCTCATCGCCTTTACCGACAAAAATCCCTTCAGGAGTAGCTTCTTTAATCGCAGTACCGATTAAAAACTCTACGCCTCTCCGCTCTAGTTGAGAAACTGCGTAGCTAACTAATTCCGGATCAAAGCCTGGAAGAACAGTTGGGGCTGCCTCCACGCAAGTAATTCTAACCTTTTGGAAATCCACATCATATTCCTGGCAAAGCTCTGGAATACGGTTCGTTAATTCGCCAAGGAATTCAATCCCCGTAAATCCGGCACCGCCAACTACAATAGATAAGCGATTATCATTCTTTTCTTCTTCCATATTGTACGTAGCAAATTGGTACTCAATATGCTCCCGTAATTGACGAGAGGAATTGACATTGGTAATGCCAAATGCATATTCTTTTAACCCTTTAATTCCAAATGTTTCTGGTTCTCCGCCAAGCGCAATAACCAGGTAATCATAATTGACTTGATCATTTTCTAAAATTACTTTCTTTTCTTCCTTATTGATTTCGACAACTGTATCTTGAATAAACTCAACTTTACTGCGATCCACTACATTGCGGATATCATAGCGCACTTTATCATGGTGTAATGTGCCTGCTGATGCTTCATGTAACCATGTAGTTTCGTAGTGATAATCATTTTTATTAATTAACACGATTTCCGCTTCATTCACACCTAATAATTTTTGCAAACGAACTGTTGTCATAAGTCCGCCATATCCTGCCCCGACAATAACAATTTTTGGCTTTCTCAAAGTAATCACTTCCACCTTTATTTTAATTTAATGAACCTTTTGCCTTATCATCCACTGATTTCTTTGTTTTTATTTGTCGAAAGCGCAACTACGCCTCTGGCGCTTGCCAATCGACAGATTTCTTTAGGTTTACAAGGCGAAATCTTTGTGATATTTTTCACGAATAGGTACAAAGAAAACAGCAGCTACTTCTCATTACAGTAGGATGCACATTAATATTCCTGTTTTTATAAACTCTCTTAATTAAACAATGTTCTGATATTGTCACATAATAGTAACAATATATACACAATTCATCTTATTCCATTTTCATCTAGTTTTCAAGCGGTTTTTTAATTTATTTAACATAATTATAGTTTGAACATTTACTATTCATGTAATCCAACTAAGGTAAAAAATAATGCACTATTGCCAATTGGGCGAATATTCCTTGCAATTCAAGTGAGCATTTAATATTTTTATGGTATGATTGGGATGGAGATTGTTACTACCTACCTGGGGGGGATTCATAGTGCAAGATGATCAAAAGGTATTCGATCTCACCATTATCGGGGGAGGTCCTGTTGGTTTATTTACCGCGTTTTACGGAGGGATGCGACAAGCTTCAGTGAAAATCATTGAGAGCTTACCACAACTTGGCGGTCAATTGTCAGCGCTATACCCTGAAAAATATATCTATGATGTTGCCGGTTTTCCAAAAATTCGTGCTCAAGAATTGGTAAATAACCTAAAAGAGCAAATGGCGAAATTTGATCCAGTGGTTGTGCTTGAACAATCTGTTGAAAAGTTAGAAAAGCTAGAAAACGGTATTTTTAAATTAACAACAAATGCTGAAGTTCATTATTCAAAAACTGTGGTAATTACGGCAGGAAACGGTGCATTCCAGCCTCGCCGCTTAGAACTAGAAAGTGCTGCACAGTATGAACGGAAAAACCTCCATTATTTTATCGAAGATTTAAATAAATTTGCCGGTCAAAAAGTAGTAGTATTTGGCGGAGGAGATTCCGCAGTGGATTGGGCCTTAATGTTGGAACCGATAGCAGAAAAAGTGACGATTGTTCACCGCAGAGACAAATTTCGAGCCCATGAACATAGTGTTAAAAACTTATTCAATTCAAAGGTTAATGTAAAAACTCCCTATGTTCCTGCAGAATTAATTGGAGACCATTCCGGAATTAAGCAAGTTATTCTTGAAAGTGTGAACGGTGAAGAAAAGGTTACCATTAATGTTGACGCCGTCATTTGTAATTATGGTTTTGTGTCATCTCTTGGACCGATAAAAGAGTGGGGCCTGCAAATTGAAAAGAATTCGATTTTAGTCAACTCTAAAATGGAAACAAATGTACCGGGAATTTATGCTGCAGGGGACATTTGCACGTATGATGGGAAAGTGAAATTAATTGCCTGTGGATTTGGTGAGGCACCCACTGCCGTTAACAACGCAAAATCATATATTGACCCAAAAGCAAAGGTTCAGCCATTACACAGTTCTTCGATGTTTAATCAATAGTCTTACAAGGCGTCCGTTAAGCGGACGCCTTTTCCCTTTAAATCCTAACATTCCTCAGGTGAACCTGCAGCCGTTGCTGTTCGGAAAGAAGATCCACAACCGCACGAGGCAATAGCATTCGGATTTTCAATCGTAAATCCGCCGCCCATCATCGATTGTTTATAATCAATTTTTGTTCCTTGCAAAATAGGAGCACTTTCTTTATCGACGAGGATTTGAATTCCATGCAGTTCGAAATGTAGATCATCTTCCTTTACTTCATGATCAAATCCCATACCATAAGATAAGCCGCTGCAGCCCCCGCCTTTGACACCCACACGTAAAAGGGCTCCTTCTTCTTCATTTTGCTTCATCATATCTTTAATTTGCATGGCAGCTGCCTCGGTTAAAATAACAACCTCATTACTCATTCTAGTTCCCCCTTTTTAAGCTTTTTAATATAGTATATCCACTTCAGATTACTGGCACAACAAATCGTCTATACTAACTATTATATGATAAAAAATAAAAAAAGGAGCGGTTCACGCTCCTTTCTTTATTATCTAGCTCCATTGCCTAGCCTCTCTAAGGTTTCTTGTCGGGGCTGAACAAGGCTTTGCCTTTCTCAAAACATTGGATTTTCTTCCAAGTATTGATAAATATTATCTACAAGATCTTCCGGAGTTTTTCCACTTACTACTTCCCCATTAACAAGTGCATAAAGTGTCATCGCACACTTTCCACAATACCCTAGACAACCATATTCGATAATATCCAAATTAGGATCTTTTTCTAATATTTCAAACGCCCGCTGTGCGCCATTTGCTAAGTTGCTTATACAAAATTCAATAATTGGTTTAATCAATGGTTTCACCTCTTCATACCTACTAATCGTACTCTTTTTAAGAAATATCGTCAAATAGCAAAGTGCATTCATTTTGTCAAGAATACATGAAAATTGTTGTTATTTCGTCATTTCTTAGCTATACTCGTAATTGTGTGAAATTACTGTTGACTTCATAAACCATTAAATCCTTGATTTCAATTTATTGCTATATTCTACGTGCAATAAATTGATAAAAAAAGGAACATTAAAAATAGGAATACAATTGTTTTGTAAAAAGGGGAAATTTTAAAATGAAAAACCTGGTAATTCTTGGCGGAGGATACGGCGGAATGAAAATTCTTAGTGAACTCCTTCCGAATAATCTTCCGGAAGACGTAACGATTACACTTGTTGACCGAGTCCCATACCACTGTCTTAAAACCGAATACTATGCTTTAGCAGCAGGAACCATTTCCGATAAAGAGGTTCGTGTTTGTTTTCCTGAACATCCTCGGTTAAAGATAAAGTTTGGTGAAGTTACCGGAATCGCAAGAGAAGAAAAAAAGGTTCTTTTAAAAGATGATGAACCAATAAACTACGATGATTTAATTATAGGACTTGGCTGTGAGGACAAGTATCATGGTGTGCCTGGGGCAGATGAATTTACTTACAGTATTCAAAGCATTGGAAAGTCCCGTGAAACTTATTCTGTTTTAAATAATCTTCCTCCCGGATCAGTGGTCAGCATTGTCGGAGCTGGTCTTAGCGGCGTAGAGCTTGCCAGTGAATTAAGTGAAAGCCGAGATGACCTTCAAATTAAGTTGTTTGACAGGGGAAAGCACATTCTATCATCCTTTCCTGACCGCCTGAGTAAATATGTTGAAAATTGGTTTAATAGGCATAACGTTGAAATTATCAACAATTCCAATATAACAAAGGTGGAAGAAACAAGATTATATAACCATGATGAACCGATTGATTGTGATGTCATCGTTTGGACAGCTGGAATTCAAGCAAATAAAATTGTTCGTGATTTTCCTGAGGAAAAAGATAATATGGGGAGAGTGGTCCTTACTCCTCAACACAACCTGAAAACGGATGAGCATATTTATATCCTCGGTGACTGCGCAAGCCTTCCTCATGCACCAAGTGCACAATTAGCGGAAGGGCAAGCAGAGCAAATTGTGGAGGTATTGAGAAAACGTTGGAATGGTGAAGAACCGCCAGCATCGTTCCCTCCAATCAAATTAAAAGGCATACTCGGATCCCTAGGGAAGAAACAAGGATTTGGAATGATGGGTAATTCAGCAATTACAGGACGTGTTGCGCGCCTGATCAAATCCGGTATCTTATGGATGTACAAATATCATAATGGATAATGGCATGAAAAGAAGGGGATGTCCAGATAAATGGATCATCCCCTTCTTTTGTTTAAACCGCTTTGTATCCATACTTTTCAAGCTCGGAAAAAATCGTTTTTAACCGCGGATTTCCTTCGCCGACCACTTTGTCCTTGATGACAACCACAGGATAAAACATATCCTCTTCAATCACTTTTTGAGCGAAACTTTGCTTTTCAGGCTCTGCAGGCGGAAAATGAATATCTACATAAGTCATTTTAAAGGGCTGTTCCGGAAATTTCCGTGCAATAGCAGCCTCAAGCCATTCAAATGTTTCTTTCGATGAGGGGAGATTTACACAGCTTGGGCAAAGCTGCTCTGCTCCGTATAATATAATTTCTACTTGATTATGTTCCATTTTGACTCATCCTTGTTTTTTTCTTTTATTTTACAACATCTATTCCTTAAAAATGAATGAAAATGATTAAATGGGTGTTTTGCCAGTTTCTTCGGAATGGATTTTTACTGTCAATCACTTTATAATATAGTTAGGAAAGGAGTCGATGGGAATGGAAGAGTTAGAATTGAAAGAACAAGTACAAGAAGTATTAGATAAATTACGACCATTTCTTCTTCGCGATGGCGGAGATTGTGAATTAGTTGATGTTGAGGATGGTATTGTGAAGCTTCGTTTATTAGGTGCATGCGGCAGCTGCCCAAGTTCTACCATCACGCTTAAAGCCGGCATTGAAAGAGCACTTCTTGAAGAAGTTCCTGGAATTGTCGAAGTTGAACAAGTATTCTAATAAAATAATAGCGATTGCCCTATCGGCAATCGCTCTTTTTATTTAGAATTCGTACAGCTCTTCTAATTCTTATTCACCATTGTTAAGGGGAGCTTCCCCTCTAACACCGCTTCAATATTAGCGATACATAAATTGATCATCGCCGTTCTTGTTTCTACACTTGCGCTTCCGATATGCGGGAGAGCAACAACATTTGAAAGCCCAAGTAATGGGTGCCCGTCGTCAATCGGTTCCTTTTCAAATACATCCAAACCAGCCCCGGCGATTTCTCCTTTAATAAGTGCCTCATATAGGGCCTGTTCATCGACAACGGGTCCTCTTGAAGCGTTAACGAAAATGGCGGAATGCTTCATTTTCTGAAAAACTTCCCGGGTAAACATATTTTGGGTTTCGTCGGTTAGTGGTGCTAAACAGACGACAAAATCAGCCTTTTTTACGAGTTCCTCAAACGAACAATAAACAGTGCCCAGTTTCTGTTCGATTTCCGGCTTCCTCGTTCGATTATGGTAGAGGAGGTTCATCTCAAATCCGGACGCACGTTTGGCAACCGCTTCTCCGATTTTCCCCATCCCAACTATTCCAAGTGTTTTATGATGAATATCCTGACCTGCTAATAAAAACGGACTCCAGCTTTTCCATTGTCCCTTTTTAATAAATTCAGCCGCCTCCACCACCCTGCGGGAAACAGCCATTACTAATGCAAAGGTCAGATCTGCCGTTGTATCTGTTAAAACATCAGGGGTATTACAAATCATCACCCTATTTTTAGCCGCCGCCATAAGGTCTATATTGTCATACCCAACAGCACAATTGGCCACTATTTTCAGGTTATTCGCTTCATTTAGTACCTTTTCATCAATCGTATCGGATACCATGGTTAATAGGGCATCTGCTTGTTTGATTTCCGCTAGTAAGATGTCCATTGGCACAGGAACGTCATCGTGGTCCCACATTTTGACTTCATATTTTTGCCGAAGCGGCGCTATTACTTCTTCTGGCAGCTTCCTTGTTATATAAATATATGGCTTCATTGGTATTTCCTTTCTTACCCCACTTTTAAAATTATTTTACCATAAGCCATTCAGGCAGTGGAAGATTCAGTCTTTTAATGGGAGCTCCTGATAATAGATAAAAGCCCGCAAGAAATTGTTCATACTCTGTTGATTGCCTTAAGATTTTACTTAATTTCTCCTCCAAAAGCTTTTTATCTTGTTCAGAACGAGTAATATAATAATTTTCAACACACTCAAAATAATGTAATGGAAATAATAGACGAGCATATAAAAGCCGCCAAGAAAAGGAAGACAATGGAGCAATACTTTGATATTCTTCGAAAAACTGTCTTAATTCCTGATCATATGTTTGATTGTTTCTGAAATAGCGCTCCCTGGTCCATTCAGCAAGATCCCTGCTCCGATGGTCAAATACCCAATCAAATGGATTTTTAATATAATAATTTCTACCCCAAGAATTTTTTGAAAACCGTTCGTGACACACAGTCCCAGCATCAAAGTCCATTGGTTCATCGTCAATTTCGGTATCCACTAAGTATTGAATGGCATTTTCGGTTAACCCCAAATAGTAGGGAAAGGATTCAATAAACATTTTTTCAAATTCATCCTCCGGTGTTTGAAACAACTGTCCATTCCATACCTTCTCCATTTGTTCCAGGCGCTTTTCCCATAGGGACTTCCACTGGCCAATCCTGCTAGTTCTTTCAATTTGAAACGGAACATTTCGGCCGCGCTCATGGAATTTGGCCAATTTACGGCCTAATTTAATTTTTTGTGGTTTTTCAGTCTGCTTGTTTGCGAGAACACAATATTTATTTTGCTCCCAGGTTGTGATCAAATTCCCGTCTTTTGATGAAAGGAAAACTGGTACATGCTGGTCTCCAAAGTTTCTAAGATGCACGGCTATTTTCTCCAATTCTGAAATATCCGTTTCCTCCTTGCCACCGGGCTTAGAGACTAAATAAAGCCAGCCATTTCCCCTCAAAGCGTCATAAGAATCTAATTTTAGATATTCCTCAACCTTTATTCCATACTGGTTCTCCAGTAATTTCTGCAGCATGCCGCCACCTCTTTCGAAACCTCTTTTTCCTTTATATATATGTAGGGGGCTTTAAAAACTTGTTGGTTCCCGTTTTTCTATTCATTTTTGAAAAAAGTGCATATGTTAAGGAAAAAATCAATAATATATAGAGAACAATCGTGAAAATTCATAGAAAAGGTGATTGTATGGCAGCAGACAAAAAAATGGATATTCTTGAAGAAACCGCTCGAAGATGGATTAAAGAAAGAGGCGTTGAAATTCAGGATATTGCCGATTTAGTTTATTTTCTCCAAAATAAGTATCATGAAAATTTACAAATGGAGGACTGTATTGCCAACGTAGAACGGGTACTGTCAAAGCGCGAGGTTCAAAACGCAATTTTAACAGGGATTCAGCTCGATAAGCTGGGGGAAAAAGGCCTATTAGAGGAGCCGCTCCAGGACATAATTAAACGTGACGAAAGCCTTTATGGTGTGGATGAAATTATTGCGTTATCAATTGTGAATGTTTACGGTTCAATTGGATTTACAAATTACGGTTATATTGATAAGCAGAAACCAGGTATCCTTGCTCATTTAAACGATAAATCAACTGGTGAATGCCACACCTTCCTTGATGATATTGTCGGTGCGATTGCTGCCGCTGCATCAAGCCGTTTGGCACACCGGGCTGCACGCAAAGAGGAACAGGATAAAGAATAAAAAGGATGGAATTCTTCCATCCTTTTTTATGGTTCCCAGTGGTCTAGTGTATCCACCACATAGGTTGGTTTGCGGTCATATCCGGCGAGCAATTCTTTTGTGGTAACGCCTGTATGTACTAACAAAGTATCCATGCCGGCGCTCATTCCCGCAATGATGTCTGTATCATAGTTATCCCCCACCATTAAGGTCTCGCCTTGGGCCGTCCCCAACACCTTTAGTGCCTGCTCCATAATAATCGATTCAGGCTTCCCAATAAAAATTGGCTTTGTCTGGGTTGATACGGAAATGACGGAGGTCAATGAACCATTCCCAGGCAGCAATCCTCGCTCTGTCGGAAGTGCAATATCGCCGTTGGTAGAAATAAACACAGCCCCATTCCTTACAGCCAAGCAGGCAACTGCTAATTTTTCATAGGTAATTGCTCGATCAATTCCTACCACCACAAAATCAGCAATCTCGGATGCAGTTAGAAATCCTTTTTCTTTTATGGCCGTTTGGATTCCTTCCTCACCAATCACATAAACTGAAGCATCTGGCTTTTGACTGTAAATATAATTAGCCGTTGCCATGCTAGTTGTAAACACTTGATGTTCTTCTGCAGGAATATCAAATCCACGTAGTTTTTCCGCAACCTGCGCTGGGGTTCGTGAAGAATTATTGGTTACAAATAAATAAGGGATTCCTTTGTTTGCTAGTTTTTTGACAAAGTCGGCAGCCGCTTCGATTCGCTCTGTTCCTTTGTACATCGTACCATCTAAATCAATTAAATAACCTTGATATTTTTTCATTAGATACTCCTTCCTTAAATAGGAAAAAGACCGCGAATGACGGTCTTATAATTAATTTTTAAATGCTGAGACGGGACCCAGTTCATTTACAATGTATTCTCGGACATTGGCCGAAAATTGGTGTAATGCTTCGATGTTCTCTAAAAATTGTTTTAACAGTTCATCATGATTGATTTCCGTATAATTTTGCACAAGAGATTTTCGATATTGAATGAGAATCTTAAGACGATTGCCGTTTTCTGCAGAAATTACCTTTTCGTCTGTAAGAATTTCAATAATATCTTCATAGCTGCCAGGGTCACGCATAATAAATCCATCAATCATCGAATTGCCGACATCCAGTACGGACTCGAGCATCATCTGCGTCAACCGTTCGAGAGCAGCCTTTTCAATTGGCGATGACCAATTTTTCTGGCTTAAAAAAAGGCTAATTTGCTTTTCAAAAAAAACTAAAATGGCTTCAATTTTTTCCCTATCAACAAAATACATGATTGTCCACTCCTTGTTTCCGCTTCTCTTATGTTGCAATTCCTTTCACAAGTGCGGTAGGTCTAGCATAATAGTATCCCTGGGCTAAATCAACCTTATTACGCGTTAATACAGAGGCTTCCTCTTCATTTTCGATACCTTCGGCTACCACTAACGACCCTGCTTCTCGTGCCACGAGTAATAATCCCTTCAACATGGATTCCTTTACAGGACTTTTGTGGATATTCTCAATCACGGAACGATCCACTTTAATGATATCAGGCATGATTTCACTAATCGTATTTAAACTATTATAACCTGCTCCAGTATCATCAACAGCAAATCGAAATCCCATTAACCGTAAGACCTTAAGATTATAGGAAAAGTTTTCAACCCCATCAATTGAATCATGTTCAGTTATTTCAAACGTAATTTGTTTGGGGGAAATTCTTCTATATTGTTCAAGTAACTGTTTGATATCACGAGGAAATCGGATATTTCCAAGCGTCAGCGGCGTACAGTTCACAAAAATATTTTCCCTGCTTTTTGTTGCCTTTAATTGTTGAAAAATCTTTTCGAAAATAATCATTTCAAGGTCATATAGCATTCCTGTCTGTCTGGCAACAGAAAAAAGCGGAAAAGGATCCTCTAATACCCCTTGAGGACCACGTGTCAGCATTTCCCAAGCGTGAATTTCGCTTGTTGCCACATCAATAATCGGCTGTGCCCATAGGTAAATTTCTCTTTTAGAGATGATTTTCTTAAACGTAAAAATCATTTCATTCAACTCTGCATCTATCTTTCGTTCCGCCATTGCAATTGCTTGGCGATGAGCCCTTTCAATGGAGCTTTGAATCGAAAAATTATGTTTCTCCACGAACATATAACCGCCATCAAAAACAGGTCTGACTGGTGGATTTTCCTGGAGAAGATTACGTTCCACTTCTTGGATAATTTTATTCACAAGTTCATCAATTTCCGAAAGGCTATGCCGTTCATAGTCCACCTTAATCATTAAGGTAATGCCATCTTCATAATAGTCATGAAGGGCAATAACATCACTTTTTTCCATTTCTTTTTCAATACAGTTCTGAAAAACTCGTTTCATTTTTTTTATAAATGGAGAGGAATGAAAGTTTCCCTCCGCTTCTGACAATTCATTATAATTTTTTATGGTAAAAACAACTACCGCTACATCATGCCTTGCTTTAAATGCAGCAGAAACGCCTTCCAATACTGGGTTGCGCAAATTAAATTGAGGGGGATAATATCGTATGGACGCAAGAGGTAAAAGGAGCTTTCCCCATTGTATTACACGTTTAGCTTTTTCAATGTAACAACGGACCATTCCATTCATTCCTCTCAAAAGTCAACATACGTGATTAGTTCAATTATACCACATTTTGGCACCTTTTGTCTTTTCATGACATTTTAATTATTAAAAACATTACTCCCTTTATTACTATATATTTGATATGATTAGGGGAGTGTCGAAAAAAGTTATGAATAAAGGAGACCGTTTTATGAATGAACGATTTTTCTTATATGATGATACAGAAAATACAAGAACGAGATTTGTCAGTTTTGTGGGTGAAAACCAGCGTTTTGATCTAGCGATTGTCCAAACAAGTCGTCATTATGGTAAACATCTTGTCCTTGATATGCAAGGGAACCGTTTTGCCATTATTGGACATGATGACCTGGAAGAAGAAGGATATTTAGAATTCGCTTTTCAATTAAATGAAGAGGATGCAGAGGAATTAAGATCTTTCCTTTCTGAAATCGTTTAACCAAAAAATTGATATTATGTTTAGGAACTTCTTTTATCATACTAACGATAAAAGGAGTGAGGTACATGTCTAAAAAGGATGCGGAAAAATATACAGAAATATCAACAGTGGAAAAGCGGGAAAATTATTTGACCGCTCAAGAGTTTCCAGAAGGACCCTATGGCTCAACTTTCCGAGTAAATGATCCCGTACAGAATAAGAGTACTCCATGGAAAGAAGGACAGCGCCGTTATTCAGCTTTTAACTGGGAATTCAAATCATTGCATGAAGATTTACCGCGGCAGGGAATGGATCCGGCACATCCACCGCATGATGATCCAGATACCGATGCCCAGCCTCCGTACTCCATGAATGAATAAGCAAAAGGGCCCTTTTTTGAGGGTCCTTTTGCTTATTTTTTCACTTTTTTCAAAACGAAATAAGCACATCCGAAATTACAGTATTCATATATATATTCGCTAAGTGTGCTTATTTTTGTATCAAACGTCGCCTTTTGATTTTGGTCATCAAAAAATCCTTTTAAACGGAGCTGCCCATAGCCCCAATCTCCGACAACATAGTCATACCTGGATAAAATATCACTATATCTTGCCTTAAAAGCTTCTTCGTTATATCCATTACGGTATTCCTCGACCATTTCATAAATCGTATTGTTCATTACAATCATGTTATCACCTCATTTTACCAGCCAATCCTACTTCCCATTATAACCGATTCACCATGAATTACTAAGAAAAAAAATCCTCCTTCTGGCAATTCTAAAAAAAGGAGGTGTTTAATTTGAAAAAGTTGATGATCATCCTTGGGTTATGTACGATTACAACCATAACAGGCTGCTCGAAGGATATGAATAACCGGGATGTCTACGAGGAAAGCGGAAATTCCATTAATGTAAACAATAAAAGGACTGAGCTTTATAATGAGGGAGCTGGCCGGAGCGTTCGAAATGTGAGTAATGATTTCGGGTATGTCCGCCATCAAAAAAGTCCACTCATGAATGATAAAACGGCAAATACTCATTACACTGCTCTTGACCGTGAGCAGTTAGCAAATATTATTAGTAAATATAGTACAGACCTGCCGAATGTCCATGATGTCGCTACATTGGTAACCGATCAGGAGGTATTGGTTGCCTACACAACCGATTCCAAGGATCGTAATTTAACCGCGGATCAGGTAAAAAGAACAGCCATGTCAGTTGTTCCACGATACTACCATGTATATGTTACTGATAAAAAAGTTCTAATGCGTGATGTCGAAAACCTTTCGCATATGGATGCAAGAAACAAAAACGCCAGACATTCGATTAACTATGTTATCAGACAAATGAAAGACTCTCCACAAGGAAACCGCTTAAGTGATAGTGAAGATGAAAATGGTTTAACTTCTGATGACCATAAAATGCATTAAATAACAAAAAGAGTTCAGCCGTTTAATTCGACTGAACTCTTTTTTTATGCTTCTTTTATTTCTTGCTCACCTAAAGCTTGTTTATGTTTTGCCGCTTCATTTACTTGTTCATCTGCATGGTAGGATGAACGGACAAGCGGCCCTGCCTGGCAATGACTGAAGCCTTTACTCATGGCGATTTGTCGTAATTCTTCAAATTCCTGAGGGCTATAATATTTCTGAACCTTTAAATGCTTTTTCGTTGGCTGTAAATATTGGCCAATGGTCATAATATCTACTTGGTTTGCTCTTAAATCGTCCATAACTTCAAGAATTTCTTCCTTTGATTCCCCAAGACCAATCATTAGGCTTGATTTGGTTGGAATTTCCGGATACATTTCTTTTGCACGACGTAAAAATTCTAATGAGCGATCATACTTAGCCCTTGCCCTTACACTTGGAGTCAAACGTCTGGTGGTCTCGATATTGTGATTTAAAATATCTGGCTTTGCATCCATCAAGATTCTTAAATTTTCTTCCTTACCACCCATATCTGAAGGCAGAACTTCAATACTGGTAAACGGATTTTTTCTACGGATGGCCCTTACGGTTTCTGCAAACACTGCAGCACCGCCGTCCTTTAAGTCATCCCTGGCTACAGCTGTTACGACGACATGCTTTAAGTTCATTAGCTGAACTGAATCAGCTACTCTTTCCGGCTCTTGCCAATCTAATTCAGTTGGCAGACCTGTTTTAACCGCACAGAAGCGGCATGCCCGGGTACAAACATCTCCAAGAATCATAAAGGTAGCCGTTCTTCTTTCTGCCCAGCATTCATGAATATTCGGGCAGCGCGCTTCTTCACAAACGGTGTGAAGGCTCTTTTCACGCATCATTTTTTTTAAGCCAGTATAATGCTCATTTGTATTTAATTTTATTTTTAGCCATTCCGGCTTTCTTAAATTTGGTTCTTTTGTGCTCACGCATTCCACCCCTAAGCTACAAATATTTATAATAAATGAGTTCTCTCAGTTGTCACTTTAACATACAGAGCAACGAAGGACAAGCCTAAGAGGCACTTAGTGAACATTACAACCGAAAAACATCATTACCATTTATTAACCATTATGAAATGGCTAAAGAATCATAAACTAATGTTGTACATTAATTGGAAGGAGGATTCCTGTGCGGGCAGCTCTGATAATTGGAACTTTCCTTTTATTCTTTTCCTCTACATTTGCTGTCAGGGATGCTCATGCGAAAGAACCTGATGTATACCAGGAAAGAATGAAACTTTACAAAAAGGTTGAAACGATTACACAGATTCCTTGGTACTACCTTGCTGCCATTGATCAATATGAAAGAAGTATCCGTCAAGTCCGTAGAGACTTGCCGAAAGCAGAAAGTGTGATTGCGATTTATATCAGCCCTGAAAAATGGGCAGGTCTTACAAACCCTAACCCATCAGACCAAAATCCTGCAACAATTCAGCTTTTTAATGGATTGGGCGTCGACGGGGATGGAGATGGAAAAGCGGATAGTAAAAATGATGAAGATGTTTTATATACATTTGCCCATTACCTTCTTTATTATGGCTTGGATGAGGATAATCTTAAGATTGGCCTGTGGAATTATTATCATCGTGATAAAACGGTTGGAATCATTGCGGGAAAGGCTAAGGTCTACCGTCACTTTGGAAGACTAAACCTTGATGACCAAGCATTTCCAATGCCGATTCGTGCTAATCACAGCTATCGCAGTACATGGGGCGATGCACGAGGCTGGGGTGGACGAAGAATCCATGAAGGTACCGACATTTTTGCCGGTTACGGTGTCCCTGTCAGGGCAACCAAGTATGGGATTGTAGAAATGAAGGGATGGAATAAATTTGGCGGCTGGCGAATTGGAATCCGTGACATAAATAATACGTATCATTATTTTGCTCACTTAAATGGATTTGCAAAGGATTTATCCGTTGGTCAGGTGGTCGAACCGGGAATGGTCATTGGCAGTGTTGGAAGCTCTGGTTACGGGCCTCCAGGAACATCCGGTAAATTCCCTCCACATTTACACTATGGGATGTATAAAGACAATGGACTCACCGAATGGTCATTTGATCCATACCCGCATTTAGCCATGTGGGAACGCCAGGAAAAAATTAAAATAAGAAAAAGAAGGTAGGACTGTCCGCTAAAAGACAGTCCTTTTATTTTTTGGATTTAGTTTTCTCTTCTTTAGTGGTAGTGGTTTTGTTACTGTTTGTTGAATCCGGTAATTGAATGGATGGCATCAAACCGCCTCCACTGTTATAGAATTGCGGAACCTTACCCTCGATTAGTTTTCCTCCAGCGGGGATATTTTGAGTGAGCTTGGTAATTTTCGTTGCAAATGGTGTAATAATTTGAACGGCTACCTCTAGGTGGATGTTCACCTTAATCCATGTATTGTTAATTCCCAATGCCTCTGTAGAAATTTTAACATCCGGGCGCACATCCCCAATAGCATGAAATCTTACCGGTATTTTTGGACCCAAGTTACCAAATAGAGCAAGATTGGTTGCCTGCCCTAAGGGTACATACCAAACAATCCCATCCGTTTTTTCGGTTGATTCTTTTTCGATTTCAACATCTGTTAATTGTTCAAGTGAATCGACATCTCCCTTTTCCGCTCGCGACAAATTTTTCTGTATCTGACTGGTAATTTCCGATAATTTTTGGTTAATTAATTCTGTTTTCAAATAGGCGCTTTGTGCGTTTCCATTTGTCCCAGGTTCAATTCCAATCACATCCCCAACATCCACTGTTTTTTTCGTGATGGCGTTATTGATCACAGATGCAGCTATTTTTCTGGTCTGGGACTCAGCATATCTCATTAATGTTGGTTCTAGCCCTTTGTTGATCATCCATAAGCCAAGTGCAGAAGAGAAGAGAAAAAAGACAAATGAGAGCAGCATCACATAGCGGAGAGGCAGTGGTCCCTTACGCTTATATCGCGGACGAAATTTTGCCAAAAAAATCCCCCCTTACAAGCTATGTGTATGCTTGAACTGGTGGACATAGCACTAAAAGCGATGGTGATTGGGTAGGGACGGATTTTGGGAAGTGCCCCTATTAGACAAGTGTTTATGGGATCAGAGGTCGTTGTTGCTTTTGAGGCTATCGGCGACAAAATCTAGCTAAAATTGCTTCTAATTGTCGCCTATCGGGGCTATTGGCGACAAACTCCAGTAGGAATTCCTTCTAACTGTCGCCTTTCAAGCCTATTGGCGACAAACTCCACAGGAATTCCTTCTAACTGTCGGCTATCAAGCCTATTGGTGACAAACTCCACAGGAATTCAGTCTAATTGTCGCTATCAAGCCTATTGGCGACAAACTCCACTAGGAATTCCTTCTAACTGTCGCCTATCAAGCCTATTGGCGACAAACTCCACAGGAATTCCTTCTAATTGTCGCCTATCGGGGCTATTGGCGACAAACTCCAGTAGGAATTCCTTCTAACTGTCGCCTATCAAGCCTATTGGCGACAAACTCCACAGGAATTCCTTCTAATTGTCGCCTATCAAGCCCATTGGCGACAAACTCCACCAGGAATTCCTTCTAACTGTCGCCTATCGGGGCTTTTAACGAAACTATTCTTAAATCGATTCCGTCTATACGTCCATTCCCAATAATAAAAAACAGCCTGCCATCAGACAAGCTGTTTAAATCATTTTCAGCAGGGCGTCCCTGCCAATCATGCCTTTATAAATCCCTAAGCTCTCAGCCTCAAATGTTACCGACTCCAGCGGGGCGTTAAGGAGCTGGTCGATGGTTCTTACTCCTACTGCCCGGCCGGCAACAATTTTACGATCCTTTAATTGATCATTTAATAAACCAACATCTAAGGCACCGCACATAATATATCCCTTATCGTTTGAGATTGACAGCAACGTTGTTTTTGGTAGCAGTACAGTTACTGCTAAAAAAGTATGGCCGTTCAATTCAATTGGTGAAAGATCAATCAAGTTCCCACACTCCCTTCTTCTACACTTTATGACAGTGCCAGAAAAAGAGTGTGTACCCTAAGCATCCAATTGTAATCTCCATTTCAATAAATCACGTAGGAATTCTGGGAGATAGTATTTTTTGGGTTTCCTTTTAAAATTTTCGTCAAAGAAATGTCCAAACGTAAACATATCGGGAAGAGCCAAAGAGTAAATTTTTCCAAAATCCAATTTCTCATTATTTATATAGATGGTGTCCTCTTGGAAGATGACCCCCTCATACACGATCATTCCCATTACTGTTCCCCTAAAACCAAGCCCCAGGATTTTCTTTTCCGGCCAATCGGGATCCTTCGTTTTTTCGAGAACCTCCTGCAATTCACGTCCGGTTAGATCTACCTTACAAGGATTAATGGGGTGGGGGCAAATGGCTAACAAATCATTTGCAGTAACCTCTCCTGATAGCGGGCCTAATAGTAATCCTGCATTAATAAAGGCGCAATCTGCCTTGCACCATTCGCGGAGTGCCTGGCACAATATCCTAGAAAGCTTGGTCTTTTCAAAGGGGTTAGCCTCTAAAGGTTCATTTAAAAAAGTAATTTTTTCTTTTAAGAGCTCCTTGCCAGTTGAAAAAAATTCATCAATCTTGCTTTGCTCATTTTTCACTTTGGAAAGCGTCTCAAACGGAAAAAGAATCGCCTGTTTGTTTTCAATTTTTTTGTCAGGCTGTAATGTTAGGGTAACCTGACCAATATAGTTTCCATACTTTCCTGCAGCGGCAAGAAGGGTTTCACCTATTTGCTTTCCTTCTTGAAGAATATGGTGGGTATGTCCTCCAAGAATAACATCTATTTCAGGGAAATCTACCGCTATCTGCTCATCTACATTTAAACCTAGATGGGAAAGTAAAAGAATGATATCACTTTTTTCCTTTAACGTTTTCATCCATTTCTTCAACTCATCAATTGGATCAGAAAGTTCCCAGCCAAGCAATTGATAAAGATGGGTAAACGGTGCAGTTAAACCAATTACTCCAATTCGGGTCCCCTTTTTAGTTTGATAAATTTTATAGGGTTGTACCCAATCAGGAGGCGTATTTCCCTCTTTATATAAATTCGCCAGCAACACATCAAATTGTGCATCATCATATAAATGATCCAAATCATAAAAAGGCAGGTTAATCCCTTCATTATTACCAATCGTTACAGCATCATAGCCGCAACCATTTAACAGTTCAATATTTCCTCTTCCTTTTGTTCCCTCTGATAATGGATGCCAGCGGTCGATGAAATCACCAATATCAAAAAGGAAAACTTCATCTCCTTGCTTTTGGTCAAGTTCCTTTTGGGTTAATAAAAATTTCTCAATTCGCGGCCAATGCTCTAAATGGCTATGAATATCATTTGTATGATAAATCTGAATGATTTCCATTCTAAGTTCTCTTCCTTATCCTATAATTCCTTCATAAATAAGTTGAAGCCCAACAATCACTAATATCGTTCGTAAAATCAAAACAATCGTTTTGCTTTTAAGCTTTGAATTTAAATAAACCCCTACCTTAGCCCCGATCCACGCACCTGGAATTAATGCTAAAGCATAAAGCCAATTCACATTTCCTAAAACCACATGGGTAATCGAACTGAGGATAGATGTTGGTAAAATCATAAACATTGAAGTTGCCACCGCAACATGCGGCGGAAAGAAAAACACTAATATCATGGTCGGAACCATTAATGAACCTCCGCCCACACCAAAGATTCCTGACAAAAATCCAACTATAAAAGCGATTAGAATCCCGACAAAAGGATTGAATCCATATTCATAGCTTTTGCCTTCATTATCTCTAAAGGTGCGTACAATCCCCTTATCTTTACGGTAGGGAATCGGCTTTAACTTATCCTTTAACAATAAAACAATGGATACGAAAATAATAAAGATTCCAAAAAAGATACTAAATGAGTGCAAATTCAATTTTTCAGTAACCCATGCACCTAAGATACTTCCGGGCCCGCTTCCAATCAAAAAAATAAGACCACTTTTATAATCAACGGTTTTCCGTTTCATATACGCAAGGGTTGAAGATAAACCGGTAAAAATCATTGTAAACAAGGAAGTCCCAACTGCTACTTGAGGTGAAACATGGCCGAACCACGATAATCCACCAAAATAGAGAAGCGCTGGAACGACAATAATTCCCCCGCCAAGACCGATTAGCGAACCTAAAGAACTGGCTAAAAGTCCGACAACCAGTAAAATAACCCATTCCATTTCTGTATTCTCCTTCTTTAAAATAAATCCAATTGCCTTGGGGCAAGACCTTCATATTCTATTTCTAACAGGTCAATCATTTCTTTCGCATTATCCGCCGCGTCTCCGCCTGAATTATTATTAAAGAGAACGTAAACGTCCTTGGATTCAGTTTCTAATTTTTTTAGGTTAGCAGCCCATTCCTCAAGTTCCTGCTGATTATAGCGGTAAAGGTATCGGACCTCACGCCAATTATCGGCATTCCGTTTTTGCCAGCCGTGAACATTTCGGCCATGCAAGCGGACTAAGACCTGTTCAGAATCAAGGGTTTCTAAAACGGTTGGAATCGACCCCTCACCGGATTGCGGTTCATCACAAATGCTATGAATCCATTCTTCATTTTTCATAAAATCAAGTGTCTTGATTCGGTATTGCGGCGCGAACCACGATTGATGTCTAAATTCTAGTGCACAAGGGATTTCACCCATTTCATTTTTACACCATCTTAAATATTCAACATTTTCACGTGTACAATGAAACCATGGTGGGAATTGAAATAGGACCATCGCCAATTTATTTTTGTTTATGTATGGTTCAAGGGAATCTTTGAAAGCCGAGAACATTTCCTGCTTATTTTGAAAGGGAATTTCGCCACGCAAATGTCCGGTCATCCCTTGGTAAGCTTTTACTATAAATTGAAAGGATTCCGGTGTATCATTGACCCACTTCTCGGCATTTCGCTGTGGCTGGATGGCATAGAAAGCCGAGTCAACCTCAACAATCGGAAAATGCCCCGCATATTCTTTTAGTTTATCCCTTGGTGATATTTGCCCCTGATAAAGGCTGTCTTGATCGCCCCAGCCTGTAACACCGATGTAAATCAATCCACATCACCTCCGTTTATAATAATAGCATAACCTAATTTTTTGTGTGGTTTTGAATTTTTCGAGGCTGAAGCTTTCATTTTTAACAAAATGTTCATTTAATTACTATTTAGTGTCCATTCGTTTTTTGTAAAATAGAGGTGAAAAGGAGGTAGGTTGTGAGAATGGCAATTTTGCCGATCAAACCGCGTTTTGAACCAGATAAATTAAAAATATATCGAATTTTAAATGCAAGAATGAAATTATCAGATCAAGAGATAAAATATTATCACAACTTGGAAAAAGGTTATGAAGGAGAGATGATGTTTGACAGGTTAATGGAGAATCTTATAGGAGAAAGGCTGATCATCAATGATCTATTACTCATGCAGAACAATACAACGTTTCAAAGTGATTCCGTCATCTTTTCTCAAGATTCGATTGACCTTTTTGAAGTAAAAAATTTTGAAGGCAATTTTAAATATGAATCCGGCAAGTTTTATATGTTATCTGGAAATGATATAAAAAATCCCTTGCATCAACTGGAACGGAATGAAACATTACTTCGCCAGTTTCTTCAAAGTATCGGATGTTATTTACCAATTGAACCGCATCTTATTTTTATGAACCCCAACTTTACTTTATATCAGTCCCCAATCAACAAACCAATTATCTACCCAACACAACTTGGTCTGTTTATGGAAAAATTTAATAGAAAACAGTCAAAATTAACAATTAAACATACCAAATTTGCTGATCAGGTTTTATCGTCTCATTTAAATGAGTCTCCTTATAAGGTATTGCCGAATTATCGTTATGAAATGTTAAAAAAGGGACCAACCTGCCGAAGATGTGACTCATTTTCAATTTCCCTTATAGGAAATAAGATTATTTGTTCTTTGTGCGGGTTTAGTGAAGGAATTGAACAAATGGTTATGCGGTGTGTGGGAGAAATTAAGATTCTTTTTCCTCAAATGAATATTACAGCAAATGTCATTCAAGATTGGTGTCGGATGATTGAATGTAAAAGGAGAATTAGTAGAATTTTAAGTAGAAATCTCGAGGTTCGCGGTTATGGAAAGTGGACTTATTATGAGCTAAAAATATAATTATTTTTTATTAACGGTCTAAATAGGCTCTTTTTTATTCCCTAGACAAAAATATTTTGAAAAAATTTTGTTATTCTTAAATGAGGTTTTTACCAATAGATTTATTGGGGACAGTTTTGTAGACTTTATTCTTATTATCGTCGCCTATAGCTTTCCTTGGCGACACTTTCTCCGAGCTCCACTTGTCTTTTGTCGCCTATTGCTTTCCTTGGCGACACTTTTTCCGGGCTCCACTTGTCTTTTGTCGCCTATTGCTTTCCTTGGCGACACTTTTTCCGGGCTCCGCTTGTCTTTTGTCGCCTATAGCTTTCCTTGGCGACACTTTCTCCGGGCTCCGCTTGTCTTTTGTCGCCTATAGCCTTCCTTGACGACACTTTCTCCGGGCTCCACTTTTCTTTTGTCGCCTATAGCCACCCTTGGCGACACTTTCTCCGAGCTCCACTTTTCTTTTGTCGCCTATAGCCACCCTTGGCGGCACTTTCTCCGGGCTCCGTTTGTCTTTTGTCGCCCATAGCCTCCCTTGGCGTCTTTTTTTCCTGTTACACCCATTATTTTATAAAAAAAATTTTACTTAATACACAAAAATCCGCCTGCCAAAGTCAGCAAGCGGATTTTTCATATTAACCGATAGAACCTTCCATTTCGAACTTGATCAATCTGTTCATTTCAACGGCGTATTCCATTGGTAATTCTTTTGTAAATGGCTCAATGAAGCCCATAACAATCATTTCAGTTGCTTCTTGTTCAGAAATTCCGCGGCTCATCAAGTAGAAGAGCTGTTCCTCAGATACTTTCGAAACTTTTGCTTCATGCTCAAGTGAAATATTGTTATTTAACACTTCATTGTATGGAATCGTATCGGATGTCGATAAATTATCCATTATCAACGTATCACACTCAATGTTAGCACGGGCTCCATCAGCTTTCCGGCCGAAATGAACCAAACCACGATAGTTTGTTTTTCCGCCATGCTTAGAAATGGACTTAGATACAATAGTCGAAGATGTATTTGGTGCTAGATGAATCATCTTAGAGCCTGTATCTTGGACTTGACCTTTGCCGGCAATCGCAATGGATAGAGTTAAACCACGGGCACCTTCACCTTTAAGGATTACCGCAGGATATTTCATTGTTAATTTAGAACCGATATTACCATCAATCCATTCCATTGTAGCATTTTCTTCGCATACGGTCCGCTTAGTAACAAGGTTATAAACATTGTTAGCCCAGTTTTGAATGGTAGTGTAACGGCAATATCCACCCTTTTTAACGATGATTTCAACAACCGCACTGTGTAAGGAGTTTGTTGTATAAACAGGAGCTGTACATCCTTCTACATAGTGTACACTTGCACCTTCATCCACAATAATTAAAGTACGTTCAAATTGGCCCATATTTTCTGAGTTAATCCGGAAATAGGCTTGCAATGGTGTATCCACTTTAATACCCGGCGGTACATAAATAAATGAACCACCTGACCAAACTGCGGAATTCAATGCAGCAAATTTATTATCAGTTGGAGGAATAACCTTCGCCCAGTGCTCACGGAAAATATCTTCATTTTCTTTAAGAGCTGAATCAGTATCCTTAAATACGATTCCTAGCTCTTCAAGATCTTCCTTCATGTTATGGTAAACAACCTCAGACTCATATTGAGCAGAAACCCCTGCAAGATACTTTTGTTCTGCTTCTGGAATACCAAGCTTGTCAAATGTCGCTTTGATTTCTTCCGGTACTTCGTCCCATGACTTCTCCGATTTCTCAGATGGTTTTACATAGTAAGTGATTTCGTCGAAGTTTAATGAATTTAAGTCCCCGCCCCATTGTGGCATTGGCATATTATAAAAATGCTCAAGTGATTTTAAGCGGAAATCAAGCATCCACTGAGGTTCACTCTTCATTTTTGAAATCTCTTCAACAATTTCACGTGTTAAACCACGTTTTGACCGGAATATGGAAACGTCTTTATCGGCAAAACCATATTTATAATCACCGATTTCAGGCATTTTTTTAGCCATCGTCGTCTTCCTCCCTTTTAAACAGGTAAGGTGTGAACTCCTTACCGTTATATTATTATTCCTCTTCCTTCAGACCTTTTTCCATGGCCTTCCATGCTAAGGTTGCACACTTGATTCTGGCAGGGAATTTTGAAACACCTTGAAGTGCTTCAATATCACCTAAATCAATATCATCATCTACTTCTTTTCCCTGCATCATATCAGAAAAGATTTTTGAAAGTTTTAAAGCCTCTTCGACTTTTTTTCCTTTAATAGCCTGCGTCATCATCGATGCAGAGGACATGGAAATCGAACAGCCTTCGCCCTCAAATCTTGCGTCCTCCACAATTCCATTTTCCACCTTAAAGGTTAATTGAATGCGATCGCCACAGGTTGGGTTGTTCATATTAATCGTATGACTGCCATCCTCTAAAACCCCGCGGTTACGAGGCCTTTTATAATGGTCCATAATAACTCTTCGGTAAAGTGCGTCTAAATCTAAATTAGAAGACATCGCTGAAATACTCCTTTGTTTTGACAAGCCCTTCAACGAGTTTATCAATATCTTCTTCCGTATTATATAGGTAAAAGCTGGCACGTGCTGTCGCTGTCGCTTTCAGCCATCTCATTAACGGCTGTGCACAGTGATGTCCTGCACGGACGGCAATTCCTTCTGCATCGAGGACAGTTGCAACATCGTGTGGATGAACATCATCGATATTAAACGTAACCAAGCCTGCACGTTTTGCTGGATCATGAGGTCCATAAATTGTAATACCAGGAACGGAAGACAATTTATCTAATGCATAAGCAGCAAGCTTATGTTCATACTCAGTAATATTATTTAAACCAACTTCATTTAAAAAGTCGATAGCAGCTCCAAGGCCGACAGCACCGGCAATGATTGGGGTACCACCCTCGAATTTCCACGGCAGTTCCTTCCATGTTGATTCTTGTAAATGTACAAAATCAATCATTTCACCGCCAAATTCAATTGGCTCCATATTTTCAAGCAGCTCCTTTTTGCCATAAAGAACGCCGATACCCGTTGGAGCGCACATTTTATGTCCGGAAAAAGCAAGAAAATCACAGTCTAAATCTTGAACATCAATTTTCATATGCGGTGCACTTTGGGCTCCGTCAACCACCATTACAGCGCCATTTTCATGAGCAATTTTGGCAATTTCTTTTACAGGGTTAATCGAACCGAGTACGTTTGAAACTTGCATAACGGAAACAACTTTTGTATTCGATGTAACCTGCGCCCTGACATCATCTAGAGAAATGGTGCCATCTTCTTGCAGGTCAATATATTTTAATTGAGCGCCTGTTCGTTTGGCAACCTGCTGCCAAGGGATAATATTACTATGGTGCTCCATATAGGTAATAACAATTTCATCGCCTTCCTTTAAATTTGCTGCAGCATAGCTAGCTGCAACCGTATTTATAGAAGTCGTTGTTCCTCTTGTAAAAATAATCTCTTGAGTTGATTTTGCGTTGATAAACTTGCGAACCTTTTCCCTCGCACCTTCGTACGCATCTGTTGCTCTTGTACCTAGTGTATGCACACCACGATGGACATTGGAATTGATTTCACGATAATATTTTTCAACAGCCTCAATCACTTGGATAGGCTTTTGCGATGTTGCGGAACTATCCAAATACACAAGTGGCTTACCATTAACTTCTTGGTCAAGAATCGGAAACAGTTTGCGAATATCTTGGATATTCATCTCAACGCACTTTCCTTTCAATCACTTCAGTTAACTGCTTTTTAACGCCTTCAATTGGAAGTTGATTTACTACAGGTGCGAGGAATCCATGAATAACTAATCGTTCTGCCTCCGCTTTTGGAATTCCGCGGCTCATTAAGTAGTAAAGCTGAACGTTATCAACACGACCAACAGAAGCAGCGTGGCCAGCTGTGACATCATCTTCATCAATCAAGAGAATTGGGTTTGCATCACCGCGAGCTTTTTCGCTAAGCATCAACACACGTGATTCTTGTTCGGCATTGGATTTTGATGCACCATGTTCAATTTTACCAATTCCATTAAAAATCGATGTAGCGCTGTCTTTCATAACACCATGCTTCAAAATATATCCTTCTGTGTTCTTGCCAAAGTGGACGATTTTCGTTGTGAAATTTTGTGTTTGTTCACCACGTCCAACCACAACCGTTTTTGTATCCCCATAAGAACCATCACCAATAAGATTGGTGGTGTTCTCGGAAATGGTGTTTCCTTCATTCATTAAACCAAGTGCCCATTCAATTCTGGCATCTCTGCCGGCAACACCACGACGGTTTACATAAGTGGTAATCCCTTTTGCAAGATGATCAACTGCACCATATCGAACTTGGGCATTTGCGTTTGCAACTACTTCAGTCACTAAATTGAAGATTCCAGTAGCTGAATCTACTGTAGAAATATAGTTTTCAACATAGGTAACAGAACTATTATCTTCTGCTACGACTATGACATGGTTAAAAAGATTCGTTTCAGCATCATCATGTAAATAAACAGCCTGAATTGGCTCGGAAACTTCTAAGTTTTTTGGAATATATAAGAATACTCCACCGTTTACAAGAGCTGCATGAAGTGCAGTCAAGCGATGCTCATCAGCATTAATCGCTTGAGTCATGTAATATTTTTTCAACAAATCACCATGCTCTTTTGCGGCAGTGAAAAGATCTGTGAAAATGACGCCTTTGTTTTTAAGTTCTTCTGATAAAGATAAAAACGCAGGTGTTTGATTGCGTTGAATGTATAGATTTTTATTTTCTGCTACTAGCGACTTTACTTCTTCAGGTAAATCATTTAGAGAAGAGAATGGGACGCTTTTTACAGTATGTGAAGTGAATTGGGTAAAGTTCCATTTATCAATTTTTGTTTTTTCCGGTCTTGGCATTGGAAGTATATTGACATCAGCTAATGCCTTTAAGCGGAGCTCTTCCATCCAAGCAGGTTCACCTGCTTGCTTTGAAAAGGAGCGAACAAAATCCTGATCAAACGGTAATTTCGTTTCTGTTGTCATGGTAATCCTCCTAACGCTTACTTAAGCTTGCTCAACTGTTTCATCTTCAATTCCAAGTTCTTTCTTGATCCAGTCATATCCTTCTGCTTCTAAGCGTTGTGCAAGTTCTGGACCGCCTGATTTCACGATACGGCCTTGCATCATTACATGCACGTAGTCAGGAGTGATATAGTTTAAAAGTCGTTGATAGTGAGTAATAACTAAGCAGCCGAAATCCTCACCGCGCATTTCATTAATTCCTTTTGAAACAACCTTTAAGGCATCGATGTCAAGACCAGAGTCAATTTCATCTAAGATTGCCATTTTAGGCTCAAGCATCATTAATTGAAGAATTTCATTACGCTTCTTCTCACCACCGGAGAATCCTTCATTTAGATAACGCTGCGCCATGTTAAGGTCCATTTCAAGGAATTCCATTTGTTTATCCATTTTGCGGATGAATTTCATTAATGAAATTTCATTTCCTTCGCCAAGGCGGCTATTGATTGCTGAACGTAAAAAATCGGCATTCGTTACGCCGTTAATCTCACTTGGGTATTGCATCGCTAAGAATAGGCCGGCACGAGCTCGCTCATCTACTTCCATTTCAAGGACGTTTTGACCGTCTAAAATAATATTTCCGCTCGTTACCTCATATTTAGGGTGACCCATGATTGCAGACGATAACGTCGATTTACCTGTACCATTAGGACCCATGATTGCGTGGATTTCTCCACCTTTTACTTCAAGGTTTACACCTTTTAAAATTTCTTTGCCATCAATTTCTACATGTAGATCCTTGATAGTTAATGTTGATCCAGCCATATCTATACCTCCGAAAAGAAAGTTTTTGTATCTTATAGAACGCAGTATTTAAAAAATTCATTCTCATTCTATTCTCATTACAATCTTATAACAAATAGAATCTGTTAGCAACTCCTAAACAGTGGTAACGTGAAATGATTTTCAGTGGAGCTGTCTTAATTGAGAATATTAGAAGGAAAATTCAGATTTTTTATGAGTTATGTACGATTTAGACAAACATACTCGGATAAAATCATACCTTATTTTTCATTCAATTCCTACCTATTTTTACCCAATAGGTATATTTCATGTGTTTTGCATTAGAAAAAGCCAGTGTATTTTCTCACTGACTTTTTCTGTTTCTTTCTATTTATTATATTACTTGGCAGAAACCGGAACGACGGCACCTTTGTATTTTTGAAGAATAAAATCTTGAATTTCCTTAGAATGCAATACTTCCACAAGTGTTTTGATTGCAGGCTTATTTTCATCGCCTTTACGAACAGCAATCACATTGACATATGGTGAGTTTTTATCTTCAATTGCAATTGAATCCTTAAGTGGGTTTAAGCCTGCATCAATCGCATAGTTTGAGTTGATTAATACTGCATCGCCTTCACCGTTTTGGTAGATTTTTGGTAATAAAGAAGCTTCATAATTTGTATCAAACTTAAGTTTTTTAGGGTTTTCTACAACATCTTTAATTGTAGCTGTTGTTTTATCGATACCAGGCTTTAATTTAATTAATCCTTGTGCTTCAAGTAAAGAAAGAAGACGGCCATGGTCAGCGACAGAGTTACTCATAATTAAATGTGCACCATTTGGAAGATCGCTTAACTTTTTATACTTTTTAGAATAGATACCAATTGGCTCAATATGAATTCCACCAGCATTTACAAAGCCGTAACCGAATTCTTTATTTTGAGAATTTAAGTAAGGAATGTGCTGAAAGTAGTTCGCATCCAATTCTTTAGAAGCTAATGCTTTATTCGGTAAAATATAATCTTGGAATTTCTTAATTTCTAGGTCAATTCCTTTTTCTTTTAAAATTGGTTTAGCTTTTTCAAGAATTTCTGCATGAGGTACGTTAGATGCACCCACAACTAATTTTGTTAATTTTTTTCCGCTGTCCCCACTGCTTGCAGTATCGTCCTTTTTAGATGTTCCGCATGCTGCTAAAACAAGAGCAAGGGATAATACAAGTAATAAACTTAACCATTTTTTCATTTTGAATTCTCCTTTAGCGTTTATCTATTTTTGTAGTAATTAAATCCCCAATAAACTGTATGATAAATACAATGACAAGAATAATGATGGTCGCAACCAGTGTGACATCATTTTGGTTTCGCTGGAATCCTTCGAGATAAGCAAGGTTTCCTAGTCCTCCCGCACCAATTACTCCTGCCATGGCTGTGTAACCAACAAGTGCAATAGCTGTAACCGTAATCCCTGAGACAAGTGCCGGCATCGATTCCGGAAGCAGTACCTTCAAGATAATCGTTCCTGTTGTTGCCCCCATTGATTTTGCTGCCTCAATAACACCTTTATCAATTTCCCTCAGGCCAATTTCAACCATTCTTGCATAAAACGGAGCCGCGCCAATGATTAAGGCCGGTAATGCTGCATTTTCTCCAATCATCGAGCCAACCAATAGCATCGTGAATGGAATGAGCAAAACAATTAAAATAATAAAAGGGATCGACCTAAAGATATTTACAAATGCGCTAATGACAGTGTTAACAGCTTTATTTTCCCACATATTGCCTTTCCCAGTTAGAAAAAGGAGTAATCCCAAAATAATTCCTAATATAAAGGTAGCAATAACGGAGATTGCAGTCATGTAAAGGGTTTGAACAGTTGCATCCCACATTGCCTGCCAGTCAATATCTGTTAAATATGGATCATTGTTCATTTGTTACCACCTCCACTCCTACCTGCTGGGTGCGAATATAGTCAACCGCCTGATTAACTTTGTCCGCGTCCCCATCGAGATGAATGAACAAGGTGCCATATGAACCGCTTTGCGTCTGCGAAATTTTCCCTTGAAGGATATTAACCGTCACATCATTTTGGCGAATCAAATTCGTAATGATTGGCTGTTCGGCCGCCTCGCCAATAAAGGTCAGCTGGACAACAGTACCGGAATGATAGCGTTCAACCAAATGCTCCACTGTTTCTTTTGTTTCCTCCGGCTCGGTAACCTGCTGAACAAATCGCTTCGTAATCGGCGCTTGCGGATTTCTAAACACTTCCAATACTGGACCAAGCTCTACGATTCTACCGCTTTCCATTACTGCAACCCGATGGCAGATTTTACGAATTACATGCATCTCATGGGTGATTAAAACAATCGTTAAACCAAGTCTTTTATTGATATCGACCAACAAGTCAAGAATTGAATCCGTGGTTTGCGGGTCAAGGGCTGAGGTTGCCTCATCACAAAGCAAAACCTTTGGATTGTTCGCTAATGCACGGGCTATACCAACTCTTTGCTTTTGGCCGCCACTCAGCTGCGAAGGATAAGCATTTTCCCTTCCTTCAAGGCCAACTAGTTTCACCAACTCGCTGACACGCTTTACTCTTTCCGCCTTATTTACCCCTGCAATTTCCAATGGGAACTCAATATTCTCACTTACAGTTCTTGACCAAAGTAAATTAAAGTGCTGGAATATCATACTGATTTCTTGGCGTGCTTTTCGCAAATCACTGCCCTTAATCATTGAAACTTCACGGCCGGCAACAGTAACGGATCCCTCTGTAGGAAGCTCCAATCCATTTAACATACGAATTAACGTACTTTTACCCGCACCACTATAACCAATTACCCCAAAAATTTCCCCTTTGTTTATTTCCAGGTTCACGTCGTCTACTGCCTTTAACTGCCCCTGTTTAGAAGGGAAAATTTTTCGAACATTTTTTATAGAAATCATAGAATTCACCTTCTTTTTTCCATATATACGTAAAAGTAAAAATTCCAATTGCTCCGTATCACTTAAACATAGGGTTTGATGGTTTCAAATAAAACATTCTATATTAGAAAAATAAAAATGCCTTTCTGCGCAGGCAGAAAGGCATAATAAATTCAACCTTTCTCCCATCTCTCAAAGCAATAGCTTTGTGTGAATTGGCACCATTTCAATCAAATTGACGGTTGCCGGGCTTCATCGGGCACATCCCTCCACCTCTCTGGATAAGAGCATTAAGCATCCTATATTCAATTAACACACATATGATGTAAGCAATCATTTTATTACGAAAGCTATCGTATCACGGATAAAAAGGAGTGTCAACGAAAATTCTACATATTTAGAAAAAATCAGACATGGTAGTTTTAGGCATTGGCCGTTAACGAAATCAACCCAGTTGCTGCTTCAATAGCTGATTCAAGGTCTTCAATTAAATCCTCAACATTTTCGATACCGATTGATAGACGAATTAAATCTTCAGAAACTCCAGCTGCTTTAAGACCTTCAGCGTCTAGTTGTTGATGTGTGGTACTTGCTGGGTGAATGATTAAGCTCTTCGCATCCCCAACATTGGCCACATGGGCCCAGAGAGTGATGGAATCAATTAATTTAGCTCCCGCTTCCTTACCGCCTTTAATACCGAATACAACCATCGAGCCGGCACCTTTTGGTAAATATTTCTCAGCAAGCTCATGATCAGGATGTGATGGGTGTCCTGGATAGGATACCCATTCAACAGCAGGATGGTTTACTAAATAATCAACAATCTGCTTCGTATTGGCAACATGCTCTTTCATACGAACATGAAGGGTTTCGAGTCCAAGTACAAATTGGAAAGCATTTTGAGGACTTAATGCCGGTCCAAGATCACGCAGCAATTGAACGCGTGCCTTGATAATATAAGCAACCGCACCAAGTGCTTCCGCATAAACAAGATCATGATAGCTCGCATCAGGCGTTGTAAAGCCCGGGAATTTTGGCGAATTCCAATCGAATTTACCACCATCTACAATAATCCCGCCTGTTGATGTTCCATTTCCTAACAGCCATTTTGTAGCAGAGTGAATGACAATGTCTGCCCCATGTTCAATCGGACGGCAGAGATATGGTGTTGCAAAGGTATTGTCGATAATCAGTGGAACACCTGCTGTATGGGCAATATCGGCCACTTTTTCAATATCTAATATGGTTAAGCTTGGATTACCAATTGTTTCGGCGAAAACCGCTTTTGTTTTTTCCGTGATGGCAGTACGGAAGTTTTCAGGATTTTCAGGGTCAACAAATTTCACATTAATTCCATATTTCGGTAAAGTCACTGCAAAAAGATTGTAAGTGCCGCCGTATAATGTTGATGCTGCGACAATTTCATCTCCTGCTTGAGCAAGGTTTAAAATTGCCAAGGTAATGGCGGCCATTCCACTTGCAACCGCAAGAGCTCCAACACCGCCTTCTAATAAGGCAACCCTTTCCTCAAAGACAGTTGTGGTAGGGTTGTGTATCCGTGTATATATGTAACCAGGTTCTGCTAAGGCAAAAAGGTTAGCAGCGTGTTCTGTGTTTTTAAATTGATAGGCATTGTTTTGATAAATTGGAACAGCACGAGCACCCGTTACAGGATCTGGAGATAATCCTCCATGAACACTTAAAGTTTCAAAACGTAATTTCTTTTGATCGACTCCCACACTAATCCACTCCCTGATTAAAAATAAACCCCCGCTTCATAATAAGAAGAGGGGGCTCTCTCTTCTTATCTTTTCAGAGCATATTGCTCCGCTGGAATTAGCACCGTGTAAAAACCGGTTGCCGGGCATCATAGGGCCAGTCCCTCCACCGCTCTGGATAAGAATATTTATTGAATTGTTATTATTAATTGAATATTTAAACAGATAATACACTTTAATTCCGATAGAGTCAATAGGTTTATTTAGATTATTCTGTAAGATTTTGTGTCAATTCTAGTTAAATAAAAAAGCGCCTCCAAAAGCAGCAAGGTTCGAAAAGAAGCTTTTACTTGGAGCCTCCCCTTGTGCATGAGAGATCTCAATTTCCTTTCACCTGAAAGAAGCTGTTGAACTGTTTCTATCTCACCATATATTTCACATTCTGTAAAATTCCCACTCGGATCATGCAGCAATGTACATTCTCCATTTTTTAAAAAAATATCAATGTTTTGATGCCCGCAAATAAAACGGACCATCAGACCATCCGCATTATTTAATAGAGACCGTATGTGATCACGCTCTTTAACCTTGATCAAAAAGGTTTGAATCATTTCCATCATCTTTATCACTCCGTTCTATTTGCTTACTAACTATTTCAGCAAAAAGAACCAGAATCCTTTCAAAACCTGTCGACAAATTAAAACAGATGCTGCTCAGGTAGCAGCATCTGTTTTATGTTAGATTTTCTTTGATTTTTTCAATTAGATAGGGCACAGAGCGGAAAGCGTAGAGCAGTTCAACCACTTGACCAGTGTGAATAAACATTAAACACGGAACACTTTCGATACCATAGCTTTTCCCAAAATCGGGGTAAAAATTTAAGTTCAATTTCCCCATTTTGCAATCCACCATTTGTTCAATGACTTGCAACATCCTTGAAGCTACCTGACAGGTCCCACATAAAGGTGTATAAAAGTACACGAGCCCTGTCGATTTATTTTCTATAAATAATGAGAATTCATCTCGATTCCATTCTTTCATTGATTCACTCAGCAATTCTCCAAAAATTGTGTATGCACATCAATATTTGCCCCTAATAAGACGGTAGCAAGATGGTGTTCAGGGGCCGTTGCAACTTCGCGGTAAGACCGGTCAATATAGATATGCTCAGCTTGGGGAAATTCCCTTTTAAATTGTTTCCGCAGCTTTTCTCCAGCCGCATCCGCATCCACTAGAATATAGACATCCTTGTCCTCAAGAAAATCAATTAATTCATCTAACTTTGTAATACTAATGGTCCCATTGGTACATATGATCTCAACAGGTTCCTTTACAATTCTTTTGACCTTTCTCTTATCAGATGTCCCTTCCACAATAAGAACCTTGTCAACATATGAGTCATTCATATCATCACCTGTATTATGAAGTCTTGTGTTTATGTTAACATATTCTAGATATACATATAACGTGAGCCTTGCTTTTATGTCCATTTTTACCAAAAAACTTAGAGAGACGAAGATAACTTTTTAAATGAAGGTATTTCCTGTTATATTGTATTATTTGTTTCCTAATATACTTTTTGAAAAATGGTAATAAAGTGAAAAAGCACCCTGATATCAAGGTGCTTGGATTACATAATTATTCGTTAATCATTTCTTCGTATTGTTCAGCAGTCATTAGCTTGTCCAATTCGCTGCTGTCGGAAACTTCAACTACAATCATCCATGCTTTTTCATATGGAGATTCGTTTACAAATTCAGGATTGTCACTCAAATCTTCGTTAATTTCAACGATTTTGCCGCTGACAGGAGCATAAAGCTCAGAAACAGTTTTAACGGACTCAACGCTGCCAAATGGTTCGTCAGCAGAAACTTCATCGCCAACTTCAGGAAGCTCAACGAATACAATATCTCCTAGTTCGTGCTGTGCAAAGTCAGTAATTCCAATTCGCACTTTTTCTCCCTCAACTTTTACCCATTCATGTTCTTCAGAATAACGTAACTCTTTTGGTGTACTCATTCGAAAATCCCTCCATTAATTTTTCTAAAATCTATTATCGATAAAAAAATCGATTTCCATAATGAAGACAAGAAAAGTAGATGGTCAAACGCTTACAGCCATTTTTGCTCATACTCTTCTTCTTTAAAGCCAACGGTAACTTTTTCTCCGTCTGTTAAAATTGGCCTTTTGATTAACATCCCATCTGATGCAAGTAAATCAATTAATTCTTCATCCGATGCAGACTTCATTTTATCCTTAATACCCAATTCGCGATACTTTTGACCGCTAGTATTAAAGAATTTTTTCAGCTCTAAACCGCTTTTTTGATAAAATCCCGTTAATTCCTCTTTAGAAGGGGGATTTTCAACAATATGTATTTCCTCGTAGGAAAGATGATGATCATCCAGCCATTTCTTTGCCTTTCGACAGGTTCCGCATTTAGGATACCAGTAAAAAGTCAGAGACATCTGTTTCACCGCCCTCTTTTCCAAAATTAAACTTCAGAGTGACAATTGAATCTTACCATAACGGAGTCAAAATTCCTAATATAAAAATAGCACAATAATAAGACAATTTTAAATCAATCGTGCTATGTAGGAATAAGAATAGATTCTATCATCAAGTCCCTTAGAAAAAATTCGACTTTCTTCGCAAAAATCCTTCCTGACATATAAATTTTTATAAAAAGGCTGTGTTAGAGGAGAGCGGAAGGCACGAAGACTCCTGTGGGAGTACGGGACAGGGGAGACCCCGCAGGAGCGAAGCGACGAGGAGGCTCCCCGAACCGCCCACGGAAAGCGAAGTGCCTGGAGCCGACATCAAACAACTAAGTTTAACCGCTATAAAAAAAGACAAAACTCCCCTCTAAAGAAGGGAGCTTCACAAGAACTAAACAATATAGCGTTCTGCTTCAATGATCACATCAGCAGCTTGTCGTTTTTTCGCAATAACATTAATTGGGGTATGGCGGGTGAATTTACGAAGCGAAGACAACATTATGCGAAGGGTATCGCCTTGTTCAACCGCCACCAATGTCTCTTTTGCAATCTGCTCGATCTCATTAAAGGCTTCTTGACAAAAAATTTGCGTATAAAGAAGCTTTTGTTGATTCTTCTCAACACCTGATTTAGCAATTGCTTTTTCCGTACGTAATACAACGGATTCCATCGCATAGGCATTAGATACGAGATCCGCAATATTCGAAAGAACTTCTTGTTCTTTTTCAAGTGCTTTGCCGTATTTTTGTGCAGCTAAGCCAGCAGCCAATAAACCAATTTTCTTTGCATTTTTCACTAAATACTTTTCTTGTGCGAGTGGCTCGTCACCTGGTTCCTCCGGCATTAACATCATTAATTCTTCCTGTAGCTGTAATGCTTTTTGGAATAATGGCAGTTCGCCTTTCATTGCCTTTTTCACAAATGTTCCTGGTACAAGAAGACGGTTAATTTCATTTGTTCCTTCAAAGATTCGGTTAATACGGGAATCACGGTAGGCTCTTTCAATTGGATACTCCTGCATGAAACCGTAACCGCCATGAATTTGCACACCTTCGTCAACAACCTTATCTAAAACTTCACTTGCAAAGAATTTATTTAGAGAGCATTCGATTGCATATTCAGCAATGGAATTAGCCACTAATTTAATGTCTTTTGCTTCTTCGGTTGAAAGGTTTCCTTGATTATCTTCATATAATCCAATTGTTCGATATACAGAGCTCTCAGCAGCATAAATTTTCGATGCCAAGGTACCGAATTTTTCTTTTGTTAGGTTAAATTGAGAGATTGGTGTTTTGAATTGCTGACGCCCATTAGCGTATTTTACGGTCATTTCAAAAGCATTTTTAGAACCGCCAACAGCACCGACTGCGAGCTTATAACGGCCGATATTTAAAATATTAAAGGCAATCACATGACCTCTGCCAAATTCGCCTAAAAGGTTTTCTTTTGGAACCGGTACATCCTGAAGAATCAGCGTCCGAGTAGAGGAACTCTTAATTCCCATTTTCTTTTCTTCAGCACCCGTTGAAACGCCAGGGAAATCTCTTTCAACGATGAATGCAGTAAAATGCTCGCCATCCACTTTGGCATAAACACAGAACACATCTGCAAAACCGGCATTGGTAATCCATTGCTTCTCACCATTTAAAATATAGTGAGTTCCTTCCGCATTTAATCTTGCTGTAGTTTTTGCACCAAGTGCATCCGATCCTGAACCTGGCTCTGTTAGGGCATAGGCAGCAAGCTTTTCACCTGAAGCAAGGGCAGGTAAATATTTTTTCTTTTGCTCTTCGTTTCCGAACAGAACGATTGGCAGGGAACCAATTCCGACATGAGCACCATGTGAAAGTGAAAATCCACCAGCCTTTGACATTTTCTCAGTAATAAGTGATGAGCTAACTTTATCTAGGCCTAATCCATCATATTCTTCCGGTACATCCGCTCCTAAAAGTCCAAGCTCCCCTGCTTCTTTTAAGAGTTTAACTGTACGGTCAAATTCATGTTTTTCTAAATACTCCACCTGTGGGAGTACTTCATGTTCTACGAAATCTTCGGTCGTTTTCGCAATCATTTTTTGCTCATCCGAAAAATCCTCCGGTGTAAACACACGGTCATAGGAAACATCTTCAATTAAAAAGCTTCCGCCTTTAATGATTTTTTCAGTTTGGTTTGCCATTTAAAATTCCTCCTATCAAAAATTTCAGTGGGTTAGGTTCAAAGGGGCTAAGGGCAGCCCCTAATTTTTTAAAGTAATTCAAATACGCCTGCTGCGCCCATTCCCCCGCCAATACACATCGTAACAACACCAAATTGTTCATTTCTTCGCTGCATTTCATGAATAAGTGACAATGTGAGCTTTGCACCTGAACAGCCTAGCGGATGGCCCAGAGCTATTGCCCCGCCGTTTACGTTCACTTTTTCTTCATCAAGGCCAAGTTCACGAATAACCTGAAGCGATTGGGAAGCAAAGGCCTCATTCAATTCGAAGAGACTAATATCTGAAAGTTCCAGCCCTGCCAGCTTTACAGCTTTAGGAATAGCAACTACTGGACCTACACCCATAATTTCCGGTGGAACCCCTCCAACGGCAAATGATCTGAATTTGGCCAATGGTTTTAGTCCAAGCGATTCAGCCTTTTCACGATCCATGACCATCACAGCAGCAGCACCATCACTCGTTTGTGAGGAATTTCCTGCCGTAACAGATCCTGTGACAGAGAAGGCCGGTCGGAGCTTCGCGAGAGTTTCTAAGTTCGTGCCAGGACGAACCCCCTCATCTTGTGAAAACTGGATCGTTTTTTCAACAAGCTTATTGTCTTTTCCAACTGTACGGATCGTGACATCGACCGGAACAATTTCATCAACAAATTTACCTTCTCGAAGAGCTTTTGCAGCACGTTGATGGCTTCGTACCGCAAAGGCATCCTGGTCTTCACGGGTAATTCCATATTTCTTCGCCACTTGCTCTGCTGTATGGCCCATGCTCATATAATATTGCGGTGCGGTTTCGGCCAATTTTAAATTTGGTCGAGTAACATGGCCCATCATTGGAATTAGGCTCATCGATTCCGCTCCTCCCGCGATGGCAGTATCGGTGTGACCAAGCATAATCCCTTGTGCGGCATAAGCAATGGCCTGTAATCCAGATGAACAATACCGATTGATGGTAATTGCAGGAACAGTATGTGGAAGCCCGGCAAGAGCACCTATATTTCGTGCCATGTTAAGCCCTTGTTCAGCTTCCGGCATGGCACAACCTATGATTAAATCATCGATATTTCCTTCATAATTTCCAGCACGCTTTAATGTTTCTTTTACAACCAATGCTCCCAAGTCATCGGGACGAACATTGGCAAGCGTTCCTTTCTTCGCTTTACCTACCGGGGTCCGAGCTCCGGCTACAATGACCGCTTCTCTCATAACGTTCCCTCGCTTTCTTTCATCTTAAAAAAATACCAATCTATTATTTTAGTTTCTTAATGGTTTTCCTTTCACAAGCATGTGCTGCATCCGCTGCTGCGATTTTGGCTCTGCAACAAGACTCAGAAATGCTTCTCTTTCCAAATCTAATAGATACTGTTCATCTACTTCAGTTCCAAATGGAACCTTTCCGCCAGCAATGACATATGCAAGCTTTTTGGCGATTTTAAAATCATGCTCGGAAATATAGCCTGACAGGAACATTCCCTCTGCACCAAGTAACAGGGTCGCATAACCGGTTTCACCAACAACAGGAACTTTTCGGCGAACCTTTGGTTTATAGCCTCTTTCGTGGAGCGCAAGAACCGCCTGTTTTGCATCATATAGCTGGTGATCGCTGTTTACACTAATTCCATCAGCAAAATCTAAGAAGTTATTTTCCCGCGCTTCCTCACCAGAGGTTGACACCTTAGCCATTGCGATTGTTTCGAATACTTTATTAGCGACTTTTTGTAAATCAAATGGCACACCATTTGGAAGATTCTCTAAATGCTTAATGTAAAGCTCCTTATTTCCGCCGCCGCCAGGGATTAAACCGACACCGACTTCAACGAGTCCCATATAAGTCTCGGCAGATGCCTGAATATGGGCAGCCGGTAAACAAACCTCTGCTCCGCCGCCAAGCGTCATCGCAAATGGTGCGGCTACAACCGGTTTTGAGCTGTATTTAATTTTCATCATCGCCTGATGGAAATGACGAACAACCATATCCAATTCATAAATATTATCATCCTGGGCTTCCATCAAAATCATTGCAAGGTTGGCTCCGACACAGAAGTTTTTCCCTTGGTTCCCGATCACCAGACCCTTGTAGTTTTTCTCTACCTCATCAATGGCGAAGTTTACCATTTGGATGATATCAAGACCGATGGCATTATTAGGAGAATGGAATTCGAGAAGCGCTACACCGTCTCCGATATCGATTAAGCTGGCGCCACTATTATTCTTAATGACCCCTTTTTGTTTTTTAATTTTTTTCAAATCCATTACCTTTGGATTAAATTCAACCGGTTTATATTCTCCGTTATCATAGAAGGATTCTTCTTTGTAGAAAGTCGTAAATCCTTTTTCAAGCATTTCTGTAACCCAGGCAGGGACTTCAAGTCCGTTTTCTTTCATCTTTTGAACGGATTTTTCTACACCAATGGCATCCCATGTTTCAAACGGACCCATTTCCCAGCCGAAACCCCATTTCATTGCACGGTCAATCGCAACAATATCATCGGCAATTTCGCCTAGTAATTGAGCAGAATAAACGAGTACCGGACTGAATATATTCCATAAAAGCTCACCGGCACGGTCCTTCGCATATACAAGCGCTTTCAATTTATTGGCACTGCCCTTTTCCTGTTTGCTTAGTTCAACTGAAGGCGTGGATAATTTTTTGCGTGGACCGTATTCTAATGTACTAGGGTCCAGTTCAAGAATTTCTTTGCCTTTTTTCAAAAAGAACCCTTGGCCGGATTTACTGCCTAGCCAGCCTTTTTCAAGCATCGTTTTCATGAAGGGAGGAACTTCGAAAATTTCCTTTTCTTTTCCGTTCACTTGTTCATATACATTGTTGGCCACATGGACAAAGGTATCGAGACCAACTACATCAAGAGTACGGAAGGTTGCACTCTTTGGACGGCCAACCAACGGACCTGTGACGGAATCGACTTCACCGACACTGTATCCGCCTTTTAGCATTTCTTGTAGTGTAATCAGAAGACCGTACGTACCAATACGGTTTGCAATAAAGTTTGGTGTATCCTTTGCAATAACAACCCCTTTTCCTAAAACATCCTCACCAAAGGTTTTCATGAAAGCAAGAATTTCAGCGTCAGTATATTGAGTAGGTATGACCTCTAGCAATTTTAAGTACCTTGGAGGATTGAAAAAGTGAGTTCCCAAGAAATGCTTCTTGAAATCGTCTGATCTGTCTTCAACCATTGCTTCAACAGAAATTCCGGAAGTATTTGAACTGATGATGCTGCCTGGCTTACGATATTGATCAACACGCTCAAATACCTGCTTTTTGACATTTAAATTTTCAACGACCACTTCGATGACCCAGTCAACATCCTTTAATTTGATTAGATCATCTTCTAGATTTCCTGCCTCAATAAGGGCAAGATTTTTTTTCACCGTTAATGGTGCCGGTTTTTGTTTTAAAAGCTTTTGAATAGATGTATAACTAATACGATTTCGGACCTGTTTGTCTTCAAGAGTAAGCCCTTTCGCCTTTTCTTCATCCGTTAATTCCCGAGGCACGATATCCAATAAAAGTGTTGGAATACCGATATTTGCTAGATGGGCAGCAATTCCCGAGCCCATTACTCCAGATCCTAGAACAGCTGCTTTTTTAATTAGTTGGTTCAACATTGTCTCCCCCTTCAATACTTTGAATGAATACTCATTCATTTTTTGAGTAAAAAAAATTCACTTGAATGAGTTCTGTTATTACTAACTATAAAAGATTTTAAAAATTTGCGCAATCCATAATCGCGGAAAATTGAAATTTTTTTGAAAATTAATTTTTATTGGTTTAATACAATAAAAATTAAGCAATGGGCATTCTAATTTTGAGGTGATAATCATGGGCAAAATGAAGAAAAACCCCTCCAAAGCAGGAGTAAGTGCGGCAAGCGTTCAGGGGGATGCAGGTCCTAACGTTGAAAATGACGGCGGCGGAAAAAGGAACAGCCAAAACAACCAATTCAAGAAAAGATAAACAGGCTGGATTTTTCCAGCCTGTTTTTTGTACATGGAAAAAGCATTTTTTAACGGGCATAAAAATTCCCTTTTAACAAAGGATAAAGTGGTAAAAGATTATGGATACAGGAGGGGTAATCACTATGCAGCAACAAAATATGAACATGCAGCAGCAAAACATGAATATGGCTCAGTCGAATATGAATATGCAAAATCAACAGACGATCATGCAGCAGCCGCCCGGGGTTATTTCAACAAAAGACTCTCTTTATTTAACCGATATGATGTCCTGGAACTTACTGGCAGCTAAAAAGGCCCATTTTTTTGCCCAACAATGTCAGGACCAAGAGTTAAAAGCAGAAGCAGAAAAATGCGGCCAAATGCATCAGCGCCACTATCAGCAGCTGCTTAATCATCTTGGGCACCATGCAAATTCACAGCAACCGCTAAATGGTATGCAATAAGAGAGGAGCGGGAGATATTAATGAACCAAAATCAGAACCAAAACCAACAAAAAATTAAAAATCCTGAAACACAGGTTCCGAAAACACCGCAAATGAATGAACGCGATTTTATTAATGATTTATTAACAACTGAAAAGTATATGACCACTTCCTATAGCATGGCCTTGCACGAAGCAAGCCATCAAGGCCTCTATCAGGACATGATGCAGATCTTTACCGAAACACAAAATTGCCAGAGAGACCTATACAACCTAATGTTTAAAAAAGGCTGGTACGCAGTCGAAGCCGCCGAACAACAAAAACTTCAACAATCCTACCAGCAATTCCAAGGCTATACTAACCAGTTCCCTACTGGGGGCATGGTGCAATAAAAGGTTTCGACAAAAATCGGGTGGTGCCTGGCACCACCCGATTTTTGTCGAATTTATTTCTTACGATGTTCTTCATTCATTCTTTTGATTTCGCCGGCAATTTCTTTCATTTGTTCTTTTGCTTCTGGATACATGCTATTCCAGTGCTTGGCCAGGGCCGGCATGGATTTGGCAATATGGGTGTAGAGTGCCCATATTTTTACTTTTTCTTTTGTTTCTGCATCACTTACCCCTACAAGGAGTTCGCTGTATTTATCGAGTATTGCTTCGAATTGCTGTAAAAATCTTTTTTCCACTTTGACACCTTCCATCTACTTAAGATGTGGTTGAAAACATGTATTTCTTATAATGGTAGCGAATGGAAAAGATTAATCCGAGCCCCATCATATTCCCCATTAACGAACTGCCGCCATAACTGATAAACGGCAACGGAATACCGGTGATAGGTAATACTCCAATGGTCATTCCGATATTTTGAAAAACGTGGAAGGTAATCATACTGATCACCCCGACACAAATATACGTATAAAAATTATTTTTCGTTTCCATACCCACCTTGGTAATGTGGTAAATCAACAAGAAAAATAAACTGATTAAAACACTTGCACCAACAAATCCAAATTCCTCGCCGACAATACTAAAAATAAAGTCAGTGTGGCTCTCAGGTAAATATACATCCCTGTTCCCATATCCTTTTCCTGATGTTTGTCCGGAACCAATTGCCAGAAGGGATTGGGTTAATTGATAGCCCGCAGAACTTTGAAAATTATAGGGATCAAGCCAAGAATAGATCCGACTGAACTGATACTGCCTTACCCCAAGATACTTTTCCAACAAATCCGGTTTCACCAATACAAAATAAAAAATCGTGGAAATCAGCACGGTTCCAACTGAAAAAATTGGTAAAAGGAGTTTCCAGGAGATTCCCGAGATAAAAATCATACCTAGCATGATCGATAAAAAGACGAGCGAGGTCCCCAAGTCCTGCTTAATAATCAGTATTAACGGAAACATTGTTACAATTCCCAGCTTCATTAAAAGCCAGAAATCCGATTGCATCGTTTTTACCAGATGTTTATGATGATGATTTTCGATCACCCATGCCAGAGCTAGGATAATAAAGATTTTCACAAACTCTGATGGCTGGAGCGAACCAATTCCAGGGACCTTAAACCAGTTTTTCGCGCCATTGATGACTGGTGCAATACTTGGCGGAGCAATAATCAATAATCCTAGAAGAAAAATACCAAAGCCATAAAGGTACCATGTGATTTTCTTTAATTGGTCAGAATCAAAGGTCATAACCCCGGCAATGATTCCGCCTCCCACCGCATACCAGACAATTTGCTTCAATACAAAATTCTCCTTGTATTGGCCGCTTGCCTGTGCACTATAGATCGAAATACAACTGGCTAAACAGAGTAACAATAAGATAAAAATAAGACTATAATCAAGTTTCGAAGTTGAGTTATTGTGATTGGAAGTCATGCTCATTCATTCTCCTTTTAATGCACCAACCCTTAAAAGAATCTTTACATTTCTTCATTATATTTTTATTATCCGCAAATCACAACTTCTAACCTTCGAATGGGTTAATTTACATGGTTAATCCAGATTTTCACTGGGAATTTCAGGTTGAAAGTAGAATTTCTTAACCTCTTCCACCATCCATTCCAAATTATTAGGTACCTGTGGTAGCCCATAGCCAATATATAGCGGTGTTGTTACAAACCTAGGCACAATTTTCGCAAAAATTCTTTGATGAATATGATGAAAAAACAAATTATAGCTGGTAGCTTTAAATGGAAAATGGTTTAGAATATAATGGACTGCTGTTTGGATATAGTCTCCAAACGCCTCTACATATCCTTCATCAGCCATTTCCACGTTAAATTCATAAAAGCCAACCCTTGGCTTAGTTGATAAAGAAAAGACCACTCCGTCTGTTTCTTCTATGACAATCCCTTCAAATACACCTTCGGAGACCTTCTCCTTGTAATCAAGGTCATTTAAACCAACAATCTGCATATGGGGGTGGGCAATCGTTCCTCCTGATAATGGCCCATGGTTTTTAAAAAAAATGACTGATTTCCACTTACCACTTTCCTCCATATCACGCCAATGTTTTAGGCCAAATTGCAAAAGTCTATGTAAATGAGCTTTCGAGTACATCGATAATTCCTGATGGCATTCATCAGTTTCAATTAAAACGGTTTGATAAGCGTTTACCAAAACAGGGTATTTATTTTTTAAAAGAATAATAGGACCATCGACTTCGATCAAATCCGTCAATTGGTCGCGGTCACAAAAAGGGCAAGCTTGCTGTTTATTTCGGATATTCTCAGGCTTTTGAACACCAATGGATGTATTAAATAATAAATGGCTATTTTTCACTGTGCTTCTCCCCTCCAACATACTTACTTCTATTTTATGGGACAACGAAAAGCTTTTACACTATTTTTACTTAAACAATACAATTATTTACTAATCTTTGAGAGAAGATAAGAAGAAATTTAATAAATAATTGAATAGCCCGCCTTTTTACGAATATTTATAAAGTAAACAAGCTTTCTATTACCATAAAAGCGAGGGAAAATATGTTAACCAAACTTGAAGCACTGGTGCTCGGAATTATTCAGGGATTAACAGAGTTTTTACCAATCAGTAGTACAGGCCACCTATACTTAGGTAGAAATTTGTTTGGCTTGCAGGAAGCAGGACTTTTATTGGATACCATGCTCCATCTTGGAACCCTGCTTGCTGTACTGGTATTTTACAAGAACGAGTTCATCTATATCATCAAGAAGCCATTTAGCAAATTAACTTTATTATTAATCATAGGAACCATTCCAGCCGTTCTTATTGGGTTAACCTTTAAGGATTATTTTGACGAAATTTCCAAAACAGGATCCACAATCGGCTGGGAATTTCTAATTACAGGGGTTTTCCTTTGGTTCGCGGATTCAGCAAGAAATGGCTATAAAAAAATGGACCAAATCAGCTATAAGGATGCATTTATTATCGGCACTTTTCAAGCAGCCGCAATTTTTCCAGCCATCTCCCGCTCTGGTATGACCATTGTTGCGGCATTATGGAGAAAATTGGACCGCGAAACAGCTGCTTACTTTTCATTTCTCCTGTCAACACCTGCGATTGCAGGTGCAGTAGTCCTTCAGTCATTTGAATTATTCGAGGGCAAGGGAGAAACGATTTCTTTATCAGCTTTATTAGTTGGGATTGTATCCTCCGCTATATTTGGTTATATTGCTGTTAAATGGATGGTTGGATTTTTGAAAAAGCATTCCTTAAGGCCCTTTGCTATTTATGTTTGGATTTTAGGATTTGCGGTATTGTTTTTCCAATTAACAGGTAAGTTCTAAAAAAAGCGGCTCATCATCTGAGCCGCTTTTTAGTCGCTAATAGTTTGTTTCTTTCGCCATTGCCTTTGCTTTTTCCATGGCTTCTTGTTTGGCCCTTGCCATGATCTCCGGTACCTGTTTTGGATAATGATCCGTTCCTTCAGCAATAATTGAGTCCATCACTTCCAAACCAAGGAAGCCTAGTGCTGTCGTTAAAAAACGGTCGCCAAATTCAAAATCAGCCATAGGTCCTGTTGAATAAATACCTCCGCGTGTTTGAATATGAATCGCTTTTCTTCCAGTTAGTAGCCCTTTAGGACCATCCTCTGTGTTGATAAAGGTTTTTCCAGCAATAAATAGATTATCAAGAAAGGATTTTAATATGGCCGGAGAGCCAAGGTTCCATAACGGTGTGACAAAGACATAATAATCCGCATCCATAAACTGATCTGCAAGAGTATGCATTTTCGTTATTTTCGTTTGCTCTGCCTTTGATAATTGTTCAAAGGTTTGTCCCATAAAGGATAGCTTGGCACGCGCGTACATTAAATCCATATCAATTTCCGGGATTTCCATATCATACAAATGCATCTGAACAATTTCGACATTCGGTTTTTCTGTCTTGAATGCCTCCAGAAAAACCTCGCCAATCTGCATTCCTTTTGAAAGCTTAACATCCCTCTTTGGGGTAACAGTTATATAAAGTAGCCTTGTCATCAAAATCTCATCCTTTAATATAAAGTTCTTACGTCTATAGTACTATAATCTTGTATGCTCACTTTTGAACAATTTCTGAACGATTGGTTGATTTCAGAAAAAAAGAGGAATACAATATTCAAAAAGAATCTAGGGGGATGACATGAGATACGCTATTATTACAGGGGCTTCAAAAGGCTTAGGTGAAGCGATTGCGAAAAGATTACTAATGGAAGAAATAGCTGTCATTTCTGTTTCCCGGACAGAAAATGAAGAAATTAAACAATTAGCAGCTGAAAAAGGAAGCTACTATAAACACTATTCCTGCAACTTGTCTTTAGAAGAGGAAGTACAGGAAATCTTTATGCTTATCACCCATTATATTTTTCTTAAAAATCCTGAAGAAATTTTTTTATTTAACAATGCAGGAGTGATTGAACCGATTCATACAGTGGGCAACTTAGACCAAACCCCCATCATTCGCAATATCGATGTGAATTTAATTGCCCCCATCTTAATTACCAATCTATTTTTAAAGAAATCCCAGCAGGCCAATACAAGCCTCCAGGTCATTAATATCACTTCAGGTGCAGCGGTCCGTTCGATTGAGGGCTGGAGCGTTTATTGCAGCGCAAAAGCCGGGTTAAATATGTTTACCCAAACGGTTGCCTTAGAGCAGGCTGCGGCAAAATCGGCTCATAAAATATATGCCCTAAGTCCTGGAATCATGGACACAAAAATGCAGGAAACCATTCGTTCCTCATCCAATGAAGCATTTAAGGAGCTTGAGCGCTTTAAAGAGTTTAAAGAAAAAAGCATGCTGCTTCAGCCGGAAAAAGTAGCGAATGCACTTGTTAACCTTACCCTTAGCGGTGAAGCAGAAACCGGAAGAATCTATAGTGTGAATGACCTAATCTGACCCGCCTATGACGGCGGGCTTTTCAATTTTTAATTTCCCTTGGAAACCACAGCGTAACGCTTGTTCCAATGTTTACTGTACTTTTAACCTTGACCATTCCATGGTGGGCGTCCATCAAAGCTTTTACAATGGATAGGCCAATCCCGACACCACCTGTTTTACGGTCACGAGATTTGTCCCCCCGATAAAATCGTTCAAAAATATGAGGGATATCATCCTCTCCGATTCCAGAGCCTTCATCCACAATCTGAAATCCAACATACCCCTCTTCATTGGTAAGAACCGAAATCCTAACATTTCTACCTTCCGGCGTATATTTCAGCGCATTATTTAGAACGTTTGAAAGGATTTGCACTAAGCGGTCTTTATCCGCAAAAAACATTTCTTCCACCGCAGGTTCAACAATATCAAGATGAACACCTTTTTCGTTAAACACTGGTAAAAACATATCCCATAATGCCGCAATGACACTTCCTGCTTCTAATTCGATTTTTTCCAAGCGAATTTGCGGGTTTTCTGCTGCTAGCAGCTTTTCAAGCTCATTTACAAGGCGAACCAAACGCATTAGTTCCTCATGGCTTTGCTGTAACCGCTCATGCGTTGTTTCCCAAATTCCATCCTGATAAGCTTCAATTTGGCTCCTTAACGTCGCAAGTGGTGTTCTTAGTTCATGAGCAAGATCACCGGTAAATTGCTTACGCAGCATTTCTTCCTTAGCCAAGGATTCAGCCAGATTATTAAACGAAATCGCCAAATCTTTTACCTCCGTTGGCAATCCTGCCAAAGGGGTCCGAACAGAAAGATTATGCTGCTGAAGTTCATTTGCTGCAAAAGAGAGTTTTTTCAAACCCAAAGTTAATTTTTTGGAAAAAAGCATACTAAAAAGAATGGCAAGAACAATGGTCAAACAAACTGCTCCATAAATATATAACTGAATGGTTTGCAAAAATGTATGCTCATCATCAATCAATCCTTCTGGATAAATGGCTACCAGCTTCCCAATCACCGTTTGGTCTACCTTCAGCGTATAGGATTTCGTATGCCACTCCTCGCCAATCGTAACCGGTTCTGTTAATCCCAAGCTATTTAACATTCCTCTAATTTTTGAGGAGTCCATTTGCAGACGGCCAAAACGGTCGAATAATTGAAAATAGAGCTGGTCAGTCATGGCATGCTCATGAAGCAGATTAAAGACAGGGTCACTTGTAAAATGGCCATTTTTTTTATAATCTTTTTCAATCTCAACCATCACTCTTTCAATCTTTTTTTCACGATTGCGATCTAAATAGCTTTTAAAGCTCGCTTCAAACCCCCATTGGATAAAAAAGCTGACCAATAGAATGCCAATCATGGAGATTAATAATAAATAAAAAAGAATTTTAGACCGTAATGTCTGCAGCATCGGCAACTCCTCCAAATTTATAGCCCATGCCAAATACAGTTAAAATAAATTCCGGCTGCCGTGACTCCAACTCAATTTTTTTACGAAGATTCTTTATATGGGTATCCACACTACGCTCGTACCCTTCATAAAACATGCCTTCATCCTGAATTTTTTCGAGTAAATCCATTCTGCTGTAGACTCTCCCCGGATTTAATGCCATATTGGTTAAAAGTTTATATTCTATCGGGGTCAGCGTAATTTCGTTTCCATTTATGGTTACTTCTTTTTTTTCTAGGTCAATTGCAAGCTTTTTCCCGTTGAATTCAAGCCGTTCCACTTTTTCTGATTTTTTCACACGACGTAGAATGGCTTGCACACGAACAACCACTTCTCTCGGGCTAAATGGCTTTGTTAAATAGTCATCAGCTCCGATAATGATCCCATTAATCCGATCATCCTCCACTGATTTAGCTGTCAGCATTAGAATCGGAACATCGGATTCTTTTCGGACCAAACGGCAAACCTCTTCACCGGAAATATCCGGCAGCATCAAATCTAGTATAATTAAATCAGGCTGGACGGTTTTCACTTTTTTTAAAGCATCAATGCCATTATCTGCACGATGAATCTCATATCCTTCCCTTTCGAGGTAGGCTTCGAGAACTTCGATTATTCTTCTTTCATCATCTACTAGTAAAATTTTCATCGGACACCACTCCCTCTCACCCCTACTATAACATTTGATGTCTGTGATGTTTTCAACTTCACAAATTCACCACAACTTCTTCATCATATCTTCAATCTTTCCCGCTAATATGTAGGTGTAAGAACGAAAGTGGAAGAAACACTGGCTCCTCTTTCCCTAAACCTCTCTGTTTATATACCGATGTCCTGTTGCAAGGACATCTTATTTTTTTGTAAAAAAAATCCTTATCGCAATGGATAAGGATTTCCCAACGTTATTTAGCTGTCTTTTTCACTTCTTCAGTCAATTCCTCGATGCTTCTTTTCACATTGGATTTACCCGAATAATTCTCAATTAATTCCTTTACATCAATTCCACTGGAAGCTTTTAAAGACTCTTGGAGACTCGCCATTAAGTTTGTCGCATAACTGGTGATTTTATTGGCACCGCCATTCGCACCCGATTCGCCACCCGTATCAACAACGGTAATTTTATCGATATTCGAAAGCGGGCTTGCCACCTGCTTCGCATATTCTGGAAGCATTTTGATAACCATGTCGAGAATCGCGGCTTGACCGAATTGCTCGAACGCTTCAGCAATTTTTTCTTTTGCTTCTGCCTCAGCAAGACCTTTCAAGCGGATAATTTCAGCTTCGGATTGACCTTGTGCTTTCTGTGCTTCCGCTTTTGCGAGACCGTCCATTCGAATTCTTTCCGCTTCTGCTTTCGCCATTGCTTCAATCCGATATTTATTGGCTTCCGCTTCCGCAATCTCTCTTGCCTTATTTGCAGCAGCTGCCTGCTCAACAGAGTAGCGGTCCGCATCCGCTTTTTTCTTTACTTCTGAATCGTACTGGCGCTCTCGACGAAGAATTTCTTTTTCTTCCAGTTCAATTTGCTTCTGCCTTTCAATGATCTTAATCTGCATTTCCTGTTCCGTAACTTCTTGTTTCGATCTGGCACTTTCAAGATCATAGGCCATGTCGGCACGCGCCTTGGCAATATCCTGCTCACGGCGGAATTCAGCAATTTTTAACTGATTGATTTTTTCTGCTTCAGCGATTTCTGTTGCTCTTTCCAATTCAGAACGTTTTGCTTCCTTAGATGCTTCAGCCTTTTTGATCCGTGTTTCTTTTTCTGCCTCTGCTGTAGCAATATCGGCATCACGCTTTACTTGAGCAATTCGTGGTTTACCTAATGAGTCTAGATAACCATTTTTATCACGGACATCTTTAATCGTGAACGATACAATGGTTAAGCCCATTTTTGCCAAGTCTTGTGAAGCAACCCTTTGAACTTCCTGCGAGAATTTATCACGGTTTTTATAAATTTCTTCAACGGTCATCGAACCAAGGATTGACCGCAGGTGACCTTCAAGGACTTCACGGGCTTCATTCTCGCGATCCTCCTTTGCCTTTCCAAGAAATTGTTCTGCAGCTGTAGCAATTTCACTAATCGACCCGCCAATTTTAATAATCGCTACTCCGTCAGCCATAACGGGTACGCCCTGTTCCGTATAAACCTCTGGTGTTGTAACCTCTAACTTACTGGAAAGAAGACTGAGTGGTTTTGCTTGTTGGAATACTGGTAAAATAAAACTACCTCCGCCGCGGATAATTTTGATTTTATTACCCGATTCATCCACATGAACATTACGATTTCCAAGGAAACTACCTGTTACAATCAGTGCCTCATCCGGCCCCGCCGTTTTATATTTTGTAATAAAAACTCCGATTAAGGCAATTAGGATTAATGCTACAATCCCAATTATTACCCAAATAACTCCAAAACCCATTAAAACTCCCCCTTATATAAAACTTTCTATTTCTTGATTAATGGTAACCTGAAGGACCCCATTTTCAACTTGGACTACAAGTACCTTTGTACCATTTGGTATGGCCACGCCATCAAAGCTCGAAGCTGGTTTGGCAATTCTGCCGCTAATATTTTCAATCATGACTTCCCCAAATCCGTCTGCTGGAATGGCTGTGATAACTTTGCCAATTCTACCGCGTAAATCACTTTCTTTGTAAACAAGTGACTCTTCTGCCGATGATAAGGGAATAAGAACGAAAACATTTAATAATGTCACCACTATAAAAGCTGCGACAGCAGAAATCCCCAAAATCAATCCGTAATGGAGCGATGACAATTTTTCCAGCAGAAATCCACAGGCTGAGAGTATGGTCACAAATGCAAAAATAAGTACCGGATTGAGAAAATGCAGCCCGCCATCACCGGTTCCATGAAAATGAAACACATCCGCAAACAAAACATACAAAATGGTTAAAACACCTGAAATAATAAGTGCGTATAAATAGATGGTTTCTAAAGGAATGCTTAACGGCTCCATAAATAGGCACCACTCCTTTTCTTTGTCTATAATTGTATATACGTATAAAATATGTAAAAAGTTTCACGTTTTCATTGTAACGGAAAATATTGGTTAGTGTTGAGTTTTTTATGAAAAAACAAATCTTTGTTAGGGACGGTGCCTGCGGTCTGGATTTTTTCTTTTTCTCGGGCACTTTGAGATCTCGTCAGTGACCGCTCTCTCTGTTTTTTCCTCTTTACGGGCACTTAGGACCCTTGTCAGTGACCGCTTTCTCTGCTTTTTCCTCTTCACGGGCACTTAGGACCCTTGTCAGTGACCGCTCTCTCTGTTTTTTCCTCTTTACGGGCACTTAGGACCCTTGTCAGTGACCGCTCTCTCTGTTTTTTCCTCTTTACGGGCACTTAGGACCCTTGTCAGTGACCGCTTTCTCTGCTTTTTCCTCTTCACGGGCACTTAGGACCCTTGTCAGTGACCGCTCTCGCAATTGACCTCTACACAGTCATTGCATTAATAAAGAAAAAAGTGCTATGACCGTAGCCATAACACTTTACTGAATCATATTTAAAAATTTCCGTGTCCGCTCTTCTTTTGGATTCGTGAAAATCTCTTCCGGTTTGTTTCTTTCAACCACAACACCCTGGTCCATAAAAATAACTTCATCCGCTGCTTCACGGGCAAAGCGCATTTCATGGGTAACGACAATCATCGTCATTCCTTCTTGGGCCAGATCCTTCATTACTTTAAGAACCTCCCCGACCAGTTCAGGGTCAAGAGCTGAGGTCGGTTCATCAAACAACATAACCTCCGGCTCCATTGCAAGCGCTCTGGCTATACCTACCCGCTGCTGCTGTCCACCGGAAAGCTGTGCAGGATAGTAATCAATTTTGTCACCAAGACCGACTTTTTCCAAAAGAGACACTGCTTTTTTACGAGCCGACTCTTTACTCTCACCCTTGACGATAATCGGCCCCTCCATCACATTTTCCACAGCAGTTTTATGCGGGAATAAATTATAATTTTGAAAAACCATACCGGTTAAGCGGCGAAAAGAAGCAATATTCTTCTTTGGAACTGGCTTAGAAAAATCAAGACTTTTCCCTTCGATGGAAATAAGGCCCTTCGTTGGTGTTTCTAAAACATTCAAGCAGCGAAGCATCGTTGTTTTTCCAGAACCGGACGGGCCGATAATGACAACAACCTTTCCTTTTTCCACCTCAAGATCAATCCCTTTTAATACTTCCAATTGATCAAATTGCTTATATAGTCCTTTAATTGATATCATGGTCATTCTCCTTTACTTAAGACACATAACGGTCCAATCTCGTTTCCAATGATTGTTGAAGGATGGAAAGGAAAAAGCAAATGACCCAATAAATAAGTGCCGCTTCACTATAAACCAATAAAAATTCATAATTGGTTGCAGCAATTTCCTGTGCCTTTCGAAACAACTCCGTTAAAAGAACAAGAGATGCCAACGACGTATCCTTTACAAGACTAATAAACGAGTTTGATAAGGGCGGTATTGAGACTCTTGTAGCCTGAGGCAGAATAATTCTTCTAAGTACTTGAGAATAGGACATTCCGATCGAGTACCCTGCTTCCCACTGACCTTTTGGGATTGAGATAATCGCGGCACGAATAATTTCCGAGCCATAAGCACCGACACTTAGAGAAAAACCAATAATGGCTGCGACATAAGAATCCAGTGTAATTCCAACCGTCGGTAAACCATAAAAAATAATAAATAGCTGGACTAGCAATGGGGTTCCCCGAATGATGGAAACATAAATCCTGGCAATCATTTGTAAAATTTTAAGATGCGAAATCCGCGCCAGCGCTGTTAATATGGCAAGGATTAAACCAATGACAAAGGTAATCAGCGTTAAGGGTATTGTATAAAAAATAGCCCCTTTCAAAAGGGGCAGAAAGGAACTTTGTGCAATATCCATTAAACGTGCTGTTTTTTCCGGGTCAGCAAAAATACTACTTAAGTACATCTTCACCAAACCATTTCTCGGAGATTTTTTTGTATGTTCCATCTGAAATCATGTCGTTTAATGCCTTGTTTACAGCATCTACAAGTGTTTGATTGTCTTTTCTAAACATAAAGCCACTTTTTGAGGCATCCGCTGAAGTTGCAGCAATTTTAACAGGTGCATCAGGCTTTTGTTTTTTATAATCTAAAAATGAGATTTTATCATTAACGGTAGCGTCAACACGATTAGCTCCAAGAAGGTCTATGGATTCATTAAATCCTGGAACACTTACAATGTCCGCACCATATTTTCTTGCGATATCCGCATAGTTACTAGTCATGGATTGAGCAGATTTTAAACCTTTTAAATCCTCAAATTTTTTCACTTTATTATTGTCTTTACGAACAATTAGAACCGCGCTGGATGTAATGTATGGATCTGAAAAATCGTATTTTTCCTGACGGTCTGGACGAATTCCAACCTCGTTGGCAACTACGTCAAAACGTTTTGCATCTAATCCGGCAAACATTGCATCCCATTGTGTTTCTTTAAATTCCGGTGTTACTCCTAGACGCTTGGCCACTTCCGTAGCAACCTCGACATCAAAACCGGTTAATTTACCGCTTTTATCATGGAACGTAAATGGTGCATATGTACCTTCCGTACCAATGAGAATTTTTCCATCTGCTTTAATCTTAGCCAATAAATCTTTATCCTTTGAAGCAGATTGATTATCGTTCTTTTTATCTTTAGTGGTATCATTATTACTTGTACCACATGCTGATAGAATTAACATAAAGCTGAGTAAAAGTGCAAATAAAACTGAAAGCTTTTTCACAATATAACCCCCTAATTCTTAGTGTTTTACTTGGATTATCATATTACAACTAATGACTTCTGTAAAGTTATTTTATCCGATTATTAAAAATTAATGTAGAAAAACCTATCAGAAAATTCTAATAGGTCATGAAAAGTTATTTCCACCAAGAATCAAACATGGTTGCTGGCAGTTGGCGTTTATGTTCGGTCATGCGATAACGGTTTTCAACTTTCTCGGCAATTTCCTTTGAAACAGGTCGACCTTCCAGGTAATCATCAAGCTCATCGTATGTAATGCCCAATTCCGTTTCATCTGCTTGCCCTGGCTTATGATCCAGTAAATCTGCTGTCGGTACTTTTAAATATAATCGCTCATCCGCTCCAAGTTCTTTTAATAAAGCTTTTCCCTGGCGTTTCGTTAAACCTGTAAGCGGAAGAACATCTGCGCCCCCATCGCCATATTTCGTATAAAATCCAGTAACAGCTTCAGCAGCATGATCAGTACCAATTACAAGTAGCCCTTCCATTCCTCCAACTGCATATTGAGCAATCATTCTCATCCTAGCTTTAACATTTCCTTTTTGATAATCACTTAATGGTTTACCTTTTGTCATCCCATCATACTCCGATTGAACAGAATCAACAGAAGACTTTATATTAAAAACGTAGTCTTGGTCTGCCTGAATAAAGGACAACGACCTTTGTGCATCTTCTTCATCTTGTTGAACACCATAAGGCAGACGGACTGTAATAAAAACAGCTTCCGTTCCTTCCTTCCGCAGCTCTTCAACTGATAACTGCGCGAGGCGCCCGGCAAGGCTTGAATCCTGACCGCCGCTAATCCCTAAAACATAACCTTTTGCCTTTGTTTTAAGCAAGTAATTTTTTAAAAAGTCAATTCGCTTTCTAATTTCCTCTTTAGGGTTAATCTCAGAAGATACATTTAACTCCTGCATAATTTGGTTTTGCATACTCATCTTTTTCCTCCATTCTATACACTGAAATTACTAGGTCACATCTCTAAACTGTGGGATTTCCCCAAATTTATGATTGTGTGAATATCATTTGCAATGGCTTTAATTTTCGTCCTTTTGGAATGAATATTCAATAAAATCGTAATTTGGGTTTTATCATTATAATATACATGAAGCGATTCCCACCCTAATAAAACGCCGCGGCTTAATATCCTATTGCCATAGTTATAAAGCCCAAGTCCATATTTCGAGATACTTCTTGGCCTAAGCATTTCCTTCAAACGATTTCTAGAAATAAGTTTACCACCAAATAATGCCTCATCAAAACGAGATAAATCAAGGGCAGTTGTAAAAATATCTCCACAGCCAAAAAGAGGATACGGATTCAGCTTTTTAATGGAATGCAGATGTTGACCTATTTTTAAATACCCAGTGGATGTGAAAGGAAAAAGATTTTCTCTCGTAATAAATCCTGAACTTTTCATTCCTGCAGGAGCAAAAATATGATGTTGAATATATTCATGCAGTGTTGTTCCCGACACCTTTTCAACAATATAGCCCAATATGAGATAATTAATGTCCTTATAATCCCATCTTGTGCCCGGCATAAATAGAAGTGGTCTTCCTTCCGCCTCGTGTATCATATCCACGGGCTTAGTATCCCAGACTTTCCACAACGGTTTTTGAATTCCTGATGTATGGCTTAATAAATGAACTAATTTTATTTTTTGGCCATTAGGAAATCCGGGAATATATTTTGATAAAGGGTCTTCAATCGATAGTATGCCTTTTTCTTGCAGTTGTAAGATACATACCGCTACAAACGCCTTGGAAATCGAACCAATTGGATAGGTTGTATCGGGTTGGTTCAAAATATGATTCTTGAAATTCGCATAGCCCATCCCTTTGTTAAAGACCAACTTATGATCCTTGATAACGGTAACACTTCCATTAAGACGCATGAGCGTTAAATAATCTTTAATTCGTTCTTGTTCATTGTTTCCCTTTTGCACAATCTTTTTAAGATTAATTTCATGCTGCTTTGCTAAGGTCCGATTAGGCCGATTAATAAATCCATTATTGTTTTGGCAGGCTGTTTGTCCAACTATCATCAATACCACGACTAAACAAATTAGAAGATTTTTTATCATTCCAATCCCCCATACCATCCATTTCCTTTTATTATTTTTTATCATAATGCTTCCATTAAACCACTTTTTTCCTTAATTTATCATGAACATTTGATTAGAATTTTCGGTTAGTGCCAGAAGTTCTGGTAAAAAATAAATTATATTGCGAGCACTTACGGGAGGATTAAAAATATGGACGCAAAAACTTGTAAAGAGTCAGTAGTAGTAAGAACAAGTAGGGTTTTTCCAAATGATGTAAATAATCACAATACCTTATTTGGCGGTAAACTAATGAGTGATGTAGATATGATTGCATCCATTTCTGCTGTAAGGCATTCAAGAAGAGAATGTGTTACAGCATCTACCGATTCTGTTGATTTTCTAAGTCCAATTACTCCTGATGATTCTGTCTGTTTCGAATCATTTGTAACCTGGACAGGGAGAACTTCGTTAGAAGTCTTTGTTAAGATTATTGCTGAAAATCTAATTTCTGGGGATAGAAAAATCGCTGCCACCGCGTTTTTAACCTTTGTTGCCTTAGATGATGACGGCAAACCCGCACCAGTACCTGGAATCATCCCTGAAACCGAGGAAGAAAAAAAACTACATGAAACGGCTTCAAAACGGGCTGAAGAACGAAAAGTGCATAGACAAAACAGCAAAGAATTAGCAGATCACTTAACCATTAATAAACCATGGGAATAAGAAAGGGTTCGTCGAGATGACGAACCTTTTTACGTTAAACCTTCTAATTCTCTTCGATTTGGTGCATGTGGAGGCATTTGAAGCCAGCCTCGATTTACCATGATAGTAAAACCCTTCTCTCCATAAAGCAAAATCTCAAGGATAAACTTTTGATAATGAGCCGCTAGGTCTGTTCGCATTGATAAGGACAGGGCGTGCCCAAGGAGAGTAATATCAATCGCATTTAAAGAATGAAAGAGCAGAACGATCAATTTATCGGAGAACGGAGCTGCTTGTGAATCCGTTACCGCCATTGTGGTTGGCCTTACTCCCAAAAGCTCTTCCCTCTGGAGAAGATCGTTAAACACCTGAATTTGCTTTTCAGAAATTTGTTTGCCCTCTTTAATATATTTTCTAATTTCTTTATCTTTAACAATTTGTAAAAAAGCCGTACAAATGAGAATTGAAAAATAATTCCGTTCGACATTAAAAAAAATCTCTGTAATTTCCGCTGTATTTAACGGTCTTTTCTTACCAAATCCCAAAATATATGATTGTTTTTCAATATATTCAACCTTTTTAGGGTATGGAATCATCGGAGGGCGGTCATAGATTCCCTTTTTAAGCATTAAAGTAGTAGCATCTTGATACAAAGTGGCAGATTCTTTCACTATGGTTGTAAAAAAATTCAGAACATCCATTCTTGCAACATTTGCGGTGACAAATCCCATATTGATCATATTCATACGGCCCACCGAATAGACAAAGCTTAAAGCAAATGTATCATAAAACAAAGGAGGGACAGATAAGTCGACGTCCTCATCTGTGAGTCGATCTGGCAGGGGGATTCCTTCTTCCGTAAAAATATCGGTAACTTGTTGAATACGACTAATGGAAGCAGTTAGAGCTTGCTCTAGTACACTTTTTATTTCTTCATCCTGATTATGATGAAGAAAATATTCCAATAACCGAATTCCTATATCCTCTTGGAGAAAAACTGCCCATAATCCCCCAATTTCTGAACTGGATAATCTTGCCGTATGTGAAACCATTATATCCCCCCCCTAAAAACATGGTTTAAAATTAGGTTCCCTACATACAATTTGTTTTATACTTATTTTGCCGTTTCTTCCGTCTGAGGTTTCCAATTCATTACTTGATCATCTTCGTCAATTTCGATGGTAACGTCGACTACACCCTTTTCCGCCATAATTCTCTCTTCAAGGCGGTCTTTTATATCATCTGCTGCAGCAACTGTCAATTTCGGATCAACCTCTATTTCTAATTCAACGTGGAGATCCTCCCCCTCTTTAATAACGGTTATCCCCTGGATATCCTTCACATCAGGATCTGCCATCACGAGATTACCAATTTTGTCTTCCATTTCTTCATCTGCCTGCCCGATAACACCTGCGGCATTATCTAAAAATACCCTGCCGACGACAAAGAACATCATCGCTCCAATAATAATCGAAACAAGTCCCTCTGCCTGGTGAAAAGCGGTAAAATGAGAAATAAGGACAGCTATAATCGCCAACAAGCCGCCAAGGGTTGCGACCATATCCTCCATGAAAACTAGTTTCGTTGCAGGCTTTGCTCTGCCCAAGTTCGCAAAGCTTTGGGCAAATACATTTAAGCCTTTAGCCTGGACCTCTACTTCATGCAAAATCTCCTTCATCGCTTTAAATAGAACGGATGTCTCAAGAATCGTTGAGACTCCTAACACGATAATATTTAGAATAAATCCATGGGATGCTGTAGGATGGACGACATGATGATAGCCTTCCACAATTGTCTCAAATGCCATTATCCCAACGACTAACACGGCACCTAAAAGAACTAAGTTGACCAAGCGGCCGAATCCATTGGGAAATCGTTCCGTTGGTGCTTTTTTACTTAAAGCAGACCCAATAAAAACAAATAACTGGTTTGCCGCGTCCCCTAAACTATGCATCGTTTCAGCGAACATCGCTACATTTCCCGTAAACGAATAGGCAACCCCTTTAATAATGGCTATGATCGTATTAATAATCGCAGCCAGCATCGCTGACTTATTGCCCTTTTTTAATAACTGAAATAATTCTCTCATCGTATCCCCTATTCTTTTTATATAATTAATACCCTTAATATTTTCTAAATCACCTGGATTCATGAAAAAATCTCAAGAAGCCCTTGTATAAAAACGGAATATTTTAGAAAACAAGGTATATTGTAGAAGGTATTTAAATAAACCGTCAAGAAATTAAGAAGCAAAGAGGTATTTATTCCTACAAAAGGAGAAATTACATGACTTTCGATGAAATGATGAAAAAGCTTGCTGAACTTGGGTCGGAACAAACGAAAAAAACCTTTGTCAACCATGGAGCAAAGGAACCACTTTTCGGAGTTAAGGTTGGGGATTTAAAAAAACTAGTGAAATACGTAAAAAAGGATCATGAATTAGCATTAGCGTTATTTAATTCTGGTAACCATGATGCAATGTATTTGGCAGGACTTTCGATTAATCCGCAAAAAATTTCAAAAGAAACACTTCAGGATTGGGTGAAGAATGCAAATTGGTATTTGCTTGCTGAATACACGGTGGCAGGGGTGGCCGCCGAAAGTCCATATGCCCTTGAACTTGCACGAGAGTGGATGGGGTCTGAAAAAGAAATGATTGCCGTTTGCGGCTGGAGCACCTATGCAAACTACTTATCGATTGCCCCTGATGAAAATTTAGATATAACTGAAATTCGCAAATTACTGGATCTGGTTGAGGCAACCATTCATGAAGAAAAAAATCGGGTTCGGTACGTGATGAATCTCTTTGTGATATGTGTCGGTGCATATGTAGTTTCCTTACATAATGAGGCAATTAAAGTGGCAGAAAAAATCGGAAAAGTACATGTCGATGTAGGGAAAACAGCCTGTAAAGTACCAATTGCAACTGAATATATTAAAAAAATTGACCAAAAAGGAAAAATTGGCGTAAAGAAAAAGACCTGTATCTGCTAAAACGGCCCGTCTTAAAAACGGGCCATCATTTTATGCATTTTCTAACACTAGAAATAACCGATTGTTTCGCACACTTTTCTCATCATCAGACACGAGATCGTATTTTTTTAATAAATGGAAAACCTCATTCAATAATTCCTGTGAATGTTCTTTTTCAAAAAACTGCTTAAATAATGGCTGCATCTCTTCGGGCAAAAAGGCTGCCTGTGATTCATATTTCATTTTTACATCTTCATGTGAATGGTCCAGCTTACATTCGCTCATGCCTATAACCTCCTTCAATACCATTAGAATAACACAACCCCCATTCTTTTTAGAATGAGGGTTCAAATTATACCTTTTTTTGATCCGTCACTTCTAAAACATCCAGAAGGAAAACAAAGATCGGAATTCCAACAATCAAACCCCAAACCCCAAAAAAGTGCTCAGAGAAAATCAAGATAATAAACGTATAGAAAACAGGAAGATTGGTCTTAGACGACATCAAATTTGGATTTAAAATATAGGCTTCAATCCCATGAATGATCGCGATGGCTATTCCAACATAAAGCACCTTCATTAAACCACCGATACTGTAAGCGATAATCGTCAGTGGAATTAACGATAGAATCACCCCTGCTACCGGAATAAGCCCCAGAAGGAAAATCATAATCGAAAGTCCGCCCAGCTGTGGGAAATCCAAGATCCATAAAGAAATCGTTGTTAAAATACAGTTAACGACTGCAATAATTAATTGAGCCTCGATTACCTTACCAAATGTCCCTACAAATTTTTTGGCAAAAAATTCAATTTCAACGTAAATGGAGGAAATCTTGCTCTTTTTAAATTTCTTTGTAAACTCAATTAACCTTGGTTTTTCCAACAGGAAAAATAAACTCATTAATAGCGCCAAAAGAATTTGCAGGCTTACCTTACTGATATCTGTAAAATATTTGATTAAGAAGGTGAATCCCTGCTCTAAGTAATTCGATATTTGGATTTCTTCAATTTTTTCCGTAATATAATTTAAAACAATATTATCATGCTTTGTTGTATAGAAGGTGGTTAATTGTTTAATAAGCTGCGTTATTTCTGCTGCAATAAGCGGTAAATAAACGACTAATCCATACGAAAGCAATCCAACAATCACCGCATAGGAGACCACCACGATGATCTTTCGATTCAATCGAACTTTCCCCTCAATAAATTTAACTAAACGATCCATTAAAAATGTAAAAATAAAGGTAAATAAAATTAAGTTAATCATCTCTTTCATCCCATATATAATAAGGGCAATGAAAATGAAGATTAATATTCTTTTAAAGCCGCTGCTCTGCCAAAGTTTAGTGATCATATATTTAATCTAACCCCATTATTTGTACTTATAGTCTAAAAATACTAAATTTATTATAACAAATCATTTTTTAAAATTGTTACTTTTTAGAAACATTCCTTCAAGCAACATTAAAAATGGACAGGTTTCATCGAGTCGTCCAGCGCTTTACTTTCATAACCGTGCTTGCTTAAATAGTCCAGCAGTTTAGGCAGGTGTTTCAAGGTTTCCCTTTTTTCATGCATTAGGATTACAATCGGCCCCTTTTGTTTTGATTTCTGCTTCAATTGCTGGATTACATTTTTTACAAATCGTTCGTCCCTGTAATACCAGTCCTGACTGTCAATATTCCAGTCCCACATCCTATATCCGCTTTTTGAGACTGCCTGTTTTTCTTCTTTTGTCATATATGGGTAGCTTCCGTAAGGTGTTCGAATTAAATGAGAATCTTCCCCTGTTATGGTTTTTAAAGAATACTGGGTCTTATTTAATTCTCCCATGACAGATTTTTCCGATGCATAAAAAAGTTTAACATTATGGGTTACACCATGAATGCCGATGCTTTCCCCAAGCTTCACCATCTTATTAACCGCATGGGGATATCTTTTAATATTGCCATCGAGCATAAAAAAAGTAGCTTTGTAATGATATTTTTCCAGTACTGCAAGAATATCCTCCGAAAAGCTTTCCGGTCCATCATCAAAAGTTAAATAAATGGTTCTTTTTCTGCTATTTACGGTTTTTAATTTGTTATCCTTTTGCTGAACTAAATCGGCGTCCTTTTTCGATGATTTAGGAGTTTTATTTTTGTTCGCGGCTACGTGTTCTGGAGCGCTATGCTTTGCAGTAGTTTTATGTCCTTCATTATGAGTCTCGTCATCTACTTTTTGCCGATGCCGTAAATCAGCGGTATGCTGCTTCTCTTGCCATAATTCCTTTTCAAACAAATCATCTATCGTTACTTGATAAATTGATCCGGCAGTCTTTTTTAAAGTCATTTTACTGCTGTCCTTTTCCCCGATACTAGGTTCATTTGCTTCTGCCTTTGAACCGAAATTATAGATGATAAAGGCCCCTGAAGTGAGTATGCCCAAAGCGACACTGCACAGAAAGGTTCCCTTTAACCATCTATTTTTCCCCATCTCCATTTTTTTAAATCCCTCTTTGCTGTAATTTTATGTCCTTACGCCCATTATAGACGATTTTTCTCGCAAAATGTTTCAAATATATCAAAAATATTACAAATCTATTAAAAGTTTTTACTTTAAATAGATTAAAAAAGAGGCATCACTTGGATGCCTCTTTTTAGTCTATTTTAAATTATTCGTCATATTACTAAACGGCCACCAATTGGCTTTGCCAAAGTTTTTAACCATGACAGGAATAAACAACGGTAGTATGACGAACGCGTACAATAATAAACCAACTAAGACAATCGAAGCAATCTGGAGCAATGATAGCATCCCTGAAGGCATCATAGCCGCAAATGTTCCTCCTAAAATGATCGCCGCCGAGATAATGACCGTACCCATCTTTTTCATCGATAACAACATCGCATCTGCTACCTTTAAATCCTTATACTCATTAAAGCGATCCATCAAGAAAATACTATAATCCACTCCCAGAGCCATCAAAATTACAAATCCAAAGAATGGAACTGCCCAGCTGATTCCTGTATAGCCCAGCAGATTTACAAATAGCGCTTCATTCATGGCCATCGCTGTATAGTAAGTTAAAATCAATGAGCCAATAATATATAACGGCATGATAATGGATCTAAATAAAAGAATTAAAATCAGCGTAATTCCAATCAACATAAGTACAACTGTCCGTGAAAAATCCTGATTGGACATTTTATTTAAATCTGCGTTTGAACTGGTAATACCGCCAACTGCAACAACCGCATTTTCAAGCTTCGTACCTTTAACTGCCCTTTTCACCGCATCCTTAATTTCAGGAACCTGGTGAATCGCTTCATTTGAATATGGATTTGCTTTAAATACCACATCCAATGTCATAACTTTACGGTCATCCGACAGATAGGTATCCATTGCCTGTTTAAAATCCTTGCTTTCCACCACTTCTTTTGGCATATGGAATCCTGACATACTGGTCGAGTCGGATAAATCGGATAAATAACCTTGAGCAGAACCAAGACCATCCGATACTTGATTTAACCCTTTCGCACTTTGGTCAAGCCCGTTCGATAACTGTGTTAATTGGCCTGTTAGACCGCCAAATCCTGAAAGCAGTTGCTTTTGCCCATCATTGATTCCAGACAAACCACTAGTCAGTTTTGGCATATTAGCAACAATTTGACCTTGACCGTTTGCCAACTTGTCAAGTCCTGCCTGCTGCTGCTCAATCCCTTTAATTAACTTTTCCAGACCCGCAGCAAGTCCCTGCTGTCCGCCATTTGCTTTTTGAAATCCAGCGTTCGCCGTATCCATTCCCTTTGTAATTTGAGAAAGACCTCCGTTTAACTGATTAAGGCCACTGGAAAGAGGTGCTAGCTGCTGCTGCAGTACCTGAACAGTTCCTTTTATTTTTTGGTATTGCCCTTCTTTCGCCAATCCATCATAATGGCTTTCCAAATAGGTAAAATCTTCGCTCTTAATCTGGGCAAGCGCACCTGATAACGCTGTTAATCCACCGCCTACATCCTTATATTTGGTGTTTAATATTTTAAGATTCGCATCTATGTTCTGATAACCCTTTTGCAACTTTTTATAGCCATCAAGTAAGTCATCGGCACCTGCTTTCGTTTTTTCCAATCCTTTTTTCAATTCAGTAGAACCCGCTGAACCCTGGCGGATCCCGTTTTCAATTTTGGAAAGATTTGATTGAATTTCTGTCAGCCCGCCTTTTAGCTGGTCTGTTCCCGAAATTAATCCATTAATCCCGTTGACCGCACCTTTTAACTGCGGTCCGGACTTCGAAAGCTTACTGCCCGCTTCCTGAAGACCGTCACTAATTTTCGTAATCCCATCCTTGCCTTTGCCTAAACCATCCCCAAGACTTTCAGCTTGTTTATTTACATAAAATTCTTTAATTTCTTCCCCTGTTGGCCTTGTGACAGAACGGACTGTGTCAACTTGATCCACCTTTTCTACTTCTTGGCTAATTTTTTCAGCCAATTCCATATAATCTGTTGAATTCATCGCCTCATCATTTTTAATTACGATTTGAGTGGGCATCGATTCACCAGGACCAAAACTGTCAGCAATCGCATTAAAAGCACGGATAGAAGGAACCTTTCCGCTGATTTCTTCTAAGGAGTTAAACGATAATTTCCCATCATAGGTAACTAAAAATGGAACACAAATGGCCGCAACAATTAATAATGAAAGCACTGGACGAGCCAGGGAAAACTTTCCGACAGCCCCCCAAAGCTTGCTTTCAGCATGTTCTGCACTTCCCTTTGACGGCCAAAAAAGTTTTCTGCCTAATACCGCCATGAAGAATGGAACGATTGTAAATAAGGCGATCAAAAGCATTGCCACTCCAATGGCAACCGCTGAAGAAGATTGGTAGAGGATGAATTGAGAAAAACCAATCGTTGCAAACCCAATCATCACGGCTAAACCGCTAAATAACACCGTTCGTCCAGCAGTACGATATGTTTCCACGATTGCATCAATGATCGTTTCTCTTTGAGATAATTCCTCTTTGAATCTACTAAGCAATAATATACAATAATCCGTTCCTATTCCGAATAAAACGCAAACCAAAAAGATTTGTGTATAGTTGGAGACAGGGAAATTCAGCTTATCTACTAAAATAGCAATAATCGATTGCGCAGCCAGATAAGTAATTCCCACTGTTAGCAATGGAATTAAGGGGGATATTAATGAACGAAAAACAAGCAGTAATACAGCTAAAATAAACACGACTGTAATTCCCTCTGTTTTCTTCAAGCCTTCTTCTGAGCTTTTCATCAAATCCTCATTAATCATCCAGTTACTGGTGTAATAATGTTCCACCTTTACAGTTTCAATCGTTTTATACAAGGCAGCACTGACTTCTTTGGGCTCCCGGTCATTCCAGTTCACCTTAACAGACGCAAGAATGGACTTTCCGTCCTTGGCAACAAGCTGTTTTTTTAAGCTTTTTTCATTAAAATGACTTAAGATTTCGGTAATACCAAGCTTTTCTTTGTTGTCTTCCAATGCTTGAATCGCTTTTTTTGCTTCCTCAATTTCCCCATTTGTTAACTTTTTATTATCATGAAACACAAGGGCAACTTGGGTTTCCTTGCCGCCATCCTTCTGTTTCTGAACCTGATTCATAATCTCCGTAGCTAAATGGGAGGAATATCCCTTTGGAACATCGACCTGCCCCTTATCGCGGACAAGGTCAGCCATATTCGGAGCAATCATGAATAACCCCACTACGACTGCAATCCAGGCAATTAACACGAGCCATTTACTTTTAATAATAAACCTCACCGTTTACTCCTCCTGCTGTAGCTCTTTATTTTCAATAAGAATTCGATTTATCTTTTCATACGTATTTAAAAATTGTTTGATTTCGGTTTCATCGAATTGGGTAATCAAGGATTCAACTAATTTATAGATTCGGTCCTCCGTTTGTTCAAATAAGTCAATGCCCTTCTCCGTTAACGTTAGATACACTACACGCCGGTCATTTTCATCACGGGTACGTTGAATTAAGCCCTTTTCCCACATCCGATTAATAATGGCAGTGATGGCGCTTTTTTTCACCTCAAAGACTTCTGCCAATTCAGTAGATGTACAGGTACCTGATTTGTGGATATACCTTAACATATAGTGCTGGTCACTAGTGAGATCACTGCTAATTTGCTCTTTTACCAGCGATTCACCTTTTTTATTGACGGAAAAGGAAAGCGTGATATAACGGTCCACTAATTCTTGAATGTTTTTATCAGCCATTATGTATCGATTCACCTCACTCGAATGATTCTACTGTTTAATTGTTCAACTCGTTAACTATTAACAAAGTTAACTATAATAGGGATGGAATTATTTTGTCAATGATTTATTGGCTGTTTACTTTGAAAGGAAAAATACAGTGAATTAGGGAGGGGAGAATATCCATACAAAATAAAGCAAGGTGATTTATAACAAATCACCATGGTTAGTTTTACTCCGTATTCAATTCTTGAATCAGATTCTTTAATTTCCTTAATTTTTGAGTGTTTAATTGACCCTCGGACAATTCGATTTCAAGCTTTAATGTGCCCTTTATCATGCCGCTGCTTATTTTTGTTTCACCATCTTGGTTACCTTTAATGAATTGGTCTATGTCTACATTTAAGGTTTTTGCTATTTTATCTAATATTTCTATACTAGGATTCCGTTGGATATCCCGCTCAATTAAACTTAAATAAGACTTTGAAATACCCGATAACTCACTTAACTGGCTTATTGATAAACCTTTTTCTTCACGAAGTATTTTGAGTTTAGTTCCTTCCATAAAACCTCTCCTTGATTAGCAGATTCTTTTTGTTGTATTTTTCATTCACAATAAAGAACAAAACATTAAAAAAATATTTATCCTCCTAGACCCTTTGTGATTAACGTAATAACTAGAGGTCCCAATATGACAATAAATAATGCTGGAAATATGAAAAACACCATTGGAAACAGCATTTTTACTGGCGCCTTCATCGCCTGTTCTCTTGCAGCTTCACGTCGCTGTTCACGTACACGGACGGTAAGATTCCCTAAAACCTTTGCCATTCCAATCCCAAGCTGATCCGCTTGAATCAACGAGGTGATTACACTCTGAAACGAATCAGATGGGACACGCTTCCGAAGCTCGTAAAAAGCTTCTCTTCTTGATTTACCAAGCTTCATATCCTCTAAAGTTCGAAGGAACTCTTCTGACAGCGGACCTTTATATTTTTTTGACACCTCTGCGAGGGCCAAATCCAGCCCCATCCCTGCCTCAAGCAAAAGATTTACCGTATCAAAAAAATCGGCCATCGATTTATTAATTTCTTTAACCCTTGCTGTCTTTTTCTTTCCAAGCTGGAACACTGGAAGCCGGAATCCTAAAATCGCCATAGTGATTGCCATCAACCAGACTAACATTTTATTGTCCGCAACTGGCAATAAAAAGAGAACGACCGGCACACTTATACCAATACTCAGTACAAATTGAAAAAGCCTAAAATCAATTGCAGACTTGAAGGGGTAGCCCGCATCCCTTAGAAGCATATCTAGTTTTTTTCTTTCCACTTTGGAAACCTTTTGATTTAATAAATTGGTTCCCTTATTCCAATACCGATCAAAAAGCTCTCTTAATCGATCATCATTCTTTTTTCTTAAGATATTATTTTTTTCTTTTTTAACTGGTTCCCCGAAAAACTTTCCAACACGTTCATTGAAAGCAATTTCCTTTTTGAAAATCGTTAACAAGAAACCTGCCATTATGAATGTCACAAATCCGGCTGATAAAAAAATGAAAACCACGTTCAACAAGAATCCTACACCTCAATTCGGATGATTTTCTGGATTACCACCCACCCAATAATGATGAAGACACTGCCTACTGTTAGCATTGCCCATCCCAATGGATGATGCAGCATCGGTGAAAAATAATCTTTGCTGACAAACGCTAAATATAAGCCAAGTCCAACCGGCAGTAAGGTGATAATCCAAGATGACATTCTTCCCTGTGCTGTTAAAGTATTTAGTTCTTCAAGCACTCGGACTCTGCCTCTAATTGTTTCTTCCATTGTTTCCAATAGCTCAGCAAGATTTCCGCCGCTCTTCCTTTGTGCAAGAATGGCCTGAACGACAACTTCCAATTCTTTGTTAGGTAATCGGTCAATTAATTCTTCAAATACATCCTCTAGTGGCATCCCAAGTCCGGCCTGTCTGACAATCCGCTCAAATTCTGGACCAAGCGGGTCTGGAATTTCTTTACCAACAAGTTGCATTGCCTGCATAAAGCTGAAGCCTGCCCTCATGGAATTAGCCATCATCCCCAAGACTTCGATTAACTGATAGGACAACCGATTTAACCGTTTTTTTCGTTTTTGTTTCATAAAATAATGGGGAATGGCATATCCAATAATTACCGCAATGGCAGAAAGAAACCATGGCAGGACTAGGAAAGCTGTGAATAGTCCGAAACCGGCAGAGCCTAAAATTCTCAACGCAAAAAACTCTTCCGGCCTTAATCCACTACCAGCTTCTACTAGCATTTTTTCTGTTTTCCTGCTAAATTGAACATTCTTAAAAATATTTGATAGAGAAAGAATAAACTGTTTAGAAAACGGTGGTCTTTTTTCTTTCTTACTTTCATCCTCTTCCGCTTGCGAAACTGGCAAAAACTCCTTGATTCGGTGATTCATTCTCCTCTTTTTTGAAAACCCACTTAAGATAAGATACATCGAAATACTAACGACTAAAAATACAAAGACCATTTCGATGACTAATTTCAATTAAACCACTCTCCAACAAACCAGGAGGCAGGCAAGGAGTATCCATTCAATTCAAGCTGCTCTGTGAACTTTGGCCTGATACCTGTGCTAATAAAGCTTCCTTGAATCAGACCATCGCCATTATGTCCCTTTTCTTTAAATAAAAACAGATCCTGAAGAACGATTGTATCGCCTTCCATTCCCAGTACTTCCGTTATATGGGTTATTTTTCTCGTACCATCCTTTAATCTTGACTGATGAACAATCAAATTGATGGCATTGGCAATCTGTTCACGGATTGCCCTGACAGGAAGCTCATAGCCTGCCATCAACACCATGGTTTCCAAGCGGGAAAGGATATCTCTAGGGGAGTTAGCGTGCCCAGTACTTAAGCTGCCGTCATGACCCGTATTCATTGCTTGAAGCATATCCAGTGCTTCGGCTCCACGAACCTCCCCAACTACTATCCGGTCAGGCCGCATCCGCAGCGAGTTCCTGACTAAATCGCGAATCGTAATTTGTCCTTTTCCCTCGATATTCGCAGGGCGGGATTCGAGCGAAACAATATGTTCCTGATGAAGTTTAAGCTCTGCTGCATCTTCGATGGTAACAATTCGCTCTCGATTTGGTATAAAAGAAGAGAGAACGTTTAAGGTTGAAGTCTTCCCAGAGCCTGTACCACCACTGATAAAAATATTAAGCTTGGACTTAACACAAATTTCGAGGAATTCTGCCATCTCTTCACTTACCGTTCCAAATTCGATTAAATCTTTGATGGTAAAAGGGGTATCTGAAAATTTCCGAATCGTCAAACTTGGACCCTTTAAAGCAAGTGGAGGAATAATTGCATTTACACGCGATCCATCTGGCAGGCGGGCATCGACCATCGGAGAACTTTCATCGACACGACGACCTATGGGTGCGACAATTCGCTCGATTACCCGCATAACATGCTGGTCATCCATAAAGCTTACATTACTTCTTGTAATCTTACCGTTTTGTTCATAATAAATTTCATCATAACTATTGACCATGACCTCACTAATTAATGGGTTCTCTAACAGAGGAGTTATCGGACCATAAGCAAGCAATTCATCCTTTACGTATTCAAAAATTTCTTGCTTTGCCTCAAAGGTTAATCTACCACCTTCTTCATTAAAAAAGGCTTCTCCTAATTCCTCTATTTTCATTTTCTCCTGCTCTTTATTCTGACTGGGATACTTTTTCAACTCTTCTACTAGATAATTGTGAAGACTTGCTTCAATGTTCCAAAATTCCTGTGATTTTTTTATAGCCGGAGACTCTTGGACCTCTTTGATGGGTTTACTTTGTATACTTGGTGTACTTGATGTATTTGGTGTAATGGTTGCAGCTGCTTCCTCTTTATACCGTTTAAATAGTGACATTCCTTTGTTCTCCTCTCTTTCCAAATAGAGACCAGCGTTTTACTTTTTTTAATTTCTTAGTCTCACCAATTTTTTGATCGGTTAGCTTCTCTGAAAGCTTTAAAACAGCCTTCCCAAGCTGGCTCCGTGGGTTCGAGAGAATAAACGGCTGCCCTGTTTTTATCGAGGAGGACGCTATATTTACTTGTTCTGGCAGGGTGAAAAAGATATTTAAGCCTAAGATTGCTTCAATTTTTTTTACATCGAGTCCCTGTTTCTTTACAGAACGGTTCAAAATTAGTTTTACGCGATCTTTTAAGTTAATTGATTCTAACATCTCTAAATAGAGTTGATTTAATCTTAAAACGGAAACATCGTTTTGCGTTACTAGTATGATCTCATCTGCTAAATCAAGGAATCGGAGATGAAATTCTGAAATGTGTACCGGCATATCAATTAAGACAATATCGAATAGTTTCTTTGCTTCGTTGACGGCTGCTTTCATATGATCCTCTGAAATTCCTTCAAAGAACTCTGGACGGGGAGGAGCGGCAAGAATCGAGACATTGCCCTCAACAGCGGTCATATATTGGTTGATTGAATATTGTTCGCGGCCATATCCTTCCTTTACCCATTCATAAATCGTTTTTTTCGGTTTTATATTATAATACATGGCCACCTCACCAAATTGGAGGTTTCCATCAATTACAGCAACTTTTTTCCCCATTTTTGCGAACGCTACAGCTAGATTAACGGTTACAATTGTCCTGCCCACGCCGCCCTTTGGATTGGTAACGGCAATCACTTTACTTTTTTCTTTTATTAAATTGACAAAGCCTTGGTCCTTCTTTGCTCGATGCTGCATATATTTCTTTGCATGCTCAATTGCATCATTCAGTTCTTCCTGAGTGTACGACGAACGCAAGGAATCCGAAGCCCCCATCAGCATTGCTTTTTTTAGGTTTTCTAAGTTATCAGGTACAATTAAGATGATATAAACATGCGGGTAAAGAACGGATATTTCCTGACAAAAATCAAATACATTGTAAAGTGTATGAGATTTTATAAATAATACAGATTGATTATTCTCAATTAAAAGGGATCGGAGTCTATCAATCTCGTTGGTCGCAGTTAATCGAAACTGCTTCTTTTCTAAAAGTGATTTTATTTCTCCTGGAGGCGTATTCGTATCAGAAAAATAAACCCAGTTTATGTTCATTTCGATTTAATCCCCCTCTTTGATTACTTCTCTAGTTTGCTTAAGGCCGACTTTTCCTATATCTGTGTCCTCTGTATTTCTAAGCATTAAATAGAACCCATCCTTATCTTTGGCCGCTAAACTAAGCATCACGCCTTCTTTTGGAGTAACCTCTAATGTAACGGTTTCATAATGGAGGGCTTCTTCCTTGTTGTCACTGGATTTACCGGAAGATAAGACTTTTACATTTTCAAGGACAAGCACAGCTGATCTATATTCTTTTTTCGTTTTATCATCTTTTTTCGTTCCGTAGGCAATTACATCAACTTTGGAATTCGGGGCAATATACCCTGAAACCCCTTGAGCTGGGTCAACATTGATCGAGATTGCCCTTTTGCCATTACTTACATCGACGAGCGGATTAGTGAATTCCCTTTTTAGCGCTTCTTCTTTTTTCGCTTGTTCCTCATCTGTTTTTTTCTCATCGTTATTCTGAGCAACCGCTACAGTTGTTGTTGTTGGGACTTTCCCCTTTGAGAATACCGATAGATATGCAATACCTGCTACCCCAATCCCCAAGAGTAATGAAATAATCCATATTTTTTTTGTGTTCATAATGTCCTCCCCTATTTCAACGACTTTCCAGTATTACTCTACAAGCTTGACGCCTTTTAAATAATTGTAGCCACCGGATTCACCTTTTTCCCCCGTAGTGACGGAACTAATAAATTGTCCTACGATGCTTTTGTTTTTACCTTGACTCTCATATTCCTTGACCCAAAAGGGAGCAAAACCTATTATTTCAACTTGTTTTTTACCATTTATACCTTCCCAGGAATCAATAATAGGGATATAAATTACTCGTTTACAAGTATTATCAGCTGTAGCTGCAGACTGACACCACTCTTTGTCTTTGTCGCTATTAATTAAAGAGTCAGAGTCAGTTTCAACTGCCTTTTTAATGGGTCCATTCATATCACCTGTTTCTGTAAAAACTTTTTCACCTATTGAAACAATCTTTTGGCTGCCATTTTTAATTCCATCTTCCACATATGGCGCTCCGTTTCCATCTATACTAAGAAACCCGCAATTTCCAGGGCTATTTTTTCCCGATTCATTTTCTACATTGCCACAAGTGATGTTTGTTTGATCTGGAACTGCGCTTTTCTCTACTGCAATCGGGGCGATTCCTTTAGCGGATTTTAAGGGAGTAACAACCGCTTTTGCTGTAGCACTAACATCTGCATTATTTATTCCCAATACACTCGTAAAAGTAAGTGGAACATTAATTTGCTTAATCGCCTTAATAGAATCATTTGTTAAGGTTAAATTGTCTTTTTTTAGTGGATAGCCATTTTTTTGTGAAACATCTTCAGCATTTTCGATTGCCCGCGCCTGATTTGTTGTTAATCCCTGAGCTCCTGCTAGAACAGCCGCATCAACAGCCTTTTTTAACTTGCTCTTCTCTAAATAAAGCCTACCGCCATCTATCACTAAAGCAGTGAAACCTAGAAGAGCAACCATTGAAATAGCCACTATTACTAAGGACGTACCGCTTTCATCTCGCAATTTTAACAAGCTTAAAAATCTTTTCATTTATTCCACCCTCATTACAGTGGTATCTGTTAATGTTATTGGTCCAACAATATCTCCAATAACAGGAGTAAGAAATGTAATAGGATAATTAATTGTTATACTTACATTTGATCCAGATGCCTTTGTTCCGGAAGGAGTAACTCCTACTTTATCTGCTGTTAGGCCAATGCTTGATGCATCGGAAACAGCTGTACTTTTGATTGTACTATCATCTTTACCAATACTTGCTGCACGTGCTGCTTCTCTTCCCGCATGATCCATGGTCAAATACACATGAAATACCCTTGCAAAGTCAATAATTCCGAATAACAATAACACTAAAATAGGCAGAATCAGTGCAAATTCTACCAGAGATTGACCTTTTTCTGATTTCATTAAAATCCACCCCAGACAAGCGTACATAAAGTGCCTAACACAATGGGCACCCCATAAGGAAAGGAGATAATACTTTCTTTATCTTTTGCAATAATCATCGATCCAAGATCATTTCTGAAAAAAACTACATTGAATAATGTGGATTTAATTATGTTGATAAAACCTTTTTTCTTAATAATTAGTACGAGTGCAATAGCTCCTCCGATTAAGGCGGTGTATATAAATGAGTAAAAAACAAAGATAGTTCCCATTAGGGACCCAATTGCTGCCAGTAGTTTTACGTCACCCGCTCCCATACCACCTAATAAATAAGGAATGATAAGTAATCCCAGTCCAACAAGAAATCCTTTTCCACTAAATAGAAGTCCACCAAACCCATTTGAAATTAAATGATAAAGGAAAGCAATTAATATTGAAGGTAAAGTGACACTATTTAAGATTTTTCTATTTTTTATATCCGTAATAAGTGAAATTAATAACATGATCACTAAAACTATTATTATCATCATAATTTACCTCAATTTTTAAGGGATAAGCCCTACTTATACAAGCAGGGCTTCAGTTGAAATTTAATGATTGCTGGTTTTTATTACTTTTTTATGATGCTGCTTTTCCACCTATTGCCGTAACAATACTATTAAATACAGTTTTGATTTGAGTTCCTAGTACAGTCACTGCACCAATAACAACAACTGCAACTAAACCAATAATCAATCCATACTCTGATAATGCTTGTCCTTCTTCTTGTACTACTAGATTTTTAATTTTTTTCAACATGTTTCATTCCTCCTATATATTTTGTTAGTTTTTAAGATTAGTTCACTGTATCGAACAATACCTCCAACCTATTTGTTCTATATCTTCCTGTTGTTTGTTCTTTTTAATGAACAACTCTTGAGTTAATAATAGTACCATTGTCCCAAAATGTAAATAGTTTTTCCTATTTTTTGTTCTAAATAAAAAACGACATCATTCAACATTTTTCATTATTGAGAACAAATTATTCTTATTGTATATTCAATATATCGAACAAATTGAATGATAGGAGAGTATAAAATGGAGCCATTAATTAAAACCATCCCTTTTTCTATTAAGCTTGCAGATTCTTTTTTTGCTAGACTAAAAGGATTAATGTTTCGAAAAGAACAGTTAATTGAGGAAGGATTATGGATTTCCCCTTGTAATTCAATCCATATGTGTTTCATGCATTTTGAAATCGATGCCGTATTTCTAAGCTATAAAGGAGAAATTGTAAAAGTGGTTGAAAGATTAAAACCTTGGAGTTTTGTAAAGCCCATCAAGGAAGCCTACTCCGTTATTGAACTTCCAGCAGGGGCAATTTCACAATTAGGCCTAAAGCAGGGAGATATCCTATCACTTTAAAGAGACAGATGCTGTCTCTTTTTTTTTGCCTCTAAAACGAAAATATAAATTTAAATCATGGACAGACAAAATCCCCCTCTCCATAACATACATTTTCATATGTGAAAATTTCCATAAACTAATGGAGGTGAAGGCTGATGTCAGGTGGTCTTAAAGCCCTGCTATACATTTTGTCCTTTTTCATTCCTGTCGTTGGTATTATTTTAGGAATCATATGGTTGAATGATCAGGGACCTGATAAGAAACAAGTTGGAAAAACTTGCTTGATCGTCGGAATTGTCTCCATTGTCTTAAGTTGTATTTGCTGGTTTGCTGCATCCGCGCTCTCAATTAGTCCTGCCTTTATGTCCGGATATTAAATCATTTTAGAACCTAATTCACCTTGTGGATTGGGTTTTTCTTTAGGAGTGGGTAACAATAATGGTTCAAGAATTATTTCATTTTTTAGGAAGAGCGATTTGTCATCAGCTTGAGGAACGTTCACTCCATGCTTCCGGTGAAACACTGTCTGTTTGTGCCCGAGATACAGGAATCTATATCGGGATCTTTTCATCCCTTATTTATTTGCATTTTACTAAGAGGAAAAAAAGCTTAACCATCCCTTCTGTAAAAACAAGCTTTTTACTTTTGTTGTTTCTCGTTCCATTGATGATTGACGGGTTGGGGTCCTATTTGCATTTATTTGAATCAAGCAATATCCGAAGACTACTAACAGGTATTTGCTTTGGGCTGATTTTGCCTTACTTTCTCTATCCCCTGCTTTCTGTAAAATGCCTTGAGGAGACCAGTGAGGCTGTTATCATGAAAAGCAAGGATCTGTATTGGCCAATTATGATTAGTGTCATTTTAGGCGTGGCGTTTTTTGGGGGAGTAATGCCCTATTATTTGTTGGACGGGTTCATCATTGTGACAGTGGTTATTTGGTTTAGTTTATGCGCATCATTTTTATTTTCACGAACGGGCTCCAAGTATTTAAGATGGTTTTTTTCGGTATTTGCAAGTTTAACCTTTCTATCCATCCTATCCATCCTGCATTCATGGATTTTAACGATAACTTAAAAAAGGGCTTGAAACTTAAAAGTTTCAGCCCTTTTTCATTAAAAGTTTTTATGTTTGTCGCCTGATTTCGATTTTTGCAAAATGACACCTTCTGCTTTTTCATAAATAGCAAGCAGTTTGTTTAAGATAGAAAGCTTCGGAGCAATCAAGTAAACAAACAAAGCAGAAATGATTCCAATAAGAGCACCTGTCAATACATCCAGAGGATAGTGCACGCCAACCATTACACGGGAGATGGCTACACAACAGGCCAGAATAATCCATAACCAGCCTTCTTTTTTACGAACCAACAGGATTGAAAAACAAATCGAAAAGAAGATAATCGAGTGGTCACTCGGAAACGCATTATCTACAGCATGGCTTACAAGCTTATTAACATGCGGCAGCTCGGCAAACGGCTGATAATGCGAATAAAGCTTACCGGCAATTTTTCCGATGACCTCAGCCACTACTACAGAAATAACGGACAGGATAATCATCATTCTGTTTTTATCAGTTCTAGTAAACCAATAAACTAACATTCCTAAAATTAAAAAATATAGCATGTATTCCGCAAGAAAAACGGCAATTGGATCTAAAAACAAATGGTCTCTTCCGAGATTATTAATCGCTCGAAACGCTTCAATATTTAATTGAGACATTTTCCTACTCCCAACCTAAAGTTATTTAATAAAACAGTTTTCCACCAAAATAGTATACCTTCCTGGACATAAAATGGCAAAACATTTTATGAGTGGGCTTCTTTTTGCTTCATCATCCAATTTAAACGTGGCAAAATAACTGGCTTGAATAGATTGAGAATAAACTTTCTTGTCAGCAGCCAGCAGACAATTGAAGCAAATAGGATGGCTCCCAAAATGACAAATCCTTTATGGCTGACAAGCTGCTCTGGTGCTATTACACGGTATACTCGGACAATATTTGTATGAATCAAATAAATAAACAAGGAATTTACTCCGAGTTTATTAAAGAAAACGAGTTTCTTTTCCTTTGGAACAAGCAGCATAAGTGATATGGAAAGGACGACAACAACTCCATAGTAAGCTAGATGAATAACTGCTCCCTTTAAGATTGACCAAGTAAAATAGCTGTAGGAGCTTCGTAAAAATAAAAATTCTGTTCCTGATGGCAATTGGTTAAAAAAGATCATAAAAACAAGGAATACGGCCACGATCGATAAGGCTCCCCAACGTAGTGGTATTTTCCAAATTTTTTCCCTTTGGCTAAGGCTGATGAGAACATTTTTCTTCGCAAGGCTATAGCCAATTAAGAAGAATGGATAGAAATTCACTAACTTTCTCATTGAGAACCAGGTTGGGACATGGTCAACATAACTAATGGCTACAGCAAAAATAAGCGATATGATGATAGGGTACCTCAAGCGCAGGAAGTATGGTGTTACAATACTCCAAACGACGATTCCAAGTAAGTACCAGAGCGTCCAGTAAGGGTCAAAGATATCTAAAATTCGCCCATCAGGCGATAAGTTGACTAGCGTATGATCTTGGATTAATTTTTGCAAAAAGCCATTGGCAATTTGCCAAACTAAATACACTGAAATTAATTGTATAATCCGTTCAAATTTTTGCGGACGAAAGAAATACCCACTCACCATAATGAATAATGGCATATGAAAAAAGTAAATTACATTGTAAAGATATAGAATGATTCCCGGATGTGAATGATTTCGATATGATTCAATAAAATGCCCAAACACTACTAAAAATATTAAGAGGCCTTTTACGTTATCGAACCATGGTATACGTTGTTTTATCATATATACCTCCTTCAATAACTTTTTTCGACACTTCTCGACATTTATTAATTATAACGAACCCCAAAATATCCTTCAATAGAACAAAAGGGCAAAATTCGAGGAAATATAGGAGGATATTCCCTCAACGAATGACCTGATTTATAAAGTTAGGACAAATAATGAAAGAAAGGAATTTCTAAATTCGGATGATTTTCCAAGACTGTAAGATAGTTGAAAATTTGTAGCTTTAGTATTAACATAAAATAGAACGTATGTTTCTATTTTTTTAGAAGGGGTGCACCACAATGGAAGGTTGGGAAGCTGCTTATATTGCTGGCATAATTGATGGTGAAGGTTCTATTTCGTTAACCAGAATGCATGAAAATGAATATAGAAGACCATGTATTTCAATTGCTTCAACAGATAAAGAACTATTAATTTATGTTCAGACTTTAACTCGTGGAATACTCAATACCAAAAAGAACTATAATCCAGAACGGCATAAAAATTCCTTCACATTAAATATAAAGAATAAAGATGATGTTTTATCGATATTAAGACAAATCTCTCCTTATTTAAGAGTAGATAAAAAACGAAAAAGAGCACTTTGGATACTCAAGAATTATGAAAAGGTGACTCCTAGGAATGGAAAGTACAATACAGAATTATTAGGTAAGAAAATAGACTTTGAGGAAAAATTTTTTGAAATATAAAAAAGACCAGCATTATTTATGCTAGTCTTGTATCCACCTATGTATGGTGGAGACGGCGGGACGTGCGTTTCCATGCTTTCGTCATGGCACTGACTATATCTTGAACCTGCAATCTTACAGGTCCTCCGGCGTCTTATGCGAACCATAAATTTACCTTTTAGGTGAGGATTCGCATCCTAGTACTACCACTCTCATCATGGCAGCCTATAAGTCGATACACGGCTGTTAGATTACTCCACATACCGCTCGGCATTGCCTTATCGCATTTATGCGACTTAGGTTTCACCGATAAAGCCGGATTATCACTTGTGTGTTACCACACAAGGCGACTAATTACTAATCGAACCCGCGTCCAAAGATATCGGCACTTAAGCTTCTACGAGTGTAGTCGACATATTGGCGCTTCGCTAATCCATATGCCTGTCGACAGGCGTCCGGTCAGCTAGCCTGGTTGTTCTCTTCCTTCATCCTCAGGCGGTGGAATCCGGCGTAGCCCACTTAGAGTGAGTCCCTTACCCTACCACATGGGCAATGGAGGGAGGAACCGCTATGCAGTATTAAGCTGCGAAAGCGAGGTTGTTGTTAGTTTTGCCAGTTATGGCTTTGACGTTTTAACGAGGCCGATCCCCTCGACTCGCAACCTAAGCTCAAACTACCCCTGTCGAATCCGTAGCGTCCCCATTATAAAATGAGCTTAAAATCTAATGAAAGATTTTAGCAGACGTTCGGGTGCTCAAGAATTAGTTAAGAGCAAAAGTTTTCGTCGCTCCTTAGCGACAAACTTATTATAACACACTGAGAGAAAAATTCAATTGTAAGTATTTGTAAACTACATCTTTTGACGTTCGCGGAAGGCACGCTCAATTTCACGCTTTGCTTCTTTTTGTTTCAGAGACTCACGCTTATCATAATTTTTCTTACCCTTTGCAAGGCCAATTAAAACCTTACAAAAGCCATTTTTCAAATAAAGCTTTAATGGTACTAATGCATAGCCCACTTCTTTCGTTTCTCCAAGAAGCTTGTTAATTTCCTTTTTATGAAGCAGAAGCTTCCGTGTTCTTAACGGGTCATGATTGAAACGATTTCCTTGCTCATATGGGCTTACATGCATCCCAAACAATACGGCTTCACCATTCTGAATTCTTGCGTAAGCATCTTTTAAGTTTACTTTACCAGCGCGGATCGATTTGATTTCCGTTCCCTGCAAAACAATTCCGGCTTCGTAGGTTTCTTCGATAAAATAGTCATGATATGCTTTTTTGTTTTGTGCAACAACTTTTCCTTCACCTTTTGGCATAGTTTCACCTCTTTTTCCTTTAAATTGTAGCAGAATTTGGAGGGCTGTACAATTGAAACGAGTATTTGACGTGGTTTTAAAAACCTTTTGGAAATTTATCTGCGGTATTAGCACTTTTATCTGCGAACCTGGTTTATTCAAAACTTGTATTCAAAAAGGCCGTCTAAAAAGTCGTTGAATTGACCTTTTACGACAGCCTCCACAAAAAATTATCTTCTCTTTTTCCGCTTTGTACTTTTGTTTTTCGGCACATTTTCGTAGAATTTTCGCTTCTTTTTCGACTTCGAACCGTTGCCGCCCTGGCCGCCTTCACCTGACTTTTGATTGCGGTCGCCCTGCTGCTTGTTTCTACGAGGTTTATTGGTATCACTGCCGGTCTTAAAGACCTTCGGTGCCTCTGATCGTTCGCGGCGTGGTGTTCCCTTCATCCCGACGATTTCAAAATCAATCGAGCGCTCCTCTTTATTCACCTTCACAACTCGAACCGTGATTTCATCACCTATACGGAACACATTACCCGTACGTTCGCCAATCATCGCGTAATGGCGTTCGTCAAAACGGTAATAATCATCCGTCATATAGCTGACATGAACAAGTCCCTCGATGGTATTTGGAAGCTCAACAAACATCCCAAAATTGGTGACCGAGCTGATGATTCCATCATACTCAACCCCGATCTTGTCCTCCATGTACTCCGCTTTCTTCAATTCATCCGTTTCCCGCTCTGCATCAACGGCACGGCGCTCCATCCTTGATGAATGGGCTGCAATTTCCGGAAGCTGGGCATTCCATTTTTCCCTTGTCGCTTCATCCAGCTTACCTTCAATCAAATACGTGCGAATTAAGCGATGGACAATCGTATCCGGATAACGGCGGATTGGTGAGGTGAAATGGGTATAAAATTCCGTTGAAAGACCAAAGTGCCCTAAGCTTTCCGGGTCATACTTCGCTTGTTGCATTGAGCGCAGCATCACCGTTGAAATAACCATTTCCTCAGGCTTTCCCTGAACCTCTTCAATAATTTCTTGAAGGGCCCTCGGGTGCACTTCATTTGCTGTACCTTTTACAATATAGCCAAAATTGGTGATAAACTCGAAAAATTTCCGTAGCTTATCTTCCTTCGGATCTTCATGGATACGGTAAATGAATGGAACTTCCATCCAATGAAAATGTTCCGCAACTGTTTCATTTGCCGCTAGCATAAATTCTTCAATCAATCTCTCGGCAACGGAACGTTCTCGGAGAACCACATCTGTTGGATTTCCTTCCTCGTCGACTAATACCTTCGATTCTTTAAAATCAAAATCGATGGCGCCCCGTTTCATTCTTTTATCGCGTAAAATCGCAGCCAGTTCTTCCATTAACTCAAACATTGGAACTAGCGGTTCATAACGTTTTCTTGTTTCCTCATCTTTATCAATCAAAATTCGGTTAACATCATAATAAGTCATCCGCTCTGTTGTCTTGATGACACTTTGAAAAATTTCATGATCCACCACTTGGCCTTCAGAGGTAATTTCCATATTACAAGAAAGAACTAAGCGGTCCACTTTTGGATTCAACGAGCAAATTCCATTTGAAAGCCGGTGAGGGATCATCGGGATTACTCGGTCTACTAAATAAACACTTGTTGCCCGGTCCTCAGCTTCTACATCAATCGGTGATCCTTCTTTCACATAATAACTGACATCCGCAATATGTACACCAAGCTTATAGTTTCCATTTTCAAGTTTCGTAACAGTTACGGCATCATCGAGGTCCTTTGCATCTGCACCGTCAATCGTGACTATGGTTTCGTTCCGTAAATCACGTCGGTTCTCCAGTTCACTCTCGTCAATCGTATCCGGTGTTTCATTTGCCTGCTCCAGGACATCCTCCGGAAAGGCCATTGGTAAGCCATGCTTGTGGATAATCGAGAGAATATCTACTCCCGGGTCATTTTTATGTCCAAGAATTTCAATGACTTCCCCTTCGGCACTTTTGCGTCCCTCTGGATAGGTAGTTAATTTTACCACTACCTTATGTCCTTCCACTGCTCCCTTTGAAGCAGCTTTCGGGATAAAAATATCACTAGCAAACTTTTTATCATCCGGAATCACGAAACCAAAACTTTTACTTTCCACATAGGTTCCGACCATTCGCTGAATTCCTCGTTCAATGATCCGGATAATACTGCCCTCTCGGCGCTGACCGGAGCTCTCTGATGACACGCGGGCTAATACCGTATCGCCGTGCATGGCCGTGTTCGTTTCGTTTGGAGGAATAAAAATATCGTCCATTCCCGGCTCATCCGGAATCACAAAGGCAAAGCCCTTTGCATGGCCTGTTAATTTTCCACGGATTAGGTTCATTTTTTCCGGCAAGCCGTATCGGTTACTGCGAGTCCGGACCACTAATCCTTTTTCCTCCATTTGGACTAATGCCTTAACGAATTCCTTAAAGTCACTGGAGTCCTGAATTCCAAATGCTGCTTCTAACTCTTGTACAGTCAGCGGTTTATAGGCTTCGTCTTTCATATAATGCAAAAGTTTGTCAATATGCTTTTGAATAGTATCTTCCAAGCAAATCCCTCCTTTTCGGGTGCTTTAATCGTTCCATTCCAATGTTTCTAAAAAGGCATATACATCTTCATGAAGCTGTTCCTTCTCTTTATCTAGAGTAATCACATGTCCGGAATCTTCGAACCATTTGATTTGTTTTTGAACAGATTCGATATTGTTGTAAATAATGTTGGCGCTATCCGTGTTGATCATGTTGTCATGGCGAGCTTGAACCACAAAGGTTGGAGCATAAATTAAATCAACGTGGTCCCGAACATCTGCGATTTGCTCCTGAAGAGCGCGTAAGGTTTGCATGGGAGTTTTCGCAAACTCGTTCATTTCCAATTCGATTTGTTCCTCTGTTTTTCCTTCTCGTTTTTTAAATTCGCGGGCATATTCTAAAACTCCTTGGTACATAACCTCTTCACTTTTAATATACATAGGCGCACACATGGTTACGATGCCTTTTATAGGTACAGTGTAACCCAATTTTAAAGAAAATACCCCGCCAAGGGAAAGACCGGCAACCGCAATTTCTTCGTGCCCTTTATTTTTCAAAAATTCATAGCCATTCAGTACGTCTTGCCACCAATCCTTAGGACCGGTATGAACAAGCTCCTCTGGTGGGACTCCGTGTCCTTTATAATGTGGGGCATGGCAAGTATAGCCCTTTTTTTCAAGAAAACGGCCCAGCATCCGCACATCGGAGGAATTTCCGGTGAAACCATGAAGCAGGAGAACGGCTCTTTTTCCTCCTTCAAAGGTAAATGGCTTTGGTAATGTAATTCTCATATGTAAAAACTCCTTCTTAATCTCTAGCTTATCTTAGTTTAAGCAATGGGATGGGGAACATTCCAGAAAAAAGGCTTACAGTGAGCTTGGAAAAGCGTTATTTTTGCGATATCAACAATTTTCAGCCGGATATCAACACTTTTTGGAGGGATATCGACACTTTTTGAGATATATCAACACTTTTTGGAGGGATATCGACACTTTTTAAGATATATCAACACTTTTTGATCAGATATCGACACTTTTAAGATATCAACACTTATTGACCAGATATCGACACTTTTTCAATCGATATCAACAATTCTTCCCAAAGCACAAAAAAACCTGGCCGGCAGCCAGGTTTAGACTTTAAAGTAGGTTACAGCAACAGCTAGTACAAAAAACAACACCGATAAAACAACGGTAATACGATGTAGGATTAGATCGATACCGCGTGCTTTTTGCTTACCGAATAGTGATTCAGCACCACCTGATATGGCACCGGATAAACCAGCGCTTTTTCCTGATTGAAGTAAAACAACAGCGATAAGTCCGATACTTACGATTACTAATAAGATTACGACTAATGTATGCATAAGGCCACCTCCAGTTACACGTGCATCACAGTATCTTAAATTTACCATATTATTTCCCTTTTCACAATAGAGTTGTTATGACAGCTTTTGGGAGATTATACATGCAATCATTTAAAAGGTATATTAAATTAAAAATACTTCAAAAAAAGAAGCTCCCACAGAGAAAAAACGGCTTAAACATAAGTTTAGGCCGTTTTTTTGATCAAATTAATCTACCGGACGATCATCAAAATCATAATCAACCGTGCCTGGAGCCACGTGTGCATTTACCAAAGCCGGTGTATCTGGACGAGCAATTTGATAAGCTGCAGCTCCCACGATTGAAGCAGCTTGCTGAAGCTTTTCCTTGCTAATTTTATCAAGTGTATCAGTCGGTTGGTGATACCAAGGCTCAACCGGTGAGTGGATAAATAGTGCTGAAGGAATTCCAAGCTCATGGAATGGTTGGTGATCACTTCGACCTAATTGTCCATATGGTATCGCTACATCCATCGTTCTTGCACCAGCAGAGGATCCTAAGTCCGTAACAAGATTTTTCTTACCGTCGATTGTATACATGATTAGGCCGCCTGCGGGATTATCTTCCCCTGCATCACGCCCGCCAATCATATCCATTTGGAAGTGGGCAACCATACGATCCACATCACTCTTTGGTAGCTGTGCAGCATAGAATGAGGAGCCAACCAAACCTCTTTCCTCTGAACCAAAGGTAAGGAATCGAACTTCTGTGTCAATCGGAGTTTTAGAAAATATTCTTGCTAATTCTAGGACAGCGGACACCCCTGAGGCATCATCATTAGCTCCCGGACCGCCTTTAACAGAGTCATGGTGTGCCCCAATGGTGAAACTTTTATATTCGATCTACTCCGAAATATCTACACTTCGACAAAATTTAGTCTAGTAGTATCAACTACTCGACATCTACCTACAAAATACAGGTGGATATAAAAAAACTCCTATAAATGTGAGGTTTTATCACATTTATAGGAGTTTTCAATTCAAAAAGAACTATATTATTTACTCAAGTTATAGAAAGACTTAATTCCGTTAAACTTAGATGTTTCGCCTAATTGGTCTTCAATGCGAAGCAATTGGTTATATTTCGCTACACGGTCTGTACGTGATGGCGCACCAGTTTTGATTTGACCTGCATTTGTTGCTACTGCAATGTCAGCAATTGTGCTGTCTTCTGTTTCACCAGAACGGTGAGAAATAACAGCAGTATAGCCCGCGCGTTTTGCCATTTCAATCGCATCAAAAGTTTCAGTAAGAGTTCCGATTTGGTTAACTTTAATTAGGATTGAGTTACCAATTCCTTTTTCAATACCTTCAGCAAGCTTCTTCGTATTAGTTACGAATAAGTCATCACCAACTAATTGAACTTTTTTGCCAAGACGCTCTGTTAAAAGCTTGTGACCTTCCCAGTCGTTTTCGTCTAAGCCATCTTCGATTGAAATAATTGGATATTTAGAAGAAAGCTCTTCGTACCAATCTACCATTTCTGCAGATGTTTTCACAACGCCTTCACCTGCAAGATGGTATTTTCCATCTTCTTTGTTGTAGAATTCAGAAGATGCAGCATCCATAGCTAACATTACTTCTTCGCCTGGTTTGTAACCAGCTTTTTCGATTGCTTCCACGATCGTTTGAAGTGCTTCTTCGTTAGAACCAAGGTTTGGAGCAAATCCACCTTCGTCACCAACAGCTGTGTTAAGGCCTTTGCCTTTTAGAACTGCTTTTAAGCTATGGAAAATTTCTGCGCCCATGCGTAATGCTTCTTTAAAGTTTGGCGCACCAACAGGCATAACCATGAATTCTTGAATATCAACGTTATTATCAGCATGCTCTCCGCCGTTTACGATGTTCATCATCGGTACTGGAAGCTGCTTAGAGTTGAATCCACCAAGGTATTGGTATAAAGGAACATCTAAGTAATCCGCTGCAGCATGGGCAACGGCCATAGAGACACCAAGAATCGCGTTTGCTCCTAATTTACCTTTATTTTCAGTTCCGTCTAACTCGATTAAAGCTTGGTCAACACCAACTTGATCAAGAACGCTGAACTCTTCTCCAACTAAGAATGGAGCAATAATTTCATTCACGTTTTCAACGGCTTTTAAAACACCTTTACCAAGGTAACGACCTTTGTCACCGTCACGAAGCTCAACTGCTTCGTACTCACCTGTAGAAGCACCGCTTGGTACTAATGCGCGGCCGAATGCGCCTGATTCAGTGAAAACTTCCACTTCAACAGTAGGGTTACCGCGGGAGTCTAAAACTTCACGTGCATAAACATCAACAATAAATGGCATTTGTATCTCTCCTAAAAATAAATTTAATTATTTAACTAATGATGTTCCTGTCATCTCAGCTGGTTTTTTTACACCTAATAAATCTAACATGGTTGGGGCTAAATCGCCAAGTATTCCATCTTCACGTAATTCTACACCTGGTTTTGTTACAATCACAGGTACCGGATTTGTTGTGTGGGCCGTCATTGGCTCACCTTCTAGCGTGATGACTTCATCGGCATTTCCGTGATCAGCGGTAATAATCGCTTTTCCACCTTTTTCAAGTATAAGATCAACAATTTTTCCTAAACACTCGTCAACCGTTTCAATCGCCTTAACCGTTGGCTCTAGCATTCCTGAATGGCCAACCATATCAGGGTTAGCAAAGTTTAGTAAAATGGCATCAAATTTATCTGCCTGGATTTCTTTTAACAGTGCGTCCGTTACTTCATAGGCACTCATTTCAGGCTTCAAATCATAAGTGGCTACTTTAGGAGAATTAATTAAGATCCGTTCTTCCCCTGGAAACTTATCCTCACGACCGCCGCTCATAAAGAATGTCACGTGTGGATATTTTTCCGTTTCGGCAATTCGCAATTGCTTTAATCCATTTTGCGATAAGACCTCACCAAGGGTATTATCAAGGTTTGATGGTTTAAAAGCAACATATCCATCAACCGATTCACTAAAATGTGTCAAACAAACAAAGAATAAATCCTTTGGATGCTTAGGACCACGGTCAAAAGCACGGAAATCTTCGTTCGTGAACGTATTTGAAATTTGGATGGCACGGTCTGGTCGGAAATTATAGAAAATCACGGCATCATTGTCCTGAATCGTTGCCACAGGTTGTCCATCTTCTTTTGTAATCACAGATGGAATAACGAACTCATCGAAAATGCCATGTTCATACGAATCCTTGACAACCTCCAATGGATTTGTGTACGAAGGACCTTCTCCGTAAACCATTGCACGGTAGGATTTTTCAACCCGCTCCCAGCGTTTATCACGATCCATTGAATAGTATCTTCCAGAGATGGTAGCAAATTCACCGACACCATACTCCTTCATTTTGTCCAGCGTCTGCTGAATATATGTTTCCGCTGTTTTCGGCCCAACATCACGGCCATCAAGGAAGGCATGAATATATACTTTTTCAACGCCCTCATCCTTTGCAAGCTTCAATAAAGCAAACATATGGTTGATATGACTGTGAACCCCTCCATCTGAAAGTAATCCAAACAAATGAAGACTTGTTCCATGTTTTTTTACATGTTCCATTGCTCCGGTGAAGGTTTCATTTTTTTCAAATTCTCCTTCACGGATTGCAATATTTACACGAGTTAAGCTTTGATAGACAATCCGGCCGGCACCGATATTCAAATGCCCGACTTCAGAGTTTCCCATTTGTCCCTCAGGAAGACCTACTGCTTCACCAGAAGCCGTTAAATGGGAATGAGGGAAGGTTTCCCAATAACGATCAAAATTCGGTTTTTTTGCATGATAAACAGCATTCCCTTTCTGTTCATCACGGCATCCAAAGCCGTCTAAAATAATGAGCGCAACAGGAGATTTACTCATTGCTTCCTGCCTCCAATAGCTGCAGGAATGATTGTGCTTCAAGGCTGGCACCGCCTACTAAAGCACCATCGATATCAGGTTGCGCCATGTATTCTTTAATATTGCCAGGTTTCACACTTCCGCCGTATTGAATTCTTACCGCGTTCGCAACATCCTCCGAAAATTGCTTTGCAACCACCTGACGAATATGTGCACACACTTCGTTTGCATCTTCTGAAGTAGAGGATTTACCTGTGCCAATTGCCCAAATTGGTTCATAAGCAATAACGGTTTGTTTTACTTGATCAACTGTTAAACCAGCTAGCGCCTTTTCAATTTGACCTTCGACAAAGTTCATTGTTTCGCCGTTTTCACGCTGTTCAAGTGTTTCACCACAGCAAACGATTGGAGTTAAATTGTAATGGAAGGCTGCAAGAACTTTTTTGTTTACAGACTCATCCGTTTCATTAAACATTTCACGACGTTCCGAATGCCCGATAATTACATATTGCACTCCTAAATCAGCAAGAGCTTTGGGACTAATTTCTCCAGTAAAGGCTCCGCTTTCTTCAAAATGCATGTTTTGAGCACCAATTTTTACATCGCTGCCTTTAACTGTTTCCACTAAGCTTTGTAAAAATAACGCAGGTGCGCAGATGACGGATTCAATTTTGTCTTGTGCAGGAACTAATGTTTTTACTTCTTCTGCAAAGCTTTTTGCTTCTGAAAGTGTTTTGTGCATTTTCCAGTTGCCTGCAATGATTGGTTTACGCATGCTGACCCATCCTTTCTATCGTTAAAAAAATTATTTATCGTTCAATGCCACGACTCCAGGTAATGCTTTACCTTCCATAAACTCAAGAGAAGCACCGCCGCCTGTTGAGATGTGGCTCATTTTATCTGCTAAATGGAATTTTTCTACAGCCGCTGCAGAGTCTCCACCGCCAATAACGGAATACGTTCCTTCTGCTTCCGCAAGTGCTTCGGCAACTGCTTTTGTTCCGCCTGCAAATTTATCCATTTCGAATACACCCATCGGTCCATTCCAAATGACTAATTTTGATTTTTTGATTACTTCACGGTAGATCTCAGCGGTTTTAGGGCCTATATCAAGTGCCTGCCAATCAGCAGGAATCGCTTCAATTGAAACAACTTGTGTATTCGCATCCGCTGAGAATTCATCTGCGATAACGGCATCCACCGGCATGTAAAAATTAACGCCTTTTTCCTTTGCTTTTTCGATAAAAGACTTAGCTAAGTCAATTTTATCTTCTTCCAGCAGCGATTGACCGATTTCATGTCCTTGTGCTTTTACAAATGTATAAGCAAGGCCGCCTCCGATGATTAGATTATCTACTTTTTCTAAAAGATTCTCGATTACACCAATTTTATCTTTAACTTTTGCACCGCCAATAATCGCTGTAAAAGGACGCTCAGGATTAGAAATTGCTTTTCCTAAAACCTCTAATTCTTTTTCCATTAAGAATCCGGCAACAGCTGGAAGATGGCGGGCAACACCTTCTGTTGAAGCATGTCCTCTATGTGCTGCACCAAATGCATCATTCACATACACATCCGCAAGTTCTGCAAATGCCTTTGCGAGCTCTGGATCGTTCTTTTCTTCACCTGGATAAAAACGAACGTTTTCGAGAAGAAGAACATCCCCATCATTCATCGTTTCAATCAAGACTTTTACAGATTCGCCATGTGCTTCATTGGCAATTTTAACTTCTTTGCCAAGCAAATCCGCAAGACGTCTGCCAACAGGCGCTAACCGCATTTCTTCTACTACTTGTCCTTTTGGACGGCCAAAGTGACTCGCTAAAATAACCTTTGCCCCTTGTTCCCTTAAATACTGAATGGTTGGCAATGCAGCTCGAATCCGCGTCTCATCGGTAATTTTTCCATCTTGCATTGGAACATTAAAATCCACTCGGCAAAAAACGCGTTTCCCCTTAACATCCACATCTTTTAATGATTTCTTGTTCATGAAAGGACCTCCTAATATGTACTTCGGATAACGATCAATGGTACATCCATTTACATTAAAAAAAGGAGGGGGAATCTTCCCCACTCCCCTTTGTCACACCATTTACCATTATAGACTGCCCTTGGCGTTTTTGCCAATCCCGTCCAAACGGAAATGTTCTATGATTAAAGTCCTTTTTGAGCGATGTAATCTACTAAGTCAACAACACGGTTAGAGTATCCAACTTCGTTATCGTACCAAGAAAGTACTTTAACCATATTTCCTTCAAGAACCATTGTTGATAAAGCATCAATAGTAGATGAAACAGTTGCGCCATTATAGTCGCTAGAAACCAATGGAAGTTCACTGTAAGCCAAGATTCCTTTTAATGGACCTTCAGCAGCTTCTTTTAACGCTGTATTCACTTCATCAACTGTTACATCTTTTTCTAATTCTGCAACAAGGTCAACAACAGAAACGTTTGGAGTTGGAACACGCATAGCCATACCATTTAATTTTCCTTTAAGCTCTGGTAAAACTAGAGAAACGGCTTTGGCAGCACCAGTAGATGTTGGAATCATATTTTCAGCAGCTGCACGGGCACGACGGTAGTCCTTATGTGGTAAATCAAGGATTTGTTGGTCATTTGTATATGAGTGAACAGTTGTCATCATACCGCGTTTGATGCCAAATGTATCGTTTAATACCTTTGCAAATGGTGCAAGGCAGTTTGTTGTACATGATGCATTAGAAAGTACGTGATGGTTAGCGGCATCATATTTATCTTCGTTAACGCCCATTACAATTGTAATATCTTCGTTTGTTGCTGGAGCAGAGATGATTACTTTCTTAGCACCTGCTTCAAGGTGTTTAGCAGCATCTTCGCGTTTTGTAAAGCGGCCAGTAGATTCAACCACTACTTCAACACCAAGATCTCCCCAGCCAAGTTGTGCAGGGTCGCGCTCAGCGATAACTTTCACTTTATGTCCGCCTACTACTAAATATTCACCATCAACTGTTACATCCTCAGTAAGAGTTCCGTGAACAGTATCATATTTTAAAAGATGTGCTAACATGTTAGCATCTGTTAAGTCATTGATTGCTACGATTTCGATATTTGAATTGTTTAATGCCGCACGGAAAACATTCCGTCCAATACGACCAAACCCGTTAATTCCTACTTTTACTGTCATGATAATTTCCTCCTTTAATTGGTTAAGGATTTATATTCAAAGGATTACCCTTTTAATAACTTCTTTGCTGCACCTTCATCCGTTATTAAAATCGTGGATGCGGGTGCTTGCTTCATATAGGCTCGAATGGCCTTAGCCTTTGATGCACCGCCTGCTACTGAAATGATTTCCGGAATGCGGGCCAAATCACTGAGTTGAATACCAATGGTAAATACCTTGTGTACAATATCACCCAGCTCGTTAAAATAATAACCGAATGCCTCCCCAACAGCATTCCCCTCTTCAATTTTCTCGAGGATTTCGGAGCTTGATTTTCTACGTTCAGCCATTGTCATAGCGTCCCCAATCCCATGGAGAACCATGCTCGCCGATTTGATTAACTCTAAAACCTCATGAATCCCAGGTTCTTTAATAAGTGAATCATAAATCTCTGGGCTAACCTGATCGGGCACATAAAAAACACGATGCTTCGCTTTCATGTTTGCCGCCATAATCGAGCAAATGGTATTGGCTTGATTATGAACATCCTCACCGACACCACCCCGCGCTGGAACAAATAAAATCTCTTTTTGGTCCGTTTCCGGAGAAAGCTCATCTGCAATAGCCGCCATTGTGGAACCACCGGTCACAGCAATAATATTTTTCCCTCCAAGATGTTTTTTCATGTAAGAGGCACTTGCCTTACCAAGGTCCTTTTTCACCATCGGAGAGTCTTCACTATCACCCGGGACAATAATGACGTTTTTAATACCCAAACGATGCTTTAATTCTAATTCCATCACATCAATGCCCTTAAGTTCACGCATGAGTCCTTCCAAATCTTCAAGTAAATTTTTTCCATCAGATGTTAGACTCATTCCCACACTATTGGTGAATATTAAGTTTTGATCCTTCAAAAAATCCACTTCACTTCGGAGAATTCTCTCCGTATACCCAAGGCTTACGGCTAAGCTTCTTCTTCCTACCGGCTGCATAAACCCGATGTATCTCAGAATATGATGTCTTTTCTGCAGCATCTGTAGAATATCAGGAACTAGCCTTTTTTGAATGTCGATGATTGATTGCATGAGCATAAGCTCCTTTTATATTATGTAGTTGGCCATAAAATGTCCACCCGTGACATATTATGTCCCGCTACAGCTAAAAAAAATCACTCCTTTATTGTAGCAGGAGTGAAATGTAATTTCAACAATTAAAATTCAGATTTTTCTTGCAAACGGTTACTTATATCAAATTTATCAACATAACCAAATCCAACTTCTTCTCCATCAATATGAACAACTGGAATCATTAAGCCATAACGTTCCGTTAGTTCATCACTTACCTCTATATCAATTTCTTCCAGAGAAAAATTCCAGGTTTCTTTAAGTTCCATTAAAGCATTCTTTGCTTTATCACATAATGGACAGCGTGTTCTGGTATATAAGGTAACAAGAATTGGTCCCATGTTTTACTCCTTTAATTAAACCGCTTTCTTTTGGATGAAGAAGGAATTCCTAATTGTTCACGATATTTCGCAATGGTTCGTCTCGACACGACCATCCCTTCGGCATCTTTTAACTGTTCTACAATTTCTTGATCAGAAAGTGGCTTTTGCTTATCTTCTTTTTCAATCATAGAGGAAATTGCTTTTTTTACTAATGTTGATGAAGTATTTTCGTTAGATGTAGTCTGAATGGTACTCGTGAAAAATGATTTTAACGGGAAAGTACCAACTGGTGTTTGCACAAACTTTTCACGAACAGCACGGCTGACTGTCGATTCATGAATTTCCAGTTCACTCGCAATATCCTTCATTGTCATCGGCGATAAATAGTTTGGTCCCTTTTGGAAAAAGATTACCTGCTTTTCTAATATTTTTGCCACTACTTTTGTTAATGTTTCTTTCCTTTGTTCAATGCTTTTCAATATCCACTGATAATCTTGCATTTTCTCCTGTAAAAATCGCGTAACACTCGGATCCTGCCCTTGATTACCAGAAAATTTCTTGTAGTACCCATCATTAAATGAAAGTCTTGGCAGGGAGTCATCACACATCCGAATCGTATACTCGTCCCCATTCCGTTCGACTATGACATCAGGAATAACATAAGTAGTAGAATCCCCAAGGCCTAATTGCGCTCCCGGCTTAGGATCGAGCAGTTGAATAAGATCAAATACATCTTGAATATCCTTTAGTGATACCTGCAGCTCTTTTGCTATCTGTTTCCACTTCTTATCTGCAAAGGGAACAAAGTAATCGGAAATAATTTTATGAGCCAATTCTTCATCAGGATATTCCCATTCTATTTGAATCAATAAACACTCTTGTAGATTCCGGGCACCAATTCCGACCGGCTCAAGTGTTTGAATGATGAGTAAGCATTCGCGGGCAAGCTCTTCCGGCACTTTTAACGCTTTAGCCATATCAGTCAGATCGCCAAACAAGTAACCGTTTTCATCGAGATTGTGAATAAGATGACGGATTATCCTTAATTGCTCAGGTGTAAGAGTTTTTAAGTTTAATTGAGAAATTAATTGATTCTCAAGTGAATTGCTATTCTTTCCGGCAATCTGTTCAATCCAGTCTTTTTCTGCCTTTTGGGATTTTTTCCGGTTTCGGTCAATCAACGGATTCATCGGTTGAACATTCCCATTTTCAATCTGCATTAGGGGATTTTCAAGCGCTTTATTTTCCAAAAAAGCAGTTAGTTCCTGAGCATTGTATTGCAATAGCGCAATAGCCTGCGAGAGCTCCTGCGTCATGGTTAATTTTAACGTTTGCTGTTGCCATAAACCAGCCTTTAAGTTCATTCCAATCCCCCCATAGTTCTATTTTACATGATTGAAGGGATTTGGTGTATGGCAAGAAATTGGTATATGGAATGTTTTTTCAATTGAATTGCGATTGGATTGCGAAGAATACAGGATTTATAAGGGTTTTAAAGGGCTTGGATATTTTTTCGAAGGTTAAATTATTTCAGATATTTTAAAAAAAGTGTCGAGATTCCAGATAAATAAAAACCCCCTGTCGTTTATAGAACAGGAGGCTTTTATGACGCCCTCGGCAGGAATCGAACCCACATCTCAAGAACCGGAATCTTACGTGCTATCCGTTGCACCACCATTTGATGCTTTCGAGGGTAAACGCTTATACATTAAATTCACGGCAGTTTTACATTTCCACTGCGCAGTATTTCGTACAAAACCGAACGATTACGGTAATATCATAGTAAACGATACTAATAGACTTGTCAACGCCAAATTTACGAGAGGCAGTCGAAAACGAAGACGGTATTTGTATAAACGCAAGCCTTCTTATTCATTATGATTTACGATTAATGTCTTAAATTCACGAATACTCTTCGCTAGGTCTTCGAGTAATTCTATATCATAACCATAAATCGCCTGAATACCGTAACGGTAAATAATTTCTCCTGTTGCTTTAAAAGTTTCTTCATTAATATTTCCATCTTCTTCGAAGGTTAGCCCGCATTCGATATTATCGCCTATTTTTTGCTTTAAAAAGATAAAGAGCTCTTCCGCTAATCTGTAATTATGATAAAGAACGTAAAAATCCACGTATGTATTTGGGCAATGATTTTCGTCATATTCTTTCATTAAATCTTTTACGAATTCTTTTACTTCATTCGGTTGGCTTGGGACTATGAATTTTATAATATCATTAGCAGCATGTCCGCCTCCTTGACAACTATTCATTGTAACAAAGTCGTCTATTTCGTTAATCGCATCTACTACTTCCTTTATTCCCTCGTCTATTTCTGCACCTTCAAGAAAAAATTTCTTGTCTTCCTCATTAAACATTGTTACATATTTAAAAAAATTCTTTTTTCTTGTATTCATATTTACTATCTCCTTTCGATGTTTAACAATAATTGTTTTGCTTAATTAAAGCATTCCACGCCCAAGTTTTCGTTTATACATGAGTAAGATTTCGTTATTGACTTCATTCCTAATATATTCAAGAGCGCCGAAGCGCCCTACTTTCATTTATAACATAGACTTTCTTCCATGTTCTTCGATTGATTATACCCTTAATACTTCGTAGTGAGATTTCATACTCGGCTGCAAGTGCTTGCAGTGTTACTTTGTCTTCCAGATACTTGGCACGAATTGCCCTAACTTCGTCCGCTTTTAGTTTGGAGTGTTTCTCCCCTTTTGGAGCATTTAAAAGCCCTAGCTCTTTTGCGTGCCGTAAGTTCTCCGCCATACTGATACATTCCAGGTTAACCGCTCGGTTATTGCGTTTGTCTCCATCGATATGATTAACCGTTTGATTGAGTAAGTCGTATTCCTCAAAGAAAGCGACTAGCTCATGAACCCTGTAACTGTACGCTTTGCCCTTATGATATAGCTTTATTTTCTCGTAACCATTAACTAAGTATGGTCTCATTGGCTTTCCTTTGGTGCTTATAACCGTTCCTGTAGCGGTATCTACGCAATACTTGCCGTGACCCACAATTTCCAATAACCTAATTAGTCTTCTTACGTTCATTTCGATTACCCCCGTTTTAATTTATTTGTCTTTCGACGGGGATATAGGCGCCGCCCTCTCGCATACTTGGCATAAAAGAGCAAAAAAAAAGAGACGCAGCTATTAAGCCTGCGCCTTTTTATCGAAGTATGCCTTCGGGTTGTTGACATACTCGTACGCATTCATACTGATTTCCTTAAGCATATCTTGGACATAACCTGTTACGTACCATGCGCCCTTTAAGCCATTGATTGTTTCAAGCTGCCCTCTCGCTTCGTCCGCTCCCTCTACTTGCGCCCTTCCGTCTAGCTCCTGATACATTGAGTTTAGGCGGTATTTTATGGCTGCCTTATCGTTACCGACTACTTGGGCTAGCACTGCTTGGGCTAGCGGTAAGAACTTTTCTTTTGCTTGTTCCGCTAGGGCAGGCTCGCTAGCTGCTTGTACTAGCTCTTCTAATGCGCCCATAGCTTGGTTGTCGTTTAGCGCAAACGTTATTTTTCCTTCTGCGCCTTTTAGTGTCTTATCGAAAAGCTTCTGCTGCGTTTCGTCTACTGGCGGAAGTGCTGCGGTAAGTACCTTCTGAGCTTCGTTCTCGCTTTCGTCTAAAAGTGTATTAATCATTTCGTCTGCTTTAAGCATGTTACCTAAGAAAATCTTTTCGTATTGTTCTTTTAATTTCTGCTCTTCTACCTGCTTCCCTTGGTAGGTAAGAAGTTGATTTTCTTGTAATCTTGCTTTTTTCTCTCGGAACTCTTCACGTACTTGTAGCATATATTTAGGAACGTTCCCTCTAATTTCCCTTACACTTTGGATATTTTCGTTAAAATTTCCCATGTTTGTTTTCTCTCCTGTCGTTTAATAATTTTATATTTCGCTAAGTATGCTTTCTTTTCGTTTCTGTGCGTCCTTGGCTAGTGCATACAGTTCCTTGTTATCCCGTTTTAGTGGGCTATTGCTAGCGTATACCTTTAGGCGCTTCTCTTCGATAACGTCCTTAATAGGTGAGTAGCTTAATAGATACGCATGTGTGCCTATAAACTCGCCTGTTAGTGATACTGTGCTATTTTCGGGTATCTCTCGCAATAATTGCGCTATCCCTTGCTTAGTCGCCTGTAGTCTAGTCTTTTCATAAATGTAAAGGCTGCCTACTTTGATTAATACGCTTGGAAGGCTCGTTCGATAGATATTAGCGCCCATTCCGTAGCTGCGTCCTGCTTCGAATGCTACCGTTTTTATCGTAATAGAAAAGTGCTGCTTCGTTCCCATACTGCCGCACTCCTTAAAGGTTCGCTTGCTTGCGCATTTTTTCCGCTAGCTGCTTGCGCTGCTCACTAATGAATATCTCTGTGATTTCGGCGGTAGTCTCTTCGGTCAAGCCTAAAACTTCTTTAATGCGTTTTTCTGCGCTCGGCTTCGGCTTTTGAAGGTTATTTTCCCACCGTGTAACGCTTAGCTGCGTAGAATTTACTAGTATAGCTAGTTCAGTTTGCGTTAGCCCATGTACATGCCTTGCGTAGCGAATAATCTTTCCTTGCATTCGTTTTCCCCCTTCGGTTCGTGGTCTTCGATATATTCGTATCGCTTATAATTAAAATAAAAAAGAGCTATGCCAACGCCTTAACATAACTCCGTGTAATGTATCCCGTACGTAGTAAAGGAAGAGACGAAAGCTTCCTTATCTCTAGGTACTTCAAACGCCCCGATACTTGTATATATTTATATACTTTTACTTGCTGCGCTTCGTGCCGTTCCTCGCATTTTCTTCGTTTATAACTAGAGTTGCTTCTATTTGCGCTTCGTATGTGTTTATTGGCTTCGCTCCCTTTCGTTTAGGTCGCTTCGGCTGCGGTATCGGTCGCACATCTTCGTTAATGACTAACTTTAACTCTATTCCGTCTTCGAATATCATAGCTAGCGCTCCTTTCGTTTAGTCTAGGTTGGCGCAATACTTACTAATATAGCCCTGCGCCCGTGGCTTAGTGTGCGGCTGCTTGGGACGTAGATAATATCTTTCTTTTGCTATCGCCTTTATCGCTTCTTTCGTTTCTTTACCCTATCGCTATCTTTCATAGTTATATATGCGTATGTTTTTAAAGAAAAAGGAATAGTTTATAATTCTCGTTAGTAACGCTAGTTCTTAAAGCTAGTTTACCTGTAGCTATTACCGTACTCATCTAACCGTATTACTGTATCCGTCTAACCTTATTACCCTACTTGTCTAACCGTATTACCGTACTCATTAACTACCACTCCATACTACTATAGAGGTCTTCCCAATCATTCGGGTCATTCTTCGGCAGTCTGCCCAAGTCGCTCGCTGCAAGACGTTCTTTGTCCTGTATTACCTTCTCGTATCTCTCGGCAGCTTCGGGATACTTTGCGAATAACTCTTCTTTAGAAAGCGGCTTTAACGGCTTGTAGTGGTTTACTCTCCCTCTGCCGTTACTTACTACTTCGATTAGTCCTACCCTCTTTAGTACCTTTAAATGCTGTACTACTGTCTTCTCTGCCTTGCCGTAGTATGCTGCAAGCGTGTACTGGCTTGGAAATGCGTAGCCCTTTTTGGCGTTGTAGTAGTCTACTATTAGCGCATAAAGGTAGTTCATTTCCGTTTTGTACCCATCCATAAAAACGTAGTGTCGAATATCCGTCGGCAGCCTAAAAAAGTGCCCCTCCTGTTTAGTCTTGTCGTATACCTTTTGCATTTCTGCGCCCTCCTATTTTGCTTCGAAAGTACGGTAATTCCTACCGTCTATCTTATAAGGCGCAGCAGGTTCGAAAGTTTGGTATAGTATCGCAAAAAGCCTATAGCGGTGCAGTTTTCGCCCCTAATGACAATTTTTCTATTCTATGCGTGCGAAAAAAAGAGCCGCTAGCCTACGAAAGACTAACGACTATGAAACGAAACTGCTTTAATATAATAGGAGGGTATCCGTTCCAGTTATCACAATTGAAAACGGCTTGCAGCATATTTCCGTACTCTACAAAGAGATAGGCGCAGCAACTTCGAATAGTTGGTATAAAAAAAGCCCCTACGCTTTAATGCGTAAAGACTATCGTATAACCTTATAGTATCTCTGCGTAAGTTCTGCCGTCTAAGATACCGAATTCAATTTTCGAAGGAAGCAGCTTAATACCTTGCATGCTCATAAGCATAGTGTTTTCTACCCATCCATTAAGCCCCTCAGGTAGTACATACGCTACGGACTTACCGCCTTCCTTTACGGTAGCTATTGGCGTTCTTGTACCGCCGTGCATACCTACTGAAAGCACTTCGTAAACTGCGCCCTCTGCTTGCTGCGTAAGAAGAGTTGGTATAGGTAGAGTTTTATGCTTGGTAATATCACTGAATATTTTTGCGCCTGCTTTGTTTACTACGTAGTCTGCCATTATTAACGCTCCTTTTCATAGTTTCCTACCAATATATTACACTATTCCACATAATTTGTCTCGTACATCTGTTCGCTTAATTAAGACTTCCACGCAAATGTAAGTCTATAGGTATATCCCTTTTGTAGGTCTAAAGAAGGTATACAACTACCTTAAGTCGAATTTAAATAAGGCAAAAGGGAGGGATATCTTTGAACAAGAGTATCGAAGTAGCAGTAGCTGAATTATTACAGAGACTAAACGAAGAACGGAGACTCAAAAGGATAAAAGTAAAGCGGATAAAATCTCATAGTGGAGTACCATCCGGAATACACCGTCCCTATAAACATCAACTACTACTAGATAGAATTGGAAATGTAGAAGTAAGAATATGGAATAATGACCATCCACCACCACATTTTCACGCTATTAGTAGAGGTCATTTTGATGTGAGGGTATCTATTGAAACTTCTACTATACTGACTGTAAAAAATGGCAAGATACGTAATAAAGACGCAAGGGTTATCGAGTCTTGGGCGGAGGATAATAAAGAACTACTGCGAGAAAGATGGAAAGAAAGTCGCCCAACCGAGGTTTATGCAACCATATAATTAGTCTCGTAGAATGAAAAGGTATTGAGATTAAAAAATATACTCGCAATTTCTGAACAGCAGAAGCGGCAGCGGCAGCGTGGGGGCTTGGGGTCGCTGCTTTTCGTCCTGCTAGACGCATTAGAAGACTGCTCTCGCTTGCGCAGCTCGTTCTTAGCGCTTTGCCTTTCGCTACTCTTAACGAAGCTTTACGGCTTTCTTTGTGCGTTCTTTGAGCGATTGCACTTACTCTTTGATAGCGATAGTTTAAAGTAGCCGCTTTCGCCGCTCTTAATGATAGCGATTGATAGCTAATACTTTTGTTACGAAGAAGACACGGCAGCAGCGCCCCGTATAGCCCGTGTATGCGCCTGTTATCTTTTCGAATGAGATACGCACGCAGCGAGTTCTAATCACATTACGGCGCATTTGTAAATCACCCCTATTTAATGCGATTATAGAGCAATTTCTAGGCGTTCTAGCAGCCGCATATAGTAAGCCTATAACGTATGTAGACATAGCCCTATGCCGCCGTATGTGCCACCCTGTAGCCGTGTGTATGCGCCTACGTAAGCCCCAAAAAAGAGCGCTCTATGCGCCCTAATTTTACTTAACTTTTCTTTCGTTTGGGCGTTGTATCTCGATATATTCGCCCGTCCATTCGCTATCGTCGATACCTACTCCCCCATTAGGAAGCTCGCTATCTTTCTCCCATTTTTCGTGAATTGTAAGCGGCTCTTGTTCTTCGTTCTTCTTCCGCAAAATACGCCCCCTATAAAACAAAGTCTATGCTTTCGTCTATTTCGTCCTGTGTGATTCCAATATAACGCTTAGTAATGCTAGGCGCTGCATGAGAGAATATCTCCTGTAGTATTGCTATATCCTTATTACGTTTGTAGTGGTGATAGCCGAACGTCTTACGCATTGTGTGCGTTCCTATGTCTGTACGGTCTATGCCTTCGCCTGCCTTCACTAGCGCCCTGTATGCCTGCGTTTCGCTTATTGGCTTGTTACCCTTGCGACTTGGGAATAAATAGTCTTCGTCGCTCATTCCTTTTGTATAATTGTCGATTTCAGGCGCAAGCTGCTTTAAAGAAATGCGTCTAGGCTTGCCGTTCTTCTGCTGTACTACGTTTACATGCGTCTTGCCCCGTATGTCTCCGACTTTAAGCGGCAGTATGTCCGATACTCGCAGCCCTGTATTAATACCGAATACGAAAAGAAAGTAATCTCTCTCGCTACAATGTCTGCGCAAGCTCCATTTCATTTCTTCGATTTCTTCTTTCGTTCTAAGCGGTTGTACGTCGTATGTAGTTTCCTTATTCTGCTTCATAAGTTCGCCCTCGCTTTTTAGTGCGCTGCCCTTTTCTTCGTCCATATGAGCAGCAAGCCTTTTGATAGGCTTTTCATACATTTAATGTACGAAAACATCATATAAAAACGAGTATAAACCCAAAAACTAGTAAAGTCAACGATTTCAATGTAAGAAAAGATATATTTTCATACATTCATATAGAAGCGACGCCTATTTCTTGAATATAAATTTTCAAAAATGCGTCCTAACCCCGTGAGTTTTGGCGACTGTCTCCGGCAGGAAAAGGCAGCGTATGAATAACGGTATGTTTCATATATTTGTAAACGAATGTAATGCGAAAACACTGATACACCAACGCTTTATCACACTAATGATGGTTTACATTAGTTAACGCTGTATCATTCGAAAAATACGCCTCCCATATAAGCAAGCTACGAGCCTTCAATTCCAATCCTTTTTATTTCTCTCGCTAACTTAATCAATGATTGTAAATTTTCCATTTTAATGCGCTTTTCGTCTTCTGTGCGTGATTGTCCGAAAATATCGGTTAAATGTTCTTCAACATTCCCGAATTCATTATGACGTTCTTCCACGCATAAACCCTCCTTTATTTATATATTTAAATTGATAATCCTTAAACCACCCTACCTTGTATTTTCCCCTCCTCGTCAATATAGAACTCTATACTCATTGAGTCTGAACCATCACAAAATATTAATGTTATCGAATAATCTTCGATATTGTACGACACTACTTCATTGCCATCTTTAATTAGCATATAAAGGCTTTCCTGAGTAAGTATTCGCTTTGCTGATTGATAATTTTGCCTAGCTAACTCATAATCTTCATTCAATTACTAAACACTCCTTTAAAATCGATTTATTTAAAAGCATGTCCTGCCCTAATTTTCGTTTATACATGCGCAGCTAGACGTTTTTAGTTTAGTAATATTCGTTTTTTCAATCGTAAAGCCTTCGTAGTCCTTTCCACGCCAAAAAGAGCGCTACGTTATATAGCGCCCCTTTATAGTTGTTGAACTTGAATTATGTTTCAATCTAGTTTGAAATCACGAATAGCTTGTTTTTCTTCTTCATTCAATTTAAATAATGACATTACATATTCATCAATTTCAAAATCTAGTTGGTCCATTTGTTCTTTAATTTCCTTTGTTACTTCAGGAGAAGCATTAAGTTGTAGATGTTTTTCAACTAGTTCATTTAAATATTTCTTCTCTTCTTCATTTGCATTAGGAATTGGTAATTCTTTTATCTGATACAAACGCAATTGAGGGAAAGTTTTCCGTTGAAGAAAATCATACTTATGAATAGCAAAGTAACTAACAACCTTTGAATTTAATACACCTAGTGCAAAGTATGGTTCAATTTTAAGGTTACGAATTGAAATTAAGCTACGTTCATGCATGATTAGCTTATCAGTGTACATTACAGTTAAAGAATAAGCAGCTTTCCTAGGAATTTGCCGAATTAGTAAGCGTTCTCCCATAAACATTTCAGGTGTACGTGGTTCTGCTAGATAACGCCCATATCTTATGTATTCTGTTCCTTTGGAAATTTTATAACGTTCAATGTGTTCACCTTTAATGATTTCCCAATAATTTTCATCCTTTTTATAATCTGAGAACCATTCCCTGTCAGCTTTTAATTTTTTAAACTCTTCTTCATCTTGCGTTTGCTTAGGTTCACCTTTCCCTTTTTGATATACTTTTAAGCCATCTCGGACAATAGCATAATTTGGTTCAAGTGGTTTGGAATTATCCTCCAAGGTTTTAATTATTCCAGAAACCATATTAGGGTTATTTCCTTCTTTAAACGCAGAAAGATTGATAACATTATGCTCCAACAATTGAACGGGAGAAACTTCATTGATTAAGTTAACTTCTTCATTATTCAATTCAGCTAATTGAACTAAAGTTGGTGATGAAATTTTAGCATTTATAATGCAATTATCAACAGATGCATCTTCAAAAATTTTATCCATTGAATTTAGAATAAAGACTTCCCCAGTTCTTTTCAAAATAAATCGACGCATTATTTCGTACTGATTTACAGTTAAAAAAGTATTAGGAATAATCATCGAAACATACCCATTTGGCCGAAGTAATTTAAAGCCTAATTCCAAGAATAAGCCAAAGGAATTCGCCTGATATGTAATAAGACGATAATGCTTTTCAAAATATTTTTTCTCCAAATCACTGAAAAAACCATTCTGAGAATAAATATAAGGAGGATTAGCAATTACCACATCAAATCCAACAAACTTCCCCTCATTATCCAATATTTCAGGGAATTCCATACGCCATTCCAAACCATTTTTGAACAGTGGGTTGGAACGAGCGAATTCTAGTTGTTTTTCTGCATCCTTGATTTTCCCTTCAATTTCTGCGATTTTTTTACGTTGTTCCTGTTCATCCTTTTTAGTTGCAAATAATGAAGTCTGCCCAGCTTTCATTAATTGGACATGCAAGTTCCTCAATCTTCTTACTTCTGGAATATCAAAGCTTGTAAAAATAATCTTCTTAATTTCTTGGAGCTTACTTAATAATTCCTGTTTTATGCGCTTTTCTTTAGTTTCTTTGTATGAAACTACTAAGTCGTAGTATTCTTTAATTCTAAAGATATCCATTCGCTTCTTGTCTAAATCAGTATCAAGAGGAATGTTGTGAAGCAAACTATTTCCAACTTTAATGTTTATGTCGATATTTGGAAGTGTGATTAATTGTTGCGTATTTGATTCTTCATCCAAATAATAGTAGGAATTTTTCAATAGTTCTATCCATAACCGTAAACGACATATATTTACAGAGTTCGGGTTAATATCAACACCAAATAAGCAATTTTCAATTAGTTTACGTTTTTCGTGGAAGATTGTTCTTTGAATACGTTCAGAATTAGAATTACCTCTTGTATAGGTAAAGTTATCACCATTAAAGTCCTGAATAATTAACTCATCATTAACTACTTTACATTTGACGTCATTCATCGAACGACCATCAATATCTATCAATACACGCAATTCACTTTTAATAGCTATAAGTTCATTTAATACTGATACTAGGAAATGCCCGGAACCAACTGCAGGGTCGCAAATTTTAATTGTATCAATTATTGCGCTGATGTCTTTTGCTTCTTCGAGTGATGATATTTTGAACTGCACATCATAAATGTTCTTACAGTTCCATCCTTTAACTTCGTTAATTTTCTGAATAACAGCTTTTCTAATGATATTTTTACTCATATACATAGTAATTCTACCAGGGGTATAGAATGAACCTTCTTTGTAACCGTTAATCTTTTCAAAAATAAGTCCAAGTACTGCAGCGTTAATTAAATTATTTTTATCTTTTTCTTTATGTTTGATTGATGTTGAAAAATCATAAGCATTAAGAAATTCAAATAGATAAGTCAAAAATTCAACACTACCAGTTTTTCGTTTCCCATCATTTCCTTTTAGAGCTGTCTTTGAGAAGAATTGGATTTGTTGTTCACGTAATCGGTCAATCCCCATTCCATTACGTGATAATTCTAATTCTGTTTCTTCAAACAAACTACTATTTAAATAAGGGACTTGGGGAAACTTCTTTTTCATTTCATTACTTCTTTGATGCACTTTTTTAGCTAGTACACCAAAGAACAGGTAATAAATATCGTCGAATGTTGGAAGCAGTTCCTTTGTTAGGAATTTATATTTTGCTTGATTATTAAATGTTACTAACTGACTTTCTAACAGTTTCAGGAATAAAATACGGTTAACCCAAACTACAGTTAGCTGAATAGCTATATCATATTGCAGTTCTTCAGGAACATCATTCATTTGAAGTCTATCAATAACATTTTCTACGAAAGAACCGATTTGACGTTTGCTTTCAGGTAACCGTTTGATTGCTTTCTTGTTTTCAACCTTTACCTCTTCCAATCCCATAAGATATAGCAATTCATCATAAAATCCTTTGTTTAGTTTATTTGAGTCTGTAAGAATTTTTTTGTTCAGAAGGTTTTCAGGTGTGAAAAAACGATATAATTGCGTTACATTGTTGTGCTTTAACTCAATGTTAGCAGCCTTTTTCTGTTTGATAGCATCAGTCAAATTAAAATGCGCAATTTGAATTTCTTTTTCTATAGCTGTATCGATTGCAGGTGCAATAACTTCTGTATATAGAAAGTCAGTTTTAGAAGATGCAAGTTGTCCTAATCTCCACTGGTCGAATTGTTTAACCAGTTTATTATTTTTAACAAAGTATTTTTCAAATTCCGATGCATTAATAACGAACCATGACATTCCATTTGTAATAATACATTTTTTTATTTCAATATTTTTTCCAACTAAACGTTCAATAAGATAATAAGCCACTGTTTCTTGAAACGCTTTAGTATTTAGATGGTTAGTTGTCATCATTTCCGATTTATTAGTAGTACTCTTTACTTCAATTAAGATACCAACGGAACTATCAGGAGAAGCACCATTATAAATGGCTAAGTCAGTCCTACCACTAGTATTGATATAGTTATCAGGAAAAACGGTACGTTGTAGAAAATCTTTCAATAAATTTTTCTGATGTTCCTCCGATTCATTGAATTTTAATCGTAAATTGGTTAGATATTCACTCAGTTGATGTTCAAAAAAGCGCTTATCTTCTTCCTGCGGCATAATCGCTTGAATACTTTTAGTCATACTTCCAACTAAAGTAAGTTGTTTTATTGCCATTATTCTTCCTCCTATGGTTCTTCATTGAAGAATATCCTTAATAAACCATCCAATTCATTCAGTTCCTCTTTATCCAATCCAAAAATCTCTTTTTTGGTTCCATAAGAACTAAAAATTCTTCCTTTTATAAAGATATTTTACCATTCAAATCAAAAATCTTGAAAATCATTTTAAAGTAGGTAGATAAAAGGGAATAAATGGTAATTAAACACTGCACATGTTGCGTGATTAATGCATTGTTCGATTTTAATAAAGGCATCGCAATTTTCGGAAGACAAACCAAGTAAACTATTATAAGGGAGAATATACCTCTTCTTCCTCTTTTTTGAACACAACATTAGTTTACTGACTGTTGAAAAGTGTTACTAGATTGCTTTTTAAAAGGGCAGCTCTTCGTAGTCGGCGCAAGATTTGCGTTTTATAAGATAGCTTTCGAAGTTACCGCATCCCCAACGAACTACCTTACGGTCTTCTATACGGGCTTGTACTATGTTAAAAAAGCGCTCTTCAAAGTTAGTATTTACGTCTAATATAGTGTCTTCGTACTTTTCATTTTGTATATCGTTAAAGAAGTTTAGCGAAGACTTATACAGGTAGCCGTATAAAGAGCCCTTTATTGCGCCCCTTTTGTATTTAAGTATGCAGCCTGCTAACTTATGGCATAGTCTACGTTCTATTTCGTCGTTAATGCGGCATAACTGTTGCAAGGTCATAGTAGCCTTTGCATCTATATCACTGTTACGGTACGCCCATATGATACGTGTCCATATTGCGTTTACCTGTTTGCCTTCGAAGGCAGAAAGACGCATTTGTACCGCTTGCGGTATGTCTTGGAAGACGTATTCCTTTTCTAGCTGTTCCAGTTCATCCACTTTTCGATTATTAAAATCTTTTAAAGAGGTAATACAAGGTAAATTTATGGTAGCGTCCTTTTTTACGTCGTCGTACTTAGTGTCGCAAGCGGTCTCGGCGTTTTCTTCTACGTCATGAAGTACGTCATTTTCTACGACACAAGTAGGCGTAGCTAGTTCTAGAAACTCGCTCCAATGGCTAAAATACTTATGCGCTGTAAACATTACTACGGGATTTTTAACGCTGTTCCCTTTTGGATTACGTCTATATATTATTGCAAGTACGCCCTTTTCTCGTAGCTGCTTAATTACACGCTCAATAGTGCGGCGTGATACTTCTAATTCTTTGCTAAGGCTGTTATAAGAAATGAACGCAAAGCCCCTGTCTGTAGCTAAAAATGCGAGCTTGTCCAAAGCGTCCTTTGTTCCTTGCTTCAAACGGCTGTATAAGTCGCCTAGAGCGCCCTTAACTGCGTCCATTAGTTCACACTTAATAGCCGCCTGTTCTTTACGGTTGCTAGCTGCTGGCTTATACGCTTGCATATATGTAAACTGTTCGCTTGTAAGAATAATACTAGCTGTCATTTTCTCTCTCCTATTGCAGCATAGAGAAGCGAGCGCAGCCTAAAAAGACAATACTTAAGAAGCCTTGCATAATCGATTTTTTTTCGATAGAATGAAGGTAAGTTATGTTTATATTTGTACTGCGTTTGCGGCGCAGTATAATAAGTATTGTCCTGCGTACTTGGTTGCGCAGGCTTTTCTTATGCCTTTCTTTAGTCTTCTAATTCGTTTGCTATCGCTAAAAGTTCGCTACGAAACTGCTTAGATTGCGCAGCCGTTAGTTCTATGTGTTTGTCATTGTCAATTGTGAACCGTAAGGCTTCACCCCTACTGCTAATAACGTTTGCAAGTGAAAGCAGCCCTGCGGCGGTGTATGTGCCGAATACCGCCCTTCCTGCAAGCCCTCGCATTATAAAGCGATTGTCTTCAAAATATCCGTCCACTATTTTAAGTGCATCTAAAGCGCTCATATATGTTCCCCCTCTGTTATTAAAGACCCTCGAACCCTTTTTCTATCGCTGCTTCAAGGTCTTTCGAATATATTTCAACATAGCGGCGCAATATCTCTAGTGATTGATGTCCAGTTAGACGCTGCAAGACGAATATATTCGTGCCTGCCTCCACTTTTAAACGGCAAAATGTGCGCCTAAAAGCGTGCGGGCTAACCTTCACTTCTTTGCCTACTCCCGTTACTACTCCGTATTGGCGTAGTCTGTCTTGGATTGACCTTCCGCTAAGAGAGTGATTTTCAACGTTGATAAATAAAGAGTCATGGTCTAATACACCCCGTTCTTCAATATAAGCACGTAATACCGTTCTAAGACGGGCTGTAAGGGGTATACGTCGTCCGTAACGATTTTTAGCACGTTGTACGTTTATTTCTCCCTTCCCCTCGAAAGATACGTCTTGTACACGCAGCGAGGTTAATTCAGTAAGTCTTATACCGGTATGTGCAAGCGTCAACATTACGGCTAAGTCTCTTAGACCTATAAAAGAAGTTGTGTCTGGTGCGTCTAATAAACGCTTAAGCTGCCGTTTGGTAAAGGTTGCGCCTACTTCGTGTCTTTTTCGAAGCTGCTGCACGTCATCATATGGATTTGCGTTTATATATCCTTTGCGTAAGCAAAAGTTAAAGAACGTACGTCCTGCTCGCAGTCTTGCGTTAATTGTATTTACCGCTCTCCCTAAGTCCTGTAAATACTCGATAAACTTTTCAATATGACTTGTATTCAGTTTACGAACGTCAATAATCGGGGCGTCTATTTCAACGAATGCCCTAACCGTTTGTTTTAGCTCCTTCTGATAAAATTTAATCGTTTCAGATGATAGCCCTTTAATACGGCAGTGCTTTAAAAATTCGGTGGCTGCTTCGTGGTAGTTTATTTTTTTCTTCGAGGGTTTAGAGATGGTATCTAGCTGCTGCGCTAGTTGGTTGGTAACGCCTTTTCTTCGTCGCATAAGAAGACCTCCTTCGATTAGACTCGTAAGGACGGCTTGTACTTGCGTAGGAGTATACGGGGTATTATTCGTAGTATTCTTGCGAAAAAAATATCGGTAAAATAAAAATGCCCCTACGCTTCAAAAAGCGCAGAGGCACCGCAAACTTAACGTATACTATGACGCCCTCGGCAGGAATCGAACCCACATCTCAAGAACCGGAATCTTACGTGCTATCCGTTGCACCACGAGGGCAAATATTAGCGACTTACCTATTATATGCGATATCTGTCCTAAATGCAAGGGGAAAATAGGTTTAAATTTAGGAGAGATGGAAATGATGAAGGAAGGAAAGTTGTCGAACAATTTTACAATCGAAGTGTTTGACCTTTATTGACCATCAGTGTATGATAACAGTACATAAGTTTTAAAATTTCGTACTTAGAGGAGGAAGAAAAATGAATTTGATTCCTACAGTTATTGAACAAACAAACAGAGGGGAAAGAGCATATGACATCTACTCTCGTCTATTAAAAGACCGGATTATTATGCTTGGCAGCGCCATTGATGACAATGTATCAAACTCCATTGTTGCCCAATTATTATTCCTTGAAGCAGAAAATCCTGAAAAGGACATTACCCTTTACATCAACAGCCCTGGCGGAAGTATCACAGCTGGAATGGCAATTTACGATACAATGCAATATATTAAGCCCAATGTATCAACTGTATGTATCGGGATGGCTGCCTCAATGGGCGCATTCTTACTTGCTGCAGGGGAAAAAGGCAAGCGTTTCGCGCTTCCAAATGCAGAAGTTATGATTCACCAGCCACTTGGCGGTGCTCAAGGGCAAGCAACAGAAATTGAAATTGCTGCAAAACGGATTCTATTCCTCCGTGATAAATTGAACGGAATTTTAGCAGAACGCACTGGCCAGCCGCTTGAAGTGATTGCCAAGGATACAGACCGTGATAACTTTATGACAGCTGAAAGAGCAAAAGAATACGGGCTAATCGATAACATTATTACCCGCAATTTATTGGATGAAAAAAATAAAAAGTAATGTTTAAAGCAACCGGTCTTTTGACCGGTTGTTTTTTTAAAAAAAGGTTTGGCTTTTATCCAGCCAAACCCTTTTTTACTTAATGGTGGTGTTCATTTTCGACAAAATCAGTTAAGGTCGTAATGGCATTTTCTTCATCAGTACCATCAGCAATAATATTAATGACCACTCCTGAACCAACAGCAAGACTCATTAACCCCATAATGCTTTTTGCATTCACCTTCTTGCCATCCTTTTCAAGAAAAACATCTGCCGAAAAACGGTTAGCCTCCTGTACGAATAGGGCTGCAGGACGGGCCTGAAGACCGGTTTTCAATTTTACCTCCACTTGTCTTTCTAACATTTCTAGTATCCTCCTCAAAAGTATTATCTATTTTTTACAGCTATTTCACCAAGGCGCAGTTTTTCTGCAATCTCATCAATTTTTCTTAAACGATGATTAATTCCTGATTTGCTGATTGTTCCTCCGGAAACCATTTCACCAAGCTCTTTAAGTGTAACATCTGTATAGTTGATACGGAGCTCCGCAATTTCCCTAAGCTTTTCCGGTAAGATATGAAGTCCAACCGTATGATCAATATAACGTATATTCTCTACCTGGCGGATGGATGCACCAATCGTTTTGTTTAAGTTCGCTGTTTCACAATTGACAAGACGATTAACTGAATTCCTCATATCCCTCACAATTCGGACATCTTCAAAACGTAAAAGGGCATTATGAGCACCGATGATATTTAAAAACTCGGTAATTTTCTCTGCTTCCTTCAGGTACGTAATAAAACCTTTTTTCCGCTCAAGCGTTTTACTGTTTAATCCAAATGTATTCATTAATTCGCATAAAGAATCGTTGTGTTCCTTATAAAGCGAAAAAATTTCCAAATGATAGGAAGACGTCTCCGGATTGTTCACGGATCCCCCCGCAAGAAATGCACCGCGCAAATAAGAACGCTTACAGCATTTCTTTTTGATTAAATCGTTTGAAATATCATGTATAAAGGTGAAGCCCTCACCTAAGATTTTCGTATCCTCTAGAATTTCTTTTGCTTGATCCGCTAACCGGACAATATAAACATTATTTTTTTTCAAACGCATTTTTTTTCGAACGAGCAACTCGACTTGAACATCATAGCTTTTTTTTAACAATGTGTAAATTCTTCTTGCAATTGCCGCATTTTCCGTTTGAATATCGACAACTAACTTCCGGTTTGAAAAGGAAAGGGAACCGTTCATTCGAATTAAAGCAGAAAGCTCTGCCTGAATACAGCACGTTTTCACTTCCAAGTTGGTTAATTCCTTTTTTGTTTCCGAAGCGAAAGACATCCCTTCACCCCCCTCAAATTTCTTGCCTGCTATTATTTACGATGATAACGCTTTTTAGTTTCATCTATAAGCAAATTGTATAAGATGTTTGCTACTTTTTTCGGGTCATGCCTTAATGCCCCGTTTTCCTGAATGGCAATATCAGCATGAACCACTTCTAAACCGAGCTCGTAAAGAAGCGGAAAATCATAGAGAACAGGGTCCGCTAATTCTTCATTATAACGGAGCTGTACTTCCGGTGGAATTTCTTCATTATTGACCAGCACTGTATTAATAAACGCACATTTCATGTGATTGTAAATCGCCTTTACATGATCACTTGCTGTAAAACCGTGCGTTTCCCCTGCTTGCGTCATCAAATTACAGATATACACCTTTTTTGCATGTGCCTTGCATATTTCATCACCAAGCTTTGGAACAAGAAGGTTTGGCAAAATGCTTGTAAAAAGGCTTCCCGGGCCAATGATAATTAGATCAGCCTGGCGTATCGCCTGAATGGATTCAGGTAATGGACGAATATCATCTGGTGTCAAAAAAACCTTTTTTATTTTTTTACCGGAATACGGGATCTTCGATTCACCTGAAACGACAGTCCCATCTTCCATTTCAGCATGCAGAACTACGCTTTGATTGGCAGCGGGTAATACCTTGCCGCGAACATTTAAAACCTTACTCATTTCTTGAATAGCATGCACAAAGTTGCCTGTAATCGATGTCATAGCAGCAAGGATGAGGTTCCCAAGTGAGTGTCCCGATAACTCATTTGAGGTTTTAAAACGATGCTGAAACATTTCCTCGACAAGCGGCTCTACATCCGACATGGCCGCTAACACATTACGAATATCTCCGGGCGGGGGAATATGCAAATCGTCCCGCAATCTCCCTGAACTTCCGCCGTCATCCGCAACGGTAACAATCGCAGTGATGTCAACAGGATATTGCTTCAACCCTCGCAACAAAACAGGCAATCCAGTTCCTCCACCAATGATGACGATTCTTGGCTGTCCGAAATTGCTCATGTAGTTTTTTCCTTTCTCCTTTCAATGTCACGGTGCGAAATACAAGTCTTGTAATCCTTCTCGAAAAACTTCCCAATATATTCCGCAAGTGCTACCGAGCGGTGCTGCCCGCCCGTACAACCAATCGCAATAATCAATTGTGCCTTTCCCTCGCGCTTATAATGAGGAAGCATAAAGGAAAGCAAGTCCGTAACCTTTTCTAAAAACTTTTGGGTTTCACTCCATTTTAAAACATAACTGGAGACTTCCTCATCCATTCCTGTTTTAGGGCGCATATGGTCAATATAATGTGGATTTGGCAAGAAACGCACATCAAATACAAGGTCAGCATCGATTGGAAGCCCATGCTTAAATCCAAATGACATGACATTAACAGTAAAGATATGTTCTTTATTCGCAGTAAATTCCGTTAATATTTTTTCCCGCAATTCGCGCGGTTTCATCTCTGAAGTATTATAAATTAATTGGGCCCGGCCTTTTAATTCCTCTAATAGCTCTCTTTCCAGCTTAATTCCTTCTAACGGAAGCCCTTCATGGGCAAGCGGGTGTGACCGTCTTGTTTCTTTATACCTGCGCACTAAAGTGGAATCATCTGAATCTAAAAATAAAATCCTTGGTGTAACCCATGAGGTTTCGGCTAGGTCATCAAGAGCTTTAAAAAGATGATCAAAAAACTCTCTCCCACGCAAATCCATGACTAAGGCCACTTTATTCATTTTATTCCCTGATTCCTTCATTAGTTCAAGAAACTTTGGTAATAATGTCGGGGGTAAATTATCCACACAGAAGAACCCTAAATCTTCAAAGCTTTGAATGGCAACTGTTTTTCCTGCTCCAGACATTCCTGTAATGATGACCATTTGAGTATCGCCCGTAGACCCGGTACTCATTTTCAATTCCCCCTATAAATTAGCTTGGATCTAATCGATAACTGATTAGTTCAAAATCCTTTGTATACGTGAAAGTGCCGTAAATGATTCCTTTTCCGTGAATCATATAATCGATAATATGATAATCACCCGCTGCCATTGGCAGATTCTTAATCTGATCCAATGTATGCCATTGAAGAATTCCTTCTTCTGACTCCTCGACATCCATGCCATCTGAGTCATTGGCCAAAAATGAAAACATCATCCATTCAGATTCCACACAATCATTTTCTCTGATAATCATCGTAAAAACGCCTTTTAATTGTGGGTTTTTCAAGTAGATTCCCGTTTCTTCACGGTATTCACGAATACAGGAATCTCTGACAGACTCACCCGGCTCCATTTTGCCACCCGGTGCCACCCACCAGCCACGCCGTGGCTTTTGCAGCAGCAAAATTTGATTATCCCTTATTAAAACACAATTGGTGACTCGCTGCACTTTTTTCACCTTCTTTCACAAACGTAACCGCCTAACCCCACGCACTAAAAACTAGCCTCTATCGATGAATTTTTCTTCAAAAAAATTTCCGTGTTAATGATTCATTTCATTATACTATTTTTAATATCCAGTCACAATGAATACAAATTTGATAATTATCTAAAAAATTCCTATTATATTTAAATCCTCAGAAAAAGCAAAAAAATAGCACAGGCTTCAGCCTGTGCGCAAAAAGGTATATTTTTAAAGGGGGTCAATTACTATCTCTATCTTACCCCATCAATATTTCACTACTGTTACAGAAGAATTAAAACAGAGTTACTTTTTTCCATTTTCTTTATTGTTTTTGTTTTAATTCTTCCTTTAGCTCCTCGACATAATGCTGAGCAGCTTGTGCGGCAATACTGCCGTCACCTGTAGCAGTTACGATTTGGCGCAATGTTTTTTCGCGAATATCTCCAGCAGCGAAAATTCCAGGCACTTTTGTTTCCATTTGTTCGTTTGTTTCAATGTAGCCATTTTCATTCGTAATCCCAAGGTTTGTAAATGGTTTCGATAATGGCAGCATTCCGACATAAATAAATACACCATCCGCCTTATATTCCTGCTCCTCACCATCTACCGTAGAAACCAATGTAACACTGCCAACCTTGCCATCCTTTTCGTTAATCGATTTGATGGTGTGATTCCAAATGAAGTCCACTTTCTCATTGGCAAACGCTCGGTCTTGAAGAATTTTTTGAGCGCGAAGCTGATCACGGCGATGAACAATCGTTACCTTTGATGCAAATCTTGTTAAATAAACACCTTCTTCAACAGCAGAGTCACCGCCGCCGATTACAACAAGTTCTTTGTTTTTAAAGAAAGCACCATCACAAACTGCACAATAAGAAACACCACGTCCGCCTAGTTCCTTTTCTCCAGGTGCGCCAACCTTTTTATATTCAGCACCAGTCGTAATAATGACCGAATAGGCTTTATATTGTTTTGATCCAGCATTCACTACTTTATATTCACCATGGTCCACAATTTCTTTAATATCACCATAGGCATATTCTGCACCAAACTTTTTAGCATGCTCAAACATTTTGGTGGATAAATCCGGGCCTAAAATACTTTCAAATCCTGGGTAATTTTCAACATCTTCCGTATTGGCCATCTGCCCGCCCGGCATTCCGCGCTCAATCATAAGTGTTGAAAGGCTAGCACGTGAAGTATATACTGCAGCGGTCATACCAGCTGGGCCGGCACCCGCAATAATGACATCATAAATTTTCTCTCCGGACACTTTTTTCACTCCCTATAAAAAATACGATTAGGTTATATCATTCCCTTTCCCTAATCGTATAAAACAAATAGATTATAGTCCAAAAATATGCTTGTTAAAAGAGCGGAAATCCTTTGTTTCAGTTTAAAAAGTTGTTCACCAATTTTACATATTTTCCGACAGTCGCTGTGGAAAGGCCATACCGTTCTGCAATTTCCTCACGCGTTACTTTTTCGCTGCGAAGCTTGTTCCAAACATATTCAATTGCTCCAGCCCAGGCCTGCTTATTTTTCAATTTGACATCCGACTTCGAGATTTCTACAAATGTCGAAAACCAGATTAAATATAATCCCGATTCAATCGGACCAATTGGTTGATGATTTTGGTATAAAAGTTCGGCAATTTCATGCGCATCAGCCGAAATCGATGGGGCACCGGATTTGATAAACGACATGTATTCTTGTTCCATCGGCGTCAGCTTTTGGTTATCCAAAAATCGTTTGGATGAAAAAATATCTTCCGCTTTATCTGATAAAGCTGTAAGAAATAGTGCAAATAATCGTTCCTCAATATAGTCACTGTCTAATTTTTGAAAAATGGAACTTGGATGGTCCTCAAATCCGTTCCCCTGCACTTTGTCCGTATTCCATGGCTCAAATCCTTCCTTTTCAGGATTGATTTCAAGAACCTTTTTCCAAATATTTTGAGCAAAGGGTTCATTACCGATTTGGTAAGCGGCACTCGAGAGCCAATAGTAGAATGGACCGTCTCCATCAAAGCCATTTTTATATAGCTTTTTAAGCCAAAAGTAGGCAAGTTCATATTCACCTACTAAGGCAAACGTTGCCCCTAATTTAAACTGTTGTTCAACAAGAAGCGGTTTTATTTTTTTCAAGGATTCCATTAATCTTTCAGCGCTCTTATATTGCCCTTGATAATGGGCAAATACCAGCCGGTTGCAAAGGGCATGAAGATTCCCCGGATTTCTCACCAAAACATCCTCTAAAATCGATTCTGCTTTTTCCGTTTTTCCTAAATAAAAATAGGCAAGAGCTAAATTATTATAGGCTGACCAATACTCTGGATATTCTTCGACAACGTCTTTTAATAATTCGATTGCCTTTGGAAAATATCCTGACTCTAGTAAATCTCTGGCTTGTTCTTGTTTTACAATAAGATCATCCTGCTGATAAAGCTCATCTTCAAGATCCTCTTCTTCAAAAAGAAGTAACTCGAGCAGGTCTTCTGTATCTTCAATAAATTCACCGTCGGGCTCAATCTCTATATAAAGTTTTGCATGGTGATAAGCATCTTTAAATAATCCCATATGGGCATAATTATTCGCTAAAAAATAATGGCATTCTACCATTTGTTCATCAAGTTCTTCAAGAATCTGATGCAAAAGTCGATTTGAATTTTCAAATTCACCTAGTTCTGTCGATACAATCGCCAACTGGCAAACAATAATCGGCTCACCCGGTTCAAGCTGCATAGCACGTCCTAGGTATTTCTTTGCTTTGATAAAGTCACGTCGATAGTAGGCCTTTAATCCCTTCTTGAAGTAATATTCCCCTGTTGGGACAAATGAGAGAATTTTTCCCTTTTGAATTCTTGCTTTCGAGTCTTTTCCCATAAAGTCCTCCATCTTTCAGTAAACTTACATAACTAATGTAGTATAACATAATAGGCCCTTGTACGAGAAGAGTCTGGAAAGCAAAGACAGTAGGAATTCGACAAAATTCGGGCGGTGACAGGCACCGCCCGAATTTTGTCGAAAAGAAAAAACCAGCCAACTTACGACCGGTCTTTGTGTCTTTCTTCTAATGTTTTCAATACTTCTTTAAACGGAAGTTCTTGTTCAACCAATAAAACTTGAAGGTGGTAGAGTAGGTCCGAGGCTTCCCACTTTAGTTCTTCGTGGCTTCGATTTTTTGCCGCAATGATGACTTCTGCTGCTTCTTCCCCTACTTTTTTCAAAATCTTATCGACGCCTTTATCAAAAAGGTAGGTCGTATATGCCCCTTCAGGACGTTCCCGCTGCCGGTCTAAAATGACTTTCTCAAGTGTTTGGAGGATTTGATAATCGCCTAAACTTGATCCGCCTTCATATACTCTTTCGGAAAAACAACTGACCGCACCGGTATGGCAGGCAGGGCCTTTCGGATAAACAAGTACTAAGAGCGCATCTTGATCACAGTCATAGTTAATGCTCACAACAGACTGTGTATTCCCGCTCGTTTCCCCCTTATGCCAAAGCTCCTGGCGCGAGCGGCTGTAAAACCATGTTTCTCCTGTTTCCAATGTTTTCTTGAGCGATTCTTCATTCATATAAGCAAGAGTTAATACTTCTTTAGTACCTGCATCTTGGATAATCGCAGGAACAAGTCCCTTTTCATCAAATTTCACCTTCATCGTACCGTCACTCCCTTTTCCCTTAAGTAGCTCTTCACTTCATGTACAGACGTTTCTTTATAGTGAAAAATTGATGCCGCAAGTGCCGCATCCGCTTTTGCTGTTTGAAATGCATCTTCAAAATGGGCTGCATTTCCCGCGCCGCCTGAAGCAATCACCGGAATGGATACTGCATCGCCCACTGCTTTTGTCAGTTTAAGGTCGAAGCCATTTTTCTCGCCATCGCTGTCCATACTCGTTAATAAGATTTCCCCAGCACCAAGGGCAGCTGCTTCCTGTGCCCATTCTACTACTTTTTTATCTGTTGGTGTGCGGCCGCCATGTGTATAAACACGCCACGTCCCGATCTCTTTATCAAATTTTGCATCAATGGCAACAACGATACACTGAGATCCGAAAAAATTAGCGCCTTCTTCAATCAGCTTGGGATTTAAAACGGCAGCTGTATTTAATGATACCTTGTCTGCCCCGGCCCGAAGAATTCGTTTCATATCCTCTAAAGCATTGATTCCCCCACCAACCGTAAAAGGGATTGCAAGTTCCGAGGCAACTGCTTTTACAACCTCAACCATCGTTTTTCTGCCTTCTACCGATGCAGAAATATCAAGAAATACAAGTTCATCAGCACCTTGTTCATCATAAAATCTCGCCAGTTCCACAGGATCACCGGCATCGCGAAGCTCGACGAACTGGATTCCTTTTACAACCCGGCCTTCTTTTACATCCAAACAAGGAATAATTCGTTTTGTTAAGGCCATACTCTCACCTCATCAAGGGCTTCCTTTAAAGTAAACCGTTTTTCATAGAGGGCCTTTCCAACAATGGCACCGCCTACGCCCTGATAGGAAACCGATTTTAAGGCACTGAGATCAGCTAAACTGCTCACGCCTCCGGAAGCAATCACATTTTTGCCCGTCACTTTTGCCAGTTCGCAAACCGCGGCAATATTTGGTCCAGCAAGCGTTCCATCTGTGGCGATATCTGTAAAAATGAACGTCTCGGCACCTGCTTCAGCAAACCGTTTTCCTAAATCAACCGCCTTTACCTTTGATGTATCAAGCCAGCCGTGTGTTGCCACAAAGCCATCCTTGGCATCAATGCCGATTACAATTTGCTCTCGGTATTTTTTAATCATTTCAATTGCAAAATCAGGATTAGAAACAGCAATGCTCCCAATAATCACCCGATTTACCCCATTTTCAAGGTAGTGGGCGATATCTTCTTCAGAGCGAATACCGCCGCCGATTTGAATGTTCACGGACAACTGTTTTGCCGCCTCAATGACAAAACGATCATTAACCCGTTTTCCATCCTTGGCCCCATCAAGATCTACCATGTGGATCCATTCTGCCCCATCTGCCGCAAATTGCTGTGCCATCGCAAAAGGGGAATCCCCATAAATCGTTTCTTTATCGTAATCTCCCTGCAGAAGGCGTACGCATTTTCCGCCCCGCATATCAATCGCAGGATAAATTGTAATACTCATCGTACAGCCTCCTTTTTATCAACCAATTGTAAAAAATTATTTAAAAGTGCCATGCCAAGCTTACTGCTTTTTTCCGGATGAAACTGCATTCCATAAATATTGTCCCTGCCAACAACGGCGGATACTTCCTCATGATAGTTTGCCTTCGCCAGTAATACTTCGGAGCCGGATGCATCCACATAATAGGAGTGAACAAAATAAACGTAATCTTCTTCAAGATTTTTTAATAGAGGGGAAGCCTTTACAAATTCGAGGCGATTCCAGCCCATGTGAGGAACTTTGTATGTTTCTCCTTCTGGAGTTTCTCCTGAAAACCTGCGCACCTTTCCAGGTAAAAGCCCTAACCCTTTTGTTGGCCCATTTTCTTCACTTTCCTCAAAGAGCAACTGCATGCCAAGGCAAATCCCAAGCAGCGGTTTACCTGTTGCAGCAAATTCCTTAATCGTTTCTGCTGGCAAGAGCTCCATTGCATCTCGGAAAGCACCTACGCCCGGAAGAATTAACGCATCCGCTGTAAGCAATTCACTTTTTTGGGCGGAAATAAAATAATCTGCGTCTAAACGCTCAAGCGCCTTACTGACACTAAAAAGATTGCCCATTCCGTAGTCAACAATGCCAATCATCGATAACACTCCCTTCGTTGTGGTTTTATTGTTACTACAACATCCCTTTTGTCGATGGAACCCCTTTGATACGTGGGTCAACCGTCGTCGCTTCATCAAGCGCCCTGCCCAATGCTTTAAAAACAGCTTCGATCATATGGTGCGTATTTTTTCCGTAATGTACAATAACATGAAGGTTCATTCGCGCCTCTAGTGCCAGCTTCCATAAAAACTCATGGACAAGTTCGGTATCGAAAGTCCCAACCTTTTGACCTGGGAACTCCGCACGCATTTCAAGATGCGGGCGATTGCTGAGATCGACCACGACTTGCGCCAATGCTTCGTCCATTGGGACAAATGCATTTCCATAGCGCTTGATTCCCCGCTTATCACCAAGTGCTTCCCGAAGTGCCTGTCCGAGGCATATTCCGATGTCTTCTGTGGTATGGTGATCATCGACTTCGATATCGCCCTTCGCATCCACCATAAGATTAAATTGCCCATGTTTTGTAAATAGGTCCAGCATATGTGTAAGGAATGGCACCCCTGTTTCAAGTTCTGAATGTCCTTCACCATCGATTGCTAAAGAAAGTTTAATTTGTGTTTCATTTGTTTTCCGTTCAATTCCTGCCACTCTTTCCATGAAGGGGCCTCCTACGTTGTTTTTTTCTAGTTTAGTTTCTATGATATAGTCGGAATCCGCTTTTATTTGCGGATTTAAGGAACTTATTTGCGGATTTACAGCTTTTATTTGCGAATTGCCTCAGTTTATTTGCGAAATTGCTATTTTTATTTGCGAATCCACAAAATTTGTCCCAAAGTTAGTTTTTCAGTCTCATTTCTACTGCCCTTGCATGTGCTTCTAGCCCTTCCATGCGAGCAAACGCTGCGATTTTCGCACCGTTATCCCTTAACGCTTTTTCACTGTATACAATGACACTGGATTTCTTTTGAAAATCATCCACATTTAATGGGCTAGAAAACCGTGCCGTTCCATTTGTCGGTAAAACATGATTCGGACCGGCAAAATAATCGCCAACAGGCTCTGAACTGTATCGTCCGATAAAAATCGCCCCTGCATGACGGATTTTCCCAAGAAGCTCCATTGCATTTTCCGTGATAATTTCTAAATGTTCCGGCGCAAGGACATTGATTGTCTCCACTGCCTGATCTAGATTTGCGGCCACATAAATGACACCATAATCTGCAATGGAACGCGCTGCAATTTCTTTTCGAGGCAGCAAAGCCAGCTGCTTTTCAACCTCCAAAGAAACCTCGTCTGCCAATCGTTGTGATGGTGTAACCAAAACACTGCAGGCACGTGGATCATGCTCTGCCTGTGATAATAAATCGGCTGCAATCTCTTCGGCCCTAGCTGTTTCATCCGCAAGAACTGCAATCTCACTAGGTCCGGCAATCATATCAATATCGACATCTCCAAAAACCTCACGTTTTGCAAGAGCTACGAATATATTTCCCGGTCCGGTAATTTTATCAACGGCTGTAATTGAAGCTGTTCCATAGGCAAGTGCAGCAATTGCCTGTGCCCCGCCGACCTTAAAGATTTCCTTCACGCCCGCTTCCTTTGCGGCTACTAAAACGGCAGCAGGCAGCTTCCCTTCCTTGTCGGGCGGCGATACCATGACAATCCGTTTAACCCCTGCGACTTTAGCTGGAATTACATTCATCAGCACTGATGAAGGGTATGCGGCGGTTCCTCCCGGTACATAAACACCGACGGAATCAAGCGGTGTGATTTTTTGTCCCAAGATTGTTCCATTTTCTTCTGTTGTCATCCAGGAAGGACGCAGCTGTTTTTCATGGAAGGAGCGGATGTTTTCCCCTGCTTCCCGAACAATTTCAACAAAGTCCTCATCCACCGTCCTGTAGGCTTCCGCGATTTCCTCTTCCGTTACGGAAAAAGAAGCTAATTGTACACGGTCAAATTTTTCTGTATACTCCCGTAACGCTTCATCGCCGCGGGTGCGGATATCGGAGAGAATATTTTTTACAATCGACAGCTGTTCCGACGTACCGGTTTCAATCGAACGTTTAATGGAAACCAAATCATCCACTTTTTGAATTTTCATTATAAATCCACCTCCGCTGAAACCACTTCATTAAGCCTCGATACGAGTTCATTTATTTTTACATCCTTAATTCGATAACTAACAGGATTGACGATGACCCGTGAAGTCACATCGACAATTCGTTCATATTCCACAAGACCGTTTTCTTTTAATGTCCGGCCGGAAGAAACGATATCAACAATCCGATCGGATAAACCAATAATCGGGGCAAGTTCAATCGATCCATTTAAACGGATAATTTCCACTTGTTCCCCCTGCTCGCGGAAATAGGCAGCCGCCACTTTCGGATATTTGGTGGCTACTTTTGGAGCCACATCGTTCATTTTCGTGTTTGGCAGACCCGCCACTGCCAAATAACAGCTGCTGATTTTCAAATCGAGAAGCTCATAAACGTCTCGGTCTTCCTCAAGCATAACATCCTTCCCGGCAATACCGACATCAGCAACCCCATGTTCAACATAAGTAGGGACATCCATTGGCTTGGATAAAATAAACCGAAGACCTTCTTCCTCAATATCGATGATTAGCTTACGGGAATCTTCAAATTCCGGCGGCAGCTTGTAGCCTGCCTGGCGAAGTAATACAACCGCCTCTTCAAAAATCCGTCCTTTTGGCATCGCAATTGTCAGTAAATCACTCATCTGCAGGCTCCTTTCCTGCTTTCCCAATTAAATAGATGGTGTTAGAAAATTTCTTTGAAAAAGCATCTAGATTTTTCACACCGGAAATATCCTGAAGCACGACCCGCTCCCCTTGTTCCTGCATTTTTTGAGCTAACAGAAAGCCCTCTTTCCGCCGTTCCTGGCTGAAGAAAATACACTGCAGGTCATTTTGGGTTTCAAATTCGCCCATAGCTTCTAATACCCGGTCAAGCTGAAGTGCAAATCCGGTCGCACTTGCTTTTTTACCAAACTTCTCAATTAAACTATACCGGCCGCCATTACCGATCGGAAAACCAACATTGCCTGCATAGGCTTCAAAGAAAACTCCTGAGTAGTAACTCATATGGCTGACAAGGGTCAAATCGAATCTCACCTGATCCTGCACTCCATAATCACTGAGGACATCCCATAATTCTTTGAGTTGGAGGATCGCTTGCTTGCCTTGTTCATTTTCAATTAAATCAAGTGCCATGCCGATCACTTCTGCCCCGCCGCGTAATTCTAGGAATTGCAGAAGCCTTTGTTTATCAATTGAGGACAATGAGAGTGCTTGAATATGCTCACGATACCCGACATAATTTTTTTCAAATAAAAATCTCCTTAGTGAATCTGCCCGTTCCTCTGTACCTAATATTTGTAAAAATAATTCCTCGGTAAAAGACGTATGGCCAATTGATACTTGAAATTTATCCAAACCGGCTTGCTTTAAAGAGGAGACTAAAAGTGATATCACTTCACCGTCACACGAGACGGTCTCATCATTTATAAACTCCACGCCAATTTGTTCAAATTCTGCTGGCCTCCCGCCTTCACGGCGCTGAGCCCGATAAACATTTGCCGTATAGGCTAACCTTAATGGCAGGTCGTCCTGCAATAGCTTAGAGGCTGCAACACGTGCAATCGGGGCGGTCATCTCCGGCCTTAATACAAGCGTATGGCCATCTTTATCAAGTAATTTAAAAAGTTGACGGTCCGGAATCGCTGAAGCCGCTCCGACCGTTTCATAGTATTCAAGAGTAGGGGTTTCGATAAATTGATAGCCCCAAAGCTTAATCGTTTCAGCTAATAAAGATTGAACATGATGTTTTTTTTCAAATAACTCTGGAAGTGTATCTCTCATACCCAATGGTTTCTCAAACATAAACAAACGACTCATTATGCTCATCCTTTTTATGGAAATCCTTTAGTCTGCTAATATGGTAGTAAAGTAAAGTTATTAGTAGTTTAACGCTAGGGTTGCAGTTCGTCAATGAAAAAATCTCATTGAATAGTCTGTACAATAGGAAAGAGCCTAGTCTAAAACCGGGCTCTTTCCTAAAATCTTATTCATTTTTTTGATAAATCGGATCATCTGCCCAGCGCTTTTCCAGTTCTTCTCTTGTGTAGATTACCCTCATTGGATTGCCGCCAACAAAGCTCCCTGGCGGTACGTCCTTATGTACAAGGGTCCCGGCTGAAACAATCGCCCCATCTCCTATTGTAACTCCGGGGAGAATCGTCGAATTCGCGCCAATCATGACTTCACTGCCAATGTCAATCGGCCCAAGCCGATATTCTTTGATTAAATATTCATGGGCCAGGATGGTGGTATTGTAGCCAATCACCGTATTGCGGCCAACGCTAATCTTTTCCGGAAACATGACGTCGAGCATCACCATTAACGCAAAGGAGGTTTGCTCCCCCACCTTTACCCGAAGGAAGGTGCGGTACAGCCAGTTTTTCATCCCGAGAAACGGGGTGTAACGGGCCAGCTGAATGACAATAAAATTTTTAACCACCTTCCAAAATGGCACCGTCTTATAAACATGCCATAGGGAATTCGCCCCTTCAACCGGATAGCGGGTTGTATTTCTCATCCTTCTCACTCTCCGAGAATGGTTAATAAGTCTGCCATGTTCTCTAGCATATAATCTGGTTCATATTTGGCAAGATAGTCTCGGCCTTTAATAGTCCAGGCCACTCCTGCTGTTTTTGTTCCGGCATTTTTCCCAGCCAAAATATCATGGAAATTATCACCGACCATAATGGTTTCCTCAGGTTGGGAATTTAATTGCTCCAACGCTTTAAGAATTGGCTCCGGGTCTGGCTTCACTTTTATCACATGATCCATCGCAACAACGACATCAAAATATTCCTCGAGCTTCATTAAGCGCAGACCCTTTAAACTCGTATCGTGACGCTTGGTTGTGACAACGCCAAGCTTATAGCCTTTTTCCTTCAAGGTACCGATGGTTTCCAGCACATTAGGAAATTCTTTCACGAGTAAATCATGGTTGGCAAGATTATAGGTCCGATATTCTAATATCATTTCCTCAACACGATCGGGGTCAACGGTTGAAAATGCCTCATGAAGGGTAGGACCCATGAACGGGAGGACGTCTTCTCGCTTATATTTGTTTGGATAATATTTTTCAAGTGTGTGTAAATAAGTCGCAATGATTAATTCATTCGTATCGATTAATGTCCCGTCTAAATCAAATAGAAGGGTGGTAATGTTGTTCTTCATGGTTGCTTCTCACACCGCCTTATGATATGGATTGATCTAAATAACGTTCTTCTGACAGATGCTTTTTTCGTCGAATCAGCAGGATTGCCAACGCACCTATGACCAGGACAATGGAAATCATTTGTGCCATTCTAAGGGAGCTAGTCAGCATGAGGCTGTCGGTTCTCATCCCCTCAATGAAGTAACGGCCGATGGAGTACCAAATAACGTAAGAGAGGAATAACTCCCCACGGCGCAGATTAACACGGCGAAGCAGCATTAATAAGATAAAGCCAATAAAATCCCAGACAGATTCATATAAAAATGTCGGATGATAATAAGTTCCATTAATATACATTTGATTGATAATGAAGTCTGGTAAATGTAAATTTTCTAGGAAGCTTCTCGTGACTTCCCTGCCATGAGCTTCCTGGTTCATAAAATTCCCCCAGCGGCCGATAGCTTGGCCGAGAATGAGGCTTGGAGCAGCGATGTCGGTAATTTTCCAGAAGGAAATTCCCCGCTTTTTCGCAAAAACATAGGTGGTAATAACGGAACCGATGAGGGCTCCATGGATAGCAATCCCGCCATTCCATATAGCTGGAATTTCACTTGGATGCTGTGCGTAGTACTTCCATTCAAAAATAACATAATAAATCCGCGCTGAAATAATCGCAATCGGGATCGCCCAGAGCATTAAGTCTGCAAAGGTATCCTTTGGCAGGCCGCGGCGATTCCCTTCCCTGATAGCAAGGAACAACGCAAGCGCCAAGCCTGAACCAATAATAATTCCATACCAATGCACTTGAATGGGTCCAAGTGTAAAAGCAATGGGATTAAGCGGCTGAATATTTTCTTTCATGTTCTAGTCTCCTTATTTCCCTTAAATGTCTTCATGTTCCCCTTCTTCAATGACCTCGGAGAGACGCTCAGTAAATTGCTGGGCGGCATTGACACCCATCCGTTTAAGCCTGAAGTTCATCGCAGCAACTTCGATAATTACAGCGATGTTTCGTCCTGGGCGAACAGGAATGGTCAGTTTGGTGACATCTGTATCAATAATTTTCATTTTTTCTTCATCTAAACCAAGACGGTCATACTGCTTTTGAGAATCCCAATTTTCCAGACTAATGACGAGCGAAATCTTTTTGTTACTGCGCACAGCTCCCGCACCAAATAGCGTCATAACATTGATGATTCCGAGCCCGCGGATTTCTAATAAATGCTCGATTAATTCTGGAGAAGTTCCAACAAGGGTATCTTGATCCTCTTGGCGGATTTCAACACAATCATCTGCCACTAAGCGGTGCCCGCGTTTCACCAATTCCAAAGCAGTTTCACTTTTACCAACGCCGCTTTTACCAGTAATTAACACCCCGACACCGTAAATATCGACTAATACACCGTGAACAGCGGTCGTTGGCGCAAGTTTACTTTCTAAAAAATTGGTTAACCGGCTGGAGAATCGAGTGGTTTTCATGCCACTGCGGAGGACAGGAACAGATTCGCGTTCGGACGCTTCAATCAGTTCTTGAGGAACCTCTAATCCACGTGTGACAATGATTGCCGGAGTAATATCGGTGCATAGCTGTTCCATTCGGGACATCCGTTCACTTGGTGTGAGTTCCTCAAAAAAGGAAAGCTCTGTTTTTCCCAACAGTTGGATTCGCTCTGCAGGATAAAACTCAAAGTATCCAGCCATTTCAATTCCAGGGCGGGAAATATCACTTGTGGTAATCGGGCGGTTAATTCCTTCTTCACCACTCATAAGTTGTAGATGAAATTTTTCTAAAATTTCCTTCGTGCGTACCTTTACCAAGTAGGTTCCTCCTTTTTTAGAAAAGCGCAAACTTCTATTGATGCTGATGAGTTGGTTATAAGTGCTGATGCTAGTGGTATTAATTAAAATAAGTTTCCTCTTATTTTAGCATTTTTTAAACAAGAACCAAATAATTTAGACAATTTCTCTGAAATGACACCTAGGAGAAAGAGACAACAAACAGATGCAACTCTATTAAATTCCCACACAACCATGTCCATTTTCCGAACAAGATTATGCCGAAGAACTGACGTTTTTATTGATTTTACTGCAAAAAAATAGCGCAGGATTCACTCCCGCGTTATTTTTCATTTTATTGTTTTTTAGAAGGTTCCAAAATCGTCTTTTGAATAATCAGGTTAACAATTGCCATGATAATGGCAGCAAACAGAGCCATTCCAAAGCCGGATATTTCAAAGGCCGGTCCCATAATGGCATCAGTAATCTCAAGGGTAAGCGCATTAATCACAAACAAAAATAAGCCAAGTGTTAAAATGGTTGCCGGCAGGGTTAACAGGATTAACAGTGGGCGTACCAGAATATTTAGTATGGAGAGCAGAAAACTTGCTTGAAGGGCAGCTGTAAAACCTGCCAGTTGGATACTTTCGCGAAAATATCCGGCAAGCGCCATAAATAAAAAAGCATTAATTAGGACTCCTATCAGCCATCTCATTTTCTTGCATCCTGCTCATTTGGTAATATTGTTTCTTTCATGTAAACTCCCACCTATTTAAATGGAATAACTCCGTCTGATTTATGAATGGTAATAGAACCCGTTTTTGTATCGGCAAATACCTTTAACTGTCGGTCAGGATGATTAATCGATTCGAAACGCAGTAATTTTTGTATCATTTCGCTTTTTTCCTCGAGAATTTGGACCCCCTCCAGCTTCATATTAAAGCCGCCGAGATTGGTCTTTAATTCCCCATTAACTGGAATACCCTCAGGAACATAAAGATCAATACTGCCTGTGGTTGCCTTTGCTGAGATTAACTCACAGCGATTGCCATTCAGACTGTATGTTACATTGCCATTGAATGTCTGCGTCGCCATCTTTCTAAAATTCCCATCCAGCTTAATTGCCCCATTAATGGTCTCAGCCTCAATATCATCAATAATACTATTTTGAAGCTTTATATGACCATTGGCTGTTTCGATTTCCGCCCGCTTTCCAGTTACCCTTGCTAGGTCAATTTTACCATTAGCGGTTTTGACGCGAAAATCGGTTACATTTAATTCTTCACCTGAAATCGGTCCATTAAACATTCTCACACGAATTCGTTCATACTGTGCCTGCGGGATATACACAACCGCATCGACCTTCATCCATTTTTGCTGGGTCGTAAAGCGCAGCTTTTCCCCCTCAATGGCAAAAAGGACATCCTTTAAGAAGTTTTGTCTTGCCTGCTCAGGTGTATCAACCCGATATACCTTTGCCTGACATTCAATCCGAACATCCTTCTGATCCCATGCAGCAATTTTTAATGAGCCGTTGGCCACATCTAAATCCATATCCTTTAAATAAACGTCGCCATGATGAAAAATATGGGAGATTTCTACGGATTGTCCGAAGTTTAAATCAAGATCAAAGTCTTTAATTTTTTTCAAAGCGGAATCAACAAAATCAAATATTTTTTCTTTTGTAGATTGGAATCTGTTTCCACCTTCATTTTCTTGATTTTCCTTATTCGCTTCCTCAAATTTGACGGCAGTGGAAAGCTCACGAACGATTTGCTCCTGCTTTTGCTCCATGGTCTGCTGTGCCTTTTCTAGCTCCTCAAGCAAGGATAGTGCCTCGTCAACCTTCAATTTTCCCTCTTCAACCATTTGTAAGATCCGTTTTCTTTCCTCTTTCATGTTTTTCACCCCGAATCATTTATTCTATTCATCTTATTCCGTTCCTGGGAATTTTACGCCTTCTGTACTACCTTATTAATACGAATTGAGTGGAATTAAAGTTTCAGTTTTTCCCATGCAAAAAAGCTAGGGCACCTGGCCTTAGCTTTTTGCAATCATTTCTTTTTCATCAATTTGCTTTTTCATCCGCAGGCGGTCACGTTCAAGGATTGGTTTTAAATATTTTCCTGTATAGGACTCAGGGACCTCTGCGACCTTTTCCGGTGTACCGGTCGCTACAATGGTACCGCCCTTGTCGCCGCCCTCCGGACCTAGATCAATTAAATAATCCGCTGCTTTGATCACATCAAGATTATGCTCGATGACGAGAACGGTATCGCCATTCTCTACTAAACGCTGAAGCACAACAAGTAACCTAGAAATATCATCCACATGCAATCCGGTTGTCGGCTCATCCAAAATGTAGAAGGACTTTCCTGTTGAACGTCGGTGCAGCTCAGAAGCCAGCTTCACCCGTTGCGCTTCCCCGCCAGATAAAGTTGTTGCCGGCTGCCCTAATTTGATGTAGCCAAGACCTACATCCAAAATCGTTTGCAGCTTGCGGCTGATTTTTGGAATGTTCTCGAAAAATTGAACGGATGCTTCCACCGTCATATCTAATATATCGGCAATGTTCTTTCCTTTGTACTTAACTTCAAGTGTTTCGCGGTTATAGCGTTTCCCGTGGCACACTTCACAAGGGACATACACATCAGGCAAAAAGTGCATTTCAATTTTGATAATCCCGTCACCACGGCAGGCCTCACAGCGGCCGCCTTTAACATTAAAGCTGAAACGGCCTTTTTTATAGCCGCGGACCTTCGCCTCATTCGTTGTCGCAAAAACATCGCGAACATCATCAAATACACCTGTGTACGTCGCTGGGTTTGAACGCGGTGTTCTGCCGATTGGCGATTGGTCAATATCAATGACCTTTTCTAAGTAGTCAATCCCCTTAATGCTCTTATGTTCACCCGGCTTCGTTTTGGCACGGTTAAGCTTCTGTGCCAAGGATTTATGGAGAATTTCATTAATCAGCGTACTTTTTCCCGACCCGGAGACACCGGTAACCGCGATAAACATTCCAAGAGGAATCTTTAGATTGACATTTTTTAAATTGTTTTCCGACGCCCCTTTAATTTCAAGAAAACGGCCGTCTGATTTTCGACGTTCAAGCGGCAGTGGGATAAATTTCTTGCCAGCTAAATACTGTCCGGTAAGAGAATTAGGGTCAGCCATCACCTCTTCAGGTGTTCCGGCTGAAACCACTTCTCCTCCGTGTATCCCAGCACCCGGTCCAATATCAATTAAATAATCCGCTGCAAGCATGGTATCCTCATCATGTTCGACTACAATCAGAGTATTTCCGATATCGCGCATGTTTTGCAAGGTTCCAATTAAACGGTCATTATCCCGTTGGTGCAGTCCAATGGAAGGCTCATCGAGAATATATAAAACCCCGGTTAACCGTGATCCAATCTGGGTGGCTAAGCGAATCCGCTGGGCCTCACCACCGGAAAGCGTTCCCGCCGTTCGGCTCAATGTTAAATAATCTAGTCCAACATTGATTAAAAAGCCTAACCGCTCGCTAATCTCACGAAATATTAACTTTGCAATTTGCATCTCTTTATCTGAAAGATGCAATTCGGAGAAAAATTGATGCGTTTCTTCTATCGAAAGATCGGTAATCTGGGCAATATGCTTGCCGGAGATTAAGACAGCGAGACTTTCTGGTTTTAACCGATACCCCTTACAAGCCGGGCAGGGCTGCTGCCCCATGTATTTTTCCATCTGTTCACGAATATAATCGGAACTTGTTTCTTTATAACGGCGCTCAACGTTCCGGAGTACGCCTTCAAATTCAATATGTCCTTCACGGATTTGTCCGAAATCATTTTCATAGTGAAAATAAATTTTTTCACGTTCAGATCCATATAAAATTTTATCCATTTGGTGTTTTGGAATATCTATAACCGGAATATTCATGTCGATACCATAATGATCACAGACTGCCTCAAGCAGTTGTGGATAGTATTGCGAACTGGTCGGTTCCCACGGGGCAATTGCATGCTGTTTAAGCGTTAAGTCCTTGTTTGGAATCACAAGGTCAACATCGACCTCAAGCTTCGAGCCGAGCCCGTCACACTGAGGGCACGCACCGAATGGGCTATTAAAAGAAAACATTCGCGGCTCTAATTCCCCAATGGAAAAACCACAGTGCGGACAGGCGTGGTTTTCACTAAATAATAGTTCTTCCTCTCCAATAACGTCGACAATTACTTTTCCAGCGCCTAGTCCTAAGGCCGTTTCAAGGGAGTCAGCTACCCTTGAAGAAACGCCTTCTTTAACGACAATCCGGTCCACAACTACTTCGATGGAATGCTTTTTATTTTTTTCCAGCTCAATTTCATCACTGAGATCGAGCATTTCGCCATCGACCCGGACACGAACAAAGCCTTGCTTTTTAATATCCTCGAACACCTTTACATGTGCTCCCTTACGGCCAGATACAATGGGGGCTAGAATTTGCATTTTTGTGCGTTCCGGATATTCAAGAATTCGGTCCACCATTTGCTCGATCGTTTGTGACGAAATCTCAATTCCGTGAATCGGACAAGTGGGATGACCAACTCTAGCAAACAGCAGTCGTAAATAATCATAAATCTCGGTTACCGTTCCTACTGTTGACCGTGGATTTCGACTTGTGGTTTTTTGATCAATCGAGATTGCCGGGGATAATCCCTCAATCGCATCGACATCCGGCTTATCCATCTGTCCAAGGAATTGCCTTGCATAGGCGGAAAGGGATTCAACATAGCGGCGCTGACCTTCTGCATAAATCGTATCAAAGGCAAGTGAGGACTTTCCTGACCCGGAAAGCCCCGTTAAGACCACTAGTTTATCTCTCGGAATTGTAACATCTATATTTTTAAGATTGTGAGCCCTTGCTCCTTTTACAATAAGTTTTTCCATTGCCATGATAACGTTATCCTTCCGCTTTCAATTCTAAAATTAAATCACGAAGCTCGGCAGCACGCTCGAAGTTAAGCGCCTTGGCCGCTTCCTTCATTTCTTTTTCCATATCGGCAATTAAGCGCTCTTTTTCTTTTTTAGACAGCTTGCCAATTGCTGCTGCTGGTTTGTAGTCTTCCTGCTCCTCAGCCGCATGCGTAGCACGAATAACATCACGAATATCCTTCTGAATCGTCTGTGGTGTTATTCCGTGCTTTTGGTTATATTCCTCCTGGATCTCACGACGGCGCTTCGTTTCACTAATCGCCATTTCCATTGAATTGGTTATCCGATCGGCATACATAATCACTTGTCCGTTTGCGTTCCGGGCCGCACGTCCAATTGTTTGGATTAAAGAGCGTTCCGAACGGAGGAACCCTTCTTTATCCGCATCTAAAATGGCTACAAGCGAAACCTCCGGTATATCGAGACCTTCCCTGAGCAGGTTAATTCCAACGAGGACATCATATTTACCAAGACGCAGCTCGCGAATAATTTCAATCCGCTCAAGCGTTTTGACTTCTGAATGAAGGTATTGGACTTTGATGCCGATTTCTTTTAAGTAATCGGTTAGGTCCTCGGACATTTTTTTCGTTAATGTTGTAATCAGCACACGTTCATTGCGCTTCACCCGATCCTGGATTTCACCGATTAAATCATCAATTTGCCCTTCAATTGGACGAACTTCAATTGGCGGATCGAGTAATCCTGTCGGACGGATAATTTGCTCCACCATCTCTGGTGTGTGCTCTAACTCAAATGGTCCTGGGGTTGCAGAGACAAAAACGATATTGTGAATATGCTTTTCAAATTCATCAAACGTTAATGGCCGGTTGTCTAATGCGGATGGCAGGCGGAATCCGTGTTCAACAAGCACTTCTTTCCGAGCTTTATCCCCATTAAACATTCCTCTGACCTGCGGCAATGTCACGTGTGATTCATCAATAACCATTAAAAAATCCTCTGGAAAATAATCTAATAGGGTATAAGGTGTCGAACCTGGCGGCCGTAATGTTAGATGGCGAGAGTAGTTCTCAATACCTGAACAAAAGCCCATTTCCCGCATCATTTCCAAGTCGTAGCGTGTCCGCTGTTCGATTCGCTGAGCTTCAAGCAATTTATCATTTTCCCGAAGGACCTTTAGGCGTTCCTCGAGTTCTTTTTCAATGTTTTCAATGGCAATGCGCATCTTTTCTTCTCTTGTGACGAAGTGGGAGGCAGGGAAAATAGCAACATGATCCCGTTCTCCGATAATTTCTCCTGTTAAGGCATCTACTTCACGAATCCGGTCGATTTCATCGCCGAAAAATTCAACACGCATACAATGCTCATCCCGTGAAACCGGGAAGATCTCGACCACATCACCGCGGACACGGAATGTTCCCCGTTTGAAATCGATGTCGTTTCGTTCATATTGGATATCGACGAGACGATGGAGCAGCTGGTTGCGTTCAATTTCCATCCCTGTTCGGAGGGAAAGTACCATTTCACGATATTCCTCTGGCGAACCGAGACCATAAATACACGAAACACTTGCAATGATGATGACATCATTCCGCTCGAAAAGCGAAGAGGTTGCTGAATGCCGCAATTTATCAATTTCATCGTTGATGCTTGCATCTTTTTCAATAAATGTATCAGTCTGTGGAACATAGGCTTCCGGCTGATAGTAATCATAGTAGCTGACAAAGTACTCCACAGCATTGTTTGGGAAGAATTCCTTAAACTCACTGTACAGCTGGCCGGCCAAGGTTTTATTGTGAGCAATCACAAGGGTTGGTTTATTTACCTCTTTGATAACATTGGAAATCGTAAACGTCTTACCCGTCCCTGTTGCTCCTAAAAGGGTTTGATAACGTTTATTTTCATGGATTCCTTGCACTAATTGACGGATAGCTTCTGGTTGATCGCCCTGCGGCGAATATTTAGATACTAATTCAAATTGGTCCTTCATAAAAATTTCCCCCTAAATACAATAGGTTCGATTCATTACTTTTCTGCCTTTTTAAGAAAGTCTCGGACCGGTTGCGGCTGAAAAGTGATTCTTTCCATAATATATATTACCATGTTACCACAAAACACCAAAAACAAACCAATAATATGCGAACGAATATTCGTTTTTATTAAGAAATCCGTTATAATCTTATTTTTCAACTTACTTGATTCTCATACATGCGAAACTCCGTGTTTATTTGCAAATTTTATCTACTTATTTGCGAATCAAGCTGTTTTATTTGCGTATCCAGAAGGTTTATTTGCGAATTGCTCACTTTTATTTGCGAATCAAAACAAAAAGCCTGCCAAATCAAGTTTTGGCAGACTTCTAACTTTTTTTTATTATTCTCGGCCTCATTTTTGCAGCCAGCCAAAAACCGGCCGTTAACGATAGAGCATCGGTGATAATAAGCGGTAATGTGTGGGTATAACCTTTATAAGCAGAAGCAGCAATAAGTGCGACGGTTAATGCAAGTCCTATAATCCGATTGTAAGTGACCCGTGTAAAAAATAAAACGAGCAAGCCCGGCAAAATAAGCGCCGACAAAATTTTAATCACCAATGGGTACACCTCATTCATTTGATTCTGTTAATTAATTCTAAAAATTTATTCACAAAATTGCAACAGAAAAATAAATTTAGCTCTTGAAATTCCCTAATTCCTATAAGGATTTCACCATAAAAAGGAATGGATCATATCCACTCCTTTACAATTTAACCTTTTGCAAACGCAATGCATTAAGAACAACCGAGACAGAGCTGAACGCCATAGCTGCACCTGCAAGCCATGGTGCAAGGAACCCAAGTGCAGCGACCGGAATACCCAACGTGTTATAGGCAAGCGCCCAAAAAAGGTTCTGTTTAATATTACGAATCGTCTTTTTACTTATAAAAATGGCATCAGCGATACTATTTAAATCTCCGCGAATTAGTGTAATATCAGCTGCCTCCATCGCCACATCCGTACCAGTCCCAATCGCCATACCGATATCGGCAATAGCAAGAGCTGGTGCATCATTGATTCCATCTCCGACCATGGCAACCTTCTTACCTTGTGCCTGCAGCTTCTTGATTTCATCCGCCTTCCCTTCAGGAAGTACCTCGGCAATTACCTGGTCTACTCCAACCTGAGCTGCAATGGCATTTGCTGTTTGCTGATTATCCCCTGTAATCATGATTACTTCAATTCCCATATTTCTAAGGCGGCTGATCGCTGTTTGGGATGTTTCTTTTATCGTATCCGCCACGGCCACTATTCCTGCAAAATGACCATTTATTGCTGTAAGCATCGCGGTTTTTCCAGCCCTTTCTAATGCATCCATCTGATCAAGAGCATCATCCGCAGATACATTAAACTGTTTCATTAACTTTCTTGTTCCAACCAGCAGCTCTTTTCCTTCGACAATTGCCTTTATACCAAATCCGGGAATCGCTTCAAACTCCGTTACATCCTTTAAGGCAATTCCTTTATCTTTAATTCCTTGAACGATCGCTTGAGCAAGCGGGTGTTCTGATTGTTTCTCAGCAGATCCAACCAGTGATAAAAATTCTCCTTCTGGTTGAGATTTGTCTATGAAAACATCGGTTAAAACCGGCGTTCCATTTGTAACAGTGCCCGTTTTATCGAGGACAACTGTAGAAATCTTATGGGTCATTTCTAAGTGTTCGCCGCCCTTAAACAGAATTCCATATTCGGCGGCACGGCCCGAACCAGCCATGATGGAAGTCGGTGTTGCTAAACCTAGTGCACATGGACAGGCAATAACAAGGACCGCAATCAATTTCTCTAACGCCTCTGCAAAATCCCCAGGTGTGACGAAAAAATACCAAACAACAAAGGCTAGAACGGCAAGTGCAACAACAATAGGGACAAAGATTCCGGAAATTTTATCAGCTAGACGTTGGATTGGCGCTTTTGATCCCTGGGCTTCTTCGACAACTTTAACGATCTGTGCTAAAGCTGTATCCCTGCCAACTTTTGTTGCTTCCACTTTGAGAAATCCATTTTTATTGATGGTAGCTCCAATTACCTCATCACCAGGGCTTTTATCAACAGGCACGCTTTCACCGGTTAACATCGACTCATCAATAGCTGAACGGCCCTCTATTATCTTTCCATCGACTGGGATCTTCTCACCAGGTTTAATATGAAGGATATCCCCAACGATTACTTCCTCAATCGGGACCTCCTGTTCGATTCCTGCTCTCTCAACCATTGCTGTTTTCGCTTGAAGACCCATCAATTTTTTAATCGCTTCGGATGAACGTCCCTTTGCTTTCGCTTCAAACAGCTTTCCAAGAATGATCAATGTAATCAGGATTGAACTTGTTTCATAGTACAGCTCTACCGATTGTGAATGACCTCCAATCGAAGTAAACGATAGATACAAACTATAAAAATAAGCGGCAGAGGTACCTAGTGCAACAAGTACATCCATATTAGCACTCTTATTTTTTAACGCTTTATATGCTCCGATATAAAACTGTTTTCCGATGATAAACTGAACCGGGGTAGCCAAGGCCAATTGAACCCACGGATTCATAAACATTTCCGGAACCCAAATGAATGATGTAAAGCTGAAGTGCCCTACCATTGCCCATAAAAGCGGTAAGGAAAGGATAGCCGAAAAGATAAACTTCCCTGTCTGTTTTTCGATTTCCTTTTGGCGATGGTCAATCGTATCTTTTACATCTTCCTTTATATGAGCACCATAACCGAGTACTTCCACCTTTTTAATGATTTCTCCGGTTGAAAGAACGGCACTATTGTACTCCACTGTGGCTTTCTCAAGCGCTAAATTCACATTTGCTTTTACAACACCAGCTAACTTATAAAGACCTTTTTCAATTCGGGTCGCACAAGCGGCACAAGTCATCCCGGTGATATCAAATTCAGTTTTTTCATTGACAACCTCGTATCCTAAATCCTTAATCTTTTTTTCAATGTCTTCCACCTTGATTTTTTCGGGATTATATTTAACATTAGATTTTTCTAAAGCAAGATTCACATTGGCTCTTTCAACGCCTTCTAATTTATTAAGACCTTTTTCAATTCGAATGGCACATGCAGCACAGGTCATTCTAGAGATTTGTATAGTGGTCTCTTTTATATTTTGACTCATAAAAGCCAGCTCCTTATACCCTATATAGGTATATATTTTTGTGAAAGAGAACGTGCTAGGAGCTAGCACGTCTTTTTCACACTCTTTATTTCACATCATAACCTTGGTCATCAATGGTTTCCTTTATTTTATCCAATGAAACTTCATTTGGATTAAACTCCACATCCACTTTTTCTGCCTTCAAATCGACCTTAACGGAACTGACACCGTTAAGTGCACCGACACTTCCTTCTACCGCGTTTACACAATGACCGCAAGACATTCCTATAACATTTAATGATACCTTTTCCATTATGTTCATTCCCTTCGGATATTTTATTATATTTTCCCTTGTTTCTATAATACTATACCCCCCTACCCTATGTAAAGCCTGTTTTTTAATTTCTTTTATGCTGTTTTCACTTTTTCTAACAAGAATAACTTTATCAGATACATATCAAAAAAATACGCATATTTGATTTCGTCAAGAAATCGCCAAATTCTCAAGTAATTTAGGCAATTAAAAAACCTTAGCCCAATTGATATTACGGCCTAAGGTTTTTAGTGTTTTATACCCTATGCATCATTGGGAGTGAGAACAAATAAATATTTGCGACTGCAAGTATTAGCATTAAAGTATAGTACGGCATCAATGCCTTAAAAGATCCTTTGTTGCCAATTCGATAAGCTGTATAAATGGAACCAATCATTCCAATCACGATAATAATATACTGGAGCATTTGAACAGATGAAGCAGGAGCAAAGGCTAAATCCCCTCTCGTTACTTTCATACCGAATAATGCTGCCGTGTTATACCAGATTGCTTTTCCCTCCGTAATGATATGGAAAAGGTTATGTACAAGGTGACCTGCTAAATCTAATGGAATGATCGCATAACCGAATCGAATAAAGTTTTTCTTTACTTTTTCTGCAGAACCACCGGTTACGGTTGCAATTTTTGCTGTTCCTAATAATAGCGCTACTGGGATAGCCATTGAAATAATAAAGGCAACCGTAAAGTTAACATTATAATTATCTGTCCCGGTTATGGAACCAATTGCATTTAAAATATCCTGCCAGATGGATACCATTGTAATGTTTTGAACAAACACAATTCCCATAATGACGGCTGCCAAGAAGGTATGCTCAATCATCGGTTTTTTGATTCCCCATAATTCCGATGTAGGTACCCTCGGAGAAATCCGAATCGAGTCATTCGGACAAGATTTCACACAGTTTCCGCATAGGTTACAATCAGCCGATGAATCCATTGTCCTTACAAATTGAAACATTGGACAGCCTTCTGCCTTATCGCTTCCTTTAAAACAAGACTGGGTTTTACATGTCTTACATATTTCTAATGTGCCGCGAAGTTCTAATGAACCGGAACGTGAATAGTTACCAGATAATCCTCCTAGGAAACAAAGCGTCTTACAGAATGTTCTTCTTTCATAAAAAACGGATGTCCCAACCACCATCGTCACAAGTAATAGAAGCAAATAACCGGATCCTCTTGGTGATTCAACAATCCCCCAAATATGATCGCTATAGGTAATCGCAATAAAGAAAAGGTCAATCATCCAAAGCCCATATTTTCTTAAAAACTTCGGCATCGGCCGATTGCTGCCAATCGTTTTTCGAACAATATCGCTCAATTTGCCAAATGGACAAATCGCACACCAAAACCTTCCGATGACGAGGAAAAAGATTGGGATGAGCGGCCACCATAAAACCCAGGTTAACGAAGTTCCGACATTTCGTGTTGGGTCAACAGTTCCGGCAACTAATTCATAAACAATAACGGAAAAAACGATGAGGACGATCCATTGAAAAATGCCTGGATACCATCGGCTCTGAATAAATTTTTTTATAATCGGTATGGATAATAGATTATAAGGCTGCTTTTCTTCCATCCGTTTTTCCTCTTTAGTTAATTGATTACTTGGAATTGCCATTGGAACCACCCTTTCTTCTACACCACTTATTCCATATTCCAATCACAATAAACGAAAGATTAACTGCACCATAAGTACCCAACACCTTTAAATTGGCTGGTTTTTCAATTACCGGTCCATGGGAGTGTCCACTGCCCTCCATGTCCATTCCTTCCATATCATGATTGTCAGTGGTGTGTTCCCCGCTCATATCCACTCCTTCCATATCATGGCCGTAAGTGGTGTGTTCCCCGCTCATGTCCATTCCTTCCATGTTGTGCTCGGAATGTTCGTTTCCGTTAAGGCTTGATGTTGATGGCATCTTTTGATCCCCTTCATGTGCCATAGCCATTCTTCCACCGGAAAATACTATAACTAGAATAATCATAAACATCCATTTAGCTTTCAAGCTATTCACCTCATTCCCATAAAGAATAAAATAAGAGTATTGATTAACATGGTTTCACTTTAATGGAAAAGTGTGCAGAAACTATGGTTTTTCCTTGGACAAAGTTTGTCATTTATGAAAGCCGAGCCAATTGACACAAAATCGAAATAATAAAACACTTAATCTGCAAGGTTTCTTCATATTTTTCTTTTATAATGATCGTAACAAGGGTAAGGTGGGAGAGTTATGAGGACAATTTTACTAGTGGATGACGAAACCCGTATGCTCGACCTTTTATGTCTATATTTAACACCCTATGATTATAAATGTTTGAAGGCCGAATCGGGGAAAGATGCTTTAAGTCACCTGAAGAAGGAAAATATCGACATCGTACTCCTTGATGTAATGATGCCTGAAATGGATGGGTGGATGACCTGCCGAAAAATCAGGGAATTTTCAGATATTCCCATTATCATGTTAACGGCTAGAAGTGAAACAGTCGATGTAATCAAAGGATTCAAACATGGCGCCGATGATTATGTAACGAAACCCTTTCACGAAGCCGAACTAATGGCCAGGATTGAAGCATTATTAAGAAGAATAAGTCATTTAAAGAATCATCAACATATGCTTGTTTTCAACGGATTAGAATGGAATGAAGAAACTGTGGAGTTAAAATTTCAAAATCAACATATTCCCCTTACACCAAAGGAATTTGCATTAATTGGATTGTTTTTAAAAAATCCTAAGAAAGTGTACTCCCGAGATCATATAGTTACAGCCATTTGGGGCCTAAATTCAAATATCGATGATCGAACGGTCGATTCGCATATTCGGAATTTAAGAGAAAAATTAAGAAATGCAGGTTTTCCAATAGATAACCATCTTTATACCGTTTGGGGAATAGGATATAAGTGGGTAAAAGTGGGCTCTGAATTAAAATCATAATAGGTGGCAGGTATGAAGATTTCGATTAAATTAGGCATGTGGTTTTTTTTCTGTATTTTGGTGATTGAAATTTTTTCGATGTTTTTTTTACATAATAATTTAGTACATTCGCAGGTTCATCAGGAGCTTGGTTCGCTTCAAGCAAGGGGAAATAGTCATCGGGCTGTCTTGGAAATCAATTCAGATTCAGCCACACTTCATCACATCGGTTTAATGGAATCCCATACAGATACTGAAGTTGTTATCACGAACACAACCGGTGATGTCTTACTTTCCTCTAGTAAAATCAACCAAAGCATGAGGACTATCTTAAATAAACCGATCGATAACCTCCCAAGAAATGGACGGGTGCTGCAATCAGATTGGCAAAAGGAACAATATATTGCAACCGTTACCGCATTTAATAAGGGCGGAGAAAAAGCGGGATATGTATATATGTTCAAGAACACAGATGAGGTTCAGAAGTTAATTTCTCAATTAAATAATCATTTCCTTTTAGCATCTGTTTTAATTCTACTCTTCATGATTATAACGATTTTCTTTTTATCAAAGGCATTAACAAAGCCGCTGATTTCGATGAAAGAAGCAACAAAAAAATTAAGCAAAGGAGATTTTTCCGTTACACTTCCACCGCCCTCCCGAGATGAACTCGGAGAATTAGCACAATCCATACAGACTCTTGCAAATGACTTAAATTATTTAAAACAAGAGCGAAATGAATTTTTGGCAAGTATCTCTCACGAACTTCGAACACCATTAACCTATATCAAAGGATATGCAGATATTGCAAAAAGAAAGGAACTCGCTGAATCAGACCGTGATAAATACCTCGATATTATCCAAGAGGAAGCGGATCATGTCAGCCGATTACTTAAAGAATTATTTGACTTGGCAAAATTGGACCAAAATACGTTTTCTATTTCTAAGCAAAAAGTGAATCTCAGTGATTTTTTACAATCTATCCTCGTAAAGGTTTTACCGGCCTTTAATGAAAAAAAAATACTATTCAAATTAGAATGCTCAAGAAATTTAACTTTTGATCTGGATCCGATTCGTTTCGAGCAAGTTCTCTTAAACCTTTTAGATAACAGCCTTAAATATTCAAAAGAAAATACATGTGTGCATATAAAAGTTTTTGAAGAAAACGAAGCCGTTCATATGGTAATCACTGACCAAGGTATTGGCATTCCAGAGAAAGATCTTTCGCATATTTTTGACCGTTTATACAGAGTGGATAAATCTCGTTCAAGAGCAACTGGTGGGTTTGGATTAGGTCTTGCGATTGTAAAGGAGTTAGTTGAAGCCCATGGTGGGGAAATTTCTGCTGAAAGCGAGGCTGGAAAAGGAACGTGTTTTAGAATCTTTTTAAAGAAATAAGTCAGCAAAAAAACAACGAGTCATTCGTTGTTTTTTGCTGAGCAGTTAAATGGTATCAACCGGGGCTTGGGCACAGTCAAATGTCCCTTTTTCAATTTGAATGGTCGTATGTTCAATTCCAAAATGATCATGCAGCTCTTTTGTTAGCTGTTGCAGTAATTGATCATTATCCGTAATTTCGGAACGCACAAGGTGAACCGTTAAAGCCGGCTCAGTCGTACTCATTCCCCAAACATGCAAATCATGAACCTCTATAACCGTAGGTACGTTTTTTAAATAAGTTCTTATCTTATCTACATCAATTCCATTTGGAACAGCATCAAGAGATAAATTTAATGATTCACTCAATAAGCCCCATGTACCAAGGAAAATGACGATTGCAATAATCAGGCTTACAAGGGGATCAATCCATTGCCAACCGGACCAAAGCATAATGAAACCTGATATGACAACACCCAGTGACACTACCGCATCCGCCATCATGTGTAAATAGGCCCCACGAATATTTAAATCGTTTTTCCTTCCCGACATAAATAATAATGCGGTAACTGTGTTTATCACAATCCCTATAAGAGCAACAATGATCACGGTCTTACCCGCAACAGGAGCGGGAGAAGAAAATCGTTGAATCGCTTCCCAAGCAATCGCACCAATTGCTACAAGTAAGAATACTGCATTAAACAGAGCAGCAAGAATGGAGCTTTTTTTAAATCCATACGTTCGCTTAGCTGTAGGTGCTTTTTTCCCCAGCCAAACAGCAATCCAGGCAATGACAAGTCCGAGTACATCACTTAAATTGTGTCCTGCATCCGCAAGTAATGCTAAAGAGTCGCTTAGTATCCCATAAATGACCTCAATCAAAATAAAAATAACATTTAAGGTAATCCCAAAGCCAAAAGCAAAACCATAATTGGCCGGTTGGTGATGGTGGTGTCCATGGTCATGTCCATGGTGATGGTGATGTCCCAATTTATTCCCCCCTAAGAGCTCTCATTACAGTATGAAGTAAGGGGCTCTTTTGTTATCTATCCATTGAAGAACTTTGTATCCTTGGCTAAAACGGAAAATTCCGATTAAGTTATTTTTTCTCAACTTCCTATTTCGATTCATTGACTAGGGGGCTGGGACTTTTACCCGCAGCCGCCACTAATCTTTCACTCTTAACAACCTTAGTCCGTTTAACGTGACCAAAATCGTTGTCCCCATATCCGCAAATATTGCAATCCATAGGGTAAGCCAGCCAGGGACGACCAATAATAGCGCAACTAGTTTTATTACAATTGAAATTGTGATATTTTGCTTAATAATCTTTAATGTTTTCCGGCTAAGGTGAATCGTGAACGGAAGCTTCGTTAGGTCATCGTTCATTAAGGCAATGTCAGCCGTTTCGAGAGCTGTGTCCGTGCCCGCTCCGCCCATAGCAATCCCGATTGTTGCCGATGCCAATGCTGGTGCATCGTTCACACCATCCCCTACCATGGCAACCCGGCCAAACTGGTGTTTAAGGCTTTTGATCAAATTCAATTTATCCTCTGGAAGCAGTTCAGCTTCCATTTTTTTAATGCCGGTATACTGTCCGATTGCTTCAGCCGATGCATGATTGTCTCCTGTAAGTAAGATCGTCCGTTCGATTCCAAGTTGATGGAGACGTGAAATGACCTCACGGCTGCTGTCACGGACCTCATCTGCTACTGCAATCAAAGCTAAAACTTCTTTTTGAGTCCCGGCAATCATTACCGTTTTACCCTGACGTTGAAGAACTGTGATCTGTGTATGGACTTCATCCGGAATCACATCAAAGAGTTTCGAGTTTCCGAACTTATATTCAATACCCTCAATAGTTCCTGTTACACCTTTTCCAGTGGAGGAGATAAAATTTTCAACAGCAATGTCTTGATACCTTAACTGATCTGCCTTTTTTAAAATAGCGGCTGCAAGCGGGTGCTGGGACCGGCTTTCAAGGGCAGCAATGATGGCGAGCACCTCATTAGGTTCCTTTTCACAATAGTTAATAAAATCGGTAACAGTTGGTGTCCCTTTTGTTAAGGTTCCAGTTTTGTCGAAGGCAATAGCTTTGATGGCTCCAGCTTCTTCTAAAAAGCTTCCCCCTTTAATCAGCACGCCTTTTCTTGCCGCGTTTCCGATGGCGGTCACGATGGAAACAGGGGTCGAGATGACAAGTGCGCACGGGCAGCCGACAACTAATACCGCAAGCCCCTCGTAGATCCACTCTTTCCAATCTGCATGAAATAAAAGTGGAGGAAGAACAGCTGTCAAGGCAGCAATTAGGATAATAACCGGAGTATAGTATTTTGCGAAGCGGTCAACAAATCGCTGAGAAGGTGCCTTTTCTCCCTGCGCTTCTTCGACTAAATGGATGATTTTGGCAATGGTTGTATCTTCGCTTAATTTGGTCACCTTTACTTTTAGAAAACCTTCTTCATTAAGTGTCCCGGCAAACACCTCAGTTCCAACTGTTTTTTCAATCGGAACGGATTCACCGGTGATGGCCGCTTGATTGACGGTAGACAATCCTTCTATAACTACTCCATCCATAGCAATCCTGTCTCCCGGTTTGACGAGCATGATGTCCTCGATTTCTATATCCTCAGCTTGGAGAGTCATTTCCTGGTTGTTACGGATGACCAATGCCTCTGTAGGCGCCATTTGCATAAGCGAGCGAATCGACGCGCGCGCTTTATCCATTGAATAGCTTTCGAGAACTTCGCTGATGGCGAACAGGATCACCACAACCGCCCCTTCCCGCCATTCACCAATAATAGCCGCACCCACGATGGCTATGGTCATAAGGGTTTTCATATCAAAATCAAGCTGGATTAAATTTTTCAAACCTGTTTTAAAAAGGGAAAATCCACCTATTAAAATAGCAGCTGCCAACAGAAGGTTTTCGGAAAAAACAGACCCTGCAATCAGGAACAGCAGTGAAAGGCCAAGAGAAAAATATCGTTTCCAAAATGGGATTTTTGGAGCTGGCTTCTGTTTTTCTTTTTCAGGAAAAAGGTTTAGCTTTTCAAAAGCCCCTGCCTGTTCTAATTCTTCTATGCTGGCATTTCCATAGACTGTTAGCTTTGAAGCACCAAAATTTACACTTGCGTCCGTAACACCATCCAGGTGTTTTACGTTCTTTTCGAACTTTGCGGCACAGCCTGCTCAGGAAAATCCTTGCACACGGTAAATCGTTTTCTCTTCACTCAAAGCTGTCCACCTCTTTTCTCTGTTGTATTCAGGTGTTTACTTAACTGAAACTGATTCACGGTCAGCCACCTCTTCCTGATGGGCAAAGGCAATGTGAATGAGTTGTTTTACATGATCGTCATCAAGGGAATAATAGACAAGTTTTCCCTCTTTTCGATATTTTGCAAGACCTAAACCCTTTAAATTGCGTAGGTGATGTGAAGCAGTCGCGGTGGTTGCTCCGACAATATTCGCCACATCACATACACAAAGTTCTTCTTCCAGGGTCAGGGCATAAGCAATTTTCATTCTCGTTTCATCGGCTAACGCTTTAAAGATTTTCGCTACGTCTGCGATATTTCGATTCTGAAGATGTTGCTGAACACGAGTAGTTTTATCGGAATCAACACAGGTTATTTCACAAACATCCTGTTCTTTCATGCCTTCACCTTCTTATATTCAAATATTCGTTTGATTATATGATATTCAAACCACTGTTTGAATGTCAATCTTTTTCTTGGATGTCATTACCTTAAAAACTTGGACCAATGGCTGTGACACAAAAAAAAGAACCATTTTCAGGTTCTTTTTTAGCTGATTTTCTCATCGTCAAACTTCCGTTCATCCTGAACAAAAAGGATGCCGAGTTCGTGATGATCACCCTCGTATAAAGCTCTCTGGACAAAACGAATCTCTCCATTTGTATCGAGAACCTCGAGTTTACAATGAGCGCGGTTTTTTTGCAGCGCTTCATAAAAGGTCTTTTCGTTATAAGTAGCAACACTATTGACCTTTGTTACAAGTTCTCCCACCTTCAATTCCATTTTACTTGCAGGGGAATCCGGAATAATCCCAAGAATCATCAAACCATTATTCTTTTTTGAAAAATAAAATGGCAGACTATCATCCTTCAATTTTTGGATTAATGCTAATGACTCACGGGAAATCACTGCAAATGCAGCAACAATAATCGACAGAAGCGGATACCACCAGCCCACAATGGAAAGAATCGCGATTATCGATCCAAGTACAATTACACGTCGTCCATAAAGCTGAATGGCTGCTTTTGGAAGCATCCCTTGGATTTGCTGTTGAAAACCGATCGCAAAGGGAACAAGTATGAGCGAGTACTTTTCAGCACCGACATGAAAAACTGGCCACCAATCGAACGGGAGGCTAAGTGCATCCCCCGGCACGAGGAGAAATAACGGTAAAAACCATAATCGTTTTACCTCATGGGCCCCAACACTCTGACCCCGTTTACTTTTTACCAGTTTGGGAGAGGTCCCTTTACTGCCGTTCTTAGCAATCATGACTCCCTCGGCAATAAATAAAAGTGCCAATACTACCACTACTGACGGATATACCTTTTGGTCAAGCGAATGAAACGTTTGTGAAAAAACGGGTATTGACCATTTATTTTCTGTCATGATGATTAAAGCAAAAAATGCCGCACCAACTGTGTAAACGGGTGACATCAACCGAATATTTGCAGTAAAACTCCACAATAACGTAAAGGCAGCAGTGAGAACAATTGCAGCAAACGGAACTACAATGCCCGCCAAAATGGAAACAATCGAAAGTGAAAGACCAACCATGATCCCCAGAGGAAATAGCTGCCGAAGCTCAAAATAAGCATCATGCGCCCGAACATGGAAATTTTTCCGTTCCCGCTTTACTCTCATTACCCCTAAAATTGCTGATAAGAATAGAAGATAATAAAAAATGGGATGTAGAAATAACTTGCCAATTCCTTTTAGCAGTTCTACCAACCATATTTGCGCCAATTTTTTGCCACCTGCCTTTATAAATAAATCTCTCAATCTATTCTGCAAAGTCTCTTAAAATCTATTTTATCAAATTGCCGCTATAAAACCTATTGCTAGTTTCTTGAAATTGGACAAAAAATACAGTTCCGCCCATTAGTAAATATTTTATTTCATTCGGTTCTTACTATTTCCGCGGAAATTCCCTAGGATTCTCCAAAAGTTAATAAAATTGTCAAAAAATGAAAATAAAGAAACAACGACCGAGGTCGTTGTTTCTTTATTTGGCAGCAATCCTTAAAGCAATTTGAAGCTGCAGATCGTTTTTCTCTTTTTTCATTTCCTTAATAGCTGATTCTTCAAGCTTTGCTGCTGTGATGGAATCGATTTTTCCTGTTGCCTGTAAACCATTATATTGTTGGAATCCTTTTACGGCAGCTGTGGTTTCAGCACTAAAATATCCATCGTTACGTCCAGGAGAAAATCCCAGTCCGGTTAATATTTCTTGAGCATTCTTTACTTGTTCATTATTCATATCCTGCGCGAGCGGCTCGGTAACCTGAATCGGATGGGTATGGAATATTTCCGGCTGCTTAATCTCCACATCCGGCTTAATTCCTTTTTTATGAATCCAATTTCCATCTGGAGTCAGCCACTTAAATAGGGTTAATTTAATATTACTGCCATCCCCCATCGAAACGGGCTGCTGAACCGTTCCTTTTCCAAAAGTAGTTTCACCTACCAGTTGATACCCATCTGCCTCTTTTAAAGCCCCAGCCAAGATTTCGGATGCAGATGCGCTGCCTTTATCAACAAGAACAACCACCGGATATTCCTTCTTCTCTTTTAAAGAAGAGAAAAATCGTTCTCTATCGCCATTTCTCTTTTCAATTTGAACCATCGGCTTATCTTTTGGGACAAATTCCTTTAAAATAGTTTCAACACTGTTTAAATATCCGCCCGGGTTTCCGCGAACATCAATAATCAACCCTGCAATATGATTGTCTTCAAGTGAGCCCAATTCCTTTTTAAAATCCGCAGCCGTATTTTCAGAGAAGGAAGTTACCTGAAGGTAGCCAATCTTTTTCCCGTTCTGTTCCTTTGTAGAGGAATGTACGGTTTCAAGCGGAATTTCATCCCTCATGACTTCAATGGTAATCGGGTCTTTAAGCGATGGTCTAGCAATTTCCAATTTTACAGTTGTTCCTTTTTTGCCGCGGATTTTTAAGGTAGCTTTATTTAAGTCAAGCCCCTGCACACTCTTCCCGTCCACCTTCAAAATTTGATCATGCGGTTTTAATCCGGCTTTTTCAGCAGGAGAGCCTTTAAATGGGGAAACAATCACAATTTTCCCATCTTCCATTCCAACCTCCGCACCAATGCCTTCAAAAGAGGAGTCCAATGTTTGAGTAAATTGCTTAGCGGTTTCTTTATCCATATAAACCGAATATGGATCATTTAATGTCGAAAGCATCCCTTGAATGGCTCCTTCAACCAGTTTATTGCGATCCACCTTTTCGACATATCGATTTAAAATTAAATCGTAGGCCTGGTCTACTTTTTCTAGATTTTCTGTATCATTTGCCAGTGATGCATGATCCTTGTTATCAAGGACGGAATTCTCATTTGGCTTTTCTACCCATTGCATCGCAGCATAGGTCCCTCCTGCCCCTGTTAAAAGCGAACCCGTCATCATTAGGGCAATCCATTTTCGATTCAAGCTCTCGTCCCTCCTTTGGCGAAAACTGCCTGTCCATTTACATTTTAAAAGGCGCCACATTTCAGCCTATTTATTAACTTATATGATTCAAGGGGACAAGATATGATTTTAGATAACAAGAAACAAAAAAAATGGAAGAAGCTTAGCTTCTTCCATTAAAGTGGCACGATTCCCACAGGATTGATGGCGTTATGACGATCCGGCACCCATTGCCCTCTATGAAGTTCAAAATGCAAGTGCTGACCGGTAGAATCACCGGTACTTCCCATAATTCCAATTTGCTGCCCCTTCTTCACGACAGCACCTGTCTCGGCCAAACGAGCTTCCATATGGGCATAAACCGTTGTATAAACTTGTCCATTTATTGAATGCGAAATGAAAATACAGTTTCCATAACTGTTAGAATAATAGGAACGAATTACGACTCCATCTGCCGCGGCTAGAATCGGTACATTCGATGCATGATTGGCAATATCGACTCCGTAGTGAAATTCACCTGGGCGGAATCCAGGACGTGTCCCAAATCCGGAGCTTATGATGCCAGAAGCAGGTCTCGTGAAGGTGCCGCCCGAGATTGCCGGTGCTTTACCAGAAGCCCCACCGCCACTAGGCTGTGCAGGAGTTTGCGCTGCTTTGGCTGCTTGTGCTGCAGCTGCTTGGCGATCCTTTTCCAATTGAATAGCTTTTTGAACCGCTGCCTCCTGCCCGGCAAGGATTTGCTCTTCCTCTTCTAATGCTAGTTTTCCTTCATGAACTTCTTTTTCTTTCCGAACGAGTTTTGAAAGCAATTTATCTTTTTCAGCCCTCTGCGTACTCAATTGCTTATTCATTTGTTCTAATTCGCTCTTCATCTCTTGGAGATTGGCCAAATCTTCTTCTACCTTCGTCCGTTTTTCTTCCAATTCTTTTTTGTCCATCTCCGCCTGTTTTAATAATTCCTGGTCGGCTTCCATAATGGTTGCAACGGCATTGGCTCGGTCAATGAAATCGCTGAAGTTTTTTGCACCCATCAGCACATCAATATAATTGATCATCCCGCCCGTTTCTTGATAATTACGTGCACGCTCTTTTAATAAATTATTGCGTTGCTCCATCCGGTTCGCAATGACTTTAATTTCTCCCTGAAGCTGATTGATCTTGCCTTGGGTCTCGCCAATTTTATCCATCTTTTCACGAATCTTTGCATTGGTATCTCCAATGGCAAAATCGAGGCGTTTCATCTCAGACTTTACATTTGCCTGCTGACCTTGTAGATCATTGATTGTTGTATTGGCATCATTGATATCGGACTTTAAATTTGAACGTTTATTGTGAATTTCATTTTGTTTATCTTTTAAATTTGAAATAGAAGCTGCTTCTGTTACAAGGGGATTTCCCGTAAATAAACTGCCTATTCCCATTGAAGCTGCAACTGTAAATGCAACAACTGATTTTTTCATTGTCCTATCCTCTCCTTTCCCTTGCAATCTATGTAAATCTTTTTTTAATAAAGGAAGGAAGGGTGCAGTAAAGAACCCTTCCTCAAAAAATCTAAACCTTCAAGAATTTTCTTACAGACATAACGCTTCCCCAAATACCAATTAACGCACCCATGAGTATCAGCATGCCAGATACTTGGTAGACAAATGGTTTGTAAGGAAGAATTTGCATAAAATTACCGGCAAGTTTTGGAGCCAGATAATCATATGCGTTATAGTAGGCAATCGAAATCAAAATGATAGGCAAAATAGAGCCTAATATTCCCAGCCATAGGCCTTCCAAGAAAAATGGCCAGCGAATAAAATTATTGGTTGCTCCTACTAGTCTCATAATCTTGATTTCTCTTCTTCTCGCAATAATGGTAATTTTTATTGTATTTGAAATTAAGAAGATGGCTGTAAAAAATAGACCAATAATTAAGACGATACCAACGTTTCGGCTTGCCTTAATAAATTTAAATAACTTTTCTACACTGCCTTGTCCATATTTTACTTTTGCAACAAAATTAAATTTTTCAATTTTCTTTGCGACTAACATGGTATCGGTTGGATTTTTCGTTTTGACAATAAAAACATCATTAAGCGGGTTATCTTGTTCAAAAAGCTTAAATGCCTTTCCTTCTTCGCCAAGTCCCTTAATTAAGTCCTTTAATTCCTCTTTTTTTGATGAGAATTTCACACTTTTTACTTCAGGAATGGCCTCGAGTTCGCTCTGTAATTTTTGCTGATCGGCTTTATTTGCGGCAACATCGATGTGAACGCGGATTTGCACGTCTTCTTCAATCGTTTGGGCCACTTTATTGAGATTCATCATAATCACAAAAAAGACACCGACTAAAATGAGGGTAACAGTAACAGCACTAACGGATGCAAATGTCATCCATCCATTCCTGCCGATACTTTTTAAACTTTCGCGGGCATGACGGCCAATGGTTCTAATTTTCATAACCGTATTCACCCCTTTGTTCATCACGAACAATTTTTCCGCCTTCGATGGCGATAACGCGATGTTGGATTGTATTAACAATTTCTTTGTTGTGGGTCGCCATTACAACAGTGGTTCCGCGATTATTAATTTCTTCAAATATTTTCATGATTTCCCATGATGTATCCGGATCCAAGTTACCAGTTGGCTCGTCAGCAATCACAACCTTCGGTGAATTTACAATGGAACGAGCGATTGACACACGCTGCTGTTCCCCACCTGAAAGCTCTGTCGGAAGCATTCTTGCCTTATGCTTTAAATTAACGAGGTCGAGAACCTCCATGACCCGCTTTTTAATATACTTAGGCTGTGCCTCAATCACCTCAAGGGCAAAGGCAATATTTTCATAGACAGTCAAGGTAGGCAGAAGCTTATAGTCTTGGAAGACAACGCCAAGATTTCTGCGAAAAATCGGAACCTTTCTCATCTTTAATTTTGCTAAATTGACACCATTCATCGTGATCGTTCCGGAAGTAGGAACCTCTTCACGGTACATCATTTTAATGAAAGTGGATTTCCCTGCACCGCTGGGTCCTACCACATAGACAAATTCACCTTGATTAATTCGAACATCAATCCCATTAATGGCGGATACACCATTTGGGTATTTCTTGTATACTTCTTGCATTTCTATCATTTAATCACCTGTAGGAAAGTTATTGAGAATGAAGTTAATTCGACAATAATCTTTTATTTTTTGCAAAAGGCCGCAAAATACTATTCAAAACGTGCAAAATTTCGCATAGCCCTATTATAACATCATCAAACACTATTAAAAGCGATAAATATATTACAGTTTCTTTTCAAAGAATACAAGAATAGACGCTTTTCCCGCTAATTCTACAGTTTCAGGTGTAACAAACTTCGACATTTTTCTTCATATTTCTGCATAAAAAAAAACGCTCTGTGATAAAACAGAACGTTTTTCCTCAAATAACTATTTTTTTGACGCAAGCCATGTAGCCACTTTGTCAGCATCATCGCCGGAAATTAAGCCAGCAGGCATTCCGCCGGATTTCCCGTTTTTAAGAATGTCTAAAATTTGATCCTTTGAATACTTAGATCCAATCTTTGTTAAGTTTGGACCCACAGCCCCCTTAAGGTTTTCACCATGGCAGCTTGAGCATTTTTGAGCCGTGATTTTCTCAGCTGCAGCTGCAACATCATTTCCACCGCCACTTGTGTCTGTAGTTTTGGTCGTTGTATCTTTGTCTTTAGATGTGTCCGAACCGCCGCCGCATGCAGCAAGTCCCATTACTAGGGAAGTTCCCAATAATAATGTAAGTAGCTTTTTCTTCACTGCTACTCCCCCTTCAGAAAATTTTACCATTACCTAACTAGTATACCAAGTCTACGCGCGTTTGAAACCCTCTCCCAATACTTCCGCAGCATCCATAACCACGATAAATGCAGATGGATCAAGGGTTTTAACCAATTGTTTCAATTTTGTGAACTCCGTTTGGTCCACCACGCACATGAGAACTGGGCGTTCATGGTCTGTAAATCCACCATATGCTGATAGTTTTGTCACACCACGGTCAATTTTATTCAAAATTCCTGCGCGAACCTCTTCTTGTTTACTAGTAATGATCATGGCCATTTTTGATCGGCCAAAACCAACTTGAATTAAATCGATGGTCCTGCTTGTCACATACAAACCAATAAGGGCATAAAGCCCTTTTTCGATATCAAATACTATCGCAGCGGTTAGGACAATTAACCCGTCAATGAGTACCACACATGTCCCAAGGGTAAATCCCGTGTATTTATTAATAATTTGTGCGGCAAGGTCCGTTCCCCCTGTTGATGCTCTCCCTCTAAAAACAATGCCTAAGCCAAGCCCAACACCAATACCGCCAAACAATGCTCCAAGTAGAGCGTCATGGGTCCAAGGTTCCATATTTTTTGTGAAATAAACAACGAAAGGTAAAAAAATGGTACCAGCCAGTGTTTTTGCGCCAAACTGTTTTCCTAAAAAAATGATGCCCGCAATAAACAACGGGATATTGAAGGCCCATTGAACATACGCTGGCTCCAATCCAAGAACAGCATGTAAAATCGTACTAATGCCGCTTACCCCGCCGGAAGCAATTTGATTGGGCAGTAAAAAAACGTTAAAAGAAATGGCAATAATGGCTGATCCGATGAGAACAAAAATATAGTCAATGGCCACTTCGATTTTCGGATTCGTTTGTGTGAGTTTTAGAACTTTATTCATTTCATATTCCCCTTGTGTTTATCAATTTCGAGTGTGAGTATAGCATGGGTATTTTTTGGTGTAAATGGCATTGAGTTGAAGCGTCGAAGCGGAAATGGGGTAATAGAGATTGGAACATTTTCTTCTTCTTTTAAATCATTTTGTCCTAAAAGGCCCATTTTATAGATGTTTTGCTGGTACGACTGTTGGATTTCGTCCTTAAAATTGGTTTTTGGGACATTTCGCTATTGCTCCTGAAGGCGTGGATATCCTTGAAAACCTCCTTCATCAAGGGGATTGAAGGACGAAATATTGAGGATAGCCCTGAAAACTTCCTTCATCAAGGGGATGAAGGACGAAATACTGTGGATTTCCATGAAAACTTCCTTCATCAAGGGGATGAAGGACGAAATACTGTGGATTTCCATGAAAACGTCCTTCATCAAGGGGATGAAGGACGAAATACTGTGGATAGCCCTGAAAACTTCCTTCATCAAGGGGATGAAGGACGAAATACTGTGGATAGCCCTGAAAACTTCCTTCATCAAGGGAATGAAGGACGAAATATTGAGGATAGCCCTGAAAACCTCCTTCATCAAGGGGATGAAGGACGAAATATTGAGGATAGCCCTGAAAACGTCCTTCATCAAGGGGATGAAGGACGAAATACTATGGATAGCCCTGAAAACTTCCTTCATCAGGGGGATGAAGGACGAAATAACGTGGATTTCCATGAAAACGTCCTTCATCAAGGGATTGAAGGACGAAATACTGTGGATTTCCATGAAAACGTCCTTCATCAAGGGGATGAAGGACGTTTTACCGTGGATAGCCCTGAAAACGTCCTTCATCAAGGGGATGAAGGACGAAATACTGTGGATTTCCATGAAAACTTCCTTCATCAAGGGAATGAAGGACGAAATATTGAGGATAGCCCTGAAAACGTCCTTCATCAAGGGGATGCAGGACGAAATAACGTGGATTTCCATGAAAACATCCTTCATCAAGGGGATGAATTTTATCCTTAAAGTTTTTAGGACATTTCGCTATCGCTTCTGTTGGATTTCGTCCTTGGGGGACAATTTTTTTATTCTACCGCCAGGTTTTGTCCCTTAAAAATGAAAAAACCTTTACCGCATCCTAGGGCAAAGGCTTTTTTCATTGATTATGAAATTCTTGATCTTAAATAAGCATCAATAAACGGATCAATTTCCCCGTCCATTACAGCCTGCACATTTCCTGACTCGGTACTCGTACGATGATCCTTGACCATTGAGTACGGATGGAAAACATAGGAACGGATTTGGCTTCCCCAGCCAATTTCTTTTTGTTCGCCGCGAATTTCCAAAAGTTCTTTTTCCTGCTGCTCAATTTCGCGCTGATACAGCTTTGCTTTTAACATTTTCATCGCTGACTCACGGTTTTTAATTTGCGAACGTTCCGTCTGGCATGTTACTACTACCCCTGTCGGAACATGGGTAATCCGTACAGCTGAATCGGTCGTGTTGATATGCTGACCGCCGGCGCCGCTGGCACGGTACGTGTCAATTTTTAAATCCTCTGTGCGGATATCGATTTGAATTTCATCGTTAAACTCCGGCATAACCTCACATGAAACAAAGGAGGTATGGCGGCGGCCCGAGGAATCAAATGGAGAAATCCGAACAAGGCGGTGTACCCCTTTTTCTGCCTTCAAATAACCGTACGCATTATGCCCTTTGATGGCTAAAGTTACACTCTTAATCCCTGCTTCATCTCCCGGTAGATAATCAAGGGTTTCCACCTTGAAGCCCTTTTTCTCAGCCCATCTTGTATACATCCGAAGAAGCATTGAACCCCAGTCCTGTGATTCTGTACCGCCTGCACCAGGGTGAAGCTCTAAAATCGCATTATTTTTATCATACTCTTCGCTTAACAAAAGCTGTAATTCAAATTGATTTAAGCGTTCTGTCAACTGTCCCAGCTCTTCTTCCAATTCCGCTTGTAATTCCGCATCACTTTCTTCTTTAACGAGCTCATAAGTCAATTCCAAATTTTCATACGTTTCATTTAAATCAGTAAATTCATTCACTTGATCCTTTAAGCCGTTCGCCTCACTGATTACGACCTGCGCTGCCTGCTGATCATTCCAAAAGTCAGGATGAAGCATTTGATCGTCTAATTCGGCGATTCTTGCTTCCTTATTTTCAAGGTCAAAGAGACCCCCTAAAGTCCGCTAAACGTTTAGCTGTTTTTTCTAATTCATTCCGAATTTCTGCTAATTCCATTCTGGTCACCTCTATAAAATATTCATTTTGTATCGTAGTATATGCAAATAATTAAGGTCAGTCCTCATCTATTATAACGGCATACCTTCCAAAAATCCAAATCAAGCCGTTTTTATAAAAAAATGGGGATAACTTTTAAATGAGTAAAAAATAGATTGTGGACAACTCAACAACTTTGATAACTTATCAACAAGATGCACTGTTTTTTCCACATATTCAGTTAGTTACTAACAAATTCACAAAAAATATCAACAATTCAATAAACAATATCCACATTTACCAAAAAGTTATTCATAATATAAATTCACTCTTTAAAAGAAAAGCAAGAAGCGAAATCCAATATGATTTCGCTTCTTATATGAAAAAAACAATTATTTCCCTGCTCCACAGCAATTTTTGTACTTTTTACCGCTGCCGCAAATACATGGATCATTTCGGCCTACATCCATTTGCTTCACTTTTGGCTTCTGCTTAACGGGTTCTCCATCGTCCTTCGGATGAACCGCTTCGCCTTTTGCCACTTCTTGACGCTCTAAATTGTTACGAATCTCTGCCTTCATGATGTACATGGCAGCTTCTTCTTCAATTGAAGTAACCATTGCTTCAAACATTGCGAAGCCTTCTGCCTGGTACTCGCGAAGAGGGTCCGTCTGTCCGTATGCACGTAAATGGATTCCATCACGAAGCTGGTCCATTGCATCAATATGGTCAATCCATTTTGAGTCTACAGAGCGAAGCGTAACGACCTTTTCAAATTCACGCATTTGTTCTGGGAAAAGCAGCTCCTCTTTTTCATCATACCGCACCTTCACCTTGGCAAAAATAGCCTCGGTCATCTCTTCAGGGTCTTTACCGTTTAAATCGTCTAAAGTAATATCCCCTTCAGGAAGAAGATTAGCATGGACAAAGTCCACAACGCCCTGGAGGTTCCAATTTTCTTCATCATCCGCCAGTGACGCATGTGCCTCAACATTCCGCTCGATTGTTCGTAAAATCATGCCTTCGACAATTTCACGCAGGTTTTCAGACTCAAGTAATTCATCGCGCTGCGTATAGATGATTTCACGCTGCTGGCGAAGCACATCATCATATTGCAACAGCTGCTTACGCGCATCAAAGTTATTGCCCTCAACACGTTTTTGCGCTGATTCTACTGCTTTTGAAACCATTTTACTTTGGATCGGCTGGGTATCATCCATCCCAAGGCGCTGCATCATCGATTTCATATTGTCAGAGCCAAAGCGGCGCATCAGCTCATCTTCCATCGATAAATAGAACTGGGTAATCCCCGGGTCTCCTTGACGTCCAGAACGTCCACGGAGCTGGTTGTCAATCCGTCGGCTTTCATGGCGCTCCGTACCAATAACGGCAAGACCGCCCAATTCTTTAACCCCTTCACCAAGTTTAATATCTGTACCACGACCGGCCATATTTGTTGCAATCGTTACTGCACCCTGGTGGCCAGCTTCCGCAATGATTTCTGCTTCCCGTCCATGATTTTTTGCATTCAAGACATTGTGTCGGACGCCTTTTTTCGATAATAGCTTAGAAATTAATTCAGATGTTTCGATCGCAACCGTACCGACAAGTACAGGCTGTCCTTTTTGATGTCGTTCTGCAATATCCTCAACAACAGCTCGAAACTTTCCTTCCATTGTAGAGTAAATTAAATCGGCACGGTCATCCCTGGCAATCGGTCTATTCGTTGGAATCACGATGACATTCATATTATAAATGTTTCGGAATTCCTCTTCTTCCGTCTTAGCCGTACCCGTCATCCCGGCTAATTTCTCATACATCCGGAAGTAGTTTTGGAACGTAATCGTTGCCATTGTCATACTTTCGTTCTGTACCTCTAAGCCTTCCTTTGCTTCAATCGCCTGGTGTAAGCCCTCACTATAGCGGCGTCCCTTCATCAAACGACCGGTAAATTGGTCAACGATCACAATTTCGCCGTCCTGAACGACGTAATCCACATCAAGATGCATGCTGACATTGGCTTTTAACGCTTGATTGATGTGATGATTTAACGACACATGGGACATATCAAACAGGTTTTCAATACCAAAAGCCTTCTCTGCTTTGCTGATCCCTTCTTCAGTCAGCATAACGCCTTTTGTTTTTTCATCATACGTATAATCCTTTTCTTTCGTCAGCGTACGCACAAACGCATTTGCTTGAATATATAAAGCCGTTGATTTTTGTGCAGAACCGGAAATAATTAGCGGTGTACGCGCTTCATCAATTAGGATGGAGTCCACCTCGTCAATGACTGCATAAAAAAGCGGTCGTTGAACCTTTTGTTCCTTATAAAGGACCATGTTATCACGAAGATAGTCAAAACCATATTCGTTGTTAGTTCCGTAGGTAATATCCGCAGCATATGCTTCCTGCTTCTCTTCACTCGTCATACTATTCAGGTTCAACCCAACCGTTAACCCTAAAAATTCATAGAGCTGTCCCATTTCCTGAGCATCACGGCTTGCAAGGTATTCGTTGACCGTTACAACGTGAACTCCTTTACCGGAAAGAGCATTCAAATAAACCGGCATCGTAGCCGTTAACGTTTTACCTTCCCCGGTCTTCATCTCCGAAATGTTTCCCTCATGGAGAGAAATCCCCCCCATTAACTGTACATGATAAGGGTACAATCCAAGGACACGACGGGCCCCTTCACGGACGACTGCAAACGCCTCAACCTGCAAATCATCAAGGGATTCACCATTTTGGTAGCGTTGTTTAAATTCCGCCGTTTTTTCACGGAGTTGATCATCGGTTAATTTTTCAGTATCAGACGCAAGTGCCTCTATTTGATTCGCAAGTTTGTCCAACCGTTTTAACTCACGTTTATTCACATCATACAATTTATTTAAAATCCCCATCATGTGATTGAACTCTCCTTTTTATCGAGATTGCTATTATAAAGAATTCGCAATATTAGGTACTAAATCCTGCCAAAATGAATTGAATATCACTTTCCATCTTACCACTTCCGCTATGTGTGTGACAACAAAGTTCCCATTGAAGAAAAATTGTAACAATATCTTGTTTAATTCTTCTATTAATCGGTAGTTTCTCAGTACTGAAAAAAGGTGAATAAAAGTTCCAAATTACGTATAAAAATTAACACTCATACAACTAATTACTGTCTACAAGTTATTAATAAACCCCTTATTTTACAAGGTATTAACGTTGTTTTTATCATAAAAGTCTTTTAAAAAAATATTCACAAATTGTACATTGGAATATAAACATCCTATGTTAGATACTACCTTTAGAGAGGTTTAGATGGAAAAATAGAGAGATAGCTCAATCAAAAATGGGAAGGGTGAGCAAAATGGGCTTTTGGGGAAAAAAGAAAGATTCCGAGGCCGAACCCGATTCAAGAGAAAATAGAAAAAAATCGGGCCTAATAAAAAGACTCTGGCAAATGTGGAGAAATATAGATTGGAAAAATCCAGTTACCCGCTGGAAATTATTATTTGCATCCCTTGTTGGTTGTATCGTTGTTTTTGGCGGAGGATATGGCGTACTATCCATTACAAACTCGCCATCCTTCTGCTCCAGCTGTCACGAAATGGCACCGGAATATACAACCTATACAGCAAGCGCTCATAACCAAATCTCCTGTGTGCAGTGCCATATTAAGCCCGGGGTGACCAACATGCTGACACACAAGGTGAAATCTATGAAGGAAGTTTACTACCATGTTACTGGTGTGCCAAAACAGATCGTTCAAACGGAGGAAGAAGCTGTTTCAAACGAAAACTGTTTACAGTGTCACTCGAAAAACCGGCTTGTCACCGCATCTGGTGACTTAAAGGTCAACCATAAAGGACATATTGAAAAAGGCATTCCTTGTATCACCTGTCACGCAGGCGTTGTCCACGCGAAGATTGCTGCCCGCGGTTTAAACATTGACAGTGCCCGTGGAGAGTGGACGGAAAAAAATGCGCAAAAATTAATTGAAGAAAAATATGTGCGTCCGAACATGGGAACTTGTATCGATTGTCACGATAAAGTGAACAAAGGTGAAAAGCCTTGGAAAGATGTCGCATACAATGTTCCGCCAAATCCAGAAGAGCTTGAAAAACTTACAGACGGAAAAACCGAAACAGCATCCACAAAACCAGTCAAGGAAGGCGAAAATGCGGCAGAACTTGCAGGCAAACATGACCAAAAGACCCAGGAAATCATTTTACAAGCAATTGGAAAGCAAAAAACAAATGTGAAGGTTTCAATGGAATGTGGAACCTGTCATAAAAAGTTCAAAGTTCCGAAGACCCATAAAGTTGCCCAATGGAACCAGCAACATGGAAGTACAGCGGTTCAAGAGTTAAATAAATGTGTAAACTGCCATCAAGATTCCAAATGGGTCAGAGAAATACCAAAAGAGGACATTATCTCGATCCTTAAATTAGGTACAAAAAAATCACATTATCAACCTGATATCAAAGTGGTAATAGATCAGTCCCGTATTAATAAGTTTTGCAGTACCTGTCACAGTAAACGTCCTCCTGGACATACGAAAAGCGATCAATGGCTGACAGCTCACTCAACGAAAGCACTGACAGCTGAAGCGAAATCCCAATGCTTCGTCTGCCACGACCAGAAAAAACCAAAACCAGGTTCAACCGATACGAAAGCACCTACAGATATATATTGCGAATACTGTCATAGAACAGGCTTTAAAAGTCCTGTTAACAAATAAATTTTTTGAAATGGAGGGACTTATTTATGGAAGAAGAGCAAAATGAGCTGCCGGCCCCTCCCCGTTATCGGTATAAATTAATCAAATATATGACGATCACATTGTTTTTTCTTGCCATCTTGTTCTTTGCAGGTTTTACAGGGCTGGAAGCAACATCTAGCTCCAAGTTTTGCTCAAGTTGTCATGAGATGAAACCGGAGTATTATACGTGGAAAGCATCGACTCACAATGAAGTGGATTGTGTAAACTGTCACACCGACCCTGTATTTAAGAAACTGGCGAAAGATAAAGCGGAGGGGCTAGTTGAACAATTAAAAAACCATAATTCAAGCCTCACCGCTACTCCTATCCGAATGCCAAACGAGGTACCTAACAGTTCATGTGAAAAATGTCACAATTTAAAGACACGGGATGTGACACCATCGGGGGATCTGATCATCCCCCATGATAAGCATTTAAAAGAAGGAGTAGAGTGCGTGCAGTGTCATAGCAGCGTTGCCCACGGGAAAATCGCCGACAGAAAAATGACTTACCAGACAGATTATGCTAAATGGGATCAATCCGTTGGTACACAAGCAATGTCCGATTTAAAATTCACTCGTCCTGACATGGACACATGTATGGAATGCCATAAGGCTAGGAATATTTCAACAGCTTGCGAAACCTGTCATAAAACAGGAATGGAACCAAAGAGCCATAAAAATCCTGATTTTAAAACATTGAAACACGGTTTAAAAGCAGGCAAGGATCTTCAAAAATGTGACTCCTGCCATGGGTATATGTCGAAGGAGAAAATAGAAGGGCTTGAGACGATTTCTTCTGTTGAAAAGGTCCTGCAAAACATTAAAACGTCCAAACCACATATTACCGAATTGGATTATGCAAAGGAAAATACCTTCTGTAAGGATTGTCATAGCAAACGGCCGGCAAGCCATAATAGCAGCTGGATGTTGGAACATAAAATTCAAGCGTCTAAGGATAAGCAGAAATGTTTAGCTTGTCATGATTATCAGCAAACAAGTCAGTATCAAACTACAACAGCAGCCTGCTCTTCTTGTCATCCAGCTATGCACAAAGGATTTGACAAGAAAAGGCACCCTGTTCCTTTAGAATCAAATCAAAAGGTAACAAATTTTTGTTATACCTGTCACGTAAAAAGAACATGCTCTGCGTGTCACAAAGAATAATTGGTTTAAATCTGCTAGATTAGGAGGGTTCGTATGGAAGCGTATGAACAACCACTCAACCATAAGCCAGAGATTCCAACAGAAAAAACACCTGATAAAACATTGAAAAACCCTAAAAACGATAAATTCAAATGGTGGCAAACATTACTTATTTTGACCCTGACACTAGTTGTTGCAGTTGGGGCCGGTTATTTCGTAAGCAATAAGTACCTTTGGCCAAAATACAATACGGATCATTTAAAACAACAATTAGAAAGTGCAAAAGCCGCAGTAGATAGCAAGCCAAATGATCCTAAGTCCCATGTTGACCTCGGATATGCTAATTTCTTAAATAATGATAACGATGAAGCAATTAAAGAATACAAAATAGCTCTTGATTTAGATAAAAATTATTTTAATGCCTATTTCAACTTAGGACTTGTTTATAACGAAGAAAATCGACTTAATGATGCAATAAAAATGGCCCAAAAAGCCACTGATATATCACCAAAAGATTATAAGGGCTGGTTATTGAAAGGTATGTCTTTCCGCAAGCTAAAAATGTATAAAGACTCCATAAAGGCCTTGAATGAAGCAAATCGTTTAATGCCGACAAATACGGATATTATTTACGAAGTTGGCCGGGTTGCAGAGGACCAAGGTGATAAAAAGAATGCAGAAGAAATTTATAAAACAGCATTAAATTATGACCCTATGTACAAGCCAGCCTTGGACGGGCTGAAAAGAGTCGCTAAAAACTAGAAAGGGGTTGAAAACCAATGAAGAAAAAAACAGTGTATCGGTTGATGAGCGGTATTGTTGTTCTTACCATCGCAGCCTTTGCAGCAATTTACTTTTTTAATATGGAATCAGTTGTGAAGATGGTACCGAATGCGGTGAATCCGGATGGACCTCCTTCGTTTAGCCAAGCAATTTACGGTGACTTTGACAATTCACTGGACAAGCCAATGGATGTCGCAAAAATTGGCGAGTTCCTCTATGTTTCTGATACGAATAATAAACGGGTACAAGCTTTTGATACATCTGGAACACCAGTATTTAAGTTTGGTAAAGAAGGTCAAGGAAAAGGCCAATTTAAATTCCCATATGGTATTGCTGGCGATGAGGAAGGAAATGTGTATGTAGCAGATTTATATAATGGAAAAATATCTGTATTTGAACCAAAAGGGAAATTCCTAAAATATTTTGAAGATAAAAAGAAAGTACTGGAATCTCCTGCTGGGATCCGCATCTATGATGAAAAATTGTACGTGACTGATGTTCAAAAAAATAAGGTTTTTATCTTTGACCTTAATGGTAAAAAGCTATTTGAAATTAGTACCGGAGCAAATAAACAAGATACTTTTAAAGCTCCAAATGCAGTGGCAATCGACAAGAAAAATAATGATATCTTTGTTTCCGACTCTGGAAACCAACGGGTTCAAGTGTACGATAAAAACGGTAAATTTATTCGAACTATTAACGGTTCAAAAGATGGAAAAGGTTCCTCTGTTTTTGTAAATCCACGAGGAATTGGCGTAGATTCCCGGGGCATTCTTTACATTGTAAACAACCTTACTCACATGGTTTATGGATTTGACGAAAAAGGTTCCGAGGTTTTCCATTTCGGTACAATGGGTGATCAAAACGAACAATTCTATCTGCCAAACGGATTATACGTAGATGACCAGGATCAGGTTTATATTACAGATACCTTAAATGAACGAATTGCCATGTACAATTAAAAATATCACTTTAAGGAGGTGGTGTCTCAAACTAGCTCGGAAAATTATTAGATTCATCATTTTAAAAACAGAGAGAAAAAAAGAGAAGTAAAAAGGGAGGTTTTTGGAATGAGCAAGGTCAAATTAGGCTTTTCATTCCTGCTTACATTGCTTTTTGTAGGAATGTTTAGCGTCATAGCTTTCGCAGCAGGTAGTAATCCACCAAGCCCATATAATAATGGTGTAACTGCTGAAGGTAAAACAATTCAGGATGGAAAACAAGCAGATGATAAAGGTCTGGACAATAACTACAACACCATTGATAAAAGCAACGCAAATAAAACAGGTTCTGGTGCAGGTGGACAAAACGCTGATTTTAATAATGTTATCAAATCTGATGACATGGTTAAAAATGCAGATGGAACACACGGAACACAACGTACTCACGGATCATATATGAATAACACTAACTCTTGTGCAAGCTGTCACCAAACACATACAGGCGCATCTAAAAACTTATTGTTCAAAGACGGCGAATATGCCACCTGTACTGCATGTCACGATGGTACATTGGGTTTCTATAACGTATTCACTGGTTCTAACTCTGCTGGTACATTCGGCGGAACTCATGATGGCAATATGTCCGTTCACTTAGCAAATGGAACTGTAGAATTAAAAGCAGCTCCAGGTGGAAACAAAGATGGTACAGGCAACTGGGAAGAAGAATTCACTTGCGCAAGCTGTCACGCACCACACGGATCTTACTCTGATCGTTTATTACATGAAAATCCAAACGAAATGGGTAACACCCTAGTAAAAGATGGCGGTAAACGTCTAGAGAATGTTCCTGTTGTAACAGATATTTCAGCTAAAGTTACTTCTGCAGACGTAACTTACACTAATAAAGCAGGCGATTCAAAAACTATTAACTATGTTCTTTATCGATCAACAATTGGAACAACGGTTCCTGCTGCTTATTCTGCAAAAGGATTAACAACAGGTGATACTGTACTTCAATTAATGAAATGGAATGGTACCGCATATGCAAACGATACAGATCCATGGTTACATGGCTATGAATTCGACGATGCTCACGTAAAACACTACTGGACGGCATTTAAAGATAACAATAATAAAGAAGTATTCGATACTGACCAACTTAAAAAAGGAGAAATTTTAGGTAACGGTTTTGCTGGTGTACCTGCATCAAAAACCGCTTTAGTTGATACCGTTAATTCATTAGTAAGTGGTAACATTGCTCGTGGTTATGTGGTTAAGTTAGATGTTAGTCCTTTAGATGCCAACAACGTTGCAACAACAAACGTAGCTTCTCTATGGGCTAGCAAATTAGCTAATGGTTCAAATAACACAGCTTATGTATCAGGTAGAGGGGTTGCAATGTCTAACTTCTGTTCTGCATGTCACACAGATTACCTAGCCTCTTCCGGCTCAAATTCTGGTACATTTGATCATGCATACCGCCACACTACAACATCTGATAGTTACACTTGCGTACGCTGTCACTATGCACACGGTACTGACGTAACTGTTATGCGTGATGCTCGTGGTTTAACTTACCAAAATATCTTAGATGATACTACAAACTACTTCCCAGGTGTAACTGGTGGAGCCCGTACTACAATGGTTAAAGACTATTTACTTGATAAGAACCCATCTTCTGCTCTAAAACGTTATACGAACATGGCTGTATGTTGGGGATGTCATACTTCTTCTCACTCAGAAGGAACAAGAAACACTGACACCTATCAATATAACTCAACACCTGGTATAGATTCTGACCGTAACGGTATAGAGTTTGACTATTAAAAAAGAGCTAACAAATAGCCCCACTATTTGATAGCCCTATACCGAAAATTTAAGTTTTTGAAAGCAGCATACTTAGGTACGCTGTTTTCTTTTTTATTATAGGTGGGTGTTCACAAACCTGTCAATAATGCCTTCACAAAAGAGACAAATATTATTCACAGTTCTGTTATCCATTTACTTTAAGAATAAAAGTATAATAATAATGTAGATTTCTGAAATTTTTATATTAAAATTAATTAATTTGTTTGAATTAATAACTAAAATCTAAAGTAGCATTTATGTCGCAGCCTAAAGGAATGGACCAATTATGAAAGTTCTAAATAACAATAAACATATAAATATCCTTTACATAATGATTTTAGTCCTTATATACTCCCTTATCTTACCGATTAAAACTCATGCCGAAGATCCTCCTCCTAAATCCCCTCCTTCCCTTTTAATTAGCAATGTTAAAGTAGAAGGAGATGAAACTACGATTACTGGGACTGTATCTGATGATCAGACACCCTTAGAAAATATCACAATACAATTATTTGATTCGAAAGATCAACCACAATTTGATTCTCCTATACACCCATCTACAGATGGAAATTGGACAATGAAAAAAGTATTAACGGAAAAAGCAAGCAACTATTATATTAAAGCAAGCGACAACTTAACTGAATCTGACAAATACCCATTAAATGATGCCCGTCTTCATATAAAGTCGCTTTCCATTACAGCTTTTATTACGCAGAAAAAAGTAGTAGTGGATGGAAACGAAAAAATAGAAGAAGTGACAAAACCACTCGATGTCATGAAAAATGATGATTTAACCCATATCTCGTTGAACCCAACCATGACGGTGGAAGTCAGTAATAACGATGCTTTGAATCAGCTTATTCTTGACTATCCAAATCAATATTGTCCAATTACAGTTTTTAATAAAGAAAAGCAAGTTTCCGGTGACATAACAATAAATGCCCAAAACCAAATTGAGCTAAAATTGAAGGACTTATCACCAAGTACAACTTATTATATTCTCTACAATTCCTCCTATGTGGATGACGAGGGTAATCCTCCATATCCGGTTATTAGGAAATTCACTACAGTCAGTAATACAATTAATAATTTATTTTTATATGATCAAAAATACAAATCTGATTCGGGTGATTTTAAGGACTTATCTGATTGGACAGAGCAGCCACATGGATACTACACAAATAATGTAAATAACTGCTCCATTTGCCATAGTCCCCATTATGGGGATAACAAAAGCTTAGAGATTAAAAACAGAAATACCAAAAACTTAGAAAATAGTTATTGTATGGCCTGCCATGATGGTACCTCAGCGCCCGTCTTTGAAAATGTTAGTTCAGATATTAAGTCAAAGCATGAAACTCAGCAATTAAGCGGTCATGAAGAGAAATCAGGTACGTGTACAGCCTGTCATAACCCACATCTTACTTGGAGTGAAGGGAATCCAAATTTATTACAGGATCATTTTGTATATAAACATGAGGATAAAGATGAGGTTAATGCAGGAAAAGTTGGAGAAATTGACAGCAATAATCAGCTTTGCGAGAAATGCCATGAGTTAAACTCTAACTATTTTAAAAATCTAGCAAGACAATTAGCATCTGAAAAAGATCCAAAGGATCCGGATCCATATAAAATTTCTCATTATCAACAGTTTTCAGCCGTTGGGCAAAAGGAAAATTTCGACTTATGTTTCACCTGCCATAATAACGAAAAAGAAACGAAAGTTGGCACAAAGGATATTCTTCAATATTATCAGGATAGCGATTCTAAACACAAAATAACTGCAATTGACGGCAGTCAGCTGAATGGATACTTACCTTGCTCAGAATGTCATGAAACGCATAAATCCACAAATCTCATGCTGTTAAAAACAAAATTAGGTCACGAAGATCAAGATTCTGAACCTTTCTCCTTTATATCTGGAGAATGGAGTGCTAGCAGTGAACGCGAATTCTGTTTGAAATGCCATAATAGCAAAACTGCAATTTTTGGGGTAACGGGTAAAGCACTAGATGATTCAATTCAGGGTCATAAAATAATAAGTGAAGGAACAAAGGAAGAAATTCAAAAAGATATAGAAAGTAAGGCATGTTCAAACTGTCATGGCGGGGAAAGCAAGTCTTTTATCGAGGCTGCCCATGCTCCTAAAAAATCAACAGCACAAATTACACCATAAAAAATAACAAGTTCATATTCCTATACTCCTATTTACAAAAAGGAGGCTGTCATTCACTATGCAAACCATAGCTTTTTGACAGCCTTTTTGCTTTTAAGCAAGTATATCTTTAACGGAAAAAGAAAATTCCTGAAAAATATGCGAGGTGAAATGGTCCTCTTCATTGTATATCACAGGCGTCTTATAAAATTTTTCATCTAGGATATACTGCTCGATTATAATTTCGTTTGGGTATATCAAGAGATATTCTTTTACGCCATGTTTTTGGTATAGATTCATTTTTTCAATTCGGTCTCTTTGCCAAGTAGAAGGAGACAAGACCTCAATTACTAAATCCGGGGCCCCTTTGCAACCTCTATCATCCAATTTTGATTCGTCACATACAACACTAATATCAGGCTGCACAACGTTAAACTCCTCGTCATCCTCCGCTGCGGATAAGCGAATATCAAACGGGGCCGTGTACACTTCACATGTTTTCCCTTTTAAAAACAAATAAAATTCTCCTGCGAGATTTGTCACAATACGTTGGTGTTGGCGCGATGGTGCGGCTTGCATATAGGGAATGCTTTCAATTATTTCATAACGTGGTTCATCTGGCCAAGTTAGATACTCAGCATATGTTACTTTCTTGGGATGAGGTTGATTAATACTCATTCGAGACACCTCCACTTTATACATATAGTTTAACACCAATCCTTAATTGAAAAACATCGGAGAGATGAAAACTCCCATTGATTTTTCATACTGTCCCCTATCCTATCTATTACAGACACTTTCCGCTTGAAACCTCCCCAAACTAGCTTCAAGTGCACAATTCTACCATGCCACAATTGCTCCGTCGGTCCGCGACTCGGTACCTCCCATTAACACACCGGTTTCCGGATCGCGCCAGATGATTTGACCGCGGCCAAATCCCCCTGTATCTAATGCCATCTCGATTTGATGCCCCTTCCGTACCAGAGCATGGGCAAGATGCTGCGGAAAATGCGGCTCAACCTGAACCTTCTTCCCTTCCAACCACTGCCACCTTGGAGCATCCAACGTTGCCTGCGGATTTAGACCGAAATCAATCGTGTTCATAACAACCTGAAGATGCCCCTGCGGCTGCATATAACCGCCCATCACGCCAAATGGCCCGACGGCCTGACCCCCCTTTGTCAAAAATCCCGGGATAATCGTGTGGTATGTCTTTTTCCCCGGCATTAACGCATTTGGGTGTGACGGATCTAACGAAAAATCATGTCCGCGATTTTGCAGGGAAATTCCGGTGCCTGGCACCACTAACCCGGAACCGAAGCCCATGTAGTTGCTCTGAATAAAGGAAACCATGTTTCCTTCACCATCTGCTGTGGCAAGATAGACCGTGCCCCCGCTAGGAGGCTTGTACGGGAGTGGCAGCGAGGCTTCTTCAGCAATTTCACTCCGTCTGATGGACCCGTATTCGTCGGAAAGAACGTCAGCTAGGTTCATTTTCATAAAAGAAGGGTCTGTGATATGTGCCTTTCCATCTGTAAAGGCGAGTTTCATCGCTTCGATTTGTTTATGGTATGTATTGACGTTTTCCTTTTCGGTGAAGTTGAAGCCCTTGACAATATTTAATGCGAGAAGGGCAACAAGTCCCTGTCCGTTTGGCGGTATCTCCCAGACATCGTAACCACGGTAATAAACCCTGATTGGGGTCACCCATTCTGCACGGTAACCGGCAAGATCTTCTTGAGAAATGAACCCATTATAGTGTTCGGAAAAAGCGGCAATTTGTTCCGCGATTTCACCACGATAAAAGCTTTCGCCGGCTGTATCGGCAATAGAGCGTAAGGACGATGCATGACCTTCCGAACGCCAGATTTCCCCCACCTTTGGTGCTCGTCCCTTTGGGGCAAAGGTTTCAAACCAGTGCTGGAACTCGTCTCTTGTTAATATTTGTTTGTAGCGTTTATAGGCATAATCCCAGTATTTTGCCAAAATCGGTGTTAGCGGGTAACCATATTCAGCATACTCGATCGCTGGCTTTAAAACCTCATTTAAGGACAATCTTCCAAATTTTTTTGAAAGCTCCGCCCAGCCGGAAGGAGCACCAGGGACGGTAACAGGCACCCAGCCATAGGCAGGAATTTTGTTATAGCCCTTCGCTTTTACCGCTTCAATGGTCAAGGTTTTTGGGGCAGGACCGCTGGCATTTAAGCCATGCAGCTTATTCTTGGTCCATACGAGCGCAAATGCATCACCGCCAATCCCGTTAGAGGTTGGTTCTAACACGGTTAATGCCGCTGCAGTCGCAATTGCTGCATCAATGGCATTTCCACCTTTTTTGAGGATATCGAGTCCTGCTTGGGCGGCAAGGGGTTGGGAGGTTGCGACCATTCCTCGTCCCGCAAAAACGGTAGTCCGTTGAGATGGATAAGGATGATAATGAAAATCAAAGTCCATTGCCAACACCTCTTTACTTCTATTCACTCTATTATACTGAACATTCTGAAATTGATATATTAAAAAATAAAAACGCAGCCTAAAGATTCGGGGCTGCGTTTCTCTTTTTATTAGTGTGCTTCGATTAATCCATAACGGCCATCTTTACGTTTGTAAACAACGTTTGTACGGTTCGTATCTGCATTGGTGAACACGTAGAAACTATGACCAAGCATGTTCATTTGTAGGATCGCTTCTTCACTGTCCATCGGTTTTAAGTCAAAGCGTTTTGTACGAACCAATTCTAGTTCGTCATCGTCAAAATCGTGAGACTCTGTATTTTCAGCAGTTGCAAAGGTGATTGGAAAATCGCCTTTTTCGCGGAATTTACGGTTCACTTTTGTTTTATGCTTGCGAATTTGACGCTCAAGCTTGTCAGAAATGAGGTCAATCCCCGCATACATATCTAAATTTGTTTCCTCTGCACGAAGGACGAGATGTGGAAGAGGAATCGTAACCTCTACTTTGGAAGTTTTATCTTGATTGAACCTTAGGTTAACATTAACCTTTGCTTCAGGTGCTTCAGTAAAATACCTTTCTAATTTTGAAATTTTCTTTTCAATATACTCGCGAATTGCTGGAGTTACCTCAATGTTTTCACCACGAACGTTATAATTCATAAGTGAACTCCTCCTTTTTTTAAAACTATGTAAATACATTTCTATTTTACCCTATGAATATCCTGCTAAAACAGTACATTATTTTGTCGATTTGATGACAAAAACAATGCATATATAGTAGCAAACATGTGTTTAGCGGAATGTGTGTGGGTAAATTTGGGTAAAATGGATAATTTATTTTAATTAAATTTTAATATTATATAGGACAATTTACCACTTATATGCCCATAGAATAGGTTACAAAGGATAAAAAATGATCGGAGGCATCCAAATGGCTCAGCAAGAAAGAAAATTACTCGCATGGCATGAAACAATGGAATTACATGAAATTGTTGCGTTTCAATCCATTGGGTTAATGAAACTGAAAATGTCTTTTAAAAAGGTTGAAGACCAGGAATTAAGAGAGCTTTACAGAACATGCATTGGGGAGCTTGAAGGAAACTTAAATGAACTTCTTCAATTTTACCCTTCGGCACCGGGATATCAGGGGAGAGAGGCAGAAGCCCGTCAGGATGTCAGCTTTTTTGCAGCCGATTTGCTGGCTCTCTCTAAAGAGTTAGTCCGTTGCCTGGCAGCCGCCATTACGGAAACAGCAACACCTGCGTTAAGAAAAACCTTTACCAATCAGCTGATTGCTGCAATCCACGGGCATGAACGGGCCTATAACTACATGCACAAACACGGCTATTATCCTTCCTATGATTTAGGTCCTTTGCTTGGGCAGGATGTTCACAATGCACAGCACGCGCTTAGAATGAAATATTAGTGTTTTGAGGTGGCGACACACAATGCTTGCCACCTTTATTTGGCAACTATCTTCCAAGAGTCAGCGATTGAATACCGGCTGCTCCTTCTTTTTTAATAAGCTTTGCAGCATGTCTAAGGGTTGAACCGGTTGTGTATACATCATCGATTAATACAATGTTTTTTCCTTGGATATCAATTTGCCGATTAATTGCGAATACTTGTGGAAGATGAATCCGTTCGGATCTGCTTTTTTTTGATTGTTTTTCAGAGTGAACCCTAGTTAACAGCGGTGTTGATGTACAACCAGCCTCTAATAAAAGAGCCTCTGCTTGATTAAAACCTCGTTCATAGAGGCGCTCCTCGCTTAATGGAATTGGTACGACCACATCTGTTTTCATTCTTTGAAGCACTTCATGAATTTGGTTTGCAAATACCTTCGCAATGATATAATCACCGCGAAATTTAAATACAGCAATCACTTCTTTTAAAAAATCATTGTAAAGATATAATGATGTGTTTTTATCGAGATGCCCTTGCCACTCTGGATCCTGCTCCCACCGCATGCAATCATGACAGAGGTCCCCATGACGAAATTTCTCATCCAAATGACGGAATGGCCGGCAGCAAATTCTGCATGTTTCCCCAGCTATTTTTTCAAGTTTGCAGTCACAAACAGGGCACAGGTATTGATCTTTTTCTGGCGAAAAAATCGCCCTCCATCCAATGATCGGAGGGATTGGTTGATGGCAAAGATAACAACGTTCCTGTTGGAAAAGAATCACCGGAATTCACCTCTTTTTAATCGATTAGTCCCTTTTTAACTCCTTCTCGATTCATAAAAACAATTTGTTGCTTTGCTTTTAGCAACTCATCCGTTTTACCATAGTGAAAAAAGGTAACCACCCCTGTTGGATGGGCCGCACTTCTTCCTGCCCTTCCAGCAATCTGGACAAGCGCGCTTTCAGTAAAAATATCATCCTCAGCACCAACAACGGCGACATCGATGTTGGGAAAGGTAACGCCTCGTTCAAGGATCGTTGTCGTTAAAAGTAATGGAATTTCCTTTGCCCGCATTTTTTGTACCTTTTCCTTTCGTTCCGGGTCTTCTGCATGGACGGCTTCAATATTTGGGGCAAACCGGCGTAGGATCGGGAGCGCTTTTTCCATCAAAGGAATATGTGGAAAAAATATGAGTGATTGTTTATTACTTTCAATTCGATGTTTTATCCATTGAAGCACATTTGCGGGTAGTTTGTTATTATGGAGAGTCTTTTGCCAGTTCCCACACCAGACAAATTGCGGGACTGGAAGCGGATGTCTATGGAATCGGGCTGGAATCGTCGTATAGGCTCTTTTTCCCTGCCGGCATTCTTTCTGCCATTTTTGATTAGGGGTGGCAGTTAAATAAATCATCGCTGAAACTGGTTTTCGCGCCAGTACAGCCGCATGCTGGAGTGACTCTTCAACGGTATAAGGAAAAGCATCCACTTCATCAAGTATTAGGGTATCAAAGGCATGGTAGAACCTTAGCAGTTGATGTGTGGTCGCAATGGTGAGCGGTGCGTAAAGATGACGGTCCTTGCTCCCGCCATAGAGGGAGGCAACATCGATACTAGGAAATGCCGCTTGAAGACGGGGAGTAAGTTCGAGAACTACATCTGTTCTGGGGGTAGCAATGCAAACTCTTTTGCTTGAGGCTAGTGCAGTCTCGATCCCATGGAACAAAACTTCGGTTTTCCCCGCCCCGCATACTGCCCATACCAAAAGTTCATGATTTTGCTCAATTGCTTCAACCACCTTGTCGGATGCAGCTTGTTGCCCAGCTGAAAGTTTCCCTTGCCATTCCATGATCTTTCCGGGGAGTTTTATTTCCGGCGGGGGACCATTCCAGCCGATAAGAGGGGTGCATTCACTTATTCTTCCCATCATAATACAGTGGCGACAATAGAGGCATATTTCGCCGCATCGTGCGCATGGAAAGCGGGCGAACCATTGCGGGTCCTTGTTTCCACAACGAGCGCAAATCGGCTGTTTACCGAGGTAATCAATGCCTTTACGGTAGGTTACATAGCCTTGTTCATAGTGAACTTGCAATTCCTTCAATGGGATGTCGTCTGTGAGAAGCTGTTTGCCGGTAAGAAGCAGTTGCAGTTCAGGGTTAAAGTGAAAGTTTGGGTTAGGCGGTGGCTGCGGGATGTTGGGGATGCTGGAAATCGGCAAGGAATCTTCCTTTTGCGGGCAGAGGATATTGTTTTTCAATGCGAAACGCATGTGGGCACCTTCTTTTTGGGGATTTTGTTAAGGTGTTGTTGAGGAGAGTTCGATGAATTCATTTTACAAATTCGACAGGAACTGATTCATTCCTGCTTTTGTCGAACATTTTTTTTGAAGCTCCGAGTGCACTTGTTAAATGTTCCGTTTGACCCGATATATGTTCCAAGTTAAGCAATATATGTTCGCTTTTTTCGATTTTATGATCCAATCTTATTTTTAATAATCAAAAAGCCAGGCGAAAGCCTGGCTCTGGTAATTTCCCCTTCCCTTTAAGACGACGGGGCTCATTTTATGCAGATTCCCGGGTTTATTTATTACCAATTTTAGAAGAGGTGAAACTTTATGTTCCAAGTTGAACGTTTTATGTACCGTTTGACCCTATTTATGTTCCAATTTAACCAATATATGTTCCCATTGACTGATTTTATCTTCCAATCTTACTTCCGCATCCAGCCCATCCCCATTGCACCTTCGCCTAGATGGGTACCGATTACAGCTCCAAAATAGCCAATTAAAAATTCAACATTCGGATACATCGCTGATAACTCCGCTTTCCACTCATGCGCTTCCGCTTCGCGGTTGGCATGGATAATGACAGCCCGATAGGATGCACCCGTGGCCGCATCCTCCCCTAGCAAGTCAGCAATCCGCTTCATCGCTTTTTTGCGTGTACGGATTTTTTCAAAAGGCACAATAACCTTATTTTCAAAATGGAGCAGCGGTTTCACCTGAAGCAGGCTGCCGATAAAGGCTTGAGCGCTTGTAAGGCGTCCCCCTCGCTGCAAATGGGAAAGATCATCGACCATAAAATAAGCCTGGGCTGATTGCTTCAGGTCTTCAAGGCGAGCTATGATTGTATCCGCATCAGCACCTTTTGACGCCATTTCCGCAGCTTCAATCGCATAAAAGCCTTGAACCATACAGCTGATCTCTGAATCAAACGGATAAACCCTTATCCCTTCTACCATCGTTCCTGCCGTGACAGCCCCCTGGATGGTTCCGCTGATGCCACTTGAAAGATGGATGCTGATGACCGCATCATACTCCTTCGCTAGTTGTTCAAATAGCTCGACAAACTGGCCGACTGGCGGTTGTGAAGTAGTTGGCAAACCTTTTTCCTTTACTTCTTGGTAAAATTCCTCTGCGGTTATGTCAACCTCTTCCTGGTAAGCCTCATTTCTGAAAATAACGTTTAACGGGACCATATGTATATTCCATTTATCACGTAATTCCTTTGGGATGTATGCAGTACTATCCGTGACAACTGCTGTTTTCATAACAAAATACCATCCTTGTCTAGACTATTGTTTTTCCATTTTATCCGAAATCCGGCTATTTTGCATTAATTATCTAGGTATTAGAATGGCACAATGTGTAAATTTACACTTCAACCGCTATGGATCGGACTTTATCCGCGAATGTAGCCCTTTTATCCGCGAATCCAACTACTTTATCCGCGAATTGAAGCCCTTTATCCGCGTATCAAATATTTTGATATGAAACCCAAAAAAGAACACGCCCGAAAGCGTGCCCTCTCCAAATGTATTTTAACGCATCTATGCGTTATCGAACTTCTACCCAGCCATTTTTAATGGCAACGACAACGGCCTGTGTACGGTCGTTTACGTTCATTTTTTGCAGGATATTGCTGACATGGTTTTTAACGGTCTTTTCACTGATGAAAAGGGCTTCCCCGATTCCGCGGTTACTTTTTCCATCAGCAAGCATTTGCAGCACTTCACATTCACGGCGCGTTAACAAATGAAGCGGCCGGCGGATTTCTACCGTTTGAACGTATGAGCCTCCAAATACCTTTCCCGCTGTTAAACGGCGGTATTCATTCACTAGATTATGCGTAACCTTTGGGTGTAAATAGGAGCCGCCGTCAGCAACGACGCGAACTGCATCGATGAGGGCATCGGCATCCATTTCCTTTAAAAGATACCCTTGCGCACCAGTTTGAAGTGCATGTGTAACATAATTTTCATCGTCATGAATCGATAAAATAATGACCTTTGTCTCCGGGTATTTTTCTACAAGCTCTTTGGTTGCTTCCACTCCGTTCTTTTGTGGCATATTTATATCCATGATGACCACATCTGGACTGAACTCTTGGACAATACGAACCGCTTCGTTGCCGTCATCCCCCTCGGCTACAACCTGGAACGTTTTTTCGAATTCGAGAATCCTTTTTACTCCTTCTCTAAACAATTGATGATCGTCGATAATGGCAATTTTAGTCGTCAATTTCTTCGCCTCCCTAATCCTTGTAATAAGATTTTGTTGTTTAAATCGCTTTAAGTTCTGGTTAATTGATTCCTATTCAGGCAGCGGAACATGAATGGTAACAGCGGTTCCCTTACCAATTTTTGATTCAATCATAATTTCGCCATCCAGCAAGTCGACCCGTTCCTTCATACCCATAATACCAAAGGATTCAGGTTTCTTCTGACTCGTATCAAATCCAGCACCATTGTCCTTAATAAGTACTTTAATGGCTGTCTGAGTCATTTCTAATTTTACTTTTATTTCGCAGGCATTGGCGTGTTTTAAAGCATTCTGCACTGACTCTTGGATCATTCGGAATAATGCGACCTCGTACTTAGCTGGAAGACGATGTTCTAGTCCAATATTCACAAAATGAATTTTGGAGTGATTATGATATTCTTCGATAGTAAGCAGGTATTTTCTGAGGGTAGGAACTAATCCTAAATCATCCAACGCCATAGGACGAAGGTCGTAAATTATCCTGCGAACCTCGTAAAGTGCTGAACGGACCATTTTTTTAAAACTATGAATCTCTGAAAAAGCATCCTCGGGTCCGCTCTCCCGATACACCCGCTCAATTAAATCCGAGCGCATAATCACATTGGCAAGCATTTGCGCGGGACCATCATGGATTTCCCGTGACATCCTCTTCCGCTCTTCTTCCTGAGCCTCAATTATCTTTAAGCCGAAATCCTGCTTCGCTTTCGCATCCTCGAGCGCAACGCCCATTTCACTCATTAAATAATTCATTACAACGGAGATTTGCGATATCAGATGCTCGGCCCGGTCAATGGTATCATCCAGTGCCAGCAGTCTTCGTTCAAGATCATCTCGTTTATCCAATAGCTGCTTCTTGTATTGCCAATTAATAGTGAGGTCCATTTGAAGCTGGTGCGCTTTTTCGTACGCCTCCCTGACTTCGCCCTCCGAATAATGTTTAATGTTCATACTCACTTCAGAAAGCCTTGAACGCGCCTGCCTAACCTGTTCCTCAAGGGAGTCGCCTTCACCCGAGAGCTTCTCCACCATATGCTTAATGGCTTGGAGCTCATCCCTCATGCTGTCGTAATCCTGGCGGCACTGCTCTTCAATTTGAAATATATCCGTTTTACTGGAAGTAACGGTTTCAATCATTTTTTCACGAATCTCATCAATCGACTTCATATTAAGTTTTTTTATCTTCATAAAAATGCCTCCATTAAGAAGCTTTGTGTACCCTGTTATTTGTCCTTAGAACAAAGGCTATTTAACATATTTTACCTTGAATTGTATTAATATAGAAATTTAAAGGTAACTAACCCCTCAAATTTCGTAAAAAAGTTGTATAATAAGAATACTATTTCTAAAACTTTTTTACTATTAAAAATAAGCCCTAATCAGGTTTACACTATCAAACATGTCTTATTATACCATGCTAAGGTTACACATATATTAAAGTTATATTACACAAGTCATTTTTTCAGAAAAATTGAAGGAGGCTCACGTATGCTGTCCCGCTACTATACAGTAAAAGAGTCCGAAGAACATGAAATTGTTATTCAAAAGTCCCGTTTTATTGCCCATATAAAAAGAGTTGAAACAGAAGGAGCTGCACAGGATTTTATCCAGACGATTAAGAAAAAACATTGGGATGCAACCCATAATTGTTCCGCCTATCTAATTGGCGAAAACGATCAAATACAAAAAGCCAATGATGATGGCGAACCCAGCGGCACGGCTGGTGTACCGATCCTCGAAGTATTAAAGAAAAAGAATTTGAAGGATACAGCGGTTGTCGTCACCCGTTATTTTGGAGGAATTAAATTAGGAGCTGGCGGACTGATTCGTGCGTATGGAAAAGCAACTTCAGAAGGAATTGCTGCAACTGGTGTGGTTGAGCGGAAATTAATGAAAGTCATGCATGTTACTGTCGATTATACATGGCTTGGTAAATTGGAAAATGAACTGCGTTCTTCTGTTTATACGCTCAAAGAAATTCATTATTTAGATACAGTAGAATTTGAAGTTTTTGTTGAGGAAGGCGAAATTGAGCAATTCAGCACTTGGATAACAGAAATGACCAATGGACAAGGTAAAATTAGCGAAGGGGAAATACTTTACCTGGAGGAAGATATTTAAACGGCTGACCAATACTGGATTGGCCTTTTTTTCATCTGAAGTACATCTTTTTTACAAATTTCAACAATATACAACATTAAATTTACGATTTACAAAAAATTTCATTTTACCAATCTCCTAAAATATTATAGAATTAATCATGGTTCTGTATGTTTTCATACAGTATTTTACAATGAAAAGGAGATCATCTATGTCTGCAAATAGACAAGACCGTATAAATAAAAAATCTAAGAAGAAAAGAAAAAGACTTTTAGCCTGGATCTTATTGCCTATATTAGTCATTGGACTCGGCGGTGCAGCTTATGCCACTTTCCTTTATAACAAAGCAGAATCGGTAATGAATAAATCATATAAGCCGATTGATCGGGAATCAAAACGTGTATTTAAAAATGTGCCGGTAGAAAACACTTCGATCCTTTTTATTGGAGTCGATGACAGCAGTAAACGGAAAGAAGGAAACCCTCGTTCGGATGCTTTGATGGTAGCAACTTTTAACAAAAAAGATAAATCCATTAAGCTACTAAGCATCCCCCGTGATTCTTATGTTTATATTCCAGAAAAGAATATCTACACAAAAATCACGCATGCACATGCCTATGGCGGGGTAAAGCTTACACTTGATACCGTTGAAGAATTACTTGATATGCCAATTAATTACTATGTAAAAATGAATTTCAATGCGTTTATGGATATCATTAATGCCCTAGGCGGAATTGATGTTAATGTTCCATATACCTTTACGGAACAGGATTCTCAGGATCATAAGGGTGCCATTACCTTACAAAAAGGAATGCAACATCTGAACGGGGAACAAGCATTAGCTTTAGCAAGAACAAGACATTATGACAGCGATATTTATCGTGGAAAACGACAACAGGAAATTATGAAGTCAATTCTCTCACAGGCAACTTCCGTTAAAAATGTAACCAGTTATTCAAAGGTAATCGATGCAGTTGGTAAAAATATGACAACAGATTTAACATTTGATCAAATGTTATCGTTCCTAAACTATATTAAAGCAGGCGGTTTAGATACTGAGTCACTTACCTTAAAAGGTCAAGATTCACGGATTAACGGGATTTATTATTATCGATTAGATCAAACTTCATTAGATGAAACAAAGTTAATCTTGAAAAACCATCTATTAGGAAAAACTACTACGTCTTCAAGTGATACTACTGGAACAAGTCAATAATAGAAAAAACCCGGCTGACACCCTCAGCCGGGTTTTTTCTATTTAATTTCTCCAAAATAAAAAGGACCCGCTTAAAGGCCCTTTCATTATTGACGATTTCTTGCTAATACCTGGACAATTTTTAGTAAGGGTTTATAATTTGCATTGATTAAGCCAATGCTTTCAACGATCAATTCAATTGCCAGCAAAATGATAATCAGCATTAAAATTGATCCCCATACCGTTGTCATCGTAAAGATGACTGCGGCTAAGCCGAACATTGCACTCATGGCATAAATCAACAATACCGTTTGTCGGTGGGTGAAGCCCAGATTAAGTAAACAATGGTGTAAATGGGATTTATCCGGAGCCGATAACGGATTTTTATTGTAAAGGCGACGCACAATTGCAAAAAATGTATCTGAAATTGGAACGCCTAAAATAATAACAGGAACAACAAAGGAGATAAACGCTACGTTTTTAAAACCTAATAAGGAAAGAACAGCGATCATATACCCAAGGAAAAGAGCTCCTGTATCTCCCATGAAAATCTTCGCGGGATGGAAATTAAAAATAAGAAATCCTAATGTACTTGCTAATAATATAGCACCCATCGTCATGACGTACGGATCGCCCATGACAATCGCCATTGCAGAAATCGTGATTAATGCAATTGATGAAACACCAGCGGCTAAACCATCAAGTCCGTCAATCAGATTAATTGCATTGGTAACACCGACAATCCATATGACGGTAATCGGTACGCTCATGGCACCAAAATATAAATTCCCGCCGAATGGCAAGTTAATAAAATCAACTTGGACGCCGCCCCAATAGACAACAATGAGGGCTGCTGCAATTTGTAACAAAAACTTTAATTTTGCCGATAATTCATAGATATCGTCTAAAACACCCGTAGCTAATATGATCACACTCCCTACCACAATGGCTGCGTGATATTGACTATCTGGATGCATGAGGAGAAGCCCTAGAAGGAAGCTTACAAATATCGCCAAACCACCTAACCGCGGCATAATCTTCTGATGGACTTTTCGTTGGTTCGGGTTGTCTGTTGCTCCTACCTTAAAGGCCAATTTCTTAATAATTGGTGTGATAAGAATGGAGCATAAAAAACATAATAAAAAGGTCAAATAAAGCATAAAGACCCTCCTTATGAATATAATGCCCCTTTCTGAATTTTAGAACCAAGGCATATTTTTCTATTGATACAACGTGTATATTATAGCACATAGATTTTAGTTTGGTCTAAAAAAATCGTATTGTAAAAATAATGTCAAATAACCAGTTTTTTGAGCGATTTTTGTAACATAGGGTCCGTAATGGATCCTTTTTTTTATCCAAGATTTTTATATACAGCAAGGACGCTATTACGAAAATTTTCAATGGTGAATTGTGTGGAAGCATGGTTGTAAAGATTCATACCTATTTCCTTTAGCTTACCCTTTTCACGGAAGTGAATGGCTTCTTTTATCGAATAAAGCAATGGTTCCTTTTGATTAACCGGAACAATCCAGCCAAACTCTTTTGAAGGGATTAATTCACGAACACCGCCGACATCGGAGGTGATGATGGGTTTTTTAGCCCGAGCGGCCTCCAGCAAAACAAGTGGAAAGCTTTCACTAAAGGAAGCAAGTAATTTAACATCACAGATTTCGTATAAAGCATGAACATCCTGACGTTGTCCTAAAAAAAGAATATGGTTCTCAATTCCCAGCTGCGAAACAAGATGTTTTAGTTCTGTTTCTAAGCTGCCCGTACCCACAACGAGCAATTTGACATTGTCATGCAGACGGATTAATTCCTTGATAACCTCAAAAACAGTAGAATGTCCTTTTACCGGGCATAATCTAGCAACCATAATGATTAAGAAGTCATTGTCCACGAGGTTTAATTCATAACGCGAGATCTTTTCTGTCCAAAAGGTTTTTTTAAAATCAATACCATTAAAAATGGGGGTGATTTTATTTTCATTAATACCTTCGGCGACTAATAAATTTTTAAATCTTTCGGAAATGGCTAAAAAATGATCTGGTTTTTTTAATGCCCATAAATGAAGTGCTGTAAACATCACACCTGGCAATCCTCGGCCAAGAAAGTCATGGCGTGGGTTGCTATGGAGAGTAGTGACCCAGCGTAAGGCTTGCCTTTTTCTTTTTAAAAAGCAGCCGTAAAAATTAGCCCGCGGCCCATGGGTGTGAACAATATCAATCATCTCTCGATCAATTAATGATATGATTTTTTTAAGAAGGGTAAGATCCCATTTTGATTTTTGGTGAAATAGAACGACATTAATTCCTTTATTGATTGCTTTCTCATACATAAGGCCCTTTTCAAAAAGACCTAAAATGATTTCGGGTTCTTGATCATTTTCAAGCAAATCAAGAATATGAACCATTCCCCCGCCGGTTTCCACCCCAGCATTTAAATGAAGCACCTTCACCCTTCTCACCTTCTGGTTCAATAAATTGACGACTTTTTTCGATAAAAAGTTTCATCTATTATTGTTTATTACCATAATGGCGGAAAATCATGTACGTTAGATTTATCCAAGAGGATGATGCCTATAAAAGTCTTTCCAGTACCAATTACCTTTTTACCTTCAAAATCTCCACCAAGAACCTTGGTAAAGCCAGCATTCTTCTCCAACGGGATGGCTGTTTCACGAGCCGGTAAAACCATTCCAGGTTTAGCTTCTGCCAAACAAGAGGGGCACGCTTAACCTCCCCCGCAAGGACATCAATGCTTCCGCCAACCCCCATAAATATCCCCTTTGAAAACGTCGCATAATGAGCGGAAATCCACTTTTCCTGCCGCGGAAAGCCTAATGCCACAAAAACAATATCCGCATTGGCTGCTTTGATTTCGTCTGCAATCTTGTTCTCTTTCCCTTTAAAATACCCATTGTGGAAGCCGGCCATCACCAAATGAGGGTACCGCTCACAGATCGTAGCAACTGCCTTCTTATTCGTTTCCTCCTTGCCGCCCAATAGGTAAATACGCCAGCCATTCTGGTTGGCTAACTCCAAAAGCCTTATGGTTAAATCATAGCCAGTGACCCGTTCCTGAATCGGCGAATTTAAGATTTTAGCGGCTAAAATAATCCCAGATCCATCCGGAACAACATAATCGGCCTCCTGGACAATTTTCCAATAATCCTTGTCCTCTCTAGCATACATCACAATTTCAGGATTGGCGGTTACGACGAACGTTTTAACACCCTTAGCAATCCGCTCCGTTAGCAAATGAACAACCTCATTAAAGCCTTTATTTAAAAAATTGATTCCCAAGATATTTACGTTATTTTTCATATGTAATCCTCATTCTTTCATATCCTTACATATAACCTGTTCCATTATTGACCATAATGGCTAATGAACCATTTGGCAAGTCAAAGACGGTGACTTTTATGAAAATGATTAAATCAGTTGGAATTATAACGTTAATCGCGATTGTCAGCAAGATTCTCGGGTTCGGCCGTGACCTATTGATGGCGGCTTATTTTGGCGCATCAACCGTTACTGACGCCTTTTTTGTTGCCTCAGTTATTCCTGTCCTGCTATTTGCCGCTGTCGGAATGGCGATTACCAGCGGAATTGCACCGATTTATGCTGAAGCAAAGGAAAAAGGCAAGGAGGAAGCTAGCAACATCATTAGCGTCTTGGCAACACTGTTTATCACGTTGTCCGTTTTTCTAACGTTCGTATTCTATTTAGTGACACCCTTAATAACAAAAATGATTGCGCCAGGCTTCAGTATCCAACAAGCTGAACTTACCAACCAACTAACAATGATTATGCTGCCGAGTTTTTGTTTTTTTGTCCTATCAGCGATTATGACCGGGATCCTTGAATATGAAAAAGTCTTTGCACCACCAGCGTTTATTGCGATACCACAAAATTTATTTGTGATCATTACGATTATATTTTTAACCAAACAATATGGGATTTACGGTGTCGCAGTTGCAACGCTTCTTGGTGCCGTCAGTCAATTTTTCATTCTTTATCCTTTTATAAAAAAATATCAGGTTTTTTACGTTAATTTCGCCTTTAAAACGTATCAGAAACAAATCTTTAATACCCTTAAATTATTTTCACCTATTATCATTGCCTCTGGGGCCTATCAAATCAATGCAGTGGTAGACCGAATGGTGGCATCCCGACTTCCCGAGGGCAGCGTTTCGGCATTAAATTACGCCAATAAATTAATGTACCTGCCCCTTAGTATACTCCTATTATCCCTGATTACCGTGATCTTTCCATCGGTCGTTGATTCTGCAGTTAATAGGGGTGTGGAGTTTGTCCAATGGGTATTCAAAGGAATTTCATTAATCACCTTTGCAGCAATTCCAATTGCGGTTGTGATGCTTGTCGAGAGCGGAATCCTAGTGGAACTCGCCTTTAAAAGGGGAGCTTTTGATGAAACCGCAGCTATGATGACCAAACAGGCCTTTTTCTTTTATACCTTTGGAATGGTCTTTATGGCATTAAAGGAGTATTTGAACCGCTGTTTTGTCGCCCTAAAAGAAACAAAGGTGACGATGACATGCAGTATCCTCTCGGTTGCATTAAACATCGTTTTGAGCGTCATTTTGGCTCATTTTATTGGCGTTGGCGGGATTGCCCTGGCCACCGCGATTGCCATGCTGTTTCAAACTTTATTATTATTTTCCAGCCTTTCTAGTCATGTCCCAATTGAAAAAACCGCAAAGGTATCCTTTGGGAATGGCTTGTGGAAATTACTCATCCTTTTCGGGATTGTCTTTATGATTTCAAGGCTAACAGCGTTTATTCTACCGGTAACAAATTCAATTCTCCATCTAAGTCTCGTTACAATGGTTACATTTGCTGTATTTACAGCCTTTGCGCTTCTCCTAAAACCACAAGAAATTCTCGGATTGATTGCCATTGTAAAAAGGAGAAAACAAAAATAAAGGGAATCCGCTCCATGGCGGTTCCCTTACATTCCCTTCTCTCCACTCTGATCCTTAAGAATCGTCAATAAATAAGCCAGCAGCAGTCCTAAATAGATACTTACCCCGGGGGCCGTTAAAACGTGTCCCGCAGTAAAAGCAATCCCTAATCCCAAAACGGCACCTGACGCGATTAATACATTTCTTAACATAAAGCTTTCCGGAAGATTACGCAGGGCGTAACGTCCTGTTTGAACCATTATCCAAGCAAGCGGGGTAAAGTATAAAATAAACCCGAATATTCCCAACGAATAAAACACATCGTGGAAATCCATTTCAATCAGCTTTGGTTGTTGCGGATAATTTCCCCCATACCCCATTCCAAACAGCTTTTGCACGATGGGAGCGTCTCTAAAGTATTGTTTCTGTATGGATAGGAAATGTTCCCTGCCGCTCAGCACCAAATTTTCCATTTGGATAACAGGGGTTCCTGTGGTTCCAGGAGTCTCTGATTTAACCTTCTCCACATCCTTCGATTGATTCGCTTCAACCAAATTCAAATGCATATTCATATTTCTAGCGATAGAGGAAAACGGAAAATAACAAGAGATTCCAGCGAATAGTGCTATGAGCATAATTGGCTGTAACCAACCGGAACGATTTTTGACTAATCCAAACAGGGACATCACCAGGGCCAAAAGCAAGACGATAAGGATTGCCCCAAAACCAACCTTCGTCCCTAAGGCAAACAACGAGTATATGACAAGCAACACCGAAATCCAGGCCCAGTTTGTTTTTTGGAGGGCAGCCAACACCACTACAGGAAAACCCATCGCCAAGATCGCTCCGATTTCATTCCCGGCATAAAACCAGCCCACATGCCCTTCTTTTCCCCATGAATAACTGTTAAATGCGGTTCCGGTTAGTCCGGAAACAATCATGATTACTCCCACCATTGTCATCGCGATCACAATTACATCAATCGCCTTATGCCTTCGGATTCCTCCTTCCCGGCTAAATAGAACAAAAGAAAAGAGCAGTGCCATATTAAAATAAACAAGTTTAATTATGTATTTAACTTCAACTGAAACCGAAAATATGGGCTTATCATATTGATTGATGAGTAGGTGAATCACTAAAAACCCTGCTAGCAGGAGGAAGTAATATCTCACTCCTTTCGAAAAAAACATTGCATACAACCCCATAAATACAAGAAAAGCCAAACGAATCAATATTCCCGTGGTAAAGTCCTGTCCCCGCAGCCGTAGCGATAACGATGTAAATAGATCAAGGATGGGCTGTAAAACAATATAAATAAGGGTAATCGTGATAACAATTGAATTCTTTGAAGGATTGATTTTCAATCGCCCCCCTTTGCTAAGAAGTATTACTTTTAATATTTACATTTAGAAAAAGAAAAAACCTAAAACGGAAGCTAATCCCAGCTAACCATTTTAGGCTTTATGAAATATATTTTATACTGTTGCCAAGCCGCTTTGTTTTCGCATTACTTCTTCGCGGAATTTCTTTTGTTCTTCATTGGTCATCGCTTTATATTTTTTTAGGAACTTTTCGTAATTGGCTATAACCTCTGTTACCGTACCATATTCCTTAATTTCCCCGTACTCTAGCCAAATGGCTTTATTACAAAATTCCTTTATTTGTTTCATTGAGTGGCTGACAAAGAAAATCGTTTTGCCTTTCTCCTTAAATTCAAACATTTTGTTCTTTGATTTTTCCGCGAAGGCCTGATCCCCTACGGACAATGCCTCATCGACAATGAGAATATCGGGGTCAACGGTAACAGAAATAGCGAAACCGAGACGTGATTTCATTCCGCTTGAATATTTTTTTACCGGCTGATCAATAAATTTCCCAAGGTCCGCAAATTCAATGATTTGAGGCTCAAGTTCTAAAATTTCTTTCTTTTTAAAGCCAAGCATTAAACATTTTAATTCAATGTTTTCTCTTCCAGTTAATTGGTTATCCAACCCTGAGGAAATCGCAATAATTGAAGTAGTACCGTGCGATTGCACTGTTCCTGTAGTAGGCGGGATAACGCCGGCAATGATATTCGAAAGGGTTGATTTCCCAGAACCGTTCACCCCAACCAAACCAATTACATCACCTTGATTGGCTCTAAAAGAGATATCTTGAAGTGCATAAAAATCTTCACCGTAGCCTCCTGGTAAAATTACATCCAGCAGTTTTTCCTTTGGTGATTTATGCATTTTATATTTTTTAAAAACATTTTTGACAATTACCGTTTCTGTCATGTAGAGTCACCCCAATATTACAAGTAATCAACAAAGCGGTTTCTGAATTTCAGGTGTAGAACAGAACCTATTAGGAACAAAACAAGCGTAATGATCCAAAAATATAAGGTATATTGCGGATATTCCACCGGATACCAAGCCGTTCCAATTAATGAAGCCCTGTACCCTTCCACAATATAATACAAGGGATTTAATTTTAATAAAAAGGCATAGTCGACGCCTTTAATGATTAAATGGTCCGTATGCCACAATAAAGGTGTTAAATAAAGCAGCATTTTTAAAACGGATTGAACAACTTGCTGAACGTCCCTTACAATCGTCGAAAGTGTCGAGGTGATTAATCCTAGTGCCAGTAAAAACACCAGTGTCGCAATCATAAAATAAGGAAGTTGAAGAAAATACAGCGACAATTTAAATTTTGTAAACTGTAGAAAAATCGTAACAACAGCAACTAGCATTAAATGAGTATAAAAATTTGCCATAATAACAAAAGAGGGAATCGCGCTCATTGGAAAGCTCATTTTTGAAATAAGCTGGATTCTAGAATAGATCGACCTCGATGAAGCTGAAATCGCTGGGTTAATAAAGAACCAAACAATCATCCCCGTTACTAACCAAATAAAAAAAGGAACGAGTTCGCCATTATCCATTTTAACCTGTTGTCCTTGGCGTACCCCTACACCAAAAACGACCCAATAAATTGCAAGCTGAATGGTTGGATTTAGTACCTCCCACAGCCGACCAAGATAGTTATTCGTATTGGCGCTTTTCATTTCAAATGCAGATAGTCTCAAAATCAGATAAAAGGAACTTATTTGCTCCTTTATTATTGTAATCATTGACTTCATCAAAATTGTCCTTCCTTTTAAACAATAATAACCTTGTTCATTATACATTAATTTCCCCAAATGGGCATTATAAAATGAAACTCAATCAGTGGGGAATTTTTTCATCCCCACTGATTGTTAGTTGAATCAATCGGGCATTTACGAGCAGTTGACTAATCTTACCTTATTGTACCCTTAAATTGATAAATTAGGGGTCTTACTGCCCGTTAATGCGGGATAAAAACATAAAGCTCCGAGCAATAAATCTACCCGAAGCTGGTATCAATATTATTGTGCTCTTCGTTGTTGGATTTGCACACCTTTTTCACCAAATAAATAATGAACCAAATTTTGGCTTGAACGGCCATTGGAGAATTTGTTCCACTTTTCAGCATAATGATCAACAACTTTTTGATCAAAGCGATTATTTTGAACCAAATCAATAATTGAGTCAGTATCTTTCACAATCGGACCAGGAAGATTTTCTTCGAAGCCATTTAAAACACCGCGGTCCTTTTTGTATTCTTCTAAATCGTAAGCGAAAAAGATAATGGGTTTTCGTAATAAGGAAAATTCAAATGGAATGGAAGAATAGTCTGTAATCAAATAATCAGCCACCGCAAGTAACTCATTGATATCATACTGACTGGAGGAGAAATCAACGACAAAATCCGAGTGTAATTTAGAGAAATCAACCGAGTTTTTAATTGCTGGATGTAAACGCAAAGCTAAAATGTACTCATTTCCAAGTTCTTTGCTCATTTTTTCTACGTTTAGCTGAAGTGAGAAATTCTCCAGCTCATGGTCACGATAGGTTGGTGCATAAAGAATTACTTTTTTATCTTTTAAGACACGATGCGTGCGAGTCAGCTTTTGAATCGCTTTTTGTTTCTCCTTTTCGTTAAAAAAGAAATCCGTCCTTGGAACCCCTGTTGTTAAAATGTTTTCTTTTTTTAGATTAAAGGATTTCATAAAAGTAGCTGCCATAACATCTGAACCGACAACGACTTTATCAAATTGTTGGTAGACTTGTAAAAAACGTTGTTTTGCTCGTTCACTTCTGTTTTTAACGGACCCATCCTCAAGGCCAAATTTTTTAATCGCACCAGAGGCATGCCATAGCTGAACGCAAGTAACCTCTTGCTTGAATGTAACACTGGCAAGAAAACCAAAATAGTTATCTATAAAAATATGTCGGGATGTCGCTAAATGATAAATAGACTTTAACCAATTCATAAGGTTGTTGGTTTCAAATGGAACACAGGTAACATCCTTATAGTCCTTAAAAATGGCGATACTTTTACCTTTGCATAGGAAAACCACTTCATTTTGGACGTTTTGGCGGCGCATTTCCTCAAAGACATATTGGCTGTTATCACCAAAGCTGATGACAAAGGTAGTTTTGTCTTTAAGCGGCATTAAATTGAAAACAGAAAACACACACTTAAAGACAAACAGATACAAAGAAATGGCTAGTTCCCTAACCATTTGTCACCATTCCTAAGTCGTTTTTTATTTGAGATGTCGAAATCCCAATTGTTCTTGGTAAGTATATTACTTCACAATAGTCTTTAAGGAAATCGAATTTGCCTTTCCAATCGTCGCCCATAACGAAGATATCAACATCATGCTTGATTACATCCTGGATTTTCTGATCCCAAGTGTTCTCAGGAATCACTTCATCAACAAAACGAATCGATTCTAAGATTAATTTTCTATTTTCAAAGCTGTGATAAGCTTGTTTGTTTTTCCCTTTGTTGAATTCATCCGTAGAAAGACCAACAATTAAATGGTCACCTAAATCTTTTGCACGGCTAAGTAAATTGATATGTCCAAAGTGTAGTAAATCAAATGTTCCGTATGTTAGTACTTTTTTCATATATTATTTCCTCCTTATAATTAGAAAGAATTAGTTTCAATGTTTGTCATCTATCAAAAGTCGTCAATTATTTACAAAAAAAACAACTTAAATTTACATAAAATTAACTTACCAACTCATTATAAGACTATCAATCTTAAATTTCAATGCATATTCGTGATGTTTCCATCAAAATACCAGAATTGGATTAGGGTTTGTGATCACACATTAAAAAAGCTGACCACATCAATATATGATGCATGTCAGCATTTTGATTATTTAAGTTCTCTTGCAATATAGGCTGAACTTGCCCAGCCGATTTTTCCATTCGATAATTTGACTTTGTACCACTTGATATCATCTTTCGTCTCCGAAATAACTTTCTTATCTTTATCCAATTCCAATTCTACATAATTATTTAAATGCAAATAACCGATGATTTCTTTTCCTGGCTCTTTGCGCACATTCAATGTAGATATGGTAACTCGACCTAAATTTAATACAGAAATATAATCCTTATAGACGGAAAAACGAATATTATCAACCCAATATTGCTTGCCCTCTACAAGAACTTTTACCCAAAAATCATTTGTTTTTTCAAGCATGATAAAGTTGGTTCCCTTTTTAACCACACTAGATAAATCCTTTTTTGCAACCACTTGAATATTAGCAGGCAATTTATCGCTTCCGACTGGAATTCCAGGAGTTGCAGGAACAGAGGTATTGATAGCAGCTTTGCTATAATAGCTCTTATCAAAGGCCAATATGTTATTCATATGGCGTGCAATTCCATTCCCCCAGTTTGGGTCGCTTGCATACCAGTAGTTCATCCCAATACTTTTGCTTGTAATCCGTGTTCCGTTTTTATCATTCGTTCTAAATCCTAGGAAGGCCCCTTCAAAATGCGTTCCATTAGGATTTAAATAATCAGCTTTCATTTTTTGGGCAACATAATTGATGCAGGCCTCGACGGAAGAAAAACGATATGCGCCAAAGAACGGTGCAGCATCATAGGCACCATAACCAAATAAATTATTTTTACCTAAGGAAATGCTTGATGTCCCGAATGCACTTTCGTGGATCGCATGTGCGGCTAAATAAAGAGCATTTACACCATATTTATTCCCAGCGTCAATAAAAGCCTGCCCTTTACCTAAAAGCACACTAGGTCTTCCATTGACATTAGCAGCGATGTAATTATTAATTTGCCCTGCTGTTACAGAAGATTTGGAGCGTAAATCAATAAACCGGTAATCCGCATTTTGCGTATATTCCTTTAGGTAAGAGCCGTACACATAGCCCGTATTCCCTTTATACGTTACATTGTACCATTCGGACCCTGTTTTCGTTGTGGATTGTACCGTTGAACCATTTGGAATTACTGAAAGCCGATCAGATGATGAATTCTCTGATTTTCGTAAATTTAAATCAGCTGTTACCAAATAAGTTTTTGCAGCCTCGGTTACATTTTCCTCTTTAATACTGTTATTTACCTTTGGTGGTGTTTGCACAGCTGAGGCAGGAACATAACCCTTTTTCCCCTTATAGGTTACAGCATACCAAGAACCAACACTTTGCATGGTAGAGATCATAGCTCCTTTTGGAAGACTGACAAGATGTTTATAAGCACTTCCATAAGATGAATAAACATATGTACTTGTCTTCACCTGGTAATTCTTTTTCGCAAAGGTCTTGGTGGATGATTTACTCACATCACCACTATAGACATAAAGATTCTTGCCATTATACGAAACACGGTACCAAGTTTGTCCAATACTATTGACCACTTTTTGCGACGAATAAAAACCGTTATAAGCAGGAATGATATACATATACTTGTTCTTTTTATCTGCATGGGAATAAAGCTTCGTTGTTTTATTCGTAAAGTAATATGTTCCGCTTGTTTTTGTATAACGATAGTATTCCTTTAAATAGCTTCCACTTACCCAACCAGACTTGGTCACATGCTTCCCATAAGCATAGGATACTTTATACCACTTGCCACTTTTCTCATTTGATGTTACAGTTTTTCCTTTTTTAAGGGTCATGATCAGCTTTTTGCTCGTACTAGCACCAGTGCGCATATTTACATTGGCAGATGTATAGAAGGTTGTTTTTGTAAATTTAACAGTCTTAGGAACAGAGGTCTTTGCTAAGCTGACAGTTTTTTTCTTTAAATATGACCCGCTTGACCAACCTGTTTTCGTAACCGTCTTACCCTTGGATTTGTATGTGTAGCTTACTTTATACCAGTTCCCTAATTTTTGAGATGATAGAACCATTTTTCCTTTTGGAATGGTTATAATCGTTTTATACTTGGTTCCTGCACCAGACCGCATTTTTAAATTAGCAGTCGTTTGATAGGTTGATGTTTTGAAATGGACAAGGCTTGCAGCTTCAGCATGTCCCATACCGATCGGTGCTACTGGGGCAAATACTTCACCCCCTAATAACAGCCCCGTTGATAAAATAATCGCTTTCCCCATATTTTTCATTTACTACACTTCCTCATTACTTTTCTATAATTCTTTTTTATATCATCTACGTAACTATGATTCTATTTAAAATCCTTTGTATAGACGTAGCCTGCACTAACCCATCCAGTGGTTCCATTTGCCAATACTATCTGGTACCAGCCTTTAGTTGAGTCCATCGTTAAAGTCCCATCTTTTTTCAAAACAATTTGAACTAGATCGTTCAAAGATAAGGTCGCGATTGGCGTATTGTTCGTTGTCGCAGCAGGACGAACATTTAGTTTTGCTGTTGTCACTCTGCCTAGATTTTGCACAGATAGATAGCTTGCATAGGAACTAAATTTTATATCATCTGTCCAATACTCTTTGCCATCAACCTTTACTCTTAACCAGAAGTCATTTGTTTTTTCCAATACGTAGAACAATGTGCCTTTACTGATGGTTTTAACCGCATCATTCATTCCTTTTTTACTATCAAGAACAAGATTACTCTGGGCAATGGCCAGGATATTGCTAGGAAAAACGTCACTGCCCGCAGGGATGGACGGTCTTGTTGGGATCGTTGTATCTTTGCTTGCTTTTACATAAAAAGTTTTATCATACTGGAGAATATTCTCCATATGCTGAGCAATCGCTTTGCCCCAGTTTGGATCACTGGCATAGTAAAAGTTCATACCTTCACTGGCCTCATCAATTCTTGTGTTTGATAAGGTTTTCGTACTAAAACCAAGATAGGCACCATTATATTTCCAATTGGATGGATTCAAATAGGTAGCTTTGATCTCACGGGCAATATAGTCAATACATAAATCAACGCTTGTAAACCGGTAAGCGGACATAAATGGTGCTGCATCATAGGCACCAAAGCCAAACAGATTATTTTTTGCAATTGAAATGGCTGAGGTTCCAAACGCACTCTCATGAATCGCATGGGCAGCCAAGTATAAAGCATTTACCCCATATTCTTTACCAGTCTCAATAAACACGTTTCCTTTTCCATGAAGGATGCTTGTCTTTCCGCTTGTTTTTTCATAACTGGCAATATAGTTGTCAATTTGACTTGGGGTTACCGAGGATTGCGTCCTTAAATCAATGAATTGATAGCTGTTCCGATTTCCCATTGGATCTCCTGTAATCACTTGTTGAAGATATTTGCCAAATACATATCCTGTTTTTCCATCATAGGAAACCTTATACCATCCATCAGAAGTAAGGCTTATCGGAGTTACAATTGTTCCTTTCGGAATAACGTCAAGACTTTTAGACGCCGTATCATTGGACTCCCGAAGATTTAGCTCTGCCAAAACAACATAGGTTGCCTTGGCAATTGGGACCTCGCTTGAATCTTCTTTTACAGGAGGAAGATCCTCGGCCTTTTGGATAGAGCCTTCATTGATATAACCTGTCATCCCGTTATACGTAACCTTAAACCAGCCATTGGATGTTTTTGCGCTTGGAGAAAGCTTAGTCCCTTTTGGAATCGTCGACAATAGATTAGAGGAGTCATCGGGACCGACTCTTAATACCCCATCTGTAATCGCAAGGTAATCATCCGCTTCATTTAGCTTTTCCTCAGTGGGCAGGCTGTATTTAGTAAAATCCTTCGAATCAGCATAGCCGGACTTCCCGTTATATTTTATTACATACCAATCTCCCACTTTTTTACTTGTGGAAATAATCGTCCCTTTTGGTATTTGCCCTGCTTTTGAAAAAGCCTTGCCAACTGAAGTGAAAAGATTGGTATCTTTATTTGCTTGATAATTTGCCGCCGTAAAAGACTGAACCGTGGCTTTCGTAACATCTTTGCTATTAAGGTATAGCGTTTTTCCACTATAGGAGACCTTATACCATGTTTCGCTCAAACTGTTTACAACCTTACTGGTGATGAAAAAGCCATTCCCTGAGGCTAGACTATATACTGCTTTTTTCTTCGTGTCAGCACTTGGATAAAGACTGACCAACTTATTTGTAAAGTAGTAAGCACCCGTGAGGCTGGAAGTTTTGTAATATTCCTTTAAGTATGTTCCGCTTACCCAGCCTGTCGCTTTTACGGACTTCCCATTATTGATATATGTATAAACAACCTTATACCACGTTCCTGTCCTCTCAGTACTTGTGATTGTTTTTCCTTTAGAAATGGATTGTAAAACTTTATATTTCGTTCCTGCTCCGGAACGAAGATTGAGACTAGCTGTCGTTTGATATGTTGTTTGTTTAAACTTGACTGTATTGATTTTTGGCACAGCCGAAGTGATTTTCTTGATATAGGAGCCGCTTACCCAGCCCGTTTTCGTAATTGTTTTTCCCTTAGAACTATACCGATAGGAAACCTTAAACCAATTTCCTGTTTGTTCAAAAGCAGTGATTGTTTTCGCCTTTGGAATTGTTATAACAACTTTATTTTTGGTACTTGGGCCCGTCCTTAGGTTTACATTTGCAGTCGTTTGAAAGCTAATATTGGCAAGCTTTAAGGTGCTTGCTGCTTCAGCCTTATCTAAACTATATGGAGATAAAGGAGTTATTGCCCCGCTAAAAACCAAACTTGTCGATAAAAGAACGATTTTCCCGAATTCTTTCATTAAAATACACCCCTGTAGTATTTCTGAGCCTTTTTTACTACAAATCCTTCTATTAAACAGCAATTTTCTACAATACTATTATTATCGCTTATTAATAAAGGTTTTTAAATAGTTTCATGGAAATACTTGCTTAAAAATAGAATAAAAGGAAGAGTGCTGTAGGAAAATTCAAATATTTCACAGATTGCTGTTGACTAAAGGAATATCTAAATTCATAAAAAACACCCAAAGCTAAAATGCTTGGGTGTTTTCTCTTTATTCCTTATTGTCTTCGTTTGTTTCATCTTGTAATAATATATCATCAACAACTCGGGTACTTGATTTTCCGTCTATCTCGTCAAAGAAATAGCGAACAAAAGGTTCAACTTTTTCCATCTTGAAGTCTTTTTCTTCAATTGTTTTAATAATTTCCTCAGCGGAGCGGACCAGCGGACCAGGTATAAAGGAATGGAACTCATAATAAAAGTCACGGGTCCGAACATATTCTTCCACGTCAAAGGCGAAAAATAGCATCGGTTTATTCAATAAAGCATATTCAAAGCAAACTGATGAGTAATCGGTAATAAGAATATCCGAGATAAAGAGCAGGTCATTAATTTCCCGATAGGACGAAAAATCATAGTAAAAATCACTGTATTGATAAGGAATCGTTATATCGTTTTTCACAAATGGGTGAATCTTAAATAAGAATACATATTCATCATGAAGATCCTCATAAAGCTTTGCAAGGTCTAGAACTTCCATCGGATAATGGGCCGATTGCTGGCCGTTACCGCGGAAGGTCGGTGCAAACATAATTACTTTTTTGCCTTTTAAGAACGGATACTCTTCGTAAAGCCGTTCACGAACATTCTCTTGGTATTCCTGATCAAAAAAGACATCTGTACGCGGAATTCCGGTTGGAATAACTTTATCCAAATCAATCCCAAATCCTTCTGCATAATGCTTGGCAACATTTTTCGAGCTGACAATCGCCTTTGTATAGTTACGGTGATTAATCGATTTAGGTGACGGACCGCCCGGTCGGCCAAGTCGGCTGAAGCCAAAGGTTTTAAAGGCCCCGACTGCATGCCAGAGTTGAACCAAATCGGAACCTTCGCGGATTTTCAACGGATAAATCATTGGGTAAAAATCATCCAAAATTACGAATCGGGAAGTTGCAATCAGTTTGGCTAGTTGAACGATTTCACGGTAGGTTTTCTTCTCGTCCACTCCACGCTTTAACATAAAATGAATATCAAAATCTAAATTACGGCGGATAATTTCATCATAAACAAATTGGAAGTTACCGCTCATATCACTGCGGCTGTCAGAAGCAAATAGGATTTGCTTTTGTTTGATTGGCCGCATGCAATAGAAACGATATAGGAATTGAAAGACCGTTTTCGAAAAGAAACGGTAGAAGACCCCTCTTTGATAATCCTCTGCATCAAGCGCCATTTCTCTCGGATCCATATCCTTCAGTTTGCTCGATGTAATCTTTAATGTCTTCCTCGGTAAATCATAGGTGGCCAATAAATTAAATTTCATTTCCCTTTTCGCTGTGAAATACTCCATTTTTGCTGAATGGAAGCCTTTATCAAGGAATTTCTCGATATTTCCAAGTGGAAAGCTCTTACGATAGACCTTATCCCCTAATACATGAACTTCGGTCTCGATATAGACTTTGTATTCTCCCTGTGGAAGCGGAGCATTTTGATTTAATGTCGCAAAATTAATTTTCCCGTGGAATCCAGACCAATAATATAAATCACTAATCTCTTCATCATGTTCGATGTCTTCTTTTGAAATATCATATAGAGGAATGGTTACTTTAATCCCCGCTCCATCTAACAGCACAAGCCGTTTTTTTACGAGGTCCTCATCCTTAAGCGGCAGATTCTCGATGTAAAAATACCCGGCAATTTCTAAAATCGGACCATTCCATTTTAATGTCGTCACTTTTCTGCGGGGAATGAGACTTTCTTCCACCCCAGCCATTTCCGCAATCAACGGAAGCGACTCACCCAGGTTTTGTTTATTAATAATTATTTTTTCATCATCGACAATCATCGGCTGATCGGAAAACTTTCCGTACTCGATAACAGCCTCATTACTGTTTTGGGCCGTTTTTTTTCTAAACATGGCCCTTCTGATAAGCCTCTTCGCTCTTCTCAGCATGCTGTATCTCCAATCTGTAATTTATGTCCAAATATAAATATATAAGAAAAAAGAAGAGTTCGAAACCCTCCTTCAAATCTACTCTACTTTCCTTAACAAGTGGTCAACGATACGTTTCGATGCTTTCCCATCGGAGTAATCAAAGAAACGGTCACGAAACGCTTTAATTTTTTCTAAATCAAAGCTCCCCTGCTTCATCCACTCAGCCAATGATGTTGTATCATAAAAGATTGGCCCCGGTACCATCGATTGATAATCAAGGTAAAAGTCCCTTTCCTTAATGTAATCTTCTACATCATGGGCGAAAAAAGCCATTGGCCTGACCAATAAACTATAATCAAAAATAACGGAGGAATAATCAGTAACCAGAAGATCCGTTAATGTCAGCAATTCTTCAATCGTAAACTCATTACGAATATGGTAAAGAAATTCATGATCTGTTAAATCAGGAGCGCACATATACGGATGCAAATGGATAAGCATCGCAAAATCGCCGCCTAATTTTTCCTTCAACTGGCTAAAATCAATTGGACTTTTCCAATCTTCCTGATAATGACTTTTACCCCGATAGGTTGGAGCGTATAAGACTAACTGTTTTCCCTTTAATTCAGGATACTGCGAATAAAAGCGTTCTTTTATTTGGGCCATTTTTTCTCTGTCATAAAAATAATCCGTTCTTGGGACTCCTAATGGAAACACATTTTTTTCAGCCATTCCAAATGCTTCCGCAAAATGGGGTACGGCCACTTTTGAACTCACATAAACCCTTGAATAATTTGAGTGAAGCTTAATATGCTTTAAATATTCCTGGCTTGGACCAAATGGTTTTCCAACCGTGCTTAAACCAAATTTTTTAAAGATCCCTGCTGCATGCCATAACTGGATAATTTCTGTTCCATTTCTAGGGTGAATGGCGTAGACAGGGAAATAAAAATCATCAATGATAAAGAATCGAGATGTTGCGAGATAATATATCGCCTTAACAAGATGAAGAAAATATGCAATTTTTCCGCTTAATGAACTATCAAACTTTTTAAATAAGAGGTGATAGTTTTTATTCGGAAATTCTGCCTTCATTTCGTTATAAATATATAAAAGATTCCCTGTCATTTGATTAGACCGATAAGAAGCAAAGGTAATTCTTTGTGAATCCACTTTGAAAAGGAGGCAGCACAGGGAATATAGAGTGTTAATGACGAATTTCGTCAAGATAGTCGGTGCAAATTTTAAATACTGCACGTATAATGCCTTCCTTTCACAATACAGATCACTTATATCTTCCACTCCATGACGGTCTTGCCCCAAGATGAGGTCAAATCCTTTTCAAACGAGTTAACGATATCCTGAATTGTTTTTACTTCACAGACTTCTCCAATTAAAACACTGAAATATTCAAGAACATCCGGATGTTCCATCATAAAATTAACGGTGTTAACAAAGTCCTCACGACCACTCCGGCTTGAGCCAATCATCGTGATTCCTTTTTCTAAAATCATTCTTGTGTTCACTTCAACCGGGTATTCGGACACACCCATAATCGAAATGGAGCCCTCAGGTTGAATATGATCAATCATTTGATCAATTGCATACTGGCTGCCCTTGCCGCCAACACATTCAAATGTATGATCGACAAGAACATCTCCGGGAATATCGTTAATCAAATAGCTCTCATCGACAAACGAGAAATTCGCCAGCTTGTGCTCATTTTTACCAAAAGCAATGATTTTACTGTCTTTATATTTTTTCTTAAGAATCAATGACGTTATAAAACCAAGATTCCCATCTCCCCAGACACCGAGAACATCGCGGCGGGTATGGGACCTTCGTTCAAATCTTGATATCGAATGCATTGCAATCGTGATCAGCTCTGTAAAGGCGGCAACATGTGGGTTCATTTCCTCCGGTAGTGGAACAACCCGATCCCGATCTAAAAAAATATAGTCCTGCATGAAGCCGTCATAGCCGCTTGAACGGAAACGACTCGAACGCAAATAGTTCTCTGCAATAAATTGATCCTCTTCGGAAGGAGTGTTTGGAACCATGACTACTTTCGTTCCAGTTGGAAACTCACCTTTCGGATCGTACACAACTTTGCCGATTCCTTCGTGAATCAACGCCATCGGAAGTTTTTTGGCCATCGCTTCCTTCCCGCGTGAGCCTGTATAATAACGTTGGTCAGCTGCACAAATCGATAAATGAGTAGGGCGGATGACAATCGAATCTTTCTCAAATTTTAATGATTTGTCTTTGTAGGTTACTTCGAATTGTCTTGGAGACACTAATCGATAGACTTGATTAATCATTGTTAATTTTCTCCGTTATAATGGCATTTGCTACTTTTAGGTCATATGGAGTGGTAACCTTGATATTAAATACTTCACCGCGAACCAAACGCACTTTTTCTCCATTTAATGCAAAAATCTTTGCTGCATCAGTGAGAATCTCCTTTTGTTCATCAGTAAGGGCCTCATAATAGCCAACCAATTTTTGAATATTGAAGCTTTGCGGTGTCTGTCCTTGATACATGGTGTTACGAACCGGAATATCAGAAATGGATTCACCATCCACAGATTGAATAATCGTATCAATCGCTTCAATAACCGTATCCACAGCTCCATATTTGAGAGCAGCGTCAATATTTTCATCTATAATTCGATGGGTAAGGAATGGCCTGACTGAATCATGGGTAATAATCACATCTTCGTCAAAAATGCCATGGTTTTCTTTAATATAGCGGACACCATTCATAATCGATTCATTACGGTCGGATCCGCCTTCGAGGACGACAATTCGATCATGTTCTCCAATATTTTTTTTAATAATATCTTTCGTATGGTTGATCCATTCTTTTGGGGACATCACAAGAATTTTATCGAATCGATCATTTAATAAAAATTTTTCAATCGTGTGTATAATAATCGGCTTTCCGTTTAATGTTAAAAACTGTTTCGGCATATGGATATTTCCCATCCGGGTACCTTTACCGCCGGCAAGAATTTCTGCATAAATCATCTTTTTCAACACCTCTTATTTTTTGAGAAAGAATTTCTGTCAAAACTCAACAAAAACTTAACAAAAACTCATATAAAACTATACACTCTTTCATTTTTTCTATCAATAAAGAGCTGTATCTTTTAATATTCCGGACATAATCTTGTAATGTTTTATTTATGTTTTATTTATTTTTTATCCTATAGTCCTTATTTATTCCTAAATTTAACAACCATTTAACCTACAATCATAATTTGATTATTAAACCAATCTCAAAAAAAGACCATCAAACAAATTTGATGGCAAACCCTTTGTGACTTATCGATTCTTTAAAATCACTTCTTTTACAACACGTTCAGCTGCATAGCCGTCTTCTAAATAACAAAAGCGCTGATAAAACTCATTAAACTTCTCGGTTGAAATTTGATCTTTACCCATGTTTTTAATTGCGATAATGACTTCATCAGTCGTTTTAACTAACGGACCTGGAGCTTTTTTCTCAAAATCAAAATAAAATCCTCTAATATCTTCTTTATATTCATCTAAATCATAAGTAAAAAAAATCATTGGCCTCTTTAAGTTAGCATAATCAAAAAAGACAGAAGAATAATCAGTAATCAATAAATCGCTAATCAAGTAAAGCTCTTGAATGTCTTCATGCTTAGAAAAATCATAGGCAAACCCTTTATATGACTCAAGATTAAAGTTTTCAGCAACTAAATAGTGCATTCTTAAAATAATAATGTATTCATTTCCTAATTCTTTATTTAATTTGTCTAAATCCAAATGCAACTCAAATTTATATTTACCAATTTGATAATACTGATTATCCCTCCAGGTTGGGGCATAAAGAATAATTTTTTTATCATCAGGTATTCCATGTATTTGCTTAAATTCCCTAGCTATTTGGTATCGTTCCTGTTTATAGAAAATATCATTTCTAGGATAACCGGACTCGATAACCTCTTTATCAAATTGAAAGGCACGCTTAAAAATTTCAGTTGAATACCCATTGGGGGAGATTAAGTAATCCCAATTTCTAGATTCTATATAAAAATTTTGTTTATATTTTTCAGTGGTTGTTCCCGGCATCAGAACTTCCCTCATATCATTTGCAAGTTTCTTCAACGGTGTACCGTGCCATGTTTGCAAATAAATTGTATTTTTGGGTTTTGGAATCCATAACGGCATCCGACTATTTGTTACCCAAAACTTGGCTCTTGCCATCAAAAACAGCCATTTAAATGAAAAACGAATTGCATATGGAACCTTCTTATCAATGAATCCTTTTTCAAATCGGGGATCAACGCTCCAGACCATTTTATATTCTGGATGATGGTTCTTAAGGTATTCATAAATTGCCCTTGGATTGCAACTATATTGCTTGCCCAGAAAACTTTCAAATATAATAAGATTTTCCTTTGGTGGAAATAAAGAGACGAATAAAAACAACCATTTATATGTAATTTTAGTGAAAGATAATTTTTTTAGTGATGAAATCAATTCTTGGTATTCACCTCTTTAAAATCAAAGCAATTGTTTTATTTACTTGGCACTCATTTATTTATGATAATATAACTGTCATTATTCGACAACTACTTGTATAAAATGACTCTGGTATACCAGAGTCATTAGCAATCGCGTATAATAATGAAAGATTATTAAACGACTATTTCCTGTTTTGTTTCTTCCAATACATTTAAACAGATTTTAATTTCAATTGTTCTTTAATCAAACGCTCCCATTTTCCGCCAACAACATTAAAAGTATATCGTTCAACATTCTCTTTTGCGTTTTTGCCCATCCCTTTTCTTAATGTATCATTTTCAATAAGGGTTAGTAGTCCTTCAGCAAGCTTTTCAACGTCACCTTCTTCAATAAGCAAACCATCTACTTTATCCAAAATAACTTCTTTTGGCCCTGTACAGGCAAAACTTACACACGGAACGCCGACCGACATTGCCTCTATTAAAACCATACCAAAAGATTCCCTTCTCGAACTTAACGCATAAATTGATGAATTAATCATTTCCTTAATAATATTATCTGTTTTTGGCATTAAATAGATATTATTATATGCTTTTAGGTCAAAGATGAGATTTCGATATGCTTCCCCTTCAGAACCGACACCAAATATCTTCAATTTCCAATCTGGATGTTTACTAATCACTTTGGAAAATGCTTCGATTAACAAATCATAACCCTTTTCATAAGAATACCGCCCTGCAGCAATAACAACCTTCTTGTCTAATTCTGCAGTTTCTTCAGGTATATGAGTTGCATTTTCTATTTTATAGATTTTAACCTGACTACCACTTAGAACACCTTCATAGTCTGCTTTATCAGCACTAGTTAGACAAGTTAAACCATCGAGTTTTCGGTAGTACTTTTTAATTTTTCTTTGCAGACTTTCATCATGAGCTTCAAAAAATTTATGTTCTTGGCCTATTTTGATCACATTCTGATTCGAATACTTTGCAGATAAAATATTAAAAGATGGGATCGTTGTTATTAGAACACCACTACTGATTTTTTTTATTACAGATAATAACTTTAAGTCAATAAATAAGTTAAACATTTGATACAAATCTTCACTTTTATCCATTAGGAAGCTTGGCATTTTTAAAAGCATCTGTTTTAAAAATCTTTTGTAGCCTGGAGTATTCTTTGTAAACAACATACCTCTTCTAGCATCAAATAATGGGGTGAGCTTTATTTTAGGATCAAGAATAAATAGTGGTGTTTCACTCGTTCTTCTTATACTAATAATTTCTACCTTGTAGTCTTTGGAAGCAAAGTAATTAGCTGTATTTGCAACAGTCCTTACTGTACCACCCATCCCATAAATATTATAAACCAAAAATGTAATTTTCAAATCTTTCGCCTCTACTCTTCAGTGAATCATTTGTTCTTAAGTTTTTTAATCTCATTATAGATCCGTTTGGAATTTTGCCGATCTCGATATGAGTAGTATTTCTTAGATTTAATTTGATAAATCGGTTTGTATTTAAAATCATTATTAACATAATCAGTTATTAAATTTAATAACTCTGCCTTTGTATAAGCTACGTCACCTATTAAATCTTTTGTTAAATCTACATACGAGCCTCTGCGTTTTAAGTATTCAAAAATGTCAAATTGATAAAAAACAATTGGTTTTTTCAAATAGTTAAAGTCAAAAACAACACTCGAATAGTCAGTAACTAGTAACGAACTTTCCTGAATAAGATCTTTAACACTTTTCTCGTTGATATTAACAACTTTTATCCTTTCATTAAACGAGGAGAAATAATGCATATATTTCTTTTGAATTTCAATATGTGGGAAAAACTTTAATATAGCATTATTTTGTTCTAAAAGTTTATGCAAATGCTGATCATTCAATAAATCACTATAATGTAAATAAAAATCTGAAGTAAGAAAGTCCGCTTCAGAATCAATAATCCATTCTCTCCAAGTTGGCATTAGTAAAATTTCTTTTAATGTTTTTTTATTACTTTTATCACTTAAAGAGTCAAATCTTGCTAATCCTGTTACCATAATCTGTTTTGGCTTAAAATTCATTTTTTTAATTAAAATTTCTTTTTCATGCACCGATGAGACAACAAATTTTTTAATCTTTCCATTGTATGAATCCTTATTAAATTTCAACTTCTTCATGGCAATAATTCCATGTTGTAGGTAAATCATATTTTTCGGATTACTATTCATTTTATTGTGAACAATACTTGGAGTTACATCACGAATTCCATGGCTTACAATTAAATATTGACAAGCCCAATATAAAAAGTAATGTTTAAAACTATCATACAATAGGATATTCTCTTGATAAGGCTTCAGATTTTCTGCATTTTTATTTTCTTCCTTACTTACATAGTAATAACTTTCGCTCTTTTTGTTTTCTAAACAATACTGAAAGAATGCGAAGCCATTATCTTGAGCAATTTCTCCTAGGTTCTCTCCAATTAACCATACAGGCTTTTTAATAAACCTTCTTGTAGCTTTTGCAAGTCCCCTCGCTAAAAAGAATTTAATTTTTTCTCCAAATTTTTCATTTGCCCTTAAATCCCTTATCTCAAAATTTAGATTTTCACTTTTTCGGTCAAAATAAAGAGAAAAATATAACCCTTCATTCAATTTTATAGCCTTATTCTTAAAGGTGGAGTTAGCTTCAATTAACTCTGAAACGTGTCCTTTCACTCTTGTAATTATTATTTGTCCATTGAAAAGCACTTCAAAAAATATATCATAGTTACTAGCTGTTAGATCAAAATCCCCAAATTTACTTTTACTAATCCTAAAGAAATATGTTTTGCTTGGACTGATTTCCTCAGGCGAAATTTTAATTTCCTTTGCAGTACTTTTATTTTTTAAAACTAATTTCACATCATTGGAATTAATTAAAACCTTATCAATTTCAGCAGATACTTTAATTAAAAAGTCATTATATTTTCGATCCAAATCAATGCAATTTGCATTCAATGAATTATCAAGAGAAACTAGCAAATTGTTTTTTCTGTTATAAGAATGTTTAACAACAAGGGGATAACCATTATTAGAGACATATAATGGTGGATAAATAAAGATTTTCGATTTATTTGGAATATCATCGAAATTTGAAACTAATTCAAATAAATATTCCTTATCTTTAATAAGGATTTTAATCATAAATTGTAGGTTGGATTCTTGAATTTGACCAATATCGAATATTGACCAATCTATAAGTGCTGTAAAATTAAAAAGATTGTTCTCCTCTTTAAATTCGCTAATACAAGGAATCTGTTCATCCCCGTTAATTCTTTTAACATATATAAGTTTAGGGACGAAATCCAGTTCGTTAGTAAAAATGAAACCACTAACTTTGGTCTTCCCATTGTCTAACTCTAACCTTGTAATGTCACAGGTAAGAATGTCATCAGTTACGTGAAAAGCTAAATTATCATCGATTGTAATGTAGGACCTCATATTTTTTACAATACCGTATTTTTGATTAAAGAAAGGTTTTGAAAAACCAGAGAATTCTTCTCTATCTTCATTCGAATTCATTTTTATACGAATCAATTCAGTAATACCACTAATTTGAAGTGAAACGAAGGCGTCCCAAATTCCTGTTTCTTTAATAATGTTTTTTTCATCATCGAAGTGAATTCTAGCTAAAAATTCTCCGTTAAGATTCGTTTCAATTGGGAAACTGATTTGTTCCTTTGTGTTTCTGTTAATGAGAATAATTTGAGTTGCCCTGTCTTCTTTACTAGTTACTAGATAAAACTGAAGAAACCCCTTAATTATTAATAAATTTCTCTCTAAAGCAACATCTTTAATTTCAAACAAAACAAATTTATGTTTATTTTTCTTTATATGTAAAATAATTTGGGATTTTTTATTTTCATATATTTCATAAAAATAAAGTGAATTATTATATTCTAGGTAGTCCCCTTGAAGCTTAGGCTGATCAATAAAATAAGTGACATCCATTACTTTATCTACACCATTGAAATTCACTAGACAAAATAATTGCCAATCACCTTCATAAAAAGTAAAATTCCATAAATTGATTACCAGTTTGAATCCATTACCATTAGTTGTAAAATACTCAAAAAATATTTTTTCATTTGTATCTATGTTTTCTAAATAGAAACTTTTTATTTTAAGATTATTATTATGAAGCCCCTTATAGAGAAAACCACTAATTTCAAACCTTTTTCCCTTATAAGATTGAATTATATTTGCTTCTATCCTAGCCTCTTCCGAAAGTCTTCTATTAATTATTATATCTTCGGTACTTTTATCAATAAAAATAATTTCTTCACTAATTTGCAGAGAAAAGCTCTTTTTTAACTTACTAATAATTTTAAAATATTGATAATTATCTTCTGACTTTAAGACGAAATCCATTAAAGCTCCGTCACGAATTTTATTAAGTTCATTGTATGAAATAATTACCTCAATACTTTTATCTACAACTTGAATCTTGGTTTTTAACATAACGGGCTGCAAACTGTCAGTTCGGTAGGCAATGCCAAAATAATATTGTGCTATATCATTAATCTCTTGTGACTCAACATTTAAAATCATTTTAATACGTTTACTTTTTAAACGGTAAATTTTATCTAAAAACACATTAAACTTCAATTACCTCATCTCACATTTCTAAATGAATTCAAAGGGTTATATTCCGACAATAAATACACCCCTGAATTTTGCACGGGTGTAAACTTATTACTAAGGTTTAACGTTCGAAGGAGAAGGGTTCAGATGGTAAACAATTTCTTGCAAATATTTTAAAATATCCTCTTTTAGCTCGTCGTTTTGTAATGCGAACTCAATAGTCGTTTTAACAAATCCTAGCTTTTCCCCAACGTCATAACGCTTTCCTTCAAATTCATAACCAAATACGCGTTGAATCTGATTTAATTTTTGAATTGCATCCGTTAATTGTATTTCTCCCCCAGCACCCGTTTCCTGTTCATCTAAAAACATAAAAATTTCAGGTGTAAAAACGTAACGTCCGATTATGGCTAAATTTGAAGGAGCTTCGTTTTGTTTTGGTTTTTCAACAAATTGATTTACCTGGTATCGTCTCCCCATCTTTGAGGCAGGATCTATTATTCCATACTTTGAAACCTCCTCTTGAGGAACTTGTTGTACCCCTATAACCGAGGAAAGTGTTTCCTCATATTGACTTATTAATTGACTTAAACACGGAATATCACTTTGAACAATGTCATCCCCCAATAGGACAGCAAAAGGTTCATCACCAATAAAATTACGTGCGCACCAAACAGCATGTCCTAACCCTTTTGGTTCTTTTTGTCGAATGTAATGCACATCGGCAAGATTGGTTGAATAACGTACTTTTTCAAGAAGATCAAATTTTTCTTTTTCAATTAAGTTCTTTTCTAATTCAGGTGCAAAGTCAAAATGATCCTCAATAGCGCGCTTTCCCTTTCCAGTTACAATAATAATATCTTCAATTCCAGAAGATACTGCTTCTTCAACAATATATTGGATGGTTGGTTTATCTAATATTGGGAGCATCTCCTTAGGCATCGCCTTTGTAGCGGGCAAAAACCTTGTCCCTAAACCCGCTGCTGGTATTATAGCTTTCCTCACCTTTTTCAAAATACTAACGCCTCCGAACAAATGGATATATGGTTTCTTTTATCTTATTCTTTAAATATCATGGGATTTTATACCTTTTTGTTTTATCGGATAAAATTCTTTCGTTTTCCCGAAATTCCGACAATATTCATATTAGATTTTAGCAATTTTTTATCTATATGTATAGAATTTGAAAAATAGTTATAAAAAAAAACAAGATGTTGGATGGATTCCAACATCTTGTTTATTATTAATTTTTGTTCACCCCTAATTGTTAGTATCAAAAATCCGATTTACTACTCGTTCCGCAGCATATCCATCCTCTAACTGACAGAATTTATTGTAAAAGGTGTTATATTTTACTTGGTACCGTTCTTGAACTTTATCAATATTTTGAAGAGCATTTATTAACTCTTCATTTGTTTTAATCAATGGTCCTGGTGCTTCCTCTTCAAGGTCCATATAAAATCCACGTAATTGATCACGATAAAACTCCAAATCGTAGGTATAAAATAAAATTGGTCGTTTTAGGTTTACAAAATCAAACATGACCGAAGAGTAATCTGTGATTAGGACGTCTGTAATTAAATACAGTTCTTGTATGTCAGGGTATTTAGATACATCAAAAACAAAATCCTTATATTCTTCAGGAATCGTCACTTTATTCTTAATCACAACATGCATTCTTAGCAACAGTACATATTCATTCCCCAGCTTTTCTTTCATCAGTTCAAAGTCAAAAGGAATGTCGAAGGTAAACTGATTTGTTCCGTTCGTTTGGTTATCCCTGAAAGTTGGTGCATAGAGGATAACCTTTTTATTTTCTGGTAACTTTAAACTATTACGTATTTTACCTGCTAGCACTTTTCTTTCTTCACGGTAAAAAATATCATTACGGGGATATCCTATTTCAAGAATATTCCCTTCATAACGAAATGCACTTTTAAACGCATTGGTTGCATATGGGCTGGGTGATATCAAATAATCCCAAGTTTTTGTAGCTGCTGAGACACGCTCCACATAATCATCCGTTCTTCCCTGGACATTTTCTATATCAAAAAGCATTTTTTTTAATGGTGTCCCATGCCAAGTTTGAACATAGGTGGTACCCGGTCTTTTTTTGATATAAGTTGGGAAGTTTTGATTGTTAACCCAATATCCGGCTTTTGCTAAATAATAATAGTATTTAACACTTAGTCTTTTTACATATATAGTGTTACGATCTTTAAAGCGTTTCTGCTTATTATAGACCCACACCTTCTTATATTTTAAACCTCTTCGAACAATTTCCTCATAAATATATCGAGGACTATCAGCATATTGTTTTCCTAATCCACTTTCGAAAAGGATTAAATTCTTATCAATAGGAACCACCGTCTTAGCTGCTTTATAGAAAATCTTCATTGTTGGAAAATAAAGTTTACTTTTCCTAAACTTACGATAAGCGGCTTTAACAAATTCATTTTTAAACAAGGATAAATAAAGTGGTTTTCTACGAATTTTAAGTGTTCTCTCGTAAATTCTTTTACAAGAGTTTAAATCGTGGTATTTTAAAAATTTCCCCGCACGTTTTTTATATTCTGGTTCCATTTCAAAATCAGTTCTTGCATATTTTTCAACACAATTAAGCACTTCATCAAGATCATATACAATATCTCCCGGAAGATCATTATCTAAATCAAGATGGGATGGCTGTTTTCCGATAAATCGGTCACGATCGAACTGATAATAAATGATTGGTTTATGTAAGAAACTTATGTCAAAGGCGACACTGGAATAATCAGTAATCATAAGGGAACTTTCTTTTAATAAAAATTGAACATCTACTTCGCCCTGACTCACGATTCTAACAGGTGCGTCACTAAAAAAAGGCGTAAATCTTTGCATATTAGGATGTAAACAAAGGACAATTTCAAAATGATATTTTCTTGCATATTCATGAAGATTGGGATGATTAACTAACGAGCGATACCGCTCAAAATACTCACTTTCTAAGAAAATTTCATCGTTAACGATCCATTCACGCCATGTCGGTATTATTAATAATTGTCTTTTTACTTCAACATCATTTCGAAAAAGGCTGTCAAATCTAGATAAACCTGTAACCGCTACATCAGCTGGGTTATATCCGAAATCTTGGACAATATAACTTTTTTCATATTCAGAACTAACAATAAACAGGTCTGTATCAAAGCTTGGGGATTTAATTCCATAAAAATGGACAGTGTTTTTAGTTCCCATAACCCCATGCTGTAAAAATACCTTCTTTGCCTTTACGACCTTTTTAAAATTATCTGTTCTTAAAGGATAGAGATAATCAGCATGATGAGAACCTATTACTCTTCTTGCCATAATTGTATGCCAAATATGTTCTTTAGACCCATAAAACAATATGTTACCAAGTTCTTTTACGTTCTCTAATTCTGGAGAATCCTTTTCAATAACATAATTTACATTTAACTCCGGATGCTCTGTTCGCATATATTTAAAAAAACGATATCCGGTATCTTGCGCTTTATAAGGACGTTCTCCAACAATCCATATATTTCGATATGCGTACAAGGGTCTTAAAAGCCATGCCCATTTCATCATTCGTTTCAGATAGACAAGGATATCCCTTTCAAACTTATTAATTTGAAGGGAAAGATTAAAATATTTAATGGTATAGTATGGAGTTGCAATATACATCATATCTCCCCCATCTGCATATGCAGGTTGAGAGTACCCTTTTGCTCGAATAGATGGATGCCCCATTCTTACTGACGTATTTGCTATACTATAATTTAAATTAAGATCTAAAAAGAAGTCATATATATCCTCTTCTAAGGGTTTACCATTTAATACTGTATTTAGATTGACTGTTGATTGATAACGATAAAAACTATTTCCATACGATTGAATAGTTTTTTTGGGCAAAAAGTCTAATTCAACTGGGATTCGAACCTTAATTCCTGTTTCACGGCCAGAAAGTAAAATAAATGCCTCAACAATACGGAGACTATTTGTTGACACCTCACCACTAATAAAAAATTGATGCCCTGTTGATTTGATTTTATTAATTTTAACCTTTGGCTTGTTGTTAACTTCCTTATCAAATGCAACCGATACGAAATTGTTCTTAGTCAGATAGATAATTCCCGATTTTTCTCCTAATGTAAATTCATGTAACCCTTTAAAATCCGTCTTTTCGAATTTCCCAACCCTAATAAAGTACTCTAAAATAAGACTACCATCAGGACTTTGAATTGTTTTCGCAGTAGATTGAATCTTATTATATTGACTTTCCGTTAATCGATCCTTCGGAACTTGTACTAAAATGAAAAATTTATAAATCTCCTCCTGAATCAGTTCCTCGTATTTTGTTATATCAGTTTCAAAAGAGAATGTTGATGAAAGATTAGTTTCAGCAATTTTGAACTTTGATTCTTCACTATTTGATATAAGCCAAAGTTCCTTTGCCTTGTAATTCTCATTTAATTCACCACTTATGTACAGCATTTGATTTTCTTGTTGAATACGTAATAGTTTTTTTAATCGATTTTTATTTGAATTTGTTAAAAATCGTTTCAACTTTCTCAGCGATTGTAATACCATCTTTTATTGATCACCTACGATAGATATTTTTAAATAAAACCATACTTAATTCAAATTCATTAAGTAGGCAAGTAACTTTTCTTATTTCTAGCCTCATGCTACTTTTTTCGAGCTTTTAAAATTCGACAAGTTTCTTATTAGATTTTAACAATTTATAGCTATTATGTATAGAAAATGAAGAAACTTGCTAATTAGAAAGGCTAACCCATAATATGAATTAGCCTCAATAAACATTAAATATTCCTAACGGAGATTTTACAATATTATTTAAGTTGATACGAATCTTTTATCTAATACTTATTATCTTTTGCCTAATCAAAGAAATTACATATGCCATAGTAAAAGTAGAGATCACAATAGCAGGTGCATATAAAATAGCTGTGTCCTGTTTCTCATAAATATTATTCATAAAATAACGATAAACAAACCTGTCCGTTACATATGAGACTAAGTAGATATCCAAAGTTAAGGTAGAGATTGAATGGATCGGAACTTTAATCCATGAAAATAATTTATTTTTAGGAGGGTTGATTTGATATAAAAATAAAAATAAAAAGGTAGTTTGAAGCATAATTAAAGCAGAACCATATCCCCCGACAAAATTTATAAATTTTGTGCCTTTATTAAATCCAATAAGAATAGCTACTTCTAGTAGAGTAATGATCAAAAATAAACTAAAGCTTTTTAATCTTCCCATATTGATATTGTATTCTCTAATATAAACGCCCATAAAATAATAAAAAAGCGGATATACTGTCATCCAAAAATAAGGGAAAGTAATTAATTTCCCTTCCCCAAAAAGGGCAGGTACTCCATTCCAAAACATTGGAATCCCCGTAACAAAAAATAAAACAAGTAAAAAAATCTCAAATTGCCTCTTAGTTTTTAATCCTTGCCATAAAACATTTAAAAACGGAATAATTAACGCAAGGCCGATATACATATTCACATACCAAGAATAACTCACTGCTTTAAAGGAAAATATCATGGAAATCCATTTTGCTATAGTCGCTTGCTCTCCAAATTGATATACGCGGATGATAATGGCAAATACTGAATAAATAACATAAATTAGGAATATATTTAAGACTCCTCTTAAATATTTTTTATTCCACTCTTTTTTCCATTGCAAAAAACCTGTAGCCATTATGAATAGCGGAACACAAACAATAAAAATTTGTCTGTAAAATGTTTGAATATATAACAGTGGACTATTTAATTTTACACTGTAGTAATGAGTGTTAAGTAAAAAATGAACACTTGGAACCGCTATAATTGCAATCATCTTTAATAAATCAATACCAAAAAAAACTTTTTTCATTCACTATACTCCCTTATTAATACTACTCAATTTTTCTCATAAATTAGGATGACAAAATACTTCAATCATATTTTTATTTTGTTTCCTATTAATATTCCGACAATATACCTATTAAATTTTATCAATAAATAGAAATTAAGTATATAATTTGAAATTATTTATTATACTATTACCTGTTTTTAAATAAATATTTAATTTTACTTTTTTATTTAAACTCAAAAAGGTGTCTAAAATTCTATGCTTTTAGATACCCTCTTTTTTCTTTTTGCAGCTACAATTGGAAAAATCGCAAAAATGGATTAGCAAAGATAACTTCATTAAATATCTATCGATATTGCACTAAAGCTATATTTAATCGCTGAACAATCTTACTGGTTTTCGCCTTTCCCAGGATGTTTAAAATTGGTTAATGCCGGAGTTACGTAAATTGAATTCACGTTATTGATAATAATTACTTGGTCAATTTTATATTTTGTAACATATTGTTCAATTGGCATTGTAGAATAATGTCGTAAATCCAAAATGTGTGTTTCTTTATAGTGTGGAACAAGGAATTGTATAAATGCATTTGCATAAGAGTCTTTTATAACTAAAACCTTTTTTCCTTTAGTACGATTTGGATTGGATATTACCATATGTGCATAATCCCCGCCTAAATAAGCACGATATCGATTTGTATATCGGTCTTCCATGCTTAAAAAACCCATATTATAAAGACCTTTACTAATATGAATCCCTCTCTTAATCGTAAAAGGTTTATGTTTACCTTTAAGGTTTGCAACAAGGATTCGGTCTGCCATTTTAGCATTGACACTTGTTGTTTTTCTCGCATCTGAACCATAGAACGATTTCCCTTTTAAATTCCAAGAATAATCACTATATTTACTGACTTTATCATTCATTTTTTCATGTTTAATAATATATTTCATTACATTTTGATAGGCATAAAATGCAGCCTTTTCCTGCCAATGATGGTCAGTATAGAAAAACATATTCTTCTCATTCATATGTTTTTCGAGGACACTGCGGGAATCAATTGGATGTGTATTCTTTGTTAATTCATTAAATAAAAGATCTAAATCCTTTTGCCCAAAGCTAGGATAATAATTTGGGTATTTATTTTCCATCATAGTTGATTATTTGGCATTAATGCAGTATAAACATTGATTTTCTTTTTCGCCATTTGCGTAGCAAATTAACTTATGCGACCTGAAATCCTTTTTGCACCTAAAGGTGTCATTTCCAAATAATTGCACAAAAAAAGCTAACCTTAGGTCAGCTTTTTTTGTCTGGTTCCTGATTAATTTACTAGAATCTCTTATCCCCCCAGAAGTTCATCACAACATGGTGCTTTGGATTATAAACAGCTAATGTATAGCCTTTTTTTCGCAGATAATCGATAATGATCGGCAGCTGCTGTGCAGTCCCTCTCGAATCGTGGAACAGGATGACAATCGGACCCTTTTTCCCCACGAGTCCTGATTTTACTCTTGATGTGATGGTGCCAGGACTGGTTCTATTATACTTCCAATCTAGCGTATCAATATTCCAATCCCACATTTTAAAGCCTTTATTAGCCAAGGCATCCCGGAACGGCCTTGTCATATAAGGCTTGCTTCCATATGGGACTCTTGTAAGATGGCTATTAAAATGGGCAACGTTAAGCAATGTCTGTCTTGTCTTTTCCATTTCGATCGCAACATTTTTAGAACTGCCGCGATAGAGTTTTGTTATGCTATGGGATACACTGTGCAGCCCCGGATAATTGCCTTCGTTAATGATGCGTTTTACCGTTTTAGGGTTCCGTTTAATATTTCCTTCAATCATAAAGAAAGTGGCATGAGCTTTTTTCCTTTTTAAAATATCAAGAATTTTTGGAGTATACTGGTTGGGTCCATCATCAAAGGTTAGATAGACAACCTTACTAGAATGATGTTCAGCTGCATAAGAAACTGGAGTAGAAAAATATCCCGTACTCAATATCAGTAGCATGGCAAACAGAACGGTTGCAGACTTTTTAACCATGGTCCTTCCCCCTCATAAGTCATATACTCCTATTTTTATGTTCTTGATTCCACTATTAGCAGTGCCTGCTTGCTTCTTTTTCAAAGAAATACTAGGACTGGTTTCATTTTCCAATCGTTGGAACAACAGTTACATCTTTGCTGGCCACATACCCCACTCTTCCGCCTAGGTCAAGCATGTAAACATTGTTTTCTAGTCTAGAAAAATAGCATTCTTGACCCTTTTTCAGGACACCGATAACCTTGCCGCCAGTTGGCTGACTGAGAACATTTGCATCTTGATTCATTTCAATGGCCCCTTCCTTTTGGGAAGATGTGGTCCAATTCAATTTAATTGGACTTTTGATTGCTGTTACTGACTCTTTCTCGATATATCCTGTTCCCGTGCCAATTTTGATTCCGTACCAAGAACCTTGATTAGAAGTAATCTTAAAGGTTTCAGCTTTTTTCAGTTTGCCGATTGCAGTTGTTTTTGATCTCTTTTGATAGACCGTAACATCTGTTTTACTCTTAAAATATTTCACAGCTGTTTTTGCTTTGTGATACTTATAAACAATTTTGGCAAGATCGGCTATTACTCTTTGAGATTTTTCATAGGAAATATTTTTTGTCATTACGGCTAACGTAAACGGCTGCTGATGATAGACAATTGCTACATCGTTATATACCTTGTATATCGGAATCATGCCTACTTTATGGGCAATTGAAACTCCCTTTATCCCGCGTGGAATCGTTGTATTGTAAATCGTCTTTTTCAAATATCCGACAAGCTCCTTGCCATATTTACTCTTATTCGAGAATTGGTAGAGCTTTTTGGCATAAATGGTTAAATCATTAGCAGAGGTTAAATTTTGTCCATTTGGATAGGTATATTTACCGCCAACGCTTTTCATAAAATTTATAAAATTCGTCTGGCCGACCCGTTCCTTTAACATAATAAAAGCAATATTATCGCTGTAGATAATTGCCTTTTTAACTAAGTCACGAATCGTGTAACGGGTTCCCACCTTTTGATATTGAATTACGCCACTCCCGCCATAATAATGATGCTTTTTGTAAGTCAGCTTTTGATTTAAGTTGATTTTTCCTTTAGATGCCTGCTCCATAATATAGAGGGTGAGCGGAAGTTTAATCGTACTTGCGGCACGGCCGCTTGATTTCCCTCTTATTTGCAAGCTGTCACCTGTTATTAAATCTTGGTATTGAAGGGTAACCGTCCCTCCAGCCTTTTTTATGTATCGATTTAATTCTGCGGCTGCCTTTTTTGAAAAATCCTTCTGGGCAGTTAATTCTGCGGCACTTGCGCTTTGAGTTGGCATCATCAAAGCGGCAATCATGAAAATCGCTAAAATTCCTTTTAATAATCGTCCTGCCTTCAATCTTTTCCCCATCCTTTTAATAGTCTATTTACACTATAATTCTATCAAAAATATCCATATATTCGTATAGTCTACTTATAATCAATTCGAAGGCAGACAAAAACGGCAGTAAAAAAGGGCGTCCCAAAACGATCATTTTGGAACACCCTAATTTTGAGTTAGTAATAAAAATTCAACTTAACTAATTAGATATCATACCCATTGGGATTTTTCGATTGCCAATTCCAAGTATCTCGACACATTTCTTCTAAGTCTTTTTCTGCTGTCCACCCAAGTACTTTTTCTGCTTTTTCAGGATTTGCATAACAAACCCCAATATCGCCTGGACGCCTGTCGGCAATTGAATAGGGAATCTCTTGGGAGGTAACCTCTTTAAAAGTATTCACGATATCTAAAACACTGTATCCGGTACCTGTACCTAAATTGAAGGTTTCGATTCCTTCATTGTGATCCAAGTATTGTAGAGCCTTCAGATGCCCCTTTACTAGATCAACCACATGGATATAGTCTCTAACCCCTGTGCCATCGTGCGTTTCATAATCATTACCGAATACGGAAAGCCTATCTCTTTTTCCTACAGCAACCTGTGAAATATACGGCATTAAATTATTCGGAATTCCACTTGGATTTTCTCCAATTCTACCGCTTTCATGTGCACCAATTGGGTTAAAGTAACGCAATAAAGCAATTCTCCAGGTAGAATCAGAAACATATAAATCCCTTAAAATCTCTTCAATCATTAATTTGGTCCGCCCATATGGGTTGGTTGCATTCAAACGAGCGGTTTCATCAATCGGTACCATCTCCGGGTCCCCATAGACTGTGGCGGATGAGCTAAAAACTAGTTTTTTCACATTATGTTTAGCCATTGTTTCACACAAATTAATTGTGCCGACTATATTATTGTTGTAATACTTTAATGGAATTTCGACTGATTCTCCAACTGCTTTTAACCCGGCAAAATGCATAACTGCATCAAAATCGTACTGGCTAAATAGACGATCTAGAGCATCGCGATCCAAAATGTCAACCTCACAAAAAGGAAAATCCCTTCCAGTTAATTCTTTGATACGATTGATTGATTCCCTTTGACTGTTTGACAAATTGTCCAAAATAACAATATCATATCCGTTTTCCAAAAGTTCAACAGCAGCGTGACTTCCTATATATCCCGCTCCTCCGGTAACTAAAATCGTCATAAAAAACACCTCACTCGTAAAAAATATCGACCCTTATTATTAAATTATCATAAAAAGGGTTCTTTTATCCATTAAATTCAAATTACTATATTTTAACTTTAATAGATTTAGAATGGCAATTACGTTTGTTCATCTCCTAACTTTTCCAATCATAAAGAAGCTGCTTGTCCCAAATGCCCGGACAGGTTTTTCATTGATTGAAAATTTATATTGTAAACCTGGCTTACTCGCCTTCGCTGAAAAAGTTATAATTTTCCCCGGCAAGTTAGGCGCTATCACATTCGGTGTCTAGGACGTAATTGTAAAAATATTATTTAAGTCACAAGCTTTAATCGATATTATGACCCTCATGAATGCGTAATTCACCTTTCCACATGAAATCATCTTTTGTCAAGAAATATCATTACCTATAGATAATCCTCAATCCAGGATATATAATGATAGTAAAATAGAATTATATGGAGGAAGGGGAAAATTTTGGTTTTGTATGATAAAAGACCTAGTGATACTGAAAGTTCACAACTGCTTTCACGTGTTTTTTCAGTCATTGCACTTATCTTTATGATCGGCTTCTGGAATTTTAATGCTGATGATACTTTGGCAAAAGGAACAGATCGAGCCACAAGGGAATACAACGCAGCGTTAAATTCCTATAATTCAGCTGTTTCAAGACTTAATGCTGCCGAAAGGAAAACACCCAGCTTTTATATTAGCGGGGAAATTACACATCGCTACTCAAAAGAAATCTTAATTTGGGGCTATGCTACGGATAGTACTGCTTCGCCAAGTCATCCTGGATGGCTAACAGAATCTGGGAATATTATCATTAAAAACTATAAAGCTTCTAATATTAGTTATAACAAATATTATGGAAGAAATTATTTTATTAAGCAAACGACTGGGGTAGGACTATTTGGTCAAGAAGTACCTGTAAATATTTACGGCCCTAAACCAAAAAAAATCGCTCAGCTTGAGAGAGAAGTAAATGATGCAGCAAAAAAATTACACGAGAAAAAATTAAAACTGCCTGCAGAATTTTCAATTCAGTACAAAGGGAAAAATGTAACCGATAATCATAAACATCCATTAAAGCTGGATCGAGTGCCCTATACCGTTTCGCTCATCAACAAATCCAAAGGGGCAGAGTCTAGTTCTTGGTATATTTCAACCGGAAAAAACAAATGGAAATTAATATCAAGTAGTAAAAACACAAAGGTCGATATCAAGACTGAAAAGGCTACAATTAAACTGGTCATCAATCATAATAAAAAGAATTATAAAATACATAAGGTCTATATCTCATTACCGGCGACTGGTTTTACAGATATCCCAAAGACACATTGGGCTGCCCACTCTATTATTAAAGTGACCAAGGCAGGGTTAATGAAAGCTTTTAATGATAAGAAGTTTCATCCTAATACCGCTGTCACCCGAGGTCAATTTGCGAAGCTTATTGTTCAAGCTTACAAGATTAAACCAGTAAATCCAGCAGTTGCTTCGTTTTCAGATGTATCAAAGGAGAATCAATATTACCCCTGCATCGAAGCAACAAAATACTATTTTAAGGGAACATTCTCTTTTAGTAAAAATGAGAAATTCAATCCAAATTCAAAAATTAGAAGAGACGAAGCCGCCGCCGTTATAACAAGATTAACCTTATTAGATCGTCAAAGTTTGAATGGGGAATCCTTTTTAAAATCAAGATTTACGGATTATAAAAAGATTTCACCAAGTCTTTACAAACTGGTTGCTATTGCTGTTGATAAAAATCTAATGATTGGCTATGAAAATAATACATTCAAAGGAAGCAGTTCATTAGACAGAGCTACAGCTGCTTATTTGCTAAATCAAACATCTGAGAAATACTACGGTAAATCAAATAATGTGAAATTTAGTTCTTCCATACCAGGAACTACTTTTAAAAAAGCAATTCCTATATCTATGAAATTGAGCGGCAATGCAAAAGTTTATCTTAATAATAAACAAGTAACCTTTTATTATGGAGAATATGATCAGAACTACAATTTGGTACACGGAGAAGGTACTTATCATTTTAATATTAAATTGGTTCAGCCCTTTAGAATACTGGAGTCGAATAAAAAGGTAGTTTATAGTATTCCGGCGCCTTTATTAAAACTGAACTCTTTACCCGTATCAACCGATATACAGTCTTTAACAATCAGCGGTTCTGTGACCGATAAAACCGATGACCATCCAAGTATTTACATCAATAATCAAGAGGTTTATATCGACTATTCCGGAGAATGGTCGGAAAGCTTTGATTTATCGGAAGGAAATAATACGTTCGTGATCAAGGCTGTAAACAGTTCAGGAAAAGTGACAAAAGTGACAAAGGTAGTGAAGTTCACTCCTGCTATTCCAGCCTTATCAGTTCATTCAATCCCTGTTACCACTTCGCTTGATACTGTAACTATAAGTGGAAAAGTAACAGACAAAAATGATGACCGTCCTAGGGTCTATGTAAATGATCGGGAGGTTTACGTCTCCTATGATGGAACTTGGTCAGACAGCTTTGATTTATCGGAAGGGGTCAATAGTTTTGTCATTAAAGCTGAAAATACTTTAGGGAAAACCACGAAGGTAACGAGAAAGATTTTATTTGCATCTGATTCCCCTGTTCTTACGGTAAATTCAGTTGCTGAGACAACCAATCTTGACTCCGTTACAATTAGCGGGAAGGTGTCAGACAAAAATGATGACCGGCCTAAGGTTTATGTAAATGATCAAGAGGTTTACGTTTCCTATGATGGATCTTGGTATGACAGTTTTGATTTATCAGAGGGGGATAATACTTTTGTCATCAAGGCTGAAAATAGCCTTGGCAAAATCTCTTCTGTTACCAAAAAAGTTGAATTTTCGCCGCCTGTCCCTGTCCTTACTGTAAATTCGGTTCTTTCCTCAACAGAATATGACTCGATTACAATTAGCGGGAAGGTTTCCGATAAAAATGATGATCGTCCTAGAGTTTATGTAAATGATCAAGAGGTTTACGTTTCCTATGATGGAACTTGGTCAGACAGCTTTGATTTATCGGAAGGGGATAATACTTTTGTTATCAAGGCTGAAAATAGTCTTGGTAAAACCTCTTCTGTTACCAAGACAGTTAAATTTTCGCCGCCTGTCCCTGTCCTTACAGTAAATTCGGTTCTTTCCTCAACGGAATATGACTCGATTACAATTAGCGGGAAGGTTTCCGATAAAAATGATGATCGTCCTAAAGTTTATGTAAATGATCAAGAGGTTTATGTCTCCTATGATGGAACTTGGTCAGACAGCTTTGATTTATCGGAAGGGGACAACACTTTTGTCATTAAGGCTGAAAATAGCCTTGGCAAGATCTCTTCCGTTACTAAAGTCGTCAAATTTATACCGCCTTCACCTACACTTACCGTAAATACGGTACCTTCTACAACGACCTATAATACAATTACGATAAGTGGAAAGGTTTCCGATAAAAATGATGACCGGCCTAAAGTTTATATTAACAATCAAGAGGTTTATGTTTCCTACGATGGGCCTTGGTCAAAGGCATTCTCACTTATGTCCGGTTTAAATACTTTTGAAATAAAAGCTACTAATAGTCTCGGAAAGATCACCAGCATAACACGAACCATCACATATGCAAAATAAGTCATTAACAGATAAAAGGCTGCCAAAGGTAGCCTTTTATCTGTTCCTTCTATTTTTGTACTAACGCCTTAATCGTCGTTTTCATTTTCTTTGTCTTTTTAGCTTGATACGGAATTTGAAGGTAGACGGTTGAAGTTTTTTCATTTGCGACAGCCATTGCCCGTCGCTGCCACTCATGCTGTATTTCCAATTTTGCTTTCCATTACTAGAATAAGCATATAAATACTGATCCCCCAAAATCATAAGCTGCTTTTTAAACTCAAAGTTATATCCCTTTTCCGGTATTTTCTTTTCCAAGCGCTTCTTAACTGAGAAATCATAATTAATCATTGTTTTTGAATCCGTTGCGACATAAAGTCCGTCTGTTGAAGGCAGCCTATAGGTGTAAACTTGACTTCTCCCCATGCATATGAGGTGATTTTACCGTTGGAAAGCGTAATGGCGTGAATGATACCTAAATCCCCGCCAGCATTGTTATAACCTGTTACTTTTTCTTTTTTTGCCAATTTTCCACACCCAAGTGCAGCCAATATTCATTTCGGTGCCAACGATCTCTCCATTCTTAATCGAACCGAAATCAATATGCTTCGTTTTTTTAACATACAACGTTTTTTCTTTTCCGCCATTACTAAATTTTAAGTACCCATTTGATTCTAGACTTAGGGCTGATTTTTTGTATTTCACAAAGAAGAAACGCTTATAATTCCATGGATACTTCCAATTTTTATTTCCACCGTCCCGTTGTTTATTTGTACAGATTGGCAAGATAAGGAAAAGCTGGACTCTAAGCGTCTCTTTCCATTTGCCTCTGAGACAGACGTATAGTATGTAAAGTCCTAATAGAATGGTCAGGTGATGAAGATCGGATATAGGTTTTCTGGAAAATATAAACCGTTTGCGATGAGACTCCAACAAAGGAGGATCAATATGATCATCGGAAACAAAAAAATACATCCTTTCAGTTTGCAAGACTTTTTTCCTATATTCATATTGATTTTACCGCTAATTTTTTCTCGTGTGGAGGTGGTGAATTTCGACAATTTATTAAGGGAACGTATTTTGATGAAAGTGGAAGTAACCAATACAAAAATGCCCCGAATGAAACCGGGGGCATTCTCTTAAACTATTACTTCTTAACAGTTACTGTTGTACCCTTACTTACGTTTCCAGCCTTATCTTGAGCCGTAACAGTTAGGGTTTTACCAGCTTTTTGCTTAGAAATTTTAGCGGAGAAATAACCGTGCTTGTCCGCATAATCTTTACCAAGCACCTTGCTACCGGCTTTCACAACTACATAGGAGTAAGCTTCTGCCTTACCTGTTACTCTTGTAGACGTTGAAGTCACCTTGTCCACTTTTGGTTTTGCCGGAGCCGTTTTATCAATAGTAAATGTAACAGTCGTTTTGTTACCTGCTGCATCTTTTACCACTAATATGTGTTTTCCTTCTTTTGATACAACAGTGCCGCTTGTTACGGGTTTTCCATCTAATAATGCAGCCCTTTCATTGAAGCTGATTTTGACAGACTTGTTGTAAAGAACATTATTTTTTACACCGGATACAACTGGAGCAGTCTTGTCAATCGTGAACTTTACTGTTGTCTTATTGCCTGCTGCATCAGTCACAACCACAGTGTAAGAGCCTTCAGCTTTAACAACCTTGCCATTTGTAATCTTTGTACCATTTAATGTTGCAGTTCCTTCAGTGAAGCCGATCTTAACATCATGGTTGTAGCTTCCACCATTGCTAACCCCATATACAACTGGAGCTGTCTTATCGATGGTAAAGCTTACTGATGTTACGTTGCCTGCTTCGTCCTTAACAACAAGCGTATGAGATCCTTCTTTAGAAACCTTACCACCTTTGAAGACTTTATTGTCTAATGTTGCGGTTCCTTCAGAGAAGCTGATTGTAACATCATGATTGTATAAACCTTTGTTTACTACTCCAGTTACCTTTGGAGCTGTCTTATCAATGGCAAAGTTCACAGTTGCTTCATTTCCTGCTTGATCTTTAACCACTAATTTGTAAGTTCCTTCAGCGCTTACTTTGTAACCGCTGGTGATTTCCTTACCGTTTAATGTAGCAGTTGTATCTTTTTCAAACTCGATGGTTACATCGTGATTGTAAAGACCCTTGTCGGCAACACCAGTAACTTTCGGAGCAGTCAGGTCGATTCTAAAGTTTACAGTCGTTACGTTGCCTGCTTTGTCCGTTACTTCCAATTTGTAAGTTCCTTCTTTAGTTACTTCTGTACCATTCTCGATTTCTTCACCATTTAATGTCGCAGTTCCTTCATTAAAGGAAATGGTTACTTTGCCATTATAGAAGCCGTCTTCCACACCTTCTACAACTGGAGCTGTTTGGTCAATCGTGAATCTAACCTTTGTATCATTACCCGCTGCATCTGTAACAACTAAAGTATAATCTCCATCTTCATGAACAACTTTTGCATTTTCAATTGGCTCATCATTCAATGTAGCAGTTCCTTCATTGAAGTCGACTGTTACATTATGATTATAGAGACCCTTGTCCACTACTCCACTTATTACAGGTGCAGTTTCATCACTAATGATTAGTTCCGTCCCAGCACTTTCATTTCCTGCTGAGTCTGTTGCAGTAACAATCATTTTTGTTCCTGCTATAAGTTTTGAGTATAGTTTGATTTCAAAAATACCTTCATCATTTGCTAAGGAGATTCCAATTTCCTGTCCGTCAATCTTTGCGGAGATTTGTGAGCCTGGTTCAGCTTTTCCCAAGACAAATAGGTCTTTGTCCGAAACTGGATTTACAATAGGTGCATCTGGAATTGATGTATCTGTACCTATTAATTCTTTTGTATTGCGGACACGAATACGGTTTTCCCCTAAATTTTTGGTGGCGATGCCAATCGCTTCTAGTGTATCTCCTACCTTAAGTATTGGAACAGGACCGCTTTGATTAATAATATAATCATCAACATATACGAGAGCAGGTCCAGAGCTATCATCAATTTCATAGGAGTTCTCTCCAATTATCGAAATAACTTTACCGGTAACCTTTATTAAAAGTCCTTGATTTTCTTCAGCATTAGAATCTAGTGTACTTACAACCTTGGGCTCAATCAGTTTTCCTGAACCTATTTTTACAATATCATTTATAAATCTATCAAATTCTAAAACAGGTTCATTTTCAATCATCTTTAATTTTCCATATACACGGATTTTATCTCCAACGTTCAAGCTTCCTTCAGGAAGTTCACCGATTGCCTTTATACCACCTGTATCGTCTTGGATATTAACTGAATTATTGAAAGAAGTGGCAGTTACAGTGCCTTCTATAACTAAATTCTTTCCTTCAATAGTATTACGCGCATCTTCGATAGAGCTATTCTTATAAATTTCAAACACTTGGTTATTTTCATTGTTCCCAAGGTAATAGTCATTATCATCAGATAGAGTAACTATAATTTTATGTGTACCCGCAACAGGATTTCCCCACACTATACTTGCACTTCCACTATTATTAGCTTCCAGTGCATCAATTTTTGTTTCACCAATAAAGTGATTACTATCAATTTGATCGTAATAGAAGTTTGCTGAAATATCATTTACATTGATTTTAGCTTTGTTACTAATTTCAGCAGTAAGTTTCGTAGATTCACCTTCGACAATTTTCCCATCCGAATTTATTTTATTAACATTAACAGCTACTTCATCTTCTTTTGACCAAATAGGTGAAGAGTAAATCCGGTCTCCATCTTTTTGGGTAACTTTTACAACAAACCATTGTTGTCCATCTGCAACTGTAATGCGGTCTGGCTTCCAATCAAAAGAAGTTAAATCTTCTGAAGGGATATAGGTTTGGACAACCTTCATTTGATTTGTAATCAATTCTACTTTTTCTATTGCATCATTAGATTCTGTTTTAAGATAGTTATATTCTGGATCTGAGGCTTTTTCTAAATGAGAATCACTTCCTTCAACAGTAAAGTCTAATTGATTCGTATCAACTGTTGATCCCATATAAAATCTATTCGCTGAGAAATTCAATGTAAAGTTAGGGTCTTCACTCATATAAACACGTCTATTTTTCATTGAATCCAGGAGTGATGCCTCCGTTAAATCATCTGCCACAATTACCGTACGTTTTTTCGTTTGTCCCCATGTACCAGTATGATTATCTTCACCATAAGTAGGAGCCACATGCCAGCCTAGGTCAAGTGCATTAAAATACTTTTTTTCTGAATTTGTATAAGAAATTTCTGGACCATTTCCAATTTCAAACATCGTAAATACTCGATCAACCTCTTTGTTATACGGTATAAAATTACTAAACGCATTAGCAGGTGAGTTGGGATGATTGAATTGACCGACAATATTTTCCTTGGTTAAGGCCCAGGCGTAGAAATTTTGAAGATTTTGATACTTACCACCATCTACAATTCTATCAATAAAATTGTTAGAACCTAATACATTCGAATGACCCCAAGTTGTAGATGACATTTCAAACCCAGGGAATACAACAAAATTGCCGTTATTTGTATATTTTCCAGCTAGCGTCTTAGTTAATTGCCACTGTTCGCCGCCAGTTCTTTCCTTCATTCCATTTTGAATAACCGTGTCTTGGTTTATTAATGTATTATCAATATCATGAGAATGATCTGAAAAAGCAAAGAAGTCATATTTGTAATTTTTTGCTGCTATTAAGGCTTCTTCTGGTGTACCAGACCCTTGAGCTTTGGCATCATGGGATATGTTGGTATGGTTATGGGTAGTCCCTCGATAGTGATGTCCACCGGAAAACCTTTTTTTAACTGTAAATGACCATTCATATGGTGCTGATAAATTCCCTAACCTATCCTTTGCGGATACTCTAATAGTATGGGCGCCTTCTTGCAATGGAACACTATCTCTTGAAAGTACTAGTTTAATTTCACTATCACTGATTATTGCATTAGAGGAATAATCTTTATCATCAATTGAAATTGTTGCTGTTGAAGGATCTACCCCATCTGGATCATTCATATTTACCGAAATAGTAGGATATTGGGTTTCTATTTCTTCCTTATCCATCGGTAGCATTTTGGTGAATTCTGGACCTTCGTGATCTTCAACCACTTTTACCTCATTAGGAGTATCTGAACTCCCAACTGATTTTGTTTCTTCGTTATTTTTTGCCTGAATATAATAAAAGAATTTCCCTCGCGGCACATCCTCTTTATCTATTTTTGCATTATAGTTTTTCTCGTCAGTAGTATTCATCTTGATAGATTTGTAAGATTCGTCATTTTCACCTTTGTAATAAAGAGAAACAGTATCTGCGTATTTGGCACTTGCTATAAAATTGGCATCCAGACCAGAATATTGATTCTTAATTACAGTATGATTCAACTCTAACTGACCTTTTATATCATTAAAGGACCTAGGCAATAAAAAATAACCACTATTATATGGAGAAACCTTTGCATACTGTTCAACTATTCCTGTAAAAGAATAAGTTAATCCTTGTTTTATTTCTCCAAGAGAAAATGGGATCCGAACAATGCTTAGATTGCCATCATTATCGCTAACAGTAAGATCAGATTGAGAATCGTCCGACGCAATATTTAATACTTTTCCAGTAATGGTAACTAGCTTGCTCTCGTTTTTTTCATTCTCTTCATTTAAATTTTCAATAGAAATCCTATTCGGAATCGGTACACCCTCTGCTCCTAAGTCGTTGATGGTTGTAGGAATAAACTGGGTCATCCCTGCGGTAAATACCTCTTGACCAGTAATACTATACTTATTTCCTACTTTAATTGGTGCGGAAAAAACCCGATTACTAATCACATTGATACCACCTGTTTCATCCTGAATAAAGAAATTCGATTTTACATTTTCCCCCGGATTATTAATGGTGGTGGCTATTCCTTCAATGGTTGTAGTATAGCCAATATTGAGTGGCAACTCAGTTGAATCATTCTTTCTTAGTTCACCAATTGGTATAATAGTAGATTTGGAACCTTCCAAATTAATTTTTGTATAGACACTTTCTTTTTCTGTTGGCTGAGATGTATCTGTGTAGGTTAAATATACTACTGTTGGCTTCCTTATATCTGATAAAAATAATTCAAATGAACCCCCTGATGTAGCCTTGACCTCCTGTGGTGGATTGTTTTTTGGATCTGATATGGAATCCTCATCATACATTTTAATCATTGAGTCTCCTGGAACTGACCCATCATGTCCAACAATCGAAGAGGTCGATTCATCGAATGTTATTTTAGATGCATCTGGGTAGAGAATGTAGGCTGAATTATGAATAACCATCTCTTCCGCATCACTTGCTTCTACTGGTATGTTTAAAACAAAATCCTTTGAAGGATCTGAAACGGGTGGAGGAAACCAACCATTCCCCATTCCCAGAGCAGAACGAGGATCGGAACCGACATTTGTCCTTCGTAAAATTGTCCCCCTTGCGATATTAGGATTAATAATTGGACTATCCCAATACTCCTTGTGAAGAAACTTTTCAGTACCGTCCGTATATGCAACTAAATCAACCACATCTGGATCATTAACACCAGTTACTGCGGTATCCTTTTTTGCAAGAACTAAGGCACCACCCTTTGATCCATTTGGGTTTAAAGAAGTGGTAGAATCTGCATTTACAGGCAGTGATTGTCCGTTATCACCTGTAACACCTTGAACTAAGTAATACCCGTGTGCTTTAATAATACTTTTGTTTTTTTGCTTAGAATTAAGGACATCTATTGGTCTTCCTGGGCAAAAGCTCATAGTAGAATAAATCGTTGAAGCAATAGACCATCCTGTTAAATCAATATCTTTATCTGTAGTATTATATAACTCAAAGAACTTTGTTTTAAAGAATGCTCCTGGGTTTCCACCGTTAGCATATACTTGGCTAAATACAACATCTCCAGGGGAAATATCTGAGCTAGGGCTTGCGTAATTTACGATTACTTTTTCACTAGGAACTTTTCCTATTTCTTGTGCGGTAATGTAAACAACTGATTTGGATTGGGGGTTGGAGAAGAAATCAAAACTAAATGATCCTTCTCCATCTGCTATTGTAGACGCTATTTCACTACCATCCTCAAAATATAATTTTACAATTGCGTTATTAGCTACTGCGTGAACATTACCACTCAATTTGGTATATGACGAATATGTAATCTTTGGAACTAGAGGTAAGGCTGTCCTTTCAATATTGGTCCCTGTATAATTTACAGATGTTTTGTCTGAAGGATCTTTCCCATCCTCCTGAGCAGATAAATAAATTACTTTTCTATCCTGAGGGTTCTGAATGGGTAAAGAGAATGAACCGTCACCTTTTGCTGTTGTGGATCCGGCTAAGGTGTTATCATCATTAAAAACCTTTACGATAGAATTGCTTGCAACTGCCCCAGCCGTTCCTTCTACACTTGATACTGAAGAAAACGTAATCTTTGTTGCATCAGGTACATTTGTTTTTTCAAGAGTTGAGGATCCAAATTGATTACCTTGAATCAGAATATCCGTAATTCGACTGGATCCAGTCCCAGTTGTATCTTTAAAAGTACTACCGTTGGCTCTAATGTTTGAATTGACGAGCCATCTAACATAAACAAGGTCTCTATTATTCACCTGATTAGGTAATTGTAATTCCGCCAACTGCCCACCTGTTTCCCATGTTGCATTTCCTATTTTCACATTCCCATTCGGAACATCTGTCCAATTAATATTATCTAAACTATATTGAAGCTTAAAATCTCTTGGACCGTCTGAAGAGCTATATTGTTTTGAAGACAATTTAATATTTTGATAGCCCTTTGTGGAAAATGGTACCAGCCAGTAAGATGCTTTATTGTAGGACCATGTATCAGCATTAATCACATTAATTCCAGAAGTCGGTCCAGAATTATAACAAATTACTTTTGAACCAACTGAAGATAATACTCGGTCAAGATTTTCGCTTATTCCAATAGATGGAGTAGTAATATATCCTTTTTTGAAATCCCAATTCGCCAATGGAATAAGTTGTTCTGCCGCCCTACTTATCCGTGGACTTACTATTGAAAATACTAAAAGAACCGTTAAAAGAATACTTATCACCTTTTTGTAATTTTCCACCTTTAAATACACTACCTACTTCCCCCCTGTCTAATACTCTATTAATAAACGGTTAGTTCTATTAACGCTTTTCAATTTAAGAAAAAACCTATTCTAATTCTAGTATGTAAAGCAAATTTATTCTATAATTTTCCTTCATATAAATATATTAGTGTAGATGTTATAAAGAAAATTACTCCCTAATAGACATTTATCGATTAATCTCTAAACAAAAAACATCCCTGAAGATATTCTTCAGGGATGTTTTTATTAACCTATTTCTTTACCGTAACGCTCTTAGCTGCACTAACATTTCCAGCTTTATCTTTAGCCGTAACTGTCAGTGATTTACCAGCTTTTTGCTTAGAAATTTTAGCGGAGAAATAACCGTGCTTGTCCGCATAATCTTTACCAAGCACCTTGCTACCAGCTTTCACAACTACATAGGAGTAAGCTTCTGCCTTACCTGTTACTCTTGTAGACGTTGAAGTCACCTTGTCCACTTTTGGTTTTGCCGGAGCCGTTTTATCAATAGTAAATGTAACAGTCGTTTTGTTACCTGCTGCATCTTTTACCACTAATATGTGTTTTCCTTCTTTTGATACAACAATACCGCTTGTTACTGATTTCCCATCTAATAACGCAGCTCTTTCATTGAAGCTGATTTTTACTGACTTGTTGTAAAGAACATTATTTTTTACACCGGATACAACTGGAGCAGTCTTGTCAATCGTGAACTTAACAGTTGTCTTATTGCCTGCTGCATCAGTCACAACAACAGTGTAAGAGCCTTCAGCTTTAACAACCTTGCCATTTGCAATCTTTGCACCATTTAATGTTGCAGTTCCTTCAGTGAAGCCGATCTTAACATCATGGTTGTAGCTTCCACCATTGCTAACCCCATATACAACTGGAGCTGTCTTATCGATGGTAAAGCTTACTGATGTCACGTTGCCTGCTTCGTCCTTAACAACAAGCGTATGAGATCCTTCTTTAGAAACCTTACCACCTTTGAAGACTTTATTGTCTAATGTTGCGGTTCCTTCAGAGAAGCTGATTGTAACATCATGATTGTAAAGACCTTTGTTAACTACTCCAGTTACCTTTGGAGCAGTCTTATCAATGGTAAAGTTCACAGTTGCTTCATTTCCTGCTTGATCTTTAACCACTAATTTGTAAGTTCCTTCAGTGCTTACTTTGTAACCGCTGGTGATTTCCTTACCGTTTAATGTAGCAGTTGCATCTTTTTCAACTTCGATGGTTACATCGTGATTGTAAAGACCCTTATCCGCAACACCATTAACTTTCGGAGCAGTCTGATCGATGGTAAAGTTTACAGTTGTTACGTTGCCTGCTTTGTCCGTTACTACTAACTTGTAAGTTCCTTCTTTACTTACTTCTGTTCCATTTTCGATTGCTTCATCATTTATTGTTGCGGTTCCTTCGTTGAAGGAAATGGTCACTTTGCCATTGTAGAAGCCATCTTCCACACCTGTAACAACTGGAGCTGTTTGGTCAATCGTGAAGGTTACAGTTGTTTTATTATTAGCTGCATCAGTAACGACTAAAGTATAGTCTCCATCTTCATGAACAACTGTTGCATTTTCAATCGGCTCATCATTTAATGTAGCATTTCCTTCATTGAAGCTGACCATTACATCACGGTTATAAAGCCCGTTGTTTTTAACTCCTGTTACAACTGGAGCTGTTACGTCGCTAACCGTAATTTCCGCAGCAGCACTCTCATTATTTGATGCATCTGTTGCTGTTACAGAGACGGTTGAACCTGCTAATAACTTCGCATCAAGCTTGATTTCAAAGCTTCCATTTTCATCCGCTGTCGCTGTACCAACTACATAATCGTCAACTTTTGCTGTTACTGAAGCTAAAGCTTCTGTTGAACCAGTAATCACTTGATCTGCATCTGTTACAGGGTTAACAGTTGGTGCATCCGGAGCTGTTGTATCGCTTACTTTTACTACCGTTGCATCACTTACATGGCCTAGAGCATCTGCAGCTGTTACACTGATTTCAACTCCAGCAGCTTGTTTCTCAATTGTAATGGAGAAGGTTCCTGCATCATCAGCCTGTGTGCTGCCAAGTTCTTTATCACCGGCTTTTGCCACTACTTGAGCAGAAGCTTCCGTTTTACCAGTAATCACTGTATCTTTATCCGTTACAGTATTTACAACTGGTGCATCCGGAGCAGATTCATCTGTTCCTTTTAGTTCTTTCGTATTTCGTACGCGGATACGATCACCTTCAGCAAATTCACCTGATAGTCCGATTGCCTCTAAGGTATCGCCTTTATGAAGTGCTGGAACAGCACCGCTTTGGTTCACGATGTATCCGTCCGTAAATACTAATACATCACCAGAGCCATCGTTGATTACATATGAATTCTCATCGTATTGTTTTACAACTTTACCTGTTACCTTCACTAGAAGTCCTTGGTTTTCAGCTGAAGTTGCATCACCTGTTGAAACTACTTTTGGTTCAATCGGTGTACCTTTTCCAATTTTAATAACATCCATTGCATAGCTATTAAACTCGAACTCTTTGTTATTTTCATAGGTTTTAAGGTGACCGTAAATACGAACTTTGTCCCCTGCTTTTAATGTCTCGTCTGGCGTTTCTTTAAATGCCATGATTCCGCCAGTTTCATCTTGAACATAGAACGCATCGAAGAATACGCCGGCGCCGGTTGTTACCGTTCCTTCAATTACTGCTTCTTGATCGTCATCTAATTTTCTTACATCGGCAATCTTCGTAACCTTAGTATCGCGATGTGCAAGCCAGTTCACAGCGTTGAGTGCTAACTCATTATTTCCTTTTGGCTCATATGACTCATCCATTTGCTTATCGTTAAAGAAGTTCATACCAGTGACAACCACACGACCCTTGTTATCGCCGATTTCATCAGAAGCGATTAATGGTATCTGCGATCCGCCTGTACTGTCAGAAACAGCATCATACGTATTGCCACCCTTAATATTACCTTGATAAGTCGTTTCATTACCTTTTGCAAGAATCGTAACATTGCCGGTTTGAGTTAACGGCTGATTATCTGGGCCAGACAAGCTTGTACCGCTGTAGTAATCAACAAACGATACTCGGTCCGTAATATAATTAGAAACAAGACCTGGGTGAACCCTTACAGCCCATGGGCTTACAGCAGGATCAGACCAGAAGTTTCCTGTCTTACTATCATCAAAGACTCCGTCGTTACCCATGCGGATTGCTGTACCAATGTCGCTTAGTAAACCATTATTAATAGATGGGTCAGAGCTATTGTTACTCTTACCAGCCATCAATAATGAGCCGCCATTTTTCACAAATTTCGCAACTGCAGCCTGTTCATCTGCTGTAAGTGCTGTTCTTGGGGCAGTCATTACTAAAACTTTTACATTGCTTAAAACATCATCGGTAATTGCTGCTGTATTTTCAGTAACTGTATAGCCTTCTTTTTGAAGCTGTAATGTGAATGCTTTTAAATTGTCTTTATACGAACCGCTGTCACCTGATGTGTTTTCGTTGCCATGTTTCGCATCGATTAACACTTTAATGCCTAGCGGCTGCTTAATTTTTACTGCTAAATGATACTGAACATCCCCAATATCCAGTCCTTCTTTTGATGTTACTACTGCTATAATCTCATGATCTCCTGTTAAAGGATTCGTCCATGTTGTTGATGCAGTCGAAGAACCTTTGCTTAAAATGGATGCAATATCATTTGTTCCAATGAAATGACCCTGATCTACTGAATCATAGTAAAAATCTACCTTAAGGTCATTGATTGGCTGTGTACCATTATTGGCAACCGTTGCAGTTAATTTTGAAGGGTTTCCGCCGATCACAACACCGCCGTCGATATCAATACCATTTACTTTTACATCAACCGGTTGTTCTTTTGACCAGATTGGAGCAGAATAAATTCTTTCGCCATCCGCTTGTGTAACTTTTACCACAAACCATTGCTGGCCGCTTGAAACGGTATAAGTTGGATTCCATGTAAAATCTTTTGTCATTGGTGCAATAGAATCCACTACCTTGCCTCCACTTGTAATCAGTTCAACCTTTGCAATTCTATCGTCTGATTTATAAGAGGTTGGAAGGTAGCTGTAATCTGTGCTGTTATGAGCTTCTGCCACAGGGTCGCTTCCTTTGATATCAAACTTTAATGTTTTGCTATCAACGGTTGAACCCATGTAGTAGCCATTTGCTAAAACATCTAAAGTGAAGTTTGGATCTTCTTCCATGTACACACGCATATTGCGCATAGAACGCATTAATGAATCCTGGGAAAGATCATCCGCAACGATAACCGTACGTTGGTTTGTTTGACCCCAAGTTCCTTCATGGTTATCTTCACCGTAAGTAGGGGCAACATGCCAACCTAAATCTAGTGCGGAGAAGAACTTAGCTTCAGCATTCGCATAACCATAGTGACCGGAACCATTACCAACTTCAAGCATTGTAAATAATCGATCTACATCTTTATTGTACGGCTTGAAGTTATTGAATGCATTTGCAGACATGTCAGGGTGATTAAATTGACCAACGATATCATCATAGGTCATAACCCATGCATAGTACTGATTTAAATCTTGGTATTGCTTTCCATTAATATTTCGGTCGATAAAATTGTCCGTTCCAAAAATATTTGAGTGTCCCCATGTAGTAGAAGTCATTTCAAACGCAGGAAAGACAACATATTCACCATTTTTTGTATATTCCTTCGCAAGGTCTTTCGTCATTTGCCACTGTGTTCCACCTGTACGTTCCTGCATACCTTTATGGTCAACAGTATCTTTACCAAGCAGATCAGGATCAATATCATGGGAGTGGTCAGAGAACGCAAACCAATCATAGTGGTGGTATTTACCAGCCTTTAACGCATCTTCTGGAGTTCCAGCACCATCATGTGAAATGTTCGTATGGTTATGTGTTGTACCACGGTAGTGATGGCCGCCCGTGAATCGCGGAACGATTTCAAACGTCCATTCTTTTAAGCTTGTATTTCCTTTTGCATCCTTTGCTTCGACTTTCACTGTATGAGTTCCAAGGGCAAGGTCTTCACCAGGAGTATATTTAACTTGTGTTTTACTAATCACTGCATCTGGAGCCGTTATTTCCTTACCATCAAAAGTAAATTTAACGGAAGTTTCATCCACTCCGCTAGGGTCGTTAATTAATACAGAAATTTCAGGATGAGGTGTTTCAATCTTATCTCCATTTTGTGGAGTTTCACCGCTGAATTCTGGTCCGACTGTGTCCTTAATTACTTTAACAGTATAAGGCTTATCACTTGTACCAGCTGTTTTTACCTGTTCCCCTGCTTTTGCTTCAATATAATACTCAAAGCCATTTTGAGTGATATCTGCTTTATCTAATGTTGCTGTATAGCGGCTTTCACTGCCTTTTGTCATTGGCAAAGCTGCATAATCTGTTTTTCCTGTTTCTCTGTAGTAGACAGTTACAGATTCTGCGCCATCAGCGTTTGCTTCAAATAATACATTGGTATCTTCATATACTTCTGTCAAAGCTGTATGCGTAATACCTAAAATTGGAGCAATATCTTTTACATTTCGTGGATAAATTTGATATCCGGAAGTTAATTGTGTTTTATTGGTAGTATATTGACCTAATACACCAGTTACCGTGTAGCTTTTACCTGTTACTAAATCTGTATCAGGAACAATACCTGTTGTACCCATAACCCTTAATGTTGTTGCTTTGTTGTTTTCATCTACAAAGGTTACATTGTAGTTAGGAGGAGTACTTGCAGTTGCAGATACCTTTCCAGTTACAGTTACAAGGCTACCTTCAAGCGGCTCTGCTGTCGCAAAGGTAGTTGAGTCAACGATCGACATAACCTTTGGTTCTGGAATTGGCTCACCTTCACTGATTTTTTCAATGGAGGTAGTATCAAATTCTAGAAGTCCGTTGTAAACAATAACCTTACCAGTAACCCTTAATTTATCACCTTTTGTAACTTTAAAAGGAGTTTCATAGGTTGTGCTAAAAATATTGATTCCGCCAGAAGCATCTTGTAAGTAGAAGTTTTGCTTTTGTGTACCAAGAATTTGGTTATCTACAGTTGCGACACCTTCAATCGTAAATGTCTTATTTAGATTTTTAGGCTGTCCATTTGTATTATCATAGTCTCTTACATCTTTAATGGATGTAATAACAGACGTATCTGCTTTTGTAACGGAGACAGGAACGCTTTCCAGCATAATTCCCTTAGCAGAGTTGGAAATCTGCGTTACATATACAGTATTTGGAGCATTACTTATTATTGCGGTAAAATCTCCTGCCGAACCGGCTTTAATCTCTTGCGTGTTTAATTTTGCGCTTGAAGATACAGTGTTATCTGAATAAACATTAATGCTTGCAATGGCAGAGGCACTGCCTGCGTTTCCGATTAATGTACCAGTTCCATTGGAAACTGTGAAGCTAAGCTTGGTCTGATCCACTGATGTACTTTGTGTTGCAACCTTAACTTCAATTGCCGCACTCTCAGCAAGATCCGTCTGTGTTGAAGCCACAAATACGGATGCAAGGGTTTTATCAGTTGTAAAGCTGATATTAAAGCTTCCATCTTCCCCAGCGGTAGCTGTTCCAAGAGCAGTTCCCTTGGTTGCGTTTTCATAAACATTAACAGTAGAATTTGGTTCAACAGCATCTGCATTACCTTTTACTGTAATGGATGTGCCATCTTGTAAAAATTGAATATTTGTTCCTTTAGGTTGCAAGCTGATTTGCGGAACCATTGGATCTTCCGTTGGGCTTGCAGTGTTTCTTGGTGCTACAACAGGTCCTGTAAAAAAGTCTGCTTTGTTATCATCCGTATCCCACGCGTTGCCTTTACCAGGTGCAGGGTCAACGTTTGCATATGGGCGACGTTGAACACTTGTTGTGTTAGATGGGGCTTTTGCTGCTCCAGTTCCTTCAAAGGCGTCCGCAATACCCACTCCTAGAAAATCAATTGCATCAGCAGGTTTTGACCCAGAGGCCGCATTCGTTTTATCTTTAAATAAAGCAACTTTCGCATCTGAACCGGACATCGTTAAAGCACCAGTTGCATCTGCCGTCCCTATATCTACACCATTTGCTCCGCCTGCTTCGGCAATGAGGTAATAACCGTGTGATTTAATGGTTCCCCCTAATTTCGTTACGCCCCAAGACGTTCCAGTTTTGGCAGCATATTGGACAGACCATCCATCAAGAACAACATCCTGATCTGTAGGATTGTATAATTCTATGAAGTCCTTATTGTATGGAGCCCCTGAATTACCTCCACCACCAAAATACTGGGAAATAACGACGTGGTCAGCCATCTCGGCATGTGCCCTGCCAATCAAACCGCTTGGCAAAAACGTGCTGATTAGGAGTAAAACAGCCAGAAACGAGCTTGTCCAGCGCTTAAAATTTTTATTTCTAAAATCCACTTTCTAACCTCCCTTTAATATCATTCTAATACTCTTTAATTCTACAAAATTTTTGAAATTATGGATACTAGTAAATGAATTTTTTATTATATAAATAATATGATAATTTGCTTCCCAGAGTATACAAATCCAGGTAAAATGTGATTATATTAAGGTAATTTGATTTTTAATAAAAAATTGGTACATTCAGGAAATTATTTCAATATAGTAATTCAGGAGGTTTTTAAGTGAACGTTTTTCCAGTAAAAATTCGACGAGGTCAGACGTCTACCATATATAGATTTTCTCTTGCCATTTTTCTATTCGGAGTGTTTATATCTAGTGTTTACCACCCATTGACCGCACAAGCGCATGCCTATAGTGCTAGTTATACGCAAATAACAATGGATCAAAACAAAACAGAAGTGGTTTTTTCAATTGATACCCTTTCGATTATGGAATTAATCGAAGGAATTGATAAAAACAAAGACTGGGTTCTTCAACAATCGGAGATTGATCAAGAAAAGCATCATATTGAAGAGCTGCTTACCGAGGGAATTGCACTTGATAAAGACAACAAGGAGCAGACTCCAGAACTAGAAAAAATGAAGATCGTAAAAAAATCAAACAAAATATTTCTTTCTATCTATTTAAAGTACCCTGACTTTTCTCCTGGGGAAACGATTAGCTTTAATGATGGTTTTTATGCCAACGACCCGACAACGAATTATGTAAATCTGATTTCCGCTAATTATAATGGTGAAACAAGTGAAGCAGCTTTACAAGGGGATAACCGGACATGGACAATGCTGTTAACCGAGGTTCAACAGGAGCAACAATCTGATAGCGGGCAATCGGTACAACCGGATCAAAATCAACAACAGCAGCCTCCTGCTCCACATGTTCAGACAACAACATCAACCTGGTTTTCGTTTTTTAAGCTAGGGATGATGCATATCTTAACCGGTTACGATCATTTGTTATTTCTGCTAGCGTTATTATTTAGAAAACAAACGTTTAAACAATATGCGGCCATTGTCACCTCGTTCACGCTTGCACATAGTATTACACTAACGCTGTCGGTTTTAGGTGTGGTCACCCTACCTTCAAGATTTGTTGAAGCGGCGATTGCCTTTAGTATTTGTTATGTAGCAGCAGAGAATATTTTTCGAAAGGAAATCCGTCACCGCTGGACGATTACCTTCTTATTCGGTTTAATTCACGGACTTGGCTTCGCAACCCTTTTACGAGAAATGGCGATTCCTAAAAAGGACCTTGCCGTTGCTTTAGTAAATTTTAATCTTGGGATTGAAGCTGTTCAATTATCTATTGTCCTTTTGCTACTTCCGCTATTGACCTATATGTTCAAGCAAAAGGTTTCTGGAAAAATTGTTCGCTACGGATCAGTTGCCATTGTGATTTTGGGAGCCATTTGGCTCGTTCAAAGATTATTCCTTTAACTAAATAAAAAAACTGGTTTTGCGCTTGCAAAACCAGTTTTTGTTTACTCCACTACGGACGGCCCCCTATCTTTTCAAAAAAAGGCCCCTGAAGCAACATCAGGGGCCTTCCTCATAATTTTATTTCTTTACAGTTACCTTTTTGACGTCACTTACGTTTCCAGCTTTATCTTTCGCTGTAACAGAAAGAACAGTACCAGCTTTTTGCTTCTTTATATTAACAGAAAATTTACCGTGTTTGTCAGCTGTATCTGAACCAAGTTCCTTCTTGCCAACTTTAACAGTTACTTTTGAACCAGCCTCAGCCTTACCAGTTACCTTCGTTGACTTAGCTGTTACATTATCAACAGAAGGAATCGCCGGATTCGTATCATCTACTACGGTTACGGTAGCAACAGGGCTCTCGTTTTTACCTTTATCAGTTGCAGTTAACGTTAGGACGGTCCCAGCCTTTTGCGTTGCCTTTAATGTAACAGTAAAACCACTGTTCTTATCTGCAACACCATAACCTAATACAGTTTTTCCAGTCTTAACTGTAATTTTTGAACCTGCTTCTGCTTTACCAGTTACCTTTTTGTCATTGTCATCTACGGTATTTACAACAGGCTTCTTAGGAGCTGTTTTGTCTAATACCGTTACAGTTGTTGCTGAGCTTGTGTTACCAGCTTTGTCAACAGCGACTACTGTTAAGACAGTTTCTGCTTTTTGAGTTGCCGTTAATGTAACACTAAAGATACCATTTTTATCGACAACGTCTGATCCTAATTCCTTCGTGCCAGCTTTTACTATGACTTTGAAAGCATCTGTTGCTTTACCAGTAACCTTCTTATCAAATTCAGTTACATCATTTACAACAGGAGCTGCAGGTGGTGTATTGTCACCAACAGTTATAGTAGTAGGATCACTCTTATTGCCGGATGCATCTGCTGCAACAATAGTAAGCACTGTACCTTCTTTTTGTGCTGATTTCAATGAAACTGAGAATTTTCCATCATTACCAGCAGCAGCACTGCCAAGAACTTCCTTACTATTGGATACAGTGACAGTAGAACCAGCTTCAGCCGTTCCTGTTACCTTTTTATCAGCATTTTTCACATCATTTACTACCGGTGCGCTAGGCGCAATAACATCCTTAACAATAGTATATGCGATAGGACTTAGGTTTTTACCTTCATCAACAGAGAATGCATATACAGGAGTTCCCGCCGGTAGTGTAGCGAATAATGGAGCACTGAATTTACCCTCTTCATCTGCTACGGTATGGAACTTAAAGACTCCATTTGTGATATAAACATCTACTCCAGGTTCTGCACCATGACCAGTGATTTGAAGATCTTTATTTGTGATAGTATCAAAAATAGGTGCTGCCGGATCCGTTACATCTTTAACAATGACTTTTGCATCAAAACTTACATTTGATCTATCATCTATTACAACCACAGTTAGGGATGTTCCAGCCTTTTGAACTGGAATATCTATTGTAAAGTTTCCTTCTTCGGATGCAGTAGTTGAACCAATTATTTTTCCATTTGCAGTTACTCTAACTAGTGCTTTTGCAACGGTGCTGCCTGTTACCTTTTTATCTTGGTCATTTACTGAATCGACCACTGGAGCAGCAGGAGTTATATCAATATTTCTTACTCGTCCCTCGATTTGTGAATTAACTGGACCTGTAAAGGATTTAAAGTAGTCAACAAATGCATCTAAATCTACCTTATTTGTAACACGGTTTTTACCAGACTTAAGGACTGCAAATCCGTCGCCGCCATCAGCCATAAAGTTATTAACCGTAATAGTGTATTCCCCAATTGGGTCAATTTTCGATCCATCTGGAAGATAGATATCACGGACTTTTTGTCCATATGGTAATTTATCGGACCAGGTGTAACGTAAGCCAGAGATTGCCATAATTTTGTTATAGCTTGGAGGTGCCTGGAATTGTTGATTTAATAATGTTCTGACTTGGTCTCCATTAATAGTCATCGTAACTAAATCATTACCGAATGGCTGAACTTTAAATAAATCTCCCCATGTAATCGTTCCTTTTGGAAGCGGGTTACGAATACCACCGGAGTTCATGAATCCAAAATCAGTACCTGTCGTTGCTTTCATTCCGTCCGCAATAAAATTACCTAGCACAGACTCTCCACTTGCATTAGCCGCATTACTCATTACATCAGTTGTTTCACCCATTACTTGACTTGTGATTGGTCTGATATCCTCTTGATAACCGGCAAGCTCAGCTTCAATGTGCTTATCAGGAGTAATTTTGCTATGTAGTGTATCCACTACTTCAGCCTTTTTGTCAACGATATCCTGTGTTACTGGGTCAATTGTTAAATCAATATCAGAGAAAGCCGTACCATATGACCAGGATTGAACTAAAATCTTGCCATTAACATTTGTATTTAAGTATTTATGGTCATGTGCCCCATAAATAACGTCAACAGTAGAATCAATTGCTTTGGCCATGTCGACGACTTTTCCAGTCGCATTCGTTCCATCCGTTTTAGATGTACCCGGATCATGGGCTAGAACAACAATCGTCTTAACGCCTTCATCCGTTAATTTTTTTGCGTATTTGTTAACAGCTTCAACCTCATCAGTAAACTCAACACCCTCAACACCCTTTGGTGTAACAATAGTTGGTGTTTCAGTTGTTACAACCCCAATAAAGCCAATTTTTACACCATCCACTTCTTTAACCGTATACGGAGGTAAAATAGGTTCTTTGGTTTTTTCATCTACTACGTTTGCCACTACATAATCCATAGTTGAACCTGTAAATTTGCCATACTTTTCTTCGTATTTCTCTGTTCTTGGATTGCTGCCGCCATCAATTAGACGTTTCATTTCAGCAACGCCTTCATCAAATTCATGGTTACCGATTGTACCTACGTCAAAGCCAAGTTCATTCATAAAACGAATCGTCGGCTCATCTTGTAATAGGGCAGATACTGGCGGACTTGCTCCTACTAAATCTCCCGCTTGAAGCATAAGCGTATTAGCAGGGTTTGCAGCTTCTCTTTGCTCTAAATAACCTGCAAGCCATTCAATACCGCCTGAGTAGTCAGTAATATTGCCATTTGTATCTTTAATCGCTTTCCATGTATCAAGCTGACCATGGTAGTCATTGATTCCCAATAATTGAACATGTACGTTTTGATCTAATGTATATTGTTCGAATCCAGAACCATCTGATAAGGCCCCTACATCCTTTACATTTGGTGTAGAATCTAACACATTTTTTGCTGCTGGTGATGATTTAAATGTTAACGTTTTTGCAGCACCATCAATCGGAGCAATCTTCCAGTTATTATCAGCTGATGGATTTACTACTCCTTTTTCTTTGATATAATCCATCAAGATTTGACGGTTTTCATAAGGAGAATCAACAACAATTGTTGCCTTACCACCTTTTGTCCCTGGGAAGTTACCTCCTCCGCTTGCACGGTAGTTGTTTGTTGCCACTATGAACTTCTTATCAGGGTCAATTGGTTTTCCATCCATATCAGTAAAATGAATAATACGGTGAGCATCAGCGTTTTTAATTGTGCCATCGCTATAATTATATCTTGCTGGCTGTGTTACATCGATTTGATATTTGACTCCGTCAATCACATCAAAGTTATAAGGCTGGAATCCGTAGTCAATCAATTCTTGAGCATCCGGATTATTTGCATCGATCTTATTAAATTGGGACGCAGACATTTCTAACCATTCTTTTACTTCTGCACCGGTTAATTCCACGGCTTTTAGCGTATTGTTATACAAATAAAGGTCATTAGCACTCTTAATCGAAAGGGGACCCTTATCAATTTTGGTATAATCTAAAGCCCCTTGCCGGCCAGCTTTAAATGGAGCACCCGCAGAAATTACAGGAATATCTTTAAGGTCAGGACGATTGGTTTTAATCCAATTTTTCACATAATCAGTTTGTGCATTGTTTACGATTTGAATTGTAGGGTCGTCCATTACACGTGAGAAATAGCTGTTCATTGGTGAAGTAGTTTCACCAATTTTCCCCCGTACATAGGCTAGTGTCCCTTCATGTTCAGCTTTTACAGCATTAACAATTTCATCATCAACAGCTGTAGCATCTGTTACGGGGCGGTCGACTGATTTTGATTTCGTTTTATCAACAGTCCATGATCCATCTTCTTTTTGAACTAATGCTAGGTCTAAGACACCTAGATTATTACCCCAAAATCCTGCTTCTACTGCAGGTGTACCGTTGATTGTACCTTGCGTGGTATCAAGTCCCGGAAGATCTGGGTTCTCTGACTTTCCACCTTGATGGAACTCTTTTCCGGCAGGGAAATTTAAGTGCGCATGACCAAAAAGAAGCGCATCAATACCAGGTACCTTTGCAAGAGAATAAACAGCATTTTCAGCATCCTGCTGCCCATCATTTGTCACATCACAGCCTGAGTGAGCAATAGCAACAATGACATCCGCACCTTGATCTTTCATTTCCTTCACATATTTGTTAGCGGTTTCAACAATGTCCTTCACAATCACTTTACCTTCAAGATTGTCTTTATCCCACTGAAGGATTTGTGGCGGAGCAAAACCTACAACTCCAACCTTAACCGTTTTCTCGTTTCCAGCATCATCTTTAATTTTTTTGTCAAGGATTTGATAAGGTGTGAAATAGTTTTTATCATTCGTAGGATCTTGGTCGTGATCATCCACATAAATATTCGCATTAACAATTGGATATGGTGCATTTTTTAATGCAGTTTGGAGAAAATCTAATCCGTAGTTAAATTCATGGTTTCCTACGATACCACCATCATAGTGGAGTAGGCCCATTGCTTTAAACATCGGATGAACATCATTTTCAGTAATAGGATGGACTTTTGCTACATAATCTGCCATGGGATTTCCTTGAAGTAAATCACCAGCATCAAACAACATCGAGTTATCTTTTTCTGCCCTCGCTTGTTGAATCAAAGTAGCTGTTTTCGATAAACCATAGTTAATTCCTTTATCTGTATCCTGGTAATAATCATAGGCCATCACGCTATCATGAAGGTCTGTAGTTTCGAGGATACGAAGTGTCGCAGTATTTCCTGTTGCAGTCGTTTCCGCTTTAGCAGAATGTGGAAAAATATTCAGTGGAACTGTTGTAAGAGCTAGTGCCGTTGCCAGAGAACTGTTTAACAACCGCCTCTTCATGTTTCTTTTTATCTTTCTCTTCACACATCTTCCGCCCTTCGACATAATATTTTGTATTGCAAGACTATTCTACTAGGATTTAAGCGAGAATAATAGAGTTTTTTGTAAATATTTACTCGATTTTCATATTATTTTAATAAGATATTTTTTATTTTTTTAGTTTAAAAGTGTTATAATAAAAGGTTACAATTCAGCGAGGATATCCTTTACATATATGGGGGCTATTGGTGCCTGCTTCCCCTTAAAAAAACGCGTCTATCTCTCTCTAATTTCAATTATTTGTATATTAATCCTTAGGAATCTGTTATTCTAGTAGTTGTTTTAAATATTAAATACTGGAGGAAATTTTAAATGAGAGCTAGAAAGCATAAAAAGAAGAATAAATGGCTCCTTGTCACTGGAATTGTGTTTTTGGTCCTCTTATTCGGTATTGGTATCTATGGATTTTCAGTATATAAATCATTAACGAATGCTGTCGAAACGATGCATCAGCCTTTGGATCGAAAGTCGGATAAACGGGAAGCAGAGGTTTCACTTACAGATAAGCAACCCTTCTCCGTACTTATGCTCGGTGTTGACCAACGCAAAGGTGATAAAGGCCGTTCCGATACAATGATTGTTTTAACAGTAAACCCTAGCAATAATTCAGTTAAAATGCTAAGTATCCCACGTGATACGAGAACAGAAATTGTCGGCCATAACACAGTGGATAAAATCAACCATGCCTATGCTTTCGGAAACGAAGAAATGGCGATGAATACTGTTGAAAACTTTTTGGATATTCCGATTGATTACTATATAAAAGTAAACATGGAAGCTTTCAAGGATATTATTGATGCTGTTGGCGGGATCACCGTAAACAATGACTTGGACTTTCGCCAAGGCGGATATCATTTCCCTAAAGGCCCAGTAACCTTAGATGGTAAAAAGGCGTTGGCCTATACCCGAATGAGACATGATGACCCTCGTGGGGATTTTGGTCGTCAGATTCGCCAACGTGAAATTATTCAAGGAATTTTACGAGAAGGGGCAAGTCTTTCCTCGCTTACAAAATATCAAGATATTTTTTCTGCACTTGGCAGCAATGTAAGAACAAATCTTTCGTTCGATCAAATGATGGATATTCAAAAAAATTATAAAAGTGCCGCAGCAAAAGTGAATCAAATGAGTATAAAAGGGAATGGCGCAAAAATAAATGGAATCTATTATTTCATTGTTTCCGCTCAGGAAAAACAAAGACTTCAAAAAGAACTAAGAGCACAATTAGAATTAAAATAGCATCAAAAAAACGAGGGCTCCTATACGGAGACCCTCGTTTTTTTATTTGATATGAATGGTTCCTGTAAAGATTTGCGTCAACCCATATTTGTCTACAACCGTGATTTTAAACTGGTAATCACCACTGATAACCGGTTGGTTAATTCCATCGGTTCCATCCCATCGGAATGATTGGGTTCCGGTGGTTTCTTGTGCATTCGTTTTAATAGATTTGATGAATGTGGTCCCTTGAGAAACATCAATCGTTACTTTTCCCGCTTTGCTTAAGGTGTAAGCAATGGGTTTCATATCTTGTAAAATTGAATAAACATCTTTTTCCGATTGAACAGTTGGAACACGCCAATCCTGCAGTGTAAAGAACTTGCTTTTAATGGTCGAAGAATTCCCCGCCTCATCCTTTAACTGGATAAGGTAGCGGTAGCGTCCTTCAGGAGAAAATTGCTTCTTAACATTGATTCCATTCCAGGTAAAGGTGGCTGTTTTCGCTTGTTTATATAATACCTGTTTCACAATATTTCCTTTTGCATCGATTACCAATACATGGACTCTGGCTGTTTCCGTTCCTTTTAATGTGGCGCTGGTACGGTTTTTCGTGTCCATTTTAAACATAGTTGATGCCAGGGCTAGCTCTCCGGATGGACGAATCGTATCTATTTTAATAGAAACCTTTTTCGTTTTTCCTTTTTTCTTATGCATATCAATCAGAGACATTTTTAAGGAATACGCAGCATCCTTCACTTGTTTCCCTTTTTCATTTTTACCGTCCCATTTGAACGAGTGCTTTCCTGTTGATACGGTTTTCGCTGTCATGATTTTTTTGATGACGTTGCCATTTTTATCCTGCACTTCAGCTGTAACATTTGCCTTCTGAGTTAACTCATATGGAATCTTAACGGTTTTTCCAGCCTTAGGTGAAAAAGTATAAAAGCCTTTTACCAAAATAGCCGCATAGGTATGATTCACAACCTGAATCGAGGTTGTTTTTGAAAGGGATGCTCGTCTGTTTGAGGCTTTTACCACAGCCTTATAATCGCCTGTTGGAACAAATTTTCCATTCGCTGCTTTCCCGTCCCAAACAACGGTTTGCTTCGTTCCGGATACTTTTTGGTTCAACACTTCCCTCACGGTTTGACCGCTTGCATTTTGGATCGTCACGGTAACCTTCGCATGACCCGGAAGCTTTAGAGAGAGTGCCGCTTTATTTTTCCCCGTCATCGTAAAAGTTTTTGGTGCCGTTATTTTTGCCTTTGGGGAAGATGTATTCGAGACAGCTTTATAGGCGTCAATCCTGCCATATCCATAATAGTCATCCCTTCCCTTCGTCCCTAGGTCAACGACTGAATGCTTCATAACACTTTCAACCTGATCGGGAGTTAAAAACGGATTCCTTGAACGAATAAGAGCAGCAACACCTGACACAACAGGCGATGCCATTGATGTACCTGTTAAGTGTGCATAAGAGCTTCCATTGATGGAGGAAAAAATATTACTCCCAGGCGCAGTGAAATCAACAAAACTTCCTTTATTGGAATAAAAGGCAACATGGTCGGAGCTTGTTGTTGCCCCCACTCCTACAACAGAACCAAGTGCGGCGGGATACGTTTTTGTAAAAGTTCCATCATTTCCCGCTGCAGCAATAAGGATAACCCCTTTAGATTTTGCATAGTTCGCATAATAGTCTAAAAGAACGCTATAGTTTGGACTTCCCAGGCTCATATTAATGACATCTGCATGGTGCTCCACGGCGTATTTAATCCCAAGGGCGACAGCGTAATCACTTGCTTCTTCTCCGTCAAACACATTAATCGGCATGATTTTTACATTAGGAGCAATTCCGGCAATTCCTGTCTTATTAAAACTGGCGGCGATAATACCCGCCACATGTGTTGCATGCTCATGAGGTGTATACCGTGCGTTTCCTGTGACCGCATTAAACGGGCTGACGATTTTCCCCTTCAGATCCGGATGGTCCTGCTGCACACCATCGTCAATGACAGCGACTTTGATTTGTGATGATCCTTTTGTAATATCCCACGCTTTCGGCATTTGAATTTTATTTAAATACCATTGTTTTGAGTAGTCAGGTTCTTGCGGAATATAGGTGCTTTTCACCTTATAGTTTGGTTCTGCCCATACGATCTTTTTCTGCGCTAATAACCTCTGGGCAGCTTTGGTTAAATCGGTCCCTTTAGGAAATTTGATAAAAGAAAAGGCTCCATCCCCTAAATGGGCTTCTTCCGTTCCATTCACTTGATTAAGGATGGCATTTCTTTCTGTTTTTGAAAGATTCGAGCTGAATTTAACAATTAATTCCTGGTCATGAAATGCATTTGTTTCCATATTTGTATTTGCTAGGTCCATGTTGGTGTTTAACCCGTCGGCCGAAGCAGCCGTTCCCATCCATGACATGCAAAGCAGCATCAAGGTCACTGACCATAAATATTTCAACTCGGTTCCCTCCACTAGTTTATATTTGAATATTATTCTATCATTTTTAAATGCCACTGAGGGAACGATACAAAAATAAAATATTGCCTGAAGGAAAAAATAGGAGGAGTACTTTTTCCTATATAAAAATTGGGTTATTATTACAGTATAACAATCAAATATTTTACATAACGAAAGGAAGTTTCTTGTGCGTAAACGAGTTTTTCAAATTTTTATTTTGCTGGCTGTTGTGACCTTCATTGTTCCGTGGAACGGTACAGCGGCAGCGGAGGATAATACGATTACCATTAATGCCTCTGATTTTGGTGCGAATGGTAAAGACCAAGCGGATGATACCAACTCTATTCAAAAAGCCTTAAATGAGGCAGTATACTATAATTTTACGACCATTCAGATTCCAGACGGGGTCTATCTTATTTCAAGACCTCTTAAAATCAATTCCAATACTCGGTTGATTTTATCATCGAAGGCAGTCATTAAAAGAAATGCTTCTTTTAGCCCAATGCTGATGAATAATACGAAAGGGGCACCTGGTTATACTGCTAATGAAAACATTACAGTTGAAGGCGGCACATGGGAAGGGAACAAGGACCAATATCCTACACGGTTTGATAATCTACTGTTTGGACACTCAAGCAAAATTATGGTTCAAAATACAAGAGTATTAAATAACTACGAAGGACACAATATCGAATTTGCCGGTGTTAAAGATGGAAAGGTACTCAATAGCTACCTGGCCGGCTATAGCGGAACCAAGAAAAAGGAAGCGATTCAGCTCGATATAACGCATGACAATCAAGTTTTCCCGCCGTTCGGGGACTATGATGATACGGCTTGTGAAAATATCTTAATTCAAGGTAATACCATTGAAAATCATTCAAGAGGAATCGGAAGTCATACATCAGTAAAAGATGTGTTCCCTCGAAATATCGTCATTCAAAATAATATCTTTAAGAATTTAAAAGAAGAAGGAATCAATGCATTCAATTATAAAAACCTTTCCATTCTGAACAATACTTTTGTGGATGTTGGTTTAGGCGTGGAATTTAATACCTCTTCCGTCAATCCGGCAGATCTTTTCAAAGCGAACAAGCCTCTAGCCGTGCCGGTTTCGGATGATAATTTTTCGATCAATATTACCGGAAATAGCATTACGAGAACCCATTCAACAAGTAGTACTAGAGGAAACGGGATTGTCTTTAACGGTACGTCTACTTACCCAATTAAAGCGGTTACCATTAAAAATAATACAATCAGTGACCCTGATACGAATGGGATTTATCTGGCGTATACGAGTAATGCAACCATTTCGGGTAATGTGATAAAAAACGTGAAGCAAAATGGGATCGCAGTACATAATCACTCCGATAATAATTCAGTGTCTGGAAATAACGTATCAGGGAGCCTTGGCCATGGTATTTCTGTTTACAGTTATTCGAATGCGTCAATAACCAATAATGCTCTGGGCAAAAATAAAGGAAATGGAATTTCCATTGCCTCCTATTCGACTAAGAATAGAGTGAGTGGAAATAAAATTTCAGAGAGCAGCAAGTATGGAATGGCGGTAAATGACCATTCTTCTGCCGAACTGACCGGAAATACGATCTCCCGTTCCAGGCAGAATGGTGTTTCGATTAGTAAAGCTTCTAAAGGGAATAAGCTTTCCGCTAATACGATTTCGGCAAGCGGCAAACACGGGATTTCGATTTTTGAAAGTTCTTCTGAGGCTGTCTCAAAAAATAAGATTTACAACAGCAAGGAAAACGGGATTGCAATTAGTTCCCACTCGAACAGCAATAGTGTCACAGGAAATACCATTAAGGATAGTGTGAAAAGTGGGATTTCTATTAGTTCCTATTCTTCTAGTAACAGTATTATCAGCAATAGTATTTCAAACAGCGGAAAATATGGTATAGGAATCAGCGTCGGGTCCGTGAAGAATACGGTGAAACAGAATAAATTAGATAAATCTAAGAAACATGGAATACAAATTTTTAGTCGTTCTTCCGCAACGGTTTCGGGCAATAAGATTTACCATTCTGGTGAAAATGGATTGTCAATTAGTGTTTATTCGACCAAAAGCAGTGTATCGGGAAACACGATCATTGACTGTGGAACATACGGGATTTCGCTGTATAACCACTCTACCTCAAATAAAATCAGCAAAAATACGTTGAAGAAATGCAAAAAAGGGAAAATATATAAGAAGTAGATAATTTGAGTGGGTTTCCCCGTTTTGATTTCGTGATGGATGAAATCTGAGCGGTTTTTTTGTGGGAGTACGTGTGTTTTTGTGGATATCGAGGCATTTGGACAGGGTGTTGAGTGCGTATTTGTGGATATCAACATATTTTGGGATGATATCAACATAGATTTGGATTTTATCAACACACTTTTGGAGGATATCGACACAGATTTAGATTTTATCAACATACTTTTGCCAGATATCAACACAAATTCCGATTATATCGACAATTGTACCGGAAATCCACCTTGAGTGTAGTGGATATCTACATTAGTTGGCGGGTTATCTACAAATTTTCAGAACATATCCACAAATTTAGGTTTTATCAACAAATCTAAAAAATCCCCCGCCAAGTTCCCGAATCAAATCAGGGCTAGGCAGGGGACTCTGTTTAAATTATTTCACTTTAATGGTTGTCGCCTTACTCACATTTTTTGCCGTATCCGTTGCAGTCACAGATAGGACAGTTTTTTTCTTTTGTGCTTTGATCTTCACTTTAAATTTACCGTACTTATCTGCCTTGCCCGTTCCTATAACCTTTTTACCTACTTTAATCGTTATAGATGCATATGCCTCGGTCTTACCTGTTACCACTGTCGAGGTACTTTTTACTGCATCAACAGTTGGTGCTTTTGGCGCTGTTTTATCAATAACGGTGATGGTTTTTGATTTACTTGTATTTCCAGCTGCATCTTTTGCAGATACCGAAACCTTTGTTCCGGCTTTCTGAACTGGAATGGTAATTTTATAGTTTCCTTTTGTATCTGCCTTAGCGGTATACTTTTTGGATCCTATAACAACCGTTACCGTCGAGCCAGCCTCGGCTTTTCCTGTTACTACTTTCGATTGATCCGTTACTGTATTAACCGTTGGGATGGATGGAGGTGTTTTATCTACTACTGTTATAGTCTTAGATACACTATTTCCAGCCACATCTTTAGCAGTAACGGTGATCTTTGTACCTGTTTTTTGCTGCGGGATGCTTACTTTATAAGTTCCTTTTGCATCCGCTTTTGCTGTATATTGCTTCGTTCCGACCGTCACAGTGACGGTTGCTATAGCCTCAGTGGTTCCGGTAACTTCCTTCGCCTGATCTGAAACAGAATTTACCGTTAGAACGTTTGGTGCAGTTTTGTCTACGACAGTGACATTGGTTGCAGGGCTAACATTTCCATTGCCATCTGCTACAGTAATTGTAATTTTCGTTCCTGCTTTTTGCTGTGGAATGGCTACCTTAAAGTTTCCATTCGTATCGGCTTTTCCTGTATATGTTGAGGAACCGATTGTAACTGTTACTTTTGCACTTGCTTCTGTTGTTCCAGTTACTTCTTTTACTAGGTCAGAAACCTGGTTTACTTTTGGTGCAGATGGCGCTGTTACGTCTTTTACTACTACCGTTGCTGCTTCACTTGCGTTGCCTGCTCCATCGGTTACAATAACGGTTATTTTCGTTCCTGCTGCTTGTACCGGAATGGTAATAGTAAAGTTGCCAGCCTTATCGGCTGTTCCTGTGTATTCATTGTCTCCGATTTTTACAGTTACTTTCGCTGCGACTTCTGCCGTTCCCATTACTTCCTTGGATTGGTCGGTTACTTCATTTACCTTCGGTGCAGCTGGTACAGTAACATCCTTAACCGTTACAGTTGTTTCATCACTTGCATTTCCAGCCGCATCGATTGCGATAACCGTTAATTTCGTTCCCGCTATTTGTACAGGAATCGTTACACTGAAGTTGCCATCCTTATCGGCTGTTCCAGTGTATTCTTTATCACCGATTTTTACCGTTATCTTGGATCCAGCTTCTGCCGTTCCTGTAACTTCTTTCGATTGGTTCGTTACGTCTTTCACTACAGGTGCTGCCGGCGGAGTAGCATCCTTAACCGTTACAGCATTTTCTTCACTTGCATTTCCAGCTTCATCGGTTGCAACAACAGTTATTTTCGTACCTACTGCTTGTACTGGAATCGTTACAATGAAGTTTCCATCCTTGTCTGCTGTTCCATTGTATTCTTTGTCACCTATTTTTACTGTTACCTTCGCTCCTACTTCTGCAGTACCCGTAACCTCTTTCGCGTGGTCGGTTACGTCTTTCACTATTGGCACGGCCGGTGGCGTTACATCCTTAACAGTTACCTCTGTTCCTTCGCCCACGTTTCCTGAACTATCTATAGAGATAACCGTCAATTTCGTCCCAGCTTTTTGGGCATTAATAGAAATGATGAAATGGCCATCACTGTCCGCGATTGCATTTCCTAATTCCTGATCACCAGATTTAACAACAACCTTTGCTTTTGATTCTGTATAACCGGTAACGGTTACGGATTGATCAGATACCTCATCTACAACTGGTGCAGCTGGAGGGGTTGAATCCAAATCCTTATTACTAACACTGAAATCGCCATTACCGAGAGCCGCTATTTCGTCAGGACCAAAACTTAGATATTCACCATGTTGATCATCAATTTCTGTCACATAAATACCATTTAAGCTCCAGGCTCCTGGTTTAAACAAAGATGAAATTGGGATCTTCACATCATAGGTCTCTGTTTTTTCATTATAAACAGCATCCTTATGGAACTCTGCCTCGCTCGAGCCAACATATCGAACGCTAACATCCCTAATTTTGGAGGAATCCTTAAATTTTAGACTTAGCGTTACATAGTCTCCTGGGACTGCGTCCTTTTTGTCAATAGAGATACTATTAATATAGGAGTCAAAATAATTTTGATAATCATCATAATCAGGATTAATAATCTCAAAGTTTAAACCAATAAAATCTTCTTCGTTTCCATCAAGGTAAATTCCATTATTATCCTTATCATAGATAGCAACGAAATTAACCTTCCAGGTTCCAGGCTTATACCCCTTGGTAATTGGAATTTTTACTTCATATTTTTTTGTATCTGGATTGTATTCGCCAGTATAAACATCCATTCCTCCATCAAGACCAATGTACACATCACGAATACCTGACTGACTGTCTGCCGCTTCTACAGTAAAGGTAATATCTTCACCAACATTTACTTCTTTTTTATCAACCGATATTCCTTTGAACTCAGGAGAAGTAACATCTGCCAGATCGTTAATGACAGTGAAATCTCCAGCTGAGAGATCAGCATCCTGACCATTGTATATGTCTTTCCAATTCCCTTCACTATCTGAAACGGATACATAGTCAATTACCCATGTTCCCGGTTTCGATGTTTCAGAGATTGGGAATGTCACTTCATATTGATGGGTTTGCTCATTATAAACTGCATTTTCCCAAACTTCCCCAGTATCTCTCCAAAAATCCTTGTCATTTTTATTTTTAAAGGCAACTGAAACATTACTTACAGAAGATTGCTTATCTGTTACATCTAAACTAACCGTGATTTTATCGCCGGGCTTTCCTTCCTTCTGACTAACGGTGACACTGTTAACGGAAGGCGGTGTCAGATCGACTGCATCGTTGATAACGGTGTATTTTGTGTTACTAAAATCATATAGATTTCCATTGAGATAGTCACTGTTTCCTTCTTTATCCGTTACATAGATCGAATCTACTGTCCAGAGACCTGGCTTCGTTTTATTATTTACCGGAATTCTAGCTATATATTTTTTCGTCGCTTCATCATATTCAGCATCACTTTCATAATAGCCGCCATTTGAACCGGTATACGCGATCGAAACCGAACTTACACCGGATTGAGAATCATTAACATCCAACTCAATGACAGCTGTTTCACCTGGTGCAAACTGCTCCTTGTTGATTTTTATACCTGTTACTTCTGGAGCAGTAATATCCTCATTGTCATTGATAACATTAAAGTTTCCTGCACTTAAATCCATATTTGAAGCACCAGGGTATCCATTTACCTTATTGTTGAAAATATAATCAGAGTTGTCTTGGTTATCTATGACATTAATACCGTCGATTTTCCAAGTACCTGATGCAGCGAATTCGCTAATTTTAATTTTCGCCTCATATTTCCCTGTATCCGGATTTATGACTGCTTCCCTACTTCCCCCTGTATTTTTTGGTCCTTGATAATTCACAAACAAGGACTGAATTCCAGATTGAGTATCTTCTGCGTCAATACTTACTGTGACTTCATCGCCTGGTTTGGCTTCTTTTGGATTGACAGAAACTTCTTTAATGCTTGGCGGAGTAACATCCACTTTATCATTGGTTACATTAAAGTTGGCATTATTAAAATTCCAATTATCATCATCATTATAGTAATTTTGTTCATTGCCTTCTTTATCAGTAACGTAGATATTACTTAGGCTCCATGTCCCCGGTCTTGTCGTATCAGTAATTGAATATTTAGCTTCATATTTTTGTGTTTGCTCATTATAAGTAGCATCTCCCCACCAAGAACGCCCGTCAGAATTCCTGTACCATACTGAAACGGTGTCAACCCCTGATTGACCATCACTTGCATCAATGCTAACGGTTACCGTATCTCCTAGTTGGGCTTCCTTTTTATCAACAGATACCGTTTTAACAGTTGGTGGAGATAGATCTGCCTTGTCATTGATAACAGTGAAATCGGCGCTGCTGAAATCCTGGTCTTCACTATTTATTGACTCACCGTTTCCTTCAATATCACTTACATACATGGATGATATACTCCATGTTCCTGGCCTTGAGGATTCATTGATTGGCAGCTTTACTTCATATTTTTTCGTTTCTTGATTATATTCTGCCGATTCCCATTGATAGCGATTTCCAACTTTGAAACCTGCCTGAACATTTTCAATAGCTGATCTTTCATCGCTTACATCAAAACTTACCGTTACCGTATCTCCTAGTTGGGCTTCTTTTTTATCGACAGATACACTGTTAACTGTTGGCGGGGTAACATCTGCCCTGTCATTTGTAACCATAAAGTCAGCATTGCTGAAATCCTGCTCATCACTATAAATCTCGTTTTCATTTCCTGCTTTATCTTTTACAAAAATGGTATAAATACTCCATGCTCCAGGGCGTGATGTTTCAGTAATTGGCAGTTTCACTTCATATTTTTCCGTTTCAGGATTGTAATTTGCCTCTTGATTCCATACGAAACGTGTACCTGCTCTGAAATCCACTAAAATAGAATCAACTCCGGATTTATCATCGCTTGCATCAATACTTACGGTTACCGTTTCCCCCAGCTTTGCTTCCGTTTTATCAACAGATACAGCTTTGATGGTGGGAGGGGCTAAATCTGCATTTTCATTCGTTACATTAAAATCTCCGGAACTGAAATCAAAACCATCCTCGCTTAAATACATTTCATTGTTCCCAAACTTGTCCTCTACCTCAATATAGTTAACCGTCCACTTACCCGGTTTCGTTTGATCCGTGATTGGGAATTTTGCTTCATACTTACCGGATTCCTCATTGTAAACAGCCTGCCGACCTTTATATCCGCCATAAGGATTTTTATATTCAATTGATACATAACTGATATCTGACTTGTCATCTTTAGCATCAACAGAAATTTTCACTACATCCCCAGGCTTAACTTCGTTCTGGTCAACCGTTATTCCTTGCACCGTCGGCGGAGTAATATCCGCATCTTCATTAATAACGGTAAAGCTTGCACTGAATCTTTCAAGTTCATCATTCTCGCCCATCCATGTGTAGTTATATTGTTTATCCATCACATAAATGGATGAAACCTTCCACACACCTGGCCGAGTCCATTCGTCAATCGTCAATGTTGCTTCGTATTTTTTTGTATCGGAATTATAAACGGCTTCTTCATTCATGTAACCGCCGTTTGAACCTTGATACTCCACTCTGATCGTGTCAATGCCTGATTGATCGTCTTTAGCATCAACGCTGACAGTCACTTTATCTCCCGGACGCACCTCTGTCTTATCTACAGAAATCCCCTGTATAGCAGGCGGTGTAACATCCGCATTTTCATTTACAACGGTAAAGTCCCCTCCGCTTAGGTCCTGTTCCTCGCCGTTATAAATTTCCTTACTGTTATACTCACTATCTTCTACAGAAATATAATTGATGCTCCATTTACCTGCATTGTCATAATCACCAATTTTAACCTTTGCATCATACATCCCTGTGTCAGGATTTAAATCAGCAACTCTCTCTACATCATGATTTCCCACATTGTAATCCACTGTAATCCGCTCGATAGTAGATTTGGCATCACTGGCGTTAATACTTACAGTGACCGTGTCACCCGGTTTTGCCTCTTTTTGGTCCACACTTACGCTATTTACCACAGGCGGTTCCATATCGATGAGGTCATTATTTACGGTAAAATCGCCGTCGCTTAGCTCGAATTCACTATACTGATCAATCCAGCTTTCATTTCGATTTTTATCTCTAAGATTAATGGATTCAATTCTCCAAGTCCCTGGACGGGTTCCATCACCTATCGAGAACTGGGCCTCATATTTTTGTGTTTCTGAATTATAGACGGCCTCTTCTTCCATGTGCCCGCCCTTTGGACCTTCATACTGTACATTCACATAATCGATACCTGATTGTTCATCTTCCGCCTCAATACTTACAGTCACCGTATCACCTGGCTGAGCATCTGCTTTATCAACCTTAACACTTTTCAGAACTGGTGCAGTAATATCAACCTGGTCATTTATTACTTTAAAATTACCACCTTTTAAATCTACCCCGCTATCCTGATTGATCCAATTACTGTTTCCCTCACTGTCACTAACAATTATGGATTCAATTTTCCATAAACCAGGTCGGGTATTTTCATCAATTGTAAACTTTGCCTCATATTTCTTTGTATCAGAGTTATATTCTGCATTGTTCGTTAGGTTTCCGCCATTCGACCCATAATAATTAACCTCTAATGAATCGATACCAGATTTATCATCTGATGCATCAATGCTGACAGTTACCGTATCACCTGGCTGTGCATCCTGTTTATCAGCCATGACACTATTAATGGTTGGCGGGGTTCCATCTACATTTTCATTGATAACCTGAAAGGTTCCCTTTGTAAAATCCACATTGGAATCGTTCCACTCGCTAAGGTAAATATCATTATTTGCTTTATCTCTCAAATCAATGCCATAAACACCCCAGTCACCCGGTCTGGATGTTTCATCAATCTGAAACTTAACTTCGTATTTATTCGTATCCGGATTAAGGACTGCCTGTTGACTTCCAGATTGATTCCCCTCAATATAATAAACCCAAATTTCATCAATACCGGATACATCATCACTTGCGTCTATCGTTGCAGTTACTGTATCCCCCGGGCGGGCTTCAGTCTTATCCACGCTAATACTATTTACAATAGGTGCTTTAGTATCCTCTACCTCCACACTCTTCTCAACAACATTAAATTCTCCGGTAGCCAGCTTTTCGCTGCTACTATCTACATATGAATTACCGGAATAGTCCCCAATCACTAAATCACTTATTGACCAGGTACCAGGCTGATCGTTATCACCAACCACAAGAGATGCTTCATATTTTTGCGTCTGCTCATTCAAAACAGCTACTAGATTCTTAGATTCACCCGGACCTTGATAGATAAGTTTTACATTGGATATGCCAGATAGCTTATCTGTTGCATCAATCGTTACTTTAACTGTTTCACCTGGTGCAGCCTCTTTTTTGTCTACGGTCACACCATTAAAAATTGGTGTTTCAATATCTTGTAAACTGCCGTTCTCATTACTTACAGTAAAATTCCCTTTGGTCAGATCTGTTTCATCTGGTAAGACCTCTTCTTTATGTCCATCAGGATAATAGAGATCTATAGCGGTAACTTCCCACAAACCGGAAGCCGCATATTTCCCAATCGGCACCTTTGCCTCGAAGCTGTTATCCGATTCATTATAACGGGCAACAACACCGACACTCTTATCGTTCGGTAAATGGTAGTATACATCCATAGAGGAAATATCCTCCATACCAGCCGATGTTAAGCTAACCAAAACCTCATCATCGGGTGTTACTTCTGCCTTATCCACCTTAATTGTGATAGATTGAGCATCTGCGCCCGCTGCTCTTGCAATAATTCCATTAAAGTTGGAAAAAATAAGCAAGAACACTGTTAAAATACTAAAAAACCTTTTAAATCCTTGTTTTCTCTCTCTACTGCTCACTTTCAAAACTCCACTCCTCCCCCTGACTTTCAACACCTGCTTTTGTGCCTAAGTAATAGGTAAAAATAATCATTTAAACCAAATATTATAATGGCAAAAATAATCATACTATACTATTTAAAAATTTTGAATATCAATCTTTCTATACACGAAATTATTTAATTCGACAAAATTCATAGATCCCTATAAAAAGAAAACTCGTCGATTTTTTCTAAAGAATTGGATATAATCTGGTTTTTTTGCCGCACTTTATAGTACGATAGTAACAGTTTAAATAATTCTACTATTTCTGGAGGTTCAAGATGCTGACCCCGGCGCAACAAAAGATCCGTCAAGAGCTTGAAGAACTGCATATAAACGGGCTTCTTCAAACAGAACAAAAAAACAATCAGCCCAAAGTTATGCAACAGTCCGACCGTGACAAGAAGGGATTTAGGAATACAGGAACGGTTTTATTCATTTTAGTCCTTCTCATTTTTTCTTTAACGCTTTACAACAAGAAATCTATTGAAAATAAAGAAGCCTTCATTAGCTATTTAGCTAAGGCACAGGATCTGAATAAGAAGGGCGATCGAGTATTAGCTAATATTCAATCTGAACCGAATACTTCCAGAACCGAAATGATTCAAGCATTATCTCTGCAAAGTAAACTAAACGAGCAGGCAAAAGAGTTAAAGGTCCCTGCTGGATTTTCAGAACTGAAGAAGGATTTTCTTGCAGTAAACGAAGAACGACTGAACATTTTAACTGAAATGCTTAAAAAAAATCTAACAGGTATGACACCCTCTTTGAACCAATTATATGTAAAGCAGGAGTTGGAAAAGGATCGTTTAATACGTGCTTTTAGGAGGACTTCAATAAAGCATAAAGAGTACGAGGATGGAACCATTCAATATTGGTATAAAAATCATTCCTATATATATGGTGAATAATAATACAGGGGATGCCTTAGGTGGCATCCCCTTTAATCTGTGAGTTCTATGGATTGCGATTGCTGTGTTTTTTCAAATTTCAAAAGAATAATATGAAGAATAAAGGCGGCAAGGGCAAAGGTTTCAACCGCATAATGAAAATAATTCCATGACAAGGTGGTTGTAATATCGTAAACCGAGTGGACGATGACCGTCACCCAGAGGCTTCGTGTCCACAATAGAATTAGTCCTAAAATCAGTCCCATATTGGCAAAGGTTACAATCGCTCCAATCCGGACGGGCCAGGTTTGGACAGTATCCAATGTATGGTCAATACCAAAGAGAATCGATGTGAAAAAGAGGGCAAATAAGATAAATATGTCCCTTGAGCCGTTTTCCCAACGGCGGGGGAAAATCTTTTTACAGACAATCAAAACAAGAATGATATAGCCTAAGCGCCAAACTTCTTCGAGCCCGGCAAGTGTATCATTATATAAATCAGAACCGACGCTATCAATCGTCGAAAAAAACGTAGAAGTGGCTCCGCCAACGGTGGTTTGCGGGTCAGTGTAGACTTGAACATATTGATCGTAATTCTTGTTAAAGGCTGGAAAGGCTAGATTCGAATAAATATTGATAATGGTGCTCCCAATAAAAAAAACTAGGAAGGCTCCGGTAAATTGAAGGGCGCGTTGGCGACTTGTCGGCCGTCCACTGGTCTCGTCAACAAGTCTGTGATTCAATTTCCAGCCAATAAAGAAAGACGAGACCATAATCGCATCATACAAAGTACCTGCCAAATAGGCGTATCTCATAAAATAAAGAACAAATTCAGCACCAAGCGTTATAACAAGGATGGCCGCTAGCATTTTTTTTGAAATCGGCTTCGTTAGATTGGTTGTCATCATCTTTCTTCCCCCTTCCTTTATGTACATCTCTTACCTCCTCAAGAAATGCACCGCGAAAAATCCAACTCCATTTAAGAAAAGAAGAAAAAAGGAACAGGCAATCAGCCATTTCCATTTTCGTGTCATCAGTTTTTCCCCTTTTTTAGATTGTAATACTAATAACTTACCATATGGATAGGCAAATATCTCTATCGTTATTTTCATTTTAATCAATTTTGATTGCTAATGACTAGAATTATATTTGCTTAATTAGGAATAGATTTTCAAATAATAATCGAACTAAGACGTTTATTTTTCTGCCATAGAAATTTTCGCGTTTCGTATTTTTCGCAAAACGACATAAATAGACCTATTTACAAACAATTTTTTACAAAATCCGTCAATTTTATAAGGCTATAGACATATTTTTCACCTTTCCCCCAAAATATACTTGCCTTCAATATTTTCCATCATTTATCATTATTTTAGGAATATTTTAACTCAATTGGGAATTTAAAATATTACTATTGTTCCATAAAATATGATCATAGGAAGGTACTTTTTATGGTATTTGACGGAATTATTCTTTCCTTTATTGTTGGATTTTTACGAAAAGGCAATGTAAGAGCGCTAGCACACCTGAAACTTAAGTGGGGTTGGATGTTTCCACTGTTATTGGCAATTGAATTGATTGTGTTCTTTTTACAAAACCACTATAAATTTCTCGGAAAGGTAAGCGGTTCCATATACATTGCAGTTTATGTAATTGGTTTAATCTTTTTATGGTTGAACCGCAAGAACCCTGGATTTCTATTGATTTTAGCAGGAGTCTTTCTTAATTTTCTCGTTATGGTTTTGAATGGTGGAAGAATGCCGGTCTCGCTAGAAGCAGCTACCGTTCTAGACCCAGGTTATGTAACTGCTCTTAAAGAAGGACTATACGCAAAGCACACGATGTTAACATCATCAACTCATCTTGGTATTTTAGGAGATATCATTCCCATCACGAAGCCTTATCCTCGCACACAAATCATTAGCATCGGCGACATCATTATGAATATTGGAATTTTCTTCTTTATTCAACATCTTATGATTCATCACCCACTTTCAAAAGGAACAAAGTCAGTTTCACTCTCCTTGAAAGGAGGTGAAAAATAATGAAAAACGAACAAAAACACGGCATCAAATTAACAAGTGTATTGTACAATGCCATCATTATTGGCTCTGTAATTATTGCGTTAACATCTGGATTTAGACTAGTTTAATAGTATAATAAAGAGGAGAGGTTAATTTCTAACTTCTCCAAATTTTTTGTTGCGAGTGATCAGAATGCGCTTATTTAAAACACCTACTAATACATATCTATTTTCTGTTTCAGCTATCGGAGTTTTGACTTTTATTAGTTTTTATAACTATACCAAGCATTCTTTATTGGAATGGGTTACCATTTTCGCTCTAGCAATTGCGATTTTACTACTGAATCATTATCCGATTCTTTTGCCTCCAAAGGGTAACTCACTTTCTATGGATTCTTCCATATATTTAGCCAGTCTTTTTTTATTTGGCCTGAATGTCACATTTAATGTATTGATGATCAACTCAGTCATCTTTGCTTTCACACAAAGAAAAATTGTCTGGTGGAAACATCTATTTAATTTTGCGATTTATTCGTTAATGCTCCTGTTTGGCTATTATACTTTTAAGATAACTGGGGGCACAGTTGGCAGTATCCACATTCATAATTTAGTCCCCTATTTCATTTCCTTATGTATGTATTTTGTGATTAATGTACTATTGATTGGGATTTACTTTTTAATAGCAATGGCAGAAAGTTTGGTTAGTGTTTTAAATGCCATCCTCAAGGAGACCCTGGCCACTTATTTAAGTACGTTAATGCTCTCGTTTGTTTTAGCGATTCTAATGCATACAGATAAATTATTTGGTCTATTTCTATTTACGGTCATTGCTTTCTTATTATCACTTGCATTTAAACAACACTTTCTTTTGTTTAAGTCTATTTCAGAAAAAGCTAACAAAGATTTTCTCACCGGCCTTAATAATCACGGGTATTTTAAAGAGCTTTTAGAAAAAGAGTTAGTTGTCGCAAAGGAAAGTGAGCAGCTACTAAGCGTTGCTTTACTGGACATTGATGATTTTAAAAAATACAACGATCTTTACGGGCATATTCAAGGCGACTATTTACTTGAGAAATTTGGCGCCATCATAAAAGAAGAAACGGAAGCGAAAAATTATACTGTTGCCCGTTACGGCGGCGAAGAGTTTTCCATCTTCATGCCAAATACCGACCGCAAGCAGGCCTTTTCATTTATGAATGAGCTGCGAAAAAAGGCGAATGATACTTATTTTAAAGGCGTAGAAGGACTGCCATACGGATGCCTATCTTTTTCAGCCGGAATTGCACAATGTGAAAAAGAAACCTACAATATTTCCGAGCTGCTCAATAAGGCCGATAAGGCGATGTACGCCGCGAAAGATCAAGGAAAAAACCTGGTTCAAGTATTCAATGAGCATTCAGAGTATTCCATCGGTCGCTCCCTTTCTCTTGAAAAAGATCTAGAAGAGGCTGAGCAGCAGTTAAAGATTTTCCTTTCAAAGGATGTTTACACTTATCGGCATAGTAAGCGGGTATACCAATACGCCGTTGATTTTTCAAGGACGTTGTGCTTGAGTGACCATGAGCGGAAGACGCTTATTCTTGGTGCGTTAATTCACGATATTGGTAAAATTGAAATCCCCCGCGATATATTAAATAAAAAAGGAAAGCTTGACTCCCATGAGTGGGAAATGATGAAAAAGCATGTGACGTGGGGCAAGGAGATCATTTCAACAAATAAAAAGCTCGAAGACTTAATTCCACTTGTAGAGCTTCATCATGAACGCTATGACGGCAATGGCTATCCATATAGCCTTGTTGGAAAATCGATTCCAAAGCTGGCCCGCATTCTCTGTGTCATTGATTCGTTTGATGCGATGACGACGGAAAGACCGTACCAAAAAACGAAAACCTTCAATGAAGCAATCGTCGAGTTACGGGATTGTTCCGGAAAACAATTTGACCCGCAATTCGTTGAACCGTTTATTAACATGATCAAGCAGCTTTATGATGTGAAGGAAGAAGAGAAGTCCGAACTGGTTGCGGTGAATGGATAAGAAGACACAGCGATCAAAAGAACTAACATGAAGCCCCCTTTTGCGAGAAGGGGGCTTTTTTTAATCATCGTCTTGATCTTGTTTTTCACTTGGATTTGTTCCATTATTCTCGACAATTTCCTTTAGTTCCCCAGTGTCTCCTTTTGCATTGATTACCTCAAATATTTGATTTAAACCTTCACTTGTTTCATCCTGTTCCTTTTTCAAACTGATCCCTCCAAATTATTATACTTTCCACTATTAGAATGCCCCAAATATCGCTTATTCACGCAAACTATATACCTATGTTTTTCACTATGTTTACCTTGCTCATCATTTCACAATTTGTTCACTAGGCACCTCTTTTTAAGTGACCTTCATCACTCGTGCCACATCCCCCCGAGAATAGAATAAAAGTGTAATCAGATTACATGACCGGCTTAAAAAAGCCAAGGATATTAGGCGCTAGAGACTACTAACTATGACATACAAAACTATTCTTTTTTATAAAAAATGAAGTTTAATGGAGGAGAATTAAAATGAAAAAAGTGGGAAAAGTTGCAGCGGTGATGATGACTTCCATGTTGGTATTAAGTGCTTGTAATACGACGAACTTGAAACTTGAAAAAAACGCCAATAAGACTCCACAAGTAAGTACTTCTGCAAACCATGATACTATGGAAAATATGAGCCATGGTAAATATGTGAATGAAAATACGATCCTGCCTACTCAGAAAAATATGAACGAAAAAGCTACACCAGTTAAAATTAAACGTATTGGTAAGCATGAGGTTAATGTAACCATGACATCAACCGTAACAGATGTGCAAGTTGCACCAGATGTATTATATAAAGCTTGGACATTCAATGGCGAAGCTCCCGGACCGGTTGTTATTGTGAATAAAGGCGATACAATCAACTTTACATTAGAGAATCATGACCCAACTGTAAATCACTCAATGGACTTCCATGCTGTGCATACTTCACCGACTAAGAATTTTGCTGATGTCAAACCGAATGAAAAAGGTACTTTCACTTATAAAGCAAGCAATGTCGGAGTATTTATGTATCACTGTGGTACTGCTCCCGTTATGATGCATATTGCGAATGGTATGGTTGGTACCATCATTGTTAAAGATAATGCAAATCCTTATCCTAATAAAGTAGATAAAGAGTATGTAGTGGTTAATAACGAATGGTTTGATAGCGGCAATGCCGAAGACATGAAGAATGGAAATCCTTCTCACTATACGATGAATGTTCGGGAACTCGCAAATGGTAAAGTTGGCGATACTCCATTCGTTGCGAAAGTTGGCGATAAGGTTCGTTTATACTTTGAAAATGTAGGTATGTCACAACCTGTTAGCTTCCACGTTGTAGGTACAGTATTTGATGATGTATATCTTGATGGTAACACATATAACCACCTTAAAGGAATGCAATCTGTCATGATCCCTGCTAGCGGCGGGGCAGTCGTGGAATTTACTGTAGTAGAAGAAGGAACATACTCAGTATTGTCACACCAATTTGATCAGGCGATGAAAGGTTCAGTTGCTAAATTAATTGTTACGAAAGATGGTAAACTGCCTGCACAACCTGATACAGCTAAACATTAATAGGCAGTCGAAAAGATTTGAAAATTAGTTTTAACCCCTCCCCCAAAATTGATGAAGGATGGCTGGTCCAGTGGGCCGGCTTTCTTTCCGTCTCAGATGTTGTCGAAAAAATTTTGCTCTCATCTGACAATATTCTTCTAATCTCTCATCTAGTATTTGTTATGGTAGAGAAAAGTTAGATTTGGGGGCGGTTAGCGTGCACTTTGAATTTTTGTTGGATGCAATCTTAGGAGAAAGACAAATTTTCCACATTATCGAATGCCCTGTATGTGGATTAGAAGAAATTTATTACGAAAACGCCAAAACCCATCGGCTGATTGGCCGGGCCTGCTCTAATTGTAATTTTGTTCAGAAGTTTGATTTTTAATGATTAACCGACAAATCTCAATGTTAAACAGTCGTTTTTAATAAACCTACTGAAAGCCTAGGATATTTTCCTAGGCTTTTTTGTAAAGATTAAGCTTCATCACATTGGTGTGCTAGTTCAACGGCCTTACTGTTGTGGTAGATGGCTTTAACCTTTAATTTTGATTTTAGCTCCTCGCAGAGACAGTCCTGCTGAAGCAGTTCATTGTGGCGGTACTGAAATAAATGCCAATAATACTTTCCTTTGGTGATAAAATTTTTCACACATATGGCCTCCCTTTTTGTTTTACACAAAATCGCAGGAGTGTTCGTGTTCGTGTTCGGTAACTGGCTGGCATTATTTTTAGCAAGAGAAAAGTAGTATCCTTTGCAGCGTGGGTTGGCTTTTCTTTTATAAAAAACATTAGCCCCTCTAGTTTTGCGTCACCATTTTTCAATGGGTTTGCCGTTTCGTACGATGATGTGTTATCACTAATATATTCCAACATGTAAGCGTTTTAAAGGGGAAAAAGGCCTATCCTCTTTCATAGAGCTCAATTGGAAGTCCATCGGGATCAGCAAAAAAGGTAAACTTCTTATTTGTCAGCGGGTCGACCCGAATTGCCTCCACTTCCACCTTTTGTTCGTTTAAATAGTGGACAGCCTGCTCAATTCCCCCTACTTCAAAGGCAAGATGTCTTAGCCCTGCTGCCTCCGGATAACTCGGGCGGGCTGGCGGGTCTGGAAAGGAAAACAGCTCGATTTGGTAGTCGCCATTCACCTCAAGGTCTAACTTATAGGAGTTCCGTTCTGATCGATACACCTCATTTTTAGGAGTCAACCCTAAGATTCGGACATAAAAATCTTTTGATTTTTGATAATCTGAACAAATAATGGCAACATGGTGGATTTTTAATAAATTCATTAAGACACCTCATGATTTTTATACATAGAAAACCCCTGTCAAAAGACAAGGGTAATTAATTTTCACCCAGGTTAACCGGTCTTCCCTTTTTAACACCAAAATGATAAAGAATTGCTTCGACAATTCGTTCGGAGGCATGGCCGTCTCCGTATGGGTTTGACGCCTTCGCCATTTTATCATGGGCCTGCTGGTCAGTTAATAGTTCGTCGGCAAGCTGAAAAATCGTTTCCTCCTCAGTTCCGGCAAGCTTTAAGGTCCCCGCTTCGACTCCTTCCGGACGCTCGGTTGTATCACGTAAAACGAGAACGGGTACCCCTAATGACGGTGCTTCCTCCTGCACACCTCCTGAGTCGGTTAAAATTAAGTACGCTCTTGAAGCAAAATTATGGAAATCAATCACATCAAGTGGTTCAATTAAGTGAATTCGATTATTCTCACCTAAAATTCGGCCAGCAATTTCACGGACTACCGGATTCATATGAACCGGATAGACAACCTGGATATCTTCGTGTTTTTCAACCAATCTTCTGATGGCGGTGAACATATTTTCCATCGGCTTACCGGTATTTTCACGGCGATGGGCCGTCATTAACACCAAACGGCTGCTTCCTAGTAGTTCTAGAACTGGATGGGAGTAATCTTTTTTCACCGTCGTGCTTAGCGCATCAATAGCCGTATTTCCGGTGACAAAAATAGCTTCTTCTTTTTTATTTTCGATTAGTAGGTTTTGTTTGGACTGAGCTGTCGGTGCAAAATGCAGGTCGGCCAAGACTCCCGTCAGTTGGCGGTTCATTTCCTCCGGATATGGTGAATATTTATTCCTTGTCCGCAGTCCAGCCTCCACATGTCCAATTGGAATTGAATGATAGAAGGCAGCAAGGCTGGCAACAAAAGTGGTCGTTGTATCGCCATGAACAAGGACAATATCCGGCTTCACTTCTTGAAATACTTCATTTAAGCCTTCTAAACTGCGGGTTGTCACATCAATCAGTGACTGCCTCGCTTTCATTATGTTTAAATCATAATCGGGCGTGATCTGAAAAATATGTAAAACCTGGTCCAGCATTTCCCGGTGCTGTGCTGTTACCGTCACGATTGATTGGATTTGTTCATTATTTTTCTCAAGTTCCTTTACAAGGGGAGCCATTTTTATGGCTTCCGGTCTTGTTCCAAAAACGGTCATTACCTTAATTTTCTCCATATGAGCCTCCAAAGTGTATCTACTGGCAAAATCGTCCAACTTCATGATACCAAATTTTATAAAAAGGACAAAGGAAATCAGGTCATGGGTCAGGGTTTATGTCGAGAATTCCACTCTATATTTGAGTCTAATTCCTTAGAAATTTCCATTTAAACTAGCTGATATTTTTGTTATTCTAGAGAATGGCGTCACGGTTACAGATATCTTTTTCACAAGGTTGTAACTTCGTATTTTTATGATCGTCAAAAAACATAGGGGCATTTTTTGTGAGCTCTCTTGTATCATTTTATAAAAAAGGAAGTTTTGAAATGTTTAAATTATTATCAACAGGAGCATGTTGTTTTGTCCTAACGTTTTCTTTAGCAGCCTGCAGCTTTACTGGCCAGAATGCAGAACAAAAGCCAAAGGAAACAAATCAAGCGAAGACGGAGCAAACGACTCCTCCAAAAACCGATACAAATACTGGAACAAAACCGGATCAGCAAAACCAAAATAAAACAGAAAGCCCTAAAAAATCTACGGTAAAAAAACCGAAGGGCGACAGCATCCAGACGGTGTCAAATCCGGAGAGTATTCCGGTCTTAGTAAACAAGCAAAATAAACTCCCGGATAACTATAATCCGAAGGACTTAGTTGCTACAAAAGTTGATTTTGTCGGGGCGCCAGTGGGATCGGATAAGCGAAAAATGCGCAAGGAAGCAGCCGATGCACTGCAAAAGCTGTTTGCAGGGGCGAAGAAGGATGGAGTGATTCTGTTAGGTGTGTCGGCCTATCGTTCACACGTTACCCAAGTTGCTTTATTTAGTACCTATGTGAATCGGGATGGATATGAAAAGGCACGGACTTACAGTGCGCTGCCGGGCACGAGCGAGCATGAAACAGGGCTTTCAATTGATGTGACCGGGGGAGACGGAAAATGCGCTGCCTCTGATTGCTTCGGCGGAACAAAAGAAGCCATTTGGCTGGAGAAGCATGTAGCAGAGTACGGCTTTATCATCCGTTATCCTAAAGGCAAAGAAGCAATAACCGGCTACCAATACGAACCTTGGCATATCCGTTACGTGGGCAAAGAAATTGCCACCAAGATTATGGACAAGGGAATTACGTTAGAAGAATATTATAATGCGACACCGGTAAACAAATAGCGGAGGGAAATTCGACAAAAATCGAGTGGTGCCTGGCACCACCCGATTTTTGTCGAATGTTATTTCCCTCTTATTTCAAGGAGTTTTATTCTTAGGTCATTTTCCATAGCAGCGAGTTCTTGTTCGGCAATGCGGCGTTTGTTGCGGCCTTCTTCTTGGATGCGCATGGTTTCTTCCAACGTTGTGATCAGGCTTTCTTGGGTTTTCTTTAAGGTTTCGATGTCGACGAGGCCACGTTCGTTTTCTTTGGCGGTTTCAATCGTATTGGTTTTCAGCATTTCGGCATTTTTTAGCAATAGCTCATTGGTCGTCTTGGAAACCTGTTTTTGGGCCTCAACTGCGTGGCGCTGTCGGATTAGCGTCAAAGCGATCGCCACTTGATTCTTCCAAAGCGGAATCGCCGTTACAATCGAAGACTGGATTTTTTCCACTAGAGCTTGGTTTGTATTTTGAATCAAGCGAATTTGCGGTGCACTCTGAATCGTGATTTCACGGCTCAGCTTTAAATCGTATAAGCGTTTATCCAAACGATCAGCGAATTGGAGCATATCATTGACCTCCTGGAATTTCATCTGATCATTGGTTGCCTCGGCTGCTATACGCAGCTGTGGAATAGTTTTTTCATGCATTTCCTCTAGCTTGATCTCCCCTGCGGCAATATACACATTTAACGCATGAAAGTATTCTTTGTTGGTTTCATAAAGCTGCTCAAGCAATTTGATATCCGACATCAGCACATTTTTGCTCCGCTCTAGTTTTACGGTAATACGATCAATTTGTGCCCCCGTTTTTTGATATTTGGAAAGCACCTCTTGCATCGAGCTTGAAATTTTTCCGAACATACGGGCAAAAAAGGACGGCTTGCCCTCCTTTAGTTCATCCGGATTCACCTGGTTTAGGTGCTTCATTAGATCATTGATAATTTCGCCGATTTCTCCGACATCCTTTTTTTGAACATGTTCAAGCATAGCATGGGAAAAGGATAGCAGCTTCCCTTGTGCCTGCGTGCCATATAAAATCATCGCCTGGTGGTTGGCCGGGTCAATTTGCTCGGCAATCTGATAAGCCCTTGCCCGATTTTCCTCGGGGATGACATCAATGAGTTTTACCGGCCTGTCATCTGACTGAGTCTTCTGAAGGACAGCTTTTTGCACCGGGGAGGTTTCTAGGTCGCCAAATGGATCGGCGAGAATGTCGTCTAATAAATTTCCCGTTTTATTTACATTGTTTTCGTTCATTTCAACCACCTGTTTTCATCATCGAATTTTGCTTCCTTTTCCTTCTTAATCGTGTGTTTCGCCACATCAATTTCAAAATTTAAATGATCGATATCATCGGAAATCAGCTTATACAAGTCCTCTTCCAAGGTTTTGTTCAATTCATTTACCGTTCTCCTCGTCTCAGCTAACGACCGTTCTAGTTCCGCATTCTTTTTCGGCTGTGTTGAGAGAAATCCGTAGGTTTCAGAGAGCTCTACCACGGAGTCTAGATGGGAAAAATAAAAGGGCTCTGCTTTATAAAAGCGTTTCGGTTCTTTCATTGTGATCTTATATATTTTTTTTGCGATGCGATGGATTTCAATTCTTTGTTTAACCGAAGTAATATCGCGGACTCCAAAAAGCGCCTTATTCAAGCGGCGAATTTTCCGCTTGGCCTCTGATAGATTTTTCATAATATATAAATATTCTTTTCGAGTTAACCGATGCTTTTTTAAAAATCGTGTTTGCATATACAAGCCAAGGAATAAATGTGTGATCACCCCAGCAGCAATCGCAAATGCACTGGAAAGCAGGAAGGGTTGGTTAAACGCAAAATTGCTAATCAGCCAAACAATAACCGTCATCGGTACGGCGACAAACGATCGAATAATCAACGAAATGATTGGGTTCATGTTAAATCGACTCCTGACCTTAATAGTCCTCCTTATTCATACGAGCAACATGGAAGGAATGTTTCATTCTATTGTAAAAATCATGTACTGCTCTTCCATATTTCAACAATACACGAAAAAAATCCTGCTTTCCATTGACCTGGAAATGTAAAAAAGACTAAGACCTAAGACGTATATATTAGCTTATGAGGCACCGAGACGAATATTGTTGATTCCACTTACAATCCCTGCCACAAATTTGTTATTATAATAGAAAAGCAGCTTATACCTATATTTTTGGCTGTGTTAAACTTTGTTGTTGATTTCCGCTCCAGGATGCACGCTTTCCACGGGAGTGTCGCACCTTCCGCTCCAATCAACTTTTGTAAAAATCAACATTGTTCTTTAACAAATCCTTATTTTTAAAAGGAGTAACACTATGAATCATAAAAATAAAACGGTTGTCCGTTCAATGGATATTTTAAATTTATTTAAAGATCATGCGGCCTTAACCTTTCAAGAAATGATTGATTTATCAGGGATTCCGAAAACTTCCGTTTATCGAATGTTAATGTCCTTAGAAGAAATGGAGTTTTTAGAAAAGGGGCCGGATAACAAATATCGCTTAGGGCTGCTCTTTCTTAAGTTTGGTCACCTCGTTTCATCAAGACTAGATATCCGAAAAATTGCCTATCCAATTATGCAGGAGCTGCATGATGATGTAGGGGAGGCGATCAACCTGATTGTCAAGCAAGGCGAAGAGGCAATCTATATAGAAAAAATTGATACAAACCAGAAGGTTCGTTTATATACCGCCATCGGCAGAAGGAGCCCGTTGTATGCGGGTGCTTGTGCTCGTACGATTTTATCTTTTTTACCCGAGCAAGAAATTCAAAGCTATTTGGATTCAGCAGAGTTTAAATCTTTTGCAAAGGGAACGATTACCGATAAGAGCGAGCTGTTGAGGACGATTCGCCAAGCACAGGAAAATGGGTATACGATTAGTTATTCGGAGTTAGAGGATCACACGGCTGCGATTGCGGCACCGATTTTCGACCATAAAGGTGACGTTATTGCCGGCATGAGTATTGCAGGAATTGAAGCCAATTACCAAAATGAAAACATCCGGATTTTCTCCGAAAAAATAAAAGCAGCAACAGAAGAAATTTCTAAACGGCTGGGTTATAGCCAGACATAAAAAACATCCTCTATGTACCTGGTTAAAACAGGAAATAGAGGATGTTTTTTTAATAGTCTTTTATCTCTAATGAGTAAGTCTCAAGAAAATTTGTATTAAATTCTCCACTGGTAAAAACATCATTTTTTAGAAGCACTTGATGGAATGGAATCGTTGTCGCTACCCCTTTTACCGTAAACTCATCTAAAGCACGAAGCATTTTCTTAATCGCTTCGTTTCTTGTCCGCCCATGAACAATTAATTTGGCGACCATCGAATCATAAAACGGTGGGATTTGGTAGCCTGCATAGATGGCTGAATCGACTCGTACCCCAAACCCCCCCGGTAAGCGGTATTCTTCGATTTTACCTGGTGAAGGCATGAAGTTTTTGGCAGGATTTTCAGCATTAATTCTGCATTCAATCGCCCAGCCGTCCATGTCGACATCCTCTTGCTTCATCTTAAGCGACTCGCCGGAAGCAATACGTATTTGTTCTTGAATTAAATCAACCCCTGTGACCATCTCTGTAACGGGATGCTCAACCTGAATCCGCGTATTCATCTCCATAAAATAGAAGCGATCTTCCTTGTAATCATAGATAAATTCAACGGTTCCCGCACCAACGTAATCAACCGCTTTTGATGCTTGAACAGCCGCTTCCCCCATCTTTTCCCGGGTTTTCGCTGAAAGTGCTGGCGACGGGGTTTCTTCCACAAGTTTTTGCATTCTCCGCTGAATCGTACAATCGCGTTCCCCTAAGTGGATGACATTTCCGTATGTATCTGCAAGAATCTGAATTTCAATATGACGAAAATCTTCGATGAATTTTTCTAAATATACTTCCGGATTTCCGAATGCGGTTTTCGCCTCCTGCTGGGTCATTTCAATTCCTTTAGCTAATTCCTCTTCATTGCGTGCAACACGGATTCCTTTTCCACCGCCGCCTGCAGTGGCTTTAATGATGACCGGAAAGCCTATTTTTCTAGCAATCTCTAAACCATCTGCACGATCCTTTATTGTTCCATTTGAACCGGGTACAATCGGGACACCGGCATTCTTCATCGTGTCTCTTGCGATATCCTTGATGCCCATTTTTCGAATCGATTCTGGAGATGGGCCGATAAATTCAATGTCACACTTACGGCAATATTCAGCGAAATCCGCATTTTCGGCAAGAAATCCATATCCGGGATGGATTCCATCTGCCTTTGTTAAGGTAGCTATACCGAGAATATGCTCCATATTAAGGTAACTCTCTTTTGAAGGTGCCCTGCCGATACAGTACGCTTCATCTGCAAGCTTCACATGGAGCGCCTCCCGATCCGCTTCCGAAAAAACAGCAATCGTTTGAATATCCATTTCTTTACATGCACGAATAATCCGGACAGCGATTTCCCCGCGATTGGCAATAAGGATTTTTTTTAGCAAATCAGCCACCAACCTTCACTAAATACAAGGGCTGACCAAATTCGATGATCTGCCCATCTTCCACTAAAATATCAATGATTTCTCCCTCTACATCTGAGACGACTTCATTAAATAGTTTCATAGCTTCCAAAACACAAAGAGTTTGATTTCTTTCAATAACGGTTCCTACCTGTACAAAAGGGTCTGTATCGGGATTGGAACGGGAATAAAATGCGCCAATCATTGGGGACTTGATTTGATGTAAACCTTCCTCTTTTTTGGGAGCAGGCTTTTCTGATTCTAGGTTCACAGTCACGGATTCAGGTGTTTTCGTTTGCTGTTTTGTATAGTCAATATTTGCAGCATCGTGTTTTTGAAAGTATAATTTGATATCCTGATTCTCTATCTTTAATACATCTAAAGAAGAGTGATTGAGTATTTCGATTAGTTCCTTTAGTTCATTCCATTTCATGATTTCGTTTCCTCTCATCTGAGTATTTTAAAGCGGATTCCTACTTTTATTTCATCGATGATTTTTTCCTTTGCTAATAGCTCTTGTTCCGCTTCTTCATGGGAAATTTCTTTAAAATGAATAACGGCATTCGGCTGCAGTTGCCCCATGCTTGGTAAATCAGCGGAAATAATCTGCCCTATTTTGGGATAGCCGCCAGTTGTCTGTCGGTCCGCCATTAGGACAATTGGGTTTCCGTTAGGCGGGACTTGAATCGTTCCAAATGTGACCCCTTCAGACAATAATTCAAATTTCTTTATTAATGAAAGCTTAGGGCCTTCGATGCGATAGCCCATCCGATCGGCTTGGGTTGTGAGCTTAAACGGTTCTTGAAACACACTGGTTTTAGTTTTTTCTTCAAAAAGGTCAAATTCGGTGCCCCGGATCACACGAATCGTCTGCTTCTGCTGTAGGTTGACTAGCTTTGTATAATTGATAGACCAGGACGGGTTGCATTCCAATTTTTTCAATTTTGTTTTGATAGAATGACTCCGATTAGTCATCTCACCGAAATCTAGGATATCCTCTTTTTGTAAAGCCCTACCTTTAAAGCCGCCAATTCCTGCGCGAAGATAGGTGCTTTTGCTGCCCATCACTTCAGGAACAGCAATCCCACCGGCAAAGGAAACATAGGCCCGACATCCATTGATTGCAGATTTGAATTGTAAGACAGACCCTTTTCTGACCAAAACCGGCCGCCAAGTTGCGGCTTTTTCACCGTCTATCACGGCCTGTAAATCGCCACCGGTAATCGCGATAACCCGATCCTCTTCAAATAAAAGGGAAGTGCCGAATAAGGTAATTTCTAGTGCCCCTTCATTTTCTTTATTTCCAACGAGCAGATTCGCTGCCCGGAGTGAATAAGAATCCATCGTTCCGCTGACAATGACACCATATTTTTGTGAACCATGTCTCCCCAAGTCTTGTATGGTTGTTAGGAGTCCCGGGTGAAGTACTTTTACTGTCATTTGCTCCCCTCCTTATAGGCGTTAAATTCCTCAGGAGAAATCGAGAAAAATTTAATTTTATCTCCAGCTTTTAGTAAGGTCGGAGGTGTTAGATCTGGCCTAAATAAATCAAGCGGTGTGCGGCCGATAATTTGCCAGCCACCGGGCGTTTCCAATGGATAAATCCCCGTCTGCTTACCGGCAATTCCGACTGAACCTGGGACAATCGCGGTTCTTGGGCTTTCTCTTCGGGGAGTTGCAATTCTTTCGTCCATTCCTCCCATAAATGGAAACCCTGGAGCGAATCCAATCATATACACCAAACATTCACTTTCAGTATGAATTTGGATGACTTCTTCGGCTGATATATTGTGAAAAGAAGCTACATATTCTAAATCGGGCCCATATTCTCCCCCATAGAGAACGGGAATTTCCACCAATCTCCCCTCAAAAACCTGCTGATCACCCATTCGCTCCAGTAAGTCATTGAGGTTTGTACTCACTTTTTGAAATGGAGTCATTGGTTGGGGAGTCACGACGGAATGGTGCACGACCACCGGATTATAATAGATGGTGACATTCGTAAAAGCGGGTACGGACTCTACAAAGCCCTCAAATGGGTGCTGGTTTACCATGGCTGAGAACGCCTGAACCTTTTGATGAATGGCTGGGCTGATTTCATCCCCAAACTGGACAATCAGGGCCGAATCGCCTAAAGGTTTGACGACGGTTTCATTTATTCTAGAACACATTGTAAAACCTCCGGTAGTTTCTATATTCGGAACTCATGTTTTAAAAAATGGATATACAATCATTATAATATTCGGAATTTAAAAAACAAGCTGTTTATTGTATATTATCCCTTTTTATATTTTTAGAAAATTCCTGATTTCAGTCTACTCAGATTTTTTATTTTATGATAGAATAAATTTAAATTTTAAAACTGTAATTCCTTAATTCGGAACTAAACTCCATTTTTTAAATGAAAACGCTTTATAAAAAGTGGAATGTTGACTGTTCCAGCAAAAAATAAAAGGAGGATAAAAATGTTTAATGTTGATTTAAATTGCGATATTGGAGAAAGTTTTGGCAGATATCGCTTAGCCGAACAGAAGGAAATTTTAAAATATGTGACATCTGCAAATATTGCTTGCGGTTTTCACGCCGGGGACCCGAGTGTAATGAGAGAAACGGTCAAACTTGCGATTGAAAATCAGGTGAAAATTGGCGCTCATCCCGGACTGCCAGATTTAAATGGCTTTGGACGCAGGGAAATGAAAATTACCCCACAAGAAGCCTATGACATGGTGGTCTATCAAATTGGGGCTCTTCAAGGTTTTTTATCTGTATATAACGAGAGTATGCAGCATGTAAAACCTCACGGTGCCTTATACAATATGGCAGCAAAGGATGCATTGCTCGCAGAAGCCATTGCCCAAGCGGTCTATGATGTTTCCCCTGAATTGGTCTTATTCGGACTTGCCGGAAGTGAATTGGTGAAGGCCGGAGAAAAGCTGGATCTTGTGACCGCACATGAAGTTTTCGCTGACCGCACCTATCAGGCAGACGGTACGTTAACCTCCAGGTCGCAGTCGAATGCCTTAATTACTGATCAAGAACAATCGGTCACACAGGTAATAAAAATGGTGACAGAAGGAAAAGTAACGTCACAGCAAAATACAGAAGTTTCATTAAAAGCAGATACGGTTTGCATCCATGGTGATGGCGAACATGCACTTGCTTTTGCAAAATATATTAAAGAGACATTAGAAAGAAACAATATCACTGTATCATCCATCAACACATAAATTGGGAGGTACCTCAATGATTGCAGAAAAAGTAGAAGCAGAAGAAAATGTAGCAGCAGAAAAGGGAAAGAAGAAAAAGAAAGTCAGCAATAGTGTGTTGCTGGGGGCCGCTTTTTTAATGGCTACATCCGCAATTGGCCCCGGTTTTTTAACGCAAACGACGGTTTTTACGCAGCAATTGGCAGCAAGTTTTGCGTTTGTCATCTTACTATCCTTACTTCTTGATGCTTTTGCACAAATCAATATTTGGCGGATTATTGTGGTTTCCGGATTGCGGGGCCAAGAAATCGCCAATAAAGTTTTACCCGGATTAGGAATCTTTCTAGCTGTACTGATTGTACTAGGCGGCCTTGCCTTCAATATCGGTAATGTTGCCGGTGCAGGTCTTGGATTAAATGCGATGCTCGGGTTGGACCCGAAAACCGGCGCTATCATTAGTGCTGCGTTTGCCATTTTTATTTTCCTTGTGAAAGAAGCAGGGAAAGCAATGGATAAGGTTGCCCAAGTTGCTGGTGGTATCATGATCCTATTAATGATTTATGTTGCCTTCATTACCTCTCCTCCTGTAGGTGAAGCAATGATCAATACGGTTGCACCTGAAAAAATCAGCATTTTTGCGATTGTAACCCTGGTGGGCGGAACAGTTGGCGGATATATTACCTTTGCCGGCGGGCATCGTTTGTTAGATGCCGGAATCAAAGGGGTTGAAGCCATACCGGAAGTTACGAAAAGTTCTGTAACCGGCATTATTGTCACAGGATTGATGCGCGTCGCCTTATTCTTAGCCGTACTTGGTGTGGTTTCAAAGGGTCTTCAAATTGATGCAGCAAATCCTCCTGCTTCTGTATTCCAGCTGGCGGCAGGGCAAATCGGTTATCGCATGTTTGGAATTATCATGTGGGCAGCTGCGATCACTTCTGTTGTAGGAGCAGCATATACTTCAGTCTCATTTATTCGTTCTTTCAGCCCGATGATAGAGAAATATCACAATTGGATTATTATCTTATTTATCTTGGTTTCCACCTTAACGTTTACCTTGGTTGGCAAACCGGTTAAAATTTTACTTTTGGTTGGTGCCCTTAATGCACTGATTTTACCAATTGCACTAGGAACCTTGTTAATCGGAGTTTATAAGAAAAATGTGGTTGGAGAATATAAACATCCATTGTGGCTGACGATTACTGGTGGAATCGTCGTTGTGGTCATGGGGTATCTAGGAATCGATACTTTAATAGAACAAATTCCATTGCTTTTTAAATAGATTTCATAAAGGAAGGGTTAAAATGAGTGACTTTGGAAATATGTCTCCTGAAGAAATACGTGAATTGATTCGTCGTCAAACGATTACAGGCCCTACTGCGGGGATGTCAAAAGGGTTCACACAAGCGAATCTAGTAATTTTAAAGAAGGAATATGCATTTGATTTTCTATTATTTTGCCAGCGAAATCCGAAGCCATGTCCGCTCCTGGATGTGACAGAACCAGGATCATTTGTTCCTGGGAAAATTGCTCGGAGTGCTGATATTCGTAAAGATATCCCTCGGTACCGAATTTACCGGGATGGTGTTTTTACGGAAGAGGTAACGGATATATCGGAGTATTGGGAAGACGATATGGTTGGCTTCTTACTAGGATGCAGTTTTACCTTCGAGACACCGCTCTTGGAAAGCGGGATACCGGTTCGTCATATTGAGGAAAATTGTAATGTTCCGATGTACAAGACGAATATTCCATGTGAACGAGCGGGTGTGTTTGAAGGACCAACGGTGGTCAGCATGCGGCCGATGAAACCGGAGGACGCCATTCGCGCAGTTCAAATTACTTCACGGTTTCCAGCTGTACACGGGGCTCCGATTCATATTGGCGATCCAAGTCAGATTGGGATTGCGGATGTTTCTAAGCCTGACTTTGGGGATGCTGTAACCATTAAGGACGGAGAAATTCCGGTATTCTGGGCGTGCGGTGTCACACCACAGGCAGTAGCAATGAAAAGTAAACCATCCATCATGATCACCCACGCACCTGGACATATGTTTATCAGCGATGTTAGGGATGAGAGGTTTAGTGTATTATAATGAAGATACGGTGACAGGCACCGTTCGTGGACAAATTGACGTTTTTGTCCACTGTAGGCGGACAAAAATCGAATATCATACAAACAAAGAGTGGGGCATTGCTGACCCACTCTTTGTTCTATTTAATTTTTGCTCTTGTCAATTGCTTTCCAGAATTCTTTTGCTACGATTTGATAGCCTTCTAGGCTTAAGTGGACATTGGTTGGGTTAGGCAGGTATTCCTCATAATGTTTAGCAATGATATCTTCTGTTGGAACATAGGTATCACCATGAGCAATAGCTTGTGCCTCGATAGTACCATTTAAGTTATCTAGTGTTGGTTTGATGAGGGGTTGAAGATTTGTTATATAAGGGAATGGATTGTAATATCCCATTACGTAAACCTTAGTATTTGGGTTTAGTTGGTCAATCTTAGTTAAGATGGAATTTAAATTAACTGCAATAGTACCAATAGCAGAAGGTAAAAGGTCAAAGCGTTGTGATCCAAATAGCGGTAGTAAGTCGTTTGAGCCAATATCAATAGTAATAAATTCAGCCTCACTAATTTTTGTCTGGACGTCTGCACTGGTTAGAACATCATTTAATAATTGCCCTGAGGTTTTCCCTGGGAAACTTAAATTATCGTACCCCACAGTGTACTGAGATTGTTCAAATCGGGTTACAAGGTAATGCGGATAGCCATAATCACCAATAAATTTCCCATCAGGTGTAATCCCCGCAGCTAATGAATCCCCTAAAGCCACATAATCAATAACTTTTTTTTCTGGGCCTTTTGCCATTGTAGCAATAGGTAAGGAAGTAATTAAGGTACCTGCCAACAATAAACTTGAAAACCTTTTACCAAGTTTCATATCATCCCTCAACCCCCAAACGTTCTTATTAACGCACACTCCAATCATACCAAAGAAACACTCATTCTTCAATTCTATAAAAATAAATAATTTACCCATAAAAAAACAGAGAGTCTTATCAAACTCTCTGTCCACTTCACACGAACAAATTTGGCCATTTGTCCACGGGCGGTGCCTGTCACCTTATTGTTGTCACCCTATTTTTTGTAGTTGATCCATTTGGCGCCTAGGCCGGTGGATATTTGGTACCAGCCGTCACCGCGGTCGACTAATACTTTTACTTTTTGCGGAGCGATTTGTTTTTTGGTGTTTGACCCGGCTGATGGCTTGCTATACAACGATACGCGTTTCTTCACCTGCAGGGATTTCACCGGGTGTGGATTAATATATATCCAGGCTGCTCCAACTGAAGAAGCAATTTGATACCAGCCATTTTTGTTATTCTTCATAACCTTAACGGTTTGCGGAGCAATCGTTCCAAGGCTTTTTGAGGAAATGCTATGTTGAGTATATAAGGTTACATTATATTTTACCTTCAAACTTGAAACGATTGGAGATAATGGGAGGATTTCTATATAACGATTCTCCCCCATAATCCATCCGGTTCCAGTACCATACTTTATTTTGTACCAATCACCTGACTTCGCAATGATTTCCACGGATGAATTCCTTTTTAGTACACCTTTTATTGATGAACTTGTAGTGGGCAGACTCCTGACGTTTAAACCGGAAACACTCGTTACTTTCCCTTTAGCTAGATACGGTTTTTCCATTGAAACGGAGGTAGCTGCCGATTTTGTTGGTGCTTGATTTTTTACAGGAGTGGTTGTAATTAGTTGGTGATGGACACCATCTTTACTTGTATTGATAAACTTCAAACCTGCTTGTTTTGCAACCTTAATAAGGGATGGATTGACAAAATGTACACCATTTAATGGTTTACCATTTTGGTCATAGACGGTAGCATCAAACGCAATTCCTTTTGTATGAGGAGAATTTTGATTAGGTTTTGAAACAAGTCCTGAGAGGCCATGCTTTTTCTTTTCCTCTTGTTTGCAGGTGCTTACACTCCCACTCACAATTTCATATAAATGTTTCTGGTATTGATAAGGTCGATAGACGGAGTTATAGTTGATTTCCCAGCCTTTTTCCTCTAGCAAATTCTCATATTTTTCTTTTGCTGCAAGTAAGTTGGGATGGACATGATCCCAACTGACGGTTTCCCTATTTTCCATTTTAATCGCCAAAGGATCTGTCAATGGAGTAATTCCTTTGCACGTTGCTGCACTTGCCGCCTGTCCCTCTTTGTGTAAGTTGGTAATGGGTAAGGTAATAATAATAGTAGAAAAACAAAGTAATAATCTTTTTGATAGGTTCATGCCTGCCCCCTTAGTACGATTTACCTATAAAAACACGACTTTTCTATTCTACCAAAAATATGGGATTTAAAAATCTATAATTCTAATAAAAGTTGACAGCAATTTCTGGAAGGGTAATCATGTCCATTCCACACGGACAATTTTACCCATTTGTCCACGGGCGGTGCCTGTCACCTTATATTGTCATTTATTTTTCACCCATCTTTTTTCGGTTCGATGGACCTATAGCGGGAGTTTGGCCGCTTACATATAAAATAAGGAGGTGATAAATATGGTAAAGATATTTGTTGACCCCGGTCATGGTGGAAGTGACCCGGGAGCAACCGGAACAGGTTTAGCCGAGAAAGATGTCACTCTGAAAATTGCCACAAGAATTCGCGATATTTTAGAGGATGAATATGAGAATGCCACAGTCAAAATGAGCAGAACCCGCGACCAAACGGTTTCTCTCGAAGAGCGGACTGATATGGCGAATGCTTGGGGTGCAGATTTTTACTTGGCTATTCACATTAATTCTGGTGGCGGAATCGGCTACGAGGATTATATCCATGACCTTCTTTCTAACAATTCACGGACTGCGGAAATTCAGCAGACCATTCATAAAGAAGTCATTAAATTAAACGATCTTATTGATCGTGGTACAAAAAAAGCAAACTACCACGTTCTTCGGGAATCTAACATGGATGCGATGCTTTCGGAAAATGGTTTTATTGACAATGCCCATGATTTAGCAAAAATGAAGGATCCAGATTGGATAAACAACGTAGCACGCGGCCATGTAAATGGACTCGCTAAAGCACTCAACCTCCATAAGTTGACAAAAACAACAAAAACGACAACGAAAACAGCTTCAGATTCTAAAAAGGCTTCAGAACGGCCGGCCACTTCTGCACCATCCAATACAAAAGAGAGCACTGACAGTAAGAAGAAGACACTTTTCCTGCCGGCTTCAGCCGATTCCTGGAGAATTTACCCGCTTAATAAAGATCCAATCAAAAAAAATGCCCTGCCTGATCAATTGCGTCCAAGTAAATATGGCGGATTACAATACGAAATCCTAGGTGAGACCTGGCCAAATGTCTATATCATCCAAACAAAACAACTTGGAAAAGTACAAATATACGCAGGACCAGAAACAGGTGCCGAAATCAAATAGCGCTTAATTCTACCGGTTGGATATGATTAGATCGGGATTGGATCAGTCATGTCCACCTCACACGCACAAAACACCCAAAAAGTCCACGAGCGGTGTCAGGCACCGCTTATTTTTTTGTGTACAAAACTACATTTTTCTGTTCCCTGAATATATTGCTGAGGTGAAAATTTGATTAAGGGGTGTTTCCTTTTTGAAAAAACGGGCCATTTTTACAATTCCAATCAGTGTGCTGCTTATTGCGGTTATGGTTACTTCCTTCTTTCTAATGAGCATTAAGCCGTCCACTGGAAGTTTAAAGACCGGGCAAAAGCTTGCGGAGTACATCCGTCCTGCCGTTGTACGTATTGTGAACTATGCCGTTGTCAGCTGGCAATATAACGGCTATAACGCAGATATCAACGATTTTTTAAAACAATTAAACTATCAATCCGTAATTGGCGGGTCTGGGTCCGGTGCGATTATTAGTTCAAATGGCTATATCGTAACCAATGCCCATGTAGTAGAAATCTCCAAAATGGAAAAAGGTGATGTTGCCACAGAAGCCATGCATCAGCTGGCCGAGCAAATCGCTAAAACCTATAATTACGACTATAATGCTGTCGTAAATTATCTCGCTAAATATAATCTCTACACTGACGTTCAGATGGTCACAAAAGTAATCTTGCCTGGCGGAGATATTCTCAACGGGGAAATTAAAGCCTACGGTGCCCCTGTTAATCAAGGCAAAGACGTAGCTGTGCTCAAAATCGAAGGGAAAAACTTCCCTACTTTAACACTTGGAAACTCCGATAATATCCAAAACCAAGACAATATCTGGGTCAGCGGCTATCCAGCGGCGGCTGATTCTGACCTATTATCGCCAGATTCCTCGTTAATTTCGACAACCAATAGCGGCCAGATCACCACCGCTTCAAAAAATACGAAGCAAGGTAGTCCAGTGATTCAACTAAATGCTGCCGCCACCCACGGAAATAGCGGCGGACCAGTGGTGAACGAAAAAGGAGAAATCATTGGTTTATTAACATTTAGAGGCGACACCGTCAATGGACAGGAGGTTCAAGGCTTTAACTTTGCCGTGCCGGTTAATACCGTGAAGGAATTTGTTAACGATGCTGGTGCCAAAAATTCAAAGAGCGACACCGACACTCTCTATAAAGAAGGACTTCAATTGTATTGGGGCGGTTATTACAAAAATGCCTTAGAAAAATTTGAGGCCGTCCAGCGGATCTACCCGAATCATTCAGAAATCAAGCAATACATCACCAATGCGGAGAAAAGGGTCGACGACAGTAAAATTCTTTGGTCCGATTACCGCACCCTCTTCTATATTGTCGATGGTGTTTCAGGGCTCTTAGTCATTTTACTATTGGTTTTCACGTTTGCCTTTAGACCAAAACAGCAGGCTCTTACGGTAGCAGCAAATCCGTCGCCGGCACCTGTTCCTCCTACCCCAACGCCACAAAGCACGCCGGATAGCATTCTCGCTGACCTAAATAAAGATGGAAAAATTGATGTACAGGAGCTCCTGAAAGCCTTACAAGAGCAGCAAAAGAATCAGAAAAAAGAGGATGAGTAACTAGTTCATCCAATGGAAAAAGGGATGTAGATTAAGCCTCTACATCCCTTTTCCTTTATAAAATAAGACTGCTTTTGCGTCTCCCACTTACACCTGTGTTCAATTTAATGGCTTCCCAAATACTTTGATCGGTAATCTCCCTGACCCCATGCAGGTCAGCAATTGTCCGAGCCAACCGGATGATTTTAATATAAGTTCGATTACTCCAATTTTTTTTGATGGAAACCTGTTGTAGGGACCGTTGCTGTTCATTGGTTAATGGACTCATTTTGACTAAGACCTCATAAGGCACCCTGCTATTACAAATTTCATCCCCATATCGATCGTACTGCTCTCTCTTGCCGAATCTACCCTCTTTCTTACTATTTGCGAAGACTCCTCCGTTTTTCCCTTTAAAGAACGAAAATCCTCTGATTTCATAAAAAGCTGAATATCAAATCGATCACGTAATGGGCCAGAAAGCTTATTTTGGTATGCCCGAATTTGCTTTGATGTGCAAATACAATAATGGCTATTTGACCCGGCATACCCGCACGGACATGGATTCATTGCAGCCAGCAAAATAAAGGAAGCCGGGTAGGAAATTGAAGCATTAGTGCGGCTGATGGACACACTCCCACTTTCCAAGGGTTGCCTGAGCATTTCCAATGTTGTTTTCGAAAACTCAGCAACCTCATCTAAAAATAAGACTCCGCGATGGGCTAGCGATATTTCTCCAGGCTTTGGGAAGCTTCCTCCCCCAATAATTGAAACAGCAGAAGCGGAATGGTGAGGGTTCCGAAATGGAGGCATTTTCGGAGCGTCAATGTTATACCCTCTCAGCTGGTAAAGGCTGATCATTTCAAGTTGGGCATCCTTTGTCAAAGCAGGTAAAATCGTCGGGAAACACTCCGCTAGCAAGCTTTTTCCACAGCCTGGAGGCCCGGTAATCAGCACGTGGTGTTCACCGGCGGCTGCTGTTTCCAGTGCATATTTTGCATAGCGCTGACCGATGATTTGCGCAAAGTCGAGATAGGTTGTCACAGGTTCCGTCTGCTTAGGCTGATGCTGGATGGGGGGCTGCCATCCGCCCTCTAGATGGGCAATGGCTTCTTTTAATGAAGTAACATGGACGAGTTCCATTTTGGGAAACTCTAGATAGGGCAGTTTTTCATCAAAGGGTAGATAGAGCCTTCTTAGGCCAAGGTTTTTGGCGGCCAACACGGCTGCTAGCATCCCCTCGAAAGGCTGGATTAGCCCGTCCAGGGACAGCGCACCGATAAAGCCGGTTTCTTCCGGGATTGTAACGGTAAGTTCCTTAAGACTTAACAACACACTGACTGCCATTGGAAGGTCAAACGTCGGGCCGCTTTTTTTCTGCTCTGCTGGGGATAGATTGATGATGATGTTTTGGCCAGAGAGGGTGTAGCCGAGGGAACGAAGGGATGCGAGAATACGGAGTTTGGATTCTTTCACAGCTGCATCGGGCAGGCCGACAATTTTGATTGAGTCATTGCCGACAAATGTCCCGACCTCGACATTTACACGATAGCCCTCAAGCCCTTTTAGGCCGATGCTGGTTACTTTAGCAGACATAGTTTTGTCTTCCTTTCAATAGATTTCTTCAATAAATTGTTTTGCTGCTTCATCAATAAATGGCTTTTCGAGAAATTCACGGTAATGTTCGATTGGCGGGTTTGGGAAGTAGGAAAAAATCTGCTTCGTTTCGATAAGCGGGTTGGTTTCACCGAGAAGATAAGCGCGGCTGCTGCTCCAAGGATAATCCTCAGGGCGTGCTACAATTCCCCCCTTGACAGGGTTTAGGTGAATATATTTGCTGAGGTCGAGCTCATAGGCGGCAGAATCAATCAGCTCGCCATTATAGCGTTTTTCAAAAAGATGTCCGCTAAACTGGTATTTTTTGTTGAAGTACCGGGCGTATTTGGTATTGAGCTGGCTCATAATGATGCTCGGAGATGTGTCGATGGTTTCAAGCTGAAGATGTATGTGATTGGTCATCAGACAGTAAGCCTGGATGATAAAAGGATATTCTTGTTTAATTTCTGCTAGTAGTTTTAGATATTTATAACGATCGCTGTCATCTAAAAATAGTGGTAGTTTTCGAATTCCACGGCTGATGATGTGGTATTTAAAGCCGGGGAGCCAGGCGCGAGGCTTACGGGCCATAAGGGGTCACTCCTTTTTAATGGTTGGGTTTGGTAGAGAAGGTTCCGAGGAACTGGGGGATTGTTGAGTTTAAGAAGACAAGTTTCCTCTCCTAATAATAATTCAATTTCTAGTTTTAAAGTCCTGCTCGATTTATAAAAAAATTGTCGATTCCTAGATTAATTCTAAGAGTTTCTTATTCTATTGAAAAATATTAATTAGTAAATTATTATTATTTTTAAGGTAAATATAGGGAAAAGGGGTAATTTGAAAATGAAACGTTTTTTTGCGTTTTTACTCGCTTTTGGGCTTGTTTTAGGTTTTTCATATAGTTCAAGCTCACCAAATGTAGCAGAAGCGAAAACAAAGATTGTTACGTTTAAAAACTGTAAGGCTATGAATAAGGTGTATAAGGGGGGCGTAGCCCGTTCTTCGAAAGTGAGAAACAAGGGAGGAAGGACCCACTTCAAACCATTTGTTTCAAAGGCACTTTATGATGCGAATACATCGCGTGACCGCGATAAAGATTTGATTGCTTGCGAGCGATAAAAATACTTATGCAAAAAGGCTGGAACTTCTCCCAGTCTTTTTTTTGATTTGTCCACCCCACGCGTACAAAATTGGCAATTTGTCCACGGCCGGTGCCTGTCACTTTGATTGTCACTTTGTTTGAAATTGTAACGAAACAGAAATGTATAAAAATCCCATATAGATAATATTCATTTTATATACGTGGTATTTATCCTTTTTTCTAGGGGGAATGACTCTGAAAACCTTGAGGGTAATTTTAAAGGTGATTAGCGGCCTCTTTTTCTTGGATGGCATATATCTATTCGTTACAGGTCAGAGGTTTCCAGGAATTGTAGCGATTATTGTTGCCTTTTTATTTTTCCCCGGCGGAGGCAGTGGAAACCAAAATGCTAAAAGTAATGACCCTAATGAAAACGGAATCTCTTATGAAAGAGAATACTCTTCTGAAGGACATTATTCAGATGGGGACCGGGGCTCCGAAGCAGATGTTGAGGATTAATATTCATGCAAAAAAAAGATGAAACTTATTTTAGATACGATTAATTATAAAATATCCCCCTTCCCCATTACTCTTTATCCTTTTTCCACTTTCAAATCAGCTCCTCATTAAACTTATAATCCAAAATGATTTCCTTCAACAATTTCACCTTATCATAAAAGGTTAAGTCCACCCCACACGGACAAAATAGACAAAATGTCCACGAAGGGTGCCTGTCACTCCATCCGTTACCTTGAGAAATTGCCAAAATGGGTGTTGCGGAATTTTCTGAATTATGTTATTTTTTATTTCATTAGGTGAAGTTTAGACTTCACTTTTATCTAATTTGAATTTTATACTTCACCATTATGGAAGGGTGATTGTCATAGTATTTCTAGAAAGTCTTAAATCCCAGTTCCCTACCCTCTCCAAGAGCCAGCAAAAAATCGCTAAATATTTAATGGATCAGCCGCAGCAATTTGCGATAAAGTCAGCGGGAGAAATTGGGAAAGCTGTGGGGGTAAGCGAAACCACCGTTATTCGTTTCTGCTATTCCTTGCAATTTAATGGTTTTTCCGAGATGCAGAAAACCGTCAGGGAAAGTTTGTTATTACCAAAAAGCAGTTTGGATCAGTACTATTCTAATAAGCTAGAATTGGTTAATCAGCCACATTTCTTTACAAATGTAATGGATCAGGATTGCCATAACATCAAGCGGACTGCCGAACAAATCGAAGAGAGTCATTTCCAAGAAGTGGTCAATCACCTCATTCAAGCAAAGCAAATATTTATTACTGGTTTACACTCTTCCTATGCAGCCGCACATTGGCTTTCCTTTACCCTGGGATTAATGAGAGAAAGAGTTTTCTTATATAAACCTGATACCGATCATCTATTAATGACATTGGATCGGATGAATGACCAATCTGTCTTTTTAGCCATCTCCTTCCACCGCTATTTAAAAGAAACGGTTAAAATGGCAGAGCTTGCAAAGAAGCAAGGAGCAACAGTAATAGGAATCACCGATTCATCAGTCGCTCCGATTAGCCAGTATGCGGATGTGATCTTAACGATATCCCAGCCAGAAAAATCAACACTTGATGCCATGCCGTCTCTCTTTTCTTTATTAAATGCCCTAATTGCCAATGTATCGGTACAGAATAAAGAACAATTCGAAAAAAGAAAACAACAATACGAAACACTTAATGTCGACTATCTTTTTTGTGACTAATCATTTTAAATGTCCACCCCACGTGGACAAAACGGACGAAAAGTCCACGAACGGTGCCTGTCACCGTTGAAAGAAACATTTTTTTAGGAGGCGAGTTGTATGAGAGCTGAGCTTGATGAGTTACGGCCAATGCTACTTGAGGTTTTTGATCATTTGCATCGGAATCCTGAGGCGAGTTGTATGAGAGCTGAGCTTGATGAGTTACGGCCAATGCTACTTGAGGTTTTTGATCATTTGCATCGGAATCCTGAGGCGAGTTGGGAAGAAGTAGAGACTACCGCTTACATAAACAATCTATTACAGCAGCACGGGTTCGAGCCGCAGACATTTGAGGATTGTACCGGGCTTGTGGTTGAGGTTGGTGATGGTCCGCGTAAAGTCGGGCTGCGGACCGATATCGATGCCCTTTGGCAGGAGGTCGATGGCACCTTCCAAGCCAATCACTCCTGCGGTCACGATGCCCATATGACAATGATTATCGGCACCATGCTACTCTTAAAAAAACTAAACTATCAACCTAGTGGAAAGCTCAAAGTTCTGTTCCAGCCTGCAGAGGAAAAAGGCACCGGAGCCCTTAAGATGGTGGAAAAGGGACTTGTCGATGACCTCGACTTTTTATATGGCGTCCACCTTCGACCCATCCAGGAAATCCCGGATGGTACAGCAACACCAGCCATTTTCCATGGTGCAGGGAAATTTATCACCGGAGAAATTATTGGTGAGGATGCTCACGGGGCAAGACCCCATCTAGGAAAAAATGCAATTGAAATCGGCGCAGCGCTGATCAATGAAATGGCGAAAATCCACGTCGACCCAATGGTCCCTTCCTCCGTGAAGATGACAAAGTTCCATGCCGGTGGTGAAAGTAGCAATATCATCCCTGGATATGCAAGCTTCCATCTCGATCTTAGAGCACAAACCAATGAGGTCATGAAGGCTCTGACAGCTAAGGTGGAAAAAATTGCGGAAGCCATTTCAATTCTTTACGACGTGAAGATTGCTCTAGAAACTAAGGCCAATATTTCTGCAGCCAAAGTGGATCCACAGGCCCAACAGCTTATGGAAAAAGCAATCATTGAGACGCTTGGTAAAGCGACCGCTCCTTATCCAACAAGCGGCGGCGAGGATTTCCACTTTTATACGGTCAAGCAGCCAAACATTAAAGCAACCATGCTCGGTCTTGGGTGCGGCCTATCTCCAGGTCTGCATCACCCAAAAATGACCTTTAATCACGAGTCCCTGTTCACGGGAATAGAAATCTTGACTAAAACCATTATGAATACCTTTGAACACTTGAAAAAGGAGGCACCCCAAACACATGAACAGCACTGTTGAAATCAGACAACTGACAACCATTGAAGAACTTGAACAGGTCCAACAACTCGAAAAAGCAGTCTGGAAGGACCAGGTGATCCCCGTTCACCAAACCCTGACCGCTGTCAAAAACGGGGGAATTATCGTCGGAGCCTTCCATCAACATCAACTGGTAGGTTTTAGCTACGGCTTCCCAGGCTTTGTAAACGGCAAGCCCTTTCTTTGCTCACATATGCTCGGGATTGACGAAAACTTCCGTGGTCAAGGCATTGGTGAATTTTTAAAAAAGGCGCAAAAGAACGTTGCAATCGAAATGGGCTATGATTTGCTCACTTGGACATATGACCCGCTTGAAAGTGTCAATGCCTTTTTGAATTTAACAAAGCTAAAGGCCATTTGCAGTACATATGTGAAAAATTGCTATGGGGATATGAAGGATGGGCTCAATCAAGGCCTGCCTTCCGACCGGTTCCAGGTGGAATGGTGGATTACAAACCCTTATATTATGGAAGAACATCAGGATGAGCCGTCGAAGATTGAACGGTTACCGTATCTGCAAACGGGAAATGGCTTTCCACAGCTTGCCGATTTGAATCCGAGCAATTATTTCAGCCATGAAGCCTTGCTTGTTCCCGTTCCAAAGCAGTTCCAGCAAATGAAAAAAGATGAACCGGAGCTTGCGCTTGATTGGCGTCTGAAGACAAGAGAAATGTTTAATACCCTTTTTGACAACGGTTTTGCTGCCATAAAGGTTGTAAAAACAGATGACGAGCCTGTCCATTACTATTTACTAAAAAAACGGGATTTACTTCCGGTAGAAAGAAGGCCTTTTAAATGATCATTAAGCAAGTAATTCTCCGTCACTTAAAAATGAAGATGAATTTTCCATTTACAACCAGCTTCGGAACATTCTTGGACAAGGAATTTATTTTAGTAGAGGTGAAAGATGAGAATGGCGCCACTGGCTGGGGAGAATCCGTGGCCTTCCCGTCCCCACTATATAGTGAAGAAACATTAAAAACGAACTGGCATATTCTTGAAGATTTCTTAATCCCGATGATTAAGGATAAGAAACTCTCCCACCCTGATGAAGTGTCAGCTATTTTTGAGCCAATCCGAAAAAATAACATGGCAAAGTCAGCCATTGAGGGCGCGATTTGGGACCTGTATGCGAAACGGGAAAACCTTCCGCTCGCAACAGCACTCGGAGGCGAGAAAAAGGAAATTGAAGTCGGTATCAGCATCGGGATTCAAAAATCAGTAGACGATTTGTTGGGAATTATTGACGGTTCAGTTTCAGAAGGCTACCGACGTATCAAAGTAAAAATCAAACCGGGCTGGGATGTTGATGTTATCCGTGAAATCCGCCGCCATTTTCCAACCATCCAATTGATGGCTGATGCAAATTCTGCCTATCGTCTTCAAGATTTGGAGTTGTTAAAGCAGCTGGACGAGTTCGGCTTAACCATGATTGAACAGCCCCTCGCTTCTGATGACATTGTCGACCATGCGCTTGTGCAAAAGCATCTGACTACACCGATATGTCTGGATGAAAGTATCCATTCCTATGAGGATGCACGCAAAGCCATCAGTCTCGGAAGCTGTAAAATTATTAATATTAAAATTGGCCGAGTTGGCGGACTTACAGAGTCGAAACGAATTCATGACCTATGCATGGAACAAGGTCTGCCGGTATGGTGTGGCGGGATGCTCGAGGCCGGGGTTGGCAGAGCGCATAATATCGCCTTGACTACGCTCGCAAACTTTACGATGCCTGGAGATACAGCAGCATCTTCTCGTTATTGGGAGCGGGATATTATTGATCCGGAAGTTACAGTCCATAACGGGCTTATTACTGTGCCAAGTAAGGCAGGAATTGGATATGATCCGAACATTGACGCTATTGAGTCATTTACAATAAGAAAGCAAATTTATTAAATTAAGGGGAGTTGGCCTCCTCTCTCTTTACGGGTTAAATTTTCCGAATTTTTCTAAAACTACAAAGGAGAATGGATATGAAAAAAAGTTTTCAGATTGCCGGTGCTTATGTCGGAATCATCGTTGGCGCCGGATTTGCTTCAGGGCAGGAAATTCTACAATTTTTCACCAGTTTTGGCTGGATGGGAATCGCTGGAGGCATCATTGCAACCTTTTTCTTCGCCTTTTTGGGTATGCAGCTGACTCAGCTGGGCTCGCGTCTTAAAACAGATTCCCATAAAGACGTCATCTATCATATTTGTGGACGTTATTTAGGGGTTCTTGTCGATATTATTATTACCTTCTTCTTATTTGGTGTTGCCGTTGTAATGATGGCCGGAAGCGGCTCGATTTTTGAACAGCAATTCGGACTGCCTGCAATGGTCGGGAACATTGTTATGGCAGCTCTGACGATTTTAACCGTTTGCTTGAATGTACAAAAATTGTTGAACATCATTAGTATGATTACACCGTTTTTAATGGTATTGGTCTTAATTATCACGGGGTATTCCCTTTTTACAATGGACCAAAGTTTTGCAGACCTTAATACGATTGCAAAAGCACAGCCGCAGGCAGCATCGAATTGGTTAATGGGCGGACTTCTTTATGTTTCCTATAATATTGCTGCAGGAGCAGCGATGCTTGCGGTCATGGGAGGAACGGAAAAGGATTCGAAAGTGGCTGGACGTGGCGGTATTCTAGGAGGACTTGGCCTGGGATTATTGATTTTATTGATCAATATCGGAATGTTTGTGAAAATGGACCAGTTGAAAGGCGTGGACATGCCTACATTGATGCTTGCCAACCATATGCATCCGGTTCTAGGTGCATTGATGTCGATTGCCTTACTTGGGATGATTTATAACACAGCTGTTGGAATGCTGTACGCGTTTTCCGTACGCTTGATCAAACCTTCTTCTAAAAAATTCAAACCAGCAGTCATTGGCTTCGGCGTTCTTTCCTTTGCAGCCAGCTTTGTCGGATTCATCAAATTAGTCAGTACGGTATACCCGCTAATGGGCTATCTAGGCTTTACATTAATTGCGGCCATTATCCTCGCCTGGTTCCGTTCACGGAAAAATAGAGGGATTGATAACAATACCAGAATTGCAGGGTAATAGGATTACTCCATAACACCATGTATAACTAATAAGGGATTGTCCATTGTCGGTCAATCCCTATTTACTCAAATACCCATATAAAAGCAAACCATTCATGAGAACAACGTAAAGAATAATTTGTACAACGATCAAAAAAGCGATATCCTTCATTTTCTCCGCAAACTTTATATAAAGTAAACTGCCAACAATCAGCTCTAACAATGGCGCCCATATAATCATCCAACCCATTTCGCTTCCCTCATTTTCCTATTCTAGCATAATATTAAACAACATTAATATCGTATGAGCCAATAAAGCAATTGTCAATAGCCCTTATGCGGCCACTGTTATTCGACAAAATTCGGGTGGTGACAGGCACCTGTCGAAAAATCTATAAAAATCACCTGAAATAACCAAAATCCCCCACCAAAAGTGAATTTTGATCTCCAAAATCAAGTTTTTAGCTGTTACTTACATTCAAATTTTATTTTGGTCGGTTCGATGGAAATGTTTATTCCCGATATGGTAGAGGTACCCGGGAATAAAAGGTGAAGCGCGCTTTCTGAAAGGATTTCCCTTGGAAAGCTTTGAAGAGTTGGTTGTCCAGTATAGTCCGATGATCCATAAAATCATTCACACATTGCATATCTATAAAAATTGGGATGAATTCTATCAACATGGTCTGATTGCCCTTTGGGAGGCAAGCAATCGCTTTGACCCCGAAAAAGGAAACTTCACCACCTACGCCTATAACTATATTAGAGGGTTCCTTCTATTAGAATTAACTAAAGCACACAAGTATGAAGAAAATTGTGTCTGTCCCAAAGAAGAATTCTGGGAAACTGCCGAAGGGATTGTCATTGATTATCCTTTAGAGACAGAAACCATCCTATCCGTTTGCACCACCTTAACACCCAACCAAAGGAAATGGGTACTGTACACTGCCCTATATGATCTTTCAATTAAAGAGATTGCCATTAAAGAAAAGGTCTCCATGTCAGCTGTAAAAAGCTGGCGTGCGGGAGCACGCGAAAAGTTGAGGGAGAGGATAGCTGAATAAACAATAAGGAAGGGAACGAGTCCAGACGGGGCCGTTCCCTTTCTTATTAAAAAATTTGGCAGATAGCGAGACTTATACAATTCCCCCTATGAATATTGTAATATATAGTAGTTAGACAAAAAGTACTGTTTTCAATAAAATTCTAGTTATTTCGGAGGTGCCTAGCACCGAAAGGGGTATTGGTCGAGTGTACAAAAAGATTGCAGTCTCTCTTCTTTCTGGTTTACTAGTTTTTTCTTCTTCGGCTTCGACTCTAGTATTTGCGGCGGGGAATGAGCAGAAAGATGAGAACTATGCATTAACACAAAAACACGACAACAAGGTGCTGGAAAAATCCATTTCACACTCAGACCTTGTTGGCAAAAAGAAACTGGCAATGCAATCAGCACGGGCAGCTTTTTCAAAAAAGAATCAAGAAAAGTATGTGCCTGGTGAACTGATTGTTAAGTATAAAAATAATACGGTGTCCACGAAGGTTCGGACAAAGCATTCGCTCAAATCGCTGAAAAGGCTAAAGGCGATTGATGCGGAGGTTGTGAAGGTACAAACTGGCACGTCAATGGATAGCCAAATGGAAAAATTGGAGGCAGATCCATCTGTTGAATATGTTCAGCCCAACTATTTATATAAACCTTCTGCTCTCCCAAATGATCCGTCGTTTAATCAATTATGGGGCCTCCACAATACTGGACAAAAGATTTCCGGCAACATTGGGTCCCCTGATATGGATATTGATTATCCGGAAGCGATGCAGGAGTTTAGTAAGCTCTCAAATCCTAGTCAGACTGTGGTCGCGGTGATTGATACGGGGGTGGATATCAACCATCCTGATTTGCAGGCGGATATTTGGACGAATCCTGGTGAAATTGCCGATAATGGCAAGGATGATGACGGAAATGGCTATGTAGATGATGTGCATGGCTGGGATTTCCTTCACCATGATAATTCCGTTTTTGATGCGGCTGATGGCGATGAGCATGGGACCCATGTGGCGGGAACGATTGCGGCATCAAGTAATAACGGTCTTGGGGTAACAGGGATTGCCCCCAATGTAAAAATTATGCCGTTAAAGTTCATTGGCCCTGATGGCGGTTCGACTGCAGATGCGATTTCAGCGATTGATTACGCGGCGAAGATGGGCGTAAAAATTTCCAATAACAGCTGGGGCGGTTCTGATTATGACCAAGCCCTGAAGGATGCGATAGAACGCTCAAACATGTTATTTGTCACGGCGGCGGGTAATGACGGGGAAAATATTGACTCTAATCCTGATTACCCGGCAAGCTTTACCAGCCCAAATATTATTTCGGTTGCAGCGATTGATAACACAGGTAAACTAGCAGACTTTTCGAACTACGGGACTCGGAGTGTGGATATTGCTGCGCCCGGTGTGAGTATTCTAAGTACGGTTCCGAAAAAATTAGAGGCTGGCGTTTCTGCTCAGATTAATAATTCTGCTAATCAATATAAGGCGATTGTGAATGGCTTTGGTTTTGAAAATTTCAATAGCACAGACCGTCCAGTGGCTTTTAAAAAGGCAATTGATTATTTAGGAGTTACGCCGGATTCAAAAATTTTATTGGTTCAGGATGATGAGTCTGACGATGGGTACCAGAGCTTCCTGAAAACTTATGAGGATCTATTACAACAATCCGGGATAACCAATTATAAAGAAGTGACAGTGTCAACAGATGAGTCCGGCCCTGACGCGGCAACCCTCAGCAGCTATGATTCGGTTATTTGGTTTTCAGGGTACGCGATGGGAAATCACTATCCTACTTTAACCAATAATGATCTCTCTTCCCTCGATCAATTTTTGAAAAAAGGCAATAAGTCACTGCTTTTAAGCGGTGAAGATTTATTGTATCAAAATGAGGATTCCAGCTTTGTAACGAATACCCTCTCCCTTCAAATTACGGGGGAAGGTGCGGCAAGAACCTCTATTGGGGTACCTGGGACGATTTACGATGGTGGAAAGTACCCGCTTGGATATGCTCCTTACACTGATTATTTTACGAGTAATAATCCGAACTTGGCGAAAATCAACCTGATTTTCCCTGCTGAAACGAATTACAGTGATGCATATGAGTTTTTTGACGGAACATCGATGGCCACGCCTCATGTGACCGGTGTTGCCGCACTATTGGCAGGAAAATATCCAAGCTTTGATGCAGTGCAATTGAAAAAGATTCTTCTCGCATCCGGCGACAACTTGAGTTCATTAAATACAAAAATTTTAGGCGGTAAAAAGCTGAATGCCTATAAGGCTCTAACCTACTTCAGACCAAAAGTTGGTCAGGTAACTGAAAGATCTAACTCGGTCACGGGAACAACTGAACCGGGGGCAACGGTTACAATTAAAATTGGCGACCGGCAATATACGGCAGTCGCAGATAGGGATGGGCATTTTACTGTAGCGATTCCTGTGCAAAAAGCAGGTACGGTTTTATCTATTTCGGCTGGAGATGATAGTGATGTTGTAAGCGTGAAGGTCGCTGATGTCACCGTCCCTGCGATTACGATTACGAACACAGTGTCAAACCTTACTAAGGAAGTAATCGGAAAAACGGAGGCCGGAGCGACGATTACGGTTGTAATTGCTTCCACAAGCTATAAGGCTGTAGCCAATTCTAGCGGAAGCTTTAAGGTGGTCATCCCGGTACAAAAAGCTGGAACGAAGCTAACTGTAACCGCTAAGGATGCTGTCGGACATGTAAGTTCGGTAAAAACCATCACGGTAGCCGATAAAATCCCTCCTGCCTCGCTAAAGGTTAAATCCGTTTCAAACCTGTCGAAGACGGTTAGCGGCACAACGGAAAAAGGCGCATCCATTACCGTTGTGGCAGGCTCGAAAAGATACTATGGCAAGGCCGATTCTTACGGAAACTTTAAGGTCGGTATTTCCACACAAAAAGCCGGTGTTAGGCTGTCAGTGACCGCTAAGGATGCTGCTGGAAATGCACGCTCGGTGCCAGTGACTATAACAGATAAAAAACCTCCTTCTGCCCCAAAGGTGAAAACCGTTGTAAAAAGCACAACGAAATATCTTAGCGGTACAGCAGAAGCGGGTTCCATGATTGTCGTCAAAGTTGGCCATAAAGTGGTTGGAACAACCAAGACCGACTCCCATGGTAAATTTAAAGTAAAAATAAAAGCACAAAAGAAGAAAACGGTTCTTGCTGTTACAGCAACAGATAAGGCCAAAAATGTAAGCACAGCTACGAAAATAAAGGTAAAATAAAATTTGCGAAAAAATCACATAGGTGCCTGACACCTATGTGATTTTTTCACATTCCACCCCTAAACCCCCAATATTCTCCACTTAATCCCAGAATAAGGTAAACATTTCACATTTTCGTCATAAAAAGCCGTTTTTTAAGAAAAATGTCATTAAACTAGTAAACGATTGAAATATAACTGTAACACTACCATGGTATATTTTTAGTATCAAAGAAAAGGAGTTTGAATTATGAAAAAATTCCTCACGACAATAAGTCTTGCAGCATTTCTATTACTAGCACATAATAGTGGAGCATCCGCAGCATCTAATACATATACTGTTAAAAAAGGCGATTCCCTTTATAAGATTTCCAGAACGACCCATGTTTCGATTACCAATCTAAAAAATTGGAACCATCTTAAATCAGATGTCATTCATCCAAACCAAAAATTAAAGATTATCAAGCCTGCTACTAGTAATGTTACAAAAGCAAAAACTAGTAAAACAGTTAAAAAGTCTTCTAGCAAAGTAACCGTTAAGAAGTCACAAAAAGTAGTAAAGACCATTACAGTAAGCGCTTCTGCTTATACGGTTAATTGCGCAGGCTGCTCAGGTAAAACCTACACAGGTCTTAATCTAAAGAAAAATCCGAATCTAAAAGTGATTTCAGTTGACCCTAGAGTGATTCCACTAGGCTCAAAGGTATATGTTGAAGGTTACGGCTATGCGATTGCCGCCGACAAAGGCAGCGCCATCAAAGGAAAAGAAATCGATGTTTTCATGCCTACTTATAAAAAAGCCATTCAATGGGGCAGAAAAACAGTTAAAGTGAAAATCTTAAAATAGAATATAAATGAAAGTCCCAAATGCTGAGGTTAGATCGTGCACTTGGGACTTTTTTGTTGCGGTTTTTTTGTCGGCTAGGCCCCTATCAGTTTCCCCTATTCCCACCTTGCTAGACATCCCAAACTGACTTATGATGAAAACAACAACCAAAAAATGTATTCACTCCATCATGTCCACCCTACACGGACAAAACGGGCGAAAAGTCCACGAACGGTGCCTGTCACCTTGTGAAACGGTGTGAAAACTAAAAAAGGAGGTACAGTCATGAACCAAAACGGTATTTTCAAGGCCGTTTGCCCGCTTGATTGTCCGGATCAATGTGGTCTTCTTTTACAAAAGGAAAACGGGAAAATTATTAAGGTGGAGGGAGATCCTAATCATCCGGTAACTCAAGGCCATATTTGTAATAAGGTCAGGAATATGACTTACCGGATCAATGATGAGAAACGTTTGAAATACCCGCTAAGACGAACGGGGCGAAAAGGAGAAGGTCAGTTTGAACAGATCACTTGGAATGAAGCAATCCAAACGATAACCGACCATTGGAAAAACCTGATCCAAACCGATGGACCGGAAAGCATCCTCCCCTACAGTTTTTATGGGAATATGGGAAATCTCAGCGCGGAAGGCATGGACCGCCGCTTCTTCAATCGCCTGGGCGCATCCCAACTCGAACGATCCATCTGCTCCTCTGCGGGTTCAGCCGGCTATAAATATACGATGGGCGGCAGCTTCGGCATTGATCCTGAAGATACCATCCATTCGAAACTTTTTATTTTTTGGGGCATCAATGCCGTCAGCACCAATATGCATCAGGTGGCGATTGCCCAAAAGGCCCGCAAACAAAACGGGGCGAAAATTGTTGTCATTGACGTTAACAAAAACCAGACTGGTAGATTAGCAGATTGGTTTATTCCGATTTTACCAGGAACCGACAGCGCCCTCGCCCTTGGTATTATGCATATTTTATTTGCCGAAAATCTAGTCAACGAAGACTTTTTACAAAAATACACCGTGGGATACGAAGAACTTCGCGAACATGTCCGCCAATATGACCCGGACACTGTTTCAAGAATCACAGGTGTTTCTTCCGAGGATATCTATAAACTGGCGCGAATGTACGGAAAAACCTCACCTTCTTTTACTCGAATCGGAAACGGTCCGCAACACCATGACAATGGCGGGATGTTCGTCCGAACGGTTGCATGTTTACCAGCACTCACCGGCCAATGGCTTGTAAAAGGCGGCGGAGCTATTAAGGGAAATGGCGGCTACTTGTCACATAATGTGCTTCGATTACAGCGCCCAGATTTATTAAAAAATAAAAACACCCGCGTTATTAATATGAATCTTCTTGGTGAAGCATTGCTGACATTGGACCCACCTGTGAAATCCCTTTATGTGTACGGTTCAAATCCGGCTGTTGTGGCGCCTAATGGCAATAAAGTTCGCGAAGGCCTTGCCCGGGAAGACTTATTTACGGTCGTCCATGATTTATTTTTAACCGATACGGCGAAATACGCTGATATCATTTTGCCAGCGACATCATCCTTTGAAAATACGGATTTTTACACCTCCTACTGGCATCACTATATCCAGCTTCAGCAGCCCGTCATCGGGCCATACTACGAGGCAAAATCGAATATTGAAGTTTTCCGGCTGCTGGCCGAAGCGATGGGTTTTGATGAACCTGTGTTTAAACAATCGGAAGCGCAAATGATTGCCGAAGCATTGGATCATTCGAGAAATCCTTATTTGGAAGGCATTGATTTTGCGAGGCTGGCCGAACATCATTATCTGAAAGCAAAGGTGAAACCACTTTTCCCTGGAAAGCTTGCAACCCCAAGCGGAAAAATTGAGCTTTACTCAGAAAAGATGAAGGAAGATGGGCATCCCCCATTGCCAACCTTTATACCTTTACAAGAGGACGGGGATTTCGACTATTCCTTTGTTCCGGCACCTAATCATAATTTCTTAAACTCTACTTTTTCAAACAATCAGAAGCACACCACACTTGAAAAAGAACCGCGTCTGCATATGAATGTTCGCGATGCAGTTAAGGAAGGAATTGTGGACGGTGCCCAGGTCCGCATCTGGAACCACCGAGGCGAATGCGTCCTAAAAGTAAGCATCGGCGAAAACGTCCTCCCAGGAGTCCTCGTCACCCAAGGCCTCTGGGCCGACCAACAAGGCACCAGGCAACTCGTAAACACCCTAACACCCGACCGAATCGCCGACATGGGCGGCGGCGCCACCTTCTTTTCCGGTAGGGTAAATGTTGAAAAAATCTAATCGACAAAATTCGGGCGGTGCCTGTCACCACCCGAATTTTGTCGAACCATACCTCCCCAATCCAAAACTCATCAATCTTCTACAATTTTCCGGGAAATACTATGAATAAATTGTCTGAATATTTGTTATTATATTAGGTTACTCTCTGTTACGAGGTTCGTTACAATTATAGTAATAAAGGAAATGGAGGGGTGGCTTTGAAATCTTTGTTGAAATTAACGATTCTACTTTCTCTACTAGTTGGCATCTTTCTTCCATTTAATATCCCTGCACAGGCGGTTACTAAGTCCAAGTCGACCGCGACCGTAATGGCAAGTATATTAAATGTAAGAGAAAAACCTAGCCTCAACGCTAAAAAAATAGGAACCTTGAAAAAAGGCACCAAGGTCACTGTCTATTCTAAAATGAACCACGGAAAATGGTCCGAAATCCGTTACAAATCAAAAAAAGCCTATGTTTATACGAAGTATCTAAAATTCACAGCTGCAAAACGTGCAAGCTATCTAATAGACAAAACCAAGATTTATACCTATACAAGAAAAGATGGAACCTACCAATTGATCCCCACTGGGAAAAAGTATAACCAAATCTGGGACAAATGGTACTATTCTTCCAAGGAGTCTGGAAAACAACTGTTCATTGTTAGCGAAAACAGTAAAGGCCTTTACACGGGATATATTGACTCCGAATACTATATCGATATCAAATACCCGGCAAAAGTAGGGCAGTCTTGGGACGTCGGTTACGAAGGTGAAGGCAAGGCAAGGATTACCTCCATTACGAAAACCGTCAAAACCCCGGCTGGTACCTTTAAAAATTGCATCATCGTAAAAGAGGATTCCGGCTATATCACCTATTTCGCCAAAAACATCGGGCTTGTGAAAGCGACCAATAACGGGAAAACAGTTACGATTTTAAAAAGTTTAAAGAAAAAATCACCGGCCAACTAGGCAGGTGATTTTTTCACGTAAAAGCACTATCTCTTCTTCGGTATAAAATTAAAGATCTCCTCGGACTCAAAACTATCCACTAACCGGTTCAGCCAGTCATAGTATTCAAGCGCATCAGTAAGTTTATCAATATCCAACCGGGCCTTCTCTTTCGTTAGCTCCTCAACACTTTCATCCTCTATAAGCAACCGAAGCTCCCGAAGTGATTTTTCCATCGCTGAAGCATTGATTGAGATCCCGGACCTCCACTTAATCGTAAAAAAATCAATAAAGGTTTGATACCAATCCGATTCGGCTTGATAAAGATCCTTCCTGACCCCTTTTTTCCATACCTTCCCGACCATTTTTAACTCTAAAAGACTTCGGACAGATGTGCTCATACTCGTTTTGCTCATCCCGAGCTCTTCCTTCATATCATCTAATGTCAATGGTCCCTCCTGAAAATACAAAGCACCATATAAACGTCCAACAGATTCCGTTACACCATATAAATTCATATTTTGAGAAATCGCCTCTATTACCCGCTCACGGGCATGCTCAAGCTTTTGTTCTCCATCCATGATCCAATTCACACTCACTTTACAATCGTGTCCTTTATAAGATTATCATGAAAAATTGAAAAGTAAAGGAGCTAGTTAGGGAGCATTAAGGAGCATTTCAGAGGAATTGTAAGAATAATACGAATACACTTTGTAAAGTTTTTTCTGTACGTTCTTTATGAACGGATTTGACCAAATACCAACATTGCCCAGTAAATCCAAGATAATCTACAATAAGATAGTCAGTTGGAAAAAATCGAGGTGAACTATGAGTAACAACTATAAAATTCAAGTTCGTAATGTCACAAAAGTTTTTGGAAAATCAAAAACGGCTCTTCAGCTATTGAGAAAGGGAGAGACTAAACAAAGCATTTTAAAGAAAACTGGTGCAACCGTAGGTGTTAGCCAGGCCAACTTCGAAGTCGAAGCCGGCGAAATTTTTGTCATCATGGGTCTATCCGGAAGCGGCAAATCCACATTGGTGCGATTAATCAATCGCTTGATTGAGCCTACCTCCGGTGAAGTCCTGATTGATGGGAAAGACATTGTAAAAATGAACAAAGAACAGCTTCGAAACGTACGCCGAAAAAAAATCAGTATGGTCTTCCAAAAATTTGCACTCCTCCCCCACCGCACGGTTTTAGAAAATACCGAATACGGGCTGGAGGTTCAGGGGGTTGCAAAAGAAATCCGCAAAGAAAAGGCGCTGGAGGCTTTAAAGCTTGTCGGGCTCGAAGGATACGAAAACCAGTACCCGAAACAGCTGAGCGGCGGAATGCAGCAACGGGTTGGATTGGCACGTGCCCTTGCCAATGATGCCGATATTCTCTTGATGGATGAAGCCTTTAGTGCACTCGATCCCTTAATTCGCAAAGATATGCAGGATGAGCTGCTCGAACTTCAGTCTAAGATGAAAAAAACAATTGTGTTTATTACCCACGATCTGGACGAAGCGCTCCGAATCGGTGACCGTATTGCCTTGATGAAGGATGGTTCAATTGTTCAAATTGGAACACCGGAGGAAATCCTCATCAACCCATCAAACGACTATGTTGAGAGATTCGTAGAGGATGTCGACCTATCCAAAGTATTGACAGCCGGTCATGTCATGAAACGTGCTGAGTCTATTTCGATTGAAAAAGGTCCGAGAGTTGCCCTACAGATGATGAGGGAACTAGGAATTTCGAGTATTTATGTCGTCGATAAAAAGAAAACTCTGCTCGGAGCGATCACTGCCTCTGTTGCAAAAAATGCGCTTGAACATGGCCTCTTAGTCCGGGAAATTTTACAAACGGATATTTCCACTGTTGCGCCCGATACTTTATTAACCGATTTATTTGAAAAAGTCTCGACTGCATCCATTCCGGTAGCAGTTGTCGACGAAAACAAGCGCTTAAGTGGGATTCTTGTCAGAGGGGCCGTCATTGCTGCGCTGGCGGGCAACAATGACACAATTAATCAATTAGAAACCGCAAAATCCGAAGTCGCAGCCGTTCAAGAAAGTAGGGGTGAATAAACGATGGAAAATTGGTTGCCAAAACTCCCGATTGCCGATTGGGTGGATGCTTTTGTCAATTGGCTGACGACAGCTTTTGAAGTGGCTTTTGACGGAGTTTCCGAAGTCCTTGAATCATTTGTCGATGGCTTAGTCGCAGGATTCGGCTATATCCCTTCCTATATATTTATGATTCTATTAACACTGCTTGCTTGGAAAATCGCTAATAAGGGAATTGCACTTTTTACATTAGTTGGTTTATTTTTAATCGCCAATCTTGGCTATTGGGATCCAATGCTCCAAACCTTGGCGCTTGTACTCACAGCCGTCATCATTTCGATTGTTTTAGGCATACCGATGGGTATTTGGGCTTCACAAAACCAAGCAATCAAACAAACGGTGACACCTGTTTTGGACTTTATGCAAACAATGCCTGCCTTCGTCTACCTGATTCCAGCCATTTTCTTCTTTAATATTGGTGTTGTTCCAGGGGTTGTCGCATCGGTTATATTTGCGATGCCGCCGACCATTCGCTTAACGATTCTCGGCATCCAGCAGGTTCCGGCCGATATTATTGAAGCCACCGAGGCGTTTGGCTCGACAACCGGACAACGTTTGCTAAAAGTACAATTGCCGCTGGCCATGCCTACGATCATGGCCGGGATTAACCAAAGTATTATGCTCGCGCTATCCATGGTTGTCATTGCTTCCATGGTTGGAGCTCCAGGTCTTGGTGCCGATGTGTACCGGGCCGTAACACAGATTCAAATTGGTAAAGGGTTTGAAGCTGGTCTTTCAATTGTCGTCATCGCCATCATTCTTGACCGGATTACGCAAAATATAGGAAAAAACAAAAAACAAGGGGGAACTGCCTAAAATGAAAAAATGGATATTGATGTTACTCGCCGCTTTATTGACCATGGGACTTGCCGCATGTGGATCAGATAAAACAAGTTCGGATGCCAAGGGAAAAACAGTCGGGGATAGTGTTGATTATAAAATCATCGGGATTGACCCTGGTGCCGGTTTGATGAAGGCATCTGCCAAAGCAATCAAGGATTATGGGTTAGATGATTGGACGCTGGTTGAAGGTTCAAGCGCTGCAATGACTGCCGCTTTGAAAAAAGCCTATGACAAAAAGGAGCCGATTATTGTTACTGGCTGGACTCCGCATTGGATGTTTGCCAAATTTGATTTGAAATACTTAGAGGATCCTAAAGGTTCGTTTGGGAAAGATGAAACGATCCATACGATTGCCCGTAATGGCCTTGAAAGAGATTTACCAGAAGCCTTTAAGGTTATCGATCAATTCCACTGGACTCCCGATGATATGAATGTCGTGATGAACGGTATTGAAGATGGAGACCAACCAGAAGATGCTGCCGCTAAATGGGTAAAGGATAATGCGGATAAGGTAGCCGAATGGACGAAGGGTGCGAAGAAAGGATCCGGTGATAAAATTACGCTCGGCTATGTTGCATGGGATAGCGAAATTGCCAGCACCAATGTCCTTGGGAAAGTCTTAACCGACATGGGCTATAAAGTTACGTTAAGACAAGTAGAAGCAGGACCAATGTGGACCGGCATAGCCGATGGCAGCCTCGATGCCTCCGTTGCAGCCTGGCTCCCATCCACCCATGCTGACTACTACAAAAAATACAAAAACAAATTCCAAGACCTCGGCGAAAACCTAGCCGGCACAAAACTCGGCCTAGTAGTTCCAGCCTATATGGATGTTAATTCAATTGAGGACTTGAAATAATATTCGACAAAAAACGGGTGGTGCCTGTCACCACCCGTTTTTTGTCGATATTTAATAATAGGGTAAAATATCACAAATCCCATACCATCTTCGTTTAATTGCATATTATAAACTTGAATTTTATTGTAATGGAGCGTGGAAAATGGGCCCTAAAGATAAAGATAAGTTTCGCAAGATATTACGTCTTTTGGAAAAAATTTGGGAAGAAATCGACAATCCAAAGCATGGTCTTAAGGAAATTAAGTGTGAAATCAGATGTATAGAAAAATTGCTTAAGAATCCATCGTTTGGATTGAAAGAAATCAAATCGGAAATAAGATTGATTGAAAGTTTGCTTCAGAATCCCTCTTTTGGTTTGGAAGAGATTAAGTCAGAAATAAGGCTGATTGAAAGTACTCTTCAAAATTTTTCAACTGGTTTGATTGTCAGCATTTTAAACAATCCTTCCTTTGGGTTGCAAGAAATCAAATCCGAAGTTGCGGCCATTGAAAGTGCCATCTTCAATCCTTCCTTCGGGTTACAAGAAATCAAGTCCGAGGTTGCCAACATTGAAAGTATTCTTCAGAATTTTTCAACCGGTTTGATTGTCAGTATTTTAAACAATCCTTCCTTTGGGTTGCAAGAGATCAAATCCGAGGTCGCTGCGATTGAAAGTGCCATCTTCAATCCTTCTTTCGGGTTACAGGAAATCAAGTCCGAAGTGGCCAATATTGAAAGTATTCTGCAGAATTTTTCAACCGGTTTGATTGTCAGCATTTTAAACAATCCTTCCTTCGGGTTGCAAGAGATCAAATCCGAGGTCGCCGCGATTGAAAGTGCCATTTTCAATCCTTCCTTCGGTCTAGAGGAAATCAAATCTGAAGTGGCCAACATCGAGAGTATTGTTTCCAATCTCTCACTCGGCGTGATTGTGAGTATCTTAAACAATCCGTCATTCGGATTAGAGGAAATTAAATCTGAAGTCGCTGCCATTGAAAGTGCCATTTTCAACCCATCTTTTGGCTTGGAAGAAATCAAATCTGAAGTCGCTGCTATCGAAAGTGCTATCTTTAATCCTTCCTTTGGGTTAGAGGAAATCAAGTCTGAAGTCGCTGCCATCGAAAGTGCCATCTTCAATCCTTCCTTCGGTCTAGAGGAAATTAAATCTGAAGTCGCCGCCATTGAAAGTGCTATCTTCAATCCTTCCTTCGGTCTAGAGGAAATTAAATCTGAAGTCGCCGCCATTGAAAGTGCCATCTTCAACCCATCGTTCGGCTTGGAAGAAATTAAATCTGAAGTCGCTGCCATCGAAAGTGCTATCTTTAATCCTTCCTTTGGTTTAGAGGAAATCAAATCTGAAGTCGCTGCCATCGAAAGTGCTATCTTTAATCCTTCCTTTGGTTTAGAGGAAATCAAATCTGAAGTCGCTGC
>NZ_KI535296.1:20810-137382 GCF_000482325.1 Bacillus sp. UNC438CL73TsuS30 | reverse complement strand
ATTGTAAGCATCTTAAACAATCCGTCATTTGGATTAGAGGAAATTAAGTCTGAAGTGGCCGCGATTGAAAGTGCCATCTTCAATCCATCGTTTGGGTTAGAAGAAATCAAATCAGAGATCATTAACATTGAAAGCATATTAACAAATCCTTCTTTTGGCTTAGAAGAAATCAAATCCGAAGTCGCCGCCATTGAAAGTGCCATCTTCAACCCATCCTTTGGCTTAGAGGAAATTAAATCTGAAATTCGATTCATTAGTTCTTTCTTTGGTCTTACCCAGAATCTAACTACGGGTCCATTTAAAGCTACTTCAGGAGCTCGGTTATTTATAAAAGTTTTGAATAATACCACCACACCTAAAACAATAACTGTAAATGTATATAGATTTAACCCAACTACAGGTGTTAGGGAATGTGTAGGAACTAGAACCGTTACTATACCTGGATGTACAGTTACTGAACTATCTACTACCAATTTTAATAACAACGATAATCTTGAAGTACAATTTTTGGGAATGATGCCTGGTATATATGGTTATGTTACCTCTGCTACAGCTGATGCATCAATGACCTTTAGAAGTGGTGATCTATTACCTATTATGGGGGATTGCGTACCAACATTTACAACCTGTGCACCACTAACGATAGAAGTTCCGTGATTAGGTTTTGTTTTTAAAAAATAGTAAACCTTAGCAACTTAATTAAAGACATTGCTTAAATATATAAGAGCTCATCCCCCTGGATGAGCTCTTGTATTTAACACGTAAATACTTCTTTTGAGTATATATATAAAGGAATAAAAAATGAGGTGGTACTCTTGATAGGCATTAGTCTGTGCATGATCGTAAAAAACGAAGAAAAAATGTTGGGAGCCTGTTTAGAAAGTGTAAAAGACCTTGTGGATGAGATTGTAATTATTGATACAGGTTCAGAAGATAACACGAAGGAAATTGCCCGGCAATTTACTGACTTAATTTATGACTTTGAATGGGTCGGTGATTTTGCTGTGGCCAGAAATTTTGCTTTTTCAAAAGGAGCAAAAGACTATTTAATGTGGTTAGATGCCGATGATGTATTATTGCCCGAAGACAGAGATAAATTTCTCAAGTTAAAACAATCCATGAGTCCAGACGTTGATGTTGTCATAATGAATTATAACCTGGGAGTGGAAGAGGATGGTAAGGCTAAAGTTCAATTTAGAAGGGAACGGCTGATTAAAAAAGACCGGAATTACTCTTGGGTAGAACCTGTCCATGAATATGTGGAATTTAACTATAGCCATAACATCCTTCAATCGGATATTTCCATTTCGCACCGGCAAAGAACTAACCGAATAACCGATCGAAATTTAAAAATTATTGAGAGTATCTTAGAAAAAAAAGGTGTTTTGAACTCCAGACAACTGTACTATTATGGCAGGGAGCTTACAGCAAATAAACGGTTTAAGGAAGCAACTATTGCATTTGATGAGTTCCTGCTAAAAGATAATAATCAATCCTCTTCCTTTTACTTAACAACATTTCAGGACCTATACCACTGCTACACCGAATTAAATGATAAAGACAAGGCAATTAAATCCCTTTTACGAAGCTTTGAATATATTCCCCCTCGAGCTGAAATTGTCAGCAAAATTGCCTATTTTTATAAGGAACAAGGAAAGATAACCAATGCCATATCTTGGTTTCAGATTGCCTTAAACCTTACGAAACCAACGGAAGACCTCGGCTATATTGCGAATGATCTATGGGGATTTATACCGGCAACAGAGCTGTCTACTTTGTACTTAACGCAAGGTAACATTAAAGAAGCTGTAGTTTATTTAAAAAAAGCAGCAGAATTTAACCCTTCCCACCCTATCCTTCAAAAATTATTACTTTATATAAAATATAAAATCGGCCAATTTCCAGAAACGAAGACACTTACGAGTTAATAAGATTGAATTATAAGGGGATTTTTGTTCAATTTCCATCCAAACACATTTTTTCAAAGGGGGCGGATAGAGTTGATAAGTGTCATAATGCCCGTATATAACGCTGAAAAATACTTGGCACAATCGATAGAGTCCATTCTCAATCAGTCTGTACAAGACTTTGAGTTCATTATCATCAATGATGGGTCAACAGATACAAGTGAGGATATCATCCGATCCTTTTCCAGCGAAAAAATTAAATACTTCTCCCAAGAAAATGCTGGTGCAGCCTCTGCAAGAAATAAAGGAATTGATTACGCATCCGGAAATTTTATTGTTTTTCAAGACGCGGATGATCTATCCTTACCAAATCGATTCGAGGTCTTACTAAGGCAATTTACCTCTCCCAATATTGGAATTGTTCATTCCGATATGCTAATTATGGATGAAAATAATTCTCCAGAAGCCTATTGGCAAGCGCGAAATATGGAAAAAAAGCGGATGTTAAGATTCTTTCTTAAAGTGGGCACTTATATTAATGGAGCTAGCATGATGCTTCGAAAAGAAGTTTTTAATAAGTTGAGATATGATACAACATTAAAAATTGGGGAAGATACAAATTTAATCTTACATGCACTTAGGACCTGGGATTCCCTACATGTTCCCGAACCATTATATTTCTATCGAAAACATTCTACAAATACCACACTGGAAACAGATGATGATACAGTAATTTTACACATTCAAAAAACAATTAATGAACACTCCATTGAAGATCTAATCCCAGAAATTGATTGGAAAAACCATCAAGTTGATGAAAATCTATCTATAGCCTTTGCGATTCTAGCATTATTGTTATATCGAAGGGAAATCGAAAAAGAAGGATTGAATTGGTACCAAAAATCATTACAACTTGCCAGAGGAACAGCAACTGAAAATTTTGTATGGGCAATCGGAGCGATCATAACAAGAAATCTACCGGTAGCATTACAACTATTAAATTCCTATGAAAAAAAGGATCACATTTTAGAAAATTACATTGGAGAAACACTCGCATTAATGGGGGAAAAGGATTTAGCTTTAATCCATTTTCAAAATTCTTTATTACAAAATCCTGATTATATCGAACCAATCGATAATATTAGGAGTCTAGGAGCTTTAAAATCATATAAATTACTTGACATCACCTGGATGAAATTATATTCAACTAAACAGTGAATATAAAAAAAGGGAATCTAAAGACCTCCAAAACGGTCTTGTAGATTCCCTTTTTATTATTCAGTTTAAATTTTCATCCCATTTGATTAAGTTTGGCTGTTCATCAAGTATGGATAATATTTGTTCCTTTGAACCATATTTAAATTCCGGATCCAACTCTAGATATCGTTCAAATTTAGATGCTCTTTTTGAATAATTTGCCCAGCCATAATGCTTTAATCTCATTGGAGATAAATCATAGGGCTGTAATAAAATATTATGTGGAAACCTGCCACAATGTTGGGCGGTTTCTTTCCATTGGTAAGGAAAATCTTTTTGGTATCTTAACAAAAAAGGACGAAAAGTTTTATGGGCGCACCACAACTCATCATCACGATAATGGTCCATATCCCAAAAATCATACAAACGGAAACAGCAAACATCCGTTTTATTTTGATTTATTAAAGATCTTACATTAAATCGGAACTTCTCCTCAAACATTTCATCTGCATCTAGATTTAGAATCCAGTCAGGATTGGTTTTTAACGTTTCTTCCCATTGCTGCTTCCTAAGCTCGATTTCATTTGAGAATTTTGAAGTAGGATTCCTTATTAGATGGATAGGAATTCCATCAAGAGCCTCCAGGCAGATATCTACAGTATCATCTGTACTGCCATCATCTATAATGACAGCTTCATCAATATATTGTTTATGTTCCGTTAGGACATTTTTCAGATAATTATTCGCTTCATTCTTAACAACCATTGAAAGTGTTAATTTATTATTAGAGCTTTTAAAATATCTTACATATTGATTTCTTCCTAATGGAGTTTCATTTTTACCAATAAAATTAGAAATTCGACCTAAGTCGGATTCTCTATAGATATGAAAGGCAGGATAATGAGTATCGACATAAAGGTTTAATCCTAAGGCAACAGCCCTTATACAAAAATGTCGATCCTCCCCCGCAAAGGAGACATTTTTTATTCTGCTGAAACTCACTCCTTTTTGAAGGGCATGCCTTGAAATCAATGTGCACGCACCTAAGCCTCCAACCTCATAAACACCCGGAGTCTTTAAACTGTTAAGGAATTCGAGCATGGATTTATGGATATCCTCAACTGATTGTTTCTCATTGCCCTTATAATAAAAATTGTATTCATCCTGTAACCACACTTGGGGTAATTCACTTCCATTACCTCCAAAATCTGTCCAAAATATTTCCGAAATAATATCTTTTTTGGTTCCTATTAAATGTTGAATCGTTTTTGGATGAAGTAAAATATCCGAATCAATTAAAAATAAATAATCATAATCATTTTTTAGAGCAAACTCGATTATTTGGTTTTTAAATTCTGCGACCTTCCAAACCAAGCTGCTATTCCATATATGTGTACCCTTTTCATTACTGGTAAACAAATCATTAGAATGAGAGGAAATGAGTGTGACTCCTTCATTTTCTTTAGAAAACTGATTCAATAAGTTTGTAGATTCCACATCGATGTTATCGTCTATAAAAAAGTAATCGATCTGTAAACCTGTTGAATCAATTTTGGGTAAATAAGCAAGAAATTCTTTTAAAATATTTGCTTTACGATGGATTGGACTCCCGATTAAAACACGGTAATCTTCCAAAGGATACACCCCCAGACTTTTTTCCTTTTCCATCTTATTCAATAATTTTTTTTTCGTTGATTGTCTTAGGACTATTTCAGATTAGCCCAACGTAAAATATTTTTCTTAATTATTGGAAATCTTTAATTTGGTATTTAAAACAAATTTAGCCGTTTCACTTTAGGGCTATTTTCAATATCTTATTACATAGAAATTTTTGGGTACTAAACGCATTTTTTTAAGATTCAAGGTATAAAAAAGATTAGGAGGGCTATTATGCCGGTTAGTTTAAATGAAGGTAAGGAATGGATTCAGAGCATTGTTAAAAAGCTGGTCACTCAATGTCAATTTAATTCGATTTTAGATGTAGGTGTTGGAGCAGGAACCTATTCTAACTTACTCAGATCTTCCTTACCGCAAATGGAGTTTATCGGTGTAGAAATTTGGGAGCCGTACATTTCACAATATGACTTAACCAATAAATACCATCATATTATTAAGGAAGATATCCGGAAGTATACTCCCGAAAAACAATACGCCTTTACTTTTTTAGGCGATGTTTTAGAACATATGACAAAGGAAGAAGCAATTGATGTTTATCAAAAATTATTACACAATAGTGAATTTGTAATCATTAGTATTCCAATTGTTCGCTGTCCTCAGGGTCCTTATGCAGGGAATCCTTATGAAACACATGTTAAAGAAGATTGGACCCACCAAGAAGTTCTGTCCACTTTTTCAAATCTATTATTCTCTTACACAGCACACCAAATCGGGGTGTACCTTGGAGTAAATCCTCATTATCATTCTGCTGAAGAAGTAAAAAATTTGCTCACGCAACAGTAAGATAAAAAAATCGGGTGGGTGCCTGTCACCACCCGATTTTTGTCGAACACACTCCACTTTATTCTTTGCCCACTGGTGACTTCAAATGATCCTGACAAAGGTCAATAAAAAAAGAACCATTGGTTCCGACGACCGCATAGTGGATGTCTTTTATTTCTAATCTTCTTGTTTTTAACTGTTGTTCAAGCCATGGTTTGGAATACGGATCATTGAGGTTTTTATCAATAACTACTCCGTCCATGATCAGTTCTACCGGAAGGCTGTTTTCTTGATGAGGCTGATCTAGATTAAGATCCTTTTTGGTGACAGGCTGAAAAGGTGATTTTTTTAATACCGATAAGTTGCCACTCACCTCAAGTAAGGCAAACTCCACCTCAACAATATCAAAGATTCCCTGCTCCCTTAGTTGCAGATTCAAATGATCGAGAGTGTATTTTATTTTCTTCATATTTGAATCCAAAAGCTTGCCATTTTCGATAATGATGGTTGGCTGTCCTGACAGCCAGATGCGAAGACGTCTGCTATTGGCAGAATAAGCAGACATGATTAAGTAGAGAAAAATAAGTGTAAGAAAGGCTGCCAACATCGGATAAAATTTGAGATTGGTATCAAAGCCCATGTTTGCAATAAATGAACCTAACGTTATAGACAATGCAAAATTATAATGGTTTTTATGAGCATTTACCTGTTTGCCAATACAGTAAGTGACCACCATTAGAATAATATAAGAAACAACTGTACGTAAAATTGCTAAAATCACAACATGCTCCAACTCATTCATCCTTTACAACGGTACTCATGAAGTCATTATTTGCTGTTGCTTACGTAATCATGCACAAAAAACACTATGTGGAAATTCCGCATAGTGCTTGTCACCTTTTGTTTTATTTCTTATTCCCCTTCGACTTGAAATGCTTAAATTAAAACCTATTTGAGGTAAACAAACCAAACTTAGGAATCCAAAATACGTACCGAGGTGAGGATTGTTGTCTATATAGAAATGAAACGTTCTCTGCCATCGTTAGTAAACTCCAAGGAAATACCGTAACAAAATTGGTTAGATTTCTATTTTTGGATACTCCAATTCCTTTAATTTGAATAAAGACTTTTTGTAATAATAAATAAGTACCTGGAGATAATTTTCTCCTTTAACTGCAGTAAAAGGATTTGGGCCTTCTGCTGTCATTTCCATAATTATGGGGCCGGTATAATTGATTTCCTGTAATGTTTTGATTTGACCTTTTATATTTGAATGGCCGTTTCCGATGGCCTGGCGATTTGAATCTGCTACATGATAGACACCTAATTTATTTCCAGCTTTTCTTAATGCCTCGCTTGGGTCAGCTTCTTCAATATTCATATGGTAAGCGTCTAATAAAACTAACAAATACGGACTATTTACAGCATCAATCAGTTTTAAAGCTTCATGGCCGGTGACAATTTGATGATTTTCATAACGATTTAATACCTCAAATACAACTTCAATATGTAAAGCTTCTGCTTTCTCTAGTATAGTTTTTGAGCTCTCGATGAGAAGTTTCCAATCCTTTGAAATATCTCCACATCCGGTTATTTTACCAACCTTTCCATGTAAACAAATCCTATTTGCCCCTAATTTTCTAGCCCAATCCAATAAATCTAAAAAGTATTGAACGGCCTTTTGGCGAATATCTCCATTTATACTAGAAATATCCACATTATCGGGTGTAACAGATAATACCTTTAGCCCATATTTAGATACTAAGCTTGCTAGTTCATCGGGATCTTGTGTGAGGTCTCCCTGAACTTCAACACCATCTACCCCAATTTCCTTCGCTACTTTGCACTTTTCTTCCAAAGGGATATCTCCAAAAGTCCATAAACATAAACCATACTCTCTATTCATTTTTTCTACCTCCCATTCATTATTTCTCTATTATTTTATTTATCTTAGAAAGTACCTCATCTGCATTTTCTTTCGTAATGACATTCGCACCGGAATCAATTCGTTTATCGACCGTTTTTCCGTTAAGTGCTTTAACGGCTGCATCTACGGCTAAATAACCAATCTTATAAGGATCTTGCGCAACCTCAGCTTTTAATCCGCCGGATTTAATCGATTTGAGACCTTCTGATGTTCCATCAAAACCAACCACCATTACCTGGCTGTTTTTCGCTTGAACGGCACGTAAAGCACCCAATGCCATGTCCTCACTCGTCACGAATACGGCTTTAATATCTGGATTGGATTGAAGGATATTTTCCATTACATTCATTGCTTTTGACCGGTCACTATCTGCTGGTTGAACGGTAACGACATCAATTCCAGCCGCTTTTATGGCTTTCTCTGCTCCATTGGTTCGGTCATCGTGGGTTTTATCCCCCAAAGCACCACGGATGATTGCAACCTTATCTCCTTTTTGAAGATTATTTGCTATAAAATTCCCGCCGTTTTGACCTGCTACAAAATTCCCTGTACCGACAAAACTAACCTTTTTCGGATAGGCCGCATCTGTATCAGCGAAAATAACAGGCATATCATTGGCTTGTTGAAGAGCGCTAAGCACGGTCGCAGGTTGGCTTGGTGCTATAACCAATGCGTCTGCCCCATTAGTAATTTGATCTTCAATTAACGAAACTTGTTTTTCTACCTCCGTTTCAGCGGCAGGGCCCATTACATCCACAGTAACTCCAGCTTTTTTACCTGCATCCATCGCTCCTTGTTGAACCAATTTCCAATACTCACTATTTAATGCTTTCAGAACAACAGAAACTGTCTTTTTACCACTTGAACCTGACTTAGTGGTAGATTTACTTGCCTCAGAATTACCGCAGCCACATAAAATTAATCCTGCCCCTAAAACACTTGTTAAAAAGACCCCGCTAAGTTTCTTCATCCTTCTCTGCCCCCTTAATTCGGTATGTTTAAGGGTAACCGGTTAACCTAAACAAACCCAAACAACAACTTGTTTTTATAAGATTAAAGCAATAAATACAATCATTAATTTAAGGTAACCGATTACCCTATTAAAAAGAAGTTTATACCATTTTTAAAACGTTTTCAATATTAAATTTGGAAAATATTAAAATTTCAATCTTATTAGTTTCCTATTATTCCTAGGTGATTGCTTATTTCAAAATAAAAAGAAGATGACTTAAATTAAACTTTTAAGTCATCTTCTTTTATACTCATTTTGCAATTCACTTATTTGGATTCCCGACCTGCACAGTTGATTCACGAATAACAAGCTCTGGCAGTAAAACTACCCGTTGTGTGGTTCTGCTGTTTCCTTCAATTTGCTGATTTAATAAATCTACAACGTGGTGACCAATATCTCTAAGGGGTTGCTTTACTGTGGTTAAGGAGGGATATACCACTTCTGATAGGTCGGTATTGTCAAAACCAATCACCGAAAGATCATGTGGAATTGTTAACCCTCGTTCACGTGCAGCTTGCATAACTCCGACTGCTAATAAATCATTACATCCAAAAATAGCGCTTAAATGTTTCTTTTTATCTAGTAATCTTCCAGCGTTCATCCTTGCCCATTCCCTTGTTGACTCATCACACACCACAATGAGATCTTCATCAGGTTTTAATCCTGCATCAATCAACGCTTGTCTGTAACCTTTTATCCGTTCTTTGCTGCTTCTATCTCCTTCAGCAATCACGCCAATTTTTCGATGCCCAAGCGATAGTAAGTAATCCGTTACCTGATAACCGCCTAAAAAGTCATCGACTGTCACACTGTCCATAGGAAGAGCCGGAAGATCTTGTGCAATAGTGGCAAGTGGAAATTTTTCTTTTATTAATTCTTTTAAAAGATCAATGTTTTTAAATCGGGCGGCTACAATAATTCCATCCACTTGCTTTTGTTTTAGAAGCGTAATATATTTTAGCTCCCGTTCCGGATTGGTATCTGTATTGCACATAATAACGCTAAATCCGAGTTCTTGCCCACGTTCCTCAATATACTTTGCATACTCTGCAAAAATGGGATTAGATAGGTCTGGAATCAATAATCCAATCGTTTGTGTACTTTTCCCTTTTAATGCAGATGCAATCATACTTGGCTGGTATTGTAACTCGTCCATTACTTTTTGAACTTTCTGTTTCGTTTTCTCACTTATGGAACCTGTATTATTAATGATTTTTGAAACTGTAGCCGTTGAAACACCAGCTTTTTTTGCAACATCATAAATAGTTACTTTCATTTTATATACACTCTCATTATCAATTTAATTTTTAACTAGCAGAATTTATAAGGTAACCGATTACCTTAATTATATCTATATTCTGAATATAAATAAAGTTTTTTCAATAAAAAAGCTCAAACCCCTGAAACTAAGGATTTGAGCCTGGCTTTAAAATACTTTTATATCTTATATTTATCCTGCGATTGAAGCAGTTTCCTGTAATAGCACAGGTGCCCCAGTTTCAAGTGACTTTTTAGCCGCTTTTGCAATTACTTGTGCCTGCAAACCATCAAAACCCGTGCAGCTTACCTCTTGATTTAATAGAATGGCATTCGCAAACTCTGTTACTTCATCAATGTACGCTTGGTTATAGCGCTCTAAGAAAAAGTACAATGGTTTATCTTTTGAAACATGCTCTGCAGTGGAAACCTCCACATTTGTCGCCCGATTATTATCGGCCTGTGCAGCCCCTTTTTCGCCAAAAATTTCAAGGCGCTGGTCATACCCGTAAACAGCTTGGCGGCTGTTATCAATTACACCAATTGCACCGTTTGCAAACTTCAAGGTAACAATGGCGGTATCAATATCGCCTGCTTCTCCAATTTCAGGTGACACCAGCACTGCGCCGCTGGCATATACTTCTGTCACTTCGCTGCCCATAACGTAACGAGCCATATCAAAGTCATGGATGGTCATATCCATGAACAGCCCGCCTGATGATTTGATGTACTCAACACCTGGCGGCTCAGGGTCTCGAGAAGTAATCCGTAAAATATGCGGCGTGCCAATTCCCCCATCTTGAACAATTTGACGAACTTTACGGAAGTTCGGATCAAAGCGGCGGTTAAAGCCCACTTGCAGTTTAACACCTGCTTTTTTGACAGCCTCAAGCGCTTCTTCCGTTTCTTCTACAGAGAAACTAACTGGTTTCTCACAGAAAATATGTTTTCCGGCAGCTGCAGCTTCTTTGATGATCGTTGCGTGTGTATTAGTCGGAGAACAGATAAATACCGCATCAATTACAGGGTCATTCAAGATATCATGATAATCAGTTGTCAAAACCTCGATTTGCTTTTCCTTAGCCCATGATTCAAGATGATCGATGACTACATCTGATACACTTTTAACTTGAATTTGAGAAATGCCCCTTAAATTATCCACATGTAATTTTCCAATTCTTCCTGCGCCGATAATTCCAATATTTAAAGTCATTGACTATTTCCTCCCCTTTTTTCGATTGAGATCATAAAGTATTTAGGGCAGACTCACCTTCTAATGATCCTTATGCTCAACCCTGAACATTTTTTTATGTAAGGCCGCCGCATCGAAAAATGGACAGCCCTTTTAATTATCATCATTTCTTATTTAAATCTCTTACTGACTCCCGTTCCACTAACGTTGGAGTCAGCATAATCCGACGCCCTTGCATTTCAGGATTTTCAATGGATTCCAGCAGCTGCCCAATGGCATAGTGTGCCAATTCATTGATAGGCTGGGCAATCGTTGTTAAACCAGGGTCAGCTATTTGTGCATGAACCGTGTTATCAAAGCCAATAACAGATATTTCATGCGGAACGGATATATTTGCTTTCCTAGCTTCCTTTAAAAAGACCGCTGCAATTAAGTCCGTAGAAGCAAAAATCGCGGTGGGCTTTTGTTTCATTTGTAAAATCTGTTTGGCCGCTGATTTTGCATCTTCTATTTTTGATTTAGCATGAATCACTAAATGATCGTCCAGTTCAATTCCTTCATCAGAAAGTGCCTGTTTAAAGCCCTCCAAACGCAGGCGACCGCTCGGCCGTTCTATTTCAGTAATCATTGCAATATTTCGATGCCCATGATCTAGTAAGTATCGACCGGCAAGGTATCCACCTCTTAAATCATCAGTAGTAACAACATGTGAAGATAAAGCAAGATGGGCAATGGAAAACATCAGGAGCGGAATATGCCGGTTACGGAGCTTTTGAAAGGCACTCACATCTTTTGGTTCTGTCGCTGTAATAATACCGTCCACTTGCTTTTTTAACAGAAGCTCCATATAATCTTGTTCTCGTTCCTTTTGATAATCCGTACTGCACAAAATAATCGTGTAATCCCTCTCCCGGGCATTATTTTCTAATGCCCGAGCAACCTCGGCAAAAAAGGGATTGGAAATATCAGGTACAAGCACTCCAATGGTAAACGTCTTCTTTCCGGTCAACGCAGCAGCCAAACTACTCGGCTGGTATTCGAGCTCCTCCATGATTTTCATGACCTTTTTTTTCGTTTTGTCACTAATATGTCCTGTATTATTGACCACTTTCGAAACAGTGGCAATGGAGACACCCGCCTTCTCGGCTACATCGTATATGGTAGGTTTCATGTATGTTCAATCTCCTCAAATGATCCTTTTCTACTATTTTAGCACGAAGAAATCAGCGGGTTTAGTTCTGCCCCTTATTTTGAAATCTTTTGTAAAAAGTCTAACTTCTCTTTTGCATTATCTTTTGTGATTACATCTATACCACTGTCAATTCGCACTTTAATCTTTTTCCCTTTAATTGCATTTACAGCATTTTTAACTCCTTCATAGCCCATATTATAAGGACTTTGTGCAACTGTTCCAGCGAGATGTCCATCTAAGATTGACTTAACCGCTTCTTCTGTTCCGTCAGTACCAATAATTTTAACATCAAGCCCTTTTGCCTCAGAAGCACGCACAGCTCCTAGAGCCATATCATCATTGGCAGAAAATACACCTTTAACATCGCCATTGTTCTCAAGAATATTTTCCATTACGGACATTGCCTTTGTCTTATCACTGTCAGCAGGTTGTTGAGCAACGATTTGAAGACCAGCCTTTTCTAGCGCTTCCTTTGCACCTTTGATCCGCTCATCCGTAGCAGGGTTACCGAGTGCTCCCTCAATAAGAGCTACTTTATCACCCTTTTTCAGCATCTTAGCCAGTAATTTCCCGCCTTCTTGACCTGCGGTATAGTTATCCGTTCCAATAAAAGTTGTTTTCCCATCAAACTTTGCATCGGAGTCCACTAATAGAACCGGCACCTTTTGTTTAACAGCATTCTTTAAGGATGGAATCACCGTATCAGGCTGAATCGGAGCAACCACTAGTGCACCTGGTGACTGACTTAATTGATCCTCAATCATATTTACTTCTTGCATAACTTCAGATTCTGAATTTGGTCCTACAACCGTTACGTTTACACCAAGCTCCTTACCAGCAGCCTTTGCTCCCGCTTCAACATACTTCCAATAAGGGCTTGATAATGTTTTTAATACAACCGATACGCTTTCATCCCCACCGCCAGAACTTTTACTCGTACTGCTTGAGCATCCGGCAACAAGTGCCATACAAGATACTGCTACTGCTGCGCTAAATAATTTCATTTTTTTCATTCTCGAATACCCCCATTGTATACTTTTGAATATTACACTTTGAGATCTGAATTATTTCTTTTTACTTTTACGTTGGCGAATGACGTCAACATATACAGCTGCGATAATGACAGCACCAATTACTGTCATTTGGAAATCAGAAGAAACGTTTAACAGGTTTAATCCATTACGGAGAACAGCAATAATCATAGCTCCGATTAAAGTGCCCCAGACAGTTCCTACACCGCCAAGGAAGCTCGCACCGCCAATAATAACTGCGGCAATCGCATCTAGTTCATAAGAAAGTCCTGCAAGAGGGAATGCAGAGTTAACACGTCCCACCATTACAAGCCCGGCAAGTCCTGCCATTAGGCCGCTGATGGTGTATACAATCACTAAAACACGGTCAACTTTAATACCGGATAAGCGGGCAGCTTCAGGATTGCCGCCGATTGCATATATGTAACGCCCTGTTTGTGTTCGAGTTAAGAAAATATGGAAAATGATATATACTGCAATGACAAGGGCAAAGCTAATTGGAATTGGTCCGACAAATTCCTGTCCTAAAAATTGAATCGCATACGGGAAGCCCGCAATTGGTGCAGCAGCGGTGATGATTAAGGCAATACCACGAGCAATATTCATAGTACCTAAAGTAGAAATAAAAGGATGTGGCAAGTGTAACTTGGTTAATAACAATCCGTTGATCCAACCGAATCCGGCTCCGACACCAAGACAGACGAGAATACCAATGACAGGATTCATACCCATATTAACGGTCACAACCCCCATCAGCATGATTGCGATGGCAAGAATCGAACCAACAGATAGGTCAATCCCGGCTGTAAGTATAGGGAGCAGCATCCCAATAGCCAAAAGTGAATTAATTGAAGATTGACGTGCAATATTCATTATATTATTGACTGTTAAAAACTTATCGGATAAAACAGTAAGGACAGCAACCAAAATAATAAGTCCAATGAGGGGACCAAACTTACTTAAGTAACGTTTTAACGAACTCTTTTCTTTGACTGTTTCTTTTTCTGTTTGCACTGCAACTTGACTCATTTTATCAACCTCCTGTAGCCGCTTTCATTATTCGTTCTTGTGTAGCTTCTTTAATTGGCAGATTAGCTGTTATTTTTCCTTCGCTCATGACCAGAACCCTGTCACACATACCGAGAATTTCCGGTAAATCGGATGAAATCATCAGCACAATGGCACCGTTTTCAACCAACTGATTCATTAATCGGTAAACCTCTACTTTAGCACCAACGTCAATTCCACGTGTAGGTTCATCGAAGATAAATACTTTCGCTTGTGTACAAAGCCATTTAGCAATGACAACCTTTTGCTGATTTCCTCCACTTAGATTTCGGGCATGTAGATCGATATTACCTGGGCGGACTTTCAATTCTTTAATAAAATCTTCCGCTGTATTACGCATCCCCTTTAAATCAAGGAGCTTTGTTTTCTTTCGAAAATTCTTCATACTTCCCATTGCAATATTAAAATCCAGCGGCATATCCAGTAATAGACCCTCACTTTTTCGATCCTCTGTAATAAAAGCGATTCCTGCATCAATGGCATCGCGAGGCGATTTAATCTTGACCTTTTTCCCATCAATCGAGATTTTGCCATTTTTACTTGGGTCTGCTCCGAAAATTGCTCGGGCAAGTTCTGTACGGCCCGCTCCAACAAGTCCGGCAATTCCAACAATTTCGCCGTATCTTATTGAAAATTCAACAGGCTCTTCCGTTCCTTCCACCAGCATGTTCTCAACTCGAAATCCTTCTTTACCCAGAGTAAAGGATTGCTTCGGGAACTTCTCATCTAACGAGCGTCCTACCATTAATTCAATCCAATAATCTGTTTCAGTCGTTTTCACCGGCAAGGTGTCAATTTTAAATCCATCCCGAAGGATTGTAATCCGGTCCCCCATCGCTCTTATTTCTTCAAGGCGGTGCGAAATAAACACAATGGCAATCCCTTTTTCTTTTAGCTGTTCTACACATAGATATAACTGCTCCACCTCTTGAGCACTTAAACTGGATGTAGGTTCATCCATAATAATTAGCTTCGCATCTAAAGCAAGCGCTTTTGCAATTTCCACAAGTTGTTGCTGGCCAATCCCTAGATTCCCCAGCCGTTGGTCCGCGAGATCAGGACTTTGGCCAAGCATTCCTAAACAGCGCTTTGCTTCCTCCCGCATCGCTTTGTGGTCAAGTAAGGACATCTTCCCCCCGCGCTTTACCTCTCTTCCCAGAAAGATATTTTCATAGACCTTTAATTCGGGAATCACATTTAGTTCCTGATAAATGGTGGCGATTCCTAATTTCATAGAATCAATAGGTGTATGTAAGTGAACCCGACTGCCTTCCCAATAGATTTCACCCGCATCCATTTGGTAGGCACCTGTTAAAATTTTAATTAACGTTGACTTTCCTGCCCCATTTTCCCCTAGCAGCACATGAACTTCACCAACTTTTACATCTAAATCGATTCCTTTAAGAACGTGGTTTTGATCAAAGTTTTTTTTAATCCCTCTTACTTCGAGGAGGCTTGCACCCATATTCTGACCCCTTTCTAGTAGTCTTTTAACCAAAGTTGAGAAAGCGTTTTCCTAATAATTTAAATTATAATCAGATAACTCGAATAATTCAACAAATTTTTAAAAATTTTCTAGAATTTTTTAAATAAATTTCCCAATTTAACTTAAAAATCTACCAATATCGATAACAACCAATCAAATTCAGTCATAATCAATAAAATATCAATCAGTTCCACTTAGAAATTTTAATGTTAGCAAGGAAAGCCTTTAACTAATACCATTAAAAAAGAGCACTCATTGTGTGCTCTTTTTTTAGCTTAGCGAAATTTGCCTGTTGATTCAATTAAACTTTTGTTAAGACAGAATTATGATGAAGGGATTCATAGGCTTTTTCCAAATAACATGCCATTTCCTGCGAATGGTCTGCATTGTATATGGGTTGTTTATTTTCTATGATGCAGTCATGAAAATGCTCCACCTGGTTTAAATATTGATCATCTTTGAATCTTTCAAAAAGAATGACATTCCCATTATCATCACGAACAGTTATTTTTCCAAATCCGTCATCCGAAACATCAGGGCGAAAAGAAGAGTCAACAGTAACTGCCCCTTTGGGACCAATAATTTCATAGCGGTTAATAAATGGTAACTCCATGGAGGCAGAAACTTCTGCTGTTCGATTTTGCTCATCAATCATTACACAAGTGGAGGTGGTATCAACTGCTAATTCCGGATGGATTTTTCCAGTCATGGAAATTTGCTTAGGGGTAAACCCGACAATTTGTGTAACTGCGTGCAAGCCATAACACCCAACATCACGCATGGCCCCTCCGCCTAGTTCCCGGTTTAAGCGAATGTCTCCATTATCATCAAGCATCCAAGAAAAATGTGCTTTAACATGGCGAAATTCCCCGATCACACCTGATTGAATAATCTCTTTTAACCGTTTATGCTGCCTGTGAAATTGATACATGAATGCTTCCATAAATACAACATGATTTAGTTCAGCTGCTTTTTTCATGTCAGCCATTTCTGCCTCTGTTAAGGCAGCGGGTTTCTCGAGAAGGACATGCTTTCCAAGATTCATAGCCTTTACCGCCCACTCCGCGTGAAGTGCATTTGGAAGTGGTATGTACACAGCATCAATCAATGAGTCATTTAAGAGCTCCTCATAGCTTTCATAAATAACAGGCACCTCAAACCGTTCCGCTTTTCCTCTGCTTTTTGATGCGACTGCCGTTACAACAGCACGCTCCGAACGTCGAAGTGCTGGTACCAGCTGATCATAGGCAATATTGGCAGCACTGATAATTCCCCAACGGATTTTTGACATTATGATTCCTCCTCTTCATCATTTGTAACATTTGGCAGATCTCATTTAAAGTATAAGTTAAGCGTTTTCCTTAAATCAATAATATAATAAAAAAAGACCAAGAAGTATATATTTTCATATATACTTCTTGGTTCCTTCTGATGACTTAGTAATCGGTGGCTTCGTTGAACTTCTGAAAATAATTTCAGGAAATAAGATAATCCGCCTTTTCGATTCATCTTTTCCTTCTATTCTTCGAATTAATAAATTAATCACTTCACGTCCCATTTTTTCGATTGGTTGTTTTACAGAGGTTAAAGGCGGGTCAACACTAGTTGCTAAGAGCGTATTATCGAACCCAACAATCGATAAATCATCAGGAACCTTAATCCCACGTTCCCGTGCTCCTTGGAATATTCCAACTGCTAATAAATCATTACAAGCAAAAATAGCCGTTGGCCGCTTTATCAGACCAAGTATTTGTTTAGCAAGTTGCTTACCACTTTTGACCGTAGAATCGCTAACCAAAACCAAACTCTCATTAAATTCCAATCCAGCATCCTGCAACGCCTTACGATATCCACGTATCCGTTCTTTACTACTCCGTGTTTTCTCCGCAAAAACTGCAATTTTCTCATGACCAATAGATAATAAATGATTCGTAACCTGATAACCACTTAAAAAGTCATCCACGCTTACACTATCTACTAACAAAGAAGGTATGTCTTGGCAAATAAGAACAATGGGCAATCCTTCATCTACTATTTCCTTCAAAATAGTATCATTCTCAAACCCGCCTGCCAAAATCAATCCATCGATACTATTATTTTTTAATAGCGAGGAATATTCTATTTCCATTATTGAATCATTATCTGTACTACACATGACTACCCGATAACCCAATTCATGTCCACTGTGTTGGATATTTCTTGCGATTTCTACAAAGAACGGATTGTCCATATTTGGAATAAGAATACCTATGGTCTTGATCTTCTGAACGCTTAAAGGCGGGGTTTTACTACTCAATTCATCAAAGACTACTTTAGCCTTTTTTCTTGTCATATCCGCTAATCTTTTCATTTTATTTATTCTTTGCTGAACGTTGACGAAGGACATCTACATAAACAGCAGCAATAATGACTAGCCCGATAATGGCCATTTGTAGGTCTGAAGATACATTTAATAGATTCAACCCGTTTCTTAATACTGCAATAATCATAGCACCAATGAGTGTTCCCCACACATTCCCAACGCCGCCGAAAAAGCTTGCCCCACCGATAATAACTGCAGCGATTGCATCTAATTCATACCCTAATCCTGCCAGCGGAAACGCAGAATTGACACGTCCAACCATGACCAAACCTGCTAAACCGGACATTAAACCACTTAATGTATAAACGATTACCAGAATTTTATTGACATTGATGCCAGAAAGACGGGCTGCTTCCTTATTTCCGCCGATGGCATAAATATAACGGCCTGTTGCTGTTCTGGTTAAAAAGAAGTGAAAGGCAACATAAGTCAGAAGAACGAGTATGAAGCTAACGGGAAGCGGACCAAGAGTCTCGCTCCCAACAAATTGAATCACTAAGGGAAACCCTGCAATCGGTGCTGCTCCTGTGATAATGAGCGCGATCCCGCGGGCAACATTCATCGTTCCGAGTGTAGAGATAAATGGGTGGGGAAGACGAAGTTTCGTTAAAATAATTCCGTTTAACCATCCTACGAAGGCACCGACTCCCAAACAAATAAGAATGCCGAAGAAGGGATTCATCTGTCCATTTACGACCGCCACACCCATAACCATAATGGAAATCGCTAATATAGATCCCACAGACAGATCAATTCCTGCTGTTAAAATCGGCAAGAGCATCCCGACACCCAATAAAGCATTAATGGAAGATTGACTTGCAATATTCATGATATTATTAATTGTTAGGAATTGGCTGTTCAATAATGTAAGGATAAGAATTAACAAGATTAAACCAATCAAAGCTCCAAATTTACTTAGAAGACTCTTCGGTAATTTGCTTGCAACCGATTTTTTCTCCACTATTATTTCCGACATCTTATATCCCTCCTGTAGCGGCTTTCATGATTCTCTCTTGATTAGCATCTTCCCTTAGGAAATCGGCCGTGATTTTTCCTTCACTCATAACTAGAATCCGATCACAAATTCCTAAAATCTCGGGTAATTCGGAAGAAATAATGATAACAACCGATCCATTTTTCACTAACGAATTGATCAATCGATACACTTCTACTTTCGCACCAACATCAATGCCTCGGGTAGGTTCATCAAAAATAAACACCTTTGCCTCTGTCGAAAGCCATTTTGCAATAACCACTTTTTGTTGGTTTCCGCCGCTTAGTTTTCTTGCAAGTTTCTCTATGTCATTAGGGCGAACTTTTAACTCTCGAATGTAATCGGACGAGGCTTTTTTCAATTGATCTTGCTGGATAAAAACACCCTTTTTAAATTTTTTCAGGCTGGCAATCGTCATATTGAAATTCAAGGTTTGATCTAAAATCAATCCCTCGCCTTTACGATCTTCGGTAATAAAAGCCAGGCCTGCCTGAATAGCATCTTTTGGTGATTTAATTTTCACTTCTTGTCCAAAGACATAGACCTTTCCTGATTGGATTGGATCAACTCCAAAAACCCCCCTTGCCAATTCCGTTCGACCTGCTCCAACTAATCCAGATATCCCTAAGATTTGACCCTGATAGGCTGTAAAGCTGATCCCTGCGCCAGATCCTTTCAAATAAAGATTTTCTACATGCAAAGCTTCTTTTCCCAATTGAAAGGTTTCTTTCGGGTATTTATCTTCTAGTGTTCTTCCCACCATCAATTGAATCATTTTTTCTGTGCTGGTCTCTTTTACCGGCAGCGTCTCAATCTTGGTACCATCCCGCAAAATGGTTATTCGATCCCCTATTCGCTTAAGTTCCTCTAATTTATGTGATATGTAAACAATCGCAATCCCTTGTTTTCGCAATTCCTCTACGGTTCTTAACAACTGTTCTGCTTCCGATGCACTAAGACTGGACGTGGGCTCATCCATAATAATCAATTTGGCATCAATGGTCAGCGCTTTTGCTATTTCAACTAATTGCTGCTGGCCGATACCTAAGGAGGAGACCTTTACATCTGGTGATATATCTTGACCCAATACCCTTAAATATTTTACGGCTTTCTTTCTCATTTCTTTATGATTTAAAAAAGGAAGCTTGGCACCTGTTTTTAATTCCCGTCCGAGAAACATGTTTTCATATACCGTTAGTTCAGGAATTAAGTTCAACTCCTGATATATCGTTGCAATTCCCAGGTCCATCGCATCGGAGGGCCCGTTTATTTCTACCTTTTTTCCCTCCCAGTATATTTCCCCTACATCTTTCGAGTAGGCCCCCGTCATGATTTTGATTAAGGTTGATTTTCCAGCACCGTTTTCACCCAAAAGTATATGGACTTCCCCAGGTTGAATGTCAAGATTGATATTTTTAAGGACTGGAATGCCCGAAAAACCTTTGCTGATACCCTTAAGCTCCAATAAACTATTATGTTTTTGCATTCACATCCCCCTCGTAATTTTTGAATTTAATAACTTCGCGCTGATTGTTTTAATATGTTAAGCTACTTATTGTAAATCACTAGATGAAGCGGGTGCATGCTTGTCGATGAATATTTTTATTATCCATTTCACTCATGACACCATCGGCTTCATTTGCAACCTACCTTCTATTATTTGCCAAGAATTTGTTTTAAGTTATTTTCAAATTCTACAACATTATCTTTGGTTATTACCTTTGTTCCGGAATCGATTCGTTTATCAACTGCTTCCTTTTTCATTGCTTTAACCGCTGCTTCTACCCCTAAGTAACCAATCTTATAAGGGTCCTGAGCAATTGAGGCTGTCATGTCCCCAGCTTTAATCGAATCCAAGGCATTGGAGGAACCATTAAATCCAACCACAAATGCTTTTGAATGTTCGGATTTTAACGCGCGTAAAGCACCTAGTGCCATTTCATCACTTGTACCATATACCGCTTTTATATCAGGCTGCGTTTGTAAAATATTTTCCATTACGGAAAGTGCTTTATTCCGGTCACTATCTGCGGGCTGCACCGAAGCAATATTTATACCAGCTGCTTTCAAAGCTTCCTCAGCTCCGTTTGTTCGCTCGTCATGGGTGTTATCCCCTAGAGATCCACGAATAATCGCCACTTTATCCCCCTTTTGAAGTTTGCTGGCAATGAATTTTCCTGCTTGCTTCCCCGCCTCGAAATTCCCCGTTCCTACAAAGGAAACCTTGTCTGGAAAACTAGCATCTGAATCGATGAGAACAAGAGGGATATTTGCTTGTTTTGCTTTTTGAAAAGCCGGCAATACGGTCGCAGGTTGACTAGGGGCGACTGCTAAAGCGCTTACTTTTTTGGTAATGTCATCTTCTATCATCGATACCTGCTGAATGACTTGTGTCTCATCGGCTGGGCCGGCTACTTCAACATCAACACCGTATTTTTTCCCAGCGGCTTCTGCACCAGCCTGCATAATTTTCCAATACTCATCATTTAGTGCTTTGAAAACAACCCCCACTTTTGGTTTTCCTTGTGAAGATGAAGTAGCTGAATCCTTTTGGTTCGATGATGCAGATCCGTTCGTTGTACTTCCGCATCCAGATGCTAAAGCACCAAATAAAAGAACCGGAATCATTGCTTTCATATACTTTTTCATGTTTCTTCCCCCTAATATTATGTTTTTCACAAAACTTTATTTTCTTAATTATTGATAGCTTAATTGGAAATAATGAGGAACATAATGTATTTCTTTGAGGACTATTTAACTATGATAAAACTTAGTAGTATTGCACAAAAAATTTATAATATTATGAATTTAATAGGCGTAAAAAAACGATTATTTAAATTTAGATTATAGAGGACCTGTCAATCAGGCCCTCTAGCATCAGCCCAATTCAATTGTTTTTAAGTATTCTCTCGTTCTTTTGGCAATTGGGAATGGCTTCTCTAAAGGAGCAGGATACATATCCTGTTCAACGATCGCCCAACCGGAAAAGTCAATATCTTCTAAAACTTTAACGAAAGCTTTCATATCCACCACACCAAGCTCAGGCTCGCACATGATATCCTCACTCACAGCTTTCGCAAAGGACCAGCCTTCTTCTTGCATCTTTTCTCTGACTTGTAGGTCACAGCTTTTCAAGTGAAGATAAGGAATTCGTTTATAGTGTTTTTTCATAAAGGCAACTGGGTCCCCGTCCGCATACGCATGATGCCCTGTGTCCAGGCAGAGATTAATATCCGTATCATTTAAGAGTCTTTCAATTTGCTCTTCTGTTTCAATATGGCTTTGGGCATGAGGGTGAAACACGACATCCAAACCATAATTTAATTTCGCATGGTCGCGAATTTTGGTAATATTGCTTAAAAACTTGTCCCATTCCTGACCATTTAAGAATTGCGGTCTTACCAATTCACCGGAAAAAAGATCGGTGTAGCAATCATCAATCAAAACTACATACTTTGCATTTTCAAATCGTAATTGAAGCGGTGCCATCTCATCCAGTAAAGCAATCAATTCCTCTGTTCTACTGTCGGATGTAAGATCTCCCACAAGGGTTGTTGCAGTTAACTCTAAATTTCTTTTTTCAAGTTCTTCTTTTAATCTATCGTAATCATTTGGAAGGTATCCCCAAGGACCAAGTTCAATTCCTGCATATCCTGCTTCAGCCATTTCGTCCATACATCTTTCCCAAGGTGTCTGTTTTTCATTTTCCGGAAACCATACTCCCCAAGAATCTGGCGCTGTACCAATTCTGACTTTCATATTCTCTCTCCTCTATTTAAATGACTTCTAGTGCTTTCTCTTCTACTTCTATCCATTTTTTCTCTGCGGCAGATTTCAAGATAGCATCAACAGTTCTGTCAATTTTCCAGCCAAATTCAAAATCACATGCGTATGGTTTAAATTCTGTAATCGCTGAAAGTAGTTCATGCGCCTCTAAAACTTTCATATCATTGTATCCGATTGCAATCCCGGATGCAGGGTAGAAGGCGGAGTAGCCCTTATGATCAGGTCCAAGAAATACATTTCTAAAACCTCTATCTTCACTGTTATCGGATGTAAAGTAGACATTCACTTCATTCATTCTTTCCAGCGAATAGTAGACTGTACCCTCAGTACCCTGAATTTCAAATGTTAGATAGTTTTTACGACCTGTTGCAACACGGCTTGCTCCAATCGTGCCTACTGCCCCATTTTCGTATTCGGCAAGAATCGTGATCAAGTCATCATTTTCTACATTCGCAAGTTCTGATGAACCAGCTTGTTTTGGTCTTTTCGGGATTACAATCTTTGATAAGGCGTTTACACTTGTGATATCACCAAGGATAAACTGGGAAATGCTAAGAAGGTGCGAACCAAGATCACCAAGTGCACCGCTTCCAGAATGTTTATTAATGTGGCGCCATGTGATTGGTAGTGTTGGATCAAGCAGCCCATCCTGATCATAAGTTCCGGAGAACCTCATAATTTTACCTAGTTTACCAGAAGAAACAAGTTCCTTGATATAAGCATTTGCCGGATTCATGACATTGTTATAACCGACATAATTCACGACGCCCTTTAGCTTGGCAAGGTCTGCTAATTCTTTTGACTGCTCTGCTGAAAGAGTTAATGGTTTTTCACAATACACATGTTTTCCGTTTTCTAAAGCTGCTTTTGCCACTTCATAGTGGAAAGCGTTCGGTGTGGCAATATCCACAACATCAACATTTTGATCCGTAACAACCTCTTGCCAACTCTCAACCCATCTGGAAAATCCCAGCTTCTCGCTCGCCACCTTGGCCGCCTCAACATTTACATCTGCGACAACTTCAAAAACAGGTTTTCCAGATTCAGGTCCAAAAAGCATTAAGGCGTTTAAAAATGCGTTGGTATGAGCTTTTCCCATCCATCCAGCCCCTACAAGTCCTATTCTAATCTCTTTCATACATTCCACTCCTTTTTAAATTACTTTTATTTATTGCTTTCTGCTCTTTCATTTTATTATTATTAATATATAAATACATTAAGCGATATTGCTCATCTACTTAAGAATATTGCTTTTTATATTAAATAAGGAAAGCGTTTTCGTTTTTAGGTAAAAAATATGCTAGATTAATAGAATTCTTTAGTCGAGTTGAAGGTGAACCTATGAAGATTATTGAAAAAGGTGTGTTACAACGATCTGAAATTTTTTTCCATATTCCCAGTGAATTTGCGAAGAAGGCCCTCTACTGTTTACACGATTCCGGCCTTTTCTACTGTAACGATAAATATATCGTGGAAAGAGATCATTACAATAACTTTCTAATCATGTTAATTAGAAGAGGTTCCATGACCATCAGGTATAGAGGCCAGGAATTTCATGCTCCAAAAAACACTTTAGTATTTCTCGATTGCCACGAATCTCATACATACCTGGCAAATGAAAATGCCCTCTTTGAATGGTTTCATTTTTCAGGGATTTCTAGTCAGCATTATTTTGATCTGCTGTTTGAAAAAAGCGGCTGCATTTTTTCAGTTGAGAATAATTTCGTTATTCCAGAATGCATGGGGCAAATTCTCCATATGGCAGAGAAGGGGAATATTAATGAGCATTTTATATCTATGAACATTCATAAAATTATGTACGAGTTGAACGAAGTCTCCAATGAATCAACCGATATTCAAGAAAAAATCATCCTGCAAGCCATTGCCTATATTGAAAGTCATTTTAATCAGGAGATCAATCTAAAGGAGTTGGCTTATTATGTCAATTTAACTCCATTCCATTTTTCTCGTGTATTTAAAAAATATACCGGTTACTCACCATATGAATACGTCATTAACTTTCGGATAAACTATGCCAAAAAATTACTTCAGAACACCAATCATTCTATTAAGGAGATTTCTATTTCATCAGGATTCAATAGTGATACCCACTTTATAACAACATTTAAAAAGCATACGAACCTAACACCAAAACAGTTTAGGGAAATTCAATTCTAGAAAACAACTTTATTCTGAAAAGTTGTTAAATAGTTATAAAAAAAAATCACTTCATATTCGAAGTGATTTTTAAGCTTGACTATTCAGATAATTTAATCCAGTTTAGCTCCTATACGGTCTTAAAATTTTCCTCTATTTGTTCTAATGACAGCCCTCTTGTTTCAGGTAGGTATTTTGCTATAAAAACTATACCCAAAATTCCAAACACAGCGAATATGAAAAATGTTCCTGATAGTCCAATTCCATTTAAAAGAACAGGAAAGAATAGCCCTACTAAAAAATTGCAAAGCCATAAAAACAAAACAGCCATCCCCATACCCATTCCACGTAAACGGGCAGGAAATATTTCGGATAATGTAAGCCAAGTCATAGGGCCGATCGCTCCTTGGAAGAAAGCTAAATATAGTACTGTCATGGAAAGCACTACATATGGTAACAATGGAGATCCGGAAAGTTTTAAAGTTGCTATTCCAATCGTAATAAGTGCAATGGTTGCACCCATTAGACCTGTAAGAAACATTGTGCGTCTATTTACTTTGTGCATAATAGACATACCGAAAATCACGGCAATAACAGATATTACTCCGTTTGCTACATTTCCAATCAATGCTGTTTTTGTTCCAAAACCAGAATTTTGTAGTATTTGTGTCCCATAGTACATGATAGAGTTTATACCTACTAATTGCGATATGGCTCCAATCCCTATTCCAAGAATCATAATACGTCGGATCCAAGGAATTCCTAAATCTTTAAATTTTACTTTTTGGATTTTTTTCTGTTCTGAAATATGTGCTTTTATTTCACGTAATTCTTGTTCAGCAATATCTTCATTACGAATTTGTTTTAGTATTCTTAGTGCGTCACCCATTCTTCCTTTGGATGCTAACCAACGAGGGCTTTCAGGTAAAATAAGGACTCCAAGCCACAGTGCCACAGCTGGTAATGTCGCAACTACTAACATATAACGCCACACATGTCCCGCATCTCCATATACACTTCCAATAATTGCATTGAATACGTAAGCAAGAAACTGTCCAGTAACAATCATTAATTCATTTTGAGTAACCAGCCTGCCACGGCGTTCCGAAGGTGACATTTCAGCAAGATAAGATGGAACAATTACAGAGGCACCGCCGACAGCAAGTCCTAATAGAAAACGGAAAAATACTATTATTGTCGTATTTGGAGATATGACACAACCACATGTTGAAAAGAAAAATAAAATCGCAAGATACATAATGGCTTTCCGATGCCCTTTATTATCCGATAGGCGTCCACCAAATATGGAACCAAAAGCAGCACCTAATACTAAAGAACTTGCAACTAAACCTTCAGTAAAAGGAGTAAGGTTTAATTGATCAGGCTTAGCCATAAATGGAAGTGCGCCATTAATTACCCCTGTATCATAACCGAATAACAACCCCCCAAAAGTTGAAACAGTAGTAACTATCTTCAAAAACTTTTTGGGGTCCTTTTTATTAGCCTGTTCCAGTTCAACTGCATTACTAGCAACCCTAACATTTTCCATATATATTTTCCCCTTTGTATTAATAACTTAGTTATAAGCAAAGCGGTCTTCCTATTATGGCTGTTATCAAATATGATTGTATCTTCTAGTAGGATGGACCAGTAGGAGTTCCTCTTTAAAGATTTCTTATTTTGCATTTTAAGCGGTTACATTTCCTCGCTGCCAAATACACTTTCATGCAACCGCTTTACTTTTTTGATAATCTTACTCACACAATCCTCTCCTTTTTGTCATAACTATTATTTTTTGCTTTCTACTATTTCATTTTAATACAATAAAAACACAAATTCATTAAGTGATATTGCTTATTTACTTAACAATATTGCTTTAGGGAAAGCATCTTCTATGAAACAAATTAGAAGTACATATTCAAAAATCTGAATAAAAAATAAGACCGTTACTTTTTAAGGTAATGGTCTTTTGAAACATTATTATTAGTCCACTTATTTTAATTGGCTACGAAATCATGAAAATCATCTCCACCTAAATCTTGCATGGATCTGCAAAAAATAATCTTACTTACAGGATACTAGAAAAATAGGCAGTATCGCCATAGCGAACTGCCTATCAAGATTCCAATTCTAAATTCAATATATATTAATTAGATAAGGTTACCTTTTCAGATGGTGATTGAACCGTAATCAACTCACCGGTTTCAAACGATTCTTTGCAAGCATACCCCAAAGCTGTTGATAATACTCCATCCTCCACCGTTACACTTGGCTTTCTGTTTTCCCGGATACATGCGATAAACTCTTCTGCCTCACTTAAATAAGCTTGTTCGAAACGCTCCAAAAACCCATCAGAACATTCCTTTACAGCGCCTGTTTCGTCAAAAACGGTTACCTGATTCTTTTCCGGAACAGTTCCAATTCTTAACGTACCTTTTGTACCAATAATCTCTGTTTCAATATGGTAGCCATGCGCACAATTACGGCTGGCTACAAAAATCCCCATCTTATTATTTCCAAACTTCACCAACGCTGCACCTGTTTCTGCATCATTTAACTCTGCAATTTCAGGATAAGCATAGGCTCCGCCAATGGCCCACACTTGCTTAGCTTCAGAGTTTAGGTACCATCTAGCAAGGTCTAAATCATGAATAGCCATATCCAAGAACAACCCGCCGCTGTAATTATTCTTCGCAAATTGCATGAACCCATCGATCGCCTTTGCAGGATCAAGACCATAACAGCGAATGAGCAAGGGCTCGCCAATCTTGCCTTCTTCGATTTTCTTCTTCGCATAGGCATAGGACTTATCATATCTGCGCATGAAGCCTAGCATAAACACTTGATCCTTATGGTTATTTACAACCTCCTGTACACGCATTGCTTCATCTAAATATAATCCAAGTGGTTTTTCACTGAATACATGAAATCCAGCTTTTAAAGCTTTCTCAATTTGCTCACAATGGAAGCCCGATGGAGAGGCAATAAAGATTGCATCCAACTCTTTATTATTTAACATTTCATCGTAATTCGTATAGGCATAAGGAATATTCCATTCCTTTTGAACCTGTTCAACTTCCTCAGGGATCACACTACAAACTGCAGATAATTCACAATTTGGAATCCGAAATGCCAAATTCTCCGCATGTTGTCTCCCCAATCTTCCTAGACCGACAATCCCAACTTTAACCTTATCCATATTCTATCTCCACCTTTATTTAACTTTTTAGGAAAACGCTTACCTTAATTTCGATTATAAATACAAACAGACAGAAAAGTCAATATATTTAAAGTGCCATCATATGAGGAAAATACTGATAAGTAGAGGGATTTCTTCCTCGAAAAATTTCTTAATAAAAAATTGTTTAGGTAAACGTTTTCCTACTATTCAAGTTATAGTAACCCCTTACCCCCTCAATGGAAATTTAACCTCTCAAAAAAGCCTCCCGCTCCATAAACGTCCCTTTTTATAAAAAAAACCAAAGAAAACATTTCCTTTGGTTTAACTATTATATTTCTATTCCATTATCTATAGCTGCTTTGAAGGCACTCTTTCTTCTCCAGAAACTAATAAAAATAACCGCCACTAGTCCGATTACTGCAGCAAAATAAAACCCTGCTGCAAGCCCTAAATGAGAATTCAATATTCCTGCAAAGAAAGGCCCCGCAAAGATTCCAATAGCGTAAATGGCTTGATATGAACCCATCGCTGTAGCTCTTTTAGCATGGGGTATCGTTTCAATCGACATACCTAAAAGCAGCGGAAAAATAATCCCTAACGAAAACCCATTAAAGGCCTGTACAGCATAAAATAAGCCCTTTATATGAATAAACGGAACCACAAACGTGAAAATGGCCGCCAGCAAATAGGAAATTCTTAGCGTCTCCCATTTTCCAATCATTGGAACCAATAGATTTCCCATATAAAGAGTGGCCACAGCATGAGGAATCATAAACGATAGAATAACAAAGATTAAATCACTCGCTTTGAATCCAATATGTAGGGCATAAGCCGGGATAAACCCAAACATCGTTGAAAAAATAATGCTGTGGGCCAAGATCGATAAGGATGATGTCTTTAAAAGCATGGAATCCTTTAAAACAGAGGTCAAATCTTTCATTTGAATCGGCTCTCTTGCGATGCATTCCTTTGGTTCAAACACAAAAAAGGAAAGAATCACACCTATTACCGCAATTCCCGTACCCATCCAAAACGGTGCATACCAGCCCCGCTGAACAACAATATAACCGCTCAGCCCCATACCAAGAAGTTGGGCAAACACGACAATAAAGGAAATCATGCTCATCGCACGATGAACCTCTTTATCCGAAAAATAACTGGAATACAAGACGGTAAAAACAACCCACGATGCCGCAGCAATACCGGCAAGGCTACGGCCGATAAGGATCCAAACTAAATGATCGGTTACAGCAAAAATCAAACAACTTAAAGCACTAACTATCATCCCAAAAATAAGAAATAGTTTTCTTCTCTTTATAACATCCGAAAAGATTCCAATCGGTAACCGAAACAATAATTGCATCAAACCATAGCTGCCCAATACAATTCCAATAAACGTATATTTCCCCCCAATCGATTCCATATAGGGAGACAAAATCGGAACATAAATAAAATGAGAAAACCATAAAATAAACGAGACTGTTAAAAAAATGGTTTTATCTTTAATAGGATTAAAAGTTCGCAATTAACCACTTCCTGCCTTTTCAGTAAGATCCCCATTAATTGGCATGGCATAAATAAGAAAAGCTCAGTGCGAATTGAATAAGGACAAGGCACCCTCAAGGGCCTAGGCACTGGGGCTAGACAATCAACAATAAACCATGGACAAATGTTCATGGTTTCCGCATTTCGACTGAAATTTAATGTTTAAAACTATTCTTGTTCATCTGCAACCACAAGCTGAATTTTATTCATCGAGAAATATTCCTGATAATTCTCTCGCGGTAATTCATCGGTTACAACATAATCGATTTGGTCCAAGCGGCAATATGTCATTAGACCATATTTATCAAATTTATCTCGGTCCACTAATAAAAAGACCTGTGAGCTTCTCTCTATTGCAATGGTTTTCGTTTCACTTTCCAGTGGTGAGGCATTTGTGACTCCATTTGTTAACGATATACCAGTCGATGCCATGAATGCTTTATTGATATTATAGGATTGCAGTAAATTAAATGGTTTTAGGCTAATAAAAGAATTCGTTTTTCGTTCCAATGCGCCGCCGGTGGAAATTACATTTAAATTTTCATATGGAAGAGCATTAATCATAAAATCAAGATTGTTCGTTACAATTGTTAAATTTTTCGTTTTGATATACTCAATCATTTCTAATGTGGTTGTTCCGGAATCAATAAAAAGGACATCTCCATCTTCCACAAAGTCCGCTGCAGCTTTGGCAATCAACTCTTTTGACCCTTGATTGCGTGTTTTCCGATCATTAAATGAGACAAGTGCTTCCGCATTTACAGCTACTCCGCCATAAACCTTTTTAATTTCTCCAAGTTCAACTAATTCCTGAATATCACGTCGAATCGTATTTTTTGAAACATTAAATACACTGCATAATTCATCAAGAGAAGCATTTTGGTGTTCAAATATATAATCTTGGATCTGTTTAATTCGTTTTGTTTTAATCAATTCTTCCCACCTCCTCTTCCTTCTGTTTCCGTTCACGTAGTTAATTTTCACTATATATAAAAGGACGAATTCTATCAATATGGATGCCAAGCCGAGTAGACATGACATCCCCATTCGTTAAGCCTTTTGGTTTGATTTAAATAATCTAATCTTATCCTTGATAGTCTCCACTATCGCATCTTTACCTGGCGTTAGAATGGTCTTCGGATCATAAACCTTGCTGTCATTCTCCAAAAAGACACGGACTGCGTTCGTCCAAGCTTGGATGCATTCTGTATTTACATTAATTTTTGCATGACCAAGGGCAATCGCTTTCTCTATTTGATAATCAGGGATACCGGAACCCCCGTGCAACACAAGCGGAATACCAGTCATGTCAGAAATTTGCTCCATCTCGGCAAAACCTAGCTTTGGCTCTCCTTGATACGGACCATGAACAGAACCCAGTGCAGCTGCTAAAGCATCAATTTCCGCCTCTTTTACGATTCGCAGGCATTCATTTGGATCCGCATATTGGATTCCGCCAATTAAGCCGTCTTCATTCCCGCCGACAGTACCAACCTCTGCTTCCACCGTAACATTATGACGCTTTGCATACTCTACTACTTGCTTTGTCATTGCAATATTCTTATCAATTGGGAAGTGTGAACCATCAATCATGACAGAGGTAAATCCGGCATCAATCGCCTGTTTACAACTTTCCACACTTCTTCCATGATCCAAATGTAGGGCAACAGGAACTGTAATGTTCATTTGCATCATTTGCTCTTTCACCATTGCTGCAACCATCCGAAACCCGCCTAAATAATCGATAAGGCGATCGGATGCTGCTAAAATAACCGCTGACCGTTCTTCTTCCGCAGCTTGCAGTGTTGCCTGGATCCAGTGTAAGCCATTAATGTTAAATTGCCCAATAGCATATCCGCCTTCTCTAGCTTTAAAAAGCATCTCTTTCATCGGAACGAGAGAATGTTCTTTTACAGATACAGTTGTCATCAATCGTGCACCTCCCCTATTAAAAGTTCTTTTCACTTATTGTTCGAAGTTAAATTCTTTCAAAACCAATTTATCTGCAATATCCTTAGAAGCAGCGTAATGGTCGTAAAACCGATTAAATATATAATCCCTCTTCAATGGATCTTAGTGTTACATCATTTGACCACTCTGGTTTATCAGGGTAATCGAATACAGAATTTGTTACAATTCCATCAAATGGCAGGCATCCAAACTAAACGAATGATTTGGCAGGAGCGAGCAATTTTTCATCTATATAATTACGAGCAATAAGTGCATATTCTAATGGATGTGCAATAGATGGGTCTTGTTCCGCTTCTACGACAATCCACCCTTGATAGTTGTGACCTACCAACGTCTCGTATACTTTCTTAAAATCAATGAAGCCATCACCAGGTACGGTAAACATGCCGCTTAAAAATGATTGCATGAATGATTTTCCTTCTTCTTTACATTGATTAAGCACTTCTAGGCGAACATCTTTAAAATGAACATGCTTAATCCGGTCAAGATGTTTATTTAATAGTGTTAGATAATCGCCATCAGAGACGAAGATGTGGCCTGTATCATAAAGTAAATGAACATGGTTGGGATCCGTATTTTCCATGAGCCGATCAATTTCCTCTAGGGTTTGAACACCGGTTCCCATATGATGATGGAAGACGAGTTTTAAGTCATATTGTTGTGCTATTTTCCCAAGTTCATTTAGTCCTGCACACAATGTGTTCCATTCAACATCGGTAAAGTAAGGCTTTTCCGTGAAAACAATTTTTCCGGTCCCCTGGATACTGTAAGTTTGCTCTGAAACAACCGCAACGCTGGCTTGAACTTCTTTTAAATACTGACAATGCTTGTGAAAGCCTTTGGCTGCTTCTTCTACACCATCCCGAACAATGAAACTACTAAACCATTGTCCAGCAATTTTTAAATTTCGTAACTTCAGCTCTTTATTCAATACTTCAGCTTCCGGAAAAAATCCGCCGACTTCTGTTCCTTGAAAGCCTGCTACAACAATATCACTTAATAAATGAGATAAGGTGTTCCCTGCTCCAATTTCCGGAATATCATCATTCCGCCAGCCAATTGGTGCGATTCCCCATAGAATAGTTTGTTCCCCCATAAGATCCTTCTCCTCTTAATATTGTTTTGCTGTTTCTAGTTTCTGTTTTCGGGATTCATACGCTTGCTGAATACTTTCCTTATTAGAAACTTCGGCAACGCCCACATTCCACCAGCTGTCATAACCATCTGTCATCGTCTTTGGCAGCACTTTCAATTCGATCAAAGTAGAGCCATCTTGCTTCTTCGCATCTTCCACGGCCGCTTTCAATTCTTCCACTGTATTGGCACGATAAACTTTTGCACCATAACCTTCCGCTACTTTTGCATAATCAATATTTAAAATTTTGTTATCATGTGTTCTAAACTCACAGTTAAAGCTACCCATTCCATTACCCATTTGCAGATTATTAATACATCCCCATCCGGAATTATCAAATAGAAGAACATTAATTTTTTGATTATATTGGATGGCTGTGATAAGCTCCGAATGCATCATGAGAAAGCTTCCGTCCCCTACAAGGGAATAAACTTCTTTCGTTGGTTGTGCTAATTTAACCCCTAATGCACCCGAAACTTCATATCCCATACAAGAGTAACCGTATTCAAGATGATAGGTTTCCGGCACAGTTGGATTCCAGACTCGCTCAAGGTCTCCAGGAAGAGATCCGGCTGAACCAATAACAATACTATCCGAATCAACCGTGTCATTAATGGCGATTAAAGCTGTTGTTTGGGCAAGTTCCGTATTTAGTGCATCAGCATATTCATTTAACACTTCTTGTGTAAAATGATTTCTAATTTCAGGCTCAAAATTCTCACGATTGAAGGTCACTTTACTTAATCGCTCACGCTCCAATAACCATTCCTCTTTTAACTCTCCAATGATTGGACCAAATTCACTTTCATATCCATCTAACAATGGTGCCAATTGTTCTAATGTTGTTTTTGCGTCGGCCACTACCTGGAAGGCATCCAGTTTATAAGCCTGCAGGCGGCTAACGTTAATGTTTAAAAACTTGGCATTCTCAAAATCAAATGCGGTTTTAGATGAAGTAGCAAAATCTGTATATCTAGTACCAATTCCGATAACTAGATCTGCTTGACGTGCTGCTTTATTAGCTGCTAAGTTTCCTGTCACGCCCACGCCGCCTAAATTATTTTTAAACGTAAACTCGACCGTTGATTTACCGGCTTGGGTTTCGACTAAAGGAATATGGTGCTTTTCGGAAATCTTCATTAAAATCTCGCGTGCACCTGAATATCTTGCACCGCCGCCGACTAAAATTAGCGGCTTTTTGCTCGCCTTAATCAGTTCCGCTGCACCCGTTAATTCACGGTCTACAGGAGCTTTCCGGTCAAGGTAGTGAACACGTTTTTCGAAAAATTTCTCATCATAATCAAACGCTTCGCCTTCCACATCCTGTGAAATACAGATTGTTGCAGGACCTGCTTTACCTGGATCTGTCATGACTTCAAATGCACGAAGCAAGCTGGACATTAATTGTTCTGGACGTGTCACGCGATCCCAATATCTTGAAACGGGTTTAAGAGCATCATTGGTGGTCACGGCTGCACTATATTCTTGTTCGAATTGCTGCAGGACCGGATCCGGTTGTCTCGTTGCGAACGTATCTCCAGGGATGAGCAGCATCGGAATATTATTTGCAAGAGCAGTTGCTGCTGCTGTTACAAGGTTCGCGGAACCAGGACCTACGGAGGTGGTCACAGCATATATTTTTCGGCGGAGCATTTGTTTACCGTAAGCCATCGCGGCAAGGGCCATCCCTTGCTCATTTTTTCCTTGGATGACTTTTAAGTGTCCAGGATCTTGTTCAAGTGCCTGTCCCATGCCGAGGACATTTCCATGACCAAAAACAGCGAAAACACCCTCCACAAATGGATACTCTTGACCGTCTACATGTATATACTGTTGGTTTAAAAATTTGATTAAAGCTTGAGCGGTTGTTAATCTAATTTTCCCCACGGCTTATTTCACCTCAACCTTTTCCGTTCTTTCAGCAATTAATTGTTCGATTTCTGCTACGGTTGGCATCGCTTCAGATGAACTGTGCTTGCTGACAACAATCGCAGCCGATGCACTTCCATATTTCAAGGCCGTTTCAATTTCCTTGCCTGTTAGTAAGGCAAAAAGGAAAGCAGAGGCATAGGAATCACCAGCGCCAAATGTTTTTAACACTTTGGTCAGATAAGCTTGACCTTTAAAGGTTTCCCCTGATTTTGTATAGGCGTAAGATCCTTCGACACCATGCTTGATGACGATTAGTTCCGGAGAATGTTGGAATAAATAGTTGATCGTTTCTTCGTTGTTACCTTCTAGCTTGTTTTCAAGGACATCGTATTCATCACGGGTACCGATTACAATATCGGATTGCTCGGCGACAAATTGATAATAGACAGATGTCTCTTCAACGGATTCCCATGAATAAGGACGGTAATCTAACTCAAAAACAACCTTCACATCATTCTTTTTGGCAAGGCCTACTGCTTTTAATACTGCTTCACGCGACGGGCTTTTACATAGCGCTGTCCCGGAAACAAGCAGGATTTTTGCCTTTTTTATGTAATCTTCATTGACTTCGGAAGCTTTTAAATAAAGGTCCGCAACATTTTCGCGGTACATTAAAATGCTGCACTCTTCTGGACTTTTAATCTCTGTAAAAGCCAAACCGGTTTTATGACCTTCTTGGTCAACAACCATATTGGAGGTATCGATGCCGACACCGCGCATATAGCTTTCTATGAATCGGCCATGTTGATCATCGGCAAGCTTCCCGATGAAACCGGCTTTTAGGCCCAGTTTGGATGAACCAATCGCGATATTAGCAGGTGAACCGCCAACATATTTTGAAAACGTCATCGTTTCTTCCATTGGACGGTTGTATTCAACCGCGTTTAAATCGATGCAGGCGCGACCGATGGCAATGAGGTCGTACTCTTTTTCTTCATTAAATTGATATTTCATGTTCGAAAACAGCTCCTTACCGGTTTAAGATCCATTCGTGATCGGGGTCGTTGTGGAATTTCCAAATACGGGTTGGTCCAGCCATGACATTTAAATAGTAGGAAGTGTAGCCATCAGGAACACCTACTGGATGATAGCCTGCTGGTACAAGAACAACATCGCCATGTTCGACTGCCATGGTTTCATCTAGGGAACGGTCATCCGTATAAACTCGTTGGAAGACGAAACCTTGCTGCGGATTCATTTCATGGTAGTAGGTTTCTTCCAAAAATGATTCGAGAGGCAAGTTGTCCTGGTCATGTTTATGCGGCGGATAGCTCGACCAGTTTCCTGCTTCGGTATAAACCTCTACAACTAGTAAACTATTAGCAGATGGGTCGGAATCAGGTAAAATATTATGAACTAGGCGCTGATTGCTGAATTTGCCTCTATGTTCAATACCGTTATCTGAAGCTTTGATTAGCTTGGTTGGTAATTGTTTTTCTGATGGGGAATAACAGAGAACCACTCTAGCATCTGTCACTGCTTTTACCTCAAAGTTGCGATGGTTGGAGACGTAAACGCTGTCAGTCGGTTTCTTTTCAAAAACACTTTCGCGTGTGCCAAGGTTTTCAAATAATAGTTCGCCGTCCGTCACATCAATTTTTCCAGTTAGGGCAACAATACAGCATTCCTTATTTGCTAACTCTTCAGAATATTTAGCACCCGGAACGAGATCGACTACCTTAAATCCAACATATTCTAATGAAGAATTTTGTTCTGTCACATCGTGAACAATCGTAACTCCTGGTGCGGCTACATTTTTAATTGGTTTGCGAAGTAATTTGCTCATTTTGAGTACCTCTCATTTTCCTCATTCTAATCCAAACGTGATTGCGATTACATTATGAAAAGGATGGGAATGAACAGAACTCATACTGTTCATTCCATTTTAAAAGCCTACTTTTATTATTCGAATGTTGGTGCTTTATAGCGTGCAGTGACCACTTTTTTACGAGTAAAGAAGTCGACACTGTCTTTTCCGTTTGCATGTAATGTTCCAAAGAAAGAAGATTTCCATCCAGAGAATGGGAAGAACGCCATTGGTGCTGGTACACCTAAGTTCACACCAAGCATACCTGCGTCGATATTCTCACGGAAGTAGCGGATAGATGAAGCATTGGTTGAGAATATGCAAGCACCGTTCGCGAATTCTGATTGGTTCGCAATTTCCACTGCTTCTTTTAAGTTTTTCACGCGGACAAGAGATAATACTGGTGCAAAAATTTCATCCTTCCAGATGGTCATTTCAGTTGTTACATCTTCAAAAATAGTTGGTCCAACGAAGTAGCCTTCTTCTAGGACACGCTCACGTCCATCAAGTGCTAGTTTCGCTCCTTCTTCGACACCTTTTTCAATATAACCAATTGTACGTTTTTGGTTTTCTTCACGGATCACTGGTCCTAAGAAGATTCCATCATCTAAGCCATTACCCATTGTAAGTTCTTTTGATTTTTCAACTAGTTTTGCTACGAATGCATCGTAAATGCCATCTTCTACAGTTACAACAGAAGTTGCCATGCAGCGCTCGCCTGCTGACCCGAATGCTGAGCCGATAATATTCGTTACCGCATCATTAAGATCAGCATCATTTAGGACCGTAACATGGTTTTTCGCACCGGCTAAAACCTGAACACGTTTTAAGTTTTCGCTTGCACGCTTGTACACGTATTCACCGACAGGTTTAGAACCAACAAAGGAAATCGCTTTTACTTCTTTATTGTCCAGGATTTCGTTTACTACATCATGCGCGCCGTAAACTACGTTGAACACGCCTTTTGGAAGTCCTGCTTTTTCAAATAACTCAACGAACTTTTCTACTAAAAGCGGTGTTTTTTCAGATGGTTTTAAAATGAAGGCATTCCCCACTGCAATGGCCATTGGGAACATCCAGCATGGTACCATCATTGGGAAGTTGAATGGCGCGATTCCACCAACAACACCGATTGGGTAACGATAGTTAGTTGCTTCAATATCAGTTGCAATGTTTGTGAGCGAATCACCCATCATAAGCGTTGGAGCACCTGCAGCAAATTCAACATTTTCGATCCCGCGAAGAACTTCTCCTCTTGCTTCTGTTAGGGCTTTACCATTTTCGATTGTGATTAGACGCGCTAATTCTTCTGCGTTTTCTTGTAATAATTGATGGAAGTTAAATAAAACTCTTGCACGTTTTTGAACCGGAACGTCTTTCCATTGTTCGAATGCCTTTTTCGCAGCTTCGACAGCTAGTTCGACATCTTCCTTTGTGGAATGTGGTACTTGAGCCATTACTTCTTTTGTTGCTGGATTATAGACGTCTTCATATTTGGTTGTATTGCTTTCAACCCACTCACCGTTTATGTAGTTTTTAATGGTTCTTACTTTTGTAGCTACTTCAGTCATGATTTTTTCCTCCTCAAAAATTTCATTTAGTATCTATTAGTTAATGATTTAACCAATTTGGCAATCTCTTAATAACTTACCAACACAATCGAAGATGGTGACTCTTTTGTCTAGTTGTTGTAATGTTTTGGTTAAGTGTTGGTTATGTTTGATTCAATAATAAGCCTAAAAGCGTTTTCAGTCAATAATTATCTTTCATTATTTTTAATTATTTAAATTTGTCTGAATGTTAACTTAATCAAAAATAAAAAAGCGGCCGGCACGATACGAAAACTTCGCAAAGTGCCAGCCGCTTTAAAATGGATTTAGTTTTTTTCTGAACTGAGTTTTGCATATATTTCTAATAATTGCTGCCTATCCTGTTCGGTTAATCTTTCAAAAAGGTTTTTTCGCAGTATTTCCCCTTCTTTATTTGCCTTTTTTAGCATATCAATTCCTTTATCCGTAATTCCCAAATAAACAATCCTCCGATCGGACTCATCATTCAGTCGAATGGCCAAATTTTTTTGCACGATTTTTTCAGTTAAATGCGTCAGCGTCGGAGGGGTCAATCCCAATGCTTTAGCAATATCGGATGGACGACTTTTTCCATATTTCTTCAAGTGACCAAGTACAAGAATATGGGAGACACCGAGGTCTTCGTTAAACGTTTTATTCCATTGAATTATTAAATTATTTGTCACTTTATCCATTAAGTGAATTAACTCAAAAATAGTCTGTTCTGCCATTATGTATAACAACTTCCTTCTAATTTAAAGGTAAGAGCCCCTACTATCAACAGGGGCTCTCCATTATATTATTGTGCAGAAAATCCGCCGTCAATCACCAATTCTGCACCTGTAATATATGATGATTCATCAGAAGCTAAAAACAAAGCTGCATTTGCAATATCTTTTGGCTGCCCTAACCTTCTAAGCGGCGTTGCTTGAATGAGACGGCCAAGAAGTTCTTTTGAGGTACTTAAAGCTTGGGTCATCGGTGTTTCAATTATACCTGGAAATAGTGTATTAACACGGACTCCCTGGCTGCCAAAGGTTGTTGCCGCAGCTTTCGAAATCGCACGTACTGCCCCTTTTGAAGCTGAATAATGATTAAAACCCTGTCCAATTTGGGCTGTATAGGAAGAAATGTTTACAATGGAACCTTTTTTCTGTGCAGCCATGTAAGGTGCCACATGCTTCATTCCGGCAAATGGACCAAAGCCATTAATGGATAGCATTTTTTGCCAATCCTCAAAATTAATTTCCTGGTATGGTTTTTCTGAAGAAATCCCAGCATTGTTGACCAGAATATCAATTCTGCCAAAACGGTCGTTCACTTCTTTTGCCAATGCTTCCCAGTCGTCATCAGAAGCAACATTTAATTTCATCCCATATACGTTCTCTTTTTGGCTCGCTTTTTCAAGTGCTGCCTCATTAATATCCGCAGCGATGACAATGGCCCCTTCTTGGCTGAACAAGTCAACCATCTGTTCACCAATCCCGGAGGCTCCCCCTGTAATAATGGCCACTTTTTGATCTAATCTTCCCATTTTCAATTCTCCCCTAAGTTAAATTTTATGAAGCCAGCAAATCCAAATTGCCCATTTAGATTAGCCTTGGTTTTTTTTCATAAACTCTTCAAAATCCGAAATTGTTGGGTTGGCAATATAATGTCCGCCCTCTACTTGAATTGTCTGCCCAGTAATAAATTTAGATTCTTCTGATGCCAAGAATAAAACTGTATTTCCGATATCATCCGGTTCACCATGATAGGGTAGGGCATTATATTTCGCAAAAATATCCAATACAGCAGGTGGCATATTATTTTGGGCAGCAGGTGTTAATATTAAACCTGGTGCCACGGCATTACAGCGAATATGATGTTTTCCGTATTGTGCTGCAATATATCTTGTCAGATTGACAACACCAGCTTTTGATGCCCCATATGCTGCACGGATTGAATCGCCGAAAAAGCCTGCCATGGATGCTGTGTTAATAATCGAGCCGCCACCGGCTTTGATCATATGCGGAATGGCAAATCTGCTTCCAAGCAGCACACTTTTTAAATTCAGATTCATTAGTCGGTCCCATTCATCAAGATCCATGTTTACAACATCTAAATCCTTTTTCAAATTGGTTGCACCAACATTATTAAATAGAACAGATATCTTACCGTAGTGCTCAACCGTAAATTCAACTGCTTCTTTAATGGAAGTTTCATCACCGGCATCAAGAAAAATACATGCCGCCTCTCCGCCTTGGGCTTTGATCTTGTTTGCAGCTTCCTTTGCCCCATCAACATTGAAATCAGCAATGACAACTCTGGCCCCTTCCTTGGCCAATAATGTCGCTGAAGATAAACCTATTCCTGAGGCGCCGCCGGTTACCAGTGCCACCTTATCTTGTACTCTTCCCATTTTGGAAGCTCCTTTCACAAGTGTTTAGCGTAATTTTATTGAACCGCCGTCAACCATAAAGGTTTGACCGGTAATATAATCAGAATCACTGCTTGACAAGAAAACTGCTACTCTACCAATATCTTGTTCAGGATCTCCAAGCCGGCGGAGCGGAACTTTCTTAATCATCTCATCGTATAATTGTGGAGCACTCTCTCGCCATTGTTCAACACCTGGTGTAAGGGCGATAGGCGAAATCATGTTGACATTGATTCCTTCTGGGCCCCATTCATTTGCTGCCACGCGGGAAATAGCCCGAATGGCTTCTTTTGCCGCCGCATAGGACGTTTGGGTGACCTGTCCTTCAAGACCAGCACCAGATGCAAAGTTAATCACCTTCCCCCTTGATTTTTTCAATTCAGGGTAAGCTGCCTGCATGAAATGGAATGTCGGATAAAAGCCCGTTCCAAAAGACAAGTCTATAAGCTCCTGTGTGGTTTCAATAAATGGCGCCTGTCTCGATACATGCGCATTATTAACGATAATATCTAGCTTTCCAAATCTCTTAACCACTTCTTCTACGATTGTATATACGGTTTCTTTGACTGAAATATCCTTAATAAAAAGCATACCCTCTGTATATTGGTTTATCTCTTCAAGAGTTTGTTTTCCTTTTTCTTCATTCACATCGACAATGGCGATATGTGCCCCTTCCTTGGCCATAGCAAGAGCAATACCTCTTCCAATTCCTGAGGCGCTTCCGGTAACAATTGCAATTTTCCCTAGTAATCTCATTCGTATGACCTCTTTCCCTGAAAATATATTTAGATATCTAAATATTAGACATCTAAATTCTAGCAATATTTTTACTATCTTGCAACTATAATCCTTCGTAACAAAAAATGGCTAATATTGTTTCACTGCAGCAAATTCTTCGATTAACATAGGAACCACTTCAAATAAATCTCCCACAATCCCATAATCGGCTACTTGAAAAATATTTGCTTCCGGATCTTTATTAATCGCCACGATTATTTTTGAATTGGACATTCCCGCAAGATGCTGAATGGCACCAGAAATTCCGCAGGCAATATATAAATCGGGTGTTACCACCTTACCCGTTTGCCCGATTTGCAGGGAATAATCACAAAAATCAGCATCACATGCTCCGCGCGAGGCACCGACAGCCCCACCAAGAACTTGGGCCAATTCTTTTAAAGGTTCAAACCCCTCCTTACTTTTCACACCGCGTCCTCCAGCTACCACCACCTTGGCTTCGGAAAGATCTACACCTTTACTTGTTTTCCGGACTACCTCTTTAATTATCGTCCGTAAATCTTTTATTTGAGTGGATAAGATGGAAACCTCACCAGAGCGAGATTCATCCTTCAGTAACGGCTGAATATTATTAGGACGGATAGTTGCAAACACAAGGCCATCCGTAATCATTTTCTTTTCAAACGCTTTACCGGAATAAATTGGCCGGGTAAAGATAAGGTTTCCAGCTATTTCTTCTACCGCAGTGGCATCTGAGATGAGACCGGATTTTAACTTGCTTGCAATCCTTGGAGACAAGTCTTTACCTAGTGCGGTATGGCCGAAAAGAATGACGTCTGGATTTTCTTGTTCAATGACAGCAAATAAGGCTTGTGAAAAACCATCTGATGTATATTGTTTTAATTTTCCATCCTCTACCACCACGACCCGATCTGCTCCATATAGAATGAGCTCATTTGCTAGCGGCTGTACATTCTCACCCAGTAATACTCCAATTACCTCTCCGCCTTGAGAAGCAAGTTTTGCAGCCCCAATTGCCTCAAATGAAACATTTCTAAGTGTTCCGTCACGCACTTCTCCTAATACGAGAACCTTCCTGCTCATAAAAACAACCTCCTATTACCCTATTAAAATATTTTCTACTTTGAATGCTTTGGCATAAATTTAAATAACCTTTGCCTCGTTACGAAGTAATTGAAGTAACTCACTTACTTGCTCGTTCAATTCACCGGTTAACACTTTTCCGGCCTCTTTTTTTGCGGGCAAAAAGATCTCAATGGTTTTCGTTTTCGCCTCTACCTCATCTTCTTCTAGATCCAGGTCATCTAACTCCAGTTCCTCTAAGGGTTTTTTCTTTGCTTTCATGATTCCCGGCAAGGATGGGTAACGTGGTTCATTTAACCCTTGTTGAGCGGTCACCAATAAGGGCATTGTAGACTGAATGGTTTCAGAGTCCCCTTCGACATCTCTTATAACGGTGACCTGGTCACCGCTGATTTCCAGATTTGTAATCGTTGTGATATAAGGAATATTTAAGATTTCAGCTACGCGGGGACCAACCTGACCAGAACCGCCATCAATGGTTACATTTCCTGCAAAGATCAAATCTGCTTCCTTATCCTTCAGATATTCACTAATAATTTTTGCAGTTTTATAGGGATCCCCGTCTTCAAGATCCTCTACGTTAATTAAAATGGCTTGATCTGCCCCCATGGCCAGTGCCGTCCGAAGTTGTTTTTCTGCCTCTTCATTCCCAACGGTCACTACCGTCACTTCACCACCATGTGTTTCACGAACTTTTAGCGCTTCGTCAACCGCATATTCGTCATAGGGATTAATGATAAATTCTGCTCCCTCTTCATTGATTTTCCGCTTCAAGAGTGAAATTTTTTCCTCTGTATCAAACGTCCTTTTTAATAGCACATAAATATTCACAATCATTCCACCTTTATTGAATTTGCTTACTAAATCTATTAAATTACAAAATTCCTTTTTGTTTTAGATCCATTATCAACCTATAGTTGTGGTTTCGGAATCTTGATTGAGATCTATAACTTCCACGCTTTCCTCTCCGTTTGCCTCATTCTTTTTGGGAATGAACATAAGAAATAGGAACGACACTGCCGTAAAAATGGTTAATAAAAGAGCTGTAGTTGAAAGGGCGCTTGAGGCATTTCCTCCGGCCGAGAACAAAGCAAATGCGACAAGGGCAAATGAGGCTCCGACACGGGAAGCAACATTCTCAATCGTAATATAAGTAAACGAAACAACACCTAGACGGGTTGGACTCGCTTTTGATACAATCACCGATTTCACTACCGGACCAACCGTTCCAATTGCCGATCCAATTAAACTCATAGAAATAAATAAATAGGTAAAGGAGGTATCGGTTCTTGCCATCGATAACATTCCGACTCCTGCCACTAATAATGCGATGGCTACACCAATTAACCTGCGCGGGGAGTATTTCCCCATTAATCTTCCGCTTATGATATTCGCTACTGCCATTGTCAAAAATAGCGGGAACTGTAATAATCCAACAACGGTTGAAGATTTCCCTTGTACACTTTGGACAAAGAATGTTAAAACGTACATGACACTACTAAACGACATATACATAATCACTGCAATGATCGAAGGGCCCCAGAAGGTTCTTGTTTTTGCATATTTGATATCTAACAGTGGCTTCTTCTGTTTTTTTTCGACAGCCAATAGCAATAGGAAGGAAAGAATGGAAACCACTAGAGCTGGAACCCACATCCAAGAGGAAATTCCATAATTGTTTATAAAGGTTGGAACGGTCAGGAGTCCTCCGAGCAATAAGAATACAAAGATTACACCTAAGAAATCGAAGGATTCTGACCTTTTACCTTTTACATTTGGAACACCTAAAGCAAATAACAGGAAGGAAAGAACACCAAAGAAACTACAGAGGAAAAAGATAGAGTTCCACCCGAAACGATCTATAAGGATTCCGCTTAAAATCGGCCCAGCAAGTCCTCCAATCACCGTATAAAACCCATAAATCCCCATCGTTTTACCACGTTGCTGATGGGTAAAGTATTTTCCAACGAAGGAAACTCCTGCAGGAATAACAGCCGCACCGGAAAAGCCTTTTAAGAAAAGACCTACTACCAAGACCCAAAACGCAGGAGCTGTAGCAATTAAAATGGAACCAATGGCCAGAAATCCTGCGCCAAAAAGCACCACTATTTTTTGTCCAAAAGAATCGGATAGCCATCCCATTAAGGGCTGGAATCCTGTTAGTCCTAGTGCAAACCCCAATTGCATATAGACTGCATACCCTGCACCTAAATGAAAGTGCTCTAGCATTTTGGGATAGGCTGGTATATGTGTTGCCTCTGCAAAAACGACAAGTAGAATCCCAAGACATAAGAAGTGAAAAGATCTTCTAATATATTTCTCCTCCAATAATTTCCCCTCCAATTTGAATGATCCAATCCATCTTTATCGGTATAAATAGGGAAACTAAAAAGTTTCCCTATCTCTTACCCCATTTCGATAATGCACGTCTTTTCCCGTGTGTTCTCTAGAATCGAATCCGTTCCATAGCCACTTTCCTTTACACCACCAAACGGCAGCTCTGGTCCCACTCTTCGATACGTATTTACCCACACATTACCGGATTCCAATTTTCTGATCATTCGATGAGCACGATCTAAGTTTGTCGTCCAAACCCCTGCTCCAAGACCATAAGCCGTTTCATTTGCGATTTTTAGAGCTTCTTCTTCGGTATCAAAGGCAATAACAACTGCAACAGGTCCAAAAATCTCTTCTTGGCAGATCCGTAGGGAATTGCTACCAACAAGAATCAAGGTCGGTTCAATCCAATATCCTTCAGCAAATGAAGGGTGGTTTGGCAGCAGAGCAGCTCCCCCATAACGGCCACCGACAATAATCTCTCCGCCTTCCTCTTTACCTAACTCAATATAGTTACATACTTTTTTATATTGAACACTATTGGCAATCGGTCCCATAGTCGTTTCCAGGTCCATCGGATTTCCCAACTTAATATTTTTCTCGATTTGTTCTTTCATTAAGGAAAGCATTTTCTCGAATACTGGCCTTTGAATCAGGATTCTTGAACCGCCTACACAAATTTGCCCTGCGTTTCCTGTAAAAATGCCATTAAGCGTTACGCCTTCAGCCGCTTTTTCAAGGTTTGCGTCGGCGAATACAATATTAGGCGACTTTCCACCTAACTCAAAAGTCAGTGGCTTCGGTGCCTGTGCAGAGGAACGGACAATTGCTTTCGCTGTATTCACTGATCCTGTCAGGCTAACCCGATTCACATCCCGATGACGAACCAATGCATCGCCAATCTCCCCATCACCGGAGACAACATTTAAGACTCCAGGGGGAAGAATGGTATTCAAAATTTCGCCATATCGTAAGCTTGACACAGAGGCCAATTCAGAGGGCTTAATAATCACCGTATTTCCTGCAGCAAGTGCATAGGCAGCCTTAATCGTAAAGGTAAAGAGTGGTGCATTCCACGGAAGAATGCCAACCACCACCCCTAATGGCTCTCGCAGCGTATATCCAAAACTCTTTGAATCGAGCTGAACCGTTTCTCCCCGGCTTGCCACGGCTGCAGCACCAGCAGCATCATGCCAAATACTCGTCAATACCGGAATCAATCCATAGCTTGTTTCCCGGATGACCCAGCCAATGTCTTTTGTTTCTAATGCGGCCAGCTCTTCGGCATGCAGGACTAATTGATCGCCAATTTTTCTTAGATAAGCCGCACGTTCCATCGCTGATAAGGCGGCCCAATCGTTAAAAGCCCGCTTTGAAGAAGAAATTGCTTCTTCGGCATCCTGTATAGAACTGCCGGGCACCTTTGCCCACACTTTACCTGTTGCCGGGTCAATACTATCAATGGTTTTGCCGGATGATGCCGGCACAGCTTTTCCATTCATTTGATTTTGGTATTTCTTGATTTCACTTACGATTTCCATCTACTATCACCACCCCAATGAAGCTGCTGTTTTTTCATAATAGCTTTGCGTGCTTCCCAGGTAATTTTCATAAAAGCGTGCCCGTTTCACAAATAAATGGCAGTCGATTTCTTCTGTAAACCCAATGCCGCCGTGAATTTGAATATTATGTGCCGAGACACGGTTAAAGGCTTCACTGGCAAAAATTCGGGCGCTGAAAATCGCCTGTACACGATCCTCTGCCCTGCTTTCTAATGCCCAGTTCGCATAGTAGGCTAAGGATCTTGCTGTTTCAAGATCGAGCTTCATATCGACAATCCTATGCTTGATTGCCTGGAAACGGCCAATTGGCTGGCCAAACTGTTCCCGAATCTTTGCATATTCGGCCGCCATTTCGACGACCTTGTCCATTCCGCCAACCATCACGGATGCAAGTGCCGCATTGATCGAAAGCAATCCATCCTGCAGAACCTCCCAGCCTTTATGGATAGGCCCAATCAATTGCTCGTTTGAGATGGAAACACTTTCTAAAGTAATTTCAGCTAACTGACGTGTTTCATCTATATTTGCTAGTCTCTTAATCCTTATTTTGGTATCAGATTGATCAAGGATTACAAGTGACACCCCTTCAGTTCCATCTCCCTCCCTCGTACGAACAAGCAGGATCAAACTATTCGCCATCTCGGCATCTGGAACAAGTGTCTTTGTTCCATTTAGAATGATTCGATCACCCGTTAAGGAAGCAGTCATTCTTATATCTGATGGGTTGTAACTCCCTCCCGGTTCAAGCCAAGCAAGGGAAAAAGTTTGTGTTCCATCGGCAACCGCAGGCAGGTACTTTTCCTTTTGCTCGGTTGTTCCAAATCTCTCCAGCAAAGGTACTGCAAATGCGTTGGTTTCTAAATACAGACCAGGGAGTACGTTGCTGCCTAACTCTTCCAGAATCGGAACTAAATCCAGTGCTCCAAGTCCCATTCCACCGTAATCTTCCGAAATATTGATGCCGGTACAGCCTAACTCCACCAGTCCTAAAAAGGCAGATTGATAGAATTCTCTTTCACCCTTAATAAACTCTCGGGCAATTTTCGTTTGCCCCTTATCATTTAAATACTTGTGAACATAATTGCGGAACATCTCTTGTTCTTCACTTAATGAAAAATCCATAACTTGTCACCCCCGTTTTCACTATCTTCCCATATCTTTAGGAAGTCCTAAAATCCGCTCCGCGATCGTGTTTTTCTGAACTTCGCTCGTTCCGCCCCCAATGGTCATACCGAATGAATAAAGAAAACCTTCTTGCCAATACGAATCTCCGATTAGGGAATCCTCTTTCCATAGCACACCTTGATGCCCCTGTATGGACATAGATTGAGCAAATAATTCCTTGGTTAATTCACTAACCAATAATTTATCCATGGAACCTTCTGCACCTGGATGCCCATTTTTTAATGTCTTGGTCAGATTTCGATAATAGTTTAGAAGAGAACCCCTCGACCGTGTGTATAAATCAACCATTGTTTTGCGAACAAACGGATTTTTAATTAGTGGTTGGCCATCTTCTCGCAATTCTTTTGTTAAAACGACTAAATCTTGAAATTGCTGTTCCAAAGTAAAGACTTGTGCTCCGATTCCAGTTCTTTCGTGCATTAAGAGGGCAATCATTACCTTCCAGCCTTCATCTACCTCACCGACAATGTCGGCATCGTAAGCAATAGCATCTTCTAGATACACTTCATTAAAATCATGTTTGCCATCCATCTGAATGATAGGCCGTGTTTCTACTCCAGGCTGTTTCATATCTAATAGGAAAACGGTAATTCCTTTATGCTTTTTCTCTCCCTTGCTTGTTCTTGCAAGAAGAAAACAGCGGTCTGCTAAATGTCCAAAACTCGTCCACACTTTTTGTCCATTAATTTTCCAACGATCCCCATCCCGCACTGCAGAGGTCTGGATGGCCGTTAAGTCAGATCCTGCGTTCGGCTCCGAATATCCCTGGCACCAAACTTCTTCACCTGTTAATATTTTCTGAATATAGGCAGCTTGTTGTTCTTCTGTCCCGATTTGCATCAATGTAGGCGCGACCATATGAATCCCAACATAATTTACCAATGGCGGAGCTTTTACTCGGACCATTTCCTGCTGATAAATAATCTCCTCTATTAAACTGGCGTTCCGGCCTCCATATTTTTCCGGCCAGGCAATTGCAGCGTATCCACCCTCATATAATTTTTTTTGCCAGTTTCTTAAGAATTGAGAGTACTCATTTCGCTCTTTTGGAAGCTCTCTTTTTCCTGCAAGCCACCCATCCGGTAAATTATTTTCCAGCCATGTTCGTAATTCTTGGCGGAAGGCCTCTTCCCTTTCTGTAAAAGAAAAATCCATTTGCTTCATTTCCTCCTTTCAAAAATAAATCTCTATACTATACCTGGATCCATTGCGGAAGTGCGCGTTCTTCGTTGATATCCTGCCATGTCATTTTTACGTTCATTCCAATTTGAACATCCTCCGGACTACAATTTAGAATGTTCCCAATCAACTTTATGTCTGGAGCCTTTTCAAGCTCGACGATTGCAATTACAAGCGGCAGATCATCTTGAAATCCTGGAAGAAAAGGGCGATAAGAGATCACATAGGAATAAACCGTCCCTGTTACATCACTGCCAAAGTTTTCCCAGCTAAGTTCTGTACTGCCGCATTTTGCACAAGCAGGGCCAGGCGGATGCAGGTATCGATGACAACTTTCACATTTTTGGATCATAAGTTCATGACGATCCGCGGCGTCCCAAAAGGGATGATTATCCTGATTTTTTAATGGTATTGGTTTTTGATATCCCATTCTTACCCCTCCTAGTTTCTAAGAATCATAGCCCCTGCAATATCTGGCCCCGCCCAGCCAGTACATAAGCCGACCTCACAATTTTCTACTTGACGGTCTGTTCCTTTATAATCGTGGCGGATCTGACGAACAATTTCGAGAACGTTATTCATTCCATGTGTATAGCCTTCGGAAAGCATGCCACCTGCCGTATTACTCGGCAATCTCCCGCCCATTCGTAAATTTCCATCAGCAACAAAATCGCCTACTTGACCACGAGGAGCAATTCCATAAGCCTCAAGCTGGCGTAACACCACCCAACTGTAGCAATCATAGATGGATGCCACATGAAGGTCTTCCGGTTTGACCCCCGCCATTTTAAATACTTCAGGGGCAACATAATCAGCAGCAACTTCGGAAAGATCTGACCAGTAATGGGAATGGGATACACATTGTCTTGCCGCAATCCCCATAATGTACACGGGTCTTGATTTACCATTCTTGGCCCTTTCAGCTGAAGTAACAATCAGTGCATTGGCTTCATCTGATTCCAGACAGAAATCATGCTTATTAAACGGATAACTTAAGTACGGTGTGTTTTTATATTCCTCCATGGTTAGCGGTTTTCCGTAAAAAAATGCTTTTGGATTCCGCTGGGCATGTTCATAAAAGCTTACACATACATGCCCCAAATGTTCTTGCGTAAGCCCGGTTTCATACATGTGCCTTGTTGCAAAAAGTCCAAACCACTGACTTGGTCCTCCTGCACCATAAGGGATGATAAAGCTTCCTCCATCAATGGCAGATTGAAGCATATTTACATCCCATCCGCCGCCGCCCATCCTGACACCGGATCGTCCATTCATCGAACGGTAAATTAAAACGGTATTGACCTGACCTGTTTCAATTAATCCAATCGCATCAGCAATCAGCATCTCTGTACTGCTGCCTCCGCCCATGATATCTTTTACATATTTAGGACGAACCCCTAAATAGGTGGCTAATTGATGGGAGGTACAAGAATCATTTTCACTATAGCTCATAAACCCATCGATCTCTTTCGCTTCAATACCCGCATCTTGAATGGCAGCTCTTGCTGCATCTAAGGCTAAATGCAGCGGAGTTGTTCCTGAATTTTTTGAACGCTCACTTTCCCCTACACCAACAATCGCATAGCGGTCTTTAATCAATCCCACGAGAAAACCTCCCTTTTTATTTTAGAAAAAACGTAAAATCGCTTCTCCGGACCCGACAACTTTTTCCGGCGCCTTCTCCGCTTTAAGTTCTAACCTGACAAACCGTTTGCCATCTTCCTCATAGAATTTTTGGACGATGGCAGAACAGGTAATTTGATCTACCGGCCTGGTCATAGCGCCGAATCTCATTCGAAAGTTCGTTATTTCTGCTGTTTTGCCGGCCAGCCCCATTACGTATTCCCCTAAAAAACCCATCACCAGCATTCCATGGGCAATGACACCCGGCATTCCAATGCTTTGGGCAAACGCATCATCGGTATGCAGCGGATTATAATCACCAGAAGCTCCCGCATATTTTACTAATTGCACCTTTGTAACAGGTGGTTTACCCAATGGCTGTAAAACCTGCCCTTCTTGTAAATCTTCATATACCAGCATTTATCATCCCTCCTTCGTATGAACCGCAGATTAAAAGAATAAAAGGTTGATTCTATTGTTTTGGCCGGTAAATAATATTCGTGCGGCTGATGACGACCAGATTTCCCTTCTCATCTTTCATCTCTGTATCTAACACCAAAAACTGCATTTTCCCGCTTTTTCCCTCCCGTTCATATAAATCGGTCACCTTCATTTGACACACCAACCTGTCCCCGGATCTAATCGGACGGTTATAGATAAATTCCTGTTCACCATGAAGCATTCTCTTTGGGTCAAGGCCTAGGTCAATCCCTTCACCTTCCGCACCAATGGCAATCGGAAAAGTGGGCGGGGCAATGATTTCCAAGTAAGGAGTAAGGGCTGCATACTCCTCATCTACATAAAGCGGATTGGGGTCTCCAATTGCTTGAGCAAATTGGCGTATATGTCGTTTTTCTACTTCAAAAGTAAATTCTGGACCCATTAATCCAATAATGCTGCTGTCCAACTCCATCTTATCTCCTCCCTGCTTCCGCTTTTTCAAGTGAAGAATGACTCGTAATGATTAAGGCATCCGCCGCTTTTAAGCCATTCTCATAAACAATGAGTGGATTAATATCGATTTCCTCAATCCCACCATCTGCGTCAGAAATTAAATCAGAAACTTTTAATAAAACATCGATAATTGCGTCAAGGTCAGCTGGAGCCTGCCCTCTTACCCCTTTCAGAATCGCCTTTCCTTTAATTTCTTCCATCATCTCTGCTGCATCTTGACGGGTTAGAGGGGCGACACGGAAAGAAATGTCTTTGAATGTCTCAACAAAAATTCCCCCGAGACCAAACATGATGACCGGTCCAAAAACTGGGTCCTTTGTTACCCCTACAATTACCTCTGTACCTTTCGGCAGCATCTCTTGAACAGATACACCATTGATGACGGCATCAGGATTGTACATTTTAGCGGAACTTAAAATATCCGCATAGGCATCCACTACATCCTGTTCGTTTTGTAAATTCAATCGAATGGCATTTGCTTCTGTTTTATGAGGAATATCCTTGGAGTCTATTTTCATTACAACTGGAAAACCGATACTTTTGGCGTGCAAAACAGCATCTTTTACTGTTTGTGCTAATGCTTTTTGGGAAGTTGGAATATGGTATAGTTCCAATATTTCACTTGATTCAAATTCACTTAGCGTTACACCAGGCTTTAACACCTGCTGTAAATTTGGATTTGAGCCTGTTAGGACGGGATGCTTTTGTTCAGCTTTAGCCTCGTTCATTTGATTTTTACGATATTTTTCACTGTACTCTACCAATTTTGCCAGTGCGCCAATTGGATTTAAGTTACCTGGGATAACAGGGATTCCGTTTTTCTCCATTTCAGCGGCCCCTTTAGGGATTGACATTCCTTGTAATGGGAAGGTTGTAACCAGAACAAATTTATCCGATTCCTTACACTTTTGAATAAACTCTTGTAATAGTGGGTGATCGTCTCCCCAAAACATTGGAAACTCAGTAAATATTAAATTATCAATCTCTGGGTCTTCCAAAAGTGCCTTCAGCGGTGCGATAAACAACTCAGGATTCGTAACCGCGGCTGCAGCGGTTAAGTCAACTGGGTTGGCAGCACTTGCAAAGGAGGGTAAAGCTTCTTTTATCTTTTCCTTTGTCTCATTCCTTAGGGGTGTAATCTTTAGCCCGCTTGCCTCACAGCGGTCAGCTTCATTAATCCCCCTTCCTCCGGAACTTGTAATAATCACTGTATTCCGTCCAGTCGGAAGCTTGCCAGATAGAAATAGTTTGGAAAAGGCAATAATTTCCTCATAATCATTTGCTCTTACGATTCCTGTTTGCTTAAAAAATGCGTCATAGATTTGGTCTGATCCCGCTAAGGAGCCTGTATGGGAAGCTGCTGCCCGGCTTCCGGCTGAACTGCGTCCTGTTTTCATTAATACAATTGGTTTATTTTTGTTCAATGCTTCCTTTGCCAGCTGCCTCAGTTTAGCAGGATTTTTAGCTCCCTCGAGATAACCGCTGATAACTTTCGTTTTTGGGTCATGAATCATATATTCCACAACGTCAGCAAACTCTGTATCCATTTCATTTCCAACACTGACAAAATAATTAAAGGTAAGTCCGTTCTGAGCTGCCGCCATATAAGTAAGAATCCCGAAGGCACCACTTTGGGAAACATATCCTACAGCCCGCTGATCGTTTAATGGATGGCTCATTACAGCCGGTGAGAAGGTTCCTACCAATCCATTCAAAGTATTGACGAGACCAACACAGTTAGGGCCGATTAATCTAATTCCATACTTTCTAGCTGTATCTGCAATCATTTCCTGCTGTCTCGCCCCCTCTACTCCTGTTTCTGAATATCCTGAGGCAAAAATAATGGCGGCTTTCACATTTTTCTTTCCACAATCCTCGATGCTTTGTAAAACTTGACTGGCACTCACACAAAATATTGCTAAATCAATGGGTCCAGGGACATCTGATAATGTGGAATAGCATTTTAACCCAGCAATTTCGGTTTCCTTTGGGTTAATCGGCAGGATCGCTCCATCATAGTTCCCATCCAATAATGCTTTCACCTGAATGTAACCCAGCTTATTAGGATTTTTTGACGCCCCTAATACTGCAACGGAACGAGGATAAAATAAGGGGTCCAAACCTTTAAAGGAAACGTTTTCATTTTTCATCTTCTCCACCCCAATCTTTACTATTGTTTTCATAGTTGAATCATACACAATTGATTTTTAATATTCAGAAAACAAAACAGCTTATATTATTTAATTATTAGGGAGAAAAAAAAGAAAAAATGGGGAAAAACCTTTGTCTATCAACAGCAAAATAAACTAGTAAATTTTTTACGTACAACATCATCCCGACATTTGTACAAGACAACCTCGACAAATGTATAAGATAAACCGTTTTTACGAAAAAAAGAACCTCATGCACACTTTCATGTACATAAGGTTCTTTTTTATTCAAAGCGCTTCAGCCATTTCATCAGCTTGAACTGAATTTTTTTAGATGGGATTTTAATACCTCTTTCAATATTGCTTAAATAAGAGGTGGAGATTTCCAATTCTTCTGAAACATGTGCTAAAGCCAAGTCGAACGTTTCCCTAATCTCCCTTACACGAACTCCAATCATTTCTGCCTCTTCACCTAATACTTCTTTCTGGGGTTGTCTGATATTCTGACCTTGATGGCTTCTCTTAATCGGATGATATTGTTCCCTTATAAATTCCGGCGGCTGAATGGTAATCATAGAATTCAGCCAAATACGCCCCCATCCTTTTTGGTCGGCGATTGATTCTTCCCATTTCTCATAGTGCCATGCCCCGATCACCCCATCTTGTTGCAAGGTATCAAGTGCTTTTTCCAATCTTTCTCTCGTGCGTGACGGGGTTCGTTCATTTATTTTGACACCGATCGCATCAAGTAACGTGTTAATTTTATTCGGTTGTAAATAATCCCCTTTTTTTGCTTGTATCCGCCACCGCCAGCTAAGGTATCTTGTCAATCGCTTCTCCCATGATTTACGATAAGGATCATAATGTAACACTTTCAAAGGAAGAAGAGCCACCTGTCTTCCTGATCCAAATAAGTATCTGGAAAAAACTTGATCTACTTTATAGCTTATTTTTTTCACACTTGTTTCTTCCGTAATGGGATACTCGACTCGATTCTGGTCAACGAAAAGAAAGGCCCTGCCTTGGAGCTCAGTCTCGGCTGGCTTCCCTTTTTCATAGACAATCGTTTTTTCCAAGTCAATCCATAGTTTTTGAATGATTGAGAGCGATTTCATAACTTGGCGTCGCTGTTTCTCTTCATAACCTCCCCGGCGGCCCTCCCCACCCATTTTTGGCTTTAAGCCCCGAATGGCTAACAAGTCATCCAACTGGATTTCTACGACATCTTCAGGATGTTTGGCATTTGATAAAAAGAAGGTACAAAGTGCATCAAATATATCTGCTTCTAAATCCGATAAAACCTTAACCTCCTCCCAGGTTTCCTTAACAATGGGATGATCTTTATGTAATGGGTAATAGTCCTTTTTAAAGGGTTTGATTTGCAAGATCCCCTCAACACTGCTCTTCATAATAGGGGAGGTGGGCCAAATAAATTCTTCTTTTTGTGTAAAACTCATTTTATATAATGCTTCACGAACAGATTGATACGGTGCATTATTCATGACAAATATACAGTCATTTACCGCTGAATTAAACGTGAACTCATTTACAGGAGAAGATGATGGATGTTCAGAAATGGAGATATCTTTACAAAGCAATGATTCGATTTGCTGAATAGAATAATTTTCTAAATTTAAAAAGGTAATAATCTTTTCAACCCACTCTAAGCTATAGTTATTTACAATACTTGTAAACCTCGTAATAAAATTTTTATTTTGCGAAAAATTCATGGAGATAAATTGATAGAATTGCTCGTTTAATTCCTTTTTATCCAGCTGGACTAATCGATCCTCGCCAAGGGTTTGGGCCATTTCTTCCAGTACCCATTCAGTTAAACAGATACGGAACCAATCACAAAAGTTATCCCAGACATCTTCATTAACTAAAAAAGTGTCTCTTTTTAACATCTCCTCAAAATAGTGAATCGACCGGCTTTTCATTTCTGCATTATTAAGAATCGTGGAGAATATCGGAGAAAACTTTTTATACTTCGTTAAAAGATAGTTCACAATATTATTGGAGATATGCCTAATTAACCGATTCCTAGCCGCAAGACGCAAACTATTAAACACGTGGGTGCTCTCCTGATAGACTCGATCCCAAATAATAAAAGTATTAGATCCCTTTGAGTCCGCGGATAACGGCATCGCTGCTAGTAAATTCTTGGATTGCTCCCATTCTAAACCAGCGTGATCTTGAAATTTATAATCCTGTTCATAGACGCATAGTATCAGATAATTATCTATTTTTGCTGATAACTGTTTTGAAATTGGGTTCATCCCATCAGCATCTATTGGATTGTGACCGGCAGCATTGAAATTTAACATCATTACCTCCTTGAAAATGTGCGATTTGTAGAAAAAGTCACGTTGTTTAGAAGATAAGATTATCTTTATATAGTTTACCACTCGCTATTACAGTATTCAATATTTTCAGAAAACAGCAAAAAGGGACAACACGGTGTTGTCCTTTTTCTTCATTAATCTTATTTACAAGGGACTTGTCCCTTCATCTTCGTGTTGTTCCTGCAAATCGATTTAATCAGCTCCTCCACCAGCACTGGAACTTCTTCAAATGCACTCTTCATATGGAGGCGTTCGGTGCGTTTGTGGGCGTCTTTTCCAAACGGCCCTACGTTCAGTACGGGTGCTTGGAGTTGTTTCATTTCCTCAAATGGGATGCTGTAGCTGTCCCCCCAGACCGGTGTGTTGGCGATAAAGGAATTCCATCCCTCATTCGTATCGTTGTAATTCACATAGCTCAAGTCGCAAATGCCATTAAAATAGTGGATTTGCCCCACCGGCAGTCCAAACTTCTCCATGCCCTGCGCTTGAATATGGCTCACACATTCACGAATAAATTCATTATCAGATGAATTGACGGCCGGATAATATGGCGGTGCATAGAGCAAAATCATCGCCGGCGCCAGTTCTTGGCACTCAATCATTAAGGTATCGGCAATTTGGAAGGACTTATCACGATCATCCCACTCGTTGTTCGCAAGAACCTCCGCTTTCACCGCATCAACAAACTCCTGACCGAGTTTCTTAGTAGCATGCTCGAGCAATTGTTCATAACGGAGAACACGGACTTCCCCTACCGGTTTTACGCCCTGAGCCGTACAAATTTTTTGATAGGCCGTATTGCTGGCCTTTGCAGCATCTCCAGCAATCTCTTCAAAAATATCCATAATTTCCGCTGCATTCCGCTTCATTAAAAATACATTATACAAGGCGGCCGCACGAAATGGTGTTTGTGCCGAGTACTCCATTTTTAAATCCTTTTGCTGGAGCGTAACCGGTAGTGGTGTCTTTTCTCCCATCACCGTCTCCTCGAGTTTGACGTTCCACTCCATCTCCTGCGTCATGAACGAAGCCATATAGCTTGCAGTAATCCCGCTCAGCGGTTCGCCGACATGGGTTTCGCGCCCGTAAAAAAGCACGGAAGGCATAATTTTACCGATTGTGCCGGAGTAAATATAATAATTGCGGTCACCCGGCTGCTGCGTAAATACCGGCTCTCCATTTAGAAATAATTTATAGGTGAGACCGTGTTGTTCACGCATTTCAACTAATTTCACCACGGCGGCCCTCATACCTGCCGAATTGACTTCTTCATCCGGAACCGTTAGTAAAATAAGATTAATTGGCCATTTTTCTGCGGAAGCCTTTTCAATTAATCCCATATGCATAACAAGGCCCATTTTCATATCCATCGTGCCACGACCAAACAGATATTCACCAGAAAGGAGATCTTCTCTTGCATCCTCCGGCAGGCTGTCCATTCGGCTATAAAGTAATTGCGTTAATTCCTCAGGCTTGAAGGCGAATTCTTCGATATCCCCGTATTCCGCTGTAAAAACCGTATCAAAATGACTAATGAGAACAATGGTGTCCTGGGCTTCTGGATGTTTGTATAGAGCGGTGACGAATCTTCTTCCCAAATCCGCATCATGAAGACCTAAGTGACTAGGATTCTCTTGAAAATAAGGCAAACTCTGTAGTTTCGCTTCCAGCTTTTTAGGGAATTCCCGTTCTCCCGGCGTCAGTGTCCGGCTTTCCCAGCTCACCACCTCGCATAACAAACGGCGAAGCCCTTCTTTTGTTGCCCATTGATATTCTGTCATGATCTTCTATCCCCTTTTAAGGTAATACACTTTGTTTAAAAAAGCGGAACTCATTTTAAATATACTGCTATAACAATCTATTTACTATCATTAATAGACTGGCATTTCATGTCAAGAGCGGCATAACTAAGCAGCTTTTTCTATGAAGATATTAGAAACGTAAGGACAGGCAGCTTAGTCCACCGTCTAATTTACGGAATTCGGTTGTATCGACTTCAATGGTTTTGAAACCTGCATCCTCAATATTTTTCTTGGTTTCCGGGAATCCAGCTGGGACGATCACATAATCGTTAACGCGGATACAGTTGGCTGCGTACTCTTCTTCCGGTGGCACAATAATTTTTTTGTAAGAATTGAAGTCAGCATGATCGATGAATTCACCTGCGGCCAAGATGATTCCTTCTCCAATGTAGTTAACTCCGGTTTTTAAGTGGAAGAATTTCTCTAATTCAACAATGGTAGCTTTGTAGTTTTCCGATTCAAGGATTTGCTTTAATTGTTTGGCACCTTCATGGTTGGTTCTTGCTGAAATTCCGATATAGAAATGATCTTCAATTTGTAAAATATCCCCGCCGTCAAGAGTTCCTGGTGCTTCAATATGATAGATTTTGTCATAAAACTTCTTTAATACCGGTTCCATTTCAATAATTTCGCCATTTCGCGTGGTTGCTCCAGGATTAGTGACTACGGCGAATCCTGGGGTGAGAACGGCAGTATCCTCAACAAAAGTGGAATCAGGGTAGTTTTCGTTTGCAGGAAGCTCGGTTACCTCTACGCCGCACTGTTTAAGGGCCGCTATGTAAAATGCATGTTGCTCTTGCGCTTTTTCTAAAATGGGTGTTCCTAGATCAGATGTGGTTAATCCGTTTACATATGTTTTCCCTGGGGTTTTAACGATAACATTTTTAAACATGTAATTGACCTCCGTTTTTTCACATAGTGGAATTTTATTTCATCAAATGAAATTTATAATTTGATAGTATAGCAGTTCGATAATCATGTCAATATTTTTAATTTTAAAAAATTAATGTATAGTAAGGATAATGTTCCACATTACGGAATTTTGAATCATTATTTAGAAAGGGGAACTGAAGAAATGCAAACGATTGATCGTGCGATGGAAATCATCGAGATTATTTCCGGCAGTGATGCGGCAAAGTGGTTGTCGATTACGGACATATCGAAGGAGTGCGAACTTCCTGTTAGTACCATCCACCGCTTATTGAATTCAATGAAAGATCATGGACTGATTCAGCAGGATCCGGCCTCGAAGCTTTACACGCTGGGAAATAAATGGCTGGAATATGGTTTGCAGTTATATGACAGCTTCGATTTTGTCGGCCAGATTCGCCCTGAAATGGAGCGATTAATGAACGAGGTTGGAGAAAGTGTTTATTACAATAAGCCGTTTGGGCTGGAGTCGCTTGTGGTTGAAAGAATTGATTGTCCGACCAACCCGATTCGAATTTATGACCAGCTTGGCAATCGGATTCCGATGCATATTGGTGCGGCAAACAAGGCGATGCTCGCGTTCCTGCCGCAGGCGGAGTCTCAGAAAATTGTTGGTACGCTGGTCGCTGCTGAGGGCCAGGACGCATTTTTCGAGAAATTGCAGGCTGTAAAATTGCAGGGCTATGGCATCAGTCATGGCGAGAAAACGAAGGGAACATCGGCGGTGGCCGCCCCCATTTTTAACCAGATGAATGAGCTGATTGGCGCCATTAGCATTGGGTATGTCAATTTCCAAGTTTCGGAGGAGCGGGAAAAGCTGTTGATTGACAGAGTAGTGGAATATGGTAGAAGGATTTCGGTGAAGTTGGGGTACAGGTATTAGCTAGTCTTGGTTAGTGCCTGGCACCATTGTGAAATTTTCACATTGGTGCCAGGCATTTTTTGTTTAGTTTTGTGTTTCGCTGATTGGAGAGCTGTTATCACTGATAGACAATAAGAGTCCACCCCACACGGACAAAAGGAGCAGAAAGTCCACGGCCGGTGTCAGGCACTGTTTTTTGGCACTGTTTTTTACCATAGATCCTCTATTACTTCTGACTGGATGAGGTTGGTGTCGATGTTGCAGGTTTGGCCGTCGATTCCGTATTGCCAGATGGATACGTTTATTTTGTCGGGCGCTTTGGGCTTAAATTTTGGTGCGCTGTCCTTGTTGGTGATTCCTGGTTCGGGGTTGCTGCTCCAGATGATGGTCTGGTCCTGAATATTCTTATCCTTCTCCATCGCTTTTTTATATGCGGAGGTAACCTTCGATTCCTTTGTGAACACTCCGTAGATTCCAGGTTTATAATCCGATTTGTGCAAGGTATCGACCCAACCGCGTATAAATCCTTCATCGACGGGATATTTTGGTTCGATATCGGCGAAAATCGCGGTCCCCTTTGGAATTCCTATCCTGTTAGCATAGCGTATTGCTTCTTTTGCTTCAGACACCCCATTTTTATAACCGGTAGCATCGATGAAATGATTAAATATCGGAATAACTTTGACTCCCTCTTTGTGAAGAAAGTCAGCCTCTTTTTTCGTAAGTCCTGTCGAGATTCCCTCTTTCGTCTCTAAATAACGGCCAAACACAGCCGGCTTGCCATAATGCTTTTTTACACATTTTAAAAATGCTTGATCCACCTTTGTAGCGGAATCGACACCCCAGAGGGTTTTATGTTTGGGAGCAGGCTTCTTTTCCGGTTTAGGCTGATGGTCTGCCTTGGGATTTGGTTTAGGCTGGGAATGAGTTTGGGAGTGGGAATTGGGGTGAGTCTTTCCAGGATTCTTTGCGGTATTATCCCCCAAGACTGTCTGCACATCAGGCAGATCTGACTGCTTTTTCGTTCCATTATCATGGAACATTACGAGAAGCAACGGGAGAACCAATATGGCACTTAAAACGATTGTCCAAAACCATTTTCGTGTTTTCATACTTTCCCTCCATTCGACATTCTGTAAAAACACAGTATGCGAATGGCAGTTCGAACGTGTGGGCATGGACACTCCTAGTTGGACAGGAGCAGCTGTAAAAAAATAAATCCCTCACGCTTGTGGGAGATTCTGTTATAATAACAACAGATCAAGGGAGGTGCGTACAGTTGGAGAATCACTTAAGATTGTCTGGTACTTCTGCCACTCATGCAAAGCCTAATATTGGAAAGGCGATACTTTGCATGGGGCGAATCATTTAAATTTATCGCTGACCTAGCTTTTCTACTATTTTGGCTTTGCACCTTATTTTTTTCAAAATCAAAATAAGGGGCTGGCAAAAATGAAATATATTAATGCAAACAAGGTTTTACCCGAAAAGCTGATCGTAGAAATCCAAAAATATGTACAGGGGGAAACCCTATACATCCCCAAGCCGGAAACGGAGTATCGGCAATGGGGAACCTCAAGCGGCGGGAGACGGCTGCTCGATAACCGCAATTCCGCTATTAAAGAAAAGTTCAACAGCGGCTGCAGCATTCAGCAATTAGCCGAGGAACACTATCTCTCAACAGAAACCATCAAAAAAATTGTCTATTCGAAAAAGACATAAACCTACAGCACTGGTGAAAAAACTTCATCAGTGTTTTTTTATGTAAAAAACAGTTCTAAGCCATTTTCTCCATTTTAGAAACCTGCATGATTTTTTAAAATAAACAGTATAGAGAATGATAGGAGATACCCAGCATGACCGAAAAATTTATTAGAAATGAACAGCTTAATTTTATAAAAAATCAGATTGCCTTGATTAAGGACAGCGCTAAAAAGAATGTGGCCCCAACCGTTTTAACTGCAGTGATCGACTTAGCTAATGCTAAAATCAACGACCTTTTTCCAAATGCAACATTAGAACAGCAGAAAATGCTCGACCTTTCAGAGCTGAAAACTGATGCCGAATATGACCAATATATCCAGCAGCTTTCCGCCTACGTAATCCCTTTTCCAAAAATCACTGAGCAGCAGTTGAAAAAGATGTTTCCTAAAAATAAAAAATTAAAGCTGCCGGATTTATCACAAATTGATCACGGCCAACTGACCTATTTGAGCTGGAACGACCTCAGTTCCAATAAAAAATTTATTGTTTATGAGCTGGAGGGAAAAATTGCCGGCATCGAATGCAAACCTACTCCCGCCAGTAAAAAGAATATCTGTTCCTTCTGTAACCGGTTTGGCCAGGTTGCTTACATTTCTACCGTAACAAAAGCGAAAAAGTCCAAGAACCCAGATTACTACAAAGCCATCGGCAATTATATTTGCACCGATAGTACCGAGTGCAATAAAAAAATAACCAATGTCGACTATTTGACAGCCTTTCTTCAGGAATCACTGGGAATGTAAAAACTTCACATGGTTTCTTTCACCATTGTTAAGTTTTCACATCCTTCTATTTAGTTGGTGTTAGGAATTGATAGATGGCCGAGAAATCAAGTTCCCCGAGGCCCTGTTGTTTTGCTAACGCATAAAGTTCCTTTGTGAGGTTGGCGCTTGGCATCGATAAAGAGTGTTCGTATGCCGCCTGGGAAACTAACTGAAGGTCCTTTTGCATCAGCCTTAACGGAAAATCGGCCGAATACTCGCCGGAGAGAATCTTGGTCTTTTTTCCTTTCAACATTGGAGCCGCGGTCGGCCCATTTAACAATGTCTCCATAACAGTTTCCTTTTGAAGACCGAGAGCTTCACCAAGATTCAAGGCCTCCGCAAACGCAGCCATCGATTGGGCGAGCATTAAATTAATGACCATTTTCATGGAAGTCCCTTTTCCGACTTCTCCTTGATAGAGAACATCCTTCCCCATGGTCTGAAGCAGCGGCCTTACCTCCCCCATATCCTCTTCCTTGCCGCCTACGAGGAAAACAAGCTCTGCCTTTTCTGCAGGAATTCTTGAGCCCGATACAGGAGCATCCAAAAAGCGAATTTGACGTTTTTCTGCCTCCGCTGCCATTCTTCGTGTAAACGCAGGATCGACAGTACTGCAGTCAACCCATAGGCTGCCTTCACATAAACTCCCCAAAAATCCATCCTCACCCAAGGCAACCTCTTCCACAGCCTTTGGCACCGCAAGCATGGTAAAAATAACAGTGGACTGGGCAGCGACTTCCTTCGGAGATGCAGCCCAATTTGCCCCCTTGTTTAAAAGGTCCTCCGCTTTTTCCTTTGTTCGATTATAAACGACTATTTCATGTCCGCTTTTTAGCAGATTTTCAGCCATACGACTGCCCATAATTCCAAGTCCGATAAAACCAATCAAATCCTAACATCTCCCTTATTTTGATAATTTTAGTATGGCTTATGAGGGTATTTTTCAATAAAGTGGAAGGGGCTTCCAACTTCCTGTTACTTTCCATTAATTTTAATAAAAAAATAGTGAATTTAAATTGAGTGATATTTCAAAATAACCTATTATAGTAATATTACCGACTAATTTCGATGATTATCGCCAATCTCCTATAAACTGGAGGTTGTATACTTTGAGGAGGCTCGTTATGAAACTGAGCAGTGAAGAAATTGAAATTTTAAAAATACTTGAAGAGGACCACCAATTATCGGCGGCCACCATCGCATCCATGGTCATGAGCGATGAAGAAACCGTCAAAAACACGATTAAAAAATTAGAAGATCAAAAGGTTATTATCAGTTACCCGACATTGATCAACTGGAGTAAGGTTGAAGGCGAAGCAAACATTATTGCCATGATTGAAGTAAAGGTTACTCCGAAACGCGGCGTTGGTTTTGATGAAGTGGCGGAAAGAATCGCTCGTTTTCCGGAGGTATCTTCTTTGTATCTGATGTCCGGTGCATATGATCTGTCGATTACAATAGAAGGAAAAACGATGAATCAGATTGCCAACTTTGTTTCGGAAAAACTATCAACGATTGAGCATGTGATCTCCACCACCACCCATTTCATGTTAAAAAAATATAAGCATGATGGAGTTAATTTTGAAGGCGGCGAAGATAAGGATCGCAGGATGGTGGTTACACCATGAAAAACGGGTATTCTTCCTATATTTCGCAATTAGCAAAAGACATTCAGCCTTCAGGAATTCGTAAATTTTTCGATTTGGCTGCCAGTATGGAGGGCGTTATTTCGTTAGGGGTGGGCGAACCGGATTTCGTCACCCCCTGGAATATTCGCGAGGCAACGATTCTTTCACTCGAGCAGGGAATTACCTCTTATACTGCCAATCCGGGGTTGCTGGAATTACGCCAGGAAATCTGTAAATACTTAAATAATCGCTTTTCTGTCGAATATAATCCTAAAGATCAAGTGATCGTTACCGTCGGGGCAAGTCAGGCAATTGACCTCGCTTTCCGTGCGATTTTAAACCAAGGGGAAGAAGTTTTGATTGTTGAACCAGCATTCGTGGCATATGCTCCATTGGTTGCATTGGCTGGCGGTAAACCTGTTCCGGTTTCGACTTCACCGGACAACGGGTTTAAGGTAACAGCGGAGCAAATCGAATCTGCCATCACGGAAAAAACAAAGGCGATTTTACTCTGTTCACCGAACAACCCGACAGGAAGTATGCTGGCAAGAGAAGATTTAACGGAACTTGCCAAGATTGTTGAAAAATATGACTTAATTGTTGTTTCTGATGAAATTTATGCGGAACTAAGCTACGACGAAACCTTTACAAGCTTCGCAGCCATCGATGGGATGTATGAGCGGACCATTTTAATTAATGGTTTTTCAAAAGGCTTCGCGATGACCGGCTGGCGCTTAGGGTTCCTAGCGGCACCAGTGGAATTTGTTGAGGTTATGCTGAAGATTTACCAATATACGACGATGTGTGCGCCGCATATGCTGCAGATCGGAGCGATTGAAGCCCTTCGCAACACCTATCATGAAGTGGAAGAAATGCGAAAAAGCTACCGCAGGAGACGGAACTTTATGGTGCAGGCCTTAAACGAAATCGGCCTAGACTGCCATGTACCGGGTGGTGCCTTCTACGTATTTCCATCGATTCGTTCAACCGGTCTAAGCTCAGAACAATTTGCCGAAGAACTACTAATGGCGGAAAAAGTCGCCGTCGTCCCAGGCAACGTCTTTGGCGAAAGCGGCGAAGGCTACGTCCGCTGCTCCTACGCCACCTCCATGCAACAGCTTCAAGAAGCACTAAAACGCATGCAGCGATTCGTGGAATCAAGGAAAATGGTACTTCAGGGAAATCTTAAATAAGTGTGTTCGACAAAATTCGGGTGGTGCCTGTCACCACCCGAATTTTGTCGACAACTCCCTCTTGACTATGCTAAACTACTTCGGATATAAAGCTAAAGGATGATAAAATGTTACGTTCTTTCACTACGAGTCTTCTAAATCGATCGAAGATGTTCTCCAGTTCTGATCGGGAGTTTGGCAATTTTAACAATGATGTTTTGTTTGAGCGTTTGAAGCTTGTTTCATATATGTTGATTTTCACTTACCCCGCATTTTTCGTTGTCGATTTCTTCCTATTAAATGGGCTTGCTTATTCGACCTACAAAAAGATGCTAGCAGGTGTACATATCTCCGGGCTTATGATTTCGCTTATTTTTATCGTGATTTATCGCTATTTTCGGAACGACATCAAGGCAAAAGGGTCTATCATTCACCTTTATGTCTTTTTTTATTTATTGATTGGGGCCGTTTCCTCTCTCAATAGCCAATTGCTGACCGGAAATCTTTACGCCTATATCATTATCTTAATTGGGGTTGCTGTCATTTTCCCAATCCATCCGGAGATTCTACTAAAAAATTTTACAGGGATTCATTTACTCTTTGTTATTGGCCTTTTTCTCCTTGAACAGGACCGAGTCTCATTTTTAATCAAGCTCATTAATTCCACAGGTGCTGCAGTCATTTCTTTTACGATTGCCCTAGCATTTTACACATTTCGTAAAAATGATTTTTTAAACAAAAGGCAGCTTAGCAGGAATGAGGAAGTTTTTCGCCACTTATTTAATTTAAATCCCAATCCCTTGTTTCTCATAAATCCTGATAACAATGAAATTCTTCTCATGAACCACCAGGCAGTTGAATACTATCAACTCCAGGACAAAGATACCGACGGAAGCTTCTTGTTTCGTACCCCTAAAGAAAAGGATGATATTTTTACAAGATTAAGGGAACAGGGAATAGTTAAAAACATTGTAACGGAGCAACAAATCACTCCAAATATCCGCAAATGGTCCATGCTCCATTTCGAGCTAGTTGATTACTTAGATCAAACCTGTATGTTAATTGGAACAACGGATATTACCGATATCAAGAAAACGGAAGAAGAGCTAGAAAGGCATGCCTCCTATGATATGCTTACTGGTGTCAAAAATCGTAGGATTGGGATTGAGCAGCTCCGTAAACAAGTTTCCGGAGGGCCAGAATCCGAAGAATTTATTCTTAGCTTTATTGATATTAATGATTTGAAAAAGGTCAATGATCATCTGGGCCATTCTTCTGGGGACGAACTAATTAAAACTTGCTGCGAAACCTTGAAAAGGCATATCGATCATCACGATGTCCTCTTCCGTCTTGGCGGAGATGAATTTATCATCCTCTTTTTTAAAAAGAAAAGGGAAGACGTTGAGCACATTTGGGGTGATATTCAGCGTGATTTCGAGTTCCTGAATGAAGAAAAACAAAAGGCATTTCACATCTCTGTCAGTCATGGGCTCTACCACTATGTACCCGGGGCTCCGATTACCGTCGAAGAAATTCTTGAAACCGCAGACAAAGAAATGTATAAGGAAAAATCCCTTTATAAGGCGCGAGAAGCCTCCTTCGTAAGATGACACCTCAACTGTCCACCCACTGTGTACAAAAATGATGAAATGTCCACGAACGGTGTCAGGCACCATGTGAATTCTTCACATGGTGCCTGACATGAATTAGTTCAAATCATCCATCCTTAAATAGTCTGTATAGATTCCCGTAACACCCTGATTTAATAGTGTTTTTGCCTCCACTTTATTATTGACTGTATGGACATACACCGAAATCCCCTGTCTCTTTAACCTCGCAATAAATGGCAAACTAGCTTGTTTCTGTGACAATGTTACTACCTTAATATCGCTATTTTGCAGAAAGCCAAGGATATTTTCCTGGCTCATGTCTAATCTATACGTTGTTAAAATCATATTTTCAAAAGGATAAATCTCCTTTATTTTTTGATAATCTTTTGGCCCGTACACTTGGGGAATTACTCTCTGTAGCAGTGCCCGATTCTCCTTTGAAAATTGAGCCACAACCTCACTAATAACACGTGTATTATCTAATTTTGTATCCGTGACAAAATAAACATCCGGGTACCTTTTCATTAAAGTGATGAGGTCGTATACGGACAGCGGCTCCCACCCGTCATGGATTTTTAAGCTTTTAAACTCTTGAAGTGAAAGTTGATCTCCTTTGTTCTCCTGGCCTAAAAACGGATACATATACGCGTGCCAGTCATGCCTTGCGACTAAATGACCGTCAGTCGTAAAAACAAGGTCCACCTCAAAAACTCGGATACCAATTTTATAATTGGATTGAAAGGCTTTTAAACTATTTGTCACTCTTTTCCTTTCAATTCCGCCCATTCCGTGAGCGATAATTTTGGTTTTCTGTACCCATGCATAGGGAGTGACTTTGAAAGGAATAAAGGGGAACCACTCATTTATATTTTTGGGTAATTCCATCTGAAGCAGCCCTTTACTTTCTTCTTGGTCGATTAGGTCGAATGCAGCGGAGCTTCCAGAACTTCCTGAAAACATAATTAGTCCAGAAAATAAAATAATAGTAGTGCATCTAATAAATAAGCGATTCATTGGCCAACAACATCCTAGCAATAATTAAAGGTAATATTCCGTCCCAATCCGTATTTTCCCTCGAATTTCAACCCATTATTCAAAAAGGTGACAGGCACCGTTCGTGGACTTTTCATCAATTTTGTCCTTGTGGGGTGGACACTAGACAAACAAGGTTAGGTTTATAAAAAGGAAAAGGATCTAAACCTCTGGTTCAGACCCTTTTTCGGAAAGTAGCAGAAGTGGAATTTCAACCCGAAACACCGCTCCTTTTGGCTTTCCGTATAGGGCTTGCCTTTATTGAGGGCAAGAAAAACCAACAACTCATACTCCTTTGTTGTTAACCTAATTTCCTGTCCATCTTTTTCAACGTATCTTTTTTTCGGTGTGAATCATTACATCGCGAACTTTGAGAATAGCCTGGCCACTCCCTTTGGACGATCCATCCGTTTAAAAATATTTTTTATATTGAACCATTAGCTCCCAGGAGGGGCGAAAAATGAACACTGATAGTTATGCGGAAATTTTATATTCTTCGACAGGATTTCCCAGGGAATTTTGCGATTTTCGACGTACGTTGCTAATCTGATAGCATCCTAAGGGGCTGATCAAAAAACTTTTTCACAATAGGAGTTTTTACTTAATTAAAAGCGCATCAAAAAACGTCAACCCTTCCTTAGTCTGAGGGTTGACGCTTGTATACAGTTATTGGAAAATACATAAAAAGAGTGATAAATGTAGAATTCAAGGGAGATTTTAGAGTTGAAGACGTAATTTGAGTTTTGCTAGTTCTCTTTCATTTCTAGCTGCCTTTTCCCATATATGGTCTTGATCAGCTTGGATATCTTTTATTCTATTGTTCATTTCGGTAACTTTTTGATCCAGAGCGCCTAACTTTTCAATCATAGATGTCTGATTTTCACGAAGATCAACTTGATCTTGGCGTATAACTTGCAACTTTTCTTCTAATCCGCCAACCATTGTCAGGATGCTTGTCAACATCTCTTCAAACTTATCCAGCCTTTTCTCATTCATTCTCAATCACCCCCTTCTCTCACATCATTATACATGATTCTACATCCAAAAATCGACACCAATTATGAATTCCTTGCTAAGAAAACAAAGGTCTATTCATTCGACAAAATTCGGGCGGTGACAGGCACCTGTCGAAAAATTTGATTGTCTCCTTCCAGCAAATCAGGTAAGATAAACTCATTAATATGACCAAAGGTTATTTACCATTCAAGGATAAGGATCTGATTTTTAATGCATAAGAGTATTCCGCTTTATCGACAGTTAAAGGAAAAAATCCTCAAGCAATTCAAGGACCAGTCACCTCTCACGCCGATTCCTTCGGAGAGGGAGTTATGTGACCTGTTTGGTGTAAGCAGACCAACGGTAAGGAGAGCACTAGAGGAACTTGAGCAGGATGGTGAGGTATATCGACTTGCCGGTAAAGGAACATTTATTGCGGATAAAAAATACACCGACCATGAACTGCAGTCATTTATTGGCTTCCACGAAGATGCAAGCCAGCAGAACAAAACACCCTCATCGATGGTACTTCAACAAATCGTGACAACAGCACCCGTGGACGTTGCAAAAATTCTTGAAATCCCGGAAGACTCAGAAGTATTTTTACTTGAGCGCCTAAGGTTCGTCGACAATGAACCCATCTGCCTCGTCAGCAGTTATATCCCATTGCACATATGTCCCGACCTCATCCGCACTGATTTTTCCGAACGTTCCCTATACAAATTTCTAAACCTGCACAACATTTCCATTCATAAGGCCAAACGGTCGATTGAAGTAAAAAAGGCACCAACAAGGGAATCTACTTATCTGAACATTGACATGGACAGCCCAATGGTTCTTTTTCAAAGCCTTGGTTTTACTGAAGACGGATTGCCTTTTGAATTCGTCCAATCAAGGTATCCCGCCTATAAGGCCCGTTTCGAAAGCGAAGTATACCGTCCATTCGAGATGTAAACCAGGCAGTCGGTGCTATTACGGCTGTCTTTTTTCGTGCAGAATTAAATTTTTGATTTTTCAAAAAATGTGATTGATTACCAGCTGATCCTTATGTTAAATTATAACCAGAGGTAACATACCAAAGGTAATATAAAATATAAGGCGGAGGGGTAGAAGATGTATAATTTCGATGTAGAACGATTTTTGAATATCCAAAATGGGGCGTTAAATTTAAAAAATGAATTCGAGCAAGCGATTGATACAGTGTTAGAAGAAGGCATTGAAAACGTATTTTTCGTAGGAACAGGCGGTGCAGCCATCCTAATGGAGCCGGCAGAATTCATCATAAAAACACACTCTACCTTGCCTGTCTTCACAGAAATCTCCTCAGAGTTAATGCTCATTGACCATAAACACTTTGGCCGAAAATCACTAGTCATCCTCCCTTCCCTTTCCGGAACCACGAAAGAAACCGTGGAAGCCGCGAAATACGCTAAAGAAAAAGGCGCCACCACCATCAGCCTGGTCGGTCATGCAGACACACCACTGGCACAAATGACAGACTACACCTTCGTCAACTTTGCAGAGGATGATACATCTTGCGAATCCTTTTACATTCAATCCTACCTGCTAGCATTCCGCATCCTGTATAAACTAGGCGAGTTTCCACAATACCACCAATTCGTCGAAGAAATGAAGAACATACCAGGGGTATTACTAAAAGTAAAGGAAGCAACCGAAGAACGTGCGAAAGCGTTCGCCCACAAACACCAAAACACACCTTACCACATTCTTTCCGGTGCCGGCATCGATTGGGCCCAAACGCATTATTATGGAATGTGCATCTTAGAAGAAATGCAATGGATCAAAACGCGCCCTGTCCATGCCTCCCATTTCTTCCATGGCACATTAGAACTAGTCGAAGAAGACACCAGTATCCTTCTTTTCAAAGGGGAAGACAAAACACGTTCACTCGTAGAAAGAGTCGAACGTTTCGCCGAGCACTATTCGAAGGAAGTAACTGTTTTTGACACGAAAGACTATGAGTTAGTAGGCATTTCAGCTGAATTACGAAGCTATATATCGCCGATCGTATTTGCAACCCTGCTCGAGCGCGTCAGCTGCTACCTGGAAAAATACCGCGAACATCCACTGACTACAAGAAGATACTATAAGAAAGTTCCATTTTAATTTTTTAGAAGCAGACACTTCGCGTGGATGCTTCTTTTTTTAAAAAGGAACATTGTTTTTGTAACGGAACAAGTAATGCGCTTATATCTGGTTAAACCTCTCCATCTATAATTCACTCCGAGGGATGCATACTAAATAAAAAACAAAATTCAGGTGGTTAAAACAGTGAAAAAAGTTGTTTTTATCCGGCACGGTCAAAGTTTATATAATCTAGAGAATCGCTTTACCGGCTGGCTTGACGTCGACCTCACCGATGAAGGGTATAATGGGGCACGGGAAGCCGGTGCGATTTTGAAAAAGCATGGTTTCAACTTTGATGTTGCCTATACCTCCGTTCTTAAGCGGGCGATTCGGACCTGTTGGATTCTCCTTCATGAAATGGATTTAGTGTGGATTCCGGTGCAAAAATCGTGGGAGCTGAATGAGCGGCATTACGGCGAGCTGCAGGGGTTGAACAAGGACGAGGTTATCGCCCGTTTTGGGGAAGAACAAGTAAATGAGTGGCGGCGCTCTGCCAGTGTTCGACCACCGGCCCTTTCCAGGGAGGATCACGCATGTTATCTGGCTGATCCGAAATATGCAGGGCTAAGGGCAGAAGAACTACCTTTTGCCGAAAGTCTCCTAGATACAGAAAAGCGTGCTGTAGCCTATTGGAAGGAAAGGATTGTTCCTGATTTACAGCAGAACAAACGCGTCATCATCTCTGCTCATGGGAACACACTAAGGGCACTGGTGAAATATCTAGACCAAATTCCCGACGAAGAAGTCACAAGTCTAAACATCCCCAACAGCACGCCGCTCGTCTACGAACTAGACGACTACCTAAAACCCATCCGGCACTACTACCTGTGCAACGAAGGCGAAGCAGACGAAGAAAGCATTCCACATCACATCGACCTGAACGACCCGGAAAACTGCGAATGGATTGGATGATTGGGTGATTGGATTCGACAAAAAACGGGTGGTGACAGGCACCACCCGTTTTTTGTCGAACACACACCATCACCTCAAGGACTTTCCACTACCGGATCGCCGCTCTTAATTTTCGGTTTTCTTTCCGAGCTAAGGCAGTGTCGAATAGTTGTTTTTCTTCTTCGCTTTCTGGGTATACGCCAGGAACAGGAATCGGTTTTCCCTCTTGATTGACGGCCACCATCGTCAGAAAAGATTCGGTTGTTAAGGTCTTTTTATTTGTAATCAGGTTATGCGCCGTTACCTTTACGTACACCTCCATTGAGCTTCTCCCAGTAAACGTAACAAACGCCTCTAATGTCAATGCATCCCCTACCTTGGCAGAAGAAAGAAAATCCACCGAGTCAATCGAGGCTGTCACAACCGCACAATTCGCATGCTTCATCGCTGCGATTGCCGCAATCTCATCAATATACGCAAGCACCTTCCCGCCAAAAATCGTATCTAAATGATTTGTATCCGGCGGAAAAACTAACCGCGTCTGAATCGCCCTTGAATTCTGTATCGGTAATTTTTCTAGAGTCATGAAAACCCCACCCCCTCATTATTCTTTCAACAAAATTCGGGTGGTGACAGGCACCGCCCGAATTTTGTCGAATCACTCAAACCATTCTAACACAGTCATTCGTTCACGGACCAAATGTGTGGCTTCTACCATATTTTTCAGGGATTGGATGGTTTCTTCGGTTCCTCTGGTTTTTAGGCCGCAGTCGGGGTTGATCCAGAATTGGGCCGGGTCTAGGGCGGCTAGGCCGCCGGCAATGACTTCGACGATTTCTTCACAGGTTGGTATTCTTGGGCTATGTATGTCATATACACCAAGGCCAATTCCTTTATGGTAAGCATGTTGATGGAATGTCGAGATCAGTTCCCCATGACTCCGTGAAGTTTCAATCGAGATGACATCCGCATCTAGTTGATTGATCGGCTCAATGAAATCATGAAAATCACAATAACACATATGGGTATGAATTTGTGTCGTATCCGCTACTGTAGAAGTTGTCACCCGGAAGGCTTTTACCGCCCAGTCTAAATAGTGGTCCCAAGCTGATTTCTTCAGCGGCAGTCCTTCGCGAAGCGCCGGTTCATCCACTTGAATCATTTTAATTCCTGCCGTCTCAAGGGCTTCCACTTCTTTTCTTAGTGCAAGCGCAATTTGAAAAGCAACCTCTGAACGCTGCAGATCGTCGCGGACAAATGACCAGTTCAGAATGGTGACTGGCCCTGTAATCATACCCTTAACTGGTTTTTCCGTAAGCGACTGGGCATACACACTTTCTTTTACCGTCATCGGCAGCAAAAACTCCACATCACCGTAAATCACGGGTGGCTTCACACAACGCGAGCCATAGGATTGAACCCATCCATTTTCCGTGAATGTAAACCCGCCTAATTTTTCCCCAAAAAACTCCACCATATCCGTGCGCTCGAATTCACCGTGAACGAGTACATCCAAGCCAATTTCTTCTTGGATTCCTATCCACTTGCTAATCTCCGCTTGAATAAATGAATCATATTGTTCTGTCGACCATTCTCCCTTGCGCCATTTTCTCCGTGCTTGACGTACTTCTAACGTTTGCGGAAAGCTTCCAATTGTCGTGGTAGGTAGCAGGGGAAGCTTCCAGCACTTTTGCTTTTCAAGACGCACCTCAAAGGAGGCAGTCCGCTCAACCTGCTGTGCCCAGATCCGCGTCACCTCTTCCTGAACCTCCCCACAGTTTCTAGCCGGGGATTGGTTTAAACGTTTCAACGCCCCTTCACTGAGCACGAACGCCTCACCCGCCTCCCCGTCACGAACACTTTCAACCAGACGCTGTACCTCTAATAATTTTTCATCTGCAAAAGCTAAAGCCTCTTTTATAACCGGATCTAACTTCCCTTCATGTTGGCTCGTAACTGGAACATGCAATAAGCTCGACGAAGGCTGCAACCATAATCGTTCCTGAGGGACAATCTTTTTGATCGCATCAACTAGATTTCTTTTTTCAGATAGATGTGCACGCCAAATATTACGACCATCAATCACCCCAGCAGCTAGGACTTTATCCTTCGGAAAACCAAACGTAGCCAAGGCCTGCAGATTCCTTTCTAAACCATGGACAAAATCCAGTCCAATCCCGGCAACCGGTAAATCAATAACGTCCTTATACCATTCAACCGCATCAAAATAGGTTTGTAACATAATCCGGAGCTGTGGCGCTGCTTCTTGCAGTTGCTTGTAAATATAAGCAACAGTTTTCATTTCATCCTTTGTGATGGAGGTAACCAAAATCGGTTCATCTAGCTGTACCCATTCAACGCCCTCTTCAGCCAGTTCTTGTAAAATTTGTGCGTACAACGGGACAATCTGCAAAATGAGCGCAGGCAGTTGCTTCGGCTCATATCCCTTTGAAAGCTTTAAAAATGTGTAAGGTCCAACCAGGACCGGCTTTCCTTGAATGCCAAGCTTATCCCGAGCCTCCCGGTAGGCTTGCAGCGGCTTATTTTCGGTTAAGGTAGGTTGAACTTCCCCGAGCTCCGGAACAATGTAATGGTAATTCGTGTTAAACCATTTCGTCATTTCACAGGCGACCGCTGTTTCACTGCCGCGGGCCATTGCAAAATAGGTTGAAAGTGGAACCGGACCTTTGCCTTCATAATTATATCTTTTCGGCACGCAGCCAAACATAATGGCGAGATCAAGCATATGATCATAAAAAGTAAAATCCCCAACAGGAATCCACTCAATTCCTAGATTTTTCTGTTTTTGCAGGTGGTGGAGACGAATTTCTTCTATTTGCTTAAGAAACTCCGATTCTCCTAATTTCCCGGCCCAAAATCCTTCCAAGGCCTTTTTCCATTCACGTTTTTCCCCAATGCGCGGGTACCCCAAATTACTGCTTTTCATCTTATTTCCTCCTACTCTCTTTGAAAAATAACATAGTGTTCCGTTACTTATTGGCGACATTTTGACTCGCCTCGCACCTATTTATGACCTTTTTTAGGTACATTCACCCAAATCAGCGGCCATTTTTGTCCTCAACCCTAGAAAGCTATTTTTTAAAAATAAAAAAAGGCATCTCTAACGTTCCAATAGAAAGTTAGAAATGCCTAATATCGATAGCGACATACGCCGCCCTTGTTATCAGCAGCAGCCAATCTAACACCTCCCTATTTCCCGTAGGTCTTCAGCGTTGTCGAAACAGGCAGGTCTCCTGACTTAAGGATCATCACCAGCCGCATACCTTCCCAATCATCTCGATCAGTGGCTTACATATGCGTTGATTTCCCTTTTACAGTGGCGGGACCGTGTCGGACTTGCACCGAGCTTCCCTTTTCATCCTTGAAACCATACTTCAAGGAACCTGTTCCCACTTATTCAATTTAACAAGTACTCTACCATCATAATGCAAACCATCCAAAAATTGCAATTTTTAATGAGATTCTAATCGATGATTTTTCAGGTTTCTTAATATAATAAATCACTCTCGAATCAAGGAGGAAAATAAATATGGACAAGAGATTGCGGGAAATCCAGCAGCGGATTACACAAGAACATAAAGACCTTGGTAAGTTCGTACAGCATGTCCTTGACGAGTTCGACAAAAAGACAGATGAACATCGCCGTCTAAGTTCCTCGAACGCCTTAGCCGGAATCAAAACCTCCGGAATCGCAGAAAAAGCCTTCTACGACACCGTAACCGAAACAAAAAAATGGATCCTCGACGTCCTCGAACGCACCATCCAAGACTTCGAACACTCCGGGGACAAACACTGGAACAAAAATTTCAAAGATGGGGTCAGGGAGTAAATGACTTTCGACAAAATTCGGGCGGTGACAGGCACCACCCGAATTTTGTCGAACCGATAAGGTTTCATAAAGTCCATATTCCTCTTCAGTAAAAAAGTGCAAATCTCTGGGAGTTTGCACTTTTTTATAAAAATCTTTTTTATTGCGTCAAATCCACTGAATACTTTGCAAATCCTCCATCAGACGGCCCCATATATTTAATATTCGGGAATTGCCCAAGGTATTTTTGCGCATTTGGTGAGGATTCAAACACTGGAATGGCTGAACCGCTGAATTTCGCAAAGGACCAGTTTTGGTCTGCAGTCGGATTCAGCGGTTTGTGCGCCTGAATATAATTGGTTACAATCTGCCGACTCTCATCCGGTGCCTTTAACACAATTTCGCCCTGACTAACTCCAGGAAAAGTCGCACTGGAAGCACGATAATTATTGGTTGCAACAATAAACTTTTGGTCGGCTGCAACCGGCTTCCCTTGATACGTTAAATCAACAATCCTGTTTGAGCCCGCATTCACCATATTCCCATTCACATCATACTTCGCTGGTTTGGTTACATCAATTTGATAATGAACACCGTCAATTACATCAAAGTTAAACGATGGAAAATCAGGATTAATTAATTCCTGCTCGCCGCCGGCAGGATTAATTTGATTAAATTGTCCCGCACTCATTTCCAGCCATTCTTTCAACTGGGCACCGGTCACCATTTTTGCCTGGAGCGTATTTGGATACAAATACAAATCCGCAACATTTTTGATGGCAAGTTTTCCAGCTGGAATGTCAGTATAATATGTCGGACCGCCGCGACCGCCTGCTTTAAATGGCGCTGCCGCAGAAAGAATCGGAATCCCCGCATATTTTTGGTCCTTTAATGCTCCCGCAACATATTCTGCTTGCGCATTATTGACAATTTGCACAGAAGGATCGTCCTTGACGAGGGCAAAATAGCTATAGATTGGAGCGGTTGTTTCCCCAACAGGCTGATTAACGTAGTTGATGGTCGCCTCATGCTCTTGTCTAATCGCCTTCATTAATGACTCATCGGTTTGAACAAGAGATTTCCCAGCAGGATCCACAATTGGCCGTAATGCCGCTTTACTTTCAACTACTATCCACTTACCGCGTTTTTTCTGCAGCTGCAGGTCAATCACGCCGAGATGGCTTCCAAAGGCTCCGGCCATGACCACCGGTTTCCCGTTAATGGTGCCCTTCTCGAGATTGGTATTCGGCAGGTCCTTGTAGATTGGACCTGGGAAGGTGTTATGCTGATGTCCTGTAAATACCGCATCAATGCCCTTAACCTGCGTTATGTAGTAACCTGCATTTTCCATTCCAGGCTGATAAGGGTCCCCGCTAATTCCCGTGTGAGCAAGGGCGACAATCAGATCAGCTCCCTGCTTTTTCATTTGCGGAACATATTTTTTCGCCGTCTCCACAATCGATCTTGTTTCCACTTTTCCTTCTAAATTGGACTTATCCCATTCCATGATTTGCGGCGGAACAAAACCGATGACGCCTACTTTAAGGTTTTGCTTTTTGCCTCGCTCATCGACAACCTTCTTTTTCAAAATAACAAACGGTGTAAAATACGGCTCTTCGGTTCCAGCCTTTACGATATTCGCATTGACTACTGGCATTTTTGCATCATTCAAAGTTTCCTTTAAAAAATCCAATCCGTAATTAAATTCATGGTTCCCAAGCGTGGTCGCGTCATACCCCAATAGATTAAACGACCGGTAAACAGGATGGACTTCACCTGGCTTTAATCCCTTTACCCTGGCCATATAATCGCCCAATGGATTCCCTTGAATCTCGTCGCCATTATCAAACAGCATGGAGTTTTTCACTTCATTGCGCGCCTGTTTGATGAGGCTGGCGGTCTTCACCAAGCCGACCTTGTCATCCTGCTTGGTTTGATAATAATCATAGTTTGCCAAAAACACATGGATATCGGTTGTTTCAAGCAAGCGCAGCTGCACCGTGCTATCCGGCTTTTGCGCAAATCCTTTAGACGGCATCGCCTGCACCGCCAGAACCAGCACCGAAATGGCGAACAAAATAAATTTTTTTACCAATGAAAAAAATCCTCCCTTATATGAAAATCATACAAACGAGGATAGTATTTGTTACCTTAAAAGGAAATATGACCTTATCAATCTTTTTCAATAAGAAAACTTATCGATCAGCCATTATTTTTTAACCGTCATTTTTGTACTTTTACTCATGTTTCCAGCATGGTCCTTTGCATATATATAGATTTTGATTCCTGCTTTTTGTTTCTTGATTTTTATACTAAAATCCCCATCAGGATTTGCTTTTCCACTACCGATAATCTTCTTGTCCACTTTTACAACCAGTCCTGCCTTAGGCTCGGCTGTTCCATTCACGACCGTGTCATTTGACGTTATTCTCTGAACTTTAGGGGCAGCAGGCGCAATCTTATCCTTTACGGTTACAATCGTAGGTTTGCTTCTATTTAATCCACGATCCTCTGCATATACCAACAACTTTGTACCCGCTTCTTGCTTTGGAATTTGAATTTTAAATTTCCCCCTTGTCCTGATAGACTTAACCCCTATATATTTACTGCCTTTATAGATCCAAACACTTGCCACATCTGAAGCGATCGTTCCTTTTACAAACGTATCCCGATTGGAAACACTACTTACCTTAGGAGCATGCGGAGCAATTTTATCATTTACGATCACAAACGTTTTACCTATATACCCTGCACGATCTTTGGCCGTCACAGATACTTTTGTTCCGGCTTTTTTCTTCTTAATCTTGATACTAAATTCACCATTCTCATCTGCTTTGCCGCTGCCGATTTGTTTAGAACCAGCTTTGAACGTTACATACGAATATCTTTCTGTAGATCCTTTCACAACGGTTGTTTTGTTCGAAAGGCTGTATACCCTTATAGTTGGAAATGTTTCATCTTTAACCGTTACCTTTGCAGCCTTACTCTCATTACTGGATTCATCGGTTGCCGTTACTTTTAAAACGGTGCTTTCGATTTGCCTTCCAATCTTTATTGAAAATTTACCATCTACAGTGACGGCTGTTCCCAGAAGTACACCGTTTGCTTTTACATTAATGGCACTTCCTGCTTCAGCCGAGCCTGTCACATATTTATCACGATCACCAATTGAATCTACCTTTGGAGGCAATGGAGCCGTTCGGTCTACTGAGGTATTACCCTTTAATACACTGCCGCCCCAATATACATAGAGCTTAGAATCAAGCCACTTTTTCGTGAAAATTGATCCAGTAATACGCTTCGGGGCAATTACTCCCTTACTTACATTGACTAAATAGGTAGATTGATCGTTAATAAAAATAACATCCCCATTAGGATTTACTGAATCTACTTTAGAGTCAGAATCCAAAAAAGTGATTTGTTTGTTTTTGGAATGATCCCATAAAAAGATCTGTTTTGTTCCATTCACGTATTTTTCATAGGCAACTCTTCCATTGTTCACTACCACATTGAGGAAATATTCATCAGTGGTTGTTAATTTTTCTTCTTTCGTTCCATCAAACACCACGACCTCGGACGGACCAATCTCCCCCTCTTCCGGGTTGTCACTTATCCTAGACCTTTTAAAAGCGGTTATGGAACCATCTGTTTTTAGTTCTGAAATATGCATATCGGTAGGTTCAGTTAATAGTTTTGTTGTTACACCTTGCTTATACTTCATTAGATCGTTTCCGACGGAATAAACCACTTCTCCAGAATTAGTTAAATCAGCACGGTCTGTAGCATAATTTTTTGTGGCAAGTAACGTAGTTTGCCCACTTTCACTATCTCTTAAGAATAGTTTGTCATCCTTCATCCAAATCACATAATTGCCCTTGACAATAATGGAATCTGCACTGTTGTCGAGTTGTGTAAGATTCCCGTTAGCATATTCCCAAAGACTTAAATTCCCAGCACAAAAAATAGCACCTAATGGCGTTAACCATCCTCTAAGCTGACGGTCGAAATCATCGTGATCTACGAATATCTTTTTTTCTGTTCCACTAGAAATGTCCTTTATATATACATCATGATCATGTTTATATAAAATCCTTTGACCATCATAATCCATTACTTCCCCTGGAACATAATGAAGAGGAGTGAGTGATTTACCGTAGTCATAATAAAAGTCTCTCGATTCCATGTATTGATTATCGACATAAACGGTAAGCTTTCCATACCCAGAGCCCGCCTTCAAAAGAATATCCTTGTTAATAGCGTTTACTCCTTCTACATATCCTCCAAATTGCTCACCAGATGAAATAGATACCCGTATGTTTCTAATCAGCATACCTTTTGTTGATAAATGACATTAGTTTTGAGATTGGAACTTCTTGTGAACGAATGAGAAGATGATAGTGGTTGGTCATCAAACAATAAGAGGCAATTTCAAAGTGGAATTGATCATGGAGCTCATAAAGGATATGGAAGAAGGCATCAATATCGGATTCATCACGGAAAATCGACTCACGCCGGTTCCCTCGACAACCAATATGATAAAAAAGTTGTGGAACATAGATTCTCTTTTTACGAGACATAAAAAAACAACCTCCAAACAGATTATTTTAAACAACAAAGCTTTATTCGACAAAAGTACTAGAAATCCTGCAAAAATCCACAAGGGAACATTCGACAAAATTCGGGTGGTGACAGGCACCGCCCGAATTTTGTCGAAAAATTTTACACTTTCCTACTTTGGTCCTATGAAGTATACTAATAAAAGTGTAGAAATTTGGAGGAGAATGGGAAATGAAGAAAAGATTACATAGGAATGCTTTTAGTTTTGTTTTGGCGGGGACGATTGCGTTGACGCCGATTGCGGCGAATTTTGCGATTGCTCCACATACTGCTCATGCGGCGACGGATGTGACAGCGAATATTGTCACATATCATGATGCAATTTATAAAAAATTGACGGCTTCTGATATTGTCGATATTAAAGCGGCTTATAATAAGGTCGAAACTGTTGATTTTTCAAAGGTTCTTGGTGCTAGTTTAGTAGCGAAAATCGACGGGAAAACTTCTAAAGGTACAGCGGTAGCCATTGCAAAGGACCTAGCCAAGCTACAATATCAAACGAACTCAAAGGATTTCAAAGCCACACTTGATAAGTTTAGAACAGTGCACAAGGATCATTTTACTAAGATTTTTGACGGAAAGCTTTCGGTTGACCAAGCCATCCTATTATTTGCTGATTTTGAAAATCGCTTGCAAAATAAACTTGTACAATCCTTTATTAAAAAAGACAACTCAAGCTTTAATGCGATCGTAAAAGCGGCTGCTAATGAAGCTGCAAAGGCTAAAGGGGTTGACGGATTATTCTCGCAAAAATTAGGCGTATCCCTAGATACCCTTTTAGCTATCAAAGCTAATGCAGAAAAAGCCATGGACCCAGCGAAATCTGCCTCTGCAGGATTATCATCAGGATTGATTCGTAGCAATGGCGGCGACATATATGGCTCAAGCTCCCTATATGCAGGATCGTCAGCTTCCTATACATTTAAAGTTGCTATTTTAGGAGATTTTACGAAGAATGTTCAATGGAAAACAACCAATTCAGACATTGCTTCCTTCAGCGGCAATAAACTGACAGCCAAAAAAGCTGGGAAAGTAAAAGTACAAGCTTACTATTTAAACATGCCGGTTATTACAAAAGATGTGACCATCTCAGTGAAGGACACGGTTGCACCAGCGGCTCCAAAAGTCGATCCTTTTGGCAACCGAGACAAAGTGATTTCCGGAAAAGCAGAAGCCAATTCCTACATCACCGTAAAACGCGGCAGTACTACCGTTGCGAAGGGCAATACTTCATCAAAAGGAACTTTTGCACTGCAAATTGAACGCCAAAAAGGCGGTACGATCCTTACGCTAACCGCAAAGGATAAAGCCGGCAATATTAGTAAGGCAACAACCTATAAAGTACTAGACATATATACAGAAGCACCAACCGTTTACTCTGTTGACAACAATGACAAAGTCATCAAAGGAAAAGCGGCAGAAGGACATTCTTACATTACCGTAAAATATGGTAAAACAACGATTGCGAAAGGCTATACTTCTTCAAGCGGCAGCTTCTCACTTAAGATGAAGACGCAAAAAGCGGGTACTGTCCTTAAGGTTTATGCAAAAGATAAAGCAGGTAATACAAGTGTAGCGACATCCGTTACAGTCCATGATAAGATTGCACCGGCAAAACCAAAAGTTTACTCTGTTGACTCAAACGATAAAGTAATCAAAGGAAAAGCCGAAAAATACGCAACCATTACCATCAAAAAAGGTTCAAAGGTATTAGCAACCGGAAAAGTCTCCAGCAAAGGAAACTTCAGCATTAAAATCAAGGCCCAAAAGAAAGGCACAGTCTTATATGTAACAGCGAAAGATAAGGCGAAAAACGTAAGCAGCAAAACAAAAGTAGTTGTAAAAGCAGCTAAGTAAACATAAGAACAAAACTTTACACAAACCACAAAAAAGCGGTCGTCCCTATTTAAAGGGGCGGCCGCTTTCTAATTGTTGTGGAACATTCACTTGTGAAACAAGAAAATTCGGGTGGTGACAGGCACCACCCGAATTTTGTCGAATTGCTATTTCAAATATTTTTTATCGATCCATACCTTTTTGCCACCGAAGTTGCCGTAGTACCAGGTTGCTTTTCCGACTTTCCATGTGGAAGTGATTTTGAATGTTCTTCCTTTGTATTTGGATAGGCTTTTGTAGGTGGTGTCTTTTTTGCTGCCCCATGGTTTGCTGTAGGCGCTGCCGGTTCCTATGACAACAAGTTTTTTGCTTATTTGTTTGACCTGCGCATAGCTCTGTGAGGAAAGGTCAGTTTGTTTCACCCAACCAATTACTCCTTTGCTGCTACTTGGCTGCGTGCTTACCAAGTAATAGGTTTGTCCCATAAAGCTTGCTTGTTTCTTAATATAATAGACACGACTAGTATAAGTAGAACCCGCCTTGAAGTCGGACTCGCTATCTCCAATCAGTTTATAAATCATTCTTGAGCTGCTTTTTATCCGGCCTAAACGGCTTGTGCTACTCTCTTTGATAGCTTTGACAGAATAAGAAGGAACCCAAACCGTCTTATTGCCCAACTGTCCGCGATACCAAATGGTACTGCCGATTTTAGCGGTTAGCTCCGCCTTAAATCCCTGTTCCTTATAGACGGATAGATTTTTAATAGTGGAATCCTTTACGCCGCCCCATGCCTTGCTATAGGCACTGCCGGTTCCATTGATTAAAAACATCTTCGGATTTTTATCAACTTCTGCATAGGATTCCGTTGTTAAATCCGTCGATTTTGCCCAGCCGATTACTCCTTTTGTGCTGCTTGGCTGTGTGCTAAGCAGGTAATAGGTTTTACCGTTTGCCGTAGCTTTCTTTTTAATGTAAAAAACAGTGCTGGTATTCGTTGCACCCGCTAGATTCGCAGTCGCTTCCTCACCAATGTTCTTATAAATCTTAACATCAGGATTTTTGACCACACCTAATCGGTTTGTGCTGCTTTCAGTGATAGTCGTTACGTTGCTTGAATAAACCCAAACCGTTTGGCCTGCAAGCGTTCCGCGATACCAAATCGAGTTTCCAATTTGCTCCGTTGCGTTGACTGCGAAATCTTGGTCGGCATAGGAAGAAAGCGTCGCGATGACGGCGTCATTTTTCTGGCCCCATTCCTTGCTATAGGCTTTTCCGGTTCCTTTTAAAATAAAATTTTTTGATTTTTTACTGATGAGGGCATATGGCATTACGGATAAATCCGCTGACTTTACCCATCCGATAATTCCTTTTTCATTACTTAATTGAAAAAAGATTTGCCCGTCTTCGATCGCTTGTTTTTTTATGTAATAAACGCGATTGGTATAGGTTGAATCTGCTGTATTGGCAGTGGTGTCTCCACCAATTTCTTGATAAATTTTTGCGCCTTCGTTTTTAATATAGCCTAATCTTTTTGTATCGATGGTTGTATTTAAGGTATTGTATTTTTGCGTGACTTGATTCACAAAGTCATTCCAGTTATAGCCCCATTGGGAAAAATAACCGTGCGGGTCGCCATGGTCTGTGCCGCCAAGGAATTTGGAAACAGCATTATGGGACCACAATGTGCCTTTACCTGTTTTTTCAGCGCTGGTGACGCCTAGATTGTATTCAAATAGTAGAAAGGCAAGGTAGTTCGCGTAGTTATTGATGGAGCGGGCAAATTGATCAAAGCTATGTACTCGGACCAGTTCGACATGGACAAAGCGTTTGTTAGCATACGGTCCTGCGCCCCATGCCCCATAATCGGGGGACTGGATTTCGATGACATGGGAGCCATCGACAAATGCATGAACAAATGCATTGTTATAATGTTTCGACATATAGGCGATTTCGTCGTAGATGGTCGAGTGGCTGTTTGCCGTTTCATGGGCGACGACCCCTTCAACCATCGCATAGCCATTACGATAATTAAAGTCTGGAAACTTACTGATATGCTGATATTCGAATTTCACCGGTGTGAGCTTTTTTGTTTTAATATATTCATTCACATCCGGATAGTTGGCCTTTGCAAAGGCCTGTCCCCCTGTCAGCCATTGCGGGAACATTGTCGAACACATCAACATAACCACTATTAAAATAACTGCTTTTTTCATACTTCCTCCCCATATTTTTATACTCGAAATATTTCACTAAGACCATTATACTATTACTCTATTACAAAATTTAAGATATTTTGAGATTTTTTGAGATTTTTTTGTAAAAAAAGGGGAGAATCGACAAAATTCGGGTGGTGACAGGCACCACCCGAATTTTGTCGAATAGGATAATAAGTCTATTGCAGATGGACTAATTTTTCATCAAAGTATTCGTTCATGAGGAAATTGAGTTTTAGTGAAAGTGTGATGTAGTCGGGGGTGCTTGGACCTTTTTCTTGGTAGAGTTTTTGCATTTTGAGTTTAAGATCACGGATTTCCGTTAAAAGTTTCAGGTTTTCGCTTTGAAAAGCTTGGTTTAGCTTCATCATCCACACCTCTATTAAAGAATTATGATGATTTTGGAAGGTATGATGACTGATTCATTTTGTTGTTTCATTGTTCGATTGATGGGCACAACAATTCCAAAACCAAATTGATCGTATCATAGTCCATTTTTCATGTGAACTAAGATAATAAAAGTAAAAATATTTAAAAAAATAGTAAATAATATTGATATACCAAGTAGCAAGGGAGAATTTTGCCCAAACTCCTTTAATACCATCTTTAGAGTAACAATAGTGAAAAAACACGTTATATCGTAATAATATCCGCACCAAAAATAAAAGTATTTCGAAATCACTAAAAATTCGACAAAAATCGGGTGGTGACAGGCACCGCCCGATTTTTGTCGAATCAAAAGAACCCCCTTACCCAATTAATCGCGACCGAAAAGGTTGGCCGTCCCAGAGGATGTGGCTTTCGGCTTGTCTTTGTTTGACTTCGGGTTGTTCTAGGAGTTGGAAGAAGTTTTTGGTGGGGAGGCTTCCAAGTTGGTGTTTTTCGGATAGTTTGTCTAGATAGGCTCTTCTTGACGCCGGATCTTTCGATTGGTTATTGTTCGCATCGGAAAAGTCGTATAGAACACCGGCTTTCGCCACCCGATGGACCCGGTGGTTTTCCGATACCCGCAAGAAGAAGTCCCAATCCCAATAGTTATGTACGTCAGGGTCAAATAACCCCAATTTTTGATGCAGCTCCCGTCGATAAAGACTTCCCGAGGGAACATAGGTGGAGAAGCTTCTCATTGCCTTTAAATCCATTTCATAGGCAAACAAGAACCGGCTGGCCGCAACCCTCACCCGGTTCTCCATCGTAAAATTCACAATCTCCACATCGGAATAAACCAAATCATATTCCCGTATCGCTCTGACCATCGTTTCAAGATGGGTTGGGATAATTAAATCATCATCATCAATCAGCATGATGAACTCACCTTTAGCCCGTAATACCCCTTGATTGCGCGCCAGTACATGCTTCGAATTCTCCTTCAGCTCCACCATCACCAGATTCAAATCAGGATACACTTCCTGAAGGACATCGACCTTTTCCCCACAATCGTTAACAATGATTACCTCATACTTTTTGTACGTCTGCCTGCTGAGTGCCTCCACCAACTCGGCTAATTGATAAAGCCGATTGTAGGTTGGGATCACAATTGAAACAAATGGCTGACTTAATACTCTTTCTCCTGTCATTATGTTACTCATCCCTTTTATTTCACCTGATAATATTCACAATACCAATCCGTGAATTTTTGCAGCCCTTCTTCAATTGAAGTGGAAGGTTTAAAGCCAACCGCTTTTTCTAGCCTGTCTGTCGAAGCAAAGGTGGCTGGAACGTCCCCCGGCTTGATAGGTTCAAAGACTTTTTTAAAAAGAACCTCTCTGCCCAGCGAACGGCTTAAAGCTCTTTCCAATGTTTCAATGAAGTCCATTAATTTTTCCGGGCGATGGTTGCCAATATTGAAGATGGTATGCGGTACACCTCCATCTGCCATAGGAGGCACTTCTAGTAGACGCACCAGTCCTTCAACAATATCATCAATATACGTAAAATCCCGATAAAGGTCGTTTTCCAAATCACCATTATTAAAAATCCGAATTGGCTCTCCCGCAAAATACTTCTGAGTGAACCCGAAATAGGCCATATCCGGCCGCCCCATCGGCCCGTAAACCGTGAAAAAGCGCAGTCCTGTGGAAGGAATTTTATAAAGATGGCTATACGTATAGGCCATCAGCTCATTTGACTTTTTCGTTGCCGCATAAAGCGAAACTGGGTGATCAACAAAATCCGTCTCTGTGAAAGGCACTTTTTCATTCGCCCCGTAAACCGAGCTCGAAGATGCATAGACAAGATGGTCAACCGGATGATGCCTGCACGCCTCTAAAATATTATAAAAACCAATCAGATTGCTTTGAATATAAACATCCGGGTTCTCAATCGAATAACGAACCCCGGCTTGTGCGGCCAAGTTCACCACGATATGCGGTTCATGAGTCTCAAATGCTCTGAAGACCACTTCCTTGTCGGAAATATCCCCTTTAATAAAAATAAACTGATCATAGTTTTGAAGTTTTTCCAGGCGGGCTTTCTTTAGGTTTACATCATAATAATCGTTTAAATTATCAAGCCCAATGACCCGACAGCCTTGCTCTAATAACCGCCACGCCAAAAAGTAGCCGATAAACCCAGCTGCTCCAGTGATAAGATAGGTTTTATTTTTTTCAAACATGATTTATTTCCCTCTCTAGCACAGCACCGCTTCTCCGCGTTCCCGCTTGTCTTCCAACCGAATAATATTCAACCCCGGCTCCCTTCATTTCTTCCACCAGGTAAATATTGCGGCCATCATAAACCAGCGGTGTTCGCATCCACTTTTTATAATCGTCAGGCTTCACCGCTTTGATTTCGCCCCACTCGGTAAAAATAAAACAGACATGTGCTCCCTCTAAAGCTTCTACCGCCTTTTCCACATATGTGATACTTCCTTTTCCGCTGGAGCCCTCAGGAAACCGCCGCTTAAATTGCTCGGCGCCAACCGGGTCATATGCAAAAATCTCAGCCCCCTGCTCTAGAAGCAATGGAACATTATCAAGGGACGGCGCCTCCCGTGTGTCATCCGTTCCCGGCTTAAATGTCAAACCGAGCACAGCAACCTTCAAGCCATTGAAGGTGATCAGCCGCTTGCTTGCCTTCTTATATAATACCGTTTTTTGATCAATGTTCACGTCAATGGCCGCCTTGACGGTCCGCAGCTCATACCCATGCTGCTCGGCCAAATAGTTGAGCGCCTTTGTATCCTTTGGAAAACAGCTGCCGCCATAGCCAATTCCCGCATGCAAAAATTTTGCACCAATCCGCTCATCAAAGCTCATCCCGACAGCCACATCCTGAATATCGGCACCAACTAGCTCACATAGATTCGCGATATCATTCATATAGGAAATTTTTAGCGCAAGAAAATCATTTGCGGCATATTTAATCATCTCCGCCGAACGTCGGCTGACGGAAACAATCGGCAGCTGAAACGGTTCATAAATCTTCTGCAGCATCTGTTCTGCCCACTTGCTTTCCGTCCCAATAATGATTCTCGGCGCATTTAGTGTATCCTGGACAGCTGTACCCTGTGCCAGGAATTCGGGATTTGAAGCTACCTCGACTCGGATTGGCTTTTCCGAGGCGGCCCCATTTCCCATTACCCGTCCGCGATGATGAGGTAGAAAATCATGGATAAACTGTTCTACTTTATCGTTGGTCCCCACAGGAACCGTTGATTTCACCACCACTAAGCAGTCCTTCTCATTGGTTTCAGCAATTTGCCGCGCAACAGTGGCGATCGACGAAAGATCTGCCGAACCGTCCGGCTGCTCTGGGGTACCGACTCCGATAAAAATTGCGTCGGCATCCCTGTAGGCCTGTGAATAGTCTGTGGTAAACCGTAATCTGCCAGCTGCATAATTCTTCTTCATAAGTTCTTCAAGGCCCACCTCAAAGATAGGAGAAATCCCCTGTTTCATCCTAGCGATCTTGTCTTCATCGACATCGACACACGTCACCATGTGGCCAACCTCAGCAAAGCACACACCGGCAACCAGCCCAACATAGCCAGTCCCCGCCACCGCCAGCTTAAAAACCTGATCATCACGCCTGCTTTCATCTATATAATCATTCATAAATGACAACTTCCTTCCAAAAACCTCACTAGAACCTATCTTAACATAAGTAATGGATAAATAATGGAATCGAAAGCTTCCAAATGAGGGGTTCGACAAAATTCGGGTGGTGACAGGCACCGCCCGGTTTTTGTCGAATTCAAAAAGACCACCGTCCATGGGGACGAGTGGTCTTAGATCTTCTGTTTAGGCAGAGTGGGTGTCTGATTCGATTGCACCGTTGGTTGTTGCTTTTTTGATGGTTTTAGGTATGAGCATGATGGAAATGACGGCCATGATGCCTGTCCCGATTAAGTAGAACGCCGGCATGAGGTTGTTTCCTGTAGCTGTTTGTAAAGAGGTGATAATGAATGGTGCTCCACCTCCAAAGATGGCTGTCGAAACATTATAGGAAATCCCATAGGCGCTGTTTCTTACTCGGTCTGGAAACAACAATGGAATGGTCGAAGGAAATACCCCAATAAACATCGCAACAATAATTCCTAAGGCAAAGAAACCTACTATCGGACCGGCAGAAGATCCGCCTGAAACGAAAGCAATAATCGGAACGGCTGTAAAAATAGCAAGGAAGGATGACAAGAGCAGAAACTTTTTCCTGCCATATCGATCTGCCAGAATACCAAAAATCGGAAAGAGAATCATCATGAACAACATCCCGCTCGTCGTAACCACAAGTGATTGCATTGTCGAAAGCCCCACCTGTGTCTCAAAATAAGAAGGAAGATAGGTTAATAAAGTATAATAAGCACCATTGGCGAACGCCACATTTAAAAAGGCAATCGCAAGCGGCTTGCGAGCAGTTGAAAACATTTCTTTTAGAGGGTTCTTAGATAAAGTATTCTCTTTCTTCATCTGAATAAAAGTTGGTGTATCATCCACTTTCGTTCTAACATACATTCCCACTAACGCTAAAGGCAAGGAACAAATAAATGGAATCCGCCATCCCCATGCTGCCATATCGTCATGGCTTAGCCCGGACGTGAGCAACGCCACAAATATGGAACCGATAATGTAGCCGAGTAAGGACCCCGATTCTAGCAAACTAGTAAATAGCCCGCGTCTTCGACCAGGAGCTGACTCATTCATAAAGACAGATGCTCCTGTATACTCCCCACCTGCGGCTAACCCTTGCGTCATCCGCATCAAAATTAGTAATAGCGGTGCGAAAATACCAATGGACCCGTAACTGGGAATTAACCCGATAATAGCGGTTGAAGATGACATTATCATAATCGTTACCACCATTACTTTCTTCCGCCCCAAACGGTCACCAATCGAACCAAAGATTATTCCACCGAGCGGTCTAAAGAAGAACGAAATTGCAAAAATAGCAAATCCGTATAACAAAGCTACTGAACTACTTTTTTCCGGAAAAAACTGAGCACCAATAAGAGCCGCAGTATAACTATAGATACCGTATTCATACCATTCAACTAGATTCCCTATTGCAGTAGCCATCGTAGCTTTCTTCATCCATGCATCATCCCCTTATTTAATCGAATAAATTTTAGCCTTCTAGATTAAATCTCTTTAAACTAAACAAATTCCTTCAAGGTCAGTTCCCTTGGCATTTTGGCAAAGGTTTCGCAGCCTGTTTCGGTGATCCGGATGGACTCACTCACTTCAAAACCATATTTGTCGAGCCATAATCCTGGAATCAGGTGGAATGTCATATTCGGCTGTAGAATGGTTTTGTCCCCTTTACGAATACTTACCGTGTGCTCGCCCCAATCAGGCGGGTAATTACATCCCATTGAATAACCAAGTCGTGATTCCTTTACAAAGCCGCTTTTCTCAATCGTCTTTCTCCAGGTTTCTTCAATTTCCTCCGCCGCGATACCAGGGCGAATCATCTCAAGGCAAGCATTAATGCCTTCGACCGCCACCTTTGAGAGGGTTTCCATTTCTTCTTTAGGCTTGCCAATTTGAACCGTTCGAGCCAGTGGGGAATGATATCTTTTATAGCAGCCTGCCAACTCCAAAATAACCGCATCCCCATCTTTATATCGTTCATCTGTCCAAGTCAAATGCGGTGTAGAGGTTTTTTCACCGGATGGCAATAACGGTACAATCGCTGGATAATCTCCGCCAAATTCCTCCGTTCCAGTGATTTGGGTGTAAAAAATCTTAGCAGCCACATCACATTCCCGGACACCCTCTTGAATCATTTCAATTCCAGCCTGCATCGCCTTTTCGGCAATCACCGCAGCCCTTTTCATATAATGAATTTCCGCATCAGATTTGATGAGGCGCACCCAATTCACAAGTAAAGTTGCATCTTGCAAGCTAGCATTTGGCAGTCCCTTTTTTAGTTGCTCGTAGCTTTTGGCTGTAAAATAATAGTTTTCCATTTCGACCCCTATGGAGCGATTTTCCTGGCCAATTTGCTTTAAAAAGCCAGCCACGAAATCCATCGGATGCTTGGTGTCCGAATGAATATAATCATCCGGGTAAGGAATGATATTTTCACGATATAGCCAGGTCGTTACCTTAGCAGCATTCGCATCCATTCCTCTTCCAATCCACATCGGCTGTTCTTCGTCAATGATCACAGCAAGCATCTGATGCACATAAAATGACCAACCATCATAGCCAGATAAATAATTAATATTAGCCGGATCAGTGATGAGCAGGACATCAATTCCTTTTTGCATCATTCGTTCTTTCGTTTTCCGTATTCTCTCTTTATACTCACTTGTTGTAAATGACATAAGCGAATTTCCTCCCTGGGGGTATCAACTTTTTTTAAAAACTACTGATCTGATAACTTAAAGCACACGACCTTTGGTTCCGTCATTTCTTGGAGGGCAAACTTGATGCCTTCCCTGCCTAAGCCAGAATTTTTCACACCGCCGAACGGCATCGCATCAATTCGATAATCACTGCTGTCATTGATCATAATCCCGCCCACATCCAATTTGGAAATGGCCTTATGAGCTTTTTCGATATTTTTTGTAAAAATTCCCGCTTGTAAGCCATACTCCACGCTGTTTGACTTTTGAATGGCCTCATCTAGATCCGCTACCGGGTAAAGAAGAACAACCGGTCCAAAAATTTCTTCTTTTGCGATGCTGCAGTTTTCAGGAACATTCGTCAAAACAGTAGGGGCGTAAAAGGCTCCGTTCCGTTTTCCGCCTGTTAGTAAAATGGCACCTTTTTCGATGGCTTCCTCCACCATTTTTTCAACACGGATCGCTTCTTTTTCGGTAATCAGCGGTCCCATGTCGGTAAGTACAGATTGTTTATCGCCAACATGATATTGCTCTGTTCTCGTAACAAATGCTTTTTGAAATTCTGCCATGATCCCCGCTTGGATATAAATACGCTGCACACCAAGACAATTCTGACCAGCAGCCCAAAAGGCACCAGATACGGACGATTCAACTGCATCTCCAAGGTCCGCATCCTCCAGCACGATGACAGGAGAATTGGAACCAAGCTCCATCCCAATCTTTTTCAAACCGGCTTTCCGAACGATTTCTTCTCCCGCTTCCAATCCTCCTGTAAAACTAATCATCCGAATCGCAGGATGTGTGACAAGGATGTCACCAATCTCACGGCCATGTCCGGTGATGACAGATAGCACTTTAGGAGGAAGGCCTGCAGAGGAGAAGGCTTCAGCAAGCATTAGGGCACTTAGCGGTGTCACACTTGCAGGTTTTACGATAATCGCATTGCCTGCCGCAATCGCCGGCCCCACCTTGTGCGCAACAAGATTTAAGGGATCATTAAAAGGAGTAATTGCGGCAATTATGCCTATTGGAAAACGATAGTAATACCCAACGCGATTCTCACTGCCAGGCATTTGATCAAAGGAGAGCGTTTCCCCATTTAATCTCCTTGCCTCTTCGGCACTAATTCTTAATGTTTGAATACAGCGGGTGGCTTCTTTTTGCGCTTCGCGAATCGTTTTGCTTCCTTCATGACTGATGAGTGAAGCATAACGCTCTTTATGAGCTTCAATATAATCAGCAGCCGCATGGATGACTCTGATTCTTTCGTGCACAGGCATGCCGGCCGCGATTTTGGCCCCTTCTTTTGCCGCCTCAATACATTCAAGCATATCATCTTTAGTAGCTGCTGGAACGGTATCAATCAAACGATTATCCTGGGGGTCGCGCACTTCAATCACTTGATCACGCTCCACCCATTGGCCGCCAATCAACATCTTCTGTCCTCTGATTTGAACTGTCATCCCTTTCACGCCTTTCTATTTTTTATTAAACGACTACCGGTTTACGCTCACGGTTAATATGAATCAAGTCGATTAACAGAGAAAATCCTGTTTCTGTTTTACCAGCTCCAGCCCCGCTTAAGGTAACAGGCCCCAGCAGATCACATTCATACGTAATCGCATTGACAGCGCCGCCAATCGATGCTAATGAATCGGTAATCTCAACCTTTTCCGGTGCAACCGAAGCAGTCACTTCGCCGTTTTCCTTTTTCACTTTCCCAAGCAGCTTCCAGCGTTTTCCTTCAGCCTTCGCTTCTTCAATGTCCTTTAATGAAATCTTGGTGATTCCTTTACAAGAAACGTCTTCTACCTTTAATGGAATACCCATGATATAGTTTGCTAGAATGACAACTTTATATCTTGCATCATAGCCTTCGACATCACTTGTTGGATCTGCTTCCGCATACCCAAGCTCCTGTGCCTCTTTCAAGGCTGCTTCATAGGAAACGCCTTCTTGTTCCATCTTCGTTAAAATATAGTTGGTTGTACCATTCAAAATCCCGCGGATTTCCTTGATCTCATTTCCTGCCAGCGTTTCAATTGGCATTCTTAAAGATGGAGTGCCGCTCATTACTGTCCCTTCAAAGCCCCAATGAACCCCATTCTTTTCAGCGATTTCCGATAATTCCTTATACGCAAGGGCAACAGGACCTTTATTGGTCATCACGACATTTTTTCCACTTTCAAATGCTGCTTTGCAGTGGTCAATCGCCGGCTGGCCGGTTTTGACATCCGTATAGGAAACTTCAATAACCGTATCTGCGTTTGTGGCCTTGATCGTTTGAAAACTATCCCAGCCTGTGATTAAACCTGATGTCTGAGGATAATTTTCTAGACTTCCTGTCTCTCTTAGGGCTTTTAAAACAAGATCTAAATCTAGGCCATTCGGGTGATAGATCGACCCTTTGATAAAATCAGAAATCGCCACAACCGTTGCTTCGAATCCTTCTTTTTCCTTTAATTGTTCTTTTTTCTCGAGTAATATTTCTGCTAAGCCCTGACCAACAACGCCAAAGCCGATAAACGCTAATTTATGCGCCATGTACCTGCACCTCCGTTTTTAAAGATTGGGATTTTTCTTTTAAAAAATTCACAGCCGTTTGCGTTAGAATCGCGGCACCAATGGACAAGCTGCTTTCGTCCAAATCAAAGATTGGTGTATGTAAATCCCGCTTGAGCCCATCCTCTGTCCCGCTTCCTAGGAAAAATAAAGCTCCTGGCAGTTTTTGAGTCACATAGCCAAAATCTTCTCCGCCCATCCCAAAGGGACGCTTAACAATTTGAAAATCCGGATACATTTCATCCATTGCCTTTAAAAATAACTCGTTCACATGAGGGTCATTATTTAAGGCAGGTTCCCCTCTTTCCACTTCAAGTGTGTAGCTTCCACCCATTGGCTCGACAATCGACAGTGCCTTCTTCAGTTCTAGACTTAATAAGTCCCGTACTTCAGGCGTATAGCTGCGGATTGTCCCAGAGATGAAAACCTCACTTGGAATGATATTGCTTGCCGTTCCGGCATGGATCTGACCAATACTGATGACACCCGCTTCCAAAGCAGGAATTCTGCGGGCCACAACACCATGTAACGCCTGCATCACAAGTCCGAGCATCCAAACCGGGTCTGTTCCTAGCTCGGGATAAGCCCCATGACCGCCGCTTGCAAAAATTTTCGCCGTAAACACGTCGACATTGGCCATACTATACCCATTATTCACCTGGGCCGCTCCAACTGGGAGCCATGGGCACATATGAAGGGCAATCGCTGCATCGACATCATCATAGGCTCCGGCCTGAACCATGTAGGGTGAACCGGAAAGTCCATGTTCGTCTGTTGCCTCTTCTGCTGGTTGAAAAATAAATTTGACGGTCCCTTTCAGTTCTTCTTTTTCAAATTTCTCTGCTAGAAGTTGGGCGGCACCAAGCAAGATGGTGGTGTGGGCATCATGACCACATGCATGCATGACACCTTCATTTTTCGAATGATAGTCAACCGCATTTTCTTCCTTAATTGGAAGCGCATCCATATCGGCGCGAATCGCAATCACGGGTCCTTCGCCTGATGTTAAGGTAGCGACAACACTTGTTTCGACACCAATCCCTCTTTCAACTTGTAAACCCTTCACCTTTTCTAATGTTTCGGCAACAAATTGGGAGGTCCCGAACTCTTGAAAACTGAGTTCGGGATGTTGATGAAAATGGCGCCTCCATTCAATCAGCTGCTCGCTCAATGCTTTTGCTTGAACTGCTGTAGGATGATTTTCCATCCGTTCATTCCTCCTACTGATTTGGAAGTCTTATTTTACTTGTAATAGGCTTTCAACATGGGCAAATGCTTGTTCAAAGTCTGCAATGATATCTTCAATATCTTCGATACCACAAGAAATACGGATCAATCCTTCAGGAATTCCCACTGCGGCACGCTCTTCTGGTGTACACTCAACGTGGCTAGTTGTACGAGCAGGTCCAACCGTTGTTTCAACCGCACCTAAGTTCGCAGCACGGTTTGCATATTGTAATTTAGGAAGAAGATCACGAACCGTATCAACGCCGCCTTTTACTGCAAAGCTAAGCATACCGCCGAAGTCCTTCATTTGTTTTTTCGCAACATCATGGTGTGGGTGAGTTTCAAGACCTGGATAGTAAACACCTTCAACAAGATCTTTTGTTTGTAAGTATTTTGCTAGTTTCATTGCATTCTCACATTGTGTGCGCACACGCAAGTGGAGCGTTTTCATTCCGCGAAGGATAAGGTAAGCTGCCATTGGGTCCATTGTCGCACCATTAATTTCACGGAAGTGATAAATCTTTTCAACCAACTCATGGGATCCACAAACAACGCCGCCTAATGCATCCGCGTGTCCGCCTAGGAATTTTGTTGCACTATGGATAACTAAATCAGCACCTAATGCTAAAGGATTTTGGTTCATAGGAGTTGCAAATGTGTTATCAACAACCACTAATGCTCCCGCAGCTTTACCTGCTTTTGCCATACGCTCAATATCGGTAATTTTTACAGTTGGGTTTGTTGGTGTTTCCAAGTATAGAATCTTGGCGTCGCCATTCGCTACTTCACGCTCGATTTGCTCATGGTTCCCTGTTTCACATAAAACAACTTCTATACCTTGACGAGGCAGGAATTCTGTGAAAATTTTATTTGTGCCGCCGTAAGTATCTTTAATAGAGATAATTTTGTCGCCAGGCACTAAAAAAGTGGAAAGCGTATTGCTGATCGCTGCCATTCCTGTTGAAAAGCTTGTTGCTGCTTCTGCACCTTCAAGAACTTTAATTTTGTCTTCAAACGCCTGAACCGTTGGATTTGTATTACGTCCATAAATATGGCCTTTTGCCTTGCCGATTGCTACATCATACCAGTGATCCATATCGTCATATCCATATGCCACACTTAGAACTACTGGTACTTGTGTTGCTCCGTGTACTAAATAATCTTTTTCTCCAGCCCATACTGCTTTCGTTCCCATTTTTGCGTTTGTGTTCGTCATTAAAACCACTCCTCATTAGTTATTTTGTAAAATTTTATTGTTTTCGATGGTTATGCCTTTGTTTCTTTTCACCATTTCTTTATAAGCAAACAGGGCAATGGCTGTATCCTGTACACCCGTTCCTGTTAGATCACATACGGTAATTTGTTCGTCGTTTTTACGTCCGGCCACCCACAAGGAAGTTAGGTCACCTAATTCGACAACCTCCGACTCCTCCGTGAGGACAACAGCTGTAAGAGCATGATGCAGTTCCCCTAACCGGGCACATTGAGCTTTTGTATCACAGACAAGGATGTCCGCTTTTGCTAAAACTTCGGCTTCTAATTCCTGCTTATGCTCAGCATCTGACCCCATGGCAGTAATATGAAGACCAGGATGCAGCCACTCGGCTTTGATGATTGGTTCTTTTGCCGGGGTTGTGGTAATCACAATGTCACTATTCCGGACTACCGCTTCAGCGCTGTCAACGGCCGCAACCTCAATTCCTAATTCAGCGGTCATTTCTTCCGCATATTTCTGAGCGCGTTCCGCTGACCGGGCGTACACGAGGACCTTTTGAAACTTCCTCACAATATTCAGTGCTCGCAGCTGGTATTTTGCCTGACTGCCTGCTCCAATAATCCCGACGGTTTCAATCGTATTTTTGGCAAGATAGGATGCTGCAACCGCTCCCGCTGCCGCGGTGCGGACATCGGTTAAGTAGCCGTTGTCGAGTAAGACAGCTTCCGGAACCCCCGTTTGCGTGTTAATCAGGATCATCATTCCATTGCCACTTGGCAGCCCAAGGAGATGATTATTGAAAAAGCCGGAAGAGATTTTGATTGCAAACATTTCTTTTTCCTTGATATAAGCCGTCTTTACATCGACTTCACCGTTTTGATCGTCAATGTCCACTCTCATAATCGGCGGCATGGAAACTTGATTTTGCGATAAGCTGGTAAAAGCATCTTCAACCACTTTTACTGCTTCAGAATTTAATGAAACAAATTGCTTTAGTTCCTGCTCTGTGAAGATTCGCATCGTGCGATTCACCCCCATTTAAGGTTTACTTTAAAAGCTGTTGTCCCTTTAATGCCAAGTCCCTAGGGAATTTTGCAAAGGTTTCACAGCCAGTTTCGGTTACTCGGACCGACTCGCTTGCCTCAAAACCATATTTGTCGAGCCACAATCCCGGAATGAGATGGAATGTCATATTTGGCTGTAAAATTGTTTTATCGCCTTTTCGGATGCTCATGGTGTGCTCGCCCCAATCTGGCGGGTAATTACAGCCCATGGCATAGCCTAAGCGTGACTCCTTCACAAATCCGCTTTTCTCAATCGTTTTTCTCCAAGTTTCTTCAATTTCTTCAGCCGCGATGCCTGGGCGAATCATATCCAAGCAGGCATTGATGCCTTCGACCGCTACGCTCGAAAGGGTTTTCATTTCTTCTGTAGGTCTGCCAATCTGAACCGTTCTTGCTAATGGTGAATGATATCTCTTATAGCAGCCTGCGATTTCAATGATCACAGCGTCGCCATCTTTATAGCGTTCATCTGTCCAAGTTAAGTGCGGGGTAGATGTTTTTTCACCGGATGGTAATAATGGAACAATTGATGCATAGTCCCCGCCGAATTCTTCGGTACCACTGATTTGTGCGTGAAAAATCTTTGCTGCCACATCACATTCCCTGACACCTTCATCAATTAAATCGATTCCTGCCTGCATTGCTTTTTCAACAATGATGGCGGCGCGTTTCATATATTCAATTTCTGCATTGGACTTGACTAAGCGGACCCAGTTAACAAGCAATGTTGCATCTTGGATTGTGGCATTTGGTAGCCTCTTTACAAGCTGCTGATAGCATTTAGCTGTGAAATAGTAGTTTTCCATCTCGACACCAATCACGCATTTGTCTTTGCCAAATTCCTTTAAGCGATCGGCAACAAAATCCATTGGGTGTTTAAAATCGTTATGAACATAATCATCAGGATAAGAAATGATATTTTCATGGGAAAGCCATGTAGTTAATTTGGCGCCATTGGCATCTTGGCCGCGGCCAATCCATTTTGGCTGTTCTTCATCAATAATGACGACAAGCATCTGGTGTACGTAAAACGACCATCCGTCATAACCGGAAAGATAGTTTAGATTAGCTGGGTCGGTGATTAAGAGAACCTCAATCCCTTTTTCAGCCATTTGTTCTTTTGTTTTGCGGATACGTTCTTTATATTCTGTTATTGAGAATGACATAAATCTTGTTCACTCCTGTATCGTTATGTTGTTTTTTGAATATTTCTATTTGTTTGTATTATATAAAACTGTTAAAAGCTTTTTCATCTGTCATTCTGTATGAAAGATTTTGCTAGTTTCTAGTCAAAATTAGCAAAAAGGTAAGTGAAGATTAACTTTATCAGCTAATTCCTGGGATTTATCAGCGTTTCTGACCAGTTTATCAGCGATTCTTGGTTCCTTATCAGCGAATCAAACTATTTTATCAGCGAATTATAAATACAACCTTCTTCCAAAAAAACACAAGTGACGATATCACTTGTGTAATGAAAGATACTTTTCAATGACCGAATGGATCACAGAAAGATCAACATTCTGACCGCTAATGATAACCGCAACATCCCCTTCTTGGTGCGGGATTTTATTGCCTAAAACTGCCGCAATCCCTGTAGCTGCAGCACCTTCCATCATCATCCGGTGTTTGTCCATCATAAAAGCCATGCCAAACGCAATTTCCTCTTCTGGAACTAGAACAACCTCATCCATATATTGCCGGACCATCGGAAACGTGTATTGATTCTCGAGGCCGATTCCACCTAGTAAACTATCAGCGAGTGTCTCGCTTTCCGGAAGCACGACTGGCTTACCCGCCTTTAAACTCTCATACATCACAGCTGATTTTTCCATCGAAACCCCCGTTACGCGGATTCCTGGATCATTGGATTTCATTGTCAAGCCAATTCCAGACAGCAATCCGCCGCCCGAAAGCGGAACAATTACATCGCTTAGATTGGAGATGTCATCCAATAATTCCAGCCCAATCGTTCCTTGACCGGCAATCACATACGGGTCATCAAATGGTTCAATAACCGTTAATCCCCTCTCCTTCTCTAGCTCATAACAGCGCACACCTGCGGCATCCTGGCTGTCACCGACGATTTCAATATGTGCATCAAGCCTTTTTAAGGAGTCGACTTTTGCCTTTGGCACCCGATTGGAAATACAAACAACCGCATTAATGCCAAGCTTTTTTGCTACATAAGCTACCGCCATGCCATGATTTCCGGTTGAGTACGTTGCAACTCCTCGTTTTCTTTCTTCCTCACTTAAGCTTAAGATTTTATTGGCTGCTCCCCTTACTTTAAAGGCTCCAACTTCATGAATGTTTTCGAGCTTTAAATATACATTACGGCCAATTTTTTCTGATAGTATGGACGACTGGATGACTGGTGTTCGTTTGATGAGCGGACTAATTCGTTGCCTTGCTTCCCATACGTCCCGAATTTTCACTAATTCTTTTTTTCTTTGTATAACCGTCATGGAACCAACCTCCGTGCATTTTACTCTAATCCTAAGTTTTTGTTACTGGGATATCAATTGTCAAAACTGTCGATAAATTAGGCGGATTTTTCATACACTTTTAATGAAAAAAGCCGGCAATGAAGTGACTTGCCAGCATTTTATAAAATGATCTGCGAAATTTATTGCCCCATTTTCCAAGTTTTTATGCTCAAATCTAATAAAAACAAATCATCTGGGTCAACAAGTGACAGCCCGGTTAACTCTTCAATTTTTCGTAAACGGTAAAGTAAGGATTGCCGATGCAAAAATAATGCTTTCGCAGTCTTACTTACATTCCCCTGATAATGATTATAGGTACTGATGGTATCAATTAAATCAAGATTCCGCTGTTTGTTATATTCAACGAGCGGTTCAACGGTGGCTGTAATAATTTCTTTCATTTCTTGGTTTTGAAAGAGGTTGAGAAGGATTCGGTCAATCCTTGTGTTTTCATACATCACCCGGTTTCCGATTCCTTTTTTATTCCTGCTGATATTTAAAGCGGTCAGTGCATTTTGATAGCTTTCCTTAAAACCTAAAACCCCTTCATTATAATTGCCAATCCCCCAAGAAATCACCACTTTTGGAAGTAAACTGCGCAGGCGGCGTTCAACAAGATCTAAAAAATTGGTTACGCTTTCTTTTTTGTTTTCTAAAGAAATTTCAATCATAACGATTAGCTTTTCTTGTTGAAAGGTGATCATCACTTCTTTATTCAAGGACTGGGCAGCATAATAAATTTCTTCTTTAATATAATGAATCATGCTTTCAACCCACTGCTGATAAGCCATTTCATCCCAATTATTTTTCTGAAAAAGCTTTTTTAAATTTTCCGGTGCTCCAATCAAACAAATATAGGGAAGATTCAAGTTATAGCCGACAATTTCAGCTTTGGAATTTGCTGAATCCCAAGACGTAAATTCTCCACTCGTCAATTCTTTGACAAAAGAATCGTGAAGAATGGATTTTGCCTCTTCAACTGCATTTTTTCTTGAAAACCACAAAGCAATGGTTGTGACAGCATGCTCTAATACATTGACGATATACTGAGTTAAAAACTGATCTAGCAATACATCAGACGGCAAAATGACGAATAAATAGCCTGGGGTATTTCCTGAGACCTGAATGACGGGGAGCTGTAAGATACAATATTCTTCAATATAAATTGATTGGATTTTTTGAATCATTGGATCATGTGACGATCTTAGCGTTGGCTTCCGCTGGGGAAGGACCCCTTTTACAGCATAGCCTCGCCAATATTCAAGAAAATTGGGGGCATCTTTACTTTGAGCCTGGATTGTCCCAATTTGGTCTGTAATCACAATCGGGTACTCAATACACCCATATAAATAATTTGAGATACAAGTAAGGCCTGTCTCGGTTAGTATTAGATTCAAAAGCTCCTGCTGAACCTTTTCGGATCTTCTGCTTTCCTTATAATTGACATCATTTAATTGAAGCATGACTTCCTCAATGATATTAGAAAAGCGTAATTCCCATGGCAGCTCAATCAGGATTAAATGATTCTGATGCGCTTTTTCAATCACTTCATTTGGAATCTCAAAAATATGACGTCCTAAAGCTACTGCCAGTGCGGAAGCCTCAGAATCAATCACATCTTGTACAAATTTTTCAAATTCCTTCACGTTCTGACCGCAGCCGATTGCTGTAGTTAACACAAATTCATTCTTTCGTACAAAACTCTCCACCGGCATTTCCATAGCAGAAACCCATTGAACCTCTTTATGCTTAACCATATCTTCCCCGGCAACCACCATAGCGTCCTTCATAATCTCTAACTGTAAGATGTCATTTACAAGTAATCCCATGGAACCTCCTGTTCTGCTGCAAACTAATTTATTATCCACGTATAATATTATTCTAACAAACTCTGACTAATCAGTAAATTATGCAAATTTATTCGACAAAATTCGGGTGGTGACAGGCACCATCCTTTTTCAAAAGCATCCGGGTGTGCCAGTCCCTAAAAACCACAAAAAAACGGCCATTTTATTTTCATTGAAATAAAATAACCGCCTTTATGGTTTTGTATTATTCATAATCTTATCCATATTTTACTGGTTCGCCAATTTTTCTTCAACATGGTCTGGTCGGTGATCACAGAGTTGGGTGAACAAATAAGTTAAATAGGAATGAAGTTCAAATCGGTCTTCCTGGACAAAAAGATCAAACAAGTTTTTATGTTTCTCCACGTTTTTTTTACCCCTTTCTTTTTCCTTCGCCGGATTTTCCTTATAAATTTTCGACTATTAGATTGTTCGTTCTGCAGTTACTACATCCCTATTAATCAATCATAATTAGTATCGGCCCCGCCCTACGCTCAATACCATGATGGCCACGCGCGCCATCCACCTATCCATATTATAATTGAAAACGTTTACATATTCAAAGAATATTATGTTACAAGTTTTGACAAAGTGACCGAAGTATAGAAAAACTGCCCACTTAGACAAGCACTAAAACATTTCCGCTTAAAAAGGGGGTGTATAAAAATCCAATTATATTCCTTAATATACAACAATACAATGACTTGTAAAACTAAAAAAAGAATTCGACAAAAATCGGGTGGTGACAGGCACCACCCGATTTTTGTCGAAAAAGTCTATTATAAAAACCCTACAAATATTCCAGCTAATATGACAGAGACGATGGTGACGGAGATGAATCCGCCGACGAGCATGGGTGGCAGCATGTGGCTAGTCAACACTTCTTGTTCTTTTTCGTCTTTGGTTAGGGATTTGATGACTTCGTTTGTGATGATGTAGTCGGATGGGAATCCGTATAGTGCTGTTAACGATACGGCGAAAGCCATGTGTTTGCTAACCCCAAGGGCCTTTCCAATGATAAACGAGAAAATGTACATTCCGATGACACCTAACACAATACAGCCAATCAACGGATATAAAATTTCCATAATCATCCCTGGCGTTGCTCTTTGCAGCGGATCGAAAACAAACAGCATGAGAACCATGATCGCAATTCCAAAACCATTCGCTTTTTGCAATACATGCCTTTCAAGGAAGCCGACACTTCGTGCAATAACACCAAATAATAAGCATAAAACAAATGGACTAATGTCGACGACTGGCTTCAATAAAGTGGAAACGATGAAGGCTAAGAATCCGACAAATGCAAGTCGTAAGAATTTGAAATAATCAGTATTATATTTATCAGGCAAATTTTTAAATAGTTTAAGTTCCTTTGGTTCCGCGACGGTTGTTGCAGCAACCTCCTCGTTTGCTTGAGCCATTCCCAATTGACCGCTGCGATACCTCTGAAGAAGATTCCTTCCTTCTTTTTTCAATACAATCGAAGTAAGTGGATAACCGGCAAATCCTTGCATGACATAAATGACGATGGCAAAGACGGATAACGTTGTAAGCCCTGCTTCCTTTGCCCCTTCCGACATAATCAACGCAGATACTAAGCCGCCGACTAACGGCGGAATCGCAACAACAATGGTTTTAAAGCCAAAAATAAAGGTTCCAATTCCAAATAATAACGCAATGATTCCGGCAATCCCTGCAAGCGAAATGATAATCGTCTTCCATTGTTTCTTTAATTCCTTTAAAGAAAGTAACGTGCCCATATTGGAAACCAATAAGTAGATCATCATTGTCGCTACAACCGGCGGCACACCCGCTAACTCAACAATATTCTTCGGGAAAAATGTCCAATAGCCAATCAAGAATAAAACCGCACTGATAAATACAGAAGGAATCCAAGCTTTGGTCTTAACCGCCACAACGTCTCCAATAAATAAAATAAGAACAACAATTACTAGTGCAAGCATTTGAGACATAAGAATCCCTTCTTTCTTTTTTTATTTAAGGTAGGCACTTGTTCCTCCGAAGGGAACAAAGCACCTGACCCATTTATTTTTTATTTTTCTCCAAATATGTTAATGTAGCTGCTCCTAATACTTTAGCAGCAATTAACATACCCTTTTCGTCAATGTTAAATTTCGGATGATGGTGTGGATAGGTTTCGCTCCACTCTGGGCTTTGGCCGCCTGTGTTGAAAAACGCCCCTTTCACATGTTCCAAATAGTAGGCAAAGTCTTCGCCACCCATTAGCGGCTCGATTTCCCTCACAGCGGTAACACCAGGAACGGTTTCAGCAAGATTCGCAACGAACTCCATGTCTTCCTTATGATTGACAAGGGCAGGATAGCCTTTTTGATATTCATAACGGTATGTGCAATCAGCAGCAAGACAGGTTCCTTTTATAACCCTTTCAATTTCCGCTTCAATAAATTCCCTTGTACTTTCTTTAAAGGTTCTAACTGTCCCCTGAAGGAAAGCCGTATCGGCAATCACATTCGATGCATTTTTCGCTTCAAATGAACCAATTGAAATAACGGCTGAATCGAGCGGATCGACTCGGCGTGAGACAATTTGCTGAATAGTACCGACAAGCTGTGCTCCAATCACAACACTATCTTTTGTTAAATGAGGCTGGGACCCATGTCCGCCGCGGCCTTGAATTTTTACCTTGAAAAAGTCTGCTGCTGCCATCATCGGGCCAGTCCGGTATTCAATCGTTCCAACAGGGGTTGGGGACCAAATATGCTGGCCAAAAATGACATCGACACCATCCAAACAGCCATCTTCAATCATTGCAATCGCGCCGCCTGGGAGAAGCTCCTCTGCGTGCTGGTGGATAAAGACGACATTTCCTTCGATTTCGTCCTTCATGCAGTTTAGTACTTTGGCGAGTCCGAGAAGGGTTGCCGTATGGCTGTCGTGTCCGCATGCATGCATGACGCCTGGCACTTGAGATTTGTACGGAACATCCGTCTCCTCCTGAATGGGCAATGCATCAAAATCGGCACGTAAGGCTACTGTCTGTCCAGGTTTACCGCCATGCAGTGTAGCAACAACACCATTGCCGCCAACGCCTGTCCGGACTTCATGTCCCAAATTCCGATGATACTCAGCAATATATTTGGCTGTATTCTCTTCCTGAAAGGAAAGCTCAGGATGTTGATGTAAATATCGGCGAATCTCCACCATTTCCTCGTATGCCTGATCCAATAATTCATAAAGCTTGTTCATTTCATTGACCTCCTATATATAAAAAAATTGCTGTTTATGTTTTTCCACTATACTAAAGAGTATAAAATATCTGAAAATTATATCAATGTACGATTGCACAATAAAATTACTCATTTACTGTATACTAGTCCATAGGGAGGTCTTCTACATGAAAAATCAGCATCTTTACACCTTTCTTTGTAAAAAATTTAATCCAATGCCTTTTCAAATTTATTTTTTTAAAAACAGAAAGCAATCACCTCAATTGCTATATACAAATAATGAAACAACACCTAATCACTTTACGATGCTGCTCGCTTCAGTAACAGACACCATCTCGATTCAATTTGATGGGAACCAAACGGCAGTTTCTTTTTACTACTCAGAGCACAATCAGGTCCTTCTCACTCTTTCAAGCCCTAACGTGAACCTTTCTGAGCAAGAACTCGAACACCTGCATGTGATGTTTTCTTTTCTTGCGACGGAAAATACTTTACGGGAGAAAGAAGCGGAACTTGCCAGCATGATCGAAAGCAGTCTGACAATTACATCCTCACTAGAGCTTGAAGAGGTGTTAAATAAAATCATTACGCAGGCCCTAAGTGTCATTCCTGCGGCAGATAAAGGATACCTGCAGCTATATGATGAAAAAACAAATGAATTAATTCCACGTGCAGCTGTCGGATACAACGAAAAACTTCAGGCGGTAAAAATCAAAAGCGGGGAATCGATTACCGGAAAGGTCTTTCAGGACCGAACACCTGTGATGTATGAATCACCCTCTGAGGTGTTCAAAGAGATGAAAACGATCACAAAGGGAAATTTGACGATTTTTCAAAAATCAATTGATTTTTTGCAAATAAAATCAATGATTGCCATTCCACTGATCTTGGAAAATAAAGCAATTGGAGTCATGGCGGTTCAACAATTTAACACAGAGGGAAAATTGAGAGAGCGCGATTTCAGCTTATTACAAGGATTTGCCGCCCAAGCAGCAATTGCAATTCAAAATGCCAAGCTTTTTCAAGAAAAGAATGCCCGGTTGGCGGAAATCACTAATTTAACACGAGAATTAGAAGATAAAAATAAACTGCTTTTAAGGCGGGCGGAAATTCATGAAACGTTAACACAGCTTTCCCTGCAAAATAAGAGTGTCGAATTCATCATTCTTGAATTGAACCGCATGATGAACAGTGAAATCTTCTTTTTCGATCATCTGGATATGGAGCTTTTTCCAAAAAAGAACATTCCTTCCTCTTATTTAAGCAATGATGAATTCTCAAAAATTCTAAGAACAAGAAAAAGGCCTTTCTTAATGAAGATTGTGGATGGGAGCGAAATCGAATACTATGTGTATCCGATCCAGTCGGACCGTGTAACACTTGGCTGTTTTTTCGTCCCGTTGCGGGAACCGATTTCCCAGCAGGATAAAATGACGATTGAGCAGGCCAGTTCCGTTCTGGCATTGGAATTAACGAAACGAAAAACCCAGGCAGAGGTATACTACAAAAAAACACATGAATTATATAATGAATTGCTGCAATATAAAGACCCATCAGCCTTAAAGGAAATAGGCGAATTATTAGGGTTGAATTCGCAATCACATTTTTCTGTCATATTCGTTGAAGTGGTCGCATATCAGGATTTACAAACATTAGAAGCGGTGATCCACCGCTTAATTTCCCAATTAAAGCGGCGGATCTCAAGCCAGGGGACCTTGATTTTTGGATTCCATAATAAAGTGACCATTCTTTTCTCGACCCAGCACACACACGAGATAAACGAATGGGTCCATTCGCTTCATTCTCTGTTAGTCAAGTGGAGTGATCGCGAGGAAATGCCTCTTTATGCCGGACTTAGTACCCCGCAGGAAGGAATTCAATCGATTGTGAAGTGTCATGAGGAAGCAAATAAATCCTTGGCTTATTTGATCAGCCGAAAGCAAACAGGAATGATGGATTATAAGAAAATGGGAATCAATCGGTTATTTCCGACAGGATCCTCTCCGGAAATTGAGCGCTTCGCCGAAGAAATTCTAGCGCCGCTTCGTACGGAAAAAGCCAGGAATAATGATCTGGAGAAAACACTTATGACCTATGTAAAATGCAATAAATCGATGATCGAAACGGCTGATACACTTCATATTCATAAAAACACACTTTATAACCGTATTAAAAAAATCGAAGAACTGCTCGGCCTAGAGTTTCACAACCCGGAGGATTACCTGCAGATTCTATTAGCCTGCCATTTCCAGGAAGATCTTTTGCTTTCACGAAGGAATATAGGAGCTCTGATAGAGTAGGATTTCAGTGGAAGAATAAGACAAAAAACAAAGTTGATAATTATTTTCATTATCTATATTAATGCCGCCTCAATTGCTGTTTAAAACAAACCTTTTATCTTAATAAACATGTTATCGACAAAATTCGGGTGGTGACAGGCACCACCCGAATTTTGTCGATGAAACTTTTCTAGCACATCGTTCGTAGGAATATTCATATAGAAGTTGGAAGGGATTGGGTTTATGGGAAATATGATTTTGTTTACGTTTATTATTGGTGTTGTTTCGGCGGTTATTTTGGTCCCTTTTAGGAGTCCGAAAGGGAATGCTCCAAAAGCTCGAGGTTTGGTGGTGGGTTTGATTGTTTTTATACTTGCTATTTTCGCATTCTTTTATTTTTCAAACCTAGATCGAAATTTATCCGCCATATGGCCGCTGGCAATCATCTTAACTGCGGCCGGGACAGTTCTTTCCACTGGATTGGAACAAAAGATTAAAGCAAGCCTGTTTTTGGGGAGCCTGGCCCTGGGCATTTACTTTCTTACGGCCTTTTTATTTAATGCCAACGAAAAATATACAATTGCCAAAATGACGGAAAAGGGTGAAATTAAAGCATTTGATGAGCATGAAAAACCGGCAAGCGTCCCGCCGCAATTTGCCCGTAACAAAATGAAAAAGGCATTTGGACAGGTCCCGAACACAAGTTATTATGAACTGGGTAACCTGCAAATCCAAAAAGTGAACGGGGACTATGTTTATATTGCTCCCGTTGAATTCTCGGGATTTTTCAAATGGTGGAAGGGGTCAGAAACGCCAGGTTATTTTTCCTTAAGCGCAACTGATTCATCAGCAAATCCGAAGTTCATAAAGAAAGAAATGATTTATACCCCTTCTTCTTTTTTCAATAAAAATATTGAACGGCATATTCGCCTGGAATTTCCCAAAAAGATTTTCTTCGGTGATGTCCAGTTAGAAGTCGATGAGGATGGGACACCATACTATATTCGTTCCTACGGTGATTTCATCTCTGCTCGAAATGGTTTTAACGTGGAAGGGGTTGTTTTAGTTGACGCTAAAACCGGGAAAACAAAGGAATATTCATTAGATAAGGCTCCAGATTTTATTGATGGCGCTGTCTCACCGGAGGCTGTCAGCCTGCAAAACAGTTATTTTGGCAACTTTATTCATGGCTACTGGAATAGTAAATTTGGAAAATCAGATGTGAAATTGCCTTCTGATGAGGGTACAGAGGCCAATGTCAGTCCGATTTTTGATGAAAATGGAATCATGTATTATTTCACAGACTTCACCAGCCTGAAGAAAAATGTCGACTCAATGCTCGGTTATTCGTTGACAAATGCAAGGTCGGGCAAGGCAACCTATTATACGGGAAACCCGGAAGAATCGTATATGGATTCCCAAGGAGCCCTGCAAATTATTGAGAAAAAATTCATTGAGAAAAAGTGGGAAGGAAAAATGCCAATCCTTTATAACTTTTTTGGAGAGGCAAGCTGGTTAACCCCTGTCCTTGATTCCAATGGATTTTTACAAAACTACTTTATCGTTTCAGCAGCAAATCCAGAAATTTCCGCCTATGGTTCTACGCCAAACGATGCCTTAAAACAGTATAAAACAGCCTTACAACGTGGCAAAGGAACGGTTGACGGCAGTTCAAAAGCCGATCAAAAACAGGTCAGCGGAACCGTCCTTAGAGTGTACAAAGAAAAATCAGGTGACTTCACGGTCGTTTCCTTTCTGCTCAACAATCGCCATAACTTTATTCTCTCATCTGAAAAGGAACCACTCATCATCTACCTAAAAGAAGGAGATAAAGTAAAACTAACCTACTTAAATACTGAGGAACAATTCCTTCCGGTGAAGGAAATTAAGATTGAAGGACTTCAATAGTGCATTCGACAAAAAACGGGTGGTGACAGGCACCACCCGTTTTTTGTCGAATAGGTATTTTTCATTAAGAATGCATCTTTTGCGTCTATTTATATAAGTACATTTTACTATTTTTGTTAAATTTACTAAATATTTATATTCCATTAAATGTAACTTTACAATTCTCCTATAAGTTTAGTACGAGTACATAACTTATAGGAGATGAATGAAAAATGAAAAAGAGTTTAGTAGCGGGAATTGCTTGTCTTTCTTTATCATTATGCTCAGCTGCTCCATGGGCAGTTCTAGCAGCACCTCACCAAACCGTTGCAACTGACAATGGACAATCTACCTTACAGCCAATCACCTCTGATGTAGCGGTCATTGCCCATCGGGGAGCCTCTGCATACGGGCCGGAACACACACTGGCTGCATACAAAGAGGCAATTAAAATGAAAGCTGATTACGTGGAATTTGATTTACAAATGACCAAGGACGGTCAGTTGATCGCCATGCATGATGAAACATTGGCGAGAACGACCAATGCAAAGGAATTATACCCGGACCGTGCACCTTGGCGTGTGAAGGATTTTACCCTAGATGAGATTAAACGCCTTGATGCCGGTTCATGGTTTAATGCCGCTCATCCGGAGTTGGCGAAGAAAGAATACACCGGGCAGCATGTTCCTACTCTTGACGAAGCGATTCAATTTGTGAAAAAGCATGGGAATGGAAAAGTCGGCCTCTATATGGAAACAAAAGCACCAGATGTTTATCCGGGAATGGAAGAAAAATTGATTGAAATCTTGCAAAAAAACAAGGTGCTAGATAGCAAGAATCTTTTTCTGGAATCATTCAGTGAAGACAGCCTGCGCAAGTTGAAAACATTGGCGCCAAATGTAAAGCTGATTCAGCTATATACGGGGGCGATGCTGAAGGGTAAAGATGTTTATCAGGAGTTCAAACGAGTTTCTGATTACGCCGCTGGAGTAGGGCCTAGTAAGGAACTCGTTGTTCCAAAATTCATGGAGGCTGCACACCAAAATCAACTGCTTGTGCATCCATGGACGGTGAATTCTCAGGATGATTTAGCATCCCTTCTTTCCCTCGGGGTAGATGGCGAGTTTACCAATAATCCTGATAAGATGGTTGAACTAACGGAAAAGCCATTTATTTCTCATGGCGTTGCGAGTGGCGATGTCACCGATACGTCGGCGATTCTATGGGCAAGGACAAATGACGCAGCAAATGTACAATTTGAAATTTCTACGGACAACAGCTTTAAAAAGCCGTTTATCGTAAAAACTGTTCATGCTGAGGTCGAAAATGATTATGCGGTAAAGGCTAAAATTGATGGCTTAAAGCAGGATACTACGTATTTTTACCGTGCTCATGCTATTTCCAGTAGCTATACCGTGAACGGATCATTCAAAACGGCACCGGCTGGAAACAGCTTAAAACCGTTGACCATGGTCTGGGGCGGCGATACGGGCGGACAGGGAGAAATCCCGCCGTATAACTCCTTTAAGGCGATGTCCGCTTTAAATCCGGACTTCTTCCTGTTCAGCGGTGACACGATTTATGCCGATAATAAGACACCGGCTGTGCCAAATCCTCCATCACAAACTGTTCAGGATTTCTGGGCAAAATATAAGGAGAACCGTACGGACGCTGGATTACGTAGCTTACTGCAAAAAACGGCTACCTTCTCGATTTGGGATGATCATGAGGTGACCAACGACTTTTCGGGACCATCTCAGCCATTGACACCGACTGGCCTTCGGGCATTTGAAGATTATTGGCCGATTTCGAATGAACGCAGTGCAGCGGACAAGCTTTATCACACCTATTCTTGGGGCAATACCCTCGATATGATGATTTTGAACAACCGCGGTTACCGTGATCCAAATACTCAGGCAGATGGTGCGGATAAAACGATGCTTGGCGAGGAACAGTTAGAGTGGCTGAAGAAGCAGCTTCTTGAATCGGATGCCAAAATTAAACTGGTTGCTACTTCTGTACCAATCTCTGTTCCAACTGGAAAGGCAAATGCCAGGGATGGCTGGGCAAATGGCAATCAAGTAAACCCAAATGATCCGACCGGATATGAGAATGAGTTCAAAAAAATCTCTGATTTTATTATGGAAAAGGGAATTAAGAATGTATTCTTTGTTACGACGGATGTTCACTTTGCTCAAGTGATTAAATATGACGCAAATCAAGACGGTAAAGCCGATTATCATGAGCTGATCAGCGGTCCAATCGGCGCAGTAAAAATCAACCCCGGAACATTGGACCCAACCTTCAGCCCGGAAAGCATGTACGCAGAAGGCAACTTCTTCAACTTTGGTGTATTTAAAGTAGATCCAGCAACAAACATAGCTACAGTGGAAATCCGCGATGAAAATGGAAAAGTTCATTTCAGCCATGACTTCCAGCTTGAAGATTAAGAGTAATCGACAAAAATCGGGTGGTGCCTGTCACCACCCGATTTTTGTCGATTTTAGATTTTCCGCAAGACGGCGCGGACTGGGCTCCCGTCGGCTTCTACTAATGGAAGTGGAAGTGCGGCAAGTTCGTATTCTCCCGATTCGATTTGATTTAGGACTAGGCCTTCAAGGATATGGATTCCGTGCCGAGTTAGTTCGTGGTGAGCGGTGAGTTCTTTGCTGTCAATCGGGTCGACGGATGGCAGGTCGAGCCCAAGGAGACGGACTCCGAATCTAGCTAAATAGGAGGCTAGTTCGGGTTCAATCTCTGGAATCGCGCTTGGGAACTCCTGGCGGTCCTCCAAGGAATCGGTTCGGATTAGCAGACGAGTAACCCCGCCAAGTTCGTAATCGGATAATTCCTTTATTCCGATTGATGTTGGTTTTGGCAGATGAATCACCTTTGCAGGGCCAATATAAAGATTCACATCGAGATCGATGACCTTCTTACCCTCATTATCAAAATGGAACGGTGCATCAATATGGGTGCCGGTGTGGGTGCTCATCGTGATTTGTCCGACATTAACCGAGCCGCTTTCTTCCTTACTCCAATTAACTTTGTATGTAAATGGGGTGTCACCCGGCCAAACTGCAATTTCGTTGTCGAGCGGTTGTGAAATATCAATCCAAGGATTCATGTAAGAATTCCTCCTTATATTTGTATTTTTTCTTGAAATTTTAGCCCCGAAACGCAAATATCACGCAAAGCGGTCCTCCCATCAACAGGAAGACCGCCTCTTACATCCTACAGCTTCGTCCGTAAACTCAACAACTCAGGGAAAAACTGCTGATCGAGTACTCTTTTTAAATACGTTACCCCAGACGAACCGCCCGTTCCCATTTTGTTCCCAATAATTCTTTCCACCGTCGTCATATGATTAAATCGCCAAAGTTGCTGCTGGTTACCGATATCCACCAACTTCTCTGCCAGCTCATATAAATCCCAATATTGATCCGGATTGCGGTACACAGTCAGCCACGCCGCCTCGACACTCGCATTTGGCTCATAATTTTGTGACCAATCCCGGTTCAGGGCTTCTTCATCAACCGATAACCCGTGCGCCACCAGCGCTGAAATCGCGGCATCATAAATACTCGGCTCGTTTAGAGCCTCCACCATCACCGGATACAGCTCCGGCTGATGCTGATAGACGGCAAGAGTACGAGCATTCTTGTTTCCAAGCGCAAACTCAATCAAGCGATTCTGATAGGATTGGAATCCAGAAGAGTGACCCAATTTATCGCGGAATTGCATATACTCAGACGGGGTCAACGTCGAAAGAACACTCCATGACTGAATCAACTGCTGTTGAATTCGCGATACCCGCGACAACATTTTAAACGATGGCTCCAAATCATTTCGACGGATACACGCAATCGCTGCATTCATTTCATGCAAAATCAGCTTCATCCATAGCTCACTTGTCTGATGAATAACAATAAACAGCATTTCATCATGGTGATCTGAAAGGCGGTGCTGGCTCGATAAAATTTTATCAAGGTGGAGATAATCGCCATAAGACATATCCTTTTTAAAGTCTAATTGAATGCCTTTTTCTAAGTTTTTATTCTCTGAGTTTTCCATTTTGTTGACCTCCTAATTAATCCTCTATCACAATATCCTGTTGGGCAGCTGCCTCCACCCTTTTTTTATGAAAAAAGAAATACACAACCGTTAAAAACACCAGCCATGGGATGCCGAACTGAAGCAAAATTTTAAAAGGCGTAAACCAAGTCGTAATCATTAAACTCACTAACAGAACCGCCCCAATAATGGTCAAATAAGGAAATCCAATCATTCTCACCGGCAGCTTGCGGCCGCCTGATTTTTCCCACATTTTTCGAAAAAATAAATGCGAGATAAAGACCATAAACCAGGTGAAAATTGCGCCAAACATCGATATACCCATCATAAAGGCGTACGAAGTTTCCGGGAACAAGGCACTAACAACAGCTGCTACAATAATTCCCATAGCTGAAATCGCTAAGGCAGATGATGGCACTCCTCTTTTATTGACCCTTCCAAAAACGGCCGGAGCAAATTTTGACTGCGATAAGGAAAACACCATTCTCGTCGATGCATACAATTGACTGTTCATCGCCGATAATGCCGCGGTTAAAATAATAAAATTCATAATTCCGGATGCACCAGGGATATTCAAAATTTCCATTACTTTTACAAATGGGCTTTTATCGATGCCTGCATTTTTCCAAGGAACAATCATCAACATGATAGCGAGCGTTAAGACGTAAAAAGTAGAAAGACGGAAAACGGTTGCCTTCAAGGCTTTTGGCACTGCAACATCGGGATCTTTCGCTTCACCAGCGGTCACGGCAATCAATTCCGTTCCTAAAAAGCTGAACAATGAAATGAAGATGGCGATCCAGACGCCTTTAAAGCCGAACGGAAGAAATCCCCCGTCGTTCGTGAAATTTTCAGGTCCAATTTTGGCAGCGCCAGAGGTGGATCCAAATAAAACATAGGCTCCTAGTAAAATAAAACCGATAATTGCACTGATTTTAATCATTGAAAACCAGTATTCAAAGGTGGCAAAGGTGTTTACACTAGTGGCATTTACATAAATAAGTACAGCTCCAAACAGCAAAATCCAGACAATCCCCGGAACGGTTGGGAACCAGTATTTCATATAAACGGCAATCGCACTGACTTCGACGCCGACCGCGAGTACATTGGCAATCCAATACGAGTAGCGGACAAGATATCCGGCCATCGGGTGAATGTATTTTTCGGCAATTAGTCCGAACGATCCTGAAGATGGGTGTGCAACGGTCATTTCCGCTAAACAACCCATGAGCAGCAGAACAATAAATGCCCCGACCGCATAACTAATCAGCACGCCAGGTCCTGCCGTACTAATCGCGAGACCGCTGCCGAGGAATAGCCCGGTCCCGATGGCGCACCCCATCGCAATCATCGTCAACTGCTTTGTTTTTAACTCCCGCTTTAATCCCTTTTCCATCTTATTCTCCATACGTCCCCGCCTTTCCTTTGTAGGAATCGATTTTTGAAAGATCCTAGAGTATATCATTGAATTTTATCCGCGAATTTTTAGGTTTTATCCGCGAATCAATCTATGCTACAATTTCCCGCTCATTCGCAAACTTCTCATATTGCTTTTCAACCATAATCTTTTTCAAAATTTGAACCACGTTCCAAACATCTTCATAGGAAGTATATAGCGCAATCGGGGCAAGACGGATCACGTTTGGTGCGCGGAAATCTGGGATTATCCCGTTTTCCTTCAATGATTTACAGATGCGTGCCGCTTCCGGATGCTCCAGGCAAACATGGCCGCCTCGGCGTACATCATTACGCGGATTGCCAATTTCAAACCCAAGACCCGCCAATTCAACTTCAATCAAATCCATAAAATATTGATTAATCTCAAGCGATTTTTTTCGAATATTTTCAATTCCCGCTTCAGCATAAATTTCCAGAGAGCCAAGCAGCGGCGCCATACTTAATACATGTGGTGTGCCAATTTGATAAGCTCCCGCCGTTTCAGCAGGAGTGAAAGTATGCTCAAGGTCAAACTGCTTATCCTTATGGGAACCAAACCATCCGGCTAATCCAGGGTTCGCGCCAAAATGCTTGCGGTTGACGTACAGCCCGCCAACACTTCCCGGTCCGCCATTCAAATATTTGTAATTACACCAATAGCCAAAATCAACATCCCATTCACTGAAAGAATGTGGAATCGCGCCGACAGAATGGCAGCCGTCAAAGCCAATTAAAATCCCGCGTTTATGGGCTTCCTCGGTTAACCGCTTCATATCAAGGATTTGCCCGCTGCGATACTGTACCGTTGGAAGAATCACTAACGCAACCTCATCCGTCATTGCTTCAATGATATCCTCTTCTTCAATCAGGCGGCCATCGCGGCTTTTTACACGAATCAAATGCTGTTCCGGATCAAATCCGTGGATACGCAGCTGGCTTTTTAGTGCATAAATATCGGTCGGAAAATTCAACTCATCGGCTAAAATTTTCGTCCGCTTTCCTTGCGGCTGATAAAAGGTCGCCACCAGCTGGTGAAGATTGACGGTCGTGGAACCGGTTACAATTACTTCATCAGCAGATGCGCCAACTAGTGGTGCCAACCTTTCTGCTAATCTCTCAGAAAGTGCAAACCATGGATGGTTTCCCATCGTCCAGCCGTCAATTCCATGTTCTTTCCAATCCTCGACTGATTCGAGAAGGGTTCGTTCCGCCCGCTTCGAAAGCAGCCCCAATGAATTTCCGTCCATATAAATCGTCCCTGGCTTTAGATAAAATTCCTCGCGAAACTGCCTTAGCGAGTCCCCCTTGTCCAACTGTTTAGCGTATTCTAAAGTTGGTTGTATCATTATGATCTTCCCCCTTTTTATTACTTGAAGAAACTATACCAATAAATATGACATCATGTCAATATTACGATTCTGAAAATTGTTAATGTTGTAACCACTTTCATTTTTCGAAAAATCCTTATATGCTTTATGGTAGAGAGTACGGGGGGATACGGATATGAATGAGAAACATGATGTGATTGACAAACGCCATTTGCGTTCGATAAAGACAAAGCAAAAGCTGTTGGAAGCAGCAAAAGCGGTGTTTCTTGAGGAGGGCTTTCAAAAAGCAACGATTTCGCAAATGATTAAAAAAGCGGGGATTGGCTATGGCACCGCTTATGTTCATTTTGAGGGAAAAGAGGAAATTTTAATGGTTTTGATGGATGATGTCATGGAAAAATTCTATGACATTGCCGAGGTTTCCTTTTTACCACAAACAAAGGAGGAAGCCAGGCAGATCATCCTACAGCAAGCAACTGCCTTTTTAAAAATGGCCGAAACCGAACGAAGCATGATGCAATTGTTCGAGCAGGCCATCGGGATTTCCCCTTCGATATCAGCCAAATGGAAAGAGATCCGCGAAAAATTTATCCAACGAATCTCAAAAGATATTGCCTTCGCTCAAGCAAGAGGCCTAGCCCGACCCGAACTAAACCATGGACTCGTCGCCCGAGGCTGGTTCTTCACCAACGAAATGTACCTATGGGAAATCGTCCGCAACGAACACCTTGGCACCGTCGAAGAAATAGCCGGAACCATGACCGCCGTTTATGCGAACGGACTTTATATATAGGGATTCGACAAAAATCGGGTGGTGCCTGTCACCACCCGATTTTTGTCGAATCAAACACCCCTTGTAATAATTTGTTCAAACCTTTATTACAGATTTGTGAAACAGTGAACAAAGAACTCTCATTTCAAGATAAACGGATTATAATATAAGTGTAATCAAGTTATTAATAATACTTTTTCTTAAAGGGGTCCTTTATATGTTTAGCAAATTTTTAAGAGAGAACAAAGTCGCTGCTGCCTTTCTTACAGTCATCCGCTTATATCTTGGATATGAATGGATGATGGCCGGTCTTCACAAACTTACTGGTGGATTTGATGCTTCTGGCTTCCTGAAAGGTGCAATTGCCAACCCTGTCAAAGGTCCAGATGGAAGCATTGTTTACGCCACTTACGTTGGATTCTTAAAACACTTTGCACTGCCAAATGCGGACCTTTTCAATACAATGATTCCATTAGGTGAGTTCCTTGTTGGTTTAGGATTGATTCTAGGTTGCTTAACAACTGCCGCTGTATTCTTTGCTTTAGTTATGAACTTCGC
>NZ_KI535296.1:0-20800 GCF_000482325.1 Bacillus sp. UNC438CL73TsuS30 | reverse complement strand
ATTGCAGCAGGTTACAACGCTGGTCGCTTCGGGCTTGACCGCTGGGTAGTACCGTTTATTCGTAGAACAACTGTGAAAGGTAACAATACAGCGAACCAAACCGTGTAACGGAAAAGCCCTTCACTCCAGATTTCTATCCGGATTGAAGGGCTTTTTTAAGGTTTCAGCTAATTTTAACTGTTAAAGTTTTTTGCCTAATTTCTTGTTCGTTAAATAAGTCCTGTAAGCGAATACAATCCAATGATAAAGAAAGTAGCAATAGTCTTAATAACCGTAACGGCAAAAATATCACGGTAGGATTGCTTATGGGTCAAACCACAAATAGCAAGCAAGGTGATAACCGCACCGTTATGCGGCAGGGAATCCATACCTCCGGAAGCCATCGCGGTAATCCGGTGCATAACCTCCATCGGAATCCCGTGTGCTTGTGCCGCTTGTACATACTTTTCACCCATCGCACTCAGCGCAATCCCCATACCGCCGGATGCAGAACCCGTAACCCCCGCCAAAACGTTTGTGGTTACAGCACTGTTAACTAGCGGGTTTGTAAAGGTGTGGGAAATACCGTCACGAACGACGCCGAAGCCAGGAAGGGAGGAAATGATGCCCCCGAAACCATATTCGGAACCAGTGTTCATCGCTGCAAGCAACGCACCGCCAATACTAGCATTAAGACCGGTTTTGAAATCAACCTTTACAGCTTTGAAGTTAAATAGAAGCGTGGCGGCAATACCCATGACAAGGGCAAGTTCTACAGACCAAATTCCAAGAACTGCACTGGTCTCAACCTTTCCGAACTGTTCAAGACCAATTTTTGAAAAATCAAAACCATTTGGATACCATTTTGGAATCATGACGGTAAAGAATTTATTCATAACACCCACCAAGATCAGCGGAACAAACGCAAGAATCTGACGAAGAGTGCTTATTTTTCCAGTGCTAATGGACGGCATTGACGCAGGTTGAAGTGCTTCGGCAGCTGCTGCCATTTCTTCCTGCGCACTTCCAAACCCAAAATAGCCTTCCCCGGATTTTGCCGCTTTTCTCCGACGTGACTCCAAATAAAGCATGCCAAGAGTAAAAACAAAAATGGCACCAATAATCCCCAGTACTGGAGCAGCATAAATATCGGTTTTAAAGAAAGACGTTGGAATAACGTTTTGAATTTGTGGTGTTCCCGGAAGGGCATCCATCGTGAATGAAAGTGACCCCAATGCTATCGTTCCCGGAATTAACCTTTTCGGAATATTGGACTCCTGGAACAGCTTGGCCGCAAATGGATAAGCAGCAAAAGCAACTACGAATAAGCTGACACCACTATACGTTAAAATCGAACATAAAAGGACAATTGCAAGCATCGAACGTTTTGGACCGACTAATCTGACAATCGTTTTGGCAATTGATTCAGCAAGTCCGGACATTTCTACTACCTTACCAAATATTGCCCCTAATAAAAAGACTGGAAAATAGTTCTTAATGAAATCTACCATTTTTACCATAAAGATATTGGAGAAAAACGGCAACACATGGCCCGGATCTGTCAAGAGGACGGCAAACAGGGCACAGATTGGAGCAAATAAGATGACGGAAAATCCGCGGTAAGCAATAAACATAAGGAAACCTAATGCTAGTAAAATAACAATTAGTTCCATAAAAAGCCTCCTTGTGATGTGGTTTTACCGGGTGGGGAAATGCTCCACCCGGATTTTCGTTAAATGATAAGTGCTTAATTTTTTACTAGTTGTTTTCCATAACGGCGAACACGTAACAGCGCTTGTTCACGGTGTCCGGCAAAGTTCTCCAAATCGCAAAGGCGCTCTGCGTATTCCCCAATCAAGGCACTTGCATCTGCTGTTTTTACTTCTTGATATGTACAGGTCTTTAGGAATTTCCCAACCCAAAGTCCGCCTGTATAACGGCCTGCACCCTTTGTAGGAAGCGTATGGTTGGTTCCAATCACCTTATCCCCATAGGCCACATTTGTCATCGGCCCCAAGAACAGCGCACCATAATTGGTCATGTTTTCAAGGAAGTAGCGCGGATCTTCTGTCAATATTTCCACATGTTCATAAGCAAGTCTATCTGCTTCTACAACTGCTTCCTCAAGGCTGTCGACCACGATAATTTTTCCATACTCCTCCCAGGCAGCACGCGCCACATCGGCTGTTTTCAATGTCTCAAGCTGACGTTCGATTTCTTTAACCGTTGCAAGCGCAAGCTCTTCTGATGTTGTGATTAAGGCAGCCGGAGAAGTTGGTCCATGTTCTGCCTGACCAAGAAGGTCGGTCGCCACAATTTCTGCATCCGATGTTTCATCGGCGATGACTAATACTTCTGTTGGGCCTGCAAGAAGATCGATTCCAACACGTCCAAATAACTGGCGCTTTGCTTCGGCCACAAATGCGTTACCAGGACCCACAAGCATATCGACCGGTGCAATCGTTTCTGTTCCGACCGCCATCCCAGCCATTGCCTGCACCCCGCCAAGCAAATAAATATCATCGGCTCCTGCAAGTGCCATTGCTGCAATCGTTGCAGCAGGAACTTCTCCATTAATTGGAGGCGTGCAGGCAATTACCCGTTTAACCCCTGCTACTTTGGCCGTTAATACACTCATATGGGCGGATGCAACCATTGGATATCTGCCACCAGGAATATAGCAGCCTACACTGTTAACCGGAATATTTTTGTGTCCCAAAAAGACGCCCGGTATAGTTTCCACTTCGATATCAAGCAAGGCTGCCTTTTGTGCTTCAGCGAAGCGGCGAATTTGTGCTTGAGCAAATTTGATATCTTCAATGGTTTGTTCCGGAACACTATTCATAATTTCATCAATCTGTTCCTTTGACAGTTTAAAACTCTCAGGAGACCACTTATCAAATTTTTCCGAGTAAGAGCGAACGGCAGCATCTCCATTTGCTTCCACATCATCCAAAATGCTTTTAACGGTTTCCGAAACCTGTGCAGCTTGAATCGCTAGTTCTTCTTTTGTTTTTCCAGCTTTCAATACTTTTGCCATGTTGTTCTCCTCCTATAGGTTGAATACCGAACTGAGTGGTTCCTTTGACAAGTTTTAAAAGTTCTAATAAGACATGATGCCAAAAGAATCACCCCGTTCTGCTGCATTTAAAGACTCTATGAAAAAAGTAACCTAGTAACGTGCAGTAAGCATTTTCTTGCGCGTGTAAAATTCAACGCCATCTTTACCGTTTGCATGTAAATCACCATAGAATGACTTCTTATACCCTGAGAATGGGAAGAAGGCCATTGGAGCTGGAACCCCCATGTTTACCCCAAGCATGCCAGCATCAATCGTATCACGGAATTGTCGAACTGCTTTTGCACTATCAGTAAACAAGCAAGCGCCATTGGCAAAATCGGACTGGTTAGTAATTTGAATCGCTTCTGTTAAATCATTGGCGCGAACAATGGAAAGAACCGGTGCAAAAATTTCATCCTTCCAGATTTTCATCTCTGTTGTTACTCCATCAAAAATGGTTGGCCCAACAAAATAACCCTCGCCGGAAACAGCTGCATCAGTGCGTCCGTCGCGAATCAATTGAGCACCCTCTTTTTCTCCGATTTCAATGTAATTTAATGTACGGTCTTTATGGGCATCACGGATAACCGGACCAAGGAACACGCCTTTGTCTAATCCGTTACCAATTTGTAATTCCTCTGCCGCTTTAACAAGACGGGAAACAAGTTCATCCGCAACATCACCAACTGCTACAACAACTGAACAAGCCATGCAGCGCTCGCCGGCTGAACCGAATGCAGCCCCAATAATATTTGTAACCGCAAGATCAAGATTGGCATCTGGAAGAACAATTGTATGATTTTTAGCACCTGCTAATGCTTGAACGCGTTTGCCATTAGCGGCAGCTGTTTTGTAAATATATTCTGCAACCGGCTGGGAACCAACAAAGGAAACAGCCTTAACATCTGGGTTCTCAAGGATGCCGTTTACGACGTCATGGGCACCATGGACAATATTAAGAACACCATCAGGAAGACCTGCTTCTTTAAATAATTCAACTAAGCGGTTTGCTAGCAATGGAGTGCGTTCAGATGGTTTTAAAATAAATGTATTTCCGCATGCAATCGCAAGCGGGAACATCCAGCATGGCACCATCATTGGGAAGTTAAAAGGAGTAATACCTCCGATTACACCAATAGGATAACGATACATACCGGATTCAATTCCTGTTGCAATATCAGGAAGCTGGCTGCCCATCATTAAAGTTGGAACGCCGGCAGCAAATTCCACACATTCAATTCCGCGCAAAACCTCTCCGTATGCCTCATCATAGTTTTTTCCATTCTCCAAAACCACCAGGCGGGCAAGTTCGTCCCAATGCTCGACAAGAAGCTGTTGATAACGGAATAGGATGCGGGCCCGTTTTGGAACAGCAACATCCTTCCATGTTTCAAATGCTTGATTCGCAACTTCTACTGCTCTGTCCAGATCCTCACGATTGGAAAGAGGAACATTAGCTAAGATTTCACCTGTTGCGGGATTTGGTACCGCTTCTGTTTTGGAGGATAAAGAGTCTACCCACTGGCCGCCAATAAAGTTTTTTAATGTTTTTACCTCTGTTGTAATCATGATCATCTACTCCTTTTCTTATGAATGAACTGTTGTTTTATTTACACTAAAGTCATAGTTAAAGCATTTCTGATAAAGCTCCACAATCTCTTCATGGCTTGGAACGCGAGGATTGTTTCCAGGGCTTCCGCTTGCAATGGCATCGTTAGCCATTTTTGAAATAACCTGATCAAATTTTCCTTTGTCCAAACCATAGGTCTCCATGTTCGGGATGTCTAAATCACGGCACAGATTCTTAATCTCGTGGACAGTTACATCAGCAAGTTCTTCCTCTGACAGCACTGCCAAATCTGGCCGAAGAATCCGCCCAATGACAGCAAGACGTTCTACTGCACTCTCCTTCGTAAATTCAAGGACGGCCGGGAGCAACATCGCATTGGATACTCCATGCGGAACATGGAACAAAGCCCCGATTGGACGCGACATTCCATGGACAAGCGTGACGGAGGCATTGGTAAAGGCCAGGCCTGCCTGCATGGAAGCTAATGACATCGCTTCCCTCGCCTCACGGTCTTTTCCGTTTATGTATGCTGAACGTAAATTTTTCACAATTAATTCAATGGCAGAAAGAGCAAAATTATCTGTCATTGGTTGGGATAGACGTGAGATATAGGCTTCGATTGCATGGCATAATGCATCAACGCCGGTTGCAGCTGTAACCTTTGACGGTGCCGAATAGGTCAAAATTGGATCCACAATCGCAACCTCTGGGATGAATGCCGGGTGTTTAATCATCATTTTCACATCGTCTTTTGTATTGTTGATAACGGTTACAGAAGTAACTTCAGAACCTGTACCTGATGTAGTTGGGATGGCAATCAAAGGAAGTGGTGCATTTTCAACTTTCTTTTTCCCACCCATATAGTCACCAATGTATCCTCCATTTGTAGCAACGACCACCACTGCCTTAGCTGCATCAATACAGCTGCCACCGCCGACTGCCACTACCACATCGCATTGCTGTTCCTGACAAAGTGTTAACGCTTCTGCTACATATGTGTCTGTTGGTTCGGAGTTCACTTCCAAATAACATTCATAAGCCATTCCTGCTTCTTCGAGTAATTGCCGGCAACTCTCGACCACGCCGATTTGATTCATAATGTTATCGCTGACAATCAAGGCTTTTTTTCCTAATAAGGCTGCCTGCTCTCCAAGCTTTGTCAACGAATCTTCTCCATAAAAAACGGTTTTAGGCATCCGAAATTCTGCAAACCCTTTCAAAACTTTTCCCTCCTTTTTGCTACACACTCTTATATATGCAATTAGCGTGCCAACTAAAAAAAGGCGGAAATAACAACACTTTGCTTTTTGTGGTGTCCGGATAACCATACATATGTGTGCGTTTTGTGTACGATCAATTGTACGATTTATCAAACAATTCGTGTTTTTTTAACTTTTCGTACAATGTAGAACGTTGGATTCCTAAGATTCTGGCTGCCTTCGCTTTATTTCCGTTGGTTTCAATCAGTGTTTGAATGAGGAGTTCTTTTTCACGCTCTTGTGCTTTTTCTTTTACATTGGTTAATAGATTTTGACCCGTTGATGTTGGTATATTTGGGACAACATCTTGCTCCGCTGATTTTGGCAGGTTTGGGACAGTTGGAGGGCTTTCTTTTTTTTCAAAAAATTTAGGTGCCAGCTCATGCACATCAATATAATGAGAGTCGGACAAACTGACGAGCATTTCCACTGTGTTGACCAGCTCGCGAATGTTTCCCGGCCAGGAATATTTCACTAAAGCTTCGATAACTTCCTTAGAAAACAGCTTTTGCCCAAGGCCAAAACGCTCACTAAAGTGATGCAGATGATGCATTAGCAGCTCCGGTATATCTTCACGCCGTTCCCTTAGCGGAGGAATCTCGAGACGGATGATGTTCAAACGATAATAAAGGTCTTCTCGGAAACTGCCATCCTGAATCATTTGTTCTAGATAACGATTAGTTGCTGCTACGATTCTGACATCTACAGGATGCTTGACAATTCCACCGACCCGTTCGACTTCCCGGTCCTGGAGAACCCGCAGGATTTTGGACTGCATCAGTGCTGGCATGTCACCGATTTCATCAAGAAATAAAGTCCCTTTATGTGCAAGTTCAAACTTGCCGGGCTTTCCGCCCTTTTTTGCACCTGTAAAAGCACCGTCCTCATACCCGAACAGTTCCGCTTCCAAAAGGTGTTCTGGGATAGCCGCACAATTGACACTAATAAAAGGGCCTTCTGCATATGGGCTGGACCGATGGATGGCGTTTGCAAACAGTTCCTTTCCTGTACCGCTTTCTCCAGTAATTAGTACTGTTGACGGTGTATTCGCCGCTTTGCGGGCAACTTTTTTAACGGCTTGAATTTTGGGGCTCTGTCCAATAATTTGGTCAAACGCACAATGTATTTTTCCTTGAGAATGATCGATGAAAGGGGGATCCGTAATTTGCCTTGACAACTCTTGCATACGTCCAAGAATATTGTAAAGCTCGGTAACCCCTTGAAAAATCAGAAGGCCAATTGCCCCGACCACTTTTTCATCCTTCCAGATGGGGATCCGATGGACAACCATATCCTGGCCTTGGATCCGTTGAATATATCCCCTTTCTTCGATTCCTGTTTGCAAAACTACCTGCAAACGGGTATTCTCGATGATCCCGGTGACAGGTTTGCCAATCACATCTTCGCGTTTCTTGCCAAGAAAGCGGCTATATGCCTCATTAAATTCGCGAATGATTCCATGTTGATCCACTACGACGATTCCTTCATAGGCACTCTCTAAAATGGTCCTTAGGGTTTCGGTAATGTGGAGGGTCTCCTGAAGCTTGTCCAGGTGCGCGGCATATGAATGAAGGATATCGGTTCGGGTGAGAATTCCAACAATCCTCCCATCATGATCGACAACAGGCAGACGCCCGACTGGAAGCTCATACGCCTTTTTGATTGAATCATCTATATGGATCGTGACAACCGCCCGGGTCATCACATGTGAAATAGTACAATCTGGTGTAAGCCCTTCCATAAGACAACTCAGAATCCTTGATTTGGTAATGGATCCAATCACCCGAGACTCTTCATCCACGACCGGCAGCCCGTCAATTCCCTTTGATTCAAGTATTAACACGGCTTCTTTAATGGTTTGGCGCGGAAATACCGTAACAGGGTTAGGTGTCATCCATTCCCATACTAGCTGATTTGTTTTAATTTCTTTTAAGCGCTTACGCTTCATCTCATAATCGATTAACATATTTGCTCCCCACCTATAAAAATTAAATAATACAAAAATTGTACACTATTTTTTTACAAGTTTGAATATTTTTAAACATTTTCCAAACACTTTCCGAACACATCCCCACATTATACGGTGACAGGCACCAACCGTGATCAAAATAATCAAATTGTTCATGTATCCGAGTGTTGACATCAACCAGATTTTGTAGACTCCCAAACCTCGTTAATAATTTGTTCAAACCTTTATTACAGATTTGTGAAACAGTGAACAAAGAACTCCCATTTCAAGATAAACGGATTATAATAACAGTGTAATCAAGATATTAATAATACTTTTTCTAAAAGGGGTCTTTTATATGTTTAACAAATTTTTAAGAGAGAACAAAGTCGCTGCTGCCTTTCTTACAGTCATTCGCTTATATCTTGGATATGAATGGATGATGGCTGGTCTTCACAAACTTACAGGTGGATTTGATGCTTCTGGCTTTCTGAAAGGTGCAATTGCTAACCCTGTCAAAGGTCCAGATGGAAGTATCGTCTATGCCACATATGTTGGATTCTTAAAACATTTTGCACTTCCAAACGCGGACCTTTTCAATACCATGATTCCATTAGGTGAGTTCCTTGTTGGTTTAGGATTGATTCTAGGTTGCTTAACAACTGCCGCTGTATTCTTTGCTTTAGTTATGAACTTCGCTTATGTTATGGCCGGAACTGTTTCTAGCAACCCATTAGATATTTTACTTGGTGTCATGATCATTGCAGCAGGTTACAACGCAGGCCGCTTCGGACTTGACCGCTGGGTGGTACCGTTTATTCGTAGAACAACTGTGAAAGGACATAAAGCGGCAAACCACGCCGTATAACGAAAAAGCACATCATTCCTGACTTGGAATGATGTGCTTTTTTCACTGAAATATTTAATTTTACAGTTTGCTTCTGCTCCATAGGTTTCTTTAAATTCAAAGCCCTATTGGTCTATCTAAAACGTTATTGAAGCTTTTCTAGCCGTTTGTTTACATCCTCATCAAATTGTTCTTTACTTTTCCCCACAATCTCCAAAGTCGCCTGAATGAGATGAGTCCCTCCAGACAGTTAAAATTCGCTTGTTCAACAATTCCTCCCTTATGAAAAGGGCTGAAACCAGCCCTTTTCTATTCAAGATATCGTTTTTGCTCCTCTTCCATCTCTCTCTCAAGTTGTGCCAAAGACTCTAATTCTTCCAATTCATCACTAGTATACTGGGGCTCGATTCCTTGGTGGATTTGATCTAAATGATTGGCCTCTAGTTTTAACCAAGAAAACCCATGTTGGATAATAATTTTCGGTGCACCAAGATCTAATAACCGTTTTGAACGTCTAAATCGAGCACAAACCGTCCACCATTTAGGATATTTTTTTTCAAAGTCTGCTTCATCTTCCTTCAAGGAGGCTCTGTATAAAAACAGATTTTCTTCCAAGTGCTTCATTAACTCTACCGCTTCATCAAGGTGCATGTTCTGTTCCACTATTTCGTAACAATGATTAGCTAAACGAACAATTTCCTGAAGAAAATGAACATGATTTTCCTGTATTTTTAACGTGTCCATATCTCTAATTCTGTAGAGTACCTCCGCCAGTTCCTCTAAGTCATATTTTCCTTTAAGTCTATCCACATGTTTATACGGTATATTGCGGTAGCCTACCTCAATTCCCTTGAGCCCTCCGGCAATGGCTGCAATCGTATCGCTATCATCTCCCATATTGACAGCACCAGTAATGACGTCAATAAAAGTTTCCTTAATAAGCAGCCAGTAGAATACCCATTTTAGTGTGTTCACCACATAACCATTCGGATGGCATTCCGGTTCATGACGATAATCTATGTCATACCTGGTGTCATTAATTTCCGCTAGTATGGAAGCTTTCAAGTCTTCACCTTGTAGAAGTCGTCTCGCAATATGATTATAAATTATGCATGCCTCTGAGGCTGAATCCTCATAGTGGGTCATTTTTGATTGTGCCACCGACACCTCATCCATTTTTTCTGGATTTGAATAAGCGAATGCAATCGGTATGCATCTCATGAGGGTGCCGTTTCCACCACTTTGACCAAGTTGATGATGTGTAGCTTCGGCCGCTTTGAACCAATCGCCCTGATAGTTCATGAAAGTGGTAGAAATCGTAATCCCGATATCTTTGGGATTAGAAGCTTTCCATTTTAAAAATTGCTTGCCGATTTCCTCGATTGGATTGTTAGAATTGGCGATAATTCCTTTGGCAACGGCAACTGTCATGTCCGTATCATCAGATGTTTCACCGCATTCAAAGCCAAACACTCCACCACCTAGGATTTCCGTTACGACCCCATATTTCTCTTTAATTTCTTCTGAAGTCATAAATTCGGTTGCGACACCCATGGCATCGCCAATGGCAAAACCAATCAAACCGCCCTTTATTTTGTCTAGCATGGACAACACCCCCTTAATTTTCCAAAAAGTAATCTTTTATAAAAAATCACCTAATACTTTATTATTATTCTTAAGAAAAAGGCTAAAATGTTAAATACTTGGCTCCAACCTTTGCTTCCAATTATTAAAAGAATCTATTACGGTTAATATCAATTCCTTTATTTGTTCATTACTGTTAAACGCTCCTCTTGGAGTGCGCAAAAAATTATGCAACAAAAGGACTTTTCGGTAGGCACCCTCATGTTCCCATATATAGCATGTATATTTTTCAGTCCTTTTATCAAGCACTTTGTGAAATTCTCCTTTAAGCAGTTTGTTCTCAATAAATATCTCTAAGGCTGCACTTGCACCTTTTCCATTAGCAATCAACCAGCCATTTGAATCCAGTTTATTAAAGATGATGGTAAGCAACGCGTTTAAATATTGTTTATATTCATTTACCTCTTGGAATAGTTTTTGTAGATTCTTTTCATTCAATGTTCCAATTTTAGATGAATGAAATGGGATTAATTCCCCAACTAATAATGGGTCCTTTTCTACATTTATATTGAACCTTTCTAATCGTTCCTGTTTATTCCTGCAGCCTTTTACGAACTCAGGCCATGTTACCAGTCTACCGTTTTTCAATGATTGCATTAATACAGTTAGGTTTCTATAAAAGTTACCAATATCATGTTCGTTTCTGTTAATCGTTGTGTAAAATGTGGCATATTGATTCCATGTCCCACCCGCGTATTTCTTTTCTTGGATTGTTATATCGTTCTTTAAAAACAACTTGGGATTAAGCCCTAAAATCGCAAAAGCTAGAGGCTGACTTTTCTCGTTCGTACTAGCAAACGGAACTGGAGGAATTAAATAACTTTTTTCTTCATAGGTCATTTCAGTATGAAACATTTCTTCTTCCTTGGTTACCTTTAAAACATCATTAAAGCGCTGGCAAAGTGAATGAAATGGCACCTGGTAATCTCCCACTAACCCACCCGGTTGCTGATCTATCAAAATACTAATTAATTTCAAAAAATCTTGTTTCATTTTTATACCCCCTATTAAAATGGTTAAATGACTCAAAAGCAATTTATAAACTAAGATAAAAAATTCACCTCATCTCCTTTATACAATCCCTAAGCAACAAAATAAGTAGCTCAAGCGTAATACAATGAATTTATTAATCTTAAAGGAGTGGATCTTCATGAGTGGATGGAACAAAGACCAAGAAGTATGCGCGTCCTGCCGATATTGGTCAGGAAAGAGAGAAATTGACTTTACGGCCTCTCATTTCTATGTATTGGAACAAGAGGCAACATGTCAAAAACCTTCTGGCCCATTTCACGGTGTGATCATGGGTGAGGGCTCCTATTGTCCGAAATGGGATGCGTTTGATAACCGCAATAACTAAGCCTCAAGAACGGCCGTCATTCCGGCCGTTCAATCTTAAACTTTACTAGCTTCATAGTACATATGATACATTTCACCAATAAGCTTTTTCACATTTTCACGAAGCTCGAGGGGCTCTAGTACTTCGACATATGGGCCTTGCTGTAAGATCCATAATTCAATTCCCATTATTCCAAGCACTTCAAGGCGTGCCTCGTACCATTCCGAATCGTTAGTTGGGCTTATTGAAACATCCGGAAATTTCCTTTTCAAAAATGAAAGATTAGATCGGGCAACTTTTAACCTCACTGTTTGAGGATCCCCGCCATACATATTTACTGCTTTTAGAATATATTCACCCACCTTTAAGTCAGAAGTCAGCGAGGAAAACCTTTGATTGGTAATGGAGCAACCTTCCATCCGATCCAACTGCCACGTTCTAGGATCCTTATCTTCATGCCCCTTCATGGATGCGAGCAAATAAAACTTTCCATCATGATAACTAATCGTATACGGAATGACTTCCCGTTCATTTGTAATTCCCGCATTATTGGTATACGTGAATTTTATAATCTTCCTTTCGGAAATCGCCTGAAAACATAAATAAAATAGCTCAAATAAATTTTGCTCCTGAACCGGCTTATAATGATAAAGATAGCTTTGGAAAAATTCCCTTAATTTAATCTGTTCCACATTGGAAAAAAGACCAATCATTTTGTCTGAAAAGATCTTCAACTCTTCTTTATTTAAAGCACGGGAACCGTAAAGAAATAATAGAACAATAAGGGCATCATCAATGGTAAAATAATCACCCTTCACGTTTAATTCATAACCTTTTTTAGCACGTACATAGTTTATTTCTTTATTGCTATATTGATAAAACTCTCGAAGTGCACTAATGTCTCTTTGAATTTGTGGATTTTTTACGTTAAATTCCTTTGTTGCATTTTCCATATGGATGATTTCATTTCTTTCCAACATTTTAAGGATTTCTAATACTCGCTGTTGCGCATTATATTTTTTGGGTTTCAACTTGTTCTGTTTCCTGCCCTTTGCTACGGAGATCATATCAAAGAAGGACCGATGGAAGCTCTCCATTTCGTACTTTGTCCAATTATGGGATTCCAGTAAATGGACCGCCGCATCCCAAGAATAAACCTTCTCTGAAATCTCTATCTGTCCATCGCTTCCCTCAATTTCAAGCCAATATTCACTTTTACTTTTGACCGAGTTAACTTGAAGAGAATAAATCCAACCTTCTTTTTTAAAGCTATAAACTCTTGTGGGCTCCAACATGGGCAGCCCTCCCTTTCTAAAAATGATCCATAAAGAATGGAAAACTTCTTTATTTTTATAAAAATCTATTAAACTTTAACAACCACTCTATTTGTAGCCTGCCAATTTGCCATTTCCTCCGGCCAGCATTACATAGCAAACCTGTGGAAGAAACTTGGCGGTAAAACCGTTAAACAAACGTACAAAGTCCTTAAGTAAGGGAAGCATTTTAATGTTCCCCTACTTTTGTCTTATATAAAATTTCTACAAATAGGACTTTTTCCCTTCAAAACTATAACTCTTTTTCCAATAAACTACAAATTCCTGAAATATTCCCCTGGAGAATATGCGCATAAATCTCATGCTGTTCCGGTGAATCTTCATTAATATAGATAATTGGAATATGATAAGAATTCGCAAGCATTGGCAACTGATTGATGGGGGATACCTGTAAGGAGGAGTTAAAGCAATGGATAAGAAGATCATTGATGAATTAGTAAAAAAAGCGTTTGAAAAATATAATAGAGAAAGCGACCCGGGGATTGATATTAAAGCTTTAAACACCTTGAACGATTTTCATAGCTTTATTGAAAAATGGTATGGAAATCCGGAGGACGTTACGGGTTTGGAGTTTAGTAAAGATTTTCTTACTGGTCGTCATATGGACGCAATTGCTGCAAAGGGCGCAGCTCCAGCTAGAATAGAAGTTTTTAACGACCTTATGACCAGAAAAGAAGCAAAAGAGAAGATCGCAGAATTATTTAGTTTAAGAAGAGACCACTTAAACGATAAGAACATTGTCAATAAAATTTCTAATGTGAAATTTATTGAGTATGTTGTGAATCACCCGGATCGTGAAGGTTCAAGGCCGATTCTCTATACCAATAGATTTCTTCTATCTATCTTCATTGAGATGATGACTTCGATCGCCAATCAAGAGCATTTAAAAGAAACCGCTAAACTGTTAGGAATAGCTCCAAGAGGAGTTCCTTTTGAAAAATTACAGGTTCAAGTAAGACAAATAGTGGAAGACTCTTTAATCCGACAAGATTTAGGGAATGATTTAACGAAATTTACCCGGGCAGCAATCGCTTTCCATATAAGATAGGTTTGTATAATTATAGTTACATTACACCTTTAAAACCTAATATCCTTAAAAGGCCTAGAGAATCATTCTCCTAGGTCTTTTTTAAGGTACTGTCCTCCCTTTTATTGAAAATCTTATTTTTTTATAGTTCAGGGTTTAAAAAACCACTTATAAAAGGCTCTGGATACAAAAAACGAAAAACCCATGGCAATAAAGCTCCAGTACCAGTGCCATTTTTTATACGTAATAACACGAGTATATTTGACGCCGATCACCTCTAACGTACAAAGAACGGAACAGTAAAATAGATAATAAAGTACTTTAAAGCCTGATTTCTTTTGAGCAGGATAATATAGATTAAAAAGGACAGAAACGATTGGAAAGACAAAATGTTCAAAAGTAAAGCTGCCTTTATAGGATTTCTTAAAAAACATCCGCTTCGGATAAGCAATCCATCCCTTTTCAACCACAAATAAACCAGTAATCCAGGCATAAGATTGCTGAAATAATAGGATGAGGGCAGCCTGACGGATCTTTCTTTTAGGCGTTAAAAACAAAAGCAACAAAAAAGATACGATCAAAGAGGAAATAACTATTTTCTTTTCCTTCGACATAATTCGACCTCCCTCTCGCAGAAGTATATCCAAAAGGAAGAATATTATCCTAGAGATTCCACCGAGACTAAGGGTTCAAACTATCAATAATTTTCGACAAAATCCGGGCGGTGACAGGCACCACCCGAATTTTGTCGAACCTGAATATATTTCGCAATCCTAAATTCTATACTTTCCCACTCCCGCTGCAGTATAATAAACATGTGATTTGGGGTGTTTTTCCAATAGTAGTGGGAAGACTACTTTTGTTGTTGAGAAACAAATAAATGGTAAAGGAGAAAGTTCATATGAATTTTGTTACTTTAAATAATGGTGTTAAAATGCCGCAGCTTGGATTTGGTGTTTGGCAGGTTGAAAATAACCAAGCTACCACTGCCGTAGCGAAAGCACTTGAAGTCGGATATACATCTATTGATACAGCGATGATCTACAAAAATGAGGAAGGTGTGGGTAAAGCAATTAAGGAATCCTCTGTTCCCCGCGAAAACCTCTTTATTACAACAAAAGTGTGGAATAGCGACCAAGGCTATGATAATGCACTAAAAGCCTTTGACGAAAGCCTGGCAAGATTAGGCCTTGAGTATGTAGATTTATACTTGATTCACTGGCCTACCCCTAAATTCGATCAATACGTTGATACATACAAAGCTTTAGAAAAGCTCTATCATGATGGTCGTGTGAAAGCGATCGGTGTTTGTAATTTTGAAATTGAACACCTCGAGCGCCTCTTAAACGAATGTGAAGTAAAACCGGTATTAAACCAAGTAGAGTGCCATCCATACCTTTCTCAAAAAGAATTAAAAGATTTCTGTGCAAAACATGATATTTTTGTGGAAGCGTGGAGCCCGCTTGAACAGGGTGGGGAAGTGCTGAAGGATGAAGTAATTCTAAAAATTGCCGAAGCGCATAGCAAATCACCTGCACAAGTCGTGCTGCGCTGGCATTTACAAAACAACACGATTGTCATTCCAAAATCTGTTACTCCATCAAGAATCGAAGAGAACTTTAATGTATTTGATTTCGAACTAGCCGACGATGAAATGCAGCAAATTCATCAACTTAATCGCGATCGCCGCAGAGGTTCACATCCTAACGATATGCATGTGCGATAAGATTTCCACACAAAAAGCCCGTTCCAGCTTAATTACTGAAACGGGCTTTTTTTCGACAAAATTCGGGTGGTGACAGGCACCTGTCGAATTTGGGATTCCCCTATTCCTCATGTAACGCAAAATAAAGAATTTCCGTAATAGCTGCAACCGCACCTAAATGAGCATATTTTTCTTCCCAAAATTCTTGATCAAATTTTTGCATAAGACAACTCTCCCTTTTTTAATTTGCATCTCTACTCTCAATATCAACAAGAATGGCACTTTCTATTCAGTTACTTAATGAATTTTCCCAAAATTGATAATTAACCACTGATAAAAGAAATAGCCGAAAAATTACTGAGGCAAACATAGAAAAGCCCCGTTCCCGGTGATCCACGGAAATGGGGTTTTATAATTATTTGCAATAAAGACCTTTTAACAACAAGGATAGTGACTTGGGTAACAACAAGGATTGTAAGCAGGATAGCAGCAAGGGTTATACATCGGATAACAACACGGATTTTGCATTGGATAACAGCAATTTTGATAATACGGCACCATACATGGCTGCTGTTGTACTTGTGGAGCTATATAAGGTATATTGGGCGGAATATTTGAAGGCACCATATTTGGCACTACATTTGGCGCAATATTTGAAGGCATCACATTCGCCGGCGCCATCGGTAAATTCGGCATCACATTCGAACCTTGATAGGGCTTATTTTCCAAAATAATCTCTCCTCTTTAGATCAATTTCAACATAGTGTATGTGTCCAATAAGAGGGAGGAATAGACGCTTAACCCGCTTTAGCTAAGATTGCTCTTTTCGACAAAATTCGGGTGGTGACAGGCACCACCCGAATTTTGTCGAATCATTATTTCTTCGTAATCCCACTCACATCGATGAAAGGGGTGGCGCCGCCGGTGACGTTTGGCAGTTTGCCGTCCCATTTTTCGAGGGCTTTTTCTTGGACTTCGATTTGTTTGAGTTGGATGAGTTCTGGGGTTACTTCGAGTTTTTTGAGTTTTAAGGCTTGTGCTTCTGCTTGAGCTTGGGTGACTTGCTGCTGGGCTTCGATTTTGACTCGCTCTAAATCTCGTTTGGCCTTAAGGGCGTTTTGTTCCGCCGTTTGTTTGGCTTCAATGGCTTTATTGAATTCCTCGCTAAAAGCGAATTCCTTAATATTAATATCCTCTAGTTTCATATAATACTTCGTTAATTTTTTGCCAAGCATATCTTTCACTTCGGCTGAAACCTCGGGCCGTTTGGAAATAAGCTCTTCTGCCGTGTACTGTGCCGTAATTGCTTTGAGCGACTCCGCTATGGCAGGATCTACAATCCGGGAACGATAATCCAAGCCGATTTCTTGGTAAAGTTTATTGACTGCTTCGGGATCGACTGAATAATTGACCGCCACCTTGGTCGTGACAATCTGAAGATCCTTTGAAGCAGCAGATTGCGAGCTTTCTTCTTTTTGCACGCGAACTTCAATCTGTTGAACGGTTTGCATAAACGGAATCCTAAAATGTAGCCCTTCTGATAAAATCGTCGGCTTAACCGCACCGAATTGCAAAAGAACTCCTCGATTACCTGATGACACTGTCGTGAGGGAAGAAAACACTAGAATCAAGACCACAATCGCCACAAGACCGCCTACTATCGACTTTCTGTATTTCATTCCTTCGGCCCCCTCTTTTATTGGTCATTAAAATAATCTATGAGTGTCGATCCCTGTTTATGAAGGTTTTTAATTTTTTCGGGATTGTCCCAATAATTTCAAACCTCATCCCACTATCAATTTCCAAAACGGCCGAAAATAGATTATACTGGACTAACTACCCTATGTGAAAAAGGAGAATTTAACAATGACAGAAAACCAACAACCCGAAGCACCAAAAAAGAAGATCAGCCTGCAGGAGGCAATGAGGCAGCAGCTTGAAAACAAAAAGAACCAGAACTCTGCTGGGAATGGTAAGTCCACTGGCGATCTTTCCACGAAAAAAATGAAAAGCCAGCAAACAAAGAAACCTAGCAATACCCGCAGAAAAATGGGCGTTTAGTGTGGAATGAACGGACAAAACCGAAAAGACATATTGCCAGGATTGACGGTTGATATCGTTTTAAAAGCAGACCAAAGAACAGGAAAACTAACCAGAGGCATTGTAAAAGACATCCTCACCAAATCAGCCACCCATCCCCACGGAATCAAAGTAAGGCTGACAGACGGAAAAATTGGACGAGTCCAAGTTATTCACAACACATAAAAGCATTCAGGGCCAACACCTTGAATGCTTTTTATTTTCGACAAAATTCGGGTGGTGACAGGCACCACCCGAATTTTGTCGAATGAAATATTGATAATATCCCCAAAAATGGTGGCCGTTTTTCGTAATTGTGTTATATAATATTATCGATAAAGTAAAACTGTTATATAATAGACTGAACAAAAAAATGAAAAGAGGGTAATGGGTATGAACAAAACGGATTCAATTGCACGGAGAATTTTGGGATGGAAGTTAAATCGCTGGGATCGTTGGTATGATTATGAGAACCGTACTTTTATTCATGATTCCGATTTTCAGCCGGAGCATAACCTTGATCATGCGATGCGTATTGTGGAAAGACTAGAGCAGTTTGGGTATAAATTTACGACAAAAGACAATTCCGAGGCTTGCTTCAATGAAGTGCGCGGGACTGGGGTAACCTTGGCACAGGCGATTACGAATGCAGCCTATGCCATTATTGAAAATAACTCAGTGGTTAGCAGCTCAAGAGTATGGCAGAAATTATGCTAAGTCTTGGTTTTTGGAAGGAAATTTATCGGATTCCCCTAAGTAATTGTGTCCTTCATTGAGCATCGAAGGACACTTTTTCTTTCTTGCCAGCTTTTTTCCCCTCCCCTTTATTGCCTACCGAATTCTATACGACCTTGCTTTTTCGGGCGCTAAAAACCCCAAAACCTATTATTTTCCACCACTTCTTTTAACCATGAATATCCAATCTGTTTTCGACAAATTTCGGGTGATGACAGGCACCAAAACCACTTTTACATTGCCTTAATATTGTCAAATCTTAGTGGGTTATAGATTGATAGATGCTGATACAATGAAGGCAAGGAAGAGGAAATTGATTTTTCTAGGAGGATGATGGTAATGTTAACGATTTGCTCAAGAATTGTGGTTCCGTATGATCAATCTGAATTAAGTAAAAGGGCGTTGGAAACAGCGGTTACGATGGCCAAACAGGATGAAAAAATTGAAGTGAATGTGGTTACCGTTATTAATACACAAACAACTATTTATAACTATGTTAATTTTGACAGTGATCCAGTACGGCAGGCGCAACTGGCTGAAGCCAAAGAAATGCTCAATGAGGTAAAAGAAAAGCTTTCAGAACTGCCTAACAAGGTAAGAACCTTCATCATCGAAGGAAGCCCGGCCATGTCGATTGTCAATTTCATCGTAGAAGAAAACGCCGATCTTGTTGTAATGGGAAGCCGTGGATTGAGTGGATTAAAAGAGCTATTCCTCGGAAGCGTCAGCCATTACGTCGTCCAAAAATCTCCGTGCCCGGTATTTATCATTAAATAAGTGGATAGGTCGTCTGCTTCTGTTTAAAAAGTGAGTATTTTGGCGATGCTGATAGCAGAGAGCAGAATACAAAAATAGAAGTGGGGAACGGAGAAATGAGTAGAGATTTGACCAGTATTTATCATGAACTTACGGTTATGAAAACAATAGATTTAGAGGAATGTAACCGAGAGCTTCAGAAAAGCCATACCGAAACCGTAAAAAAGGCATTAATGGTCTATAAAACAGAGCTACTGGAATGTCTGGAAATGTATGACCATTATTTGAATAGTAGATAAGTTAAGAAAGAGGACCTTGTGTGATCTGAACCCAAAAAGTTAGACACAAATATTAGGCAGCTTCCTGGGCATGAATTCGGTATTCAACCGGACTCATGCCCTTTAATTTTGCCTTAATTCGTTTGTGATTGTAATAATGAATGTAATTATCTAATTCTAGTTTAAAATGCTCCATACTCTCAAATTCTCTGAGGTAAAGTAATTCACTCTTTAATAAGCCAAAGAAATTCTCCATTACTGCGTTATCTAGACAGTTACCTCTACGAGACATGCTTTGTGTAATTCCATGTCCTTTTAATGCATGTTGATACTGTTTCATCTGATAATGCCAGCCCTGATCAGAGTGAAGAATAGGGATATCCCCATCTTTTAATCTATTAAATGCCTTATCCAACATCTTAGAAACAAGTGGGTAAACTGGACGGTTTTCATAATTATACGCAATGATTTCGCCGTTATAAAGGTCGAGGACAGGCGAAAAATATAGTTTCTCCCCAAATAAGTGAAATTCCGTTACATCTGTTACCCATTTTTCATTAGGATTAGTTGCTTGAAAATCACGTTCTAAAATATTAGGAGCAATTTTGCCTACTTGTCCTCGGTATGAACGATACTTTTTCATACGGACAAGACATTTTAACCCTAGTTCCTTCATTAACCGACGAACTGTTTTGTGATTGAACAAATAGCCTTGATTACGCAGTTCCAATGTAATACGACGATAGCCATAACGACCTTGGTTTTCGTCAAAAATCTGTTGGATAACTCTCTTTACTTCGCTATATTTATCCGGTCGATTCATTTGTTTTACCCAGTAATAATATGTGCTTCGCGGGATATCAGCCACTTTTACTAAGTTAATTATTTTAAATTCATGCCTTAGCTCATAGATTACCTTCGCTTTGTCTTGTTCTGTAATCTTTCCTTTTCCTGAACTAAGGCATTCAACTTTTTTAAATAGGCATTTTCCATGCGTGAACGTTCAATTTCAGCGAGTAATGCTTCTTGTGATCCTTCAACTGGTTGAGTTTTCTTGATTTCTTTTTTCATGGATGGACGCCCTTTCATTTTCCGTTGGAGAGCGTCAATCCCTTGTGTTTCAAATAAATGTACCCAATTCCACACAGTGCCAGAGGCAGGAATATTAAATACTGTTGTAGCTTCCTCAATGGACGCTCCCATTTCATTTATATAATTAATTACGTCCATTTTAAACTCTAC
>NZ_AXVA01000005.1:199652-528178 GCF_000482325.1 Bacillus sp. UNC438CL73TsuS30 | reverse complement strand
TAAGGCAAAATTAAAGGGCATGAGTCCGGTTGAATACCGAATTCATGCCCAGGAAGCTGCCTAATATTTGTGTCTAACTTTTTGGGTTCAGATCAGTTTAAACAGTCCCTTTTCCTTACTTAATTGCCCCATTTTCTACGGCTAACTTTTCAAACGATTTTTTTGTAGATAACACTAAAATTTTTGTTCCAAGTGGAATGAGAGGAAATAGTGATGTAATAACCTCATTTTGCATTCGAATACAGCCCTGTGAAACATACTTCCCTATTGATGCTGGTTGATTGGTCCCGTGAATTCCATAGATTCGTCCGTCGGTACCCTTTGCATCAAATCCAATCCATCTTGATCCTAGTGGATTTTTAGGACTTCCGCCGGGAATATCTTTTTTACGATAATAGGGGTCTTTTGCTTTAACTGTAACCGTAAAAAGCCCCTCTGGTGTTAGTTCCTGTGTTTTACCGGTTCCAACACTAACCACCGTTTGCACCTTATTATCATCAATAAAAGCCATTTCATTGTTGCTCTTATTTACAATAATAAAGGGATCTCCTGACAATGGGTTATGACCTAATGGCCAGAGCGGCGAAATGAAAAAAGCAATCAGGATGGGTGATAAGATTTTTATCATAAATTCCACCTGCCTTTTTCTTCCTAGTTTGCATCTTTTTTCTGCTTTCATGCACGAACAAAGAAAAAAAGATGGTCGTATGCTGACCATCTTTTTTCTAACATATTAAACTTCTTCACAATGTTGATCGAATTCTTTTTGCAATTTGCCAACCACATTCATTGGATCAAAGCCTTCAATTTGATGTCTTTCAATCATTGTAATAATTTTACCATCTTTTAATAAGGCAAAAGATGGAGAGGATGGGGGATAGCCGGTAAAATAGCCTCTAGCCTTTTCAGTTGCTTCCTTATCCTGACCGGCAAAAACGGTAACAAGATGATCGGGACGCTTATCATAATGAAGTGCATGTTCTGCTGCAGGGCGAGCGATACCGCCTGCACAACCGCAAACAGAATTAATCATAACAAGAGTTGTTCCCTTTTGTTCAAGAGCCTGTTCTACCTCTTCAGGTGTTTTTAGTTCTTGATAACCCGCTGACACGATTTCTTCACGCGCCTGGCGGACAACATCATTCATAAAAAAATTAAAATCCATGCTCATTTTATCGCTCCTCACTAAAATATACCTATATGTTCATATTACCAGTAAAAATGTAGGGATATCAAATAATAAATTTTCGCCAATTTAAATAAAACAGAGAGCCTGGCTTAGGCTCCCTGTCTCTTACAGTTTTCACATTATTTTTTCTCCGCCTTGAAAGTGATTGACACTTTGCTGCTTTCTGCATGATTAGAGCGGATAATACTTACATATACCTTACCTGATTTTTTTCCTAGTTGCTTTACAGTTAAAACAGCAGTTTTGCCTGTTGATTCTTTTGCAGCAATCAATGTTCCTGCTTTGCTGTATACCTTAATTACATCACCTTTTTTAAGGCTTTTGACTGTGATTTTATCTGCTTTTTTACCTTTATTATTGGTTACTTTGACTTGTGATTTTTTCAGTACTTTAGATGGTGAATACATCAAAGATGACATCGCAGAATAAAGAACACTCTTCTTTTTATCTAGCGTAGCTAAAAATTGTTCTGGAGTAGCATTTTCGTTAAGATACTTGGAATATTTTTTGATTTTTGAAGCTTTTACCTTTTTATTAATATTCCAGGTTTCATTTTTGATTTTTAGCGTAACACCAGTTAGGCCTTCACCATCAGGAATACTGCCAATATTTAAGGTTGTATATGATTTTCTCTCATAATAATGCTTGTCTAAGAAAATATCTGTTTTTACATTATTTTTGCTTGTTAACAACGCTTTAAATTCTGGGTCAGTTTTAAGTTCAGGCAGCATTTGCTTAAACTCGGCAATCCCATCTTTAAGATCATCTGCTGTCATTTTGGTGTCATCGCCGGCGACTTTATTAATTTCATTCAGAGCATTTACAATATCCACAATTGCCTTATCATCCTTTGATAAATTGTCAAGGAAAGACTCAAGCAGCTTTGGCACTTCATTTGCGTATACCTTTGCTTGAACACGATGACCTTTCACTTTAACTCCATGGACTTTATCCGTGGTATTTGCAGTTACCTTAAGATGGGCCGGGAAAGGATTTGGCAAATTCCTTACAACTGGAGCCATTAACTTTGTTTGCACATCTTTAATCAATTTTTGATCTGGTGAAGTTCCATTATCCATCGAAACACGAACTGGTTTCTTGGCATTATCAAGTTGAATCACCGTATATTTTTTGTCCATATATAATCGTAAAGGAATTTTGCCTTTATTATGAAGAATGATATTTCCTGTAACAGACACCGTGTTGGCATCTTGCATTTTTGTGTAAACTTCTAGTTTTGCATTATCGAGAAGGGTAAGTACTTTTAGTAAATCCTTGTCTTTTACTTTCGATTTTACGTATTTTAAATCTAATGAAGCAGTTGTTTTGCTCTCAGCGGAATTAATCTTTGAACTGCTAAGAACCAATTTGTTCAAATCAACACCCTTAACCGCTTGGCAACCAGTAATAAATAATACGGAGGCCATGATCAATAATATAAGTTTTTTTAACATGTTTCACTCTCCAACTATCATTCTATTTTCTCTGTTTAAATAAACAATTCTTTATGTATCCCCGCTATTTTCCCTATCAATCCACCATTCTATGTTTTGTTCTTGCAAACTAAAATATTACCAAAATAATATTACCACTTTTTGTATGAAATGGGTGAATATTTCACTGTTTTTTCGAAAAGTTTAATAGAAAAAAGACGGTAATCAGCCATTACCGTCACAAAGTTGAATCCAAGAATGTCCGAAAAAGACTTTCTACTGCCGAAGCAACCGTTTTTTCTCCGGCAATTACTTCATTCTCTATTTTTGGCAGTTGGTTCTTTACCCCTGGATGATGGTAAAAATGGTAATGAAGCTGATCACTAATTAATGCATAGAGCCATTCCCGTGATTGCGCCTTTCTGCGCTCATTAAAAACCCCTGAGGATTTACCTTTCTGTTCGAAAGATTGAATCATTTCCCAAATTCGACTTATGCCATCCAAGGTTAACGAGGAGCAGGTATATGCTTTGGTGGCCCAGCCTTTTGTCGCAGGCTGAAGGAAATGAAGAATGCGATTATAGTCATTTCGTGTTTTTTCCGCAATGGGCTTATTTTCACCATCTGCCTTATGAACAACAATGGCATCGGCCAGCTCCATAATCCCTTTTTTCATTCCCTGCAATTCATCACCGGCACCTGTTAATACTAGAAGCATGAAAAAATCGACCATATCCCTGATAATGACTTCACTTTGCCCAACGCCAACCGTTTCGATTAAAATCACATCGAAACCGGCGGCCTCGCAAAGGAGCATTGATTCTCTTGTTTTTCGATGCACACCGCCAAGCTTACCTGCAGATGGCGAAGGCCGGATAAAGGCGCGAGGATTTCTTGATAATTGCTCCATCCGTGTTTTATCACCTAAAATACTGCCACCGCTAATGCTCGAGCTTGGATCAATCGCTAAAACCGCCACCTTTAAGCCTAAGCTGCAGAGATACTCTCCAAACGCTTCAATGAAAGTACTTTTCCCGGCACCAGGTACTCCGGTAATTCCTATCCGAATGGAGTTTCCAGAACAAGGTAACAGCTTCTGCAGCAGTTCCTGTGCTTTTTGAAAATGATGTTCGGCATTGCTTTCTACAAGCGTGATGGCCCTCGCAAGAATGCTTCGATTTCCCTTCAATACTCCGTTATACAAATCATCTACGGAAACCTCTTGGGTATTGCGCTTTTTGAATCGAGAACTTTTTTGAAGGGAAGTTGATTGACCTTCAAGCTCTTGCCCCTTCCTTACGACACTTGAACATAAATCTGGATTTGATTGATCGCTCCATTCCGGTTTTTGATCAGCCGCCATTTATTCCGCCACTTCCTCATAGCCGAGCTGTTGATAGATTGCCTTAATAACCTTTTGTGCTGCTACCGGAATGACGGTTCCAGGTCCAAAAATTGCTGCCGCACCTTGATCATATAAGAATTGATAATCCTGGGCCGGAATGACTCCTCCTGCAACAACTAAAATATCCTCCCTGCCCAGCTTTTTCAATTCGGCGATAAGGTGTGGGAGTAGTGTTTTATGTCCGGCGGCAAGTGAACTCATCCCAATGACGTGGACATCATTTTCTACTGCCTGCAAAGCGGTTTCTTCCGGTGTTTGAAACAATGGACCGATATCGACATCAAACCCAAGATCCGCAAAGGCTGTTGCAATCACCTTTGCCCCACGGTCGTGGCCATCCTGACCCATTTTGGCAATTAAAATTCGTGGTCTTCTTCCTTCATTTTCGAGGAACTCGTCAGCCATATCCTTCACAACCGTGATTTCCTCTTCGTTGCTAAAGGCTGAGCTGTATACACCGCTAATCGAATAGATGATTGCTTTATGCCTTTTAGCCACTTTTTCGATGGCATCAGAAATTTCTCCAAGCGTTGCTCTTGCTCTTGCGGCCTTTACTGCAAGCTCTAACAGATTTCCTTCACCTGCTTCAGCTGCTTTCGTCAAGGCGTTAAGTGATTCCTGTACCTTTTGACCATCCCTGCTTTGCTTTAACGTATTTAATTTTTCGATTTGCTTCAAGCGAACAGCAGTATTATCAATATCTAAAATATCAATTGGCTCTTCTTTCTCTAAACGATAACGGTTTACACCAATAATGGTTTCGATACCGGAATCAATTTGCGCCTGTCTCCGTGCGGCTGCCTCTTCAATTCTCATTTTTGGAAGACCGGTTTCAATCGCGTTTGCCATTCCGCCAAGCCCTTCAATTTCATCGATATGCATCCAAGCTCTTTGTACCAATTCATCAGTCAGCTTCTCAACATAATAGGATCCTGCCCAAGGGTCAATTACCTTCGTGATTCCTGATTCCTCCTGTAGAAATAGTTGTGTGTTCCGAGCAATTCGAGCAGAGAAATCCGTCGGCAAAGCAATCGCTTCATCTAGTGCATTGGTATGCAGGGATTGTGTATGCCCCATAGCTGCAGCATGCGCTTCAATCAGTGTACGAGTCACATTATTAAATGGGTCTTGTTCTGTCAAACTCCAGCCGGACGTTTGTGAATGGGTTCTTAAGGCTAATGACTTATCATTCTTAGGATGAAATGATTTCATCATTTTTGCCCAAATTAACCGTGCAGCGCGCATTTTTGCCACTTCCATGAAATAATTCATCCCAATTGCCCAGAAAAATGACAATCTTGGTGCGAATGAATCAATTTCAATCCCGGCTTTAAGTCCTGTCCGAACATATTCCAATCCGTCCGCTAGTGTGTAAGCGAGCTCCAGGTCAGCTGGAGCACCTGCTTCTTGCATGTGATAACCGGAGATACTGATACTATTAAACTTTGGCATATATTTAGATGTATACTCAAAAATATCAGCGATAATTTTCATCGACATTTCAGGTGGATAAATGTAAGTGTTTCGCACCATATATTCTTTTAAAATATCGTTTTGAATCGTTCCGGAAAGCTTTTCCTGACTTACGCCCTGTTCCTCGGCGGTAACAATGAAGAAAGCCAGAATTGGCAGGACCGCCCCATTCATCGTCATCGATACCGACATTTGATCAAGTGGAATTCCCTCGAAAAGTGTTTTCATATCAAGAATCGAATCGATTGCCACTCCAGCTTTTCCAACATCGCCGACAACCCGGGGATGGTCAGAATCATAGCCGCGATGGGTTGCCAAATCAAATGCAACCGACAAACCCTTTTGTCCCATTGCCAAATTCCGTCGATAAAACGCATTACTCTCTTCAGCAGTTGAGAATCCAGCATATTGTCTTACCGTCCACGGCCTGTTGACATACATGGTTGGATATGGACCACGTGTATACGGCGGAAGCCCCGGCAGATCGTCTATATGATTCAAGCCTTCCAAGTCATCTTTGGTATAAAGAGCCTTCAACTTGATTTGTTCATTGGTTTCAAAAAGTAATTCTTCGATGGATGAATCCAGCTCTTGTTTCACTTTTTCTTCCCATTGTTCTTTAATGTTGAGCGGTTGCTCAGTAAAAAGGCGCAGGTTTTGAAAATCAGGCTTTTGCATCGGCCTTCACCTCCATTTCAGTAAGTATATGAGAAAGTGTTTCATAGCAATTGCTTTTTACATGAACGAACTCTTCAATACCTTCATGCTTCCACTGTACTGTTTTGTCCTGATCCGGTAATCCAGCAAAATAAAAGAGCTTATCTGGGAACTTTGCTTTCAGGAATATTAAGATTTCATGACCAATTGTCTCATATTGTTCGTTATCGCCGCATAGACAAAAATGCTGCGTTTTTTGACTTGCAACAAACGCTTCTGCAGATTCCTTTGTGAAAATCGGCTCACTTCCAACTGCTTTAATTCCCCCAGCGGAAACGAATCCTCGCATAAAGTCAAATCTTGCTTTATACTGTTTTAATTCCCCAAGACAAATCATCGACATAATCGGTGTAGAACTCGACCTTCCCTCGATTTCCTTTGCCTTTTCCCTTAGTTCCTCATACGGCTCTGCCAATCTTTTTTTCACTAATGGATTCATTTCAATCGCAGACTCTATTTTATTCATCTGTAAAAATTGAGGCTCGGCACCATTTAATAAATCTTCCAATGATTGAGAAACTAGATAGGCTGCTTCTTGTTCCTTTATGAGAGCAGAAACGGTTTCATCCAGATTTGCATACACATTCGTTCCTACAATACTCTGTTTTCTTGTAAAAGAATCTTGGAATCTTTTGTTTCTAACAGTTGCAATCTCATTTTGGAGCCAACCGGTTTGCAATACTTTCAGAATTCCGCCGTTTATTTCAATCTGCTGAAAGAACTCCCATGCTTTTTCAGCCAATTCTGTTGTTAATTCTTCGACATACCAGGAGCCGCCCGCAGGGTCAATAATAGTTTTCAGATGCGCTTCATGTTTTAAAATTAGCTGTGTATTTCTTGCGATTCTTTCTGAAAAAGAATTGGGACCTGTAATTTCATCAAAAGCACCAACATGCAAATACTGTATGCCCCCAATTACACCTGCAAAAGCTTCATTGCCGGCACGAAGAAGGTTAACATGTGGATCATAGATAGTTTTTGTAAATGTAGAGGTTTCTGCAGCAATTTCCATACCCCTGTTATTTTTATGAGCCCCGTAGGCTTCCGCTATTCTACTCCAGATCATTCGTGCTGCCCTAAGCTTAGCTATTTCCATAAAAAAGTTGCTGCCAATAGAGAATTGAAAAATCATTTTTGAAAGAATTTTCTCAAGCTTCATACCACTCTCAATAAACTGTTGGAGATAGAATACCCCTGTGGCTGCAGCAATTCCCAGTTCTTGAACAGCATTTGCCCCGCTGTTCTGATAGATGGATGTGTTAATCAGGATCGTACGTAAATTTGGAAAGACCTTTTCCGCTGTCTTGATATTTTCTACCCATACAGGGAGAAATTCTTTTGAAAAAGTTCCTTCTTCGCCAAAAAGTGAAATGGGGTCAGAACCAATATATCCAGTAATTTTTTCGTTATTTCCTTTAGATAATTTTGCTAGTAAGGCTGCCTGCAAACCTTTTGAATCAATGGCAATTGGAAAGTTTTCGGTCAAATCCTTGAACAAACTAGCTACATCAGCATCAGATTCAATTAACGCTTTTGAAACTTTAAACGAAATGGCCGTTTGCCCTTTACTGACGGAAGTTATGAGTTTTTCTCTTAGTTCATGAATGGTTGAATAAGAAATCCGCTGGGCCACCTTCCAATCATTCATTACATATCCAAGCGGGTATGTACCACGTCTAAAATCCGATTCGCCTGGATACTCAGAGGGTGTTTTCTGATCTTCTTTGGAATAAAGCGGTTTCAAAATAATGTTTTCATATGTTGGGCTTTGCAAGGACTCAACTTTTTTCCCTTTTAAAGATTCTTCGGCTTTAGCTTTCCAATCAAGTTTTGTTTTTGAAGGAAAAGACTGATTGCGCAAATCTTCCAAACTTAACAACTCCCTTCATGCAAAATAATAAATATTCAATTAATTCTATTTTAGGGTACAAACCCGTTACAATCAATAAGAAAAGTACCGCCAGAAAAACTGGCGGTACTCTTTAATAGATGGAAGTTGTAGTTTTTGATGTATTTTCAAGTATTTCTTTTACTCGCTGTAAGAATCGTCCGCAAACAAGTCCGTCTAAAACTCGGTGGTCTAGAGACATACATAAATTCACCATATCACGTACGGCAATCATTCCATTATTCATGACTACCGGACGTTTCACAATTGATTCAACCTGAAGAATAGCTGCCTGCGGGTAATTGATGATGCCCATGGATTGAACAGATCCGAATGAACCGGTATTGTTGACGGTAAATGTTCCACCTTGCATATCTTCAGACTTTAGTTTTCCGTTTCTAACCTTAACAGCAAGCTCGGAAATTTCACGGGCAATTCCTTTAATGGTTTTTTCGTCTGCCAGCTTAATAACCGGAACGTATAACGCATCATCAGTTGCAACGGCAATCGAAATATTAATATCCTTCTTTTGAATAATTTTATCCCCTGCCCACATTGAGTTGATTTGTGGGAATTCCTTCAAGCCTTGAGCAACTGCTTTTACAAAGAATGCAAAGAAAGTTAAATTGAAGCCCTCTTTTTTCTTAAACTCATCTTTAATGGAATTGCGATAATCTACCAAATTCGTGGCATCAACCTCTATCATTGTCCAAGCATGTGGCGCTTCGTGTTTACTCCGCAGCATGTTAGCCGCAATCGCTTTACGGACACCCGTAACAGGTATTTCAATATCACCTGTCCCAACTGGCACATTTACTGAAGTTGCAGCCTGTATTGGCTCTGGTTGAGCCATGTCCGGCAAGGCAGAAAGCTGAATTTCAGACTGCTTGATTGGTTCTGTCTTTGAAGATCCAGTAGGTATGTTTCCGGACTCAATCAATTTTTGCAAATCTTTTCTGGTAATTCTGCCTCCGGCACCTGTTCCTTGCACTTGAGCCAAGTCAATTCCATGCTCTTGAGAGAGCTTTAAGACCGCGGGTGAGTATCGGCCAACATTTCCTTTATCTGCAGCCGCAGTGCCCGTATCGGCTGCTTTTTCTTCTACAGGAACTGCTTTTGCTTTTGCCTCATCATCCGTTTCGCTGCTCTCTATCTCTATCGTACAAATGATTTCACCAACAGATAATGTATCGCCTTCTCCGGCAATTAGTTCTTTAATCATTCCTGTAAATGAAGACGGGACTTCTGCATTTACCTTATCTGTCATAACCTCTGCAAGTGGATCATATTTATTTACCTTATCCCCAACAGAAACAAGCCATTTACTAATGGTACCCTCTGTAACACTTTCACCTAGTTGAGGCATTTTTATTTGTTCAACTGCCAATGCATAAAACCTCCTTAGTGCATTTACTACTGTGGATTATTCTTCAGCTAAAAAATTGCACTTTAAAATTCTGCTAATTCTCTCATTGCTTTTTCAACTTTATCAGGATTTACCATAAAGAATTTTTCCATTGTCGGCGCATACGGCATGGCCGGTATCTCCGGTCCTGCCAAGCGTTTAATAGGAGCATCTAAATCGAATAAGCAATTTTCAGCAATAATGGCAGATACCTCCCCCAAAATACTGCCTTCTTTATTGTCTTCTGTAACGAGCAGAACCTTCCCGGTTTTGGAGGCAGCTTCAATAATTGCTTCTTTATCCAGTGGGTAGACAGTTCTTAAATCAAGAATATGGGTTGAAATTCCGTCCTTAGCCAGTTTTTCGGCAGCTTGGAGGGCAAAATGAACACACAGACCGTAAGTAATAACTGTAATATCATCGCCTTCACGTTTCACATCAGCTTTTCCAATTGGAAGCGTATAATCATCAGTCGGAACTTCTCCTTTAATCAAACGGTAGGCCCGTTTATGCTCAAAGAAAAGAACAGGGTCATTATCACGAATAGCTGCTTTTAATAAACCTTTTACATCATAAGGAGTGGATGGCATAACAATTTTTAATCCAGGTTGATTTGCAAATACCGCTTCAACAGATTGAGAGTGATACAAAGCACCATGAACCCCTCCGCCGTATGGAGCACGAATAACAATTGGACAATTCCAGTCATTATTTGATCGATAGCGAATTTTCGCTGCCTCTGAAATAATTTGGTTTACAGCAGGCATGATAAAGTCAGCAAACTGCATTTCTGCAATCGGCCGCATACCATACATAGCTGCACCGATTCCTACTCCTGCTATGGCTGATTCAGCAAGCGGTGTATCAATGACTCGCTCTTCTCCAAATTGTTCATACAATCCTTGTGTAGCCTTAAATACACCACCCTTTTTCCCAACATCTTCCCCAAGTACAAACACCTTAGGATCTCTTTCCATTTCTTCACGAATGGCCATTGTTACCGCATCTATATAAGAAATTACTGCCATGTTACTTCCCCCTTACATTTCCCCATAAACGTATTTCATTGCATCCTCAGGTGCAGCATATGGGGCATTTTCAGCATAGTCGGTTGCCTCATTCACCAGTTTCATTACACGGTCATTGATATCTTTTTCCAAGTCATCATTCAAGACACCCGTTTCCTTTAAGTAAGCACCAAATGTAATAATCGGATCCTGGGTTTTGGCTTTTGCTACCTCATCAGGTGCCCGGTAAGAACGGTCATCATCATCAGAAGAATGAGGTGTTAAACGGTAGGAAACTGTTTCAATTAAGGTAGGTCCCGCGCCGCTGCGGCCGCGTTCCGCAGCCTCTTTCACCACTTTATAAACTTCTAACGGGTCGTTCCCATCCACTGTGACCCCTGGCATTCCATAGCCAATTGCACGATCTGAAACCTTCTCGCAGGCTAATTGTTTTTCAATTGGAACGGAAATAGCATACTTATTGTTTTCACACATAAAAATAACTGGAAGTTTGTGTACACCGGCAAAATTTGCACCTTCATGGAAATCACCTTGGTTGGATGAACCTTCACCAAATGTTACAAACGTAACAAGGTCTTTTCTTTCCATCTTTCCAGCCAAAGCAACCCCTACTGCATGAGGTACTTGTGTTGTAACGGGCGAGGAACCTGTAACTATACGATTTTTCTTTTGTCCAAAGTGTCCAGGCATTTGCCTTCCTCCTGAATTAGGGTCTTCTGCTTTCGCAAATCCTGAAAGCATAAGCTCCTTCGCCGTCATCCCAAAGGTTAAGACTACTCCCATATCCCGGTAATAGGGAAGCACATAATCTTTATCCTTATCAAGTGCAAAAGCTGCTCCAACTTGGGCCGCTTCCTGGCCTTGACAGGAAATAACAAATGGGATTTTCCCAGCACGGTTTAATAACCACATCCGCTCATCAATCCGGCGGGCTAAAACCATTGTTTCATACATCTCTAAAACTTTTTCATCACTTAATCCTAATGCCTCATGTCGTTTTTCAGCCATTAATTTTTACCTCCCTATTGTTCGCATTGATTCCAAAATGGCGTAAGTTTAACCATGAAGTGCTCTGCCATCAACCGCAAGTGCAGCTTCCCCAATTGCTTCTGACAAGGTAGGGTGAGGATGGATAGTGTGAGCCACTTCCCATGGAGTTGCATTTAATACCATTGCAAGCCCAGCTTCTGAGATCATATCGGTAACATGAGGACCAATCATGTGTACCCCTAAAATATCATTGGTCTCTTCATCGGCCACAATTTTCACAAATCCATCCGATTCACCGAAAACCAGCGCTTTACCAATGGCACGGAATGAAAATTTGCCCACTTTTACTTTATGCCCTCTACTTTCCGCTTGCTCCTCGGTAATACCAACACTAGAAACCTCAGGATTACTATAAATACATTTTGATATTAAGTTATAATCGATAGGTGAAGGATCCTTTCCTGCTATATGCTCAACGGCAACAATTCCTTCATGGGATGCAACATGGGCAAGCTGCAGGCCGCCAACAACATCTCCAATTGCGTAAATATGGGATTCCTTTGTTTGGTAAAATTCATTTGTGACAATATTTCCTTTTTCAAGCTGAATCTCCGTATTCTCAAGCCCGATGCCTTCAGTATTCGCTTGACGTCCAACGGAAACAAGCAGTTTTTCAGCCTTAAATTCTTTTAAACTGCCTTTTACTTCAGCGGAGATTGCTACACCATCACCTTTTACTATTGTTTCAGAAAGGACCTTTGCGCTTGTTACAATTTTAATTCCCTTTTTCTTCATTAACCGTTGCATTTCTTTTGAAATGTCTTTATCTTCTGTAGGGATAATTCGGTCTGCATATTCAATCACCGTAACGTCTACCCCAAAATCGGATAACATTGAGGCCCATTCAATCCCAATTACGCCGCCGCCAACAATAATAATAGAAGATGGTAAGTTTTCCAGTTCTAATGCTTCATCAGATGAAATGACCTGGTCGCCATCAATCTCAAGCCCTTGAAGGGTTCTTGGCCTTGAACCGGTAGCAACAATTACATTTTTGGGGATGAGCATTTCATTTTCTTCGCCGTTATTCATTTCAACAGATATGGTACCTGGCATTGGTGAAAAGATGGAAGGGCCCAAAATCCGTCCTAATCCTTCATAAACATCGATTTTCCCTTGTTTCATTAAGTGCTGTACTCCTTTATGAAGGGTATCGATGATTTTCGTTTTTCTTTCTTGAACTTTAGTAAAATTAAAAGTTACTTCGCCAGTTATCACGCCAAAGTCTTCACTATGTTTTGAAGTAGCATACACTTCTGCACTTCTTAGCAGGGCTTTACTTGGTATACAACCTTTATGTAAGCATGTTCCACCGAGTTTTCCTTTTTCAACAATTGCTGTTTTTAAACCTAGCTGTGAGGCACGGATTGCGGCAACATATCCACCAGTGCCACCCCCGAGAATAACCAAATCATACTCTTGTGCCATTTTATTTCCTCCCCAACTACTTAAATTTTTGCTGTTTTAAATGAACCAGGATATATTTTAACTTCCTCTTCGCCACGCAAGACGCGAAGGGCTCCTTCTGCTAATGCTTGAAGTTCATTTTCCCCAGGATGAATGATACAATCAGCAATCCAGTTTACTCTATTGGTAATCGATTGTACAAAATCCTTTCCATAAGCAAGTCCGCCAGTTAAAACAATCGCATCTACTTTACCTGAAAGAACCGCACTAGCAGAACCAATTTCTTTTGCAACCTGATAGGCCATGGCATCATAAACAAGCTTGGCTTCTTTATTCCCGGCTTCAATCATCTCTTCTACCTTCACTGCGTTATTTGTGCCAAGGTAACCGACTAGACCGCCCTGCCCTACTAACATTTTCATGATTTCTTCCCGGTAGTATTCACCAGAAAACGAAAGAGAAATTAAATCTCCGGCTGGAACAGTACCTGCACGTTCCGGACTAAAAGGTCCATCACCATGAAGACCATTATTAACATCGATAACCTTACCCATTCTATGTACACCGACGGTTATTCCGCCCCCCATATGGGTAACAATTAAATTTAATTCTGAGTATTTTTTCCCTAATTCCTTTGCTACTCTTCTTGCAACAGCCTTTTGATTCAACGCATGAAAAATACTTTTCCGTTCAATTAACGGGAAACCGGATATCCTTGCAATCGGGTCAAGTTCATCGACAACTACTGGGTCCACAATATAGGACGGGATATTAAGACCAGATGCTATTTCATATGCTATTATACCACCTAAATTCGATGCGTGTTGTCCAGAATACCCATTTCTTAAATCCTTCAACATTTTGTCATTAACTGTATAGGTTCCGCCTTCGATCGGACGAAGCAATCCTCCCCGCCCACAAACCGCGGACAACTTTGAAATATTAATACCTTCTTGGTCCAATGTTTCTAAGATGGTGTTTTTCCTGAATTCATATTGATCAATGATATTTGGGTAAGAATTTATTATTTCAGCTTCATGACGAATCGTCTTTTCCAGTATGGAAATTTCATTATCGAAAACCCCTATCTTAGTAGAAGTAGAGCCAGGGTTGATGATGAGTATTCGATATTCTCTTTCTTGCACGTTTTGACCCCCAATTTGCTTTATCGAAAGATTATGACGGTACCTTTCAAAATTTTTTTCGTCGATTTACCCCCACATATTCAACTAAGTAATGTTCAATAATTGAGTGGTCATTATACTTAAAGTAATTTCTAAAATGATCAAATTTTAAACAATAAGAGGTAAATCACTACCTAGGAAAGCGCTGAATTTTCATTCAGCGCTCAAATTTTAAGATTATTGCAGTTTTTATTTTCTACGGCTTAAAATATGATGTCCGTTTTGAAGGAATTGACTGCGGGAATTGCGCATTCTTTCAATCCGTTCCTCTACCATGCGATCTGCTGCAAGGTAGGTTGGGATTCCATCACGCTTTGAAATTTCAATGATTCTTTCAATACTTGTGTAAAGCTGTTCAACCTTTTTCAGGGCACGTTCATGATTATATCCGTAAAGCTCATCGGCTACGTTGATTACACCACCAGCATTTATTACATAATCCGGAGCGTATACAATACCCATTTCATGAATGATGTCTCCATGACGTGTATCTTTTAATTGATTGTTCGCAGAACCAGCGATTACTTTTGCCTTCAACTGCGGGATTGTGTCATCATTGATGGTTGCTCCAAGAGCACATGGCGCATAAATATCGCATTCCACACCGTAAATTTCATTTGGGTCAACAGCACGCGCACCAAAGTCTTCCACTGCACGCCCGACCGCTTCTTTATTAATATCTGTAACAATCAGCTGTGCGCCTTCTTCATGCAAATGCTTACAAAGGGTATAAGCTACATTTCCAACGCCTTGGACAGCTACTACTTTTCCTTCTAGTGAGTCTGAACCAAATGCCTCTTTGGCTGCAGCTTTCATTCCTAAATAAACACCATACGCAGTTACAGGGGATGGATTTCCAGATGATCCGAATGCCGGGGATATCCCTGTTACATAATCCGTTTCTTCATGAATTAAATCCATATCCGCCACAGTGGTACCTACATCTTCAGCTGTTATATATCTTCCATTTAGTCCTTGAATATAACGTCCAAAAGCGCGGAACATTTCTTCATTTTTATCCTTACGAGGGTCTCCTATGATTACCGTTTTGCCACCGCCAAGATTTAAACCTGCCGCCGCATTTTTATAGGTCATTCCTTTTGCCAATCTTAAAGCATCTTCAATCGCGGCCTCTTCAGATTCATATGTCCACATACGCGTTCCGCCTAATGCCGGTCCTAAGGTTGTATCATGAATTGCAATAATTGCTTTTAATCCCGAAGATTTATCCTGACAAAAAACTAATTGCTCGTAATCATATTTTTCTAAATACTTGAAAATTTCCATATTAATATTCCTCCTCAATAATGAAAAAACTAGTTTGCTACAGAGCATACTGCTAATGCAAGAGAAAACAACTTGCTCTCTGCGGAGTCGGCTCTGGAAGTTAGCACAATCGGCGCTTTAGCCCCGGCAATTACAGCACCAACCTTTGCATTTGCGAAATAAACTAACGATTTATACAATGCGTTTCCAACCTCAATGGCAGGAACCACTAATATATCGGCTTTGCCCGCTACCTCACTTTGGATGCCCTTGTGTTCAGCAGCTAAAACCGAAACAGCATTATCCAATGCAAGCGGACCGTCAACGATGCAGCCAGTGATTTGCCCGCGCTTGTTCATCACCGTTAGTGCCGCTGCATCCACCGTTGCCTGCATAGCGGGATTAACCACTTCAACGGCAGCAATCGGTGCTACCTTTGGCGTTTCAATTCCAATTCCTTTAGCAACCGCAACAGCGTTTGTTATGATTTGTGCCTTTTGCTCCAAATCCGGGGTAATGTTCATCCCCGAATCTGTTACGATTATAAAACGGTCCCGATTAGGGATTTCAAAAACAGCAACATGCGAAAGAATATTTCCTGTTCTTAAACCATATTCTTTATTCAATACAGCCTTTAGAAGAACATTCGTCGGGATATTCCCTTTCATTAGTACATCCGCTTCTTTATTCGAAACCGCTTTAACGGCTAATTTGGCAGCCAGTTCATTTGTCTCGGCATGAACGATTCTGAGGCTTTTATCCGGATTTACCTTGTTTTGTTCAGTCTTAATCATTCGATTAATGTTTTCCTGATTTCCAAATAAAATAAAATTTGCAAGATTTCGTTCAATTGCATCTAGAACCGCTTTTATAACAACGATATCTTCCGCTACTGCGACAGCAACAGTATTCTTTTTAAGTTGGGTTGCTCTGTCAATAAGTGAATCCAGCAACAAGTTGTCATCAACCCTTCCACAGCAAAATCAAATTCCAATAAATTAATTAGCAAGATTCATGCCAACAAAAATCATTGTAAGCGCTTTATTTTGTTGGGTTTAAGACTGCAATTTTTTTCATACTATGAAATTTACTGCATGCCGTTATTTTCAAGTTTATATTTTTCAAGTTTGTAATATAAATTTCGAACAGATAAACCAAGTGTTTTTGCTGTTAACGTTTTGTTTCCGTTTAAACGATAAAGTGTATCGCGGATGATCTTTGCTTCATATTCGTCGACCATTGCTGATAACGGCCGTTCCAGAGTATCAGGATTCTTTAATGTCCCAAATTCCCTGCCAATCAATTTATTATTGTTAAGTTCCGGCAGGTGTTTTACATCAATATAGACTTCGTTAAATTTCATAAAAATAATGGCCCGCCCAAGGATATTTTCTAGTTCTCTTACATTTCCCGGCCAATCATAGTCCATTAGCCCCGCCATCGCCGCCTCTATTACTCCTTCAACATTCCGTCCATAATCACGATTAATTTTTTGAATAAGCCGATCGCATAATAAAGGGATTTCCTCTTTTCTTCTTTTAAGCGGGGGAATATGTATCGGCATTCGATTTAAACGATAGTATAAGTCTTCCCTAAAAGTACCCTTAGCAATCCCTTTTTCAAGGTTCACATTGGTTGCAGCAATGACTCGAACATTAATTGCAACAGGCTTCGTTCCGCCCACGCGGATGATTTCATTTTCCTGTAAAACCCGGAGCAGCTTTGCCTGAGTATTTGCCGGAAGTTCACCAATTTCATCAAGAAAAATGCTTCCGTTGTTTGCCTCTTCGAAAAACCCTGTTTTCCCTCCTCTTTTTGCGCCGGAAAATGCTCCTTCTTCATAACCGAACAATTCACTTTCTAACAAAGATTCCGATATAGCTGCACAATTGACACGAATAAATTTATTGTATTTTCTGTCGCTTGCATTGTGGATAGCGTGGGCAAATAATTCTTTTCCCGTTCCGGATTCGCCGCGAAGAAGGATGGTAGCAGGAGTTTTTGCCCCAAGCTTTGCCTGCTCTATTGCCAGCAGCATTTCCTCGGACTTCCCGATAATGTCCTCAAAGGTATATTTTGCTTCAAGTGTTCGGATGATTTGCCGTGCACGGTGCAACTCCCTGTTCAACGATTTAATTTCAGACATGTCGTGGATAACACCTACACTGCCCTTAAGTTTTCCCTTTACAATAATCGGTGCGACATTAACGATTACTTCCTTTTTGCTTGGCCCAACCCTCATAGCGACGCCGCGGACAGCTCTTCTTGTCTGTAAAACCTTCATATGCATGCTTTCACCTTCTGAGATATCGGTCGTCGCGGGCTGACCAATTACCTGTTCTTCTGTCAGTCCGGTTAAACGGGTATAGGCCCGATTAATAAGAATTCCCCGGCCGACTTCATCGACAACGGATATCGCTTCATCACTAGATTGGATAATCGCTTGCAGCATCGTTTGAATTTCTTTTAAATTCGTAATTTCTTCCGCTAAGTTAACAACTTCCGTGATATCTTTAAACACGGCAAAAGCACCCATGAGTGTGCCATTTTCTTCAACGATTGGAATTCTTGTTGTAATAATTTTTCGTCCATTCCCTAAAACCATTTCTTGGTTTGCTTCAATTCTTCTCGTCTCTAATATATGAGGGAGTCTGCTTTCCGGTATCACTTCACAGACATATTTTCCAACCGCATCCTCTTTTTTTACTCCCATCATTTCTTCCGCTCGACGATTAAAGAGGATGACCATGCCGTTTTTATCAATTACCGCCATCCCATCATTTGTGGAGTTAAAAATCAACTCTTGCTGATAGGACTCATTTTGATGTCTTTTTACCAGATCTTCCTTTTCTTCCATTAGTTTTGAAACAAGGAAAGCAACACTTCCGGGAATTAAAATCGTACTACTTGGTTTTGTCCGCCTTATTTCGTGAAATGCTGTGTCATCTCCTGTAACCTCAATAATTATATCGATGTTTTTAGATAGGAAGGGGTGCCAGTCCGTTCCCGTTTTAATCCCTTCTTTTTGTGCCAATCGAATACCAGGTGCATCTGTATTCCGGTCAACAACTGCCTTTACATTTAAAACCTCAGTTTCTTTTAAAATTTTTAAAATCGCCGTTCCACCTTTTCCGGCTCCGACAATCATTACATTTTGCATTTCCTAGCCTCCATTCTTTATATCAGGAAACTTTTTTCATACGTTCATAGTAAGTCATGCAATTTTTTTCATATTTATTGTATAGTGAATAGTTCAGCTTGACAAATATATTCATTGTACTATTATTTTCGTGAGAAGCTTTTTCTTTTCAATTAAAATTCGGAAGGAATTTATTATGCAGCGGATTATTGCTCTGATTATATTATTGATTCCGGGTTTCTTGGCTGCTTTCGGTATTAAGCTAATGCGTGATATGACCTTTGGAATCCTGCAGTCGCCTATTCCCTATTTATCTCTGCAATTTTTGATCGGACTCATACTATTTCTCGGCGGTTTAGGGTTTGTTGCTGGATTTATTTTTCATCGTGACCGCAAAAGAAACAAAGTTCAATCACGCTTCAAAGGTCCTGGAAACCCACGGTCTACCGACGGTAAAAAATCCAACTAAAAAGAGACCTCCTAGGGTCTCTTTTCATACTGTTTTCTAATTCGCAACGCCTTGACAGGGTCATCAGTAATGACGGATGTGCAGTTAAGTCTAAATAACCGATGTAGATCAGCATCATTATTAACAGTATAGGGCCTTACGGCAATTTCGTTCTCCATTGTCCTGGTTATGATTTCATCACTGAAAGTTGAATACTTAGGATGGATCCCTTTTGCTCTGATGGATTGTGCATAAACCCATGGCATAAATAGTCCTTCTAAAAATAGCGGGGCGGTTTCAATTTCCGGAGCCAGCCTGTAACAATGAACAATACTGTAATGACTGAAAGAGGAAATAATGATCCTATCTGTTAAACCGTAATTTTGGATAAGCTCAATGACTTTTTCCTCCATACCTTCGTAGGCAAAAAGACCATTTTTTAACTCGATATTACATAGCAGGGTATTTGTCTGCATCCATTCAAGAACCTCGATTAAGGATGGTATGGTTTCTTTTTTTAACCCTTTTTTATTGGCGTTCAACTTACGAATATCCTTAAATAAAAAATCTTTTACAAACCCGTTTCCACTTGTGGTCCTGTTCACCTTTTCATCGTGGATAACAACGAGTTCACCATCTTTTGTCAATTGTACATCGAGTTCTAACCCATCCGCTCCTGCCTTTTCCGCCTCATAAAAGGCACTCATGGTATTTTCTGCGAATTGGGAGGAATAACCACGGTGAGCAAAAATTTCTGTCATGCCGTCACTTCCTAACTACTTATTAAATTGGAGGAATTTTATATGAAACCTTTACAAATAACCCCTGAAACAGCGATTAAACTTGCGGAAAAATTAAACGTTCCCATTGAGCAAATTATGCATATGCCACAGCATATCCTAATCCAAAAATTAATGGAATTGGACAAGGAGCAAAAAAAGTAATTTTTAATCTACAGTCCTATCATATGCATCAAAATTTTGATAACCACCATATAAGAACGAAAAAAGCCCTCATTTTCAATAAATGAAGGCTTTTATTTATAGTTTTAAACGTTTCATGAAGCCATATGCTCTAATCGCAGCTTATCTGCTACCATCGCAATAAATTCAGAGTTAGTTGGTTTTGCTTTTGACATGCTGACAGTATAGCCAAAGAGTGAAGAAATGGAGTCGATGTTTCCACGGCTCCACGCCACTTCAATGGCATGACGAATCGCACGCTCAACACGACTGGCAGTCGTGTTATATTTTTTTGCAATATCAGGATATAAGACCTTTGTAATCGACCCTAATAGTTCAATGTCATTATAAACCATGGAAATCGCTTCACGTAAATACAAATACCCTTTAATATGGGCAGGTACACCGATTTCATGGATAATGCTCGTAATGCTGGCATCTAGGTTTTTGGGTTTTTGTTCCGCTTGCGCACGGTAAGCCGGAGAAGGAGGTGCTTTTCTTGTTATTGCAGCATTTCTGCCGCTGACTTGACGAATGTGGTTACCCAGGTTTTCCATATCAAAAGGCTTTAAAATAAAATAAGATGCCCCCAGTTCAACGGCCTTCTTGGTAACATCCTCCTGACCAAAGGCAGTTAACATGATCACATTTGGCAAGGCACCTTTCTTCAAATCACGAAGGCGTTCTAAAACAGCTAGCCCATCCAAATGGGGCATAATAATATCTAATACGAGTACATCAGGATCTACAGACCCCAATAAATCTAAACATTCTTGACCATTATGTGCAATCCCTGCAACTTCCATATCTTCCTGGGATGAAATATATTCCTCTAATAATCCAACTAATTCCCTATTATCATCAACGACGCACACCTTTATTTTCTTCAACACCGTATTCCTCCTCAAATCCAATTGGTAGGTTCCATCTGTAGTCTCTATTTTCTATTGTAAATTAGAAATTCGACAATGCAACTAAAATTCCTTTCATTTTTTTAATATTTCTTAAAATAGTGATAAAATCTCAGTTTTTCTTAACTTTTCTCTTATTTTCGACGAATTTCGCTTTTTTGTCGAATAATCTTTAAATCCGCAAAAAACAAATAGGCGATACCGCCTATTTGTTTTTATTATCAACTTAACGCCAAGTTACTTTCGCTTTTTAGCTTGCTTTTTCTTTCGGTGTATCATATATATTAATTCCTGCTTCATCCAGCATCCATTCTATATGCACTCCGTATCCAGAGGTAGGATCATTTACAAAAACATGGGTTACAGCACCGACAAGCTTCCCATTCTGGATGATTGGACTTCCACTCATCCCTTGAACAATGCCGCCTGTTTTTTCCAGAAGCTTTGGATCCGTTACTTTTATGACCATGCCTTTTGTAGCTGGAAACTTTTGCGGAATTGTGTTCACAATTTCAATATCAAATTCTTCTACCTGATCATTGTTAACAACAGTCAAAATTTTCGCAGGGCCTTCTTTTACTTGATTCGATAAAGCAATCGGCAATGGCTTATCCATTATACCATTTTTCAACGATTTATTTAATTTCCCAAAAATTCCAAATGGGCTATTCTTTTGTATATTCCCAACAATTTCATGGTCTGAAGAAAAACGTGCAAGTTTTTCACCAGGGTCTCCATTACTACCTTTTTCAATCGACGTAACGGTTGATCGGACAATTTGTCCGTCTTCCACGACGATTGGTTTTTTCGTATCCATATCTGAAATCACATGTCCTAATGCACCATATTTTTTGGAATCTGGATGAACAAAGGTCATCGTTCCGATTCCTGCTGCCGAGTCCCTAATATATAATCCCAGTTTGTACGTGTTTTCCCCTTTGTCCTTTAAGGGAGTAAGTTTTGTCGTAAATTTACCGCTTTCACGGCTAACCACCAAGTTTAAAGCTTTACCGTTTTCTCCTGCATCCTGTACAAATGGTGCAACATCTGCCATTTTTTCAATTTTAGTTCCATTAATTTTTGTAATAATGTCTCCAACTTTAATACCAGCCATTTCACCAGGAGATTTTTTTCCATTTAACGTATTCACTAAATGATGCCCGACCACTAAGACACCTACAGTATTTAGTTTCACGCCAATTGATTGACCACCTGGAATTACTCGAAAATCTTTTAAAACCTTTACATCGACCTTTTTAATGGGGATTCCTGCAAACTCTAAAAGCATTTCATTACTGCCTTTTTCCTTTGCCTTTAAAGAAACTGAATGTTTGTCCTGTGCAAGTGCGATACTTGAGTTGTGTGAAACTAAAGCGGCTGACACCGGAGCAGCCTTTTGAAAATTATAATCTTGCCCTTCAAAGACAGTGATTGTCTTTGGTATTTCGAGGTATTGTTTAAGCGGTTGATTGAAAATAAAACTGATTAATGAAACAAGGAGAATTCCACCAATGATTTTTCTAATTATATCTAAATTCAAATTTTTTCACTCTCCTCGCTTCTTGTCCACAACTTCGAAATGGCTACATCTATAATTTTGCCTCGTTGGCAAGCATTTATAACCTTCCTTCAATATAAAAAAGCTCCCCCTATTGGGAAGCTTTTCAATTTTTCTTATTTTTTGCAGCCATTAACAATAATTCCTCAGCATGTTTCTTTGTAAGGTCGGTGATTTCGACTCCGGAAATCATCCTGCCGATTTCTTTTATTTTTTCTTCGGCTTTAAGCGGTGTCACGGATGTCTTGGTCCTGCCACCCTTCGTAACCTTCGAAATAAACAAATGGGTGTCAGCCATAGCAGCAACTTGCGGTAGATGAGAGATACATAAAACCTGCGATGAATGTGCGACTTTATAAATTTTTTCAGCTATTGCCTGTGCAATCCTGCCGCTAACTCCTGTATCCACTTCATCAAATATAATCGAAGTGACACCTTGATGTTTTGAAAAGATACTCTTTAAGGCAAGCATAATTCGTGAAAGTTCTCCCCCGGAAGCAATTTTCGATAATGGTTTAAGCGGTTCCCCGGGATTTGTTGATAGATAGAATTCGATATGGTCGACACCATTTTTCGCAAAATGCTTTATATCCTTCTCAAAGCGAATTTCAAAAATCGTTTTCGCCATATATAAATCCTTTAGTTCCTTATGTATAAGCTTTGTCAGCTTTTCCGCATACTTTTTACGAAGCTCAGTTAATTGCTTTGCTTCAAGAACTAAATCCTTTTGAATAGAGGCTAATTCTTTTTCTAATTTGTTAATATGTGTTTCTTTATTTTGTAATGTTTCAATTTCTTCTTCAATTTTCGCTGCATATTCTAAAATTTCCTGGATTGTCTTGCCATACTTTCGTTTCAACTGGTTTATTTCATTTAATCGGTCTTCGATTTCATTTAATCTTTGTGGATCGTATTCCAATTCATCCATTTCATTTCTTAATGCATGAGCAGCATCCTCAAGCTGATAGAAGCTGTTTGAAACCGCCTCAAATAAATCTTTGTATTCTGTGTCTAACCCTGCTGCATCCTCCAGATGCCCCATTACCATACTAATCCAGTCCAAGCCCTTTTGTTCACCACTTAAGGCTGAATAACTGGATTGTATCGCTTCGAAAACCCGTTCAAAGTTTCCAAGCTTCCGTTTTTCCTCAAATAACTCATCATCTTCATTAAGCTTTAAATTGGCATTTTGAATTTCGTTCAATTGAAATTGAATTAAATCCAGACGGTGTGCTGCCTGCTGCTCATTCTCACTTAACGCCTTTAGCTTATGTAATGTGTGTTCATAGCGATGGAATACTTCCTGGTACTCACGGAGGGAGGAAATGATTTCCTCGGAACCGAATTGATCAAGCAATGATAAATGCTTGGTTTCATCCATTAATTCTTGGTGCTCATGCTGTCCATGGATATCAATCAATGTCGAACCGATTTCTCTTAAAGTAGAAATGGTCACAAGCTTTCCATTTATTCTGCAAACGCTTTTTCCGGAACGAGAGATATCCCTTCGTAAAACGACCATCCCTTCTTCAATATCAATTCCAAATTCCATTGCCTTTAGATAGCATGGATGACCGTCATGATCTAATTGAAAAAGTCCTTCAATCTCAGCCTTTTCTTCACCATGCCGTACGAATTCTGCAGAACCTCTCCCGCCAACCAATAAATGTATCGCATCAATGATGATGGATTTTCCTGCTCCTGTCTCACCAGTTAAAACCGTCAAGCCTTTTTCAAACGAAATGGAAGAGGCTTCGATAATGGCAAAGTTTTTTATCGATAGTTCTGATAACAAGGAACATTCCCCCAATTAAAGCATATCAAGAAACCTGTTTGTAATGATTTCTGTTTGTTCAGGTGTTCGGCAAATGATTAAAATGGTATCATCACCACAGATGGTTCCCAATACCTCATCCCAATCAAGATTGTCTAAAAGCGCCCCAATTGCCATGGCATTACCAGGTAAACACTTCATCACCAATAAATGTCCTGCTGAATCAATTCGAATAAAAGCATCCATTAAGGATCTTTTTAGTTTTTGAAGCGGATTAAATCGTTGATCAGCAGGAAGGCTGTATTTGTAACGGCCATCCAACAAAGGGACTTTCACCAAATGCAATTCTTTTATATCACGGGAAACAGTAGCCTGTGTCACATTGACTCCAGAATTTCTTAGTTCATCCACTAAATCATCCTGTGTTTCAATGTCATTATTGGCAATAATTTCCCTAATTTTAATATGGCGCTGGCCTTTATTCATATTTTTCACCCCATAAACAGTAAAAACCATTTAAATATTATGTTCAAAAATGTCGCTTCTACCCTTATGTTAGCCGATTTTGTAAGAGTTGTCATTTATTTTCCCAAAAACAGAAGGATAAGCGTATATTGCCTATCCTTCACCCGTTTGCTTTGTATGGAATTCCTGATGTGCAAGTTTAACAACCTCTGAAGGGTCCACAGGCAAGGGGGTATTTTCTTTGTTTTCCTCTCCCCACCAGGAAAGATGTAGAAGGAATTCAATATTCCCGTCTCCTCCGGTAATAGGTGAAAAAGATAAATTTTTAACCTGATACCCTTGCTCAAGTGAAAAATTGATGATTTTGGTTACAACCTGCAAATGGACCTTTTCATCGCGAACAATTCCCTTTTTGCCAACCTGCTCCCGTCCTGCCTCAAATTGCGGTTTAACAAGTGCAACGATATCACTTTGAGGTACTAAAAGAGTTTTAAGCACCGGCAAAATCAAGGTCAACGAAATAAATGATACATCAATGGTTGCAAAATTTGGCATTCCTTCTATTAAATCAGCCGGAGTCACATAGCGGAAATTTGTTCTCTCCATTACGACCACACGGTCATCCTGCCGGAGTTTCCATGCTAACTGGTTATAACCAACATCCAGTGCATAGGACATTTTTGCTCCGTTTTGCAGGGCACAATCAGTAAATCCACCTGTAGATGCACCAATATCCAATAAAATCTTATCCACAACCGAAACATCAAATACTTTTAGGGCCTTTTCAAGTTTTAAGCCTCCGCGGCTTACATAAGGAATAAGGTTTCCCTTAACCGTAAGAGGTATATCTGTTTTTACTTTTTCCCCAGGTTTATCTAAGCGTTCTTCATTTGTATAAACAAGACCAGCCATAACAGCTCTTTTTGCTTTTTCCCGTGTTTCAATAAGTCCTCTTTCGACCAGTAAGACATCTATTCGTTCTTTATTTTTCATGATTTAAGCCCTTTGTTGTTTTTTTCGTGCAAGAATGGTTAATCTTTTAACGACTTCCTTAGTAGTCATGCCGATTTCCTCAAGCAGGGAACCGACATCTCCATGTTCAATAAATTGATCCGGAATTCCAATCCTGTCAATTACTTGGCTGTAATAACCATGGTCATGAGCGAATTCAAGGACCGCACTGCCAAAACCACCTTGAAGTACTGCTTCTTCTATTGTCAACAGCGGTATATTTTTATCTAATAAATTTGTCAGCATTTTTTCATCAAGGGGTTTTATAAATCTTGCATTGACTACTTTAGCTGAAATACCTTGTTTTTCGAGTAGATCCGCTGCCTCCATTGCCATAGGAATTGTTGTACCAAAGGTTAATATCGCCGCATCATCGCCTTCCTTTAGTACCTCCCACGTTCCAATCGGGATAATTTTAAATTGTTCATCCATCGGTACGCCCAGCCCATTTCCACGCGGGAACCTCATGGCGATTGGGCCATTATCATATTGAAGTGCTGTATAAACCATGTGCTGGCCTTCATTTTCATCCTTTGGCATCATCAAAACAATGTTCGGAACATGCCTTAAAAAGGCAATATCGAAGACACCTTGATGTGTCTCGCCATCTGCACCAACAAGACCAGCGCGGTCAATTCCAATAAAAACATTTAAGTTTTGACGACAAATATCATGAACCACCTGATCATAAGCACGCTGTAAAAAGGTAGAATAGATTGCTAAAAAAGGCTTCATATTTTGTGTTGCCAGGCCTGCAGCAACTGTTGCGGCATGCTGCTCGGCGATTCCCACATCATACATCCGGTCCGGGAATTCATTTGCAAAGCCTTCCAGTTTGGACCCAACTGGCATCGCCGGGGTAATTGCCACAATTCTTTTATCTTCCCGTGCAAGCTTACGCACCGTTTCACTGACCAAACTACTCCATGCCGGAGGTGCTTTGTCCGGTTTGACAAATGCTCCAGTGTCCATTTTATAAGGGCCGGTTCCATGCCAAGTCCCTTTTGTGTCTCGTTCTGCTGGGGTATACCCTTTCCCTTTTTTCGTAATCACATGGAGAAGGACCGGGCCTTCTGTTTTTTTAGCATAACTAAAATTTTCAAATAAATCTTCAAAGCTATGACCATCGACTGGGCCCAGATAAGTAAAGCCGAGTTCTTCAAAAAACACGCCGGATACAAGCAAATATTTTAAGCTGTCTTTAATTCTTTCGGCAGTTGCCGCAAGAACACCGCCAACAGCAGGAATCTTTTTCAATAACCCCTCAAGTTCGTCCTTAGCCCATTGATATTTTCCAGCTGTGCGCAATTGTCCAAGAATATTGTGAAGCGCACCGACATTCGGTGCAATGGACATTTCATTATCATTCAAAATCACAATCATATCTTTCTTTTCGTGACCAATATGGTTTAACGCCTCTAAGGCCATACCGCCTGTTAATGCGCCGTCCCCAATCACCGGTACTACAAACGATTTCTCCTTTTTTAAATCGCGAGCAATCGCCATACCCATAGCAGCAGAGAGTGATGTTGAACTATGCCCTGTTTCCCAAACATCATGTTCACTTTCCACACGCTTAGGGAATCCACATAATCCTTTAAATTGTCTTAATGTATCGAAATCACATGCCCTGCCGGTTAAAATTTTATGAACATAGGACTGATGTCCGACATCCCAAATAAGTTTATCTTTAGGACTATCGAAGCATTTGTGTAATGCAATGGTTAATTCAACTACACCTAAATTCGGTCCAATATGGCCTCCCGTAACAGACAGCTTTTCAATCAAGAATTGGCGAATTTCTTGACTCAAAACCTCCAATTCTTTATTTGACATCCTTTTTAAAAAGGAAGGGTCTTTAATTGATAACAGATCCATTTGGGACCACTCACTTTCATCCTTTTTCTATCTAAACATTTAGTAAGGTTTGTTTTCACTTGAAATTTCCATCTATTTAAAAATAGCCGCTAACACACAAGTGATAACGGCATTGTCAACGTTTTCTTCATTAAAACACATTATATCATAACGAAAAGAATGCCTCAAATACCTATAACGACTCACGGTGCTGCTGTAGCACCCTTGCTTTTTAATGGTCTCTAGAGGCCACTAAATCGGTTATTTCAATAAGAAGGGATGTATTCAAGCCTGTTCGTTCCAAGTAACGCTTTGACTCGTCAATTTGATGATGCAATGCCTTCTTAGCCCCATCCATTGTCAATAATTGCGGATATGTGCTTTTATGGTTGGACGTATCACTTCCGACAGGTTTTCCTAGTAATTCCGGATTACCTTCTAAGTCCAAAATATCGTCCTGTATTTGAAACGCCAATCCAAGATGATGCGCAAAAGCTCTCAAATTCTCTAATTGATCCTCATCTGCTTGTGCAAGTAATGCACCAGCATGAACACTGAAGCCTAAAAGCTTACCTGTTTTATGAATATGTATATACTCCAGTTCTTCAATAGAAAGTTCTTTATTTTCCCCTTCCATATCGGCGACTTGCCCGCCTACCATGCCTTCCGCTCCGGCTGCTTTCGCAAACTCCACTATCAATTTTAAGTTTGTATCCGAACTGGCCGCTTCATTTGGGATCATTCCCAACACTTCAAAGCTATAGGTTAAAAGGGCATCCCCTGCCAAAATCGCAGTAGCCTCACCAAAAACCTTATGATTGGTCAGCTTACCACGCCTATAATCATCATCATCCATACTTGGCAGATCATCATGGATTAAGGAATAGGTATGAACCATTTCAACAGCAGCAGCAGCTAGTAGCCCTTTTTTCGGGTCAATGCCAAATGCAGCGAGAGTTGCAAATAATAATAGCGGACGAATCCTCTTTCCACCAGCCTCGAGGGAATAGTGCATTGCCTTTTTTATGATAGGAGGTGCTTCAAGCCGGTCAACTAATTTGCGGAGTTCCGCTTCAAGCAGATGTTTATATTCATATGCAAATTCATCAAGTAACCGATTTCCCACAATCTATTCCTCCTCTTTAATTGAAAAACTTTCCGTTCGCCCATCCTCCGTGATGATTTGTGTTAATTGTTCTTCGACATTTTTTAATTTATCGTGACATAGCTTAGAAAGTTCCATTCCCTCTTTATAAATAAGAATAGCCTCTTCTAATGGAACATCTCCTTCTTCAAGCCTATCCACAATTTGCTCTAATTTATTCATTGCTTCTTCAAAGGATAATTGTTTTTCATTCACCACTTTTTTCACTCTCCTTCTTATCCTCAACCTTACATACTAAGCTTCCATCCGCTAATTGGATTTCAACAGATTCATCCTTATGTACCTGATGAACACTCTTAACCAGTCTGTTGTCTTCTGTATAAACAAGACTGTAACCCCGTTCCATTATTTTTAAAGGACTTAAAGCTTTTAATGTTGAAATCATTCGATCAAATTCTGTTTGTTTTTTCATTAAAATTTGCATCATTGCTCGATTGATTTCTTTTTGTGTCCGATTAAATTGCTTTTCCGCTTCCAGTACTAATACTTTCGGAGACTTTAGCTGCAGTCTCTTATAAACCGTTTCGTATTGTCCTGATTTTAATGCTGACAGTCGGGTAAGACCGCGTTCAAGCGATTCCGTTAATTTATCCACCTGCTCCAGCTTTTGTTCATACAGTCGAAGTGGGTAACGAAAAGCGTAGGATTTTTGCACACGCGAAAAACGTTGCTTTTCTGTCCGGAATTTTTCATTCATTGCTCTTAAAAGCCGTGTTTGACGCTGCAGGACCCTTTCCATAAGCTCCTCAATATGAGGGACAGCGAGTTCCGCAGCAGCCGTTGGTGTAGGTGCGCGGAGGTCAGCCACAAAATCTGCAATGGTAAAATCCGTTTCATGTCCTACAGCAGAGATAACCGGTATAGACGAGGTATAAATCGCCCTGGCAACCAATTCTTCATTAAAGGCCCATAGCTCCTCAATCGAACCTCCGCCACGGCCAACAATGAGTACATCAATCGCTTCGAGTTTATTTGCTTTTTCAATCGCTCCAGCAATTGAGGGTGCAGCGTTTTCACCTTGTACAAGCGCCGGAAAAACAAGGATTTTGACTATGGGATAACGCCTTTTTATGGTGGTAATAATATCCCTAATGGCCGCTCCTGTCTGGGAAGTAATGACCCCAACCGTTTTTGGATAGGCTGGAATCGGCCTTTTTTTATCTAGTGCAAATAATCCTTCGGATTCAAGCCTCTTCTTCAGCTGTTCATAGGCTAAAAATAGTTCTCCAATTCCGTCAGGCCGCATTTCCTTTATATAAATTTGATATTGTCCGCTTGGTTCATAGACAGATATGTCCCCTTTGACAATAACCTTCATCCCGTTTTCAGGTGAAAATTTCATCGTCCTTGAATGGCTGGAAAACATAACAGCTAGAATGCGTGCTTTTTCATCTTTTAGAGTAAGGTACATGTGTCCGCTTGAATGCTGCTTAAAATTCGAAATTTCACCGCGAACATGAACATCCTGTAAATGGGGATCGGCATCAAATTTTCTTTTTATGTATTTGGTTAAGGCATTAACTGATAAGTACCTTTGCTCCTGCATAGCTAACTCCTTTAGAGTTTTTAACATAACCATAAAACTGTCCTTACCCATTATATATATAGTTCTCCATTTTGTCCGCAATCTACGGGAAATGAAGAAAAATATACATGAAAGATAAGGACCACTGGGTATATTCTTTTATTTACCTTGTTTTGTAAACTTATTCCTTCGGAAGCTTTTCTTTCACTTTTGAAAGAACGCCATTGATAAAACGGCTTGATTGTTCATCACCGTAAATTTTTGAGATTTCAATCGCCTCATCTAAAATTACATTTTCTGGAACTTCACTTCGTGCAAAGTTTAATTCGTATACTGCGATTCTGAGCAGGTTTCGGTCCACAACAGCCACTCGGTCTAGTGTCCATTTTTCTAAGTTTTCTTTAATCAATTGATCAATCGTATTTTTTTGTTCGACAACTCCTAAAACAAGGCTGTTTAAATAGTCGTCATTCGTTTCGCCATCCAAAACATGTTCGATTGCCGATTCCGGGTCCACATTGCTTACATCGATTTGGAAAAGGGCTTGTAGTGCCTTTTCCCTAGCTGTTCTTCTTTTCATTATACCGTTAACTCCTTTTAGAGACATTGATAAAAGTCTGTTCAATCATGTTCCATTATTTTAGTTTGTCAATCACATAAAAAATATAATAGCATAACTAAAAATGATTCGCACTGTACGAGCAAAATTTTTTAAAATTAAGTTCTGTTGAACTTAGTTGTTGATTTCCGCTCCAGGATGCTCGCTTTCCGCGGGGCGGGCGGTGAGCCTCCTCGGCGCTTTAGCGCCTGTGGGGTCTCACCTGTCCCGCTGCTCCCGCAGGACATTGAATTACATCCTCGAATCCGCCCACGCACGAAGAAAATGCGTTAGCATTTTCGAGGAGTCTAGCACCTTCCGCTCCAATCAACGTTGTTCAAAAATCAGCATTTGCCCCTTTACTCAACCTTAAATTAAAAAACCAAAGGATTTCTCCTTTGGTTTTGGGTATTATAGTTCTTGTTCGATTTCTGGTTCGCTTTTTTGATTTTCAAATTGGATACCAACAACGTGAATGTTGATTTCTTCCGCATCTAAGGCGGTCATATTTAACAAGGCTTGTCGGATATTATCTTGAATCTTTTGTGCAACTGCTGGAATGGACACCCCAAATTTCATCACACAATAGACATCTACTTTGATTCCCGATTCGGTTAATTCGACCTTAACACCTTTTCCATGATTCTTTTTCCCTAACCGTTCTACTACACCTGCGGCAAAGTTTCCTCTCATGGAGGCTACGCCTTCTACCTCTGAAGCAGCAATCCCTGCAATTACTTCAATCACTTCCGGTGCAATTTCCACTTTACCAAGTCCGTTGTTTCCTTGTTCCATCTCCAAGATACTAAACTCACTCATTTTTAGAACACCTCCAGATTTTAGACTGACTTCATCACATCGTGCAATTCTAAAAACTTCGTATTGAACTGGCCTTCTACAAATTTTTCATGTTCAAGAAGTTTTAAATGAAACGGAATTGTCGTATGGATTCCTTCAACAATAAATTCGCTTAAGGCCCGTTTCATTCTTGCAATTGCCTCTTCCCTGGTGTTTCCATATGTGATGACTTTCGCAATCATGGAATCGTAGTAAGGCGGAATTGAATAACCCGGATATGCAGCAGAATCGACCCGAACCCCTAGGCCGCCAGGAGGTAAATACATATGGATTTTTCCTGGAGATGGCATAAAGTTCTTCTCTGGATTTTCTGCATTAATTCGGCATTCAATTGCCCAACCCGTGAAGGTAACATCCTGTTGTTTCAAAGATAATTTTTCTCCGGAAGCTACTCGTATTTGTTCTTTAATGAGATCTGTTCCAGTGACCAATTCAGTTACAGGATGCTCTACCTGTATTCTTGTATTCATTTCCATAAAATAAAATTTTCGATTGCGGTAGTCATATATAAATTCTACCGTGCCTGCACCCGAATAATCAACTGCTTTCGCGGCTTTTACTGCGGCATTACCCATTTCTTCACGAATTTCCCCGTCCAAAGCAGGTGAAGGGGTTTCTTCAAGCAATTTCTGCAGTCTCCGTTGGATCGAACAATCCCTTTCACCCAAATGAATGGTATTGCCATAATTATCTGCAAGCACTTGTATTTCAACATGGCGGAAATCTTCAATATATTTTTCAATATATACACCAGGGTTACCAAATGCTGTTAGGGCTTCCTGCTGGGTGATATTAATTCCCTTAATTAATTCTTGTTCGTTCTTGGCGATACGAATCCCTTTTCCACCGCCCCCGGCTGTTGCTTTAATGATGACCGGATAATTTATCTTTTCTACAAGTTCAAGCGCCTGTTCAATATTCTCGATGATTCCGGTGGAGCCAGGAACAATTGGAACGCCTGCTTCCCGCATAGTTTCTCTGGCGATATCCTTTGTTCCCATTTTTGTGATGGCTTCAGGGCTTGGCCCGACAAAAGTGATGTTGCAATCACGGCAAAGCTCAGCAAAAGCTGCATTTTCAGCAAGAAAACCATAACCAGGGTGAATCGCATCACAGGCAGTTAATTTTGCTACACTTATAATATTTGTAAAGTTTAAATAACTATCTTTTGATGAGGTTGGTCCAATACAATAGGCCTCATCTGCTAATTGAACATGCAGTGCTTCACGGTCTGCTTCGGAAAATACGGCGACTGTTTCAATCCCCATTTCCCTGCAGGCGCGAATAATTCTAACTGCAATTTCTCCTCTGTTTGCAATTAACAGCTTTTTTATCATTTCTGTTACCGCTCCTTATTCAGGCTTTACTAAAAATAATGGCTGTCCATATTCCACTAATTGTCCATCTTTCGCAAGAACTTCGACAATTTCTCCGTTTACTTCTGCTTCAATTTCATTGAATAATTTCATCGCCTCGACGATACAAACAATGGAATCCTTAGAAACCTTTGAACCAGCTTTAACATAGACATCAGCATCTGGTGATGGGGAGGCATAGAAAGTCCCTACCATTGGAGAAGTAATTTTGTGAAGGTTGGAAGTATCCGCTTGAACAGAAGCTTCTGTTACCGGTTCTTGTTTGATTTCTTGCACTGGTGTAACTGGTGCTGCCGGTTGAACAGGCGCAGCTTGAACTGCTTGAGCTGATGGAACTTCAGTATGTACGACTGGTTGAACCGTAGTGACGACAGAAGTCACACTTTTCTTCATTTTAATTTTTGACCCTTCATTTTCATAAACAAATTCATCAATACTAGATTGATCAACTAATTTAATTAACTCACGAATTTCTTGTACCTTTAACATTGAGTAACACTCCTTGTACCACTATATTAAGACTAGCTACTAATACTATACGATACTATCTTATAAAAGTTCAACAATCTATATTTTTTCTCCTTCTTCAATAACCTTCAAATTTATTTTAATCTTTATTTAACTAAAAGTAAAAAAAGGGTGGGAAAGTGGGTGACAGGCACCGCCCGTGGACTTTCCGGCAAAAGTGTCCGCACCAGGTGGACACTCCATAGACCAAAAAGAAGGAAAGCTTTGTACTTTCCTTCTTTGGGGTTGTTTCTTATTTCGTTGGCTGGAATTCGACGGCAACGTAATTGGTATCGCCAATTTCCTTTTTAACCTGTTGGATGATATCGTTTGCTGCAGTTGCTGATGGTTGTTTCTTTGATTTTACTGTCACGCGAACTTGGTTTCCTTCGGCTCTTACCAGAGCATCCTCATATCCCATCGTTTTAATTAATGTTTCCAGAATTTCTTCTTTTTGAGCTGTTTTATTTAATTCTTTCATTTGATCCATTGCTTCACTTCTTTTATCGGCAGGAAGATCTGTACTCGCCATTTGAGCTGTTAAATCTTCTTGTAATTGACTGCGTTCATCTTGCAATTTTAAACGAAGTGCTTCAAATTCATCATCACCAGCAATCTGGGAGATAATGGTCTTATCATCTTTAGCATTTGTTTTTGCTGTTGATTTTGAATTCATTTCTTTTTGATTCATTTGATCTTTTGCTTTTTGTTGTACAGCTGCAAGCTCATTACTATTTTTTTGCTCCGGTGAAGTAATATAATACACCGATAATACAACCACCAAACTTAACATCGTTAATAACCAAACCGTTTGTTTTTTCAAAAGCATGAATAAATCCCCCTCTTATTTTTTTGGCATGACAGCAACTCGGTGGCTTGGAACACCAAGCGCTCTTGTTACTGCTTCAATAATCCATTTTTTCACTTGAATATTTTCTGCACCGCGGGCAACAACAAGGACACCACGAATTTCAGGCTTTTTTGTTTCTGTCACAATTGGAGTTTCTTTTTCGCCGTCTCGGATGATAACAAGCTGTTCATCTGTAGAAGATTCCTGAACCTTTCGTTGTCCACCTTCACGATCGGTTTCTTCTGTTGTTTGCGATTTTGTTACCCTATTCTTTTCAAGCACTCGCTGATCCGTGGAATCAATATTTACAACGACAGTGACATCTTTGACCCCTAGCATATTTTCTAATGCCTTCTTCAACTGATCCTCATATGCTTGTTCATATTCATGGATGGTTTTATTTCCAGTTGATTTCCCCAATCCAAAGGCGGGTACATCACTCGCTGGCTGGTTATCACTTTTCATAGCTGGAACATCCGGTGCAGCTGAGTCCGTTTTAAATAGGACATTCCCAACAAGCATGAAGGCAGCCCCGATACAGAGAACAAGAAGCATATATTGATATTTTCCGGCTTTTTTATCAGTGCTTCCGCCTTTTTTAAGTAAATTCTTTAACCATGATAATGGGCCTTGGTTTTTATCCATTTTTGTTCTTAATCCCCCCTTCAATCGAAACTTCTAGTGATTTCTCTGCAACATCCCATTTTTGAGAAAGAAAGGCAGCAACCTTTGCTGTATCTTCTGCTGAAACATTGGATGAAAGAGGTGTTTCTGTGTTAATGTCCACTTGTTTGATCGCTTCGACTGTCTGTACCGATGTTTCTGGATGCTTCAGAAGAACCGTTATCTTTTGGATGTTTTCAGGGAAGGCTTGGTTACTTTCTTCGTTCGTTGCAATGTCTATGTCTGCAATTGCTAAACCGTAGTTTTCCATCAACTCCTCCTTAACGTCCTTTTTTAATTGGACACGCATCTGTTCTAAAATATATGCATGTTGGGAGTCTTGTATTTCTTTTTTCTTTGAATCTATTAAATTTTTTATATTTTTTTCTCCAGGGGTTTGATTTGATGGGATCGACACAAGCGTTGTTTCAAAGTCCTTGGAGATTAATTTAAAAATGGGGGTAAGGATAATAGCGATTAACAATAATCCCATTACCATCTTTACATACTTTTGCATACTAGAATTGGGAAGAAGCATATCGATTACAGTTGCCAGGAGAACAAATAGAATAATATTTGTTACCCACTCTTTTATAAACTCCATATCGCTTCCCCCCTATCGCATCATCATGGTCAGATTTCCTGCAGCCACAATTACCGTTATACTTAAAAAAAACATTAATGAAACAATACCCAATGCAGCAAAAACATAGATAACACTTTTGCTTATAATATCAAGACAACTGATTATTGGACCGCCGCCTAAGGGCTGTAAAATAGCAGCTGCAAATTTATAAATAAACGCGATCATTAGTATTTTTAGAGCCGGGAATGCGACGATAATTAACAGGATTGCCACACCGGCTATTCCGACCGTATTTTTTAGCAGAGTTGAAGCACTAATGATTGTGTCAGACGCATCAGTAAAAATTCGGCCAATGACAGGGATAAAGTTCCCGGTTATAAACTTTGCTGTTCGTATTGCGACACCATCAGTAACTGCTGCCGATGCCCCTTGTACGGATATAACTCCAAGAAAAACCGTTAAAAAAAGACCCATTAATCCAATACTCCAATTTCGAAGTAGCTGCGCAAGCTGAGTGACCTTATATTGATCCGACATGGTGCTTACAATACTTAGCAATGTCGCTAAGAAAAGAAGCGGAAGAATCACATATTGCATAAACAAGCCACTTGTATTCATTAAAAAAAGGATCACTGGATGAAAAAATGCTGCTGAAACAATCCCGCCTGTAGCGGCAATTAGAGCTAATAGAAGTGGAATCAGTGCCAGTACAAATGAAATCATCGTCCCAATCGCTTCATTTGTATAGTTGATCACAACATGAAAACTATTTAAAGCAAGAATCACCAGGACCATATAAACAATCGCATAAGCTACTTTACTGATGGCACTCTTTTCAAAAGCATTCTGCATGGACTGTAGAAACATACTGAAAACGGTAAGCATGATGATTGATCCGAGGAGCTTTCCGTTGGCAACAAATTCATGAAATGCAAACTTTATAACCCCTTGTCCCCATTGCTTGAAAGAAAATTTTTTCTCTCCTTTGATAAAATCATATAGGCTGCCTTTCTGGCTTTCTGGTAGAAATCCGTCATATTTGGTTTGGATATCTTCCCAGAATTGCTTGAGCTCTGTTAAATCCATTGTTTTCAGCTGGGAATCTACCAATTCTTGAGGTGATAGAGGCGTAGAAGTTTGATTTGTATCCTGTGAGGCTTGGGCAATTGGAACGTTTAAAAAAAAGACTAAGAGAATGATAATCGGAATAATCTGCCACCATTGCTTCATTTAGAATTTCACCTCTGTTTTAAAAAAAATTGGCGTCTTTAGCTGGGTATTAGTTTTATAATGGTTTCGATCATGACAGTTAGAATTGGGATGGCCATAGCAAGGATCAAAATTTTTCCTGCTAATTCAATTTTTGAAGCGATTGCTCCTTGGCCGGCATCCTTTGTAATTTGAGAAGCAAATTCAGCAATGTAGGCAATTCCAATAATTTTAAGAATCGTTTCCACATAGACCAAATTTACATTTGCATTCACGGCAAGCTTTTCAAGCATATGAATAATTTCATAAATCTTATCAATTAAAAATAGGAAAATGGTACAGCCGACAAATACGATTAAGAGAAAGGCAAAATTGGGTTTCTGCTCTTTAATGATTAAGGCAAGAAAGGTTGCCACTAGAGCTAACCCGACTATTTTTACGATTTCAATGGCAGAGCCCCCCTTTCTATTGGAACAAGAAGACAGATTTTATTTTTTGGAAAAGATCATCCACGATGGTTGCCACTTGAAATAAAATATAGATAAAACCAAATAACGTCACCCACTGGGCGTATTCCTTTTTACCAACTTGGTCTAGGACTGTATGCAAAAAGGCAACAACAATCCCTACCCCCGCTATTTTAAAAATAATATCCACTTCTAACCCCATTGCAGCTCCCCCTAGAATAATAAAATGATTAATAATAATCCTGACAGGAATCCCAGGCTTTTTACCATTTTTTCGTATTTTGACTGTCTATCAAGCGCATCTGCTTCTTCTCTCTCTAAATGTGAAAGAGTTAGCATAATATGTTTTTGCTGGGAATAGCGGTCGTGTCGGCCAAGCGTTTCCCCAAATTGCTTCATAATCTCAAATTCACCTTGCTTTAAGGCTGTTGATTTCCATACCTCTTTCAAGCTTGATTCCCAGGCTTCTTTTACAGTTGTCTCCGAGTCCGTAAGTTTCTTTGCGAAGGACTCAAAAAAGCCGGATAAAGGTTTTGTTAGCTGGTCTGAGAGCCTTCTTGCAGCTTCATGCAATGGTGTGTGTCCATACATGATTTCAGCTTCGAGTGATTGCAGACTTGATCTCAGCATTCGAAGCTGCCTTGGCCGTTCACTGAAATTCCGTGCTGCTTCAAAACCTGTCCAAGTGGTTGCAATAATAATGAAAATGGCACCAATAATTTTAATCATTTATGTCACTCTCACTTTTTGAATCAGTTCTTTTCCTTCTCCATCCAATAGATGTGTAACCGTTCCAGGTCCTTCATCCCTGCTAAGGACAATGAAGCGGCGAAAGATTCTTTGCTCAAGTATTCCCTTAAGTGACGGCCTATTTTTTATTTCCTCTAAATTTGTTCCATGGGTGGTCATCATCAGCTTTATTCCAGCATGGACCGCCTCTTGGATTGCCTCCGCATCTTCCTTACGTCCAATTTCATCCACAATTAATACATCCGGACTCATCGAGCGAATCATCATCATCATTCCTTCAGCTTTTGGACAGGCATCCAAAACATCCACACGGTGACCGAATGTCAGCTGAGGAACTCCGTTAACACACCCAGCTATTTCACTTCGTTCGTCCACAATACCTACCTTGTTTGCCTGGATCCCTTTTGAATAAACCCCGGTGGAAATGATTCGGGCAAAATCACGCAGCAAGGTTGTTTTCCCTGTTTGCGGGGCCCCAATCACCATCGTATTCATCCATGTATCCTTATAAATATAGGAAATGAATGGTTCAGCAATCCTCAGCTTCTCCCTGGCAATTCGAATATTAAAAGAAGAAATATCCCTAATTGCCTTTACCCTTCCATCCTCGAGAATGACCTTTCCGGCAAGACCAATACGATGCCCGCCGGACACGGTGATATATCCCCGTTTTAGCTCTTCCTCAAGGGTGTAGATAGAAAAGTGGCTTATTTTATTCATTAAATGGAACGCATCCTCCGGCTGGATCCGATACGATAGGAACTGGGGAGCTCCTTTCGTTGTAATTTCAATCGGTCGATTTATGCGAATTCGGATTTCCTCGAGCTCTTCTTTTTGATTAGGAGGGAGTTTACTGATAAGGTCTGCAATATTTTTTGGTAAAAAATGAAGAATCGTTTCCACAATGTATCCTCCTTGTTGTTGCTTGTCTCATTATTTAAAATGTATGCCTTTTAAAGCGCAATATGACTTTCAAATCAGGCGATTCTTTCAAAATTTCCTTTCATTCTATTTTTTTCAGCCTAAATGATAGACAGTAGGAACCCCTAAGGAATACTTCCTGCGTTGCAACAGTATTTTATAAAAAGAACATAGGAGGGGGAGTCAACAAATGTATCGTTACCAACAACCGGAACGTATAGGTAAAAACCATGTCATTAAAGTTACCGGTGAAGGGGAGCTTGCGGTGCAGCCTGATATGGCCAACGTAAATTTAGGTGTCATGACCGAGAATAAGGTATTGATGGAGGCACAGCAGCAAAATTCAGAGGCGGTTAACAAGTTGATTCAATCACTTTTATCCTTAGGGGTTGCACGAAAAAATCTACAAACCTTTGATTATCGAATTGATTCCGAATATGATTTTGATCAAGGGAAACAAACTTTTCGCGCATATAAAGTGACCTATATACTTAAAGTAAAATTAGAGGATTTAACATCGATTGGCAGGGTAATCGATACCGCCGTTCAAAACGGGGCTAACTATGTAGCAAATGTCCATTTTTCATTAAAAAATCAAGATGGGATTTATCAAAAAGCACTTTCCCTCGCATTAACTAAGGCGATTGAAAAAGCTAAAACCATTGCAAACACGTTAAGGGTAACATTGAATCCAACTCCAATCTCGGTCATTGAAGTCGGAACGCTCCCACCGCCTATTTTGAATCCACAAATGAGCTATGTGAAAGGGATTAGCTCCACTCAATTTGAACCCGGCGAGCTAATAGTCAAAGCAACGATTTCAGCTGAATTCGAATATTAAAAAAGGATGGAATCGGGATATAGTCGATTCCATCCTTTTTTCATTTACTAGTCATACTTTTTAACAAAATTATAAAGCTGCATTTCGGTTACCGGACCATTATAGTGTTCACGGATCACACCTTTTTTGTCAATCACAAAGGTTTCAGGCTGTCCTGTGACGTTATATAATTTTGATATTTTAGCATTGTAATCAAAAATATAGATTGCGGGTGTATTATATTTTTTCAAAAACCTTTTAACCCGGTCGATTGTTTCGCCTCTATTTACCATAATCAATTTATATTGATCACCGTAATCCTTTGCAAAAGCTTCTAGTTCCGGTGCTTCCTCCTTACATGGTGCACACCAGGTTGCAAAGTAATTCAAAACAACCACTTGACCGCGAAAATCAGAAAGCCTTGTATTACTGCCTGTCAAATTTGGCAATTTAAAATTATAGGCTTGATCCCCTACATCTGTATGCTTCGCCTTACTCACTAAACTATAGGCGAAAAACGAAAACATTCCAATTAAAAGGATCAACACGACTGATTTGATGACACGCTGGTTCATCGCATATCCTCCAAATTCGCTTCTTATTTGTCCAGCTGTTTCAAGAACTCGATTTCTTTTTTCAGCTTGCTTTGTTTCTTATCAATCACAAACAAATATGAGAATATGATCACCCAGGCAACCGAATAAGCAGCATACATAAATTCATAATTCATTTTACATTCCTCCTAATTTTCCATGCTTTCTCTTAATTTTTCTTTATATTGATCTACTTTAATTTTCATATTTTCGAGTGTTACGCCTTTGTTTAGTAAATAGGAATAAAGAAGTGTAAACGTCGTAATCGTAACCAACAAAGCTACAAGCATCGTTGGGGCAATCCCCTCTCCTTTTTGAGAAGGACCTTCTCCAAAAACAATTGGATGAAGTTTTGTCTGCCACCAGCGAATCGCAAAGAATACAATCGGAACATCAACAAACCCAATGATTCCGAAAACAGCAGACAGCCTTGCCTTTTTATCCCAGACTCCATCCATATGACGAATCATAATATAGGCAATATATATAAAGAAAAGGATTAACGTCGTAATTAAACGGGGCTCCCATACCCACCAAGTATTCCATGATGATTTTGCCCATATTGGGCCAGTTGTTAATACAATTAGCGTAAACACAATCCCAATTTCTGCGGAAACATAGGCATATGTATCAAAGATTCTTTTCCGCTTGATCAAAAACAATATACTAAACAAAAAGGTGATAAAAAAGGCAAAAAAGGCCACCCAGGCGGAACTTACATGGAAATAAAAGATCTTTTGTGCCGCACCCATTGTTTTCTCTTCCTCCGCATATAAGAAAATAAAATAAAGAGATAAAAGCATTGCAATAACCGTACTGCCAAATAATATTTTAGGTAACCTCGAGTGCTTTGCTTCGTCCAATTGAGGTAATGGAAGCGTGACCTTTTCCCTTTCGAGATTCATACTCATTTCTTAAACCTCCAATATATAATCGATTAATAAAAACGAAACCACGAAGAAAATAATATCGTAAGCTGTGACCATTTGCGTCCATGAAAGTGCACTTGATAATTTGCTCATATCCGTTAAAATAATCCTGGTTGCTTGGGTAACCCCAATTAGGATCGGACTTGTAATCGGAAATAATAATAATGGCAACAACATTTCGCTGCTTCTGGAATTCGCAGCCAAGGCAGCTAAAAAAGTACCAATGGAAATAAACCCAAAGCTGCCGACAAAGATAACGAGAATAAAATAACCGACACTTCCAAGCATTTTGAAATCAAATAATAAGAATAAAAACGGGATGGAAACCAGTTCAACAATTAGAATCATCGTGAAATTTGCGATGAATTTTCCTAAAAAAATACTTGCGGCTTCCATCGGCGCCACCAATAAACCCTGAATCGTATCATTTCGCTGCTCGGAAATAAATGAGCGGTTAAGACCTAAGATACCGGCAAAAACGATAATCACCCAAATAATCCCGGGAATAACAGCTTTGGTTGTATTGTTTGCAGGATCAAAGGCGAAGCTGAAAACCACGATGACAAGTCCGGCAAAAATAATCTGAGTTACTAATATTTGCTTTGTTTTTAATTCTGAGAGTAAATCTTTTTTTGCTAGTAGGAGCGCTGTTCGAAAAAGGTTCATGAGGCTCCCTCCACCTGCAGCTCATATTTTTGAGAAACGATGCTAAGGGACTGATCCTTGATGTGAAAATCATCGACAAGTTTCCCATTTTTCACAATGATAATTCGGTCACAAATTTCAGCAGCTTGTTTAAAATCATGTGTAACCATCAAGGTTGTTGCCCCTTTTTCTTTCATGGAAAGGATTGCTTTGTTTAATATCGTTATCGCCCCTTGATCTAATCCAGTATGCGGCTCATCGAGAAGTAGGATTTCCGGATCATGAATAATCGCTCGGGCAATTGCAATTCTTTGGATCATCCCACGGGAAAAATTCTTTACCGGTTCATTTAAAAAGAAAGACAATCCTACATCTTTTACCAGTTCAACCGCTTTTTTTTCGACCTCTTGCACACCATAAACATTTCCATAGAATACGAGATTTTCCAAAGGCGAGTAATGATCATAAAGCAAGCTTGAATGGGGCAGGTATCCTAATATTTTTTTAATCTCCGTTTGGTTCTTTTTTAAATCCAAACCATTTACTTTGACTATTCCCGATGTGGGTTTTATTAAGGCAGCAAGCACTTTTAACAGAGTACTTTTTCCCGCACCGTTTGGTCCAAGAATGGCTACTGTTTCTCCTTTTTTAATAGAGAGGTCTACTCCACGTAAAATTAATTTGTTGTCCGCTTGCTTAGTAAGTTTTTGTATTTCAATCATTGCAGTCCCCCCAAACTAGAAGCTTACTCTATATATTTCCGTAAACTCAATTTCACTTGGACCAAATGCTGTTTATATGCATTGAGTTTTGCCTGATAATCATCCTCAGACAGGCTTCCATCCCCGAAGGTTTCTTCGAGCTCAAGAATTTTATCCAAAATTGCCTTTTGTTTTGCCATTAACAGCTTAAACGCTTTTTCTTCCTTATCTGCACCAAGCCTTTCCTCTTCCAATCTCGTTTTTCTTTTAAAGTAGGCAAAATAGGAGACTCCTGCGATGATTATGGCAAACAATACGATTAAAAAAAGATGCGGGTTGAAGCGCCTTAGTGCCGATTGCTCCCACATGCGAATATGTCCTGGATTATGAAACGCAGGTGCCGTTCGTGTAACGGATGTTGTTTTAGCGCTATTTTTCTCTGCCGCTGCCGCAGTTCCTTCTGTGGAAGGCTGTTTATCCTTGTTATAAAAAAGCGTAAAGGACTGGTCCACTTTAATTCCTTCGACGCTATAGCCCCAATAGTTTTGATTTTCAAATTTAAAGAGTCCCTGTTCTGTTGCTTCCACACCCTTAAATTCAACACTTCCCATGCCTTCAGGGACTAGGACCTGCATCGTTTGCACAGGATAATCAAACGAAAGGTTAATTCCCTTACCTTTTGTCATCCGATAACTGTAGGGAAGAACCTGAGTTTGATTAGCCAGGATTGGATCCTTTGTAATAAACCCTGTATCCATCTGTTTTATTGCTATTTTACTATCTAAAAAGTTTAAGTCTGTAGCTCCTACCGGCAAGGTTACTTTTAATACTCCTTCACTTTTTCCATCCCCGTTATATTCATGGGCAGTTTCATTCGAATAATTGACCATATTCATCATATTCGTAGAGCCATCTTCTGCAGGGCTTACTACAAGATAATGCATATCAATTGAAATCTTTGAATTGGATGCTGCCATCCCATTTAAGGGAAGAAGCATCAGCAACCCAAGGAAGAAAATGGTGATCTTCTTAATCACTTCCCTTCCCCCTTTTTCTTTTTATAGCTTTTCATCGTTGCTTCAATTTCTCGTTCTATTTCAGCCATTAGCGCTTGATTTATCTTCTGTTCTTCGACATGCTCGTCTTCTTTCATCAACACGGCAATCTGAATCTCGTACTGTTTCTTTAAGTGTTGATAATCGGTTTGCGATATTTTATCCATCTTGTACTCAAACTCTAATTCATTGAGTGTTGTCATCAGTGCTTCTTTCGTCCCAGCTTGTTCTGGTTTTACACTGCCCGGTAAATAAGAATCCCTATTAAAAAGTGGTGATATGGTTAAAAATAAACAGACCAGTAATAATGCAACGGTAAAAATGATTGATATGATTGAGATATCGTGCATTTTGTTCACATCCTAGAGATACTTTTTACGTTCCTCATCAATTATGGAGGAAAGGATTTCTCCTTCAACTTCATCCTTATTTGTTTCAGCCTCAAGGACAGGTTCATCCCCTTCCTTTTTCCTCACCCATTTTCTAATGACGAAAAATAATGAAGCGGCAGCAAGTCCTAACACGACAAAAGGAAGAATCCAGGCAGTCAAGCTAAAACCGCTTTTTTCGGGAGCAGTTAAAATTTCTTCACCGTAGATATTGACGTAATAATCGCGGATTTTATCCTTGTCCCAACCCTTATTCATCATGCCAACTAGATCCTTCTTAAACTCTTTCGTGAGACTGCATGTATTGGGATCGCACTCAAAATGATCCTGTCCACAGCCGCATGTGCAGGAAAATTGTGAAGCTACCGCTTTAAATTCAGCTGATTTATAATCAATGGTTCTGGCATCTACACGAAAGAAGGATGCTTGAAAGATAAAAGCAATGAGGATAAGCCCAATAGAATATTTGTATTTCATACTAAGCCACCTCTTTCTTTACTCCTGTATATCTCGGAGTAATAGTTTGATACTTGCCATTCCATACAGCAAACAATGCCCCGATCACAATCATGAAAGACCCAATCCATAACCAATCCATCATTGGATTTACTTTAACGACAAATGTGGCCTTGCCATCATCTTCCCAGGCACTTAGGACAATATATAAGTCTTCTTTTAAAGAAGAAATAATTGCTACCTCAGAAGAAGGTTCTTCCCAGTTACCGTAAAAGACCTTTTGTGGTTCAAAGGAGCCAAGCTTTTTCCCATCCTTAAAGACAGTAACATCTGCGTAAACAATATCATTAATTCCTTCTTTTTTCTGATCTAGCCGTTCATAATTGATACGATAATCTTTAATGTCAATAGAGCCGCCTAAAGGAACGGTTTTCATCGTCTGCAAATCATAGTTTTGTGAACCAATAATCCCCATTGTGATAAAAGCAATCCCAAGGTGGACAAGATAACCTCCATAGCGGCGGCGATTTTTAATCATTAAACGGTAAAGTGCAACAAATGGACTTTCCTTCGTCATTTTTCTCCTTGCCTTTACGCCTCGATAAAACTCTAAATAATGGGTAATAAATAATAGAATAATAACTCCATAGCCGATAACCGCCCATGCTTTCTGGATACCGAGCACAATCATTAACACCATACCAGCGACTGCAAGGATTGCAGGAATTACAAAGTTTTTCTTTAAATTTTTCACAGTGGAACGTTGCCAGGCAAGCATAGGACAAACAGCCATCACAAACATCATCGATAAAAGAATTGGAGCTTCTACTTTATTAAAGAAAGGAAGCCCAACCGTTACCTTCGTACCACGAACAGCCTCTGAAACAAGCGGAAAGATGGTTCCCCAGAACACGGCGAAAGCTGCTCCAACTAATAATAGATTGTTAACTAAGAAACTGCTTTCTTTTGAAACAAAGGATGTAAATTCTCCTGCACTTCTTTTAAGAAGGTTATAGCGGCTCATCAGCACATATAATGCCCCAATGACGGCTACCCCCATAAAGATTAGGAAGTATAATCCGAGATTTGAGTTTGCAAAAGCATGGACAGAAGTAAGAACTCCACTTCGGACCAAGAATGTTCCGAATAGTGTCAATGCATAGGAAACAATAATTAAACTGATATTCCAAACCTTTAACATATTTTTTCGCTCTTGAATCATAACAGAGTGTAAAAAAGCAGTAGCCGTTAACCACGGCATAAACGAAGCGTTCTCTACCGGATCCCATGCCCAGTATCCGCCCCAGCCTAGTTCAACATACGCCCATTGCCCCCCAAAGATATTGCCTAAGCTTAAAAACAACCAAGCAATAATCGTCCACCGTCTTGTCATTTTAATCCAAAAATCATCGACATTTTTCAGGATTAACGCAGCCATAGCAAATGCAAAGGGAACAGCTAATCCAACATAGCCCAGGTAAAGGGTCACAGGATGAATAATCATACCTGGATTTTGAAGCATCGGATTTAGACCCTTACCTTCTGCAGGTATTTCTGTCAGTATGGCGAACGGTTTTGCTACAAAGCCAAGTATGAAAAAGAAGAAAACCGCATTGGCTAATAGAATGGCAGAAATATATGGAACCATTGGGTTCCTTTTCATCTTTTTAGAAAAAACAATCATGATTGAATACAATGTTAAGAAAAAAGTCCATAATAGCAGGGAACCGGAATTTCCTGCCCATAAAGCCGTGAGTTTATAAATAATCGGAAGCTCACTGCTTGTATAGTCTGTTACATATTCATATTGAAATTGAGAGGTTGCTAATAGATACAGCAATGAAATCATGGCAAACGCTGCGCATGTAAATAGGGCAACCATTGCACCCTTACCACTATTGATAAACCGCTGATTCTTTGTACTAATTCCTAGTGTCATAATGAGAAGAGCGTATATGGCAAGTGCTAATCCAATATAAATTGTTGCATTCGCGAATAAATACATTTTGTCACCTTCTTATGTTTCTCTCTTAGTTTTCTTTTGGTGGCTTGTTTAACATTTTTGCGTGTTTTTTAGGATCATAGTTTTTCATATCTTTTCCCTCATATTTTGAAGGGCATCGCGTTTTTACCGATTCAGCTTTAAAACGTTCCTTTGTTGTCGGTGACCCTTGGAGAATGACAATGACTCCTTGAGAGAAATTATCCGGTTTTGGTCCGTTATGGATGACATGAAGCGTATTACCTTCGTTATCCTTTAAATCAAACTTCAATTCAATTTTGTCAGGATTCCATTGAATGGTTTTTTCCTGTAATAAGCCTTCGACGGTGACAAAATCATCTTTATGTTGGTCCTGTGTTGCAAGTAATTGTTTCATCGTTAATTCAATCCCGCTTGACCCCGGCGTTGCGGCCATTAAGAGAAAAATAATCGCCCCAGCAATTACAAAGCCTCCAAGTAATACGAGTGTGTTTTTCTTCATTCCCATCACCCCATCAAATTAATTTTTTCATTTGTTCGTCGTATGTTTCTTGATCAATTTTTCCTGTTAACAGTTTTTTTCGAAGTTCCTTTTTTTGCTCATCGTTTAAAGACTTATTTTCTTTTTTTAGAGTTTGTTTTGGTTGTTGCGGTTGATTTTTCAAGGCACCCTTTGTTTCTTTATGTGGTCTACCTTTGATTCCCATATATACAAGAGCACCTGCAATGATAATGGCTAATCCGATTATAGAAGCACCACCAACCCCGATAATCGGTTTTGGGTTTGTACTCTTAGTGCTTGTACTGTTATTGAGCACTTGATCGGTTGAAGTACCACTGCTAACCCCTTTATGGTTTTCATCTTTAGGAGCTTGCTGTTTATTAATGGCAGCCATTGTTGATTCAGATCCAGATTTCTTATAAGAGAACGAATATTTCATTGAATCTCCAGATTTAACGTTTTTGTATTGGTAATAGAAAAGATCTTCTCCATACTCACTTTTTTCAGTATTTTCTGGTTTAGGATTCATTTGAATTTCTTTTGCTTTCATTGGTGCATAAAAAATTACGTCAAGCTGCTTAATTTCTGCATTATTTTTTAATTCGTATGTAAAACTTTTTTTATCCGCAACTTTTATTGAATTTGTGTAATATTCGATGACAAATCGATAGGTTTGGTTATTTTTAATTGGATTTTTCGGTTTCCAGGTAACGATGCCTTTTTCTTGATCAACATCATATGGCCGCTGAACCTCTGGCTTATTTACTTCAGGAAATTCTGCTACTAAATAGGCCTGAAAGTTTTTTTCCTTTGCAGGAACAGAAATTTCAACTTTACCGTTAAAATCTTGTCCGCTTTTATTAGTAATCGTTCCGTATTGACCTACTAGTAAGGATGGAGTGTCTTTTGGCCAATCCTCCGGGTAATCAAACTCCGGCATTACCTGAATTTGCATTTCTTTAAACGGAAATTTTTCTTCCTTAAATTCCATTTCTGCACTTGCTTTTTGTAAACAAAAGCTGGATAAAAATGAGGCAAGAATGAATAGGACAAACCATTTCTTTTTTAGCATTTAGATCCCCCTTAATTGGAAAACTCATCACCAGAAAGTACTATTTTCCACCATAGCCCTCTTCGGAATAAATATAATCCGTAATAGATGCCGTTGGTTGATTCACTCTTGAACATTTTGTTAAAGGAGGAAAATCGCCCTGTTTTTGACAAAAAAACAACACAAAATTTTCACATATAATGAAATGGAAAAGTAAAAAACCTGAATCCAGTTGATTCAGGTTTCTACTTTTTCTTTTCTAATGACCGAATATAGGAAACAATATCGGTAATATCCTCCTTTTTTAATTGCCGTACCCCGTCTAGCCCTTTTAAGGATGGACCCATACGGGTGCCTTCACGGCCATAAGCCGTACTAATCCAAATTTGCTTATTGGAAGTGAATTTTAAATATTGTGGATTTGAAAGAGCTGTCCCCATATTTAATTTTCCCGCGCCTGCCTCTCCATGACAATTTAGACAATACAGATTATATTGTTTCTCTCCCCTCTCGATATTTCCAGAGATCGTTTTTGGCGCAACAAATTTAATTCTGTCGGTTTGCCAACTTCGGATAAAGGTAACGAGTTGGTTTATATCTTTTTCGGACAAAATTGTTCCGTAAGCATGCATATCTGTACCATTCCTGCCAGATTTCACATACTCATATAGATCACGATTTGTCACCGTACTTAAGAATTGCTGATTATTAAGGGCTGTCCCGACCTTTGTGCCTTCACCATTACCAGTTTGTCCGTGACAGGCAAGACAATGCTGACGATAAATTTTTTTACCTGTTGCAATCGCTTTAGAGTCATTCTGAACGGGAATAAATCCCTTCCCAAGGAAAGCAGCGGCAATTAAAATCAAAGCAAAAACTCCAACGAATAATTTCTTCAAAGGCTATCCCTACTTTGGTTCAGGTGTTGGTGTTGGATCCCCATATTCTTTATATTTTTCATTAATTAATCGATAAATTTCCTTTGGATTTTTACCATCCAGATGCATTTGTACCGCCTCCCGGGCGATATTGATACAAATGTCTCACGATATACTCATCGAATCCCATTGTTCTACTTTCATATTTGAATCGAATTTATCAATATAACAACTTAAATTACTATCATGCCCATCCGTACCACAGCCGCAAAAACACGGAACCTGTGCCAATACCTTTGGATAGTTCGAGGCCATTACATAGGTTTCTTTTATTTTTGTGGTTGAGTTTAGAACGTAATCCGGTAAAGGAGCATTTTTTTTATCAAATTTTGTGTTCGCTTGATTCGAACTGCATCCGGCAGCAATAAATGCAATTATTATACCCATCAAAAATAATGAGCCAATTCGCTTCATTTCCAATTCCCTCCTTCCTAATCCTAATTTCATGTTCATTTTAGCAAAACATTTTTTGCAAACGGTCCTTAATTCTTACTATTTAGTGAAGTTTTATGGTTTTAACCGTTTTGGTAGTGATTTTGTCCAGCTGGTCATGACCCTTTTTGCAGCCAGCCTTCCTGGAATGCATAGGCCGCTGCTTGGACACGATTATTCATGTGAAGCTTTTCCATAATATTTCGCAAATGATTTTTTACGGTATTTTCTGAAATAAGTAATGCCAGAGCAATTTCACGATTGGTCTGGCCTTTCATCACATGGACCAAAATTTCCTTCTCTCGTCTAGTCAAAACATCCTTTTTAGTAAAAATCAATTCTACTTGATTTCGTCTATTTATTGCCTGCATTGAGCTGTTTTCTATGATTTTCCCGGCCATTTGTCCCGTAATAATGTTTTCTCCTCTATACACCATATGTACAAATGTCAGCAATTCATTAGGAAGTAAATCCTTTAATAAATATCCCTTAGCACCTGATTTTAGTGCTTCGACTAATAATTCTTCCTGATCATTCAGTGTCAACATTAAAACTTTTATATCCTTCAATTCCCCTACAATCATTTTTAAGGCTTGAAGACCATTCATAACAGGCATATTCATATCTAACAAAATCACGTCGGGTTTTCGTTCTACAGCCATTTCATAGGCTTGTTTGCCGTTGTATGCTTTCCCGACGATTTGAAGAGATGAATCTTCAGAAAGAATACTTTCCATGCCGCGGATAAACAAATGATAATCATCTGCTATAAGAATTCTGATTTTATCCATTTGACTCCCCCTAATCTAAAAAGGTAAATTAACACACTAAAATGCTCCTCGTTATCCAACTCCATTTTATTCTTCAAGCCATGTACACACTAGTGATAAAGAATGAGTTTAATAAATTGTTCAAAACTTATCCCTTTATATTTCACAAACTTTTCAAATATCGGCCTTTTCGAAGGAAAAGAAAAAAAGCCCTAGAACGGCTGAACCGCTCTAAGGCTTTTAAAAATAAATTATGCTCTTGATACATATGATGCTTCTGTAGTATTGATGATTAGCTTGTCACCTTGGTTTATAAAGAATGGGACTTGAACAATTAAACCAGTTTCAAGTGTTGCTGGTTTTGTACCGCCCGAAGCAGTATCACCCTTAATTCCAGGCTCTGTATCAGTCACTTCAAGTTCAACTGTGTTTGGCAATTCCACCCCGAGGGTTTCATAATTAAACATCATAATGTGAACTTCCATATTTTCTTTCAAAAACTTTAATTCATACTCAATGCTAGTTGCCGGAAGCTCAACTTGCTCGTACGATTCCATATCCATAAATATATGTTGATCTCCGCTTGCATAAAGGTACTGCATTTTGCGGTTATCAATTTGGGCCTTTTCAACTTTTTCACCGGCACGGAACGTTTTTTCCTGGATGGCTCCGTTACGAAGATTACGCAGCTTGGAGCGAACAAAAGCTGCACCCTTACCTGGTTTTACGTGTTGGAAGTCAATGACGCGCCAAATACCGCCATCCACTTCAATCGTTAAGCCTGTTTTAAAATCGTTAACAGAAATCATGCAATAAATCCTCCTATATACATTACAAAATAATTAGATCTTTTGTTGAGTGAGTCAGAGCTTCATTACCAGTCTTCGTGACCAATGTGTCATCTTCGATTCGGACGCCGCCATGCCCTGGAATATAGATTCCTGGCTCACATGTAACCACCATTCCTGGTTCTAAAACAAGGTCAGAACGAAATGAAAGAGCAGGACCTTCATGAACTTCAAGACCAATTCCATGGCCGGTTGAATGTCCAAAATATTCACCGAATCCCTTTTCAGTTATGTAGTCTCTTGTTAATGCATCGGCTTCTTTACCTGTCATCCCAGGTTTAATGCCTTCCATCCCTTTTAGCTGTGCATCCAGAACAATCTCATAAATATTCCTAAGCTTTTCATCCGGCTGTCCCACTGCAACTGTTCTTGTGATATCGGATACATAACCTTTATAATATGCACCATAATCAAGGGTAACAAAATCCCCAGTTTCAATTACTTTATCACTTGCTACACCATGTGGAAGTGCGGAGCGTTTCCCTGAAGCGACAATTGTATCAAATGAAGAAGATGTTGCTCCGGCCCTTCTCATAAAGAACTCTAATTCATTCGCTACCTCAAGCTCAGTCTTCCCGGGGCGAATAAAATCTAAAATATGTTTAAACGCAGCATCAGCAATATCTGCTGCTTCCTTTAATATCTTAATCTCTGCATCCGTCTTAATCAAGCGTAATTTTTCAATTACTCCTGAAACCGGCAGCAGCTCCCCTTCAATTTCTTTCTCATATGATTTAAATTCAGAAAAAGTTAAATAGTCCGCTTCAAAACCAAGCTTGTTGATTCCAAGCTGTTTGGCCTGTTTCGCCACTTCTTCTGGAATCGTAGTTGAAAATTTAATAATTTCAAATCCTTCACATTGCTTTGAGGCCTGCTCCATATAGCGGAAATCTGTTATAAATAATGCCTTTTCAGAACTAATCAAAACGACTCCTGCTGTTCCGGTAAAGTTTGAAACATATCGGCGGTTATATGGGCTTGTAATCAGTATTCCCTCAATCCCATTTGCCGCAAAACTTTCTCTTAATTTCTCTAATTTCACCATGGGTTTCTACTCTCCTTTTAAAAGGCAGTTTTAGAACTATGTACTTGGACTGCACAACAAAATTATTTTATCATAATAGATCAAATACGCCTAATCATGATGATTAACTGGCTGTCTCTTTTTGCTTCATTACGGTATTTTGGTACTCATAATTAATCGAATATCCTATGAAAATTCCATATACAATATATAAACAAACTGAAGAAATCAAAGTATCTCTCTTTAAGTCAACAATAGGATCCATACTCGGAAAGAGCGGATTTAGTACAAAGAATACCAATAAAAATAAAACAACCCCGTAACCAAGTCCAACCCAAAAGCCGGTAAACTTTCTTAATGCAGCATAATAAATAAATGCAGCCACAACAGAAATGAATCCAAGTAATAGTATGGAGATTACCGTTCCAATCCAACCGTATTTCCAGCTGCCAAGGGCCCATGGCTCCAAAAGGATATTTGGGCGAATCTCCGTAAAACTAAAATAGTAAGCTAACCAGCCGATTGTACTCCAAAAAAGTCCCCCAATTAGCCCTGTCCAAAAAACCATCATTGGGAAGGACATTGGTTTTGGATACGTTTTTTCTTTATGATCGTTTTCCATGGAATAGACCTCCTTTTATCTTTTTATCCAATGGATATACTGAGTTTTTTTGAGTATGCTTCCATAATGTTCTTGCTCTTTATTATGTCCTTCGGATTTCATTCCCTTGCATATAAAAATTTTTTTAATTTAAATGGAAAAATTATTACATTCATAGAGGTTTTTTCTTTTTTCTAGTAGAATAAATTTAAGTACATACAGATTTACTTTCTGCTAATGTGCAACTTTGTTAAGGTTGGTGTAATGTACATGTCTAAAACTCAAAAACCAGTTTACGGCGGCCAGGCGGTTGTCGAAGGCGTTATGTTCGGCGGAAAGCATCATTATGTTACCGCCATTCGCAGAAAGGATCATTCTGTTGAATATTTCCGTTTACCTCGGAAGGTAAACCCTCAATTGGCAAACCTGAAAAAGATTCCATTTCTCCGTGGGATCATTGCCATTATTGAAGCTAGTGCAAATGGTTCCAAACATTTAAATTTTTCAACCGAAAGATTTGATGTGGACCCAAAAGATGATCATACAATAAAAGAAAAAGAAGGTTCGAAGCTTAGTATGTACCTGGGGGTCGCTGTAATTGGTGTTATTTCCTTTTTATTTGGGAAATTTGCTTTTACGTTAATCCCTGTCTTCCTTGCCGAATTAACCAGAACCATTTTTCCATCCGATTTTGCACAGGTGCTTGTTGAAGGCTTTTTTAAGCTAATCTTATTACTTTGCTATATTTATTTTGTTTCTCTTACACCTTTGATTAAAAGGGTGTTTCAATATCATGGTGCTGAGCATAAAGTAATCAATACCTTCGAATCCGGAGCGGAACTAACGGTGGAAAATGTGCAAGCACATTCCCGGCTTCATTACCGATGTGGCAGCAGTTTTATCTTGTTTACGGTTATTGTTGGGGTATTTGTTTATATGCTTGTCCCAACTTCGCCTTTATGGTTACGTATTGTTGACCGGCTGGCATTAATTCCAGTTGTACTTGGAATTGCGTTTGAAGTCTTACAGCTTACCAATAAGCTTCGAGATATTCCTGTATTAAAGTATTTAGGTCTCCCTGGTTTATGGCTTCAATTGTTAACAACAAAAGAACCAGATAATGACCAGGTGGAAGTGGCGATTTTGTCCTTTAAGGAACTCTTAAAAATGGAAGAGGCAACAGAGAAGCATGTAGAGATAGAGGAAATTGTCTAATCTTTGCCTTTTCCGTGTTTAAAAGATAAAAAAAATGCTTAAGATGCTCATAGGGAGGTGGCTTTCTTGAAAAATCGGACACCCGTTATCATTGTTGGCGGGCTAATACTTCTTGCTTTATTGGGGATTTTTGCAACATTTACTAATAATCCTTCTGCTTTTCTTCAGAATATACTTGTCATTGCATTGGTTGGTCTCGTTATCTTTTTCCTTGTTCGAAGGTTTTCAAATTTGAGCCCTCAGAAAAAAGAGCAGCGGGCATTTCTTAAGGCAGCGAAAAAGTCAAAAAAACGCTTGCAGCATAAAGGGAAGGACTCGGGAATTAAGAGTTCTTCACTTGGGACCCTCTCATCTTTAAAGAAAAGCAATCGAATCAAAAAGAAATCTCCTGCTCACTTAACCGTAATTGACGGAAAAAAAGGCAAAAAGAAAAATCGAGCGTCACTTTAACGCTCTTTTTTTTTGCCTAATATGCCCATGCTTTTAAAAACCTTTCTGCATGTGCTCTCCCGATCTCAACTATTTTTTGCTTTTTTTCATCAGTCAAGCCAAATTCAATTAAGTTTACACCCTCCGCTGGGATAAAAATAATATTCTTTGCATGCTTTTTGGATATATACCGGGCATCATGGGCATCCTTCATTGTTTCAAATAATGCGCCAAATAGCTGGATACCATTTTGGATTTTATGTTTTTGGTGTTCATATTCGCTTGTGCTTAGTTTGATTCCGATTACTGGCCTCCTAATCTTACCGTCATCTGTATCAAACAGCCACATTGGAAAGTTACTTAGGACTCCGCCATCTACAATGACGTCTATACCCTCAATGGAACGCATTTTTACCGGTTCAAAAAAGTAGGGAATGCTGCAGCTCATTCTAATTGCTTTAGCAATAGAAAAGGAACCTGATGTGATACCGTATTTCTCCAAGTCATCTGGCAGGACAATTAACCGGCCATTTGAAAGATCGGAGGCAACGACTCTAAGTTTTTGTGGAGGAAGATCTGAGAATGTCCTTATTCCTTTTGCCGCTAATTTTTCTGTCATCCATTTTTCAAATGCATTTCCTTTATATAGTCCAAGTTTGAAATAGACTAGCAGCCATTTCGCAAAGGAAAATGGTATGAATGTCTTTCTTGGATCAAGCATTGTGGTAATATCTAGTTCTTCAAGCAGTTGATAAATTTCCTTACTTGAGTATCCTGCAGCAAGTAATGCCGCCACTATTGAACCCGCACTCGTTCCGGCTAGCCTTTCAAATTGGAATCCTTGATTTTCAATTTCCTGACATGCACCAATTAATGCAAACCCTTTAATACCCCCTCCAGAAAAAACGCCGTCTATTTTCATGGCAGCCACTCCCAAAGTTGATATACTCACTGTTACATCTTTAAGCGCGATGTTAAAAAAATAGTACGGAGGACAGGGAGAAAATTTGTGTGGAGATAGTCGTGAAATGAAATAGCCGCTAAATAAAAAGAAACATCGGGGCGTCCCCGATGTTTCTTTTTATTTTATATACGTTTAGCCCCAATAAATCTTGGCTTCCAGTAGCTATTGGTTGTATAGGTAATGGAAACACCATTTGATGTGACGGACTGAATCATTTTTCCGTTGCCAATGTAGATGGCAACATGAGTTGGACGGCTTGCTTTATTTGGACCAAAAAACATTAAATCTCCGACTCTTAAAGATGATTTAACTCGTTTTCCTTTAGTGTAAAACATTTGCGCTGCTGAATGTGGTAAGTTCTTTCCAGCTTTACGATAAGAGTAACTTACAAGTCCTGAGCAATCAAAACCTCTAGAGCTCATACCACCCCATCTATATGGAACACCGATATTTGCCTTCGCTACTGAAATAGCTTTCTTATGATAGTATGCCGCTTCTGCTTTATCCCCCATAGGTGTAAACAATGAACTTATTGTAATTGCAAAGACGAGAACTGCGATAAGTTTTTTCAACATCTTGTTTGATCCCCCTGTGAGGTGTTTTGTTACTTTTACTATATAAAATAAAGATAACGTTTACATCACAGGTAGATTACAGTTATATTACAATTTTCGACTTTTCTTACAAAGAAAGATGTCTAGTTTGTTATAAATATAGGAGGTTTTGTCATTTTTTTATAAAGTTAATTCGTTTTTTCGACTCGAAAAACAGAAAAAGGCTGCCTCTTATTTGAGACAACCTCTTTGTAAAATTTTATAAACCACATTTCAATTGTGCACCGCAGTTTGTACAGGTGTTACAGCCACCAATTTCTTTTACTTTTCCTTTGCGGCAAACTGGGCAAGTGTTGCCTACTTCAGATCCAATTGTTACATCCGTTGAACGAAGGTCAGTGATGGTATCAACGAGGACAACATGCTGCTTTGGCTTATCTTCAAACATTGATAGTTGTTCTTCTGTGTTTTCTTCGGCTTTAAGGGTTAGCACTTGAGAATCACGTGAACCATCGACGTAGACGGTACCACCCTTGGCACCACCACGGTATAGACGCTCATAAACCTTTTCTACCTGTTCAACACTATAGCCTTTAGGCGCGTTGACTGTTTTACTGATTGAGCTATCAATCCAGCGTTGGATGACACATTGAACATCTGCATGTGCTTCTGGTGCTAGTTCCATTGCTGTTACGAACCAATTTGGAAGATTTTCCTTGTCTGCTTCTGGATTCTGTTCTAGATATTCTTGAACGATATCTGCATTTACTTCAATAAATTTACCAAGGCGTCCACTTCTGAAGTAAGAGAACGAGAAGTAAGGTTCTAATCCTGTAGATACGCCAACCATGGTACCTGTGGATCCCGTTGGAGCAACAGTTAGTAAATGTGAATTTCTAATTCCGTTTTCTAAAATAGACTGGCGGATATCTTCTGGCATTTTCTTCATGAACCCTGTCTCGATAAATGCCTGTCTTAATCGATTGGTTGCTTCAGGTGCTTCACCTGTTAAGAATGGGAAACTTCCCTTTTCTTTCGCCAGTTCCACCGATGTTCTATATGCTGTTGTTGCAATCGTTTCAAAAACTTCATCTACAAGCTGGTTTCCTTTTTCGGAGCCATACTCGGTTTCACAATAAATGAGTAAATCGTGCAAGCCCATTACACCTAATCCAACACGGCGTTCTCCAAGTGCTTGCTTTTTGTTTTCTTCTAAGAAGTAAGGAGTAGCGTTAATTACATTGTCTTGCATCCTTACTCCGACAGAAACTGTTTTCTTAAGTTTTTCAAAATCAACAGTTTTTGTTTCCTTATTAGCCATTTCTGCAAGATTCACAGCAGCAAGGTTACATACGGAAAACGGTGCCAATGGTTGTTCTCCACATGGGTTAGTTGCTACAACTTTCTGACCATATGCTTTTGCATTTGTCATATCGTTGGCATTGTCAATAAAGAAAATTCCTGGCTCTGCTGAATAGGTTGCGCAGATGTTGATTAAGTTCCAAAGTTCCTTGGCTTTAATCTTTTTGTAGGTCCGTATTTTATAACCAAGTTTTTCCCACTCACGAACGTCTCCAACTTTGTGCCATTCTTCGTTGTAAACCTTCATTTCTTCTTCATCATAGTGCTCAACATATGGGAATCGCAGTTCATAATCACTATCATTTTCAACTGCTTCCATAAATTCTTTTGTTAAACAAACAGAAATATTTGCACCTGTTAAGAATTCTGAATTATGGACTGCAAAAGTCCCACCGACTTCTAACTTTTCTTCCGCATCAGCGATAATTCCTTCACTAAATCCACCCATTCCAGGGATGTTTTTATAATTTACAATTCCTTGGTACATAGCAGTTTCTTGAAGTGTTAATGGCATAAACTTCAACTTATCTTTCGCATGCTTTTTGATTGTTTCATCATTTGTATTTTCAATTAAGAATCGTAGAATTCTTGGATTTTGCATTTTTGAAATAATGAATTCAATAATGTCTGGATGCCAGTCAGCCAGCATGATCATCTGCGCGCCCCTGCGCGAGCCACCTTGTTCCACCAGATGCGTTAATTTCGCAATATCATCCAACCAAGATACAGATCCTGATGATTTACCGTTTACGCCTCTTGCCAAGGTATTACGCGGTCTAAGAGTTGAACCATTCGTTCCGACACCGCCGCCGCGGCTCATGATTTCCATTACCTGCTTTCGGTGATCCGAAATCCCTTCACGTGAATCAGCTACAAAAGGCATCACGTAACAGTTAAAAAACGTTACATCCGTATTCGCTCCTGCACCGTAAAGAACACGCCCCGCAGGAATAAAATTCATATTTACGAGCTCATTATAAAACCTTTCAAACCACTCTCTCCGCTTTTCCTCTGTTATTTCAACGGATGCAAGTCCTGTGGCATTACGTTTCGCAATTTGCTCATAAAAAATTTCTAAGGGTTTCTCAATTACATCAAGTGAGCGAGAAATAATCCCTGTGCTCGCCTCTTCCGGGTCATCTAAAACTCCTCTGAATTCCTCTTCCACTAAAACTTTAGCCTTTTTATTCTCCCAGTCTATATCCGTGATGTATCCTAAACCACGTGCTGGGAATTTTGGATCCTCTTTGATTGTAAGAACGACAAAGTCACCATTTTTGAGGGTAATTTTTTCAGTGTCTTTAAAGGTGTAACGGTCCAGCATGACCAAGCGTGAAACACCCTTGTGAGTTATTTTCATATCAGGGGTAACTGGGTGTACCTGGGGAAATAAGTGGATCTCCTCATTCAACCTCTCGAAATCAATATTCATTTTTTGTCTAAACACAACCGACATGAGAACAACTCCTTCAAATAATAAAATCAATCTATTGTGCTAGTTCTAGTAGTTTCATGCTAGACCTAGTTGGTTTAATACAATTAAGGTACCATATCGACACACAAAAAATCAACATATAGTGTTCGCAATAATTTCGACACTACTACATATTGTAAATGACGCAAAAAATATTTATTTTGTCAAACTTAAAAAAAACTAGATTTTAGAGCAAATTAAAGTTTTCGTTTGGTTTTCGAGGTAAAACGAGTAATTTTAACAAATTTCGCAGTTTGCCCATAAATTATTTCTCCAATTTTTTTCAAAAAAAGAAAAAGCGACATCGCGCCGCCTTTTAATCGGTTACCTTTTAAAATTCCATTCATCACTTTCATAACGCTCTTTTGCTATTTTCTGAACGTATTCAAGCTCTTCTTCAGTTAATTGATAGGGCTCAAGATCAATATTGAGTCCTTCTGCAAAGCCTTTATAAAATGCCTCTTTTGCTTCCTCCAGCGAAATTCTTCGCTTGCTTATATTATTGATGGCAACTGCTTTATTCTTGAATGCTTTTTGCATCCGTTCCTTTACTCTTTCACTTGGATATTTAAATAAGCTAAATAACTTATCTTCCTCTAAATCCAATAAAATCGAACCATGCTGTAAAATAACGCCCTTTTGTCTGGTTTGAGCACTCCCTGCTACCTTTCGCCCTTCAACAACAAGTTCATACCAGCTAGGGGCATCGAAACAAACTGCAGAGCGTGGATTTTTCAATGCTTCCCGTTCCTCCGCTGTCTTTGGTACGGCAAAATAGGCTTCTAAACCTAAATGATGAAATCCCTTCAATATCCCCTCAGAGATGACCCGGTAAGCCTCTGTTACAGATTGAGGCATTTCAGGATGGTCTTCAGAAACTATAACACTATATGTAAGTTCATGTTCATGAAGAACACCGCGTCCGCCAGTAGGTCTTCTGACAAAACCCAATTGATGTTTTTTTACTGCCTCCATATCAATTTCTTTTTCTACCTTTTGAAAGTAACCAACGGAAAGTGTTGCCGGATTCCAGCCATAAAATCGAATCACAGGAGGAATCTTCCCTTCACTGTGCCAGTCAAGTAAGGCCTCATCAAGAGCCATATTAAATGATGGGGAGCCATTTCCCGAATCAATAAAACGCCATACTTCTTTTTCCATTTTCAAGACCTCATTTTTATGAATAATAATTTACTTTGGCGATTCTTAGTCTACCAAAATCTGATATGAATTCAAAATGAAATATTTCTGCTATAATAATTTTTGCGGGCAAAAAAAAGATTTTTACTAATGTATCTTTACTGTAGTAGAGGTTGACTTATATAATAAAAATTAGTGCAGCAAGCTTGAAAGGAGCATTTCAATTGAATTCAATTATTAGTCTATTAATCATTATCGTCGCGGTTGCAATCTACGCTATATTCACTTACTTCTATCAGAAGAAGATTGTCAAAACCGTTTCTGAAGAAGAATTTCGTGGAGGCTATCGCAAAGCGCAGTTAATCGATGTGCGCGAACCAAATGAATTTGATGCCGGACATATCTTAGGAGCTCGAAATATTCCAATGTCACAAATTAGAATGCGAATGAAAGAAATCCGCTCCGATATGCCTGTCTACCTATATTGCCAAAGCGGAATGCGCAGCGGCCGGGCAGCACAGTTTTTATATCGTAAAGGATACAAAGACCTTACCCAGCTTCAAGGCGGTTTTAAAAAATGGACTGGCAAGGTAAAAGCAAAATAAAAAAGATATTAGCCTAAAGGCCTCTTATATAAATAGAGGTCTTATTTTTTTACATTAAAAAGAAGAAGGTGGATTCCTTTTATGAAATCCGCCCTCCAATGATCAATTAATTCTTTTTATATCTTAACACAGGTTTACGTGCTGCTTTTGTTTCGTCCATACGTCCAACGATAGTCGTATGTGGCGCCTCCTGAACGATTTCAGGATTTTCCTCTGCTTCCTTGGCAATTTGAATCATCACATCACAGAAAGCGTCTAGGGTTTCTTTTGCTTCGGTTTCAGTCGGCTCGATCATCAAGCATTCTTCTACAATTAATGGGAAGTAAATGGTTGGTGGATGATATCCAAAATCAAGCAGACGTTTTGCAACATCTAATGTACGGACACCCAATTTTTTCTGGCGTCTACCGCTTAATACAAATTCATGCTTACAATGCTTATCAAATGGAAGCTCATAATGATCTGCAAGTCTTCTCATCATATAGTTCGCATTTAGAACCGCATTTTCAGTAACAGCTTTTAAGCCGTCAGGACCCATTGAACGGATATATGTGTAAGCACGGACATTAATACCAAAGTTTCCGTAGAATGGCTTCACGCGCCCAATTGAGAGTGGACGATCATAATCAAGCACATAATCTTCCCCGCGTTTTGCGACAACTGGCTTTGGCAAGAATGGAATTAAGTCAGCTTTTACACCGACAGGACCTGAACCAGGACCGCCGCCGCCATGTGGACCAGTAAACGTTTTATGAAGATTTAAGTGAACAACGTCAAATCCCATGTCCCCCGGTCTTGCTTTTGAAAGAACTGCGTTAAGGTTTGCTCCGTCATAATAAAGCTTTCCGCCTGCATCATGAACAATTTCAGCTAGTTCTACAATATTTTCTTCGAAAAGTCCAAGGGTATTTGGGTTCGTCAACATTAACGCTGCTGTATCTTCGCCAACCACTCTTCTTAAATCCTCAAGGTCAACAAGACCGTTTTCATTAGACTTAACTGTTACGGTTTCAAAGCCAGCAATTGTTGCAGACGCAGGATTTGTACCATGGGCTGAATCCGGAACAATAACCTTTGTCCGGTTGAAATCACCATTAGCCTCGTGGAAAGCACGGATTAACATTAACCCGGTCCATTCCCCGTGGGCACCTGCAGCCGATTGCAGGGTTACTTCATCCATCCCTGTAATTTCGATTAAATGCTCCTGAAGGTCGTACATTAACTCCAATGCACCCTGTACAGAGTCTTCATCCTGAAGGGGATGAATATGAGCAAACCCGTTATAGCGGGCAACATTTTCATTAATTTTTGGATTATATTTCATCGTACATGAGCCTAATGGATAAAATCCTGAATCAAGGCCATGGTTTCGTTTTGAAAGTGCTGTATAATGACGCATGATATCAAGCTCAGAAACTTCAGGAAGCTCAGGCTCATCTGCGCGTAAATATCCTTCTGGAAGAAGGTCATTTAATTCTAATTCCGGAACATCCATCTCTGGGAGGCTGTATCCGACTCGGTCAGGTCTACTAAGTTCAAAAATGAGCGCCTGATCTTGATTATGCATGCAAATCCCCCAATTCTTTTACAAGAGTATCGATTTCTTCCTTCGTTCTTTGTTCAGTCACAGCAATCAGCATATGATTGGTAAGTTCTGAATAATCACGACCTAAATCATAACCGCCGATGATTCCTTTTTGTAAAAGCTGTTTATTTATTTCTTTTACCGGGTGATTCAATTTAACTACAAATTCATTAAATGAAAAACCATCATTGACAATTTCAAAGCCTGCCGCTTTAAAGGCATTTTTCGCATATTGAGTCTTTTGCATATTATTTGCTGCCATTTCACGAACACCTTTTTTGCCAAGTGCAGTCATGGCAACAGAAGCTGCAAGTGCGTTTAATGCTTGGTTAGAACAAATATTTGAAGTCGCTTTTTCACGGCGAATATGTTGTTCGCGTGCCTGCAGGGTTAAAACAAAACCACGGCGTCCTTCGTCATCTGTTGTCTGTCCGACAAGGCGACCTGGAACTTTTCTCATTAGTTTTTCAGTAACAGCAAAGTATCCACAGTGCGGACCGCCAAATGCGGATGGAATACCAAAAGGCTGTGCATCCCCAATGACTATATCAGCACCAAATTTGCCTGGAGGTGTTAATACTCCAAGAGATAGTGGATTGCTTGATACAACAAACATTGATTTATTGGCGTGAATGATTTCTTCTAGTTCTTTTAATGGCTCAATTCTGCCAAAAAAGTTTGGATATTGAACAATAACCGCTGCAACATCGGCATTTACTAAGCCTTTTAATTCATTTAAATCTGTTAGTCCGTCAATTACCGGTATTTCTACAACAGACAAGTTCTGACCCTTTGCATAGGTTTTAAGAACTTCACGATATTCAGGATGAACCGCATTTGAAACTAAAATTACTTTCCGCTTTGTATGACCGGCACTAAGCATTGCTGCTTCAGCTAATGCCGTTCCGCCATCATACATCGAAGAGTTGGCAACGTCCATTCCCGTTAATTCGCAAATCATTGTTTGGAATTCAAAAATCGCTTGAAGCTCCCCTTGAGAAATTTCCGGCTGATACGGTGTATAGGCTGTATAAAATTCTGAACGTGAGATAACATGGTCGACAATAACAGGCATATAATGGTCATAAACGCCTGCTCCTAAGAAGGAAGCATTTCTTTTCAAGTCTGCATTACGATCCGCCATCTTAAATAGTTCTTTCATTAAAGCAGGCTCTGATTTAGCTGCTTTAATGTTGTATTCACCTTTAAAACGTACTTGCTCCGGGATATCGCTAAAAAGTTCATCAACGGAGGAAACGCCAATGGTTTCAAGCATTACTCTCTTATCTTCTTCAGTCATAGGTAAATAGCGATGTTTCATAAACCTAACTCCCTTCCGTTATTTCTTTTCTTTTTTATAAAAAGGTGTTGGAATTACTTTTGCTTTTAAACGTTTTCCGCGAATTTCAACCTCAACTTCACCATCTAATTCGGCATATTGAGTTGGAATTAGTGCAAGCCCGATATTTTTCTTTAATGTTGGGGACTGCGTACCTGTAGTTACCTCACCGATGAGCTCTTCCCCTTTATAAACGGAATACCCATGGCGTGGAATACCACGGTCAATCATTTCAATCCCAACCGTTTTTCTAGGAAGACCCTTTTCTTTTTGTTCTTTTAATGCTTCTTTACCAATAAAATCTGCTTCCTTATTTAACTTAACAGCGAAACCAATTCCTGCTTCGAGTGGTGAGATTTCAGGAGAAAGTTCTTGACCGTAAAGCGGTAAAACGGACTCAAAGCGTAACGTATCACGTGCACCCAATCCACAAGGAAGAATTCCTTCTGCCTTACCTGCCTCCAAAATAGTATTCCAAAGGTCAACCGCATCTTCTGACTGACAATAAATTTCGAACCCATCTTCCCCAGTGTAACCAGTTCTAGAAACAAGGGCCGTTTTGTCATCGATTTTTACTTCCTGCTGAAATTTGAAAAAGCCAATTTGACTTAGGTCGGATTCATTAACCAACCTCTGAAGTACCTTTTCAGCAAGTGGTCCCTGAATGGCCAATTGAGCTGTTTGTTCAGACAAGTTTTTAAGGGTCACATCACCCTCAAGATGGTCTTCGAGCCACTTATAATCTTTTTCAATATTGGAGGCATTTACTACGAGTAGATAATGATTGTCTTCCATTTTATAAACAAGCAAATCATCCACTGTACCGCCGTTTTCGTAGCACATCGCTGTGTACTGAGCGCCGCCATCCTTCAGTTTAGAAACATCATTCGTCATCATTTTTTGCAAATAGGATAAGCTGTCAGGTCCTTTAACCTCAACTTCCCCCATATGAGATACATCGAATAAACCTGCTTTTGTACGAACGGCTTCATGCTCTTCCTTAATGCTTGAAAATTGTACAGGAAGTTCCCAGCCGCCAAAATCGATTGTCTTACCCCCGTATTGCTTGTAGGTTTCAAATAATGGAGTGCGTTTTAAATCAGCCAAATTGAATTCCCCTTTTTCAGAAAATTTTATTAGAAAAATAACAAGATGGTGCGTGGAGAAACCTATCCATAAGAGACCTCATATCTCTCGAATAAGTTTTACATTTTTTCTAAGCTATTTTTCCCCAGAAAAAAAGACAGAGTCCCCCCTTTTTAATAAAAGAAGGTCTCTGTCCTTGCACCTGAAAGTTTACCATTAATGGCTTTCCCCTTTGGTGGCTTCTTTTTAACTGAAGCACTCTCCAGAGCTGCGTCAAACAAGAGTTCTTTTGCCTGAGAGATTCACATTTCTGTTTGCTCCTTCGGCGCTACACGAGTAGTCTCTCCCCTTGTTATCATCCGCATTTATAATATTTTCCATATGGGTAATACTAAAATAAATACATCTTCAAAATCATTTACTATATTACAAAAATTTAAAACTTTCTAAGCTACTAACATCCTACCCTAAAATGATATTTTGAGCAATAGGTTATTGTTAGAAAAGGAGCTGAAAAACATGTCTGTTCACATAGAATTCGATTCCTCTTGGCAAGATGACTTTTTACATAGGATTGAACATGATGGTCCATGGGGAAATTGTTTTTTTTTTTCTTTTTCTTTTTCTTTTTCCCCATATTTTGTTGTTCTGGTATTTGTGGGTTTTCCGGCATCCTTTGCTTTTTCTCACTTCACTGCCCTTCCTTCTTGGTTCTTCACCTGTGATCATTTTTTTTTTATCCTGCTTGGTACTTTTGTTCTTTTCGTTGTGTTTTGGTTTGGTCAATTCATCGTGGTTGTTTTTTTTTTATCCTCGTTCTTTTTTCTCGGTTTGTTATCATTAGTATTTCTTTTTGTTCGTGTTTTGCTGGTTTCGCTTTGGTCACTTGAATTAAACGGCATTTTTTTTTTTGTAGTTTTTTCTCTTCGTATTTGTTTTGTATTGTGATTTTTTGATGTGTTGGTATCCTCCTTTTTTTCCTCGGGTGTCATTTCTTCTCGCGCTTTTGTGTCCTGTCAAAACTCTGTGTTTATTATTCTCTATTTTGCCCTTGGGTTTTCGCCTCTTTTGTCGTAAATTTGTGATTTTGTTGATACTTTAAAAATGAGGTTTTTTTTTTTGTTTCCGGTGTTGGTGGTTTCGGGCTTTTTTTTCGCCCTCTTCTTTTTTTTCTGCTTTTTAAAATCGGGGTATTTGTGCAGTTGCATTTGTTTTTACGATAATTTTACCCTGGTGTTTTGTTCTTTTATTGCTCGTGATCATTTCGTGTCCCTTTTCATTAATGTCGTGATTCTTAGTCGTTTCGTTGACTTCGTGTTTGATTTGACGAGCCGGGATGTTGTCGTCCTTTTCATTTTTTTTTCATGTTTCTTCATGGCTTTCTATTAGTTCCTTAACGTTTTAATCGGTGATGGTTGTTTTGTTGCGATTTGTGCGTTTTCTGTGGTTTTCTTATGCTGTTGCGTGTTCGTTAGTTGCGAGGCCGTTTTTTATTCCCTTCACATCCTTTTGCTTGAAATGTTTGATCCGTCTTTCGCGTTTGAAGAGCGACTTTATTCTTTGCTTGGAAATTTTTTGGCCTTCGGGTGTTGCTTCCTTTTTTAATCGGTTTTCGATTTACTTTTGACGTTTCGTGGTTACGTCTTTATTTTTCCATGTTATTGGTTCTCCCTTTTGTTTTTGTTTTGGTCTTTGAGCGATTTTGGAATTTCTTCTGTCCCGTTCTTTGTGGGTTTTTTCCGTGGTAGATTTGACTGGTTGTGTGCATTCTTTTAATTTGATGTTTAATTTTTTTTTGCCAGTTTCGCTGGTGTGGCTGGGCTTCATCTTTGCTTCTTTCCTCATTTTTTTTGTTTTGGTTTATTGTGTGCTGCTCTTAGCGTTTGACAGCGATTTTTGCTGCTTTTCCGTTTGTTTTTGGTGTGCTGTGTTGTTTTTTTTTTTTTTTTCTTTGGATTTTTGGTCGACTAACATGTTTTTTGCTTTCTTTTCGTCGTCGTTGTTTTCTTTGTTGGTTTCTTTGTCGCCGTTGTTTTTTTTTTTGGATGGCTTGATTTTGGTGGTTTCGCGGTCTTTTTATTTTTCTTCTTTTTGGTTTTTTGTTTTGAAGGGTAACTTATGATCAAGTTGTTCTGGCTTTCATTGGTGTTTGGGTTCGCGTGGGGCATTTTTGGGGGGGTTTTCGTTTCCGCGGTTGGATCTTCCTTACTTTTTGTTATTTTTTTTTTCGGTTATCGCCTGTGATTTTGTTGCCTGTTCTCCTTGGTATTTAACTTCTCCATTATCTATTTTGCTTGCTACTTCATTGATTTCTTTTTTGTTTTTTTGGCGTTCTTTTGTTTTCATCGGCGTCCTTGCGAATTTGCTGCATCTTTTTTTTCTTTTCTTTTAATTGCTGGCCTCTTGTCTTGTCTTCGGTGATGTTTTTTTTTTTGTATCCCGTAGTTTGCGTTATATATTTTTTTTCATCAACACACTTTTCTTTTATCTTCGGCTTTATGATTCTGGTATTTTGCTTACTTTCTAGTTCCCGTTCTTTCTTTTGCTTTGTCTGTTTGTTTTCTTTTCTTTCCAGTTTGATTTCTTCAGCTCTTTTTTTTCTTTTATTGTTTTGTTGCTTTTTTTTGTTGTCATTTTGGGCGATTTTGGTGAGCGGTTATGGCTGGTTAGGCTTTTTTCCAGCTTTTCGTTTTTCTCCTTTATTTTTTCTTCTTTCTTTGAGCTAAAATGTGTTTTTTTTCGATTTTTTTCTTATGTAAGTATTTTTCTTGTTTGTGCTTATCATTGGTGGTTAGGGGCAGCCTTTCAGGGATGGGTTTTGGTTCGTTAGGTTTTTTACTCTTTTTATTGGGGTTGTTATGTTTTTCTTGTTGGTTATTTCGTTGGGATAAAAGTTCTGCAGGTTCCTTGTGATCCTTTTCTTCCTGTTTCTTTCGTTTTCGGTGGTTTGTTTTTTTTGCCTGCCAAGGTTTTTTTGAAGTGTTTTTCTGCAGATCTCTTCTTCTTTCCCTTTTTCTTTTTGTTTTCTTTTCATTTTTTGTTTTATTGGTCCGGATTGCTTTTCTCTGTTGTGGGCCGGATGCTTTGGCTTGCTTGTTTTGTGTTTTGTTTTTCTTTTTTTTTTCCTTTGTCTGGTCCTCTTTTTTTCTTATTGTTTGCGTTTTATCTTTTACATTATCATTTGTTTTTATCTTTACTTTTTTTTTTATTGTTGATTATACTTTTGTCCTGGTTTTACCACTTTTTTCGATCTTTTTCACGTTGTTCTTTGTGTTGCCTTGCTCATCCTCTTTTTTTTCTTGTGTTAATTTCGCTTTTTTTCTTCTTTTCTTTCCTTGGTTTTTCGTCGTGTGACCTTCTTGTTTTGTACCTTACCTTTAGTGTCCTCTTCTTTTTCCTTCATCGTTCCGTTTATGTCCTTAACTTTTTGTTTTGCTTTCATTGTTTTTTTTGTGGATGTTTTGTTTTCGTTCTTTTTTATGTAGCTTAGGGTTTGGTAGTGTTTTTGTAAGTGGCTGGTGGTTTTGTTTTCCACTTTGCTTTTGGTTTACAGCTGTTTAAGTTGTGTGGATAGAAACAGTTATCTATGAGGGAGTTGGGGGAATGTATGGGGGTATGTCATGCCTGCCTTTCTTTTTTTGATGGAGTTGTCTTTGCATTTTTTGTGGATTTGTTGGCGATTGTATCTTGTTTTTTTGATGTGTCTTTTTCGTTTTTCTTTTCAGCGTTTTTTCTTTTTGCCGAAACTGCCTCTGATCTATTTTGTGACAGGATTTTATTTTTAGTATTATTCACCGTTCTTTGGAGGTTAGTGGTGTACGTTTCATCTTGAACGGATTCGGCGTTCTTGGTTATGATTAGTCTTGTTGAGCTTTCTTGTATTTTGATGCAAGTTGGGGGTTCCTTCTTTGGTTGCTTTCTCTATTTCTTTTTCTTTATTTTTTGGTGTTTGTTTTGTTTTTTTTTTTTATTTCGCGCGATTTGCATTTTTTTTGCTTTGATGACGCCCATGGTGGAGAATGTGTGTTGTTGTTTTTTATTTTCATTCAATTTAATTTCTTTTTCATTTTTTCTTTTTTTACCTTTCTGTTTTGTTTTTTTAGGCGTTTTGGTGAACGTTTGTTGTTTCCTCTTTTGCTGTGTTTACTTGCTTGTCTTTTCAGCTGATTTTGTTTTCTGTTCCTTGCTTTATCTTAGATTACTTGGTTTCTTATTTCTCCTCTATGTTTTTATGTTCGCGTTCCTGATATTCTGTCTTTCTTGCCATTTTTTTGCTTTGGATTTTTTTTGATTTGCTGTTTCGATGATTTATACTTGTGGTAATCGGTCGGCGGCTCTTAAAGCCGGCCGTTAGTGGTGCTTCTGGTTCATGTTTCGCGCTTGTTGTATTTTTCCTTGACATAAATCCTTTTTTTTCCTTTCCCATTTTTGACCCGCTATTTTTTATCCTTCGTTATTCTTGTGGTCGAATTGAATTTCCTTTTTTTTTCATGTTGCGGAAGTCGATTTTCTACGGTCGTTGTTCGTTGTTCTCCGTGTGTTTTTTTTGCTTCCTTTCTCTTGGCTCTGTTTGGGAGATCATTTTTTTCTTTTCTTTCCTCTTTATCTTCGTTTTTTGCACCGGTTGCGTTGATTTGCTGTTGGTTTTGATTTTTGTTTTGTTTGGCGTTTCCTAGTTGTGCTTTTTTGTGGTGATTGCTTTTTTTTTCTTCCTTTCGATTGGCTTGTGGCTTTTCATAGAAGTCATTTTTCTTTGTTTTTTTTTAAAATTTCGTGTGAGCCCTTCCTTCTTTGTTTAGATTTCTTGCTTGTTTATGCTTTTTTGTTCAGATTTCTTTTTTCCTGTTACGGGTTTTCCTTTAGCTTGTATTTCTTCCTTTGTTTTTTGATCATGTTTGGCCTTTGGCTTGTCTTTTCTCTTATCATGTGCACTTTTTTTCTCGCCACTTTTATTCTTTTTTTTCTTTTCCATTTCGTGGTCGTTGTTTTTTGCTTTTATTCTTTTGACATATGTTTGATTCCCTTTTTTGTTGCTATTTGTTTTTTTTTTTGTGATTTTGTTTATTGTGGTTGTTATTATTACAGTCGTAATTTATATAAGGGTCTTCATTTCGGTTCGTGTTGAAGCCTTTTGTTTTTTTGCCTTTTTCCGTGTTTTTTTCGAGGTCTAGTTTTTTTTTCCGTGGTTTGGATTGGTTCTGTGTTATGTAGTTGCTGGATACATCGCCACGGCCTTAAATCGAATGGATTTATATCGCATGTTCTGGGTTCTTTTACAGGTTTTTTTTATTTTTTTTTTTGTTTTTTTTTTGGATTGGCTTCTCCGGTCTTTCTTTTCTTTTTCTAAGTTTCTGTTTGTTTTTGCTTGCTTCGCTGTCATGTTTAATTCTTTTTCAGAAGTATACGATGCGGCTACCGTAGTCTGGCGTTTTTTTCTTGTTCTTGTTTTTTCTTTAGTCCCCTTGGCAAGGTGGCTGTTCGGCGGTTGTGTGTGGTTGTTTTTGCAGCGCAGTGCGGCTTCAGGGACTTGGATTGTCCGTGTGCGTCCATTGGTGTGTTGATTTGATGACTCTTGGGTAATTATCAATCTGCGGGCCGTTGCTGTTGTCGGGGGACTATCTCGTTTTTATCTTTGTGGAATGGTTGTGTTTTTTCTTGCTACAAATCTTTACTACATTGGTGTTCGTCCTGGAATTGTCAATGTCTGGGGTATGATTTTTGTCCAATATTTTTTGAAAGCTTCTATTTCTTTGGTTACTAGTTTCTCTTCTTGTCGGGTTGATTTGGACCGATTTTTTGACGTTGGCGGGGTTGTCTTTTCCATCATTCCAGACGAGGAATTGGTTTTGGTTCTACGAAGCATTGGATCCTGAAGCGGTTTTCATCGCTTGTGGGCCTCCTTATCCTTTATTTTTGGCATGGTGTTCCCGTGTGGCCGTTGTTGTTCGAGATTTCTGTGTTGTTGTTCTCACTCGACAAGGGGGGCTAAATTTTTTTGCTCCTCTAGCTCTTCTTGTCCGTCTTGGCCGGGTGGACTTTTTTTTTTGCCGATTATGCGTTTATGTTTCTTCTCGTTTCGGTTTGTTGAAATGTTAAGGGAGTTGGATTTTAGCGCGTCGGCCGTTGGATTTGCGCTCGCTGATGCTTCTGCTGTTGTTTTTGATCGGGTTGCTTGTTTCTTTGTCGTCGATTTGGGATTTTTCGTAATTGTATACCGGCGGTTCATATTGTGGTTTTTTTGTGTGACTGAGTTGATTTCCGTTGTTGATTTTTTGATTGGTCTTCTTGTGGCGTGGTTCAATGTTTTGCTGCTTTGCAGCGCTTTTGGCTGATTGTCTCTTCCTGCCTGATCTTTGTTGGATCGCGCTCTCTCTTTTCTATGTGCGGTTTTAATATTGAATTGGGGGTCCGTGGTCCTTGCACAGTGGACAGGTTTTTTTTTGCTTGCTTTGTGTTTTATCGGCGTTGAGCGTTTGCTTTAGTTTCAGCCACTTGACTCTGTCTTCATGGAGGCGGTTAGCTTTTCCTTTCGTCTTTTTTTTTTGGCTTGTTGTAAGTACTAGATGCCTAGTATGTATAATAGGCGCATAATTAAATTTAACCAATCTTAATTTTAATCCCTTCACCTTTTTCAACCTTTACTGTATCTTCACGTATCTTCAGGCTACCTACAAATTGAGTAAAACTTTCTGCCTGGAATACTTTAAAAGGATAATCCCCATCAATGGCATAACGCTGATCACTCAGAATCAGAACATGTGGAAAGGGTGCCCCCGTGTGTCCGGAGTTGTATAAATCCACATACCTATCTAATTTTTCATTCATGAGTTTTTCACTATATACTGTCCTTTGTACTTCCACAAAGAATTTAGTACGCCTATACTCGCAAAATATATCCGGCTCCGCACATTCCCCCTTCTTCCCATATTTAGGTTCTACTAGGAAGGTTTCTAGGGTGCCCAGCTGCTTTAATTCTTTATAAACATTTAATATGCCGAGGAAATGTCCTATCTTTTGTGAGTTCTTTTTTATTTCAACATCTTGACCAAAATATACGTATGGTGCAAATGCTTTAGAAACTTGAATTTTCCCTTCCCGCTGTAACCGTAATAGCACATTATTAGCAGCCTTCCACGGCTTCTTTAGATTAGAAAAATGCAATTCTGCTATTGAATCACGATCCATCACCCGGAATTTATTCAAATCCTTAATGATTGCTTTGTCACGGTTTGTCAATGACATCGGCAAACACGTCCTTTTCAGTTAATTCTGTTTGTTCCTTTGGAAGTTCTTCCTTACCTGGAGAAACCGCCTTTTTATAATTGTGATTTAGCCAATCTTTATTTTTAAACTTGCTCAGGATTTTTTCTGTTTTATCCTCGTTTAAAAAAGGAGCTCTCAATTCGGTTAGTTCATCCAGATTTAATAAAAATGTCCCGGGAACATCTTTGCTTATCGTTTCACTTCCCGGGGTTTCTCCAATTAAGGCGTTCCGCTTATCGACTGTCCTAAATCCCATTCTGACTGAAAGTAATCCTCTAACATCTGTGGAAAGTATTTTATGACTGGGCCTCTGCATAGATAGGATTAAATAAATACCGTATGCCCTTCCAAGGCTGGAAATTTGAAGTAAATCAGCCATTATATCTTCATCCCTAATCATTACAAACTCATCCACACAAAGAACGATATAAGGTGGTTTCTTATCCTCTGGGAGCTTATTTATATGTCTAACTTTATGCTCTTTTAATAACTGGCCGCGAATCGTTAACTCCTTCTTTAAATGTTTAAGGGCTGGACCAAAGTCTTTTGTTAAATAACTAATACTCTTTATGTGCTCAACTCCTTCATAAAGGTTTAGTTCGCTCATTTTAAAATCAGCCAGGTAAATCTGTATCTGATCAGGAGTATAATATTGAATAAGCGTAGATAGGATAACATGCAGGATGGAACTTTTTCCGCTACCAGGTTCCCCATATATTAAGAGGTTAGGACTGTTCGTTGCATCGTATATTTTCAGCTCACCTAATTCATTCCCACCACACACTATGGGCATTAGAATTTCTTCTTTTTTAATTATTTCAAGTAATTTTGGATAATCATAATCAACTTCATCAATCTTCTTGCTTTTTCTAACCGTTAAAGTAAATCTTTTAATAGCTCCTTCCAGGTAAACTCCTTCACCAAATATTTGCTGGAACACATAGAAATTCTTTCTTAGTAATTTGGGGTCGATGCCATTAGGAAGGGTAAATGTATAGTAGTCATATTTTGAGTTGGGAATGTTGTGGATCTTAGGGAAGATTTTTTTCTGATTATCACCGCTACCGATGGTTTTATAAATGGCTGCTGTTCTAAATGCTTTGGTTAATTTATAGCGGGCTTTTAAATTCTGAATGAAGTTCATTTTGTTCCCCCTCTTTAAAAAGATTTTTTAAAGCTACAACATATTGATCTAGATCATCACAAATGGAATTAACTATTTCGAATTCCTCTGTTTCTCGAATATTATCCAGTTTTGCTTCAATACGTTTAAAAAGAAACTCAGCAAAATTATTCATTTTAACCACCTCAATAAAGGATTAAATTCCAAGAAATAGATTGCTAGACCAAACCCCACGATAGGCAAAATCATCTTTATAGCCGCTCCTAACCAATGGATTCCTAATTCCTCACACACTTTATCAATTAAGGCCACCCCGATAGTCGCGCCAGCTGCTAATAACATTCCTGGACCAAATAACATTTTTATTCCTCTCCTTCATCTTCTATAATTTCTTGAACACAACATGTGCAATATGTTCCTGATTTTTCATAACCGCTCAATGTAACCAGTACGCTTTTAGGGAAGAAATCTCCGCAAGCATTACAACGATATACAATCAAATCTAACAATCCCATTTTTATCCCCCTTTTCTTATCTGAACCAGTCCTGTTCACAATCTAAATCCTCCCGACAATCAGGACACAACTTATAATTAGATTCCTCCAATGGCTTTTGGCATCCACATTCAGCGCAATATTCCCAATCAAAATTAGGCATCAATTAACCTCCTTAATAAATTCAACTAGCTCATCTGCAAAAGCTTTATCTTCGGGTTTTTCAAAACTGTAATTCACAATATAGGCATAGACGCATTCTGCAATAAAATCAGGATAGGAATTGTGCTTTTCCAGTAACAAAATAAGAGATTGCCAGTTTTCCATATTGATAGCCTCCTTTGAAAATTCTTAAAAACCGAATTGTTTAATTATCTGAATAATCTCCGCCGGCCGCTGCCTCACTTCTTTCTTCGCTTCGCTCATCACTCCGTTCTTTAACAAATTTTGTTTTTTGTGTTGATATTGGATTTCTTCTTGTACAACCGTGGTTAATATACATGGTAGTTACTGTGTTAGAGATATGGTTTCTACTGTGTAGATACTAAGTAGTAACTAGGTGGGTACTGTGTAGCTTTCGTGTTAATAGCCTATGGGCAAGTGATCAAAAAAATATCTTGTCCATCAAATATTTTTTATTTTTTGATCTAAAAATTTTTAACAGGAGTTTGTCTTATTGGGTCGAATTGGTATTTAAGAGAAGGTGAATACATATGTTTGAAAACAAAATAGCATATTGGGCAGATTTAAAGGGGATGAAACATAAGGCGTTAGCAAAACAATGTGGGGTATCTCCACAAACATTTTCCAACTGGGTTAGAAATATTACTCAACCCGATCTTGAACGCGCTGCCCAATTAGCAAATATTTTTGGGATTTTGCTTGATGAATTAGTAAGAAAAGAGGGGGAAGAAAAATGACAGAGAAAAAGAAAGAAGAAAAGAAAATCAAACGGGCTGGGATCCTCACACTACTCTCGCACCATTTTAATGAAAAAAAGGTGTATGGAGTTACGGTAAATAAAGAATCTATGTACATGATGATTACTGAACTAGGGTTCGAAATTTATTTTGCTAATAAAAAAGTAGTCAATCACGAAGAAGTATTAGATAAGGTAGAATTAAGGCATTCCTTTACATGGAGCGACTTTGAATCGGCTGAGGTCGATAAATTCGCTTTAGCGACTCTCTATAAATTCAATACTGGGTTTACTTTAAAAGTTGATGCCTCAGGAGATTTGACGAAAAAATTAAAAGAAAATAATGTTTCCGTCACTATCTTAAAAAGAAAATGGTTCAACAAGATATTAGGATTTCGCTCCAAGAAAAAATGGAAAATGGTTACCGCAATTATTGGATATTTATTAATTATTGCTTTCATAGGGAATCTTTTCAATGGAGGTAACAACAAAGAAGTTTCCCAACCAATGAAGGAAGAATCGAAGCAAATAAAAAATGACACTGCTGCTGTTCCTGTAGTTAAAGAAGAGCCACAAAAAAAATTATCTCTACAGGAAAAGATTAAACAGGATATCAATAAAAAATTAGGTTCAAAAACTAACAACAAAACAAAGCGAATCGCAAAATTGGAAGCCAACGATCATATGGGGACAGAAAAGCAAGGGGATAAGATTGTATTAATAACGCTTGCTGGTGATGAAAACTTAACAGCTAAGTTAACGATTAAGGGAATGTTGATGGATAGTAATAAAGTTTTTCAATCCATATTTAAAAACAATGAAGTTGAGGAAGTCACTATATTTTGGCAATACCCTATGACGGATGCTTACGGTAAATCAAAAGATGAAAATGTTATTAAGATTTCTTTAACCAAGGAAACATTTAAAAAGATTGAATGGGAAAACTTTTATTATAACAACTATAAAACCATTGCAGATCAGTTTTGGATGCATCCAGCTTTATCTAATGAGTTAAATAAATAATCACTGTAAGGAAGTTTAGGATGATTGTATTAATCGAGATCCAATACATTGCTGTTGACAGCAGAGTCATGCAACGTGGCGAGTTCCCATTAAGGAGAAGAAAACCCGAAGAAGTGGCTTTTGAATGGCTAAAGCAAATTAAAAGGGAGATGCCCTTTTATGAAGAATTGGTGAAGGTAAAGGTAAACGGAGAAGATATAACGGATTTGGTTAAAAAATTAGATGAAGCCCCTCTCGATGATTGAGAAGGGCTTTTTTTATAGAAGTACTAAAAGGGTAAAATTATTATTCCTTAACAATAAAAGACTTATACCCTTTTTTCTTCAGTTCTTCTGCTAGTTTCTCAGCATTTTTGGGATCAGAGAATGCACCAACTTGAACCTTATGGATTCCAGCGTCAGTTTTTGGTTTTGCAGCTGGCTTAGGATCTTCTTTAACTTTTTCAAGTTTAAAATATCCAGCAATCGCATTAACCAAAGTATTGGCAATCTTTTCTCGGTATGCATCCGATTTTAGCAAAGCAGCCTCATTTTTGTTGCTCATAAAACCGCATTCAACAAGGTTGGCCGGTGCCTTTGTAGTGCGAACCATATAAAGCCAATCGCCATTTTTTACACCTCGATCAGCTAAACCAGTGCCATTAACCAATGCTTTCTGTAGCACTTTTGCAATTTCAAATGACTTTCCTGATAATCCAAAAGAGAAGGTTTCGATTCCGTGTGCATCGCTCCATGTATCCCCAGCTGCGTTTGCATGAACATCTAAATGATAATCAGCATTCCAGTTGTTAGATGCCTTTGCTCTTGTCTCTAAGGGGATATCATTTTTACCTGTTGGATCATCAAGTCGTTTTACTGCTACATCTTTATAGTGGGAAAACAAATCAATCATTTTCGTTACAACTGCAGCGTTAAATTCCCATTCGTGCATTCCATCGGGAGTACGTTTACCTGGTGTGTGTAATCCGTGTCCTGGTGATAAAGTGATTTTAAATAAACTCATTGTTTATCGACTCCTTTTCCCTTTAAAATATCAATCGCATTTTTAATCTGATCAGGTACCGGTAATCCGGTTCTTCCTGCATTTTCAATGATGGAGAGAAGCTCATTCCCAAGATAGAAAAAGATAATTGAGTCACCAATTAAATGCCCCTGGCCAATAGCTTTATCGACAAGGTGCCCAACTGCAACCATGCAAAAGATCATGAGTTTTTTCGCAATTCCTTTAAATCCAACCTTGCTGCTTAATTTACCTTCCACACCAGAGGCAAGGAGACCACTCGCATAATCAAAGATAATAAAAGCAGTTAATACCTGTAGCAATGGACTCCACCCCCCGTATAGCCAGCCTACAAACGTTCCGATTACAGTAATTCCAGTTTTATAAAATGCTTCCCAATTCATCGTCTACCTCCTAAATAGGCAAAATAAAAAGAGCCCTAGAGGGACTCTACATAACGTGATATTTTTTAAATGCTTGTTGTTTTCTTTCTTCAGAAACCGATCCGTATATCAAAGTTGTTCCTGGATCGCTATGCCCCATAAGATGCTGCAAGTCTGTTAATTCGATGCCCGCGTCCATCGATAACGTAGCAAATGTATGTCTCATAACGTGAGGAGTTAATTTGGTCTTAATTTTTGCCGCTTGTTCAATTTTATCAATCTCTCTTTGAATGGAGCGATTACCCATTCGATGGTTCGGTTTTCTTTCAGTTACAAATAAAGCTTCGCAATCATCGTCTCTGGATTTAAGATATTTTTTTAGGTGAATTTGAGCTTTAATTGAGATATAAACAATACGTTCCTTGTTCCCTTTCCCTATGACCCTAAGACTCATGGTTTGTTGGTCGATATCGTCAATATCCATATTTGCAATCTCGGATAATCGGCAGCCAGTAGTGTACATCACTTCAATCAGGGCCCTCTGCCGCAATGTAGTGCACGCTTCACGGACTGTTTCCAACTCCTCAATGGATAATCCTTTTGGCAATCGTTTTGGTTTTTTCGGTAATTTAACCTTGCCGGTAGGATCCCGTAAGATTACTTCTTCTTTAACCAGCCAGCCAAAAAAGCTTTTTAGGACAGATAGCTTTGTACCGATTGTATTCATATTAGCCTTCTTGTTGGATGATAAGTAAGCTCGAATATCATTGGTTGTTACCAGTGAAGTGGCTTTTTGGCAAAAACGGCTAAATAAATTCAGCTCACTTTTGTAACCATTTATAGTTCTGTTACTTAACCCCTCTAAACTTTTTGAGGCTAAATACAATTCAATCTTTTCTGGAATGTCCTTCTCTAAATCCAAATCAGATTTTCTTTGGATATTGTAGTTGCATAGTACTTCTTCTAATCTAACCGGTAGAACATTCATATCAACATCAGGGCAAAGGGTACTTACGACAACATTTAAATCCATCATCAAACGACTTACATCGTTAGTCATTACCTTCATCTCCTTCATAGTTATATAACTTATATAACTATGATACAAACGAATATTCTTATTGTCAAATATAAGTTATATAACCTATACTACTTATAAAAGGAGATGTGATTTTTATGGCAGTAGATAAAACCAAAAACGCCCAAATTCTTGTAACTTTTCCAAATGAACTTGTAGAAGAAATTGAAAAGTTTTGGCACGATAAAAAGCTCAAAAACAGAAATGAAGCTATCCGTGAATTAGTTCAATTAGGATTAAAAAAAGAGCAATCGGAGTGATCCGGATGCTCTTTTTTCTTACTTATTTCTTACTTAATTCTTACTTTTCACTGCTGCATCTTATTTTCCAAGTGAGACGTTAAACTCTATTTTGAACTTGAGAATGCAATCCTATCTTTTGTTGCATCGATCATATCCTTCTTTCTTTGAGCGATAGAAGGAGTGTCTGCTTTATACTTAGCTCCAAAAACAGCCGATGTTTCCATCAGTTGTTTGTTTTTTTCTATAAACTCGCTAGTATGTTTAATAAACTTAGCAGGATTACCCGATACAACACTGTTATCCTCGACATCCCTAGTTACAACACTTCCAGCACCTACTACAACATTGTTGCCGATTTTAACATTCGGTAAAATGATACTACCAGCACCTATAAAGACGTTATTTCCTATAGTCACCCTACCAACTTTTGTGCTTTCTAAAAAAGGTTTTGTACTAGCATCATGTGCAAGGATATGGACTCTAGGAGCAAGTATTACATTATCTCCTATGCTTATAAGTTCACAATGAGAAGGATCAATTTTCACTTCCTCTTGTCTGCTGAAATTCTTTCCAACCTTAAGTCCCAAACTGATTAATTCTTCTGTGGAAAATTCTCCTCGTAAAACCCTCTTCAATTTTGTTTTTACTTTATTTAACACAATTACCACCTCTATAACATTTTAATTTAATTCATTAAAATAATATAGAGATTTTTATATTGTGCAATTATTAATTTGGCGTTGTACTAAATGTACCATCATTATTTCTATTTCCAACACCTAAGATAGTGCTCATTCCAAGATTTCTTACACCATTCGTAGCTCCTCCTGTATAACAATCATTATTAAACAGTGTATTATTACTACTTCCAGCATCCTGAATATATATCCCATGTCTTGGCTTATTTGTTTGCGACCCTTGGCGACAAAAGTTAGATTGAATATTACTATAGTTAGTTGTATAGATCAGAATATTATCGTATGAAATACTATTCGCTTGACTGTTTTCTGCGCATGAATTATTCAGCAAATTTTCATTATTGCAACCCGTAATTTTAATACCTTCATTTTTATTTTTAATACAATAATTATTAGCTATTTGTGTATTATTTGAACTCGATGATTGAATACCTATAGAATTATTATTTGTTTGATTCCCAACAACGTTGTTTTTTGCTGAAGAGTAGTTATAGATTCCTTGAGCAATATTGTCTATACATGTGTTTCCTACAATATTGTTTTCATTTGAAGCTGATGCAATAATTCCGTTTGAAGTGTTTGCTTTACATAAGTTATTAGTAATGGTATTTTTTGTTGCTTGAGTGGATAGTGCTATCCCATGCGTTCCATTACTTACACAAATATTGTTACTTACATTTATAGCACTTGAAGTTTGTACGTTAATCCCAATAGATCTATTTTCTTGCACCAAATTACTAATTACATTAGCTTCAGACATTTGATACAACGAAATCCCTCTATCATTACCCTTGAAAACACTGCTTTTTATAGCTAATTTAGTCACTCCGGGATTTACTTGGATACCATCGCCAGTGTTATTGAGAAATTTACAACTATTAATAACAACATTTTTAAGAGAAGTAGTAACAATTGGTTCTAAATCTATACCAGATTGAGGTGAAGCTCCATTAGTATTGATGAATGAGGAAGATTCGAGAAAAAGACCGTCACAAAATTGAACGCTCATTCCTTGTCTTCGGTTATTATCACTAATTACTTTTTTTATTTTTATGTTTTCGCATGGAATTGTTTTATCAATAACACCACCGTTAATAAAAATCCCATCTCCCCAACAATCTTTAATAATGGTATCTTCAATAGTTACGTTTTTTGAACCATTAATAATTATTCCATAACCCCAACTACCAGTTGTACCTGTGTGTGTTGAACGATCGCCAAGTATTTGTCCTCCAATAATTTTTACATTTTCGGCATCAGCTACTCGAATGACTGCATACCTACCCGAACCATTAGTTATGACTTTTAAAATGGTTTTCGGAGATAAAACAAGAGTGGTATTACTTGGAATAGAGAGTCCACCAGAACTAGGATTATCGTTGCTGTCCGTTACTGCGTTAATTAGAAATGTACCGTCAGGTATATGAACTTTACTAACCCCACTGTTTAAAGCGTTTTGAATTAGGGCTGTAGTATCAATCGTACCCGACGGGTCTGCACCGTAATCTGATACTACATCTACCCAAGGGTCAGTTTTCTTTTTCTTCGCTTTTTCGGCCAAAGACGAATCAGTGTTGTCGAGCCTAGCCTTCAAATTTGTGTAGGTTGTGCCGCTTGCATTCGTCCTAGCTGCAATCGTTTCTTGGGCATTTTGTTGCGCAGATTGAGCAGAAGCAGCCGCTGCATCCGCACTTGTTTTAGCATCTGTTTTAATACTCTCCGCATCCGAGATGGCTTTTACTAAGGATTGAAATTCATTTGTGCTTTCAACCGTTTTATCATCTAAAATACCTTTATTGGCTTTATAACTAAACTGGCAAGTGACAGCAACGGTATCTGTTCCATAGAAAACCATTACTTCAGCTTGATAAATACCAGCGATTGCATAGGCTTGAGTATCTAAAATAATCTGAACACTTCCGGCTAATGGATCAACAATCGTACAATCTTGCAAAACTGTTTTCTTGTCGGGTTTAATAACTGCTAACCGAACAGTGGCACCAGTTAAATCAAGTGGTCCATTATCCTGGTTGATTAAAATGTTTAGCTGCAATGATTTTAAATCATTGGTGTTAACGTTAAATGATGGATTTTTAACGGTTTCTTTTGTATCCAGCAGTATGTTATATTGCTTTACCACATTTATCACCCATCTTTCCTAAAAATAAAAAAGAGCCTAAACAATGGCTCCTGTGGAATCTACCCATGTTTGCGGACTCTCTGATAAGAGCCAAATGGGTTTGCCTAAATCAGTATCAAAATAAGTTGTAGGCATTCTTGCCCCGGCCGGCCTAGCGGAAGTAGGACCTGATAGTTGCAAAGCCGCAAACTTATTCTCAATCGTTTCAGATGAATAGGTGCCGATTTCTTCCGCTGTTGTTGCTGTAGTTGGAATCCATGTATTAGTTATAGGATCAAACTTTTTTAACACATTTAAATTCCGATTTGATGTATCCAACCATAACGCGTTTATAAAAAGCTCATTTTCCCAGGTAGGCATGTAATCACCCCGTTATTAAATCCTCTCTGCCTTGAAAAATTAAATAAGCGTCGATCCCTGCTTTTAGGTCTGAACGCTTTGAAATTACATAATCGTATTCATAAAAACCATCAATGATTCTTTGTCCCATGTATGCCGCCATCATAATCCACTTCCTCCGAGAATCAATTCATCAAGTGCTTGTTGCATCAACTCCAATTCCGTTTTTGGTTTTGGTAGTTGCTCATCCTCTGCCGCCCACAGCTTTACCTGATCCATAGTTGGTTTCGGTTTATCACTTTTCCAAATATCTAAATAAATACCTTGCCCGTCATCGCGCAAAATCACATCTTCTTCAGTTAGCTCAGGATAACGTTTTAAAATAGATTGTTTCATTCATAACACTCCTAGAACAATTTGATTATTTCGATTGAAGCAGTGTTTAGCGTTCCTATAGAACCGCTGTTTTGTACAGCATAAAAAGTTATTTTATCACCAGCAGTATATTGTACAAGTTTTGAAACATACACAATTTGTTGTGCATTTCCGCCGCCTAAAGTCATCCAATAGCTGCCGTTACGATAAAGTTTAAAATAACTATTTCCACTATAAGCACCAGCAAGAACTATATTTCCTGTAAAAAGGTATAATCCAGACTCTTTAAATACAATTTCACCAGCAGAATCTGTTAACTCTGATTGTATATCTCGGTAAGTTGTTTGAAATGATGAAAGTTTAGTATCTACTCCAGATGTTAAAGATAAAGTAGAGCTGCGATATGCCGAAATATTAGACTGCTTAGAGTTATTAATCTGTCCGTTGCTGGATGTCAAAACGGCATCATCCAATTTTTCTAAAGCATCATTAATTCCTTGAAAAGTAGAAAGTTTTTCATCTGTTGGCGCCCATTGATAAAATCCTTTTTTGGGTGTAGTTGTATCAGACATTTTTTACACCTCACTTTCCCATGTTTTATTCAAATCATCATCTGCCCAAGTAAATTTAATGAGTGTTGGCGCAGCTGGCCCCTTGAATATCTTTTCTCCAATATCATCCCAGGTAGCTTCTTTTTTCAAAAGTTTTGATTGTAAAGTTCGCATGTCTTTAGTGATATTGCTTTTAGCTTTTTTAAAATTACCCAGGGTACATTTATCCTTTGATGGATCACTGAAACACGTTTCCAACTGCCGTACACGGGCTTGCAAATAAAGGGAAGGGGAAAAGGTTTCGTCAATAACATAAACCGTATCTCCGAGCCGTACAGCTTCATGAGCAAGGTTTGCTAATCGTTCCAATAAAGCTACATCTAATTCATAGGTGATTGCAGGATTTTTCCGCTTTTGCAGCTCTTTCCAAGTTAACTTTAATAAGTCTTCTTTATTAGTGGTTTCATATTGATACACCCCGAATAAGTGCTTACCTTTGATTCCGTAACGTTGCAAAGCATCTGGATCCCCTACCCAATCCTGATTTAATGGCTTTGAATATGGTTTTCCTTGTGAAATGTAATAACCAACGTCTTTAAACGTTGTATAATTCCCACTGCTATCAGCCTTACCTACTCCGATAAGAGCAGTTGCCACATTGGTCATATCTATTTTCCTTCGAATGGATGAGATATCTTTTGTATAAGTAAACCGCTTTTTGGTATCTGTTCCCCGTTGAGTAACTAAATCTACATACCGGGCCACAACTTCACCATTTTTCATTTTCACCCGGAAATTCAGTTCACCGTTAAATTTATCTGCAATATATTGCAACTCTGCTAAAACAGTTTGATACTCTTCGAAATAAAAGTTATCCACTCCGAAGTAATCAACATCACCGCGTTGCCACCTGGTATCCTGTAGGACAATATCAAGGATTTGTTTTGCATTCTTTGACATGTGGGTAATAGGACGCACAATATCATTCAGCAACTCTAATCCAGCGTTTTCAGCGTAAATATATTTATCACTCGTATCCGAATGGGTTTCTTCGATTTCCATAACCGTAAACATGACTAGTTTTCCATCTAAATCTTTTCGGACAATAAAACCACCCTCTTCAATTTTATTTGAATAAGGGTGGTTGGATGGTATTTTAAATTCATAAGATGATGTACCAGTGTCAAGATCCTCTTTTAAAAGATCATCATAGTAAGGACATGAATCTGGGCTGCCATTGTTCGTGAAAATCGCTTGTGTTCTCTCATGTCTGTCAAGGTAAAAGATCATAATTTCACCCCTATAAGTACCTTTCAGTGAAGGTAGCACTAAAGGTTGCAGCAGAATCATCCGAATTTACTTTTACTTGTGTCTCACCTTCATAAATCGGGAAGAATGTTGAAGCAACGTCCACATCTTGCATAAATGGATCCCCATTTAAATGAACACTGCTATCAGACAAATCAACTTCAAGCTCATCCCCTGCTTGGAATAAAGCAGGAACATCAATGATTGTATCTATATTATGCTTTAATATTTTTACATCGGTTACACGCATTTTCTGGACCACAGGTTCGTTTTCCCACTGTGCAAAATGAATAACGATATAGGATAAACTAGCTGTTGTGAACTGCCCTTCCACATCATAAAAAGTATTTTTGATAGTCTTTGTTTTCTTTTGTGGATTGCTGCCGCCTCCCTGCATTCTAGAAACTTCCGCATACCATTTAGTTCCTACCCTCGAAAGAGTAAATTCACCGTAAAAATCGTTATAATCCCCAACGTGTTCTGGGTAGACAGTCTTTGTAACGGTTTTATCGTAAACCTGTAATTTTTGCCCAACCTTTAATTTATCTGTTACCCTCTTTTTATTAAGAGTAGCTAGTTCCTCTGCAGTCATATGATGTTTTTTTGCAATCGCTATCCACGTAACTAATGAAGGAACAATAGAAATAGGGATATCCCCTTTTTGTACCGTATAGGTTTTATAAAGCTTTTGCTTTACCTTTTTACCTTCTGGTGCAGATGGTTCTTTTTCTAAGAAAGTCGTATTCTGAATATAAATTTCTGGGATATTAAACTCATAGTTTTTATATGAATCACGCATAACTAATTTACCAATCTTCCCACCGCTTTGGTTAAAAAGGTAAATTTCTAAACGTCCTTTTTGATCACCATCGAGTTTTGATGTACCATCCTGCGAGGAAAAATCCATCCGAACTTTAACAGTAAAGTCTTTAACTAGTTCTGACAAATCTTTTCTGACTGCAGGGCCATGCCATATTTTAGATCCAGCTGTTCCTGTTCCATAGTTCGATGCTGCAATGCCATCCCCATCTTTGACGATGATCGAACCATCATTCAATCTTCCACTGTCTAAAACACTTCCAGCGTTCACCCACCCTGATGTACTTTGCATGTTATCGTTCAGTTTATATTCTGTTTTCGGCAAAACAATTTGATCAGGTTCATTTGGATTCCCGATTAGAATAACCCCGTCCGGACTGATAAAAGAAACAAAGGTAGCTTCATTTTGGAAATTCACATTGAATTTCGGGAAGGTTGTTGTTGTTCCCTCGTTTTGAAAAAGGAACATACCCTTTGTTGGTGTAATGGTTTTTTCTGTTGTGCTGTATGCAAATGGATCAGGACACAAAAATGAAAGTGTACCTTTACCTAAAGTAAGAAGGTCGTTTGTCATGTCTGTATCACCTGATAAAATCGCATAATACAATTTATCAGATTCATCCGAAATAATTAATTCTGATGGTTCCTCTAAGTCCATACAAAACGCTAGAAATCGCAATGTCTCCATATACTGTGTTGGTGTATCGGCAATAACAGTCAACTCAACATCTATTTTTCTTGCCCCATACCTGGCACCTGTAAAATAAGCTCCGTGCCTTGCTGGCACTTGCAACAAAGAAATTTCTCTGGGAGGGAGAATGCTTCTGGTGACTTTTTCGATTAAAAAGTAATCTGTTAGCTTCACACCATTATAGGTTATTGATCTCATGTAGTAATCCCTCCCATTCTGTTAGTTCTGTTCGTTTGTGTTTGTTGCAATTTGCTAATTTCTTCAGTAAGAATACGACCATTTAAAACAACAGGATTCTTATTGGATTGTAATAACTGCAATAACACTTTTGTTTGTTCTAAAGTTGCATCAAGTAGTTTTTCCAAAGCGTTGTTATTATCACTACCGACATTCGGTAATTGTCCTGGTCGTTTGTTACCACTGATTTGTTTTCCTGCTAACGCTAATAGCTTCATAGCATCTGTCCGCTTTGATGGATCAGTAGGGATAACCCACTCAGGATAACCACCTTCAGCTAGGTTGTATAGCCCGGAATTTTTAATAAGCCCTCCTGAAGCATAACCGACACCTCTATACGCTTTTGCTAGTGAACCATAACGGGAAACTGCATAACGGATAGACGCTAAAATATTACTCATTGGATCCCAAATATTTTTATTAAATCCAGGCATTGCATAAGTCCTAAAAGTTGGATCGATGACTTGCATTAAACCTTTTGATGGCGTACCGCGTTTTGCGTTGCTGTCCCATAAGTTGATTGCTTTGGGATTACCGCTTGATTCAGTATCCATTTGATAAAGCAAGGCTTTTAGATTTGCTGCAGTAAATTGATTGGTCATCTTTAAGGCCTTTGTTGCTATTCCTGCCCAGCGTTGCACACCTGATCCTGCATCTGGCACACTAGAAGCAAATTCATCTAGTTGTTTTTTGATAAAGCCAAATGCACTATCCTTAACTTTAGAAAATCCACCTTTTGCGATTTCCCCAATAACATCTGTAGCACTTGGAATAGAAATACCTAGTTTATCTAAAGCTAAGTTTAAGAGCTTCTTAGGATCACTAGCGTATTCCCACACATCAAGGGCAATATCTTTTGTTTTATTCCATGCATTAGCAGCGAATTTTTTTGTGCCATTCCATAAATCAGTGCCCCACGCATAATGTGGAATTAATTGTTTAGTTAGACTTGCTGGTAAAACTTGAGTACCTTTAGGTAAATTAATAAGTGTTGGCGAAGATGGTGATAAGAATTTATTTCCGTCAGGTGTTTGGATTAATTCTCGACCTGAATTGGATCCCTTACCATCACCCACAACAGCCAATCCGCCTGGGTGCCCATCTGTGCCTTGGGCATATTGTGGCACTTCCCATTTTTTCAGCTTTTTACTAACTCCTAATTTATCTAAAACCCAGTTAATCCCGGTAATGACTCCATTTACACCGTTACCAATCCCAGACAGCATAAAATTCCCTACAGATGTCATGGCACTTTTAATTTTCCCGGCAGCTCTTTGGATTCCATCAGCCATTTTCCCAGGCATACTTTTCACATTTTCGATCATATCAGAGACATAGCCAGCGACTTTAGTTTTAATCGTCCCAAAAATCTCTGATATTTTAGATTTCAAGTTTGTAAATCCTCTAATTGCATTTGTAACAGCATTTTTAATTGGATTATAAATATAATCTTTAATTGTGTTCCAAATGGTTTTTGTTAAATCACGAATTGCATTAAATACAGTAGAAATATTGTTTCTTAATGTATTAAATCGCAATCTCACGAAGTCTAAAATTGTTTTTAAAACAGTAGAAAATACGTTTACAACTGCATTCCAGATTGTACGAATAATATTTTTAATACCTGTCATAGTGCCGTTAATTAAATTTCTCGCAGTATTAAAACGGTTTTTAACAAAATTAACGATCCATTCAATCACTGTGGAGAATACATTTTTAATACCGCCCCACGCACCTTTGAACCCGTTAATAAGTAGTTTCCCTAGAGATAATATCCCTTTTAACATTCTTCCCCAGAACATCAATTGAACAAAGTTCCAAATGAATTGAATCGCACCTACAAATAATTGCTTAATACCTTCCCACATTTTCCCGAAGTTGCCCGTAAACAGGCCAGCGAATATCTTAATGACACCCATAATGATTTTTATAGCACCGCTTATTGTGCCTTTGATGTTATCCCACACCATTTTAACAACGATTAGTACGGCTGGCATTATAAATTTAATTACAGCAAATATCCCTTTGAAAACAGCTCCTATAACCTTGCCGATATTCATTATGGCCTGAACAATTACAGTTCCGTTTTGCTGCCAAAATTGTTTCAGAACCGCTAATTGACTTTTGAAAAACTGAATAACAGTTTGTATCGCTGGTTGTAAAGCTTTTAAAGCATCCTGGGCAAGCTGTTTAACATTACTTAAAAGTTTTTGAATTCCTGCCCTAAAGGTTGCCGAATTTTTATAAAGTGCGACAAAACCGACTGTTAATAGCGAAATTACACCAATTACTATTCCCACTGGCCCAGTTAAAGCCATAAGTCCTGATTTTATCCAATTTAGTAATCCTCCGGCTCTTGCGATAGCCGGGAAAAGTCTCCCTAATCCTCCGGCCAAAGCACCCATTCCACTAATGGCACCACCCATAACGGTTAACATTATTCCTAAGCCAGTTCCCAAAGCTAAGAATATAGCTGTAACCGCTCCGCCAATCGCTATCATTTTCTGCATGCTTGGAGATAATTTGTTAAACCAATCGACTCCTTTTTGTAAGATATTTGTTAATCCGCGAAGGGCAGGGATTAAGGCATTACCGATGCTAATCTGTGCAGTTTCTACCGAACCATGTAATTGCTCGATTACCCCTTTAAGGTTGTTTAATTTTTCTTTTGCAACATCAGCCGCTTTTACTTTGTTCATTTCCTTGTTCATATTTTTGATACCTTCTGCACCCTCTTTGTAAAGGATGTTTCCGGCCCGGATTGCATCTGTACCAAACATTGTTTGTAAAGCTTGTTGTCTTTGCTCGCTATTTAAGTCTTTTAAAGCATCTTTTAAAATTCCTGCTATATCAGACATTGATTTCAAATTTCCGTTTTCATCATAGAATGCACTGGATGCAAACCCTGAGAATTTCGCTAACTTATCATATTCTTTAGCTACTTTAGAAGCTGAAGCACCTGATCCAGCTTGGATTTTCGCTAATTTTTCAAGAGATTTTATTACATCATCTGATGATTTTGAAGCTGGCTTCATCCCTCGATCTGCTAACCAATTGTAGGCTGCTGTGGTATTACTTGTTGCTAAACCTAATGAATCCATTTGATCTTGTGCAGCCTTTGTATGTGGCGATAAGTTTAAAAGCATAGTTTTAAGTGATGTACCAGCATCTGAGCCTTTTAAACCATTCTGAGCGAATGCAGCCAATGCTGTTGAGGTGTCTTCGAATGTAAGTCCTACACCACTTGCTACAGCAGACACCATTGAAAGGCCAAATTTTAATTCACCCACATCAGTAGCAGATGCATTTGCAGCACCAGCTAAGATATCGGCTGCCCTAGAAACAGATAAACCATCTTTTCTAAACGCATTTAGGGCAGTAGAAGCAATTTCAGCAGCATCCCCTAATTCTAATTCGCCAGCAGTAGCCAAAGATAATGCTCCGTCAAGACCACCACTCATAATGTCTTTAACAGATACCCCAGCCTTTATTAACTCTTCAATCCCTTGGGCCGCTTCTGTTGCTGAATATTTAGTTTTAGCACCCATTGTAACTGCTAAATCTTGAAGTGCTCCACCAAATTGTTTAACTTCATCAGGTGCCATAACTGATTTAACAGAAGACATTTGAGCTTCAAAATCCATTGCTTTTTTAGTGGATAACGCTAAAACACCACCAACTGCCGCAGTTGCAACCCCAAATGATTGCGTCATGCTTCGACCTACATTTTGCATACCTTGCCCAAGGCTTGTTAATCTGCCTGATAAATTAGTCAATCGGGCACCTAACCTACCCCATCCTGTTTCGGCAACACGTTGTGCTTCCCTCATTCTGGTTAGTTCTTGTGTAGCATTGTTAATAGAGCGATTTAGATTGTTTAGGTTACTCACTTCCCGGTTATAGGCCGAAGCTGCTCTATCAGCTTCCCTTGAACCTTCGCCATGTTGCTGGACCATCTTTTCATATTCTTGTCTGGCTGCTTTTGTGATTTCCTTTTGGACTTCCAGCTTGCGATTTAAACTATTCAAACGAGCTTCGTTTCTTGCTATTGAACGATCTCCACGGTCAAAAGCACTTAGATTTGCTGCCATTTCAGTATTTAATGACCTTAATTTATCCCGCAGACCTGTTAGCCCACGATTTAACCTTGTAGTATCTAAAGCTAAATCAATGGATAAGCCTTCTATTCGCTCCATATTTACCTCCTTTCACCAAAAATACATAAGATCCCTAACCTCCGAAAGCAGCGATTAGTGATCTTTCTTGTCGTGGTTTATTTTTTTCATTTAAAACTTCTAGCATAAAGTGATAAGGCATATTCAAAATTTCGTTTATGTCCTTACCTTCTTTCATCATGTCAAGGATGAGTTTATCCATGTATTCTTTCTGTTTGGCTGGGGAAAAGTCCTCATCCGTTAACTCTTCTTCGCCAAAAACTTTTTTGTTTCATCAGTTTGCTTTCCTTGGGCCACAAACACGATTTGTTCTTGTAAGGTTTGGATAGCATCAGGTGCATGGAGTCCGTTGAATAGTTCTTCTTTTGTGAATTGACCTTTATAGATCTTGTTAGCCACAAAATCCATGAGTTTATCGATTAATTCTCTTTCTGATGAAGCATTTTTATTTGAATCGCTCTTATCAATTTGTTCGGTCATATCAATGGCTTCATACACAACGGAAAAGGGGATAAAAACAGGAGTGAGATATTTTTTAGTGACAATTTCACCTTCTTTAACTTCTTTCACAAGTTCGATCATATTTCGTTTTAAATTAGCCATTTATTGTTCGCTCCTTTATAAATAAAAAAGAGTAGGCAAATACCTACTCCTACTCTAATTCTTTAATTACTGGCTTTCCCAGTTTGTTAGAAGTGGATGATAGTTCCTCCAAACGTTCTTCTGTAACCTTTTTATTTGCTGGTTTAGGGAATGTATCTCCTACACGGTAAACCTTATTTTTATCTTGCAAATCCTTAAAATCATGAATAACCTCATATTTTTGTTTACCCATTTACTAAGCTCCTAAGACTGCGACTGGGTAGCTTTGTCCAAAAACTTTTGTGAATAAAGCATCACGGCTGGCTGTACTTCCTTTTGCATCAACACCGAATAAAACAGATTTTTCTTGATCAAATTCAGGTACATAACGATCCATGAATTCACCTGTTACTTCATCTGCTTCAAATTCCGTTTTATCCTCTTTGGTTTTACCAGAAATCTTGCTGCGCATGAATTTTCCTTTAGTAAGTCCAACCCATTCAGAAGAACCATCTTCATAGGTTTTTTTGAACACAACAGCCACATAAGGTGGATTGTCTTCAGAACCAACGCCATAAATTCCATCTGTGGATTTTTCTAAGCCGAACAATACAGCTTTATCTTCAGCCGGGACTTTGTGAAAGCTAGTTGTAACCGTAGTATTACCACCAGCAACCGCAATTTCAGCAGTTTTGTTATCACCATACGCACGTACTACTTCCTGAGGAATTTCTACTTCAATACTTTGCAAAAATTGCACTCGTGAAATGGTACCAGCTGTAAATGATGATTCATTATCCGATGTTAATGGAGCATAATAAAATTCATCTACACCCGTTGCTGCTTTATAGCTTTTTTCTACTGTCATTCAAATCACTCCTTTAAATATCTAAATCATCACGATAAATTTTACCGCGATAACGTCTTGCATCTCGAAAAATACCAGTATCTTTATCCCATTCTTCAATGCCGCCATTTTGACGGAAACCAATATTCCACATAACCTTTTGAACATTCTCAGCTAATTCTTTTGTGGTTGTTCGATTTTTTGTCCATACATCAATTTGCAATAAACAATCATTCGATAACCAAGTATTATCTGCGAAATCTTTTGGTGAAGGAACATCCAATGGATCAATAATGATAAATGGATTTTTAACATCCTTAGATTCTGGATACTCATAGTATTTGATTCTTCCTTTGGCTTGGGAGAGAATGTATTCATTTGCTATTAAAGCATTATAAATCATCCCTAAAACATCCATTAAATCTCACCTCTAATCGCCCTTGCAATTGCTGCGCGATAGGCTGCTTCACAATTTTTCATAGCCCGTGCTATTGCACCTTTACCGCGTGGATTAGGGTTTTGTACGGTGCCAAACTCGTTCAGGTGAATAATACGATATCGGTCTTTAGGTCCGCGCCAATGCACCTTTACCACTCGAGTACGTCCACTCCATGTGGGTTCACTTATTGTTATTTCTTCAATGGAGGCACCTGTCTTTTTAAATGATTCAAATTGACGTTTTAATTCTTCAACAAATACTTCGGCACCTTTTTTTAAAGCTTTATCGCTTATTCTTTGAGTTGCCATAGCACCTAATCGTCTTTCCAATTCAGCGAGTAATGCATTATTACCTCTAATATTCACACTCATTCTTTTAGACCTGCCACAATTGTAATAAATTGTTTGTTTTGCAAGTCGGGCTGAACATGCTTGATATTGAACTGCATCCCATTAAACTCAGGAGCATCAATAGAAAGGTAATGTTTATTAGTAGGAATAAAATCCGCTTGTGGATCTCGAATCGTAATGGTGACATCTGATAACGTGCCATTTGATTTAGCAATTTCTATATCCTTTAACCAAACATTATCCGCCTTGGCCCAAGCATTATATAAAACTTGCTTTTGTGTTTCGCCTGGCTCCGGACCATCATTAGGCGCATATTCGTAAAAGGTAATCGGCGTTCGTAAATGACCGGTATTCACTCTTGGTGGCTTATATTTAAACGGTTGCATCTGAATCATCCTCTGGCATTAGCAATATTCCTAAAGCTGTAATTTGGCTTAGAAAATTATCGTTAAAGTATTCCAGTGCGTCATTGTATGCATAGCGTGTTCGCTCAAATACTAGCTCTTTAGCTTGTTCATTTGTATCAATGTCGAATGCTCCGCATTTTTGCTGTAAATCCACAATAGAAAAGGACAACAATCTTGATAAATTGTCGTCCTCACCCCAATGAGATATATGCATTCGTTCTTTAAATTCTTCTAAGATTTGTGGCGTGATTTCCAATCACATCACCCCCAAATTATGCGCCAGGAATGTTCAGTGACAAAGTATAAACTTGTGATGCGTACTTATCCTTTGGCTTACCTGTTGCATATTGTTTTGCGATATAAAGAGTAGCATCTTCAAGTGCCATAGTCTGGTCAAATTTCTTAATTGGCTCAGTCCCACCCATTGCTGCGATATATTCACCTTTAACAAAGAAAAGAACCTTTCCTTGTGGGACAAATACTGATTCGCTTGGAGTTGGATTAAATGGCAAGCTAGTTACGTAAATACCTGCTGCATTTTGAACGGTAGAATTTGCTTGAATATCAAAAGTATCGAATGGATTTGTTACCATTACAACTTTACCAGCAATAGTTTTAGGTCTATCTGCATCGGTACCATCTGCATTCAATTTTTTAGCAAGCAATTTAACAACGTCTTTTAATTCATTAATTGTTGTACGTCCAGGTTCAAATGTTAATGTACCTGCTGATGTTTTATCTGGATAAACACCATCCGTAACAGAACCAGCTGGATTCTTTAATAAACCAATCGGTTCATTTTTACCTGTACCTGCAACAAAGCCGCGCTCTAATCCAACAGCCATTGCTTCGGAGATCATAGTTCTAACATATTGCTCAATCCAAACTGGTCCAAGTTTAAGCATATCATTTGCAAGAGGAATAAAAGCAGTCAATTTAAGCTGGCTGATATTTTCTTTACGGAATGCAGCATTTAGCTGTCCTTGGATATCTCCGAATAGTGGTCCCCACACTGCTGCGCCTTCTGGATCACCGTAGATAAATTCTGTTACGGCACCTAAGTTTTGTAGGCCAATATGTTGGAGTAATGGATGTGATTGTACTAGGTCATCAAAAATACGTTCTTGAGTGGTTTTAGGAAGTGTTTCTGTATCTTTAAACCCACCATCTTGAACCACAGCATTAAAGAATTTCATTTCCTCGCTAGTAAGGACATTAGAGCCGCGTGATTGCATGATAGAACGATCAATAATAGATTCATTCACTTGATTGAAAATATCTGCTTGTACATCCTGTGCAAGTGCTTCAATCATGCTATTTAATGCAACTGATTGTTCTTCTGCTGTCCCTTCTTGTGTGGCTTTCGCAAAAGCTAGTTTCTTTTCTTCGAAATTGTTAAATTTAATACCCATTTTCCTACCCCCTTATAAATTTAAAAAAAGCATACTCAGATTCCGTCTAGGTTGAACAGGATCAGTAGCAGGCTCTTGTGGTTGTTTATTTTTTAATTGCGTGATTTCAGATTGGAGATTAAAAATCATTGTCTTTAAATTTTCGATGTTATCATCAGTTTTATTATCGTTAACTGTATCAGCTAACCCAGCCTCAACAGCTCCACTTGCAGTAAACCAAGTTTCATTCTCAACTAAGGTATTGAGTTCATCTCGTTCACCGCTGAAACGGGTCATATAAATATCAGCAATAGATGCGTCAATTCCCTCTAATGCATTCAATGTCTTTTTGATATCAGCTTTAGTTCCCCATGTAAAGGTAGAAGCTTCATGAATCATCAACATTGACCCTGTATTCATAATGATTTCATCTGCAGCCATAGCAATAATAGAAGCTGCACTCGCTGCCAAACCATCAATATGAGCGATTACTTTTGCGCTATGGTTTTTAAGCTGGTTATAAATCGCGATTCCATCAAACGCATCACCACCAGGACTATTCAAACGAATAGTGATTGTGTCAGTGGTTACATCCTTTAAAGCATTTTTAATATCATTAGCTGAGATAGATTCACCCCACCAAGATTCCCCGATATCACCGTAAATAGTGATTTCAGTGGTGTTTCCACTCGCTTCTGCTTTAAATTCATGTTTAATAGTTGCAGCCATTTTGTTAGCCTGTTCATTTTTAAATCGCTTCACTAGTTATCACCTCCTTTGAGCGCATCAGAGCTCTCTTGATAGTTCTTAGTCATAAAGAATTTATCAAGCAATGGATCATCAGCCCTTTCTAAACCTAATTCTTCACGCAATTCATTGCCTGTTACAGTTCCGGATGCTCTCAGCTTGTCCACAGAGGTGGCAACATCAAAGATATTACTGTAAGAAATTCGTTTAATATCCATTCGTTTGCCTTTCAAGTAATCAGCTTTATCAATGAGTTTGGCAGTTAACTCATCTTTAATTTTCTTTAAAATAGGATCAATGCAGAAATTCATATAATTTCGTGTAGCTTTTTCTGTATCTACGATATCACCTTTTATTAAAGCAATCGGAATACCTACAGCCCTGGCAACATGATATAAAAAACCATCTGTAACCTTGTTAACTTCATCTACACTTTGAAGGGTGGATGCTTGCTTCATTTCTTCCAACTTAAAACCTTTTTGCTGTGGAACAATGGCTACATCTTTTTCGCTAAATGCTTTATAGATTTTATTTATATAGTTTTGTATTCTTTCTTGGCCCTTATCGCTTTTATCATAGATAGCATCAATGTCAACTATGCCGCGTATCTGATTTTTGCGTTTCTGGAAGTTTAAAATCCTTCCGAAAAGCTCACCATAATCTTCATAAAGGCCATTAAGCAATGTTGTTAATTTTTCGTTATTGTATTGCAGATAAATAACATCGCTTGTTTTATAAGTACGATTAAAAGTATAATTTTTCACCGTTACATCTTTAAAACTGTCCTCATAAACTGCATATTCAATCCGCGAAAAAGAATCCGCAATCAATAGATCCTGATTGTCTGCTTGAATAATCAATACTTCATTTTCTTTAATGAGCTTATCAATGACAGTATGCCAAAATGTTGAGGCTGACATATTTTGATTTGGCCGGACATTCAATCTGTAATAAATTTCATCTCTGATGATATCTTTACCATTTTTCAAACGAAATTCAGACTGAATAATAGTCCGTGCAATCATATCCACACACACTTGAATAGCTAGCTTTTTCATTTGAATTTTCTCTGATGTGTCCTCGATTATATCTAAGTCAAATAACAATTCTAATTCTTGGTTTCTACTTTTGAAATAGTCCAGGAACCCCATATTTTCTCACCTCCTCTTCTAGAAATTAATGTCATCTAAGAAAAAGTCCATTTCATCGACTAAAACATTATCGGCTTCAAATAGAGCGTGAATAAATGCCTGGAAACCGTCTGTTTTTCTTCTAAATTCATCTTTTTTCAAATATTCCTTGTTTCCGTCCTTCTTAATGTGAACGTAAACATTGTTCGTGTACCAGCGCATTAAAGGATTATCACCAAAAATAATCTTATGCTTTGCAAACATCGTCTCAACCCGGGGAGCAAGCAAGGAATGAATGGCCCTTGGATTTCGAATAAACACTAATTCAAATCCTTCTGCTTCCAGTGCTGTTTTGACAATATCTAAACGGAATGTATCGGCAACAATTTTCGTTAATCCGTATATCTCCCGCATTTCAACAAACCAATCAACAATATGTTTAATATCAATTACTGGTTCATCTACAATGGTGAGTAATTTTAGGCGCTCCCAGTCTTTAATGGGGGCTTTTAACTTCACCTTGTCTAAAAATCCCTTACGAACAAATGAATGAGATTTCCAAATGTATTCTTCACCGACTTTAAATAGCAATCCTACTGCCGCAAAGTCTTTGATACTCGCAAAGTCCAATCCACCAACGCAAACTCGATGTTTTAAGTCCGGTAATTCCCTTAGCGTTCCATCTTCTTCAAAACCTGTTCTTAAAATATCCTCCCAAGCCGCCACAGTTTTGTTTAAATCAACCTCTGGCAAGTTCATTCTCTTGGTCATAAATTCTTCACGGTTTGAAGGATTGTTTACCAGCTGCTTAAATTGAGTAAGGACCTTCTTAAAAAGTCCTTTTGCATACTTACTCATAGGCTTACTAAACATTGGATTCGCTTTTTCCCATACATCAGGATCGTCCACTTCTTTAGAATCATCTATCCGGCAAATAAAAGGGAATAATGGATCATCAAGGTCCTTACCTTCTAAAATGTTCATTGCCCGTTCTTTTGTCTTATCAATGAAACCCTCGCGAACAAATCCATCTGTACCAATAAAAAATTCCCTAGCATTTGGAACTTTACCAAGTCCGCTAGAGAATACATTTACAGTATCAAAGTTTTCGTATTGATGTATTTCATCGTAAATAACCGCCCCATCCCGCAAGCCATCCTTAGTGCTGGCATTTGAAGTGTGGAATTGGAGCATGCTTTTCGTATCATTGCTCGTTATTTCAACTTTTGTCCGGTAAAACATGTTTTCCAAAACTTCATTAGCTTCAATTGTGTCATAAATTTCTTTGAATGAAGTTTTTGCTTGCAATTCACTATTGGCCACAATAGATATGTTGTACCTGGGAATACCATGCAATGGACTAATAAGAAAATGACTCAAGGCAGATATAAAACCATTCTTACCACCACCCCGGGCCATCATGATCAAAAACTGTTCATAAAAAACAGATTTGTCTTCTTTATAAAAAAGAAAAACAAATGCTGCTATAAATTTTTGAAACGGTTGTAATGGAAAATACCACTTTTCAGCAAACTTGATAAAATTCTCGATTAACTTTTCATCAAAATAGAGATCATCCCGAATTAGTACATACTTTTGAAGATATTCTATAAGCATAATTCGCTCTTTATTGAGTATGATTTTTCCTGTTTCATAAATGTGGATATACTCATCCACATACTTGTTTGAAATCATATAAGGTCACTAGCGCTATGCTTAATCTTTTCTTCACCTTCGTATTCAAATGATTTCTCAATGCTCAATAAAGAAGCGTTTATTTTATTTCTCTCACCAATCAGAGGATGGGCTTTAGTAAATTTTTGAAACCCATTTTCAGTTGTAATGGATTCTCCCTCTTTGGCTATAATTTTATTAACCTTTCGGAATGACTTTACCAAATCAATATAGCGTTCTACTTTTTCCAGCTGGACCAAATCGGTTATATCGATTCTATCCATGAGCTGTTTTTGTAATTCTGTGATCTTAACTGCCACTTTACCCACCCCCTAACGTGAAATATTTACGAAAAATCCGGGAAATCGAGCTCCCCCGCCGGCCCGGGGCCGGAAAAAAATTTCAAAAAAATTTGGCCGGGGGTATTTCGACAAAAATCTCAAAAAATATTTACCATTTCTCATCGTCCCACTTTTTTTCTTTCGGTTTGAAGCCTTTTCCATGGGTTTTATTATGACAATTTATACAAAGAGATTCTAAATTGTCCAACACCATAGCAAGTTTAGGATAGAACTCTATCTCATACTTATGGTGAACGTTTAGCTCTATGCTTTTACGTTGCCCTTCAACCTTCCGTGAGTCTGCATGTACTCTTCCTTCACGCTTGCACTGCTGGCACTCCCAGTTGTCACGCTCTAAGGCTTGCTGTCTTAGATGCTCCCATGCTGCTGACTTATAAAACTTTCTCTTCTGTTCGTAAGTCTTGTACTCAGTCATTTCCTTCGGATCGCTCCATTATGTCTTGTGTACACTGGCTTGTTAATCCCCATTAGTTCCTCGATGTCCTTACGTGATAGCTGTTCCTTCTTCTGCTTATTCTTAGGTGATTTCTTTTGTAGCTTTTTCTCCGACATAGCGCATCACCCTTTGCCGTATATTCATTCCAAACTAAGCTAACCGTTTAACTCACTTTGCAAAGAACATAGAAAAAGGCGATAATCGCCTACCCCTAAACGATTACCGCCTCAAACCTTTTAGCCTGAAGAAACTAATTATTCCCTAGAACAAAAGTTGACTATTTTAATTAGGTCATTTCCGTGACCTATAAAACTTCATATTACTAATATAGCATGTCTAAAAGAAAATACTCTGCTTAAATCCTGCCCTTTTTCTTTCACTTTTCTGCCACTTTTGTTTGCAACTTAATCTATATTCATTCTGTAGAACAAATCATTATTTGGCTTACCTTCTAAAACTCTGTTCGCAAAATCCCAAGTATCATCACAAGAAGTTTGTTTAACAATTCTTTTTAACACTGCTTCATACCGTTCAACCTTTTCAGCCTGTTCAATTAGCCAATCAACATGTATAAAGCTTGCTGTATATAATTCATTTTGTTTTATCCGTTCAAGGTGGACTTCTTTTATTTTCTCTAACCGTTCGTTCCCAGTCATAATCATTCACTCCTTTTTATATCCAGCCGCGCCCGGTTGCTCTCTTCTTATTCCCATTGAAAAACTTCTTTGCCAGTTGATGCATTTCATCGATTACCGGCTTAGAACGAATGATATCTGAAACATCCTTGCTGATCACTTTCCGGGCTCCAACCTTGTATCCTTTTTTATTCAATTCATCGGCCACCTTGCTCACGCTCTCCAGCTGCACATATAAATAGTTTGCTTCTTGCTCGAATGTTTCTGGCTGGTAGCTCTGGATCTGCTGGATATAATTCCTCAATTCTTTAATTTGTTTCTTTGCCTCTTCGACCTGCATCCCTTGCCATTCCTCACTTTCTTTAATGACTGCAATATAATACATAGACTGTTGCACTCACCTAATTGCTAAATCCCTTGATATCACTGTTTTTGTTTCACTTTTATTTTTGACTGCACTCTTTGTTTTTTTATGATGCAGATTTTAAATCTTTAAAAAAATAAGAGGTTGTTAGCCTCTTAAATTGCCTTATCTCCGTAAGATGAACTAATCAATTTCAATAGCAATATTTTTAATCGAGATAAAAGGTGTTTCACTTTTTAAATGACCATCTATTTTCACCTTTAGCAAATCCTTATTGGACTCTTTGTAAAAAGGATTGCGTTTGAGATTATCTTTTATTTTTTGTTCAAGATTTTCTTTCAAACCTTTTCACTCCTTCTCCGCATTACGAAGCAACCTCTTCTGGAATATCTCCACCTGTTAACTCCCAAGCTTCTTTAAATCCTTCGTACTTTGCAAGTAATAAGTCCTTTTCGTGACCTTCTGCGTACTCAATTTCTACGGTTAATAGCAAAACTTTGTGGACTATTTCTTTCCTTAAAGCTTTCATTTCTTCACTCACTTTTTCCACTCCTCATATGTCACCTTTTCTATCTATTCCTCTTTATTCAAAGCATAAGCTAATGTCCATTGTTCAGGATTCTTGCTTTTTTCAGCTCTTCTTCTTCTGTCTTTAGCTGCATAGGTGTAGATGGTACTAACCTTCACTCCCAGCGTTTCCGCACATTCAACAACATCACCGATACACAATAGGTCCTCACCTTTATATATCGCATACTCTTTCACCGGCCACCCTCCTATTCATCAAATCTTAAACTTAAGCATGGCCTTATCCATTGAATCTTGGTTAATCCCGATATACCTTAATGTGATCTGAGGTGAGCTATGATTAAACATTTCCTGCAGCATGGCCACGTCCTTTGTCTGCTGGTAAAAATGGTACCCAAATGTTTTTCTTAATGTATGAGTGCCAATTTCGCTCAAATTAACCTGCTCTGCTGCTTCTCGAAGGATACGGTAAGCCACAGAACGGTCAATGGCTCTATTGCCGCCTTGACGGCTTTTAATAACATATTCCCGGTCCTTAAGTCTCCTTGCATATTCAATGAGCTCTTTCCGAATATAAGGAGGAATACGAATCCGCTTTTGTTTCCTTGTTTTCATTTCCTTTATGTTGACATGGGTATTTAATAAATCTTCTTTCCTGAGCTGAAGAATATCCGAAATCCTTAAGCCCGTGCTTATCCCAAGCAAGAAGAGGATATAATTCCTCTCGCTCTTGCTTTTCAGATAAGATTTCATTTCATTTACTTTGTCTAGGTCCCGAATAGGCTGTACATAGTTCATTGATTAATCACAACCTGTTCATAGACTTCTATTTTCAGAGCAAAGGCAAGTTTATAAAATGCTCTTGCTTTTAATCTATAATACTTTCTTTCTGACATCCTCATTTCATTGTAAAGCTCATAATCAAATAGTTCCTCGTCTTCCAGGTACCGTTTTATGATTAATTCCCGTTCTTTAAAATTAAGCCGGTTTACAGCCCTACGGATCCATTCGATATAGTTTTCTCTTTCCCTTTCCATATCCACTTTATCAATAGCCGCACTTTCTACAGGTGAGTGAAATTCATTCGTAAATGCAGGAGGTTGTAGCGAATATGATGCCGTGATTTTCGGGACCTTTTCTTCTGTAACAGATAGCAGATACATACGATATTTTTCTAATGCCGCCTCCACTGCTTCTTTTGTTTTCTTTTCGTCAATCTTAGGAAGAATAAATTGTAATTGTTTGCTCACCTAGATACCTCCCGTGGTAAAATAGAATTGTCGAGACATTACCTAGCCGGGAGAAATCCTGGCATTTTTTTATTCGCTCTTCCATCTACTCTCCACAGCTTTTTGACTCCTCCATTTATAATCTTTTGCCGCCCTTGCTTTCCTTGCATTTTCTTGTCTCTGTTCGGTTGAAATTTTATAATCCGGTGAATCAAAGCTAAATCCTGTGCCCTTTGGTTTTTTTATTGGTTTAATGGGATGTTTTTCGATATATGCCAATCGTTCTTCCTCGGTCATTTGCCAGGTTGTTACCTTGCTTATCATGGTTTTCACTCCTCTTCTTCAATAGCCTCCATGTACTTTCCGCAATCTGGACACTTCAATTTTGGGATAATCTCTAATTCAAATCTTGATTGGTTACATTCTTTACAGGTGAATAGGATCATGTTGTTCACCTTCTTTTTTATTTCGTCAAATCTTCGTAGTGTGAACTATCACTCAACACCTTTTAACACTTTATTTATCCAATTAACTCCAGACTGTTCTAAAACCTTATCTATCCTACTCTGTAATTCCTCAACCTTTTCAGCCTGTTCAATTAACCATTTAACATCTTCTAACGAAAGTACTTTATGTGCGTATTCTTTCCCTTCGATTTCCTCACCGTATTTCAAGTTCTTTTTTATAAGTGATAATTCAAACATTATTAACTCCTCCTTATGTCGCTTTATAGATCTAAGATTCATCATCTTCATCATCCAAAGGCACTGTCACTAAAGCGTTCTTTGTGTCTTTCCTTTTGCTTAACCTTCTTTGATAAGCAGCAGACATATAATAAATAATGGTTTCTCTCTGTACCCCTAAAGCTTCTGCACACTCTCTTGCAGTTCCAATCACTAGAAGTTCATCGCCTTTATAAACGGCATATTCCTTTGTCGCTCTTCGTCCCCTTGGCATAAGACACCACCTTACATCCCAAATTTGCTGAGGAAATGCTCCCGAATCTTACCCGCTGTCTTTTCGCCAATCCCCGGCCATTCTTCCAATCCTTCAAGCAATTTAGCCAGGGTATTCATATCCGATTTAAGTTGTTGTTTTACACCCTGATTAAATCCATTGTGCCAAGCTGCCATTAATGCTGGATCTATAGGAGAAGGCTTAACCTTCCCCTTCTTTTTAAGTTGTCGTAATGCTCCACTCATGTCCTCACCCTTTACTGCTACTTATTGAAATACATGCCGGTATTAATAAAAACCACATTGGAATTAAACTTTTGGAAACTACAATTCCAATTGATACAGTGGTTGCTACAGATATCCAAGCTAGTGCATAAGCTGTTGTTACCTTCATAAACTCACCTTTTCATTCAAAATTCCGACCTTCACCCAGTAATTACGCCATGCCAAATCCAGAGCTTTCTTTTCGTTTTCCTTTTCCCGCTGCTTAATTGCCTTTTTAAGCCTTCTTTTTTGCTTTTCTTTGTTTGTCATTCCCGCCACCTACTTTCGGTATTTTTGAACCGCCTAGACGCTTACAATCCGCACCTAAACGACTGGAACACTTTTTATAAAGGGAACACCTTGTCCAACAAATCATTTGTTTATCTTCTGCCTTTACCCATGCTGCTCTGTCGTCTGCGATTATCACTCTTGTCTCCAGATTCCTTCACAGCCTTTCTCGACTTAATTCACCTCAATAAATCCTTTGTATTTGTCATATTTCAACAGAGTAAGAGAATCTAAGTATTTTCGTTCAAACAGTTTCCTTTTGATGGCAAACTCCTTGGTTATCTTCCCTTTTATGTCAACAATCTCTATAGTTCCATCTAAGTTATAAATCTTGAAATCTGCTTTATAATCAATTTTGCGAAATGTTTTCCCGTTCTTTTTAAAAGCTTCCTGTAAGGTAAATTTGGGTTGAAGCTCAAAATCTTTAATTTGCTTTGCTTGCTTTAGCCATTTAAGTTGTTCGTAATATTTGCTTTCAGCTATCGAATCAAAGGTTATTCCGTCCACAATAGCCTTTTTTGCTCCATACTTATTTTTCATCCATTCTGCTCCTAATCAACTCTTTGAGCTTGTATAAAATTGAAGCAAAGGCTTGCTTTTGCTTTTTATCAATCTTTTGCCGCTGCCTCTTCTTCATCGCGTTCCCTCTCCTCAAGTACATGTTCAGCTATCGCAGATGCTACAGCAGCCACATGAATTAATTCTTCATACAAATTGCTTGCGTCCGTAGGTTTGGCATCTTTAGGGAAATGAATTTTATTTATTGCCTGGCAAACTTCTCCGAACTCCTCACCCAATATTCCTAACCACTTGCCCCAATTATGCCGCTGTAAGCCCCAGAGATCGTTTTGTCTTAACCTTTCGTAAAACACATCGAGGTTTACTTGTGTCATTAATTCTTCTAATCTCATATTTTTACTACCTCTCAAAAAATGATTTCACCCATGGTTCCACATTAATTACTTCATTTTTTATTTTTTCTGCCAGTTCCTTAATCTCCCATTGGGCATGAGTTGAAGGATTCCTCTTAGAGTAAAATTCTAGAATGCTCCGTAAATTACCGGTTAAAACTAAATTGCAAGTTGCAGCATTAGGAAGGATATAACGGGCATCTTCTGCCGGTATTCCTGATGCTCTTAATTCGTTGTAAGCATGTTGAATGTTTTCCATCACAATCGTGTAGGTATCATAGGCAAATTGATTTTCAATAATTGTTTTAGGAAAAGTGTAATTAAATCCACCGCTTTTAGATTCGCTTTCCATCTTCACATAACGTTGAGATTGAACGCTGTAAGAGAAATGCCTATGACGTGTTAATTGCGCTAATAATGACCTGGAAACCCCTTCAATTGCGAATGTATAGTTTAGGTGTTCCATTGTTGATGTATGTCCACTATTTATAATGTGACGGATTAACCTGTCCGCTTCCGTTCCTTCTTTTCCGTCCGTTGCCATCCGACCGAAATACTTTTCTCCTTCGGCCTTAATGATTTCAGAAGGTTTTAAATGGCTGTAGCAGGTTCGAATAGCGGTTAAAGCCACTTCCATCCCATTCGGAGTATGTGCGATTAATTTAACTTCCATTGTTCGGGCCTCCTTATTTTCCTGTCCCTTCAATCTTCAAAATTCCAAGAGCTGATTCAACTAAAATCATGGATTCCAATTTCAACGCATTTTCAAGCAATTCAATAACTTTTGCCTTCCGATCCATTTCATTTTGGATATATTTCAATCCATCAGCCATTTCTTCTAAAAACATTTGCATCCAGTCATAATTCATTTCATGCGATAAAGGTTTTTTATATTTTTCAAATCCATAGTCATCTTGAGAAAACATGACTTTTTCTAATGTTTTAAGTGACTTTTGACTGACTTCATGCTTTTTACCAATCACACCAAACCCTCCTTCCGTCTTGCAATCTTGTCGTTCCTGGCTAAATGGATTAAGGCCACTAAAATTTCGTCTGGATCTCGGTCAAAATAATCAGCTATATAGTTTACGCTTAATTCCTTTTCCCACATTTTTTTCAAAGCTTTCAGCTCTGGTTTATCCCACACAAAGTCCATATCCTCACACACAATAATTCTGTTTTGTCTTGGTTCTCGCTGAAAGAATTCTTTTTTTGTTGCTTGTCCCATTAAAACCACCTGTTTGCATCTCGTTCAGCATCAATTTCCCTGAATGCCGCCAATGTATATTCGTATTTAGCTTCATCGTAATCTAACTCTTCCACCGGATGACCTAGCTGTGAATGAGTAACCCCTAATTCTTGCAATCTTTTAATAAAATATTTGTGCATTTTATCTTGGTGAAGTTTCACTTTAATCATTGAGCTATATAAAATACCCATTTTCTTCACCTCACAATTTTTATCCCTTCCGGCTTAACTGCTCTGAATAACACTGGGCACAGATTCCATCAACAGCATATCCGTTAGGCCTTTCACACTTTGGGCAAATTTTGGACTCTGTAATCCAGTGGTGATGACATTCCAAACATTCCATTTTGACTTGTTTTTTTCTTTTATCAGCTACATAACCATTACCGTTACATTGAGGGCATTGCTGGCACATTGTTCGCTTCTCCTTTCAAGCGGACAATTTCTTGTACTAGTAGAAGATTTTCTTCATATACCTTAAAAGTTGTTTTTGCTCGAAGGTGCCGGATATCTTCTATTTGTTTTTTGACTTTTTCGAGAAGAAGTGTTTCCTGAAGTTTGTACTGGTTTACTTCTTTTTGAAGCAGATCGACCATCACATCCATTTGTTCAATATCATCGTTGTAAGATAATTCCCGGTTATGCGCTTCGGTTAATTCTTTTTGTTGCTTTTCAATTACTGCAGCTAAATCCTCAAAAGATTTCTTCATGTTTTCGTATTGAATATTCCGGCCTAAAATCTGACTGATTTTAAACATTAATTCATCCATTTTTTACTTCCTCCCCTTTTCTCATTTCCGCGACCATAAATTTTAATTTATTTATCCGTTCATACCACACTTCATCCGATTCCGGACCACATTCGGGGCAGCAATTAAACTGAATCGAATAGTTGCTTACCTCGTGAATTACGTGGGTCCCATTGCATATTTGGCACATATAGCACCTCACCTTACAGTTTTCGTTTTACGATAATCATCGGTGAATAAATCTATAAATCTTGTACCTTCATACATTCGTGAAAAAGCTCGCTGTCCGACCACTTCTCCTAAATGGGTATCATCCAAATTGGTTGTCCAAATATTTGCCATCCCTAACCGCGCATCAATGATTTCAGTCCAGGTCCGCACAGTCCAACTGACATCGTTTAGCTTTGTTGTTTCAACTCCAACATCATCAATGACAAGGATATCCAGCTTCTTCATTTCCTCGAATACTCGTTCCGCTGATCCGCTATCAAAGGTTGCTTTGATTTTATTAAAAAGCTCTACTGATGAAATAAAACCTACTTTGAACCCTCTGGCTTTTAGGGTCCTGGCCATTGCCTTTGATAAATGAGTTTTGCCTGTGCCGGTACTGCCTGCAATCAATAAATTCTTCTCCATCAATTCATTTTGACTAAAGGCACCAACATAGTTCATTGCCTTCTGCTTTGCATCATGCGTGCATTGATGATCAGTTGGTTGATAATTCTTAAATCCGGACGTGTCCTTTTCGGAAATGTAATACCAATTAGAAACAAGGGCATCTACTCGTTTTTGCATTAATTCTTTGGATGCAGTCCTGCTTAATTCTTCCGTGCCGCAGCCGTTGCATTTTTGTGCGGCCGTAATTTCCTGAACCTTCCCATCTAATTCAAATTCCCAGCCATCTATGGTATCTTTCTGGCATTGAGAACATTTAAATTTTTTTAGGGTAATTGAATCCATTACTACTTTTCCTTTAAGGTCAGGCCGGATATTAAAGAGCATACTTTTCAATCGTGCCGGACCTAATAAATCTGATAAGCTTTGAATGCTTTTTAATATGGTAGCTCCTCCTCCATCCGTTTCATTTTTTCCTGCTCTTCCTTAGTCATTGGCTTAATAGATGCCTGCCGTTGTTTACTTGCTTCACCTTGCTCAAATAAAGATTGCTTAGGTTTATTTCCTCTTCTTTCAAACTCTTTATCTAAGGCTTGTACATCTTCTAAACTACGAACATTTTGATTAACCCAATTCCGTAATATACCCTCTGCATAACTCCATTTCTTTTGCTGGAACAATGCTCGTTTTAAAGCTTCAATTACTATTTCTTCACTCAGATCATTAACCCAATGTTCAATGCTCTCGGCAATGAAAGGATTTAATATTCCGAAATTTTGCTGATAAAAATCATCAGCCGACACACTTTGTTGTTTTTCTTTTTCTTTTTCTTTTTCTTTTTCTTTTTCTTTTTCTTTTTCTTTTTCCCCATAGTCTATGGATATGGTATCGATAGGGTATCCAAAATAATTTGCTTGTTCTAAAAACAAAGAAACAAATTCTTGATTCTTCACCTGCGATAATTCTTTTTTTATACAACTTAATACTTTTGGACTTTTAGTAATGTTGTACTTTGCCCAATTCAAAATGATTATTTCTTTAGTATCCTCGTTATATTTAATAACTTTATGATCATTAATAAATCGTTTTAAAAGGCTGTTGACGGACTCGATTGAATAACCTAAATCAAAAGCCATTTGCTTTTTCGTAATTTGGTATATTCCTATTTGAGTTGTATTCTGATTTGTCAAAAGGTAAAGATAAAAATATTTATCCTCGGGTGTCATTTCTTCGAGCACCTTAGCGTCCTGCCAAAACTCTGTGTGGACAAATCTATATTTTGCCATTGGATTTTCGCCTCTTTTGTAATAAATTGGACATGTCCGTGATACAATAAAAATAAGGTTTTTTCTTTAGGGTCCGATGTTGGTAGCATCGGGCTTTTTATTCCCCCGCGACTTTTCTTGCAGCTCCTAAAAATCCCACTAGGTATGCAATTGCATTTGTTTCCAAAATAATTTCACCATCGTGTTCTAAAATGGTATCCCCCGTAATAATCTCGTCTCCCATTGCATCAATACCGCAATTCTCAGGAATTTCATAAACTTCGTATCCGATATAAAGAGCCCGGATAAGATCGTCCAATTCAACTTTATTTAATGCTTCTTCATCACCTCCAAATAGTTCCCTAACCTTCCAATCGATGATGCTTGCTTTATTGCCATTTGAGCAATTGATGGCGCTTTCTAATGCTGTTGCCTGCTCGTTAGTTAAAAGAACCTTACTCATTCCCTTCACATCCCTTAGATTGAAATCTTTGAAAAGTCATTCCAGCGACAAAAGCGACGATAATCGCTACTAGGAAATTAATTAGCATTAGGCTGTTGCCTCCTTTTGTAATCGGTTTGCGATATACATTTGACCTTTCGGAGTTACATATGGAGTGCGCCATGTAAATGCTTCTCCATTCGGTTTTTGTTTAACACCTTGAGCGATTTCAAAATATCCACTCTCAACAGCTTTCTGGGTTGGTTCCGTAGAAGATTTAAAAACTAATCCCCATTCACGTAATTTGATGAATAATCTATTTTGACCAGTTTCAATCCCGTGACTAACCATCATCTTTGCTAATTCCCCAACTTTTATTGATTCAGTGGATTGCATGCAGATCCTAGCGAATGAAACCAATGGTTGCTGCTCTTCAAGTTGTTTTTGCTGTGCTGCGATGATTTGATTTTTCTTTTCTATGGATTTTTGGGCCACTAACACGGCTCTTGCTAAAATATCCTCGTCGGTATCATCTTCATTGGTTGCTATGTAGCCGCCATTTTTTCGAATGGATGGAATAACATCGATGGCTAACCAATCTTGGAATTTTTCTGCAATTTCGTTATTCGCTTTGAAAGCTAACTTATAAACAAGTGGTTCTGGAATGAAATCGCCTTTCGCCACAAGTGGCGAATTTTTCGGAAGGTATTCGTTTACACGATTCCATCTAACGTACTCTTTGTTATTTTTTGTATCGGTTATCCCCAAACATTTAGCTACCTGTTCTACATCGAAAACAAATTCCCCATTATCTAATTTGACAGCAACTTCAAACAATTCATTTTTGAATATTTGAAGCTCATTCATTTTCATCACCCTCCGGGAGAATTTGCTGCATCGCTTTAATCATTTCTTTTAATTCATCAACTAATGGATACACTTCAATAATGTTTTTCTCTTTATAAACAGAAATCTCAGGTATAGATTGTTCGTCATCAACACACAATTCTTTTAACCGCAAAATCACAATTCCGGTATCAGGATCACTTTCTAGTTCAAATCCAATATGTTCAAAAACCAATTTAATTTCTTTTCTGTAAAATTCCATTTCTTCAGCTCCTATTCATCTATTAATCTTTTATTACTTTTTTTCATCGTCAATTTGCGCAACGATGGTAAAAAGAGAAGCCTGGTTAGGCTTTTTTCAAGCTATTCATTGCTACAATTAATTCTTCAGTATCGCTTAGAGATAAAATGTATTTATTTTCAATTCTTTTCTTAGGTAAATATATTTCGCATATCCACGTATAATTGGAAGTTAAGAACACAATTACAGGAAAAACTTTTGATTCATTAAGTACTTTAATCTTCCAAGTGCCGTGATTATCTTTTTCTGCTTGCTCAATTCGTTGGGATAAAAATTCAACAAGTTCCTCGCCATACTTTTCTTCCAGCTCCTGAAGGTTTACCTCGTTCATTTATTTCACCTCCCAAAATTTGTATGAAGTGTTTTTCTAAAAATCCCCTCTCCCCACAACGTTAAAATTAGGCACCTTTACATTTATTGTTTAATTGCTCCCGAATGATTTTCTCTGTTGTGGGCCGGATCAGCTGAAGTAAAAGTTTTGCCGTTTCTTTTGATGGTTGATTCACTTTGTCACCCCCTCTATGTAACTTAAAGTTACCATTTAAGCTAAAAAAATATCATCGATCTTTACATTTAATTTTTTTGCAATTGCAGATAATACTTTTAAACTACATACACCACCATTTTCAATCTTAGAAACATAGTTCCTTGTGATGCCAACCGCAGCAGCCAGTTCTTCTTGTGTTAATTTAGCTTCTTTTCTTATTTTCGCTAATTGGTTTTTCATCCAAACACCTCCTTGTTTGGTAACTCAACGTTACTGTAACCTTATGTTACCATCATAGGTAACTACAGGTCAACAACTTTTTGTTAAAAAATCATTAATTTTTCTATAAATGTTTACTGATAGTTACGTTTTATGTAAAATAAGGTTTGGAAGGGGGTTAAAAAGTGACCGATCAAAATGATTTACAATTAGAAATTGGTCTAAAGATAAATAAGTTAAGAACAGAGAAAAAGTTATCTATGAGAGAGTTGGGGGAAAAGATCGGAGTATCCCATGCCCACATTTCCAAGCTGGAAAAAGGAATCAATGCACCTTCTGTGGATTTATTGGAGAAAATAGCACAATGTTTTGATATAGATGTTTCGTATTTCTTCTCAAAGGATGACCTTTTTGACGAAAACGAAAATAAACTAATATACGAAAGAAACTTATCCTTAGAATCATTAAAAGACAAATACAACTTAGAAGTAGACGGAAAACCCGCAACAGATGAAGAGATAAAGGAAATGATTAAACACGTTAAGCTTTATCGTATTATGAAACAAATGGAAGGCTCCTAATCAGGCGCCTTTCTCTATTTCATTTTCTTTATCTTTTAAAGATTGTTTGATTTTTTCAATTAATTCCGCGACATCGACAGTTTTTTTCATTAAATGACCCCCATAGTGGAGAACGTGTGTTCTTGTTTTTTATTATAATACAATTGAATTTAGAACAAAAGTAATATTTTTTTACCTACATATAGTATTTTTTTACCAATGGAGGTGAAAGCTGGTTGTTTAAAATCGGCAAGTGTTTACTTGCTGATCGATTAAAAAAAGCAGATTTAACGCAAATTGAATTATCTGAAATGACAAAGATACCTAAATCTACAATATCTGAATATGTAAACAATAAACATACTATGTCATTAATAACAGCTAAATCCATTGCATACGCGTTAAATTGCAGCATCGATGATTTATACGAGTGGAAATCGGTCAGAGGCGCTAAAAGCCGCAAATAAGCGGTGCGTCTGCTGAATAGTTCGCACTTGTCGAACTTCCACTCAAAAAAAATAACCTTTTCGACTTAACCATTTTGGAACCCCTATTTAAAAAAATAAACTATTCCTCAGGTACAATTAAAATTCCTGTATCTTTCAAGTTAAGCAAGAAGATTTCCGACGCTCGTTCGTCGTTATACCCCGAATGATACTTTACCTTCCATCCTCGTGGATCTGTTAAAGAAAAAATATTTTTCTCTTCATCCCACTCAATCACACCAAGTTCCACCAATTGCGTTAATTCGCTCCTGGCTTTGATTTTTGATATCCCTGCAATTTCCCAGTCGCGCATTTTTGGAATGATGGCTTTTTCTTTACCAATATAAAAAGAAAGGGAAAGGATCATAGAAATAATGTTCATTTGTCTTTTGGTAAAATTCCGTCTAAGAACTTCCATCCTTATAAACATTTCTTGATTCGATAAACAGGGTTGTTCAAATTTCTTTTTTCCTATTAAGGGAAGGACTTTAGAGTAAAACGATTCAAGTCGTTTGTGAAAATATTTAGCATACGGCATGGCATTTCTCCTAAAATGTAAACTATTTGTAACGCAACTGTAATTATATACAATATATCCAATAAAGTGGTAGTTGTTTTTTAAATTTATTCTTAGGAAATATATTACATTCACAAAATTGTAACTAATTGTTACTATTATGGTGACTAAGTTTAAAGTAGGTGCAATTATGAAAGTCGCAATTTATATAAGGGTATCAACGGAGGAACAAGCTGAAGAAGGTTATTCCATTGCAGCTCAACGTGCCCGATTAGAGGCATACGCGCTTTCTCAGGGGTGGGAAATCGTTCAGTGGTATGTAGACGAAGGAGAAAGCGCAAAGGACTTAAATAGAACGGATTTAAAGCGCATGTTAAAGGCTCTTGAACAAGGTGTTTTTAATTGCGTTCTTGTTTATCGATTGGATAGGCTTACCCGGTCTGTATTGGACTTATATAAGCTTCTGAATATGTTTGATAAATACGATGTAAAGTTTAAATCAGCTACAGAAGTATACGACACAACAACCGCAATCGGGCGTTTATTTATTACCCTTGTTGCCGCCTTAGCACAATGGGAAAGGGAAAACCTCGGAGAACGTGTAAGAATGGGGATGCAGCAAAAAGCAAAAGAAGGCAAATGGACCGTCAGCCTGCCACCATTAGGGTATGAATCTAATGACTCTACCCTAATGATCAACCACCAGGAAGCTGCCATTGTCAAAGAAATATACCGTCTTTATCTATCTGGAATGGGTATGTGGAAGATTGCTAAAAATCTTAACGAAAGAGGTATTCACCCTAGAAGTGGCAAAGCATGGGGGATGAATCCTATCCAATATATTTTGAAAAATCCTATTTATATGGGTACTAGTCGCTACAATTACCGGGTGAATAAGGACCAATATTTTGAAGTGGAAGGGGTAGCCCCGGCCATCATTCCAGAAGAGGAATTCAATTTAGTTCAACAAACAATTGAATCCAGAAAAGATATTCATCCACGGCAGGCCACCTCAAAACATATTTTTAGCAAGGTGTTAAAGTGTGGCCGCTGTGGTTCGAGACTTATCGGTAAGAGTTCTCACACGAAAAGGGGGGAAAAAGTATATTACTCCTATAACTATTATTGTCCGAATAAGCCGAGAGGACTTTGCGATTTGCCGAATATCAGTCAAAATTTATTCGAGCAAAAGTTTATTCAAATGTTAAGCAAGTGGGATTTTACCAAGGAAGCCGATGAACTAGCGCAAAATGAAGCTACTGCCGCTGTTGAAGATCACACCGAAACTATCAAGGAAATAGAGCAGGAATTAAACGGAATTGAAAAAAGGCGCTCCAAATGGCAGTATGCTTGGGTGAATGAAATGATTACCGATGGGGATTTTCAGAAGCGCATGAAAGAGGAAGAGGAAAAAGAAAAGATGCTTCGAAAAGAGTTAGAAGGATTAACTCCAAAAGAAGCACCTTTGCAGGATAGCGATATATCGGAAATATGGACGGATTTAAAATTGAATTGGCAGTACATGACCATTGAACAGAAGAAACAATTTGTTTTGATTGCTTTAGATTTTATAACCGTGGACAAAATAAATAAGGATAAGACACCGGACTCTGTCGAAATAAAAGAGGTTAGATTTAACTAACCTCTTTTTGTATGCGCCTATTATAAGGACAAGATGGCCAGTAAGCGCAGCTCGAACAGCAATTTTTGCGGTTTCACTATCCCTTATTTCCCCCACCATAATGATATCCGGATCATGCCGCAAAATAGCTTTTAATCCGGTGGCATAGGTGACCCCCGCTTTTTCATTTACTTGGACCTGCAGGACGGAATCATAATTCTTTTCGATAGGATCTTCTAGTGTAATAACGTTCCGATGGAATAAGTGTGCAGTTTCATTGAGGAGTGAATATAAGGTAGTGGTCTTCCCACTGCCGGTTGGCCCGGTAAATATAATTAAGCCATGAGCGTGTTTAAGAAGAGCAAGTAATTTTCTTGTCATTGAAGGGAATAAGGAAAGCTGGTGAAATGGAATCTGTTCTTGTTGAGGTAAAAGCCGGATAACAAGGCTTTCTCGATTGTTTGAAGGCAGGGTAGATAATCTGAGCCCCATCAATTGACCGTTGACATCGCAAAAAATTGAACCGCTTTGCGGGCGTCTTCTTTCCCCAATATCCATGTTTGCGGTAAATTTAAAATGTGAAATTAATTTGTCGCATTCTTCTTTTGGAAGGGATAACCGAGGAATAAGTTTATTCGTAAGGCGGATTTGAACGAGTGTATCATTCTTTCTCGGAATGATATGAATATCAGTTGCTTGGTTTCGAGTGGCATCTTTAATAATTCGATTGGCTAAAATTTCGATAGCGCTGACAATGAGAATAACCTCCTTTTGGTATTACTACTGACAGAATACAACATGTTTCAGCAGGATTCCCCCTTATTTATAATTTGTTAACCATTATTAGAATAACTCAATAGACACCATTCAGGTACAAGAATTTCGAGCTAAATATTACAAATTTTTGACGATAATTGTGAACATTTTCTAAACTTATAGTGTTTATGATGTTAACCTCATTCCCATGTTAATATCGCTGTATTATAATGAGTGTAAATTATGGGGGTTCGAGGTGAAACCAGATGGAACAAACGTTAAAAATAACAAATGTTTTATCAGATCCAACGCGTTATTATATTTATCAATACATTACAAAAAGGCACCAAGAGGTAACTGTCCAAGAGGTCGCTGAAAATTTTGATATCCATCCCAATGTGGCAAGATTGCATCTCTCCAAGCTCGAAGATGTAAACATGTTAATTTCTGAAACAAAGAAAACAGGTAAGGGCGGCCGTCCTAGCCGGTTGTACCGCTTATCAGATGATGTGATTCAACTGCATTTTCCATTCCGCGATTATATGCTGTTATCTAAAGTGGCGATTCAGACCATGCTAACACTTGGTGAGGAAGGAAAAAAAGCATTATATATAACAGGAAAACGTTTTGGAACTGAAATTATAGAACAAGAAATGGCAAAAAGATCATTCGGTGATGAATTAGATTTTAACGAAAAGCTAAATATATTAAAGAGTGCATCAACACTTGCAGGCTTTTATCCGGAATTTGATGTAAACGGGGATCAAACCAAAATCTATTTTCAGATTTATAATTGCCCATTTAAAGAAGTGGCAGAGGAACACGAAACCGTTTGCAGTATGCATCGTGAATTTCTTAAGGGGATGTTTGAGGTCTTATTCTCTACAGTGGAGTTGATTGAAAAAGAGAATATGTTTAATGGCTGTGAAACATGTTCCTACCAAGCATTCGTCACAAACTAATACGAAACCATTATTTACATTACCCTAACTTTTACCTTATAATATTGTAATGATGGTATTCGTAGGGTAAAAGGAGGGATACATATGGATCGCATGTTCAGAGTATTGGGTTTCTGGACGGGTATTTTTACCGTTATGTTTTATCTAGGAGATTTGGATAAAACGGCAATGTTATTTTTAGCCCAAACAGGATTCTTCGTTCTGCTCAGCTATCTAAAACTATCCGAACGTATGTACATGTACGTTTTCGGAGCATATTTAACCATTTTCTTTGCAGGTTTCACTTATTGGACAACTTTCATGATGCCTCTAGGTGCAGCAGAATAAGAAATAAAAACACTGGAAATGCCTCCAGTGTTTTTTTCTTTAGGCTGTGTTAAACTTGGATGTTGATTTCCGCTCCAGGATGCTCGCTTTCCGCGGGGCGGGCGGTGAGCCTCCTCGGCGCGCTTTAGCGCCTGTGGGGTCTCACCTGTCCCGCTGCTCCCGCAGGAGTCTCGCACCTTCCGCTCCAATCAACTTTGTTTATAAATCAACATTGTTTTTCAACAAAGCCTACTTTAAAATATGTTCGTAAAATCAACGTTCAAACCTTTTTGTTGAATAATGATATGGAAATAGGAGCTTATTCCCGAAGGCATAATTAAACTTCGTATTGCCCGGTTCTGCTTGCTTTGTTCAGAAAACGGGTTAGGATCAAAATGACTTTGTAATTCCTCAAGAATTCCTGCTTTTAGTAAAAATTCATCCTGCCTAAGCATTGTAACAAAATTTAGGCCAGCATTTTCTCCCTGTTGAATAAGCTGATCAAATTGAATATGTGTTGTAATATCGATTTCCCCGGGATGCTGTAAAATATTATCGAGCATTTGATGCTGATAGTATCCCCGTAAACTCCCCCTCGACCTCGCAGGCTGCATCCATTCCTGATTGGTATAACCATAGTCAGCACTAACAACAAGACCCTCCGTAATAAATTTCGAAATATCCCCAATCATTTTTTCCATAGCCAGAGGAACTTCAAACCGTTGTTTCTCCTGTAACTCCAATTTATTCTCTGATAAATATTGAACAATTTCCTGATTCGATAACGGAACCCTTTTCTCAAACAATTTATTATTTTCAATTCCAATCATCACTTCGAAAATCCTGCCATTCTCCTTCTCTATTACATGGACAGGAAGTGCATCGAAAAGCTCATTTGAAAAAATTATTCCTTTGAAGCCTCTGATTTCATCGAGCGTTTCTAACTGTGTAACAGAGAAGGCAGAACCGAGAAGCTCTTTTTGTAATTTCCTATGATAAGGACTGCTTTCGACAATCATATATTCAATCGGAACTTGAACTGATTCAAACCATTCCGTTAAAAAAGCGTTAGCAAAGCGGCCGTTCCCTGCCCCAATTTCACAAAATACAACTGGTAATTTGTATTGCTTATATATTTTTGAAAACCATTTTGCAAAAAGCCGGCCATAAATATCTGAAATATTGCTGGTTGTGATAAAATCACCATTGCGCCCGATTTTCACTTTTTCTTTCATATAGTAGCCAAAATCGGGATGATAAAGGGCTGCACTGATGAAATCTGCATACGAAATATAATGATTGGGTGATTCCGAAATGATTTTTTTTAAATATGTAATCATCTTTTGCTCCTTTTTGTTTTTCCACTATTGACATAGTGTTTACTATATATTATTGTTAAATCAGTAGCTTAACTATATCCCCTCCCATTATATGAATAGAACATCCCCCGAAAAGCCCTTCTCCTCGTGAGAAGGGCTTTTCTATTTGAGTAATCAAAAACCATTTAAAAAAGGATTGCTATCCATCTCTTCGATAATAGTGGTTTCAGGACCATGCCCCGGTAAGACCACTGTCTCCTCCGGCAAAAATAACAACTTATCGTGAATACTTTTTAACAGCTGTGCTTGATTTCCTTTTGGTAGATCTGTTCGGCCAATGCTTCCTTTAAATAAGGCATCTCCAGAAACGACAAATCCGTCATGTTCAAAATAATAAGAAACACTGCCCGGTGAATGGCCCGGAGTTTCAAACAGTTTAAATTCAAAACCAGCTATTTTTATGTCCTCTTCCTTTTTCAAAACAAACTCTGCTGGCCGGGCATTAACGCTTTCCTTCATCATAAAAAATTTTGAACCATTTAATTTTGGATCACTTAGCCACTCTTCTTCCTCCTCATGGACATAAACAGGAATCTTAAAAAAATCTCTTACCTCATCCACTGCCCCAATATGGTCAAAATGAGCATGAGTCAGGAAAATGGCCACCGGCCTTAATTCACGCTTGGTCAACCAATTAATCAACTTTTTCCCTTCACTACCTGGGTCAAAAATTAGACATGTTTGATCAGGATTTTCAACTATGTAACAGTTTGTTTGCAGAACCCCTAAGGGGATTTGCGACCACTTCATCTTGTATACCTCCAGTTAATAAATGCAATAATAACATTTTACACTATTCTTTAATTGTAGATAAAGAAAGGAACGATATTCTTAAAAGCAATTTAAAGTCTCGAACATAAAGTTGTCTCTTTTTTGCCCTCGACAAACGAATGAAAAAACTATAAAATAGGAAACGAATGTATATAATATTCTTACATAACTATTTTAAAATGTTGGGCATACTGCCTGGTAAATAACCAATAAAGGGGGATTTGTTCATGGGTTTAGTTATTATCTTTGCTTTAGTAACCATCCTTGCTTTCTTTGCTGGACTTCGTGCACTAAAAAATAAAAATTTATTAGCTGCATTTTGGGGAGTCGCTTCATTCTTGGTCTTTGGCTGGTTTGTTGTCATGACCATCATTCACCACGGAATTCCGACTGGAACACACTAAGACAATATAGAAAAGACTGCCCTTTAGGCAGTCTTTTTTATTATTCTTGCAAAAGGCTATTTACTTTATCTACCTTATACTCCATGCTTCTTTTTACATCTCTTCGGTCATCCACACGGATATTTGTTGCTACCCGCTGAATCCCCTCTGCAAATGGTGCTTCATGCATCGCCTGAATCACTTCAAATAAAACGGGCAAATCCCCTTCAATAATCGTATTCATGGGGGTCAACTGGTAATGAATTTTCCCCTCTGCCTCATATCTTTTTAATACCTTTTGTACACTAGCCACATATTTACTCACACTGGGTGTTTCCGTCCCCAGTGGAATGACGGTAACATCAACTATTGCCATCCTGATCACCTGCTTGGTCCATTAATTTTTTGTACAGTGTGATTTTATCATACCTGGCAAAGTAAGAAAAAAAGAATGGCTCTTTACAGTCATTCTTTCAGTAAATCGTCAATTTTTTTGGTTTTTAAATCAATCAGCTTTTCAAAGCTGTTCCCGTATAAGCAGGCATTCCCCAATGGTGAACAACTTAACGGGGCATTGTCCAACCCAGAGAGGATTAACTGTTGATTTCCTTCCTTAAGATTATAGGTAACAAGATTAAACCCCTCCGTATACGAGTCAGCCTCGGTACTTTCTAATGGACTAAAAGCAATAAATTCCTTTTTATTATCAATATAATCATAATTCGGCACGACCCAATCTGAATAGTTAGTTAGCTGTGGTATGGAAAATGAGAAAATATGCTTTAATTTTTTGTCAAAAAATGTATATGTCGAGTTTGTTTTATCCACCTTATTGGCTTCGATGGTTAAAAGCAAATCAGGGAACACGGTAAAATGAAACACACCAGAAAACACTGGCCTTTCCTCTCCACCCTCCAAGCCCTTAAAAACTAGCGGTGCAGATAGTGTTGATTTTTTTTCATCCCATTTTAAAAAGGCAATCTGGTCTCGATTTACCCATTGAAGAAAAGGCTGGGACTCTGAAATCTCTTTCATTTTTAAATGATTCATTTCAATTAAGAAAAGTTTAAAGGTCCAGTCTTCATTAAAGTTTGAAACAAGGATTTTTGATTCGTCGTAGGGATTCCATTCAAATTCTAATTCATAAGATGCCATGGGGTGTTTCCAAGATACTTTCCCTTCTTGATTAATAATCTCAATCAAACCTTCATAGGTAGAAGGGGAAGACTGCACTAAGAAGTATTTTTTAGAAGGACTAATTTGAACATTAACAATTGGGGAATCTGTTTTAAAAACAAACTTACTTTTCCCCGTTAAAAAATCATAAATATAAATATATGAGGACTGTCCTATATTCGTAATGTATAGGATTTGATTTTCGGAAATCCAGCCTGCGATCTTAAAAAACTCACCCTTCGAGACAGTAAACGGGAGCTTCCAATCCTTTATGGAGAAAGTAGTTACATTTTTTTTGGGGGAAGTTTGATTAGATCTTTTTTGCGTTTGAAGATTACAAGCTCCAAGGAGGAGGGAAAGAAACAAAATGATTGGTAAAATATATCGGACCGCTTTTTGTATTCCAAATTGAACCAATCTAAACCCCTCCGTTTAAAAATTCTATATATAATTTAAGACGTTCATATTAACAGAATGTTTCAGTACCAAGAAAAATGAAAAAGCCGTTATTAACGGCTTTCCAAAGTAAATAAAAGAACCATTACCAATTATTTTAATGAGAATTTTTTAATATTACAAGGCATGTTTTTTTATTTATGAATGAAGCAGCGCAGCTAAAAAAATTGCCTCAGCCCGCGAGTAAATTTCTTCATATTTTGAAAGAGGAAGTGGATTTATCCCCCTTCCCAACTCAATGGTAAAGCCAGGGCGTTTAAATTCTTGAATATACCAATCCTTATACCCTGCATGACTGTCAACATACTGAATGGCTTTATACCCGCTTAATCGTTCCATTTCTTTTGCAATCTTCGCAGCTTCAGGTGGTTCCAAACCCTCATATCCCCAATAAAATTCTTCTCCCTGGGTATGATAAGCGACAACACAGTCAAATGAAGTGCTCTTCGCTAATTTAGCCATGGCAATCGCTTCAGGTTCAGTTAACGGAGCATTCCCGGGAAAATCTCTTGAAGCCGGCAGCTTCGGCAGTTTCCGCTCCTTTTCAATCTCCCATTTTGCCGGATATTGATTATTCAAATCCACCCCGCGAATATTCGCTTTCCAGTGGACAAAATCATCGCTGTCATTATTAATTTTCATCACTTTCTTGCGAACCGATTCAGGTGGCCCATTTATAACAAGGTCAACCCCATCCGGATTAACCATGGGTACAATAGAAAGCTCTACTCTTTGGTACAATTGCAAAGAAGAAACTTCCCTAAAGGCCATTCCATTTGTCATCGAGAGTAAATAATGATTTAACAAATCCATCAAAATCAAGGTGGTGATCCATTCATTTGCATGAAAGGATGCATTCATATGAACTTTTTTTGTTCCTTTCCCAATTCTAATTTCATGGATTGGGTTTCCTAAGACACTTTTCCCTATAATAGACACGTTGATAAAAGGGTAAACCCTTTCAAGTGAAGAGATTGCTTCGTAAAGGATTGCAGAACAACATGGCTTTGTAGTAGTTAAAAAAGGCATTGTGACTCTTTCAGGTAGTAGGATGGTTTCATTTGGGAGCAAGTGGTCAGGTTTTTGTGTTTGATTAAGTAAAAGTAAGGCATCTGGTGGAAAATTCTTTGAAGCAGCAATTCCGGCTAACGTGTCCCCGTTTTTAATTCTGTATGGGACTGCTTCATAACCCGGAATGATTATTTTTTCTGAGGTTTCGATATTCTTAGGATTTATAAATCGATTTGAGTCTTCAATCAAATTTAACGGTACCATAAATAGCTTACTATAATACCATAAGGAGTCTTTAGATCGAAACAGGACTTCCATTTTTTCCCCTCCCATCATAAAAATCATATGAAAAGAAAATAAAAAGATGAATTTTATAAAACAAAAAACCTGCGATGGCAGGTTTCCGATGATTTATACATTTAATTTATTTTTAATCAACCATGCTGCACCAATGACACCTGCATCATTTCCTAATGTTGCTAATGCGAGCTCTGTTGATTCCTTTACAGAAGAGAATGCAAATCGATTAAATTGTTGTTTCACAGAGTTTAATAGAATATCACCAGCTTTTGAAACACCGCCGCCTATCACTATTTTTTGCGGATTCAGAGTATTTCCAATATTTGCTAAAACCAGACCTAAATGAAATGTTACCTCGTCTAAGACTTTTACTGCCAACTGGTCTCCATTTCTTGCAGCGTCAAAAACATCTTTTGCCGTTATTTTACCGTTTGCAGCCTGTTTCTCAGCTAATTCACCTTTTGTATCGCTTTTTAAAATTTCTTTCGTTGCTAACCGGACAATTCCCGTTGCTGAAGCAACCGTTTCAAGACAACCGGTTTTCCCGCAATTACAAGGTGCACCGCCATTTGGAACAGCCGTAATATGTCCGATTTCCCCAGCAGCACCATTAGAACCTTGGACAATTTTTCCGCCGATAATGACTCCACCGCCAACACCAGTACCAAGCGTGACGCAAACCAAATCTTTTGCTCCACCTCCTGCACCTTTCCACATTTCACCAAGCGCTGCACAATTCGCATCATTTTCAATTGCAGCAGGAAGAGCGGTCGTTACTTCCAGTTGTTTCTTAAGGGGATAGTTCTCTTTCCATCCTAAATTGACAACATTCAAGATTACTCCATTTTCATAGTCAACCGGACCCGGAGCACCCATCCCAATTCCGATTAATCTATTTTTATTTTCACCGAGATTTGCCAATTTTTCATTAATCGCCTTTGCAATATTACCGGTAATATTTCGGCCTTCATCTGAATTATCAGTTGGTATTTCCCACTTTTGCAGGATTTCTCCGCTAGTAGTCAAAAATGCTAATTTTGTCGTTGTACCGCCAAGGTCCACGCCTACAATCCATTTATCATGCAATGTATTCACCTATCTTCGACTTTTTTCTTTTTGAAATTGAATCTCTTGTCTTAGGATCAATAATGCTGTTTGGTATTCTTTCGGTTCAATTAATTGAGATTGATAAAGTTCTTTTAATTCCGTTTCCATCAGTTCCAAATCGGCCACTCGATCACCAATATAAATAATCGTTCCAAATTGTTTTAAAAATTGCTGAATCTCGTAAACTGTTTTCATTTCCTGCCCCTTAAAATTCTATAAATTGAAAATACAATGAATCGTACAAAAAAAGTATACCTTATGCCAATTCCCGCCTCAAGGAAATATTTTTGTAACAGCAACTGTAAAATCTGAATCATTCCGGACACTAGATTATGGAAGATGTTGGTTAATTTTTCGAACTAAATCCGAGTAATCCTTGCGGTCTGGATTTATCTTAACAGCCTTTTCCGCATTTACCTTCGCTTCCTTATAGTCCCCTTCCTCGATATTAATCAGCGCAAGATTATAATAGGCTTCTTCAAAATCTGGGTACAATTGAGTCGCTTTGTCTAAATGAATTTTTGCCTCCGAAAGCATTCCCTTTTTAATTTCCGTGTAGGATAGAAGAAAATAAACATTTGCCGAAGGACTCTTTAATTTTTTTTCTGTTTCCCTTAATACCTGATAAGCCTGATCATATTTATCCTGCTTAATATATTCCTGGGCAAGGGCTAAACTGGAGCTTTCATCTCTTGTCCTAGCACCGGTACTATAACCATAAGATAAGGACCCCCAAATAATAGCTGCAGCCAATAGGAAAAATACTGCTTGGAGGAATATTTTTTTCTGCTTTGGAAGGTAAACCACTCCGGCTGCAAGAAATCCTCCTGCTAAGCCGCCCAAGTGACCTGCACTATCGATACCCGAAGCTGTAAAACTAAAAACAAGATTGATTCCCAGAACGACAATTAAATTGAGGCCTATTGTTCTGAAAAAAAGCTTTGGCTGTATCATTCCAAAATAAAGCAATGCCCCAAAACATCCATAAATGGCGCCGCTGGCTCCTGCTGATAGATTTGAGCTAAAAATAAAACTGGCAATAACTCCAGCAATACCGGCGAACATGTAAATAAAAAGGAATCGCAGGTTCCCATATAATCTTTCAACGGCAACTCCTAAATAATATAATGCAAGTGTATTCATGGCTAAATGTAAAAAACCAATATGGAGGAAGATTGGTGTAATAAAACGCCACCACTGCCCCTCATAGATAAGAGGATTAAATTTAGCACCATATTTAATCAATGTGGAATTGTTAGTACTTCCTCCGTGCATTTCCAGCCAAAAAAAGACGAGGATTTGAACAATCATGAATAAATAGGTAAATAAGGGCCTGCCATTTTCAAATACGGCTTTTTCCGCTTCTGCCTGATATAAAGCAGACTCAAGTGTAGATTTTTTTAAAGCCTGGACGGTTTCTTCCGAATACGATTCATTAATATCGAAGTATACTTGCTTCTCTAGTAGATGAGAAAGAGTTTGAAAGCCTGTTTCATAATTCTCATTTGCAAATAAAATAGAGACAATTGCGGTTTTATTTCCCTCCGGATAAAAATAAGGCTTTTCCAGACGGTATTCATATTCATCTACTGGTGGATAGGAACTGATATAAATGTTCGCTATATTCAGATCACCGCGACGAAGCTGTTTACGAATATTCTCCCCATTCACAGCGGTAAACTCGATATCCCTTTGCATCGAATTGCTCCAATTAAGGTCTTGATTGAATAACCGTACTATCGGTGCGTTCTTATTTTCTAATTTTTCGAGCCATAGCTCTTTTTGATTATCAAATAATTGAATAATGCGATAACCTTGTTCTGTAATAAAGAAATGAGCTAAGCGCCAAAAGATGAATTCCTCTTTATTCAATACTCCTCCCACTTTCTATCTAAGTAATAGCTATATAGAATGAATAATTATTTGGATGGTTTCATTATAACCGAAATCCATTTAAATCAATGACTAAATACCCTCAATTTCGGCATTTTATTATGGTTTCTACAGGACAAATAAAAAACCATCTGCGGTTTTCACCTTTCAGATGGTCCTCCAAAAACAGTTTGCAGCATTTTATTTTTTACTCCCGGGAAACTCATAATGGAACCTACCGCAAGACGGCGTAGCCAGCCTGATGCCAGCAACAAATTAATAAGCCGATATCGGTAACGAAATCCAAAATACCCGATAGAACCAATTAAAAAAATAGATGTAATAACACGAGACATAATAGATCCCTCCTACATCTATTCTGTGTAATAGATATAAGTTTTATCCATTGTTACCACTAATAATGGGACATAATCAATGGAGGAACTCAATCTTATAGGGTTAAATATTTAATACCGGCCCCATTGTTTTCTTTAAAACAGTTACTGAATTCGCAAATTTATTTTCTTCTTCCTCACTTAAATCCAACTCTACAACTTCTCGAATTCCATTACGGTTAACCACTGCAGGAACCCCGATATATAGATCTCTATGCCCATATTCCCCATCGAGATACGCCGAAACGGTTAAGACGGAATTTTCATCTTGTAATATCGCTTTGGTTAATCTTACAAGTCCCATAGCAATTCCGTAAAAGGTTGCTCCTTTTCGTTCGATGATCTGGTAGGCAGCATCCCGAACATTTAAAAAGATTTGATTAAGGGCATCTTTTGTGTAGCCTTCTTTATTTTTTGTCCATTCTGAAATGGAAATACCCGCGATATCAGCATGACTCCAGACAGGTAATTCCGTATCACCATGTTCACCAATGATATAAGCGTGTACGTTTCGGGCATCCACACAAAAATAATCGCCTAATAAATACCGGAATCTAGCCGTATCGAGAATTGTACCTGAACCTATAACCCTTTCCTTCGGGAGACCGGAAAATTTCCAAACTGCATAAGTTAAGATATCTACAGGATTTGTTGCTACAAGAATAATCCCATCAAAACCGCTAGACATAATCTCTTGGACAATACCTTTAAAAATCCTTGTGTTTTTATCAACAAGATCCAGTCTTGTTTCACCGGGTTTTTGATTAGCCCCAGCGGTAATGACTACAAGATCAGCCAGACCACAATCTTTATAGCTTCCATACCAAATTTTTGTATGGGAAGGGGCGAAAGGCAGACCGTGATTTAAATCCATAGCATCACCCTCAGCTTTTTCCTTATTTAAATCAATCAGGACAAGCTCTTCTGTTATCCCTTGATTTAATAGAGCAAAAGCATAACTTGAACCAACAAAACCTGTTCCAATAAGCGCAACCCGATTCACTCGATTAACCATTTCAAACCCACCTTTTCAAAATAGTTTTCATACTACTAAAAGCACTATACTCAATGCCAATAATGCAGCAATAAAACCCGATAAAAAGTTAACCATGTCATTATCAATATAGTTAATACCTTTTATCCGTAAGGTTTCATTTTGACAATGAATTCGTCTTTCCGTCTCAATCCCGCAATGACTGCACTTGTATAATTGTTGATAAAAAGCGCCAAATAATGTATCAATCAAATTACCCAAAAAACCGAATAGAAAAACAAGGAAGGCAAGAAAAATATGTAAATGAAATAGCCATAATGTTAAAAGAGCAATTAACAACGCCCCTATCAATGCAGCACTAGTACCCAAAAAACTGATTGCACCCGAGGTCCCTCTTTCCACTGGCTTGAATGTTCGGATAAAAAGCGGATTTTTTTTACTTAATGATCCGATTTCCGATGCCCATGTATCCGAATTAGCACTTGCAAGTGAAACAGCAAAAGCAAGCAGCCAAATGACGTTAGGGTGAAGGAAGTTAATTAGACTGAAAAGAGCTGCAGCACCACCATTAGCAGCAACCTGCCTCCAGTCCCTTGTTGCTCCTTTTGCTAATTTTTCTTCAATGGTTTTCTTTACAGAGCTTTTATACTCAGACCATAAACTTGAAGAAACAAAAAAAGTCCCAAGGAGAAAAAGACCCTTTAAACCAAAACCGAGCATGACTGCAGCTCCTACCATTATAGCTGCTAGAGCCCCCGATTTCGTAAGTGCTTTAACTAGGTAGGCGAGAATTCCGGCAAAGGTTATGATAGCTAAAATAATCCACTTTTCCATCATTTTATGATCATAACCTCATGGTTCGTTATAATTTTTGAAACTGGTAAATCATGTTCCTCAATGCTAAGCTCGGGAACTACTTGCATATCAAAAGCAAGCGATATTGTCTTACCGCTATAACTTGATAAGAATCGATCATAATACCCTCCACCAAAACCAATTCGATATCCTTCTTTTGTATAAGCTAAACCCGGTACAATTAATAAATCAATTAAGCTAGGTTCAACCTCTTTGGTCAGTTCCTCTTTTGGTTCAAATAAACCATAATATACGGATTCAAGCTGAGAGAATTCAGTCAAGATTCGGAAAGATAGCAATTTTTCTTTTGGCAGGCACTTAGGGACAACCACTTGTTTTCCCAATTCCCAAGCTTTTCTGATAATTTGATATGTATCTACCTCAGGAACTTTAGAAATGGTAATTCCAATAACGCGTGCATTTTTCCAATCTTGTTCATCAAACAGCCGATTGGCAATTTTATAAGAGAGGTCTTCATAAATAGGCCTCGAAACTTGTGATAATCTATCCATCATTTGTTTTCGAAAGGATCTTTTATCAATCATTATCGGATTCCTCCTTATTTTTGGACAACAAAAAAAAGCAGCAGGAAGCTCCTACTGCTTATTTTGTTTCACGGTGTGCGGTTGTACGTTTTTCTCTTGGGCAATATTTCTTAAGCTCAAGACGATCTGGGTTATTACGTTTATTTTTTGTTGAAATATAGTTACGGTCTCCACACTCAGTGCAAGCTAGCGTAATATTTACACGCATGTTGATTTCCCTCCAAACCATTAAGCTAGTTCGTTCATACGACTTTTCTATAATATCATTTTTCGAAAGGAAATGCTAGTGTGTTTTTTAAAAGTGCACATTCCATGTTTAGGAGCTCATTTTTACTGCTTCCATTGATTGCCCAAGTACTGATTTTATTGGTTTCACGAGGCCCTATTGACATTTTCATCGTAAAGACACTTGCAGCCGGACCCTTTGCCATAGGCTGGTACACTAAGCTGCCCTTATTTAAATTACTCCATAGTTTATCAGTAAAGATATTCCATGACGGATGAACAGTACATTCTTTCATGTCAGAACCTTTGTATTTACCATTTACGAGGATTAGCTTTTCATTGGTAAGATGAAAAATACGATTCTCCACCGGAGAGATAAACGTAAAATTTTCCCCCGTTAAATTCGGATTATGATGCATAACTAAAACTTTGATTTCTTTTGTTGCAATGCTGTGATTACTTATGTAGATTTTTGCGAAGGAAATTTTTGAATGGATATGCTCAATTTTTAGCTTAATTACCAACTCTTCATCGTAAATTACTTTTTCTGTACAATTTTGCATCCAATAAACTTTACCATTTACCCATATTCCCGGAATTAGCTGCAGCTGCTCAATAACGAAATGATTAAGGGAGGTTGGAACAATCTTTATCGGCTCCATTAGACTCATCGGATTAACACCACCTTTTTGCCCTAATTAGGGTATTTACTTAGCATTCTGTTGCATCCACTAATTGGATTAATAATAGATCTTCGATTAATCTGCTAGTCTCTATTGCAACGCGTTTCCAGCTATACAAGCTTTTCATCACTAGCTGACCCTCTTTAGCCATCTCCGCTGCCTTTTTAGGATTTTTGTAAATAAATAAAATTTGTTCCAATAAGCTTTGGGCATCTCCAGGAGCCATTAACATCCCCGTTTGCAAATGCTTCACAATCCCCTTTAATCCGCCTGTTTTTGAAACAATTGTCGGCTTTCCAAGAGCCATTGCTTCAAGTGCAACAATTCCAAAAGGTTCATACAAGCTAGGAACAACAACCATTTCACAATTTTGTATGAAAGTATTCCGCTCCTGCTCAGATACAAAGCCAATGAACGTGATCTTGTCTTCCAAATGTTTTTCTTGAATTAGTTTACGATAGGTATCCAGCATCGGACCTTTTCCGGCAATAACAAAGGAATATTCAAGCTTTAGCTCCTTTGCAATGGCTGCCGCCTCAATTATCGTTTCGAATCCTTTTTCCTTCACCATTCTTCCCATTGAAAAGATATATTTTTTATCTTGGAGATTATGGGGAAAATCAACAGATTCTTCGCTTTTGGTTAACATATCAACCCCATTTGGAATAATGGCTAATTTTTCAGCAGCTGCATCAAAAATAGAGGTCACTTCCTCAACCATATATTCGCTGCACACAATAACTTGGTCAGCCTCGGATACAAGCTGCTGCTCTTTGCTATGAATAAACTTCTGCATTTCAGTATAAATCCCATTATTCCTTCCATATTCTGTAGCATGAATGGTAGCTAGTAATGGTATGGATAACGAATCCTTTAAGGCAATGGCTGCGGTACCCACAAGCCAATCATGAGCATGAATAATACTGAAGCTGTTTTCATTAGCCAATTTTGCCACTTTAAACGCCATCGCCAGGTTAAGTCCGCCGATCCAGGATAGAAAATCCTCATCCTGTTCGTTCAATGGCTTAACACGATGTACATGAACATCATTTATTTTTTCATAAGAAGGCAAGTCATTTCTTAGCAATGAAACAACATGAACCTCATGACCCAATTCAGCAAGATGAACAGATAATCCATATACATGCCTTGAAAGCCCCCCCACTACATGCGGAGGGTACTCCCAACTTAACATCAAAATGTTTAATGGGCGATGAATCTGAGATATCCGCTCCATATCAGTGAGCGAGTATTTTGTATTATCCATTGTTCTCCTCCATGTTTTCTGTTTGTTCATAATAAGTATAGGTGCTTACATGATCAATCCATTTTGGAGTTTGTGTCTCTATTCTTTGAAACTGGTTTAGACTATCACTTATTTGATATCCACTTTCCGTCTCCATTGATGGAGTTTGAATGGTATTGGATCGAATAATTGGAAAAAAGCCCGCTCCGAGTTTGACACCAAGTTCAGCAATATAATGACGATTAGAAAGTAACCCCTTTATATACCAATGGCCATTTTGGTACGGTACGGCTATCTCATAGAAATGATGAGCATTTCTGCCATTAAAGATCATGTCAGTTACATCGTAAATCCGAACAACGGATACGCAATCGTCAAATGGCTGATCAAAGAATAGTTGAATAACATTTCGAGGTAATTCGGAAACTTCCCAGAATAGGATCATTTTCTGTGGTGTAACAAGCCTTGCTGTCAGCTCACCCTTTATGGGAACAAAGGCCGAAGGAGACCCACTTGCAGAGGATTGGTTTTCCTTATTTTTTTGCATATCCGGTTCATCGTTCGTATTTCTCTCATTACTATTGATCCATTTATTCCAGCGATATTGGACTCTTCCTACCGTTGTGTCTAGTTCTGAGGCGATTTTTCTAAACGATAATCCTTCCTCTCGTAGTTTTATTATTTCATCAATCATAATGTCCTCCTAACGGTAAACAATCATTTTATGCTTAAAATTCCAAATTATTCATATTTTTAATAATTTTATCGTATCATTTGAACGTAAAAGGCACAATAAACGCATTTTGTCGTATCTTGCTATTCCTTATGACATAGTTATTTAAGACTTGGAAAAAATTTATTTTTATAAACATACACCTTCTATTAACAAGGAATCGACATCCTCCCTCAGATCCGAATGAATGGTTTCGACATTTTTTTAAGTGAAAATAAAAAAGATGAGGTGTTTTATGGCCTCATCCTTGGATGTAACATTAATTTTTAAGCATTCAAATTATAACGGTTTCCTGTTACTAAAAAGATAACATTTTCTGAAATATTAGTGGAATGATCTGCAATTCTTTCAATGTAGCGGCAGACATATGCTAATTGAGTAATCTGATTGGTTGCATTCGGATTTTTGGGAATATAGCCCATTAATTCGTGGACCAAACTTCCGTACATTTCATCTACTTTATCATCTTTCTCTGCACAGCTTTGTGCAAGTGTTATATCTTCAGTATAAAAGGCTGATAAGGATTCAGACAACATTTCTAGTGCCCGATTCATCATGTTCGGAATATCGATGATTTCTTTAATATGCTTTTCCTTCCCAATATGAAGCGAGGATTTTGCAATATTTACGGCTAAATCACCTATACGCTCCACCTCTGAAGAAATTTTTAAGGCGGCAATAATTCTTCTGAGGTCTGTTGCTACTGGTGATTCTTTCGCTATAAGAATGATTGCTTTATTATTAATGTCTTGCTCTAAATCATCAATTATATTATCTGCATTTATAATCTCTTTAGCCTTTTCAAGATCTTGTTGGATGAGGGCATCCATTGCATCCTTAATGGCAATTTCCGACTTTTTTGCCATATCCAATACTAATTTTTTTAACTCGTTTAATTGATTGTCGAAATTCGATCTTGTACTCATTTTATCACCTCTATCATCCGAATCTTCCTGTAATATAATCCTCAGTACGTTGGTCTGAAGGCTGCGAGAATATTTTAGCTGTCTCGTCTAACTCAATTAACTCTCCCATTAAAAAGAAGGCAGTCTTATCTGATACTCTGGATGCCTGCTGCATATTGTGTGTTACAATAACAATGGTATATTTTTCTTTCAATTCTAGGATTAATTCCTCAATTTTCAAGGTGGAAATTGGATCAAGAGCGGAAGTAGGCTCATCCATAAGTAGAACATCCGGTTTAGTTGCCAGTGCCCTTGCTATGCACAATCTTTGCTGCTGTCCACCGGAAAGACCAAGTGCCGGTGCATGTAGACGGTCCTTTACTTCATCCCATAACGCTACATCTAATAATGCCTTTGTGACAATTTCCTCTAAATGGACTTTTCGTTTAACTCCATGGATTCTAGGTCCATATGCTACGTTATCAAAAATCGATTGAGGAAAAACATTACCTTTTTGAAAAACCATACCAACATTTTTTCTCAGGTCTACAAGGTCCGTTTTTTCATTTAAGATATTTTGGTCATTATAATTAATTTCCCCAGTCATTTTTACATTTGGTACATAGTTAATCATTAAGTTTAAGGTTTTAATAAACGTTGATTTCCCGCATCCTGAAGGACCAATAATCGCCGTTACTTCTTTTTTATTAATTGGAAAGTTTATACTCTTGAGTGCGTGGTGATCTCCGTACCACAAGTTTAAATCATTTATTTGAAAAGCTTGTCTGTGAACTGTTATTGAAGTCATAATATCCTCCTTAGCCAAATCTACCTGAAATATATTCCTCTGTCTTTTGTACTGAAGGATTAGTAAAAATCTTTTCTGTTGCATCGTACTCGATTAAGTCACCACTTAAAAAGAAGGCTGTTTTATCGGAAATCCGTGATGCCTGCTGCATATTATGGGTGACAATAACTATGGAGTAATCTTTTTTCAATTCAACAATCAAGTCCTCTACCTTTGCATTCGAAATTGGGTCAAGCGCAGAAGAAGGTTCGTCCAAAAGCATAACCGTTGGTTTCATGGCAATCGTCCGTGCAATGCAAAGACGCTGCTGCTGTCCACCTGAAAGAGAGAGAGCTGATTTGTGAAGTCTGTCTTTCACTTCATCCCATAGAGCTGCTTTTTGTAGGCTCTCCTCTACGATTCCATCAAGCTGACTTTTCTTTCTGATTCCACTAAACTTTAATGCATGGGTAATATTTTCGTAGATTGATTTTGGAAATGGATTTGGCTTTTGAAAAACCATTCCAATTTCTTTTCTTAATGCAACTACATTGATTTGATCCGATAAAATATTTAGACCTTCATACTTAATTTCCCCTTCTGCCCGCGCTCCTGGGATAAGGTCATTCATTCTATTAATACTGCGTAAAAATGTAGATTTTCCGCACCCTGAAGGACCTATAAGTGCTGTAACCGAGTTTTTTTCAATATCCATTGAAATACCGTTCACTGCACGTTTTTCACCGTAAAAGATTTCAAGATTATCTACCTTTAATATGTTTTCTTTTAATATTGGAGTAATATAATCTTCTAGGTTTGCTGCAGTTTCTACTGTTTCTCTTTCTTTCATAGCTATAACCATCCAATCTCACCTTTTTCTTTATTTAGTAGCAGTAATCTTTTTATGAATTAGACTGCCAATCCATCTGGCAAGCAGGTTGAAAATTAAAACAGAAAGTACTAAAACAGCTGCTGAACCGTTTGAAACGTCTTTAACATCCGGAATTAACCCTTGGGTATTAACCGACCAAATATGAACTGCCAAAGTTTCAGCAGGACGGAAGATATTCAGTGGTGACACATCAGAAAAAGGATTCCAATCCGTATAATCTAATCTTGGTGTTGATAATCCAGCTGTGAACAATAAAGCTGCTGCCTCACCAAAGACACGACCTGAAGCAAGGATTGCACCCGTCAAAATAACCGGAAAGGCACTTGGCAATAAAACCGTCTTAATCGTATGCCAATGAGTGATCCCAAGTGCAAGGCTCGCTTCCTTTAACTCCCGTGGAACTGTACGAATCGCATCTTCACTAACCCTCACCATTACAGGTAAGTTAAAAACAGTAAGTGCAAGTGCTCCCCCTAAAATGGTGTAGCCCCAACCTGTTAAGGTAACAAACATTAATAGACCGAACATCCCAATTACAATCGAAGGCATGGAAGCCAAAACCTCGATACAAGAGCGAATAAAATTTGTCACTTTCCCCGGTTTAGCGTATTCAGCCATATAAATCCCGCCGCCAACGCCTAGAGGAATAGTAATTAACATCGTAATAAACAGGACATAAAATGAATTAAATAATTGATCGCGAATTCCTCCGCCAGCCATCATATTACTTGATGGGGTGGTTAGAAACTTGAATGAAACATGCTGCAAACCGTGAAATAAAATAAAACCAAATAAACCCACTAAAACTGCAATGATAATTACGGCAATAAGAACAAAAACACTTGTTGCGATCCGATCGGCTACTCTCGAATTCATTAAATCTTCCTCCTAGATGAAAGGTAGCGAATCAAAAGAATAAAAGCGAATGACATAATTAATAATATTAATCCCAAAGACCATAAGACATTATTTTCAGGGCTTCCAAACGTCGTGTTGCCCATATTTAAAGTAATAATCGTTGTTAGTGTGGCTGATGCATCCAAAAGACTGTGAGGCATTGATTTTACATTTCCTATGACCATTTGAACAGCTAATGCCTCCCCAAAGGCCCGGGACATACCCAGTACAATGGCAGTCAATAAATTTGGTAATGCTGCAGGAATCAACACTTTTCTAATAGTTTGCCAGCGGGTTGCCCCTAATGCATAAGATCCTTCACGAAGATTATTTGGAAGTGAACTCATGGCATCAGTTGCAATTGTTGTCACAGTCGGTAAGATCATAATCGATAGGACAATCATTCCCGACAATAAACTAAAACCAAGCCCTCCAACATGTCCTCTAATAAATGGTACCAATACGGTAAGACCGATGAATCCATAAACAACTGATGGAATACCTACTAAAAGCTCTATTACGGGTTGTAGTATTTTTCTTCCCCAGGAAGGAGCAATTTCTGTCATAAAAATGGCTCCACCAATTCCTAATGGTGCTGCAATAATTGCTGAGAGAAACGTTACTGCGAAAGATCCCAAAATGAATGGTAGTGCCCCGTATAGCGGCTTTGCTTGATCGGTAGGATTCCAAATCTTACCGGTTACGAACTCAAATAGATTTACACCATCTTTGATAAAAGACTGCAATCCTTTTTGCCCTAGAAAAATCGTAATCGCAATCGTTGCTGATATCATTATAATCGCACATATAAAAACTATGATTTTCCCTCTTACTTCCCCGTTCATCCAATTCTTTTGTGATTTTAATAATCTATCTTTTGCTGGAATCACTTTTTCCATAAAAAAGTTAAACACCCCTATCTTACGTGATAACAGGATATAAGCACCTGATTCAAAATCTTTTCGCCTTACATGTTACATATTAACGTCAAAGTGTTAACCGAATTTGAATTCAATGTAAAGGATAGGTAAAGTAATATTAAGTTTTTGTAAAGATGATTAATTTTTATACATTAGCATTCGCACTTGGTATATAAACCAAAAGGGTGTGCCCGAAAAGTTTTACTTTTCAAGGACACACCCTTTTCATTTTTTATTTCATTTATTTATTCGTAACATTCCCTTTCGCATCGCGCTCTACTTTCATTTGTGTAACAGGAATGTAGCCTTGTTTAGATACGATATTCGTTTGAACTTCATCGCTCATCATGTAGTCAAGGAATGCTTTTGCTGCTCCAGTTGGTTCACCTTTTGTATAGGCATGCTCATATGCCCAAACTGGGAATTTACCTGTCGTTACATTTTCTGTAGTTGATGCTACACCATCGATTGAAAGTGCTGTTACTGTGTCATCAGTTAAATATGAGAAAGCAAGATATCCAATTGCGCCTGGAGTTTCATTAATAATCTTTTTAACTGTATTTGAAGCATCTTCTGTAATTCCTTCAGCAGGAGTTGCCCCATCTAAAGCCAATTTATTGAATACTGCACGAGTACCTGAAGAATCCGGACGATTTACAAGCGTAATTTTTTGGTCTGCACCGCCAAGTTCTTTCCAGTTAGTGATTTTACCAGTGAAAACTTTGATTAAATCAGCTTTTTTAATATCCTTGATACCTACTTTTGGGTTAACCGCTGCAGTAATACCTACGACGGCCACTTTGTGGTCAACTAATTTACTTGCATCCATCCCTTTTTCTTCAGCAAAAAGGTCAGAGTTACCAATTTGGACCGCACCTTGTGCAACTTGAGATAAACCTGTACCAGATCCACCGCCGTTTACTTGGATGCTTACGTTTGAATTTTTATTCATAAATTCCTCAGCCGCTGCAGATGCTAATGGCTGTAATGCTGTTGAGCCAGAAATTACTAAAGAACCGGAAAGTTCTTTTGAGGAATTATTTGCAGTTTGATTTGATTGATCTTTATTTGTTCCGCCTCCACAAGCAGCCATTACTACCATTAAAGCCGCTAAAATTGTTACAAGGCTAAATTTTTTCGTGCTCTTCATTTATTCATTCCCCCTAAGGATTTTTAATACTTGTCTGCCTTACATATTACATATTAACGGTAAAGTGTTAACCCAATTTGAATTTGATGTAAATCATTCGTAAATGAATATTAAGCTTTTGTAAAGTTCATTAATAAGAGTTTGCAATTCAGAGAAAATAGAGCAGAAAAATGGGCACCCTATTGCAGGGTGCCCATTTTTACATTGATTAGATTACTTATTTGTAACATTTCCTTTTGCATCACGTTCTACTTTCATTGATGTTACAGGAATATAGCCTTGTTTGGTTACAATATTTGTTTGAACTTCATCGCTCATCATGTAGTCAAGGAATGCTTTTGCTACTTCGTTTGGTTCACCTTTTGTATAAGCATGCTCATAAGCCCAAACTGGGAACTTACCAGTTGTTACATTTTCTGTAGTTGGTTCTACACCATCGATTGAAAGAGCTGTTACTGTGTTGTCAGTTAAATATGAGAATGCAAGGTATCCAATTGCACCTGGAGTTTCGTTAATAATCTTTTTAACTGTATTTGATGCATCTTCTGTAACGCCTTCGGCAGGAGTAGCTCCATCTAATGCTAATTTATTGAATACTGCACGGGTACCTGAAGAATCAGGACGGTTTACAAGCGTAATTTTTTGGTCTGCTCCGCCAAGCTCTTTCCAGTTCGTAATTTTACCAGTGAATACTTTGATAAGGTCAGCTTTTTTAATATCTTTAATCCCAACTTTAGGATTTACTGCAGCAGTAATACCAACTACTGCAACTTGATGGTCAACTAACTGGCTTGCATCAACACCTTTTTCTTCAGCGAAAAGGTCAGAGTTACCAATTTGAACCGCACCTTGAGCAACTTGTGATAGACCAGTACCGGATCCACCGCCGTTTACTTGGATGCTCACTTTTGAGTTTTTGTTCATAAATTCTTCAGCCGCCGCTGACGCTAATGGCTGTAATGCAGTTGAACCGGAGATAACTAATGAGCCAGAAAGTTCTTTTGTATTCGACTGATCATTCTTTGCAGATTCTTTTGTTTCCTTAGATGTAGTGCTTCCACAGGCAGCCATTACTACCATTAAAGCTGCTAAAATTGTTGCAAGACTAATTTTTTTAAAGCTTTTCATTTTCTGTAATTCCCCCTAAGAAATTTGGTGGTTTTTTGTTTTGCTTACATGTTTCATGATAATACCTGACTGTTAACTGTGTTTTAAGGGAATGTAAACCTTTTGTAAATCCATGTCGATTTTTTATGTAAAAAGCAAAAAACCTTGCCTCAAATTAAATGAGACAAGGTGTTTATTAACCATTATTTTTATCAGCCGATAAAGCTTTTTGACTTTTCTTAGCCCGTTCTTTCTTTAAATCAAAATAAGCATCTAATACGCGACGGCCAATATAGTTGTTTACACTAGGTCCGCTGTTGCCTTGATAAACCCATGGAACTAATACAGCCATAGCGACCTCAGGGTTATTAGAGGGAGCAAAACTCACCAGACTTAAGTTCATCACCTCAGGAGGGATTTTTCCAAATTTCTTACGGTCAGGTCCATCATAGAACGCTTGAGCCGTTCCAGTTTTCCCTGCAGGACTGTAATCAGCGCCTTTAAAATAACTATAGGCAGTACCTCCTGTTGTCTGCATGACCATTCTAAATCCCTCTTTTACACGATTAATCCAAGAATCCTTTTCATCAATCCGATTTAATATCTTCGGTTGAATTTCTTGAACAATCGGCCCCAATTGATTTTTTTCCATAATTGGTTCACGTATTTCCTTTACAAGATGCGGCTCTACGCGGTACCCTCCATTAGCAATAGTAGAAATATACTGTGCAAGCTGCATAGTGGTATACGTATCAAACTGACCAATTCCCATATCAAGAAGATTACCTGGCTGGCTTACAATTCCCTTAAACCCTGCACTCTCATTTGGCAAATCAATTCCCGTTAAAGTTCCCAAGCCGAACTGATTAAATGACTGTCGAAGGGTACTTACCGTTTTATCTTTATTAACTAAATTTAGAGGCTGACCAGCTGCATAATGTCCCCCCGCCATAGCTATTACCGTTTTCCACATATAGACGTTGGAAGACACTTGTAGTGCTTGTAAATCATTAATCCACCCAAAGGTTTTCCATGAGGCTTTAATTGGCGTGCTGGCAATTCTTAATGGTTCATCCAATTGCATAGATCCTGGATGAATAGCACCAGTTTTGTATCCTGTTAAAACCGTTGCACCCTTTACAGCAGAACCAACGTTATAGGATGTTGTTATATTTCCTAGAGCAAAATCCCTCATAACCAATCTACCGGTTTTCTCATCATGGGCAATTTGTTTACCGGCCATGGTTAAAACCTCACCAGTATGCGGGTCCATCAAAACAACAAAGGCACGATCCAGTAATCCGGTTCTCGGATAAGCTTTTGCTTTCCAAAGTTCATCTTCAATGATTTTTTCGACTTTCTTCTGAAGGTCCATGTCAATTGTTAAGACAAGATCCTTACCACGTTTTCCTTCCGAAACAACCTCAGTCGATAACACATTCCCAGATTTATCTGTTTGATTTTTCACCTTTGCTTTTTGCCCGTGAAGTACGTCTTCATATTCAGCTTCAATATAACTTTTACCGATTCGGTCGTTTCGGCTATAGTCCCGGGCAAGATATTCTTGAATCTGTTCTTTTGGTATTCCTTCTTCAGTTGAAGTTACATTCCCGAGTACCGTTTTTAATGTGTTATTAAAGGGGTATTTTCGATCCCAATCTGTTGTAGTATCTACACCTGGAAGATTCTCAAGATTTTCACTTACAACGGCATATTCTTCAGGGGTCACATTTTTATTTTTAACAATTTGCGGAGTTAAAGCGTAGCCGCTGTTAAATTTAATAAAAATGGCCAAGGTTTCAAGATCAGTTTTTGAAAAGCTGTCCATTTCTTTCTTTGTTACTCTACTTAGCTCCAATTTGTATATGTCTTTATCATCTAATTTTTTTTGATTGTATAATGCCCATTCTTTTTTAGTTATTTTCTCTTTTGCTTTTTCAGGATTTTTTAATATCCAATAATCTTTTATATCAGGATCGCGAAGTTTGGATATATCCATATGAATCAATTTCGCTAACTTTCCAGCCGTTTCCAACATTTCTTCTTGTGTTGTATTTTGATATTTCGTATAGGTGATCGCATTTAGTGGTTTATTATCGACAATCACTTTACCATTTCTGTCAAACATTTTCCCCCGAGGAACAGGGTTATTTACAGTAATATCTTCGGTACGCTGGATTTCACGTTTAAAATCATCACCATAGACGATTTGAACAACCCCAAGACGCAAAATTAATATAGAAAAAAGTAGAAAAACCACAAAGAAGAGCATGTTTAAACGAAGGGGCACATGCGTTTTCTTTTTTTTCTTTTTTTGATTCAAAATTAATTCTCACTTCCTTTTAACTGAACATAACATTTTCTATTCTATAAGAAAAAGCTGTTTTTTACTATTATCAACCCTTACCAATTTACAACAATCGACTAAAGTCACATGTTCTTTATAAAAAATGGAAAAAGCGATGAGTAAATTTCTTCTCATCGCTTTAAGCAGTAGGTATTTGAACTCGTTTGATAAACCAATAAATACATGTATGTCCCGCCCCTAATATTAATAAGAGGATTGGGATACTGTTTTCCTCATTAAACCAAGTAATGGCGGCTAAGAATAACAAAATCGAAACAACCCTGCCAACATTCAAGAAAATTTCCCGAACAACAATATATTCAATCCTCATTTCAGCTGCTTTCCACCCTGTACCAATAACATCATATGTAGTTGAAATGTATGGTACCAGCAAAAGTGGGTAAGCAATCGCAATAGTGGCTGCATAAATTAACAGTTTAACGAAATTCACATCCCAAACAATTAACAAGATCGCTAAATATAGAAGGATGCCGCCAATGAGAATCGCTTTTTTTCTGGCTCTTTTTTTAATTAACCTTGAGGCAAAGTAATAGGCAATAAAGGAAATACCGGAATTTAGGAGGCCGTAGGTTCCTAAGGCCATTTCACTGCCTGTTGAAATGTACACGAATACAGAAATGACAAACAAAAACGTCCCCTCTCTTAAGCCCTGAAAAAAATGAGCATTCGTTACGAGACGCCAATTTTCATTTTGTTTTCTTTCCGCTAAAATTCTCGTAAAACAATACTTTCCATGCGCAGGCCTGCGTTTTAAAGAAAAGCTTAAGAAAACAGCGAGAGCAAATAAACTAAGTGATAAGCCAAAGACAATGGAATAACCAGCAAATTTCTCAAATCGAGTGATGATAATCCCTGCTGCTATAGGACCAATCATTCCTCCGGCGGATGATAAAATCCCTAGAAAACCGTTAAAGAAATCTCGAGTTTCCGGCTCTGTTATTTCAAATGTTAAAACATTATATGCGAGCCAATAAAATCCGTAGCCAATCCCCAAAAGGCTCCCTAAAAGAAGAAGATAGGTTGATGCATGTTTTCCGGCTACTAATACAGTTACGTAAAAAAATGTCAGAAAGATTACACCAATTCTAAGAACAATGACTCGGTCAATTTTCTTCGCCCATTTTCCGGCTAAAATAAAGGTCAATGGCTGAAGAACAACAATTGATAGGTTGTACAATGCCAAGTCAGAATATTGTCCTGTTTGCTTCCATAAGTAAATGTTCACAAATGTGTTGGAAAGAGCAACGCTTAGGGAATATAATCCACCAATTAATAGCAATAATGTGAGATCCTTTGTTAGTTCTACTTCACCCAAAAACTTAAATTTTTTTGCCATAAAAACTCCCCTTTTTCATAAGGGTAGTCTTTAACAAGCAAGATTTTCTTATTCACCTTTCTGTAAACAATTCCATAAAAAAAGACAGCTAAAAGTTAGCCGTCTTTTTTCAATACATAATTATTTCGCTGCGCTGTAACGCTTTGCTACTTCATCCCAGTTTACTACATTCCAGAATGCACCGATGTAGTCAGGGCGTTTGTTTTGATATTTTAAGTAGTAAGCATGCTCCCAAACATCAAGACCAAGGATTGGAGTTTTACCTTCCATTAATGGAGAGTCTTGGTTTGGAGTGCTAGTAACTTCTAATTCTCCGTTATTTACAGCCAACCAAGCCCAGCCAGAACCGAAACGAGTAGTTGCTGCTTTTGCAAACTCTTCTTTGAAAGCTTCAAGGCTGCCAAATTTACTGTTTATGGCATCAGCTAGTTCACCAGATGGTGCACCGCCGCCGTTTGGAGAAAGGATTGTCCAGAATAAAGAGTGGTTAGCATGTCCGCCGCCGTTGTTGCGTACAGCAGTACGTGCAGCTTCAGGAACTGCATCTAAGTTAGAGATTACTTCTTCAACAGACTTAGATAATAACTCTTCATTTCCTGCTAAAGCGTTGTTTAAATTTGTTACATAAGTATTGTGGTGTCTAGTGTGGTGAATGTTCATTGTTTCTTTGTCGATGTGTGGCTCAAGTGCATTTTCTGCATAAGGTAATTGTGGTAATTCGAATGCCATGGTACATCCTCCTATGTATACGTTTTTATTTTGGGCCTTAGTAAACTAAAATCATAATGATGTTAGAATATTTCTAAAGCTTTTCTCCTTAAGATTACCAAATATATCAGCCGGTTTCAAATGAAATGCCTGCGCTAATACCACAAAGATACAATCCCCTGAATATCAGTTTTTATTCACCAAAAGGGTAAATAAGAAAACATAATGGTATCCCTAGAATTTTTCAAAAAGTTGTCATGATTTCAAAAGGTTGTTCTATCAACCTTTTGAGCTAAATGAGAAAAACCTGCCTCCAGTTAATGGAAAACCACTTATTGACAGTAGACCCTTTCCGCATTTAAATCAAATTGAGGAGTGGAGAATATGCAAAAATCAAATAGGATGATTTATCAGTTATTACATAATTTTTTTTCAATAAATGAGCCCATTCAAAAAGTAAAAGCTGGCACGGTTCTATTTCAAGAAAAGGAGCTTGTAAACTATATTTACTTAATAGCTAACGGAAGTATCGCTATTGGGAGAGTTCATGAAAGCGGCAAGGACTTTACTCTAAAAATTTTAAGTCATCATGAAATTCTGGTTGAGTATCAGCTTTTTTCTAAAAATCCCTATTACCAATTTAACGCAAAAACACTCACAGACTGTGAACTAATTATGATTAAAAAGGAGCAATTTGAAGAATTTGTTTCCTTAGATCCAGATGCCATGAATGCTCTTCTCGCTTGGTTGAGCATCAGTTATATCAAGGCCCAAATAAAATGCATGGATTTAATTATGAATGGAAAAAGGGGCGGTTTATATTCAATTTTAATTCGTCTTTGCAATTCCTACGGGGTTGCAACTCCTGATGGAATTCTCATCGACATCCCCATAACCCATCAGGAGCTCGCCAATTTAACGTTTGGAACACGGGAAGTCATTCAACGACTATTAAAAGATTTGCGAGAAAAAGAAATCATTTCCTATGATCAGCAAAAATTCATTATCAAAAAATTAAGTTACCTGAAACAAGAGGTTGACTGCCAGAATTGTAAACATGAAATTTGCGGAATTAATTAAGCGGGAATATTCAATTTACCTTTGTTAACTTTGATCATTCTTGTATATAACGCTTTAAGCGGCTACAATAGAATGGTGAATCAATATAAAGGTGGTCATTATGAATATTTTTAAACAATTTTATAAAAGTTTATATTCCCCTAAGGATATAGCCCTATTTCGGTTTCAGGGTATTGGAAAAACAATCTTATATGTATTTTTCCTTACTTTCATTTCTATTCTCCCGTCTGTCTATTATTTAAGTACTTCCCTTGCAAACGGAATTGACACGGCAAGGACTGTTATTAAAGATGAAATTCCTTCATTTGAAATTAAGAACGGCAAACTTAATGCAGATACGAAAGTTCCCATTACCATCAATAAAAATCAATTCTCCATCATGCTTGATCCGACAGGAGCTGTCTCTGAAAAGGATGTTGCCGATGAAGAAAATGCCTTTGCCTTATTAAAGGACGAGTTTGTATTAGCCTCCGGAGGAGAGGTCCAAACCTATCCTTATTCAATGCTTCAAGGATTACACGTAACTCAAAATGATTTAATGGACTTCATTCAAGCTTTAGACGATATGAAAACGATTATTATTCCGATTGCTGCTCTTTTAATTTATTTATTTTCAAGTGCGGCAAGTTTTATTGAGGTTTCCGTTCTAGCCTTTATTGGATTAGCATTAAAAAACCTTCTAGGGAGAAAATTAAATTACCGGCATTTATGGAGAATGGCTGCTTATAGTGAAACATTACCGACCATATTCTTCACCATTATGGCTACATTAAAGACCTCTGTACCAAACAGCTTTTTAATTAACTGGTTTGTCATCATCATTGTGTTATATTTAGCCATTAATGAAACCCCAAAACCGAAAAAAATCAATTAACACACCATGTTTGGTGTGTTTTTTGGTCTAATTAAAAGTGGACAAGCATAGGATGTACAAACTTTCCTTTTTGGAGGCATGTACAAATGAAAAAGTTATTAGGTCTTGTGCTTACTGCGCTGATTATATATGTTATATACATTGACTTAACGGTCGGTACCTTGCCTAGCGAAGCAATTCAAACTGTTGAGGCAAAAACAGAAACTAGTTCACCAAAATCAGATATCCCATCCTTTCAAGCAAGTGTTGAACCGGGTGAAACCGTCATTTCTATTGTTGAACATCAATTACAGAAGCCTCTTCCCGTTTCAATTACCGAATTGGTAAAAGATTTTAAGCTTCTCAATCCCGGATTTTCACCTGAAAAAATTCAAGTTGGTGCTACCTATCAATTTCCTGATTACTCAAATTAATCAGGTTCTGATTAATCTAAGTAATCAGGATAAAACCATTTATCTTGTCAAAATTAGTAGGAGACTGATAAAATTAATTGACTTATTATTCGAATTCCAATTTAAAGGAGCGAATTCCACGTGAGTGAAATTATACATCGTACGAAAACCCGCCCAATTAAAGTCGGTAATTTAACGATTGGCGGAAACAATGAAATCATTATACAAAGTATGACAACCACTAAAACGCATGATGTTGAGGCTACTGTAGCCGAAATCAAGCGACTAGAGGAAGCCGGATGTCAAATTGTCAGGGTAGCTTGTCCGGATGAGCGTGCTGCCAATGCTATATCTGAAATTAAAAAAAGAATTAATATTCCGCTTGTAGTTGACATCCATTTTGATTATAAATTGGCATTAAAGGCGATTGAAGGCGGAGCAGATAAAATCCGTATCAATCCAGGTAATATTGGAAAGCGAGAAAAAGTTGAAGCTGTTGTAAAAGCGGCAAAAGAACGGGGGATTCCAATCCGGATCGGTGTGAACGCTGGTTCTCTTGAAAAGCGAATCATTGAAAAATACGGCTATCCAACTGCTGATGGAATGGTCGAAAGCGCCCTCCATCATATCAAAATTCTTGAAGATCTCGATTTCCACGACATCATTGTTTCCATGAAAGCATCTGATGTCAATCTTGCAATTGAAGCATATGAAAAAGCGGCTCGTGCTTTTGATTATCCACTTCATTTAGGGATTACAGAATCGGGGACACTCTTTTCCGGAACAGTGAAAAGTGCAGCTGGATTAGGAGCAATCATCAACAAAGGGATTGGAAACACCCTTCGAGTATCTTTAAGTGCGGACCCTGTTGAAGAGGTCAAAGTAGCAAGAGAACTTTTAAAGGTATTTGGACTTTCCTCCAATGCCGCAACACTGATTTCTTGTCCTACATGTGGAAGGATTGAAATCGACTTAATTAGTATTGCTAATGAAGTGGAAGAATATATTCAGAACATTAAGGCGCCTATCAAGGTTTCTGTGCTTGGATGTGCTGTCAATGGTCCTGGTGAGGCACGTGAAGCTGATATCGGGATTGCCGGTGCGCGCGGTGAAGGACTGTTATTTAGAAAAGGCGAAATCGTCCGTAAAGTTCCAGAGGACCAAATGGTCGAAGAATTGAAAAAAGAAATAGACCAAGTCGCAGAAGAATATTTCAGGAAAAAGGCTGAAGAAGAAAAAGTGACGAAATAAGAAAAAAACCCCGGTAGTTAACTACCGGGTTTTTTTCTTATCAATTGCCCCTATTGCAGGTTGTTGGTTAAAAGAACGGGAGGATAAAAATACCGATGATAATCGATACGACACCAATCCCGATTGCCCATGCACCGAGACCAGTTGCTCCTCTGCCTCTCGCAATGAATCCTAACACAATCCCTGCAGCACCAAAAAGAATCGGCAATACAAACAGAGATAAAATCGATAGTGCTAATGCAACATAACCAGTACCCGTTCCAGCCTCTGCCCGGCCTCTAATATCATCATGTTCCCGCCGCCTAGCAACAGGTATAGGTGCAGCAATTTCTGCTGCTGTTTCTTCTCTATAGTCTGAAGGGTTATTTGGGATGTCTTGTCCAATGTATGCACTTTCGGTATTTTCACGCACCCCAGTGTCTCTCTCTTGGTCTGCCATCTTGATCCCTCACTTTCAGTTATAGGAGCCTTATTAGTATTTGTTTTCTTTTTTTTTTTTAGTTTGTTAATGTTTGTCTGCAATAGGGTTTTTCTTCAAAAACTTCAAAAATATTTAGCTTTAGTGTAATAACTCTCTTTGGTACAATAAAATAAGATACTAATTAGCAATGTAGGTGACGGCAATGAAAAAAAAATTTGGCATTGACATTGATGGAACGGTAACAAGTCCTTCAGCGCTTTTACCCTTTATAAATAAAGACTTTGGGTTAAATCTTCACCTTTCCGATATAAACCAATACGATTTGACTCCCTTTGTAAATGTTCCTGAAGAGGAATTTTCAAAATGGTTTAGTGAAAACGAACCAAAGATCTATGAGGAGTCACCGCTTGCAGACGGTGCAGACGATATTCTAAATATGTGGAAGGATCAACATCAACTATATTTCATCAGCGCCCGCGGACCACATTTACTTGAAAACACAAAAAATTGGTTCAGAAAAAAAGGGTTAACCTATCATAACATTGATTTAATTGGATCACATGATAAAGTTGAAACGGTAAAAAAACATCGGGTTGACATATTTTTTGAGGATAAGCACGATAATGCTGTAATGATTCATGAAGAATGTCAAATCCCGGTTATTTTATTTAATACCCCCTATAACCAAGATCCAATTCCATCTGGGGTGGTCCGTGTCAACAATTGGATTGAAGCATTTAAATGGGTTGAACGTTGGTTAAAAACAAATCATGAAGAAAAGAAAGCGATACTTACAACCGTTTAATGTACGAAAAAAACAGCTTGTTATGACGACAAGCTGTTTTTTATAGTTATTGAATACATTCCGGGCATCTTCCGTAAATTTCAAATTTATGGCCCGATATATCATACCCGATTAAATCCTCACTTAACTCATTCATTGGACAAGTTTCAATCTCTTTTGTCTTTCCGCAGTCAAGGCAAATAAAATGATGGTGGTGGCTATGATGGGAGCAGGTAAAACGAAAATGTTTTTCCCCCGACAATTCCGTCATTTCCAGGATTCCCATTTTTACAAATAAAGAAAGATTGCGGTAGATGGTATCAAAACTCAATCCAGGATACCCTTCTTTTAATCGGTCTAACACATCCTTAGCTGTTAAATATTTATCACTATCCGCAAATAGTTGCAGCATTTCTTCCCTTTTCCCTGTGTGCTTAAAACCTTTTTCTTTTAAATATTGTATTGCCTCATTAACGTTCACGTGTTTCACCTCTATTGCACCTGTTTATGAACGGTCATTTTTTTAGAAAGAATGGAAAAAATTAAAATCAGAACTGCAATCATGACAATCGTTCCACCTGGTGCCAAATCTAAATAATAAGCAGTAAAGAGTCCTCCCATTACAGCGATTTCCCCAAAGAGAACTGAAAAGAAAATCGTCTGTTTAAACCCCTTGGCAATTCGGATACTTGCAGCAACAGGTAAAGTCATTAACGAGGAAACCAATAGAATCCCGACAATCCGCATCGAAGCCGCTATGACAAGCGCGACCATTACGATAAAAATAAAATGAATACTTTTGGCTGCAATTCCAGATGCTTTGGCATGCTCTTCATCAAATGATAATAAAAACAATTCTTTATACAATAAAATAATTGCAAGAACGACTAAAAGACAAATAATAAAAATAACCCATAAATCAGTACGGCTAACCGCCGATACACTGCCAAACAAATAACTAAATAAATCAGTGTTGAATCCATTGGCAAGGGAAATAAAGATAACTCCAAGTCCAATCCCGCTTGAAAGGATAATCGGAATCGCTAATTCTTGGTAATGTTTATAAACTCCTCTTAGTTTTTCAATAAATAAGGAGCCGCCCACTGAAAAGGCCATCCCCAAATAAAGTGGATTTAACCCCGCCATCACCGTGAAGTATTTTTCGATTAAAAGACTTGCTGCAATTCCTGCCAGTGTAACATGGCTTAAGGCATCTGCAATTAAGGAAAGTCTTCTTACAACAATAAATACACCTAATAAAGGAGCGAGGAAGCCAATCATGATCCCGGTTAAAAAGGCATTTTGTAAAAATTCATAATGAAAAATTCCTTGAATCAATCTGACTCGCCTCCGTGATCATGTTGATGGGATAGCATGTGAACACCATGCCCATAGAAATCCGAGATACCTTCTGTTCTATACCTCTCAAATTCCTCTGTATTCCCGTGAAAATGCATATGTTTATTTAGGCAGGCGACTTGTGTTACCTTTTCTGATATCGTTCCAATATCATGGGTCACCAGTAAAAGGGTAATACCCCGCTTGTGATTTAAATCTCCCAGCATTTGATAAAACGAATTTACATTTTGTGCGTCTACTCCGACCGTCGGTTCATCTAGGATTAAGAGCTTCGGTTCACTGACAAGTGCACGAGCTATGAATACCCTCTGCTGTTGACCACCTGAAAGCTCACCAATATTCCGCCTGCTGAATTTATCCATTCCGACTGCCTCGAGCGCCTCCATTACCCTTTGTGAATGTTCCTTCTTAAAGAACCGGAACATCCCAATTTTTTTAGTTAGCCCGCTTGAGACGACTTCGAATACGGTTGCCGGGAATCCTGTATTAAAAGAATTGGCCTTTTGGGAAACATAACCGATCTTTTGCCAATCTTTAAATTTACTTAGCTCTTGGTTGAATAAATAAATATTGCCTTTTTGCGGTTTCAATAGACCTAGAATTAGCTTTAATAGCGTTGATTTTCCTGAACCGTTTGGTCCGACAATCGCTAAAAAAGAGCCGTCTGGAACTAAAAAGTTAATGTCCTCAAGGACCATGTCTTTTTCATAACGATAAAAAAGATGCTTAATTTCAATAATTGATTGCATATGCTGAACTCTCACCTTTAATTTTAAGAATCATTCCGATTTAACATCATGTAGTATACAATAGGTCTTCCCAGTTGTAAAGTAATTCAAAATAAGCCCATAAAATCTTTTAAGATGAGTCACATTCTTCCTCCTTTTTCATACATTAGCACAGAGGAGTGATGACGGTGAGGATATTTGAAAACATCATTAATCATAAAATTAATACCATTTCTGCCGAAGAATTATTAAAGTATGCCAAGCAATTTAATATTTCGGTAAACCGAACCCAAGCGAAAAAAATCGCTGAATACTTACGAGGAAAAAATATTAATATTTTTGATGACCGTGAACGCGCTGCATTAGTAAAAGAAATAGCCAAAGCTGCCGGACCGGAAACAGCACGTGAAGTAAATAAACTTTTTATGCAATTAACAAAAGCTAATTAGAATTTAAAAAAGCTGTGCAATCCGCACAGCTTTTTTGCTTATGATTGCATGATTTCATCCAGAAGGTTGTCATTGAACTTCTGTTCACGAAGCATAGCAATTTCAAATTTATAAGGAGCCTTTTTATTATTTTTATCCTCGCCGACAAATGGAGTTTCTAAAATTTTAGGAATATCTGTAAGCTGCGGATGATGAATAATATAGTTCAGGGCAGTAAAACCAATATGCCCAAATCCAATATTTTCATGACGGTCCTTTCTCATCCCGACAGCGTTTTTACTATCATTAATATGGAGAACCTTTAAGCGGTCAATTCCAATTATTTTATCAAATTCATTTAATACACCATCAAAATCTTCGACAATATTATACCCGGCATCATGGGTATGACAAGTATCAAAACATACCGAAAGCTTATCACTATAGGTAACTCCATCCATTATCATCGCAAGTTCCTCAAAGGTTTTCCCGCATTCAGATCCTTTCCCCGCCATTGTTTCCAATGCTATTTGCAAATTTTCTTTGCCAGTTAAGACTTCATTTAATCCTTCAATAATTTTTTTAATACCTGCTTCTGTTCCCTCACCGACATGTGCACCGGGATGGAGAACAATTTGCTTTGCTCCGAGTGCTTCTGTCCGCTCAATTTCTGACCGAAGGAATCTTACACCTAATTCAAAAGTATCCGGATTTGTTGTATTCCCAATATTAATAATATAGGGGGCATGAACAACAATTTCAGAAATCCCGTTCTCTTCCATATGTCTTCTTCCTGCTTCGATGTTCAAATCCTCAATCTTTTTTCTTCGTGTGTTTTGTGGAGCGCCGGTATAAATCATGAACGTATTTGCACCATAAGATACAGCCTCTTCACTTGCAGCCAGAAGCATATTCTTGCCGCTCATGGAAACGTGAGATCCAATTTTCAGCATTTTTCCCTCTCCATTCACTCGTTATTTTTTTCTCTGATTTAATTTTCGTTGTCGTTTTTTAATTTTATCCATTTCCCATTGCATTTTCTTTTTATAGCCCGGTTTAACCTTTTGCGGTTTTTTAATCATTGACTTAGCCATTTTATCTGCGGCGTCTTCTTGTTTAACCCTAGTTTTACGTCTATTTCGGTCCTCAATCTCAACAAATTCTTCATTTTTAAGATCTACATATTTAAATTGGATCCCCATTTTTTCTAAACGGTTAAGGGCATCTTCATCGGAAAGATCGTAGATGGTAAGAGCAATCCCTGAATTTCCGGCTCTTGCCGTTCTCCCTACCCGATGAACATAAAAATCTAAATCCGTCGGCAATTCATAGTTAATGACGTGGCTGACCCCTTCAATATCAATTCCTCTTGCAGCCAAATCGGTGGCAACAATATATTGGAATTCAAGGTCTTGAATTTGCTTCATCATTTTCTTACGTTCACGCGGATTTAAATCCCCATGGACCCTGCCAACCTTTAACCCTTTTTCAATTAAAAAACCAGCGACTTCTTCAGCCATTTTTTTGGTATTTGTAAAAACAATAGCCAAATAAGGGTTGTAAGCGAGTAATGTATCATGAACCAATTGTTTTTTATTTCGATGTCTTGATGGTAAAAGAATATGCTCTAAATTAACTGCTGCCCTTTGTTTTGAATCGATTTGGATAATTTTTGGGTTTTCCATATATTTTTTAAGAAACGGTTTCAGCTTTTCGGGAATGGTTGCAGAGAAAACTAACATTTGTAATTTTTCCGGCATTTTCGCAGCAACTTGATCCAAATCTTCAATAAATCCCATATCGAGCATCATATCTGCTTCATCGACAACGAGAGTATCCGCAGTATGCACAAATAAAGCTTGCTCGGTCATAAGATCCTTAATTCTACCAGGTGTCCCTACCACAATATGAGGCTGTACCTTTAATTTATCAATTGTTCGCTGCTTGTCCGTTCCACCAATATAGCATCTAGTCATGATCGATTGGTCTGCGCTGCAATGTTCTGTCATTTTTAAAATTTGATGATAAATTTGCGAGGCTAGTTCCCTTGTTGGCGCGGTAATGACCGCTTGAACCTGCTGAACCTCCGGTTTAATTTTTTCGAGAATAGGCAAAACAAAAGCATGTGTTTTACCTGTTCCGGTTTGTGATTGCCCAATGGCGCTTTCTGATTTTAAAACCAGTGGAATCATCTTTTCTTGAATTTCAGTTGGCTGATAAAAACCTTGTTGATTTAGTGCTTCTATGATAAAAGGTTGAAATTTAAAACGACCAAATTGATTTTCCTTCATTTAATTGCTCCTTATTAAATTAATCTGTTTTAGGAATGGTTTTCTTGCTTTTACAAGAGTTTCCGCTTTTCGTCCATCATGCAATTATAGTAAAAAATCATACAAAACTCCAGTAATCTTTTTTCTATTTACATCATTTACCTTTAATCACATTTTAAATCAGAAAAATTCCTGTTGTCCTGTGCATTAGACCTAAACCAAAATTGGTTATAAGCATATTTTAAAGCATGAAGACGTTTTTGGGGGGGAGGTATAGAGATGCAACCAGGACCTATGAACGGAATGCAAGGGGGAATGGGCCCCCGAATGATGGGACCAGGATCAAGTCCATTTGGCGGAGGCGGACCAATGATGAACCCGTTTGCCGGCAGAAGCCCAATGGGTGGACCAGGTGGTAGTATGTTTGGCGGCAGAAATCCAATGGCTGGATCAGGCGCTAATATGTTCGGCGGCGGAAACCCTATGATGGGCGGGGCCGGACAAATGGGAAGAGGCGGAGGCGGAGGACTGCTATCAAAGATTTTAGGAAGAGGCAATCCAGCAGGCGGAATGAATGGACTTGGTGCTATTCAGGGCGCCGGTAGAGCAGCTTCCGGTGGTGGAGGTCTACTGCAGTCCTTAAGTAATCCAGGTGGTATTAGCGGCTTATTAAATAACACACAACAAGTGTTAAAAACGGCGCAAACCATTGGCCCGATGATCCAGCAGTATGGCCCGCTCGTCAAAAATTTGCCGGCCATGTGGAAATTATACAGGGGTTTAAAAAATGCACCTGACCACACGGAAGAATCAGCAAAAGTTGACGAAAGTAAAGACAAGAACGAATCATTAAAGGATGAATCAAGTTCAAAAACTACCTCTAACACTACTAAAGGAGGTAAAAAACGGACTCAGCAAAAAAAACAGCACACAACGAGGAAACAATCCAGCAGTCATAAATCTGAACAAAATCAGACATCAAGAAAACGTCCAGACCATAAAAAAACAATGCGTCAGAAAGGTAGTTCAGTTCCTAAACTCTATATTTAAACCAGGAATGCTGGGAACAGCATTCTTTTTATTTTTATTGTCGAAAAAGGACAGTGAAGCCACGTCTTTATTGGCGTTAATAAAAATAAAGGAAAAATGTATCTTTGTTTTATTTCTATTAGTTTTATATAATAAATACATAGATTGTGAATTTCATGTTCTTTTTTGGGAGGACTAACTTATATGGAAATAATAAAAATATCACCACGCGGTTATTGTTATGGTGTTGTCGATGCCATGGTCATCGCTAGAAATGCCGCATTAGATAAAACATTACCACGTCCGATTTATATTCTCGGAATGCTCGTTCATAATAAGCATGTCACCGATGCTTTTGCCGAGGAAGGGATTATTACCCTTGACGGAGAAAATCGCAGGGACATCCTTGATAAAGTGGAATCAGGTACCGTAATTTTTACAGCTCACGGTATTTCTCCAGAGGTTCGTCAAATAGCTAAAGAAAAAGGGCTTGTTACGATTGATGCTACATGCCCGGACGTAACAAGGACCCATGATTTAATACATGAAAAAGCTAGTCAGGGTTACCAAACAATTTATATTGGAAAAAAAGGACATCCAGAACCAGAAGGTGCTGTTGGCGTTGCTCCGGGATTTGTCCACTTAGTACAAACTCCTGAGGATGTAGAAGCATTAAACATCGATAGTGACAAACTGATCGTTACAAATCAAACTACGATGAGCCAATGGGATGTCGCAGATACAATGAAGAAGGTTCAGGAAAAGTTTCCGCATGTAGAGGTCCATAATGAAATTTGTCATGCTACACAAATCCGTCAAGAGGCGGTGGCTGGTCAAGCAACTGAAGCGGACGTGACAATTGTTGTTGGCGATCCAAAAAGTAATAATTCAAATCGTCTTGCACAGGTTTCAGAGGAAATTGCCGGAACAAAAGCATATCGTATTGCGAATATCGAAGAGTTGGAAATTGAATGGGTTAAGGACGCTAAAACAGTGGCCGTAACAGCCGGTGCTTCCACACCAACACCAATCACCAAAGAGGTGATTAGTTTTCTTGAACAATTTGACCCAAATAATGAAGCCACATGGGAACGAAGAAAAAACGTCCCATTGAACAAGATTCTTCCTAAAGTGAAAAAAAGTTAACAAAAACCGGTCATGGACCGGTTTTCTCTTTATAAAAAGTATCGGTTTCCTTAAACCTCACTCTTAAACAAAAGTAAATGGATCAGTATTGATTTCAGAAGGAAAAATCTCTACTTGGTAGCCAGATTCTTCACACATTTTTTGAAGCACGGCGGTAACTCCTTTTTTCATCACCTTTTCAACATTATGACCTGGGTCAATCATATTTAATCCCAACATCATTGCATCATGTGCAGTGTGATAATAAATATCCCCGGTAACATAGACATCTGCTCCACTAAACTTTGCCTGTGTAAAATATTTATTCCCGTCGCCACCCAACACAGCAACCTTTTTAATCTTAGCGGATAAATCACCAACCACTCTTACCTGATCTACCTCAAGAGCGTTTTTAACTTTCTCGGTAAATTCCTTTAATGACATCTCTTGAATGGTTCCAATTCTGCCCAATCCAAGTACTTCACCAGTATTTTCAACTGGATAGACATCATAGGCAACCTCTTCATATGGATGGGCTTTAATCATTCCCGAAATAGCTTTTTTAAGCAACGGCTCCGGAATTATGGTTTCAATCCGTACCTCAACTGCTTCTTCTAATTGTCCAGGTACTCCCAAATATGGTTTTGTATCTTCTCCAGGTAAAAACCTTCCTGTACCATCTGTTGAAAAGGAACAATGGCTATAATTTCCGATAAAGCCTGCACCTGCATTTCCAAGTGCCTTTCTCACTTGCTCCTCATGGCTTTTCGGTACAAAAACAACCAATTTCTTTAATGGGGTTTCATAAGTAGGGACAAGGACTTTTGAATTTTCCAAGCCAAGTGCTGCTGCAAGTAAATCATTAACCCCACCCTTAGCTACATCAAGATTGGTATGGGCTGCATAAACAGCAATATCATGTTTTAACAGTTTTTCAATCATTCTTCCTTGAGTTGTATCTGTAAGCAGATTTTTTAGCGGCCGAAAAATAGGAGGATGATGAGCAATAATGAGCTGAACATTTTTTTCAATTGCTTCGTCAATGACTTCTTCCAGAACATCAAGTGCAATCATAATTCGGTCTATTTTTTTGTTGAGCCTCCCAATCTGTAGACCAATTTTATCGCCCTCCATCGCTAAACCTTTTGGAGAAAATCGTTCAAATAATTGTATAATTTCATGTCCATTCGCTATCTTCATCCCCTAGCGCCTCCTCTACCATTTTAATTTTCTCTAAAAGTTCCTGTTTTTTCTGCTCAGTTTCTTCGGTAGCTGCAGCCCCTTCAAGCTGGGAATAAATTCTTTTCCAGTTTTCCTTTTCCATAAGCCATTTCTTTTTAAATGCTTCATCTTTTTTATGTAATAAAAAGGGACCGACTAAAAGCCCAAGTTCTAATTGAGTATTTTTATATGGTTTAAACGTGTCGCCATTTTCAGCTACCAAAACCTCGTATATTTTTCCGTCTTCCTCTAGAATTTCTTCCGCAATTAGCTCCCATTGGTGCTCGATAAGCCATTTTCGTATCGAAGAAGCACTTAAATTCGGTTGTAAGATTAACCGTCTAACGGTTTGTAGTTTCTCTATCCCATTTTCTAATATATTTGCAATCAGGGCTCCGCCCATTCCTGCAATGGTTATGCAATCCACTTCACCAACCTCGATGACTTCTAAGCCATTACCTAAACGAACCGAAACAATATCCGACAGACCTTCTGATTGTACATTTCCAACGGCGGATTTAAATGGTCCCTCCACCACTTCACCAGCTATAGCGAATAAAATTGCTTCGTTTTTTGCAAGGAAGCAAGGTAAATAGGCATGATCAGAGCCGATATCGGCAAGTCTTGCTCCATTTGGAACATATTTTGCAACCGTCGCCAAACGGTTCGATAATTTATCTGTGTTCAAAAATCTTCACCACACCTTTTAGAATTCCATCTTTATAGTATAAAAAAAGTCCTTTACAGATGCAAAGGACTTTCTTTAAAACATTTTTTATTTAATCTTGGATACCCACTCTGCCATTGCTTCGGCTTGCTCTTGTGGAACTAAGTTTGGCGGCATGTTGCCTTTACCTTTTGTGATGATGTGAATAATCTCATCCTTAGATATCTTACTGCCGATACCTTTTAATGAAGGACCTACTACACCTTGGTATTGATCACCATGGCAGCCAATACATGTTTGTTTATAAATGTCTTCAGGTTTAGAAGCGACCGTTTCTGTCTTTTCGGCGCCTTTACCTCCATTTTTATCCTTCGCAACCTCTTTCATATCGCCGAGGCCTTTAAAGGATAATAAAAATGTTAATCCGATTCCAAAAACAAAGATCAAAATGTAAGGAATAACCGGATTTCGCTTCATACTATAACCTCCCTTATGTAAGTACTGCTGTTAAATAATAGAACGTTTACAAACAACTACTATTTTACTTGAAAATCGACAGAAGGAAAAGTCCTAATCTTACTTTGTCCAATATTCTTTATAAAAAAGATAAAAGAGACCGAAATTTTATCCCCACTCAGCCTCTTTCTATTTTTCCCTATTTTCTTATTAACAACCAATTTTTCTGGTAATTTTAATCCACCTCTTGTAATTTTTTGTTGGCGCTTTCTAATTTTATTATGCAAAGGGTTTTTTCTCAATATTAAAAAATTTATACAAATATTATTATCTAGGTATACGTGAAATAGAAGCGTAAACCTACTCTTCTTTCAAAAAAACCAAAAAATTCCTTTTTTGGAAAAACATTTAACTAATTTAAGGGGAAAAAGGTTTTGGAGTCTATTTGCAAAATGAAAGACAATTCAGTAAAATAAAAAACAAAAGTCTTTTAAGTCAATAAAAATAGTTTACTTCAATAAAGAAGTAAACTATTTAGAGGGATTCTATTCTAAAAAGTCTTTAAGACGCTTACTGCGGCTAGGATGTCGCAATTTACGCAATGCTTTTGCTTCAATTTGGCGGATTCGTTCTCTAGTTACACCGAAAACCTTACCTACCTCTTCCAGAGTACGGGTACGTCCATCATCTAAGCCGAAACGCAAACGAAGAACATTTTCTTCGCGGTCGGTTAATGTATCTAAAACGTCCTCTAGCTGCTCTTTAAGCAATTCATATGCTGCATGCTCAGAAGGCGAAGTTGCATCCTGATCCTCGATAAAATCGCCAAGATGCGAATCGTCTTCCTCACCAATTGGGGTTTCGAGGGAAACGGGTTCCTGCGCAATTTTAAGGATTTCTCTTACCTTATCAGGAGTTAAATCCATATCCTCACCAATTTCTTCAGGAGTTGGTTCGCGGCCAAGATCCTGTAGTAATTGTCGCTGGACTCGAATTAGTTTATTAATGGTTTCAACCATGTGAACCGGGATACGGATTGTACGTGCTTGGTCTGCGATCGCGCGTGTAATAGCCTGCCGAATCCACCAAGTGGCATACGTACTAAACTTAAAGCCTTTGCGATAGTCAAATTTTTCTACCGCTTTAATAAGACCCATATTTCCTTCTTGAATTAAATCAAGGAATAGCATTCCACGGCCTACATAACGTTTGGCAATACTAACAACAAGTCGCAGGTTGGCTTCTGCAAGACGTCGTTTCGCTTCTTCATCACCTTGTTCAATCCGGTTTGCCAATGAAATTTCCTCTTCAGCTGAAAGTAAATCAACTCGGCCAATTTCCTTCAAGTACATACGGACAGGGTCATTAATCTTAACTCCAGGAGGCACGCTAAGATCATTTAAATCAAATTCATCATCATCTTCTTTTGCTAATTGATTAGCATTTGGGTCTTCCTCGTCACTTTCTCCGACTAATTCTATTCCTTGATCACCCAGGAATTCATAAAATTCATCCATTTGATCAGATTCTAGATCAAAATTAGCCATTTTTTCAGCAATATCATCGTAGGCAAGGACACCAATTTTTTTTCCCAGCTCGGTAATCTGGTCTTTTACTTGTTCAAGGGTTAATTCATTTTCAACCTCTTTTGAACGGGCAGATTTTTCAGCCATATGTCCCCCTCCTTCCAGAAATCAAAGACACTATAATAAGTACTAAAGTGATTTTCGTAATTGAATAATTTCCATCGCAATTGCAGCTGCCTTCTTGTAATCCTTATTTCGATCAGCTTCTCTTTCTTCAAGTTCTTTTTCTTTTATCTTTAACATTTTTTGATAATTCAACACCTGTTTGATATAATCATTTAATTCTTGGCTGCTTAATTCATCATTAATGGACATCATTTCAATGTTTGCAACCAAACTTCTGAGATTATCATCTTGGATATAGGATAAAAAAGCACTTGAGTCAGGCTGGAGATGTTCTTCATAAAATCCAAACAGATAGGTTATTATTGCCTGATGTTCATCCACATTAAACGTTTGCCCCTGCAATAAATCCTGTACCTTGTAGGCAACATCTCTATTTTTAAGCATATGGGCTATTAAGTACCGTTCTGCATTGATGTGTGCAGGTTTTAAATCATTCACTTTCACCGGCTTAATGATTGTTTTATTAAGCGGTACATTGGTCGCATTTGATTTCTTTTTTTCTGCAAAAAAGATTTGTTTTTGCTGTTGCTTTAAAGCATCGAGCGATAACGAAAATTCAGCCGCAAGCTGTCTTAGATAATGATCCCTTTCAACAGCCATTGGTAATTTACTTATTTCCTTAATTATTTCTTCGATATAGGTTAGCCTATCTCCTTCAAGCTGAAGATTTTTTCCTCTTCGAAAATAAAGGAATTTAAAAGACATCCAGGTTAAGCTTGCGCTAATTACTTCATTGCGGAACTTTTCAGGGCCAAATTTATTAATATATTCATCTGGGTCTTTGTTTTCGGGCATCATTGCTACTTTAAGCTGAAGACCCTTATCGCCAAGCAATCTCCCTGCACGATAGGCCGCTTCAATTCCGGCCTTGTCGGAATCGTAGCAAATCAAAACAGATTGAACATTTTGCCTTAACAAGGATATATGCTCCTCTGTCAGCGCCGTACCCATGGTAGCAATCCCATTTTCAACTTCGGCCCGATCTGCAGCAATAACATCTGCAAAGCCTTCGAATAAAACAGCCTGCTGAGTTTTTTTCATACTTGGCCTTGCCAAATGAAAATTATATAAAATTTTACTCTTATTAAAGATTGCTGTTTCGGGACTATTTAAATATTTGGGCTCGTCAGCCCCTAGAGATCTCCCTGAAAAAGCAATCGTTTTACCATTTCGATCAAAAATCGGAAACATGACACGATCCCTAAATCTGTCGAAATAGGTTCCGTCCTTTTCACGCTTGATAATCAAACCGGCTTTCTCCATCCATTCCGGTGGAAAATCTCTTTTTGTAAGAAATTTATAAACAAAATCCCATGAATTTAAAGAATAGCCTATTTGAAACTTATCAATCGATTCCCTGGTAAAGCCTCTTTTAAGCAAATATTCTAAAGCATGCTGACCCTCTTTTGTGTTTACAAGCAAGTGATGATAAAATTTACGTAAAAGTTCATGAGCATCTTGCATGGATTGAAGATCTTTTGAAATTCGTTTCTCTTTTCCATCTTGGGAGAAATTCAATTGAAGCTCAACATTCGCCTTTTCTGCCAGCTTCACAGCAGCTTCTTGAAAAGAGATACCTTCAAGCTCCATTAAAAAGGTAAAAGCATTCCCGCCCGCGCCACATCCAAAGCAATGAAAAATTTGTTTATCGGATGAAACGGAAAATGATGGGGTATTTTCTCCATGGAATGGGCATAATCCAAAATAATTTCTACCCTGTTTTTTAAGTTGAACATAATCACTGATTACTTCAACTATATCAACAGCCTGACGAATTTGGTCTATTTTTTCATCTGCAATTCGGTCAGCCATGAAAAACAACTCCATTTGTTCAAACAATTATTCTACAAAGAATAATTAAATTCCTTCAATTTTCGACATTTTTTTCTTAAATGCATGATAAATTTTGCCCGGTCTTGTGAACTAAAAGGTTTTGATCCTTTCCCAAATCAGCGGCTTCTTTCCTAGAATCAAACATATTTTCAAGCTGGTATGTAGAAACCTTTATTCTATGATGAATCATAGGAAGCGACAAAAAAAACTTTATCAGAAAAAACAGAAGCAATTTCGACAAATTCCTCTTTTACTGGGCAAGAGTCGCATCGACAAAAAAAGTCGGTCTGCCGTTAATAGTAGTAATAATTCTACATCAACCCACATATTCCTTCTTTAGCCGGTAACTTTTATAAAAGGATTTATGTCGAATTTTTTTTAGACGAGTTTCCTTGACATCTAACAATAAATAGTTTATTCGTTCACATGCAAGTCTAAACCTAAAAGATTCATTTTTATCACAATTTTTTATTATAGTATATTCATTTTGATTTTACCATCATTTTATTTTCTTTTTTTCAAGCCAATTGTTTACAGAAAAAACACATAATCAAGAGAGATTATGTGTCACCGTCTATTTTTATGAAAATAATTTAAAATGACATTCGCGGTTTCTTCCACTGCCTTATTGGTTACATCAATTACCGGACAGCTGATTTTCTGTACAACTTGATCAAAGAAAGATAATTCTTCCTTAATCCGCTCAATGTTCGCATAGCTGGCGCTATCATTTAACCCTAAGGCAATCAAGCGTTCTCTTCTGATATTATTCAATTTTTCAGGGCTGATTTTTAGTCCAAAGCATTTCTCGGCGGGAACCTTATATAATTCTTCAGGAGGGTCTACTTCCGGTACTAAAGGAACATTGGCAACCTTTAACCGTTTATGCGCAAGATACTGCGATAAAGGCGTTTTTGAAGTTCTTGATACCCCAATTAACACGATATCTGCCTTAAGAATTCCGCGCGGGTCCCTTCCATCATCATACTTTACAGCAAATTCAATAGCCTCAACCTTTTTAAAATAATCTTCATCTAATTTTCTTACTAACCCTGGTTCACATAAAGGTGTTTTCCCGCTAAAAATCTGAATTTGATCCATCAATGGACCCATTAAATCAACCGTATGGATTCCCGATTCATTTGCCTTTTCCATCATATATGTACGCATTTCAGGTTTTACCAACGTGAAGGCAATCATCGCTTGATCCATTAATACCAGCGAAATCACTTCATCAATATGTTCCTTATCTTCAACATAGGGATATCTTTTTAAAACCATCCCGGATCCATTAAATTGGCTAATTGCTGCTTTGGTTACCAATTCAGCGGTTTCCCCCACTGAATCAGATACAACATAAATAATCGGTATATTCATTCCCCTTAAACAGCTCCTCTGCAAATTCTTTACCTTATTCATTCCCAAGAGCAACAAAAGCTTTTGCAATATTTGTTTTCGTAACTCTGCCAATTACTTCGAAACCTTTGTCAGTCTTTCTTACTACCGGTAAAGCGTCAATTTGTTTATCAATTAATTTTTGGGCAATATCAATTAATAGGTCTTCTTTTTCACACATTGTAATATTGGGCATTCTTGTCATGATGATGTTGACAGGTATGGATGTCAGCTCTTGCTTCCCTATACTCGCCCGCAATAAATCCTTCCGGGACAAAACCCCTACCAAAAGGGTGTTTTGGTCCACTACAAATAATGTACCCACATCCTCTAGGAACATTGTACAAATCGCATCATATACTGAAACATTCTCATTCACTACAACGGGAATAGACTGATAATCCTTTACTAAAAAATTTTTCAAGTTTTCCGTTAAAAGCTGGGTTCCAGATTTGCCTGTATAAAAATACCCAACACGAGGCCGTGCGTCTAAATATCCGGCCATCGTAAGAATAGCTAAGTCCGGTCTAAGCGTGGCTCTTGTCAGATTTAATTGTTCAGCAATATGTTCTCCCGTTATCGGACCATTATCCTGAACAATTTGTAAAATGTGCTCTTGCCTTTTTGTCAGTTCGATTTTCCTCACCGCCTTACTCGCTCATGAATATAGCGACAATTAATCTTCGTTAGCAATATTATATACGATTTTTATCTTAAGTTAAAAAGATAACATTTCAAAAAGGTGCGGAATCCCGCACCTTTTTAAATTTCTTAAAACACCATCTTTTCTTGTAAAAAGCTTACAAGTTCAGCAATGGGAATACGTGTTTGTTCCATAGTATCCCGATCTCTTACTGTAACCATCTGATCCTCTTTTGAGTCAAAGTCATAGGTAATACAGTAAGGCGTTCCAATTTCATCATGGCGGCGATACCTTTTACCAATTGATCCTGCTTCGTCATAATCCACAGTAAAATATTTAGATAATGTGCCAAACACTTCTTTTGCTTCCTCAGAAAGTTTTTTCGATAACGGAAGAACTGCAGCCTTGATTGGAGCTAAAGCCGGATGGAAATGCATCACAGTACGTGATGTTCCATCTTCAAGCTGTTCCTCATCGTAAGCATCAATAAGAAATGCAAGAGTTACACGATCTGCTCCCAATGAAGGCTCAATACAAAACGGAATATATCTTTCATTTGTTTCCGGATCAATATAATTAAAGTCTTCACCGGAAAATTGCATATGTTGTTTTAAATCATAATCAGTTCTTGAAGCTACGCCCCATAGTTCTCCCCAGCCGAACGGGAATTTATATTCAAAATCAGTGGTTGCATTACTATAATGTGAAAGTTCATCTTCCGAATGATCGCGGAGACGCAAGTTTTCCTTATTTAAACCTAATGAATGCAGCCATTTTTCAGCAAATTCCTTCCAATAATTAAACCACTCCAACTCTTCTCCCGGTTTACAGAAGAACTCTAATTCCATTTGTTCAAATTCCCTTGTACGGAAAGTGAAATTACCCGGTGTAATTTCATTACGGAAGCTCTTGCCAATTTGCGCAATACCAAATGGAAGTTTCTTCCTCATCGTTCTTTGCACATTTTTAAAGTTAACAAAAATTCCTTGGGCTGTTTCAGGACGAAGGAAAATTTCATTCGTACTTGTTTCGGTTACCCCTTGGAAAGTTTTAAACATTAAATTAAATTGACGGATCCCGGTGAAATCGTGGCTTCCACAGTCAGGACAGGCAATGTTGTGCTCTTTAATGAGCTCTTCCATTTTATCAAAAGATAGACCGTCTACAATCATCTCAATACCCTTTTCTTCAAGAGCATTTTCAATTAATTTATCGGCGCGGTGTCTAGCTTTACAGTTCTTACAGTCAATCATTGGGTCATTAAAATTACCGATATGGCCGGAAGCTTCCCATGTTCTAGGATTCATTAAGATACTTGCATCTAAACCTACGTTATAGGGGGATTCCTGTACAAACTTTTTCCACCAAGCTTGTTTAATATTGTTTTTAAATTCAACACCTAATGGGCCGTAATCCCATGTATTTGCAAGTCCTCCGTAAATTTCAGATCCCGGAAAAATAAAGCCTCTATGTTTAGCGTGGGATACAATTTGCTCCATTGTTACACTCATTTTTTTCGTCTCCTTTTTTAATAAAATGGCTGTGTTATACTGGTTGTTGATTTACACTCCAGGATGCTCGCTTTCCGCGGGGCGGGCGGTGAGCCTCCTCGGCGCTAAAAGCGCCTGTGGGGTCTCACCTGTCCCGCTGCTCCCGCTGGAGTCTCGCACCTTCCGCTCCAATCAACTTTGTTTAAAAATCATCATTGTTCTTTAACAAAGCCAATAAAATAAAAAACTCCCGTCTCTATGCTCTTGAATAAGCATAGGGACGAGAGTTAACCCGCGGTTCCACCCTATTTGCTGAAAGTAAAGTCAGCCTCTTTAAATGTGCATTTCAACACATGATTGCTCAGGAACGCCCTTCCTTGGAGTTCTATACCCTAGCTTCCACCATCCTAGGTTCGCTTTTATAGAAGTTTCTAAGTACTCTTTTCCATCATGGCAACTATTTATTTTAAAGAAAATATTACCTAAAACACAGTAAAAAGTCAACACACCATTCAACATTCATAAAAGATTTCGAAATTGATCCATAGAATTTAAAAACTTTTTTGTTTTTAAATGAAGTCCGGAATATTCATCATAATATGTTGAAATGACCTTTTTTAACTCCGCTTTTGTTTCTGGTTTTACTGAAATATTGCCTAACCTTGATAAGTCGAAATAATAAAATAAGCGCAGTAATTTTACTGTAGCCTGTGAAATTTTCAATTGATAGGGATCCTTTTCCAAGCAACGATGGCAGATTAACCCGCCTTCTCGAATGGAAAAAGAAAAATGCCCGTCTGTACTGCCACAAACGGAACATTGATTTAATGTTGGATACAATCCTAGTCCATTTAACATTTTCATCTCATAAATATTCATTAAAACATCAGGGTCGTAACCTTCATTTAAATAATTTAATGTTTGAAATAACAATTCAAAATGATAAGGATTTGGCTTTCGGTCCTCTGTACATTTATCCGTTAATTCAACAATATAACTCGCATATGCCGTTAAAAATATATCTTCACCAATTGAACGCAATGAAGTAACCAACTCGCCCTGCTGTAAACTCCCAAGGCCAGTACCCTTTTGGATAAGAAAATATCCATGTGTAAAAAGCTGGGTAATAGAGGATAGCCGGCTGTTAGGTTTTTTTGCTCCTCTAGCCATAACGCCAACCTTCCCCCATTCCCTGGTATATATGGTTACAATTTTATTTGTTTCACTGTAATCAGTCGTTCTAATGATGATTCCTTCACATTTCTGAAGCATGATATCACCATCCAATGGATGCGAAAGACGTGCTTATGAAATGGGAAAATCAAGTTCCGCTAGATCTTCATTCTGATTTCCGGGTATTTCTTGGTTTTCCTTCTCAAGCTCTTTAAAGAGAAGATATGTGTCAATATTACCTGTTTGGGTAAATACTTTCCACGTAAAATCCATCATCGAAAACCCCACCTTTCATTATTTAGACTAGCCTTAAATATCCCAAACCTTACACTTATCATAGCCTGCCTTTGCCAAAATCATAAGACGAAAAATTTGTTAATGTTGTCCATGCATAATTTGATTGAAAGGATAATATTTTAGTTAGGGTGATTCGTTCAATATTCATCTTCATTAAAGCCAAAATCGCGAAGCTGGGACATTTTATTCCGCCAATCTTTTTGGACTTTTACCCATAATTCTAAAAATACCTTTGACCCAAGGAGATTTTCAATATCCACCCGGGCACGTTTACCAATTTCCTTGAGCATACTGCCTTGTTTTCCAATAATAATCCCTTTTTGCGAGTCTCTTTCAACTATAACGGTTGCCATTACATTAATAATATCTTTCCCCGCTGGACGTTCAATTTTATCAAGAACGACTGCGATGGAATGAGGGATTTCTTCTCTTGTTAAATGAAGCGCTTTCTCTCTTATCAACTCTGTAATAATAAACCTTTCCGGATGGTCAGTTACTTGATCCGCTGGATAATATTGCGGTCCTTCCGGCAAATATGTCTTTATTTGTTCCAAAAGACGTTCGACATTGTTTCCTTCAAGGGCTGAAATTGGAACAATCTCTTTAAACGGATATTTTTCTTTATAAGACTCAATAATCGGCAATAAATTATCAGGGTGAATTTGATCAATTTTATTAATCACAAGAAAAATCGGTGTGTTGACAGTTTGGAATTTTTCAAGAATAAATTCCTCGCCACGGCCAAATCCTTCTTCTGCATTTACCATAAATAAAACTAAATCCACTTCTTTTAGTGTATTTTGAGCAACCTTCATCATAAAGTCGCCTAATTTGTGTTTTGGTTTATGAATACCAGGTGTATCGATAAAAACCATCTGGGTATCATCAAGTGTGAGCACACCTTGAATTTTATTTCGAGTCGTCTGCGGTTTGTCACTCATAATGGCAATTTTTTGACCAATAACTCGATTTAGAAATGTTGATTTTCCTACATTTGGCCTTCCTATGATGGAAATAAACCCTGATTTATAGCCTTTGTTTTCGTTCCAATTATTCAGCATGCAGATCCTCCTGTGAAAAAGCACCAGGAAGTAAGTCTTCCACTGTAATTTCTAAAGTATCACCTTTTAGATTCGTTAATACGACTTTCATGTCCCTAGGGCATAGCTCAGAAATAACTTGGCGGCATGCACCACAAGGAGAGCATGGACGGTCAGTATCTGCGACAACTGCCAACAATTGAAAATCCCGATCTCCTAACGCATAGGCACTAAAAAGGGCCGTTCGCTCAGCGCAATTACACATGCTATATGCAGCGTTTTCGATATTACAGCCATGATAAACTTTTCCATCAGTTGTCAGCAGTGCAGCACCAACACCAAATTTTGAATAAGGAACATAGGCTTTTTCTCTTGCTTTTTTTGCTTCTTCAATTAGTTGCTGAATGTTCACAAATCTTCTTCCTTTCAAGCAGGAAATTTCTGCTTACTTTATTTTACCTCATTTTCCAATTAAAATCATTACTTGTAGCAAAAACGTAATAAAAAAATTTAGAATTTTCCCAAAAGTCAATTATCTGTAAACATCTGTACAATTCCCACTATTTTTTTAAGAACAGTTGAAAAAGTTTACGAAAATAACTCTCGGATATATGGAAAAAATACAATGATTCCAATGATAACCGAAAAAATGGCATAAAGGAAGACAGCACCCGCAGCAAGGTCCTTAGCTTGTTTGGCAAGCGGGTGATATTCCTCCGTCACAAGGTCAACAGCACGCTCAATTGCTGAATTGATTAGCTCTAAGGCAAACATGCCGCTAATTGCTAAAATGATAAACAGCCATTCCATTCTCGTTATCGAAAAGAAAAATGATCCTCCGATTACAAGGAAAGAAAAAAGGAGATGAATCCGCATATTTCTTTCAGCTATTATAGCTGTCCTAATCCCTTCTATTGCAAAAGCAAAGGAACGTAGTAATGGAATTGTTTTACCCTTACCTCGTGAGTCCATATTCATCTAAAATTCCCTTTTGCAGCGTAAACATTTCCTTTTCATCTTCCTCCGTCATATGATCATAGCCTAATAAATGCAAAAATCCATGAACGGAGAGGAAACCAAGCTCCCGTAAAAAGGTATGCCCATATTCCTCAGCTTGTTCCCTTGCTTTTGGAATCGAGATGATAATATCACCCAAAACGCGTGGCATTTCCATGCCTGCTAATTCAATTTCCCCTTCCCCAGGCTCCTCCATTGCAAAGGATATGACATCTGTTGGGGAATCTTTATGGCGATATTCACGATTTATTTCTTGTATCCTGTCATTCAAAACAAATGTTACAGAAACTTCGCTTCCATCTTCGATCTTCTGTTTATCAGCAGCAAAGTTTAACAGATTTTCAATCTCTTTGATTTGTTCATCAGACAATTCATTCGTTTCATCTAAAAAATCAATCACTAAATTCATGCTTGCTTCACCTTCTTAGTCATTTCTGGATACTCAATTCTCGAGTGAAAAATCCCCTTCAATGTTTCACATAAAGTATGGGTTACCGCTTCAAGTTCTTTTAAAGTTAAATCACATTCATTTAACTGCCCATCCTGGAGACGATCCGCGACAATCTTTTTAACAAGGGATTCGATTAATAGTGGAGTAGGCTGTGTAAGAGAGCGGACAGCGGCCTCGACACTATCGGCAATTCCAACGATAGCCGATTCTTTTGTTTGTGCTTTTGGACCAGGATAACGAAAATCCTCTTCCTTAGGTTCCTCTTCATTTTGCAGTGCCTTATGGTAAAAGAACTTTAGTAATGAGGTTCCATGATGTTGTTCTGCAATATCGATAATTTCTTTTGGCATATGATATTTCTTTAATTCATTGGCCCCATCCGTCACATGGGCAATAATGATATTCGCACTTTTTTCCGGCGGCAGTTTGTCATGCGGGTTTTCAAGATGCATTTGATTTTCAATAAAAAAGTTTGGCCTCCGTGTTTTCCCAATATCATGATAATAACTACCGACCCGTGCTAACAAACCATTTGCCCCAATCGCTTCACAGGCTGATTCTGAAAGGTTCGCTACCATGACACTATGATGATAAGTACCCGGTGCTTCCATTAATATTTTTCTTAAAAGCGGATGATTCGGATTTGATAATTCTATCAGCTTCATGGTTGTAAGAATCCCAAAACTAGCTTCAAATAAAGGGAGCAAACCAATGGTTAAAACAGCAGAGGCAATGCCTGAAACGAGTGCAGTTAAAAAGTAATACCCATATTCCAGACCGGAAAATTGGCCATTTGGAAGAAACATTAACGCCCAAATCGTGATAAGATTGACACCTGCTGTAATCGAACCGGCCTGTAATATTTTTGACCTCTGGTTATGAGAACTTAAGAACAAAATTCCTGCAAGTGAACTAAAAAGAATATAAATTCCTTCTGAAAAATTTAAGGTTCCAGTTACACCTTCATTGAAGACAATACTGCCGCAAACCGCCAAAATAATCGATGTTAGAATCGCAAGCTTTTCATCAATTAAAATCTTAATCAGCATCCCGCCCATTGCTGCCGGGAATAAATAGCCAATCCCTGAATAATTAAAGATTTGCAGCATGCTAATGACCTTTAAAATAAAGATGGACAGGACAAAAATAATCCCAAACAAAAGCAGATTTGTCTGACGTTTTTCCTGCTGGGTTTTTGTTTGATAAAAATAATAGTTAACAGCTAAGAGAATAATGGTAATCAGAATAAATAATCCCAGGAATGGTTTATAAGATTTTTCATTATCTAATAAACCGACAAGTTTTAACTGCCGATAAATTTCCTGATTAATTAATTCCCCTTCCTCCACGATAATTTGCCCTTGAAGGATTTTCACAGATTCCACACCTTCTGCAGCCTGCTTTCTTAAATCCTCCGTTGCCACTGGATCGTAAAATTCATTCTGCACAACTGCATATCTGCCGAGCTCTATGGCTGCACTTTTAAGGTTATCATTCAAAGTCGAATACTTTAATTCCTCTTCCACCCTTTTTTTGGCATTCTCCACATCATTCGTAGAAATTCTTTTGGTCATAACATTATTAATCGCGGTAACGGTTAAATCCTTGGTGATCGAGAGTTCATCTTTATCAGCCTGTACCAGTGCAGTAAAAACAGAATCAGGTAAATCCTTGGTAACATTTTCAGTTAAATTATCCTTTAACTTTGACACCTTTTCAGAAACACTAGGCTCTTCGTCATGAGTGGTTTTTACGTCATTCTCTTTTTTTGTGCTCTTACTTTCCTCATCATTAATTTCTGAAGCCGTATCAAAAATGGAGGTAATTAAATCCACTCTGTTTTGCGTATATTCCTTTTTTAGAGTATAGACATCCTGAACTTGGTCCACCGCTTCTTGCCGCTTAATTTCTGTACTTTTCTTATCCTCAATGGTCGCAGGAGATCGTATTGTTTTTTCAGCAACAGAAAACAAACTTAAGTCCAATTTTTCAGGTTTTACATTACTGTACATCGAAGCATATAAAGCTAATCCTAAAACAAGAAAAAATAATACACGAAAAAACGTATAATCTAACAGCTTACGTATTCGAATAAAATGTTGCTGCATTTTTTCCATCTTTATCCTCCCTAGAAGACCCAAATGCAAGGTTTCTTTACCATTATTATGGGTTTTTAAAACCATAAAAATCAAATCAGTATGTACGTTTCATTTTAATCGGATAAAATTTTGTCAATAACTAGCTGTTTTTCTTGATTCAAGCTTTATGTAAAATGATAACAGTTTTTACGATAAGTTTCATCTGCAAAATAGAATGGATTAATCATTATAACAAAATAAAAAAAAGGGATAAACCCATTTTTTAAGGTCTATCCCCATTTTTAATGTTTTACTGTTTTCTTTTCATATGCTTCAATGATCCTGCCTACCAATGGATGACGGACAACATCACTTTGCTCTAAGAAAATAAATGAAATGCCCTTAACATTTAATAAAATTTCCTCCGCAACAATTAAACCCGATTTAACCCCTTTTGGAAGGTCAACCTGTGTTTGATCTCCGGTAATAACCATTTTCGAACCAAATCCAAGACGGGTTATAAACATTTTCATTTGGGCATTCGTTGTATTTTGGGCTTCGTCTAAAATAACAAATGCATCTTCTAATGTCCGTCCCCTCATATAAGCAAGCGGGGCGATTTCAATTGTACCACGCTCAATCAGCCTTCCGGTATGCTCTGCTCCCAAAACATCATGAAGCGCATCATACAGCGGCCTTAAATACGGATCAACTTTTTCCTTTAAATCACCGGGTAAAAATCCTAAGCTTTCACCCGCTTCAACAGCAGGCCGGGTTAAAATAATTTTATTTACTTGACCATTTTTTAGCGCGTTGACAGCCATGACGACTGCTAGGTAGGTTTTACCTGTACCTGCCGGACCAATTCCAAACACAAGGTCATTCTTCTTAATTGCTGTTACATACTGCATTTGACCAATTGTTTTAACCCGAATCGATTTTCCTTTTACTGTCCTGGCAATTTCTTCATCATAAATATTGACGAAGTACTCTAGTGTACCTTTTTCAGCCATGCGAAGGGCATACAGAACATCCCTTTGGTTAATGTTTATTCCTTTACGAATTAATACAACTAATTTGTCAAGAACCTGTCCCGCTAGAATAACCTTTTCTTCATCCCCAGATAAGCTAACAGATTCCCCTCTAGTGACGACTGAAACATTTAATTCTTGTTCGATAATTTTAATATTAGCATCTGCATTTCCTAAAAGCGCAATCGCCTCATTTGGATTTTCCAGCTGCATATTGATTGTTTTTAGGTTTACTGTCATTCATGTATCTCCTTGGTTATTGGTTGTCCGATTGCTATATTTTCGATTATCTTAAAATGGATATCTAGTATAACTTTACCATTCTTAATTGACTTGTGTAAAATTTTTTCGTCCTTTATAATAGCATCTTCATCTAAATGACTTTTTATTTCTTTTTTAGCCATTTCAAGTGCAATTTGTTCAGCTTGTTTTACAGTATAACTTCTTTTAATTTCTTCACGTTCACGGAGAGTTTTGTTAACAAAGGAAACAGGCAATTCCCATTTTAAAAAGTGAATTTTGTGATCATTCGTTTCTGTTTCATATTCCTTAAATTCCGGCTTTCCAAACCCCCATACAGGAATTTCAAAATTTCCTACCTTTACAAAATGTTTCTCCTTTTCCTTACCGTTGAAAACAGTAAAATTGGTTTCAAAGGGGAGTTCTACGTGACTTTTATACCACGTCTCTCCCCATACCTCTCCTTTTGCAGCAATTGCTTTTGTTTTGCCTTCCATCCCGATTTCACCTGAAACCAGTAATTGACCCCGCTCAACATGATCATTGATATTAACGACTTGTTGTCCATCTTCTACATACATTTTAGCAATGATAGCTTTCTTCTTAGCGACTAAATTCCTAGGGGCAAATGTTTTAGGCTTCTTTGGCTCATTTTTTTCAACCACTTGAAAGTGATAGGTTGTCCCGTTCAACTCCACACCGACCCATGTAAGGTCGTTGATATTGTTAGTCAGCCTTCTTTGAATACCTTCCACGTTATCAACAAAGAACTGTAGTTTGCCAATTTTCACCCCCATCTTGTCCAATTCTTTACGAATTTTGTGCTCTGTTGCAGGCTTAGCTCCTTTAATTTCAATTCCCCATATAACATTGGATAACACTAAAATGATAAGTAAAAACAAAGCAGCTCCTGCCAAAAAGCCGCTGTTTTTTAATAATCTTTTAAATATAAACGGAACACCGCTCCGCTGTAAGAAACTGATGGAACATTCACTTTTTCGGGCAAACCTTCTTATTTTTAGTGCATCCTGCAGCCTCATTTTAAACGTAATCGTTTCAGTTCCATGCCTTTTAACATTCCAAACGAGCAGGCCATTTCTGCTTAGTACATTTAAGAATCTTTCAATTCCTCTCCCCGTAACCTTTACTGTAACTCTGCCAAATAAAAATTCAATCCATTGGTTTTTCATTTTGTTCCTCCCGGATTTTCAGTTATATAGATGACCTGATCAATTCTTCCTTCCAATAAAATCTCTTCAGGTAAAATGGTTTTAATCACGAAGGACTTACCTTTTATCAAAAGCTGCCCTTGTTTTAAGAGCAGGCGGAGTTCTTTATCAGTAAAGGTCAATAAACCTTTATGGTTCTCGATATAGATATGAATCTGACCAATCATCGTGATACGGGGTAAATCCATCATGACATCTTGAGGAAGATCCATATTCTTTGTCATCCAATTCCGGACAAGTTGCCCCCATTTTTTTGCCATAAAAAAAGAACCCCCTTTCATCTCATATTTATGAAATGTAAGGAGGTTCTAGCACATCTTTTTCCTTTTCAAAACCAGGTTTATTATTTTAGCGTCTTCTTGAATAAAACGGTCTTTTTGCTCTAGGAGCACTCAAGATCTCCGACCAGATGATTCCATTAATTAAGGTTTGCGCATCAGGACTATCTGAAATTAATTCATTATGATCTTCTTTATCCAATGCCTGGGGCTTCAAATCTTCAGCTCTTTGCCTCTCATGCACCCTGCTGACCCCAGTGGCGATCGATTCAGCTTCTTGCTTAATTTGGTTATAGTTGATTTCGATATTCCGCGGAGTGACTGTAGGTTCTTCTATTCTGTTAATAGATTTTTCTTGTTTTGGCGTAACTTTTTCCGAAAAAAGTTCACGAAATTCATCAAATTGATTAAACGTGAAAGATTTATTTTTTGATGGTGTCCTACTTGCTTTTGCCTTTCCAAAAACGGATGACAGAACACCGATAATAATCAAAAAAATAATGGTTTCCATGACCGGTCCTCCTTAAATTATTCCGTATGGATGGCGGCCGTTTTAGCGATCGTCTTTTTTATCACCCGTTATCTTGCCTATCGATCCTCTCATATCCGTATCCGCTGAGATATTTTTAATATTCATATAGTCCATAACCCCAATATTTCCAGACTTAAGCGCTTCGGCCATAGCAAGCGGTACTTCCGCCTCAGCCTCGACCACCTTGGCCCTCATTTCCTGGACTTTTGCCTTCATTTCTTGTTCTTGGGCAACAGCCATAGCCCGTCGTTCTTCCGCTTTTGCCTGGGCAATTTTCTTATCCGCTTCCGCTTGCTCCATCTGAAGTTCCGCACCAATATTTTTACCAATATCAACATCCGCAATATCAATGGAAAGAATTTCGAAAGCTGTTCCAGCATCTAGTCCTTTAGATAAAACGGTTTGCGAAATGGAATCAGGGTTTTCTAACACTTTACTATGGCTTTCAGAGGAACCAATGGTTGATACAACCCCTTCCCCTACACGTGCCACGACCGTTGCCTCACCTGCCCCCCCGACAAGACGCTCTATATTGGCCCGAACGGTAATTCTTGCTTTGGCTTTAACTTCAATCCCATTCATTGCGACACCCGCGATAAAGGGGGTCTCAATCACTTTAGGATTGACACTCATTTGCACAGCCTCTAACACATCACGGCCCGCAAGATCGATGGCTGCGCAGCGTTCAAACGATAATTCAATATTAGCCCTGTGTGCGGCAATAAGGGCGTTTACAACCCTGTCAACGTTTCCTCCGGCCAGATAATGGCTTTCAAGCTGATTGGTCGTTACGTTTAACCCCGCTTTGTGAGCCTTTATTAACGGATTAATTACCTTGCTTGGCGTTACCCTTCTAAGTCTCATTCCAACCAGTGTAAAGATGCTTACACGTACACCGGCAGCAAGTGCTGAAATCCAAAGCATCACAGGAACAAAGGATAATAAAATCCCTAAGAAAATGAGTGCGACAATAATAATTGCAATGACAAAAATCGTTCCGCTTGGCATAATGAAACAACCTCCTAATTATTTAATTTCTCTCACAACTATACGTGCTCCCTCAACCTTAATGACCTTTATTTTTGCATGTTGATCAATAAAGCCTCCTTCGCTGACCACATCCACCCGTTCAGTGTTAAAAATGGCAGTACCAGCCGGGCGTAAAATGGTGAGAGCTGTCCCTTCCATGCCCAAAAGGTCTGTTCGATTGATATTAGAGACATACCCATCCTCTTTTCTTGCTGAATCAAAGAGAATCATTTTATTAAAGAGAACAAGTTTTTTACCAAAAATTTTGATCATAATAAAAAACATCAAAATCGAAAAGAATAAAGCGATTAAAATGGAGATGCCCATTTGCAGGGTGTCTCCGCCAGCTAAGAAAAGACTGAAGATAAGCGCTGCCAAACCAAGAGTCCCGGAGATTGCCCCCGGCAGAAATAATTCTAAAAATATGAGGATAATTCCGGCAACAAAAAGGACAAATGACCCAACACCAGCAAGTCCGGCGAGATAATGTCCGTAAAAAAATAATAGGAGTGCAAACACACCAATAAACCCAGGTATCCCAAATTTGGGAGAAAAAAGTTCCATGACAATACCAACACCAGCGATGGTTAATAGAACGGTTATGACAATTGGATCCGTAAGAAAAGCAGCCAATGAAATCCCCCCTTCTCTATCTATTGCTATATTTACGTTCGACATTGGTTAAAGTTTCACCTTCTAAATGTTTTTCTCGTATTAAAATAAGGTTTCTTTTCCCTTATAGGTGAAAAATCCTTTCCATCGGGCAATGCAACCTCGTTTCTTTTCCCTTAAACAAGCAAAACGCGTTTCTAAAGTTACTCAACTGAATATATTTAAACATAAAATAAAAACCGCAGGCATTAAATGCCTGCGGCTTTGATGTCAGAATAATTATGAAAGGTGTTGTTGTACAAGTTTATTTACAAGTGACCCATCTGCTTTACCTTTTACCTTCGGCATAATCGCAGCCATCACTTTTCCCATATCCGCTTTTGATGTTGCACCGGTTTCAGCGATTGTCTCTTTTACAATATCCGATACCTCTTCGTCAGTAAGCTGTTTTGGCATATACAACTCGACGATCGATAGTTCCGTGCGCAATTTATCAACAAGGTCTTCGCGACCTGCTTTATCAAATTCATGGAGGGAGTCTTTGCGTTGTTTTACTTCGCGAGAAAGTACTGTTAACTCTTGTTCTTCAGACAGCTCACTTGAACCGAGCTTAATCGCTTCATTTTGCAGTGAAGCTTTAACCATCCGAATCACACTGAGTTTGTCTTTTTCCTTGTTTTTCATTGCTTGTTTCATTTCGTTATTTAAACGCTCGAGAAGACTCATAAATTACACCCTCTCTTAGAACTTACGTTTTCTTGCTGCTTCAGACTTCTTCTTACGTCTTACACTTGGTTTTTCGTAGAATTCGCGCTTTCTTGCCTCTTGCAAAGTACCTGTTTTTGATACAGTACGTTTGAAGCGACGAAGAGCATCTTCAAGCGATTCGTTTTTACGAACGACGGTTTTAGACATTCTCTTTCCCTCCCTCCGAAACACAACACACTTACATTCAATCCATGTACCTTGCAATTATAATATAACCTTGAAACAAGGTCAATATTAATTACAGGTGCTTATCCAAGCTTTTTAATTTTTTATTCATAATGGACAAGAATAATTAATGAAAATATGGTTTAATTTTTCTCTAAAAGTGGCATGTCCTAACAATCTTGGCCATAGAATGAAGCAAGGGGGCCTAAAGACATGCTATACATCATATTATTTGTTCTTTGTATTTTATTATTTGTATTTGGAATGACCGTTATAAGGTTTGGATTATTCAATTTATCTGCAGAAAAATTGAGGACATGGCTGATTAAATTAACGAGGACCCCTTTAAAAGGAATGGTAACCGGGACATTTATCACGGCCCTGCTCCAAAGCAGTTCTGCCGTCATGGTCATCACAATTGGATTGATTTCGGCAAGGATTATGACCTTCCCGCAATCGATTGGGATTATCTTAGGAACAAATATTGGAACAACCTTTAAGACTGAGTTAATTACTTTTGATATAGATGCTATTTTAGCACCATTAGCAATTTTAGGCGCCTTTCTAATCATCCTTAAAAATCGAAAGGCGAGAAGCATCGGGATGCTTTTATTCGGAATTGCTTCTGTGTTCACGGCAATGAAAGGATTTGAATTATTAGCACATCCTTTAACATCGCTGAGCTATATAAATAAATTTATTCTTTCAATTAATGATCATGTTTTTCTTAGTTTGCTTACCGGAACATTCATTACAGCTATAATTCAATCCAGCACCGCCATGACGGGGATTGCAATGGGATTTTTAACAGCCGGGCTCCTTCAGCTCGACGCCGGAATTGCCATCATGCTTGGTGCCAATATTGGGACTTGTATTACAGCTATAATTGCTTCCATTGGGGGTGGTAAAGAGTCCAGGCTTGCGGCATATGCCCATGTATGGCTGAATGTCTTTGGGGTTGCACTGTTTATCCCGCTCATCCCTTATCTATCCGAACATGCAGACCTGCTGGCCAGCCATAAAGATGTACAACTTGCACATATTAGCGTGATCTTTAATGTGGCTACTTCCATTATTGTTTTGCCGTTTGCGACAAAATTTGGAGAAATGATTTTATATTTACATGGAAAAAAAGCTTAAAAAGACGGCTATAGGGTTCCGTTTTCGGATGCATTTTTATTAAAAGGCATAAGAATTGACGTATGAATTGGCATACGTCTTTTTCTTTATTTATCAAGGTTAATACGAAATTTCATTAACTTTGATATAGCAATTGACATCTTTATTATGATGGATAATAAATATTGTACAATTAAAAAATAAAGTCAAAACTTCTGTCATTTGCAGCACCGTTTATAGATTGGGGGATTAGGTTAACACCCGATCAGATAAATAGACGAACCAATTTCGCTTAATTAGAAATTTTCATACAAAAAGCTTTAAATAAACGAAGATTTTTCGCCTATTGACTCGAAAAACGTGAAAATGGGGGATTTTGCTTTGCATACTCGGAAAATCTTCCCTTATTTACCCCGAAATGAACTCCATTCTTCATTTAACCGAAAAATCTTCGCTTATGTTACTTTTGCTGGTTACTAGATTAAGGACGAGACCTCTTATTTAAAAAGGAGTGGGTTTTACCCAAAAATCTAAGAGAACCTCAAAGTGATGCATTACGGGAAGGGGTTTTTGTATTCCTAATGAAGAAACTCGCCATTATGGCGAGTTTAACTTTTTAATTTACCAATAACGATGCCAATACGACTGTCATTTCGGCAGGTATTTTAAGAAAAGCACCTCAAAAAGGAAACCTTTAAAAGACGGCCGCGGCCGTCTTTTTTAATAGGAGCTTGTTTCGGTTAGCCCTTTAAGAATGGCAACACCTGAGCTTGCTCCAATTCTTGTTGCACCCGCCTCAATCATTTTCAGTGCATCTTCAGTGCTTCTAACCCCGCCGGATGCTTTTACACCCAGTTCCGGACCCACAGCCTGCCTCATCAACGCAATATCCTCTATTGTAGCTCCACCGGAAGAAAAACCTGTAGAGGTTTTTACAAAGTCAGCACCAGCTTGAACGGCAAGCTGGCAGGCACGAATCTTCTCTTCCTGAGTTAAAAGACTTGTTTCAATGATTACCTTAGTTAACGCCCTTGCTTCTGCAGCATCCACAACAGCCCGAATATCACTTTCCACTAATTGGTCGTTATGGTCCTTTAATGCCCCAATATTAATAACCATATCAACTTCATCAGCACCGTGGTCAATCGCATTTTTTGTTTCAAATGCCTTTGTTTCGGATGTTGTGGCTCCTAATGGAAAGCCAATCACCGTACAAACCTTAACATCACTTCCATTTAATAAATCACTACAAGTTTTTACCCATGCTGGATTCACGCAAACGGAAAAAAATTTATACTCTTTTGCCTCTTGGCAAAGAGTTTCAATTTGTTGCCTCGTTGCATCCGGTTTTAACAAAGTATGATCAATCATTGCAGCGATCTTGACAGTTGTCATTTGTTTGCTCCCTTCACGATTCAATGGATATGGCGAAGTAAAATGAAATCTGCTGCTGAATATAGGATACCCCTTTCAAAGAAAAAAGGACCCGAATATAGGGTCCTTACATGGCAGCTTCTTCTTCTATAAACAATTCTTTTACTGGAGTATCCTCAACGATCCGAACGAATTGCCCTTGATTATAAGGGTATGCAGCTTTCGTAATTTTCACTTTTACAATTTTCCCAACCATTTCTTCTGTTGCCTGAAGTACAACTTTTAAATAATTATCTGTATATCCAACATATAAACCGGAATTTGGTTCCTCTTTATATTCTTCTTCCGGTATGACTTCAAGAACATCGTCTTCAAATTGTGAAGCATATTCCTTCGCCAATTGATCAGAAAGAGTAATGAGACGGTGAACCCGCTCATTTTTAACTTCCTCATCGATTTGATCTTCCATTCGTGCAGCAGGAGTACCAGTCCTTTTAGAATACGGGAAGACATGGAGTTCAGAGAATTTATGCTCCTTAATAAAATGATAAGTCTCCATAAACTCTTCTTCTGTTTCACCCGGGAAACCAACAATTACATCAGATGTAACAGCTAGACCTGGAAGTACTTCCTTTAAACGATCCAATCTTTCAGCGAAAAATTCCATCGTATATTTCCGGCGCATCCGCTTTAAGACCGTATTCGATCCGGACTGAATCGGAATATGCAAATGGCGGACAATAATATTTGAATATTTAATGACTTCAATGACTTCGTCAGTGATTTGACTTGCCTCAATCGATGAAATACGAAGGCGTTTTAATCCTTTCACCTGCGCTTCTAAATCACGAAGGAGCGCTGCAAGGTTATAATCCTTCATGTCCTCTCCGTAACCGCCGGTATGAATACCTGTCAACACGATTTCTTTATAGCCGGCATCCACAAGCTGCTGTGCCTGATGAATGACTTCTTTTGGATCACGTGATCTCATTAAGCCGCGTGCCCATGGAATAATACAGAAGGTACAAAAATTATTGCAGCCTTCTTGGATTTTTAAGGAAGCACGTGTTCGATCTGTGAATGAAGGTACATCCAGTTCCTCATAAACACGGCTTTTCATAATGTTCCCTACGCCATTAATTGGCTGACGCTCTTTTTTATACTGCTCAATATAACCAAGCATTTTAATCCGGTCCTGTGTTCCCACGACAATATCCACCCCGGGAATGGCCATAATTTCTGCCGGGGATGTTTGTGCATAACAACCGGTGACACATATAACAGCATCTGGATTTTTCCTTACAGCTCTTCTAATCACTTGTCGGCTTTTTTTGTCACCCGTGTTTGTTACCGTACAAGTGTTAATCACATATACATCGGAAATCGCTTCGAAATCGACCCGTTCGTAACCTTCTTGTTTAAATAACTGCCAAATGGCCTCAGTTTCATAATGATTTACCTTACATCCAAGTGTATGAAACGCGACTGTTGCCATTAGAACTCACCTCATTAATTCAAAATGATAGGAAATCGCCGCAAGTGAATATAACGGCGCCGTTTCCGTTCGTAAAATTCGCGGACCCAATCCGCAAATAGAAAAACCATTTTCTTTTAAAAGCCGAACCTCTTCCTCCGTTAATCCACCTTCTGGTCCAAAAACAAATAAAAGTGATTGACCATTTTCCATTTTTTGAAGAGTGGAAGAAAAAATCGAAGTTTCTCCACTTCGGCTTTCTTCTTCATATGCAACTAATTTATAGTCAAAGTTTTTGCTTTCCGCAAGCAAATTTTTAAAGCTCACCAAGTTGGATACTTCTGGTAAAATAGCACGATGGGATTGTTCCGCAGCTTCTTTGGCAATCTTTTGCCATCTCTCTATTTTTTTCGCTGCTTTTTTTTCATCCCATTTTACAACGGACCTTGCCGCTGAAAAGGGCATAAATTTATGGGCACCAAGTTCAGTCCCCTTTTGAATAATCCACTCCAGCTTGTCTCCTTTTGGCAGACCGCTGGCGATTGTAATAGAAATCGGAAGCTCAGAATTTTCTTCTTTCCATTGTACAACGTCTGCAACGACTTGTTCATCGGTAATTTCTGCAATTTCACATACAGCCGTTTTCCCCTGCGGGTCCACACATATGAGTTGATCACCAATATGCATGCGCATGACCTTTAAAATATGATGTCGATCTTCGGAATCAATCATAAAACGATTTCCGTTTGCTCGGTCTTTAACAAAGTAGCGTTGCACACGATGCACCCTCTTTAAAAACATTTTACTCTTTATTTTACTAAAAAAATATTGATTTTTAAAGCCATGAAATTAAAAAAAGGAGTCTAAGCTCCTTTTTTATCCATTATACCCTTCTAGCAATTAGCGCAACCCAATCTTCCATTAAAATCGTTTCTGTTATTTCAAAGCCAGACTCAACAAGAGCCTCTTTGACCTGGTCTTTCTTTTGCTGAATAATGCCGGATGCGATAAAGCACCCACCTGGTTTTAAGACCTTTGCCACATCATCGGTAAACCTTAGTATCACTTCAGCTAAAATATTAGCCACAACGACATCCGCAGAAGTCTCTTCCACACCATCAAGCAAATTATTTTGCGAAATAGAGACAGGCTCACTCACCTTATTCAGCTTGATATTCAATTTAGCTTGGGTAACTGCGACTTCATCAAGATCATAAGCCCTGACGTCATGAGCACCAAGCATGGCTGCTGCGATACTTAATACGCCGGAACCTGTACCAACATCAATTACTCTGTCACCTTGCTTAACGGTTCTTTCTAGAGCCTGTATACACATAACGGTTGTCGGGTGTGTTCCAGTTCCAAATGCCATCCCAGGGTCCAATTCAATGATTAGTTCATCACTGCTCACTGGAGTGTAAATTTCCCATGTTGGAACGATCGTGAATTTCTCAGAAATTTTTACTGGATTATAATACTTCTTCCAGGCGGTAGCCCATTCTTCTTCATTCACTTCACTGATGGTCACCTTATTTAAGCCAATATCAATATTATAAATAATCAAATTATTGATTGATTCCTTAATGGCATCCACCGTTTCCCCTAAAAAACTATTTACAGGTAAATACGCTTTGACAATTACCCCTTCCTCCGGATAATCGTCGGGATTAAGTTGGTAGATTTCCCCGAATTGGTCTTCCCTCTCCTTTGTCAGCTCAAATGGATCTTCAATGACTACACCGCTCGCTCCGGCCTCATGCAATATATGAGAAATCGGTTCGACTGCCTCATTTGTTGTATGGATACTAATTTCGGACCATTTCATACTACCAACTCCAATCCTTACTCACCTTTAAAGGCACGTTTTACTTTAGAGAAAAAACTTTCTTCATGTTCACCAATTGGTGCATTTCCACTAATATCAGCAAACTCGCGAAGAAGCTGCTTTTGTTTATCATTCAACTTGGTCGGCGTAATGATTTTGACAATGATATGTTGATCACCAACACCATAGCCGCGAACATTTGGAACACCTTTTCCTTTTAAGCGGAACTGGGTTCCTGTTTGAGTTCCTGCAGGCACTTTTAGCTTAACCTTTCCATGCAGAGTAGGGACTTCAATTTCATCCCCCAATGTCGCTTGAACAAAGGTAATTGGCATTTCACAATAAATGTCATCGCCATCTCTTTCAAAAAACTCATGGTCACGCACATGGAAAACTACATAAAGATCTCCCGCTGGACCTCCATTAATACCCGCTTCTCCTTGACCAGCCATCCTTAATTGTTGGCCATCATCAATACCAGCAGGGATTTTCACATGGATTTTTTTCCGTTTTTTCACTTTTCCTGTTCCGCCGCAGGTTGAACATTTATTTTTAATCTCTTTCCCCGTTCCATTACAATAATGACATGTCCGACGATTAACAATTCGGCCGAACGGAGTATTCTGTTCAACATTTAATTGACCTGTTCCATGACAATGGTTACAAGTCTCCGGCTTTGTTCCCGGCTTAGCACCGGAACCGCTGCAGGTTCCACATGTTTCCTCGCGGGGAATTTCAATATCGGTTTCTTTACCAAACGCTGCTTCCTCAAAAGTTACCGTCATCGTGTACTGAAGGTCAGCACCCTGCCTTGGAGCATTTGGATCTCTTCTTCTAGAACCGCCGCCGCCAAAGAACGTATTAAAGATATCCTCAAATCCGCCAAAGCCGCCTCCGAAATCAGCTCCGCCGCCAAATCCTTGATTTGGATCAGTATGGCCGAATTGATCATAGTGCGCCTTTTTTTGATCATCACTTAATACTTCATAAGCTTCAGCTATTTCCTTAAATTTATCCGCTGCATCCGGCTCTTTATTAATATCTGGATGATATTTTTTGGAGAGCTTACGGTATGCTTTTTTTATTTCATCCTTTGAAGCACTCTTACTAACTCCCAGCACCTCATAGTAATCCCGTTTACTCATGATTTCCACTCCCGAAACATTTACATAAAGGTTATTTTAACACTCTAAAGATTTATATTGCAAGAATAAAAAGCTTAATGTCCATATAATAAATAATCAAAGAAAAAGCCAAAGCCGCTCGACTGACTTTGACCTTTTCCATATGTTCTCTTTCATTTATTACTTATCGTCTTTTACTTCTTCAAATTCTGCATCTACTACATTGTCATCTTTACCGCCAGCGCTTGAGCCTTCTGCTCCTTGCTGTGCCTGTGCTTGCTTCGCAGCTTCTTCGTAAAGCTTAACAGATAAAGCCTGAACAATTTCTTGTAATGCATCTTTTTTGCTGCGGATTTCATCCAAATCATTTTTTTCAATGGCTTGTTTCAATGCATCCTTGGCATCATTTGCTTTTGCCACTTCAGCAGCATCGACTTTGCCTTCAAGGTCTTTTAACGTTTTTTCCGCTGTAAAGACAAGCTGGTCTGCTTCATTGCGTAGCTCTACTTCTTCTTTTCGTGTCTTATCCGCTTCAGCGTTTTCTTCTGCTTCTCTCACCATTTTTTGAATTTCTTCATCAGAAAGGCCAGTAGAAGATTTAATCGTAATTTGCTGTTCCTTATTAGTACCAAGATCTTTAGCACGGACATTTACAATACCGTTTTTATCGATATCGAATGTTACTTCGATTTGCGGAATTCCACGTGGTGCTGGTGGAATATCAGATAACTGGAATCTTCCCAATGTTTTATTATTCGCTGCCATTGGACGCTCACCTTGAAGAACATGAATGTCAACAGCAGTTTGATTGTCAGCTGCAGTAGAGAATACTTGAGATTTAGATGTTGGGATTGTTGTGTTACGGTCGATTAACTTGGTAAACACCCCGCCCATAGTTTCAATACCAAGGGATAAAGGAGTTACGTCTAGTAATACTACGTCTTTTACATCCCCAGTAATAACGCCACCTTGGATAGCAGCCCCCATTGCCACGACTTCATCAGGGTTAACACCGCGGTGCGGCTCTTTTCCAGTAGCTTTCTTAATCGCTTCCTGAACAGCTGGAATTCTTGTTGAACCCCCAACTAGGATGACCTTATCAATTTCAGATGGAGAAAGGCCCGCGTCACTTAGTGCCTGACGAGTAGGTCCCATTGTACGCTCTACAAGTGATGCTGACAATTCTTCAAATTTCGCTCTAGACATCGTTACTTCTAAATGAAGCGGTCCAGCAGCACCCGCCGTAATAAATGGCAGGGAAATTTGTGTTGAAGTAACACCTGATAAATCTTTCTTTGCTTTTTCAGCAGCATCTTTAAGGCGCTGAAGAGCCATTTTATCTTGAGAAAGATCAATTCCGTTTTCTTTTTTGAATTGTTCTACAAGATAATCAATAATGACTTGGTCAAAATCATCACCGCCGAGGCGATTGTCACCAGCCGTTGCTTTAACTTCAAATACACCGTCTCCGAGTTCAAGAATGGAAACGTCAAAGGTACCGCCGCCAAGATCATAAACAAGAATCGTTTGATCTTGATCCGTTTTGTCTAAACCGTACGCTAAAGCGGCAGCAGTTGGTTCGTTGATAATACGTTCAACTTCTAGACCGGCAATTTTCCCTGCATCCTTTGTTGCTTGGCGCTCTGCATCATTAAAGTATGCAGGAACAGTAATAACCGCTTTTGTTACTGGCTCGCCAAGATAATCTTCTGCATAAGATTTTAAGTATTGAAGGATGATGGCTGAAATTTCTTGTGGAGTATAGCTCTTTCCTTCCACATCCTCTTTATGAGTAGTACCCATATGGCGTTTAATTGAAATAATCGTATTAGGGTTTGTAATTGCTTGGCGTTTTGCCACTTCCCCTACTTGGCGTTCACCATTTTTAAATGCTACAACAGATGGAGTCGTACGGTTTCCTTCTGGATTTGGAATAACTTTTGGCTCGCCGCCTTCAAGTACAGCAACACATGAGTTTGTTGTACCAAGGTCAATACCAATAATTTTACTCATTGCCTTTTCCTCCTAAAATAATATGTAGGCTTATTGATTTACCTTTACCATTGATGCGCGAATCACTCGGTCTTTTAATAAATAACCTTTTTGGAACTCCTCAATGATAATATTTGAACCATAGTTTTCGTTTGATTCCTGCATCACAGCCTGATGCAAATGTGGATTGAACTCTTTTTCAACTGTTTCAATTGGTTCCACGCCTTCATTTTTCAAGGCGTCCACTATACCACGGTAAATCATATCCATACCTTGAAGCAGTGACTTTGCCTGTTCATTGTCCACTTCCACTTTCATGGCTCTTTCAAAATTATCCAATGCAGGCAATAAATCTGTGATTAGCTTTTGTGCTCTATATTTTTCGCTCGCTTCTTGATCCAATCTAGAACGACGGCGGAAATTATCAAAATCAGCTTGAAGCCTTAGATAACGGTTATCAGCTTCATCTAATTTGTTTTTCAATCCCTCTATTTCTTTTAAAAGGTCCTGAACGGTTGTTTCACCTGTTGTCCCTTCCTCAGCAAACACAGTCTCTGCTGTATTTTCCTCAGTAAGTTCTACCTTTTGATTTGCTTCTTGTGCCTGTTTAGCCATTTCTTCATTCATCGTATTTTGTTTCTCGTTCGTCAACTTACTCACCTCCCTTAAAGCATTTAACATCATTTATTAAAATATCCCAATTCATGGTAAGAGGGGCGAAACACTAGGAAATTTCACCCTTACTCAATATTACCAGTGCTAATTGTTTTGATACAGTTTCGTAAGGACTGAACTTAAATCCTTACTAAGCAACTGAAGTAAACTAATGACACGTGAATATTCCATGCGGGTCGGGCCGAGGATGGCGATCGTCCCTAATTTTTCCGCCCCAACAGAGTAGGTAGCCGTAATCAGGCTGCAATTCTCCATTGCACTAATTTCATTTTCACGGCCGATTTTGACATTTAGCCCTTCCGATTCTTTTCTGATTAGGTTATAAAGCCAATCTTCCTGATCAATCATAGTTAACAAACCGCGAATTTTGGATAGATCGTGAAATTCAGGCTGACTTAACATATTGGTTTTACCGCCCAAGAAAAGTTTTTCATTCACAGGCATTTTCAAGGATTCAGTGATCGTCTTCATCATAAAATCGTAATTATGAATATGCTGTTTCAGTAACAGGGCAACTTCTTTATAAATTTTACCGGTTAATTCCTCAAGAGGAACATTCGTCAGCCGTTCATTTAGAATATTAACGGTTTTTTCTAAATCACTCGCATCAACAGAAGGAGGCAAATAAAAAGTACGATTTTCTACATGTCCTGTATCCGTAACAAAGATAGCAACTGCTGTTTCTTTATTTAATGGGATAATTTGAATTTTCCTAAGTTTATTAATACTTGCCGCCGGTCCTAGGACAATCGACGTATAATTCGTTAATTCAGATAGTATTTTTGCAGATTTTTGAATGATCTTTTCAAACTCAAAAATTCTCTCTGCAAAAAGCGATTGAATAATGGAAACATCATGCTGATTTAGCTTTTGTGGTGAAAGCAAATGATCCACATAATAACGATAACCTAATTCTGATGGAACTCTGCCTGATGAAGTGTGAGTTTTTTCTAGAAAGCCTAAATCCTCAAGGTCAGCCATTTCATTCCGAATCGTTGCCGAACTAAACGAAATTTCTTCCTTCTTCGATAAACTTCTTGAGCCAACAGGTTGTGCAGATCGAATAAAGTCATCAACAATCACCTTAAGAATTAACAATTGACGATCTGTTAACACACGCATCACCTCTGTTAGCACTCATAACCATCGAGTGCTAATTCTACTAATAAATTATCAAAAAGGGGGGAAGGTGTCAATCATTTGCAATCGAAAAGAAGAAACACCTTAGGGCTAAACAACTCCCAAGAACGATTGAAAAACTTCATTTCCTAAAAATCGTCCCTCTTTCGTTAAAAAGATATATTCATCGTTGATTTCCAGCCACTTTTTGTTTATTAAATCCTCTATTTCTTTCCGAAACAACTCAAGAGGATTTTTTCCAAACTTGGATGTAAATTTAGATATGGAAACACCTTCTGTTTTTCTTAAACCTAAAAACATTTCCTCTTCCATTTGTTCCACAAACGATACAGGATGTTCTTCAAGGACTGGAAGATTTCCATGATTTATTTGATCGATATATTTTTTTAAAGGGCCTATGTTGGATCGTCTGACCCCAGTTACATAACTGTGTGCTCCTGCTCCAAATCCATAATAATAGTCGTTATTCCAATAGGTAAGATTGTGCCTGCTCTCATAGCCTGGAATTGAAAAATTGCTGATTTCATATTGTTTAAAACCATGTTTGTCCATTTCCTCCATCATTAAATCATACATCGCAGCCTCCGTATCTTCCCCTGGGGTTGGCAGCTTGCCTTTTTTCAAAAGATTATAAAAAACAGTCTTTGGTTCAATGATTAAGGAGTAAGCTGAGTAATGGGTAATATCTAAAGAAAAAGCCTCTGTTAAAGTTTCTTTTAAATCCGTAATAGTCTGCGACGGCAGGCTAAAGATTAGGTCAACGCTGATATTCTCAAAACCAACCTCTTTTGCATTTACAACTGATTGGAAAACATCCTTTGCCTGATGTACTCTGCCGATTTTCTTTAACAGCTCATTATTAAAGGTTTGAACACCAAGACTGATTCGATTAACCCCTGCATCCTTTAATATTTGTAATTTTTCCCTTGTTAAGTCCCCTGGATTCGCCTCAAAGGTGAACTCGTAATTTTCACCTATTGGCAGGTTCTGATTTATATTTTCACAAAATCGATAAAGCTGTTGCTCGTTTAACGAAGTCGGTGTCCCTCCCCCAACAAAAATCGTGTCTATTTTTTTCGTTGGGAATTGTTCTACGGTCAGTATCATTTCTTTATTAAGGGCATCCAAATATTCATCAACCGGCTGACCTTTTAAAAACACTTTATTAAAATCACAATAATGACAGATATGCTCACAAAATGGGATATGAAAATAGGCTGCACTAATCATTTTTTCACCTTCAATTTTAGTAACAAAAAGAGGTTAGACTTGCCTGATACCAGACAGATCCTAACCTCCTGTTCATTTATTTTTTTGTATTGTTGTCGTCCATTTTTAGTACCGCCATAAAGGCTTCTTGCGGTACTTCAACAGATCCAACCTGTTTCATCCGTTTTTTACCTTCTTTTTGCTTTTCCAAGAGCTTACGTTTACGAGAAATATCTCCGCCATAACATTTAGCTAATACGTTTTTACGCATTGCTTTGATTGTGGATCGTGCAACAATTTTTTGACCAATTGCCGCTTGAATAGGCACTTCAAATTGCTGTCTTGGAATTAACTCCTTCAGCTTTTCAACAATGACTTTCCCACGTTCATAGGCAAAATCTTTATGGACGATGAAGCTTAATGCATCGACTTTTTCCGTATTTAATAATATGTCCATTTTTACCAGACTGGATGGTTTATAACCAATCAGTTCATAATCGAAAGATGCATAACCCCGGGTACTTGATTTCAACTGGTCAAAGAAGTCGTAAACAATTTCGGCCAATGGAATTTCATAAATGATACTGACCCGGTTTTCTCCCTGGTATTGCATATCAACGAAAATTCCACGTTTTAACTGGCAAAGTTCCATAATCGCACCAACATAATCGTTCGGAGCCATCATCGTTGCTTTTACATACGGCTCCTCGACGCGGTCAAGTTTTTGCGGTTCCGGCATGTTGGACGGATTATCTACATTCAATTGTGTTCCATCTGTCATATAAACATGATAGATAACACTCGGCGCAGTTGTGATCAAATCGATTTTAAATTCACGTTCAATCCGTTCCTGAATGATTTCCATATGAAGAAGTCCTAAAAAACCGCAACGGAAGCCAAAGCCCAGTGCCTGTGAGGTTTCAGGTTCGAATTGAAGGGCAGAGTCATTTAATTGAAGTTTTTCAAGTGCTTCCCTAAGGTCATTAAATCTGGCAGTATCAATTGGATAAAGTCCACAATACACCATTGGATTTAGTTTACGATAACCTGGCAGCGGCTCAACAGCGCCATTTTTTGCATTTGTGATGGTATCCCCGACACGGGTATCGCCAACATTTTTAATCGATGCAGTCAAAAAGCCGACATCACCAACGGTTAATTCGTCGAGCATCATAGCCTTTGGAGTAAACACACCTACTTCATTTACTTCAAATTCTTTTCCAGTAGCCATCATTTTAATTTTATCGCCAACCTTGACGGATCCTTCTACCACACGAATATAGGCAACAACGCCGCGATAGGCATCGTAAAGAGAGTCAAAAATAAGGGCTTTTAATGGCGCTTCAGGGTCTCCAGTTGGTGCTGGTACTGTTTTTACCACTTGTTCGAGGATTTCTTCGATTCCGATTCCTGCTTTTGCAGAAGCTAAAACAGCCTCAGATGCATCTAAGCCAATAACTTCTTCAATTTCATTACGAACTCTTTCAGGCTCAGCACTCGGCAAGTCAATTTTATTAATAACAGGTAAAATTTCAAGATTGTTATCCAAAGCAAGGTATACGTTTGCAAGTGTCTGTGCTTCAATTCCCTGGGCAGCATCAACGACTAATACCGCGCCTTCACAGGCAGCAAGGCTTCTTGATACCTCATAGGTAAAGTCGACGTGTCCCGGTGTATCAATCAAATGGAAAATATATTCTTCTCCATCTTTTGCTTTGTATTTTAATTGTACAGCATTTAACTTTATCGTAATTCCGCGCTCACGCTCGAGGTCCATTGAATCTAAAAGCTGATCTTTCATCTCGCGGGATGATAATGCATTCGTTTTTTCTAAAATTCGGTCTGCTAACGTTGATTTCCCATGGTCAATATGGGCAATAATTGAAAAATTTCTAATCTTTGATTGTCGTTTGAGTTTGTCTTCTCTGTTCATGGTCGTTCACTCCTACTATACTCGCACAAGTACACTATTTTTGATTATAGCAGTAGGATAATCAAGATTCAATGAAAAGTGAAAATAGAAAAGCGGAAGCGCCTTGTCTGGTACCGCATTCGCGTTACTTAGAAATGCTTTCCACTAATTTTTCTGAAGCACTCGAAATTCCGTCGGACATTTTTTTGCCCATTGAAGAGAATAGATTAAATGCATTCATCTCTTCTAGCTTTTTCTTTTTTGTTTCGATATCATGGCTGGTAATTTGATTTCCCAATACCGAGGCATGCAAGTCATTTCCATTATCCTCTATCGTAACAGCCTTTTGAAAATTAGGATCATTATAACCCTTCATTCGATGAATCCCATCATTAGCCAGCTGCATTCCCGCTAAAACAGAGATAAACATCAAAGCTGCAATCCCTAAACTCTTAAGCATAAATAATTTCATACAACGGCATCCTTTCTTTATACCTTTTCTAGTAAAGATTATGTCGATACTAGAGTTAATAGAACCTGCATTCAAAATAGACACCAAAAGGGCTCCTAGTAGAAGAAGGAACCCTAAGTAAATCTACCTCGTATAATATCCGGCATTTTCCTGATTGACTGCCCCGTGAAGCGATGCATTCAAGCCATTGGCAATTAAATTCGCCATGTCTTCAATAAAAACATCCACTTCCTTTGGTGTGACCATCAAATTATGGCCAATCGGCGATAGAACCTCATAAATTAATTTTCTCTTTTCTTCATCCGATAATGTCCCAATAATCCCTAAAAAGGTTTTTCGATGCTTTTCTTCCGGTAAATCCTCTTCCGTCAGCTTTCGTTTTTCCCCAAAGCTCATTCCGGCAGGTGCAAGCGATCTCGACGGACGATTTCCTTCCTTCAGTTCTTTTCCGAAATGTTTAAGGATAAAATCAATCGTATCACTCGTAATCGAAACCGCATCCACGACGGTTGGCACCCCAATTGCAAAGACAGGAATTCCCAAAGTTTCTTTACTTAATTCCTTTCTTTTATTACCAACCCCTGACCCGGGATGGATACCTGTATCAGAAATTTGAATCGTCGAATTTACACGCTCAATCGATCGAGAGGCTAAGGCATCAATGGCAATGACAAAATCAGGTTTTGTTTTTTCAACCACACCAAAAATGATGTCACTTGTCTCAATTCCAGTTAACCCCATAACACCTGGTGACAATGCACTAACAGAGCGATATCCTTCTTCCACATTCTCAGGCTGAAGTTGAAATAAATGTCTGGTTACCAACAGATTTTCACAAACCATCGGCCCAAGTGCATCAGGAGTAACATTCCAATTCCCCAGCCCTACCACAAGACAGGAGTGCGTTTTTTTAATGCCTGTCCCTTCTAAAAAATGGGCAAATTCATGCGCGAAAATCGCTTCTACTTTTTTCTGCAGCTCTGTGTCCTGCCCACGTATTCCCTGCACTTCGAGTGTTAAATATCTCCCAGCTTTTTTACCTAATTGTTTTTCTCCTTCTTTGGTAACTTCTACTAATGAAACTTTTATATCATCCACATCTTTTTCTTTTATTATGACGCCTTCAATTTGGGATAGATTTTCCTCCTGCTGGACTGAGTCCCCTCGTCCGGCAAGTACCATCTCCCTTGCCTCAATAGCCAGGTCTGTTCGAATAGAGTATTTACTAAGATCAATTGATTGCTCCTTCATAGTAGACAACGCTCCCATCCAAAAATACTATTTCCTATTTTTTCCCCTTTTACTTAAAAACATGCAAGCGATAATTCTAGTATTGCAATATAAGCGTTCGTTTGATAAAATATCTCTTGTTCTGAATAATTGTGAATGAATGTTAAAGTCGAGTTCATATAGTCTCGATTCTCTTTAGGAGGTGAATGTAATGCCTAACATTAAATCTGCTATTAAGCGTGTGAAAACAAGCGAAGCACGTAACGCTCAAAATACAACTGCAAAATCTGCAATGCGTACTGCTGTTAAAAAAGTAGAAGCTGCTGTTACTACTAATGATGCTGTTGCTGCAAAGGAAGCTTTCGTTACTGCTGCAAGTAAATTAGACAAGGCTGCTGCAAAAGGTCTTATCCATAAGAACGCTGCTGCTCGTAAAAAATCTCGCCTTGCTAAAAAAGCGAATGCTCTATAATTAGCCAAAAAAACGATTCCAGATTGGAATCGTTTTTTTCTTATATTCACTTACTTTTTCAGGCGGAACAGCAGCATTTCAATTAACAGCGATTTATTCATCCCGCCGGTCTTCATCTGATAATCTGCCTCGGCAAGCAAATTCATTAAGTTTGTCAATTCCTCATCCGTAAATTTATCTGTCTGGCCGGCAGCCAATTTAACCCTGAAGGGGTGAGTCTTTAAAAAACCGGCAATCTGCTGCTGCCCGTAACCTCTTCTCGAAAGCTCCTTCACTTGATAAATCAAGCGAAACTGTCCGGAAAGTAAAGCCAAAATTTTAATCGGCTCTTCATTTTGTTTTAGTAAATCAAAATAAATCCTCAGAGCTTCATCCAATTTCCGGGACACTACTTTTTCGATCAAGGTAAAAATATTTTGTTCTAATGTTCTCGACACCAGCTTTTCTACCATATCAGCATGAATCATTTTTTCATCTTGGGCGTATAAGGCCAGTTTATCCATTTCGCTAGATAACATAAACATATTGGTACCTGCAAGTGTCAGTAATAACTCAAGAGCACTCGGTTCGATATCAATTCCATACCCTCTTGCACGTTCTTTCACCCATGATTTTAATTCGTGTTCATTCAGTTTTTTTGCTTCGACGACCTCTGCCGTTCGTTTTAATTCCTTCGTAATTTTTTTCCGTTCATCCAGTTTTTCATACGGTGCGGAAATGACCAACACCGTATAAGGCGCCGGCTCCTTCAGATAGGTTTCAAACCGGGATAAATTATGGTCAATCTTTTCTTTTATTTTTTCAGAGGTTAAAAATTGCGGGTTATGTAGAAAAATTACTTTTTTATCACCTAAAAAAGGAAAGGTTTCGGCATCCTCTAAGGCAACCTCGATTGGTGTTTCTTCTAAATCATAGGCGGTGTAATTAAAATCCTTCTCATCCTCTTTTAAAAGCCGGTCGAGTAACAGCTGCTTTGTTTCATTTATTAAAAAAGCCTCTTTCCCGTACAATAAATAAACGGGAGCAAAATCCCCTTTTTTTATTTTCTTCCAAATATCCAATACCATCACTTTACGCTCCCCGAAAAAAAAATCTCTTTTCTTATCGTAAAGAAGCTTGGACGATTTGACAAGTAGTTAAAGGGAATTGGCAGCTTTTTGGATAGTACCAATTCCCGATCTATATTGAACGCCTGCAACATTAGCCCTAGGAACCATCATCGCTCGGCGGAGTTTCTTTTGTACTATTATTTTGGACGGAACGGAACAAACTATTTGTGTTAACTCTTGTCAGTTTAGGAAAGCAAATTGCCATTTTTTAAGCATTGCACTGTGGAGCAAAATTCTAAGTACGCTGGATTTTTTTACTTAAATATCATATACTATATGTTGAAATAGGAGGGGTAGACTGTGAATGAATTCGAGAAAGATGTTCAAAGTAAACGGAACGATGCTATTGATTCTGGAGTAGGCTTTGGGGTTTCATTTGGTTTTTTTGCCATTATGTTTATTATTGCAACAGTCATTAAGTTAATTGGATCCTAATAAATTAGCTACATACTTAATTTCAGGAGACTGCAGTGTACTGCAGTCTCTTTGCTATTTTTTACAGGAATTAATTTATTTTGAATATGTTTTATCCTATGGCAGAAAGGTTGAAAAGGTTCCATGTCCATTATAAAAATGGTAGGTAATGGCCCCTTGTTGATCCGTACGATAAATAAACACATGATACTTTTTTAAAATATCTAATGTTTCCTTATGCGGGTGACCAAATCGATTTTTTTCACCGGCCGAAATGAGCGCAACTCTCGGCTTTATTTGTTGAATAAAGTCTTCTGCACTCGAGGTTTTACTTCCATGATGCCCCGCCTTTAATATATCGACAGTTAATTCGGGATAGTGATGAATGACCCTTTCTTCTCCTTCTTTGTCAAGGTCACCGCCAAAGAACCAAGTAAGGCCGCCAATTTTAGCAAATATGGTGATAGAACCACTGTTCCGCTCTCCTTCAAAGTTTTTTTCAGGAGACAGAACATAAAATAAATTTTCCTTTATTCTCCATGTCATACCTCTTGAAACCTTCTTGACTGAAATGCCCTTTTTCTTCGCTTCATGAATAATTTTCAATTCAGTATTTGATGGTTCCTTAACAGAAGGCATAAGAATTTGTTCAATCTTCATTTCCTTAAGGATCGCGAATGTACCGCCAATATGGTCCATGTCCCCATGGGTCAAAATAAGCTTGTCAATTTTCGTAATTCCCCTTCCTTTTAAAAATGGGATAACGACATCTCTTCCGATTTCATAAGGCTGTTCTCTCCTCCTCCAGTTTTCTTCTGTAAAGGAGACAGTCCCGCCTGTATCAATCAGATAATTTCCTTTCCCAGATGGGAGATGAATCAAAATACTGTCCCCCTGCCCAACATCAATCATTGTCACCTCTCCAACTGGGTTCAGCCAATTCCATACGATCTGAAAACTTACTAAAAAGCCGGTTAGGACAACAATATGGAGTTTCTTTTTTACATAGGAAGGAGTTTCCCATGCAAAAAAAACAGTAAGAATGGCAGCCATATATAGAATGAGGAAAAGAATTCCAGGCCTGCCTGGAACAAAAAGGGCGATAGAAAAATCAGAAAGATAATGAATTAGTTGATTGGAAAGCGTAATGGTTTTAATAAAAAATGAAAGCAGGATGGAAGGAGTTGTTTGAAAAATAATTTGAATAAAAAATAATAAATATAAACCAGGAAGAAAAACAAATGAAAATAAAGGGATATACAGCAGGTTGGCTGCAATGCTGATCAACGAAACCCCAAAATAATGGTAAAGCAGTAATGGAAGTGAAGCTAATTGGGCGATAATCGATGTTACCAGCATTTTCGCTAAGCTATTTTGATATTTCTTGAGGATAATTTTGGCGGATACGATAATCGCAAAGCTTACTGTAAATGATAGCTGAAAACCGACATCATAAACGACCATGGGATTTATGAGTAAATAGAGGATAAAAGCAATGCTGATTGCATCAATTGGGAGCAACTTTATTTTATTTTTCCACTTTACCGTTATAAGGACAAGAAAAATCATTAAAACAGCACGAATGACGGATGGGGACCCGCCAGTTAAAATAGCATAGATTGGCAGTAAAAAGAGCAGAATTTGCGTCATAAATTCTCTTGTGAGACCACTTCGAATCCCAATATAGTAAACCATTCCAATTAAAAGAGATACATGTAAACCGGATATAGCGAGCAGGTGAACAATTCCCGTTTTTTGATAATCAGCTAAAACTTCAGGACTAAGCAGGCTTCGATCCCCAAAGATTAAAGCAGCTGAAAGAGAGGAGATTTCCGGTGGAAAATGAGTTTCAAGGTAATGGATACCGAAAAAACGGAGCTCTTTAATAAAAACAATCGGTGTGAATTTTTGGGGAATACAGGTTTGAAGAGGATTTTTCTGGGTCTCAACGATCCAATAAATTTTTTTATTCGCTAAATACTCACGGTAGTTAAAGGCATTCGGATTTTTAGCAATCGAAGGTTTAGACAATTCTCCTGAGACCTTACATACCCTACCATAAAAACTTTTATTTTTTATAACTCCCTTTTCAGCCTCCGTATGAATCCGGTAACGAATTAAGAGTTTTTCTTTGTACGCTTTTTCCTTTGCCATTACCTGCAATAAATCTCCATCTATTTTCGTTTCATCCGTGAACTCTAGGTAAAATACCTTCGTACTCGATGGAATGACCGTTTGGCTGGTAATTTTGGCATGCTGGGCGGACAGGAAAAACACTAGGAAAAAAACAATCAGGAGGAATAACTGCGGGGAAGAGTACTTTTTATATGTAAACACTAAGGAAAAGAAAACAATTGCTACTAAAATAAATGGAATGGCTATAATAAGCGAAGATAAAACACCCAGTAAGGCGGAAAAGGCAAAATAGAAATATTTTCCTTTCATGATATTTCTCCATTTCTGAATTAAAGAAACAAAAACGCCGGTCGGTTGGGAATTCCGGCGCTATTATAATTTCCTTATTGATTTAGCGTGCTAAAATCAATGCTTTGTTCCTTTAATTCTACTTTTTCGACATGAACCTTTGCCTGTTGAAAAAGCTCGATTGCATAGGGATGATTTTTATAATCCTCAGCATAATAAACAGTTTTAATTCCTGCCTGAATGATGGACTTACAACATTGCAGACAAGGAAAATGTGTCACATATATTTCTGCATCTGCAGTAGGGACACCAAATTTCGCACACTGAAGCAATGCATTCATTTCAGCATGAATGGTCCTCACACAATGATTGTCAATGACATAGCAACCCTTATCGATACAGTGGTCACCTCCCGCAATCGAGCCATTGTAACCGCCGGCAATAATCCGTTTATCGCGAACAATCGTCGCCCCTACCATTAGGCGGCTGCATGTACTTCTTAAAGCAAGCAAATGGCTCTGTGCCATAAAATATTGATCCCACGAAATTCTTTCCATTCTCGACTCCCCCAAAACTTCATTAATCACTGATTTAAGTGTAATGGGGATGTTTCATTTGGTCAAACTAAAGAAATCAGTGAACTTCTACCAAATCTTTCAGCTTTTCAAAGGTCTTATCTCCAATTCCACTGATGTTTTTTAAATCTTCAACCGTTTTAAACCCACCAGATGTTTCACGATATTCAAGGATTGCAGCAGCTTTTGCAGGGCCAATTCCCGGTAAGGTTTGTAATTGAGTATCATCCGCTTTATTCAAATCCACTTTTGTGTTGGCAGGAGTTCCTCCGGTAGAACCCATTTGGCCGCTTCCTGCAATAGCGGCAGGAGGAGAATCTGTTTCCCCTTTCGCAGGAATATAAATAACCATTTCATCCTGAACATGTTCAGCAAAATTCACCCCGCTTTCGTCTGCTTTATTTGCTAAACCACCTGCACGCTCAATCAAATCAATCACCCGTTCTCCTGTTGTAGCAGGGTATACTCCAGGGTGCCTAATTTGTCCTTTCACATCCACCATAATCGCTTCTGCTTTTTGTTCCTCCTTTGCCGGTTCTACCGGTTGCTTGGCCGTGTTCTCTCCTTGAAGCTCACTTTCCATGCTATTCAGTTGTGGCGCCGTTACAGAGGCAGGATTGGCTTGATAAATAAAAAAATAATAAATTCCACCTATAGAAATTAATACAGCCATAACTACAAAGAGCTTATGTTCCGTAAACCAATCTTTCACAAAGAACCATCCTTTCTAAAGGTATATTTCGCTATTGATTTTCATATTGTTAAAAGAGAAACTTGTATGCAAAGGAGGGTCGGAACAATGAATATAGGTTTCATCGGCACCGGAAATATGGGGAGGATTTTAGTGGAAGCTTTAATCGATGGAAAAGCCATTTCCCCTTCTTCAACGTTGATCACAAACAGAACAAAATCAAAAGCGATGCTGCTTAAAGATAAATATAAAAAACTAAGAGTTGGGAACAATGCAGCAGAGGTGGCGGTTGAATCCGATCTCGTGTTTATTTGTGTAAAGCCACTTGATGTGTACAAAATTCTCGAAGAAATCAATCCCTATTTAAATGAAGACAAATGCGTGATCTCAATTACAAGCCCTATTAGTACCATCCAAATAGAACAGAAGGTTACTTGTTCAACTGCCCGGGTAATTCCAAGCATAACGAACCGGGCGCTGTCGGGAGTTTCATTAATCACCTATGGAGACCATTGTAATAATGTATGGAAGAGAAAAGTGGAGAATCTGTTTTCGAAGATTTCTGTTCCGGTTTTTATCGATGAGAAGATAACGAGAGTTGCCTCCGATATCGTCAGCTGCGGCCCTGCATTTTTTAGCTATTTACTCCAGCGCTTTGTCGTAGCAGCCGTGAAAGAAACGGAAATTGATGAAGAAACGGCAACCATACTAGCAAGTGAAATGATTGTTGGTTTAGGAGAGCTAATTAAACAAGGGCATTATACATTACCATCATTACAAGAAAAGGTTTGTGTAAAGGGCGGCATAACAGGTGAGGGAATCAAGGTGCTGGAAAAAGAAATAGGTGAAGTTTTCGAGCATTTATTTCAAGCCACACACGCAAAGTTTGACGAGGATCTTGAGAAGGTCGGGCTGCAGTTCTTTAATCATTAATTCGCCATTAATAGACAAATTCCTCTATAAAAAGCCATCTTTTAAAAAAAGATGGCTTTTATTTTTTACTGACCACAAAAAAGATTCTTTCAGATTGTGGCAATGGAGCTGTATTTTCAAAATCTGCATATATTTTGATTTCTTCAAAACCAAAACCAGCTTGATGCAACCAATTTTTATAGTCCTCCACAGGATAGGTTCGTTGAAAGTGAAGTTCGTCAAATCGGTCATACATTCCAGACTTTTCATCTAAAACGAAAAAACTGAGGTCATGCTCCACACTATTTGGAAACTCACCCGGAAAGCTATCCCATATATAAGAGACATGTTCATCATTTAATGCAAAGGTTTGATTGATAAAAATTTGAGATATTTTGAAAATCGAATGAACATCAAAAATGAATATTCCACCCGGTTTCAAATGCTGATATACCGATGAAAAAGTTTGAAGAACTTCCTCTTCGGTTTTCAAGTAATTAAGCGAGTCACAAAAGATCCCAATAACATCAAATGAACCATGCCCCTCCAACTTGGTCATATCTTGCTGATAAAATGAAATAGACATCCCCTGTTCTTCAGACTTTGCTTGAGCTACAGCGAGCATATCCTCTGATAAATCGACTCCTGTAACATCAAAACCCTCCTTGGCGAACCGAATCGACAGTTCGCCAGTCCCGCATGCTAAATCAAGAAAACGAATACCACTATCACCGTTTTCTTTCAGCCTATCCTGAACAAATCTGACCCACTCTTCATAGGGAGCATCCTTCATCAGTTCATCATATAGATAGGCAAATTGTTCGTAACTCATGAATTTAACTCACTGAGAACATCTTCATGTGGAGCATCTCCCCATAAACGTTCGAGGTTATAATAGCTGCGTTCTTCTCGATGGAATACATGGGCAACCACATCGCCGAGGTCAATCAAGACCCATCTTGCTTCATCAAAGCCCTCTACTCTTCTTACATCATAACCGTGTTCCTCTGCCTTTTCCTTCATTTCTTTAGCAATGGCTTGTACTTGCTTATCAGAATTTCCATGGCAAATAATAAAGTAGTCAGCAATTAAGGAAATTCCCTTCATATTCAGGGCAATAATCTCTTCCGCTCTTTTGTCATCGGCAGCTTTAACCGCAATTTTAAGTAATTCTTGATTGTTCATTCATCAATCCTCCAGTTTTTTGACAAGATCATTATAGGTTTGAAACGTTTCAGGGTAAATGGGTTGATTTTTTTTCAATAAAAAGATGATTGTATTCTGAATCGATTTAATTAGAGCTTTATCCAAATTCTCTTTTGCCATCGCTCTTACTTCTTCTACGCCAGGAAAGTGTCTTCCAGGTTCAATATAATCCGCTAAATAGATTACCTTCTCAAGTAGAGACATTCCTGGTCTGCCGGAAGTATGATAGCGTATAGCCGTGAGGACATCAGTGTCAGTAATCCCTGCTTCCTTTTCCACTAAATAAGCCCCTGCTGGCGCATGCCATAATTCTGCATTATATTCCAATAAATCTTGTGGAAACCCTTGAGTGAGAATAATTTCTCTCATTTCTTCCTTCGACCGGAATTTAGCATAATCGTGAAAAATTGCTGCCAATTCTGCTTTTTTTTCATCTGCACCAACCTGTTTAGCAAGGATTATTGCTGTTTCCATCACCCCAAGCGTATGCTGATAACGATGGTCTGTCAATTGTTCCTTTACGACTTTAAGTGCCTCATTTGGTTCCATATAGCTGTTTCTCCTCAATATAACGAATTACCGAGTCAGGCAATAAATAACGAATCGTCCTGCCATCCTTGAGACGTTCTCGAATCATACTTGACGAAACATCAACAGCAGGTACATCTACATATTGAATCGGATATTCAGTCAAATGATTATAGTTAGGTCTCTCAACACCAACGAATTGTACGAGCTTAATCAGTTCGTCAATTTTATTCCATTTCGGCAGGTATTCAATCATGTCAGCGCCAATAATAAAGTAAAATTGATCATCAGAATCCCGCGAATTTAAGATTTTTATCGTATCAATGGTATAGGATGGACCAGTTCTTTCAAGCTCAATCGTTTCAATTTTAAAAGCGCTGTTACCTTCAATGGCTAGATTCAGCATATTTATTCGATCATGATTATCAACTGATTGTGTTTTCTTCTTGTGAGGAGGCTCTTGATTCGGCATAAATCGAATCTCATCAAGCTGAAGTACGGAAAGGACCTCATTTGCAATTAAAAGATGTCCATAATGCGGTGGATCAAATGTGCCTCCCAATATTCCAACCTTCTTCATGAAAAGCGCCTCCCTAGTTTCTTATGGTAGTACAATTTGCTTTTTTTCAAGAGATTCCTTATAGAGGACAATGGTATGACCAATAATTTGGACAATTTCAGCCCCGGTTCCTTCAGCAAGCTGCTCAGCCACTACATTTTTATCCTCATCGCAGTTTTGCAAAATGCTGATCTTAAACAATTCCCTTGCCTCTAGGGCATCCGAAATTTGTTTAATCATATTTTCATTTACGCCACCCTTGCCTACTTGAAAAATAGGGTCTAGGTGATGTGCTTTTGATCGTAAAAACCTTTTTTGTTTACCTGTTAACATTTGATGTGCCTCCCAGCTGTTGTAAAACATTCTCTCTCATTCTTTTCGCATCAGGGAAAATACCTGTCCATTTTTCAAATGCAAGTGCCCCTTGATACACAAACATCTCAATTCCAATTTGAATCCTGGCACCTTTTTGTTTTGCTTCTCGTAGAAGCTTTGTTTCAAGCGGATTGTATATGATATCACAAACAAGTGCCTGATCTTGAATATTTTCCATGCTTACTGGCTGCTCATCAAGATTCGGGGACATCCCACTCATGGTCGTTTGAATAATTAAGTCATATTCTCCCATTTTTTCAGCTGCTTCGGTTAACGAAATCGCTTTTGAAGGGATTTGGAATGGACATTCCTCAACCAATTTCGCAGCCTTTTCAACCGTCCGATTGGCAATATCGACAGCTTTTGGTCCGCTTTTTGCAATCGTAAAATAAATCCCCCTTGCTGCCCCGCCAGCGCCAATAATTAATACTTTGCTTTCGGTTATGGAAATACCGTCATCAGCCAAGCCTTTTAAAAACCCCAGTCCATCTGTATTATAGCCAATGAATTTGCCGTTTTCATTTACAACTGTATTCACTGCCCCAATCTGAAGAGCTAATTCATCCACTTCATCCAAAAAAGGGATGATTGCACTTTTATGCGGTATAGTTACATTAAATCCCCCGGCACCGATTGCCTTTAAGCCTTTTACGGCATCCCCTAAATTCTCTGGTTTCACTTGAAAAGGAAGATAATGCGCATCGATGTTATAAAAAGAAAATAAGTCATTATGCATGACTGGGGACATTGAGTGCCCAATCGGATCTCCCAACACTGCAAAAAGCTTTTTCACCTGTTTCTCCCCATTCTCTCTGTTATATTGGCATTGTTAAACTTGTTGTTGATTTCCGCTCCGATCAACTTAAGTTTAGATTAATGATTTCCTTAATAATGTTTGTACGCCTTTTGGTACGTATGCGACGACGGTTACACCAGGTTCGTTAACGGTTACCCAGCCGAGTCCGGAAAAAACAACATCTGTTTTTCCTTCTTTAATCACATATTCTTGTTTAACAAGCTCCGGAAACGTATCCAGCTGCTCCTGTCGTGGAGGGGTCAGCATTTCGCCAACATGATTTTGATAAAGGTCTTCAGCGTTTTCTGTCTTAGTGCGGTGAATATTTAATTCATTTGAAACGTAACATACAAAAGATTTTCGACCCCCACTGACGTAATCAAATCTTGCCAGTCCGCCAAAAAATAAAGTTTGTCCCTCATTTAATTGAAACACCTTTGGCTTAATTTCTTTTTTCGGTGTAATCACTTTTAAATCACGTTTATCAACAAAATGGGCCATTTGATGGTGATTAATAATTCCAGGTGTGTCAGTTAAGGAATTCCCATCATCAAGCGGGATTTGAATAATATCCAAAGTAGTACCAGGAAAATGTGATGTGGTGATCACATCCTCTTCCCCAGTTACTTCTTTAATAATTCGATTAATAAAAGTCGATTTTCCTACATTGGTACAACCGACCACATATACATCCTTTCCGTCACGCATTTCATCGATAACGGCTGCTGCCTCTTTAATATACTGCCCTTTGGCCGCACTAACGAGAAGAATTTCCTCCGGTCTTAAGCCTAGTTCTCTTGATTCCTGTTTCATCCAGTTGATTAATTTATGATGCTTTACCGACTTCGGTAATAAATCCACCTTATTTCCAACAAGTAATACCTTATTATTACCAACAAACCTGTGTAAACCAGGCAGCCAGCTGCCATTAAAATCAAAGATATCGACCAGCATGACAATCAGGGCATCTGTACTGCCAAGTCCATTTAATATTTTTAAAAAGTCATCATCGGTTAGGCTAACATCTTGAACTTCATTATAATGTTTTAACCGAAAACATCTTTGACAAATTAAGATTTCTTTATCTAATGCAGCTTTCGGTGCGTAACCCAATTCACTTGGGTCCTCCGTCTGAACCTTAACACCACAGCCCAGGCAAATATTTTGCTGTTCACTCACACATTAATCCTCCCATTGAATTAGGCCTCTTTTACGAAACCAATTCATAATTCTTCGTTCGGCAAACCGGTTGAATTTAGTAAAAAACCCATCGGTTTGCGCAACAGGTACGACAAGGATGGTATATAATCCGCTCCGATTCCCGCCTAGTACATCTGTTAATAGCTGATCCCCAATTACTACTGTTTCTTCTTTTTTAATGCCCATCTGGGAAATCGCCTTCTGGAAAGCAGGTCCCATCGGCTTACGCGCTCGAAAGATAAACGGAATTTTCAGCGGGTCAGAAAATGCCTTCACACGATCTTCATTATTATTTGAAACAATCGTGACAAGAATATTATGCTTTTTCATTTCATCAAACCAAGAAATTAATTGAGGGGTTGCATTGGGACGGTCCCACTCGACAAGGGTATTATCTAAATCCGTAATAATCCCCTTAATTCCTCGTTTTTTTAATTCATTTGGATTTATGTCTAGAATGCTCTTCACATGTTCATCCGGTAAAAATTGCTTTAACACGAAGCTTACACCTCATTAAATAGGACTTTAAGAATTGTCTAGCTTAAGCACCAAATCAAGCTGCTCTGCTTTTCCTTGTATCATCATAACCAATTTTACCCTTTGTTTCAAAGTATATTAATTATTTATAAATATTTTTCGACAAAATCCTCCCTTTTGGGCTTTTGTGGATAACATTATTAACATTATACCCATTGAAATATCCAGATTTTGAAAATTTATAAACAAATTAATCACAAGTTATCCACCCATTTATGTGGATAACTGGAACGGTTGTTCTAATTTAATATATTTGGTAGATTTAGGTTACAGCAAATGAATCTACATTATATGTTTGTTTTTATCTTTTTAGAACCATTAAATTGGAGGTGAATTCTGCCATGCGTAAACTTTCAGATGAATTATTGATTGAATCCTATTTTAAAGCTAGAGAATTAAATTTAAGTACTGATTTTATTCGCCTCATTGAAACGGAAATTCACCGGCGTTCTCTATTTAATAAAATTAAAATTTCTTCCTAACCATTTTTGAATACGCCCGAATTCGGGCTTTTTTCTTTGCATTTGAAAACGGCACATTTAAGTGCCGTGATCACAGGGTCATTTACCGATTTTTCCAATTTTCTCTCCAACCTTAATTTCTTTTGGCGGATGGATAGAGGAGTCCATTTCGAACATCCCTTTTTCAAATAATAAGACCACGGTGGAACCAAAACTAAAATAAGCCATTTCTTCGCCTTTTTTTAATTGACTTCCATTGTGGGTAGTTTCAATCGAATTTACAAACATTGCCCCCACTTTTACAACAGCCGCATGTCCAAATTGAGTTTCAAGTTCCGTGATCACCCGGAAGTTTTTTGCAAGGGTTCTTACGCCATATTTCAGGCCCCATTTGTTCACCGGATAGGATTTCCTTCCTAAGGTCCATTGTTTTGTAATGGTGCCATCAACGGGACTATGAATGCGATGATAATGACTTGGACTCAAATAAAGAATGATGTACTTCCCATTTAAATACTTTTCTAACACTGAATGATCTCCAAGCATCTCTTCTATTGAATAGGTTTTCCCCTTAACCACAATTTCGCTGGTTTCTTTTATGGGTCCAATATCTTCAATTACGGCATCTACCGGACTTACAACTGCATTTGAACTTATATCCACCGGTCTCGCATCTTTCCGCAGCTTTCGAATAAAAAGATCATGAAGTGTAGGAAAATCTTGAAAGGAATTTTCGATATCCTCCTGATTTAATCGATAAACCTTTGCAAAGGACGGGACAGCAATACGGCTGATTCGAGAACGGGCAAACCGTTTTAACAGGAACGATGTCCACCTTCCATTTGTTAATTCGATTAATAGCCGATAAAAAGGCTGTAGCATTGAATTCCCCCCAAATAGTGTAAAAATACTCTTTACGATTAGTCATAAAACCCTTAATATTAAATATTATAGAGTAAATACTTAGAAAAATTGATTCTCTCCCGTTTAATTAAAAAGGAGTGAGCGGAGATGTTTTTATCGGACGTTGTTGATCAAACAATAAAAAAACTTAAAAGCCAAACAGCGAATGTTATCACCTTAACAAACCTATCATTAGGCGGTTTTGCAATTGTTTTAGGAATTCACGGAAACCTAAGATTAAGCCTGTTATTAATCTTTATTGCAGCATTAGCCGATCGATTTGACGGAATGATTGCTAGAAAATTCAACATTGAATCAGAGCTGGGTAAACAATTGGATTCCATGAGTGATATTATATCATTCGGAGTCGCACCGGCACTATTATTGTATCAAGGAATCTTAAACGATTTTGGCGGTCCCGGATCGTTTTTTACTGTATTTTACATCGGATGTGGTGCTTTTAGATTAGCACGTTTTAACATTACCGAGAGCAATGGCTATTTTACAGGATTACCGATTACAGCAGCAGGCTGTTTAGTCACCCTAAGCTTTCTTGCTATTCCCTATCTGCCGCCTCAGACCTTCTTATTCATCATTATTATTTTATCATTTCTTATGGTCAGTTCCTTTAAACTTAAAAAAGTATAATTTAATCGAAAAAGCCCGGCGATCCTTTTTGCCGGGCTTTTCGCTTATTGTTCTTACTTATCCTTCGTTAATTCAAGGAATTCAACAATATCATCCAAGCAAGGTTTTACGGCCTGTTCCCAGAAATCTTTTTGTGTCAAATCAACCTGCAGATGCTTCTCTGCCAGATCCTCTACGGTCATGGAAGCCGTATCCCTCAACAAGGCAATATACTTTTCTTCATATCCTTTTCCTTCCGCAAGAGCCTTTGCATAAATCCCCAATGAGAATAAATATCCAAAGGTGTACGGGAAGTTATAAAACGGTACTCCTGTAATAAAGAAATGAAGCTTTGAGGCCCAAAATAATGGATGGTATTCATCTAAGGCATCACAATACGCTTCTTTTTGCGCTGAGAGCATCAGTTCATTTAACCTTGTTGACGACAAAGGACCTTGTTTTCTTTCTTCATAAAAGCTTGTTTCGAACAAGAACCTCGCGTGAATATTCATTAATAGGGCAACCGTTCTCTGAATTTTATCATCCAGGAGAACAAGCTTTTCTTCTTCATTTTTTGCATTTTTTACGGCGGCATCGGCAACAATCATTTCAGCGAAGGTAGAGGCTGTTTCTGCAACATTCATTGCGTAATTTCGATTTAAATAGTGGACACCTTTCATTGCAAATGTGTGGAAGCCGTGCCCTAATTCATGTGCAAGTGTGGAGACATTGGATGGAGTCCCTGAATAGGTCATGAAAATTCGTGATTGATTACTTTCCGGAAAAAAGGTGCAAAAACCACCTGGTGCTTTTCCAGGACGATCCTCGCCTTCAATCCACTGTTCTTCAAAAGCCTTTCGGGCAAATGCCGCCATTTTTTCGCCAAAATGTGAAAACTGCTGTTGGATAAATTCTGCACCTTCCTGATAAGAAACTTTAGATTCCGTCTTGCCGTATGGGGCATCTAAATCAAACCAGCTTAATTTTTCTAAACCTAGCAGTTTAGCTTTTCGGTTTAAATATTGGACAAGCAGTTCCTTACTTTCTGTTATGACGGTCCACATCGTTTCAAGGGTTGCTTTTTCCATGCGGCTGATCGTAAGCGGCTCCTTTAATACATCTTCCCAGCCTCTTTTTTCGTAAACACTTAAACGAAAGCCTGCAAGGTGATTCAATGTTTTAGCTAAAAGATCTGCCTGCTCTCCCCAGGCTTTCTCCCAATTTTTAAATACTTCGGCGCGATTCTCTCGATTAGGGCTTGAAAATTTATTAAATGCCTGACCGACTGACAGCAGCTTTTCTTCGCTATTTTCTGTAAATGGAATTTTAATTTTCCCTACTACTAAGTCATATAACTGTCCCCAGCCATGGTAGCCATCTACCCCAAGGGCATTGATTAATGCCTCTTCTTCCTTCGATAATTTATCCTTCGCCCGTTCTCGGCGTTCATTTAACACAAAAGAAAGGTCATTCAATGACTCATCCTTTACCATTTGTCCCCAAAGGGAATCGCTAATTGAAGTTAGTAGGTTGTCAAAGCCTGCAAGAGCTGTCTGAAAAACAGCACTTAAACTCGTAACTTTCGCATCAAGTTGGTTCGCCTTTTGATCCTCCGTGTTTTGTGCCTGCAAGCAGCCAACAAATGCCCCTGCTTGACGCAGCTTTTTGGCAGCGCTCTCAAAATCTACTAATAACTCATGTAAATAGATCTTATCCTCCAGATTATTTTTAGGTGCCCACTGATTAACCTTTTTTTGAAAAAGCTGAATTAATTGTTCTGTTTTTTGTATGTGAGTAGTAAATTCAGGAGAATCACTCCCACCTTTAAAAATCACATCTAGATCCCAAACATCTGAATATGTAACGGCCGTCAATGTTTTTCCCTCCTTTATATATGTACAAATTTATTATATGTTTATATTTCAAAGAATTCTATTTTCAGGTAAAGTAATTAGAAATTTGACAACTTTGCAGAGACTGGGGTATAAGTGGAAGGAAAAGGATTCATTAAGAGATCCGTGGAGGATTATGATTTTTGGTTCGTTCAGGAGGAGAAGAAGTGAAGATTCAAAAGATTACTTTTACTATTTTATTAGGATTAATGGTGGTTGCCGCCGGCTGCTCAAATAAAGGTCAAAGCCAGAAACCACAAGAAGAAACAAAAAATACTAAAACTAACATTCCCTATAAGATTATCGAGGCAAAGACTTTAAAAGTGGATCATATCCATGGGATTGGTTATCCTGGTAATGACAATAAGCTTTATATTGCCGCCCATGATGGCTTGAAAATGTATAAGGATTCAAAATGGTTTGAAACAACCACCAATCTCCATGACTATATGGGATTTCAGGCAACTGAAAAGGGATTTTTGGCAAGCGGTCATCCGCAAAAAGGAACGGATTTAAAGAATCCGCTTGGATTAGTTCAAAGCATTGATAAAGCCAAAACAATCGATCAATTGGCTTTTTATGGTCAAAAGGATTTTCATTTCATGGCCGCAAGCTATTCAGGCAAATGCATTTATGTCATTAATGAAGAACAAACCGACAAACTAGCACCCGGTGTCAATTATTCAAAGGATAACGGGATGAGCTGGAAAAAGAGTGAATTCAAAGATTTTACCGCTGATTCGCTCGGTATGATTGCCGTTCACCCTATTAACGGTGATTTAATGGCCATGTCAACGAGGTCAGGTATTTATTACTCAGAAGACAATGGAAATACAATGAAGTTGATTACAAAGCCTGTAATGGTAACAGCCCTAACCTTTATGGATAATGACCTCTTATATTCAAGTGTCGAAGATGGAAACATCTTATTAAAAACCATTAACCCTAAAAATGACAGCCAAAAAAATTGGAAAATCCCCTTCTTGGATTATGATAATCCGATTACTTATTTAGCAGTTAATCCGAAAAACAAGAAGGAAATTGCTTTTACAACCTATAAGAATGATGTGTATGAAACAACAGATGGCGGTAAGAATTGGAAGGTTCTCTTAAAGAATGGAAAAATGGAGCAGGATTAATCCCGCTCCATTTTTTTCTTTAGCGATTTTTCTTTCGCTCTTTCTCCGCTCGATAAAATTCATGGAACATTTTCATAAGGGCTCGCTTTTCAATCCTCGATACATAACTTCTTGAAATCCCAAGTTCCTTTGCAATTTCCCGTTGGGTCTTTTCTTTTTGCAAATCGAGTCCAAAGCGGCCAATAATGACTTCTTTTTCCCGGTCATCAAGGACATCAATGTATTTTCTGATTTTTTCAAGTTCCATATTTAATTGAATGGTGTCGATGACATCCTCTGATTCTGATTTGAGTACATCAATGAGAGAAATTTCGTTTCCTTCTTTGTCCTGCCCAATTGGATCGTGAAGGGAAACATCTTTTTTTGTTTTCTTCAGTGCCCTTAAGTGCATGAGAATTTCATTTTCAATACACCTTGCGGCATAAGTGGCAAGCTTTGTTCCTTTTCCTTCAGAATAGCTCTCGATTGCTTTAATCAATCCAATGGTTCCGATTGAAATTAAATCCTCTGAATCCTCACCAGTATTTTCAAACTTTTTGACGATATGGGCGACAAGACGAAGATTATGTTCGATCAGCATATTGCGTGCATGTGAATCCCCTTCTGCCATTAAACGAAGATATTTTCTTTCCTCAGCAGCAGATAAGGGCTGTGGAAAAGCATTATTTTTCACATAGGAAACAAGAAAAAGAAATTCCTTTACTAAATAACCGAGAGCCGTAAAAATTCCAGACATGCATCTCCACCCCCGAGCCATATTAGACTAGTGCCTATAACTAATTCCTATGTAGAAAACAGGGAGATTGTGTCTGTCCATTATTTTTTATTTCTTAAAGTATTTTAAGATTCAATAAAAAAAAGCACCAACCATTGGAACGGTTGGTACTTGAGTTTAATCATTACGCTGCTACCTCTGAGGCGATATAACAGGCAATCGCTCCTGTAATGACAAGAGAAAGTGCAACCATAAACAACATATTCCCCACCCCTTTAAGAATGATTCTGTTATGTCTAATTAGAATTTATCATATTTTCACAGTATCTATCTTCAAGGGTTGTGAACATTTTGTTAACAATCAAAGCATAGGATAAACAGATTCAGGATGACTTCTTTTTCTTAGCCCTTAGGAAAAGTGATAATAAAACAAAATGCAACGGCATTACCATAACCTCCTATTTAACGTCGTTAGGTGGTATCTTTCATAACCCACAAACTAGCTTTTCTTCCTTGAATGAAATAAATCATATATAAAACCACCTTTCTTTATTAGCGAATTTTTGGTACTTACATCCAATGATGCATGGAAATTTGCCGATCTTTATTTTCCTCGTAAAGCTTCTCAACCATTTCTTGATGCATTGCTTCCTCAACACTGATCCGGCGTTTCTTAATCGTAATCGAAAGAAATAAAATATTCAGGGTCATTAGATTTCACCTCCTAAAACAGATTTATTTTTCTAGCAGCAATTAAAATATGTGATACATGGAGCTTTGCCGATCTTTAGTTTGCTCATAGAGCTTTTCAACCATTTCCTGCTGAACAGCTTCTTCAAGGCTCATTTTTCGCTTTTTGATCGTAATTGAAAAGAATAAAATATTCAGGGTCATTAGTTTTCACCTCCTTTAAAGAAATTCACACAACCTCTACACATTATGCAGTACATATCCAAAGGGACTGTAAAAAGGGCACAAAAAGGCCGCAAGAAGCAACTCCTCCTGCGGCTTTTAGCATTAGCTAATTTTAGGCACAAAAATACCGCAAGGCGTCATTCTCCCTGCGGCATGGATATGTATAGTAAAATACGTTAAGCAATCCATTCCAGTCTGGTCGAATGCACATTATTTAGTTTATTAAATTTCGCTGCTGTTGGAATTAATACCATCATCATTTGATTCGACCTCCTTTTAGAATTTTTTACTAACTACGGTAATTATATCCACATCACCTTACTTTGTAAACCTCTTTTTAACAATTTTTTCAAAATAGACAAAAAAAATAAGCGTCCTTTTTAGGAAGGCTCAGGCTGTCGAACTTTCGATAGCCTTTAATTTATTCACTTTCTTTATCATTTCACCGTGTTAATTTTATAAAAAGGTTAATATATAGGCTGTTCAATTGGTTTGTTGATTTACGCTCCAGGCACTTCGCTTTCCGCGGGCGTTTGATGAATAAGTTCCGGACAACCACCTTCACCTGATTGATAATATATAGTTTTTTTCTTACACCTGAATAAAATCCCCATTTTTAGCGAGGATAATGATGCCCATTTGATCCCAATATTCTTTTTAATAGGCTATTTTCGTAAACTTTGTTGCTCTCTTACTAAATATACTCGCATAAATACTATTGTACAAAGCTGATGAGTTCCAAGGCGATCGAGTCCGAATGGAACCCTGATTCAGACAGGGGGTGTGGATTTCAAAGCCGGTCGTGTCCGAATGGACCCCTGATTCAGACAGGGGATGTTGATTTCAAAGATGATTGAGTCCGAATGGACCCCTGATTCAAACAGGGATGTTGATTTCAAAGATGATTGAGTCCGAATGGACCCCTGATTCAGACAGGGATGTTAATTTCGAAGATGATTGAGTCCGAATGGAGCCCTGATTCAGACAGGGATGTTAATTTCGAAGATGATTGAGTCCGAATGGACCCCTGATTCAGACAAGGAAGTTAATTTCGGAGACGCTCAAGTAGTATAAGCCGTAACATGATATATATGGGAGGAGTACTAGTAAAAAGCTCCCTGTTGATTGGAGCGGAAGGTGCGAAGACTCCTGCGGGAGTACGGGGCAGGGGAGACCCCACAGGCGCCAAAGCGCCGAGGAGGCTCCCCGGCACGCCCGCGGAAAGCGAAGCACCTGGAGCGGAAATCAACAGGCCCATTAGCATGGACAACCTTTTAATAAAGATCATTTAACAAAATTAAAAATTGCCGAGAAAAATTACCTTTCTCGACAATCTGGACGTCACTTTTTGGAACGCTAATTAATTTGAGTTATGTTCATGGTCATCTTCCATTTCCATTAATTTCATTTTGTACATTTTCGCCTGAGCAAAAAATAAAATGGAAACAGCTAAAAAACTTGCTGATACAAGCATCATAATATTTAAATCCGTTGGATCCTTTGACCCCGATGGAATGATTACGCCTAAGTAAAAAAAGACACCGACAGCTAATAAGACAGTTGCAAACCGTTTAAAGTCCACCATCTTCTCAAAAAGATGTTTTGTTTGTGTTTTCAATGCTGTTCACCTGCTTTTCTTAGAATCTACTAACCTACTTTACCATATAAACCAAAATGGAAATAGGATGTAAATTTTAGAAAAAAGTGAACTAAAAAAACCCGGCTGCATTTGAGCCGGGTCAAGGGATTTATTTTAACGCTTGTTTTAAATCATCGATTAAATCTTCAACATCCTCAAGTCCAACGGAAATACGGACCAAACCATCTACAATTCCTAATTCTGCACGACGTTCGGCAGGGATTGATGCATGCGTCATTCTAGCCGGCACAGAAATTAAACTTTCTACGGCGCCGAGACTTTCAGCTAATGTAAAGTATTTTACCCTGCTTAATAATTTGTCGGCATTTTCCGCACTGCCAACATCAAATGAAACCATACCGCCAAAGCCGCGGGCTTGCTTTTTCGCAATAGCATGATTTGGATGGGTTTCAAGCCCAGGATAATAGACCTTTTTCACATTAGGGTGTGATTGCAAAAATTCAACAATTTCCTTTGTATTTGCTTCCGTTTCTTCCATGCGAATTCCTAATGTTTTTATCCCTCTAATCAGAAGCCATGAGTCCTGAGGTCCTAAAATTCCGCCAGTAGAATTTTGAACAAAATGAAGGTCTTCGGCAAGCTGGTCGTCGTTCACAACAACTAGACCTGCAACAACATCACTATGCCCACCAATATATTTAGTCGCACTATGAAGGACAATATCTACTCCAAACTCAAGCGGGTTTTGCCAATATGGTGTTGAGAAGGTATTATCAACAATCGTTAACAGATTATGTTCTTTTGCCATCCTAGCCGCTGCTTCAATATCGGTTACCTTTAAAAGCGGATTGGTTGGTGTTTCTAAGTAAATGGCTTTTGTGTTTGGTCTAATTTCCTTTTTAATATTTTCTAAATTGCTTGTATCAACAAAAGTGGAATCAATCCCGACTCGGTTTAAGACCTTGGTCATCACACGGAAGGTACCGCCATATACATCATCTGTTAGAATGACATGATCACCGCTATTAAACAGCATGAAAACGGCAGTAATCGCCGCCATACCAGAGCCAAAGGCAAAACCTGCCTTACCGCCCTCAATATCTTTAATCAGCTCTTCAAGTGCGTGTCTGGTTGGATTCCCGGTTCGAGAATACTCAAAGCCTTTATGGCCTCCTACCCCCTCTTGTTTATACGTACTTACTTGATAAATCGGAAATGATACCGCACCTGTTGCTGGGTCTTCACTAATGCCGCCATGAATTAATTTTGTTTTTCTTTTCACCCTAAACTCCCCCTTCAAAAATCTTTTTACTCAAGTATCGTTCACTGCCATCAGGAAAGATGACAACAATATTTGTCCCTGGTTTTGCTATTTCTGCCTCTTTTAAGGCAGCATAAAATGCCGCACCTGTAGAGCTTCCGACCAGTAGGCCCTCTTTTGCCGCTAATTCCTTTACAAGGGCAAATGCATCGTCATCAGAAACGGTATGAATCGAATCAAAATAGACTGGGTCCATATATCCTGGAAGGAACTCCATTCCAATTCCTTCCGTTTTATGCGGACCGGATTCTCCTCCATTTAAGATAGATCCCTCCGGTTCTACGATAACTGTTTTTACTTCTTTTTTCTGGTCCTTTAAATACCGGGCCGTTCCCATAAAAGTTCCGCCGGTTCCTGCTCCAGCTATAAAAACATCCACCTGGCCATCCAACTGCTCCCAAATTTCCGGGCCGAGTGTTTTATAATACGTCTCAGGGTTTGCCGGATTACCAAATTGCTGTGGGCAATAAGAATTCGGAATTTCCTTTAGAAGTTCCTCCGCTCTTGCAATAGCACCCGTCATTCCTTTTTCTGTTGGAGTATGCACAATTTTTGCTCCCAGTGCCTTCATTAACTCCTGTTTTTCAATACTGAATTTTTCCGGAACACACAAGATGACTTGGATGCCTTTATTGATGGCCGCAAGTGCTAGGCCGATCCCCGTATTTCCTGCGGTTGGTTCAATGACCGTGCTGCCTTCACTGATTTTTCCACTTGCAAAGGCCGCGTTTAATAGTTCCACACCGAGGCGGTCCTTAATACTTCCACCCGGATTCATAAACTCTAACTTTGCAAATAATCGGACACCTTCCTGCAACGGAAAATGCGTAATTTCTACCATAGGTGTTTGACCAATTAATTCATGAACATTTTTATAAATATTCATTTTTTCACCACTTTCCAAGTCTATCTTAATGCTGCTACCATCTTCATCACTAAAGTGGCCGAATGACGTGCTGCCTGATCAATAAACTGGTCGAATGAAACTTCTGATTCTTTTCCTGCTATATCTGAAAGGGAACGGATAATCACAAATGGAACACCAAATCGATGGGCTACCTGGGCAATTGCAGCAGCTTCCATTTCAACAGCTTGCAGGTCATTAAATTTGGAGCGGACAAAATCAACCCGTGCAGGGTCTTCCATGAAAGAATCTCCTGTTGCAATTACTCCTTTTACAATTTGAAAATTCTCAAGCTCTTTTGCGGCATTTTCCGCAACTTCAATTAATTTTTGATCTGCTGTAAAGGCTGCAGGAAGTTGAGGGACCTGCCCGTACTCATAACCAAATGCCGTTACATCGACATCGTGATGGCGAACCTCAGTTGAAATGACTGCATCCCCAACGTTAAGCGACGGATTAAATCCGCCTGCAGACCCTGTGTTGATAATACAATCAGGTTTATATTTTTCAAGCAGAATAGTTGTAGACATCGCTGCATTTACTTTTCCAATTCCGGACCGCAGCAAAATTACATTGGCCCCATGCATTTGTCCAAAGGTAAATTCACAGCCCGCCACAGTTTCTTGACTTCTTCCATCGATATTGTCCCTTAATAAAACTACTTCTTCTTCCATTGCTCCAATGATTGCGATTTTCATTACTTACCTCTTTCTAGCGTTTGACTCCATCCATTAACCAAACAAACTCGTTACATTTTTTAAATGAAACACTAAATCCGTTATTTTCCAATATATTTTTTAACACAGGAATTGTTGTATAGTATTCAGTTGCCAAATCGTTTGCCAGGTTATGAAAGCCTTCGCTTTTTGCTTTTTCTATTGCATTATTATAATCTTCCTCGGATTCATACATCGTATCCGCGAACACTATTTTACCACCTTTTAAAAGAAGCTTGCTATATTTTTCAACTGCAGCCGCTTTTTCATCATCTGTCAGGTGGTGAAAGGCATAGGTGCTTACAAAGGTATCGATGTTTTTGATCTCCGGAAACTCTAGAAAATCTCCATCAAGAACCACGACTTGGTTATTTAGTTTTTGGAGAGCAATTTCCCTCATGGACGAGGAAGGCTCAATTCCTGTTACGATTAAACCACGTGATAATAGCTTTTTGGTCAGATTTCCAGTCCCAACCCCAAACTCTACCACATGACCAGAAGACTGGAAAGCTGCTAAATCTAAAATTTCTTCATATCCGGAAAATACTTCTTTATACTCTTGATCACAGCCAATGACTGTATCATCATATGAATCTGCCCATTGCTCAAATAGATCTAAAAATTCTCTGCCCATTATTTCCACGCTCCTGATGAAAACATATAATTCCTATAAGTATGCTATGGATTAGACAAATACTATGTTACCATAATACATTTTTTTACTCAATATATATGGTTAAACCTGGTTTTTGATTTCCGTTCCAATTACTTTGTTTAAAAGAAAACATGGAACAGCACAAGCCTAAACAATAAAAAAAAGGATGAAGCCGCTAGGCCCATCCTTAGTTTTTTTCTACATTTGTCGGCTTCCAGCCTTGACCGTCAACCCATTCAATATAGACTGTGTAATTTTGTTTTTTATCTTTTGATGATACCGTACCAATCGAAGCATTCTGCTTGCTTCGGTCTCGGCCTAAATGCCAAACAATCATATTATCTTGGTCCAAACCGGTTGCAGAGGAAATTGCATTAAGCATTTCCTGCCAGTCCGTTGAGCTTGTATCATATACAGGAGTATGTTCCCCTGTTTGCGTAGTACCGACTGGTTTCCAATCTTTATTTTCAGTGGTTTTTTCGTCATTAGCGGTATTTTCTTCGTCTGTAGCTTTTTCCTGTGTATCATTTGTACTGCCCTCTTGATCTTCTACTGATGTATCGTCTGTTGCAGTATCAGAGGAAGCATTTTCATCTGCTACAGATGTATTGGTTTCCTCAGCAGATTCAGTTTGAGTCTTATTTTGTGTTGTTTGTTTTTCAGTTGTATGTTGAACATCATTTTTCGGTGATGCACTGCTATCACCTGACGCAAAGATTCTGTAAGCAACGAAAACAATTAAGACGATTACAACGACAATCAAACTATTTAATATTAAATTTGTCTTTTTACGTTTTGCTCTGTATCCCGATCGAGAATCAAAATCGTTATTCAAGTTACTCTCCTCCTAAAAATAAAGCTGTCAACATTCTAACATGAATTGCCGTGAACTTGAAGAGATATCCCTTAAACCATTCGAAAAGTACTATTCTTTACCATGATCGTGTTGATACAGCATTTTGACCATGTCAGCAAATAATAAATTAACCCCGCCCTCATTGTCATACACATCTAAATTTACGGCTACCAGCGCATATTTAGGGCTCTCATAAGGAAAATACCCTGCGAACCATTTATTATGAAGCTGCTTTCCGTCCTGAAACTTACCCGTTTCTGCAGTACCTGATTTCCCGGCAACTTCATAGGGCAGGTCCTGAAACCATTTTCCCGTACCATTAGGGTTTTTTACAACTTCCCTTAACAATTTTTGCAATTTCATAGCGGTATAAGGGGAAATTGTATCACCAGCCAAATCCTGCTTTGGAAAATTCACCATGGTTGTCCCATTTTTATATTCAATCTTAGACACAGCCCTGACCATTTCTTTTTTACCGCCCCTTGCGATGGCTGCCATCATATTAGCAACAGCGACTGGGGTTGCCCTTACCTCATGTTGGCCAATGCCGGACATCGCAGCATAATTAGGGTCTTTTCTGGCGGCATCAGATAGAAATACCCTGCCCTTCTCCTCTTCACCCAGCTGTTTAAAATCATTTGTATGGTAAACATCACCCATCCAGCCTACTGGACCTAATAATGATAATTTAGCTGCGTATTTCTCTAAAAGGGTTGGATCAATTTTTTGTAATTCTTTTGCAAGCTCACCGAAGGTACGATTACAGCTTCTGGCAAAGCTTTCGGAAAAATTCAATTCACCATAATCATATTTAAGCTCAGGTTCACCATTAATTTTCTCGCTGCAATTAAAAAGTCTTGCCGGATTATCTAGGTTATGATCAATGGCTGCAGCAGCTACCACAGTTTTAAAAACGGACCCCATAATTTGCTGCTTCAACATTCGATTTGTGACTCCTGAACTACTGTATGGATCCTGTTTATTTATATGAGGTCGGGATACCATTGCTAGAATACTGTTATCCTTAATATCTAAAAGGACTAAACCGCCCTTTTTAATTTGATATTGATCGACTAATTCCTCTGCCCTATGCTGGATCGTTTTATCAATCGTGGTTTTTACATTAACGGGATAAAACGGATTGGCAGGATCAACATACTTTACATTTATCCCGAATAGTGGAGCTCCATCACCATCAACATGATAAACAAGCTTGGATTTCCCTTCAGGGAGCAGGAATTCATCAAAGCTTTTCTCTAAGCCGGACACACCGATTAAGGTTTCTCTTGGAAGATCCTTTTTTGGATAACGCTCCATCAATACCTTTGTATTCTCACCTGTAAGACCAATTAATTGCTCAGCGGGAACAGTTGCCCTTTCAAACTTTTTATCAATCGCAAAGACACCTGGAATTTCCAGTGCATTGATTCTTTCTACCTGTGAATGGGTTAATTCCAAGGGTTCTGGATTCCCATAGGCAAATGGTTTTTTAGCTGTTTCAACTGTTTGCTGAAGTGATTCTTGAGGAATACCGGTAATGGACGAAACTTTCTCAACATCCCAATTCATTTTTTTTAAAAAAGGAAAAAGCACAAGAACAGATTCCTTTTTATAGCCCAGCATATTTCCATTCCGGTCCAGAAAATCCCCTCTTCCATTGTCAATCACTAATTCCTGAGTTCGCTGTTTAACGCTTTCCTCCAACAAATTAATATGATGCTTGGAGAAAGACTCTGTATCCATTAATTGAATCTGCATAAGCCGGAATAATAAAAACGTTAAAAAGAAAATACAGATGAAAAGCCATCCTTTTGCTCGTCTTCTCCACATAAAAAACACCTCGTCAAAAGTTTTGACGAGGTTTGGAAATTTCAAACAATTTATTCTATTTTTATTATTTAATCGTAATAATTCTAACGCTCATTTCGCCGCCTGGAGTTTGTACAGAGACTTCGTCCCCAACCTTTTTACCTATAAGGCTTTTTGCGATTGGTGAATCATTCGAGATTTTCCCTTCGAATGGATCTGCTTCGGCGCTGCCGACAATCGTATAGGTTTCTTCTTCACCATCAGGAAGTTCAATAAATGTTACAGATCTTCCTAGGGTTACGGAATCACTTACCATTTCGCCTTCTTCGATGATCTTTGCATTTCGAATCATGTTTTCTAATGTGGTAATACGGCCTTCGACAAATGCTTGCTCTTCTTTAGCTGAATCATACTCAGAGTTCTCAGATAAGTCACCAAAACTTCTGGCAATTTTAATCCGCTCCACTACCTCTTTCCGCTTAACGGATTTTAGGTATTCAAGCTCCTGTTCGAGTTTTTCTTTACCAGCCTGTGTCATTGGAAATACTTTTTCTGCTGCCAAAACTTCTCACTCCTTCTAGTATCACAATCCCCCAAAAGATTGTGTTTGAGATATATGTAGGTGGTATGCATCTTTTGTAAATGCATAGGAGCGCGTCCTTTTATCAAGGGCGCGCCGCAATAATATTTTTCCAAATTGGAATCAATTAGGCTATTCTTTGTTATTGTTTCATAAAAATGACTTTTGTTCAAGAATTGTTTGAACTTTTGTGACCATTAAATCAATTGCTACATGATTATGTCCGCCCTCAGGAATAATAACATCCGCATACCGTTTCGAAGGTTCGATAAATTGATTATGCATTGGCCGTACAACGTTCACATATTGATCAATAACCGAATCCAATGTCCGGCCCCGTTCTTTAATATCACGCTGCATTCGGCGGATAATTCTTAAATCGGCATCAGTGTCCACGTAGAGTTTAATATCCATTAAATTACGTAGACGTTCGTCCTCAAGAACCATGATTCCTTCTAAAATTATAACATCTTTTGGTTCAACAGGAATGATTTTATCTGAACGGGTATGAAGCGCGTAATCATATACTGGCTTTTCTATTGGTTCATAGCGCAAAAGCCTTTCAATATGGTCAATTAGTAAATCATTATCAAATGCTAGCGGATGATCATAATTCGTTTTCAGCCGTTCCTCAAATGGTAGCTCGCTCTGATCCTTATAGTAATAATCCTGCTCAAGCATAAGGATGGAATGGCCTTTAAAGCTATCATAAATAGCTTTTGTTACACTGGTTTTTCCGGAGCCGGAGCCGCCGGTTACACCAATAACAACCGGTTTGCGCATCTTAGTTCTCCTTTCGCATCATGTTGTTAGGGTAAACCGGTTTGTCCAATTTAAATTGTACAATTTGAAGCGGATGTCTTGCAGCATCCAATTCCTGACCCTTTTCATCCCATATTTTATCAATGACATGCGTAAAGTTTTGAATTTCCGGACCGAAGAATTCAACTTCATCTCCCGGTCTAAAATGATTACGCTGCTGGAGGGTAACCATTTGCGTCTTCTCGTTATAATCCAACACAAGACCGACAAATTCAAACGTTGTCTTCTTGCTATGATTACCAAACATTTGCTCTTTATACCCTGGAACGCCTTCAAAAAATGCCGGTGCCGTTTCACGGTTTGCGCATTTATCAAGCTCTTCTAACCATTCACGCTTGATGACAAAATTCTCGGGATCTGCACAATAGGCATCAATGACTTTACGATATACACTAACCACTGTGGCAATATAGTGAATCGATTTCATCCGACCTTCAATTTTCAAGCTGTCGATTCCTATTTCAATCATTTGCGGTATAGCTTTGATCAAATTTAGATCTTTCGGACTCATCGCAAATGGCGAATCATTCTCATCAAATTGCGGTGCTTCCGTTTGTCCGCCTTCGAGTTGATATAAATCATAATCCCAGCGGCATGATTGACAGCAGCCGCCGCGGTTGGAATCCCGTGCTGTCATATGATTACTTAACGTACAACGTCCTGAATAAGCAATACACATGGCGCCATGAATAAAAGTTTCAATTTCGATATCCACTTTTTCTTTCATTTCTTTAATCTCTTCCGCACTTGTTTCGCGTGCTAATACCACCCGTTCCAAGCCTTCTTCCTTCCAAAATTGGACGGCTTTCCAGTTAGAAAGAGATTGTTGTGTACTAAGATGGATTTCAATACCCGGCGCTACTCTTTTACATGTTTCAATAATCAACGGGTCTGCGACGATAATTCCGGCTACACCGGCTTCTTTTAAGCCCATTAAATATTGTTCTAATCCATCAATATTTTCATTATGGGCATAAATATTCGTGGTTACGTAGATTTTTGCGTCATACTTTTTAGCAAATTCTACGCCCTCTTTCATTTCCTCAAATGTAAAGTTATCAGCATTCGAGCGGAGGCCGTATTCCTGACCACCGATAAATACGGCGTCTGCCCCATATTGAACAGCGATTTTTAATTTTTCAAGATTTCCTGCAGGTGCAAGCAACTCGGGTTTCTTAACAATTACGCGCTTACCATCAATGATCTCTGATATTTTATCTTTAACAATACTCATATTCAATTTCCCTCCTTTTAATAAACCGTTTCTTTGAAAAAGAACCCTGTATCTAAAGGACGATTAGGCGGTTGAATTTCTTCAATGGCCGCTAATAATTCTTCTTTTTTATCTTCATAAAGCTCTTCATCTTTAAAATATAAATCAATGGCTTCTCGATATGCCTTTGTCACTTCAAGGATATATTCGGAGCTTTTCAGGATTCCATCAATTTTAAAGGAATCGACACCAGCCTCTAACATATCCTGCAATTCATCAATGATACAAATATCATTTGGACTCATAATATGCGTACCGTTTTCATCCTCAAAAATCGGATATTTATTTTCACGTTCTTTGTCATGCAGGAACATATTCCTTTGCATTTTACGATTTTCGATTTCCATGACTTTTCCTTGGTACTCATAATAGTTACCAAGTAAGGAACGCTTCGATTGGAACATGCAGCTCATTCCGTGAACAAGAACTTCGATTTCCACTTCCGCTTTTTCTTTGATTTCAACGATTGCATCCATATTTACTTCACGTGCGAGAACGGCCCGTTTTGCGCCCTTTCTCCCCCAATAATTACAGGTATACCAGTTTGTTCCGGTTGTCTCTGTGCTCCAATGTAACTTCATGTTTGGGGCAGTTTCCCGAGCCGCCAATAATACTGCAGGATCACCGAAAATAATTGCATCCGCATTTGCCTCTACAGCAAAACGGATATAATCATTTAATTCAGCCACTTTTTCATTATGAAAAATGGCATTCATAGCTACATATACTTTTTTTCCTTTAGAATGGCCAAGTTCAATTGCTTTTTGAACTTGTTCACGGTTGAATTCACCGGCTAACCGCAAACCATAGCGTTGTTCTCCAACTACAAATGCATCTGCACCGGCTTCTGCAAGTGGCAGAATATCCTCTACAGATAAAGGAGTCACTAAAATTTCTGGTTTTTTCATTCTTTTTCACCTCTTCTTTTACTAATAGCCACACCATCACCAACTGGGAGTATGATCGTATCATAGTCAGGATGGGCCATGAGCCAGCGATTAAAATCATCTATTTTTCTTACAAGATTTCTTGTTCGTTTCGATTCGATTTCTGGTTCACAAACAAGTCCTTTAAAAAGGACATTATCCGTGATAATCATTCCACCTGGAGAAAGGAACTTTGAATAAATATCAAAAAATCTCTTATATTGGCCCTTTGCGGCATCAATGAAAATCGCATCAAATGGAGCATGTCCAGCCACAAGGCCTTCGACTTCCAGAGCATCCCCTTTAATAAGGGAAATTTGCTCATTTTTTCCGGAGCGGTTGATAAAGGCTTCTGCTAATGCAAAGCGCTCCTCATCCCGTTCAATTGTGACAATTTTGGCATGGGGTAAGGTATATGCCATTCGCAGTGCCGAGTAGCCAATCGCAGTACCAACCTCGAGGATTTTTTTTGAATCCTGTATCCTGAGAAGTTGCAGTATCGCTTCAATTCCTGCTAGTTCCATGATCGGGACATGGTTACCCTTTGCAAATTCTTCCATTTCCTGTAGCAATGGAATTCGATCCAAAATTAAATTTTCTATATAAGAATGTAGCTTTTCGTAATGCAAGCTACTCACCTCAATCCTTTAAAAGCATAATGCTCTCTTTAGACATGAAAAAATAGCGTTCACAGAAACGCTATGGGAAGATTTATTAAAACACTTGAATTATTTTATCATAAAAAAAAGGGGAATGCTAATTTCCCCCCTTAAATTATACCTATTTTTTATTGGAAATATGCTTGGCTTTTTCCTGATTGTGCTCAGCAAGTGTTTTTGTAAAAATAACCGATCCATCAGCTGTAGCAAGAAAATAATAATAATCTGTTTTTTCAGGGCGAAGTGCGGCCTCTATGGAGATTTTCCCAGCATTCGAGATGGGACCTGGAGGTAAACCTGTATTTTTATAGGTATTATAAGGTGAACTCACTTCTAAATCTGCATAATAGACTTTCTTCTTATGTTTCCCTTGTGCATAAAGCACGGTCGGGTCCGTCTGCAGCGGCATTCCCTTTTTTAGCCGATTATAAAAAACACTTGATATTTTTTTTCGGTCTGCCTTTTCGGTAGCCTCTTCTTCAATTAACGATGCCATTGTTAACAGTTGATGAACCGAAAGTTTTTTCTTTTCACTTTCAGCTGTATATTGCGATAACACTGTTTTTGTTTTCTCGAGCATCGCCGATACCATTTCTTCGACGGATGGATTTTTCTTATAAAAGGAATAGGTTGCCGGGTACAGGTATCCTTCAAGCGGATACTTGATATTGTAATTTAGAATTTCATTTGTTAATAGCATTGGGTATTTCGCCATCAATCCTTTAACAAAATTTTTATCATTTAATTGATTGAATACATCCTGATCTTTTTTATGGACTACCTTAGCCATAATATGAGCAATTTCTTTTAATTGCTTTCCTTCCGGAATGGTAATCTTAAAGGCTGCCTGCTGGAGAACCTTCCCTGTTTTCAGACGGCCGACAATCTCCGGGATATCCATCGAAGGGCTTAGCTCATAATTTCCGGCCATAAATCCGCCCTCGTTTTTTAATTTCACATAGTATTTAAATACTTTTGCATTTTTAATAATTCCATTCGACTCTAATCTTTCAGCTATTCCTGTGACAGATGAACCGATTGGAATATCGACCTTTTTTGATATTTTACTCTTTGGATCCACTGGTTTGAGTGCTGATTGAATGTATAAATATCCGCCGCCGCCAATGACAACAATGAGTAAAATAATGATGATCGAAATGATTAAGACAATACGTCTGACAATTTTTGCTTCACTTTGATGTTCCAATAATTTTTTTCTAATTGCTTCTTTATTTGGCCCTTTATCTTCAGTTGCCAATAGTCTCCCCCCTGTGCCAGTAAAACGTTCACAAAATAACCCATAATAAATAAAATATTATAATAAGATATCGTAGTAATTTCATCATACGCAGCGAAAAATGTCAATTTTTCAGTGAAATTGCAGAAAAAAGTAGGATTTTCGGCAAAAAAAAAGACCTATAAAATAGGTCATTTTTCTTACACTTATTCTTCGTCCTCTTGTTCTTCAAGGAAGGTATTGAGCATTTCTTCAATCATATCCCATTCTTCATCGGTTTCGATTGGCATTAATTCGCCGTCTTCTCCGTCCTCAGTCGGGATAAAGGCAGAAGCATGGATTTCGATATCATCTGCATCATCTTCCTCCGCACCTAATGGGTAATAAAGAACATATGATTTACCGAATTCTTCTGAATCGAAGGTAAATAATACTTCACATAATTGTTCATTTCCATTCTCATCTACTACTGTAATATTGTTTTCGCCGTGATCCATTTTTTCACCTCATTAATTTTTGCTATTTAGATAGCCTTGTAAAATCATCACTGCAGCCATTTTATCAATTACTTTCTTCCGTTTCTTCCGGCTTACATCTGCTTCAAGAAGCACGCGCTCGGCGGCCATGGTGGAAAGACGCTCGTCCCACAAAACGGTCGGAACATCAAAGCGTCTTTCAAGCTCGGCTGCAAAATTTTGACTTGCTTCTCCGCGCGGACCAATTGTGCCGTTCATATTTTTGGGGAGTCCGATGACAACCTGGCTGACTTGATTCTCTTTTATTATTTGACCAATTTCATCAAAACCAAACTCGTTCTTTTCTTCATTGATTTTGAGCGTTTTTAAACCCTGTGCAGTCCAGCCAAGTTCGTCACTTAAGGCCACCCCGACAGTTTTTGAGCCTACATCCAATCCCATGATGCGCATTCATTAAACCTCACGCTGTTGTTTTAAATATGATTTAACCAATTCCTCAATAATTTCGTCCCGTTCAAGCTTGCGAATAATGTTGCGGGCATCCCGATGCCTTGGAATATACGCAGGATCACCGGATAAAAGGTAGCCGACAATTTGATTAATTGGATTGTACCCCTTTTCCTGTAAGGCTTCGTATACTTGGAAAAGAACATCGTTTACATCGTGTTCAAAAGGCTCTTCAGGAAAACTGAACCTCATCGTTTTGTCAAATGAGCTCATTTTATTGCACCTCGCATTCGTGATAAGGAGAAAATTGTCTAATCTAGCTCCAGTGTCTCGATAAGTCGCTGGAGCTTTTTAGTTCAGTTACCTACATTTTACACTACTTTGTCCCATTATCAAATGGATTTTACCCATTCTTCGACGAATTGCAGGGCAGAATCAAGTTTTTCAGGATCCTTACCGCCTGCCTGAGCCATATCAGGGCGACCGCCGCCACCGCCGCCGCATCGTGTTGCCACTTCTTTTATCAGTTTTCCAGCATGATAGCCCTTTTCATTTAAATCCTTTGTAACAGCAGAAATTAAATTCACTTTTCCTTCATGAACACTTCCTAAAAGAATAACAGCAGATCCAAGTTTTTGTTTCAGATCATCAGCCATATTCCTTAAGTTATTCATATCAGCTGCCTGAACCTTTGCTGACAATACGTTGACACCATCAATTTCCTTTGCTCTGGAAACAAGATTTCCTGCTTCAATGTTTCCAAGCTTTGCAGCCAATGATTCATTTTCACGATGCAGCTGCTTAATTTCAGCAGAAAGACCCTCAATACGCGATACGATATCCTTAGGATTGGTTTTTAATTTTTCAGCTGCTTCTTTTAACAATCCAACCTGTTCATTTAAAAGCAGATATGCCGCTTCACCAGTAACCGCTTCAATTCTTCTTGTCCCGGCACCAATACCGCCTTCTGAGACTATTTTAAATAAACCAATAACGGAAGTATTCGGAACATGGCAGCCACCGCAAAGTTCAAGGCTGTAATCACCAACTTTTACCACACGGACAATATCACCGTATTTTTCGCCAAATAGGGCCATCGCACCCATTGCCTTTGCTTCAGCGATTGGTTTTAAATTGATATCTACCTCCATGTTTCGCCAAATCTTTTCATTCACAATTTGCTCAACCTGCTCAAGTTCTTCCGGGTTTACCTGACCAAAATGAGAAAAGTCAAAACGAAGCCGATCAGGTTCAACTAATGATCCTGCCTGGTTAACATGGGTTCCAAGTACATCCTTTAATGCTTGATGAAGCAAATGGGTAGCCGTATGGTTCTTTGTAATTTTCACACGGTTTACTTGGTCAACCACAGCTGTAACCGTTTGACCTGTTTTTAGGGTTCCCGCTTCAACCACAGCCTTATGAAGATTTTGGCCATTTGGAGCCTTATGAACATCTTTAATTTTTACAGAAACACCATCAGCCTGAAGTACACCATGGTCTGCGATTTGTCCACCGCTTTCTGCATAGAACGGAGTAGCATCTAGGATAAACTGGATTTCTTCTCCAATTGCTGCTTCCTGGGCTAATTCACCATCTTTAATAATCGCAACAACCTTAGCATTTGTTTGAAGATTTCCATAGCCAATAAATTGGCTTTCAACTTTCAGGTTTCCAAGAACAGTGCCTTGAACCTGCATGGAATCAACATCTTGACGAGCGGCACGGGCACGTTCGCGCTGTTGTTCCATTTCCTCTTCAAACCCGTCATGATCAATTTTCATCCCGTCTTCTAAAGCATATTCCTCCGTTAATTCAACAGGGAATCCGTATGTGTCATACAGTCGGAAAACATCTGCGCCAGTAATCGTGTCGCTTCCCTTTTCTTTCTCTTTTTTAATGACATTTGATAAAATCGCTAAGCCTTCATGAAGTGTTTCATGGAAACGCTCTTCCTCATTTTTAATTACCTTTTGAATAAACTCTGATTTTTCCTTTACTTGAGGATAGAAGTCATGCATCACTTCCCCTACAACAGAAACAAGTTCATACATAAACGGACGGTTAATATTGATTTGTTTTGCATAACGGACCGCGCGGCGAAGCAAGCGGCGCAATACATAACCGCGACCTTCATTAGAAGGCAATGCACCATCACCAACAGCAAATGCAACTGTCCGAATATGATCGGCAATTACCTTAAAGGCAACATCTTTTTCCTTGTCTGCACCATATTTTTCGCCTGAAATTTCTTCTGTTGCACGAATAATTGGCATAAATAAATCCGTATCAAAGTTTGTTGGAACATTTTGAACGACAGACGCCATTCTTTCTAAGCCCATGCCGGTATCAATATTTTTCTTAGGCAGCGGGGTGTAGGTTCCATCTGGATTATGGTTAAATTGCGAAAATACTAGGTTCCATACTTCAAGATATCGATCGTTTTCTCCTCCAGGATAAAGCTCTGGATCTGCCGGGTCATCACCATATTCCGGACCGCGGTCATAGAAAATCTCTGAGTTTGGACCGCTTGGACCTTCCCCGATATCCCAGAAGTTGCCTTCAAGGCGGATAATACGTTCCTCAGGAATCCCAATCTTTTTGTTCCAAATTTCATATGCTTCTTCGTCTTCCGGATGGATGGTAACGGAAAGCAATTCTGGATCAAAATTAATCCATTTTTGATCGGTTAAAAACTCCCATGCCCAAATAATCGCTTCTTCTTTGAAATAATCACCGATGGAGAAATTCCCAAGCATTTCAAAGAATGTGTGGTGACGGGCTGTTTGACCAACATTTTCAATATCATTGGTACGGATTGATTTTTGAGCATTTGTAATCCTTGGATTTTCCGGAATGACCCGGCCGTCAAAATACTTCTTTAAGGTTGCAACCCCGCTGTTAATCCAAAGAAGCGATGGATCATCAATCGGTACAAGGGGTGCACTTGGTTCAACGGAATGACCTTTTTCTTTAAAAAAGTCTAAAAACATTTTGCGGATTTCAGAGCCTGTTAAATTTTTCATTTGTTTAGACCTCCTAATATATTTAAAAAAATACAAAAAAGCCCTCATCCCTAAAACAGGGACGAGGACTTGACTCGCGGTACCACCCTGATTATGAATACAAAAAGCTGTATTCATCTCTCAGCTGCCTTAACGCGGCAAAACGGCAGGGATTAGCTGCACTCTGGATTAGCTTTCTGTCATCCTTCATTTAGAGCTTCTTTCAGCCATGGAAGCTCCTCTCTTCACGCACTTTAGGCGTTACAAATGGTCTACAACATACTCGATCCTTCAACATGTTACATACATTTATTCATACTATATGACGAATTATAGCCACTCTAAAATTGTTTGTCAATTAGGACGGGGAATCCTTCGTATTTTTTTGGATAAAATGATTTTTTGCATGAATAGCTCCCACCTTTAAAACAACAAGTACCGGGACAGCCAAAATGAGCCCAATAACACCGCCAATTTCTCCACCGGCCGTAATGGCGAGCATAATAAGAAGCGGATGCATATGAAGACTTCTTCCGACAATATAAGGGGATAGAATATTCCCTTCAAGAAATTGTAGCACTAAAATAATTACGATTGTAACGATCACAAGCTTTACTGAAAGGGTAGCGGCAATAATAACTGCCGGAACTGCACCTAAAATAGGACCAAAATAAGGGATGACATCGGTAATCCCGACTATAAATCCTAATAGGAGCGGGTAACGCAAATGAAAAACCCAAAATAATAGTGATGCAGCACTACCGATAATGATACAAACAAGGAGCTGCCCCCTTATGTAACTCCCCAATGACTCGTCTACATCCCTTAAAAAGCGTTTTCCCTGTCTGCGCCATTTCCTTGGTGTTAAATACCACACCACTCGTTTAATTAAGGGGAAATCCTTTAACATATAGAATGCGATAAATGGAATAATCATCACGATTAAAGCAGAATTAAGAAAGTTTAAAAGAATTTCAACGATAATGGTAAGCAAAGAATTTAACTTTTCCTCAAAAGCATCAATTCCATCATTCATTTTTCCTTGAAGTCCATCCGGCCATTCCCGTGTATGAGATTGAAGAGTATGAATCCACTCGCGGTATTGCTCCGCTAAAAGTGGAGCACTGTCCGATAAATCTTTTAACTGATTGATAAAAGCTGGAATTCCCTTGTATAAAGCAAAGCCGAGACCTCCAAAGAATAGGCAGTAGATGAGGAATATCGCAAGGCCGCGGTGAAGCCCTTTTTCATGAAGCTTTTCAATAATCGGATGAAGCAGATAGGTAATAAAACCTGCTATTAGAAAGGGTAATAAAATATAAAATACAACCTTTACTATTGGCAGCCAGACAAAACGAATTTTAAAAAACAAATAAATCGCCACTAATAAAAGGAGCAAGAACCCAATTCGGTAATACCATTTCATACGAATATCCAACCTACTCACCCCTTTTTGGTTAGTGTTGGAGGGGGAGGTAGGAATTATGCATTAAAAACCCCCTCTAATGGAGGGGGCTTCGGTTTAAAAAATCGCTCGTTTAACTTTCCTCTGCATTTTTTTCATATTGCGGGCTGACATAACATTGTTTCGCTGTGCCAAGTTGTAAGCTGCCATTCCCGCCCCAAAAGCTACGACAGTCGTCATCATTTTATTCACACGTATCACCTCTTCTTTAAGATAGGAATTCTAGGAACAGGTGCTAGGTAATTAAAATTAAATGGTGTAACGACGCTCTTCTTCTTCAAACAAATCATCTAAGGAACTAAGAGTCCCATCTTCCTCGACTTGATGGGTATTAATAATGCCTTTAGAAAGGGACAATTCAATAAAACAATTCCAGCAATAATATTGGTTAATACCAATTTTTCCGATATCCTTACTCTGGCAATTGGGACACTTTAACATGAAAAAGACACCTCACGTTTGGTTAACATCTACGATGATGGCATCTCTTCCAATCGCCGGGGGCTTTTCGGATTGAATAACCTGTTTCCCTTCAGTGATTTCTGAAAAGAAGCCATCCGTAATTTCATACCCTACGATTGTGCCCAATTCTTCCAGAAAATATACATCCTTTAATAAGCCGATTGAATCTCCGCTCTTTGATACAATCATGTGCCCATTTAAGGGATGTTGATGCGAAAAAGTATATTCCGGAGGTGTTTTAAGCTTTTCTAAATGATCAGCATCTTCAATCATGATCCCATCCGCCCCAAAGGAAGCGATGTTCTGAATGTCCAAAAAAACGGTTTGTTTGAAAACGCCTTTTTTGACCAATAACCCTTTTACGACTCCATTGCTGGTGATAAACAAATCACTTACTTCACCGATTTTCGTCCCTGATTTGATGTCAAACACCGGTTGATTTTTTAATAAAGAAAATGTCCGCAAAAAGTGTCCCACCTTTCCGAACATTTATAGTTTCAGTTATTAACCATAAAATCATAAGGTGTAAGGTTTTCCATTCCAATCATTGGATCAACCTTCATTAAGATTTCCTCTAATGTCAGCCCATCGGGAATTTGTGTTTCCGAATTTGTTTCGATTCCATTGGCAGGGATGGATTCCTGCAGCTTATGGCAAAGGGTCGTTAGTCTGCTTAACTCATCCGCTCTTTCGACGCCCATCCTTAAGGCATCTTCTTCACCGCAGAGAATTAATGATTGTTTACTACGGGTAATGGCTGTATAAATTAAATTCCGCCGCAGCATTCGGTAGTAGCTTCTGGTGATCGGAAGAATGACAATCGGAAATTCGCTTCCCTGCGACTTATGGACAGAACAGCAATAAGCATGGGTAATTTGCGTCAAATCCTGCTTTGTATATTCTACCTCATGACCCTCATAGGAAATGTAAATCATATCTTGTTTTTCCGTATTTTCTTTTGCATAAATAATCGAAATAATTTCGCCAATATCACCGTTAAAAACATTATTTTCCGGCTGATTGACCAACTGAAGCACTTTGTCGCCGATTCGGTATTTTACATCACCGAACGTAATTTCTTTACGCGAACCATCCGGATTAGGATTAAAAATTTCCTGTAGTAAAACATTTAAGCGGTCAATTCCTGCGGGTCCACGGTACATCGGTGCCAACACCTGGATATCCTTTGCCGAATATCCTTTGTTTTTTGCATTTAATGCGACTTTTTCCACTACCTGCGCAACCTGTGTGGTTGAACAGCGGATAAAGGAGCGATCAGCTTGTTTGACTGTTACATTAGCCGGTATAAACCCCTTTTTAATATCATGGGCAAGTTCAATGATCGAAGACCCTTCTGCCTGACGATAGATATCGATTAATCTAACCGTCGGAATTCTTTCTGAGTTCAACAGATCTTTTAATACCTGCCCTGGTCCGACAGATGGTAATTGATCTTCATCACCGACTAAAATGACTTGTATATGCTCCGGAAGCGCCTTAAACAACTGATTGGCCAGCCAAATATCGAGCATGGACGTTTCATCTACGATTATAATTTTTCCTTCAAGCGGTGTTGTTTCATCACGGTCAAAACCTTCTGTTCCATTAAAACCAAGTAAACGGTGAATTGTAACAGCAGGAAGACCTGTCGACTCACTCATCCTTTTCGCTGCTCTGCCCGTTGGTGCGGCAAGTAAAAAAGGAAAGGGCTCATCTTTCTTTTGATAATCCTTTGGCTCTAGGGAGCAGCCATGAAGTTCGGCATAAAGCTCGACAATCCCTTTGATGACGGTCGTCTTACCAGTGCCGGGACCGCCTGTTAAAATAAGCATTGGGGACATTAAGGCCGTTTGGATCGCTTCTTTTTGCGAGGGGGCATATTCCACGCCGAGTCTTTCTTCAAGGTTTCCAAGTGCAAGTAAAAACTCGGATTCAGGAAATTGTTCTTTGTACTCGGATTGCTCTAAAATTCGATGAATATTAGTCACAAGTCCCTTTTCAGCAAAATATAAGGAGGGGAGGTAAACACGCTGCTCTTCGCCAATTATTTTCCCCTCTTCCTCAAGCTTAATAACTTCATTCGAGATATCCAAAAATTCAATTTGATCTCGTTTGTTTTCTTCGAGAAGGTTTTTTACTTTTTCTAATAAGTCTTTTGCAGGTATGTAAACATGACCTGTCTGCATGCTTTCATTTTCAAGCGTGTAAAGACAAGCTGCTTTGATTCGGTCTGGGTGATTTCCGGAGATGCCAAGCTGATACCCTAGCTCGTCTGCCCGGCCAAAGCCGATTCCTTCGATATCTTCAACCAATTTATAAGGATTTTTTTGAATAATCCCAAGGGTTTCTTCCTTATAAGCTTGATAAATTCTCATCGAAAGCTGCGGACCAAAGCCATATTGATTTAAGGCGACCATGACTTGTTCAAGTCCCTGATGTTCCATTAACGTATCATAAAGCATTTTCGCCTTCTCAGGAGGCAGCTTTGGAATAGAATCGAGCAATGACGGCTGATTAAGAATTTTTGAAATTGCATTTTCTCCTAATACTTTAACAATATTCTCCGCCGTCTTTTTGCCAATCCCTTTAAACATTTCACTTGATAAATAAGTAATAACACCTTGTTCGGTTTGAGGAATATCTTTTCGGAAATGATTGGTGTGAAATTGAAGACCAAATTTCGGATGCTCCTTAAATTCACCGTAAAAAATATACGTTTCCTGTTCGTGAATTTTCGGAAAATAACCAGTTACCACTGCTTCTTTGTCCTCATATTGGTCATTAGTTTCTTCCACACGAATTCTCAGGACAGTGTATAGATTTTGCTCATTATGAAAAATCGTTACAAGATGCTTCCCCTTAACGAACTTTCCTTGTTCGGCAAATAAATCAAGTGAGTCCTGCTTTTCCATTACACTCCCTCCTTCCATGGACTCGAGACATAAGGGTTAATAATTATTTTTCATTCTCAATTAGTTTTTTTCCGTAACCGGCAAGCAAATGATCCGGCTGAATTTCAAGTGCTTTATCGAACATTTCTGCTGCTTTTTCTGGATTTTCTTTAAAGCCATAGGCAACACCTAAATTATAACAGGCATCTGCATGCTGGGAATCAAGCTCTAAACATTTTTCCAATTGGACGATTGACTCATCAATGAATTGTAATTGAGCGAGACATAATCCATATTGAAAGCGTGCCTCAGCATCTTCTTCATTTAATTCCACACTTCTTTGTAAATAAGGCAGGGCAAATTTCCCTTGATCGAGCTGAATAAGGGTGATACCGAGCATAAAAAAGTTATCACTGGATTCAAGCCCTTTTTTCAATGCCATTTCAAACATTTTTTTCGCCTGCTCAAAATTTTCCTTACTAAAATAGAGGTTTCCCGCACTATAATAAGCTGCTGCAGCATTCTCATCAAGCTCAATCGCCTTCTCATAAAACTTCAAAGCCTTCTCATCATCCCCAACAGCAGAAAGCACATTTCCAAAATTAATATAAGCAACCGGATCCTGCGGACTTTCAGAAATCGCCTCATTAAAAGCCTTCGCCGCTTCCTCCCAATTACCCTCTTGCATATATTGAACACCCAATTGGTTCTTATCCAAACTAGTCAACTCCATTCTATTGAGAGTATACCATATTTTTTTCTTTGGTTAGTTCATTCGACAAATTTCGGGCGGTGACAGGCACCACCCGAAATTTGTCGAAAAAATCCCTGATTCCGAAAAGGGAATCAGGGATTTTGATTAGCCGACGTAGGTCATGCGCTCGTTATTTTTGTAGACTTCGTCGATGGTTCCGCCGCCGAGGCATTCGTCGCCGTTGTAGAAGACGACGGCTTGTCCTGGGGTTACGGCGCGGATTGGCTCATGAAAGACTACTTTTGCCTTGTTGTCTTCGAGAAGCTGGACGGTTACTTTATGGTCTTCCTGCCTATAGCGGAATTTTGCAGTGCATTCAAATTCAGCAGGTTTTTCTTGATTGGAAACCCAGCTAACGGCATCCGCAATAATGGAATCGGAATAAAGCATTTCATTATGAAAGCCTTGTCCAACATAAAGGACATTACGTTTTAGGTCCTTTCCAATCGCAAACCATGGGTCACCGGCACCACCAATTCCGAGTCCGTGGCGTTGACCGATGGTGTGATACATAAGGCCCTCATGCCTTCCCATAACTTTTCCGTCAAAGGTTTCCATATTCCCCGGCTGGGCAGGCAGGTATTGACCTAGGAATTCTTTAAAGTTCCTTTCCCCAATAAAGCAAATACCCGTACTATCCTTTTTCGTTGCAGTCGCAAGATTAGCTTCCTTAGCAATTTCCCTTACCCTCGATTTCTCAAGATTACCAATCGGGAACATGACTTTGCTAAGCTGATCCTGGGTCAATTGGTTTAGGAAGTAGGTTTGGTCCTTGTTTTCGTCAAGACCACGGAGCATTTTATATTCTCCATCCCGGTACTCAACCTGTGCATAATGGCCTGTTGCCAGATAATCAGCACCAAGGTTCACCGCATGCTCAAGAAAAGCCTTAAACTTTATTTCTTTATTGCACATGACATCCGGATTCGGGGTTCGGCCGGCCTTATATTCTTCTAAAAAGTAGGTAAATACCTTATCCCAATATTGTTTTTCAAAATTAACGGCATAATATGGAATACCAATCTGGTTACAAACACGGATTACATCATCATAATCCTCTGTTGCCGTACAAACGCCAAACTCATCTGTATCATCCCAGTTTTTCATAAAAATCCCGATAACATCATAACCTTGCTGTTTTAGAAGTAAAGCTGCAACCGAAGAATCGACTCCACCGGACATGCCCACCACCACTCGTATATCTTTTGGCTCTCTAGTCTCCATCTTTTTTCACCTCTCTATCTCATATAAGTTTTTCTTGCATCTATTTTTTTAAGCGCATTACAATTCTTGCTGTTTCTTCAGCCGTTCTCACTATTTGCTCTGTGGTTGTATCATAACCAAAGCTAAAGCGAATCGAATTGATTAACCGCTCAGATCCTTTTCCAAACATAGCAACCAGCACATGGGATGGCTCAATGGATCCCGCCGTACATGCTGAACCGCTAGAGACCGCTATTCCCGCCAAATCGAGATTCACAAGCATTTGCTCGACATTTGTCCCTGGAAAGCTTAAGTTTAATACATGTGGAAGCGAATGTTCAAGTGTTCCGTTTAGGGCAAAATTGATTCTGTGCTCTCGGAGTTTTTGAACAAACGTCTCCTTAAACCCCATGTACTTATTCCTTTTTTCAGACAGTTCTTCCGCCGAAATTAACACAGCTTCGTGAAAACCTACAATTGAGGCAACATTTTCGGTACCGGCACGTCTTTTTCGCTCTTGCTCACCGCCAAATTGACGCGGAGCTAGTTTAACATTTTCGCGAGCATATAAAAAGCCGATACCTTTCGGGCCATTGATTTTATGAGCTGTAACGGATAACAAGTCAATATTACATTCGTTAACATCTATTTTTTCAACACCGTAGGCTTGTACCGCATCGGTATGAAATTTTGCTTGATGATCTTTCAGGAGCTCCCCAATTTCAGCAATTGGCTGAAGTGTCCCTACCTCATTGTTCCCGTACATGATTGAGACGAGAATAGTATCTTCTCTTAATGCATTTTTTAATTCGGCCACAGACACCCTTCCAGTTTCATCTACAGGCAAATAGGTAACCTCATAACCCATTTTTTCTAATTTATGACCGGCGTGAAGGACTGCATGGTGCTCAATTTGTGTGGTTATAATATGTTTCCCATTCGCTTGATAACTTTCAGTAACGCCAAATAGGGCCATATTATCCGCTTCGGTTCCACCGCTTGTAAAAATAATCTCTACCTCTTTTGCACCGATACTTTTTGCCAAGCTTTCGCGTGCGAGATCGATTCTGTGCCGAGCTTCTCTTCCAAAAGAATGGATACTTGAAGGATTCCCGAAGGTTTCATTCATGGCTGCAAGCATTTTCTCCATAACTCTTGGATGCATCGGTGTTGTAGCGGCATGGTCGAGATAGATTCGTTCCATAATTCCACCTTCATTCAAATGAAATCTATACAATTACCTTTGACATTAAATATAAAACATATAAGCTTCTGACTCACCATCATCGCTATGGCTCGCTAAATCTTCCAATGTTGTATTATCCAATACATCCTTAATCGCATCGCGAATACGAATCCAAAGCTCACGTTTTGCCGGTTCTTCATCCTCGATACCCTCTACCGGTGTAATCGGTCCTTCAAGAACACGAATCACATCACCGGAAGTGATTTTTGAAGGTTCATCAGCAAGAATGTAACCGCCATATGCTCCACGAATACTTTTTACCAATCCGGCATTGCGAAGCGGTGAAATTAATTGTTCAAGGTAATGTTCCGATAAGTCATTTGCTTGGGCAATTGTTTTTAGTGAAATCGGACCTTCACCGTATTTTTTTGCCAGTTCAATCATAATGGTCAGACCATATCTGCCCTTTGTCGATATTTTCATTTAAAGGCACCTCATTTCAACTTTTTCTATTTTAAAATTATTTTTTATAATGTCAACAGGAATCAAATCCTTAGTAACTTGATAGGCATTTATTTATTATACCATATTGTTCTTTAATATGCTTTTTGAAGAAAAAATGATATCGTAATAAGAAAAGCAGTATTCAGTTGGAGAGATGATTATGCAGCAAAAGCCTCTAGCATTTCGGATGCGTCCCAGAACCATTGAAGAGGTTGTCGGACAGCAGCATCTTGTTGCCGATGGAAAAATTATTGCCAGAATGGTAAAAGCTAAACAGCTGACGTCGATGATTCTATATGGACCGCCTGGAATTGGCAAAACCTCGATTGCAAGTGCAATTGCCGGAAGTACTAAATATGCTTTCCGCACCCTAAATGCCGTAACCAATAATAAAAAAGACATGGAGATTGTCGTAGCCGAAGCAAAAATGTCCGGAAAGGTAATTCTTCTGTTGGATGAGGTCCATCGCCTCGATAAAGCGAAACAGGATTATTTGCTCCCTTATTTGGAAAATGGATTAATTACTTTAATAGGTGCAACGACGAGCAATCCATACCATGCGATTAATCCGGCAATCCGCAGCCGATGCCAAATTTTCGAGTTAAAGCCGCCCGAGACGGAAGAAGTAAAAATAGCATTAACCAGAGCTTTAGAAGACACGGAAAGAGGCTTTGGAAACATAAAGGTTGTCCTGACAGATGAAGCTCTAAATCATTTTGCAGTCGGATCAAACGGTGATGTTAGAAGTTCCTTAAATGCCCTGGAATTAGCTGTACTTTCGAGCGACAAGGACGATGAGGGCGTCATTCATATCGACTTAGCAACAGCAGAAGAATGCTTACAAAAGAAGAGCTTTGCCGCAGATAAAGACGGAGATGGCCATTATGATGTTCTTTCCGCCTTCCAAAAATCAATTCGTGGCAGTGATGTAGACGCTGCACTTCATTATCTTGGCAGGTTAATTGAAGCAGGTGACCTAATCAGCATAAGCAGACGCTTGCTTGTCATCGCCTATGAAGATGTTGGTCTTGCCAGTCCACAGGCAGGGGCACGGACCCTGGCTGCGATTGAAACAGCAGAACGAATCGGTTTCCCGGAAGCAAGAATCCCTCTTGCAAACGCAGTGATTGAATTATGTTTATCACCGAAATCCAATTCAGCTGTGCTGGCGATTCATGCCGCGCTGGAGGATATTCAAAAAGGCAATGTTGGAGAAGTTCCTGACCATTTGCGCGACGCCCACTATAAAGGAGCTAAAGAGCTGGGCAGGGGAATTGACTATAAATACCCGCACGACTATGAAAATGGCTGGGTCCCGCAGCAATATTTACCGAATCGCTTAAAAAATAAACAATACTATGTACCGAAAAAGACTGGAAAGTTTGAACAAGCACTGGCCACGGTCTATGCAAAACTAACAGGCAGAAAAAAATAGCCGTCGCGCTACGCGGAGGCTATTTTTTTCTGCCGATATCAACACTTTTTGGGTGGATATCGACAATTTTTGTTGTTATATCAACACTTTTTAGCGGATATCAACAATTTTACGCCGCCACATCTCTCTTTTTAAAAGTAAAGAAGGCCAGAAATTGGAAAACAACGAAATAAACAATCAGCATGATGATGGAAAATGATAAGGTCATTCCCTCTACCATCGGAGAACCTTCAAAATATTGCATGAGATCCGTATTAGCAAACAAGATATATTTAGCCCACTCAAATTTCAATGCTAATAATTGAGTTAAGTTTCCTCCGGAAAACATTAAAAAGATGGAGATACCAATGGCAAGTGAACTGTTTCGAAACACAGACGAAATCATAAACGCCATGGTTGTCAGCATAATCATTCCAATCGAGCTTAAACCATAATAACTCATTAAATGAACCACCATATTCTGCTCAGTCACCGTACCATTATTGTAATTCAAATACGGCACAGCCTGGTCAGGCATCCCAAATAAAATCGCGCCAATGACAGTTGAATATACAAAAAGCACGGCCAGCAGGAATAATGCAAAAAGTAAAACTGTTAAATATTTAGATAGTAAAATTTTCGTTCGATTAATCGGCCGGATTAACAACAACTTAATCGTGCCCCAATTAAATTCACTTGCAACAATCCCGGCGGAAACAATAATCGTAAACAGCCCTGCTAATGAAATTAATTGCGAAGCATCCTTCACAAAGGTCCAAACATCATAGCTTTCCTGTGGAGCAATATGATGCTCAATCCGGTAATCATTGATGGCAATCTCTCTTTTAAGGAATTGTTTTTCGATTTTTGATCCGCTTCGGTCATACTGCTTCTTTAAAGCATCATTCTCCTGCTTCAGGTTTTGCTCCCATTTTGGGTCAACGCCTGCTTTATTTCCTGACTCCTGATATTTAAAAAAGCCGGCCACAATCGACGCTGCGACAAGTAAGATCGCAATCATGACAAACGTTCCTGGGCGCTTAAAAATTTTCATCCATTCATTTTGAATTAAATTCATCATATTCTAGCTTCCTCCTTTTCACCAGTAACCTCAAGGAAGCGGTCCTCTAATGTTTTTGCCACTTCTTTAACCCCAAAGACCTGAACGTCACCTTCCACCAGTAACTTTATTAAATTCGGAATTTCTTCTTTGGCCAGCTCCAAATTTATGCCATTTCTCGAATGGGACACTCTAACGTCTGAATAATGGTTTTGGATGAGGGTGCGTGCTTTTTCACTCGGAATTACTTCAAGTTCATATGTGACTTCATTTCCTTGCACAAATTCTTGGACAAGCTGTACATCTATTAAACGGCCGTTTTGAATAATTCCAATGCGGTCGCACATCATTTCCATTTCTGAAAGCAAATGACTTGATACAATGACAGCCATATTTTTTTCCCTTGCAAGGAGGCGTAAATAGTCGCGGATTTCCCGGATTCCAGCCGGGTCCAAACCGTTGGTGGGTTCATCGAGGATGAGTACCTCTGGATCATGTAAAAGACATTGCGCCAAACCTAATCTTTGCCGCATTCCCAGTGAGTACGTTTTTACCTTGTCGTGGATTCTGTCTGTTAACCCGACCAGTTTGACCACTTCATCAATTTTCTCTTTCGTTATTCCTTTTGACATTCTTGCATAATGCACAAGGTTTTTATATCCGCTCAAGAATTTATACATTTCCGGATTTTCAACAATGGCACCAATATGGCGGACAGCATCCTCAAAATTACTTTTAATACTGGCTCCGCCAATGGTAATATCACCCGAAGTGATGCCCATTAAGCCCACAATCATCCGGATGGTCGTAGTTTTCCCGGCCCCGTTTGGCCCTAAAAAGCCAAAAACCTCCCCTTTGTTTACCTGGAAACTAATTTGATCTATGATCTTTCTCCCTTTGATTATTTTCGTCACATCTTTTAATTCTACAATCGATTCCAACTCATCTTCTCCTCTCTATATCTCTCCTTAAAAAACGCCACCTTACCAGTTTAACGTAGATTTGGTAATTTTTCCTGTTTTTGACGCCCTACATTCCATTTTTATTATATAGTGGTCTCATTCCCGATTAAAACGGCTCGAGAATGAGTTTACTCTAAGACCTGCGACGTACGAAAAGATTTACGGTACTGTGTGGAAATGGAGACCTTGGTGAATATAATAGGGTAAGATGGATGGAAAACTCAAGCGGTTTTGGAGGTGAAGTGAATGAAACTATCAAACTTGTTCATGCTGTGTATCATTGTGATTTTAGGGGTGATTGCCTATAGTTTAGGTGTCAGAGTCCATGTGGATGTTAAACAGAAACCCAGTGTAACCGAACATGAAACAAGCAAACCTCCAAAAAGTGTTCCATCGAAGCCTTCAGGTGAAACAACAACACCCCCGGCCGATCCAAATAAGCCTTCTACCGGGACCAAGAAGCCTCCTAAGGAGGATGATCCAAAGGTCTATCAAAACAATTCCTTTAGAAACGTAGTCTTATCTGAAAAAGACGGTAAAATCATGGTAAAAGGGCAGGCAAGAGTATTTGAAGGTGTCTTTCAATATGCGGTAACTTCCGGTAATAAAACAATTCTTCAAAATCATTATCAAACTGAAGGGGCTCCAGCGTGGGGGAATTTTGAGATTTCTGTTGATCAATCACTTGTTGAAAAAACAGGGGCAACTTTCGAACTATTTGTTTATTCAGCGAAAGACGGATCAAAAACGGAGATTTTAACCATACCATTAAAATAAAAACCCAAAGGCCCTGAACAAAGTTCAGGGCCTAAAACTTATTTCTCGTCTGACACGCGTTGAATTTTGATATCTTTTAATAATTCTCTTACCACATAACTTGCCATGATTAAACCGCAGGCAGACGGAACAAAGGCATTGGAAGCTGGCGGCATCTTAGCCTTACGAATCTCCGCTTTGTCATTCCCGACAATCTGGCGGATATCCTCACGAATCACGATCGGACTCTCATCGGAAAAAACAACCGGAATCCCCTTGCGAATTCCTTCCTTACGGAGTTTAGTCCGGATCACCTTTGCAATTGGATCTGTATGGGTTTTAGAAATATCAGCAATTTGAAAGCGGGTTGGATCCATTTTATTTGCTGCACCCATACTTGAAATGATTGGAATATTTCTCTTTAAACATTCCTTCGCTAAATGGATTTTATAAATAATCGTATCGGAGGCGTCTACAAAAAAATCGATATTATGGTTAAAAATTTCTTCATAGGTTTCTTCCGTATAGAACATTTTAAGTGAAATCACTTCACAATCCGGATTAATATCCTTAATCCTCTCCTCCATGATTTCCACCTTTGGTCTGCCAATTGTTGATAATAAAGCAATAAGCTGACGGTTGACATTGGTAATGTCTACATCGTCTTTGTCGATCAAAATAAGACGGCCGACACCCGAACGAGCAAGCGCCTCCGCGGCGAAAGAACCGACGCCCCCGATTCCTAAAACAGCAACCGTGCTGTTTTTCATGATATCCATTCCTTCTTTACCAACCGCCAGCTCATTACGAGAAAATTGATGCAGCATATATTTCACTCCAGTTATGTTAATTTCATTAGGTATCTTTTTCCCGAATAAAAATATATCATACCAACATTTAAAAACAAGTATTCAGATAAGATTTATTAAAAATAAGGGAAAATAAAAACCTCCCATATAGGAGGTTAATCAAGGTTAATTTGAAAAGAGTCCCAATCGTGCCGTCGCTCGTGTGTCCTTCATATTGATCCCGCACTTAGCAGGTGGGTGTCCTGTTCTCTGTTTTGCAAGTCCTCTAATCCGCTATGGGCCGAGGCATTTGCGCTGCCGAAAAACTCTGGACTCCCGAAGGAATAATGTTCGGTCAATATTTCAGGTAATACAACGTACACTTCAGGACTCTTTTGGATTGGTTTTATAATAGCATAAAATAAATCGGCATTCAAGGGTTCATGAAAGCGTTTTATTGTTATTTATTTACATTTAGTGTTAAATATAGCTCTTTTAATTGTGCCTTAGAAACTTCACCTGGTGCATCCGTTAACAAGTCGCTTGCACTTGCTGTTTTCGGAAAAGCAATCGTGTCACGAAGGTTAGAGCTGCCTGCTAAGAGCATGACTAAACGGTCTAAGCCAAGGGCAATCCCACCGTGCGGCGGCGTTCCATATTCAAAGGCATTCATCAGGAATCCGAATTGCTCGTTCGCTTCTTCAGGTGTAAAACCTAGTACCTTAAACATTTTTTCCTGAATGGACCGTTCAAAAATCCTTAAAGAACCTCCGCCAAGCTCATAGCCGTTAAGAACAATGTCATAGGCTTGAGCGCGAACTCTTCCTGGATCCGTATCTAAGTATTCAAGATCTTCCCTGAATGGCATTGTAAATGGATGATGGGCAGCAAAATAGCGACCTTCCTCTTCGTCATACTCAAGTAACGGCCAATCAGTAACCCATAGGAAATTAAACTTGCTTTGGTCAATTAATCCTAATTCTTTACCAAGTTTAATTCTTAGTGCACCTAATGCATCAGCGACAACACTCTTTTTATCAGCAACAAATAGAATTAAATCACCAACACTAGCTTCAAGCGTCGCTTTCATCGCGTTTACTTCTTCTTCAGAGAAGAATTTTGTGATTGGACCATTTATCCCCTCAGCTTCAACCTTAAACCAAGCAAGACCTTTTGCGCCGTATACAGCAACAAATTCTGTTAAGGCATCAATATCTTTCCGAGAATATTTATCCGCAGCAGCTTTTACATTAATAGCTTTTACCTGACCGCCATTTGCCACAGCAGCTGAAAAGACTTTGAAGCCTGAATCCTTCACAATTTCAGAAAGATCAACAAGCTCTAAACCAAAACGGGTATCCGGTTTATCTGAACCAAAGCGGCTCATTGCCTCATCATAAGTCATCCGCGGGAATGGAGCAGGAATCTCAATACTTTTAACTTCTTTCATGACTTGGTTCATCATTTTTTCCATTAAGGCCATGATATCTTCTTGGCTTAAAAAGCTTGTTTCAATATCGACCTGAGTAAATTCAGGCTGACGGTCTGCACGAAGGTCTTCGTCACGGAAACAGCGGGCGATTTGATAATATCGCTCTACACCGCCAACCATTAACAATTGCTTAAACAACTGCGGTGATTGAGGCAGCGCATAAAACTCACCAGGATGAACGCGGCTTGGTACTAGATAATCACGGGCACCTTCAGGCGTGCTTTTTGTTAAAATCGGTGTTTCAATATCTAAGAAACCTTCGGAATCTAAGAAGTCTCTAATTTGTTTTGTCACCTGATGGCGCATTTTTAAGGTTTCAAAAATAACCGGACGACGGAAATCTAAATAGCGATATTTCAAACGGACATCCTCTGAAACATCAGTTGTATCAGTAATCATAAATGGTGGTGTTTTCGCTTCATTGATAATGGTTACTTTTTCAGCCTGTACTTCAATTTTACCTGTTTTAATTTTTTCATTAATGGTTGAAGCCTCTCTGGCAACCACTGTTCCTTGAATATCTAGAACATATTCACTACGGATTTTTTCAGCTATTTCAAGTGCTTCCTGTGATAAATCCGGATTAAATACGACCTGTACAATCCCAGAACGGTCACGAAGATCGATAAAAATGACTCCGCCCAAATCGCGTCTTGTTTGTACCCATCCTTTTAATATTACTTTCTCTCCAACTGCTGTTTCCGGAACCTCTCCGCAAAAATACGATCTGCCAAACATTGTTTTTCCCCCTTATGATTGCAACCTTTGAAAGTGTTGAATAAATGAATCTAAGTCTATTTCTACCTGTTCACCTGTCGCCATATTTTTTACATTGATTTTATTATTTTTTAATTCATCGTCGCCAAGAATGGCAACAAAGCGGGCATTTAATCGGTCAGCTGCTTTAAATTGGGCTTTAATTTTTCGATCCAAATAGTCTTTTTCAGCCGAAAAGCCAGCCATTCTTAATTGCTGTAATAGTCCTACCGTATAATCCTTTGCCTCTTCGCCAAGTGCTGCCAGATAACAGTCAATGCCTTGATTGATTTCGAGGTCGACACCTTCAGCATTTAGGGCAGCAATGAATCGTTCAATACTTAGGGCAAAGCCAATTCCCGGTGTTTCAGGTCCGCCGATTTCCTCCGCCAAACCATTATATCTTCCGCCGCCGCATAATGTGGTAATCGCGCCAAATCCCTCGGCATTACTCATGATTTCAAATGCAGTATGATTATAATAATCCAAGCCGCGGACCAGGTTCGCATCTACTTCAAACGGAATATCCAATTGTGTAAGATATTGCTGCAACTTTTCAAAATAAGCTTTTGAATAATCATTTAAATAATCAAGAATGGACGGGGCTGTTTTCATCAGCTCATGATCGCGGTCTTGTTTACAATCAAGAATCCGTAGTGGGTTTTTTTCAAGACGGTTTTGGCAGTCATGGCAAAACTCGCCAATCCGTGGCTGGAAGTGATTCACTAATGCATTCCGATGTGCAATCCGGCTTTCTTTATCGCCAAGGCTGTTAATGATAAGTTTCAGCTTCTTTAAACCCATTTCTTTATACAAGTTCATTGCTAGAGAAATGACTTCTGCATCAATGGCGGGATCGTTACTTCCTAGTGCTTCAATGCCAAACTGAACAAATTGGCGAAAACGTCCAGCCTGCGGGCGCTCATATCGAAACATCGGGCCCATGTAATAAAGTTTTACCGGCTGATTCGCATAGCCAAACATTTTTTTCTCAACAAAAGACCTTACAACCGCAGCAGTTCCTTCCGGTCTCAGTGTGATGCTCCGTCCGCCCCGGTCTTCAAAGGTGTACATTTCTTTTTGAACAATATCGGTCGTATCACCCACACCTCTTGAAAAGAGATCAGTATGTTCAAAAATCGGTGTACGAATTTCATGGTATTGGTATTTCTCACAAAGTTCGCGTGCTTTTGCTTCAATCATTTGCCACTTTTCAATTTCACCGGGTAAAATATCCTGCGTTCCCCGTGGAATGCTAATCGACATTTCCATTTTCCTCCTAACAAATATGTAAAAAATAAATAAAAAAACTCCCATCCCTTGTATAAATACAAGGGACGAGAGTTATAGTCCCGTGGTGCCACCCTAGTTGAAAAGCCAAATTTTAGACTCTTCCGCTCGTACAGTTAACGCCTGTTAACGTTCTTCTCCTACTAGAGTATACCTTTTTCAGAGAGAAACCTACGGAGTGTTCCTTCATTAAGATTCATGCAGAAATGCTTTCAGCCTGGGGCATTTCCTCTCTTTTCATGCTTTATGCTTAACTACTGTGCTCCATCATTAGTTATCATTAATATGACATTTTATTTATATAATAATACGGAGCATCAGGAAGATTGTCAAGTGAGTTTTAAGACCTTCCAAGATGTTTTTTTAACCTTCTGACATCTCCCATATTCAATCCAAATTCGGAAGCAAGTTCAATTGTACCAGCATGCTGCTCTTTTTGAATAAAATCATGAAAATCAACCCCAAAAATCCGGCCTTCCATCGATTGGACGTTCATTCCTTTTTCACTTGCTCTCATAAACCAATCACCTCGAATCCTCTTCTATACTCTCTATTGTTACCAATCATAGAGAAAAATTGCAGGATTAAAGAAAGAATTATGAACCTCCGATAGAAGAATATTGGACTTTTTTTACAAGAAAGGAATGATTTCCATTCCCCTTTACGATAAAATAATAGAAAAGTGCAAAAGTAAGAGAGGAAACAGGATGGGCAAAAAATTCATTATTCTCGTATTTTGTTTTACTTTGATAGCGGGATTTTTGCCGCAAGGAAATAGTATGGCTGCTAGTGGAACGATTACCATTTCCTCCGCGGTTATCAACATCAGAGAAGGTCCCGGATTAAGCTATCCATTGGTGAAACAAGCAAATAAAGGGGAAAAGTATTCAATAATTAGGGAACAAGGCGATTGGATTGAGGTAAAACTATCTGCCGGCCAATCTGGCTGGGTGGCGGATTGGGTAGTTTCTAAAGCGAACAATGATACGAGCGTTACATCCAACAAAACAAGTGTCGGTGTTGTTACAGTACCGTCCTTAAACGTCCGCACTTCCCCATCATCAGCCAGTGCAGCGGTAGGAAACCTATCAAAGGGTATGACGGTCACCGTCTACGGAACCCAAAATAATTGGACTCAAATCCAATTTAACGGACAAGCTGCCTGGGTCAGCAGTCAATTTCTTGATCTTCAAACGAATACTCAAAAGGGCAATGACACGACTTCAAGCACGTCAGGGACGATTGGCACTGTAACTGCAGGCGGCCTAAGTGTTCGCAGCGAGGCATCGTTAAATGCAGCGATAATTGGTTCAGTACATAAAGGTCAGAGCTTTTCCCTTTTAGGGGAGAAGAATGATTGGATAAAGATTGAATATGAGCCGAATCGGTATGGCTGGGTAGCTGGTTGGTATATGGATGTAACAACACCAAATGTCAGTTCCGAACCAGTCTCAAAAGCTAACAAGGTCACGATTGTCAATAATGGAACCAATATTCGCAAGGGACCTAATGTCCAATCGGATGTTTTACTCAGAGCAAATGAAGGAGATACATTTGCCGTAAAAAGAGAGGAAAACGATTGGTATTTGATTAAGCTCGCTAACGGTTCGACCGGTTATGTAGCGGGCTGGTTAGTTTCCACTAACGGTACTTCTCCATCAATTAAGAAAAAAGGAGCAGGATCGGATTTACGAAATAAAACGATTGTCCTTGACCCGGGCCACGGTGGAATAGACACTGGGACAACCGGTGCAAGCGGAACACTTGAAAAGAATCTAACCATACGAACGGCAAGGCTTTTGTATGATAAATTAACAGCCAGCGGTGCGAACGTAATCCTTACGCGAAATAGCGATACCTATATTTCTCTCCCTGAAAGAGTCAGTATTGCACGTGCCTACCAAGCTGATGCCTTTGTCAGCATACATTATGATGCAAATGGTAATAGTAGTGTCCGGGGCATGACTGGTTATTACTATCATACCTATCAAAAATCGCTTGCTGAATATCTATATTCATCAACAATTAATCAAACAAAGCTGAATTATCGTGGAGTTCGTTTTGGCGATTATCATGTTATCCGGGAAAATAGTCAAAATGGGGCTTTAATGGAGCTTGGCTACTTAAGCAACCCTGAAGAAGAAATGACCTTAAATTCAAACCAATACCAAGAAAATGCCGCTACAGGCCTATATAACGGGCTGACCCGCTATTTTAAAGAAAATTGATAATAAAAAAACTTGGCAGTCGAGTGCCAAGTTTTTTTATTGAGATCCAAAGCCAAATTGCATCTATAACCTCTCTATGAGACAACATCCAGCCATCTCTCTGTTAAATTGTCTCCTATATCCTCTATACGCGACAACATCCATCAATCTCTCAGTCAAACTGTCGCCTATAACCTCTATACGCGACAACATCCATCGATCCCCCGGTCAAATTGTCGCCTATAACCTCTATACGCGACAACATCCATCGATCCCACGGTCAAATTGTCGCCTATAACCTCTATACGCGACAACATTCATCGATCCCTCGGTCAAATTGTCGCCTATAACCTCTATAAGCGACAACATTCATCGATCCCTCGGTCAAACTGTCGTCTATAACCTCTATATGCGACAACATCCATCAATCTCTCAGTCAAACTTTCGCCCATAACGCAATAAACAACAAAATTTTTATATTTTTCTATGCCTTGCTATCTACAATTAACGTGACAGGGCCGTCGTTTGTCAGCTCTACTTCCATCATCGCTCCAAAACGGCCTGTCTCAACGTGGATTCCTTTATCGCGTAACAAGCGGTTAAAGGTTTCATATAGACCAATCGCTTGTTCCGGACGGGCCGCATTAACAAAGCTTGGCCTTCTTCCATTCCGACAATCCCCATATAAAGTGAACTGTGAGACAGAAAGAATTTCCCCGCCAACATCTAATAAGGATAAATTCATTTTTTCTGCATCATCCTCAAAAATGCGCAAGTTTGCAACTTTGTCGGCTAAATAAGCAGCATCTTCATCGGTGTCATCATGCGTAACTCCGACAAGTAATACAAGTCCACTGTTAATTTGACCTGTAATCTCACCGTTAACCGTCACTTTTGCCTTTTTACTGCGTTGTACAACAACTCGCATACTTATACCCCTTTAATTCATCATTCTGCGAACAGAATATATATCAGGAATTTGTTTAATTCGCTCAACAACCTTATGCAGATGATTCACATTGTGAATCGCAATTGACATATTAATCATAGCCATTTTATTGCGGTCAGATCTGCCTGAAACAGCTGAGATATTCGTTTTGGTTTCGTTTACTGCCTGCAATACCTCGTTTAGGAGGCCACGGCGGTCATAACCGCTGATTTCAATATCAACATTATATTCTTTCCGGTCATTCAAGGAGGATTCCCATTCAACAGGAATCAATCTTGATTGAGCATCGGTTGAATCTATGTTCGTACAGTCAGATCGATGAACGGAAACCCCGCGTCCTTTTGTGATAAATCCGACAATTTCATCGCCAGGAACAGGATTACAGCATCTTGATAGGCGAATTAAAAGATTATCAATCCCTTGAACGCGGACACCGGACTCGCGCTTTTTAGAAGAAGGAAAGGATTTTAAATCGGTAATGGCATTTGCGATGCTCGCCGACTGCTCCTGATCGCGTTTCTTACGCCATTTTTCCGTTAATCGGTTGGCCACTTGAAGAGCAGTAACGCCATTATAGCCAACAGCTGCATACATATCGTCTTCATTCATAAAATTGAACTTTTCAGCAACCTTTTTTAGGTTCTCAGGAGTTAAAATCTCCTTTGCATCAAATTCCATTGCCCGAATTTCTTTTTCTACAAGTTCTTTGCCCTTGTCCACATTCTCATCGCGGCGCTGTTTCTTAAAGAATGCACGAATTTTATTTTTCGCTTGCGAGGTTTGGGCAAGCTTTAACCAATCCTGGCTAGGTCCGTAGGAATGCTTGGATGTTAAAATTTCGACAATATCGCCCGTCTTTAGTGTATAGTCGAGGGTTACCATTTTGCCGTTCACTTTCGCACCAATCGTTTTATTACCGATTTCGGAGTGGATTCGATAAGCAAAATCAATCGGAACGGAACCGGATGGCAGCTCAATCACATCACCTTTTGGCGTAAAGACGAACACCATGTCAGAGAACAAATCAATTTTTAACGACTCCATAAATTCTTCCGCATTAGCAGTGTCATTTTGGAACTCAAGAATCTCTCTAAACCAGGTTAATTTTTGTTCAAAGGAGGCACTATCATTTAATGATTTACCTTCTTTATATGCCCAGTGGGCCGCAATCCCGAATTCAGCAATTCGGTGCATTTCCGTTGTTCGAATTTGCACTTCGAGCGGATCCCCTTTTGGGCCGATTACCGTTGTATGAAGGGACTGATACATATTGGGTTTCGGCATGGCAATATAGTCCTTGAAACGGCCAGGCATTGGCTTCCAGCAGGTATGAATGATTCCAAGTACGGCATAACAGTCCTTAATGCTGTTTACAACAATCCGAACTGCCAGCAAATCATAAATTTCACTGAACTGTTTATTTTGCAGCACCATCTTTCGATAGATGCTATAAATATGCTTTGGCCGCCCTGAAAGATCTGCCTTAATGGATACCTCATCCAAACGCCCTTTGACTTCATCAATGACATCATCTAAATATTGCTCACGTTCCGCACGCTTCTTTTTCATTAAGTTAACAATGCGGTAATATTGCTGCGGATTTAAATATCGTAAGGCGGTATCCTCAAGCTCCCATTTGATCTTGGAGATCCCAAGTCGATGAGCAAGAGGTGCAAAAATTTCTAATGTTTCATTTGAAATCCGGCGCTGCTTTTCAGCAGGAAGATGTTTTAACGTCCTCATATTATGCAAACGGTCTGCAAGCTTGATTAAAATAACCCGGATATCCTGAGCCATGGCCACAAACATTTTTCGATGATTTTCAGCCTGCTGCTCTTCGTGCGATTTATATTTAATTTTCCCCAACTTTGTTACACCATCGACAAGCATGGCCACTTCATCATTGAATTCCTGCTCCAAATCTTTTAACGTTACAGGAGTATCTTCAACAACATCGTGGAGAAAACCAGCAGCGACCGTTGCAGGGTCCATCTCGAGGTCAGCTAGAATGCCAGCTACCTGTATGGGATGAATAATATATGGTTCGCCAGATTTTCGATATTGGTCACGATGAGCATGTTTAGCATATTCATATGCCCTTTTGACTAAGTCAACATTCTCATCATTTAAATATGCCCTTGTTTTGTCGATGACTTGTTCGGCGGTTAACACTTGATCGTTCGCCATAAAATCACCTTTTTTTTCTTCTCATTTATTATAAAAATATCATTCATAAACTTGTTCCTAAATTAGAATGATTGTTACTATTATCGAAAAAAAACACGAAGATGTAAAGAGATTGACGTAATTTTTCCGTAAATGTCGAAACATTTTGGTAAATGTAGCCCTAAATCCCTATAAGAAGAGAGCACTCAATTGCTGAGTGCCCTCGAATCTATTTAATACTGAAGTAATGTTAATACATCGTATCCATCAAGCTTTTTACGGCCATCCAAATAAGATAATTCGACTAAAAAGGCAATCCCGGCTACAACACCGCCAAGCTGCTCCACTAGTTGAATCGTAGCATCAATTGTTCCGCCTGTCGCTAATAAATCATCCGTAATCAGGACGCGCTGGCCAGGTTTAATCGCGTCTTTATGGATAGTTAGAACATCTTTTCCGTATTCCAATCCATAGTTGATCTTAATGGTTTCCCGAGGGAGCTTTCCTTCCTTACGAACGGGTGCAAAGCCTATACCTAGTGAATATGCCACCGGACAGCCGATAATAAACCCGCGTGCTTCCGGTCCAACAATCAAATCTATTTCTCTATCTTTGGCATATGCTACAATTTGGTCAGTAGCATATTTATACGCTTCTCCATTATTCATTAAGGGAGTAATATCCTTAAATTTAATTCCTGGTTTTGGGTAATCTTCGACGATACTAATAAATTGTTTTAAATCCATTCGTCTTTTCCTCCTCAGTTTCAACCGACTCATGAATGACCTGGTCGAACCAGTCCTTCAATTGCTGAAAAGATGAAAATAATAAATCCTTCTCAAGTAAAAGTTGTGCCTGTTTAGTTTGATAGGTAATTGAGTCAGTTAAATCACGCTTTTGCGCTTGTTTATTCAATGTAATAAATCCATTGGTTATTGTAACAAATTCCAAATCGGAAAATACCTTTGCCATGAAAGTGACTGTTTCCTGCGACCATCCACGGTGTTTCGCAATTTCATCACCATATCGTCTCAAATCAATCGGCCCTTTCTTTAGCAAAAAGGCATAAAACCATTTAAAATGGTCCCGCGTTGGAATAGTGCTTAAAAAATCACTTGATTGTTTATAAAGATATGCATAAATCCTTGCAGGCTGTTTTCCTCTAAATAAATCAAAGAGGATTTCTTTTGAGGTCGGGAAATCAACTAAAACCGTATTCGTTTCAGTAAGATCCAAATTCTTTGCCGCTTCGGAATGATCTATAATCACAACATCGTCAATTAGTTCAGAATCTATTTTCTCATAAAGTTCCTTTTTAAACAAAATAAACTTTCTATTTTCCTTCGGTACGGAACCAGCAAGATGGCTTAAGCGTTTTCCGCCGCGATGGTCAAATAATTGCCAGGAACCGACGGCAATATCTTGGACGAAAATTTGTGGTTTTCGGATATTGTTCCACTCATTGATGGATAATTCTCCGATTAATGAAATTTTAGAAGAAGGAGAAATATGGTCCACCAAAGTCCCTAATCCGAATCCAACTCCATCAAGATTCGCACCATTTTCATTCACGAGAACCTTTAGATGATTCTGATCACTGCCAATTTTTCTCATCGTCGAAATGGCCACTTCATTAATTAACACCTTTGGCTTTGGATTGTCCATCCCAAACGGTGATAATAAATTCAATTCATCTAAAGCTGAAAGGTTGATGTCTTCTAGCCTAACTTCATGGTCAAGATACGTAACTGGAATAAAGTCGGCATCAGAAAGCTGCTCCTTAGCCAGTGAATTAAGCCTTGAACGAAGCTCAGCCACATCATCAATCGTAAGGGTCATCCCTGCTGCCATTGGATGCCCGCCGAAATGAGGCAGTATTTCACGACAGGTTGAAAGATTTTTAAATAAATCAAACCCCGAAATGCTTCGTGCAGAGCCCTTTGCAAGACCCTTTTCCTTATCAAAACTCAAAACAATCGTCGGTCGATAATATTTCTCAACCAATCTCGATGCGACAATCCCGATTACACCGGCATTCCAGCCTTCCTTACCAATGACTAGAACATGATTTGAGTCAATCGGATAATTCTTTTCTACCTCTTCAATGGCTTCAGCTGTAATCGTATTAACAATGGACTGCCTTGACTTATTTAAAGAATCCATTTCCTCAGCCAAGTTTTTAGCCTCTTCAGGATCCTGTGAAAGAAGAAGCTCTACAGCTAAATCGGCATTTTCTAAGCGCCCAACTGCGTTGATTCTCGGCGCCAGAGTAAATCCAATCGTTTCTTCGTTAATCGACTTATTGTCAACTCCTGCTAATTTAAAAATCGCTTTTAAACCAATATTATTTGTTATTTTAAGGTTTTCTAAACCTTTTTTGGCAATAAGACGATTTTCGTCCTTCAGGGATACTAAGTCAGCAATCGTTCCAATTACTGCAATTTCAAATAAATGTTCCGGGAGCCGGCCATAAAGTGCATGGGCCAGTTTGAAGGCAACGCCAACACCGGCGAGCTCACGGAAAGGATAAACGCTATCCGGCAGCTTTGGGTGGATTATGGCAAGCGCCTCAGGCAGGATTGGACCCGGTTCATGGTGATCAGTAATAATGAGATCAAGTCCCAGTTCTTTTGCTATATTTGCTTCATGTATTGCAGAAATTCCTGTATCAACCGTTATAATTAATTTTATTCCAATTTCAGCTGCATGTCGGAAGGCATTTTCATTCGGGCCATAGCCTTCAGTAAAACGATTTGGAATGTAAAATTGAACATTGGCCCCTAAATCACGAAGGGTGATCATTAAGACTGTCGTACTGCTTACACCATCCGCATCATAATCCCCAAAAATTAAGATCGGTTCTTGTTTTTCTATAGCCTCATTTATTCTTTTTACAGCAAGGTCCATACCTTTTAAAAGATAAGGGTCATGAAACTGTTCCTTGCCAAATAAAAAAAACCGTGCAGAATCGACGGTATCTAATCCGCGGTTAACAAGCAGCGATGCTACAAGAGGTGTAATTTTCAATTCAGCTGCGATTTCTTTTGTTTTCGCTTGGTCGGACTCTCGAACAATCCATCTTGTTTTTGACTTTAACATGCGTAAGCGTCACCTCTCAGACTTTAATATTATACAGGAGTGGAATAAACGTTTCAATCAGAAATGCGTATATAAGAAAAACCGCAGATTTTCTGCGGTTTTTTCACGATTATTACACTTGAGGTTGATCAGTGTACTTTTTCTTTACTTTTTCTGTTTTAATAACACCCTTTTTCTTTAACTCTCTACATTTCATTACATACCATAATGAACTAGCAATAAAGAGCGAAGAGTACACCCCAACAATGAGACCAACGAACAATGCGATGGAGAAATTTCGGATCGATGGACTACCAAAAACCATTAAAGCGGCTGTGGTAATTAATACAGTTAAAACAGTGTTAATGGAACGTGTTAATGTTTGACGAATACTTACGTTCACTACTTCAGCGATCTCCTGAACGGTTTTGAGACGTTTTTTCTTATGAAGGTTTTCACGAATCCGGTCGAAGGTTACAATTGTATCGTGATTTGAATAACCAACAATCGTCAAGACTGCAGCGATAAAGGTTAAATCGACTTCAAGTCTAGTGATACTAAAGAAGGCAACCATAAAGAACGCATCGTGGAGCAAGGAAATCACAGCCGCAATCGCCATATACATTTCAAATCTGATTGTAACATATAGAATAATTCCGATGGATGCAATCAAAACAGATAAAAAGGCATTTTTCGCCAACTCTTTACCAACTGTTGGAGAAACGGTACTGACATTTGGCTCCGAGCCAAATTCTTTTTTAAACTCATCTTTTAAATGGGCAATTTCATTTTTAGATAAAACACCTATCATTCTTGCGCCGGCCATTTGTTTTTTATCACCAGAAATGGTAACATCATCTGTTTTTAAATGAAGTTTAGTAAAGGCATTTTCAACTTGTGCAGTTGTCAAAGGCGTATTTGATCGAATCTCAACACGGGTACCGCTTGTAAAGTCAATACTTAAGTTCAACCTAAAAACAGAAAGAACGATTATACCTACAACAAATAGCACTCCTGATAAAATGAAGAATTTCTTTCTCATTTTTACGAAATCTAATTTATCATATCTAGTTGGGAGATCTACTGTATCATAGTTTTCAGCAAGATCCTTAACTTTAGACGGACGCACACCAAACCAGCTTATTTTCTTATTCAGTACACTGCTATGGATCCAAAGACCTAATAATAGACGAGATCCATAAACTTGAGTTAAGAAGCTCATAAAAATACTCACAAGTAACATTGTAGCAAACCCTTTGACTGAGCTTGTCCCATAGAAAAATAAAACAGCTGCTGTCAACATCGTTGTCAAGTTGGCATCAAGAATGGTCCTAAATGCATGATTTTCACCAGCCTTAAATGCTGCTTTAATGGATTTACCAACTTTAAGCTCATCCTTTATCCGTTCAAAGGTAATGATATTCGCATCGACGGCCATCCCAACCCCGAGGATAATAGCCGCAATTCCCGGCAGGGTTAAGACCCCATTCATCCAATCGAAAATCAAGAGGACCAGATAAATATAAATGCTTAAAGAAAGAATCGCAATAAAACCAGGGAAACGATAATAAACAAGCATGAATAGATAGACCAGCGCAACCCCGATAATCCCCGCTAAAATGGTGTCATGCAATGCCTGCTCACCAAATTTAGCTCCTACTGAAGTGGAATAAACTTCTTTTAGTTTTACAGGCAGGGCGCCGGCGTTTAAAAGTTTTGCAAGAGTTTGTGCTTCTTCGACTTTAAAATCACCGACAATGGAAACGGTATCTTGATTAAATACCTGGCTAACTCTTGGAGCAGATAGGTATTTAGGGTTTTTCTTCGTTACTTCCGTTTTAAAGGAATCTTTCCCTTTTTGATAATCCAGCCAAATAACAAGAACATTGTTTGGTGCCATATTAAGAACTTCTTTTGTTACCTTTGCAAACTTGGAAGCGCTTTTTAATGTTAGAGAAACACTGGGTTTACCATTTTCGTCAAAGGTTTGTTTGGCACCGCCTTGCTTCAGGTCGGACCCATCCATCATCAAGCGGTCATTGGCATCACGGAAAGATAAATTCGCCTGAGTGGACAATATCTCACGAGCCTTATTTTGATCGTTTACACCAGCTAGCTGGACACGGATTCGATTATTTCCCTCGGTTTGAATACTCGGTTCACTAACTCCGAGAACATTGATCCGTCGGTCCAAAGCTTCAGCCGTATCTGCCAAAACCTTTTTGTCAATAATCTGTCCTTTCTTGGCAGGCTCAACCGTATACAAAACCTCAAAACCGCCCTGTAGGTCCAATCCGAGCTTAATTTTGTGTAAAATATCTTTCGAAGTGATACCCATTGTGCTTCCCAACAGTACAATAATAAGCAGGAAAGCAACGATTCTACTGCGTTTTACCATTATGTATTTCTTCCTCCTTAGGGCATTGAACAAAGCAATATAACGTACAAGCCTAGTACAATAATGAAAAATCCATTGCCTTCATTATGAAATAAGATGGAAAGGCTGTCAATTTACAAAAATATGAAGACTGAATAAGACTAGATTCAAGGTTGGAGTTCTATTTTAGCAGTTCCTTCCATTCATTTTTATCCTGTAAAGAGAATTCTGGTGATTTATAGGCCTCTATCGTTGCAAAACTCATGTAATCACTTACTTTAACCTTGAGAATATCCTGGATAATTTCATGTAAAAAAATTTCATCCTTTACCTTTTTCCATTTTTTCTTTTGCAAGTATCCCCACAAGCTGCTTTCCGTAACCGAATCATAACCAAGAATCTGAAATTCCGAAAGTTTACTTGCTAATGCCGGCTTTACCAATGTACGAAAATGATCATATGCGTGGCTATTCTCCATCCCAACTGCCTCCTCCATAAAGGTCATCCATTTCATTTGTTTTTCTAAAAAAACAATTCTGCTTGTCATGCTTTGTCCACCTTGGTGCATATAGTTAATTGTATATGAATTCTTCTTTTTTGAGAAGGTGGGAAGTTGAATGTCGAAGTTTTTAAAAGGGACTTTCATCCTATTAATAGCCGGCCTGATTACAAGAGTTTTGGGCTTTATTAATCGGATTGTAATAGCGAGAAGTATTGGAGAAGAGGGCGTTGGCCTCTATATGATGGCATTTCCGACTTTCATTCTGGCTGTAACCATCACTCAGTTCGGGCTGCCTGTTGCCATATCGAAAAATATTGCTGAAGCAGAAGCACGGGGCGATCATAAGGAAATAAAAAAAATATTAGTTGTTTCACTTGCCACAACTCTATCCTTATCTTTTATATTTACTCCGGCATTAATATTACTTGCGCCGACTCTTTCAACAACGCTTTTCACTGATCCGAGAACCTACTATCCACTTGTTGCAATTGCACCGGTTGTTCCGGTTATCGCTGTATCTTCCGTTTTACGGGGATATTTTCAAGGGAGACAGAACATGCGTCCGTCTGCTAACTCCCAAATACTAGAGCAGCTTGTGAGAATTACCTTGATTGCGGTTATGACAAAAGCGTTTATTCCTTATGGAATTCAATATGCCGCAGCAGCAGCAATGGTTTCGGCGGTAATCGGGGAATTGTTTTCCCTTGTCTATTTAATGACTGCATTTAAGCTCAAAAAACGATTTAGACTTCGAAGGAATTTTTTTAAATTTGTTTTTTCCGGAAAAAACACCTTCAAAGATTTAATGGAAATTGCCGTACCGACGATGGGCAGCAGGATGATTGGTTCGGTGGCCTGGTTTTTTGAACCGATTGTGGTGGCCAATAGCTTAGCACTAGCCGGTGTGGCGGCAGTGGAAGCAACTAAACAATATGGTGCCTTAACGGGATATGCGCTGCCTTTATTAATGCTCCCTTCTTTTATTACGTTTTCATTGGCAACCTCCCTAGTCCCAGCCATCAGTGAGGCTAATTCGCAAAACAATCATAAATTAATCGAATACCGTCTGCAGCAGGCATTAAAGTTGGCGTTTTTATCCGGTGGTCTTGCAGTTGTGATCCTATATGTACTAGCTGACCCACTAATGACCATCATGTATGGTAAATCAAATGGTTCATACTTTATTCGATTAATGGCACCATTTTTCTTATTTTATTACTATCAGGGTCCGCTTCAAGCCGTTTTGCAGGCATTAAATTTAGCAAGAGCTGCGATGATTAACAGCCTAATCGGAGCTGTTGTCAAAACAGCCGTTATCTTTTTGCTAGCCTCCCAGCCTTCTTTTGGCATAACTGGGGCAGCATTAGGAATAATCGTTGGTTTTGTTTTGGTAACGATCCTGCATTTTGCCACCGTCTTAAAGAAAATTGCTTTTTCTTTTTATATTCGTGATTATGCAAAAGCGTTTATCGCCATGGGGATTTCCGGTTGGTGCGGTTATTGGCTGTTTGGACATTTCCTGATTAACCAATTTTTAGCCATTCGTGTGGTAATATCTACTGCAGGAATCTCTATTCTTTATATCCTCCTGCTCTTGGTCCTAGGGTTGATAAAAAAAGAGGAACTCAAACGAATTCCTATCATTGGCAACTTAGTTTTTCGATAATGAATAAAAGCCACGGGTTTTACGTGGCTTTTCCTCATTCATCCTGTAAATCAATAAAAAACTTTCCATTTTCATAGCTGCAAAAGGAAATTTTTTTTATGTCATGATGCCCCTTCTTTTTTAGCTCTTGTCTTAGCCAAAGATTGGTTTTATTAATTCTTTTTAAATTTTCTTCATCAATCTGACCATCCATAATTAATGGAATTGTAATATCCCCATTTTTATTCGGTTTATTAGGATCCTGTAGTTTTTCGATAACTGACAAATTCCCTGAAGCCTCTAAAATGGCAAATTCAACATCCGCGATGCTGCGAATATCCTTTTCTCTTAATTGAGCCATTAAATCATCGAAATTATACCGTTGTTTTTTCATTGCATGTTCATCGATTTTTCCTCGGTTTATAATGATGGTCGGCTGCCCATCAACCAAATTCCGAAATCGTTTGCTTTTTAAGGAAATCGTAGCAAGGGTGATTTGAATTAACATTAATAGGACCATTGGAACCATCGTATGTGACAAGGGATCTTTCGTATTTTCAATTGAAATGACTGCCATCTCACCTATCATAATAAAAACCACTAAGTCCAAGATACTTAATTCGCCAATTTCCCGTTTGCCCATTAAGCGGAAAATCACAAGAATCACAACATATAAAGAAATAGTCCGAAACGCAATATTCAAATAAACATCCACTGTTTGTCTCCCCTTTTTGTACATTCAAATCTATTATTTGCAAAGTAATGGGAATAACAAGTGGAATAATTACCCAAAGGGAGTGATTTAAAAAGATAGGCAGATTTTTTTGATTCTACTTTCCAGTCATTCTGAATAACTTGTACTAAGAAGGTTACTGTATAGCTTCCAAATGAAGGAATTTATACAGGAATGATATAGACTGCCATAAGGCAATGAAGGGGGAGAGTTGAAATCGAATCAAAAAGCTTTGGTACATCCATTTTATATGGGCTTATTTTTATCTTCACTTTTGCAGCAATTAGCAGCCTTATTGTTTCGTTAATTCTTAAATTTACCTCCACACGGGAAGTATCACTCCAATACATTGTCACCGCCCTATCCTTTATCGCATTATTTGGCGGCGGATTTCTATCCGGAGGGAAAAGAAAGGAAAAAGGATGGTTAATCGGGGGAGTAACAGGCCTAATTTATTCTCTCGTGGTCTTCTTATTTCAATACTTAGGTTATGATAAACTATTCTCTTTTGACCAGATTATCTATCACTCCTGCTATACACTGATTGCAATGATGGGCGGCATTCTTGGAGTGAATATCGCCACAAACAATAATTCCAGAACAGCATGAAAATTTCTCAATGTAAAAAAGGAAGCCTAGTATGGATCGGCTTCCTTTTTTACACAATTATTTTTCAAGGTTAACTTCTTTTGAAGCTTCTTTTGGAGTTTCTTTGCCCGCTTCCGTTACTTCACGAATCGCTGAGCGGTCATAGGTAAGACGGCTGCCGTCTCCACATTTAATAACTGCTTTATTGTCATCGATTGAATCAATAAAGCCATGAAGGCCGCCAATCGTGACAATCTTATCACCCTTTTTTAAACTGCTTTGCATATTCTGTACGTTTTTCTGACGCTTTTGCTGCGGGCGAATTAATAAGAAATAAAACAACACAAACATTAAAATTAATGGTAAAAGTGTACCAATTCCTTGCATTTACATTTCCCTCCTTTCAAGTAACATCTATTAGAAATTTTTCGCGTCCGGTTTATTAAAACCATAACGTTCAAAAAATTCTTCTCGGAAATCACCAAGCCTGTCTTCCATGATGGCTTGTCTGACCTTCTCCATTAATCTTAACAGAAAATAGAGATTATGGTAAGAAGTTAATCGAATTCCAAACGTTTCTTCACAGCGAATTAAATGACGTATGTAGGCTCTCGAGTAATTTCGGCATGTATAGCAATCACAATCTGGATCGATCGGACCAAAATCTCTTGCATATTTTGCATTTTTCACTACCAATCTGCCTTCGCTTGTCATCAACGTTCCATTTCGTGCAATCCTAGTTGGCAGGACGCAATCAAACATATCAATCCCGCGAATGGCCCCATCTATTAATGAATCAGGTGAACCAACTCCCATTAAATAACGCGGTTTATTCGTTGGTAATAACGGTGTCGTGGACTCTAACACCCGGTTCATTACATCCTTTGGTTCACCAACCGACAACCCGCCGACTGCATAACCCGGGAAATCAAGGGAAACAAGGTCTTTCGCACTTTGCTTCCTTAGGTCCTCATATTCTCCCCCTTGAACAATCCCAAACAAACCTTGATCTTCGGGACGTTGATGAGCATTTAAGCAGCGCTCGGCCCATCTTGAAGTTCTTTCCACTGATTTTTTCATGTATTCAAAGGTCGCCGGAAATGGCGGGCATTCATCAAATGCCATCATAATATCAGAGCCAAGGGCATTTTGGATTTCCATTGCTTTTTCAGGTGACAGAAATAATTTGTCTCCATTTAAATGGTTGCGGAAATGAACCCCTTCTTCTTCAATTTTACGAAATTCACTTAAGCTGAATACCTGGAAACCGCCTGAGTCCGTTAAAATTGCCCGGTCCCAATTCATAAATTTATGAAGGCCGCCGGCTTCCTTAACAATCTCATGGCCCGGACGGAGCCATAAATGATAGGTATTACTTAAAATAATTCCTGCACCCATTTCTTTTAAATCTTCAGGCGACATCGTTTTTACAGTTGCGAGTGTACCAACGGGCATAAATGCAGGTGTATCAAAAGAACCATGGGGTGTATGGACGCGGCCAAGTCGTGCCCCAGTTTGTTTACATGTTTTAATTAATTCATAGCGAATCGCTGTCAAAATTTTTTCTCCTTCCTAATCCACTGACTAGATAATCAGCATCGCATCGCCAAAGCTAAAGAAACGATATTTCTCTTCAACGGCTGTATTGTAGGCATGCAATATATTTTCCCGCCCCGCCAAGGCACTAACAAGCATGATTAAGGTTGATTTTGGCAAATGGAAATTTGTAATCAAACCGTCAATCGCTTTATATTCATATCCCGGGTAAATAAAGATACTCGTCCAGCCGCTGCCTGCAACAAATTTCCCGTCATTTTGGGAGGCAATGGTTTCAAGTGTGCGGGTTGAAGTAGTTCCAACGGTAATAATTCTTCCCCCGTTCTTTCTCACTTCATTCAAAACCTTAGCAGTCTCTTTGGTTACCATATAGTACTCAGAATGCATATCATGCTCCAAAATATCATCAACATTTACCGGGCGAAAGGTACCAAGACCAACATGCAGGGTAATAAACGTGATATGAACCCCTTTGCTCTTGATTTCCTCTAATAATTTCTCGGTAAAATGAAGACCTGCTGTCGGGGCAGCTGCAGATCCCGGTTCGCGGGCATACACGGTTTGATAGCGGTCACGATCTTCTAGCTGCTCCTTAATATATGGGGGAAGCGGCATTTCGCCCAGTTGATCCAGCACCTCATAAAAAATTCCTTCATACTTGAAATCAAGCACCCGGCCGCCATGCTCAGAAGTTTCTGCACAAACAGCAGTAAGCAGACCGTCGCCAAAATCAAGTTCGGTTCCTTCCTTGACTCTTTTTGCAGGTTTCACAAGTGTTTCCCACTTGTTTCCTTCAAGCTGTTTTAACAGAAGCACTTCAATTTTTGCACCAGTGTCCTTTTTAATGCCAAAAAGGCGTGCTGGAAGTACCTTTGTATCATTTAATACAAGGCAATCCCCTTCACGCAGATATTCAGTAATATTTTTAAAAATCTCATGGTTTATTTCGCCTGTTTCTTTATTTAACACCATCAATCTACTGTCTGTCCGATTTTGGAGTGGAACTTGAGCAATCAATTCTTCTGGCAAGTGAAAATCAAATAAATCTACTTTCATTGTTATTACATCCTTTTATCGAAATCTTCCTATGAAGTAAAAAATTAATGATAGGACAATACTTACTATAATCGATGAAACAATCGGGAAAAAGAAGGTTGCATTCCCTTTTTTAAAGACAATGTCACCCGGAAGCTTACCCAAATGCAAATATGGCATAAGGAAACCAATAATAAAAATAATCGCACCGATAATCATTAGTGCTTTGGATAGACCGGTCACTTCTCAGGCACCTCCATGCCAAAATGATCATATACAGCCTGGGTCACAACTCTTCCTCTGGGGGTTCTTTGTAAAAAACCAATTTGCAAGAGATAGGGCTCATACACATCTTCAATTGTTTCTGACTCTTCCCCTATCGATGCAGCAATGGTATCAAGACCAACAGGCCCGCCGCGGAATTTTTCTATTATCCCTTTCAGCAATTTATGGTCAATATGGTCAAGTCCAAGCCGGTCGACCTGTAGTAGGTCCAAGGCTTCCATGGCAAGTGTGAGATGAATCGTCCCGTTTCCTTTTACCTGAGCAAAATCTCGAACCCTTCTGAGCAGCCGGTTGGCAATCCTCGGGGTCCCTCTTGCCCGCCTTGCAATTTCCATCGCAGACGGCTCGTCAATCTCTGTTTGGAATAACTCTGCAGTACGAAGGACAATGTTTTTTAATTGGTCTTCCTTATAATACTCGAGACGGCTTAAAACTCCAAATCGGTCCCGGAGAGGCGCGGATAATGAACCAGCCCTTGTGGTCGCCCCGACAAGTGTAAAAGGCGGTAAATCGAGGCGGACGGAACGGGCACTTGGTCCTTTGCCGATAACAATATCAAGGCAAAAATCTTCCATAGCCGGATAAAGCACCTCTTCAATTGATCGCGGAAGCCGGTGAATTTCATCAATAAAAAGCACATCCCCCGGTTCAAGAGCTGTAAGGATGGCTGCTAAATCCCCCGGGCGTTCGATTGCTGGCCCTGAAGTAGTCCGGATGTTAACGCCCATTTCATTGGCGATAATGACTGCAAGCGTAGTTTTCCCCAAACCAGGTGGTCCGTATAAGAGAACGTGATCAAGGGTTTCTTTTCGGAGTCTCGCTGCCTCAATAAAAACCTCCAGATTTTCTTTTACCTGGGTCTGACCGATATATTGCTTTAAATTTTGCGGCCGAAGACTTTGTTCCAAACTTATTTCGCTCTGATCCGCAACACTCGAAATAATTCTTTCCTCCATGAATCATCACCTTATTTTAAAAGCCGCTGCAAGGCTTTTTTAATGTATTGGTCTGTTGAAAGTTTTTCTTTTTGTAATTCCGGCGAAATCTTTTTGATTTCTTTTTCAGAATAGCCGAGGGCTTTAAGAGCAAGGATTGCTTCTTCCAAGGCGGTGTTGGCAGCCGGTACCTGCTGTGCCGCAAATTGGTCGGCATTAAATAAATTTGGAAAGTAATCGGGGACAATATCCTGTAATTTCCCTTTTAAATCAAGAATCATCTGTCTCGCTGTTTTTTTGCCGACTCCCGGAAATTTAACAAGAAAGCCTTCGTCTTCATTTTCAACGGCGGAAACAACCTGCTGCACTTCACCGGAGGCAAGTATGGCAAGCGCCCCTTTAGGTCCAATCCCGGAAACATTTAATAATTTTGTAAAAAGTCTTTTTTCTTCCCTTGTAGTAAAGCCGTACAAGGCCATGATATCTTCACGGACGTAATGGTAAGTATATACTGTTACCATCGTTTCCATTTTGCCGGAGTATATAAACGGGTTAGGGGTTGATATTTGATACCCGATTCCGCCATTCTCAATGACGATATATTCTGGCCCGACAAATTCAACGGTCCCCTTAATAAATTCAAACAATGATCTTCTCTCCCCAAGTTGGACTAAATTTCATTTTAACATAAAATTTTAGGGGTGTTTAAGAAATTAACCTGTTTTCCTTTGCAGGGATTTTGGTTTCGCTGATAGAATGCTCCATTTCGCTGAATGGGAATGATTTTTCGCAAATTGGATGGTTCGTTTCGCTGATAGAAATCATTTAATATGACAAAACTTAATTTTCACGAAAAAAAACAGGCTGATTTAATGACATCAGTCTGAATTTATGTTCAAATCATTAATTTTTTGAGGCTGCCTCTGTCGAGTAGTGCTTAAAGGTTTCTAAAACTTCTACGTAACGATCCTTTGTTTTGATAGGTATGCCATGCAGGAGCTCTTCCTGCTTTTTACTTTCGAGTTTCTTAATATCTATTTGAAAAAAAGATTGGATAATTCTAGATTGGCCCGGTCTGCCGTTAAAAATAGTCAATACCCCTTCGTTGGTAATGCCGAAATAACCGTTTGCCTTTAGCAATGGTGAAATATCGTCTACGTTTTTACGAAAAACCAAATTTTCTCCATCTCTTGTAATCAGCTGCCATTGATCGTATTTCGTCCAAAAATTTTCAGGGGACCAGCTTATTTCCTGAACTACTTCCTCGCTTAGCTCGCCATCCAAATAAACCCTTTGTAATGTAACCTGTAATTTCAGAGGCACCGTCTTTTGCTGTTCAAGATGGCGATCTTGTTGTGCGGCGGATCCTGTCATGTCCATACCAGGGGCCATTCCCAAAATAATAGCGAGAAAACCAGCCATTACCATCCATTTGAACTTCATGCAAATCACCTCTTCTTTTTATTCATTCAGTCCTAGTTTAGCCTTTTTTTGCCTTTTTATCCTTAAAAAATAAAAAGGGTAAAGCCGTAGCTTTACCCTTTTTCATTAAGGTATTTGTTTACCTTCAAGGAGTTCATTTGTCGTGTTACGATCGCGACTAATCGTTCCTTCATCGGTGATGACCGAGACCTTTTTACCGTTCACATATGGTTTTACAGCATCTTGAACCGCTTTTTTCGTTTCGGCTGATCGGCTATGATCAACTAAATCAATCGAAATCAAGACCGAATTACCATAGATTACAGAATGAACATTTTGGACGTTGTTCACCGATTCGGCCTGTTGCTTGATCTGATTGGTAATTCTTCCAAGCGTTGCTGAATCATGTGCAGCATCATTGCCACTGTACTTCACATTTAAGTGATTGTGGTAATTCACATCTCCCGTACTAAATCGATTGTCTTTCATGAAAAAATTATGATCATGGTTCGCAAGAGGCTTGGTTGGATTCGGAGGGTTTCCATTTTCATCCCTTGTCTGGAGCAGCTGTCTCCGTTGATCCCTTTGGTAATTCCCCTCGTCCCCTAGCGTATGATCCATCATTTCGGTCAGTGGTCCGTCGTTATCGATAAGAAACCCATTGTTATTATTTGGATGTTTTTCATTTGAGTAATACCCCATCGGGCTTGCTACGTTATTATCATTGTTGTTATTTACACCAGCTCGATCTGAATTTGCACAACCTGCCAGCCCCATGATACACAGGGCAGAAAGAGGAATCATCCACGGTTTCTTGTTCAAGCGAAAAACCCCCTCGAAGAACATCATGAGCATAGAAAAAATGCTCATTCTTAGGTTGTTCTCAGAAGGGATTTTCATTCTGCCAGAAAGCGGAAGCATCTTATTTGACCATTTTTTTCAGCTCGTTGAAAAACTTTCTTCGTAAATGAAATTGGTTGATCGTCAATTCCATCACATACTTTGTCTTTGAAGGTTTTGTATGAGAATTTTCTCTGATTAAACGGTTCCATTCACGAAAAATATCGGATGGGTATGCCAATGCATATAAAAAGGCTTTTTCCTTTAAAAACTTTTGGAATGGATCAAACTCATAAAGCCGCTCGAAGGACCAGTCCAAGTAGGGCAAAATCCTGTTAGCGTATTGTAAATAGTCTAAGGCATCAGGACCAACTTGAATTAAATCAAAATCAATTAAATTTAAAGCCCCGGAGGCATCGCGTAAGAAATTATGATGCGCTACATCCCCATGAAGGATGACAAAAGGTTCTTTTTCAAAAAAAGTATGATTTGCGGTAATCCCATCCAAGGCCCAGTTTGCCCATTCTAACATTTCAGTAAGATAGGTTTGGTTGATAAAATACTCTAAAATGGGAAGATTATTCATAAAAATAGCGGAACGCTCCTGAAATTTCCCAATCAGGTCGCCTTTTGAAATTAAAGTCCGATAGCGTGTCTCGAAGGCTGCGGTGACTTTGTGAAATTCTTCTAACAACTTTAAACCCTCGACAATGTTTTCTTTCGAATTGTACGAAAAAGCCGTTTTATGGGGCTCAATATACTCGATCACACCATAATGAGTCCCTTCAAAATAAAGGGGTTCTTTGACAGGCTGGACAAACAGATACGTTTTGCTAAAGCCCTCATTTTTTAAAGTTGTTGCAAAGGTTTCCTGTAGCTTCAGTCTTCTATTTGAACGATAACCTTTGATGATATAAATATTTTTTTTCGTTTTTACGTAAAAGACTTTCTTTCGAATAGGAACAAATTGCTTAATTTTTTCATGGAACTTTGATTGAAAATAAGAGAGGAGACGATCCAAATAAGCATCGTCTCCCATTTTGTTAGTTCTCGCCATTGCTCTCATCATCAAAACGGGGCATCCCGTAGGCACCTGCTCCTTCTGGTCCAATCCCATAAGGGTTCATATACGGTGGTTGCGCGACATTGACTGGTCCAGTATAGGGTGCGCTATAGATAGGTGGAGTAGTTGGGACGAAATTTGAAACTGCTCCCTTAGCTGGTCCGCCGCATCCACAATCCCCTCCTGCTCCTGTTCCGACAGGAAATCCACCTGCCGCTCCTGTCATTTCCGGTGATTCAAAAGCAGATCCCATTGGCGGGTAACCGTAAGGGGTTTGCCCATAAGGCGATCCTGGGCCGTATGGTGTTCCTCCTGTAGCGGGGTTAACAGCTCCCGGTGCGGTCGGATATTCTCCTAGAAAGCCCATCTGTGGCCCACCTGGGTATCCGGCGGCTTGCGGGTAACCGGCTTGCATTCCCCCTGGGTACCCCTCAGGATATCCCGCTGGTCCTCCATGGTATCCCGGCGGCATTCCTCCTGGGTACCCCTCAGGATATCCTACTGGTGCTCCCTGGTATCCTCCAGGCATTCCTCCCGGGTAACTCTCATATCCTGCAGGTGCTCCTTGGTATCCTCCAGGCATTCCTCCCGGATAACCTTCATATCCTGCAGGTATGCCCCCTTGATATCCTGCCGGAGAAGCCGGGTATCCTGCTGCTCCCGGAAACCCATCTGGATAACCCGTTGGCGCTGCGGGTCCTGCAAGCGGGTAACCTCCTCCCGGGTATTGGGCAGGATTTTGTGCCCCCATCACTGCACCCGGATTAAAGCCCGGGTTCATAACCGGCATTTGCGGCATAAAGGATGAGGATTCATCAGCAAAATGCGGTGCAAAGGATGCTCCTGCAACAGTTGGTGCCATACCAGGTACTGGGAAAGCGCCCGGATAGGCTCCTGCTCCAGGTGCTCCTGGATAAGCTCCCGGATTTCCTGGATACCCCCCTGCCATACCTGGATAGCCGCCTTGCATACCCGGGTAGCCGCCACCATGAGAATACGGCATCATATATGGCTGTGGGTAGTATTCCATTGGCGGACAGAATCCTGGTCCCGGCATTACAGGTGTGATCGGAACACATGGCTGCTCAACTGGTGCCTCCACAGGTGGAGGTACAGGTACTTCTTTTTTCGGTACTTCCTTTATTTCAGGTAAAATATTTGCCGGTTTTGGCGGCAGCTCCGGTTTTACCGTCATATTTGTCATGTTTGTCATATAATAATTATTAATATCGATTTCTGGGACAACTGGGAGAGGCATTTTTGGAGTATAAGGTACTTTTGGTGCTTCCTTAATGATTGGCTGTTCTTTTATTGGAACTTCCTTAATCGGCATTTCTTTAATTGGCATTTCTTTCACTGGCATTTCTTTCACAATAGGCTTTTCCTTGGCAAATGGGTGTTCAACAAGCGGCATTTCCTTCTTAGCTCCTAAATTGATGGCAGCTTCCGGTTTCCCTACAGGTGCTTCTTTCTTTACCATTCCCCCTGTTGTCGGGACTTTCACTTTCATACCGGGCATAATCATATCAGGGTTGCTGAGCTGGGAATTCATCTTTTTCAGCTCTTCAAAATTCACGCCGTACTTCTTGGCGATCTTCCAAAGAGTATCCCCTTTCTGTACGATATGGATCTTCACTCTGATTTCCCTCCTATGCATAAGTCCATATAGTCTATGTGGAAATGGGCAAAGTGCTATTATTCTTCACAAAAACATATGCTTTTTTTTGGAAAAATATGAATTGGACCCTGATGAATTATTTTTATAGATGTTGATTTGATCGATTTTTTCGATTCGCTGATAAAGTGGCTCGATTCGCTGATAAATCTCTACAATTCGCTGATAAAGTGGCTTGATTCGCTGATAAATCTCTTCAATCCGCTGATAAAATCTTCTTCTATATAAAAAAAGAGATACATTTTAAAAATGCATCCCTTTTAACTGTTATTTATGAATTTGCTAGCATTCTTTCTAAAGCTAATTTTGCATTCTCGGCAATTTCTGCATCCACCTTAATAAGATTATGATTAGATGCATCCTCTAAGGTATCAAGGCTCCAGACTAAATGTGGCAAATCAATCCGATTCATTGTAAGACACGGACACATATGAGGATTAAGCGAAATTATTTTTTTATCCGGATGGTCATGAATAATTCGGTTTACAAGATTCATTTCCGTCCCAATTGCCCATTCGCTTCCAGGTTCTGCATTTTCAATAGCTTTGATTATATAACTTGTCGATCCGGCCATATCTGATAGTTCCACAACTTCTCTTCGGCATTCCGGATGAACAATAATCTTCATTTTTGGATGTTGGTACCTTACATCAATAACATTTTGAACTGTGAAATTCTCATGGACAGAACAATGACCTTTCCATAGAATGACCTTAATCGTTGAAAAATCACCATCATATTCCAACGTGTTTGTGATGGGGTTCCAAACAGCCATTTCGTCCAAGCCGACACCTAAATCGACAGCCGTATTTCTCCCTAGATGCTGGTCTGGAAGGAAAAGAATCCGTTCCTTTTGGGTGAATGCCCATTTTACCATAGTATGTGCATTCGAAGAGGTAACGGTTGCCCCGCCATGTGCCCCAACAAAGGATTTGATTGCTGCCGTTGAATTTACATAAGTTAATGGAAGAATTGTGTCTCCAAACATTTCTTTAAGCATATCCCAGGCACGTTCCGTTTGCTGAAGATCCGCCATATCCGCCATCGAACAGCCGGCACGCATATCCGGTAAAAGTACCTTTTGCTGCTCGCTTGTCAAAATATCGGCAGTTTCCGCCATAAAATGGACTCCGCAAAATACAATAAACTCTGCTTCCTTATTTTCAGCCGAGAGCTGCGCCAGCTTTAAGGAATCTCCAGTGGCATCAGCAAACTGAATAACCTCATCCTTTTGATAATGATGTCCTGGGATAAACAGTTTTGACCCAAGTCTATTTTTTACTTCCCGTACCCGCTCTTCCAATGCTTCTCTTGACATTTGTTTATAGATCTCCGGTATCATTCGGTTTTTTTGTAAGGCTGCTAGAATGCTCATCTTCTTCCACCCCTTAATTCCATTTTACTTTTACACTGATATCAAGCGCTTTATACGAATGGGTTAAAAAGCCCAAAGAAATATAATCCACACCAGTATCCTGATAGGATGCCAGGTTACTTAATTGAATTCCACCGGAAGCTTCGGTGATGATTCCAGGCGGTACCAATTTAATTAATTCCTTGATTTCTTCAGGTGTACGGTTATCAAACATAATGATATCCGCCTTAGCATTTACCGCTTCGATTACCTGTTCTTCCGTTTCTACCTCGACTTCGATTTTTACCATATGACCGGCTTTTTCTCTTGCTACTTCAACAGCCTTTGTGATCGAGCCTGCAAAGGAAATATGGTTATCTTTGATCATGATTCCGTCGTATAATCCATAGCGGTGATTGTAGCCGCCGCCACAGCGAACCGCATATTTTTCAAACATTCTAAGTCCCGGTGTTGTTTTTCTTGTGTCACATAGTTTTGTATGAGTGCTGCCCAGTGTTGTGACTGCATTCTTTGTTAAGGTGGCAATTCCACTCATCCGCTGGAGCAAATTTAGAACAACCCTCTCCCCTTTTAATAGGTCTGCAATTTTTCCGGTGACAGTTGCGAGCTGCTGCCCTTTTTCAATGGCCTCGCCATCCCTTACAAAAACTTGAGTCGTGAGTTGCGGGTTTAATACCTGAAAGCCGGTTCGGATGATTTCTTCTCCGCAAAAAATTCCGTTATCTTTTGATAAGAAGACAATTTCCCCATTGGTATCGTTCGGAAAAATTAAATCGGTTGTGATGTCCTGTTCTCCAATATCTTCTATAAAAAATTGTTCAAGTTGCGACCGCAGTTTCAATATGTTCATTTTTCTTCTCCACTTCCCGTTTTTGAATGATTGATTTCTTTAACCAATTTATTTCATCCTCATAAGGGTAATCACTTCGGTAGTGACCGCCGCGGCTTTCCGTTCTTCTTAATGCCGAGTCCGTGATGAGTTTTGCAATCGTCAGCATAAACATTTTGTTTATGTCTTCCATGCTGTATGAGTCTAATTGATCAACCGTTTCCCATTGATTCAGCCAATCTTTTTGTTTTTTCAAATCGAGTTCATTACGGACAATCCCGACTCGTTCCATCATCCGTTCTTTTAAGATCCGGACATCCGGAAGTTTTACCCTCTCTGGGTTTGTTGTTGAATAATGCGAGTAATTTGGGTCAGGCAACCTCATCTCCATTTTTGCCTTATTCAGCCAAGCTGAAAGTTTTTCCCCTTGAAATAACCCTTCTAACAAAGAATTGCTTGCTAAACGGTTCGCTCCATGAAGACCGGTACAAGCCGCTTCGCCAATGGCATAGAGACCATCAATCGAAGTACGTCCAATGAGATCGGTTTTGATGCCTCCCATTAAAAAATGACTTCCCGGTGCCACTGGGATTCTACCTTCAGAAATGGCAATTCCGTTTTCCTCACAATTCGAAGTAATGGTTGGAAATCTATTTTTGAAATTGCTAATTTTACTTATATCTAAATAAATTTTCACTCCCTGTTTGAGATAGCTATAAATGGTTTGCGAAACAACATGCCTTGGTGCCAGGTCTTTTAATGGATGAATTCCTTCCATGATGGGACTTCCATCTTCTGTAACCAAGATGGCACCTTCACCACGTACGGCTTCAGATATTAACCCTTTTGTTTCCCCATTGATATATAAAAGCGTGGGATGAAACTGGATAAATTCCATATCTACAATTTCAGCACCCGCTAAATACGCCATAGCAATCCCATCGCCGCTGACGGTTTCAGCATTCGAAGTGTACGGGTAAAGCTGACCGCAGCCTCCCGTTGCCAGGATTACATGGCTGGCGTAGTAATGCTCAATGTATCCATTTAATTTTTTCGCTTTGACACCCATACAACGTTTATTTTTTATGATTAATTCAAATGCGAAGGTATTTTCTTCAATTTGGACATTTTCTTTTACCTTGCTGATAAGATGTTCCATGACGTTTTTTCCTGTTGCATCCCCGCCACCGTGAACAATTCTTTTTTCACAGTGGGCCCCTTCCATTCCTAGCAGTAACTCACCATTTTGATCCCTGTCAAATACATCACTTTGACTTGAAAGATTTCTAATCAACTTGGGAGCAGCGTTGATGATTTCTTGCACCGTTTCCGGATGATTGTGAAATCTTCCCGCTTCAAGCGTGTCCATAAAATGCTTGTCAGGATGGTCGTTGTCACCAAGTGCAGCTGCAATCCCCCCTTGGGCCAAGTAAGAATTCGCTGTCCTAATTTTTGACTTTGTGATAATTCTCACATTTAATTCCTTATTTAAACGGACTGCCAGCTGTAAAGCTGCTACTCCGCTTCCAATAATTAACACATCAGTATAAGTCATATTTTGACCCTCCTGGTTTTACAGGTGTCTTGACATATATATTTACACAGATTTACACTAATATCAAGTATTTTTTAAGGTTAGGAGAATCCGAGAATGATTTATTTTGATTATGCAGCGACAACGCCTATCGATCCGAAAGCAGCCGAGGTTTACGTTCAAGCAGCTACAGAGTTTTTTGGGAATTCCAGCAGCCTCCATGACATCGGCGGAAACTCCTCTGCACTACTTGAAAACTGCCGGGAAGAGTTGGCCAATCTAGTAAATGTCGATAAACACGGGTTATTTTTTACCAGCGGCGGATCGGAAAGCAATTTTTTAGCAATCGAAGCTTTATTGTCCGCTCCTAAAAAACAAGGAAAACATATTATTTCAGGTATGGCAGAACATTCATCGATTCATGGTGCTTTAAATCGTCTCAAGGCATTAGGGTATGAAATAACCTTCCTTCCCTTTCATACCTCTGGATTGGTTGATCACGAGAAACTCGTAGATGCAATCAGGCCAGATACAGTGTTAATCACGATCCAGCATGTAAATTCAGAAATTGGTACGATCCAGCCAATTGAAAAAATTGCTCAAATTTGCAAGGAAAAAAATATTCATTTTCATAGCGATTTTGTTCAGTCATTTGGAAAAATCAATATTAGTACGTTGGCACCGCAAGTCAGCAGCTTTTCATTTTCCGGTCATAAAATTTATGGTCCAAAAGGAGTCGGGGGCGTTTATATTGATCCCAGCATTTTTTGGCAACCCTTTTTCCCAGGGGGCTCACATGAGAAAGGGTTAAGACCGGGAACGGTTAACGTGCCTGGGATTGCCGCCATGACGGCAGCTGCTCAAAAAATATTTGCTTCTATTTCGGAAACTTATCATCATTATGTGGAGCTCCGGAAGGCATTACTAGAAGCACTTAATCCGATTCAGCAATGGGTACAGTTTTTTGAGGCGGAGGGTGCTCAGTTGCCTTCGATTATAGGTCTTCGAATCGCAGGGATTGAGGGACAATGGATGATGTTAGAATGTAATCGTCTCGGATTTGCAATTTCTACCGGAAGTGCCTGCCAAGTGGGGATGCAGTCCCCATCGAAGGTGATGAAGGCTTTGGGAGTTAGCGATGAGCAGGCGAAGGAATTTATTCGGATATCCTTTGGGCGGTCAACCAGCATAGAGGATGTTTTGAAGGTTGGGGAAGCGCTCGTTGGGATTGTTAAGGAATATAAAGGCACGGTAGTTATTTAAAAAGAGTAAATTATGTTATGCTAAAAACGATAGATATTAGGTTGATGGGCTTACTATTTGAAGGTTTAAGGACTAATAACTCAAAATAGTAAACCCTTTGAAATTTCTAGGAGGTCTTGTATGGAACAAAAGAAAATCTTAGGGGAGGAACGGCGAACCCTGATCCTTCAACTGCTTAAAGACAGTACAGAGCCACTGACTGGCAGTGATTTAGCTAACCGGACAAACGTCAGCAGGCAGGTCATCGTTGGAGATATTACCCTTCTCAAGGCAAAAAATGAACCAATTATCGCCACAAGCCAAGGCTACCTATATTTACATCAAAATGCCGGAAACCCTGCATTTGAAAGAACAATTCCCTCTTTTCATAAACCGGAAGATACTGAAAAGGAGCTCAACCTGTTGGTGGACCTTGGTGTATTGGTCAAGGATGTTAAAATCGAACATGCGATATACGGGGATTTAACGGCATCTGTAATGGTTTCAAACCGCAAGGAAGTCAAACAATTTATCGAAAATCTAAAATCGACCAAAGCAGCATTATTGTCGGAATTAACCGGCGGCATCCATCTTCATACCATTTCAGCTCCAAGTGAAAAGACACTTGACGAAGCAGAAGCAGCCTTAAAAAGAGAAGGCTTTTTAATGGAATCTTAAAAGGACCCGGAAACATGTTCCCGGATCCTTTTTTTAAAACTCTGAAAACTCACAAGCTACCTAATCCAAATCCACCATCAACGAAGGATAGCTTCCTAAAACCTTTACACCGCAGCCGAGCGCCTCTAACTCCGCCATCGCTCCAGGAATCAACACCTCATCAAGCTTCATTTCGATATCAATAATGAAAAAGTAATTGCCGATACCGGTCTTCATCGGTCTCGATTCAATTTTCGAAAGGTTTAATTTCCTCCAGGCAAAAGCAGATAATACCTGATGGAGCGCTCCTGCATGGTCGGCTGGAAGAGTCACCATGATCGTCGTTTTGTAAGTAGCGTTCGCAGCTTCCATTAACGGTAATTCCAAATCTTTATTAGAAAGAATAAAAAAGCTCGTTTGATTAAAGTTAAAATCATGGATGTTTCTTTGAACAATCTGCAGTCCGTATTCTTTCGCAGCTAACTCATTGGCAATCGCCGCTGCCTTCCATTCCGGATGGTCCATTACCATTTTTGCCGCGGCAGCCGTCGATGTTACACTTTCAAATGGAACCCCCTTAAACTGCGTATGTAAAAACTTATGACACTGGGCAATGGCATGGGAATGGCTGTATATAAGCAATACATCTTGCCAATGCTCCTGATTCGCAGGATGCACCATCAAATGCTGTTTAATCGGAATGGTAATTTCCCCGACAATCGGGATATCCACTACCCGAGTTAAATAATCCAAAGTAATATTTACAGAACCCTCAAGGGCATTTTCAATTGGAACAACCGCTAAATCTACTCTTTCATCGGCAACCGCATCCATGCATTCCGGAATCGTCCGGAACGGTTCAAGCTCATCTTCTGAAAAAACACTCATTACCGCAATTTCAGTGAACGTTGCTTTTGGTCCTAAGAAACCTACCTTCACTTTTTCTCCACTCCCTCGTTGTCATTTCTAATAAAAGAAAGCTGAGAACAGCTTTCACAAGGAACACTCCTGCCCCTTATGCACCTGTTCCCAGCACTTCCACATTCTCTACAAATTCGAGCTTTTTTAATTCAGTTAATAACTCATCAATTTCCATGATCATGTTCCCCGTATTCATGGAAAGCGTCACATTCGCCCGGCCCTGGAGCGGGATGGTTTGGTGAATCGTTAACAAGTTACAGCCTGACGAAGCAACAACACTTAGCAATTTCGAAAGGGTACCGGAACGATCTTCTAAATGAAAAAAGAGCGAGACCAATTTTTCTTTTTTAATCGACGAAAAAGGAAAAACAGTATCCCTATATTTATAAAACGCGCTTCGGCTTAAATCGGTTTGCTGGACAGCTTCCTGGACGGATTCCACCTTACCGCGTTCAAGCAATTCCTTCGCATCAATCGTTTTTTTCATTGCCTCCGGAAGAACATCCTCACGTACTAAATAGAATTTTTTCTCTACTCTATTCCTTTTCATCTCTATACCTCCAACCACCAAGGAAGGCTACTCTATAAATTCAAATTCAAACTCCAATAATTTTACGATATCCCCGTCTTTTGCTCCTCTTTGCCTTAAGGCATCATCCACCCCAAGACCACGAAGCTGCCGCGAGAAACGGCGGACAGATTCTTCACGAGAAAAGTCTGTCATCTTAAACAGCCTTTCCACCTTTTCGCCGGAAACTACAAATGAACCATCTGGCTCTCTCGTAATTTTAAAGTGGTCAGGGTCCTTCTCATGTTTATATAGTACACGATGTACACCTGTTTGTTCCTCTTCATGCTCAAGAGGGAACTCCGGTGTCTCCTCCAATTTATCGGCAATCGCAAATAATAAATCGCGCAGCCCCTTTCTTGTTAAAGCGGAAATTGGAAAAATTGGATATTCGTCTTCCATACGCTCTTTAAACTTTTGCAGATTTTCTTCCGCATCCGGCATGTCAATCTTATTCGCAACAATAATTTGCGGACGCTCCGTCAGCCTTAGATTATATTCTTTTAATTCCTTATTAATGGTCAAATAATCCTCGTACGGATCTCTGCCTTCTGTCGCTGCCATATCAATGACATGGACAATGACACGGGTCCTTTCGATATGCCGTAAAAATTGATGGCCAAGGCCTACACCTTCAGAGGCCCCCTCAATCAATCCAGGTAAATCAGCCATGACGAAACTTCGATTATCTTCCGTTTCCACCATGCCAAGGTTAGGAACAATCGTCGTAAAATGATATTCGGCAATTTTCGGCCTGGCCGCTGAAACAACCGATAATAAAGTGGATTTCCCGACACTTGGGAACCCAACAAGCCCAACATCAGCGAGCAATTTTAATTCAAGGATTACATCGCGCTCCTGACCAGGCTCACCGTTCTCAGCAATTTCCGGAGCCGGATTGGCCGGTGTGGCAAAGCGGTTATTTCCTCTGCCGCCACGGCCGCCTTTAGCAATAACAGCACGTTGGCCATGTTCAACAAGGTCAGCGATAACTTCATTTGTTTCTGCATCGGTCACAACCGTTCCCGGCGGTACCTTAATAACCATATCCTTTGCATTTCTTCCATGCATGCTTTTTGACATGCCATGCTCCCCGCGCGGAGCCTTAAAATGACGCTGATAGCGGAAATCCATTAAGGTGCGCAAACCTTCTTCAACGACAAATACGACGTTTGCACCCTTTCCGCCGTCCCCGCCTGCAGGACCGCCATTTGGAACATATTTTTCACGGCGGAATGCGACCATTCCATTGCCGCCATCTCCACCTTTAACATAAACTTTCACTTGATCGACAAACATTTTGTTGTAGACCTCCCGTCTGCATTTAACAAACTGATCTACCAACGAGAATCGCGAAGCCCTATCCTCTTTTTAAAAAAGGCATAAAAACTTCTAATGCGAGTTCGTTTTCAGAAAATTCCTTTATCTCATGAACCAGTTCAGGTCCTTGGGTTTCAGAAAGGAATTGTTCAATCAGTTCACTTTTTATTATTATCCCGCTAAAATCGAAAAAGAAACGAGCACCATCAATTTGCGGGTCAATGGTAATCGATAAATGGTTTTCACTAAAAACTTCAACTGCTTGATTTAAATGTAAAAATAAGGACTTTGTCCAATTTGTTAATAATACATCATCTATTTTTATAAAATCCCCATCGGAAAGAACCTCAAATTCAAGCTGAAAATGTTGTTGATCCCAATTGGATTTTAAAAGCAATGAAGCAAACATCGGCATCTGTAAATTGGAGAGCTTTGATTCCTGCTGCGTGTCAATAACGATCTCATCAATGATTTCTTTAGCCCGATCAATTTTATTTAAATCTAAATTTCCTTTTATCAATTGCAGCCGATTTAACCAATCGTGCCGCGAATGCCGAAGCACTTCAACAATATCTAAATCCTTCATTCCCAGCACTCCCACATTAATTGTCCGATAACCGTTTTCTGATAGTATATCAAAAAAGCAACCATGAGTAAGCGTTTTTTTGCGAATTATGTCCAAATGAGGAAAAAAAGCGGCTTTTATGAAGAAGTACTTATGGAGTTTCGGATGATTTCCCATCATTCCAATTGGCAATTTTTTCTCACATCTGCAAAAATAAAACTCTAACCAACCGGTTAGAGTTTTATTAAAAGCTTAAGCTTCTTGAGCTACTGGATAAACGCTCACTTTCTTACGGTCACGACCTAAACGTTCGAATTTTACAACGCCGTCGATTTTTGCAAAAAGAGTGTCGTCTCCGCCGCGGCCTACGTTTTCACCTGGGTAAATCTTTGTACCGCGTTGACGGTAAAGGATTGAACCACCAGTTACGAATTGACCGTCTGCACGCTTAGCACCAAGGCGCTTTGCGATAGAGTCACGTCCGTTCTTTGTAGAACCTACTCCCTTTTTAGATGCAAACAACTGAAGATCTAATTTTAATAACATTTATTCCACCTCCTGCTTTTTGAAGGTAATTTTTATGTGCGTTCCGTACTCTTCTTCAATCGTTCGTAATGAAACGACCATACCTTCGAGAAGAATCTGGATTTTCTCATGTATGTCAGCTGATAAATGATCAGGAATGACACAGCGGAGAAAACCATCTCCCTGTTCAATCATTGGTGTCACGCCTGTAATGGCATGAACAGCATTGATTGCTCCAACTGAAACGGCAGATGCGCCTGCACAGACGATATCCTTGCCGCGGTCGGCAAAAAAAGCATGTCCGCTTATTTCGAAGGATTGAATTTCACCGGAATGATTACGATCAATCGTAATTCCAATCATCTATCGTTCAACACCTTACGCGTTGATTTTTTCGATGACTACTTTAGTGTAAGGTTGACGATGACCTTGCTTCTTACGGTTGTTTTTCTTTGCTTTGTACTTGAAAACAATGATTTTCTTCGCACGGCCTTGTTTTTCAACTTTAGCTGTAACTGTAGCGCCTGCAACAACAGGGCTTCCTACTTTTACATCTTCACCGCCAACGAAAAGGACCTTGTCAAAAGTAACTGTTTCACCAGCTTCAGCATCTAATTTTTCAATGTAGATTGCTTGGCCTTCTTCAACTTTCAATTGCTTACCGCCAGTTTCGATAATTGCGTACATGAACTGCACCTCCTTATAAACTCAGACTCGCCATACACAGGCGTCTATGCTTTAAGCATAAAACTTACTACCTGTTCTGTGCGGTTGTAGCACGGGTGCTACAAACATAACATTAAGATACTAACATATTTTAAACGAAAGTGTCAATAGAAATCGCCAGCTTTTTGGGCCATCTCAGTTTCTTCACCAAATTGTTTTAATAGATAATAATGGCTTGGACTTGGCTTCAGGGAAAAATAAACTTTAAATTTAAGAGATTCCTCTAAGAATTCAAGGTGATGCTCTATTGCATTTTTTACCTCTTTCGTTGTTTCCACCAGCACCGCTTCAATATCTCCGTTCCGGTGCTCGACTAATTCCCTTTCAAGCCGGAAAGCCACCGTTTCCGGACTTAAAATCCTGCCCGTCCCCTCACAAACGGGACATTTTACCGTTAACGCTTCTGACAAGGAAACCTTTGTTTTCTTTCGTGTCAGCTGCAAAATGCCTAGTGGTGTATATCCTATCAATTTAATACGATTCTCATCTTTATTCTGTTCAAAAACATTCAGTACCGACTGCTTGTCCTGCTCGCGATGCATATCAATAAAATCAATCAGGACTATGCCGCCAATATCACGAAGGCGCAGCTGCCGGCAAATTTCCTTTGCTGCCAAGAGGTTTGTTTTTAATACGGTTTCCTGATAGTCGCTTTTTCCAGAGAACTTGCCAGTATTCACATCAATAATCGTTAAGGCTTCCGTTTCATCGAAAATGAGATAGGAACCATTTTCGAGCCAAACGACTCGTTTGAGCGCTTTGTCGATTTCATGCTCAACCCGGTTCACTGCGAAAATATTCTCTTTTCCTCCGTAATAACTTACAGTGGTGTTTTGATTGTGTTCATCTAATATTCCTTTTAATGGCAGATCATCTACGATGACTTCGCCGTTATCCATATTTACCATCACTTCGATTAGCATTTCAACGAACGTATCTTTTTGAAAAATCAACCCGGGCTTTTTAAAGGTTTCAGCCTGCTTCATTAATTCAAGATGTTGAACTCTCAGTTGTTCAAGTTCTTGATGTATTGCTTCTTCTGTTGCAAATAAACTTGAGGTGCGAAAAATAATTCCCTCGTCCGCTGTTTTGAGCTGATGGCCCACCCGGCGGAGTCTGGCTTTCTCGTGATCATCGGCAATTTTTTTCGACACCGCCACATAGCGGCCTTGCGGCATATAGATCAGTTGATTCCCCTGGATTTCAATAATCCCTGTTACCCGCATCCCTTTAGTTCCTGTTGCATCTTTGTTCACCTGTACGAGCAGTTTTTCACCTTGATGAACAAATGTAGAGATGCCCTTTTTTTCTTTTATTTTATCTAATGATAAAACATAGGAAGGAAGCAGGTCCCGGTGCAAATAGGCGTGTTTTTCTTCGCCAATGTCGATAAATACAGCATTCATTCCGGGGAGTACCTTTGAAACGGTCCCATAATAAATATTACCGACCAAAGATCGCTGCTCTGGCCGGTCAAACACCATTTTTTCCACCTTATGATTTCGCATGAAGGCAAATCTTTTTTCTCTTGAATGATAATTGATAATTAATTGATCCAATCGGGCGGCCCCACTTTATTTATGATGCATTTATTATACCCTTTTTAGAGGAGGAGAGCCAACTGGCGGATAGGATGCCCTTATTGGCGTATAGACTACGCTTATTGGCGGATAAGCTCCTCTTACTGGCGGATAGACTACGCTAATTGGCGGATAAGCTCCTCTTACTGGCGGATAGACTACGCCTATTGGCGGAGCCTGCTCTTACTGGAGGATAGACTACGCTAACTGGCGGATAAGCTCCTCTTACTGGCGTTTAGACTACGCTTATTGGCGGAGCCTGCTCTTACTAGCGGATAGACTACGCCTATTGGCGGAACAGCTGCTCTTTCAAACGAAAAGCCCCTTCAACAGGGGCTTAAAACATAAACAGCAAATCACTGACTTTGTCGGTTAAGCGTTTTTCTGTGAAATAAGCGTGCAACAGCTCATTTTCATCTAACATTCCTTTTTCCATGCCGTTCCCCTCAACAATAATCGGATGCTTGCAGCCGCGTTGAAATTTTTCGAGGACATGAATTAACAAATCATGTTCGTTCGCTTGAATCGGTTTTAATAAGTGTAGATCACTTTTCTTGCCGTAATAGCGTTCAAGCAGAAAGCGCATGAAAATATAGCGACGCTGCTTCCACTCGTGGTAAAGCGAGAAATACAGAAACGCGATGACCACCCAGACATTGAGATGATACGGAGCGGTAAAAAGTATCAGCAACGAGAAAATGGTAAGACTGAAAAAGGAAATCTGCAAGGTGACACGGTGCGCGAATGGAAACGATTTTTTGAGTGACATGAATAAAAAAACTAACTTACCGCCATCAAGCGGCCATACCGGAAAGAGATTAAAGATGAAAATCATTAAATTGTATTGAAAAAATAAATAAAATAAATCCGCAGGGACTAAGGAAAAGGAATAAAGCAAAAAGCCAAGGCCCACCATCCATACATGCTGCAAAGGGCCTGCGAGGACGACAATGGTCTCTTCCTTTAACGGACGATTGCCGTGTTCATCCATTTCAGCGACCCCGCCAAACGGCAGGAGCGTTATTTTTTTTATTCTCCATGAAAAAAATGAAGCTGCAGCTGCATGCCCCATTTCATGTATAAAAATAATTCCTAACAAGAGACAAACCTCTCGAAAATGTGCTGTTGCAATCGATAGTGCGACAACAATCCATAACAGCGGATGAATATAAACGTGTTGAAGTAAATCTCTCACTCTACTCAAAGCGGATCACCTGGACCGGGTCGATAAAATCATCCCCTTTTTTAATGGCAAAATAGTACTTACCCTTTGATTTCTCTTCACTCGATGATACCGTTCCGACCACTTTTCTTTTTTCCACATAATCATAAAGTTTGACTTGAATGTCGGTTAAGTTACCATACCAGGTTTCTGTTCCATCGGAGTGCTGGATAATGACGGTCTTACCGATACCATCCTTTACACCTGAAAATGTAACTGTTCCCCCATTCATCGCTCTGACCGACGCTCCGTTTGCCGTTTCAATCATAATCCCCTGGCCGTTTTTCTCAAAGTTTTCTAGAACTTTACCAGTTGCAGGCAAAGCTGGCTTTTCTGCTGTTTCTGTTTCCGTTTGCTTTTCTTTTTTCGGTTCATTGAAAGGCAGCAAAGCAAGTGGCTTGCCAAACTTTTCTTCATACCACTGGGATACCACGGCAAATTTAAACTCCTTGTCCATTGTGGTTCGGACTACATCCCTGGCTTGATCAAATGTTGCGGTATGATTTCGAAACAAAATCGCAACTACTAAAAAAAGACACGCTGAAGCCAGTATTTTAAAAATAAATACTTCCATGCGAAACAGCGGGTGCCCTTCGTCATCAGGTCCACTTCCATAGGAAGATACCTGATTGAATCCGTACTTTTCTTCTTCCCCAGGCCAAGCCAGTTGGCGGTCTGGATTCTTTTCTTGCATGCCTAGTTCTTTTTTCCGTTTATTGATTCTTTTGCGTATTTCATCCGGTGTCGACCGCGCCATATCCATCAACCCTTTTCCCACTTTTTGTACAAGTTTATGAAAGAGATTTAAGGAGTATGACTCTTAAAAAAATCCTTGGTTTGTTGTCTGGACATGTAGGTTTGAAGTGAAAGGTATTTATGGAAATATGAAAAGAAATACCAAAACAAAAAAGCCTGTCCACGCCCTGTGAACAGACTTACAAATGTATAAATTATCTTACACCGAAAAACTTTTTAAGCCTTGTAAACATACCTTTATTCGGTTCTTCTAAAGACTGGAGAGGAATGGATTCGCCTAGAATTCTTCTGGCAATATTCCGATATGCAAGCGATGCTTTACTGTTTGGATCCATCGCAATCGGCTCCCCGTGATTGCTTGCGCGAATGACTTCCTCATCATCCGCCACAATCCCAAAAAGCTCAATCGACAAATGCTGGGTTATTTCATCGACATCCAGCATATCGCCATTTTTCATCATTTGGTTACGAATCCGGTTAATCACTAATTTCGGCGGCTCCATATGTTGTTCTTTTTCAAGAAGACCGATCACCCGGTCCGCATCACGAATAGCAGAAGCCTCTGGGGTAGTAATCACAATCGCTTTATCAGCCCCGGCAACAGCATTCTGAAAGCCCTGCTCAATACCAGCCGGGCAATCGATGATAATATAATCATAGTCTTGTTTTAGTTGGGTAATTAACTCTTTCATTTGCTCAGGTTTCACCGCAGATTTATCAACAGTCTGAGCGGCAGGCAACAAATACAATAAATCATCAAAGCGTTTGTCCTTGACCAAGGCTTGATGAATCTTACATCTTTTCTCAATAACATCAACAAGGTCATAGATAATACGATTCTCGAGTCCCATCACAACATCCAAGTTACGAAGACCAATATCTGTATCGACTAAGCAAACCTTTTTTCCTTGAAGGGCCAGAGATGTCCCAATATTAGCAGAAGTCGTTGTTTTGCCGACGCCACCCTTACCAGATGTAATTACTATAGCTTCCCCCACTTTATTGTCCCCCTTCTAATCTAGTTAAATTAGGTCTTAAATGTATTAAAGCTTGTAATCTATCTACGCTGATTTTTCGGTCCTCATCTATGTAGGCACATTCCATTTCATGTTTTTCTTTTTCTTGGACGATGTCGGGTGCTCGATTTAAGCAATCGCTAATCCTTAACTGTGTTGGCCTCATATTGGATGCGGCAATAATCGCTTCATCGTTTCCTGTACAGCCTGCATGGGCAATTCCTTTTAATGTTCCCATGATAAAAATATTACCACCAGCCATAACCGTTCCTCCAGGGTTTACGTCACCAATCAACAATAAATCCCCCGGAACCTCTAATACTTGGCCTGAGCGGATGATTCTTGAAACCGTTACAACTTCATCTACAGCCTTTAACCGTTTCGCTTCCTCTTTCGTAATTACATTTGATTCAATATCATCAACAACCAAATTCTTTTTCTGCCGAATTAGGTTTTTAAGTTCTTCTCTTTGATCATCACTTAAAAATCGGTTTCCTACATTCACCTTTACCGCAAGGAAATGACTGTCTTCCTCGGTTCTTAGGTTAGTAGAAAGCTTTTCATCCAGTTCTTTTTTAAGTTCCTCATAGGAACAGCAGTCATCTAGTTGAAGGACCAAGCCTTCCTTTGTTCCCTTTATCGTTACATTTTGTCGTTTTTTCATGGAGAATTTTCACCTCAAGTTTAAAGAAAAGGGCTGCGCCGTCGATCAAACACAAACCCCAAAGGATTTAAAGAAAACTCGCCGACTGGCGAGCCCGTAAGGGCGAAGACAGAGGCGTAGTTGCACTTATACGCAGGAAGAAAGTATTAACTTAGAATAAGTTTATACTTTCTCTCCAGCCAAAAAATGCATGAAAATCATGCATTTAAATGAGTCAGAGTACACGCACTATATAAATTCGACAAGCCCAGTCTATTCTCCTCTTTTTTAATTCATTATTCGTCCCGTAATACTTGAGAATATTTTTCAAAATATTTTTTGAAGGGATAGCCGGCCAGAAATAAAAAGATTGCATTAAAAAGTAGGGTTGGATACATACGCATTTGGACAAAGCTCATAAAACTAAGCTGTGTCACATGAATTAAGGAATCCATTTCGTACACACCAATCTCTAATAGCCCAATTCCGAAAAGAGAAACGATAAATGCAACAATAATATTGTTTTGCAATACATGCATAATTTTTGCAACGATATAAGCTACAAACGGATATAAAAAAAGATTAATTCCAAGGATTTCCGTATAAACAATATCAAATAACAGCCCAAAAACAGCACCATAAATAATGCCGTACTTTCTGCCGCCATAAATAGTCAGAAAAAGAACAGCCGAAAATAAAAAATGCGGAACCCACATTTTACTTTGTCCAAAAAGATCTGCAGGAACTAATTGGACAAAAAGACTTTCTAATATAAATAAAAACAAAAATAAAAGAGGAAGAAGGAATTTTTTCACAATCCCAACCCCTTACTATCAACCAGTCCTACATCAGGCGAAGTCATCGTTCTTGTGATAACCAAAACATTTTGAATATCATAAAAATCCGCGCCAGGTTTTACTAATGCTGTTTGATTCAGACCATATTGGTCCGGTTTCACTTCCACTACCTTCCCAATTGGCAAATCTTTTGGGAACACACCGCCAAGACCTGAGGTGACAACGGTTTGTCCTTTCTTAATTTTCGCTCCAGAGGGGATGGTTTTTACTTGAAGTAATTTTTTCTCGCTGTCAAAGCCTTCAACAAATCCAAACGAATTTTTTTGTCCTTGGACGACAGCTGATATCCGGTTTTTCGGATCCATTGCACTTAATAATTGAACAGTCGAACTAAATTGATTGACATTTTTCACTTTTCCAATTAGTCCGTTTGCGGTAACAACCGCCATATTTTGCTTGATCCCATTGATTTTACCTTTGTCGATGATAATCATTTCATGCCAGCGATCAGGGTTTCTGCCAATAACTGTAGCTGGCAGCGGTTTAAAATCTCTCAGAGTTTTTTTCTCACCAAGAACGTTTCGTAAATCTGCGTTGTCTTTTTTCAAATCTTGAACCTGTGATTCAAGACTGACAATCTGTTCGACACGTGATTTTAATTCCTTATTTTCTTGATATGTACTTTCTAAATCCTTGAGATTTTCAAAAAAGCCTGCAACAACATACGCAGGCTTTGAAACCAGGGATTGAACCCAGCCGACCGAGTCTTTAACAAACTGCTCCGGCCAGGTAAGTTTACTCCTCTCCCTCAAAGAAAACCCAATCAATGCCACGAGAATAATAATGCTGAGAAGCAAAACAATCAGTCGTTTATTCAAAAAGAACTGTGGCATGATTTATACACCTCTATTTTTCTAGCGTGAGTCTTTCGCTTTATTTTTAAATATGTGAATTTGATCTAATGCTTTACCTGTTCCGATTGCCACACAGTCAAGCGGGTTTTCAGCAATAAGAACCGGCATTTTTGTTTCTTCACTAATCACCTTGTCCAAGTTTCTGAGGAGCGCTCCACCGCCTGTTAACACGATGCCGCGATCCATAATATCAGCCGCAAGTTCCGGCGGAGTTTTTTCAAGCGTATTTTTCACCGCGTCAACGATGGCATATACGGTGTCTTTTAAGGCAACCGCAATTTCTTTAGCTGTAATTTCAATGGTTTTTGGCAGACCAGTTAATAAGTCACGGCCGCGGATTTCCATATTTTCAATTCCATCCAGATCACCAGCAGAACCAATTTCCATCTTAATGGTTTCGGCAGTACGATCCCCAATCATGAGGTTGTAATTCTTGCGAATAAACGAAATAATCGATTCGTCCATATCATTGCCGGCAGTGCGGATGGATTGGCTCGTTACGATACCACCAAGGGAAATAATTGCGACCTCTGTAGTTCCGCCGCCAATATCCACTACCATGCTTCCTGTTGGTTCCCAAACCGGGAGATTTGCCCCAATCGCAGCTGCAAACGGTTCTTCAATGGTATAGGCATCTTTCGCCCCAGCTTGACGTGTTGCATCAATTACTGCTCTTTCTTCAACCGCAGTAATTCCAGATGGTACACAAACCATGACATATGGCTTACCTGCAAAAACACCCTTGTTCTTCTGTGCCTGGCTGATATAATGCTTCATCATCTTGGCAGTCGTTTCAAAATCGGCAATGACGCCGTCTTTCATCGGCCTTAAGGCAACTACATTCCCCGGTGTACGGCCAATCATGTTCTTTGCGTCATTTCCGACAGCGATAATCGATTTTGTATCGGTTTGTAAAGCCACTACGGATGGCTCCCGTAAAACAATTCCTTTTCCTTTTACAAATACAAGTGTATTTGCAGTACCTAAATCAATTCCTAGGTCTCTTGAACCAATTCCAAACATACGTTGTATCTCCCTTTCTGATACGAAAATGCAAATATTCTTAAAGGTAATGTCTTTACCATTTAATCGAACTTTATTGTTTGTAAAAAAAACGTAAAATTCCAAAACAGTCCTAAAAAATCATAACTAATATTATAGCCTAGAGTCAAATAAAAACCTATTGTTATAAATAACCTTTTTCCTTGAGTGAGACAAATTTGTTTTCACCAATGATCAGATGATCAAGGACCTCGATTCCAATCATTTTTCCACACTCAACTAAACGCTTCGTCACCTCAATATCCTCACGGCTCGGAGACGGATCTCCAGAGGGGTGGTTATGCAAAGCGATAATAGAAGCTGCCGAACGTTTTAATGCCTCGCGGAATACTTCCCTAGGATGTACAATCGATGCATTCAAACTGCCAATAAAAATGGTTTGTTTATGAAGCACCTGATTTTTCGTATTTAAATAGAGGCAGACAAAGTGCTCCTGTGACAAAAAGCGCATGTCATTCATGACAAAATTGGCCCCGTCCTCTGGGGAGCGAATGACATAACGATCATTGTAATTTAAATTGGCAATCCTTCTGCCAATTTCAACGGCCGCAAGAATTTGAATCGCTTTTGCTGAACCAATCCCTTTTATTTCAGTAATTTCTTCCAAGGTGGCCGATTTCAGCAAACGTAATCCTTCAAAATGGGTTAAAAGGCGATTCGATAATTGCAGAACGGACTCATCCTTTGTACCCGTTCTTAATAAAATGGCAATGAGCTCATGATTGGACAAGCTTTGTGGACCATGTTGAATAAACCGTTCTCTTGGACGTTCATCCTGAGGGAAATCCCGAATCATTAATGAATTAGTGGACACTTTTTTTCCTCCCTTTTAATTGGGAGTTAATGAACACTTAATACGGCAATGGATAGCCTAGCCGTTTTAATTCCCGAACCGTTCGTGCAACCGGCAGGCCGACAACCGCAAAATAATCTCCATTTATTTTTTTGACAAGCATGCTCCCTAGTCCTTGGATGCCATATGCACCTGCTTTATCAAGCGGTTCCCCACTTTGCGCATAAAAGTTAATTTCCTCATCCGTTAACTCCCAAAACCAAACTTCTGTTTTTTCATAAAATTGGGTAGAGCTTTCTGAAGAAATGATGGCAACACCTGTGTATACTTCATGCTGTGTTCCTGAAAGTTTCCTTAACATACTGCTAGCTTCTGCTTCATTCGCTGGCTTTCCTAAGATTTGGCCATTCGCAACCACGATGGTATCAGCCCCAATCACAAAAGCTTCGGGGTTCTCTTTAAAAACGACCCGGGCTTTGCGGCTGGCAAGCTCCATTACGACTTCCTCTGGTGAAAGATGTGGTTCAAAGCTTTCATCAACATCGCTACTTGAAATTGCGAAAGATAGGCGGAGGTTTTCTAGAAGTTCTTTTCGCCGTGGAGAAGAAGAGGCTAAAATGAGGTTCTGCATTTCATCACCTTACCTTTTTGCATTTTTCATTATAGGGAGATACAAAACAATCGTATCAGATAATGCCTTTGCAAACAATTTATATATCGTTAAAATTTGAAGAAAATTGTCAAATTATACAATTAAATTTATGTTCATGATGAAAAGCCTGTCCATTTTTGAACAGGCTTTTTTGCTATTTTTATTTCCCGGAAAATAGCGATTTGTGTTATCGATGTCGAAATTTGATTACAGAGAATAATATAAGGAAAGAAAATTTAGTAGATTTTGTTGAGCTTCTACAAGATTATTCTGATCTTTGTTTTTTTGATAGTTCGCTACTTTTTCGGCAGCTGTAGCCAGAAAATTTTGCAGGCTTTTTACCTTTGTATTTTTCAGTCCCGTACTATCTGTTTTCGCGATTAATGCGGATACGGTTTTAAACGATTCCTCTGGAATACTTTCAGTTAACAGGGCAACTGCTGTTACTTCGGAAAGGTCCTGATAGACGGCACCTGCTGTATCAAGGAATGTTTTATCTGCGGCATTTACTCCAGTGATATCCTTTTGGTCAACCGGAAGCGATTTAGCCCATACATCTGCGACTCCATCATCTTTATAATTACTCCCAAGCTTTTTAGCATCATCAATCGTACTTGCCACTCCTAAAAATAAATACTGTTTGCTGTCAATTTCAACTGACTGTGCAGGTACTCCTTTTTCCGCTAACTGACCGGCAGTTGCTTGAGCCCCATCTTTCGAAGAAAAAACACCGCCCTGAATAACAAAGGTGGTAAGAGGCTTTACGGAAGCTATTGCACCTGTTGCTGCAGGTGTTTCGGCTTTTTGGCCACCTTGCTCCTCTGTTAGGACTTGCTCGGTTGCCGGCTTATTGCTATGTTCGGTAAGCACGAGTTTAAGCATAAGAAAACCAAAACCGGTACCAAGAATGATGGCAAATACGGCTGAAATAATGATGGATTGGAATCCTTTTCCATCCTTATTTTTGGTGCTGGTGGTAAAGGATGCAATCTTAGGTAAATTGCTTTTCTTGTTTTTTTGGTGATGAACAATTTTGTATTCTTCGATTTCATGCTCAGTTGTCTCAGGGATAATCCAATCAAAACTTTCATCCATCGACTCTTGAGCAGCAGCTGTTTCCAAAAAAACATCCTTTTCTTCCTGATTAGATTCTACATCTATTACTTCCGGCTGGAGCTGCCTTGTTTCTATTTTTTCATCTTCTTTTATCTCTTCCTGAAACGTATGTGGTTCACCATTTAATTTAATTGTGATGGTCCGTCCATTTTTATTGGGCTTGTCCACTATTTGTACACCTCTCTCTACCAAACTGCTAATTTGTTCCATCCTATCATATTGACAAAAAAAAATAACAAGACTTTTGTCGTCTTGTTATCGTAGACTTTCGTCAAATTTTTCAGTTTTTAATTAGCCTTTTCGGTAGTATCTGCAAATGTACTTAATGGATTGTCCTTATGCGCAGGTGCCGGTGCATCAAGTTTTGGTACTTGTGAGGCTAAGTCAGCTAGGCCGGGCATGTAATAAGTTGAAACAGTGAGAGTATACAAAAGCGGTTGATTTTTTTGGTCAAGCGAAGTTATTTCACCACTACTAGAATAACTTATAGTTTCTACTACGACAATGCGTTTTAAAGATTCTAGTGATTGAACAAACTTTTCAAAGTCTTCATAGCTAGGTGATTCTACACTTAATGAAACGGTTAGCTTTTTCATTCCGCTCGGTACTGCTGAAGCTGCCTGCTGAGTTGATGTGTTTTGATTGGCAGCTGCTTGGTCCGTTCCACTTGCATTTGCATTTGCTGATGTACTTTGAGTTGAGTTGGTATTTCCTGCTGTCGTATTTCCAGTGTTTGCTTGATCTGTTCCTGTGCTAACATCTGCATCCTTTGAAAAACCGTAGGATTTTATTTCATTATTAGAAACAGTCTCAGCTTTTTCCAAATCCAAGATAAACTGGTCTTGAAGTGGCTTAACAGGAATCTTTTTCTGTAGCTCCCGTGTATCATCTGCAACATTCGCAGCTGCTTCTTCTGTCTTTTGACTAGCGATATCCAATAGCTTTTGTTCTGATTGCAATTGCTGCTGTTTCATTGTTAAATCGGATTTTAATGGTGATAATAAGCTGAATTGGGCAATAACGATAAGTAAAACAAGTAAAAGTATGCCGATTAGCGCAAGAAATTTACGTTTTTTTAGGAATGATAGTTTCATGAACCGGTCACTCCTTCCTTATCCTTTATACCCTTATCAAGAATTTCTTTGATTTTATCTTTATTTAATTTGATTTCAAATTGTCCTATATAACGAGGTAAATACTTTTTGAATTTTTTATTATTCGTTGAATTTGAAGTACTACTTGAATTGTTTGTAGATGATGTACTTGTTGTACTACTTGTTTGATTTGATTGACTTGTAGTAGTACTATTCGATTCATTTGAATTTGTAGTTGTTTGTGATGAATTATTATCCGACTTATCTGAATTATTACTCTGGCTGGTATCATTTGAAGCGTTATTAGTTGTATTTGATTGATTATTAGTACTTGTATTTGCACTTGTTGTGTTTGTTTGATTATTTGAAACAGCTGCGGTATCTGCTGTATTAGTTTCAGTAGTTGATAATGAATTCAAATTGGCTTCCTCAATCCATTTGGATTCATTAAGGCTGTCCAAGAAATAGGCAGCTTCTCTAGCACTATCAAATTGAACAGTTAGCGAAACAGTTCCTGCTTCCGTATAACCAAACGATTGAATAAAACCTCGCTCCGGTAATAGTAAAGTCAGATGTTTCATGACAGGAATCGTATGGATTGGATAGCTGTTCGCCCATTCGATAGCACCTTTTAATTGGCTAACGGAATTGGTAGATTCAGCTGAATCCGTTTTTTGCTGTTGCTGTTCAGCAATTTTCTGTGTCATCGAGATTTGTCTGTCAACCTCTGCAACGTCGCTTTTTGTTGAATTGATTTGCCAAAGATAGAAACCGCCAATCAGCAAAAATAATGCTAGTACACTGCCTAGAGCAATGATCAAGTTAATCTTTTTCGGTTCTTTCTTAGGAAGCAGGTTAATTTCTACTAGCATTATTTCACCTCTTTTAAAGCGAGTCCTAGAGTTAATAAAATATTTTCGGGTACGCTTTCGGTTTTTCCTTTTGAATCATTTTCTAGTGAAATTCGATCGATCGGCATTTCAAATCTTTCGACCATTTCATCATATATAGCTGTAAGCATGGGATGGTCGCCATTTAACAAAAACTTGGTGACATCATGCTTGTCGTTACTGAGGGAATATCGGTAAAAATCATGAAGCATATTGATTTCTCTAAAGATATCTTCAATCTGTATCGCTAGTTCTTCTGATTCACCAATAAATTTATAGTCCATTTTACCCAGCACATTCCGTTTGATTTCCCATTGTTCTAAATTAAAAGGTAATGGAAACTGACGCATCACTAGCGGGACCGTTTCTTCAAAAATACACAAATTTACACTTGTCAAATCAAACTGAATGGTAAATAGAACTTCGTTTGGTCGGTTCATTTCAAGCGTATGATATAACCGATATAAAGCAAGCGGTGAAATATCTGCTGCAATCGGGTTTAGCTTCAGTTGTGAAAATAAGTCAGCGTATTCAGTAACATGCTGTTCGGGTGCAGCAAATAGCAATAATTCCTTTGTCTTACCATTGTCATCTAATAAATAATAATCAAAAACCGGTTCTTCAAATGGCAGGTGAATACTTGAACCAAGTTCTAAATAAAGATATCCCTTCAGTTCATCATCCTGAATTTCTGCTGGAATTGAGACCTTACGGATAATCACCAACTGATCTGGAACGATAAAGCGGATGGGCCGACGCTGAATTTTCCATTCATCAATACATTCTTCAAGAATGCCAGATAAGGAATCAACATCAGCAATCTTCCCATCACTAATTAGCCCAGGCGGTATGAAGCGTTCATTCCATCTCTGTACAATAGGCGGATTCGCTTGCTTTAATTCAACAAGGCGAACCGAATGGTCATTCAATACCAGGTTAATGATTCGATTTTTGGGTGTGAAAAGGGAAAAAGCCATTTTAAAAACCCCTTATTAAAATCCTTGATTAAGAAATTGAAAATACATGTTGATTAAATCGGTTCCCCAAAAATATGCAGTCAATGTTCCCGCTGCTATAAAGGGACCAAACGGAATTGGCTGGCGTCTTTTTACAATTTTAAAGATTAATGCAAGGCCGCCAATCACTGCACCATATAATGTCGATAAAAAGAAGGATAAAAGTACTAGTTTAATTCCTAGTACAAAACCAAGCAATGCATAAAGTTTCACATCCCCAAACCCCATTCCACCCTTGCTAACGAGAGCAATGATGAGGAGGAGGAGAAATCCTGTTACCATTCCCAGCAGGCTATCCCACCAGGGGCTTAACGGTATGAAGATTCTTTCCAATAAAAAAATCCCTGCAAACCAAAGTAAAATTTTATCAGGGATGATCATATAGTGAATATCTGAAACAATGATTATCATAAACATTGAGATTAGTGTTAAGGCAATCAATAATTCCCAAGACCATCCTACCAAGTATGGTGCTGTTAAAAAAAGGATTCCAGTTAGTAATTCAAAAATCGGATAGATAGGAGAAATCCGCGACTTACAGCCGCGGCATTTTCCCCCTTGAAACATGTATGATATAACCGGAATAAGTTCAAATGGTGTCAACTGATGCCCACAAGTCGGACATGCAGATCTTGGTGTTACAACTGACTTCTTTAATGGGACTCTCAGGCCCACTACGTTGAAGAAGGAGCCGAGTATAAGACCATAAATGAGTAATAAAACCTTTATCATTTACTATAATTCACTAAATCTTGCTCTGAAACATAATCAGTAGTTATAGTTGTAAATTTAGTTTTAACAACACTAACAGCACCATGGCCAGTGATAGTGTATTTATATTTCCCTGTAGCTTGATCGTAGGTCGCAGTAACTACAAAATTACTATCCTTTATATGGTCAAGATAATCTGCTAAAGAAACATTATTTGCTGCAGTCAACCCTGAAGGTACACTGGCTGTAGCCGTAAAGTTTGTTGTAGCGTTGGGATTTTTATCAGCAATGTAGTATTTTGCAGCATTAACGATTTGTAATGCTTCTTGTACTTTAGCCTTATCATCAGATTTCGATATCACATTTCCAATTGCTGGAATTGCAATTGCAGCAATAATCCCCAAAATAATGATTACTGCTAACAGTTCAATTAAGGTAAAACCTTTTTGTTCCTTCATTCTTTGTTTTAAAGCTTGTACCATTTTTCCACTCCCTCTGGTTCTATGAACCTAGTATTATTTCTCTATGAGTATACAATAACTGACAGAAATAGAAAAGATGTTTTTTATCATTTTCTGTCGCAAATTTTGGGAAATTGTATTGTGATGTTAAAAATATTTTTTTAGCTCATTTGGTCGTACATTGAGAACATTGGCATCATGATAGAAAGAACAATAACCCCTACAATTCCTGCCAAAAAGACAATCATAATTGGCTCAATTAATGATTTTAATCTGTCAGTCCCTGCTTCAACTTCTTTTTCATAGAATTCTGCTATCTTAGATAACATTGCGTCTAAAGCCCCAGTTCCCTCACCAATCGAAATCATCTGAGTTACAAGGGGAGGAAAGGCCCAATGATTAGTCATCGGCTCAGTCATCGACCGCCCTTTCTCAAGGGAATTACGGGACTCACGAATGACCTTAGAAATGACTTCATTTTCAACAACCTTTTCAACAATTGACATCGATTGTAGTATGGGAACAGAGCTAGAAAATAACGTACTCAGTGTCCTCATCATTCTTGCAATTTGTGCTTTTTGCATCATTTTGCCGAATATTGGCATCCTTAAAAGGGCGTAATCTAAAAAGTATTTAGCCCTCTTATTTTTTTTCATGAACATAAAGAAAAAGTAAAAAGCAATAAATAGAAGTAAAACAAGCCACCAAAATGACTGCATAAATTCACTACATTTTAAGACAAATTTCGTAATAGCTGGTAGTTCAATTTTCATATCAGCAAACATCGTTACAAACTTTGGGACAACACCGACTAACAAGAAGATAACAGCTAAAATAGCAAGAATTCCTATTGCAAGGGGATACGTTAGCGCTGAAACTACTTTTTGCCTCGTATGGTGTTGTTTTTCAAAATCTTCCGCTAGACGTTCAAGAGTCCCGTCCATGTTTCCACTAACTTCTCCAGCTTTAACCATATTGACAAACATCGAATTAAAGACCTTGTTGTGCTTTGAAACAGTATCAGAAAAGGCATTTCCTTCTCTTAATTCTTGTTCTACATCTAATAATACACGTTTCAGTGCTTTACTTTCTGTTTGAGCGGCAAGCACCCCGGTAGCATCTACAATGGTAACACCTGCTTTAAGCAAAGTGGCAAATTGCCTCAAATAAATGACAAAATCCTGAAGCTTGACTGGATTCCCAATTGTTAATTCCATAGTCATGAGCGTTTCTGGAACTTCAGTCATTTCAACAACCCTGATACCCTCTTCTTTTAGCTTGACCATGGCCTCCCGTCTTGATGCTGCAGTTACTGTGCCCTGTTTCTTTCCGCGGCGATCACGACCTGAATATTTAAATCTAGGCATCCAAGATCATCTTTTCTTGTAAGTACTTTGTTGCCGCTTCCATTTGAATAAGATTTCGATCAAGCAACTCTCGAATACTCATTTCAAGCGTATGCATTCCCTGGGCACGGGAGGTTTGCATCGTACTTTGGATTTGGTGAACTTTTTCATTCCGAATAAGATTTGCAATTGCCGGATTGTTAACTAAAATCTCTGTCGCCGCTTTTCTTCCTTTTTTATCAACTGTAGGAAATAAACGCTGTGAAATAACTCCAACTAAAACAGAGGCTAACTGAATTCGAATTTGCGTCTGTTGTGCAGGCGGGAAAACGTCAATTATCCTGTTGATTGTGGTTGGAGCACTAGAAGTATGGAGAGTACCAAGGACTAGGTGCCCTGTTTCCGCAGCCGTAATGGCGATACCCATTGTTTCAAGGTCACGCATCTCACCGACAAGAATGACATCTGGGTCCTGACGAAGTGCACCTTTTAATCCACTTGCATAGGAATTTGTATCAAATCCTACTTCGCGCTGATCAATAATAGAATTTCCATGTTTATGAAGATATTCGATTGGGTCTTCAAGCGTAATAATGTGCTTTCTCATTGTCCTGTTCATATAATCAATCATCGATGCAAGAGTGGTTGACTTACCGCTACCGGTAGGTCCCGTAACAAGAATTAATCCTTGTGGTTTTTCAACTAATTTTGTAATAATTTCAGGCAAGTCCAACTCTTCAATCGTTGGTGTTTTCGAGGCGACGGTCCTTAATGCGATTGAAACACTCTTTCGCTGATGAAAAGCATTGACACGAAAACGAGATATTCCCGGTACCCCATAGGAAAAGTCAAGATCCCCCTTTTCCTTAAATGCATTCCACAAATGTTCCGGGATTATCGCTTTTGCCATTCCTTCCGTATCATCAGGAAGCAGTTTATCCTGCCCATACCGTCTTAAATCACCATGAATTCGAAAAATCGGTGGAACACCTACGGTTAAATGTACATCGGATGCCTTATATTCAATCGCAGCTCTTAGTATTTGGTCAATTTTATCTTTCATTTCCACTACTCCTATTCAAGAGTTGCTACTCGTAATACTTCTTCAGTTGTTGTGAGTCCTTGCTTTACCTTTAGTAAGCCATCATCCATTAAAAAGATCGTCTTACTTTTCCTTGCTAATTCTTTTAACTTTTGAAATGTTTCACCATTCATGATGCATCGTTTCATTTCTTCGTTAATTACCAATACTTCATGAAGGGCAATCCTTCCCTTATAGCCCGTCATATTGCAGAAGGAACAGCCTTTACCACGATGAATCTTTTCAATTTTTATTCCACGTCTTCCAAAAATCTCAATTTCCCGCTTCGATGGTTCATGGATCTCCATGCAATCCCGACAAATCTTTCTAACAAGCCGTTGTGCTACAACACCTGATAAGGATGAAGCCACCATAAATGGCTCTACACCCATATCGATCAGCCTTGTTACTGTTCCAATTGAATCATTGGTATGCAAAGTACTTAAGACTAAGTGACCTGTTAACGAAGCCCGAATCGCCACTTCTGCGGTTTCCTTATCACGTATTTCTCCGACCATGATGATATTTGGGTCTTGACGCAGAATCGATCGCAATCCAGCCGCAAAGGTCATTCCGACATTTTGGTTCACTTGAATTTGGTTAATACCTTCAAGTTGGTATTCAACTGGGTCTTCAATCGTAATAATATTGACTTCTTCACTGTTCATCTTATTAAGTGCTGCATACAAAGTAGAGGATTTACCTGATCCAGTTGGACCAGTAATAAGCACAATCCCTGTTGGATTATCGATTAATTCTCCAAACCTTTTTAAATTCAGCGCATTAAATCCAAGTTTATTTATATCATTTAATGCTGAACTCATATCGAGCAGCCGCATTACAATCTTTTCACCGTAAACAGTTGGCAGTGTTGAGACTCGAAGGTCAATAGGATGAAATTCAAGATTTAATTTAATCCGCCCATCCTGCGGAATGCGATGTTCAGTAATGTCAAGGTTAGACATAATTTTAATCCTTGCTGTTAAAACACTTTGCATATGGCGCGGTAATACCCGATCATTGCGTAATACCCCGTCAATACGGTAGCGAACAACAATTTTCGTTTCCTGTGGATCGATGTGTATATCACTTGCCTTTTGGATTACTGCATTAGTCAAAATCTGATTCACAAGCTTAACAATTGGAGAATTAAGATCGGTGACGTCATCGTTCCGTCCCCTCTCCGTTTGTGGCAATTCATCGAGCAATTCATCCAAACCATCGTCAACATCATAATATTTATTAATCGCTTTTAAGATATCATCTTTAGTAGCAATTGCAGCTTCAATTTGAAATCCGGTTGAGAGCCTTAAATCATCCATCACAATGAAATCCATCGGATCGACCATTGCTATATAAAGCTTATTGCCATCCTTTTTTAAAGGGATAATTAGATTCCTTCTTGCAGTTTCTTTCGCTACAAGTGAGAAAATATTTGTATCAAATGGATATTGAGTTAAGCTGATATGCGGAATTCCAAGTTGGTATTCCAGCACTTCAATTAATTGCTGCTCAGTGATTAAGCCTCTTTGAACAAGGGCTTCTCCAAGTTTTTGGTTTGAATTTTTTTCTTTTAATGTGTTTTGAAGCTGTTCATCAGTAATTAACCCTTCTTCGATTAATAAATCGCCAAGTCGTTTTCTTACTTGCTTCATTTTACATCCCTGCTTTGTCTACATTATTTTGGTTGCTCATTTGGTTTCCCCCAAAGGTTGCTATCGTTTGAGCTGTTCTGAGTTGAATCGGTTGCCTTGGTTGGATTGCCATTCGTATCATCTGTTGTACCCGTTCCTGATTGGATATTATCACTGGTATTTTTGGTTCCACCATTATTAGTAGATTGTTCGGCATCCTGTGTACTCCCCGACAAACCGTGTACTTCTACCTGAAAAATTGGTGGATAGTAATCATCGGAAATTAAATTTGTTTTAACTAACTTTTCACCCTCATAAACTTCACGATAAACTTTAACCATATGACCATTTTTTCCTTGGGTTTGAATCTTTGATTGCCCTGCAAGAAGAAGCGGACTATATTGTAAAATCGTTTTCGGCTTTAAATCCTGTTTATTCTTTTTACTAATTTTATAGGAATACATAAACCTTTCACCTTTTAAGGTTACAATCAGACGTTTATCATCCAATTTATATTCCAAAGTAAAATTCCCTTGATTTGGATTTTCAATAATTAAATCAGAATTTGTCTTAACTCCAACCCTTGCTTCATTCCCCAAAGTGGCATAGCTTGGAAGTTTACTACTAATATTTCTTTCTACAATTAAAAAATTAGTAGGTAAAATTGATTGATAGAAGCCAGTTACCATTATATTAAGTGAAGAAAAATTTTCAATATGATGTTTCTTGGCAAATTCTAAAATTGAAAAAGTAGATTGTCCATGAATTTCAATTTTAGATATTTGATTTACCAAATCAGGCAGGTCAACAGGAACGTCAGTTAATTTTAGGATTTCCTTACTAATTACTGCATTTTTTTCATGAGTACCAGCTAACAAATAATCATTATATAAATTAAAATTAAAAGTACCTACTTCTAATTTTGATGCAGTATCCGATAAACTTTTCGTAAGTTTATCTACATCAATATCCTTGCTATTCACTTGTGGAAAATTAATTTGGAGTTGCTCTTCTACTTGAGCTTTATCAATCGTCACGAATAATGAATTACTTTGCCCATCCTTTATCGAACTAATAGTTGTAGCAGAATCAAATTTATAATCCTTTAAATCAAACGGAGCAATTTTTTCAGTATACTGCAGATTTACCTTTGAATTCTTTAACCAATCAGTATAGTGGTTATTTAATAAATCAACGACTTCACTTTGGGATTTTCCGGAAATATCTATTCCTCCGATAGTGGTTCCATTTGAATATTTTCCATCCGGGTTTGAAAAATTTTCAAATGCTAGAGCACCATAATGGGAAAAACTAAAAATAAATGCGGTACTGAAGAACAGTACAACAAATAATTTGATCATTTGCTGATTTTTACCCACATTTTCCGCCTTCCTCTCTACCTATTTAAATAATAAAGTTTTGGTAGAAATTTTTACTTTTGCAATAATTTCTCTATCTCTGTTCTTTCATTTTCTTCATCAATCCCACTTGCAACTTCTTTTGCGGCATATAAATAATCTAAAGGTTTTAATTCATCAAGTTCAAGCATGCTAATCTTAGCTTTTTCATTTTCTTCAAGATGCCCTTCGTTTTTTTCTTCTTTAAATGCATCTTCTAAATTTTCTATCAATAAATTTTCTATGTCAGATAAATAACTCTCATCGTTATTTGAAATGTCTTCTTTAACTTCATCAAGACTTAAATCATTATCAACTGCCAAAAAATAGTTTTCATCTATTTCAAGTTCTTCTTCATGAAAACTCCCCATTTGTTCTGCCTCATCTTTTAGCAAGAGAGAAGTATCCTCACCTAACATTTCAGAAACCTCTTCATTTCCTGTTTCCTCTATTGTTGATGTAAAAGTCAAAGCCTCTTCACTTATTGTTTCATCCACTTTGTTTAGTACGGTAGGTTCTCCACTTTCTAATGCATTAAGTTCCTGAAATTTAGAAACTTTTGCTATTTCCACATTGAAAACTTCTGAGGAATTTCCATTATCTATTAAATCAAAATACTTTTCTTCATGTGATTGATCTTCAGCATAAAGAATGCGACCGGCTCTATGTTCTAACAAATAAGCTGTAAAAAAGATAAGTCCAATTAACAATACTGCAATTAAGGGGAGAGAAAATGTATTGCTAGCTACTAGCCCCCCTAGAGAAATAACAAAACTTGCCATAACGATAGAAACCTTTCCTTTTAATGTAAAGCCAAGTGGCAAAAAGATTAGAACTAGTAAAAGAACAATCATAGAACCAAAGGCCCAAATAATTGTTTGCATTTAATCACTCCCATTTAATATAGTACTTGCATACTATTAAACTACAAATTATTTCAAAGTATATATTTTTTTGTTGTTTTCTTCAAAAATTAGACAAAAATCACCTACAAAATATTGTATAATACTCTTATGTATTTTAAAAGAAGGCGGAGAATTTTTTTATGAAAGAAAATTTCCAAAGTCAAAAAGGACTAACCTTAATAGAAATCCTTGTGTCTATTGTATTACTTTCTATTATACTAACTTCTTTTATGGGCTTTTTTACCCAATCGGCAATATTTACTAAAAAAAATGAACAGAAGCTTGGGACTGTTCAAACTGCACAAAAATTTATTAATCTGATTAAGGACATTAGCAAATCTGATTTAGCTGCAACACCAGCAACCTCTTCCATTACGACAGGTACAAATACAATAACAGTTGATTTAGGAGTAATTAATCAATTAATAAACAATAGTCAACCTGTTAAAACCACTTACACAAGTGATTATACCGTTACCGGGGTCATCACAAACCTTAATACCCCAGCAAATTTAATCCAATTTAAAATTATAGTACAAGATCCAAGTAATCAAAAAAACAAATCTGAAACTTATACGTATATTCGGAAAGAGAGATAAGACCATGAAGGATGAAAAAGGAGTAACATTAGTGGAGGTATTAGCTACACTTGTTATACTAGGAATCATTTCACTTTTAATTTTTGTTGTTTTCTTAGGAGTAAATAAAAACTACCAAAAAATCTCAAAAAAAACCGATCTGGAACAACAAGCTAATCTTATTGTATCTACCATAAAAAGTTACCACCTACATCAAGTCTCTTATACCATTAAATGTGATTCGAGTTCTGGGTATTATTTGATAGGAACTCCATCGGCTAACAACCAATTAGTAAAGAAAAACTTGGTGAATAAATTTTTAATAAATAATATACCTATATCAAGTGAACTAACTGATTCTAATTCCATTTTAATTGATTTATCTACAACCAAAAACGTTAGTGTCTATATTGAATTAAAAAATGAACAAGGTGATACTTTTAAGATAGATACTAGAATAAAAAAGTATTGAGGGGGCGACAACTATTAATAATGAAAAAGGGTATACGTTAATTCTTGTAATGGTTATTGTTTCTTTAATGATGATATTAGGGCTTGCATTAAGTAGTTCAGTTATGACCGCAGGTAAGCAGCTTAGTAAAACTGACAATCAGAATAAGGCTACTGATCTTGCTGAAATGGGCGTAACATTTTTTCAAAATATTAGCAATAATCTTATTCCCACAGCAAAGACTGCTCTTGCAAATAACAATTCCACTACATTTTGTACTGAATTTTCTAAACTGCTAAATGATCAAACAAAAGAATATTATCAATCCAAACCCATAGAAGGATTTAATAATTACCAAATATCAGCATTGCCAACGATTACTTGTTCTGGAAATAATCAAGTTGTCATTGCTTTTAATAGTACTGGAAATACAGCTGCTAAACAAAGTTCCACCTTAAAAGGCAGCATCATCGTAACAAAAAGGACAAGAGATGGCCAAAGCCCTCCAGATCCTAATACATTTAAGTATCAAATAACTGACAGCGAAGTTAAACTTAACAAAGATGCCACCTATGATGATTCCGTTTCCTATACCGGAAAAGTTACTCTTGTGGGAAATACGAGTCTATTGGTCTATAACAATGCCAATTTCAACTCATTGGAATTAGATGGAAATTCTATTGTTAATGTTACGAACACAGCAATTTTTAACACCATTAATTCAATGAACGGAATTACAAATATTACGGTTAATGGCGATGCGATTTTTCTAAGCGGAGCACCGCGGATTGATAAATTCGTGGGAAAAGCCAGTATTTGTATAAAGGGAAATATTTATACATTGGATTCAAATGGTAAATTACAATCCTATAACGACTTTACCAAGTATTTTACGAATACTTGTTCAAATTCAAATGCCGACTGGTATATCGATGCAAATAATGGAGTATCGGTCATATATTAATTTATGAAATAGAAAAAACCAGTCAGAAAAAATCTGGCTGGTTTTTCCTTTTATTACAAAGAATTTGCCCTATTTAAGTATTTACACAATAATGGTTTAGCTTCGGAAATAAAATAAAGCGATCCAGTCACAACTAGTAAACAATCCTGTTGAATAGTATGAATGGCTTCATTTAAATACACCTGCCAATTTCCCACGATTTCCTTTTTTTTCGATTGGCTTTTTTCATATAAGTCCTGAGAAGTTGCCGCTCGCGGATAATCAAATGAAACGAATGAAATACGGACGGCAACTGAGTCAAGTTGTTCAATCATTTTATCAAACTTTTTATCCTTTAATGCAGCAAAGACAATGTGGATGTTTCGATCTGAGTATCGGTTAGTTAACTCGTTAACAAGCGCGGCAATTCCTTCATCATTATGCGCACCGTCAATAATAACTAACGGCATTTCCGAAAGAATCTCAAATCTTCCCGGCCAATATGCCTTTTTTAATCCCGCTCTGATGGACTGATCGGTGATTGAAATCAATCCCTTTTGATTTAAATATTGAGCGGATGTAATAGCCAGAGCGGCATTTTCGGTTTGGTGTTTGCCAATCATACTGATTTCAATTTCCCCCAATGAATCAAAGGCATTTTTCATTGAAAAGATTTCACCTTTCGAAACCGACTGATGACCGCTGATTGTAAATTCCTCGCTAAGACGATAAATCGGCGCATCTTTTTGCCTGGCCTGCTCTTCAATCACATTTAATGCTCCAGGATGTTTTACTGCAGTAAAAATAGGGGTTTGAGTTTTAATAATTCCCGCCTTTTCAAAGGCAATTTCCTCATAAGTATCCCCTAAAATACTGGTATGATCGAGTCCAATATTCGTTATAATCGAAGCAATCGGCAAGATTACATTCGTTGAATCAAAGCGGCCGCCAAGCCCTACTTCATAAAGGGCAATATCTACCGGATTTATTTCAGCAAAATAATAAAAAGACATAGCCGTAATCACTTCAAACTCTGTCGGACCGCCAAGCTCTGTTTCCTCTAATTCATCGGAGAGTGGGCGAATAACATTTGCAAGTTGCAATAATTCATCATCACCGATTGGTTTTCCATTGATGCTAATCCGTTCATTAAACTGCTCAATATAAGGAGATGTAAAGGTTCCGACTTTGTATCCCTGTTCTTGAAGCATCGAACGCAAAAAGGTGACCGTCGATCCTTTACCGTTCGTCCCGCCAATATGAATTGTTTTTAATTTATTTTCTGGATGCCCCAGCTTGTCCATCATCCATTCCATTCTTTTTAAACCAGGCTTGATTCCAAGTCTTAGCCTAGCATGGATCCAGTCAAGGGCTTCTTGATAGGTTGCAAACATAATTGACACCCCGTTTTTTGTTATGTAAAAGACGAATCCAATGAAGGATTCGTCTTATTTATTATAAACCTTTTAACTCATTTAATCGCGCTTCTACAACCGCCCTCTTTTCGAGATAATCCTGTTCTTTAGCGCGTTCTTCGACAATAACATTTTCTGGAGCTTTTTTAATAAAACCTTCATTGCTTAATTTCTTTTGAACCCGTTCTACTTCTTTTGTGAACTTTTCAAACTCTTTTTGTAGACGAGCAATTTCTTCCTCAATATTGATTAACCCTTCAAGCGGAAGCATGATTTCTAAACCAGTGATAACAGCTGTCATCGCTTTATCCGGCGTTTCAATCTCGATGCCTATTTGAAGCTCTTCAGGATTACAGAAACGTTCGATATAAGCACGATTTTTCTCAAGCGATTTAAGCACTGATTCGTCCTTTGCTTTTACGAGCATTTTAATCTTTTTGCTCATTGGGGTATTCACTTCAGCGCGGATATTCCGTACAGAACGAATCATTTCTACTAACATTTTCATTTCTTGTGCTGCATCTTCGTCTGTAAACGAAGGGTTTACCTCAGGCCACTGAGCAGTTGTAATCGATTCGCCACTGTGAGGAAGGTTTTGCCAAATCTCTTCCGTGATAAATGGCATAAATGGATGAAGCAAACGCATCGTGCTATCCAGTACATAGGCAAGGATGGAGCGAGTCGTTTTCTTCGCAACCTCATCTTCCCCATATAAAGGAAGCTTCGCCATTTCAATATACCAATCACAGAAATCATCCCAAATGAAATTGTAAAGAGCACGACCGACTTCACCAAATTCATAGCGGGCGGAAAGTCTTGTTACCGTTTCAATGGTTTCATTCAATCTGGTTAAAATCCACTTGTCAGCAACTGATTTTTCGCCGCTATAATCAATTTCCTCAAATGTAAGACCGTCCATGTTCATTAAGGCAAAGCGGGAAGCATTCCAAATTTTATTGGCAAAGTTCCAAGTTGCTTCAACTTTTTCAGTGCTGTAACGCAAGTCTTGGCCAGGTGAGCTTCCAGTTGAAAGGAAGTAACGGAGTGAGTCAGCACCGTATTGATCGATGACATCCATTGGGTCTACACCGTTTCCTAAAGACTTACTCATCTTGCGTCCTTGTGCATCACGAACAAGTCCGTGAATTAATACATCTTTAAATGGACGTTCTCCTGTGAATTCGATGCTTTGGAAGATCATTCTTGATACCCAGAAGAAGATAATATCATAGCCAGTTACTAATACATCAGTAGGGAAGTAACGTTTGAAATCAGCCGCTTCTTTGTCCGGCCAGCCCATTGTTGAGAATGGCCATAACGCCGAACTGAACCATGTATCAAGAACGTCGTTATCCTGTTCCCAATTCTCGATATCTGCCGGCGGCTCATGATCAACGTAAACCTCACCTGTTTCCTTGTGATACCAAGCAGGAATGCGGTGGCCCCACCATAGCTGTCTGGAGATACACCAGTCACGAATGTTTTCCATCCAGTTCATGTATGTCTTTTCAAAGCGATCTGGAACAAAGTTTACTTTGTTTTCCTTGCTTTGTAGGGCAATTGCCTCATCTGCAAGCGGCTGCATTTTTACAAACCATTGAGTGGACAGATATGGCTCAACAACCGCACCGCTTCGTTCGGAATGTCCAACAGAATGAAGATGGTCTTCAATTTTGAAAAGAACTCCCTCTTCTTGAAGGTCCTTTACGATTTGCTTGCGGCATTCAAAGCGGTCTTGACCTTGATACTTTCCGGCATTTGCATTCATTGAACCATCTTCGTTCATAACCAAAATACGTTCAAGATTATGACGGTTACCAATTTCAAAGTCGTTCGGGTCATGTGCCGGAGTAATTTTAACGGCCCCTGAACCGAATTCCATATCAACATAGTCATCGCCAACGATTGGGATTTCACGGCCAGTAATTGGTAGGATAACCGTTTTACCAATTAAATGCTTGTAACGGTCATCTTCCGGGTGAACGGCAACTGCTGTATCCCCAAGCATTGTTTCTGGACGGGTAGTTGCGATTTCGATATGTCCAGATCCATCAGCTAGTGGATATCTCATATGATAAAACGCACCTTGTACATCCTTATAAATAACTTCAATATCAGATAGAGCTGTTTTTGTAGAAGGATCCCAGTTAATAATGTATTCACCGCGATAAATTAAGCCTTTTTTATAAAGCGTAACAAAAACTTCACGAACGGCAGCGGATAAACCTTCATCAAGAGTAAAACGCTCTCGGCTGTAATCCAGCCCTAGTCCTAACTTCGACCACTGCTGGCGGATATGGGAAGCATATTCTTCCTTCCACTTCCAAGTTTCTTCGACAAATGCTTCACGACCTAAATCATAACGGCTTTTGCCCTCTTCACGTAATTTAGCTTCAACCTTTGCTTGTGTAGCGATACCTGCGTGGTCCATTCCTGGAAGCCAAAGAACATCGTAGCCTTGCATCCGTTTCATCCGGGTAAGGATATCTTGAAGGGTTGTATCCCATGCATGACCTAAATGAAGCTTTCCTGTTACGTTTGGCGGAGGGATGACTATTGTATAAGGTTGTTTCCCTTCATCATCCTTCGCTTCAAAAAACTTGCCTTTCAGCCACCAATCATAACGACCTTGTTCAATCGATTGCGGATCGTATTTGGTCGGCATTGTAATTTCTTTTGTTTCCATCTAAATTTGCCTCCTTTGTTTCTTACAAAAACTGTACCGAAAAATAAAAAAACTCCATTCGTCATAAAAGGACGAATGGAGTTGCTTCGCGGTACCACCTTTTTTCCAATCAAACTACGATTGGCTCTTCATCGGATAACGGATTTCATCCGTCTTCTACTAATGAGATATGTATATCCTTTCGCAGAAGAAGCTCAAGGGCGACCTTCCAATGTTCCGCTTAGAAAATCTTCCAGCTAATGATTTCCCTCTCTAAAAGCAGATTGCAATGTACTCTTCCCTGTCAGTGCTTAGCTAATTAAATTATATTGTTATACTACCCAAAATAGGGTGTTGACGTCAATAATGATTGCCTATTTTTTAAAATTTTATACTGGTTTAAGCACTTTGATTAAATTTTTCTGTATAGGATGTTTTACTTTTTAGATAAACAGATGATTTGGCTAAGGTAATACCTAATATACTCCAAAAAAGTGGAGCAACTGGAACAGTACTTATATTAAAATAAGCCTGTGCTAAATAACCCAAAATCGTAGAAATTAATCCATATAATAAGATCTGGTCAGGACCAGATGCAATTTTTAAAGCTTTATAAGCATTTCTTAAAACCGCAACCAATAAAAATAAATAAACAAATAGCGCAGGAATTCCCAATGTAACAGCAATTTGTAAGTATTCATTATGTGCTTTATCAACGGTTAAATTTGGAGTACCAAAATACTTTATTAATTCATCAGGTTTTGCAGGAAATATCTCTCCAAATGTATCTGGACCAGATCCAATCAAAAAATAATTTTTTAATAATGGAAATGACTTTTTCCATATGTAAAGCCTTGAAGAGCCCTCCATACCAGTACTTTTATTGGCAACGACATGATATGAGTCTGAAACAGCTGCATTCAATCTATTAGTGTATACTCCATTTTCGAAAGTATTTATTACACCTGCAATTAAACTTAATAATAGTAATAAAGTAACCCATTTTTTCCAAAGATACCTTCTTTTAAGAATAACAACCATAGATAAAAAAAGGATTCCTATACACAAACCAACCCAACCACTTCTTGTACTTGAAAAGATTAAGGCTGTAAAAGACATACCGATTATAATAAAGTAAAATAACAATACCTTTTTGTAATTAGTTATAAGTAATAAAGTAATAGTTAACAAAATAACCAATACAAGATAGGATGCAAAGAAATTTGGATTGTCAAAAAAGGCAGAACTTCTTGAACCAAATATACTTTTTCCGTCACTTCGGAGGGGGTCTACCCCATAATGTTGAAGGATTCCATAAAATGAAACAAAAATTGATACTATCCCAATACCATGAAGAAGTTTTTTTAATTTATTAATATTCAAGAACCGATATGAAAAAATAAGTAAACTACAATATGAAAAATACGTAACAAAACCCTCTTTACGAAAAACTCTACCATAAAAAGAATTCATCTTGTCTACAGAAAAGGTAGTTGATAAACCAACTAAACTGATAAAAATTAAAATTAAAAACTCCATGGTTAAATAAAATTTTTCTTTTTCAAGTGTCCAATATTTTCTTTTAAAGATAATATATAACCAATAAATTAATACAAATCCATCTAAATATAATACCTTTAGTTTTGCGTAATAGGTATCCGGACCCTCAGGCCCCATCGGATAAATCAACAGCGGAAACAACAGGATAAACCAATACATATAAAAGTTCCTCGTAGTGTAAATTTTTTGTTAACTTTTTTATTATTTCATTAAATCCGGGACAATTCAATTGGAAAATTGGAAGGATTTTAGTATTTTTTTGGGGAATTTGAACGGGGTCAAGAATATACATAAAGAAAGTCAGTTAAAAAGGGAGGACTCTTTCGGTGCGAAGGAGAAGATTCAACAAATTTGCCTACCATCCCTGGTTTCGAGCCTGCCGCAGAATCGCCGCGCAATTTATTGTTCCGTTTATTATTTTTCAATTTATTCGTACACTGTTTTTACCGACAGTCTTTGATGTACTGTTATTATCATTTTTTATCGTCGTCGGCCTTTCACTTATGTTTGAAATTATTTAAAGGAGCCTTTGTAGCAAGATTATTGCTGCTGGGCTCCTTCTTTTGCTTGCTGCTGCTGTTTATCCATTTCGAACATACTTGTCACTACATATTCCGAGTTTTTCAAATGCCAATAACGGCGCTGCAGCTGCCGGACAAATTTTAATTCATTTTTTGTGTCCTGCCTTCGATAATAGCCTTCCACACACTGGATCATTGGGACCGGATAAGCTAAATAGCTGTAAAATAGTAATTTTTCATCCTGTTTAAAAGGAAAATATTTAAAATAGTGCTGGACTAACTCAATAGCATCATTATTCCGTTTTGGCATGGTTTCTAAGGATCTTGATAGGTATGGCAGCATGTCATGAATGGGCGACCCATAACGGGCATTTTCAAAATTGATAAAATGGCCGTATCCTCTGTCATCATATAGAAAATGCTCTGATGATAATTTTCCATGGATTATGACCATCCTGGCTTTTTCTGAGTCCTTTGTTTCTTCATACCAATCTTCAAATCGATCCTTTGAAAAACGCAGGGCCAGACTAATTTCGTTGTAATACAGACAATACAATAATTCAAACGGTGACATATAGGTCTTATTTTCACACTCTTCAATGAAACCTTCTAGAAATTCCTGATGTTTTTCCAGCTGCTGAATGGTCTTTTCGTAATGCTCGGTACGTTCTTCCTTGCTCACATCGATTTCTTTTGCCGATAGAGTATGAAGCCTTGCCAGTTCACGGAATAATTGCTGATTTCGGTGAACACGGTCTTCTTTTAGTTCGTTTGACATCCACGGCATCAAATAATACAGCTCATTATTATGGAGGACTGCATACCGGCCATCCATGGTTGGATAAATAGGAACGATGCGGTTATAGCCCTTTTGGTATAACAGATGAACATGGCGGATAAAATCCGTTCCTGTTGTAGGAGTGATTTTTTTGAGGGCAAAGGTCCCTTTATTGGAATAGACCTTCAGGACACTGCCGAAATCCTCTACAAAATAAGGCTTAATCTGATAATTTTCAAGAATGGGAGAAAGCCTTTCAAGCCAATTGGAGTCATCCATGTTACTCAACTCTCTTTGTTTTTCGGATTTTACAACAAGGTGAGCGGGTTTAAAACCCGCTCATCTGTTAGATATTTCTAATATTTTTTTGCAAATCCAACCGGTATATATAATACCTGCCCTTCGCTTACATCCTGACTCAGTTCAAGATTGTTAACACGAAGGAGATTTTGCACGGTCACATCATATCGGTCCGCAAGGCTTTCGATTGTTTCTCCTTTTTGAACAATACAAACCTTAAGTTTGGCTTGTTCTGCACCATCTTCCTTGCGTGCAAAAAATTCAGTTAACGTCATGCTTTTCTTTTTGGCAGGCTTTTTCTTCTTCGTTTGCTTCGGAGCCTGTTCAGAGGATGAAGAACTTTCTTCCATCATGTTTACATCCTCTTCATAATGAACATTCTCGGTTTGAACTTCTGTAATTTCTTCAACCACTTCAAATGGATGGTTCCCTTCACTGCGTGATTCTTGGAAGCTCCAGGAAGGCTGGTATTGCTCTACCGGCTCATAGTCCTGTGCTTGGTAGGAAAAGTTCGGGAATTGCGGAAATGCTTCTGGTTTCTCTTCCTCTTCACGAGGCTTTCTTGCTTCTGCTTCGAATAGGAAGGATTCCGCATATGGATTTGCCTGTACTGGCTGTTGGTATATCTCCTCTTCGTTTTCATCTTGAGTACGATGGAGAACTTCCAACTCAGGCTGTTCTTCTTCAATTTGCGGTTCAAGCTGTTCTTCATTGCCATATAAGCCGCTAATCGTCAGCTCAGCTGATAGTTTTAGACAACTGCGCTCCGGAAGGGAGTAATCAAAGGATTCGACAAGGACGTCAATGTCGTAGATGCTTTGAATCCGATTATTTGGGATTGTAATGTCCACTGGAAAGCGGTGTGCAAATTGGCAGACGCCTTCCTCCTGTTCATCTACTCTTTCAACATATTTCTGACTGGCAGCTTGATCTTGTTCGTTTGCATCACTCTCTTGGAAGCTCTTATATTCGCCGGTTAATTCCAACGAACCACGAATGGTTACGTATTGATCATTTTCCTGGATGGTAATATCCGGGTCTAGGGAGATCGATACAAGTTCTGCGACTTCCTGTCCCTTTCTAAACCACAAAGATTCCTCCAAGGAAAATCGTAGGTTCGATTGATTCTCCTGAGACAAAGCGACTCCTCCTTTCGTTACCTTCACGTAAAATCACTATGTCAATTACACTTTATGAGGTATCGTTTTTAAATATGATAAAAAAGCGTTTGTAGTGCGCAAAATTTCGTCAATGGTGTTTGGCTTTATCTTTTTTTCATAAAAAAAACACTCACCAATAAAGGTGAGTGTCCTAAAAAAATTATTTTTTCAGCTTTGAAAAGGCATTTTCTGCAGCTTGGATGGTTTTTTCAATATCTTCATGCGAATGCTCTGTGGATAGGAATAGTCCTTCAAATTGGGAAGGCGGTACGAAGATCCCTTGATCCGCCATTTGACGGAAATATTCCGCAAAGAACTCGAGATTCGATGTTTTCGCAGTTTCATAATTGATAACATCTTCATTCGTAAAGAAGAAACCAATCATGGAACCTGCACGGTTAAACGTAATTGGAATTTCGTATTTTTCCGCAGCGGCTTTAAAGCCTTTTTCAAGCAGGTCGCCTTTACGGATAAATTCTTCATAGTGTTCCGGTGTTAACTGGCTTAATGTTTCATAGCCGGCAGTCATGGCTAGCGGATTTCCAGACAATGTTCCAGCCTGATAAATCGAACCGCTTGGTGCGATTTGCTCCATGATCTCCGCTTTACCGCCGTAAGCCCCAACAGGAAGTCCGCCGCCGATTACTTTACCGAGAGTGGTTAAGTCAGGAGTAATGTTAAAGTAACCTTGCGCACAATTATAGCCCACACGGAAACCTGTCATAACCTCATCAAAAATCAATAATGCTCCGTATTGAGTAGTGATTTCGCGAAGACCTTCTAAAAATCCTGGTTGTGGCGGCACTAGACCCATATTACCTGCAACTGGTTCAACAATCACACAGGCAATATCCTCGCCAAATTGCTCAAATGCATAGCGTACACCTTCAAGATCATTGTACTGAACCGTTACGGTATTTTTCGCAATCCCCTCAGGCACCCCTGGGCTGTCAGGCAAACCAAGAGTCGCCACACCAGAACCGGCTTTAATCAACAATGAATCGCCATGACCGTGGTAGCAGCCTTCAAATTTTAGAATCTTGTCACGACCGGTATATCCACGAGCTAAGCGTAAAGCACTCATCGTTGCTTCCGTTCCGGAGTTAACCATACGAATGATTTCAATCGAAGGTACACGTTCTTTTACAAGCTGGGCTAATTGGTTTTCCAAAACTGTCGGTGCGCCAAAGCTTGTACCCATTTCTGCTTGTTTTTTCAAAGACTCGACCACTTGATCGTTTGAGTGGCCAAGAATAAGCGGCCCCCATGATAACACATAATCAATGTACTCATTTCCATCAATATCATAAACTTTTGAGCCTTTACCCCGCTCCATAAAAATCGGATCCATATTGACCGATTTAAAAGCGCGCACAGGGCTGTTTACGCCGCCGGGCATGAGCGTTTGGGCTTCTTTAAAGGCTTCAATCGATTTTGTATACGAACGCATTGCAATCCCTCATTTCACGTGATTATTCTTCTTCTTTTAACCAGCGAATCGCGTCTTTTGCTGCATAAGTGATAATTAGGTCAGCTCCGGCCCGCTTCATGCCGTATAACATTTCAAGAACAGTCTTTTTCTCATCAATCCATCCGTTTAATGCTGCTGCTTTAATCATCGAATACTCACCGCTGACGTTGTAAACAACCACTGGAAGATTGAAGTTATTTTTAATATCACGAACGATATCAAGGTATGGCATACCTGGTTTTACAATTAAGAAATCAGCACCTTCAGCAACGTCGGATTCTGCTTCTCTAAACGCTTCCATACGGTTTGCCGGATCCATTTGATACGTTTTACGATCGCCAAATTGCGGTGCACCTTCTGCTGCCTCACGGAAAGGTCCGTAAAATGCAGATGCGTATTTAACAGCATAGGACATGATTGGGATTTCTGTGAAGCCAGCTTCATCTAGTCCGACACGGATAGCCGCCACAAACCCATCCATCATATTGGAAGGTGCAATAATGTCCGCTCCGGCCTTCGCTTGGGCTACCGCTGTTTTCACCAGTAAGTCCAGCGACTGGTCATTCAGAACTTTTTCCCCTTCGACCACACCACAGTGACCATGGCTGGTGTATTCGCACAAGCATGTATCTGCAACAACAAGTACATCTGGGTATTTTTCTTTAATAAAACGAGTTGCTACTTGAACAATCCCATGATCATGGAATGCTTGTGTACCACACTCATCTTTTTCAGCTGGAATTCCAAATAATAGAACCGCTTTAATACCATGTGCAACGATATCTTCCATTTCAGCTTGAAGATTATCCATTGAAACCTGGAATACTCCTGGCATCGAAGAGACCTCTTTGCGAATGTTTTCCCCTTCATAAATAAACAGTGGATAGATAAAGTCTTCCGCCTTTAAGTGATTCTCTCTCACAAGTGCACGCATGCTTGCACTTGAACGTAGGCGGCGGTGACGTGAAAATTGTAAATCCATTTATAATTCCTCCCTCTCAATATAAGCAATCGTACTTTTTATCATTTCCTTAACCGTGTATTCCTCCGGAGAGACATGAACCGGCAATCCATACGAACGTAATTTTTGCTTGGTTATAGGGCCTATACAGCCGATTATGCAGCCCGTTAATTTACCTCTCAATTGTAAGGCATTAACGACCCCCATAAAATTGTCAACGGTTGAAGGACTGGTAAACAATAAAATATCCAATTGTTTTTCAGTAAGCATGTTCGCTAACTTCATTTGGTTCTCTTCGGGCATAAATGTTTCGTAAATGACGACTTCATCAACGATTGCACCCGCATTCCGTAATGAAGTAGCAATATAATCTCTGGCCAAATTTCCCTTAGGAATTAGAACCCTCAAACCAGGACGAACAATCGGTAAAAACTCTTCCACAAATGTCTCCGCAACAAATGCCGAGGGAACAAATTCAGCCGCCAGTCCCTTAGCTGCCAATCCCTCTGCGTTTTTTTTCCCAATCACGGCAATTTTCGGCAGGCTTTGCTGTCCAGGTAAAAACGAGAAGAATATTTCCACCGTCACATTGCTCGTAAAAATAATCCAGTCATATGTATCAAGAGCCTTCAAGCAGGCTTGAAGGCGTTGATTGCTTTCAATCGGCCGAAAGGCAATCAGAGGAATTTCAATGGGAATCCCTCCATAGGTTTCGACGAGCTGCGAAAAGGATTTTGCTTGATTTTCACCCCTTGGAACAAGGACTTTTTTTTCAAGCAAAGGGGAAGGCTTAATCATTTCCCCTCAAGCTCCCGCTTCACCCGGTCAATCAAGTCTTTCGCCCCTTTTTGAATTAAAAGGTCAGCTGCTTGAACCCCTAACTCTTCCGGATTTTTCCCGCGAAGCTCTTCTTTATATACGTCTCTTCCTTCAGGGGATGCGACTAAAACTTTCAGGGCAATTTCATCGTTCTCTTCAACGGTTGCAAAGCCGGCAATTGGTACCTGGCAGCCGCCCTCCATTTTTTGCAAGAAAGCACGCTCAGCGCGGACAGCAAGCTCTGTTTTTTTGCAGGTGAATTTCTCAAATAATTCGAGAAGTTCATGGTCATCTTCACGGCATTCAATCGATAAGGCACCCTGACCAACAGCCGGGATGCATTGATCCGCATCTAAAAATTCCGTAACCGTCTCACTTGCCCAGCCAAGGCGGGAAAGACCTGCTGCTGCTAGAATAATGGCATCATATTCTTCTTCCTTCAACTTGCTTAATCTTGTATCGACATTGCCGCGAATCCATTTAATTTCTAAATCAGGGCGCTGGACTAAGAGCTGAGCACTACGTCTTAAACTGCTTGTCCCAATAATCGCACCTGGTTTTAAATCCTTTAACTTAATATGGTCTCTGGAAATGAGTGCATCACGGTGGTCCTCACGGAAAGGAATGCAGCCAATCGTAAGTCCATCCGGCAGCACGGCGGGCATATCCTTCATGCTGTGCACAGCCATATCAATCTCTTTGTTTAGCATGGCCTGTTCAATTTCTTTCACAAATAACCCTTTTCCGCCAACCTTTGAAAGGGTTACATCTTGGATTTTATCACCCTTGGTCACGATTTCTTTTACTTCAAATTCAAAGGGTGCACCAAGTTTTTTTAGCTGATCAATAACCCAATTGGTTTGAGTTAATGCTAATTTGCTTCGTCTGGAACCTACGATAATTTTTCTCATGATTGCCTCCTAATTTATCCCGCATTAACGGGCAGTAAGACCCCCACTTTAAGGCTTAGCGTATGCAGGAAGTGTAAATGGGGGATCAACTGCCCGTAAAAGCCCGATTGGTTCAACTAACAATCAGTGGGGGATGAAAAAAACACACTGATTGAAGTTTCACTTTACGAGTACCACAAATGAAATGATGATAATCGACCAAATAAGAAAAAGTTAATTAATACGATTAAAAAGGATGCGACATTCCATAAGGCTAAATTTTTCCCATGGATGTTTTTTACAGTCCGTAAATACAAAAAGATGCTATAGGCGGTCAGCAATAAAAACGACCCGATGATCTTCATATCATACCAATCCATCCCGGGCAGTTTGAGAAACGCCCACTGCAGCCCTAAAATCAAGCCTAGCAATAGCATTGGAACACCAATAATCGCAGTTATGTATGACAGTCTCTCCAGTTTTTCCAAATCCGCAAGCCTTAATAATCGCTTACCCCATTTCTTTCGTTTCAATAAATCATATTGGAGCAGATACAACAAGGAAAAAACGAATGATAATGAAAAGGCACCATAAGATAGTATGGCCATCGTGATATGAATCAGCAGCAATTCAGAAACCAGCCGATTTGCCATCACATGCGAATGGTATTGCATCGGGGCAAAGGTATGAATCGCCATGACAATAAAGCCAAGGATATTGGTAAAAAAGACGATAAAATCAATCCGTAAGAAACGATTGATCCCAAGTGATAAGGTGACTAATACCCAGGCATAAAAATAGAGTCCCTCAAAAATGGTGAGCACAGGGAACCTCCCTGTTTTAACCATATAGAAAAATAAAAAGACGGTTTGCAAAATCCATACAAACGCAAGTAACCAGAAGGCAATACGGTTTGCCTTCCGGTTATGGTGAATGAAGTCGAAAAAATATAACAACACACTGAAGGCATATAAAACAACGGTAAGTTCGTGCAGCCTTGTCATTAAGACACTAAACATCGAACGGCCCCTTAGACTTCAAAGGCAGCCTGAACTTTAGAAACGGGTGTAGGATTTGATTCAGCTGCTTTCAATTGTTGTTCCTTTACAAGCTCTTCAATATTAAATATTTGTTTAAATAATGCCATCGCCTGCTCCGCATCTGGTCTTGCAGCCAATTCTTTTGCTGATAAAATTGGATCTTTTAGGAGCTGATTAATAATGCTCTTTGTATGCTTATTTAATACTTTTATGTCTCGGTCTGATAAGTTTGGAAGCTTTCGTTCCAAGCTAACCATTGTTTCGGCCTGAATCGCAAGGGCTTTTTCTCTAAGTGCTGAAATGACCGGTACGACACCAAGCGTGCCAAGCCATTGCTTGAATTCAACGATTTCCTTTTCAATCATCAGCATGATTTTCTCAGCAGCTCTCTTGCGCTCCTGCAGGTTCGCTTCCACTATGCCTTCTAGGTCATCAATATCGTAAAGGAATACATTTTCAAGCTCAGCAATTTGCGGATCTAGATCACGCGGCACGGCAATATCGACCATAAATAAGGGCTTGCCCTTCCGCGCTTTTTCGACCTTTGCCATCATTGGCTTTGTGATGACAAAATCCTTTGCTCCTGTTGAGCTGATTAAAATATCTGCTTCTACAAGCGCTTTTTGAAGTTCTTCATGTCCTCTTGCCTCACCGCCAAAGCGTGTGGCAAGCTCTTGTGCTTTTTCAAATGTACGGTTGATTACCGTTACTTTTTTAACCCCATTGCCATGTAGGTTTTGAGCAGCTAATTCGCCCATTTTTCCCGCACCAAAAATTAAAACGTGCTTGCCGGATAACGAACCGAAGATTTTCTTCGCTAATTCAACTGCAGCATAGCTGACAGATACGGCATTTGCCCCGATATCCGTTTCAGAATGCCCCCGTTTTGCCACCGTTACCGCCTGTTTAAATAGGTGGTTAAACACGGTGCCGGTAATATTTTCTTCTTGTGCAAGCATAAAACTTGTTCGTACCTGTCCAAGAATCTGCGTCTCCCCTAAAACCATGGAATTTAATCCGCATGTTACATTGAACAGATGCTCCACTGCACCATCTTCTTCATACACAAATAAATACGGAGAAAACTCCGCTTGGTCAAGTCCGAACCATTCTGACAGAAATTCCTTTATATAATAGCGGCCTGTATGTAATTGATCGACAACCGCATAAATTTCCGTACGATTACATGTAGAAAGAATAATGTTTTCCAGGATGCTTTTCTTTGCGTTTAATTTTTTCATGGCATCCACAAGATCGGATTGATTAAATGTCAACCGCTCACGGATTTCTACAGGGGCAGTTTTATAGTTTACACCGATCACTAATATATGCATTGATTAAGACACCCCCACATAAGATTGCAAATTTAACTAGTATGATTATACCATGGGTAATTTGTTTATTTACCCGAAAAATGTGAACAGAAAATGAAACTATATGATATGATTATGAATTGATAAGGATTCTATTTCGACAAATTCCTTCCTTATGTACAGTATCAAAAAAACGAACGATATTCAAGTAAACCTTTCTGGAAGTGGTGGTTTAGATGAAAAATCAACGAATTTTTCCTGGAATTATTCTGATTGGCTTTGGAGCCTATTTTTTACTACAGCAATCTCATTTCACTCTTTTTAAACAATTTTATACGTGGCCGACCTTGCTTCTTATTGTTGGCGCAGCTTTCCTTGGTCAAGGCTATGCCGCTAAGGACCATGAGGGAATTCTTCCCGGGGTGATTATGTTTGGTTTTGGTTTGCATTTTCATCTTGTCGGACATGTATCTTTTTGGCCGCAGAACACGATTGGAATGCTCATGCTGATTATTTCTTTAGGGTTTTTTCTTCGTTTTCAAAAAGCGAATACAGGTTTATTTCAAGCCTTCTTATTTTTAATTTTAGCAGTTTTGCTGCTTTTTTATGATAAAATTGCCGGATATTTCGACTTTCTGCAAAACGGTTTGTCCGTTGTTTGGAAATATTGGCCCGTCCTCTTAATCATTGTTGGTATTTATTTTATACTGAAACGCAAAAAATAAACGCCCGGGATCCCGGGCGTTTATTTTGTCTAGCTGCAGCGCCTAGCCCCTCTAGGTTGCTTCAGCACTTGTCGGGGCTGAACGAGGCGCTTTCGCTTTTCTTATTTCATATAGCTTTGCAGCAGCGACCAGACCTGATCTTTCCCTAAACCAGTTTCTGATGAAAAAAGAACAATATGGTCATTCGGGTCTAGATCCAAGGTTTCACGGGTTACCTTTAAATGCTTTTGCCATTTCCCTTTTGGGATTTTATCCGCCTTCGTGGCGATAATGATACAGGGGATTTCGTAATGCTTTAAAAAATCATACATCATGATATCGTCCTGTGTCGGCGGATGTCTTAAGTCAACAATTAAGACAACGGCATTTAGCTGTTCCCGGGTTGTTAAGTATGTTTCAATCATTTTCCCCCAGGCAGCACGCTCCGTTTTTGAAACCTTAGCATAGCCATAACCAGGAACATCAACAAAATGGAGCACTTCATTTATGATAAAAAAGTTTAAGGTTTGTGTTTTTCCTGGCTTGGAAGAAATCCTTGCTAAAGCTTTTCGACCTAACATTCGATTAATAAACGATGATTTTCCTACATTGGATCGCCCTGCTAAGGCGAATTCCGGTATATCTGTTTCAGGATATTGCTCTGGCCTTACAGCACTGATAACAATATCTGCACTTGTTACTTTCATTTTATGACTCCTTCAAGCAGAGCATGTTTTAATACCTCATCTACATGCGATACAAGCACAAACTCAATTTCATTTCGAATACTTTCTGGTATATCCTCTATATCCTTTTCATTATCCTTCGGGAGAATGACCTTTGTTAATCCGGCTCTATGAGCACTTAAAGTTTTCTCTTTTAATCCGCCAATTGGAAGAACACGTCCTCTTAACGTGATTTCTCCTGTCATTCCGACTTCGCGGCGGATTGGTCTGCCGGATAATGCTGAGACAAGCGCCGTGGCAATGGTGATCCCTGCAGATGGCCCGTCTTTCGGAACGGCACCTTCCGGAACATGAATATGGATATCATGTTTTTCATGGAAATCTTCCTCGATGCCAAGTTCCTTCGCCTTCGAACGAACATAACTGAATGCCGCCTGGGCCGACTCCTTCATAACATCACCAAGTTTACCTGTTAAGACTAACTTGCCTTTCCCTGGTGCCAATGAAACTTCAATTTGCAGCGTATCCCCGCCAACAGTTGTGTACGCTAATCCGGTTGCAACCCCCACCTGATCTTCAGCTTCCGCCTGGCCATAACGGAATCTTGGCTTGCCTAAAAATTCCTCGATGTTTTTTTCGGTAATAATAACTCGTTTTTTCTCACCGGAAACAACGATTTTAGCCGTTTTTCGGCAAAGGGTCGCCATTTGCCGTTCAAGACTCCGAACCCCTGCTTCACGTGTATAATATCGGACAACCTTTAAAATTGCATCATCACGAACCTGAAGAATTCCCTTTGAAAGTCCATTTTCTTTAATTTGTTTTGGTAACAAGTGATCTCTTGTAATATGAACTTTTTCAATTTCGGTATAGCCCGCAATCGTAATAATTTCCATTCTGTCTAACAACGGCCCCGGAATGGTAGACAAATTATTGGCCGTGGCAATAAACATGACCTTTGATAAATCATACGTCTCTTCAATATAATGATCGCTAAAATTATGATTTTGTTCCGGATCAAGGACTTCAAGCATGGCTGCCGAAGGATCGCCGCGGAAATCACTGGACATCTTATCGATCTCATCGAGTAAAAAGACTGGGTTAATCGTGCCTGCCTTTTTCATTCCTTGAATAATTCTTCCCGGCATTGCACCGACATAGGTTCTTCTGTGGCCGCGAATTTCCGATTCATCACGAACACCGCCAAGAGAAATTCGGACAAAATTACGATTTAGTGAAGTCGCAATCGATTTTGCCAGACTTGTTTTCCCAACCCCTGGAGGTCCAGCTAAACAAAGAATGGGTCCTTTCAAGGAATTGGTCAGCTTTTGAACCGCTAAATATTCAAGTACTCGCTCTTTCACCTTTTCAAGACCATAATGATCTTCATTTAAAATTCGCTCCGCACGATTAATATCAATATCATCGTCCGTTTTCTTTGACCATGGAATCGAAATTAACCATTCAATATAATTGCGGATTACAGCACTTTCAGCAGAGCTGGATGGAACTTTTTCGTAACGATCCAATTCTTTCAATGCGGTTTGTTTTACATGGTCCGGCATTCCGGCGTTTTCAATCTTTTCAGTAAGATCAGCAACCTCTCCGGTTTTGCCTTCCTTATCACCTAATTCTTTTTGAATCGCCTTCATCTGTTCACGCAAATAATATTCCTTTTGCGTTCTTTCCATTGAGCGCTTTACTCGCTGGCCGATTTTCTTTTCAAGATTAAGGACTTCTTTTTCATTATGGATGGTATCGATGACGAGGCTCATCCGTTCTTTCACGTCAATCGTTTCAAGAATCGTCTGCTTATCCTTTAGTTTAATCGGTAAATGGGAGGCAATGATATCTGCCATTCTTCCGGGTTCTTCAATATCGGTAACGGATGCAAAGGTTTCAGCAGAGATTTTTTTCGATAGTTTTATGTATTGCTCGAAATAATCAAGCATCGTTCTCATCAGGGCTTGATCTTCCACATCTTTTGTATCCGGGTCATCGTATGTTTGAATGACAACAGAATAATAATCTTCTTCGTCATGGAATGATACGATTTCAGCCCTGCTTAACCCTTCCACCAAGACGCGGATGGTCCCATTTGGGAGCTTCAGCATTTGCTTTACCTTTGTCAAAGTCCCAAGCTTATATATGTCTTCTTCCAAAGGCTCATCTATCGACACATCTTTTTGGGTTGTTAAAAAAATTAAGTGGTCATCTACCATCGCTTTTTCTAGGGCTTGAACCGATCTTTCCCGTCCTACATCTAAATGAAGGACCATTGTCGGATAAACAAGCAGCCCCCGAAGCGGCAGGAGGGGGACGATTATTTCATTGTTTTTCGCCAAATTACTGCACCTCCAAAAATCAATATTTCCATTAGTGAATTAGAATTCATCTTTGTACAATTCTATCCTATTTAAAAAAAAGTGTCTAATATAAGCTAATAACTACAATAATTCTATTTTCCCCAATCCCCTTGTTTTCTTCCATGCCAATAAAAAACTTCGGTTTGTTTTGGTTTACAAACCGAAGTTTATTTTTCAAATAGATTCTTTCTTTGAAAGTTCGATGGATGCCGGAATGACTTTGTTCAGAGCTAACTCATTGACCAAGGCAATCTCAAATACTTCATGTAAATGAGTGACTGGAACGATATTGATGCCCTCAATTTCATTTAAAATTGACTGCATATTTTCTTCCGGGATAATAACCGTTTCTGCACCGGCCTTTTTCGCTGCTTTTACCTTTGGATAAACACCGCCAATGGGTTTGACGTTTCCATGAATGCTAATTTCCCCAGTCATGGCTACCTTGTTATCGATTGGGATTTTATAAATGGCCGAATAAATTCCGGTTGCCATCGCAATTCCCGCTGACGGTCCGTCAATTGGAACTCCACCTGGAAAATTCACATGGATATCGAAGTCATCAGCAGGAACTCCCATCGAACGTAATACGGTAATCACATTTTCAATCGAACCGCGTGCCATACTTTTGCGGCGAATCGATTTGCCTTGACCGCCAATACTTTCCTCTTCCACAATACCAGTAATATTAATCGAACCCTTTTCCTTTGCCGGAATGACCGTTACTTCAATTTCTAGAAGCGCACCGGAATTCGGGCCATAAACAGCAAGCCCATTCACAAGACCAACTTGGGAATCATCATTAATTTTTCTTTCCATGCGCGGTGACATTTGACTGGAATGAATCACCCATTCAATATCTTCGTCTTTTAAAAAGTCTCGTTCCTCTTGAATGGCGAGGCCGGCTGCAATTTGCACTAAATTAACTGCTTCCCGTCCGTTTCTTGCATAGTTTGAAAGTGTTTCCACACCGTTTTCACTTATGGATAGATTCACTTTATCTGCTGCTTTTCTTGCAACTAAACTAATTTCCTCCTCGCTTAATTCACGGAAGAACACTTCCATACAGCGCGAACGAATCGCCGGGGGAATTTCATTCGGTGTTCTTGTTGTTGCCCCAATTAACCGGAAATCGGCTGGGAGTCCATTTTTAAAAATATCATGGATGTGTGTTGGGATTTGATTATTTTCCTCATGATAATAGGCACTTTCTAGGAAAACCTTCCGATCCTCTAACACCTTTAACAATTTATTCATTTGGATAGGATGCAATTCACCTATTTCATCAATAAATAATACACCGCCATGTGCATTTGTTACAGCGCCTTGCTTTGGCTGTGGAATTCCAGCTTGTCCCATAGCCCCAGCCCCTTGATAGATTGGGTCATGAACAGAACCGATTAATGGGTCGGCAATTCCCCGTTCATCAAAACGGGCGGTTGTCGCATCAAGTTCAATAAAAACAGATGCCGGTTTGAATGGTGATTTGCTATTTTTTTTCGCTTCCTCAAGAACTAGGCGGGCTGCAGCTGTTTTCCCCACACCAGGCGGTCCGTAAATGATGACATGCTGTGGATTGGGACCGCATAATGCCGCCTTTAATGATTTAATTCCATCCTCCTGCCCAACAATATCTTTAAAGCTAGTAGGACGTACTTTTTCTGATAATGGTTCGGTTAAAGAAATGGATCTCATTTTACGAAGCTGCTCCATTTCCTTTCTTGATTCTCTATCGATGGATACTTTTTGTGTTCGCTGATTTCGAAGCAAATTCCAAAAATATAGTCCAATGATGATTCCAAAAAAGAGCTGTATAAATAAGGCAATCCCCGTCCAACTCATACTATCCCCTCCTGCAGATTAATTCTGATAGATATTTTCAGTATTTCCTGCGATTGGGTGTAATAAACCACAAATTGTGCGGTTTGGTAAGAAAAAAAAGAACCTGGCACAACGCCGGGTTCTTTGATTGTTTAGCTAAAGTGCCTGTAATTAGGTACTTTAACACTTTTTCATTATGCAGATTTTTCGTTGGCTACAGTTCCATCCTCTAGAATCAGCTTCGGTTCACTGTTATCTAAAACCGTTTCCTGCGTGATGATACACTTCGTGATATCATCTCTTGATGGAAGATCAAACATCACATCAAGCATGATTCCTTCAATAATAGAACGTAACCCGCGGGCACCTGTTTTTCGTTCAATCGCTTTTTTCGCGATTTCCACTAGAGCGCCTTCTTCGAATTCAAGATTTACATCATCAATCTCAAGCATTTTTTGATATTGCTTCACCAAAGCATTCTTCGGCTTCGTTAAGATTTCAATTAAAGCACCTTCATCTAATTGCTCAAGGCTTGCAATAACAGGCAAACGTCCGATAAATTCCGGAATTAAGCCAAAGCGAAGCAAGTCCTCAGGCAATACTTTTGAAAGAAGCTCTTTTTGTCCAATTTCTTGAGTCTTAACATCTGAGCCGAATCCAATGACTTTTTGCCCTAAACGGCGTTTAATGATTGGTTCGATGCCATCAAATGCACCACCGCAAATAAATAGAATATTCGTTGTATCAATTTGGATAAATTCTTGATGCGGATGTTTTCTGCCGCCTTGTGGAGGAACACTTGCAACCGTACCTTCAAGAATTTTTAATAATGCCTGTTGAACGCCTTCACCGGAGACATCTCTTGTAATCGATGGATTTTCCGATTTACGGGCAATTTTATCAATTTCATCAATATAAATGATGCCCTTTTCTGCCTTTTCTACATCATAATCAGCAGCTTGGATTAATTTAAGCAAAATATTTTCAACATCTTCGCCAACATATCCAGCCTCGGTTAATGAAGTTGCATCAGCAATCGCAAATGGTACGTTAAGGATGCGGGCTAATGTTTGTGCCAATAACGTTTTCCCACTACCAGTTGGTCCAATCATACAAATATTACTCTTCGCAAGCTCAACATCATCAATCTTACTATTGGAATTAATCCGCTTATAGTGATTATAAACGGCTACCGATAATGATTTCTTTGCCTGATCCTGGCCGATGACATATTCATCAAGAATTTCACAAATTTCCTTTGGCTTTGGAACATCTTTAAATTCTACCTCTTCTTCTGTTCCAAGTTCTTCCTCAACAATCTCTGTGCAAAGCTCGATACACTCATCACATATATAAACTCCTGGACCCGCAACCAGCTTTCGAACTTGATCCTGTGTTTTACCACAGAAAGAACATTTTAATTGCCCTTTTTCATCATTAAATTTAAACAATCTTTTCACCCCTTGATACTTGTTGTCACACAATTTTAAAGCTGCGAATCCCAAATAAATTCGAATCTTTTTCTTCTATTTTTAGTGGTATGTATTGCATTGTAACACATGTTGCCGATGGACTGGAAATAAAAAGCCTTATGTTTGCTACTGTTAAATTTACTGGGATTCGCCATCATAACAGAAACTTATGTACCCATTAAGCATAACCAAAATTTTAAAAAATCAACCTTAAATCCGTTTGGTTTAATTTAATTCGATATGTAATTCCATTTTTCCTGCCCATCTGCAAAAATGTATAAGGCTTTTCATGAGGTTTAATAAAAAGGTTTCCCTACCCCTATTATAATATGTAATCGATAAAATGTATAAAACAAGGCACGATGGAATCGTGCCTTGCTAAAAATTAATTATTTTTTGTTTTCAATAAGAAAGTCAACTGCTTTTTTAAGCTGAAGATCTGCTTTAATTCCTTCAACTCCGCCAAGTGCTGCTTTAATGTTGTCAACTGTCATGTTATACATGCCAGCCATTTTTTCAAGTTCAGCATTAACGTCTTCATCAGTTGCCTCAAGATTTTCTGCCTTCGCAATTGCTTCAAGCGTTAAGTTTACACGTACACGCTTAGCTGCTTCTTCTTTCATTTGCTCGCGAAGGGCATTTTCATCTTGACCTGAGAATTGGAAGTAAAGCTCAAGGTTCATACCTTGCATTTGCAAGCGTTGTTCGAACTCTTGAAGCATACGGTTTACTTCGCTATCGATCATAACAGCTGGGATTTCTACTTCAGCATTTTCAGCTGCTTTTTCCACTACAGTATCACGTAGGTGATGCTCTGCTTCATGCTTTTTGCTGTCTTCTAAACGAGTTTTGATTTTTTCTTTTAATGCATCCAATGTTTCAACTTCTTCATCTACATCTTTTGCAAACTCATCATCGAGTGTTGGAAGTTCTTTTCCTTTAATTTCATGAACAGTTACTTTGAAAACTGCTGGCTTACCTGCAAGCTCTGCAGCATGATATTCTTCAGGGAAAGATACTTCTACGTCTTTTGATTCGCCGGCAGCAACTCCAACAAGCTGCTCTTCAAAGCCAGGAATGAAAGAGCCAGAACCTAACTCAAGTGAGTGGTTTTCTGCTTTTCCGCCTTCAAATGCTTCGCCATCAACGAAACCTTCAAAGTCGAGGATAACAGTATCGCCGTTTTCAGCTTTACCTTCTTCTTTTACAACAAGCTCAGCTTGACGATTTTGAAGTGTTTCTAATTCTTTTTGTACGTCTTCATCTGTAACATTTGTATCAAGTTCTTCTACTTCTAAGCCTTTGTACTCGCCTAATTTCACTTCAGGCTTTACAGTAACAGTAGCTTTGAAGATAAGCTCTTTGCCTTTTTCCATTTGCTCAATATCAATATCAGGACGATCAACTGGCTCGATGCCTGTTTCATCGATTGCATTTCCATATGCTTCTGGAAGAATGAAATCCAAAGCATCTTGATATAGTGATTCAACACCAAAACGCTTTTCAAACATGCCACGAGGCATTTTTCCTTTACGGAATCCTGGAACATTTACTTGTTTTACAACTTTTTGGAAAGCTGCGTCTAATCCTTTGCTTACTTCCTCAGCACTTACTTCAACTGTAAGAACACCGCGGTTTCCTTCTAACTTTTCCCACTTAGCTGTCATACCGTTTTTTCCCTCCAACATCTATTCTCATTTCATTCGTAACGAATTGTATGAATATGTCTTGTTCTATCAAGTCATTATCCACTTTTTGTTGTAAAATATCGAATTTCTTCAGAATGCGACCCCTACATTATATCATAGGATTGATTTCTTTCAACACACTGCCTAAAAATTAGGGTAAGAAATTTCTTCTATTTCTCGTATTTTAACGATTGCTAGATTGATTTCTTCACTGGGAACACCGTATTCTTCCGCTCTATCAATTATTTCTGCATCGTTTCCCATGTATTCCTCTGCTAGAACATGAAAGGCTGCTGCCCATGCTTTAGCATTCTTCGGCTCCAGCTCGAAAGGATAGCTGATAAAAAAGATTCGTTCTACCATACCTGTTATATCCGACAATAAAACCGGGTTACTATTTTCCAGATAATCTTCTAAATGTTCTATGATTTTTTCCATCCTGGGCTGGGCATGAACTTCAGGCAATTTTGTCGGGATAATCTTGATGATCTGATGAAACTTTTGGACCTCGATTTCCTTGTCATATTCCTGCTCTTTTAGTAGAGTTAGCAGGGTTGTTTTAAAAAAGGACTGTCCTGTTTCTGCGATTAGATAGGCTTTAATTTCCTCTATATAAGGTCTAATGTTCCTCTCCGCCAGTTTGGATAGAAGCAGCATTTGTTCGGTTGTATTTTGTAAGGAAAAAAGGTTCAGGCTTTTGTTCATTAGACCAGTTTCATCCGAATTGTCATTTTCCACATCTGCTTGATTCTGTTCCGCCATCCTTTTGCTAAATTGCAGGATGGTTAGAAAATGATCCTGTTTTTCGGGTGGTATTTCTTTTTCATCCAATAAGACTTCAATCGTTGAAACAATTTCTTGATATTCGTGCAGCTGGATTAGAATGGTCAAATATAAATCGACCATCTGATAATAATCGCCGATTCCTTTAAGTAAAAGTTCGTTTGCAAGTTTTTTTGCTTTGCGGTAAGCACCGGCTTCAAAATAGGCTAAGACTAAGCCCATTAGGACATCGCCATTTTCCGGATCAAGTTCTTTCGCGCCTTCTAAAAGCTCGATGGCTTCTTCAAACTTTTTTAATTGCAAGCTTTCTAAGCCCTTTTCCGTTAATCGCTGTTCTAGCCCGGGAAAGAAGATTACATTCTCTTTTCTTTTAACTCGTTCCCGTTTTTTCATAAAATTCCGCCCTTATGGTTGATGAAAATTAGTGTAGCATGAATTAGGTAAAAAACAAAAAAACTCACCTTTTTCTGGGTGAGTAAAGTTCATTTGGTATGTAGATGGCGTCCCAGGAGAGATTCGAACTCCCGACCGTACGCTTAGAAGGCGTATGCTCTATCCTGCTGAGCTACTGGGACGTAGTCATTTATCAAAGACAAGATTTATTATATAGTCCTAAAAAATAAAAGTCAATAATAAATTTGCTGTTTTTTAAAAACAAGAAATAGGGAGATACACTCCCCATTATCTTGTCGGCAAGGTAAATTCATAGCCTAAATCGACTAATTCACGACCGTTCAATTCAAAAACAGTCATCTTTATTTTTTCATCTGCTAGGTCTAGAATAACGTACGTTTTTTCAAAGCGCTCCCGAGGCAGCCGAAGGCTTCCGGGGTTCAAAAACAAGGTTCCACCAATGACCTCCGCCCCTAATATATGGGAATGCCCGAAACAAACAATATCGGCGTTTACCTCTTGCGCCTTATACTTTAAATTCATCAAAGATGACTTAACCGAATACTTATGCCCGTGCGTAACGAAAATTTTCCGGCCAGTTACCTCTTCGATCACTTCTAAAGGATAACCACCGAAATCACAATTCCCTAATACGGTGACAAACCCTGAAATCGCTTGGTCATCTGGCATTAACTGCGAATCTCCACAATGAATCATTAAATCGACATCTTTCATATGTCTGTCCCGCAGAATTTCAAGCTCTTTTGTCATTCCGTGACTATCACTGACAATCAAAATTTTGCTCATGATTGATTTGCTCTTTCTAAAATTGAATCCAGCACCGTATCAAGCTTCTTTAAGGCGTTTGCGCGGTGGCTGATTTTATTTTTTTCCTCTGAAGGGAGCTCAGCCATTGCAAGTCCCAAATTCGGAACATAAAAAATCGGATCGTAACCAAAGCCGTGCGTCCCTTTTCTTTCTGTTAAAATCCGGCCTTCACAAGTTCCCGAAACCGTCATCGTTTCTTGATTTGGCACAGCCACAGCCAGTGCACAATAAAATCTTGCCTTCCGCTCTTCCTCAGGGACATCCTTTAGCTCAAAAAGAACCTTATCAATATTGTCCTGATCATTTTTATGTTCTCCGGCATATCGGGCTGAATAGATACCAGGTCTGCCTTCTAATACATCCACAATTAAACCGGAGTCGTCTCCAATGACCATTTTATTCAAGGCCTTAGAGATCGCTTCTGCTTTAAGGATGGCATTTGCCTCAAAAGTAGTTCCTGTTTCCTCTACATCAGGTATCTCTGGAAAATCTAATAGTGTTTTGACTTCGATTCCCCTTTTGGCAAAAATACTCTCAAATTCTCTCGCTTTTCCGGGGTTTTTAGTAGCAATAATAACTTCTCTCATTTATTCTTTCTTCTTTCTTCAATTTTTTCGGTTATGTCTGCACCAAGAGCAATTTTTTGATGCTCAAAAAGCTCACTCAATCCGGCTTGTGCTGCATGAAGTAATTCTTGAAGCTGGTTGTAAGAGAAAGTAGCTTCCTCACCTGTTCCCTGCAGTTCAACAAATTCTCCGCTTCCGGTCATGACAACATTCATGTCAACCAAAGCACCGGAGTCCTCCGGGTAATTTAAATCTAGGATGGTTGTGTTCTCTTCTAAAATTCCGACACTGGTCGCTGCCAGGAAATCAGTGATGGGGAATTTTATCGCTCTTTTTTCGGCTAATTCATTTAAAGCAAGCGTCATCGCGACAAATGCTCCGGTAATGGAAGCCGTACGGGTTCCTCCGTCAGCCTGAATGACATCACAATCAATCCAAACTGTTTTTTCCCCTAAAGACTTTAAATCTACAATAGCCCTTAAGGCACGGCCAATCAGCCGCTGAATTTCCATGGTACGCCCGGACACTTTCCCTTTAGAAGATTCTCGGATATTCCTTGATGCCGTCGCTCTTGGGAGCATCGAATATTCCGCTGTAATCCAGCCTTTGCCTTCTCCCCTCATAAAGTGCGGCACCCGGTCTTCAATTGTAGCGGTGCAAATTACTTTTGTGTCCCCAACAGAAATGAGCACCGAGCCTTCCGGATGCATTAAATAGTTTGTTTCAATATGTATGGGTCTTAACTGCAATGGTTCACGTCCATCAACACGCACTAACCTTCCTCCTTCATGATCAAGCTCGCCTTGTTGGTATAAGCCGGCCTATCTGGCAAATAGAAAAGCATAATCGTCTTTTTAAGGACGCTAAAGAGCCAGACAAATAAAGAAGAGGCGGCGGGAAGCCAACCTCTTTCATGGTCATTATATAGTATAACAAAAAACTTTTTTTAAAAACTACCTGTATTTACTTTTTCCGGACGAGTTACAGGCTCAGATATTTTTTTACCCTGTTCATTTTTGAGCCCTGCTTTCCCTTTCACTTCGATTGCAACTTTTTCAATTCCCGGCTGTTCTGTTAATGATAATACAAGAGTGTTTAACACGGCCTGCGAAATCTCCTTTTCTTCGAAGCTTCCATAAATATTCTCATTAAAGTTCAATGTCACCTGTCCATTTTCCACTTTTGGCGCTTCAAGAAGTTTTGCGTCAGACATAAACTCTGAAAGAAGGTTTGACTTCTGACTTGGCCCTTCAATTAATTCATTTACAGCAGCAGTGATATTATCGGTTACATTATTGCTAACCCGTCGTGTTACCGGTACATAGTAGTACGAGCCTTCTTTTTCACCGCCAATATAGTATACGGTTACCGGTTTTGTATTGGTAATGTCTACAACATCCGTTGTATCAATATTGATTCCGATGGATCTCGTTAAGTGATCACTGATTGGTGTACCGTTTACCGGCATTTCGGTTAATGGATGCCCGGTCATGGATAACTGTACGGACTTAACGGAGTCAAATTGGGTTAATGTCCAGGTAATGGATTGAAGAATTTTCAACTCGTCTTCAGGTTGATAGTTTTTAAATTCCTTTGAAAAATCAACATGGGCTACGCCATCCTTAATGTTAACAGACAATGAAGTTTCTGCCGGGATGACTGCTCTAAATCCGTTTGGCAGCATATCTTCAACGGGTCCGTTATCTACTAAGTATTCGAGAGCTTGTGTTGCGGTAGAACTTTTTTTCGGCAGTGCTATTGTCTGCGGCACTACATAGCCATTTTTATCGATGAGGTATAGTTCTGTTTTGATGGTGTTTTTTGCATTTTCGGTTTTAGCCACTGTTTCTTTGCTTACCGTTTTTCCAGTGTCCATGGAGACGGATTTCGGCGGGTCGATTTTCTTTTCCGTTTCAGTATTAAATAAGCCACAGCCTGATAATAGAACGCTCGAAGCAAACATAGCCGACACAAGGATGACTGCTTTATTTTTATTTTTAGACATACAATTCCCTCCCAAGACAGTTTGTACTACCATGTATACGAGCCTTCCGGAAATTTAGACCGTCTTGAAAAAAAAATTTGGACATTCTCTAAAAAACTTTTTAAAAACAAATGAGCCCCCAGAGGAGCTCCCATTTATAATTTAATTTTTTGTACATTGTCAACCGGCATGTCCAGCCATTCCGAGGCGATCTTGGAAAAGATTCCTCTTGATCCGGTAGTAATAAACTCGTGCTCCGGCTCGTCCTCAGATTCTTCGAGCTGGCCGTTGTATTGAAGGATGGCACTGATTTCTCTCGCAGTTTCATCACCGGAACTAATCACGTTAACCTCCGGACCCATTACTTTTTTAATAAGCGGTCCAAGCAACGGATAATGCGTGCATCCTAAAATTAATGTATCTAAATTTAAATTTAACATCGGCTGCAAGGATTGCGTAACAATTTTTTCCGCAATCGCCCCGTCATATTCGCCGCTTTCAACCAGCGGAACAAATTTTGGACAGGCATGGGCTTTCACAAACAGCCTGCTGTTTAACGATTTTAATGCCTTTTCATAAGCGCCACTTTCTACGGTAACCTGGGTGCCTATAATACCAACCCGATAGTTTTTTGTTCGCTTTATCGCGGCCCGCGCTCCTGGATAAATGACTCCGATCACTGGAATTTTTAATTCCCTCCGAATTTCATCCAAAGCAACAGCTGTTGCCGTATTGCAAGCGATGACCAGCATTTTAATCTGTTTTTCTAATAAAAAGGTTGTTAATTCCCAAGTGAATTTTCTAACTTCCTTTGTTGGTCTTGGCCCATAAGGACAACGTGCCGTATCTCCCAAATAAATGATTTTTTCATTTGGCAGCTGTCGCATTATTTCCTTTGCAACCGTTAACCCTCCAACGCCGGAATCAATTACACCTATTGGTTGTTTCAAGCTTCTCGCCTCATTCTTAACGCATTTCCTGATGCAGTTTACTTAAATTGTTTTGGACCAGAAGAATCTCATCTGTGGTAAAGTTTTTTAAGATTTCCTCTAAATATACTTGACGCTTCTTGATAACCTCATTGATAATTCGTTCGCCTTCCTCGAGCAGATGAATTCTCACTACTCGGCGATCATTCGGATCTTTAACCCGGACAAGGAGTTGATTTTTCTCCATGCGATCGACTAAATCTGTAGTGGTACTACAGGCAAGAAACATTTTATTAGATAATTCCCCAATTGTCATATCGCCATCTTCAAAAAGCCACTGCAGGGCAACAAACTGGGGAGGAGTAATTTTATAATTACTTAACATTTCTCTTCCTTTTTGTTTAATAATCCCGGATATGTACCGTAAATCTTTTTCAATATTCGCCACTATTTCCCCGTTCACTTTTTGTGAATTTTCGAGTTTCATGTATTATACACTCCTATAATATGCTTTCCCCTCAACTTAAAGCGCCGCTTAACGAGTTGTTTTCTCAAAAGATGAGTTAAGCTTGTATTTATTTTCTACTTTTTTCGCTTAAATTTCAAGCAGAAACATGAAGCGTTCTTTTTTTCAAAAAAAAACGAATACGGCGTTTTACACCCGCATCCACTATGAAAATAACTTTATAAAAATATGAACCGGCCTCCCAAAAAAGGATGCCGGTCATGATTAAAGTTCTAGCTCTCCCATTCGAAGGAGCTCTACAACGGCTTGTGAACGCCCCTTAACACCAAGCTTTTGCATGGCATTGGAAATATGATTTCTAACCGTTTTTTCGCTTATAAATAATTCACCAGCGATTTCCTTCGTTGTTTTGTCTTGTACTAACAGTTCGAATACTTCTCTTTCGCGTTTGGTGAGTAATGGCTTGTGAGTATAATCATTCTCCTTCAAGTATTGTGACCCTCCTTGCCTTCGCCAGTTATGAACCGTGGGGTGGGTATATATTTAGTCACCATATCTTATGTGAACTCTACAAATGTAGTGACTATAAATACTATCTGAAAAATGATTTTGTTTCGTTATATATTAACATCGATATGCCGTACAAGCAGATTTCTCATTTTCTCTGTCCAAGGAACGCCTTTCCCAGCCTTTTTTGAGATTTGAACAAGCGTTCCTCTTCCTACAAATCCAACAGAACCATCTTCTTTTTTGCCCATATAATGAAGATCGACAGAGGAATTTCCGACTGAAGCGGCTTTTACATATACTTTTAAATTTTCACCGAAAAAAATTTGCTGTAAAAAATCACATTGGAGATCAGCAACAACTGGAAATGTCTCACTTTCAGGCTTTACCCACTCATCCATAAAACCAATGGATTTCAAATATTCAGTCCGGGCTTCCTCAAAATAAACGAATGGAACTGTATTATTTAAATGTCCAAACATATCCGTTTCAGAAAACCTAACCCTGATTGGGAGAAAATATTCAAATTCATGCTGCCACTTATGAAAATCATCTATATAAATTGCTTTCACCATCTTATTTGTCACGCTCCTTTTCCACGCAAGATGAATAGTCATTCATTCCCCTTTAGTCTTAATTATAATTCAAATTTGGCTGTTTTCGCAAAGATTGTTGTTTTTCGTACAGAATTAATGGTTAACATTTCTCCCAGACTTCTGATTCGGACGCGATTGCCTTTGGATTCATCGAAGCTGTCCGAATGTACCCTTGATTCGGACATGATTGCCCTTGGCTTCAGTCATAGCTGTCCGAATGCTCCCTTGATTCGGACTCGATTGCCCTTGGGGTCAGTCATAGCTGTCCGAATGCGCCCTTGATTCGGACTCGATTGCCCTTGGCTTCAGTCATAGCTGTCCGAATGTACCCTTGATTCGGACTCGATTTCCCTTGGGTTCAGTTAAAGCTGTCCGAATGCGCCCCTGATTCGGACATGATTGCCCTTGGATTCAGTCATAGCTGTCCGAATGCTCCCTTGATTCGGACTCGATTTCCCTTGGGGTCAGTCATAGCTGTCCGAATGCGCTCTTGATTCGGACTCGATTTCCCTTGGCTTCAGTCATAGCTGTCCGAATGTACCCTTGATTCGGACTCGATTTCCCTTGGGGTCAGTCATAGCTGTCCGAATGCGC
>NZ_AXVA01000005.1:0-199642 GCF_000482325.1 Bacillus sp. UNC438CL73TsuS30 | reverse complement strand
CCCTTGATTCGGACTCGATTTCCCTTGGGGTCAGTCATAGCTGTCCGAATGCGCCCCTGATTCTGACTCGATTGTCCTTGGATTCATCAAAGCTGTCCGATAATCCTCTAAATGGAACACTTTTTATACCAAGAGGAACAAGGTTTACGAAAAGAGCCTATAATTCAAAACTAGACAAATAAAAAGTTCCGATTAATCCGGAACTTTTACGATTTTGGCTTGGCATAAATAATATATCGTTTCGGAGCATTTCCTACATAACTGAAAGGATAACACGTGGTCAAAATCAATTCCTCTTGTTTATTTTGCAAAGTAATAATGCTAGTGTCATCTGCTTTAACAATTTTCATATGGGTGATTTCATATTTATAATTACCCTTTGAATCGTTTACTTTTAAGGTATCGCCTTTTTTTAATTCTCCCAGATGGCGAAAAACGGTATCTCGATGTCCCGATAAAACAATCTGGCCGTGATTTCCAGGCATATAGGAACCTTTATAATGACCCACCCCTTTTGCCAGATCATCGGGGTCTGTTCCTTCAACAATCGGTAATTCCGCACTGATTTTAGGAATAGAAAGCAAGCCAATTGTATCGCCGATTTTCGGAGCTTTACTTTTTTCGCTGGCTTTAGGTTTATCTTTTTCATTAGGTTTTTGATTTGAACCGATTGGCTGCTGTTCTGAGACGATTTCTTTTGCCTCTTTAAGTGATGCCTTTGTTTGCATTTTTACATCAATGAACTGCCAAACTCCAATCCCAATTAAAATAAGACCGACTAAAACAAACAGTAGTGGAATCTTTGACTTCACCTTTACCGTACCATCCTTTTTCAAATTTCTTTCATTATAACAAATGGAGTCTGAGAAAAACTCGTATTTAAAACGAAACTTAAAAAAACCTTCTTTTCCGTTAAGAAAAGAAGGTTTTTAAAACTTGATTAATCGTTGTCGCTTCCAAAGAAGTTTCTGAATGATTGCATCGTAGCGTCACGGTTAACAGCTGCGATAGAGGTTGTGATTGGAATCCCTTTCGGACAAGATTGCACGCAGTTTTGTGAATTACCACAGCCTTGCATTCCGCCATCTTCCATAAATGCATTTAAACGCTCAGATTTATTCATCGCACCAGTTGGGTGAGCATTGAACAAACGAACTTGGTTAAAGGCAGCAGGACCCATAAAGTTTGTTTTGCTATTCACATTTGGGCACGCCTCTAGACATACACCACATGTCATACATTTAGAAAGTTCATATGCCCATTGACGTTTCTTCTCAGGCATACGTGGTCCAGGTCCTAAATCGTACGTACCATCGATTGGAATCCAAGCCTTTACTTTCTTTAAGGAATCAAACATTCTGCTTCTGTCAATTTGAAGGTCACGCACAATCGGGAAAGTGCTCATTGGCGCCAAACGGATTGGCTGCTCTAATTTATCAACAAGCGCCGAACAAGCTTGGCGCGGCTTGCCATTGATAACCATTGAACATGCTCCGCATACTTCTTCAAGACAGTTCATTTCCCAAGTAATTGGGGATGTATCCTGTCCTTTTGCAGTGACAGGATTTCTGCGAATTTCCATTAACGCCGAAATAACGTTCATATTCGGACGGTATGGAAGTTCAAACTCCTCCTCAAAAGGAGCAGAGTCTGGAGTATCCTGACGGGTTATTATAAATTTTACTGTTTTTGTTTCAGCCATTTTTTCCTACTCCCCTTTCAATTAATGCTTTTTAGTATAGTCACGTTCACGTGGAGCAAGCAGCGAGATATCAACATCTTCATAATGGAATGCCGGAGCTGAAGAAGCATCAACAAAATTCGCCATTGTCGTTTTTAAGAATTCCTCATCATTACGTTTAGGGAAATCCGGTTTGTAGTGAGCACCACGACTCTCATTACGGTTATAAGCCCCAAGTGTAATAACACGAGCCAATTGAAGCATGTTCTGTAATTGACGTGTAAACGCAGCCCCTTGGTTGCTCCATTTAGCTGTATCATTGATGTTAATTTTCTTGTATCGCTCTAAAAGTTCTTGAATTTTTTCATCTGTTTTTAACAATCGATCATTGTAACGAACAACTGTTACGTTATCAGTCATCCATTCGCCAAGCTCTTTATGAAGAACATAGGCATTTTCATTTCCATCCATTGACATAATCGCATTCCATTTTTGTTCTTCCTCTTTAACTTTACGATCAAATACAGAAGAAGAAATAGCATCAGAACTCTTTTCAAGTCCATCAATATAGCGAACAGCGTTAGGTCCTGCAACAGAACCACCGTAAATAGCAGATAGTAATGAATTCGCTCCTAAACGGTTAGCACCATGCTGTGAATAATCACACTCACCTGCTGCAAATAAGCCAGGAATGTTCGTCATTTGGTCATAGTCAACCCACATACCGCCCATTGAATAGTGAACGGCAGGGAAAATTTTCATTGGAACTTTGTGCGGATCGTCTCCGACAAATTTTTCATAAATCTCAATAATTCCGCCTAATTTAACATCTAATTCATGTGGATCTTTGTGTGATAAATCAAGGAAGACCATGTTTTCCCCATTAACGCCCAGTTTCATATCTACACAGACATTGAAAATTTCACGTGTTGCAATATCACGTGGTACAAGGTTTCCATATGCAGGATATCTTTCTTCAAGGAAATACCAAGGTTTACCGTCTTTATAAGTCCAAATACGACCGCCTTCTCCACGAGCTGATTCACTCATGAGGCGAAGTTTATCATCACCAGGAATTGCAGTTGGGTGAATTTGAATCATTTCACCATTTGCATAGGAAACACCTTGCTGATATAAAATTGACGCAGCAGAACCAGTGTTAATAACAGAGTTTGTTGATTTACCGAAGATAATCCCAGGGCCGCCAGTTGCCATAATTACGGCATCAGCTACAAAAGTTTTAATCTCCATTGTTTTTAAATTTTGGGCAGCAATACCGCGGCAAACGCCTTCGTCGTCCAATACCGCACCAAGGAATTCCCATCCTTCGTACTTTGTAACCAAACCTTCCACTTCATGACGGCGAACTTGTTCATCCAACGCATAAAGTAGCTGCTGGCCTGTAGTTGCACCGGCAAATGCTGTACGGTGATGCTGTGTTCCACCGAAGCGACGGAAATCAAGTAATCCTTCAGGGGTACGGTTAAACATAACTCCCATCCGGTCAAATAAGTGAATAATACCAGGCGCAGCTTCACACATTGCCTTTACCGGAGGCTGATTTGCTAAAAAGTCTCCGCCATAAACTGTATCGTCAAAGTGAATCCAAGGAGAGTCGCCTTCTCCTTTAGTATTCACTGCTCCATTAATACCGCCTTGGGCACAAACAGAGTGAGAACGTTTCACCGGAACTAGAGAAAATAACTCTACCGGTGTCCCTGATTCTGCCACCTTAACGGTTGCCATCAAGCCAGCTAAACCACCACCGACTACGATCACCTTACCTTTACTCATCGTGACTCACTCCCTAATCCTAAATCCAATATTTTCCGTTCATTAATTTGTTGATCACACAAATGCGAGAAGCGCTTGAATTCCAATTATGGAAAGCAGCACGAAAACGATCAAAGTCACATATGTAGAAATGACTTGTGAACGTGGTGAAATGGTAATTCCCCAGCTTACCATAAATGACCATAAACCATTTGAGAAGTGGAAAATAACTGAAAGAACTCCCACTAAGTAGAAACCGAACATGAATGGTGAAGATAAAATATCTGCCATCATTTGGAAATTAAGTTCTGTTCCAAAAGCCATCGCGATTCGTGTTTCCCAAACATGCCAAGCAATAAAAATTAAGGCAATTACTCCAGTAATACGTTGCAGGATATACATCCAGTTTCTGAAGTACCCCATTCTGCCAACATTGCTTTTAGATGTAAACGCAATATATAGGCCATAGATTGCATGAAATAATAATGGCAAATAAATTAAAATCCATTCTAGAACATGTATGAAAGGTAGCCCCTCCATAAAATTTGCTGCTTTTCCAAAGGATTCTGCTCCCTCTGTCGCGGCATGGTTAACTACAAGATGCACGATAAGGAACAAACCAATTGGAATGACCCCTAGCAGCGAGTGTACTCTTCGTGAAATAAACTCTCGATTTCCCGCCATAATTTACCCCCCTTAAATAATAAGAATGATGTTAAGTTTCCTTCCTTTTTATAATCCTTTTAAAAAGAAATTTCAACCTAGCATCACTATGACAAAATTGTGACATGTCCATTTTACTCCTGTCGACATAGAGCGTCAAGAAACCGTATACAGAATTATTTTTTAAAAATACAATTTTTTTGCGATTTTAATAGTAAAAAAGAATGCTAAGCGCTTACATTTTTGAGGTTGATTTTGGAAGCGTTTCCATTATAACTACATTTTATTTATCATTATGTAAAGGATAGAAATTAAAGTAAAAAGGTAATATAGTTATGATGGTAAACATAAAAAGTATAGTGGCATAATAATCTTTGCAATTGGATTCCTTAACCGTTTTCTAATCTAAAATTCAGTAATGAAATTTAACCAATATTGTATATAATAGAATGGTAGAAAGAGGGGATACTATTGAACGATAGTACGGCAGTTAATTTAAACACACAATCAGATGAGACGAGAACGGTGTCGATTTTTGGATATGAGCTAATCAGAGAAATTCTTTTACCCGAAATTTTAGGAAAAGACACTCCTGAAATATTATATTGGGCAGGAAAACGATTAGCGAGAATATACCCTTTAAACCATTACGATGAACTGATTGAGTTTTTCGAGAGGGCTTCATGGGGACATCTAACGATTAAAAATGAGAATAAGGATGAAATGGAGTTTGAACTCATTAGTCCACTCATTGTTTCCCGAGTGAAATCAAAGGCTGAATATTACTTCCAGCTCGAGGCCGGCTTCCTTGCCCAGCAAATTGAACTTCAGAAAAAGGTCATCGCTGAAACCTTCGAACACCCAGTAAAAAAATCCAACAAAGTCCTCTTCACCGTAAAATGGGATAAAAAAGATACCCTAGACTAAAAAGTGACAGGCACTATGTGAAGAATTCACATAGTGCCTGTCACCGTTTGTGGACAAATTGCTTGTTTTGTCCGCCTCAGACGGACATTGTTATTCTGTTACGGCGGATAGTTCGAAGGCGTTGTGAAGTGCTTGGACGGCTTTTAGCATATTTTCTTCTTCGACAACTGCTGAGACCTTAATTTCTGAGGTGCTGACCATTTTTACTTGAATTTGATTGGTGGCCAGTACTTCAAACATTCTGGCAGCAACTCCCGGATTGGAAATCATTCCTGAACCGACGATAGACACCTTGGACAATTGGTTCTCTGCATCAATTTGCTCGTAGCCTAGCAATTCTTTATGATCCTCAAGAACTTTTAAAGTTTCCATTAAATCTTCAGTCTTGATGGAGAAGGAAAGATTTGCGGCTCCTGCCTCTGTTGTACTTTGAATAATAATATCAACATTGATATGATGCTGTGCAAGTGTTGTAAAGATGGTAGACAGGCTTGTTAATGAATTCGCCAGACCTAATACCGTTACTTTCGTAATTTGATCCTCAAATGCGACACCGCGGACTACTAGATTTTGTTCCATTGTTGCTTCCTCCTCAATGATTGTTCCTTCAATTTTCTCCATACTTGAACGAACTTCAAGCCGTACCTGATAATTCTTCGCAAACTCGACAGCCCTTGGGTGGAGTACACCGGCACCTAAATTGGCAAGTTCAAGCATTTCATCATAAGAAATAGACTTCAATTGACGTGCACCTTTAATAAACCTTGGATCAGTCGTATATACCCCGGTTACATCTGTGTAAATATCACATCGATCCGCTTTTAGTGCAGCTGCCAATGCGACTGCCGTAGTATCTGAGCCGCCACGCCCTAGTGTGGTAATCTCTCCGCTGTCGGTAATGCCTTGGAAACCTGCAACGATGACAACCTTTCCATGTGACAATTGGCTTTCAATCGCCTCTGTTCTAACATCGGTAATTCGGGCATTTCCGTGAACAGGTTCCGTAACAATTCCCGCCTGCCAGCCTGTAAAGGAAACAGCCTCAAGTCCTTTTTGATTTAATGCCATTGATAATAAGGCAATCGTGACCTGCTCCCCTGTAGTAAGCAGCATATCCATCTCCCGTTTACTTGGTTGCGGAGAAATTTCTTTAGCTAATTTTACAAGCTGGTCTGTTGATTTTCCCATCGCAGAAACCACCACCACCACTTGGTTTCCTACTATCGTTTCATCTTTCACTCGTTCCGCCACATTCATGATTCTTTCAACGCTGCCAACGGACGTTCCCCCAAATTTCTGTACAATTAAACCCATTTTTTCTCCTTCTTCCTGTAAGGCTATGTAGTTTTTGAAAAACAAAAAAAGCAATGAGAAGAGTATCTCATTGCTTTGGGAACACAAAAAAAGTATTCTTGCGTTTACAATGTAAGATAGCTCTCCAAGACCTACTAGTAGTCTTGACAATCCAGTATTTATTCAACACAGGACCAGCAAAGAAAGAAATGAGACTCTCTTCACTTCGGCGAACATTCCCTTTCATGATTCTTCCTTGAAGCTCATCCTTCTCAGAACCACTACTCTTGAAGCTCGCACCTCTACCTACACTTTACGTTGATAAAGTGTATTAAATTTTCACTCATTATAGCATAGGACAATTCTTCTGACAACGGTCAACTTTGAAGTTTTTTCATTAATTCTTCGGCTACATTTACTGGCAGACCAGCTTCAGTAAGTTCTTCAAGATTGGCTTCTTTCATTTTTTTCACGGAACCAAAATGCTTTAATAACATTTTTTTCCTCTTCTCGCCAATACCGGGGATATCATCGAGCAGCGATTGAAAAGCTGTTTTGCCGCGGATCTGGCGATGAAAGGTAATCGCAAATCGGTGAACCTCGTCCTGAATTCTTTGCAGCAAATAAAACTCCTGACTGTTCCTTGCAAGCGGGACTATTTCTAGTGGATTCCCGTACAACAATTGGGATGTACGGTGTTTTTCATCCTTCACTAGACCGGAGATTGGAATATCGAGCCCAAGTTCATTTTCTAATACATCTCTAACCGCCTCGACATGTCCCTTCCCGCCGTCAATGATGATTAAATCCGGAAGTGGAAGTTCTTCCTTTAAAGCCCTTGCATATCTTCGTCTCGTAACCTCGCGCATTGACTCATAATCATCAGGTCCCTGGACGGATTTAATTTTATATTTGCGGTACTCCCGTTTGTTTGCCTTTCCATCGGTAAACACGACCATTGCCGACACAGGGTCCGTCCCTTGAATATTTGAATTATCGAAGGCTTCAATCCGATGCGGTGTATAAATTCCAAGAAGATTTCCAAGGGTATCTACAGCCTTAATCGTTCTCTCTTCATCTTTCTCGATCAATGAAAATTTCTCATTCAAGGCAATCTTTGCATTTTTAATCGCCATTTTGACGAGGTCTTTTTTCTGCCCGCGCTGCGGCTTCAACACCTTTACTTCAAGAAGTTGTTCAGCCATTTCGAGATCAATTTCATCCTGGATTAAAATCTCCTTTGGCTTAAAATGATTGGACTTCTGATAAAATTGACCTAGATAGGTGAGGATTTCCTCCTCTGGTTCATTGTAAATGGGGAACATGGATACATCCCGCTCAATGAGTTTCCCTTGCCTGACAAAGAAGACCTGGACACACATCCAGCCCTTATCAACAGCATAGCCAAACACATCACGATCTGTAAAATCAGTCATCGTGATTTTTTGTTTTTCCATAATCGTTTCAATATGGATAATTTTATCGCGGAATTCTTTTGCACGCTCAAAATCCAATTCTTCCGCAGCTGCGGTCATTTTTTCGGTAAGATCTTTTTTGATTTCCTTATAGCCGCCATTTAAAAAGCGGGTAATTTCATCGGTCATTTGCTTGTATTGTTCTTCCGCCACTTCATTCACACATGGTGCGAGGCATTGTCCTAAATGATAATAAAGGCAGACGCGGTCCGGCAGGGTCGAGCATTTCCGTAATGGATAGAGGCGGTCAAGCAGCTTTTTTGTTTCATTTGCTGCTCCAACATTCGGATAGGGACCAAAATATTTGCCTTTATCTTTTTTAACTTTTCTTGTAATGATTAGCTTTGGATGCCTTTCTGCTGTTAGTTTTATAAACGGATAGCTTTTGTCATCCTTTAGCATGATATTGTATTTAGGGTCGTACTTTTTAATTAAATTTAATTCAAGAAGCAGTGCTTCAATATTGGAGGAAGTTACAATGTATTCGAAGTCCTCAATTTCATTTACCAGTCTCAATGTTTTGCCATCGTGTGATCCGGTAAAATAGGAGCGGACACGATTTTTTAAGACTTTTGCTTTACCTACATAAATAATTGTTCCTTGGCGGTCTTTCATTAAGTAGCAGCCAGGCTGATCAGGCAGTAATGTTAATTTTTGTTTTATTGTTTCATTCATTCCGGCCACCCCACCCCATTCTTTATATCTGTATAAAAGTTGATTATCGCTCTAATCAACTAAGGTTTAATAATCAACATTATTCTTTAGCATAGCTAAAGTTTAAATTAAATTACGTTTAAAGAAAAGCTGTGTTTTATAGGAAAAATAAAAACCTTAGCCGGAATGTTCCAGCTAAGGTTTTTGAGGCTATTTTTAAACGTGTTTTTGTAACACGTCTGCTAATGCGTCTTTTGGTTGGAAGCCGACAACTTTATCGACAACTTCGCCATTTTTGAAAACAAGCAAAGTTGGAATGCTCATAACGCCGTATTTAGCGGCAGTTTCTTGGTTTTCGTCAACATCAAGTTTAACGATTTTTACTTTTTCGCCCATCTCTGAATCAAGTTCATCAAGAACAGGAGCGATCATTTTACAAGGTCCGCACCATGGTGCCCAGAAATCTGCAAGAACAAGACCTGAACCTGTTTCAGCAGAAAAGTTTTGATCAGTTACATGTGAAATAGCCATTTATATTGACCTCCTATAAAATACTGAATTACTACCGAAAGTATACCATCGTTTGGTAAATCAAGCTAATAATATGTTTCGTAGATATTTTTCCCATTAAATCCATAAGTATTCTTTACAAAATCGTAATAAGAGCGAGCGGATCATTCCGCTCGCTTCAATTTTCAAGCGTAAGCACTTTCGCCTTCGCTTTTCTTATTATGAGTGAACTTTAAGCTTTTTAAACTCTTCCGTTAACATTGGTACGACTTCAAATAGGTCGCCGACAATACCATAGTCAGCTACTTTAAAGATGTTGGCTTCCGGATCTTTGTTGATGGCAACAATTACTTTAGAGTTAGACATTCCCGCAAGGTGTTGAATCGCTCCGGAAATACCGCAGGCAATATATAAATCAGGAGTTACAACCTTACCCGTCTGCCCAATTTGCAGGGAGTAATCACAGTAGTCAGCATCACATGCACCACGGGAAGCACCAACTGCCCCGCCAAGAACTTGCGCTAATTCCTTTAACGGTTCAAATCCTTCGGCACTTTTCACACCGCGTCCGCCGGAAATAACTACCTTCGCCTCACTTAGGTCAACTCCTTCGCTTGCTTTGCGAACCACCCCTTTGATAATCGCACGAAGGTCTTTAATATCAACAGAAAGGCTGGAAACCTCGCCTGTTCGGCTGTCGTCTTTTTCTAATGGAGCAATATTGTTTGGACGAACAGATGCAAAAATTAAGCCATCTGTTACGATTTTCTTTTCAAATGCTTTACCTGAATAGATTGGTCTTGTAAATACAATATTACCACCTGCAGCTTCAACTGCAGTAGCATCAGAAACGAGGCCGGAGCCAAGCTTGCCGGCAATCCTTGGAGATAAATCTTTTCCAAGTGCAGTATGGCCTAAAACAAGACCTTCCGGCTTTTCTTGCTCAATTGCAGCTAAAAGAGCTTGAGAATAACCATCTGATGTATATTGCTTTAATTTCTCATCTTCGACAACAACAACACGATCCGCACCGTATTTAATGAGTTCTAAACCTAAAGCGCTTACAGCTTCGCCGACCAAAACTCCAACTACTTCTCCGCCCTCTGCCACTGTTTTCGCAGCAGCAACTGCTTCGAATGAAACATTACGTAATGATCCGTCACGGACTTCTCCTAATACCAATACTTTTCTAGACATTCCCTTTACCTCCTGCAACAATTTTGGCTAATCGTTCAACCCTGTCTTTTTCCTTACCCAACTTCCTAAGCCAATTGACAAGTCTCTTATTGTAAACCGATTAAACTACTTTTGCTTCCGTATGAAGAAGTTGAACAAGTTCTTTTACTTGGTCAGCAAGCTCTCCACTTAAAACTTTTCCAGCTTCTTTTTTAGGCGGTAAATAAATTTCAATTGTTTTTGTTTTTGCTTCAACGTCATCTTCTTCAAGATCAAGATCATCTAATTCAAGTTCTTCAAGCGGTTTCTTTTTCGCTTTCATGATTCCCGGTAATGAAGGGTAACGAGGTTCGTTTAAACCTTGCTGTGCTGTAACAAGCAATGGAAGGCTCGTTTCAATCACCTCAGAATCTCCTTCAACATCACGGGTAACGGTTACATTGCTTCCGTCAATTTCAAGCTTTGTGATGGTCGTTACATATGGAATATTTAATAGTTCTGCAACTCGTGGACCCACTTGACCAGATCCGCCGTCAATTGCCACATTACCGCCAAGGATTAAATCCGCATTCTTGTCCTTTAAGTATTCAGCAAGAATTTTTGCCGTTGTGAATTGGTCACCGTTTTCGATATCATCTTCAATATTAATTAAAGCCGCTTTGTCCGCACCCATCGCTAATGCTGTACGTAATTGCTTTTCGGCTTCCTCATTGCCAACGGAAATGACGGTTACTTCGCCGCCGTTTGCATCTCGTACTTGAATGGCTTCTTCAATCGCATATTCATCATAAGGATTGATGATAAATTCTGCACCGTCCTCATTGATTTTTCCTCCGGAAATCGAAATCTTTTCTTCAGTATCAAAGGTTCTTTTCATTAACACATAAATGTTCATGGTTTCCCTCCTAAATTTCGAGCATTCGCTCAGTTTGAAAGATTAAGAAAACTTTTTCGAAAAAAATTTTATAAAGGCTTCGATGCGCGTTCAACCACGCTAGCGAAGTTTATTCACCTTTAAAATGTGGTTCCCTTTTTTCAATAAAGGCTTGGATTCCTTCTTGGCCGTCATTTGACATAAATACTTCCCCAAACAACTCGGCTTCCTTTTTTACACCTTCATAGAATTCTTCTGTTTTAGCATAATTTAATAATAGTATAGCTGACTTTAAAGAGCCATGGCTTTTCTTGGAAATTTTCCTAGCCAATTTATAAGCGTTTTCTAATACTTCCCCTTCCGGATAAGCATGGTTGGCAAGCCCATATTGAACAGCCTGTACACCAGTAATTGGTTCAGAAGTAAAAAGCATTTCAGCAGCACGGGCAACTCCGACATATTTGGGCAGTCGCTGGGTTCCAGCAAAACCTGGAATTAACCCAAGCTGAAGTTCCGGTAAGCCAAGCTTCGCCGTTTCGCTGACAAGCCTGATATGGCAGGCCATTGCCAGTTCCAAGCCCCCGCCAAGAGCAGCCCCGTGAATGGCGGCAATAATCGGCTTTGGAAACTTCTCCATACGATCGAAAACATCTTGTCCATATTTACCAAGCTGGGAAAAACCTTCTGAAGAAGAAATGGTCGTGAATTCCTTAATATCAGCCCCCGCTGAGAAAAAGCGGCCCTCTCCATGAAGTACAATCACTTTTACATCAAGATTCGATTCAATTTCATCCAACACAGACGAAAGTTCCTTGAGTAAACCTGATGAAAGGGCATTCGCCGGAGGACGTTCCATCGTGATGGTTGCGATTTGGTCTTCTTTAGACCATTTTAAAAATTCCAATTTTCTCCCCCCCATTTGATTAACACTCCCGGCTCCCAAATCCATTAATTAAAAGATGGTGGACCGAGGGTGCAAGTGCGTATAAATCAAACTTTTCCTCATTCATTACCCACGATGTCACGGTTTCATCAATTGTGCCAAAAATCATCTGCCTTGCAAGACGCACATCCAGGTCAATTGAAAATTCCCCAGTTTCCTTGCCTTCCAGCACGATTCTCTCTATCAGCTTTAAGTATCCTTTCAGAACGTCGTTTATTTTTAAGCGCAATTCTTTATTGGATTGGCGTAATTCGAGCTGGGTAACAATTGCTAAGTGATGATCATCAGAGAGCATTTGAAAATGAGCTTTTATCATTATTAATAATTTCTCTGCCGCCGAGTGTTTTCCTGCTATCATTTCCTCAATTTTTTCAACAAAGTTTCCCATTTTTTCTTCAAAGAGCGAGATTAGGATGTCTTCTTTGTTTTTAAAATAAAGATAAATGGTTCCATCAGCCACTCCTGCCTGCTTGGCAATTTTCGAAACCTGAGCTTGGTGGTAACCATTCTCTGCTATGGCAATCACTGCTGCATCAATTATCTGCATATATTTTGGTTTGTTTTTTTTCATCGTTGTCATATCCCCCCTTTGAAGAAAAAGTTCATTCATTTTTTTATCTTGGATGGGAAATGAATGAACCATCATTCATAAATTAATAATAGATTTTATTCAAACATCTGTCAATAAATACTATACCAATTTTCCCGAGAACTTTAAACATCAAAAGAAGACAAGCTGATATTGTCAAAAAATAAAAGACCTGAATTTCACGGCCTTTTCATGTTATGCATGCTTAGGTCGTTCCTCATCTAGTTTTTTCTTTTCTTCTTCTACCAATGTTCTTCTTAAAATTTTTCCGACAGCTGTTTTTGGGAGCTCCTTTCTAAATTCATAAATTCTTGGTACCTTATAGGCAGCTAGATATTTTCTAGTAAATTCATTTAATTCATCCTCTGTGACAGTTGAACCATTTTTTAGTACAACATAAGCCTTAACCGTTTCCCCGCGATAGGGGTCAGGAATTCCTGCGGCTACAGCCTCTAGTACATCCGGATGTTCATATAAAACTTCCTCTATCTCTCTAGGATAAATATTGAACCCGCCTGCAATAATCATGTCTTTTTTACGGTCGACCACATAAAAATATCCTTGGTCATCCATATAGCCAAGATCTCCCGTTAACAGCCAACCATCTCGTAAGGTTTGTTCTGTATCCTCTGGCCGGTTCCAGTAGCCTTTCATTACTTGTGGTCCTTTGACGGCAATTTCACCGATTTCTCCCACAGGAAGTCTCGCGCCTTCCATTGAAAAAATCGCAGCGTCCGTATCCGGATATGGAACCCCAATACTTCCTTTTACTTTTGGACGGTCCCAAAGGAAATTCGAATGGGTAACAGGTGAAGACTCTGTTAAACCATACCCTTCTACCAATTTGCCTCCGGTTACATCTTCAAATTTCTGCTGAACTTCGATCGGTAATGGAGCAGACCCGCTAATACATGCCTTAATGGAAGAAAGATCGTATTTTTTCAAATCAGGATGATTCAATAGACCTATATAAATGGTTGGTGCACCTGGAAAAAGGGTAGGGCGCATTTTATCAATTGTTTTTAATGTGGTATTGACATCAAATTTGGGCAATAAAATCATTTTTTGTGCCTGCATAACGGATAATATCAATACAGCTGTCATGCCATACACATGAAAAAAGGGCAGGATTCCAAGGACTGATTCTTCCCCAGGTTTACATTTATAAAGCCATGCCTGACACATTGAAGTATTTGAGACCAAATTTTTATGCGTTAGCATGACCCCTTTCGGAAAACCTGTTGTTCCTCCGGTATATTGGAGTAGGGCTAAATCTTCCTCAAAATTGAAATCACACTCCTTTAATTTCTTCGGCTGACCCTTTATAATCTCTTTCAAAAGATGTGTACTTCCTTCATGCTTTACATTGACGACAATTCCATATTGTTTTTTCTGGATATACGGATAAACTAAATTTTTTGGAAATGGCAGATAATCTTTGATGGCGGTTACAAAAATATGCTTGAGATCGGTTCGCGATTGTACACTGGATACACGCGGATAGAGGATATCGAGGGTAATGATGGCGACTGCCCCTGAATCCTTCATCTGATACTCAAGTTCCCTTTCCGTATACAAAGGATTGGTCTGAACGACAATACCGCCCACCATAAGAATAGCGTAGTAGGCAACAATTGACTGTGGTGTATTTGGAAGCATAATTGCGACCCTGTCACCTTTTGAAATCCCGAGGTCCTGAAGATACCCGGCAAACACGAGTGACTCTTCATAAAGCTTTTTATAAGTCATTTCCTTCCCCATAAAATGAATCGCAATCTTATCTGGATAATTTTTGGCTGCATTGATTAAATATTGCTGAACAGGCTCTGTAGAATACTCCAATGTGGCGGGAATTTCCTCCGGATAGTGTTTTAACCATGGTTTGAGGTCGGACATTGAACTCCTCCTTTTTTAAAATTATTAAAAAATTCTAACTACTTTCATTATAATATAGGTGAATTTTTTAGACAATGAAAAGCGGTACGAAGTTTGAGTCCGTAACAAAGCAAAAAAATTACCGCTGAATATTTTCAGCGGTTTGTATTTAAAAAAAGATCATATAAATTAATCCGATCAGCAAAAACAGCCCGCACAATCCCATCAGTACCTTTGCTAATGTCTCCACTTCAGTTCTCCCCTTACGATATTCCTGCACCAATTACATAAGATAATCCGATTGAAATGACCATCGAAATAAAACCAACTGCCCGATTATCACTTTGAATCTCTTCATCAATCTTAAATTTCGGCGTTAGAAATTCATAGATAAAATAACCGGCTAAAAGAAGCACAAACCCAAAGACTCCTGAGCCAATCATCATGAGCAGCGATTCATTCTGCTCAATGGAATAGCGAAAAATATTGGCGATTCCAAATATTTTTCCCCCTGTCGCCATTGCCACCGACATATTTCCTTTTTTAATTTCTTCCCAATTTCGATATTTCGTTACCATTTCAAAAATCGCTAAAAAGACAATCATACATAAAATAACAACACTATAATTGGCTGCAATTTGAATATAGTCGTTCTCCCAAAACTGGTTCATTACGCTTCTCCCCGAACATGATTTAAATTCAACCAATGTTGAATTCTATTTAAATTCAACCAGTTGAAATCTACTTGAATTCAACCACGGTTACACCTGATCCGCCTTCACCGGCTTCTCCGAAGCGAATCTTTTTAACGGAGCGGTGGTTTCGTAAATATTCTTGAACCCCTTGTCTTAAAACCCCCGTACCCTTGCCATGGATAATCGAAACACGTGGATAGCCTGATAATAATGCATCATCAATATATTTTTCCACTTTTAACAAGGCATCCTCATATCTTTCCCCGCGAAGATCCAGTTCAAGTTTTACTTGAGAATCTCTTCCCCTTACAATGGCCATTGGTTTTGTATCTACTTGTTTTGGGGTGCTCAAATATTCCAAGTCTTTTTCTTTCACCTTCATTTTGAGAATCCCAATTTGAACCTGCCATTCACCTGATGAAGTTTTTTCGATTAAAAAGCCTTTTTGATCAAAAGTTAAAACCTTTACTTCATCACCAGATGCAAATGTATGTTTTTTCGTTTTCTTCGCTGCTGAATTTGCTGATTTCTTGATTTCAGGTGCTGCTTCTTCAAGGCGTCTTTTCGCATCAATTAACTCATGTTCCTTAATCTCGGCATGCTTATCCATGCGCATTTTCCGAAGGTCACGAATAATTTTTTCAGCCTCTCCTTTTGCCTCATCAACAATATCCTTAGCCTTTTCGGCCGCTTTTTCGAGCAAGCTGTCCTTATTCTCATAGAACTCTATCATTTGATTTTGCAGGTCCTTATGAAGCTTTTCTGCCTGCTTTAAGTAATCACGTGCTTCTTCCTGTTCTCTTTCAGCCTGGCGCTTACTTTCCTCTAAGGAAGCAATCATTTTATCGATTTGATTGGTATCCTCACTGACATGGGACCGGGCAGCCTCAATTACCCGGTCGTTCAATCCTAGTCGCTTTGAAATCTCAAAAGCATTGCTTCGCCCTGGTACCCCTAACAGCAGCTTGTACGTTGGGCTAAGTGTTTCTACATCAAATTCGACACTCGCATTTAAGACCCCTTCCCGGTTATAGCCATAGGCCTTTAATTCCGGGTAATGGGTCGTGGCAATCACCCGCGCTCCCCTTTTATGCACCTCATCTAAAATTGAGATGGCTAATGCCGCACCCTCTTGCGGGTCAGTACCGGCGCCAAGTTCATCAAATAAAACCAGACTTTTATAATCCACTTGGTTTAAGATATCGACAATATTGACCATATGGGAGGAAAAGGTACTTAAGCTTTGTTCAATTGACTGTTCATCGCCAATGTCAGCATACACCGCATGAAAAACAGCTAGCTCCGAACCATCTAATGCCGGCACCTGCAACCCGGCTTGAGCCATTAACGAACACAAACCTAATGTTTTTAATGTCACTGTTTTCCCGCCCGTGTTTGGTCCGGTAATCACAATCGTTGAATAATCCGTTCCAAGGAAAATATCGTTAGCGACCACTTCCTCAATCGGGATTAATGGATGTCTTGCCTTAAATAAACGAATTCTTCCTTCATTATTCATGATTGGCATTGACGCTTTAATTTGCCGGCCATATCGTGCTTTTGCAAAAATAAAATCCAAATCACCAAGAACTTCAACAATTACCCTTAGTTCTGACTCATGCTCAGCCACATTTGCTGATAACTCCGTTAAAATCCGTTCAATTTCAAGCTGCTCTTTTACCCGAATATCCTGGAGCTGATTATTCAATTGAACAATTGCCTGTGGTTCAATAAATAATGTTTGTCCGGAAGAACTTTGGTCATGGATGATTCCGCCGTAGTGTCCGCGATATTCCTGTTTTACCGGGATGACGTATCGGTCATTACGAATCGTCACAATCGCATCAGACAGCATTTTTTGCGCACTTGAAGAACGAATCATGCTTTCAAGTTTTTCGCGAATCCTTGCCTCATTAGAGCGCATTTGCGACCGCAACGAACGCAATAGCTCACTGGCCCCATCTAACACTTCTCCACTTTCATCAATGGCATATTTAATTGAATGTTCAAGGTTTGTCAGCGGAATAATTTGCCCGGCTTGGTCTGCTAAAATAGGGAGATCCAATTTTTCATCCGCAATTTCCTCAATAAATCGTTTCATTTGCCGACTTGTATAAATCGTGCTGGCCGTTTGAACCAACTCATGCGTGCTCAAGACACCGCCAATGACCGAACGTTTAATATGGGCCCGTATATCGTGAACCCCTGAGAGAGGCACATTCCCTTTTAACCTTAGTACAGCTGTCGCTTCATCCGTTTCTGCTTGGAGTTTAACGACTTCGGAAAAATCTGTTGAGGGAACAAGGTTTTTAATTTTATCTCTACCAAGTGAGGAAGCAGCATGGTCAAGCAACTGTTCCTTCACTTTAATGAATTCTAATACCTTTAAGGTTCTTTCTTGCATGGAAAGAGACCTCCTTATTTCTTATGATCGATTATGCAAAAATTCCAGTAAATCATTCGTTTCCAGTGCATTCAACACCGAGGATTTTTTGATCCAACCCTTTTTGGCAGCTGAAACGCCAATTTCCATATGGGCTAATGTATCCATTCTATGTGCATCCGTATTAATCAGAATCTTTACACCCGCTGCCTGTGCTTTTCTTAAATATTCAGCCGCTAAATCAAGCCTGTTCGGGTTTGCATTTAATTCTAAGGCCGTATTGGTTTCTTTTGCGAGCTCAATCAGCAGGTCCAAATCGACATCGTAGCCGGCACGGCGTCCGATTTTTCGGCCGGTTGGATGGGCAATTAAATCGACATTTGAATTAATTAAAGCTGTCTTAAGCCGTTCCATGATTTTCTCCCGCGGTTGGGAAAAAGCGGAATGGATTGAGGCAATCACAAAATCCATCTCAGCGAGTAAATCATCTTCATAGTCTAATGTTCCATCCGGAAGAATATCCATTTCCACCCCGGATAGAATGAGAATATCATCATATTTTTCATTTAATTTTTTAATTTCTTCCCTTTGTTTTAAAAGCCGCTCTCTTGTAAGACCATTGGCCACCTTGAGATACTGGGAATGATCGGTAATGGCCATATATTTATAACCTCTGGCACGGCAGGCTTCGACCATTTCTTCGATCGTTTGGGCACCGTCACTCCATGTTGAGTGCATATGGAGATCCCCTTTTATATCCTTCAGCTCGATTAGTTCCTCATTTGCTGTGAATTCTCCGACTTCTTTACCATCCTCCCTGATTTCCGGCGGGATAAACGGGAGATCGAAATGTTTGAAAAATTCTTCTTCGGAGGAAAAAGTCAAAATTTCACCGGTTTCAAGATTTTCAACACCATACTCACTAATTTTCTCACCGCGTTCCTTAGCCAGCTGACGCATGCGGACATTATGGTCCTTTGAACCGGTAAAGTGATGTAAGGTCGTAATAAATTCCTCCGGTTTTACCAGTCGGAAATCAGCCGAAACATCATAATCAAGTCCAAATACGACGGAAACCTTTGTGTCTCCGGCTCCAATGACTTCTTTAATTTTTGGAAGTTTCAGCAGGGAGTCCTTTACACTTTCAGGATGGTTCGTCCCAATAATAAAATCCAAATCTTTAATTGTTTCCCTCATTCTGCGGATACTTCCTGCCCTTGAAAAGCGCTCAATATCCGGGGTGTTTGCCAAGATCTCCTCAATCTGCTCCGCAATCGGAAGCATATAGGCCAATGGCAGCCTCTCCGGCCGATTGCCTAAGCCCGCGATAGCCGCTAAAATTTTCTCTTCTGTTTTCTTGCCAAAGCCGGCAAGCCCCTGCACTTTGCCAGATTTACAGGCTTCCTCTAAATCATTGACATCCTCAATTCCCAGCTCCTGATATAGCTTTGAAATTTTCTTGCCTCCGAGTCCGGGGATTTGCAATAACGGAATTAATCCAGCTGGAACTTCCTCTTTTAGCTCATCCAATACAGTGGATGTACCGTCTTTTATGTATTCATCAATGACAGCGGCCGTTCCTTTCCCAATACCGGAAATCGCCGTAAAGTTTTCAATCTCTGATAAACTGCGTTCGTCTGCCTCCAAAGCATTGGCGGCTTTTCGAAAAGCGGAAACCTTAAACGGATTTTCCCCTTTCAGTTCCATATATACCGCAATGATTTCTAATAAACGAATGACTTCTTTTTTATTTACTTCCATCGACTCCACCCACCTTAAAGAATAGCATTTCCTTATCAATAGAAAAACTTCTCTGCTACAGAGAAGTTAAAGCAGTTGAATATTCAATCCATAGACTCTTAATTTGCTGCGAAAGGATTGGGGTATGCTTTACCATCATCCCAGCCAATACAGAATGATCTAATGGATTCTGTAAAACTTCCAATGGAATGAGCGCTGCAATATATAATAAAATAAAAATAAGTAAATAGACTTCGGCAAATCCAAGGAATCCCCCTGCCCAAACATTTAAAAATCTAAGGACTGGCAAATGGGCAATAAAATCAAGCATGGAACCAATGATTTGACACAGTACCTTTACGGCAAAAAAGATGATGACAAAGGCAATCGCCCGATAAAAGGCTGCTTCCATATTGCTGCTGCCCGTTAACAGCTTTAAGGTAGTGTCTTCCCCTAATTTAGGATAAGGAATCCACAGTGTTAACCTTGAAGCCAAATCGTCATAGTATAAATTTGCCACAATATATGCAATAATAAAACCTGTTAAATGTACAAGTTGAAGGATAAATCCCCTTCTAAGACCTGTAAAAAATCCAATAATTAATAAGATAATAATGGCTAAATCCAGCATTGACTTTTCAGTCCTTTTCCTTAATTAATTCAGCTTTCAGCCGCTCCAATTGATCTTTGATTTTAATATAATCATTAACGGCATTTACCGCTGTTAAAACGGCTAATTTACTTACATCAAGCGACGGATTCCTGGAGCTGATTTCCCGCATTTTACCGTTAACTAATGAGGCTACAAGCCTGACATGGCTTGAACTTTCATCTCCGACAATGACATATTGCTGTCCGTAAATATCAACGGTTGTTCTTGATTTTTGTGAGTTTGACAACGTAAATGCCTCCATTCAAAGGAATCCTACTCTCTATCATACCATGAACGGGTATACGTGGAAAAGTTAAACCATACAGAAATGTGGAAAACCCTTGGGAATTATACATAATCAAAACTTATTTTATAGAAATGTGGTGCAAATTTTGGGGAATGTTGTTTTAAAATGCGATCTAACTGAAATCACAAAAATGAAAAACTATTATAATTCTTTTCTGACCGATAAAACGCCTCCTGGCAGTATTTTTGCTGCCAAAACTCCAGCTTGTATGATTACGGCCTATAAGTCAGGCAAAGTCCTTTTTCAAGGCAATAATTGTGAAGGAGAAGCAAGCAAATGGGGAAATTCTACTCCAAAGGCTTCTGCGCCTATTCGAAAAAGCGGTTCTGCGGCGAAATCTGGTTCAGCTAAGGGTAATGTGCCAACGGGAATAGGACTTATGTCCGCCGTTGGTTCGGATGAAGTCGGTACCGGTGACTTTTTCGGCCCGATTACAGTCGTCGCCGCTTATGTTAAAAAAGAGGATATCCCGTTATTAAAAGAATTGGGTGTCCGAGATTCAAAGGATTTAAATGATGAAAAAATTATCGCGATTGCCAAAGTAATTAAGGATGTTGTTCCTTTCAGCCTGCTAACTTTAAAAAATGAAAAGTATAATAGGCTGCAGCATTCGGGAATGTCACAGGGGAAAATGAAGGCGATCCTACATAATCAAGCGATTCTGCATGTGTTAGAAAAAATCTCTCCTGCAAAACCGGAGGCCATTTTGATTGATCAATTTGTGCAAGAAAGTACCTATTTTCAACATCTTAAAGGGCAGAAAGCGATTGCGCGTGAGAATGTTTATTTTAGTACGAAAGCAGAAGGGATCCATTTAGCAGTTGCTGCTGCCTCCATCCTAGCGCGCTATGCCTTCGTTCAGTATATCGATAAGCTCAGTGCTGCAGCAGGCTTTACGATTCCCAAGGGGGCAGGGTCCCAGGTGGATGAAGCAGCAGCCAAGCTGATTTTGAAAAAAGGGCAGGATGTTTTGCCTTCGTATGTGAAACTGCATTTTGCCAACACTGAAAAAGCGATGAATCTTGTAAAGAAAAAGAGGGGCTGAATGGATATTCAGCCCCTCTTTTATCTAACCTCGTAATACTGCCCCAGATTTTTCTTTTAAGGCATCAAGCACTTTAATATGAACCTTTGTGACTTCTTCGTCTGTTAAAGTCCGTTCTGGATCAGCATATTTTAATGAGAACGCAATGGATTTTTTGCCTTCTTCCATATGCTCCCCTTCGTATAAATCAAACACATGGGCTTCTTTAATTAAAGGAGCACCTGTTGTTAAAATAATTTCCTTCAAGGTGTTGGAAACTGTTTCTTTATTGGCTACAAGGGCAATATCTCTTGTAATCGATGGGAAACGAGGAATTGCTTCATATTGAAGTGCAGCGGTTTCCTCACCAAGAATATCTTTCAACGAAAGCTCGAACACATAAGTGTCTTTTAAATCAAGCTCTTTTTGCACATTTGGATGTACCTGCCCGATAAAGCCCACTTTTTTGTCATTCAGCTGTACTTCCGCAGTACGGCCCGGATGCATGCTATCTACTCTCGCTTGGATAAATTTCACCTGATCAAGCAGTCCTAGTTTTGCAAACATTCCTTCTAAAATCCCTTTTAAAACAAAGAAATCAACAGGCTTTTTCTCACCTTGCCATGAATGGCTATGCCATAAGCCGGTAATCGCAGCCGCTACATGTTCTTCCTCTGTTGGAAGCACTTCCGTACCATTAGCTAAGAAAACGGCACCCGTTTCATAAACCCCCAAGCTGTCGTTTTGACGGGCACTATTGTATTTTAATACTTCTAACAGCTGTGGCATGATACTTAGGCGGAGAATACTGCGTTCTTCGCTCATCGGCATCGCCAAGCGGATGAACTCACCTTGATTAAGAGCGAATTGCGCCGCTTTTTCTTCACTAGTTAAGGAATACGTAACCGCTTGATAAAGTCCTGCACCTTCTAAATATTGGCGGACAATACGGCGTTTTTTCTGATAATCAGATAGTTTTCCAGGAGTGGAAGAACCGATTGGTAATGTTTTTGGAATATTGTCATAGCCATATAGACGCGCTACTTCTTCAATTAAGTCTTCTTCAATTTTAATATCACCACGGCGGGTCGGAGCCGTAACCGTAACAAAATCATTTTCAATCGTCACACCGAATTGCAGACGGTCAAAAATATCTTTAACATCGGCAGCATTTAGATTTGTTCCGAGGACACGGTTTATTTTTTCAAGTGTAATCGATACAATAGCAGGCTCAACTGTAAGGGTATCCACTTCTGCCGTACCTTCTAACACTTCACCGCCGGCATACTTCGCCATTAGGTATGCTGCCCGGTCTCCTGCAGCACGAACACGATTCGGGTCAACCCCTTTTTCAAAACGCGCACTTGCTTCGCTTCGTAATCCATGGTCTTTTGAAGCTTTTCTGACAACCGCCCCACTAAAATAAGCCGCTTCTAATAGAACCGTAGTGGTGTCTGAAATTACTTCAGAGTTGGCACCGCCCATTACTCCGGCAATGGCTACAGGTTCTGATCCATTTGTGATGACAAGATGGTCAGGGGTTAAGGTGCGTTCTGCATCATCGAGTGTTACAATCTTTTCCCCATCTTTTGCTCGGCGGACAAGGATTTCTTTAGAACCTAAACGGTCGTAGTCAAACGCATGAAGCGGCTGACCGTATTCTAATAAAATATAGTTTGTAATATCGACGACGTTATTGTGCGGACGAATTCCTGCTGACATTAAGCGTGTTTGCATCCACAATGGGGATGGGCCGATTTTTACATTTTTAATCATTTTCGCAACATATAGCGGATTATCCTCTTTTGCTTCAACAACCACTTTTACATAATCAGATGCTTTTTCACTTGATGATTGAAGAGCTGTTTCCGGAAGCTTTACATCGCGGCCGAGGATTGCTGCCACTTCATAGGCAACACCAAGCATGCTTAAACAGTCGGATCGGTTAGGTGTCAACCCAAGCTCAAGAACTTGGTCATCTCTGTTTAATAATGCCAGTGCATCAGTCCCGACTTCAGCATCAGCTGGAAATACAAAGATTCCCTCTGAATATTCTTTTGGTACAATTTTTCCTTCCATACCAAGCTCCGTTAACGAGCAAATCATCCCATTTGATTCTTCGCCGCGAAGCTTTGCTTTTTTAATTTTAAAATTGCCTGGAAGCACTGCACCGACTGTGGCCACTGCAACCTTCTGTCCTTGGGCGACATTTGGTGCGCCACAAATAATTTGAACTGGTGCTTCTTCACCAATATCAACAAGACATTTGCTAAGTTTATCTGCATTTGGATGCTGCTCACGTTCTTGAACATACCCAACTACGACACCCTTAATTCCTTCGTTAAGAACCTCAACGCCCTCAACTTCAATCCCGCTCTTGGTAATTTTTTCAGCTAATTCTTCTGCCGTTACTCCAGATAAATCTACATATTCCTGGAGCCATTTATATGAAACGAACATGTCGTTACTCCTCCTTATTGATTTACTTAAGTGACCGATGGCCTGTTATTATTCATGCGTTGAAAATTGCTTTAAGAAACGAACGTCATTTGTGTAGAAATGACGAATATCATCAATCCCGTATTTTAACATGGCAATCCGCTCTGGACCCATTCCAAATGCGAAGCCTGTGTATTTTTTCGAATCATAGCCGGCCATTTCCAATACGTTTGGATGAACCATCCCGGCACCTAAAATTTCAATCCAGCCTGTTCGTTTACATACGCTGCAGCCATGGCCACCACAAATTTTACAGGAAATATCCATTTCAACAGATGGCTCTGTAAATGGGAAAAAGCTAGGACGAAGGCGGATTTCGCGGTCTTCACCAAACATTTTCTTTGCAAAAACCTCTAATGTCCCTTTCAGATCACTCATACGGATGTTTTCGCCAACCACAAGTCCTTCAATCTGCATAAATTGATGGGAGTGTGTCGCATCATCATTATCGCGTCTGTACACTTTTCCCGGACAAATAATTTTAATCGGACCTTTCCCTTCATTCTTTTCCATCGTCCGTGCTTGAACCGGTGATGTATGCGTACGAAGCAGGATTTCTTCTGTGATATAAAAAGAGTCCTGCATATCGCGAGCCGGATGTCCTTTTGGCAGGTTTAACGCTTCAAAGTTATAGTAATCCTGCTCAACCTCCGGACCCTCTGCCACCTGGTAACCCATACCGATAAACAAATCTTCAATTTCTTCGATAATTCTTGTTAATGGATGATGGTTGCCGACCTTAACCGGACGGCCTGGAAGTGTCACATCAATCGTTTCCGATGCCAATTTCTCCATTACCGCTGCTTCCTCTAAATCCTTTTGCTTTGCCTCAAGCTTTACAGAAATCGCTTCACGCACCTCATTCGCAAGTGCCCCCATAATCGGACGCTCTTCCGCAGAAAGCTTACCCATCCCGCGAAGCACCTCCGTAATCGGCCCCTTCTTCCCTAAATACGCAACACGAATATCATTCAATTCCTTCAAACTAGAAGACTGCTCAATCTTCTGAATCGCTTCCTCCTGCAGTTCCTTTAAACGCTCTTGCATTTGAATTTCCTCCTTTTAATTTCGACAAATTTCGGGTGGTGACAGGCACTTGTCGGATTCTGTCGAATTAAACAAAATAAAAAAACCTCATCCCAAAAAGGGACGAGGTTTTTGTTCGCGGTACCACCCTTGTAAACACTGTATGTATAAAACATTAGCGTTCGCTTCATTCGGATAACGGCTTTTCGCCGATGCATCTTTACATTTTCGCCCGAAAATGGTCCCGATGCCAACTCGGGAGGTGAACTTCTCTTGTGTGAACGCGTAAAAGTGCTTTCAGTCACGGCACTTTCTCCCTAAAAGGTTCTGTCCAAGATACTTTTCTCCGTCATTGTTTTTGAGAATATCAATATTGTTCATTATTATATAATAATTTTCTTGCGGTTTCAAACCCTAATCAAGCCTATTTTTTCAAATAATAAAGAAGGATGCCGGTTGCGACGGCTACATTTAAGGATTCGCTCTTGCCGTAAATCGGGATGTAGAGATTAGCGGTTGTATTGGACAGGATTTCTTTACTGACGCCAGCTCCCTCATTACCGACAACAAGTGCAAAGGATTCAGATGTTTTAGTTTCTGTATAAACAGAAGCATTTTCTAACGCAGTTCCATATACCGGGATGTTTTTTCCTTTCAGTATCTGGATCCATTCATTTAGGTCTCCCCTTACAATTGGGAGATGAAAATGGCTGCCCTGTGCGGACCTAAGGACTTTTGCGTTAAAAATATCCACGCTGCCGAGCCCGACAATAACAGCCTCAATTCCAGCAGCATCGGCTGTACGAATCATCGTTCCCAAGTTACCCGGGTCTTGTACTGCATCAATGAATAGAAATGTTTTCGCATTATTTAGTGCAGTTTCGCTGCCTTCTTGACGGCAAATTGCATAAATTCCCTGCGGGGCTTCTGTATCGGATAATGTATTCGAAATTTCTTCAGTTACTAGTGTGATGGATACTGATCCGGTATCCCAGCGCGGCGGCAGCTCCGCCTTGTCTGAAATAATAATTTCTAGAACCTGTTCTCTTTGTTTTAGGGCCTCTTCTACTAAGTGAAATCCTTCTACGATGAACAATCCTGTTTTATCACGTTCTTTTTTGGTTTGCAGCTTTTTCCATTGTTTCACCTGTGGATTTTGGACAGATTGAATGTGTTTCAACAGTAAATCTCCTTTTACATGCTTTTTAATTTCCTCATTATACATAATTAAACCAAAATTAGAAATGATAATAAAGAATCGAAGGCTAAAAAGGAGTGTGTATGGATGAACCTAAACTTAAGAAATGCTATTATTCATAATGTATCTGGGAACTCACAGGCTGAGTTAGAGGATACAATTGTGGATGCCATCCAAAATGGCGAAGAAAAAATGCTCCCAGGTCTTGGGGTATTATTTGAAGTAATTTGGAACAATTCCTCCGAGGATGAGAAAAAAGAGATGCTGTCTGCACTTGAAAATGGTTTAAAACAATAATGGATGAAATTGCTGCCGATTTTTTGAGATCGGCAGTTTTTTTATAAAATAATTCCCCCCGAGGCACTGCCCCAGGGGGAAATTATCTTTATTCAAACGTAATCTTATCAACTGTTTCGCGGTCTAATCGCTTGATGACTTCCACAATCAATTTAACCGCATTTTCAAAATCATCACGATGAAGCATGGCCGCATGAGAGTGTATATAACGCGTAGCGATGGTAATCGCTAAAGTCGGAACACCCTTATGCGTCAAATGAATCGAACCTGCATCCGTTCCACCGCCTGGAATCGCATCATACTGGTACGGAATATTTAATTCATCTGCAACATCTGTGATAAAATCACGTAAGCCCTTATGAGAAACAAGCGATGCATCATATAAAATGATTTGCGGCCCTTTCCCCATCTTACTCATGGCTTCCTGCTCAGAAATTCCTGGAGTATCGCCGGCAATTCCTACGTCAACACCAAAACCGATATCCGGCTCAATTTTTGCAGCTGATGTCCGCGCTCCGCGTAAACCAACTTCTTCTTGAATGGTGCCCACACCATAAACCTCATTCGGATGGTCCACACCCTGCAATTGTTTTAGAACATCAATTGCAATCGCGCAACCGATTCGATTGTCCCAAGCTTTAGCCAACAGCATTTTTTCATTGTTCATTACCGTAAATTCAAAATATGGAACGACCATATCCCCAGGGCAAACGCCCCAGCCCATTGCCTCTTCACGGCTAGAGGCACCAATATCAATGAACATATCTTTAATTTCAACTGGTTTTTTCCGCGCTTCAGCAGATAAGATATGCGGCGGCTTTGAACCAATTACACCGGTTACCTCACCTTTTTTCGTAACAATCGTCACGCGCTGAGCGAGCATGACCTGCCCCCACCAACCGCCGACTGTTTGGAAACGAAGAAAGCCTTTATCATCGATTTGGGTAATCATAAAGCCGACTTCATCAAGATGGCCGGCCACCATAATCTTCGGACCGCCTTCTATACCGACCTTTTTGGCAATCAAACTGCCAAGTCCGTCTGTTATAACCTCATCAGCGTATGGAGCTATGTATTTTTTCATGACTTCGCGAACTTCGCGTTCATTACCGGGAATCCCTTTGGCATCAGTTAAATCTTTTAACATTGTTAATGTTTCATCTAATTTCGCCATTTATTTACCCCCTTAATATATGTACGAATTTAATTATACAGAAGTTTACAAACTAGATACAAATTAAATGGATAAACAACTCAACTAAACGATAGCCTCTATAGGATGTTCACAACAATAAGTTCTCATGTATAACTAGATTCTATCTGGAAAATATTAAGCAAAAGGGTACCTTTGTTAAATAGAAAATATTAAAGCAGAATGTCTTTTTTTATATACCGGATGAACCGAACCCGCCTTCTAATCTTACTGAATCCGATAAATTTTCTGTTTCAATAAGATTAACTTTTAAAACTGGAGCAATTACCATTTGAGCAATTCTCATTTGTTTTTCTATTTTAAAATCCTCTTTTCCATGATTAATGAGGATAATTTGAATTTCCCCCCTGTACCCTTCATCAATGGTTCCCGGACTGTTTAGTACAGTAATGGAGTGTTTTAATGCTAAACCACTTCTTGGCCTAATCTGAGCCTCTGTTCCTTTTGGCAATTCAATTTGTAAACCTGTTCTTACTAATCCTGCTTCCCCAGCTTTAATTATTTTTTCCTCACTAGAAAACAAATCTAATCCGGCATCACCCTCATGTGCCCGATAGGGTATACGCGCATCATCATTCATTAATTTTACCTTTACGTTATATTCCATTTTGAACCTCCGCCAGCAAAAAATTTTATGTAGTTTAATCAAAATAAAACTTATGAACATTCTTGCAAAAATTGCTGAAACTTTCCCCCTTCTGTTTCGTATTAAAAGAAAATTAAGTAGGGGGCTTAACAATGGTCTGGATGCTCCGTTTCGTTTTAATGCTTTTACTTATTCTCTTTTTTTATTATGTCTTGAAATTCTTTTTAACACCTAATCGAAAGCTTAAGTCTGCCTGTAAACAGAAGCGTTTTTTGCTTCTTGATAGTGATGATGTTAGAAGAAACTTCCTGCTGACTTACAAAGGGGCTATGTTTACAGGTGAAAAATATAACGGTAGTACCGCTATTACCATTACGATATGGCCACAAAACAAGCAGGAAGGATTAGCCAAAGAAGACTTTAATTTTATTGAAAAAAAAATCTGTGAAAAATATCCAAATGCCGAGATTCATTGGAAAAGTCCGATTCAGGAATTCCTGAAAGACACTTAATTCTTTAAAAATAAATAGAGCATTAGGATAAATTCTATAACGGCTAGCAACGGAAAGCCAATTTTAAACTGAACATGTTTAGTTTTATGGCGGTAAAGCTGCATTCCCATCGTTGCTCCAATTGCTCCGCCGAACAGTGCCACAAGCCATAAAGTTTTCTCCTGAATCCTGTATTTGTGATGAATAGCCCTTTGTTTATCCTCCCACATGATGATTAAACCTGCGACATTCATAATTAAATAGACCACTAATAATAGAGTTTTCCCCTCCACTCTCGATTCCTCCTATGAGAAAAAGCCATCCTCGATGTAGAGAATGGCTTTTTATATAATTACTTGTTAAATTGTTGTTTTGCAACGTTTGCTAATTCATTGAATGCATTTATATCACTTACTGCTAATTCAGCAAGCATTTTGCGGTTTACTTCGATACCAGCTAACTTAAGTCCGTGCATTAAACGGCTGTAAGAAAGACCGTTCATACGTGCAGCTGCATTGATACGAGTAATCCAAAGTTTACGGAAGTCGCGTTTTTTCTGACGACGATCACGGAATGCATATTGTAATGATTTCATTACTTGTTGGTTTGCAACTTTATATAAAGTATGTTTAGAACCGAAATAACCTTTTGCTAATTTAAGAACCTTTTTACGACGCTTGCGCGTAACTGTACCGCCTTTAACACGTGGCATGTAATTTCCCTCCTATATAAATCGAAAATACGAGATTATTTAACGTAAGTTAATAAGTGACGAATGCGTTTGAAATCGCCTTTTGAAACAAGTGAAGATTTGCGAAGCTTACGCTTTGCTTTTGTAGATTTGTTAGCGAATAAGTGACTTGTATAAGCGTGGTCACGCTTTAATTGACCAGAACCAGTCTTTTTGAAACGCTTTGCAGCGCCGCGGTGAGTTTTCATTTTTGGCATTGGGAACTTCCTCCTTATTACTTTTCTGTTTTAGGTGCAAGAACTAGGAACATGCTTCGTCCATCCATTTTAGGATGTGACTCGATGGTCGCAACTTCTTTGCAAGATTCGGAAAAACGGTCTAACACACGCTGACCGATTTCTTTATGGGTAATTGCCCGGCCCTTGAATCGGATTGAGGCTTTTACCTTGTCGCCTTTTTCCAAAAACTTAATGGCATTACGAAGCTTTGTATTAAAATCATGCTCATCAATTGTCGGGCTTAGACGAACTTCCTTCGTGGTAATGATTTTTTGGTTTTTACGAGCTTCTTTGTCTTTCTTTTGCTGCTCGAATTTAAATTTTCCATAGTCCATAATTCGGGCTACCGGAGGCTTTGCATTTGGTGCTACAAGCACTAAATCAAGATTCACTCGTCCTGCAATCTCCAACGCTTCGTTTTTGGATTTAATTCCTAACTGCTCACCATTTTGATCAATTAGGCGAACCTCACGAGCGCGAATTCCCTCATTTAACAACATGTCTTTGCTAATAATTAGCCACCTCCAAGGTTTAATCACGAAAACAACATCCAGGTCAAGAAGGATTCCTAAAAAGGCTCCTCGTTACTTATGACACTAAGCAAATCGTCAGATACTAAAACTTTTAAGCAATGTTTTGTTTTTTTAACCAAACAAAAAAGTGCGGATGAAACCACCCACACTTTACGAAACAAAAGTAATAAAACAAAAAGTTCACGTAAAACCTGCCAACTGCTAATAAGCGTCAATCAGGTGAGAAGCGGGTGCTCCTTCTTTTCCTAAAATCGTATTCTATTTTCACCTTGATTACTATAACATAAGCAAAGACGTAATGTCAAATAGACTATGTTCATGCAACGAAATTTATTTTAGCAAGAAACAAAAAATTATTCAATAGTTTTTTCAAAAACAAAAAGGAAGGTAAATCCTTCCTTTTTAAAAATCAGCCTTTTCTCACTTCATCCTTTAATGCATCAAGGAATGCTGCAAAGGCTATAGTTTCTGAGTTTTGTTCGCCATATTTACGGACATTGACGGCATTTTCTTCGACTTCCTTGTCACCGACAACGAGCATATATGGAATTTTTTGCATTTGAGCTTCACGAATTTTATAGCCGATTTTCTCATCGCGTCCATCTAATTCAACACGGAAGCCGGCGCTTTTAAGCTGTTCTTGAATTTTTCTTGCATAGTCATAGTGTGCTGCAGGTGAAACCGGAATAACTTGAACCTGAACAGGTGCTAACCACGTTGGGAATGCCCCTTTGTACTCCTCAATTAAGAAGGCAACAAAGCGTTCCATTGTTGAAACGACACCACGGTGAATAACAACCGGACGGTGCTGCTTTCCGTCTTCCCCTACATAAGTTAAATCAAAACGCTCAGGCAATAAGAAGTCTAATTGAACAGTAGAAAGTGTTTCATCTTTACCTAATGCTGTTCTAACCTGAACATCAAGTTTAGGTCCGTAGAATGCCGCTTCCCCTTCCGCTTCATAATACTCTAGACCCATGTCATCCATAGCTTCCTTCAGCATGCTTTGTGCTTTTTCCCACATTGCATCATCATCAAAGTACTTTGCTTTATCCTGTGGATCACGGTAGGACAAACGGAATGAGTATTCTGTTAAATTAAAGTCTTTATAGACATCCAAAATTAAGCGGACAACGCGCTGGAATTCTTCCTTAATTTGATCAGGGCGGACAAAGATATGAGCATCATTTAAAGTCATTCCACGGACACGCTGCAACCCTGATAACGCACCAGACATTTCATAACGGTGCATAGTGCCCAGCTCGGCAATCCGAATTGGCAGCTCACGATAGCTGTGAATCGCATTTTTATAAACCATCATGTGATGAGGACAGTTCATTGGGCGAAGCACTAATTGTTCGTTATCCATGTCCATAACTGGGAACATGTCTTCCTGGTAATGGTCCCAGTGACCTGAAGTCTTATAAAGATTCACATTCCCCATGATCGGAGTGTAAACATGGTCATATCCCAGGCTTACTTCCTTATCAACAATATATCGCTCAACGATACGTCGAATCGTTGCACCCTTAGGAAGCCATAATGGTAATCCCTGCCCAACTAATTGAGAACTTGTGAAAAGACTTAATTCCTTACCAATTTTACGATGATCACGCTCTTTGGCTTCTTCGAGTAGACGAAGATGTTCTGCTAAATCTTCTTTCTTGAAAAAGGCTGTACCGTAAATACGCTGCAGCATTTTGTTGTTACTGTCACCGCGCCAATAGGCACCTGCAATGCTTAAAAGCTTAAATTCTTTAATTTTTCCAGTTGACGGTACATGAACACCGCGGCAAAGGTCGAAAAATTCACCCTGCTCGTAGATTGTTACTGTTTCCTCATCAGGAATCGCTTCGATTAATTCAAGCTTATACGGATCGCCAGCTTCTTTAAACAGTTGTACAGCTTGTGCACGACTTACTTCTTTACGAACAATCTCAAGATTTTCATTGACGATTTTCGCCATTTCTTTTTCAATCTTTGGAAGATCTTCAGGTGTTAACGAATCTTCCAAATCCATGTCATAATAAAAACCGCCTTCAATGACAGGGCCTACTCCTAAATTTACATTTGGATAAAGCCGGTTAACTGCCTGTGCCATTAAATGAGCTGTACTGTGACGTAAAACCTCTAATGCATCACTTGAATCCGGTGTAACAATTTCTATTGAACCGTCTTCTGGAATTGGACGGCGAAGATCAACTAATTTACCATTCCATTTGCCGGCAATCGCCTTTTTCTTGAGGCCGGGACTGATGGAAGCAGCAATATCTTCCGTTGTTGTTCCCCGTGGGAACTCCTTTACTGCCCCATCTGGAAACGAAATCTTAACAACGTCTGACATGATAATTCCTCCTTCATATTTTAAGTGCTCGGGATTAAATTTGATCCGGATCACTTTTTATAAAAATAAAAAAACCCGTCCCTAAAGAAAGGGACGGGTTATGATTAACACGTGGTTCCACCCAATTTTTCATTTTAAAAGACCTTTTGCTTTTTAAAATGACTTTGGACAAATAACGGATGATTAGCCGTCAGCATTTACTAACCCTGCAAAAGAAAGGTATTCACTGCCGAAGTTTAAAGGTGGTAAGTATTTTTCTCGTGATAGGAGATTTTCAGCCTAGGACCTCCCTCTCTAGAAACCGTAAAAAAATACCGTTATCCTTATCATTACTTTTTACGCATGTATGATTGTAAGTAAACTATGTACGTAATTATAATGATTCAATTTTGAAAAATCAAGTTCCTTTAGCCCATTTTTGCATTTTTATTTTTCACGCATGATTTTCACCCATTTCACCCCTATACTCCTCTTGCTCCTTTACTTTCCGCAGTGCTTGAAAGGATTTGAGCGTAACCCTTTCTTCAAAAATATTTTGAATGGTTCGAACTAGCGGTGCATCAGGTTCCTTTGCATAAAGAAAAATCGTTTTGGGTGCAATCGACAGAAGCGGTGCAATCGATGCAGAGTCAACATAGACCGGATGATTCACCAGTAATTTCCGGTCTATCATTTTGGTTAACTCCCCCCTTTTGATTTCTCCGAATTGGTCAGTAAAGAAAGTGATTTCCTCATCAAACAATAGATGGAGCGTGTCCATTTTCGGCTCTCGTCCAGCCAAAAATTCACGCAGGGTTTGAATAAACATTTGATATTCCTGTTCCATTTTATATTCATCAATCGAAATTTCTACATAGTTTTCAAGCATCTGCAGGTAGGGACGCAGCCGAAATTTAAGAAAGGAATCGAAGGAAAAAGAAATATTTTCTTGAAAAACCTGCTCAATTGCTTCTTTGACCTTCGGTTCTTCAGCTGTTTCTTTTAATAAAATGGCTAAATCCTCCCGATGCCCTTCCTGGATCGAATAAATAATATCGATAATTTGCTGCTGCTCTTCCGGGTCATCATAATAAAAATGTTCCTTGAGTATATCCCGATACCAGTCTTCTGTCTTTATTTTTACAATAAACCCGAAAAAGGCCTCCTTTACTTTTTCAAACGTTAAAGTAGATAATCCGCCTTCAAGAATTTTTACTATATATCGATCTTCGTGTAGAAGAATATCATGTTCAGTTAGACAATCTTTTAAATACGTCAGCAAGTGGTTATAAAATCGCTTTGCATCCATCTTGCCTTGGAAGATGATTTCCGCCAACCAAATCCCCCCTATGTCCCAAACTCTGTTTTTAAAATATATGGGGGACTTGGCCAATTTAGAAGTTATACCAAAAGAAAAAGGACTGCTATTATTATATTAGCAATCCATTTTCCGTTATCTCTATTTAATTTCGGCGGTTTGGGCCATCTACTTGTACAGGTACAGTCAAACTACGGATTCTTTCCATAATCCGGCGGGCTTTCATTTTTTCTTCCTCACCACGCTGGCTATAGGTTAAATGATGTTCCAACCCTTGATAATCAAAATTAGAGGTAAAAAACGTCGGCAGATTTTCAAGCATCCGGAACTGCATGATTGGCCCTAATACCTCATCCCTCGTCCAGCTGGACACAGCTTCTGCACCAATATCGTCCAACATTAGGATTGGTTCTTTTTTTAATGCTTCAATTTTTTCATTTAAGGTTGAATCCGCTATGGAGCTTTTCATTTCCCTTAACAGTTCAGGAACATAGACAATCATAGAGGAAATTTTCTTTTTTGCAAGCTCATTGGCAATTGCACCTAATAAATAGGATTTCCCAACCCCAAACTTGCCATAAAGATATAGCCCTTTTTGCCTCTTATTCTGTTCATAATTCATTAAAAAGTCGGCAGCATGATCAATTGCATCAAGTCTGCCTGAATCTCCCTCATAATCCTCAAAGGTCGCTTCTAATATATCTCTCGGGACATAAAGGCTTTTAATTAATTGCTCGTTTTTCCTTTTTTCATCCGCAATGACCTTCCGTGGACATTTTTCATATACCACGTCAATCGAATTACGCCTTAAAACAAGAGAAGGATGATACCCTTTCATCATATTAATACAGCTGTCAAGACTTTGGCAGCGGCTGCATTCCTTACTTTGGTTCGTATACTCAAAAAGTTTGCTTAAGCTTTTTTCAATCATTGCATCGTTTATTTGCTCCCGATGCTCATTAAGAAATGCTTTAATATCAGGATTCCGAAGTAGATCCTGCCGCATTTTTTCATAGCGTTTTTGAAAGTTTTCATTTGAGGCTAACCGCTTCAAGGTTTGGTTTATTTTTTCCAATATTCGTCACCCTCTATTTGCGAAATGCCTTTAATTTTTCCTCGATGGCACGCTTTTTCGCTTCTAGTTCCTTGTTATTCTCTACAGGAGCATCTTTAGCTGCTGTCTGAGATTTTTCTTCAAACCACTCTGGAAGTACTTCGGTTCGAATTGGCTTTTGCTTTGAAGAAGATTTTCCCGATTTCTTTGTTTCACTCCACCCAAGGTAAGTGTTATGTTCCTTCTTTGCGAGGTCCATCGCTTCCTTAACCGTTTTAACCTGTTTTCTTGCCCAGTGCCCGGCGATTTTTTCAACATACCCTTTTGTAAATTTCATATCTGTTTTTAATAATACAAATTGAATGAGTACATTCATAACTCCCGGGAGAAGCTTTTGTTTAAACATCATCTCTTCGATAATTTCTAAGTCAGCTTTTGAAGGTTCGACACCGCCGGAGGAGTCTTTAAAAACCTTCACAGGAGAAGTGGTTTCCAATGAACGAATTAACTGCTCCTCCTGTGATTTTGGCTCCTCAAGCTGAACGCGGTAACCGTGCGGCTGTGTTCGTTCAATTAAGGACGGCAGCTGATCATAATGGATATATTGATACCAATCCCGGGCAGCCTTTCTTAACTCCTCGACATCAATTTCATTTACTTCATTAACGGCCCCTAAGACGATATTTTTCATTTGAATCGGATCAATATCATAAAGAAAACCAAGATTACTAATAACCTCTTTCACTTTTGGAGTGAGAGCTTTTTTCGGTACAAGTGAATCATTTAATCCTGCTTGCAATAAATCAAAATTAAAGGTACTCACATCAACCACAATTGGTTTCTGTTCATTTCGACCGATAAACTGCTGGTCATTGCCGGGGTCCAGTTCACTTTGGATGTTCTGCATATACTGCAGGCTTCCAGGGGTAGCTGAGGCAAAGACATCCTGAAATGCCTTTGTAACTTCAACAAATCCCTCTTCATTCGGCTTTTGTTGGTCACTAAAAAACCGCTTGAGCCGGGCGAAATGATTCTTGCCGATTTTTCGATATAAATAAATATTAAGCATTCCATCTAAAAAGAATTGTTCTGGCGTGAGCGGAGGGTGAAGCTCGTAAATAAACGAGCGCTCCTCATCTGTTTTTACATATGTCTTTAATAAACCAATTCCCTCCAGCTTTAATCGTGCCTCATAAATATCCTTTAGATTAAGCCCTAGTAAATTCATTAATAAATGATGCGTGGAGGGTTCAGACCACATTCTGTTTTCTTCCAGCTCTGCCCATAGTGTCATATATAAACTAGAGCAGGTTGATCCAATTAATGGCTGATACAATAAGGTCAGCACTTTTCGGTCATATTCATGTAGTAACCCACTGGCCGCAACAATATAACGATCGATTGGAATAAGTTCCTGCCAATGCTGCGCCATATATTTCAAACCCTTCTTATAAAAATTTTCCCAGTGAAAAAAATGAGAGCCAAAGTCTCTTTAGCTCCCTATGATTTCTCTTTTTTTATCAGTTCTGTTAATTCATTAATAAATACATTAATGTCTTTAAATTGACGGTAAACAGAGGCAAATCGGACATATGCGACTTCATCCACATTTACGAGTCTGTCCATCACCATTTCGCCAATCATATCACTTTTAATCTCGGAGACTCCTTGACTTCGCAGTTCTTTTTCTACCCCTTGCGTGATATCCTCTAATTCTTTTAATGCAACAGGGCGCTTCTCACAAGCTTTAATTAAGCCCCTTAAAATTTTATCCCGGCTGAATTCTTCCCTTGTGCCTTCCTTTTTAACAACAATTAAGGGAATCTCTTCGATTTTCTCAAAGGTTGTAAAACGATAGCCGCATTCTTCACATTCTCGTCTGCGCCGTGTTGCCCGCCCCTCATCAACTGGACGGGAATCAAGCACACGTGTACCATAATTTTGACAAGATGGGCATTTCATTGTTAATCAGCTCCAAATCTATCCGACAAAACCCGAACAAGTGTCATCATATCTTACCTTTATCTTATAAAAAACAACCCTTTAAGACAAGTAGAACTATTAGGCGTTTTTACCTGTACCAATATATGTATGTAATTGTTTTAGCTTGTCGTAATAAGAAGCGATTCTTTTCCTTAAAGCAGGATAGGTCCCGCCGACTGAAAAATGTTCGGTTGAAAGATTAAAATCCACAGCCGTTTCCATTCCTCTAATTGAAATGACCGTAGCAATTAGAAAACAAGGAAATGGTTTCATTACCTCAACGGCTATTTCGCCTCGCTCTTTCGATACGGTTATGATCCGGCAATCCGCATCCTGCCTAAATAATTCCTCAACAGATTGGAATAATTGATTAAAACTGGATTTATAGTAATGTGTTTTTAACTGTTCATCTGAGTGCTTATCAGAGGTTTCAATTTGTTTACTAAACCTTAAGAACATATTCCCGAAAAGAGCCATATCGATCCTCCAAAAAAATATCTTTCTTTCTATTTTACATCAAATATTATGAAAATAAAAAGAGGAGTACCATCGGATACGCCTCTTTTCTGCCATTTTCACTTTTATAAGGATTAAAGGACTTTTGCCTGTTTCACTTGAACAGGACCCATACCACGTGGAATTTCAATATTTTCACGTGTTTCCGCATTTAAAGCTTCTGCGATATAGTCGGCAGCAATATTCGGATTCAAATCGCCGCAAGTATACACATCAATGCTCGCATATCCGTGTTCTGGGAAGCTGTGAATGGTTAAATGTGATTCAGAAATAATCACGACACCGCTCACGCCTTGAGGAGCAAATTTATGGAAAGCCACTTCGCGGATTTCCGCACCTGACTTAAGAGCTGCCTCAACAAAAGTTTGTTCAATAAAGTCCATATCATTCAATTTTTCAAAATCGCATCCCCATAATTCTGAGATTACGTGTCTACCCATTGTTTCCATATTCAATTTCCCCCTCTAAAGATTTTTGCTTCATTCTTGAAATCCTGTTATTGACGGTAGCAAAGTAATTACCACGGGGGAAAGTTAGTCCAGAGAGGTCCTAACCCTTTAAGTAATCGATCGTTACCTAATTTCAAGAAGTTCACGATGACTAGTATACTTTGTTTATATTTTTTTTGCAACCTATCAAAATAAAATTTTTTAAAGATTCTATTATAAATTGTCTGTTGTTTTCCGCTCCAATCAAATCTTTAACACACCGATTATGTAAAAAAAATTGCTGCCAGTTGACAGCAATTTTTTGTTTCAGCGGGTTCTATCCCACTTTCACCTGTTTAGTATTCGCCAATTCTTGTGCGACAAATAAAGTTAAATCAACAACACGGGATGAATAGCCCCACTCATTATCATACCAAGCAAGTACCTTGACTTTTCTTGTACCCATTACCATGGTAGATAGACCATCAATAATGGCTGAATGTTGGTTGGTGTTGAAATCAACTGAAACAAGCGGCTCCATTGTAAAATCTAAAATTCCTTTTAATGGGCCATCAGCTGCTTCAATAAACGCATGATTAATATCATCAACTGTAACATCTTGTTTTAAGTCAACTACTAAATCAACTAAAGAAACATTTGGCGTAGGAACACGAAGTGACATTCCATGCAATTTGCCCTTAAGCTGAGGTAAAACTAAGGATAGTGCTTTAGCAGCGCCAGTTGTTGTTGGAATGATAGATTGTCCACACGCTCTAGCCCTGCGTAAATCTTTATGTGGGTTATCGATATTCTTTTGGTCATTTGTATAGGCATGAATCGTTGTCATTAAACCGGATTCAATTCCAAACTTTTCATCCAATACTTTTGCGACTGGCGCAAGGCAATTTGTTGTACAAGATGCATTTGAAATGATGTCATGCTCGTTAAGGTCGAGCATTTCGTCGTTTACCCCAACAACAATGGTAACATCCTCATTTTTACCTGGAGCAGTTAAAATAACCTTTTTAGCTCCTGCATCCAAATGTAATGCTGCTTTTTCACGGGAATTAAATTTACCCGTTGCTTCAATTACGATATCTATATTAAGCTCTTTCCAAGGGAGTTCTTCCGGATTTCTGCTGCTTAATAATTTCACTCTTTTTCCATTTACGATTAACTCATCATCTAAGGCAATAACTTCCCCTTGAAAAGGTCCGTGATTTGTATCATATTTAATAAGATGAGCTAATGTCTCAGCCGGATAGCTCGCATTAATCGCTACAACTTCAAGCTTATTTTCAAGGATCGCTTTTCTAAAAACCATCCTTCCGATTCTCCCAAAACCGTTAATTGCAATTCTTGCTTTCATTTTACGGCCCCTTCCGCATAAGTGTTATACTGTTAACTTGATTTCTTGTAATTAGTATAACATATTAATCTGTAATTGTGATGAATAATATGCGGATTTTCTTAATGTTTTATTTTTCAGATAATTCATCCAGGTGGAAATCCCTTGATTTAACGCTAAAAACTAGCGATTCCAATAAAAAAAGAGAAGGGGAATCCCTTCTCAAATAGGTTATACATTATAGATTTTCTCCCCATCTAGCTAAAACTTCAAGGAGTTGTTTTTTTGTTTCAATTAGTGTGCCATTATTATTGAGGACTGCATCGGCCAGTTTTACTTTTTCTGCAAGCGGCATTTGTGAATGGATCCTAGCCTCCGCTTCATCCATCGTTAGCTGATTTCTCTCCATCAACCTCTGGAGCTGAACCTCAAGTTCTACATAAACAAGAATTGTTTTTTGGACCATATAGGTTAGCTTGCTCTCAAATAATAATGGGATATCAAGAACGACGATTTTTTCCTGATTCGAAATGGCCGCTTCCATTTGCTGTCTCATTCGTTTTCGTACTTCGGGATGAACAATCTCATTTAAGAGCTGTCGCTTATCTTCATGGTGAAAAATAATCGAACCTAATTTTTGACGATCAATTTCTTCATTCGGAAGTAAAATATCGCTGCCGAAGGATTCAATAATTTTGTTATAGGCAGGTTCTCCTTTTTCCACTGCAAGGCGTGCTTCGATATCTGCATCAATAACGGTGATATCCATTTCCTTAAACATATTGGACACCGTGCTTTTTCCACTGGCGATTCCGCCTGTTAATCCAATAACTAGTGACATTCTCTGATCCTTTCTACGTTCATCATAATTTCCATATTCCAATTAAGATTAACATTACCCCCGGTAAGAAGGTAAATTTCTGAATCCATTCATATTTGTGAAAGAATGTTCCAATTTTAATTCCAAAAAGGACAAAGGATGGGCTCATAATTGCTACCGCTATCGCTAAATAGTAAGGGGAGAACCCGAGCATAGCAGCCCCAATTCCTGCACCAAATGAATCTAATGACAAAGCAAACCCGAGCGCTAATGCCTCAATTCCTGTAATGGTACCAGATTGGTCAAAATCGGCAGACATTGGTTTTTTCAAAATATTTATGGCTAAACCGAGAGAGCGAATTTCAAAATTCACAATTGTTTTTTCTTGTTTTTGAACTTCTTTCTCTTTTTCCGGCCGAAAATATTGATATATGACTCCTGCACCCAAAGCAATAAGAATGAATCCCCCAAGCCCTGCCGTTATACTTGGTGATAATATTTTCGCAAGACCATGTCCGATTGACACAGCGAGCAATAAAGATAATCCCGCACAGCTAGCAATGATAAGAACTGATTTAACCGGCATGACCATTTTTCTTAATCCATAGGTAAATCCAACGCTAAAGCTGTCGAGACTAAGAGCAAGAGCTAGTAAGAGAAGTGAGAACAATTGAACCATTGATTTAGGGCTCCTTCCTGTCAATCACTACGATAGTATATGGAAGGAGCCTATCCTATGTGTGCCTTTAAACCGGCTTTTACTTCATGATTAAATCTTTTGGCAGCTTGGACAAAAATGTGTTCCGCGGCCGCCGACCGTTATTTTTTCAAGCGGTGTACCGCATCGTTTACACGCTTCGCCTTTGCGTCCATAGGCATATAATTCAAGCTGAAACATGCCAATCTCTCCTTGAGAGTTGACATAAGAACGTATTGTACTTCCGCCCTTTTTCACTGCTTCACTTAACGTATGAATAATTTCTTGATGAAGAATTGTGGTTTCTTCTTCAGTCAATGTATTCGCAATACGTTCCGGATGAATACCTGCCCGGAAAAGGGCTTCATCTACATATATATTTCCAAGCCCAACGAGGACCTTTTGATCTAAAAGTGCCGGTTTTACTTTCCTTGTTGTCTTTTTTAACATCTCGCTTAAATAATCTCTTGTAAAGGTTTCATCAAAGGGCTCTGGCCCAAGATCAAATAATGGCGGCCGGAAAAATTCTTCCCCTTTTTTATATAAATGCATGGTTCCAAATTTACGAACATCACGATACCTTAAATCGGTTTCATCGCTAAAATGAAAAATCACATGGGTATGCTTATCATAAGGCTCACTTTTTGGATAAAGTCCGTATTTTCCTTCCATCCTTAAATGGGAAACTAGCGCATAATGGTCGGTATACAGGATTAAAAATTTCCCTCTTCTCCCCACATCCATAATGGTTTCCCCTTTTAGCGCATCAATGAATTGCTCGATTTCTACAGGATTTTTAATGATTTTCGGCCAATGGACTATGATATCTTTTATTTCCTTATGAAGAACTAAATTTTTTAACGTTTTTCGCACCGTTTCGACTTCTGGAAGTTCAGGCATTCAAATTCACCTCATTTTACTTGGCATCAAACCAGGTCGGTCCATATGCATAGTCTACTTTTAATGGCACCTTCAGTTCCAGCGCATGTTCCATTACTTCCGGTACCAACGTTTTTAAAATTTCAATCTCATCCTGTGGTGCCTCGAAGATCAATTCATCATGGACCTGAAGCAATAGCCTTGTTTTTAAGTTATGCCCTTTTAGTGCTGCATCCATCTCAATCATGGCTTTTTTAATAATATCAGCTGCACTCCCTTGAATCGGGGTGTTCATCGCCGTTCTTTCTGCAAAGCTGCGAATATTAAAGTTACGGCTGGTGATTTCAGGGATATATCTTCTACGCTGCAATAATGTCGAAACATATCCCTTTTGTTTTGCCAGTTTAATGATATCATCCATATAATCCTTGACACCCGGATAGCTGTTAAGATAACGTTCAATAAATTTTCCGGCCTCTTTACGGGTAATTCCTAATCCCTGTGATAAACCATAATCACTTATTCCATAAACAATTCCAAAATTTACGGCCTTTGCCTGACGTCTCATATTAGAGGTGACCTCATCCGCACTGACATGAAATACTTCCATCGCGGTTTTCGTATGAATATCAAGGTCTTCTTTAAAGGCTTGAATCAGTTTAGCATCACCGGCAATATCCGCTAAGACACGCAATTCAATCTGCGAATAATCCGCAGCAAAAATCACCCAGTCTTTTTCGGATGGAACGAAGGCCTGCCGAATTTTTCGTCCTTCTTCCAAACGAATTGGAATGTTTTGCAGGTTCGGATCAATAGAACTTAGTCTTCCTGTCGCGGTTAAGGTTTGTTGAAATCTTGTATGGACCTTACTATTTTCAGGATTAATGACCTTAAGTAACCCTTCAATATAGGTTGACTGTAACTTACCTAATTGCCTGTAAAGAAGAATATATTCAATGATTTCATGATCAGGCGCCAGTTTTTCTAATACATCCGCAGAGGTTGAATATCCCGTTTTCGTTTTCTTGAATGAAGGCAGCCCCAGTTTCTCAAATAGGATAATCCCTAATTGTTTAGGAGAATTAATGTTAAACTTCTCACCTGCTAATTCATGGATGACCTTTTCGATGTCGATTAGACGGTCGTTAATCTCCTGCCCCATCAACTGCAGCTGCTCGCTGTCCACCTTTATCCCACACGCCTCCATGTCTGCTAAAATAAGCGATAACGGCATCTCAAGATCAGTGAACAATTCATATTGTTCATTTTGTATTAAATCATGTTCCAGTTTTTCCTTTAAAACAGACATTGCCAAGCTTTTTCTTACTAAATGGTCCGCAAGCAGCTGGGTATCGGGAATTTTCCGTTTAGCTCCTTTTCCATAAAAGGATTCATCAGATTGGATATTATGTACATCATTTCTTTTCGCGATGGATGCAAGATCTTCAATACTTTCAGTCGGGTTGATGATGTAGGAGGCAATCAAAGTATCAAAGTCGACACCTTTTAAATGAATCCCATATCTTCTTAAAGAAACCTCTGAACGTTTTGCATCATATACCGTTTTCTTTTTATTTTCATCCTCTGCCCATTTTTTAAATTCCTCAGATTTTGTCGCCAATTCCGTTGGAAAATAAAAATTCCCGTTTTCATTTACCAATGAAAAACCGATAATGTCAGCATAATGGTAATTGTCATCGAGCATTTCCACATAGAAATAATTATCATCGGCAAATAAATCTGCAGTAATTTCTTCCCGAATCTGAAACTCAATCTCTTCCATATCATGCTGAACTTCATCTACTTCAGACTCTCCGAGTTTATCCAGCAATGAATTAAAACCTAATTCTTTAAAAAAGGCCACCACTTTTTCTCTGGTAAACCCTTCGTAGGAAATTTCATCTAGTTTTATTTCGACCGGAGCCTTTCTTTCAATCGTTGCTAATTCTTTGCTCATTAACGCTTGGTCTTTAAATTCTTCAAGCTTTTCCTGCAGTTTTTTACCGCTGACTTGCCCGATAGAATCCAGCAGATTTTCAAGTGTTGAAAATTCCTTAAGTAATTTAATTGCCGTTTTTTCACCTACTCCCGGTACTCCCGGGATATTATCAGATGGATCGCCCATTAAACCCTTCATATCGATAATTTGCCCAGGGGTTAGACCATATTTTTCTTGGATATGCTCTGGAGTATATTCTTCAATATCTGTAATCCCTTTACGGGTAATTCCGACTGTAGTGTTATTCGAAGAGAGTTGTGTTAGATCCTTATCTCCGGAGATTACTTTTACATCATAACCATTCTCTTCAGCATTTAGTGAGAGTGTGCCGATAATATCATCTGCCTCATAATTGTTGAGTTCATAACGTGAAATCCCATAGGCATCTAACAGTTCACGGATAAACGGAAATTGCTCTGATAATTCTGGAGGTGTTTTTTGCCTGCCCCCCTTATATTCCTCAAACGTTTTGTGACGAAAGGTCGTTTTTCCGGCATCAAAGGCAACGAGGATATGGGTCGGTTGTTCATCATCAATAATCTTCATCAGCATCATGGTAAAACCATATACTGCATTTGTATGAATTCCTTTATCATTATTCAGTAGCGGCAACGCAAAAAATGCCCGGTAGGCGATACTATTCCCGTCTATTAATACTAGCTTTTTCTGCTCCATCAGAAACCTCCTCATATTACACTTATAAACGATTATGTATGATCTTTATAGATAAATTAATTTCCTTTTCTTATTCTATCATGACTGGAAAAAGAAAAGAAAATAACGTTGACTTCGCAAAAAAAAGAAAAGGTGAAAGCGGGGTAACTTTCACCTTTTCTTTGGTTCCCTTGGATTGGGGGCTTGTACAATTATCATATAACAACAATGTTAACTAAATATATAGAAACTATTAAGTTTATGTAAATTTATTACACCAACCAATCCAAGGCTACTTTCACTATTTACTAAATTCGATAATAAATTCACTGCCTTCGCCTACACTACTTCTTACACTAATCGTTCCATGGTGAGCTTCAACTAAATGCTTCACGATGGCTAATCCTAGACCAGTTCCGCCGGAATTCCTGCTTCGAGCACGGTCTACACGGTAAAAACGCTCAAATATCCGAGGAATTTCATCCTTTTCAATTCCCACTCCAGAATCTTTCACATGAATTCGAACATTCTTTCCATGTTCTAGTAAAATGACCTTAACCTCTCCTTCAGGAGGTGTATAGGTAATCGCATTTGCAATCAAATTAATAAACACTTGTTTTAATCGATTCAAATCGCCCTTAATCAATACCTGTTCCTGGTTTGGATAAAAATCAATGTTCATTTTCTTTTCTTGAGCTTTTCCACTCAACATTGTAATCACTTCATTAAGTAATAATTTCAAATCTACTTCTTGCAAAGCCAATTTAAATCCTTGCTGTTCAATTTTTGATAAGTCCAATAAATCCTGAATCAGCGTTTGCAGCCTGTCACTTTCCTTTAAAATAATCGAGAGGAAAGCTTCCAATGTTTCTTGATTGTTCATCGCCCCATCTAAAAGTGTTTCAGTGAATCCTTTGATTGATGTGACCGGTGTTTTTAATTCATGCGAAACATTGGCAACAAAATCCTTACGCATTTGTTCAAGTTTTTTTATTTCTGTTATATCATGAAAAGCCAGCAAGATGCCTTTCCAAGCATTGTTTTTACCAATGATTGGCACCCCGTAGACATCAAAGTACTTTCTTTCAATAAATAATGGAAGCAGCATTTGTTTTCTAATCTTTTGCTCAGTTCTGAAAACCTCTGTAACCAAATTACAGATTTCTTCATGGTCCATCACTTCAAAATAACGTTTAAACAAATAATCTGCAGGATCTACATGAAATATTTCACTATAGCCCCGATTTATCAAATTTATAAAACCACGGCTATCAATTAAAATTAAGCCTGCTCCAATATTTTCAATCAAAGCCGTCAAACGATCCTGCTGCATTTCCTTAGATTTAACCATTTCTTCAATGTTTTTTGCCAAAATATTTATCGACTGGTTAAGCATTCCTGTTTCGTTAAATCCACCCACAGTAGTCCTTGCCCGATAATTTCCTTTGGCAAGTTCCATTGCCACTTGTGTAGCAGCTTCAATCGGTTTCGTGTATCTTGCTGTAATCAAATATCCAAGAAAAAGAATGATGAGTAAAATAATTCCCAGGCTAAATAATAAAATCCACCCATATTGTCCATATTCCTGTTTTAGCTGGTAAAATGAATCAGAATAATACCCTTTAAATAACTGACTAACCATTATCCCTAATCCAGTTAAGACAATCACTATGGTAACAATTAGTGCAATTAGAAGCCTTTTACGAAAATTTGTCATTCTCCTTTTGGCCCCTCCATTTTATACCCCAGTCCGCGAATGGTTTTGATATAGATTGGCTTCTTGGTATCATCTTCAATTTTTTCCCTTAAATGCGATATATGGACATCGACAATCCTGGTATCCCCGGCAAAATCATAATTCCAGACGGCACTTAATAATTGATCACGGGTTAAAACCCTTCCACTATTTTGTGCAAGATGCAGCAAAAGTTCAAACTCCTTTAATGTTAGCTCTAATCGTACCCCTCGAAAATAAGCTTCATGTTTTTCTGAATAAATTTTTAAATCCCCGATTACAATTTGCTCGATATCTTTTGTATTTTCATTATTTTCAGGCTGTACTTGTGTTCTTCTTAGAATTGCTTTCACTCTAGCAATTACTTCTCTTGGGCTGAATGGCTTAATCATATAGTCATCTGCACCCAATTCAAGGCCCAAAATTTTATCAAATTCATCATCTTTTGCCGTTAACATTAGAATAGGGGTCATGACTTTGTTTTGGCGAAGCTGTTTGCAAACATCCATTCCATCTAGTTTGGGCAGCATAAGGTCTAAAATGATGATATCAGGCGACTCTGTTTCAGCTAATCTTTTTCCCTCTTCACCATCCATTGCTGTAAGACACTCGAAACCAGCCTGCTCAAAATTATATTGAAGCAAGGTTACAATTGATTGCTCATCATCCACAACAAGTACTTTATTTTTCATAAAATCCTCCGCTTTTATATAAATTTGCCCCTATTTTATTGTCCTATCCAAGTTTCCAATTTTCATTATAATATAAACCTTATAGAAATTCCTTCAATAACCTTTAGCCTCGGCAAAAAGAAAAAAGGAAATGTGCAGACCACATTCCCTTAGCTGTTCCTATTAAAAGTTTTCCAATGCCTGTCCATCCAAACCTTCGAGCGGGTATGGCGGACATACCTTTACTTTTCCTTGGATGACCACTTCATTTTTTTCATTGTGACCCAATACATGAATCATGACAAAATGATTGGGTTGATTTACTTCGATTACCTCAAATAAAAAATGAACGGTTCCATAATGGTAAACCGGTTTCGGAAACTCAATTTCCTGACTTAGAATATGACTTCCGGGACCTGGTAAATACTTAGAAATAGCAGAAGTGATGATTCCAGTCAGCATTATAACCGGGACAATTGGTTTTTTAAACGGTGTTTGTGTTGCATAGTCATGTTGAATATAAAGGGGATTGGCATCATCTGTTAATCCTAAATAGAGTAATAGGTCTTTATCTTCAATTTTTTCCGTCAGTGATAATTTTTCTCCGACGGTCATTTCTTTAATTTTCCGGCCCAGTTTTCTCTTTTTTCCTAAAAGCATTTAATCTCCCCTTTATGTAAACGGTTTCAATGATAACTAGAAAAAAATTCGGGGCATTAACCCCGAATTTCAAAATTATTAAGCTAGTACACCCATAACATTGCGTACAGATTCAGCAGATTTATCTAATGCTGCTTTTTCGTCAGCAGTTAATTCAAGTTCAATAATTTTTTCAATTCCATTTGCACCAAGGATAGTTGGTACGCCAAGGTAGATTCCATCATATCCAAATTCACCTTCAAGGTATGCGATAGAAGGAATTACGCGGCGCTGGTCTTTCAGAATCGTTTCACACATTTCCACTAAAGAAGCCGCAGGAGCATAGTATGCACTGCCATTTCCAAGAAGGTTAACGATTTCACCGCCGCCTTTTCTTGTACGTTCAACAATTGCTTCTAAGCGATCTTTTGGAATTAATGTTTCAAGAGGAATACCGCCTGCATAGGAATAACGTACAAGTGGTACCATGTCATCCCCATGTCCTCCTAAAACAAAGCCTGTAATATCTTTTACAGAAAGGTTTAATTCTTGAGCAACGAATGTACGGAAACGAGCTGTATCAAGAACACCTGATTGGCCGATTACGCGATTTTTAGGAAAGCCAGATTCTTTAAAAACAGTGTAGGTCATTGCATCAACAGGGTTTGTTAAAACAACGATTGTACAATTTGGTGAATACTTTACAATCTCCTGTGTTACACTTTTCATTACTTTTTGGTTTGTTTGGACTAAATCATCGCGGCTCATGCCTGGTTTACGAGCTATACCGGCTGTAATAACCACGATATCCGAGTCAGCCGTATCTTCGTAATTGGAAGTGCCAGTGATGTTTGCATCAAAGCCTTGAACAGGACTTGCTTCAAGCATGTCTAATGCTTTTCCTTTAGTTGGATTTTCCATTTGAGGAATATCAACTAAAACCACATCTGCAAGTTCTTTTTGTGCAAGTAAGAATGCAGTAGTTGCTCCAGTGAAACCGCCGCCGATTACAGAAACCTTTTTACGTTTTAATGACATTTTGACTCTCCCCTTTTTTTAAAAAGTATAAAATCTAAAATGCATAACCAACAGGGGCTGTTTAAAAAACAGCCCTTAACTGAAGGAAATAACTTATTCCATATTTTTGATTAGCTCGTCGGCAAACTCAGATGTTTTTACTTCTGTTGCTCCGTCCATTAAACGGGCAAAGTCATATGTTACCACTTTAGAAGCAATGGATTTTTCCATTGATTTCGTGATCATATTCGCTGCTTCATTCCATCCTAAGTGTTCTAACATAAGAACACCTGATAAGATAACAGATGAAGGATTTACTTTATCAAGACCTGCATACTTTGGTGCAGTACCATGTGTTGCTTCGAAGATCGCGTGTCCTGTTACATAGTTAATGTTTGCTCCAGGTGCAATACCAATACCGCCGACTTGCGCTGCAAGAGCATCGGAGATATAATCACCATTTAAGTTCATTGTAGCAACAACATCAAATTCTTTAGGGCGAGTAAGGATTTGTTGTAAGAAGATGTCAGCAATTGCATCTTTCACAATAATTTTACCTGCAGCTTCAGCATCAGCCTGTGCTTTATTCGCAGCATCAGTGCCTTGTTCAGCTTTAATGCGGTCATATTGATTCCAAGTGAAGACTTTATCGCCAAATTCTGTTTCAGCCACTTCATAGCCCCAGTTTTTAAATGCGCCTTCAGTAAATTTCATGATATTACCTTTGTGCACAATTGTAAGAGATTTACGTCCCTCTTTAATAGTATAGTTAAGAGCTGCGCGGACAAGACGTTTTGTTCCTTCTTCAGAAATCGGCTTAATTCCAATACCTGAAGTTTCAGGGAATCTGATTTTCTTTACGCCCATTTCATTTTGAAGGAATTCAATCATTTTCTTAACTGCATCTGAACCTTTTTCATATTCAATACCAGCATAGATATCCTCAGTATTTTCACGGAAAATAACCATGTCTGTATCTTGAGGACGTTTAACTGGGGAAGGAACCCCTTCAAACCATCTTACTGGACGTAAGCATACAAATAAATCTAATTCTTGACGAAGTGCAACGTTTAATGAACGAATTCCACCGCCAACTGGTGTTGTTAATGGGCCTTTAATAGCAATTAAGTATTCATTGATTACATCAAGAGTTTCTGAAGGCAGCCATTCTCCTGTTTGATTGAATGCTTTCTCGCCTGCTAAAACTTCTTTCCATACAAGTTTGCGTTCACCCTTATAGGCTTTTTCTACCGCTGCATCTAATACGCGATACGAAGCTGCCCAGATATCAGGACCGGTACCGTCTCCTTCGATAAACGGAATAATTGGATTGTTTGGAACATTTAATACGCCATCTTTAACAGTAATTTTTTCGCCTTGCATAGATGTTTTCCCTCCTAATATGTATAACCGTCGGGTAAAAGTTTTATAACCCGTTTTCTAGGACCGAATCAAAGGTTAGAGCGTTACCCTAACCTTTTCCTACAATCCTATTACACCAATTTTTGAGCAAAAAGTAAAATAAATTATCCTCTTTGTTCAATTGGAATGTATTTTTGCATTCCAGGACCAGTATATTCAGCGCGCGGACGAATTAAGCGGTTGTTTTCATATTGCTCTAAAATATGAGCAAGCCATCCGGAAACACGGCTGACAGCAAAGATTGGTGTGAATAAATCATGATCAATACCAAGGCTGTGATAAACAGATGCTGAATAGAAGTCAACATTTGGCGGTAATTTCTTTTCGCCTGTAACAATGCCTTCAATTTTAACAGACATATCATACCAAAATGGTTCACCGGTAAGTTCTGTTAATTTCTTTGACATTTCCCTTAAGTGCTTTGCACGCGGATCTCCTTGGCGGTATACTCTGTGACCAAAGCCCATGATTTTTTCTTTTTTCTCCAGCTTGCCGCGAATATATGGTTCAACATTTTCAATTGTACCAATATCAGTAAGCATCTTCATAACGGCTTCATTTGCTCCACCATGGAGCGGGCCTTTTAATGCTCCGATTGCAGCTGTAACTCCGGAGTATACATCTGATAATGTAGCCACACAAACTCGTGCAGTAAAGGTAGAGGCATTTAATTCATGGTCTGCATGTAAAACAAGTGCTTTATTAATTGCTTCAACGGCAATTGGCTTAGGCTCATTTCCTGTTAACATGTAAAGAAAATTAGCCGCAAAGCTTAAATCCTTTTTTGGTGCAACAGGTTCTAGACCCTTTCTAACCCTCGCAAATGTTGCTACAATTGTAGGCATCTTTGCTTGCAGACGAACCGCTTTTTTATAGTTTGCTTCTTCATTCATTACATCGGCTTCATCATCATATAACCCTAATAGAGAAACGGCTGAGCGGAGTGCTGCCATTGGATGAACCTTTTGAATTGGATACATTTTGAAATGTTCGATTACTTCTTGAGGAAGTGCTGCATTTTCAGAAAGTTCTTTTTTAAGCTCTTTCAATTGCTCTGCTGTCGGCAGCTGACGATGCCACAACAAATAAATAACTTCTTCAAAACTAGCATTTTTTGCTAAATCATCAATGTCATAACCCACGTATGTTAGTGTGTCATCGATAATTGAGCTGATGGAGGAAGTTGTTGCTACAATCCCCTCAAGTCCACGTGTTACCGTCATCGTAAATCTCTCCTTTGCTTTCTAAAATTCCCCATTACCCATTTGTTTATTATATCTTTCAATAAAAGTTAGCTAAAGCTATCCTGGATGAAAAAGAATAAAAATGGTTGTATTTCCCATTCATTGTGTTACCCATCTCACGCATATTTCCAATAGATTGAAATAGAGTGAGCGCTTGCTCGGAAAAAAACAAAATCTTTCCTTCATAATAAATTGCTTATTATAAAGGTATTTTATCATATATGAGTGAGATATGTAAAAAAGGATACGCTTACACGTACTATTATAAACAATTATCAGAGTTTTGTGAATGAGAAGGACTTGAAAAAATAGAAAAATATTATTTTTACAAAATTTCTAAGTAAAAAAATCAACAACTTTCATCACTGTATAGGCAATACCTGCTCCAATAAGCGGTCCCACCGCCACACCTTTAAAAATTGAAACGGATAAAATGGTTCCTAATACAAGTGCTGTTGTAATTTGAGGATCATTCGCAAGTAGTGATACCCCCCCTTTTGCTAATAAGGCAACGGCCATACCGGAGATAAGGGCAATCCAGGCAAAGGAGGATTTAAATGCGCCAGTTAAATCCTTAAAACCAATTTCTCCACTTGCAATCGGAGCAAGTACTGCAATTGTAATAATTGTAACACCCCAATTGATTCCTTTCGATTGCAGCATGGTGAACGATTTTGTCCCTAATCCGCTAAATTTTAGTAAAAGCAAAACTGCAATCGCAACCATTAAGGAGTTATTTTTAGCTATAAAACCGATTCCAAGTAATAACAATAAAAATAATAATGATTGACTCATCATTTGTTGTGCACCCCCCAATATAAATATATCAGTATAACATTGTAAAAAGGTCCTTAAAAATAAGATTGGAAAAATATGCAGTTTCAATCAAAAATGTTAAAATATATCTAATTAAAAATAGATCATTCTAGAGAGGAGGTTTAAGCTTGAATCTAAAGTATTTATATAGAACGTTAAGATTCCTTTTAGTAGTAGGAATTGTGGTTCTTGGATTTTTATCTTTTTATTATGTATCAAAGGTTACCTATCCATTTCTAATTGGGCTCGTGATTGCTTTTATGATTAATCCTTTGGTTAATATATTGGAGAAAAAAGCAAAAATGCCAAGGGTACTTGCTGTTTTCCTATCGTTAATCTTTATTTTTGCTCTATTTGCGGGATTGATTACATTATTAGTTGCAGAAATTGTTTCTGGAGCAAATTACCTTGCCGCAGTAGTACCGGAACATCTCGATACATTAATTGATTATATTGAAAAAGTCGTCACCGCCCAGATTATTCCCTTCTATAATCAATTAACGAGTGTTTTTAACAAGCTTGATGCCGGACAGCAGGATACCATTATCGGAAATATTCAAAATGTAGGGAAGAATATAGGTACTACTGTCGGTTCATTCATCCAAAACCTTTTCGGGATTATTCCTAATATTTTATCATGGTTTCCAACTGCCGCTACCGTCTTAATCTTTTCTTTACTGGCAACCTTCTTTATCAGCAAAGATTGGTATCGTCTGTCAGCCCTTGGTGGAAAATTATTACCTGAAAAAGCAAAGTCCAGTGGTAAAACTGTTTTTATCGATTTAAAGAAAGCCTTATTTGGATTTATCAAAGCACAATTAACCCTCATTTCCATCACTACTGTTATTATTTTAATCGGATTACTTATCCTTCGTGTCGATTATGCAATCACGATTGCGCTCGTCACTGGGATTGTCGATGTACTTCCTTATCTAGGGACAGGGGCTGTTTTTGTTCCATGGATTATTTATGAGGTCATTTCCGGAGATACAGGACTTGCTATTGGGTTAGGTGTCCTATATGTGATTGTTTTAGCCCAAAGACAGATTATGGAGCCGAAAATACTATCTTCTAATATTGGTCTTGATCCGTTAGCAACCCTAATTGCTTTATTCGTCGGATTTAAATTAATTGGGTTTTTGGGACTAATTCTTGGACCCGTTACCCTTGTCATTATCAGTACACTTTACCGTGCAAATGTCTTCCATGATTTATGGGGATTCATTGTGGGAAAAGAAGCATAAAAAAACGTCAGCTCCGCTGCTGACGTTTTTTTATTTTATTATTTTAATATTGCCTTTATTAATCCATTTGCGGAGCGAATTTTTCATTAAGAATTTAAATAGTTTTCTAGTTGGAGGGAAAAGCATGAGAAATCCTAAGATATCGGTAATAAATCCGGGTGTAAGAAGGAGTGTTCCTCCAATCAGAATACACACACCATCTAGTACTGATTCACCAGGAATCTGTCCGTGGCGCAGCTGTTCCTGTGCTCTTCGAATGGTTTGTAGTCCTTCTTTTTTGGCTAAATAGGCACCAAGGACGCCTGTTAAAAGGATAAAGAGAAGTGTTGGTAATACTCCAATCGTTTTGCCTGAAAAAAGAAGTAGTCCAATATCTGCTGCCGGTATAATGATAATCAATAAAAATAAGTAACGCATTTTCCCTCTCCCCCCTAATACCTAATAAGACAATCATACCATTGAAAAAGAAAAAAGAAGAGCAAAAGCCCTTCTTTTAATTATAGAACACTAGCGTGTCCGTTATAAATAACGCCTCTTGCTGCGTCCACGGTGATTTCTTGACCATCTGTAAATAGGTTTAAGGCATTGTCGACACCGACAATTACCGGAATCCCTAAATTTAAGCCTACTACAGCACCATGGCTGGTTAAACCGCCTTCTTCGGTAATAAGTGCTGCACTTTTTTCAATCGCAGGCATCATATCGCGGTCAGAGCCAATCGTAACTAAAATGCATCCAGGTTTTACTTTTTCCATAGCTTCCTTTGCATTGTGTGCAATCACTACTTTACCAAAAGCAGACTTCCGTCCAATGCCTTGTGCCTTTGTGATGATATCACCAACAACATGAATCTTCATTAAATTGGTCGTACCAGCTTCCCCAACAGGAACACCGGCAGTAATCACCACTAAATCTCCGTGTTTGACAATACCGCTATTCACACTTTCTTCAACAGCAATTTCGAGCATTTCATCCGTCGTTGCGCACATTCTTCCCAACTGCGGGTACACGCCCCAAACAAGGGATAAACGGCGGGACACTGAATCATTTGATGTAACAGCAACAATTGGTGCTTTCGGACGATACTTCGAAATCATCCTTGCTGTATGACCACTCGCCGTTGGAGTAACAATTGAGGTTACATCAAGATTAAGTGCGGTATGCGCTACTGATTGCCCAATCGCATCAGTCAGATTGTGTTCCGTATCCTTGCTGCGGGTTGAAAGGATTTCTTTGTGGTCTAGTGCCTGTTCAGCTCTTGAGGCAATATTATGCATGGTCTGTACGGCTTCTACAGGGTACGTGCCGGCAGCCGTTTCCCCTGAAAGCATGATAGCATCTGTTCCATCGAAAATGGCATTAGCAACGTCACTAGCTTCTGCACGTGTTGGTCTTGGATTACGCTGCATCGAATCAAGCATTTGCGTTGCCGTAATAACTGGTTTACCTAATGCATTACATTTTTTAATTAACATTTTTTGTACAAGTGGAACTTCTTCTGCAGGAATTTCGACCCCAAGATCACCGCGTGCGACCATCAAACCATCGGAAACCTCGAGGATTTCATCAATGTTATCAACACCTTCTTGATTTTCAATCTTAGGGATAATATGAATATGGGCTGCATTATTTTCTTCTAAAAGCTGGCGGATTTCCAAAACATCTTTGGACCGTCGAACAAAGGAGGCAGCAATAAAATCGACGTCCTGTTCAATCCCAAAAAGGATATCTTTTGTATCTTTTTCTGTAATGCCTGGTAAATTAACAGAAACTCCCGGTACATTTACACCCTTTTTATTTTTTAATGTACCGCTATTCAAAATTTTTGTATGAATTTCATTTGCAGCTTGATCTATTTTTGTTACTTCAAGACCAATTAACCCATCATCCAATAAAATTTTCGAGCCTACATGAACATCTTCAATTAAACCGGCATATGTAACGGAAAATTTTTGCGGTGTTCCTTCTACTTCTGTCATCGATATAATTATATTTTCCCCGGACTTTAATTCAATTGCACCGTTTTCCATATTATTTGTACGGATTTCAGGGCCCTTAGTGTCAAGCAAAATTGCCACTGTTTTATTTGTTTTTTTTGCGGCTTCACGAATATTCTTAATCCGTGCACCGTGTTCTTCGAAATTACCATGGGAAAAATTCAATCTTGCTACATTCATTCCCGATTCAATTAATTGTGTTAATTTTTCAACCGACTCGCTTGCGGGACCGATTGTACAAACAATTTTTGTTTTCCGTAACATCCTATATTTCCTCCTAGATCGAGCATGATTAAATGGATAATTCTTTTGAAAGGTTATAGAGCTGCAGGTCTAAGGTGTGCTTCTTCCCTAACGCTTCAATGATATCATAATCAACAAGCCGATTATTTTCGATTCCGACTGCACGTCCACCTTTACCTTCAAGTAGTAGCTCCACAGCCCTTGCTCCTAAACGGCTGGCAAGGACACGATCGGCAGCACTTGGTGATCCCCCCCGCTGAATATGTCCTAAAACAGAAACCCTAGTATCAAAGCCAGTCGCTTCCTCTAGTTTTTTAGAAAATTCAACGCCGCTGCAAACACCCTCAGCCACGATAATAATACTATGTTTTTTACCACGCTCTTGACCCTTGCGAAGACGGTCAGCAATTTCATCCATATCAAAATTTTCTTCAGGAATTAAGATGGTTTCGGCCCCGCCGGCAAGACCAGCCCAAAGAGCAATATCACCTGCATTGCGACCCATTACTTCAATCACAAACGTTCTTTCATGGGATGTAGCTGTGTCACGGATTTTATCTAAAGCATCAATTACCGTATTGAGCGCCGTATCGAATCCAATAGTAAGCTCTGTGCCTGGTATATCATTGTCAATCGTTCCTGGCACACCTACACAAGGAAAACCTTGCTCAGTCAAAGCTTTTGCTCCGCGGTAAGAACCATCCCCTCCGATTACTACTAACCCGTCAATTCCATGAGCCTTTAATTGCTCAATTCCTTGAAGCTGACCTTCATTTGTTTTAAATTCCAGGCAGCGGGCTGAATGAAGCATGGTCCCGCCTCGATGGATGATATCTCCAACTGAACCTAGTTCAAGTTTTTTTATATTACCGGAAATCAATCCTGAATAGCCTCCATAAATACCGTAGACTTCAAGATTATGATAAATTGCTTTTCTAACAACTGCACGAATTGCCGGATTCATACCGGGTGAATCTCCACCACTCGTAAGTACCCCAATTTTTTTCATGGTAATCACCCCATTATAAAATAACTAAATTTATGTATTGCAAAAAAAATTAGACACTCAGCCTATTTTGTTGATAACTGCTTTTAGTATTCGCATAAAACACTTGAATATTTATAAAATAACATGAAGAAATAACGATAACAACTGATTCATAATGCAAAAATAAATAGACGGAATAGTCTGTCAACTGCAAACGATTTAATTAAAAATGCAACCGTTATCATTATCTTTTTCAATAATTTTTTATGAATATTATGTTACAAAAAAATGACCATGATATAAAAAAACGTGTCAAAAGAGACACGTTTTACTGAACACCAATATAATCCTTTGCAAGTGAAAACTCGCCTATTGTCCTGAATCGATTATAGCGGTCTGCAATCAATTCATCCTCTGAAAGTTTAAGAAGTTCTTGTAAGGAAGTCTTTAAAATATTTTCAATTTCCTCTGCCTGCTTTTTAACATTTTTATGGGCACCACCCTTAATCTCAGGAATAATATCATCAATTACACCCAATTCTTTTAAGTCTGGTGCGGTAATCTTCATCGTTTCTGCTGCTTTCTTTGCAAGAGCAGCGTCCTTCCACAGAATAGCTGCTGCCCCTTCGGGCGAAATAACCGAATAGGTAGAGTTTTCCAACATATAAATCCGATTGCCGACACCTAGTGCAAGGGCTCCACCGCTTCCGCCTTCTCCAATAACAATACAGATTACAGGTACCCGCAGACCTGCCATTTCAAAAAGGTTCTTCGCAATCGCTTCACTTTGCCCACGTTCTTCAGCGGCTTTCCCAGGATAGGCACCTTTTGTATCAATAAAACAAATAATCGGACGTTTAAATTTATCAGCCTGCTTCATTAAACGAAGTGCTTTTCTGTACCCCTCCGGATGCGGCATTCCAAAATTCCGGCGGATATTTTCCTTCGTATCCTTACCTCTCTGATGGCCGATGATGGTAACAGGTAATCCCTTAAATTTAGCAATTCCGCTGACAATGGCCTCATCATCCGAAAAGGTCCGGTCGCCGTGACATTCAAAAAAGCCTTCAAAGATTTCCGCAATATAATCGAGTGTTGTCGGTCTGTTTGGGTGGCGGGCAATCTGCACGCGATCCCATGGCTTAATATTCTCGTAAATATCTTTTTCAAGTTTCTCTAAACGGGTCTCTAATTTTTCAATTTCCGAACTAAGATCAACATCAGCTGTTTTGGTAAATTCCCTTATTTCGCTGATTTTCTTTCTTAGCTCAATAATTGGACGTTCAAATTCTAGTTCTCCTACCATTCAAGCTCACCTCCAGGTTGATGGATTTCGAGAATGTTAGTAATTTGATCTACTAAATCCAAACGAGAAATAATCGCATCAAGCTGCCCATGTTTTAAAAGGAATTCAGCTGTTTGAAAATCCTCCGGCAATTCTTCACGGATGGATTGTTCAATAACCCTTCGGCCTGCAAAGCCAATCAGAGCCTCTGGTTCAGCAAAATTATAGTCACCAAGCGATGCAAAGCTTGCAGAAACACCGCCTGTAGTTGGATGTGTCATCATTGAAATAATTAGACCGCCATTATCACTAAACCTCTTCAAGGCAACACTGGTTTTCGCCATCTGCATAAGACTTAGTGCTCCCTCTTGCATTCTGGCACCGCCGGAAGCAGTAAAAATAATAAATGGTACGGATAGCTCATCCGCTTTTTCGATCGCAAGTGTTATTTTTTCACCAACAACCGATCCCATACTTCCCATTCGGAAAGTGGCATCCATAATGGCTACAACAATTTTATGACCATTCACAGTTCCAATTCCAGTTACAACCGCTTCATTTAGTTTACTTTTTTCGCGGTCTTTTTCCAGCTTTTCCAGATAATCAGGAAAATTCAAAGGATTTTTTGAAATCATATTTTCATTTATTTCTTCAAAACTACCTTCATCCACAAAACTTTCAAGCCGTTCTCTTGAATTCATTTGGAAATGGTGACCACAATGAATACACACTTTTAGATTTTTATTTAATTCCTTTGTATACATGATCTTTTTACATGAAGGGCACTTTGTCATAATTCCTTCAGGGACATCACTTTTTACCGTTTCAGTTGGAATGGTTGCATATTTTCTTTTCTTTGTATTGTTTTTTGTAAAAAGGTCTTTAAGCAAAAAATAACCTCCCTCGTTGTAGTTCTTAGGCCAATCGGCAAAGACCTACATCTTCTAATCAAAAGTCTTTCTATTCTTGAATCACTTCATACCTTTGCGGTCTATAAAAGTGGTCAGACCACCCACATATCAAAACTCCCATTTTCCGGGCATCGCTTGTCTGTATTCACTATAAAGGATTTGGGGTTTAAATTTTGTTAGTATTTGTCGCTGAAGAAGACAATTTTCGCAGATTCCGGTAGGCTGTAAGCGCTTTTTGCTCATTTTTTTCCGCTAACGCTTCGAGTAAATTAAGGTAATCTTCCCGTTTATATTCAACTTTTCTTAAATGGAGTGAGTTGTAATAATCCTTTAAAATTAACCACATTCTTAAAAATAAATGGTTATCAGCGTTTTCAATGATTCGGTAAAAAAATTCATCATCATTCAATTGACTGGATTTAACCTTTTCAATGAGTTTCAAAATATTTTCTTTACCCATCCGCCCGATAGCTAATCGGAGGCAATCCATTTCAATTAAATTTTTTGTTTCAAAAACATCTTGTTTCGCTTTTTCATCCTGTAAAATAAAGGTACTTAAAAGCTGTACAAGCTGGTTCCCGCGGAAATCTCTGATAAAGGTTCCTTCCCCGCGTCTCGTTTCAATTAGCCCCAACAATTCTAATGCTCGAAGGGCCTCTCGAACGGAAGAGCGCCCGACATTCAGGCGCTCTGATAATTCCCGTTCAGATGGTATTTTATCGCCGGACTCAAGTCCGTCAGCAGTGATCATTTCTCTCAACTGCTTTACAATTTCGAGGTAAACTTTCGTATTTGACACTTACGATCTCACTCACTTTTTCCAATAATAGCAAGTCTCATCGTTTTTTCTTTTACTTCTTCAGGGTCAACTTTAATACGTGCAACTCCTGTTTCCATTGCAGCTTTTGCAACAGCTGATGCTACTGCAGGTGCAACACGGGGATCAAATGGTCCCGGAATGACGTAATCCTCATTAAGCTCGGCTTCAGAGATTAAACCAGCAATCGCCTCAACAGCAGCCACTTTCATTTTTTCATTGATATGTGTCGCACGAACATCAAGCGCTCCACGGAAAATCCCAGGGAATGCTAGAACATTGTTTACTTGGTTTGGGAAGTCTGATCTTCCTGTCCCAACAACCTTCGCCCCGGCTTCTTTTGCTACATGAGGCATAATTTCCGGATCAGGGTTAGCCATGGCAAAAATAATCGCATCATCGTTCATGGATGCAACCATTTCTTTTGTAAGGGCACCAGCAACAGAAACCCCAATAAAGACGTCCGCGCCTTTAATTACATCTTCAAGACTTCCAGCTAAATTATCATGATTAGTGAATTTCGCCACTTCAGTCTTAACGGCGTTCATTCCGACAGGACGGCCTTCATAAATGGCTCCCTTTGTATCACACATGATAATATCTCTTACACCATAATGATATAACAATTTAATGATTGCAATCCCGGCAGCACCGGCTCCATTCGCAACCACTTTAATTTCAGTCATCTTTTTACCAATTAACTTTAAGGCATTGACTAGTCCAGCAGCCGTAACAATCGCTGTACCGTGCTGGTCATCGTGGAAAATTGGGATATTGGCTTCTTTTTTTAATCTTTCTTCAATAACAAAGCAATGTGGAGCAGCAATATCTTCAAGATTGACACCACCAAAGGTTGGTTCCATCAGCTTAACGGTTTCAACGATTTTATCAACATCTGTAGTATTTAAACAGATTGGGAAAGCATCCACACCGGCAAAGCTTTTGAATAGGACTGCTTTTCCTTCCATAACAGGCAATGCAGCTTCAGGGCCGATATTTCCAAGACCAAGTACAGCTGTCCCATCGGACACAACGGCAACCATATTCCCCTTCATTGTATAGTCGTAAACAGTTTCGGGTTTTTCATAGATATCTTTACAAGGCTCCGCTACACCTGGTGAATATGCTAAACTCAAATCCTTAGCATTTCGAACTTGAACTTTTGATTTTGATTCTAATTTCCCCTTGTTAATGCGGTGCATATGTAATGCTTCTTCACGTAAAGTCAAGCTAAGTCACCCCTTATATTATCACCAAAAAGTTTTTTTGAAATCTCTCCGACTATGAGTGGTCTGACCACACTCGTCTCTTTATCACTATAACATATCTGCGAAAGTTGTAAAGAATTATTCTTTCAATACGACATTATCGGGACCAAGAAAGTCCCCCAAGTTTGTCAATAATTTAGAAGTGGGATGTACATTATACTCACGTGCTAATCGGACAGTTTTTCGGGTGGATTCGTAATGTAAGACAACACTAGTATCCCCCTTTTCCTCCTTTAAAAAATAATATAATTTCCTTAAAGAAAGTTCATCCTGTTTTCCCTCGACAATTTTAATATATAACACAGAGGCTTTTTGCTTTTTTTCCTGTAGCCAGTGCTGCATTTCTGCTGCCTGCTGGATAATAAATTGACGTTTCCCTTCCCTTTCTTCTACCTTTCCCTCGACGACGGCAAATTTCCCTTGGTCTAAAATTGCTGAAAAGCGCTTATAAACAGCAGGGAAAACCACTGCCTCCATTTCACCACTTGAATCACTAATGGTAAGAAAGGCCATCGATTCACCTTTTTTCGTACGAATTTTTTTTGAGACAGTAACATAAATTCCTGAAATTGCCCTGTTTCTATTCAAAGTAAGCTCAAATATTGCTTGAGCCCCCTTTTGTTTTAACTCCTGTTCATAAGTGGAAACAGGATGATTGGAAAGGTAAAATCCGAGTGCTTCTTTTTCAAAGGAAAGCTTGTCCTCAGACCTAATGGGATCAACCTGTACATACATTGGTTTCGGAAAGTACTCTTCACCGGAAAAAAAGTCAATTTGGCTGGAGTCATCCGGATTCACCAGCTGGGCATGTTCAATTGCAACATCTAAACTGGCGAGCAGGACGGCACGGTCTTCCCCAAATTCATCAAAGCTTCCGGAATGGACCAGGGTTTCAAGCTGTTTACGATTAATTGCTTTCGTTGAAATTCGGCTGCAAAAATCAAATAAATCTTCAAATTTTTTCTTTTTTCTTGCTCCAAAGATTTCTTTCAAGGCAGCTGCGCCGATACCCTTGATTGCCGCTAAACTATAACGAATCCCTTCCGGTTCCACTTGAAATGAATACCCGCTGTTATTTATGGAAGGAGGAAGTACTTTAATTCCCTTTTGCCTTGATTCCATGATATACTGCGATATTTTTGATTCATTTCCTATCGAAGCCGTTAATAACCCCGCCATAAAATGCAATGGATAATGTGCCTTTAAATAAGCAAGCTGATAGGCAATCATACTGTAAGCAACTGCATGGCTGCGATTAAATCCATAATTGGCAAAGCGGACAATCAAATCGTATATTTCATTCGCCAAGCTCTGTTCATACCCCTTTTTTAAAGCCCCTTGGACAAAATGGTTTCGCTCACGGTCTAGTGTCTCTTTTTGCTTCTTACCAACAGCTCTTCTCAATAAATCGGCTTCTCCAAGCGAGAATCCGGCCATTGTCGAGGCAATTTGCATGATTTGCTCCTGATAGACGATGACTCCATATGTATTCTCAAGAATGTTTTTCAAATCCGGATGTGGATAACTAACGGGCTTTATTCCATGTTTGCGATCAATAAACAGCGGGATATTTTCCATTGGACCTGGCCGGTACAACGCATTAACCGCCACAATATCTTCGAATCGTGAGGGCTTTAAGCGGACTAGCACCTTTCTCATTCCCTCCGATTCAAGCTGGAAAATTCCAGTGGTTTCCCCGCTTGCTAACAGTTCAAACGTTTCAGAATCGTTTAGTGATATGGAACCAATCTCTACTTTTTTACCGGTTTTTCTCTTTATGGAAGCTAAAATGGATTCAATCAGCGATAAATTTCTTAATCCAAGAAAGTCCATCTTTAACAGACCAATTTCTTCAAGGTACTCCATTGAATATTGCGTTAAATAAACATTTCCGCTTCCTTGTTGAATGGGGATTAAATCAACAAGCTGCTTTTCACTGATCACTACTCCCGCCGCATGCGTGGATGTATGCCGCGGGAGCCCCTCAAGTTTCAAGGCAGTCTCAAAGAGACGCCGGTTCAATTGATTTTCGTGAATAAAATTTCTAAATGCCTCTGATTCGTTATAAGCAGAATTTAGACTGATTCCTAATCGAGAGGGAATAAGCCTTGATAGATGATCCAATTCCTTCGAATTGAATCCAAATGCTCTGCCGACATCCCGCAATGCTGCTTTTGCCGCCATTGTTCCGAACGTGACAATCTGAGCAACATGCAAGTCCCCATATTTATCTGCAACATATTCAATGACCTCATCGCGGCGATGGTCCGGAAAATCGATATCAATATCAGGCATGGAAATTCGTTCTGGATTCAAAAAACGTTCAAATAATAAATGATGCTGAATCGGGTCTACATCCGTAATGTACAGTACATAGGCAACAAGAGAACCTGCTGCCGACCCCCGGCCCGGCCCAGTCAAAATCCCATTCTCACGGGAATATCTCATAAAATCCCAAACAATTAAAAAATAGTTGCTAAACTTCATTCGTTTGATGACCGATAATTCGTAGGCAAGCCTTTTTTGATATTCTTCTGAAGGGTTAGGTATACGCTCAGCTAATCCCTTTTTACAAAGCATGTCCAAATAATCTTCTGCTTGCATACCATTTTCTGTTGGATAAACAGGTAGAAAAGTCTTGTTTAATTCAATGTTTACCTGACAGCGCTTTTCAATTGCGATTGTATTTTCTAAGGCTTCCGGTATTTCAGAAAAAGTCTCAACCATTTCTTCTGGTGTTTTTAAATAAAAATGGTCACTCCCCAATTTTTCATGATTTTCATCATTTACTTTATCACCATTTTTGATGGCCAGCATGACTTCATGTGCGAAAGAATCATCTTTTTCTAAATACTGAACGGAGTTTGTTGCAACAATGGGTATATTTAACTTTTGGGAAAGTAATAGAATTCCATCTCTTATCAATCTTTCTTTCTCCAAATGATGATCTTGAATCGAGAAAAAAAGATGGTCATTACCGAAAATTCCCCTTAACTTTCTGGCAGCAGCTTCTGCTAATTCTTCCTTCTGTTCTGCTAGATATTGTTCAATTTCCCCCACGATTCCCGGGGTAATAGCAATTAACCCTTTTGCATAGTGTTTTAACCACTTGAAAGGAATACCACTTGGTGATTTTGTTTGAACCGCACTTGATATTTTTAATAGGTTTTTAAAGCCTTGTTCGTTTTCTGCCAGTAAGACAAGCGGAAAAGACTCCGCTTCTGCTTCTTCACTTTGAACATCTATGGTTAACCCGATGATAGGTTTTATATCAAATTTCTTACATAATTTATAAAATTCGATTGTTCCGTACATGACATTTCGGTCTGTTATCGCTATGGCGGAAAAACCCTTTTTCTTTGCGTTTTCTACCAAATTAGGAACAGATGCCGTACTCGTTAATAAGCTGTACGCGCTATATACATGCAGGTGAATAAAAGACATTAGTCATCACACCCTTAAAACGATTATCTATTTCTATTATAGAACTTCATTGAAAAAAAGAAAATATGTTCCCATAATTAAGGCGGAATATTGGTGTTTTCAATTTTTAGTGCAAAAAACATATTCGTTAGGCTTTGTCCATATAAATGAGTAAGGGATTACTGATTTTGTATAAGGGCGGTTGAAAACATGAAAGAGATTGGCTTTTTTCCTACTTTTATCGAAAGCTACTTTATTGCCTTAGGCGTTTTACTTGGCGGGTCATTAATCGGGGGAATTGCTTCTTTCCTAACTGGACAGCCTCCTCTGACAGCCGTTGCTCGTTTGTCTTCAGCCCTTCGAATTTGGGCAATTGTAGCAGCGATTGGCGGGACCTTTGATGCTGTGTACAGCTTTGAGAGAGGAATTTTTAATGCTGAGACAAAGGATGTATTTAAACAGATCCTCTTAATTCTTTCCGCACTTGGCGGTGCCCAAACAGGTGCTCTGCTAATCAATTGGTTGACACAGGAGCATTTATCATGAGAATCCCGCCTTACTATAGAAGGCCCGCATGGCAAAGATTTTTTTCCGGAATGGCTGTTGGCGGTGCAATTAGTTGGGTCATTTTTTTATATATTTTTGGGGTATGGCAAGAAAAGCATACGCATAAAATCCGTCTTCAGGAAGATGAAATCCTAGAATTGAAAAAGGATATTAATATTTGGCAGCAGGAATATAAAGAGAGTAATAAACGCAATATTGAACAAATTACAGTTCAAAAAATAAATGTTCGGATTACAAATTGGGAGAAATATAAGCTTGATCAGCTTAGTACATTTGAAACAGAGGAGTCCGTAAAGGACGATATTAGCATGATGCTGGCCAAGGACCTCGAAACCGTTTATAAAAGTAAGGATTTGATTAAAAAAATCATTGAAAATAAAAGAGTGAAAATTAACAATAAAAGATACAAGCTGGAAGTGAAAGAAATGATTGTTTATACCACTCTTTCCATTGAGCTTGAAATTAATTTTGATGAATAATATTCGGCCCTAACAATAAAGGGCCGAATTTTTATTAATTTTAATGATTAGGAGTGTGATTTGCAAACCTTGCGTAGTTCGTTTAAAACTAATTCCACTTCATCCCAGGAATGAATGGATGCACCTGCAGCAAGGGGATGGCCTCCGCCTTTAAACTTGCGCGCTACTCCATTAATTACCGGTCCTTTTGAGCGGAGGCGAAGCCTAATTTGGTCATCTTCTTCAATGAAAAAGACCCAGGCTGTGATTCCTTTAACATCCCCTAATGTACTAACTAATAAGGAAGCTTCCGGCGGCTTCGCCCCAAATTCCTCTAAAAGCTCCTTTGAAAGAATAACCGAGGCCACTCCATATTCCTGCAGCTCAAAGTTCTGTAAAATATAGCCATTTAACTTAATGATATTTAAATCCAGCTCATACATCTTGTCATAGATTTCTGTTCGTGAAAAATTATATTGGATTAATTCTCCTGCATGTGAAAAAGTCTTTTCTGTTGTACTTGGATAAAGAAATCTGCCAGTATCGCCAACAATCCCTCCATACAAGAGTCTTGCTGCTTTATCGTTCATTTTCAGACCTTGCTCTTTCCCAAATAAATAGAAATCATAAATCATTTCACTGCATGAGCTTGCACTCGTATCCACCCATAAAAGGTCTCCATACGGGTCTTCGTTTGGATGGTGATCAATTTTTATCAGCATATCTCCTAAAGTATACCGGCTGTCGCAAATTCTATCCGTGTTAGCTGTATCACACACAATCACAAGTGCACCGGTATAAACTGCATCCTCGATGGTATCCAATCGCTGCATAAAATGAAGGGATGGTTCTTCGCGGCCCACTGCATAAATCTTTTTCTCCGGAAAAGAAGCTCTCAACATTTCGACAAGTCCGCATTGGGAACCATATGCATCAGGGTCTGGACGAACATGGCGATGAACAATAATGGTTTCATATTTTTTAATTGTTTCTAAGATTTTTTCCTGCATGGCGTCTCCTTTTTCTGTTCATTTTGAACCGGTTCTGGCATTTTTTGATGATAACCTGTACAATAGTAGATGATTTTTTAAAAGTTCGGAGGAGCTAAAAATGTCAGTACTCGTTATTTTAATTGTCCTATTATTTGTACTATACTTATTTTATAAAACAAAGTACTTTAGAAGCAACCGTCCTGCTGAAAAGAAATGGCTTTCGGCTAAATCGAGTATTGCCCTTGGTCTTTTTGTCTTCTTTTTCGGCATTAATACTGTATATTTATCGCAGACAACCGTTACCATTATTGTTGCTGCCGTTTTTATTATCATTGGCGGCATAAGCTCATGGACAGGATATAAAGCTTATAAACATTATCTGCCATTTGCTGTTAAAGAAGCCGAGACCCTAAAAAGACACTAAATAAATGAAAGGCCGCTCCATTAATCCAGGAGCGGCTTTCTTATTGTTTTAGGTTCGATCAATCAGCTGACACATCATCATCGCTTTCCCGACCAATATGCCGTCATTAAATACCTCAACGTCTACCTTACCGAACTTCCGCCCTACTTCAAGCACTTTTGGATAAATTTCTAGTGTACTTTCCATTTGAACGGGTTTAAGAAAATAGATGGTCATATTTTCGACGACAAGATCTCCTTTTTTATAGCTTCGTAAAATTCGATTTGCCGCATCAGAGACAATCGTGGTGAAGACACCATAGGAAATGGTTCCAAGATGATTCGTCATTTGCGGGCTGACTTCACAGGAATAAACCTCTTCCCCTTTTGCCTTCCCTTGAATTAATTCCATCTGGTTGGTTACGATATCATCAATCGTTTCACCGACTTGGGGCTGCCGTTGATTCATTTGCAGCGTTTTTAAGACATCCTGCCTGCTGATAATTCCTTCTAAACGGTTCGAATCATCTGCCACCGGAAGAACCTCTATTCCCTCCCACACCATCATATGAGCTGTGGAAGCAACACTTGTTTTTCCGCTTACAGTCATTGGATTTTTCGTCATAATCTTATCAATAGTTGTTTCAAAATCCTGCCCTAATATATCCTTTGAGGTAACCATCCCTTGTACCTTCATATTATGGTCTACAACCGGATAACGGCTGTGGGTGGTTTGTTGATTTAATTCATGCCATTTTGAAACCTTATCTGTTGTTTTTAGAAAGAATGTTTCAGACAAAGGAGTTAATATATCTTCCACCAAGATGATTTCTTTTTTTATTAATTGGTCATAAATGGCACGGTTAATCATCGTTGCTACAGTAAACGTGTCATAGCTCGTTGAGATGACTGGCAATTCTAGACTATCTGCAAGTTTTTTGATTTGGTCCTCGGCATCAAATCCTCCAGTTATTAGGACTGCCGCTCCTTCTTTCAAGGCAAGTTCATGAGCCTGTGTCCGGTTACCGACGATTAATAGGTTGCCCGCTTCGGTATAGCGCATCATTGCCTCTAATTTCATTGCCCCAATGACGAATTTATTTAGTGTTTTATGGAGACCCGTTCTTCCCCCTAAAACTTGACCATCCACAATATTTACAACCTCGGCGAAGGTAAGTTTTTCAATGTTTTCTTTTTTCTTCCGCTCTATTCTAATGGTCCCAACACGTTCAATGGTGCTGACATATCCTTTATTTTCTGCTTCCTTAATGGCTCGATAGGCTGTGCCTTCGCTGACATTCATCGCCTTTGCGATTTGGCGGACAGAGATTTTTTCGCCTACAGGAAGTGTATCAATATATTGTAAAATTTGTTCATGTTTTGTAGCCAAGACCGTCACCCTTTATTTTAAATTCCCATTCATCCAGCAATGACTTTCCGGATTCGTTGTAAATTTAATTATAGAGTTAAAAAAGCCTTGAAACAATAAGAAAAGCGGAAACGCCTTGTTTAGCCCCGAAAAGCGCTGGAGGTCCTGACGGTGAAGTCGTTCTTTGACTTCATCGTCAGGACCGAAGCGACTCGAGGGGCTAGGCGTTGGAGCTAGACATGAGGATTGTTACATTATTACGAAAAAGCTCCGGTATTGGTTGTACCGGAGCCTTTCTTATACTCTTTAATGAAACATGCGGGATTTTCTTTTACTGCGATTTGGTTGATGTTTTTGAGCTGCTTTTTTCGGGCTATAAAGAATTCCCGTTAAATTACCGGCAATCACCATTAGAGCAAAGGCGAGCCACGCTAAAGAAAAAATCCCTTTCTGCCCCGGTGCGGTTACCGATAATTGAGGCACTGCATAATAAAGCATTGCTCCGCAAAGTAAAAGGCATAATAAATATCTGTTTTTCTTCACATTTTTTCCTCCCTTAAAAACTGCTTGTTTCATTTTTATGCTAGAAGGAAGAAAAAAAGTAGACAAATACCTCAATTCTTTATAATTCTATAGCTTCTCCTGGCTGAAGAACTTTACCATTTTGTTCCTCAAGTAGTTCAATAAATTTATTCGGGTCCTGCTTAATTGGCGGGAAGGTATTAAAATGAATCGGCACAACTGTTTTCGCATTTAATAATTTGGCAGCATAGGCCGCATCCTCCGCGCCCATCGTAAAATTATCACCGATTGGCAGAAAGGCAACATCAATTGGATGACGCTCACCAATTAATTTCATATCGGAGAAAAGACCTGTATCACCGGCATGGTAAATTGTTTTCCCTTCATTGCTAAACAAAATACCCGTTGGCATGCCGCAGTACACGATCTCATTGTTAACAGTTGCATAACCTGATCCATGAAAAGCCTGTGTCAGTTTGACCTTTCCAAAATCAAATTGATAGGCACCGCCTATATTCATCCCATGGGTTTGAACTCCTTGCCAGCTGAGATAAGTGGTTAGGTCAGCGTTGGCAACAACAAGGGCACCGGTTCTTTTTGCAATTTCAACCGTATCGCCGACATGATCGTTATGACCATGTGTTAAGAGAATAACATCCGGATTTACCTCTTCCACATTTAAATCCGTTAGAGAGTTTCCTCGAATGAACGGGTCAATTAAAATTGTTTTCCCTTCCGTTTGAATTTGCACAATGGAATGGCCATGATAAGAAATTTTCATTGTTTTAACTCCTCTCAATAAATAGTTTTATAATTACTTCCATGCAAAAATTAGGAATTCCTTCCTCACAAAATAACTTTACCCAAAAGATCAGACTTTTAGCAAAAAACTGAACTGAACAGTTCTATAATAAACTATCACTTCTAAAGCCCAGTTTGTTTACATTCAGGCATTAAATTGATAATCTCAGAAGTGGAAATGATTTTTAAGGGGGAACTAACATGAATCAACGTGTAGAAAAGCTTCAAGCTTGGATGAAAGAAAATGAAATCGAAGTAAGCTTCATCACCTCTTCAGAAAATGTTTTTTACCTAAGCGGATATTTTACGAATCCGCATGAACGCCTGCTGGCACTTGTTGTTTTTCAACAAGAGGAACCATTTCTTGTTTGTCCGGCCATGGAAGTTCATGATGCGAAACGCTCCGGATGGGACCATGAAATCATTGGATATAGCGACATCGAAAATCCTTGGGAAATGATTCAAAGCTCTATTCAAAAAAGAATCAGAATTGTATCGAAAACAGCGATTGAAAAAGAACATATGAATGTGGAACGGTACGAACAACTATCGAGCCTTTTCCCAAAAGCTGCTTTTATTTCTGCTGAAGAAAAATTACGTATTCTTCGGATGATTAAGGATGCTAAAGAATTAAAAGTTATCGAGGAGGCTTGTGCACTCGCAGACTACGCTGTCGAATTCGGTGCAAGTGAAATCAAAGAAGGCAAAACAGAATTAGATGTTCTTAATGCAGTCGAATATGCATTAAAACAAAAGGGCGTTACCGAAATGTCCTTTGCAACGATGGTTTTAACTGGTGCAAACGCTGCATCACCGCATGGCAACCCGGGCTTAACAAAAATTAAAAAAGGCGATTTGGTTTTATTTGACCTCGGTGTTGTCGTTGATCGCTATTGCTCTGATATCACTAGAACCGTTGCATATGGAGACATTAATGATAAGCAAAAAGAAATTTATGACACTGTCTTAAAAGCGCAGCTTGCCGCAATTGAGGCTAGTAAGCCTGGTGTGACAGCAGCAGAGGTTGACCTAACCGCCCGCAGAATTATTGCTGATGCAGGATATGGAGAATATTTTCCACACCGTTTAGGACATGGACTTGGAATTAGTGTTCATGAATATCCTTCCATGACTGAAACAAATCAGTTGGTCATCGAAGAAGGCATGGTATACACAATTGAACCAGGAATTTATGTACCGGAGGTAGCTGGGGTCCGAATTGAGGATGATCTCTTTATTACTGCCGACGGTGCTAAAGTATTAACAAACTTCCCGAAAGAATTACAAATTATTAAATAACCAAATGGAATTTTTATCTATTGAACAATCGAGTAATCTGCAGTAAAATAATAATACAAGCTGCATTGTACGTAATGATAATAAAGTTTTAACCTTTAAGCTGTAAAAGGGAGTTTTAACATTGAAACTGAAATGACATGCCTCTGTCTATAAGACATGGAGGACAGGCAGGAAGGTTTCTGCGAACACCCACTTTGAGGAGTGGTGGTTTAAAACTTTCTTATATGAATACGGCAAATGCGGCTACATATTAGTAACTAAAAACCAGCTTCGAATTGAAGCTGGTTTTGTTATATACCTTACACCTTTTCTAACAATGTCTTTGTATCTTTAAATTGAAGACCATGTGCTTCTGCTACTGCCTCGTAGGTTACATAGCCGCCAAGTGTATTAATTCCTTTTAACAATGCATCATTTTTAAGGCAAGCAGCTTTATATCCCTTATTCGCAATGTCTAATGCATACGGAACCGTTACATTTGTTAAAGCAATGGTGGAGGTGCGCGGAACAGCCCCTGGCATGTTTGCTACAGCATAATGAACCACCCCATGCTTTACATAGGTTGGATTATCATGTGTCGTAATCCGGTCCGTTGTTTCAAAAATACCACCCTGATCAATGGCGATATCGACGACAACACCGCCCGGTTTCATTGACTGAATCATTTCTTCCGTGACAAGCTTCGGTGCTTTTGCTCCCGGGATTAAGACAGCTCCAATTACAAGATCTGATTCCTTAACAGCTTCCGCAATATTATAATGGTTAGACATTAATGTAGTCACGTCCGAACCAAAAATATCATCCAATTGACGGAGCCTGTCGGGGTTCAAATCAATAATCGTAACCTTCGCACCTAACCCAATGGCCATTTTGGCTGCATTGGTACCGGCAACCCCGCCACCGATAATTGTCACAATTCCGCGATGAACCCCCGGCACTCCGGAAAGCAATATTCCTTTACCGCCATGAACCTTTTCAAGGAACTGAGCACCAATTTGCGCTGCCATTCTACCAGCTACTTCACTCATAGGAGTCAATAATGGCAAACTTCTATTTGTTAGCTGAACGGTTTCATAGGCAATTCCAACCACTTTGTTATCAATGAGAGCTTTGGTTAATTCCGGTTCAGGGGCTAAATGTAAATATGTAAATAATATTAGCCCTTCACGAAAATAGGAGTACTCACTTGGGAGTGGTTCCTTCACCTTCATAACCATTTCCATCGACCAAGCTTCTCCGGCGGAATCTACTATCTTTGCCCCAGTCGAAGCATAATCCTCATCAGAAAAACCAGATCCATGCCCGGCTCCTTTTTCAATATAAACTTCATGACCAAATTTTAATAGGTTTACTACCCCGGCAGGTGTCATCGCTACACGATTTTCGTTGTTTTTTATCTCTTTAGGTACTCCAATCCGCATATCCTTACCTCCATTTTAATCATCCATATTTACTATTATATCCACCCATAAGCTTAATAATGTCAAAGCCTGTTATCAATATAGATTGCATTGATTTATTGAAAATAGAATAAAAAAAGAAAAAGACTGCCCTCATTCGGACAGCCTTCCTCCCCTGCCTAACCTTCTGTACTGCTGCTTTCAGTCTGCTCGCTTCCCTCTCCGATAAATCCGCTATTATACGAATTCAAGATTTGCTCGCTTACCTCATTTGTCCCCTGTTCATCAAACTCAAAAACATTTTGGCTATTTGGATTACGCTTGCTCATGTGCCTGCCCCCTTCAATAATGAATACCTCATTATTGTTCGAAAAATTGGCACATCTATACATTTCCAATTGTTGCATAAATAAGGTAAACAAATGATGAATTATGGGCCAAATAAAAAACACAAAAGCTATCGTCATGTGCGAAGGTTTTTATATTTATCTTTTAAGATTAATAGTTTTCCAGTGAAAGCTCTGATGATGTGTAGTAAAATGAAAAAAACTATACATGTGGAGGCAAATGTATGGAAGAACATTTTTCTTTCGATCAACGGCTGGGAATTCAACTCCCTGACATTCAACTAGATTGGGAACAATATTCCCGCCAGACCCAGGCTGCTATCTTGTTCTATTGGGAGCAAATTCGCGGCACCATTCCCGACCGAATTGCAGAACTTGAACATACGATTAATCAAAAACAAACACAACTTTCAGATGAAAGCGACTTCCCTCGTTCCTGTGAACTAAACAGCGAAATCGCGGATCTCGCTTCCATTATTAATGATTTATGGATTTGGTATCGCGCAAATCAAACTGTTTCAGTAAAAATGCACCATTAAAAAGAGCTCCCGCTTTGGGAGCCTTTTTATTTCAAATCCTTTTTCAATTCTCTTACCACATGCCCTATTTCCGGAAGAATGAGTTTTTCCATCGCCAGCTTTACGGCACCAGAAGAGCCCGGGGTAGAAAAAACAGCTTTATCTTTCACAACCCCTGCAATAGCTCGTGAAAGTATGGCTGCAGATCCTATATCTACCTGGTAACTTAACATTCTAAACAATTCCCCAAACCCAACAATTTCTTTTTCTATTAGCTCTTGGACGGTCTCAATCGTCACATCCCGTTTGGCAATTCCTGTGCCTCCATTGGTGAGAATAATCTCGATATCCTCTCGTTCACAGCCCTTTAAAATTTCTTCTTGAATAGAGGACTTTTCATCTTTTACTATACAATAATCAAGGATCTTATGACCTGCTTGCTCTAGGAGGTCAATCATCAATCTCCCGCTTTTGTCACTTTCTTCATTTCGTGTATCACTAACCGTAATTACTTTACAATGAACGGTTTTTGGAGCTTCTTTTTTATGCTCTTTCGTACTCATCCGGATACTCCTCTTTTTCTTTTAAATAACGAAGCTGATAATATTTGTGAGCAACTTCCGTAACTTTCCTTGTTAACTGATAATTTGCCCCTGCCCCAATCGCCATGCTGACAAGCGGAATGCCTTGAATCAATTTTTTTCGAAATAAAGCAATAACCATTGCCTTTAACAGCTGTTGGACAGGCTGCTCCAGCCAGGTAATATCCGTTATTTCTTCAGTCCCTTGATAGAAATAAAAATCATCGTTTCCGTCTAATTCATTCATGAGCGCCGTCCATCCATCCTTCTGAATTCTAGGAGGGAGTGTAGCAGTATGAAAAACCTTCAGTGAAGTCATCATTTCAAAAGGAGTATTGACCTCAAATCCATAAGTCATGGCAATTAATTGCACAGCTCGTAGATTAATCACAGCCATTGCCGGGATATCCATTCCCAAAAGCAGAGTTCCGCCTGTTCCCGAGAGTCCCCCTTGTGCAAAGGAATACAGTCGATGCTTGGCAATTTGTTGCTGGGCTATGTATTGCAGTTGATTGATATCTAATTTTTTTAGATCATCTATTTTTTCTAACTCCTTGTAAAAAATCCTTCCGGATGAAAGAATTCGTTCCTTCGCATCCATCTGAAGCTGGGAACCCTGAATCATGCCATGTAAGTGAAACAACCAGTTGTCGACTAATAGAAAAAACTTTTTTTGAACCGTTTTGGGTAAAAGTAAAAAGGAACGCTCTAAGTATTTTTCATAGGTCAATTGAAAGTCATTTACTTCATAACTGAATAAATGATTTTCCCATTCCCTTATTTCCTTCAAGACGTTTTTCTCCCTGTCTGAGAGCGGCATGAAAACACTCCTCCTGTTTCCAATTCTTTCTTTAAGTATAGCATAAAGAAACGGAAGGATTAAAAAAAGCAAAATCCCTTTAGAGAGACTTTGCTTTTTAAATTAAGTCCTAATTTGCCAAACGAACGACGTCGCGGGCAATCATTACTTCTTCGTTTGTCGGGATGATCATTACTTTAACAGGTGAGTGAGGATAATTAATGAAGGCTTCTTCTCCTCTAACCTTATTAAGGGCAGGATCCCAGTAAACTCCCATGAATTCTAACCCTTTAAGAACATTTTCTCTAATCACATCGCTGTTTTCGCCGATTCCCGCAGTAAAAATAATCGCATCCACACCATACATACGGGAAGCATAGGAACCAATGTATTTATGAATTCTGTTTGCGAATACATCTAATGCAAGTTTTGCCCGGGCATTTCCTTGTTTCGCTTGAATTTCAATATCCCTTAGGTCACTTGAAAAACCAGAAACAGCCAGCATTCCACTCTTTTTATTTAAAATATCAAGAACTTCCTCAGCCGTTTTATTCGTTTTTTCCATAATATATGGAATCAACGCAGGGTCAATATTTCCTGAACGCGTACCCATTGTAACTCCTGCAAGTGGCGTAAAGCCCATTGAAGTGTCTATTGATTTACCGCCTTCAATAGCCGCAATACTTGCTCCATTCCCTAAGTGGCAGGATATAAGGCGCAGTTGTTCAACTGGACGACCTAATAGCTCAGCGGCACGCTGTGAAACATATTTATGGGACGTACCATGGAAACCATATTTTCGAATCCCATAATTTTTGTAGTATTCATATGGAAGGCTATATAAAAAAGAGCTTTCAGGCATTGTTTGATGGAAGGCTGTGTCAAAGACAGCAACTGCCGGGACGTTTGGCAATACCGCTTGAAAAGCTCTAATACCCGTAATATTTGCCGGATTGTGTAAAGGTGCTAATTCCGATAGTTCTTCTATTTTAGCCAAAACTTCATCCGTAATTAGGACAGAATCATTAAAGGTTTCCCCTCCATGCACTACACGATGTCCTATTCCTTCAATTTCGTTTAATGATTGAATGATTCCGAGCGTTGTTAGTTTATCTAGAAGCATCTTAACTGCTACGTCATGATTCGGAATATCTATGATTTCTTGAATTTTTTCTCCATGTGCTGTGATATTAAAAATAGAATCTTTTAAGCCGATTCTTTCAATTAACCCTTTTGTAATAACATTCTCACTTGGCATTTCAAATAATTGAAACTTTAAGGATGAACTGCCGGCATTGATTGCAATAATATTAGACATTTTGCTACAGCTCCTTCTATATAAAAACATCGGTTTTAAAGGACTCTTTTCGCACATCTTTAACCTTTGCAAACCGAAATTGAATATATCTCTCAATTACTCATTTAAACACTCGATTTGTCACATTTCAAGGAGTAATTTAAGTGTCAGCGGTTACATCTAAAATATAATTTTATTCAAATTTTTTGTACTATTAATAAAAAACAAAAAACCGATATTTTATCGGTTTTTTGGTTTATTCTCTTGGAACCATTTGTCCATTTTTAATAAGATTTTATCCATTTCTGCAGCATTTGACAGACTTGGCAGATTAACAAGTAAAGCCTGCTTTGGAGGCTTTACTTCCTCACCCTTCTTCTGCAAAACTAAAATACTTTTTGCCGTACTCTTATTTTTAAAGATACTATTTGGTAATTGAAGGAACCCTTGTATAATTACATGTTCCTTTATAAATTCGTGAAGCCCTCCTGCCTGGTCACTTTCAAAAAGTGTATTTGGCACAAGGAAAAAGAGATACCCGCCTGGTTTTGTGTGCTTGACACTTTGTTCAATAAAAAGATGGTGTGAAAAGGAATGCCCTTCTTTTGCCTGTAATTGATAGTCGGCGGCCCGAACATCATTCGGATAGTACCCAACAGGTAAATCTCCTATTACCACATCAACTGGATCAATAAATAATGGCTCAAGGCTATCCTGATTGAAAAGCTCTACGGGATGCTGTTGCAAATTCGCATTCACATAAGCCAGCCTTATTAAAAGGTCATCAACCTCAACGCCGATGGAAACCACTTCCTTTTGTAAATGGTTTAATACAGTCGTTAATAAATTACCTGTTCCAATTGCCAGATCAAGCAAGCGCATTGATGGTTGCACGCCAAACTTTTGAACTAAATAACCAATGAGCATACCAATCGAATCAGGCGTCATTTGATGATTTGGCTGCACATTTTCCTGCATCCCTTTTAAAATCACAAGCTGGTACGCTTTTCGAATTTCTTCATTTGAATAATTATTTATCTGAATTTCTTCATAATGTTTTTTTAGTCTTTTTACGGTTAATTCACTTAACTCCTCCTGAAGGATAGAACCGTGAAAAAGGTTCTCCCCTGTTTCAGCCAATGCCTCTAAAAAGCTGCATTCCAATTCTTCTTGAATCACAAGTGCCGTTTGATTGAATACCGTAAAAAGCTCTTCAACTGGAGAAACTTTCATCCTATAACCTCCATATAATCAAAAAAGACCCCGCCATTGACGAGGCCTCCTCTACATTTAATTATTTCGCACTTTTAGCTGCTTCGATTGCTGCTTCATAATTAGGATGATGAGTTGCTTCACTCACATATTCAACATATGTCACAGTATCACTGGAATCAACCACGAACACTGCACGTGCTAATAATCTATGTTCTTGCATAGCAACACCATATGCTTCACCGAAAGAAAGGTCACGATGATCGGATAATGTCTGTACGTTCTCGATTCCGTTCGCTCCACACCAGCGCTTTTGTGCAAATGGAAGATCACAGCTGATTGTTAGGATTTTTACATTCCCTAAATTGTTTGCTTCCTCGTTAAAACGACGTGTTTCTGCATCACATACACCTGTATCCAAAGAAGGTACAGAAGTAATTAAACGCACCTGTCCCTTTGTATCATTTAAAGTAACCTCTGAACGATCGTTTGCGAGCACAGTAAAATTAGGTGCCTTTTCCCCTACCTTTACCTCACTGCCTAATAATGTTACCGCCTTACCGCCAAATGTCACGTTTGCCATATTTACATCCTCCTTTGTTTTTATCAAATTGAGCGGCAATTTAATGTCATACCGCTAATATGTACAGTGTAAATATATCTTTTCAGAATCTTTTTTGCAATTATTTCAACCTGAAAACCTAACCATGAAAAAAGTTAATCCTCCTTTTCTTGGAAGATTAACCTTTTCATTATAAATCAAGATCATGTTTTTCTTGAGACTGATGGCTATTTTGCAGGTTGCCTGATTGTTGGTGATCCCTTTTCGAAAACATTTGCTGGATTTTATCCACAGCCTGTGGTGCCAGTTCTAATATTTTCTCGTACAAATGAGTGCTTTCGTCTAAATGGAGCATTTTCACGCCTTGAGAATTTACAATCAAAAAGGCAATAGGTGTAATAGAAACCCCGGCTCCACTTCCTCCACCGAATGGGAGGCTTGACTGATTTTGGCTTTGCCCTTGATTCTGGCCCTGATTTTGCGCCTGACCCTGTTGACCTCCGCCGCCGCCTTTAAATTCACTTCCACCGGCCGCAAATCCAAAACCAACCTTTGAAACTGTTAAAATAACACTTCCATCCGGGGTTTCAACAGGATCCCCGATAATTGTATTCACATCAATCATTTCTTTTAAGCTTTCCATTGCCGTTGTCATCAAACCTTGAATTGGATGGTCAGACATCGTAGTTTCCTCCTCTTTCAAACGGATTTAGTTTTTTCCTTTGAAAAATTAGTGTTTGATTTTAATTTTGGGCGTCCGCCCTTCCAGAATTTTATTAGTTTTAATCCTGCTAAAATAGCTTGCCCGATTCGAAACTGAAACATACATGAAAATTGTGTTTGAATAACGGTTGCTTGAAAGTGTGGTGTAACCTGTAAAATAGGCATTTCTTTTAAATTAAAATAGTTACTTAGTAAACCGACAATCCCCCCTTTAATCGTCCAAAGTCCTCCACATAATACTCCTGTATGTGCGGCATCCCCGACCCCAAACATCGTATGCCATTCAAATTGTTTTATAGAGACCTTCCTAAAAAACTTACGGATGATTACATGCATACCAATTATATGGTTAAGGATTTCTCTTGTATTTTTATAATTCGTCATCATATCATCGGGGGTAATTTGATGTACCTCTTCATTTGAGGACTTTTTAGAAGAATGGTCTTTTTTCTTTTTCCCTTTGACAACAATACTTGGTGAATTATCATCGACTTTAATCAATGGAATATGTTTTTTAAATTTAATTAGGCCAAACCAAATCCTGAACTCAATCTTAAAGTCATCATTGTCGTTATAGTGATAATAATTCACTGTAATGGTCAGCTTTGTAAAAATAATTAGTAAGAATAAGAGCAAAAGAATCAAAAAGATTAAAAGGACCCAGATCAATTTTATTCACAGCCTTTCAGCCTATTAGTATGGCTTTAAGGAAAAAAAATAAACCCTTCAACAAAAAGTTGAAAGGCTTAAAAATTATTTTTCTATATGGATTACCGAAGTGTCTGAAAAGAGATCGTGCAATCCTTGCTTTTTCGGGAGAAAGGCAGTTATTACATATCCGACAATGATTGTCGCCGAAATAAAGCGGCCGATCCATTCACGGAATAAAACAGTTCCCCAAGTTAATTGATCCTTATTCAAATCAACTACTTTTATCCCAAATACCATTTTGCCAAGTGTCTGCTGGAAATATTTCGTCATCAAGACAAAATATAAATAAAAAATAACCGCAGAAGCAATAGAAATTGGAGCAAACATATTAAATGCAGCTAAAGAGATGTCAAGTATGCGAAATACAGGCTTAATCAACAGCCTGACTAGGCTCCCAACTATAATTAAGTCAAGTAGATATGCCCAAAAACGCATCCAAAATCCGGCATATCGAATTGGATATTGTGGTAATTCTTCTATCGTTTCCGTTTTTAGTTGAACCTTGTTTTCGCTGTTAATCTCTTCTTCTTGATGTATCATCATTTCTTCGGAGCGACGATCTTCTATTTGATTTTTGTTTTCTTGATTATAATTGCTTTCCATCTACTTCGCCCCTATTCCGCATAAAGATACATGAGCCTTGGTGAATTGGGTTTAGAGAGAATTTTTAACATTCCGGCCATGTCCGCGTTTTCTCCCATCCATTTATGAACCTGCATACTGAATAATGAACCAAATCCAAGGTCTTCTGAATAGCGAATAACCTTTGCTCCCTTCAAATTTTCATCCTTTTTCATTTTCTTAATAACATCATCCAAATATCCATAGCCATCAATTAAATTCAATTCTTTCGCCTGCCGACCGTCATAAACTCTCCCATCGGCAATCTTTTTTACCTGGTCAATACTTAAATGGCGGCCCTCAGATATAACCTTGACAAATCCCTGATACGAATTGTTAATCATTCTTTGGAGAATTTGCCGCTCTTCCTCGGTCATTTTTCTAGTTGGACTCATAATGTCTTTATATTTTCCACTTTTAATCGTGACAAAATCGACGCCATATTTCTTCGCTAATCCTTCATAATTGATCCCTTCCATAATAACTCCAAGAGACCCCGTAAGTGTTTCTGGACTTGCATAAATCCTTTTAGCTGCTGTTGAAATATAATATCCTCCCGAAGCTGCCATTGACCCCATTGAAATATAGACCGGTTTTTTCGTATCTTTTTGAATCTCCGCTAGTTTATCATGGATCTCGGCACTTTCGACGACTCCACCCCCGGGAGAATTGACCTTTATGATGATGCCCTTGACGGTATCATCCTCTTTGATAAAGTTTAATTTTTTCATAAAGTCCTGATGGTTATAGCCGGAACTTTGTAATAAAGAGGCTGTTTCACCCGTATCTTGAATCACCCCATCCACATCCAGGACCGCAATTTTTTTTAGCTCGCTTCCATCTTTAACTACCTCTTCAGTAAAAGGCTGCTCACTTGTTGATAAAAATTCACCTATATCCGTCTCAATCCCCTTAAAGGCAAAAGCTGATAAAAAGTTAATAACCACTGAGACAAAAAATAGTGCTGCTGCAATTCCGAGTGCTGCCCAGCGTTTTCCATTCATATTCTTTCCCCCTACCTGTGTCAATCCAGTTAAATTTACGTCCGTATTTTCATATTGTTTCAAAAAAATGCTAAACTAAATAAGATTATCATCATTTTATCAAAAGATATTTTTAAAAAGGTTAAAAATTGGAAATTCATTTTGTATTAAGGAGGTTCATTTATGGAAAGTCGCCGCAATATTTACTTTTACCACACACGTGATGCCGATATGCTTTCAAAAGCCTCGCATATTTATGAGTTAGCTGAACAATATGGTTTTACGATTGTTGATGATCAACTGAAAGCAAATATTATTGCCAGCATCGGGCATGACGGAACTTTCCTGCAGGCCGTCCGGAAAACAGGTTTTAGAGAGGATTGTCTTTACGCTGGTATTTCCACGACTAGAAATTTAAGTATGTACTGTGATTTTCGGATTGATGATACCTCAAAAATGGTTGAAGCTTCCGTAAATGAACAATTTGAAGTCCGTCGTTACCCTCTTCTTGAAGTGACAGTGGATGGACAAGGGATGTTCCCATGTTTGAATGAGTTCAGCATCCGCTCCTCCATTATTAAAACGCTGGTAATTGACGTGTTCATTGACCAGCTGCATTTTGAAACCTTCCGTGGAGACGGGCTGGTGGTGGCCACACCTACAGGCAGCACTGCTTATAATAAATCACTAAATGGTTCCGTTGTTGACCCATTACTTTCCTGTATGCAAATCAGTGAAGTTGCTTCGTTAAATAATAATCGGTACCGAACACTGGGGTCTTCCTTTATCATTGGAGATGAACGTACGCTGACACTTAAAGTGATTTCAGAAGGAAATGACCATCCCGTAATGGGAATGGACAATGAAGCATTAAGTATTCGCCATGTGGAAAAAATTCAAATAAAAATGAGCAATAAAAAAATTAAGACGCTTAAATTAAAAGACAATTCATTCTGGCATAAAGTGAAAAGACAATTCCTATAAAAGCAGCCACCCTAAATCTCGGGTGGCTGCTTTTTTTAACCGTTTAATTTTTCCTTTTGGATATTTAATCCTCTCTGAGGAAATAGTTTTGTTTTAGATAAAGAATAAATGGTTAAAGCGGACCAAATAAAAATAAAGGAAAGCAGCTGTGTTTTTGAAAAATGTTCTTTATAGACAAAGACCCCTAAAATTAAGGTTAAAGTCGGCGCAATGTATTGTAAGAATCCAAGTAAGGATAACGGAATTTTTTGTGCACCTTTTGCAAAATAAAGCAGTGGTACAGCCGTTGCCGCTCCGGCTCCTATTAAAAGTAAATCGGTTACCGCACTTGCTGATAAAAATGAATTCGTACCGTTAATAAATAGGAAACACATATATATTGCTGCAATCGGTGCAACAACTAATGTTTCAAGGGTTAATCCCACGGCTGACTCTACATTGATTAATTTTTTTGCAAGACCGTATAACCCAAAAGAAAGTGCTAGACTAATGGCAATCCAAGGAAATTTCCCATGGGAAATTGAAATGATCAACACTCCAATAGTGGCTAGGCCAAATGAGATATATTGTGCAATTGACAATTTTTCTTTTAGGACAATCATTCCCAAAAGGACACTCACGAGCGGATTGATATAATAGCCAAGGCTTGCTTCAAGCATATGACCGCTGTTAACTGCCCAAATATAGACAAACCAATTAATGCTTATTAATAACGAGGCAATTGCCAGGGCATAAAGCTGTTTTTTATTTTGTGCAAATCCTTTAAGGGTTTGAGTAAATAATCTCCATCTTCTTGTTAATAAAAGTACTAGGATCATAAAAATAAACGACCAAAAAATTCGGTTCGCAAGAATTTCAAAGGCACTTACTTGATCGATGAGCTTCCAATAGATGGGCAGCAGCCCCCATAGGAAATAGGAGAAACCGGCATGGAAGGTTCCTTTTTTTATCTCTGATTTATTCATTGTTGTTCTGTTCCCCAATCTTTCTAGTTTCGAAATATTATTTATTATAACGTGAATCGGAAGGAAAAGGGGGAATTTTAATTCACCAATTTTTGCCCAAATAAAAAACAACCGGGATTCCCGATTGTCTTTTGATCTAATTATCCTTTTAAAGCTTCCATTTCCTTTTGGCGAAGTTCGATACGGCGGATTTTTCCGGAGGTGGTTTTCGGAAGATCCGATACATATTCAATCTTTCTAGGGTACTTATATGGTGCTGTAAGCTCCTTTACATGCTCTTGAAGATTCTTTGTTAATTCAGGATTGTTCGAATCAACCCCTTCTTGTAAAACAACAAACGCTTTGACAATAGACCCGCGTATTTCATCAGGACTCCCCACTACGGCACATTCTTTGACAAATGGATGTTTAACAAGGGCATCCTCTACTTCAAATGGTCCAATTGTATAGCCGGAACTAATGATTATATCATCGCCGCGCCCTTCAAACCAGAAATAGCCTTCCTCGTCCATTTTCGCTTTGTCGCCCGTTACATAGTAATCCCCACGGAATTGCATCGCTGTTCGTTCCGAGTCTTTATAATATTTTTTGAATAAAGCAGGCGTTTCAACATGAACGGCAATATCGCCCACCTCACCTACTTGACAAACTTGTCCTTCTTCATTAATGATTTCAACACGGTTTCCCGGAGTTGGTTTGCCCATGGAACCAGGTTTTAGCTGCATTCCCTTGGTAACCCCAACAAGTAAAGTGTTTTCTGTTTGACCATAGCCATCCCGAACATCAACACGGAAGTATTTCCTAAAGGTATCAATTACCTCGCGATTGAGTGGTTCCCCAGCGGATACCGCACTATGAAGGTTTGGCAATTGATATACTGCGAGGTTATCTACCTTTGCCATTAATCGATATTCTGTCGGTGTACAGCAAAGAACATTTACATCGTATTTTTGCAGCAGGCTTAAATACTTTTTAGGCTCAAATTTGCCATTATATATTAAACCTGTTGCGCCTGATCCAAGGACTGATAAGAATGGACTCCAAATCCATTTTTGCCAGCCTGGACCGGCCGTTGCCCAAACGGTATCCCCTTCGTTAATCCCAAGCCATTTAGACGCAGCCGTTTTCAGATGGGCAAATGCCCAACCATGGGTATGCACCACTCCTTTAGGATTCCCAGTTGTACCCGAGGTATAGGATAAAAAGGCCATATCTTCTCTTTTCGTATCGGCAATGGTAAAATTCTCTGAAGCCGCTTTCATTTCTTCATCCAGATGGTTCCAACCTTCCGTTTTTCCTCCCAGGGAAAATTTCACAAGAGATTGGGCAGTACTAATATTTTCAAATTGATCCACGTATGGATAATAACTAATAACAGCCTTAACATCACCATGTGTAATCCTGTATTGTAAATCCTTTTCTCTTAGCATTTCAGAACTTGGAATTACCACCATCCCGGCTTTTAATGCAGCGAGGTAGACAATATAGGCTTCAATCAGTCTTGGAACAATCACTAAAACTGTGTCACCTTTTTGTAAACCATTCTGAATCAGCACATTACCTGCTTGATTTACTTTTTTCAATAATGATTCATATGTAACCTGTTTAGTTTCACCTGTTTCATTTTCCCATTTTAATGCTAATTTGTTCGGGTCTTTTGCAAAACGTTCTACTTCAGAAACAAGATTGTAGTTCTCCGGTGCAATTAAATCCTCACGTTTCATAACTCTCCCCCTCAGCAATAAAAATTTACATCCAATTTTATTATACAAAATTGTCCTAAAATTTTAAATTATTATTATTCGAAAAACATTTTTTAGTTGTAATTTGATTTACCGCTCCAATTCATATAAAAAAGAAGAGAGCAGGAATAAATCCTGCTCTCTGTAGCCATATTATTTATTTGTTAACGAGTAAATCCGCTTCCGCCTAATTGAGACTCAGCCATAGCGACTAAACGCTTAGTGATTTCTCCACCAACAGAACCGTTAGCACGAGAAGTAGTATCAGCACCAAGGTTTACACCAAATTCATTAGCAATTTCGTATTTCATTTGGTCAAGAGCTTGTTCAACACCAGGAACTAGAAGTTGATTAGAATTGTTGCTTGCCATTTGATATCACCTCCTTGTGAGTATATAATGTGTAGAACTCACAAGGTTCATTCTTAATATCAATTGGTAATTGTTCACAAAAAATTCATTTTAAAATAATTCATCGAACTCTGAATCATCGTTACCCAGATCCGGTTTAATTGTAATAGTCTCCGTGTCATTAACTGCTTCTTCAATCAAAGGCTCAAAATCAAAATAGCTTTCATATTGCTGGACTTTCTCTCTGCGGGGCTTTGTTTTTGGCGAAGCAGGGACAAAAATCGTACAGCAATCTTCATACGGTCTATTCGAAATCTCGAGGGTATCGAATTCTTGAGCGATTTTAATAATCTCGGTTTTGTCCATCGTTACAAGCGGTCGTATGATGGGTGTATTGGTAACCTCATTAATAGTAAACATGCTTTCAAGTGTTTGACTAGCCACTTGGCCAAGGCTTTCGCCCGTAATAATGGCAAGCCCTTCCCGCTTTTCTCTAATTTTATCGGTAATCTTAAGCATGAATCTTCTTGTGGATGTCATCGTGTAGTTTTCAGGCACCTGTTCACGTATTGCCTGTTGTACATCCGTAAACGGAACAATATGAAGCGTCATTTGACCATACACTTCAGCTAGCTTTTTAGCAAGGTCAATCACCTTTTCCTTAGCCCGTTCACTTGTAAACGGCGGACTGAAGAAGTGAACGGCCTCAATCTCAAGACCTCTCCTCATGGCCATAAAACCAGCAACAGGGCTGTCGATTCCACCTGACAGCATTAACATCGCTTTACCACCGGAGCCCGCTGGGTATCCCCCGGCCCCTTTTATTGTTTCACATGAAAGATAAACAGCCTCTTTACGAACCTCAATTAATAAATTAATATCCGGCTTTTTCACATTTACTTTTAGACCAGGAATGTTTGACAGCAGATAAGCACCAAATAGTTGGTTGATTCCGTCCGTATCCAATTCAAAAGTTTTATCTGATCTTTTCGCGGTAACTTTAAAGGTTTGACCTGCTTGATAAATTGAACCAACCAATTCAAGAGCAGCTTCTTTCATTTTCTGCAAATCACTCTCTACCTTAACAGCCGGACTAAATGTTTGGATCCCAAATATTTTTCTTAAAATCATTTTAATTTCTTGGACATCTTCACCGTTTAATAAAACATACATACGATCATGTGTTGCTTCCACTTTTATTTTTGGAAAAGCGGAAAGGGCCAATTTAACACTTTTTCTTAATTTACCAACGAATTTATTACGATTGCGGCCTTTCGTTGACAATTCTCCATAGCGAATGACTATTCGATCATAATTCATATTATTTCATTACCTTTCGTAAATGTTCAGAAGCTTCTTGCATTGCTGAAAGAGCATCAATGGCTTCATTTTCTGTATTATTAAAGGAGAGACTAATTCGTATTGCACTTTCAGCCAGTTCATCCGGAACCCCCATAGCAAGCAATGTTGCACTTGAGGATTTCTTCTTAGATGAGCATGCACTTGTGGTGGAAACATAGATTTCTTTTTCCTCTAGTGCATGAATCAGAACTTCAGATTTTATTCCTTTAATGGAAAAATTTAAAATATGTGGAGCGGCATGCTCAATGGGCGTATGAATTTGAACTTCTTCTAATTCACTTATCCCACTCCTTAGGATTTCCCGAATTTTTTTCATTCTCTCGATCCCGTTTTTTTCTTCCGCCAATACCATTCGTAACGCCTTAGATAGGGCAACAGCCCCTGCAACGTTTTCTGTACCGCTGCGGAGTTTCCGCTCTTGGCCTCCTCCAGCGAATAATGGGGACAATCGTACACCATCCCGAACATATAAAACACCAGTCCCTTTCAAGGCGTGAAATTTATGGGCGGAAAAAGAACATAGATCGACTCTGTTTTCATGTAATGATAACGGGACTTTTCCGACACCTTGAACAGCGTCTACGTGGAACAAAATATTAGGATGGCTTTTTAAACATTCTCCGATTTCCTTTATTGGCTGGATGGTCCCAACTTCATTATTGACCTGCATAACCGAAATGAGGATGGTGTCTTTCCTGATTGCCTTTTTTAGGTCTTCTAGTTGAATCCGACCGGTTGAATCAACTGGAAGGTATGTTACTTCAAATCCATCCTGCTCCAGCTGCTCAAATGATTGTCTGACAGAGGCATGCTCAATACTTGTCGTAATTAAATGGCGGCCCTTATTTTTATGAATATAGGCAGCACCTTTAATCGCTAAATTATTACTTTCGGTTCCTCCTGATGTAAACAGTATCTCTGTTTGCTTTACAGATAAAAGATTTGCCACCTGTTCCCTTGCCTTTGTTAAAAGTTTCTCAGCTTGTCCACCTAATGCGTTTAGTGAGGATGGGTTTCCAAAGTATTCACTTGAAACCGTCAAAAATGAATCGAGAACCTCTTTATATGGTTTAGTTGTCGCACTATTGTCAAAATAAATCATGATTTTCCCCCTAACGAATCCGAAAACCCTTATGCAAAAAATAATCTTATCATATATTGCTTCATTTTAGAAAGATGGTGCAAGTGAAATTTCTGTTTAACAAAAGCAAAAAACCGAACAGCCGGTGCTGATTCGGTTTTTTGCTTATCTTTTTTAGTCATTTGCAGTTGCTGCTTTGATTTTCTTTAAGGCTCCAGGGTCAACCCCTTCTAATGATGCTGCGACCTGTTCCAATGCCTCTTGATATTCATAATGCCTGAAAGCTTGTTCTGCATCCATTAATCCCTTTGCAACGGAAGGGAATTTGCTGCGGTACCGGTTTCCATATTGAATAGCCTTTTCTGCCAGCATCGCATTTTCAATTAATTCCAATGTAGAATGAGTAAGTTTTTCAACCGTTAAAACTGCAATTTCTAAATATTGATTAAGGGCAGAAATATTTAGCGGTTTTTCCTCAAGCTGCAGCTTCACATTTTGTATGCTCTCATTGGTGTCCTCATACAAATATTTATAATCCTCGGGCAATCCAGGTATATTACTTTTGGAAACAAGCCGAACGGCTTCCCCCACTTTTTTTGTCAGTTCTCTAACCGTATCCCTTGCCTCAATCTCATCCTTACGTAAGGATTGAAGATTATTTGCAAACTGCTGTTGCTCTTCTCTGATGTTTTCAAGCTGTTCCTTTATCTCATTTAATTCTTCACTTATCTTGGTCTGAGCTGTTTCATTAATTTTTAATTTTTCGACTAGGATTTCATAATGCTTAAACACTGCTAAAAGCTCTTTTTCCAAATGTCTTTGTGTTTCAAAATCATATTCTTTTAAATGATAGGTTTGCTGGACATTCGACACTTCATCAACAAGATGGTCGTTTTCTTCCTGTGCTTCTATCAGAAGATCATAGGTAATTTTCTCATTTTTAATGATAAAGTGCTTAGCATGTACCTCTTTCTCAAGTAAATCAAAAAGGATATCCACTCGATCCTTGGTTTCTTTTACACCTTCAACTGCTTTATCTAAGTCCGTTTCCTCAATCAAGCGAATTGCTTCTGAAAGCTTTTCTTCTAATTGCTTAATTTCATTTTCCAACTGAATATGCTCTAGGTAATAGCCCTGCTGAGCCATTTCCTTAAACCCATCTTGGACATCGGAAAGTTGTGCCGGGAGGATGGATTGAACTTCAATTAACAGCTGTGGAATAAGCTCCATCGCATTTTTAATGGTCCCTAAATGGCTGCTGATTGTTAAAACAATTTCGCGGGCCTCAAGGTAGTTTCCATTCTCTGTTTTTTCATCAAACTCTTGGAACTTCTTCGTGATCTCTTCCAATTGCTTTTCCAGACTTTTTTCAGCCTTGCTGAAGGTATGCCGGTGGGCAAGAAGTACTTTTTTTGTTTCCCGGTATAATTCTTTTAATTGTTCAATTTCAACCCGGTTTTTTTCCTCGCTGCCGACTAGTTCATGCAATTCTTCCAATATTTTCGTGATCTGATTTTCGGTTTCCTGCAAGGTATCATTGATTGAACGTTGAACTGTTTTCGCCTTGTTAAATCGGTAGCGGTCTATGTATTCTTCCGCATCAAATAACATTTCCTCTAGTTTCGGGAGCTTTACTGTAACAATATCATCCCATTGGTTACGCCAATTTTCGAACAGTTCTTCTGTTTGCCCCGTCATATTAAGCTGCTTGACCTTGGACATTTCTTCTAAAATTGGACGATTCAACAAATCGATTTTCCACGCTTCTAACCGATCCATTTCTTTAAAATACTTTTTCTTTATTAGATATCCTAATACAAATAAAGCTAGCATAAGGATAAAAAATCCTATGAAATACTTCACATGTAAGCCTCCTGTTCCGGAAAACATCGTTTCAAGTTCTCTTTAGGTGTTAGTTTATATAAAAATAGCACGATATGTTCAATTCAATGTATTTATGATACCATGTAAACGACAATTTTTGACTATAATTTTCAATTTTTTTGCAAAAGAAATCAAAAAAATAGAGGCTCATCATAAAATAGCCTCTTTCTTTACTTCAACACCATTACAAAGGGTATTTTCAATCCAATTGTACATTTCATTTAAATATTTTTGCTCAAAGAAACGTTCATTTGGAAAAATATACATTACTTCTCTTAGATAATGAGAATTCATAAATGGCATCATTAGTAAACCCTTAAGCTGAATAATCAAATAAGGAATAGAGTGAGGCTGGAATTCCTTCCATTCCATCCCTTTTTCAAATATTTTTTGAAAATAATATTTTTCTTTAAGATTATAAGTGGACATTATTTCTCTAACGATTTGTGAATCCAATGACATTTCACGGTACACAACATTTGCTAAATGAATATTATCACATTGATAATGGAGCAATTTGGCAGTCATTCGTTTTAGGCAATCTTTGGCACCGAGTCCCACCAGGGCATATTCCTCTTCCATGATCCCGAGGTATTGTTCATAAAAGTGCGTAAAGCAATATTCTAAAAGACCGAGCTTATTTTCAAAATAGTAAGCAACCGTTGCAGAGTTTACATTCGCATAGCCTGCAATATCTCTGATTGATGTACCAGAGTATCCATTTGAATTAAATAATTTAATCGCTGCTTCAATAATTGCTTCCTTTATATTTTTTTTCATGTCTTTCCCCCTCGAAAGTGGATCGAACTTTTAACTCCTTACCTAATGTTTCTTTATTTTGCCGCTTATTCCTTTATTAAAAAGTCGACAATTTCTACCTTGTTTCACGGTAATTTGCTAAAATAATATAAAAAACTAACGAAAAATAGGTGAAAAAACATGTTTAACGTCGAAATGTATACGGGCAGTCGTGAGGAAAATTATGAACTTGTAAAAAAACAATTGCATGCCTTGATTCATGATGAGAAAAATCAAATTGCGAATCTTAGTAATGCCTGCTCCTTGTTAAACCAATTTCTTGACCGTACCAACTGGGTCGGGTTTTATTTAATGGATGAGAAGAAAGAACTTGTATTAGGACCCTTTCAAGGGCTCCCTGCCTGTGTTCGAATTCCTGTTGGAAAAGGCGTTTGCGGCACCTCAGCAAAGTTAAAGGAAACAGTCAGAGTAGAAGATGTAAATCAGTTTCCAGGCCATATTGCCTGTGATGCTGCATCACAATCTGAAATTGTTATCCCATTGTTAAAAAATGGACAATTACTTGGTGTTTTGGATATTGATTCGCCAGAAACAAACCGCTTCGACGAACTTGATCAGCAGAAATTAGAAGAGTTTGTTGAAATTTTAGTCCAGCATATTTAATCTAAAAAGCAAGGAAGAGTCTTTCCTCTTCCTTGCTTTTTATTATTATATCTTTTCTAGGGCCTGTTCAAGGTCGTCGATAATATCCTCCCAGGCTTCAAGCCCTACTGAAAGCCGGAGTAAATTTTCCGTTATCCCCATTTTTCGTCTTTCTTCTTCCGGGACAACTGCATGTGTCATCGAAGCCGGATGCTGGATTAAGGTTTCTGCATCCCCAAGACTAACAGCAATTTTAATTAAGTTTAGCTCATCCATCAACCGCTGTGCTGTTTCCTTTGTACCTCTTATAGAAAAAGAAATAAGGCCCCCAGGCTTTTTCATTTGTTTTTTCATAATTTGATAGTCCGGGTGCTCGGCATCACCAGGGTAATAGATCGCATCAATTTTGGGATGATTTCTTAAAAACTGAAAGATTTTATCTGTATTGTCACAATGACGATCGATTCGAATTGGTAAGGTTTTTAATCCCCTTAGCAAAAGCCACGCATCAAAGGGTGAAATAATTCCTCCAATATCTTTTTGCGTTGTTCTTGAAACCTTTTGAATCCATTCTTTTTTACCAACGACGATACCAGCAAGGACATCGCCATGTCCGCAAATATATTTTGTCGCACTATGGATGACGACATTACAGCCATGGGTAAGCGGGGTTTGTAAATAAGGAGAACAAAATGTATTATCCACCACCACCGGTATGCCTTTTTCATTCGCAATTTTAGCCACCTGCCCTAAATCAACCAGTTTCATTGTAGGGTTTATTGGTGTTTCAATATAAATGCATGCGGTGTTTGGTAGGATCGCTTTTTCCACCATTTCTATTGAATCCATTGAGGAGAAATCATGTTCAATCCCATATTTTTCTTTCAAGAGTTGCAGGAATCCAAAGGTACAGCCATAGACACCTTGTGAACATAGAATGTGGTCACCTGTTTTCGTTAAAGCCATTAATGCAGCAGAAACAGCTGCCATTCCGGATGAAAAGGCTAAAGCAGTATCCCCCTTTTCAAGTATTGCCAACCGTTCTTCAAGTATTTTTACAGTTGGATTCCCTAAACGTGAATAAATAAAGCCTTCTTCCTCTCCGGAAAACCGTTTTTCCCCTTGCTTAGCAGTGGAAAAGGTAAAGGTTGATGTTTGATACAAGGGTGGAACGAGACTCCCCTGATGTTCATCTGAAACATAACCTGAATGAATGACCTCTGTTTCAAAGCGTAAGTTTTTATCCTCCAATTTTCCCCCTCCTATTTTGAAACCGCTTCCATTCCTATAGAATATGAAGCTAATGTAGATAAAGTACGTAAACAAAATATTAACCTATATGGATTCAGGCACCCATGAATCCATGGATGCCTTAACTTGCTTTTATGCGATCATTTTGATTAATGACTTTATTTTTCCCTGTCCCTTTTGCTGTGTAGAGGGACTCGTCGGCCCTTTTAAATAAATAGTTATAGGAATCAAGCATGTCCTTATGCCAATAAGATACACCGCAAGATACGGTAATTGATGGGACAGAGCATTCAGCCACAGCTTTTACTAAGCGCTCAGCGATTGCCACCCCTGTCTCTAATGTCACATTAGGAAGGTAGATGGCCATTTCCTCACCACCCCAGCGAGCTCCAACGTCATGATCGCGAATATTTCCACGAATAATATTGGCCACTTGAACCAATACTTCATCACCAACCTGGTGTCCATACGTATCATTTATGTTCTTAAAATTATCAATATCAATCAGAATGAATGTCCCTTGCTCGTCCTCTTTCATTGACAATTGGATCTTTTCATCAAGATAATTACGCGAATGAAGTTTCGTTAAATGATCTGTAATAATCATTCTCTCCAATTCCTCCCTAAGCATCGAATTGGAAAGCGCCAGTGCGGAATGATGAATCAGCGATTGCAGAAGCTTAAAGGCTTCAAATGAAAAGAAATAGGGTTCTTGATTCATAACAATACTAAAACCTTTAAATTTCCCTCTTTGGATCATTGGAACCGCCATTATGGAACGAAAACACTTTATTCCATTAATACTAGGAATGTTTATATCTCCGAAAAAAAGGGCCTCTTTTTCCATCAGTATTTTATTTTTTATGTATTCAATATATGGATATGCTTGTTTCGTGTAAAAGAATGGGGTAGATCCTGGCAGTAGTTTACTATTAATCAAATTGTCTGTCAGCAAGAAAAAACCTGCTTCCTTTGCTTGGAAGGAATGCTTAATTTGATTTGTCATATAGCTAATCATATCTTTTAGCCTGAGCTTTGAATTTAAACGATGTGTTGTTTCATTAATTAACTGTAAATCGGAAATAACCTGCCTGGACTGCTGATAAAGCTTGGTATTTTCCAATGCACCGCCAGCCGCATTTGCCAGTAAAGTGATAAATTCAATTTCATCTTTTGGAAATACAAGGATGTTAGGAGCAATGATCTGCAGAACTCCATAAACCCCTTGTTTCCCTTTTAACGGCGCATAAAGGATAGAGCGCCTCTCTTCAAGAGAATTTTCCATTTTGGTATTCCCTGAAACGTAAGCCTCCATGGCTATAATATTTTCACTATCATATTCCAGATCAATGATGGGCAATTCGTTTTGGTTGTGATAATCTTGAGAAAGAAGCAAATAGCAGGAAAATGAGGGATACAACTGTTCGAGAGAAACAATTATTTCTCGTAATAGAGATTCCTTATCCATTAAAGAATGGAATTTTTCAGTTATATGAAATAACCGCTTATATCTATTTTCTTCATTTTGTATGGTTACATGATCACCGTACGCGTCCATTATTAGTTCACCCAATTTTCCCAATCTAATTCCAAATATATACACCCTCACTTTATTATAGTGAAAATCCATCGCCTTTTTAATTACTTTTTTGAATTTTTTCTAACTTTTATAAAGACTTCAAATTTTGGATATGCATTATTATAACAAAATATTCTTGACTTATTAGTAATTAAAATTATATAATACTCCTTGTGTAAAATATTGCAGCTTATGTGAACACTTTAATCGTTCATTTTGTTCCTCACTTGAACACTTTATTCAAATGATGGGGTATCTTGTAACCCTCTGCTGCTAGGGCGAAGGTATCTGAAAACAAAATGGCTATCATCGTTGTTTCATAACCGTTTTTATTTTACCAAAATAAAAACACGAAGGAGGAGTCTCTCATGGCTCGTTATACCGGCCCTAGCTGGAAATTATCCCGTCGTCTTGGAATCTCTCTAAGCGGCACAGGTAAAGAATTAGATAAGCGTCCTTACGCTCCAGGACAACATGGTCCTAACCAACGCAAAAAGCTTTCTGAATATGGTTTGCAATTACAAGAAAAGCAAAAACTTCGTCATATGTATGGAGTAAATGAGCGTCAATTCCGCAACCTATTCGACAAAGCTGGTAAATTAGGCGGCGTACACGGTGAAAACTTCATGATTCTTCTTGAATCACGCCTTGATAACGTTGTTTACCGTTTAGGTTTAGCACGTACTCGTCGTGCTGCACGTCAGTTAGTTAACCATGGTCATATCCTTGTTGATGGTTCACGCGTTGATATCCCATCATATCGTTTAACTGCTGGACAAACTATCACCCTTCGTGAAAAGTCACGCAATCTTGACGTTGTGAAAGAAGCAATTGAAGTAAACAACTTCGTTCCTGATTTCTTAACTTTCGATGCTGATAAGTTAGAAGGTACTTTCACTCGCTTACCAGAGCGTTCTGAATTACCAGCTGAAATTAACGAAACTCTTATCGTTGAGTTCTACTCACGTTAATCTCTGTAAAAAAGAAACCCCTGAGCAATTGATTTGCTCAGGGGTTTCTTATTTTCTATTTTTAACCGATTGAAGAGATTTTCGATAACAAAAGACAATGATTACATATAAAATTAACACAATGATTGCTGTAATGATTCTTTCTGTAGAACTTCCATCCGCTAACAGAACCGGTCCTAAACCGAAAAATGTAACAAGTGCTAGTACAATGATAAAAAAAGCATGCAACAATAACCGCAAATGCCTCACCTCCGTCTTTCTCCTATTATATTAGACGATTTAATTTAATCTGCTGTTACTATTTAGTTACAGATTTATTTTCTTAACACAGTATTGGCGACACTTTCCACCTCTATCCCCTCCATTTTGTCGCCTATGCAGCTTATTGGCGACACTTCCCATCTCTTCCACCTCTATTTTGTCGCCTATGCAGCCTATTGGCGACACTTTCCACCTCTTCCACCTCTATTTTGTCGCCTATGCAGCTTATTGGCGACACTTTCCACCTCGTCCGCCTCTATTTTGTCGCCTATACCGCTTATTGGCGACACTCTCCACCTGTTCCACCTCCATTTTGTCGCTCAAAGGCTCCCATCAAAAACTCAAACAAAAGAGCCCTCGGAAATTCTCCAAGAGCCCCATTATTTTAGTATTTAATTAATGTATATTTCTTCTTTCCTCTTCTGATAATGGTAAATTGACCTTCAATCCGGTCATTTTCAGCTAGGGAGTACGAAGCATCTGTAATCCGTTCACCGTTAACAGACACCGCTCCATTTGTTATGTCTTCACGCGCCTGACGTTTTGATGGTGAAATCGCTGCTTCCACAAGCAGGTCAACGAGATTCCCTTCAAAACCAGATGCATCAAATGAAGGAACATCTTTAAATCCTTGTCTAATTTCTGCAGCAGAAAGCTCTTTCACATTACCACTAAACAACGCCTGGGTGATTTTAATTGCCTGCTGCAATGACTCTTCACCATGAATTAATCGAGTCATTTCTTCAGCCAAGGCCTTTTGCGCCTTGCGTAAATGAGGTTCTTCTTTTACCGACTTTTCTAGTTGCTCAATTTCCTCATGGGACAGGAAAGTAAAGTATTTCAAGTATTTAACCACATCCGCATCAGCTGAATTGATCCAGAACTGATAAAATTCATATGGTGTTGTTTTTTCAGGGTCCAGCCAAACGGCACCGCCTTCGGTTTTACCAAATTTTGTACCATCCGCTTTTGTTACTAATGGAATTGTCAATCCAAATGCTTTTGAGCCTTCAGGCTGCATTTTACGGATCAATTCCAGCCCGGAGGTAATGTTCCCCCACTGATCACTTCCGCCAATTTGTAATTTACAATTATGGTGCTCATATAAATGGTTGAAATCCATCGCTTGTAAAATCGTATAAGTAAATTCGGTAAAAGAAATCCCTGTTTCAAGTCTATTCGCAATAGTATCTTTCGCCAACATGTAGTTTACACCGATATGTTTCCCGATATCACGTAAAAACGATACGATATCCATAGAACCTGCCCAGTCATAGTTATTGACCATAATGGCTCCATTTTCTCCGTCAAACTCAAAAATCGCTGCTAATTGCTTTTGAATGCCTTCAACATTTTTTTGTACAGCTTCTAATGTTTGCAAGTTACGCTCTTCACTTTTACCACTAGGATCACCGATTAAACCCGTGGCCCCACCGACTAGCACAATCGGACGATGCCCGTGTTGCTGAAATCTTCTAAGTGTTAAAAACGGAACTAAGTGGCCAATATGCAAGCTGTCTGCTGTTGGGTCTGCGCCACAATATAATGAAATTTTTTCACTTGATAAAATATCTTTTAAACCTTCTTCATCAGTTTGCTGATAGATAATTCCCCGCCATGCCAAATCCTCTAATAAATTCATTCAAATAGCCTCCTAAAAGAAAATAAAAAACGCCCCTGCAAACATGCAGGGACGTATAAATACGCGGTACCACCCGGCTTGAGGAAAAAACTTCCTCCACCTCAAAAAATTAACGGCTTATCCGTTCTCTGCTACTCCAATCTTCACAGAGAAAGCTCCAGGACGTAATTCAATTTTCTATATGTATCAGCTTTCACCCTCCGCTGACTCTCTACAAACAGGGATAGAAAATCTACTGTTGATTCCTTTCACAGCTTTAAAATTATAAAATTGATTATACCTTTTTTACCACATTTCCATAACTTTTGTCAAACTTGAATTGGAAAATTAAGATAAATGTAGAACTTTGTCATTTTTTTGAACATGTATATGCTATAATGTATGTGATTTAAGTCGAGGTGATGCTCTTAATGAAAGAAAGACTGCAGGCTTGGATGGAAGCTTTAAAATCATCCCTAAACTTGATTACACATAAAAAAACAGTAAAGAGTGCTCGAATTACATATTCTGTAGTTTGGAATCTTTTTCTAATCTTTTTAACTGTAATTATCCTAGGAGGCTCCTTTGCTACCGGTGTTGGTGCAGGATACTTTGCCTCACTTGTGAAGGATGAACCTGTCCGCTCTTACAGTAGTTTGAAAAAAGATATTTATAATTATACTGAGACTTCTGACCTCTATTTTGCTGATAATGTTTACCTTGGAAAACTAAGATCAGATCTTGAACGTGAAGAAGTAAATTTGGATCAGGTCTCTGATTACCTTGTAAAAGCCGTCATTTCAACAGAGGACGAGTATTTTTACAAGCATCATGGTGTGGTTCCAAAAGCCGTTTTTCGCGCCCTATTTCAGGAAGTCACCAATTCAGCAGTTCAATCTGGCGGCAGTACATTAACTCAGCAGCTTATTAAGAACCAAATTTTAACCAATGAGGTTTCTTTTCAAAGGAAAGCAAATGAAATCTTACTTGCCCTTCGTTTAGAAAAATTTTTCTCCAAAAAGGAAATTCTTGAGGCCTACCTAAATGTTTCAACATTCGGTCGAAATTCATCCGGACGAAATATTGCGGGGGTACAGGCAGCAGCAAAAGGTATCTTCGGGAAAAGCGCAAACAAGCTCACATTACCAGAAGCAGCCTTTATCGCAGGGTTACCGCAAAGCCCCTTCGGATACACCCCTTTTACAAGAGACGGAAAAGTGAAAGAAAATCTGGAACCGGGAATCAACCGGATGAAAACCGTTTTAAAAAGGATGTATGATGGCGGTTACATTAACAAAAAGCAATATGCTGAAGCGGCGGCCTATGACATTACAAAAGATTTTACACCACCGCGTCCAAATCCTTTGGAAAAATATCCATGGCTGACATTTGAAATTGAAAAACGTTCAATCGATGTTCTTGCTACGGTTTTGGCCCAAAAGGACGGAATCAGTGAAAAAGAATTAAAGAAAGACAGCAATCTCCAATACAAGTACCAGACTTTAGCCAGTCATGATTTAAAACAAAATGGCTATGAGATTCACACAACCATTAACAAAAAAATGTATGACGCCATGCAAAAAGTTAAGGATCGATATCCATATTATGGACCTGATAAACCGGAAGAAAAGAAGGATCCGGAGACAGGTAAGGTCAAAACCGTCATGGAGCCGGTGGAAGTTGGGGCTATCCTGATTGAAAATAAAACTGGTAAAATCATAAGCTTTGTTGGCGGAAGAGATTATGATAAACAGCAGCTTAATCACGCTACCAACGCAATTCGTCAAAATGGTTCGACCATGAAACCGCTCCTTGTTTATGGACCAGCAATTGAAATGGGAAAGGCTGCCCCCGGGACAACTTTACCCGATGTTGCTTTGAGCCTTAACCCGGCAAGCAGCAGCCCATGGCCCCATAACTATGACATGAGATATAGTGGCTTAGTCTCTGCAAGATACGCCCTGGCATGGTCTTATAACGTGCCTGCTGTAAAGTTATACAGGGACATTGTTAATCAACGGCCAGCTAAATACCTGGAAAAAATGGGTTTTTCTTCACTTAGAAGTGAAGATTATACGAACCTTTCAACGGCCATTGGTTCTTTAAGCAACGGAGTAACAGTTGAAGAAAATACGAATGCTTTTACAACTTTTGCAAATGGCGGGAAATTTATCGACGCCTATATGATTGACAAGATCGTCGATAAGAATGGGAAAGTGATTTATCAGCATCAGGTTAAACCTGTTAAGGTTTTCACACCTCAGACTGCTTATTTAACATTAGATATGATGCGTGATGTTATGCGAATGGGTACGGCTGCAGGCATTAATTACCGTCTTAAATTTCGAACAGACTGGGCAGGAAAAACAGGGACAGGAGTCGATTACAAAGACTCATGGCTGGTTGGAACCAATCCGAATGTAACGTTTGGAATCTGGACGGGTTATGATACGCCAAAATCCCTTCAATCTTACGGATATATGTCGTATAGTCAGCGGACAAACAATCTTTGGGTTGATTTAATCAATTCTGCCTATAAGATCAAGCCGTCCTTAATTGCTCCGAAAAAGCAATTTAAAATGCCAAACGGAATTGTTAGACGCTCTTACTGCGCAGTATCAGGTCTCCTGCCATCTGCAGCTTGTGTAAATGCAGGCTTGGTTGAGAGTGACTACTTCAATGCTAAATATGTCCCAACAAAAGTGGATGATAGTTTAGTTGCCGGCAAATATGTTACGATTGGCGACAGAAAGTATTTAGCATTGGATTCAACACCTGTAGAATTTGCTCAAAGAGGTCTTGTCTTAAATCCTGATTTCATTGCCCGAATGGTTGGAAGGAACTTTCATAATCCAAGCCAGCTCATTCCAAACAGAAGCCGTTGGGCGCATATTCTTGTCCCAACCGCTAAGATTGTTGATAACGGCAAGACTCCGGGATCCGTTAGGCTAAGAGCTGACGCAAATACACTAGCTTGGTCATCATCTCCGGAAAATGATGTCATTGGCTACCGAGTTTATCACGCAGGGCTTTTAAAATTGAAGATAGCCAGTATTAAAAGCGGATCAAGCCTTTCTCTTTCGGTCTCAAGCGGAACCTATTATGTTACGGCAGTCGATATAGCCGGAAAGGAATCCCCACCCTCTAATTTGGTTGAGATTGGCGGAAGCGATAATAATAAAGATCAAGAACAAAATGAACAGAAAAAAACTGCTCCGAAATAATATTAAAAGGGTTCTGTTTTCGGGTGCTTTGTTATTAAAAGACACAAGAATTGACGTATGAATTGGCATACGTCTTTTTCTTTATTTATCAAGGTTTCAACGAAATTCTATTAACTTTGACATAGCAATTAACATCATTATTATGATGGACATAAGTATTGTACAATTAACAAAGAGGATCAAAACTTCTTTCATTTGCAGTGCCGTTTTGAGTACCAATTTTATTGACTTTTATAAGCTGGTCGATAAAAAGCTGCTGATTCCCGCATCTAGAATCAAGAGGTCCACACTTATCGGCTGGGGGATCAGGTTAAGCACCCGATCTGAAAAATAGACGGAAAAATTTCGCTTAATTAGAATTTATTATTAAATATAGGTCAAATAGACGAAGGAATTCCGACTATTGACTCGAAAAAATCAAAAATGGGAGATTTTGCTTTGCATAACCGGAAAACCTTCCCTTATATACCCCGAAACGAGCTCCATTTTGCATTTAACCGAAAAATCTGTGCTTATTTTACTTTCGCTGGTTACTCAATTAAGGACAAAACATCTTATTTAAAAGGGAGTGAGTTTTATCTCATAATGAGGTTTTATATATATAAACAAAGTTTTCTATCCCTAATAAAGAAACTCGCCAATTGGCGAGTTTTACTTTTTATATACCACTAACGATGCCAATCCAATACTACTCTCATTTCGGCAAGTATTTTAAGAAAAACACCTCAAAAAAGAACCCTTTACGAAATAAAATCAGTGCGGTTTTTTCTACTTTTTAATCTTCCATTGTTGAAAGGTCACCAGTAGGCAGGTTAAGCTCCCATGCCTTTAAAACACGTCTCATAATTTTACCGCTTCTAGTTTTTGGAAGCTTATCACGGAAATCAATCTCTCTAGGTGCCGCATGCGCTGCAAGACCCTTTTTCACAAACTGTCTAATTTCCTCTTTCAATTCTTCCGTTTCTTCAAAGCCATCTCTTAAGGCGATAAAGGCCTTAATAATTTCCCCACGAACTGGGTCCGGCTTTCCAATAACGCCTGCTTCCGCCACTGCTGGGTGCTCAACAAGCTTGCTTTCCACCTCGAAAGGACCAACACGTTCACCGGAAGTCATGATCACATCATCAATACGTCCCTGGAACCAGAAATACCCTTCTTCATCCATATAGGCTGAATCGCCTGAAACATACCAGTCACCAGGCATAAAATAGGACTCGTACTTTTCTGGGTTATTCCAAATTGTGTACATCATGGAAGGCCAGCCTTTTTTAATCGCAAGATTGCCCATACGGTAAGGTGGCAATTCGTTTCCTTGGTCATCAACGATTGCCGCGGTTACTCCCGGAATCGGTTTCCCCATTGATCCTGGTTTAATCGGCATACATGGGTAATTTGAAATCAGCTGTGCCCCTGTTTCCGTCATCCACCAGTTATCATGAATTCGTTTATTAAATACCTTTGCTCCCCATTTTACCACTTCAGGATTTAGCGGCTCCCCTACACTTAAAACATGACGGAGTGAGCTAAGATTATATTTTTTCACAAGTTCATCGCCGGCTCCCATTAACATCCGGAAAGCAGTTGGGGCACTATACCAAACTGTAACACCAAAATCCTCAATCATTTGATACCAGGATTCAGGGCTGAAACGTCCGCCAACTATGACATTAGAGGTTCCTGTTAACCATGGTCCGAATATACCATAAGAGGTTCCTGTAACCCAGCCAGGGTCCGCTGTACACCAGTAAACATCGTCTTCTTTTAAATCAAGAACCCATTTCGCTGTTTGGTAATGCTGAACCATTGCATTATGTACATGCAAAACTCCTTTAGGTTTCCCAGTAGAACCGGAAGTATAGTGTAGAATCATGCCATCCGTTCTTTCAACCCATTCAATTCTTAACTCTTTCTCTGCTTCTTCAAATTTTTTCAAGAAGTCAATAACCGGCCCCTGCTCATCTACATTTTTACCGATTACAAAAATATGCTTTAAATCAGGTAATTCACTGACAGGAATACGATCGAGCAATTCCGGAGTGGTAACAAGTACCTTAGCACCACTGTCCTGAAGACGGTCTCTGACGGCCCCCTCCATAAATGCTTCAAATAACGGACCAACGATCGCTCCTAATTTAATCGCACCTAAAACAGTGAAATAAAGCTCTGGAGAGCGAGGCATGAAAATAAATACACGGTCGCCTTTTTCGACATCACCATAGGTTTTCAAAACATTGCCTGCCTTATTTGACAGTTCTTTCATTTCTTTAAATGTATACTTCTCGTCTCTTACTCCATCACGATAATAAAGAGCAATTTTGTTCTTCCGGAAGGTTTTTACATGACGGTCAATCGCCTCGTAAGCCATATTTACCAATCCTGTTTCGTGCCAAGAAAATTCCTTTTCAGCTTCTTCCCAGTTAAAATTCTTATACCATTCTTCATAATTTGGTAGGTTATACTCTCCCTGTACTACTGGCAGCGCTTCCACTCTCATCTAATTCTCCCCCTTAAGTTTTATTGAGATAATTATATTACAAATAGAGACTATTCTCAATTTTTTAAAAATATTTTTTCTATAAGTTGTTTTTTAAATTTCTCATATTTATAGTAAAAGTTCAAAAATTTTGTGAAATCGCTTTTACTTAATAGATTTTTTGTATAATAGAATTAATAAATGAAACACTTTTCCTGGTGGTGAATAAATGGAACATAAGAAAACGTACAATGCAAAAGAAGTAAAGACCCCTCACGGAAATTTAATTATAGAAGGACCAATCTCAGCAGAAAAACTGGCAGGTTATGAATTTCATGAGGATCTTACCGCCTTTCGCCCGCCCAGTCAGCAACACCAAGCATTAGTGGGAATTGCCGATCTTACTGAAGGAAGAATTATTATCGCCAGATCTCACCATACAATTGTTGGCTATGTTACATTCCTCTATCCAGACCCTCTTGAAAGATGGTCTGAAGGAAAAATGGATAATTTAATAGAATTAGGTGCCATTGAAGTCATTCCTCAATTTAGGGGCTGTGCTGTTGGTAAAAATCTCATAATCGTGGCAATGATGGATGATGCGATGGAAGATTATATTACGATTACGACTGAATATTATTGGCACTGGGATCTAAAAGGAACGGGTCTGAATGTATGGGAATATCGAAAGGTTATGGAGAAAATGATGAATGCCGGTGGACTTGAATGGTATGCAACTGATGATCCCGAAATTTGTTCCCATCCTGCAAATTGCTTAATGGTCAAAATTGGCAAAAGGATAGATAACGAATCCATCCAAAAATTTGACCGCCTGCGCTTTATGAATCGGTTTATGTATTAATTAGTTATTCACCTGATTTTTGTTAAGGAAGTGAAGGGGGATTTTCCAATGATCGTTGAAGAAATCATGAAACCAAACGTTGCAACACTTTTTCCAACAGATTCGATTAAGGATGCCTTACGTCTAATGGAATCAAAAAAAATTCGCCATGTTCCCATTATCGACTCCGATAATCATTTAGTAGGGTTAGTTACAGTCGTGGATATCCGTGATGCAATGCCCTCTATATTTCATGCCAATGAACACTTGGAGGACTTACAAAAACCAGTTGTGACGATAATGAAAAAAAATGTGATTACAGGTCATCCGCTTGATTTTGTAGAAGAGGTGGCAGGTCTATTTTATGAACATAAAATCAGCTGCCTTCCCATCATCAATGATCAAAAACTCGTTGGAATTATCACAGAAACAGACCTGCTAAGAACAATGGTGGAATTAACCGGTGCCCATCAGCCCGGGTCGCAAATTGAAATAAAGGTCCCGAATATAACAGGAATGCTTAGTGAAATTTCTAGTATAATACGAAAACGTAACGCAAATATTCTTAGTGTGCTTGTTTACCCAGACAAAAAGGATGATCAATTTAAAATACTCGTTATTCGCGTGCAAATGATGAACCCAACGGGGCTAATTGAAGATTTAAAAAAAGCAGGACACCATGTTCTATGGCCAAATCTTCCGGGGATTTCACTATGACAGATAAATGCTCATTTGTTTTTTCAGAAGAACTGCTGAATTATAAATTCAGCAGCCATCATCCTTTTAATCAGTTTCGGCTTAAATTAACAGTAGATTTACTCAAAAAATTAAATGCACTGGATGAAAAGCAAATTATCTTACCCAGACCGGCTACCTTAGGGGATCTCAGCCTTATTCATGATCCAAATTACATTGACGCCGTATTTAAGGCTGGTCATGATCAACTACCTATTGAAATAGCAGAAAACTATGGTTTAGGAACCGAGGACACTCCAATTTTTCCAAATATGCATGAGGCAAGCTCATTACTAGTTGGCGGAACATTGACTGCAGTTGACCAGGTAATGACAGGACAAGCAGTTCATGCAGTTCACCTTGGAGGGGGGCTTCACCACGGGTTTCGTGGAAAAGCTTCCGGGTTTTGCATTTATAATGACAGCTCTGTAGCGATTAAATACCTGCAGCAAAAATATAATGCACGCGTTTTATATGTCGATACGGATGCTCATCATGGGGATGGAGTCCAATGGTCTTTTTATGATGACCCTAATGTATGTACCCTGTCTATCCATGAAACAGGCAGATATTTATTTCCCGGAACAGGAAACGTAAATGAACGCGGCCAAGGTAAAGGTTATGGCTATTCGTTTAACATCCCTGTTGATGCCTTTACCGAAGATGAATCATGGCTTCACACCTATTCACATGCAATGAGGGAAGTGGCCGATTTCTTTAAGCCAGATGTTATTCTCACCCAAAATGGGGCAGATGCTCATTACTTTGATCCATTGACACATTTATCCGCTACGATGAAAATCTATCGCGAAATACCAAAGCTTGCCCATGAAATTGCCCATCAATATTGTAATGGCCGCTGGATTGCTGTTGGCGGCGGCGGGTATGACATCTGGAGAGTGGTGCCACGCGCATGGGCCCTTATTTGGCTCGAGATGACTGAAAACTCCAATTGCTATGGTAATTTACCTGAAGAATGGGTCCACTTCTGGCAGAAGGACTCCCCTGTTGAATTACCAAGAGAATGGGACGATCCAGACAATCTCTATTTACCGATTCCAAGAAAGGCAGAAATTACTGAAAAAAATTTACAGACGCTTGAAAAGGCTTTATATCCGATTCGAAATCAGCAAAAGAGTCAATCCAGCTAATAGTAAAAGGGCTATCTGCAGATAGCCCTTTTAATTTATTTTGTTGATTGACGATGTTCAATTCGGTGTGGAAGTACAACAGTATGTCGCTCCACTTTTTCTTTATTCATATATTTAGTCAAAAGACGCATTGCCACTGCACCGATATCATATAATGGCTGAATAACAGTTGTTAGTTGCGGACGTACCATAAGGGCCAATCTTGTATTATCCGAGGTAATGACCTCAAAGTCTTCAGGTATATTGTACCCCTTATCCTGAGCACCATGGACAACCCCAAGTGCCATTTCATCAGATGCCACTAAAATGGCAGTTGGCCGTTCTTGTGCTTCCAATAACTTTTCAAAGGCTTCAATTCCGGAATCGTATGTGTAATCTCCTTCAACAACCAATTCTTCGTTAAATGGAATCCCGGCATCCTCAAGCGCTCTTTGATACCCTTTTACCTTATTCTCCAGTTCATATAATGGACCAACGACAAAGGCAATATTCTTGTGGCCTTTATCGATAAATTCTTTAACCGAATCATAAGCAGCTTGTTCATAATTAATATTCACGGAAGGAATCGTTTCGGTTTCTTCCATAGAGCCGGCAAGCACAATAGGGACAGGTGATTTCTCAAATTCCTCTACATGTTCAGAAGTAATATTTCCTCCCATAAAAATTATGCCATCCACTTGTTTCCCAAGCATCGTATTAAACAAGTGTAATTCTTTATCTTTATTTTGGTCAGAGTTACTTAAGATAATATTGTATTTGTACATTGTTGCAATATCTTCAATACCGCGTGCTAATTCAGCATAAAAAATATTTGATATATCCGGGATAATGACACCTACAGTAGTGGTTTTTTTACTTGCTAATCCTCTTGCAACAGCATTCGGACGGTATCCAAGCCGTTCAATTACCTCTAATACTTTTTTACGGGTAACCGGTTTAACATTGGGATTCCCATTCACAACACGTGAAACGGTTGCCATCGAAACATTTGCTTCCCGGGCAACATCATAAATCGTCACATTCACGCTCAACACTCTCCTTAAAACGATACATTATTTTTCTTTATTTTATAGCAGTTTAACAAAGCCTAGTCATTTTCTTTTTCCTTAGCTTAGTCTATCATTTCCGCTATTCTAATTTGTGATATAATAAACAATCTTAATTATCTATTTAATGATACGACAAGAACGTAGAAGCCGCAATGAGATTCCTCTATTTTCGGAAATTTTAAGTAAAAAAACCTCCTGCACAAGTTTGCAGAAGGTTTTTTGGAAATAATTACTATTAAATTTAAATCCGAACAAAGTGTGATGCTAGTAACTCATTGTAAAAATTGTCAAATTGTTCAAGGTTCATTTGCTGTTGGGCGTCGGATAATGCTACGGCTGGATCTGGATGAACTTCAGCCATAACTCCATCAGCTCCAATTGCAATCGCCGCCTTAGCTGCAGGAAGCAATAAATCTCTTCTTCCGGTGGAGTGTGTTACGTCGACCATAACCGGTAAATGTGTCTCTTGTTTCAAAATTGGTACTGCAGAAATATCTAATGTATTTCTTGTTGCACGCTCGTAAGTGCGAATACCACGTTCGCAAAGAATAATTTGTCCGTTTCCTTGTGCCATAATGTATTCTGCAGCATTGATAAATTCTTCAATGGTCGCTGCAAGTCCTCTTTTTAATAATACAGGTTTCTTTATAGCTCCAGCTGCTTTTAATAATTCAAAGTTTTGCATATTACGGGCACCAATTTGAATCACATCAAGGTACTCAGCTGCCATTTCAATATCCGCAGGGTTTACAATTTCACTGATTACAGCCATATCGAATTCAGTTGCAACACGTTTTAAAATTTTTAAGCCTTCAACGCCTAAACCTTGGAAATCATATGGAGAGGTTCTTGGCTTATATGCACCGCCACGAAGAAGTTTTAGTCCTTTTTCCTTCATTGCTTTTGCTACCGTTGCAACTTGCTCATAAGATTCAACTGCACAAGGACCAAAAACGAAGTGCGGTTTACCGTCTCCAATATTTTCACCCTTTAACGTAACAATTGTATCTTCAGGCTTTTTCTTTCTCGATACTAATAATGCTTTACTATGATCATCTTTTTGCAGGTCTAACCCAGCTTTAAAAATTTCTTTAAAAATATGATCAATTGTTGAATTTTCAAAAGGACCATCATTATGCTCCTTAATAACCTCCAACATTTTTCTTTCACGGACTGGATCGTAACGGTAAACTCCCTGGTTCCCCTTTACTTGCCCAATCTCTTGGACGAGTCGAGCTCTTTCATTAATTAACCTCAACAATTCCAAGTTTAACTCATCCACACGTGATCTTAAGTGATCCAATTCATTTGTGCTCAATATTTTCCCCGTCCTTTCATTGCCAATCAGATATTTATATTCATAAATACTGAACGGTGTCCTACGATTTAAAAGATTCTATTGAAATAAATTTTCTGTTTTTTCAATAATTAGGCTTTATTATAAAGGAAAAAATTATTTTTGTCATCACTTTTTTCTTTATTGATTAAACGCTTTTAAGCGCTAAAGTGTTTTAAAGGGATATTAAATTAAAATATGTTGATATTTGAATTATGTGATGATTATAGAAAAATTGTACATTTTTTAAAACGAAAGCACCCATATTATGGATGCCTTTAAATGCTACTTATTTTCACCCACTGCATCTGTCAATGAACGCTTGGTAATTTTCCAATGCGAGGCATTCCAGCGTGGCTCCCCATTTGTAAAAAGAATAGCCTGTGGTGATTCATGCTTAATATTAAATTTCTCTGCAATTTCATTTGATAATGGGCGTGAATCCTGTACAGCTAAAAAGTAAGCAGGAATGCTATTTTCATTATCAGCAAATTTTTGATATTCCTGATAGGCTGCCTGACTAACCGGACATGTTAAACTATGTTTTAAAAGAAGAAATTTCTCTTCTTTTTCCAGTAATGCTTCAAACTGTTCTTGTGTTTCTATTTTATCAACCATTCTGATTCCCTCCTAAAAAATAAACGGTGAAGTCATTTTATCACTTCACCGTTTCTATCACAAATAATCAGTTTAAGCATTTCAAACTTCTTAGTGCTTAACTTTTAACTCTTCTTCTTCCAAAGCTTTTTTTGCTTCGTCTAGTTTTCTCTTGATATCCTCGTTGTTTAGTGGTGCCTCTGTCTTTATGCTTACATTTTTTTGTTGGTGGGTTTGAATGGGAATATAAATGACATCTGACTTGTCCTCTTTTTCTTCCCTTGCCATCGGTTTGATTTTTGTTTTGCTTAAAAGATCACTTGATTGTTGAACGATGCCCTGTGTGATCGATGTTGTCTTAGAAGCAAGCTGGCTGCTTTTGTTTATCATATTTCCCCGCAAATCTGCGGTTTTTTCCATTAGAAAACCCGTTTGGTTACTTAGTTTGTTTCGCAAATCCTTCCCTGCTTTTGGTGCAAAAAACAGTGCAGCAGCCGCACCAACCATTCCGCCTATTAAAGCCCCAAGTAAAAAACTATTACCCGAATCTTCGTTTCTTTTTTGGCTCGTTTCTCGTGTTTCATTATCTTTATTAGACATAAAAAACGCCCTCCTTGAGTTAACCTCTATTATCTTGACCTAACTCTCACGCTTTCACTTGGGATATTTCTATCTTTTTCTTGTTTTTTTGCCTTCCACTTATCCTTAAGTTCAAGGATTACATTACTCCATTGAATAACTTGAGAAACCTTTTCTTTACTTTCTTCAACTTGCTTATCAAAGGAATGGGTAATGTTCTGTAAGGTTCCATTAAACTTACTCACTGTTGTACCAACATCTTTTACAGCATCCACAACACTATTTAAGCTTTCTGACTTATATTTCATGTCATCAGCAAGAGCATTTGTTTTTTGTAAAAGTGCAGTTGTTTCTGTTGTTACTCCTTCAAGCTGTGTTTCGAGCCCTTCAAGAGTTTTCGAAACGCTTTTCAATGTCTCCCTTAACGACTTAAGCATTTTGGAAACATAAATCACAAGTACTAAAAAGGCGATTGCAATCAATGCAACACTTAAGTATAAAATAATAATCATCGTGGCACCTCCGCTTAATTCTACCATTATGTATTACCCAACGATGTTGGGTATAAACCTCATCAACATTCTATACTACTTCAATATTTTTGTCTTGTTTTCCTGCCATCAGATTTATAAAAAATCGTTATTTTTCAACATTCAACCATATTCGGGTAAAATAGAGAGGTAGTATAAGAATTTTCTTTTCGGAGGCGTATAAAATGAAGGATCCACGGATTGAGAAACTTGCAAAAAATTTAATCAACTATTCTGTTCAGCTTCAAAAAGGCGAAAAGGTACTAATTGAAAATTTCGGCTTGCAGCGCGAACTTGTAACCGCTTTAGTAAAAGAAGCTTATGAAGCAGGAGGCTTCCCATTTGTTCTTTTAAAAGATCATCAAGTGGACCGCTCTTTATTACTCGGTGCACAAGAAGAACAATTTAATCTAATGGCTGAATTTGAGGCCAATGTAATGAGTCAAATGGATGCATACATAGGACTGCGTTCCGGCAATAACATAAATGAGCATGCAGACGTACCAGATGAAAAAATGAAGATTCACGGAAATACAATTGGCAAGAAAGTCCACCGTGACATTCGGGTGCCAAAAACAAAATGGGTTGTGCTTCGTTATCCAACATCCTCTATGGCTCAATTAGCTAAAATGAGCACTGAAGGATTTGAAGATTTTTACTTTAATGTCTGTAACTTGGATTACGGAAAGATGGATGAGGCAATGGACAGCCTTGTTGAACTTATGAACCGTACTGACAAAGTTCGTTTAACCGGACCGGGAACAGATCTTAGCTTCTCCATAAAAGATATCCCGGCCATTAAATGTGCAGGAAGATTAAACATTCCGGATGGAGAGGTATATACAGCTCCCGTACGTGACTCTGTAAACGGTGTAATTTCTTATAATACCCCATCCCCCTATCAAGGGTTTACGTTTGAAAATGTTAAATTAACCTTCAAGGATGGAAAAATTGTTGAAGCAGAAGCAAATGATTCAGAACGAATCAATAAAGTTTTTGATACGGATGAGGGAGCACGCTATATCGGGGAATTTGCCATTGGCGTAAATCCATTCATTTTAAATCCAATGCAGGATATTTTATTTGATGAAAAAATTGCAGGAAGCTTCCATTTTACACCTGGTCAATGTTATGACGATGCCTTTAATGGGAACCATTCAAATATTCATTGGGATATGGTCAATATTCAACGTCCTGAATATGGCGGAGGCGAAATTTACTTTGATGATGTCTTGATTCGCAAGGACGGTCTTTTCGTCATCCCCGAATTAGAAAAATTAAACCCAGATCATTTAAAATAAAGATAAAGGATGCCAGGTAGTGCCTGGCATCCTTTTTTTAAGATAATTGCTTTTCATAGGACTCTTGAAATTTTTGAATATCTCCTGCACCCATAAAAATAATAACACCATTATCAAAATTTTTAAGGACAGATGTATTCTCTTCTGAAAGAATCTCCGCTCCCTCTATTTTGTCCTGAAGATCCTTGATTGTAAGCTTTCCGTGGTTTTCACGTGCAGAGCCAAAAATTTCGCATAAATAGGCCTTATCCGCCTTGCGTAAGCTTTCAGCAAAATCTTCAAGAAACGCCTGCGTCCTTGTAAAGGTATGCGGCTGGAAAACGGTAATCAACGGACGATCTGGATATTTTTGTTTAGCCGCTTCAATTGTTGCTTTAATTTCAGTAGGATGGTGTGCATAATCATCAATTAAAATTTGTGAACCAATTCTTTTTTCCGAGAATCTTCTTTTTACTCCCTGGAACGTGCTTAATTGCTCCTTCACAATAGACACATCAATTTCTTCGTAGTGGCAAAGGGCAATGACAGCAAGAGAATTTAAGACACTATGGTCACCGAAAGTTGGAATCGTAAAGGAATCATAAAAAGTATTCCGGATAAACACATCGAAGCTGGTTCCATCTGTTGTTTTCACAAGATTTTTTGCTTGATAGTCATTCTCTTCTTCAAAACCATAAAACAATACAGGAACCTTTGCTTGGATTTTTTGAAGCTGCTCATCATCACCGTATGCAAAAATTCCCTTCTTTACCTGTATGGCCATCTCTTGGAAAGCAGAGAAAACATCATCAATATTGGCAAAATAATCAGGATGGTCAAAGTCTATATTAGTCATGATTGCATAATCAGGGAAGTACGATAAAAAGTGCCTTCTGTATTCGCATGCTTCGAAAACAAAATATTCAGCGCCTTCCTGCCCTTTCCCTGTACCATCGCCAATTAAAAACGATGTAGGTTTGGCCCCTTCCATAACATGAGCAAGCAACCCAGTTGTGGACGTCTTTCCATGGGCACCTGTAATCGCAATACTCGTAAAGTTTTGCATAAAATCTCCCAAGAACCGATGATAACGGACAATCGGAAGTCCCAGCTTCATCGCCTCTTGAATTTCTTCGTGGGTATCAGGAAAGGCATTTCCTGCAATAATGGTCATTCCCGGTTTAATATTTTCTTTTTGAAAGGGAAGGATCTTTATTCCTGATTGCTCAAGGGCTACCTGAGTGAAAAAGTGCTTTTCGACATCGGAGCCTTGCACTTCAAAATTCATATCGTGCAGAACCTGTGCCAACGCACTCATTCCAGACCCCTTAATACCTACAAAATGGTAAATAGTCATCTAAAGAACCTCCAACAAACGTCTATCTGTAAAACAGTATATGACATCTTAACTTATTTGCTAATTTAACTATATTCTCATTGTAATCACATTTAAATATTATAACACTCTTCGTTCTTAAAAACTATTTAAGAACTATTTACTTTTATTTCAAATATTTCATTTTCGAATTCAAAGAGTATTGAGTTATCCATTTGCATTCGCCTCATAATAGGCTTCTAAATCCGATGCCGTAATTAAAACCTCACGCGGTTTACTTCCATTTGCACTGGAAATAAACCCATTTGCTTCAAGCATATCCATTAATCTTGCTGCACGGTTGTACCCGATTTTAAAACGGCGTTGCAAACTAGAGGTTGAGGCCGTGCCATGGTCAATGATAAACTCGCAGGCTTCATAAAAAAGTTCATCCTCCTCCTCTGTCACTTGCGCCTTCTTTAAAAGTTCTTCCTGTTCAAATAAATAATCCGGTTCCTGCTGCTCTCTTACATGGGCAACAACAAGGTCAATTTCTTCATCAGAAACAAATGTACCTTGTAAACGGACAGGCTTCGATGAACCATTTTCTAAAAAGAGCATATCCCCCCGTCCAAGCAATTTTTCCGCCCCGCTTATGTCAATGATTGTTCGCGAATCAATTTGTGATGAAACGGAAAAAGCAATTCGTGTTGGAATATTTGCTTTGATGAGCCCTGTAATAACGTCTACAGAAGGTCTTTGGGTAGCCACGATTAAATGGATTCCACATGCTCTAGCCTTTTGGGCAATTCGGCAAATTGCTTCCTCCACATCTGCCGGTGACATCATCATTAAATCAGCCAACTCATCAATAATAATGACAATGAACGGCAGCTTGTCGGAATATCTCTTATGTTCCATTGCTAGTTCATTAAAGCGGTTGATATCTCGGACACCTGTATGGGCAAAAAGCTCGTAGCGTCTTTCCATTTCCTCAACAGCCCATTTTAACGCAGCTGTTGCCGCTTTTACATCCGTTATAACCGGGCTGACCAAATGTGGGATTCGATTATAAGGGGCTAATTCAACCATTTTGGGATCAATCAGCAATAACTTTAAATCTTCAGGACTAGCTTTAAATAATAAACTAACAAGGATTGTGTTAATACAAACACTTTTTCCCGACCCCGTAGCTCCGGCAATTAAACCGTGCGGCATTTTTTTCAAATCAGTTACAATCGGTTTTCCTGAAATATCGAGCCCTAAGACAGCCGTTAAGGGCGAGCCGGATTCCTTAAAAACATTACTTTGGATAATTTCATTTATGAAGACCGGCCGTGACTTTTGATTAGGAACTTCAATACCAATCGTATGCTTTCCCGGGATAGGAGCCTCAATCCGGATATCTCTAGCAGCAAGGCTTAATTTAATATCATCACTAAGGTTTGTAATTTTATTTACCTTGACACCCGGCTCAGGCTGAACCTCAAAGCGTGTAACGGCTGGACCCTGTGTTACATTAACCACCTTTGCTCCAACGTTAAAATTTTGTAAGGTTTGGTTTAATAAATTTTCCTGGTTTTGAATCCACTCTGTATCTTTTTCAACTACTACTGGTGGACTCAACAAAGAAAATTCAGGAAATTGATAGATATCCGCTTCTGAGATAGCCACTTCTTCATGAGCCACAGTTTTATCATAAGTGGTTGCCTCTTCTATATGGACCTCGGGTTCATTATGAGCGTTTGCTTCCTCTTTATGGACCTTCGGTTCATCATGAGTGGTTGGCTCTTTTTTATGGGCCTCGATTTCATCATGAGTGAATGCCTCTTTTTTTGGTGCAGCATTATCTATTTGAAAAATTGGCACTTCCTTCAATTCCTCATGAACCACTTTTACTTCCTTACCCGTTTCTACCGGCTTGTTTATTTCCAGCGGTATTCGGGAATCCATGCCCATTTTTCTTTGTATTTTTCTTTCTTCCCATTTCTCCTTATCCTGCTTTAACATCATGACATTGAATGGTAAATGGGACTGCTTTGGTCTTGGATTCTCCGTATGCACCTGAACGGTTTCTACACTTGTTTGTGGTGGTAAGTTTTCAGGTTCAACCGCTTGAACAGAAAGAATCTCTTGATCACAATCCGTTATAGAATCTGAAATATTTAAGGATGGCTCAGACTGCCCTGAATTTTCCTCTTTTTTAACCTCCTCAACTAACAGACCGGGTTCTGTTACCAGGATAACAGGATTTTCATTTTGTTCCTGCGGTGAGACTTGAATCTCTTCCATCATTTTTTGGCTGCTTTGGAGTGATTCTGTATCCTCTTTTATAAAATGAGTAAGCTCGTGCTCAACAAGGATTGAATTGTTGGTCTTCACAGGTTTTTTAAATCCAAAAACTGGGGATGGAATTTCGGTTGGATGAAAAGGTCTGCTTTTTTTTGGCTCCTGCTCCTTTTGTATTTTAGGAGCTGCCTTTTTCTCTTGCTGAACCTCAAAATGCTCTGTATCTTTTCTTTTTTGCTGTCTTTCTGTTCGCTTCTTTGAAGCTGCACCCTTATTTTCGATTGACTTTTCATCCTGGATAATAGGTAAACGAATTTTCCCTTTTGGATATTGGTAGGAAATACGGGCATCGATATCCCTGCCGCCTTCCTTATTTTTTAAAGAGGGAAGGTCTCTCATCTCATTATGTATTCTAGAATGGTTCAGTTCATATTCGTAATCATTTTCATCTTCCTCATCGTTTTTAAACCTTTGAAAAAAGTTTTGGATCCAGCTCAAAACTATCACTCTTTCTACTTTCATCTATTATTCTATTTTAGCAGTATTTGATAATATTTCGACAAGAAATCTAAAAATCAGTCGAAATATAGTGGAATAGGTAGGAATTCTTAAAATACAAATGAAAAAAGACCACTTTTTGTTGTGATCCTTCCTCATTTTTGTCACTTATTTTTTCCTAAAATAAAGATTGGTTCTAGTTCCCCATCCTCGTACAAAAATGACAATGCCGTGATGGGCACATGGCCATTAGCAAAGAAGCTCATCGCTAATTGTGCTAGAACATCATAGCCTCTGTCATTTCGAATATCTGCAATGACCAGCACATCCTGATGCGGTACAGCTAATACCATTGTTCCTGAAACTTTCTTTTGCATCTCATTTAAAAAGCCTTTATTTAAAATCCTGCTGGCATCATACCCATCATTTGTGTTAAGGAAATAAAAGACATTTCCAGCAACATGATCTTCCTTTAATGGGGTTGGAAGGGATCTGGCATTAAATAACGCAATTTCTCTTATCCGATTTACTTCCCATCCCTCATTTTCCAGCACACGTGAATCAATTAATCGATACGTTTTTCCCATATCAATGGCATAATAGATTTTCGTCTCCGCTGTATGCTCATCGACTAAAAATGGGACACCCTCTTCTGCTTCAGCCGGAAAAGATGTAGACCGAATAACAGGGAAAATATTTTTCTCGTGGTTTGTTAACTGGATTTTACCTTCCATCGCCTTTAGGCCTTCTTCAACATAATAAACCACTTCATCAATGGCTTTTTCTTTATTGGTATGCCAATTAGCAATTATTCCAGATAAAGAAACCGTAATCCCTTTTCCAGCCGCAGAATTTTCGATTCGGAGCTGATCTTTATCACGATCAAACGTAAAGTTCCGACCAGGAGCCGCCAATCGCTGTTCTAATTCTTTTCGCATTTTTTTACTATCCATTTTCATCCTTATCCCTCCATATCAAAGGAGATGCGCACTTATTGTAACATGAAAAAACTCCATCTCAAAAGGAGATGGAGAGAGAAACGAAATTATTTTAGGCCCTTGATGAAATTTTCGATTTCCTCTTGGGTTTTTCGATCCTTACTAACAAAGCGACCGAGTTCTTTGCCATTTTCAAAGCCAATAAAGCTCGGAATTCCAAATACATCAAGCTGCTGGCAAAGATCAATAAACTGATCGCGGTCAACATGAATAAAAGTATATTCTTTAAAATTTTCTTCGATTTCATGGAGGAACGGTTCAATAAAACGGCAATCCCCGCACCATTTTGCTGAAAACATAAAAATCGTTTTTCCCTTATCCCGAAGTTGTTCAAATTGCTCCATAGACTCTAAATTTTTCATTATCATTGCCTCCTAAGTTTCTTTATTTCCTGTTTATTTGATAGGTGTATTGTCCAACTAGCTGCTTCACAATATGGGTAAACATTTCATCCCGTTTAATGAATCCATTGGTAAAAATTCCAATTGCCCCTTCTTTTTTACGGACATTTTCCTTGTTGGAGAAATCCTCCATTACTGGCCCTAATTCTTCTCCTGCCCTCAAACGTGCCGCAACTTCTTCAGGGAGCAGAATTCTTGCTCCTCCAGCAATAATCGGTTCTCTGCCTTTTGCAGCAAGTGCCCCCCAATTTACAATCAATAACCCATGTTCGGATTCTTGCACGCCGCCTTCAAGTCCAATACCTAGATCACCATTTCCTTGTTCTAGTGCCTCTTGTGCCCGATTGATTGCTCCTTGAATCGTTTCATCATCCGAAAACGGCTGGTCACTTACTTCTGACGGGATATCTAAGGAGAGAAACTCCGCTTCTGTTTCAACAAATACATTTTTAACTGCAGAAATTTTAGCAGGGTTCTTGGTTCCGATAATGATTTTCATGGTGCCGCTCCTTTTTCGCTAAAAAGAGGCATATCCAAATGCCCCCTCTTAATTTTTAACTATTTGCTTTTATAGAATCTACCGTTGATTTGTCACATGCTTTTACAAGTTTGACTAATAATTCTTTTGCTGCGGCATAATCGTCTACATGAATAATCGAAGCATGGGTATGGATGTAGCGAGAGCATATACCGATTACTGCGCTTGGAACACCTTCATTGGACAAGTGAACCCTTCCTGCATCTGTACCGCCTTGCGACACGAAATATTGATACGGAATATTATGGGTTTCAGCCATATCGAGGACGAATTCTCTCATTCCACGATGGGTAACCATTGAGCGATCAAGGATTCGCAGCAAGGTCCCTTTTCCTAACTGGCCAAATTCTGACTTCTTCCCTGACATATCATTAGCAGGGCTTGCATCTAGTGCAAAAAAGATATCAGGATTAATCATATTGGCAGCAGTCTGTGCACCTCTTAATCCTACTTCTTCTTGGACCGTAGCTCCGGAATATAGAGTATTTGGCAAAATTTCATCCTTTACTGCCTGAAGTAGTTCAATCGCTAATCCGCAGCCATAACGATTATCCCAAGCCTTCGCTAAAATTTTCTTCTCATTGGCCATTGGCGTAAATGGACAAATCGGTAAAATTGCCTGACCTGGCTTGATGCCAATCCGCTTCGCATCCTCACGGTCATCCGCACCAATGTCAATCAGCATATTCTTGATTTCCATCGGTTTATTTTTCTTTGAATCATCAAGTAAATGAGGAGGAATTGAGCCCACGACGCCAATAACCGGGCCATTTTTCGTCATAATTTGAACCCGCTGTGCTAAAAGAACCTGGCTCCACCAGCCTCCAAGTGTTTGGAAACGAATCATTCCGTTATCGGTAATGGAAGTAACCATAAAACCCACTTCATCCATATGTCCTGCTACCATTACGATTGGACCACTTTCATTACTCCTTTTCACACCGAAAATACTTCCAAGGTTATCTTGGATAATTTCATCCGCATAAGGTGTTAATTGTTCCCGCATAAAATTTCTCACAAGATGTTCATTTCCAGGAGCGCCGGGAAGCTCTGTCAAGGTTTGAAAAAGCTTTAATGTTTGTTCGTTCATTTTCAAACTCCTTAAAATTTATTTATGTATATATTTATTTTACAGAATCATTTCCTTGATGACCAACATTTCAAATCGCCAATGGTTATATTATGTTCAGACCATTAAATACGATATACTAAAAGGAGAATTCTTAACCGAAACGTTTTCTTTTCTAAATCATATTTCGGAGGTACAGAAGGTATGAACTGGAAATCATTTATCATTGGTGCGGCGGCTGGAGCAATAAGCAGTTTAGCAGTAAGAGAAATTATTTCAAAAAATTCAACAGTTTCACCTGAGCGGGTATTAGAAAGTGTAAAAAAACAGTTTAAACAAAACGGAGACATCAACGGGTCATGGATACATATGGAAGCTGTGCCCTACCAAAAGCAACAAATCCTATATCAAGTATATAAAGGCGGCATATCCAAAAATAACGAGGGTACAGCCGAGCAATATGAATTTGTCGCTGATGCTAAAACGGGAACGGTCATAGACGTTCATGTTACCAAGTAAATAGAATAAAAACGGGCCGTACCACGATAGGTACGCCCCATTTTTTTAGCTTCTTTTAATGGCATCCGTTATTTGTCCGTCTGCACCCCATTTAACTGCACGATAAAAGGCATCATGATAAAAGGTAAACCAGGCATTTTTCTCAAGGGCATATGGCAGCCATTTTTCTTTGGCGGCAATCGAATCCATTGGGTAATCATCATAGGCCATTACCCATAGCGCATTTTGATGGGCATGAGTTGCTAGTAAATCCGCCATATGAATGGCAACCTCATCGCCATCTTCAATGAGTAAAATCGAATGTCCATTACTATGCCCGCCGGTATGAATCAAGGTCAGGGAACCTAAGCTCCACTTTTCATCAAAGGGTATGACCTGTTTTTCAATTGCCTGCCAATTTTCCTTCCAATATGTATTTTTGGAGCGAATATTAGGGGCACGCATCTCATCCCATTCGATTTTAGACGTGATAATTTTCGCATTTGGAAAAGCTGAAACATATTCACCATCAACAAGTTTCGTAAGACCGCCTGCATGATCAAAATGCAAATGAGTCATAAGAACATAATCAATCTCTTCCGGCTTTAGTCCTTCTTTTTCAAGAGATGAATCCAATTCCGACTCTTTTGTTACTCCAAAATTCCGCAATTGTTTTTCTGTTAATTTTCCTTTTCCGATTCCGGTCTCAACTAATATGTTCATCCCATTCATTTGGATTAATAACGGATCTGTCGGACATTCAATTTGGTTTTTTTCGTTAGCCGGATACTTTCTATCCCACAATATTTTTGGAACAACACCAAACATCGCACCGCCATCTAAGTTTGTAACTCCTCCGGTAAGCCATGTAAGCGTTACCCTTCCAATTTGTAATTTTTCCACGGACCTCTCCTCCTCTTCCTTCATTTTACCATTGTCTGATAATTCAGGAAAACAAAAAAGACAGCCCTATAAAGAACTGTCCTATCCTTCATTTTGATATTTTACTTCTGAGCGGTATATGCGGTTGCCTTTTTCAGAGAATTTTTGTTCATATTCTGTCATGATATTCCCTTCATAATCACTGTTATGGAGGTCAAGACTGACATATTTCAACAATAAACCGTATTCCGAAAAGCTCCTTAACGAATATTCAAATAAACCTTGATTATCCGTTTTAAAATGAATTTCCCCACCATCGACTAACATGTCCTCATACTTTTTCAAAAAGTCTTTATACATTAATCTTCTTTTTTCATGACGTACTTTTGGCCATGGATCGGAAAAATTCAAATACACGCGAGCCACATCGTTTTTTGCAAAGTATTTTTCTAAATCCTCTGCATTAACATTTAATAGCTTAAGGTTCGGTAAATCCGCTTCAATTAAGCGATCTAAAGCCGCAACAATCACGCTGTCGTATACCTCAATCCCCATATAATTAATGTCAGGGTGAGCCTTCGCCATTTCTGTAATAAAACGGCCTTTGCCTGTTCCAATTTCGATGTGAAGCGGCTGATCTTTCACAAATGCTTCCTTCCATCTTCCTTTAAAATCTTCAGGATTGGGAACTATATATTGTGGGTGCTGCTCTATTTTCTCCTTTGCCCAAGGCTTATTTCGAAGTCTCATTATTACACTCCTAAAAATATTTTCGTTCAAACTTTAACATGCGATGATCCATAAGTGCAAGGCGAATCTTTTGGAAATCAAGTAACTTAGATGCAATGTATAAACAAAAAAAGAATTCACAACCTAACTGTGAATTCTACTTATTATCACTTGAAAGGGTGTTACGCTATGCCATTAAGTCACCAAGACCAAGTTACGTTACTAAAAGATATATTAAGCAATCATCAAACAGATTGCTGTGGATCTGTTGCTGAATGTGAACAATTGGAACGTTTAGTAAAATCCCTTATGGTTAATACACAAGTCGATCAAAATGTAAAAAGCATTTTGCAGGAAGTGTATCAATACAGCCAAAATGGAGCTCAGACTGCTGATTTAGACCAGCATATCCTTTCAAACCAAGAGAACCTATCCGGGTGGGTTAGTAATATTGATCAATTCTCTTAATTAAAGAATGACATTTAAAAACTTAACCCACTTATCCATTTCCTGAAATCTACTTTTATTTTTATGCCATTGTATGGAAGATATCGTTTGAATGGCCACATACCATTTCATTCTCAGTCTTAAATCATCTGTTAACAATTTTCCATACATCGCTAACCATTGGTCCCAGCTTTCTTCGGAAATATACCAATAAAGTAATAATCCTAAATCAATAGCAGGGTCAGCAATCATGGCACCGTCCCAATCAATCAAGTACAACTGGTTGTTTTCATCGAGCAGCCAGTTGTTATGATTAACATCACCATGGCAAACAACCTTTTCCTCGCTATAAATATTTGATACTTCTTCTTTTAAAAAGTCCATCGTTTTTTGCACTTCCGGTAATCCCAGGACCTCTGAATCTAATTGTGATTGCACGGATTGAAAAATCGTTTCAGGAGACATTGCCGTTTTTTCCAGGCGGCTTAACATGCCTAGCATTGGCTCTGAGCGATGAATTTTCTTCAGAAGCTTTGCGACGACTTCTTGATCCATTTCAGCCGGCTTAAGTTCTCTTCCAGAAAGCCATTGCTGTGCTGTTATCACATCACCATTTTCCAATCGTTTTGTCCAAACAAGCTTCGGGACAATGCCTTCAGCAGATAAGACCGCAAGAAATGGAGAGGAATTACGTTTCAGAAAAAGCTTTTGATCCTGATACTGGGCAACAAAAGCTTCTCCAGTCGCTCCACCAGCCGGGACAATTTCCCATTCTTGTCCAAGTAAATGTTCCAAAATTGTTCACCTTCAATTATGACCGTTCTAATGGGGTACTAGCCCATTTTATTCCGAAGTAAAATCCTTGCTGCTGGAAGGTTCTTTCTTTCCCTGTAATACTTCACAGCTTTAAAATTTAAGGAGATTTTATACTAAATAATAAAAATAAAAAAAGCTATTGATATCATTTCACACAATAGCCATCTTAATAAATTTTATCCCCAAAGAGCTTTTTTCGTCAAGTAAATCTAAAGAATCTATTTTTTCGCAAAAATATTTATACTGATAGGTTGAATTTTTACTTCTCCCCCAGAAATCGTTTTGCTCATAGAAATCCCAGCCTCATTATGGTCAGCTAACACGTACCATTCTCCTTCTGGAAGGTTGATTATTTCTTCACTTTTTCTTGGATTTATGGCAAGAAAGACTTCACGATATTCTCCATTTTTATTTTGATAGACAAAGGTGATGAGCGGATCGTGAAGGGGACTTTGTTTCATGGATGCGCGGATTTCCTCGGCGGTGCGTAATCTGAAACAGGATAACTTTTTTCGAATGTCTATTAAACCTTTTATATATTGAACATTATTTATATAACGGCATTTTCGATTCCAATCCAGTTGGTTTATAGAATCAGGTGATCGATAGCTATTCCCTTCACCATGCTTCGTGCGAAAGAATTCCTGGCCGCTATGAAGAAAAGGAACTCCCTGTGACACAATCACACATGCTGTTGCAAGCAAATGATATTTTATTCGAATGGATTCATCTTCCGTTTGATAGCATGCCAATAGTTTATCCCACATTGTATGATTATCGTGGCATTCCACATAATTGACTGTTTGAGAGGGCTCATTAAATAACTTGTTTTCCTTTTTCACAACTCCAACACTGCCGGCAATTAAATCAGCTGCTGCCTCATAGTGATGTTCATTTCCAAAGGCATATCCTTTATCAAATAAATTAAAGGTACTCCCTTTAATCGTATCCCGGAATTTATCATTAAATTGAGCAATAGTGGGAAGTTTAGACTGGTTTTGAATAATCGCCTTTTTATCAAGCGGAAGGGGCGTATTTAAATTCCAACCCTCGCCAATTAACAAGATCCCCTTTGCCAATCGATCACACATCTTTCTTACTTCGGACATGGTTTGCACATCAAGAATTCCCATTAAGTCAAAACGAAAACCATCAATATGGTATTCTTCCAGCCAGAAACGAATGGAATCTAGAATAAACTTTCTTACCATTTTTCTTTCTGATGCAATATCATTTCCAACTCCTGTACCGTTTGACGGCATCCCAAATTCATTATGACGGAAATAATAGCCCGGTACTATTTTTTCAAATGGGGAGTTTTCGCGACTGTACACATGATTATATACGACATCCATTATTACCTTTAAACCTTTATAATGAACTTGATCAATTAATTGCTTTAGTTCCTTAATTCTGGAATAGGGATCAGTTGGGTCGGTAGCATAGCTTCCATCAGGGGCATTAAAATGTACAGGGTTATAGCCCCAGTTATATTCCTTTTTTGCTTCTAATTCATTTACCCCGGCAAAATCATGAAAGGGTAAAAATTCAATATGAGTTATTCCTAAATCTTTTAAATAAGAGAGACCTGTCACGTCTCCTTCTTTTCTTTTTGTATCAAATTCACCTGCACCAAGATAAAGCCCTTTGTGCTTTACTCCACTATTGGGATGGATGGTAAAATCCCTGATATGTGTTTCATAAATGATCGCATCGACTGGACTCTCCAATTCAGGCAAGGGGATTTTCGGTCTCGCCGTTTTTTCCAACTTAACGATTACTCCCCGCTCCCCATTAACCGAAACAGCTGTAGCATAGGGGTCAGCAGCTTCCTGCCATACTTGATTCACAAGGACGAGAAAAGTATAGTGATGATAGTCTAAGTCGCGATGGACTACTGCAGACCAAACCCCTCTATCCTGTCGCTTCATTTTTACAATTTCAGCATATGGACCTTGAGGCTGCCGTAGTTTGACTTTCACTTGGGTAGCAGTCGGTGCCCATAGTTTAAATTGAGTATAAGTTTCCGTACATTTTGCCCCAAGGTCATCTCCATCGTAATAATATTTTTTATCGAATAATTCTGTACGAATTACTGCACCTATTTGTAGGTCTGTTTTACCACCGTGCTCATCCATTATCCAGTATACTTTTCCAAAACTAATTTCATCTGCAAGCTGACAAACATATTTATTATTATTTTCAATTTGTCTTTTCTCGAGTATCTTTAGAGGCTGTGTCTTAATTCCATCACTTATCGAAAATGTTGCAGACTTACCTTGGTGATATGAAAGAGGAAGAAGAATCGCAATGATCTTCATCTCATCTAAGTAGGCAAGAAAATTTCGTTCACTGGAAATCATTCGAATCCCTCTCTTTCAAACCAAATTCTTGTAAATTTTGTTTTCCTGTAAGAATTTTTAATGCCTTTGATTTGAGCTGTATCTTTAATGGAGTATAACCAATAAACTCACCGTCAGCATGGGCAAAAAGGGGGGCTGATGATTGAATAGAAATTTTCTTGCCCTTAAGCATTTTTACTTCCTTAAAAAGAACATGTTTTCCCCAAAAAACACTAATAAAAACTAATAACAGTTTCAGCCTTGATAATTGATGGACAACCGTAATATCAAAAACGCCATCATTCGGCTTGGCATCTGGTGCAATCTGCATTCCGCCGCCATAAAAGGGCTGATTCGAAACTGTGACAAACCATGTATGTTCAAATATATGCGTTTTACCATCAATTGATAAACGAATTGTTGAACGTTTATACTTAAAAAGTTTAATCAATAAAAAATTAACATATACTAACCTTCCCAAGGATAGGCTATTTAAGACGGATTTAATCTTTGAACGATTCACATCATATGAAATCAGCGCATCAAATCCAACACCCATATTGTTTATAAAATAGCAAGTTGATTGATCCCCCCTATCGATTTTCCCAATATCAACGCTTGCTTCATTTTGCATTAAACGGAGTAGTGCATTAAGGGCTTGCTTCGGTTTAGAGGGAATTTCAAATCCTCTCGAAAAATCATTTCCTGATCCTCCAGGAATAAATCCAAGAGTAATATTATTATAGTTTACAACTCCATTCATCACTTCATGCACGGTTCCATCACCGCCAAGTGCAACGATGATGGTGTGCTCCTCGACACGCTCCGCAATTTGTAATGCAAGTGTTTTTGCATGTCCCGGGGAATTCGTAAAAAACGCTATATAGGGTATTTGTTCGACCTTTAATTGGCTCTCAATCTTCCTCCAGATTTTTTTACAGGTCCCGCTTCCAGCCTTGGGATTAATAATAAAGTAGATGGTCTTCATACCGAATCAACCTTTTTATTTTATTAGAGGGAAAATTTCCTTTACTTCATATTTTGGTGTTTTCTCTATATGGGTTTGAAATAAAACCACTTCATTCGCTATAAAAACAAGTGGTTTCGGCTGTAGTTCCTGCCAAACATCAAGTTTATCATGATGAAAAGGTTCATCCCCTGTCCATTTCCTTGCAAGGGTGATATGAGGACGAAACGGTTTTGTTTCAAGCTGAAAACCTGAATTTTCACATGCTGTAAATGCTTTTCTTCTTACCAACTGAAGTTCATCACTTTTTATCGTATCCGCCCAAAAGATACGGGGGGATTCTTTACGTCCAAAAGTTCCAAGTTGGTTGATTTGCAGTGAAAAAGAAGATGTTCCCCTTAGTTCTTTCCTAACGTTTTCTATTGATTTTTCAAGTTGATCTGAAGGTGCAAATCCTAAAAAGGCTAAAGTAATATGTAAATCTTCATGATGAACCCAGCGGTTGAAAGGAAGGGACTGTTTTAATTTTTCACAATGGTCTTTCATGATTAATTTTATTTCTTTTGGAATTGGAACAGCGTAAAAAAAATGAGTTTGATGATTCATTTCTAAATCCTTCCTTTACTTAATTTTAGTCGATTTGCCTCCATTTGTATCTAATACAAAATTCAAAGGTTTCCGATATTTTTTACATTGTTAAAGAATTTATTTATAATAAATACTTTTAAAAAAGGCCGTGTTAAACTTGGTTGTTGATTTCCGCTCCAGGATGCTCACCTTCCTCACCAATTCAAGATTGTCCTTTTTCAAAGCCTTAAAAAAAGACGTGCAGCAGGGGTTTGCTGACACGTCTTTACTTTTTTTGCTTTATTCTTCTTTTGCCAGTTCATAGATTGCTTGTGCGTAGATGGCTGTGGCTTTGAATAAATCCTCAAGATCAATATATTCATCCTTTTGGTGGGCTACATCCGGTCTTCCCGGAAATAATGGCCCAAAGGCTACACCTGACTTAAGAGAACGCGCATAGGTTCCACCGCCAATTGCCAGCAGTTCCGCTTTCTCACCCGTTTGCTCTTCATAAACCTTCTTTAACGTCTGAATCAAGAAATCCTTTTCATCAACATGATGCGGTTTAGAATCTGAAAAGTTTTCAATCGTAAAACCTTCGTTTATCAACAGTGCGTCTAATTTTTCTTTTGTTGCTTCCATCTTGTTGGTGACAGGGTATCTGCACGTCATTCCAATTGTCCCACCGGACTCTTTTGTATAAGAGAACTTACCAGGATTGATGGTTAATTCTCCTGAAATATTATCTGAAAAAGCAACTCCTAAATGAACTCCCCTTGAATCATCAAAAAAATAACGGGAAACAAATTGAAAATATTGGGCTGCTTTTCGATCTAAATTGAGCTTTGAAAGAAACTCTGATAAGAATAGGCCGGCATTTTTACCGTTTCTTGGCTCCATTCCATGAGCAGAAATTCCCTTTACTTCTAAAGTGAGCTTTTGATTTTCTTCTGAATAGTGATGATCGAGTTTATATTGGTTCATAAAATTTGTAAACATTTCAATGATCTCTGCCTGATTCTCCTTAATCTGAATCACTGCCTTTGCATGATCAGGAACCATATTATATCTTTTCCCTGAAAGAAAGGTTTGAACTTCAACATTTGCATCTGTATTAACCTGATCCGTTCCTTTTTGAACCATATCAAAGTCGGAAATTCCCTTTTCTGCGTTAATAATCGGAAAGTCAGCATCCGGAGCGAATCCAAGAGAAGGCATTTCTTCATGCTGAAAATAATGTTTCACACAGCGCCAATTGCTTTCTTCATCCGTTCCAATAATCATTCGTACCCGTTTCTTCAACGGCAGACCAAGTTCCTTCACAATTTTCATGGCATAATAAGCTGCTATTGTCGGCCCTTTATCATCAATCGCTCCCCTTGCATAGATTCTTCCATCTCGCACTTCAGCTGCATAGGGATTACTTGTCCAGCCGTCCCCCTCTGGAACAACATCGACATGGCAGAGAATTCCCAGCAAATTCCTCCCCTCTCCAAACTCCAGGTGTCCAGCTAGATTCCCAACATTTTTAGGGTTAAACCCATCCTTCTCCCCTAGAGTCAGCATGTAATCTAATGCCTCTTTCACCCCTTTACCTAGCGGGGCATCCTGCGTAGCATTTTCTTCATCTAATAAGCTTTTAATATGTAATAATCCCTGTGCATCTGTGAGCAGTGCCTCTTTTCTTTTTTCCACCTCAATAATCCAATCAATCTTTGTCAATTCAAATGCCTCCTAAAGCAAATATGATACATAAAGACAATATTATTATTGCAAATATCTTACCAATTTTCATAACAAAATCGAAATCCATTATTATTTTTAATTATTGGCTATATTAAAAGTCTTGTTGAATGTTGTAACAATGTTGATTGGAGCGGAAATCAACAGACAAGTTAAAAACAGACTTGCTATAAATAATTTACAAAAAATTCAATTAATTTATCATATTTCTAGCTTGATTCCCCATATTCTATACTAAGAGAATTTAAAGGAGGGAGAGTAACCACTATCTATAAATAAAAAGATTATTTGTAAAATGATGTATAATGGTGGAAATTTTCAGAAATTGTGGGTACAATAAGGTTAGATGTATGACATCTAAGTGTCCACTAAACGTCCATGCAAAGGAGATGTCTGCGGAAAAGAAACTACATATTCTTGAAGAGTACTTCTTCAAAGAGGCTGTCGGTAGAGGGAATTCGCCATAGGTTTGAAAAAAGGATAGGGAGTGGTTCTTTGAAACCTTCAACTAACCGGATGTTAAACCGCATCAAATGTATCTACATGTTTATTCGCAATAATGGCACTGTGACAACGCAGGAACTTGTAGAGGAATTTGGTATCACTCCTCGCACCATACAACGAGATTTAAATGTCTTAGCCTATAATGACTTGGTTATAAGCCCAAGCCGCGGAAAATGGACCACCACAGAAAAGAAAGTAAAGATTTCTTCTTAAACAGTTTATTAATGAATAACAAAATAATGAAAAAATAGCATGCGATAAGTTCGCGTGCTATTTTTTTTGCCCTTTTTAAAATAAGTCATTACTAGTAAAAATTCAGCCACTTACCTTTTACCGTCAGCATGTAAAAAATCCACACCCGTTATTGCTTTAAATTCCTGGTCATTTATAATGCCCAGCATTTTAAAAAGGAAAGAATATTTTAAGATTTTTTTATGGATACGCGGGGTCGAATACATTTCTATCACCCTCCAATTTTACTATTATTTTATTCGTGAAATCTAAAAAGTTTCCTTCAGGCAAAAAAATTCTTTAAGCGAAATTATTTATCATTATGGCAAAGATATCAGACTATACTTGATTTATAAACTTTTAAAATATATTATATTAATATAAAAAAACTTTAACGCATAAAAGCGTTTAAGCACAAAAGAACACTCGTGGTATATAGAAGGGTAGGAGCATTTTGGAAAAAAATCACCAAGGATTAAAAAGAGGGTTATTACCGCGTCATGTTCAGCTTATTGCCTTAGCTGGAATGATTGGGACCGGAATTTTCAAAGGAAGTTCAGACACATTAAATATCGCTGGTCCCGGTGTTGTATTAACCTATTTTATTGGCGGAATATTATTGTTAATCATTATGGCAGCATTAGGGGAAATGGCAGTTTCCTATCCAAACTTAAACGTACAGCTTTTGGTTAATAAAGCATTTGGATTCAAAGTTTCGTTCATTGTTGGTTGGCTCTATTGGATTAACTGGATCATTGTTACCGTTGTTGAGTTGCTCGCTGCGGGAAGTTTCCTGCAATTCTGGTTCCCTTCTGCACCATTATGGCTGTTAAGTCTTTTTTGTGGATTATTGATTGTGGGAATTAATTTATTTCAAGTTAAATACTATGGAGAGCTTGAATTTTGGTTTGCAGGAATCAAAATTTTAGCTTTAACGGCTTTTATTATCTTGGGTGTATTAATCCTAGTAGGAATAATCCCAAGCTCGATTCACGACCCGCTGTCCAATTATACGGCATATGGCGGTTTTTTCCCGCACGGTTTTCACGGTGTGGCCAGCGCCTTCCTAGTTGTAATGTTTTCCTATGGCGGAGCAGAATTAATTGGGGTTGCTGTTACGGAAACAAAAGATACTGAAAAAGTTTTGCCAAAGATCATTAAAGGGGCAGTATGGCGAGTCATTATCTTTTATATCTTCCCAATCCTTATCATTTGCGGGATGATACCATGGAACAAGGTATCAGGCGTAGATAGTCCCTTTGTCCAGGTATTGAGTATTACCGGGCTTCCAGGTGCCGCACATATTATGAACTTTGTGCTCTTAACGGCAGTTCTTTCAGCAGCCAATTCCGGTATTTATGCTACATCAAGAACCTTATTTTCAATGGCACAAAGCGGTGTAGCACCGAAAAGTCTATTAAAAATTTCTAAAAATGGAACCCCGATTGCAGGGATTTTGATTACAAGTGCATGGATTTTAGTCGGAATATTTTTAGCCTATATCACCCCAGACCAGGTAATTAGTTACTTAATGACGATTCCAGGGTTTACAGTGATGTTAATTTGGATTAGTATCTGTGCAGCTCAGTTAAAGCTTAGACCACATTATAAAAGCAAACCGTTTTTTAGGGTAATTGGATTCCCATTCACTACTATTTTTGCGATTGTTTCTTTAAGTGTCATTTTTATTGGGTTTCTGTTAAATTCAAATAATCTTATTGGATCAACTGTTTGTTTGGTCATCATGGGAATTTTGATTGTTCTTTCATTTACAGTTCGAAAAATGAATTAGCAATAAAAAGCCATCTAGCACTCTAAAAAGATAGTGGACGCTTCATATTAAACCAAAAAGTGATACCCATTTGTGAGGGTATCACTTTTTTCTATTCTTCAGTCTCGATTACCTTTGTAGGTCCCGATATATGAATGTGGTCCGGCTCATCGGTTTCCACAAGACGCTTGAGCGCCGAAAGTTTGTTTTCCCAAAAGATTTCAAAATATTGGAGCCAGTCCTTTAATTCATATAATGGCTCAGGTTCAAGCTTGTACCGTGTTTCTCTTCCGACCTTTCGCTCCTTAACCAGACCTGCATCAGCTAATACTCTTAAGTGCTTGGAAACGGCGGTACGGCTAATTGGAAATTGATTGCTTATATCTTTAACAGGCATTTCCTGCTGGCTTAAAAGTTTTAGCAGCCTTCGGCGAGTTGGGTCAGCGATGGCTTGAAAGACATCATGTTTGGCCGAAGAAGCTTCCATTTATGCTTCAACATATCCTTGTAATTTTTTAACAAGACCTGCCCAGCCTTGGTTCATATTTTCACGGATTGGAGTATGCGGTGCACCAAATTCAGTAACCTTATTCGCATCCCAGCCGCCATGGATTAAGGTGAATTCAGTTTTTCCCTCCAACTCTTTTAATTCAAATGTAAGGGTCCAATCCTTTCCCCAATTAAAAGAAAGACGATTAGGCGGGTCGACTAGTGTAACCTTACAAGGGGACATTCCAAACTGTCCGGCATTCAAATGAAATTCATGGCCTTCTACCGGTTCCATATCGTTCGGCATGAACCATGCAGCAAGCCCTTCTGAAGTTGCAACAGCGGCCCATACTTTATCAATGGGAGCATTGTAGATTTCTGTATATCTGATATCTTGTAGTGTTTCATTCGTCATTTTAAAAAGTCCTCCTCAAAATGTTCAGGTTTTAATAATAGATTTATGCAAACAAATAAGAAACCATTTGGTTTCGCATTTAAAATATATAACACCCTTTGGTTTCATGTCAATTATTTTTATATAAAAACAGCAACTCTACAATAGTAAAGTCACCTTAAAAGACTTGTTTCATTCAAAAATGGATTTATTAAAAACTTTATAAAATTAATTTCCCGGACTGCCAGCCGCTGCTCCATTACTTCTTCTTCTTTTTTGAATGGCATTGACTCCCATTATAATCGCAATTAATTCCTCTGAACGGAGATTCTCGTTAAAATTAGTTAATTGAAAAGCTGGGGAGGCAAAGAATCCGCTTACTTTTTCAAATTTGGCTATTGGGTTCGATCGCTCATCAAATACTTCATATGTACGAGAGAAAGCCTCTGCTTCAATTATATAAACACCTCGATCAAAGGCATTATATTCATATTTTTTAGCCAGGAAGGTTAGCTTTTGTTTAAGGATCCCCATTTCTTGCTCGCTGCCGTCTGAAATTCTCCACTTATTGCTAAAAAATCCAAATCTACCACTAATAATCTTTTTCCCATTCCCATCTATTACGTCAATACTAGAAGAAAAGGCGCTCTTGAGATCCAACTCCCCTACCTTCTCTTTTAAACTATTATAAACCTCCGTCCTGCCAGACGAAAAAAAATTATCTTTAAAATAAAGTGAATCCTTGTTCATTCTGCCACTCCTCGTAACTTTTTCTATCTACCAATATTACGTTAAATTTTGGAAAAAGTTTCATTTAAGAGAAGTAGAAATTTCTGATACAATCAAAGTAAAATTTCCTCTTGAGGTATATTTATGATAAATAATCAATATTTACGATGCGTCCAATTAAAGAGGAGTCACGTTCCTTCCTTCAAAAAATATCCATTTAATCTGCCCAGTCTTAGATCGTTGGATGAATTAGAATTCCACCCAAATGTAACTTTTCTCATTGGGGAGAATGGGATGGGAAAGTCAACCTTGCTTGAAGCAATTGCCCTTGCATTAGGATTTAATCCAGAAGGAGGATCCCTTAACTTCAATTTTTCAACCTATGATTCTCACTCACCACTTGGGGATTATATGAGGGTTATAAAAGGAGTTAATCGACCGAGTGATGGTTTTTTCCTGCGGGCAGAAAGTTTTTATAATGTTGCTTCAAATATTGAGGAATTAGATCGGGAAGGCAGCGGTCCTCGAGTCATCGATTCTTTTGGGGGAGTCTCATTGCATGAACAATCTCACGGAGAGGCCTTCTTCGCCACGTTCCTTCATCGGTTTCGTGGAAATGGGGTTTATCTATTGGATGAACCTGAGGCAGCCCTTTCACCGCTGAGGCAAATGTCGATGCTAACAAGAATTCATGACCTAGTTAAAGATCATTCACAATTTATTATTGCAACCCATTCTCCAATAATCATGGCATATCCTAATGCGAAAATTTTTGAGTTTACAGAAGAAGGGATTCATGAATGTCCTCTTGAAGAGACCAATCACTATAAAATGATGAAACAATTTTTTGATAACAAGGAGAGAATGCTTCATCATTTGTTAAATGGGTAATTTTCATAATAAAAGGGGCTTGGAATTATTCTCCATGCCCTTTACTCGTTATTGGACTATATTTTTCCCATAAAAAATTTCGTCCATTTCCATTTTAATTCTTTCGGTGATTTCAATATGTTCGTCAGGGGATAATTTGTCCTTTGTGTAACCAAATAAGTAATTATTTAAATCAAATTCCCGCAGCTTACATTTTGTGTGGAAAATATGCTCTTGGTAAACATTTACATCAATCATATCAAACATTTCGCCAACATCTTCAGGAATATAATTTTGAATCGAACTGATTTCATGATCAATAAATAACTTATGTCCACTTTTATCCCTAGTAAATCCGCGCACACGATAATCAACAATCATCACATCTGTTTCAAACGACCGGATTAAATAATGCAGTGCCTTAAGCGGTGAAATTTCTCCGCAGGTAGAAACATCAATATCTGCCCTAAAGGTACTAATGCCTTCATCTGGATGATATTCCGGGTATGTATGAACGGTAATATGACTTTTATCCAACTGCATGACGACTGATTCCGGCAACGGCCCAGGAGATTCCTCAAAGGACTCAGATGGCGCGTGCTCAACAGGACCTTCTGATACTAAGAGAGTCACACTTGCTCCAGCCGGCTCAAAATCTTGACTGGCAATATTTAAGACATGGGCTCCAATGATGTCTGAAACATGCTTTAACATTTTGGTTAATCGGTCCGCACTGTACTCCTCATCAATATATTGCAAATAGGCCTCACGTTCTTCTTTCGTTCTTGTATAACAAATATCATACATATTAAAGCTAAGTGATTTTGTCAGGTTATTAAAGCCATGTAACTCAATCCGCTGCTCATGTGTTAGCTTCATGGTATACTTTCCCCCTTTTCAAAAATCCCAAGTAAATATTTATAGATTACCCACTGTTTAATCATGTTATTTGCAAATATTGTTCATTTGTTTTTTTCAACATAATTCTCCCTTAATTGTGGAAAATAATTGAAGATGAGGTGAAAGAATGAAAAAACAAATTTCCATAGTATTTATTTTATTTTTGCTGCTGCCAACATTTGCAAAGGCAGAACCAATTGAGAGTCATATAAAAATGGCCTATATCAAAGATGGCTTTGTATGGATCATGATGAATGGAAGAAAGGAGAAAATAACAAAAAAACCAAGCATATATCCCTATGCCCCACAATGGTCGCATGATGGAAAATGGGTTTTGTACCAAGCCGAGTCGAAAAAAAACCAAACACCAGAATACACTACAGAAATTTGGGTTTACAATACCGAAACAAAAATACACAAACGAATCACTTTAAATGGGACGAACCCGAAATGGTCTCCAATAGAAAATTTGGTAGCCTTTCAAAGCGGCGGTGTTCTAAATGTATCGGATCTTAATCATTTTTATAACATTGCATTAGGGGTCCGAGACTATAATTGGTTTCCGGACGGACGCTCTTTCATTACCTCTTCTAGTGCATCATTAAGGCCTGATGGGTGGACAAATCCTATTCTTTTTAAAATCAATTTGGAAAAGAATTTGAAAAAGATGACAAGCTTAACGAATAATGTTAAACCATTCTATACAATCCCAAAGGAATTGAAGAAAGGCAATGTCAGTATTATTGCAATTGATGGAACTGATTTTCAGTTTTCTCCTGATGGCAAGTGGATTTCTTTTATTGTGGGGCCAACAGCGTCTTGGTCAATGGACAGTAATATGGTTTGTGTTATTTCTTCAGATGGAAAGAATTTCGAGGTCTTAGATGAGGTTATCCTTGGAGTGGATCCTCCACAGTGGGCATTACATAAAGATTTAATCGGTTATATTGCAGGTGGTGGAAGAATTGTTTTTGGTTTCAAAAATAAAAACTTGAAGGTCACGGAACTTCCAGCCTACAATACCCTCAGTCTGACCCCTGTGAATTTTGCTGAATTAGGATTTGGATGGAAAGATGACAATACACTTTACGTTTCTAGAGTGAAGGAAAAAGAGTGGTCAAACGAAGCAAGCAAACGCCCCGATCCATCCTTATTTTTTATCAATATTAATGACCAGAAGCAGACTCAGATTACTCATCCACCAGCAGGCTTGGGGGATTACAGCCCGGTTTATATTCCTTCTGTCAGCAAGGTAACTTGGTTGCGGAAAAAAGATATTGCATCTGCTGAGGAAGACTTATGGATTGCAGATCAGGATGGAAAAAATGCAAAGCTATGGATTAAAAATATCGGCGGTTATTCGGTTTACGAAAATCAAAAAGATTAGCAACCAATGGAAAAAGCAGCCATACGCCTGGCTGCTTTTTCCATGCTTTATTCTATTTCACTTGAAACTCCATCAATAACTCCACTTCTTCATCCGTTAGTTCGCGATATTCGCCAAGTTCGAGTGTCTCATCCAGAGCCAGCGGTCCCATCGAAATTCGCTGAAGGTATACGACTTTTTTCCCAACTGCTTCGAACATTCTTTTAACTTGATGGAATTTCCCTTCGGTAATCGTAAGTTCAATATCAGAACGAAGCCCTGATTTTAAAATTTTCAACTCGCCTGGCTTTGTTTTATAGCCATCATCAAGTGTGACCCCATTTCCAAAAGCACGGACATCTTCCTCCGTTACCTCTTGGTCAATTACCGCAAAGTAAGTCTTTGGGACATGCTTTTTAGGAGCAAGTAAGCGATGGGCCAACTGACCATCATTCGTAATCAATAGCAAACCTTCCGTATCCTTGTCCAGCCTGCCGACAGGAAAGGGCTCATACACTTGATCCTCAAGCTCCAATAGGTCAATAACCGTTTCACAGGAATTATCCTCAGTAGCTGATAAAACCCCTTGCGGTTTGTTCATCATCAAATAAATAAACTCTTTATATTCAATTACTTCACCGTTTAGTGTCACGGTTTCTAGATGAGGCTCCACATGCTGTTTGGCATCTTTTACAACAACATCGTTCACCTTTACGGCACCGCTTTTTAGAAGCTGTTTTACTTCTTTACGGCTCCCATATCCAAGATTCGCCAGCATTTTATCAATTCTCATCGCTTACACCCCTTTTGAGAAGGTATTTAAACTCTTATATGGAGCTTTTGCTTTATCCGGTCAACGCGGTCCCCAAATAACAGGTTAATCAATCCTGATTTTAAACCAAGATAAAAATAGACTGCTGCTCCTACTGCTGCCGTAATGACAATAATAATAAGAGATTGCCCTTTAGAAGCAGGTGATAGGAATAACGTCAATAATCGATAAACGATTTCACAACCTGCCCACATACAGCCGGCAAAAATGAAGATTAGTAAGCTTCTCCGAAAAACAAGCCGATACTGAAACCCTATAAATTTTTTTATCACAAATAAATTGACGGAGATGGCTGCCATGTACCCAAGAGTAGTGGCAAGTACTGCCCCTTGTGGTCCCCACTTTTGTATCAGTGGAATATTTAATGATAATTTTATCAATAATCCTACCAGCAAGGTTAAAACCGTAAAGCGTTGTTCATTAATCCCTTGTAAAATGGAGGCCGTTACATAATACAAGGAAAACAAGATCGCCACAGGGGCGTATGCCCTTAACACTTCAACACCTAGCATTTTATGCTCATAAAATACGGTATAAACAGGTTCAGCCAGTAAAGAAAGTCCAATGGCTGCCGGTAAAGTTAAATAAAGAAGTACCTGAAATGCTTGATTTAATTGGCGATTCAATCCACTTCGGTCTTTTTCAACGAATGCTTTCGTGATACTTGGGACAAGTGCCAACGAAAATCCAGTTGCCAGTGATACTGGAATAATAACAATCTTATGAGACTCAAAGTTTAAAATAGAGAAGGCTGATTTAGCAAATTCCGTTGCCCCTAATGCACGGTAAAAGGTAAATTGGTCGATCGCCTGGAATAACGGATTGTTGATTCCTACAAATACAAATGGGGCTGCGTAAAGCACAATTTCTTTATAAATTTCTTTTAATGAGATATTGATGGTTCCTTTATCATGGATAAGAAGTTCATCCAAATAATGTTTTCTCTTATACCAATACCAAAATAACATCAATAGGCTTCCGATAGCTCCAACAAAGGCAGCAAAGGTTGCGACACTGACCGCTTGCACGGTGCTGCCATTTAACCAATGCAAGACCACATATGCACCTGCAAGTGTAAAGGCAATCCTGACAATTTGCTCAATTACCTGCGAAACGGCGGAAGGCCCCATCGATTGATGGCCTTGGAAAAATCCGCGGATTAAACTCATAAACGGAACGACGATCAAGGCAAAGCTGACTGCCCTAATAACCGTTGTGATATCTTTTAGACTTGAGCCAACATCCTCATTTTTCGTAAACATCATTTCTGCGAAAAGCGGGGCAGAAAAATAGAGGATTAAGAATGAGACAAATCCGGTCGACAGCATAATCACTAATCCCGATTTAAATAACTTACGGCCAACAGCGTATTCTTCAAGGGCATTGTATTTGGAAATGAACTTTGAAACGGCAAGCGGTACCCCAGCTGTTGCAATACTGATAAAAATCGTATAAGGAACATACGAGTATTGATAAAGGGCTGTTCCCGAAGACCCGACAATTTGATAAAAAGGTATGACATAGAATAAGCCAAGAACCTTTGATAAAATCGTTCCAAAGGTTAATATAAACGTTCCTCTTAAAAGCTTAGACGACATAGAATCCCTTCCTACTTCGAAAAGCGTAAGCGCCTTGTTCAGCCCCGACAAGCGCTGGAGGGCCAGACGGTGAAGTCGTTCTTTGACTTCATCAACTGGACCGAAGCGACCTCGAGGGGCTAGGCGCTGGAGCTAGACAGTATTCATGTTAAAATTTTAAAATATGTTCTTTCTCAAAGTTAATTCGACTTTTTTGCATACTATAGTAGTTTACAACTGTTTTCCCTTTCACGCTACTAGCAACCATATTAAATTTTTTTGAAATATTGACTTTCCGTTTTCTTTTCAGAAAAAATGGTAAGGTTTATAATAAAACAATGTATTTCAATAGTTTAACCAAAAATTTCTAGGAAAATAAAGTGGTGAGAGAATGGAATTTGATTGTATAGTCATTGGCGGTGGTCCGTCAGGCCTGATGGCAGCAATAGCCGCCGGTGAAAAGGGTGCAAGAGTTCTTTTGATTGATAAAGGAGACAAGCTTGGCCGAAAGCTTGCTATTTCAGGGGGAGGACGGTGCAATGTGACAAACCGGCTCCCTGTTGATGAAATTATAAAGCATATTCCAGGGAATGGAAAATTTTTATATAGTGCGTTTTCCATTTTTAGTAATGAGGATATTATTGCTTTTTTTGAAAAACTCGGGATAGCCTTAAAAGAGGAAGATCACGGGCGGATGTTTCCAGCGTCGAATAAGGCTCAATCGGTTGTAGATGCTCTTTTGCAAAAATTAGAAGAACTGAAGGTCCGGGTTTTTAAAAATACGGCCGTAAAGGATGTCCTCTATGAAAACGGGCAGGTTTCAGGCGTCACACTGAGGGATGGTCAAAAACTAACCGCAAAATCGGTTGTAATTGCGGTAGGTGGAAAATCTGTTCCCCATACCGGGTCAACCGGGGATGGATACGCATGGGCAGAAAAAGCCGGGCACAAAGTGACCGAGTTGTTCCCGACAGAAGTACCTGTCACTTCAAGCGAAGCGTTTATCCAAAAGAAAGCTCTTCAGGGACTGTCCCTAAGAGATATTGAATTAAGTGTTTTAAATCCAAAAAGCAAACCAATTATATCTCATCGAATGGATATGATTTTTACTCATTTTGGGGTAAGCGGCCCAGCTGTTTTACGCTGTAGCCAATTTGTTGTCAAAGCGATGAAGAAGTGGAATTTAAAAGAGGTAACGATGAGCCTAGATGTCCTCCCTGACAAAAAAGAGGAGGCACTTTTTCAAGAAATTAGCAGGCTCGTAAAAAATGAACCAAAGAAGAGTATCAAAAACACCTTAAAAGGGATGTTTCCAGAGCGATACCTTCTATTTTTACTGGAGAACAATGGGATAGATCCTGCTGCACAGTGTGGGATTGTTTCTCATGAAAAAATTCGTAGTTTCGCAAAAAGCTGCAAGCAATTTACCTTTAAAGTGAATGGCACCCTGCCACTTGAAAAAGCATTTGTCACCGGCGGCGGAGTTTCTGTAAAAGAAATTGAGCCGCAAACGATGGGCTCTAAAATGATGAATGGCTTATATTTTTGTGGAGAAATACTTGATATACATGGATATACAGGAGGTTATAATATTACCTCTGCACTTGTAACTGGAAGGCTCGCCGGTACAAATGCCGCACTTTCTGCAAAAACTAGATCCTGACAAATAATTGTCAGGATCTATATATAATCATCGCAGAAAAACAATAAATTTGTTCCTCCTCTTCATCCTCTGTCAATGCCGCAACATTGTATTTTATATCCAGCAGACTTTTTTCATCTAAACCTTTTAAAAAACGATTCATTTCCTTTTCCAAATCCTTTTCATGCTCCCGGTCAAACAGTTTAACCTGAATCACTTTACTCTCTCCCTTTGTTTTTTTCCTATCATTATTTCCTTATTTTCAGAATTTTAAAAATCAACACCCAAAAAAATTTAAGAATAATTTAAGGTTCGGCTTTTAAACTACTATCAGAAAGAAGGAAAGGAGACAAAAAATTGGATAAAAAACAAAGAATCTCGTGGGGCGTCAGCTTTGGAAGCTTGGCATTAGTCGCAGGGATGGTATCCTATCTCGGACTATCAAATGGAAATAATCATCAAGCAGCAGTGAGTCAAAACTCTCCGGCTAATCAAAATACAAATAAACAAGCACAAAATAATCTTGATTCCAGTGGAAATCAGTCATCTGGAGATTCCAATTCGAGTTCAAATTTTAGTTTTGATGATGATCAAGCATCGCAATACGGGCAAGGGAACAGCGATGATTCTTTTCAGCAAAATCAAGATCAATTTTCTGGCGGCAGTCATTCATTTGGGCATCAAGATGGCTTTGACACAACAACGGGTGGTACCTGATGTATCAATATCAATTTAACTCCATGAGTACGATGGTGAAAATCTCGATTAACCAAGAAATGTTTGCGAATGATTTGATGCCGATCTATAAGCTTTTTGATTTAATCGAGTACACCTGCAGCCGGTTTAAAGAGGATAGCGAATTATCCCAATTAAATAAACAAATAGGGAAACAAGTAACCGTTTCTCCTGAAATGTTTTCGATACTAATAGATGCTGAACACTTTTTTCTTGAAACTTGTGGTGTTTTCAATCCGGGAGTATTAACTTCTCTTGAAAGCAGTGGTTATGTAAAATCAATTGAGCATATTAAAGGACAATTATTTAAATTATCCAGCCTTTCCCAGAATGTAATTCATAATAATAAACCCTTTGTTTTAGAAAAGGATCAGCAATCAGCCATTCTTTTTTCAAAAATTGATTTAGGCGGAATTGCAAAGGGCTGGGTGATTGACCGGGCAGCAGAATTGTTAGAAAAAATAGGATTTGGCTTTATTAATGTCGGCGGTGATATTCGTATTTTTGGAGCATTGCCACGGTCATTAAATATTGGGATCGAGAGTCCATTTGATCCTACCAACCTCCTCTCTTCCATTCAGATTGAAAGCGGTGCGGTTGCAACCTCAACTTCCATGAAAAGAAGGTGGAAGTTAAACGGAGAGTGGCAGCATCATTTGATAGATCCTAGAACCGGGCAGCCGTCTGAGAGCAAAATTGTTTCAGCGACCGTTACCGCTCCCACCGCTGTTGAAGCGGATGTATGGGCAAAGACCGTTCTTTTATTAGGAGATATGGATGGAAAGAGTTTTATCCGCGAAAAAAGAACCCAAGCAGTACTCATTGATCAGGAGGGGAAAATTTGGAGAGGAGGAATTTTTGAGGGAAATGCTAGGTAAAAGAAAAAACGATTCCACTTGTGGAATCGTTTATTTGGTTTCACCCGTCCAGTTCATCATACCGCCAATCATATTGCGAACTTTATAGCCTTGTTCCTGCAAGTAGTAGCAGACATTTTCACTACGGCGGCTTGAGCGGCAGATAAAGATATATTCTTTATCCTTATCGAAATAATCAAGGTTGGCCGGGATATCTCCCATCCGGATATGCTTTGCACCCGGAATCATTCCCTCAGCAACCTCTTCATCTTCCCTTACGTCAACAAGCTCCAGCTTTTCCCCTTGCTCAAGCTTTGACTTCAATTCTTCTGGAGTAATAATCTTAATCTCTTCCATATTTACCATCCTTTCAGAAAGCATCCTCCAGCTTTTTGCTGGAGGATGTTCAATTGTATTAGTTTGCCACGATATTGACTAGCTTACCCGGAACCGTTATAACCTTGCGAACAGTTTTTCCTTCGATTTGTTCCTTCACCCGGTCATCGTCCATGGCGATACCTTCTAACGCTTCTTTACTCGCATCTGTTGGTACCTTTAGCTTTGTTTTCACTTTGCCATTTACTTGGATGACAATTTCAACTTCTTCATCGACAAGCTTTGCCTCATCGTATGCTGGCCATGTTTCATAGGAAATTGTACCACTGTGGCCTAACTTTTCCCAAAGCTCTTCTGCAATATGCGGGCAGACTGGTGAAAGTAATTTCACAAAGCCCTCCATATAATCCTTTGGAAGGACCGTTGATTTATAAGCTTCATTGATAAATACCATCATTTGTGAAATAGCCGTATTAAAACGTAAGCCTTCATAATCCTCTGTAACTTTTTTTACAGTTTGATGATAGATTTTCTCCAAATTAGCGGCTTCCTCATTTGGCTGGATCTTCGGATTTACTTCGCCATTCTCTTCCACTAATAAACGCCAAATCCGGTCTAGGAAGCGTCGTGAACCGTCAAGGCCATTCGTTGACCATGCAATTGAGGCATCAAGAGGTCCCATGAACATTTCATATAAGCGAAGCGTATCAGCACCATGGCTATCCACGATATCATCCGGATTGACGACATTTCCTTTAGATTTACTCATTTTTTCGTTATTTTCGCCTAAAATCATTCCTTGATTAAATAGCTTTTGGAATGGTTCCTTCGTTGGCACAACACCAATATCAAATAAAAACTTATGCCAAAAACGAGCGTAAAGTAAGTGAAGCACCGCATGCTCCGCACCGCCAATATAGGTATCAACCGGAAGCCAATGCTTTAATTTTTCTTCAGCAGCAAGTGCCTGATTATTTTTTGGATCAATATAGCGTAAATAGTACCAGCAGCTGCCTGCCCATTGCGGCATCGTATTGGTTTCACGACGGCCTTTTTTACCGGTTTCTGGATCAACTACATTTACCCAGTCATCGATATTAGCAAGTGGTGATTCACCTGTTCCAGAAGGTCGTATTTCCGTTGTTTTTGGTAGCATTAACGGAAGCTCTTCTTCCGGCACAGCGGTCATTACGCCATCTTCCCAATGGATAATTGGAATTGGTTCACCCCAGTAACGCTGGCGGCTGAATAACCAGTCACGTAAACGGAAGGTTACTTTCTTAGTGCCAATTCCTTTTTCTTCAAGCCAAGCAATCATCTTTTGAATTGCTTCTGTTTTATCTAAACCATTTAAGAATTCAGAGTTAATATGTTCCCCGTCGCCTGTGTATGCTTCGTTTTCAATACTTCCGCCAGCAACAACCTGCTTAATAGGAAGATCGAATTGCTTTGCGAATTCATAGTCACGTTCATCATGTGCCGGAACCGCCATAATTGCACCAGTTCCATAGCTTACTAACACATAATCAGCAATCCAGATTGGCATTTTTTCACCATTTACTGGATTTATAGCATAAGCACCTGTAAATACACCTGTTTTCTCTTTTGCAAGATCTGTCCGCTCAAGATCGCTTTTGGTTTTTACTTTATCTAAATAAGCCTCCACTGCTGAACGTTGCTCAGCGGTTGTAATTTTTTCAACAAAAGCATGTTCAGGGGCAAGCACCGCATAAGTTGCTCCATATAGTGTATCAGGTCTTGTTGTGAACACTGTGAAGGTATCATCATGTCCATCGATTTGGAAGGTGACTTCAGCACCTTCAGAGCGGCCAATCCAATTGCGCTGCATTTCTTTCAAACTTTCCGGCCAATCAAGCTCTTCAAGGTCTTCAAGCAAACGGTCAGCATAGGCAGTAATTTTCAACATCCATTGCTTCATTGGACGGCGTTCTACCGGGTGTCCGCCGCGTTCGCTTTTTCCATCGATGACTTCTTCATTTGCTAATACGGTTCCAAGTGCCGGACACCAGTTAACCGCCACTTCATCAATATAAGCAAGACCCTTTTCCCATAATTTCAAGAAAATCCACTGGGTCCATTTATAATATTCAGGATCAGTTGTGTTTACTTCACGGTCCCAATCGTAAGAAAAACCTAGTGATTTAATTTGTCTGCGGAACGTGTTAATATTCTGTTCGGTGAATTCTGCCGGGTCATTTCCGGTATCCAATGCATATTGTTCTGCAGGTAAACCAAAGGCATCCCAGCCCATTGGGTGAAGAACATTATAGCCCTGCATCCGTTTCGTACGTGAAAGAATATCTGTTGCTGTATAGCCTTCAGGGTGTCCAACATGAAGTCCGGCACCGGAAGGATATGGAAACATATCAAGCGCATAGAATTTTCGTTTATCATACTCTTCGCTTGTTTTGAATGTCTTCTCCTCTTCCCACTTCTTTTGCCACTTCTTTTCGATTTGTTGATGATCGAAACTCATAAGATTTTCCTCCTTAAAAATAAAAAAACTCTCATCCCTAAACAGGGACGAGAGGATTGTATGTATCTTCCCGCGGTACCACCCACATTAGTGTTAAAACACTCGCTTCATTATCCTTAACGCGGTAAACGGCAAACATTACTATTCTTTCGTGCCTGCAACTCCTAGGCGAGTTCATGATGTACCCGATTGACTTTCACCAGCCGTCAACTCTCTAAACGGGCAGGAACCATTACTATTCCTAATCCATGTCTTTTAATATAAAGATATACGGATATTGTATAAAATTTCCCGGCAATTTGCAAGATAACAAAAGCCTAAATTCAGAATTGCCGCATTCCTTCTCTTTTAAACATAAAAATGGACAAAGCGGTTTTTTAACCACTTTGTCCACTGCACACGGACAAATCCTTAGATTTGTCCACGAACGGTGCCTGTCACCGTTGTGCGGTCATAGATTAGGGTTGCGACGATGGCAACCATGAATAGGGCAATTGATATTGTAAACAATGCGGACATGCTGTATAGGTCGACGAGTATTCCGCCTAGGAAGGGTCCGAGCATTCTTCCTCCTGTGGCGGTACTGTTTACAATCCCTTGGTAAAATCCTTCACGGCCCTTAGGGGCCAAAGTAAATGCAACCGTCGGGACCGCGGGCCATATAAACATTTCACCGATTGTTAAAATAATCATTCCTGCAAGAAACCCTGGAAAAGCATCGGAATTACCTGCTACGACAAAGGAAATAATAAAAATAATGATTCCAGTCACCATCTGTATCTTTAACGAAGTAACCCAGCGTTTTAATATACTATTTAAAATTGGCTGTCCCAGGACAATGAGCGCCCCATTAATTGTCCATAAAAAGCTATACTGTGATAAAGAAATATGGATTTGCTGAGTATACGAGGCGATTGTTGTTGTCCATTGAACATAACCCGCCCAGCAAAGTAAATACCCTGAACAAAGTATCAACAAGGCCTGTAAGTTTCTTTTGTTTTTAATAGCAGTATGTTCCTGAAGCTTTTTCGCCTTCTGAATAGGAACAACATGAATTCCCCTATAACCAAATACCGCAATCAGCAAAAAGATGATATACATCAAAGTGTTAGCAAGGAAAATCAATTGGAAGGAGTAATCGGCAACAACTCCACCAAGAGCGGCCCCGATCGCAACCCCCAGATTTTGCGCCACATATAATGCATTAAAGGATTTACGTCCCCCTTCTACCCAGACAGAGCCTGCCATGGCGTACATGGACGGGAAGATAATTCCCGTTCCGAGTCCAATGATGGTTAGAAAAATTACATATTCTGGCCAATCATGCCAAATAGAAAGTCCTGCCACCGCAAAAAGGGAGATAAAAATCCCGATTAAAATCGATTTAAACCCACCAAATTTATCGAAAAAACTTCCTCCTATTAAATTACCAATGACGCTCGCTCCGCTATTTAACATAAGAACCAGCCCGGCCATTGCTAAACTTTTCCCCAAATGGTTATGGATATAGATTGTATTTAAAGGCCATAAAAAAGAAGAGCCAGTTGAATTCACTGCCATCCCGATAATTAACAGCCATAATGCACGCGGCATGAAAATTCCCCTTTACATATAAATATTTCGAAACCCTACATAAGTGTAGTGTACTTTTACCTAACGCGCAATCCTTTTTCATTGCCTTACTTCGACTGAAAAATCAAATATAAAAAACCCCCAACAATTTGTTGAGGGTGAACAGCGTATTAAGAAGATTGTTCCTTTTCTTGATGAAATTTCGATTTTACTGGTTGACCGCCTGTCTCTTCATATTTCTTTTTTGCCTGTTTTACTAAATCAACATCCTGACCTAACTCTAAATCGTTATTATTGATGCCATTCCTTGTTTTTTGTTCCGGATTTTGCTGTTTCGACCGTTTTTTCACCAAAGTTTCCTCCTCATTGGTTACTCAAGAATTTGTGTATTTTGATAAGGCCCCTGTAAAATCATTGTATTTTGAATCTGTTGCAGCTGTAGTCTCATTCTGTGCAGCTGCTCCCTTTGTTGTCCATTTGCAAATTGTGCCATTTTACAAACATCCTGATAGGTTTGTTCTAGTCCTTGTAGGGCATTCGTATAATCATCGTTATTATAATGTTGTTGAAGGCTGCCTTCCCGATATTGATCCTGGGCAAATCGAATAGCATCCTCACATTGCTGAATTAAATGACTCATTGAATCACGAGTAGCCATCTTAGAACCCCTTTCCTATTGCTGTGAACCCTGAAGCGCACCGCTTCAATCCTTATTTTGTTCTCGATTTCTTTTCCTATAACAGCAAATAAAATCCATTTGGATAAGCCAATACTTCATGATAAAATTTATTTTATGTGCTTCTTTGTAAAAATTTTTAATAAGGAGGTTTTCGAATGATTGAAACGAAACCTTTTCCATATGCATTAGATGATAAACGTTACCATACGTGGAATTATCATCTTCGCCAGCAATTCGGCCACAAGGTTTTTAAAGTGGCATTAGATGGCGGCTTCGATTGCCCAAACCGTGATGGTACTGTAGCCCATGGAGGCTGTACCTTTTGCAGTGCTTCAGGTTCTGGTGACTTCGCCGGAAACCGCGCCGAGACATTAGAAACCCAATTTCTTGAAATAAAAGAAAAAATGCATACAAAATGGAAAGACGGAAAATATATGGCCTATTTCCAAGCGTTCACGAATACCCATGCACCTGTTGAAGTTCTTCGTGAGAAGTATGAATCGGTTCTCAAGCAGGAAGGCGTTGTTGGGCTGTCGATTGCCACCCGCCCGGACTGTCTACCAGATGATGTGGTTGAATATCTGGCTGAATTAAATGAAAGAACCTATCTTTGGGTCGAGCTTGGTTTACAGACTGTTCATGAACGGACAGCTATGTTAATTAACCGCGCCCATGATTTTCAATGCTATGTTGAGGGAGTTAACAAATTAAGAAAACATGGGATTCGCATTTGCTCTCATATTATTAACGGTCTGCCGCTTGAAACGAATGAAATGATGATGGAGACTGCCCGTGAGGTCGCAAAACTAGATGTTCAAGGGATTAAAATTCATTTACTTCACCTTTTAAAAGGGACACCAATGGTAAAACAATATGAAAAAGGCATGCTAGAGTTTCTTTCCCAAGAAAACTATGTAAGCCTAGTATGCGACCAATTAGAAATATTACCACCCGAAATGATTGTCCATCGCATTACCGGTGATGGACCAATTGACTTAATGGTTGGACCAATGTGGAGTGTAAATAAATGGGAAGTTTTGAATGCAATTGATGCCGAACTAAAAAGAAGAAACAGCTGGCAGGGGAAATTTTTTCAAAAGGGGAATATCCAATGAAATTAGAGCGGATTCTTCCTTTCGCAAAACAGTTACTAGCAAAAGCTGTAAAACCTGGCGATATTGCTGTTGATGCAACACTTGGGAACGGACACGATAGCCTATTTTTAGCGGAGCTTGTCGGCGAAAATGGGAAAGTATATGGTTTTGATATTCAAGAAGAAGCCATAGGAGCAAGTAAACAACGGCTGTCCGAGCATAACATGCTCGAACGGGTAACACTTTTTCATGACGGACACGAGAAAATCAAACAAAAAATTCCCGCTGCTGATTATGGAAAAATAACAGGAGCAATTTTTAACCTTGGATATCTACCAGGCAGCGATAAAACGGTTGTCACAAAACCTGGAACGACTATTGCAGCAGTTGAGCAGCTTTTAGACATAATGGAGCCTGAAGGAATCATTATTCTTGTCATTTATCATGGTCATTCTGAAGGTGCATTTGAGCGTGATGCGGTACTAGAGTATTGCCAAACACTCGCCCAAAAGTCTGCTCATGTCCTAATGTATCAATTTATCAACCAACAAAATCATCCGCCATTTATTGTGGCGATTGAAAAACGTTAAAAACCAGGTTTGAAAAAGCCTGGTTTTTTACTTTATCAATCTTGTAGCAAATGATGGCACCCATTTTTGAAAAGAACGATAAGCCAGTCCATTGATAAAAAAGAAGTAGCTAATGATTCCGCCAGTTTTTATGATTTCCTTTGCTAATTTCCGAACATTCTTTTGTTTTCTTACTTTTCGATCCGATAAATAAATCCCTAACAAACCGCGATTAATCAACTGGTGGAATTTCTTGTGAGGAAGGTATTCTGTATGACGGTCAGCTTCTAAAACAAAGTGTTTCAACCTTTTAAAGAGCTTTTCCTGATTTTCATAATAGAAACAAAAATTCAAATCTCCGCCCTCAATATCTTCCTCTTGATCAATAAAATAATCTAATAAAATATGCAACCCTTGTATATAAGGAAAATAACCTTTACGGATATTTTCCGCATCCTTCTCCTGGAAATCTTCCCGCATCGCATAGGAAATGAGGCAAAATATTCCAAGAGTAGAACCGGAGCAGGCAGAAAACTCATACCATTCCATGTCTGGAAGTTGATTTTTATAAAGATTAAACCAATTTTCCAACCTAGGTACCCGCTCTTCTTTTACCACATGCTTGTGAATTTGCAGATCACAATAATAGCGGCAAAGCTCTAGAAGGTATTTTTTAATTAACTCATAATTTCCCATTTCGTTTAATACCGACCGACATGTTGCTGCCAAATCATTTAAATAATCATCATCATCCTGGTCTTCACGAAGGCGATAATAATTTTTCCTTGTTGCTTCTATTGATAGTGCATCTGCCATGGATTCGTGAAGGGCGGCAAAATCGTTTGGATCAAGGGATGTACTACGATCACAAAGATTGTCCAAATAATCGCTAATGGTTTGATAAGCAACAATAAACTTAACAGCCTTTTTATAATGCTGATTGGCAGTCAGAGCCAGAATAGCACCGCCTTCACAGTGAAACGTTTTATGCTCTATACTTGCAAGTGCCTGGGTTCGCAACTCCGAATTTGGAATATTTTCTGCGCGTTTTTTCCAGTAGCCTAATTCTTGGTGTACAGCCGGAATGATTTTACGGTATACGTTTGACATTAGATTGATTGGCATCATCGAAAAACTCATCATTCCACCTCTTTTTTATACAATATACCCAATTGCTTTCAACTGACTGGTAACAAAGTCTTTTGCGTATTCAAAAACCTCTTCCCGCTCAGGCTCGTTAAAAATCTCATGGTACAATTTTGGCCATTCCTTAAATCTTTTTTCTGAAAATGGAGCATGGTTAAACCAATCTTTTACCGCTTTTTTATTGACAATTTTATCATCCCCACCCTGCATTACAAGGATAGGTACATCATGCGTTTTTTCCATATTCAAAAAACCAAGTTTCATTGCTGTCGTTAATTCACGATACCATCTGACAGAAACCTTTGTCACATATAGAGTATCATTTACATCGGCTTCCCTTACATCCAGATTCCTTGTCGCCATTTCCACCGTTAAACCAGAATTGATTCGAAAGGAAGGGAAAACAAAATTCAAACCATACGAGAGAAACTCTAAAAACTTGGATGGCTTTTGGACAAGGCCAAGGCAAGGGGAAGAAAGAATCACACCGGCTAGATTCATTCTCTCCTCCTGCATGAGCCGAATCGAAATTAAACCGCCCATGCTGTGACCAAGTAAAAATACAGGCAGATTGTAGCGATAGGCAGCCTGAACCCAGTCCTTCACTTCTAGTATGTATTCATCAAAGGAATCAATGTGGCCCCTGCGGGTTCTAGTGGTCATGCCTTGACCGGGAAGATCGGCCATGATGACATGAAAGCCAGATGTTCTCCACATTTCAATCAGCCAACCGTAGCGGCGATGATGTTCCATTGCCCCATGAACCATCACAATAACCGCCTTAGCCTCCCCTTCTGCTTCCCACTTCCACATTTTCCTTCCTCCTTAGAAACCGCAAGCGCTCCGTGCTAGAACGAAACAATAGACAAAATATTAGAACCCTAGTCATAATTATTATATTATTTTAACATAAGTTACAAAAATGACATGCATTTAATGAGAGACGTTCAAATACTTTTTATTTCTTCCTCGTTTTAGTTAAAATAAAACCATCACCTAGAAAGGGGAAAAAATGAATGATTTATCCTTTTAAAAATAAATACCCACAAATTGCTGATTCAGCATTTATCGCTGACTATGTCACCATCACCGGCGATGTTACCATCGGAGAAGAATCGGGGATATGGTTTAACACATCCATCCGCGGGGACGTAGCACCTACCATTATTGGTAATAAGGTAAACATACAAGACAATTCCGTCCTGCACCAAAGTCCAAATAATCCGCTCATTTTAGAAGATGAAGTAACCGTTGGTCATCAAGTCATTTTACATAGTTGTATTATTCGAAAAAAGGCATTAATCGGGATGGGTTCCATTATTCTCGATCAAGCCGAAATTGGAGAGGGTGCATTTATTGGTGCTGGCAGTCTTGTCCCGCAAGGTAAAAAAATTCCTCCAAATACATTGGCATTTGGCAGACCGGCAAAGGTCATTCGTGAATTAAATGCTGAAGATATTAAAGACATGGAAAGAATCATTCGGGAATACGCAGAAAAGGGTCAGTATTATAAATCACTGCAAACAAAAAACTAAGGGATGATGGTAAGTCCCTTAGTTTTTTAATACTTCCGGCTCTCTTGCAAACTCCCTCTGAAATGAGTACTTTTCCTCAATGTATACCTGATGCCAAATCATGAACATAAGCACGGTCCAAATTTTCCGGCTGTAATCCCCTTTACCCTGACAATGCTCATCCAATAACTTCAATAAATAGCTTTTATTGATTAAATGATCGGTCCCGCTTTCACGGATAGTAGATTTCGCCCATTCATTCATTTCATCCTTCAGCCAGTGGCGAATCGGCACAGGAAACCCCAGCTTTTTTCGATCTAACACATGATCCGGCACAATACCCTCTACTGCTTTTCTTAAAATATACTTTGTCGTTCCATTTGCTGTTTTTAGACTATCAGGTATTTTGGAAGCAACTGCAAAAACCGACTTGTCTAAAAAGGGAACACGCAACTCTAAGGAATGGGCCATCGTCATTTTATCGGCCTTCAATAAAATATCTCCCCGCAGCCATGTATGAATATCAATGAACTGCATGCGGTTAACAGGGGCATACCCAAATGATTCTTGATAAAAAGGTTTAGTAATCTCCGTATAATTCAAACCTTCTTGATAAACATTCAGCAACTCCCGCTTCTGTTCTTCCGTAAACATTTTGGCATTCCCAATATAGCGTTCCTCCATTGGAGTTACCCCGCGTTCAATAAAGCTTTTCCCTTTTGTACCTTCCGGCATAACGGAGGCCATCCATTTTAAAAATAATTTCACCGCTCTTGGGACTTTATTAAAAACTTCCAGGGATTGCGGTTCCCGGTATATATTATATCCGCCAAAAAGTTCATCCGCTCCTTCACCGGAGAGAACCACCGTCACATGCTTCCGTGCTTCACGGGCTACGAAATAAAGAGGAACACAGGCCGGGTCGGCAAGCGGATCATCCATATGCCACATGATTTTTGGGAGTTCAGCCATATACTCCTCAGGTGGAATCACATAACTGATATTTTCAACCCCAAGTTTGTCTGCCGTTTCCTTGGCAACATCAATTTCACTGAATCCATTTCGTTCAAAACCGACTGAAAACGTCTTAATTGCCGGGTGAAATTCCTTTGCTAATGAAACAATAATAGACGAATCAATTCCTCCTGATAGGAAGGAACCGACTGGAACATCACTACGCATATGAATTTTTACCGATTCAGTTAGTACATCCCTGATTTCTTTTATCACATCCGATTCCGATCGGGTAATAGGATGAAACTGCGCTTTCCAGTACCTTTTGATTTCCATCGAAGTGCCAATTTTTTTTGTGAAAAAATGTCCAGGTTCTAATTTTTTAATTCCTTCTGATAAGGTTTCCGGTTCGGGGACAAATTGATAGGTAAAGTAGTGCTGCAAGGCATTATAATTCAGAACCTCATTTTTACGTGCAAGCAAAATGCTCTTTTTCTCGGAAGCAAAGAAGGTTTTTCCATTCTCTTCAAAATAGAAAAATGGTTTAATGCCAAAGGGATCCCGTGCTCCAAAAAGCCGCTGTTCCTGTTTGTCCCAAATAATAAAGGCAAACATACCACGAAGTTTTTCAACAGCTTGCTCTTTTAAATGACTGTAAAGAGCGACAATGACCTCCGTGTCAGAACTTGTGGTAAATTCTATTCCTTCTATTAAAAGCTCTTCACGTAATTCAACATAGTTATATACTTCACCATTAAAAATAATCCAATAACGTTCATTTTCAAATGTTAATGGCTGGTGCCCACTTTCAATATCAATGATACTTAAGCGGCGGAACCCAAATTGAACATATTCATCATGATAAAAGCCATCATCGTCAGGTCCACGATGGGTAATAATATCATTCATCGTTTTAAATTGTTGTTTTTGTTCATCCCGATAAACCTTTGGCTGATCATGGACACAGCCAATAAATCCGCACATCGTATCTCACCTGCTTCATTTTAAAAATAGATATTATCCAGTTTTCACCTGTTTAGGATGACTTAAACATCCTATTCTTCTAACCGTTTATGTATGTGACGAAAAAAAAGAGAGTTACAGGGTTATGTAACTCTCTTTCCTTAAAATGTTTATTGATTTGCTTGTTCGCGAAGGGCGTCAGCTTTGTCTGTACGCTCCCAAGGAAGGTCAACATCTGTACGTCCGAAATGTCCGTAAGCTGCTGTTTGTTTGTAAATTGGACGGCGAAGGTCAAGCATATTGATAATGCCTGCAGGTCGAAGATCAAAGTTTTTACTTACTAATTCAACCAAAATCTCTTCGTTTACCTTACCTGTTCCAAAGGTATCTACAGAAATGGATACCGGTCTTGCTACACCAATAGCATATGCAAGCTGTACTTCACATTTTTCAGCAAGTCCTGCAGCAACGATATTTTTTGCTACATAACGCGCTGCATAGGCAGCAGAACGGTCAACCTTTGTAGGATCCTTACCGGAGAATGCACCGCCGCCATGACGAGCATAGCCGCCATACGTATCAACGATAATTTTACGGCCAGTTAAACCTGCATCCCCTTGAGGTCCGCCAATAACGAAACGGCCAGTAGGGTTAATGAAGTATTTTGTATTTTCATCAATTAGTTCTTTTGGTACAACCGGATTAATTACATATTCCTTTAAATTGCGCTGAATTTGCTCAAGAGCAATTTCAGGATGATGCTGGGTTGAAATTACGATTGTATCAATCCGAACTGGTTTATCATTTTCATCATATTCAACCGTTACTTGAGTTTTTCCGTCTGGACGAAGGTATGGAAGAATTTCCTCTTTACGAACTTCAGTTAAACGGCGTGCTAGCTTATGAGCAAGTGCGATTGGAAGCGGCATAAGTTCTTTTGTCTCATTACAAGCAAACCCAAACATTAAACCTTGGTCTCCTGCGCCAATTGCTTCAATTTGTTCATCAGACATCTGACCTTCACGGGCTTCAAGTGCCTGATCAACTCCCATCGCAATGTCAGGTGATTGTTCATCAATTGAGGTTAATACCGCACAGGTTTCGGAGTCGAAGCCATATTTTGCACGGTTATAACCAATTCCTTTAATGGTTTCACGAACGATTTTTGGAATGTCCACATAAGTAGAAGTGGTGATTTCACCGGCAACAAGGACTAATCCCGTTGTAACTGAAGTTTCAGCTGCAACACGTGCATTAGCATCCTTTGCTAAAATGGCATCTAAAATGGAATCAGAAATTTGGTCACAGATTTTATCCGGATGACCTTCGGTTACTGATTCAGAAGTAAACAAACGACGTTTTGTTGACAATCTGAATTCCTCCTAAATTTATTATATGAGGTTATCTGTGTAGGCTTTTAAACCTTTTCCATTTAACCTCGGGCTGATACGGTACTCATTCCCTTAGTAGTATGAAATAAATACGGGCATTTTATGAGAAAAACAAGCCCATTGTACATTTTCAAGGGTAGAAATAAAAGATTACTGCACCAAAACAAAAAACCTTTCCATTTGAGGAAAGGTCAAGAGCATACTGTTTCCGCGCCTTTCACTCTTATCGTTCAAGGTCTAGCCTTGCTTCAGGTTTAGCACCTTTGCTTAGAAAATGACCAGTTTAAAAAGGATTATCCTTTTGTCGACTGCTTTCCTGAAAATAGCAGGTTGCTGGGTTTCATTGGGCCTGTCCCTCCACCAGCTCGGGATAAGAGAGTATCCGTTCAATTTTAAATCTTAACCTACCATGTCGAAGGATGTCAATCAATTTTTCAAAAATAAACCAACAATAAAAATCAGCGAAAAAATCATTTTTTGTAAAAAATAATATTAATGAACATTTTGCCTAAATAAACGCATTAATTTATGAATAATGTATAAAATGTTAGTTATTTTTCGAATTAGTATAGACTAATAAATTAAATGTGTTATACTTTTTATCAAGATGCAGTCCCTGCTAAAAAAACTAAAAAGGAAGGTCCCATCCAAATGAATTCTCTTCATATCCCTAATGAATTAAATCAATTATTAGATGAAAAAAATGTTCAAATCCAACTATCCGTTCCGCAATTGGTAGAGAAAGTATTAAGCCGTAATGAAGGAACTTTAACCTCATCAGGTGCTATCAGTGTAGCAACTGGTAAATATACTGGACGTTCTCCTCACGACAAATTTATTGTTGCTGAAGGATCTACAAAGGATAAAATTGATTGGGGAAACAATCAGCCTATTTCTGAAGAAGCATTCACAAACCTTTACAATAAAGTGCTTGACTATTTAAAGACAAAAGAAGAAATCTATGTTTTTAAAGGATTCGCCGGGGCAGATAAAAAATCTCGCCTGCCAATCCAAGTGGTTAATGAATATGCGTGGCATAACCTATTTGCCCATCAATTATTTATTCGTCCTAATGCAGAAGAGTTATTAGCACACGAAACGGGCTTTACCGTTATTTCCGCACCAAATTTTAAAGCAAATCCGGCTGTTGATGGGACAAAATCCGAAACATTTATTATTATTTCTTTTGAACGCCGCACTGTCTTAATCGGTGGTACAGAATATGCGGGAGAAATGAAAAAGTCCATTTTCTCTGTCATGAATTATTTACTGCCTGAAAACAATATCCTTTCCATGCACTGTTCTGCCAATGTTGGCCAAGAAGGTGATGTCGCTTTATTCTTCGGTCTATCTGGAACAGGTAAAACAACACTATCTGCAGATCCAAATCGCAAATTAATTGGTGATGATGAACATGGCTGGTCTTCCAATGGAGTTTTTAATATTGAAGGCGGCTGCTATGCAAAGACCATTAGTCTTACTCGTGAAAAAGAACCGCAAATCTTTGATGCCATTCGTTTTGGAACTGTGTTAGAAAATGTCATTACGAATCCTGAAACAAGAATTCCTGACTATGATGATAACACATTAACAGAAAATACACGTGCAGCTTACCCAATTCAAGCGATTGATAACATTATTGAGCCAAGCATCGCTGGGCATCCAAATACAATCGTCTTTTTAACGGCTGATGCATTTGGCGTACTGCCTCCAATCGCTAAATTAACAAAGGAACAAGCAATGTACCATTTCTTGAGCGGTTATACATCGAAGCTTGCCGGTACAGAACGTGGAATCACTTCACCACAGGCTACATTCTCAACATGCTTTGGGGCGCCATTCCTGCCGCTGCCTGCAAAACGTTATGCAGAGATGCTTGGTGAGAAAATCCTTGAACACGGTGCAAATGTTTTCCTTGTAAACACAGGCTGGACTGGTGGAGAATATGGCGTTGGCAACAGAATGAAGCTTTCCTATACAAGAGCAATGGTTCAGGCAGCTCTTGAAGGTGAATTAAATCATGTTGAAACTGTTCAGGATAAAATCTTTGGTCTGCATATCCCGCTTCACATTGCAGGAGTTCCAGACGAGGTGCTTCAACCGAACAAAACATGGTCAGACGCACATGCATATGAACTGAAAGCAAAAGAATTAGCTGAACAATTCCGTCAAAACTTCAAAAAGTTTTCATCTGCCGCAAGCGATATCGAAGAAAAAGGCGGACCAATCGCATAATATGAAAAAAGAGGTGCCACTCGCAAATGTTTGGCATCTCTTTTTTTATCTTGATTTAGGTTTATCTGCGGTAAACGTACTTTTATCTGCGATAAGGAAACATTTATCTGCGTTACTGGATCATGCTTCTGCGATAAACACGTTTTTATCTGCGAACTGATTTTAATAAAAGAAAAAGCAGGAGTCTAATACCCCCTGCTTAATTCGTTGAATTCAATGAAATTAATTGGTACGTAATTTTAGTCGTTTTCTCCTGCCATTCCACTTTCCGAATGACCGCTGTTCCATTAGAATCACTTTGTATCGTTTTACGAACCTCAATCGGAATATCAATTGGATAGAGCCTGTATCCTTCTTTTACTAAATAGAACAGATTTTCTTCTACCCGCTTTTCATTTCCTTTTGTTACTATCATCGTGTTTAACTCAAGAGGCATGCCCATATGACCCACTCCTCTGCTAATTGGTTACTTCCATTCTATCATCTTTTGATTTGCCTTTTCATCCAATTCGTTAAATCTTGGACAATTTTTCGATTTACCCCCGGAGGAAAGTAATGGGTGTAAGACTCAAAATACCATGCCTCAACAGATTTGTTTACAGCTTTCAGCCTCCGTTCAAGACGAAATGCGTGTTCAACCGAAACATTATGATCATTCACTCCATGGATAATTAAAACAGGTGCTTCTAACGCCTCCATTTTAAATAAGGGAGTCCGTTCCTCATACCGCTCAGGAAATTTTTCGGGTGTACCGCCAATCACTCTTTTCATCATTCTACGCAAATCAGTGCGCTCCATATAGGTCAAGGCCATATCACTTACCCCTCCCCATGTTACAAGGGATGCTGCCTCTGGAAATTGAATTCCTGTTAATAGCGCCATCACCCCGCCTCGTGAAAAGCCAAAAATATGAATATGTTGAACCTGTGGAAGGGATTTTAACAGCAAAAAAGCTGAAAATGCATCCTCCCTGTCTTCACCGGCAAAATCCTCATTCCCTTCTCCACCCTGATTTCCCCGGTAAAATGGTGCAAAAACAATAAACCCTTCCGCTGCAAACTGAGCAATTCTGGCTGGTCTAACTCTTCCAACATTTTTAATCCCGCCGCGTAAATATAAAAAGCCTTCATTTGTTTTTTCATATTTCGGCACTGCCAGCATACCTTTCACTTTTAATCCATTGGAAAGGTAGGTAACCAGATTTAGCTCAACATTCGGATTTGGGGAAGGAAACCGATCCATTTCAATGATTTTCCCTGTTTCTACATTCACCCTAACCACTCCCTTTTTTAAAAAAATTTTGTAACTGGGCATTCACACATTTTTTCCCTCTTCATACGATATCGTAGGCAAAAAGCAGCCCAGATCTTTTGAAGATTAGGAGGTTTAATATGAAAAAATGGTTAAAATTCAGTTTCTCAACACTTCTCATTGCTATTCTTATGTTCTCACTTGCAGCCTGCAATAATGATACTACGAAGACAAAAAAACTGGAAAAGGTTCGGTTAGCTGAAGTAACCCGGTCGATTTTTTATGCCCCTGAATATGTTGCCTTGGAAAAAGGGTTTTTCAAAGCTGAGGGATTGGATGTAAAACTGACCACTACTTTCGGTGGCGACAAAACGATGACGGCATTGCTGTCCGGTGGAACAGATATTGCACTTGTCGGTTCAGAAACTTCCATTTACGTTTATGCCCAAGGAGCAGAGGATCCGGTGATTAACTTTGCTCAATTAACGCAAACAGATGGAACATTTCTTGTTTCCAGAGAAAAAATTGACAACTTTTCATGGGATATGCTGAAAGGAAAAACCTTCTTAGGCCAGCGTAAAGGCGGTATGCCGCAAATGGTTGGGGAGTTTGTTTTAAAGAAACACGGAATCGATCCACATAAGGATTTAAATTTAATTCAAAACATTGACTTCGCAAATATTTCTAGTGCTTTTGCCTCTGGGACCGGTGATTTTGTCCAATTATTCGAGCCAACCGCCAGTATTTTTGAAAAAGAAGGAAAAGGTCATATCATCGCTTCGTTCGGCACGGAATCAGGTCATGTTCCCTATACCACCTTTATGGCAAAGCAAAGCTATATGAAGAAGCATAATGCAACAGTTGAAAAATTCACGAGAGCCATTTATAAAGCACAACAATGGGTGAAAACACATAGTACAGAAGAAATCGCTAAGGCCGTTCAGCCTTACTTCCAAGATACTGACTTTGAAATTATCAAAATGGTGGTTGATCGTTATAAAAATCAAGGGTCCTTTGCTACAGATCCAATTCTCGATGAAGAAGAATGGAACAATCTCCAAAACATTATGAAAGAAGCCGGCGAACTGCCAAAGCAAGTTGATTACAAAACATTAGTGAATACAAGCGTTGCAGAAAAAGTTATTCAAAAATAAATAACATCAAGGCACTAAATTTTCTTAAAACTACTTTAGGAGGCGGTCCGATGAGTTTCTTAACCATTAATGAAATCCATCATACCTATTTGACAAAAAACTCTGTGACCACGGCCCTCTCCGATGTTTCTTTAAAAATCGAGGAAGGGGAATTTGTCTCCTTTCTCGGCCCAAGCGGCTGTGGAAAAACAACGCTTCTATCGATTATTGCAGGGTTACTTAAACCAACCCAAGGGACGGTGCTTCTCGAAAATAAGCCTATATCCTCGAACAACAATGAAATTGGCTACATGCTTCAGCAGGATTACCTGTTTCCTTGGAAAACAATTGAGGAAAATGTCCTTTTGGGACTTAAATTATCAAACCAGCTGAATGAAAAGTCGAAAACGAAAACATTACAGCTTTTAAATCAAATCGGTCTAAAAGGTGTGGAGAAACAACTGCCAAAACAATTATCTGGGGGAATGCGGCAGCGTGCTGCACTCGTTCGAACATTAGCAACAGAGCCTAAGTTATTGATGCTTGATGAACCCTTTTCAGCACTTGATTATCAAACAAAATTAAAATTAGAGGATTTAGTCTCTAACACATTAACAGAGTTAAACAAAACAGCTATCCTTGTTACACATGATATTGGTGAGGCCATAGCCATGAGTGATCGGGTATTTTTGTTTTCAGCAAGACCTGGTAAACTCCATCAAACTTTTCAAATTCCAAATGAGCTAAAAGATTTATCACCACTTGAAGCCCGAAACCACGAATTATATTCCAGCTTATTTGAGATGGTATGGAAGGAGTTGGAGTCACTTGAATCCTCATAAAGTAAAACAGCTTCACCAGGAATACCTGCACTTTTTAAAGGTTGAAAATAGATGGGTAAGATTTTATCAGTTGTTAATTTTCCTCTTATTTTTTATAGGTTGGGAAGTTGCAAGCAGACTCCATTGGGTTGACCCGCTTATTTTTAGTTCCCCTTCCAAAATCGGGTTATTATTTTGGGATAAAATTCAAGATGGAACATTGCTTGATAACACGATGGTCACATTAACTGAAACCATTTTCGGTTTTATTTTAGGGACATTACTGGGTACTATTATGGCTGCAATATTATGGTGGTCCCCGATGATTTCAAAAATTTTCGATCCATATCTAGTAATCTTAAATGCGTTGCCAAAAGTTGCCCTTGGTCCAATTTTAATTGTCGCTTTAGGTCCGGGTTATCCTTCGATTATTGCTATGGGAGTCATCATATCTGTTATAGTGACAACCATTGTAATTTATACATCCTTTCGCGAAGTTGATCCGAACTATATAAAAGTTCTACAAACATTTGGTGCCACTCGTTTTCAATGCTTTAAAGAAGCGATTCTGCCGGCTAGTTTTCCAACGATTATCTCAACTTTAAAGGTAAATGTCGGATTATCATGGGTAGGAGTAATTGTAGGAGAATATCTTGTATCAGCTAAAGGGCTAGGGTATTTAATTATTTACGGCTTCCAGGTATTTAATTTTACATTAGTGATGCTGTCACTCCTTGTTGTTGCCGTCTTAGCAACTATTATGTACCAGTTAGTAGACTATATTGAGAAAAAACTGATTAAAGAATAGCGAAAAAATATCGCTATTCTTTTTAGTTTTTTCATGCCTCTCATGCAAATACAATCGTTTTATTGCCATGAACCAGAACTTTATCTTCGACATGCCAGGAAACCGCTTCAGCTAGAACCCTTTTTTCCACATGGCGCCCAGCCGTCTTTAGGTCCTCTACTGTAAAACGATGATTAATGCGCTGTACATCTTGTTCAATGATTGGTCCTTCATCAAGATCATTCGTTACATAGTGAGCAGTTGCCCCGATTAACTTCACACCTCTGTTAAATGCTCTCACGTAGGGATTTGCACCAACAAATGCCGGTAAGAAAGAGTGATGGATGTTAATGATTTGATTCGGGAAATGAGAAATAAAATTCGGGGAAAGAATTTGCATATACCTTGCCAATACAATAAAATCTACTTTCCCGTCTATTAGTTCTAATGCTTTATGTTCGGCCTCTTCTTTTGTCTCATGAGACATTGGAATATGATAAAAAGGGATGCCATAACTTTCAACTTCCTCTTTTAAATCAGGATGATTACTAATTACCAAAGGGATGTCCACCGGGATTTCCTTTGATTTCCACCTCCAAAGAAGCTCGGTGAGACAATGATCTGCTTTGGAAACAAAGATAGCCATTCGCTTCCTTTTTTTATTCGTGCTTAACTGCCAATCTAAGGCATGCTCCTCCCCTATCATATGAAGATCATGTTCAAGTTTTTCAAATGCAGAATCAAATTCTTCCAAATCAAACTCAATCCGCATGAAAAATATACCAGAGTGCGGGTCTGTTGTATGTTGATCAAAATGGACAATATTCGCTTTGTGTTCTAATAAAAAATTCGTTACGGTTGAGATAATACCTGGCTTTTCTGGACAAGAAATTAATAGTACCGCACGATTCAGCTTTAACTTTGTGATCATTTCCTCTCCCACCTTCCTTTATGCATGAATGGCCTTTCCATCTACCGCTAAGGCTGCTTCACCGATTGCTTCGGCTAATGTAGGATGTGGATGGATGGTATGGGCAATATCCATTGCAGTCGCATTTAATACACGGGCAAGACCAAACTCGGTGATCATATCCGTTACATGAGGACCCACCATATGAGCACCTAACAGTTTATTGGTTCCTTCTTCAACAACAAGTTTGACAAAACCGTCTGATTCACCAAAAACGAGTGCCTTACCGATTGCACGAAATGAGAATTTACCGGTTTTTACTTGAAATCCTTTTTCCTTTGCTTCATCTTCTGTTAGTCCAACACTTGCGACTTCAGGACTGCAGTAAACACATTTTGAAACAAGAGTTGGGTCAAGTGCATTAGGACTTTCTCCTGCTATATGTTCAACAGCAATGATTCCTTCATGTGAAGCGACATGAGCAAGCTGTAAGCCGCCAATAACATCACCAATTGCGTATATGTTCGGTTCTTTTGTTTGATAGGAATCATTTGTTTTGATAAAAATTCCATTCATTTCAATGTCCGTTTTTTCAAGTCCAATTCCTTCTGTGTTTGGTAATCTCCCTACGGAAACTAAAAGTTTATCGGCAGAAAATGAAATTTCCTTCCCTTTATGCTCTGCCTTTATCGAAACACCATCACCTTTTTCAAGTGTTTCTGGTAGAACTTTTGCCCCTGTAATGATTTTTACGCCTTTTTTCTTTAGTAAGCGCTGGATTTCCTTTGAAACATCTTTATCTTCTGTCGGTAAAATACGATCGGCATATTCAAGCACAGTAACCTGTGTACCGAAGTCCACAAGCATCGATGCCCATTCAATTCCAATCACCCCACCGCCAACAATTATGATGGAATTTGGAAGTGTTTCCATTGCTAAGGCTTCATCTGATGTCATCACATACTTTTCATCTGCCTCCAAGCCATAAAATGTTCTTGGCCGGGAACCTGTCGCAATTAAAATATTCCGCGGGCTTATAATGATTTCTCCGCCATCATTGTTTAATTCAACTAATACATCTTTTGATTCCAAGATACTGCCTTTTCCATCATAAACATCGATTTTTCCTTTTTGCACTAAATGCTGGATCCCCTTGTATAGGCGGTCCTGAATTTCTTCTTTCCGGGCTTGTACCTTTGAAAAATCAAGCCCAATTTCAGGGGCAATGACACCAAACCGCTCTGCATTTTTTGTTTGAGAATATAATTCTGCACTTCTTAATAATGCTTTGGTTGGGATACATCCTGCATGAAGGCATGTTCCGCCAAGTTTCCCTTTTTCAACAACTGCTACTGTTAAACCCAATTGAGAGGCACGAATAGCTGCAACGTATCCTCCAGGTCCACCGCCGATAATAACCACGTCATATTCTTTTGTCATTTCGTTTCTCCTTTCCAAACAAAAATACCTATAATACCTACTGGAAAACTTAGATTAAAAGTAATAAAAATTAGGGGATGCTCCTTGCCTTTTAAGACACAATCAGCTTCCCATTAATCGATTTCAATGGCGCACGCACTTGAGGTAAAGCTGTCCCCAACTAGAAACCCTTGTTCAACTTGATAATCAATTTCTATTTCTTCATCTAAATAGCGTTTAGTAAAACGATCCAGCCGAATTTGTAGCCCATCCATCTCAATGCATAAATCGTTTCGACGCGGTTCATCAAAAACAATTGAAAACTTAACGGACATCCCGCATCCCCCTGTTACGTCGGCATCAATCCGGGGACTATTTCCTTCCGTCTCAATCAGCTCTTTCAGTTTGTCCATCGCCGCTTCAGTTACTTTTAAATTCATTGGATGCCTCTCCTTTTCTCCTATTTGCCCTTATTGCACATTCACTTTTGCTGCATTGACCTGTTCATCTGCATGATAGGAGGAGCGAACGAGCGGCCCGGCTTCGCAATGACTAAAACCTTTTGACATCGCAATTATTTTTAATTCTTCAAATTCTTGCGGACTCCAATATTTTTGGACTTTTAAATGATGTTTAGTAGGCTGCAAATACTGTCCAATGGTCATAATGTCCACATTGTTTGTGCGAAGATCATCCATCGTTTCGATAATTTCCTCTTGTGTTTCTCCAAGTCCGATCATAATGCTTGATTTTGTTGGAATAGCAGGATTCATTTCTTTAGCGCGCCGCAAGAACTCAAGGGAACGTTCGTATGTAGCCCGGGCACGTATTTTTGGTGATAAACGTTTCACTGTCTCAATATTGTGATTTAAAATATCAGGCTTTGCATCCATTAACGTTTTTAAATTTTCATATTTACCATTCATATCAGAAGGAAGGACTTCAATGCTGCAAAATGGATTACGATGTCTGACTGCTCTGACCGTTTCTGCAAAAACCCCGGCTCCCCCATCTTTTAAATCATCACGGGCAACAGCCGTAATCACGGCATGCTTTAATCCCATCAGCTCCACTGATTCTGCTACGCGTTCCGGCTCTTCCCAATCAAGCTCTGTTGGTAGTCCTGTTTGAACGGCACAGAATCGACAGGCCCGTGTACATACACTTCCTAAAATCATAAAGGTTGCCGTTTTTCGTGATGCCCAGCATTCATGAATGTTCGGACATTTTGCTTCTTCACAGACGGTATGAAGCTTTTTTTCACGCATCATCGATTTTAAGCCGGTATACTGCTCATTCGTATTTAATTTTATCTTAAGCCATTCTGGTTTACGTACATACTCAGTTGCCATCTTATTCACTCCTATGACCGGAACATAATCTGCTAAACTTGAAAATTATCTGTGCGGAGCATTCCCGCACAGATGGAAGGTTTCTTTATACGTTTACAGGTTCTTTTTCTTTTACTGCTGATTCCTCTTTTTTATAACGTAAAATCGGTTGTCTTGCCGCCTGAACTTCATCCAATCGGCCAATCACCGTTGTATGTGGTGCTTCTAATACAATACCTGGGTTTTCTTCTACCTCTTTGGCGATTTGAATCATCACATCAGCAAATGCATCCATTGTTTCCTTTGATTCTGTTTCTGTTGGTTCGATCATCAAACATTCCTCAACATTTAGCGGGAAGTAGATGGTTGGCGGATGATATCCAAAATCAAGCAGACGTTTGGCCATATCAAGTGTTCTGACCCCCAACTTCTTCTGTCTTGAACCGGATAATACAAATTCATGCTTGCAAATTTGTGAATATGGTGAATCAAAATAAGGCTCTAGTCTTTTACGAAGATAGTTCGCATGAAGGACAGCCCCTTCAGAAACTTCACGCAATCCTACTGGTCCCAATGTACGAATATAAGTGTATGCACGAACCAAAATTCCAAAGTTTCCATGATAGCCTTTTACACGGCCAATAGATAATGGATAATTTGAATTCAACACAAATTTATCGCCGTCTTTTTCAACGCGTGGTACAGGTAAGTAAGGAAGGAGGAATTCCTTAACACCAACAGGACCTGCACCAGGACCTCCACCACCGTGTGGACCAGTAAATGTTTTGTGAAGATTTAAATGCACGATATCGAAGCCCATTGATCCTGGAGTTGTTTTTCCTAAAATCGCATTGGCATTCGCACCATCATAGTATAGTAATCCGCCTGCTTCATGAACTACAGCAGCAATTTCAGCGATTTCTTGTTCAAATAAACCAAGTGTATTAGGGTTTGTTAACATTAATGCAGCGGTTTCACTATCAACATGTTTCTTTAATTCTTCTAAGTTAACTAATCCATTTTCGTTTGATGGAATCGTTACTGTCTTAAATCCTGCAACGCTCGCACTAGCAGGATTTGTACCATGAGCGGAGTCTGGAACAAGAACTTTCTTTCTAACTTCACCTTTTTGCTCATGGTAAGCTTTCACCATCATTAATCCAGTCCATTCACCTTGAGCACCTGCAGAAGGCTGTAATGTTACTGCATCCATACCAGTGATTACAGCTAACTCTTCTTGTAGATTATATAAAAGCTCTAATGCACCTTGTACAGTTTCGCTTGGTTGATATGGGTGAATACGGCTTAAACCAGTTAGACGTGCCACATCTTCGTTAATTTTCGGATTATATTTCATCGTACAAGATCCAAGAGGATAGAATCCATTATCAATCCCGTGGTTTTTATTTGAAAGTGCAGTATAGTGACGAACAAGTTGAAGCTCAGATACTTCAGGTAGTTCCGCTGCTTCATCACGAATTAAATGTTTTGGAAATTTATCTTGTAAATCAACACTTTTAACATCACTTTTCGGTAGGCTGTAACCTACACGACCTGAACGACTAATTTCAAAAATTAGATCATTATATTCAACCATTTACAACAGCCCCCAATGCTTCTACAAATTTGTCTATCTCTTCTTTTGAACGTTGTTCTGTTACCGCAATCAGCATTTGATTGTCAAATCCGTAATCAAGTCCTAAGTCATAACCACCAATGAGCCCTGATTCAAGAAGCCTAGTGTTAACTTCTTTAATTGGGAGTGGTAGTTCTACAACAAATTCATTGAAGAATGCTGATTTGTTTAAAACGTTAAACCCTTTGTTTTGAAGAGACTTTGCCATGTAGTCAGCTTTCTCAATATTTTGCTGTGCCATTTCACGGACACCATTCTTTCCCAATGCTGACATGCAAATAGAAGAGGCTAGAGCATTTAGTGCTTGGTTTGAACAAATATTAGAAGTCGCTTTATCACGGCGAATATGCTGCTCGCGAGCTTGCAAGGTTAATACAAAGCCGCGTCTTCCTTGTTGGTCATGAGTTTGTCCTACAATACGACCCGGAATTTTACGCATATATTTTTGTTTAACAGCAAAATATCCGCAATGCGGGCCGCCAAAGGACATCGGAACACCAAGTGGCTGCATATCCCCGACAACAATATCTGCTCCAAGTTTACCTGGTGATTGTAATAGGGCTAATGCAAGCGGGTTTGAACTTACGATGAAAAGAGCACCAACCTCATCAGCAATTTTCTTAATTTCTGTTAAATCTTCAATAGAACCAAAGAAGTTTGGATATTGAACAATAACAGCAGCCGTGCCTTTATCTACTTGTGCTTTTAGTTGTTCTAAGTCTGTTACATCTGAATCAAGACTTACTTCTTCAACTGAATATTCTTGACCCTTTGCAACCGTGTTTAAAATTGCACGTGATTCAGGATGAACAGCTTTTGAAATAACTACTTTTGAACGTTTTGTAGAAGCAACAGCAAGTGAGGCAGCTTCTGCAAGTGATGTAAAGCCATCGTACATGGAGGAGTTGGCCACATCCATTCCTGTCAGCTCACAAACCATCGTTTGGAATTCAAAAATTGCTTGTAATTCCCCTTGGCTGATTTCTGGTTGATATGGTGTATAAGCTGTATAAAATTCTGAACGTGAAATCATGTGATCAACAACACTTGGGATATAATGATCATATGTACCCGCACCTAGAAAAGTTGGATATTGATTTGCATTTAAATTACTTGCAGCAAGTTGGTTCATTTTCTTCATTAAAATAGGTTCTGGATCCGCTTCTGGAATAGTTAATTCACCTTTTAAACGAAGTTCAGATGGAATATCTTCAAATAATTCTTCAATGGAAGACATTCCTAAGAAATCGAGCATTTCCTTTTTATCTTGTTCCGTATCAGGGAGATATCTATAAGTATTCGCCATCTTATTCCTCTCCTTCTTCATTGATAAATGCTTTGTACTCATCTTCATTTAAAAGGGATTCAAGCTCTTCAGGAACTGACATTTCCACTTCTACCAACCAGCCTTTGCTGAATGGATGTTCGTTAATTGTCTGAGGAGCATCTTCTAACTCTTCGTTGATCCGGACTACTGTACCTGATACTGGAGCGAAAATTTCAGAAACGGCTTTTACCGATTCGATTGTTCCCATTGATTCATCCGCTGTTACTTCATCATCCACTTGGGGATTTTCGACAAATACGATATCTCCTAACTGTTTTTGTGCATAATCAGAAATTCCAATTCGTACTCGATTTCCGTCTAACTTTAAAACCCACTCATGTTCCTTGCTATATAGTAAAGTTGCAATTGCTTGTGTCATCATATTTTCTTCCCTTCAATTGTTAATTAGAATTTAATAAGTTTTAAAAATCATTTTTAAGTATGTTTGTGGATCAGACATCTGCCTGCTGCCAATTTGAGAGTTTACCAGAGTATCTTTATTACTCTATTAACCTCTTTTATAAAATGGTGTTTTCACAACAACGGCATCAATCATCTTGTTACGAATTTCCACTTTTAATGGTGTCCCCACTTCAGCTTGTTTCGCAGAAATTAGAACAAGTCCAACGCTTTTCTTTAAAGAGGGTGATTGGGTTCCAGATGTAACAACACCGATTTCCTCTCCTCCTTCTGAAACTACCTTATAACCGTGACGTGGGATCCCTCGTCCAGTGACTTCAATCCCTACAAGCTTTCGTTTTAAACCGGATTCTTTTTGAGCGATAAGTGCAGCCTTCCCAATAAAATCGGATTCTTTTTTTAGTTTTACGGCAAAGCCAATTCCTGCTTCAAGCGGACTGATATCACTTAACAGTTCTTGACCATAAAGTGCCAGACGTGCTTCTAAACGAAGTGTGTCACGTGCTCCCAGTCCACATGGCTTTAAGCCGTCCTCACTTCCTGCTTCTAAAAGTTTTTCCCAAAGGGTTTCCGCTTGATCAGCAGCTAAATATAGTTCAAAACCATCTTCTCCTGTATAACCCGTGCGAGATACAAGTACATCCGTTACCCCGTCTAGATTGACATGTTGAGCAAATTTAAATGCGCCAATTTCTGATAAATTAATGTCAGTTAATTTTTGAACGATACTTTCAGCCTTTGGACCTTGAATAGCAAGCTGAGCGATCTCATTCGAAATATTCTGGAGCCTCATCTCCCCTTTTGCCTGTTGCTTCATCCAGTCAAAATCTTTCTCGATGTTCGCCGCATTAATGACGAGTAAATATTTTTCATTGTCTAATTTATATACTAATAAATCATCGACCGTTCCGCCGTCTGGGTAGCACATTGCGGTATATTGTGCTTGATTGATGCTAAGCTTTGTTACATCGTTTGTAACTAAGTAGTTAATGTAACTCTCTGCATCTTTTCCCTCAACAAGTACTTCACCCATATGTGAGACATCAAAAAGTCCTGCATTTGTTCGGACTGCCTCATGCTCATCTAAAATACTGGAAAACTGAACTGGTAGTGCCCATCCTCCAAAGTCAATAACCTTCGCACCATGCTTACCATAAGTTTCAAAAAGTGGTGTTTGCTTTAATGCTGTATCGATCCCCATTGTTATACCTCCTATTATTTCCTGCAAAATAGCCGTTCCTTTACCTGTTTACCTGTTTCTGTCGTTGCCAGTCCTCCAAGAGCTGTTTCCCGGAGTGTCCTAGGCATATCTTTTCCAACCCTATACATCGCTTCAATGACTTCATCACAAGGAATCCGGCTTTCAATCCCAGCAAGGGCCATATCCGCTGCTGAAAATGCAATGGAAGTCCCAATTACATTCCGTTTAATGCATGGCACTTCAACAAGTCCTGCTACCGGGTCACAAACCAAACCTAAAAGTGATTTCATGGCAATGGCAGTGGCATTCACGGCTTGTTGTGGTGTTCCTCCTTTTAGCTCAACGATTGTTCCGGCAGCCATGGCTGTTGCCGATCCTACCTCAGCCTGGCACCCTCCAGCTGCTCCTGAAATGAATGAACGGTTTGCAATAACCAAACCAAGCATACTTGCCGTAAACAAGCCCATAACTAAATCTATAAGAGGCGTACCATCATTTTTATGAAGCGAAAACAAAACTCCAGGTAAAATGCCGGCTGCTCCGGCAGTTGGCGTTGCTACTATGACCCCCATCCGGGCATTACCTTCAGAGGTTGCCAATGAAAAGGCCATTGCATTACTTATATAATTTCCGGAGAGGGCCTTGCCCTGACTCATGTAATCATACATTTTCACAGCATCCCCGCCGGAAATCCCACTTGGTGCAGCTGAGTCATCTTTGATGCCGCTGTCGACAGCTTCTTTCATTTTGATTAGTCGCTCTCTCATCATGCCAATAATGGTTTCTTTGTCTCTCCCTGATTTTTCTGCTTCCAGTATCAACATCATTTCGCCTATGGTTTTTTGTTCTTTTTCACAAGCTTCAACTAGTTCTCTCATAGACTGAATTCCCATCATATTGCCTCCATAAGCTCTTTCCTGATGGGTTGGTAATCACGAGCAAGGGTGGCAAAATCATCACCTGCACTCAATCGAATATCAACCATCTTCTCGTCAATCATAAAGATCTTGGATAAGCCGCCGCCGAGAGAAACACCGCCAACTTTAACAACATAATCACCGCACCTTGCTGTTACAATTGCAATATTTGGATGGTCGTAATACTCACAGTTTTCTGCAAAATCAAATTGGTACTGCATGCCATGTTTTTTAGCCCAATCCGATGAAGATTTAATTCGCGAATCATCCGTATCCATCCCAAGTAATCCTCCAAGAAGTGCCTTATCTGTTCCATGACCTTGATAGGTTTCGGCAAATGAATCATAAAATACAATATTTGCTTCTTCTGGACAATCTCCTAACAATTCGTAGATAAATTTTCCGATTGATACGACTCCAGCTGTATGAGAACTCGATGGTCCCACCATAATCGGACCGATAATGTCAAAACAACTCTGAAATTCCATCCCAATTTGCCCCTTTCTTACACTGTTACAGCTTGCTGAAATAACGGATAGGCGCCACAAATCGTTTTTGTTGTTTCCTTTGCTTTCTCAAGCACGACTTTGTCCCCTTTACTCTTCAGAACAGCGGCAATGACTTTCCCGATTTCCACCATTTCTTCCTGCTTCATTCCGCGCGTTGTCAGAGCTGCAGTTCCCATCCGGATTCCGCTCGTAACAAACGGTTTTTCCGGGTCATATGGAATCGTATTTTTATTTACGGTAATCCCCGCTTCTTCTAATAATTTTTCTGCTTCTTTTCCAGTTAAATTCCACGGACGTAAATCCAAAAGAACGATATGATTATCCGTTCCCCCAGAAACAAGGGCAGCACCTTCATTTTTTAATGTTTCTCCAAGTGTTGCTGCATTTTCAATCACCTGTTTTGCATATTCCTTAAAGCTTGGCTGCAGTGCTTCATTGAAAGCAACCGCCTTGGCCGCAATGATGTGCATGAGGGGACCGCCTTGTATCCCTGGGAACACTGATTTATTAATGGCCTTTATGATGTCTTCATCATTGGTTAAAATTATTCCGCCGCGCGGACCTCGGAGCGTTTTATGCGTAGTGCTTGTTACAACATCGGCAAATGGAATTGGTGAAGGATGAAGACCGGCTGCAACAAGTCCCGCAATATGAGCCATGTCAACCATGAATTTTGCACCAACTTTGTCAGCAATTTGTCTAAAGCGCGCAAAATCAATTTCTCTTGGGTAAGCACTTGCCCCCGCAATTATTAATTTCGGTTTTTCTCTTTTTGCAATCACTTCCAGTTCATCATAGTCAATCAATTGAGTGTCCTCTCTCACACCATAGGAGACAATTTCAAACCATTTTCCTGAAACACTGACAGGGCTTCCATGAGTTAAGTGCCCGCCATGTGAAAGGTTCATCCCCATGACCTTATCACCGGGCTGCAACAATGCGTAGAATACTGCAAAATTTGCTTGTGCACCTGAGTGTGGCTGAACATTTGCATATTTTGCGCCAAACAGCTTTGTTAGGCGATCAATCGCTGTATTTTCTGCTATATCAACAAATTCACACCCACCATAGTAACGCTTCCCTGGGTAGCCTTCAGCATATTTATTCGTCATCACACTTCCCATTGCTTCTAATACATCTTGGCTTACGAAGTTTTCAGAAGCGATTAACTCCAATGTTTGATGCTGGCGTTCCTGCTCTTTCTTAATTGCTTCAAAAATAGTTGAATCATTTTGTTGTAATCCCATTTCTAGTCCTCCTTTTAATGGTTCAACTACCCTTTGATGTTTCAAACATGGAATATCTTCCTTATCCCCGAAGATTTTTATTTCCAAGTAAACTGATAGAAACACTCACTTTTTTGCACGCAAAAAAGGACAGAAAAGGGTAGCATAAAGATTGCTCTACCCTTCTCTGTCCTTTTACCTGAGAGTTTAGCTCTTTTACGAAAAGAACCTTCCCCTTTGGTGGCATAATTTTTTATGCGCTCTCCAGAGTTGCGTCCAGTCATGGTTCCATCTACCTGAGAGATTTATTCCAAGGGTCTTTTTGGAACTTGCTCCTTCGGTGGCGTGTTAAATTGCACTCTCCCACAACCGTCATCCGCTCTATTTATTATTATTTTCAGAATAATCGCTAACATAATTCACGTCAAGCTTTTTTTAAAATTTTTTGAAAGCGATAACAATAAAAAGTAATTAAGATAATTCTATTAATTTTCTGCAATCTTTTCTTGATTCACTGGATCTGTATGATTTTCCTTTTGATTCCGTACCTTATAAATTGCAATTAGCATAATAAACCAAACAGGAGTTACGAACAAGGCAACACGCGTATCTTCCGCTAGCCCAAGGACGACAAGAACGAATGCAAGAAAAGCAAGGATTAAGTAATTGGAAACAGGATAAAACGGCAACTTAAATTTATTTACTCTTGCCAAATCCGGCCTTACTTTACGGTATTTTAAATGGCTGATGACAGTAATTCCCCAAATAAAGATGAAACATACCGTAGAAATACTTGTAATTAGTGTAAATACTCCTTCCGGCATGATATAGTTTAAAATTACGGCAATGAGAATGACAACGGTTGAAAAGAATAATGCATTTGAAGGTATTTTTCGTGAAGTAAGTTTTGCGAATGGTACAGGTGCATTATTATCCTTGGCTAGTGAGTAAACCATCCGGCTTGTGCTGAAGACAGCGCTGTTACATGCTGAAGCTGCGGATGTAAGAACGACAAAATTAACAATACCGGCAGCAGCTGCGATACCGACCGCTACGAAGACCTGGACAAATGGGCTTTTTGTCGGATTTATGGCATTCCAAGGATAAATACTCATAATGACAAATAGTGCGCCAAGGTAGAAAATAAAAACACGGATTGGAATATTATTGATGGCTTTTGGGATTACTTTTTCCGGGTCTTTTGTTTCACCCGCTGTAAGTCCTACTAGTTCAATCCCTGTAAATGCAAACACGACCATTTGGAATGAGAGTATAAATCCATTTATTCCATTTGGAAACATGCCGCCATGGCTCCACAAGTTCTTGAAACTGGATGGCCCGGAATTTGTGGAAAAGCCTTTTATAATCATGACAAGCCCGATGAAAATTAGTGCCAAGATGGCAATTACTTTAATTAATGCGAACCAAAATTCCATTTCACCAAAAAGTTTAACAGTTGTAAGGTTCATTACTAACAGAATAACAAGAGCAATTAATCCTGGCATCCACTGTGGTACATTCGGAAACCAATATTGGGTATAGAGACCAACCGCTGTTAAGTCAGCCATGGCAATCGAGATCCAGCAAAACCAATAGGTCCAACCAGTGATAAAAGCTGCCATATTACCTAAATAGTCTCTAACAAAGTCAACAAATGAATGATAGTTCAAATTAGTTAAGAGTAGTTCGCCAAGTGCACGCATAATTAAAAAGCAAATGACACCTGTAATCATATAAGCAAATAAAATCGAAGGTCCTGCCAAATGAATAGATTTTCCTGCCCCAAGAAATAACCCCGTTCCAATTGCCCCGCCAATGGCGATTAGTTGAACATGTCTGTTCTTTAAACCCCTATCTAATTTTTGTTCTTGCATTGCTTCCCCTCATTTCCTAATTTTTTCAAACCGTGAATACACCCTCATCATGTTTCAGTAAATCAACCCTATTTCCTTTACCCCCTTTTTGACAACAAAAAAGGACAGAAGAAGGCATTTTTACTACCTTCTCTGTCCTTTTACCTGAAAGTTTCCTGCCAAAAAAGCAGATCCCCTTTGGTGGCATTTAAAGAAATATGCACTCTCCAGAGCTACGTCATGTACTGGTCCTTATTACCTGAGAGATTTATTCCAAGGCTTTTATGGAATTTGCTCCTTCGGCGGCAACATTCGTTACTCTCTCCCAATACAATCAACCGTAAGATATTCAATTGTTTTCGAAAAATTAAATAATTGAAAGCGGATTCACAAAATTATATTCTCATAAACTAGTTTCTTTGTCAATTCAGTTATTAGGGAAAATTCAAAATTTTCGATAAAAACAAAAGAATAGCAGTAATCATTTCCAATGCCGCTATTCTTTTCTACTTTGAAGTTGAAGGCATTCCTCCACGACTCGATCTTTCATAATAAAGCTGTATTCGTCACCAAACCGGAGCTTTAAAAGATCCCCTTTCACAAGAACAGGACCATTGGTTTCGTTATAGGAATTCGTTTTGTTTAACGTGCTCACGATTCCCCAAAAAATTGCCTTTACAAAAGGACCTTTTGGGTCGATTACCCTGTATTCCCCGATTCGCCTTAAATCCCCAAGAATAGCCCCTGTTTCTTCATAAACCTCACGACGCGCCGTATCTTCCAGTGTTTCTCCTTCCTCCATTTTCCCCCCAGGGAATTCAAGACCACGTTTTTTATGACACGTCAATAACCAGGAATCTTTATATTGACAAATAACCAGTACGTGCTTTGCCTTTTCGGGAAAATTTTTTTCAGAAAATAATAACTCAACTTGATTCCCATTTTGATCAATAAACTCTATCATCTCATTACCGCCTATTACCGTTGATTCTTTTATTATAATCAATAATCGGGAAACAAAAAATCCTTATCTTAAATGGATAAGGATTTCCTTTTATTATTCACTTTTTGGCAGGATATTCATTGTTTCAATATGATTCCTTGCTTCTTCATCACCGAGTTTATAAATTTTTCCATAAACCTGTTGAATCGTACTATCATACCGGTCGTTTTCACGATCATGGTGATATTCAACATAGGGGATATGGGCGCGGATAAAATTATCCCATTCCGTTGAATAGTTTTGATCAAATAATTCACGCAGCTCAGTAATTTCTTCATCCGTTGCTTGAATTTTATAGCTCCATGTTGAGCTCCGGGCACTTTGTGTTATATGCCCTGTTCCAACATCTATATAATAGGTTTTCTTCTGTCCATCCATGCAGTCAGCCCCTTTTTCCTGGCCATTTCCTCTGAAATTTCGGAGGCAGCCCAATTTTCTTAACACTAATTATCATTTTCCGCAAAGTGATACATTTTATTCTTTTTATTTCATCGGTTTGTATTCAATTTGACAGAATGTTTAATGAGTAGTAACATTATTACCATATAAAACTTATTCTATTAATATATAAAACTCATTTTCCTTTAGCATTAGGTTCATCATTTATTAATGACCATATGAAAAAGGAAATCTATAATTTTATGAAAAATGGAATAGGTTAAATCGGAATATGCTTCCTTTTTGACAAGGAAGGAACAATTATATAAAAAGGTAGACTAGTAAAAAGCCTAAAATAGGCTAGTTAAAAGTAAACCGACAATTTTCAGCGTATAATGGTTTGATTACAAACCTATTATACATTGATAAATTGTCGGTTTTTTTGTTTAAAAAAATGTTAGGTAGAGAGGAAATTGATGCAAATGATTTTACTGCCGACGATTTTTTTTCTCATGGTTGCACTTTCTGTACTCAGCTCCATGTTGCTATTAAATCCGAAAATTCCCTTGAATTTTGTACGTGTTCATACTGCAATTCTTATATTGCCCGCGATTTCCGCACTAATGGCCCTAGTTTTTAGAAATGGAGAAGTAAATTTCGGCCCGTGGCATCTTGATTCATTATCGTGGCTGCTTGCATGTTTTGTCTTTACGATTAGTTTTATTGTGCAGCGTTACTCCGTTCATTATTTACTTGGCGAACATTCATACCGGAAGTATTTTGCACTGCTTACCATGACTACGGCCGCCGATTCTCTTGCCTGGCTAAGTAATGATACCCGACTATTATTACTTTGCTGGGGAGCGACACTTCTGGGATTAACCCTTCTTATCGGATTAAAAAAAGAGTGGCAAATTGCCCGAAATGCTTCTAGGCTCTCCGGTCGTCTTTTCGCCCTTGGTTGGATCATCTTATTGTCAGCTTTTCTCTGGATTAGACAGGCAACAGGACAGTGGCAATTGTCAAAGATCCTTTCAGAGAATAGTCTTGAGCAACTTGATTCATGGGAAAAAACCTGTATATGCTTGCTTGTAATCGTGGCTGTTATGATTCCAGCCGCACAATGGCCTTTCCACCGCTGGCTATTAGATTCAGTTATTGCGCCAACACCTATTTCTGCTGTAATGCATGCAGGGATTGTAAATGCCGGTGGAATTATGTTAACCCGATTTACACCATTTTTTAGTGGAGATGTGGCTCAGGTGGTTCTGTTAGCATTATCGAGTTTTTCAGTTTTAATGGGTACGGGAATAATGCTGGTCCAGGTTGACTATAAACGACAACTCGTAGGCTCTACGATCGCACAGATGGGCTTCATGCTGATTCAATGTGCATTAGGGGCTTATTGGGCAGCCATCATTCACGCTGTGTTACACGGTCTATTCAAGGCCACCCTTTTCCTTCAGGCTGGGGCTGCGGTGCAACACCGTAAATCAATCATCAAGACAACACAACCTTCATCTTGGTTATGGACAATTAGTGGGGGTGTTTTAGGATTGTTCCTGGGTGCTGTCTTTTGGTTAACTTCCCCTAAAGACGGATATCAATTAATGAGCGCTATCATTTTAGGATGGTCTGTCTTACTAGCCTGGAAACAGCTTGTTGCCCATGCAAACGGTAAGGTCGGGCGAGTAGCAGGATTTATACTATTTGCAGGAGCAGGTATTGTTTTCCACTTCGTGCATACCGCCTTTTATAGATTGTTAGAGGAAACCGTTCAAATTGGAACTGGAACACAGCCTCCTGCCCTTGCAACCCTTATACTTCTGATTTTTGTGCTAGTTTGCAGTGCTCTTGGTTTATTACTGTTTCATTATCGTTCATCTGCGGCCTTTGCTGTCATTTATCTGTGGCTCTTACGGTTAAGTGAACCGAAAAATAAATTCTTTGAAAGCCATCCAAAGTATCTGACAAGATTACTGTCTCAAGGAGGAAATTTACGGTGAATACTATCTTAACATTGGCACATTCATCCAGTTTAGAAAAGGAATCTCATCCCCAGCATCTTAACGATTTGGTGAAATCAGCCACTGAAGTCATTACACCCCTTGGACCAATCAATACGTTTGCTGCGCGAAATCCGTGGATGGGATTAGAACAGCAACCATTTGAGAAAGTCGCTCGCCGGCTCAAGGATGTTTGTGATGTGGAAATTTATCCGACAGAATCTATATTAAAGTCGGCACGTAAACGGGGTGAAATTGAACAGGAATTTCTCGATATTGTGCTACATAATTGGCTGGATTCACAATCTTTAGAAGTCCCGCGTGATGTTGCAGAACGCTTCTGTCGCACTGCACTTTTAATGGACCAACCTCCTTCCAAGCTTCCACAAACACAGGAGTTTAGAAGGTTCGAAAAAAAACTAAGTCATTTTAAGCATCAGTTTGCCGAAAAACATGCCATTAAAACGTTTAGTCAATACTTGGAACAACTCGGAAATGAAGGAACAGCGAAAGATCTCAATCGCCACATGATTAAGTGGTGTAAATTATTTCTTGATGAATCTCAGGCTGTTTTGTCAATGCCGAATCGGGAAGATGGTTTCTATCATGCTTGGCGGAAATTAGTCAAATATGACCCGGCATTAAAATCTTCTATACGTGAAGAACTTAATGATTTACCTGAAAAGGCTGAAGATGCTTTAATGAAGGCATTGTTGAAGCTAGAAATTCCCTTTTATGAGATACAGGAATACCTTGAAGCTCATTTGCTTGCACTTCCAGGCTGGGCGGGAATGATGCTTTGGCGCTCACAGCAATCATCCCAGGAAAATTCACTGCTTGAGGAATATTTGGCTGTTCGAATTTCTCTGGAATATGCTTTGATTAAACCTTATCTTCCCTTGCCTGAGAAAAAAATAGAGGATAAAGTCTTAATAGAACCGTTGGCTGCAGCCTGGGACCAGTGGGGTGGCATACCATACAACAGATTAGCCCAGTTTTCTACAGCAGAACTAAAAGCCCATTTCACACTTGCCCATCGTTTTGATCGGGTTGTCCGCCAGCGCCTCTGGTTAGAAGCATGGGAAAAAACATACGAAAATCAATTAAAAGAGATAATCGAATCGAAACAAATGAATTCAGAAAAATATGTAAAACCTGTAATGGCACAATTTATCTTTTGTATTGATGTACGCTCTGAGCCTTTTCGCCGTAACCTTGAACAAGAGGGGCCATTTGAGACAATGGGAGCTGCTGGTTTTTTCGGTTTGCCAATCGAAACCTCTGAACTTGGATGTCATCACAGCCATAACTCTTTACCGGTTATGTTTAAACCGCAATTTAAAGTTAAAGAAACTTCATCTGAACTGGAATTAAAGCAATATCAACAAAGAAGGAAGGCTGCTCATTCACTCAATTCAACATTTAAGATAATGAAACATAACCTTCCTTCAAGCATGCTGCTGCCTGAGATTAGCGGTCCATGGATGGGCTTACAAACGTTAGTAAGAAGTTTTGTTCCTAGAGGGGCCGGATCTGCTTTACGCATGATTCGAAAAACTTGGCTGCGAAAACCTTCCACCAAACTCTCATTAGAACGTGAGTATACTTTACATTCTGAGTTACCTGTTGGATTTACTGATGAGGAAAAAGTGTCCTACGTACGTCAAGCACTGAAGATGATGGGATTTACCGATTATTTCGCTCCATTAGTGGTTATTTGCGGCCATGGAAGTCATAGCACAAACAATCCTTATGCCTCTGCACTTGACTGTGGTGCATGCGGTGGAGCCTCTAGCGGATTCAATGCCCGTGTGCTTGCATCCTTGTGTAATCTTCCAAAGGTTCGGCAAACTCTCGCTAGGGAGGGAATTTCGATTCCGGTTGATACGGTTTTTGCTGCCGCCGAACATATTACTACACTGGATAAATTGAATTGGCTTTATGTTCCGGAACTTACGGATTCAGCTAAGGAAGCATTTGATCAAATAGAGTCCATATTGTTAAAAGTTAGTGAAAAAGCCAATGCTGAACGTATACCACAATTACCAAATATCAACTTAACTTGCAAAAATCCGAAGAAAGAAGCAGAACGCTTTGCAGAAGATTGGAGTGAAGTACGTCCAGAGTGGGGTCTGGCACGCAATGCCTCCTTCATTATCGGAGAACGAAACCTAACTAAGGAATGCAATTTGAACGGAAGAACTTTTCTGCAAAATTATAAATGGCAAAATGATAAAAATGGTAATTTACTCTCCGCGATCATTAATGGTCCTGGAACAGTTTGCCAATGGATCAACTTGCAGTATTATGCCTCTACTGTTGCACCGCATTATTATGGCAGTGGAAATAAAGCAACCCAAACCGTAACTGCCGGTATCGGAGTGATGCAAGGGAATGCCAGTGACTTATTATCCGGACTTCCATGGCAATCCGTTATGCATTCTGATGAAGAGGTCTATCACGCTCCATTGAGACTTCTAATGGTAATTCAAGCGCCAAGAGAATATGTGCAAAAAGCACTTAACCAGAGTCAAGAATTCTATCAAAAAGTACAAAATGGGTGGATTCGGCTTGCATCTATTGATCCAGAAGGAAACTGGGAGAGTTGGTCATAACAGCTCTTCCCCTCACATTAAGCAATTATCATGTTTCATATTTATTTGTAACTTTTAAAAAGAGAGAAGGAACAGGAACCAATATGGATAAGTCAAAAGGAATGGTTGAAGCTGAAATAAGTAAAGCTTTAACTCATTGGGAAAAAAGTTATCTTGGACGTGGATCAGTATCTGTTAAATCAGATATCTTACGGGATATGATTTTTGTCGTATTGCATGGTATTTTATCTCCTGCTGAATATTCATTATGTCAGGACAAAGAGGGATTGCTATCCGTTAAGAAGACCCGAAATAGTTTAGTGGAAACAGGTATAGAAGAATTAAAGGAGATTATCTTTACGATTACGGGTCAGGAAGTCATTAGTTTTTACACTGATATTAGTACACGTACTGGAGAACGAATCATGGTTTTTAAGCTCTCTAATAATTTAGAGAACAAATTATCTTGAGAAGGTGAATGAAATGTATATAGATGGAAAGAAAAAAATCCTTTTTGTTATTGGAATGGACCAAAAAATTGAAGGGCTTATTAAAGAAAATATCAAAATGGATCCTGAGAACTTTTTAATTTTGCAGTGTTTCCAACCAGCCATTTCGCCATTCGGTGATTTAATGAGGGACATCATCCTTTCTGTTTACCAGGAGAATGTAAATGAAATTATTGTGGCAGCTTCAGAAAATAATCACAATAACTTAGAGGCAATCGTTAAAAAGATAAACGAAAACAAAGAAATTCAGAACAAAATTCAAATATTTGATTATCTTTTTAAACATTGCAAGCCAGAGTATCCAGCTGATAGTATAATGGAATGGCTCGAGGGCAGCGGTACATTTAAAGATAATGTATATACAAGTGTGAACGTTATTCAAAACCACCCATTGATTCCTTCCCATGTAAAAGTTAGGGAATTATTCATCAATAAGGCAGAACCTGCTTTCTTTTAAAAATAACTTCAACCTAAAAAGGGGTAGTGAAACACTACTCCTTTCCTAACTACCCCAAATAATACTTTCCGAAAAGAGAATTTTATTCTTTTTTAAATTTTGGTTCATTTTTTAGAAATGAATGCTGTATAATTATCATAAAATTAAGGTAACAGATTTTTAATTGTGTAAAAGGGATAAAATAATGATTAGGGTAAAAATATTCTCATAGGAGGTGAACAATTTGAAATTAGTTGATGAACTATACGAAATGTATCGGAATAAATTGACTGGTGACGAAGAAGATATTGATATGCTGGCTTTCGCTTTTCTTGAGGAAATGTCCCAAGAAGATTTACTCGCATTAATCCAGGATATGGATAAACAAGAGCTTTACGATTTAATGGGTTTATATTTAATCGAAAGTTTAAAAGGCAAATTTGCACAAGAAGAATATGGACAGCACCGGACACATACCTTTTATCCTCGTAATATACATTAATTTTACATATAGAATAAAGAGAAATTGCTTTTGGGCAATTTCCTTTTTTTTGTACAAAAAAAAGTTGATGGCATGCTACAATAGTTTAGGGAAGGGGGAAAGAAAATGTATACAGTATTCGTAGTATGTATTGTAATTGTAATCGTGGTTTTACTGCTTGCAGTTCTTACCACATCTAAAGCCTACTCATATAAACATACGGTTGACCCATTGGAAGAAAATCCTTATATAGAGAAAGAAAACAAGCATGAAGAGGAACAAAATAAGCCATAAAAAAATTCCTATTCGATTGAATAGGAGTTTTTTGGGTCTATGCAAATACTTGCTTTAATTCTTCTTTATTGTTTTTAAGCCATTCACGCATTAACTCTTTAGCCGCTTCTAAATTGTGTAGTTTAGCCTGCCCACACTGTCTTTCTGTTGCTGCAGGAACTTCTGTTGCTTCAAGAGAAATTTTCATTGTATCTTCAATAAGGTCAATAATTTCATCTACCGTTGGTTCTCCATTAACAACAAGGTAATACCCCGTTTGACAACCCATAGGCGAGATATCAATAATGCTGAAATCAAACTTTTCAGCAGCCTCACGAATATTATGTGCCAGCAGGTGTTCAAGAGAATGAATGGCATCTGGTTTCATGGCCGCTTTATTTGGCTGGCAAAATCGGATATCAAATTTATTAACAACACCGTCGCTGCCTACCTTTTGGACACCACAGTGGCGGACATACGGGGCTTTAACAGCATTATGATCTAGATCAAAGCTTTCAACTGAAGGCATTCATACCACTCCTTTACATATTTCTTCCCTATCATACTATAAAATCCGAGTTTTTACATCTACTTAGTTCAAATTAACATTTTAGACGTTACTTTAAAATTATGATATGTTGTAGATATTGATTCTCTAGAGGTGAACTGCATGTTTAAAAAAACATTTATTGGGTTGATTCGTTTCTACCAAGTGGTGATCTCACCTTTAAAACCGCCAACCTGCCGTTTTTATCCCACTTGTTCCCATTATGGCTTGGAGGCCATTCAACGCTTTGGAGCTTTAAAGGGTGGCTTGCTGACAATCAAACGGATTTTAAAATGTCATCCCTTTCACCCTGGCGGTTTCGATCCTGTTCCTGAAAAAAAAGAACGAGGTAAAGGATATTAGTCCTCGTATCCGTTGACAATCAAATCAAGCTTTCCTGTCTTTGGATCAATAACGAGGCCATGAACCGGTACGCCTTCTGGCATTAGCGGGTGATACTTAATGGTATTTACACTGTGAACAACACTCTCTTGGACGTTATCAAACCCATGCAGCCACTCTTCAAAATCTACCCCTGCATATTTTAATGTCTGAAGTTTTTCTTCTGAAATCCCCCGCTTTTTCATACTTTCAATTACCGGGCCTGCTTTTAGTCCACTCATGCCGCAATCATGGTGGGCAATCACCATTACCTCATCTGCTTGTAATTCAAAGACTGCAATCAAGATGCTGCGCATAATACTACCAAACGGATGGGAAACAATCGCACCTGCATTTTTGACAAGTTTGATGTCCCCATTATTTAAATTCAGCGCTTTTGGCAATAATTCCAATAATCTGGTGTCCATACAGGTAAGGACCACCATTTTCTTTTTTGGAAATTTGGTCGTTTCATATTTTTCATATTCTCGATTTTCCACAAATTGCTTATTAAATTCCAAAATATCATTTAACATTTTCTTTCCTGTCATAGCCATCTACCTTTCGTATCTATTTCCTTTTCTCTATCTTATATAAATTCTGCTTCCTGCAGTAAACTTTTTGCTTGCAAATAAGGTTATTTTTTTGTAAGATACATAAGGAAATCGGAATCGTTCCGTATTATACATGCAATTTTTAAAAAATTTTCTTATATAAATCGTAATTAATCCGATTTATTAAATTAATAAAGGAGTTTTTATGAAAAAATTTATTCTTTTTCTTTCAATCCTAGTTCCTTTAAGTTTGCTTTTGTCAGGATGTACATCAAATAATGACCAAGTGCAAAAAAAGAAAGGGCAATTAACCATATATACAACAGTATTCCCACTTCAGTATTTTACTGAACAAATTGGCGGAAAATACGTAAATGTAAAAACCATTTATCCCCCTGGAGCGGATGAACATACCTTTGAACCATCGCAAAAGGATATGATGAACCTTGCAGATTCAGACCTGTTTTTCTATATTGGTTTAGGTCTTGAAGGATTTGTAGAAAAGGCAAAAACCACCTTGCAGGACGAGAATGTTACATTAGTTGCAGCTGCTGAACAGCTTCAACTTCCAAAAGATCAACATGCTGATGAAGCAGATGAAGATGGCCATCAACATGGTGATATAAACCCCCATGTATGGCTTGACCCTATATACTCTAAAGAAATGGCGGGAGTCATTAAAAATTCATTAATTAAAAAAATGCCGCAGCATAAAGCATTATTCAATGAAAATTACCAAAGGCTTGCAAAGCAATTGGATAATCTAAATACAAAGTATCAAGATACGATAAAAAATGCACCACATAAAGAAATAATCGTTACCCATGCTGCATTTGGCTATTGGGAAACTCGTTATGGAATTAAGCAAATTAGTATTTCCGGTTTATCGACAACAAATGAACCTACACAAAAGGAATTAGAAAAAATCATTTCATTGGCCGACCGTGAAGGATTACACTATATTCTTTTTGAACAAAATGTTCATTCCAAATTAGGAGAGATTGTTAAAAATGAAATTGGTGCAAAGGCACTTCCCATCCACAATTTGGCTATTTTAACCGAAGATAATATTAAAAATAAAGAAACCTATTTTACTTTAATGAATAAAAATTTAGCGACTTTAAAAACAGCTTTATCTAAATAAAATTCCTTTTACTCCCATGGATGGCTGAATATCAAACATCAAAAGCTATAGCTGTATTACGAAATGAAAAGGAGTGATACAAAGTGGCACAAGATGTTTTATGCGAAGTTAATAACTGTACTTATTGGGCAAAAGGAAATAAATGCAGTGCTGAACAAATATATGTTGTTAGTCATAAAGGAAAAACAGCAGATAATACTCAAGAGACAGACTGTAAAACCTTTGAAGCAGAGGGAATGTAAAGAAAAGAACCAGGCATTTGTGATCTGCCTGGTTCTATTTAATATTGCTACTGTTCTCCTTTTAGCTTTCTTCTTAACAGCTTGTTGGAAGCATTTCTTGGGAGCTCTTCAACAAACTTAAAATCTTTTGGCACTTTGTATTTGGCTAACCGCTCCATACAAAATAGTTCAAGTTCATTTCCAGATACAGAGTTTCCCTCTTTTTTCACAATAAAAGCAATAGGTACCTGACCCCATCGTTCGTCCGCTTGTCCTGTTACCCCAGCATCCTTAACAAAAGGATGGGATAGGAGCACTGATTCAATTTCAGCCGGGTAAACATTTTCCCCCCCTGAGATAATCAAATCTGAACGGCGATCTAAAACATATAAAAAGCCTTCATCGTCCAAATAGCCAATGTCACCGGTTGAAAACCATCCATCCTGCATCCTGTCTAGCATTGCTCCTGGGCGGTTTAAATAACCTGGTGTAACATTAGGGCCTTTAACGATAATTTCTCCTGTTTCGCCTTCCATTGCTCTTCGACCATCATCACGAATAATCTGAACTTGTGAAGGAAAAAGCGGTTTTCCCGCAGAACCTAATTTTGAAATACTATACTCAGGTGACAAGGTTACAATTTGCGAGGAGGTTTCTGTCATTCCATATGTCTGAAATACCGGGACATTTTTTGCCACGCAGGCTTGAAGTAATGGCAATGGTGCGGGGCCTCCGCCAAGAAGCATACAGCGGAATGATTCCGGCAACCCTGCTTCGCCTAGAGAATCAACTATTCTTGTTAACATAGTTCCTACAACAGACATAATGGTAACCTGCTTACTATGAAAATCCTCTATTATTTTTTCAACATCAAAGCTCTCATGAAGAACGATTGGCATACCATATATGACACTACGCATGAGGATGGAATAACCACTGATATGAAAAAGAGGGACCGAACAAAGCCAGCAATCTGAATCGCTAAATCCGAGATTAAGGGCGGACCCAACTGAACTCCACCAATGATTTCCATATGTCTGCATAACTCCTTTTGGTTTGCCTGTTGTCCCGGAGGTGTACATGATCGTACAAACATCTTCAAGATTAATTTCCGCTTGTATATCGGGAGTTTCCATTGGGAGGCTGTCCAATTGTTCTTTTAAAAGGGTTGGAAGTATATCTCTGATTTCAAGTCCTTTATCGGTAAAGCTTTTTTCCGTTATCAATAAGGCTGCCTGGGAGTCTTTTAGCTGCCAGACGATTTCAGGTGAGGTTAAACGGTTATTGAGAATAACTGCTCTAACTCCGAGAAGTTGAAGTGCAAATAATACCACAATGGTATCCAGGTGGTTTTTTAATAAAACCCCCACATATTTACCCCTTCCAACCCCTTGACATTGAAGCTTGCCTGCTGTTTCAACGGATTGTTCGTACAGTTCATGAAAAGTTAATTGCCTGGTATCAAAATAAACCGCTACACGGTCAGGTGTTAAATATGCTCTATTCTTTAAAAAATTAGGCATCATATTATTTTGCATCGTAATCACCAACTTTTAAATTTCCGCTTTCTATTAAAACAGCTTGATGGAGGCCATCAAGCTGTTTTGAAAATTTGTTTATAAAATCAAGGGAAACGCGGGAATTGATCGAAGCCAGGCTTACGTTTTTCTTTAAATGCATCGCGGCCTTCCTTCGCTTCTTCCGTTGTATAATATAGCAATGTGGCATCGCCGGCAAATTGCTGAAGACCAGCTAATCCATCGGTATCCGCATTCATAGCAGCTTTTATAAAGCGAAGAGCTGTTGGGCTCTTTTCTAACATTTCTTCACACCATTTAATGGTTTCTTCTTCTACCTGCTCAAGTGGAACAACCGTGTTAACAAGACCCATGTCAAGTGCTTCCTGCGCATTATATTGACGGCATAAATACCAAATTTCACGGGCTTTTTTATGTCCAATAATTCTAGCAAGATAGCCTGAACCGTATCCGGCATCAAAGCTTCCTACTTTCGGTCCTGTTTGGCCGAAAACAGCATTGTCTGCTGCAATTGTTAAATCACAGACAACATGTAAGACATGTCCTCCGCCAATTGCATACCCCTTTACCATTGCGATAACTGGTTTCGGAATGACACGGATTAGACGTTGAAGATCAAGGACATTTAAACGAGGAATTTGGTCATCCCCCACATAGCCTCCATGTCCACGGACACTCTGATCTCCCCCGGAACAAAACGCCTTATCTCCTGCACCTGTTAAAACAATAACACCTACATTTGAGTCATCACGTGCATAAGCAAAAGCATCAATTAATTCCATTACGGTCTTTGGTGTAAAAGCATTATGTACATGCGGGCGGTTAATGGTGATTTTCGCAATCCCGTTATAGGTTTCATAAATAATTTCATCGTACTTGCGACCTGCAACCCATTCAACTGTCATAAGTTGATCCTCCTTTAGTTTTTATTCGACAAATAGTCACTAACTATTGTACCAAACTTTTCAGCATCTTCCACATGGATTGCATGTCCACTTTTTTGAACAACAATCCAATTGCCATTTTCTAGCTTTTTCATCATTTTTTCTGCAATCCGACAAAACTTAACATCTTTTTCACCAGTAAGCAGTAAAACCTCACAGGATAACTGATTTAACTTCTCCCACCAAGAAGGCTGAGAGCCTGTTCCCATTCCAATTAAACTGTTTGCAAGCCCAATCGGGGAGTTGCTTAAACGCTTTTTTCTAATTGACTTCTTCGTTTCAGCCGGAAGTTTTTCCATCGTTGCGAATAATGGGATTGTCTCCCAATAATCAACAAATGATTGAATTCCTTCTTCTTTTATAAAACGAGCAAGTTTAAAATCACTCATAGAGCGGTTATTCCGTTCTTCTTCGGTTTCAAGACCAGGTGAAGCACTTTCCAAAATTAGCTTTCTTACCTTTTTAGGATAAAGAATGGCAAAGGTTAATGCAAGTCTCCCTCCCATTGAATATCCAAGAATGTCAATCTGATTTATTTCTAGCTGTTCAAGTACTAAGTTCAAATCCCCTGCAGCTGACTCAATCGTATAGCGGTCTAATTCTTCACTAATATGGGTTTTGCCATGGCCTATGATATCAGGAATGATTAATTTAGAATGTCCACCCCAAACAGAGCAAAACGGAGTCCATGTGGAGGCATCTCCTGTAAACCCATGTAGCAGAAGTAATGGGAAACCTGTACCGCATATTTGAACATGAATCTGAAGATTTTCAACCATTATGTCCATTCATGTTCACCTTTGACAAAATTTGATATTTCCTGGGAAACAGAACGCCAAAATTCGCGGTGTTCCTCCGTGTTTTTCTCTCTACTTGTCACGAATTCAAATACATTTAAACCAGTTGTTTTGGTATTATTCATAAGCGAATGGAAATGATCCCAATCCTTAATTCTAGTAAAATTCCCGTTATACATCTTAACCGCATATTCAAAATCAAGATCTATTGGCGTTCCAAATAGCAGCTCAAAATGAGTCGGATGTTCCGATTGTGGAAGAAAGGAGAAAATTCCTCCGCCATTATTATTAATAACAAGAATTTGAATGTCGATTTCATGTAACTTTGCCGCTAATAATCCATTTAAATCATGGAAAAACGTTAAATCTCCTAATACAAGATAGAGCGGTTTTGAATATAAAGCCGCACCTAAAGCAGTCGAAACAGTACCATCAATTCCATTCGCACCTCTATTTGCCATAATGGTAATTGATTTATCATTATTAAGGAAAAAACTATCCAAGTCCCTTATAGGCATACTATTTCCGACAAATAAAGTTGCACCCTCCGGAAGCATTTCCGCCAACTGGGAAAATAATTTCGCTTCACTTAACTCGGTCGTATCTCTTATCATTCCCATATGGTCCTTTGTCAGTTGATTAACGCTTTTCCATCTGTCCAAGAATGAGGTTGTCGATTTTCTCGTAACACTTGATGCTAACTTTTCACAAAAAGTTGATTCATTACAATAAATCATATTGGTGGTTAATGCTGCCGGGTCACGCCAGCCTCCACCGCTATCAATTACAAATTGCACTGCATTATGATGTTCTTTTAAGAAGATTGTTAACGCTTTAGAAACGGGCATGGCTCCAAAACGAATTACAACATCAGGTTTTAGATTATTCTTCGCATCTTCATTCCGTAAAAATGTATCATAAGCTTCGATGATATGCTCCTGATTATGCTTACCGCTTCTTAGCTGTGATAACGGGTCAACCAGAATGGGATAGTTTAAGGTTTCCGCCAGCTTTGTCACATTTTTTGCAAAATCCTTGTCCCCTATATTTCCACATACAATAATTCCCTTCTCCTTATCCTCAAGCAACGAGGCGATTGCCGTAAATTGTTCATCGTCTATCGTAAAAGCTCCGTTAACGACGTTTACATAGCCATTCGGGCGTTCCGTGACATGAAACAGCTCATCATTTAACTTTGGTATTAACGGCTCCCTAAAAGGAAAATTCAAATGGACAGGGCCAGCTGGAGCTTGTGTCGCAATAGCTGTTGCACGGGCGCAGACGGTCCTTGCATAGCGAATCATTTCATCACTTTTTTCAGGTAAAGCCATCTCTGAAAACCACTTAACATGATGACCATATAAATGAATTTGATCAATCGCCTGTGGTGCACCTACATTTCGAAGTTCATGCGGCCGATCAGCCGTTAGTACGAGTAACGGTACCCTTGCATATCGTGCCTCAACTATTGCAGGATAATAATTTGCAGCGGCCGTTCCTGAAGTGCACAGGATCGCTACTGGGCGATTGGATGCCTTCGCAATCCCTAATGCAAAGAACGCTGCTGAGCGTTCATCTACATGGATATGAAGTTTTAAGTCCGGGTGTTCCGCAATGACCATAGCCATTGGTGTGGAACGGGAGCCTGGACTGACTACGACATCTGTTATGCCGGAGAGAACAAGCTCTGAAACAAATGCTGCAATATAGGCAGTTAGTGATTCTTGATGACTCATATTAATTTCCTCCAAGAGCACGAAGCATCGGTCTAAATTTTAAATCCGTCTCTAAATATTCACTTTCTGATTCAGAATCGGCAACAACACCGCACCCGGCGAATAGGGAAACTTCCTTTCCCTGAATAAGGCCAGACCTAATGGCAACAGCAAATTCTCCATTTTCGCGATAATCCACCCAGCCAAGTGGTGCTGCATAAAAGCCCCGGTCAAGTTTTTCTACTTCCCTGATTTTTTCAACCGCTTCTTTTTTGGGAAGTCCTCCAAGGGCTGGTGTTGGATGGAGCCTTTCAACTATATGAAGTAAAGCAGCATTGCTCTTAGCTCTTCCAACAACTGGTGTATATAGATGCTGAATATCCCTAATTTTCATTAATTGGGGCTTATCAGGAAGGATTATTTCTTCACACGACTCCTCTAAAGCTTCCTTAATCATTTCCACAACATACTCATGCTCAATTAGATTTTTCTTATCGTTTAATAAGGTTTCACCTAAGTATTCATCCTCTTCCTCAGTCTGGCCTCTCGAAATCGATCCGGCAAGACAAGTCGAAAAAATATGAGTATCCTGTTTTTTTATCAGCCGTTCAGGAGTAGCCCCGATAAAGCAATCTCCATTGGATTCAAACACAAAGAGGTAACTATCCTGTTGCTGCTCAGATAATCGGTTTAATACGGATTCCGGTTCAACCATGGCATTAAATAACAGACGGAGTTCACGGGCAAGAACTACCTTTTTTAACGGGCCTGTCTTTAAATCCTTTACAACTTTATCAACGGACTTTTTCCACGATTCAGGAAAAATTTCTTTCGTCTTAAGGAGGTCTGCTGACTTTGTTTCGATCTTCTGATTGCTGGAACGTAAAAGCTGAGTTCTCTCATCGAGAATCTTTGTAAATAATGATTCATCATCATTTGGGGTACAAACAATGTTGGTTGTTAGAAAGGTTTGACCCTTTATAATACTTAACATGTATTTTGGGATATGAAACAGTGAATCAGGGTATTTTGACCATAGATTTGTTTTTGGTTTGTGAGGGTCAAAGGAAAATCCGCCAAACATGACGGGACCAATCCCCAATTGTGAATATGGATTATAAATAAGGCTATCCTTTAAAAAAGTCTGCCATTCTTTATCAACATGAAAAAAGCGGTCAGTAGCCTGATCCGACTGAATTTGTTTTGATATTCCAATACCTGCTATCACCATTTCATCCGTCGGGTCCTTCCAGAAAAACCGTTCACCCAGGTAGCGTTCCTTCCCCAGCATAAAAAATGTAAAAGGGTTCATCCAATCCATTTGATGAACTTCACTGACTAAAATGGACCGGCCAAGTTTTTTAGCTCTTGTAAGAGCCAAAAGCCCTCTTTCCTTTAATTCTAATTCGTGAATGGTAACCAAAAAAATCCCTCCAAAACAGCTGAAAAAGCTGTTATCCATTCATTTTCAAGCCTATTTAAACATACTACTCCCATTGTAAAAAAGTCAATAAATCCATGTCTTTTCCTTCTTTTTCATTCCTTATTATATAGTAAATATTTCTTTTTCGTATAAAAACAGTACAATTAGGGATTTCCTCATGTTATTTAACCTTCTTTTCAAGCAAACAGGTATTATCTGCTAGGGTACTAATAAAATTCCATTGACACTGACTCTTTGTTTTCTTACACTTAGTATTTGGAAAGATTGTTGGTCCTATTAGAAATAAAGCTTGGAATATAGATAAAATTTTAAAAGGGAGAGAATAAATATGCAGCCAAATTTACAGCGTTCAGCTGTGGAATCAAATCGTGGTTTTCAGGTTTGGTGGCAAATGACCCGCCCCCATACGCTAACGGCATCTTTTGTACCGGTCCTTCTTGGGACAGCACTAGCACTTAAATATGAAAAAATTCACGTGGGACTTTTTATTGCTATGCTGATTGCCAGCTTGTTAATACAGGCAGCAACCAATATGTTTAATGAGTATTTTGATTTCAAACGAGGACTAGATAATGAGGAATCGGTCGGAATTGGCGGTACAATTGTCCGTGATGGAATTAAACCAAAAACCGTTTTAAATCTTGCCTTTGGTTTTTATGGGATTGCTTTATTATTAGGAGTATATATTTGTGCAAACAGCAGCTGGTGGCTTGCTCTAGTTGGATTGATTTGTATGGCAATCGGATATTTTTATACTGGAGGGCCTTTCCCAATTGCTTATACTCCATTTGGAGAGATTTTTTCTGGTTTCTTTATGGGAATGTTAATTATTTTAATCTCCTTCTTTATTCAAACCGGTACAGTTAATAGTACTAGTATTCTTGTTTCTGTTCCTAGTATGGTCCTTGTCGGTGAAATCATGCTATCCAATAACATTCGTGACCTTGATGGAGATAAGAAAAACGGTCGAAAAACGGTTGCCATTCTTTTAGGAAAGAAAAGAGCCATTTATTTACTTGCCGGGATGTTTACATTCTCTTATCTTTGGGTGATCGCTCTGATTGTTGCCGGAGTCACGCCTGCCTGGGTGGCAATTGTTATCATTAGTGCACCAAAAGCAATCAAAGCAACAAAGGGATTTATCGAAAACACCCTGCCTATTCAAATGGCACCGGCCATGAAAGCTACAGCTCAAACGAATACAATCTTTGGATTTTTATTAGCAGTTGGAATCTTTATTGGACACTTTTTCTCATAAATAAAAGGGAGGCCGTTTTTTTATCGGTCTCCCTTTTTTACTACTTAATTCCCCAAATATCATCTGCATACTCTTGAATTGTTCGGTCGCTGGAAAAATAGCCGGCATTGGCAATGTTCGCTAAACTCATTTTTTGCCACTTAATTGGGTCCATAAAAGTGTTGCCAATTACTTTTTGAATATCCACATAGGAGGCAAAGTCCTTTAAAACAAAATATTGATCATTCTCCTCCAGTAATGAATCGAATATCGGTTCGAATTCATTATATACTCCCGGAAAGAATCCATTAACCAGCTGGTCCACGGCCTGCTGAATCCGCCAATCATGATGATAATATTCAAGGGACTGGTAGCCGCCATGTTGGTAATGATGCAATACTTCATCGGCAGTAAGTCCAAAAGTAAAGATATTGGAATCCCCTACTAATTCACGAATTTCAATATTAGCCCCGTCCAGTGTCCCTACTGTAAGGGCTCCATTAATCATAAATTTCATATTTCCTGTTCCCGATGCTTCTTTACTCGCAGTTGAAATTTGTTCACTCACATCTGCAGCCGGAAAAATTTTCTCCGCCAATGAAACACGATAGTTTTCCATAAAAATGACCTTCATACGATCACCGATTTTTGGATCATGATTGACCTTTTCAGCAACCGTATTAATTAATTTAATAATTTTCTTTGCGTAATAGTATCCTGGTGAAGCTTTTGCACCAAAGATAAACACCCTTGGAACCATCGAAAAACTTGAGTCCTCTTTAATTTGGTTATAAAGATACATGATATGTAAAACATTGAGGAGCTGCCGCTTATACGCATGAAGTCTTTTCACCTGCACATCAAAAATAGAATTCGTATCAACTGCCACTCCTGTTTTATCATGGATGATTTCTGCAAGTCTTTCTTTATTATCCTTTTTAATCCTCGCTAACTGTTCCAGGAAGGATGTATTATTCTCATATTCGCTGAGCCGAACTAATTCATTCGGTGCCTGTGTCCAATTAGTACCAATCGTTTCGGTAATCAAGCTCGATAATTTTGGATTTGCCTTTAATAACCAGCGCCGGTGGGCAATTCCATTCGTTTTATTGTTGAATTTCTCCGGAAACAATTGATAAAACTGGCTCATTTCCCGATTTTTTAGAATTTCTGTATGGAGTTTAGCAACACCATTCACACTAAAGCTTCCGACAATGGCTAAATGAGCCATTTTTACCTGATCATCAGCGATAATCGCAAGCTTCCCGATGCGATCCCAATCACCCGGATACCGTTCCCAAAGTTCTTTGCAAAACCGTTCATTGATCTCTTCTACAATCATATAAATCCGTGGAAGCAGCGGGCGGAAAATCCTGAGTGGCCATTTCTCTAAGGCCTCCGTCAAGGTGGTATGATTGGTATAGGAAATCGTATTTCTGGTAATATACCAGGCCTCATCCCAGTCAAATGACTCCTCATCAATTAATATTCGCATCAATTCAGGAATAGCCAAAACAGGATGCGTATCATTGATATGGATGCAAACATGCTCATGAAATTGGGCTAAATTTCCATGCTGTTGGCGGTAGGACTTAATAATGGATTGCAGGCTCGCAGAAACTAAAAAATACTGCTGCTTTAGTCGTAAAATTTTTCCTTCATCATGTGTGTCATCAGGATATAAAAACTCCGAAACAGACTCTGTTTCTCTTTTGTACCTTAAAATATCATGGTGGATTGGAAATTGTGAAGGCTCGGCGTTCCATAGCCTTAATGTATTGACGGTGTCAGTGTTATAACCGACTACCGGCATGTCATGGGGCACGGCAGTAATGGTTTCAGCATTCAAATGCTGAAACAGAAGCCTGCCATTTTCGTTTTTGGATTCTACCTTCCCCCAAAAAGGAATTTTAACTGCTAAATCTGCCTTACGAATTTCCCAAACGTTCCCGCTCCGAAGCCACTGTTCCGGAAGTTCAACCTGGTATCCGTCGACAATCTTTTGTTCAAACAACCCGTGTTTATAACGGATTCCATATCCATGACCTGGGAGATTAAGCGAAGCGAGGGAATCTAAAAAACAGGCGGCTAACCTTCCTAAGCCACCATTTCCCAAGCCTGCATCCGCTTCAAACTCTTCTAACTCGCTTAAATCAATCCCAAGTTCCCCAAGCCCCTCCTGGACCACATTTTCGATCCCAAGATTGATTAAATTTTGTCGTAATAGTTTTCCAAGAAGATACTCGATAGAGAGATAGTAAACCTGCTTTCCCTTCGTTTCTCGATATCGTTCATTGGTTTTAATCCAATCATTACTGACATATTCACGAATCATATTTCCAAGGGTCTGAAAATGAGCCTGCTCCGTACTCTCAGCAAAACTAGTCCCACACACCATCTCAACTCTTTTTAAAAACGTTCTTTTAAACTCGGTTTTATTAGAAAACATGAGTTTCACTCCTTGAGATGAGCTCTGCATAGAGTTGATTATATCTGAATGCTGACTGTGCCCAACTATTATCCGTCTCCATTGCCCTCTTTACGAGCTTTGGCCATATATTCTGATTATGGTAAAAATGAATGGCTCTCTGAATCGTATAAAGCATATCATGTGCATTAAAATGACTGAAGGAGAAGCCGTTTCCTTCACCTGTTGTTTCATTCCAGGATTGAACGGTATCATTCAACCCTCCAGTTTCTCTGACAATCGGGATGGCACCGTATTTCATGGCAATAATCTGACCAAGCCCGCACGGCTCAAATAGTGACGGCATTAAAAATAGGTCTGCCCCAGCATACAGCCTATGAGCCAGTTCTTCACTAAATCCGGTATATACCTTTAACTTTTCAGGATAAACCCTTGCAGCCTGTCTAAAATATTCCTCAAACTCGTAATCGCCTGTTCCAAGAACAATTAATTGTATATCCTCTTGCAGGATTTCCCTAAGGACGCATTTAACCAGGTCAAGCCCTTTTTGTTTCGTAAGTCGGGAAATCATCACCATTAGCGGAGTCCCAGAGGACTGCGGCAGTCCAAAGAGCTTTTGAATCTCGCGTTTATTAACAGACTTTTTCTCATGATTATTGGCCGTGTAGGTTTGATAAATAAATGGATCCTTTTCCGGATTATAAAAATCCTCATCAATCCCATTTAGGATTCCAAGAAGGTCTTCTTCCCTTGTTTTCAAGAGACCGTTCAACTTTTCACCATAGGTTGGTGTTTGTATTTCCTGCTTATACGTAGGACTGACTGTCGTAATTTTATCGGCGGCAACAATAGCAGCTTTCATAAAATTAACATTTCCGAAAAACTCCAGTTGTCCCAAATCGACAGCCTTTCGGTCCATTCCAAATAAATCCTCTAATACTTCATTTGGGTAAATTCCCTGAAATTGAAGATTATGAATCGTAAAGACGGTGCGGATTTTACCGTACCCTTTTCGTTGATAATATTCCTTTCTTAGAAGGAAAGGAATCATCGCTGTATGCCAGTCATGGCAGTGGAGGACATCTGGAAAGAAATTAAGGTGTGATAAGGCTTCTAACACAGCCCGGTTAAAGAAAGCAAATCTTTCACCATCATCAAAGAAACCATAAAGGCTTTCTCGTTTGAAATAATATTCATTATCGACAAAATAAAAGGTAAGTCCTTGGTAAACCAGCTCTTCAATCCCGCAATATTGATTTCTCCAGCCTACTGGAACAGTAAATTCCTTTATCTTTTTCATTTCCCTCTTAAATTCATCAGAAATTGTACCATATTTAGGAAGGATCACTCTTACATCTGTACCAAGACTTTTTAATTCTTTTGGAAGAGAGCCAGCAACATCTGCAAGCCCTCCAGATTTTACAAACGGACCACACTCAGAAACTGTAAATAAAACTTTCACGAATTAATCAACACTCCTTGTTTCGTACCTTTACGAATAACATATGGATTCTGAGCTGTACCCGTTAATTGGGTTCCAGCCTGAACTTTGACATCCTTATCTAAAATCACCGAATCTAGGTAACAATTATCCTCGATTTGACACTTCTGCATGATAATACAGTTTTTAATAACTGATCCTTTACCAATTTTAACGCCCCTGGAGATAATGCTATTTTCAACTGTACCGTTGATTAAGCAGCCATTGGCAATCATCGTATTTTTTACGCTTGAGCCTTTGATATATTTAGATGGCGGCTCATCCTTTACCTTTGTTAAAATTGGCAGGTCTTTTAAAAATAACTGCTTCCAAACAGCCGGGTTTAACATTTCCATACTCGTAGAATAATAGTTTTGGAATGAATCGATCATTACTGCATATCCATCATATACATGGTGGCAAACTGTGTATTCATGATAAATATCCCTAACAACGTCTTTCATACAGGTATACCCTGTTTCATTTCTGGCTTCAATTAATTTCATAAGCAGGGAGGTTTTTACTAAGTAAATCTCCATCGGCTGGCCATCTTTGTGATGGAGTTCTGTGATATCACAACCTGAACGGATATGCCAATCCAAAAGAGGTTTAAAGTTCATATTAAAAACAGTATAGCAATTAGCAATAATCGCGTATTCTTGGGTGCTGCGATAAAAATAGTCCATATTAGCCGCAAAATGATCAAATGAACCGACTTTGTTTTGATCATTTTCGAGAATGGGCGAAGGAAAAAAGAACAGTCCATCTCGTTTTCGATTTAGATCCCAATTCTTTCCTGAACCTAAATGGTCCATTAATGATCGGTATTGTTGCTTCGGAAAAATCGCCACGCTGCGGATTCCGGAATTAACCATGTTGGAAAGAATAAAATCAATTATTCGATAGCGCCCGCCAAAAGGAAGGGCTGCAAGTGAGCGGTGTGTGATTAAGTCCTCTAAATCTTCATGATAGGTTGTTGCGTCAATTACTCCTAATAGCTTTCTTTTCAAACCTTATTCCCTCCTTAATTATTTAAAACGCAGGATATAGCCCACTTAACATTTCTTCTGTCACAAGAATAATTTCATCTTCATATGAACGAATGACTGTTCCATCCGGAACCGTAACTTCACTTGGAACAATTGCCTTTTCAATCAAAACATTATTACCAATAATTGCATCAGGCATAATGACTGATTCTTTTATAATTGTCCCTTGCCCCACACTTACCCCTTGAAAAAGAACTGACTTTTCAATCTCCCCTTCAATGGTGCAGCCCTCGTTGATAAGTGATTCTTTTACGATGGCATTTGGAGCAATATATTGAGGTGGTTGATTCGGATTAACTGAATAAATTCTCCAGTCAAGATCGAATAAATCTAATTCACACTTATCATTTAATAAATCCATATTGGCCTCCCAAAGGCTTTGGACCGTACCTACATCTTTCCAGTATCCTTTAAATGGGTAGGCAAAAAGTTTCTTCTTTTCATCTAGTAATAACGGAATAACATCCTTTCCAAAGTCATGACTGGAATGAGGATTTCTTTCATCCATTTCCAAATATTCTTTCAGTATATTCCAGCTAAAAATGTAAATGCCCATGGAAGCAAGATTATTTTTAGGACTGCTTGGCTTTTCCTCAAACTCTGTAATTCTCATATCCTCATTCGTACTCATAATGCCAAAGCGGTTTGCTTCTGCCCATGGCACTTCAATTAGGGAAATCGTGACATCCGCCCTTTTTTCAATATGATATTCAAGCATGCTTTCATAGTTCATTTTATAAATGTGATCTCCGGAAAGAATTAACACATATTCCGGCTGGTATTGTTTAAGATAATTTAAATTTTGATAAATAGCACTAGCCGTACCTGTGTACCACTTCACTTCAGACGATTCACTATATGGAGGTAAAACAGTTACACCGCCATCCTTACGGTCAAGATCCCAGGCACTGCCAATTCCTATATACGAGTTGAGCAGTAATGGCTGATATTGTGTTAAAACACCAACGGTATCGATACCGGAATTGGAGCAGTTACTTAAGGGAAAATCAATAATCCGGTATTTCCCCCCAAAAGGTACAGCCGGTTTTGCAAGGTCCTTTGTGAGAGAATTAAGTCTGCTCCCTTTTCCTCCTGCCAATAGCATGGCTACGCACTTTTTCTTTCCCATTTCCTTTTCGCTCCTTTCGTTTTTTAACAGGTCTAATAATGAGGAATCCATATGGTGGAATGGTCACTTCAACAGAGTATCCCCTACCATGAAACGGCTCCTCTTTAGAGATGATTTTCTTTTTATTCATCCATCCGGCACCGCCGAATATTTCATAATCATTATTAAAAATTTCCCGATATTCTCCAGGGGACGGAACACCAATCCGATAATTTTCATAACCAACCCCTGTAAAATTACAAATAATAATTAATGACTCTTCCACCTTTTTGCCTTTTCGGATAAAAGAAAAGATTGATTGGTGATGATTATCTACATCAATCCATTCAAATCCGTCCTGAAGATGGTCTAATTCAAAAAGAGGTTTTGAACGTTTGTAAAACTTTGTTAATTCTTTAACATACACATTCATTTTTTGATGCATGTCATACTCCAGCAAGTTCCAATCAAGCTGTTCTTTATCTTTCCATTCGGAAAATTGCCCCAGTTCAAATCCCATAAATAACAGTTTCTTTCCAGGGTGGGCGTACATATAGCCCAATAAAAGTCGTAATTGTGCAAACTTATCCCAATAATCACCTGGCATTTTGTCTAATAATGATTTTTTTCCGTGGACAACTTCATCGTGAGAGAATGGAAGCATGAAGTTTTCTGAAAATGCATATAAAAGCGAAAAGGATACATTTGAATGGACTTTTGAACGAGAATAAGGGGGTGTCTCCATATATTCAAGCATGTCATTCATCCAGCCCATATTCCATTTATAATCGAAGCCTAATCCTCCATAACAAACCGGTGTGGTGACACGAGGAAAATCAGTTGAGTCCTCTCCAATCACCAAGAAGGATGGATCATATTCGTGGATTTCTTTGTTCAATTTCTTTAAAAATTCAATCCCATATGGGTTTTCAATTTTTCCATCGGCATTCGGCCAATAAATGATATTGGCAACCGCATCCATTCGAAAACCATCAATATGGTAGTATGTCATCCAAAAAAAGGCATTTGAAATAAGGAAGCTCTGCACTTCAGCTTTTCCTAAATCAAAATTCGCTGTCCCCCATACCGGGTTTTCCCGATCATGTTCATGACTATAAGAGTATAGATGCGAACCATCAAACTGATATAAACCATGTGCATCTTTACAAAAATGCCCTGGTACCCAGTCAAGAATAACTCCTATTCCTTGCTGGTGGCACTGGTCAACAAAATACATGAAATCTTCCGGTTTACCATATCTTGAAGTTACAGAATAATAACCTGTACCCTGATACCCCCAAGACGCATCGAGCGGATGTTCAACAAGGGGTAATAACTCAATATGTGTGAACCCATGTTCAAGTACATAGGGAAGAAGTTCTGCTGCCAATTCTTTATAGGATAAAAATTCTTCATCCTGCTTCTTCAGCCAGGACCCTAAATGAACTTCATAGATAACAGAAGGCTCTGATAGAAAGTTTTTTTTCCTTCTCTGATTCATCCACTGTTCATCCTGCCACATATAGCCTTCTAATGAATAAACAACTGATGCAGTATTCGGACGAAGTTCTGAATAAAATGCATATGGATCAGCCTTTTTGATGACCTCACCATTTTCAGTAATAATTTCGTACTTATAAAGGCGTCCTTCAAGATCTTGGTCCATTATGAGAATCCAGACACCATCATCATTCACTTTTTGTAGTTCATATCCCTTACCGTTCCAATTATTAAAATCGCCAGCTAGCCTCACCTCTTGTGCCCTAGGGGCCCATACGCAAAACCGTGTATATACTTTATCGGAATCTTTATAGATATGAGCGCCAAAAAGCTGGTGACTTTGAAAAAAGCTTCCTTCATGAAATAAATGCAACTGATAGTCAGTAGGAAAAAATGTATTCACTGCCATGGCTTTTCTCATCTCCATTGAAAATATGTATTACAAAGTACAATTATAATTGTAATTATTGTATTTTCGTTGAAATACTTTTTTATGTTTTCTGACAATAACTATTATCAAACTCCATATTGCTTGTTATTTCGACGGAATTCGACCGCAACAGACAAAGAAAATAACGTTCCTCGACAAAAACAGATGAAATCTCTTAAAAAAAGTTTCTGCATGGCAACGTTTACATTTTTTGATTGATGAAGTGGAAGGTATATTGAGGAAAATATTATTGGAGAGCGGATCGGTTTGGATCAAGGTGGACGATAAGTTTTGGTAGGTCGGTGGAAAGTAAATCATGGCAACTGGAAAGTATTTTCGGGGAAGAAGAAAGTAAAGTTAAAACCTGTACTAAAATATGTAATACATATGGTGAATCCTCCTTAAATCCCTCCTATTCCACAGGCAATATTATGGTTTTATGTGCCTTTGAAGGTAGTTTGATAGTAAATCAATTTAATCGGAAAGTAAAACGTAGAAAGCGGAAAGTATTTGGAGGAAGTTGGTAGTAAATCACTTTAAGTGGAAAGTATTTTATTAGTACTGGAAAGTAAACAAGCGGAACCGGAAAGTATTTTTGGAAAAGTGGATAATAAATTTAAAAACACAATTTAACTTTGTATTTAATACAGAAAATCCTTTATAAATCATCTGTTTGGTCGCTTACAGTCCAGTTTTACGGGACTTTGAGCTAATTGGATAGTAAATCTTCTTAAGTGGAAAGTATTTTGCTGAAACCGGAAAATAAACAGGGGGAACTGGAAAGTATTATAAGGAAGATGCAAAATAAAGTGCCCCATTATAAATGCAGCATTGATAGCCTTATGGACTTTTTACCAAAACATCTTCCAAAAGCTTATTCGCCATTATTTTTCCAAAACGATCCCTAAAATACAAAAAAGCTGATGAACTTAATCATCAGCTTTACAATATGACCCCTACGGGATTCGAACCCGTGTTACCGCCGTGAAAGGGCGGTGTCTTAACCGCTTGACCAAGGGGCCAATTAAATTTTATGGCAGAGAAGAAGGGATTCGAACCCTCGCGCCGGTCACCCGACCTACTCCCTTAGCAGGGGAGCCCCTTGAGCCACTTGGGTACTTCTCTATATGGCTCCGCAGGTAGGACTCGAACCTACGACCGATCGGTTAACAGCCGATAGCTCTACCACTGAGCTACTGCGGAACAATTGAAATATGGTGGGCCTAAATGGACTCGAACCATCGACCTCACGCTTATCAGGCGTGCGCTCTAACCAGCTGAGCTATAGGCCCATATTTTGGAGCGGGTGATGGGAATCGAACCCACTACATCAGCTTGGAAGGCTGAGGTTTTACCAGTAAACTACACCCGCATTTTATGGGGCGGCTGATGGGAATCGAACCCACGAATGTCGGAACCACAATCCGATGCGTTAACCACTTCGCCACAACCGCCATAAAAGGAATCATGTTAATCTAAAGTTTAAATGGTGGCTCAGGACGGAATCGAACCGCCGACACAAGGATTTTCAGTCCTTTGCTCTACCGACTGAGCTACTGAGCCAACATATGGCGGTCTGGACGGGACTCGAACCCGCGACCTCCTGCGTGACAGGCAGGCATTCTAACCAACTGAACTACCAGACCAAATTGCGGAGGCAGGATTTGAACCTGCGACCTTCGGGTTATGAGCCCGACGAGCTACCAGACTGCTCCACCCCGCGATAATAGAAATTAAAGCCAAAACTAAATGCTGAAGATAAAATCATATGGCGGAGGAAGAGGGATTCGAACCCCCGCGCGGTTTAACCCGCCTGTCGGTTTTCAAGACCGATCCCTTCAGCCGGACTTGGGTATTCCTCCGTAATATATCAAATCTATTGGTGGACCTTGTAGGACTCGAACCTACGACCGGACGGTTATGAGCCGTCTGCTCTAACCAGCTGAGCTAAAGGTCCCTCTTTTGGTAGCGGCGGAGGGGATCGAACCCCCGACCTTACGGGTATGAACCGTACGCTCTAGCCAGCTGAGCTACACCGCCAAAATATTATTAGATAAGTGGAGTCTAGGGGGATCGAACCCCTGACCTCCTGCGTGCAAAGCAGGCGCTCTCCCAGCTGAGCTAAGACCCCATAATATAGTTAAAGATACTGGTCGGGAAGACAGGATTCGAACCTGCGACCCCTTGGTCCCAAACCAAGTGCTCTACCAAGCTGAGCTACTTCCTTCCCGATAATGGCGCGCCCGAAAGGAGTCGAACCCATAACCTTTTGATCCGTAGTCAAACGCTCTATCCAATTGAGCTACGGGCGCATTATTGAAAGTTATTTTGCTTGCGCAAAAAACTTGGTGCCGAGGACCGGAATCGAACCGGTACGGTAGTCACCTACCGCAGGATTTTAAGTCCTGTGCGTCTGCCAGTTCCGCCACCCCGGCAAGAGTGGAGCGGAAGACGGGATTCGAACCCGCGACCCCCACCTTGGCAAGGTGGTGTTCTACCACTGAACTACTTCCGCATATATTTAACTTAAATGGTGCGGGTGAAGGGAGTCGAACCCCCACGCCTTGCGGCGCCAGATCCTAAGTCTGGTGCGTCTGCCAATTCCGCCACACCCGCAATATTGAAAGTTATTTTGCTACCGCAAAAAACTCTGGTGAGCCATGAAGGACTCGAACCTTCGACCCTCTGATTAAAAGTCAGATGCTCTACCAACTGAGCTAATGGCTCTAAAAATAAAGGTGGTGCCGGCTAGAGGACTTGAACCCCCAACCTACTGATTACAAGTCAGTTGCTCTACCAATTGAGCTAAACCGGCATATACTGGAGATTTTTTTCACATTCATGAAAAAATCATGGTGGAGGATGACGGGATCGAACCGCCGACCCTCTACTGGAGATTTTTTTCACATTCATGAAAAAATCATGGTGGAGGATGACGGGATCGAACCGCCGACCCTCTGCTTGTAAGGCAGATGCTCTCCCAGCTGAGCTAATCCTCCATTATACAAAGCCTGGCAACGTCCTACTCTCACAGGGGGACAGCCCCCAACTACCATCGGCGCTGAGAAGCTTAACTTCCGTGTTCGGTATGGGAACGGGTGTGACCTTCTCGCCATTATTGCCAGACTATTTATCAGACACTATTTTATTATAATGTCTTTTTAAGATTTTTCAAGAGGTAAATTTATTTTTTTCATTCCCTCAAAACTAGATAATACAGAAGAAGTTTTAGTAAAAACGAGTTCACCTTAAGACATGTCTAGCTTCGGCTCCTAACTTTTCGGCCGTTTCGATCCGTCCCTACAAATCCAAAAGGCAGGATTTGCAGTGCCGGCTCTCCAACGTCTCTCAAAGTTGAAAAGTCGCCTCCGCTTTTCGTTATGGTTAAGTCCTCGATCGATTAGTATCAGTCAGCTCCACATGTCACCACGCTTCCACCTCTGACCTATCAACCTGATCATCTTTCAGGGATCTTACTAGCTTGACGCTATGGGAAATCTCATCTTGAGGGGGGCTTCATGCTTAGATGCTTTCAGCACTTATCCCGTCCGCACATAGCTAC
>NZ_KI535295.1:1357998-1578347 GCF_000482325.1 Bacillus sp. UNC438CL73TsuS30 | reverse complement strand
ATTTTTAATGAAAATGGGGCTCCTCTAGGGCGTTAGATCACATTGTATTGGGTGTCTGAGGCTTTAGACCTCGTGGGTCAGCGTTATGGATCTTGTCCTGCAAATACGGATAATACGTGAAATTCAAAGTTTATATTTGCTAGGTGGTATCACTGTAGGATGAAAACACGAGATCCTTTCACGTTCTAGAGGAGCCCTGTTATATAGTTCTGTGATGGTTGAATCTTCAAAAAAATGGATATTGGGGTTCTACTTAAGTTTGGCCTTTTTTATAAAATATTTACTCTTGACTTAATTGCCATTATACGCTGACCCCAGCTAGCTAGAGCCCCCTTTCTCCTTGTTAAAACTGCTAAAAGCCTTTAGGAAAACAAACTTTTCTAGTTTTTAAGATAAGTTTATCAGGAATTTATTCCTTCCGATCCATTCATCTTCTAGGCGGCCTCAAATTAGCATAGTGTACAAATCCTCCTTCCAGAAAATAGTGTCAGTCCCCCACTGCTTTATCCATTTAGCAAACCGGGCGACTAACCCCAAGCGAACCTATACTGTCACTTTTTCATTTTCAAATAGATCATATAAAATGCACCCAATATAATCCAAATCCCACCAATCAGTTTAGCTATTGAAGCTAAGCTAATCCAAACGTAGCCAATAATTATCAATCCAATGATTGGGAATATAAGGTGGTTTAGATAATCCTTACTCTTCTTTTTTCGAATAAAATAGTTTATTACTGAAATATGAAGTAACATGAATCCTGTTAGCGCACCAAAATTCACTAAAGAAGTTAAGTCATCCATGTGAGATGTGAAAAGGGTAGCAACAACTAATGAAATAATGGCAACAATGATGGTACTTGTATAAGGTGTTTTATATTTTGGATGTACTTTCGCAAAGAAGGCAGGTAATTTCTTATCCCGAGCCATACTGAATAAAAGACGTGCTATTGCAGCTTGGAAGATCATGGCATCAGCAACGCCAAAGGCAATTGCCACAGCCCCCGCGGTAACCCACTTTAACCAGGCACCCCCAGCCATTGCAGCAATGTCATAAAAAGCAGTGTCTATATTGGTAAAGCCATTAAAATCAGGATAAATGAGTGCTGCAATCCAGGTTTGAATTATGAATAAAGCCCCTACTGCAAGTAAAGAGTAAATAATTGCCTTCCCTACTGCTTTTCTTTCTCCTTTAGATTCCTCAGAAAGCGTCGAAACTGCATCAAATCCTAAAAAGCTTAATACAGCAATCGAAACAGCCCCCATCACTAGTCCGATACTAAAGTGTTCAGGATTATATAGTGGTTTAATTGAAAACTCAGCACCATTAACTCCATTTGCTACTGCAATAATTCCAAATATCACAAAAGCGACTAACACAGCTAATGATAAAAATAAGATGATTTTAAGTGCTGTTGTTGTAATCTTAACACCAACTATATTTAAAACTGTATTGATCAAAATAAAGAATACAATCCAAGCAACCATTGGGACTCCAGGAAGAATACCACTAAGTGCCGCAGCAGCAACCAAATAAATTAATGTAGGTACAAAAATGTAGTCTAGTAAAAATATCCAGCCAGCGAAAAATCCAACAAACTCGTTTATCCCACGCTGAGCATAGGAATAGACAGAACCTGCAATCGGAAATGCCTCTGACATGCGAGCATAACTAAGGGCTGTGAAAATCATACCAACCATGCCAATTAAATAGGCAAGTGCGACCATCCCGCTAGAAGCTTGCGCCACATAACCATATATAGCAAATGGGGCAATTGGGACCATTAAACATAACCCATAAATTAATAAGTCCCAAAATGAAAGTGTGCGTTTTAGTTCCTGTTTATACCCAAATTCCTCTAGTAAAGTATCTTCCTTAACTTTAATTGTATCTTTGTTCTTCTTTACAGCACCCTCCATAGATTCAACCTCTCCTCATATCATTTAGTGATAATAGGTCAAGTAATGAGTTACCATCGTCCGTGTTAACAAATATTTGGAATCGGGTAGACAAAGGAATCTTAAAAGATTCCTTTGTCTACGGCACCATATATTTTTTCTGCCGCTTTCTTACTTACCTTTCCTTCACGGATATCCTTTAAGATTAGTTGAGGATCACGAGAAATTGGATCGCCGTATCCACCGCCGCCTGATGTTTCAATAATGATCCGATCACCTGGAAGAGCCCGCAAATATCCCTTAGTCATTTCGATCTCTTTTCCATCACTCCCAACATGTCTGATCCTCGCTGGTGTGCCTGTTCCCCCACCGTCTAATCCCCATGGAGCAAAATTTGGATTGGATTGTTCGGTATAAACTAGTCCTTGATGCGGCTGTTCAAGTATCTCGTATTCCCTTCTAATCCCTAGTCCCCCGCGCCATTTTCCCGGTCCTCCCGAATCAGGTATAAGCTCGGTTGAGCGAACACGCACCTGATAAGATAGTTCACATACTTCAGCAGGTAAAATGGCAACGTTCCCACAGTGGGTATCAACTGCATCAATGCCATCACCGTTAGCATGGGCCCCCATTCCTCCCCCGAGGTCGTCTTGGATTACCCTTGGGGTTTTATTAACGGGATGCCAGCTGTCAATGGCCAAACTTGAGAATCCGATGAATGTTCCTGCAGCTGTTCGTTCTGGATATAGCTCTGAAAGCCCCCGTAAAATGGTATCAGCTATTCGCTGAACAGCAAGATGACGTAAACTTACCGCCGCTGGAAAATGGGGATTTACGATACTTCCTTCAGGAAGCACTACTTTTATCGGCCGGAAGCACCCCTGATTTTGTGGTGTTTCCGGATCGACAACACACTTTATTGCATATAGAACGGCTGAAGCTGCTGCGGCTGGCGGAACATTCATACCGCCTGCCATTTGGCGGCTTGTGCCAGTGAAGTCAACTTCAATTTCCTGTCCATTTTTAACAACTTTTACACGTATTTCTACTGGTTCGCCCCCAACACCGTCATCATCCAGCCACCCGCTGACAGTCGCCGCAGCATCCTTCATAGTGGCTAACTCAGTCCGCATGCGCAATTCTGAGTAATCCATGGACTTTTTCATGACTTCCTTTAAATTATTGCCTCCATACCGCTTAGCAAGATCCTTCAAGCGCCCTTCACCAAATCGGCAGGCAGCTATTTGAGCACGCAGATCCCCCATCGTTGCTTTAGGCTCCCGGACATTTCCGGCGATGATTGTTGTAACTGCCTCATTTATTCCCTCTGCTGTTGCCAGCCTTACGGGCGGGATGCGCAGACCCTCTTCAAAAATCGATCTGTTGTCAAAACCCTCCGTTCCAGGATTCTTACCGCCCATGTCTGCATGGTGGGCAATCGTTCCACAAATTCCGATTAATTCACCGTCATAGAAAGCCGGGGTAAACACGTGAAGGTCTGGTGTGTGCTGTCCGCCACGGTATGGATCGTTTACTAAGAACGCATCACCTGGTTTAAATGAATCTAAAGGAAAGTCGTTTAAAAGATCCCTTAGAGCCGTGCCCATTGATCCAAGATGGGCTGGAATATTTTCTGCCTGTGCAATTAGATTCCCTGTAGAATCAAAAATTCCACATGAATAATCAATCATTTCTCGAATAATTGGCGAATAAGCACTTCTCCCAAGCACACCGCTCATTTCGTCTGCGGCAGTAAGCAAGCTGCTATAAACAACCTCCAGCGTAATTGCATCAATCTCCAATTCTGGTAATGGCTTATTTATGGATGTCTGCATTTGTTTGCTCATTCGATCCCCTCCAATAACACAATTAGATTTCCTCGTTCGTCAGACCTTACATTTTGCTTTGGCTCAATAATTATGGTTGTATCCATTTGGACAATAATGGCTGGTCCTTCAATCTCCACATCCAATGTGAAATCTTCACGGCGATAAATAGGTGTATCCATCCAGCCATAATCATCAAAGAACACGGATCGATGGTTAATCGGTATGGCAGAATTTACACCAATCACTTCGGTTACTTGCTGGTTATCTATTCTGTCAATTTCGCCAATGGCGGATAATCGTAAATTAACAATTTCAACGGGTTCATCTATTGCTGCATGACCGTAAGTGCTCCTGTGAACTTCATGAAAACTATCGGTTGCATTTTTAAGAAGTGCTGCTGTAATTTCCTCCTCAATTGGAATATTCAGATAATATTCCTGCCCATTGTAACGAAGATCCAGCGACCGTTTCAAACCTATTCTGTCAGAAGGTACACCCTCTTTATCAAGGCGGTCTACACCCCTATTTTCAAGTTGGATGAAACTTTCTTCTAGTTTCATTAAATTGGCATTCTTAATTGAAACGACCTCGGTATGTGTAAAGTCATGGCGGATATCACTAAGGAGCAGGCCTGTTGCACATAACACACCAGGCGAAGCAGGGATCATCACCTGTCTAATCCCTAATTCCCGGGCAAGTGCTGTAGCATGTAATGGCCCTGCACCGCCATAAGCCATTAACGCAAAGTCTCTTGGATCGTAACCGCGGCGGCTTGATACCACCCGAAGAGCACCGGCCATATTAGCATTGGCAACTTCTAAAATTCCGGCAGCCACTCGTTCCACATCAAGGTCTAACTCATCAGCAAGCCTTTTTAATGATTCATACGCCAGTTCGGGGTAAACATCAAATTCACCGCCGAGATAATGTTCTGGATCAAGCCGGCCTAGGAAAAGATTCGCATCGGTCACCGTAGGATCGATACCGCCTAATCCATAACAAGCCGGCCCAGGCACAGCACCTGCACTCTTAGGGCCTACTTTCAATGCTCCACCCTGGTCTTTCCATCCTATACTGCCTCCGCCAGCCCCAATCGTATGAATGTCAACAGTTGGAACTTGAAGAGGGTACGTGTTATTGACCGTGGTCCCTTGAACCACTTGGGGTTTTCCGTCGATAATGATTCCAATGTCGGAACTTGTACCTCCCATATCAAAAGTCAGGACATTTGGAACATTTGCCTTCCGGGCAATTTCTGCAGCTGCAACCGTCCCTCCAGCTGGCCCGCTGAGGATAAGGTTATGTGAAGACACCTCTGCTTCCTTACCAGATACAATCCCGCCATTTGACTGCATAATATTTAATTTATTCCCGATTCCTTTTGCCTCCAGTTCCTGACGCAAATGGCGAATATACCGCCGTACAACCGGAGCTAATGCACCGTTAATCACAGTTGTAGATGTGCGGGGATACTCGCGAAACTCTGGACTGACCTCTGAAGAAATACATACATAAAGATCAGGAGCAAGTTCTGCGGCTGCCTCTCGAATTGCTGCTTCATGTTCCGAATTAGCGTATGAGAATAGAAAAGAGACGGCAAGGCTTTCAATTTCGTTGGAGACCATTTCATTTAATACTTCGTATATCTCGTCTTTATCTATCTTTTCAACTACTCTTCCATAAGGATCTACACGCTCTGTTACCTCCATTCGGAGATTACGAGGGACGATTGGGGCAGCTTTTTGCTGGTGAAGCTGATATAATTCAGGGCGCATTTGTGTACCAATCTCTAATAAATCGCGGAAGCCTTTTGTAGTAATCAGCCCTACTTTCGCCCATTGCTCCTGCAGCATTGCATTTGTAGCTACGGTTGTCCCATGTGCCAGGAACTTAACACTATGTATAGGTATTTCCGCTATTTTACAAAGACGTTCCAACCCATTCAATATGGCTTCTGCTGGATTTGAAGGGGTCGAAGGGACCTTAATAACAATTAATGGAGTTTCATCCTTCCATAAAACGCAGTCTGTAAAAGTTCCACCAGTATCAATACCTACACGGACATTAGTTGGGACTTCAATCGAGCTCATCATTTAACACCTCTTCTAGTAATGAATTTTATTGATTGCGTTTACATTTGCTTGCAAATACCTTATTAAAAGATATTGCAAGCATCGTGCCAAAATTAATCATTCCTAAATAGACTAACTTTACTGAGTTTTCCTTCTACAATGCATATTATGATGGCATCTTACATCAGCATAAATGCGTTTTTGCATCAAACCAGGAAATAAACGTCAGCCTAATGCGCAAGTATTTTAACCACTTAGCATCCTATCTCTCTATCCCATGTTTCTGCAGCTTTCTAACAATAGTAGATTGGTTTACTCCGAGACTACTTGCCATTTCCCTGGTTGTGTTATATCGGCTCATCGCCTTTAATAAAACTTTCTTTTCAACTGTCTCTATGAATTCTACTAAATTTGGCAGATCTTGATCCTCTATTTCTAAAGGAATTAGTTCCGAAGCATTGTTTTCCTTTTCATCCATGATGATGGCCTTTTCCATTACTACAAATCTTTCTATCGTATTTTCTAACTCCCTTACATTACCTGGCCATGAATACTGTAATAATTGTTTTAACTGCACAGGATTAAAGGCAATATTTTTTCGATATTTTTTATTAAATTCATGCAGGAAATAAAAAGCCAGTTTCTCTATGTCTTCCTTTCGATCTCTAAGGCTGGGAATTTGGATAGGAACCACATTAATTCGATAGTATAGGTCCTCGCGAAATGTACCATCTTTGATCATTTGACTAAGGTCTTTATTTGTAGCGGTAATAATCCTGACATCGATTTTCTTTTCCTTTGTCCCGCCAACTTTCATAATCACCCTTTCCTGTAAGGCTCGTAAAAGCTTAACCTGAAGAGGGAGTGACAGTTCGCCAATTTCATCCAAAAAAAGAGTCCCTTTATCCGCAAGCTCAAATATTCCTAGTTTTCCACCTCTTCTTGAACCCGAAAAAGCCCCCTCTTCATATCCAAATAATTCCGACTCTAATAGGTTTTCTGGTATTGCTCCACAATTGATTGTAATAAATGGTTTATCTCTTCTATTACTTAATAAATGGATTTGATTTGCCACTAATTGTTTCCCTACGCCCGTTTCACCCAATATTAATACTGAGGCATCAACTGATGCTACCGAACTTATAAACTCATTCAATTCTTCCATCTTCTTGCTCTTATAAATAAATTGTTTCTCCTCGGATTTTCCTTGATGAATACGAGCAACTTCTGTTTTATAATTTTCCAGCAGCCTCCTAGATTCCTCCAGTCTTTGATTTAGTTCATTGATCTCAGTTGAATCCTTTGTTATCGAAACTACCCGAATAACATCCCCTTTGTCATTTTTAATAGGGATCGATTCAATATCAAAAATTTCACCCTTACTTGTATACTGCAAGCCACTTTCCCGCTTTCCCGATCTTAAAACCTTCGCGGTGATTGAGGGATAGAATACTTTCATCTTCTCTAGGTCAAACACATTTTTACCTAAATGCTGCTGGTCATCTGTAGAGGTTACCCGAATTACTTTTCCTGTTTTATCTGCTACAAACACACTTTGATAATACTGTTCAAAAACGGTTTGCAATTCTTTCATAAACCACTCATCATTGTACGCAATATTTTGAATATTATTATCAGACTCCCAATCAATTACTCCTTTAATCTCCTTATTTTTATTCATAATAACAATTATTTTATTTTCTTCATAGATCGGTTGATTCGAATCTTCATAATTTAAAACGGAAACCTCCGTCGTGATACACTCAATAGATACCGTATTTATATTGGCGAGATCAACTTCTTTTAATTTTTCATATAACGTTTCGCGTCTAATACACCCCGCTATCCTTTGGCCCGAACAAAGAATAAACCAATTATAATTTGATTTAATTGCCTCAAATACAATTTGATGAAAGGTTACAGGCAATGTTATACAAATCGCATCTCTTATGAAATAATCCTTTATATTCATTTTATTTCACTCCCTTTTATCGCTTCTTTAGCAATCGAAGTAAAAGATTGATTGAGAAATATACAGAAACCACCTTCATACATTATTATTCGATACTAACTGCAAACCTCCTGTTAGAACGTTCCTGTGTGCAAAGGAACAGAGCTCATCTTCATGAAACTCTACGAATCTATATTGCACCTTGCCCTTCATAAACAGCGGTTGTTATCCCATTAACTTGCAGCCCAGATCATCGAAAAGTGATGATGGGCTTTTCCTAGAAAAACAAAATGGCAAGAAGTAAATCTTCCTGCCAAAACTACTTTCTTCCAAACCACCCGCTTGGCTGAACATTTCAATTGATGTTTACCTGCTTAACCTCATGATATGCCTCATTCCTTCAACTTACACGAAAACAGGACTTCCTTTTTCCGTTTCACTGTAGGTAATACTAACTTCAACGTTTTTTTGTTTTAGATACGCTAAAAATTTCATTGGATCAATACATTTCTCAGGAGGCTTAACTCCCTTTTCCGCGACTTCTCCATTCAATATCATTTGCGCAACAATCGAAGCAGGAACAGCTGTCGCATATTGCGTTGGACTGACATTCCACTCCTTTTGATAACCTGTTACAACCTCTAAACGAACCGATGCTTTATTTCCATTTTTAATTCCCTTAACCTCGACTAGTAAGGAATCTTTGCCCCATACCGGTTTTTCATTAGCGGACAATACTGTTTGTAATAATGAAACGGTTTGTTGTCGTGGAATTACCCTTTCCCCTCTAATTTCAACAGGGCCGGTTTCTAAAAGGCCTAAAGAAGTTAACAATTTAATTTTTTCAATCGTTTCAGGATCCCAGGTATCCTTATAGGTAATATTCTTTACACTTGGAAAACTCACTGGCAATGTCGCTAATTCCGAATGGATAATGGAATAGGTTTTTTGCGCCCCAATTTCCTCAGAAAAGCTGGTATATTCTTCATCCGCTAACGGAGGGATTTCACTTAATTTTCCATTTTTTACAACTAGTGCGTTGTTTATCGCCTCATCAATGATGGTATCGACTGCAAAGGAAAAGGTTACTCCTGAAGAGGTCGAACCATAACGGATATGAATTTCCTCCGCGACATCCAGGTGTTCCACGCCATACCGGCTAAAAATATTCGAAGTCCCGGGATCGGAGCCCATTCCCACAATGGATAAAATATTGGCATCAGCCATTTCTTGATCCAATTTTAATTGTTCTTTGGTTCGGTTGAATAATCCGCCAAGATCAAGAACACTAACACCAGCTGCTGCTGCTGCCTTCATTACATCGATGTTAAATATATAATTGGTAGCATTGACGCAAACCCTTGCTTGACTGAGAACTTCCTTTGTTCTTTCCTCGTCTTTAATATTAAGTGGAAAAATGCTAATCTTATTATCCACCCATTTTTTTAACTCTTCTAGTCTATTAACATCTAAATCTGCTGCAATCACACTTATGCCGCTTTCAACTAAATCTTTTACAATGACGCGTCCAATCGTTCCGGTAGCACCTAATACAACAATTTTATTCATATTAATTCCTCCCTAAAAATTTTTTAACACTGTAGTGCACCAAATCCTCCTTGAAAAATTTGGTACACATAAGCCTTACTTATTACTAATGCAAAAATAATGCCAAGTCGTTTTTCCGTATAATTACAATCATTAGCATTGCATCACAAACAAAAAAGATGGCATCATACATCAAATTCGATGCAAATTAGCATCGAATTCTGAGATTAAACGTAATTATTTTTAAAAATGAGGCCCCTTTTTGCTTAAACCATATAGCAAATCAGGGGACCAATTTATGATTCTTCGTACTAGAATCATATCAGTTTTGCTAAAGGGAAACTTTTATGGCACACTTGCCTAGAAAATGATCCGAAATCCGTTATCTAATGGTTTGAAAAGAAAAACCTAGCCAGGAAGGAGGATTTATCCATACGAGAACTATCAAGAATCACGGATATTCGGCTTCAAACATTATCTGAACCAGGAAATCAAAAATGGCAGAATATCAACTTTTTCCACATCCAGCCAATAGCAGAGGAGTTTTATCTAAACCGTCCCGTTGGTCTTTTGAGTGGGGTCTCCCCGAATTTGCATAGCTTCTAGAAACTTACTTTTTCTCATGAAAGATCAACATTCATCCTTTGAAAATGAGGTCAATCCGCCGATACTTTAACTATTTAGCAGACCAGGCGTTTAAAAGGGATTTGTACCACCAAACTTTCAATCTAATCATACCAATTAGTTTCTAATATTTTCTATTTTTCCTGTTGAAAGGCTATTGTTCCATTCATAATGGTTAATTCCACCCGTGTTTCCGGTATTTCTTCTGCCGGAACTTCAAAAAGATTGCGGTCTAATACAATTATATCTGCTAGTTTACCAACTTCTAAAGTACCTAATTCATGTTCTCTGAACGTTCCGAAAGCAGACCCATAAGTATAGGCTTTTAATGCATCCGCAAGAGTAATGCATTCATGAGCATTCCATATCTTTCCGCTTTCATTAGTACTATCCATTCTAGTTATGGCTCGATAAATTTCTAGCATTGGATTTAAAGGAACAACTGGACAATCACTTCCTAAAGCTAACTTTGCTCTAGCAGTCTTTAATGTATTTAAAGGAAATGTAAGTTTATCCCTTTCTGAACCTAATCGAGATAAATATGCATCTCTTTCCAATGCTGCTAAATGATAGGGTTGTACCGAGGCAATGACACCATACTGATGAAAACGACTAATATCGTCAGGATGAATTATTTCAATATGCTCAATGGTGTGTCTGGAGTCTCTTAAACCATTTATTTTCTGTGCTTCTTCAAATGCATCTAACGCTAGACGGACGCTCGCATCACCGACTGCATGAAAACGAATCCTAAAACCTTCTTTATCAGCGTCTACAACCCATTTTTTAATTAATTCAGGTGGAAACGTTGTATTTCCACGTATTTTAGGATTATCTGCATAAGGTTCTAATAAGTATGCTGTATATCCAGTAATGACTCCATCGATAAATTGTTTTAGGCCTGAAAATTGCAGCAAGTCCGTTTTATACGTATCTCTCAGCTTTTTAGCTTGTTCTAAGTCACCGTTTAGAGCAGGATAAAAGTGAATTCGAGTCGTTAAATCACCTAAATCCTCTAAATGTTTATATAGCTCAAAATCATCAATAATCTCACTAGACGGACCATATAAATCATTTAATGAGGTAACACCGTATTTTGCAGCCATTTTAAAAAAGTTTTTTACCATTTGTTTTTTCTTTTCTCGTGAAAAATTGTAGGCACCTTTGGAGATTAATTCCATCGCATCTTCGTATATTATGCCTGTTAGTTCTCCATTCTCATCCTTTGCAAATTCACCAAAAGGAGGATTTTCTGTATCCCGACCAATTCCCATTACCTCAAGTGCCTTGCTATTTACCCATGCATAATGTAATTCTGTATGAGTAAGAATTACAGGTCTATCTGGAAGAACCCGATCTAATGAAGCTCGGGTAGGCAATTGTTTATTTTCCCAATTCTCATTTTCCCATGAAAATCCTATAATCCAATCATCTTCAGGTCTTGTATAAGCAAATTGAAGAACCATTTCTGCTACTTCCTCTTCCGATTTTGCATTTACAAGGCTAATACTATCCAATTCAATGCTTCCTAAGATTATGTGAAGATGAAAATCATGAAACCCTGGCATAATCAGTTGATTTTGATAACGGTAGATTTTTGTATTATCTCCAATAAAAGAAGATATTTCCTCTTCAGTACCGATTGCTGCAATCTTATTATTAATAATGGCAATAGTGGCTGGCTCCGGTGTATTAGTAAGTCCAGTAAAGACGGTATTACTTGAAAGGACAACATCTGCTTTCCTAAAATTGATCATATGTACATTCCTCCTGTCAAAATACCGATGGGATAATATCAGAAATAATTTAAAAAAAGTATAACTACTCCAAAGTATATTGTTTTTACCTTTTTAAGAAGGTATAAAACTGAAACCTTTAAAGAAGCAGCTATACAATCAACTATTAAAATGCTAAGATAGATATTTCGATAACATTATCACAATAAATCAGTATATTAAGTTTAATACCAATCTAATATTTACTAAGAATTTCCTCTGTAATACAATTGATTTAAAAAATTAAGAGATTTCTTAATCAAACCACCCAGTTGGTTTGATTTCCATATTATTTATTACGTGTTTTACTTCCGTATATTGTTCCAATCCATAAGTACCGAGCTCACGCCCTATTCCACTCTCTTTATAACCACCCCAAGGACCCTCAATTAAGGTTTGTTCATACGTATTAATCCAGATTACTCCAGCCCTTATACTTTTAGATACTCGTTCAGCTTTTGAAACATCTAAAGTAAAAATTCCGGAAGCAAGTCCGTAAGGGGTTCCATTCGCAATCTTTATTGCTTCCTCTTCACCTTCAAATGGAATAATGCACAAGACGGGACCAAAAATTTCTTCCTGAGCAATAAGTGCATCAGGATAGACATCTGTAAAAATAGTAGGAGAAATAAAATACCCATTCTTTAATTCATCATTTTCTAAACGTGTACCGCCACAAGCAAGAGAGGCTTCTTTTTTTCCAATTTCAACATAGTTTAGAACTTTTTCCAATTGCCTTTCATTTATTAATGGTCCCATTTGAGAGAGAGAATTCATTCCATTACCTACTCTGATTTTCTTAGTCCGTTCAACTAGTTTATTTACATAACGGTCATAAATCCCTCTTTCAACGAGAAGCCTGGATCCTGCCGAACAAACTTGTCCGCTATTATTAAAAATTGCAAACATTCCATAATCCAAAGCCGTTTCAAAATCTGCATCATTAAAAATAATATTTGCTGATTTACCACCTAGTTCAAGGGATACCTTTTTTAAATTTCCTACTGCTGAAGTTAATATTGTCTTGCCAGTTGCTGTTCCACCTGTAAAGGCAATTTTATCAACAAGGTTGCTTTCTACAAGAGGAGCACCCACCTCAATTCCAGTCCCATTTAAAAGATTCACTACCCCTTTAGGGAAATCTAGCTCATCCATGTATTCAAATAAATGGATCGCAGTAAGTGGTGTAAACTCAGATGGTTTTAAAATACAAACATTTCCTGCAGCAAGTGCTGGCGCCAATTTCCAAGCAGCCATCAAAAGGGGATAGTTCCAAGGGATGATTTGAGCACAGACACCTATAGGTTCTCTTACGATTTTTGATGTAAGAGGTGCTTCTACTTCTAAAGTTTCCTCTAATTGTATTGTTGTTAGACCCGCATAATATCTAAATGTTTGTATAGTCGATTCAATATCAATTTTTGCTTCTTTAATTGTCTTTCCATTATTCATAGTTTCTAATTCTGAAAGAAAGGAAGCATTTTCTTCAATTTTATTTGCAAGCTGATTAAGAAGTTGCCCTCTTTTTCTCAGAGAATAGTTCCTCCATTCTCCACAATCAAATGCTTGTCTGGCAGCTCTAATGGCTGCCTGAGCATCTTCTTTTTCACCAGCTGCTACTCTTGCAAGAACTTCTCCTGTTGCGGGGTTATAGACTGGTAAGCTCTTCCCACTAACCGGCTTTACCCATTCTCCATTTATATATAATTGATCATATCGGGTTTGTATAATATTAACCATATTAAATCCCTTCTCTTTAGGAATTAACCATTTGATATTGTTCTTCTTTAACCATATTGCCAAGATGTTTTTCAATCGTATTTAGAACCGTTTCAATTTGTTCATAAGTAATCACAGCAGGTGGCTCAATCCGGATAACAGTAGCGTTATTTAAAGTCCCCCCCACCAAAATATTGTCACTGAATAGCCGCTTAGCAAGGTCAAAGCCAATATCATTATTAGCAAACTGCATTCCAATCAAAAGGCCTTTACCTCTTGCAGCAACCATTAATTCTGGATAATTAATTTGCATTTGGGTAAGCCGATCAAGAATATAGTCCCCTTTTTCTTTAGCTACTTGAGGAATGTTTTCTTCCAGAATCGTTTTAATTCCAGCAATAGCACCAGCACAACAGAGCGGGTTACCCCCAAATGTGGAAGATCCTAATAGAAAAGGATTTTCCTCCAGCCTTTTCCAATGCTTTCCTCGAGCGACCATTGCAGCTATTGGCATAACTCCGCCTCCGAATGCTTTACCTAAAGTCATAATATCCGGAACAACATCAAAGTGATCAATTCCAAACATGGTGCCAGTTCGCCCCATTCCTGTTTGCACTTCATCAACAATAAGCAGACATTCATGCTCATCACATAGTTTTCGAAGACGTTCAAAATAATCCATCGGCGGGATATTTACTCCACCCTCGCCTTGAATTGGCTCTACGATTATACCTGCAACTGTTTCCCCTGTTGTTTCAAGATTCTTAACCATTTCTTCCATTGCATCGGCATTACCATACTCTACATGATAAAATCCTGGAACAAGCGGCATGTACGGTTCGCGAAAAACTGCCTTTCCTGATGCAGAAAGTGATCCCATTGTTTTACCATGAAAACCGTTCGTTGTAGAAATAAAGCATTTTTTACCAGTAGCTATTCTAGCAAGCTTTATGGCCATTTCATTTGCTTCTGTTCCACAATTTGTTAAATAGGAGTATTGAAGATCCCCTGGTGTTATAGCTGCAACTAGTTTTGATAAATATCCACGTAGTGGATCAACAAGTTCCTGACTATGAAGGGCATATCTTTTAATTTGTGCTTCTACTGCTTTTACAACATTGGGATGCCGATGACCAAGCAGGTAAACCCCATAGCCACCTAAACAATCTATAAATTCTTTTCCTTTTGTATCTCTGAATACTGCCCCTTCCCCTTCCCATTCAACAAATGAATAGTCAGTAGACGCTGCTTTCCGATGCTTTAGGATTGCTTTGTTTACATAATTTTCAAAATTCACGACAGAGTCTTCTACAATTTGGTTTTTTTCCTCCCCTGTAAGAGATGAACTCTCGATATAATGTAAAATCCTTTTTGCAATCTGTAGGCTTTCTTCTCGCGTTTTTCTCATATTATCCATCCTTTTAATCTGATTTTTTGCACATAAAAATCTATTCTTTGAGATTGTGAGAACCTTAAATTTAAGAAAATTCAGGTTCCTCCGCCCAAACAGGTTTACCGGCTGATAAACCTCCGTCAATAACAAATTCGGCTCCCGTGATATATGCAGATTCCTCTGATGATAAATACAACACCATTTTTGCCACATCTAATGGAGCGCCTAAACGTCTTAACGGGATCGTCCTAGCTTGTTCTTCTGGTTGTTTGTTAGCCATCCTGGAGGCATACTCTACCATTTGGGTTTTAATAAAACCTGGATAAATAGAATTTACACGGACATAGGGTCCAAATTCCATAGCAGCATCCTTCGACATGGTTCGAATGGCTCCTTTAGAAGCTCCATATAAAGTGTGTCCAGCCGCACCAATCAATGCAGCAGTAGATGAGGCATTAATCACAGAACCTCTTTTATTCTTTAACATGCATGGGATTACATACTTCATCCCCAAGAAGGTTCCTGTTACATTCACACTCATGAGTTTATTCCATTCTTCCATCGACGTTTCAAGTAAAGGTTTTAATAGAAATAAGCCTGCATTATTAAATAAAATATCGATAGACTTGAATGTTTTCATCGATTCCTCTACCACTCGAGCCCAATGTTCCTCCTGACTTACATCATGTTGAAGAAATATAGCCTTACCTCCCTGATGATGAATTTCCTCTACAGTTTGGTTTCCATTTTTCTCATTTATATCTGTTACAATGATATGGGCTCCTTCTTGTGAAAGCAGTAATGCTGTTGTTTTCCCAATACCTGAGCCACTGCCAGTAATCAGGGCTACTTTGTTTTTTAATTTCATTTGAACACCACCAATTGTTATATTATTGACTGAAAAAGGGGACTAACTGGCAATCCACCCCCCATCAATAACCAATTCAGTTCCCGTTATGAATGATGATTCTTCTGAAGCTAAAAACAATGCCCCATGTGCTACATCTTCAGGCTTGCCAAGACGCGGCCAGGGTGTTACTTCTTTCATCCACTTAACGGCTTCAGGATCAGAGAATAAGACATCTGTCATTGGGGTTTCTATCATTCCCGGATGAATGGAGTTAACTCTTATGAAATCTTTTGAGAATTCCATTGCTGCAGACTTACTTAAAACACGGATAGCTCCTTTAGATGCATGGTAAGATGCGTACCCATTTACACCAATAATTCCATACACTGAAGAAATGTTAATAATGGATCCTCCCCCAGCTTTTCTAATCTCAGGAGCAGTGTATTTCATTCCAAGAAATACACCGCGTGTATTCACTGCCTGAACACGTTCCCACCCTTCAAGCGTTTCATGTTCAACGTTATTAGGTGAACTGATTCCGGCATTGTTAACGAGGATATCCACTTTTCCAAAATGCTGTAATGTCTTGTCTATTACCTTTTTCCAGTCTTCCTCTGATGAAACATCATGACAAAAAGGCAAGGCGATTCCATCCGAATTAATAATTTCGTTTGCAATCTTTTGGACTTCCCGATCAAGGATGTCTGTTACGACAACTTTCGCACCTTCTCGGGCAAATAATTTTGCCTCAGCAGCACCTTGACCCATTGCAGCACCAGTAATGATGGCAACTTTACCTTCTAAACGCTTCATATCATTTCTCCTTAATTTTCGTATGTTTCTAAAATTTATTTGTTCATTTTTGAACGAGCATAATAGTCGAACATAACAGCTCCTATTATGATCATCCCTTTGAAAATCGATTGCCAATATGGGCTTAATGATAGACTATCAAATACATTTGACATCATAATCAGTGTACATCCGCCAACTAGGGTTCTCCAGATTGCTCCTTGGCCGCCACTCAATGAGGTACCGCCGATCACAACTGCTGCAATAACATCCATAATAATTAAATCCCCAATATTCGCCTGTCCCTGCCCCAGTCTTGAAGCGATTATTATGCCGCTAATCGCTGCACATAGGCCAGATAAACCATAGGCACTTGTTGTAAGCCAATTTACCCTCAATCCAGATAACCTGCTTGCTTCGTGATTTCCGCCAATGGAATAGAGAGAACGTCCATATGTGGTAAAGGCTAAAATAATGCCAAAAATAATATAAGCTAAAAAAAGAAGAATAACCGAGACTGGAATATTCCCTATGAAACCCGATCCTAGCCAGCGGAATGATTCTTTTTCTACAAAAAACGGTTGAGCCTTAGAATAAACAAGAGCGAACCCTGTAAACATAGATCCTGTACCTAAGGTTGCTACAAACGGAGGAACCTTTAACTTTGTTACTAATAAACCATTAAATAAACCAGCACAAAATCCTACAATTAAGGTAATTAGGGCGACTATAGGAATGGATATGCGATCAGCCAAGCTTGCAATTAGGACCGCACTTGATGCATAAATTCCCCCAACAGACATATCCAGACCACCCGTTATTAAAACAAAAGTCATTCCTATACTCATCATTCCAATTATAGACAATTGACTAAACATATTTAGAAGGTTTGCTGAGTTTAGGAATCCTGGGTAAAGGATTGTGGAGATGATGATCAAAATGGCGAATGCAACCACAACACCGTATTTGTAAAATAGAGAGTTTAAACTTTGGATATTAAACGTTGATATGTTTTCTGTATTGATTTTAGACTCCAAATTATTCATACGACCCTCCCTTTAAAAGTTGATTTGAGAATATTATTAACACTAATTTCTTCCTTTGTTTTTAGTTCATTAACTAATTTTCCCTTTGACAATACTAGTACTCTATCGCTAATAGCAACTACCTCTTCTAACTCAGAAGAAATGACAATAATGCTGGTCCCTTCTCTTGCTAATTGCTTAAGAATTTTTAAGACATCGATTTTAACTCCTATATCGATCCCTCGTGTTGGTTCATCTATTATCAGAACCTTCGGGTTGATATTCGTTACTTTTGCCAATAATACTTTTTGTTGGTTTCCACCCGATAGATTTCGACAGATTGTATCGATTGAACGGTTAAGACCAAATTTATTTCCAAGCTTCTCAGCTTTCTCCTTAGCGGATTTTTTATGATATATTCCCCATTTTCTTACACTCTTAAAATCCACCATATTAATATTAATCTGACTAGATAAATCTAATACAAGACCTTGATGTTTACGGTCTTCAGGTGCTAAGGCAATACCCAGCCCCATCGAATATTTAGGTGAATGCGGCCATTTTACTTTTTTACCTTCCATCCATAATTCTCCTGAGGATGAAGCCTCTAATCCCGCTAAGGCACGAGCCAGAGTGCTTCTTCCGGAGCCAACCAATCCACCAATCCCAACAATTTCTCCAGCCCGGATCGAAATATCTATAGATTCAATTGAACCTGGAACAGTCACCTTTTCTGCACGTAATATCTCCTGACCAAATTGGCCATTTTCAGGAAATGATTTAGAAATAACCTTAGCTAGGTCATTTCCAATCTCTTCCCCTAACATTTCAGAAACCAATCGATCCTTATTCCAGTATTCTATTCGTTCTGTTCGAATTTTTTTTCCACTTCTTAAAATAGTAATGTGATCACTGATTTCCAGTACTTCATCCAAGTGATGGCTGACATAAATAATACATATCCCTTGGTCTCGTAAGGAATGAATCGTATCCAGCAGCGATTTCCTTTCTGGAGGTGCAAGAGAGGCGGTAGGCTCGTCAAATATAATGACATTTGCGTTGGATTGAAGCCCGCGCATTATTTCTAACATCTGCTGATCCGCAATGGAAAGACGTCCCGCCGTTTCCATCGGTGAAATATTTACTCCTAACTGGGCACACAATTCTTTAAACCGGGCTTTCATCTTTCCTTGGGATAAAAAACCCTTCGTGTTCATATATTGACCTAAAAAGACGTTATCGACGGCAGTGAGTTCAGGCACGATCGTCAATTCTTGAAATATGGTGGCAACTCCAAGATTTCTAGATGATCTTGGGTCACCATACTGTAATTCCCTTCCAAAAATGTGGACACTTCCATCAGAAGGAGCAATTCGACCTGATAACATTCCTAACAAAGTTGATTTCCCCGATCCGTTTTGTCCTACTAACGCATGAACCTCACCTTCATAAATCGTAACGTCAATATTTGAATTGGCAAAAAAATTCCCATACTTCTTGGTTAAACCAGAAATTTTGATTGCTTCTTTTTCGAATGTCCTAACTGGTCCTATCATTGCTCCCTCCATGTCACGAACCTCCAAGCTTTTTAATACTCCGGTAATCCTTTTGCTTTAAACTCTTTAATATTATCCTTTTCGACATAAGGTGTTCCTGGCAGTATTTCTTCTTGTGTTAAGTTATAAAACTTCTTAACTTCTTTGCCATTAAAATGGTCATGCAGTGCTTCTAAACCCCTTTGAACCTCTTCTTTTGGTAACATAATAACCGTTTGTTGAATATCACCATTTTCTACCGATTTAAAGGACCATTGGTCGCCGCCAAAGTCATAAATTTTAACATTCTTTCTGTTTGCTGATTTTACAGCCTCTACGACACCGACCGTCATTCCCGAATAATTTGAAAAGATAACATCTAAATCTGGATTGGCTTGTAATACGTTTTGAGCCACTTGATATGCCTTGTTAGCTGTATAATCTGTAGCAAATTCACCTGCTAGATTCCAATTAGATTGCGAGGTTAACTCGGATTTAACAGCCTGCATCATATTTATATAGTTACTACCTGTTGCCGGACCTCCGATCACAGCTATTTTGCCGCCTTCAGGATTGTCCTTAATAATTTTTTGCATAATATCCTTATAAACAACAAGCCCTTGACCACTTACAAAGCTTAATACACCTTTTGGAGCATTATCCTGTACACCACAAAGTTCTATGTCAATAGCTGCAACAGCAATTCCTGCCTTAGGGGCATCTTCGGTTAGAATTTTACAAACTAGATTTCCGTCATTCGCTTCTACGACAAAACCGTCATACTTGCCTGAAGTAATAGCATTTTGTATTTGGTTTAATTGCACCAGGGGATCAAATTGGCCATCAAACACGTCTAATTTCATGCCTAAATCTTTTGCTGTCTTTTCAGCATGTGTGATTGCTGTTTGTAAATAGTTATTACTTGCAGCGGATGAGAAAAATGCTATTCTTTTAGGTTTATTAGAATCAGTTACCTTTGAACCCGCACTTGCATTATCTGATTTACCTGAACTCCCAGTGGTTGAGCTTGAGCTTGAATTACATCCTGTTAACATGACAATTAACAATAAAATGAATAGCGGCATAAACTTTCTCATCAAAATTCCTCCTAAATATTTATTTCTTGTTCTTTATATGGTTTGTATTTTAAATACAACTCTTTTCTCCGTTGTCGATCCTTAAATGTTGTTGCTGCTCCATTTTTACGATTTTCATATAATTCATCAAGGTCTACTATGCCTGTAATAACCATGCTACAATTTGTTTCCGCCTCAGTGATAACCCCTGTATCCGGCCAAGCACTATCGCAAGGACTCAATATTGAAGCTCGGCCGTATCCTTTGCCTACAGGTCCGCCTATCTCACCAACTGTTGGACAATGGACGAAATACACCTGGTTTTCAATACAACGAGATTGGGCGCAATGACGAACTCTCCAAAATCCATGTTCTGTAATTGTATAAGATGGACAGAAAATAATTTCAGCACCATTTTGACTTAAGATATGAGACACTTCGGGAATTTCAGCCTCATAACAGATAGCCACCCCAATTTTTGCAGGTCCGATATCAAAAACTTCGATTTGATCTCCTTCTTTTGTTCCCCAATCTGCCTCTGCAGGAAAGATATGAGTCTTTTTGTGTCCTACATAGGTTCCATCTTGTTTGAAAATATAAGCAATATTAAAATAGTTATCTCCTCGGCGTTCTAAATGGGATCCTCCAATAATAACCTGCTTCCTATCATTCGCAAGACGACTAAAGAAATTCTTGTACTGTTGCGTAAATTCATCGATTCTAGTTACTTCTTTTACTTCTAATTCATTAAAGTCTGGGAAAACAGTTAATAACCCTACGGTAAACGACTCAGGAAATAGGACATAATCGGAATCTGAAGGCACATCTTTCAACAATGCATTGACTTGATTCTCAAACTCTTTAAAGCTGCTTACCGGCTCTAATTTAAATTGACATACAGAGATTTTTACAAGTTTCATAGAATCACCTCTTCCTAATAAATTTAAATATCAAAACCATTTACTGGTAATGATAGATTAGCCCTTTTCATTATTCAGGATGAATAACATATTCTATATTTTCAACATATGAATCATAAATACTGCCTAATGTAGTAAACCAGGCTCCACGGGAATCCATATATTTGATTAATTTTTCTAACATTTGAATGTTATGTGCACGACCGATGGTTTGAGGATGCACTGTTAATATATAACACGCTCCTTCCTCTTCTTCACATGCATAGTCAAAGATTGATTTCCATCTGTCATATAACTCTTGATTTGATCTCATCCCCTCAGCCCCTCCTGGAACGAATTCCTGTGTAGGGAAATCATCTAAGTACCAGGACACCGGAATCTCTATGATTTTACTTGGCGGCCCAAATTTATTTCCGTTATCCTCATTTATCTCAACTGGACGCGGACGATAAGGATATAAATCATTTCCCATCAAGCTGCTATCATAGCTAAACCCATGTTTTTCCAAAATACTAAGAGTGTTCGGACTATAATCCCACGATGGGGAACGGTAACCTCTAGGCTTAACACCAATTCGATCTAATGCCTCAAGACCCATATTCATGATCTTCTCTTCCTGCTCATATGGTAAATCAGTCGGGTCTTCATGTGCGTACCCATGATGACAGACTTCGTGTCCTATTGTAACGATTTCTTTGCAGATATCAGTGTGTGTGTCGATTGTATGTCCTGGAATGCAAAAGCTTGTTTGGATGGTATACTTATTAAATAATTTTAGTAATCTTGGAACGCCAACTTCCGCACCAAACTCACCTCGAGCCATGTAGGAAGGGGAAAATCTCTTAAAGGTCCCCATCCATACAGATGCAGCGTCAAAATCTACACCAATGTTTACCGCCACTCTCTTTCCTTCAGGCAAGGCAATCTTTCCAGTACTTTGCACAAACAATCCCTCCACTATTTTTGATTCAAGCATTTTCAAACTATAAAAACAGGACTTTCAACTATTCTATTTGTTTATATTAGGATATTTGATTTTTTTAAAAATTTGGCTCTTCTAGTAAGGTGGACATTCTTTTGATTTACCTGAACCATATAAATTAATCTAAATTCCAATAAGGGGATATTAACTCTACTACATTGTCAACATAGGCCTTTTGGTGATCCATTAAACGGTGAATCGGAAGCATATTTGTATGAAAAATCCTAAAAGGGTCTTCCACACCCGAATTTAGACCACTGAGGGATTCAATGATTGCCAATGTACAAAAAGGAACATAAGCAGTACTATAACCTCCCTCATGACAAATAACGATTCTCCCATTACAATGGCGATCAGCTATCCCTTTTACAAGGTCCGTCATTTGTCTAAATCCTTCCGAATTTACCATCATCCTTGATAGGGGATCATAGATACTTGAATCCTGCCCAGCCGAAACAATAATTAATTCTGGTTTAAACTCATTAGCCACGGGAATGATAACCCTTTCAAATGCGTGTATGTAACCTTCATTTGATGTTCCTGGCGGAAGAGGAATATTAATATTAAAGCCAAGTCCCTCCCCCTCTCCAATGTGCTCTGCAAACCCTCTATCTTGGGGAAAATTATATTCTTGATGCAGTGAGATAAATAATGTACTAGGATCATTATAGAAGGCGTTTTCTGTCCCATTTCCATGATGCACATCCCAATCTAAGATCATAATCCGATTTAGGCCATATATTTGTTTTGCATATTCAGCCGCAACCACAACATTATTAAATATACAAAATCCTCTTCCACAATCTGCCTCTGCGTGATGCCCAGCAGGTCTTGACATTACATATGCGTTTTTTACCCGTTCTTCCATAACAGCCTCAACCCCAGTTATAGCAGCTCCAGCAGAAAGAAGAGCAATTTCATAAGAACCTTTTCCAAACGGTGTATACCCATCCCCTGCATCTCCGCCAAAACCATCGCTTAACGCTTTAATCCGGTTTATATACTCTTCTGTATGATAATATTCAATTTCTTTTCTAGTTGCTGGACGAGGGGTTATCACCTCAAGTTGTTTCATCATTCCACATCGTTCTAATAGATTGTTTACCCGTCTTTTTGACGCAGGACTTTCAACATAAGAATCCGGTTCAACAAACCCTCCACTTGGAATAAACAATGCACCATTTCCAGTATCATGCCAAAAGGAACTTTCATCATAAATATAAGCTGTTTTTTTTTCCAATTAAAATCCCCGCTTTCTTTAAATAAAAATAAAACATCGTAGTGTAGTATATTTATTTAAAATTATAGGCCATTCAGTTTATTCAGAAAATTATAATATTTTGAATAGGTGTATTTTTTTTAGTTTTATCTAAAAGGAAACAAGTGCTTTTCTAGGCCAGTTAGGTATTGCATCATTTCAGCGGAAAGATTTAATAGTCCAGGAAATAGAAAAAACCCATTTAATTCAAATGGATTCTTCACTTTCAAATAGGTTTTTTAAAAAAGTAGATTTAAAGAAATATAAGAAAATAATGACCTATTAAGTATTACTTATTTCACGAAATTGTTTTGGTGTTAAACCTGTTTGTTTCTTAAATACACGGTTAAAGTACTTTGAATCGTTAAATCCAACAGCTTCACTAATTAGATAAGCGGGCATTTTCGTGTTCAACAACTTTTCCTTTGCACATAAAACTCTCTTTTCAGTTAAGTATTCTATAAAATTCACATTAAGTTCATTCTTAAATATGTGGCTTAAATAAGAAGGGGATGTTTTTAACGTATCGGCTACCAAAGTTAATGATAACAACGGATTCACAAAATTTTCATCAATATATTTTTTTGCTCTTTTTCCAATATCCGATGGCGACTTATTCCATTCCCCTATGATTTGGTCAAGTAAAGGGAAAATTTCCTCTTCTGTAATCATGTCTAAATCTTCATTACAATTCGCTATTTTCAATTTATAAAACAAGCTATTATTGTTTATTATATTGTTCGGCTTATTTAAATACCGACTCAAAAATGTATAAATTTGGAAGGTGAAAATCCATTTCTCCTCAAACAAGAAATTAGTTTTTATCAGTTCTTTCATAAATTGCAGGAGCTTTGTCTTTTCGCCCATTTGTAACAAAGATAGTATTTCTTTTTCCTGCTCTTTAGACAAATAGAATTTCTTACGGTTTAAATCCTCAATCTTTATACCGTGCTTTAGATTTTTTTGTAAATTAATCTGAGCTTCTTGGAATGCATCGACAATATGGTTTCGTTCACTTGAATAAAGTTTGCTTATACCCAAATTATTGGAAGCATATTGTAATGTGGATAATCGTCCCTTCAACATCTCTTTGTAAGATATTTCATTCTGAAAGCATAAGGTGTACACCATGGCATAACCAAATTGAAAGGAAAAATAATCGCATAAGGAATAATCCGTTTTTAATATTTGTTTTGATAATGGTTCCGTAGATATCAATAAACTAAAGTAAGGAAATGGCAAGATGAATTCTTCATATGCTGGTTTTGAAGTGTGCATAACTTGTTCGTACAGATAATTGGCTACCTGTACCCTAGATACATTTAGGGAAGTTTGGTTTTCCTGTTTGATGGTATGAATCGCTTTTATAACTGTTTCTTTTAATTCATGTGGATCAATTGGTTTTAAAATATAGTCTGTTGCCCCGAGCTGGATAGCCTTCTTTGTAAATATAAAATCATCATAACCGGTTAGGATGATTACTTTAATACGATTAAGCCCCATTTTTCGTATATTTTCCAAAAAAGTGATTCCATTCATAATTGGCATTTTTATATCGGTTATAACAATGTCTGGCCTATAGGTATCGAGGAGCTCCAAACCTTTTTTACCGTTACTTGCAAAACCAACATAATCGATCCCCATATCACCCCAAGGCAACATATTTTCTATCCCTTTTCTAATCCAAGGTTCATCCTCCAAAATCATCATTTTAATCAAATACTTCCCTCCCATAAAGTTATTAAAATTACCATATAAGATGATTATTAGTTCTGATTAATGATAAAAGGTAGATTTACTCTTACAATGAGACCTGAGGGTTCCCGATTTTCCACGGATAATCCAAATTCGTCCCCAAATGCAAGTTTTATTCTGCTGTTTACATTTGAAATCCCTACACCCGTATTAGTATCAGATTTTTCTCTATCATTTTTATGAATTACGTTTTCTTTAAAACTTTTATTCAATCTTTCCCTTGCATCTTCTTCCATTCCCACACCGTTGTCCTCAACAAATATTCTTATTTGTTGATTATCCCTGCAGGCTTTAATCTTTATTACTCCCCCTTCGGTCAAGTCTTCGAGTCCATGATCAAAGCAGTTTTCTATTATAGGTTGAAGGACAAATTTTATGATCTTACAGTTCAAAATATCTTTGTCAATTTCAATTTCCTTTTCAATCATACCTTCAAATCTAATAAGTTGAACATTTAGATAGTTTTCAACATGTTGTATCTCATCACCCAACGTAACATACTTCCCATTACTCACCGTATTATAGCGAAACATGCTGGATAATGACCTGCTTAATTCAGAAATAAGTGGAACATTGTTAATATATGCTATCGAATTTATGGTTTCTAGTGTATTATGCAGAAAGTGTGGATTAATTTGAGATTGTAAAGCAAGTAATTTCGCTTCATTGTTCATTAGTTTGTTTTGGTATTCCATTTCAGTATACCGATGTACAATTCTGTTAAAACTTAATCCGATCTCCCACAGTTCGTCTTTAATCCTAATTTTTCGATCATCTATGATTCTAATTTCGCCATTTTCAATATCTTTCAACTTTTTCTTTAGAGTTGCCGTAGATTTATTTAACCGTGAGGATACAAAATAGATTATAAAAACCAAAATAAAAATACTAGTAATGGTGATGGTAGTCATTAATGTTTTTATGTAGGAAATTTGTTTAAAAATCTCAGCTGTAGGGCTTAGTATAATTAAATACCAACCCAGTATAGGATTATATGAAAAACTTAATTCTCTTTTTACGTTAAGATAATTAACAGTAAAATAGCCATCCGATTTAGAAGTTTTAAAAATAGGAGTTTCAAGTTTTTTACTTGCCATGTGTTTATTAGTAGTAAAAATTAAGTTCTGGTCACCGTCTACTATTAACAACTCACTCCCTTCCCCCCAAATAGAATTAGACAATGAATAATAAATTATTTTTTGCATTTCATCATTTGCTTTTATTGTAATTCCTGTACTTTTTATTAGTGAAAGTGTGTTATTAGATTGTTTTAAGATATCTAAATTGCTTTCCAAAATATTTTTTTGTAATTGTGAATAAAGCAAATTGTAAAGCAAAAAATTTATAAGGATGATAGGGATAATCGTAAGAAGTAGATAGAATGTGAAATATTTGTATTTATTGGAAATATACATGTAACACCTACTACCTAATTTTAATTATGGATAATTCTTATAACACATGAGGAAACCTTAGTATGCGGATTAATAGTTTTGTAGATACACCTTTAAATAGCAATTTATTATTAATAATATCATAGTTTTTAATAAATTTTAATAATTATTAGTATTCTGTGAATAACACTGACAAATAATTACTCAACTTTTGCAGAGCCGTTATTTCATCTCCATAACATTACTTCTAATCATAGATATTGAAACTCACTGTTCTGAGAAGTGAAATTCGAATAATATTTCCAACATCATATATATATGCCTTTTAAAACAATTGGATTTTTTCGTTCAGATTTTGTACCATGTCTAGCAAAAATGATTTTGTCATTAGATTTAACTTCAATAACTGTAGAAATCCATTTATTAAACTTGAAATTTGTGCCTGACTCCCAGTATGTTAACGCTTTAGTCCATCGGGGGTCAGGCACTAGAATTCTATATATAAAATTAATTATTCGTGAGATTTGTATTTAAAATATAAGCCTTTCTAAATTTCTACACTCTCCCTATATTTCTAATTTTAAATCTCTTTTATCTGTTAAAATGCTAAAATATTTATTTTATATTTTCAATTCTCCCCAATAGCCTTCTTCTTTCCGTTGAATTTTGATCAAGATATTTCGTAAACTCCGATTCCCCCGAATAAGACAAACAAAGATACTCCTTCGCCCTCGTCATCCCTATGTATAACAACGATACTTCCCTCTCTTTATCCTCTTCCAATGGAAATGGCATCGAATCAACGTTCACGATAAATACAGCCCGGAAATCCAATCCTTTACTGCTGTCGATGGTACTGATTTTGATTTTGCCATCCTCCTTCTCAAAGGATCGCTTCGATACATCATTTTCAGTTATCCAATAAAACGGGAGTCCGTATTCGGTTAATGAACGTTTAATGATATCAATGATGGGGAATTTATGCGTCCGTTTCACTCGATAAAGGATCAGCATCTCTTCATATGGTACCTTTTTCTCTTCATGCAGCTTCTTAATTTGTCTCGAAACTAATCTCATTTCATCAAAGAAGTTGGCGGCCTTTAAAATTCCAGGATCCGGACCTTTTCTCTTTGTGCTTTGCGGGGCAATAATCTCTCCTTCCAGCTCACGGTTCACCACTTTATTTTTAAACACGGAATGTTCGCGGTAAAAATCCCATGCGAACTTAACAATTTGCTGTGTATTTCGATAATTAATCGATAAAACTTTCGATCTGCCTTGGAAACTTAAACCGGTATCCTGCACATAAGACCTTTTTCGATTGTAAATGGTCTGAGCACGATCTTCTACTAGCAAAAGAGATTGAGTTTCAGTATTTAACAGCAAGCTAACTAGACGCAGCCAATCCGTCTCAAAGTCCTGACCCTCATCAATAAGAATCGCATCATAGTTTGGTAGAATGGCTTCATTCTTCTCAATTTTTTCAATGATATCAGGCAGCTGCTGCTCTCGAATTTTTAAATCATTTTTTAACCAAGCATGGAAATTCCGAACGATAATGTTTTGATTTTGAACACTTTTTCGATTCGGATCAAAATCGAATAAATCCTCGGGCTCATTCAGCATATGATGGATCATTTGTTGGATCGCATTCGCCAGTGAAATGTTATAACAAAGAATAAGAATCTTCCAATCCGGGTTCTGTTTGGACAACATCTTCGCCCGACTGGCTAAGATAATCGTCTTGCCGCTCCCTGCTACCCCGCGAATCAAACGATTTTTATCACCAATTTGTTTCGCAAGATTTTCCTGATGTAAATCCATCGTTTTAATATCATGTAACGAAAGTAATAGCTGGTCCTGATAAGGTACAGGCGGTTTAAATTCGGCGCTTATCCTTACTTCCGGAAATAAATGATAACGAATGGCATTGATATCTTCAGTTGAAAGTGGTTCCCTTAGCCGAAATGGAACGACAAACATATTCAAAATCTTTTCCATTAAGACTTCTTCAGAAAACTCCTCTTTATCTGGATCGATTTCACCGCGTGTCAAACAGAGATGAGGTTCAATGACGGAATATAGTCCCTCCTGAACAAAATCCTTTGCATTCATTCTCGTAAATACGACTCCATGGCCGTATGGGAATTTTAATTGAAACATATATTTCCCATCTAATTGGACTAGATTTTTATCTTTCTTTAGGACATCGACAACATGAAACATATTATCTCTTGCCTGCTTCATCGGACTTTTAATCACCGCCTGATCTCCAGAGGTGGTCACGATATGCCATTCATCATGATTGATTTGAAAAAGTGTTTTTTTCGTGTAATCTTTCACTTCCAACACGACAAGTCCAAGATCCGGTCCAATAATGACAAAATCAGGTCTTTTCCCCTGAATTTCCGGTTCGAAGTAGACAATATAGTCATCAGGCAGATAGGTTTTGAGAGTTCGAAAAAATAACCGCTCACCGGTGGTTGCAGTCGATCTGATTGTTTCAGGTATGGTAATTGCCATAAAAACCGCTCCAAAATTTGCATTTTTCTCCATTATACTACAAATAGTGCAAACGGACTAAATATCCCGCTAAAATATAACAATTTTCTCCTATAATAAACAAAATTCTACCAAAAGTATTGTATTTTTATCCTATTCTTTTAATAATAGAATGAAAGAACCATTAACCATACATAGAAAATGTTGAGAACGGATAGAAAGTGAAGTGGAGAAATTGTTGAAAGGAATCCTGGATAAATTATTTAGTCCAGCCCCAAAGATAACAAAACATGAAGTCAAGTCCATTAGTCATGCAGAGGTGGAGGCACTGGTGGAGGCGAAGTTTAGAGAGCATGCCGCGACGATTGAGAAGACTGTTACGCAACAAGTTACTGCAAACCAATCCCCGATTGACAAAGAGGATTACTCTTTAACGCCGAAACAAATTGAGTTTGCTCTATCTCTAATAGAGAAGACACGTGAATATGAATTGGCAGCAGATGCAGCAAAGTTGACAGTGAAGGATTTAAATAAGTTAATTGCTTTTAATCGATATAAGAATAAGGGGATCCTTGTGAATCTGGTTAAAAAAGGGGTTTTGAGAAATAAAAAATTATTTTAGTTCCTTTAAATATTATTTGAGGTGTTGAATTGCATGAATAATGGTCTTGACAAATTACAAGAATCAAAAAATATCATATCCAAAATAGCAAACGGATTGGACCCTATTAACAACATTCCTATACATAATGATAGCTTTTTAAATGATCCCAAGATCATTCGGTCTTTATTTTTTCTAATTAATTATATTGAGTCTGAGATAACTAAAAACGAATCACCCACCTCAACCCGTAAAAAATCATTTAAAATCACCCAGGAACAGAAATCAAAGGTTATTTTTCCAGAAGGAAAAATTGGAGTAAACGATTTGGCTAAAGCAATAAATGATGTAATTGATACACGTGTAATGAAAAGGATCAATGGGTCTATGATTAATAAACAGTTAAAAAAGATGGGGATTTTAAGCGAAATCAAAAACGATAATGGAAATACAAGAACGATAACGAATGGTAAATCCGAAGGGTATGGAATCGTTACTGGAATTCGATTTTTTGAAAACAGACAATATGAACAGGTATTATTTAATGACATGGGAAAAGAATTCCTTTTAAAGAATTTAGAGAAGATTTTGGAATTTAAGTGATCCTATAATAACATCAAGTTTTATAGTCAAATTAAATTTTAGACCTGCAAATTCATAATGAATTACAGGTCTTTAATTCTAAACTAAAAATAGTAGTGAAATAAAAATTCAATAAAACTACCTGAGGAAATATATATTGATAGAAATCCAAATAAAATGTTTAATACCACTTTCGGGTAATATTATATTTATGAAAAATTTTACTTTTTATAGAATAAATGAGAGAAAAAAATAGTATTCAAAAGTGTATTAATTAATAAATTTAGTTAACTCTTCGACTAAGGCATAAACCTTAGTCGAAGGGTTAGCATTTTCCGGATTCAAATGCTGATTCATTGCATTAACTTTTTTTGCGTTTTTTATTGCAAAATCTTCATTTCCTATGCTGTTTATAATTTCATATATACCTTCTATATTCTTTTCATAAGGTATATCTAATTTTTGATTAAAAATGCTATTTAATATTTCGATATATTGCTCTCGATTAAAGGCAGAATCATAATAATGGAAATGAAGTAAATACCACAATTCAAAAGCTTCATTCGAATAAGCCACTTGTATTCCAGCTTTAGTTGCTTTTTCTATTGCAATATCAAAATTCCCAGTAGGAAATGAATCTCGATCAAATACACACCATACTTGAGTATAATCGGGAATAGCTCTATTCATCAGCCTAATAGTATGGTCAACTAAACTAATTGTATTTTTTCCAGTGCCTTCAATTTGTATATTTACAGTGTCTTTTTTTATTTCATTAATTTTATTCTTGAAATACCTAAAATAATTTGGTTCAGTTTTTTCTCCTTCGCAAACAATTAAAAAACGATCAGGTGCAATTTTTCTAGAATTTATTTTTCTTTCACGTCTTTTATGAAATAAATTATCTGTCCCCATAATTTCCCCCACCGTTAATACGCATATCAAAATCCCCAACATATGGAACTGCTCCATATTTCCCTTGAATGTAATCCTTTTCAAACGATGCGTCTACTCTCACCTTTTTATCATTTTCCATTTTATATTCTGCTAAAGAATATAAATCCGTAGATGAGTATTTATCTTTTTCTGTAAACCAAATCTGGTCTCTTCTAAAGAATCTGCTACTTAAAATATTCGTATCGTGTGTTGCAAAAATTAGTTGTCCATTTTTAGGATTTTTATCTGTGGATTGAAATAAGTTAAGAATAAAGCGAGTAATTAAAGGGTGTAATTTTGCATCCAATTCATCAATAACTAAGGTTTCTCCTTTTAATAAGGTCTCAATGATTGGACCCGACAATGCAAAAAGCTTTTTTGTACCTTCTGATTCATCTCTTTCCATATTCATTAATTCAAAATCGATCACATTACCTTCACTATCCAAAACCCCATGTTTTGTAGAAATTATTCTTTCACTTAATACTAATTCTTTTAGCTCTTTAGGCATTTTAGCAGGTAAATCTTCATCAGATAACTCAATTGTACTAATGTCTTCAATACCAATATCAGCATTTTTTAAGAATTTGACAATTTCTTGCTTATACTCCAAGTTGTCTAACATTTCAACTGTAAATCTCTTATATTGATCATGCCTAATTCCAGAAATCACATAAAACCTATCAAACCAATCCATTACTTTTTTTGCTTTCTCTCCATTGAATTGGTCTACTACTGATAAGAACAACGCATTTTTTCGCGTTTTTTTATCTAAACCTTTTCCTTCATCAAAATAAGGTCCTAAAGAAATATTTTGACCTTCTCGCTCAAAAAGTTTAGCTTCCTTAGTTTTTGGCACATAATACAACCATTCTCTGTGTACTTTTTCTGTATCAATAATAAATCCATATCTATAAGGAATTTCCTCATGAATAAAAATAATTTCAAATTCACTAGGCTTATTTAATGTATCTGAACTAAATTTAAACTCTTTTACGTTAATTTTTTCATTAGATTGTGATTCCTTTGATGAATTAAGAATAAAATTCTTCATAAAAGACATTGAGCTAAAAAGGTTACTTTTCCCACTAGCATTAGCTCCATAAATTACCGCAGTCTTTAGAAGATCTATTTTACTCAAAGAAAAAACATTGTCTTCCTCATGACCTCTGAGATTTGAAGCAACCATACTAAAGGTGACTTTGTTCTTAAACGAAAGAAAATTCCCAACAGAAAATTCTAATAACACCTTAATCACCTTCTCCTTTTTTCTATAATTTTAATTGTATCGATAAAATAAAGCAATTATTTTCGATTTTTTCTCCAATCTACCTATTATATTTATAAAATTCTACATAATATTCATTCTTAGTATTTGCTTAATTTTTCATTTTTTGTAATAAAGTGATGAGAGTGGAAAGTAAGTTTTTAAGTTCATTGCGAATCCCCCATTTATATTATTCTAATAATAGGTTCGCCATATCCTTTCGTATCCCTTCAACTACTTTTTAAATCGAATGAAATATATTGCTAGGAGTGATTTGGCATGATTGAAATTGGAATTCATTAGGGAATTTACGTTATACTTTAAGGTAATATTGCATTTATAGGGAAGTGAAAAAGTGAGTAATTACAACGTAAACAATAGTACTGTCGAATCCATAATAAGTTGGATTAAGAATAAAATGATTGCGATACCGGAAATCCAGAGGCCTTTTGTATGGGATGCAACAAAAGTTAGGGATTTAATGGATTCCCTTTATAAAAATTACCCGGTTGGATATATCATTACATGGCAAAATCCTGATACAAAGCTAAAAGATGGTTCTTTGTCGATGGGTAAAAAAATCCTAATTGACGGACAACAACGAATCACCGCTTTAACAGCAGCGATAACGGGTCAGGAGGTTGTAGATTCTAATTACAAAAAGAAGAAAATCCGAATTGCTTTTAATCCAATAGAAGAAAAGTTTGAAGTGCAAAACCCCGCAATCCTAAAAAATGTAAAGTGGATACCAGATATTTCAGATGTTTTCTCACCTGGGTTCAATTCATTCAGTTACATAAATGAATATTGTTCATTAAATTCAGAAATGGATCATAACGAAATGAATCAAGTGCTCCAAAATTTAATGCAAATAAAATATAGCAGTATCGGGATGATTGAACTTTCACATAACCTTGATATTGAAACAGTTACGGAAATATTTATAAGAATAAATTCAGCGGGTGTTGTGCTAAGCCAAGCAGACTTTGCAATGTCCAAGATCACCGTAAATGAATCCTATGAAGGTCCAGAAATCCGAAAGACCATTGATTATTTCTGTCATTTAATTAAAAATCCAGCTGATTATTCAAATATCGAAAATAATGATACTGATTTTGCCTCAACATCTAATTTTCAAAAAATCAAATGGGTAAAAGATTATCACTCTTCAATTTATGAACCGAGCTATTCTGACTTATTAAGGGTGGCGTTTACTTATAAATTCTTACGGGGAAAAATATCCAATTTAGTAAGTTTGCTTTCAGGGCGTGACTTTGAAACGCGCGAGTATAGGGAAGATATTATCGAATCTTCCTTTAAAACTTTAAAGGATGGCGTTCTTGAATTCATCAATGAAACAAATTTTAAACGATTTGTTATGATTGTGAAGTCTTCAGGAATTATCACACCCAAGCTGATTCGTTCAAAAAATGCGTTAAACTTTGCCTATACACTTTTTCTATTACTTCGTGAGAAAAATATCGACGGAAATGAAATTAATCAAATTGTTCGAAAGTGGCTTGTATTGTCCGTATTGACTGAACGGTATTCAGGATCGCCCGAAACAATGTTTGAATTTGATATCAGGAGATTTAATCTTGCCGATAAACCGATGAATTATTTAAAGAGTATTGAAGCTGGCGAACTTTCGGATGCTTATTGGAACAATATTTTGGTAACGAACTTAGATACCTCCGTTACCAGTAGTCCCTACTTCAACTTGTTTATAATGGCGCAAATTTACGATAAAGATAATGCCTTTTTATCAAAGTCAATAACAGTAAGTCATTTAATCGAAGAACGTGGGGATGTCCATCATATTTTCCCGAAAAAGTATCTTCAGAAAAATGGTATTAACAATCGTGGAAAATATAATCAAATCGCCAACTATGTTTATACAGAACAGATTGTAAACCTTTCGATAAAGGACAAAGCCCCATCCAATTATATGGAGCTTGTCGAGAAACAGTGCACTGGCGGCCAGATTGCAATAGGAGAAATTACAAACGAAGAAGAGTTAAAGTCGAACATGGGAATGAACTGTATCCCTTTATCGTTATTTAATCTCGACTACACCGATTACGAGGAATTTCTAAAGGAACGAAGACAACTTATGGCCAATAAAATTCGCCGTTTTTATGAAAAATTATGATGAATGAAGAAGAGCTGCAAAATTGGGCAGCTCTTCTTCATTAGATTATTTAGCGTTGGAAGAACTCGAAAGATAAAACTTTCTTATTCCCTAGCCTTTGCCGCTAGGCTACGCTTTCCTGGCTATGTTAAGATTTCAGTTGTAGCAGCTTTGGGTATTTTCTTGATTACTAAAAATGGATATTTTCACTTTTTCTTAGTAATGAAATCCTATTTCCCCCCATAAAGAATAGCAATAAAGTTTTATCTCGCCGGGGGGATGAAAATTGGGTAAAACATATAACCTTGATCCAGGTTATGTAACTGTTCCAGATGCAAATAAAATTGTCATACGCATTTTAAAGATTGTTAATCAGAATGATAAATCACATTACAATAAAATTTTGAATGGTGCTAAAATGGGAATGTTTGGTGGTAAAAAGCATGGCATCCGTATGTATCAAGTCAGAAAAGAAGATATTATTCAGTATGCTGAAGAATGTCTACGGGAGGAGAAATCGAAACTTTTTAATATTGATTTAGCTCCGGATTTAACAGCAATTGAAAGCAGCAAAAATCTTTCATTAATCGATCAGAAAACATCAAAACTTCTTCACCATTTTTTAACTTATTTAAAGTTTTATGAGATTATTTCAGAGGAAGTATTCCGCCAATCGGAAAATAATATCGTTTTACGTTTAAGAATTAATGAAATTTCTAAAGCATAAATTCAAATACTAAATCCCCGAATGTTAATTGATTCGGGGATTTCTTGTCTTTCTCTCAAAATGATAATGAAGGCGATATTCGCATAATTCTTTTGTCCAATTGAAGAGAATTTCCTGGTCCTCTTCGGCAACATCAAAGTTTAAAACAAATTCGTCATTATCATATGAAATTAACCCCTTAGAACTGCCACTCCATTTGGTCATCGGCATCGTAGCAATTAACTTGCTGACACCTTTTTCATCGTAATCCCATAGTTTCTGTGCACCCTTATCGGAAAAATCAATCCGTTTTCTATGCTCCTTCTCCATAAGGTAATGATGAAAAAATGGTGCAACCTCCTTTGAACTAATTGGTTGAAACCAATCTGACATTCCTCTCTCTAACATTCCGAGCAAAACAACCATTTTATAACTCTTTGCCATACCGGTCTTTTCTGCTTCAACAAGCCAGTTTTCATAATGGTTAAAAACCTCATTCTCCCGTTCTGATAATTCCTCCGCCCAATGCAAAAATCCAACATAGGAATTAAACTCCTGCCTGTATTGTGAAGAGTCAGAAGCCCCCTTCAGATGTAATTCCAAATAGGTTGGTCTTCTCCCAAGTTCCCGCTTCAAATCAAAATAATCATTCAGCAGCTTTTCTCGTCTTGGCTGTCTTTTTCGTGTCATTTCTCGAAGAAGGTCGATGACTTCTACATCCAAATCCATTTCACAAAATGCTGGCAGACTTGGCTGTATGCGCCGAACCTTTCCATCATTAGGCTGGGTATCAAATAAACTCAATTTTATATCTGCATTTCGGTAATTACCAATGAGGTCAACAATTACACAGGTCTCTTTCCCCGGATGAAGGCGAAGCCCCCGGCCAATTTGCTGTGTAAAAACCGTCAGCGATTCGGTTGGGCGAACAAATAATAATGTATCAACTGATGGGATATCGACACCTTCATTAAACAAATCAACCGTAAAAATGACATCTATGTCACCATTAGAAAGCTGTTGAATAGCCTCTTTTCTTCCAACAGCAATCTGTTGAGAGTGCAAACTAACCGTCCGATAACCATTCCGATTAAAATAATCAGATAAAAAATTAGCCTGCTTAATAGATGAGCAGAACCCTAGTGTCCGAGTCTGCTTTTTATCTTTCCAAGCATGTAGAATTTTTTGAGCTAATTCCTCTTTTAATTGAGCTTGGAGTAATTCTTCCTCATCATACCGATTTCCCAGCCAGGTAATTTGACTATAATCCGTATCATCATACACACCAAAATATTTAAACGGAGATAACCATTTTCGCTGAATCGCCTCTAAAAAATCGAGTCGAAAAGCAACGTTGCCATCACAAATAGCGTAAACATCCTTATTATCATTTCGGTCTGGGGTAGCCGTTATACCGAGCAAAAAGCTTGGTTGGAAATATTCTAGGGCCCTTTTATAAGAATCTGCTGCAGCATGATGAAATTCATCCACAATAATAAGATCAAACTCATCCGGACGAAATTGCTCAAGATGTACCCTCATGCTTAGAGTATAAATAGAAGCAAAGATGATATCCGCTTGCCCTTCTTTTTCTTTACCGTTGTATATACCAAAGCTTTTATCCGGCATAATTCTTTGAAATGAATCTCTAGCTTGGTGTAATATTTCTTCCCGATGAGCAACAAAAAGAATCCGGTCAAAGTTTTTAGCAAAAAAGCCTGCCAAATAGGTTTTTCCTAAACCTGTTGCCATTACAACAAGTGCACTATTGTAATCTTCTTCTAGCGTTTTATTTAATTCCTCTAAGGCTTCCGATTGGGCAAAGCGTGGTTGGATTTCGCCGTATTTAATTGTTGTTTCTTTTATCATTTCTTTTAAGGGAGGTTCATCCATTTGTCTAGGCAGCATTAAATCCAATTCTTCCATTTGAGACCATGCCCTTGCTAAATTAGGGTTTTTCTTATGATACTCTTCGAATTTCTCTTGGTAGTCCTTCAATGTCACCTGATTTAAGGAGGTTGTTTGACCCGCATAGAAGGCATTTAGAAAATGGTCAAGCGCCTCAGCAAAAACTCGTTGATCATTGCTGACGGAAAGATTCCATTCAACACCCTGATTAAGTGCAGATCTTGATAAATTGGATGAGCCAATAAATAGGCATTCCTGCTCCTTGTCTTGAAATAGATAAGCCTTTGGGTGAAACGATATACCGTTACTCTTCCATAGACGAATTTGAATTCGATCATCAATAGCGAGAAGTGCATCTAACCCTTCAGGTTGAGTTACGTATAAATAATCACCTGTACATATTTTTATATCTGCACCTCTTATTGCTGCAGCCTTGAGCGCATTCTTTAAGAAGTCCACACCTGACTTCATAACAAAGGAGGTTAAAATACAAATTGAAGAAGCTTTTTCTATTTGAACTAACAGATGTTTTCCTAATTCTTTGGTGATTAATTCAACCTTACTCATCTTCAACCTCAATTAAGAAGATTTTTTCTTTAAATCCGCCTCTTTTTTCTGCCTTCTTTTGACGGACCTCCTCTACTTTCTCAATAGAAGCTCCGTGGTACTCAGCTAGAGAATGGATAATTTCCAAAAGGTCGGCTAGTTCTTCTATGGCATCCTCATTGTTATTGGTATTCATGTATTCTTCAAGTTCTTCGAAGCTTTTCTTGCGAAGTTCTGTTATGTATTCATCGTTATTTAATGTTTTAGTAGAAAAAGTTTTACCTGTATTATCAATGATTTCTGGAATTCTGTCTCGAACAAGTTTATTGTATGTTGGCATTTTACTGCTACCTCCAAGATCTATGTACTTTAATTATAACTAAGGAGGGCTTTGATTTCTAAATAAATTTATACTAAAACTGAATTGTCCTTTTTATTAACAACGGATTTTAATATTTTAAGAATAAAGATTGTTGGGAAAATAAGTATAAAAAAAGCCCAGGAGATAACATGTTCTCGAGGGCAGGGCCTTTTACAACAAAATCGGTATGATTAAATGAGATTATAATCTAGGGTTACATATTAATATAAACAGTTGTCGGGATTTAGTAGAATCCACCCCACCCTGGAACACAGGTCTCAAGCAGTTTTGAAGACTTTTGACATGGCATTTGTATTATCTGAAATGAGCCAAAAAGATTTTGAGGCGTACATAGAAGCTTGCATACATGGTCGAGAAAGTACAACTTTTTTTATAGGACTATTCATACAATAAAAGGTCGTTAATAAAATAAAACAAAAGCATACACGTGATGGACACTCAAATGTTCCGCCTGGTTATAATGTTCCATTTTACCGTCCCTACTCAAAACAAAGCCATCATCGGATGGGCTTTATTCTCAACACGAAGCATTTATCCGTCTAAGTCTCGTTCACGGTACAGAAGTAGTTTATGCTTGTCCTATGCTGTTTAATTCAAGTGACGTACTATTCAAACCAGACTTAAGCAAGTTACAGATTGTTGAAGTAAATACAAAAGTAAGGAAATATTACGGACAGTGGGTCAAAGAAGGAACGCATATGGATAAGCATTACATTGTATTTCAAAATATTAATGGCTCAAACCAAAAATGGTGTAGCAGCGAACCAATGGATGGAGAGGCAAAAAATTTTACTAATTGGATTTCCCAAAATAGATTTAACATACTGTCTCCTTTAGAAGTTCAGAATACTGTTAATAATACTAAAAACATTTTAAGTAACACAGTGGTGGAAAAACCTACCCTTTATTTATTTGAATTTGAAAAACCTTCAGATTCAAAAACTATTATGGGTACGGAGCAAATATCTATAAAAGATGGCCCATTAGATTTAAATTTAGCCAATTCAAAATAATAGTAAAGCCCCCGCGTCCTTTTAAAGGGTGAAAGAGTGCATAAAAAAACCTTTAATCAGAAATGTTAATACAAAGGATTAAAGGGGTTAATCTATAGTGGTTTAATTGATAGCCAGGTCAAATAAACTAATTACCACTGCTTATTCATATATTTTATGCAGGCAAGTCAATACTTCGCTTTTCACAACCGTGGCGAAGATTTACATTTATGATACCTTTCGTGAATTCTTTGTTTGCTGAAAAAGGTCTATTCCTCTCTTCCCCCTGTACAATCTTGTCATAACAGTTTTATAGGGTACATCATAAATTTCAGCCCATTCAATTAATGGCTTTGTCACCCCATTTATATTTGCGTATTTAGTATCCCGTTTGTTCCTGCATTGCTCACGCGGCTCTATCCATTTACAATTACTAGGTTCATAATTTCCATTTACATCAATACGTTTCAGGCTTAGCCCTTCTTGATAACCATTAGACATTGCCCAATCATAAAAAGCCATAAAATCATTAAGCCAAGAATTGCATACCCATATCCCACGACCCCCATAATTATGATAATTTGAAGCATTTAGGTTAGTACATCTATCTATAACTTTTCTCCATAATCCATGTATCCGTGTTTTTGATAGGCCATGTTTATATAATCCCATTATGCCAGACCTCCGTAGAAATGGTTTAAAGAAAAATTACCAGTTCAATAAAAAAGGTCAAGTAATTTTTGTAGTTATTATTTGTTAAAAGGTTAATCAGTGTCCAAAATTCTTTATAGTATTTTCGCTTCTTTTTTAATGACTTCTTCCTCCCAGATGCGGAGGCGGATAACTTATGGAAACAAAGTGCTCAAATACAAAAAAAGCCCTTCAACCATTGGTATTAATACTTCATGGTTAAAAGGCTTTTTTATTTAAGTTGCCGAATGTGTAATGAGCGGAAAAAGGCGATAAAATATATCCATATTTCAATGTGTGAATCATGATTTTTTGAATAACTAAACCAATCAATACACCATTCTGAGGAGAGAATCGAACTCCCGACCGTACGCTTAGAAGGCGTATGCTCTATCCTGCTGAGCTACTGGGACATACCGCTATTTTTCTTCCGTACAGTATAACGGTCACTTTTCGAACTTAGACCGATTGACTTATTTTCTATTATAATGTAAGCCCGTATTCAAACAACGCATATAAAACAGCAGCATCTCCTGGTACGATCAAGGTATCAATTTAAGGAGGTACTTTTCATATGCCGCAACAAAAACTAACCATCGTCCCCGTTACATTACAAACCGATAGCGAAAAAATTTCCGCATCAAATCCAGCAGTGGTCTCCTCAAATCCTACTTGCACAATCAAAGCCGGCAATACTGAAATTACCTTTTTCAACGGCGTAGATGAGCACATCATCCAAACCGTTATGAGGGAGTTGAAAGATCGGTGAAACACGATTTTACAAGTGTGAAGAATATTTATATCATTTGTGGTAAAACGGACATGAGAAAAGGAATTGATGGCCTGGCCACACTGATCCAAGATTCTTTCGAACTTGATCCATATGGAGATTCTATTTTCTTATTTTCTGGATGGAGTAAAGATCGTTATAAATGTTTATATTTCGACGGTGATGGCTTCGCCATGCTTTATAAACGTTTGGATAACGGCAAACTCCAATGGCCAAAAGATGAAAATGAAGTCCGCAATCTTTCACAACAGGAGCTTCGCTGGCTCCTCGAAGGATTATCAATCCAGCAGCCAAAGGCGATTCTGCCATCAACAAAAGGTGTTTTTTAAATTCGTTGAAGTCCATTATTTTACCTTTATTCCACTCTTCGAACTCGTTATAATAAGAAGAGTGAATCCGAACAAAGAGTGGTGAATGATGTGACGAACGTTTCTTCTACAAGTGAAAATCAATTTGATAGATTAATTAGATTGCTTGAAGAGCAATTGGCTCATTCAAATCAACAAAACCAGGAACTATCAAAAAAATTGGATAAATCTTTGAAACAGAACGAAGCGTTAACCGAGCAAGTTCGCCAATTAACAAAGCTTTTATATGGATCAAAAACCGAAAAATCAAAATACAATACACCAGATGGGCAAGTATCACTATTTGAAGATGACCCGTCTTTTAATGAACCTGAGCACACAGGAGAACAAAGCCAACAGACAATTTCTTATACAGTTGTACGAAAAGTTCAAAAGAAGAAAAAATGATTCCATGCATGATGGTATTGAGGTAGAAGCAGTTCACCATCATCCGGAAAATACGTTTTGTGACTGTTGCCAAGGGGAAATGATTGAAATTGGCAGTACAATCGTGCGCGAAGAAGCAGAATTTATTCCTGCTAGAATGAAGAAAGTTCAACACATTGAACACGCGTATGAGTGTAAAAATTGCAAAGGCGATGCCTTTCAAAAGGCTCAAATAAAACGTGGTAAAGCGGCACAGTCTCCTATTCAACGCAGCATCGCAGGCCCTAGCGTACTTGCCAAAGTCATCTATGATAAATTTGTACAATACTTACCCCTTTACCGTCAGGTAAAGGAATGGGATCGTTATGGCCTCAATACCAATGATAAGAACCTTTTGAATTGGGTCATTCGTGCATCACACGATTGGTTATTACCTATTTACCTACGAATGAAAGATTTGATGATGGATAAATCTCTTTTACATATTGATGAAACATATGGACAAATCCTCTACCGATCCGATGGGAAATCTGGTCAAACAAATGCCTACAATTGGGTGGCGCGAAGTGTGCCATGCCAAGGACCACCCATGACTCTCTTTCATAGCGCATTATCACGAGCTCGATCTGTCCTTGAAAGTTTCATAGAAGGCTTTTCTGGCACGATTGTTTGCGACGGTTATTCTGCCTATGATAAATTGGAGGGCATTACCTTCGCAAATTGTTGGGCGCATGTTCGTCGTTATTGGCTGAAAGCGGACAGTAAAAATGGTCGAATTGGTGTGAGCTATTGTGACGATTTATATCGACTCGAAAGGGAATTTAAACATTTGTCTCCGAGTAAGCGAAGAAAAAAACGCCAAAAATACTCGAAGCCAATTGTAGATAAATTCTTTGAATGGGTTGAAAAGTCACCATTCTACGGGAAAAATGCGCTAGCGAAAGCAGCTGAATACACATTGAACAGAACAAACGGTCTCAAAGCATTCCTCAATGACGGGCGCATTGAAATTGATAATAATCCGGCCGAAAACGCAATCCGTCCTAACGTTCTGGGTAGAAAAAATTGGCTCTTTAGTGTTAGTGAAGCCGGCGCAAAAGCGAATGCCATTTGTTTGAGTATCGCAGAAACGGCCAAAAGTAACGGCGTTGATTTCTATGAATATTTAAAGAAACTTTTGACGGATCTACCGAATCTCGAAATCCAGCAAAACCCTGAAATATTAGATCAGTACATGCCCTGGTCAAAAATGATTAAGGTAGAATGTAGCAAATAACTAAAATAAGCTGTAAATTCGATTGAAAAAATTAGGATTTACGGCTATTTGTGATGCGTACCTGAAGGTACGCTTATTTTTTTATAATTCGGGCTTACATTATAATTACTTATACTTCATAATTCAATAAGATAATAGCTAAAATAATCCTAGTTCAGTATCCTTTTATAGGTGAAATAAAAAAAAGACATCCTACCGATAACGGATGTCAACTTAAAACTATTTCATTTGTTCCTTCAGCACTTCTTTTAATAATTCAATCGCACTTTCTTCACTTGGGTCATTAGTTCCAAGTTCCCCTCGGAATGCTTGTGAAAGGATAGATTGTTTTAATGCTCCTACATAATCATCTAAATCTAATATTTTTTTAGTTACTTCTTCCTTAGCAAGTAAAACTTTTAACTTTTTAACAATTTCTTTCTGTTCTTCAACTGGTGGTAAAGGAATAATTGTTGTTGCTAGTTCTTCTGTGTTAATATTGTTTATTCCAGCTGATGACTTAGATTTCGAAAAAAATTGTTCCTTCACCCTATCTGATTTTAAAAGCCACAATATAAATTCAGGCACAACTAGCACAGGACGTAGTCTTATTAAGTATGATGCAAATGCATACTTTTCTTCGCTTTTTTGCACAATAGAACATTTTCCAACTAAATCCCTACTCCCATTAGACCTTACAATTAGTATGTCCCCCTCTAACACTGAAGAACTAAAATCAATGATGTTCTCTTTTAGATATTTTAAATCATCGGTATCAATGAATTCTTCTTCTATATTAGGTATTCTAATTACTGGTGTACCTTTGAAATCATAGTCACTCTTCTCCGAAGTCCCATATTTAAAATCATAAATTACATCTCCTAATGTACAATAACCCCAATTATTAGGTAATGATATTGCATCCTCTTGATTAAATTTATTATCATATTTTTTTTGACGTGCTGGCTTTTTACTTCCTTCTTTTTTGGCTTTATCTAACAATCCTAAATAGATGTTTTCTTTTTCAATTCTTATTTTTTCTAACAGTTCATCAAAAGTTTGTTCAGTAGAAATTTCTTTTCTCCACTTCCTCGTTAACTCCCCGCTAAATGCCTTATCTAAAATAGCTGATCGACGAAGTTCAGACGTTTCTTTCGCTTCCTCAATCAATTGCTTTGCTTCTTCAACTTTACCTAGAAGATGCTTTACTTTTTCTGCTATACGGACTTGCTCATTAATTGAAGGTAAAGGAAAAGGTAAAGTTTCTAATTTTTTCTTCGTGATATGAGTTAATCCTGCTCCTCCATGTGCATTTTTGTGAATATCATCAATTCTCGATTGAATGCAAAAATGAAAATACATTTTTAAAACCAATTCATTAATAAAAACTTTATAAATATGCTGGTTAAGTATACCTGTTTCTCCTTCATATATTCTGCTTCCAAATGACGTTCCAATATTTCCAGACCATGCAAACAATAAGTCTCCGTTTTTCACAAGGTATTTTTCATCGTAATCACCTTGATAATAATTGAAATTACGATAATTAGGGTTCTTACTATTAAGGTTTTGTATTCTGATAATCGGTAAACCTGAATCAGTCCATTGGGATGGTTTAAAAGCTATGCCATTTAAAAAATCAGCTACTGCTCCTAACCGTAGCCACACCCAGTTCTCTGGCACTTCATATGGCTGTTCATCTTTTGGTATTAATGCTTCTTTCAATAATTCATCAATTTTTTCCTTTTTGCTCATTTTGTTACCACCTCATCTTCCTCAACAGCACGTAATTCTTCAACTACTTCAGTTAATAAATCCATAGCCTGTTGCAGTTTCTCAATTGCCTCTTTTGCGGATTCAATTGGGTCTGGTAGGTTTTCGTATGAGGATAATGATTCATCAGCAATCAATCCAATATCTAAACTATCATCTTTTTTAGCAATTTCTTCTCGTGTAAACATATTCCAGCGTTCGTCTTCAATTTTCGAACGGTCTTCTGCCACGTACGCTTTCATGAAGTTTTCAAAATGAGCCATTGTTAACTGATTCCGTTTACCAAACGAAGACATATTTGTACGAAGGTCATATACCCAAACGTCTTTCGTGTTATCTTGGTCTGTTGTTTCTCTTGTGAAGAATAAGACATTTGTTTTTACACCTTGTGCATAGAATATACCTGTTGGTAAACGTAAAATGGTGTGTAAATTACATTTATTCATTAGGTCACGACGAATTTTCGAACCAATACCACTTTCAAACAACACATTATCGGGCAACACAACCGCTGCCCTTGCATTTCCATCATCTTTTAAAGCGTTATAAATCAATTGCAAGAAATTCAACTGCTTATTCGATGTTTCAAATGTTAAATCATCACGGGATACACGTTCCCCGCCCTTTTTTGTACCAAACGGCGGGTTTGTTAAGATAACATCAAAGTTCTTCATCCATTTTCCATTCCCAGACAAAGAATCCCCTTGTTCCAACCGTCCTTCCATGTTATGAAGCAAAGCATTCATTAACGCAAGGCGATGTGTGTCTTTTACAAGTTCCATTCCTGTAAAGGCTTCTTTCTTTTGAAACTTGGCTTCTTGCGGGTCGAGGTCAAAATAGTCATCTGTTTTATTTTTTAAATATTGGTCTGCCGCAATCATAAAACCCAATGTTCCACAAGCAGGGTCATTACATCGTTCTCCAACTTTTGGGTCAATAAGCTGTACCATCACATCAATCAATACTCTTGGTGTGAAATATTGTCCCGCTCCCGATTTCTTTTCACTTGCATTTTTCTCTAATAGACCTTCATAAAGATTCCCAAGTCCCTCTTCTTTTGCATTGTACCAATCAAGTGCATCAATTGATTTAATAATTTTCTCTAAGTTTTTCGGCTCAGCTATACTTGTAGAAGCATCACTATAGATAAGACGTAACTGCTCATTTTCGCTACTTCCTAAATCAAGTAATAATCGCTGGTAATATGTCTTTAACTCCAAGCCTTCCCGTTCCAATAAGTCACTCCAACGATACCCTTCAGGAATAACATCCTCTGTCTCTTGTTCTTTCATCATTTTAAGAAATAATAAATATGTCAACTCTGTAACATATTGCTGATAGGTAATCCCATCATCACGCAACACATTACACAAATTCCATAACTTTTGAACGATTTCTTGATTGTTCATTTTTCAACCTCCCGCTAACTCAGCCTAGTTATTTTAATTTAAGGTTCATCCTTCAAACATCATTAATGCTAAAATTAAATTAATGCAACCTACTAATTATAACTTAAAAATGCCTCTATTAAGAGGCACAGTATTAACTAATATACAGGTTCTCATTTATCGTGGTAACAACTGTATCAATATAATCACCAAACTCCCGTTTCAGCAATTTGTAGCCACCAGAAGTTTTAAATGGTTCTTCCGAAAATGCCTCTTCTGCAGTCGGCGCAAGAACAGGCACTTGAAGTAATTGTTTTTCAATCCGCTCTAGCCATTTCTTCTGCCTTGGAGTCCAATCATGCAATGAATATACTTTTTGCATCGCATGTTTAATACGTGTTTCATGGTCAATGAGCGCTTCACCTAATGCAGCTTGACGAATAAAGCTAATAATGTCTGCGGCAATGTCTTCATTTTTTGTTTGTTTCCAAGCCGTTTGTAAATGTGATTGCTTAAATCCCTTTGTTTCTAGAATGGTAATTAGTTCTCTTAGGTCTTGTTTAGTCAAATCCTTCGGTCTTGTACAAACAAGATGAAGAGCAGGAATTTCATTTATATTCTCCTGAATAAAACGAACAAACCCATCTAAATAATCTTCAGGCCGTTTGTTTCCTTCCCCATATCCCCTAATCACATCGGTCACTTCATCATCCCTATTGGATATATATCGCTTCTCGCCCCTTACTCGATATGCTTCTATATATTCAAATAACATACTGTGTTGCTTTGCTTCTTGAGGTGAATATGTTAGAATTTCCTTCGCCCATTCATCAACATTTTTTCCGTCTGACAACTCTTCGAATTTTTTCTTACCCTCATCGTTTAGCCGCTGCTTACGACGTTGAATTTTCGCTACTAATTGTTCCCTATAAAATTCCGCTTCTTCTTCGTTTGAGGCATTTGCAAGTGACTCATACAATTCACCAATACTGTAATTTTGTTGCTTTACAACAGGTTTCATTTCCGTATAACTTTGCAGTCTATCATAGATACCCACTGCATCATATATGTTAAAATGCGTTTTCCCAATGTCTGGGCAAAGACGAGTAGCACGACCAAGCATTTGGTCATATAAAATACGAGACTGAACACGCCGTAAAAATACCAAATTTGTGATTGGTGGAACATCAATGCCCGTTGTGAGTAGGTCTACCGTTACCACGACATTTGGTAACCTTTCGTTTTTAAATCGTTTAATCGCCTCTAATGGCTTGTAGATATAGCCTGTAAGTTTCATAATGGCATCATCTTCAATTTCATCGCCACGCTCTTTAAATGCTTCCTTCAATAAACGTACCACCAAATCGGCATGCTGGTCTGTAGCGGCAAAGATAAGTGTCTTCTCTTTCCCTGTTGGGTCAATATATTCAACCAGCTTATTTAGAACCGCTCGATTAAAAGGTTCAGTTATAACTCTTTTATTGAACTGCTGAACCTCAAAATGTAAGGTATCCTCTATTTTCTCTAGTTGAATTTCACCTTGGTCAACATCATATACCTCTACTTCTTCATCCTTTTCAAATGTAATCCCTGCCTCTGAAAGTTCCGTCTTAAATAAATACGGTGGTTCATGGTCAACTAAAAACCCTTCCAACACTGCTTCACTATATGAATATTTAAAAATAGGCATTCCGAAGATTTCAGTTGTATGAAGTGCTGGTGTTGCTGTAAGTCCTAAAGAAGCTGCATCAAAGTAATCTAGAACACGACGGTATTGGCTGACATAATCATTTTGGTCCCGAAACTCTAATTCTTCCTCTGACATTTCCCTATCACTTGTGTATCCACGATGTGCTTCATCAACAATAATAAAATCATATTGCCCAACACTTGGAATCTTCTCACTATCATTGTAAAACAGTCTCCTAACCATCCCTTGAACCGTGGCAATATGAACTTTTGTTTCGACATCTGGAGTCATATCATCTAATGATTTAACATCATATATATCAGTGAACGAATAGCCTTCAATTTTTGTATCCTTCAGAGAATCCTCTGTCTGTGTTCCTAGCGAGTTACGGTCAACCAGAAATAAAATGCGACGACACTTTTTTGTTTTGATTAAACGATACATAAGAGCTATTGCAGTTCGGGTCTTTCCCGTTCCTGTTGCCATTGCTATGAGCATTTTTCTTTGTCCTTCTATTAATGCATGTTCAGCAGCAAGTACAGCTTTCTGCTGATAAGGGCGTAAGCCAAACTTAGTAATATCCTCTTCCTCTAAACGTTTATTCGCATCCATATCGTCCTGGCTGAGAAGAAGTTGCAAATCGTCAGGTGAGTGCCATCCTTCTAATGGTCGAGCATATTCTAATGGTTTGCGGGAATCCCAAAACCATATGCCTGATTCTTCTTGAAGTTGCTTCAAATATGGTCGACCATTTGTAGCATATAAAAATGGGACTCTATATTCACCAGTGGTTGGGATAATGACTTCTTCTCCCACCTGCACAACATTTTTAGCATATACCTTTGTTTGGCTTTCTAACGCACCAGGAATTGTTTTCTTCTTTGCCTTTGCTTCAATAAAGCCAACTAAATTCAGACCAATAAACAAAGCATAATCCACTCTGCCACCTTCAACCTTCCACTCAGCAATTGCCATGTTTCGATTTTTTTGTGGCAGCGTACCATTTTTATGATGATTCAGCCTAGTTGTATCAACTTCCCAACCCGCAGAACGTAGTTTTTCATCAATAATGATGCGTGTTTCAGCTTCTGTTAATTGATTCCGTCTCATGAAACTTTTTGATTTCTTTTTCCGTCCAGTTTTTAAAATCGGTTGTTCTGATTCCGCTTGTTTACGGATTGCATCCAATTGACTTTCCAGCATCTTAACTTTTTCTTCGTATTCTTGTTGAAGCTTTTCTGTGTCCAATTCCACCTGTTCTTGTGGTTCTATGTATTCTGGTGGATTAAAATTCCAATTATCTCCATACACCTCCATAAACCAAATAGATAGTCGAAAAGTCAATTGCAACAAAGCTTTTGCTTCTTCTGTTTTTCCATACCCCGCTTCGTGCATCGCTATATTTCCTGTACGACGAAGAGTTTCAAATATATCAATTAATTCAGGCTCTAATAATCCTTCTCTCCGTAACGTGTTAATACGGTCCACCTGTGTCGTACCGTATGCTTCCTTAATGTTTTCAGCAGCAAGGATAAACTTTGTAACTGTCTCTGCAAATAAACGAAGTTTCATTACGGTCGTATGAGGGTCATGATATACATTTTTCTCAGCTGTCTCTCCTAGGTTAGCAAGTACATCCCATTTCCCTTGAAAAAATGAAAAGTTGCTATTCATTGCTATCACCGTTTTCAGAAATATTTTATGTGTCCATTATACTATAAACATACATAAATTGGTTAATACTGTGGACGTACTCTAATATCAACCATAAATCTACAACAAATATAATAGACAACAACTTTTTTACAACATGAAAGAGAAAAGGTCTATTCATCCTCTTGCGAGAAAAAACAGACCTAATACAAAAAATATATAAGGAATAAAGCTTCAATAGATGCTTTTGCATTACAACCAACAATAAAAGTCTTTCCTTATAACTGATATCAATCCTTGATGAAAAATAAATAGTATTTCCGAGATGCTCTGCTTTCCAGCAGGGCATTTTATTATATATCAGAAGGTGGAAGTAAACTAGGTGGAAGAGATTGTTCTATTTCTTTTGGAAGCACTGCTTTGACTGCTGCTTGTCCAATTTGTTTAGCAGCTTCTGGATTACGTGAACTCCAATTCATCATTTTAATCATTAGTGCTGTTATCCATTTTCTTTTTGATAAAAAAGTAACTTGTTCTTTTAACAATTCGGCTTCTTCCTGTAATTTATCAATCTCAGATTTTAATTTCGTTTTATTTTCTTCTTGTTTTTCTATATTTTCTTTAAAAAGGTTTTCTAGTTCAGTAATCTTATTTTTTAATTCTTCTCCTTCTTCTCTAGAAAAATAAGATTCTTCATCATTACTAAATTTCTCTCTAATTAAATTGTGAATTTCGTGTATTTTTTCTTTATTATCGTAAACCTGTCTACCTAAGACTGTGCTTTTAAGTTCATCCCTTAGTAGGTTAATCCAATTATCAATGGCTTCTAAAAATTCATCAATAGTACAATCTCTCTCTTGTGTGTAAGAAGTAATTTCTCCTGGGCTATATCTTATATTTATTTTATTGGAGTTTGTATTTATCTCTGAATTAAAATAATACTGCTTATCATAGTTGTACCTGATTTTAAGATGTATTACATTATATGATTTTGGGTCACTATTTTGGTCTATATCAAAGTCTTCAATGGAAAATCCCTTTTCTGACAATTTACTTGTAACATCATTTAAAAATCGTTTACTTAATAAAACATCTTGCGGCATACTGTCACCATCCATATTTTTTATTTAATTATAACAAAAAATGTTAATTACTAGACTTTATTTTATGAATTCATTCATCATTAGTTTATAAAATTCATATTCACTTTTAAATAGCTTTACCCTCATAGATAGAACGGTATAACACAATTGAAAACTAGGTGCTCACAAACTAAAATAAGCCCTTCAACCATTGGTACTATTACATTCATGATTAAATGCCTATTTATTTTGTATTATTAAGGTGTATAGTATACTATCATATTTTCTTTTGAAGCTTATGTATTTGGACATTCGACTTAATACTACAAATTGCGCAAATTCAAGAATTTTAGTGTGTATAATGAATAAAAAATAGTCTGACAATGATCCATTTTTTATTTTTTCAATGATCACTTAAAGTTCATAAATATTTCTTAAAATACATAACCCATTTTTAAACATCTCTAAATTAATAAATAACTGTTATTTCTATTTTAATTTAAACAAAAAAAGACTATGCACTGAGCACAGTCATATTAAACCAGAAAATCAGCTAAAATTTTCTCGATTTCAAAAGGGGTTATTCCTTCATTCACTGAGAATATGGTATCGGCTTCCTTTTGTATTTCAACAAGCGTACCCCGAGCGTTCGCATGTAGCATAAACAAATCGTAAAGCGTTGGCTTTGTAAGAGAAGTCAAACTTTTGCCGGTTGCAGCAATCCCTATCAAATTTCCTTCAATATTAATCGCGTAATTCGGATTTCTCCGCAAAGCAATATCCGACCAGATCGCTTTGCGTTCAGCGAGGTCAAAAATAACAGGAATGCAAATTTGGGTATCTGCAGTAATGTCAAACTTGTCAACCACGGTCTTCGGCTCAAAAATCTCTCCCGAACGTGCTTCTTTTCGGATCATCCAGCCTGCAAAACATTCTGGCAGTTCGCCATAGCTTTGACCAGTAAAGCAGTTAACATTGACAATCACATATCGTCCACCGTTTTTCACTATGCTCGGTATATCCATATCGATAAATTCAGCAGCACCTTTTGGAGCGTCAGTAATATCACCGGAATGAAACATACGGAACCCATTAGAACGAAGATTGGTATACGAAACCTGGTCCATAAACTTCCATTTCTCGTCAAATATCGTAACTGAAAGATCAAGGTCTACTCTAGTTTCCCAAGGATCGTCTCCGTCCATGTTCCTCCACCAGACATACGCACGTATCGTATCACCATCCGGAATCTTTAGCTGGCTTCCACGGGAAATGGTGCGAATTGATCTTGAAGCGCTCCTTTGGGAAAATGGGACAAGATAATCCTGTAGCTCTTTATCCACAAATACTTTCCCGAACGGAGGAAGTTTGCTGAAGCGTGTCACAAGCTCTTCTTCGATAGCACTAACGACTAAGCAACAAATTTCTTCTTCAATGTGTATCAGCTCATTCGTAATGCTGATAGCTTTCCCTACATTTCCTTTTGGGAAGAATACACGAATATCACTGCCGTTGTTTCGGTTTTTGAAGTGAGCGTGAACCTGTAATAGAACTCGCGTTGAAACAGAACCTACCACTTCTGAAAAAGATTTAACCACTTGTTGAGGTTCTTCTGAAATGCGGATAATGTGATCTAGTCTTCTCGCGAAATCGCCAGGTCGCTTCTTCAAAAGAGTAACTGCTGCCATAGCATCTTTTTGCCCTAAAACATGCTCCAATTTCCCTCCAAATGTCTGGAATGCAACATTTCCACGGACTGCCTCAAAGGCTTCGTAGACTTTTGAATATTTTGATTTGAATTCGCCCGGATGCAGTCGTTCACCTAAGCGCTTCCAAGCCTCCTTATGACGTAGCATATCTTCTTCAAGATGGTTAACCGAATCCAATAAAGTCATTAGCAAACGGCGCTCCGGACGATTAAAGCTCTTGAAACGAGTGTTGGATGCTAAACTTATGTCTCCTCCGGAGAGAGCCACAGCTAATCTCAATACTTCTGTTGCTGTATCAAAATACCTGGAAATCACATTCACATCTGCTTTTTTAAATTGGAGCATTTGAGCAACTATATATCCGATATTTTCCTTTAATGGTATTGAGTCAGGTAATAATGAAGCAGGATCATCCATTTGCTCGATTGCCCATGCAATATCCTGTTTATCTATTTCGGAAATCGAGGATTTTGCACTGATTAAGTTCTGAATCATTAAAATAAAGTCTTCGTCTATTGCTAAGTCTAAAATACGAAGATCTGTTCTTTCGATAAGAGGAGAACGAATCACTTTTTCATATATGGGAAGACAATTGTTCGGGAGATTGATCCCAATGGAATCCCTTACAGCAACAGAAAAATAGTGAACAATAGCATTTAGATATAATTCAGCCTCTTCCATATCCATCACTTGTGTTGGAAAATTTGGATACATTGGACGAAAACTTCTATTTTCTCCAGTCATTTCTTGGAGGTCATGGATAAGAGTATTATAGAAATATAAAAACTCCTTTTCGTTCATCGTGCGAACAGCATTTATCAACTTTTCAGAAAACATAAAGCCAAGTTTTTCAATGTTTTTTAAAGCTGTGGCTAACACATCTAAACATAATACCTTTTCAGGTCCTTGATTCACAATCAATTTTCCTTTTCTGCGCACAAAAATACTGTTTTTGTCCATCCCCATCAGCTTCCAATCTTGAATTCATTATATATAAAAAAATAAAAAAATCAGGTAACCGAGATTTCTCACAGCCTGATTTTTTCTAATGATTTTTCTCTTAAATAATTATAAACAGGAAAGCGATACCTCTGCTTTTTATCCAATGAGTTGTAGAAGGAAGAAGTATCATAGCCTGATACATAGAGTATAATAGAAAAAAACTAATAATGAAATGATGTTATAAAAATTTTTTGATTTCTAATAAATTTGTCTTGGTAAAAAATATAACAAGCATCTTTCTTTTTCTTGTCAAAAACATCCCTTGCTTCTTGCCCTTATGCGCATGGAAGCTTATTAAAACTAAATACATGCACTTAATCGATTCGAAACACCTCTCCTTTTGGTACAAACGGCAAATGGTTGCATTTTGGCAAAAGGAATGCATGTTTCCTTTTTATCACTAAACGTTCGCAATACCCATCGGTAATGATCAGTATTGGACCATTTTTCGGGAAGTCTTTTGCATTTAGGATTAAGTCGATTCCCGGCTGCAGAACCGTTCCACCTCTTCCCTTTACTTTCACAGATTCCGCAATTTGTTCCACCGGCATATATCCAGCATCATAAGGTGCTGCGTCGCAAAACACCACTCGAACCGCTGGTACATCACGGGATGCGCAATAGCTGGCAATCGTTCCAAGTGCTTTTGCAAGGAGTTTTTTGTCCATTGAACCTGATGTATCCAGCACAACTCCGAATGTTCTGCCGTGTTCATCTCCGCCGACATCTACATAAGTTGGGCGAGGGATATCCGGCGTGGAGGATTGTCTGCGTGAAAGCCTTGCATAAGTCCTTCTTTTTTCAACAGGCTGAAAATGATGGTCAAACCATTTCGCGAGTTCTACATCCCATTTAATCGGCGGCATGGCAAGAGCCTTTATTTCCTCGATTAATCCTGAAGGGAGCGTCCCTCTCATTTGTTCCTGGTGATAAATAAGCCCTTGTGAGAGGCAGCTTTTATAAAAATCTTCTAAGCTCATGCCATTTCTTTGATCCCAGAAAGCGGCATTCCCCTCGTCAATAATGTCGCTACCGCCAATACCACGGAATGTATGTAGTTTTCGGTATGTGCGCATATCGGTGACAATTTTATCGTAAATGCTCTCAGAGGACATTCCCTTTAATGCTGGATCCAAAAGCCCACCGATTTTCGGAAAATCTCCAATTTGCATCTCCACTAGCCATTGGTTGATGACGTAATCGCAGGCAACGTTCCAGTAATAAGGATCTCGTCCCTGGCGTCTTTCATGATGGCAAAGACCTGCGTGCAATAGCTCATGTGCGATGATGAATTTACATTCCTCATAAGATAAACCTGCTGCTGGATTGATGTAAATTTCTTTATGAATAACATCGATTGCAGCAATCGAGATATCAAGTCGTGTGCACAGGAGGACATCCTCAATGATTTTAAAATCCGCTGCAAGTGAACCTAAAAGCGGATAAGAATCAATGAACCAGCTTCTTGCTTTTTGTGGATCGGTTAGTTTACCGGTTGTTTCACCTAAAAAGTTTGCATGACCGCTTGCGACATCGACTGCGCTTGATACAGCCAGTGTCAAACCTTTCCCAAAGCAGCCTTCCCAATCGATTTTGCCTCCCCAGCGGTATTCATTTTCCTGAAATACCATATCGGTTTTAAAGGTGCCGCCGGTTCCAAAATATTTGAGTTGCTCCGGAATGCCTCGCTCCAACATCTTTTGATAGAGCTGTTCTTCATTTTTTGCCTGAATGTCTATTCCGTTTTGGAGTTCATGTGGCACTTGGCCGAGTTTCATATCGGACAAGAATTTTGCCACAAACGCATCACATGCGATATTCCATAGGGAAGGTTGTTCTTTTTCTTTAAAATGACCGAAACCCAGGTGCAGTAGGCAGTGAGCAAGCACGTAAGCCCACTCTTCAGATGACGCTTTTCGCTTTGGATGAACGTGTATCGTCCCTCCTTTCGTCACCACTGCCCATCCGTCCTCCGGACATAAATTGCCACTTTCATTTCGATAAAAATAGGCGTGCGTGACAAGCGGGGAGAACATGGGATGATGTTTGATCATCTCATATCCCGCTTCATAATTTCTCTGCGCTATATTTAGCGTACCTTTGTTTTTACTCATTTCACTTTTTCCTCTCGTTTGACGAGTCGTGGCAGGTCGCGGATGATTTCGACCATGAACCAGTCTGGAAGGCTTTTTGCATCCTCTTGTTGCGACACAACCATTTGCGCCATCTCGTGGCTGATGCTTGCTAAATCTTTAATAAGCGCTTTTGCTTGATGTGCGAACTGTCGCTGTGCGCCATTTACATCATCTTTTTCCTGCGGCAGTTCTTTTAAGATCTGTGCCCGGAAAGATTGGGCAAGGAAATAAAGCACGTCACGATCTTTCGCTTCACTTGGAAACTTCATTTCGCCATTTAAAATTTTGTTTAAATCGTAGCGGGAATGAAGTTGTTTGTGAAACGCTTTAAACTGAGATGCATGTTGCGGTGAAACCGAACCTGCTGCCAAAATACCCACCATTTCATTTGAAATATCCTCTCCACAAGAGTGAAGCGTATCGCTTAGCATATGCCAGGAGCGCGGTGTGGAGAATGGTTCTTCGTGTTTCGGCGGTTCCACCCATAATTGGTCTGGTCGCACTTGCAAGTATTCAATGACCAGCGGATGAATACCGCTTCCCATTGCCCATCCCATCCATTCTTTATGAGATACGTTGAGCTGCACATGGAACATACGGTTGATGAGCGCGGAACTCATCGTTTTGACAATGGCGCTGTCTTGTGCGCGGTTTCCAGCACCGATCACGATCGACCCTTTTGGAAGCTCGTACTCTCCAACACGACGTTCGTGGATTAAGCTATAAAAAGATTTTTGTACTTCGTGTGAGCAAGCGTTTAATTCGTCAAGAAATAAACAATACGGCTCATCACGTGCGATCATATTCGGCGGGCAAAACCGTGTTTTTCCTTCGAGGATCTGCGGAACACCCATGATGTCTTCTGGTGCGAGCTGACTGCCTAAAAGTGATACGCAGGGCAAGCCGACTTGTTCGGCGAATGTTTCGACAAGTGAAGACTTCCCGATGCCTGGTGCTCCCCAGATAAAAACTGGGCGGATGACCGCTACATTTAATAGCACTTCCATTAATTGATTTTGTGTTACTTTGTTTCCTAAATTCATTCGATTCTCCTTGATTAATTTATCTTTTTATTTAATCAATTATATCATGGGGCTTTTGAACAACCTGCCGTTTTTAAAATATGACTTTTTACATTAACGCTTTAGCACACTGTGGGTCAGGCATGATGTCACCCAATATTTCTTAGCTAAATTTTGGGTTGTTCCCTCACTCATCCCTTCTCACCCCTCCCTCTTAAAATACCCCGCAATAGCAGGAAAACTCTCCATATCCTTCTTCATGTCCCGAAACGAAATCACCTCCTTGCCTCTAGCAAGCTGGAAATCTAGCGAATATTCGTGACAGTTTAATGGAGTTTGATGAAAGGTTTTGGTATAGAAATCGATTGCTTCTTGTCCGCTTTTAGCAAAGATAAAGACAAAATCCTTCTGGCTCATCTTCAATGAGTAGATGCCCATTTTATGGATCCCTAAGTAATTATGTTGAATCAATTCCGCTACCTTCTGATGATCCACTTGATTGAGGTCAATTTTTGAAATGTCATCTTTTAAGGAAATTTTCTGCCCTTCTAACAAATAGTAGATGCAATAGGCCAAAGAGGATTCATCATAATGGAAACAATCCTGATATAATTCTTCCACAATCACTGCTAACACCTCGATATTAGATTATGTTCCTGACTCCGTGACCGAAACGGAAACACCCTATTCCTTTTGCTCCTCAATCTTTCCCGTATGCTCATTGTAATTCACTGGAATGGTTCCAACTGGACCATTTCGATTCTTAGAAACAATGATTTCAAGGGAATGATCCTCAGATTCCTTGTCATAATAGGCTTCGCGATACAAGAACAGAATCACATCGGCATCCTGTTCCACACTGCCTGATTCCCGAATATCAGACATCATCGGCCGTTTATTGGCTCTTGATTCCACCGATCGATTTAACTGCGCCAAACAAATGACGGGGCAATTAAAATCCTTCGCCATCGCTTTAAGGGATTTAGATATTTTCGTCACTTGTAAATGGGAATTACTGCCAAAAAATTGACCAGAATGGATAAGCGTTAGATAATCGATAAACAGAATCGGTTTCTTGTATGGAAATTGATGCATCATTTTTCGTGTTTTTGCTCTCATTTCGGCAATGGTTTGTCCAGCCCCATCAAAAATTTGCATATGGGTTTCCGTAAGGTCCCCAATGACATCCGACCATTTATTCTTTTGATTAGGATTGAGCATTCTTTTCGGATCCCGCATTTTTGCACGGTTAAAGCCTCCGGTTGAAGCGATTAATCGGGAGGTGATCAGTCTTTCGGGCATTTCTAAGGAAAAGACGAGAGGCAAATATCCAGCCCAACCCGACATTTTTGCAAAATGAAGCATTACATCGGTTTTTCCCATCGAGGGTCTTGCCGCTAGAATCGTCACTTCCCCGTCCTGAAAGCCTCCTGTCACTTCATCCAACTTTTTGATACCCGTTGAGACAGTTTTCAACGTTGGTTGATCTTCCCAGGGTGCCTCATAAATGATGGACATCGCTTGTTGTAAGGACGTGTGATCGTCCAGCTTCATTTGGTTAATCTTATCCAATTCGGCGATTACTTTCGCAATTTCCCAATCGTTCGTGGCTGCAACCGTTAAGATGTTTCTCTTTTCCCGTTCCTTCCACTGATCAAGAATGAGTTTCTCTGTACTATCAAATTTCTCTAGATCCGCAAACGATAACAGTTCCGAAAGGTAAGACATTCCACCTACAGAATCGAGGTCAGATAAGGTGGTTAAGGAAATTAAATCAATATTCTTGCCAGCACGCTTAAACTCTACCATCCTTCGCATTAATTCTTTATGCCGTGTACTTTCTAGCTGTTCAGGCTGAATCACTGTATCCTTGAGTAAGTATTCCGCCTTCATCAAACTTCCTAAAAACGCCTTTTCTGCCATACTCATCACTCTTCACCTGCTGTCAGATCAAGTTCAAATCCTCTTGGAATATCTCTTCCAGAAGGAGATGATTCAGTTGATTTCCTATGCTTTGGTGCAGGCTTTTGCTTCTCCTGATCAGTTTCAACTTCTGCTACGGTCAGTAAAGATTCATTTTCCCAGTTCTTCAGAATCCCCACAATATAGTTCAACTTCCGTTTGTTATTCGCACAGGCAATATTCATTGCTTTTAAAATCATCTCTTTTGGCTGCATGAAGCTAGAATCATCTAACCACGACAACAACTGCTCTTTTGCATTCACGTTTGAAAATCCAAACCCATTATCATCCCAAAACTGAATAATTTCTTTCACATCTTTTGATTTTTTATTTCTCTGTAAGAGATTTTCTATTTCTGGATTATTTTCTAGATTGTGATCGAAATCTGTTTGTTGTTGTTTTTCTTTTTCTTTTTCTTTTTCTTTTTGCCCACGTATCGTATGGCGAATCGGGAACGTATCGTCAACTTCTTCACATTCCGTTTTATATGTATCGTTTTCAAATAGATCTGTATCTTCCTTGTTGAGAAACATCTCCTCATGTTCACAAAATGAATCATACAGGCTGCGAATTTCCAGCTTCTGAATGGCACTCGAAACATATCGAATAAGCGAGGGATCCTCTACATCTTTTAGTTCGGAGAAAATACAATCCATAACGGGTTTCCCGCCTTTATCCAAGTTATCTTTCCACCAGTTTTTAATGGCGAGTTCTCTTGTTTCAGGATTGTAGCAAATGAACTTGTGATGATGGATGAAGCGATCCATTAACGAGTGAACACTCTCAATCGAATAGCCTAAATCAAAAGCCATTTGTTTTTTCGTAATTTTATAGATTCCAATTTGAGTGGTTTGGGGATTTGTAAGAAGATAGAGATAAAAATATTTATCTTCTGGGGTCATCTCCTCTAGAACAATCGGATTCTTCCAAAAATCGGTACGCACCATTCTATATTTTGCCATTTTAACCACTGTCCCTTCTCGATAAAAAAATCCTTCATTGAATATATAAAGTTCCATGAAGAAAACGGACATATGGTTTTTATAAAGATGTGAATATTTAGTGACAAAAGAATCACAATTTCTTTTGTGGAGAATATGTAGGTATCTGGCAAGAAAGCAATTTATATATACTGTTAATTGATGGGAAGAAAAATAAAAGATTTTATTAATACATTGGGGGTGTTACATTGAATAAAGCTATTCTAAAAGGAATTTTAAGTGTTTTTATAGGAGTTATTGTATTCGGATTTTTATTTCTTTGGCAAAAAGATATGGACTTTATGGCAAATTTCTTTTTTTCTATAACAGCAGGAATCTTGGGTTATATGGTCATATCTCCTTTTATAATGTCAATTGAGGAAAGGAAAAACTTTGAATCTAAATTTGATAAATGGTTAGACGATCGTGAAAAATAGTAAAATTGAAATAACATAACCAAATAGCATTAAGAATCTCTGTTCTTTTTAAGCTGAGCGTAAGCGTTCTATCATGATGTAATTTGCAAAGCGACAAGAACGAAGAAGCAACTCCTTCATTCTTCTTTAACGGCAATTCTTGTTCATATCAAGAAAAACTTGTATAAGTTTAAGGAAAATAATCCTCATCCGGAGTAAGGATGAGGATTATTTAATCAATACAGTCACAGCTTTTAACCACAGAAACAAACTGCACCAACAATGATTAATAAAATAAACAAAACGACTATGAGTATAAAATTACCGCATCCTTGTGTAGGAAAACAGCTTGCATAAACAGGAGCTGCATAGGAGTAGGACAATGGAGGTTGGGGAAGAACATTTGCGGGTAAGGCATTCGATATTGGTAAAGCATTCGATATTGGTAAGGAATTATCCATTTTTTCCACTTCCTTTCAAATGTATGGAAAGCTAATTTGACATTACACTATATAGTACACGTCGATAGGAAATTGGAGCCCGTCTTTATTATATTTGGGCATACCTAGAGACAATCTGGTAACCTGCCAGATACAATGTAAAATGAGTCTTCACTTTTGTAGAAACGCATCATCCGATCGTGTAAGTCCATCTTTTCATAAATACCTCTAACATCACACTCCAAGAAAATAATGGTAAAATAAGTTGGGGGTGATTTTGTGAAAAGAATACCAAAATATAAAATTAATTTTATTGCTTCATTTATTTGTCTTGTTATAGGTATTTTCCTTATAAAAATACTTCCTAATGCCATTCCTACTCTCATTCTTTTTGGCTATTTCTTTCTTTTTTACTTAGGAACTGGTATTTATCATTTAATTAAACAAAGAAAGAATAACAATTCCCTGTGAATGAAACAGAAGACGGATAACCCGCCTCCGCCTCCTATAAATTGTATTCTCATTTTCTCTTGTATGCTTTCGTTACGCGCTCAAAGCTCTCGGGTGTGCCCTTGCACATCATAATGGCCAATGATTGTTTATAGGTAAAAACACATTTTTATTCGAACAAGTTAATAGGTGAATAACCAATGAATAGGATGATGTGAAAATAAATTGTAAGGGAGTGCATTTTATGTACCCAAATCATATACATCTGTACTATAACGTTCCAAATAGTCAAGATGCTTATCTATCTGCAACTCCTATTCAAACAGATTACTATTCGACTCTTGATCCAAGACAATTTGGCGGCTTTCAGCCACCGACTGCTCCGCCACCAGGTCATCATGCTCCAGGAGCCGGACCACCGCCTGATCAGCATGCCCCAGAAGCGGGACCACCAACATCGCCACCGCCACTCTGTTTCTGGGTATCGCTGGACTGGACGTAGATGGGTTAATTTCGGAATTAGCCTAAGACAAATTCAATCGTTTACTTGCGTTTAATAAGTTACGATAAGTCCAGCTGCAATCATGGCATTACAAAATGAGCTTATGGCGAAAAGAAACCATTTCTTAACAATGCAATCACAGCCGAAAAATCAAATTTTCCTTAAACAGTGTAAGACAAGCGAAATATTCTCTAAACCTATTGAAATATTGACTTATAAAGAGCTGGAGATGGAATATTATCGCGTTTTTCTGCCCTTTTCTAATGAAATTAGCTATTTTAATTTAGTACCCGGTTTTATTTTCACACAGTCAACGTTCTTTAATGAGCAAACAAATCCTTCTTTAATATTTTTGGTCAACCCGACAATTGTCCCCGAAGGATTTCACCCTCAGCATTTAGCAGAAGGTACTTACTTATCAATCCTTGTAGAGGACAACTATGAAAAGGCTCCATACTATTACAACATGTTAAGGCAACATATGTGGAAGCAAAAAATGGACGTGCTTGGTGATATTTATGAATTTTGTTATAGCGTATTAACGCATATCACCAACAACTTAAGTCTTTTGGTGTAACTCAGGTTCAATTTGAAAAACGCAGTTATCATTTGATGATGCAGCACCATCTGAACGTGGGATTGGCGGGATATTGCGGAGTTCAAGATTCCAAAGTACATTTAATGTACAATACGCTAGGGGAATTTTCTGATGAGAGCCAACAAGGGGAAAAGGAGATTTATATCACCACTCTATTGGATGAAGCTTACCGAATAGGGTGCAATTTTTAAATACTTAAAAGCATAAACTTCATAATAATGATTTGTACTCAGCCAGTTGAGAAACCTCAACAGGCTTCATGAAAAAATGGGGTCAGTCCCCCGGTGAGGTAACGCTTTACTCCAGCTGGGGACTGACCTCTCGAATAAGAGAAAAGGCCATTGAGAATGTCTATTCCAAGAAAAAAAGAAGTCTGCACACACTAATTTAAAGGTAAAGTTGTTGGCCCTCAACTAATTACCAGAGCGGAGAATATAAAAAGTGCAATATCACTCTCTTAAATACAAGCAATGATTGGCACCAATTAATTATTTAGTCTTTACTTTTCGGTTTGTTCCATTAAAATCGTCTCTTTCACTACATTTTCTGCCCGTGTGCGCAGCTTCATTATTCCGCTCTGCTGAATATCTGGCTGATGATAAATAACATAAGCTTTATGAAAGCGACTAAAATAATCTTTATCATGAGACTTTGGAGTTAAGATAATCATTTTCCTGCCAAGCTCTTTTACATACAAATCAAAAACCTTTACTTTTCTTCCCTCATCCAAAGCACTATCAAATTCATCTAAGACAATGAAGCTCGGATTGGTTTGAATCGTTTGTAGCAGTGCAAGAGCATAAAGCAACGAAACAAGTGATTTTTCTCCCCCGGATAAACCAACTCCCTGTCTCCCTCCTCGGGCTTTAACACTCACATCTTCCATGGCCATTCTGTGACCGAACCTTCTTGCTTTTAAATAGAGGTAATAACGTGTAGTCCCTTTTTTATCTTCATGCATGTCCCAATCTATTACACCTTCAAAACCAAACTGGTCTATATAATCAATGAAATGCTTGTTAATCAGTAAAACTTTCCCGCCAATTGTGGAATCCAAGTCATTTCGAAGCTTTTCCATCCGCTCTTGATGCTTGGCCAATAGAATTTCTGATTCATTCACTTCATTTGTCAGCAGATCATAAGCTTCTTTCATCTTTTGATAGTTTTCAGGTGCATAAGGATCGATACCTGATTCGTTCACGGCATTGGTAAACGTAGCTTTGCCACTTTCTCTGTATTCCCGTGCCTCAGCCAGGTTCCAATTCGGTAGTTCCACCATCTTCTCTTTTTCTTCTTTTGCTTTTGTTGGAGCTATATTTTCGAGGTCATTTAATTCCTGATTGTATTGGAAATAAGCTTTTTGCTGTGTTTCTTTTTCATTTATTTTATTTTCTAGTTGCTTTTTCAAATCCGTTTTTTCATTCAAGCTATCTTGAATATCATTGGTTAAGTTTTTTAAAGTTTTTTCAATAGCATAGCATTTGTTCTGGCAAAGATCGTATTCTTCCGTGCGAATTTCAAACAAATTTTTAGTGTTTTGAACTCCTTTTTCAATATCATCAATTTTATTTTTGAGTTGGTAAAGTTGATTTATTTTTTCTTTTTCCTGAGCGAATTTTTCCCATTTCTGTTTAAAAGAAAGATAGAGTTCCTGCTGAGCATTAACATTTGATCTTTCCGTTTTTAAATCTTCTAATAACTCAATTTGCTCTTTTTCTGCTTTTTGTTCCTCTTCAATTTGAATTAGTAAGAATTCTAAACGTTTTTGACGCAGAACACGATTTTTTTCATCTGCAAGAAATGCTTCCGCTTCTTTTACATCGCCAATAATATTTCTTAATTTTTGTGCCTCCAGTTCATTTGCCCCAATGGAAGCTGTTATTGTCATAATATTGTTTTCACATTCTTTTATTATTGAAGCTAATTTAGAAAGCCTTGCCTGGACAGCATGAACGGATAAAATATAACGCTGTTCTTCCTGAATGCCCCGCAATCCTTTTTCATCCCTCAAACTACCGTTTTTAATTTTTACTGCACTTTCTTCCTCGAAAAAGGATTGAACCCAATATAGCGCCTTAACAGCAAGAGGAACTATTTGTTCAGGAAGATCATTTCGAATCTTTAGATGATAATCTGACAATTCTGTCATGTAGGCTTTTGGGAGAATAACAGGAAGTGATACATAATATAAATCATTTGGCGGAGTAAAATTCCGGCTATTGACAAACATCGTATATTTAATCGAATCAAATACCTTTTCATCTGATAATTTGGCGGAATCATCCAGTTTAAGCAGTTCTCTTAATGTAAATACTTCAATGCCTGCCCTTACAAAATACTGTTTTGCTTGTTTTTGACGGGGACTATTTAATTCATTTTGTTTTAATTCCAGCTCTTCTTGTTTGTACTCTGTTAAACGATTTTTCCATTCTTTTAACTGATCTTTTTCAGAAGAGATTTTTAAATCCAGCTGTTTTATTTTTTCCTCAACAACATGGCTGCTACTATATAATAAAAGCAATTGCTGTGTTCTGATTTTTTTTGGTTCATCTTGTATAATTTCATACTTGAGCTCAGTAACCTCTTGATTTGCAATTCTAATGGTACTGTCAATCTGCTCAATCCGATGTTTTTGATTTTCAATAAGAGGGTCGAGGCGTTCCATTTCTTTTTGGCACCTGGAAAGCTCACGGTCCACTGTTTCTTCATCGGGAATCCGACTGATTTCATTCCTAATTTCAGCCAATTCGTTTTCCAATTTTTCAAAAGTTTCTTTGTGCTTCTTTTGATCATCCCGCAGTCGATTAAGCTTTTTCTGCAATTCTAAAACTTGTTGTTCCAAGTCCTTTCTTTCTGCTTGACTTACTGCTAATTGGTTTTTTTGTTCTGTTTGATTTGTTTCAAAGGTTTGCAGTTGTTCATGGACCTCTTCAATTCTCTCATTTAAAAAAGCTTCTTCTTCTGTGCAACGATTAATTTCTTCCTGAGTTTTTGTTATTAACAGTAACAGCGCGTAATAGTACTGTATAAAACCATTTTTTAGCCTTTGTTGATTATCATTATACTGGTCTAGTTTTTGTTTTTGGATATTCAACAGCAATTTTCGATTCTGCTGCTGAATTTTTGCCTCTTCTAAACTTCCTTCAGCGTCTTTTACCAGTTCCCGGCTTTCTTCCCAGTTTTTTTGAATTTTATCAATTCCATGCATCTCACTAAATATACGGAATCTTTCTTCGGGAGCCATCTCGGAGAACTGATTGACCTCATTTTGGTACCAAATTAAATAATAATAGTCCGGATCAATATGGTATTTTGTCTGGAGCAACTTTTTATAGGCTGAAAAATTTTGAATCTTATCTCCCGATTTAAAAGTGATTTTTTCTTCCCACTCATCCGGCTGATCACCTGACGAAATCGTATATTCTCGAGCGAGGGTTTGTGAAGTGGTTTGTTCAATTTGCAGTTCAAATTCGATAAATTTTGGTGCATCCACTTTAATCGCACCTTCATTTTTAAATAAAAATGAAATACTGGCCTTCCACATTTGTTCAGCTGGTAAATTCGCAGAACGTAATCCGCTTATATCAACCTTTCCCGAATGAAGAACTGCACCCATACAAAAAGAAAGGGTTGATTTCCCGCTCCCATTCGGCCCTAATAGGCCAATATGCTCCTTTTCACCAGAAAGATCGATCGTTTGGGGAGGAAAATCGCGTATCCCGGCAATATTAAGTCTCCAAGGAATCATCATCCAATCTCCCTTCAAGATTGTAACGTTTGTAAAATTTCAATACATCATCCATATTTAACTGAGTCGATTGGCTAAATTCTGTGAAACGGCGTAAAAAAGAATCCGAAAACATGTGCTTACCGATGGCCGTTATCCGATAAGCTTCTTCGGATGAATCTGATGAAAAAGGCTCCAATGCACCAATTTTCATCAAGATATCAATATTGGATTGCAGTTTTCGATTTGCCTGAAAGGATTCATGCCCAAATGCTTCCAACAGTTGCGAAAATAATGTATAGGGATGCTGCAAAACTTCTTGCTCATAAAAAATATACATTAATATGGCCATTGCTTCTTTAGGGAGAACTCCCCGTGCCCCCCTGGCATTTACTCTCATCAGAACAACTACCTGATCTCTATTTTCATCATAAATGAGTTGGAAATAACGGCTAATGGCCTGATTCACACGGGAAATAAATAAAAAAAACTCCTTGTCGTTTTTTTCAATTCCTAACTGCTTCTCTACTTCTTTTCTGGAGAGCCCAAAATTATCCCGCCGTACTCTTGCAGAAGAAGAGAAAAGAATATTCATAAAGGTTAATTCTTCTTCTTTGCTTAAAAAACTGGGCAATAGCGCAAGCGCAGCCAAAGGATTAACGTTTTGGTTTTCTTGTTCGAACTGCTTTTCTTCCATGTGGGTCATCCTCCATCCATTCCCAATCTTTATCATTTTCTATCATCGTGCAGCTTTTGATTTCCTTGCTAAATTCTGCCCGCTGATTACTAACCATGGCAGCTACTCCTAATAATGATTGAAGCACATCTCCCCATTTCCCTTCCCCAACCTCGATAAGCAGGTTATCCAGTTGAGCTTGTCCGCCTGCCTGTTCCAAATATCGTTCTATATGCTCGGTCGGAATATTCTCCTTTGTCATTTTCCACTGGGTTTCCTCCATTTTGGCGGCAATTTCTTCATCACTTAATTCAGCCGGTTCCTGGTATTCAACAAAAGGCATATCAACGATTTTATTTACAGCCGGTTCATAGTTTTCAATATAATCAATTCCATCCAATATATCTTCTGCTGTTAAGGGCGCAGCAAATTTTACCGGCATCCAAATTCCGTCCATGGCCTCATCCTCATATTGATTCTGTTCCATAAAACTTAATATCTGATGAGGATCCGGATCTTCATCATAGGGATTATTAAAGGTTTTAATAATATAGGTTCGAATAAGCTCCGGGCGAATACTGTGGCTTTGTTCTGTTTGCTGAAGATTGGTGAACTTCACAATTTTATTAATCGTCCCCAGGCTGATTTTAATTCCTTCTGATATCGTATAAATGCCCTGTTGAAACAAATTTGCAAGCGGTAAGCTGTCTTCAAATGTTTCGAAGGCCCGAATCCGCTCATTCATTTTCACCTCTAGATCTTCAATAAGTGAATTAATCAACTGAACCTGGGTGAGTGCATGCCGGTTTGCCAAATATTCGAGCTCCCTATCTTTTAACAGATGCACAGCTTCCTCCACATTCCGAATCATGCTGGCCAGCTTGTTGCCACCGGAAATGCCTTTGTCGTCATATGCTTCGCTTAACTCCGCATCCCGTTTTGCCTGAAATAACGAGCGGGTAATATCATCATGTAAATAATAGGCGAGTGAGTCATTTGCAAGTCGAATAAGGAGGTCTAAAAGACGCTTTCCCAGCGAACGCATTTTAATGCTTGACGGAGTCTTCATAATCCAATTGTACTTACCAAGGACATAGACGAGATGCTTCACATCATCAAATGTCATTTCCTCATCTTCACCATAGATATTTCGATATCGATAATAAATCGCCTTTTCATTTTCCATTTCCTGTTCGGAAAGTCCCAATGCTTCTTCTTGGAGAATATTCAAAACCCGAAGTACTTTCAATAATTTTACTGGTGACTGAAAATAATCTTCATCACTCATTTCCTTCAAAACCCCGGCCATTTTCACAATATCGCGCATGGCTTCGTGAAGTTCACTTGAAGTAGTCGATTCTTTAAAAATCGATATCAATTTTCCATCCATTTCAGCCATTCTTTTACTCCCTCCATCCGTTCCTCCTGTTCGCCACTTTTCTTCTGTAAATAATCATTCATGATTTGATGATAGCTCTGTACATCATTTACCACTCTTTTTTGATCAGGGACGATCCACTTAATGGTTCGATCTTGAATGTTCTCTTCCATCAATACCTGGTAAATGGTATCAGCAATCACTACACCAGCCTCGTCGTAATCCGTCCAGATCAGAACTTGTTCTATAGAGGCACTTTGATAAACCATTCGGATGAATCTTTTTACTGCACTCTTTAATTGCCCTTCAACTCCAATAACCAGACTGTTTGTATTTTTTAAAAAATCCTTTTCATACGAGAAACGGGTAACCACTCCGCGATTTTCTACCAGCCATAGATTTCTGGCTGTTGTTGAAAAAGAATCACTAAATACAGCATGATCTGTTACAGAATGAACAGTCCCAAACCGATATTCGCACATAGAACCGTTTAAGGGTCCGCTGAAAGGAACAAAGACGATGCTTCCTAAGCTTAATAACCCGGATATCGAAATTGGTGGAAAATCCAGCTCTTCCAGGATGGAGATAAATTCTTTCTTTGCCCCATCAAACCTTTTCGATCCGCCAATTTCTGAATAATAGTCGGCACCAATCTCTTTCCAATCAAATTGCAATTTGGTTTTCATTTGCATATAAAAAGCCAATAAGAAATGCAGGAAAAGAGTTCGTTTCCCCTGCCGCCAATGTGTTGTGAATTTTTCTTGAAAATGTCCCTGGGCATTTGAAATCAAATCATTGAATAAATCGCAGATTTTAGAAATGTACAGCAATCTATCAAGTGGAATATTAGCAGCAATTGGTATTGGTTTAAGCTTTTCAAATTTATCTCGAAGTCTACTTAACTCGTTATCCCGTTTTTGCCGCTCATCTTGTTCATTTTTTTCGATAAACTCAAATAGTACTGGTCCCATTACATAAGCAATATCTTTAACACTCTTTTCATCCGATTCATAATTGATTATTTTCATTAGTGCACCTGAATGAAAGTATGGGTCTCCTTTTTCACTTGACCAATTTCTTTTCACCCCTGGACTGGTAAAGGTCTTACTAATATCTAGTAACTCTGAACTCCCCATGCTGCATTTTAAATTAAGCAGGATCTCTCTTGTTTTTTTGCGCCGTTTTGCCGTCCGTTTTACAATAGGAATCTCTAATAAGCCATCTCCCAGATCCTTGAAACCATAAATATCGATTTCTTCATGAGAACGTAAGAAATAGGAATCTATATATAATCGAACATTTTCTGGTAACATCTTTTACACCCCAAGAAACTCTTCATATTGTTCATTATACATTAGGAACATAGGTACATTTATTCAATTCGTTCGGGAATTGATACCAATTGCCCTTTATACTATCAATTTTCGTACTGACCCTTGAAACCGGTATATTCCCATAAATCTCTTTTTCCACTATCCTTCCCCGTTAGAACAAGAAGAAAGCCGCCAAAAATGGGAGCTGGATCTTAAACTCTTGCACCCGATAGTTTAAGTGAATTTCTTCAAAAACAAGGTGAGTTTTTATTTTTACCAAAAATGGACAAGACATAGTCAATTGCCTTCTCAACATGTGGCATCTTTACATAATTTATAGCAATTCCCTTAGAAAAGAGGTTTTTGGCATGTACTTCGATTATGAAAATGCTCGTCGTTTCGAAGGTCAATTGATTAAGTTTAAAAATGAACAGGGTGACTGGGTTATCGGCAAGGTTGTTAAAGTAAAAAAGGACGGTTTTGAAATAGCTTAACTGAATTCAAAGCAACCAAATGATGGCTACGGCTTTGATACATAGTGAAAGGTTTATTTCGGACATTCAAACAGGTGGTGATCAGTATGTGCTTTGGAGGCTTTGGCTACGGAGGTTATGGCTACGGAGGTTTCGGTGGAGGCAGTACATTTGTTTTAATCGTTGTACTATTTATCCTTCTAATTATTGTTGGTGCATCTTGTTTTTATTAATATACCAATACACGTTCAATAGAGAGAATCATTAATGCTGGAGGTGAAATAATTGGACGGAATGGGAAATAGTTTTGCGTTAATCGTAGTATTGTTCATTCTTCTTATCATCGTTGGTGCATCATTTATGATGTACTAGTAGTAATAAGATGGAAAGAGCAGGAAAAAGTCCCTTTATCGGGACTTTTTTAGCGTTTAAAGTGTATTTTTTTTGTTATATCGGCAACTCACTTAATTTTACTTTACATCTTCCTAAATTTAATTTTTCTTCGGGTGTTAAAGGTAGTTTTGGGGAAGACTTTTTCATTTAATACACCCTATTTTCCATATTGACGCTTTAAATTTATTTAGAACGACAGCCTGCTCTTCAACTCTTAGTTGAGATTAATAACATACAGTAAAAAAACTGCGATTTTTATATAAAAACGCAGTTTTTTCTTTGCTCATTTATTGTGATTTCATAATTGGGGGTTAGTTCCCCGATGAGGTTACGCTTTACTCAACCTGGAGACTGTCCCCTTGAACAAAGGGATTACCTTATTTTTATGACATCAATCCATATTACGGAAATATAAAATTTTTTTTTTACCCTTCTACTTTACTATTTTCATATTTCCCTTTCCAAACAGCATAACCCAACCACAATAAACTAATGCCTCCTAACGGCTGTGCTACATATTCACCATATGGGACAAAGTTTAAAATAGGTACGAGGATGAGTAATATGGCGGCCACTCGAGGAAGCACACCTTTTAAAGCTGTTACGATTCCAAATAAGAATAAACCAATAAAAAAAGTTAACATGGATGGCATCATTCCAGGAGGAGCTTGCTTTAAAAGTTCAGGTGCTTGATCCTCCAATAAAGGTTTGATAAATGTACCGGCCCATCCAAACCCCGCCCATAAAACACTCCCTATAAATGTAATGATAAAGACAATAAATCCAAACATTCCCACTTCTTTCATTTGACGAAGATATATTCCAACAAGCCCTAATAGCATAAAAGCCATACCTGCTAAGTTGACATAATCAGCAGCTTTGTCTGAGGAAGTGAGATACAAAATGGCCGTCAAGATAAATAGAATTCCTGTGATCATTGAACATACACCTAAAAATCTCATGAATGATGAAAAGTTCAATTGAATACACCTCTTTCCGGTTTAATCTTGCTGAAGTAAATCACTAGCCTTTTGTCAACGAATTAGATTCTGACATCCCCTTTTTATTGGACTGTGGAGCATTTCGTGGATAAAATGGAGTTTTTAATATTTACGTGTTAGCAATTAAAAAATGTCATCCTTCATTTGTACAATTTTTTTCAGCACGCTAAAAATTGGGGTCAGTCCCCCGGTGAGGTAAAGCTTTACTCCACCTAGGGACTGACCCCTCAAACACGTACTCATAAACCTATTTACCAAACGGATTTAATTTACTTCCTCCCATCTCTTCACCAACCGAAGAAAGTCCACCCGTTAATGCATTTAATAATTCTTTGTCCGCCTCCACTTTCCAATCTCCATCTACCTTAACTAAATTGATTTTCACTTTATTTGTTACTTTTTTAGCTGAAGGATCACTAACCCCCTTAACTAATTTGTTTGCCATTTCTTTTTCTTGAGCTTTTTCATCTGGAGCTTGACCTGAGAAAGCTTGTGATAGAGCTTCCTTCATCGCTTCTTGAATTACTTTACCCAGTACAATTTTCGTATCTACCGTTTTTGCTATTCTCATTTTTAATAACGATGACTACCCGACTTTGAATACAGGTGTTGCATGGTGGTAACTTGTACCAATCTGTTAAAAAGAAATTAATTAAAGATTTTAACTTAATATGTTGGTAGTGTCCCATTTGCTTTATAAAAATTTTTTCGTTCCTAAAACGCTTTCGTGTGGCAAGAAAACCTTTTCTTTAATAAATAACAGTAGGTGAAAGTTAATGGAATTAATGAAGTGGGAATTTACGAAAAGACATGGAATAAAGGCGCAATTTGACAAACTTCCAAATTCCATCGTTATCTTTCGATCCATAAATTATTACTATTTTGTTTATTCAATTGATTGGTCGGAAAATGACCAAGTTGTAACAAGGGGGGATTTAGAGGAAATGGGGTTGTTAATGAACAGAGAATTAGGTAAGGAAGGTGAATATTTAAATCGGAAATCTAATACAAAAAGGACAATCTAATGGGTAATTATGCTTGAGTCCGCCTACCCCATATAGGTCATCAATATTGGGGGCCCCAATAAACCCAACGTGATAACCCAATATACGTTAAAAGGTGGATAATTGGAATATTATTCCCATCTAAAATAGGCATATTCTATTTGAGCAGTACCCCGTATATTAATTGTCTAAAATGCAAATGCATCTGTGAAATAGAGAACGGCATTCCTTTTATGTCCTGTTAAAGGTAATTTGTTGAATCAATAGTCCAATTATTACACCTGGTATCACAAATATCATCGGCAAAAAACATGTCCCAATAATATACTTAAAATAGTTAGGCTTGAGGAATACATTACTCCAACTGTGGCACAATATGCCGAAAAGACAAATGGAAAAAACGAGCAAGAAGACCTTGTTCCTCTAGCATGTTTATATGCATCCCAAATTGCAAACATATAAAGGCAGGGATAGAACATAAGCCATTGATAGTTTGTCACTTCAATGGCTTTATTAATTTCTCCTAAGAAACTGTACATGATGGCATGGTTAAAGTTGCTTTGAACATTTATAAAAAATTCTAGTGTAATAAAAAAGGTTCCTTTAAATATTTGCTTGTTTAAGATTTGCCCAATCCCAGGTAAAGCGATACTCCAAAGTATCACCTCAAGTTCTTTTCTTTTCATAAAAAGTCTATATTGGGCTACCTAATGTTGTTAGAAACCTATAAAAAATATTTCTTAACCAATATTGAATTTGTTTTTTCAATGAAAAACTTCTCAATAGAAAAAATACACCAACAAATACTGTAAATAATAAGCTGGATAAGACTAAAAATAATCGCTCCATTAAGTTTGGCTCCTTTCAATGGATTTATGATTTATAAAATTCGTTTCTATCAATAGGTTGAGGAGGTTGCTCCATCCATCCTCGTTCAATCAAAAGTTTAAGCCCTTCGCCACCGTACTTCATTACCTCTGCTATAAAAAGGGAATAATGGGCTACTAGATCCTTTCTCATGGAGACAGACAAAGAATCACCAAGTGCAGAAACAGAAATTTGGCTTGTGGTACTTATAATAAATAGTATTAATCTTTCAGAAAATGGAGAAATGGTTGAATTCGTTACTTCCATCGTCATTGGGAATCCGATAAAATGATCATTTTCTTTTAATAACCTACCATATGTATCCACTTTCTTTTCAGCGAGTTTTTTTCCTTTTAATAAATGGTCCTTTATTTCCTTATCTTTTGTTACCTGTATGAATCCCATCAAAAGGATTAAACCAATTGCATTTCTTTCGATACCGGCAAAAAGTTCTGTTATTTCTAGGGTATTTAAAGGTCTTTTCTCACCGAACCAAGTGTTTAGTAATGATGGTTGATGTTGAATAAACTCAACACTTTTTGGATATTCCATTGTTGGAGGACGATCATTTAATCCTTTTGAAAGCATAAGGGTTAATGCTTTTTTATGTAATTCCGTCTCACCGTATAGACACTCTGAAAGTAAATTATATATATCCATTCGAGTCACTTTTTGCAAGACATTCGCATAACTAGGAACAATTACTTGTCCCCCACGATAAACAAAACTTAATGCAAATGAGTCTGTGTAGAGCGCAGGAGCTGATAAATCAATATCTTTATCGGAAAACCCTTTTGGTATTGGAAAGTTTTCTTTTTCAAAAATCGCTTCAATTTTACCAATAACGGTTTCAACCAAAACCAGGACTTCTTCAATAATTGATTTTATTTCAGCATCTTGAAGATGTTGAAGGAAATGTTTGTAAAAACATCTTACTGCTGTGTTTTGAATATATGTTTTCCAAAGAGCTGCGATTTCGGCAGTGGTTAGTTTAATATTACTTTTTTCCATTATCAAATCCCTTTCATTTTTCTAATAGGTTGTGTGTAAATATAAAATTTATTCTACAAAGGAAATTTGTAAATAGCTGTTTATATTTCTTTATTTTTTAATGATAGGTACAAATCCTTTTAAAATACGAAAAACATTCAATTTTACTGTTTTGTGCAAAGAAAAATCCTTTATAATGGATAAGTCAGGTTGTAACCCGTCCAAATCTATAAAAAGATAAAGAAAAAGTCATAGCATATTTCTCATGCTACGACCTTTTCTTTACCTTAAGTAATTGATGAATTCGTGATGTCTGAATATTATTATCTCTCCGTTTTGCTACTTAATTCCTAATTTGAATTTGAATTATATATTGTCCATCTATTAGCTTATTTAGCTGTAAGGAAAATATATTACAACCTATTCAGATTTACTATTCAAACTACAAAATCCATCCCCTGTACAAATAACCGAACGACAATTAATACAAAACTTGATCCGCCGCCGTAACCGTACATTATGAATCACCACCCTTATTTAAGTGATAATTCATTATATGAAAAGTCGATTTGTGTCAAAATGGACAAGCGTGGAATTAATAGAAATGGATTGTTAAAATGATTCATTTTGAGTAGATGATAGGTCCTTTTTAATTTCTAATTTTCCTGTTTAAAACTGTCTATTATAGAAACTAATTTCGAAACATATATAAATTATTTGCCAAAAGAAAAGTGCCTGGAACCATCCTTTTTTGGATGGTTCCAGCTTTATAGAAAAAACCGCTCTGACGGGCAAATAAACTCCTTTGATTTTCCCTTTTTATAGAAAAATCCGCTCTGACAGGTAATCAAACTCCCTTCCTTTCACTTTTTACCGTTTAAATACAGTATTGTTATGCAGCTCCCCTAGCAGCTCCATTTTTGACGCAAATTCCACCCTAGCTAATCGATTGCAGGTCAATCCCATCTACAAATTCGACGAAGGCCTTTACTACGTTGAATTCTAAAGATTCTTCATGGTAGAACATCCACGTCTTTCGGATGATTTTTTCTCCCTCCTTGTTTTTAATTTCAATTTTGTTGATATGTTCAAGATCATCAATATTCATACTTGGCATAATGGCGTAGCCCAAGCCATAACCGACCATCTTTTTGCAAGTATCTGCTTTATCCACATTAATACTGACGAGTGGGGGCTGTGAATAATTTTCAGCCCACCAGTTATCGATTACAGCTTTTAATAATGGATCCGTTTCATAGTCAATTCTAGGTAAACTAGGCAGTCGGTTCATGTCTATTTCTTCTATTGAAGCGATACAAATGCTTTCTTCGAAGAGAAGCTTTTTTTGATCCTTCCAGCCATATTCCCCTTTTAAAAAGCCGACATGAACATCATGATTGGACATTAAATGGGCAATATCATTGCTGGATCCCGTGGTTACTTTAAACTCGACATCAGGGTATTGATCTTTAAAAAGTTTTAATAATCCGGGAAGTTTATAATCCGTAAAAAAGGTTGAAGCCCCCAGCCTTAATGTACCCGATATTTTTTTCTCCATATTCAGGACTGTTTCTTTCATCCTTTGGATTCCCAATAACATTTCATGTGCATTTTTTGCAAGATATTCCCCTTGTGGAGTAAATTCGACTCCGCGCCAGTTTCGATTCACGATTTTAACTCCAAAGTAGTTTTCCATTGTTTTTAACCGATTGGTTAAAGCCGGCTGCGAAATATGCAATATTTTAGCTGTATTGGTTATATTTTTTTCTTGATAAAGGGTTTGCAAAACCATCCAGTCTCTTTCATCCATCGAAATCACCTTGTATCCCTTAAGAAATAACTTTTAATTATGGTTTCTAATATAAATTCCATATTTTATTTATTGCTTTGATTATACTATATTTAGAGTACGAAATCTTCATTGGATGTTTTGAAGCAAGGAGGCTAGATTATGGATGGAAAAAACACCTTTTTTCGCAGTGTTTGTTTTATATTGATAAGTAGTTTAGGAGGATTCTTGATCTCATTGACGGACCTATCCATTGGATGGATGATCGGCACATTTTTAGCAGCTGCTTTCCTTTCCTTTTGGAGGCCAGCATTTTTAAGGGGGAATGAGAATCAAAAAGGGATGCCGAAATACTGGTTATTTATGGGGCAGTTTATTTTAGGCATTCATTTGGGACAGAAAATAAACCTGACTTTTTTGCATGTTTTTAAAGAAAATTGGCTTGCAATCATTTTTATGCTTCTTCTTTCGATCATTTTTTCCTTACTTTCCGGCCTCGTACTCTGGAAATATAGTAATACGGATATGATGACTAGCTTTTTCGGAACGGCTCCTGGTGGATTGTCCGCCATGCCTGGGATTGCTGAAGAGGCAGGGGCCAATACGGCAGTCGTCAGCATAATTCAAACCATGCGCGTTTTTTTAGTGATCCTCATGATTCCGTTAATTGCTTCTTTTTCGGCTTCACACAGTGGTAATTCGGCGAATCCTGTTCCCCTTCCAGTTCCGGCAGACCCGGAATTTAACATCGGGATGTTGCTTTGGACTTTTGCATTTATCGCATTTGCATACGTAGGCTACCGATTGATCAAATATTTACGATTTCCTGCTCCATGGCTGATTGGAAGCATGGTGGGTGCTGCGATTGCCCAATCCCTTGGTTCGTTCATAATTGGCAGGGACATCATTTCTTGGTGGCCCCATGAAGTCATCATTTTATCGCAGATTATCATTGCTGCCAGTATTGGATCGCGTTTTCAAAAAAGTATGTTTATCGGTTTAAAACGGACGATCATCGTGTCATTCTTTAGTACAGTTGGTCTCATTTTTTCGATGATGATGTGTGCTGTTTTAGTGGCTAAAATAACAGGGATTTCACTCATAACTTCTATTCTTGCATTTGCACCAGGCGGGATTGCTGAAATGACGACAACTTCTGTCGTCCTCCATGGTGACTCGACCTTTGTTGTAGCCGTTCAGGTTCTTCGAATCTTAATTATTTGTGTGATCTTGCCTCAATTTTTTCGATTGTTAAATTATCTTGAGCAGAAAAATCACTTTGTATCTAAAACATCTGTTTAATTTTTTCACGTTAAATGATTGTAGTTCATATCATAATAGTTTGGAATTTTAATATAAGATCTATTATCACAAAAGGAGCAGCAATGCTCTGTGGATTCGAACGAAAAATAGGTAGAAAGCTTTGTATCTGCTCCACCGTCACCTATGCGTGTCAACGTATGAGGAATTAACGCTCTGGTGTGCCACAAGAGGGTAACTCGATATTCCATCTTCAGTTGTTACCAATCGCACCTATCTTTCCATCGACACACGATTAAAGAAATAGAAACGGTAGCGTAAATTTGCTGCCGTTTTTATTATTTTATTAACGACCTTCACACCGACTACACTATCGAATGCCACCCTCTCAAACTCACCAGCTTTTACTTCTATCCGCAACTCATGCGTTAAATCACTTCTGGTTACGGCTAGGCAGGCTTTAGGAACGGAAGGGTTATATCGAAGAACTTCCTCAATTTACACTAGGGAACATTTCAAGCAACAAATCTCCTCTTTACTTGAATAACCATAATAAAAAAGAACTGCCGAAACAGGCAGTCCAATTGTTGTTTTGCTAAAACACCCAGTGAAAAAGAATGATAATAAAAAAATGGCTTCTCATAAAGAATCTCTTTTATTTAAAAATAAATGATGAATCAAGCGTGCTGGGGGATATTATGGAACAGTTTACTTATCAAATTATCGCCACAGCAATCCCCGTTCTTTAACTCTTGCAACCTTTGTACATTTCTTCATAATCTTTACTGTTTCATACTTTTTTTTGTCTTAAAGAAATCCCCAGTCTTTTGTTCTTCATCATCAGTTTCCCAATATATTTTTTGGTTCATTTGTTGTAGTTTTGGGATATGTTTTGAACAGTGAATATATGCTTCATCAACTTTTACCATAACCCAAGCTTCAGGTTTGTTCCCTTCTTTAATTTTAATATCATTTATTATCTCTTCAGGAATATTACCTGAAGTTAATTGGCTATTTTCTATAATAGCAGCCTTACCATTCACATGTAATCCTATGCTATTCTCAAAAAAATCTATAAACATTAGTCCTATATGAGGATTTTCAATGATGTTACCTAAACTTGCCATAACACCATTCCCTTTATATTCGGGATATATTATTGTTTTATCATCAATAACACGTACAAAGCCTTTTGAGCCAGCCCTAAATGAGGAGTCACAATTTCCATTCGAATCAGCCGTTGCAATAAACATCATACCTTGTTTTGATATAAACTCTGTCATCTTATTATTTAGGAAGTTAAGCATTTGATTTTCATAAAAAGAGGAAGCTCTCTTGGTTGTTCCATATTGTTCTTGAAGTAAATGTTCTCCTCTTGACATCGTCTACATCCTTTCAATTTTTGTGTATTATTTTAGCACAAAGTTTGGACGAAATTTAGATATAGTTAAATTTCAAAGTTTTGTGCTTATTGAAGTAACCTGCCACATTTCCACAATAAAAATTATGCATCGACGGCAGCAGGATCTTCAATATAAACATCCGATAGTTTAAGAAGAAATCTTTACCGTTGGAGATCTAAATCATTTAACGTCCCATTCAATATTTATCTGATTTTCTCTGCCAACTCTAAAATAATTCCCTGTGGACCACCGGTGTATAAAATTTGACTACCTCTATCCATGTCTGACCATCTGGTATCCCCAATCCTACACATGCCGTTTTAACATCAATTAGCCCAACTATTCTATCCAACTGTTCACCATCCAATTTCCATTCCGCTTCACAAATTTACATTCTTAATAAAAAGAGGCTGATTCAAAAGAGTCTTCATTAAAAGATTTTTGAATAGCCTCCCATTTAAAAATTAATCTAAAATAGATAGTTTTAATGCCTTAAGATTATTTTTCATGACACCAATATAATCAAGACCTTTTTCTTGCTCGTCTTTCGTTAATCCTTCCAGAGGATTTAATACTTTAGTTTTAGCCCCTATTTCATTAGCTAAGGTTTGAGCTACTTTAGAAGATGTTAGTCCCTCAAAGTATATAATTTTTACATTGTTCTTTTTGGTTAAATCTGCTAATTCCGCTAATTTCCCAAGGCTTGGTTCTACATCTGGAGATAATCCTGCGATTGGAATTTGAGTTAAACCGTATTGTTTTGCTAAATATCCAAATGCAGCATGTTGTGTCACAAATTCTTTTTTCTTCGCTTTACTAATTGTATCTTTGTATAAATGATCTAAATCAACAAGTTGAGATTTAAAAACTGAAGCATTTTTTTCATACTGCACTTTATTTTTTGGGTCCTTCTGCTCCAATGCCTGCGTAATATTGTCAACCTCTTGTTCTGCTAAAACAGGAGAAAGCCAAACATGTGGGTCTTTGGACGAAGAACTCGCTTTTTGGTTCCCCTCTTCCTTAGAAATTCCATTGATCAGTTGAATTCCTTTAGAAGCCTCGACAATTTTCAAGTTAGATTGGTCAATACTGCTTAAGACTTTATCGACCCAGGTCTCAAAGTAACGGCTATTGTAGATAAAAATATCTGCATTTTGAATTTTTTCCATATCCTTTGTAGATGGCTCCCAATCATGGGGTTCCACTCCATTTGGTATTAGAAGGTCAACATTTGCAGAGTTACCTGCCACTTTTTGGGCAAAATAATACATTGGATAAAACGTGGTGACAATTTGGAGTTTTTTTGTTCCATCACTAGCCTTTTCACCACTTGTCTTAACTGCATTTGAGCAGCCGCTTAACAACAAGACAAAAATCATAAATGAGTAAACAAATTTTTTCATTCTTGCTTTTCTCCCTCCAAAACGCGTTAATTAGGAATCATTACGATTTAAAACACATAGGTATTTTCGTAATATTAAAGTTTTTTAGAATCAAATAAATCGTAAGTATTACGAATCGTATCTTATAACGGTAATTTAAATAAGTCAAATTAAATTTATTTTAATGAAATTCAAATCAAAGGCGATAGTCTTAGGACAATGTGTGTGTCCTCAAGGAAGGAGCAAATTGAAAAGAAATAAACGTATATGGACACTTCTATAATCACGCTACCTGATTTAAGAGGACTTTCTAAAGCAGAGATTATGGAACAACTTCTGATATTAAAAATCGATTCAAGTGGAAATGGTGATACTGTGGTTCAACAATCACCTGAGCCAGGGACAAAAATTAAAGTGCGCTCACCTATTAGGCCTTATTTTGGTCAAGATGAATAGTTAAAGAATTAGCGGTAGTAATAAAATTACTACTGCTAATTTATTTAGATTGAAGTGGCTGAGTTAAATTAATAAAGACAGCCCTTTAGCTTAATGAAAAAGGCTAACACAAAACAGCAAGATATTTATAAAAACACTCATTAGCTAAATAAAGCCCTTCTCACTGGCCCGTTACTTCAATAACAAAAGCCGCCAAAAAAGGCAGCTGGGATCTTAAACTCTTAATTTGGGGTCAGTCCCCTAGTGAGGTAACGCTTTACTCCGCCGGGGGACTGACCCTTTGAACACAAGTAAGATCGTTAATCCTTCATGAATCAACGCTTAGCTTAATATCCCTTACTGTTTTATTTCATATTATCTTCGTAGTAATTTTACTTTTATCAAAAATTGAATGAATCAATTCTAAAAGTAAAAACTAATAACTAAAGGGAGGATTATTAATGAAATACAAACCAGAGAAAACGATCGTAATTTCATCCTGGATAGTTGTGTCATTATTATTAATAAAATTTACACCAAAAAATAAAATTCGTGAATCACTAGTTGTATTTTTATTTAAACAAGCACTAACATGGATTTTTGGATTACTAGTGGTAGAAAAAAACTTAATTTCCTATCCATATCGCTTATTTTTCAAAAAAGCAAATAAAGCTAATTTTTCATTTGAATACTTTATATATCCTGGACTGTGCGCTTTATTTAGTTTGTACTATCCAAAAAATAAATCTACCCTTTTAAAAACCCTGCATTGCTTTATTAGTACTTCTGTAATCGTCATCTTTGAAATAATTGCAGTGAAATATACAAAATTAATAAAATATAAAAAATGGACTTGGTATTGGAGTTTTATAACCATTTGGATAACGGATTACTTAACACAAGCCTTTCACAACTGGTTTTTTAAAACTAAATTTCATGAATAAAAAGGGGCAGTTAGACTGCCCCTTCTTTATTATTAACACTAATTGATTCAGTATATAATTATTTAATTGACCTACTAGTTACTGGTGGTTCAATAAACCAACCTTTATTAACCAATAGTTTAAACCCTTTTTCTGAAAAACTTTGGACCTGTTCAATTAATTCATGTAGTATTTTGACATGATTCTTCTTATAACTAGATACAGCAGCGTTTTGTAAAGTTATTATTCCAATTGGATTTAAAAACATTAATAGATTTGTCATTAACTTATCTGAAAATGGAGATTCATCGACGCTATGAACGAAGCTTTCTAGTCCAGTTGTAGTACTAACTCCGTTTTCTCTGAGAATATCCGATAAAGCAGCTGCTTGATGAAATGCTAATTTCTTGCCATCATTAATTAATTGCTTTGACTCTTCATCTTTTACTAAATCAGCAAAAGCAGCGCATAGAGCAACACCAACATTATTGCATTGAAGTGCACTGTACATATGTCCCAATTCTACCGCATTAAGTGGCCTCAATTGTGTAGATATAACCTTAAACAGTTTACTCTCTCTTTCATGTGCTTTCGTGTATAAAAATGGACTGTTTTGTAACAAGTTCTTTTCTTTTAATAAACCTAAAAGAGATTCATCAATTTGAATCATCTTAGTGAGGAGTTCACTAAAGAATTTCTTTACATTCATATCCCCTAGTTCTGCATATTGAGAAGCGAGGATCCGCATCCCATTTCCGGTAATATGCTTAAGAATTTCAATAATTAATTGATCGGTAAAAAGCTTTACTGAGGAGTTATATAAATCAACTTCACTGAAAAATGGCGTTTCATTATAACCGCTGTCATTTAATAATTTTGTAGCCTCTTTTTCTTGAAATGTAGATAATGAATTGATTTCATCTAGGACACCTCTCAAATCTTTATCCTCAGCAGTGTCAATAAGATTTTTTAAAAAAATATTAACCATATTCGAACTTGATTGTAGATACCAAAGAAAGCCGAACTCATTTACGTTCATACAAAAGGCCCCTTCATTATTTATTTTCTCTTATTAGAATGACAAAAGATTGGGGTTTAAAATTTTCGATAATTTTTGCTATGAATTTTGCAGCATTGACAAAATGGTCAACACTTCAGTCTGAAATGTTGATATGTATCATCCATCATAAACTTCTCTTTTTCTCTCATCTTCCTCGAAGATTTCATCAGTAACTTTTTCTATTTGAATATTGTTAGGGTGGAGAAAATTTATGTTTTCGTACTCCTCATCAAATTGCTGAACAATCCCTACCATGGTTGGATATTTTTGAATATGCTCTTCATAGCATGATTGAAAATCTTTGCCCAAAACGAGGATTTCCTTTTTATGGCCACCAACTTCATTATCTTCTAAATATGAAATAATAAATTCTTTCATAATTTTCTCCTTAGAAACAAATTTTTTATTAGGGAAATTTAAAAATACAAAAGCACTTTGGGAAGCCTATTATTCATTTATATCTAATCCAGATAAATTTAAAGAAAGTTCATCTAATACTAAAAATACACAACCAAAAACGGTTCTGTAATCGATATAGTCCCCTTTTACTTCAACATTTATCTCAATAATATTCCTTTTATTATGTATGTATTGTTCTTCAAATTGATTAAAATTAATACTTGTAACAGATACACTAATTTCCTCTAAGGATTTTTTTAGCTCTCTTTCAAATATTGAATGATTATAGTTTTCGCTAAAGAAAACACGAATAGTAAATTTCATTTTCAAATCCTCCGTCTGCTTATGATTTGCCAAATCTTCCTTACTCAACCTTTTTTCGAAAACTTGTGTATCTTTGCGAATGAAAAAAAGCGATCCTCTAAGTATCGCTCATTTTACATTATTGGGCTTGTTACCGGTACCGCTCTTCTTTAAATGGATTTGCTGTCATCGAATAGCCACGATCTTCCCAAAAACCAGCCTCGTCTACTTTCATAAACTCAAGCCCTGAAACCCACTTTGAGCCTTTCCATAGATAAAATACTTCTGGTGGAATAAACCTTAGTGGATAACCATGCTTTTGATCAATATCATCCCAATCATGATTTTTATCCTTCCAACGGTATACAAATAAAGAATCGTCCCCTAATAAAGGCTCTAGCGGTAGGTTTGCAGAATAACCAAATCTGTCCCCATTGTAATATCCGTAAATTTTAATGTATTTTACATCTTCATAAATTTCAACAAATTTCACTAACTCTCTAAGTGCAATTCCTTCAAAAGTTGTATCAAATTTAGACCAGGTGGTAACACAATGCATGTTAACGGTTGATATGGTCTTTGGAAGCTCCATGATTTCCTTATAGGATAAGGACTTTTCTTCCTTCACCTCACCAAAAAGTCTAAAATTCCATTTGATTTCATTAAACTCGGGAACATCCCCTGTGTGCAGTATTGGCCATTTTTCTGTTTCGAATTGGCCAGGTGGAAGCTGCTTTTTCATCTTACATCATCCCCTTTTTCATCTTAAACGTTAATTAAATCACACTGCTTTATATAGGTTGCTTTAAAATAATGCAAGCATACTGTAGACAAATTCGTTATTTTAGATTTACCTAAAATTTGGAACCAGTGTTTTTGAGGTGCGTGTGAGAATTCCGTTTGTTCCACCGTCCCCATGCCTCGTCAACGTCTTTGGGATTAACGCTTATGGTGTGCAGCAAGAGGGTAACTCGATATTCCATAATCTGTTGCTTCCGTCAGTACCTATCTTTCCGCCAGCACCTATTTAATAAGAAAACAAGAGGGTAGCTTACCTATGCCGTTTTGTTATTTAATTCACGAAAACCACTCCGACCACATCATCGAAACTAATTCGCTGAAATAAACCATCCTCCGCTTCAATCCACGATTTTTCTGAAAGGTTTTAATCAATTGAAAAAACTGATTCAAAATTTCTGTGTAATATGTTAAATTATCGATACAATGGAAAAAAAAGGTGGAGAAGAAATGCAGTATATTATTTTTGCTTGCAGTTTAGTGTTTATTTTTTTTAATAATGCTGTTACAAAGAAATTACTCATTGAAAATCAAAATACGAATCATTTAAAAAAACGTTTTTTTAGGCTTCTTCAGTTTGTGAAGTTTGCTCCAGTTATAGCTTTTTTCGTTTTATTAGTTTTAGTTTTAACCTATTTCCATAGTAATACAGGGATTAGACTTTCACATGCTTGGTATGATTCGCAATTTTGGGCTTATACTGCACTTTTATATTGCTTCTATAAAATAACTAAAAACAAACTGAATTTTTATCTTGCAATCATCTCATTTTTAATTGCCATCTATAATACCCCATTATTTCGTTATGAGCATTTGTTTATCGGTAGAAATATTATTGTTTCTGATATTTTTGGTCTATTAATGTTTCTTTCTATGTGGATTACAGTTTCTAAAATTACTACGAGATTCCATCACTAATAGTGCTTTGAGTTATCCAACTTATTAAATTTTAGGAAGTAAATAGGTTGCTGAAACAGCTTTAAGCAGCCAGATGAAGGACATTAGATAGGGAATTATTCGATAGAATGTTTAAATTCGAAGTAAAAACTAGGCATCGCCTAGTTTTTTTCTTATCATAAGATTAAAAGAATAAGGGGATAAATATGAGTTATTACGGTAAAGTAATACTAGGTTTCATTGTGCTAGATTTATATTTGAACATCGGAATTGCGAAATCAAGCCAATTTTTTCTACAGGTTTTATTAGTCCTTTTGTTTTTCCCATTATTAAAGGGAATTTTAATGCTAACGAAGGTAAAAGAATATAAAAATATCGGAATCAGCTTTCATTCAAAATGGGGGAAAAATATATTAAATGGGTTTATTATCGGTTTTTCATTTTGGCTTATGAAGTACATCCTCGTATATCTTTTTGGTGGATTTGAGGTTACGGGTGTTAAGTCGTTCCCAGAAATGATCATGTCGCTTTTAATGGTGATGCTTATATTTTTAGTCGGATCCTTTTTAAATGACATCATCGTCCGAGGATTTGTATTTGGGCATTTAAAAGAGCGAATTCCTGTGAAATGGGTATTTATCATTTCCTTAATCCTTTATGCCCTAGACGACTTCTGGAATGAAGGATTCAGTATTTCCAACACGCTGTTTTCTCTTATCCTCGGACTATCCTTAACCTATGCAATTTTTAAAACTGGTTCGCTTTGGGCGGACACCGGCATCCATTGGGGGCTGAATGTCTGCTATGGCATCTTTAACGGACCCCTCGGTAGCTCAGATGGAGGAATCATAATCATGAAGAACCATCAGAATTCCATGCTTCTAGAAATGATCAGCTACATTGTCCCTTTGTTTATGTTTTTGTTTGTATATTTGCTGCGAAACAAATTTGTAAGATATAACGGCTAGGGATATCTCTTACCAATGTACTTCACTTTCTTGATAAAAAGAGGCTAATCCAAAAGAGTCTTCATCCAAAGATACTTTTGAATAGCCTCCCATTATAGAAATTAATTTAAAAAGGATAGTTTTAATGCCCTAAGATTATTTTTCATGACAAATCAAGACCTTTTTGTTGCTCGTCTTTTGTTAATCCTTCCAAAGAATTTAATACTTCAGTTTTAGCCTCTATTTCATATCTCCTCCCAAGCCTTTATCATAAAATTTCACCCACCTATATAGGTGATCCATTATATAGCAGCATGATTCATAATTATTCCATATTAGGAAAAGATAAATATAGACATACTTATTAAGATTTATCTTCCTTAACTCCTTTTTTAATCTATACCGTGAATGTTGGACCTTAAGATTACTCTTATTAAAGCAATTAACCTCAATGATTATAAGCTTCAAGGGCATAAAATCCTAAATATGATATTTTCACATGAATAAAAAGCAAAAAAGTGATGGACATAAGAACCGGAGGAAGGGTTAATGGAACAAATAGTGCCTGAAAAAGCAAAAATATCGTCTTTTTTAGTTTTTTTTCTGATCCATAAGATGCAAGTTGGAATAGGGGTTCTTGGCTTCCAGCCTATTATCGCATTAACTGCAGGATACGATGCATGGATTGCTGTTATAATTTCCGGTTTAAGTATCCATATCCTTCTATGGATGATGTACAAAATCGCCGAAACAGCAGATGGCGATATAATGATAGCCCATACCGTCACATTTGGCAATAAAATGGGCAAATTCATATCCCTGCTATTTGTTATCTATTTTCTTGTTAGTGCTGTCACAGTTCTTAGGAATTTTATAGAGGTCATTCAAGTGTGGATGTTTCCGGATCTTAGTACTTTTTGGTATTCTCTAGCTTTTTGTTTCTTAGCTACTTATGTCGTTTTTGGAGGGATTAGAACCATAACAGGTGTTGCGTTTTTTGGATTTGTTCTTCCTGCTTATTTAGTTTTCACTTTTCTATTTACGCTACCTTATGCGGATTTCAAGAACCTTCTTCCAATTTTTGACCACTCTATAAAGGATCTGGTTAAAGCATCTTATCAAATGTCCTTTACCTATTCTGGCTCTTTGATACTTTTGTTTTTTTATCCATTTATCAAAGAACCGAAAAAATCAAAAAAATGGGCCCATGTGGCTGTTCTTCTTGCTACGATTGCCTATACATTTCTTACGATTTTAACCTTTGCTTATTTTTCTGAAGGACAGTTGCAAAAAAACATATGGCCAACCTTAACGATGTGGAAAATAGTAGAGATGCCTTTTGTTGAGAGATTTGAATACATTGGCATTGCCACTTGGACTATTGTTCTTCTTCCTAATTTTTGTATTTCCTTTTGGTGTGCCAGCCGTATTATAAAAAAGGTGACCAACCTGAAGCAAAAATATGGGGTACTTTTGATATCTATGATTGTATTAATTATCATTAATTTTTTAAAGACGGGGCAACAAATTTATACATTAACTAACTATATGGGGAAAATTGGATTTATTATAGATTATGGATACATTCCTTTACTCTTTTTTCTATTATTGATTGTGAAGAGAGTAAAGAAAAAATATAGAACATCATGATACCTATTTTCACATGGGAAAAACAAAAAAACTTCACCATTGAAAAAGGTGTACTCAGCAGTGATTATGATAACTGAGACATGTTCCAGTCTGAAAACTCATCTGTTCTTGTTTTACCAGAGCATCATTGAACAGCTTGTTTCAATCGTTATTTAACAAACCTGCATCCTTAGTTCAACAAAATTAAAGCTGTATTGTCAAAAGTATCTGCAATAAAATGACAAATTTATGAATCTGGCGAAAAACTCTTTTCAATTTCAGTTTTACTTGATATTATTCCCATTAATACAATAGGAATAGTAGGTGTTTCCTTAAAGAGATCTTTCGTTGAGAATTAAAACAAGTTGAATAAAACTATTCCCCATCGTTACTTCCAGAAACAACTTTTTATGAAGTTTTTAACATTTAAATAGGCTTTTAAACCAGTAACAGTCACCTAAAAGTAAGCATATTTTGTTGAAGAGAACACACGTAGTATCTCTTAATTACATTACTGACAATATTTCTTCGTTCAGATCTCTTGTTAAATGTCAGTTTAACCTAAATTATTAAATAAACATGGGAGGTAAAAATGCTCAATTTTCGAAATGAACTTCAAACTCTAGGAATGGATAATTTCCAAGTTGGTCAGTTAATTCCTATGGGTCCTCAGATTCAGGATCCGAGAATATTTGTCGGTATGCGTTGCGGCGGCATGATGTGCGGTGGCATGATGTGCGGTGGCATGATGTGCGGCGGCATGATGTGCGGCGGCATGATGTGCGGCGGCATGATGTGTGGCGGCATGATGGTAGGCGGCTTTATTTAGTTGTTTTAGCTGTTTTGCAGTTTGGTAAATCTTCAACAAAAAATTGCCTTTTTATGAAAAGAAGTGTCACCGCATGAACTGCCTCGTGGGCACTTCTTTGTTGCTATAACATATTTGAAATATTTTAGTATATTAATTATAGTACACAATTATAAAGACTAGAAATTCCTTCTTTTGCTAAACTGCCACGTTAGCACTAAAAGCTTCACCACAAAGAATGGAATTTAAACTTTTCTTCCATGGTAGTTTAATAACCACATAGGCATTTGTGGACATAAATAGTCTCTGCTAATTTTTGTAGTAGAAATGCTCTAAGCCAGCAACTAAAAAAATGTTTCAGCAAATTGTTCTTCTGACAATACTTTTAATCCATTTCTTTTTAATAAAGCAGCAGTAACGCCCATCCCCTCAATTTTTTTACCAATGAATTCGCCGTTATAAATCTTTAAACTACCACAGGATGGGCTATTTTCCTTTAGGACAACTATAGTCGCATTTATTTCTAAAGCTTTTTCGAGTGTAGCATAAGCACCTTTTATGTAAAGTTCTGTAACATCTTTTCCTGATTTTTCAAATAGAAAATTACGATTTTATTTGTTTATCAAGAAGGACTAATAGCTTTCTTTGCGCTTGTTTACTACGAATAATTTTTCTAACACGAATTGTGCTTTGTAAATATCGTCTGACGTGTTTATTTACAAAAAACAAACGGTGATATCTTTCCTCCTCGTAAATGTTTTTAAACCAATCGTGTTGATTTAACAGTTCAATATTTTGGTCAATTTTTTTCGTATTTAAAGTGTCACTATATCCGAATAATCCTGCAATTAATTCAATTAAAAAACTAAGCATACTTTACTCCAATCCCCTCCTACTTCTGAAAATTCTGCACTAATTGGGGTTATTCTTTGTTTAACTAAACTCCCCTTTAGTGCAATAAAAAGGGATCGCCGCAGCCATCCCAATCTTTAACATATGAACCCGATAGTTTAAGTGGAAACATTCACAACCTTGGGTAGTTTTATTAGAGTTCAACAATATTGTACTCGTAACCAATTGCAGTTATAAATTTATACTTATCCTCAGTAAAAATAAAGATAGTTTTAGTGTTGTTATTTGCGTGAAAACTCATCAATCTTTCTGAGAGCATCCCTTTAGTTTAAGTACTCATCACAAACTAATTCTTTACCCAATTCTTTATTACAGGAATGCTGCCACTTAGTACAATAAAAAACTTCCCATCACTTGGGTCCTTCTTTCTAAGGTTGCTGTATTAGATCGAAATTTTGACCTCTGCATTCATACCAGGCAGGACCTTACTTGAAGGATTTTCAATAGAAATTTTTACAGGAACTTTTTGTGTTACTTTTGTATAAGTTCCGCTTGTGTTTTGAGACGGAAGTACAGAAAAAACGGAATTTGTCGCATAACCAATTTCTTCGATTTTCCCATTAAATAATGATTCTGAATCACCGTCAACAGTAATATCAACGCTGTCGCCAACTTCAATATTGTTTAAATCTTTTTCTTCAATATTGGCCGTTATATATAAACTATTCATATCTGCTGTTTGAGCTAAAACCTGACCCGCTTGTACCATTTGGTTCGTTTTAGCTTCATTTTTGATGATGGTTCCTGTTGCCAAGCTCTCTACTGGAAGTGCTTGTTGACCATTTGAAATTTTGCCCAATTTTTCTTGATCAGATACAATCTTACCCTCTTTACCATTCCAATTTTTCAACAAGCCAGAATTGGTTGCTACAACTTGTGAAATATCTGCTGATACAACAGCATCCTCTGTTTTTACATAATTCTGTTTTTCATAATAGAAGTATACACCTGATGCAATTAATGCCAAAACGACAACCATACCTATAATATTTATCAGTAATAAACGACCTTTACTCATGTTTCAAATCTCTCCTTACAATTTATATAGTTAAAATCTATTTAAACCGATGTCTCCATTCCATCTTTTTCTTTTGGAGCTGGTATACGCATTCTCTTTTGTTTATTAACCAATGACCGTCCTTTTCCAGTCCAAGTTTTTCCGATTGAGCCAACAAGCATGACGATACTTAGTACAAGTAATATCGTAAACAAATCATGATAGGCCCCTAATACAGCAGACCTTTTAGAATTTGCGACCAGTTCAAACGCTGCTGTACTTTTTGCCTCTGATAAAGATAAGTGTTCTCCCATGGAGGATCGAATTAATTTTGTCATTTCCCATCTATACTCAGAACCATTTGGGTCTATCTGCCCTCTAATATCTTCATAATTTTGCGCATTTTGTCTGGTTAAAAACCATCCGATTATTGGTGATATAATAGCACCGATAAAATTTCGGATTGAGTGCAAGGTTGTCGACCTCATCGATGCCTTATGAATATCACCTGCTAATGCTGTTCCAAGAGCACCAGAAACGAGAGTCATGCTGATTCCGCCTCCAAGACAAGCAACTTGAAAATACAAAGATGGTAAAGTCGTTTCTGAATTAATCACCATCCACTTGAGACTCACATATAAAACGGCAATGGACCCGATAATTCCGAGTATACCGGCACCCAATTTATCATAAAATAGGGTTTTAAATATGGCGGTAAACAAGATTCCTACAAAGAACCAAAAATAAAAATGGCTTAGATATAAAAAGGGAAGGTTCATATTATTGCGCAAAAATCCGTTAACCCCTGCAATCGCAACGATTAGAGAGATATGAGATGCTACAGCCATGATGGTACCAGAAATAGGTTTGGAGGCCTTTAATGTGCCAAATGGAACCAATGGTGTCTCTGCTTTTATGTCCACATAGATAAATAAAATTAACAATATTAGCCCTACAAGAAAGAATGGCCAAACATATAAAGAGGTAAATCCTTTTTCTATAAGGTTACATAGCGGAAATGCTAATACAATCATTAAAAGACTAAACAAAAACACTCCTGTTTTATCGACAGGACTATAATCATGTCCATGCTCTTCCTGTTTAGGTAAACCGAAAAAACCAATAATTAAACAGCATAGTGATGCGATTATATTTAGAAAAAACAACCAACGCCATGCATCCGCTCGTAATGAAATGGAGCCGAATAGAGCTCCAATTGCACTTGATCCAAATAATCCTGTAATAACCATAAACAAAAAGGTATTTCGGATCGCATTAGGGAAAGACCTTAGGCTAGCAGGCAGAATGGTTAAGAAAAGAATACCTGCACTTAGGCCTTGAATAATTCTCCCTATAAGTAGAATGACTAAACCAGGAGAGATCGTAGAAATGATAGAGCCACATAAAAAAATAAAAATAAACATTAAGTAATTTCGTCGTAATCGAAATTTCCTTGAAAATACTGGACCAAATGGCACACCTAACGCAAATGCCAAATTCGATAAAGTAGATGGATATAGTAAGTGATTGGAACTTAGTTTCAGCCCATTTTGGATAATACCTTGGTTTAGAATGTAAGACAAATTAGAAAAATACTGTGAACCAATCGCCAGTATCGTTAAGATGGATATGATCAAATATTGCGGGACAGCAACCTTTGCACTATCGGAAGCTGCCGGATTCATCTGCTGACTCATCCAATTTCCTCCCTTCATTTTAAAAAAATTGTTTATTAACATTTTCCCTATTGTTATATTGTATAATACAAGTTGTATTATACAATATAGTTTTTAAAAAAATCAATGTAAAAATTTTATATAATAATAGCTTTTACAACAAAAAAGACCGTGACGCCTTGTCACAATCCCTTGTTATTCCATATTTTTTATTTTTTAAATGAACTATTATCCTTTTCTATTTTTAAAATCTTTATTTAATCGAATTAAATTATCTTCAAGTTGTTTTAATTCCACTCTTGACCAGTTTTGGAGTACTTCTGAATAAAAGTTATATCGGGATTTTTGAACAATATTGAGGATTTCTCGTCCTTTATTCGTAAGTTCAATAAGACTTATCCTTCCATTGTCGGGATCTGGGAAACGCTTAATATATTGTTTGGATTCTAAAGTACCAACCTGTCTACTCGCTGTAGATATGTTTAACATTAGTTTTTCAGCAATGACATTAATTGCCAAGGCTCCATTTTCATTAACTTCACTTAAGATAAGATACTCTGATCGATCCAAATCACCTAGTTTAGGACTATATGCTGTTGTAAGCCGAACTAACAAGGCTATTTCATATTCAATCGATTGCAGTGAGTCCTGATTCAAAAAGTCCTACCCCCTTATAAAGTAAAACTGTTGTACTTATTTTAGTCAAATTGATTTTATACTAACAAATATATTGTTGTAAATTGCTTCTCTCATCTCAAACGCTCGTTATGTTCATCATCCTATTAAGTAGAATCACTCACCAATGGCGATTCTCTAATTGGTCTTACAATATTAAGAAATTCCGTCATAAAAACACCAAGTAAAATAAATGAAACCCCAATTAGAATATTTCTTGTCAGCACTTCTCCCCATAACAACCAAGAAAATAAAAAAGCAAAAAACGACTCGAGTGAAAGAAGCAAGCTTACATGTGTTGGCGGTGAATACTGCTGAGCTTTCATTTGAACAATGTAGGCAAGCAGCGTCCCGATCAGGGTATCAAATCCAAAAGCAAACCAACCATGCGAGCTAAGAGAACTTGGTAGCGGTTCAAACCAAAATGCAAACGGAATACTCATGACTCCAGCAACCAAAAGCTGAATCATTATGAAAACCAAATCATCAAAAGAATTGCTTTGTTTATAGACCCAATCAACCGCAAGAAAGTGAACTGCAAAAAATACCGCACATAATAGCACCAAAAGGTCACCGGTATTGACCCTCATCGAACCTCCATCCCATGAGAGTATTGCTAGTCCAAAAAAAGTAAAGATGCTTCCAATGATTACTCCTTTTTGTACAGAAGCCTTTAAAAACACGAAATAAAGGAAAGGGACAATGATTACGACAGTCCCTGTAAGGACTCCTGCTTTCCCTGGTGTTGTGCTTTCAATCCCTATTGTCTGCGATGTAAACCCCAACCATAATGGTATCCCACAGAGCAATCCTTTTTTCCACACATGCCAACCTGCTTTTTTCACACTTTTCCCTTTAAAAAACCATAGGATAATTACTGAAAAAAGAAATCTACCTGCATTTAGAAATAACGGGGACGTTTCATCCAGTAGGTCTTTCGTAAGTACAAAGACATATCCCCAAGCAATCGCAATTCCTAATAATGATAAATCGGCCAAGATGACGTTCTTCCTTGAAGACACTTTATCTCCCCTCGTACTATATAAATTTAGAAAAATACTTGTTAGGTTTAATAGTATACTAAATGTTTTCTTATAACTAATTTAAATATTTTATGGTTATAATTGATTTCTTTTATGCGTTCTTACATAAGCTTGTGCCTTTGTGATTTTATCAATAAATCCTATGGATGTTCTATTTTGTTTTTTTAAAAATCAATTAAGTTCTCTTCAGCTTTTTTGATATCTACATATTTATTTCTAATGTTAAGCTTATTTACTTTCTTACCTATGGTACCTATACCTACATAATTTATTCTACTATTTGGAATAATGTTCCTTCTTGGACTCCCTCCCCATTAGGGGAACAAGAAAAATAACCACCTCCGCAGCCCCTTGTTGAACTCTTGCCCCCGTTTTTGTTATAACGACACATTCGCCATTTATGTTGGGAACACTAGATGCTAAAATCTTTAATCTTGACGCTCCCCTTTTGAGAACCTATAGATGGATGGAACTTGAAAATGTAAGGTATTTCTACGACTTTTTCAGAGACCGTAGGAATGAATTTGAATAAATGACAGAAACATTTTTGGGCACTTCAGAAGGCAGATAATAAATTGGTTAGGTTCACAGGTACATATTTAATGGGAAGTTTTTTACCGGTTCAGGGAACGATGGTCACACCAATTTTCTGCAACAATACCTTTTTTAGGATTAAAGCCAAGTGGTCGGTTCTGGTACTATAATTCGTCAATTCTTGCATAAGTCATACCCTGTCTTGATAGTTCTTTAAAGACTTCTTTTAATGCATGGATGGTATTCAGTGGAGCATCTTCATCCGCACCCATGGTTTCTCCACTATCATGCAGAAGGATGACATCCCCCTTTTTTATTTTCTGTAGTAACCTTGACTTAACTTTTTCACTGCCCCCTTGTATTCGCCAATCTTCCGCCATGACCGACCAATGGATGATTTTATATTGTTTCATTAGAAGAAAATCAAATAGCGTTACTAATCCCCATGGCGGGCGATAATAAAAAGGACGGTCCCCGGTAATTTTTTCTATAATGGAAGCCGTCATTCTTAAATGCCTTCGAAGTGTCCACGGAGCCATAACCCAATTGGATTTGTGAACGTAATTATGCATTCCAATTAAATGTCCCTCCGAATGAATTCTTGCGATCACCTCCGGGTACTTTTCTGATTTAGAACCAACTACAAAAAACGTTGCTTTTATATTGTTTATCTTTAACAAATCCAAAAGCTGCGGCGTATAAACCGGATTGGGTCCATCATCAAAAGTAAAAGCAATCTTCTCAGATGATTCTTTCCGCTTTAATACTCCGATCCCCATACCGGCAGTCAGGATAAACGGAATCAACCAGTACAATGTCAGTAAGAGAACGACCAGAAGAAGAATCTTACTCATTTAATGCACGCTCCTTTATTGACTTAATAACTAAGCGAATACATAAAATCCTTTATAGGATACTGTTTTTCCTTTGTACGATTAATTGCCTCAATGACTTTAACCAATGCAAACGCAGCTTCTTTAGGATGAAATCGTTTTGAATTCTCCCTCATCTCTTGAAGTAGTTTTACATTGCACAGTAATTTGGTTAACAGATCGGTTAATTCACGCTCATTTTTGGCCTCTATTGCTACACCGGAACAAACTAAAAATTTAGCGTTATCCTGCTCTTGACCAGGAATTGGTTTATAAAGCAACATAGGCAATTTCATGGCAATTGCCTCAAACGTAGTGACTCCTCCCGGTTTTGTAATCATAACATCTGAAATGGCCATGATCTCGTGAACATAATGTATATAACCAGTCACATGAACCAGATGTTTGGAACCCTTTAGCATTTCTTTCAATTGCATTTGAAGTTTTTCATTATAACCACAAACAATAAATAATTGTACTTGCTTGGGTATTTCTTCAAACCTTTGAAACGTGGAACCACCATCCCCAATCAGGCCATAACCTCCTCCCATTACCAAAACCGTAGGCATATTACAATCTAAACCATACTTCTCGCAAATTTTCTCGCGATGAAAGGTTTGAGAAAATTGCTGCCGAATCGGAATCCCTGAAACTGTAATCCGATCGATTTCCACACCTAATTTTATCAGTGCTTCACGGACTGCATTAGAGCCTACCAAATATTGATCTGTATTAGGATAAATCCAGCTGCTATGATCGGTGTGATCGGTAATCGTTGTCATGGTTATCACATTGCTTAAACCATAGGATTTTAACTTTGACATCACTGCGGCCGCTAATGGAAAGGTACTGACTACAACGGTTGGCTGAACTTCATCGATTAATGTTTTCATTCGTCCAATTCCAGTTGATAAAAACTTCTTCATCATGTTGGAAAAAGTGTTCATCTTGCGTGTCTTTTGATAAATATAGCCATAGATTTCCGGAAAATTTTTCACTCCCTGCAGAAATAAGAAACGGCTTACCTGATTAGAATAGGGGTGGACCCATTCCATAAAATCAACAATTATAGATTCTAAGGTAGGAAATCGAATTTGTATAGCTTCATTTAGAGCATTGGCAACTTGAACATGACCTTCTCCATAATTTCCAGTTAGAATTAAAATCTTTTCCTTTTTTGCTACCTTCATCGATTTCCACTCCTTAAAAAGGTATCTTTATACTTATCCACCATATCGAGTACATACCTTACTATTGCCAATTGTTCTGCATTTTTATTTATACGGATACTGCCATATATAGACAACCTTTAATTATCACCAAAGAAGCCATCCGACCCGTACACGTGGTCTCTAAAAAGGCAAAAGTAGTGAATCTAATGATTTTCAGAAAGGGTAGGTTTTTGGGTAGATCATAATCCCGATCAGGAAGAATTTTTTCACTTTGAAGATATCGAGACTGTCTTTGGGGGTTTAAAATGCCATTACTCGGCGGTTGGACAAAAAGTAAATAAACAACTCAATTTAACACACCAAAAAGACGATTTCCAGTACATTAAAGAATCGCCTTTTTTATTCAGTGTTTGAAAAACAGTTTGTTAATTTTCGAGAATGGTTGATTTCCATTAAAAAAGAATTGAAATAATCGGGAATCGGCAACGTTTAGCGACGCTAGGGATTGGTTAAAATTAATCGAATTAAAGGACAATAACCTAGAACTATATTTACTTGGAAATAGAAGTATATAAAAACTATTTATAATTTTTGAGCCATAGCCTCTTCCAAATTATAATAAATTTCATCCTTAATATACCGATCAAATGAATTTAGACTTTCTCCCTTTATTATTTTTTCTCGTAATGTGTTGATAAATATACGGTTTTCCTTATCTATTTCAATTTCAAGTAACGATGTTAAAAAGGAAATTAGCATTGATTTTTGTTTTGTCTTAAATTCCTTCTCTAAAGAAATTCCCTCAACAGAATGAAGGAGTATAGACTTTTTTTTATTTGGTAGAATAGATAGATCGTCAACTCCTTCTACCTCTTTTATATTACTTGTAAACAAAATACTTGATATTCTTGAGTGTATATCAAAATTCCCAATAATTTCTGTATGACCTCTAAAATAAATCGTGACTTTTTCTTTTTCAAAACCAAATGTTTCAATAAAGCTCACTATGGTTGGATGTACTTCGAGCTCCACTTCAATTGTAGCCACATCTCCATATTTAACTAAACCTAACGTTCCATTTTTTATAGGAATTTCTATATTCCCAATAAATACTTTTGAAATATGCATATTAAATCCCTCCAAATCTTTTTTACCAAATTCAGAAGTACTACATTTTCTTTCTTATGCCTTAGCAACACGAAAAGCTTTCGATTGAACAAATTTGCTTGATTGTATACTTTTAATCTTGGATTCAAGAATGCATTTTATTTTTTCAGCTATTTCCCATGTTCCTTCAATTTCAATCCCCTTTTGATAAAAATTAATTGAGTTCTCCCATTGATTAACTTTTTTGGAATCATTCAGAATACCTAACAATTCTTGTTCGAAGGGCTTTTGCTTTTTAAGCTCAAAAACCAAGCCTTTATTTATTAAGTACTCTTGATTTATTTCTTCTTGCCCCGGAAGTGCAGAGTGAATAAAAATCGGAATCCTCTTTTGCAGCACTTCACTAATGGTAACTCCACCGGGTTTGGTAACAATTGCATCCATTTCATCATAAATATGATTCATTTCTGACCTTGATGAAATATATGACAGTGGTTTAATATGAGCTAATTTCCACGAAAGAATTTCTTCATACAATTTATTATTTTTACCACAAAGTACAAAATACTCAGCTTGGGTAGATTGTTTTACTCCTTCTAGTAGTTCTAAAATGTCTCCCAAACCATTACTCCCCCCCGCCACTAATATTTTGGGAAGAGTTCTATTGATTTGTAACTTTGTTTTTTTGGTAATTTCTTTATGAACCGGGATCCCAGTAACAATCATATTTTTATCAGGTATTTGAAAATTTTTTCTAAGTTCTTCTTTTACATCCTGGCTAGGAAGAAAGTGAAAATCGATTTCTTCTCTTCCCCAAACATTATTAATAAAGAAATCAGTATACACATTTATGTTTGGTATGTTATTTTTCCCCTTCCTTTTTAATTGACTAAGAAGGTATGATGGAAAACCATGTGTACAAACGATTAAGTCGGGGTTTTCCTCCATTAGCAATTGTTCCATTTTTTTCAAAAAGAAATAATGATACCATTTAAATGAATGTTCTTTGGTAGTTGATCCATAAAAGAACTTTTTATATGCAAGATCGTAGATCTCTGGTGCGTATCGAATCCATTTTAGATAGCCATTTGTAATCAATTTCTCTAAAGATTGATTTGTATAACTTAGCAAGTCTATTTTTTTAACAGTAATTTCGTCTGTTTCCCTTTTCAATATATCCATCAATGCATCAGCAACTTGATGATGTCCTGATTGCATCAGTAAGAATGGTAAAAACAAAACCTTTTTCATTTTGATCATCTCCTGTTAATTGCTTATTAGGATTTGTTCTCTTTCACTGTATCACTAATTTCTTTAAAAACTCCCTTTTTAATAAATTCCTAATGATAAAATAAGGGTATTTTTAAGGTTTCAAGTGGGGTTAGGACATCCCGTTTTCCAGGTTATACCAAATTATATTAAGAAACATGTTAAGACAATTTCCTCAAAATGAAATTTGTTATTTTCTATTCCCTTCCAAAACCATTATCAATCATTTTTAACCATAAAAAACCTCGAAAGGCAGTAAAGCCAATCAAGGTTTTTTTGAAATTTTATCAATTTATCAAACTCTATGTTGTTACATTTTTAATATTTACTTCTTAAAATTCATTTTGAACTCTTCTTCTCCAAAAATAATAAAAAATTATTACTACGACTAAAAAGAACAAAATTACATAAAGGCTGTATTTTGATACATAAAAATCAACTTGATTCCAATTTTCTCCTAATTTTCTACCTAAAGTGATAAAAGTAAAACTCCATAAAAATGCACCGGAATAAGCAAAGCCAATAAATTTTCTAAAAGGGTAGTTATTTATAGCAGCAATATAAGCTACAAGATGGCGAACACCAGGAATGAAATATCCAATTAATAATAGTGGAGGACCGATTTTACTGAATAAATCCCTTGTCAAATGGATTTTCCGATCAGTGATGTGAAATTTCGGTCCAATCTTCTTTAACAAGGGCATTCCAAATTTATTGCCAATATAGTAACTTAGAGAAATTCCGCCTGCCGCTCCTATAAAAGCACTTAATAAAGAAAGTATGTATGTTAATTTACCTTGAAAGACATTATAGCCGATATAGGTTAAGAGAACCTCATCAGGTATTGGAAGGCCTACAATTCCCCCGATTAGTACGATAATGATACCAAAATAACCAAAATGTTCAATTAGGAAATCAATATGCTGCACAAATTATTCCCACCTTATTTTAATAATTTCTTTAAAATAGAGGCTGCTTAAATAATCAGCAGCCAATTGGCATTAAGAATGTAAAATTGGTAGAAATAATACTACCTCTGTTCCTGTCCCTTCTTTACTTTTAATGTTAATTTCTCCTTTATGCAGTTTTATGATACCTTTGGCAATATGCAATCCTAAACCCGAACCACCTGTTTCCCTGCTCCTTGCCTTATCTACACGGTAAAACCGCTCAAAAATATTATTAATCTCGCCTTCTGAGATGCCGATTCCATAATCTTTTATTCTCATGATGGCATGTTGGTCATTTTTTTCTAAAAACACATCGATTTTGTCAATACGATATTTCATGGCATTGTCTGCACAGCATCCAAGTAGTCGTTAAAAGATTAATTTTTGTTGTAATCTTCTTATGGTAAAACCTACTCCCCTGACCGTAGTAATTAATTGATTCGAGAAACCCTCTTCAATTTTTTGTCTTAGGTGGCTAATAAAAACATCCATAACGTTGGTTTCGCCCTCGAACTCGTATCCCCAAATATTATTGATAATGTTCTCTCGTGTAACAACTTTATTTTTATTGATTACTAAATAAACCAAGAAATCATACTCCTTGGGCGTTAACTAATCACTAGAGGGTCAAGTGGTTTTTATCATTCATTTCGGGTGTACGGCAATAATATTTCCGTCACATATTTGTCAATATCATTCGTAATGCCATAATCAATTAGCGTTATTTCAAAAGAGTCGTCTATCAGGACATAATGATGCTTTTTGTTGTGGCAGCATCTTCAATTTGCAATATGGGCGTGAGATCCTAGCTTCAATTAACTCCAATTCCCTCTTTTTTTGGCAACTTCCTCCTTTTGCTTTTTTAACAATTCAACAAGAGTATCAATTTCCCGATAGTTGAAAAAATCTATAATCTCGCTTATTGGTAAATCTAGAGCTCTCAAATATTTTATTGAATTTAACCTATCAAACTGATGTGTTGAATAGTATCTATAGTTGTTTTTTTCATCGATAAATTCTGGACGTAAAAGACCAATCTCATCATAATACCTTAGAGTTGCAATTTTGACTTGGAATAGCTTTGATATTTCACCAATTGTAAAATACTCTTTCATTTTATAAAAACTCCCCTATTTGCCCTCAAGTGGATATTCCTTATATTTTACAATAGATTTTAAAAAGCTCGTTGAATAAACCATACCATTCCAAATGCTAATATGGCCAATGAGGTACCAGGGATAACCCATTTAATTGGTTTTAGGGCTAATTTCTTCATCCACAAAATGAGCGGAAATGTTACAGAAACGATTAATAATTGACCGATTTCAATCCCGATATTAAAAGATACAAGTGAAGTAACCATATGGTTCGTATTTAATCTCATTTCTGAAAGAATTCCTGCAAATCCGAATCCATGAATTAACCCAAAAGCAAAGGCAAGCCATGGCTGGTGTTTTGAGTCCTGATTAAAAATATTCATAAGTGCTACATAAATAATACTTAAAGCAATAGCAGATTCTACAAATCTGGTTGGTAGGTGAACAATATCTAAAGTTGCCAAAGCCAGAGTAATACTGTGTGCAATTGTAAAGGCTGTAACTAAGGAAAGAATATGTCGAATCGTTTTTGCTCCAAAAAGCAAACTGATGACAAACAGAATATGGTCATACCCTGTAAAAATATGTTTTAAGCCAAGCACCAAAAACTGTTTGGCATTCTGCAAGAAACTTATTTTACCAATCTCAAAATCCCTTGATTCGAATGTCAAAATCTTTTCTTGTTGTTTCCCGTCCATTTTTACTGTTGCAAAATTTGCATGACTTGGGTCAGAATCATCCATAAACATATTATATTCGACTACTAGTTTTTCTGGTTCATGGTTGGTTTTATATGCTATGTTTATAACGGCAAACGGACGCTCCTTGATCATCTCTATATCCGTTTTTAATACGCTACCCTCAACCAATCCGCTGTCTGCATAAAGCTTGATATGGGAATTGATATAATGCTGCAATACCTTATGGTCAATTAACTCCTTTTGATCCGTAGCCTTATTAAGAGAATGTCCCAACTTCTCCAAATCAAGCTTTAATTCATAATCCAATGAATTGTTTTTAACTTCAATGGTAATAAAACCTTCACTGTTGTTGGTATGAGCAAATGCTGGGGAAGGAAGGAAAGAACTAAATGAAAGTAATAGGAGAAAAATAAAGCACCATAACTTTTTCATTATGTACACGTCCATTTCTTTTGTTTTCTTCCAAATATGTCTTGGCATAAGATAATTTAAAGACGAGGAGTTTTTAAAACCCCCTCGTCATTTTTTCATTTTACCCTTTTACTTATCTGATTTGATGAAAATTGGGTTTGAATAGAACCAAAGATCATTCCATGGATTTTCACCTTTAGGATCTTTTGCTGGTTCTAATTGATCAGTGTTAGTACCACGTAAACGAATATAGCTATCTTTGTCCACATCTTTTAAAGTATAAGTAATGGTGATGTAATCACCGTCTTTTTTCCAGTCACTTTCTGTGAAACGTTTTACGACTTTTGTTGTAGGATTAGAAGCAGTTGTGCGGTCTTCCCCTTTCCCTTTAACTTCTCCCATGATTAAATCAACACGTTGAACATTTGGCTTATCCCCGTGAGAGTTCGCAGTGTTTGGATCTTTGATACGAACGGTTACTGTTACATCAGATTTCTTACTTGGAAGTGTAAGTGTTTCACCGATTGATGCTGTATTTCCTTTTGCCACTGCATGCAATGGTGATTTACCTCCTGCTTGTACTTTAACATCAAGTTCTGAATTCAGGTCACCCGTGGTAACAAATACATTACCTTTACGAAGGTTTTCCATTACATCTTGATAATTTTTCTCTGCTTTTACTTATGTTTTAGAATATTCACCTGGCCAGAAGTCACTTCCTCCATCACGCCAGCCATCCATGAATCGCTAAAAACCAGCTCTTCACCACAAAGAATGAAAATGTATTGAATCCGTCCATACTTGTTCTAAGGCTGGGAGAGGAAGGTCGATGAACTATGGTGCCTTAGAGCCCATCCGTTAGTCTGACTCCAACGACCACGGTGCACCACAAACTGTCGCTCCCTTACGGGGAGCACTCATGGTAGATTAATCCGTATCTGATATTATGGGTGTTTCATCGAAAGATATGCTTCGAGCAATCGCAGATGGTGAAGATGACCCTGAAAAACTAGCAAACTTCGCTCGTCGTACAATGAAAAGGAAAAAAGAAGAACTTGAATTGGCACTTCAGGGTTATGTTAACCCACACCAACGCTTAATGTTAAAAACGATTTTAACTCACATTGATTTTCTAACAGAGCAAATTGAAATGTTAGACCAAGAGATAGCTAAAAGAGTAAGCACTTATCAAGAAGATTTAGAACGACTCGATTCCATCCCTGGTATCGCCACAAGAATGGCTGAACAAATCTTAGCTGAAATTGGTACGGACGTTGGAAACCAATTCCCGACTGCCGCACATTTGTGTTCATGGGCAGCCTTGGTCCCTGGACACAATGAAAGCGCAGGTAAAAGGAAATCTAGCAGATCAAAAAAGGGAAATAAGTATTTAAGATCCGCATTAACAGAAGCAGCTCAATCTGTAAGAGGGTCAAAAAACTATCTCGGAGCGCTTTATAGACGCACAGCTGGACGAAAAGGAAAGAAAAAAGCAGCAATTGTAGTCGCCCATGCGATGTTGCGAATCGCATATTACCTTCTAACCAGAAAAGAAATGTACGTTGACTTAGGCGAAGATTATTTTGATAAACAAAAACAAGCATCTATTGTACGCCATTCGGTTCGAAGACTAGAAAACTTAGGTTATACAGTGACAATTACCGAAGCATCTTAATCTATTATTCGTTGTCCATTAACACCTTGATCAGGCTCCCTGCTCTTTTTTTTTTAATGAATGAGCTGCGTCTATTTAAGTATTGCCATTTTTCGGATCTGACAGAAGTTAATTTTCATGGTAGTTAAAGTACAATTTTTCACAAACTCAATTCAAAAAGACTGTTGTAGTTTTTATTTCATTTCACTAATTTTTACATTAAAGATGCTTAACAGTGATACTATTATTAGTATTGATAAAAGCCAAGCTAACGGAGGTCTTTTTTGGTGTATGGGTAAGATAACGAAAATAATAACTGTAAATAGAACAGACCACCACATATTCCATCCATTATGGTATGTAATAAATCCAAACTTACTGTTTATATACTCAACAGATAAGTATATTCCTACCCAGAATAAAAACCATACTAAACGTTTATTCCATTCCTCTGGGAACCTCCCTAGGTATATTAATACGGTTGCAGAATAAGAAACGACCATAGCTAAAATTGTAATAATTGTATGGTTAGGTAAGATTAAATCGTGAAACAACCACATTGATTTTTTATAGAGGAGAAAGTTATATAGAAAATCACCAATAATTAAGAAGAGTATTGTCGGATAATAAAGTTTCCAATTCCTCCAATCTCCCCATTTAAATGCTGCTAACAAGTATAAAATATTAGTTAAAATATACATAAAATCCATCCTAAAAAATGATATTCCTATTCTCTCCAATTAACAGGAATTTACTAGAGCCTTTTTCCACTAACCTACACCTTTAGCTTAACTAGAAAAAAGACCGCCGCAGCGATCACCGTTTTCAACTCAAGCCCCCTTGAATAACAACACAAAGTTATTTCACATTTTCATCTAAATCTTTAAGTAGGTTTTTTATTTCTTTAAGTTCGGACCTTAAAGCCTTAACTTGTTTAGAATTATCAATACCAATACTAACTGCATATGCAATTATAAGAAATAGAACGACTAAACCAACAAATCCGTAAAATAATGTTAAAATAATCCCCACAACCTTGTCGCCCCTTATAAATAAACTACTTTAACATTACCATAAAACGGGTGACGTTTATTTTGTTCTTCTTAAAATGGCCTCTCGTAAGTGCAATAAAAAAAGGGACGCCGCAGCCATCCCAGTCTTAAACCCAAGCACCCTTCGTATTATATGGTTAGCCAGATATTTCTGGTTGACCATATTTTATATGGTCTTATTATATCTATGTAGCCGGGGTAGAACGTAAGCACCCGTGGGGCAAAGACCCCGTCAGCTAAACCGTTCGCCCTCTACTTGTAGAAACATGTTTGAGGCTGGTTGGGACTATGATCTCGCATAACAAGCGAAGCTATGATACTACAAGAAGAATTAGAGGTAACCGGCAATAATTATTTGGAGGAGGAGATTTAGAATGAATCCAGTCGTTGGTCTGGATGTTTCAAAAGGGGAAAGTGAAGTTCAAGGATTTTTAGAAAAGGGAAAACCTTATCGTAAAAGCTTTAGTATCCGGCATGATCTCGAAGGATTAGAATTATTACTTAAGTTTCTTAAGGAAATAAAAGATTTAACTGGTCAACAACCTCCGGTTGTATTAGAAGCTACAGGGCATTATCATGCTCCAGTTGTTCAGTATTTGGAGGAGCGTAATTATTTATTAATAATCGTTAATCCATTGATTTCCCATAGAGCCAAAAGTTCAAGTTTACGAAAAGTGAAAACAGATGCAGTTGATGCTTACCGCCTCTGCGAGCTTTACTATAAAGAGGAGTTAGAGCCTTATAAAAAGCGTGGGATACGACTCTTAAATCTTCGTAATCTTACAAGGCAACATGCGAATATAACCGAGATATATGTACAAACCAAATTACAATTTCAAGCAGTATTAGATCAAGTATTTCCTGAATATAAGGGCGTTTTTGGTGAGTTATACTCTGTAGTATCTTTACTTACCCTACAAAAATACCCTACCTCAGAAGATATCTTAGCAGTTAGTGAAGATGAGTTGGCTAATGGGATAAAAGGGTTATATAAACATGGATCAAAAAAATGGGTAAATGAAAAGGTACAAAAACTTAAGAATGCGGCTGCTCGCAATCCATTTCAAGAAACTTTGTACAAAAGTCATTTATTAAGCATGAATATGTATATTGATATGCTTCTTCAATATAAAGAGCATCTATCAAAGTTAGAGACAGAGATAGACACTCTCGCTAAAGAAATTGAAGAATATAAGATTATCCAATCTATCCCCGGTATTGGTGAAAAAATCGCGGCACCGATTATTTCTGAGATCGGCGAGATAGATCGGTTTAATCATCCTAAAAAGCTAGTTGCATTCGCTGGAGTTGATCCAGAAGTATTTGAATCTGGTAAATTTAAAGCCACTCTGGTACGAATTACAAAGCGTGGTTCAAGCAGACTACGGCATGCCTTGTATTTGGCTGTTCGTGCTGGAATACGTGACGCTCGTAAAAAGAAAACAAGTGATGAGATTATCCCTAGAAATAAGAGATTAAGAGAATTTTACGATAAGAAACGCAGTGAAGGTAAATTGTATAAAGTAGCAGTTATTGCTTGTGTTAATAAGCTCTTACATTGGATATTTGCCATATTAAAAAACAAAACCACTTTCCAAGATATAGCTTAGAAGCTATTTCTAACTAAATACAGAAAAACCTTCCAGAAACCGTATAACAGAAGGTTATTTGGCATGCACATTTTTAGTATAACATGGGTAATTTAAGTTTTTTAGTGAAAAATGTTGACAAACTATTAGCTGGTTTAGCTTAAGTACAATTCTACACAAACTTTTTTAACATTTATTTGGAATTATATCGCTTAAGTAAATCTTCAATTAAAATTCCATTTATTTTCATCCCCGCAATATTACACTCATTAATCTCCACATTGGCTAAATTACAATTTGTAATTTTACTATGATTAAAATCACAATTTTCAAATCTTACTGGTCGTTGGATAATATTCTTACAGTCGTCGTACAATGGATGTCCTTCTGGGGGCATACCAATATTCTTTAAGTACGCTCCTCCAATTTGAGCACCATCAATTACAATATCGCTTAAATTAGCATCAATAATTTCCATCCCTGTCAAATTTACATCATTCATTTTCAATCCAGAGAGGTCACTATGTTCAAAAACAGAGTTACGAAGATAAGAAGAACTTACTGTTAAAGTATCTTTCTCATTTTCTAATTTCATATGATTACACCCCAACCTATTATTTTTTATATACAACTAATTCTATATTATTTCTTTTATATTTCTACCTTACTTATACGAAATTCATCAAAACTGTATAATCATCGTTCAATTAACCTGCCCTTTCGTGGAACCAGAAAAGCGATTGCTCTTATTGAACAATCGAACCCGTTCACTTAAGTACAATTATTAACAAACTTTATTTTTATGGCAACTTTTAGTTGTATAAGTGATTGAGCCGCCACCAACCACACCATATTTGAGGATTTCCATTATTTCATCGATGGTTGAACCGCTTTTAAGCAGTCTTCCATATGAAGCAAATGCATTCATCGCAGCGGCTGACTATTGATATGGCTAAAATTCCATAATGGTGTCCTTACCCTACCTGGCGTTTAAATTGTATACTGGCGAAGAAATAAGCGATGACCATGATGCCGACGCACCAGGCAAGCGCAATCCAGATACTATTGCCAACAGACCCTTCGTACAAGAGGGCACGAATCGCATTCACGATTGAAGTCACAGGCTGGTTCTCAGCGAACGCACGGACAATTTTAGGCATGGTTTCGGTAGGGACAAAGGCCGAACTGATAAACGGCAGGAAAATTAGCGGGTATGAGTAGGCTGTCGCCCCTTCCATAGACCTCGCTGTTAATCCGGGAATGACCGCAAGCCATGTCAGCGCTAGCGTAAACAACCCGAGTATCCCAGCTACCGCGAGCCAATCCAAGATATCAGCGCTGGAACGGAAGCCAATCAAGAGCGCGACGAGGATAACCACCACGACAGTAAGCGCATTAGAAACAAGCGAGGTCAACACGTGAGCCCACAATATCGACGAGCGCTTGATGGGCATGGTAATGAAACGCGCCATCAATCCGCTCTTTACATCGTTAAAAAGCCGCAAGGAAGTGTAAGCGACGCCGGAAGCGATAGCCATCAGCAAGATTCCCGGCAATAAATAATTGACGTAGTTGTCCGTGCCTGTCTCTATAGCTCCGCCAAATACGTAGACAAACAGCAGCATCATCATAATCGGCGTAATCGTCACCGTAATAATCGTATCCGGGCTGCGCATGATGTTGCGCATTAAACGCCCTAGTAATACCCCTGTTTTGTTTTTCATTTACATCTCCTCCTTTTTGCCGATGATCGCTAGGAAAATTTCCTCCAATGTCGGCTGCTTCTCGATGTACTCCACTCTCGCTGGAGGGAACATCTCTTTGAGTTCGGTAAGGGTACCGGTCGTGATGATTTTTCCGCCATGCAGGATGGCGATACGGTCCGCCAGTTGTTCAGCTTCCTCCAGGTACTGGGTCGTCAGCAAGATGGTCGTGCCGCCGACGGCAAGTTTCTTAATGGTATCCCAGACTTCAATCCGCGCTTCGGGGTCTAGACCTGTCGTCGGTTCGTCGAGAAAAATGACTGCTGGGGTCCCAATAAGGCTCATGGCGATGTCAAGCCGGCGCTTCATCCCGCCGGAATATTTGTCCGCCCGGCGGTTGGCCGCGTCACGCAGGCTGAATCTTGCAAGCAGATTGTCGACGAATTGAGCGGGATTGGAAACTCCCCGTAACTTGGCGATCATCATCAGGTTTTCCCTTCCTGTGAGCATGCCGTCTAAGCTAGAGAACTGCCCTGTCAGGCTAATACTTTGGCGAACATGATCCGGTTGACGCTGGACGTCAAAGCCGCAAATACCTACTTCGCCATCATCGGGCTTCATCAGCGTCGAGAGGATGTTGACCGTCGTCGTCTTGCCCGCTCCATTTGAGCCCAATAGTGCGAAGATTTCACCACGCCGCACCTCAAAATCCACCCCCTTTAAGACTTCCTTATCTTTAAAGGATTTTTTTAACCCTTTTACAGAAATAGCAGCTTTGCTCATACTTTTTTCCTCCTTGTAATAAGCGCAGCAAGGCGCTAGATTGGATAAACCCCACTACTCTGTCAGACTGATATTCTGTATTACTTACTACCGGATTAAAAATATAACTGAATAGTGAAGGTGACACATTACATTAGTAACCTGCTATTCAGTCGAAATTATCTATTGAATTTACTTTTTTCCCAATCGCTTCATGATACTCAGGTTAAAATCTTCACGATACTTGTCGACATAGGTTTTAGCGTTTGCCACTAGTTCGTCGGCAAAGGAAGCCACTTCTTCAGTCCCCAGTGATGTTTTGCGTCGTTAGTGTCGATGCTAGGCGAAAATCCACTAGGATTTCTCCGTTAGCCACGACCAATCGTATCATTCAACTTCTTGCGATATTTATCCTTCCAAGTTTGCTCATCCTTCACTAGCTCGTCGCAGAAAGCAGCCACGTCCTCGCCCGTAAGGTCAGTGACTTTCTTGCCTTCCGCTGCTCCTTCCTCGAAGAGGTCTAGAATACCGCCAAAGATACGGCTGCTGTCCTTCCAGTCGGTAGGACCACCACCAGCAGTCCACATATATTTTTGGATAGCTTTGTAAGCGTTGCGGTACTCACTTGGAAGTGCCTTCGCACGCGCCTCCATCGCCCTCCATTCCCGCTTGTCATCCAAACTTCCGATAATTTTTTCAAAAATACTCATATTACTTCTCCTTTTAATTTTATTTTAGTTTTAAGTTCGTTCATTTTACTTGAGATGAAATCCCATTTTTTCCAAAAAATTTTAAGTTGCTCTTGACCTGCCGCATTGAGGGTGTAAAATTTTCTCGGCGGTCCCATAGTGGATGGCTTTTTCTCGATGTCCACCAGATTGTTTTTCTCAAGCCTTATTGTAATCGTATAAACTGTGCCTTCAACCACATCAGAGAAGCCAAGTTCTCGCAGCTGTTGCGTGATTTCATAGCCGTAAGTTTCGCCACGGCTGATGATTTCAAGCACACAGCCCTCAAGCACCCCTTTCAGCATTTCCGTGATATTTTCCAATTTAATCTTCCTTTTGTATTTGACTTATATTTTTCAGTACTCTGTAACACAGGTATTTTGTGATACAGATATTCAGTATTACTGATTACTAGTATATAGTATTACTGAATAGCCTCTCTTGTCAATAAAACTTTTCGTCAAAAGAGCCCATTTTTACGGCATCAAAGGTGTTTTTATCAAAAGTGACAGCTAAGACTTTTTTTCCACTAACCTGCCACGTTTAAGCGAATTCCTTCACAATCTATTTTTCAACATAAATATCCATTCTTTATTGACTATGTTCCTCAACAATCTGGTCCTTAACATAAAGAAAGAGCGCAATTCTTACTGAAGAATGGCGCCCTTTTCTTGAAAAAGTTTTATTTGAAATTTAATTTTCTTTTGCGATTAAAAAATGAAATAGTATTTACCATCTTGAGTTTCCATTAAGCAATGTAGGGCTTCAAACATTTCTCATTAATTTCCATACAGATAGCTCCAATATTAAAATGATTAAATTGTGGTCATCTCACCTTTTTTAATTCCCATTTTAACATATCATTCACTGTTCCAATTTTATTCATATTCAACTTTTCTAACACTTTAATGGATGGAATATTATCATGTAGGCACTCAGCAACTACTTTATCTACATCTACATTTGTAAACGCCCACTTAATAATTTCATTTACGGCTTCAGTTGCATAACCTTTGTTTTGTGCTGAGGGTATGATTCCATATCCTACTTCAACCGTATTTTCTGAATTAGGTTTACCTTTAAATCCAATATCACCAATAATCGTATTGTTTTCTCTATTGATAACTAGCCATACACCCCAACCTAATTGAGTAGAATCCTCTCTAAGTTTCTCCAAAAACATCTTTATATGAGGGCCAATTTTGTATTCTTCTGTTGAAATCATTGATAATAATTCATCTGTACAAGGAACGATTTTAAGTCTTTCTGTCTGTAATTCCATCTTCTTACTCCTCGTATATTATAATAACTAAGGGCACTTGATTTTCACCTTTATCTCTAAGAATAATTGATATTATACGTTGATTTAAGGACTCCGTTCGAATATTGTTTCATGTCAACTAATTCCAAATTCAAACGAGGTTTAACACTGCCAAATAGAGGTATCCCCGTGCCAATCATTACAGGGTTAACTTTTAAGACTAATTGATCAATAAGTTTATGTTGAAGTAATGAACCCGCCAATTTACCTCCCCCACAGAGCCACAACTTTCCATCTTCCTTCATTTTGAGATCTTGAATAAAGCTTACCGCGTTATTTTTAATTAATTTCACTTCATCGTTTGATTCAAACTGCATTGAATTTGAGAAAATATAATGCTTCAACTTATATGGGCTAGGCTCACCCGGCTTAAGACCGAATTGAAAGCCGTATTCATACGTTTTTCCCCCCATTAATACCGCATCATATTGTTGAATATCGGATATGAAATCTGTAACATGATCACCCTGATTTAAAAATATAGAATCGTCAGCTACTCCATTCAAATCTGCAATAAAATTATCAAGTGTAATTGCTATATGATAAATCAATTTTGCCATTCAAAAATCCCTCCCTTTAAAAACGGGCTTTCTAACTATTTTCTATAAAACTTATATTATTTCCTATATATTCTCGAAATTAAAATTCATTCTTCTTTCACTAACTCCCGTTACCTTAAGTACAGTCCTTCACAATCTCTACTTTATCATAATTATCCAAATTCCCTTGGTTTTTTTACAGCAATATGGCCCTTGAATGAAAATTAAGCTCTTATCCGAAAGCTCCCGATTGCTAAATAAGAAAAGCACATTTCTTTATCTGCCCATTTTACATAACCATTTAGTGATAGTAATAATTTATTTATCTAAAAGGCTAAATTAAAACCTGATAGATACCTCAGCTTCTTTGCACCCATTCAGAGCCTTGTTCATCAGTCTATGGCCTGTAAGCCAAACTGCCACCCCGGTCCCCCACAATATCAGGACAGAGCCAAAACCGATAGTTGTCCACCATACCATAATTTGATGATTTCCCAAGGTAACTCCCACAGGCAAAGTTAGAAGTGTGATTGCAGAAAGCAGACAGAGAAGAGTACCCGAAATATAATGGATCTTAACCTGGAAAAGGTGCGCTAGAGGAAAGAAATGAGCACCGACAATAAGAGCCATCAAAGGGACAAACAAATCCAAGTGATTGGTAGACCCACAGTTTGCGGCGGCTGCGGCAATCAACACCCCTTCTAAAGTGGAAAAAAATACCGATTACCCATATAGGAAATTTTACCATTACTTCTATGGATTAAAAAAGTTCATTATTATCCGCCTAGCATTATTTTTCTTTTAACATTGAATACTTGCGATAAGCTTTATAGAAACTGCTGCCAAAGAAAACAACCATAAGGGCGGGAAGCAACCTCAAAAGGGCAAATGGAGTTTCAAATAAAAATGCTTTCCAAAATAATGCACCTTTCATACTCCAAAGACCTTCGGCTAAATATAAACCTGTATCTTTGTAAAGCATGTAAGAAATAGACAATAACGGTAGACCTAAACCAGATGAATAACCCATCAATCTTTTATAATAATTACTCTTCGATTGGCGATCTGAGAAAATTTCATTTTGATCATCATCTACTTTTTGCCAATATCGAATTCCACCAAGACAGGAGCCATTTATATAAATCCAACCGAAGTCTTCATATATCCCTTTGTAATCTTTGAACTTTTTCTTTGATAAATAATCTTGATAATCCAGTCGCATCACATATCTCTTGTTGGTCTTTTCAAAAGTATATATTCCTAATCCACTAATATTTGTACAACGATAGCCTTTTTGTAATTGCTCATTCAGCCATTTCTCTTCTTTTTCAATATCAAAAAATATCTTAAATTTCTTCATTCGATTCACTTCCTTCGTACAGCGATAAAATATGCAATAACCTGTTTTGTTCCATTTTCAAAATTGAACTTCCTTCTGTAGTTATCATATAAACTTTTCTCCGACCTGACTCTCCAACAGGTTCAATCCAACCATGCTTATTCAAGTTTTCAATCGCACCGTATAATGTACCAGCTGCTAAAATAACAGTACCTTTACTTATCTCTTCTATCTTCTGCATTACGGCATAGCCATGGAGTGGTTCACGCAGAGCTAATAAAATATAATGCATGGTTTCAGTCAACGGTAATAATTTATGTTTCATATCCTCACCCTTTATTCAGTTCAGCTATATAGTTCAACTTAATAATATCATATGCAGTTCAACTGAATAATCAACTACATTTTCAAAATTGGTCAAAAGATCTTAAAGTAAAGTTCGATAACAAGGGAAATATCAATCAAAAAAATCGCTTTCCGTAAGTAAGGGAAAGCGAATTTTGGTGTAGTCTTATTCAATTAAATGACCGCATTGTTGAACATAAGTTAAACATCTATCTTCAACTAACCTCCCGTTATCACAATAAAAAATGCTGCATCGATGGCAGCAGAATCTTCAATAACCTGCTCGTTAGCTCAATTGATAAAAAATCAGGTGGAATAATGGTAATTCCCTAGTAAGCTAACCCAAACTCTGGGCGTTCAAGCGAATGAAAGTAGGTTCTTATAATAGGTAAATGCTCATTTAAGTGATTAATCATTTCATCATCAACAGAAATACATTTATATTTTTGTAGTTCATAACTCATATTTCTTTTCAGATTTTCGATATTATCAATTCATGATCAGGATTCTGTGGATTCGAAAAGGAAAAACCACTTCAGATTGTGGTTCTCCCTTTTGCCTAAAAGTCTTTTTAGAGTAACAGATTATTCCTGCTTTATTCATCACCCCCATTATAGCTTGTACTTTCAATTTATTCGGAAGTTTGTAGAATGCTTGTACAAAAAATAAAAACGCCACCGGCTAAGGTGACGTAAAGGTGATCGTTATTTAAATACGTAATTAAGCGGTGAATGGACGCTATGCTGATTCTGTAAATAATTAAAGTATTATCGGGGGATTTATATTGTAATTACTCAATTTACTGGCGGCCACATAAGCAGCCTTTAATTCTTTTGTTTTGTAAACACAATTATCTATTGATCTTGCAGCGGTTGGAAAAATTCGAATGAGAAAAACACGGAGTACATATTTAGCTAGAGTTGAAATTATAGAGACAAAATTATGCTTTTCTGACCACCAAACGGAGCAAGTCCATGGCATCTTCTTCTTTTTGATATCTGGGTAATTGTAGCACTCTAAAACGAGAGGATCTTATTAGATGAAAAGTCTGATAATCGCACTAATTATAATGGATATTCTAATCTTAATAGCTGTAATCTGTAGTGAATTTTTCTTTTTGAATTTAACCTAATGAGGTCATTTTATTTTCTTTTTAGATCTAAATACCCTTTATATTTATACTTATACTTTATTTTAATTCACCGGATATCACGGATATTAAAATTAAAATATCTATTAAAATTAATGTAATTACTAGAAGATATTTCATATTAAAAAAACGCCTCTTGTCCTTTTTAATTAAAACAATATTAATAAAATTTAAATTCTGTTACATGGTCATACAGTTTCCCAGATCCTTCGTTAACTCCATTGCTATTTACACCACCCTCCTATACTAATTTGACATTTTCATATTGCTTTACTTCCTTCTGACAACCAGCTAATGCCATAAAACATATAATTAAGATTGCAAAAAATGTTCTCACAATATCACCTTTCTATTGATTTTACGTTTATAAACTTGTTAAATTCTAATATCTTTCAGGCTCATGGTGGAAATATTCCTCGTATTGTTCGATAAATTATTATAGACCTACATTACCAATCTAATATATTACGGTAATACCTGCTGGAACGGAAATTAATATGTTTTCCATTAATTGCAACACTTTATAGTAACCATAACTTTGATGTTTATTAAAATGCTATCCCTTTAAATCTGTAACCCGCGCCCCAAACAGTTTCAATGTACTGAGGATTAGAAGGATCTGTTTCAATTTTTTCACGGATTTTTCGTATGTGGACAGTCACTGTTGAAATATCACCTAATGAATCAAACCCCCATATCCTTTCAAACAACTGTTCTTTACTAAATACATGGTCCGGATGAAGAGCCAAAAATGTTAAGATATCAAACTCCTTAGCAGTAATTATCACTTCATGATTATTAACAAAGACTCTCCTTGACACCTGATCGATTCTTAAACCACGAAAAGCAATATCATTTTGTACTTCCTTACCTTTTAATCGTTCATATCGAGACAGATGGGCCTTGACTCTTGCAACCAGTTCAGAAGGACTGAATGGCTTTACAATATAATCATCCGCCCCTAATCCAAATCCGAGAATTTTATCAATATCTTCTTTTTTCGCAGACACCATAAGAACAGGTATATCTTTCTCGGTTCGGATTGCCTTACAAATTTGAAAACCATTTACATGAGGAAGCATAAGGTCAAGCAATACTAAATCAAACTCATTCATTAATGCCTTATTTAATCCAACTTGCCCTGTCAAAGCAATCTCAACCGAAAAACCCTCTATTTCTAAATAATCCCGTTCCAGTTCTGCAATACTTTTGTCATCTTCTATTATTAAGATCTTTTTCACTTTCATCACCTGTTTTTTCTATTGTAAATAGGATTGTGGTTCCTAGTCCCTTTTTACTTTCTACCCATATTTTTCCATTATGTTCATCAATAATTCGTTTTGCAATGGACAAACCAAGGCCACTACCACCTTTTTCTGTTCCCCTTGCTAAATCCTCTCGATAAAAGCGATCGAAAATGTACGGTAGATTTTCATCCGCTATTCCAGGGCCGTTGTCTTGCAATTTAAAAAGGACATGAGAGTCTATTGTTGAAAGATGAAAAAAGAGTCTTTTATATTTATTATCGTTATATTTTAAAGAATTATCGACAATATTCGTAATTACTCGCTTTAAATGTTCCCGATCTCCATTTATTAAATAATTACTATTTTTAATTATTTTTAAATCTACCTCTACATTTAGTTCCGCCACTTCAAAACGAAGTTCTTCCACAAAATCCTGTAAATAATGGTCAAAGTGGATTTTCTCAAAATGAAATGGAAGTCGCTGTAAGTCTAATTTGGAATACAAAAAAAGCTCATCAATCATATGATCTAAATCGATAGATTTCGAATAAATTGTCTGAATATAACGATCTATTTTTTCTGGAGTATTAGCCACTCCATCCCGAATTCCTTCGACATATCCTTTAATCGTTGTAATTGGGGTTTTGAGGTCATGTGATATATTTGCTATAAGCTCTTTCCGGTTTTCTTCATAGGCTAACTGCTTTTCAATCGATTCCTTTAATTTCATCCTCATTTCATTAAATCCCTGGGCCAACTGTCCTAACTCATCTTTTGACATTGGTGTGATAGAATCATTGAGGTTTCCTTCTTTCATTTCTTGTGTAGCCTTTTGCAATTGTTTTATAGGAACGAGAATGCTTCTTGAAACAAAGTAAGTAAGCAATCCATTGGTAATAATTAAAATCAATATGAGACTAAAAAATAAAATTGGGAAAAAGGAGCGAACAAATTTGGCAAAACTGCTGGAATCAGTAACAAAAAAAAGAGAGCCCTCTGTATTATCAGGAAAATAGAAATCAATTTTCTTTATCCCAACCACTTTATGATCAATTTCTTCCAATGGATCCACACCGCCAAACACTCCAAACAAAGGGAGGTCATCTTTATCTACGTGTTTTACTGAAACCGATTGATATAAAATATTATTTCCCTTTCTAACAATTAGCCCAGTACCTCCATTTTTGCTTAATTGGTTGTCAATCTTCTTTAAATACGATTGGTTGAGAAAATTCCCTGGATTGCTCAATGTTTGACGATGTAAATCAATATATAATTGATCGTTCTTAGACATCTTATGTAGGTGTTCCGGTGGTAAATAGATGTTTCTTAGCTCTTTGATATCTCCTCTAAAAAGTAGTGCAACGAGAAAAGCTGAAACAATCACAAATATAATCGGAACAAGAATCATCACAAGATAGGATAAAACAAGTCTAAAACGAATCGACATATAATTCACTGCTTTCAAATTTAATATTCTTTAGTAGTAAACTTATAGTAACCAAGCGTGAAAAATAATGTACAAAATGATAACAAGTAAAGAGTTCTCCCTAAAGTTACTACGCTAACTCCGCTATTGATCCATCGTTGATACCAGCTATTATCATAAATAGGAAGCCACTGAGCTATCGTTGGGAATAGATAGGATATAGCCATCATCACTAAATAAAGTAAGATAGAAAATGTTATCGCCCTGCTGCTCGCTCCAAACCAAAGTGCAAGAAAAACCAGCATCAATCCAATCGCCATTAATGGCAGCAAAGATAACAGGTAAGCAAAAAAACCAAGGACTAGACCATGAAGTGTAAAGTTTTCTAACCAGATAGCACCAGTTAACATAGAAGAAATAAATACAATCATCAATAGGGACAATAAATAAATGCAACTACAAGCAATCTTAGACACAAAAATTTTAAAACGAGATAATGGCCGAACTAAAATAAATGAAAGTGTTTTTTGTTCTTGCTCTCCTGTAAACATATCACTAATTCCCAAGGCCAATATTAATGGTAGATAAATGGAAACCGCCAAACCCAAAATAACCAATGGAAAACTTTCTCCATCGAATGCAGTAAAACCAAACCTATTTTGCATCATTTGAATAATTGGACCAGTTATTAATGGGAATATCGCGGACAGGCAAAATAGAACAATTGTCGAACGTTTGTGTATAAGCTTGCTCCATTCATTTCTAAAGTTCAACATGATCTTTCCCTTCCTTCCCACTACGAATACGGTCCATATAATACGATTCAAATGTTTGCGCCTCAGCTAATTCTGTTCTGGATATTTCCCCAATAATGGATCCCTTTGAAAGAATAGCGATTCGATTGCATAGACGCTCAACTTCATCAATCAGGTGGGTAGATAGAATAACCGTAACACCTGCTTCCTTCACCAACCTGCTGATTAATTGTTGAAAATCAACTTTTGCTTCAATATCCAAACCGTTTGTCGGTTCGTCCAAAATAACTAAGGTCGGGTTTGAGAGTAAAGCAGCAGCTAAATAGAAGCGTTGCCTCATTCCAGTTGAAAAAGATCTCACCTTTTCATCCATATGAGCTTCCATTCCTACCAAATTCATTACCTCACTTATTCTTTCTTTTCCAATTTCCGGGTATATCCTCGCTATAAGCATTAGGTTCTCATATGCGCTTAAATAGTCAAAAGCTTCTACACCGCTAATTAAAGTTCCTACTGATTTCATTGCCTTTTCGAATTCTTCCATTACATTATGACCATTAATCAAGATTTTCCCTTTATCTGGACGGCACAAAGCTACAATACATTTCATTAAAGTTGTTTTCCCTGCTCCATTTGGTCCTAATAAACCAAAAATCTCTCCCTGGTTGACCGTTAAGGTAATATTTTCTACCCCACGACCATTTTTAAACCGTTTAGTAACATTTTGGAGTTCTAGTATTGGCACGCAGTTTCTTTCCCTTCTTTAAAAAATATTCCCCTCTAATTAGAAGAACCAGAGGGCAGAGATAGACTCTGCCACTCTGGAACTCAGCATTGAAAATCTGATTAATCTTCTTCATGTCCATGGTATTTTTCTTGTACTTTTACTACTTTTTTACCAGTTAAATTAATATTTGATACGTTTGCTTTATTTAAATGATCAAACTGATTGGATAAATGTAGTACCAGATCATGATGTTTTCCGTTTAAATCATCACCTGACACAAAAATCTCTGCTTTTTGGCCCACTAAGTATTGGTCCTTATCGATATCCCCCTGAAGGACGACTCTTGAAACACTTATGTTATTCTTTAATTGAGGTAATTGTGGCTTCAAATCTGCAAACGATAAAGAACCAAATCGCTGTTTTTCTTCATGCATTGTTTGTTGATCAATATTTTTTAGGAAAAATGAAACTACTGCTTGCCCAACAGTTGGTATTTGATTTTTAGAAAGGTCTAGCTCAATTTGAGTATGACCATTTGAGATATCTTTTGTAGTAATGCTGTCTTGATAGTTTTTTGTCAATGCATCAAAAATGGCTTCTACATCTTTTTGCATAGCAGGTGAAAATCTTTCTTTTTCTTTCTCATCTTTTACTTCATGTTTACCTGCTTTCTCTTGCTTAACATAATAATTGACATCATTACTGCTTTTAACGATCTCCTTATTGTCCTGTGAATAGAAATCTACTTTTGTTGTTGTTCCATTTTTACTAACACTAGTAGAACTATTACTAGAATCATTTTTTAGATTTTCAGTGTTAATGGAGTCTACGTGATAAACCACCTTATCATTATCTGTTAAGGATCCTTTAATATGTGCTGAAAAACTGTTGATAGTTTGAGTCTTCTTTACAGCTGTTTTAAAGAGATCATAGCCTGATGTTGAAGCCGAGGCAGATAAAACACCTCCTGCCATTAATAAGCCGCTAATACCTACGGCTGCTATTACCTTTGATTTCATTCCGATTTCCTCCTTCAAATGATTTTATGAAACATTATAATATTAGACTTGAAGCCTAAACACCCTATTAAGGAAATCTTAAATTTTTATTAAATGTATATATGATTGAAAAGAGACTAACTCCATCCCTTTGGCAAAGGACCGATACGCCAATATATTATCCTGCTCTTTAGCTTGGGTATGAATAGGACGGTAGAAAAGAGAATAATTGACCATACTTGAAGAGTAAGGTGTAAATTGCTCTTTCTTTTCACAGCAAAAAAAGTAAAATTGCATTTTTTATGGCAAACTGTTATATATTTATTGTCTAAATTTTCACCATACACAATTTGATAAATATAAGGGAGAATTTAAAGTGAGCATATTACATCAATTAGGGGACATAGCAATAAACTGGATTAATTCAATTGGATATTGGGGCATCCTTTTAGGAATGATTTTGGAAAGATAATAATGAATATTTTGATTCCCCTAACAATAGCCTTCCAAAACCATTTTAATTTTGGTAGCGTCTTCCTTGTAGGGAATAAAGAAAAATAGGAATAATAATAAAGCGATTGCACCGATCCAATTCGCCCATGCAAAAGGTATTGTCGAATATGGACCAGGAACCGGGATTTTTACGGAACAACTGATTGACCATAAAAATGATGATACGGTTTTGTTAGTCATTGAATCCAACACAGAATTTTATGAGCCACTCAAGGAGAAATATAACGGAATTCCAAATGTTCATATAATCCATGGGTCTCATATTGAAATTATAAAGGTCCATTGGAATATTCCACCCGCATATGTATTTATTTGCCAGCCCTAACCATATAAATTTGAATTACACCGCGTAACTGCGGTGTTTTTTATTTTCCCCTGATTTCCTCAAAGAAATTTCCACATTTTATATAGCCTGTCCACTGAATTAGCTCTTTCTTTTAGTTTGATAATATCAATAAATCGGGTGTCCTTAAAAGATTCTCTTTTAAGTAGTAAATATGAAGGTGGGGTTTAAAGATGATGAACGATCATAATCAAACAAATGGTTTTGTCCGTTACTTGTATTATATATTCATCCTGCTTTTGCTATTTTTCATGTATGGATTTAGTGACGCCAATGCCGGGGCTTATATATACACTGAATTTTAAGGCTGGAGGTGCTTTTTCTAAATGAGAATGTTATTAAAAATAAAAGATTTTGCTTTCACACAGCCGGAAGCTGAAGCTTTTATTTCGCCAGATCATCCATTAACATATAGAGAACTTTGGCGAAAATCAAACCAAGTGGCCAGATATATTTTAAGCCAAAATATTTCAACAGGTTCACCCATAATGGTTTACGGTCATATGGAACCAGAAATGATTATCTCTTTTTTGGGAAGTGTAAAATCCGGACATGCCTATATTCCCGTTGATCTTTCGATTCCTTTGGAAAGAATAGAAAAAATCAGCAAAGCTTCTCAGGCCGAAATCTTCATCAATGTTACAGGAAACCCATTGGAATTCCAAAATTCAACCATTCAAATGATTACGTTGGATGAAATCAAAACCTTTTCTACTGATTCCGATGAAATTGATCCTGCCCATTGGGTATCTGAAGATGAAAATTTTTATATTATTTATACCTCGGGAAGCACTGGCAATCCAAAAGGAGTTCAAATTTCGGTCAATAATCTCCAAAGTTTCGTCGATTGGATGCTAGAAGATTTTCCGATTCAAGGAGGACTGCGCTTTATCAATCAAGCGCCCTTTTCTTTTGATCTTTCGGTAATGGATCTCTACCCTTGCCTGGCAACCGGCGGAAAACTTTTTGCCATCACAAAGGAAATGATTGCGAAACCGAAATTGTTATTCGAAGCCCTAAAAACATCAAACACGCAGGTCTGGACCTCTACTCCATCATTTGTGCATATGTGCTTAATGGATCCGTCTTTTAATCAAGAATTGCTTCCAGAAATCATGGTTTTTTTATTTTGCGGAGAAATTCTACCCGTACAAATTGCTCGTCAACTTAAGGAACGATTTCCAAAAGCAAAGGTTTACAATACATACGGTCCAACAGAAGCGACTGTTGCTATTACCTTTGTCGAGATAACAAAAGAAATCCTTAACGTTTACCCGACGCTCCCTGTTGGAAGAGCAAAAAAAGATATTCAGTTACTGTTACGGAGTAAGGATGGACATGAAGTCCCTGAAGGAGAAAAGGGGGAAATCATCATCGTCGGACCAAGCGTTAGCAAAGGGTATTTAGGGCAACCGGTATTAACGGAAAAGTCATTTTACACCATCGACGGTGAACCAGCCTATCGTACTGGTGATGAAGGAGAAATGGTAAAGGATCTCCTTTTCTATAAAGGCAGGATCGATTTTCAAATAAAATTACACGGTTACAGAATGGAGCTAGAAGAGATCGAACAGCAGATTGGCGATTCGCAATATGTCAAAACAGCAGTGGTCATCCCGGTTTCAAAAGGGGAAAAAATCGAATATTTAACTGCAGTCATTGTTCCCTCCGAACATGAATTTGAAAAGGAATATCAGCTTACCAGTGCAATCAAAAAAGAACTCTGCACCAAGCTTCCGTGCTATATGGTTCCGAAAAAGTTTGAATATTATCATGAACTGCCGATGACACCGAACGGAAAAGTAGACCGAAAACAAATTAGAGAAAAGGTATTACTATGACACCATATGGTACATTTTTGTTCTTTTTTATCACAGCCTTCCTTTTAACACCTACTATAATCCTTGGTTTAAATGGGAAACGCTTTAAAACCTATAATATACTTGTAACACTTATTTTTTTGGCGCTGATCTTTTCCGAAAATGCACGGGAAACCTATGCCCTTATCTTTTTTACCTTTTGGCAGGTGATCTTAATAAAAGGTTATATCACCTATCGAAAAAAGGCAAACAGTGGAATCATTTTTTGCTTAGCAGTCATTCTTTCGATTCTCCCGCTGTTGATATCTAAACTATCGCCCTATTTATTCATCGAAAATTTTTGGGGATTTCTCGGGATATCGTATCTTACTTTTAAAGGTGTCCAAATGATAATGGAAACTAGGGATGGATTAATTAAAAATCAGGTCCCCCTTATTCGCCTACTTTATTTCATCCTTTTCTTTCCAACCCTTTCATCTGGACCCATTGACAGATATCGCCGTTTTGAAAAAGACTTAAACGAGGACATCTCAAAGGAAGAATATAAACTTTTCCTATACGAAGGAATGAATAAAATCTTTCTTGGCTTTCTTTACAAATTTATCATTGGGTATTTGATCCATCATTACATTATGATCAGACTTGGGCATTTTAGCCATGGTACTTTCCAACATCATCTTTTTTATATGTATACCTATAGTTTATACCTGTTTTTTGATTTTGCAGGTTATAGCGCATTTGCCATTGGTGTCAGTTATATTATGGGTGTAAAAACTCCAGAAAACTTTAACCAACCTTTTATCAGCCGAAATATGAAAGACTTTTGGAATCGCTGGCATATGACACTGTCCTTTTGGTTCAGGGATTATGTGTTTATGCGGTTTGTGTTTTGGATGACGAAGAAAAAATTGATTAAAAATCGACAAATAGTTTCCAATTTGGGTTATATTCTGTTATTTTTATTAATGGGCTTTTGGCACGGATTGGAAATTCAATATATTCTTTATGGAGTTTACCACGCCTTTTTAATGGTTGCTTATAATTCGTTTGAACAATTTAATAAGAAACATCATTGGTGGCCGCAAAATAAAATGACTCATATTGCGTCTGTCATCATCACGTTCCATTTTGTATGCTTTGGATTTTATATTTTTTCAGGACACTTTTTACATAAAGGAGTATGATTTATATGGAATTGAATGAACAAGTTATTGCATTAGTGACGGAAATCTGCCAAGACGATGTGGTAAAAGAAGACCCAGATATTGATTTATTTGAATCCGGGCTTCTTGATTCGTTTGGGACAGTAGAATTGCTTGTCCAAATCGAAGAACGGTTTGGCATTACAGTACCCATTACGGAATTCGACCGTGACACATGGAATACTCCCAATAATATCGCGAAGCAGTTGGCCGAATTTAAATGAAAAAAGCTTTATTTGCACCGCTGATATTTGCTTTTGTTACATTGTTGCTTTTGATTATTATTCCGAATAGCTGGGTAGAACGTCTCATTCCAAAACAAAGGGTGAGTCAAGCAGCAACAGAATTGAATCCGCTCATGTTCCAAGGAAAATATATTCAGAAGAAAATGCTTCAGGATCATCAGTATTTGCCCATATACGGTTCATCCGAATTGGCTAGGCTTGATCGGTTTCATCCATCCAATTATTTTAAAGAAAATTATGACGGGTTTACTCCTTTTCTTATTGGACGCGGCGGTTCGATTTCCTTAATTCATTTTCTCAACTTTGCTGAACATATGGACCAGTTAAAAGGAAAAAAAATTGTATTTGTTTTATCCCCCCAATGGTTCCAGCCTCAGGGGGCAGATTTGTCACACTTTGTGCCAAACTACTCAATACTTCAGGGATATGATCTTGCTTTTAACGATAAAATTGACCCAAAAGTCAAGCAGATTGCGATAAAACGAATGTTACAATTTAAACCAGTACAGGACGATCGAATGCTTTCGACCCTTTATCAAGCAGAAATTTCGAATAATCCTCTGGATAAGCGGAAAGCAGCATTTGTACGTCCATTTGCTCGAGCATATAGGGGAATGCTGACGAAAAAAGATTTATATTACGCGATAGCTGGCGGTATTTCCCGCAAACGCGATATCAGCCCGGAGGTACGAAATAAATCGTGGGCGGAATTAAAACATGAAGCAGACCAAATGGGTAAACGACAGGCCACGAATAATTCATTTTATGTGATTAATGCTAAATATAATAAAATAAAGAAACGGGTTCCTCAATTGAAGGATTCCAAAATAGGGGCATCCTACGGTAAATCAGTTGAATATTTAGATTTTCAGCTTGTACTAGATCTTTTAAAACAATCTGGTGCAAAACCATTATTTATTTCGGTTCCCGTTAACGGGAAATGGTATGATTACATCGGTTTCCCAAAGGATGGCCGTACTTCTTATTACAAACGAATTAAAAATCAAATTGAGTCACAAGGGTATCCAATTGCTGATTTTTCCAATCATGAATACGACCCTTATTTTATGAAGGATACGATTCATATCGGATGGAAAGGTTGGGTATATGTGGACAAAGCAATTAAAGATTTTTACGATACTTTTTGAATTAACTAAAAATCCTGACAAGAACCCTTAGTAGCATTTAAAATCAAAAGACCTGTTTGTTCCAATTTGGAATCGAACAGGTCTTTTTCTTTATTCTTCTTTAACTGGGCCGTTAGTACCAAAAAGAATTCTCAACCACTAATCAAACTTACATTGTTGGAATCATTTTTTTGTTTAATTGCTTTTCTCATTGTTAAATATCGTTGCAAAAAATAGGACCCTAATTCATAAATCACAGCTAATGCTTGAAAAGATAGAGTCTCAACCGTTGGGAATATACAGAACCATACTTGAACCCAATCTGGAATAAAGATCTCTAATTGTTGATGTACTAAATCCATCCAGCAAATTGCATTTCTTGAACAGTCTCTCCAACCATTACGGCAAGAACCACTACTAAAAGAGCACCTGTAAATACCAGCATTTTTTTTGGGGTAATCGTCGCTGAGCAAGGAAAGTTAAAACATCTACAATCATAGTTAATGCCAGACCAATCAATGCTCCTTGCAGAATTATATCAGAACCTACTTTTAATCTTAACTAAATCTAGCACTTTTCAAAGAGAAAAAATTTAATTTTAAGTTTCCATAAAAAAGATTGACATTTCAGCCACTCAAAAAATTAAAGTAAAAGATATAGATATCATCGACAATCAATTTAGGATAGATTTGAAAAGTTTAATATATCCTCTTTATGGTGAAATAACTTCAAATAATCCCTTCTCATCCTTTTCTCCTCGTATGAAAAATTACTTTCCCTTCTTCACCAGTCCTGGATCATATGTACAATAATAATAGATACTTAAGTTAATTTTAATTAGTTATTAATAAATAGCCCCCCCATTTCTAATATAGTAGAGACAGACATCATCTCGAATGAAAATAAGAGATCGAAATTGTTTTATAACATTGACTACTTTCAAAAAGGGGATGAGTTTTGTAAAGAAAACTTAGCATTTTCTGAAAACGTATATGGGCCAACCTCTAGGTCGGTAAATGAAAAGCAACGAATCACAAGTCACCATATTTTTGGAAACCTTAAGATTATGGAAACTGCTGTGGGAGAAACAGCGCAAAATTCCTTAATGATAAACTTGGATTTGGATGGGTATCCTTATTTAGAGTGAAATAAAATTAAATTGTGGGAAACCACTTTATAGAAAGGATTTTTTATATGCAAGAAAACCAAAATAAAATGAAAATTTTACTTAACAAAGTACCACAAGTGACGATTTTCTTTTGGATCATCAAAGTTTTGTGTACAACTGTTGGTGAAACATTTGCCGATTTCATCAATTTCAACATAGGACTTGGTTTAACTCTTACTACCATTATTATGGGAATTGCTTTTTTTATTGTATTATTTTTTCAATTTAAAGCAAACAAATATATTCCATCCATTTATTGGATAACAGTTGTTCTTATAAGCGTATTTGGAACACTGGTAACGGATAACTTGACAGATAATATGGGCGTACCACTTGAGGTTAGTACAGCTGTTTTCTCGGTGCTACTAGGACTGACTTTTCTATTTTGGTACCTTAGTGAAAAAACACTATCGATTCACTCGATTTTCACTAGAAAAAGAGAGGTTTTCTACTGGCTTACGATCCTTTTCACCTTTGCACTCGGAACAGCGGTCGGCGATTTATATTCCGAACAACTTGGTTTTGGATATCTTAACACAGGCATAGGCGTTGTTATTATTATTGCTCTTGTCTTCTTAGCTTATAAATTTTTGAAACTTGACGGAGTATTAGCTTTCTGGATTGCGTATATTTTAACTCGTCCGCTTGGAGCCTCTCTTGGAGATTACCTATCTCAACCAAAAGTAAATGGCGGATTAGGACTCGGGACAACGGTTACGAGTGTGATTTTTCTTATCGCTATTTTTGCGATAATCGTTTTTCTTGCCGTTTCAAAAGTTGATACAAATCTTAAAAGTGATATAGCAGAAACAAATCAAAGTAATGCAAATAAGAAACATGTGCTCACACAGACGATTGTTGTACTCGTAATTTTCTTAGTTGTTGGTATAGGTGGTTATAACTGGCGAAGTAATTATATTGCATCACAAGGGGCTGCTGAGCAAACCACTTTAGCAGGTCAATTAAACGATTTTGTTAAAATTGAAAATGATATGCTAAACGCTGTAAATAAAAACGACTTTGCTTCAGCAAAAAAAGGCGCTGATAATTTGGAACATCAGTGGGATACACAAGAACCTAAGCTTCGAAAAATTGATAGTGCTACCTGGACAAAAATTGATGGAACAATTGACACTGTGCTAGCAGCGGCTCGTTCTTCAAAACCTGATGTTAATCAAAGCAAAACAGCACTTACTAATTCAATTAGTGTCTTAAAAGGTGCAAATAGATCAACATCAAAATCTGGTGCCTCATCAACTACATTATCTGGACAGTTAAACGATTTTTCAAAAATCGAAAATGATATACTAAACGCTGTAAACAAAAATGACTTTGCTTCAGCGAAAAAAGGGGCAGATGAATTAGAACATCAATGGGACACTCAGGAACCTAAGCTTCGAAAAATCGATGGTGCTACATGGACGAAAATTGATGGAACAATAGATGTTGTATTAGCTGCAGTACGTTCATCAAATCCTGTTGTAAACAAGTGTAAAACAGCACTTAACAATTCACTTAGTACCATAAATGTAGCAAACAAATAAAAATAAGGTATCGCAAATCGCGATTCCTTATTAAATGAAACTTTCTTTTGTAGGTCTTTCGACTAAAGGAAAATTTATAAGGAGCCTCCTTTCGTGGCTCCTTCACACGAATAACAAAAAAGAATTATAGTCTTACTATTTTTTTAATATGGTGGTAAAGGAGTTTTAAAATGAAAACTTCAATAATAGACGTTATATTTATTTGTTTAGGTTTATCATACGGTACGTATGAGTTATTTATAAAACCGATAAATCGGTTAAGTTATGAGTTTACTGGAATCCTATCCATTTTTATATCTTTATGGATTTCGTTTTCTTGTATAAAGTATCACAAAGAATAAACATTATAAGTTATTTTCCCTCCAATTTTTCATATTTTATTTGTTGTTGTAGAACTATAATGTCACTATCATTATTAATTTTTTCGGGAACCAGATCCTCATCTCATCGCATTAACCTCCAGCCTTATTTAAGACATGGCGAAGCCAAGAACCTGCAAGCCATGAAGTAATTAGGGCTAACATAACTAAAATTGAAAAGAAGTCTTGATTAATAATCCCTGCTGAAAATGCAACGGTTGAAAGGACGATCCCTGGACCCCCACGTGCATTCATTGCCATTGCAAAATTCATACTTTTTAATCGATCCTGATGAATGATCTTACCAGCAAGGAACACAATAATAGATTGTGCAAGTTTAGCAAATAACAAATATTGTAAAAATAATAATGGTTCAAAATGTTTGGCAAGATCTAATTTAAGTCCTACTACGGCAAAGTAAACTGGAATAAACCAAGAAAATGAAATGTGAAGTACAGACTGTTCTAATCGTTTAAACAACGTTGGGGATAAAGCCCACTTTGCTCCGATTCCAGCTAATAGCGCTCCAAAAATGGTATCATTATTTAAATATCCAGCTATTGAAGAAACAACAAACATGATAAATAAAAAATATCCAACATGAGAAGCTCTAAATAAATAATTCCCGTTTCGAATTGTTAGGTTTTTAAACAAAAAGCTAAGAGAAAAAAGAGTAACCATAATGAACCCTGCTGTAATACCAATACTCTTAAATACAGCCCCAGATGTAACTGATCCGCTATGCCCAGCAACTGAGGTAGCTATTCCAGAAGCAATCCAAAGCAATGTATCATGGACTCCAGCAATTGCTAAAACAAGTTTTGCAAATCTTGAATGCATTATTCCTAAGTCATTAAATATTTTAGAAATAACAGGTATTGAAGTAACAGCTATTGAAATTGCGATGACAATCTTGATTGCAAACTCACTATTGGCTGGTCCAATAAATTGTTGAAAATTAAATAAATTGGTCGCAATCCACCCCAGTGCAAACGGAAGAATTGTCGAGGCGAGAACGATAACAGTTGTAATTTTTCCATCACCTTTTTTAAATTAAGTGTGGAACTTTAATCCAGAACAAAACATAAGTAATGTAAGACCGATTTGATACATAAGTCCAAACATCCTATCTTCCTGTGGAAAACCAGAAAACAGCCAAGAAAAAGCACTTGGATAAAAATATCCAAGTAATGTTGGTCCTAAAAGAATTCCTGCTGTCACTTCACCGATTACCCTAGGAATCATTAACCGCTCAGCAAAATAGCCTAGTAAATGAGCTAGTGTTTAAGTACAATCCTTCACAATCTTGCTTAAACTTGCTGTGTCCAAATTTTATAAATGTTTTTACCATCTATGATTGTTTTCTCTCTATGGATACTAATCTTTACATTATTGTAACTAGCCCATTTAGGTAAAAAGTATTCTAGATAGTTGATTACCTTTTCATCAGGAGTCGAATATCCAACATTAATCTGACAAATTAAATATGGACCGAAATCAGGGAGTAGGGCATCCACCCATTCTTCAGCTTGAATATCGGTATCAAAAATACGATTTTCTTCCTCATAAGTACCATTAATCCACACGATTTTCTCCATAGAGTCACCCACTTTTTTGGAGTTAAAAGAAATAAATGCACCATAAATTAGCATTAAAAACAACTCAATTTAATAAATTTATTCTCAGATGAAAAGATACATTCCTTCTTGAAGTAGCCTGCCAGTTAGCACAATAACAAAAAAGATTGCCGCAGCAATCCTTCCTGAACTCAAGCCCCCGTTAGCCACCCATGAAGCGCAAAATTCATCGCTTCACCACAGAGAATGAAAATGGATCAGGCAGTCTATACTGTTTTAATGCTGGCGAAGAAGGTCTTTGAACTATGGTGCCTTTGAGCCCATCCGTTAGTCTGACTCCAACGACCACGGTGTACCACCGACTGTCGCGCCCAATTAGGGGTAGCACTTATGGGAGATTAATCCTTTTTCTGGTTGTTGCGCCAGCCTTTCTGATTTAATTTTAAGTAGAAAGGTATTACTATTTCGTTATACCAGCCAACCTCATACTCTTACCCTTCAAGAGGCTCAGCCTTTTTTAAAAAACTGGTTTTTCTGGGTCTGTTTTTTCATACCCTTTTTCCGTTTTTATTTTCATGGGAGTTCATCCTAATCTACTTATTTTTATTATGCAGTTCAAATGACTCTTCAAATTTGTCCCATTTTACATGTACTTGTATAACTTCATCCTTTTCTACCTTTGCTCCTCCTTCGGAACCCCCTCTTGCAGTAAATATTCGGTCTTTAGGAGGTGCAGGGAAGTCCTCCTCTGTTTTCCCACTACTGCTATTTGTCTTGAAGGAATACTTTAGTTTTTTCATGGACGACAACTCTTTTAAAGAACCCTTATACTTTAATACCAATTTATAGTTATCTTTATTAGAATAAGATGCTACACCTTTATCATCTTTCCAGGTTTCTGTTCCATTATACAAATATTGAGCTTCCCAATGTTCACTTTCTCCAACAAATTTATAATTGTTGTTAATAGTCTTATTGTCAATCACCTCATTTTTAACATCTTCGTTTTTCGTCTTATCTGTTGTTACTGTACATGCTGTTAAAACCATTATGGTAAATAATAATAGCGTGAGTATTTTTTTCATTTTATCCCCCTCATATATTCAAATTTTACCATATTTACCGTAATAATCCAATTAACCGCAAACCTGTCCGTTACTTTAAGTACAAAATTTCACAATCTTTCTTGGGGAAAAAGAAAAAGGGCGACCTTCTTCTTGAAGTATCGCACCCGTTCGCTTAAGTACAATTCTTCACAATCCCGTAGCATTGAATATTAAGGTGTGTTATTGGATGCCCTGCTGTTTACGGTGTTAGTGCGTGCATGAACAGAACTCCACTACATAAAATCCAAAATGTACCTTATGACTTGCAGCAAAAAACCTGAATTAGCTCAATAAAATATATAAAAGGCATGAGAATTTACCATGCCTTTATAACCTATTTCTTTAAATGATAAGGTACTGTTGTAATCACAACATCTTTATGTCTATATAACCATAATCGAAGTAATAAAGCCGTTTGATTGTGCAGTAAGTTATGCCACCATCTCTTAGGAATAAATTGAGGTATAACAACTTGAATTTGTGATTTAAATTCTTCTTTTTCTTCAATTAACTTAATTAATCTTGAAAAAGGCTCTAAAACCGATCTATATTTGCTCTTCAACGTTACCAGTCTGCATGGATTTCCCCATTCCTCCCATTTTGCCTCCATCTTTTTCATCGCGTCATCATCAAAACCTACATATACAGCTATTAAGTTATCCTGTGATAAACCTAAAGCAAAAGATAAAGTGTTATGCACTACCCGATGTACTCCTGAAACAAGAACAATTGTAATAACCCTGTTTCCTTTAGGCTTTAGAGTGTTAATATCAATCTTTAACTCATCTGCAATGTTTTGATAATGATGGTGAATGGCCAATGAAGCGAATATGATTAGTGGTATCACTATTAATACAACCCATGCTCCACTTGTAAATTTGGTAACTCCAAAAATGACAGCAACAATGGTGGTGATTACTGCACCCACTGTATTAATCGCTAATTTTATTTTCCAATTTGCTCCTTTTACTCGCTTCCAACGTTTCATTAATCCAAATTGGGCCACTGTAAAGGACAAGAAAACGCCAATTGCATATAACGGAATCAACGAATTCGTATGTGCATGGAATGCGATAATCAATAAACTAGCTGTCGCTGCCAAAGTAATAATTCCATTAGAGTATCCTAAACGATCTCCTCTGTTTGACAGCCCGCGAGGCAAAAATCCGTCAGCAGCTACGATGGCCGCTAATTGCGAAAAACCAGTAAACGTCGAATTGGCTGCAAGAATTAGTACAATAAAAGTAAACCAAATAATAATTTGATACACTACTCCATGTCCAAAATACTCCTGAGTTAATTGAGATAACATTGTATTATTAGGATCAGGAGAAATACCCTTTACATATAAATGGTAGGCAAATCCTAAAAGGGTAATGGATGTGATTGTTCCTAGTGCAATGTATGTTTTAATCGCATTTTTTTGTTGTGGCTCTCTGAAAATAGGAACGGCATTTGATATTGTTTCGATTCCTGTTAAGGCAGAGCAAGCAGAACTGAATGCTTTTAAGATAAGTAAAATGGTTAAACCGTTGGGAACCGATCCGAATGGCGGTGTGTTAGGTTGAACGAAACCATAATTTACTTCGTTAAATAAACCAGTACAAACAAGTAATAACATACATACCGCAAACCCAATGGTTGGCCATGCGAATATTTTAGCCGATTCGGCAACTCCCCGAAGATTGACCATTAATAAGATAAAGACACAAAGAATAGCCAGGACAGTTTCGTATGGAGCGACTATTGGATATGCAGAAACTACAGCTTCTAATGCAGCTGATACAGAAACAGCCACGGTTAAAATGTAATCTACCAGCAATGCACTTGATGCAATCAAAGATACCCATCGCTGTTTAAAGTTATCTTTGGCAATTGCGTATGCCCCGCCGCCATTTGGATAGGCGAGGATTCCCATGATATATGAAAGGATCAGAATGAACAACAATACAATAGTGGCGATGGTAATTGGTATGATATACCATTTCGCTTCGTTTCCTAACTTAATGAGTTCGGTCATTCCCGCTTCAGGGCCGTAGGCTACGGATGAATAAAGGTCAGCAGAAAGAATAGGCAAAGCAATATACCAAATTAATTTGTTGTGCTGAGCGTGCAATTCTGCCGTTCTCATTGGTCTTCCAATTATTGTACGTTTAACACTATTGAAATTCGAAATAGAAAACCAAATACCTATTACGGCTATTATAGCCAATAACAATTCAATAACTTGAGCTGGATGAGTCACTTCTTTTTCCCCTTTGCTGGTAACAATTATTTTTTGAGCTATAATGAAAAATTTAAGTTATTCCCTATTCGATAACTCAATTTGTTACATTCTTTTTATGTAAATCCTAATCCCTCTTTATTTTGTCCCCTTTAAAAAATACAAACAAAAAAAGACCTCTAAAATGAAAGATCGTTTATTGTGAATAAACACAAAAAAGAAACCCTTCAAAAGGTGGTCTTTTGACCTCCTTCGCTTTAGCCTACGAAGTTAGCTGACGGGTAGGATGGCGAAAGAGTTAAACATCCCTTCTACATATTTTGTAGAATTAACCCCCAAAAATTGGGTCCTCCGTTCCCTAATGGGATTAGGCATGATATGTAGTTTTCTATGAAAAAGATATTACTCCCAAGTATAGAAGTTGTAAAGAGGGAATTTAGCTAACCTGCTACTTTTAGGGCAATTAGAAAAGCTGCCACCTAAATGACAGCTTGAACTACAACTCTTGCACCCGATAGTTTAATAAGAATTTCTTTAATTGTTAATTATAAGTGAAACCTGGAATGGAGGATTTTTATGAGAAAAAGTCTTTTAATATTGATTGCCTACTTAACCCTTTTCTCTTATTCACCCGTTAAAGCTGAAACCGTAACTAAAAATGATGTACAGTTGCGTGATGACCTTATTTTGAGTATGCTTTATCCCTCAATTCAACAGGAATTGAAAAAACAATATGGCGAAATCAAACAAAATAATTGTGCTAATATAACCCGTGTTAAGAAGCTGCGACAAGGCAGTTACTTATTTAATGTCACCGTTCAGGTAAGGACTTTTGAAGGGGCCCATAATCCCCCACATGATTTAGTGACTATCACTTTTAGTAATGAAAAGACCTTAAAGTGGCAGGCAATTGATTTCAAAAGCAAAAGGTTAAAGCCAACCGAAATAACTAAATGCAGGCATCCTTTGTAAAAAGGGTGTTTTTTCTTCGGTTATATTATTCAACTCCCCGTTAGTTAAAAATCAGATGAACATCCTCTTCCCACTATACAAAAAAAGCCAGCCACTTTCTGCTGACTTCCTCTCTTTTTTTAGCTAATGCTAACTTTTAAACTAGATACTACTAAGTATTGAATGGACTAGTATAAAAGCTAAAGCAATACTGCTAATTAATTTCGATGTTAGAACCAGTTTGGAATTTTTATAGGTGGCATTTAGTAAATAAAAGAATCCTACAACCCATATCCCATTTTGAAAAAAACTGACTATTATATTTCTCATCATATTAGTCATATCAAAGAAAAAAAACAAATTCAAAGATGAACCCCCCTGTCGAAACATTAATACTTAATTCAATAAAGTGCAAACAAAATCCTTTTTATACCAAAAAAGTAATCATAGGAAAGTTAACTGTATTTTCCCACTATGACACAAAAGCAAGCAATTTATCTGACCTTTTCATTTCTTACAACCTTGAGAGCAGCAGGTCACTAATATTTAACGAATGTGGTAACGCTTCGTTTTGATCCAATAGTTCGTCTGGAAAGCCCTTCTTTCCATTTCTTTGAGTCTAATTGATATTCACCGTATAACTTTCTAAGGGAACTTTTAAAGATTACTATATTGTCTCGGTTTCCGGAACGGTCGATGGTAAAGGTACTGATAGTTTTGAGTATTCCGGTGGTAGTGTATCCACTGGTTCCTCTTTTGCGATAATTAAGTAAACATACTGCTAACAAAAATCCAAAAAACCTAAACCCCTAATTGAATATGTACATAAAAGGCCGGTAATCACCGACCTTTTATTTTGTCGCCTGGCTTATGTCTACTAGGACCTTCCTAATTGGTATACATTAAAAAAATCTGGCTAGAGGGTATAAATCTGAAGAAGAATTAAAGATGTTATAAATAACCGCAGCACTTTATAAGTGCTACGGCAATTTATTTATGGGCTCTTTTAATGTTGAAAGGTGAGATAGATGTATTGACTTGCTAGTTGAAATCATTTACCTCATACCCTGTAAAAATGCATTTATAGAGTCTTTGTTTCGTAAAACAGTTATAAAACCATCCAAAATTTCATGGCTAAAACCAAATCCTTTTCGTTTATAAAACTCTAAAGCATTAGAATTACCGTTCGAAACAAAAATAAAATAATCCTCAACATCATCAAATTGATTCAACCATTCTATTGACAAATCGAAAAGTTTAGAGCCAATACCGAATTGTCTGTATTCTTGTTTTATATAAAATTGGGATAAACAACCAACGTTTTCCCCTCTAACGGATGAAAGATCAAAAAAAGTGGCAAAATCATTGGAATATGCTTCTTTTGGAGAGATGTTCGAGTAAGCATAGCCAACTATCTTATACTCCTCATCGATAGCAACCACAATATGATTATAAATTGCACTCCTCATTGAAGGAATCAGCCGTGTATCAAAATTCATACTGTCAAACAATTCAGGTTTAATACTTGTCTTTGACTTTTGAAAGACCATAAGCTCATTACATAACTCTCTACAGAGTTCAGCTTTTTCATTAGGTATAACTTCATATTTTATATTCATTATAATTCCTTCCTCTGCAAATAACCTATGACCTTGAGAATAAAAGTAAGTAGTAAATTAAAACTTTTAAAAGATTTTGGGGAAATTCCAGACTCTTTTTGTTTTCCTTTATACTCTTGCTTATTAAACTACTCTGCAATGTTACACAATAAGAAAAAGCTGTCACAACGACAGCCCTACTCTTAACCTCTTGCAACCGTTAGTGCAAAAGCATTAAGATTATAATAAAGCTATGATTTGAATTTAGCTCATTTATTTACTTCTTATTTTTGGGTACTTATTAATATATATACCTCCACCAGCAAGTCGTTGTTTTGTTTCTACATCATATACTGCACATCTTCCTCTAAACTCTTCATCTGTATCTTTAAATGAATAAAAAAAATATACCTGTCTGTCTGGACTGATTGCCTGATTATACTTCATTGTTATATATGGGTAGGGAGTAAGAATACCATTTCCATCCCAAGTTATATAATTAAATTTTTCCACCTCATGAAACAGTACCTTTTTTCTAAAATTTGCTGATGCATCGGGCATGTCTTTAAAAAGAGCCGTATCCATGTTTCCAAGTTTATTCTTATGTTTTTTGTAAAACTCATAATGTTTTCTGTAAAACTCCTGATGCACAGGATAACTCCTTTTCCTTAATGCCTCATAAAATTGGTCTACAGTTTCGGTAAATACTTTTTCTTTATTGTCAGGGTATATGTAGTTTATTTCTTCCTTTATAGATTCCTTAGCTGGTATTAGATTACTTTCTGCCTGGGCTTGCTGACCTGTTACCAATAGGGCACATAAGGCAAAAATGCTGCATAAAACTTTTGGTGCCATGTTATAAGCTCCTTCGTGTTAACCTCATTTACCGAATCAACGTATAGATAGTAGATGTATTTTGACCTAATTATTTGAATTTATGAGTGTGTTTATTTAACTTCAATAGTATTGTCATTTTACTAATCTTGAGGAAACTTATTTTCAGGGTAATTTAAGTACCTTTTTTCAAAATTTTGTACTTCCTATGTTTTGGTAAACCGAATAGCTTTTATGAATACTAAAGAAGAACTTGGAGTATTTCCAAGTTCCTCATAACTATTGTAATTGTCATTAAGTATGGATAAACTAAGTCCTTTTTAGCTGTAACGATGAGCATTAAATTGTTTTTCTTTGTAAGTTTTCCTTAATTAAATAAGCTATTGAAAAGATAAAACCTGTTAAGAATGCGGTAATGGTTACTTCTGAAAATCCTGTAAAGCAAAAAGAGAGCATGCTACTATAAAAAGTGAAAAATAACCATTTTACTGAGGAAGGCAACGATTTAACCATTTCCATTTACCTCCTTAGCATCATTTGAGCTCCAATAATAATTAGCAAGTATTTCTGAAAATGCATCAACCGTCCTATAAAGTTCATCTAAATTATTATCTACGCCCCCAACTTCCATCAACATGGCTTTATTGGAAATATCCTGATTATAAATGCCATTACCTTCGCTGTATGTTTTTAGGAATATCCCTCTACTAATACCAGGATACTTTGTTTCTAACTCACTGTTTAATTTTTTTACCAACGCTAAATTTTCCAGATAATTTTTGTTTTCTTTCCCAACAATAAAATAGAGTCTGGCATATTTTTCGCCGTTAATGGTTTTAGTTGTCAAATTTGCTCGGGCGTCATCACGATGTATATCAATATAATACTTTAAATTATTATTGTTGCCCGCTGCTGCTTCAACGATTTGATGTGAAACTGTATAAGCTTTTGGTGTTTGCCATCCCCTTTTATGTAATTCTTGCGTCATATTTGTTTTATCGTGATCAACACCAATTCCTTTTTTCATCAAATCATCAGCCAAACGTTGTCCAACATTAATTACATTTACCCGTTCATCATTGCTTATAGCATCATTAGGCACTTTTGCATCTTGTAATAGAGGAAGGAAAGATTCATAACTATGACTTTGATATATAAATACTGACTTTTTTGCGGGATTAGTTATTGGTTTATTATCTTGAGGAGTATTGTTTTGATTTAATTTTTCTTCCGCTACTTTCCTTTCATGAAGTAGAACATCAAGAGGTGGGGAGGATTCAAGTGGAAGAGTAGCAAGGTTTGTCCCTTCACCAGCAACCACTATTTCGGTATCATATATTCTTAGTCCAGGTAATTCATTCCCAAGGAAAGTTCTAGCATCGGTTGGTTTAATAGCTGTTGCTAATTGAAAACCTATGGTTGACATTTTTGATACTGTGAGAAGAGGTTCTTCATTTTTAAGGAAATAGTAATGATTTTCAGCACCGAAGAAACGAACAAAGATTTTTTCTTTATTTAATATACCAATTGTATTTTGAATAGATTGAGAGTCTATTTTAAACCCCATTAGAACTATAAATGAAATTATAAAAAATATTAGGAACACTAGTAGTAAAGATCGGTAAGTATATTTTAATGTGAAATTTTCATTTGATTTCATTGCCTCACCCCTTATATCCATTTATATTATTAAATGGTAAATTTATGGCAAATTTTTAGGATTATAAAGAATAGAAGAAGAACTGCCGAAACGGTTCCATGTATGGTGATTATAAATAGGAAAGGGTTTGCAATTATCGTTCCTTTTCACACAGTTACAATCAACGAAAAGTCGCCAAAATGACAATACGTACCAAAATGGGTTCAGAATAGAAGAATAATACTTCACAAACTTTATTTAGCTTAATTCATTGACCTTGCTATTTCTAACATTTGTTCTTTCGATAATCTTGAACTATTCATCTCTACAGAAGTACCATTTTGTACCCAATTCAGTAAGCCACCAGTAATGATGTCTCCATTTTTATCAACTTCACCACTGTCGTCCCATTCCTGAAAATAACCTTTGTTTCCGTTGATATCAACTTGCAGTCTATAAGAAAAATCGTCATTGGATAATTGATAACCTCTTCTCAAATGAATAGCGACCCATTGTACTAACCTGCCCCGTTATCTAAATAAGAAAAAGCCACCATTTTTGAAAATGGCAGCTGGATCTTAAACTCTTGCACCCATTAGTTTAAGTACAATATTTCACAAAGAAAATAGAACTTTTATTTAATGAAAGCCACTGTTTGTGCCTTAAAGTAAAGGTTCGAATTAATATCACGCCTAGTTTTTTACACATTTGTAAGGATCAATTCTGATGGATTCCCAGTTTCCTTCAGAATCCTTTTTATATTGAGAAATTAATACATCTGTATCATTTGTTAATTGATAAAAAATAAATCGATAATCTGCTCCATCCGTACCAATATAATCAATGGTTTTGACGTAACCCTCTTGTTTAGTAGGCAGCTGTTTTTTTATTAACTTGCACCATTCTCCATACATAATACCAACGACTGCTTCCGCATCATGCTGCCAGAGATGATAGGCTGCACATAGGAAGTCCTCTCCGTACAATTTCATCTGGTCAATTTTATACATGTTTTGAACTTTTTTTAATTGGACATAGCCGTAATAATAAGCAAAATAGGTTACGCCTTTTGATGAGCCTTCGATGCTTTCTAGCTCAACGAAATATGGAACAATGCCATTTTCATCAGGAAGTCTGTTCATCTTAACTAAATTTATATGTCCAATTCCGGCAAACGATTGAAGATATTTATTATAGGAAACCCTTTTCTGATAGTCTTTCGTAAAAAAGTTATATGCAATTGGATAGGGCAACCTTGCCATCCCCACAGTTCCGCACCCACCCAACTGGTTTTGAGTGAGGTTTTCTGCCTCTCTTAAAATACTAAAGTAGTTTAAAACAGTTTCATCAGGAGTCCGAGATAATGATGCAGAGAGTTTAATTTCTTTGTAGTTTTTATCATAATAAGGATCAAAAAATTAGAAGTTCTTGATAAGGGTATTTTTAATAGGGAGGCGGGAAGGACGAAAGTATTTTTCGGCATCTCTGGTACTTATTAACGAGGTTTGGTTTCGTTCAACTGGTTGTCCAAATGTTTGCGGTTCATATTGAGCTCCCATAAAGAGAGTCAATTTTTTTCTGGAATCATGATTGAACGTCCGATTTATCCATTTTGTAAAGTGTTTCAATTAGAAGCCCCCTTTAGGAAGATACTGTATTACCTTATTCTCTTTTTTGCAAGATTATTAATATTTATGATATTTAAAAGTAGCCACTAAAGTAGAATCGGCCTTATGGAGGCAAGTCCTTGAATCCAACTAGAAGTCAAAAGGAAACAGAGGTAGTAAAACTTTTTGAAGATTATTCAAAGGAAATCAAATCTCATGATGTTTCAAAAATGAAAACATACATTAAAACAGCAACAAAAACGAGCGATAACAAGATAGAGCAACACTTAAAAGCTATGGCTCAGGGACCAACTCCTGATATATCAACTTATGGGATCAAGATGATTACAGATTCACTGGCTATCGCTCAAATTGAAACTAAATATCCAAATCACAGCTACACACAAAATTTAGCTGTTTATAACGAAAATGGCCAATGGAAAATTATTTTTGGACAACCAATGACCAACTCTTTTATTCCATTAAGCGATAAATCAATAGATGTAAAATAAATTCCAAGCTTTTTTAAAATCAGTTCTCCCCTATACGATTGCATGGCAAAAAGAGTGTAATTTGAGTATGAAATTACGCTCTTTTCCCTTTTGTGATTCCGTTAATACAATTAAAAAAGATTGTCACCCCATGGATTAACTCGGCCACACATCCTCTGTTTTGCTTGTAATCTTATACCATTAAATGGCACAATTGTTAAAAAAGTTAATGAGGATGATAGATTAATGAAAAAAGCGACCTTCACCTTGAAGAATCGCAATTGTGTCTTAATAAAATTTCGTTATAATCCTCCTTATTTCTCTTTAGTCTAATGTCATCTAACGCGATTTTTGACTGGAATCCTTTAAGCCCGAATCATGTTCAATGCTTTTTGATGGTGATAGGATATGTGAATAAACAACATTAAGTAATTGAATTACTGACTATCCGTGCTTCAAGAATGAAATCCTGATAATAGTTGGTGAATAATATTCACCAATTCAAAAGAAGTAATTAGTGAACTAAAAGTTCATACTAGGTTAAAAAAGGTGTGACTTTTGTGAAACAAACATTATTTCTTGTCACATTAATTTCATTACCATTACTATTGGGATTAGTTAAAGAGAAGGAAGAAGAGTGTCTTCCTTGCAAAGAATGCTACGATATAGCTTGGGATGACGGATGGGGAGAAGGATATGCGACAGGTCAAGTAAACCAAAGATATAGCATTGTTAGAACTCTTATACAAATGGGTAAAACAGACCAAGAGATTGTTTATATAGCAACAACCAGCTATGTTGAATTAAAGGACATAAGAAATCAACTTAATATATATCATGGTTATTTTGAGTTTGAGGCATCAAGATATGAACTTATCAGGACTCTTCTAAAAGAAGGTAAAACGGATGAAGAAATTGTCAAAAAAGCACATTCAAGTTTTTATGAATTGGAACAAGTGAAAAAACAACTTAAACAGTATAATGGAAAATTCAAATGGGAAGTACAGTAAATAAAGAACCCTGCCCCTTTAGTAAAAAACGTTCCTGAATATTACCAAAACGCATTCATCAGTTGAAAAAGATAATCAGGAATTATCTGATATAAAACTCCCAACGATAACAGTAAAATCCCAAAAATTATTAAAAGCAATTTAAAAATCCATGTTGGTGCACCGAAAAGCTTCAAAAGGGGTACCACCAGATAATCGCGTTTTGCTGGTGGTACCCCATATAGGTGAGATTGTCCTATGAAGGCTTATGTATTTTTGATAACTCATTCATAATGATTTCTCTAACTGCTTTATTTCCGACCGCGCCAACGTTAAACGTGTTGGTGTTTGCCCAGTAAAGCAGTCTAAAGGTTGCACCGTTGTTTAATTCGATTTCTAAAAAAACACGTTCTCCTTCAAAACTGCGTTTCTTTTGTAAAGCATGATAACCTTCTAGGTTTAACTGATACCAAGCGTTTATAAATTTATCTGTTGATTGTGCTGAAAAAGTGTATAATCGTTTGCCATCTTCTGTACTTTCGATATGAATGTTTTTTACAAGCCCGCGTAGAGGGTACAGTTCACCGGCAGTCTTAGCTTTTCCATTTTGATCGGCTACATAAATATTATTATCTGCCACGACAATAAAAGACGATGGGTATCCCTTTAATTTGTAAATAGGGGTCCCTTTTTCTAAATAAGCTGCGTCTCCATTTTTCATTTGATAATCGCTGCATGCACTGTCAGCCATTTTGTACGTTACTTTCCCGATTTCTTTCCCTTTTTCAAGTGAAACAGAAACTTTTTCAATTCCCGGTTCAGGAAAATAGTGTTGATACTTAATATTGTTCATCATCAATACATCAACCCATTCAATAATCGAGTCTGGACATCCATTGTTAAAAACTGCTTTATCACATGAGGTTAATATAACTGTAAAAATGATTATCAACACCGTGTTTTTAACGAATTTCATAACATCCCCCCTATTGCTAACTTTACTATATAACTTTACTATATAACTTTTCCAAATTATAACATATACCATTTTACTTGGGCTGCTAAAATGGCATCCGACCGCTTCATATTGTAGTAACGAAAAATGTTTTGTTTCTTACAACATATACAATTTTATAAGGTAAGCCAATAAAAAGACAACGGGGGTATTTCTTCACGAATGGTAAGAAAAAAGAAAATCCGAGGAAAAAGAAGTTTCTTGAAAAAGATTGGGGTCTATACATCCCTGAAGGGTTAGAAGTTAAAGGTTTCGAAGGAGATCCTGAAGAGTATTTTGAAGGCAGCAGTTCCATTTGGTTTGTTGGTAATGTAAAATAGTTTGTTACTTCGATAAGCGCATCTGAAGCTGCGCTTATGCTTGTTTTTTCTCCTCGTGCATCCCTAAAAAGTACACCAAGTCTTTTCAAATAAACCTCTCGTTTTACCAACCGACGCACTTCTTCGATTCGATGATAAAAAAATCGCTATTATTAATTTGACATTTCTCCCCTGAAATAGCTTATCCGATTCCCGGTAAAGTTAAATTAATGAAATTTGAACATATTGAAACACATGAAGTTCCCCCGAACTGGCACCTTATTATTAAAGTTCCACAATATTGTATTCATAATCTATTATTGTTATAAATTTATACATATCCTCTGTAGCAATAAAAATAGTCTTGGTGTTGTCATTGACGTGAAAACTCATAACTTTTTCAGAAAGCATTTCTTTATCTAAGTAGACCTTTATATCACGATCATCATTGTTTAGTAATCCAAAAATGGAAACAACTCCAGGAGGTAATGCCATTTTGTTCATCAATCTTTCGGGTGAACAAAAGCTTATACGTTTTTCATTAAGAATTTCCGCAAGGTGTTCCATATCAAGTCGCTTTGCATCATCCATAATTACTAAATAGTAAGCAGTCTTCTTTTTATTGGTGAGAAAAAGTGTTTTAGTACGTACACCTTCTTTACCGGCAATATAGCTGTCTGCTTCTTCTGTTGTCAAAGCAGGAGGGTGTTCAACGACTTCAAAGGGAATATTCATTTTATTTAAGACATCATATACTTTCTGATATTGTTCCATAAAGAAAAGACCTCCAATTTTCTTGTGTTCAAATTTCTGAACATTGGTATTTTTTATTAAAATTTTATCATAAAACACTTTATTGCACTGAACCTGCCCCTTTCGTGCAATAAAAAAAGCTGCCATAATGACAGTTTGCTTTTGTAACCCTTGCACCCGTTAGTCTAAGTACATTTCTTCACAATCTGTTTCGATTTCAAGCCACATTACTTATTCGATATTTCAAAGATGTTAAACTTGATACAATATCGACAGGTCAACTAAAAGAATATCTAGCAAAATCAAGCGAAAACTTAAATCCCAATCTAAGTCCTCAACATTATCACTTGGTAGAACATATTTATTTTCTGTACAAATTTGTGTAGTAAAACTCCCCCAAGAACAACAGCTACCTTGGAGGAGGGAATTTGTTAAGGACTACTCATTTTCATAAAAACAATTCTTTTCTATATAAAAGTTAAAAATCTATTATTCCAGAGATTCTCATGATGCTCAATGATTGTTTTAGCTCCTAGAAGGTCACTGTTAAGGGTGGTAGTTAAACCTTTTTTCATAAATAATTTATATCCTAATCCATGAGCCATTCTAATAGTTGTATCTACACAATATTCAGTTTGTGCGCCACAAATTTCAAGTTTATTAATATTTAATTTCCTTAGTTGCTCATTCAACTCAGTGTTGTAAAATGAGTTTGCATGTGTTTTGTTGATATAGATATCTGTATCTTTAGCATCTAGTTCCGGAAATAGTCTCCATTCTGGAGAATTAAGAACTAGATCCGTATCATTATGTTGAACAAAAATTATAGGATTGTTGTTTTCTTGATATAAACGAATTCGTTGATTTACTCCATTTAATACATTCGCTAAGTTATAAAGTGGAACATTTTCAGGCTGAACACCTATTTGCAAGTCAATAATTATTAATGCTGTATTTTCCATAATTATTATTCTCCTCATACCTTATTTAATCATTAATCTACTTAACGATATCATAAAATTTTCCTCATGTTCTTTTTTTCTTAGGAGACATTACAATTGTCGTTTTCTGACAACTTTTGTCGAAACTATTTCTATTTTTAGAAAATCCCCTTATAATTGCTTTCGTGTGATTTTTATAAGTAAATTTTCACTAGGAGTAAGTACCCATTATGAATAAAGAATCGTGTGAATCACTACTGTTAAATCAAATTGACTTATTAAAAAAGAAAATGATTGACCTTGCTAAAGGTACAGGTATTAATAGCTATGAGACATTAAGATGCAGCCAAGAGTTAGATACCGTACTAAATTTACATATGAAACATTTTTCTCATAAAAATGAATTAAACACTGCTTCCTGAATTTGCAGGTTTTAGTCAGGAGTTTCCTGATTTTTTTATATCTTAAAATATTTAATTGTACGCACTTGTCCCTTTCCTTATTTTCTTATTTACATAAAATAAATTATCAGTTCATACCACAACCTTATTTTTTTCACTTTCCTTGAAAGCGTCATTTTTGGCGCTTTTTTATAGTGTGCCAGGGATGGCAACTATCTAGGTGGTGAAAGTCCACTGTGGGGGGTACACATCGACGTAAGGGCTTTTTGTTGTGGAGTGAGAAGGGCTATACAGGGTTTGATAACACTGTTACCAATAGAACGATTCACGCTCCTTTTAATTTCAATTCGGAAAAACGCATCAGTGTAACTTTATACTCGGGTTCTCCTTCCTTCTTTAAAGTGTATTTCAAAGATAGCTGGTTATTTTAAATATAGGTACCAAATTCCAAATCAAGGCTTAACTTTCCAATTTCTTCAAAAATTTTTAAACCGTAATTAATTACTTCATCTTTCGTCATTTCAATACTCATTCTTACCCCACATTTCAATAAAGTTTATATCTTTTTTCTAAGCGTTCAAAATGGGTTGATGTGGTTATTTATAAGTTAATGTATAAATCGTATGAATAAACTTCAAAGCACTTTATCTAAAAAACCTTTGACTTAATATAAAATCAGGTGTAGATTCATATTTATATATTCAAATAATCAGATATATATGTAGTTTATATGGTGAAGTGTTTCTGTGCAACATGACCAGCTATAATAATCGTTTTGCTAATAATGAAAGAAGTCAGGTGAATAAAATGATAATGAGTTTTATTATTGTCGGGGTTTTGATTGTTTTCATTGTGCTATTCTTAAGTGTTATAACAACTTCCAAAGCATATACCTACAAGCATACGGTAGACCCCTTGGAAAACAATCCAAATATAAGTGAAGATAGAAAGATAATAATTAGTAATAAAAAGGATTAAATGGACGGAGGATATGCAATTATGTCAACTTTACCAAATTGCCCAAAATGTAATTCAACCTATACTTATGAAGATGGAGTTCTTTATGTTTGCCCAGAATGTGCTTATGAGTGGACTTTAGATTCAAAAACCGAAAATAATGACGATAACAGGATTTTCAAGGATGCAAATGGGAATATCTTAACCGATGGTGATACTGTAACAATAATCAAAGACCTTAAAGTAAAAGGGAGTTCTTCAGTCTTAAAAGTAGGTACAAAGGTTAAAAATATCCGTTTAGTTGACGGAGATCATGATATTGATTGTAAGATTGATGGTTTTGGAGCTATGAAATTAAAATCTGAATTTGTGAAAAAGTTATAATGGACAGGAATCGTATAGGCTATTAGAATGAAAGCCTTGCTCAACACATGCTTTTCCTTGATTATTCCGACTGTTTATCTGTCGGGATTTTTTTAGCTTATTTCGTTCTTTACAACAATCTGGAATTATGTTTACTCTTTTTCTCAAATACCTTTATAAGATAAAAATTGATTTTCATCTTTCTTGTTTCAGTATCCTTTCCCATCAGTATAATAAAAAGCTGCATTGATGGGAGCTGGATCATCAACTCTTGCACGCATTAAATCGCAATGAAATTGTGTTTAACAACTCAACAATACTGGTATGAGAATAAATTTATATATAAGGACAATTAAATTCCGATAGATAAAAGCCTGTATCATTGATTACCAAGTAAACATTGATACAGGCTGTTTTTTTAATACTTCTTATAGAACTAACGCACTCGTTGAATAAATTTCTTAATAAAATTAATGTTTATAGCTGTTAAAACAATTTCTTTTCTAAATAATACAGTTTATATCCTTTTGGGTGATCTTCTACTATCCCAACGACCTTAAATCCCAACTTTTGATAGAAGTCTGGTGCCTGGAAGCTAAAAGAATCTAATAGTATTAGTCTGCAATTATTTTCTCTTGCCATTTTTTCAATATGATTTAATAACTCTTTACCATAACCTTTACCTCTTAATTAATTATCGACCCATAGATAATCTATATGTAAATGGTACCAGAATATCCTTCCAGTAATCCCCCCAACTATTTTTCCATCATCATTTCTAAGTATATCGCAAACATTTATTGATGATTGTTTTAATTCATCAGGTAGTATCGAAAGGTTATATTCAATTACCTTTTTTCTAATATAATCACTATCTGCTGGAACCCACTCCTTAGAAATTTTCATAATTCACCTCCATGTTTTATAATATTCAGAACAATTATAATATAAATCCTTTATAAATATATTATCTTGTTTAATTATACTGAGTTACTCTGTTTTATTTTGATAGAGGTAAAGCCCAAAGTCTTGCATTAAAGAGGCGTATCCCATATGTCGTAACATATTTCTCCTAATGAGGACCAAAACCCTCCTTGAGCTAAACTGCCAGTTAGTGGAACAAGCAAAAAAGGCTGCCGCAGCAGCCCAACCTTATTTAACTCTTGCACCCGTTAGCTTAAGTGTAATCCTTCACAAACCTGCCTCTTTATGTAATTAACTAGAATCCTTGAAAATCTCCGAATATCGGTTGTAATAATGAATTGATAAGTGTTAATTTGTCAAAATACAAAATAATTCCCATAACTATCATAATTACCCCGCCAATTTTCATTACAGTGCTGCTGTATTTTTTTAACCACGAAAATTTAGTAATGAAAAATGCCATTAAAAGAAACGGAATACTAAAACCTAACACATAAGCTGTCATATACCATAGACCCTGTGATGGATTTGCACCTACAAGTGCTAATGTAGCTGCTAAAATTGGACCCATACAAGGTGTCCACCCTACTGCAAAAGCTAATCCGATTACCACTGAACCTAAATAACCAGCTGGTTTATTTTGAATGTGTAGTTTATGTTCCTTCATCAAAAACTTTGGTTGGAGTAACCCAATAGTAATCAATCCAAAAACCACCATTAAAATAGCACCAATTTGTCGAATTAAATCTCCATATTGAAAATACCAAGTCCCTAATAAAGTCGCACTTCCTGTTGTTCCGAATCCGAGCACTAAATAAATTATTGAAAATCCAAACAAAAAGAAAAGTGTATGAAAAATTGCTTTGCGTTGTCCTTTTAATTCACCACTTTGTAACTCTGCTACACGCATTCCTGTAATATAGGATAAAAATGCAGGATAAAGAGGAAATACACAAGGTGATATATAAGCTAATGCACCTGCACCGAATGCAAGTAAAATAGAAATGTCCCCCATCAACGCACCCCTTATAAAAGTGTAAATTTTTAGCAATTCAAGTATAACATACCTTTTTCTTCAACTCCCTGCCCCGTTAGCATAACAAGCAAAAAGATCGCCACAGCGATCTCCATCTTTAACTCTTGCACCCTATAGTTTAAGTGCAATATTTTACAAACTTCTAACTAATAAAAAAAGACGGTGACTTACATAAGTCATCGCCCCGATATTACTAATTATTCACTGCACTAGTAGAATCCCACTCGTCAACTATCTGGTCCCTAAAATGAGCTACTTTAATTGCTTATTCATTCCCCACTGGAAGTTCAACAGTAAATGGTTTTAATTTCGTAGTTGGGACAAAGCTTGAAAAATCAAATAGCAACATTGTATTTTCCAGCTTAAAATTCTCAATCCTTTCTTCTCCATTTAAGTCAAAAGTAGATTGGAAGTGTGCTGTTTCCTTATCAATCATTTTTACTTTATTAAATGGAATACCGTGGTTTTTAGGAGGCCATGGATTTTCCGGGTCAATCTCAGTTAAATATTCCTTATCAACCAACCAGAAAAGGTATTTCAAATTATGATTAATTGTTTCAAGTTTACCCTTAATCAAATTCTTCGGAAGCCCTTTAAGTTGATAATCTATTACCAATTTCCCACCTTTTTGAATAACATCATTTACCTGCAGGCCTAAATTGAACCGTGTGCTTTTTAAGGTGAAAGATTTAATATTCATAAGCTGTTGTACTTTGGGATCTGCTGTAGATAACTGAGGATAAATGGTAAGTGAAGTAATATCTGAATTGACCTTGGTCATTTCTCTTCTCATGGTACTATGATATCCATCTTCTTGTTTTGATTCCTCGAGCAATGTTGGGTTTTCAAACCTATACACTTTTCCTCTATTATCTACAGCTTTTTGTATATAAATATCATCACCCTTGTATTTCTCCACGGTCTCATAAATAAGCGAAGATGATGCTTTTGCAGTAAGTATCTCTTTAATACGGATTTTTAACTCATCTTCCGGATATCCTTGCTCCTGGTTAATAGCAAGTGTACTGTTTTTTTCCTGTTGAATTGGGATATCAAAATTCCATTCGCCTTTTATCCCGTTGATATTATGAATAGTAATAGGGAGAGTAAAATTTTCCTTAAATGATTTATATGGATATTCCATTTTCCATTGAAAGTTATATCCATTTTCCACTTTCTTAATTCCTCTTGATCCGCTTAACCAAGGATCATTATCCCCTTTATTGTGTTCGAAGTTCATATCAAAGCTTACTTCCCCTTTTTCGTTTTGCCCCCTTTCAACATCTTCATCTACAAATCCTGTAATTGATACCACATTGCCATCAAAGTAAGCGCTGGTCAGTTTTACAGTTACCCCATTTTTTGTAATTGATTGATTTAATTCTGTAACTGCATCCCGTTGAGCCAATTCCACACCTGTTTCATCATTGAATTCTTGAAAAATCCCGCCTATTAAAGGGGTATTAGCCAATACTTTATTCATTGTAGGATTAACAAATCCTGAGGCAACGGTGATTCCAAGAAGAGCAGCAGCAGTCGCCACACCTGCAAGAACCTTCTTTTTCTTTGCCTTTCCCCTACTGCCTTCCTTGTTTATCCCTTTGGAAATGGCGCTAAATACTTTTTCTTTGGGCACAGGTATTTGCTCTATTGCTGTTTTGAATTCCTTGTTATCCATGGTATTTGTCCTCCTCATTTTTATAGGATTTTTTTAACTCCGCTTTGCCTCTGCTTAAATAAGTTTTTACAGTACTCTCTGGAATTTCCATGACAGTGCTAATCGCTTTTATCGAGTAATCATAATAGTAAAATAAGATGATCACAGTACGGTAATTCTCTCTCAGCTGCTGAATTGCATTTAGCAGCTGTAATGATTCTTCAATGCTTGGATTTACCTGGCCCGGCAGGTTTGACAATATCTCATCACTTAAAGGAACAACATTGCTTTTTCTCTTTAGGACATGTCCCGAACAGCGTATAACAATCCTAGTGAGCCAGGTCATAAAATACTCCGGATTTTTTAATGAATGGATAGATGTAAAGGCCTGATAGGTTGCTTCTTGGACAACATCCAACGCATCTTCTTCGTTATGTACATAAAGATAGGCAGTACGGTAGATTCTTTCATAATGTTGTTGAACTAACTTTTCAAAGGCGCTTTTATTACCTTTGATTGCTTTTTTAACTAGCCGGTGGCTTTCGATTTCCATCTTATTTGACCCCCTTTACTAATTAGTGGAATCTATAAACAAGAAAAGTTTCAAAAAGTTTAAGTATTTTCCAAGAAAAGCATATCATGCAATTAAACTCCTAAGTTCAAAATAAATAAACAGAAACCATTTTTGGTTTCCGATTTCTATTTTGTTGAAAGTTTTACAATTTTTTAAGTGTGTGCTGCGACATCATATAAAAGCACTTCTTATTGAACCTGCCCATTTAGTGAAATAAAAAAAGCTGCCTTAATGACAGCTTGATCTACAACTCTTGCACCAATTAGTTCAAGAAGAAATCAACTAATTGTTTTAGATTGAACCCTATTTCCTAATAAAAAATAAGCCAGGTAACCAATAACATTGAATAAAGCAAATGCAATAATCCAGCCAATATTTAATCGTCTATGATGATAAGCATTGATTGTTGCCCAAATGGTGAATAATGTCCAATAGATAGCTACTCCACCTAATAAAACATAACCTGCCAAAGAATCAAAACTTCTATGTTGCATTTCAACATACCACTGTTCGTCTCCGTTTCCATAAGGGAATAAGTCGGCAGCGAGCCATTCAGGAGTCCAAACTATTCTTTGGTATTTATAGTCTGGCTTCATTAATTCGGTATTAAATTGAACCCAGTCCCTGCCTTCTGATCTTATATTTTTTGAATTATAAATGCTAACCTGAGAAATAAAATCCGTACTCTCTACCAATCTTGCTATTTCTTTTTTCATTTCTTGAGAAACTTCATCTTTGCCCTTTAATTCGTCAGCTATCTGTGTAGCAATTACAGATAGTTCGTGTGAATGTTGCTCTTCATATTGCCAAACGAAACCAAAAATTGATAAAGATAATAAAAGAAACACTATTGAACAGAAAAGAACCCATTTAGCAAAAGTTTTTTGTGCCTGAAAAAGTTGAGCCACAATTGAACGAATCTCTTTTTCTCCGCCGAAACGTTCGATTGCAATATCAATTGCTTCTTGTTCAGCCATTCCTTCTAATTTCAACTCGTGAACAGCTTCCAGCAGATGACTTTTCATTTCTGCCTTTAATTCTTTTATTTCCTTTTGGTTACCACCTACACCGTGATAAACCGAATCTACAAATGCTTCAATTTTTTTCATACTTTTCTCCCCCTTCCAAAAACATATCGATTATTTTTTTTACAAATCGCCATTCCTCACATTTTTCTTTAAAGCCCTCTTTGCCTAAAGGTGTTAATTTATAATATTTTCTTCTTCCTCCTGGTCCTTGTTCATCACCCCAGTAGGAAGAGATCCACTTGTTTTTTTCTAATCGCTTTAATGACAAATAAAGTGTACCTTCTTTTAAATCGAACTGTTCATCACTTTTTTTTCGAACGAATTTTGCTAACTCATAACCATACATATCTCTGTTATGTAATAACGAGAGGATTAACGTATCAATGTGACCTTTTAAAACCTCTTTATTTACTTCCAATTTTTCCACCTCCTGTAACTAATTGTAAATTACAATACTATATAATACAAGGTATTAATTTAAAAAAATTTCCATTTTCTTATTCAACTAAACTCCCGTTAGTGGAACAAGAAAAAAGAGCTGTTGCAACAAGATGAATTTAACTAAGGAATATTTCGATTACGTGGAAATAGAGGAAAACTCGTCAACTTGAAGTGACCCCGAAAAGTTAGACGGTTACTCTTATGCAACTTGTAGGGCATGAGTTCGATATTGTACCGGACTCATGCCCTTTAATTTTGCCTTAATACGCTTGTTGTTATAGTAATAGATATATTTTTCAAGTTCCTGTTTAATATGCTCTATACTTTCAAATTCGTTTAGATAAAGGAATTCAGATTTCATAATTCCAAAAAAGTTTTCAATAACTGCATTATCATAACAATTACCTTTACGTGACATACTTTGTGTTATATTGTGTTCTTTTAGGGCATTACGATATTTTTTCATCTGATAATGCCAACCTTGATCAGAATGAATAAGCAGTTCATCCTCTTCTCTTAATCTTTCAAATGACTTATTTAACATTGTCGATACTAAGGAATATGTTGGTCTGGAGCCTATTGTGTAAGTAATGATCTCACCATTATATAAATCTAGGATTGGTGAAAAATATAACTTTTCACCAAATAATTTAAATTCAGTGATATCCGTTACCCATTTCTGATTCGGTTTTTCAGCTTTAAAGTTGCGATCTAATATATTTGGTGCAACTTTGCCTACTTTCCCCTTATAAGAACGATATTTTTTCATACGTACTAGACTTTTCAAGCCTAATTCATTCATGATTCTTTGTACTTTTTTATGATTAACTTTAATACACTTATTTCTTAATTCATCCCGAATACGCCGATATCCATAACGACCTTGGTGCTCATCATAAATAGACTGAATTAAGGTTTTAAGTTCAGCATCTTTATCTGGTCTATTAAGATTTTTTACATAGTAATAGTAGGTACTGCGTGGGATTTCAGCTAGTGTAACAAGTGCTTTCACCGAAAATTCATTCCTTAGTTCATAGACTACTTGAGCCTTGTATTTTTTGGTGATTTCCCCTTGTTCTGAACTAAGGCATTCAACTTTTTTAGGTAAGCATTCTCCATTCGAAGATATTCGACTTCAGCTTGTAAAGCCTCAACTGATCCTTCGGCAGGTACTTGTTTATTCGGTCTTTTATTAATATCTTTGTTCATGGATGGACGCCTCCGTTTTTTCGATTGAAGGCCGTCTATACCATATTCTTCGAAAATCCTTTCCCACTTTGAAATGGTAGATGGATCTGGAATATTAAAAACCGTGGCAGCTTCTAAAGCAGACGTCCCTTTTTCGTTCATATAATTGATTACGTCCATTTTAAACTCCACCGAGTAATTTGTATATCCAGAAATAAATCCATTAACACCATTTGCCTCATATTGAGCTATCCATGTTTGAAGAGATTTGTGGTTCGCACCTATCTTTTTCGCAATACTTCTTTGTGACCTTTCGCCCTGGAGATATTCTTCAACGGCAGCTAATTTTTGTTCTAAGGTAAATTTAGTCATAAAAAACTACACCTCCATTATTAGATGTGTCTAACAATTCGGGTGCAGTTCAACTCCCAAGTGTGATTGACGGGGTTTTTTGTGTTTATCATATCTTCTAGCAAATGTTTCAAGTCAAGAGTACTCGGGTAGACATTCTATAGACTTCGATGTAATTTTTTTACTGCGTTAGTACATTATGGGAGGCATGGTAGTATGAGCATGGAAAAACGAATCGTTGGAGCATTTTATTCAGAGCAAGAAGTCTTGTATGCGATTGAAGGTTTGAAACGTCAGGGGCATCGAGAAACAGATATGATGGTTGTGGCAAAATATCGAAGTGACATACCATCAATCACTTCTCAAACTGGTGTTTTGGTGGAAGCGGATATACAAGTGAGTAGCTTAGCTGGTGTCATGATGGAAAGCTTTTTTTCCTTGATGACGGTAGGAATGGGGGGAGGCCCGTCAAACGCCATGTCCAGCAGGCTTATTGAGAGGGGACTACCAGTTTTTACGGCAAAACAGTGTGAAAAGGAAATAAATAATGGCAAAATGATTTTGCTGGTTGATACGTATGAAACATACAATAGTCCTATTTATGAGGATCAAATTGAGACCGAAAAAACAACAGCTGTCCGACTTCGTGAAGAAAAGCTTGATATTATAAAAGAGCGTGTCCAAGTCGGGGAATTACAGCTCCAAAAAGAAATAGTTGAAGAACAGCGAACTGTTTATGTACCACTTTTACGTGAAGAAGTATATATAGAGCGCCGTCCGGTCACTGATGGAAAGTATGATGGCAGCGCATTTACAGAGGATGAAATCATTCGTATTCCTATAACGGAAGAACGAATAGAAGTAACGAAAAGACCTGTAGTGGTTGAAGAAGTGATTGTAGGCAAACGAAAACTTCAAGAAACAAAGCAAGTACAGGATATTATTAAAAAAGAAGAAGCTCGAATTGTGGAACGTTCTGCCCCATCGGTTACGGAAGAAGTGACTTTGCTGAAGGCTGATATTGGGCAAGAAGAAGTTATAAAGGAAAGCCCAAATATTTTAATAGTGGAAGGAAATCCCGACATTGAAAGCATAATGAAAGAGGAGAAAAAGGAAGAAACCCGCGAAAAACGCACAGGATCCCTAGTTGTTAAAGGAGAGAAAAACAAACCAGAAGTATCTTCAAATAATAAGATGGAAGCGAACGGAATAAAAACAAGTTCTACTGTTATAAATGAAAGTGAAAGTGAAGTACCTATTACAGTAGCTAATGTGAAAGAAGAAATCCACAGTAACGAAAATTCTTCGAAAGAGGAAAATAAAAATCAAATAAAAAATAAGAAAAAATGATCATTGTCAGTGATTAAAATTGGATAGTCATACTGTAAAAAAAGCTGATTTCAAAAGACTAAATTGTCCCCTTTTGAAGTCAGCTTTTTTCTGTTGAATTATAAAAAAACTGAAAGATTACCTACATGAATGACAAATGAATTTCCTTATTGACCAGAATTTCCATTGTGCTTTGAGAACCATCGTTTGTGAGAACCATCATCGGTTTGCTGGGTGTTTGGGTCTTCCGTTTTTGGACTAGCATTTGAGCATGCAGTAGCAGCTCCAAGTAACAATAATACTGTTCATAAGAGTTTATAGCCTCCCAAAAACAATTAATTGTTTTCTTTTCTACGTCATGTTTTTCTGCCCATGCTCTTAATTCATTGGTATTCATAAATATCCCCCATTAAAATATTCCTTCTTCCGCTAACCTGCACCGTTAGTTCAACAACAATGATACATTCCTTTAAATCGCAGCACCTTTTTTCTTGCACCGTTCGTATAAAGTACAACTAAATATTGTAAAATATTCCTCCTTCAGATTGGCACGAACGTCCATTCGTGTATAATTAAAATATGCTTATCAAAGGAGGAGCTTTTATGAATTCAATTGAATTAATTATTTTAAACTTAAATGAAGTTAGAAGAAGAAGCATAAAAGTCTGGAGATCTATTCCTGAAGAAAAACTAGATTGGAAGCCAGATAATGAAGCAATGAATTGTTTGGAAATGGTCAGGCACGTACTGGAAAGCGAACATTATTATCACCTGGCACTTAAAAATCAAGGAAGTTTATCCGTTTTTAATTCCCCTTTTGAAAACAGACCTTTTACTTCTGTAAATTCAGAATTGGAATTTGCCGAACCCTATCGTAATCAATTCATAAATACAATCAGATCATTTTCTGAAGAAGACTTAACAAATATTAAGATTGACCGTTCTGATGCAGGATACATAAGAGACCTGGGGGATATGCTCCTACGCATTGCGTATCACGAATCTGTTCATACTGGTCAGTTATTAGATTATTTAAGAACCACAGGTGTTCCAAGAATCCGTATCTGGGATTAAAGCGTAATTTAGGTGCTTTCACTGTTGTGAAGCACCATTTTTATTGCGTATTGTTTTTTTTAAAGTGTTCCCTTCTTCAACTGCTTCAGTAGCCGAATAAAAAAGCCACCAATATAGCAGCTCCGATTTTTAATTCTTGCACCCGCTAGCTTAAGTACAATCCTTCACAATCTCTTCGTTCATAAACAAAATAAGCATGTGCTTTATTAAATATGTCCATTCATAGAAGCTAGAAAAGATTGACCATACCAGAATATACGTAATTTTCTAATTCCAACTGCCATTGAATGGATACCAGCTTATCATGATAACAGCAGCAGGAGCATAGATAAATAAAATCATAAAGGTTGTAGGTAGATCAATGTATTTTCTTACCCAGAATTCATATAGGCTGTATCTATCTGTCCATCTGTCTGTCACTTCTGCGATGAATAGACATGTTGCAACCGTAGCATAGTACTCCAATGGAGGAAGTGGTTTCGGAACCTTCCAAGCAACCCACTACGTTTATTCACAAACCTATCCTTTTACAGTTCATTTATTACAGGAATGCTGTCTTGTTTGTAAAAACGACAGCTCTTATTGCAATCGCCCTCATTAGCTCTATTTCGACTAACTATTTCACCAAAAGTTCCCTATTAAGCGAATTATCATTCTTGGTATAAACATTAAGATGTTCCAAACCACTTCAAATATAAACTCAATTAGGGTATCTTTAATAAAGCCGTCTCTATTTCTTTTTTTATTTTTCATCTTCTAACTCCCAATTAACTATTTCAATCCTTTAAATAAATTCTACCTTTATTTTCTATTTCCTTCTTCCGCTAACCTGCCCCTTTAGCGCAATAAGAAAAAGCTGCCACAAAGTGTTGTTCCAGAATCCAGTACAATACAAAAAGACGCCTTCTTATTCAAGAAAAGCGCCCGATTATGGAATAAAAGGCTTAAATTTATTAAACAGTAGGTTCGATCTACGGCAAAACCACTTTCTCTTAAACTATGGCTATGTTAAAGCTTAATGTTGATTTTTTACTAGAGGAAACCCGCTAAATCCTTGATGAGAAATTATCACTTACACCGATGATAATTCTGTATCTGAAATGTGAACAACCTTTTTCAGGCATGTTTCTGGAATTTCAAACAGTTGTGGATGGAAGAGGGCAGCTAGTAACTCAATTCCGTCTACCAATGTGGTACTTGGCCTTGTAAAGAAATCTGCATCTGCAAGATAGACTGCTTTGTTTTTTACTGCAGTCAATTCTCCCCACCCCGGTTTACTTGTTAGCTGATCGATTTCCTGTATCGATCGTTCCACCTGAAAACCACAAGGTGCAATAACCAATACTTCTGGATCATATTGTTGTACTTTTTTCCAAGGAGTCACTACAGAGTAACCTGCAGGATTGGACAACATATCCACTCCACCCGCCAAAGAGATTTGGTCGGGAATCCAATGCCCACAATTATAAATGGGGTCTAACCATTCCATAACCATCACTCTTTTTGGTTCTACTTGATGTTCACGAAGTTTGTCAGTAATTGCACGTACTCTCTTTTGTAAGGAAGCTAAGTAATCAAGGCCAATCTTTTCTTCTCCTAGCTCCTTTGCAATGGTTAGTGCATTCTGATATACATCCCGTAGCCTTCGAGGTATTAATGGTACCACTTTTGGTTGCTTTTTAAGGGATCCAATGGCTCTTTGAACAATAGAGGTGCTAATTTGACATACGTCACATACATCTTGAGTAAACACAAGATCCGGTGCTATTTCTGATAATAATTCCATATCCACATAATATAAACTTTTTCCCATATTTGATGATTCAGTTACAAAAGTTTCAATTTCTGCACTTGATAGATTACGTCCCTCGAGATGGATGCGAACAACTTTTGGTTTATCCGATGGACATTCAAATGTGACTCCATTCAGATATCTTTCTAGTCCCATTTCATAGATCATATTGGTAGCGGCCGGTAAAAACGAGCATACCTTCATTTAGATAGCCTCCTTAAGTTAAAGTCTATTAATATTTTATTTTCAATTTTTATCCAATCAAACATTTCTTCAGCAATTGATTTCTTGACTATAATTTAGCAATTAGAGTTAATGTAAAAGATTTTACTATTCTATAATGTTTATTCCAAACGCTCTGATTTTTCAACTAAACTGCGAGTTGATTTAAGTTCAAGCCTTCAGAATCTCATCTGTATTTTAACATAAATATCCAGTTGTTTTAAAGGGAGTTATTCAATAAAATAGCCAACTTTTCTGTTCTTGAAATGTCAACTCATTAGTTAAAAATTTTCCAAAGTATTGGCTAGAAAGTTCCTTCTAAACTTCAATAGCCTTTTGTTCCGTAAAAGAACGAAGATAATGGTTGGTTCGGAAAGAATCTAATATCCCTTCCCTCGCTGCGTAATCATAGTCAAGTCAAGTAAAGTACTGTCTATATCAAAGAAATTTACCCTCCACTTTATGAAGCAATTTTCCCCATCGATAGACTTCTACACTTTAATTTAAATTTCCTCTGGATTTAACAGTCCATTTTGAAATCAATCCTTGTTTAACTGCCACTTTAGTTAAATAAAAGATAGCTACCAAAATGGTTGTTGTTTCTGAAAAAATAGCCCCTATAAGTTAAACTTAGTTCATATATTACAGTCTAAACTCTACCTGAAGAAAAAAATTAGGAGATTATCTAATTGTGTGCTATACTTTTCTTACCATTTGATTTACTGTTTTGGAATTCCCTACTCATCCGTGAGTGGGGTTTTTTGTTTGTTCTTAAGAAAAAATAAAAAAACAGACTCTAAAAATAGAGCCTGTTAAATGTTTCTAAATTAAGCTTTACGTACGTTAGCAGCTTGTGCTCCACGTTGTCCTTGCTCAACATCGAAAGTAACTGCTTGACCTTCTTCTAAAGTTTTGAACCCTTCACCTTGAATCGCTGAGAAATGAACGAATACGTCTTCTCCACCTTCACGTTCGATGAATCCGAAACCTTTTTCGCTATTAAACCATTTTACTTTACCGTTTTCCATTTTGGTTGCCTCCTAGTGCACTATCAGCACACAATGTATTACTATCCTTGCTCTCAGTGATCATCAAGACGAAAAGTTAAAACTTATACTATCCTTTACACCGAACAAAAATAATTCATCTATACAATAACATTAATTGAAAGTGTTTTCAAGAATACAAAATATTCGGTATACCAGTTACTCCCCACTAATCCCTATTCCTTGCTGTTATACTATTCATAATTTATCTTAGTGCTAGTGCTCAAAAATGATTAGCACTTAAAAGGAAAAATAAAAATCTGGATACCACCAATCATTGGTTTTTTGTTTTTCCCAAAAATCATTAAAGGATTTAATAATCTTTACCCCGATATCAAAATAAAGATTTTTGAAAATGATTCTAAAAAGGTTAAACAGAAGGTTAAAGACGGGATATTAGATCTTGGTGTAGTTATTCTACCAGTGGATGAAAAGGAATTTGATGTTATTCCGTTTGTTCATGATGAACTGTCGCTCTTCGTCCATCATTCCCATCCATTAGCGCAGAGGGAACAAGTGGAAATGAAAGAGTTACAAAATGAAACCTTTATTCTATTTAAAAAAGACTTTGGTTTTCATGAACTCATTATTCAAGAATGCTTACAAGTTGGTTTTCGTCCAAAAGTTGCTTACGAAAGTACTGAGTGGGATTTTATTAGTGGAATGATCGGCGAAAACTTAGGGATTTCGATTTTCCCAAAACCCAAAAAAGTCGACCAAGTTTTAATCAAGGCGATTCCCATCGTCAATCCAAGTATTCCTTGGAATTTAAAATTTATTTCAAAAAAAAAGAAGTACGCTTCACCTGCTGTTCGTGAATTTTTGAAGTTTGTTTCAGCTGAATGATATATTAGGGGCAGTATAGGGATAATCTCTCTTGTAATCCTTCTAAAACTTCTTCTGGCACTTCCCTGATCTTGATATCCGTGCCTAAAAAAAGGAGCCAATTCGTCATTTCGGTCAATTCCTCTGAATGATGAACATCGATAAAAGTTTTTAGAATGGCTGTCGTTTGGTATGGGTTCGTATAGGAAATAGAAACTTTTAACGGATGGTATTTTTTGAACTGGGCAATCGCCTTTGGACCAAGTTCGAGGACAAGGTTCACTGCTTCTTCCTTCTTACTTAGTTTCTCTAAAATCTTTTTCTTACTTACTCTTTTTTTCACAGGATATGGCGCGACATCGGTGAGATTGTCTACAGGAAAAACCTGCTTCTGTTCACCCTTTAAGTCAAAAGCTTCAATTAACCATAGACTTTTTTCACGATAAAGGTTTAAGAGATAAATGGGATAAGACTTTGTCATCTTCTCTTCTTCAATAGTAATCAATAAATAGCGATCCAAAAGAAGGAGTTGAATGAGTTTTTCTAATATAGGATGAGGGAGATCTGACAGCTCAAGCAGGTCGGGATTATTGGGATTGCTCCCTTCAAAAAGCAAGATTTGATTTAAATGAACAAGGTCATCTTGCTGGTTTTCTGAGATGAGGCCCAGTAATTTCTCAGCTAAAGACTGACGACTCTTTAGATAAGGGAGTTGTTGATTTCTTGTGGCCATAAACGCAATAAAAAGTGCTTTGACCTCATTATCGGTAAAGCGAACAGTAGGTAGTACAGAGTTGCTCATGACAAAATATCCCCCATCCCGTCCCACTTCCGCAACAAATGGCATCCCCATTGCTTCAATTTCTCTGATATCTCTAATCGCTGTTGAACGAGAGATGTTAAATTCTTGCATGATTTCAGCAATGGTAAAGTGGGCACGGTTGTTGATATATCTCATGATGATATTTATCCGCTCAACTTTTTTCATTCAGCTGCGCACCTCCTAAACAGTATCACTTTTTGACATGATTTAAGGTTATTATAAACTCATCAAGTGAAAAAACAAGTCATTTGATTAATTTAAAAAAAGAGGATGGGATACAATATGGCAGATTTTAAACTGGAAGAAAAAGATAGCTTTACCGTTCTAGGTATTGGTACTGAGCTTAAGAGTCATTACACAGACTATGCTGGTATAAACAAGGAAAAGTCAGACTTTTGGCAAGCTATCAAACAAGATGGAACGCTTGATACTTTAAAGTCCATAGCTGCAAATGACTATATTTTTGCCGTCAACGAAGCAGTAAATAGCAAGATGATGACTTATGTTGGCGTCATGACAGAGCAATCGTTACCAGAAGCAGACAGACTAATCCAATTTCCTAAAGGGGAATACCTCGTTGTAAAGGGCGAAGCAAAGACAGCTGAAGAGCTGAGGAACGTGCTAACAGGCATTGCCTTTGGTCAAGTTTTGCCAGAAGCAAAGGATTTTGCCTATGTTGGCGGACCAAATGCAGCGGTTGAGATGGGAGAACGAAACGGCGACCTTTTTGGTGAAATGTGGATTCCTGTTGTGAGAAAATAACGAAGAAATTGGAGGATGGAAATGTCCTATATGGTTGATTTTAAACAAGTTTCTACGGTTGGTTTAGAGTCTTCTCCAGTCGCAGAAGCGCTTGCTGGTTTACGCGCGAATGAAGCCCGTTATTTTATGAACAAATACAAGCATGAATTTACCGTTGTACCTGCTAGCGAAAGCGCGGAGACCCTTGATTATGTGAATCAAATTTTGAAAAATGAACGGGCTCTTGAGTTTGCGGCTAAACCTTTGGAGACGGCGCGTTTTCAAGTGGAAAATATCGATTGGACTTACGTCTTTTACGAAGATGGTCTTTCAGTCAATGTCCTGTTTACACTTGATGGCCCTAAGCCGAAGCGAGCCGTTGGTTTTAAGCTTTCTGAGGGTATGGAGGTACCGAAGGAGCTCGAGGGGAAATTTAAGTTTGCTAGGCAGAAGTCTAAATTGGCTGGAACCATTCGAGGCTCGTATTTTGTCATAAAAGGAGAATATTAACCATAGCAGCACCCTTTCATTAAATGAGAGGGTGCTTTTTCTTTCTTTTCAAAAACCTTAACGATTCACCGTAAAGCATCTAAATGAGGGCTTTTTATTCATTTGAATATCGATTTCACCTTACCGTTTTATCTTGAAATTCATGGAGTTCCCTTAATCCCTTCACCATTACTTATTATTTCTCGTGTCCAATCTGGGTAGAAACTTTTGGTATACACAAAATGAGGATGGAAATAGTAACATTATACTTTTTAAACTGGGGGATATAAATGAATTTACAATCTGGAACCTATTATTGGCCTACTACTTTTCCTGATGCACCATCCTACCCAGCATTGGAAGAAGACCTATCTTGTGATGTATTAGTCATTGGCGGAGGGAGCTCCGGGGCGCAGTGTGCATATTACCTCGCTGATACTAATTTAGATGTGGCTGTAATTGAAAAATCAACAATTGGCAGCGGCAGTACTAGTACGAATACAGCCCTTCTTCAATATTCTGGTGAAAAAATGTTTACCGATTTGATCAACACCTTTGGCATTGATTACATCGAAAAACATTTACAATTACTAAAGGAAGCAATTGATGAAATTGAGAAAGCCTCAAACAGCGTCTCCATTGATTGTGAGTTCAATCGAAGAGACACCCTCTATTCTGCAAGCTGCGCAGAAGACGTTGAAAGGTTAAAAAAAGAATATGAATTTTTAAAGCAGCATAACTGTGAACTTACTTTTTTAACTAAGGAAGATATTGAAGCTAAATATCCTTTTAGCAGGGATGCTGCAATTTATTCATACAATGATGCCGAAATCAATCCCTTCCGATTTACCCATGCACTATTGGAGCATGCTGCAAGTAAAGGGGTTCATATATATGAACATACGGAAATGAATGGTCATCATTTTGATAAAGAACGGGGAAAAATGATTATTTCAACAAAGAATGGCAAGTCTATACAAGCGAGATATATTATTTTTGCAGCAGGTTATGAAGGAATAGAAATGAAAAAAGAGAAAAAAGCATCCTTTGTAAGTACCTATACAGTAACAACCAATCCAGTCGAAAGTTTCTCCCCTTGGTATAATAGGACTCTCATCTGGGAAACCGCCCGTCCTTATTTATTTATGCGGACAACCAGGGATAACCGGATTATCATAGGCGGACTGGATGATAATACTACGTATCATGACGATCGCGATAGTAAACTGATTCACAAAAAGAATAAACTAATTGAAGAATTTAATAAAATGTTCCCCACTATTCAAGTGCAGCCGGAATATTACTTAGCTGCATTTTATGGAGGAACGCTGGACGGCATTCCGATTATCGGCAAGTATGGAGAATTTCCAAATAGCTATTTCCTGTTTGCCTTTGGTGATAACGGGACGGTTTACAGCCAATTGCTGTCGAAGATTATTGTAAAGGAAATTGTTGAAGGGGAATCTCCGGATATAGCTCTATACTTGCAAGAACGCCCACTGCTTAACAAGAGTTGAAAAACAGTTGTCCCTATTTTTCTGGTTTTATTGGATGTCATGTTGTGGCTTGTAGGATGAATCAATAAAGGAAAATCAGCATAATAGTTAAAAAACGATTGGAGTTGATTGCATTGAACAATTTCAATCCTGAAAAACTATCTGTTGAATACATGGATGGGATTGCAGCTACGGGTCCTGTTATTCCAAGGAGCTACACGCTCACTCATTCTGATTTAACTGGAGATCTGTTTTTAATCATTGGAATTCATTATGCCTTGGATAAAATCAATCCTATGCGAGATGAAGTATTAGGTGAATGGAAACAAATTGGAGGTACCTTTTATTATTGTGTTTATTTACATATTGATCAAGGCCAATATAACCAAAATCAAGCAGCAAAACGCAATGAAATATTTAGACGTGAATTACCGCTTGCCTTAACAGCTATTCGATACGGCGACAGATTTTTTTTCAACGCTTACCCTAATCTAGATCAAGCGACAATCATCATTCACTTTATGTCCGCCTATCCCCAGTTTGCTAGACAAGAAAGCTGGGGAACCTTCCACCATTTTTCATCCAGATCATAATCTAAAATTGTATGTCACAACGAACATAGCCTCTTCCCCCACCACTGTAGTGTTGGTGCCCAGTGTTGGTGCCAGACCCCCGGCACTGTACAACGTTAAAGCATTGGGGGTCAAGCACGAACTCCTCCTTCCTTTCTTTAAAAAAATAAGCTACCCAATTGTGACTGAAAAACGCACAATTAAGGTAGCTAAAACTAGTATCGAATTCAATATGTTTTTAGGTATACGGATTTTGAATATCCACTATAAATCTTTTTGCCGTTTACTGTTCTATAGGCCCTGAGTTTGAAGTAATACAGCTTGCCTTTCGATAGTTTAGTATTTGTATAACTAATAGTAGAACCCGATGTTAGAGTGGCTACTTTCGTATATACGCCTTTATAGGACGTCGCCCTGAAAAGTTCGTATCCGCTGGCTTCTGTCCCTTTTGTCCACGTCAGTTTAATTGAAGTGCTGCTTGCTCTGAATGCCTTTAATCCAGTCGGTGCCGCAAGGACCGGCGTACCACTTACAATAGTCGAATAGGAACTATAAACCTTCGTACCATTCACCACTCGGTATGCTCGAACCTTGTAATAATACGCTCGGTTCGTTACCAAACCACTGTTTGTGTAAGAAGAACTGGATGTTGTAGAGAGATAACTGTATGTTCCCGTTTTCGTTGTAGCCCTATAAATTTGATAGCCTTGTGCTCCAGAAACAGCCCCCCAGGTGACCTTTACTTTGCTGTAACCTGCTGAAGTGGCTTTCACCCCACCCGGTACTGCCGTGTTTTTTGCATAGCGTGCAGATAGGACAACAGCAGATTTAATCGGTGTTTGTAGATTGTATGGAACGGTATCTTTTGAACTTTTAAACCAGCCGACAAATGTATAACCGGTTCGAACGGGAACTTTTACTGATAAAGGTTTTGCCCCATAATTAACCTTTTGAGAGCTAAGGACCCCGCCATCGTCGTTTTTAAAGGTAACCTGATATTGGTTAATCTTATAAAGGGCAGTAATAGTTAAATCGGAAGTAGCATTTGTAAACTTCTGATTCCAGCCTGTAAAGGTATAGCCAGTCCGGCTTGGCTGTGCAGGTGCTGTAATCGGCATATTATACTTCACTTTTGAATCACTCAAAATGGTTCCATTATAGTCTTTGAAAATAATCGTATAGACTTTAGGTTCGTAAACAGCCTTTACCGTAAGATCAGACGTTATCTTGTTAAATGCTTGATCCCACTGTAAGAATGAATATCCATCCTTTGATGGAGTTTGAGGTGCATTGGCAGATGAACCATACGCTACCTTCTGAGTATCAAGGACCGTACCATCGGAATCGATGAACACGACTTTAAATTGTTTAATCTTATATTGGGCGGTTACCACTAGGTTTGATGTAACATTGCTGAAATCGGTATCCCAGCCTGTGAATGTATAACCCGTTTTCTCTGGATTTACGGGAGGATTAGCCGTAGATCCATATCCAATCTGCTCAGTAGACAAGACCGTACCGTCCGCATCTTTAAAAACAACCGTGTAACTCAGGTTCCCCTTTAATGCATCGATTGACGTTGGGCCATAATCTACATCCACACCCCCCGATATTCCTGGGACTATACCTTTGTCGCTATACTGCCAAGCCGTCCATTGGGTCCACCCACCAACAACTGGTGGTGGAGTATTTGTCCATATGGCAATCCAAAGGGGAAGATCTGAAAGCTGGCCCCCAAAATTGTTGTACTGCTGTACAAACCCTGCACCTGTGTAGACCATTACCTGGCGATGCGTCAGTGACTTTACCGTATTGGTAAAAACTCTTGCCCAACTGGCTATTTCATCGGAAGTTAGCGTTCCAGTTTTAGCAGGTTGTTCTAAATCAAGAACAGGCATGATATCTCCAAAATCGCCCATACCTCCATTCGTCATCACATTGACGAAATACTGCGCTTCAGCTTTTGCATCGTCAGGGCTATAGGGCGCACTCGGACGTGCATAGTGGTAGGCACCGATCGGAAGTCCTGCTGCCCTTGCTCCCTTCACATTAGTCAAAAACATAGGGTCGGTATATGCTGTACCTTCAGAAGCCTTTGCATAGACGAAAGCTATACCTGAGTTTTTGACCTGCTTCCAGTCAATAGTTCCTTGCCAATGCGATACATCAATCCCTTTTAAATTGGCGCTTGTCGCTGGCGGCATTCCTCCAGACGCCAAAGCTGCAGAATGGCTCGTTAGCAGAACGCTAATCAGCAGAACAACAAAAATAAACGAGCGCATCCACTTTGCTGCATGTTTCATAGTCTCTCTCCCTTAAATCTGATATAAAATTATGTATTCTAGCAATCTACTACCTTATGGGAAAACTACTAGTTTTTAATTCTATCATACATAAGGGATAGCATATGAGTAAATGTTGAATAATTGGTAATAACACACAACACAAGCCAATATTTGGGTATGATTTTGAAGAGAGGAAAAAGGGAAAATTGATTAAATTAGTTATCGTTTCAGTACCAAGAATTTCAAAAACCTCATTTACATATGGTTATACATAACCTACTCCTTATCATAGTGATCACCATGATGATTTTCTGACAGTCTAAAGGAATTATTGCCCTTTATTTAATAAGTAATATCCAATCACCAGCATCATAAAATTTATAAGGCCAGCTGAATTTTCATGAAAACATTGCATAGCTCCCGCTCTCGAGGTTTTTGGAGGATTGAATTTCGTTTATTATTCATTTATAAAGGAGTGGAAAAGGTGAAAAAATTCAGTTCTTTCGCTGGTACCGTTACCATGATACAAAATTATTTAGTAAATTCAGAGGAGGATTTAAAAGGGTGTTTTAAGTTAATGTCCTTATTAAGAGGAGATGGTTCAATCGTAAATTTCGTTATTAGTTCAACAACCTATTTTTTGGACCGTGTTATGGTTTCAGTTGGAGATCATGTAACTGGTTTTTATGATGTCAATCTACCCGTCCCTCTAATTTATCCACCACAATATCAGTGGTCTTTTACTTTCCATATATAGAGAAAGCTATGATTAAAACAATAATGTCTGGGAACAATTTAAACAGCTAAATCAAGCAACAAATTTCCAACTATGTCAGATCCATAAATCGGTATTTTATTTAAACTAACCACTAGATTTTCGGATAAACTGATACTTTTAAATATACCAATTATTTGCTACTATTACTCCATAAAATACTCTAATTTAAAAAGGAACGATACATATGCGATTTAAACCAAACTATGCCCCAGGACCAACGGACGTACGTGAGAATGTACGCTTAGCGTTAGCTAAAAAAACAAATAACCCTGATTTTGATAAAGAATTCATCCACTATTACCATGAGGTGTGCCAAAAGATGGGCCAGGTCATGGGGACTACAAATGAAGTACTGCTGCTTGCCGGAGAAGGGATTCTAGCTTTGGAAGCTGCCTGTGCGAGCTTAACTGAACCTGGTGACCGTGTCCTTGTACTCGATAACGGTATATATGGTGAAGGTTTTCAATATTTTGTCAAAATGTATGGAGGAGAACCTGTTCTCTTAAGTTTTGACTATCATAAAGACATACCTGTTGAAGAATTACGCAACTATTTAGAAAAAGATCATAACTTCAAATATGCAACATTTGTTCATTGTGATACACCAACTTCCATCTTAAATGATGTTAGTCAACTCTCTCCCCTGCTAAAAGAATATGGCATTCTAACAGTGGTTGATTCAGTAGCTGGTATGGTTGGTGAACCAATCGATGTCGACCAAAATCAAATCGATATTTGCTGTGGAGGTACTCAAAAGTCGATCTCCGCACCTGTTGGCTTAGCGATCGTTTCCATTAGTGAGGATGCTAAAAAAGCGATGAATAACCGTATAACACCAATTGCTTCCTATTATGCGAACCTGCAAATTTTCGAGGGATATCTTGAAAAAGGAACCTTGCCTTATACGATGCCTGCTGGCAATATTGAAGCTTTAGATGTTGCCTTGGACAATATTTTAAAAGAAGGGCAAGTGGCGGTTTATGACCGACATGCGAAAATTGCGAACGCAGTAAGGAAATCTATTCAAGAATATGGACTAACCTTATTCTTAGAATCAGGAGCCTCCAATACGGTAACTGCCGTCATCATTCCAGAAGAAATAGGCGCATTACGATTACAACAACACATCCAAGAAACATACAATCTCTTCATTGCTACTTCTTTGGCGCAATATGAAGATGTGATCTTGCGTATTGGTCATATGGGTGAAAATGCCTACGTTGAAAAAGTTCTTTCTGTATTAACCGTGATCGATCATGGCCTACGTGATTTAGGTTTCAAAGGAAAGGGTAATCTTGGACAACTATTCTTAGATGCCTATAGAGAAAAAAATTAAGAACAATTAAAGAACCTACTCTTTTTTAAGGAGTGGGTTTCGTTCATAATTAGGGGTTTTTTTTAAAAATCTTGCTCCCTTATGGTTTCCATCTCATTTCCTATTAAAATAAAATTTTTTTCCTAAATTAAGTAACCAGCGATAGTAAAACATAAGCGGAGTTTTTTCCGTTAGATGCGGAATGGAGCTCTTTTCGGGGAAAATAAGGGAAGGTTTTCCGATTATGCAAATCAAAATCCCCCTTTTTCACGTTTTTCGAGTAAATAAGCGAAATCTGTACGTCTATTTTAGCTATTTTTCATGATAATTTCTAATTAAGCGAAATTTTTCCGTTTATTTATTTGATTGGGTGCTTAACCTGATCCCCCAACCGATAAGAGCGAATCCTTTTGATCCCAGATGCGGGAATCAACATCTTTTTGTCGACCAGTTGAGAAAGTACTTTTTTTACCGTCTTGTCACATAGCTTCAAATACTTCTCAACTTCTTTAGGGGATATGTCTTCTCCTTTCCGAATCGCTAGCCGCAGCACTTCCTTTTCGACAAAGGACAAAGATGTCTGGTCCAATTCATCACCTAGCCATTGGCCAATCACTTGCTGAACAATCTGTTGGCATCGACGAGGCTTTTCCTTTATTTGGTCATAAGAAAATCGAATCACGGTCCATCCGTCAATCACCAACTGGTTTTGACGTTCAAGGTTGTCGGAAAATTGCCATCTGCTTATGTTCTTTAGGTGAGGGCCATACCCGTCGACCTCAAAGCAAATCCGGATGGCGGGACGAATATAAGCGAAATCCAAATACCTTTTGCCACCCGATAAGCTAACGTTTTACTCCACCAGGGGATTGACCCCTTGAACACTGCGAAAAGCCCTTCTTAAAATCAGTCCATTTATATGGTAAAAATCTCAGAAAAAAAGCTTGTCAGTAAGGCCATTTTTAGGCTTATCGACAAGCTTTTTACGTTCACTGGATCCTTTAAAATGTCTATTGCCTCTTTTCTTTTGCGTCCAAGATTTCAAAGATCCTTATAGTAAAAAAAGTAGACAAAAATATGTCCACTTTATTTTGTAAGATAATAAATATTTTTCCTATTAACAGTATTTTCAGCGTTTTGTTTCTGTTGTTTTTTATACTTCTTTTCGTAATTAACAAACATTGAAACATTAACTAAAATTCCTGCAGCAATGGCTAATTGAATTAGCGAAGATCCTCCATAACTGACAAATGGTAGGGGGACACCAGTAAGTGGGATGAGGCCAGAGATGCCAGCAAGATTAACAAAAGCTTGGATGCCAATCATGCTTGAAATACCGATAGCTAGTAAACTTCCAAATGGATCTTTGCATTGCAATGCAATATAAATCCCTCTTAACACTATATACGCTAATGTAATGATTACAAAACCAACACCCCATATTCCTAACTCTTCAGCAATAACAGCCATAATAAAGTCTGTATGTGATTCTGGTAAATAACCAAGCTTTTCGATTCCTTTTCCCAATCCTAATCCATTTATTCCACCATTACCAATTGCTATGTATGAATTTACAAGGTGATATCCAGAGGTTTCTTGGAACTTAAATGGATCTTTTAAAATTTCAAAACGATTCATTCGAGTTGATGTGAATATTTTATTATAAAAAAGAAGAAAAAATGGTAACAGTACTATAACACCAAGTGTCCCTAGTTTCGATAAATTTTTAATATTGATTCCAGAAGAAATAATGATTGCTCCAGAAAATAATAAAATAAGTTCAACTGTACCGAAATCCGGTTGAATGGCAATTAATATACAAACTACTCCTAAATAAACTAAAGGAGGTATAACCCCTTTTTTAAATTCATTTATATATTCCTGTTTTTTAGCATACTGTGCAGATAAATAAATAATCACACAAAGCTTAACAAACTCTGCAGGCTGAATACTAAACGGTCCAATTTTAAACCAACTTTGTGCATTCCCAGCTACATGTCCAAAGAGAAAAAGAGCCATTAGTATAAAAATGGATGAAAAAACAATCGTTATAAGTACTTTTTTGCTTTTCAAGGCTTTATAAGGGAATAAGGCAGTGATAACAAAGAAAAAAGCACCACATAGTAAAAATAATTTTTGTTTCTGATAGAAATAATCACTGGAAACTCCATATCTTTCTACAGCAGTAGCCATGCTCGCACTATAGACCATGATTAAACTAAAGAGAGATAATAAAGTTATCGCAATAATTAAAGTATAATCATAGGATTTCACAATTTTCTTAAACATCATTGCCTCCTCTTTATTAATTTCTAAAAAATTTTTAGTAGTTTTGTATCATAAATTATGACGAAATCTTACTTTGTATATGAAAAGGTAATTCCGGCTTTACTATAGCAAAAAAGTATTAGGATTTTATTACAAATAAACTATAATTTGATTATTTTATGAATCGAGTTAAAAGGAAGACGAAAAAAACGAAAAACACCTTAAATATAAGGTGTTTTTATTTAGCAATAGGTAGTAACACTCTTCAAAAGGAATGATTTTCTTTCAATTGATTGAGAAAATTGCACGTAAAGTAGCAGGTGTTATTTGCTTAATTTCAAGAAGTGTGTTTAGGCAAATTAGAAAATAAAAACGATTGAACCTTGGCATCATACGATTATAAGATATTGATATTAAACGACTAGGAAATACATCCAAATCGGCAAAGAGCTCCTTTGACACCAACATAAGGCTCTTATCTGTATTTCAACATAAATATTTCTAATCATCTTGATCAGTTCATATCGCGGTTTAAAAAAGTAAATAGATGGGGCACTCGATCAATAAAATATTTATAATGATGCTCTGCATTTTTAACCACTTTAAATTGCGAATAAGGAATTTTATTCTTTATTATTTCAAATACTCTTTCATTTGATTTTAGGAATTTCTCACTTACAACATGATCATTTTTAGCTTCTTTGTCCCCGCAATCCATATAAAAACTTTTAATATGTGACAAATTAGACTCAAATAAAAGTTTCTCAATTTCTTCCTGGTTGCGGTAGAACGCACAGGAAATTCCCGCTACATGCTGAAATGCTTCAGGATAAACACAAACAGCATATGTTGATATAAGTGCTCCGAGAGAGGTACCCGCAATTGCGTTTGCGTTTTGCAAGGTGCGATACTTACTATCTATAAATGGAATAAGCTCATTCACAATAAAATCAACATATTGTTTCCCCATACCTCCTGTTGTACTAGGTTTTCCTAGGACATCTTCACAATATGCACCATCCGCCCAAGGACAATACTCGTTTAATCTCTCTTTGCTATTTTGATGGATGGCAACTACAATAACATCCAATTTTTTATCATTGAGGTACTTTTCTAAACCTAAAGATACCCCACCTATTGCTTCACGATCATTAAATACGTTTTGTCCATCATGCATATATAGCACGGGAAAATTTGTTTGTGTAGATTGATAATGATCCGGCACATATACTCTTATTTTCCTATTTTCATTGAATGCATTTATAGGAATAGAATGAAATTCCAACATTGTCTTCCCTCACCTTTGTTTATGATTCGTAATCCTTATTGAACTTTAGTGGATGGACATATAAATTCATACTTGTATTTTTATAGTTTGGTAAAATCATAGCCTGTCCAAAAAGCCCCTATATGATCATATTTTATCAAGAGAAACAAATTTAAGAAAAGCTCCTTATCTTATTAGCTAAATATCCCCAAGCAATGACAAGAACTGTTATAGCAGCAGGAATCAATAAATGGTAATCGTGAGGAAGAATATACTCAAATTTTGGTTCTCCTACCATCATTTCACCTGCTGTCCAAGCTAATATTCCAGCACCAGCATAAGAAATGATGGGGTACTTTTCCATTGCCTTTAATATCATTTGGCTGCCAAAGATAACGAGAGGAATACTTACAATAACTCCAATCATGATACCGGCTATATTTCCTTCAACCGCACCAGCAATAGCTAGTACATTATCAAGGGACATGATGGCATCAGCCATAATAATGGTTCTCACAGCAGAAATGAAACTTGCTCCCCCTTCTCGATGAGAGTCATGATCTTCACCGATTAGAAGTTTTATAGCAATATACACGAGAAGCAGACCACCTAAAAAAGTTACAAAAGGTAATTTTAGTAGGTAAACAATTGCTACTGCAAAAATTAAACGTAAAATAATAGCTCCCACTGTTCCCAAAAAAATGGCTTTCTTTTGTTGCTTCTTTGGAACATTACGTGATGCCATCGCAATTACAACTGCGTTATCCCCGCTTAATACAATATTGATTAAAATAACCTCCAAAAGAACCGCAAAAGACAAACCAAAGATCTCCAATCTATTCACCTCTGGAACAAGCTAACTAAGTCATTATATTAATTTGAGGTAAATAAAAGACTCGATTTTAATTACTTGCAGCTAAAAAAAAGCCTATTCAAGATTTATTGTTCTTGAATAGGCTTTTTTGTTTTTGAAAAAAAACCCCATTAAATACGGTTCACCCTATCATTCTCTTTATGAGGCCGAAATCTATAATTTTATTGGCTGCCCCTCAAATGCTTTAACCTCTAATGGGGCAGTCAAAAAGTCTTTTGCATTTGCTACGAACTTGGTAAAGTGCTCGCTTGAGTTATGCTTTCCAACAGCTTGCATATCCTCCCAAACTTCCACCATTGTAAATACATTTTCGTTTTCGGTATCTTTTTGAAGGCGATAGGAAATATTTCCGTTTTCTTCTCTTGATGCAGCAATTAACGGCTGAATTTCCTCTAGAAACAAATCCTGTTTCGCTGGATTTATATGGAATGTGGCATGAATAATAATCATCGAACGTCAATCCCTTCTTATTTAGGTTTCATTACTTCCATTGCGCGACTTGATCAATAGGCAGACGAACCGATGGGTGTCCGTTATCTGCTGCTTTACCAATCGAGATTAACATAACCGGAACATAACGTTCTTTATCCAATCCAAATGCTTCCGCAATTTTGTCTTTTTCATATCCGCCAATTGGATTTGTATCGTATCCATAAGCGCGGGCAGCAAGCATCAACTGCATGGATACAAGTCCGCCATCTACTAAAACAATATCTTCCATAGCTTCACGTGAAATCGTTTCAAAATAGCCTGAATAGGCAGCGTGAATTCTTTCTTTTACTTCTAAAGGCATTAATCCCTTCTCTACAGCTGCGCCATAGATTTCTTCAAATTTCTCAAAATTATTCAAATCACCAAATACGGCAATAACGGCTGCTGATGTTTCAACTTGAGTTTGGTTAAAACGTGCCAGTGGGGCAAGTGTTGCTTTTGCCTCAGGACTTTCAATTACAAGAAAGCGCCATGGCTGCATGTTAACAGAAGAAGGAGCACGTGTTGCTAATGTAAGAATTTCAGTCATTTCTTCATGGCTGATTTTCACGGATTTATCATAATTTTTAATGGAGCGGCGTTCTGCCACAATTTTATTAAAATCATTCGTAACTTGTGTTGTAGTCATAGTAGTCATAGTTATATTTTCCTCTTTTCATTATGAGTATATTATTTAAGTTCTTTAAACAATTTTAATCATTTTAGACAAAAATATTATAAAATGCCTAAAATGTTATCTGTGTATAACCTTACTCCACTTTCTTTTCGTTGTAAACTGAAAAGAATTGGAATATCAGAATTTGAATGAACACCATTGGATTATGATATAATTTTCCTGATAAAGGGAGTGGTAGTTTGAGAAAAATTGCACCTGATGAAAGACAGATGATGAGAAAAGCCTATGTAAAAAAATTAATCCATGTCGTTCGGACTCAAGGATTCCTTTCCCTTACCATTCAAGATATCGCAAATACGATGAATTTAAGCCGGGCTTCCTTGTATAACTACTTTTCTTCGAAGGAAGACATTATTATGGAGCTGACGAATCTCTGTATTGATTATATAAATGAAGCTGGTCAAACCATTTCCAATGAAGAGTTATCCTATCCCCTTCGTTTCCAAAAAGTGTTTGAACAAGCTGTTCTTTCAGCTGTCTATGCTTCAGATCTTTATTTGACTGATTTAAAAACAAGCTGTATCCATCTTTATGAAAAAAAGATGCACTCAAGAAAAGAGCAATTATCTGCGATTCGTACCTTTTATCGAAATGGCATGAAATCAGAAGTATTTAATCAATTGAATCCCTCGATCTTAATTATTCAGGATGAAGCTGTACTAGGGAAATTGGTGAATACAGCCTTTTTAGTGGAAGAAGAATTATCATTGAAACAGGCTCTATTGGATTATTATGTAGCGAAGAAAACCCAGGTCCTAAAGCCCGAGTACTTGCAAAACACGGAAAATGAAGATATTCATGCGATGGTAGAAAACATCCTCAAAAAGCTGACAGCCATCTAAGGACTCTTACGCCTTGGTAAGGGTCTTTAGTAATTTTTGATTTGGAGCTATACGTTTGTAAACGAACTTTTGAAAGGAATACATTGAGTTCCCTAATTAAGTAACCAGCGAAAGTAAGAAATAAGCGGAGATTTTTCCGTTATATTCGGAATGGAGCTTGTTTCGGGGTAAATAAGGGAAGGTTTTCCGATTATACAAAGCAAAATCCCCCATTTTCACGTTTTTCGAGTCAATAAGCGTAATCTCTTCCTCTATTTAAGCCATTTTTAATGAAATTTTCTAATTAAGCGAAATTTTTCCGTTTATTTACTTGATCGGGCGCTTAACTCTTCCGGAAAATCTGTCACTGAGCAATGATTAACCAAAATGGGAAGTCAATGATAATCGGAATCAACAATTTTTTCATTCGAATCTCAAATTCCCAAATAACACCATAACCATAAATGCTAAAAAACAGGATATGCAATTTGACCCAATTCGCGCTACATATCTAGAGTGTTCCGTAAAATAAGCAGAAATAGGAATAGCAACCCAAGACACACTAAGGATAATTTGGACTTTTTGGGGAAATCTACCTAATTATAGGCTACGCTTGGAACAATTGATTTCCTAAGCTTCAAGACGGCTTGTAGGCTTACGCGTGAATCCGTTGTGGATTACGTAATAAAACTACGCTTAGCAAAGGGGACCGTAGTAAATGAATCAGATTAAAATAAACGCTTCCCAGCTTTTCGTACTAGTATTTTTATTTGAAATGGGTAGTTCCATCCTCTTTGGTCTTGGAGCAAATGCAAAACAGGATGCATGGATTGCTGTTTTATTAGGGTTAGCAGGTGGTTTGATCGCCTTCTTTGTTTACTATCGTCTGTTTCTTTTTTACCCAGAATTAATTCTAACCAGTTATATACAAAAAATTGCCGGAAAATGGCCGGGCCGGATTATCGCCTTTTTCTATATCATCTACTTTATCTATATTGATGCAAGAGTATTACGAGATTTTGGGGAACTCTTGGTAACGACTGTTTATACAAGTACTCCCTTATTCATCATCAATTCATTGATGGTTTTGACCATCATCTATGGCGTTCATAAAGGTTTAGAAGTCATCGCAAGAGTGGGACAGATTTATTTTGGCATTGTATATTTAATGGCCATATTTGGATTTTTGTTAATTATTTTTTCCGGGTTAATTCATTTTGAATTTCTTAAGCCTATCCTTGAAAATGGCTGGAAACCAGTATTTAATACGGTTCTCCATGAAACATTTCTATTTCCTTTTGGAGAAATACTTGTTTTCACGATGATATTCCCCTTGGTGAATGAACCGAAGAAAATAAAATTTGTTTGCATTGGCGGGATGATTTTAAGTGGGATTAATATTACCATTACTGTGATTATTACGATTTCAACTATTGGTCCAGAACTTTATACCCGTTCAAACTTTCCATTGCTCACTACCGTTTCAAGAATTCAACTGGCAAGTTTTATCGAACGGCTGGATGTTCTTTTTATGCTCTACCTTATCATTGGAGGTTTTTTTAAAATATCACTGTATTTCTATGCTGCAGTAGCAGCTACATCGGATCTATTTCAGCATAAAAAAATGGAAAAGCTGAGCTTTCCCATTGGATTGATTATTTTATTTGCATCCTTAACCGTTGCATCGACGTTTGCTGAGTTTATTAAAGGACTAAAATTTATAATAATCTATTTAAATTGGCCTTTTGAAATAATCATTCCAAGCCTCTTACTGCTTATCGCATTCTTTCGAAATAGGAAGAAAAAACCTGATACGAATATAAATTAAAAAAACAGCCATTTATGTCGCTACTACTATTTCGCATAGTATTTTATGGTTCATCTATTTGAACTGGTTACCGAGTATTCGGGAGAAAATTGTATGCAACTAAGAGAGTTTAATAAAGGGAAATAACAAGAAGTTTAATTTCGAATACATACCCCGGTAATGTGGACCCGGCTGCTTTTGGACCATTGTTTATTGATTCCTTTTATTATTTCTTTTTATTAAAATAAGTATTTCCCAAAACTCCAATTAGAATAAGAGCTGCATTTATGATTGCAGGAGAAAAGCTAACCTGTTTGTGCTTTTTACTTTGTATTTTTATGATCGTTATGTAAGAATTTGTTTTAGCGGAAGCTTCCTCTTTTTGATGAGCTGTGACATTACACGTTTTTTTGAAAAGGAGGTCGTCATACCGCTTTCTTTTTCCTACATTTTTTAGCGTTTCATATGCTTCTTTCACTCTTTTAAACTGTTCTTCATTCCCTTTTTCCGTATCTGGATGTACTTCTTTTACTTTTTTTCGATAAGCTTCTTTAATTTCATTATAAGTTGCATCATAGGGGACGTCTAAAATACGATAGTAATTTGCATTAGATCCCATGTATTTTTCACCCTCTTTGGTCAGATAGCTCCCACTTTTACGTTTTATTTCTTTCAAAATAGTATTCTGGTTCTTTATAAAATATTCGTTTTAAATACATCCTACTATGCATTTTCCATTTATCATAGGTTTAATTACCTCCCTTGGCAATATATGTAAATGGGAGATGTGCTATTTAAACATAAGGAAAGAGAGTTTAATGAATTCAACGAAGCAAATTATCTTTTGAACGAAATATCGAAGCTCAAATCAAAGGCAGAGCAATGGGAACCTTTTGTTCTAAAATAACCAAAAAAACCGCATCAGTGAAAAAATGCACCGTGCGGTATGTTATGATGATAGTTGACGGGACTGCGTGGGAATCAAACCCACCAAATCTGTCACGCAGATATCATCCAGATTCTTACAATAAATCACATAGCGTACCCCAGATTGTTGGGAAATGGACTCATGATGCTCCCTCCATGGTTATAGACACAGACCAATTTTCTCTTCTGTTATACCTGTTTGGTCGTCATAAATAACCTTGCCCCGTAAAATCGTTTTTTTTATTTTGACTAAAAATTCCTTATTCTCATATGGGGAAAATTTATTCCGAAAACCAAAGGATTTTTTATCCGCAAAAGTCGTTTCATCCAATCGGATCAACACTAAATCAGCATCCAATCCCGGACGGATCCTCCCTTTTCGATCCGCAATTCCAAATCGTTCCGCTACACGTGAGCTCCCTAAAGGCAGAATATGTTTTAGTTTTATTTTTCGCTTAAAAGCCTCATCGAGCATTGCAAGCCATGTAAATTGTACTCCTTGAATTCCGCCCCAAGCATTCCAAATGGTGTCTGTTGTTTTCATCGTATAAAGACAGGGGGAATGATCGGATCCAATCGTATCAATCATCCCCATCGAAAGGCATTCCCATAATCCTTCGACCTCTTCCCGAACCCTTAGCGGCGGCGCACATTTAAGAATAGCTCCTTGCTGCAAGAAATCTTCTTCATCAAAAATAAGATAATGCGGGCAGGTTTCTAGCGTTACGTTTACGCCGCTTTTTTTAGCTAGTTCAATCTGTGCGACTACTTTTGCGGAACTTATATGAACAAAATGAATGGCTGTTCCATATTTTGCGGCAAGGTCTAAGGCATAATTTACAGCCTTTTCTTCTGCTGCAATAGGTCTGCTCATCAAAAAGGCTTTTCGTTCATTTATACCAGGTCGTTGCTTATAAGAAGTAGTCAGTCTCACAATCTCCTCCTCCCATTCCGCATGGAGGGCAAGAATTTTATTGTGTTCCTTTGCCACTTGCATCGCTTGTTTTAAACCCTTCGGTGAAGCCAAAGGAAAATCCTTAATTCCGCTTTCACTCATAAACGCTTTCCATGCAATAATTCCATTACTCATTTGTGCCAATTCTGCCCGGCTTTCAAGATTTGTGCCTGTCAACCCTCCCCAAAGAGCATAATCAACATATGATAGAGAGGTTAAATAATTCTTTTTTTCTAGTAGGTTTTGGTAGTTAGTAATAGAAGGGGAACAATTGAGCGGCATATCAAAAATGGTGGTTGTTCCGCCCATAGCGGCTGCACGGCTGCCTGTCTCCATTCCTTCCCAATCGGTTCGTCCCGGATCATTAAAATGGACATGGGCATCAATAAAACCGGGAACAACAAGACAGCCGCTTGCATCGATGACATTTTTGTTTGTTCCTTTCAAAGGTTCAGCTTCATCATTTACTAGGGAGTCAATTCGCTCATCTTTGATTTTTATGCTTATTTCCTGAAATCCAGCATCCGTAAAAACCAGACCATTTTTTACCCATAACTCCGTTTCCATCTGTTTCACCCTAACTTCCTCGGTAAGTACTGTAGCCCCCAGGAGAGATTAACAAGGGAACATGGTAATGAGTCTCAGGTTGGGAGATTCCAAAACGGACTGGAACACACTCAAGGAAAGATGGGTCCCCCATTACTGTTCCGCTCTTCCTGAAATACTCTCCAATGTGAAACCGAATTTCATAGATTCCTTTTTTCATGGACTCCCCCTCCAGGAGCGGCTGGTTTACTCTTCCATCTTCATTTGTATAGCGATTCTGTAAGAACTCAAACTGATGACCTGCCCCCACCAGCCATAATTCCACTAAAACCCCGCTTGCTGGCCTTCCTATGCTCAAATCCAGAACATGGGTTGTCAGCTTTCCTGTCATTCGCCTGACTCCCCATTATTCTCCACATCCTCGCGTGTCAGAGAAAATCGTTGAAAGCCAAAAGGCGGGCGAGGCTCAGTGAATACTTTTCCTTCTTCTGATGCTAAAATTTCGTCTAAGACGGTTTCCCATGTCCTGTTATTGGACTCGAAGCGAACCTCTACTAATTGCGGGAAACGCTGCAGTATCCTTTTACCGATCCGATAAATTAGGTTTTGGATGGAAGGAGAGTTTTCTTCATGAAAAATGGTACAGGCAATATCTCTTACCTGCTCGGCTGCCACATATCCCTCCAGTGTATTTCCTTTTGCATCCTCCATATCCTTATAACGCCAATCAATATTTAAATAGATAAATAGCGGACGGTCATAGGATTCTGGCAGCGTCGTATATTCATCCTTCACGTAGCCGTAAAAAGAACTACCCCTCACCTTTATAAGTTTAAGCCCCTTTAAACTGCTTATTTGGTCAGTTGTAGCTATTCCGTCCTTTGTACGTTTCACTTCAACAGATGCACAAGCTTGCTCATTTAAAGAATAACGAAACACCAAAGGACTTGGCGCGAAACGATCCTTGGCTGGTACGGGAAGCTCTTCAAAGGGAATTTGCTCGCCGGACATCTTGACGCAAGTCATTTGTGGATACTTTTCAAGAAAGCGGCGACCTACAAATTCCAAAAATCCTTCTTGAGTTGCCCCCCCATAATCCCCAGCATGCTTGAGAATAAAATTTTTCATGGAATCAGTTGCGACAACTACCGTATTGTCGCCTTCTCTAAAGGAGGAAAGAAATGCATCTCCTTCCACTGCCACCTTTACATTCATTCCAAAAAGGATATTCTCGCGCCTCGTAAAGGCTGATTCAGGGATGGACCGAACCGTTGTAAGTGGCTTTGCATACGTACGATAAACCCAAACAGCTTCTTTTCCATAACTCATGATTCTTTGCATTTACTCATCTCCTTTTTCAAAGATATCGTTTAGACGGAACCCGGCGATTTTATAAACCTCATTTATTCCGGTAATACATTCAACCTCATAGTTACTGTCCACCCGTTCTTTCATCGCAGAAAGAATTGAATCTTTGTTTTGTCCCTTAACAGCCATGATAAAAGGAAAACCAAATTTCTTAACATATCTTTGATTAAGCGAAACAAACTCCTCGTATTCATCCCTCGAAAGTTTATTTAAGCCCACTCCTGCTTGTTCTTTTTGAGAAACGTCCGACATTTTTAATTTGGTTCCGAGATCGGGATGGGAACGGAGCAGTGCCACTTGTAAAGGTTCCTCTGCATTTTGGACCACTGTAATCATGGCTTGGAAGAGTTCTTTACATGATTGAACTGGCAGACGCTCCCATGCTTTCTCTGCCACCCATGGGGAGTGTTCAAATATCCAACCAAAGGTGTTAACAAACTCTTCTTTGTTCATTTGATTGACTTTCTGAAATGTTAATCTTCCTATATCATTCATCTCCTTTTCTCTTTGCTTGGGCTAGCAATAAAGCGAGCATCCCCCTGCCTAATCATGACTGGTTCATGTTTTCATTTTTCCCAATAATATCCAAAAGACGAACGATCATCAAAGGTTTACTTTAATATATAAGATAGAAGTGGTTGTTATGTCAGATTTTCCTTTTATGGAAAAAGCCATTGAGATCGCACTTTAGAATGTGTTCAATAGTCACGGCGGACCCTTTGGGGTGATCGTTGTGAAAGATGGGAAATGGTACAAGTCGGAATAAAGTAACGTCCTCTAATGATCCCACTGGTCACACCGGGGTTCAAGCCATTCGAGATGCTTGTCAAAAAATACGAATGACTTTTAGCTGACTGACTGGAGATTTATAGCATCTGCGAGCCTTGTCCAATGTGTATTGGCGCCATTTATTCGGCTTGGCCAAAGGCTGTTTATTTTGCCTGTACCAAACAAGATGCATCTTATTCGTGGCAAACTCAGCCGATGGAAATTATATTTTTACTCATTGACATAAACTGAGAGGCAGTTTCTCGATTAAGATCATGGTAGGAACCCCTCAAACATTGGAAATTAAGGTTTTCCTGCTTATGTATGGTTCTCTATTGAAGCTTCTAATTGGTGAGGAAGAGTAAGAGAATGCACTGAATTTGATAATAATAATCTGGATGATAATGAAATGTTTCTATTTCTCTATCATCTCTTAACGAATTAATAATTATTTAAGATTATATGTTACCACTTAACAAAGTCGCTTTTACCACCAACAACGTATATTCTTCCTATCGTTTACTTCAAATCAAAAAACTTAAATTTGCAGTTTATAATAAAAAGAAGAAAGCACTCAAATTATTGCCTTCTGCTTTCAAAACTGCAGCTATTTAAGAAACCGGTTCACCTCACCTAGTTAAGCATTGAACGATTTATCTTACTGATACAACTATTTATGTCGGAACCTTCCGAATAATTACATCCCATATTATCAAATCCTCTCGTAGAATATGCGTTTTACGAACAATTTGAAAGGGACAAGTTCCTTTTTTTATCGGCTGTAGTGAGGTTCCACTTTGAATAAAACACTGCCTCTACTTATGATTCGGTTCAGCGTAACGCAGATAAATGAGGTTCTCTTGAATTTTGAGAATGCTAAAATCAAAGTTTAAGTAACTAGCAAAATTAAAATAAACGGAGATTTCCGGTTATTTGCTAAATGGGGATTTTTCCGGGGTAAATAAGGGTAGATTTCCGATTATTCAAAGGAAAATCCCCAATTTTCACGTTTTTTGAGTCAATAGGCGGATTTCTCCGTTTATTTAAACCATTATTTTTATTATTTATAAATTAACAGGATTTTTCCGACTATTTATCAAGTTGAGTGATTTGGTGCTTTACTTGATCTCCCAACTGATAAGTGCGGACTCTTTTAACCCCCGATGCGGGTATCAACAACTTTTTATCGACTAATTGAGATAGTACTTTTTTTACCGTCTTGTCACTTAGCTCCAAATACTTCCCGACCTCTTTAGGGGATATGGCTTCTCCTTTTCGAATCGTTAGCCGAAGCACTTCCCTTTCGAAAAAGGACAAAGATGTTTGGTCGAGTACATCACCTAGCCATTGGCCAATCACTTGCTGAACAATCTGTTGGCATCGACGAGGCTTCTCTTTTACTTGGTCATAAGAAAAGCGAATCACAGTCCATCCGTCAATCACCAACTGGTTTTGGCGTTCCAGGTTGTCGGAAAATTGCCATCTGCTTATGTTCCTTAAGTGAGGTCCATAACCGTCAACCTCAAAGCAAATCCGGATAGCGGGACGAATATAAGCAAAATCCAAATACCTTTTGCCATCCTTAAAATCATCGACTTCATATTCTGGATGAAGATACTTGAAATGGTAAAATAAAGGCCACCACACTTGCTTCAAAAACAACATTTCAGCTTGTTTATGACCTTCTTGTAAACGCCTCAGCCGTTCACCTGTTCTTGCCTGCAAGTGAGCATTCATAAAAGCATGGTATTCTTCTTCAAATCCCATAGCACCCCTCCTCATATCCAACAGTCATAATTACTGATAAATCGTTTCAAGAAATTTAGTGGATGAACGCCCCAAATTATACAGTTAATCTAAATGGCTTAACTTAATTGGAAACTTTTTAATAAGAAGGTCGACATCATGGGCTGCATATATATTGGACGCCACGATTTTGATTTGAAATTCAAGCGCGATTTTTAAAATTAATGAGTTTTAATGCGAGTGAAAAAAAAAGAGGTTTTTTGAGGCTTCAAAAAATTTCGGGGTAGCTAATATAAAAAGACATTTAGGAATAATTTAACGACAGAACTACTCTTAGTTTAATAGAGTTACTAATTTTGTCAATCTATTTCATTATATTAAGACAATATCATTCATATCATTTCTAATTCTATTTAGAGAACTTTGCCTCCCCAAACTTAAGGAGAGGCATATGGATAAAACCCTCATTTACTTATGGTACGGTTCCCCGTGATGTATCTAAATGAGGTTTGAAAAATCGTACTCTTTTATTATGTGATTAAAAATATACAATTAAGCTTTTCCTATTGCTACTTCGTCAGTACTATCTTTTATCATATTAATAATTAGCTCAAGCTTAGGTTTATACTCTTGGTCCAATTCTATCGCCTTTGTATAGTCTTTTATGGCTTCTTCTTGTTTTCCCATACTTTTATAAACATTTCCTCGATTTTTATATGCCACCGCATAATCTGGGTTAACCTGTATCGCCTTTGTAAAATCCTTTATTGCTCCTTCTTGTTTTCCCATAATATTATAAACATTTCCTCGATTGTTATATGCCATCGCATAATCTGGGTTAACCTCTATCGCCTTTGTATAGTCCTTTATGGCTTCTTCTTGTTTTCCCATGCTATTGTAAGCATTTCCTCGATTGTAATATGCCTTCGCATAATTGGGGTTAACATCAATTGCTTTTGTATAATCTTCTATCGCCTCTTCTTGTTTTCCCATACTATTGTAAGCATTTCCTCGATTGTAATATGCCTTCGCATAATTGGGGTTAACATCAATTGCTTTTGTATAATCTTTTATCGCTTCTTCTTGTTTTCCCATACTTTTATAAACAATTCCTCGACTGTTATATGCCTCCGCATAATCTGGGTTAACCTCTATTGCTTTTGTACAATCTTTTATCGCTTCTTCTTGTTTTCCCATACTTTTATAAACATTTCCTCGTAAAACATATGCAATATGATAGTTAGGATTATATGTTATAGATTTCTCAGCGTCCTCTAGGGCTTTATCTAGTAAATTAATTTCTCTATAACCATTACTACGCATAGCATATGATTTTGACAATATTAATGGGTCTTGCTCACTTTTAATAATTTCTGTGAGCTCATTTATCTGTTCTTCTATCTCTTCAAGTTGGTTAATTTGTTCAAACCTTATTGTCCACTCTTTTTGAATTTCAATTGCTTCATTTAGTCTCTTGTTCTCATTGCCAATTTCTTTTATTTCTCGATTTTTGCTCGACAAACTAAATAAAACAAGTCCTAAACTTGCAATCGTTAAAGCATTACTTATCGATGATGAGCTTATTGCAAGCGTGAAAGTATCGTTTATCTTCATCAATATCTCAATTAAAATTCTATGTATGACTTTCAATTGAAGAATTTGAGGGATTGTTATCGTAAATAATATTCCTAAAAATAACATTAAGCCACTTTTTTTAGTTAACATGTCATATAGAGTGAAAAACACTCCGGAAAAAGCGAACGAAATCAAAAATGAAACATTATTAAATGCTCCAACGAATGCAAATGGAATTAACAAAAAGAAAGAGATAGCTACATAATAAATGAATGTATTAGCCGAGTTATCATTTTCTTTTAAAAGTATTGTATCCTTTAGTATGTTAAAAATATAAATCCCTTCTCTTCGTCTAAAATATGTAAATCTCTAACCCTATCATATTATTTATTATATAATTTGAAAAGCGATCTCCCAAAAAAGTGAATTTTAGTTAATTTTATAGTAAATTATGGTAAAGTATTGAAATTATTTAAGTTAAACATTTCTAAACAATTTACCCAAAACAAATGCCGTTATTTTGACGGCATTTGTTTTAACCCTCATTTACTTATGGTACGGTTCACCCCGATTAATCCCAAATCACTCATATTGAGTTTTAATTCACCTTGTCCGACGGTAAATTTCTCTTGACCTTTATCCAAAGTTTCAAGACACTTCTTGATTATTCCCTGTTCTGCAGCTAAATCCTCATGAACTGTCTCCAAATTTTCTAGCCTGACATTTGTATTTTGGATATCTGAAAGAATTTTTTCTAATATTTCTTCCATCTCTAAAACCTCCGTCTTTTGTCAGCCATTTTTCCAACTATCATAAAATATTTGGACTACCGAAGTAAATCTTGTAAATTCCAATAAAATACAAGATAACCTTCCTTTTTGTATTTTTCTATCAGTTCACCCTCCAATAAAAATAAGCATGCCCATAGTCAAGGCACGCCTACTTTAAGATCCTTCATTTATTCCTTACGCTTGAACAGGTTTCCCGCTCGTTTCCTGTTCTGCGGAATGGCTAACTCTAAAGCGCCCTGCAACAAAGGCGGCAAGGAGCGCACCCACGACCATCGCAAAACCTAAGATATAAAAACCATTGATCAAATTGCCATCACGAGCAACCGCACCAACAACGATCGGGCCCACGATTCCCCCGAAATTCCCGCACAGATTGATAAGACCATTAGCAGTCCCTGCTTGATCACGCGGCACAAATGACATCGCCCATGCCCACCAAGGTCCCATGGCGGCGCATATACCGATACCTGCTACGCATAGCACAATAAGGTTGGCCACAAGACTTAACCCAATAAAATGTTCAATAATGAGAGCTAATCCTCCAATCAGTAAGGGAATGGCTACAAATAAGCTACGGTTCCCGCCGCGGCGATCAGACCAACTCGCATTGACGTACATGGCGATGGCGGCAAGAATAAATGGGATGGCGGAAAGAAAGCCAATCGCTTGAATTCCCATACTGCTTAACTGTTTCATCAGACTCGGCATCCAAAGACCGAAGCTATATAATCCCGTGATCCAAAGGAAATAAATAATTGAAAACACCCAAATTTTCGGATTGCTAATGACCTCTAAAAGTGAACCCTTCTCTTTTACCGCTGTTGACTTATTCTCTAGCAGATACTCTCGCTCTTCCTTTGAGAGCATGCGGTCCTTGGCCGGAGAGTCTGGGGCCAAAAAGTAGAAAACAACCGCTAAAATCAATGGAGGAATCCCTTGTAAAATAAACATCATGAATCATCCAGCCTGCTAAAGGAGACATGATGATAGAAGAGATCGGCAGCGACATTTCTGAAAAGTTGATGGCCCTGGCCCTTTCTTCATCCGGATACCAGTTTAGGGTACGTTATTTTTGGATGAAATCGGAGAGATGCCTCTCTCCCTGCAGGTGAAATTGCTGGGGGTTTCGCTGTATTGTACCACTTGGTCCTTGAAAATATAAGGTTCAGGGACCCTTTCTGCTTCGCTCAAGCCCTAGTTACTGGAAGAAGTATTACTTGTGTAATATATCTATTTATAAAATAGCCTTTTTTCACTTCCCTGTACCACTGACATGCCCCTTTAGTGCAAAAAGAAAAGCTGCCAATTGGCAGCTGGATCTTTAAGTCTTGCACTCGTTGAATAAGGATTCTCCCTTTATAAGGAGCCATTAATATTGAGAACTTTGTTTTAACATCTCAATAAATTTTGAAAGTGCGCTTGTCATTAAACTATCTTTGTGTCGAATGAAAAAGGTTTTGGCGGTGCTGTATTGTTCTGGAATTTCGAAAGAACGTACTAACCCTTTTATTTCAAGTGATAGAATCGAAGACTTTGGCACTAAAGAGGCTCCAAGTCCAGAAATCACACCTTGAATAATAGCATCGGGATGATTGAATTCTAAATATCGAATTTTACCAATCCCTATTGTTTTCAACCAAGTTTCAAGTTGGTCTCGATGTGGACAACCTTTTGTATTCATGAGAAAAGGTAGATGACATACTTCTTCAATATTTTTCATCTCTGGAGCACTGATTAATACGAGTTGTTCTTCAAATATAAGCTCCTGCACGATGCTTTCCTCATTCAGTTCCGATTTTACAAATGCACCCTGAAGTTGAAAATTACGAATCTTTTCCACCAATTCAGCTGAATAATCGGTCATTAACGATAACTCTACTTTTGGATAAAGTTTAAAGTAATTAGCTAGTATGGAAGGAAGATACATCGCAGAGGCGGTATGAGTGGCGCCAAGCATGAGACGACCAATGGGTTCTGTTGAATCATTTAGAGCTTTATGTGCCTCTTCATGTAAATGGATAATTTGCTCTGCATAACTCAATAACTTCTCACCTGCAGGCGTTAATAACATCCCACGTTGGCGATAAAAAAGTTGCGTATTCAACTCCGCTTCTAATTGCTGCACCCTTGCAGTAACGTTTGACTGTACATAGCCGAGTATTTGAGCGGCTTTTGTAATACTTCCCTCACTTGCAACAGCCAGGAAAATTCGTAACTCATTGATGTCCATTTCTGACCCCTCACATTATTATCATTAAAAACGAATCTATATATCATTTATGTTCATTTTACATGATGATTGTCGGAGTGTACAATTTTAGCAGGCACACCAAAAAGGAACATTTTGGCTCATCTGCCCTATAAAGTTATCAAGGAATTTATTAGGAGGTAAAATATGCTTAATCATTCAAACATTGAAATTGGAGAACAATTTCTGGCTGCGTACAATGCTCACAATTGGGAAGGAATTCGAAAGTTATTAGATCCATCTGTGAAATGGACCCTACCAGGCAACGGAGCCATTTCGGGGACGGCTGAAGGAATAGATGCTGTTATCAATCGTGTCAAGTCAATTGTAGATGGAAAAGTATGTACACAACTTCATGGAATACTTGTGGGTCAATTTGGGCTGACCTTATCACTACACAATTCAGCTGTCTCAGACGATGGTCGTGTCCTAGAAGAAGAATTAGCGACGGTACTAACCATTGAATCTGAACTTATTACAAAAATAGATACTTACCTTTCTGACGTGGCTGGTATGGAACAATATTTTTCAAAATAAAATATTGAAGTGTTATCAAATAAATAAAACAGATCGTTGAGTCAAGTGGCTTAAGTTTCGGAACTTACATAGAAAGATGCCGGCAATTCTGTTGATGCAGTTTTAAATTATATTTCGAAAGCATTAAAAATAATGTTAGATTTTAATTAGTTGGATTCGACAACTTTAAGGTTCGTAACGTGCTGCTCGTAAGGAACATAACCCATAACCAGGAGAAGAATCTACTTCCAATGCGGAAAAGTACCGGCATTTAAGGACAGTAGCTGTAAATAACTTACTTTTACTACATGACAAAAAAGTGATGATATTAATACATCACTTTTTTGGGGTCTACTAAAACTTTACAAAGTTTAAACACATAAGAAAAGCTTCTTAATGACAGCTCCCGTTGAACAAACACTATTTCTTCTAATGCACATTATCATCGAAATATGCATTACGAATAATAAATGTTTTTTTATACAAACTATATCTATTGCTAAAAGGAGGTTCTGTTATGCGTGATAATACAAATTTGGCAGTTACTGTCTTTTTTTCACTTTTAGGCTTTGTAGCAACAATAATTTTTAGCAGTGTCATAATATCTCAAAATAACCAAATTAAATCACAACTTGAAAACGCAAAGCAAACGTGATCCTTTCAAGAAAAACTTGAGAGGATTTTTTATGTCATAATATTCATCACCCTATTCTTTTAAATTCATTATCGTACTACAACTGCAAATTTTAAAGCATTATAGGATCTTTCAAAAACACTTTTACTTACCCAATATTTATTGTTTGTGCTTTTACTGTTTGGATCTGCCACATAGTAACTACCTGTACTTTTATTGTACCCGATCAATGTTACGACGTGCATATTGTCAACCATATTTACCTTTCCTGCACTTCCCATGTACCACTTAGCCCATGTTGGTTTGGCAAAATTTAAGGTAACGTATACAACTGCTGGATTTCCTTTATCTAGCTCTTGTCTTAATTGAGTCGTTGTAAACCCTGTTGCATTCACAACTTTACTACTATAATTTCGGCCAAAATTGGTTAAAGGTTTGGGGAAAATAGATTGAAATACACCATTTACATTTTTGTATGGCGTACCTGCATATCCAAGGTACGGATTATTCTTGTTTTTTGGCATTTTATCAAGCAATGTTTTTAAACTTTGACTGGTATACCCTTTATATTTTAAAGCCATTAATAAACTAGCACCTTCACAACCAAATGGAGCATAGGTCGGTGTTAATTGACTAACATATGGCACGTTTAATTTTACCGTTTTGACTGCCTGTGTACTAACTTTTTTAAGATATGTTGAACTTGCGTACCCTATGTAACTCTTATATTTAACTTTATACCAACTGCCACTTTTTGAAATATATGTAACCGTCTTTCCTTTTGGCATGACTAGAACACGAGAGTATTTTGTTCCTGGTCCTTTACGTAAATTTAAATTTTCTGTTGTTTTATAGGTTGTAGTTGTAGCTGCTTCAACTGCAGATACTCCTAAAACCTTAGAGCTTAAAACATTTGCATCGGATAAAACACCACTCGTAAAAATTGCCGATGCGATGAAAGAGCTGGCTAAAATTTTTTTCATAAAAATCCCCCTTTAAAACGTGTAATAGCATAATGATCCATTATAACATGTTAGAACCACCGGGGCGGTTCTACTGGTCCATTTAATTTAATTTGCGGGCCAAAAAAGCCAGTTTTTAATGTTCTGGGGAAAGACATTAAAGTAATGTTAACTAGGTAATAACCTAATTTGAATAATGATAAGCTCTTTTCACGTTACAGACCATAACATGTAATGAGTTAGACAATTTCCTTTAAAAATGCAGGTGAAAATCTATGTATCATCCTTATGGAACAGGATATATGACATATCCTTTTATTGGAACCCACATGGGATATGGATATCCATTGTCATTGTATCATCACTACCATCCTCAACATCCTTATGTTCACCTTGGACACCACTTTCCTTATTTTGCTGTGCCCATTCAGGCACCGGTTCGATTTTGAACGGAGCATTCGCTGCATGAACATGACGTTTATTCCAACCCGATGGTCATGTATTCTTTTATTAAGCCGAAAGTATTAAAAATAAAAAAAGCCCCATTTGGGCTTTTTTTGATTGAGATAACTCTAACAAGTCTATGCTTTAAAGAAGAATATGGGTTTTCGGATACACGCTAGACTATTTATCAGTTTAAATAAGCATCCAACCGATTAAGCCTATTATGGGAAATTTTTATTTAGGAACAGACCAAAAATTAATTTCCTATAAATCAGCACTTGTCCATTCCATTTCATGCTCTTGTACATAGATTATATTACCGCTAGCATAAAACCAACATATTTTATACCTTCTTTTAATTAAAGAGCGTTTGCCTATAATGGCAGACGTTCTTTGCTTATATAGGTAAAGTATATTTTTCTATATGAATAGGATGTTTGTCCAAGCCACTTTTGTTTTATGAAATATTATACATATTGAAAGTTATATTTAGGATCTTCTAACAGGTGGTGATTAGTATGTGCTTTGGATACGGTGGTTATGGCTATGGCGGTGGTTTTTACGGAGGTAGTACATTTGTTTTAATCGTAGTATTATTTATCCTTTTAATTATTGTTGGTACTGCTTTTGTTTTTTAATAAACCCATGCCATTTCTAGCGGAAGAAAATGGTTAATGCTGGAGGTGTATTAAAATGGACGGAATGGGAAATGGTTTTGCGTTAATCGTTGTATTATTCATTCTCCTAATCATCGTTGGTGCATCCTTTATGTTCTACTAATAATGGAGCAGGAAAAAGGCCCTTTTTCGGGCCTTTTTTTGAATTCCAATATTAGTTCTTTTAAATAAAGCTCTTTTTTTAAAAGGGGCTTTTTTCTTTGCTAGCAGGACGCCATTTTTGAACTATAAGACCCCAATAGGCTAACAAGCAAGGCCTGCTTGTTAGTTGACTATTACTTTTCCAACCATCCCTTCCTGGAAATGGTACCGACAGATCAGTTCGTATGTACCGGGCTTTTTCGGTGTTACGGTAATGGTTTTTTCTCTTCCCGGCTGCACTTCGGCGTCAATTCCGAGCTGATCCACTGTGAAGGTGTGTTCTTTCTTACCTGTGTTCTTCAAGACCAACGTTGTCGTACTTCCATTCGGAATCGTGATGGCTTTCGGATTAAAGAAATCGTCTTTCAATTCGACCTCTATCGCTTTTACCGTCTCAATAGGCTGAGTTACGACACTAGATTCGGCAAATACTCCGTGCGTGCCTAGAGCTGTCACAACCACAATCATAGCAAGCAATACGAACAATCCTGTTAACCTTTTTTTCACAGACATTCGCAATCCCTCCTTTCCTAAGCACTATTATTTTCGAAATCATAAAATATTATCACGGTAAAATTGGTTCCAACCTGCTTCATCTCGTTACTCTTTTATTTGAACAATGATCGAGAAAAAAGATTGACCTAATGGCCAATCTTCCACATCTATTCAATTCTAATTTTTTGTCCTGGGTGCAGTCTTTCAGGTTTAACGTCCGGATTCAAGCTATTGAGGGTGCCATGTTTCATTTTCCATCCCTTTTCTAGGTCCCAAAAAGTATCACCTTTTTTAATGGTATACGTTTCAGGTTTTGATCCAGAAGGAACCTTTCCTTCTAACCTTAACCGCTGCCCCGCATAAATAACATTCGGATTGACAAGATGGTTTAACTTCGTAAGGTAGTCAATTGATAATCCATATTTTCTACCAATTACCGTAAGATTTTCTCCAGCTTTTACAATATGAATTGCTGGAATTTCATCTACCTTTAAAGATTCAGTTTTGGGTACTACAACTTCATCCCATGCACCAGGATCCTTTTTAATATCATTCTTGTCTATAGCAATTCCGGCAACGGTAACCTCATTTTGATATTGATGCATATGGATGTGTTCGGCAACCTTTCCTTTGCTCCAAGCAAATGTCTGCCAGTAATAATTGACTTTATTTTTGACTGCCATCATAACAGCATAAGAGCCATATAATCCGACTTTGTGGTTTTTTAATGTGGCATTTAAACCATCTACATAATCGAGGATCCCTTCCATATGGCAGGCTTCGGCATCAAAATCAACCGCAAAGTAAATGGCGCTTCCAGCAGGTTGCCCTACTAATGTTGCGTATATTTCCGCGTCTTTTGCATCCGCAATTCCTTGGGCTTTCGTATGATAACCTGGATAGTTTGCACTTTTTTGAGCAATACTGATTAACTTTAATCCTGCCTCTTGAATTACCTTTACTTCAGCTGCATCAAATGTTTTCCAACTATTGCCGAGATACCGGGCCACGTAAGAAAAACCTAAATCTTTTAAATTTCTTGCAGATACAGCCGTTAATTTTGTAGCGCAATCAAACCCATTTCTTTTCATGACTACTCCTCCCCTTTTCCGATTTTAACCTCTGGAATTTCTTTGTGTTGTATTTTATTCCTTTAAGGTTCACACCCACAAATCCTGTTTCTTATTTCATCGATTGGGTCATTTATCTTTCACTAGTTATATAAAGAAAAGGGACAATAAGAGATAGGATAAAATAACAAAGTTTTAATAAACATGGAAAATGGGTGAACGATTGGATCAGGAAGGATTTTATAATTTTTTTCTGTCCTTAAAATTGTTCAATATCACACGATACGTTCGCCATCCATGCATCAGTGCGGCACCACAGAAATGGAATTTTTATTTGTTCTTCCATGGTAGTGCAACAAACATGAAGAATTAAATAAGCCAAGGTTTCCATTTGGCTCAATTTTCACTTCGTATTTTTGGGTACTTATTTATATAGGTAGCCTCACCAGCAATAAGTTGTTTTGTTTCTACATCATATACTGCACATCTTCCCCTAAATTCTTTATCTGTGTCTTTAAAAGAGTAGAAAAAAAATACCTGTCTATCTGGACTGATTGCCTGATTATACTTCATTTTTATATCTGGGTTGGTAGTAGGAATACCATTTCCGTCCCACGTTATATAATTAAATTTTTCCACCTCATGAAACAGTACCTTTTTTCTAAAATTTGCTGATGCATTAGGCATGTCTTTAAAAAGAGCAGTATCCATATTTCCAAGTTTATTCTTATGTTTTTTGTAAAAATCATAATGTTTTCTGTAAAACTCTTGATGAACAGGATAGCTCCTTTTCCTTAATGCTTCATAAAATTGGTCTACAGTTTCAGTAAATACTTTTTCTTTATTCTCAGGGTATATGTAGTTTATTTCTTTCTTTACATTTTCCTTAGCTGATATTAGGTTACTTTCTGCCTGGGTTTGTTGCCCTGTTACCATTAGGACACATAAGGCAAAAATGCTGCATAAAACTTTCGGTGTCATGTTATAAGCTCCTTCATGTTAAACTTATTTACCGAATCAAAGTAAACCCATATCCTAATAATGGGTTTGTGATAAAAATCCCTTTAGAACCTAATGTTACGGTTAAAAATCAATGGTTCAAAGACTTAGTAGATGAAGTAGCGATTATATTTCCTGGTCAGGTACACCCTTATTTAATGGTTTTTAACAACGAGAATCAACCATTTTTCTTTACATTTCAAGGCAATACAAGTAAATTCATGGGATTATTGAATTTTAAGCCGTAGACCTCAGAAATGAGGTCTATTTTTATGCATTTTAACTAAACTCCCTCTTTAGTTGAATAACAAAGACTTCTTCAATGAGCGCCTTTAGTACCGTTTCAATGATAAATTTCAATTGTTATCAGTCTTTCTGTTTTAATCTAATACCATAGAGTCTCATGGCTTCAAGACTCCCTTCTACTTCAAATATCCCTGCATCTATCATCTTCTTAAGGCGATATTCCAAGAAAGAATCCCCTACAAATTGGTCTAAATGCCCCAATACTTCACCGATTAATCTTGCAGATTTTATGTATACTTTTGTTTTTGTTTTTCCATGCAATCTTTTTGCTGCCTTAACGATAAATTCATCTAAATAATCTTCAGGAAAACAATGGATTCTCCCGTTTCTCCATAATCTTAAATTTTCAGGGTTTTCCGCAAGGTATTGCCATTCTTTTTGTAACTCCCCTATATCATGGTCTGTAAAGTTTTCACCCTTCCCTTGCTCATATATTAATTGCAATTTTTCTGGTGTGATTTCACCTGAATGTAAAACAGTATATTTTACTTTTCTTTTCTGAAAAAGTTCAGTGTATTCTTTAGTCGTGTTAAAAACAGAAATGCTATTATTTCTATCCTTCAATAAATGCAAAACAAACCGCAATCCTGTCTGTTCATGCGCGCTTTCCGAAGTCCAAATTGTGATTGGTACATTTTCTGGAATAGATTTTATTTGATTTAATGCCTTTTGAAAATATTCCTTATATTCATCAAATTCACTATATTCATTAGTGCGGATTTTTCCCATCCAAGCAAACCGAGCTTGTTGTCCAATTTCATCATGCAAATGCCAAATCGGACCTACAGAAAACATCTCCCAAAATGAAATAACCTTTTCCTCCTTTTGGAGACCCATATTTTTAAGAACATTCTTAAATGTCCCAGCAGCAGAAATACCAAAGAAAATATGAATCATTTTAAATGGCCCTTCTTCTTTCTTTTCAGCCTGTTCATTGGATAAAATCATTTTGTAAACCTTTCTGATATCTTTTATAAATTTTTCTTCAGAATAACCCCAATCATCCTTCTCATTTAAGAAATATACTCGTTTTACAATATGTAAAAGTAAAAGCTTCGCTTCGCCATCAGGTAACTCTTTAATCACCTTATTTACTTTTTCAAATTCTATTTCCGTCTTCACAAACTTTCCTAAACTCCCTTTTTAATTAAATTCTTGCACTTCTGTAACAAAAAACCATACCACGCCAAGGATGACAAATAATAATGTTACGAAAGGAGCGCACATTTTTTTATATCCTATTTGCCTAGATAATAAATCCTTATACCGTTCACCTTTTTATCCATTTTGTAGGTTTCTGAAGATTTATCATAAATCACGTTCAGGTTCTTGTCATTTAGCCATTCAATAGAAAATTCTTTATCTGACCCAAATGTGTTTCCTGATTCATTTTGAAATTTTTCATCTTTTTTTAAAATGGATAACTGTGGAGAAAGTCCCGTTGTAGCACCGCAATTTCTTTCGAAGATATAGGCTACATTTTCACTATTTGGAGAAGGCATCTTTTGTTTAATTTCGTTTCCGCACATATCACCAAAAAATGCATCCAGTGCATACTTACCGGCAAAATACACAGCGATTATAAAGATTATGCTGATTATAATGGGTTTTAGCTTATTCCGCATGAACACTGCCCACCTTTTATCATCCCCAACCGAAACCCAGCTTCCCCTCATTATTTTTATAATAATAGAATTATCTCTTGAAAAAGAACGGCTCCTTTACTAATAGATTCAGCCTCCTATCTCAAAGCGTGTATTTACAACTAAAAATGTAAAGTAAATAGCTTACCAATTCGCACCCTTTTTTTGAGATGCTATTTGTTTGAAAAAATGAAATAGCCCAGTCCCACGAACTAAGCTATTCCCTATATTTATTTCGCTTCTTATTTAAACTATAGCACCCGTACTTTACGTGTAATCGTTCACAAAGTCCATTACCAGCCCTTACGATTACACAAAGAAGTAACATGTGCAAGATGATGTCGCCCGTGCCAAGCGTAGATTTCTATTTTTTTAACCTACCGAAACTAGAAAGTACAAAGCCCCAAATAATTTTTTATAGGGATTCATTACGTTAATTCTGTATTAATTTGTCATGGTCGACTGCTTGTGGAGGTTCCTCCATCCAGCCGTGTTTAATCATAATGTTGGCTCCATCTTCGACATATAGCGCGACTTCTGGAATACTACATATTAGGATAATATCCCCTGAATAGTGGAAAATATAAATGAACAACCTATCTACTACATGGAATGAAAAAAGAAACCCTTAGAATAGGTCCCCACAGATTGTCGAGAAAGGGTATTTTTCTCGGCATTTTTTACTTATTCAAGAATATGGCTCGATTGTGGAAAAAGCTAAAAATTTTTTCTTCAACTAACCAGCCACGTTAATTCAATAAAAAAATGCTACCGTTATAAGCAGCAAGATCTATAAGTAATGCACCCGGTAGTTGAAAAACGGCTTGTTAATTAACACACGACACTTTCTTTTCAAGAATAACTGGACCAACTCTTTTCGTTTTTGTGTTAATTGTTCTAACTTTAACATGCTTTGGTCGCATTGTTGAGGAGATTTCATCCCATTTTCCTACCCAATTATTATTTTCATACTGGGTAAGTGGGAAAATCCAACTTATTTCATTAGGAATGTAAGCTAATACCTCGTAACTATTATAATCTCCAAACCCTGAGGGCTTGGGCATATGTAATGCATGAACACTAAGACTTGTTCTTTTATCCTTAAATGACCTTTCGATATCATAAATTAACACTACACCTTTAGCGTTAGCGGGAATGTCTTTTGTTGGTTCAAGTATCACTGTACAAGGTGGAAACTGTTTATATCTAGTCTCCGAATATGTGGTTGAAGGAAAAATGGCTAAAACAATATATAAAGTAAAGAAAATTTTTCTCATAATAAAGCTCCCTTCTTCTTGTAATATTAGTAGGATTTCTTTTAATTAGAAGGCTCTGTTAAATTTTAATGTTGATTTTTTGGGTAAAAATGAAGGAAGCCCGTCTCAATGGGTTTCCTTAATCTGATACTTAAAAAAAGACCATATTTAGTGAGGTAATACTACCGCTATAATGCCGAAAACCATTGCTACTATAATCCAGAAGGTAAACTTTTTTGAAAAACTTCTATCCCATTTTTTAACAAAGTCATCGGATAAACTTCTATCATCATTTATTGCATCTTTAAATTCTTTCTTGAAATTAAAAGTCTGTATCAGTAATACCATTAATATGATTATCGAGGCTAAACCAAAGACGACTCTTAACCAACCCATAATTATCAATCCTTAACGTATAATTGTGTTCATTATTTTACATTTCCCATCTTAACAATTACTAATCTAATCCAAACTGTTTATTTAGCGGAACAGAACTATACATTGAATTTTGACAGCTGTAAACTGTCATATGTGTCAGTCATTTCAAATACAAATGATGTCAGTAGAAATTCCTTGATATGCTATTTAGTGCTTTCGTTACTACGACTATCGACAAATAAAAACCAAGCAAGGTAATTGTCGAGATACTTAGAAGCCACACCTTTAAAACGGTCTATCCACTGTTTTAAACGGGAATGGAGACATTGACATTTTGGATGTGATACAAGCCCTTAATAACGTGTTTACCACCGCCAAATTTAATACGGTAATGTTCTAAACCTTTATCTTTCGCATAGGTTTTGTAAGCCCTCCAAGCATCGGTTACAATCACGTTTTCATTGGATAGTTTAGAACCAATCAAAGCATCAACTTTCGGTTTTACAATACGCCCCATACAGGCAACTTTGGAGACAGTTGCTTTAGTTCGGTCTCTGGCAACGAGAACACAAACCTGTTCGTGGCTGATTCCTCTGTGCTTGGATTTCCCGCCACGTTTACGAGGTTTACGGTCAGCGATGCCACGTTGTCCTTTTTGAGAGTATAGGAAATAGGTCTCGTCAATTTCAACGATACCTTCAAAATGTTCAACATCCATTTGTTTTAAGGCGTTTAACAGTTTGTGTCTCCAATAAAAAAGTGTAACCCAAGTAACCCCTACGATTTCAGCCGATTTTCGCAGGGAATATCCTTTGAACATACAATCAACGAATGTAATCCATTCGTTGCCTTTTCGAGTACGGTACAAGACAGTGTTGGTTGTATCAGTAAAAGTCTTGATACAACATTTACAGCGATAGCGTTGCCGACCATTATATTTTCCGAAACGAACAACGTGTTCCGATGAACAATAAGGACACTCAAATCCTTCCTTAAAGCGAGTTTCTCTCATTTCATTGATTAAACGACCACCAGCGGAGGAAGAAGGTTCAACATAGCGTTTAACCCATTGGTAAACTTGTTCTTCTTTTGTATGTGGTAATTTGTCGATATACTTTAACAAGTTGCTAAACGCTTTGCTCACCTTGACCCCCCCCCCGAATACTTGTTCTTATGTTGATTATATCAAGAATTCAGGGAGGTATCAAAATATCAACATTTACCTTTAACAGAGCCAATTAGAAAAATATATGTATACCATTAGACACGTCAATGAAACAAAAAAGAATAGCTGCCTTAATGACAGCTTTCTTTAACTCAAGTACCCGTTTGATTAAGTGTAGTTCTTCACAATCTTCTCTTTAACAAAACAAAACGGGCCTTATGCTGGCACCCTCCCTTTTATTTTAATTAGTGTAACTTATAGAACCTTTTTACCAAAATTTATAAAAAATTGGTTATACTTACATTGGAGGTAAAGAAGTATGAAAAAAAATCCCTGATGAACAAAGGAGACTAAAAATGAGAAAACTCGTTCTATTTCTGCACGCATCGCTTGACGGTTTTGTAGAAGGTCCGAACGGTGAAATGGACATTGGCTGGGTTTCATACGATACTGACTTGGAGAAACACGCAAAAGAAATTCTGAGTACTGCCGACACTGTCATATGGGGACGTGAGACGTATCAGATGATGCACAGTTACTGGACATCTGTGCCTTCTGACCCCTCAGCTTCGCAGCATGAACGGAATCATGCCGAGTGGATCGAAAAGACACCCAAAATCGTTTTTTCCACGACGTTGGAGAAAGTCGAATGGAACAATTCCAGACTGGTGAAAGAAGATGTCGAGGAAGAAATCAAGAAACTCAAACAGCAGCCAGGCAAGGATATGGTCATCCTCGGCAGTCCTAGGTTAGCACACTACCTTATGCAGCTTGATTTAATAGATGAGTATAAAATTACGGTTTCTCCCGTCCTGATTGGCAGCGGGTTGCCGTTATTCCAAGGTCTCAAGGAGAGGATCAATCTTAAACTGATCGAAAACAAGACATTTGATTCTGGAGCCATAGCCCTCGTTTACCAGACGGTTAGATGACCTTTTCTCCTATAGCAGATTTCGACGGATACGATAGCTCAATAAGCCGCCTCTTCAACGAGGCGGTTTTCTTATCGTAAAGATCAACAATTACTACCTTCATATTGGAAAATTGCAATAGCTGTTACGGGTATTTCTTTAATTATCTCGTTATTATCGTTTATTACCCCTATAGAGCAAAATTGATTAGTGCTACAATTTGTTGTGATATGAATTACCTTTGCACCATTTAATTCTTTGGAAAATACACTATGTCCCCCTATACCTTACGACTCCGTTTATTCAAAAAGAAAGGCGATCCTTTGTTATTAAAGCATCGCACCCCGTTAGCTTAAAACCGTTCAAAATATTAACAAAGCTAGCCAAGTAAAAGGGAGAAACAACCAATAATCATCAATATTTGTAATGCTTAAATACCAAAGTATTATTCCAATAACAGCATATGGAACATTATGCCAATACTTCTTTATCCAACCAAAAGAGTGAGCCAAAGCTAATGTCCATAAAACAAAAGGTATGACAAGAAAGTAAAGACCAATTGACCAACTTCCCAAAAAACTAACCACATACATAATTAGTCCCGCCAACCAATACTTTCTTCCAATATTTTTGATAACTGCAACAATCATTAATATTATTCCTATAAGAAATAAACCATAAAATATGAACGTTAACATATAAGTCCACCCCTATTAAATTGCAACGATTCTAAAATCAGCGTTAAATATCCTCTTCTATATCTATTCCAAATAAACCTGCTAATTGAACTAAACTGACACGTTCGTTTAAAAACAAAAAAACGGTAGTTTTCATGTTCGTGTTTTTGGAAAGTTCTTCATGAATGATTGTGAATTTTACTCATATATATGGGTACAAAGGAGGGGATAGTCAGGACTGAGAGGAGGGACAGATATGAAAGTTAGAAAATCAGTGATATTAGGGGTTTGCGGCTCAGTTATAGGGATGATTTTATCCCTCATTTGGATGAATGTAGGCTCTAAAATTTGGGGGAATGTACTATATGGAGGAGGTATAGGAAAGCATTCAGCAATTCCTCCAACCTATTTTAGTGTAGGTTTTCTGATTGCTAGTTTTCAATGCTTTATAGCATATTTCCTCTATGTCATTACACTAGCGAAAAGTCTCCCCAAAAGGTTAGAAAAGAACTCCAGAGTGAACGGACTATGGCTAACATGGGTAGGGATTGTAACCTTTATCATTAATCCATTTCTTTTAATTCCGTGTCTGATGCTTTTCACGGCAGGAAGCATGACTTTAAAGAGAAATAGGGAGTCTGGTATGAATATCTAAAAACTCGGTACTTTGTCGTTCTTAGGGTGTCGAAAAAGACCCATAAAGGGTCTTTTTTATAGTTTCATAATATAATTCAATTGCTTTATCATGATTTGAGTCCATAAGATTTTCTTTAATGATCCCGGTCTCAGACGGGCCGAACATTGCCTTTATTTCATCTGGGGTAACCTCAATGTTGTCAAACTCCTTAAATACAGATTGAAACGCATAGAAACAAACTGGCAATGTATCAGCAAGAGTACCATCGAAATCAAATATAATCGCTTTAATAACTACACACCCTTTATCAAAATATTGTATCTTGGATTTTATTGAAAAATTTAATCTATATTGGTATATATTGAATCTTCTACACCTAGAAGTAGTTTGTATATGCTTTTATCGAGCAGACTTTCTAACTTGTTTTTAATTGTATAAAATCCTTTCCAGTGTAGTGATGTATGTAAATTTGTTCCATGATGTAAACCAACCGAAACTAACCTTTTTTCTAGTGTAGTAAAACCCTCGGATTCAGCAAGAGCATCACAAAGCGTGACTACTTTATTATAAATATCATATGTACTATTCTCATCTAGAATTTCAACCAGCTTTACCTTCATATGGTTGGGTACGAGGCTCCAGTCTGCTGCTATTTCGATATGTTCATTCTTGCAAGGAAAGGAATGAGTAACACAAATAACTGCATTACCAGTAAAACCTAAATCCTTTAAATAAATGTAACCATCGTATGAATGAATTACAGATTTGGTAAATCCTTTATATCTACCAATATCGTGCAAGAGAGCAGCATTATAACCTAAATCAACATCAAGTTCATATCCATTTTTATTTAATTATATCAAGATGTTTTCAGTAGCTCTTGCTACATTAATAGAATGTTTAAACCAAGGTCCTGGGTTTTGTTGATACGCCCATTCTATAAGCTCTTTTGCATAATTTCTATCCAATATATATTTCATGGTTGTCTTTCCCTTTCAAATTAAAAATTTGTTTATTAATACTACTTCTTTATTTTAGTATAAATTCCCTTCCTTAACCTTTCCTGATTCTTTACTTCAACAGCAAGAAAAGTCAATTTCCTTCTTCAAGTAAACTGCCGTTAGAAGATCAAGCAAAAAAGGCTGCCTCAGCAACCCAATCTAATTTAACTTGAGAAAAACGGCATGAATAATCCTGTCATCAAAAAAGAAACACCTATATATCAGGTTGTTCTACGTCTTGCCTTATGAAGCTCTTCCAATTTTGTAGAGATAGCAATTGCCATTTCTTCCGTTACTTTCGGTAAGTAAGATTTTAAAAACTTATTAACCATTCCTCCCATTGCACCTCCAGCAGTAATCTCAAGAGAAAATGTCATCCTTGTCTTATTTTGATCTATTCCTTCTGCAAGGAAATATCCTTCGCCTGAAAAATTCTCATTTACCCCTTTTAAGTTAAAAGTAACCTTTGTCGGTGAAATCCATTCCTTTATGGTTACCATTAGGCTAATCTTTTTCTTAATGAATCCGATGATACTATAAAATTCCCACGTAGACTGACGGTTTGTAAATTTACGATGTTGAATATATCCAGGAATAAGCGGCGCCCAGTTATCCATATCCTTAACAAAATTCCAAACCTCATTGATTGGTAAATTTACCTCAACTTGATACATCCCGCTTGGCATTCATTTTCCTTCTTTCCATTTCAATTTTAGGATCTTCATATATTTATATGTTTGTTTCGTCGTTTGGAAAGGCATTATAAAAATTGGGCCTAACACCAAGTGGGAGAAAATAAGGGCGCTTGTGATGAATAAATTTGGTATGTAAAAGCAAGAACGTCCATTTCCTAATGGAAGCAAGCGATAATTGCCGTAACAATACCACCGAAGCTGTGAAGGGAAAGCTATCAATTAATTGATTTATCTAATATATAAGTATTATTTATCAGACTGCCTTTTAAAGAATAAATAACACAATGAATAAATTACCAAATATATTAAGAATCCCCCAACTGAATTTTCGCTAAAAAAATTGTGAATGCCATTGGCACGAAATATAGCACGAATAACTACGGTAAGAATTACAGTAATAAATAAAGAGATGGCTAATTTTTTTGTGGTCATAAAGTTTTACTCCATTTTTGTTTTGTCTTGAATATTTGTCAAAGCTAACTTTATCTTTGTTATGAACAAAAGTATTGTACAATGCAATTTATTTTTTTAATTCGGAAATTTTTTCATTCTCTTTGTTGATCTAAACTGCTTCGTTTGCTCAATAAAAAAAGGCTGCCACAGCAACCTCCCCTTCTTAAATTCAAGCACCCATTAGTTTAAGAACAATATTTCAATTAGGCTTACTAGTTTGCCTAGACGTTTCTCTTAACCAGTGGACGAATTTCAAATGCAAAAACATGAATCCATAAAGGAACGGGTAGGAAATAGCTGAGTGCCACCATTTCCAATGTGGATAATATAAATATCCCATCTTTAAATATGTCCATTCATAGAAGCTAGAAAAGATTGACCATACCAGAATATACGTAATTTTCTTTTTCCAGCTGCCATTTAATGGATACCAGCTTATCATGATAACCGCAGCAGGAGCATAGATAAATAAAATCATAAAGGTTGTAGGTATATCAATGTATTTTCTTACCCAAAATTCATATAGGCTGTATCTATCTGTCCATCTGTCTGCCACTTCTGCGATGAATAGACATGTTGCAACCGTAGCATAGTACTCCAATGGAGGAAGTTGTTTCGGAACCTTCCAAGCAACCCACGTGAAAATTACAGCTGAGACAATTAAATACCAGTACCACATGGAAAAACACCTGATTTCTTATGTAAAAGTTACTTTCATAGGATTATCAGAAGTTTCTCTTTTTATTTGCTTAATAGTTGAGCAAATCGTTCCGATCCCGCGGAACGATAAGTTAAAACATCATTAACTATGATGCCTGTGATTGCTTTAAAAAACACTTCAGTCGGTAGATGGCCAAAAGGACAAAATTAAAATGTCCTTAAATATCCATCATTAATGCTAAGCTGATGCCTTTTTACTTTTTATTACTTTTATAGCTAGGTAAACTATAATGAAAAAAACAATAACTGCAACCAAATAAGCAATAGGATGTAAGAAGTTTTGAATGTTTCCCCAGTTTTTCCCTAACATATATCCTACATATGTTAAGAACCCAGACCATATTACACTCCCGATGGTTGTGTAAATTAAGAACTTCCCAAGGGTCATACGGGCAATTCCAGCTGGTAAGGAGATAAATGTACGAATAGCAGGTAAAATACGTGAAACAAATACAGTGATTTCTCCCCGATTGTCAAACCATTTTTCAGCAGATTCCAAGTGTTTTTTTGACAAAAATACGTACTTCCCGAATCGTTCGATAAATCTTTTCCCACCCCAATATCCCACTGCATAGGCAATTAAAGACCCAATGATATTGCCAAGTGTTCCAATCAAAATAACGCCTACCATATTTAATTGCCCTGTTGAAACCAAAAAGCCCCCAAAAGGCATGATGACTTCGCTTGGAATTGGTATACAAGCACTTTCCAAAATCATTCCTAAAAGGATGCCCCAATATCCAATTGAATTAATCCAGTTTATTGCTATGTCCCCTAATTGATGTAAAATGCTCACTTTAAATTCTCCCTTATATTTATGAAATTGTGTATGGTGAAAATTTAGACAATAAATATATAACAGTTTGCCATAAAAAATGCAATTTATAGCGAAAACATTACTCAATTTTCTATAGAGCTTAATAGACAGTTAACGTATGTTTAATTGATTCTTAATAATTACTCCAAAACAATATCGTATAGTTTAAATTGTTAATTATAACTTCAATCGAAAAAGGAGTATTAATAATGATTATTTTCAAAAAAAGAGATAAGGTTTTCTGGTAAAAAACTTACTAGTGGTTGAATTAACGATGTTTGCGGAACACAGGACAACAGATGTCAATAAATACAGCAATGAACAATACTCTTTTTGGATCATTAAAATTATGGCAACTACTGTTTGAGAGACAGCGGTATTAAAGTTAAGTTTGCGGAAAACCACTTTAAGAAAGGAAATTACGTATGGAAACGAACAAAAACAAAATGAAAATTTTACTTAACAAGGTACCAGAAGTGACGATTTTCTTCTGGATTATCAAAGTTTTATGTACCACTGTTGGTGAAACATTTGCTGATTTTCTTAATTTCAATCTAGGACTTGGTTTAACTAACACTACCATCATTATGGGAATCGCTTTTTTCATTATGTTATTTCTTCAATTTAGAGCAACGAAATACGTTCCAGGCATTTATTGGCTAACAGTTGTGCTTATAAGCGTATTTGGAACATTGGTAACAGATAATTTGACAGACGGTATTGGAGTACCTCTTGAAATTAGCACGGCGGTATTCTCCGTACTACTAGGATTAACATTTCTTTTCTGGTATTTAAGTGAAAAAACTCTCTCAATACACTCCATTTTCACAAGGAAAAGAGAAGTTTTCTATTGGCTTACCATTCTCTTCACTTTTGCACTCGGAACTGCAGTCGGTGATTTATATTCCGAACAACTCGGTCTTGGTTATCTGAATACAGGAATAACAGTCATTATAATCATTGCTTGTATTTTCGTGGCATGGAAAATGAAACTTGATGGTGTACTAGCATTTTGGATTGCGTATATTTTGACTCGCCCTCTAGGAGCATCAATAGGAGATTTCCTTTCTCAACCAAAAGTTAATGGCGGGTTAGGGTTGGGTACTACTGTGACAAGTGTCATTTTTCTTGTAGCTATCTTAGCGATTATAGTTTTTCTCGCTGTTACAAAAATTGATATAAATGCAAAGAGCGAAACAGGGAAAACAGGCCCAACAAATGGAAGTAAGAAAAATGTTATGACTCAAACCATTGCGGCACTGTGTATTTTCTTAATTGTTGGTATAGGCGGTTATGTGTGGAGAAGTAATGCAATAGCATCGCAAACAGTTTCTTCACAAGCTTCATTAGGTGGACAATTAACAGGATTTATTAAAATTGAAAATGATATGCTAACGGAAGTAAACTCAAATAACTTTAGTTCGGCTAAAACAAATGCGGATGATTTAGAACATCAATGGGACACATCAGAAGCTAAGCTTAGAAAAATCGATGGCACCACGTGGACTAAAATTGACGGTACGATTGACGTTGTATTAGCAGCTGCTCGTTCGGCCAATCCAGATGCGAGCAAGTCTAAAGTTGCACTAAACAATTCGCTTAGCGTCCTAAACACCGCAAATAAATTATCTGCGAATGCTTCTTCAACAACATTAGTTGGACAATTAACAGCTTTCGCTACAATTGAAAATACTATGCTAAAAGATGTTAACTCCCATAACTTTTCTTTAGCGAAGAAAAGTGCGGATGATTTGGAACATCAATGGGATCAAGCAGAGCCTAAACTTAGGAAAATAGATGGTACCTCCTGGACAAAAATCGATGGAACCATTGATGTAGTGTTGGCTGCCGTTCGTTCATCAAGCCCTGATGTCAGCAAGTCAAAATCTTCACTTACCAACTCGCTCAGTATAATAAATGATGCAAATAGATAGAAAGTCCTTGGGAATCGCAAAAGCGGTTCCTTTTTTATAAGCCCCCCCCTTTTAATTGTCAAAAGCGAAAAGCCATTGTTAAGAGCTTTTATAGAAGGTGAAAGATTACACTTAAACCAGACTGCCACTTTAGTGCATAAGAAAAACTGTTAAAATGACTGGTTGAATAGAAAATGCAAATATATAAAGATTTGGTTGGACATATAATGAAGAATTTTTCTAAAAGAACTTGGATTCAAATTTTACGGTCACAAATTTAAATTATTTATCGGATAATATGGTAGGTTATGGTAAAGGCTTAAAAGTTAAGGAGCTGAAAATGAAGATTTCAATAATAGACCTTATTTTCATTTGTTTAGGTTTTTTATATGGTACCTATGAATTATTTATAAACCCTATTTATCGGTTAAGTTATGAATTTACTGGAGTCCTATCCATTGTTTTATCAATATGGGTGTCTATATCATGTATAAAATCACGGAAAAAAGAAACTAAGTAAAAATTAAATGTGAAAAATGATCAAGGGAATTATATTATAAATTTGGCACTGGTTTCACCCATCCTTATGAGTCGTGAGGATGGATTTTTTTTTCTATATTTATATAGCTGAGTAATATCATCTCTTCTTCACCTATTCTGCCACGGTAGCACAAAAAGAAAAGCTGTCAAACGACAGCTCATATCTTCAACTCTTGCACCCGTACTTTAAGTGTAATCGTTCATAAAGTCCATTACCAGCCCTTACGATTACACAAAGAAGTAATATGTGCAAGATGATGTCGCCCGTGCCAAGCGTAGATTCCTATATTTTTACCTATTGAAACTTCACCCGAATCTGGGTGGATAAATGTCTTATCCATATCAGCTGGACTTAGACTTCGTAAAAGGTTTGTCCAGCGTTGGTGTAATGTATCTAGAAGAGATAGTGAAATATCAATTGGTAATTTATAATCAGAAAGTTCCGCCCATTTAGTTTCTTCGTAGGGCTTAATTACAGGCTTTTCTTCTGTAAGAGCCAATTTAAAGCGAACATAGGCATTCATATGACTATCCGCAAGGTGATGTATTACTTGTCGAACAGTCCACCCTCCTGAACGATAAGGTGTATCAAGCTGTTCATAATCTAAGTCTTTTACAGCATCTCTTAATAATCTTGGTAAACTTTCAATCTCATTTATCCAATCCTTTGTAATGTTGTTAGTAATCTCACCATTAAATTGAAATTTTCCAATTGGATATTTCATATCCATCTACTCTTCCTCCTATAAAGTGCCATGTAAATTTTTTTGCTAATTAAATGAAATGTTTAAAAATATGTAATTCTACATCATTTCCTTTAAATCCTTTACCTATATAGGTTTTCACCTACACTGTTCGTTAATCCAATAAGAAAAGCCGCCTAAATGGCAGCTGGATCTTCAACTCTTGCACCCGATCGTTGAACAACTTGGGGGCATTAAACTTGGAGTATCAATCAAAATATACAGGTTCTTGTGGATTATGCAAATGTTTAAATGCTAGTTGAATTTGTGATTCTGTATTTCTAGCTATCGATAAAGGTGGTAGTTCATTTTCCGCGAAAAATTCCACTGCATCTGTTTCAATACCTTCTTTTGGTTGCCCGCCAATGATTTCACATTGGATAAACATTTTATAAACGTGATATGGAGAAGGTGGATGAGGATGGCATTTCTTATCGAGTACTGCTATTAATTTTATCGCTTTGACATCAAACCCTGATTCTTCTTTTACTTCCTTGACTGCAACTTCACTTGGAGTTAATCCAATATCGCCCCAACCTCCAGGTAACGACCAATCTCCATCATTGGTTTCTCTCACCATTAATATTTTATTTGCTCTAAATACAACAGCCCTAATATCAACTTTAGGGGTTGCATACCCTGTTTCATTTGCAAATAGTTCTTTTATAATTTTATTGTCCATATTTGTATGCTGTGTCAAAATCTCAACACTAATATTTCTAATTAATTCAAATCTTTCCAAGTCATAAACATCTTTAGAATAAGTTAGCCCTGCTTGTGCAATAGATTGAAGCTGTTTTGCCCATTCTAACCATTTAGGTTCCAATCATTATTCACCACCAATTGATTTTACCTAATTTTACCTTACTTTATATAAAAATTAAACTTCCTCTTATTCAACTAAACTCCCCTTTAATGAAATAAGAAAAGCTGCCTCAATGACAGCTTCCGCTCTTAAACTCAAGCACCCGTTAGTTTAAGTATATTTCTTCACAATGTGCCTCGCAAAACATTACTTTTCGGGACTAACAGTTTCTAGGAGTTTTTCCATCACCCTTGATAAAGCGAAAATGGAATTTGTTGTCTCAAATTCTCCGATGTCCAAGTGATGATTTGCATTTTGAATAACCTCTATCTGTAAATTTGATTTACTTAATTCCTCAATTTGATCGATATTGTAATGAGGGTCATTATCCCCGATAATTAATAACCCTTGATGTTCACTATTCAAAATTGCATCAAAAATCAAGTCAAACTTTAACAGAGGAGTGAGTAAAATCATTGTGGCATTTAAAAATTCATCTCTTTTCATAAGGTCATTAGCAATCGGAATTGTTCCAAGCGATTTTCCTAAAAAAATCTTTTCGCTGTATTGACCGTTTTTAAGGACTTCCGAAATTATAGGGTTAATATCATCCACCATTGTTTTGGATACTTCTTCAAGAGATTTTTTTAAGAAATGTTCTTCATAGGAGTAATGGATATGAACAATATCAATTTTGTTTTGAAGCATCGTCATAGTTGCATAATAAAATAGGGGCTTATCGTAATTGTAACCTGAACCTGAAAACATAAAGCAAATCGTTTTGGAACCTGTTTCTATATGTGTGTAACTAATCGCTTTGTCGTTTGTTTGTATCTCCTTTTTATTTACGTTCATCAATTTCCCCTCCGAAACTTTTAATATTCTACAGAAATCTACATAAGTCCAAGATAAAAAAGAATTATGCCCAAAATTAAAACGCCTAAAATTATTAATGGACTGGCTCCCGAACTATACATTATGTATATAAACACAGTGAGAAATATAAGTAAGAATAGAGACAGAAAAATCGTTAGAGTCATATTTTTAATTTTCCCCACAACAACTAAGCCCCCTAATGTTTTTCAATCTAAACATCACCTGTAACAAAGAAAAAGTAATGATAATATTTTACCATAAAACCCCAATTCCTTCTTCAACTGCCCCGTTAGCTTAACTAAATTTCTTCAAAATCTTCCCGACACAATTTATTATGTTATTCCACATTCTGGCCCAATTGTGGAATAACATTCTTCTGCTCCCGTATGGGGAATATAGGTAAAAATATGAATCTTGAAATATAAAAAATGTCAATAAATTGTAACAATTACACTCGGCATAACGATATGAGGATGTTATAATCGTCCTTGTTAGAGTTAACCATACTCCTATTCACTTCAATCGCTTCTTTAGTCACTTATCCATTCACAGTACACAGGGGTATAAATTTATCTTTTAATTGGGGGATTTTTTTAATGTGGGTAATAACTGTCCATTCAAAAGAACATACTAGAATGTTTGAGTTTGACACAGAAAGAGAAGCAAGAGAAACTTTCGAGAAAATTCAGGGTAACAAAATCCTTTCAGAGGTTATCTATTTCAACGATTCTTGCTTCATCGCTGCTGTTTAGGATTCTTAACCACGATTTATAAATTTAAAAAATTGAGTAAGCGAATGTATCATAAAAGTTAATACGTTGTTGTATAACGCCCTCGGAGCTCTGTTGAATTCGAGGGCCTTACTTTTTGAACTATGACTTCATATTATGATTCAGAAGACAATTTTCCCCTTTCTACTGACATAGGCGGCTGTTCCATCCACCCCTTCTTAACCATTAATTTTGCTGCATTATCTACAAACTTTCCAATTTTCATTAAATCGGTTGTATACATGAACGCTATATCATGCCTACCATCTACCGCTACCGCATTTCCAAATGCCCTTATTTTCATGGCAAACATGTCCATTTTATGGAATAGCATGATCTTATCAGAAAAGGGAGAAAAAGTGGATGTTGTTACTAAATCGTCCAGGAAAGAAGGTGTAGGCAAATTTTCTTTGTGAAGTTTCTGCATAGACCCTTGGACATTTTCAGATGTCAATTCCCGCCCCCATTCGAATAGTTTCCGAACCTCCTCATCTTTTGCCACTTGTGCAAACGCCATAATAAGTGCTTTGCTGGTTACATTATTTTCAATATTATCGTATAGATGCGCAATCTCTAATGCATGCAAATGACGTACATTTATGTCATAGGTGATATCTATGGATTCCTTTTAACAATATCCCCGCTCGTTCCGCCATCACATGAGATGGGACTGTAATTCTTTTATTAAGCTACCATCCAACTAACCCTAAATAAGCTGAAACTGAAAAATTGAACAAAAAATTCTTAAAAAAGGCATTCTGTTGGTGACATATTACTGCTAATAACAGTATACTGTTATTAACAGTAAGAAATTACCAAAAATTCACATTTAAACTGGAGGTTATATATTTTATGAAACATACAGGGAGACATACAGGTGCATTTCTTTTGCTGTTTTTAACAGAGGGAGATAGCTATGGAGGGAAACTCCTGCAGAAATGTGAAGAAGAGCTTCCCCTCAATCCAATTGATAGTGCCATTCTTTATCGCACATTAAAAACATTAGAGAAAGAAGGTGCTGTTGAGTCTTATTTGGACACATCTAATCAAGAGAAGCTGATAAAAATGTACAAAATTACTACAGGTGGAAAAAGAAAATTAGAAGATTTTAAAATAGATATAGAAGAAAAAATGAAGAACTTATCATTTTTCTTAAATAAATACAAAGAATGGAAGGAGTCTAATCATGATTAATGGTGCTATTCTTTACGCTATGGCTATTATTCTTCTCAGTATTTCTTTTATAAAAGATCGAAATAAAACTAGAGATGCTCTATTAAAGTCATGGAAAAGCTTTCGTAATATTATACCTGACATGTTATCCATTATGCTTTTCGTTGGGCTATCACTATCTATATTAACTCCATCCTTAATTTCTTCAATCATTGGAGAAAAATCTGGATTGACAGGTATTGTTTATTCAGCATTAATTGGTTCTATTGCACTAGTTCCAAGCTTTGTTGTATTTCCTCTTGGACACACATTAGTCCAAAATGGTGCAGGACTCCCTCAAGTAGCTGTATTAATGTCTACATTAATGTCCGTAGGAATCACAACTTTACCAATGGAACAAAAGATATTTGGACGAAGCTTTGCCTATTCTCGCAATGTATCTGCAGTAGTAATGTCTCTACTATTTTCATATATTATTTGGGTGGTGATGGGATGAATGAATTAAAAAGGTATCGTTTCTTTTTCATTTTATTATTTGGGCTCATTATCCTTACTTTTATAAACCAATCGGTGGGATGGAACGCATTTCAATTAACTGGAAAAAGCATTTTAGATATGCTGTTTCTACTCCCTCCTGTCTTACTATTTGTAGGTTTACTTGACAAATGGGTGGAGAAAGAAACACTTATAAGATATATGGGAGAATAATCCGGCATCTATGGCATTTTGTTCTCCCTATTATTAGGAGTAATTGCAGCTGGACCTCTCTACGTAGCTTTTCCAATTGCGGCACTATTATTAAAAAAAGGAGCAAGCATGCGCTATATTGTATTTTTTTTAGGAGTTTGGACAACTGCAAAATTACCGGTTATTGTATATGAATTTGCTTCATTTGGAGTTAAATTTTCACTCATTCACATTTGTTTTGGTTTGTTATTTTTCTATTTAATAGGTATTATTTTTGAGAAATTTTATAAGCATCGACAATTATTAAAGTATGATAGAACTAAAGACGTTTAGATTTAGATCGATACATCTTTAGCCACTCAATCACAGATTATATTGTGACAGCACCTACAACGGACTATATTTTATTGACATCATGGTCAACAAAGATCTTCATTTTATCCCATAGGAAAGCTAAGTTTCCATGTTTGTAATTTTGCCGAAAAGTAATGCATCATAATACTTACCCTCTATAAAATAGTGGTCCTTTAATCTTCCTTCTAACTCATATCTATTCTTTTCAAGTATCCGTGCAGAGCCAATATTGGCATGAACGACCATGGCATGGAGTTTATGAAGATTAAGTGATTTAAATGCAAAATCACTCATCAATGCAACAATCTCTGTGCCATACCCCTTACCCCAATATTGTTTATGTAACACATAACCAATTTCAGCTTTGTTTGCTTCCTTGTCAAAATTGAAAATCATGGCTGTCCCTATTATTGCTTGTGTTAATTTTTCAACGATGGAGGAATATAAATGAGTACCTACCGACTCACGGTTTAACATTACTTCAATGTGCTGACGAGATTCCTCTAAACTATTCATCAAATTCCAGCCAATAAATCGTGAAACTTGTTGATCTGATGCAAAATGATGTATTTCTTGAACATCCTCTACCCTAAGGGCTTTGAAATAGATTCTTTCCCCCTCCAATGAATGAAATAAATCAGCCTGTTTCTCCATTTTAACCTCCTCTAACCTCGTTTTATTAATGAACCTCTCCGATAGTAGCAAAAATGTCCCCAATTAAGGTTCCCCAATTCGCATGCGTTTATCTATAAAATATCACCACTATAAACATTACGTTAACTTTATGTTTATTGAATATAGATTCCAATGATACTATTGTCAACTTGGTCACTTATCGATGTATTCTTCTCTAACTATCCTGTCCAGTTAAATTGGGATTATTGCTGCAATCCAATTCTTTTGTGACAGATAATCTCGTTTTTCGTATAATAAAAATGTGAAATGCTGATAAATAAATAGGCTGGTGGGCTGGTATGAGAATAAATTTATCACAGAATCAAATCGCTGATATAAAACGAATCGTTCAAAAGGAACTTCTGTTAAAAGGAATCGAACCAACAGATGAATATCTATTTATTAACAGTTTTTCAAAAATACATAAGGAAACCGTCTATTATCATCTGTTAGAAGAAAATGATACGTTGATTATCCGCTGCTATGCACGCGTTTTTGATAACTTAGGTCTAAGCGAGATAATCAGAGACACAGCAAAAAATATATTTGAATATGTGGTAAAACATACCGGATTACAAAACACAATCTATATAGAAAACGGGATAGAAATTTAATTTCAGGCTCTGTTCAATGTAAATGTTGCAAAAAGGTCTGATTGATGAATAGCTATTGCAGATTGTTCAATTAAACTGCTAGTTAGTGCTATAAGAAAAAGCCACCATGATGGCAGCTGGATTTTTAAGCTTTTGCACCATTTATTGTAAGTGCAATTTTACAACATCTGTTTTGTTTTGAGATAGACTATATCTACTTTAGTTGAAATAAGATTAATTGTTTTATTGGGCTTTATTCCTTCCCTACACAAGCTGGTTTGAATTCAATTACAAAACCTTATTAAACGCAAGTAAACGATTGAATTTGTCTAAGGCTAATACCGTAATTAACCCATCTATGTCCAGTCCAGCGATATCCTGAAACAGAGTTTCGACCAATAAATGTTGGATAGAACCAAAATTGCTCACGACCTCTTAGCCATACATACGTGTATCTGTGTAAACAACTAATCATACTGCCGGGGTCTACCGCATATGCTCCTGCTTGGTGCATTTGTTGAGGAACAACTGATGGCGGTGGCGATGTTGGTGGTCCAGCTTCTGGATCATGATGACCAGGTGGCGGTCCAGGCGGAACATGATGACTAGGTGGCGGTGCAGTTGGAGGCTGAGTCACGCCAAATTGTCTTGGATCAAGGGGCGAATAGTAATCTGTTTGGAATGGAGATGCAGATAGATAAGCATCTTGACTATATGGAATGTTATAGTACAGATGTAGATGACTAGGATTCATAAAATGCACTCCTTAATGTTATTTTCAAATCATCATATGCATTGGTTATTAACCTATAAACTTGTTTCAGCAAAATGTGTTTTTACCTATAAATCATGCACCCTTGCCTTTACTACCATAAGGAATTGGTGCTTCTTCTTTATTGAAGCATATCCCCCAATTGCGAAGCACTGTCAATTTTGAAGACGTTGTTCACCTTCATATCGAATTCATATAATCCATAGTTATATAGGCATTTCATATTCCATTAGTTTATACTGAATTATAAGGTATCTTTCAAGACCAACGACCAAAATGAAAAAGGGAGATTATTTAATGAAGCTCGATATCTACGTCAATTATCCAGGAGTTTGCGAACAGGCTTTTCATTTTTATGAACAGCATCTCGGAGGAAGAATAACATCAATGATGGCTTTCAAACAACTGCCAGATCCGACGAACGTTCCGGAAGGTAGGGAAAACGACATTTTGCATGCTACCATCGAGATTGGGGACACCATACTAAGGGGAGCCGACATCCCAAAGGCAGAGCCTATGCGGAGTGTCTATCTGACACTCAGGGTTTCCAGTGCAGAAGAGGCGGAGAGGCTTTATACCTTGCTTTCTGAAGGAGGAGAAATCTTTATGCCCATGGAAGAAACATTTTTCGCTTTACGTTTTGCTCAGCTGAGAGACAGGTTTGGAACGTCATGGATGCTCCTTTGTGAGCGTCAGTACATAGAAGACTAGTCTATTCAGATGAAGTCTACATCATTCGCTTCTTTGGTTAACCTGACCCGTTCAACACAATAAAAAAAAGAGCTGCAGGTCCATTCATCGATCTACAACTCTTGGAATCGTTAGCTCCTTAACGCTCTTCTGACTTTCCTTGCAAAATCTAATGGATTGTCAACAGCTTCGATATTAACGTAAAAGAATCATTGAACTCCTTGTTATTCTTTTCCGCTAAACTCTAAAATAGTTAAACCCTCAGATGCCTCTGGTGCTTCAAAAAATTTAGTAACATGAATAAATACCGCTTCCGTGTCAAAAGCTGCTCTTTCGGGTTGTTCGTGCCGCCTTTGTGCAATTTGGCGTAAGCATTGCTCGTTATTTAGATTAAGGAAAACTAGTTGATGGCTTGCATTGACCTCTGACGCCATATCCAAAAACCACTTTCGTAGTTTTTGAGTGTTAGCTGGAAAATCCATTACTACATCTGTACCGACACTTAATATGTTTTGAACATGCTTTTTGACCATCGGCTTGAGCTGTGCTGAGAATTTTAGATAGTCCTCAAATGAGGTAATCTGATTGGGATAAAGAGATGAAAGCCATTCATCCTCAGACAACAGTACCGCATGTTTATCTATCGCCAATTGTTTTGATTTAGTTGATTTTCCAGCTCCCATTTTTCCACAGAAGAAGTATAGCGTCCCCATTTGTTTCATATTTTTTAACACCCCCGCTTATTTTAGTTTAAATAAGAAAAAGCTGCCACAATGACAACTTGATCTACAACTCTTGCACCCATTAAGTATAATGTTTCACAAAGCTCCATTAATGCAATAAACGTTAACTTCTTTTTTCAATTTTACATATCCATTTATAATACTTTAATAAAATGAGTAGTAATACAGGGTCGCACATTATTGAATATACTATATTCCACCAACCATAATGGAAAAACCCCCAAGGTTCAGGTAACAATGATATTGACTCATAAGCGGTAATAAATATAATCCAATAAACAAAGTAACGGAACATTTTTAACCTAGAAGTGTTGAAGGGATACCAATTCAAAAAAATAACATTCACTGGTGGAATTAATAGTGTATATACTAAGAAATTACGCCACTCAATTCCTTTGTAAAAATACCAATAACCTCCAGTCTTTTCATCAATATATATATCAGCCCATGTAAGCAATATGATTGTAAATGTCCATATGTGAACCATTTGATTTTTCGTAAGACGTTTATTCATTTTATAAACTATTAAATTAAATACAATAATAGAAATAACGCACAAGACCATAGTTTATATCCACCTTAATGAAATTAGATCATTTCACACTTATTTTATTCTCCAATTATGGAATTAATTCTCTAAAGTCTTTTTCCGTTAAACTACCACAATAGCTGCATAAGAAAAAGGGTCGCAGCAGCGACCCTTCAAATAGTATACTTTTTGAAATGATTTTCCTAAGCCCAAGTGGCCCAAGGGATACGGTTGAATAGATAAGGCAATACTTCCTAAAATAATTGCAATACTAAAGCTAATTATAAATCTCCTTCTTCCTACCGGCGCAAATATATCGTTAACTTAGAATATCAGAAAGTGCACTTTTTACTTCTGTAAATTGAAAGGTGTAATTGTGGTAAAGTGCTTTTTGAGGGAGTACTTGCTGCCCTTTTAATACCACCTGACTCATTTCACCAAGTGCTACTTTTAATGCAACCCCAGGCACACGGAGCCAATGTGGGCGGTGAAGGACGTCTCCAATGGACTGTCCGAATGATGACATGCGTATTGGATTAGGCGAGGTCACATTCATCGGTCCTTCTACTTCAGGCTTAATCATGGCAAAGTAAACCATCTCAACTACATCTTGAATGTGCACCCAGGAAATCCATTGCTTCCCACTGCCAATTGTCCCCCCAATTCCTAATTTATATGGTAGGACCATTCGCGGTAAGGCACCCTCTTGACCCAGAATTATACCGAAACGAGCGAAGACCGTTCGAACGCCTAATTCTTTCGCCGTTTCCCCTTCTTTCTCCCAACGCTTTACAACTTCGGCCAAAAAATCGTTTGCATCACTTTTGGTGGTCTCATTAAATGTTTTGAAGTCTGACATACCGTAGTAACTTATACCTGAAGCGTTAACAAGAACTTTTGGCTTTGGATTAAGATGTCTCAAAATTCGAATTACTTCTTTGGTGGCTGTGAGACGGCTATTCAAAATAGCCTCCTTTTTACTTTGGGTCCACCGTCCGCTGCCGATTGGTTCCCCGGCTAAATTGACCATTGCATCGACACCCTTAAGTTCGTTTTCAGGTTGATTGTCTGCAGAAAGCCAATTAACATAATGAACGAACTCACTTGTTCTTTTATGATCGGAAAGACGTGTTAATATGGTTACTCGATGGCCTTTTTGAATCAACAGGTGAGTCAAGGCTTGACCCACAAACCCACTTCCACCAGTTATAACAACATGCAATTTAATCCCCCCTGCAACTACTATTTTATAATTGACTAACTTGTCGTTGATTGAGGAACAGTAACCATTTAATTCGAATCCAATCCTAAGTAAAAGAAATCAGGGGCCAGTTAGTGAATAAAATAACGGCCTAAGATATTGCCCACAAGAAAAATCGGGATCATGAACAGGCTGACGGGGAGACTGGCAAAAATTAAATGCCAGTTTATCAGGCCACTTTCGAACAAACTGTAATATGTAATAAGACAGTAAGGGATGAGGAGGAATAGTGCCGTTATGATGCCAGGTGTGTAACCCTTGAAAAAGATGGACTGAACAATATGCATGATCACCTGCAGAATAAATAAATTGAGAATTGCTATATATAAAAGAAAACCCCCACCGTTTAATGAGAAATGGGTGGTCATCACTGTAGTGAATGAGATAATCAGTAAAATCCATGTAGCCGAAACAGCAAGCTGGGCAGCGGTCGAACCTAGTTTTTCCCTCATTTTTAATGCTAGCTTGACGAAGGAAGCCTTTTGAAAACTGTTTTTGTTTGCATTCATGGAAGATTCAATGGTTATGATCTCTTCTAAGTCATGGAAAATGAAAATGATGGGAAACAACCAAATTAACGTTTTAAGATCCAAAAATTGGTGGAGCGCCCCTAGCATCTTTTGTCTGCCTCCTTTAGTAGGTAAGATTTCGTTTTTCTCCAAGACTGCCGTCTGTTGTGGTTTGTTCATTTTATGGGACAGAATATAAAAGTATGCCAAAGGCACTCAAGAGTTTTTAAATACACAAATCCTTAATTAAAATCCTTGTTTGACAAATCCGTTAGGAGCTGCCCACCAGCTAATTTTTGATAATGGGCCAAGGAAATCAATGGAAAAACATATTCATAACAATGATAATTGAGATAAAAGGATCCTGCCATTCCCCTTCCTTTTGGGTAGGTCGTCGTCCAATCCTTTTCCTTCTTATCCACTAAAAAAGCTGCACCGTTTTCAATTTCAGGTGTAACTCCAGTTGCGGCCGAAATGAGTGTGTCAAGGGCCCAAGCGGTATGTGTGCGGGTACTTTCGCCCAACGGCACATAACAATTTTTGATATCACTTTTACAGGATTCTCCCCACCCCCCGTCGGGATTCTGAATTTTCCGCAACCAAGTTAGAGCCTTTTGAATAGCTGGATGATTCGTGGAAACTCCAACTGCAACCATTCCCGTTACAGCCGCCCATGTGCCATAAATATACACGCCCCATCGCCCCACCCAGGAACCATCTGAATTTTGATGCCGCAACAGCCAACGAATCCCACGCTTCACCATGGGATGGTGATGATCCAAATGGGTATAGTTTCCGAAGAACTCTAAAGTCCTTCCCGTTAAATCAACCGTCGACGGATCAATCAATAAATCTTTTCCACCCTCTATCGGTAACAAATTCAACACTTTCTTATCCACATTCTTTTCGAATGCCGCCCAACCTCCGTCATTGTTTTGCATGGAAATGAGCCAGGTTACTCCACGATCCCATGCATGCCGGTAATCCACTTGCTTTGTGGCCAAAGTTCGTATCGCCCTCAGTGCAACTGTTGTGTCGTCAATATCTGGGTGGATCGTGTTCATGTCTGCAAACCCCCAACCTCCCGGTAACAGGTTTGGTTCATGAATGACCCAATCCCCGTATTTGAGATGCTGACGGGAGAGAATGTAATCATTTGCCTTTTGTACAGTGTTAGATGAATAAGGAACTCCGGATTCTTGCAGAGCATAATTGATTAAAGTCGTATTCCAGACCGATGCCGTCGTGTACTGGCAGTGAAGTTCTCCGTCAATACGGCAGGTCATCGCTTTTAATCCTTGTACGGCACGAGTAATTACCGGATGTGTATTTTGATACCCCCTCGCCAGTAAGGCAAAAATCATGAGAGAAGTAGTGCTGAAATAATTTAAATAGGTGCCATCCGGTTCGATTCGGTCTAGCATATATTTTTCGGCACGATATAATGCCAATTCGCGAAGATTTACTTGGGATTTCAGACCCTTAATCCCCTGTTTAATCCATTTGATCACCGAGCGGGCCTCTTCTGCTTGATCCTCTGTAAAAAAACGAACAGCTTTTTTTTGAAACAAATCGGAGAGATTGGGCGATCGAGGAGTTCTTTTACGGAAATTCGTATTGGCGAGAATTAAAAAAGGGATAATGTTCGCTCTTCCGTACACGGATAGGTCAAAAAGATTGATGGGAAAAGAATCTGGTAAAAGCATCACTTCAATATTAATGGGGAAGTGCGGCCACGCACATTGTCCTGTTATGGCCAACATGATTTTCAAAAACATATGGACTTCAGCGGCCCCTCCATTGGTCATAATAAACCGTCTGGCCGCCTGGATTTCCGGGTCATTTCGATTCCGGTAGCCAGAATAAAGAAGGGCATAATAAGCTTCCACAGTGGATGTCAGATTTCCTTTTTCCTCGTCATGAAACAGCTTCCATGATCCATCTTCCTGCTGTTTTCCAGCGATCCGTTTCACCAATTCTTTTATGAATTCCTCGTCATTTATCTCCAATGTCCGTAATAAGATTATCATACTGCAGTCCATTGCGATCCCGGTCTCGAAAGGATAATGCCAGGCCCCGTCCTCTGATTGGTCCTGGACTAACTGGTTAGCGATTCTGTTCATTTCCTGATATACCCGATGCTTCATATGACCCATCCTCTCCCTCATATTCATCTTAGTATTCATATTCCGAGAGCAATATGAATATGCATTCCATTGATGGGGATGACTGATGCACTTAAAATGAACGTTGAAAAAGGATGATGGCGTTTTTGCTGGACTCTTTCTCAGGTGTAAAAAAAAAATTAAAAAATAAGTTGCTAGGAATTCCAGATGAGACTATCCCATATTTTTCAAATCGCTTTTGCGAGATGGTAGATTTTTTGAAGCCATTTCTGCCGGGACTCATAGGTAGAATGTTTAACGGACGTCAGCCGGGTTCTTTTGATATTTTTAATGCCGCAGAACTTTAAAATGTAATTTCGGACTACGATCCATTCTACATTTTTTCTAAACAATCGAATAAATAAAGAGGGAGAATCGATGGTGTAAATAACCCATGCTGATTTATTCTTCAATAAGCCTTTAGGAAATTTTCCGTGGTGTTTATACGCAAATCCAGAAACAAAGACGCGATCAAAAAATCCTTTTAAAATGGCTGGTACACCATACCACCAAATCGGGTAAATGAAAATTAACTGATTAGCCTGCTCAATTTTATTTCGATATTTTTCAGTATATGGATCATGGATTAAATCCCTAGGTTTGTGCTGCTCATCGATGACTAAAACAGGATCAAATTTCTCCGCGTATAAGTCAATTAATTCAAATTTCCGTTTGGCTTCCTTTAACCCTTTCACGACGTTCTCTAAAATCGCATGATTAAGGCTATCCTTGTTTGAGTGGGCATATATAATTAAGGTTGTCATATGGATCCCTCCATTTTTCTTGAAGAGTAGTCTTTTATTACGTCGAAAGGATTAATAAATACAAAAAAGCCCTACTAGCGGCTTTTGGTGATTGAGACTGTCTTTGTGACAAGTCTATGTGCTAAGCAAGGCTATGGCTTTTCGGATACACTCTAGACTATGCATCAGTTTAACTTGAGTACCCAATCGGTAGGCCTAATTTGAAGAAATTTTTAGTACATACCAAGAATTAATTCGTAAAAAAATCAGCCCTTGTCCATTCCATTCATTATCTTGTACATATATTATTATTACACCAAACCAGTCATATTCCATTACCCTTTCATCTAGAGACGTTTGCCAATAAAGCAGACGTTTCTTTGCATTTATAGGTAAATTATATATTTTTCCTTCTCAATATGATATTTGTCCAAGCGATTCTTGTCTTATGAAATATTATACATAGTGAAAAGTTTATTTCGGACATTCTAACAGGTGGTGATAAGTATGTGCTTTGGAGGCTATGGAGGCTATGGCTACGGAGGTGGTTTTTACGGAGGTAGCACTTTCGTGTTAATCGTAGTATTGTTTATCCTTCTAATTATTGTTGGTGCAGCTTGTTTTTATTAATAAATCATTACACGTTCTAGCGGAATGAATCATTTAGGCTGGAGGTGTTTAAACATGAGTGGCGGAGCTACTTCTGGTTTTGCGTTAATCGTAGTATTGTTCATCCTTCTTATCATTGTTGGTGCATCATTTATGATGTACTAGGAGGAATAAGATGAATAGAGCAGGAAAAAGTCCCTTTATCGGGACTTTTTTAACGTGTTACTTCAATAAGTTGTTATCCATTAACGTCCTGTTACCACTGACAATTTGTAAAAATGTTTTGGTCTCATTTTCTTGAACTCGAATACTCCAACTTTAGCGAAAAATTTTGCGATAGGGAATGCGAGAAGATCTAGTACAGCATTTAAGTGTTATACTTTACAAATTATTTAATAATATTTAATTCTAGAAATTCATCCGTTTCCGTAAAACCAAACTTCTTATACACTGGTCTCCCCATTTTTGAAGCCCCAAGCCATATTTTTGAAATACCTGAACTCTTTACTTCATCAACTAATTTCGTTAACAGTTTTGTGGCAATTCCTTGCCCACGATAATTTTCATTCGTATACATATTGGTGATATAAGCCTTTTTTCCAGTCTTATTGGTGTAACTAGGAGGAAATTCATAAAAAATCACGGCACCACAAGCTATAATTTCTTCATGATCTTCCACTAACCATTGAATTAAAGTACCATCGCTGAGTTTATTTTTAAAGAAATCATCTAGTTCTCTATCAATATCTATATTAGGCTCTATACCCTCATCAACTAATTGCTTTTTTCTTAACTCCACCAATTGATCAATATCATCGATATTTGCTTTACGATATTTCACTTCTTACAACTCCTTTATAAAAATCACTACTGACCAGTCGCATCGTTAATACAATTCTACCATTAATTCATATTAGACTGTCCTCGTTGGTTCTCATATATATGATTTAAACTACCCATTTAGTTGAATATCAAAAAAGCCCTCAATAATGGCAGCCGATTCTACAAGTAACGCAACCCTTTAGTGAAAAATCATAATTGTTTTAGTTCTCATTTACCTTAACATCAACTTTCTCTAAATTCTCACCTTAGAAGGTCTTTCAGCAAATCGAATTAAGTCACACTTTAACTTCTTTCTTGAGTATCCCATTTCCTAAAATCATTTATCACCATACGGATCTAAACATGTTAGTAACACTATTTCCAACTTCTCAGCACCTTGCATCTTGGGCAGGAATTTCCCTTGGAAACAACGAGAGTGCATGCAAAAGATATAGCACACGAGCTGTAAAAGAAAAACCACATATTAAATCCGTCTTATGTGAAGCTGCTTGGGCTGTTTCTAGGTGTAGAAATCGATGGTTAGCTACAAAATATTGGTACATAGCTGCACGATGAGGAAAGAAAAAAGCACTCGTTGCAATAGGGCATCGAATGCTTCAAATTATCTACTAATGATTTTAACATGGAGCCTTTTAAAGAAATGCAAATTAACGATTGCCCTTGGCTAAGTCAAAGCTGTCCGAATGAACTCTTGATTCGGACACGATGATTCTTGGTTACTTAGAAGCTGTCCGAATGAGCACTTGATT
>NZ_KI535295.1:235059-1357775 GCF_000482325.1 Bacillus sp. UNC438CL73TsuS30 | reverse complement strand
CTTGATTCGGACACGATTGCCCTTGGCTACATCAAAGCTGTCCGAATGAACTCTTGATTCGTACACAATTGCCCTTGGTTAAGTCAAAGCTGTCCGAATGAGCCCTTGATTCGGACACGATTGCCCTTGGCTAAGTCAAAGCTGTCCGAATGAGCCCTTGATTCGGACACGAGGATTCTTGGCTACATTGAAGCTGTCCGAATGAGCCCTTGATTCAGACACGACTGTCCTTGGCTAAGTCAAAGCTGTACGAATGAACTCTTGATTCGGACACGATTGCCTTGCTACATGGAGGCTATCCGAAAAGCATCTAAATGGAATACTTTTTATACCAAGATCAACAAAGTTTACGAAAAGAGCCTAAGTTATTTATAGATTTTCTATCCCTGATCCAAAGTATACATGGTAAGCTAGGAGAATTTATTTTCCCAAAAAAAGGCAAGCTTCATTTTGAAGAGTCGCACCCGCTGCTTTAAAAATCATGTGTTTTCTTGTATTTTTCAATAAGATATTGAAATCCATATAAAGAAAAAGCCTTGTAAAAGAAATATAGAAAGAATTGAAATTCGTTAAATCGAACTAATTTATAAAGTTTTAATTTTGTGAACAACCTTGTTATTGGATATGCAAAAATTGCTTCGCCAATAACATTTAACATTAAAAATTTTTTAAAATTTCCGTATCCCCATTTTAAAGTCCATAAAGCCATCGCCAACATTGGGCCAATGAGAAAAGGAAATTCATTTTGAATAAAGGACTGTGGTTTATTATAAAATGACCACCATCTGAGTTTTTTTCCAATTTGAGCGTCCAAACTACATAGGAGAACAGCAAGGATTGAGGCTGGTAAAAATCTCTTTATTGTCCTCCATCCTAACAAAGGTATAGTAAGCCAGGAGAGTAATATTAGTACGATATTAAGTAACCAATGTTTTTTCATTGACATATTAATTCTCCCTTGTTCCAAAATGAATCATTAAATTTAGTATTTCTCTTTGTTTATTTAGCTATTCTGCCACATTAGCACAATTAGTAATACTTTTAAGGTGACGCCTCGAGCAATTCTGTCCGAATCAGGTGGTCATTCGGATTGCTAAGGTGAAGCCAACAGCAGTCGTGTCCGAATCCGTGGTGTATTCAGATGGCCTTGAAGCAGCTAACGTAAGTCGTAGGGCGAAAAGTTTTATATTACCTTCGAAAAACATCCGTTTCGCGAACACAGCCATAATTTATTTGCCAAAAACAAATCAACCGCAAACAATAGTAAAATAATACCATTAAAGGATAGAAAATGGGGCTTAAATCAATCCCCTGTTTACCGTATAATGGAGAACGTTAAATTTAATAGGTCAATCGAGTTTTCAAATTCCCCACCCGAATTCGTTCGGTAAAAAATTACAAGAGGTGAAATGGTATGGAACTCAGTACGACTAAAAGAAACTATATTCCACGCCATCCACTCAAATTAACAGTTTGGCGTATTATTGGAATTTTGATCTTGCTTCTCTTTATAAGCGGAAGCGAATTTTTATATGGAACAACTAAAGGACACCAACTTCGAAGAATGGCCGTTGGGACTGTCCTTTCGTCACAGCATCCTCAGTATGTGAAATACTTGAGTTTTTTGCTTCCACAATCGGAAATAAAAGAATTGAATCAAGCCATGTTACATCCTCCGGTTAAGCAATCATCGGTTACTCCTTTAGTAACGAAGGAGAACAAGGATTCCACTGGCAAGAAGGAATCGGTTAAGGTGGACACGATTAATACAGCTAATTTTACAGCAAAAGTTATGGTGGTTCCTGATCCCACAACCGTTCACCTTGTAGGAACGAAGTATTCTACCAAAGGTCAGCCATTATCTGATTTGATTAAAGAAAATAATGGAGTTGCAGGGATTAATGGCGGGGGATTTTATGATCCGAAAGGAAATGGTTCTGGGGCCCAGCCAAAAGGGATCGTAATCATCAATGGTAAGGTTATAAATTCTCCACATGGCTACAAAGTGCCGCAGCTTGTAGGTGCGATTTTAAAAAATGGCGAGTTTATCACAGGAAGTTATTCTGTTAACCAACTAGAGAATTTGGGAGTTCGGGATGCGGTAAGTTTTGGTCCGCAATTGATTGTCAACGGACAAAACCAAGTAACATCAAACGTTGATGCTGCTTGGGGCTGGGCACCAAGAACGGCTATCGGCCAAGCAAAAAATGGAAGTATCGTCATGATTATCACAGATGGCCGATATTATTGGGATAAAACTCATCGGGGTGCCACCATGTCTGATATGGTTCATTTATTTGAAAAATATAACGTTTCAAACGCGATTGCTATGGATGGCGGAGGATCAACAACGATGATTAAGGATGGAGTGCTTCAGCTGAAACCAGCTACTCATACTTCTGTAGGCATGCGTTACCTACCAAATGCATGGATTGTGATTCCACAATAAATAAACGAAACACCTTCACACATTTGTGAAGGTGTTTTTTTTCGAATTGCCTGGATTACAAAACATTTCCTATCAAAAACGATACAAAATGGGACTAAATGTTTTTCCATTTTGATGTCCATCGACATATGATATTGTACCGATGAATGAAAAAGGAAAGGAGGAGTTGATGTTGAGTGAGGAGAAAAAAAGTAAAAAAGGTAAATCACTGTGGGGACCACTTTTGGCAGTACCCGCTGCATTTTTTCTTGCCCCTCTTGGAATCGGACTTTATCTAACTCATCCTTTCCCGGCAAAAACCACTAAAAACCCGAAAGACTACGGACTTGCATTTGAAGAGATTGAATTTTTCAGCCGAAAAGATCAGGTAAAGCTTTCTGGCTGGTGGATTCCTGCCGCTTCCAAGCAGAGCAATAAAACGGTTATCACAGCACACGGTTATATGAATGAACGGGCCATGGAAGGGATTGATGGCTTACAGCTCGCCAAAGCTCTTTCGAAACAAGGCTATAATGTGCTAATGTTTGATTTTCGCAATGCAGGCAAATCGAAAGGAAGAACCACAGGGTTGGGGTACTTTGAAAAGCACGATTTATATGCTGCAATTGAGTATTCGATTCAGAAAAAAAAGCAGAAAAAGCTTGCACTAATTGGCTGGAGTATGGGTGCTTCTACTGCGCTAATTGTTGGATGCGAACATCCTGCGGTTTCTGCCGTCATAGCCGACAGTCCCTTTAGTGATTTAGAAGCTTTTTTAAAAGAAAATCTTTCATACTGGAGCAAATTACCCAAAAAGCCTTTTACACCACTTATTTATCATTCCATGCGAAAACTCCTCAAAATTGACCCCACTGAAGTTTCACCAATCAATAATGTGAAAAACACGAAAGGAAAATCCTTCTTATTGATCCACAGTAAAACAGATGAAGCAATTCCCTATACCGAGAGTGAAAAACTCGTTCAATCCATTTCACCAGATAACGATCGAGAATTGTGGCTGACAGAAGATGGTAACCATATTCATTCGTATCTTTTAAATAAAGAAGAGTATGAGCGGCGTGTTCTCCGGTTTCTAAATAAGTACTTAAAGCTTGCCTAAAGCCCAATCCTGGCACTGCCGGTTATGCCATCTAAGACATAAGCTTTTGGGATATATTAGGTCAAAACCTCGTTCACAGAAGGGCGAGGTTTTTTAGTCTGAAATTTTATCATGGTGACGTTTGAAGGTATATACCCCTTCAAATTTAAGCCCTGATCTAGTTCATATACTATTTATTCATTCTTAATCATTCTTTAACCATTCATTCAGTCAGAATTCAGGTTGCTTTATTATAAATAATTTGTCCGTAAAAATTTATTCAACAAATGTACCATGAAAAAATTTATTTTATTTATTAATCATTTTTTGGAAGAAGGTCTACTATGAACAAAGCTTTAACAGTCTCCATGAATCAAGCAAATGAAATGTTTGCGAAAGTTCCCGAAATTACACTCTACTTTTGGATTACGAAGCTACTGACTACTGGGATGGGAGAGGTGGCCTCTGATTATTTATTCGAGAATCTAAATCCACTTATCTCTGCACCTTTAAGTGTATTAATTTTTGTAGCCGCCATGATTTTGCAGTTTAAAGTACGGCGTTATATACCAAGTATATACTGGTTAGTTGTTGTGATGGTCAGTATATTTGGAACAATGGCTGCTGATGTCGTTCGTGTTGGACTTGGCATCCCCTACATCGTGTCTACCATCTTCTTTATAGTGACACTTGCTGGTGTTCTCATCACTTGGTTTTCCAAAGAAAAAACTTTGTCCGTGCACAGCATTTTCACTCGCCGCCGAGAAATCTTTTACTGGCTGACCGTACTGGTTACATTCGCACTCGGTACCGCCGCAGGCGATATGACCGCATCAAGCATGCATTTGGGTTACTTCTCATCAGGTGTATTATTTACTGTCTTGCTCGCTATTCCAGCTTTGGGTTACAAATTATTTGGTCTAAATGAAATTTTTGCATTCTGGTTCGCTTATATCATGACGCGTCCGGTGGGTGCATCTTTCTCGGATTGGTTAGGGGCATCGCAGATCCACGGAGGTCTAGGAATCGGTAAAGGCTTGGTTACACTTGTTTTATTGCTCCTTATTATAATCCTCGTTGTCTTTCGGGGAGGTTCACCTGCGAAAAGCATGGAAGTTAAGAAGAGTGAGGAAAGAGTATCTTAGCAAATAAAAGTCTAAAAAGATATTACCGAAAACAATAAAAAAAATGGAAGCTGTCCAAAAGGTCGTTTAATGACAACACTTTTGGGATAGCTTCACTTTATGAAAGACCCCAACAAATTGGCCTTTTATTTTCCAATAGGCATACACCCTTCAAATCCTCTATAGGTAACATAATTATGCCGAGTCCAAATATTTAAGTTTCTTTTCTTCGCCTGATTTTCATCTTCCTTAAATAAACGAAGATATTTATAAGGTGGATCCATGATATAAGCTACCCGCGCAAATCCCTCTTTTAATAGGGTTTCCTGCACAGATTTCCCATCCACATACACATAAGCTAGCAACCGTCCATATGAATCTCTCATACTTCCTTTATCAAACTCAATGGTGACCTTTCCGCTACCCAAAAGCTGCTTATTCCGATCATAAGCCTCTTTCGCAAAGGGCTGGATACACATCCCTGGCTTTCTTGATTCGGGAGTGTCTACCAATAAATAACGAACGGTCTCTGTTTTCCCATTAACCTTTACTTTTACCGTGTCCCCATCAATGGTCTCCACCAGAAATACAGGCACCTGATATGAAAGATGGTTATCGACATTTTGTTTGATTACATCACGAGATTGTGGAGCACCGGTCTGTCCTTCTACTTGATTCTCTCGTGTAAGGTTTTGTTGAGGAGGATAGGCAAGCAGCGTCGTTGCTGCAATCATTACACCTCCTATCATTCGTTTTCGCACGGGTCTTCATCCACCCCTTCTTCTAATTTTCCAAACTCACTAGCTATATAAAGGAAAATGACAAAAAGAGACATGGTAAAATAAATAAGTTATTATACGCATGGCAATTATGTGACCGAATGGATAAAGAAATTTCTAATTACGGGGTTAAAAAAATTAGCTGTCGAATATGACAACTAATTTTTTATCTCATATACGAAACCCAAACGCAATCCACATATGTTGATGACTTCATTTTTCTCTAGTTTTTTAAGAGTTACATCATTTCAATGGACCCGTATCCATATTTTTCTCAGCGTGATCAAGCAGTGCACGCACTTCATCTGTTGATTTCGTGTTCATCAATTGATTTCTTAACTCACCAGCTCCACGGAAACCTTTGACATAAATTTTGAAAAAGCGATGCAGCCCTGTGATTGATCGCGGTACTAATTCCGCATATCGATCTTGAAGATCAAGCTGCAGTCTTAAAAGATCCAGGTATTCTTTACTGCTATGCTCTTTTGGCTCTTTTTCAAAAGCAAAAGGATTTTTAAAAATACCTCGACCAATCATAATGCCATCAATACCATATTGTTCTGCAAGTTGCAGCCCAGTTTGACGGTCAGGAATGTCTCCATTAATGGTTAGTAGCGTATTTGGTGCAATACGGTCACGTAATTTTTTGATCTCGGGAATTAGCTCCCAATGCGCATCTACCTCGCTCATTTCCTTTCTTGTACGTAAATGAATAGAAAGGTTCGCAATATCTTGTTTTAAAATATGCTTTAGCCACTCCTCCCACTCCTGAACCTCCTTATAGCCAAGTCGTGTTTTCACGCTGACAGGCAGGCCGCCCGCTTTTGCTGCTTGAATAAGCTCTGCCGCAACGTCTGGACGAAGAATAAGGCCACTCCCTTTCCCTCTCGATGCCACATTCGGTACAGGACAGCCCATGTTAATATCGATGCCCTTAAATCCTAGCTTTGCCATGCCAATACTCATTTGGCGGAAATATTCGGGTTGATCCCCCCAAATATGCGCCACCATTGGCTGTTCATCTTCAGTAAAAGTCAAACGACCACGCACACTTTTCATACCCTCTGGATGACAATAGCTATCCGAATTTGTAAACTCTGTGAAAAATACATCCGGTCGACCGGCTTCACTTACTACGTGACGAAAAACAACATCTGTCACATCTTCCATTGGTGCAAGTATAAAAAATGGTCGTGGTAAATCACGCCAAAAATTTTCGATCAATTCAAACTCAAATCCTCTCATTATGGATATAACTCATACACTCGGCAAAAAATATAAAGCCTAAATGTTCCACTCCTTATACACTTATATCATGCTTTATAACTTATTATCAAACACAAATAACCTTGGATATTTATTATTTGTAAAAAATTTATTGCGAATATCAATGGAATCGTTAGCTCTCCTTAAATTGGAAAGGAATATCAGGTGTGTCTAAAAATAGATTTAGGGCATGACAATTCGAATCAGTTACGATACTATTAATAAAGCAAAAAACAATTAATCTAGTAAAAGAGAAGGTGTCACTGTTGGCAACAAACCCACAAATAATGGAGAAGCCGAAAGTTCAGCAACCCCTATTTCGTCGGGCGGTATTTACTTTTAGCGGTTCGCATTTTTTAAATGATCTGGTAACCACAGGGATGGTTCCAGCTTTAGTTGTATTATACAAACATGCTTTTCATCTTAACTATACCCAGTCCACTTTGATCGTGTTAATGTCTTATTTAACATCCTCTGTTTCGCAGCCACTATTTGGAATATTTGCGGATCGTAAGCCGCGGATTTGGCTATATCCAGCAGGAGTGTTTTGCTCGATCATGGGGCTTGCTTTAACAGGGATTGCCCCATCCTTGCCATGGCTGCTCTTGTTTATTTCCATTTCCGGATTAGGTTCTGGTGCCTTTCATCCAGAAGCCTCAAGAGGGACCCATCTTGCTTCGGGTTCTAAAAAAGCACTTGCCCAAGCCATTTTTCAAGTAGGTGGAAATTCAGGGCAGGCCTTTGGTCCATTATTGGTTTCACTTTATATAACACACTCAGGGATTCGTGGACTTCTATGGTTGATTCCGGTTGCATTATTATCCCTTGTACTGACAGGGCAGATTCTGCCATGGTTAGGTCAAAAATTAGAGTCCGCTAAACAGAATCGGAAAAAGGAATTGAAAGGGACGAACAATATACTCGGGGCAAGTCTGCTCTCTTGTGTCATCATCCTTAGGTCATGGTGCCAAATAGAAGTGGTCGTCTTTTTACCTTTTTATTTGCACAATCTGACCGTTCAACAATCAGAAATTCTTAGCTTTGTCTTTGTCGGTGCCGGTGCACTTGGAACCTTCTTTGGCGGGCTTTGGGCAGACAAAATCGGCATGAAACGTTTTCTTGTTATTTCGATGCTGATTGCAACACCTTTTGCCCTGATTTTCCCTTATGTACATGGGGTGTGGGCAGTGATCGACCTGCTCTGTTTTGGGTTTAGTGTTCTTTCCTCCTTCTCTGTCAGTGTTGTCTATATGCAACAAATGTTGCCTGAGAATATTGGTATGGCATCGGGGCTTTCAATCGGTTTCGGTGTTGGTGCCGGAGGAATTGGCTCCGTCTTCATGGGAGGGATCTCAGACATCTTTGGAGTTGCGAGCGTGTTTACCATTCTCTCCCTCCTACCACTCGTCGGTTCGATTTTTGCTGCCTTTTTACCGAATGATCGGATGAAATTGAAGAAGCAAGCTTAAGATCTGGATTCTCATTCCAATACATTTTAGAGTTAAAACAGCCTGGCTAAAGCAGTCAGGCTGTTTTTGTTCCTTTACTCCCTACCATTTAATTAATCTCTTCGTCATTCTTCCCCTGCCGTTAGGCCGAGTTCTAATCTTCGTGGAATATCGCTTCAAACAGAAAACGATTCGATTCCGTGATGAACTTCCTGTAGCAGCTGATCGTAGATTCCAACGTCTCTTATTGAATTATCAATCCCCTCGCAAATAACAGTGCCGATCTTTGCATGAGGGAATAACGACCAAAAATCATCTTCAATAATAAATCTAGGCATAAATGATCTCTGCATTCTAATTGACTTATTTCCGTTGCTCACGCATCCACTGAGCAACCTGTTTTTCTCCTTGTTCATTTGATTTTTCAAGCTTTGCAATAATCGATTTATAATCGGCATCACTGCGATTTTGACTCATTTTGGCTGCACCTTGAATAGAAGTAATTTCAATATCAAAGCCAACGATTCCTCTCATTTCACTCTCAAGCAACTCTGGGTCGAATGTATCCCAGAGCCGGCCGTTATCACGGTGAGACTCGTAGCGTTTAAGCATTGTATCCAAAGCTGATTTCAGCTCGTCCCCACTAATCACACGTGCTGTTCCATAGGCATGTACAGCTAGATAATCCCATGTAGGAACCTCATCAATCTCATACCAACTAGACGAAATATACGCGTGCGGTCCTTGAAAAATTAGCAGCACATCACGATTGTTATCCAACGTTTTCTTCTGCATGTTTCCGTATGCAATGTGCCCGCTCGCATAGATTTTCCCTTCCTCTTCACGAATTTCCAACGGAATGTGCGTAGCCAAGGGGCGTTGATTTCCATCAACAGTAACCATTAAGGCAAACGGATAAGACTTCATCATTTGAACTGCTTCATCATGATTCATACGATATTGCTTGGGAATATACATAATCTTCTTCCTTTCAACTTGTCATTGTATTTTCAATAATATCAGCATTTTAAAAATATCCGATAAAAAAATAATATTATAGATTCTGACATAGAAAAAGGTACAAAAATAAATAAATATACATGTCAGAGAGGATAGCAAAAAAATTACCCTTTATACCTTTACAGATAACTCCTCCAACTTTTTCTTTCACCATCGCGCTCTAGTCTGGATTATCAGCTGCTTAAACTCCCCTTCTTAATTTTTTATCTTTACGGATTGATTCAATCTTGGTATGAACGAAACATTGGCAGAATTATCACCACTCTGGAATACCTTATCGGAAAAATATAAAAAAGGAGTGCCAGCATGTCCCAGTTTCTAAATAGGTAAATTATGTTTTCGGTATATAATTTTTATCATTTTTTTCTTCAAAGAGGAAATATTAAGTTTAACAATATAATAAGAGAGCAAGTTTATATCTAACCACAATATAAGAATGGTGTTCTCCATTGCTATACGATTTGGTATTTCATATGTGGTAATTTCGAGTACATAATAGAAAAATCGATTAGACAAGCTTCTAGTCCTGTTGCTGAAGGAAGAATCAATAAGTAAAGAATCAACAATTAGATGGAACCGCAGTTGGTGGCAATAAGGGGGGAGCTATTTGAGTGATGAGGAAAACAAACAAAATTGAAGCTGTATTTTGGAGCATTGCTCTTCCCGGTTTTGGTCAAATTCTTAATGGACAACTGATCAAAGGCATGCTTTTTATATTCCTAGAATTCCTTATTAACGTAATGAGTTCATTTAATAAAGCTATTATGCTAAGTTTTTTAGGTGAAATAAGTGAGGCAGTGCAAATTATTGATTATCAATGGTTGATGTTTTATCCATGTGTTTACATGTTTGCAATGTATGACGCCTTCAAGCATGCAGGCGAGAATACTGGACCGTTTTCCTTTTTACCTTTCGCTTTTGGTGCATATTTCGTTACAGTTGGACTAATGTTTTCAACGAAATTTACCATTTTCGGAGTATTTTTCGGTCCAATTTTCCTTCCTATGTTATTTTTGATCCCAGGATTATTGGTTGGATATTTGACTTGTTATCTATTAAAAAAATGCAAAAAAAATTAACGTTTTACATTAAAAAAGACGATGTTTCTTAGTGAAGGAAACACCGTCTTTTTTAAACCAAAATTACCTTTTTCCATTGTTCATCGTTTTTTCTTTAATGAATTCCTACTACTTTGAACCCATGAATGCATCCAAGGGATTTGGTCTTCATCGCCATATTTTAGACACTTAGTTTTTATTCAATAGCACCCTAAACCTAAGTACAATTTTTCATACTTAAAAAAGTGACCTTACATCATGATTAACTTATTTAGCTGCTAACTTATTTCGATCAACAGCATGTGGCGGTTGCTCCATCCACCCTTTTTCAATAAAAATTTTTGCTGCCGCTTCAACAAATTGTGAGATTTTCAATAACGACTTTGAATACATTAGCCCGATATCATGCCTCCCGTTAACAGCAGTAGAATTTCCAAATGCTCTTATTTTCATCGAAAACATATCCATTTTATGAAATAACATTAATTTATCTGAAAAGGGTGAAAAAGTTGAAGTTGTCACCAAATCATCCAAAAAAGAAGGTGTAGGTAGATTCTCATCATGTAGCTTTTGCATATAGTGTTCGATGTTTTTGGAGGTCAGGTCTCTGCCCCACTCAAACAATTTCCGTATCTTTTCATCCTTTACCACTTGGGCAAATGCCATAATCAGTGCTTTGCTCGCAGTATTATTTTCAATATTGTCGTAAAGGTGAGCAATTTCTAATGCATGCAACGAACGCACATGTCCCAAAAAACCATTTAAAAAGTCCTGATGAACAAACTCCACTTTTTCTGGCACCGGTATAATAGGAGGTTTGATAATAAATCCTTTATTCATTAATATTTCATTGATTTGCGCAATTAAGTCCATTGTGGCATCCATACTGTACCTAAAGAATTCTTTAACATCTCTTCTAATCATAAGCGGTATTGCAACATTATAGATACTCATTCCTGCTTTTGCAGCGTATTTCAAATAATGAACATAGAATTGATCTTGAAATAAACGAGGAGCTCCAAGGTTTACGTCTTCCTCCCCAAAACCTTTAGGAATAGGGAAGTTCTCCTTTTTAAAAATTCCTTCGATTGTATTCATAAATTTTAAGGTTAATTTTAATGCATTTTCTAATAAAGTTTTAATATCCCTATCTTCTACATGTTGGAGATAATAACTTAATATGCATTTTGACATGCTGTTTCCCATATAAGTAGCCCAAAGTTTGCCCATTTCTGCAGAAGTTAATGGTTCGCTAGTATCTTCTTTGTATGAACCTAATTTAATCGGCTTAATTATTTCCATGGTTTCTCCTTTCTATAAGCTTTTGGTTAGTATCCCCTTCATTTTGAATCATACTCAATAGTTAATCCATTCAAATTGAATTAGGAGATTTCTACCTGCTCGCTCTATAATAAAGTTCATTAGTATATTAAAAGGAAATCTACTTTAGTGAAAAGCAAACTGGAGGTAAACTTATTCTAAGATATTTATATTTTTCTTCGCTTTTGGAAAAACCATGTACAAAATAATCGTGTAATAAAAAGGGCAACACCAATGGTAATCCAGCTAATATACCATTTCCAGTGAAGATATTTGATTAGCTGTGTATTCCTTTCAATCAGGACTTCTAGGATGGTCAACAAGGAACTAAATCCAACATAGTACCCCAATTGGGAAAGTCTTCCTCGATTTTTTGGATACCAGACATTAAAGGCAGCACATACGACGGGAAAAGCATAATACTCAAAAGTAAAGCTCGTCCGATTAATCGAAGCAAACAGTCGAACAGGATATTCAATTAGCCCCATCTCTACGACCACTAGACCGATAAGAAAAGTAATGATCTGATTGAATAAAAAAGCAACTACCGCTAGTCGAATTTTATTTTTTGGTATGAAGAATAGAATAACCGTTGATAAAACCCAGACAATTAAGAGGATCCACCATTCGATTCTCATTCACTTCCCCACCGCTCTGATTGGAACAAGTTTTTATCCTTAAAGAACCAATTGCAGCAAACTTGACTCATGTAAAAAAGAAACCCTATGTAAATCCACATCCCATACCAAGGCAAAAGGTCATATTCCAATAAATCTGTATACCTCTCGAGAACACTATCATATAGCGTGATAATCGAAACCCAAACCAAAAAGGGTATCATCCTAGACCAAAAGCTGCCTTTTTTCTTCTTATGGACGTAATAGATGGAAAACAATACTGGATAAAAAAAATAATCAATTGTAAAAGGGAGATCTGTTGCTTTTGGGAATTCTCGTACAGGAGCTTTTAGCAAATTAAGTTGAAATGAAGGCAAATCGCAAAGCCATATGAAAGCTTGAAAAATCAATAATGCCAAGATTCCCTTGCGCCGATCATTGCGCGGAATAAACAGCATCAAGCAAATAAAGCCGGTCAACCACATTGCTACTAGGATGATACGCTCCACTAGCATGTTTATAGAAACTCCCCTTTTTTATTTTTTTAAAAGAACATTTAAACTATTCCTAGGATTGGATTTAATCTTAGTATGAACAAAACATTGGCAGAATTATCACCACTCTGGAATACCTTATCGGAAAAATATAAAAAAAAGAGAGTGCCAGCATGTCCTAGTTCTAAATAGGTCCCTGGCACTCGTTACTTTTCTTGTATAAGGATTTACACCGCTATTTCTTAAGATTGTTCAATCGTAGCAGCATGAATGGATAATTATTTTTCTCAAACCTGGCGATTTTAATTACTCCATCACACGTTTGAGTATCCAAGAACTTTCATAAGCTGGATTATCATGATTCTTTGTAGGCTTGGTGTAATTCCGAAAGATTAAATTTCTTCATTTTAAGAAATGCTTTCGTTACGCGGACTAGCTGTTCAGGTGTGCCCTTACTCATCATCTTATCCATCTCACTTGGCACAATCTGCCAGGATAGACCAAACTTATCTTTTAGCCAGCCGCATTGCTCGGCTTCCGGAACCGCAGAGAGATTTTCCCAATAGTGATCAATCTCTTCTTGTGTGTCGCAGTACACCATAAAGGAGATTGCCTCGTTAAAACTAAATTTATGCTCATGCGCACTATCCATTGCTGTAAACCACTGATTATCTAAGCAGAAATCAGCGAACATGATGGTTCCTTCTTTGTCAGGTTCCATGCCTTTAGGATAGCGAGCGATCAGTCCCTGCTTTGCATTCTTAAATACGGATAAATAAAAGTTAATCGACTCTTCCGCCTTCCCGCATTTATCACCAACAAATAGAAGTGATGGCAAGATTTCAGGCCGTTCTTCCCCTTCAGGATTGGTAAGGATTAACTGCCAGGACAAACCATATTTATCCTGTATCCATCCATACCTTTCACTGAATGGATACTGGCCAAGCGGCATCAATGCTGTGCCACCTTCGGACAATTTGTTCCAAACCTCATTTAATTTTTCACTCGCGTCTTTTACTCGCGATGGGTCAAAATTAACCATGAAAGATACCGATGGATTGATCTTAAAATAAGGTCCTGCACTAATGGCCATGAACTTCTGCCCCCATAGCTCAAAAGAAACGATATCGGAATCGCCTGAGGGTGTGCCGTGGATTGTCGTTACATTTGTAATTTTTGAATCTGGAAATATGGAAGCGTAAAACTCAGCTGCTTCTTTTGCTTCCCGGTCATACCATAAATGCGGAACGATTTTTTGAATTGTGTTTGTCATTGTTACTCCTCCTTTATCTTCAATGGAAATTTCCTGCACTGAATTTTAACCTATAATGATTCGCTCTTTTGGATAATGATAATTCGTTTTAAGTGGTTTACCACCCATGATTAATAAAAAGGTAAAGATGCCGATTCTTCCGATGAACATTAAAATCATAATGACAATTTTGCCCATGACACTTAATTTTGCCGTGATCCCCATAGAAAGACCAACCGTTCCAAAAGCCGATGACACTTCAAAGATGATCTCCAGTAATGAAAAATTCGGTTCCAAGATCGTAAGGATGACGGTACTGATACAACAGAGCATCATCGCTGTTGTAATGACGATAAAGGATTTTATGACATCCTCCATTGCGATTTCCTTTCTGAAAATTTTTATGGTCGTTGTTCCGTTCGCAAAATAATAGATACTTAATACCATAATCGCAAAAGTAGTCGTCCTGATCCCTCCTCCTGCACTACTTGGAGATGTTCCGATAAACATGAGAATACTTAAAATAAATAGAGTAGGCGGTGAATATTCATTAATATCGATCGTATTAAGTCCACCATTTCTAGAAGACACCGAATAAAACAGCGAATTGAAAAAAGACTCGTGCCAAGATTTATCGGAAAAGAAACGATTATATTCACATCCATAAATCAATATGGTGCCGACTACAATTAAGGCAAAAAATGTTAGCGTCGTAATTTTTGTAAACAAAGAAAACCGATAAGGTGTTTTCTTCCGGTGTTTAAAAAACTGAATCACTTCCATCAGTACTGGAAAACCAATCGCTCCTATTATTAACAACACCATCGTCATGATTAACACAAAGTAATCATGTGAAAATGGGATTAATGATTCTCCTGTGATATCAAATCCCGCATTGGTGGCAGCACTAACAGAAGCAAAGAAACCTTGTAAGTACGCTTCCTGCCAGGTAGGAAAGTATTTTAAAAAGTATGTACCAAAAATAATAGCCGCTACTAATTCCATGATAATAAAGAGGAACAGGATATTTCTGACGAGCTTAACTAATCCGGAAAATGTGGGAAGGTTTTGGTCCGTCATAATCAGCATTCGGTCTTTTATTCCAATCCGTCTTCCGATTAAAAGCCAAATCGTTGTTCCAAGAAACATAATTCCAATTCCACCAAATTGCAAAATGAGCGCAAATATAAATGTTCCCGGAACGCTTAGAACTTCATTGATCGTAATGGTAGATAATCCAGTCACACTAACCGCACTGACAGCAGTAAATAGCGCATCAATCAACGTTAAGTGAACATTGGGTTTTAGTGTAATCGGCAGCATTAATAATATAGTTGAAACCACCACAGCAATGAAGTAATAAATGAAGATTAATTGTGCAGGTTGTAGTGGGTTCTTTTTTTTCTGTTTTAAAATTTCCATGTCTCTCCATGTTACCCCTTTAGCGTTATAATCCAAATATTTTTTTCTTTCTCTATATCCTCTCATTGTGCGATATTCATACTGTTAATGCAAATCATACCCTCCCTATTTTTTTACTTTTATTTTCTCCGATATGACCGTCCAGTACTTAGGATCTTCTAGTCCAAGCCGCCAAATCCCAATGCCACGCATGTTATATTTTTCCACAAGGGTTTGTTTAACGCGCAAACTGGAACAATTCTCGAACCAAACCTGGTGGGGATGATGGTTTTCATCTTGATAACTGAAACCAAGAAACGAAGGAATCCAATTCCTGTAAACCATCTGATATTGAATTGTAAAGTGATTATTACGAAAGTAATATATAGCTGTGTTATAATTCTGAAAAAAAGATTAAGCTTTTCAAAGATTTTGATTGTATAAGGTCAAGTATAGTTTTTATAAGCGAGGGATGGATTTGCTGGTAAAATATAGAAAAAACTATGAAAAAATTGCAATGGGACTTTTATCTTTTATACCGAGCGAAAAAGATCTTAAAAACCTGAAGAAAACTATAAACGAATATGATACAGAAAAAGACCGAACACTCTATCTTTGGAAAGAAAAAGAAGGTATTGTTGGCCTGATTGGTGTATTGTTTAAAAATAACCAAATCCTATTGCACCATATTGCCATAAATCCCGCTCATCGTAATCAAGGATTCGGCAAGCATTTGGTTAAAGCTTTAAAAAGACGCTACCCTTTAAAGCCAATCCTTCCAACTGAAAACACGGAAGCTTTTTTACATAAATGCAATGAGGATTTGCAGAATGATATGAAAAAACTAATGTCTGCGCCTAACTAATTCTCTATTTTCATTCATCATTATTCATCCAGCCTTAAACAAAACTTCTATTTAAAAAGTGGCAGACATCATCCAATTTTATGGATTGTGCCTGCCACTTTTCACCTCTCCTAGTATCAAAATCTGAGGTTCATTCATGATCAATCGTTACCAGGTGCCTTGTTATTTTTAACAGAATATTCATATTCCTTGATTAGAATCTTTATAATTTATTATAAAATAAGCTTAGAGTATAAGAAAGGAAGTGTCTTATGTTACTTAAAGGTCGAAATGAATCAGATGAATTACTCGTTTTGCGATATTTGAACACTAGAATGGAGTTAACCCATGAGCAAAAGTCCCATTATTTAAATCTCGAAAAAGGTTATGAAGGGGAAGTAAAATTTGACCGGATGATAGAGAACCTTCAAGAAGAAAGGTATATCATCAATGACTTATTACTTAAAGTAAACAATTCCTATTTTCAAATTGATTCATTGATTATTTCAAAGGGAGTTATTCACTTATTGGATATAAAGAATTTTGAGGGTGATTGTTACTTAGATTCAGACAAACTTTTCGCGGTGAAAACTGGTCGTCAATATAAGAATCCGGTAGACCAGTTAAAAAGAAGCACAACTCTTTTCAGCCAACTCCTTCAAAACCTCAAGCAAAATTACCTTGTCGATCCCTTCGTAATCTTTATCAATCCTGAATTCACCTTATACCAAGCCCCAATGGATCAACCCATTATTTTTCCAACCCAGATAAATCGTTTTATATTTAATTTGAATAAAACTTCATCCACGTTAAATGATGGGTACAAGAAACTAGCACAAACATTGATTTCATTACATCAAACTAAAAATCCATATACGATATTGCCGCAATTTTCCTATGATCAAGTGCAAAAAGGAGTGTATTGTAAGGATTGTAATTCCTTTTTTGTTTTTATTAATAATAATGACTTTGTATGCAGAAAATGTGGAGAACATGAAAAGATTGAAGAAGGCATTTTGCGGAATGTGAAGGAATTTAAATTGCTTTTTCCAGAAAGAACAATTACCACTAACAGCATATATGAGTGGTGCAATGTAGATTTAAATAAAAAGACGTTCTGCCGAGTTTTAAAGAAAAATTATACTACGTTTGGTACGACAAGGAATACTTATTATAAATAAATATAGTAATATTCCTTTTTTGTAAAACTTCAAGCTTGAGTTTTTTTGGACTTGAGTTGATATAGACAATGGCTTTCTTTTTGCTCCGATTGGTGTCCGAATCGGGCCAGCATTTAGACTGGATTTCCTTTTCTTGGCTTAACTTGTCCGAATGGGACTTGGTTTCGGACAGGTTTTGTTTTTTTGATCCTTCCGTTGTCCGAATGCGACCCGCATTTAGACTGGATTTTATTTTTCCTAGCTTGGCTTGTCCGAATCAGACTTGGTTTCGGACAGGTTTTGTTTTTTTGATCTTTCCGTTGTCCGAATGCGACCCGCATTTAGACTGGATTTTATTTTTCCTAGCTTGGCTTGTCCGAATCAGACTTGGTTTCGGACAGGTAATGTTTTTTGCTCCTACAGTTTTCCAAATACGAATCGTTTTCACACAAAAAAGCGCCAGGCACCATCTAGTTTACAGGAAGGTACCTGGCACTTGTTAAGAATCAAAATGTGATTCAGAAGCACAATCTAATAAAAAATCCGATCGCTCTCTCCCATACAAATACAACCGATGCATCGGTCTTGTCATCGCCACATACAGCAATTTAATGTCTAAATCTACTCTAGAGAATGGCTCCTCCAAGCATATAACCATAACTGCATCAAACTCCAAGCCCTTCGATAAATACGAAGGTACAATCACTACATGCCCCTTCTTCATATCTTCTTTTCCCTCTAGCAATTGAATCGGAAGCTGACTTTTTTCAAGGATCGCATGGATTCTTTGGGATTCTTTGTCTGTACGACCAATGATCGCAATAGAGTTCAGATCTTCCTCTTTAAGTGAAGAAATATCCTGTTCCAGTTGCAACCTCACCTGGTCAAGATTAGCAGGATTAATCGTTTTAAACCATGGTTTTTGGCCATGCCGAATAACGGGTTCAACCTTTGGCAAGTCCTTGTTAAGCAACTTCAGAATATCATTGGCCAAATTCATAATTTCAACAGTGGTTCGATAGCTTTTTTGTAACGCCTGATAATTAGCATTGGGAAAGACCTCTTTCAAAACTGGTTCCCAGCTATTCAAGCCGCGATAAGAATGAATTCCTTGTGCTAAATCTCCGACAATCGTAAACAAATCGGTTTCGAAGCCTTCTTTTAAGGCTGCAAATTGAAAATAGCTGTAATCCTGCGCTTCATCGATGAAGATACTGCGCATTTTGTATTTTTCATCGATGCCTTCTAGTTTTGCTTTCAAATAAAATAACGGTGCTAAGTCCTCGAGTTCGTAGGCCCCGCGATCAAAAATCCGCTGACAAAACTGACTTAAAACCTTACATTCTTGATCGGTCAGATTGGTGGAATGCTTTTTTAGGATTTCAGGTGAAGACATCATTTCCTTGTACAAAGTGAAAACATCTTTCATCACAAACTGTTCCATATACTTTTTTACCGCTGTCTTCGCTTCTTTCTCCACCTGAGCAATTCTTTGTTTTTTCATGTCCATGAGGTCAACAACTTTTTGCTTTCTTTTTTCTGTGTCAATCCTCCTGCTATATAGAGCCCGATCTAACGCATCATCATATTTCGTGTTGAGTTTGGTTTTGATGATGGCTTTTTTCGTTTTTAAGTCACTTTCTAACAAGGATTTTATTTTCGCAATCCTTTTATAGATTGGTAAGTACGTATATTCTTTTAAAAATAGTCGTTTGAGATTTTGTCCCTTCAGAAGAATTGATTTTTCCACGATAAAATCTTCTGTAGGAGCAAGACTTACTTCCAATTCATTTAAATACCCATCGATTGCTTCTTTAAATTCAAGGGATCCCTTATAACTGGACATCCATTGGATGGATTTTGATGCTCCTTTTCCTTCTATAAGTTTCATCAGCTTTGTAGTAGGAGACATCAGTTTTATTTTCTGCCCTAAGGAAGCTTTCATGAAATCAATAAAGGTGGTTTGGTTGATTTTGTTGACGCCGAGTTCTGGTAAAACGGCAGATATATAATCGATAAATAATCGGTTTGGTGCGAGAATCATGAGTTTTTCTGGAGGAAATTGATAACCAAAGGAATAAAGAAAGTAGGATATTCTATGGAGTGCGATTGTTGTCTTCCCGCTTCCCGCAGCCCCTTGAACAATGATAGGTTGTTTCAGCGATGCCCGGATTACTTCGTTTTGCTCGTTTTGAATGGTCGCAACGATTTCCGTTAAGCGATTGTCTGCTTTCCCTGACAATGATTTTTGTAAGAGTTCATCGTGTGTGGTCAAATCGATGTCACGGATTTCTTTTAATAATCCATCGACAATTTCATACTGCCTTTTTAAGGACAAGTAACCGGTTTGTGTCTCCCCATAAGCTTCATACGAAACATCTCCCAACCGGCCGTCATAGTACACATTGGCAATTGGCGACCGCCAATCCACGATGATCGGCTGTTGTGTCACACGGTCAAACAAGGACACTTTACCAATGTACAGGTTTTCTTCCTTTTTTGTGCTATTACTTGTAAAATCGATTCTTGAAAAATAAGGCTTGCCTACCACACTTTCTAATCTTTTCAGTTCACTTTGTGCCAGTTCAAGAAACCGTGCATTTGCGAGTAGGTCTGTGTAACTTGCACTACTCTCTTTGTCATCTAGTTCAGCAAGCGCTTGCTTCATGTTTTCAACGAAGAATTCTTTATTTCCTTTTGAGATTTCTAATACCGTTCGTATGTATTCCTTCGTAAACTCTAAACGCTCGACTTCATCTTGGTAATCTTTATGGTCCCGGACAGACACTTGATCTTTGGCACTCATCCTATAATTTCGCCACCTCTTTACTCAATGATGGAAACATGGGATATTAAGATTAACGAAAACATTTATCATCGTCAAGTTTTTATTTCTCAGGGTCAAAGGTGAAGTTTATATTAAAAGGAATCAAAAAAAACATATAGGATTCTGTTTTGAGGAGCATTACATAAACACATTACATACACTATACTGTTTTTTTCCTTGAAAGGAGTTTATGTGGTGATGAACTATTCACCTTATTATAACTGGCATATTGATTCGTAAAGGCATCAGTTCAAACTAGTTACAGCGTATACGCTTGGTGTTCCTATAAATGTTAACCTTTAACTCTTGCCCCCGTTACTCTAAGTGTAATCGTTCACAAAGTCGATTACCAGCCCTTACGATTACACAAAGAAGTAATATGTGCAAGATGATGTCGCCCGTGCCAAGCGTAGATTCCTATATTTTTACCTACTGAAACTTCACCCGAATCTGGGTGGATAAATGCCTTTTCCATATCAGTTGGACTTAGACTACGTAAAAGGCTTGTCCAGCGTTGGTGTAATGCTTCGAGCAGTGAGAGTGAAATATCAATTGGTAATGTATAATCAGAAAGTTCCGCCCATTTAGTTTCGTCATATGTCTTAATCACAGGCTTTTCTTCTGTAAGAGCCAATTTAAAGCGAACGTAGGCATTCATATGACTATCCGCAAGGTGATGTATTACTTGTCGAACAGTCCACCCCCCCGAACGATAAGGTGTATTAAGCTGTTCATTATCTAAGTCTTTTACAGCATCTCGTAATAATCTTGGTAAACTTTCCATCTCATTTATCCAATCCTTTGTAATGTTGTTAGTAATCTCACCATTATATTGAAATGTTCCAATTGGATATTTCATTTCCATCTACTCTTCCTCCTATAAAGTCACTAGTAATTTTTTTGGTTAACGAAATGAAATGTCTAAAAATATGTAATTCTACATCGTTTCCTTTAAATCCTTTACACCTATATAGGTTTTCACCTACACTAGTCGTTAATCCAATCACAAATGGCTGCCTTTTGTGGCAGCCAGTCTTCAAGAAAGGACCATTTAGTTAATTGACTCTACTTTTTATATTACTCGTTAATTTCGATATTGACTTTTAATAGTCGGATTTATCAGATTTCCTTTCAATTGCTAACGCGCTAAACGAGATTGGACCAACTACAGCTGCTTCCGTACATGGTGTCGCATTTTCAACTGTAAGCATGTACGTATGAGCTCCAGCTCTTACATTTGTATCAATTGCTTGGAATGTTTCTAGATAAAATAATTCTGATGAAGGATCTGATTCAACTCCCGCCTGCGCTTCAAAAATTTGAGAACCATTGCGAAAAATACGAAATTTTAATTGCGATGTTTCTGTGATACCTTCTACATCTACGGTGGCAATCAATTCAACGCTATTGTTTCTTTTATGAAAGCTGTTCGGAATAGTTACAATGAGAGTTGCAAGTGTTAGACGATTTGGACTGTGGGGAATAGGTTGGGGGTTGGCATCATTCGTGTTATTCCGCGGTTGTGTTGCTTGGTAATCTACAATTTCAAAAACTCGGTCTCTTGAGTGAGAGTCTGAGCCAAATCCATCATTATTCGGTTGAGTTGCTCCACTCATATCCGTCCAACCGGGTTCATTTCGACTATCTAACAAAATAATCTCCTCACTTTCAAAGCATGTACCATACTATATTCAGGATATAAAAGAGCGCTTGGACAAATGTTGAAATAGTAATAAAAAATACGAATGTAATATACGAACAATAAATGAACTGTATCTACTCCTATACCGGGATAAAGGGAGTCATCACATATGTGTCTCTGGAAAAGGATTAACTCTACCATTACTGTTCGAATCATTTTTACCATCGAGTCTTATTAGACTAAACTGGCAATTAGTGCATTTATTTGACCTAACGTGTTGTCCAACTAACCTGTCCCCTCCACTAGGCCGTTTGCATGAATTGCAGACGCTTTTTTATTTTTAAGATTAAGTATTTTGCAGATTTTGTCGAAATATGATGATTATCGTCTAACCAAAACTTGTCCAAAGAAATATATATATAAATAGAGGAAAGTATTCTTTCCTCAGATAACCCAATAGGTACTGGAGGTGATATACATGGGTGACGGATTAAGTATGTCTTTTACATTAATCGTGGTATTGTTCATTCTCCTTATCATTGTCGGAACTTCTTTTATGGGCTACTAAATGTACGAAACTAAGAGCAGGTTGATTTGAATCTGTCCCTTTGTCTAGACTACTGAAACGATAGGAGGTTGAATTACACATGGTTTTTTTCCCTGACGGCTTTAGAAGAAGGTTTCTCCCTATTGAAGTTGAAATCGAGATAGAGAGAAGAAGACGTATTGAAATCGAAATTGAGATAGAGAGACGAAGACGTATCGCAATCGAAATTGAAAGAAGAAGACGCAGATTCTTTTAAGAATTATATTCATTGGATAGAATTAATTTTTCTTTTTAATCAACCTGCCCCCGATAGTAAAAGCGTTCTTACAATACAGAACACATCAATCAAAGTATTTAAATTAATTTCTATTAAAATGAAAGAAAAGATCAATTTCTATTTTTTGTATAATAAGGTATACAAATAGTGAAAACTAATATAAGAGCAAGGGAAAATTCACCTTAGATTACATCCTTCACAAAATTCCTTGCTCTTTCAATATTTAGCTCAAATTATTAAAATGATTAAATTAAGCTCATCTCACCTTTTTTAATTCCCATTTTAACATATCATTCACTGTTCCAATTTTATTCATATTCAACTTTTCTAACACTTTAATGGATGGAATATTATCATGTAGGCACTCAGCAATTACTTTATCTACATCAACATTTGTAAACGCCCAATGAGTAATTTTATTTACGGCTTCAGTTGCATAGCCTTTGTTTTGTGCCGAAGGAATAATTCCATATCCTACTTCAACCGTATTTTCTGAATTAGGTTTACCTTTAAATCCAATATCACCAATAATCGTATTGTTTTCTCTATTGATAACTAGCCATACACCCCAACCTAATTGAGTAGAATCCTCTCTAAGTTTCTCCAAAAACATCTTTATATGAGGACCTATTTTGTATTCTTCTGTTGAAATCGTTGATAATAATTCATCTGTACACGGAACGATTTTAAGTCTTTCTGTTTGTAATTCCATATTCTTACTCCTCTCTATATTTTAATAACTAAGGGATTAATTAACACTTGATTTTCCCCTTTATTGCTATGAATAAATGATATTATACGTTGATTTAAGGACTCCGTTCGCATACTGTTTCATGTCAACTAATTCCATATTTAAACGAGGTTTAACACTGCCAAATAGAGGTATCCCCGTGCCAATCATTACAGGGTTAACTTTTAAGACTATTTGATCAATAAGTTTATGTTGAATTAATGAACCCGCCAATTTACCTCCCCCACAGAGCCACAACTTTCCATCTTCCTTCATTTTGAGTTCTTGAATAAAGCTTACCGCGTTATTATTAATTAATTTCACTTCATCGTTTGATTCAAACTGCATTGAATTTGAGAAAATATAATGCTTCAACTTATATGGGCTAGGCTCACCCGGCTTAAGACCGAATTGAAAGCCGTATTCATATGTTTTTCCCCCCATTAATACCGCATCATATTGTTGAATATCGGAAATGAAATCTGTAACATGATCACCCTGATTTAAAAATATAGAATCGTCAGCTACTCCATTCAAATCTGCAATAAAATTGTCAAGTGTAATTGCAATATGATATATCAATTTTGCCATTTAGAAACCCCTCCCCTTTAAAAACTGACTTTCTAAATATATCTATAAAACTTTTATAAATTCCTATAAATTCCCGAGATTAAAAAATTAGATAAGCTAAATGATTAGTGGGGAAACCTGACTCTTTTTTCACAGTTTGGCACATAAGCGACATAAAGGAGCTTTTACTCTTCTCCGAATATACTGCCATGTTAATCGAATAAGAAAAAGACTGCATTTTTTGCAGCCAGTTTTTTAATGAAAGGAACCCAATAGTTTAAAAACAATATTTTACAATCCGCCTTGTGAAATAAGAAAAAATCCAGATCCTTATTTCAAAAAATGTTCGTACAATGAGCGTTAGTCCTCGTCTATAACAATTTTTACCCCTTTGATATTCTTCCTATTTACTTCCCTATTCGGTGCCTTTCATTTGATAAAAAAGATTTCCTTTATGAAAATAAAATTCTTAAGAAGTTCACTTTCATTGATCGATATACTATTCGTTAAATCCTTCGTTCTCAATACAAACTCTTTAACCCCTATAAATTCTGATTCAGTAATCAGGTAAAATTGTGTTCCTTTTTTATATCCATTAAATTGCCGTTTAAGTGTATATAACTTCATTGATAACCTCTTATGATAAATTAAAATGATTTTTGTTTGTGTACTTTTTAATAAATGAAATTGTAAAAAATAAGGTAACTAAATAAAGGGAAATTAGCAAATGTGAAAAACTTTATTGGAAGCTCCTGCACTTTAATTCAAAAAAAGAAGGCAGCCTCAGCAAACTTTTAATCTACTAATGTTTTTATTTTAAATGACCTTTTAATTCAAATAATTTATTCTTAATATAAGGTTCGATTTCATCGGGTAATTGATTTAATCTAAAAAATCTGGATTCTATTCCTTGAACACTCTCAAGAGTTATTTCTCCTTCGTACTCGGTACATAAATAACCAATTGCAACAGTATGATACCTTTCATCGACTCGATTTAGTAATTCCTTGCCTGAATAGACACCAAACAATTTTAACGCCTTTATTTTTAAACCTATATTTTCAAAGACCATTCGTGTAATACACTCTTCCACGGACTCAATTAACTGTAAAGTTCCACCTGGAATAGTCCACATTCCACCTACGTTTCGACTCAGTAAAATTTCTCCTTTGTCATTAATGATAGCTACACTAGGTCGCACAATGATTAGCGGAGAATCCCCAATCATTTCTCTCATGTCTTCACAATAACCCATAGATACCTCCAATGATAAAATTCTTTATGAAAGTAAACGAACCTTTTCCTTGATTTTAAACATATGTATACAAAGGAGTAACCTACTCCTCTTATGATGGCATTTGTCAGCCACCTTCTATGCAAGTTGCAGTGGAACTACCTATAACATAGTTTAATTCTGTTAATAAAACCTTGAGAGTGTTTTCTGTGACTAATACCTGTAATGCCTTTTCTGTAATTGGAACATTGTATTTTTGAAAAACCTTAACTGTTTCTTCCCACACATCTGTTATAGCTTTTGAAGTCATATTTGATTGAATTACCATAAAATATAACCTCCTTAATCTCCATAATACCATTTTTTCTTCAACTATCTCCCCGTTAGCAGAACAAGAAAAGGAATGCCACAGCAACCTACTCTTAAACTCTTCACTCCGTTAGTTTAAGTGTAATATCTCACAAAGCTACGCTATAGCTAATAGTAAATGTATTAGATTTATTTTGTAAGGTGGTGATGTTGAATTTTCTTCTACAAAATTAGCCTCTTTATTTTTTTCTATTACGGACGCTCAAAGCGATAAACAACCATAAAAATATAAATGCCAATATTAGTGGGAAAAAGGTTAAACTCCAAGATATTGTAGATATTTCACCATTTCCAATTGGACCAATCTTTGGGCGATTCAATTGATATATATTAAAAACAAATAATGCTATAAGGAAAATTGATCCAAATAAAAATACATTTTTTCTCACTATTTCGCCCCTCCAGTCATTTATCTATGTAGGTAATTCTCCAAAATGAATTAGTTTTCCTTTAACATTTTATTAACCTGCCAGTTAATTCAATAAGCACAGCTTAATAAGTCTGTATAAATATGTTAGTTTTAAAAAAAATCTTAGGATCGCTCCGTCTTTTTCTTCAATGCTGTAAATCTTTATCTAACAAGAGCAAAATCCTTGTCATTTGTAAGCGTTTACAATTATAATAAAGATGGTTGGATAACAAGTGGGGTTATCGCCGGTGTTAGCGAAGGATGGGGCTGATACCACGGAGCAGGATCTAAATCGCTCTTTTTTTTACAAACTATGACATTAGGAATTGGTACATACAAATTCAAAATTGAATACTCAAAAAATGAGCTTGGATATCTTCAAGCTCATTTTTAAGTTTATTATCCATGAAAATCACCTGTATTTTGATTGACCGTTACATATGGATTATCTCCAGTATCAACTTCTTTAACCCAAACTTCCCAATAGCCGTTGCCAATATTCTTGTAGCGACTTGGCGTTACGTGATAACCATCATATAATTCTTTCTCAAAAGTATCCACCCAAGCACTTGTTGGACGGTTTACAGCCTTATCGGACTTATTGGTACTTGAACTTGTGCCTTTTTTTGATGTTCCTTCTTTATTCTCTGTTGGATCATCTGTAGTGGATGACTGTGTATTATAGTTTTTTGAGTTATCGCCACCAGATGAAATACTACATGCTGTTATTCCAACAAATGAAACAGCTAACAAAAAGCCTAAGATAAATTTTTTGCTTCGCTTCACTATTCCAACTCTCCTTTTAATAATTTGCTAACGGAAGATGCTCCCAATAAATATTTCCCTTCAAATGAACAATAATAAATCTATATGTCAAAAACCAAAACGGTGTGAAGAATGAGAAAAAAGAAAAAACTTTTCAATAAGAACTCAACTCCATTTTTGATTTTAGCAATTATTCACGTTGTTATGTTTTTGATATTGCTAAAGCGTAAAAAACATAAGGATGTGTGGATTTTACTATTATCCAATATTGGTTTTGCTTATTTATTTGAGTATCCGACCCTCAACTTATTTCATGGCTATAGATACAAACCGTCAATTATGAAAAAGCGTGTTTTTGATACAATCTTAGGAGGCATCTTCTCACAAGCGTTTTATGTACCCATTACAGCTACTTTTCTAACTCTACTCAACAAAAACTGGAAATGGAAAATCAATTTCAGCATTTTTTATTATAGTATTGAGAAATTATTTATCCGATTAAATATATATAAAGTAAATTGGTGGAAGCCTATCTACACTTTTGTTTTATTAAATGTGTATTTTTATATTAGTGATGGGTTTTATAAGGCACTTTCAGCAAAAAAAAGATGGGCAATGAACATTGCTCATTTCTTGGCTATTGAAGTAGTTTGGATTACTTTAATGTACATTTCTGCAATGAAACGTCTTATTCGATTTGGGCGTGGATATTTTCATACGTGGACTGAACATTTTAAAATAATCCCTTTATACAGTTTGATACTCTCTCTAATCGCTACCATTACTTCTTCAAACGCAGGGTTGTTTTATAGGATCCTATTACCTCTCATCCATATTATTATGGATCTCATTTTGGTAAAAATGGATATCATGAAAGTGAATATCAAACAATATTTCGTCACTTTTTCTCGATACTTCCTAATGACATTTATTTCAAGATTATTTTATAAAACCATTCACAAAAAAACCTAGTAACCATTTTCTTGAATGGTTGCACACTCTGAAAATCATGTTTGACCTTCTTATCACACAAAAAAGACCGCCTGTTGACGATCTCCTATAGCCTGTTTATTTGAGGGACAGGTATTCTGTCCCCTCGGTTCACTTATTTTTTCCTTGTCTTTCTTGGGATTTCAAGGCTACTTTTTCCAGTCCATTGTTTGCAAATTCTACATCTGTCTTAGGCATAGCATGATTATTTCTTAATTCCTTGTTCTTTTTTGTAGACATTTTTGCACCTTCCTTCAATTGAGTTTGTTATCTTATCAAGGATGCCTACACCTATTTCCTCATTCAAGCATCCACCATTTTAGTTTGCTTTCTTTTTTGTGTGCTATGCTTCCTGCTTTGATTTAACGGACTGGTGTTAACGTTGTCTCTTTAATCTTTAGGCATTCCGTATTGAATTTTTCCACTTCTTCGTAGTTTAAAAGATGCCCTGAATTTTCAAACCAGATCCATTTTTTATGTGGACATTCCAATGTGTGGAAATATTGTTCTGCTACTATAGATGGGACTTGGTAATCATGTCTGCCTGCGAAAAGATAGACGGGAACCTCAAGCTTTGGAGCCGTCTCGATGAAATTAATATCCATTAACTGTTCCCATAAAGAATCCAAAGAAAACTTGCCCCCTTTGATAAAAACGAACCAATCTTTCATGGTATATTCTGGTGCAAATAGAATATTTGAATAGACAAGATTATACATGGTTACGCCGATGAAGGATCCTCCAAGTTTGGCCAGCCATTTTCTTTGAACTCCTAAATATTTCATATCTAATGGATTATATTCGATCTCCGCTAATTTTTTTAGTGCCTTCTTATGATTAGATTCTTTCGCTTTATTGAGTGTATATTCATAAGAAATTTTTTCGCCTTCCTTCATATTCACTACCTGACCAATCCCTATGTATCCATAGATGAATTCTGGTGCTTTTTGGGACACTAATACTCCTAGCACCGATCCCCATGAATGTCCTACTAAAAACAGCTTTGGTTGGTTAAAGCGTTTTAACAGGTATTGGATTAATTCAACTGAATCATTTACCATATTTTCAATCGTCAGGTCTTCTTTTTTTAACTCCTTGGAGTACGATAACCCTGCCCCCCGTTGGTCCCAATTCACTACGGTAAAGTGTTTTTCTAAGTCCCTTTGAAATTTAGGAGCCAAGCCTATTTGGGCGGTTCCAGGTCCGCCATGTAAAAACAGCATTAACGGGTTTTTTGTGTTTTCTCCTCTAATGAGAATAGTCTGATTAAATCCGCCAATCTGGACTTCTTCTAGCGTTGTGATCGCTTCGAATTGACTATCAATCTCCTTTGTTTTTCTATAAAACATGATCCCACTTCCCCCTTTATTTTATTTAACAACATTACTGAGACATTGATTGAATAATGAAGAATAGTACATAGGTATGTGACTGTGGGAGCATATAGAATGTTCCAAAAATAAAGAAAACCATCTTTCTATGTATTCATACTAAAAAGATAGTTTTATATATTGGAGTTATTTTTATTGCTTTTTTACTGGAGTAACTACTGCAAATAAATTTTCGCTTGGATCCGATACATTGAATTCTATTACCTTATAACCATTTTTCCCATCTTTACATATGTTTTTCGCTGGTATTATTAATTGAGTGTTATTCATTGTTCACTCTTCCTTCCTAACATTTTACCCACAGAAGCTACTATATGGGCGGTTGTTAGAAAATGTGCATGCGTTTTTTTAAATTCACTATAAAGTTTTGATGAACTATAACTGTCATAAGCCGAATGAAGGAGAAAATTAGGGATATCCCTTTGAAATGCTCTTCATTAGCTCGATGAAAGACGAAAATTGGGAATACCCTTTGAAATGTTCTTCATAACGATGATGAAGGACAAAATTTAGGGATATCCCTTAAAAATGGTCTTCATCACCTCGATGAAGGACAAAATCTGTGATATCCCTTTGAAAATGGTCTTCACCAGCCCGATGAAGGACGTAAATCTAGGATATCCTTTGAAAATGGTCTTCATAACGGTGATGAAGGACAAAATTTAGGGATATCCCTTTGAAATTGTTCTTCATCAGCTCGATGAAGGACGAAAAACTAGGATATCCTTTGAAATTGTCCTTCATAACCTCGATGAAGGACAAAATTTAGGGATATCCCTTTGAAAATGGTCTTCATCAGCCCGATGAAGGACGAAAAACTAGGATATCCTTTGAAATTGTCCTTCATAACCTCGATGAAGGACAAAATTTAGGAGATCCCTTTGAAAATGGCCTTCATTACCTCGATGAAGGACAAAGCTCTAGGATCCACCTTTTAAAATGATCATCTTCTTATTTCGATGAAGGACAAAAATAGGGATCCCCCTTGGAAAATGGTCTAAATAAGCGAACCGATCAGTCCGAGCAGTGCTCATGTTAGACAACGACTCAACAGCACCTTGAAACCTTTCCGCCCTTCGCGTTGTACCGTGCTTCCTGTGCATCACAGAAAAACTCTTTCCTGGATTTAACCGGCATATCAGGATGGTGCAATTCCATTTGTTCGACATAGGTTTCATAGCTTGGAACTCCGACCAACAAACTGATGAATTGCTTCCTGTAGGTGTTGAATTCTCTTATTTTGTTAAGCATAATGTTGAAAATCCCCTCCCGTATCCCGTCCAACATAAGGTGATTCGTGCAACGGTAATTGGTGGTTGGTAAGTACTTTAAACCAAATCCGAAGTGCAGAAATTAACACCACAATGACGACGATCATGAAAATAGCTGTCAGAGTCGCATCCACATAATCGTTGATGATAACTTGCTTCATTTGTGCTGCAGTGGTTGCAGGTGCAAGGACTTTTCCCATAGCATTCGCTTCACTAAAAATATCCGCATGAGCAAGGAATCCGATTTTTGGATTTTCATGGAATAATTTTTGCCAGCCTGCCGTTAATGTGACAATTAGCAGCCATGTTGTTGGCAATAGAGTGACCCATACATAAGCTTTTTTCCCCATTTTGTAAAGAATCGTTGTACCAAGTAGCAAGGCAATTCCTGCCAACATTTGGTTGGCAATTCCAAAAAGTGGCCATAACGTATTAATTCCACCTAATGGGTCAATTACACCTTGATATAAGAAATACCCCCAGCAAGCAACGCACAATGCCGTTGCAATAATATTCGGAATGAAAGCCTCTGTTTTCGCCAATGGCTTATACACTGTCCCAAGTAAATCCTGGATCATGAAACGACCAACCCGTGTACCAGCATCAATGGTTGTTAAAATGAACAAGGCTTCGAAAAGGATGGCAAAATGGTACCAAAAAGCCATTAAGGCTTTCCCACCGATTATTTTTGAAAAAATCACTGCCATCCCGATTGCAAGAGTTGGTGCTCCACCGGTTCTAGATAAAATGGTTTGCTCCCCCACATCCTTGGCAAGTGTTTGCAAAACATCTGGAGTGATGGTAAATCCCCAACTTGAAACGGTGGACGCTGCTTGGACCACATCGGTTCCGATTAGGGCAGGAGGACTGTTAATCGCAAAATAAACTCCTGGCGTCAACACACATGCAGCAATCATCGCCATGATGGCCACAAATGATTCGGTCAGCATCGCTCCATAGCCAATGGGCCTTGCATGTGATTCACGCTCGATCATTTTAGGGGTTGTACCCGAGGAGACCAGGGCATGGAATCCGGAAACCGACCCGCAGGCGATGGTAATAAATAAGAATGGAAACAGATTTCCTGCGAATACAGGACCGGTCCCGTCAATGAATTTCGTTAGGCCTGGCATTTCCAGATTCGGTGCCACGATGATGATTCCTAAGGCCAGCGCAAGGATTGTTCCTACTTTTAAAAACGTGCTTAAATAATCGCGAGGTGCTAATAGAAGCCACACAGGTAAGACTGAAGCAACAAAACCATAGATCATCATCATGATGGCGATGGTTTCCCCTTTAAAGGTAAACATCCTAGCTAATTCTGGAGTTTCCGCAACCGTTTGGCCATAGTATAGTGAAAAGAGCAATAATACAATTCCTATTATAGATGCTTCTCCAACACGGCCTGGACGAATATAGCGCATGTATATTCCCATAAAAATGGCAATAGGTATGGTGGCTGCAATGGTGAACATTCCCCACGGACTGCCTGTCAATGCTTTCACGACCACCAAGGCCAATACCGCTAATAGAATAATCATAATTCCTAAAATACCTATCATAGAGATGATCCCTGTTACTCGGCCCATTTCATCTTTAATCATTTCACCAAGTGACTTTCCATTTCGCCGCATTGAGCCGAATAGAATGATGAAGTCTTGAACTGCACCAGCTAGCACCACACCTACAACAATCCAGATGGTTCCTGGCAAATACCCCATCTGTGCTGCTAAGATGGGACCGACTAATGGGCCTGCCCCGGCAATGGCCGCAAAGTGATGGCCAAAGAGAACCCATTTGTTTGTTGGTACATAATCTTTCCCGTCGTTATTGATTTCTGAAGGGGTTTTGCGTGTATCGTCTAGCTGAAATACCTTACGTGCTATAAACCTGCTGTAAAATCGATAAGAAATGGCATAAACACAAACGGCAGCTGTTAAAAGCCAAACAGCATTAATGCTTTCACCACTGTTTAAGGCCATCACAGCAAATCCGGCAGCACCAAGGGCTGCGATTACCCCCCAAATTAGAATTGATTTAAGCGCTTTCAAAATACATCGCCACCTTTTCTAAAATCTACCAATATTGTAATTTATTCTTCAGAAAATTAAAATAACTCCTTCGACCTATTCTGTTATTTCTATCGGTTTTTCAAATATAAATACAGAAACAGCCATATCCTCTTCTACTTTTACATCTGAAAATAGATGAAGCAACTTTGAACCGACGAGCTCCTCCATCCCTACAGGCACTTGCTCCTTATATAGATCTTGAATCATTTGAGTTCTGGCACTATGAATCACTTTTTTACCCTCTTTGGTTTGAGCGATAAATTTTTCAGTCGGAGTTTGAATTCCATACATGGTGGTGACAGCCATATTCTTTACGAAATGAGTAAAAATTCGCTCTGGCCCCTTACCAAAGATCTCTTTCCGCATTTTCCGCACCATATCATTAAACGCTGTTTCCTTTTTCCCCATCTACTTGCCTCCTAAATTTTTTCCTATAAGGAAATTCAACAAATCATAAAGCTGTATCATTTTGTCTTGTTTTTTTGAGTGAAAGGTGTATAATCACTGTTGGACATAATTTTGACAAATTTTTGAATGGAATACGAATAAAACATTTTGTTCGTTTTCTATTTACTTTTGCCGATGGAATGATTTATTAGTAGGGATTGCTAATTGATTACTCCACCACAAGCATACATCTATTTGGATGTGAACTTGTGGTGGAGTTTTTTTGTTTTAGAAAGGATCATTCATCATGTTTTCCACTATTAGGATAATAATTTATGGAGGTTTTTAGAAGTATGTCTTGGATCGTCTTACATTTTATTGGAATTATTTCTTATGCCGCAACAGGAGCTTTTGTCGCTCTTGAAGCGGAATATTCCTTTATTGGAGTTTTTGCATTGGGTTTAACAACTTCCTTTGGTGGCGGGGTCATTCGAAACTTGATTATCGGAGTCCCTGTTTCTGAGTTATGGGATCATTCCACCATTTTAACGGTTTTAACAACGCTTATATTTATCTTACTATTCCCCTTAAAATGGCTAAATCATTGGAAACGGCGGAATTTATTTTTTGATTCCATCGGGCTTGCTTCCTTTGCTCTACAAGGAGCCATGTCGGCGAAAGAGGTTTTTGATAATGATTTGGGCGTGATGATTTTGGCCGCGATGTTTACCGGTGTTGGCGGGGGAATGATTCGAGACATCTTGGCATCCCGTAAACCACTTGCTTTAAAAGAAGAAATTCATGCAATTTTAACGATTTTATGTGCTATATGTATTTGGTTGGGTTGGAGCGACCCACTTCAGTTGAGTCTCATTGTCCTTGTTGTTATGACATTAAGAATGACAGCCGTTCGCTATCATTGGAGGCTGAATCTCCCCTGCAATCTAAAAAAGGTTAGTAAAACACAGTCAAATTTAATGACCCCATTTCTAGGTAAGCAGTCTGAGATGGGAACTAGGTTCTTTGCTAGTGAAGAGTGTGATGTACCATTATCATATAAAGAAAAATGAATCGACAGCCCCCTTTTTTACTAATTTACTTTAATAATCCATTGCATTAATTCGTTGCAATATGATTAATATATTGGCTCTTCAACATGACTGATGATCTTCGCTCCAGGCGCTTCGCTTTCCTCGGGCTTGCGCACCTGGAGCGGAAATTAACAGGCAGATTAGCAAGAAGAAGCCGACGACTAGTCGAATTGTGTTTTTCAGTTGACATAATATTATTATGAAAACCTGCATATCCGTAAGAATATTATCCTTTAATTCTGGATCTATATGAGAGCCTTATAAGATAGAAAATGCTAGTTTATTGCAACTCAATGGGATAAGACGCCAGGTTTTCCATGTTATTGAGATAGCGATCATATTGCACTTGAATCGTATATTTTAAAAAAATTCAAAAACCTGAATTTTTTTTGTAGTCTTTTTGTAGATTTTTGTTTATTTTTGTAGTCCGCAATTTATAGTAAAAACAGAATTTATAGTAAAGACAAATCCCCATCCAGATAGAATGAAAGCGCTTTTTTCAAAATAGGGGAAACTCTTTTATCTACAAGAGTTTATATAAAGCTACTAAAATTTTAATATGAGGTGATGGAATGCAAGAATTACTGCAAAATCTGGTTGGTGTAACAAACGATTTCCTTTGGTCAAAATTACTCATTATTATGCTTGTTTTCTCCGGTCTATATTTTACATTCAAATCGAATTTTGTACAGTTTCGAATGTTAAAGGAAATGGTTCGCGTTTTAATGGAAGGAAGAACGAGTTCTAAAGATCACGTTTCTCCATTCCAAGCCTTCTGTATAGGCATGGCCGCCCGCGTCGGGACAGGCAATATCACCGGAATTGCGATTGCAATTGCTTTAGGCGGTCCTGGAGCGGTATTCTGGATGTGGATTATTTCGATTATTAGCTCAGCATCCAGCTTTATTGAAAGTACGTTAGCGCAAGTATATAAAGTAAAAGATAAAAATGGCTTCCGCGGCGGTCCTTCCTACTATATGGAAAAAGGATTAAACAAACGTTGGATGGGCGTATTTTTTTCCATTTTAATTACTCTTTCTTTCGGTCTTGTTTTCAATTCTGTACAATCCAATACGGTTTCCATTGCTTTTGAGAACTCTTTTGGTACAAATCGTTTAACATTAGGGATTATCATGGCCATCGCTTTCGCTGCGATTATATTTGGCGGTGTAAAGCGGATTGCAAAAATGGCTGAATATAAAGTTATGGTTCTAGCCGTATTATACATTGGTTGTGCCTTATTTGTGGTAATCACGAACATCACAAAAATGCCGGAAGTTATTTCTCTTATTGTCAAAAATGCGTTTGGCCTTCAACAAATCGCAGGCGGTTCCATCGGTGCCGCGCTCATGAATGGAGTTAAACGCGGTTTATTCTCGAATGAAGCTGGTATGGGGAGTGCACCAAACGTTGCCGCAACAGCCACAACCAGTCACCCGGTGAAACAAGGACTGATCCAAGCATTTGGCGTATTAACGGATACACTGATCGTTTGTACAAGCACTGCCTTTATTATTTTACTTTCTGATGCTTGGAAAAAACCAGGGTTAGAGGGAATTGCCCTTACACAAGCGGCATTAAGTGAACATGTCGGTTCCTGGGCATCCGGCTGTCTTGCGATTTTTATTTTCCTATTTGGATTCGGTGCATTAATTGGTAACTACTATTACGGAGAAACAAATATTCGATTCTTAAACACTAACAAAGTATGGCTGATGATATACCGAATAAGCGTGTTAGCCATGATTGTATTCGGTTCGGTGGCAAAGATCCAGGTTGTATGGGATATGGCAGATTTATTTATGGGCTTCATGGTTATTGTGAACTTAATCGCCATTCTTTTATTATCAAAAGTAGCCTTTGCTGCGTTACAGGATTACGTGAAACAGAAAAAAGCCGGCAAAGACCCTGTTTTTTATAAAGATAGTATTGAAGGTATTGAAAACGTTGAATGCTGGGAGTATTCCGAAGAGGATTCAACTTCAAAAATTGCAAATTAGATGTCTAAAAAAAAGATGTTCAGACTTGGTCTGAGCATCTTTTTTTACTAGAAACATAGAATATAGTTTTTGCAATTGGTAGAAAGTTGACCTCAACTGGCGGATAAGCTGCTCCAACTAGCGATAGCCCCCTCAACTGGCGGATAGGGGCACATAACTAGCGGATAGGGGCACATAACTAGCGGATAGCTGACCTCAACTGGCGGAAAAGATACTCCAACTAGCGGATAAGCTGCTCCAACTGGCGATAACCCCCTACCCATGTTTCACAACCTGTTAAAGTGATGATTCTCCTAGCATGGAATCCATTTCATTCATCATTTTTTGCAGCGCAATAATTTTCTTATTCAATTGTTGGCTGATTTTTCTTACTTCTGGATCAGAGATCCCCTTCTTCTGTAATGCATCATACATAATCCGGCGGTCTTCATTTATACTCTTGCTCAATTCCAGTGCATTCTTTAGAAGCATTATCCCTAGTTCCTTTCTATACATCTTCATTTTTTTTAAGGATTCTAAGCAGTTGCTGAAGCGAAGCAAGGTCATTAAATCGTGATAATCTAAAAAACATCTCCGATAAACTATAACTATTCCCTTTTTGCCAAAAAATTCCACAAGTTGCAGAGTCTTTCATTTTAGCAAACTGACCTATAAATTATGAGTTTGGTTGATCCCAGGGATGATTCATTGTAAAATTGGTGGCCAATTCTTTACTTTTTTGCTTTCTTTCTACACGCATTACTTAGACCGCTCTTCATTGACCATGGAACTGGTTTTTTTTGCTTGCCGCGGCACTGAGACCGCGGATATGAATTTTATACCCAGCCACGATATTGGGAAGCTTCTGCCATCTTTCTGATTCCCACCATATAGGCAGCCAAACGCATATTTATTTGGTAATTTTGTGCTGTAGAGAAAACTCTCTCAAAAGAATCGACTACCTTTTTGCGTAATTTTTCAGCTACCTCTTCTTCAGTCCAATAATAACCTTGGTTGTTTTGTACCCATTCAAAATAGGAAACGGTTACCCCACCAGAGCTGGCAAGTACATCCGGGACAAGGAGCACGTTCCGTTGAGCTAATATGTTTGTCGCTTCAAGGGTTGTTGGTCCATTTGCTGCTTCTACAATAATTTCAGCTTTTATCTTATCAGCATTCTCACGTGTAATTTGATTGGAGATAGCAGCTGGAACAAGAATTTCACATTCTTTTTCAAGTAATTCTTGATTCGTAATGACATTTGTAAATAAATTCGTTACGGTGCCGAAACTATCACGCCGGTCAAGCAAATAATCAATATCAAGCCCATCTGGATCATAAAGTGCACCATATGCATCAGAAATACCGATTACCTTTGCTCCCGCATCCTTCATAAATTTCGCTAGGTAACTCCCGGCATTTCCAAATCCTTGAACAATCACCCGCGCCCCTTTGATTGAAATGCCTCTTCGTTTTGCCGCCTCTTCAATACAGATCGTCACTCCTTGTGCAGTCGCTGTTTCACGTCCTTGTGAACCACCGAGTACAAGAGGTTTTCCTGTTATAAATCCAGGTGAATCAAATTCCTGGATTCGGCTGTATTCATCCATCATCCAGGCCATTATTTGGGGATTTGTAAATACATCCGGTGCTGGAATATCTTTTGTTGGCCCGACGATTTGACTAACGGCACGCACGTACCCTCGGCTTAAACGCTCTAATTCAGAAAATGACATGCTGCGAGGATCACAGATAATTCCGCCTTTCCCGCCACCATATGGAAGGTCGAAAATACCGCATTTTAAACTCATCCACATGGATAATGCTTTTACTTCCTCCTCATCCACTTCTGGATGAAAACGCACTCCCCCCTTTGTCGGACCGACGGCGTCGTTATGTTGTGAACGGTAGCCGGTAAAAATTTTCGTTGAACCGTCATCCATTCGAACCGGGATTCGTACCGTGAGGATCTTAAGCGGTTCTTTTAATAGCTCGTACATGGCATCGTTATATCCTAACTTTCGAACTGCCTCTTTTATGATGGACTGAGTTGAACTTAATAAATTTAATGTTTCATTTTGCCTATTGTCTTGCTTTTGAACTTGATTACTGTTAACCGTGACTACCGTTTTCATGTTTACACCTCTTATTTAATAAATTGTCCTTAAGCGCTTTCAAATTTGGTCTAATAAGAACGTACCTATAATCTATAATGGGACCTACATCATTAGACAAAAAAACACAAAATATCTTTTAAAAATTTTAATGTTAATGAAAAAGAGGGTTAAAAAAATTTTCCAAAACGTAAAAAGGAGAACTTAAATAAAAGTCCCCTTTTTTTTCTTATAATAATTGAATACCGCCTTCTGCTTTTGTTTCAAATTTATTATGGTTCAATAGATCGATATTTCGTCCAATATTACTGGATTCTCGAAGGCGAATCACCCATAGCCCTGCTTTTAACATCCAAATCCCAGGATATGCTACCTTTTTACCGATTGCTTCAATCTCATGATTCCGATTGATTATGAGCTGCTCCCAATCAGATTCTTTTGCTGCAGCTAGTTTCTGCGCAAATTCCCATGCGTAATTACGGGCCTTCTCCATACTGAAATTGATGACCGCTTTTGAGGCATTCGGATCGATCCGGTCTAAAAATCCGATCCATGGCGAAATCTGATCCAGGTCACTTCTTACTTCATCGACGAGCGACGCCAAAATACTGTTTATTTTCATAAAATCCTCTTTTAGCGATAAAATATCAGCATTTTTACCGGTCATGGCTGCAGCAACCCCTAAATCGAGATTGATATGGGCATTCATGCCGAGCAGTAAATGCTGGAGGACAATCGGTCTTCGTTTTCGCGTGCAACGAAAGGCGACTTGCCAGCTGAGGCTGGTCGGTTTTCCGTTTAAATAGTCATTCAGCGCACTCAGATAGTAATTGGCGAAACATACATCCAAACGCTCCATTCTGACTCCGTCTTCAAATTCGTTATTCAGAATACCTGTTTTCACTCGAACGGTTACCATTCGGTACAACGAAGCAAAATAGCCGATTTTGCTTTTATTTTGGATACTCATTGCAATAATTTGGTCCAATTGCCAAATGACTTCATCAATTGTCCTGGCATTTCCCAACGTAATGGATGGTCGATTCATTTCTCATTCTCCTAACCTCATAAAATCTCTTTGGTGATATTCCAAATTTAATTACATAATCAAAGGGACGGATCCTTCCGCCCCTTGTTTGTTCAATATTATGCCATATCGATGGTTAAAATGAAGCTATTTTTTATGGAATAGGTGAAAAAATTGGACAAGGCTTAGTTACCCTACTAATATAGTAATAGTTATAATGATTAAAAAATCCTTGAGGTGAAGATCCATTGGAATATCATTCAGGTTCAGAAGAACAACATGAAGAAAAAATGAATGACGAAGAATATAGAGTTAGTGAGTACCCTTCTAGACAGGAAGCGAGAAGGGAACTTACTAGAGAATCAAGACAATCGTTTAAGGACAGGAAAAAAAGCCAAGAAGATGTAGAGGAAAAGACGGAGGGTGGCTCCCCATCTAAATCCAGATCGACAAAAAAGATAAAGAAAACGAAATCGCCGAAATCGAAGTTGGAGATGTCCTGGGTAAAGCTAGTCTTTAAGATTTTAGTAGTAGCAGCTGTGTGGTATAACATCCATTTCCTACTAAACTACATGAAAGGTCCTGCCAGCCCTTTTACCGAAACTTTAATGACTATTGGAATATGTGCAGGCGTTAATTTTGCTGCTGTTTGGATTCTTTTTTATAAACGTGCCTTTATTAGATTTTATCTTTCCTTAATAGCCGTTTTAGGATCATTCGCGTATTACGGCTATGTAAATTATACCCAACATTCCTTTTTGGGGAATAACAAGATTACTTCGTTGATTGTTGCTGTTTCCGTTTTGATGGCGCTAAATCCTAGAATATACTCTTTTCCGAGAGGCATCGTATTTCTATTGATTCCGATAGTAGGAATCTATTTTAGCGGCAATCAATTCGCACTTGTTTGGGCCCTCATGTTCAATGCAGGATTAATTCTAATGTTTAGAAGGTCTAAAGCAAATAAATCAAAAGACAAGAATTCAAAAGATAGAAAAAGGAAGAACGAGCAAGATAGAAAAAATAAAAAGCAAACAGCTTAAACTTAGCAAAACCAGTCTTATCATTAGGCTGGTTTTTATTTTTACTATTCATTTAATCGGACTGAAACTTTCATTATAAATTAACCCTTTAAATAAAGGAATATTGTCATGTTGTTCAGGAATAATCGACATTCCTTCATAAGGATGATCATTCATTTCTTGGTATCCAAACCAACCACCATCAACGAGTAAAATCATAAATCCAAAAAAATAAGCGTGGAATTGGTACAATTAATAAAGCGAAACCAATTATTAATCCATAAAAAAGTGTTCTTTGTCTATCCATTAAAAAAACTCCCCTTATAGAATTTTCCTAAATTGTATAATTTTCCATTTTGGGTTTAAATCCTTCTTACCGACCGTTATTTCATTGGAAAAGCCGCCAAAAAATGCAGCTGGATCTTCAAGCATTGCACCCGTTGGATTATTATTGACTATTTCTTTTTTTAAAAAACAAATAAATGATACGAATCAACAGAATTACTCCAATACAATATGGTAACACACGGTTATTCATTCTCCACTGGAAGTTCAACAGTAAATGGTTTTAATTCCTTAGCTGGGACAAAGCTTGAAAGGAACAACGTTGTTTTTTCTCCTTAGGACATGTCCCGAACATCGTATGACAATCCTGGTCAGCCAGGTCTTAAAATACTCCGGATTTTTTATTGAATGGATAGATGTAAAGGCCTGATAGGTTGCTTCTTGGACAACATCCAATGCATCTTCTTCGTTATGTACATAAAGATAGGCAGTTCGGTAGATTCTATCATAATGCTGCTGAACTAATTTTTCAAAGGCGCTCTTATTACCTTTGATTGCTTTTTTAACTAACCGGTGACTTTCATTTTCCATCTTTTTTGACCCCCTTTACTAATTAGTGGAATTTATTATCAAGAAAGGTTTCAAAATTTAAAATTTTTTCAAGAAAAGCATATCATGTACCCTAAATTGTCTATGGCTAGAAGTTTGCCACGGATTTCCCACCTTCTTTTTATCCCACCCATTCTGCCCCATTGTTTTTTTTAAAACTGTACCTTTTTCAAGTGACACTAGTATAATACAATTTAAATTAGCATACTGATTTTGAAGTTTTGTAGAAGTGAGGTAAATTTAAATTGAATCGAAAAATTATTAATTTAGCTGTTGGAAAACCGAAGGAATACAATTGGAATAATAAAAAGGAGTTTTCTGGAATAGGGAAATCGGCTGTAGAATCCTTTAGGGTAGAAAAATCTATCATTGTTGGTGATGATGTTGCAAATCACCAATTTCACGGGGGACCAGACCGTGTAGTATGTTTGTATCCATTCGAGCATTACTCTTATTGGGAAGAGGTATTTCAAAAAAAGCTTATTCTGCCTGCTTTTGGGGAAAATCTTACTGCAGCAGGGATGACAGAAGAACAGGTTTGTATTGGTGACATATATAAAATAGGGAATACTATTCTTCAAATAACACAAGGGAGGGTACCTTGTGTTACGATCTCCAATTATAACGAGGAAAAACAATTTTTAAAGAAAGTAATTGAAACTACTCTAACGGGTTATTTTTTTCGGGTATTGGAAGAGGGAACGATTATGTTCGATTCGGAAATAACTCTTTTGGAAAAACACCCAAAAGAAATATCCATATCTTTTGCCACACAAATTCTTTTTCACCAAAAACAAGATAAAGCATCAATTGAAAAAATATTGACAGTTGATGCCCTTGCAGAGGACTGGAGGAATAGATTTTTAAAATTGTTATGATTTTTCTGTTGTGTTGAAGACTGTGCAAAGCGATAAAACCTAGCCTAAAAAGCTAGGTTTTTTATTTATATCTTATTGTACCGAACTGCTACGTTAGATATAAAAAGATGATACCATTTAGGCATCATCCCTTTAAATATTAAGCTTGCTTCGCCTTTAAACCTTAAAGTTTATTCTTGATTCATTGCACTTTCATCCATATAAGCAACTTCCCATAAATGACCGTCTAAATCCTGAAACCCCCATATATACATAAATCCATGATCTTGAGGCTCACTAAAGGATTTCCCACCAGATGACAATGCCTTATTTACTATCTCATCCACTTGATCCCGACTTTCAGCTGAAAAGCTGAGAATTGCTTCGGCAGAAGTAGTAGTGTCCACAATTTCCTTGTTACTAAATCCCTTGAAACGTTCTTCAATCATAATCATAGCAAAGATGTTGTCACTGATGATCATACAAGATGTGGTCTCATCGGAGAATTGTGGGTTGAACTCAAAACCTAGCTCCTTGAAAAAATTGGTGGACTTATTCACGTCTTTTACTGATAAATTGATAAAGATATTTTTGGATGTGAATGCCATTTTTTATTACCTCCTAGAGAAATTTTTGTACAATAAACCGGCAGGAGCCGGCCTTTTTTATATCAACAATATCAGCTTTTTTGAGCATTCATTGCTTCCCATTCTTCTTTGCTAGGACCATATATGCCAGGAACTTTCAAGTTGGCTTGTCTCATAAGGACAGTCAATTGTCCACGATGATGAGCCTGATGTTGAATTAGCAGACGGAAAACAGCTTGTACTGGCATGTCCATTCCAAATAAATTCACCATTTTGTTCATTTTTTCATCTGAAACCTGTTCAGAAAATGCTTGTGTTAACCTCTGACTTACTATCATGTAGGTCTCACTGATTTCAGCAGCTGATGTCGGTGCCTCTTTTTGAAGATCAGGAATCTCAAATTTTATTCCAACCTGTGAAGGAAAGTAGTAAGCTGCTCCACTAATGTGCCAAGCCAAGCTTCCAATGCTGTATAACCCTGGAGAAACCTCCTGATGCAAAGATTCATCCGTAAGCACATCCAGCACTTTTTGGGTAACAGCTGATTCTTGCTTCCATTCTTTTAAGAAATCATTTACTGATGTAAACATTCCGCTTCCTCCTTAAATTAACATTTCACCAATTTTTTAGCAAAACCTACGAATTCATTGTATCATGCTCAGCTAACCAACACCTCTCTCAAAGGCTAATTATTCCAAGGATATTTTGCTATTCTTGTAAACCTCTCTTCAACAATCTGGCACGATTGTTGAAGATTATTGCAAAGACTATTGAAGAAAAGCACCCGTTCGTAGAACAAGGTACCTTCTTTTCAAATGCGTATTATCCTCGTAATTTACAGTATCCATTTTTATATAATTCCACGCTTGTCCATTTCGACGTTAATCGACAATCCATATAATGTAGTACCTCTAAATAAAGGTGGTGATTCATAATGTACGGTTACGGTGGATCAAGTTTTGTATTAATTGTTGTTCTATTTATTCTATTAATCATTGTTGGTACTTCTTTTATGAAAGGATACTAATCTTTTAAAGAAAAAAACGCCTAATCCGAAGCCATAGAGTTCATCTCACTTTTAAAAGAAGCGTAAATTCTACGCTTCTTTTTTGTCTTTAATGGCATTTATTAATATAGTAATATTTAGTCAGAATAGACCCAAAAAGGTTAATAGGTAAAATCTCTAATTCTAATAAAGTAACCTCCCTTTGTTTAACTAACCTGCCATTTAGGGACAAGAAAAAGAGTCGCAGCTACGACTCTTGGTTAAACTCAAGCACCTGTAAATTGAAAAAGAACTCATTAAATCCACTTAGCAAACCAAGCAACATAATATGCCGCGGGGATAAGTATTAGTTGAGCCACAATTGTACCCAAAAATTTTGAACTAATCATCGTCAAAGAGTAGCTTTTTAAGTAAATATAATTCGTTTGTTTTTTCATAACTCGATCAGCTAATACGGAAGCTTTAGGGTCAATAAACAATGTCAATAAGATAGTTGCTATACCATTTATAATCCCCGATGACATTAATGCAGCCTGTGCATAATCTTTGGGAACGATCATCGATGCATAAATGGAAGATAGTACCCCGATGGTAAATACAGCGGAAATGATGACATTAATCACAAAAAGCCGCTTTGGTATGGTTTTTAACGTAATTCCCTTTAGATATGAAAATCTTGGTAATCTAAAACAAGTTACTATTTTTCTGATGCTTTTTCGATTGAATTGAGTCACAAACAGTGTAATGATTGAACCACGTTGATTTGAAAGTTGTATGATGGCTCTTGAAAAAATATTTATGAACGTTGGAAAAAGCAGTATCCCGCACAACACTCCAATTGAGGTTACTGCGATTAAAATTCTATACTGTTCCTCTATGTAATGTAATTTGTTTAGATTAGGTGCTTCAGCGATAAGTTTTGCAGTAAGAGGTTGCTGTATCATTGTAGAAAACCTTGAAATAATTACTAGGGTACTAAACAAAGATAACGCAGTGGCAATCAATTTTACCCTTGCTCCCGAAATCCTTGTTGAATAAGCTAATGTCTCAATCATTGTGATTATCAATAAAAATAGAGATATTATTATGACCTTACCTGTTATTAACTCCATAAACATCTCCTTAAAAAATTATTATAGATGTATTATACACTAAATCTTTTGTTTCGGAATTATTTCGATGAGAGTAGAGTTATAAGTTGAAGAAGAGAAAATTGGGATCGCCGAAACGTCCCCTCTTGCCAGAGCATACTTTAACTAATTGCCAGAAACAGTTAAAGCGCCCTACCATTTTTTATTTCTTATCATAAATTGTAATGAATGAGTTTAAATAGGAGGAATTGATCTATAAAAAGAATAATTATGAACGAAGAGATTGAATCAAAAGTAGTGAGACTCGTCTCAGAGAGCGGTCAGCAAGTGTTACCCACCGCTCAAGCGCTTAACATGGCGATTGAAATGGGATTAGACCTTGTTCAAATCACTGAATCGGATCCACCCGTTTGTAAGATTTTAGATGGCGGTAAATACAAATTTGAATTGCAGAAAAAAGAAAAGCAGAACAAACAGAATCAGAAAATCATCGTAACAAAAGAAATACGTTTATCCATCACGATTGATGAAAATGACCTACAAACAAAAGTAAATAGCGCCATCACCTTTTTAACAAAAGGATTTCATGTAAAGGTAAGTGTTCGATTTCGTGGAAGAGAAATCACCCATTCAAAAATTGGCGAAGAACTCCTCGCTCATTTTTGCCAAGAAGTTAGCCACCTGGTAAATTCTAAAACAGACGCAATCTTGCAAGGTCGAGTGTTATCGATTTTGTTAAAACCATAATAAAGAACCCTAAAATCGGGAGCTTCAGTAAAAAATAGCGTGAGACTTTCCACGCTATTTTTTCTTTAGCTCTGGTTAAAATAAAGCCCTAACAGTAGCCATACATACGATACCTACTAAAACGGTAACGGATAAACTCTTTGTCCATAAGGCTATCACAAGTGTTGGGATAATAGCAGCAAGTACACCCCAATCAATTGATAGTAAGGATAATTGGTCTTTAACGATAAAGCTATCAACGATAAGTGCAGTAAAAATACAAATAGGGATAAACGAAAGCCATTTAATCACCACTTTTGGCAGATTTACATTTCTTATCACTAAAAAAGGAATGATTCTCGGAACGAAGGTGACAATGGCACACCCTAAAATGATGAATAAAATGGTTAAATTCATACTCATTTGTCTTTTAGCACTCCAATCGTTGCAACTATAATGGTCGATAATAGAATCGCTATATATGAAGGAACAAACATACATAGAACCAACATGGCAACCACAACATAAATAATTAATGATAGATAAAACCTTAACTTACTTTTTTGTATCGTTTGTAATTGTAAAACAAGTAATGCCAAAAACATCGCGGTTAATGAAAAATCTAATCCAAATACTTTTGGATTTGAAATCCATTTGCCAAAAATGGCACCCAGCATACAAGATACGATCCAGCATAAATAAGCTGTAACATTCAACCCATTCATCCACTTAGCATTAACACTTTCCCTTTTAGCCATTTTATTATAGGCAACACCAAACGATTCATCTGTTACAAGAGCACCGATCCCGATATTTTTCATTAAAGAATATTTTGTAAAGTGAGGAGCCAATGTCATACATAATAAAAAATTCCGTAAATTCACAATAAAAGTTGTAAATACAATCACTGAAATCGGACTTCCTGATACTAACAGTGCACAAATAATAAACTGAGCTGCACCTGCATAAACTAATGCAGCTAATAGAGTAATTTCTACAATACTTAGATTAGAGGAAACTCCAACAATCCCCATCGCAATTCCAATACTGATGTAACCTATTAAGGTTGGGATACAATCTTTTACACCCTGGGAAAATGTAGGGAGATTCTCTTCGCTGTTCACTTCGTTTACTAATTCAATCATCGTTCCCCCACTCTTTCGTCTGTTATATTGTTCATACGTATGTTATAATGAATACAATAAAGAGTCAAGGAGATTATGTATGGAGTTTATTCAAGAGGTTATAGCTAGTAATCTTGCCGAAATAAGAAAAAAGCGAGGATTGAGTTTAGATAGTGTAGCGGAACTAACTGGAGTAAGTAAAGCCATGTTAGGTCAAATTGAAAATGGAAAATCAAATCCGACGGTTACCACTCTCTGGAAAATCGCAAATGGATTACACGTATCTTTTTCTGCTTTTTTAAAGGAAAATGAAAAGCCGCAAATTGAAAAAATAAACATGGATCAACTTACTCCAATGATTGATAATGATGGAAATTATCTTGTCTATTCTCTCTTCCCATTTAACCCCGAAAAAAAGTTTGAGATTTTTACTGTGGACCTTAAGCCAGGATTTAGTCATCTATCTGAAAAACATATAGGTGAAGAATATGTACTGATCCAACGGGGAATCCTTACACTCGAAGTTCAAGGCGAGAAGCTTGTATTAAATACGGATGAGTCAATTAAATTTCATGCAAATACTGAACACATTTATATAAACGATTCTGATGAACTGGTTAGATTCTACATCATTATCTTTTATCCCGACTAATCTCTATGACTATTTGATATAAAATATAAATTGAGGAGAATTTACATCAGAATGAATGACAAAAAAATGTTAACCAATCCACTACCTCTCAGACCAATTATTGGTCTTTTTTTATGGCTGTTTTCGCAAAGATTGTTGTTTTTCGAACAGATTTAATAGTAAACTTTTTAACCTAAGGCATGCATTCGGACATGATTGCCATTGGATTCTTCGGCGTTTTCCGAATGAACCCCTCATTCGGACACGATTGCCCTTGGCTTCAAACAAAGCTGTCCGTATGAACCCCTGATTTGGACACGATTGCCCTTAGCTTCAAACAAGCTGTCCGAATGGACCCCTGATTTGGACACGATTGCCCTTAGCTTCAAACAAAGCTGTCCGTATGAACCCCTCATTCAGACACGATTGCCCTTAGCTTCAAACAAAGCTGTCCGTATGAACTCCTGATTCGGACACGTTTGCCCTTAGCTTCAAACAAAGCTGTCCGTATGAACTCCTGATTCGGACACGTTTGCCATTGGCTTCATCGAAGTTGTCCGAATGAACCCCTCATTCGGACACGTTTACCCTTGGTTGCTTCAATGTTGTCCGAAAAGAGCATCAATATTGAACAATTATTATATCAAGAACAACAAAGTTTAAGAAAAGAGCCTTTTTATAATTTTTTGTCTAGAAAAAGACTTAATAGATTGAAGTAATCTTTACTTAATGGTTCCCATTCCGCTAATGATTACATTTACTTTAACGTTTACATCTGCCTTAGAAAAAGTTTCATCCCATTGATTTTGTACTTTTTTCCACTCTGGATACGTATATGCTCTTGCATATAGACCATAGCCAAAAGGGTCAATTTTCGCTTCTTGCGTTTTCTTTATTAAGTGCTCAAAATCTGCTTTCATTTTTGTTTGAATACTCTTTTCGAGTTTGGCTGCATCTTTCCTTACATTGAAAGGAAAAAGCATTTCTGTAATAGAAACACGCATTTTTATATTGGTGTCAAAAATATAGTGGCCGTCATACCTTACCTTTGTTTTTACCTTGATGCTTTGTGTGCCAAAGCTTAACCAATGTTTCTCTTGTCCATTCGGTTTCAACGGGACTGAAAGGGTAAATGGAAAATCTCCTCTTTTTTTGTTCTGCAAGATTCGTAATAATTTGTTTTCGTGTGGATTGATCGTTAGCTTGTATAGGCCGTTTTCATCCAGAAGAGCCGTTCCGGTCAACATGATTTTGCTATTTTTTTTCATCTCGGTAATACTAGCGGTCTTCCCCTTTTCAATCATTTGCTCATGAAATTCTTGAAGGGTTGTTTTTACCGTTACATTTCTTCTGTAGGCGGTATCTACTAAATTTGCTAAATACAGTGGGAGACGAGGCTTGTCCTTCGGCCTAAAAAAAATTAGGTCCGATACAGGCCCGTCTACTGCAACGACTCGTGTGGTTACCGTATTCTTTGGGTCTCGATAGTAGGGATCGATGTACCTTATCCAGTTTTTTTGTTTTAAAAGCTTTTTCCCGATTAAAATTAATTGAGTTTTACTTCCAGATGTCAATGCCATCACCGTGGTATCAAATAGTTCCCTTGAATCTCTAACCGTATAGGCTTTTACAGCGACTTTCTCCTCCTTCATCTGCGCTTCTTTATTAAAGACAGGACTTGTCATGTACACCACTAAATGATTATCCTCATCCAAATCTAAACCAAGGATAAGTGTCAGAGTGACATCCTCCACATTGATTTGGTCCACACATCCGGTCAACATAAAAACCGAGAGCAATAAACAACCTAATATTTTTCTTTTCAAAGGTTTACCCTCCGACGGTACTTTTCATAGATCCAGCTATAAGCCCATAAACAAGGAGGAACAACATAAGCCAATTGCAGCCCGCCTTTAACAATCATCGTTTGCCATTTTTCAGATTCATTCCAGGTAGGCTGAAACCAAAATACCAAGCCAATAATGATTAATAATAAGATGATTACATGTGGGCTATGATCCTGTTTTCCCAGTAATTGACTAGAACAAAATGTTGCAAAGTATACGCAAGGCATCCATGCTGTAGAAACAACAATCAGATAATGGGCCAATAAAATCATGTCAAACCGCTCCAAAAAGCGAAATTCTATTAATTTAAGTAAATTCAGGACGGGTTGATTAAATTCTAATATCCCATCGGGGCTAAAATAGGCAAAACAGACAATCGTCACAAATAAATAGAACAACATAGTTAAGGTGTTTGCAATGGTAATTCCGAGAACAGCATGTTGCTTTTTTTGTAAAAAAGGGTACAAGAAGAATGCCACTTCAAATCCCAAAAAGGAAAAAGCTGTGGTAGGTACTGCTGATATTACTGGTTTCCATCCTTCTTTAAGTAATGGAAGAAAGTGCAGCCAGTTTCCATCCCTAAGCGGTATCAAGAAAAAAAGTGGAATCCACATCACCATGTAAAAAGATAACTCCGAATATCTGCCTAAAATGCGAATCCCGTTGCGGGCAACCAAAAAAGTCGGAATTGAGAATAATAATAATATGATGAAATCGGGGGTTCTAGGCAGAAACCATGCCTTGATATAAAGGCAGCCGTTTACAAGAATAGTCCCACCATAAAAAGCAAAGTACAACATGTAAACAATGACTACTGCTTTCCCAATAATCTTTCCGAATAATCGAATAAGAATCTCGTAAAGGGTATCGTTTGGGTATCTTTCCACCGTTTTAATAATAAAGATACTCGCCATTACAGAAAAAAACCATCCAATGAGTAAAGAAATCCAACCGTCTGTTCCTGCTTTTTCTGCAAGTACACGCGGAAGAGATAGAACGCCCGTTCCCACCTGCGTTCCATTAATTAGGAAAATATACTGCATAAGGGTGATTTCATTATAGGCATATTTTTTCATTTTCTCACCTTTTAGTGCGATTTTTCCCTTGCCGAATCATTCGATTAGCCCCTGTGCCTTTCGGGCGTTTTTTCATTACCCATAAAGGAAAACGCATAAAGGCATCCTTCATATCGGTAATTCTAAAAGGAGCTAAAGGACTTCCGTAAGGAGTGCCCAGCGATTCAAGACTGATTAAATGGCCTACTAAGGTCATCCCTCCGATTACAATCCCAATTACACCAAACAAGGAAGCCGCTAGCATCATCGGAAATCTCAATAGTCTAATGGAAGAACTCATATCATAATTGGGGATGTTATAAGAAGCGATGGCTGTAATGGCTACGACTATGATCATAATGTTGCTTACAATCCCTGCCTGAACCGCCGCTTGACCAATGATAATGCCGCCCACAATTCCAATTGTCTGGCCGATTGGAGTGGGAAGCCTGAGTGCCGCTTCCCTCATTAATTCTAAGGTCACTTCCATAAGAATCGCTTCCATCACAGGTGAGAGTGGAACTTGTATCCTGGACTCTGCAATCGATAACAAGAGCTTCATCGGGATGACCTCAAAATTAAAGGAGATAAACGCAACATACGTCGCGGGCAAAAATAGAGCAATCATTAAGGCAATGAAACGCAATAGTCGGATAAAGGAAGCAACTAACCAACGTGTTCCGTAATCATCTATCCCCTGAAAAAAAGACATAAAATTGGTTGGAGCAATTATTACGCTCGGGGAGCGATCCAAAATAATAGCAAATCTCCCTTGAAGAATATGGGATACAGCTGAATCAGGTCTCTCAGTTAAGATAAATTGTGGAAAGGGTGAAAATGGATTATCTTCAATGAACTCAATCAGTTCACCGGTATTAATGATGGCGTCCACATTAATTTTTTGGATCCGTGTTTCTAGTTCTCTTAGCACCTCTTCAGAAGCTACATCACTTAAATATAAAATGGAAACTTTTGATTTCCCCCTAATACCAACTGTCATCTCTTTCAATCGTAATTCCTGTTGGGGGATATACCTGCGAATTAATGCAATATTTTGACTCCCGGTTTCAACAAATCCTTGATGGGCCCCTTTTAGAGAGATTTCATTCTGAGGATCTTTTATTTCTCTTTGCGGCCAACCTTTTGTAGCTAATTGATAGGCTGAGTTTTGACCACCTAATAATAAGATGCTTTCTCCTCCTAAAATAGCCTCTTCGATTTGACTATATGTATAGGCGATTTCTATTTCTCCCAATGTGATTGGCAGTTCCTGATTTGGGTCGAAAGAGCTTTGCATCAGAGGCTTCAGAACGTGATAATGGATCGCATTTTTATCCGTCAATCCTTTCAAGTATACTAAAGCGGCATCTGTCGAATTCCCTGCAATTTTAAATCGACGAATGACTAAATCAGGTGCTTGAGAAAATAGCTGGAGAAGTTTTTCTGTATTTTGAGTTAAATCCGCAGAAAGGACATCATCTTGCCTATTTTTCAATTCAAGATTTAAATATTTGTTATTTTGTTTGCCCCCAGAAGAGCCCATGCCTTTTAAAAACTTCTTAAAATGAAACATCCTCTCCGTCCCTCTCAGCTTTTGCATTAAGATTATGTTTTTAATATGCATTCTTAAAGGAAAAATATTCTATTCGCTTCCCTATCCATTATTGCTGTGGTTCGGACTATAAAGCGAACTGTTTTTACACTTGACATAAAAAAACTGCTCATAGGAGCAGTTTATTAAAAAAAACAATGTTTTAAAAATATGTCACACTTAGTGTGAGTGTTTCGTTTTCGGACTAAGGCAACTTGAATAATTTGGTGGATATGTGACAACCTACCCAATATTAGGGAAAATATTTGGAGATGTTTTCAAATTAGGACAAAAAAGGTGCAAAATGAGGAGAGTATGTTATTCCTATCGATTTGATTAATATTGCTGTGTTAAAAAATTAATCAACTGGTTGAAAAGAAATTCAGCGGGAGCCCAAGAAGCAATTCGTATAATAAAGAAGAAAAAGTGCTTTGGAAAAGTACAAAATAACCCAAAGCCAAGGGGAAATATAGTAATGGATAAGATTAAAATTAGCGCATCCCAGCTTTTCGTTCTAGTATTTTTATTTGAAATGGGTAGTTCCATCCTCTTTGGTCTAGGAGCAAATGCAAAACAGGATGCATGGATTGCCATTTTATTAGGGTTAGCAGGCGGGTTGATCGTATTCTTTATACACTATCGTCTGTTTCTGTTTTATCCAGAATTAATTCTAACCAGCTATATACAAAAAATTGCCGGAAAATGGCCTGGCCGGATTATAGGTTTATTCTATATCAGCTATTTTATTTATACTGCTTCCGTTGTATTACGAGATTTTGGGGAACTCTTGGTAACGACTGTTTATACAAGTACGCCGTTATTTATCATTAATTCATTGATGATTCTGACCATCCTCTATGGCATACATAAAGGCTTGGAGGTAATCGCAAGAGTAGGACAGATTTATTTTGGCATTATTTATTTAATGGCCATATTTGGATTTCTATTAATTATTTTTTCCGGGTTAATCCATTTTGAATTTCTAAAGCCTATCCTTGAAAATGGATGGAAACCAATATTTAAAGAGTTTCTCCCTGGCACACTTACATTCCCTTTTGGAGAAATAGTTGTTTTCACGATGATATACCCATTTGTGAAGGAACGAAAGAAAATAAAATTTGTTTGCATTGGCGGGATGATTTTAAGCGGGATTAATATTATAATTACCGCGATTATTACCATTTCAACCATAGGGCCAGAAATGTATACCCGCTCAAACTTCCCATTGTTAACAACCGTTTCAAGAATTCAACTGGCCAATTTTATCGAGCGGCTGGATGTTCTTTTTTTGCTCTACCTGATCATTAGCGGTTTCTTTAAAATATCATTGTATTTTTATGCAGCAGTTGCGGGTACAGCAGATCTATTTCAGTTTAAAAAAAAGGAAAAATTGTCGTTTCCAATTGGAATGATTGTGGTATTTGCATCCATAACCACGGCATCGACGTATGCTGAATTTGTCAAGGAGAATTTTAACTTTTATCCATACCTTTTAAATTTGCCTTTACAAATTATCATTCCAAGCATCTTACTGCTTATCGCATTCTTTCGAAATAGGAAGAAAAAACCTGATAAAAATATAAATTGAAAAAACAGCCATTTATATTGCTAATGGCTGTTTTTTAAAGGAAATTATCGCTACTTAATCATTTGCTGGTAATCATTCTTTTATTTTAATCTAGTATATGCTTATCAATTCATCTGTTTACATAATATTTTTATAATAAATTATAGTAGCATCTAATTGTCCGTTTTCCGACCTTGCGTAGTTAGGAATCCTGCCGCCTTGAATAAATCCTAATGAAGAATAAAGTAAATTAGAAGGATCCCCTTCCCTAGTATCGAGAACTAATAGGCTTCTCCCCATCTTTATAGCTGTTTCCTGCGCTTCTTCCATTAATAAACGGCCAATCCCATTCCGCCGATAATTAGGGTGCGTCATTAATTTGGCAATTTCTGCTCTATGTCCGCCATTCTGCTTTTGGCATAGATGCAATTGTACGGTTCCAGCTATTTCATGGTTCATCTTAGCTAAGAATAAGATCACTCCAGGGTTTAGCACATTTCCCCAATACTGATTTGCCTCTGAACGATCCAAGGGGGGTAAAAAGCCAATTGAAGCTCCATCTGCAACGACCTGTATGAGAAGTGTTGAAAGTTCATTTACATGTTCCTCAATGGAGATACAATTTTCTATTTTTATGGTATTTGCTGTTTTTGATCTATTTTCCATATAAACAACCTCCAAATTTCGTAAAATATGATTTTACTTTACTAAAAATACTTATTCTGTAAAAGTCTTATGTAAGAAAATCTTACCATGTATCTTCGTTGCTGTAGATAAATGAATTAACACATTCACCCCAATCTTAGATTGTTTATTCTAATCTATTAAGCGTTTTTTCATAGATAAAAGCACAATTGTAATAAAAAAGGGTACAAACCTAAAGCATGTCTTATCCGTGATACATATAAATACAGTACAACATCACAAGAGGGACAGATGGAAGGGAGGGACAAGCGCTTACTGACGATAGAGGAGGTAAAGAACTCTCAAAACTTAGTAAGCAAGAAAGGAGAAATAATATGCTTCAACCAATGGCTTGGATCACCATTTTAGCCTTTTTGGGTACCCTGGTATTTATTCTATGGAGACCCAAAGGGATGAATGAAGCCATACCTGCTGCAATTGGTGCATTGATTGTATTGCTTAGCGGCAGTGTTTCATTTTCAGACTTAGGTGTCATCGCGGATACCATTAGTGGTGCTGCGATTACCATCATGGCAACCATTGTCATGGCGATTGTCTTAGAAAGTTTTGGATTTTTTAACTGGGTTGCAGATAAATTAGCTGAAATATCCAAGGGGTCAGGCGTACGATTATTTTGGTATGTCAACCTTCTTTGTTTCCTGATGACACTCTTCTTCAATAATGATGGAAGTATTTTAATCACCACACCGATTTTAGTGATGCTATTGAACAACATGGGATTAAAAAACCATCAAAAAATTCCTTATTTACTTTCTGGAGGCTTAATTGCGACAGCTTCTAGTGCACCAATCGGTGTAAGTAATATTGTAAATTTGATTGCACTGAAAATCGTGCATATGACGTTGTGGCTGCATACAGCGATGATGTTTGTACCAGCTACACTTGGTTTACTACTCTTAGTCGGGCTCCTTTTCGTTTATTTTCGCAAAATCTTACCAAAGACCATTCCTACTAGTGTATCGGGTCTAAACAATCCTTCTGATTATGCAAAGAAACTGGGACCTAAATTTGATTCGGAGAAGAAACGGACAAGATTTATGCTATATGTCCTTCTATTCGTATTTGCTGTACGTGTCAGCCTCTTTGTTGCATCCTTTTTCGCCATTCCTGTTTCCCTTGTAGCTGTACTTGGATCGCTTGTTCTCCTAGGTTGGCGCTGGGCCTATCTAAAGGTTTCACCTGGCGATATGCTGAAAAAAACGCCGTGGTATATCCTCATTTTCGCTTTTTGTATGTATACTATCATTTACGGTCTAAATAACATTGGTTTAACCGACTGGTTGATTGGATTCATGCGTCCACTAGTTTCTGGAAGCCTGCTCCATGCAAGTGTCTTAATGGGGACACTTTTAACGGTACTGTCGAACCTATTTAATAACCACCCGGCACTAATGGTGGGGACCCTTACCTTAACTCATATGAACCTGGATTTACTATCCTTAAAAATTGCTTATTTAGCAAACATTGTTGGAAGTGATATGGGCTCGTTACTACTTCCAATGGGGACGCTCGCTACGCTCATGTGGATGCATATTTTAAGGCGTGGAAAAGTAATGATTACTTGGTGGCAATATATGAAAGTTACATTTGTCGTGATTCCACCAACTGTATTGTTCACATTAGTGATTTTATATTATTGGGTTTCTTATTTTTTTGGAGGTGTCCTTCAAAGATAAACCAATTTGAAAGGGAGAATATAGGTGAATTAACATGCTTTTAGATTTCATTGAAAAAAATATTGAGGTGGAGATAACAGGAGGAATTTTTCACAGAGGAATCTTAATTGATTCCGGCTTAGACATCCTTGTTTTGTATCATGAATGTACCCACACCTTTCTCTATATTCCATTCGTTCAAATACAAAGAGTGAAAGAAATCAATTTTATCGAAGAAGATCTCTGTTGCGAACCTCCATACGAAAAACCCATTGATACAGAGGTAATTTCCTATCGCCAAATATTAAATAACGCTAAAGGATTATTCGTTAAGGCATATGTTTCAGGTGAAAAAACCATTAATGGCTATATAACCAGCATCATGAACGATTATGTTGTTTTTCACTCACCAGCCTATAAAACGATGTTCATATCGATGAACCATTTAAAATGGCTCATTCCTTATCCACCTGGTACAACTCCTTATAAGCTGGACAAACAAAACCAACTCCTTAAACCAGTATCAAACCAATTTGCTAGAAGTTTTGATGTCCAGTTGAAAAAGTTAGAAAATCGATTGGTTATTCTGGATTATGGTGACCACCCCGAAAAAATAGGCTTACTCGTAAAGGTACAAGATAACAAAGCAACCTTGGTAACAGATGAAGGTGAAACAGTGGTCTGGAATTTAGAGCATATCAAAACCATTCAGGTATCTTATTAATTAGGACTTAGGATACGGGGACAATCTCCTTCATTTAAATCTTAATATATTGGAAGGTGTTTAATGGGAAATATCAAAGTTACATCAAAAGAAAAATCCACCCATTGTTTAGCGACGAGGATGGATTAATCATACACTTCTAGACTTATTTTTTAGACCGTGTGAACCAAACACGGTCTATTTTTGGTGTATCACCTATTATTAGAATATGTAATTGGGGTATTTTTTGTTCTATATGTTTAGGATTAATGTAAAGACACAATTATTATTCATAACCCCAAAATCCTCCAATTATTCAAGGTGAGTCAACTGAGGCACTAGCCCTTATATATTGAAGATTTCAAATATTTGAGGTGCCTACATTTCGCTTGTGTCTACTAATAGAGTTCTACCATAAGGTAACTCCTTAAGGAATTAATAAGATCTTACCCGTACTTTTCCGGCTTTCTAGATATCGATGCGCTTCTTGTCCATCTTTCAACGCAAATGTTGTAGGTTCTAATACTTTTAATTTTCCTTCTTGTAACCATCTGAATAGCTCGTTTGATCGAGTGATTCGTTCTTCCATAGAAGTGAGAACATTCCAAAGGTCTCCCCCAGTCAGGGTTTTTGATTCATCCATCAGCATACGAGGATCAACTGGAGCAGGATCTCCACCTGACATGCCATAAAATACAACCGTACCCCCAATGCGCGTTACAGCAAAGCTGTCCATGAGTGTAGAACCTACCGACTCATAAACAATATCCACCCCTTTGCCGTTCGTTACCTCCAGTACTTTCTGTTTCCAGTCATCCTTATACAGAGCAACGAAATCCGCACCAGCTTTTTTTATTACTTCTACTTTTTCATGGGAAGATGTTAAACCGATTGCCCTACCTCCAAGAAGCTTTACAATTTGAACCAGTAGCTGCCCGACACCTCCGGCTGCTGCGTGTACTAAGATAACATCGTTATTTTTCACAGCATAACTGTCCCGTGTAAGATAATGTGCAGTTAGCCCTTGAAGTAGTATAGATGCAGCCTGCTCAAATGAAACTAATTCCGGCAGAGGTATTAATTTTTCATATGGAACAGCTACTAGCTCTGCATTGGCAAACGGAACATCTGCAAATGCAATCCGGTCTCCTATGCATATGCCTTGCACCTCTGCTCCTACCTTTTCTACAATTCCTGCACCCTCATAACCTAAAATATATGGAGGCTTTCCAGCAAGATGATAATTTCCTTTCCTCCTATAAATGTCGGCAAAGTTTAGACCAATTGCTTTCATTCTTATAAGTATTTGATCCGGACCGATGATAGGATCCGTTATTTCTCGATATTCCAGGACTTCCGGACCGCCATATGTATTAAAAACGAGTGCTTTCAAAATTTGGTAACCTCTTTTCATTGAACTTTTACAAACCATTTTATTAAATATTAGTCCATTATAAATGCACGTACTACTCCCCCTTAATCTGTTTTAGTTCCCAAATCTGTCTCTTCGAAATATGGGTTTGTTTTATCACTTTATATACGTCAGCTACTCCATTAACACCTTATACCAAGATTTACTTTTAGTATGCTTTGAAACATAACAATGTATTTCATATTAATTTAACATGAAAAGCGAACCAGTACTTCCACTATACCCTTCTCGTTCTTTCGCCTCCCTGTTTGTATAATTATTTTCGTTTCTCCAACACTCCTGAGGTTCTTAAAATATCCGACAAGCCATTATCATTTATATGTTCAAATCCCTCGATTTTTCCTTCTTCTTTTGAAGAGAAGATGACCTCGCCTTCTACATTTGCAGTTTTTTCTTCATTGTCATTTTTCTGATAACCAACTACTGCTATGAAGGTATAACGATTTGAATGATTCTCACTCTGATTAATCGTAATGTGCTTGAGACTTAACTTATATCCATTATCGTGAGCAAAAGTTGCATATTGAGAACCAATTGTAGAAAGGAAAGGATTGAGATAAGAATCTGTCATGTATGGTCCGTATACTTCTGATACATACTTATCTAACTCCGGGTTCTCTTCTTTATTATTCACAACAGTCCTATATTTTGGATTCCACATTAGCTCAATAAACTTCTCATCTGGACCAGTGAAGAGGTGCTCTAGAACTTTTTTTATTGCTGTCTTATGCCGATCCTCCTCTTCTTTTTGAGAGCAAGCAGCTATTAAGAACCCTGACATTATCAAGATTAAACATATAAAAAAGGTTTTTACACTGTCATTATTTTTTGACATAACTCCACCCCTTTTTACTTATTTAACCTAATAGACGGTATAAATGAATATAAGTTTCAAGCATTTTTCTTCCACTATCTCATTATGAATTGTTATTTAAATTAGTGATTTTAAAAACTAAGTTTTATCTAATGAATATTATTCTTTCTGAAATTACCACCCTTCACTTCTGCTACATCATAAACGGTAACAAAAGATTTTGGGTCAATTTCATTAATAATTTCCTTTAGTTTGGTTTCTTCTAACCGATTAATGACACAGGTAATTTCTCTAAATTTTTCGTGAGAAAAGCCACCATAAACCTCGTTAAACGTTGCACTTCGTCCCAAGCGGTCACGTATAGTCTCCACCATTAATCCAGGTTGAGTTGAAATAATTTTAAAGGTTTTAGAGCCGCTCAAGCCTTCTTCTACGATGTGAATCACCTTAGAAGCAATAAAGTAAGCAATTGCCGAAAGAATTGCTCCTTGTAAACCGAATACGGTTGATACGATCATAAACACAAATACGTTTAAGAAAAGAATAAAATCGCTTGTCCCAAACGGTAATTTTCGGGATAGGAGTACGGCAAGCATATCGATTCCATCTAATGCGCCGCCATTACGCAAGGCTAATCCCATTCCAAAACCAAGGATTATACCCCCAACAACGGTGATTAATAATGTATCCCCTTGAATAATAGCCGGCGTATGATGAAATAAAATGGTACCAATCGAAAGCGATACAATTCCGATAATCGAAAAGAACGCAAAAGTTTTTCCGATTTGTTTATAACCTAACCAGATAAATGGGATATTTATGATTGCAATCAGGGCTCCTAATGGTAAATCGAATAGTTCAGAACCAACAATACTTAAACCGGTAACTCCCCCATCTGATACGTTGTTAGGGATTAATACTGTTTCTAGCCCATATGCAGCAATAAATCCCCCAATAATCACTAATAATCCTCGTAAAATCATTCTTAGTTTATTAGTCTTTTGCTTTTGGATTAAACTCATAAAATTCCTCTCTTCCTATTTAGGCATACCATAAAATTGTTGGCATGAATTTTTGCAATCAGCTTGTACCTTAGTTTCACGCTGATGGTGTTATTTCATTCTCGTATGGTTTTGTGTTGGTGTAAAAAGTGATGCCATAACTTAAACCAAATAAAAATGAAAGAGTAATGAAAATGCTTATTAATTATTTCCTAACACTCCCCCCTAATAATTAGCTTCCTATATTACGAAACTTCTACAAAATGGTTTCAACCTTTTTGACCAACAATTAATCCTTATTGGACTAAACTACACTTTAATCCAATAAAAAAAAAGCTGCCAAATTGACAACTTGATCTTCAACCATTGCACCCGTTAATTCTACAATTCATCGATTCTGACACAAGCCATCCCCCGGCTTGAAAGATCTTTCAAGACATCTTTTAATGCATCGATCGTGTTCATTGGTGCATGTGCATCTGCCCCAAAAGTTTCCCCGCAATCATGCAGGAGAATGACATCGCCATGTTTTATCTTCTGTAACAGAATGTTTTTCACCTTTTCACTGCCGCCTCTACTTTTCCAATCTTCCGCCATGACCGACCAGTGAATGATCTTATAGTATTTCATAAGGAAAAAGTCAAATAAGTTCATTAACCCCCATGGCGGACGATAATAGATCGGACGTTCCCCCGTGATTTTTTCAATAATCGAAGAGCTCTTCTCGAGATCCTCTCGAATCTTCCATGGGCTCATGATCCAGTTCGATTTGTGAACGTAATTATGGATTCCGATTAAATGTCCCTCTTCATGCATTCTTTCGATTAACTCCGGGTATTTTTCCGCCTTAGAACCGACAACAAAAAATGTCGCTTTTATATTATTTGCTTTTAACACGTCCAACAGCTGTGGAGTGAAAATCCGATTGGGACCGTCATCAAACGTAAATGCAATTTTTGCAGAAGAATCCTTTCGTTTTAAAACCCCGATCCCTAAACCGGCAGTAAGAAAATAAGGAACCAGCCAGTAGAATACAAGGACCAATAATAAAAGTAAAATCATCATAACCATATCTGACCCTCCCCGTTCAAAGATTTAATCCATTTTTCTCCGGTAGACGATACTTAAAATAGAGGACAAAATAAAGAGTCCGCCGCCAATAATAAAAGGTAGGAATTTTCCATAACGAAATCCTGCAAATATGCTGCTAATCGTGATGGTATAAGGCAAGATCCCTAAAGCGGTTGTCCAAATAAACGCCATTTTGTTTACGCGCAATATCCCGGCCGCATAGTTGATGAAATGATAAGGAACCAATGGGACAAAACGGATGATCAAAAGACCAATATCTCCCCGCTTTTTTAGCCAGCGATCGATTTTTTCCAGATAGGGCTTAGCCATTGGTTCAATGATCGGACGAGCAATCCAATCAGACAAACAATACGCAAGGATGGCCCCTAAGACTCCTCCAATGAAAGAATAGAATCCACCGGCAACCGGACCATAAATTTCAATTAGAAAAAGAGAAACAAATTCGCCTGGTGCCGGAATGACATTCACCAAACTTTGAATCATAATCCCTAACACGATACCGAAAACACCAAGCTGACGAATCGATTCAAGCCATCCTTTTGCTGCTCCCGTATGAACAAAGTATAAATAAATTCCCGTAAGCAATAAGAAAATCATCAAACTTCCGATGGAAAGAGTGCGGACTGTTGGTTTTTTTAACTTTAACGACAAAAACATACTATTTTCCATTTTCCCACCTTCCTATTTGCTTATAAACCGAAAGAATACATAAGGGTTTGCAAACGGTTATAGGTCTCTTTTGTATCGATAATGATTTCAACGGATGCAAACGCGGATTCTTTCGGATGGAATTGTTTCGAATTCTCTCTCATTTGTTGAAGAAGTTCAGCATTGCTCAGTAATGTGGATAAATGATCCGTTAGATCACTTTCCGTTTCAGCCTGAATCGCCACCCCTGAACGAACTAAAAATTTAGCGTTATCCTGTTCTTGCCCAGGAATCGGTTTATGAAGAAGCATTGGCAATTCCATGGCAATCGCTTCAAAAGTAGTGACTCCGCCCGGTTTGGTAATCATTACATCGGAGATCGCCATTAACTCATGAACGTAATCGATATAACCCGTAAGATGGATACGGTGTTTGGAACCCTTTAGCTTCTCCTTTAATTCCACCCGGAGTTTTTCATTATGTCCACAAACAATGATCAATTGAATCGGCTGTGGCAATGCATCAAACTCCTGAATTGTAGAACTTCCTTCGCCAATCAAGCCGCACCCGCCTCCCATCACTAGAACGGTTGGTAAATGCGGATCTAGACTATGTTTCTTAAGAATTTCCTCCCGCTTAAAGGATTGAGAAAATTGCTGGCGGATCGGAATCCCGATATCGGCAATTCGATTCTTTTCCACGCCTAATTGAATCAAAGAATCGCGGACAACCTTCGAACCGACGATATATTGATCAGTATGAGGATAAATCCAGCAACTATGATCGGTATGATCCGTAATGGTTGTGACAGTAGGGATATTTGTTAACCCATAGGATTTCACCTTGGACATCACAGCAGCTGCCAAAGGAAACGTACTGACAACAACAGCTGGCTGCACCTCCTCAATCAATTTAACCATCCGTCCAATTCCTGTTGAAAAAATGGTCTTCATCACTTTAGAAAAAGTGTTCATTCTCCGTGTTTTTTGATAAAAGTATCCATACACCTGCGGGAATTTTTTCACTCCTTGTAGATAAAGATAGCGACTGACCTGATTGGAATAAGGATGAACCCATTCCATAAAATCAAATACCACGGGTTCTAAGGATGGAAATCGAATCTGTATCGCTTCATTTAATGCCTGAGCAACTTGAATATGGCCATCTCCATAATTACCAGTAAGAATTAAAATTTTTTCTTTATTGATTGCCTTCATGGATCTCCACTCCTTTAAAATGTATCTATTTCAAATGCCCCGTCAGCGGGTCATCTTAAGTCATCCTGGCTATACTGAAAAAGACTTCTTTGCAACAGCTTTTACTTTTTGTTTTGGTACGAATAACCAGCTAAAACCGAGTTCTACCATTTTAAATAAAACCTCAACCAAGAAAATGGCTGCTGCAACATCTATCATCAAATGCTGTTTAATAAACAAGGTGGCAAGGATAATCGAGATAGAGAAACCTCCAATGAACCATTGAATCCACTTGTTTTTCCACGAGCAATTCCGAATGGCCCGCATCATTAAATAACTGCTCATGACATGAATGCTTGGAAAGCTATTGTATGGTTGATCAATTTGATACACATACTGCAATATTCGCGATAGAACATCATGCCCACTAATCACAGGGCGTACAGGCCCCACCGTTTGATAAAAATAATAAATAAGAAAACAAACCAATAATCCAAGGTCAAAAACAAGAACCGTTTTGAATGCCAATGTACGATCCTTGAAACAAAAGTAAATCAACGTCATCGTTATATAACCAACCCAGGCAACATAAGGAATTACAAACCATTTCACAACAGGAATGGCTTGGTCTAAACTCGTTACAAGCGAATGAACACCGCGAATGGGTGTATTCAAGGATGGATAAACCAACATCATCGCTGGTATACTGAGCAAAAAGCAAAGCATACCAACTGTTTTCCATTTTTCATGCATTTCCGAATACCTCCTCGTCTGCATGTATGTATCGTACAAAAAACTTCTTAAGGAAAAATGCCGTTCTTTCTGAAGATTTTCTTAAAAGTTAATGAAGAACTTCAGAAAATCTTCAGAAATTCTATTGTTTTTTCTTAAGAGGATTAGAGTAAAATTTAGGCATTAGAAAGGAGAGGTTTATATGTCACAAGAAACCATTCTAATTATTGATGATGAAAAAGAAATAAGAGATTTAATCGGGATTTATCTTACGAATGAGGGATATAACGTATTGAAAGCAGCCGATGGCATCGAGGGGTTAGAATACCTTGAAAAGGAAACGGTTCATTTGGTGGTTTTAGACATCATGATGCCTCGTTTAGATGGAATTCAAGCCTGTATGAAGATCAGAGAAAGCCGAAATGTTCCTATTATTATGTTATCGGCAAAATCGCAGGACATGGATAAGATCATGGGGTTAACAACCGGTGCAGATGATTATGTCACAAAACCTTTTCAGCCTTTGGAATTAGTGGCAAGAATTAAATCGCAGCTTCGACGTTATCTTCGTTTAAATCAAACAGATGGAAATCGACAAATCAATCCAACTAGTCAGATGGATGTGATTTCCATCGATGAGCTTACCATTAACATTTCGACACACGAGGTTACAGTCGAAGGTAGGGAAGTAAAATTAACACCAAGGGAATTTGCCATTTTAGAACTTTTAGCGCGGAATGTCGGTGTTGTGTTTAGTACGGAAAAAATCTATGAACAGGTTTGGAATGAACCATTTTATGAATCAGAAAACACGGTAATGGTTCATATTCGTAATTTGCGTGAGAAACTTGAGAATAACCCACGGACACCTCGCTATATAAAAACGGTTTGGGGAGTGGGCTATAAAATTGAACAATAAAAAACCTTTTCTAAAAGGAAGGTATTGGGATAAACTGATTTATCCAGTGAAGTCAAGCATACGAATTCAGGTGATCATCGCGTTTGCATTTTGTATTCTTGTTTCACTCATTGTCGGTTTTGCCTCAAGCCCCTTCTTTGTGAATAAAGATCGAAGGCTTGATTTTACTGAAGGAATTGTAACGATTGATGAAAGTGCTCGAAATATGGTCAGACAATTTAAGCAAATGAATGAGGATACGAACGGGCTTGTTAATGAATTGGGAGACGAAGATCCTGTTTTTAAAAATAAGTTTCTCAACCGCCCTCTCCCCTCCTCAAAAGGAAATGAGGTATGGTTATCCGTTCCGAATGGTGAGAATTCTACCTATCATTTAACCAAGAACGAATTGATTCTCTATTTAATCCGCACACCAAAACAAAAGAATCATCTCACTACAGCGATTACCAATTTAGATGGGAATGTCCTTTATCAATCGGGAGGCATGGAGAATACGCAGGTAGATCTTCAAGATATAATGGAGAAGGCTCAAAAGGCTTTTGTTGAAAAAGAGCATGAGGAACACCCAACCGTTACAAGAATCTACCCCATCACCCTAAATGGAGGTAAAAACTATTTAATGGTCAGTGGCGTCCCTAAATCAAAAACTTTATACGTGGAAGAACCCGGAGTTACCCCCTACCTTCTTGGACTTATTACGTTTATTCTCTGTTTTTATTTAATAACTAAACGGAAAATGAAAGAAATTGAGGAGATTGCATTAGGTTTGATGGAAATAGCAAAAGGAAATTTACACTATCGGATTCGCGAGAAAAGCACTGATGAATTAGGGTCTCTTGCAACTAATATCAATTATATGGCTTCGGAATTAAACGAAATGATTGAAAGGCAAAGGCAAACGGAAAAATTAAAGGATGAACTGATCACCAATGTCTCCCATGATTTACGCACCCCGTTAACTTCTGTAATGGGCTATTTAAGACTAGTGAAAGATCATCAATACAAGAATCAAACACAATTAGACGAATACGTAGATATTGCATACGGAAAATCGGAGCAATTAAAAAAATTAGTAGAGGATTTATTTGATTTTACCCGCTTAAATTATGAGGGTGTACAGCTCAAAAAGGAAAAAGTCAGCCTAAATCAAATGCTGCGACAGCTTATGGATGAACTGGATCCAATCGCGAAAGATCATCATGTGGTATTTAGGAACGAACTTCCGAAAGAACCCATCCTGATGGAGGTCGACCCGAATCAAATGGTTCGTGCCTTGGAAAACGTGCTTACGAATGCCATCAAATATAGTACACCCCCTGGAAATATTCATGTTAACATGGTTAAAAACAAAAAATTTGTGCAAATTTCTGTTTCAAATCCATGTGAGTCCCTCTCTGAAGAAGAGGTAACGAGATTATTTGATCGTTTTTATCGAGTGGATGCTTCTCGGTCATCCAATAATTCCGGGGCGGGATTAGGGTTAGCCATAACCAAAAGCATTATTGAATTGCATCACGGCACCATTCATGTCGATTATAAAAATCAAGTCATTCACCTTTTGATACGTTTACCGATCAACGAAGATTATAGTATGGATCCGAAATACTAAAAACGATATAATCAATTGGCTCATCAGAGGTTAATCTGATGAGCAATTGGATAAACGAAAAAAGACCTGAAAAGGTCTTTTTTAACAACATCTTCCCGTATTACCTATCAACGAAATCCCTCTTCCATTCCCGCTTCGATCAAGAATAAGGTCTTCTGTATTCGGTTCTATAATTGGGTCGATTGCTACTTTTATATCATTTATCATGACAATCATATCGTCTGCTTCTGGCTCATCCAGAGCCAGTCCAATCCTTGGCTGTCCTCAGCCAAAGCCGTCAAAAAAGATACGAATATTCTTGGCATTCTCTTCTTTGAACATTTTTTTAAATTCATCACGAGCTTCGTCAGTGATTTTCATGTCCATTTCCTCCTTCTGTTTTCATACTTTGTTACTGATTTTTATTATTCTCCAGTTTCAGCAAAACGTTTAATACGGCCTTTTATTTCATCACGGACACGTTGGAAGAATGCCCATTTTTCTTCTTCTGTTCCCTCTGCTTTTGCAGGATCATCGAATCCCCAATGCACGCGTTTAACGTTGGGAGGTGTTACGGGACAGTGATCTGCTGCATGTCCACACAATGTCACAACTAAATCAGCATGATTTAGAATTTCAGGGTCGATTACATTGGATGTTTGTTTAGATATATCAATCCCGGATTCATTCATTGCTCTTACGGCATTAGGATTCAATCCGTGTGCTTCAAGTCCAGCACTTTTAACTTCCCATTCATCACCTAAAAGTTTATTAGCCCAACCTTCTGCCATTTGACTGCGGCAAGAGTTCCCTGTACAAAGAAAATAGATTGTTTTTTTAGTCATGATGTATTCTCCTTTATTTTTCGTGTAGTTGTTTATAAATAACTGCCGCGATACTGGCACCTACTATCGTTGCGACAATATACACCCATAAATGCTGTGTTGTTCCTGATACAAGGGCAGGACCAATTGACCTTGCAGGGTTCATGGATGCACCACAAATTGGTCCTGCGAACATGGCTTCTAACCCAACTGTTGCACCTATCGCAATTCCTGCAAAGGATTTGACAGCTTTACCATGAACAGCTGAACCAAATATAACCATCATCAAGAAAAATGTAAGGATCAATTCCAAAATGAATGATTGTTCCCATGAACCTCTTGGTATTGTGGTGCCGAGTGTTGCGACATTACCAAATAAACCTAACAACGTTGCACTTGCAGCAATCCCTGCAATGATTTGAATGATAATATAATTAATTGCTTCCCACTTATTTATATCCCCATGAATTAAAAATGCAATCGTAACCGCTGGATTAAAGTGAGCACCAGAAAGGTGACCAAACGCAAAAATTAATGCCATGACGACAAGTCCAAATGTTAGGGCTACACCTACATGGGTTAAACTCTTCGTAATGTCGTCAATTACAACGGCACCCGTTCCAGCAAAAACCAAAAAATAGGTTCCTAAAAATTCGCTGATTAACTTTTTTTTCATGCTGTTCTATTCTCCTTGATGATTTAATTGCTTAGCAACCACAACGAAGCGTAGGATTGCTTTTTTCAATTTGTTTGATTTTTTCAGCTTGTTCAGGCACATGCTTTAAAATTTCATCGATAAGGTCATATAAATCACTTTGGTGATTTAAGGAATAATAAACCCATTGACCCCTTCTTTCTTCTTTAAGAAGTCCTGCATCTTTTAATTTGCGAAGATGTTGGCTGATGGACGGCTGACTCGTATCAAAGATTTCGAGTAGTTCACAAACGCAACATTCACGTTGTTTTAAAATGCCAACAATGGTTAATCGTGTTTTATCACCTAATAGTTTAAAAACATTAGCAGCTTGGTCTATATCGACGGTGGATTTTAACATGATTGCACCTCTTTTTTTCATATAAACATATAACTAACCGCTTATATAATAAATCACTTATATACTTGCTTCAAGAAGTTAAATGTAAAGTTATTGTAAATAAAAAAAGATCGCCGCAGCAATCCTTCTGAACACAGCCCTCCATCATCTACGATAAATGAAATTGAACTTTGTCCAAAATAATTATTTTACCGCACACTAGGGTTTACTTTTGAGGTATTTCTAGGTTTGAACCTTTTATCCTGTCTGCTTTTCCAATGCTTATGAACTCTTTTCTTTCTTCATTTCACGTATTTCTATTTGCGGTTTTTTCCTTATAAAAGTTAAAGCCTTCATCATCCATTTCTTCCATTTTCTTTGACTTTTATTACTGGGCCCATATAAATATTGTTTCCAAAAATAGCTGGCTGCCTCTTCAAATACTATTATTAAGACGATTAATAGAACAACCATTATCCAAAACACAATTCTTCCCCTCCTTTGGTATTGAATCTCTACAAAAAGAGATCCAAACCCAAACCATTCTGCTAATCTCCATATATTAGTAATATTTTAACAGATTTTGGATGGTATATAAATGCAGTTTTGGGGTAATTAACAAAATTGGGGGTAAACTAAATTTCCTACAACATTTAATAGAACGGCTCTGTTAGTATTTAATGTTGATAATTCCATAATATTAAGGGGAACCCATTATTTATGGATTCCCCTTAAGTTCAATAGGTGAAACTACTGTCGAGTATTACCATGGAATGAAAGATTGTTTAGTCAGCATTCCAATGATAGATTATTTGCACAACGCCTGAGGAAAATGTTCTTGTATTAACCAATTTTAAATTTATCCTCTGTTTTAAATCAATAAACAACGGTTTTCCTTCTCCCAAAACAACAGGGTGAATAGATAATCTAAATTCATCAACAAGCCCCAAATTTATAAAATTTGTAATGAGACTTGCTCCACCATATAGCCAGATGTCTTTTCCGGACTTTTTCTTCAATTTATTTACTTCTTCAAGAATATTATCATTTATAAATATTGCTTGATCACCAGTCTCTTTTTGTGTTCTGGAAAAAACATATTTCTTTTTACTATGAACCAATTTCCAAATTTCCTTTTCGGTATCAGGGTCTTCATTTTTCGGAATATATTGTCCCCATAAATCGTAGCTTTTTCTACCATATAAAATCGTATCAATTTGATTTAAGAAATCAGTAAACCCCATTTCAGGGTCCATAATACACCAATCAACTTCTCCATTTTTCCCTTCAATAAAACCATCTAAAGTAACTGCTAAATCTAAAATTATTCTTCTCTGTTTCACGTTATTTGTCACAACTATACATCCTTTTATCCTCAGATTTTGATTCTTCTGCCCCCTCATTTGATCAGTAATGCTTTTAATTTACGCTTCCATCACATTTTTTAAGCTTTTTAAATCTCGTTCCACCATCTTTGCATCTTCTAAAAACTTAACATCAGACATACCAGAAACCTGAAATATAGTAAAAATCACTTCACATCCGGAATTGTTCGGGAACACTCTCATTGGATTATATATTTTTTGCCCTTGTGGTGTGATTACATAATGGTCTGCCACTCCAAAATCATTCTTTTCAACATATTCGATTTTCATTTCGCCTTCTGGAGTTTCTACAATCCATTCACCGCGCGCAGACTTTTTGACTGAAAAAGAAAATGTTATTGCCCATTCTGAAAGGTTTTCAGGATTTGTTATGTATTCATAAACTTTTTTAGGTTGGCACTTAATTGATATTCCCAATGTTTTTGCCTTCATAACTGTCATTACTTAATCTCCACCTTTTATTTTTAAAAATCTAAAAATGTATTTATGAAGTACTCGTTAGTTTTGGAATTATTCTTGAAATCTTCCCATTATATACGTATTATAGTATTTTCCATCAGAAAGGATTCTATCTTTTTTCATTAAGCCTTCAATTTCAAAACCGAGTTTTTTGTACAGTTCAATCGCTTTATTATTCGTTTCCAGAACACCATATAACACAATTTTTTTAATATCGTTCTCGTCAGCCCAAGTAATCGTTTCTTTCATGAGATTTTTCCCAATCCCATATCCCCAGAAAACCTTCAATACTCCTAATCCAAATTCCACCTTATGTACGAATCTTTTTAAATCATTACCTTCGCAACGAGAATACCCTACTAATCTCCCATCCATTTCTGCAACAAGAAATAAGTTTTTAGGATGGATTGTATCTGTTTCAATTATTTTTTCAAAACCAGCTTGGTCAATGAACGCTTCTCCTTTTTCTCTGTCCATATTTTCAGTTTCTCCATCAATTTGCAATCTTAATTCTGGTAAGTCTTTGGCATCACTTTTAATCGCAGATCTAATCGTGTAGGTTAGCTCTTTCACATTGAATTCTTTCTTGTTGATAACCATAAATACACTCCATTCATATTTAAATAAATCATTTATTATCAGATTGTATTTGAGTCTTTTATCCGAATCACTTGAAGCGGAATCCTATTATACTTATAATTTTGAAAATGATAAAGCAAAATCATTTTCAGCTTACACTTTACTAAAGACCCTATCAACATATAACTAATACTTTTGAACTACATTAATAACAAAATGTGTTAAAAAATGATTCTTTAGAATCTATTTTAAAAAAATTCATCAAAACTATATCAATTATTACAACAATGTTACATAATTGTTACATAAAATCCTGATAGGAATTCGCTTTCCTCTTTCATTTGGGTAAAGGAGTAAAGAAATGAAGGTTTCTATACATGACATACTATTAATTTGTTTAGGTTTTGTCTATGGTACGTATGAGATTTTTTTAAATCAGAAGCATCGGGTAAGTAATGAAATTGCAGGTATACTATCCATCATTATTTCACTATGGATTGTAGTTTCATGTGTAAGGTCTTTGAAAGGCAAAACTAAATAATAACGAATCTCTTAACATATATGAATTTTATAAATGTACTTTTTCAAAAGATGACGTTCTTTTTGTCATCATCATGATAATAGAAAGGAAAATTAATGTTGAAGGAATTTACAGTTTGCTATACGTTTGATCATGAAATAATTACCGAAAAATTGATAAAAGAATTAGATGTGAAGAAAGATGATGTTGAACAAGAAATAATTGAGAAGATGGATCATAACAAATACTTTATTGTGAACAATGAACATGGTAATTATATGATCAATTCAACTTTAGTTCGCTATGTACGGATTGTTAGCGAAAAGATATTGGTCAAATAAATTTCTATTAAAATAGTGAGGGATTGAATTTTTAAGCGCATCCGTTATTTGAACAGGGGTCTTATTTTGTTGTTACCCTTTGTATGAAATTGTTCCTATAACAACTGTTGCATCTAATTCTTCATCCCTCACTATTTCGGCCATGAGTCCAGCATTAGAAAAGATTTCAAAGGTTTTAGCTGCTTGCCTTTTGCTCGTCTCTACCAAAAGATGTCCTCCAGGAGCAAGCCAGTGAGTAGCCTCTTCCGCTACCCTATGCTGGAGGTCTAGTCCGTCCTCTCCTCCGTCAAGTGCCACTTTTGGTTCATATAAACGTGCCTCCTGAGGGAGCAGCTTTATTGCATCAGTCGGAACATATGGTACGTTGGCCACTATTATGTTCACACGACCTCTCAATGAACGGGGCAATGCATTGTACAAGTCCCCTTCATAAACGTGTCCTTCAAGGTCTGCTATGTTACGGGAGGCACAATGTACTGCGACTGGATCGATATCAACGGAATGCAATAAAATTTTATGCAAGTCAGTTGCGATTGCAGCACCAACAGCACCCGACCCGCAACATAAATCAACAACAATATCATCGATACGGGTTAATGCTTCTGCTTGCTGGACCAAAAACTCTGTACGTTGGCGGGGTACAAAAACTCCCCGTTCTACTACTATCCGTAGGCCGCAAAACGTTGTAAATCCAAGTACGTATTCAAGTGGTAATCCACTGGCACGAATTTCTACCATTTTCATTAAATCTTCTACACTGCTAGCTTCTGAGATCAGTAACTGTGTTTCCTCTTCAGCAAAAATACAACCTTCACTCCGTAGTTTATCGATTATGCCTTTTTCTATCTTACTATCTAAAGAGAACGTCATTTTCTGTCCTATTTATCTCACCACTTCTTTTTTTATCATCTTTATTCAAGAATTAAAAGAAATATCCCTCTCCTATTAAACTAACTTCAGTTAAATCAATAAGGCTATTTTCGTATACTTTGATGCTCTCCTACTAAATTTATCGCATAAATACTATTGTTCAAAGCTGATGATTTCCAAGGCGATCGAGTCTGAATGGAGCTCTGATTCAGACAGGGTTGTTGATTTCGAAAACGACTGAGTCCGAATGGAGCCCTGATTCAGACAGGGATGGTGATTTCGAAGCTGATTGAGTCCGAATGAAGCTCTGATTCGGACAGGGATATTGATTTCAAAGATGACCGAGTCCGAATGGAACTCTGATTCGGACAGAAATTTTAATTTCGAAGCTGATTGAGTCCGAATGGTACCCTGATTCGGACAGGGATTTTGATTTCAAAGATGATCGAGTCCGAATGGAGCCCCGATTCGGACAGTGATGTTGATTTCGAAGCCGCTCAAGTCCGAATGGTACCCTAATTCGGACAGGGATTTTGATTTCAAAGATGACCGAGTCCGAATGGAGCCCTGATTCGGACAGGAATGTTGATTTAGAAGCTGATCGAGTCCGAATGGTACCCTGATTCGGACAGGGATTTTGATTTCAAAGATGATCGAGTCCGAATGGAACTCTGATTCGGACAGGGATTTTGATTTCAAAGATGACCGAGTCCGAATGGAGCCCCGATTCGGACAGTGATGTTGATTTCGAAGCCGCTCAAGTCCGAATGGAGCCCTGATTCAGACAGGGATGGTGATTTCAAAGCCGATCGAGTCCGAATCAACAGGCCCTCTAAACTATTCTAAAAACAACAACCTTTGTGAAAACAGCCTCAAGTAATTACTCAACTGTTTTACATTTGGATGCTTTATTCGCGTTGAATTTAAAAAGAATATGAGTCCATATAAAAAAATCGGCTGCCTAAATGACAGCCGATATCTTAAACAATATTTTCTGTTAGCCTAATATGTATGTAGACCAACAGCAGTTATTTAACCCATTAGGATTTATGCCAGATAAGAATAAAAATAAGGTCTTTCCCCAAGTGATTCATTCTAAAATTCAAATTTAGCTGTCTAAGTAAAATTTAGACCACTAGCGAGCCACGGAAGCCCCTGGCCGCATAGTAGGATTCTGCTCCATTGTGGTAAACAAAGACAGTGTCGTAGCGACGATCACAAAAGATAGCCCCTTTGAGTTTTCTTATATTATCAGGGGTTTTTACCCAACTTGATGTTTTCGTATCGAAATTTCCAAGTTTCTGCAACTCGCGGTATTGTTCTTCCGTTAAAAGCTCAATGCCCATGTCAGCAGCCATATCAATCGCGTTATTTTCTGGTTTATGTTTTTTCCTTGACTCCAGCGCTTCACGGTCGTAACAAACATTTCTTCGACCTATTGGACTTTCCGCTGAACAGTCATAAAAAACAAATTCGTCCTTCTTTCTATCATAACCAACAACATCGGGTTCACCGCCAGTTCTCTCCATTTCATTGAGCGACCACAATTTTTCAGTATTAGCTTCTAGCTTTACTTGGACTTTAGCCCATTCAAGATCAATATGGCGGTTCATGTTTTTCTCAAAGCGAGCTTTCAATGCTCTAAGTAATTCTTCACGTTCTTCTAGTGGCAACTCCTTATTTCTATTTGTCATATTCATATCCCCCTTTTTGTATTTATTCATAATGGTTATGGACTAAGTGATCGGCTACTTCAATAAAGTTCAACAAAAAGAAGCATTAATCCTTCTTAGATAAAGGCTACCCACTTGTTCAAAAAAAAGGCTTCCTAAATTACAATATTTCAATAAATCCTTCTGTCCCATGCACGCGAATCCGTTGCCCATCTTTTATCAGTTTGGTAGCATTTTCTACTCCGACCACGGCTGGTAAGCCATATTCACGTGCAATCACTGCTCCATGTGTCATCAGTCCGCCAACTTCCGTGACTAAGCCTTTTATGGATACAAACAATGGTGTCCAGCTAGGGTCAGTAAAGGAGGTGACTAATATATCTCCATCTTCTAGATCAGCATCTTCCATGTTTAAGATGACACGTGCTCTCCCCTCTATCACTCCGGAAGAAACAGGTAGACCTACAATCGCTTCGGCTGGTAGATTTTCTCGTTCGTATTTACCTGCAATAATTTCACCATCAGATGTGATCACACGCGGAGTAGTCAGTTTTTCATATAATTGATACTCGTCTTTTCGTTTGCTGATGATCAAGGAATCCAGTTTATTTGTTCGTACGACTTCGCGAAGTTCTTCAAAAGTGAGATAGTAAATATCTTCTTTTTCATGGATAACGCCCGCTTGCACGAGTTGTTCAGCTTCTTTTAGTATTGCCTGCTTATAAACGAAATAGCGATGAATCATGCCGTATTTTGGATACTCACGATAGCCGATGAAATTCCGGATTCGATCAATCATTCGTTTTGTTTCTTTGCCCTTTTGTTCACCATCCGGTAATTGTTTCAACCGGTCTAATAACTCTTTTTCCTTTTCCAAAGCAACACGAAGCCCTTGCTCGAATTTGCGCTTGCCAGCATTCGGCTCAAAGTTTTTGATGTTGCCGAGAATCAAGGGGACAAGTGTAGTTGGTTTTTCGCTCCAACGGCTTCTGGTAATATCGATTTCTCCGGCACATCGCATTCCGTATTTGTTGAGATAAGCTATTATTGCGCCTCTAGCTTCCTGTCCACCATCAAACTTAACCAGTTCATCTAAAAAGTTATCATCTTTTACATGTTGTAAATAATCAATTACTTCTGGATAAGGACGAATCACATCTGCAACGTCCAATAGAGCCAGACCCATTTCCGAAGTAATATTGTTTGGTACAGATTGAGATACCTGGTCTGCTGCGTTTTTTTCTCCTAACCACTCGTTCATTTTTTCATTGATCCATGTTGAAGCATTCATAGCAGCCATAAATACTGCTGTACTTTGTGGGTCAAATAAAATCTTCTTTAATTCCTGTATATCTTCTAGAATAAAATCAAACAAATCAGATCCTGACTTCGTTTGGATGTTTTGTTTTAACTCTTCTATGGATGTTTGATTTTTCTTCATCAAATCAGAAACGATGGTTGGATTGTTTTCGATTTGTGCCAGCCTATCGATATTGCCACTAACGGGCCTCGGTGCTTCATTTTCATTTGGTAATAATTTTATAAAATCTCCACGATCAATGATGCTCATAATGGCGTCTTTCATGAGTGGATCGTGTTGTCCCATCATATTTAATAACATGTTTCTACTAGCTGGCGAAGCCAATTGACGTGCGATATCAACAAACAACCTTCCACCGGCTTTCCGCATCGGTGCATTAGTTGTGAAGAGGAAAAAAGACAATCCCAATGGTTTGATAGGGTCGGTCATCATTTGCTGATGGCCGACAGATATAAATACGTGGTTTTCTTGATCATTCACTTCAGGGATGGGAAAAAGAGTCGTGACTGGACGGCTCTGGACAATATAAAAAGTATCATCAGCCAAACACCATTCGATATCTTGTGGACAACCAAAATAAGCTTCAATTTGTCTTCCGATGCGTGCTAGTTGTAAAATTTGTTGGTCAGTAAGTGTTTGTGTCCTTTGCTGATCAGGATCGATCGGAACGGACTCTGTTCCGCCTTCTTTTCGTCCATAGATAGCTAATTTTTTGGTTGATATCATCTTATCGACGATTTTATTTTCCTGTACTTTATAACAATCGGGGGATACCAAGCCAGAGACCAGAGCTTCTCCAAGCCCAAAACTGGCATTGATGGATAGTAATTTTCGGTTAGAAGTAATCGGATCAGCAGTAAATAAAATTCCTGAAGCCTTTGGGAAAACCATCCTTTGGACGATAACGGATAAATAAACTTGACTATGGTCAACTCTATTTTGTATACGGTAGATTATTGCACGATCCGTGAATAGAGAAGCCCAACATTTTCGAATATGCTGCAAGATGGCTTCTTTTCCGATGATATTTAAATAGGTGTCTTGTTGACCGGCAAAAGAGGCATATGGTAAATCTTCAGCGGTCGCACTAGAACGAACTGCATATGCATGTTCATCGCCATACTGGGAGAGATAGTCAGCAACTGCACACACAACGTCGGAAGGAATTTCTACCTCCATAAGCATTTGTCGAATCCTCTTACTGATTTCACCAATTTGATCTCGATCATCTACTTTTAGCATAGTTAGTCGATTCAACAAAGCATGATACATTTCGTTTCGTTCGATCGCTTTTTGAAATCCCACTGTTGTCACACAAAATCCTTCTGGTACTGGTATTCCTTGAATATTTGATAATTCCCCCAAATTTAACCCTTTTCCGCCAACGAGCAAAAGCAGTGTTTTATCTATCTCCTGAAAACCGAGAACCAAAGAACTCATTCATATCTCTCCTCCCCATTCATGTTCTTTTGATTTTAGCAGTACTGAATGGGAATAAAAAGTCTATATTAACCATTTTTTAAATGGTATAATTAAAGTAGGAAGAGTAAATAAAAAAATGCCTTGCCATATTGAAGCAAAGCATCCGTTATAAAATAATTAACACTCTAAATATTGATCACTTAGACTTGGATTTAAATACCTCGCCATTCCAGTTTTCAGCTTTTTAAATCCATGTTTTCGATAAAATCCTTCGTTACCTTCTGTAGATATTAAATGTACACAAGAAACATGATTTAGCTGATCAAGTAAAAACTCCATAATTTTTTTAGCTATTCCTAGTCTTTGAAAATCTCGATGAACAACTACATCATAAATTGCAGCATTAAAAACCCCATCTGTCATCCCTCTACCCATTCCAATAATTCTTCCATTTACTTTCACTAAAGCTATGACATTACTTGCTTCGAAAACTTGTTTAATAATCTCATTTGAATGCTTCGTCCACCCGACAGAGACATAAACTTCCTTCATTTCATCGAGATTTGCATTGGAAAAATCACTATGAATTTCTATATCCATATATACCACCCCATAACTGCACGTATTTCTACCATTTTCATTATATATTTTAGAACGAACCGGGCTACAAATATTAAAGTTGGGACCATTATGATAGATAAGAAAATCCTCAGTTTCATTTCATCTAGATAAAAATAGGTATTACTCTTATTGAAGTAATACCCCTTTACCTAATGTTGTTTTTTTATTAATTTTCTTAAACATTCGCTATTGAAGATTTAGTTGCCACGAAACTCCGAAGCGGTCATTTACCCACCCAAACTTTTTACTGAAACCATAATTGTTTAAAGGCATAAGTGTTTGCCCACCTTCACCCAGTTTCTCATAAAGATTAACAAGTTCCTCATCTGTATTACAAGTAACAAATAGTGAAAAAGAAGGTGTAAAAGAGAACTGATGTTTCACAAAACTATCAATACACATAATTTCTTGCCCTTTCAAGGTAAAAGTAGCCTGCATTACGGTGCCTTCTGGTCCAGCTTCATTAGCTCCATATCTAGAAATGCTTATAATTTGAGAATCCTCAATGATGGAAGTATAAAAATTCATTGCTTCTTCCGCGTTGCCTTCTTGAAACATTAAAAACGGTGTTACCTTTTCCATTTTTATCCCCCTCCAAAATATATGTACGATCACAAATAGAAAAAAGCTCCCACAAAACTATTTTATCATTCTCCAATATGATGCAGTGCATCAGTAATGTAAGACAATGGTCCTTCAATTCTTTGGAGATTTGATGCCTCCTTCGAGGAGTTCCAAGGAAGAATTGATAAACTAATCGCTATTATAACAAAACTTGCAACCTTTATGTATTCAAGTCCTTCCTTTTTCATAATTTTCCCCCCTCTTAATATTTTTTCTCTATAAAATTTAGAGCAATAATGAACAATATACTAAAACATACTTCTTACTCATTAATTTCGTAAATTAATGTATCAAATAATTTTCCATCCGTATAAAGCAATATTGCCCATTCTCCTGCCTCTGGAATGTTTACACTTGAAGGTACGTGTGCATCTGCTCCATTATTCTTTCCACCAAGATCGATTGTCCAACCTGTTGTTAAAATTTGATGCACAGTTCTCGTTTCTCTGTGAAACCCAATGACGGTTAGTTTAGTTCCTATGGGATTATCATTTGCCCAAAGATGCCACATCCATTTCTGGTTAATGTTTATGCTTGGCATATCGGCACCAATAACCCCTGATTTATTTTTATTCCCGATAATATTGCCATTAAAAGTACCGGCTTTTTTATCCCAATCAATGTTTTCAAAATCATTCCCACTAACAAAATCTGGAATATCCTCAGGTAAAGTTAACTTACTATCTACCGTTTTATTTTTAGAGCAACCTCCAAGCAAAAAAAGGATACACAAGAATATCAAAACCATAGATTTTCGTTGCAAAAATAACCCCCCCTTAAACAAATTAAGGTTTCCCTATAATTCCAATAATACCAATTTTTATAACAAGTGTTCAATTAACCTGCACTCTGAGAGCAACTATTAGGAATCACACTAGTTTTTTATGAAGAAAAATAAAATATCCCACAAATATGTGGGATTAGTTTTTACCAACTATACGCACCAGGACATTCCTTCGGCTTCTGCTCGCATCATCCTTGCCATCAGACTAACATCCGATGTTCTATAATTTGCTCTTGGCATCCTATTCACCCCCGATTTAAATGTATGATAAAAAGCCTCTATTATGTTATCGGGTTCTATTTTGAAGTTCAAAAAATTTCTAAACAGTTATTTAAATTGATTTACCATCTATCCGAACGGAATCTTTCCCTTTAATCTGCTTTAATGTCGCTACGATAAGAAAGCTAACAATCACTAATAAAAGCCATGAACTCACCTTTCCTAGATGAACCATACTCCATGCGCCAACTTGGTTTGGATATTGCCACGCTCCAAAAAACGTTGCGATATTTTCGGCTATCCATATAAAAAAACCGATGAGTACAAAAGACAGTGCAAGTGGCATACGGTAACGAGTCCCATCCACCTCATATGTGACCCAAGATTGCCAAAAGACAATCATTACAAGACCAGATAACCACCAGCGAATATCCATCCAGTAATGGTGAGTGAAAAAATTCAAATAAATGGCTGCTGCAAGAGGTACAACCACCAAAAACGGCGGCCACTTAACCAGTTCAACCTTTAATCTCCTCCATGCCTGGCAAAGATAACTCGCTACACTTGCATACATGAATCCGCTATACAAAGGCACTCCAAAAATTTTGAAATATCCTTCCTCTGGATAGGACCAGGAGCCCATATGTACCTTAAAAAGCTCAAGACCAAGGCCAATCAGATGGAACAATGTGATCACCTTTAGTTCATCCCATGTTTCAAGGCCCGAACGCACCATCGCCCACTGCATCAGTAGACAGATGATAAGAAGCCAATCATACCTTTGCAGAAAGGGAAGTGGCATAATTTTTGTAATAGCAAACGACGCAAAAATCACGACAGGAAACAAACAGGATAGTGCTTGCTCCCAACCAAAACGTACAAGTTGTTTTAGTGCTCTCATGATTAGGGCCTTCAAAGGTTTTTTCCGAGAAACATTTTGAATGGTTATATTCATGATGAACTCCCCTTAATCTTTTTAATGTTAAATATCCCCATTTTATTATTCTTGGGTGTCTCCATCACTTCGATATTCTAAAAGATCTCCTGGTTGACAATCTAAAGCCTTACAAATTGCCTCTAAAGTTGATAATCGAATCGCCTTTGCCTTTCCATTTTTCAATATAGAAAGATTCGCCATCGTTATTCCAACCCTCTCTGAAAGCTCCGTTACACTCATTTTCCTTTTAGCCAGCATCACATCAATATTAATTATTATCGCCATTGTTTTCACCTCAGACCGTTAAATCATTTTCTGATTTTATATCAATCGCCTCTTGTAAAAGCCTTTGGAGAACCGCCGCAAAAACTGCTATCACCATGGAAGCAAAAGGAACAACCAATCCGACAAAAATGACACCCGGGGCGTCGTCCTTCTCCGCAAAAAGATAAAAAAGCGGCACGACTAGCACGTGCAAGGTACTGATTGCAATGGCGTAGTATTTGATTTTCTTTAATGCTTCTACAGAAATTTGCGAGAACGCTTTATTTTTATCAATATAATGTAAAAGTTTGAAAGCCTGATACAAGGCAAAGTAAAAAGGAATCGCTGATGCGTAAAAAACGAGGAAAACGAGATATTTTATAAAAGCAAACTCTGGAAGCAATTTTGCTGCAAGATTCCCTAAGTCAGGCACCAAAAAGATGCACAAAGCAAGAACGGGGATCCCAATAAGAATAACCGTTATCTTTAAAAATAATGTTGTTCCTTTTTTCATAAAAGCACACCTCACTGATTTATGGTTATTTTGAACTTAACACATCGTTTATCGATTTACAATAAATTTTTATCACCTTTAATGATGTTTTTATTGTAAATTGAATTTTTCATTATAAATAAAGGGTTACGTTTTGAGGTGCTTTTCTTAAAATACTACCTACTAAAGAACATTCGTATTGGCATCGTTATTGGTATATAAAAAAGTTAAACTCGCCTTAATAAAGATACAAAAACCTTACCGTAATGCATCCGATTGAGGTTCTCTTGGATTCTTGGGTAAAACTCACTACTTTTTAAAAGAAGTCTTGTCCTTAATCTAGTAAGCAGAAAAAGAAAATAAGCGGAGATTTTTCGGTTAAATGTAGAATGGAGCTCATTTCGGGGTAAATAAAGGAAGGTTTTCCGATTATGCAAAAAAAATCCCCCATTTTCACGTTTTTCGAGTCAATAGAAGAAAAATCTTCCTCTATTTAAAGCTTTTTTTATCAATATTTCTAATTAAGCGAAATTGTTCCGTTTATTTTCTGATCGGGTGCTTAACCTAATCCCCTAATCTATAAACGGTGCTGCAAATGACAGAAGTTTGACCTTATTTTTCCAATTGTACATTACTTATTGTCCATCATAATAATGATATCAATTGCTATGTCAAAGGTAGAAACCTTGATAAATAAAGAAAATGACGTATGCCAATTCATACGTCAATTCTTGTGCCTTTTAATAAGAATGCACTCCTTAACGGAAGCCTGGAGGATGAAATAATGCTGAATCGTTTGCACGATAACGTTTATCCATGGAGACAAAATAAATCATATACCTATTTTCATACGCATGCACCCTAACAGACGTATGCTTTTTTGATTTCCCAGGTAGTTCACTCCAATAAGTGGGTAGGATTACAGGAACATGTGTATTTTGTTTCAGGTTCTTTGCAACAGGTCGTAAAAAGGACACGACTTCCTGTGGCTTCACCCATGCAGTAAGAAACAATAGACTAATAAGGGATAGCAGTGCCAGTTTTTTCAATAGTTTCCCTCTTTCAAAACATGTTTATATTATTATTCGCTTTAACGAAACGAACTATATTGGAATTATTTTAATAAAAAGTCTTTAAATTAATTTTTGCCATCCAATATCGGCCATTCCTTCATTTGCTCGAACCAATCTCTCTTAAATAAATGGACGCCACAATATATTTGACAGTAGAATAACTATAGAAAAGAATGAATTATTCATATTCTGAGAAAGGATGAGACCATGGGAGAAACAGTCCTTGAAAATATCGTTGTTGCCTTTTCATCCGGAAAAGACTCCGTTTTCTTAGTCAACCAATTGTTAAAGGATCAGAGGTATAAAATTATATCGTTAGTGACCACCTGTACGGATAACGGAAACGTCACAAGTCACCACATTGATGAACAGCTAGTAGAAAAACAAGCGGAAGCCATCGGATTGCCTCTATATAAAATAAAAATGAGCGAATTTACCACAGAGAAGTTTGAAGATGGTTTAATCAGCACCATGGTTTATTTCAGAGCACATTTCGGAGTCACGAAAATTGCATATGGGGACTTATTTTTGGAAGAGGTCAAGACCTATAAAGAAAAATTACTTGCCAAACACGGATTTGAATTGTTGCTGCCATTATGGGGACAGGATACGAAAACATTAGCTCAGCAAATGGTGGAAGAAGGATGGAAAGCTGCCGTCATATCCATAGATTCAACGAAATTGTCTTCCGGCTTTTTAGGGAAAACCTTAACGAAAGAATGGCTCGAAGCATTGCCCTCCGATGTAGACCCATGTGGAGAGTACGGTGAGTACCATACCTTTGTATATCATGGACCTATCTTTAAATATCCTATTCCTATAGAAATTGACAATAAATTTATAAACGCAATAGATCGTTGGAAGTTTGTTGGAATAAAATTAAAAAGTAATGATTTGTATAAAAACAAGATTTTAGCGATCATAAATCAGAATGAGTAATTGTTTACAAAAATACAACTTTTTATTTCACTAAGCTGCCCCCTTAGAAAATAAAAAACGGGGCAGCCGCAGCCACTCCATCTATACTATAAGATACCGTTGCTTTAGGTATAATCGTTAACAAAACTAACTCTGAAATATAAAAAGAGGTACAACAACTACCTCCATCGTTAAATTCTAATTTACTTAGTCTATGCTTGTGTCATCTAGGCGTATTTCCGATACCTTTCCGCTTTCTACTACCCAGAATTCAATCGTTGCACCTAGTTTATGGTCTACGTATCCGACAATATCCACACCTTGTTCTGTCCTTTTATAATATTTTGGACCATACGAAGCGATAACATCTTGTTTCTTGCTACCAATTTCGATTCCTTTTGCTGTTTTAAGACTATTTTTCGCTTTTATTCCTTCTTCAACTTCCCCAATTATTAAACGAACAATATCCCCTTTTTCTTTTCCATTGATGATAGATGCCGTTTCTAATCCACCTTCCCAATGGTAATAATCGTATAAATCGTTATCCTCCCTACTAAGAGGTGTTCCATAATTCTTTACAAAAGATAGCTGATGAATATTATCATGTAGCCGTACCTTTCCAAAAGATTCATTTGTAAGATTAGTTGAATCAATTTTTTTAAAATAATAGCTTCGTCCCTCTGTATAAAGAGAAATTATTCGATAGCCGACAAACACTATTAAAATAATTAAAGCTGGTAATATAATATATTTTATTCGCATTTTTACTCCTAATTTTATCAATGTATCATTGAAATTTTAAAATAGGTGAAGAATTCTTTGAAAGACCGTTCTTGCAAATCAGATAGAATTGATGAGTTTTTCACTATTTACTTATTAAATGAAATATTCTTAGAAAAAGGAAAAAGCAACGCTGCTTTCTTAAATAAATATCCCGATTGGTTCAAAATAAACACAACCTTTCAACTGAAGTCATCTAACTTCAACTTTCAAACAAATCTTTTCTCAACAGGACTATCCGATATGATCTTAACACAATTTTCCATTCATTTGGGTAAAAAGGTGAATTTTATTAAACCAACTGTCCCGATACATCAATCCAAGTACCCATAAAAATACATGAATTAATAATACATACAATTCCTACAATAATAAATCGGTAATATTCTTCAAATCGGTGCTAATAATAAGATGGTTAAATAATAAATTCAGGAGGATTTGTATGCAACAGGATCAACAAGCTAAAGAGAATTTAGGGTCTATTATGAAACCAGAATTTGCTGGAACGGATGCACAAAAAGTCAAACAGGAAATTCAAAAAGATGTAAGCGAAGGAGAAGGTTCAATGACTTCCCGTGAGGCAGGCGCAATGCGTGATTAAAAATCAACTTTGTTGCTTTATTTAAAATCTTAAAACTCTAAATAAAATTAAATTCTTATTTAATGTCGGCATGATAAAGCAAAAATAAAAAGGGATAGGTGAGCAGGAAACATAGGCTCTACCTATCCTTTTTTACTGCAAATGATCCCATTTACATTGCTTGATCTTTTTTAGATCGTTTTTCCCTATCTTCATAAAAGCTCCAATTTCATGGAAAAAATAGCCGTCAAATGGACAGCTAACTCTTTTGTTTCTTTATAAAGTGAACCTGATTCCAGTTAGTAGACTGAAAAGAGCAATGATTAAAGCGATACGAATGACCATTCTTACTCTGCGGCCTCTTACTCTAGTGTTCAGAATAATACTATCACTGCCAACATACTCTAAAGTCCCTGTATATGTTCCGTTATTGGTGACCACTTCTACTTCTTGACCAACAAGTTGAGAAGCAAAACGGTTAAATTCCTTACTACTCATCTTCCTATCATCTCCTTTCTAATTCTATTAAATGATTTCCCTTATTAATTGATTGGATGTTTATAGCACAATATAAAAATATTTTTGAGCAAATAAAAAATGACTGCAACATTGCGGTCATTTTTATTATCTAATCAGATGGTTTATTTCTCCAGTTTAGCCCATTCTGATCGTACGAAGATGAAACATGGAAATGCGAACAATTTCATCATTAAAAATCAAAGTAATCATGTCATCACTAATATCAAATAAAATTCCTTCTATTTTTTCTGGGCCATCATGGTTTATTTTGATCCACTGGAGTTTTAGATTTTCTAACAAACTTAGTAAATTATTAGCTTTTTTATACTCAAAATCTTCAGGAAATACATTCTTGAATCCCTTCGTATTCTCCGTCACACTTTTTATATGCTGGGTATTATAGTAAACGACCCCATCCTCTTCAGTGAGTAGGATAAAATAATCATTATAAACATCTAATAACTTTCCAACCTTAGATTCGCGACCACCTCGATCAATATTGATTACTTTCCCTACAAAAGACTTCAACAAGTCTAGAAACATAAATGATTCCCCTTTTCAATTAAACAAGCATATTTCTTTTTTATTTATATGAAATATGTAGGGGGGCTGTACTAATAAAAAAGCCTCTTTTGTAGCGGAAGGGTTGTTGTTTTAAGTATTTATTCCTATTTTTGTTGAACTATCGAACAACAGTAAGACCAGATCAATTGAATCCTTTAGTTGACTTACCAATATCCATTGATAATATTATCAATCTTGTGGATGCTGTGATTGTCACACATCTGCATTTAGATCACTGGGATGATACAGCGAAAAAGGTGTTACCAAAAGGTATAAAGATGTTTGTACAAAATGAGAAAGATGCTACAGAAGTTAGAAACGCTGGTTTTATAGATGTAGAAGTTTTACAGGAAGATACAGTTTTTGAAGATATCCAATTAATTAAAACAAAAGGCGAGCACGGAAGAGGAGAAAAGTTATTAAAACGTGCCGGTCTAGTGTGTGGTGTAGTCTTCAAACACTCAACAGAAAAAACGCTATATGTGGCTGGAGATACAGTTTGGTATGAAGCAATCCAGGAAGTAATCGATACGCACAAACCAGAAATCATTATTGTAAATGGTGGAGATAATCAAATATTAGAACTTGGTTCTCTGGTAATGGGGAAAGAAGACATCCTTGAAGTGTATAAGGCTGCTCCTAACGCCAAAATCATTTCTGTTCATATGGAAGCTGTCAACCATTGGACATTATCAAGAGATGATTTGAAGAGCTTTATAAATAAAAAAGGAATCTCTTCTCATATTTTAGTGCCTGATGATGGTGAATCTTTCACATTTTAACTTTTAAAAAAAACAGTTTGCCAATGTGGTGGTTTAATTTCTTATTTACTTTATAGACCTATAAGGTGCCATGATGATGCTGTTGATCATCATGGGCTTTTATCTTGTTAAGTGACAAGAATTGAATTTATTTACCCTTAAGTAACGGCACAATTTTCGATTCTAATATTATAGGAAAGAGGAAGTACTACCTTATCATTTCCGCATGACGATAATAATTTTGTGGTTTCAATCCTCCATTACTTCTCTTTCTTTGATCTTATCCAAATACCAATAGCACAAGCAATTACCACTGTAATAGTTCCTAAATAAAATTGTACCTTCAGATAATTTGGGATGTATTCCATCAGACAAAAAATCCCCCTTCAAAGGAGTCATATCTCTTATAAAAGGATGCATTTTTTAAAAGCGTGGTGTTTTTAGGAAACATCAATTTGTTTTTCGTCGTAATAGTTTATTTTTGTTTTTAAATAATACTCCATCTCATTCATTAAATGGAAAACAGATGCCCTAGTTTCAAATTCTATGCGGGATTTTGGCAACTCAAGCTCGTTCATTTTTTGGTGCTGACTTTCCAGTTTTTGAAGATGTTTGTAAGCTGTGTTTGCACTCTTCACATCGGCGCTGATATCGTAAAGAAATTCGGAGAAAACATGACGTTGGACGACATCTTCATCGAGCGACGATACAATGGGCAGCATGCGACTTAAAATAACAAACTGTTTCTCCCTCATATCGAAATAATAAAAATATCCCTTTTTATCAGAAAGCAATTGGTTTTCGTCATACTGGATAGCTAACCTTTTACCTTCATTAAGATTTTCTTCCAATTCTAAAAGTTCTTTTCCGTCCCACCCTTGATCCCCTTTTTCCAAATAGGCTCCATATTCAAATAATATTTTTTTGAACTTCTCTTCTATGGCTGATTGGGTTGCCTTAAGGTTTTTTTCTACGTTTGGCATGTAACTGTTTAACAGAATCGCAACCCCTACACCAATGATGACGATTTGGAGTTCATTTAAAGCGATGGGAAGAGTGAATTTCTCAAGCGTGAAGATGTGAAGAACAATCACTACGCTATTCACAAACCCTTTTTGCAGTCGAAGTCGAACTAACAAGGGAATCAGAATCAAAATGAATAACGAAAATACAAGAGGATTAAATCCCAGCATTCGAAACACAAGACCACTCAAAACCAAAGAAAGTGTACAGGCAGCAAATCGTTCTAGTGAAGATCGGATGGACTGCTTTTTTGTCTTTTCTATGCAAAGGATGCAGATAATGGCGGCGAAACTAGCAAACTGAAGCTGAAGCAATTCGGCAATCCAGATGGAAACCCCCGCACCCAACGCTGTTTTGATTGTCCTTAAACCAATTTTCATAAAAACACCCCAGTTATTTCTATTCATGCTAGTTTACCATGTTTAGCATGGATTTTTGGGTTATTTGTTTGTAAAATTTTTGGCATCGCTTTCTTTGATGGTCAAGGGAGTGGAGTTATGGAATATGCAATTACAGGAAATACTCGTGGATGAACGTTGACTATTCTCGGATAGGCAATAAATACTCTTAAAAATGGATTTTCCTCTGCTCTAATTCTTCATCCAGGTAAGTACCCTTACAATTTGAACTGGTTGGCTCCAAACAATAATAGAACTTAAGAAAAATAACGCAGCAACTGATAAAAACTTTGCATTTCCTTTTTCACTTTTAAATAGGGCTCCGAAACAAAATAACGAGCCAACAATTAGTAATCCAAATCCTGATGCCATAAGCGGCTCAAAAAATTTTGGAAACAAATACGAAGACCCCAAAATCAAAACACCAAATACTGCAAATACGAAAGACCAAAAACTAAAACTTTTCATTAAGACACCCCCATTTAACTTATTTTACCAAAAACCCTTAAGAGTTGAGAAGAAATTGGATAAAATTTGAGCTTAAACAGTTCGATGAACCTACATCATGAACTAATTCTTCATTCTACAATATGAAAAGACCTTACTCGGTACCGAATAAGGTCTTACAAGGAATTACGCTTTAAATGGATGAAAGTTTGTGGTGAAAAAGTGTTATCACATCTAGAGTGTCTCTGATTCTAGTTTAAATCCTTCCACCATCACTTCTTCATCGACCTCTAACAAGAGGCACCGTTTTCCCTCGAATGTGATATATTTTACATATTTCAAGTCTTTTGGGTTAATCGTAACGTCTGCTAGTTTTGTATTGATTTTAATTGTTTTTGGTACTAAATTGCTTGCTTTGAATTCATATTTTTCATCATCTATGATCGCTTTGAAGGCATGTTCCACTTTAGCTGGCTCTACATTTTCGACCCCGCTGACCGTTAAGATTCTTTCAATGTCCCGAGTATCCAATGTTGGGATTTCACTTTCTTCCTTTTCTGCATTCTCTTGGATCATCTTATCGATTTCTTCATAAACATTGGAAATGACCCGAGGTTCAACTTCGTCACCCATCACTTCTTTTAAGATAAAATCGAAGCAATCCTTATCATCCTGAGCAGTCATGATCTCTTCACTATTTAGAACCTCTTCAATAAATCTCAAATCCGGCTCATTGGCTTTTCCGGCACAATAAAGAATATGGTTTACATCTGAAGCATTATCATTAAACGTTGGGAACAGAAAACCTGACATAGGAGATTCTAAATTAATTATAGGATCCACCACATGAAAGGACTTATATTCTTTTTCGATATAGTCAAACATCAAGGCTTTTTTCGGATGATCGGTTTTATTAAGGCTGCAAAGGATAAATTCATTGGAATAAACCGCATCATCCCCACCTTCTTCTGATTCAGGATTCCGCTTCTTGGTAGGCTTTCGGTATTCTCCCCGGATAAATGTTACCACCATATCAAAGTCATAAGTACCTTGGGCCAGCATTTTCCCAACGATTTCCACCATGTTATCTTGCCAATCTTCTGAGTCTGCTTGTAAACCTTCGAAAAGGATTGATTGTGTACTATATTCCACATCCCGCTGGAATTTTAATTCAAACAATTTAGCATCAAGATTACCTGTTAAAACCTTTTTAAAGTTGGCTAAAAACAATTCTTGTGCTTCCTGTTCCAACATTTGAAACGGTTGACAAACTTGATGGTAAATCTCGCCCGATTCTTTCTGAACATACACATTGAAGATTTCACGGATGTTCATACGATAATTATCTAATTTAAATTGCTTTCGGATATTCGCGATGTCTTTTTTATTCATATATCTCATCTCCCATTCCTGATTATACTGTTCCAACAAGAAAATAGTAATACTTGATATTATTTCAATTCTAATAGCAAATAAGCAGTAAGTTGGGATTATCCCATTTTAATATTGAATAAATCTTCACTCACTTTTAATGATTTTTAACGTGTTACGAAAAAATAATTCAAATTTAGGTCAATAAAAAAAGCCGCCATTGGCAGCTAGATACATAAAAGCCTTGGATTCTTATTTAATTTGCCCATTGCTTCAAAACTTGTTCTTTTGCTATACGATGAACTTCTTCTTCTGTTTGGTTTTTATCCGCAATTACATTTGTTTGATAAACCTTACCATTATGTGTTACATAAATTGTATACTTGTACATGTTTTCGACCCCTTTATATCATTCTAGTAATTTGCTCACTAATTTCATTTAGTTTTTTAACTTTTTTTTATTTTACAAATAAAATGAAAGTGATGAAAGCTAAAAAAAAGGTCAAGATTTGACAAACTCTCAACTTAACAAGAATGAATATACTCACTAATATTGGTTAATGACTCACAAAGCCAATAAAATCAACGAACTTTTTATGATATTAATTGGCTTATGTTTAACTGGATCATTACTAAAAATGCTGAAACTTGTCGAAATAAAATTGCAGTGTCCTTAAACCTTTGTCTAAATAGGGTCAACTTTTGTATACTTTAAACTAGAATAGCTATTGGTATTTCAAATGTCCGTTTGGTGAATTTCCCCATTCCCCAAAACCAAGGAGTGATGATGTGATCAATCGTGTTAAAGAAAAATTGGAAACTGCCCTTGAAGATTGGGAGTTGATGAAAAAAGCGACCGAGGATGAAAGTGAAGAATGTGCCGAACGGTTCGAGAGGCATTTTTATGAGTTTATTGATGAATTAAAGATCTGGTTTCAGCATTTAGATCAACCTCCATCAACGATCGAAGAGGCAGAAGATCTTATCGATATCAGGGAAATTATTAACCTCTTACCTGCCCCGCTAGAACTCAACTTTTTAACAGAACTTGAGCTAATTATTGAAGGGAAAGATCAAGTTCGCTATGATTAATTGACACTTAGGGCATGGGATTTATCTAACAGGTCCTCACCTAGTCCATTCAAAAAAGCCAATCAGTAAGATTGACTTTTTTTGATTTAGATTGAATTTTTCTATTATTTGGGAGAGAGTATCAGAAAAAGTTTTACGAATGATAACTGGTTTTTAAAGATCTTCTTTATCGTTTGACAAAGGCTAAATTTGCCATTATCATCAACTCAAACTTATTTACGGGAGCGGTAAAGATGAAAATCTATGTTGATGCAGATGCTTGTCCGGTGAAAGATATCATTATCTCTGAAGGTACCAATGCTAAAATTCCTGTTATCCTTGTTACTAGCTTTTCTCATTTCTCAAACGCGGAACAACCATTAGGAGTAGAAACCATTTATGTTGATTCTGGAGCAGATGCTGCGGATTATCGGATTATGAAGTTAGTTGAAAAAGGAGATCTAATCGTTACGCAAGACTATGGTCTAGCTTCGCTAGGTTTAGCAAAAGGGTGTACCGTACTTCATCATACTGGGTATACTTATACGAATGAAAACATTGAACAATTATTACAAACACGTTATTTGAGTGCCATGGCTCGAAAAAGCGGTAAGCGCACAAAGGGGCCAAAACCATTGACTGCTGAAGATAGGGAAAAATTTAAAGAGCTTTTTATAAGAGCGATTTTACGTTAAAAAGAACCATACATTTTAAGAAAAACTTGGAAAAATAAATTGTGACAAATATTTAACCTAACCTGCCCCCGTTAGCTGGAAAATTAAAAAGCGAACTCCTTTAAAGGAGTTCGCCACAAGTTGGATCATAAAAAATGGATTTATTCAGCATAAATGACTTAACTATTGCCCGTGGCTCATTCCACATCCGTCTTTTTTGTCCCTTTACTTGTATAAGGTTTTGCACTCTTTTTTTTGTTTGCACTTGCCTGCCAACGGTTCCAACCCTTCTTGTCTGTTCCTCTCCCGGTTCCGCCTTTTCCTTTAGCTTTACTCATAAGATCACCTCATTCTCATCTATTTTTCTATTCGTTCCAACAAAATACAAGTACTACTCCTTTAATTTAAAAATTCAGCTATCTTTTCACCAAACAAATGTGTTTCCAATACGCCGGCCAGATGTCCTTTTAAACTAGCAAATTCATATAGTTCCGCTTGTTTATCTTGCGTTTTCATGATTTCGATCATTTCTCGATTATAAACGGTAGGCTGCAATAAATCACTGGTACAGGATACCATTAATACCTTTGCGGTGATTTTCTCCAAAGCCGTTTCCAACGATTTCTGACCGTGTGCGATATCATGCATCATCGTTGCCCTGCACGTGTAATACCAATGACTGGCATCAACAAATGCCGAACCAGATTCAATCGCCTCTGCAACTTGTTTTTCATAAGAAGCTGGCACCATATAATCCTGATAAGGTCCTTGCTCACTACTATCTCTTGGATAGGTGGTTTCATAGAATTCCGGAGTAAATGCCCCGGTATTCATCATTTGAACAGCTAGATGAAGGCCTTCTAGCGGTTCCTTCCCGTCCTGATAAAAACCATCCTTCCAATTGGGATCAAGGGCAATGGCACGCATCCCCTGTTGGGTCACATTTAATGAGGTAAGAATTGGATTTTGCGGATTGGTGATTACGCCAATCATCCGTTCCACTTTTTCAGGGTAATTCACGGCCCAATGAAGCGAAATAAATCCACCGGCAGAAGCCCCCATCACGGCATATAGTTTGTTGATCCCTAATTGTTTTGTTATAAATTCATATTGAATACCTGCAATATCACGGTACGTGAAAGCCGGAAAATCAAGGCCCCATATTTTACCTGTCTTCGGGTTGATGGATCTTGGTCCTGTCGTAATCACATTGGGGTTTTTCACCTGGACATTGGCAAGGTTATCAGTGCTTATGACAAAAAATTTATTGGTATCTACTGCTTTTCCGGGGCCAATTAAATCATTCCAATATCCTGGATTCGGGTCCTCCGGTGTGTATTTTCCTGCGGCATGGCTTGTACCGCTAAAATAATGAGGAACTAAAATCACATTCGATTTATCCTCATTTAATTCCCCATAGGTTTCATATCCAAGTGTAACTGGAATACTTTTCCTATTTTCCAACGTATAGTTTTCAATTGTAAATTGTTGTTTCTTTACATGATTCATATCCATTATCCTTCGCCTCCAAGGTTATTCCCTTTTTCAGACCATAAGTACGAGCTCATCTTTAAATATATACGCTTTCCCCTTTAATCGGATAACACCCGATGCAAGAAAAAGTACCTGACCCCGGTGCTTTACGTAATTTCTATGTTTCTTGGTGTGGAGTAACCTTCCATTAAGTGCTACAATACTCTTGAAATGGTAAATTTACAATATACTAGGAGTACATACCAGTTTAACGATATGTTCAAAGAGGTGCTTAAATGAAAACTGCAGAAGCAGAAGTACGTGCAATCCTGATAGCGGATAACCCAGAAACGTTTGTTACACGAAGAATTCCTGAGGTAAATCTTGAATTTGGCGGAATCCGCGGGGATCGTCACTTTGGAGTTACTTTCCCCGCGGATTCGCGCCAGCCCATGTATCCTAGAGGTACAGAAATCCTCAATCGCCGTCAGATTACCATTTTGGCTGAAGAAGATTGCAGGCAGATTTCTGAACAATTAGGTATTGAGAAGGTACTGCCTGAATGGCTAGGGGCAAATCTATTGTTGAGTGGATTCCCTGAGCTGACAAGTCTCACGTTGGGTTCACGAATTCTCTTCCCTAATGGTACAGGCTTGATTTGTATGGGTCAAAACCTGCCATGCGTTTTTCCTGGCGAAATTATTCAACAACAATATGAGGATCGTCCGAAATTAGCAACAGATTTTGTTCGTGCGGCCTTTAAGCGAAGAGGTATTGTTTGTGCAGTAGAACGACCGGGTAAAATTCATCAAGGAGATCAGGTACAGATTCTAATTAATAACTTTTCAAATCCAATGCAATAAGAGGTTGTTATTCGACTTATTGGGAACCATGCGCCCAGATCACGTTTAATTTACCTCAGTAATGTAAATATTTTTAAGCCTCTAATGAATTGAATAGAGGCTTTTTCTATCTTTAATTAGGATTCCTATATATGCCAAATCTGAAATTCTTAAGTTAATTTAATCAAACACTCACCAAGAACCTTATTATCCCAAATCAGTGAAAGCTGATCTCCGTCCGAAACTTGCCCGACCCCTTCTGGTGTTCCGGTAAAAATGATATCCCCTTCCCCCAATCCGAAGTTCTTTGCTGTAAAATCTAAAATCGTTTGCAAATCAAAAATCATATTTTTTATATTTCCTTGCTGAACCTTCTCCCCATTTTTCATCAGGATGAAATCCGCTTTCTCTACTTTTTCAAGCCCAGGAAAATCAATGAACTCACTTACAACTGCCGAATCTGGAAACCCCTTTGCAAGCAACCATGGGTGGCCTTTCTTCTTCAGTTCCGTTTGAACATCCCGTAAAGTAAGGTCAAGCCCGATTGCCATACTGTCGATCGCTTCATCTACACCCATGCCCATCTCATATCGTTTACCAACTCTTACAACAAGCTCTGTTTCAAAATGGATAGAACCACGATTACCTGGCAGCTGGATTTCTTGTCCTTTCGCTTCTACCAAGGCATGAGTAGGTTTTGAAAAAAGAAATGGTGAAGTAGGCACTTCATTGTTTAATTCCTTTGCATGTGCTGCGTAATTCCGCCCCACACAATAAATATTTTTGATCTCCTTCATGTCCGATCCCTCTTTTTTACTATGTAATGTTATCACTTTTCATTCTACCACATTGAATTTGATCCGTTTTTAGAATATTTCATTTTCTGCCCGCTCATGTTTTCAACTTGAAACATTTAACATTTTGATTCAAAATTAACTTATCGGTAAAAACTAGATTTTTAGGAGGTTATATTCTTGGAGCAATCTGTTATTACATACCTTACAAAAAACAGAGAAAAGCATTTAACGGAATTAAAGGAGTTTTTGGCGATTCCAAGTATCAGCTCTCTCCCTGAGCATAAAGAGGATGTTCAAAAGGCTGCAAAATGGGTGTCCAATGCCCTTCAAGAAATCGGAATGGAAAAAATTGAAATCTACGAAACAAAAGGTCACCCTGTTGTTTATGGGGAGTGGTTGAAGGCAGAAGGAAAACCAACTGTTCTAATTTATGGCCACTATGATGTCCAGCCCGTTGACCCGGTTGAATTATGGGACAGCCCTCCTTTTGAAGCAGAAATTCGTGATGGAAAAATCTATGCTCGCGGGGCTAGCGATGACAAAGGCCAAGTGTTTATGCATCTCAAAGCATTGCAAGCGATTTTTGAAAGCACTGGAACCCTTCCCATCAATGTAAAATTCCTGATTGAGGGCGAAGAAGAAATCGGCAGCCCTAATCTCCCACTTTTTGTAAAAGAAAATAAGGAATTATTGTCATCCGATGTGATTGTGATTTCCGATACGAGCATGATGGAGCGTGGAAAGCCCGCCATTTGCTATGGGCTGAGAGGTTTGTGCGGTGTACAAATTGATGTTAAGGGACCAAAAAGCGATCTTCATTCGGGATTATACGGCGGCATGGTTCAAAATCCGATTCATGCATTAGTCGATATTATAAATTCCTTCCATAATGAAAAAGGACAAATCACCGTTGAAGGCTTTTACGATAAAGTTGCCGAGTTAACAGCGGATGAAAAAGCTGCTTATGCATCACTAGGGATTACGGATCAGTCTTTTATTGACCAATTAGGGGTTCCGGAAATGTTTGGCGAAGAAGGCTTTACGTCATTAGAAAGAAATTGGGTTCGTCCAACGCTTGAAGTGAACGGGATTTATGGCGGGTTTCAAGGCGAAGGCATTAAAACGGTTCTTCCGTCAGAAGCACATGCGAAAGTCACTTGCCGTCTCGTGCCAGATCAGGACCCAGATGAAATTGTGGAGCTATTGCAAAAACATATCAAAACGCATACACCGCCTGGAGTGACAGTAAATGTATCTCTTTTTGACAAAGGCCCTGCGTTTGTTACACCATTTGACCATCCAGCGATTCAAGCTGCTGGGAGAGCATATGAAAAAGTCTACAATGTACCTACCTCCTATACACGTGGAGGCGGTTCGATTCCAATCGTAGCTACCTTTGATCAAATTTTAGAAAAGCCGGTTGTGTTAATGGGATTTGGACTTCCGGATGAAAACTTCCACGCACCGAATGAACATTTCAACCTTGAGAATTTCGATAAAGGGATGGAAACGATTTGTTACTATTGGTACGAGCTGGAACAATCTTTATAAAAATTGTAAAGGGCTACTCCAATTGGATTAGCCCTTATTGATCATACTTTTTCAAATTATACTAAGTATGCACCTAATGCAACCATAGCCTTCTTTAAGGCTTGTTCATATGCTTTGTCTTTACCAATAATCGTTCGAAAATCAGCCATGTCGCGAACCGTTGAACGTCCTTCAATTTCATAACCATTTTCAAAGATTAGTAGGCAAATAGTTGATTTATCACTCATTCGATGAAATTTTTTCTCGACAATCATTTCCTCTAATTTTTTCCTTCGATCATCCTTAATTCCAGCGGTTCTGGAATAAGGAATGACTATATGGTCATAGATATGTTTGTTTTTACAAGTAACAAATAGAAGGTCTTCCCCTTTATGCTCAACATTATTTATTTCTCCACATTTTGGGCAAATACTTTCAATCATCATAGTGTTTCTCTCCCTTAGGTTATAATATTTTCGGACTTTCCACTTACCCCTTTGTTTATTCACAAAGGTTCAAGAAATGGGAGTTTCTTTATGAAATTTTCCTTAGTTTATTACGGAAAGTATACACAGTCAAATTAAACTTTCTCTAATTTTTCTGATAATTCAATAAAGTTTTTCAATGGTTAAAAAAATCAGAAAATAGAAAAAGACCACCGTTCCCGATGATCTTACACTCGTTTTGCTCCAATATATCTAGCATGCCAATATGGGTTGCTTGTTTTTGTAATCATAACTCCCTTTGAAGAAGAAGCCATAATCATTTTCCCGTACCCGATATAGATCGCAACATGTGTTGGTCTGCTTGCTTTTGATGGTGCGAAGAACATTAAATCGCCAGTTTTTAGTGAAGATACATGATATCCGTTCCCATAATACATTGTTGCCGCAGTACGGTTTAACGTTCTTCCAGCTTTTCCATAAGAATATTTAACAAGACCTGAACAATCAAAACCATATGGTGACATCCCGCCCCATTGATAAGGCACTCCCATATGATTTTCTGCTACTTGAATTGCTCTGATATGATAATTATAAGATGCCGCTTCCGCTTTATCACCAACATTGGCAAACAATGTGCCACAAGAAGCAAGAATGACAAAGGCCATGATGAATTTTTTTAGCATATTGGTTACCTCCTCGTGTGATTTGATAGTTCCAATATACTAGGAAGGTATAACAGGGACATCACAGCAAATTTACAGTTTTGTTACAAAGTTATTCTGAGATAATTTTACTCTTTAACGTCTTCATACAACTCTTTAACACATAGGCGTCTCTCCAAGTGAATATAATGTAATATTCCTTTTCCAAAAGGAGAGATGAAATGCCTGAAAACATAAACGAGCCCTTAACTATACAACAGATGATTTGCTTTATTCGGAATGGTCTTAAAAAATCGACAGTCCCTAAGAGGATTACGATTGTCGGTGCAGGGATATCAGGACTTGTTGCCGCGTCGCTTTTGAAGGAGGCCGGGCATCAGGTAACCATCCTGGAAGCAAACAGCCTTGTTGGAGGCCGGATCTATACCATCCGTGACCCTTTTAGCAACGGACTTTACTTAAACGCGGGACCCATGCGAATTCCCGATACTCATTTATTGACGTTAGAGTATATTAAAAAATTCGGGTTACCTTTAAACCTTTTTATCAACCGAACAACTACAGATATTCTTTATATAAATGGAATCCGGACACGTCTCAATATGTATGAACAAAACCCAAGTATTCTAAACTTTCCGGTTCGTCCCAATGAAAGAGGTAAAAGCGCAGAAGAGCTGTTTAATTTAGCTTTCCAGCCCATTGTTAATTTTATTAAAAAAAATCCAAAGAGAAATTGGCCTTTAATAGCAAAAGAATTTAAAAATTACTCACTTGGTTCTTTCTTAAATTCGTACCATTATCAATACGGTACTATCTTCTCAGATGGGGCAATTGATATGATAGATGTGCTCCTTGACTATGAAGCCTATATGGGAATGTCATTTCTTGAAGTTTTGCGTGAAGCATCAACCTTTAGTACCAATCGTTACTATGAGATCACTGGTGGTATGGATCTTCTCCCAAAGGCATTTGTGTCCCAATTAAAAGAGAATATCAGGTTCAATCAGAGGATGACTAAAATGATCCAACATAACAATCGTGTCACCATCCATTCCACCGATCAGACCAACTTAGAAAATTCCTCTATTACGAGTGATCTTGCCGTCATAACAATCCCCTTTTCAGTGTTACGATTTGTGAAGATTGAACCATTCCATTCTTTTTCTTACTATAAACGCAGAGCCATTCGTGAAATCAACTATATGGCAGCAACAAAAGTTGGAATTGAATTTAAAAGTAGATTTTGGGAAAGGCATGGTCAATATGGTGGTAAATCTATAACGGATTTGCCGATTCGGTTCACCTATTACCCGAGCCAAGGGATTGGCTCTGAAGGACCCGCGGTTGTTTTAGCAAGTTATACATGGTCAGATGAAGCTTTAACATGGAATGGTTTATCCGATGAAGATCGCATTCAATATGCCTTAAAAAACCTAGCTGAAATTTTCGGTGACCAAGTCTATTCTGAATTTATAGGAGGAACTTCTTTTAGTTGGATCGATAACCCCTATTCTACAGGAGCTGTTGTGGCATTTGATCCGGGCCAGGAAAATGAATTGTTTCCTTATATCACGTTGCCCGAGGGAAGAGTTCATTTTGCAGGTGAACATACAACCCTAACCCACGGTTGGATGCAAGGAGCGATTGAATCTGGAATTAGGGTTGCCAATGAAGTGAATGACTTACCGAAATAAAACCGGGAATTCAGTTCATTTTGCTTTGATCGAACAAAAAGGCACATGTCGGCAATCTTCCTTAAAAAATAACCTTCATAAATTTTCTATGTTTTTTCAAAGAAAAACTTATAACTTTCTGAATTTAGTTCATAATAAGATTACTTCAAGAATACCCCTAAATTCTTGAAATTGTTGTTTATCCATCCTTCACTATTAGAAGGGTGGATTTTTTATGCAGAAAAATTCCAAAAGAATTGAATAAAAGCTGCCAAGGGGCAGCTTCTCTTCAAAATTATTTAACAGTAAAAGTTTTTAATTCATTAAGAGTGCCAGGAACTTTGAGAGCACCAGATTTAATTTTATCAGTCCAATCTTTTACTGCCTTTTCAATAGCAGCTTTGTTTGCAGCCTTGGCATTAATTGGAGCTAAAGCTACACCATCTTCTTTTAGACCATAAAGAATATCCTGTCCTCCAGGGAATTTGCCGTCTTTTGCTTTTTGTGCAGTATCCTTTACAGCTACGTCCACACGTTTCAGTGCAGAAGTAAGAACAACATCAGGACCCATGTCGCTTTGATCACGGTCTACACCAATTGCCCAAATTTCACCATTTGGATTCTTTTTCTTTCGGTCTGTCGCTTCTTTAAATAAACCGTTACCAGTACCACCAGCTGCATGAAAGACCACATCTGCTCCAGAAGTATACATTTTAGATGCAATTGCTTGACCAGCCTCTGGTTTATCGAAAGCACCTGCATATTGGACATCAACCTTAGCCGTTGGTTTTGCTGCTTTTACTCCAGCAAGAAAACCAGCTTCGAAACGTTCAATTACAGCATTTTTCATACCGCCGATAAAACCTATATGATTACTTTTTGTTGTAAGCCCTGCTGCAACCCCTGCAAGGAATGCTGCTTCCTGCTCTTTAAAAAGAATGCTAACAACGTTTGGCTCCTTCACTTCCGAATCAATAATGGCAAAATTCGTATCCTTCTGCTGCTTTGCCACTTGATCTACCGCGTTTTGCATTAAGAACCCTATACCAAATACTAAATTAAAGCCTTGGCGGGCAAGTGTCGTTAAGTTTGTCACATAATCAGCATCAGATGTAGATTGCAGGTAATCATATCCACCTTTTCCTTTTTCCATGTTATTTGCTTTACCAAAGGCTTGAAGACCTTCCCAAGAAGATTGGTTGAAGGATTTATCATCCACCCCACCAACGTCCGTAACCATGCCAGCAGAAAAGCCATTCTTTTTGTTACCTCCAGTTGCGTTGTTATTACCCTTTCCACATGCACCCAGAATGGTCCCTGCAGCTAGCAATAACGTTAATAGCAATGCCATTTTTCTCTTTATCACCTTAAAGTCCTCCTAAAAAGTTGATGAAATACAAAAACTAACCTGTCTTTTATAAATTAGTTTGTCAAAAAAGGACAGGTTCATTCCATAAATCTTTAATGGCACAATTTCTCCTTTAAACTCTTTTCCATTTTATTATTTACGTTATTGACAAAATCACATAAAGTAACTATTATGATTACAGGTAACTTATTTAATTACATTTAAAAATTGGAGGAAATAATGATGAAAATGCTCGTTACGGGTGCTACAGGAAAATTAGGATCTAAGGTTATAGAAACTCTATTGAAAACTGTACCAGCAAGTCAACTCGCTGTAAGTGTACGTAATCCGGAGAAAGCGGAAAATTTACGGGCTCGTGGAGTAGAAGTTCGCCAAGGAGATTTTGATCAACCGGAGAGCTTAGATTCAGCTTTTGCGGGAATTGACCGCTTGCTTCTTATTTCTGCCGATAAAGACAATGAAACACGAATTCGACAGCATGCGAATGCAGTCGCTGCGGCAGAGCGTGCAGGGGTTAAATTTATTGCCTATACTAGTTTAGGCAATGCAATGGAGAGTAAAAATCTGTTCGCTCCAACTCATCAGGCAACCGAGGAAGCGATCCTGAAAACAGGTATTCCCTACTCCTTCTTGCGCAATAACTGGTACTTAGAAAATGAAATACCAAGCATTCAAGGTGTCATAGCAGGTGCGCCGTGGGTGACATCAGCTGGAAACGGAAAGGTTGGTTGGGCGCCACAGCAAGATTATGCCGAAGCTGCGGCAGCAGTTCTCTCAGGTAACGGTCACGAGAATACTATTTATGAACTTTCTGGTAAAGTATTGACCCAGGAAGAACTAGTAGATGCTCTTGGAACTGTACTAGGTAGAGAAATACCTGTGCAGCAGGTCGATGACTCCACTTATGCCGACATTATGAAGGGTGCGGGCGTACCGGAATTCCTTCTTCCATTGCTTGTAGACATTCAAAGAAGCATTCGAGAAAGCACACTAGATGTTGAAAGCAATGATTTTGAAAAACTAATCGGCCGTCCAGCAACACCAATTAAAGAGGCGTTATCAGAAATCGTGAACGGAATCTCTCAAGTAAAATAATGAATGAAAAAACGACCTTATAAAAAAATAAAGGGTTCCATTTTCGAGTGCTTTCTTATTAAAAGACACAAGAATTGACGTATGTATCATTGGCATACGTCTTTTTCTTTATTTATTATTGGTTTTGGGAAAAGGTTTAGCACCCGAGCTGATAAATAGACGAAAAAAATTCGCTTATTTAGAAATTATTATTAAAAAAGGCTTAAATAAACGCAGAAATTTCGCCTATTAACTCAAAAAATGCGAAAATAGGAGATTTTGCTTTGCATAATCGAAAAATCTTCCCTTATTTACTCCGAAATGAGCTCCATTCTGCATTTAACCGAAAAATCTCCGTTTATTTTACTTTTACTGATTACTCGATTAAGGACAAGACAGCTTATTTAAAAGGGAGTGATTACCTTACGTAAAATGAAGAACCATCGATCACCTCGATGTCATTCCTCGTTTTGATCTCTTCCATTAATTTAAATAAAGAATCATCTTTTCTTTTTGCCTCAATCATACAATCAATTTGCGGAATGCTGCCTTTAATCTCTTTTAGGAACTTGAAAAACATATCAATATCTATGTAATCTGAATGGTGGCGAATTTCTTTTTCACTTTTGGGACTTGATATATGCATTTTTATAGGGAGAGGAGAATCCACCCATGTGTGTACAACTTGACTCCAATTCTCTTCCCAATTTGGATTTTTATGATGGACAAGATGATGATGATAATCGAAAACAAGTGGAATCCCTAACTTTTCACATAGAAAAAGTGTATCTTCTAAGGTAAAAGAAGTATCATCATTTTCAAGCATGATTGTTTTTTGAATAGAACGCGGAACTTCCATCCAATTATCAATAAAGCGTTCAAGAGATGTTTCTGTTTCCTTATAGTTTCCCCCAACATGCATGACACAACGATGGGTCGGATCTATTTTCATCCCCTTTAACAATAAGTAATGCATTTTTAAAGTCCTTATTGAATTTTTCAAAATATCCTTATTGGGTGAATTAATTAGGACAAAGTGATCGGGATGGAAGTCAATTCTTATGTTATGTTTTTTGACAAAATCACCTATCTCCTTCAAATCTGCTTTTAAAGGATCCATATAATCCCAATCAGGGAGCTCCTCATGGTTCGCTAAGGGTATAAGGCGGGAGGTTAACCGATAAAAATGAATCTTAGAAGCTGCAGCATGCTTTAAAATCCTCAATGTATGCTGTAAATTTGATAGGGCAATCCGTTCTAATTTGCGAATCGCCGCTTCCCTATCTGCTATCTTCTGGAATTGTGCAAAGGTCATCGTTTGAGAGGGGGAAGCATTTTTTAATTCCATGCTCATCGCAACAAAGCCAAGGCGTACAATCGTCACTTTCTTCACCCTTTCTCACTCATGGGTATGAATCGTTGATATCTTAAACACTAAAAAGTAAGGCCATCAATGTTGATGACCTTTTAATCATTAAAAACAATTATTGGCTAGTTTTATTTGTGTTGTTGCTTAAACCTTGTGCATTTGGGTCTACAATATTTGCTCCGTAATCTGGGACATGACTTGCATGCTCTTCATGATATCGGGACCCTGATCCTTGCTGATACTTCCCGCTTTGTTTTTGATTATTAAGAGCTTGTTTATTAGACATATACTTATTCTCCTATCAAAGGTATTCTGAAGTTTTAGCTATTAATTATTATCGATATGGATATGTTCTAACAGCTATCCACTCCTTATATTTTTCATTTGTACTATTATGTATTCATCGGAAGTTGTTTGCACGTTGTACCATTAAGAAATATACAGGGATTTTTTCTCTTGTATCTAATCTCTGTACCGGAAAAATACTATTCCTGAACGCTCAATGAGAAGGTTCAATTAACGATAACTTTACTGGGGGGTAAAACAGTATGAATATTAAGGAAGGTATCATTCCTGCTGTTTTAGGCACAGCGGTTACTGCAACTGGTTATGCACTAAAACAGAAACGAGGATCTAATAAAATGATTGCCAATACTGTATTTGGTTTTGGATTAGCTCACATCGTTTTGGGATCAATTGATCTTATTCAACATCGTCGATAGACATATGCATCTTTGGTTTAAAATTCACTTAAGGAGTGAGCCACGTGGAATTACAAAATCAATCAGTATCCTCGTTATATGATTATAAAGAAGGAATTGGCAACTTTACTAAGAAAATGCCGAATTTGGCAAGGGCCTATAATGAATTTACAGAAATCTGCTTTCAGGAAGGGAAATTGAGTCAAAAAGAAAAACAATTAATTGCTTTAGGCATCAGTCTTCATGCTCAAGATGAATATTGCATCATTTATCATATGAAGGGCTGCCTAGACCAAGGGTGTTCTGAGGAAGAAATATTAGAAGCAATTGGTGTTACAGCAGCATTTGGCGGCGGTGCAGTTATGAGTCAAGCAGTAACATTAGTTCAACAAGTAATGAATGATTTTAATCAAATAAAACAATAAAATTTATTTATCCCCGAGGAACCGATACCCCGGGGCTTTTGAATTTACTGCAAAAAGACGTGTCAAAAATTCACACGTCTTTTTGTCTATCCTAAACGGAACCTTTTAGACATATTTCAAGGTCTCCCCAAGTGGAAAAACCCTAAAGATCGGTTAACCGTTTAACAATCCCCATGCTTATTCAGATGTAATGGAGGAGGAACGAGCCAGCCTTTCTCCTTATTTAATCGGAGTACCTTTGCCCCGAGTGCTGCTTTTTGAATATGGATTTGGCCATACATTAAAGCAACATCTTCCCTGATTGATTTCCCTATAATTTGACTGCACGCCACTAAACCAGCAGCAATATCAGCGGCAAGTGTCGCAGCAATGGCGGGATCAGGAATTCTAGCTCCTACTGGAATATCCTCTAAACAAGCTTCAGGTGGTTCTGGTGAAGCTGGCGGTAACCCAATTCCATTCTCTTTTAATAACTCCTCTACTTGCTTTTTTTCCTGCTGACATGTATCGGCGGCTTCTAATAATAACTTTTTTAAATCCTCGTCCCCCGCATGGTTGATCAACGTTTGATACCCTGCAATCATTCCATTTCCCGCTAATACTGAAGCCCATAGATCAAAAACTTCTCCATAATGCAAAGGCTCTTCCTTCGGATTCCCACTTAAAATTCCCATTGTTGCCCTCCTTAGCGTGTAAACAAATTTATTCATTGACAGAAACACCTTTCATGAACTACCCATTTAGTTTTCCCGGCCATTGGTGCGGCTATGAATTATTTTTTATTCCCTTTTTTATCACTTTCCTTCTCACTTAACGTTCGAAAAATTTGAGTATACATGCTGCCTTGGACTATATTTTCCAAAAAAAATTCTCCAATTAGCTCTATGTACTCCTCATCTTCAAACATCTTTTTTCCTTGCAATTCCATTTCAGCTAATCCTTCATATGTCGTTAGAAAAGTGTATGTATGGTCTTGCCCCGTAACAGGGGTTAATATTTCAACCTTCTGATCATAATGATCATTTCTAAACTTTTTAATCTCCCTTAAATTATTAATTGCCTCTTTATATTTATCCTGTTTGATTTCAAATGTTTGATAAACTAAAACGGCCATGTATTTCACTCCTTAAAGAGCTTCATATTTTGGTTATCAGGGAACTATTGTATTATTTGGTTAGGAAAATACCCCCCCCTTTTTGATAGGGGCCAGAACGGATACTAAGTTATGAGAACTCTCCCAAAGGATTATGCCCTTCTTTCTTATTCCAAATCTTCTTTTGCATGATAAATGAAACAATGCCAATAATCGCTACAAACAGTAAACTAACAAAGAAACCCATTCGAATATTTTTTTCCATCAACGTCCCGCTCACCGCAGCTAAAATGAGCGCGATTCCGATAAAAGCCATGATCTTTCCCCATATTTTTATCTTTAAAATATGAAGTGCAGAAATAATGATGAACGACCAGTTAAATAAGATTAAGATGCCTGCGGCGGTAGTAATATATTCATAAATTTTACCAGGCAAAAATAAGGCGGTTATGATTGAGGCTATCAATCCAATTGTCGCAAGGCCCAAAGAAGGTAAGGGAAGCTGCTTAAAATTTTTTAGTTTTTTTGAAAATAACTTCGGAGCGTCCCCACTATTTGCCAGAGTCACAAGAAGTGTCGTTACCCCAAATAAGGACGCTGTCATCGTTGAAAATCCGGCTAAAATAATTGCTGCATTAAATACATGTGGAAAAAATCCAAAATGGTATTTATCTAATGCAGTTATAAAAGGACTTTCTTTTTCATTAAATGCCCCGTGAGAAGCCATATAAACGGCTAGTCCCAGTGAAATTATGTAAATCACGACAAGAACGATTAACATGATGATTCCTGCTTTGGGAGCATCTTCTTTCTTTTTAAGCCTTACCGACATAAGGCCAATAACCTCTATTCCACCATAAGCGTAAAAGGCATAAATTAAAGAGGACCAAAAACCTCTCCAGCCTTTTGGAAAAAGTTCATGAGCTGATTGGGGAAAACCAGGATGTTTTACATCTCCATGGAGCCATCCAAATACTGCCGCCGCGGCAAGTATAATAAACATAACGATCGCAGCTGTTTTTATAATGGCCAGTAGATTTTCTACCTTGTCGAAACCCTTATTTCCCATTATGACAACCATAATCGATAGAATCGCGTATCCGGCAGCAAAGATCCAAAGAGGAATATTTTGGAACCAAAATCTCGAAAGAATAGATAGTGCTGTCAGTTGACTTCCCATGATCAAAATATTGGAACACCAATAATTCCAGCCACAACTGAATCCCGCCCAACGCCCGTATGCTTTGTTTGCATAATAACAGAATGATCCTTCTTGTGGATCCTTTGCAGACATTTTAGCTAATAAGCTATAAACAATATAGGTTCCAATGGCTGCTAAGGCGAAAGAAAATACAATCGATGGTCCCGTTGTTTCAATGCCAATCGTCGATCCAAGAAAAAAACCAGTGCCAATCGTGCAGCCAACACCGATCAGCGACAAATGCCACCACATTAAATTCTTATCTTTACTTTCATTTTTTTTACTACTAGGTATAAAAAAATCCATTCTTAATCTCCTCGTATAAATGATTGCTAGGAAAATTCATCAAAGCCTTGTTTCCTCACTCTATCGTTTTCGTAATGATGGCTAAATATTCATACCTTCTTAGTTCCATCCCGGATTATTGTATTTCTTCCTATGAGTAATTTTTATTTGTCATCTTAATCAAAAAAAGAATGGTCAAGAAATTAGAAATGCCTACATTTTCTTAAAATGCAGGCATCTTCAATCCTCTTCAATATTCCCTCTTGTTCCCTTTTTTAACATACTCCCATTCTACATCGATATTCGATCTTACCCTTTGAAGTAGATGATGAATTGTCTCTATTTCATCTGGAGAAAATCCATTTAATGCAACCTTGTTTGAATAATCCCCTTCTCTTTTTAGAAATGGATACACTTCCTGACCTTTTTCTGTAGCATAGAGCTTTTTAATTTTTTTATTTTCTTCATCGTTTCTTTTTTCAATAAAGCCTTGAAGTTCAAGCTTTTGAATGGCCCGAGCCGCAGTTGTTCGGTCTACTTTAATCATTTCTGCCACTTTCTCTTGAATGATTCCAGGGTTTTCACATATGCGAATTAAGTACAAATATTGGCCTTTTGTTAGGTCGAATGCTTTAAATTCAATATTACTAATCGAATCAAGCGCTCTGGCAATCATTCCAATTTCTCTTAGTATTTCTCTCATAAAAACAATCCCCTCAAAATATTTTGTTGTATTTACAACAAAATATTTTTCATATATACTACATTATGACCTAACAAAGAAATATAGAAAAGTGAGCAAACCTATTTAGAAACACTCTGCACTGATTTGCCACTAAAAAAGGGAGTTGTTTTTATTGATTCATAATCGTTGGCTTGTTAATTCTGCATTGTTGAGTATCGCATTCATTTGGGGGATTACGTTTGTTGTGGTCCAAGAAGCCATATCAACCATCGATCCGTTTTCCTTTAACTTTCTACGATTTGGTTTAGCAGCCGTACTGATTTTTTTCTTTCTATTTTTTTCACAGAAAAAAAAATTTTCTCTTAAAATCCTCATCACTGAATTTAAAATTGGTTCTTTTCTTGGGTTATTATTGTTTTTAGGATATGCCCTGCAAACCTTTAGTTTATTACACACGACATCAGGGAAATCTGGCTTTTTAACTGGATTGGCCGTTGCACTTGTGCCGATTATTTCATATTTCATTCTGCGGCAAAAACCTACCTTTCAAGGAATAATTGGCGTTCTATTCGCTGTTTTTGGACTTTACCTATTGGCCTTTATGGGCATGACAGGAGTAAATATCGGGGATTTGTTAGCACTTTTATGTTCATTTGCGTTTGGTCTCCAGATGGTTTTTACAGGAAAGTTTGCTTCTCTGGCCTCTGTCTTATATCTTGTTTTATCTCAATTAATTACCGTTTCGGTTTTGAGTGGAATTTTCGCCTTGATCTTTGAACCTACGCTCAGTGTAACGATTTTGTCACATCCATCGGTGATTATTGCGTTATTGATCACAAGTATTTTTGCAACAGCGTATGCGTACATTGCCCAGACTTTTTTTCAAAAGTCGACCAGTCCTTCAAAGGTGGCTTTAATGTTTTCAATGGAACCTGTTTTTGCTGCATTAGCTGATTATCTTTGGAATGGAATAACTTTGGGAACCCGCTCCATTTTCGGATGCCTATTGATTTTATTTGGTATGTTATTAGCTGAAATCCCATTCTCGAAGTATTTTCCATTTTTAAAAATAAAAAACCAAAAGGTTAATATGTAAGAAAAAAACGGCATCTGCCGTTTTTAATCTATTCGTTCATCATTTTACTAAACATAACAGAAGTTGCTGCCATTGCGATAACAAACAATCCAAGGATAACATAAAGACCGTAATCCATTTTTTCACCTCCGTACGCTAACTAACCAATTTTTAATTACATCTAAAACAACCATAATTATAACATTCTATTAAACTAAAAACTATTACAAAAATCCCATTCTGACCCTACTAATTTGGTTCAATTAAGCTTCTAGTTTATTTTTACTCGAAGGCAACATTCCGGCTATAAAAATGATTGGAACTAGATTAACAGCAGCCAAAATGGTTCCCGGAAAATCCGAACCACTTAATAGACCATGTAAAGTCACGAGGATATACAAGATGGGATTTAGTGCATGCAATTTTTGCCATCTTTGATAACCAATTTTCTTCCGGAATTTTGATGTTAAAAAGGTTAATATGAAAAAATAAAAGCCAATCGTCCCCATCGCCATTGAAATGGTTTCATATCCGCTGGTAAAAGGGATCAGCAATTCAGACAGTTTAAATGGGAAATAAGAATCAATCAGTAAAATCCCTAAATGTCCACATGTCATAATTAATGACCAATCGGAAAGCATCTCATGGAAATGAAGGATGCCATTTATTTTCTTTTTTCGTTTTTTCTGAACCGCAGAATAAAGTCCGGTTAATGCCGCTAGATATAATAATAGATATGCCACCACCCCTGTAGCTCGTATTGCGTACCATTCAAGAGATTCCATATTATTCGCTTCCTCTCTATTTCCTCATTACAGTTCGATTAGATTAAATTGTGATTTAATTTTGCATGTCAGGTTATTCCTGCAGAATTAATTTATAAAAGTTAACTTAATTAATCCTTAATTTATTTCCATTTACGGAACAAATTCTTGATTAAACCTATATGAAAGGGGTCTTCATTGATAAAAAATACAAGCAATAACTCCAGTTGTTCAGTTTAGCCCAAATTTAAACAGGAAAAAGAGCTGCCGCAGCAACTCTTAATTTTTGAAAAAAATCATTTATTTTTCAATATTCCCAAATACTCGATCCAAGGACCAACATCCGTCCTGTACCTTTCAGCCATTATTCGTACAATTTGGGCAATATGGGTTAAATCATGAACAACCCATGTCGAAAGTAGTTCTCTTACCTTCACCTTACCAAATGCTGGATGTATACCGGTTAAATCAAGATGCCTTTCAGTTCCAATAAGATTCTTAAGTTTTGTCACATTTTGTGTCCGTAATACACTGAATTCTTGCACTTTTCTTCAATCGATCTATTAGGGTTTTCGTTTAAGTGAGAATATCGGTCAAATGTAGGAAATGGTTTACCCTCGCCCTCCTGAAGAATGATCTCCAGCCTTGGGATCCAATCATGTTTTTCACCTTCGATGAGGTGCCAGATCACTTCAGAGATATTCCAGGTTCCTTCGCCTTCATTAGCTTGAAGCCATTCTTTCGATAAACCTGATAAAAAATATTCTAATGTTTGTGGTGTTCGTTCCAATACTTCAATGGCTTCATTCAAATTAAAATTCATAAATTACCCCTTTCAATAGGATTAACGAGATTTTCACATTTCAAAAAAGCTATGTCTTTCTACTCTGCAAACTCTAAGAGCAAAATTTTTGTACCACACTGTTTTCCCTTTTTCTTGTGCAATTTTGTGGGCTGAATTTTCCTTCCATTCTTGAATAGATTCTAATGAATCCCAATAAGAAACTGTAATCCCTAATTCTTCGTCTCTTGCACTTTCCATTCCCAGGAATCCATGATGCTCAGAAGCTAATTCAACCATTTTGTCTGCCATTTTTGCGTACCCCTTGTCTCCATCCGTTCTCTCCGACGCAAAAATCACTGCGTAATATGGCGGTTCGGGAGTTTTTTCAATTCCACTCATCCGTAGACTCCTCCAAAAAATTTTAATTTACGTTCATTTTTATTCATTGAAAATAAAAAATATCATTCTTTACTATTATTAAAATATTTAATGTTTATTAAAGTACAATAATAATTTGATAAATTCAAGATAAGTTCAAAAAAGAGGGCTCGAGGCACCCTTTATAAAACATTATTATTTTACAATGGTCAATTTTTGTCCGATATAAATCGGTTGATTAGGATCGAGGTTATTGGCTTTAACGATAGAGTCAATCGTTACCCCGAACTTCTGAGCGATCTTCCAGAGCGAATCTCCCGCAACAACAATATAAATGATAGTGGATACAGTTGGAAGGGTTACAATATATTTTGCTACATACCCTTGATCAGAATAATAGGCATCTTTCTTGTATTCTACTATATACCAGTCTCCAAGAGCGGATACAATTTTGATATCGGTATTCATCTGGAGCAAGAATTTTATATCATACTGCGTCCCGGCATAAGTCCGAACATTGGCATTTACCCTTGTCTTCCCACTGTCTATCTGAAGAATTTCCTGATTCGATGGAACCTTGATTAATGGCTTGGAGATATATCCTTTCAGAACCGAAGTGACCATACTATAGGTTACCTGATACCAATCACCTGTTTCCCCTGTTATCGTAACTTCCGACCCGGCGGGAATGGTCAGTAGGATTGGATTTTGTGTGCTTGGTCCTGTGCGCAGGTTTGAATTTTTCACTGTTATACCAAAACCTTCTGTAATCTGAATGATGTTGTCACGTGCATCATACACATTCGTGTTTCCGGCAAGATCGGTGAGCTTGACAACAAGATGGTAATTGCCCCGAGTTACGTTAAAGCCGCGGTTGTTTTTTCCATCCCAATAAAAATAAGATGTACCCTTCAAATGGCGGTCCCATCCGATCGTCTGTACTACTAGGCCACTTTCGTCAACAACGGTAACATTCATATCTGCCGTTTCACTTATGGACACCGGGATTTTAATTTGATTCTTCCCATCCTGAACCGAAAGCTGATTGACAGGTGCCAAATCGATGGTTGCGGTTGGCTTTTCGGTATCTGCCTGGGTTGGTTTTGGTACTGCATACGTATAAAGGATTTGATTGGATTCTGTTACAAAAATGGTGTCTTGGATGACTCCAATTGGTCGTACACCAGGACCGCCAGTGGTGGTGGACAACTGGATGGTTGATGAAATTAGCTGGCCAGTTGCTGAATTATAAAATTTTATTTTGTTGTAGTTCTCCAAAATAATTTTGTCCGACGCGACAACCATTCCTCTTGAGCCTACAACAGTCTGAAGTCCGCCAGCAACAAACTGCTCTGCGTACATTGTCTTCCATTTTTGCGTTCCTGTATTTTTATCAATTCCAAAAATATTTTTTTCATCCAAAACAATTAGAGAATCATTCGTCACGGACATTGGCTGTGTAAACATACCCGTAAGAGCAAATTTCCATAATGTCCTACCGGTTGCCGGATCAAATGCCCATAAATTTCTTGTATTATCTTTGGCATCCACATAAAGCTTCTCATCTTTATAGACCGGTGCTCCGTAAATGGATGCACCGGAAGAAAAATCGAATGTCCAAAGAACCGTGCTGCTAGCAGAATCGAATGCGTATAAGCGAACGGTCATTTGAACGGGATTCCGGATAATAGCATACAGCCGGTTACCGCCAACTGCGAATGCTCCATCTATTCTCTCATTGGTTTTAAGCGTATAGTTCCATTTTCTTTGTCCCGTTTTTGCATCTACTGCAACAATCCCCTCAATCATGTTAACATCTCTAGTGTAGTAATATATGGTATTTTGATCAATTAAAAGCCGGCTGGCAAAGGTATCAATTGTCCAAAGTGTTTGCGGAACCGCCCCAGTATCCTGGATGGCGTACAGTTGATTCATTGTTGAAGCATAGATTACTCCATCTTTTGCAATGAGGTCTTGAAAGGCATCTTTGTTTTCGATTGAAAAATCCCATTTTTCTTTAAAGGTATCCAGGTCGGTTGCCGAAAGGATTTTTTTCTCAATCCGTTCAACAGAATAGAGCTGATTCTGGTCGACACTAAACAGGGATGAAGCATTATTAAATGGATCTTTCTTTAATGTCAAATTTACAGGCACAGTTGCAGTTGAATAATTGGTATTTCCCGAATCAGCCAAATGCATTGGCCAGTTCCCGTTATCAGCCCTTATGTTCCGGCCCTTAATTTGATCCTCTAATTCAGCTATCCTTTGCCTTAATTGCATATTTTGGGTTATTAAGCTATTTATATAATGCTGATTGAAATGCATCATTTATGAACATTACACCTCCCTTTTGCACTATTCATTTTATGCATAGGTGCCTACATGGTGAGGTTATTCTTGGTTACGTTTAAAACACAAAATTAAAAGGATGACCGCATGAGGGTCATCCTACTACAAATCTAGTCTCTTAAAATATGTTTATTCATGGTGACCATTATGTTCATATTGCATATCGTTTTTAGGCAACTTTTTGGATACTTGTGATTCTGTACCTGGTTTTACGAGTAAAAATTGCCCCATCATCCCGGAATCCTCATGTTTTAAAAGATGGCAGTGATACATAAGCGGGTGCTTAGGGTCGGCAAAGTTCGCAAATTCCACGGCAAGCCTCACCGTTGCTCCATTGGGAATAAACACGGTATCTTTCCTTCCTCTTTCATACTCTGGTGGTTTCTGACCGTTTATGTCCAATACTCGGAATGCTGCATCATGAATATGAAAGTTATGTGACGAGCCAAAATTGTCAATTTCCCATATTTCATTCGCCCCCGCCGGCACAATCTCATCAATTCGATCCATTACCATCTTTTTGTCGTTAATCTTTGAATCCATCGTCATTTTAAATTGACGTAGCTTCGCATTCTTTGGAACCTCGATTGGCGGTACGGTAGAAAGTTGGCCGGCTAATGGAGCGGATTCTGTTAATTTAGAAGTTGCATCCATTTTCAACAAATCAAATTCACCATGATCAATTTCTCCACCACTGTTATAACTGTGGAGAATGGTTTTCTCACCCGGTTTAAATTCAACAACAATCTCTGCACGCTCCCCCGGACTTAACTTGAAGCGTTTTAATGTGACCGGCTTCTGTAAAAGTCCGGCATCATTTGCTACAAGTTTAAACGACCTGCCATCCGTAAAGCCAAAATTATAGGCTCTTGCATTGGAAGCATTAAGCAGTCGAAAACGCACTTGACTAGCTGTTATCTTAAGAAATGGGTCATACGTACCATTCACGAGTATTTCATTTCCAAGTGTTCCATAGGTGGTATCGTCCTTCTCTGATAACTGCCCATCTTTTGTAAACAATTTATCTTGCACAATTAGCGGAATATCATCGACACCATAATTAGATGGCAATTTTTTTGAATCCTTATCATCGATAATAAACATTCCTGCAAGTCCCCGGTACACATGTTGTGCTGTTTTACCATGCACATGCGGATGGTACCAAGTAGTTGCAGAAGGTTGATCAATGGTCCAATGAGGCGACCACGTCTCTCCTGCTTCAATCATCTGATGTGGGCCCCCATCCATCACTGCCGGTAATTTCATCCCATGCCAATGTAGAGTTGAAGCCACTTCCAAATGATTTACTACATCAAAGGATACGTGGTCACCTCGTGAAACCCTGATGGTAGGACCAAGATAAGAACCATTGAGTCCCCATGTTTTCGCCTTTTTCCCTGGTAAAAATTCTGTCGTTCCTGATTGCATCGTTAATTGAAAATGTTTCGTACCGTCCGAACTTATGGTTGGTTTTAGAAGTTGCGGAATTTTTAATGGATGGTCAAAATGTAATTGACCAACATTCGTTACCGGTTTATCTCCGCCACACCCAGCCAAACCGAAAACAAGTAACACCAACAAGGGGATCATTAATTTAGTATATGATTTCAACTTCTCCTTTTACTTCCTTTCTACTTCAAACCTCTTCATATTTGAATATAGTAATTAACTCGTTTTATTCCTCCGAATCTATCATAAACATGAAAAAATAAAAATTCAATACAATATGCTTCCTTACGAATTGAACTTCCCATTAAAGATAGAAGGAAGAAAGAATATTTTTCTACATCCTTTATATCGACATCATTTTCAAGTTTCACCCATTATATTTTGGGTATAGATACAAATATAGTGAGGTGAATGACGAATGAAGTTCAGAAGATTAATAAAAATAATTTTTCCCGTATTCTTAATTTTTACTATGTTATTACTGTCTTTACCTATGTCACAAGTAAACGCAAAAATGCAGACTACCAAACATTCTAAAACAGTAAAAGCCGCTACCTATATCACATCCTTCAAAAAGGTTCATGGGAAATCGGTAGGAAAATTCGATTATATCCAATGGTATTTTGGGAAAGCGGCTGACAGAGAATTTTTAAAAGACTGTAAATGCAGCAAAGAGATGGATGGTGCCCCCGATGGTTACTGGATTCGAAACGTAAATCCTAGGATACGGACCTTTACAATTTCGAAAAATGCTCAATTTGTTTTACAGACAAGGAATTCTTATCAAGTAAAATGGAATGAAAAGGTGACAAGAAGCCAATTTATTCGATTTTTGAAACAACGGAATAAAGACCATCAAGTTCCTTTCCATATTGAAATTAAAAAAGGTGTTGTAACGAAAATTACGGAACAATATATTCCTTAACTTTGATTCGATAACATGTATTGGCTCCCCTCAAGTGTGTGCAGCCTGAGGAGGAGCTCTATTCTACTAAAATCCCCCTAGCCCCCCATTCCATCAATGGATTCATCTTTTTAGGAGATGATGCCTTTTGTGCAGAAGCCTCTTTTTGTTCGTTTTAGAATCAAGGCTTTAATTTTCCGCATACCATAATGTTGAACAAGCATTGACAGGAGGTGAACTTAATGGGTCATCATTGTCATGGTCACTGTCACATTTTTGGAATTTTCCTTGGGTTTTTTACAGGTTTCATTTGGATGCTATTAGCAGTATTGGGGTACATTTCTGATTTCTTTGGTTTAATTGACTTAGGAAACCTTGGTCATTTTTTCACGATCCTTATTGCGGTAATAGGCTTCCTTGCCTTCTTTGTTTTTGGATTATATGTATTCAAGCGAGCGTGGAGCTGCTGCCGTTAATGATAAAATGATAAAAAACAGTCCCTCTAGTAGTGAGACTGTTTTTTATCTTACTGTTTATTATAACCATTCCTTGAACGATATTGCTGCGGTGCCCTTGTTGGATACCGTAAAGGAAAGCTGAACATATGCACGAGTTTCGTAAAAGGAATGGAAGCGAATAAGATAAACGAACAAACGACATGGACCTTAAAAAGAGTGGGGATCCCCAACATTAATTCAGACTTTGGGTGTAAAGTAAACAAACTTCTAAACCATGGCCCGATTGATAAACGGTATTCGTATTCACCGACTGTTGTATTGTAAATGAGAGTCATATAGGTACCTAATCCTGCCACTAGCAACAACCAAATAATGGTAAAATAGGAGCCGCCTGTGGTATGGACACGAACCCTTGGAGTTGTAAATTTTCGAATGAGCATTAATACTAAACCAATTACCACCATTAGACCAGCAACCCCACCACCTGCAATGGCAAAGAAATGGTACACATGGTCTTCAACTCCAAGTGCATTATAAACCTCCAATGGGATTAATACGCCCATTACATGCCCAACAAAAGCAAAAATAATCCCATAATGAAAAATAACCGACGCTGCTCTTAACCCTTTTTTTTCAAAAATTTCGGTTGACGGGGCTGTCCAACTTTTCCCTCGAAACACAAAGCGGTAAAAGGTTGCTACGATTAGGATTGTTCCGCATATATACGGAAAAATGGTCCACCAAAAAACAACTTCCATCTCATCCCCTCCTTAGCGATACATCAATGGATATGGCAATTCATCTAGATCTGCTTGCTCCCGGAGTACCTCTAATGCAGAAATTTCGTCCGTCCCAGGAGCCTCGAATACATACATCATCAATATTTCTATAGCCTGTTTGTAAGGATTATCTTCCGGAAGATTTGATAAAATCCGATTAATGGCGAAAGCAACCCTTCGTGAAAGTTTGTTGAATTTTTCTTCCTCTGGGGCAACCGCTAATAATTCCAACAGCATCGGGATGTAATCCGCCAATTCCTTTCCGACTGTCTCGAATCCTTCTTCAAAAATAAGCTTTTGCAATTCGATTAGGGCAAAACCGCGTTTTCTACTGTCCCCTAACTCGTGGGCCGTTAAGTACAGGTTGGTTTTGTCCTTGTAATCGAAGGTTAATACATATAACTCTTGTAACTCCTTTAAAGGCATTTCGTAAAGAGGATGAAGTCTCTCTACTACCTCCCTTTGTATTTCCTCTGTTGAAATTGCTTCATGAATAAAGGATTCAACAGTCGTTCGTTCATTTAAAAACGTTTCCTCAGGGTAATCCATCATCCGTGCCAAGATGGCTAGAATGGCCTTTTTTTCATTCATTATGCATTTTCACTTCTTTCAAATGGGTAGGTTGTCATTCCTTCAGGTGGTGCTAGGTCTTCAATGCTGCACGCTCCCTGTTTATAATGCAAATCATCGTCCATTTCACGGCGGCCTGTTGGAATCACAAATCGTTCATTGTATTTGGCAACGGCAAGCAACCTGGCCATATCTTCTAGTTCTTCCTTTGTCGTGCTTGCTTCATCTATCAATTTCGTCATTTTCTGCGGGTCCACCCCGCCTACTGTTTTGGACCGCATATAGACTCTCATAGCTGCCATTTTGAGCAGAACCCTTCGGATTACAGTGGTATCATCTGCGGTTAATAGCGAAGCTAAATATTCCATTGGAATTCTCATTTGGTCGACAGCAGGTATATACCCTTCCGCACTTAAATCCTGTTCATTGGTGATATGATTCATAATTGGGCTAAGCGGAGGTACATACCATACCATTGGCATGGTTCGATACTCCGGATGCAGAGGCAATGCAATTTTCCACTTTATCGCCATTTTATAAACCGGTGATTCTTGTGCACTTTGGATCCAATTATAATTGATGCCTTGTTCCTGAGCTTTTTCAATTACTTCCGGATCAAACGGATCGAGGAAGACGGAAAGCTGGGACTCATACAGATCTTTTGGATCTTCAACGGATGCAGCCTCTTTGACTCGGTCTGCATCATATAAAACTACTCCAATATAGCGAATCCTTCCCACACAGGTTTCCGAGCAAACGGTGGGCAGCCCTGCTTCTGTACGCGGATAGCAAAAATTACATTTTTCCGCTTTATGTGTATTCCAGTTATAGTAAACCTTATGATAAGGACACCCATTCATGCAAAAACGCCAACCGCGGCATGAATCTTGGTCTACCAATACAATCCCGTCTTCATCTCTCTTATATAAGGCACCTGAAGGACATGAAGCGACACAGGATGGATTTAAGCAATGTTCACAAATCCGCGGCAGGTACATCATAAAGGTCTTTTCATATTCAGTTTTGATATGCTCCTGAAGTTTTCGAACATTCGGGTCATTTGGGACTGATTCGCTGCCACCGGCTAAATCATCATCCCAATTGGGGCCCCATTCGGGTTTATCGATATAGTTTCCTGTAATCATCGACCGAGGACGAGCAACAGGAATACTCTCCCCTTTTTTTCGTTTATGAAGATGTTGAAAATCATATGTCCACGGTTCATAAAATTCGTTTAGGTCTGCCATGTTCGGATTGTAAAAAATATTTGCTAGCTTTGAAAGGGGCCCGCCGGCTCTTAAATGCAATTTCCCATTTCGAAGGACCCAACCGCCTTTATAGCGGTCGGTGTTCTCCCATTCTTTTGGATAGCCCACACCAGGTCTGGTTTCGACATTATTAAACCAGACATATTCCGTACCCGGCCGGTTTGTCCAAACATTTTTACAAGTGACAGAACAAGTGTGGCAGCCAATACACTTATCAAGGTGCATAACCATCGCCACTTGTGCTTTAATCCTCAAGCCAATCGACCTCCTTCAATGGTCGGATAATTGTCATCGTATCCCTTTGACTCCCGGTTGGTCCGTAATAGTTAAATCCATAGCTTAATTGTGAATATCCGCCAATCATATGGGTCGCTTTTGGCACAATTCTAGTGACACTATTATGAGTTCCTCCGCGATTTTTGTTAATGGTGTTTCCCGGAACTCCCATATGACGGTCTTGTGCGTGGTACATATAAACCGCTCCTCTTGGCATCCGGTACGTTAACACGGCTCTTGCCACCACAACCCCATTACGGTTATACATTTCAATCCAGTCATTATCTTTAATCCCAATCGAAGCCGCATCTTCCTCATTCATCCAAACTACCTGCCAGCCACGGAATAACTGAACCATATTATTCGTGTCCGTAAACATGGTATGAATCCCCCATTTTTGGTGAGGTGTCATATAACGCAGCGTAATCGATTTACCGTTGTTCTCGACTTCTTTTTCTCCTTTGATAAAAGCCCCTTTGGTAATTGGAGGGATGTATAAAGGAAAGCCCTCTCCAAAATCAAGCATGACTTCATGATCGAGATAAAAACTTTGTCTCCCCGTTAGGGTATGCCAAGGAATATTAAATTCTTTATTAACGGTAAATGGAGAGTACCGGCGATTATCATTTTCCAATCCGCTCCAGACAGGTGTAGAGATTGCTGGCCTCGGCTGGACGGTTAAGGCATCTAAGGTATAATCCTCTTCCTCGCGCCCTTCAGAGATGTGCTTCAGTTTTTTGCCTGTCTTTTCCTCCATCGATTTCCAGCCTTCAACCGCTCTTTTCCCATTCGTCGCTCCTGACATTAAAAGAATCGCGTTGATTGCTTTTTTATCAGAATAAAGATCAGGAAAACCTTTTCCAATACCAATATGTTTGGAAGGTCCAAGCCGGTCGAGTAATTCTTTATAAACTCTATCTCCAGGGATTTTCACCCCTTTTGTACCATATCCATTTTTAATATTCGGTCCAACGGTAATCCACATATCATAGACATTTGGATAATCCCGTTTAACGAAATTAAAGTTAGGAAGGGTTTTACCCGGGATTGCCTCGACTTCCCCTTTCCGCCAGTCCTTTACCTTTCCGAAAGGCTGAGCGATTTCATTAATCGTATCGTGTGCCAGTGGTGACAGGACGAGATCATCCTGGGCCGGGAGGTGTTTCTTGGCCAGCTCTGAAAAGCTTTTAGCAATTTCTCTGAAAGCATCCCAATCACTTCTCGTCTCCCATGGAGAAGTGATCGCTGCATTAAACGGATGTACAAATGGATGTAAATCGGTACTGCTAATGTCGTACTTTTCATACCATGTAGCCGCCGGTAAAATGACATCAGAGAAAAGCCCTGAACTGGTCATTCTGAAATCCATGCTGACAAACAGATCCGTTTTCCCTTCAGGCGGCGTTTCGGAAAGCTTAATATCCTCAGGCTGCCAGGAGCTTTCAGTATCTCCTAATACAGAATCCTTTGAGCCGATTAAATGTTTGACAAAATACTCATGACCTTTACCGCTATCACCTAAAAGATTGGAACGCCAATTGAAAAAGACACGCGGGAAGTTCCGAGGGTCATTTGGATTCTCAATCGCAAAATCCAGTTTCCCCTCAACTAGTTGTTTTGTAATATCTTTGATTACCGCTTGGTCATCCTTATTGTGTGACCGGGCCTCTTTCACTACATCTAATGAATTTTGCGAAAGTTGAGGGAAGCTTGGCAGCCATCCTAATCGAGCAGAGAGCGCATTGAAATCAGCAGGGTGCATATTGGAATAGTGACTGCCCCATTCTGTTTCGCCTTCCCTTTTTTCATACTCATAGCGGAATTGTTCGGTGGCAAAATAAAAGAAGGAAGTTCCATTCATAAATCTTGGAGCTTTCACCCAGTCATTCGCAAATGCAATTTGTGAAAAACCTTCTAATGGGCGCACCTTTTCCTGCCCGACATAATGTGCCCAGCCTCCGCCGTTGACCCCTTGTGAACCCGTTAACAGCACAAGGTTTAAGATCGATCGATAAATCTGATCACTATGATACCAATGATTCGTACCGCCCCCCATGGCAATCATCGATTTCCCTTTTGTTAACGCAGCATTTTCTGCAAATTCTCTGGCAACTTGAATGACATGCGCTCGGTTAACACCGGTAATGCTCTCTTGCCATGCAGGTGTATAGGGTCTTTGTTCATCATTATAATCAGATGGGTATTCGCCTTTTAACCCTCGATTGATTCCTGTATGAGCCAACATTAAATCATATACCGTGGTAATAATTAACTCGTTCCCGGATTTGTCCTTAATTTTTTTAACAGGGACTTCGCGTTTCACTAAACCGCCATCTTTTTCACCGAAATACGGAAATTCAACCATGGCCCTTTCATCCGAATCATCTAAAAAACTCATTCTTGGATTAATATTGTATAAATCTAAATTCCACTGATTTCCTTTATCCCACCGAAATCCTTCGCTGCCGTTTGGAATTGCAAAATTATCGGTAGTTTCGTCCCAGACAACAGTTTTCCAATCACCAAGCTCCTCTTGATCTGAAAGATCTGATGCCCGTAAGAAACGGTCAGACCGGTAATTTTCATTCTTTTTGTTCAACGTAATTAAAAAAGGTAAATCTGTATATTGTTTGGCATACTCCAAAAAGTAAGGAGTTTCTTTATCCACATAGAATTCCTTTAAAATTACATGGGTCATGGCCATCGCAAGTGCCCCATCGGTTCCTTCTTTCGCCGGTAACCACAAATCTGCAAACTTTTCATATTCCGCATAGTCTGGGCTAACACCCACAACTTTTGTTCCGTTGTATCTGGACTCGACCATAAAATGGGCATCTGGTGTTCTAGTTTGAGGAATATTCGTTCCCCAAATAATAAAGTATTTCGTGTTATACCAATCTCCACTCTCCGGTACATCTGTTTGGTCGCCCCAAACCTGTGGAGAAGCAGGCGGAAGGTCAGCATACCAATCATAAAAACTTAAAATGGTCCCGCCGATTAAGGATAAAAATCTTGTTCCTCCAGAATAACTAACCATCGACATCGCCGGTATTGGGCTGAATCCGACAATTCGGTCGGGACCATATTTTTTAATCGTATAAATACTTGCAGCAGCAACCATTTCACAAATCTCTTTCCATGTTCCCCGGACAAACCCGCCCTTGCCGCGTGCTTTCACGTATTGTTCACGTTTTTCGGGATTCGAAACAATATTTTCCCACGCCTGTACAGGGTTGTCAGCTTTGCCCACTTCTTCCTTCCATAGTGCATAAAGGTCTCCGCGGATATAGGGATGCTTTACCCGTGTTGGGCTATATGTATACCAAGAAAAACTGGCACCACGAGGACATCCTCTTGGTTCATATTCAGGAAAATCATCACCCGTTGACGGGTAGTCAGTTTGTTGGGTTTCCCACGTGATAATGCCGTCTTTCACATGGATTTTCCAACTGCATGAGCCTGTACAATTCACTCCGTGAGTGGACCGGACTACCTTATCATGACCCCAACGGCCACGGTAAGCCGATTCCCAATCCCGAGACCGCGGATTTTCCTCTGTCCATCCATCATTAATGCGCTCTCCTCGGACAAGATGCTTAAGTGAATGAAGCAAATTATTTTTATGCTGTTCCATCGAAACCATCTCTCCCTTTCAATCGATCTCTTAACGGGTTAAAATTTTCACCCAATAATCGAAAAGAGTCTCTACCTTCATTAAAATCTTCCAAAAAAACATTCCAATTTGCTGCGTTTGCAGCTGATAGAATGAGTCGTTGCAGCGAATTCATATCATCAATTCCGTAAATGTTCTCAATTATTTCACCAGGAATGGAGCCGAATCTCATCCGCAGCACAGCAATTAAATCTTCTCGGTCATCAACAAGTAGGGCATCATCTTGAAATGAAAACAAACGACTTTCAACTCCTTTTAGGGCTTTATCATTTTATAGTAATCTGCAATTAACAAAGACTTACATTGATCTGCAGCCCTTTCAAAAAATTGGGTCACCCCTTCATCAGGTTCTGCCACCTGTTTAAAGGTGAAATGTTGTGTGACTGATTGAGAAAAATCAGTAGAATACTTTAATGAAACCTCATACCCATTCTCTTCTTTTAAAGCGGTAGCATGAACATCATAGGGATGTAGATGATAGGTTGAAAAGATTTCTACCATTTTGGTATATAGTGCTGGTGCCGCATAACGTAATAATTTTTCTTCAAGCAATATCTTCACCTTTTTCCATAACTTTCTTGTCGTAGCTTTCGTTATTTGTTAGTAGTTTATTCATTTCATCTTCATTATGGATGGAGTCCACGATAATTAAGGAATCAAGCAAAGAGATCATTCTGTCATCAATCTCATCCTGAATCAGCAGGTTCCTCATTTGTTCTACGATTCTACGCATAAGATCATGATCACGAGTGAGCTGGGTGATAAGCGGGCGTAAATAAGGCTTCTCCTCTGCCATTTCCTTATATAACCCTTCTTCTTCGGATTCTGCATGCTGTAATGTCCGCGATTCCCAATGTTCAATGGTTACCTCTGCAACTTTGAGGGCTTTTTCCTTTTGTTCCTCCTTAAGGCATTTATACAATAAAGTACGTAGTTCTTTTGCCTCATTTAATGCTGACTCATGAATGGAAGTATGGGCATCCTGTTTTCTTAAACTAGGTCCTGACAATTTGATTCATCCTTTCTTTTAGACATTCGATTCTTACCATTAGTAAGTTTTTCCAATCGATTTTTCTCTAATCATTCACCTCGGTAAATTTACCAATATAAAAAGGCACGAGTTTTTAGAAAACTCGTGCCTTTTTATCATTTTAGTCAACTTTACTTTTTTTCCATTACCGCAAAATAATTATTTTCACTATCGGCAAAATTGAATACTCTGCCTGTAGGCATATTTACAATTTCACCGACTGTAACGTTTTTATTTGTTAAGTCATTATGTAATTGAACGAAATTTTTCGTAAAAAACATCAAAGAAGGTGTTCCAAGATTTAATTCAGGCTGCATTTTAGCAATTAGTTCCTTATTGTGGAGAACAATACTCGTCTCTGCTTCCTTTGTCGGGGCGATTTCAATCCATCTCATCCCTTGACCGTTATCTTGCTCCGAAATGACAGTAAACCCTACCTTTTCTGTCCAAAAATTCACTGCCTCATCTTGATTATTTACATACAACATAATTTGACCGACGGTATTAATCAAAAAATCACTCCTCAATATCATTTAATCGAATTATATCACCTTTCTTAGATGGAAAAAAACTCTAAAATATTCTCATTCATCCAAATAGAATAGCGAGGACCTATATATCTCTAACTCATTATATTGTCAAACCATGATTAACCGGGATAATGACTTCAATAATGGTTCCCATATCATCGCTCCAAATATAAACGCTTCCATTATGATTTTCGATAATTTGCTTCGAAATCATAATACCGAGTCCTGTACCATTCTCTTTTGTTGTAAAAAATGGCTCTCCAATCCGTTTTAGAATATGATGCGGGATCCCCTTCCCGGTATCTTTAAAAAAGATTTTCACCTTTTTCTCACTATATTGTTTGATTTCAATTGTTATACTTCCGCCATCAGGCATTGCTTCAATCGCATTTTTTAAAAAATTAATAAAAACTTGTTTCAGCTGGTTTTTATCACAATTAATAGTTAGATCCTTACATTCATTCACGATTTCGATCAAAATATTATTCATGATGGCGTGCGTGTCTATTAATGTTTTGACATCATTGATTAATGTCTGGATATTTTCATTTTCAAATTTCAAATCTTGTGGTTTGGCAAGTACCAATAATTCGCTGAGGATTAGTTCAATTCTTTCCATCTCGGATTGAATAATTTCAAAGTAGGACTTATTCTTAACCTGCGCCTCCATTAGCTGGAGAAATCCTTTAATGGCAGTAAGAGGATTTCGAACCTCATGAGCGATTCCAGCAGCTAACTGTCCTGCAATCGTTAATTTTTCCGAATTACGTAAGAGTTCCTGTGTCTTTTTCTTTTCAGTAACATCCCGAATAATAATATGCTGAGCTGACTGATTTTGAAAAAAGGTAGGAATGCCTTTTACTTCACCATCAAAGGTACTTCCATCAAAACGGACGATTTGATAGGGTTTAAATTCAGTTCTATTCCCGTCCACAATACTTTTGATTCTATTTTTCGCTTCCTGATGGTCCCCTGGATGGATGAAGTCTAAGATGGATCTCGAAATGAAGTTCTCCTTGCGTTCAGGTCCTAATAAACCAATACCGGTTTCATTTATAAAAAGGATTTTCTCCTCCTTAGCAATAATCACCGCATCTGGAGAATGCTCTACTAAATCTCGAAAGGCTCTTTTCCTGCTCCATAATTCTTCTTCGGCCTGCTTTCTCTCCGTTATATCCCGGATCACACTGACGATTTCAATGATATTTTTTGTATCATGGTCCACGATGGGATTACAAATCGATTCAATCCAAACAAAACTACCGTCTTTTTTGACATACCGATATGAGTCTCTGCTATCTTCAAGCAATGTAAGTACTTTTTCACGTTCATTAAAAGCCTTTTCCTTGTCTTCAGGGTGTAACAATACCGAGAAATGTTGACCAATGATTTCATCCGCCTCATACCCAAGTATTTTTTCACAGGAAGGGGATACATAATGAATTTTTCCCATTATATTTGTAGTTAGGATGATATCTAGAACATGCTCAGTCAAGACACGGTGAAATGCTTCTATTCTTCTAACCTCAGATTTTTTCTTTTTTACTTGGGTAATATCTTTCACGGATGCACATACTCCAACCACTTTATCATCGGCAGATATAGGTATATTGGTTATATTTAAATCAATCAATTTCTCTTGTTTCGTTATCATTATACAATCAAAGTTTTGGACCTGACCGAATGAAGCTTTATGAAAATAGTGAAAAACCATATCCAAACTTTCAATCGGAAACAGCTTTTGCAGCTTCAATTAGATCGATTCTTCCGCTGTATAGAATGATAGTTTTTCAAAGGCAGGATTTACTTGGACAATATTGCCTTCTAAATCGAAAATGACAATTGCATCCTCATTCTCTTTAAACAAGGTTTGGTTACTGGTCATTCTTTCGGTTACATGGTTTATTAATAATTGCCTCTTTTCGCTTTTGATTGCTTCCATGGGACTGTTCATCTCTCTCTACCAGTTCCTTTCCCTGTTTTTAAATAAAAAAGCCAAGATGAGTAAAATCCCCATCTTGGCTTGTGTTTAGCTCTTTTGTCTAACTCACTTCCGCCTTTATGCTGTTGGTGATAAGATGAGCACGATGGCGCTCTTATCTAGATTAAAATCCCAATCCACAAAAATATCATTTACTTTTGTTTTGAGAATCGTTTCAAAATGATTGCTATTATGTAATAATCTTTTTTCAAGATTTCGTTTGGCCAGTCTTAAAGTTTCTGAACTCCCTAATCGAATTAATTCCCTTTCGATGGATACAAGGATCCCTTTTCGTATGATCACCAATGTTCTTTGGTTTAAAAGGAACGATTCCACTTCCTCCGGCTCTCTTTGAGCCTGAATACTGATTCTTATAATTTCTTCGTGAAGCTGCTCTTTTCCTACAAATAAATCAATAATGTTTTCACCAGGTTCTGTTGAAGAAGTATTTATGCCAATGAAGACACCACTTTTATTGTGAAGTCCCCAATCATAATAAAATTCCTTTATTTCCATCCCGGTTAAAATTTTAATATAGGCCTTAAATTCAGGAATGAGTGTTTGCATTAACATATCTCTTGTCTTTTGAACAATCGCTTCCTGATCTTGTGTTAACAAAACATTTTCAGATGGAGTAAGGAAGTTTCGTAAATAAACCGTCAAGATCGACTGATTGTAGGAAACAAATACCGATTCAGGTCCTTTTCCGAAATTTTCACGTAAAGTTCTTCCAATATAACTTGCCAACTCCATTTGTATCTGTTTGTTTTCCAAACCTGCTCATCCTTTATAAAGATAAAAGCTTTATTTCTTTTATCCTAATTTTTATTTTATATTTCCAAATCTTGAATTTCAATACTACTTAATTACTATATACTCATTTAAAAAAATTATTCAAGACAAACTCCTAGCTCATTTCTTCCTATGGACTGAAAAAACGGCTAATTCTCTAATTAGCCGTTTTTGTTATTTTGGATTAATCCGTAATGATCGTTAAATAACCGCATTAAAGAAGCAATATTCCCTGAGATAATCAGGTAATTGAAGCAACGATTCTAATTCAGCAAATGTCCCATTTGGGGTAATATCGATATCGACAATATTATAACTCCATTCAAACTTTGCCGGAATATGAATGGCATTAATACCCAGCTCAATCGCTGGCATTATATCAGTTTTCAGCGAATTCCCAATCATCCAAGTGGTTCTCTTATCAGATTTAATTTTGTTTAACACCTTCAGTAGCGTCTCCGTGTTTTTCTGTTCAAAAATAAAGATACCGCTTGAAAAATAGGGTTCCAAATCTAATTGAGTAATTTTTCTGCTTTGATTGGTTACGTCTCCTCCCGTAAATAAAAACAGTTGGTGGCCGTCTTTTAGAAGCTGGTCAAGGACCTCATACATATAAGGAAATGGCTGCGCCTTCTGTTGAAACACATTTTGGCCAATCTTCCGAACACGATCTTCATCCTTATTTCTAATTTTTCTTTTGTATTTTCTGCAAAAATACCAGTAGGTTCTTACAAGCGATTCAGGAAAAACAGATGAATGCAACCCCTGCATTTCCACACATTTCAAATCGATTTCTAATTGTTTCTGTATGATTTCTTCATGTGTTGGAACATCAAACCATCCCTTCAACAAATTCGAAAAACTGTTTCTTGCTGCTTGAAAGTATTTGTGGCAGTGAATTAATGTGTCGTCTAAATCCATTATTAAAGTTTGTTGTTTCATACGAACACTTCCTCCCTTTAATAGTGGTTAGAGTAATTATATGGGTGTGCTAAGGTTTCATGATTGAACAGCATTTCCCTTTTTCAGAATAGTACTTGTGTAGTAGGAATCTACTTATTTTGGATTAGACCAAACTATTAAATTGTCAAGAGCAACTTTAGTGCATAAGGCTATTTATTTTTACAAATAAATATTCAATTCGACATAACCAGACAAAAATCAATACAATTTATTGAATATTAAAAAAACGTGTCGGAATATTTTGCTTGTATCTCGCATTCATTTATCGAAGAATATGGAGTATTGAGACAGTTTAAGGAGGATATTGGTATATTATGATAAAAATTGGAATTATAGATGATAATGTATATTTAACTGAGGTACTTGAAAGTTATATATCGACCTTGAATGACATAGAGGTCATTGGAATCGCTCATAACGGGTTGGATGGAATGAAGTTAATAAAAAGCGAACAACCAAATCTTGTCATTTTAGATTTAATTATGCCGCATTCAGATGGATTTTCTCTGTTGGAGCAAATCTATGAAGGAAACATTGAAACAAAAGTTTTAATGTTAACCGCCTTTGGAAGAGATGACATTATAAAAAGAGCGAATGAATTGGGGGCTTCTTATTTTCTATTAAAACCTTTCGAATTATCTCATTTATCGGATACAATAAGAACCATTTGTTCAAAAAAGGATTTATTTCAAGCGCCAAAGGTTGACAAGTTGACCAACGTTCGCAAGGAAAGAAGTATAGAAATTAGGATTTCCGAAGTTTTACATAAATTAGGTATACCAGCCAACCTTAAAGGGTACATGTTTTTGAGAGAAGCGATTAAAATGGTTTACAGTAATCTGGAATCTCTCTCAGGGGTTACGAAGATTATTTATCCAAGTATAGCTAAAAAATTTCACACGACCTCAAGCCGTGTTGAAAGAGCGATTAGACATTCGATTGAGGTTGGATGGAATCGAGGTAGTATTGAACAATTAGATTCTGTATTCGGTAATATGGTAAATCCGTTAAGAGGAAAACCGACAAATGGTGAATTTATTGCTCTGATTGCTGATCATTTAAGATTGCAAAAAGCTTCCTAGGGGATATTAGTGTTGTTCAAACTTTTTTGCCTAGCTAATATTCCATGTTTTCATAAAACAAAAACCAGCGAACCATAAAGTTTGAACAACTATTTTTATTATCTATAATTATTTTAAAATAATACCTCCTTCGTCCATTTAGAATGTTTCACCAAAAAGAGAAAGGCCTAACTTTCCTGCCTAACCCTTTTTTGCAATATACCCCTTATTGCTGTCCCCACGATTAAGCCAGGAATTACACATAGTATGGGTAACCAAACGGGCCCTAGTAATGTCCCAAATAATTTAAAGTTTGATGAATAAATACACCCTACCGTTACAAAATATGCTGTCATTACAAATGGAAAAAACGAATGTTCTTTCGTTCCTCCCCCTGCATCTTTAAAGGAATCCCACATTGCAAACAAGTACAGGCAGGGGTAAAACATCAACCACTGGTAATTAGCTTGTGCAATTGCATTTTCAATCTCACCATGAAAACTTAATCGAATGATTTCGTTAAAATGAGCCTTAACATTAACGATAATTTCTAAAGTAATAAATAGGATTCCTTTTAGATATTTTCCATTATTTAACTGCCCAAAGCCTGGGAAGGCAATACTCCAAAATACCGCTTCTTTCGGATTCGTCACATTCTTCTAACCCCTTGCAATTTCTTTTCGATTTTGTGCTGAGGGTGGTTTTTCAAGCCAGCCATTTTTGATATTACTATTTGTTATTACAATCTCCTTAACCTCCTAAAATATGTAAAATAAACAAATGAATAATAATCTTAATCGATAAAGGTTGGATAGAATCACCCAAAAGCATATGACATAATTTAATTCAAGAAAAAAAGGCCAATACAGGCCTTTTTCTAATTTGAATTCCTATAGGCGTTTAATTAATAAAAGCAAACTGCTCCAATTATGATTAAAAGAATAAACAATACAACGATTAAAGCAAAGCCGCCGCCTGCTCCAAAACCACCATATCCATAACCGCCGCAGCCCCCAAATCCACCGTAACCATACATATTTATTCCACCTTTCTTAAATTTTTATTTTTTAATAAAAACCGCCGTATCCTCCGCCGATAAACGACGCTCCAATAATAATAAGAAGGATAAACAATACAACGATCAATGCGAAACCTCCACCAGCTCCTGCACCATCCATTCCTAAGACCTCCCTTCTTTAACTCCATATATACTATGCAAACGTCCTGATTTCGGCAGGGCTTGTTTAGTTTGGCGATTCCCTCAGGCAAGACTTCTCATTATTTAAATAAAAAAAACGGGGATATCCCCGCTTTTTCGATCATTAAAATTTAGTATGATAGTTTTCGATTTCCCATGTGTGGACGGCGGTGCGATAGCTATCCCATTCGGTTTTTTTCATAGAGACATATTCGTTGTAGACATGTTCGCCTAGGGTATTAGCGGCAATTTCGCCAGCTTCTAATGCACTGACCGCTTCTGCCAAGCTGCCAGGAAGGCTGTCAATTCCCTTGAACGCTCTAGTTTCTTCATCCATATGGAAAATATCTTCATTAATTGGAGCAGGTACTTCTAATTCCTTCTCTACCCCGTCTAACCCTGCAGAAGCAATCACCGCAAATGTTAGGTAGGGGTTGGAAGATGGATCTGGACAACGTAATTCTACCCGTGTGGCCAGACCTCTTTTAGCCGGGATTCGAATCAGAGCTGAACGGTTAGAAGTAGACCAGGCGATATAACAAGGTGCTTCATAACCCGGAACCAAACGCTTGTAGGAGTTCACAAGCGGGTTCGTCACGGCAGTAAAACTTTTCACGTTTTCTAAAATACCTGCAATAAATTGGTACGCTTTTTCTGATAATTGTAACTCATCCGTCTCATCATAGAAGGCATTCCCATTTTCATCAAATAGAGACATATTGACATGCATTCCAGAACCGTTTATTCCAAAAACTGGTTTCGGCATAAAGGTAGCGTGTAGACCAAATTTCTTCGCCACTGTTTTTACTACCCATTTGTATGTAGTGGAAAGGTCTGCAGCCGTTAAAATATCCGCATATTTAAAATTGATCTCATGCTGCCCTTCCGCCACTTCATGGTGAGAAGCCTCAATCGTAAAACCCATCGCTTTTAAGGCACGGTAGATTTCTAAACGAACGCGCTCGCCAAGATCGTGTGGAGATGGCTCAAAATAGCCTGCTTTATCCCCAAGTTCTTGGGTAGCATACCCGTTTTCATCTGTTTTAAAAAGGAAAAATTCTAATTCCGGTCCTACTGAAATCGTGTACCCTTTTTCAGCTGCACGATCAACAGTTTTCTGCAAAACATTTCTTGTATCTCCCTCATATGGCGTTCCATCTGGATTCTTTACCGAGCATAAGAAACGAGCTTCTGAATACCCCTCTTCAACTGTCCAAGGTAGAACTGCAAATGTATTTAGATCTGGCTGAAGATAAAGGTCGGATTTATTAATCGGTGAAAAACCTTTAATCGAAGATCCATCAAACATCATTTTTCCTTCAACTACATCCTCGAGTTGTTCTGTTGTTACGGTTACATGCTTTAAAATCCCTTCGATATCGACAAATTGTAAGTGTAAAAGTTCAACAGATTTTTTTAAAATGGTTTCTTTTATTTGTTCAAGAGTTGTACCCGCAGTAGTTGTTTTTGAAATAAGCGTTTCAGTCATGTCACATTTCCCCTCATTCTCACGTTATATTTCCTCACATTTAATATTTTTGATTATAGTGAAAAAATCATTCTTTGACAATCTATTTTTGAATATCTTTTGAATATTTATGATATTTTTTTAGAAAGCGTTTTCATTTATAGTGATTAATTAAGGATTTTCAACCTTTGTTTTTAATTAATATTTTAATAAATATACAATTACATGTATCTAAATCATTGTAGTCTTAATTTCCTCATACTCGTAATATCTTATTTAAGGACTCTTTTTCCGTAACTGTTGTGTAATCATCATTATTCAAAAAATAGGGGGTTTCCAATGAAGGCAATCGTTTATGACCAATACGGTCCGCCTGATGTCCTTAAAGTAACGGAAGTGGATAAACAAATTCCTAAGGAGAATGAGGTACTGGTAAAAATTCATGCAACATCCGTTAATTTTGGAAACTTGGTTCTTTTAACAGGCGAACCTTTCTTAGCCCGCTTTGCCTTTGGTCTATTAAAACCAAAATATCCCATACCTGGAGGTGACATAGCAGGAAGGGTTGAAGCAGTTGGAAAAAACGTTAAGCAGTTTCAGCCTGGTGATGATGTATTCGGAGACTTATCCGGTTGTGGCTGGGGTGGCTTTGCAGAATATGCAGCGATCCCCGAACAGGCAATTGCATTAAAACCAACCAATTTATCCTTTGAAGAAGCTGCTGCGGTCCCAATGGCCGGTGTAACAGCTCTTCAGGCTATAAGGAATAAAGGTAAATTACAGACAGGACAAAAGGTATTGATAAATGGGGCCTCCGGTGGTGTCGGAACTTTCGCGGTACAGATCGCCAAAGCATATGGGGCTGAGGTCACGGGTGTGTGCAGTACGAAAAATTTAGAAATTTTACGTTCGCTTGGGGCGGACCATGTAATTGATTATAAAAAGGAGGATTTCACCAAAAGCAATCATCTTTATGACCTAATTTTGGGTGTGAACGGATCTCATCCAATAACTGCGTATAAGCGAGTCTTAACTCCAAATGGTATTTTTGTACATGTAGGTGGTTCAGGTGCTCAAATGTTTCAAGCCATGGTACTAGGACCTTGGATTTCCATGCTTGGTAAAAAGAAAATGAGTACCTTCTTACAGAGGGCTAATCAACAAGATTTGATTTATTTAAAAGAACTTCTTGAAACTGGCCAAGTTAAACCTGTTCTTGATCGGTGCTATAAATTCAATGAAGTTCATAAGGCTTTCAGGTATTTTGCAGAAGGGCATGCTCAAGGAAAAATTGTCCTTACTGTATAAATTAAAGGTAGTTTCATTTATAAAAAATTCACACTGCAAATTCATTTGTAGTGTTTTTGTGTTTTTAACCTAAGCACTATCAAAGCTTTGATACCTTCCCCCTTTTCGACCCCCTAATTCTCCGGTTCCTCATTTTTCTTCTATTGAATGGTCATAATAAGGGAATTAGTTCTTCATATATAGGGATCAGATTGGAGGGAGATACTTTGAATCATACCTGGCTTTCTTTGTTACCATTTATTATCGTCATTTCCATGTCCATTTGGCTAAAAAACATCCTGCCAGGTCTTATTCTCGGTTTGCTAGTGGGGTCATTGATTTTTAAAGCTGATTTATTAGCTGGAGTCTATCAAACGGTATCTTATATTGTGACAACCTTATCCGCTGGAAATAATATTAAAATCATTGGATTTCTATATTTATTTGGCGGATTGGTTGGCATGATGAACATTTCTGGAGGCATTAAAGGCTTTTCAGAGTGGGTTGGGAATAAAATTCAAACAGAGCGCGGACTACTGGGACTGATTTGGTTTACCCTCCTTTTCACGTTTATGATGCCGATGTTTCGGATTATGATGATTGGTCCGATTGTTAAATCCCTGATTAAAAAAATGAATTTACCAAAGCAAAAGGTCGGACTAACGATGGATATTTCAACAGAGTCAGTGATTGTCCTTTTACCGGTTGCTACGGCATTTGTTGGCTTCATGGTGTCATTAGTGGAAGGCAATATAGGTAAGCTCCATTTAGGGATATCCGCTTATCATGTCTTCTTACTAAGTATTTTGTTTAATTTTTTTGCGATTGTAATGTTAGTCATCGGGCTTGTCCTAACCTTCTGGACTAGAGCGACCAAAACATCTCTTCTCACCCTAAAACAAGAACCGTTAGACGAGGAAGAGAATGACCTGCACCGGAGTGGAATTAAAAGAGAATTATCGATGGTAAAAGCTCAACCATGGAATTTGATTTTCCCCGTCTTTTTACTTCTCGGATTATCATTATTTCTATTGTGGCAAAATGGCAGAGCTAAAGGAGCTCATTCAATTTTTGAAGCTTTTTCGATGGCCGATGCGACCTTTGTAATGCTATTAGCCGTTTTCATCACCCTTGTGTTATCCTTTGTTTTTTACATAGTGAGACGACAGAAATTGGACGAAATCTTGTACCATTTTTTTGATGGGGGAAACCAAATGATGGAGGCCATCACATTGCTTGTCCTCATCTGGTCATTAACCTTATTGGCGGAAGATCTTGGTTTTTCAAAATTTATTAGTTCCACTTTAGGCTCATTCCTTCCCGCCTTTTTAACCCCGGTTACGATCTTTGTGCTGGGTTCGATTGTCGGTTACTTTATTGGTTCTTCTTGGGGAACATGGGGATTATTTATGCCTCTAGGGATGTCATTAGCGGTTTCAACCGGGGCTTCTATCCCATTAACCGTAGGTGCTGTTTTTGCAAGTGGAGCTTTTGGCGCTTTAACTTCACCATTAGGTGATACCACCATTACAACCGCTACGATTTTAGATCTATCCCTTGTTGACTATGCCCGCTTTAAATTAAAAGTTGCGGCGATTGGCGGAATGATTTCAATTGTTTTATATACGATTGGCGGGTTCTTTGTTTCTTGAACCGTTTTTTGTGAGCAAATTTTAAGGAATTAGCTAGCTTAAAATGTTGGTTATGTTGGAAAATGTTAGTATCTCACAAAAATATGACAAAATTCTTGTAACATTACTGTAATAATGACAAGTTGCATTTAAAGCACATCCTATTGGGCTTTTTCTAGATAATATTCCTTAAAAACACTATATTTCAGATTATTCTGCCAATTTAGAAATACTATCGCAATATACTTGCCATGCTTGTAATGGTTTTAACATCCTCCTGTTCTTTTTATCAGCAAAATTCATGTTAAGCTTATGAAAACTTAGCGGACAAAGAACACGGAGGGTAAAAAAATGCTAAACAAAATTAAAACATTTATGGCAGCTGTTGTACTCTCAGGTACTGTGAGTGCTAATGTACATGCTGCAACGATTACTGTACAAGAAGGAGATACACTTTCAAATCTAGCAAGTGTAAATCATACCAAAGTAGAAAACATCCGAATGTTGAATCATCTAACTTCAGATCTTATTTTTCCAGGTGAAAGATTAGAGATCGCACCTGAAAAACATTATATCGTAAAACAAGATGAAACCTTATTGGATATTGCCAAAAGGCATCATGTAAGTGTTTCACAAATTAAAGAATGGAATCATTTAATTTCGGACCTTATCCACCCTGGATTAGATTTAATCATCTTTGAGGATGTTTCTGAAACCAAATCAAAAAAGCAAGAAGCATCTGAAGTGACGAAACAAGATCAAGTGGATTCAAAAGATAAAGCAACATCACATCCTAAGAAACAGGCTGCTAAGCAAATTACCGTGAAGGCCACGGCTTATACGGCTTCATGTGAAGGATGTTCTGGAATCACAAAAACTGGAGTTAACATTAAAGCAAACCCGAATGCAAAAGTCATCGCAGTGGATCCAAATGTTATCCCTTTGGGTAGTAAGGTTTATGTTGAGGGGTTCGGTGAAGCGACAGCTGCCGATACGGGAAGTGCCATTAAAGGAAATCGGATTGATGTCTTTATTCCTTCAGAAGCAGATGCTATTGATTTTGGCGTAAAACAACTAAAAGTAACTATATTAAACTAGTAACGCAAAGGGCTTCTCCATTTTATTTTGGGGAAGCCCTACCTATGTGCCCCTGTTAGCAAAGCTAACTTAGTAATATTTTTCTACAAATTCCAAGGTTTTTTAGTTATTAGCTGTCGTCAGATGCAAGATCATCGCCTTTCAAAAAGAAATCTGCTGAGATATGTAGATAAGTTTTTTAAGGTATTAGCAGGAAAAACGGTGACCTTTCCCAAAATAATAGAAAAGACAAAAATGATGTCTATTGAAAAAGTTGAAAGGATGGTCGATGTCCGTGACAAAAGATTACACCCTACAACAACTCGCAGAAGGTTTACCAAAATCCCTATTAAATGCATCTGACAAAGAATTGGAAGGATTTCAACTAATTATTGATGAAACAATTAGATTGAGAGAAGGCCATCGGAATTTACAAAAATTGATTAAAACCTTTGCTACCTCACAAATTCAGCGCACATAATCCTGCCATGTAGAAGGTGAAATCACCTTCTTATTGAAACATTGGTATGAAAAAAGAACAGCTCTCGATTTAAGAGCTGTTCCCATTTTTGTCCAAATGATTTACCTTTCTATGATTCGCTGATAATAGGATCTCCTGGCAAAAAAAATTCTCTTTACTTTAGATGATTTCTTAACCCTACTTTTTCCTCCCGTATCCCCTCGACCACGAGTTTAGCGATCTCCTTCGCACCTTTATCCTGAAAATGAGTATTGTCCTGTACACCTCTCGGAAAATTAGGGTTCGTTCCTGGGTCTATCCACATAAAAAGATCTTTAGTTTTTTCTGGTCCGAGCTGTTGAAAAAGCTTCCTACTTTTCGCCGTTAAATCAATGACCGGAACATGCTCTTCGTGTCCCAACGCTCTCATCGCCGAAGGATACCTCCCGTGCGTATTCAAAGCACCGCCATCTGAGGAAAAACGTCTTCTTTCCACAGGAGTGATCAGCACTGGGTTTGCGCCCTTTTGACGAGCACCTCTAATATATTGCTTTAAATAGCTTTTATATGTAGTAGAAGGTTTCGTATAACGGGTCGGATCCTTGAATTTTTCGTCATTGTGGCCGAATTGAATGAAAAGGTAATCCCCCTTATGAATTTGTTTTAAGATTCCAGCTAATCTGCCTTCTATGATAAAACTTTTTGAACTTCTGCCAGGTACTGCTCTGTTCTTAATTCGAACCCTATCGTCAAAAAAAGACGGTAGCACCTGTCCCCAACCCGTCCGCGGTGCCATATTGTCAGGATAGTTGGAAACTGTAGAGTCTCCTGCTAGATACACGGTGATTTCCTTATCCTGCTGATTTGAGACTTTTGATAATTTTCCAAACACATTTGATGTAATGAATAATGTCATTATAACCACTATAAGTAGTGTGCTAACTACCATAGAATCCTTTTTTCGTTTATTATCCAAAGCTTTCCCCTCCCTTTACCTACTCATTGTAATTTATAATTTTACCACCATGGTGAATTTCCAAAACATTTTGTTCATTTTTAATTAAAAAAAGGTATCAGCCACCATTTGGTCGCCTGATACCTAAAATTATTTCTGATTTATTTACTTTTTACGCTTGTTAAAAAACGCAGGTATTCTCCCCATTTTTGACTGTTCCATCGGCTTCTATCCGGCTTCATGACAATCTTCTGAAACAAACCAGGATGGGCTTATCACACTAAAGAAGGAATTATTTATTAAGCTTTTTGTAATTTTTATGATTAACCACAGTTAATACTGGCTCTCCTGCCTTGGTCTTCATTCCCAGTTCCACAATAACTGAGTTATCGCGAACTTGTATAACTTTTGCCTTTTTCCCTTTGTATTCTCCGGTTTTAATCTCAACCAATTCATCTAACTGTACATTTGCAATGCTGTCTTTTTCCTTCCCGTTCTCATTTGTTGATTTTTCTTCTGCCATATTTTGTACCTCCACTTTGGTTTCATTTTTAGTATTACCAAGATATGGACACAACATTTAGTCTTTATAAAAAATTACTTTATCTTCAAAATTTCCATTTCAATGACCCGTTTCAAATATTCATATTCTTTTTGCTCGAGTATGTCGATTTCTTGGTTAGTAGCCTTTAGAATTTGATCTCGGCATTTGGCAATTCTTTGAATCATCGGGAAAATGGTTAGACTTGAAAGGTTCACAAAGTCATATAAATCAGTCAAACAAACAGGCAGTTTGTAGCCTTTATTGCTGCTCGCGATTAATAACCCGTGATCACGCAGCTTCGAGACGATGTTGGAGCGAAAATTATGCGGGTTCAACTCGATATTGCGTATAGCATTGAGATTATTTAATATTTCCTGTGTGTAAACATATTCATCTGGATTTTCTTTTAGATTAAACAGTAAAAACTTTAAAAAATCAATGCGTAGTTTTTCATCCTCATCGTCACTTTTTCGATACTTATCAATGTATTGATAAGTTAAATTGACTGCCTGTTTGATGATTACCTCGTCATTCTTAATGTCAGCAGAATCTACCTTGTAGTCATAGAGAAAATTCCGATAGTCATGGGGCCATAAATTGATTCGGACAATTTGAGGTTTGATGATTTTATAAAATGTTTGATAATATTTTGAAAGATTTTTCTCATACCCTATTGCCAGTGTTCGTGCAGTATATTCCGCCAATTGGATAAGAATATCTGATTTCGTGTTATTGAATCCGAAGCTTGAATAATTAAAGAGATCAGGTATACATTCTTGTTTTACATAGTTGATAAACGCATTCATAAACTCTTTCGGTTCCTGGTCGTCCGAAATAATATCAAGCTTTTCAAATGTATTCGATAAATCTTCGAGGACCTTGCGTGTTAAATATTTGATAAATGTATGTTTATAGGTGACTCCACTGTTTTCTCTTATTTTCTGCTTGTCGATTACATATGCATATATTTTAAAAGGTAATTCCTTCATTTCATTCAAAATTTGCAACATACGTTCTGGTTGATTTTTAATATAACTAAAATGTTTGTCTTCATTTTGAATATATTTTTGCCATATCCTTTCAATTTCTCCTTCTAACCCTTCTTTATCGGAATCTTTTACTAGAATAGCCGTAATGATAAAGTGGGTTGAGACGTCACTGTTGTCAAAATCAAAACTATAATCACCATACTCATTGAAAAATGCATATTGGATATCGTTCAACTTCCCCACCTCAATTGTCGATTAATTATTATCTAAATAGTTCGACAAACGGAAAGTAAACCCTCTAAAAGTTATTTTTTTCCTTAAACAAATAAAGAAAATTCGGGTGGTGCCAGGCACAACCCGAATTTTCTTGTTTCACATAATGTTCCACGGGATTATAATGATTTAACCATGTTATACCACGTAACTCCGGCATGCTGGGAGTCCGAGGTTCCTAGGTTTCGGTATCCATGATTTTGATAGAAGCCGATTAGTTCTTCTTTACAGGTAAGGGTAATGGTTTCGCGATTTTTTTCCTTTGCGGCTTTTTCAATATGAGAAAGGAGTGACGCTGCCACACCACGTGTTTGAAAATGTGGGGTTACCGCTATCCCAAGGATACTTTGATGTCCCCCCGTTTCTGGGTTTTCCTTTAAATCCTTAAATAAGTCATCCGTAATGAAGGGAGTTTTAATAACCGGTCCATTTACAAAACCGATGATTACCCCATTTTCTTCCGCAACAAAAAAACTATCAGGGATAACTTCAATCCTCATTTCAAAAGCTTCCTTTGTCGCCGCCTCTTCTTGAGGAAAACAAAGCTGTTCAATGATTACAATATCTGATAGGTCCTGCTCTTTTACGTTTCGAATATTCAACATGCCTAATCTTCCCTCCATCATCAATCTATTTTAGTTTAACACATGGAAGATAATATTTTCTTAAGAATGTCGAAAAATTGAAAAGTATTTATACAAAATTAGGACATTAGAAATGATAAATATTAAAATCTAGTAAAAGAAAACATTTTTAAAAGTTGACAAAATGATTTGACATATCCGACCAGCGTGTTAATATAATAACAGCAGGAAAACATTACAAATGAATAATTAAAGCTATTCCGCTAGAGGTGCCTTTTTAAAGGGCTGAGATTGAAGTGCTACTTCGGGACTCTATGAACCTGATCTGGTTAATACCAGCGTAGGGAAGTGGAAAATAGGATATTTGAGTAACCAAAAGATTGTTTATTTCAAATTTTCAAAAACCACTTCCTTACAAATTGGAAGTGGTTTTTTTCTTTTTAACAGAATCTTCTAAAGGGGTGACTAATATTTCAAAGGAATTCCATCTTATTTCAAATGGTCAAATGTCTATTGAGCAATTTGCTGAAATTGCTACAGATATCCATCCATACATAACAGCGATTCACCTGCGAGAAAAAATAAAAACAGCCAGAGAACTTTTTGATGCTGTGGAATTTTTAACAAAGAAAAACATCCCTTTAACCAAAATTATTCTTAATGATCGTGTCGATGTTGCCATTGTTACAAATGCCTCAGGCGTTCAATTAGCTTATCACAGTTTAGAGGCAGACATCGTTAAAAAAAATTTCCCACAACTTCGGGTAGGAAGCTCCATCCACTCTTATGAGGATGGACTAAAGGTGATAGATCGTGCTGATTACGTGTTGTTCGGCCACGTCTTCCCTTCTCATTCAAAACCTGGAAGATGCCCTAAAGGTCTTGAGGAATTAAAAAAGGTATCTCAATTAAACATCCCGGTTATTGCAATTGGCGGCATCACACCTGAAAATACTTATCAAGTTCTTCAGGCAGGTGCAACCGGTATTGCTGTCATATCGGGAGTGTTAGATGCAAAGGATCCAGTAGCAGCGGTAAAGTCATACGCAAATGAACTAAAAAATGGAGATGAATCAATTGTGTCATTCATATGATGTTGCCATCATCGGCGGAGGAATTAACGGTGCTTCCATCGCCTATCAGCTTTCCAAGTTGGGTAAAAAAGTCATTATTTTAGAAAAAGAACAATTGGCTTGCCAGGCTTCGAGTGCGGCCGCGGGGATGCTCGCAGCCCAAGCGGAAATCGAACAAGAAGGTCCCCTCTTCCAGCTGGCAATTAAAAGTCAGTCCATGTTTCCAGAGCTTTCGAACGAGTTATTCGAGCTTACAGGGGTCGATATTGAGTTCGTCCAAAAAGGAATGTTAAAAGTCGCCGAAACGGATGAAATTGCAACCGAGTTGAAAAATCAGGTTATTTTCCAACAAAATTGGGATTCCAAAATCCAATGGCTCGACTCATTGGAAATAAGCGAAATGGAACCAGCTATTTCACCAAGTGTTGCCGGTGGGATGTATCTCCCAAATGACGGTCATGTAAAGCCGGAAAAATTAACTCAGGGTTTTGCAAAAGCAGCCATCCACTATGGAGCAGAAATTCATGAAAATACCGAGGTCCTCTCTTTTCTTTTTGAAAACGGGCAGGTCAAAGGGGTTAAAACTTCAAATGGTCTCGTACATAGTGAACAAGTGATCGTGGCAACCGGTGCTTGGGCTGGCAGATTCATGCAGGAATCCGGCTTGGACCTTCCTGTGTTCCCTGTTAAAGGTGAATGTTTTTCTATTAAAACGGATGTACCATTCATTAATCGGACGATTTTTTCCGATAAACGCTGTTATCTCGTCCCAAAACAAAATGGGGAGATTTATATTGGCGCAACAATGGTAGAAGATACTTTTGATGACAAGGTCACTCCTCAAGGAATTGCAACATTAATTGAAAGAGCAACCCATCTTGTTCCTAAAATTAAGGGTGCAGCATGGGAGCGGGTTTGGTGTGGAATCCGGCCACAAACAGGTGATGGACTTCCTTATATAGGCGAGCATCCGGAATGGAAGGGTTTATTTGTCGCGACCGGGCATTTTCGGAATGGAATCCTGTTAAGTCCGATTACAGGAAAACTTGTTGCTGACTTACTAGTTGGTAATCAGGATTCTCTTCTTTCCGCGTTTCAGTTGGAACGGCACAATGAAACGGTAATTTGAGGTCGGAACGGAATATTGCGTTCCGACCTCAAAGATACATTACCCTTTTAAAATTTCTAGCAATCTTTCACGAAAATTGCCAGCAAATAGTCCGCCATGATAACAAATAACTTTTTCAATGTCATAGCCTAAAAGATTATCAAGTGATTTTATTGCCATTTCATTATCTAAGGCGTATTTCGGATCAGCCGGATATAATTGTCCTTTTTCAACAATTAATGCATCACCGGCAATTAAGGTTTTGCTTGCTCGATGGTAAAAACTCAAATGACCCGGGGTATGTCCAGCCGTGTCGATGGCAATCACTCCACTACAGTAAGGTAATTCCTGACCACCTTCAATTACATGGTCTACTTTTGCCTTTGGTGGATTTTCTAATCGAGACTTAAAAGCGCGGCGAAAGTCTTCTGGAACTTCAGGCGGAAGCGATTCCAAGGCTTTCGTAATGGATTCAGGGGTAATCCTTAGAATCATTTTTTCACCTTGAATAAACGGCTTTTCTAACTCACTCGCATAAACATCTATTTTTTCCGGGGATTCTTCCAGGATGGTTGGTAAACTGCCGATATGATCGATATCTTGATGAGTGATGAGGATTTTCGTCAGTCGTTCAAATAAAACGCCTGCTTTTTCAATCCCAACACGCAAATCATTCAAGTTGCCGGGATAACCTGTGTCAATTAAAAGTAGGTCCTCTTCATCCCAAATGATGGCTGGGTGGATGACATTTACCTCACCAGTAGAGTTGATGGAGATTTCTAACATGTGAATACCATTTTTCTTAAACATTGGATCCCTCCAGAGAAAATTAATCATCACTGCGAATCCAATATTACATCTTTAAAAAAGTTTTATCAATACACAAATATTTTATCATAACATATAAAAATTTTTCTGTCAAGATATTTATCAAGACAAAGGAGGCTTTACATGAAGCTTTTGTTAAATGGCGAAAGAGTTGTACTCCCCGATGATATTGTGTTTGTTTCGGATGTCCTTAATCACTATGAGGTTCACAATAAAGTGGTAGTCGTGGAACTCAATGGTAAGATTTTAACCAAAATGGAACACCAGAGTACTAGAATATCAGATAAAGATAAAATTGAAATTGTTCATTTTGTAGGAGGCGGTTGATATGTTAAAAATTGGTCCATTATCTTTTCAATCTCGTTTATTACTTGGAACGGGAAAATATCCAAGCTTTGAAATCCAGAAGGAAGCAGTTGAAGTTTCCGAAGCAGAAATTCTTACCTTTGCTGTTAGAAGAATGAATATATTTGAAGCCGGCCAGCCGAATTTTTTAGAGCAGCTTGATCCTTCTAAATATACACTCCTCCCTAATACAGCAGGGGCAAAAACGGCCGAAGAGGCGGTCCGAATTGCGAAACTAGCGAAAGCATCCGGCTTGTGCGACATGATTAAAGTCGAGGTGATTGGCTGCGATCAAACCTTGCTCCCTGACCCTGTTGAAACATTACGTGCGACCGAGGAATTGGTGAAGGAAGGATTTATCGTTCTCCCATATACCTCCGATGATGTTGTGTTAGCAAGAAAACTTCAAGAACTTGGATGCCATGCGATTATGCCGGGAGCTTCACCAATCGGATCCGGTCAGGGAATTATCAACCCGGTAAACCTTAGTTTTATAATCGAACAAGCAGTGGTCCCGGTCATTGTCGATGCCGGAATTGGCTCTCCTGCTGATGCGGCTTTGGCAATGGAACTTGGGGCGGATGGTGTGCTATTAAATACCGCTGTATCTGCAGCTAAGGATCCTGTGAAAATGGCAAAGGCTATGAATCTAGCGATTGAGGCTGGGCGCTTAGGGTATGAGGCCGGACGTATTGAGAAAAAGCGATATGCGACGGCCAGCAGCCCTAAGGAAGGAATGAGCATCGGGTGAACGATCGGTACTCACGCCAGGAGCTTTTTGCGCCGATTGGAAAAGACGGTCAGCAGCAAATTTCTTCTAAACATATATTAGTTATCGGTGCCGGTGCGCTCGGTTCGGGGAGCGCCGAGGCTCTAGTTCGCTCCGGAATCGGGAAATTAACGATTGTTGATCGCGATTATGTCGAGTGGTCCAATTTGCAGCGGCAACAGTTATATACCGAAGAAGATGCGAAAAGCCGTACACCAAAAGCGATTGCGGCTAAAAATCGCTTGAACGCGATTAATTCTTTTGTATCTGTAGAAGCCCTAGTTGCGGATGCCTCTGTTATAGAGATCGAGGAATGGGCTCGGAAAGTGGATCTGATCATCGATGCCACCGATAATTTTGAAACACGAATGATTTTAAATGACGTCTCGCAGAAGTATGGGGTTCCTTGGATTTATGGTGCCTGCGTGGGAAGTTACGGCATTTCTTATACGATTGTTCCTGAACGGACGCCTTGTCTTTCTTGTTTACTAGAAACGGTTCCTTTAGGAGGAATGACCTGTGATACAGCTGGCATTATTAGTCCAGCTGTGAACATGGTGGTTTCTTATCAAATCAGTGAAGCTTTAAAAATATTGGTCGGCGATTTGGATTCATTGCGCAACAAACTCGTATCGTTTGATGTTTGGAAAAACCAATATAGTGCTATTTCTGTAGATCCATTGAAGAATGCTGATTGTCCTTCGTGCGGTGTTGGGCGCTCTTATCCGTTTTTGTCATTTGAAAATCAAACGAAGACAGCGGTACTTTGTGGAAGGGATTCGGTACAGATTCGCCCCTCCTCTCCTGTTGTGCGTGATTTGGAGGCTTTGGAGAAGGTATTGGTGAATCAAGGAGGAATGGTACAGCGGAATCCTTATCTATTGTCTTATAGTGTAGATTCTTTTAGAATGGTTGTTTTTAAAGATGGTAGAGTGATTGTGCATGGGACGAAGGATGTTGCGGAAGCTAAGGTTTTTTATCATAGATATTTAGGTTAATTTAACCGCTGAAGGACAGTTATTTGTTAATCTAGTAGATTCTGTCCTTTAGCAGTTTTTTTTAAAGTCTCGTTCCCGTACAGCGAACAATCCCTTTATTCTATCTTTACTTTTCCACCGTCTCAATCTCAAATCCTAAATCCTGTAACATTTTATAATCCTCATTCTCTTCTTGCCCGGCTGTCGTTAAATAATCACCAACAAAGATCGAGTTCGCCGCATATAGCCCTAACGGCTGCAAAGACCTTAGATTGACCTCTCGTCCCCCCGAGATTCGAATCTCTTTCGTTGGATTAATAAAACGAAATAACGCCAGTACTTTTAAACAATAAAGCGGTGTTAACTCATTTACTCCTTGTAGAGGTGTACCATCAATCGCATGTAAAAAATTAACAGGAACAGAATCCGCATCAAGTGCCTTCAGGCTATTCGCCATATCAACAACGTCCTGCTTCGTTTCTTTCATCCCGACAATGACACCCGAGCATGGTGACATCCCCGATTCTTTTACCAGCTCCACTGTATTAACTCGATCATCATATGTATGTGAAGTCGTTATGTTTGTATGATTCCTAGCAGATGTATTGATATTATGATTATAACGGTCAACCCCAGCTTCCTTTAGACGCTGTGCTTGATTCGGTTTCAAAAGCCCCAGGCAGGCACAAACTTTTAACCCGTATGTATCTTTAATTTCCTTAACGGCTTCTACCACATGATCTAGATCCTTATTGGACGGTCCCCGGCCGCTTGCCACAATACAGTATGTTCCTACGTTTAAATCATAGGCACGCTTTGCTCCCTCAAGAATCGTATCTTTATCTACCATTCTATAAGAATTGATCGGTGCCGTGGATATAGAAGATTGCGAGCAGTACCCACAGTTTTCCGGGCATAATCCTGATTTCGTATTGATAATCATATTTAGTTTTACCTTTTTCCCAAAGTACCGCTTTCTAATTTGAAATGCCGCGTGCATCAGCAATAAAACATCATCATCAGAACATTCCAAGATTGATAGAGCCTCCTCATTCGTGACCGCCCTACCCCCTATTACCCCATTTGCAAGCTCCAACCATTTACTCATTTTCTTTCCTCCTCCGCTTATATATGTTAACTTAATTTAATAATAGGTTAACATATATAATGTTAAAATTCTCCATCTATTTTGTCAATAGGCACTCAACACCATTTAAGAGGTTTAATTAAGGAAGTTTTTATCTCAGAATGGTTGGTACACAATCTTTGAACACACAAAAAACCCTGACCAACTCAGTCAGGGGGTTGAAATTGGTGACAGGCACCACCCGAATTTCCTTGTTTCACAAAGTGTTCCACGCATTACATGGACAGGTGATTGGTTTTTTCCTGGTTTCTTTTTACGAGTAAAAAATAAACGAGCACTGCCCCACAACCGGCACAGACGATGACGATGCCCATTGGAATGGCTGTATGTCCTCCTCCAATTCCAACTAAGGGGGCAACGATTCCACCGAAGGCTAATGAAATGACCCCAAGCAACGCAGATGCACTTCCTGCATTGTTTCCCTGCGATTGCATTGCAAGTGAAAATCCTGCTGTACTTACCATCCCCACACTCGACACAACAAAAAATAAAGGAATCAAAATGAATATTAATTTTGCGTGTGCCAGTAATAGAAGAAGGAGAACAATCCCCCCTATTGAAGATGTACACAGACCAAATGCAAGCAGTTTTGATTCATGAATTCTTCCTGCCAATCTCCCCGCCGTCTGACTATTAATCATGATTCCCACCGCATTAATGGCGAAAATAAGACTGAACATTTGCGGTGAAGCGCCATAAATATTTTGTACCACAAACGGAGACCCCGAAATATAGGCAAACATAGCAGCAAAAACCAATCCCTGTGCTAATGCATAACCCATAAAGCGCCGATCTAAAATAAGTTTAACAAAGGTGTGATACGTGTTTTTCACACCACCGGAGGAGCGCTTTTCCTCCTGAAGAGTTTCCGGCAATCCAAAAAGAACAACAAAAAACATCACAATACCAATTCCACTTAAAACAATAAATACTCCCTGCCATGGAACGAATTTTAGAAATTGCGCCCCCACCACTGGAGCAAGAATCGGAGCGAGGCCGTTTACCAACGCAAGGAGCGCAAAAAACTTTGTTAATTCGCTGCCAGTGTATAAATCACGGACAATCGCCCTTGAAATCACAATTCCTGCAGAACCCGCCAAGCCTTGTATAAGCCGTAAGATAATTAATCCCCAAATAGATGGGCTAAATACACATAGTAGAGACGCGATAAAATACATGATTAATCCAAATAAAAGAGGTTTTCGCCGTCCAGTTATGTCACTTATTGGTCCTGCGAGCAGCTGACCGGCTGCTAGACCAATCACAAAAAAGCTTAAGCTAAGCTGAACTAGCGATGCATTTGATTGAAAATCCTTTGCGATGTCCGGTAGGGCAGGTAAATACATATCAATCGATAATGGGCCAAATGCGGCGAGCGAACCGAGCACAATCGCCATCCATACCCTTTTAGACCGTGAAATCCCCTCCTGTTTATTCAATGAATCATCCATATTTTAGATCATCCTTCCGCATTTTCAGTTATATAAGGTTTTCCTACCTATTATTACGCCTTCCTAAACAAAAAGTCTTTTTAATATTAGCAGTTTTTTTAGAATATTGATAATAAAAAATCCGACTTTAATGGCTGAAAGTTTTCTTTTAAACCTCTATATCCCCTACGAAAATATTTTCCATTAGTTATATCTCCTCTACTACTAAATATTTATTTAATCATGTAATATCTAAAATTAAGAAGACAATTTTTAAAGAAAGGAGATGCCAATGAAAAAGCCTATACTCCTCTTTTTCCTACTAATCTATGGCATTACCTGGTATGTTTCATTCCATCGATATCAATTTCAACTCGCACACCCAGTTGTTCTAGATGTTGCAGGTTTATTGCCTACAAAGGTGAAAGAAATCAAACATGGTGAAACAAAGGAGCAATTGCAACAGTGGGTAAAACAAGCCCACAAACACGGAGAAAAAATATCGATTGCCGGTATGCAGCATAGCCAAGGCGGTCAAACGTATTATCCTGGAGCCATCATGATCGATATGAAACAATATAATAAAATCTTGCAATATGATCCAAAAGCGAAACGAATCACAGTTCAAAGCGGGGCGACTTGGGCGGATATCCAAAAGAAAATTAATCCTGATGGGCTAGCCCTTGAAGTAACTCAATCTCAAAACATTTTCACGATTGGAGGTTCGATGAGTGTTAATGTCCACGGCCGGGATATTCGTTACGGATCCTTAATCGATACGATTGAGTCATTTCGCCTTTTGCAGGCTGATGGTTCAATTATTCAAGTAAGTCGAACAGAGCATCCGAAGCTATTTTCTCTCGTGATTGGCGGATATGGTTTGTTCGGTATCATTTTAGATGTAACGCTCCAGTTAACAGAAAATGAATTATATCAAAATGAAACGGTTCAAATGAATTACCGGGAATATTCAAATTACTTCCGGCAGCATGTTCAAAGCAATCCAAATGTACGGATGCACATCGCTAGAATCTCGGTTGCACCGAATCATTTTTTTACAGAAATGTACGCTACCAATTACCATTTAGCATCCAATCAAAATCAAATAGGTGAATTTCAAAAATTAAAAAATCGTGATCAAATTGTCGCACTGCCAAAGTTTTTCCTTGATTTAGCTCGTTACAGTGATGGGGGGAAAAATATTTTTTGGACAGTTCAGAAAAACCTTTTATTAAAACAATCCGGTAGTTATGAAACAAGAAATAATGTGATGCGAGCCGCAACTGATTTTATGGAGTATGAGAATCCGAGCCGAACGGAAATTTTACAAGAATATTTTGTTCCCGTTGATGAATTTGCCCCTTATATCGATGACATCCGCAAAGTGTTGACGAAAGAGGAACTCAATGTAATTAATATTACGGTTCGCTATGTAGGAAAGGATCAACAATCCGTTATGTCCTATGCAAAGGAAGATATGTTTGCACTAGTATGGCTCATTAATCAAAAAAAGAGTGCTGACGGGATGGCACAAACGGAAAAGGTTTTGCGCAAACTGATTAAGGTGACATTAAAGCATCGAGGAAGCTATTACTTGCCTTACTATTCCTATCCGAGTCAACAAGAGTTGGAGAATGCTTATCCGCGTAGTAAGGAATTTTTTCAAAAGAAACGACTTTATGATCCGGATGACGTCTTTATGAATTTCTTTTATAAGGAGTATGGACAATGACCTATCAACAACTGATTCGAGCACAAAGCATTATGCTTACAGCAAGTAGTATTGCCTTTCCATTTTATTTATTGCTGTTGCGCAACCTTGGCGATAGCTATTCTCAATTCGGTTGGGCATACGGATTATTTGCCCTTACCTCTGCACTCTTTCATCCATTGATCGGACATTTAACGGATCGATGGGGGGATAAAAATCTATTAATCTTGTATGCATGGGGAATGGCATTGGCGATGCTGCTTGTCCCCATTCTTTCAGAAATCTGGCAGGTTTATACCATTCAAGTTGTTATGGGGGTATTGGGTGCCATTCAAAAAACAACCGAAAAAACTGCCATTTCACGACAAGTTACTTCAGAACAGGTTGGCAAGAAAATCGGTCATTACCATTTATGGACATCAATCTGGGCAGCCGCAGGGATCATTATTACAGGTTATCTGATTGATTTTTTAACCATTGGCAGCTTATTCTATATGACTTCGATTCTTTATATGATTGCCGGAATCATCGTTTGGAAAAGACCAACGATCCCCTTGCAGGATCATGTGGAGAAATCATTCCCTCAAGTATAAATCTGGAGCTTCCTTAAAACCAGACCTATATAAAAAATCCCCTAACCATTGAAATGGCTGGGGGATTTATTCCGTAAAAGCTTCTGTGAATTAATTGATACCAAATCGAACCATTTTTTTATAGAAGTCTAGTCTTTCCTGCGCATTTTCTTGAATGATGATATCGACACCCGTGTCAACGATGTTCTTGACATGTTCCCCTTTTATGACTTTTAGGGCTGTTTCAACCCCTAAATGTCCCATATCAAAGGGGTTTTGAGCAACTGTTGCCGATATGGTTCCATCCTCAACATATTTCACCATATTAGGAATTCCATCTGCTCCAATAACCGGCACTACCCGGTCCTCTTCCTTAAGTACCTTTATAATCCGATAAGCAAGATTATCATGTGTAGCAATGAATCCTTGAAGATTAGGATTTTCTATCAAAATCTGATTCACTTCTTTTCTAACCATCTTTAAATCATCTGGAACGCCCGCTTTTTCCGCTGCCACAATCATCCCTGAATTTTTCAAGGCAATTTTAGCCCCCGTTATCCTATCTTTAAAAACTGGGACTGATAGATTTCCAGCTATAATCGCTACTTTATTGCCGGGATGCAGCTCAGAGCTCAATAATGAGCCTGCCTTCTTGCCTAAATCTACGTTATCAGAACCAACATACGCCGTTTTATTCGGCCATGGATTATTTTGATCCATCAAAAGAACAGGAATATGCCTTTTTTTCGTAAACCTATCCAATATCGGAATAACAGCAGAACTAATTGGAGAGACAATTAAAACATCAGGTTTTTCTTGATAAACTTTCTTTAATATCCGGGCCTGTTCTTCAACTGATTCCTTATCCGGTCCGACTACTTCCCCATTAATTCCAAAGTCTTTAAATCCTTGTTCGACACCTGATTTCACAATTTCAAAATATTGTGTGTCTAAACTTTTTAACACTACAACCACTTTCGGTTTATTATATGATTTATAGAATAGTCCAATTAGGATAACCGAAATTATAACGATAATCAGAATAACTACTTTTCCTTTTTTAAACACAAAATCCTTCCCTCTTTTCTGTTTTAAAAACTATGGGTAGTTTAAAAGGAATTTAATTGAAAACGAATCGAGAACGTAGTTCCTTGATTCCCGGTTTTAATATCAATTTCAGCATGGTGGCGTTTGGCCACACTATAACAGATGGCTAAACCCAGGCCAGTTCCCTTTTCCTTTGTAGTAAAGAAAGGTGTACCTAATTTTTGCAAAACTTCCGGGTTGATTCCATGACCTTGATCCTTTATTTCCAAAAAAACGGCCTGTTGATCGGTATAGGTTTTTATTGTTAGCTGCCCATTTGACGACATCGCATCAAATCCATTTAATGAAATATTTAAGATCAGCTGGCGAATTTCTTTCTGATCAAGGAATATATCTGGACAATCATGTAAATCCAGTTTTACCTGTTTACTAGAACGCATTGCTTCCGCTTGAATTAGTGGAAAAATAGCTTTTAAAATCGCATTCAAACTTTGTTTTTTCTTTACACTCACCTTATTTTTCGCTAGGTTAAGAAATTCCGTGATGATGGAATTGGCCCTCGTTAATTCTTCTAACATGATATCGATAATATCCGGTGCTAAGGGGTCTTTGTTATTTCTTGATATTTGTAAAAATCCTTGGACCGTCGTCATCGGATTCCGAATTTCATGGGCAATCCCGGCAGCCATCTCCCCAATTAAATTTAACCGATCTAATCGGGACATCTCTTTTTCGAGTAGTACCCTCTCAGAAATATCGTTCAATACAATTAAAATACATGGCTCAGGGTACACATCTATCATTTCAGTTGATAATAATCCATCGCGTAGATCGCCGGTTTTCGTCCGATAATTTATTTTCTTATTGCGAATCTTATAATCAATCTGAATGGGGTTCCCCGTTGCTTCCTCAATAAAATTGTTCAAATTTATTTTTTGTTGTTTAAGCTCTTCAAGGGAATAACCTGTATAACTTAACCAACTGGTATTTACCTCAATAATCGTTAAATCTCTTTTGGAGAAAATCGCCATTAAACATGGACTAGCAGCAAAGATTTTTCGAAATCTTTCTTGTGAATGGAATAAATGGTCAGCAATTTTTTTCCGTTCCTCAATTTCGGATTGAAGCTTTTCGTTTGCCTTGATTAGTTCCTCTGTTCGTTTTTCGACAATATATTCGAGATTATTGAACTTCAATCTTTTAACTTCCTCAATCTGCTTTCTTTCTGTTACATCACGGACCGTACATACAAAAATCTGGTGATTTTCAACGGATGTTTCACCAATGAGAATATCCGCATGAAAGTGGCGCCGGTCTTTCTTAATGCCTACCGATTCGATTACTCTTCCAACTGATTGTTTTATAGTGGTTAAAAAAGATAACCGGACATTATCGTCATCAGATTTATGAAATAGGACAGCAACGTTTTTCCCTATGATATCTTCAGCTGTATAACCAAACATTTTTTTTATAGCAGGATTCACGGATAAAACAGAACCTTGTTCATCAAAGGTAACAATCGTATCGATTATGGTTTCTCCAATTACTTTCGACAGTGCCTCAGTTCGGCGTAGATTTAACGTGGTTCGATCCAATTTTCGATTGATTTCTTTCAGCTCATTTGTCCGCTCGCGATTCGTTTGAAGAATATTTTCTTCATGTTTTTGATGAATTTTTACAAATTGTTCGATTTTCCGTTTTAATGTATCAGGATGAAATGGTTTAAAAACATAATCAATTGCCCCTGCGGCATAACCTTGATGAACATGTTCCTTTTCTTGACTAATGGCCGTTATAAATATAATGGGAATATGTCTCGTTTTTTCTCTTGCTTTAATCAGCTTAGCCGTTTCAAAACCGTTTAGTCCTGGCATTTGTACGTCTAATAATATAACCGCGAAATCCTGCTTTAGCATACAAATTAACGCTTCTTTTCCCGAGTTAGCACTTACCAAATTATAATTGGGAGAATTCAGTACAGCTTCCAACGCTAAAAGATTTTCCGGATGATCGTCTACCATTAAAATGTTCACTTTATTTGTTGGGAAACTACTTATTTTTTCGGAATAGTCTTTCTGATCCGTCGAATTCTTCGTAACAGTTTTCATAACTCGTAAACTTTATCCCCTCTCTTTTTCCCAGCCCGAGAAAGCCTGAATGGCTTAGGCTGTTATATATTAATTTATGAACCTCATTTTGTAGCGTTTTATTAAAATAGATGAGTACATTCCGGCAAATAATAATATCAAACTCATTAAAGGATTGATCGGTTACCAGATTATGCTGGGCAAAAAATACATTTTTTCTAAGAAAGGCATGAAAAAAAACCTTATCGCCCGTGGCCTTATAATATTCCGAAAATGCCCTCTTTCCACCCGCTTCCAAATAGTTTTTCGTATATAGTTTCATTACATCTAATGGAAAAGTTCCCTGTTTTGCTTTTTCGAGAATCAGATGGTTTAAATCCGTCGCGTAAATTTTCGATTTTTCATAAATGCCTTCTTCATGCAAGAGAATCGCCATCGAATAAACTTCTTCTCCGGAAGAGCAGCCAACATGCCAAATTCGTATTTCCGGATAATCCTTTATCATCGGGATAATGTTTGTTCGAAAAGACTTAAAAAATGTGGGATCGCGAAACATCTCCGTTACATTAATGGAAAAGTCCAAAAACAAGCTCAACATCATCTCTGAGTCACGAAGGACTTTTTCCTGAAGAGCCGAAACACTTGATAGGTTCTCCTTTTTTACACGTTGGCTAATTCTCCTTTGGACAAAAGGTGAAGCATAGTTTCTAAAATCGTACCCATAATAGCGATAAACAGCCTCAAGGAGTAATTCAATTTCAATCTTTTCAATCTCTTCTGATTGCAGAATTGGAGGATTTTTCATTGTATTATTTCAATCCCTTCTATTGATACAGCCAAACCTGCATTAACGAGAAAAGTTGGTCTAAGTTAATAGGCTTACTAATATAATCCGTAGCTCCCGCCTCTAAACATTCCTCTCTGCTCCGCTTCATCGCTTTTGCTGTAAGGGCAATGATTGGTAAGGTTTTAAATTCTGAGGTTTGCCGAATTCTCCGCATTGCCTCAAACCCGTCCATCTCCGGCATCATAATGTCCATTAAAATCAGATCAGTATCCGGGATATTCTTGAGTACCTCAATTCCTTCCCGACCGTTTTCTGCTACAATTACTTCCATCCCATTCTCCTCAAGGGCAATGGTAAGGGCATAAACATTGCGTATATCATCATCCACTATAAGAATTTTCTTATTATTCAAGATTGAATTCTCACACCATTTTGGTTGAATCTCTGCAGTTTCAAATGTTTCATTCTCATAAAGCGTTACGGCTGCTTCATCCATGGCCGTATGTTCAACCACTGGTTTTTGGCTGTATGGTAAAAATAACGTAAAAGTGCTCCCTTTTCCTTTTTTACTTGATACCTCAATAAATCCGCCTAATAAATGAGCCATCTCTCGGCTAATCGATAGTCCTAAGCCGGTACCACCATATTGACGACTTGTTGTTCCGTCTTCTTGAATAAAGGCATCAAATATCGAGACTTGTTTGTCTTCCTCAATGCCGATTCCCGTATCGATGACAGAGAAAGCGAGCATCGCTTTCCTGTTTGTTTTTCCATTGGTTAGCGGACCACTGACATTTTTTATTACCTTCTGTACTCGTAAGGTTACACTGCCAATCTCTGTGAATTTAAAGGCATTAGAAAGTAAATTCTTCAAGATTTGCTGCAAACGCTGCTCATCTGTCAAAAACGTCTCCGATAACCCTTCTTCAACTTCTGTTGTGAAGGCAACATTTGTTTGAATCGCGACTGGAGAAAATTGGCGATGAATAAATTTCTCTAATTCCTGCAATTCAATCTCTTTTAGATTAATATCTAATTTACCTGACTCTACCTTTGCTAAATCCAAAATATCATTAATTAAATGAAGTAAATCGTTTCCAGACGAGTAGATGGTCCGAATATACTCTTGTTGTTTAGCAGTAAGATTTCCCTGCCCATTTTCAGAGAGGATTTGCGCTAAAATGAGCAAACTATTCAATGGTGTTCTTAACTCATGTGACATATTTGCTAGAAACTCAGATTTATATTGAGAGCTAAGCTCTAGTTGCTGCGCTTTCTCTTCAAGCTCCTCCCGAACCTTTTCGATTTCAACATTTTTTTGTTCAGATGCTTCATATTGCTCTTCGAGTTTTTCATTTGTTGTCCGTAACTCTTCTTGCTGTAACTGCAGTTCCTCTGATTGGGCTTGAAGTTCCTCGGTAAGTGCCTGCGATTCCTGCAAAAGTTTTTCAACCTTCATATGGTTCACAATACTATTAATCTTGATGCCAATATTATTATTGACTGCTTCGAGCAGTTTTACCTGCAACGGACTAAAGGAAGTGAAGGAAGCAATTTCAATAACTGCTAGTACATGATTTTCAAACTGGACCGGCAATATAATAATATTTTTCGGTGCAGCCTCTCCTGTTCCAGAACCCACTCTTATATAATTGTCCGGGACATGACTTAACAGAATCGGGCGCTTTTCAAGTGCACATTGTCCGACCAGCCCTTCTCCAAAACGAAAACGCATATAATCTTTATTCTTATCTAAGGAGGCATAACTTGAAATCTTTTTTAAATAATATTGATCTTCTTCCACTTCTTTTATATAAAAAACCCCAAAACTCGCCTCGACCATTGGAACAAGCTTCGTTATTAAAAGCTCTGCTAACATCGCCACATTTTCAATTTCGGGGTAAATCGTCGCGATTTCGGCAATTTTTGTATTTAACCAACTTTGCTCTTCTGCTTCTAGTAAAAATTGTTTCTCAAGCTTACTATGCTTTTCCAGTTCATTTGCCATTTTATTAAAAGCAACGGCAATTTCCCCTAACTCACCCTTAGCAGAAAGATCAATTCGTGGTAAAGAGTCAAAGCTGCTTGTAGTTGCCCTTTTCATGACATCGGTGATTTTGTTCAAGTTTTTAGTAATGCTTCTAATAATCCAAAACGTAAAACCAATACCAATCACCAAGGCAATAGCAAGGTAGCTGTAAATCACGGTGACGGCCCAATTATATGTATCTTTAGACCCGATCAGTTCATCCTTCAACTTTTGTGATTGCAAACGGTAAAGAAGATCGGCAATTTGCATCATTCTTTGCCGAAGCAGTTCTGAATCCTTCCAAAAAGAATCTGGAATTTCAATATCTTTATTTAATTTTTTTTCAATCAATGCTTGCTGCCCCATATTATTGTAGGTATCATGCAATGTTTTTAACTTTTCCATCAGCTCTTGCGCTTTCTGTTCGGTGTCCCTTTTTTTAAGTGCATCCAGCGCTGTGGTTAAAGTGGTTTGTGAATCTTCCCAATCATTCTTTGCGGCTGTATTCATTTCCTGATGATGATCGGTTAATGCAGAACTAAGCTCTAAACCAATCCTAGTTGTTTCAAATTTAATATCGGAAGCCATTTCGATTCTTTCATTTAAATCATTCACTACAAGGTTTAAATTCACGGTTGTTTGTTCGAGCATGTTCATTAAAACCAACGCAATGATAAAAAATAACAGCAGTAAAGACCCAGTGCCCGTATAAAGCTTTGTTTTAAATTTCATAATATCCCAGATTCCTTTTTTGAATTTTAAAGTTTCTAAAAAAACTGAATATTAGCAGTAAAAAAAAATCATTGCCTTTAACTTTATCTATCATACTGCATTATTATCGTGGATAAAATATTTTTTTTGAAAAAAAGCGAGAATCGGAAGAGGACAGACCTTTCAATACCAAATTTCCCCACAATGAAAAAACAACTCCCCAAACCGAATGGTCTGGGGAGTTGATGTTTTAGAAAACAATTGTTTTATTTTGATGTACAATAATTCGGTCTTCCAGATGCCATTTTACAGCGCGTGCTAATACACTTCGTTCAATTGTGCGACCGATTTTCTTTAGGGATTCAACATTGTCACGGTGATCGACTCTTGCTATGTCTTGTTCGATAATAGGACCTTCGTCCAAATCATTCGTTACATAGTGTGAAGTAGCCCCAATCAATTTAACACCGCGGTCATATGCCCGTTCATACGGTCTTGCCCCAATAAAGGCAGGTAAGAATGAATGATGGATGTTAATAATTTTATGCGGGTTTGCAGCTACAAAATTCGGTGTCAAAATTTGCATGTAACGCGCAAGAACAATGAGATCCACATCATGTTCTTTAAGAAGCTGCAACTGCTCTTTTTCTACTTGTTCACGTATATCTTTATTAGCTGGAATATAATAGAATGGGATATTAAGCCCTTCAACGACATCCCTTGCTGCTTCATGGTTACTGATGACGAGAGCAATATCGGCCATCAAATCGCCGCTTTGCCACTCCCATAACAGTTCCAAAAGACAATGCAATTCTTTTGAGACAAAAATAGCTGCTTTTTTCACCTTAAATACTGGTGTTAACGTCCATTCCATTGAAAACTTATCAGCAATTTCTGTGAACTGTTCTTTCATTTCGTTTGCTTTTTCTTTTAAAAAGGGACACTCGAACTCAATTCGGATGAAAAAAACTCCACCCTCAGGATTGGTTGAGTACTGACTGGACTCAAGGATATTGGCATTATGGGAAAATAAAAATTGAGAAATCGCTGAAACAATCCCCGGCTGGTCGGGACAGCTAACAAGTAAACGCCCGCGGTTTTGATTTCGCAGTTTAAATTGTTCAATTTGTTCTTTGAAATTAGAGTTCATGATGTTTTAAAACCTTCCTATTAAGTAATGAAAATTATTATACCTTAGTCCGCGTTTAATGTTAAGAATTTTCATACTTACTTTCTTATAAGGACGGTTTTTGGGAATAGTTTCATGTTTTTTGGAGAAAAATTTGTTCAATCGGTTGGAATGCGAATTCTTTCAGGAAACCACGATAATTTTTCCGACAAGTTTACCACCTCTCCAATAATTATCATGGCAGGATTGGTCATGCGATTCTCTTCTACTATATTTACAATTGTTTCAAGTGTTCCAAGCACCGTTCGTTGTTCACTAGTTGTTCCTTTTTGGATGACGGCTACAGGAGTGTTCGGATCCTTGCCGCATATTTCTAATTGTCTGCATATATATGGAAGATTCTTGATTCCCATATAGACTGCCAGGGTATCGACACCGTGGGATAAATAGTCCCAGCGAATTTTTTTCGGCTTCCCGTTTACACAGTGTCCTGTAACCACGGCAAACGATTGGCTTATATCTCGATATGTAACTGGTATACCGGCATAAGCAGGAGTAGCTATTCCAGACGTAATACCGGGAACTACTTCAAACTCAATTCCATATTCGGCAAGTATCATTGCCTCTTCACCGCCGCGACCAAAAATAAACGGGTCACCACCTTTTAACCGAACAACGGTTTTCCCTTCCATCGCTTGTTCCACCAATAAATCATGTATAGCGTCCTGAGAGACACAATGGTTTCCCGGCTCTTTTCCGCAAAAAATCAATTCTGCTTCGTGTCTTCCATAATCAAGAAGTACCGGATTCACCAATCTGTCGTATAAAATAACATCTGCCTGTTGAAGGCATTTTGTCGCTTTTACAGTAATTAAATCTGGGTCGCCAGGACCTGAACCGACTAGATACACTTTCCCCTTTTTTTGTTTCATTTTTCCACACCCCTTCTAACCAGCCGTAACTATTGCAAACTTGCATTAAATGATCGGTAATATTTTTAGGAAAACTGCCTTTCAACCACTGGTCAAAAGACAGTTTCTTCTATTACTCTTCAAATAATAGATAAACCTGATCACCCTCAATCAATGTTTGATAGGTTGTCACACAGCCTCTATCCGGCTTTTGAACCTTCCCGTCATCCAAACAGATTTTCCAATCATGCATCGGACAAAAAACAAATTCTCCGCTCACCATGCCCTCACTTAAGACTCCGCCTTTATGGGGACAGCTGTTCTCTACTGCCCGAACCGTTCCACTGGATAATTTAAATACAGCCACTTCTTTTTTCCCAATACATACCGTTTTTCCAATCCGCTCTTTCAGCTCATGGATGGAACCAATTGATATTTTTGTCACACTTTTGCTAGCCATCAGCTATTTCCTCCTATATCATGTAATTTTTAAGACTTCACTAGTGTCTCAAACAATTGCTTCTTCACCTTTTCATCCTCAGCTATTTCCTTCCACGGATCACGCAGGACGGACAATGCTTCCTCCATCCGTAAATTCAGCTCCCTCCGTTTCTGCAAATCGTCAAGGACCGAACGGATTTGTGTTAGACCAACACGTTCAATCCAAGCAGATGTACGTTCCAAGTAGTTTGCTGTTTCACGGTAATATTGCAAGTAAGCTCCCGTAATCTTGACAACCTCTTCGTCGGTTTTGACTTTATATAATAAATCCCCTCCGCGGACATGGGTTCCACCGTTTCCGCCAACAAAAATTTCCCAGCCGCCGTCGATTCCAATAAATCCTATATCCTTGAAACCTGACTCTGCGCAGCTTCTTGGACAGGCAGAAACAGCCATTTTTACTTTATGAGGCGTTTGCAGACCTTCGAATTTCTTTTCCAAGACAATACCAAGTCCCATCGAATCCTGGGTTCCAAATCGGCAAAATTGTTCTCCGACACAAGTCTTAACTGTTCGTAGTGATTTTCCATAGGCGAATCCAGATGGCATGTCGAGATCCTCCCAAACCTTTGGTAAGACCTCTTTTTTAATGCCCAATAAATCGATTCGTTGGCCGCCGGTTAATTTTACGAGCGGTATTTCATATTTATCAACAACATCAGCAATTCGGCGTAAATCGCTTGAATTGGTGACACCGCCATACATACGCGGTACAACAGAGTAGGTCCCGTCTTTTTGAATATTGGCATGCATCCGCTCATTCACAAATCGCGATTCTCTTTCGTCCCTATGTTCAATTGGATGAACCATTCCTAAATAGTAGTTTAATGCGGGGCGGCATTTGGAACAGCCTTCCTCCGAACTCCAACCAAGGACATACATGACTTCCTTAATCGTTGACAGCCCCTTAGCCCTTATTTCTTCCACCACTTCATCCCTTGATAAAGTGGTACAACCGCAGATGGCTTCTTTTTGAGCTGTTTCCATAAAAGCGGAACCGAGCGTGTGCTGCAAGAGATCAGCTACAAGCGGTTTACAGCCCCCGCAGGATCTAGAAGCACTCGTACACGCTTTGATTGCATCCACTGATGTGCAGCCTTGCTGCTGTATCGCTTGAACAATCGTTCCTTTTGTTACCCCGTTACAACCGCAGATCATTTCATCATCGTTCATAACAGCGACTAGACTGCTACCTGCTTCCTCATGCAACGGTTGTAAAATCGATACCTTTTCCGTATCTGAAATATCTGCTTTCTTTTGAATCATGGAAAACAACCGATTCCCCTCGCTGCTATCACCAAACAACACAGCGCCAACGATTTGATTTCCACGTAATACGATTTTCTTGTAAATATTATCCTGGTCATCGAATACCTTGATTGCTTTTTTACCTTCTCCCTCGATGAAGTCCCCTGCAGAAAATACTTCTACACCTGAAACCTTCAGTTGAGTGGATAATATGGAGCCTTTATATGGATTGGTTTCAATGCCACAGACGGTTTTCGCTAATATTTTTCCTTGTTCATACAAAGGGGATACCAGACCATAAACCATTCCATTATGCTCAGCACATTCGCCCACTGCATAAACATGAGGGGTATTGGTTTGCAGATAGTCATTCACCACAATCCCGCGATTGACAAGAATTCCACTTTCCTTTGCCCATTCACTTTTTGGCTTAATCCCAACAGCCATTACGACTAAGTCCACTTCAATTTCTGTTCCATCACTAAACCTTAATCCTTCCACCCTTTCATTCCCATAAATCTCTTGGGTTTGTTTCTCAAGTAAAAACTTCATCCCTTGTTTTTCTAACTCTGTTTGTAATAGTTTGCCGGCTGTATGATCGAGTTGCCGTTCCATTAAGTAGGGTGCAAGATGGATGACAGAAACCTCCATCCCTAAGTTTAATAGCCCCCTTGCCGCCTCAAGTCCTAATAACCCTCCGCCAATTACAGCCGCTTTTTTATATTTTTTTGAAGCTTCGAGCATTACTTCGGTATCTTTTATATCCCGAAAAGCCGTAACTCCGTCTTTCTCCACCCCCGGTATTGGAAGGATGAAGGGCATTGATCCAGTTGCTAAAATCAACTCATCATAAGGTTCCACTCGGCCTAAATCTGTTACCACCACTTTTTTCGTTGAATCAATTTGGATTACGGTCTCTCCAGTAAATAGTTGAATATTGTTTTCTCGATACCAGTCCCAGTCATTTAATGTAATATCCTTAACTTCCGTGTCCCCTTGCAATACCTTTGAAAGGAGTATTCGATTATAGTTTGGATGGTGCTCACTACCGAAAATTGTAATCTCAAAATCTACTTTTGAATGTTTCAAGATTTCTTCAATGGTTCTGACTCCTGCCATACCATTCCCGACGAGAATCAACTTTTTCTTTTCCACTGGATATTCCTCCCTTTGAAAGTTCTTTCACAAACTATAACACGGTAAAAAATAAAAATTACAAAACATGTAAGGTTATCTAACATATATTTTTAATAATTTTTCTAAAAGAGTATTTTTAAGCCATACAAAAGCCTGGGTCTATCACCCCAGGCATCATTGATTTTATTTATGGAAATTCATTACCGGACTCACTCGGACGGCACTCACCTTGAACCCAGGCATCCGGCAATCTGGGTCGAGTTCATTAGAAACAAGGAGATTGACATTTTGCGAGTCTGCCCAATGGAACGGAACGAAAACCGTATCCTGACGAATGGTTTCAGACCATTTACTTCGAACGACAATACTTCCCCGTCTCGATTCTATTTTTACTAACGATTGGTCCGAAATATGGTATCTTCTTGCAGTGGTTGGATGAATCTCCATAAATGTCTCCACATTTCTAGCAGCCAATGCTGAACTTTTTCTTGTTTGCACACCAGTTAGATAATGGGACATGACTCGGCCGGTTGTTAAATACAGCGGGAACTCATCATTTACCTGATCCTTTTGAATAACTGGTTCGTTTTGCACGACCACCATTGCTGCCTTTCCGTCTTCATGGGCAAAGGAAGTTTCAAACAGCCGTTTTGTCCCTTTATGGTCAGAGTCTGGACATGGCCATAGGATGCCTCCTTCTTTTCTAATCCGTTCATATGTGATCCCGTAATAATCAGCGATTCCACCTCGGCTAGCCAATCTTAATTCATTAAAAATTTCTTCTGCGGACGAAAATGAAAAATACTCGCCCTTCCCCAGCACTTTGGCAATTTCGCATAGTATTTGCCAGTCGTGCTTTACTTCACCCGGACATGGATAGCTTGCTTCCCTTAAGGTCACCCTCCCCTCTACATTCGTCATGGTTCCTTCATCCTCTAAATACGAAGAAGTTGGTAAAATTAAATCTGCTAATCTCGCAGTTTCCGAAACAAACAAATCCACAGCTACAAAGAATTTTAGTTTTTTAAGAGCTTTTTGGACAAATTCAGCGTTTGGATTGGAGACAATCGGATTCGAGCACATTAAAAATAACCCAGTGATTTCCCCTTCATCGATTTTTTCCATCATTTCATAGGCAGAAACTCCTTTGCCTGGTAATTCATCCTTATTAATTCCCCAGACACGGGCAATATAGGAACGATGATCTTCATTTTCAATGGAGCGATAACCGGGGAGCTGGTCTGCTTTTTGACCGTGTTCCCTTGCTCCTTGGCCATTTCCCTGTCCGGTAATCGCAGCATAACCGGAATGGGGCTTTCCAATTTTCCCTGTCGAAACAAGAATATTCAGGTAATTACGGACAGCCATTACCCCATCAGTTTGCTGTTCTACTCCTCTAGCGGTAAAAATCATTCCCGATTCTTCTCTGCCAAACATTATTGCTGCTTTCCGAATTTGTTTACTTGGAACCCCTGTAATTTCTGCAATATCATCTAAATTCAGAGACATGACATGGTATTTTACTTTTTCATACCCTGTGGCACGTTCTTTGATAAATTCTTTATCCATATAGTTTTCTTCAAAGATTACTTTTAATAATCCGTTTGCTAAGGCGGCATCTGTTCCCGGTTTCAGTTTTAGATGAAGGTCTGCCATTTTGGTTGTCGCTGTTTCGCGAGGATCAATTGCAATGATGTAGGCACCATTCTCTTTCGCCTTTTCAAAATAGGACATCATCGTAGGCTGGCATTCGGCGATGTTGGTACCCGCTAGAATAATGCAGCGGGTAAATGGAATTTCCGACAAGCTGTTGGTAAACCCTCTGTCCATCCCAAATGTTTGATTTGCCGCGGTAGCAGATGCCGACATACATAGCCTGCCATTATAATCAATGTATTTCGTTTTTAAGGCAACCCGCGCAAATTTCCCTAGTAAATACGCCTCTTCATTCGTAATCGACGCACTTCCATAAACTGCTAATGCATTCTGTCCGTCTTCTTCTTGAACTCGTGTAAAGTTTTCTTTAAATTGTTGTAACGCTTCCTCCCAGGAGATTCGGACAAATTCTCCATTCACCTTTAACATCGGATACTTTAACCGCTCCTTGTTAACGGTATGTTGGTGGGCATTCATGCCTTTTATGCATAAACGTCCTTCGGAAGTTGGATTTTCTTTTCCAAGGGTCAGATATTTTTTCCTCGAAACAATCGATTGTTCTATAAATGTCATCTTGCATTGCATACTACAGAAGGGACATTGGGTATCAAATAATTTTTCCGATTCAACTTTTTGCTGCTTCGTTCGAAAATATTTTAATAAAAGTTCCGTCAAGAATTTTCACCTCTTCTCTTTTTTTAATAACTTTTTTCTAAAAGCTTCTTCCTGATTAAAACTTCTTCGTCCAAACGCTCTAATAACTGCTGGCGAAGTTCGTCATCATAGATAACTTCTCTTACATGGATAAGACCAACCTGTTCCAACCATTTCCCAATCTGCTCCATGAAATTTGCGCTTTCCCGATAGTACTGGATAAACACGGATATCATTTCGATTGCTATTTGATTTGTTTCGGCAATACAGAGCAGCCCGCCGGAACTTTGTTCATACAAGTCACTGACATAGATTTCCCAGCCTCTTTCCATCTGGATTACAACTAGATCATTTTTGATTGTATCGGGTCCGTTATGAATGCAGGCGGAAATAGTGATTTTCACCTTAGAAGGTGTCAGGAGGAATTCAAATCTCTTTTCCAAATCACCTGCCAAATCAAGTGATGATTGTTTTTCACAGTTGCATGTGAAGTTATTCACTTGAAGAATCATATGCATTCCTAGGGGATCAAACAGATCTTTATGTTTGTACACATATTCAGGATTTATCATGGTTAAATAATAATGAATGGCAGGTCGGCAGGTTGTGCAGCCTTGCTTGTTCTTCCATTTCAGTTCATCCATCACGCCTTGTAAGGAGGAAAGATCTTGAACTTGCATTTCACGAACAACCTCCTCTTCAGCCAACAAAGTACAGTCACACATTGAGCTCTCTCTTTCCTCCGGTTCATCAAATGCATCACTTTGAATATAGGAAAGGAGATCGGCCACTAGTGGTTTACAGCCGCCACAGGAGCCAGAGGCCTTGGTGTATTTTTTTATTTGGTTTACGTCCGTTAATCCGTTTTTTTGAACTGTATTTATGATTTCCCTTTTTGTGACCCCGTTACAGTTGCAAATAATTTGATTACATGGCATTGAAACGATTGGATTTTCCTTTTCCTTTCGAGATTGGAACAGAGTCCATTCGTCGCCTTCGGGTACGAGCTCCTGGTTCACCACCATTTCCAGCAATCTCTCCTGGTCTTTTATATCCCCATATAACACAGCACCAATCAGTTTTTCGTCTTGAAAAACCAGTCTTTTATAATCGCCTCCCGGTCCAACATAGAGATTAATAGACTTTGATGACTCTGTTTCAGAAAAATTGCCTACAGAAAATACCTTCACATCTGATATTTTTAATTGGGTGGACAGGATAGACCCAACGTATCCATTTGTGGGCTGGCCACAAATCCGTTTCGCCAATACTTTCCCTTGTTCAAACAATGGCTTCACTAATCCATAAACGATACCGCAATGTTCCGCACATTCACCTAAGGAATATATTTTTAGTTCGCTTGTCTCCAAAAAGTTGTTCACGAGAATGCCCCGGTTCGTTGCAATTCCACTTTCTCTGGCTAACTGAACATTGGGTCTAACCCCTACTGCCATTACTACTAATTCAGACTCTATTTCGGTACCATCTTTGAAACGGACCCCTTCTACCCCGCTTTTACCGACAATTTCATTTGTTTCTTTTTCAAAAAGAAATTTCATACCTTGTTCTTCCAATACTTTTTGCAACATTTTAGATGCCGTTTGATCAAGTTGCCTTTCCATCAGGAAGCTCCCATTATGCACTACATGTACATCCATCCCAAGATTGAGCAGCCCTCTCGCAGCTTCCAAACCCAATACCCCGCCGCCAATCACGATGGCTTTGTTACAGCGCTTCGATGCTTCCATAATTCTCTTGCAATCTTCAATGGTCCGAAATGTAAACACGCCCTTCTTATCTGCACCTGATATAGGAAGGAGTAATGGGACGGAACCAGTGGCTAAAATTATATGATCGTAGGAAATTTCACGATTTTGATCGGTTTTAACCACATGTTTCTCTTTATCTATTTTTTTTACCGTTTCCCCTGTAAAAAGTTGAATTTGATGCTCGGCATACCACTCGCGTTCATTTAAGATAATCTCATGAATCGATTCCCTCCCCTGCAGTACAGATGACAAAAGAATCCGATTATAGTTCACATGTGGCTCACTGCCAAAAATCGTAATCTCAAACTGATCAGGGGCCAGTTTGATGATTTCCTCTATGCAGTGGACACCTGCCATACCATTCCCCACCAGCACTAGTTTTTGTTTCTCCATTCATAACCCTCCAGCTCTTTTTAAAGATGGTTGTATTTATTGGTTCATAACACATCCATTATTCCATAGGTCCGTTTTAAAAAAGCCAACTGTGTTACATTTCCTAACATAGAAAATCCATTTTTAAAAACTATGTAAGAATTCTTAACACAGAAACTGACAACTTAAGAACCGATCTATTACGCTTAAGCAGACAAAAATTTCAAAAAACGGAGGTTATGATAATGAAAAATGAGATTGGACTGATTTCATTTTTGTTTTTACTTGGGAAAGTATGGTTTTCAAAGAATCCAGGCATCGGTTGGTAAGGATATTTATTGAGGGGAGCGTATGTGGATGAAATTATCAGATTTAAGAAAAAGCGGTCATGCGCCGTCATTAGTTGCTTCATTTTTATATTTTGATGTAAGTTTCATGATTTGGGTGATGCTCGGGGCACTTGGAGTTTATATTACAAGGGATTTTGGCCTTTCCCTATCTCAAAAAGGGTTGATTGTCGCTGTTCCGATTCTAAGCGGTTCGTTTTTCCGGATTGTACTTGGAATCTTAACCGATCGCATCGGTCCTCGTAAAACCGCAATCAGCGGGATGCTTATTACAATGGTTCCACTTTTATGGGCCTGGTTGTTTGGGAAATCCTTAATCGAGCTATATTTTATCGGAATTCTGCTCGGTGTAGCAGGTGCAAGTTTTGCAGCAGCCATTCCAATGGCAAGTCGCTGGTATCCACCGCACTTACAAGGTCTGGCAATGGGGATTGCCGGTGCAGGAAACAGCGGAACTCTATTCGCCACTTTATTTGGACCGCGGATTGCAGACCAAATTGGCTGGCATAATGTTATAGGGTTGGCTATTATTCCACTTTTATTGGTTTTTATTATTTATAGCTTGGTAGCCAAGGATGCTCCATCGCAGCCACAGGCAAAACCTATCGCCCAATACTTCAATGTTTTAAAAAAGAAAGATACTTGGTTTTTTTGCATGCTTTATAGCGTCACATTCGGCGGATTTGTCGGCCTATCCAGTTTTTTGAGCATCTTTTTTGTGGACCAATATGATTTATCAAAAGTAAAAGCCGGGGATTTTGTTACCCTTTGTGTAGCTGCAGGGAGCTTCTTCCGCCCTGTTGGGGGATGGATTTCTGATAAAATTGGCGGGGTCCGCCTTCTAATCTTTTTGTTCATTGGGGTGACGCTCATGATGTTTGGTGTAAGCCTGCTTCCCGGATTAACCCTAGTGACCATTTTGTTATTGATTGGCATGCTTTGTCTTGGGATGGGAAATGGGGCGGTTTTTCAATTGGTTCCGCAGCGATTCCAAAAAGAAATTGGGATGATCACCGGCATTGTTGGAGCTGCAGGTGGGGTTGGCGGATTTTTTGTTCCGAATATTTTGGGAACACTTAAACAATTTACAGGATCGTATGGAGCTGGTTTTTTGGTTTATGCGGCAGTTTGCTTTGCAGCATTGTTGGTGCTAGCAATTGTCCAAGTCTCATGGCGAAAAGCGCTGGTATCGAAAGAAGCTTCCGTTAAAATTTAGATCTTAAAAATAAAAGAAGACATGTGCAGCGAGCATATGTCTTCTCTTATTTTAATTTCATTCCTGCATTTTAACGCTTACCTTGCTTTTTCCTTTCAATTCCCCTTCTGACTGTTGGTCTTTTTTTATAAAAAAGGAAAGGATGAGTCCTAGCAGTGTAAGTATGGAAACCACCATAAAGGCCACGTTAGCACCGTACATATCTGGATGAGAAATCTCCGGGCGCTGTTTTGCTGTTTCTGCTGTTGTGGTCATAACTGTAACAAGAATCGCAGTCCCTACTGAGGCAGCAATCATTTTCATTGTATTATCCATGGCAGCACCATGAGGAATTAATCGTTTTGGTAACTGGTTTAACGCAGACGTGGCGACCGGCATCATCACCATCGAAAGACCGAACATCCTAATTCCGTATAAGATAGTAATATAGGTCATTGTCGTCGAAGGCCCTAATCGTGTAAAGGCAAAGGAAGCCGCTGTCATAATTGTTAGTCCAATCATCACCAACCATCTTGCTCCAACTTTATCAAAGATTCTCCCCACGATTGGTGCCATTAATCCACTGACCAGTGCACCTGGTAAAAGGGCTAGGCCGGCCTCGAATGCGGAAAATCCGCGCATGTTCTGCATAAACAGCGGGATAATCGTTTCAGCACCAATTAAACCCATAAAGCCGATCATCCCAATAATGATGGCGAACGGAAAAATGGAATACTTAAACACCCCAAATTCAAGCATCGGATGCTTTAACCGTAACTGTCTGTAAATAAATAATACTAATGAAATTACACCAATTCCTAGAGACAGGATTGTAGTCGAGTTAGTCCATCCGTAATTTCCGGCAGCAGTAAATCCGTAAAGCAGTCCCCCAAAACCAAACGAAGAAAAGATAATGGAGATCACGTCGACCTTTGGTTTGGAGATTTCGGTTACATTTTTTAAGGCAATAAAGGCAATGAGAATATCAATCAGTGCGATTGGTAAAATGATAAAAAACAGAACTCTCCAGGAAAAATGGGATGTTACCCATCCAGACAGGGCTGGACCAATGGCCGGTGCAAAGGAAATCACAAGCCCGACTAAGCCCATTGCAGAGCCTCGGCGATTGACAGGAAATATCATTAAAAATACCGTTTGCATCAGGGGCAGCATAACTCCTGCTCCAATGGATTGGATAACGCGCCCGAGCAAAAGCATCTCAAAGTTGGGTGCAATCCCCCCTGCCAAGGTACCGACAGCAAAAATACTCATGGCTGATATAAACAGCTGTCTTGTTGTAAACCGCTCCAATAAAAATGCGCTGACGGGAATCATAATTCCGTTCACCAGCATAAAAACAGTTGTCAGCCATTGTGCACTATTGGCGGTTACATTCATTTCATCCATTACCGGAGGAATTGCTGTAATCATCAACGTTTGATTTAAAATCGCAATAAACGTTCCTGCGAGTAGAAGTACCACGATCGTAGAGTGTTTATTATTTGATTTCCCCATTCAACCATCCCCCATATTTTATATTTAGAAATTGCTAAAAAAAATACTTATACAGATTAACCGATTTTCCCCTTAATTTCCATTTAATTTCTTCGGTTTTCGAAAAATTTTTACAGAAATATTCATCTTATCTTTAGGTACTTTGCCCACTCCCAATCTAAAAACTCCCTTTATCGTTCAAACATCGACACGTAATTCTTGTTACCTCTCCCTTGAAGGAATTAATTTTTTCTTTATCATTGTAGTAACGAAAAGAAGGATTGGCAAAGCAAAACAGATCAGGTCCCGTAAATTTTACTTTTAACAAAACATGTTATACTATTCTATAGATTTAATGATAAAGTGCTGTTAGGAGAGTATTAGATGAAATACAAAGTTGTCATCTTAGATATCGATGGAACGATTCTTCCGCATGGAAAAACGATTAGCTCTGCTACATTGGATGCGATCCAAAGGTTGCGAGATAGTAATATAAACGTTGTGATTGCCACAGGCAGAGCGCCCTATTTTTCTAATTCCATCATTCAAGATACTGGTGTGGACTCCATGGTCTTTTTTAACGGGGCCTATGCCTACCATGAAGGAAAAGAAATCTACAGGAATGCCATTGAGAAAGAGGTTTTAGAGAGGGTTCTTTTAATGTCACATGATTATCAGCACCCTCTTACTTTTTTAGCGGGCACCCATTTTACTGTTACAGACCTAAGTCATCCATTTGTTGTGGAGGCATACATGAACGATTCGTGGAAACTTGAACAGACACCTCCTCAATTTTGGAAAGAGCAAGATATTTATCAATTATTCCTTCATTGTGATCTAGAGGATGAGGTATCCTATCAAACGAAGATTCCGGAATTGGATTTCAGAAGGTGGACCTCTGGCGCAAGAACCTGTGATGTGAATTTGACAAAGTCCAACAAAGCGGTTGGGGTAACGAAATTATTAGAAAAGCTGGGAATAGCTCCTGATGAAGCAATTGCGTTTGGGGATGGATTAAATGATATCGAAATGCTATCTCTAGTTGGAATGGGAGTAGCGATGGGGTCAGCCCGCAATGATGTAAAACAGGCTGCCAATATGGTCACATTATCTGCAGAAGAAGACGGAGTTCGGTTTGGGTTAGAGCGCCTTGGGTTAATATAGAAAGCAATGCCCTTCATAGATTGATATGAAGGGCATTTGTCTGTCTGCTTAAAGCATTTGACTTAAGAAGGGTAATTTTTTAGTTTGGTTAATGAGTTTTGTCCTTATACCATCAACCTTTTTTCAGCTAAGCAAGTAATTTTAATTGATTTCTTTATCATTGATGTGAGCGTCTAAGAAAGGTTTGTAGTTTGGTTCTTGCAGTTTTCCTTTTTTATTTAAGATCGTTCCGATAATGAAGTATAAAACGAGCATGGGTGCACCGATATAGAATGAGAATCTTGTATCCGAGCTATAAGCTGTATAAATGGCAATAGCCACTAAAACGAATAGGCAGATGATCGTTGGAATCGGATACGTACCCATTTTGAACTTAAGCTTGTCCACAGATCCGCCTTGTGCAATAAGCCATTTTCTAAATCGATAGTGAGAAAGGAAACTACCGAACCAGCCAAGAAGTGTATTAAATCCGGCGATGGAAATGAGCCAAATGAACACTTTATCAGGTGATACGAAGTTGGTAATTAGCGAAACCTGTCCAAGGAACAAAGTGAGAAGAACCGCGTTCATTGGGATTCCACGTTTATTTACTCTTGCCAATGCTTTTGGAGCTTTTCCTTCCTTTGATAATGCAACTAATGTTCTGCTAAGTGCATACACGATAGAGTTTGCCGCGGAAGCCAAAGATGTCAGAATCACGATATTCATGATCGTGGCCGCACCTGGTATACCAGCCAAACCAAACAGTCCCGCATAGCCATTACTTAAAACGCTTACATTTTCAAAAGGAACAACTAATCCTATAACCGTAACCGAACCAACGTAGAAAATTAAAATCCTAAAGAAAATGGTGTTTATTGCTTTCGGCACATTTTTCTGAGGATTTTTGGTTTCTCCTGCTGCTGTTACAACCGTTTCAACACCCAGATAAGACCATATGACCCCAGTCATCATCAAGATAACCGCAGAAAATCCATTTGGGAACATAGAATGGCTGTTCAAATTAGATAATCCAATAAAGCCTTGTTTTCCAATCACACCAAAAATCATTAAAACACCAACAATGAGGAAAATGATAATAGCAATTACTTTGATGCCGGCAAACCAGTATTCAGCTTCACCGTATGTTTTTACATCGATCAAGTTTAATCCCAGAATTAATAAGGAAAGCATGATACAGAAAGCAACGGGAGGAATACTCGGGAAAAATTGGTTTAAAATCATCCCCCCTCCAACAATTTCAGCTCCGAGACCGAGAAAGCCGTTGATGCATAAATTCCAGCCAACCATGAAGCCTAATACCGGATGAACAAACAGACCGGAATAAGTCGTGTACGCACCAGGAATCGGCATGAAGGTGGACATTTCGCCAAGTCCTTTCATTAAAACATAAACTAAAATTCCAATAACTAAATACGCAATAGGACCGCCAAGCGCACCCGCTTTTGAAACAACATTCCCAGATGCTAGAAAAAGACCTGTACCGATGGTTCCACCTATGGAAATCATGGTAATATGTCGGGAGGTAAGCCCACGCTTTAATTCATGGCTTTTATTTTCCATACTTGTAAGCCCCTCCCCTTTATTCAATTCTAGTTTCAATACCTTCCATCTCCTTTCACTTACCTATTCATTACAAAAGGCTTTCCAAATTTTCAGTCTTTTGTATATTTTATATTATATATTTTATTTTTACCCAGTCAATAAAAAAATGACTTTGTCTCAAATGAAACAAAGTCATCTATTTTTATATTCTTTTATCTACTATCTTTTTAAAATCCTCAATAAATGCTGCTACCTGCTCCTCCTTTGTTGCCCAAGAGGTTACGAGGCGAATCGCTGAATAATCTTGATCGACTTTTTCCCAAATATGAAAGCCATACTTCTTTTCAAGTTCAGCGATCACGGAATTGGGCAAAATCGGAAAGATTTGGTTGGTGGGAGAATCGGTCAAAAATGAAATATTTGCTCCGTGAATTTCAACCTTTAGCATTTCTGCCATCCTATTCGCATGTGTTGCCAATTCAAAAAACAAATTATCCTGAAATAGTTCAAAAAACTGTAGGCCCAAAAGTCGTCCTTTTGCTAGGAGCGCCCCTTTTTGCTTCATATGATATCTGAAATCTTCCTTAAGGGAATCACGGCAAATCACTAATGCTTCACCTAAAAGCGCTCCATTTTTCGTTCCGCCAATATAAAATGCATCTACCAGTGCAGGTAAATCACTTAACTCAAGGTCATTTTCCGTTGAACAAAGTGCGGACCCCAGCCTTGCACCATCCATAAATAAGATTAGATGGTGGCGATCGCAGAATTCCCGCAATTGCACCAAGTCGCTTTTCTTATAAATGGTCCCTATTTCAGTCGAATTAGATAGATACACGAGCTTTGGTTTCACCATATGTTCATCCGGATGGGAGTCCAATACGGCTTGCAAGTGGAATGGGGTTATTTTTCCGTCACTCGATTCTACAGATAGAATTTTGTGTCCGGTCGCCTCAATTGCACCCGTCTCGTGCCCTAATATATGACCGGTACTAACCGCAATTGCAGCTTCATGCGGTCGCAGGAATGCTGAAATGGCGATCATATTGGTCTGCGTTCCACCCGATAATAAGTGAACATCGATGTCCGACCGGCCGATTCTATTCTTGATCGATTCAATTGCTTTCCGGGTATAACGATCCTCCCCATACCCATCTTCCTGTTCGAAGTTAGATTCTATTAAAGCATTCAAAATTCTTGGATGTGCACCTTCACTGTAATCATTTTTAAAGCTGTACATATGTTACCCCACCATTTCATTTTATTCCTATTGTAACATTATTTATTTTATGCTGTAGTTCCCTTTGAAAAATTATGAGTACTTGCTTAAGGTTAGTAAATTCTTTGCGTTCCAAAGAAATGGTCAAAATTAATTTACCAATGAATAGACTTATAGAAAGCATGACCAATTCGTTGAAAAGAGTGATCTTAATGAGGGCCATTACCTTTAAAGCATTTGCCATCACGCATGAAATTGATCTAAACAAAATTGCCATTCATTGCGGTATTCCGAAAAAATTCACTTGGGAAGAGCCTTTAATCTTGAGGGGAAATATTTTAAAAACCATCCTTGGACAAGAAGTCGAGGAATCACAAATGGTTCTGGTTTTTTCGTTTGGCAGCGTTGTTTTCATCAATCTAATCGACAACAATGATATGATGGTTTTTTTCCAGTTTTTCCATTCGTTTGAACCGGACATTGATCTTAATCAAACTTACAAATATACGGATGATTACAGCCTTCATGTTCGTGGCACCGAAACCCTTGAATTAACAGACGAATATGTAGTGGTACCGGGATATGAAAGCTTTTACCCTGAGTTAATTTCTACTGTGCTAGCCAAATCAGTTGCCCTTGAGAAAACAGAGGAACAGCTTGGAAAAATCCACGATAAACTTGAAACGATGATTGATCGGCTCGAAAAAGGAAAGCTGAGGATTGGCAATAAAGAGCTTGCTAGAACAACAGCGAAAATTGTCCGCCATGAGTATAATACCCTTGCATATATCATGATTTTGGATAAGCCCGATATTACCTGGACCAGCAGCACAGCGAATGAATTTTATGATAAAATGATCGAGTTCTTCGAGTTAAACGATCGTTATAAAATTCTAAAAAGCAAAACAGACATTTTATATAATATAATGGACGGCTTCTCTACCATCAGCCACTCAATTAGAGGCCTATTTGTCGAATGGATCATCGTGATCCTTATTGTGATTGAAATTGCTCTGACCATTTTACAAATTATCGGTTGGTTTCCGTAAAAATTCATATAAAAATGCTTATCTTTTGCTTCAATTTTTCTCTATACAATTTTATAAAAATTAATGTAAAATGATTAGAAGTATAAAAGAATGGAAAAAAGATGGTGAGATTATTTTGAAAAAATACAAAACCTTGTTATTTGATGTTGATGACACATTATTGGATTTTGGTGCGGCAGAAAAAGAAGCATTACGCTTACTTCTTGAGGAACAGAATTTTCCCCTTACAAATGAAGTAGTCAGTCGTTATAAAAATATCAATCAAGGACTGTGGACCGCTTTTGAAGAAGGAAAACTTAATCTAGATGGGGTATTGAATTCTCGTTTTTCGATTCTTTTTAAGGAATATGGCCTTGAGGTAGATGGTTCATTATTAGAAAAACAATATCGGAGATTACTTGCAGAAAGTCATCAACTTATTCCGGGGGCTCTAGAATTAATTTCCAACCTACAAAATCATTTTGATTTATATATTGTCACAAATGGTGTTTCGGAGACGCAATATAAACGCCTACATGATTCAGGATTATCACCATTTTTCAAGGATATCTTTGTTTCGGAGGAAACAGGCTTCCAAAAACCAATGCAGGGATTTTTTGATTATGTTTTTGCAAGAATCCCAGATTTCGCATTAGAAGATTGCCTAATTATTGGCGATTCGTTAAGTTCTGATATGAAAGGCGGACAGCTCGCCGGCATTACCACATGCTGGTTCAATCCAAAGTTAAAGCCTAATCACTCTGAGATTATTCCAAGCTATCAAATACAGAAGCTTGATGAGTTGTATGAAATTTTAAATTTAACTGCGGTTCATTCATGATTACAAATCTAGTAGGATTACGGGGAGCATTAAAAATGCTCCCCCTTTTCATTAATACGGCTAAATCCTCTTTTTCACATCGTCTCTAATCGATTCAACCATCTCTTCCGATATATTTGCCGGTAGGGATGTGCCATTCTCGAACACCCAGCTATTTATAATTTCAAGATCTGCTTTTTTAAATGTGATCCTATACTCTTTTTGATTGGAAGAAAATTCTACGGTTACATATTCCTCACTAGCAAAATCATCATCGATGATCATATCGTTAATTTCATATGAATTCACGAGGTATTCTCCTTCAAACAAATTTTCTTACTCTTAGGGTGTACCTTTCCGACTGGATTATTCCATATAAAAATAGGATCATTATTATGTATTTGTTTTTACCCAATCAATCAGCTCTGAAATGGCATCCTCCAAATCCACTGCGGACGTACCGTCTTCGGGAATTTCCCCAAGAAACTGATTAAATTCATTCATCCTTTCTAAAAGACCGTTTTTAGATTGTTTTGCGTTTTTCTTCAATTCCTTGAAGCTATCGTCTTCACCAAGCTCATCTACATAAGTCCATACTTCTTGCAGGACGGTTTCCAATTTTTGAACTGAACGATGCAGTTCTCGTAATGTTTCAAGTGTTTTTTCCATTTATCTCTCTTCCTTTCAAGCAAGTGTTATCATTATAAGTTTTTATGTTTCGAGACGCAAAAATTCTAGTACAAAGGGGGATGATAAAATTTAGCGCATAAAAAATGGATAGGAGACCCTTGATGGAAAAGATTCAAAAAATAAAGTTTGCCTCATTAACCAAGTATATTAATAGTAGTTTTGCGAAGCTACCGCGAATAACAGCTGAATCCGTTGCTTTAGGCATTTTCCTGGCCTTTGTCGGAGGATTTTTAGATGCTTACACCTATGTTAGCAGGGATGGTGTATTTGCGACGTCCCAGACAGGAAACCTTGTTTTATTAGGCGTAGAGACAGCACAAGGACAATGGGACAAAGGATTTAAACATATTCCTCCTATTTTGGCGTTTGTTCTGGGAGTGGCGGTCGCCGAGGGGTTGAAGCATCCAAAGATTACAAGAACCTTTCCCTTTCCGGCCCGTACGGTTCTTTTATTGGAGAGCACTGTGTTAGTCTTTGTAGGAACATGGCCTGTTGAAGTACCAAATATTGTTGTTACCGTAACGATTGCATTCGTTGCTTCTGTACAAATTTCATCTTTCCGAACACTCGTAAAATGGCCCTTTAATTCGGCAATGGTTACGGGAAATTTGCGAACAGCTGCACAAGCAGCCTATACAGCTCTAGTTCTCCATGACCGCCAAGGAATCATTCAATTTTTCGATTTCACGGTTATTATTCTTTCCTTTTTAGTTGGGGCTTTCACAGGTGCTTTGTCCACTGTTCACTATGGCACTAAAGCCATTTGGATTGCTTCTATCGTGCTCGTTGGGGCTTTGCTAGTTCTAAATGCGAATCCGAAAACTTTGCTTCGCAAAGCCAAATAAAAAATGGCAAGATCACTCGAGCTATCTTGCCATTCTGAGATATTTTATTTCCCCTCTACCACTTCTTTTAAAATTTCATAGGCTCTCTTTTGTTTTTCAAAATCAAAAATATAAGATACCGCCATAATTTCTTGGACATCATATTTTTCCTGGAAGCTTGTTAATTGTTGACGAATTGTCTCTTTGCTGCCTAATAACGCCACATCGGTTCGTTGGTTTGCCATTTCTTTTTCCATCGGTGTCCACAGCTCTTCCATGTTCTCAACTGGCGGCTGTAATGGATTTCGTGTGTTGCGGACAATATTCAAGAAAAATTGGTGCATGGTTGTTGACAGGAAGTGAGCCTCTTCATCCGTTTCTGCAGCAATTACATTTAAACATACCATCATATATGGCTTATCTAAATATTCTGAGGGCTGGAAGCGTGCACGATAAATCGAAATGGCTTCTTCCATATAAGTTGGTGCAAAGTGTGACGCAAACACATATGGCAGTCCAAGACTTGCGGCCAAATAGGCTGAGTCTGTAGAAGAACCAAGAATATAAATCGGAATATTTGTGCCGATGCCAGGATATGCTCTCACATAACTTTGCTGTTCTTCAGGTCCAAAATAAGTAAGTAATGCCTGAACATCATCAGGAAAGGTATAGACCGAATCATTTTTTGAGCGTCTGAGGGCATTTGCCGTCATCATGTCTGTACCTGGTGCACGGCCAAGTCCTAGTTCGACACGATTTGGATAAATCGTTGCCATTGTCCCGAATTGCTCGGCTACAACTAATGGAGAGTGATTCGGAAGCATAATCCCACCAGACCCGACACGAATGGTACTGGTATGTTCTAATGTATGTTTGATTAATAGAGAAGTTGCTGAACTGACCAGTGTAGGTGAATTATGATGCTCAGCAATCCAGTATCTTTGATAACCCATTTTTTCAACCGCTTGTGCGAGATCGACCATTGAATCAATTGCCTGTTTCGAGGTTTGTCCTGCGCGAATTGGTGCTAGATTTAATACGGATAAAGGGATATGAATGTTTGCCATAATCATTTGTCCTTTCATGGTGAAGATGATATTACTATAGTAACAAGCCGAATCAGGAAAAAAAACTTAAATGCTTATATAGAATATTATCAACTAAAAAACAGAAAGGACTCCTAGTTTTGCTGTTCCATCTATTTATAACCTATTAACTGACCCGTCTATCACGGACCACCAAGGATTACCATTGGCATATACAGAAGTATTATTTAAAAAAAAGCGAGTAATGAGCGTTTGGACTCTGCCATCGTTCAAGAAAAGTGGATGCATGGCAACTTGATTCCACTTTTTCCGCACGATGAGCGTTAAAACGGACTGCTTGTAAATTTCAGCACTCTCAATCGGAACGGCTCCATCCCCATCTCCATTGGAATTTGGTGTATCAAAATTAAAGAAATTTTTCACCCCACCATCAGGACTATAAGGCTCTACAACGACTTTGGTTTTTGTTTCTTCGCCCACTCCTGCAAGAATGAGTAATCTTTTCTGCACTTCATCTGGGAGCTTCGTTAAATCAAGCATCGCTGGATGATTAATATCCCGAAATTTTCTCAACTGACTAATCCGGTCCAGAAACATTGCTCTATCGTTATTTCCGATATTGGATTGCCAATTATCTGGATTACCTAAATCAAATGCCGAGCCGTCTTCAAATACAATGGCATCTTTATAGGTTGGGCATAATTCATATACCGATGGAAACGTCCGGGCAATTTTTCGAAATTCATCATTTGCGTTAAATAGTGGAAACTCAAAGCCGCCTTCACCGGCAGTGAGGGAAATTAGTGCCCTAACCGAACCCATAAACGGACATACTGCCAAAACGGCATGCTCAATAGACTCATAATTTCCTTTTAAATTTTTCAAATAACAGCTAAACACCATTCCGCCAAGACTGTGAGCAATATAGTTAAACTTTTTCACAGAAAGTTTTTCCTTAAGGTACTCAACATAGTTTTCCAAGTGCTGGCTATTTTCCTCTGAGGATTTCCTCCAGTCATACCCAAAAATATAAATTGGACTTTGAGTCTTCTTTTCAATAATGTAAACAGCCTGGCGGTAAGCCAAATCTTCCACATCACTCCGCTCAATTATTGATTTTGGATTCACTTCAAAACGGCTATCCCGCTTTAATGCAAGGTCATAGATGGTTTCATATTTACTTTGAACAGCTGACCAGATGGTATCGAAATTTAGGGTATTGGTATTGACGAGTTTTGTACCTTGTATACCCGGGATTAAGATTGTAGGGATCATAACTAATTCCTATTCCTCCTTAAATTTGGGAGTTACCAATATATTATATATTTTTTATTCTATGCAGGAACGTGGACTTCCTTTGTCTAAATGTCTCTATTACGATAAGACTTTTGATAAATTATTTTAATAAAAATTAAATAATTTAGTAAACATGTAATGTTTTCAGTATGATACATTAAAATTAGCATGTAAAATCTGAAAACGATTGATGAGTGATCTTATGTTAAATGTAAAAGAAGTGACAATACACCTAAAAGAGGAAGGTATTACCGATAGTGAATTAACCGTTATTCAGTGGATTCTTGAGGGAAAAATAACGGCAAGAAGGGCCAAAAATTTAAAGATCGATTACTTGGTCAATCCCAGTGATTTAGCATCATTTATCATTGAAAAGAAAATCGAGGAGAAAACGAAGAGGTATGGAGTCGATTTTCAACATTGGGAAAAAACGTTTAAGGAAAACCAAAAATTAAAAGAGGATATTGAGCAATTAAAAACCTCTGTTCGCATTGAACAAGCTAAAGTTCGTTCTCTGAAAAAAATGTTACAAGCAGAGTATGCTCTGACTTCTGCTCCCCCACTTACATTTAACACCATATTTGGATTAGATGATGGCGCCGATCCATCCTTGTTAAAAAAGGAATTTAAAAAATTACTCAAATGCCTTCATCCCGATCGTGGCGGCGATGAGCAGCTCTTCAAAATATTTTATGAACACTATAATAAATTAAGGTAAGTTCTAAGGAGGCACTATTTTAATCATAAATTTACAATAAAATAATAACACCTTAACAAAAATACTCTATTCTATTTTTATAAAAGTCTTCTCTATTGGAAGGGGTAATCATGATGGTTTTGCTTTTTAAAATTGTCATGATGACGACCGTTTGCACCTTTTTTCCTTAAGGTTACTTAATTACAAATTATGACGATGTTCAGTTAAAGAGTTGGTTGAAATTTGTCATAATCGATGGAATTTCTACATATTGTGTAATGTTAACCGAATAATTTTTTTGAAAGGTGTTGTTCATTTTGAAAAATAAACGTGTCATGTATCAAGGAAAGAATTATATCCTTTACCATCAATATTCCTCCGACTTTTGCGAAATCCAAGATGAAAGTTATAGGTTCAATATTTTACTTGTCCATGTATCCGAACTTACAGAAATAGTATAGCCTTTTAAATTACACGAACCTTAAAAGTTTGTTCATAGTTTGTTCATTTTTCGGGGGTAAGATATATCTATGGAACGGAAACTAGCTTTCCAAACCCCCCTTTTAATATATTTTTTATGGATCCGGCGATTGCCGGATATTTTTTTGCAAAAAAAAAAGCCCTAAGCCGGGCTTGTCTTTATCGGACGATTAACGTTTTTTTGATAGTGGAGCCATTTGCTTTCATAATCACAGGATAGCTGCCAGGTTTTGTGCTGGTTCCTACCCGCCATGACCAGGTGATGTAGCCGCCGCTGTTTGCTGTTTTTGCTGTTAACCCTGATGCTTTACTTGGACCAGAGCTGTAAATCACTTGGATGGTACCTTTTACTCCGGGCTTCGTTTTGATTGTTATGGACGCCTGTTGACCATGTTTAACCGTTAATGTTGTACCTGTAACTTTTGTTGAACTGGAAGTGGTTCCTTTGGAACTGGTATTGGTTGTTTTGGTACCGGTGATTCCACAGCCGTTTGTTGAGTATCCATTGCTTCTGGCATAAGAACATGATTTGCTGAGACTGTATCCATTTGACGTTACATATCCTGAAATGCTCCAAATCCCTAATTTTTTAGATTTTGCATAGGATTGGGCACTTTGCAATTCAGAAAGATGGTCGGTATTTGGTTTATAGACATAGGCAACTCTGGCATATCCTTTTTTCACGATATCTTTGTTGTATAAATCTGTTTTTGTGATGTAGACATAGGCTAATAAGCGATGATATTTATCACGTTCATATCCCTTTTTACCAAGCTGCAGATAGATGTGTTTTCCAACCGGAAGCTTACTTTTTGCGTATTTGGCTGCTGTATAGCCGTATGGTTCTACCGGTTTACGAGGATCGACATCTTCTGGTGTATCAATCAATAACATCCGCACTGTTTCATTTTTCCCATTATATTTTACTTGGATGGTATCTCCGTCAATATTCTTTGAAACGGTTGCAGGAACAAGTTTTGGGCTTGTGGTTTTTGCTAAGGTTGTATTAGCGCTGGCGAAACCAGAGAATATAAGCGAAACTGTCAAAGACAATGAAGCTATTAATTTCCCTTTTTTCAAAATAAATTCCCCCTAAAACTATGAAATCTTTCTATTATATTTCCAAAGTTAATCATAGTGAGAAACATTTCTAATGTAAAGGGATTGTTTATGTCTGCAAAAGAAAAAACAACCAATCTCGGTTGTTTTTCCCTTATATTAGTGGTTTACCAGCAATTTCCACTTCAAATTGACCTTTGGAAGACACTTTTCTTGTACCAAATAATTTGTAGTAAAAATAAAGACACCTTCGCTTATTCAATTTCTTTAGCGAAGGTGTTTTTTATAATTTAAATAAGAGCATTTACATTATGCCGGCTGGGGACGGCTATGCCCATATAAGTTAATATAAATTTGTTCAATTTCTTCACCGGTTAAATCGCCTTGTTTCAACAGTTCCGCTGCAATCATATGGACGAAGTCAGCGTGTTCGCGAACTAACTTTTTCACCTCAAGCATCTGCGATTTCAGTAATTCATTAATCTTTGACCGAAGCGCCTTTAGTCCCTCAGCTTGAGAACCTAAAGCGAGCCAGCTAAACAACTCGTCACCCATGCCCACTGCACCTAGGTACGCACCGGCTAACAAAGTTGCCTGCTGCAAATCTGAGGTAACACCGTTTAATTTTTTTCCGAGGAACTCTTCTTCAGCTGCCCTAGCCGCGAGACAGACTTGGATTTCTGCAAGGATTTCATCATCACTTCGATTATATCGTTCATGTGTTGGTTTAGTTGCAGCGAGGCCCAATGCCCCGCCTCGGCGGATGATTGTCACCTTCCACACACGTTCGTGTGCCTTCAAAAGATATTGTGCAACCGCATGACCAGCCTCATGGTATGCAACATTTCGTTTTTCGTCCTCGCTCATGGAACGTAGCGGCTGTTTTAGTCCCCATTCATATGTCTCCATCGCTGCCCGGAAATCCTCATAGCTTGCTAACTGGGCACCTCGCTGATGTGCGATCACAACAGACTCATTCACGATATGTTTTATTTGGGCGGGGCTGTAACCAATGGTGTCAAGTGCTGCCTTTTCGGCAGTAATGGTTGGATCTTTTTTTACTTTTTGAAGATAGTAATCGAAGACGTCGACACGGCCATCAAAATCTGGGGAATCAACCCAAAGTTTGCGGTCGAAACGGCCGGGGCGAAGGAGCGCTTGATCAAGTACGTCGGGTAGATTGGTGGCTCCAATGGTTAATACTGCGGGACGATCTGCTTTCTTGCGGCGAAGACCGAGTGAACGAAGGAGTTTCGCTATTTTTGAGTTATCAATATTTGGTGGATCCATTTGCAAAAGCAGCTCATTGAGAAGACCGGAGCCGCCCATACCCATGAGTCCTCCCATCATTCCGCCTCCGGCCCCACCAGCCTGACGGCTCATACCGATTGCGTCAATTTCGTCAATAAAGATGATGCAAGCGCCATATACCTTTGACAGCTTTCGAGCTTTTCGATACAGCCCCATCACCTTAAGGTTGCCAACACCAAAAAACATGTTTTGAAAGCTCGGCGCTGAGGCATAGGCGAAAGGGACCTGAGCTTCGTTCGCGATGACTTGAGCCAAATACGATTTGCCTGTTCCGGGTGGTCCGCATAGCAGCAACCCTCGGATTGCCTCACCGCCCATTTCCTTGAACTCTTTAACGCCTTTAAGCAAGGTTACAATCCGCTTTGCATTTTCTACGATTTCCGGGTTTCCTCGATAATCGTCCCAAGTGGAACCTGTCTCTCCTGGCAGAATCCAATACGTCCGACCCCGAGCCAGGAACCAAAAGAGGGCTACAAATTGGATGATCATAAATAGCATTGCAAATAGCAGCTGCAGCAATAAACTAAGAATACTAATTGCAATGTTCCAGAGCGTCGGCCCTCCACTCCAAATCAACACCGTGATCAGGACGAGGGCTGTGGCCCAGAGGATAATTTTACGCCACTTAATCCACCGATAATTCCTCATGGTCTCATATCCTTTACAGAAGATTTAGAATATTCTATGAGGAATTTACCTATAAGTTGCCTAGAGTCGAGAAAAATCGGGTCGTGCCAGGCACCACCCGATTTTTCTTGTTTCACAGTATTGTTTCACGACTACTTACTGAATTTTCCTTTGATATCCATTAAATATTTTAGGATTACGCCGAGTCCGCCAATGAAGTAGAAGGTCACGAGGATCCAGCCGCTTGGGTCAATCGGGAACAATGAGATAAGGATATTTAATGGCAGTACGAGGTAGATAATATCTTTTAAATAATTTAATACAATGGAAGGAGTGAAGGAACCTTTCCAGAAGGATTGGAAAAATCCGATAAGAAAATCAATGATCATGAGTCCAAAAACGCCCCACATTGTATAAAGCAGCCAATCTGAAAGTGCAAATGACATGTTTTATCACCACCTTTACTCCAAAATATGCGGTCTGCATAGGACAGGTGATGAGATAATTGGTTAAATATTTAAAATTTTCAGATCAATAATTAAACAAAATACTGCACCTTTTAAAATATCTTTCATGCTTTTTTCATAATTTGTTCATTTTTTGCAAGTAAAATAAATGACATGAAATGAACAAGCTTCTTATTCATTTTCTCCCTTTTAATATATTTTTTGTGGATCCGGCCCGAGTGGTCGGATATTTTTTTGAGTAATTCTCCAAGGAACCTCTGTATAAAATAGGAAAGCTCCAAACCCGCTTTAGGTAGGATTGGAGCTTTTTTAAGTATTATCCCATTACAAGATTGGTCTTCCTCTGTTCAGCCAAACCATTCCTAACTATATAGTGGTATTCTTTTTCAAGTTCACATAAATTCCATTCATAAAGATGTTTATTATTTTTCTTGTAAATTCCAAACTTAAGTAGTTCGTCAATCAGGAATTGCCGTTTTTCCTGTCCTGCTTTTCGAAGTAATATTTTCATTTGTTAAACCTCCTAATTATTAACTGGTTTTTTCGGGGTTTACGTTATAGAATTCGAAATGATTTAGCTGTAACTATTGGTAAATGGACCAGAATTAGTAAAGAGGCAGAAAAAATCCTGTCAAAAAGCGTTTGTAGGAAAAAACCATAATGAAATAATATTTGATGAAAGAAAATCAACTCCCTTCCCATTTGCCATTATAAGGGCTCATTGGAATGGGAATTGTCGATATCTGCCAGAAGGACACACACTTAACGAAATTGTTAAATTCTTATAATATAAGTAAGAAAAATAAATTTTCGGTAACATTAGGATTTATCTTAGCTCGGTCCCCTATTCTATATTCCCCATTACTGCTCACTTAAACTTAATTTGGGTGATTTTTAAAGGTGTGTTGGAAAGTAATTGTGTTATGTAGAAAGTATTTTTATCCAGTTTGTTATACTATAGACAGAACATGCCAATTTATAGGAGGATACAATGAGGAAAAGGATCTTTATTTTGGGAATTATTTTGCTGGTACTTTTTCTAACTTCCTTGGGTGCATACAAATTAATGAATTCACGGACTTACCAGTTATTTGGTGGTGTTACGGACCATGTTGAAACCAATAAAAAGGTGGTAGCTCTTACCTTTGATGATGGTCCTACAGAGAACGTGGACAATATATTGCCCCTTCTCGATCGGTATCATGCTAAAGCAACCTTTTTCCTCATTGGCAATGAATTACGGCAGCATCGAGAGTTAGGGCAGAAAATTGCAGCAGCCGGACATCAAATCGGTAATCACACCTATTCACATAAAAGGATGATTTTCAAAAGCACTAATTATATTAAGAGAGAAATTGAACAAACAGATATGTTGATTCGCAAGACTGGATATAAGGGGGAAATCGATGTTCGTCCGCCAAATGGAAAAAAACTTGTCGGACTCCCCTATTATTTGAAGAAGCATCATAGGGATACCATCACATGGAACCTAGAACCGGACACCTATTATACCTCTATTAAGGATAAAGTGACCTATGTAAAACAGAATATCAAACCAGGTTCCATCATACTCCTTCACCCCATGTACGATAAGACCGGAAACGAACAAAAAACCATTGAGGGGATCCTAAAAGAGTTGACAGAAAAAGGATATAAATTTGTAACAGTAAATGACCTACAAAACGGGTTTTAAATTCGACAAAAATCGGGTGGTGCCAGGCACCACCCGATTTTTCTTGTTTCACAGAATGTTCCATACGAAGCTATACTCCGCGTTTATTCCCCCACAGCAAGGTGTGCAATTGGGGTAGAACTTTTACGTTGTTACAGTCTGAATCTTGCATGACTTTATCAACGAGGATCTCATATTTTTTTAGTAGATGCATTAGTAGTGCTTGATTGTCAGTTGTGTTGATATCATCATTTCCTACCGACAAGAAGAATGGAACATAAGGGTAGCGTTGGTGAACGTTTTTGGCATATTCATAATCACGATTGTCGAAAATCACAACTTTGAGACTTACATTATGGGAGGATTCCTTCAAGTTTTCAATGATCTGGTCTAGTACTGTAAAGTCCGTTACCATCTTCGAACTTGGCGGTTTTGGAGAAATCGTTAGTTCATCAATCTCCAAGAACCAATCCTGCCACTTACTGCCTTGGGTTTCGAGGCCTATTTTAATCTCATTTTCTTTAAAAATCTTAATCAATGAATCCAAGTTTTTAAGTAGCGCCGGGTTTCCCCCTGAGATCGTCACAAACGAAAAACGATCACCGCCAATTTCCTTTAGCTCCTGCCAAACTTCCCATGCTTCCATCATCCGAATATCATTTTTTCCAGAACCGTCCCAGGTAAAGGCAGAGTCACACCAGCTACAGGAATAATCGCATCCGGCCGTTCTGACAAACATCGTTTTTTGGCCAATTACGGCTCCCTCGCCTTGAATCGTTGGTCCGAAAATTTCCAATACGGGTAGTTTAGTCAAGTTCCATCCACTCCCGTCTTGCTTCCGCATAGCTTGTCGGCGTTTCAAAAAGACGCACAAACTCAACTCTTGCACCTTGATACCTTTGCTGTCTTTCTTCCTTTATAAGTGCCTCAGCCATTTTTTCATAAATCCAGACAACCATGTTTTCCGCGGTAGTATTCATCGGTGGTAGCGTTTCATTTAAATAGCGGTGGTCTAGAAAAATTTCGATCTCATTTTTCCAAATCTCTTTAATATCACCAAAATCAATCATGAGTCCACGTTCATCGACAAATCCGCTCAATCCAAAAATCACCTTATACGTATGACCATGAAGATTTTTGCATTTCCCTTCATAGTTATGGAGATGATGCGCCGCATCAAAGGTAAATTCCTTGCTGACGAGGACTCTTTTAGAATGATATCTTAATTGATTTGGCTGGATATCTTCGTTGATTTTTTGGAGTTTATCCACGATTCGAAAACCATACATGTGATTATAACTCCTTTCGTGTGCTTAAATATTGATCTAGTCCGTTTTTTCGCAACTTACATGCCGGGCATTCACCGCAGCCATCTGCGATAATACCGTTATAACAAGTTAATGTTTTTTCTCTGACAAAATCTAAAGCACCAAGTTCATCTGCCAACTGCCATGTTTCCGCTTTATCGATCCACATTAAGGGAGTATGAATCACAAATTGTTGATCCATAGACAGGTTTAAGGTAACATTTAATGATTTAATAAACACATCACGGCAATCTGGGTAACCGCTGAAATCTGTCTCACATACACCGGTTACAATATGTTTTGCTCCTACTTGACTCGCTAGCACACCGGCAAAGGACATAAATAAAAGGTTCCGACCTGGAACAAATGTATTCGGCATTCCCCCATCTTCGCCCTCTTTCACTTCAATATCATCCCTCGTTAATGCGTTGGGAGCCAGCTGGTTTAATAATGACATATCTAAAATATGATGTTTCACACCAAGTTCATTCGCAATATTTTGGGCACATTCAATTTCCAACTTGTGCCGTTGATTATAATTAAACGTTACGGCAATTACTTCTTCAAAACGCTCTAATGCCCAGAATAAACATGTCGTACTATCCTGGCCGCCGCTAAAAACAACAACTGCTTTATCTTTTTTCACGTTAAACTCTCTCCTTTAAATAAAAAAACAGACCCACTAAAGAAAGCAGACCCGTTTTCCTTAGTTTTTTTAAAGAGGGGTGCTAGAACCTCTACCGCCGATATGCGGAATTGTATATATAATTAGCCACCAAATTATATTACTATTTTTTACGTTGGCTGTCACTACCCGAAATTTTGGTTTCGACAAAAATCGGGCGGTGACAGGCACCACCCGATTTTTCTTGTTCCACAAAATGTTCCACAGGCAAGCTAAATATGATGATATGGAAAGTGGACGACGACGGTTGTTCCTTTGCCGATGGAGCAATTAAACTGGATGATTCCGTTGTATTTTTCGACGATGTTGTAACAGATCATTAGTCCTAGTCCAGTACCTTTGCTTTTTAGTGAATAAAAGGGGGTGCCGAGTGATTTGATTACTTCTTCTGACATTCCGCTTCCTTGATCGGTGATTTGGATTTTGACGTCATTTTTTACTCTTTCGGTCTTTACGTGAACTGTATCTCCCACTTTTGAAGCTTCAATTGCATTTTTTATAAGGTTTATCACCAGTTGTTTAAACTCAATGACATTTACGGCAATCAAACAATCTTCTTCCACCTTTAACTCAATATGATTATCGTGCAGGAGACCATATGATTTGAGTAAATCCGTGACACTTTGAAGAACGACGGCAACATCCACAGTTTCCATCCTTTTATCCTTATCCGGTTTAGCGATCGATAAAAACTGAGAAATGACGTGTTCTGCCGTATTAATTTCATCAATCATAAGAGAAAAATTCTTTTTAAAACCCTCACTTAGAGATGCATCCTTTTCAAATAATTGCAAAAACCCTTTCACGACCGTTAGTGGATTTCTTATTTCATGGGCAACCGCAGCAGCTAACTGTCCCGTTGTCTTCAAGCGCTCTGTCTGCTGGATTTGTTCATAATACATTTGCTGTTTTTTAATCCGAGCAGAAGCTAAATAAAAAATAAAAAATAACATTACCTGACTGGCAATAAAATTCATCAAATTTCCGGGTAAATCCATTTTAATATAAGAATAAAATGATGTTTGCTTATTTAATGAAAAAAAGCTAAAAAGCAGGAAAATAAGTATGCTGTTTAAAACTAACGAAAAATAAAAGAGCTTTGAATCAAAAAACAATATGGAGATTGCCGGAATGAAACATAAAAAGATAAAGGTTGACCACGTTTCACTATATAAAAAGAACAGCGTGTAAAAATAAGCAGCACATATCAAAATAATGACGATTCGAAAAAAATGTGTTTCGTGTCTTGGATATAAAAGTAAACATATGGATAATAATGCAACAAGGCTTATATGTAAGATCATCCCTGCCCCAAAGTGATGGTACTGCGGGTTCGCAACGAATAATCCCATGATCATAAGGAAAATGATGATGGAGGTAAATAGATTGTAAAATTTTTGAGAAATTACATTGTAAAACTGCTTCATGCATACACACCTTTTTTAGTGTAAAAAATTTTCAAAAGCTGTTATTATTTTAACAAAATTCCAGTATTTATAAAACTTCTATTTTTCTTCTAAGCCGACCTAGCCCTTTCTCTTGAATATTCCCAAGCTAGAGCTTATTTGAATATGAAACGAAGCACCTATGATATCATGGTACTATCTTGTCTGATTTTAAAATTGATTGAAGGGTTTTATTTGAATATGAATAAAAATGACAAAAGGGTTCGATTTCCCGTTTCACTAGTAATAGCCATGATCGGTGGTATCTTATTCTCTATTATCCACACACCAATTCCTTGGCTGCTCGGGGCGATGGTTTCTATCTTTATTGGTGCTCGTTTTGGAAAAATTCAATTGTATTGGCCTAGTGGAGTTCGCAACGCTGGTTTGATTATTGTTGGTTATTCCATCGGTTTATCGTTTACAAAAAGTACGCTGCTTCAGATTTTGAAACAATTGCCCACCATGCTGCTAATGACCGTTTTACTTGTTGCATTTTGCGCCGGTATTGCTTATGTCGTTTCAAAATTAACTGCTGTTGACTATCCAACGGTTTTGACAGGAAGTATTCCCGGCGGACTGTCACAAATGATTATCTTTGCCGAAGAAGTAAAGGGTATTGACATTACAACGGTGACATTCCTGCAGGTTGCAAGGCTCATGATGATTATCTTCTTTGTGCCGTTTCTAATTTTTGGACCGTTTTTTCGGAGTACAGTTGCTAGCTCAACTGGGGAATTGATTCATACTGTCCAAACTGCCAATACATCGATTGTTTGGCTTGCAATCCTTTGTATCATTTGTGCATTTCTCGCCAAAAAACTTAAGTTCCCTACTCCCTTTTTACTGGGACCAATTTTAGGAACAGCAATTGTCAATATTTCCGGCCTGCATGGTCCTGCACTGCCTGCATCGATTTTGGATCTATCTCAATTTATGATTGGTGGTTACATTGGCTTATTGTTAAAGCCGGAAAAACTTCAGCATAAGGCCAGAGTGATTACGCTCGCCTTAATAAGCGGGATGGTAATGATTTTAGGTTCGTTAGGCCTAAGCCTACTGCTCGTTTTTCAGGAACATATCACAGCATCGACTAGCTTTTTAAGCGTAGCTCCTGGCGGGATGGATCAAATGGGAATCCTTGCCCATGAGGTTCATGCTGATTTATCAATGGTTACTGGATTCCAATTATTTCGGTTGTTTTTTATCTATTTTGCGGTTCCACCGCTTTTGCGCCTGTTTTTTAAAAAGAGCATGCGAAAAACGGCCCGTACATCGTAAGATTTGGTGTCAATAAAGATTATGGCACCTTTAAAAAACAAGTTTAATTTACATAATACTATTACGGTAGATAACGTGCCTTTAAAAACTCTAATTTTTCAAATAAGTTTGCTATAATAATGAAAAAAGCGTTTTTATGCGGGGGATTTTATGAAAAAAAGATATAGCAATTTGGATGATGTACAAAACAAAAATTCCTTTAAGGATATGAGAAAGTGGATGAAGGAAAGGCGAAGCAAAGTAAAGGATCTAACCGTTCAAATCCAGCAATCCCCTACTAAGAAAATGAACGAACTCAAGGAAAATCACAGCAAGACGTCCTTCACTTGGATTGGCCATTCAACGTTTTTAATCCAAATGAATGGAGTGAATATCCTAACAGATCCAGTTTGGGCGAAACGGATGGGTTTTCAAAAGCGGCTAACGGAGCCTGGTATCTCTTTAGAGGACATGCCGAATATTGATATCGTCGTCATTTCCCATGGCCATTATGATCATTTGGATTTTCCTACTTTAAAAAAATTAAAAGGAAATCCGCACTATTTCGTTCCCATTGGTTTAGGAGAAATTTTTTTCAAAAAGGGCTTTCAAGGTGTGAAGGAAATGAGTTGGTGGGAAAGTACTGAGTACCTGGGACTGACACTTCATTTTGTTCCGGCCCAGCATTGGACTCGTAGGACTCTTTCCGATATCAATAAATCCCATTGGGGCGGCTGGATATTTCAACTGGAACAAGAATCACATTATTTTGTCGGGGATTCTGGTTACTTTAGAGGATTTAAGGAAATAGGCGGAAAATTTGAAATTGATACGGTACTGATGCCGATTGGCGCTTACGAACCAGAATGGTTTATGGCTGTTTCTCATATTTCACCCGAGGATAGTGTTAAAGCTTTTATGGAGTTAAACGCGAAAAGATTCATTCCGATGCATTACGGGGCGTATCGTTTAGCAGATGACACTGGCCCTGAAGCGTTGGAGAGGTTGTTGAAGGAATGGGAAAAAAGAGAGCTACCACAGGAACTGTTACGAGTTTTATTAATTGGGGAAACCATTTTTGATTCTTGAAAAAGAGTACAGGGCGACCTTTCGATGCGCCCTGATTTATTTGAATTTAGTTTACATAACATCGTTATGGACTACTCAAGATAGAAACCACCCAACTGAGCTCCCTAATAAAACAGTGAAAAAATCGTTCCTCCCGTCATACCTGCAAGGACAATCACCCACGGAGGCAATTTCAAAATGACGAGGAGGCTGAATAAGATGGATCCGAGTGCAAAGTCTTTTGCCGATTGAATCGCACTTGTCCATATCGGGGTATAAAAGGCAGCAATTAGAATTCCCACTACCGCCCCATTTACAGCTAGCATGGCCCCTTTCAATTTCGGGTTTCGGCGAAGTATATCCCAAAACGGCATCGTCCCCATTACTAATAAAAATGCTGGTAAAAAGATGGCCCCTGTCGCTAAAAGTGCCCCCTTCCAGCCATTCATGACTGCACCTAAATAGGCGGCGAACGTGAAAAGTGGTCCAGGCACTGCCTGTGCTGCACCATATCCGGCTAGAAAGCTTTCCTTTGATATCCAGCCCTGTGGAACAAATTCTTTTTCTAATAACGGCAGGACCACATGTCCCCCGCCAAATACCAACGCTCCTGAACGATAGAAGCTATCAAAAAGAGCTATTGTATGAGATGCCGTAACATCTCGAAGTATGGGTAAAAGGAGTAATAATCCGAAAAAAAATGTTAGGCATACTAAGGCCAGCGTTCGGGGAACGGGCACAGGAATGGCGATGTCTACTTGAATGTCTGAATGCTTGAAAAATAGGAACCCGATTATTGCGGAAATGAGAATAATTCCAACCTGTGTAAAGGTTGCCGGAATAAGCAAGCTAACAATTAAAGCTCCTAAAGCTAGTGCTTTTCGCTTAAGATCTGGTGTAAGTGTCCTCGCCATGCCGATGATTGCTTGAGCTACCACGACAACTGCAACAATTTTCAAACCATGTACCCACCCAGCTTCATTAACATTTAATCCATTTAGGAGGAAAGCAAAAATTATAAGCGCAATAACTGATGGGAGGGTAAAACCGAGAAAAGCAGCAAATCCTCCTAAAATCCCCCCTCTCATCATCCCAATCCCTATCCCTACCTGACTGCTTGCAGGGCCGGGGAGGAATTGGCAAAGCGCCACAAGATCAACGTAACTTCGCTCATCCAGCCATTTTCTCTTTCGAACATATTCCTCATGAAAATAACCCAAATGAGCAATCGGACCACCAAACGAAGTCAACCCTAGCTTCAAAGCAACCGCAAAAACCTCTACCAATAACCGTACCGTATTTTTTCTAATTGAACTCATAATTCCCCCCAAAATCTTTATCCATTAACCAAAATCCATTAATTCATATTTACATCATTCCCCATACACATTTCAACCTTTTATTTTTCGTGAAACATTCGATTGTGAAACAAGAATATTCGGGCGGTGCCTGTCACCGCCCGAATATTGTCGAATTCAATAGAATCCATTAACCACTATTACTCATACACATTTTTTGTGTATCTGCATTTACTGTAGAGGGGAAAGGAGGAGGTTGATGATATGACTGATTTAAATTTTCATCAAATTGCCCATGAACTATTAAAGAAAGAGGTTGAGGTTGTTACTCTTCAAGGGAATTTTAATGGCCGCTTAAAAACTGTAGGTTCTGATGTAGTGATTTTGCATAGCAGGGGTAGAGGGGTTCCGATGGATTTGGCCATTCGAATTGAGGCAATTGTTGCCATTTTTCGAGTGGAAATGATTCCAAGGGGGCCATTTGGCTTTAATCCAATGGAAGCACAATTGGAACACGATCATGAACATGAACGCCATCATGAGAGTAATTAACATTTAAAATTTCCTATCTTATAGACAGAAGATAGAGCTTGGAAAGACTTCCAAGCTCTTTATTATTTTTCCCTATCCCTATTCTATCTATATCACCTTCCTTTCCCCCGATTGATCCGACAATTCCTTTATCCACTTCATTTTTACGCTAAATTACCGACGACTTTCCATTCGGGTGTTCCCCCATCGCTCGAAGAAATTTGAGAAAGCCTTTAATATTGTCCATCCCACACGGACATTCCCACCGTTTTGTCCACCGATGGTGCCTGTCACCTTTTTAGGTTAGAATAGGTTTATCTTTAAAAGTTGGAGTGTTTAATTATGGATAAGAAAATTGCTATTATCACGGATATTCATGGGAACCAGTCTGCTTTAAAGGCGGTCTTTGATGATATTGATTGCGATCCTCAAATTGAGCATATCTACTGTTTAGGGGATTTAGTCGGTATAGGTTATGAAACCAATGAGGTTCTGGAGTTGCTTGTCTCAAGAAGCGATATTTCCTTTGTCAAGGGGAATCACGATGAAGCCATACTCGATATCATCGCAGGAAGAGAAGTTTATAGCAGAGGGGCAGAAAGAGAACATCATCAATGGCTGGCAGAACGGCTAGAACCAAAATTTATCTCTTTTCTAAAAGGTATTTCAACCACTCTAAAAGCTAATTACAATGAAAAAGAACTGCTTTTTGTACACTATCATCTACAGGAACAAAAGAAATTTTTATCGGTTGATAAGGAACCAACCGATAAAAAACTGGATGAATTTTATCAAAACTCTACAGCAGCTATCGTTTGTTTTGGACACCATCATGTCATCCATCATTTTAAGACAAAGGATCGACTCTATCTAAATCCCGGCGCACTAGGCTGCAATTATAAGCCATATGCACCTTACGCGATTCTTACAATAGCGGAAAGTGGTGCAACAAACGTTTGTTTTAAAGAAGTTCCGTATGATAATGAAGAATTTTTACTTGGCTACAAAAGACTAAATATCCCCGACGCTGAATACATTTTAAAAGTCTTTCATGGGAACCAGCATTTGAAAAATTTATAACTGGAGGGTCTCCCCTCCTCTTTTTTACTCGAAATATTATTGAAGAATAACGTATAACGTTCTATAATTGTTTCTTAATGAACGAGTTCTAATAATTAAGATAGATAAGGGGATAAAAGTGAAACAGTCCAACTCTAGATCCATCGTTTTACCATTAGTATTTTCCATTGTCGCGATTTCGTTTTCCGCTATTTTCGTAAAATGGTCCCATGCTCCCGCAACGATTTTAAGCATGTATCGGATGGGGCTTGCTTGCTTATTACTTGCACCGTTTGCATGGCGGAAGCGGGGAGACTTTGGCAAAATAGCAAGAACAGAATGGTATTTTCTGATTTTTTCAGGTTTATTTTTAGCCCTGCATTATGCGCTTTGGTTTGGGTCCTTAAAGCTGACAACCGTCGCCAGTTCGACGATTATCCTTGCATTACAACCGATTATTGCATTAATTGGCGGCTTTTTTCTTTTTAAAGAAAGAACCACCCTCTCAAGAATTTTAATGATGGGAATTGCCGTAATTGGAGCCATCATGGTGGGCTGGGGAGACTTCGCCTTAAGTCAAAAAGCGATAACCGGTGACTTCCTCTCCTTTCTAAGTGTAATTGCGGTTGTTATGTACCTTTTAATCGGACAAAGAGTCGTTAAAAAGGTCTCCCACTGGATTTATAGCTTTACCGTTTTTGGGATTGCCGCGATTTTTTTAGCATTGTACAACCTTGTATCGGGAATCCCGCTTGGCGGCTACGGTGCACGTGAATGGGGAATCTTTGTTTTACTAGCTGTTATACCAAATCTAGCTAATGTAATTTTCAACTGGCTATTAAACTATGTCAATGCAACCACCATTTCAATGAGCATCTTAGGAGAGCCTGTCGGAGCCACTGCCTTATCCATGTTATTTTTAGGGGAAACTCTTGCTGGCTGGCAGATTTTTGGCGGGGCTCTTGTTCTGTTCGGTGTGTTTTGTTTCTTGATTCAACAGCAAAGACAGAGACCAATCGAACAGAAGGAAGCAGCATAGTAAAAAGCGGTGAAGCAATTTCACCGCTTTTTTACTTTATACTAACTTTTCACGAACCTCGGCACTCGCAAATTTGCGCCTCTGGATATAAATCAAACGCAGTGATAACGCAATTCCCGCCGAAAGAAGCCCTATTGTTAAGCCAATCCAATAACCAGCCGCTCCCATCCCTGTAAAATTCGCCAATCCATACCCGACCGGAAGACAAATGAGCCAGTAAGCAATCAAGGTCATAATAAATGCAAGATTCACATCTTTATAGCCTCTTAACGCTGCCTGTGCCGTTGCCTGTATGGCATCACTCATTTGGAAAAATAAGGCAAAAACAAGAAAGTGGGCGGTTAAATTGATGACGGCCCGTTCATTCGAATAAAATCCCGCAACATCATAGCGGAAAGTTACAACCAATAGCCCTGTAACCAGTGCCATTAAAACAGCTAAAAAAACTCCTAACCAGCTGTAATCCTTCGCATCTTTATTGCGGCCCGAGCCAACCTCGAAACCTACTAAAACGGTTTGCGCCATAGAAATACTGATTGGAATCATATAAAGGAACGAGACGATGTTTAACGCAGATTGGTAGGCAGCGATCGTAGTAACGCTGAACTTACTTAACAAAATCGTTACGACCGCAAACATACTCGTCTCAAAAAAGGTAGACAGCCCCATCGGAACGCCGATTTTTAAAATCTCCCTGCATTCAGACCAAGAGAATTCTTTTAGCTGGTTAAACACTTGATAAGTGGAAAATGGCGCCTGCGTTTTAACAATAAACACCGTCATTGCAGCAATAAACCAATACGTAATCGAGGTTGCATAACCGGCCCCACCTCCCCCAAGCTCTGGAAATCCCCAATACCCAAAAATCAGCACATAATTTAAAAAGAAATTGACAGGTAGGGATAATAGTAGAATAACCATCACAACGCGTGTTTTCCCTAATGCATAAATAAACGACCGTAAAACATTGAAGAGAAAAAGAGGAATAATCCCATAACTTAATCCCACCAAATACTCAAAGGCTGGTTTCCGAACACTCTCTTGCAAATTCATTTGATCGAGAATGCTATCTAAGAAAATGGCACCAAGAATTAGGACTAGCACCCCTATCATTAGAGATAGATAAATACCGTGTTTCACACTCGAGGCTACTTCTTTATTTTTCCTCTCACCATATCTTTGAGCTGCAATCGGCGAGACAGCAAGCAAAATACTGCTTAACCCTGTAAAAATTGGATTCCATATCGAGGAACCAATGGCCACCCCGGCAAGATCGGACGAACTATATTTTCCAGACATAATTGTATTAAAGAACACCATGGAAAACATTCCAAGCTGAGTAATTAAGATTGGAACCAATAAAATAATAATTTGCTTTGTTTTTTCCGTTAAAGTAAAAGTTTGTTTCATGATTGTACCCCTAACTAAGTGCTCTTGCCTATAACTAGGTAATGCATGATTATTTTATCGTTAGTTGGTGGAAAAAAGAAGTAAAAAAATCGCCCTGATCGTAAAGGACGATTTTTAACCCATTATTTATTTAAAAATTCTCCAATCGCCTCATAGGTGTCTGAGATGTCTTCTTTTGAATCGATTAAGCTGAAGAGATTAAAAAATCCATGAATAAGTCCTTTTTCCCTTCGGACTACTGCCGATACCCCATTTTGTTGGAGCTTTGCCCCGTACGACTCCCCTTCATCCCTAAGTGGATCGAACTCGGCGGTAATAATGAACGCAGGCGGCAAACCGCTCAGATCTGGGGCTGTTATCGGTGCAGCAAGGTAATCTTCCGCGTATTCCACGGATTGAACATAAAGCTTGCTGAAAAAGGCCATTGCATCGGTGGTTAAAAAATAACCGCTGCCGTTTTCTATGTAGGAGGCGTATTTTTCAGGCTGATAATGGTCGACGACCGGATAAAGCAACACTTGTTTTGTAATTTCAAGACCATCTTGTTCTTTTGCCATCAGGGCAACGACCGTTGCTAAATTTCCTCCAGCACTGTCGCCCGCTACTGATAGTTTAGTGCGGTCGCCATTCAATCTGACTGCGTTTTGATATACCCATTTGGCTGCAGTGAAGCAATCATTTGGTGCGGCCGGGAATGGGTTTTCCGGAGCTAAGCGGTAATCAACCGAAACAAGAAGATGTTGCGATGCTTTCACAATGCTGCGGCAAACGGCATCATGACTTTCCAAGCCACCGTACACAAAGCCTCCGCCATGGAAATAAACAACAATCGGAAATGGCCCATCCCCTTCCGGTGTGTAAATTCGAATCGGAATGTCACTTTCAGGCCCAGGAATGGTGCGGTCGTATACATTATGAACCTCTTCAACACTTCCAGGAGGGACTGTACTGACGCGGGCACGGATATCTTCAAGTGTCGGCGTATGTCCCTCAGGGTATTTTGGTAATAAGTTTTCGATAAAATACTTCATTTTCGGATTCAAAACCATTCCAAACAACCTCCATTTTCGATAAAAAAACCACTATAAAAATATATTCGTGCTGTCCTGAGCGTAATCCTTTTCTGATATAGATTTTTGATGAAATCATCTCCCTCTTTTGTGTGTTTTCAAAAAGCTAACGGAGAGCATTCTGATTTGTATCACTTTTTGTAAAGAATTTTAAAAAATGAATGTTTATTTGCGAATTTATTTTGATAAAAATAGTGCCGCTGCAAGGCTTTATTTTTTAAAAATAAAGCGCCCTGCCGGCGCTTTTTACATCCCTTTTGCAATCTCAATTAATTCCTTCAATTCATTAGTGAAGCCTTTAACTGCCCGTGTTCCAACGACGGTTACTGGAACACCAAGAAAGCCGTATTTCACCACTTCTTCTTGGAATTTTGCATTGGTTGATATATCCCTAGTTTCAAAAGGAATTCCTTCTTGAGTAAGTACCTGTTTAACCATAGTGCATTCAATACAATCATTGGTTGTATAGACGATGACTTGTTTATTCATTTAATTTTTCTCCCCTTTTTTTAAGATTATATCAATTTTAGAATAATAGATATAAAAACAACCACTTGCGTCCACCCCACACGGACACAATCACCTATTTGTCCACGAACGGTGCCTGTCACCTTATCTTTTGTCCTCCTATGACAATCGCATATTTTGTCTAATTCAGTCAAAACCCAACACCAATCAATGTAGTGGTTAATATCATGGATTTAGGAGGCAAGCTGTTACGAGGAAGATTAAACAAAAATTTATTCTTAATGATATTTTACCTAGAACAACTTGTCCGATAATTTAATAGTTTATATTAATCAACTTCTTGGAGGTGACGAATTTGCCACCAAAGCCACCAAAACGTGGTCCGAAACATCGAATCCGCAAGCATCCGAAACCTCTTCCTCCTAATAAGTTAGGAGGTCTGCAGGGGCCAGGCGGTTTAACAGGTGTTACAGGACTAACTGGATTAACTGGCCTAACTGGACTAACTGGATTAACTGGCCTAACTGGACTAACTGGATTAACTGGCCTAACTGGATTAACAGGGCTTACTGGGTTAACTGGTCTTACAGGATTGACTGGGATTACAGGTATTACAGGTATTACAGGTATTACTGGTACCACAGGCACTACAGGTACTACTGGCACCACTGGAGGGTCTGCACCAGACGATGCTAACGGATCAGTGGATTCCATTCAATGGGTAAGGTCTTTATATAACAAGTATATTGGTCCAGAAAACTAGGATGAATCTACCTGCATTCTTTTAACAAGATGCAGGTAGATTTTTGGAGGTGAAACAAATGATTTCCCTTAGCTTGTGTATGATTGTCAAAGACGAAGAAAAAACACTTGGCCGCTGTTTGGATTCTGTTAAAAATATTGTCGATGAGATCATTATTGTCGATACTGGTTCAAGTGATCAGACAAAAGAGATTGCTAAAAAGTATGGGGCAAAAATCTATCATTTTCAATGGATCGATGATTTTTCTGCAGCACGCAATCATGCTTTTTCTCACGCTCAAATGGAATATATTCTTACCCTTGATGCGGATGATGTTCTAAGTAAGGCAGACTCAGAAAAACTCAAGCAATTAAAAAAATCCATATCACCCGCCATTGATGCTGTTACCATGAAATGTCTTGCCGGCTTTGACGAATCAGGCAATGTTCTTGTGAGTCTAAGGCAGGTCAGGATGGTAAAAAGGGAAAACCAATTTAAATGGCATGGTGCTGTTCATGAATATCTTGAAGTCCAAGGAAATATGCTTCACAGCGAGATCGCTATCACGCATAAAAGGGAACATAACAACAGTGATCGAAATCTGCGAATTTACGAACAGCGGCAAAAAAATGGTGCACTCTTTTCTCCAAGAGATTTGTACTATTTTGCGAATGAACTCTATGATCACCAACAGTACGACAGAGCCATCCACTATTATCAAAAGTTTTTACAATCGGAAAAATGCTGGATTGAGGATGTTATCCAAGCACATGGCCGGATTGCTGAATGCTATGCCGCATTAGGGAAAATGGACAACGCCATTCATAGTGCTTTATACGAATTAAAATTTGGCCCCCCACGGGCCGAATCCTGCTGTCGGTTAGGATTTTTCTTTTTACAACTTAATCGCCCTGAAATTGCCGTCCATTGGTTTCAATTCGCCACTCAATTACCAGCCATCGATACTGGGGGAATTACTAATCATGCCTGTTCTTCCTGGATTCCCCATCTTCAGCTTAGCGTTTGCTACTCCCACTTAGGAGATTATCAAAAGGCTTTAGAGCATATTGAAATTGCAAGAACTACCAATCCAGAGCATGATTTAATCTTAAAAAATGAATCCATTTTGAGAAAATTTATAAAAAAATAAATCCCTAATCAAATGCGAAGTACACGTTGAAATCAGCGTACTTTCTTTATAAATTACCCTTCAATCCCTCCTTCCATCCCGTCTTGTTAAGAACCGAATTGTCCTCATAAAAATTTTTTCAATGGAATAAAAAAAACCTTTTTTCAAAAAATAAGATGAAAGGTGGGATTCTTTTGATATATATTTTGGCTATTATAGCAATAATCATGGTTGTTGGGTTAATTTATACCTTTAAAAGGGGTAAAGCATTCAGCGGTAGTAATAGTGAATATGATGCAGAAATACACGAAAATATTCAAAGGCATCCTATTTTGCTTAATCCTGTTTTTTTAACCTACATCATCGCAATCGCAGCAATTCTTGTGTATATCATTTATCTTGCTTTTTCTTGATTGAAAAATGGCTGGAGCAGAAGCTCTTAGCCATTTTTTGTTCAAGGATATTCAATACTTTTTGGAAGAACCTAGTTCTAAATGATAAACCTTTCTAAAATATTCTGGTATGGTCAAAAATTCGTAATCATATTTTTTGAGATATTCGATGATTTTCGGCAGTGCTTCGACGGTCTTTTCTCTTCGCCCACCCCCATCGTGCATCAGAATAATATGATCCCGCTGAATTTGCCGTGATACACGCTCCTCAATTGGCTCCTGTATGGAAAGATTCCAATCCATTGTATCTAAATCCCAAAGAACCGGCTGAAGCCCTAATTCCAAGATGAGTTGTCCAGACTCTTCACTAATTTCTCCATATGGGGGCCGAAAGATTTGTACTTCCTGGTTCGTGATTTTTTTAATTACTTGGTTCGTGCTTTCAATCTCTTCCGTTAACATCTTATGACTTAGTTTCGTAATATCCGGATGATTCCAAGTATGATTACCAAGTACATTTCCATTCGAAATCAATTGTTTTAGGATTTTCTGCTGACCTTGTGTAACATTCTTTCCAATAATAAAAAAAGTTGCTTTTACTCGATAATATTTTAGGATTCGTAGAATATGAGGAGTATATTCCGATGGCCCATCATCAAATGTTAATGCGACATATCGTTTTTTACTTGTTTGTTCGATTATATTTCCCTCCTCTTTTTAGGGTTGATGAAAATGGAAGGTTGAACCGCATCGATTCTCCCTTCGTCATGATTACTATATGTTAACGGTCAGAATTTGTTTGGTGGATTTCACCCATTCCTTAAAACTTTCCACTAATGCCGTCCCCCTGTTTGTCCAAGATACATATAATGATAGAAAAATAAGGCGGTGTAACGGACTTGAGAATTCTTTTTATAGATAGTAATGAATTATTAATGTATGGGTTGGCAAATGGGTTTAAAGAAGCGGGGCATAAAGTATTGGTTTCTGGAAAAATAAGTGAGAATACCATTCCTAAATTAATCTCACGCTTTAAACCGGATCTTATTTTTTCTGAAGGATGGGGAGAGGAAAATGATAATGTTTGGAAGCAGGATTTGATCGCAAAACAAATAAAGGCTTCCGGTATCCCCCATATTTACTGGGCGGTGGAGGATCCCCATTTTACACTAGATTTTTCCTTACCACTTATTTTACGAATGAAACCGGACTTTGTATTTACATTAAGTGAGCCACTAGTAAACTTTTATAAAAAGCTAGGAATTCGCGCTGGACATTTAGATTTTGGCTACGAACCTAGCATCCATTATCCTACTTCCAAATATGATACTAAATATTCGATTGCTGTTGTTGCAAATGCTTACCCTGAGGTATTGACACAATCCCCTCAACACTTTCGAAACCAATCACTTACAACTCTCATCAAACCGTTATTGGAGGAAAATATTCGGATTGACTTCTGGGGGAAAGATTGGGATAAAATGGGTGATATTCTTGGAGTTCGCATACCAAAGGATTGGATTCATGGGTATTTACCATATAAGGACGCTTATAAGGTGTATAATTCTGCCCAAATAATTATTGGGCCACAAAACTATAAATCACAGGTAACGCAAAGAACCTATGAAATTTTAGCATCCGGAGGATTTTTTCTCACCTCGGATACCGATGGTGTCAGAGAATTATTTACCCCGGGAGAAGACCTGATCGTATCTTCAAGTCCAGAACAAACACTTGAATTAGTCCGATACTATTTAAAACACCCGGAAGAATGTAAGGCCATCAGCGAGAACGCCCTTAAAACTGTCTCCCCACACTCTTATAAGAACCGCGCAAAACAAGCCATCAAAACCCTCAAAAATGAGTACATTATAAAATGAGGGTGACAAATAAGAAGTCATTTACGGTGACCATTTTCGGTGACAGGCACCGCCCGTGGACAAACCATCAATTTTGTCCACTCCATAAGGACAAAAAAATTCAAAGAGGCAGGTCCTAGAAAATGTCCACATCAGGTGGACATTTTTCGCGATTTGTCTTTCTTGGGTGACAGGCACCATATGAGTGATTTCACATAGATGCACGAATCCCGTTTAAGTTTCATATGTTTTAGGAAGGGAGGATGTGTGAGGCGGTGGTTGTTTTATGATAATGATAAATGGGCAGATTGTTAAGTCTGAGGATCTTAACAAATTGATTAAGGATAAGGAACAGCGGGCCATTGTTAAACATATGGCAGCGTTATCGGTGACCTACGAGTATCAATCGTTAGATGAATTGAAATTTGAGCTGCAGTATAGGGAAAACACAATGAAAGCAGCAACCCAGATGAATAAAAGCGGAGTAAAGTTTACCACCTTCACTTATTCCTTTCCGAATAAAAAGTATTGGCAGCGTTTGCCGAATGGTGGATTTTTGTTAAAGAGCGGCACAGCACCATCTACTGCTATACTTGATATTTTGAAAAATGGGAAGCTCTATGCCTTTGAGTGCTCAACTGCGATTGCAATCGTACTCTATATTGCCACCCTCTATACGATTGGACCAGAGTTATTTAATCTTTATTTTAAAAGGTTATATTTATTCGATTGGCAATTTGATGAAGACCTCCCCGTCTTTCCAAAAGACGGAGATGACTTTATTCCTGGTGATGTTCTTCACTTCAATAATCCGGATTTCGATCCAAAGCAGCCCCACTGGCGGGCTGAAAACGTAATTTATTTTGGCAATGACAAGTATTATGGCCATGGTGTCGGTATTCGAAATGCCAGCACAATTATCAAGTTCTTAAACTCAAAAAGAAAAAAGGAACCGACGGAATCTGCTTACCTCATGCGGCAGATAACACGGCCTGTTTACCGGTCGCTATTTTTATTAACATTTCAAAATTAAGTTCATAAAACTGGAATGGCTAATTTAGATGGCCATTCCCTATTTATTTTTCACTATTTCCCTGGCTGGCTGACTAATTTCAAAAATGGACAACCCCTATTTTCCAAACTTGTGACATTCGTCCATGCTTGTCCATTATTCTAGCATAATATATTTTCGTAAGGGGCCGCTTACAATACCTTCATTTCGAGAAAGGGGGGAATCATTAATGACATCACCACTTTCCAATCTTCTAGTTTGCTTAGGAGTACTACTTGTAATCATTTTATTAGCTCTAGCACTTTTTGTCGGCGGAATTTTAGGAGTTGATACAAGTTCATTTGCAGGTGCATTTAATGCAATCGCTGCACAATGCTAATCGAATTCTAACAGGTTACACACGATAAGTTTTTTAAAGTATATGAATGAGAACTTAGAAGATTACTTTAAATAATCTTCTAAGTTCCTTTTAATGTTTGGAATAAGAGGATTCCAAGTATTTTATTTTTCTACTAAATGACAACTACTTTCAGGGTTCACTTCAAAACGTGTAAAAACATATTTAGAATAGGGTGACAAAATAATGAGTGAAAATCAAAACAAAAAAAACAAATCTATATTGGGAGACAATCTTGATCTAGGGGGCTTATTTAATACTACTTTACAATCAGACAGTAACAATGATGCCTTAATGAATTTGGCTGGGAGCTTAATGCAAAATCCAAATACAATGAATTCGCTAATGAAGGTAGCTAGCAGTTTGTTTACAAATGATGCAGTTGCAAATTCAGTCAATGATACGAGTAAACCGAAGTTAGATGATTCAGCTCCAAGCCTAGATAAAACCGAACTTAGTGTAATCACTACACAACTTGAAAAACTTTCCAATGAATTAGCAGAATTAAAAGCCCAATTAAATGAGTATAAAGAACACAATAAAATGTTAATTGAATATATACTAAAGTCGGATAAGAATTCAAAAAAGAAATGATTTCATAACTAAACCTTGAGAAATCAAGGTTTTTCATTTTAAAAAAGGCGCAGCATGAAGCTACCCCTTAAATCGTAGTATAAATCATTTATTATTTTCCAGGAGGTTATTTCTCTAGGATAGTAACAAATTATTTTATCTGAGATTTCAGAAGAAATATTCCCGCAGGCGCTTTCTTTTTCCGTCCATTTTACGGACAATATTGCTGAATTTTTCCGTAACATCCTTTAGGCGGTCCTTTCTGAGTTCTATCATTCTCTTCACCTCGTTTGGACTAGGCCCTCCGCTAATGCTTCTGATTTTTACAAAATAAACTGGAGAAATAATATTATTCCATACTTTCTCTGTAAGCTTCACCTCTACGTATTTTTGGATCATCGCATTTACTTCTTCTAAATCCCAATCCGACAATTCCTTCTGCTCCTCGGTTGTTTTTTTCGAAATACTGCTAGCAATTTCATGCGCCTGCCGAAATCCAACCCCGTAATCTCTAGCAAGGGTATCAGCCAATTCCGTAATGGTAATGCATGATTTTTGCGCCATATCCTTGGTATGATCTTTATTTACCTGAAGGGTAGCAATTACAGCATACATCAACTTCATAACACGATTTGCCTGGTTAAAAGACCGGTAAAGATGCGGCTGTAAATCGTCCTCGGTATCCACGATATCCCCAAATGGTGTATTGTGAATCATATTCATGACCGCCTGTGCCTCGCTAAAAGCACTGCTCGCAAGTGACCGTGAATGCTCAATCGAAACCGGATTTCGCTTTTGCGGCATAATACTGCTGACCTGCACATAAGGGTCAGAAACCGTAAACGTTCCAAACTCTCTCGTCACCTGTAGGAGAAAATCCTGGATCCAGCGTCCTGTATTCACCATGCAAGTCATCAATGCCGACGCTGTTTCTAGAAGATAATCCGCACCTGCTATCGAATCATATGAATTTTCTACAAGCCGATCAAACCCCAGCAGCTCACAGGTCCGGACCCGGCTGATTGGAAACCCAGTAGTTGTCATCGCCGCTGCCCCAAGCGGAGATTGGTTGACCGTTTCATAGGCAGACCAAAAGCGATTGATATCCCGTTGCAGTACATCATAAATAGCTAGAAAATAGTGACCGAGCGTAGTCGGTTGTGCTGGCTGCGTGTGGGTATAACCCGTTATATAGGTTTCCGCATGTTCTTCTGCCTGTTCCAAGAGAATTTCACTTAAGTTATAGCAGGAGTTGAACAACTTTAAGAAATGCTCCCTTAGTACCAAGCGATACATAGCCACTCCCATATCATTCCGGCTCCGGCCAAGGTGGATTTTTCCAGCTAGTTCGGGGCCGATTTCCTCCGATATTTTCGCCTCCATCATGAAAAATAAATCTTCATATTGAGGCTGATAGGTTAATTGAGCTGCATCCGTTTTGGCGACTTTATTTGTTCCCTCTAACATCGTTATGGCTTCCTCACCACTGATGATTTGCTGTTCCTTCAACATAATAATATGAGCACGGTGAATATCAAACATCGCCTCAAATAAATAATCCCTTTGATCATTAAAGACTGGGATAAGCAGTTCCTCCGCATAAGTCTTTCCTGGAAAAACCAATCCTTCCTTATTAAAAAAATCCTTTCGTTTACTCATGTTTTTCAACTCCAAATTAGCGTACATTTGATTAAAATTCTTCTACTAACATTTTTATGTAAAAAATAAAGATATGCCCGTTTCCTTTTAGAAGAAAAGTTTCTAAAAAATCTTATTTAGCTTCCCGAAATACCGTGTTATAATGGATAACAGTTTAAAATCCAACTACAGTGGAAAGGTATGTGTTCACCATCATGTCGATGCTTAAATCTAGAGCATTAATCAGCCTATTTCTTGTGTCCATTTTATGGGGATGTAATTATCCGGTTAGTGCATACTTGCTTCAAGGCTTTTCGCCTGTTTTTTTATCAACGGTTCGGATTTGTTTTACCTCTTTATTTTTAATCATTGTTGCGCTCATTCATAAGGGAATAAGAAAACCGACTGGATCCGAGTGGAAATCCCTCTTAGGCGTCGGAATATTTGGAACACTTTTAAACCAAACCTTTTATTTCACAGGACTCCATCACACAACACCTGCTAATGCCTCGTTAATCATTGCGTTGGCGCCAATTGCTACCATTCTGTTGGAGCGAATTATCTTTAAAGTGAGGTTGACATTAAAAAAATCACTAGGGGCATTGATCAGTTTAATCGGTGTATTTTCGATTATTGGTGTTGCTGGCGGCTCGTTGGGGATTTCATTTGGAGATTTAAATATTTTTGTTGCCATGCTTTGTTTGTCTATTAGTCTCTTATATATTCGACGGTTATCTAAAACCTTAAATTCTTATATCGTTACGGTTTATGCCACTGTGCTTGGCAGTGTCCTCATGATACCGGCCGCGGGTGTGGAAAACCTTGTCAGCGGATCTGTGATCAGTCATTCACCTATTTTGTGGATTTTATTAATTTGTGCCGGGGTGATCGCCCAAGGTATAGCGGGATTTTGGTGGAATGGCGGTGTAGCAAAGGTAGGTGCTGGAACGGCCTCGATGTTCATGAATATCCAGCCGTTTGTCGCGATTATCGCTTCCCATTTTATTCTTGGTGACCGGATTCTCCCAGCGCAAATTTTCGGAGGTATCCTAGTCTTACTCGGCGTCTTTATCGCCAACATGCCTTCACAGGCAGTCAAACCAGTCGTTCTCCACCAGCCAAATAAAACAATATAAACGAAAAAATGTCCACCCTAGGTGGACATTTTTTGCTATTTGTCTTTCAACGGTGTCAGGCACTTTAATGAATTAGCGCAGCATAACTCCACTTACAAAGGTGAGGAATACGTGTGTGCCCATTTTTACGGTTTGTTGGACGGAAGAATCTTTTAATGGGTCAAGGCAGACGATGTCCATAGCTTTAACTTTAGGATGTTTCCCTGCTGCCAGAACGCCTTCAAGTAATTCTGCTGAAGTCAGCCCGCCTGGTGTCGATGCCGGTACCCCTGGTGCATACGCAACATCCAAGCAATCCATGTCAACGGTTAAGTAAATGGTATCCACCTTCGCCGCAAGTTCCTCTAAGCATGCTAAAACTGTTGCTTCAAAGCCCTTTTTCCGTGCATTGCGAAGGGTGATATAGTTCACGCCATGAGCATCAGCGTACTCTTTTAAATCTTTTGTATTAAAAAATCCGTGCAATCCGATGTTGTACATATCCGATCCGTTCACAACACCGCTCTCAATCAAATTACGCATTGGTGTTCCGTTAGATGGACCATTATCACTCATATCCCGTAAATCAAAATGGGTATCAAATTGCAAGATCCCAATACGTTCTCCCGGTTTAGCCTTATGCAGTCCCTTCACCATCATCGCCGTAATCGAATGATCCCCGCCAATCGAACATACCTTTGAATGACCAAAATGTGTATGAAGCGCTTCTGAAGCCTCAATGATATTATCATGGCAACGGCGAATATCGGTGACGTGCATTGGGACGTCCCCCACGTCCAGTGCTGTCATTTCCGCCAAATCAATATCTTCATCAAGATTATATGTTGTAAAGCCCTTCCACGCACGACGGAAAGCATCCGGGAATTCAGATGCCCCCGAAGCACTGATTGAAGAACGTGACAATGGCACCCCAACCACTACCACTTCAGCGGACTTACACTTTTCAGGATCATCCTCCGAAGTCAACGGCTGAATCCACTCATGAACCTTCTCTGGAGCACGCCCCTCTGGTTTTACCCATGTAAAACTATGTGGGTTAATTTTTGGATACAAGAAGCTTCTCATTCAACTGACCTCCCTTGACAACCACTGCACCATTTTTCACAACAGTATCTACGTGGTTTACACCATAGGAGTATTGAAGCTTCATATAGTTTGGAACATTAAAAATCGTTACATCGCCTTTTTTGCCGACTTCCAAGCTTCCGATTTCGGTCGCACGATTAACCGCATGTGCTGCATTAATCGTCGTTGCGGCAAGAACTTCAGCAGGAGTCATGCCCATTTTCAGGCAACCTAAACTCATAATGAATGGAAGTGAAACTGTTGGCGATGAACCTGGATTACAGTCGGTTGATAATGCAACCGGCACACCTAAATCAATCATTTTACGGCCATTTGCAGACTCAGCCATTAAAAAGTAAGCAGTTCCTGGAAGCAATACCCCGACAACGCCTTTTTCAGCCATTGCCTTCATACCTTTTTCAGAAGCCTTCAATAAATGGTCAGCTGAAACTGCTCCAACTTCTGCCGCAAGTTCTGCGCCTTCATATGGCTCAATTTCATCCGCGTGAATTTTTGCCAATAATCCGTGTTTCTTCCCTGCTTCAAGAATTCTCCGTGATTGCTCAGGTGTAAATACTCCAAACTCACAGAAAACATCATTAAATTCCGCAAGCCCAAGCTCCGCCACTTTTGGAATCATTTCGTTGATCAATAAATCAATGAATTCTTCCGGATTTTCCTTATATTCTTTCGGCACAGCATGTGCACCCATAAATGTAGAAACAAGATCGATTACATGCTTTTCGTTCAATTCTTTCGCTACTTCAAGCTGTTTTAATTCAGTTGCCCACTCCATACCGTAGCCGCTTTTTGCCTCGACTGTTGTAACGCCGTGACGCAAAAACTGGTTCAAACGCTCATAGCTCTCTGCAAAAAGCTGTTCATGGCTAGCCGCCTGCGTTGCGCGTGTTGTCGCATGAATCCCGCCTCCGGCATTCATGATGTCCATATAGCTAGCCCCTTGAAGCCGCATATTAAACTCGTTTTCACGGCTTCCGGCAAACACAACATGTGTATGCGGATCAACTAAACCAGGTGTTACAAGCTTGCCTGTCGCATCGACAACTTCTGCATCAGCTAAACGTGAAGCATACTTAGCCTTTAATTCTGCATCCGTACCAACCGCTTGAATAACACCGTCTTCAATCCAAACGCTGCCGTTTTCAATAATTTTAAGCTCAGACATCGAATCCTTAACAAGGGGAGCCTTTGAGCTCCCCTGTAAGGTAACGAGCTGAGAAGCATTTCTGATAAAAAGTGCTTTACTCATTCGTTTTCAATTCCTTTCGGTCAGGTCTTAGTCTTGTTTTGTCCAGCTCCAGCGCCTAGCCCCGATAGTCTAGCCAATCCGTCAAGAAGGTTAAAGAACAACCTTCTCGCCGGCTCGTCTTATGCTGGTCGTGGCTGACCAAGGCGCTTCCGCTTTTCTTATTTTAACATTGGCATTTTGATGCCTTTTTCTTTTGCAGTTTTGATTGCAATTTCATAACCTGCATCAGCGTGACGAACCACACCCATACCAGGGTCAGTTGTTAATACGCGCTCTAAACGTGCTTCTGCTTCTTTTGTACCGTCAGCAACGATAACCATACCAGAGTGTTGTGAATATCCCATACCTACGCCGCCGCCATGGTGTAAGGAAATCCAGCTTGCCCCGCCAACTGCGTTGATCATGGCATTAAGGATTGGCCAGTCAGATACTGCATCAGAACCGTCCATCATGCTTTCAGTTTCACGGTTTGGAGATGCAACGGAACCAGCATCTAAGTGGTCACGACCGATAACGATTGGAGCTGAAACTTCACCGGATGCAACCATGTCGTTAATGATTTTACCAAAGCGTGCTCTTTCGCCATAACCAAGCCAGCAAATACGTGCAGGAAGTCCTTGGAACGCAATTCTTTCCTGTGCCATCTTAACCCATTTGCAAAGGTGCTCATCATCTTTGTAAACACGAAGTAATGCTTCGTCAATTTTTCGGATATCTTCTGGATCTCCAGATAATGCTGCCCAGCGGAAAGGTCCTTTACCTTCACAGAACAATGGACGGATGTACGCTGGAACGAATCCAGGGAAATCAAATGCATTTTCAACGCCTTCATCTTTTGCCACTTGACGGATGTTGTTACCGTAGTCAAATGTAACAGCGCCTTTTTGTTGCATTTCTAACATTGCTTTTACATGTGTTGCCATGCTTTGTTTTGAAAGCTTCACATATAATGTTGGATCTTCTTTTCTTAATTTATCAGCTTCTTCTAAAGAATAGCCAACTGGTACATATCCGTTAAGTGGATCGTGTGCAGAAGTTTGGTCTGTTAATACATCTGGGTTAAAGCCTTTTTCAATCATTAATGGTAAAATTTCTGCTGCGTTGCCAATAAGCCCGATTGAAAGCCCTTTTCCTTCTTTCTTTGCTTCAAACGCTAATTTCAATGCTTCATCAAGGTCATTTGTTTTTACATCTAGGTATCTAGTTTCAATACGACGATCAATTCTCCACTCATCGACATCGATGCCGATACATACGCCGTCATTCATTGTTACTGCAAGTGGCTGCGCTCCACCCATACCGCCTAGGCCAGCTGTTAAAGTGATCGTATGTTTTAATGAACCGCCGAACTCTTGACGAGCAAGCTCTGCAAATGTTTCATAAGTTCCTTGAACAATTCCTTGGCTTCCGATGTAGATCCAGCTTCCTGCTGTCATTTGTCCGTACATCATCAAACCTTTTTTATCAAGCTCATGGAAGTGCTCCCAGTTTGCCCATGCAGGTACAAGGTTTGAGTTTGCAAGCAATACGCGCGGTGCATCTTTGTGCGATTTCCAAACAACTACCGGCTTACCAGATTGAACTAACATGGTTTCATCATCTTCAAGCTCTAAAAGCGTTTTCACAATTGCATCAAAAGATTCCCAGTTACGAGCTGCTTTACCAATTCCACCATATACAACAAGATCTTCTGGTCTTTCTGCTACTTCTTGATCTAAGTTATTATATAACATACGTAGTGCTGCTTCTTGGATCCAGCCCTTTGCATGTAGTTCAGTGCCTTTATAATTTTTGATTACTCTTTTTTCAGATGTTTTTGTCATTATTTACACCCCTTAGTTAATGTTTAACTCTGATTTCATTATAAAAAGATAATCTTCTGAAAAATACGAATAAAACATTAGAAAAAGGATAATATTTTTTAAAAATTAGGTCGTTTACATAAAAATTCTTGGCTTACACTTATAAAATTTTTAGAAACATATAAAATATATAGATTTCCCCATTTGAAAAAGGCCGCTATCAGCTGCGGCCTTTAATCCCTTTTCGATTTGGTTAAAAACTAGTTTTCAGGTTGCTCCCGTCCGCTATTCAAATTTTCTGCTTTATTCAGGCGGAATTCTCTAGGTGACATACCGGTTGTTTCTTTGAAGATCCGACTAAAATAATTAGTATTTTGATAGCCGACGTGGTAGGAAATTTCTTTAATTGCCTTCCTTGTCTCGATAAGCAGCCGTTTTGCTTCCTTCATCCGTATGCCTGCGAGGACTTCGGTAAAGCCTTTTCCGGTTTTTGAGATAAGGAGATGGCTGAAATAAGACGGGTTGCGGTCGACATAATGCGCCACATCTTCTAGCCTCAAATTCGTGTCGGAAAAATTGGCTTCCATATAGGAGATTCCCCGTTCGATTGGATCTTGTTTGAAGTTTCGTGAACTGGCTTCAGCTCCAATAAAGATCTTTTGAATAAAAAGAATTAGGTTCTGGACTGTTCGATATAAAACCGTATCATATAAAATCGAATTAAAAATATATCGGTACTCGCGCTCATATAGCGACTGGTCATCTAGATTAAAGGTCTGCATATATCTCCTGATTTGGGCGAGAATACTTGTCAACCTAATTCTGACCAGACCGGGATCTGGATAAGGATTTTGCAGCTGGAGAAATTCATCATACAGCCATTTTTTTATTTTTTCCAAATCAAAATTGGAAAGCATATCAATCCAGGTCCGCTGATCGGGCGGAGTTAAAAACGGATCCATATGCACCCAGTCCGGAGAGTATTCGAATTCAACTACCTGTTTATATCCTTGATAATAAGTGAATTCAAGCATTTTCTGGGTTTGAAGATATTTTTGGTTTAGCGTCACAGCAGGATTTTTCCCTGTATAAACCACAATCGCAAGCGGTTCAGAAAATTCCTCATCCCATCTTCTCATCGCTTTTTGGCATTGTTCCGTTATATTTGGGCATGATTCCTGAAACAATAAGACAACCAATTCACTCAGTGCGAAGACACCATGTAGGTCTTTAAAGGGAAATTCGGACAAAAAGGAACTCAATGTGCCAATGGTCTCTGCATTTTCCGTTTTAAATGCCGCTATATGATAATCTTCAACAAGGGATGGCTGTGAGATAAACAGGGCTTCATAGGATAGATCTTTGTATGAATTGGGATGGTTGGCTCCATTTACATTTTTTTTTCTCCCGATGCTTCGTGATGCCTTTTGAAAGGCGGAATTTACCTTTGTGGTCGAAAAGGGCTTAATCATAAGGTCTAACGCCTGCATATCTATCGCCAGTCGTGCCTTTTCAAAGGTTGCCTCTGCACTGGTTAAGACCAAAGTTGGATCGTAAATTTGGATCAACTCTCGAAAGGAGGACCAATCCTCCCTTCCGATCATATCCAGCTCCATCACCACAACATCCGGAATTTCCTGCTCAAATATCATAACAAACTCCTGGTAACTAGAAGCTAAAAGAATATTCGTAACCGGAATCGAAGACGTCCTCAACCACCACTTCAACCCCTCCCGCTCATTCAAATCCCGATCCGCAATCAACCAATTCCCCTCCACCTGTGGGCCCCCTTTCAATACGGTACTGTAATACGGTGATATAATAAGGTGACAGGCACCGCCCGTGGACTTTCACCCCAATTCGTCCGTCTCCAGTGGACACTATTTTTTGTCATGATACGGTAAGGAGACGATAAAGGTGGTGCCTTTACCTTCTGTTGAAATGATTTCAATCGTTCCATTTAGGGCTTCGATGCTTTGCTTGACTAAATACAATCCGATACCTCTATTATGCCCTTTAGTGGAGAAGCCTTTTATAAAAAGATCATTCACCTGCTCATCTCTAATTCCTTTTCCAGTATCGTGAACCTCAAATACAAGCTGACCCTCGTAGTAATCAAACCGAAGGGTAACCGTTTTAATCAAAGAATCTTCCACTGCATCCAACGCATTGTCAATCAGGTTTCCTAGAATTGTTACCAATTCATGTGTTGTCTCCTGTCGACGTGGTTCAGGTAAAGTCCCCTCTCCATCAATGGTCAATTCACAGCCATTTTCCCTGGCATAGCTTAACTTACCTAAAAGAAATCCGGCCAATACCGGGTCCTTAAACCTGCTGACCACAAAGTTCACTTCGGTCTGTTGATGATCAACAAGATCGGTTATATAAGAAGAAACCATTTCATAATTTTTCATATGAATTAAACCGGAAATCACGTGTAATTTATTCATAAATTCATGCGACTGAGTACGTAATGCTTCCGCATAAAGCTTAACCCCGGTTAATTGTTCCGCCAACTGCTTGATTTCAGTTTTTTCACGAAAAGTTGCAATGGCACCGACAATTTTTCCTTTCACAATGATCGGAACCCGGTTCGTTATTATCGTCACACCGCCAATGTCCTGCTCCTGATCATAATGATGCTCCCCAGATTTCAAAACAGAGGTCAGCCTTGAATTAGGCAAATACCCGTCAATTTTTCTTCCAAGCGGTGGATCCTGAATTCCCGCTTTTTCAAAAAGCCGAATGGCTTCATTGTTGACTAACGTAATTCTGCCTCTCTGGTCAACAGCAAGCATCCCTTCTCTCGTTGACTGGAGCATCATACTTCGTTCCTCAAGTATTTTGGCGATTTCATTTGGTTCAAGTCCAAATAATATTCTTTTGATTTTTCTTGCAAGAAAAAGGGCCCCGATGATTCCCACCAATATTCCGAAAAACGTCCCCAAAATGATAATATTCCGGCTTTGTGCAACCGCTTGATTGACTTTTTCCAAAGAAATCCCGACTGCAACAGCCCCAACCTGCTTGTGGCCTTCATCGTAGACGGGAATAAACGAACGTAATGAAACTCCCAATGTCCCCCTAGCTATCGAAACATGTTCTTTTCCTTTCAATACGGCCTTTTCATCGCCACCGACAAAATGCTGGCCAATTTTGTCTTTATTCGGATGGGATTTTCGGATTCCATTCATATCCATCACAACCACAAACTCAACCTGTGAAGATTGTCTTATTTGACTGGCAAATGCCTGGATTTCCTTTTCATCCGCTTTTCCAGTAAGTCCATCAATCACAAGTGGAGTCTGGGCGACGATTTTCGCAATTTGAGTTGCTTTGTTTGCTTGAGTTTTTTCCGTTTCACTCGATATCCTGTAGGTGATTAATAAATCGGTTACGAGAAATGCTAATACCACTACAACACAAACCATTAACGTAATGACTGCTTGCAGGCGGAGCTTTGGCTTTCCAAGTCGATTATATACAAGCCCTTCCACGATGTTCTCTCCTTCTCAAGCCTTAGTTATTTTAAATTCCATACCGGTTTACCGGTCTACCTACTCCTCCATAGTGAACATGAATTTTCACTTTCCCCTCTTTTTCTAAAAAATCGAGGTACCTACGTGCTGTTACCCGGGCAATTCCAATCCCTTCAGCTACTTCTTCAGCAGAAACAGGTGTTTTTTGGAGTGAAAGGTAGCTTGTAATTTTGATTAACGTATTCGGATTTAACCCTTTCGGCAGATTCTCCATTTCCTGTTCTTCTCGATTTTTTAAAAATAACAGCTGATCTAACTCATCCTGTCCCAGGGCATCTTTTTCCTTTAACTTCATGCGATATCCTTTATAGTTTTCTAGAGATATTTTAATTCTCTCAAACGTAAAGGGTTTCATAATATAGTCAACGGCCCCCTGCTGAAGGACGCGGTGAACGGTTTCAATATCATTCGCGGCCGTTATCGCAATCACATCGACCAATAAATCTTCTGACCGTAATTCTCTCACCATTTCCAAGCCATTTAGATGGGGCATGTAAATATCGATTATGGCCAAGTCTGGTTTTGATTCTTTTATTAATGCAAGTCCCTCAAGCCCGTTTGTAGCAGTCCCGATGATTGTAAATCCTTCAATTCTCTCAATAAACTGGCGGTGAACTTCTCGAACCATTGGATCATCTTCTACTAAAATTACCTTAAATGGAAACAACACAGTTCCCCCTGTTTTTTAAATTTAATCTATTACTATCATCACCTATTGTATCAATATAGTAAATTGAATAAACACTATTTCCAAGAATTTTTAGATAACAAAAGGACCAATAAGACCAATATGACCAAAATATAATCTTTTCTGAATTTTCTCTTATCATGTAGATAGATGGGATGAAAGCGATAACAAAATTTAAAAAGGGGTGTAAGAGGATGAAGATTAATTTTAAAAATTTAACGGTTCAAGTTTTGACAGGTATTCTTATCGGAATTATTGTTGGGTTCTTGTTTCCGAAATTCGGGGCAGAATTAAAGGTTTTAGCGGATATTTTTATTAAACTAATTAAAATGGTTATCGCTCCAATTGTCTTTTTTACGATTGTCATTGGAATTGGAAATATGGGAGATTTGAAAAAGGTTGGCCGAATTGGTGGTAAAGCCCTCCTCTATTTTGAAATTATTTCGACTATCGCATTAGGAATTGGTTTATTGCTTGTCAATATCCTTAAGCCTGGTTCCGGTTTTGATACACATGGTGCAAAAGCTAGTGATGTTGCACAATTTACAGAGCAAGCCAAAGAAAGCAGTCATGGATTTGTCGAGTTTATTTTAGGAATTATTCCAGATAATTTTGTTGCCGCTATGGCAAATGGCCAACTCTTGCCAATCCTGTTCTTCTCTGTTCTTTTTGGGATAGCGCTTGCATCGTTTGGCGAAAAAGGCAAGCGAGTTGTTACGTTGTTTGAAGATTTAACTGAAATCTTCTTTAAAATTGTTAATATTGTCATGAAGTTTTCACCGGTTGCAGCATTTGGGGCAATGGCATATACGATTGGTAATTTTGGTCTTGGCTCATTAGTTTCGCTTGGTAAATTAATGGGAAGCGTGTACTTGACGATGTTTATCTTTATCGTCTTTGTTTTAGGAGCTGTTGCAAAGTTTTACGGCTTTAATATTTTAAAATTCATCGCTTATATTAAAGAAGAAATTTTATTGGTATTAGGTACTTCTTCTTCTGAATCTGCATTACCAAGAATGATGGAACGTCTTGAAAAATATGGCTGTTCCAAGTCTGTTGTAGGTCTTGTTGTTCCAACTGGATATTCATTTAACTTAGACGGTACTGCTATCTACCTTTCAATGGCAGCTATCTTTATCGCACAAGCTTATCATGTAGATATTACGATCTGGCATCAAATCACTTTACTGGGAATTTTAATGCTGACTTCAAAAGGGGCAGCAGGTGTAACTGGTTCAGGTTTCATTACCCTAGCCGCTACCCTATCAGCGTTTCCGGTTATACCGGTTGAAGGAATTGCCCTTCTACTAGGTGTCGACCGCTTCATGTCCGAAGCACGTGCCATCACCAACCTAATCGGAAACGGTGTAGCAACAGTCGTCGTATCCAAAATGGAAAAGGAATTCCACCCGCTAGGTGAAAAAGAAGAAGCTGATGTAACTATCAGCGCATAAAAAAGGGGGCGGAGCTTGGAAACCAAGCTCCGCTCTCTTTTTGTAACAAAATTTAATTAGCTTCATACTATAAGGGATATTACAATATGAAAGAGGTGCAGCAATTGACTCAAAATATTACAACAGGACCACATCCTGGACAACCTGGAGCATGTATGGCACAATACAACCATCATATCCATAGTCACTCACACCATCATCATTCCAATCCTCAATCCTATCCTCACAACCATTTCATGCCAAATACTCAGCAACACAATCCTGCCTATGGTTATTATGGGACTCCTTCATGGAGACCACCTGGAACTTCATATCCTACTTTCTACTAAACTTTTAACGGGCTGTTTTTAGACAAGCTATCTTGTATAGCAAAACAAACCAAGGTTGTGAAATGACGAAATAGTCAACTCATAACCTTGGTTTTATTTTTGTTTATACATGATTTACCGTCCACCCACAACGGACAAAACTGCCGATTTGTCCACGGGCGGTGCCTGTCACCTTTTTTGCCATCTTTTTATCCTTTTACGAACACAGTTTTGATGGCGGTGAAGAATTCTTTGGCGGCTTCGCCTTGTTCGCGTGAGCCGGAGGAGGAGGATTTCATTCCGCCGAATGGGGCTTGAAGTTCGACGCCGGCACTTTCGGCATTGATCCTCACCAAGCCCGCTTCCATATCATCAATAAACGTTAGCATTTTGCCAATATTGGTGGTAAAGATGGATGCACTTAATCCGTATTCTGAATCATTGGCGATTTCAATCGCTTTTTCCAGAGAATCTACTTTGATTAACGCTAGCACTGGCCCAAAAATCTCTTCCTGCGCAATCGCCATATCCGTGGTAACACCCTCAAAAATGGATGGATTGATATAAAAACCATCCTTCAACCCCGGATCAACAGGCTGATCACCCCCGCAAAGCAAGACGGCGCCTTCCTTCTTTGCCACTTTAATATAATACTTAACGGTATTTAACTGGCTCTCACTCGCACAAGGTCCCATCCAGGTACCTTCAGAAAGACCGTCCCCAACCTTAATACCGCGAACCTTCTCCAATAACAATTCCTTAAACACATCATACACCTTTTCGTGTACAATCACCCGGCTCGTGCAGGTGCATTTTTGGCCGGTTGATTTCAGCCCCCCACTAATAACAGCGTCCACTGCTTTCTCCAAATCGGCATCCTCTGCGACAATCACCGGGTTCTTCCCGCCCATTTCAAGCTGGAATTTCGCACCGCGGGCAACGGCCCCTTGGCCAACTCTTTTCCCAGTTGCTGAAGATCCTGTAAACGTAATTCCATTGATATCAGAATGTTCAATGAGTCCATTTCCAATCATTGAGCCTGAGCCCGTCACGAAATTTAATACACCCTTTGGCAGCCCCGCTTTCTCAAAACACTCCACCATTTTTGCCGCTGTTACCGCAGCTTCTGATGCCGGTTTAAAAACAACTGTGTTCCCGTATATCAAGGCAGGTGCAATCTTCCAAATCGGTATCGCCACAGGGAAATTCCAAGGTGTAATCACCCCAACCACCCCTAATGGAGCCCTGGTAGTAAACATTAACGCACCGCTATCAGATGATGGGATAACATCTCCGGATTTGCGCATCCCTTCCCCTGCATAATAGCGCAAGATTGCTACACCACGAGCGGTTTCCCCTTTTGCTTCCAGCAGGGTTTTTCCCATTTCCCGTGTCATCGTCTCGGCGATGTCATCTAGGTTTGCCTCCAAAATGTCGGCTACTTTAAACAAAAAATTCCCCCTTGAAGGACCACCTAGCTTCCACCAGGATTTTTTTGCTACTTTTGCTGCGTTAACAGCCGCTTTTAAATCGGTAAGTGTTGATTTTTGCACCTTTCCGACCACTTCAAAGCGGTTCGCCGGACTGATACTTTTAATCACCTCGCCTGATTCACTTTCCACCCATTCCCCATTAATATAATTAAAATATGTTTTTGTAAAAACCTCGGTTTGCATACCCAAAAACACCACCTATTAAAATATTAAAGTTTTACTTTTTGACCGATCCCCAGTTCCAAAGCTTTATCATAAATCGTCTTAGCGACGACCACATCCATCGCTGCTAAACCTACTGATTTAAAAACGGTAATTTCTTCATTCGATTCTCTTCCAGTTCTCATACCATTAATGATTTCGCCCAATTCTCCATAAAGATCATCTGCTTGAAAAAGTCCGGCTTCAATTGGATTAATTAAATCACCACATTCCTCCAATGCAGCTTCCTTGGCTTCGACTACCACTTTTGCAGCACTTGTAATAATTTCAGTTGGTATTTCCTGCATACTTGGCTTAAAGGATCCCACCCCGTTAATATGTACACCGAGCGCAACACTCTCAGCGGAAAAAACCGGCCTTTCGGAAGTAGTCGCCGTTACAATAATATCAGCAGCCCTTACTGCCTCATCTGCTTCGTCCGCAATAACAATCTCCGGACACTGCTCCTGGTAGCGAGCCTTTAATTCCTCTGCCAATACAGATGCTTTTGACTTTGTTCGATTATATAAACGAATTTCCCTAATTGAAGGCCGAACATGTAAAATCGCTTCAATCAATCCTCTTGCCTGGCTCCCGGTACCAATCACCCCCAGCACCAACGCATCCTCTTTAGCAAGATACTTCGTTGCCAGACCGGAAGCAGCACCAGTTCTCAAAACCGTTAAGGAAGAAGATTCCATTAAAGCTAACGGCTCCCCGGTTTCTACATCGGATAAAACCATGACACCGTAAATGGTTTTGTCTTTATTTTTTGGAAAAACGGAGACGAATTTAACCCCTAGACCACCTCCGGATTCCACTAAAGATGGCATGAACAAGGCCGTTCCCTCTGTTTGAGAAGTGCTAATTGCCGTGCGAACCGGTGTAACTGTTCTTCCCTCTGAATATTCAACAAGTGCCACCTCTACAGCTTTCATCACATCTTCCATGGTAACCGCTTTTTTTATTTCTTCTTCACTTATAACTAACATCCTCTACCTCCATTTCTTCCAATTCAAACAGCCTCTATCCTATTAAAAAACCACCACTTAATGGGTCTGTTGGATCAACAACAAACTGGTGCATGCCGGTAATAAAGGCGTTACCCGTAATTTTCGGAATGACTGCTGAATATGGACCGAATTCAGTTTCTTCAATTATTTCCGCGACAAATTGACTGTTTACAATACTTTCATGGACAAATTGCTGTCCTTTTTGAAGCAGGCTTTTTTGCTTCAAAAGCGCTACACGTGCACCCGTCCCGCTTCCACATGGGGAACGGTCAATCTGTCCATCGGCAAAAATCGTTACATTGCGTGAATCGGAATTTTCAAGCGTGGGTTCATCTGTAAAAATAACACCGTAGATTCCGTTTATATCCTTTTCAAATGGGTGAACAACCTCAATGGACGATTCAATTTTACGCTTAATCTCCATACCAATTTTTTGTAATGCTGCGAGATGGTCAATATCTACCTTCTGGCCAAATTCATTGGCATCGACAATGGCATAAAATGCACCACCATAAGCAATATCAACCAAAATATTTTTTCCATCTACCACTACAGGGTAGTTTTCCATAAAAACAAAGGATGGAACATTTTCAAAGGATACGGACTTTACTTTTGTTCCCTCACACTGGGCATAGGCTGTCAGCTTCCCGGCGGGGCTGTCGATTACCACACGTGTTTCCTCACCCGTTGCCTCAACCAGTCCGCTTTCAATGGCGTATGTTACAGCAGCAATCGTTCCATGTCCGCACATCGTACTAAGCCCTTCATTATGCATAAATAGAATACCGAAATTGGAATCCTCCCGTTCCGGCGGAGTGATTACGCAGCCATACATCCCGTGATGGCCCCTTGGTTCAAACATCAACACCCGACGAACCTCATCGTAATAATTTTTAAAAAAAGCACGTTTTTCCAAAATAGTATCCCCTTTTAAAAAGGGAACACCTGATGTAATGATTCGAAATGGCTCGCCGCCCGTGTGCATATCAACGGTTGAAAAATGCTTCGTAAACTTCACCGATCTCTCCCCCTTAATGATCCTCCGCTGCAGGAATTAATAAAAACCCCTCATTTAATTCGTCTTCTTCGTTATAAAGGAATGTATGGAAACCCATCACCCATGCCGAGCCGGTTATTTCTGGAATGACTGCCGGATAACCCTGCACTTCACTTTTTTCCAAAATTCGTGCCTTAAATAATGAACCGACGATGCTTTCATGAACAAATTCTTCACCTACGGCCAAATCTCCTTTATTGAACAGTACAGCTAATTTTGCTGAAGTCCCCGTTCCGCATGGAGAGCGGTCAATTCCACCCGGAGGGACGACAACCGTATTTTTCAAATCGGCATCCGGATGAACCGGATCGGTATAAAATTCAATATGGGTCAAGCCACGGATAAACGGAAAAACAGGATGAACAATTTCATTCTGCTGATTAATTGTTTTCCGAATCCTAATTGCTTTTTCTATAATCTCAGAAGCATTTGAAGGGGTAAGTTCCAAATTTAGCTTCCTTGCGTCCAAAATCCCGTAAAAATTGCCGCCGTAGGCAATATCACAGTCGATTTCACCAAAACCTTCTACTTCAACCTTTAGTGATTTATACAAAAAAGAATCTATATTTCGGAATGTTACCTGCTTTGCCTTGCCATTTTCTACTAGGATCTCTGTTTTGACCAACCCTGCCGGAGTGTCCAATGTAATATAAGTGACCGGCTCAGCAGCCTCCACCATTCCCGATTCAATTAACGCGGTACAAACGCCAATCGTGTCATGTCCGCACATCGGTAGATAGCCGCCAGTTTCGATAAAAATAACACCGATGTCCGCATCAGGATGACATGGGTCAGTTAGTAATGCACCCGACATAACCCCATGTCCCCGTGGTTCATTCATTAAAAATTTACGAATCCAGTCATATTCATTTTTCATTTGCAGCATTTTTTCTGACATGGTGTTGCCAGTCAGCTTTGGAACACCGCTCGTTACCGTGCGTGTTGGGTTCCCGCCGGTATGTGTGTCAATCGTCGTAAACATTTTTTTCGCCGATATCATCTATGCCACCTCGTTTCTAATGTTTAAGGGTGAATGAAGGCGTAAACCGATCATGACGTAGCGGTTCAACAGGAATAATCGTTTTTTCACGCCCTTCTATCATTTCGGAAATCAACTTGCCCGTTACTGCTGCAAGACTAATACCGTCCCCTTCATGACCCGCCGCAATATAGTAACCGGGAACTTCCTCGACATGAGAAATCACTGGTAAATGATCCGGAGTCCATGGGCGTAGTCCTGCATAGGCCCGGATAAAATTCATTTCCTTCAATTTGGGATAAAATCGAACGGCCCTCCGTGCAATGCAATGGACGACATCCATATCAACTTTCGTGTCAAAACCAACAAATTGCCGGCTGCTTCCGATTAAAAAGTTTTGACTGACAGTTGGTTCGAATACCAAAGCTACCCCGTATTTTTCGGTTTCAGCATCGACCTTCCTCTCCCCGCCGAATTTGGACAGCAGGTAACCAAATTCCATTACTTTTCTGAGTCCAATTGGGAGATTACGAGAAGCTACAATGATATGGCCCTTACGCGGCTGGATGGGAAGTTCTACCCCAACCATTTCAGCCAGTATTGGTGCCCAAATCCCACCGGCATTGACGACTTTTTTAGCAGTGAAATCGCCATTTGATGTTGAAACATGAAAAATATCATCCGCCAACACTTTATTTACGCCCCTAACCTCGGTATTTTTTACGATCCTAGCACCGAATTTTTGCGCACCTTCAAATAATGCATAGGTTAGTAGATACGGATTTACGGTTGAGTCGGAGGGACATTCCAATCCGCCTAAGAGATCGTCGGCAAAGTAGACTGAATCCTGTCTGATATCCTCCCGGTCAAGCAGACGCATGGGCACTCCGGTTTTATTTTGGCGATCCACCCATTTTTCGGCGGCCATCATTTCTTCTTCCGTTTCACAGACAAGAATGCTTCCCGGTGCACGGTATTCAAACTTCGATGGCAGCTCCCCGCTTAATTCATGGACTAATTTTTGACTATGTAGGGACATTTCCGAATCAAATCCCGGGTCTTTGTCAATGGCTAAAATATTTCCGTCACAACGGGAGGAGGTACCGCTGGCTAATTCATATTTTTCAATCACCGTCACTTCGAATCCTAGTTTCGAAGTATAGTAGGCAATCGCGGCCCCAATAACTCCGCCCCCGATAATTACAACCTCTGAATGTATTTTCATGGTTATCCCTCTTTTGAAAAACTTTTTATATTTATCTGCGCAAAAACGACTTTTATCTGCGATACTTCGGGTTTTATCTGCGTACCTAGACCATTTATCTGCGTAAATACAGTTTATATCTGCGATGCGTCCTTTTTGAGAGAAATTACCCCTTTTTCACGTATAACTGATTCCCCGTTTCAGCCTCCCAAACCTTAAAAGCCATTTCCATCTGCTCTCTGCCTTTCTCAATACCGGGATGAAATTGAATGACAGCCTTTTGCCTGGTTGCCTCAACCTTCTCGAGGGCTGCCCTTAGCGGCTCTTCGAATAAGCGAGTCCCTAGTATCTCCTCCGCAATCGAAAAACCGGCTACCTCACCCTGGGCCATAGCTACCTTTGCACTTTCAATACCGGTAATGTTACCGGCAACATATAGCCCTTTTAGACCCGTTTTCATTTTTTCACTATGAACGGGAACATGCCCACCGAGCTCTTCCACATAACGGAAAGAACATCCGGCCAAAGCTGCTAATTCCACAAGTGGATACAGGCCGCCAGCAATACAAACAAAATCCGCTTCAATTAATCGTTCAGTGCCTTCAACTGGATTTCCATCCAAATCAATATCCACAACTCGAACTCCTTCGACCTGCTCCGACCCAACTATATCTACCACAGCCTGCCGTAGCTTGACTGGAATTCCCCAGACACGAAAACCACTTTTAGGATAAAACTTCAACCCTAGCCGTTTCATCGACGGCGATTTCATCATTCCGCTTCCAAAACGAAGAAATTTAGAGGGGGCAAGATGGGCAACACGCAATAGCGAATCCAGGACTTTCCCTGGGTCACCAGCATCTTCAGTAATCAGACTTTTCAGCGGAAGCATCATTGACTCAATTTCAACCCCAGCTAATTCCAACTCACGGGCAATTGCAGTAGATAAAATATTGACCCCGACAATGACTCCACGCTGGCCCGGCCGTACCCGATGGACATTCGTCATCACCTGGGCCGCACCGATGGACATTACCCCCGGCAAAGTCCAACCGGCAATCGGCAGTGCCGTTTCTGCCGCACCCGTCGCGAGCAGCAATGCTTTAGCACTGATTGTTTCCTTTGTGGTGTATACTTTCCATTCGTCCCCAGACCGTTTAAGGTTATAAACCGAAACACCCATTTCAAATTCCACACCCAAATCACGAGCTTCCGAAATCAGACGTTCAGCTGTTTCGATTCCATTCCACCAGGTGCCATCCGGTTCTTCGTGCAATTGACCGAGCAGCCTGCCGCCAGGTCGTACGAATTCATCGACCACCTTCACTTTTACTCCAGCACGTGCACAGACAATCGCTGCCGAAATACCTGCTGGACCCGCTCCAACAATAAGAACATCCCTCACAAGGCATCGCCCTCTTTCTTAAAAGGAGTAGGCAGCTTTTCTCCCGAATGGACATTCATCCCATTTCGAATTGGGGTTAAACAAGCCCGAACACCTACCCTACCATCCACTTGAACTCGACATTCATAACAATGTCCGATATTACAATAGATACCGCGCGGCGTACCCGTCTCCTCCTGGCATCGTAATGTTCGAACACCGCTGGCCAGAAGCGCCGCTGCAATCGTTTCTCCCTCCAATCCGCTAAATACCTGATCGTTAAACGTAAAATTAACAAGACCTTTAATCTTTAATTCTCCTAAAATAGGATGATGGACCACCCGTTTATTCTTTTCCATTTGAATCATTCCCGATCATAAAAAATTCGATTGGACGGACAGGCGGCTGAAACCTTAGCGGAATATCGTTCGGCCGTTCTTTCCCCGTTTGTTTTTCAACAATTCGTTCAATCAGGTTACGGCAGGTCCGCCCGCCGCAATACCCCATTCCGGCCCTTGTCCGGAGTTTTAGTTCCCTGGAGGAACACCCGTGAATTTGAACAGTTTCTATTAGATCCTCCAAATATACCTCTTCACAGCGGCAGACCACCGTTTTCGGTTTCTCCAAAAAAAACACCAGCTTTCCAATGAATATAGGGGGACAAATTACCTCCCCCTTAAATCCTCAAATTAATTCACCTTCACACTGACCGCTTGCTCGAACGCTTCTTTAATTTTTTGAAGCTCACTCTCAGGCAGCGGCATTCTCGGCGGACGAGTTGGTCCCACCGGTCTGCCGGCAAGTTCCATCGAATATTTAATCGCCTGAACAAGCTGCGGTTTTGCATCATAATGATACAGAGGCAGTGAAGGACGATAGAGTTCCAGAGCTTCTTTTACCCTGCCCTGCGAAGCCAATTCAAATATTCGTACCCCTTCTCTCGGAAAAACATTTGGGAATCCGGCAATCCAGCCAGTTGCCCCGGCAATCGGACCTTCCATTGCTAAATCGTCAACACCAATCATTACTTCTAAGTCAGTTTTAGCTAAAATATCATGTACACGGCGGATATCTCCCGAAAATTCTTTTACGGCAACCACATTTTCAATCGCCGATAATTTTTTTAGTAAATCCGGTGTTAAATCAACTTTGTAATCATGCGGATTGTTGTAGGCAATAATTGGAATACCCACTTCCGATAATGCCTCATAATGAGCAAAAATTTCCGCTTCAGTCGGATTATAGTTAATCGGCGGCAGTGCCATAATTCCGGCCGCACCAGCAGCTTTTGCATGGCGAGCCCAGCCTGCTGCCTGATCAGTAGACGGCGCACCCGTGCCGACAACAACTGGCACTCTGCCATTTGCCGCAGCAATGACGGTTTCAATAACCTTTGCCCTCTCCTCAGGAGTTAGCGATGCATATTCTCCAACCGATCCTGCTGGAATAATTCCGTGCACTCCTTCCTTAATCAGCCAATCTACATGCTCCTCCAACTTCTTATAATCAACCTGATATTCCTCTGTAAATGGTGTAATAATCGCAACATAAACTCCTGAAAACTTTGCCATTTCCACATTCTCCTCTCAAACTCGAAAAAAATTTTTATTTTATGCTAAATAAGCATTAACCACTTTACGATCTTCTTGCAGTTCCGCAGCAGACCCCTCCATCGTCACCGAGCCTGTTTCCAACACATAACCCCTTGTCGCTAGCTTCAAAGCTGCTCGCGCATTCTGTTCAACCAGCAAAATCGTTGTCCCCTGGTTATTGATATTGCGGATAATCTTCATAATTTCTTTGACAATAATCGGCGCAAGTCCCATTGACGGTTCATCGAGCATCAAGAGCTTCGGCTCCACCATCAATCCTCGGCCAATCGCCAGCATTTGCTGTTCCCCGCCGGACAACGTGCCGGCCTTTTGTTTCGCCCGCTCCTTCAGACGGGGGAACAGCTCAAAAATATTTTCCACATTATCCTTTATATGTCCTTTTATCTTTCTTTGGGTAAAGCCACCCAGTTCAAGGTTTTCAAGAACGGTCATAGTGCCGAAAATCCGTCTGCCCTCCGGAACATGGACAATTCCCAGTTCAACAATTTCATGAGGACGTAATTTCGTGATTTCCTTCCCTAAAAAAGTAATTGAACCATTTTGGGTTTTTACGAGACCGGAAATGGTTTTCAGCAGGGTGCTTTTTCCGGCACCATTACTGCCAAGCATCGTCACAATTTCTCCCGGATAGATGGCGGCACTCACCCGTTCTAGTGCCTGAATTTTTCCATAATAAGAGTCTACATTCTTTAATTCTAAGACGGGAGTGCTCATTCATCGTCCTCCTTTCCTAAATAGGCTTCAATCACTAGTTGATTTTGGAAGACTTCTTCCGGGCTGCCATCGGCAATTTTTTTCCCATAATCCAAAACCGTTACATTGTCAGCTAATTTACTAACAAGGCCAATATCATGTTCGATGATAAAAATCGTCAGGTCATATTCCTTATGAATTCGTTTAATCAACAGAATCAGTTCTTCCCGTTCACCTTTATTCAGCCCTGCAGCGGGTTCATCAAGCAATAACAACTTCGGCTGAGAGGCAAGGGCTCTGGCAATTTCCACCTTCCGTTGCAGCCCATATGGCAGGTTTTTCGCTTGGCGGTTTGCATAATCACTAACGCCGACAAATTCCATTGCTGATTCCGCTACGGTTTTAATTAATTCTTCTTCTCTTCTTTGCGCAGGTGTACGAAAAATAGCTCCAAGATAGCCCTGTCTTGTTTTGCTGTGCATCCCGCTCATTACATTTTCAAGCACCGTCAACGACGGAAAAAGGCGGATATTTTGAAAGGTTCGAGCCATGCCCAATTCGGTGATTTTACTCGGCTTTTTCCGGACAATATTATTACCATCAAAAATGATATTTCCTTTGCTAGGTTTGTAGAACCCTGTAATGATGTTGAACATCGAGGTTTTTCCAGCCCCGTTCGGTCCAACAAGCCCGATAATTTTACCTTTTTCAATCGTGAAACTGACATTATCAACCGCCTTCAGGCCACCGAACTGTAAGGTTACATTTTCGATACTAACCAGCGACATGGTGATCCGCCTCCGTTTCTTTTCCTGCTGAAACCGATGCCCTTTCCTTTGCGGACGGCCAGATTCCTTCCGGACGGAAAATCATCATGACCACGAGGAGTCCGCCAAAGATTAGCAGGCGCCAGTCGGAAAAATCACGCATCACTTCCGGAAGGAGTATGACAAATACTGCACCCAATACCACTCCCGGAATTCTGCCTATCCCCCCCAGAACTACAGCTAATAAAATCATCGCTGATTGGTTAAAGCTAAAACTCTGCGGAGAAATCGCCGTCATTTTTACCGCAAAAATTGATCCGCCGAAGCCGCCGACTATCGCTCCAAAAATATAGGCTAATAGTTTTGTCCTCCAACGGTTAATTCCCATTGCTTCCGCTGCATCTTCGTCCTCGCGAATATATTTCCAGGCTCTGCCTAATCGTGAATCTCCTAGTCTCCTGACAATAAAGATCATTAAAATGACAGATACAAATGCCAGATAATAAACCCCTGTTAGACCTGTTAATTGGAAAGAACCAATCGTAGGCTTTGGAATCCCGTAAATTCCGGATGCACCGCCGGTAAAATGAAGATTGATGGCAGAAATCCGGACGATTTCGCCAAACCCCAATGTGACAATCGCCAGATAATCACTTCTAAGACGAAGTGTAGGTGCCCCGATAATCACGCCTGCAATTGCAGACAGAATAACGGAAGCAATAATCGCAATCCAAAAGGATAAATGGTATTGTGTCATTAAAATTCCCGTTGTGTAAGCGCCCACTGCAAAAAAGGCCGAAAACCCTAAATCAAGCAGGCCGCAAAAACCAACGACAATGTTTAAACCTAATGCAAGAATGATATAGATCAATGCCATCAACGCAACATCAATCCAATAGTTGTCTGAAATCAAGGGCAGGAATGCCATCACAAGAACGAGTACACCAAGGGCTGCTACTTTCAAATAGTTATTTTGAACCGCTTTGTCCATAAGCTACACCCTTTCCACTTCATTCTCACCAAGAATTCCCGTTGGTTTAAAGACAAGTAACAGAATCAAGATTCCAAAGGCAAAAACATCCTTCCAGGCGCTTCCTACATAAACGGTTCCGATGGTTTCAACAATTCCTAGCAGCAATCCGCCAAGCATCGCTCCTTTGACACTGCCGATTCCGCCGATTACTGCTGCTGTGAAGGCTTTTAAACCAATGATAAACCCCATGAGGAAATTGATTTGTCCATAATAAACCCCGTCCATCACCCCTGCTGCGGCAGCAAGTGAGGAACCGATAAAGAACGTCATCGCAATGACGCGGTGAACGGCAATCCCCATTAAGGACGTAGCCGTCGAATCAATAGCAATCGATCGCATTGCTTTTCCGTACAATGTTTTGTGAATAAAAATATGTAATGCAACCATCATGAAAATAGAGAAGATAATAATGCCCAATTGCATGTAGGATAGATTTGCTCCGAGGATATGAAACCCTTTATTTGATAGATGAATAGGATAGACGCGAAAACTAGCTCCGTAGGTAAGCATGATTCCATTTTGTAAAAACAATGAGACCCCGACGGCTGTAATTAAAACGGCTAGACGTGAAGATGCATTAAATAGAGGTCGATAGGCAATTCTTTCAACAACTACACCAAATAATCCGATCACAACCATCGAAATCAATAGGGCTAACCCTAAACCTAGTAAACTTGGCATTCCAGTCAAAAAAGATAGCACGGTGAAGCCGACAAAAGAACCTACCATAAATATATCGCCATGAGCAAAGTTCAATAGCCTGATGACACCGAACACCATCGTATAACCTAAGGCAATTAGGCTATAAAAACAGCCAATGATGATCGCATTTATACATTGTTGTATAAATATATCCATCTAGATCCCCCTTTCACGGGGTGTCCCGGAATAATATGGGACACCCCTAAATCTGATTTTAAACCGTTGGACATCGATAACTATCTAGCCCCCATCCTGTACGAGCGCTATCTGCTTTTCTATTGTGCCAATGTCATTTGGCCATTTTTAACAATCAATACAACAAAGTTAGATGTGGCAGTCTCTCCATTTTCCTTAAACTTCAATGGACCGCTGAACGTTTCAAAGCCATTTGTTTCGTTCAGCGCCTTGATGATTTTATCCTTGTCTGTTGAACCTGCGCGTTTGATTGCATCCGCCATGACTTTCATCCCATCATAAGAAATCGCGGAGTATGGTCCTGGATCTGCACCAAATTTTTCTTTATATTTTGGAATCCAATCCTTTGCACTTTCTTGGAACTGCGGTGTTGGAGTGGTCGTTACAAATAGCCCTTCTGCATTTTCCGGACCAGCGATTTTAATAATCGTTGGATCGTTCGAACCATCACCTACACCAAAGGCACCGGAAACGCCGGCTTGCTTAAATTGTTTTGCCAAAAGTCCGCCGACATTATAGTAACCAGTCCAGTATGTTGCATCTGGTTTAAGTTCCTTCAGTTTGGTCATGAGCGAGTTAAAATCTTTTTCCTCTGGGTTGACCGCGTCAAATGCGATGACCTTTGCACCCATTCCTTTTACTTCATCTCTTGTTCTTTCGGCTAGGTCAACTGCATACGCGGAATTATCATTGATTATCGCGATTTTTTTAGCGCCTAATTTGTTTACCATATATTCAGCAGCAGATTTAGCCTGAGCAGGCGCGGTACTATTTAATAGAAAAATATCTTTGAAGCCTTGCTCAGGAATTTTCGCAGAGTTTGCAGCTGTTAAAATCCAAGGGATATTTGCTTGGTTCATAACACCTGATGCGGGCAGAACGGCACCGGAGCAGTAACCGCCGACAACTGCTACGACATCCTTTGATACAAGTTTGTTTGCACCGGCTGTTGCAATTTGCGGGTCACAGCCTTCATCCTCTTTAACAAGTTTGATTTTCTTCCCGTTGATACCACCGGCAGCATTGATTTCATCTGCAGCCATTTGAATCGCATTATTCATGTCCTCACCCATTTTTGCACTCGAACCGGTGATTGGGGTTAGCGTTCCAATCAATATTTCGCCGCCTTTGTCCTTGCCATCAGAGGAATCTGATCCTCCCGTTTTCGAGGAACAGGCGGTAATCATCATCATGACGATTACTAGTAATCCTAACCGAGAAAGCCATTTACTCATTCAAAATATCCCCTTTCTTTTAACAAAATTGAATTGGAAACGGTTTCATTAGCTAATAGAGCCACTTTGGTCGGCTAATGATCGGTCTGCCCGCGATTGCAGATTGTACGCAATCTTTTATGCTACTAAAATAAATCTTGCGATTAACAAGGCCAGGAGCATAGTGCGCATATTTTGCCGAGTTGGTCATTAATGTTTGACATTTATCCGGAATCACTGGGGTGTTAATCATACATAAACAGGTATCGGTCAAAAATTTTATTCCGAAGTTTTCAATTCTAGCGGCTACACCATTGTTGAGAGCCTGTTCATAAACGTATTGGGAGGTCGTGATGATGAATTCTGACTGGACTTTTAATGGAGATATTTTTCCGATTATGGTCTGGGCTTGTTCTGCTTCCTGTTCAATTATTTCTGCCAAATGCTCACATTCCTCATTGGAAAAATGCGGACTACCTAGTGTGATCATATCAACCTTTGCTCCGGCTCCGGATGATAGCCTCTCCCACACTTCCTGTAGTTCTGCTTTTGACACTTTATGTATGGAAGCTGGAGGTTTATTGCCCATTGCATTTTCCACCGTTAGTGCTTCAGGTGTAATTCCGACAATATGAAACATTCCTACGGAACCGGCTGTTGCAGCGGCAGCTCCAAATGCCTTTAAATCATCTGCTGATGGGATGTGATTAAGACCGACAATCACAGGTACACCGCCATTTACCCTTTGGCCTACAAAATAACCAAACACTGGATAGAAGAAGGAGTCTATCTCTTGAATCTCCTCCACATCGATTAACATGGTAGCTTTTCTGTTTTCCTCAAGATGAAGACCTGTTAAGGGAACCCGGCCGGTGATGGCAGCGCAAATATCCATTAAGTCCCCATAGCGGTTAGTTTTTGCTCCAAGGACACTATTGGCATAAACGACGGCATTTGATTCTGCCCAGGCGATATCCATTCCTTTTTGCGGTTTTTCCGGCAACAGGTATGGGGCACAGGTAAAGGTTGGCTTGGCTCCCATCTGCAGATAGGCATCAGCAAGTCTTTGAGCGGAGTTTGCCCATTCCACCTCAACACCCTGTTCCTTCCAACGTTTTCGGTCAATGGAGATGGCATTCATTGTTGTCGGTACGGTAACCTTCCCGCCCAATTCGGCTAGCGTTTCAGCAAAATGAAGGCTCGCTGGGCCGGTATAAATACAGCCATCAATATGTGCACATTCAATATCAATAAGCTTTTTTGCCCCTTGAATTTCCGCCATTCGGACGATAACCCGCATGGCTAACTGCTTTGCTTTACCTTCATTTCCTTCAAGAATGTTTCGATCTTTTTTCGTCAATTCAATCTGCATCTTTGACACCTGCCAATTATAATCTGGGCTTATGTTTATCCTTTAACCACCCCCATTCAGAACATTTTGTGACCTTTTGAGTAGATAAGAGGCAATAACTGAAAGTTGGAATGCGAAATGCCTAGTTGGAGACGGTCTAGATTTGCAATTCTACCTTTCCAGCTTTATCGATAAAAGCATATTTTGCTTTTAACGCATCTTCAAAATCTTTAGGAGTTAAGACAATAATCGGGATGGATTTTTGCAAAAATTCATCAGCAACGATAGAGCCGAGCGAAATAATTTCGTCAAGCTGACATAGGAGAATGGCTGCGGGTGCGTGCTCAGAAAAGATCGCTTCGAGAAGGATCCCGCTCCCTGTGCAGGAACCTCTTCCTGTCGGTAAAACAAATACCTTACCAGTTACATTTTCCTTTGATAACGGATGATGTCGGTCAATAATTTCCCCGGTGGTTGGATTTAGTCCCCCCCAAAAGCTTAGGGGAACATTAGTGGCTAAAACCGGTCCTTCGGATTGTCCGTCTACCAAGACCTGGCCTTTTTTTATAAGGAGTTTACTAGAAGACATGTTTACAACCCCTTTGCTTATTGTTAAGGGTGTTGACTCGTAGATGTTTTATAAAAAACATGATGGTATGAAGGTGACTGCTATCATTTCAAATTCGTAAAACTTTGGTTCATTTTCGATGTAATATTTCCCTCGACGTGTTCTGCCATTTTTAATTTGGCCGAATTCGCATCACGGTTTTGAATGGCTTGTGCAATTTCCATTAACTCTATCGCTTGTTGTTCACGAAATTTTTGGTCGTTACCGCTTTCTAAACTTAATGCTGTCTTTCGTAGAACACTTTGAATTCCAAGCATTATGGCAATATGTATTTGGTTTTTTGAGGCATACGCGACAGCTTCATGCATCGCAGTGTCTAGGTCGATTAATTGCTCCCAAGGGGTATTGATATCTGTTGTCAGTTCTTTGAATTTTTTCGCAATGAGGATGATTTGGTCGGTCTCGAGATGAGTTGCTCTTTCTGCTGCCAAAAAGGCTGTTTTTCCTTCAAAATCGGTACGAAATTCGGCAAGTTCTGTAAAGGTTGCTCCGCGGAAGTGAAGTAAGGTTTCCAACGAACGGCCCAGCTGGTTGGGTTTAGGTTCTACTATACTAATGCCGCCGTTCACGCCTCTTTTGACTTCTACTACCTGTTCTGCCTCAAGTACCCTTATTGCTTCGCGAATGGTTGTCCGGCTTACTTCAAACATACTGGCCATTTCCCGTTCGCTCGGAAGCCGATCACCGGTTTTTAATTGGTTACTATAAATTGCATTATAGATTTGAGTGAGAACATCCTCAAAACCTCTAACTGGTTGAACCTTATTAAAAACACTAGCAAACTGGTTGTTTTCCTCTTCATTCACGCCAAAAATCCCTCCCTCCATAATGAATTTCGACCTAAATTAAAGATTGGAACGTCTAATGGTCAAACCTTTAACCACATTATATTATTATCCAAACACTAAAACTAGCGTGTTATTTTGTGAAGTTTTGACTAGTTTTGACGAAAACTGTACGGTACCAACAGTACGGTGCCTGTCACCCTTCGTGGACAAATCGACGAAAATGTCTTTTTGGAGTGGACACTTCCTAAACAGGCTTTGGTACTTTGTAAAGTGATAAGTAAACGCTTAGAACTGTGACCTCTATAAGTAAAAAACCTACCACGCAAATGAATGGTAGGTTTTCCTTTTATTCAATTATCATTTCTTTTTCAATATAACTAGCCCTAATCCCGAATCTAGGTTTTACAAGCTCGATTTCCTCACCTAACAGGATTTTGATGGCGAGGTATGGCATATTGATTCCAGAAAGACAACTATAATGCATCCCCCCGCTCATTCGCGGATTGATTTCCAGTAGTTTAGGGACATCGCCGTTATATTTCACCTGAATGTTAAACACATACGGCAATTGATACTCTCGATGAAAAGCATGAGCCATCTGAATAAGCTCAAAATGTTCAACAAGCTCACGGACTCTACCTGAACCTTTTAATCGTGGAATAGCTGCAATTAATTTTTCTTCCGTTGCCAAACAATCAATGCTATATTCCGGACCGTCTAAATACTCCAATGCCATTAAGTCGGGAAACGTCTCACTTTGGCCCAAAATTTCGCACGCATATTGAAAAGGAATCCGACGGCTCATTCCATGATTAAAGAGCTGATCAATGGTGTCATTTTCTTCTCGAATCACCCGAAAACCATTCGCGCCCTCACCGATTACTGGTTTAATACAAACAGTATGCCCTTTTTTCTGTAGCCGTTCATATGCATGTTTAAAAGAATCAACCGTATTCACCACAAAATAATCAGGAATAGAAACCAAGGTTTTACCATTTTTTGCACATTTTTTAATGGATTGGTAGGCTGTAGCTTTATTATCCATTGTCTCCATTAATTCAGCATCAGGGCAAACCAGAACCTTTACACCCAGTTCTTCAAATAAGGTAAGCTGTCTAGAAATTAATACATTTTCCTTTCGAGGAATAAAAATATCAATTTTATGCTTTTTACAAAACTCAAGACAAAACTGAATATATTCCTCACCGGAAACATCCGGTTCAATAAAAGCAAAATCACAATTCTGTAAATAAAGGGCATCCTTGTTGGGATGTGTTCCATAAATCATAAACTTCCGTTGATCCGGATTCTCACGAATCATATCGATATAGTGAGAAACTGTCGTAAACCAACGATTAAACCAAATATTCATCTGAAACCTCTTTCTGGTTGTTTTATAAAACTTTTCCATTATAGGCATTCAGAAATAAATATATACGTTAACCTATTTTTCAAGAAAAATAAACCCTCGCATAAAACAATACCAGGTCCAATTATTAGAAATAAAGGACGTAAACTATTTAACCAGTTTACGTCCATTTACATTTTCCAAGCTTTTCCAATACCTGCGACCACCGTTGTCCATCCCACATGGACAAATTTAGCCGTTTGTCCACGTCCGGTGCCTGTCACCTTATTTTGTCACCTTATTTAACGAGTACTTTCGGTTGGACTGTGAATTCGATGCTGCATCTTAGGGTGTTGGAGATGAAGCAGGCTTTTTCTGCGCGGACTGCTATTTCCTCTAATTTTTCGACTGTAACTTCGGCATTCGGGTTTATGTAAATAGTTGGTTTATGATTAATTTGCTTAAATTTCAGCTTTCCATCGATTTTATCAACAATGCCTTCCGAAACAACTTCGAAGCTGACACCCTCAATTTTGCGGTTGCTAATCATCGCTGCCAGTGTAATCATGTAGCAATTATTTGAAGCAGCAATCAAAAGCTCTTCTGGACTTGAGCCAAGCCCCGGACCATCAAATTCCTTTGGAACAGAAGCAGTTATATCCAACCCGGCTGCTTCAATATGTCCAGTACCATTCCGATCGCCATGCCATGAACCATTTACAAAAAAACGAGAAATCCCCATTGAAAATCCCCTCCTTAAAATTTCCTTCTCTATTATTATAATCTTAACCTACAATGGAAAGTAATTTTTTCACATTCGATATCAAGAAAACCTAGAACTATTTATATATTTGCACTTTCTCCTGAAGATTCGTAAGTGCAGTCAACGCACCTATTTCTGTTGTGGAAAGCGCCGCAATTTCGTTCGCGAATTGCGTATATTTTTCTAACTGAGACAGGTTTTCTGGTATCCCTGTTTCATGGAATCCAAACAATATTGCAGCCATGAACGCATCCCCAGCCCCAGTTGTATCAATTGCATTTACCTTTACGGCTGGCACAAAAATTCCGCTTCCACTCCTAATCGCACATGTTCCTTTACTTCCCCTAGTAACCAATAGAAACGGAATCTTCAGGCACGAGAGCTTCTCCAATCCAGCTTCTAAAGAACTAGTCTCAGTCAGAAACAACAATTCCTCCTCAGCCATTTTCACCAAATCGACTTCTTGCAATATAGAAAGAATTGTTTCCCGGCATTGCTCATCACTCTCCCAGCGCTTCAGACGGATATTGGTATCAAAAGCCCTTAATAAGCCGGACTCTTTTGCATACTTCAATGCCCGATCAGTGGTTCCTCTAGCCGTTTCATGAAAAAGTGTCCCGGAACCGAAATAAAAGATCTTAGCATTTTCAAATAAATCACGCTGTAATTCTGACTCCAGCAGCCATTCATCCGGAGTGGGATTGATATAGGAATGAAAAGTTCGCTCACCTTGCTCATTTAAATAAACATATACACGACAAATTTTCTTACTTGGCGTACGGACACAATATTCCGTTTGGATTTTTTCCCGCACCAATTCTTGCTCAACAAATAAACTAGACTCATCCACCCCTAATCTACATAAATAATAGGAGGGAATTCCTAGTCTTCTCGTACCAACAATCACATTTACCGTAGCACCGCCCAACAACTGAGTAAACTTGGTATTGCTGCGGTCCTTCGAAATATAATCGATAAACGCTTCACCAAACGAAATCACACCATGTTTTTTCAACGTGCTTGTCACAATCCTTTCAAACATTTACATAAAATTCAAAATATTATAAAATTATTTCTAAGGAAATTATTTTTCTCATTTACTATATTACAATAAAAACAAAACTGGAAATATCTTATTTAGGGGGCTATATAAGTGACGCTGGCTATGCATATATTTTACTAAAAGCAAAAACAGACCAAAGGGGGAAATTGGATGAAACGTTTGTCAAAGCAAGAAAAAAGCTGGGTCTTTTACGACTGGGCTAATTCTGCCTATTCGTTACTGATTACGACAGCCATTTTTCCATTATATTTTAAATCGGCAGCAAATGATGCAGGGGTTGCCGCAGTAGACTCGACTGCCTATTGGGGAATTGCCAACTCAATTGCCACCCTGCTGATTTCCATTTGTGCGCCGATATTAGGGACGATAGGTGACTATAAAGGATTTAAGAAACGATTTTTCACCTTTTTCTTTGGACTCGGAATTGTTTTTACCCTCCTGCTAGCCTTCGTTCCCCATCACCAATGGCTGATTCTCTTAATCTGTTATATGTTCACGGTTATCGGTTTTGCTGGAGCGAATATTTTCTACGATGCCTTTCTTGTCGATGTGACCTCTGAGGAACGGATGAACCGGATTTCTGCGAGAGGATTCGCGATGGGGTATATCGGAAGTACCATTCCCTTCATTTTAAGTATCGCCTTAATTATTTTATCATCTAAAGGAATTCTTCCTCTTTCCGTTACCGTTGCAAGTCAGGCTGCCTTTGCAATTACAGCTTTATGGTGGGGATTATTCACCATCCCGATGCTGAAGAACGTAGAACAAGTGTACTATGTCGATCGCGTTCCCAATCCTGTATCTAATAGCTTTAAACGAATGGTTGGAACCTTTAAACATATCAAATCTTACCGTGCTCTTTTCCTATTCCTCGTTGCTTATTTCTTCTATATTGATGGGGTTGATACAGTTATTACCATGTCTACCGTATTTGGTACAGATATCGGCATTAGTTCTAATAACCTCTTAATCATTCTATTTGCGACGCAAATTGTTGCCTGTCCGTTTTCGATATTATACGGAAAACTTGCAGAAAAATTCAGAGCAAAAAAAATGCTTCTTGTCGGGATTTTTGTCTATATTGTCATTTGTTCCTATGCTTACTTCCTGGATTCAACGCTGGACTTCTGGATTCTGGCTATGCTTGTTGCCTCCTCGCAAGGGGGAATTCAAGCCTTAAGCCGTTCGTATTTTGCAAGACTAGTCCCAAAAGAAAATGCCAATGAGTTTTTTGGTTTTTATAATATTTTCTATAAATTTGCAGCTATTTTAGGGCCAACCTTAGTCGGTGTAACAGGCAAACTAGCGGGAGATACAAAAAGCGGCATATTCAGCCTCATTATTTTGTTCGTCATTGGCGGTGCAATTCTACTAAAAGTACCCGAAAAAATAGACTCCTCCCAATCCAATACCGTTTCCAGCTAAACCCAAAAATGGACTTTGCCTCAGCAAAGTCCATTTTCCATCAATGTCCACTCCACACGGACAAAATCACCCCAAGTGTCTTTCTATGGTGTCAGGCACCTGTAGACTCTCTCTGGTCGACCGACGGTTCCATATGCTAGGTCCGCAGCAATTTTTTCCTCGGACATGAGATGCTCTAGATAGCGTCTGGCGGTGGTTCGGCTTACTCCAATTTCTTTGGCAACGACCTCTGCGGTCAGACCGAAATCCACCTTTCCGAGAACAATTAGTACTTTATCCAGTGTCAGCGGGTCAATTCCTTTCGGCAAATAAGATTTGTCATTTGCTGCCCCAGACCCACTTACTTCCTTACGCAGCAGCTTGTCCACCTGCTGCTGGGTAACATGCAGATTTTCATCGCGTAGCTCCACCAGCTTCCGATGATATTCCTGATAACGTACTAACGACTGCTTAAAACGCTCAAAAACAACAGGCTTGATCATATAATCGAAAACACCAATACTAATGGCCTCTTGAACTTTATGAATCTCTTTTGTTGCGGTAATCATAATCACGTCCATCTGCTTCTCCTGCTGTTTAGTCTCCTTCAGCAAATCAAGCCCATTCATATCCGGAAAATAGACGTCCAATAAAAGAAGATCAGGCTGCAGTAGTTCGATATAGGTTTTTGCTTCCTCATAATTTACAGCAATCCCCACGGTCTGGAACCCTTCTATTTTTTCAATAAAACGCTTTTGAATTTCCGCAATCCGTAAATCATCCTCAACAATTAACACTTCGATATCGCGGCTCTTCTTCATGTAGGCACCCCCTGCTTTTCGGTATCGCTACCGTAAAAATCGTCCCTTCACCCTTTTCGGATGATAAAGTAACATAACCCTCAAGGTCCCTTATCGCCTTTTGAACAAGGCTTAGACCAATCCCAGCATTACTAACAGTATTCTTTGTCGTAAAACCTGCTTGAAAAATCCGCTCCTGATCCGCTAATGATATTCCCTTTCCATTATCTTCAACCTCGATTATCAGTTCTTTCCCCAGATCGGTTAAAAACAAGGTAACATTCTTTTCTTCCTTGCCATTGTCCCGTACCGCATCAAACGCATTATTTATCAGATTTCCGATAATCGTTACTAGGGTTTCCCTATTAATCTCCTTTGGAACATCTTGAAAACTGCTCTCACGATCAACTAAAAAATGAATTTTTAGCTCACTGGCCAAACTGACCTTTCCTAAAATGAATCCGGCAATAATCGGGTCCGGGATTTCCTTCATTAAAAAATGGATGAAACCCTGGGCAAAATCAACTTCTTTAGAAATAAACTCAATGGCTTCTTTATAGGAGCCAAGTTGGATCAACCCAAGTAAAGTATAAAGTCTATTCGAATATTCATGTGTCTGAGCCCGCAGCCCTTCAGCATAAGCTTTCACATGAGATAATTCCTGCAGCAATTTGGAAAGCTCCGATTTATTTCGAAAACTTGCAACCGCCCCGATTACTTGTCCATTCCTGCCAAAAATCGGAATGCGGTTAGCCAAATAAACCTCCCCATGGATGAAAATTTCCTGATCATATTCGGCTTGTCCTGTTTCAACCACATCTAATAGGTGTGTGTTTTCCAGAGCATCTTCAATTTTTTTCCCACGAAGCAAAATATCAAGAGGCTCTTTTAATATTTTATGAGCTGTCTCGTTGACAACCGTCATTCTGCCATTTGTATCAATCGCTATAATTCCTTCATGTATCGACTCGATGATGGCATGCTTCTCCTGATACATCCAGGCGATTTCTTTTGGCTCGAGTCCAAAAATCGCCCTTTTAATATTTAAAGAGATTAATTGCGCTGCTAGTAATCCCCCTACTAAAACAATCAAAGTGGCAACAAAGATTTTTCGTTGAATTTTTACAACATCGTGATGAATTTCTTTTTGCAAAAAACCAACCGACACAACTCCAATGACGTTTCCATTGCTAAAAATCGGCGCCTTTCCCCGTAATGATGGCCCTAATGTCCCAATGGATTCAGAAACGACTGATTTTCCTTTGAAAACTTCGTCATTGTCACCTCCAACCATTTTTTGTCCAATGCGGGCTGGATTTGGATGGGAGTAGCGAACCTCATTGCGATTCCCAATGACAATAAATTCTGCATCCACCTGTTTTCTTATTTTTTCGACTATAGGCTGAATAATAGCAGCCGGATTTTTAGCTGAGAATGCCTCTTTAATGGTTGGCATATTTGAAATTGACTGGGCGAGCGATAATGCTTGATCCCCCATTTCAGTCTTGAGCTTGGTCTCCATGATATTTGTAAAAGTATATTCCAAAATAATTCCAAGACTAATAATGAGGATGGACATACCCAGCATTAATTTCGTATGTAAACGCATGCAAACACCTCTTTTCTTATCATATAAAAAAAAACCCCTTAAAAAAAGGGGTTTTTAAATAGATTTCAGAAATTTTGAAATCTTTATCCTTCTACATTTATAACAACTTGTTTCCCTCTCATTTTCATAAGGGTTGGTACAATCAGCCAAAGAATAGCAATAATGAGGAAAGCTAGGGAAATCGGACGGGTGAAAAATACGCTATAGTCCCCATTCGAAATCGTTAAAGCTCTGCGTAAATTATTTTCAATCATTGGTCCTAAAACAAGTCCAAGGACAAGCGGTGCAATCGGATAATCATTTTTACTAAAGAAATATCCTAAGAGACCACATGCTAGTAATAACAAAAGATCATACATCGATACCTGAACAGCATAGACTCCAAAAATTGAGATCGCGATAATTAATGGAATTAAATATTGTTTTGGTGTTTGAATAATTTTTGCAAAAACTTTTACGAGCGGTAGATTCAAAATTAATAGCATAAGGTTCCCGATAAACATACTTGCTATCAAGCCCCAAGCAACACTTGGATGGTCCTCAAATAATAATGGACCAGGCTGGACATTATACATCATCAGTGCGCCCATTAAAATTGCCGTCGTACCTGAGCCGGGAATACCCATAGTGAGCAGTGGAATCATCGCTCCTCCAGATGCTGCATTATTCGCAGATTCTGGTGCAGCGACACCGGCAATTGTTCCTGTACCAAATTTAGATGGATTTTTTGAAATCTTTTTTTCCAGGATGTAGGAGAAAAAGGAAGCTAGCGTTGCACCCGCACCGGGAAGGATTCCTATAAAGAAACCTAGAATCGATCCTCGGGCAATTGGTCCTGCCGATTCTTTAAATTCCTCTTTGGATGGGATCATATTATTAATCCGTGCTATTTCTCCATCTTCTTCTTCTTTTTCCAAAATGGTTTTGAATACTTCGCCGAGAGCAAATAAACCAACAGCTACCGTTAAGAATTCAATTCCTTGATAGAGCCATGGAACATCAAAAGTAAAGCGGGCAATTCCTGAAACGTTGTCAATACCAATTGTTCCTAATAATAAACCGCAAACTGTCATAATTAGGGCTTTTGTAACAGAATTTCCAGCTAATCCGCTAACCGCCATTAATCCTAAAAGCATTAGTGAAAAATATTCTGACGGACCAAATTTTAGTGCAATGGTTGATAACGGCTGTGCCAGAGCAATCAAGGCGATTAGGGTTACAATCCCAGCCACAAAAGATCCTATTGCTGCGATTGATAAGGCGCTGCCGGCCCGGCCTTTCTTTGCCATCTGATATCCGTCCAAAGTCGTTACAACCGAAGAGGACTCCCCAGGTGTATTTAATAGAATGGAAGTCGTTGACCCTCCATACATAGCTCCGTAATAGACCCCGGCCAAGAGTATGATTGCACTTGTCGCTGCCTGCTCCGGCGGAAGCGCTCCCGTAACGGATGCCGTGACCGGGATGAGAAGGGCGACTCCGCTCATTGGACCAATCCCTGGGAGAACCCCTACAGCAGTACCAATTAATACACCAACAAAGGCAAAGAGTAAATTATACCAAATAAGTGCTGTTCCAAATCCATGCATTAAATAATCAATCGTACTCATAAATTAGCCTCCTTTCTAAAAATTAAAACCATACCGGCCAGCCCGGCAGTGTTCCTTTTAGCACTTCTACGAATAAAAAATAGACAATTCCGGAAAAACATGCTGAAATAATGAGTGATTTAATGATTTTCCCGCGTTCCATTGCCTGGAAGCAGACAAAGAGGAAAATAAACGTGGTAATGACATACCCAATCGTTTCAAGCGTTAAAACATAAATTAGAGTTGCTGTTAAGATAATGAGAAACGGCTTGTAATCGAGTTTTTCTTTTTTACCGAATTTGTACCTTTGTCCCCTTAATGTTTCAATAAATAGACGGATGCTTAATAAAGCGAGTGCGATTCCGAGAATGAATGGAAAAACATCTGGTCCAACAACACTTCCGTAAGATGAGCTTGTGAGATTTTTGCTGCCGATGATAAACAGGATTCCAATAACCAGAAACAGCACAGCGGCAAATCGGTCGAATTTTATATCCATTTTATCTAACCTCCTAACCTAAAAATAAGCGGGAAGGAGAAGCTGATTCCCCTTCCCTTATGACTACTTCTGCATTCCTAATGCTTCTAATAGTTGTTGAACTTGCTTTTCTTGATCATCCAAGAAAGTCTTGAAGTCTGCGCTGTTTTTGTATTCTAATTCCCAGCCTTGTGTTTCTACTTCGGTTTTCCACTCTGGCGAATTGACTAGTTTATCAATTGCTTTTTCCCAGTATGCTTTAGCTTCAGCAGACATTTTTTCAGGACCAAACACACCGCGCCAGATTGTAAATTCAGCATCTATGCCTTGTTCTTTGGCGGTTGGAACATCCTTAAAGTCTCCACCTAAACGTTCAGCAGCAGTCACGGCAAGAACGCGAATTTTCCCAGCTTTTAAGAATTCCTTAACACTTGATGCATCGGTTCCAATTACGTCTGCGTTACCGCCGAGCAGCGCAGTGATTGCTTCGCCGCCGCCATCATAGGAGACATATTTGATTTTAGTTGGGTCAACACCGTATTTATAAGCTGGCAGGATCGAAACCAAGTGATCCATGGAGCCTGGTGCAGAACCACCGGCAAAGGTTAGTTTTCTAGGATCCTTCTTAACATCTTCCAATACGGATTTTAGATCTTTATATTTTGAATCTTTTTTAACGACAATGGCCCCATAATCCTTTGTTAACTGAGCAAGCGGTGTTGTGTTCTTATAGCCGTATGGGCTGTTCCCCTCTTTTTTGAGGTTGTTAATGATAATTGGCGGTGAGTTGACAAAAAGCATGTCGTTGTTTTCAGCTTGCTGGGTAGCATACTCAGCCATAAATACGGCTCCGCCACCACCTGGCTTATTTTCAACCGTTAATGGCTGCTTGACTAGCTTTGTCTCGCTTAAAACTTTTGTAAATGAGCGGGCTGTCAGATCCCATCCGCCCCCTGCACCTGATGGAGCCACAACTGTAATCGCTTTCGTAGGATAGCCTGTACTTTCTTTTTTCGTGTTGCTGCTAGATGTTTCCTTACTGCTGCATGCCCCCAAGCTTAGCGCTAGAGCGCCTGCACACATTACTGCTGAAATTCTCTTTAGTTTTTTCATTTCATTTCCCCCTTGAAACCGTTTCCTTAATTTTATAAAATTTCAGATAAATTCATAGTTTATACAGTTAAACCGCATAAAAAACTTAACCGCCATTTTGTTCATAAAGTTCACGGCCGGTTTGAATGTCCACCCAGCATGGACAAAAACAGCAAAAAGTACACGGGCGGTGCCTGTCACTTTGTAGTGTCATTATGTGTTGTCACTATGTGTAGTAATTTCGAATATGATGTTAGTAATACGTATTGATGAGACGAGGTGGAAAATGAATAGAATTAACTTTCCGTTGCTTCTTTCCGGACCTATACTCCGCAGAACGGAACCCACCTGTGTTACGATTTGGGTTGCGACAAGTCAGACGTGCCAAATCCAAGCGGAATTTTACCAAATTTACACGAAGGAAGACAACCAAACTTTTCATTACCAACCATTAGCAATCCAACATGACACAAATACCATTAAGCTAGGTAATCAACTTTATATTCATTTAATCAAAGTAAATCCATTTAACGATAAGGAATTTCCAATGGACACCCTGTTAGGCTATAATCTCTTTTTCAATCAGAATTCTGAATTACATGATTTAGAAAGTCTTGGGCTTTTATCTATGGAATATTCCAATACACTTGTATATGGAAACCTAAAATATCCAACCTTTCAAATGAAAAGCACAGCAGCTCAATCAAGAATTATATATGGCTCCTGTCGGAAGCCCCATGGACACGGTGAAGATTGCTTAACGAATGGAGATCTTGTCCTTGAAAAAGAATATGATCATTTAAAAAACCGTCCCGATGCACTCTTTTTAATGGGTGATCAAATTTATGCAGATGATGTGGCGGACCCTCTTATCCGTGCTCTATCAACACTTGGATCAGAATTAATCGGCCACGAAAAGCAGCCGCATGAACTTGTTCCCCAACTAAATCATCCCCCATATCAAACTGCCCTTAATCAAATTAACGGCAGACAATTTATCATGGAGAAGTTTTGTCAATTTACCTCGTCACAAGCACAGAACCATTTAATAAAACTTGGTGAGTTTGCCGCTATGTACCTCTTATCCTGGAGTCCGATACTTTGGGAAGTGGCTCAAGAATACAAATTGTTCGAATCATATGAAGATGTACTTGAAGCAAATCATCTTTATTTTGCCTTTCCAAACGAAGAACCATTTTTAAAAAAGCATCGAGCCGAAGAAGCCCAACTTCGATATCGGTTCGAAGATCAACAAGAAGCATTAATATCATTTCAACATTCATTATGGCGGGTACAGCGATTACTCGCGAATATCCCTACCTATATGATTTTTGATGATCATGACCTTACAGATGATTGGAATATATCTGCTGATTGGAAACAAAATGTCTCGTGCTCCCCATTAGGAAGACATGTAGTTGCAAATGGTTTAAGTGCCTATTGGGCATTTCAAGGGTGGGGAAATGATCCCGATTGCTTTTCTGAAGATTTTTTGCAATCCATGAATTCATACTTTGAAGCGGATGGACAAATCAAAGAGGCTTACGAAGATTGGGTCAACTTATTGTGGGATTTTTCTTCTTGGCATTTTGTTGCTCCCACACACCCTAAAGCCCTTTTTCTTGATATCAGAACACAAAGAGGCTATGATTTAGAGCCTAATCCCGTAAAATTTGGTCAGCTTATTTCAGAAACAATCAATTGTCCAAGGCTTATCAATGAGTCCGGTTGGATGAACGTTACGAAATGTCTTTATAATAGTGGGTGGAAAAGCGGGAGTCCGTTAATGATAGTTTCGGCAACGCCGGTTTACGGAATGGGCTTGATTGAATCATTTTTACATGACTTTGTCTACCCGCTTCGGGTTTTAGGTTTAAATGTACAAACCTCATTCGATTTTGAAGCCTGGAAGTATAATGGGAAGGGATTTACTGAATTTCTTCTTCTTGCTGTTGAGTGGAATCCTGATCCTTGTATTATTTTATCGGGTGATGTTCACTATGCTTCATCCGTCTATTCAACTGTTACCTTTGCTGGAGGGAGAAAATTAGACATTAAACAATTTACGAGTAGTCCGTTTAAAAATATGAGTTTTTCTGGAATATGGGGTTTGCTAATGAAAACGGTGATCGGGATAAACACCTTAAGCAGAAAAAATAAAATCATTCGGCGGATTTGTACTTCTTCCTTTACCATACAACATGTAAAAGATAAAGGTGATATGAAGAAAACTCCTTTTATCTGGAAAGACGAACTCATGTATCAATTTGTGAAAAATGACTCGATTATTGAAACAAAAAATAATATTGGCCTCTTAACCATCACCCCCGATGAACATAAAAACACGCTCGAAACCTACCCAAGAGAATAAAAAAATAAAAGGCATCATGTGAAAAATTTTCACATGATGCCTTTTTACCATTTATTTTTGCTTAACTATTTTAGAAGGATTATTGATTTTATAAAGCACAGCAACATCTACGATGAACTCTTCTTCAACGTCTTTTCCCTTTGGCAATTTTTTTGCCGCAACCTTTCCGTCAAATTCCAGCTTGTCTCCTACTGTTAGCTCAAATTTTTTAAGGGTTTTGCTATGGCTGCACCAAGCATATTCAAGCTCAAGAGGTGAGTCTTGGACTATGGTGACATTCTCTAAAATGACCACTTCATCATTTTCCTCGGTAAATCCATTGTAAGTCAATGCAAACTGTTTAACAGTTGCTGTGAAATGAACCTTTTCCGAAGGAAGATCTAGCTTCTTTGCCTTCTCTTTTTTCGGTTTCTTTGGTTCTTTGGCTTTTTTCGGCTCAGGAGCTTTAGTGGTCTCTGCAGCCGATTCAACTTTTTCATCAGGTTCAGTAGCCAGAATCTCCTCCAAATTGGAACTTTCCGTTTCGGAATCTTGGGAATCGGTTTTTTCCTCTTCCTTTTCTTCAACCGTAAACATACTCTCTTTTCCAAAACTCGCCTGCTGCATTTCCTTTAAATACGCTGGATGGATACAGCTTAAATTGCCATCTTGGAATTCAATGATAAGCGTATTCAAATCATTGGCACGGCCATAAATTTCATACCCTTTAATGGATACTAGCCGCTGGTAGTTCCGCTCCTTATACCAAAACTCTTCCTTTGAGGCAGATAACCCCCACTCCCTGAGCTTTTCCTTGAAATGCTCCTCATCCCGGAAAGTTTCAAATTCCCCTTTTGGAGGAATATAATGAGTCAAATCTGATTGTTCCATTTGCGGGCGTTGGATTGCCATTTTTCCACTTCCTTGTTCTAAATAAGTAAATAAATTATATCATGTTCCGGGAAAACTTTGAGGATTCGAATGGGGAAGACGCTTTGTACTACCTCAATAGAAAAATCATCGTTTGGCAGCTCCTAACCCAAACCAGTACCCCAAAACCATACCGAATGCAAGGATAACAAAATAAACAAGCCCCGTTGAAATCGCTAAAAAATTTATGACCTGATAATCCCCAGTCGATTGATGCAGAATTGTCCTTTGCACATTAAGCAAAATCGGCTGGTAGATGATCAAGTAGGAAATCAGAACGAGTAAGACCGCAATCCAACTCCTGCCAATAAAATATCTGGTCATTAAAAAGGCCAGGATTCCAAATAGAATTGCTAATCCATACACAAACCAATTAATATATTGCAGCGCCCTTTCCGGTTGATCAAAAAAGGCCAAAATATGTAAACAGAGGATTCTAAATACCCCAAATATTATTGCCATAACCTGTGTTCTAATCAAAAACTTAATCCAATTCATTCCACAATACCCCAATTCCACTCCAAATTCCATTAAAACAACTACTGTACGCCCCACACGGACAAATCAACCTAAAAGTCCACGGGCGGTGCCTGTCACTGTATCACTGTATCACACCACAGTGTCAATGCCTTTTAACAAAGTCTCCGATTTCTGCGATGGCTTGTTTTGCTTCGGGGAGGAGATCTCCGGTTAGCTGCCAGACATGCCACATTCCTTGCCAAATTTTAAAATTCACCGGGACTTGATATCTTTTTGCCTGTGCTGCGAGCATTTCCGCATCGCTAAGTAATAATTCTTCGCTGCCCACTTGAATAAATATTGGTGGAAGACCTGTTAAGTCTGCATATACGGGGGAGATAAACGGGCTTGTTAAGATTTCATCACCTGCATAAACCCGTGCTGCTTTTTTGATGCCATCAGGTGTAAACAGAGGATCTTCTTTTACCTTCTTCCAATAACTTACCCCGCTGCTGGCCAAATCGACCCATGGTGATAGACAAATAATCGAAGCTGGCCCCCCTATTCCTTCTTCTTTTAATACAAGAGTTAACACAAGACTCAAGCCGCCGCCGGCAGAATCACCGGCCACGAATATGTTACTGGATTCAAATCCCTGCTCTAATAACCATTTATAGATCTTCACGGCATCCTCAATCGCAGCAGGGTATGGATTTTCCGGTGCCAATCGATATTCCGGGAGCAGCACCCTTACGCCTGCTGCCTTCCCAATTTTCCCGGCTAATGCCCGATGGGAGTCCGTTGATCCATATGTATAGGCGCCGCCATGAAAATAGAGCAGTACCTTATCTTCCGCGACAGGCTTATTTGTAAGCCATTCCGCTTCTATTCCCTCTATATACACCTTTTCCACCATACAATTCTTCGGAACCCTTGTCCACATTAATGACGCCCGGTCCATCGTTCTGCGCTTTTCCTCAATACTTGTTCCGACCGTTCTAAGAATTGCTCGGTTCATTATCTTTTTAAAAATAACACTGCGTAAACTTGCCATTTTTGCTCTCCTCTATTACATTCCAGTACTACTCCCCATTTTGTCCATTCCGGACTTTTCTTAAAATCCTCCATTCACAACAAAAAAGCACACCACTAAAAAAGTGGTATGCCTTTCGCATTCTAATTTTCGACAATCCTGCCATCCTCTGTTATAAAAAAAACTTTGTCATTTTCATTTCGCGCCTTTTCATAATAGGTTACTTGAATAAGTACAGGAAAATGAATCGATTTTAAATGGTGGCTTAGCCTTTTCACTTTTTCAAGTTCTGTGGCTTGTTTCACTTTTTCCCATTTAGTTTTCATAAAAATAGTGATGGAGCAGGCAAGCTGGGATGTATGGATTTCCTGATAGGTCGGTATATGGGGACCAAAATATTCCCCTCGATCAACAATTCGCTCGGCGGTAAAAGTTGTTTTGTCCAAGCGGGGGAATAGTCCTTTAATGATTTTTTTCAGATTATTTGATAATTCACTTTCCCAAAAGACTTTCGGAAATGTATCTGAATAGCCTGCAGCAGCATCTACATCCTCTTCCACCGTAAAGACCAGTTCAGGATGGCCCTTCGGATAGGAATAGGCTTGATACGTTTCACTTAAAAAATTATAATCGATATTTTTTATAATAAATGCAGTATGATATTTTTTTGTCAAATAAGTAGCCATATTTTTACTTTGGTGATGCTTCTCCCAAGGCGTACCATTAAACCCGGAATAAACAAAAAGACTAAGTATGATAATAAGAAATGAAATGATCCATATGAAAACCTTGCTGAACTTTATATGCATCACCATCCAATTTCAGAATATTTATAATATTTTATTCAATTTCAAAACCCATTATTCCTTCTACCTTTTTAGAAAAATTGTCTTTTTTATGACATCGTTTAAAAGTAAAATTGAGTTATACAATTCCTAATCAAAGGAGGCTCACATGAATAAATTTCTTCTTTATTTTTTATGCTTGATCTCCCTAACATCTTGCAGTCTTTTTCCAAAAGATAATACAAAGCCTGTGAAAGAACATACTGGTAAAAAAACTGAAGAGCATCAAATAACTCCTCCCGAAGATAAAGAACCAAAGTACTCATTATTAGAAAATACAATGGAACTTGCCCAGGAAGGGAAAGTAGCTACATGTAATTTTGCCGTACACACGAATTCGATAAATGATGTTAAAAAACAATGGGGTCCCGCCGCTAATACCGATCAAATCAGAGGAATTTATTATGCCAATTACCCTGCAAAACACACCGTATTTGGTTATAATGCAAAAAATATCCTGGTAGATATCCGTTCATACGATGAGCAACTTCAACAGCTAACATACCCACAAATCGTAAAAACTTTAGGCAAGCCGGACTATCGTAGAACCAATCAAGACGATCAAATCTATGGCTATAAAATTTCGCAACAATTCGAACTACGATTCATTGTTCCGAAAAACACTGAAAAGGTCGATCACATTTCCGTATTAAGTCCAAATGATACTGTAGCAACCACCATTCCCCCCTATATCCTTTCAATAAAAGGAGTATCAAAGAACTTATCGGAGACGGCCTGGCAAAATATGCAGGAATGGCGCAATCAAATGATTCCGGTTGCAAAAAATCATCAAAATTTCGTATTTCTTAATGGCCCGAACAAAAAAAGAGTCGCACTGACCTTTGATGATGGTCCTGACCTTGTAAATACACCAAGCATAATTGAAACACTGGCAAACTACCGTGTAAAGGGGAATTTCTTTTTTATCGGGAAGAAAGTAAAAAAGTATCCTGAGGTTGTTCAAAAAGCATACACCAATGGAAATCTTGTGCTAAGCCATAGCTACTTTCATCATGATTTGAGTAAACTCCAAGCTGTGGAAATAAAAACAGATTTGGCTCAAACAGAAGAGGAGATATATGAGGTAATTGCTAAAAAACCAGCACTGCTTCGTCCGCCCTATGGGGCTGTAAATAATACGGTTATCTCCACCGCGACACAAAATGGTTATAAGATTGTCCTATGGTCGATTGATACACTGGATTGGTCGCAAATGGAAAGCAGTAATATTGAAAACAATGTTATGAAAAATATCCGAAATGGCGACATCATCCTCATGCATTCAGATGATGATAAAGTACAAACTGCTAAAGCCCTGCCACACATCATTGAAGAACTAACTCGAAAAGGCTTTGAAATCGTCGATCTCCAAACATTACTTGGCCAAAAGGCTTACAAATGAAAAGAAGCGTCTCACCTTTTAAGCTGAGACGCTCTAAATTTGATAAAACGAAACCGTATTTTCACGTAATTTTTCTGAAACCTCACCAACTGAAAGTCCTTTAATTTCAGCAATCACACGAATCGATTCTTCCATCATATTCGGATGGGTCATCCTCCCTGTGAATGGTCCTTCAAATGGCCATGGCCCATCCGTTTCAACCATCAATTGTTCCAGAGGATAGATGGACACTAATTGCTGGATTTCCTCTTCATAGACCACATCCGGTGTCACAGAAATGAAATAGCCGTTTTCAATCATCCTGGCAATGGTCTTTTCGTCTCCCTTGAACCAATGAAAATGGGCCTGATTCCATGAGCATTTTTCTAAAAGATCACAAACAATGGGGGCATCATCATAGACCGCATGAAGAACAATCGGTTTTTTCCATTCTTTCGCCCTTTGTATGAAAATCTCCAATAACGCAATATACTCCGTATACTCTCTTGCAGAAATCTTCCGATCCGCTTTCCTGTAATAAGGAAGCCCTACCTCGCCAACCGCAATCATTTCCGTTCGATGCTCCTCCATCCACTGAAAAAGCCTTTCCTGCTCCTCCACAATTGGAAGCGGCTGTTCAGGATGAAATCCGAAAGCAGGTCTAACCTTATCAAACTCTCTAGCCAACTTAAGATTTCTCTTACAAGATTCAAGGTCAAACGAAACCGAAACGAGAGCATCGGTCAGACTAGCCTCATCCATGAGAACCTGAATTTCTTCGTCTTTATAATGATCTAGATGAATATGGGCATCGATCATTTTCATCGCATTACCACCTGCCCCGTTAAGGTATAATGAACCTTGCGTTTCCACTGCAAAAATGGCTCTTCCAGCAGAATGCTTGCATCCCGTGGTCTCGCAAACGGCACTTCCATTTCACTAATTACCTTCGATGGCTTTTGCGATAACACAAGAATTCGGTCGGAAAGATACAAGGCTTCTTCAATATTATGGGTAATAAACAGGACCGTCCTTTTGTGTGTCTCCCACACAGATAACAGCCATTTTTGCATCTCGAAACGGGTTAATTCGTCCAAAGCTGAAAAAGGTTCATCCAAACAAATCACTGCTTGCGGACTTAATAAAGCACGGATAAAAGCCGCCCGTTGTTTCATTCCACCGGAGAGTTCATGCGGATAAGCTTTGTCATAATCAGCAAGACCGGCAATCTCAAGCATTTCCTTTGCCTTACTGATTTCTTTTTTGCCTTGAAGCTCCTGTCCAAGGACCACATTATCAAGGATGGTCCTCCATGGAAGCAGCGAAGGGGTCTGCGGCATATAACTGATCAAACCGCGCTTTCCGTTAATAACCTTATTTTCAAGCAGGATTTGACCGTGATCCGGGGCCAGCATCCCACCGATTAAATTAAAAATCGTACTCTTGCCGCTGCCCGAAGGACCTATGATGGAAACAAACTCATCTTTTTTGATAGAAAAATTCATACCGTTCATGACTTCGTTTGCTCCGAAGCTTTTCGAAACATCTTTCAGCATAAGATGACTCATTTTCCTTCATCCCCTTTCACCTGCCAGCGGACCATCCTTCGTTCCACCACCACAATTATTAGAAAAAATAATAAGCTTAAAAGCATAATGGCAAAAATCGCAACAAACACACGGTCGGTGCGGAACGAAGAGGATGCCATTGTCATATAGACGCCAATTCCCTGTTTAGCCCCAAGCCATTCAGAAATAACAGCACCCATCACACTATAGGTTGCTGAAATTTTCAAACCGGAAAAAATCGATGGCAATGCAAAGGGAAACTCCAGCTTCCAAAAAACCTGCGTTTTCGAAGCACCCGCCATCATCATATAATGTCTAAGCTCTGCGGGAGTCTGCCTGAAGCCGTCCAATGCCGCAACCGTTATTGGAAAAAAGCAAACCAGGGTGATGACAATCATTTTTGGCAGCAGACCAAATCCAAACCAAATTACTAACAGCGGTGCAAGTACAATGGTCGGGACATTTTGGGATAGTATGAGCAGCGGATAAAAAGAATCTCGTAAAACCGGTATTAAGTAAAGCACCAACGCCACAACTAAGCCAATCGCCGCGCCGATTACAAAACCAAATAAAGCAATTTTTGTTGTCGAGAATAAATCCGGATAAAATTCACTCCAGCCGTGGATGGCTTCAGCAAAAATCTTCGATGGTGCCGGCAGCAGCCACTCCTCAATCTTTGCGGTTTTAACGACAATTTCCCATATCACGAACAAAAGGAGGAGAACCAATACTGGTCTCCACCCTTTTAAAAGCAGTTTCTTCATATTAGCGGTACTTCTCCGTTAATTGATCCATCGTGATTCCTGACGGCTGATACAATACTTTGATTTGAGAAATCACGTTTTTGCTGCCAATCTCCATCATGCGCTCATTCATTTTGGTGATAACACTAAATAAGTGTTCCAACTCACCTTCCATCGTGGTCTCCAAAGGATGAACCTGATATTTTACTCCAGATTCATCAATAATACGGATGGCTTCATCCACATAAGGAATAACATCTTCTCCATCCTTTGTTTTCGGTATAATTTGAATGCTCACTAAGGCATTTGCCATGTGAAACCCCTCCATTATTTTGGTAAAAATTCATTTGTAAATGCTTTTTCGGCATCAAGCTTTTTATCAAGAAGCTTGTGATCGTACATCCAAGAAGCATAGTTTTCCCAAACTGTCTTTTTCTGTAATCCCCACTTTGTTGCATCGTCCTGGTACTTTGGTGATAACCATTTTTGACTTGCTTTGACAAGCTTTGGATCTAAATCCGGCGCCGCTTTGATAAGAATATCTGCTGCTTGATCAGGATTTTTTATCGCAAACTCATACCCTTGTGATGCTGCCTTTAAAAATGCCTTAACGGTATCAGGATTATTTGCAATCATCTTTTCGTTTGTTTCTAACACTGGTGTATAATAGTCAAGTTTCTTAGAATAATCAGTAAGGTAGATCATGTTGATTTTTTGATGGCGAAGCTCTGCCTCTACACCGGTCCAACCGTAATAAATCCAGGCAAAATCAACATCCCTTTTCACAGCCGTGAAAAAATCTGTATCTCCCATATTAATGATTTTCACTTTATTTGCATTGGCATGTTCTTTATCCATTAAAGAAGTAATGACAGACTTTTCAACAGGAGAACCCCATCCACCGTATGTTTTTCCTACAAAGTCTTTTGGTGCTTTAATATTTTTGTCAACGGGCGAAGCAAATCCCGATGTATTGTGCTGAATAACCGCGGCAATGGATACAAGGGGAACACCTTGGACACGTGCCTGTGTGACACCCTCCTGATAGCCCACGCCAAAATCCGCTTTTCCAGACGCAACAAGCTGATCAGCACCTGTTTCGCCCGGCTGAATGATATCAACGTCTAAGCCTTGATCCTTGAAATATCCCTTTGCTTTTGCAACATAAAGTCCTGTATGATTCGTGTTAGGTGTCCAGTCAAGAACGACCGTAATCTTTTTAAGCTTTTTGGTATTTTCCTTCGCCGTATCTGTTTCTTTTTTGCTGCTGCACCCGGCAATCAGGAAAACAGTGAGTAGTACTATAAGCCACTTCTTCATTTTTTAAATCCCCCATATGTAAAATTTCCGAAATGTTCGGAATGAATAGTGGAAATAAACTAGAATTCATTTTGCAGACCGATTTAGCTACTATAAGCATAATAGAACAAAAATTGCCCCAAAACAAATAAAGCACCCGAGTTCTAAGAACCTCGAGTGCATATTGGCAAACAATTTATTTGTTTAAGAATATGTTCCCTCCGCCGGTACTAACCAGATCAGGTTCCAAGGGTCATCGTTTTTAGAACGAACTCTCAACCGGCTACACCGGCTCCCCTACATTTTACAGTATGAAGTTTATTTCCCTACTTATTATAACAGAAGTAATCTATATTGCTAGTATATAATTTTTACTGATCCTACACTACATCATATCCTTGATCATCAATCGTTTCTTTTAGTTTGCTAACCGTAACAACATTTTGATCGAATTCGATATCAACTGTACCTTTATCTAAATGAACCTGTACCTTCTTCACACCTTGAAGCTCTCCGACACTGCCTTCCACTGCCTTTACACAATGGCCGCAGGACATACCCTTAACATTTAACGTAATGCTTTCCATGTTTATAACCCCCGTTATTTTTTCATTAATTTTTGAATCGTTACTAGAACCTCATCAAGAACCTCCATGTCCCCTTCTTGAATTCTTTCAAGTACACAGCTTTTTAAATGTCCCTCTAATAAAATCTTTGCCACACTATTTAGAGCTGATTGGGTTGCGGAAATTTGCGTAATCACATCATCACAGTACGTATCTTTTTCAATCAATCCTTTAATTCCACGAATCTGGCCCTCAATCCGATTGAGACGTGTTACGAGATTGTTTTTTACCTTATCTGAATGATGGCTTTTTCTGTGGCTTCCTTCTGAAGCGCAGCACTCATCATCCACGATTACCTCTTCATTATTATGATCAATAGACATCCGCACGCCCTCCTTTTCATTATCATATCATACCCCGGTATCGTAATGGATTAGACATAGGCTGACAATCCTATAACATATAAATGGATGATTACTTAATTTTAATTATAAATGGAAATACTCTAACTTTTCCAGCCTGTTTAAATTCGGCCCAAATTTTATAGGTGCCGGGATGGTCAAATTGGGTTTCGAACACGGGTCTTTGTTCATCTTTTGGATGGACATGCAAGTATTGATTTACATTTTCGTTTAGAATAACAACATGACCAGCAGCACCTAAATACTGCTCAAGTTTGGAGTCATCCAATTGAAACACTAATGTCACAGGAGTCCCGGCTTCAAAAGAACTTACGTTCAACTCCACTTTCTCTCCATCTATTGTTTTTACAAAAGTTTGATCTGGAACTAATGCTGGATGGGTATGGGAAGACACTGGATTACCAACATTAAAAGGAACAGGTTCCACTTTATAATCCAGGTTTTTTGGCTTCACATCAATGAACGCTATATATTTACCTTCTGCTAACGGATAGCGAATTACAAATTTCCCGGGACCTACTTTTTTTGGATGGATGTGATAATACTGATCCAAATGATCATTCACCACAATTAAATGCATCAATTTTTCATGATTAACATCGAGGTCATTAACAGGATTATTTTGCATATCCTTTAGCGTAATTTCTATATTGCCATCTTTATAGCTAAAAGTTGGTTTTACTTCTCCTGCTTCTATACCTGTACTTTCATGATGGTGGGCCGACCCTGACTCATTTTGGGCATGACTTTCACTCGTTGACACCAGTGATTCATGATTCATATCCATCGTTGTCTTAGCTTCCGTCTTAAAATTGGCATCGTATACCCAATAGCCGCCAATAATGGCGAGCAAATAGACTATTGCTGCAAGAGCCCATTTTTTCATTTTATTACTTCCCTTCTATTATTTGGTATTTAATCTAACCTGTCAGCTAAAATTTATTTTAATTTTTGTAGTTTTAATATATAATATACTATACCCCCCTATAGTAAAATGTCAAACAAAAAAATAAAATATTTTCCATTTATATATGGGTAAATTCGCCTTAAAGAGCGATAAAAAAAGCACCTTTTAAAAAAAGTGCTTTTACTTTCGGTCCCCGACCTTTTCCATTAATGTCTCTAACATGGGAATAGAGAATTGATGACCAACAAGATTAAAAATACTTGTCTCTTCTTTTCTTTTATTCTCCTCTTTGATGACCGATATTTCTTTGTGAAGTCGTTCCATTTTTTGATCTAAATGAGTAGCCATGGTTGCAGCTTCCTTTAACTCTACAATCATTTTCTGAGGAACTTCCTCATTATACTTGTAATAAATTTTATGCTCTAAACTTGCCCAAAAATCCATTGCGATCGTTCGGATTTGGACTTCGACATAAACTAATTCCTCCCGGTCAGACATAAAGATTGGTACTTCCAAAATAAGATGCAAGCTTTGATAGCCATTTGGTTTGGGATTTTGAATGTAATCTTTATATTCAACAACTCTAACATCCTTTTGGTTTGCAATCATTTTACTTATTTCATAAATATCAGAGCGAAAGGAACAGGTAATTCTTATTCCCGCAATATCCTTAATATTTTCCTTGATGCTGGCTAACGTAAAATCAAAATCTTTGCGGTAAACCTTTTTTAAAATACTTTCCGGCGATTTTTACCGCGAATTCACATGCTCGATCGGGTTATAGTCATGTATAAAATTAAATTCATCCTGAAGAATACTTATTTTTGTATTCATTTCATCCAAGGCAAACTTATAGGCCATCATAAAACGTGTTAATTCAACCTTTAATTCTTTAATCTCTTTTATATTAAGGAATTGTTCAATTTCCAACCGAAAACTCCCTCTCTCTCAATTCTCTAAATTTTCTTCGTAATTTTCGTCAGTTTGTAATTTTTTCAATACCTCAGGAGGGAAAACCATTCTACAGATTATTTTAGCAGTTTTTTGATATTCCTCGGTATCCCCTGATTCCAACACTTTACCGGTTGTATTCTCAGCAAGCAGCATGATCGACCAAGTAAGTGTGTTTAAATCTAAGTCATTCCAGGTTAGACCCTTCTCACTAGCTTTTTCCAATCCTGCATAGATTCTGCTGTGAATTTTCAATTTTGCAGAAGCTATAACCTTTGAAAGCTCCGGATCCTTTAATATTAATTCAGGTAACACACGATGTAATCCAAGCCGCTGCAATCTATTCCCATGCACTTCAAACAGTTCAGCTAACCTTGTTTCAGGATTCCCGATTACCCAGCTTGGTTCAGGAGGCATCAGTTTTTCAATTTTATCTTCTAATAGCGCCATTAATAATTGACGTTTATCTAAAAAATACCGATAAAAGGTCCCTGTAGCAACCCCTGCTTTGGCGGCAATTTCCTTTGCGGTTGTTTGTTCATAGCCCTTTGAAATAAACAACGCATGCCCACTTTCTAGGAGAGCATTCCTTTTTTGCTGAGCACGCTCTTGTTTTGGAACAAGTGGAAAATCACCAACCAACTGGTCTTCACGGTCTGACATTTTATCACCTCAGATCCAATCATATCATAAATTACAAAAAGGTGAACCTCTGTTCATATTTCCATTGACAGTTTACTTAAACCATGTAATACTATGAACCATAGTTCATGTTATATCCACTTCTTAGTTGGCACCCCTTGACTAAATGAGATTGGATATAACATGAACATAATTTTTTAAAAATTTCTGATGTGAACAGGATTTTTGATTTTTTCACCGAATTATTAAAGAAAATTACTGTAGGATTGAAATATCTAGGCACCTGCCGGAAAGATTTTCATATGATGTGAATAATCATAAAATCCCAATACTTCTGTCTAGTGTTTTGTGGTCTTCATCCTATATAATATCACCATACTACCTTGGAAGGTGTGAATAATTTGGCAGCCAATTCTGAACCGAAAAAAATTGACATTAATTCAACCATTTCCTTAAAAGGAATCGTGAAGGCCATCTTTAACGATACCATTCATGTGCAAATTGGTGGAAAGATTATTACCTTACCAAAAGGAGATTTCCTGCTGGACAAATCAATGAATTAAATAAACAATTATTTTATTAAGCCCATCACTTCCCACTGAAGTGATGGGCTTATTTTTAACTCATCTTATCAAATACCGTGTTTTGAACGCAGCGAATCATATCCCCCCTGCTAATGGCACCCAGCACATGACTGTATTGATCAATCACCGGCAGCTTTTTAAAATGGTGTTTCGCTAAAAGTTGTACCACCTGTTTCACATCATCCTCAGGTGAAACTGTTACCAAACCATGGGTTTTGGCGATTTTTATGATTTTCAGATTCGCCATCTCTTTAATCTTGCTCTCTAAATTTTGTTCCCAATGATAACTGATAAAAGAAAAATAGTCATTAATTCGGCGGTCAACCGGTTGAATCGCCCTCAAAATATCCCCATCCGTAACAATCCCCTGCAATTTCCCTTCCTTATCCATGATGGGCACACCGCCGATTTTTCTTTCAACCATTATTTTCATTACATCTTTAATTGTGGCGTCGGGACTGGCGGCAATCACACTTGTTATCATAAAGTCCTTTACTTTCATAACGCAGCACCACTTTCTGTTGTATTTGTATTTATTAATAAACAGCTATGCAACTCCTATTATTTGGAACTTTTAATGATTTTATTGCTAAAACATGCCCATATTGGAAGGAAACTGCCATTATTTTAAGGATTGACGAGGTGACCTCCTGACACTCTTACTAAGCGCTTGATATGGAGGCATACACTGGTATATCCGCTTTGTGAATACAAATCCATTGATGGTAAGATGTATTTGTTCAATAAAAAACCTAACGGAGGGGATTTTTTATCAATCCATTAGAATTGAATTACACGAGTGAAATGGAAAAAGCCATGCACAAGGCTCATGGAGTTGGCTATCAAGTCTATAGTCAAAAGCATTCAGTGAGAATTAGAGTTGAAAAGCAACGAGAACGGAATTATCGGGAAAGTAAGAGATTGCTTGCAGAAATCACGACTAAACTGTATGCCTACACTACCTAAATAGAAAAAGGGAACCGGTTAAATTTCACCCGTTCCCTTTTGTGTTTCATGCGTTATCTTCTTATAACAATCACATGTCATTACATGGTCGTTGACCATTCCCACAGCCTGCATAAAAGCATAACAAATTGTTGAGCCGACAAATTTAAAGCCACGCTTTTTTAAATCTTTACTAAGTCGATCACTAATTTCGGTAGTGGCAGGTACTTCTGATAAGTCCTTAAAGTGATTTTGAATCGGCTTCCCATCGACAAATGACCAGATATAGGCACTGAACGAGCCAAATTCCTCCACCACATTTATAAATGCTTGCGCATTCGTAATAACTGCGCGGATTTTTAATTTATTTCTGACGATACCTTCATTGTTTAGCAGCTCATCAATTTTTCGATCATTATAGTCAACAATTTTTTCTGCCTCAAAGTTGTCGAATGCCTTCCGGTAATTGGTTCGTTTCTTTAAAATCGTATACCAGCTTAACCCTGCCTGTGCTCCTTCAAGATTCAAATACTCAAATAGCTGGCGATCATCATAAACCGGCACGCCCCATTCGTGGTCATGATAATCGATATATAATGGATCCTGATTTACCCAGCCGCATCGATTCATTTATTTCCACCTCCTCTTTTTAAAATACCATAAATTAGATTTTTATTAAAAAAGTCCGAAAACTAAAAATAATTCTTCTATTTTTAGCAAAGATATGATAGTTTATTAAGTATTAAAGGATTTCATGCAGCAGAATTAAAATAATGAAGGATTTAATTCACTGAATTACTACCTTACTAATTCTCTAATCTGCTAAAGTGAGGAAGGAGGATGAGATGAAACAACTTCCGATTAAGCTTTTGGTCAAAGAGAAATTCTCCCCTTTATCAGCGGGCCAAAAAAAGGTGGCCAATTATCTAATTGAACATCTAGATGAGTTTGCCTTCAAAACAGCGTATCAAATTGGAAAAAAAACTGGTGTCAGCGAAACCACTGTGATTAGACTTTCTTTTGCACTAGGTTTTGAAGGATTTAGTGACATGCAGACAACGATACAAAATCAATTGCTTCAACAACATCAGGTGGAGCCTTTGGAAAGCAATCAACAAGAAGAAATCAATGATCCCTTTAGAAAGGTAATTGAAAATGAAGTCCATATTTTAAGACATATGCTTAATCCAACGAATATTAATGAGATTTGGAATGCAGTAGATACCCTTATCAAGGCAGACCAAGTATTAATTGCAGGATATTGTCTTTCCCACGCTGCAGCCTACTGGTTTTCCTATAGGCTTAGTACCTTAAGGGAAAACGTCAACCTTTGTTCTCCTAATGGAAATTTTGTCGAGCAATTTTGTAATCTTACAGAAAATTCGGCCGTTGTCGTTTTTTCATTCCCGCGCTATTCAAATGAAACGATTAAAATAGCGGAGTGTGCTGCAAACCACGGTATTCAGATAATCGCGGTTACGGACCGCCTCCTCTCACCCATTGGGCGGATTTCAGATATAGTCGTTACGACAGAAGAGAATGCCGATACTGGAGTGAATTCGATTGCATCCGTCATTAGTTTACTTGACCTGATTATTGAAGGAATCCAGCAAAAAGATCAAAAACGAATCCATTCCCACCAGCAAAAACTAGAAATGCTTTATTCAAGCTTTCATGTTTTTAAAGAATAAATCTTAAAGAAAGTGGTTGAAAATTGAAAGCGATTCCAAAAATTGTCTTTCAATATAAACTACATAAATCAATTAGCATCTATAGGTGAACTTTTCATTAATCGTAAAAAAATTTTAACCAGGACGTATCCTTGCGTTTCCGGTATAAAAATTTAATAAAATAAAAGAGGTGTTTTATGTCAAATACTGCAAAGAAGTTTCAGACATCAGAACAAATGGGACAAGCTGTTCAACATGAACATTTGGAAAGAAAACTGAAAACCAGACATTTAACGATGATTGCCATGGGTGGAACAATTGGGACCGGTTTGTTTTTAGCAAGCGGCGCGACCATTCATGATGCTGGCCCGGGGGGAGCAATTGCTGCCTATCTAATTGCAGGAATCATGGTATATTTCCTTATGGCCAGCCTTGCCGAAATGGCTGCATTTATTCCTATTTCCGGTTCTTTTAGTACGTATACTGCTAGATTTGTTGACCCAGCTTTAGGTTTCGCGGTTGGTTGGAATTATTGGTATAATAACGCAATTATTCTTGCACTGGAATTATCCGCATCCGCTTTAATTATGAAATACTGGCTTCCTAATGTACCAGGTATTGTTTGGAGTGCGAGCTTCCTAGTTATCATTTTCGGCTTAAATGTTTTATCAGTTAAAGGTTACGGTGAATCAGAATTCTGGTTCTCAATTATCAAAGTTGCAACGATTATTCTTTTCATTGTTGTTGGTTTATTAATGATTTTTGGAATTATGAAAGGTTCTACCGGTGGATTTGAAAACCTTACGAAAGGTGATGCACCATTCCACGGCGGGCTCTTATCCATTTTCAGTGTATTTATGGTCGTAGGTTTTGCCTTTCAAGGAACAGAAATGGTCGGGGTTGCAGCCGGAGAAAGTGAAAACCCTGAGAAAGATATGCCAAGAGCTATTAAACAAATTTTCTGGCGCATTCTTTTATTCTACGTTTTAGCAATTTTCGTTATCGGCTGTTTAATTAGCTATAAGGATCCAAACTTATTAGGCGGCGACTTAGAAAATATTGCTGTCAGTCCTTTTACTCTTGTATTTAAACATGCGGGGTTAGCGTTTGCTGCTGCTGCAATGAACGCTGTCATCCTTACATCCGTTTTATCAGCAGGTAACTCATCCTTATACGTAGGTTCCCGTGTCCTTTGGACATTGGCTGAAGAAGGTAAAGCGCCAGCATTCTTGAAAAAAGTAAATAAGGGCGGTGTACCAGTTAACGCCCTTTACGCTACTACACTTGTAGGAATGCTTTGCTTCTTAACCTCCCTTTTCGGAGATGGTACAGTGTATAATTGGCTATTAAATGCAGCAGGTTTAGCCGGTTACCTGTCTTGGTTAGGTATTTCAATTACCCACATGCGCTTCAGAAAAGCGTATAAAGCACAAGGAAAAGATATGAAGGATCTTCCATATGTAGCAAAATGGTTCCCATTAGGACCAATTTTAGCAACAATCCTTTGCTTAGTTGCTACGCTTGGGACCAATTATGGTGCGTTTATTGGTGATAAAATCGACTGGTATGGTATACTTGTTTCCTATATTGGATTGCCATTATTTATTGCCGGCTATTTAGGCTATAAATTAGTAAAAAGAACGAAAATGGTTCCACTAAAAGAGGCAGATTTCAGTAGAGAATAATTTTTTCCCCTAACGCCTTGTTATTGCAAGGCGTTAGCCTTTTTTACATACTAAGCATAATGAAGGAAAGGAGAATGAAAAAGCTATGAAAATAAAAGAAATCACTTTAAGGCATTTAAAAATGGATTTACTTTATCCTTTTGTCACCAGCTTCGGAGAAGAAAAAGATCGGGATTTTATTCTTGTCGAAGTGAAAAACGAGGATGGTCTAACCGGGTGGGCCGAAAATGTCGCCATGCCTACCCCCTACTATAATGAGGAAACAGTAAAAACGAATTGGCATATGCTTGAGGATTTTTTAATGCCGCTTTTATTAAATCGTGAGTTCAGTCATCCCAATGAGATCTCAGAAAAACTCTTTGCTCATATTCGCGGAAATTACATGGCAAAGGCTAGTTTGGAAATGGCTGCATGGGATTTATATGCCAGGGAACAAAACACTTCTCTTGCAAGTGCTCTTGGCGGAACGAAGAAAACTATTGATGTCGGTGTCAGTATTGGCATTAAAGACTCCATTGAAGATACGCTAAAGGTGATTGATCAGCGCCGCTTGGAAGGCTATAAACGCTTCAAATTAAAAATTAAGCCAGGCTGGGACGTTGAATTAATTGACAAGGTTCGCAAGGTATATCCAGATATCCCGCTAATGGCGGATGCAAATTCGGCCTACACTTTAAACGATATGGACCTGTTAACCGCACTGGATGACTATAACTTAATGATGATTGAACAGCCCTTAGCCTATAATGATATTATTGATCATGCGGAGCTTCAAGCAAAATTAAAAACACCGATTTGCCTGGACGAGAGCATCCATTCATTAGCAGATACACACAAGGCATTAAAGCTTGGAAGCTGTAAAATTATCAATATCAAAGTGGGCCGGGTTGGAGGATTGACCGAAGCAAAGAAAATCCATGATTATTGTATGGCACATAATGTACCAGTATGGTGTGGCGGGATGCTTGAGTCAGGAATTGGCAGGGCTCATAATATCGCTTTGACTTCCCTGCCAAACTTTACACTGCCTGGAGACACAGCAGGTTCTGCACTTTACTGGGCAGAAGATATTATTGAACCAGAGGTTATCGCCGAAAGTGGTACCATCACGGTTCCGGACGGTCCTGGAATGGGCTATAAGCCAAGTATGGAAAAAATCGATAGCTTTACTTTATATAGTAAGACATATCGTTGATTGAAAAATGCCAGGATTTTGATTGATCCTGGCTTTTTCTATTATAAAAACAACACCATATATTCCTCATCATAATACGTTTGATCAATTTTTTCCGATCGTTTCTCAAGGCCAAAAGTCTCAAACCCGTATAAATGATAAAGCTTTTTTGCAGATTCATTGGTGGATACAACAGTTAGAGTAATTTGCTCAACACCGCCCATTTGTTTTGCTTTTTCAATGGCTGCCTCCATTAATCGTTTCCCTACTCCCATTTTCCGTATTTCAGGGGAAACGTACATGGCGAAAATAGTGACTTTATGCCTTGTTTTTCGCTTTGTTTCCCTTACGAGTGTTACAACCCCACACAGCTTGTCATTCTCAAATGCTCCATAAGTAAAAACATTTTCGGATTTCAATCGATCTGCATAGGTTTCAAGGGTGTATTCCTTTTCTTCCTCATAGCTTGAAGCAAAGGCTTCAGGATCTTTTTGTAACGCTTCTAAGCGCAGATTCTGATATTGCCCTGCATCCATAGAATTTAATTGTCTGATTTCCATCATTACCCTCCTTCGTGAATTGACTTTATATTTATTGTCAATTTCTAATAAATTCGCTATCTGTTTCCTTTCTCCTTCGTCAAGAATGGAAAAACCATCGTCCCACTCTGTAATTTAATGCATAGAATAACACAAAAAATACTGGAGGGGAGGAGGTATAATCATGGGTTTATATTTTGATCATAACAAGTTCCCTGAGCTTTATAAAAACACTGAGTCCATCCAGGAACCCAATCAACAATTTTCCCGAAATGATGCATTAGCTGATCTTTTAGAAGAACAGAAAAAAGAATTGGAAAGAATGTTCAACCATATAATGAAAACGATGGATGAAAAAAATGTCAATTTACGTACTGATATTGAACATGATGAGCAGATGATGATGGATATGCTTAATCAAGTATTGACTCGACTTGATCGCCAGGAAGCATTAACAGAGAAAATACTGCGCCAAATAAACCATATTCGTTCAATACTGTTTGAAAGAACCAATTACTTGGCGACAAAAATTGAGGATGGTTATAAGGTCACCTCAACTTATGTGTACAAATTAATGACTGGCTCTGAACAGCCGCTTACATTCTTATTAAGAAATGATAAAAAGGAAGAGAGTAAATGAAGATTCAATAAAAAACCCATCATGCTTACACATGATGGGTTTTCTTCTTAAAATTCGCCTTTGTTAAAAATATCTGTTAAAACAGGGACGATTTGCTTTTTACGGGAAACAACGCCCTTTAATACAGCTGTATTATCAGAAAGCGTTACATTATAGGCTTTTTCAACCGCACTTGCTTTGCTTCCGATCGCTAGTCCAACTGAATCGTTTGTTAGTATATCTGTAACAACAAACAAGAACAGATCTAAGTTCTTTTCAGCAACAATTTTTGAAATCGCTGCTTCTAATTCCTCTTTACGTGAAAGGACTTCGTCTGTATCAACTGCATTGACTTGTGCAATTTCTACTTTGCTAGAACCCATTTCGAATTCTTTTGCGTCAAGTGAAATAAGTTGTTCAATGGTTTTGTCGCTTAAATCGGCACCGGCTTTTAACATTTCTAAACCATATGTATCGGCATCTACGCCAGCGATTTCAGCCAATTCACGTGCTGCAGCAACGTCTTGTTCTGTGCAAGTTGGTGATTTGAATAATAAAGAGTCAGAAATAATAGCAGAAAGCATAAGACCTGCAACTTCTTTGCTGATTTGTTTGCCGTTTTCTTTGTACATTTTGTTTAAAATGGTTGCGGTACATCCGACTGGTTCGCAGCGATAGTATAATGGGTCGCTTGTTTCAAAGTTAGCGATGCGGTGATGGTCAATTACTTCTAGTACACGAACATCGGTAATATCGTTAGCACTTTGCTGGCGTTCGTTGTGGTCAACAAGGATGACTGAATTTACTTCACTTGCAACCGTTTCTACTAAGCGAGGTGCTTCAGCGTTGAAATAGTTTAAAGCATATTGAGTTTCGCCATTAATTTCACCTAAGCGGACTGGTTCAACATCCTGTCCTAGTTGTTTCTTTAGGTCTGCATATGCTATTGCTGAGCAAATTGTGTCTGTGTCGGGATTTTTGTGCCCGAAAATCAAAACTTTTTCCATCTGAATTACTCCTTAACTGAATAAAATATACGGACAAGCCCCTTGGGGGATGACCCTAACGAAAATTATATAATATTCTGAAGGAAGATACAAAATAAATCTGACTGTTTTACTAAGATTTATGGAGTTTCTGCACTAGAGGTCTCCATCCTTGTTCAAAAACAAAAAAGCACATAGCATCAAAATACGCCATGTGCATTTCACAAGATCAATCTACTTCACACCTATCGGGACCACTATCTGTCCAATCGCTGCTATTAATTCTTTCGACATTGGGAAGCTCGCAGCGGCTGGATCCTTCATCACCGCAGGAATGGTTTGCTTTAGAGCCTCTTCAGAAATCTGGTAATCTTTAAAATCAGCTGGAAGACCAACCTTATGCTGCATTACCCTAATTTTTTCGACAACCTTTGCCAAGGCCGCTTCTGCAGTATCCCCCCTCACATCCACTCGCAATGCCTCTGCGAGCTCAGCCACTTTCGGTAAATACAACTGCGGAATATACTCCATCACTACCGGTAAAAACACTGCATTAGCCAACCCATGTGGAATTCTGAACAGTGCCCCGTAAGCATGTGCCAAATTATGGACCGGAATTGCATTCAAAGCAAAACTAAATGCGGTAATTCCCATTAAACTTGCATGAAGTAAATTCATTCTTGCCTCAATATTCCCGCCATCTGCAACAGCAACAGGAAGATTTTTTTCAATTAAGCGAATCGCATGAAGTGCCTGTGCATCCGTTAAGGCCGTTGCAGTTGGTGAGACAAGCGCCTCAATGGCATGTGTTAATGCATCAAACCCGGTAAAGGCAGTAATAGCCGGTGGCAGCCCGACCGTTAAATCGGGATCCAAAATTGCCATGTCTGCATTAATAAATGGATGGATAATATTGGTCTTCATTTGAATTTCTTCATTAAAAATAACCGCAATCGGTGAAACCTCGGAACCTGTACCTGCCGTCGTCGGTATTGCAATATGTGGAATGGGAATGAAGCCGGCCTTCGGAAACGATTCATACAAAACCCCTCCGGGAATCGCTTCCTTAATATCCGCTAACCCTTTATGCATCGCATATTTTACCCCTTTTACCGTATCCATTACGCTTCCACCGCCGACAGCTAATAACGCATCTGCGCCAACCTCTCTTGTATACTGCACAGCTTTATTGATACAGCGACTTTCTGCGTCTTGGGCAATATCAAGGAAGGTGCCAACAAGCTCCGGACCTCTTCCATGTCCGGTTAATTTAAAAATATCAGCAACTTTTTCAACCACGCCCGCTTTTTCTAAACCTCTATCGCTAAAAAGTACAACCCTTTTCGCACCTAGTCCGTTCAACAAGCCTGGTACAAGAGCCCGGGAATTAGACCCGCTGTAAATCCCTGTCCGGAGCATAAACTGTGATAAAGTCTTTTTCATTTAAAAAAACCCCCTCTTTATTATATTTTTTAAAATCTATAAAACTCCAAGCTCACTCTCTGTAAATCTATAAATCTCTTCTATTTTCTTACCTTTTGCTCTAGCGTTCAGATGATTTAACGAATAAAATTTTCTATCGCTTCTTTTCGCAGTTGTGTTTTAAGAATTTTACCAACACCATTACGCGGCAATGACTTAAGAAAGATAATTTTTCGAGGAGTTTTATTTTTCGCTAAGTGTAGTTGGCAATGGCGGATTAATTCATATTCAGAAACTCTTGAACCCTGTTTTTTTACTACACAGGCGACCATTTCCTCCCCCATCCGCTCGTCCGGCACACCTACAACTGCAGCTTCATAAACCTCAACATGAGCATTAAGAATTTCTTCCACATCTCTCGGATAGATATTAAAGCCGCCACGGATAATTAAATCCTTTTTCCGGTCCACTATATATACGTATCCTTCATCATCGACCCGGGCCATATCACCGGTATAAAACCATTTATCTTTTAATACCTGCATCGTCTCCTCGGGATTCTGAAAATAACCTGGCGTAACATTATCGCCGCGGACAATCAATTCGCCTACCTCACCCATTGGGAGCTCTACTCCAAGGTCATCGACAATTTTAACTTCCACTCCTGGAATCGGTACCCCGACCGAACCTGGTTTAATGGGCATGCCCTTTCGATGAGCCGTTACCACAGGTGCAGCTTCCGATAACCCGTAACCTTCATAAACAGGAGCAGCGAATTTTTCCGCAAAGGCATTTAGCAATGTGACAGGCAACGGAGCAGAACCCGAGCCAACCGATTCAAGACTAGATGTATCGTAGCTTCTTGCTTCGGGAAAAGACACCATGGCATGAATCATAGCCGGAACGGCTGAAAAGGTTTTTACTTTATATTGTTCAATCGCTTTAAAAACTTTTTTGACATCGAATTGAGAAAAAACAGCAATCGAACTGCCCGTTAAAAAACAGACATTGGAAATGGTCAGACCATACACATGAGCAAGCGGAAGTACACCTATTGTTGTCCCGCGTTTAGTACCACTGTGTGTAGCTGAATTCAAGGCATTGGAGAATAAGTTTTTATGGGTTAGCAAAACGCCTTTTGGATTGCCTGTTGTTCCGGATGTATAGAGGATAACGGCTGTATCTTCTTCATTTGAGTTTTGTCCGAAATGGTCTTGATTGAAATTGTCCATTACATCGTAGAAGTTTACTAGATTCGTATTTGAAGGCAGGTCTGTTGCTATAATGATGGGTTTTACAGGGAGCTCTTTTAGTGCATTTTCTACCTTTTCTAAAACAGGTGATGAGGTAATCACCGCCTTAGCACCGGAATTGTGGGCAATATATTGAATTTCTTTTGAGTGAAGGGTAAACATGATGGGAACAATAATCGCTCCTGTACGCGAGATTCCTTGGTAGGCAAAAACAACTTCTGGGCAATTAGGCATAACTACGATCACCCGGTCCCCTTTTGCGATGCCTTTTTTCAATAATCCCGCAGCAAAGCTATCCGCAAAATTCTTTGTTTCTACATTGGTGTATTGCTTTTCATTAAAATACAAAAAAGGATATTCCCCGAACTGAGATATATTTGTTTCGAGCAGCTCCTTAAGCTCCACAACATCCATCCTTTCTTTAAAAAAGTTGAAAAGAACAACAAATAAACCCTTTATTAAACTGCTGCGACACCCAATTTCAAAGATTTTAGTATTTGAGACAATAATTGTAATGAAGGGTTAGCATTAATCAACTCTCCTCAACGTAAAGAATAATGTTATGTAGACGCTATCATTTCTGCGTAATAAATAAGGTCGCCAATTTTAGGAAACTTAGTGTTCAATTGGCGATACCCTTTCCAAATTTAATTATTTAATATAGTCGATACACGACTTCCCCTTTTAACACTCCTTTATGATCCTGGTTCACTGCTTCTACTTTAAAACGAAGAGTTAGGTCCTGTTTCTCTAGTAATCTTGCTTTAAGAGTGACGACATCGTTTAAAAAGACCATTCCTTTAAAACGGATGGAATAATCTTGAATAAATCCCTCTTCAAAATAGGACGTAAACAGCTTTGCGAGGTTCCCCATTGTCCACATCCCATGTGCAATAATCCCCGGTAGCCCGGCTTTAATTGCTTCTTCATCAATCGTGTGGATGGGGTTATAATCACCAGATGCTCCTGCATATTTAATTAAGTCGAGCCTAGATACAGGCTCAAGTTGAACCTCTTTCAACGATTCTCCAACCTGTAACTGTGACAATGCACTCATGGCGTTAACACCTTCCTTACTGCTTCAGAAATCACTATGGTCGAAGTTGAGCTAAAAATGGTATTACCAGCTGAATCTTCCCCAAAACTTTCAAGGACAAGAAAACCCATCTTCCCAAAGCCGCCATTTTTCTCCACATAGCTTTTTATGATGGAAAAGCAGAAAACTTCTTCCCCTACCAACAATGGTCGAACATAATGATAGGTTTCTTCCCCATGAATCAAGCCCTTAACAGGAAGATGAAAGCCATCAATTTCCCCATAATCGAAAACCCTTGGAAACGTGGGGGGTGCAATATTGCTTTTATATCTTGATTGTTTTCCAATCTCTTCATTAAAATAAATCGGCTGCAAGTCGCCAATTGCTTCAGCAAATTTCTTGACGGCTCCTCTTTCAACGACATTTTTTATTTTTGTTGATTGCTTGCCAATTTGATCTTTAAACAATTCCATCCCACCTCACATGATTAGCATTTCGGTCCGCCTGCAACATAAATAACTTGCCCGTTGATAAACGAAGACTTTTCATCAGCAAAGAAAGCAACTGCATTTGCGATATCAGCTGGCTTCCCGCTTCTGCCAACAGGAATTTGAGAAACGCTTGCTTCAACCAAAGTCTCGAATGGAATGCCGATTCTTTCTGCAGTTGCCATGGTCATTTCCGTTTCAATAAAACCTGGTGCTACCGAATTTGCGGTAATTCCATACTTGCCAAGTTCAATTGCTAATGTCTTGGTGAATCCCTGTAAGCCTGCTTTCGCTGCTGCATAATTGGCTTGGCCGCGGTTTCCAAGCGCAGAAGTAGAGGAAATGTTTATAATCCGGCCATATTTCTTTTGCACCATGTATTTTTGCACGGCACGAGTTGCATTAAAAGAGCCCTTTAAGTGAACATCCATAACCATCTGCCAATCAGAATCCGTCATTTTAAACAACATGTTATCACGGATCACACCCGCGTTGTTTACAAGGATATCGACTGAACCAAATGTTTCAAATACCTCTTTAACAGCTGTTTCCACTTGCTCAGCCTCGACCACATTTGCAACCTTCGAATAGACCTCATAGCCTTTTTCTCTTAATGCGCTTGTTGTTTCATGTAATGCTTCTTCATTTAAATCAATAAAGGCAACCTTTGCTCCTTCTTCTGCAAAAAGCTCAACAATACCTTTTCCAATACCACGGCTTCCGCCTGTGACAAATGCTACTTTACCGTCAAATCTTCCAGTCATTATTTATTCCTCCCAATAAAACCTATCTACTTCTCTAGTAATCATACTATGAATAGGAGAACGCTTACAATTCTTACCTCAAATAGATTGGCCTATTTTCACATGCCCCTTGATCAGGTTTCGAGCAATGATTATTCGCTGAATTTCATCTGTACCATCATAGATTCTCCAAAGCCTGGCTTCTCTGTACCAGCGTTCAATTGGCAATTCCTTTGTATAGCCCATGCCACCATGAATTTGTAAAACTCGATCTACAACGCGGTTACCCATATTGGAACCATATAATTTTGCCATTGAAGCTAAGTGACGGTTATCTTCCCCTGCATCAAGGGTGAACGCGGCATTTAACACTAACCATCTGGCTGCTTCAATTTCAACCGCAGAATCGGCAATTTGCCACTGAATCGCCTGTCTTTCGGCAATTGGCTTGCCAAAAGTGATCCGCTCTTTTGAATAATCGATGGCCATCTGCAACAGGCGCTCTGCAGCTCCAACTGCTCTTGCCCCGACAATCCATCTGGCAAACCCAATCCATTCAAGCCCTATATTGTATCCTTTATGAAGCTCACCAAGGATATTTTTTTCCGGCACACGGACATTTTCAAAAACTAACCCGGCTGGTCCCCATTCTCCCATTGTATGTATATATTCAGATTTCCAACCCATTTCCCTATCGACAATAAAACAGGTAACCCCTTCTCGGCCCTGTGTTTTTTGATGGAGCTCTTGATTGGTAATCGCAATCGCCATGACAAAATCCGCTTCGTTTCCGCCTGTGATAAAGGTCTTTTCGCCATTTAGCACCCATTCCTTGCCGTCTTTCACGGCAGTCATTTTAATATTTCTTGTATCAGATCCAGCACCTGGCTCGGTCATCGCAAAACAAGATTTCTTGTCACCATTAATCGTGGGAATTAAATAGTTCTTCTTTTGTTCTTCATTTCCATAATAAAGGATATTATCAGCTGAACCGCCAAATTGGAATGGCACAAAGGTTTTAGAAACCTCCATTAACACTATTGCCATCATCATTTGGCCAAGATTGGCACCGCCATATTCCTCTGGAGTATTGATGCCCCAAAAGCCTGCTTCCTTCGCCTTTAATTGCAGTTCCTTTAGCTTACCAGGCGGAAGACTTGGCCTTCCCTCTCTTTCGTTTCTCAGCACATCATTTTCAAGTGGAATTAACTCTTTTTCTACGAATCTTCTAATTGTTTTTTGCACCATTTTTTGTTCATCGGTAAGACGCAAATGCATACCATTCACTCCATTCTAATTCTTAGAATCTCCCATAATATCCACAAAATAATATGCAAATCACTCAGAAAACATACCTACCGGTTAGTATGTTAACTTTATTTTTATTTTATTCTGAACCCTCAGATAACACAAGTTTAAATCCTTAAATTTTGTGAAAAATCTTTTTGAAGGTTTACATAATAAATTTTTGTCTATTTATGCATATATGGATAAATTATGCATGGTTTAATAAAATTCATAATTAATTTATTTATTAATCTCCAACAAAACATGTATAAATAAACTTTTTTTACACTTAAGGACTTTTTATTAAAATTGGTACAAAAATTGCAACTATTTAAAACAGTTAATTATTATTCCGACAAAGATTGGGGGTATGATTGAAATATTGCTTTCATAGATACTTTAAATTTTAAAGCATCTTATTGTTTAGGATGAAATGAAATCGTTTACATTTTTTTAAAAAGTAAAGTGTTTTATAAGGAGAGTTGATAGTATTGGAGAATGTAAGCCTTAAACGATCACTTGGACTCTGGGCAATTGTTGGCCTCGGGTTAGGGTATATGACACCTACGATTGTATTTGATACTTTTGGAATTGTGTCGGAAGAGACCAATGGAGTTGTACCTCTTGCCTATCTAACAGCACTGGTAGTTATGCTCTTTACAGCGATTAGTTACGGAAAGATGGTAAAGGTTTTTCCGAGTGCAGGTTCAGCCTATACGTATACAAAAGAGACCATGAGTCCCCACCTTGGATTTTTAGTCGGCTGGGCAGCATTGCTGGATTATATCCTTCTTCCAATGGTTAATGCACTTATCATACGTATTTATATGGTTTCCGTATTTCCGAACGTTCCTGCGTGGATTTGGGTTGTTGTGTATGTTGCTATCGTTACGGCTATTAATGTATGGAGTATGGGGAAAACTTCAAGCTTGAATTCCATACTAGTTGTGTTTGAAGTTGTATTAATTGGGGCCTTTATTGTCCTCGCGTTTATTAAGCTTTCACAAGGTATGGGTCAAGGAACTATTTTCACAGCAGAACCACTTTTCCATTCCAATATCCACCTTGGACATATTTTAACAGGTGCAACCGTTGTTTGTTTTTCCTTTATTGGTTTTGATGCCGTCACCATGTATGCGGAAGAAGCCAAAGATCAAAAAACACTGCCGCGGGCGATTATGCTGACCGTTTTTATTGGCGGAGCGATCTTTTTCGTCTGTGGATATTTTGCACAAGCGTTATTCCCAGACGTATCGAACTTCAAAGTAACAGATGATACCCTTCCTGAAATTGGCTTATATGTCGGGGGGACATTATTTAAACTTATTTTCCTTGCAGGTGCTTTTGCCGCAACCGTTGCATCGGGACTTGCTTCACATGCAAGTGTGTCCCGTCTTCTATATGTTATGGGACGAAATGGTGTCTTACCTAAGAAGACTTTTGGCTACGTACACCCGAAATTCAGGACTCCTGCCTTTAATGTCATCCTTGTTGGTGTTGTTTCATTGCTTGCGATTGCTCCGAGTCTGGAGTTGATTTCTTCATTTATAAATTTTGGGGCGTTAATTGCCTTTACCTTTGTCAACTTATCTGTTATCGCCCATTTTGTATTCCGCCAAAAGAGATATAAAACAGGAAAAGATATTTTCGCCTACATTGTCATGCCGCTTTTAGGAGCTGGATTAACGGGAATTTTATGGTATAACCTGCAGGCTGATGCCCTAATCGGAGGAATTGTCTGGGTAGTCATAGGGTTTATTTATCTTTTATTCCAAACAAAATTCTTTAAAGTTAAAATTACTGATTTTGATTTCGATGAAGCAGAACGTACCACAACTCTATAAATAGTTAGAGAGGGACAGGTTTGTTGTCCCTCTTTTTTTTATGTCAGGATTATGCAAGAATGCGTAAATTATGCAAAAAATCATAAAGAATAACAGGTATACCTAATCTGGCTAGATGGAGAAAAGTCGAATTTTGGAGAAAGTTCCTGGCCTTTTCACTCCAAATTTGCATGATTTTATGGTTGGCACGAAAATTGCAAATATTTTAAACAGTTACATTTTATATTAATATAGAAGGAGGATTAATAGATTGGTTAATTAACGAAGGCTTTTAAACTTTAAAAGCTTTTGAAGGATAATTTTAAAATGAAACGGCTTTCATTTTGAAATAATTTCACATAGGCTAGATGTGCATAAAGGGGAGTTGTTTAAATTGGAGAATGTTACACTAAAGCGTTCACTTGGATTATGGGCAATCGTTGGGCTTGGCTTAGGTTATATGACCCCTACGATTGCATTTGATACCTTTGGCATTGTTTCTAAAGGAACAAATGGGGTTGTTCCGCTTGCCTACCTTACAGCTTTATTGGTGATGCTGTTCACCGCTATTAGTTATGGGAAAATGGTACAGGTATTTCCTAGTGCGGGTTCGGCCTATACCTATACAAAGGAGACAATGAATCCATACTTAGGATTTCTTGTCGGCTGGGCTGCACTGCTAGACTATATCCTCCTTCCAATGGTGAATGCTCTAATTATTCGAATTTACATGGTATCCATCTTCCCAAGTGTCCCAGCATGGGTATGGGTGCTCATTTGGGTGGCGATTTGTACAGGATTAAATGTTTGGAGTATAGGAAAGACCTCAAATTTGAATTCCATTTTGGTTGCTTTTTCACTAATTTTAATTGTGGTTTTTATCGTTCTGGCTTTTGTAAAGTTTTCTCAAGGAATGGGGCAAGGAACCATTTTAACAACAGAACCGCTTTTCCATGCGAATATCCATCTTGGTGCCGTTTTGACGGGGGCTACGGTCGTTTGTTTCTCCTTTATTGGATTTGACGCCGTTACCATGTATGCGGAGGAAGCAGTTGACAAAAAAATCATGCCAAAAGCGATTATGCTAACGGTTTTCATCGGTGGAGCCATCTTTTTCGTTACCGGATATTTCGCTCAAGCCTTATTCCCGGATGTTTCGAATTTCAAAAATACTGATGATACCTTACCTGAAATTGCATTATATGTTGGCGGCACTCTTTTTAAACTATTCCTTCTTGCAGGTGCCTTTGCGGCAACGGCAGCCTCCGGACTTGCTTCCCACGCGAGTGTTTCAAGACTTTTATATGTGATGGGGCGTAATGGGGCCCTGCCGAGAAAACTATTTGGTTATGTGCATCCTAAATTCCGGACGCCTGCGTTTAACGTCGTTTTCGTTGGGGTAGTTTCCATGCTCGCCATCTCTCCAAGCTTGGAGTTAGTTTCTTCGGTCATTAATTTTGGAGCGTTGATTGCGTTTACATTTGTTAACTTTTCGGTCATAGCCCATTTTGTCTTTAAGCAAAAGAGATATAAAACGGCAAAGGATCTTTTCACTTATTTAATCATGCCGATAATCGGTGCAGGCTTAACGGGGATTTTATGGGCAAACCTTCATGCAGATGCACTTATTGGAGGAGTCATTTGGACACTGATTGGGGTCCTTTATTTACTCTATCAAACCAAAATTCGTAAAAACGATATTGCCGTTTTAGACTTTGAAGAAGCAGGATGATGTGGCCAGGGAGATATAACTTGTCACACCCGAATTGGTCCTTGAATACGTATAAAAATAAAAAGCCGCATGGATAAACCAATTTATCCATGCGGCTTTTTATTATTTACTATAAATCTTTTACCTTTTTGTAAACATTTTTAACTGTTTCGATACCAATGGTTTTCTAAAATTGATTATGATTACCTTGTGGAAAAAAATAATCGAAAGTAGGGATTTTCATGGTAAATGCTTCATTGAAGAAAGGTTCATTTTTGACAGCTTTAGTAACGGCGTTGCTCCTCATGTTCTCTTCCTTCTTTAATCCGATTGCTGAGGCAGCCCAGACGAAAGGACAAAAAGTTGTATCTTATGCCCAAAAATATGAAGGAAGTCCTTTCAAATATGGCGGCACCACTCCAAAAGGATTTGATGCTTCAGGTTACACTCAGTTTGTTTATAAAAATGCTATAAATACTAAGATTCCAAGAACAAGTGCCGATCAATATAAAGTTGGTAAGAGCGTTAAATTGAGCCAATTACAGCCTGGTGACCTCGTATTCTATAAAACAAACGGAAAAACGGTTTCCTTTGTCGCTATTTATATCGGTAATCAAAAATTCCTTGGTGCTACCTCTAATGGGGTAAAGGTTGAGTCGATGAAGCTATCTTATTGGAAAGATAAATATGTTGGCGCTAAGAGAATCATCAAATAACCCGCTTTTGATTTAGAGGATGAAAAAGTTGCAAAAAAAGTGGAAGGATTTTTTCTACTACGTCGTATTAGTATTTCTATGCATTCTCGGTGTAAATTCCCTCTTTTATTTCATCGTTCGTTTATTCATTCGTGATTTTTAAAAAGGCTTGGGTTTCCCCAGCCTTTTTAAACTTCATTTAAAATGTCCCAGGATCAGAGAAAATTCTCCATCCGCTTTCTGTTTTTTGGAATCCGATATGGACCACTTCATAGGAGTAACTATCTCCTAGTGGAACCTTTATATCAAACTCTTTTTCTTCCCCATTATCTTTTTTCTGCACTACTTTTGCTAAATCATAATTTAACATCGATCCCCCGTCGGCATTTAGCTGGACAAGCTTCCTATCGTGCTCTAAAATTTTTGCCTTTTTCAAAAAGGTATCGATTGCATCCAATGTATATGAAGTAGATAAATAATTAAACAACTTTGCTTTCGTGTCTAAATCAGACCCTAGATAACGGTACTCTGAACCACTTAGATAGATGGGTTCGATTATTCCATCTTTCATTTTTCCGCCGCTCATCACATACTGATATTTCACCGATGCATCCTTTGCGATCTGAATGACATTTTCATTTTCAAGGCTGTAATATTCCTGGTATTCGGGTCCGATTTTTACACTTGAAATGATTTGTTCCCTGTTGGAAATGGCTGTTTGAACGAGCTTATTCCCAGCATCGCTCATTTCTTTTCCTCTTCTTATAAAATAAAGATGGTTTTTCGTTTCTCCAATTTTCACTAATTCAGAATCCTTGATCCCTCCTGACATATCCTTTGTAAAAATCTCGAAGGTAAATAAACATTTTTGCAGCCTTTGATCAGGAGAAAATAGGACTGAAACGATATCGCTGTTATTATCGCCATGTCCGCCTTTCGTTGTAATGTACGGGGCAAGATTATTTGGAACACGAAAGGAAAGATTCGGATCATGATATTCAAACAAAACCGAAGAGTCTTTATTTTTTTCCAGCCTTTCAACAATTTGATCCTTTAATTTCAAAAAAGAGCTGAAAGATGGAACAACAGTATGAAGCATCATTCCTTTTTCCAGTGCCGTTAAAGCGAGCTCCGGGTGATTTGCCTTTAAATGGGCATCGGCTAAATAATACCAATAATAAGCGGCATCCGGAACCTCTGCTGTTCGATGTTCATAATAATCTATTACCTTATGAAAATAGCTGGGTTCATGTTCTTTATCCACTTCAAAGCCATTCCCATCCCATTTTAATAGCTGCACCTTATAAACATCCGCAAGATCACGCTGCCAAATGACAAGTCTTGTCAATGAATCATTTTTAAACTGAAGGGCTTCCAATTCGTGATAGTTTAACTTCTGTATCTTCTTAAGTTTTTTCTTATTCCAGGAATAGATTTCTAATATATTACCCGAAGAAACTCCATCCTGCCAACCAATTAATAGGTCCTTTTGTTGATCCTCCGTTACATCGGCAGAATTGGCCCAGTTTACCGCATAGCCGGTTCCCTTTTTAATAAAAACTTTTGCCCAATCCTTATTTTCTTTTTTTAATACAAAAAAACCAACCTGATCTTTGCTGCTGGTTGAACTATAAAAAACAACAATTTCGTTTTTCCCATCCCCATCTAAATCAACGGGCTGCACCGGGTCAGCCCCAACTGGACCATTCGGCACTGAAAAAGTAGTTCCCTTTGGCAGATACTTTGCTGCGGTTGCCACTACATTAGCATCATGCTCCGTTTCAAATGCTTTCACGTACCTCGGAACCTGTATAAGACTTTCAGGTTCGGGAAAAAGATTGCAACCACTAAGCATCATCATACCGATTGCCGGAACAACCCATTTTCTCATTTGGCTTCCGAACATAACCTTCTCCTCTTAATCTATTTAATTGGCAGACGAATCTCTGCTGTAGTTCCGTTCCCATTCTTACTTGTCAAAGAAAATTTCCCGTGATGCGCTTGGATAATCTCATCGACAATTGCCAATCCGATGCCGCTTCCAGCACCTTTGGACTTCCCTTTATAAAATTTATTTTTCACCAACTGTAATTCTTCTTCAGTAATTCCACTACCTGAATCGATGACTTGTATTACCGCTTCCTTTCCTATGCTCGTTAGGACGACCACAATTTTCCCGCCATAAGGGGTGAACTTAAAAGCATTATCCATAAGATTCATCAATACCTGCTTTAAACGATTATGATCTACAAGAACAGGCACAAGACTTTCATCTAAATGTCCTGAAAGCTGAATCCCTTGTCTCTCAGCCCTTGGAGCTAATTGTTGAATCACCTGTTGGATGAAAGTTGGCAATGCGACTTTTTCAATCACCAATGGCAGCTTACCTGAAGATAAACTCGAGAAATCAAGTAGGTCACCAAGTAAATGGTTGAGCCGGTCACTTTCAGTTGAAATAATTTCAAGACCGTTGCGGAAGAAATCGTCTTCTGTCATGGAATTAAGCGTAACTGCCCAGCCCTTGATGGAGGTCAAAGGCGTTCGAAGTTCATGTGAAACAGAAGCGATAAATTCATTTTTTAATTGCTCATGCTTCTCAATCTGCATCGCCATATAGTTTAATGTGTCTGCAAGCTTGCCAATTTCATCTTCATTCTCCTTTTTGACTCTGGTAGATAACTTCCCGGAAGCCATTTGTTCCGCAGCCTTCGTAATTACACTAATCGGCTTCGTAATAGTGTTTGCAAGGAAAAAGCTGATGATGGCTGCCGTAAGGATAACAATCCCTCCAAAAGATAAAAGGATCAGCATATTTTTGGTAAAAACGTGATTTAACCGATCCATTGAGGTAGTAAAGCGAATCGCCCCAATAACCGTACTTCCCCGCTTTAACGGCTGTGTTACAAATAAAATTCGTTCTCCGACTGCTTTCGTATCTAGATAACCGGTAACACCGGTAAAGGCCATTTTTACATCCTCATAATCGGAAATGTTTTTTTGCTTATTTTCATGGGTATCAGCAATTACATTTCCATCGGGGTCAATTAGTTGAACTTCAGCCGATACCAGGAATCGATATTGATTCAATAATCTTCCCGGGTCGTTAAGCAACTGGTTATCAATTAATTCCTGCTCATAATAGGATGAAAACAATATGCCTTGGTCGCGTAATGTTTGCTTGATTCCATCAAGATAATACACTCTTAAGGCGAAAAGAATGATCGCTTCAAATAGGGCAACACTGAATATGATCAGGATTAAATAACTCCAAACCACTCTCCGTTTAATTCCCTTTTTCATCCATTTATCTCACTATTTTGAAAGGAATAACCAAAACCCCAGATGGTTTTTAAAAACAAAGGCTGAGACGGGTCATCTTCAATTTTCTCTCTTAATCTGCGAATATGTACATCTACTGTTTTTGGGTCGCCAAAATAATTCTGCCCCCAAATTTCATCTAATAGCTGATTTCTTGAGAGCGGCTCGTTAAACCGCTCAAAAAATAATTTAATTAATTGAAATTCCCTTGCGGTTAATTTGACCAATTGGCCATTTTTGTACAAGCGCTGTGTTTTCATTTCAAAATGAAAAGGTCCAGCTTTGATGACTGGTTCAGGCTGTTTAGGTACTGTTTGATTTGTTCTTCTTAAAACTGAACGAATTCTTGCCACTAGTTCCAGTGGATTAAATGGCTTAACAATATAATCATCTGCGCCGAGCTCCAAGCCCATAATCTTTTCCATGTCTTGCCCGCGGGCAGAAACAATAACTATTGGAAGCCTGGGGCGAGTTTCCCTGATTTTGCTGCAGATTTCAAATCCGTCCATATCAGGCAGCATAATATCTAAAAGGACTAAAGAAGGAGTTCGATTATTTACAAGTGCTAACGCCTCTTTTCCTTCCCCGGCTTCCATTACCTCAAAATTTGAGCGCTGTAAATTAAATACAATTAGTTTCCGAATCGGGATTTCATCTTCCACCACTAAAATTGTTCCCTCTGACATCGTATAAACCTCACAATTTAAATTTTCTCTCTCCTATAATTTTACATATGAGGTAAAACTAAGCAACGTTTATTTCATTTTATTATAAAAAAATAACCTACGCGGCAGCGAAGGTTCTTATCTTGTAAGGTTCAATTGTAGAATTTTATTCTGTTATCCGGCTTTTTCTCTATTACTTATCTCCTCCATTAAAATTTTTAATTGTTTAATCGCTCTATGCTGGGTTGTTTTCACTTTACTTTCCTTCCAACCTAATACTTTAGCGGTTTCATAAATTGAAAGCTCCTGAAGGAAGCGTAGAATGATTACACTCTTTTGGTCTAAGGTGCACTGTTCAAGACATTTGAACATATTTTGTGTATCCAATTTTTGGAACGCAGACTCTTCCGGAGAAATCGATTCATCCTTGACTTGCTGTTCCCAAGAATCAAATTGATCGATGATCCGCTGTTTCCAGCCTTTATTTTTTCGAAAAGAATCAATGGCCACATTTCTAGCAATTGCAAAAAGCCATGTTTTTTCACTGCAATCACCCTTAAATTGCTGGTAGGCCTTTAATACACGTATATAGACTTCTTGAACAAGATCTTCTGCTTGTTCGCGATTATGAACCATATAATACAAAAAATTAAAAACATCCTGATGATATTTTTTATATAAATGATTAAAGACTTCTTCCAATTCATGCTCACACTCCTAACACCATTCAACCTGAGGCAAAGGAAAAATCTTCCGTCCAAAAAGTCTTAAATTCATATCCCCTATAAATCATACTTTTTTTTCCAGAAAAAAGGGTTACAATCCGGTAAAATCTTTTATTCGACTATGTTACCAATTTGTAACCTTTACGATAGCCTTATTTTCTCGAGAATACCGGAAAAATTATGGAATTCATCTAGATTTCCAGATTTGCATTATTCCCAATTCATTCAGAATCTAGTACTATAGAAGGAAGGTATGTTTTTATGAACAAGCGAGGAAATTCACTTACTGAAGGAACTGGAGAATTACATGCAGAAACAAAAACTTGTAATTTTATACTTTGTCTTAAGTTTTATTTGGATATATGGAACAAATTATTTAGTTGAACATTATCTCCCCACCCATTTAATTTGGATTTTTGAACGGTTAAAAGAAATTTTTTATGTGATTGTTACTGGTGGAGCAATTTATTTCTTTATCGGTAAAAAAGAAGAATTGAATGCGTCCAAAGAGGATGAAAAACGGCTATCCACCTTGATCAATTCGATGGTTGATTTTGTCAACTTTAAGGATGGGGAAGGAAGATGGATTGAAGCAAATGATTTTGGACTAAAATTATTCCAGCTTGAAAATATTGATTATCGAGGGAAAAAGGACTCCGAATTAGCAGCATACTCAGATTACTATGCAGATGCACTGAGGTATTGCGAGGTATCGGATGAAGAAACGTGGAAAAATGGAATCGTGACAAGGTGCGAAGAAGTGGTTCCAATCCCCGATGGCTCTAGCAAAACATTTGACACAATCAAAGTCCCTCTGTTTAATCCGGATGGATCAAGACAGGGCCTCGTGATTATTGGCCGAGATATTACTGAAAAAAAAGATATGGCCAAAAAGCTGGCAGAAAGCCAGCAGCAATACAAATCATTGTTTGAATACAGCCCGGATATTGTTTATATGATGGACCTAAATGGAATCCTTTCTAATTTGAATCCACAATTTGAAATTATTACGGGTTATAAAAGGGAAGAAATGATTGGTAAAAATGTAAAAAGCATATTACCTAAACGCTTTCGCCATCATCTTAAGGAATTTATCTCGACCGTCGTAGATGATAGTACGCCAATCATTTATGAATTAAACATCCTCCATGCGGACGGGCATTCGATTACCTTACAAACTACCTCCCTTCCCATTGTTATTAATGGTGAAATAACAGGGGTTATTGGGTATGGAAGAGATGTAACGGGATTAAGGCAAACAGAGGAACGGTTAAGAAGGACAGAAAAACTTTCTGTCGTCGGGGAACTATCTGCAAGTGTTGCCCATGAAATTCGCAATCCGCTTACGTCTTTGAAAGGATTTGTTCAGCTTTTACAGGTTGAGGACCAAAGGCATCAATTTTATTACCAAATCATGCTAGATGAACTTGATCGAATCAACCATATTGTGGGTGAGCTGCTGCTTTTAGCAAAACCGCAGGTCCTTAAATATACAACTGCGGATATCCAAAAAATCATGTTTGATGTCATTTCATTATTAAATACAGAAGCAAGTCTATATAACGTGCAAATAGAATCAACTTTTCCTGCTAAGGAAACCCTCATGGAATGCGAACCAAACCAGCTTAAGCAATTGTTTATTAATGTCATTAAAAATGCGATTGAAGCTTCCCAAAACGGCGGTACGATTCTGGTAAGTATTGAAAGAATCGAACAAGAGCAGATTACGATTAAAGTGAAAGATAACGGCTGTGGTATTACGAAAGAAAGATTAGCGAAAATTGGTGAGCCGTTTTACTCCTCCAAAGAAAAAGGAACTGGTTTAGGATTGACGGTCAGCTTCAAGATTGTGCAATCACATAAAGGAACCATTACATTTGAAAGTCAAAAAAATGAAGGAACATTAGTCACCATCGTTCTGCCGCATAATCCCATAAAGGCTAAAACAACAAGGCATGCAAAAATTGTAAAACCATAATTCCGATTAAAAAATAGTCATTTGATTACGAATGGCTGTTTTTTCAATTTGTCGTCGTATTAGATTTTTCCTTCCTATTTCGAAAAAAGGCAATCACTAGCATAGTACCTGGAATGATAATTTGAAAGGGATAATGTAAATAGACCGTGACAACTACTAACCCCTCTTTAATATGTTCTGCATATGTGGAGGCCATAGTAATCGATGCGAACAAAACAACCAATCCAATTGGAAAGGTAAGCTTCTTCTGTTTAATTTGAAATATATCAGCTGCACCTGCGACGGCAGCGTAAAAAAAGAGTGATACTTTAAAAAAACCGCCAATGATGAGGTAGAGCATAAAAAGAACATCCAGCCGTTCAATAAAACTTGCCAATTGGATTCTTGAAACAGTAGTTAACAAAGGAAAGTTTGACCGAAGATACAGTTCCGGACCTATAGTCGAAATCGTAATAATTACGGTAATAATAATATTGATTCCACTTAAAATCATTCCGCCGACACAAACAAATTTTATTTTTTTGGGTTCATTAACAAATGGTAAAATCATCGTGAAAACAATCATCTCTCCAAACGGAAAGGTAAGTGTTTCACCAAGAAACGATTTAAACACTAGTTTCCAACCATTTTCAAGAATGGGCTTTAGGTATTCAAAGTGAATTAAACCAGAAAAGATAATGAGCAGAAATCCTGCTATAGCCATTAAATAAATAATACCAAAATATAGCTGCCCCACTCTTGCGATGACTTCTAACCCTTTATGTATTCCATAAATGATGGTCAACACCATCAAAGTATTAATGACAAACAGTGGTGTAGTGGTATAAACCGTGTTTGTCAACAATTCGCCAAAATCTCGTAAGACCCTCGCTGAAAAATAGATAAAATACATAACATAAAATAAGGCAATGATTCGCCCCGGCCATTTCCCGACAATTTTTTGTACATAGCTAGTCAAGGGCAAATCTTGATAATAAAGAAAGAGACGATAGTAAATGAAGAAGACCATTAAACCGCCCGCTAATCCCATTAAAATGGCAATCCATGCGTCTTGTTTTGCCTTTCCACCAAGACCAAAGAGAATTGAACTCCCCATTTCAAAAAGAAAGACCAGGACGAAAAGCTGGGATGCGTTTATTTTTATCTTTTCCATCTACAACCTCGCCCCTTTTGCTTAGGGTTATTTAGTAAAATCGACCCAGAATGGATTCACCCGAATTCCTTCCCGTCTAACGTAAGAAACCACCTGAACATTTACATCAAGCTCCGCAAACTGATTATTCCAGTCAGCTTTAATCTTTTTCCAATAAAGCGGGTACGTTCGATGAATCGTTTCTCCGAATCCAAACACATCACTTTTTTTCCTTTGGACAGCCTTAATCGCTGCTAGAACTTCCTTTTGAATTTCATTTTGAACGAGTTGATCAATTTTTTTAATTACTTCCGGATTTGAGAGGTCAATGGCCGTATTTGCTTCACTAATCCAGCCTTCGTTCTCAATAAAAACATTTATAAGAGGTTTTCCATTGTTTATGCTTGAAGTGACCTTTGTTTTCGAACGAACGGGTGCAACTGATAATGCATCCTTTTTTCCATTCCAACTCACATTAATATCTGTGCTTTGAACCTTGTTTAAAACCCATACCACACCACGGGCATTTTTTTGATCAACCCATCCCGTCAATTTTCCACTTTTGAAAAGGGCTAATCCAGCCGCAGCTGGAATGCCGTCAGCTTTTGTTTTTTGTAAAATATCCGATTTCCCGACATTTTCTGTATCGCCAACTAGTCTAATTCCATTTGCCAATGGCTGTTTTCCCTTTGAAACCAGTGCTGCAAGAAAATCATCGATCGGGACATGCATATTTTCTCCCAACAGTTTTTCTGTTGTATTAATTTCTTTTGTGATCTTATTCACCGGTAGTTTATCAAGAAGGGAAAGCGTTGAAATCATATCTTCTGCCTTTACGTTTCTAGCAACTACCAGCTCTGTTGTTGTCCGAAACTCAGGATCACGGTCGAGGGCATCCAAAATATCCATTAAATCCGTTTTCGCTACCTCTTCACTAACAACAACCAGATTGGTGTGAGCGTAATACAGCCGGCGTGATATTTGCTTTGTTAAATTTCTGGCCGCTTCTGTTATTGTATTACCGGAGCTTTGATATACGACAATCGGTAATCCTTGCCCACCGCCACTCTGTCCTGATGACACATTTCCAGGATTTACAATTTGTACCGATAATTCAAATTTCTGATTTTCTCCCCTATCTATACCTAATGCCATGACAAATGCTAGATCTGTTAGCTCTTTTTGATTCCAGCATGCGCTTACAATGGGAAGAAAAAGAATGATAAGTAAAAAAATCTTCAGAAATTTTTTCATTACTGATCACCTTTTGTACCAGATTGATTGTTTTCATTTTGCGGACCTGGCTTTTGATTTTCTCCCGTTCTAACGATATTTCCTTTACTGATAAACATTGGCCTATTTTTCAATGCCCAAATTGGAAATCGCACAAATACATCCTGCAGGTTTTTAATGTTAAATGGAGCTAAAGGCATCATATAGGGGATCCCAAATGACCTTAGTGAACATAAATGGATGGTCATAAACATAAGACCTAACATCAATCCATAAAAACCTAAAATGGTCGCCAAAATCATCAGAACGAAGCGGATTAATCTTGCGGCAATAGCCATTGCGAAGCTCGGTGTCGAAAAATTTGCGATGGCTGTAATCGAAACCACGATTACCATGACCGGGGATACAAAACCTGCCTGAACGGCCGCCTGACCAATAACTAACGCACCAACGATGGAAACAGCCTGACCCACTGCACGTGGGAGTCTTAATCCTGCCTCCCTTAATATTTCAAAGGTTACCTCCATAATGAGGGCCTCAACAAAGGCAGGAAATGGGACATTTTCCCGCTGAGCTGCAATGGCAATTGCCATTGTGGTAGGAATCATTTCCTGATGGAAGGTGGTTGCTGCAATATAAAGTGCCGGCCCCATAATCGCAATAAAAAAGGCTATAATCCTTAAGAAACGGATCGCTGAAGAAAGATCAAAGCGTGAATAATAATCATCCGGCGCCTGAAAAAATTGAATAAAAACGGCCGGAACTGTCACGACAAACGGAGTTCCATCGACTAAAAGGGCAATTCTTCCTTCAAGTAAATGGGAAGTTACTACATCTGGTCTTTCAACATGAAAAGTAGTTGGAAAGGAAGTCCATGCCTGATCCTCAATTAATTGCTCAATATAGCCTGAACCAATAATCGAATCAATATCGATCCGATTTAAACGTTCTTTGACTTCAGTAACAATTTTTTCATTTGCAATTCCTTTTATATACATAATACCGATATCGGTTTGGCTGACTTTACCTATTTTAATCGTTTCCAACCATAGATTCGGGCTTTTAATCCTTCTTCGGATTAGTGCAGTGTTCGTCCTTAATGTTTCTGTAAAAGAATCCTTCGGTCCACGGATGGATAGCTCAGTTGTCGGTTCAGAAATCGCCCTTTTTTCCCAGCCTTTTGTCTCAACACTAATCGCCTGATTGTATCCATCTAAAAAAATAATCGTGTTGCCCGCTAATAGAAATTCATAGACCTTATCCCAGTTTTCGATAGCCAGAACACTGCCTAAACCTGTTGCATAGTCTAACATCCATTCAAAAGAATTGATTTCAACCTTTTCCAATTCTTCCGTTAATGCTTGTAGGAAAAAATCGTTTATCAATTTATTATCAGCTAACCCATCCACATAAACGACAAATCCCTTTACTTTGGAAAACCTGATTTCTCGGAAAACGATATCAGTACTGTCGCCAAATTCCCCCTTAATTCTGGTGATATTTTCCTGATAGTCGTGATTTATCGGTAAATTTTCCGGCTTACCCGGGTCTTGTTTTTGCCTGTAATTATCGTTTTGCCGTTTTTTTTGTTTCTTTTTTAGTATATTGGTTAATATGGACACAATTTCCGCCTCACTTAGAACCACCATTATTCGCTAATATGGGTAGATTGTCCAAAAATCACCAAATTATCCATTTCTGTCTCTGTATAAACGTTAAATCGGAACAAACAATATCAGTATTAAGGTCAGTAGGTGATGTAGATGAAACTGCTTTTTGTCAGTATGCTGCTTGCTGTTTTCTCATTTTCTCTGATCATCGGGCTAGACCTAATGATGGGAAGAAACCCCAATGATGTTCTAAAGAATGCTTTAAATCCCTTTCGTGTCATGATGCCGGCAGAATATCTTATTTTAATTTTTTTCATTCTTTTTTTTCTAATTGACGTCTTCCGTGATTATCTTAGTAAGAAAAATGGAGATAATTCCTCTTCTTAAATAAAAAAGGAGGGCTCAATTAGAGCTCTCCGATTTCGTTCTTATTTTTTTCCATAATCCACGGACGGATTTTATTCTACACTTCCATTTTTCTTTCCTTTTTAGATTTGGTCCGAATAAATATCGTTTCCATCCCCAATTTACTGATTCCTCAAGAACAATTAAAAATACTATTATTCCAATACTAATCCAAAGCCACATCCCATAGTCCCCTTTATTACTGAATAATTTATCGTATTCGAATTTACCGCTCTATAGCACTATGAGATTAGTTTTTTAGAAAATGATAAATTAATAGACTGGGTTCATGAGATATAATGAATAAGACACTTACAAGAATTAAAGAGATATAGAATAGTTAAAAAGAATGCTGAGCATCCTTTTTAGGTTTTTTCAATACTTGCCACTCTTGATTTTATATAAACCTTATTACCAGCTGTAAAAAAGAAAAGACTTCCCATCGTAATAACTGCAATCATCCAAAACATGACTTGGCCATGAACATGACTTAATAGAAACCCGCCCAAAACCGGACCAAGAAAATTTCCTATTTTTCTAAATTGCCCTGCACCAAAATACGCTCCTCGTAGATGTTCAGGGGCAAGGTGATCAATGAGAATGCTGCTCGAAGGAAAAATCAAAATTTCTCCCAGGGTTAAAAGAATGATCGAAAAAACAGCCGTTACCCAATCGGATACAAAACTAAAACCAAATAGCCCTGCAGCCATAAAAATGGAACCTGCTAGCATGGCCTGCATCGGCTTAAATTTTTCCGCGATATGACTAATCGGCATCTGAAGGACAACAACCATAACCGCATTAATCGTAAGAAGAACAGAAAAAATCACCACGCCGTTTTGCAACTTTGCTTCCAAATGTTGCGGAAGATTTGAATCAAGCTGTACATACCCAATGTTTACTAAAATACTGCCCAAAATTAAAAACATGAGGGCCCGATCTTTTCGTATAATCCTAAATGCATTGATAATAGATACCGTTTTTTTGCTTTCCTTCTGTTGAGGAATGACCAATCTTTGCAAAAAGAAAAACAATACAATCGCATACATTAAATAAGTTGTACCTGTTATGGCAAAAGACATTTTAGCGGACGTTGCCGCTAAATAAGCCCCAATTAGCGGCCCAACGGAGGCCCCGATATTGATAGCGGTATAACGAAGGGAATAAGCTTTCATCCGATTTTTCTTATCGGTGATATCCGCCATCAATGCTTGTGAGGTTGGTTCAAAGAATGAATTGCAAAGTCCATTCAAGGCGTTTAATAGGATAAACCAGCCTTGACTGCTGGCAATTGTAAAACCGTAGTAAACGATTGCTAATGTGAATAAAGATAATAGCATGACCTTTTTTCGCCCGTATCTGTCGGAAAGATGACCGCCAATAAAACCGCCAACGGTTGCCATAAGCGGACTCATTCCAACTGTCAAACCGATAACAACAGGAGGAAGGTCCATATTACGAGATAAATAGATGGATAGAAACGGCAGTGTCATAAAAGCTGAGCCTCTTGCCAGCACAGTACCAATTAAAAGGACCCAAACAATCGTATGAAATTGTCCAAGGTAAGTTTTAATTTTATTCATAAAATTCCTCACTTTATGTATTTTCCTTTATTAGTAAATCAATTTGGGTTCAAAAAGTAAAGAAAAAAAAGACCATACTGGTCTTTTATCATTATTCAACCCATTTATATAAGGTAATATCATGATAAATGGGTTCAAATAGCTCATTTGAATGAAAGCTTTTTAGTTTTTTTACTTTTTGACCAGGGCTGATTCCTTGGGACTTAAATCCTTCGATGACTTTATCGGTCAACAATATCGTCTTCCCGTGATAATACTTTGACTCGAGTCTATACAATTGATATGTTTCTATTCTTTTGTTTAAGTAAGGAGCTTTTAGGTACTGCAGAACTCTTGTTTCTTCCCATGTATAAAGAATGACTGGCTCATCAAACTGCCGAATATATTCATTCATTTGGTAAACTGCAGGTTTTTCTGTTGCTTGTATTTTTAAAAGCTTTACATCACGATTGACTTGACAGAACAAAATTACCACAGTCACTCCCAGAACAATTGCAGATGGCTTTTTCGAAAAAAGCTTAATCATTACAAAAAGAAGGAGCATAAGAACAAGCGGCAGTACATGTCTTGCTTTTTCAATATTCTGCGCCAGTAACGCCCAGACGAAATAACTAGCGAATAACCAATAAAATAGCATGTTTGATGGCTGACTTTTTTTTACCTTTCGAAATAGAAAAGAGAATAAAAGAATATAAAGACATGCAGTTAAGTGCGATTCAGCAAAAGTACCCGTCCAGAAAATATTCTTCCAAATAAACAAGTACATACGTTGAAAAAAGGCTAATTGATCTGTTTCAATACCCCCTCCCCATTCGGTGAAATGCCCGCTTGTAAATGCTAATGAAAGTTTGATGAATCCGCTTATACTCCCTTCGGAAATAACAAGACCCATCACCCATATGAGCTGAAATAAGACTGCCCATATGGTGTAGGCAAATATGGTTCGCATTGGAGTATTATTAGTTTTTACCTTCAGATAAAATAAATAGATCATGCCAATTGCAAAGGGCAGATAGGAGAGACGAATTCCAAGTAAAACACTTAAAAGGCCGAGTGGGACCAGCATATCCCGGTTATTTTTTGAAATAATTGCAAACTCAAGTCCCCATACATACCACCATAGGGCCGCTAGTGCTGCCCCCTCTGACATCGGCTGGTTGACCATAATAACAGTGTAGCTAGATGTATAAATGATTGCAGTTGATAAAATTGCGTAGGAACGTTTGAGTCTTTTATGTATGATTCGAAACAGCGGGATTAGTGAACTTGCATAAAAAAGAATGGTAAAGGCAGTTAGCGCCTGTGAGGGGTCACTCACAAAAACATGCATCAATTTTCCGCCTAAAATAAAAAAAGGATAGCCCGGAAAATGCGGCTGCATCTCCATCAGATCGAAACGCTTGACGGCCAAGGCAAAATCAACCTGGTCCCAGGAAGAAACGAACGGATTAAGGTTAACCCACTGCATGATAAATACAATAAGTATAGAAGCAATCCCCAGCCATTCTATAAATGTCAATTTTAAAATTAAGTTTTTCATATTTCACCGCCTATCCATGAAAAAGTACAAGGCTAACAGCCTTGTACTTTTATAATCAATCTTATTTAGCTTGCGGTTTTAGAATTTTAGCTGTTTCAGATTCTTCATTCTTTTTCGCCGATTTAACTGATTTCGAAGAAGTCAGCAGATAGATTGCTGCAAAATATCCGATGTAAGCAATTACTTCCTCAATCGAAGGCATAGAGGAATAGCCAAATAACGCCTTCAAAAAAACACCTACATCCCCAGATAAGAGCGGTGCATGACCGGTATCACGAAGGTAGTGACTCGCATCAATTGGGTGCTCCGGCAATAGCCACGTCAAATCATACACATGGGGCATTACACTGCCAATGATATTTAAATCCTGCATCATTGAAATCGCTTGAACGAGCAAACCAGCTGAAATTAGTATAATGAAACCGCCAGTAAATTTAAAGAAGGTACTAAGAGGTACTCTCATCGTTCCCTTGAAGAAGAAATACGATACAATCGCGGCAATCACAACACCAGTGATGGCACCCCAGCCCTGCATGGCGGCACCAATATTCCCCCCCGTAATCGCAGCAAAGAAGAATACAGTTTCAACGCCTTCACGAAGAACTACGAGAAAGGAATGAATCACCATTCCAACCACATTCCCTGTCGAGATAAATTGATTCATTTTACCTTCCATGTTACCTTTTAAGTTTCGGCTATGGCTCGCCATCCAAAAGACCATTTGCGTTAAGAGCACAGTTGAAACAAGCATAATCCCTATTTTCAAATACATTTCGCTTCCCATTGCAGCAAATCCGGTAAATACGATCTGGAAAAGAAGCGCTACCCCGACACTGGCCAACACAGCAAGACTCGCACCAAGCCATACAAATTTTACATATTTCTTTTGGTTTACCCTGCTCAAATACGTAGTAATAATCCCTACGATTAACAGAGCCTCTAATACTTCACGGAATGTAATTAACAGTGACTGTATCTCCATTGCCGATTCTCCTCCAACTTGCGATATTCTCTTCTATCTTTGCTTTCTTCTTCTCATTACAGTAATGATGACAACAATTAAAACTGCAACAATTAAGATAATTGGAATCCAATTTCGAATATTGGAAATATCCGTCCAATCTTTTTTAGCTGCTGCTGATTCTTGTTCTGTTGCGCTTTCAGCAAAATGTCCGACTTCTAAACTTTTTATTTTAAATTCTGTTTTTAAGGTATTTAAAATATCTTTTTTATTTTTTTTAAAGGAATCAAGACTTGCTTCCTTTTTTCCTACTCCAAATAAGCCCGGATTTCCTAATGCTTCTAGTGCCTGATCAAAGTCTTTTCGTATTTTCTTGTCATTTTCTGGATGCTCTGCCTCTACTATTGGGGAGAGGGCATCATATGTAGCATGAGCTTTGGCAAGAAGCCTTTTCGTTGTGTCATATTCAGAAAAATTCTTTTCAATACTCTCAAGCCGTCTTGCGATATTTAACACGAGCAACTTTTTCATATTCCTTATCGCTGCTTTTTTATCCTGATCATCGAGGTTCGCCAATATCAACTTAGATGGCTCAGGACCCATATGCATATCGACTTCTTCTTTAACTGTTTCGTAAAGTTTTTTAGCAGAAGTAAAATTGGGAGGGTTCTCATCTAGTTTGACTAACATTTGTTTATAAACTTCTGCAACCTTTTCTTCATTGGGGTCACCATATGAATAGGCGTATACTCCCCTCTGCGGTAGGCATGTAATCAACAGTACAAAACAAAATATAAAAACCGAAAATCTTTTCATCCAAACGTTCCCTCCTACATTCTTAATGATAATGATTATCATCGTCGTTGTCAATGTAACCTTCATAATTTTCACATATTTATCATAATTACCTTTGTGATTTACTTACTGTACTTTTTCGCTTACTTGTACCATCTCAACTTGTTGGTTTTGATTTACTTTTTTAACCGGCCTTCTCATTTCTTTTAAAATGGCTGGTAAAACCGAAGTCATATACTTTTTAAATTTGATAAACGACTCCCCTGTATTTCGGACCTGATAACGAATCGGGATCTCCTTCATCCGGAATCCCTTTCGAATTAGGTTAAGCGTTACAACCTGGGCATAGTTATAATCATGAATAATTTCCGCTTCCTTCATGGCATTTCTTGAAAAAGCCCGCATACCGGATTGGCCATCGTAAATCCATTTTCTTAATAGTAGTGCCTGAAGCATGGTGAAACAATAGTTTCCTAACCTGCGATTCCATTTCATCCCGTTAATGGTTCCAAGAAAACGAGATCCCATTACATAATCAGCTGACCCATTAAAAATTGGTTCGACCAGTTCCGGGATTTGATCGGCTGGATATTCGTTATCAGCATCAATCATCACCCCAATGTCTGCCCCATGAAAAACACATAGCTCCAACCCTTTTCGGACAGCAGCTCCCAATCCCTGATTGATCGTAAAGCTGTGAATATAGTCTGCCCCCGCAATTCTTGCCACCTCTACTGTATTATCATTTGAACCATCATTAATGACTAAAACCTCAATGTTGATATTCTGATGAAACTTCCTTGGTATTTTTTGAATCACTTCTGCAATCGAAGCTTCCTCATTATAAGCTGGAAGGAATACGATAATTTTCTTCTGTTTCATTCAACTCTACATCCTTCCTGATTGCATCAATTAATACAGGACCACGGGCATGGTCTGGGTAAGGAGCTCCCAATAAATAAGAAATCGTTGAAGCGAGTGATACTAAACTATGTTTTTCCTCCACTCGTCTCCCCTTCTTAATCGAGTGCCCATACATGAAAAATGGGACATACCTTTCCCCTTCGTCCAAATGTCCGTGACCACCGATTCCATCCGCTTGGCCGTGGTCAGCACAAACGATGAATGTATAGTTTTCAAGCTTTCCTTTTTCTTGAAGCCATTCAAAGTATTCCTTTACCAGTGCATCTGCTTCCTGGATTTTTTCGATATAGTCATCATAAAGGACTCCTCGGCTATGTCCCGTTTGATCGGTTCCAATTAATTGAATAATTTGTAAATCTGGGTCTTGTTCATCCATAATATTTTTTGCCCGTTCAATAATATTGCGGTCGGCAACATCATTGTTCATCACAGCGGTAACGGTTTCGACATCCTTGCCAAAGGAATCGACAAGATGGGCAATCCCCAGCAATGATCCCTTTTTCCCGATTTTTCGTAAGGAATCAAAAATACTTTCAACTTTCAAACCAAGCTTCCATACCATATTCGATTTGATACCATGTTCAAATGGGTAGGTGCCCGTGAACATGGAAGAGAAACAAACAACGGTTCTTGCAGGGTATACCGTTTCCATTCTGGTATACTCCGTACCATTTTTTCGCAAATAATCAAGGAAAGGTGTATGTGCTTCTTCAAAACGTTCCTTCCGCATTCCATCGATGACCAGCACGATGACTTTCTCATTTACAGCATTACCCGGCACGTCAACATTATCGGTATAGGTGGGAATTACTTTCGGTTTCCAATCAAATAGGTTTTTATGTAGAATCCAGGCAAATAGAAGAATTCCCGCATAAAAAACTGCCAACATAGATAATTCCTTACCAGTCCATCCTGTGCCTGCAGTACCAAAATTCCATAACGATAATAATAGAAGGAACTTTGGCAGCTGTTCTTGAGCATTTCCACTTGTAGAGTCACTATTTTTTAAAACCAGCTTCCAAAACCGGGTGAAATTCAGCCAGGAGGTGCCGATTCGTAAATGATAGTAAAAAGTGCCCCAAAAAAAAACGGTAAAGAAGAAATAGAGACCAATTGCAAACAACAGCAATCCAAGGTTTACTTGATTCCAAATCATTAAATAAGCAATGTATGGAATCCAGAGATAATTTCGAAGGAACAATGGAAAGTCGAACAAGTAATAAATAATTAATAGCGGCACAATGCCAAGAAAACCAGCAAAAAGATCAACCGGATTAGGTGCTTCACCAATTCTAAAGATTATGTATAGAATCATTGTTCCCACAGTAAAAATGGGTGTAAACGGCTTTCCTTCATTTAAGAGGTTCCAGCATCTTGCCGCAACCTTTTCAAATTTTGATGCTTTTTTCATCCTTAATCTCTCCTCAAACGTAGTAACGCTTTAATTTGTTTCATTTTTACAGCTGGGGATTTCAAAAGCAGCAAGAACCCTGCAAAATAAGAAAAGATAAATTTATAGCTATGACTAATTAATGCAACCATATAGCCTTCACTTACTGGATAATGAAAACTGGTTAATGCTGCTGTCATCACTGATTCGTATGTAGAAATTCCCCCAGGGGTAATTTGAAAAACCTGCCCCCCAACTGTTATGGAGTTTACCCAGATGGCTTTAAATGGGCCAAGATGCTGGCCGATTGATGCCGTCACCCCAAAAACAACTGCACCTTCAAGGGCCCAGCTCAAAACTGTAAGTGTGAAGATAGGCAGAAAATTTTTAGCCTGAAAACCATTTTTTAATATATGTAGATGCTTTTTGAAAAACTTTGGGAGGTATCTCCTCAAGAACCATATTGCAAGGATTATGAAAACAAAAGCAGCTATTAGAACAACAATGGATGATTTAAACAGAATACCGCGTGAAAAAGCCAAGAGGCCTATGAATGAAAATAGCAGTAAAATCAACATATCCAATACTCTTAACACCACTACCGAATGAGCAGATATCGAAGTTGAAATATGCTTTTCCCTCCAGGAAAGGACGCCAATCCTAACAGCATCCCCTGCCTTAATCGGAGTAATATGGTTAATGAATAAACTAAAGAGAAGCCCCTGAAGACAGCTAAAATATCTAACTTTTTTCCCTAAGTAAATTCTCCATGTTTCGGCTCGCAGACAAAATGATAAAAAATAACATATAGTTACAATCAGAAGAATTAGTGGGTTATCGACAAAAAACTTCCTCGTTTCCTTCCAAAATTGCTCCGCATGAAAATAACGGACAGAGAGAAAAACAAAGACGATAATTAGTAAAAATCCACCTGTTCGCACCCAAGCTTTATTCCTTCCTGATTTCTTTGCCAATTTGCTTGATTTACCCTCATACACTTCCATCCGCTCCATATGTATACTATTCCCTAAAAACAGGAAAAACCTTGCAATTGTAACAAGGTTTTTCCACTAAATTATTTCGCTTTTTCTACGATTGTATTCAGAGTGGAGATCAGGTCCTTCAATTGCGCCTCGCCAGCAGCTTTATCTTTTGCTTTTGCGGTTTCAACATATTTATGTGCTTTCTCGTTCAGGTTCTTGTAGGCATCCTCACCAAGCAAGGTTTTGATATCTTCACCGATGATGTCGATAAATAATGCACCCTCTAAACCAGTTACAACCGCTTTATCATCTTTACCAAGTAACTCCTTGCTTTCACCGTACTCACTGATTGCAATTTTCGCAAATCCGCGAACAAATGCTTTATTTACTGCAGTTGGGTCAAGCTCCAAAACATTCGATTCTAAATTAAATTGTTTTTCGATAAATGCTGTTTCATCAGCAGCATGTTTGTTAAGGTATGAGTAAACAGATTGGAAGAATGCCCAGCCTTCAGCTTGTTCTACTTTTGCTGCTTTTTCATCCTTTTTCGCTTCATTTGCCGCTTTTGTAGCATAGCCGTTTGGTAGTGCACCAGTTGCTAAGTAGAAGGTCTTCATTAAGGTTTTGTCCACTACTTGCTTACCAAGATTAAAGCCTAATTCATCGTTGTTTTTAACAGCTGTTTCGATTTCGTTAAAGCCTCCATCAATTGCACTTACAAGATTGGTACCATAAGCAGCATCACGTTTTTCAACTGTAGTTTTTAGAATTGCATAATATTCTTTTGCCTCTTCAATTTCGTGATTTACTTCTTCAGTTTTGCCCCATTTATCTCCTACTTCAGTAAAATCATGCTTAATTGATGTATAAAATACCTTTTGCATAAGCTTATCAAAAACTTGTTTTACCACAACCGGGTCCAAGGATCCGTCTTTGCCAGCTGTTAATGCAGCCGTGATTTTTTCATCAACAGTATCTTCAAATTCTGCATCCCTATTTTGAACTAATTCTTTCAAATTGTTGTTATATAATTGTGTGACTTTATCAAAGTCAACCTTTTTGCCTTCCTTGGCTTTCTCAAGCTCTGTCACTGCTTCTGTAAAAACATCTGCATATTCTACTTTTTCTTTCTCAGCAGATTCGTTTTTCTCTACTTCTGATTTTTGATTGCTTTGATTGCTTTCAACTTTGGATTTATTTGTATTCTCTTCTGCTTTGCCACATGCTCCTAGTACCAGTGATAATGCGGCCATTGCTGCAAACACTTTAAATTTCATTGCCATTTTGCTTTCTCCCCCGTATGTAGATTATTTATATATTTGATAATGATTATCATTTACATTTATAATTATAATAGAGAATGATTATCAGTGTCAACGGAGTTTTTTCAATTGTTACAAATTAGACACAAAAAGCAAAAAAGTCCACACTGTCAGTTGAATGGCAGCCTGGACGTTTTCTTTCATTATATTATTCTTTTAACTTGGGTCTTTATAATTTAAGGCGCGGTCACTATCCCCATATCCTTTTGTGGTTGGATCTTGAACGAGACCAAGCATTGAAAGAATGACAAATATAGCATTAATAAAGGTTAATACTGAACTCTGAATCGCTTGTGTCAATTCAAAATGGATTAAACCCAACATATTTAATCCAGACAAAATCATTTGAAGAACGATCATCACCTGCGAAACAAAGGCAAGCACCCAATGTTTGTTTTTTAAGCGAACTTTCCAGTTAATCATGCTTCTACTCCCTTCATATGTTGTAATCTCTCTTTTCTATAAGATATGCTTGTGACATAAATGGTTGTCCAAAAAAACTGCTTCTAAAAAAAATGGGTATATTTCTAGAAAAATTACCGTATTATTGGTCTTTTTCGACAATAAATCTTATAATGAAAAAAGCAAAATTCCCTTGAAAGTTAGGAGATAAAATGGAAAAATTGCAGCCCTATTGGGAAAAAATTGGAAATTTTTGGAAAAAGCGTCATCTTACACAAATTTTTTTATTAATTTTATTGTTCGTTGTTTTAATTACGATTCTTTATTTTGGTTGGATTGCAATTAGAGCAAATGTGGAATCGTTAAAACAGGGGTTAAACCAGCCAACTGTTATTTATGATAAAAATGGCAAAGTGGCAACGAATGTATTAACGAATCGGACAAAGGGCGTGAACATTGAAGAAGTTCCAAAATATGTTCCAAATGCTGTTGTGGCAATTGAGGACGAGCGCTTTTATCAGCATGGCGGCTTCGATGTCAGAGGGATTGCCCGAGCGTTTTTTGGAAATTTATTATCTGGAAGAGTAACGGCAGGAGGAAGTACCTTAACCCAGCAGCTTGCTAAAAATGCTTTGCTCTCGCCAGAACGGACCTACAAGCGGAAGGCTGAGGAATTATTTTTGGCCGTTAAAATCGAAAAGGTTTATACCAAAAATGAAATTTTGCAAATGTATTTGAATCAGGTCTACTTTGGCAGCGGTGCATGGGGGATTGGAAATGCGGCAAAGAAGTATTTTAATAAGGATATCAAGGATGTATCCATTAGTGAGGCGGCTCTCTTGGCCGGATTGCTTCATGCTCCGGACTACCTTGACCCTTATAAAAATTATGATGAGGCCGTTAAACGCCGCAATGTGGTACTAGCCAAAATGAAGGAACTTAACTTCATTACCGCTTCACAGTATAAACAAGCGATTAATGAAAAGATTGTCCTTGATAATGGCGGTGGAAGCTTTGTTGACCGGAAATACCCTTACTATGTTGATGCCGTATTAAATGAAGCAATTTATCGTTATGGCTTGACACAGGATGAAATTTTAACACGCGGTTATCGAATTTATACCGAAATGGATCAGAATTTGCAGGCAGGTATGGAAAATGTATATAGTAAGGATTATTTATTCCCAAGAAGCATGGGTGGAAAGCTATCACAAAGCGGGTCGGTATTAATGGATCCTGCCTCAGGAGGAGTACGGGCTCTTGTGGGCGGCCGCGGTGAGCATGTATTTCGCGGCTTTAACCGGGCAACGCAATTAAATGCTCAGCCTGGTTCATCTATAAAACCGCTCGCAGTTTATACGCCTGCACTTGAAGAGGGATATGATTATTCCTCTGAGCTAGTAGACAAGCCAATTTCCTTTGGCAAGTATAAGCCGGAGAATTTTTCAAGAACATATAGCGGGAAGGTTCCTATGTACAAAGCTCTTGAGGAGTCCTTGAATATTCCAGCGGTTTGGCTATTGGATAAAATCGGACTTGATAAAGGTCTTAATTCCTTGAACCGTTTCGGTATCCCCGTCCAGAAAGCCGACAAAAACTTAGCGATCGCGCTTGGCGGTATGAGTAAAGGGGTTTCCCCTCTGCAAATGGCCGATGCATTTTCAACGTTTCCAAATGGCGGGAAGCGGTATGACAGCCATCTGATAACGAAAATTGTCGGACCAACTGGGAATGTGATTGTGGAGCATAAATCTAAAGCAACCAAGGTAACTTCAAAGAAGGTGACGAATGAGATGACCTCTATGCTGTTAAATGTTGTGGAATCAGGAACAGGTCAGCGCGCCCATATACCTGGAGTTCAAATTGCCGCTAAAACTGGTTCCACCCAGCTGCCTTTCAGTGGTGTTTCCGGAACAAAGGCTCAGTGGATGGTCGGGTATACCCCAAATCTCGTTGGCGCCATCTGGATTGGATTTGACCAAACGGACAGGCAGCATTATTTGACGGGCGCAAGTTCAGTCCAAGTTGTACCGATTTTCAAGGAGATCATGCGGTCTTCCCTTCCATATGTTCCACGGAAGAATTTTGATGTGGTTTCGGTGAATGATCAGCTTGCTGGAAAGACTCAATCCAGGAAGGAAATGCAACAAAAGGCAGAAGAAATTAAAAAGGAATTAAATGCGAATGCCGAAAAGATCGGCAAAACAATTAAGGAAAATGCCCCTGTTTGGAAGGAGAATCTGGATAAAGTTCTGTATAAAGTCGGCCAAACGGTGGATTCGGTAATTCAGAAAATTCGTGGAGCTACTCAATAAATTAGTAAAGCGCCCCTAGCCTTAGCTGGGGCGCTTTTTACTGGTTATTTTCGGATTTTCCACAGTTTTGTCCTTCATTTGGTGATGGAGTAATTGATTAGTAATTTTGCTCCCCAATAACTGCAAACCATAATTGTCTTGCTGATTCAGTAACATCAGCAGCCTTACTAATGGACGTAATTACTGATACCCCATCTGCCCCAGCTTTCAAAACCATCGAGGCATTCGACGCATTAATCCCGCCAATCCCAACTAACGGAATCATAATACCATTTCCACGTAGCTTATCAATTAAAGAAGTCCCCTGTACTGCTTTCGCATCCTCCTTGGTACTGGTTGGAAAAATCGGACCAATTCCAAGATAGTCGGCTCCGCACCTTACAGCTACCTCGGCTTCCTCAAGGGTGTGAGTGGAAACCCCCAGAATCTTATTACCAATCCTTTCACGAATGGTTTCAACCGGTTCATCATCCTGCCCAATATGAATACCATCCGCATCTAATTCTAGCGCCAACCCAACATCATCATTGACAATGAAAGGAATTTTGTTCATCCGGCAAATTTGCTGGAGCCTTCTTGCAAGATCATATTTTGCTGCTCCATCAAGAGCACCTTTTCCTTTTTCTCGAAATTGAAACAAGGTAATTCCTCCAGCAATCGCTTCTTCCAACACCGTTTCAGGATCTTTATTGCAATTATTACTCCCCATAATAAAGTAAACTTTTAAAGCTGCCTGGATCGATTCCTTATTCATTCGTTCCATTTAAAATGCCCCGCTTTCGGTTGTACGCCCAATGGTTCGTCGGCCCATGGCCGGAACCAATGAACAAATCTGCTTCGATGGCCGCTTGAATAAATTCTTTGGCATTTGCAACAGCCTCATAAACATTGGAACCTTTCGCTACTTCTGCCGTAATCGCCGCTGAAAAAGTGCAGCCTGTACCGTGGGTGTTTCTTGTTAAAATTCGCTTACTATTAAAATAGTAAAATTCCGTTCCATCATAGAGAAGGTCAACAGCATCTTCGAGTTTCTCATCATGGCCGCCTTTTATTACTACATGCTTAGCCCCAAAATCGATGATTCGTTTTGCTGCTTTTTTTCGATCATCAATAGTAGTAATCGTCATTCCTGTTAACACCTCGGCTTCAGGAATATTCGGGGTTACTACCCATGCCAATGGTAAAAGATATTTTTTCAAAGCTTCAATGGCTTCCATTTGCAGCAGGGATGCGCCCCCTTTTGCAATCATCACCGGATCAACAATACCCTTTTCCCACTGATTTTGACTAATTTTTTCCGAAACCGCACGAATGATCTCTGAACTGAAAAGCATCCCTGTTTTCACAGCATTTGTCCCCATATCAGCTCCTATGGAGTCAATTTGTGCCGCCACTGCTTCTTTAGTCATCGGATAAACCGCTTGCACACCCAATGTATTTTGTGCCGTAACTGCAGTTAGAGCAGACATTCCGAAGACACCTAGCTCTTGAAACGTTTTTAAATCCGCCTGGATTCCGGCACCACCGCCAGAATCAGAGCCTGCAATCGTTAATGCTTTTCTGACATCCATTGTACTCTCTCTCCCTACTGTTCAGTAAAATAACCATAATTCTCAATTTCTGCCCCGGAAACTTGATAAAGTTGATTTAAAAATTCAATTTGAAAACTTCCCGGTCCCATAGAAGCTGTTTTTTCAGCGGCAATTTCAGCAGCAGACCCATAGAAGACTAATGCTGAAACGGAGGCTGATAGCAAATCCTTTTCAACAGCTGAAAAAGCACCAATTACAGAGGTTAATAAGCAACCGGTGCCGGTCACTTTTGTTAGAATCGGATGACCGTTATGAACGATAAAGGTTTTCTTACCGTCAGAAATGACATCATCCTTACCGGTTATCACAACAACAGTATTCAATTTTTGTGCTGTTTGAATCGCCAATTCCATTGCATTACCGTTTGACTCTCCTGCATCTACGCCTTTAATCTCCCAATCAAGCCCTGCAACATTGGCGATTTCTGCTGCATTCCCGCGGATTACTGAAATTCGTATCTCATTCATAAGTTTTTTAGCTGTTTCCGTTCTAAAAGGGGTTGCCCCTGCACCAACTGGATCAAAAATAACAGGTACCCCATTTACGTTCGCTGATTTACCAGCAATGATCATCGATTCAATCTCTATTGTGTTTAACGTACCAATATTTAGTACAAGAGCGCCTGCTATTTTTGCCATATCCGCTACTTCCTCGGGAGCATAGGCCATAACGGGCGATGCCCCAAGTGCCAGCAGTCCATTTGCGGTAAAATTTGTCACCACTACATTTGTGATGTTATGTACCAACGGGTTTTTTTCTCTTACTTTTTGTAGTGTCGCGCTTATAAACTTTTTATTCATATCAAATTTCCTCCTTCTATTAATTCATCACTATTCCGCCATCTACATTTATACACTGCCCAGTAATAAATGATGCCCAGTCAGATGCTAAAAATAGAATAGCTCCTGCAATATCGTCGGGCATAGCAAGGCGGTGCATCGGTGTTAAACCGATTATCATTTCTCGTACATCCTCTTTTGTCTCCGAACTGGAGTCGGTTGGATACGTAAGTCCCGGGGAAACCGCATTAACCGTAATTCCAAAGGCACCCAGTTCTTTTGCAAGGTTCCTTGTATACCCTAGCAGGGCCATTTTTGCTGTTGAATAATCATGATACGGGACTACCGGGAAATCGATTAAATTACTAGTAATATTGATGATGCGTCCCGACATTTGTTTTTTCATAAAAGGCATTGCAGCTTTGCAAATATGAAAAGCACCTTGGAGACTGCCTGCGATTTGCTGGTCATAATCCGCCCACTCCAGTTCCCAAGCTGTCTTACGTGTTTTTGGATTAAACGTATAATGGTTGAGGGCATTATTGACCACTACATCAATTCCACCAAAGGAATCAATGATTTGGTTCATCATTTCGCACACTTCGACTTCATCCCGGACATCTGCTTGAATTGCGAAAGCCTGTCCCCCCATTGCTTCAATTTCCAAGACTACTTGCTCAGCAAGCAGATTATTTTTCAAGTAATTCACAATTACAAACGCACCTTCAGATGCTGCCTTCTTAGCAACGGCGGCACCAATTCCGCGGCTCGCCCCCGTAACCAGGACAATTTTATCTTTTAAAATCATTTTTCAACCTTCCTTCTACTCGACATCCGGGTCAAACCGTTCCAAATCTTGTTCAAGGTTCCGTTCAATATCAGTAAACCTTACTAAATCCAGTAAGTTAAAACCGCCATCGTGATGCCAGCCTGGCTTCGCCCGATTCATTTCGCCAATCGGAGCGATACGATTAACCCCCATTTTCCCCAGCAATTCAGCGATTTGAAAAAGTCGAACCGGTGATACCGCAAGGCCACAAGATTGTAAATAGTCTTGATATGGCATTATTTTCTCAAAATCAACCTCTAAGCTTTTTGAGCTGAAAACATGAATTGTTCGATTCAGCGGCGACCCTTCCATTCCTGGTTCAGGATGATAAATGACCGTCCATGCAGAATCGTTTTGACTTGCAAAGACACTGACGCCATCCCCTGACAATGACTCCAAATGATAGTGATTTCTTACCTTTTGAATGGACATTGCTTCTTCAGCGGCAAGCTTGGCCCGCGGACGTTTTTTATGATAACGTTCTAATTCCGCTGCAAGCATTTGTGCAAATTGCTTCGGACTGACGGCCCCTCCCTCTTCCACTAATACCGATTGAGGAGATAAACAGCTTTGCTGGTCGTATACGGAAACATCCTCCGCCAATTTGTGAATGGTGTCAAAATAATAGTCGGCAGTAAGTGCCTCCTTGCCAATCAAAGCGAGACTAATTTTGTGGCCATAGGTTAATAATTTCTTTCCAAATGGCACGAGTTCACGTATTTTTTCTACGGTTGTATTGGATCCATAAACAATCACCGCTTCCGCTGCTGCTATTGCCTGCTCCTCAAGCTCCTTTGTCCCGCCTTTCCAGGGAAGTATCGCGATAGATTCAGCTAATAGCGGGTCCACTTCCTTTAATGTTTCTGCAAACAAAACGGGAAATAACGGCTCCGCCGTAGAGGTTTTTCCGATATTCGCGGATTTCAGCAGCAGTCCCATGATTAAACTCCAGATTTGAACACCTGGGACGTTTCCGGAGAAAACATGAAAAATCGATCTTGGTCCAAATGCTTTGCTCATACCCCCAGTTTTTCTCGGACGAAACTCATCAAGCATGGCTGGCTGGTCAAACTCTTCATCAAGAAAGCGCAGGAGTTCTTTTTTGCGAAACATTCTAATGTACCGTTTTAATTCTAGCCTGACCATCTCCGAATCATATCCAGTAATTCTAGGAATCAGAATTTCCGCAATTTGTCGTAACCGATAATCAGGATTTAGCCATTGCTGAACGGCCAGGTCAATTTTTGCAACGATATCGCTTATCGAGAGACCAGCTAAATATCGATTCCTATTTTCCTGAACAGTCCGAGAAATCTCGGCGATGTTACCTGCTGATAGAATCGGATATTTTAGTATAAAAACGCCCTTTTCTGTTTCGTACAATTCCTCACGAAATTCAGTTAGCCGGATTGACTTTGGTACTTTATAGGCCGAAATTTCTACTACACGATCATCCACCATTGCAATCCCCTCATTTTCCATTTGCCTGCAACAATTGGTCAATTGCAATTGAGCAGCCTCTTGCTTCTGAGCCCTTTACTCTTCCAAGTAAAACAAGTCCTTCCTCCGTTTTATAACCCAAATCCTCCGTCAAAATTGCCTGGCAAGAATTCCAATTGGCTAAATCATAATGAGCAATTACCCCTGTCTCACCATTACCTACAGGCTCTAATGTATTTGGATCCAGCACGATGGTTTTCACCCATGCTGGTCCAGCTTTATCGAAAACAGTTGTTCCCGTTAAATGGTTTGATAGAATGGTTTGATCATAGATTTGTGAACTTAATTCCGTCATTCCATACATATTGATACACATCGTACGATCAACATGGAAATACTCCTTGAACATAGAATATAAACGGTCCATCTCTACTTCCCGTGACTGCCCTTTAAAACCGCCTGTATCAAAAATCCGGCTGCCCTTTGCCAGTTTGAACCTGGTGTTCTTTTCTTTTAAATCATCTAAAACATGCACATAAGCGAACGTTGCTCCTATCAGGAGAACCGGCTCCCCCCGTTCTTCCGATTCCTTTAATGCCACTGCCAGTCCTTCCATATCAAGACCGTTTTCATCGAAAAAGAAACGACTTTTTTCGGTACCTAAAAAGGTTACTGCATTTGTTAAATAACGGGAAAGCGAGGAATTCTGATTCAAATCTGCCCCCGGCGACAAAACGAACATCGTGATTTTTTCGACATCCGGCAATACAAATTGTTTAAACGGCCCCTTCATGGAAGTATCCCAAACTGCCAGTGTTGGATGATAGTTTTTCCCCAAGGCAATCTGGTTTGTCGTGCCGCTTGTCATAAACACGGCCTCTACGTCCTCTACAGGTTCAGAGGATAAAACCATTTCTTTAAATCCTTGAATCGGAATGGCCGGAATATCCTTCCAATCTTTGACCGTTAACGGCGTTTTCCTTTTTGATTGGCAAAACTTTTTGTATGGTAGATTGAAATTGAATTGAAAGTTAAAAAGCTTTAAAGCCAGTTTATTAAAGTCAGTCTCAGCATCAGGAGGAAGCCCTTCTGGAAACTGATGAATAAAATCTATGATTTCACAGGTGATCTGTTGTGACTCTACTCTCATTTTTTCTTGCCTCGTTTCTAAACAATTTTGGTAGATGAACGAATAAAACTTGAAGAATAATTGAGAAAAATGCACCTATAAAAATGCTATTGGAGAGGAACGTTCCCACTGTTCCTTTTACATCTTTAAAATACGTCGGAAGACTAATCGCTAATAGGATGGATAATCCGATAATCATGTAATTTGTTTCGTTTTTATCCACTTTAGCCAAAATCGAAATACCGGTAAAAACTAAGCTGGCTGCAGCAGGTAAAAAGATCCCGCCGACAACGGCATCCGGTGTCAATGCTAGAATGGCACCGGCTTTTGGGACAAAGCCCAGTACTAAGAAAATTACCCCAGCAACAATCACCGGTTTTCGTGAACCTACACCTGTTAATCTTAGAAGTCCAACGTTTTGAGCATATGCGGTAGTAGGGAATCCTCCGATTAATGAGGAAATAAGTGAACCGGCCGACTCACCTGCAAATCCATTCCGGATTCTTTTTCGGTCTAAATCAATATCAAGCATTTCCGCGGATGCCTGATAAACACCCATTGCTTCGATAATCGCTACAATATAAGCCACAAAAAATGTCAAAAACCAGCTCCAATGGAAGGTAAACTCTCCGTAAGGAAGAAAATGGGGCATGCCAAACCAGCCTTTTTCACTAATGATCGAAAAATTTGTTTTTCCAAAACAAATGGCAATCAAATCCCCAACAATCAGGGCAATAAGGAAAGAGAATGACTTCCATATGCCGCGGCCGAAAAGAGATAATAAAATAACCACCAAGGCTGTTGGGATGGACATGACTAGCGTGCTCATGCTAGCAAAACTATCCATTCCCGGTGTTCCGCCTAAAAATTCATATAACGTAAAGCTTGATAAGGAAATTCCGACGATAAAAATAACGGTTCCGGAAATAACTGGTGTAAATAGAGCCTTTAGTTTTCCGATTACACCGGTAATGGATAATAGAAAAACAATAATTGCACTTAAAAAGATACTGCCACTCGCAGCCGCAAGCGCATTTGCTTTACCCGCTGAAATCATGATTGAGTCAAAGGCAGCGGACGGTCCTTGAACAATCGGCAATCTGACAAGCTTTGTTGCTTGTATCAAGGTTACAAGTCCTGCAGAGATAAAAATGGCGTTAACAATATTGGCTGATAGGGACAACGGCAATCCAATCATCGCTGCGACAAAAATTGGATCCAGCCAGACATTTGAAACAAATACATGCTGCAATCCATATAAAAAACTTTTAACTGGTGGTAATTTTTCCTCCACCCCTATAACAATACTTTCGTTCTCATTCATGCTGTACTCCCCTTTATAAAAAATAAAAAAGCCAGATCCATAAATAGGACCTGACTTAATAGGCAATAGAAAAAATTAATTTTTCCACTACTTTCCTACGCTGGTATGATCCAGATCAGGTCCAAAGGGTTAAAAAACAAATTGTTTTTCTCTCAGCCTCGAATCCGGGCACCCCTAGTAGTCTATGAATTTAATAATTTTATCCTATACCTAATTAAAGTAAATAGCAACATAATATTTTAAAATTCTATATGTACCGAGTGGAAATAATTACCTGATGCACTCTTGATTTTTTCTTCAAGACCCCCAGGATAAACGGCAATAAAGCAAGTGGAAGGACCGGATGATTTAAAAACATCTATATCCATTATTAGATTTCCTTTTTCTAAAACTTTATTTGAAAACAGTTGATTCAACTCATAAAAGATCCCTTTTGATCCAACTGGTAAAACAACCACATCTTTCAATCTGCAAATTTCTTGGAAAAGTGCCAATGGAACCACGTTTTCTGAATGCTCCACCACTTCATTTCCAACAAGAGGCATCCCAATAACCGCAACTTTTAAAGAATCTGAAAGCGATACTTCCATTACTGTATCTGTTGCCTTTTTTCCAATTACGATAATCCCGACAGCAGATTGCTTTAAGGAAAAATTACTTTCCGTACTTCCCGTAACAGAAACCTCGCTTAAACCGAGTTCTTTTACTCCCTTTTGTACACCTTTGACAAGTTCCTCCCACGGTTCATTGCCGCAAAAATTGTGAACCACCACAGAAATCAATTCACCGCCCCCGGCAATACACTCCATGGCAGCAACCCGAAAAGAATAATAGGCAACGGTTTCATACGATACTTTTACCAAGTCTTCCGCCTTCATCCCAATTCCGCCGCTGTTATCGCTAGAAATGATAAGAGATACCTTTTCATTTAAGGGGATGGTTACAATATCTCTCATCAGCTAAGTTCCTTTCTCCGTGCAGCAGTTTCGAATAGACTTGAAAGTCTCGGAATCAACAGTAACCCTATCACCACATTGAGCATTGAACCAACGAATAATGATGGGATAAGTGTCACGTAGAAACCCATACTCATTAAAAAAATAAAGGGAAGCGGTGCCGCAAATGCATTTCCTAGAACAAAAAGAAGACTGGCTATGATTCTCTTATTTTTATATAAAACCCCGAAAATCCAAACGAGCAATCCCATTTCACCAGCAATTAAAATATGCATGGGTCCTAGTGGAAAACCACCAAATAGGGCTGATAATAAATGGCCAAATGCAGCGACAATCGCTCCTAGCCTGGCCCCGATTAATACAGCTGCAAGCAGTGCTGGAAACACATCCAAGGCGACACTTCCGACGATTGCCGGAATTTTGATGGAAGCACCGACAACTGACAATGCTGTAAAAAGAGCCAGCCAGCTTACCATTTTTCCATCCAGTCTATTTTTCATCCGACCGCTTCCCGCCTCTGAACACTTTTGCGCTCCTTACATACTCCACATCTTTGACATTCAGGCGACAATTAATGACCCTTGCTAAGGCAAAGAAATAGTCTGATAGACGGTTTAAGTATTGAAGTCCAAGTTCAGGAGCTTTTGAGTCAGCTTTAATCAGTTTTACCACCAAGCGTTCAGCTCTCCTTGTTACAGTCCTCGCAAGATGAATCGAGGCGGCCGGTTTTGTACCTCCAGGTAAAATAAACCTTTCTAATTCAGGAGCCTCTTCAATATACTCATCGATCTTCTTTTCCAAATAATCAATTGATTCTTTCTGAAGCTTCATTTCTCGTTTGTCCAAAACATTGGCTAAGTCTCCACCGCAATCGAATAATTCGTGCTGAATGGTTTCAAGATCAGCTAGTACATCTGCGAAAATCTCCGGGTCAAGCTCTTGAATCGCCTGACCAACAAAGCAATTAACTTCATCAACCGTTCCATATGCTTCTACTCTAACGTCATCTTTATCGACTCTGCCGCCAATGATACTTGTTTTTCCCTTATCACCAGTTCTTGTATAAATTCTCATCCTTCCATTCCCCCACCCTTAATTGTTTGATTTAATCCATACCAAATGACGTCGACTCTGTCCGCTGTTGCTGCGATGTCCTGATAGGCCCATCCCGTCAGGTCGCGCCAAAGTCTGTTTTCCTTCTCCAACGGAACAATTCCTTTTGTAATATCTGTACCAATTACCACTAGTTTTCGATTTTTCTCTGCCCGCTCCCAGGAAATCCATTGGGTTAAGCAGTTTTTCCATATTTCACGACATTTTTCAGGTTCATATTCTTTCATTAAATCGTTTATCCACATTTCAATTCCTTCAAGAATAAGCAGTGTTCCAGGTTCCTCAAGTTCAAAAGGGAATGGATCTTTCTGGTAAGCAGATGTCCATTGGGCTTTGAATTGAACCTTATAGGTATTTCTCACCCACTCTCTTTTCCCATTAAAGGCACCACCTGTAATAAAGTGCACCGTTCACCCCTCCTTAACGCTTCACGGTTAAAGATTAATTCGAATCCTTCATGATGGGGGCATTGCCACTCCCAAAATTCTTTTATTTCTGGCGCATACTTGGTCAGGAAATGACGGACTACACCGCCATGCGTGATCACCGCACAGCTTTGCAGATTTTTCAGCAGAATTTTAGTCACAATCTGACTCCAACCATTCTGACTTCTATCCTGAAATCGCTGAAACCATTCCCCATCCGGCGGACGAAAGTTTAATGGTTCAGACAGCCACTGCCGGTATAGCTGATCTTCCTTCAATTCATCATACGTTTTTCCATCCCATTCACCGAAATCCATTTCCCGAAGCTCTTTTAATAGATATGGACTTTCATCCGGAAAAAAGATCTTTGCAGTTTCTATACATCTATTTAAATCGCTAGAAAAATAACAATCATAGATCCGATTAATAGGTATTTTCATTTCATCAAGGATTAAAGGCGAGTCCTTCCATCCCAAATAGGCTCTTCGTCTGTTCGCTTCTGTCAGTCCATGGCGAAATAATGCGATAACCACAATGTCATCCATAAGAGTACCTCCGTCCCTTCTACAGATGCTCCCAATACATCCCCCGTGATTCCACCAAACCAATTCAGTGCATTACGACGGCAAAGCAGATAACATCCGACAGCAGCCAAAAACAAAATTACGACCCCAATCATTTTTTCATTTAAAACTACTACTAAAGCAGCAAAAAGAATAATAAAAACAGGATAGATTGATACTAATTTAGGTGACACTGCCTGCTGAAACATCGCAGCCAATCCTTCCTTCTTAGCGGGTGGAACCTTTACAAGCAAAACCCCCATCACACTTTTACTGAAAAAGGGAATCGCCGCAATCAAAATATAGGTCAGCAATTGCGTAGTCTCGGTTATTTCAAAAATAAAAAATAACCGGCAGCTTAGTAAAACAATGACCGAAAGAACGCCAAATGCTCCCGTCCTCGGATCCTTCATAATTTCCAACCTTTTTTCCTTACTGCCATAGGAAAAATAAGCATCACTTGCATCGATCCAGCCATCGAGATGGATTCCTCCAGTTAGCAGAATCGTCACCAGCCATAGAAAAAAAGCAACAGCCAGATGGGAAAATGGCGTAAATTCTATTAGTAAATAGAGAAGAACCGCATAGATAATACCTTGAAACAGCCCTAAGAGCGGGAAGGCTTGAACCGCTTTTCCAAGATACTTTGAATCCATTGGCAGCTCTCTTGGAATCGGCACCGCTGTAAAAAACTGAAGTCCAATGAAGAACCCTGTTAAAAATTTCATTTCTTTGGACTCCATTTTTCAATAAGTTCTTTTAAAAGCTCCCACTTTAGATGACGTTTCATATCAGAAGCAAGGGAGTCAAATCGTTGATCTTTAAACTCTTGGATTGTTCTAATCTCTTGCGGTGGCAGTCCTTTCATTTTCCGAATAAGATTTAGCCAACGATTTCTCCATTCGTCATTATGAAAAAGATGGTGGAGATACGTTCCAATGATTTGGCCGTTGTTTTGAAAATAGCCTTCTTCTTTTCCCTCTGCCAATCTTAAAAATGAACATCCCTTATGTCTAATAAAAGTGCGGCCTAAATGGATTTCATACCCTTTCAATTCAAGGGTTTTAGGAAAGCCAGTATTTTCGTGGTAAACTGCCTGCGTTCTTGTCGTTTCTTTCTCATCATAAAAAATTGTTTTTCCCGGAATTATGCTCAAACCTTGAATCATACTGTTTTTAACTCCGGTATCTGAACCTGCCTCATCAATCATTTCTTCGCCAAGAATTTGATAACCACCACATATCCCGACTGTAATTCCGCCATTTTCAAAATGGTTTTTGATTTTTACATCTAGCCCTTGTTCTCTAATAAACTTCAAATCTTGTATCGTACTTTTTGTCCCCGGAATGATGACGGCATCCGGTGTACCAAATTCATCGCCACGTTTCACCCATCGAATCGAAACATCTTCTTCATATAAAAAAGGCTCGAAATCACTATAATTTGATATAAAAGGAAGGTGAATGACCGCGATATCAATATTCCCCTGTTTTTGATTTGAAAATTGGCGGGCAATGGACAAGGAATCTTCCCCATCAATCATATGATGATCGATATAGGGCAATACCCCTAAAACAGGAATCCCGGTTTTTACTTCAAGCCATCTAATCCCATCCTCAAATAGGGTTATGTCCCCGCGGAATTTATTGATGATGAGCCCGGAAACACGTTTTCTTTCTTCCGGTTCCAATAATTCAAGCGTTCCGATAATACTGGCAAACACTCCGCCACGGTCAATATCAGCAACAAGCACAACCGGCACATCTGCAAGATCTGCGACCTTCATATTAACTAGCTCTCGATCTTTCAAATTAATTTCAACCGGACTGCCAGCTCCTTCAATAACCACGACTTCAAATTGTTTTGAAAGCTGTTTTATGGAATCCTGAATCACTTCTAACCCTTTTTCATAAAACTTTTCGCGGTATTCTCGTCCGGAAAAGGTTTCGATGGCTTTGCCTAAGTAAACCACTTCCGCATCCTGCTGGGATCGCGGTTTTAACAGGATTGGATTCATCCAAACGGTTGCCTCGGTTCTAGCAGCTTCCGCCTGAATTCCCTGCGCTCTGCCAATTTCTTTTCCATCCTCGGTTACATATGAGTTATTGGACATATTTTGCGATTTAAACGGTGCTACCTTCACACCTTCATTGGAAAGTATTCGGCATAAGGCAGTAACAACCAAACTTTTGCCCACATCTGACGCGGTTCCCTGGATCATAACCCCTTTCATGGTTTCAGTCCTTTCATTATGATGGGGATGCCTGATTCAATCAAGTAAGCCTTGTCCGCGGCTTTTACCAGCTGACGGTGTATGAATCCAAGCAATCTACCATATGTCATAACAAGCTCATTTTCATTTAATGGCTCGTAAACCACTTCGTTACTAACGACGATCATCGCTTTCGTATGATTTTTTATACTCATAATCCCCTCAAGAATTCTGACTAAAATCGATTCTTGAAAAGTTGAATCCCATAATTCTTCTGCAGTAAATAACTCATTATTTAATAGAGTTGTCACGCAATCTAGTAGGACAATATCCTGCTTCGTAAATTTCTCCGCCCTCCTGCCAATTTCTATGGGCTGCTCTATCGTAATCCACTGATAATTGCCTGTTTCACGGTCACGTTGATGTTTGCCAATTCGTTCCCTCATTTCCGGATCTGATGGAATACCAGTAGCGAAGTATACGAGATTTCCTCCTGCTTTTTCTGCCATTTCCAATGCCTTTTTCTCAGCAAAACGACTTTTGCCGCTCCTAACTCCGCCAGTTATGAAGATGAGCGATGGTGCTGTCTCCACTTCGCTAACACCTCCATCAGCTGATCATTTTCTCCTCTCCTCTTAATGGCAAAACGAAGCCAACTTCCCTCAAGTCCTGGAAAATTAAAGGTATGCCGGGGAATCAGGCCATTATGAAGTAGAAATTCAAAGAGTTCAAATTGATCTGTTAAATATGGATCTTGTAATAAATAAAAATTAACGTCAGAAGGTGTAACTACAAAGTTTTTGCCTTGAAAAAAATGAAATAATCTCTTTCTTTCTCGAAAAATATAATCCTGCGATTCTTCTAAGAATGATTCCTCCTGTAAGCAAAGTTCTCCAGCCAATAAGGCAATCGTATTCGTGCTCCAATGGGGCTGTAACTCGCTTAGGTGTTGAATTACAGAAGGCTCAGCCACTAAATATCCTAATCGAATACCTGGAATCGCAAACATTTTCGTCATGGAGCGGATGATGATTAAATTTGAATATTGTTTTATGTAAGGTAGAAACGAATGGTAATCTACGAGAAAATCATAAAATGCTTCATCCAAGATGACGGAACAATTCTGCTGTTCGCATTCCTCAATGATTGAGAGAACGGTTGAAGCAGGATATTGGATCCCGGTTGGATTGTTTGGGTTACAGATAAACAAAGCATCTGCCCCAATTAGACTTAACTGTAAATCTGCTAAATCTAATTCAAATCCCGGTCCGTGCAATTGATGATAAACAATTTCACAATGGTTAACCCGACAGTTTTTTTCATATTCCGCAAACGCAGGCTGGATAATGACTACCTTTTTACCTGAGAACATTCGAGTAGCCAAAGCAATTAACTCTGCACCGCCATTCCCAATTAATATCGACTCCACCGGAATTTGTTCATTATTTGCAATCCTTTCCTTCAGGCCACTGGCAAAGGGATCTGGATAAACTTGAATTTCTTGATAAAAGTCCAGCCATTTTTCTTTAAGCGAAGGAGGCGGTCCCAAAGGATTAATGTTTGCACTAAAATCCGCATATTCCTTTGGTAGTTTCAGCCCTAATGCCTCAAATAAATAACGAGGGTTAGACCCATGCGATGGCCAATTCAATAATCATCCCTCCCGTCCATAATAGAAATAAAAATAAAAAAACGGTTTTTCTTAGAATCGTATTCGCCTTTGGGATATGCTCTGCTTTTACAGATGAAAGCGGATCCCCCATTTTAGCTCGGTCCGATATGATTCCTTTGTAATAATTAATCCCGCCAAGCTGAATCCCTAAAATTGCCGCAACCGCCGCTTCTCCCCAGCCGCTGTTTGGACTTGGATGTTTTTTCGCGTCGCGGAACAAGATTGTCCATGCATGACGATGCTTCATTTTTTCAGGACGATTTCCCAAAAGCATGATGAAACCAGTCAGACGGCTTGGAATCCAGTTCATTACGTCATCCCATTTTGCAGACGCCCAGCCAAACTCTTTATAGCGTTCATTAAGATGCCCCACCATCGAATCACATGTATTCGTTGCCCGGTAGACCATTGTCAAAGGTGCCCCGCCAATAAGTGCCCAAAATAACGGGGCCGTTACCCCGTCACTTGTATTTTCCGCAACGGTTTCGATTGCACCGCGGGCAATTTCCCCTTCCTCCAAGGAATCGGTATCCCTTCCAACAATAAAAGACAGTTTTTTTCTAGCTTCGTCTAGGGTTCCAGCCTTTAACGGTCGATAAACCTCGAGGGCGGCTTCCTTCAAGCTTCTTTGCGCAATTGTTGTCGATATGAGGATTGCCTCAAGGATGATCCCAACAATCGGGTGAATCTGATACCCGAAGAAAACTATCATGAATACCGAAACAAATACTATGAGCAAAACAGATAGGAGCATCAAAACCCCTTTTGTTTTTTTCGATTCACCATGATTCCAGCGCTTTTCAAAGAATGATATTAACGATCCTATCCAGCGTACAGGATGTGGCCAATTTGGGGGGTCCCCTACAAGTAAATCAATAATGACAGCAATAGAAATGGAGATTAAATGATAGAATATCACGTTTTTTTCCTCTTATGTGATTTTTGAATCGCTTTGGTCGTGCACTGATAAACTGCTTTACAAATCAATTTCCCTAAGGGAGTAATGGTTCCGGCATATTCCAGGGACCTTCCTGTTTGGGTTGCAGCAATTAGGATACTGTCTGTCGAGGTTCCCGTCGCAATCGTTCCTGTTATGGTATCGATTACGTTTAAATCATGGATAGCCTTAACTTTTGCCTCTGTTGCCGTCATAATACTTTGAATGAACGCTTCCTCTGTCAGCTCTCCATTTACAAAAATCCAGGTATTAATTGTACCTGGAACGGCTTCAAAGGAATGCAAGTCACTTTTTGATGCATCTACGGCATTTCCAACCCCCGCCGTTACCACAACAAATAGGGAAAAATCATTTTCTTCAACCTTTTGATACACCAAATCCTCTAAAAATACAGCCGTCATCATTCCCACTGTTTCAGAAGGCTCAAAACCATTTGCTTTTAAAAAGGAAGCCATTTCGAAGCGATGGTCGCTACAATTATAAGTTTTATCAACATGCCGATTCACAAAAGTTTGATGCCAACCCGTACCCGAACCAATCACACCAGAAGACATCGTCCGTAGTGGCGCTGGTGTCCTAAGCATGATAAATTCCTTCGAAACAGCTAACATGGATTCATCAACAATGAATGGTAATCCCTCTATAATTCCTTCCGGCAATAAGCACATTTGCGGTGCGGCAACCTTCGGATGTGGATGGTTTTGAATTTCTGTATGGTACACATCCCGAATCTTTTCTTCTCTTAACACTTCATTGGGAACATGATGAATATTAATGGTACCTTTTTCGAGCAAGAGCAAGCGGTCGCAATATAACCCGGCAAGGTTTAAATCATGAAAAATGGAAATGACCGTTAATCCTTTTTCTCTCGTCCACTGTTTTAATAAGTCGAGTAATTCTTTTTGATAGGATAAATCTAAGTGGTTCGTTGGTTCATCCAAAAGAAGAATTTTGGGTTCTTGGGCCAATGCCTGCGCTAAAAATACTCTTTGTTTTTCACCGCCAGATAACTCCTGAATATTTTTAGTTTGCATACTGGAAACCCCTGTTTGGTCCATGACCCGTTGAACGATATCCTCATCCTCCTTTGACCATGTTTGAAACCATCCCTTTTGATGGGCATATCTTCCAAGGGAGATGGTTTCCTTTACAGAATAGGAAAACGATTCTGAGGATTGCTGCGAAAGAACCGCAATCATTTGCGCAAGTTGTTTCGTGTTATATTTGGACAGTCTTCTTCCTCCAATCAAAATTTCACCAAGTTGAATTGGGAGGATGCCACTTATCATTTTAAGAAGTGTCGTCTTGCCACTTCCATTCGGTCCCAAAATCCCGAATAATTCCCCTTTTTCTACTTCAAATGAAACATCTTTAATGACATGTTCACCTGAGTAACCACCTGAAACATATTGAACGGCAAGCATTCATTAACCACTTCTTTCTTTCCTTTTTCTCTGCATGAGAATGAGTGCAAACACGGGTGCACCAATTAAAGCCGTAATCACACCAATTGGTAATTCAGTAGGAGAAATAATGGTTCGTGAAACCAGATCGGCTAAAATTAAAAATCCGCTTCCGCTTAAAATCGTTAACAGAAGAAGGTGCCTATGGTCAGGACCCCATAAAAGTCTTGATAGATGGGGGATGACCAAACCGACAAATCCGATGGTTCCTGAAACAGCAACTGCTGCTCCTGTTAAAATCGAACCAGCTATGAGGATTAATAATTTTCTTCTTTGCACATTTACACCTAAATGCTGTGCTCTCTCTTCCCCAAAGACAAAAGCATTCAATTCTTTTGCACTAAAGAGTAGGATGGCTGCACCTATTATAAAAAACGGTAAAATAAGCTTTATGTATTCCCAGCCCCGCATCGAAACGCTCCCCAACAGCCAGCCAATGATTTCCCGAAGCTCATCACCCGTTAATGCAATCATCAATGAGATTAATGCCCCTAAGAAGGAACTAAATATAATCCCCGTTAGAATAATCGTTTCCACCCTCATTGAGCGATCAATTTTCCTTGCGAACATTAACACCAAAAAAATTGTTAAAAAGGAAAAGAGAATACTTAGTACAGGTAATGTGAATGTGCCTAAAACAGGAATTGAAAATCGGAAAAATAATGTCAAGACTGCACCCACAGATGCGCCTGAAGATACCCCTAATGTATAGGGGTCGGCTAACGGGTTTCGAAGCAGCCCTTGAAAGGCGGCACCGCTAATTGCAAGTGCCGCTCCGACAAGCCCTGATAAAATTACTCTTGGAAGACGAATGTTCATCACAATACTTTGATACATGGGGTCCACTTGTTCAGAAAAATGGATTCCGAAAATAGTTGAACTAATGATTTTAATAATTGTAAGAACGGGAACGGATACTGTTCCCACCGAAATTCCTAATAAAATAGAAAAAATAAGGAATAGTCCTGCAGCTAAATAAGCGAAATATTTATTATTTAAACACTTCCGGATATATGGCTTTTGCAAGATTTTCTACTCCTTCAACAATCCTAGGACCAGGACGATTCATGATATCAGAATTCACATCAACCACTTGTTTATTTTTTATAGCATTGACGTTTTCCCAGCCTTTTTGGTTTAACACTTTTGTAATTGGATTTTTCACATAATATCCATATGTAGTGACGATCACATCAGGATTTCGTTTGACCATGGCTTCTTCATCAATCTTGACCCAGCCCTTTTGGTCTTTTGCGATATTATCTGCGTTAATCATCGCTAGCATTTCATCCATAAAGGTGTTTTTTCCAGCCGTATAAATTTCCGGTGCAGGTGATACTTCAATTAGCACTTTTTTCTTGTCTTTTATTTCTTTGGCTTTTGCTTGAATCGCTGCAAGCTTATCCTTCATGCCTTTAATCATTACAGGAACTTTACCGGTTTCTCCTGTGGCTTTCCCAATCATGTCAATAGTGTCATACACCTGCTCAAAATGATCGGCATTTTTTACAACTAAAACCTTAATCCCTGCATCCCTTAACTGCTGAAGCGCTGTTTTCTCAATATTCGCTGCGGATTCATGCGCCAACACTAAATTCGGCTTTAAAGAGATAATTTTTTCTACATTAATCTCTTGTCCACCCACTTTCGCTTTTTTCGTTACATCTTCTGGGTAATTATCAAAATCAGAAACTCCAACAACTTCTTTTCCAAGGCCTAAAGCATAAACAATCTCTGTATTACTTGGAATGAGAGAGACAATTCTTTCGGGCTTCTTTTCAATGACCACCTTATCCCCTAATGCATCTTTAATCGTGACAGGGAAAGCAGCTTGTTCTGTTTGCTTTTCACCAGCTGCACTCTTATTTTCTTTGCCTTGATCCTGTTTTTCAGAACAACCTGCTAATACTCCTATGATTAACATCATTGCTAACAAAAGTGAATACCATTTTTTCATGTTTCTTCCTCCTGCTTTTAAGTCTGTGATGATTCTCTTATCAATAAAAATATAGTTTTGCACCAAACAAAAAACATCTCCATATCAAATGGAGATGTAGGTTTGATTAGATTCAATTACTCTAGTAAAGTAAAAGGAGTCTATCCTTCCACACCTCCCTATCCTCGTAGGTTTTTGGCGCACTTCGAAATTAGGCAGGTTTCCTGGCTCATGATCATCGCTTCCTATGCCTTCCCATCAAAAAGACAGTGACATTTTATAGGTTGCTCTCATTTACAGTGGCGGGACCGCGTTGGTTTTGCACCAACTTCCCTTTTAAGCTTAAAATCTATAATAGATTTTAGCACCTAATTCTTTTTTATATTTTTTATGATAAATTCATTATATAGTATAGAAAAATAGTTTGTATATAATTTTGGAAAAATCTCCATTGTTTTCATCTTAGATTCCCATTATCCTAAGTTAAGAGGTGAAATAGTTTGAAAAAAAGAATTGTAGTATCTTATAGTGGTGGAAAAGATTCGACACTTGCTCTGTATCGCTTAATTCGTTCAGGCGAATGGGAGATTGACTCGTTATTAACAACGATTTCTGAGGAAGATTATCGGACAAATGCACATGGCGTCCGGGAGAGATTATTGGAGCAGCAAGCTTTTTCTCTAGGACTGCCGCTTAGAAAAGTGTATCTTCCCGAGAACCGGACGAATAAAATCTATGAACAAAGGATGGGGGAAGCCTTCCAACAAATCGTAAAGGACGGAATCACTGATATCATGTTTGGGGATATTCACCTTCAGGATATTAAAGATTACCGTGAAAAAATGGTGAAGGCCCACTCCCTCAATGCAATCTTTCCGGTTTGGGGGGAAGATTCTAAACTGTTAATTGCTGAATTTTTAGATTCCGGGTTTAAAACGGTGGTATCATGTGTTAATGGGAATCGCTTGGATTCATCTTTTACAGGCAGAGTAATCGACGAGGGTTTTTTACAGGATCTTCCACAGGGAGTGGATCATTGCGGCGAAAATGGAGAATTTCATACCTTTGTTTTTGACGGACCATTATTCTCGAAACCGGTTGCCTTTAAACTTTCCGATGAGATTACGGAAAAAACTGACCCTCATACGAATCAAAATTGTTTTTACTTTATCGATTTAATTCCTTATTAAATACAGAGGCAAGCGGAATCCGCTTGCCCAATGATTTTATTCAAGAAGACCATATTTCCGCTTAAATCTGCTTAAAATTTTTACCCAACCAGTACCAAAAACAAGAAGAAAGAAAACATTCGACACAGCATGCATGAAATCAAATAGTGCACTTCCGGCGAAATAAGTAAGAAATGCCTTCCATGTCATCGTAGTCCCCGATTGAGAAAAGGAAAGAAATCCCCATAGGTTCATAATCCAGCCAAATAAAAAACCCCAGACCACTCCGAACAAAACTCTTCCCCCATTCCAATTCATGAGCTTCGTTTTTCGGAAAAGTCCGGCCGTCAATCCGACAAGGCCCCAGGCGGCCATCTGCCAGGGTGTCCATGGTCCCTGACCGAGAATCATGTTAGAGGCGAGGGCCGCAACCGCCCCGATGATAAAGCCGCTTTCGGCTCCGAAAACAAAACCTGACATCATAATCACAAATGTCGTTGGTTGTACACTTGGTATCGAAGCAAATGGAATTCTCCCTACTGCCGCAATGGAGGCTAAGACAGCAAGCAGCACCAATTCCCTCGGTTCCACTTTTCGTCTTTCAAATCGAAATAATAATAAACCAAAGGAAAGAAGTAAAATGGCGAAGCTCATTGCCAGATAATGACCCTCCCACTTTATAGCTAAAAATAATAGACCAAAAAAGAAACAGAGGAATGCACCTAATACTAAGATCTTTGTAATACGCATTTCAGTGCCTCCTGGATGGTGAGCATATGATGGTCAGGGAGGTAACGAAACAGCCTTTGTACCATTGTTGTATAGAAGAAATTCCCTTTAAAGAATTGTTCAGGTGTACCCTCGGCAGTAATTTTTCCTTGGAACATCATTCCGCATTTTGTAGCGTGTTGGGCTGCAAACTCCACATCATGTGTGGACATTAGAATTGTGATTCCTTGCAGATTCAAATCGGTAAGAATTTTAGCCAAATTTTCTTTAGAAATCGGGTCTAACCCCTTTGTGGGTTCGTCTAAGAAAAGTACCTCAGGCTTCCTTAACAGTAAACAGGCAAGCGCTGCTTTTTGAAGCTCACCACCGCTTAGGTCATAAGGATGGCTGTCAAGCAAATCAGTGATTTCCAATACTTCTAAAAGTGACTGAACTTCTTGATCATGTTTGAATCCCCACTGTTCTAATATGTAATTCATTTCTTTCCGAACTGTATCCTGAAGGAAAAATAACTTCGGATTTTGTGGTAAATACCCAATTTTTTTTGAAATCTCCTTCTGTTTCCAGGCTTTCAAGGGTTTAGTTTCGAAAAAAACCTTGCCGCTATCCGGTTTGATTAAACCCGCAATTAGCTTTAAAAAAGTAGATTTTCCGGAACCATTCCCACCCATTAATGCATAAAATTCCCCTTTAGCAAGGGTAAAATCAAGTTCATTTAGAATCAATTCTTTTTTCTTTTCATAATGAAATAAAATATTTTTCGCGTTAATCAATAACTTGTTTCGACTTTCCTTATTTTTTACAGGCACAAAAGTGTTCTTAAAGAAGGTCCCCGTTTGAATCCAACTTCTACCTTCTTTTACCGTTAAAGGGACCATCCCGTTGCCCTTCATATAAAAAAAGAGAGAAGGAATACTCGGCACGTAAGCCCTGTTAGTTGAGTTCCAAACTTGAGTTAGAACCTCCCTTGGGTCCCCCTTCGCGATCACCTCGCCACTTTCCATCATGACCAATTGGTCCGCTAACGGCAGCACTTCCTCCAGACGGTGTTCAGCCATAATAATGGTCATGCCAAATTCCTCGTTCAGCCGTTTAATCATATCAAGGAATTCCCTTGTACTGACCGGGTCCAGCTGTGCCGTCGGTTCATCTAATAGCAAAATATCCGGCTGCATCAGGAGAACGGACGCAAGATTAACTTGCTGCTTTTTCCCGCCGGAGAGCTCCTGCGTTTTTTTCTCCAATAATGCTTCAGCACCGAAAAAATGAACCATCTCCGCGACACGGCTTCTCATTTCATTTGTCGGAAGTCCAATATTTTCGAGACCGAAAACCATTTCATGAAGGACATCATCTGCCACAACCTGATTTTCAGGATCTTGAAAGACAAAGCCAATTTCCTTTGTAACCGGTGATGGCTCTTGAACCAGCTTACCGTTAATGAAAATATCACCTGCAAGTGTTCCATGGGGTTGAATTTCTTTCTTTAGTAATTTTAACAAGGTGCTTTTTCCAGACCCTGAAGCGCCAAATAAAACGACAAATTGTCCTTTATCAATCGAAAGGGAAAGATTTCTGATGGCAGGGTTTATGCAATCCGGGTAAGTAAAGGTTAATTTGTTTAATTCGATAAACGCCATTGGAACTTTCCACCTGCTTCAATCCAAATTGGAAAACTTAAAAACAATAAATAGAAAATGAGGGTTTTGAAATCTAGTGGAGATAAGCTCCAAGACTCCATAATAGGATAAACGGTTAAATATCCATAACCCCTGATTCGCCCATAAATAATCACTGTATAAAGAATGATTAAAAATAAAAGGACGAAAAAATCATCTTTTCGAAATATAAAATATTCGTAAGAAGAACGGGTACGTGTACCATAGCCGCGCGCTTCCATTGAATCTGCTGTCTGAATTGCTTCTTCTAATGAATAGGTCAGCAAGGTTTGAATATAGAGCATGCCGGTCTTTACCCTATTTTCCCACGTTCCTGAAGTCATCAAAACCCCTTTACTTCGTTGAATGGTGGAGATTTCTTCTAATCTTCTTCTCATTAACGGAATAAAACGAAGTGTGAGCATGAGCAAAATCGCAAACTGCGGTAAAATCTTCGAGAATAAATACAAAAGCTTATTGGGCGTCATAACAATATTATAAGAAATAAAAATTGCTATCACACAAATGATGGACAAGGCATTCATTCCGCCGTAGCTAATTGCTTCTAATGTAATACGATGATGATGGATTTCAAATAAAAGATACCGGCCTCTTTCATTAAATAATGGATTTAGAACTAGCATTAACAAAAACGTTGAAAAAAGAAAAATCCACCATCGTTTCAATCCTCGGTACCGGTCATGCCTGTAGTTTATAAGCAAAACCACGAATAATGCTGCCACTAAAAAGATTGGATGGAGCATGAGAATGAAAAGGGATAGAGCACCAGTATAATATAAGAATGAAACAAGCGGATGGTATCGCTCAAAACGATGACTCATTATTTTTTCTCCGCGTAATCTTCTGTATAAATCCAGTCAATTCGGTCGCCTGCTTTTACCGTAATAACACCCGCGCTTTTTGGAATCGTTACGCCATTTTTCTTACAAGTCCAGCCGCTTTTAGGACCATAATCAAACTCATAATAATTGTCAATTCCTTCAATATATGCTGTTGCACCGCTGCCCTTATAATCTACAGCAACGCCCTTATTCTGTGCACCGGACAACAAAACCTTTAATACCGTGTCCCCTTCCTTAATGCTTATCTTAGAAGCAGCCATAATGGTTCCGCGATCTTTAGGGCCAACGATAGACATCGTTACAGTCGAAATAGGCTTTTGTACTTCCGGCTTGGAGGAAGACGGTTTTGTTGTCTTTTCTGCTGTTTTGGTCGTAGATGTATTTGTTTTTTTAGTTGGGCTAGAAGTTGTTGTTTTCTTCACTACTGCAGTACTAGTATTTGGTTTGGAATTTGGTTCGGATGTTTTCGATTGTTCCTTATCATTCGTACTTGGAATCTTATTGACCTCAACTGTTTTTTTACTAGGAACTTGATTATTATCCTTCTTGCTTGTGTCTGCCTGTTTTTTAACAGTTACAACCGTTATTTTTTTCTCATCCGTTTTATTTGGTTTTGCTTTTTCTGTTACTTTATCCGGCTGCTTGGTTGTTTCTATAGGCGCCGTTTCCACCTTTTTGGATTCTTGTGGAGCAGATGTATTCATGCCACATCCGATTAGACTAAAAGTAAACAGCATAATGACGATAAGTATCGTGGATTTTAGCAATTTCTGCATGAGATCCCCCTCTTAAAATGCTCCCTCCCGTAAAACACAGGAGGGAGGTTAAAATTAATTATGCATTTATTTTCTTTTTCCTCATGTAAAGTGCGATGCCGATTAATATCAATAACACTCCTGCTACCAAAATATTTACTGAATTTGTTGCAGTATCCGGTAGACGATGCCCCTGATTGTTACTGTTCGCAGCACTTTTTGTTTGATTTACTACTGGTGCAGCTTTTTCGGTTTCTTTGTTAACCGTTTTAGTTTTTTGCGGCATTAATTCTAAATGATAGATTGAACCCTTTCCCTGGGTATACAGCTTATAAGCAACAACGGCTTGAAAACCTTGAACAGTTGAATAGGTATCTGTTGCATCCCCTTTTTTCCAGCCGAATCCGCCATCTTTATTCTGAAATGACAATAAATATTGCATCAGACTGTTTTGATCTGTAGAAAAAAGTGAGCCGGTTGGGTCAATTCCCAATGAAGATAAGGCTATTACCACTTGGGATGCGGATGTACTATTATCAATTTTAGCGTCTTTAAATTCTTTTGATAAATAATTCACAGCCGAATTAATTTTTTCTTTTACATTTTTGTCTGATTTGTAGGGAGCAAGAGCACTTAATACCATTCCAGTTGAATCTACATCACTTGTTGGGCTTTCATCCCATGCCCAACCGCCATCTTTGTTTTGTTTTTCAAGTAAAAGGTTGACAAGCTTTTCCCTTGTCCACTTTGCTGATGTTGGAATTTTAAATTGATCGCTATCTAATGAAAGGAGTGCAAACGCAGCACCATTTAATCCTTGCTTTGTAACATTACCATTATAGACTGCCTGGACAAGATTATAGCCCTCTATATTCGTTGGGTCTCCACCGGCCGCTAAGATCCCGAGAACATATCTTTCTGTATCGGTAATCCTTCGAAAGTTACCTTTTTCTTCCTTTACCGCTTTTTTTACTTTATCTAAATAAGTCGCAGGTATTGTTTTTCCTACTTGTTTAAGGGCAATTGCTTCCCATTCGTTTATTTCATGTTTTTGAATATATTCACTTACTGAACCAACAGCTTTTTGGATAGTTGCGTTCGAAACTGTACCAACTACTGGATCCTTTTCACCTGTAGCAGGTTTGTCTGTCGGAGTGGTATCTCCCTGATCCCCACCGTCTGCCTGCGTCTCCCATGACTCTAGCTGAAAGCTGATTTGATCTCCTGCTTTAAGTTGATAGGTTTCTGCACCAACTGAAGCCATTTGACCATTTACATAAAATGCCCAATAATAAGGGTCTTCTGCCTTCAAGCCATAGATAGAAACAATCATTTTACCCCAATCGGTATCCTTTAAACCAACCTTATCAGGACCTAAAGCTACCTGTAAAAGTTGCATTGCAGTTGGTGTTCCAATAAAAGCGATTGGAAAAGGTGATTCTTTAATCGTTTTTTTCTTGTCATCGACCACTTTAAAGGTTGCTGTATTGGATGCAGGGCTAAAATCGGAATATTTAAAACTCAGGTTGTCCCCGTTTTGGACAGTATAGCTTCCTGCCCCCACCTGGGCTTGAATCCCATTAATATATAAAGCCCAATAATGGTTATCGTCTGCCTTTAACCCATTGATTCCTGTAATCATATCACCCAAATTATCATAATGAGTATATTCAACATTCTTTTCACCAACGGCCTTTTCTAAAACTTGCGCAGCCGTTTCTTTTTCATCGTATGTAACGGTTTTTTCTGCTAATAGCGGATTAGCCTCATCCTTGCCAATCACGGTAATGGTTCCCTGGTTCCCGGCTGCTGCAGCCATTACGGATGTTTGAAAGTTTGCTGTGAATAAAGCAATTACAAGAAGCATCGCCATCCAAAAATTTTTACGTTTGCCAAACATATTTGTCTCTCCCTTTCTAGTTAGCTAAAATCCCCATAAAAAATCCCCCTATTTGAGGAGGAGAGTATATAGATAATGTTAAGTTCAAACGCAAGGAAACGTTTTAACGCTTAACACTCTCCTATCCGCGTAGGTTTCGGTGTTCTATAAACAGGCAGGTTTCCTGGCTCATGGTCATCGCTTCCTACGCCTTCCCATCCTTTGGACAGTGACATTTTATAGGTTGCTCCCATATACAGTGGCGGGACCGCGTTGGTTTTACACCAAACTTCCCTTTTAAGCTAAACTTTTTAATAATTTTAGCACCTGTTTTTTTACTATTTTTTTATGATAAATCTATTATTATATATTTTTAATCTTTTGTATATATCTATTCTAGATGGTATCTTTTTTTAAAAAAGTTTTGAACAAAAAAGGCGAACCGAGCGGTTTGCCTTCTTGTTATTATTATTTTTCAATTGTTCTGCAAAGGTTGGCCATTTCGATTGCTGCTGATGCTGCATCCCAGCCCTTGTTCCCTGCTTTTGTTCCGGCACGTTCAATCGCCTGTTCAATTGAATCAGTTGTCAATACACCGAAAATAACTGGAATCCCTGTTTTTAAATTGAGAGCAGAAACACCCTTTGCCACTTCGTTACACACATAATCAAAATGTGGAGTAGAACCACGAATAACAGTTCCTAGTGTGATAACAGCATCGTATTTTTTGCTTTCCGCCATTTTTTGCGCTATTAACGTGATTTCAAAGGCACCTGGCACCCAGGCAACATCCACGTCTGTTTCACTGACACCATGTCTTTTTAAGGCATCCTGTGCTCCGCCCAATAATTTACTTGTAATGAATTCATTAAAACGGCCTACTACGATTCCTACCTTTAATCCTGTTCCAACTAAATTACCTTCAAAAATATGTCCCATGCTGCTTCCTCCATTTGTTTCCTATTTTTTTCTTTAATAATGTAAAAGATGCCCCAATTTGTCGTGCTTAGTTCGTAGATAGTTCGCATTCTCTTTTCTCATTTCCATTTGTAGCGGAACACGCTCGACAACCTCAAGGTCATATCCTTTTAAACCTTTAATTTTTCTAGGGTTATTGGTTAATAATCGCATTTGCTTAACCCCAAGGTCCCTCAATATTTGTGCGCCAATCCCATATTCTCTGAGATCCGCTCCAAAACCAAGCTTTTCATTTGCTTCAACGGTATCGTATCCCTCTTCTTGAAGCTTATACGCTTTTAGTTTATTTAATAAACCAATGCCGCGGCCTTCCTGACGCATATATAAAAGGATTCCGTTACCTTCCTTGTCAATTTGACTCAACGCCGCATGAAGTTGAGGACCACAATCACACCGGTAGGAACCAAAAACATCCCCTGTTAAACACTCGGAATGAACTCTGACAAGAGTCGGTTTTTCAGGATCGATTTCCCCTTTTACTAATGCCACATGCTCTTTATTATCAACTAGATTAGAATAACCAACCGCTTTAAAGTTCCCAAATTCAGTTGGCAGATTAATTTCCACTTCACGTTTAACAAGTTGGTCTTTTTTATTGCGATATTCAATCAAGTCTTTAATCGTAATTAATTTTACATTTAACGTATCAGCAATTTTTCGTAATTGAGGGACGCGTGCCATTGTGCCGTCTTCGTTCATAATCTCACAAATCACACCTGCCGGCTTTGCCCCGCATAAGGTTGCTAAATCAACTGCCGCCTCCGTATGTCCAGTTCTTCTTAAAACTCCGCCTTTCTTTGCGACTAACGGAAAAACATGCCCAGGTCTTTTAAAATCTGAAGGTTTTGATTCTGGGTCAAGCAAACTTAAAACCGTTGCGGAACGCTCGAACGCAGAAATCCCTGTCGTTGAAAATTTATGGTCGATACTTACCGTAAAAGCTGTACCATGTGAATCCGTATTAACCGATACCATGGGGACCAAATCAAGCTTTTGCGCCAATTCCTCTTGAATTGGCACGCATATTAATCCTCGTCCATGGGTAGCCATTAAATTTATTACATCTGGTGTTGCTTTCTCCGCTAGGGCGATAAAGTCACCTTCATTTTCTCGATCCTCGTCATCACAGACAATGACAACTTTTCCTTGTTTTAAATCTTCTAAAGCCTCTTCAATTGTATTAAACATCTTGCATCACTCCTTTCTATTATTTAAGCAAATCCGTTATCAGCTAAAAATTGAGCAGTTATGCTGGATGCTCCTTTTTTCCCTTGATCACTTTTTATACCAGTTATAAAATGACCCACATATTTTCCAATCATATCGCATTCTAAATTGACAATATCGCCTGAACCTTTTAGCCCTAAGATCGATTCAGATAATGTATGGGGAATGAGTGAAATCGTAAAAGTATGCTCTGTCTTGCCAAATACGGTAAGACTTGTACCATCAATTGCAACTGAGCCTTTTAAAATAATGTAGTTTAACATCTCTTGGTTGGCTTCAATTTCATAATAGATGGCATTTTCAAATGCTTTTTTACTTTTAATCATCCCGGTCCCATCAATATGTCCGGATACGAAATGACCCCCAAATCTTCCCCCGGCTGCCATCGCCCTTTCTAGGTTCACCTTAGAGCCGCGCTTAACTGAATTTAAACTGGATGCTATCACTGTTTCCGGCATAACATCTACAGAAAACTGTTTTCCGGTAAAGGAAGTGACTGTTAAACATACACCGTTGACAGCGATACTGTCACCAAGATGAACATCATCAAGAATTTTCTTCGCCTCAACGGTAAGGACGAAAGACTCTCCCGTTCGCTGAATATTTGAAACTAAACCAATTTCCTCAATAATTCCAGTAAACATAGTGTTCTCCTCACTTAGGTTCCGCAATTATTCGGATATCATTGCCGATGCGGCCCACTTCTTTTATTTTTAAAGAAACAACCTCTTTCATTGTTTCAAAACCTTCACCGCCAAAAGAAGCTGGAGCCAATTTACCACCGATCAATTTAGGTGCAATATAGGTGATCACTTGTTGAAATGCACGTTCCTTTAAAAAGCTTCCATGCACCTCCGCGCCGCCTTCAACAAATAATGATGAAATGCCCATTTCTCCTATTACTTTTAACATTTCACGGATGATTATTTGCTTTTCCGGCAATTTAATCAGCTTAATTCCTAAATCATGGTATTCTTTTTCCCTTTTCTCATCAATGCCGGAGCAGGTAACAATCCATGTCGGTGCCTGACCATCCGTTACAACGTTTGCAGTGAGAGGAGTTCGAAGATTCGTATCAAGGATAATTCGAATGGGATTTTTGCCGCCTGAAGGCAACCTTGTTGTCAAGCTGGGATTATCCTTAATGACCGTATTGACTCCTACAAGAATGGCATCATGCTGATGGCGGAATACATGAACGTCCTTCCTTGCTTCCTCACCGGTAATCCATTTGCTTTCGCCTGTTGCAGTGGCTGTTTTCCCGTCCAAACTGTTGGCGGTTTTTAATGTTACGTAAGGCAAACCGGTACTAATGTTGTAAAAAAACATCTTATTCAGCTCACGTGCCTCTTCCTGAAGCAGTCCGACCTCCACCTCAATCCCGGCATTTCTTATTCTTGCAATACCTTTGCCTGCCACCTGGGGATTAGGGTCCGTAGTGGCAACAAATACTTTCTTAATTCCTGTACGAATGACTAAATCCGAGCACGGTGGTGTTTTACCAAAATGGCTGCAGGGTTCTAGGGTGACATAGATGGTTGCATCCTTTGCTTTTTCGCCAGCCATTTCAATGGCATGAACCTCTGCATGGAGCTCTCCCGCTTTTAAATGGGCACCCATGCCAACGATTTGATTGTCCTTTACCACTACTGCTCCAACTACAGGATTGGGAGCAGTCTGTCCCAAAGTGCTTTTTGCCAAATTCAATGCTAAGCTCATGTAGTCTGTATCATTCATAATGGCGTTTCTCCTTCTATCAGAACATAAAAAGACCCTGAAAAGAATTTCTTCAGGGTCCTAATAAAGGCAATAGGAAATCGAGGCTTAAAAAGAGGGGTTTTTTAACCAATTTTTAATCCTGCTTATTTTTTCCTTCTCCCATCCAGACTTTAACTGTCGGCCCTGGAGTTTCACCAGATCCACCGTTTAACAAATGTTAACCGGGTCACGGACTAAGAAGCAAATGCTTCATCACCGCCGGTTAGGAATTTCACCTGACCCCGAAGGAATTATTTAATTTTAAATTATTTTAAGTATATCGAATTCAATCCAGAAAGGGAAATGATTTGTTCGTAATTTATAAAGAATTTTCGAATTTCCTTTTTTTACAATAATTTTGTTAATATTTTCTTACCGGCAGATAAATATCAAAAATCAAATTCCCTTCAGCATACTCAGGCTTATACTCCTCTTTATAAATTTCTATGCTTAATGCCTGATGATCCTGTTCATAGCCATAGTCTTTCATCCACGAAAAAATCTTCTGGTATGTATTTTCAACCTCTTCCGCTTTCCCTTTATGGGTAGTAAATACGTAATTTTTACGTGGAATCGTGAATCCAACCATGCCTTCAGGAACTTCAGTAATTTCTTCCACTGGTGCGGTAACAAAATAGGTAAACTCAGTTTCTCTGCTATGGAACGGAGCAATCAAAACAGGTTCACTTGTTTTATTTTGTACTTCACGGAGTCTCTCTTCCATCACAGTAAATAGACTTGGAATCTTCTTAGTTTGTGAATATGTTCCATTCCATGCGATCCCAACAACCCTTAATTCCTCTTTTTCTACCACTTTTACTTGCAAAATAACTCCCCCTTTTACAAACATCCTATTTTTATAATTCTTAATTTAGTACCGAAATTCCTGCCTAAAATCAAACAAAAAAAGCAACCAAATTAAAAATGGATGCTTTTGTAAAATTATTTTAAAATATTTAGGTATCTTTAATCTAGGTTAATCGGCAATGCTGTACTAAATTTTATCTCACGCAGAGATAAACTTGTTTGAATCCGATTAACACCAGGGAGTAAGTTCAACTTGCGAATGAATTTCTCCAGTTCCTCGCGATTTCGATTGGCAACCTTTAAAAGATAATCATATTCCCCAGTCAAGCAGTGGCATTCCAGAATTTCCGGCATCAAATTCAGCGCCTTCTCTAAATATTCGAGTTGTTCCTTTTGGTGTATATTCGTACTTACAAAGATAAAACAAAGTAAATCAAATCCAAGCTTCCTAGAATTCAAAACTACTACCTGACGGTCAATATAGCCTTCATTCTCCAAGCGCTTAACTCGAGCATGAGTCGCAGGGGGCGAAAGATTCACCCTTCTTGCCAATTCTGCATTACTAAGTTGTGCTCCCTTTTGCAGTAAATTTAAGATCTTTCGGTCAAGTAAATCTAACGATTTATTCCCTTCCGTTGTATCAAACATCTTATCCCTCATTTCTTGTACCGAATATTTGATTGTTTCCCACCATTTTATCACACATCAAATTAATAATAATCCGTTTTATACTCAATTTACCTTTAATTATTCGTATTATATTCAAATGAACAAAATTAATCATAATAAAATCGATATCCCTGTTACTATTATTAATATAAAATCATTGAAAAGGGGGCAAATCCTAATGCCAATCTTTTATGTTTTTTTATTGCTTCTTACCAGTCTTTTATGGGGAGGAAATTTTGTTTTCGGAAAATTTCTTGTCGGTCATGCCTCACCGATGACCATCACAACATTAAGGTGGATGATTGCCATCCTTGTCCTATTGCCGATTGTTTTAAAGCAGGAAAAAAAGCTAATTCCGCCAAAATCCTCCATTATCCCATTACTATTTATGGGATTAACAGGAGTTGTTTTTTTCAACCTATTTCAATTTTTGGCACTTGAAAAAACCTCTGCAACAAATGTTGGATTGATTTCATCCTTAAACCCGATTTCTATTGCAATCTTTTCTTCTTATTTGTTAAAAGAGAAATTAAAAATATTGCAGATATTTTCAATGGGAGTCTCTTTATTAGGGGTATTAATGGTATTAGCGAGGGGAGAATTCTCACATTTATTATCCCTTCATTTTAATATTGGGGATCTGTGGATGATTGCAGCTGTCATCATTTGGGGGCTTTATTCCATTTGTAGTAAATGGGTGATGAAAAAAATGTCACCCATGCTGGCAACTTTCTATTCTGGGGTATTTGGTTTGGTAATTTTGATTCCATTCAATATATCCAGCTTCCAAATTTCCAATCTCAATTCAAGCTTCCTTTGGGCCATTTTATATACTGGGGTAATTTCAACCGTTGTTTGTATGGTATTGTGGAATATTGGGGTTCAAAAAATAGGCGCAACCAGTTCGGGAATCTTTTTAAACTTTAACCCTATTTTTACATCCATCCTTGCCTATTTCTTTTTAGATGAAAGAATGTCTTGGTCAGAGCTTGGCGGCAGTGTCATTGTTATTGCCGGATGTTTCCTATTTTCTTGGTTACGGTCAGGTATGAACGGAAAATCAACAAAAGTACAGGTGAAATTTGGATCGTAGAAAGAAGGTTGTCACATGAACAACCTTCTTTCTAGTTATACTCGATTACTTGACTCGCTGTGGAATGGCTAATTTTACCCTTTGGCAATGCGCTCGCCATATTCAGGGTCTGCTTAGCAATTTGGCCACTATTAAATTATTAAAATTACAAGTTGTTATTCCAACTTTTTCAAAATTAATTTCCAATTTTTTGAATGCGCGAATTAGACGGATGTACAAACCAAATTAAGCTTTCAACATTTACTGTAAATAAGACTGACAAGAAGGTGTAGATAATGCCTGCAATATCAGGAAAAGAATATATTGATAGAATCAATCATAATCATGCAGAGATTTGGATTGAGGGTAAACAAGTAAGTGGCAATATTTCTGAACACCCTGCATTTGCTGGTGTCATGAAAAGCCAGGCAAAATTATTTGACCGGCAGCTTACTATGAACAACATGACCTATACATCTCCTACCAGCGGTAATCAGGTTGGTGTATCCTTCCTTGAACCAAAAACAAAGGAAGATTTGGCCATTAGAAGAGAAATGGTGCAAAATTGGGCGAGAACGAGTGCTGGGATGTTGGGACGATCACCGGATTATATGAATACAGCAGTGATGGCTTTTGCTGCTGCCGCATCTATTTTTTCGGATTCTTCAAAACGATTTGATCAAAACCTGCGGAAATTATATGAAGATGCACGGGAAAGAGATTTGACCTTTACTCATACGTTTATAAATCCACAAGTCAATCGATCTCAAGTCTATACAGAGGATTCAGTAAATGTCATCTCGGCCAAAACCGTAAGGCAAAATGAAGATGGTATTATTATTAAAGGTGCACGACTTTTAGCAACACAAGGCGGAATTACTGACGAAATTCTCGTGTTTCCGACGCATATGGCTTCAATTAACAAGGATTTTGCCTATGCATTTTCAATTCCAAGCAACACTTCTGGACTTAGGTTCCTTTGCCGTGAGTCCTTCCGTTACAAGGATAGTCATTTTGACCATCCTCTCGGCTCTCGGTTTGATGAGATCGATACGATCGTTGTTTTTGATGACGTTTTCGTACCTTGGGAACGTGTCTTTTGCTACCAGAATCCGGAGTCTTCCTATAGAATTTTTTCCGAAAGCAGTTTTTATCCATTAGTAGGTCATCAAGTAACTGCACGGAGGGTGGTAAAAACCGAATTTATTTTGGGTGTTGCACAGATGCTTGTGGATACGATTAATGTCGGGGAATACCAGCATATCCAGGAGAAAATTAGTGAGATCATTGTTGGACTAGAGACGATAAAAGCCTTGCTGTTTGCCTCCGAAATGAATGCGAAAGTAGATCAATGGGGAACGATGGCTCCTGATTTCACCCCATTAGGTACAGCAATTATTAGTTATTCGCGTCTTTATCCTAGGCTTTGTGAGATTTTACAGCAAATCGGGGCGAGCGGACTCGTTTCGATTCCAGGTGAAGCTGATTTTTCATCAGAAATAAAGGGGGATCTTGACCAATATCTACAGGCTGCAAATGCCAATGCATTTGATCGTGTTATACTTTTTCGCCTGGCTTGGGATATAAGTATGAGCGCTTTTGGAACAAGACAATCCCTTTACGAACGGTATTTTTTCGGGGATCCTGTTAAAATGGCCAGTAATGTATATCAAACCTATCACAGGGAACATTCAATCGGATTCGTGAAGGAATTTTTAAAAAATCACTAAAACAAAAAACAAACTCCACTAAATGGAGTTTGTTTTATCATTTTTATGCTTTATGCACATTTACAGCTTGCGGACCGCGTTGTCCATTTTCAATATCAAAGGTAACCTCTTGGCCCTCGTCTAATGTTTTGTACCCTTCGCCTTGAATGGCAGAAAAGTGAACAAATACATCATCTCCACCATCACGCTCAATAAATCCAAAGCCTTTTTCGCTGTTAAACCATTTTACTTTACCATGTTCCATTTCTTTTGTAGCCTCCTAGCATTTAGCCAATACATGTTTTGCAAAAATATACTTGCTAGAATAGCTTTTCCCAAAAAAATTATTTTTAAACCATAATCATCAATTTTTGAAAAAATTTATTTTCCTAGTGTCCATTTTCGAATTGCTTTTGCCACTCCATCTTGATTGTTGGCTGCGGTAACCCATTCAGCAGTTTCTTTCACGATTTCCTGTGCATTCCCCATTGCCACGCCAAGACCCGCTTCTTTAATCATCGCTATATCATTTAAACTGTCCCCGCAAGCCATGACATTCTCCATATCAATTCCAAGACGTTCACAAACAATTTTTAATCCCTTTGCCTTATTTATTCCAAGCGGATTGACTTCAATATTCTTAAGAGTTGAGTTGCTCAGCTCAAATTCACCTTTAGATTGAAGTTCTTTTTTAATGATTTCTCGAATTTCATCATCATCAATATCAAATCCAAATTTTAACCACTCAAAGCTATGTAGGTCCTCCGGCATATCATTAAACCAGTTTTGTCCGGTGCTGATTGCCCAAAACTTCGTATTATGCTGCTTTGACAATTCCCACATCCATTGGATTAGGTCAGCCTTCATTAGATTCCTTTCGACTAATTCACGCTTATCGTCCCAGATCTCACTTCCATTTACAGTTATAAGAAAGGATGTGAGTTCAAGTGAATCTGCATGCTCCCTGCATGTTCGCAAGGAACGTCCTGTACTTAGGACAACATAGATTCCCTTTTCTTGCGCTTCTTTTATAGCATCACGGTTTCCCACTGAAACTTCTCCCTTGTCATTTAAAAGGGTTCCATCCATATCAAGGGCAATAAGTTTGATATTATGCTTATTTTTGAAATTATCCATTTATATACTCCCTTCTCTCTTTACCGTTTAGAGTAACATCTTCTTCATGCCATTATCAAAGATTGAGCTTTTTACTTTACATAATTTTATTACTTATAACGAGATTAAGCTTATAAGATGGCAATCATCAAGGTAATGATAACTAAAAATAATAAACACCCCATAATCAAATCGCGGGGTGTTTTTATCATTGTTGTTTATCTAACTATTATTAATGGTGATGGTGATGCTCGCCTTTTGATGGATTGGTAATTAACCATTCTTCTTTTGGCACCTGGAAAAATTGAATCCAGATACCGTCCAAATATTCATCGCCTTTTTCAAGAATAAAATCAATATCTTTATCTGTTTTTACTACCTCATCCTTTTCAGTTGGTGTATCCAGCATTAAATCATAGTGAGCATGATCCCCATGCATATGGGTAACAAATACACGAAACAACTTCCCTTGTGCCTCTTCTTGTTCCAACATTTTTTTCAACGCTTTTGCTGCATTTCGATTAATTTTGACTTTCACTTTTATTCTCCTATTCCAAAATAATTTAATTTTATTATCCCATTTATAAATAAAAATAGACACCTTATATCCACATTTTCCCTCAAATTCCGCCAATTTCTACCCAAATGTCAAAAACTTTAACAAATTTGTCACAAATATTTTCAAAAACCTATACAAACATCACAGACAACTTGCTAAGATGACTTTAAGAAGAATCACTCTAAATTAACAAAAATTAACAACCCCGGTAAAGGGACCATGAAATGGTAAGTCAAATCACAATATTAAAAGATTAGTAGGGTTGGATCTTGTACAATATTGTGAATGAATTCACACATTTATTTGTGAAAATATGAACAACTTTATTGAAAGGAGCGTAAAAAATGTTTAAAAAGGGTTATTTGATTCCCCTATTAGCTTTTTTACCGGTATTATTTTTAAGCGGCTGTGAGCCAAATATGGTTGTCTTTCAACCTAAGGGGCCTGCAGCAAGAGAAATTTTAGGCCTGATTAACTGGTCACTAATTTTTATGGCACTTGTTGTAATTGTTGTTATTGGCTTGTTTGTATTTATTGTGTGGAAATATCGCGCAACAGATAGAAATAAAGATTACGAGCCACCAGAAGAACATGGTAGTACAAAACTGGAAATCACCTGGACTGTCATCCCGATTCTGATTGTTATTGCGCTAACCATTCCAACGGTTAAATCAATTTATAATCTTGAAAAAGTTCCGAAAGGCTATGAAAATAAAAAGCCAATCACAATCAATGTTACTTCCGCGGATTGGAAATGGATCTTTAGTTATCCGGATCAGGGAATTGAAACAGTGAATTATTTGAATGTTCCAGTTGGTACCCCAATTAAATTTAAGCTTACCTCTGCGGGTACGATGAACTCTTTTTGGATTCCTGCTTTAGGCGGTCAAAAATATACAATGGCAAAAATGGAAACTCAACTTTACCTTGTAGCTGATCAACCTGGTGAATATATCGGTAAAAACACAAACTTTAATGGAAAAGGCTATGCAGGAATGGAATTTACTGTGGAAGCCCAATCACCTCAGAAGTTTGACAAATGGGTGAAGGATGTAAAGAACAAGGCACCAAAATTATCGGAAAAGAAATATGTTGAACTATTAAAACCATCAAACTTAGGCCGTCAAACCTTTTCAAATACGCACCTAGCCTATGTTGATCACGGTGATATGCATTCGAAAACCTACACATTCCCTGAATTGTACAGAAATCACGACTACCCAGGGAAAATTTTTAAAGAACCTGATAACCATGAAATGCACATGGAAGGTCAGGCAGAAGGAAAGTCAATGGATATGAATGATATGGATATGAAGGACATGGACATGAGTGGAAATTCCAATGGAGGTGACCATAGTGGACATTAAGTGGGATAAGTTTTTTATTACCGGAGACCCTCTAATCTTAGGCTCGCAAGTTGCAATTGCTTTAACCATGATTGGTATTGTTGTAGGTGTAACCTATTTTAAAAAATGGAAATGGCTGTGGCAGGAATGGTTCACAACAGTTGATCATAAACGGATTGGGATTATGTATATTCTTGTCGGTGTACTCATGTTTTTCCGCGGTGGAATTGACGGGTTATTAATGAAAGCTCAAACCGCTACCCCAGATGGAAAAATTCTTGATGCACAGCACTATAATGAAATTTTCACAACACACGGCGTCATAATGATCCTGTTCATGGCTATGCCGTTTTTAATCGGATTAATGAACGTGGTTGTTCCATTGCAAATTGGTGCAAGAGACGTTGCCTTTCCGCAATTAAATGCATTAAGTTTTTGGTTAACTTTTGCCGGAGCGATGCTGTTTAATATTTCGTTTGTTATCGGTGGTTCTCCGGATGCAGGTTGGACTGCTTACTTCCCTCTTGCAGGAAAAGAATTTACTCCTGGTATTGGGAATAACTTTTATGCCGTTGCCATCCAGATTGCCGGGATTGGTACATTAATGACGGGGATCAACTTTATCGTCACAGTTTTAAAAATGAGAGCACCCGGTATGACGTTAATGAAAATGCCAATGTTTACTTGGACATCTTTCATCGCATCAGTAATTATTTGGGCTTCCTTCCCTATTTTCACTGTTGCTCTTGCATTAATGACATTTGACCGGATTTTCGGAACGCACTTCTTTACCGTTTCAGGTGACGGTAACCCAATGATGTGGGCGAACCTGTTCTGGTTATGGGGTCACCCGGAAGTATATATTGTTGTTCTTCCCGCGTTTGGAATGTTTTCAGAGGTTATTTCAACCTTCTCACGTAAAATGCTGTATGGTTATAAATCAATGGTTTTCTCGATTGTTGGTATCGCCCTTTTAAGTATGCTTGTTTGGGTCCATCATTTCTTTACAATGGGTGCAGGGCCTGCAGTTAACTCGATTTTCTCGATTACAACGATGATGATTGCTATCCCTACCGGAGTTAAAATGTTTAACTGGCTGTTTACAATGCGTAAAGGACGCATTCAATTTACAACAGCAATGCTTTGGGCATTAGCGTTCGTCCCTTGCTTTTTGATTGGAGGTGTAACCGGGGTTATGCTTGCAATGGGTGCAGCAGATTATCAATACCATAATACACTGTTCCTAGTAGCGCATTTCCACTATGTATTAATTCCAGGTGTCGTATTTGCCGTATTCGCCGGACTTTACTACTGGTGGCCAAAAATGTTTGGTCATATGCTGAATGAAAAGCTTGGAAAACTTCATTTCTGGTTCTTTGTTATTGGTTTCAATATGACCTTTATGCCAATGTTCTTCCTTGGATTAGACGGTGCCGTCAGACGTGCTTATACGTACTCTGCTGAAACAGGTTTTGGACCATTAATGCTCGTTTCTGCGATTGGTGCAGGAATTCTTGCGATCGGATTTGGTTTCTTATGTTATAACATTTATTGGAGCGCAAGATACGCGGACCGCAATATTTCAAGCGATCCATGGGATGCACGTACACTCGAATGGGCTACAGCTTCCCCTGTTCAATTCTATAATTTCGCAAAACTACCTGAAGTTAAATCAATTGATGCCTTCTGGTACATGAAAAAACACAATGAAGGTCTAGAGTTAAAAGAAGATGACTTGGAAGAAATTCATATGCCCAACAATTCAGGGCTTCCAATTGTAATGGCAGTTGTCATGGGAATCGCAGGATTCTTCCTCATCTTTGAATGGAAAATTGCTGCACTTGTTGCATTGTTAGGCATCTTCGCCTGCTTGATTTTCCGTTCCTTCGATTACAAGGATGGCTTCCATGTTCCGGTAGATGAAATTAAAAAGACGGAAAAAGCATGGAGAGACCTCCAAAAAGGAGTGAAGAAAAATCATGTCAGCTAATGTAAACACTGCTCTACCGCTTGAATATCAAACAGAACAAAGCCGAATGAATATCTTTGGTTTCTGGATTTTCTTAGGCGCGGAAATCATTCTCTTTGCAACGCTCTTTGCTACCTATGCAGTACTTGACCACCGTTATGCCGGTGGTCCTACCCCACACGAACTTTTCGAAATTAAAGGGGTTATGATCGAAACCATCCTGCTCCTAACCAGTAGTTTTACATGCGGCTTAGCCATTTATGAAATGCACCGTGGTAATAAAAAAGGGCTATTAACCTGGATGATTATTACTTTATTACTGGGTGCCGGCTTTGTTGGGATGGAAATTGAAGAATTTATCGCCTACGTCCATGAAGGTGCTACAATGCAAACTAGTGCATTCCTTTCAGGTTTCTTTGTCCTCTTAGGTACACACGGATTGCACGTAAGCATGGGTATTGGCTGGGCTATCATGGTAATGATTCAAATTGCGAAAAAAGGCTTGACTCCAGTAACAGCCCGTAAGGCTTTTATTATCGGTCTTTACTGGCACTTCCTTGATGTTGTTTGGATTTTCATCTTCACATTTGTGTATTTAAAAGGGATGGTGGCTTAAGATGGAGAAACATTCACATGGTACACCACTAACACAAGTATTAGGATTTGTTTTTTCATTAGTTTTAACTTTTGTTGCTCTCTTTGTTGCTTTAAAAACAGGTTTATCATTCAATGCCATCATGTGGATTATCGGGACTCTCGCTATCATCCAAGCCGGTCTGCAGCTGTTTATGTTCATGCACTTAAGAGATGGTGAAGATAGTGCAGCACAGACAATTAACGTGATTTATGGTGTTTTTATTGCCGTGGTAACTGTGGCCGGATCGATATGGGTTATGTCATTTGGTGGAATGTAAAATTGTTTAAAAACCTAGTCTACAGACTAGGTTTTTTTAAAATTTCTTAACTTTAATTGGGCTTACCATTAAAACAGCCAAAAGAATGGTGATCCATGCATTGCTATATGTAAACAATCCCATTCCGGCTAATGGCAGACCTGCGGCAGGAATCGGGAGCCCCATAAAATACCCGATGGTTGGGTTCACACTAAATCTTGCCAGCCTTAATGCACCCATGGTTGGAAAAAGAATAAAGGCTAAAGAAGTTAAAATGGATGGTGCTGCGATTGAATGAAATATAAGCGCCGGAGCAACACCAAAGCTAACAATATCCGCCAGTGAATCCAATACTACACCAAGTTCACTGTTCACTTTTAATTTTCTGGCAACTCGCCCATCGAAGAGATCAAAAATAGCCGATAAAAAAATAAAAATCGAGGCGCCTCCTATAAATCCACTCATATTAAAGGTGATAGAAAAAACACCGCATAATAAATTTCCGATGGTAAACAAATTAGGCACGGCCTTGACAAGATGATTAACCAACTTCCCTCCCCCTTCATTATGCAATACTCCTCTTTGTAGGCTTATCATTCGTTTTCTCCATTATTCTCTAATAGAACAGAAAAATTATTTCCAATCTTTTAATAATCAACCATTCCTCGAGTTAGGATTGTACATATATTGATAATATGAAGAAAAAGGGAGGCAATTTTATTTTGAATCGTATTTATCCGGTTCGTTACTTAGGAAATTTCAAGGAGGGTTTTTCAAAGCCTCAACTATTTGAAATGAATGACGGAAACACTTATCTTGTAAAATTTAAAGACAATCCCCAAGGAACAAGGGTCCTTGGGAATGATTGGGTGGTGGGGAAACTTGCACAGTTATTAGGACTGCCCGTAGCACCTTTTGAGGTGGCTTATTTCTCCAAATCTGATTTTAAAAAGTTCCCGGTTCTTTACAGCTATGGTTTTACACCTGGACATCAATTTGCCAGTCTTTTGCTTAAAGATTGTACGGGCCTTTGGGAGCCTCGAATTAATGAAGAAATTGTCAACCTCGATGCAATGCCGGGTATTATTGTGTTCGACTATTGGGTAAATAACAATGATCGGGATACGGGAAATGTTCTGTTAGAAAGGCTTTCTGACAACAAATGCTATCTTCATTTAATTGATCACGGTTTATGTTTTCCAGGATATGCAAGTTCAAAAGATATGTTGAAACAAGTCCCAATGAATTTACTAAACCAGTCAGTTCATACCTGGGGGGTTACTCAAATAGACGACCCCAAATCACTTATGCAATTTACAGAAAAAGTACTTGCACTTCCTTCTAAGCAAATCTTATCGGTCATCAATACCATACCTGAAGATTGGGATGTATCTTCTTCGGAAAAGAAAGCCCTATACCAATATCTCCTCTCTGCAAAAAAGGCACTGCCTATATTAATATTAAAATTTATCAAGAAATATTTCCGTGATTAATGAATCAAATTGATTGAAATATACAAAAGAAGTACAGTTCAATTGAAATGTACTTCTCTTTTTTGAATTTTATTTTTTTGGACTGCTCCGCTTAATCCTAACTAATTGATAACTTATAAAAGCTACATAAAGCGGAATGGCTACGTATATGAAGTAAGGAAAACGATGCTGCTCTTTCTTAAAGACAATATAAATAGCATAACCAAGGAATAAGGTGATAATAATTCCATATTTCGGCAAAGGAATATCCTTTAGGCTTGGGATTTTAATGGTGCTGACCATTAAATAACATATGACAAAAAAGGCAATTGGCAGAATAATCGCTGGCATTTTGCCGTGAAATAAGGTTAAAAGCGTTAGTAGTCCCCCACCTGCTGTAATAGGAACGCCAGTAAAATAGTGCAGTGATGATTTGACCGCATTAATATTGAATCGCGCCAATCGGTAAGCACCAAATAACGGGAATAACCCTGAAATCGCCATCCCAAATATACCAAAATCAGAAAAATAGGAATAATAGGCCATCATTGCTGGCGCAACACCAAAGGTTACAATATCGGCTAGTGAGTCTAATTCCTTTCCAAGGTCACTTTCTACATTCAGCATCCGGGCAATCCGCCCATCCATACTATCGAGCATCATTCCAATCAGAATCAAAATTGCCGCATTTTTATAATCCCCAAGCGCCGAATACATGACAGATAAAAATCCAAAAAATAAATTTAATAGCGTAAAAAGGTTAGGAATACTGTTTCTTATAATATGTATCACTCCAATTTTTTCAAAAACCTCTCACTCATTAGATCCCTGCTTCCTATTATACCGTTTTTCTTTATAAAATTGAAAAACCCAAATAGCAGCAGTCAGCCAAAAACCACTTGCAAAATATCCCCCAATAATATCACTTGGATAATGTACCCCTAGATAAATCCGGCTTATACCGATGGCAAGAATCATAAAACAACTAACAATAATTAAAATGGTTCTCCCGATCCTGGTTGAAATATGGCGCCAAAGTAAGAAGGCAAGCACACCGTAAAAAGCAAAAGCACTCATGGCATGTCCGCTAGGAAAACTATAACCGCTGATCTCAATCAGACGGTGCAAATTAGGACGTGCCCGCTGAAAAAAATGCTTTAAAACACCATTTAAAATTCCTGCACCAGCTATGACACTTACAAATAAAATCAATTCCAAGCGATGATGCAGCACCTTATAGAGAAAAAACAAAAGGGCAAGAGAAAGAAGGATAACAACCCGTGTGGATCCAATAAAGGTAAACAATTTCATTACCTTAGTAAGACCAGGCGTTTCAAGTCCTTGAACCGCCGAAATAACAGTGCTGTCAAAATGCCCTATTTTTTCATCACTAATAAGTATGGAAAGCATCCCAAAACCAATTACACTCACCAAGCTAATAATAAAGGCAAAAAATAAATATTTTTTTATATTCATGAGCTTACTCCTTTTTGATAGAAAAAAGAGGTCCGGTCAGAACCTCCTGGTTTTTCTAAGTTTATCTCATGATTTTGTTTCAACTAAAACATCCCTTTTTGAAAAAACAAACAATTTTTGCCCTAAATAATTAAGCACGGTATAAAGTCCAGTACCGACAAGGACCGCCAAATCGGTTCTTATTTTTTCAGTAAAGAAATGATTTGAATGTAGGATGGCTGAAACTAAATTTTTTCCTAAATCATAAGAAATAAAATAACAGCACAAAATGACCACAATAAAACGGATGGCAGTTTTTGAAACAGCATTCCGACTTTTAAATGTAAAGCTTCTATTTAAAAAGAAGCTTACAATCGCCCCAATGGAATTACCGATGAAGGTTGAGATCCAGTATGATAAGTGGAACGCATGTAAAAGAAGATACATGACCGATAACCCAACAATCGTATTCAAAATTCCTACGATGACAAAACGAATAAAAGAATATTTCATACCTGCTCCTAATGACCAATTGCCTCTTTTATTTGCTGATTGGTTTGACTAACGGAAAAGCTGTCTCTTTCAATCGCATATCTTGGACGTTTTTTCACTTCAAAATATATTTTGCCAATATATTCACCAATAATACCTAACCCCATTAGCTGCAACCCTCCAACAAACCAAATGGAGATGACTAGTGATGTCCATCCTGAAACAGTATGTCCTAATAGGTCTTGAATTAGTGCATAGACTCCGGCAAGAATACTAATAAACATTGCCAAGAAACCAATAAAGGTTACAAAGCGGATTGGGGCTACACTAAAGGAAGAGATTCCATCGAATGCAAAGGCAAGCATTTTTTTTAACGGATATTTTGATTCTCCCGCAAACCTCTCCTTACGATCATAATATACCTTTGCTGATGAAAATCCGACAAGTGGGACCAAACCTCGCAGAAATAGGTTCGTCTCTTTAAATTTAAATAATTCCTCAAGTGCTCGTTTACTCATAAGCCGAAAATCCGCATGATTAGGAACTAATTTTATCCCAATTCTCTCCATAAAACGATAGAACCCGACAGCAGTGGTTCTTTTAAAAAAGGTATCTGTTTTCCGGCTTTCTCTCACTCCATAAACAATATCATACCCTTCCCAATACTTTTCAAGAAATGCTTGGATTACGCTAATGTCGTCCTGTAAATCAGCATCAATGGATATGACACAATCCGATTTCTTCGCTGCCGTTTCAAGGCCTGCCATTAATGCATTTTGATGTCCGACATTTTTAGCAAGTTTTAAACCTTTAACAAAAGAATTAATTCCAGTCTCACTCTCTATTAACTCCCATGTCCGGTCCTTGCTGCCATCATCCACAAACAATAATTTACTTTCCCTTGAAATAAGCGAGTCAGCGATCAACATTTCCAATACATGTGATAATTGGGTAGATGTTTCCATAAAGACTTCTTCTTCATTATAACAAGGTACAACGATGGTTAAAACCGGTTTATTCATGATAAGGCTCCTTAAACCACATTATTTTACTTCATAAAGATAAATTTTCCAAGCAGAACTCTTTTGTTTAAATGCCTTTTTAAATTCCAGCTTGTTTTCTTTGGCGTTTAGAATTGGAACAGCCGAGAAAATATATTTTCCTCCCATGCTTTTCAATACCTTAGTATTTAACTGAAGATGATGGATTTCTACTTTTGAATCCTTTGTAAAATCATACTTCTTCCCTAATTCAGCAACAAAAATATAACATCTCCCGCCCCAAAGGTCGAAATAAGATTTTAAAGTGGGACTCTTATCCAATTCTTTTGCAATTATTTTGCGAAACTGATGCTTGTACACTAGTGGATAAAAATTATTATAAGTATCCAGCGTATAAAAACCATTGTACTGAGCGATAGCAGGATGAATTCCGATACTCACAACACGATAGCTTTTTTGCGGCTTACCAATGTATTTTTTAATATCGGAGAATTGAGTAGTTGCATAAAATTGTTTAAAGGTCGGTGTTCCTGCCACACGATAATAGATTTCATTATTTGCCCCAAAAAGCACTAGGAGTTGAGCTGCCAGACATAATTTTACAAAAAGCTTCCAACGATTGCCCCTCCTCCATAAAATATAAGCACCGACGGCAAACATCAGGTAAATAATTAATGGCCTTAAAAAATGAAATCTAGAAAAATTAAAGGTATTTAAAAAAGACACTCTTTCTTTTAACGGTATCCATCCTTTGTAAAACCAAAAAGCATACCAAACAGATAGTACAAAATTCAAAATAAATAGGTAAAGATACCGTTTTTCGATAGTACCTTTCTGTCGATTCTTTATGACCCAAATCACAAGGAAGGAAAGCGGAACAATCACAAATGTATGTAGGGTCATTACATGAGTGTGTCCAAGAAAATAATTTTTGAAAATTAAACGAATCGTGCTCCAGAAACCATTGGTTGATTCAAAAAATTCATTCCGATTTGTCGGTGCCTCCGGAAAAATTAAAGAATAAACAAGGCGGTATTCGATTATTAAATACATTAGTGTCATGGCAATAATGCTGCCAAAGAAAACCCAGTTTACTTTTTTCTTAAACACTAAATCCCGGAGCCATAGGAACCCGACCGCTGTGAGAAAAAAGAAAAAGCCAAGTACAAAACTTGAATAAATAGGAAGCAGAATGAGCGTGAGCCACTCCTTCCAAGAATACCTTCCTTCTCTTATATTTAAAAAAGCCCAAAGTGCAAGCGGCATTCCGAGCGTGCTCAGCATACCCGAAGGCCAAAATGGCGTTAGTGCAAATGCCAGCGAAACATAAACACGGATTAAATAAGACTCCTCCGTCTTAACAAAATGTCTTTTTAATAAAAGGTACATACCCAAAAATGCAAAAATCCTTGTAATTGCCTGACTGATTGAAAAGGCAAGCATTGATGGAAACAAATTATGCAGCCACTGGATCCCACTGAATTCTGTTCCAAATGCATTTCTTGGTAATCCATTAATGATTTGCGGGATAACCGAGTTTATTCCGCCAAACAGTTGCCCACTATCATTGAGCACTTTATACCAAGAAATATTCGAATCCAAATTATCATGAACCCGAATATGAGAATTTTCACCTAGAATGAATAATGGTGATAAATAAAGTGCTAATAAAAAGGCTGCAAAATAAAAATGCTGTTTTTCTTTACTCAAATTTGTCCAGAATATCTTCATTTTTCCACCGATTCTTAAATCATATTGTTCTATTCCTTTTCTCGAACTATTTTTCATTTTTTATAAGAGTAGTATTGAATATCTTGCTTTCAAGTTTTTCATAAATATTGATCAGAACACCAATAAACTGTTTTAATTTCCCCCATCTTGCTGTTAGTAGATAAATCACAACTGCAGTTACTATTCCAATGACCATACCGGCAATGACATCTAATGGATAATGAACCCCTGTCCAAACGCGAGAAATGCCAATTCCTGCAGCTAAAATCAACCAAATCCAGCCATCCCGCTTTTTCCATAACCAAATTGTCATGGCAATCACAAATGCTGCGGTCGCATGGTCACTTGGAAAAGAAGCATTCTTTGCGTGTGAGATCAGCATGATCACATGATGGGCGACAAATGGACGGGAACGATAGTAAAAGTCTCCAATGATCATATTTGTTGCTAATGCAAGACAGGCTGCAATACAGGCTGATGCAACCATTTTCCGATTTTGCTCTTTATGAAAAAACCAATAAAATAGAATACCTGCAAAAAATAAATACTCTGCTTTATCAGCTAAAAATACCATGAATGGATTCATAAAATGGTCCGTAATGGCTAAATGATTAACCCATTGAAATGCTGTATAATCTAAGTGTGTTAACATTTTCTTCCTCCACCTTTATCTCACTCTTTAAATATCCTAGTAAAAAACATTTTTACCCACACGATTAGAATAGACCTCCAGCTTAAATTTTGTATGAATCAAGTATTAAATATTTATTAAATTCGTTTGTAGAAGAGGGGTTTATACATTAAAAAATTGAAATGATAAAAGAAATGGAGGGTGAGATGAATTTATGTCGTGGCTTATTTTTGCACTATTATCTGCGGTATCTGCTGCCTTTGTATCAATTTTTGGAAAAATAGGATTGCAAAATATTGATGCAAATACTGCCACCGCCATTCGAGCGATTGTGATGGCATTCTTTTTAATGGGGGTTGTTCTGTTTGAGGGAAATCTCAATAAAATCCCTGTTATTTTACATGATAAAAAGGCTATTTTATTTATCACTTTGAGTGGTATTGCTGGTGCTGCTTCGTGGTTGTTCTATTTTTTCGCCTTAAAATTAGGCAAGGTTTCACAGGTGGCTCCTGTAGATAAATTAAGTGTGGTTATTGCAACATTGCTGGCCATTATTCTATTTGGGGAGAAGCTTAGTTTGGTGAATGGAATTGGAGTAGCATTAATCGCGATAGGAGTGATTTTGACGGCATTTCATTAAAATGAAAAAGTAAAGGCAAATAACTGCCTTTACTTTTTTAAAAGTATATTATGATGCTTTCGGTTCTTTTTTTGCAGTTTCCTTTGAAAGGAACCATCCTCCTGCAGCAATCCCAACTAAGACGAGATAAAAGCTCATTTTCCACTCAGTTGAATGAGCAAATTCTTCATTTAAAATCGCAAGTGCTGGATGTGAAAGTGTATAGACAACAAGCTTTACCCCTACCCAACCGACAATCATAAAGGCCGCCATTTCTAGACCCGGGCGTTTCTCCAATAACTGGACAAACTTGTTTGCAGCAAAGCGCATAATGATCAATCCCAAGAAGCCTCCTGCAAAAATTACCAAGAATTTCCCCCCATCAAGACCGCCTATATTTGGAAGCTTTGTTTCAGGCAGCACCACCGCCATAGCCACCGCCGCAAGAATGGAATCAACCGCAAAAGCAAGATCGGCTAATTCAACTTTTAATACTGTAGTCCAAAACCCACTCTTTTTTGGTTCTTTCGGCTGCTCTTCCATTTTACTCTTCACTAACTTACGGAAAATATGATTTCCCGCCATGAATAACAAATAGATGGCTCCGATTGCCTGCACCTGCCAAACATCCACAAGATAAGAAATGACAAATAATGAAGCAAAACGGAACATGAATGCACCTGCTAAACCATAAAATAAAGCTTTTTTTCGTGTTTCCTCCGGAAGATGTTTCACCATGATTGCCAGCACCAACGCGTTATCTGCTGCTAAAAGACCTTCCAAAGCCACTAGAACCAATAATACCCAGCCATACTCCAATAAAACTGTAAAATCCATTAAACAGACCTCCTTAAAGTTTTTAAATTTCTCCTTTTGCCATTTGAATAGTGCAAAAGCCCAGTCTCTACAAGAATGTAAGCTATAGCAATAAAAATAGGCCTTTACCCGTGGGTAAAAGCCTAACTTTTACCCTGGTAAAGGCCTAAGAATACAAAAAAGACCTTTACTGGGCTAAATGTTTGAACATTTACCCTAAGTAAAGGTCTTGCTAACAACGTCATTGTTGCCAATAAAGCCGGAGAAATCTGATTTCTCGAAATGACGACTTTATTGTACAGCTACTCCCCTTTAAAAGGAAATATTTAATTACTATCATTATATATTTAGAGTTTCATATTTGTCAATAAAATTACAACCCATATACCTCTGAATATTTTTTCTCTAAGTATTCAACTAAATATTCTGCATTCAATTCTTCACCGGTTACCTTTTGAATCAATTCATTCGGGGTATAGAGCTTACCATATTGATGAATGTTTTCCTTTAACCAATTTTGAATAAGATGAAAGCTTCCCTGTTCAATATGATAATAGAAATCTGGCAGATCTTGTTCAATCTTTCTAAGTATTTGTGCGGCATACAAATTCCCTAATGAATAAGAAGGGAAATAACCTATTCCGCCAAACGACCAGTGAACATCCTGAAGGACTCCTTCTGTATCAGTGCCTGGTGTGACTCCCAGATAATCCTGCATTTTCTCATTCCAAATAGCTGGAAGGTCTTTTGCTTCAATTTCTCCCGCCATTAAAGCTTTTTCTATTTCGTAACGAATCATAATGTGAAGGTTATAGGTTAATTCATCTGCTTCCACTCGAATAAACGATGGCTGTACGGTATTAACAGCACGGTAAAACTCCTCAACCGTAACATTTTCAAGTGCCTCCGGAAATTGATTTTGAATCTGCGGATAAAAATAATTCCAAAATTCTTTACTGCGACCAACCATATTTTCCAAGAATCTTGATTGGGACTCATGAATTCCAAAGGAGGCACCGCTTTGAAGAACAGAGCCTTCAAATTCCGGATTGATATTTTGCTCATAAATTCCATGACCCGCTTCATGAATCGTGCCAAACAAAGCTGATCGAACATTATGCTCTAAATAACGGGTTGTTAAGCGGACATCTCCGGTATTGACTGTTTGGGCAAAAGGGTGGACGGTTTCATCCAAACGCCCCGCCTCCAGATCAAACCCAATCAGCGGCAATATGAAGCGGTTAAATGCTTTTTGTTTTTCCACATCATAGGATTGGTCAAAAATTTCCGCTGGTGTTGGCCTTCCTGATTGTTGAATTCTTTCTAGTAAGCTCACAGTTGATTCTCTTAATTTAGCAAACAATGGATCGAGTTTTTTAACGGTTAGGCCCGGCTCAAACTCAGCTAACATCGCATCGTATGGATGCTCTTCATAACCATAAATTTCGGCAAACTTTCTTTTATAATTTATAATTTTCTCAAGGTAAGGTAGAAAAAGGTCAAAATCATTTGTCCCCCTTGCCTCTTCCCATGCGTCATTTGCTTGAGCAGTCAAGATTGAATATTCCTGAAAGAGGTCCGCCGGAATAGTTTTTGCCTTCTGATAATAATCTTTATACTCCCTTACTTTTGCCATCGTAACAGCATCCAATGATGAAGCGCTTTCATTTACACTAAGCACGTCTATTAAGCTCCCCATCTCCTCTGAAACGGACAGTTTAAATACTTCCGTCCTTAATGTACCGATAGCCTTCGCAAAGGTATGCCTACCTTTTTTGGGTGCCATCACTTTTTGATCCCAGTCTGATAAACCAATGATGCTAGAAAAATGTGAAATTTTTTCATCTAATACTCTAAATTTTTCTAATGCCTTTTGAACAGTTGGATCAACCACTTTATTCTCCACTATGTATGCCCCCCCCTAATGGTATTAAACAAGCTAATTCAAAACCAGCCCATTCCCTTCTAATTATAAAATAATCCATCCAATATGGGAAAAATTTAAAAAATCTTTTTATTGACAATTTTTTTAATCTTGGTTTCCTAATGCATTTAATTCCCAGTTCCCCTGTATAATTTTTACATTTAAAAGAGAAAAATATAAATTATCTTAGATCTTACATAGGCCATCATGTTTTATAGGAGGCAGCAAAAAAATGTTGGAAGTTAGAAAAACAATTGGAAAGCCCGAACAACGAGTGGATGTCATCGAAAAAGCCACTGGGACGGTAAGGTTTATTGGAGATTTTTCCATGCCCAACCTGGCCCACGCTAAATTGGTTACAAGTACACAGGCACATGCCAAGATTAAGTACGTTGATGTAACAGAAGCATGGAAGTGCCCCGGTGTTAGGTCGATTGTAACGGGAAATATGTTCCCCTTTCACATCGGTCCCATTTTAGCGGATCGGCCACCGCTTGCTTTCGATAAAGTACGATACTATGGAGAACCGATAGCGATTGTTGTCGCCGATCATGAACATCAAGCTAAAAAAGCAGCACAATTGGTTAAGGTAGAATATGAACCATTGCCAGTTGTGAATTCTGTTCAAGATGCATTTAAAAACGATGCTCCATTAATTCATGAAAACTCAGGGCAATATGTAAAAATTATTAGTAATGTTTATCCAGTTCAGGGGACCAATATCGGCAGTCATATCAAAATCCGTAAAGGTGATTTCATAGCGGCCTGGGAGAAGTGCGCAACAAAAATAAAAGAAACCTATTCTTTTAATCTTTCCGACCATGCAGCAATGGAAACGCGCGGTACCAGAGTTGAAATCAACCCGGCGGGAAAAGTTGTAGTACATTCCAATACACAATCACCCTACACGATTAAAAAAGTGTTAAATCAATTTTTCAATATTCCGGTTGGAGATATTGTTGTCCATGTCCCGTTAGTGGGTGGAGCGTTCGGCGGCAAGGGAACCGTTCAGCTCGAGCCGCTTGCTTATTTAGCCTCAAAGTCAATTGGCGGGAAAATGGTTAAACTCGAATATGAACGAGAAGAGGATTTGATCACCGCTCCCTGCCATATTGGTCTTGATGCGACCATTTCACTAGGAACGGATAAGGACGGGAAAATTATTGCGGGGCAGTATACCTTCCTGATTGACTCCGGTGCATACACGGATCAGGCTGCCGGGATTACGAGAGCAATGGCGCTGGATTGTACTGGTCCATATGATGTACCAAACGTTTGGTGTGACTCTTATTGTATGTATACGAACCACCCGTATGCGACCTCTTTCAGGGGGTATGCACATCCTGAATTAACCTTTGCTGTCGAGCGTACAATGGATCAGCTTGCAAAAAAATTAACCATGTGCCCGATTGAACTGAGAAAAATTAATGCCATTAAACCAGGGAATACTTCCCCGACGCAAACAGTACTTAATGCGAGTAATATTGGCGATGTCGAGAAATGTATTGAACGGGCCAAGGAACTTGTGAAATGGGATGAGGGTCAGCGAATCGAAACTGATACTGAAAAGATTAAATCAAAAGGAATCAGTGTTTTTTGGAAAACCTCCACAACGGCTACCAATGCGCAGGCAGGTGCCATTATCACATTTGAAGCAGATGGCAGTGTAAATTTGAACTGTGCTGCCATTGAATTGGGCCAGGGTACCAAAACAATTCTTGCTCAGATTTTAGCTGAACGATTAAAAATAGATATGAACAAAATTCATGTCACGATGGAGGTCAATACCCAGTACGATCCCCATCAGTGGCGGACGGTGGCCAGCAGTACGACCTTTTTAGCAGGAAGAGCGGTAATGGCAGCAGCAGATGATGCCATCTCCCAATTAAAAAGAACAGCTGCTATCGCTCTGCAGTGTTCGGAAGAAGATCTAGAGCTGGGCGGCGGCCGTGTCTACCTAAAACCAAGCCCTGAATACGGTGTTAAATTTGAGGATATCGCTCTCGGATATAAGTATCCAAATGGCCATGCCGTTGAAGGTCAAGTGGTCGGTCACGGAAAGTATATCCAAAGACATCTGACACCAATGGATAAGGAAACCGGATTCGGCAAGCCGGGGCCTTGGTGGTCCGTTGGCGCCCAGGCTGTGGAGGTCGAATGGAACCCGAAGGATTACTCCTATAAGGTTATTAAAGCAGTAACCGTTTTAGACGGTGGAACGATTATTAATCATCAAACAGCGACACAGCAAATGAGAGGCGGAATGTATTTGGGTTTAAGTTTTGCCAGCAGTGAGTCATTTCATTTTGATGAAAATGGTGTGGTACAAAATACGCAATTAAGGGACTATCAAATGCTGCGTTTTGGCGAACAGCCGGCAGAATACCTAGTTGACTTTGTTGAATCCCCAGCAGCTGACGGGCCATATGGAGCCAGGGGGATTGGTGAATATGGTGTAATTGGCATGGCCGGCGCACTTGCGAATAGTTTATCGGCTGCAGCCGAAGTAGAGTTAAATTACCTGCCATTAATTCCGGAACTCATTTGGAAAATGAGAAAGGAGAACATGAAATGATTCCTTTTGACTTTGAGTACTATAGACCCGAGACGATACAAGAAGCTGTCCAAACCTTTGAGGATATCCAAAAACAAGGTAAATCCGTCCTGTACTATAGTGGAGGAACTGAATTTATTACGTTTTCACGTAGAAATCATCTTACAGCTGATGCCGTGATAGATTTAAAAGGAATCCCGGAATGCAATGTTTTAGAAGTTCAAGAGGAGCAATTGGTTATCGGTTCCGGTGTAACATTAAATCATATAACGGAATCCAATTTGTTCCCTTTATTAGGGGAAGCCGTAAAAAAAGTGGCAGACCATACCTCACGGAATAAAATTACCATCGGCGGTAATCTAAACAGCCGGCTCATTTATCGGGAAGGGATATTACCCCTGCTTTTATCCAACGCAATGGTTAAATTGGCCGGTTCCGAAGGCGAAACTCTAATACCTTTGGAAGAGGTCTTCCAACAGAACTTACAAATCAGTCAAGGTCAGTTCCTTGTACAAATTTTAATAAATAAATCCTACCTTCACCTCCAACATTTTAGTCTAAAGAAAACAAAGAGTACGAAGGTTGGCTATCCCGTTGTATCTATTTCCGCCATAGTAAAGGACAAAAAATTACGGACCGCTTTCAGTGGGATTTGTAGCTACCCGTTTCGATCAATGGAAATTGAAAATATTTTAAATGATTCTTCTCTTCCCGTTGAGGATCGCGTACAGCGGGCTGTGGAACGGCTGCCTTCAACGATCGTACATGATATACAAGCCTCCGCAGAATACCGGGAATTTGTTTTTAAAAATGCGTTATCGGAAACGATTGAAGCTTTAAAGGAGGCCATTACATGATCTCAAATGGTTCAGAAAAAACGGTTGCCAAGCTTCATGTAAATGGAGAGACCAAGGAAGTAATGATTCGAAGTGCAGATACACTATTACATACCTTACGGGAGCAATTGGGACTGACGGGTGCTAAAAGGGCTTGTGAAAATGGTGACTGTGGAGCGTGCACGGTATTAGTGAATGGAGAACCACATCATTCTTGCCTGTCACTGACAATTGAAACGATTAACAAGTCAATTAGCACCATTGAAAGTCTATTAGATTCCCCTATCCAAAAGACCTTTATCGAAAAGTGGGCCATCCAATGTGGTTATTGCACACCGGGATTCATTCTGAATTGTCATGCCCTAGCGGAAAAACATCCCGATGCTGATGATTCTGTTATTGAAGAGTGGATGGAATCCAATTTGTGCAGGTGTACTGGGTATCATGAAATAAAAGAGGCGATTAGGGCTGTACTAGCGGAGGCAAAAAATAACCCAGCTTCATAAATCGAAGCTGGGCACTATTTTTAGCCTTTTTTAAAGCTGTTATTTCCTTGATTCAGGCTGTCAATTAGGCCAAGGGTTTGTGAAGCCTGCTCAATTTGCTGCTGGACCTGTTCTAATTGTTGCTGGGTTGCAGGGGTCGATTGTGTAATGGCAATCCCTTGCATTTGGTTTAACTGCTGGGTCGCCTGCTGCAGCTGTTGCTGAGCTTGCTGCATTGACTGGAGATTATTCATGGAAGCACTTTGTTGTATAGTTGATGTTGCTTGCTGCATCGATTGAAGCGCCTGTTGTTTCTGGGTTTGAAATTGCTGCTCCATCATGGACTGATTTTCCTGCAGCTGCTGTTGCTGCTGTATCATTTGCTGCTGCTGAAAGCTTTGCGATTGCTTCTGAGCATGACTTTCCATAAAGAGTACCCCCTTTAATTTTCTCTCTTTTTCTAGCTTTCATTAATCAATTTCCTTTTATCCATCATTTTTTTAAAGCGCTATTTACAAAAAATTGTTGAGAAGGTAATCCTTTACACCTATGCGGCTCCATCTGTAAAATAAATAGTAATAATACCAACTTATGGATAGGGCATAATAAAATAGACTTAGCACGGTTGGCATAAAGGATGTGTAACAAAAATGGAGAAAAAGCAAAAGTCCCACTTTCCTTTTCGAATTAATCTATTGTTTTTTTGCGTTTTTCTATTATTTTCTGCACTTATACTACGTCTTGGTTTTGTACAAATTGTTTACGGCGAGAATTTCAAGCGTGACCTTGAAAGGAACGAGGATATTACGATAAAAAATCCTGTTCCAAGGGGAAAAATGCTCGATCGTAATTATAAAGTGATTGTCGATAATATCCCGAAAAAAGCCATTACCTATACAAACATGGGATCCGACCAAGAGGAAATGCTGAATACTGCAAAGACTTTAGCAAAACTTATCGACAAAAAAACTGATAAACTGACAGATTGGGATAAAAAAGATTATTGGATTTTAAAATACCCCAAGTTAGCGGACGACAAAATCACTAAAAGTGAAAATGAACTATACAAAGCAAAAAAATTAAAAGATAAAAACTTATATGAATTAAAAATAATGCGGATTACCAAGCAGGATTTAAAACAACTTACACCAGAAGACCTAAAGGTGGCTGCGATTTTTCGTGAATTCCGAAATGGTTATAAATTCACCCCGCAAATCGTTAAAAATGAAGATGTAACGGAGAAGGAATTTGCGGTTGTCAGCGAAAATCTTCAGTCCCTTCCTGGCGTGGATACGGCAACGGATTGGGAAAGATCCTATAATTTTGATAAGACCTTAAAATCTGTTTTAGGTAAAGTTACGAAATCAGATGAAGGGCTGCCTGCGGATCAACTGCATTATTTTTTATCAAAAGGTTATAATCGAAATGACCGTGTCGGAAAAAGTTATTTAGAAGCCCAATATGAAGATATCCTGCATGGATATAAATCACGGGTTAAAAACGTCACCGATACACAAGGAAATGTGGTAGATACTGAGGTTGTATTTGATGGCCAGCGTGGGAAAGACGTTGTTCTAAGCATTGATATGGAATTGCAGAAAAAGGTCGAACACATTATTGAGGAAGAGCTCTGGTCATTAAAGAGACTGCCTGGTACTCATTTCTTAGATCGTGCCTATGTTGTTTTAATGGACCCTAAAACTGGTGAAATTTTAACAATGGCGGGAAAACGCATCGTTCAGGATGAGAAAACTGGAAGAACCGAAATGATTGACGATGCACTTGGAACTTTTACCACAACGTATAATGTTGGTTCTGCTGTTAAAGGAGCTACTGTATTAACTGGTTATAAAACAGGGGCAATCTCTCCCAATACCTATTTGAGTGACGAACCAATCAGAATTAAGAGTACGCCTGTTAAGAAATCATGGATGTATTTAGGGACCTTAAACGATCTTAATGCCCTAAAACTGTCCTCTAACGTCTATATGTTCCGGACAGCCATCAAAATTGGCGGGGGAAATTATATTCCCGATCTTCCATTATCACTAAAACTAAATAGCTTTGATATTATTCGTAATTCCTTTGCAAGCTTTGGTCTAGGAACGAGGACCGGAATTGACCTTCCAAACGAACAAGCAGGGTTTAAAGGTTCAAGTAGATTGCCGGGATTTTTACTTGACCTTGTCATCGGACAATATGATACCTATTCTCCAATGCAAATGGCTCAATATGTTTCGACACTTGCCAATGGCGGCTATCGGATGCAGCCCCATATGGTAAAAGAAATTCGAGAACCATTAACTGGCTCTGAGGTGGTCGGTCCTGTTTTTAAACAAATCCACCCGAAAGTTTTGAATATGCTTGACATGAAACCAGAGTGGATAAGCCGAGTTCAGCTAGGGTTTAAAAAAGTGTTTCAAGAGCCCGGTGGGACCGCCTATCCGTACTTTAAGGGTGCCCCCTATTCTCCGGCAGGAAAAACAGGAACGGCGGAAGGTTTTTATGACGGGCCTGACCGCTGGAGATATGGTAAAGAACCACCTGGGGTTATTAACCTAAGTCTTGTGAGCTATGCACCGAGCTACAATCCTCAAGTTGCCATGGCTGTGCTCGTACCATGGGCCTATACAGGTCAATCAGAAAATAAAGCAAATTTCCGCATTGGCCGTAGGGTTATGGATACTTATTTTCATTTAAAACAAAAATAATCATCAAAAATGGCTCGGAGTTCATGACTCCAAGCTATTTTTCATTTAAAGATATCCTTTTTTGCAAATAAGATTAGGATTCATAATTATTCCAAAAAAGGGAAACATAATCGGAAAAGAAAGATGCCTGGGAGTTGGAATCAATGGTTTGGTTTAAAAACAAACAAGGACAATATGATAAAAAAGAAGCATTGGAACAATATCTTCAGCAATCAAAAGATTTTAAAAAAGTTTCTTATGTCAATCAGAAAACCAACAACCATTTTAGCTTTTCATTTATTTCCACTCTCATTGATGAGTCAATTATACAGAAAAGCGCACTTCCTTACTTACTTGAAAAATCGTTTGAAACAATCGAGGACATAAAAAAAATCATCCCCCTCTCGGACGTGGAAATCAGCGAGGATCAAAGTATTATCGAACAAAAATTATTTAATGGATATATTCTCCTGACGCTTGAATCAGAAAAAAAGAAATTTGCGTTTTTAGCTGCGCAAAAAGAAATTGTCAGAAGTGTCACAACTCCAGAGGTAGAGTTTAGTGTTATCGGTCCGAAGGAAGCATTTGTTGAATCAATCGAGCAAAATATTAACTTAATTCGTAAAAGGCTGCCTATTAAAGAACTTATTTTAGACGAGTTAACAGTAGGTTCTCTTTCTAAAACAAAAGTGGTGATAATGCACATTGACGGCATTACAGATCCCGTCAATGTCCAAACAGTTAAAGAACGGATAAAAAATGTTGAATTTGATGCGATTACTGACAGTTCCTATATTGTTCAATTAATATCGGATAATAAAAATTCCCCTTTCCCGCAGCTTCTAGATACGGAGCGTCCGGACAGGGTTACAGCAATCCTGGCAGAAGGTAAAGTTGCCATATTTGTTGATGGATCTCCACATGTTTTAATTACGCCAACAACATTGGTTGAATTTTTTAGCTCATTCGAGGATTATTTCTTAAACTGGATTTTATCATCTTTTTTTCGGCTGATTCGGTTGTTTTCCGTTGCATTTTCTATTTTAATAACCCCAGTGTATGTAGCTACATTGTCTTACCATTACGAACTAATACCTACGGATTTGATGAATACATTGGTTACGTCCCGGCGTGCCATTCCACTTCCCCCTATCCTTGAGGCTCTATTTTTAGAGCTCACCATCGAATTGCTCAGAGAGGCAGGGGCAAGACTTCCGACCAAGGTTGGGCAGACCATTGGTATCGTAGGCGGTATCGTTATTGGAACTGCGTCTGTTCAAGCAGGATTGACAAGTAATGTCCTCCTGATTATCGTAGCACTTGCAGCACTCGCGTCTTTTACAACACCCGTTTATAAAATGGGTAATGCCATTCGTTTACTTCGCTTTCCATTTTTGTTTTTTGCTGAATTGTGGGGACTGATTGGAATCGTATTCTGTTTTTGTATATTATTAACCCACTTAATACGACTTACATCCCTTAATCGGCCTTTTTTAGAACCACTCTATCCACCTAGAATGAAAGACCTTAAAGATTCACTTATTAGGCTTCCATTCAGCAAACAATCACACCGGCCGTTAACTTTAAGAACACAAAACCCTATTCGTTTTACTCCGAGTAAAAAAAGTAAAAAAAGTGATATTGACGAATAGGAACCGGAGGAAGGAATATGGAACAAGTACTGCCTGAAAAAGTAAAAGTATCTCCTTTCTTAGTATTTTTTCTCATTCATACGATGCAGTTTGGTGTCGGGGTCCTCGGCTTCCAACGCATTATCGCATTAACAGCGGGATATGATGCATGGATTTCCGTTGTGATTGCCGGTTTAAGTGTAAATATCATTATTTGGATGATGTACAGAATCTCAGAAACAGTAAATGGAGATATAATGTCAGTCCATACCTTTATATTTGGGAAAATAATGGGTAACCTCCTGTCCTTACCATTTGTTTTGGTATACTTGCTTGCGGCTATTATCACGTTAAGACCTTTTATTGAAGTCATTCAAGCCTGGATGTTTGAAGATTTAAGTACCTTTTGGTTTTCCTTGGCTTTTTGTGGATTAGGAATCTATATATTATACGGAGGTTTTAGAACTGTCGCAGGTGTAGCATTTTTTGGAGTAGTGCTTCCAGCATATTTACTATTCACCTTCCTGTTTACCCTTCCATATGCGGATATCAGGAATTTACTTCCAATCTTTGATCATTCGATAAAGGATTTGGCTTTTGCCTCCTATCAAATGTCCTTTACTTATTCTGGGTTTGCAATACTATTGTTTTTTTATCCCTTTATTAAAGAACCAGAAAAATCTAAGAAATGGGCCCATCTGGGCGCCCTTACTACCACTATTATCTATACACTTATTTCTATTGCGACCTTTTCCTTTTTTTCAGAGGGACAGTTGCAAAAGTATATCTGGCCGACATTGACCATGTGGAAAATAGTCGAAATGCCTTTTGTTGAGAGATTTGAATATATCGGCATTGCCAATTGGATTATCATCATTCTTCCCAATTTTTGTATTGCGCTTTGGTGTGCCGCACGCATTTTAAAAAGAATAACAAACCTGAAGCAAAAAAATGGTGTCATCCTCTTATCATTAATTGTATTAATAGTGAACGTTTTTATTAAGACAAGGCAGCAAATTAACACCATTACCGACTATTCTGGAAAAATATTCTTTTACATTAATTATGGATATGTTCCATTACTTTTTTTTCTGATATTGATTATGAAAAGGGTGAAGAAAAAATGAAGAACATCATCATACCCGTTCTAATCGTATCCCTTGTGCTTGGTGGTTGTGTACAAAAGAGAATCTTGGATGATGTCAATCTTGAAACGGGAAGTGCCTATGATTATGTGGATGGTAAAATTCTCGGAACGGCCTTAGTTCCGATCTATTTACCAGATCAAGCTGTGAAAAACAAATCCTTCACGGCCTCCTCTGCCTTAAGCAGAGACCTCTTAAGAGATATCCAGCGCCAATCCTCAGATCCACTCGTGACGGGGAGCATTAAGGTGGTTCTTTTTGGGGAAGAGCTTGCGGAAAAAAAGGGAATTTTAGATTTGATGGACTCATTTCAGCGGGATCCGAGCATTGGCGCCGGCCTTTACTTGGCTGTAACCGAAGGGGAAGCAAAGGATTTCATTGAAGGTAATTATGGAGAAAGAGGAAATGCAGTTTATTTAACCAATCTCATCAAGCATAATATGGAAACAATGGATGTTCCTAAAACAAACCTGCAGCGTTTTTTATTTGATTTTAATCAATTAGGTAAAACGCCTTATCTTCCAAGGCTAAAAAAAATCGGAAAGGACCAAATACAAATAACCGGTATCAGTTTTTTTCGATATGGTCATGTTGTTTACTCGATTCCTGACGAAAAAATGTTCTTCTTTAAGCTGCTTGTTGACGATTACAGTAAAGGAACTTTAAAAGTAACATTAGGCAAGGAAATGGCAGCCATCGAGAGTATCCGATCAAAATTCAAAATGAAGATTACCTCCAGGGATCCTTTAACCGTCAATGTACGGATTAAGCTAAATGCAGTGTTGAAAGAATACTCGGGAACAAAAGTTACCCCTAAGGAAACTAAGGAAGTAGAAAAAAAGGTAGAAGAAAAAATTGAATCAGAATGTAAGAATTTAATAAAAGAATTTAAAGAAAAAAATATTGACCCTGTAGGTTTTGGCCATTTTATAAAAAGCAAAACAAGAAATTTTAATTTTTCTAAATGGAAAACCGACTATCCAAATCTCAAAGTAAATGTTCATGCAGATGTAAAGATTATGGAATCTGGGGTTATTGAGTAGATCATGAAGGACACCTACCTGCTGCTAACAGAGACTGTGTCCTTCATTTTTTTCATTTTTCCTTTAATACTGATTTAATCGCTTTTTCAATCTCCGCGTATCCTGTACAGCGGCAAATATTGGACCTCAACCACTCTTTAATTGTTTGATCATCTGCATCCGGGTGCTGCTTAATTAAGGAATGACAATTCATGATGAACCCAGGTGTACAATAGCCGCACTGAAACGCAAAATTATCAACAAAGGCCTTCTGGATCGGTGCATTCTTTAATCCTTCAATACTGGTAATCTTTTTTCCAACAGCCTCCACAGCCAACATTAAGCATGATTTCATCGGCCAGCCATCAACATTTACGGTGCATGCACCACAATCCCCATTTAAACAGCCCGGTTTAGCTCCTGTCAGCCCAAGTCTGCTTCTGATAACAAATAATAAGGTGTCAGCAGACCGTACTATTACAGGGTGATCTTCCCCATTAATATGAATAACAATCGAATGGGATCCCAATCAAGCCACTCCTCTCTTCTAGTTCTCCCGTCAAACCGTCGCCCCATCAAGTTTGAATATTACATCTTCAAATAAATGTCGTAAAACAAATAAACGGTATTCACTTGACCCTTCGATATCACTTAAAATGGGTTCGGGTAAGCCCGATAAAGCACGAGTAATACGCTCAGAAACGGGCAATGAACGGTTATTTAACGAGCTTTCTATTTTTTCCGAGCGAAATGGAAATGGACAGAGACCACTCACTGCCACACGGATTTGGCCATCAATTTTTAATGCATTAATTGTAATTAAAGGATACCCGGTATCCCATTGCTGTCTCCGCTTGATGCTGATAAATGGGGCTTCAATATACCTTTTCTCTGTCGCTAATTGAATTAGAAATTCACCCCTGTTTAATTGCAGCTGTTTTTGAAAAATATCATTCAGGTAAGCTACTTTTACTCCTTCAGGACCAACGCTGACCGCTTGACTATCCGCTAATAAAAATGGCAGTACTGTCTCTCGGTAAAAAATTTGTGCGCAAATATTGCCGCCAAGCGTAATTTTCCCCCGCGCCGTATGGTCTGCCACTTCGCTGGCTGTTTTCGTTAATAAGGGAAATGGATCTGCTTCCTCAATTTGCGTAAGGGTTAGGGAACTTCCCAGAACAAGATAATCCCCATCCATCTCCATAACATGAGATTCTGCCAATCCCTTTAGATCAATAACGGCTTCCGTATAAACAAGATCAATTCTTCCAAGGGTTATTAATTCAGTCCCGCCGGAGATAAACATCGGTTGTTTTCCCTGCTGGTCCAAATATTGGTATAAATCCACTGCTTCCCTTACCGATGTTGGTCTATAGTAATCAAAGTCAAATGGAATCATCACTATGTCCCCCCTTTGTCTTCCAGATTAGCTCCGGAATCAGAGGTAAATGATGAAGAGATACTCCGGCTGCGATGGAGAGGGCATTCCCAAGTGCACCAGGCATTCCCATTAAACCATGCTCCCCAACACCGCGAGCCCCATATGGTCCATCAAGCTGCGGGGTTTCAACAAAACCGACTAAGAATTCGGGGTTTTCTCCATAGTGCAACGGTCGGTACGTTCTAAGCTGTGGATTCAATACCCTGCCAAGTTCATCAAAATAAAATGTCTCCCTGCCGGCAAAAGCGAGACCCATGCTCATCGCCCCCATCACCTGGCCTTCTGCCGCTTTTTCATTCATGACCTTTCCGATATCAACTACAGTTGCAGCTTTTACAAGACGGTAAGTAAAGTTCCTTCGGTCAAACTCTACTTCCACTCCATAGGCTGCCACGGTCCATTCCGGCCCTGGCTTTCCTTCGCCAGTTTCCGGATCAATCGTTGTGAGATGCCGTAAAATATAATTCCCCTTACCGATGATTTGTCCGCCAATCGCATTTCCATTCGGATATTTATAACCATAGCCAACGTCTTTAAATTCAAGTCCAATGGAAGGATCATCCCGGAGAAAAACCCGGCTGTTTGCCACTTCAAGGTCCTCAATTGGTGCTCTTAAAACACAGGCTGCCACTTCCTTTAACTGGCGAATGACATCATCTGCTGCTTCTAAGACAGCCCTCCCTCCCATAAACGTTCCCCTGCTTGCAACGGTTTTCCAATGCTCGGGTGTTGTTTGGGTATCGACTTCCATTCGTACGTGAACTTTGTTTACGTCCATATTCAATCGCTCTGCAAGAATTTGCGCCAGAATCGTCTTTGTCCCTGTTCCAATTTCAACGACACCGGACATTAAATTAACGCTTCCATCTTTATTAAAGGTTATGATTGCACCAGAAGGAGCATCCGAATCGACAGTAGATGTCTTCCAACTGCAACTTACTCCCTTTACACGTACATAGCGGTCATCAATCTCTTTAATAGCTCCCTCCTCCCAGTTGAAAATTCCTCTTAATCTCTCAATACATTTCTGTAAGTTTCCTACATTACTTTTATTTAATAGAACCCTAGAAGGAGTTGTGTTTCCCGGCTTGATTGCATTCTTATAGCGAAGCTCTAGCGGGTCCATCCTTAATTTTTGGGAAAGTAAATCCATTGTTCTTTCAATCGCAAACGAAATCTCAGAATGGCTGAAACCTCTAAATGGTGAAGCATATGGATGATTCGTATACATACAGTAGGAGTCACACCAAACATTTTCGACATGGTATGGTCCCGTACAATCCACGGCCCCTGATCTTGAAACATCGATGGCTTTATCGGAATAGGCCCCGCCATCCCACCAATAGCCTATTTCCATTACTTTTATATTCCCGCTTCGGTCAGCACCAATTTTAACCTTTGCATCTAATCCAATATGACAGGGAGACGTGAGGATATCCTCTTCTCTGTCATTCAATACCTTGACCGGTCTTCCTCCCACTGCCTTTGAGGCTAAATATGCAAACACTTCAAGCTGGACTGGTGCCTTGCCGCCATAAGCTCCACCAACAAAAGGAGTATGAACAACAATTTTCCCCATATCCTCACCAAAGTAGTCAGAAATAAGTCTTTTGACCATGAAAGGGGCCTGCGATGAAGTGGTAATGTTAATGATGCCATCGGGCAGAATCTCGCAAATCGCACATCTTGTTTCCATTGCTACATGATCCGATGGTGAAAAGGAAAAACTAGCCTCGACTGTTGTTTCACTTTCTTCCCAGCCCTTCTCCATGCTGCCCTTGCGGATTTTATAATGAGTAGCAATATTGGTGCCCGGAACCGGGAAGGATACCTCATCCTTTTTATATTCACCTAGCAGTGGGTGTAGAAGGGGAGCATTTTTTTGAAAAGCCTGTGTCGGCGAATTGACTACCGGAAGTAATTCATATTGAACCTTTACCCGATCTGCTGCTTTTTTTGCCTGGGGTGCGGTATCCGCAACTACAAGGACCACAGGCTCTCCATGGTAGCGCACCCTTTCATTAGCGATTGGCGGGCGGTCACGTACGCTTTCTCCGATTAGAGGAAGATTTGCACTTCCTTTTACAATGGCCCTAACCCCTGGCATTTTTTCTGCTTCTGTTGTATCAATGGACACGATTCGTGCATGCCCATATGGACTGATGACCATTTTACAGGAAAGCATTTTGACTGATTGGTGGTCATGCGTGTAGCGAGCCCTTCCTGTCACTTTTTCCTGTGCTTCCTTACGTATGACACTTTTCCCAATAATCTCCAACACCGTTTCCCTCCTAACAGCACAAAAATTCCTACCCTATTTATATTCAAGCTTCCTGCCATCCTAGAAGGTTAATTTTTTACTTTGTGAGGGCATAATCTTTTAAAAACATCCTTCGTTAGGAGCGGTTGTTGTGAAATTAACAAAATTTACAGACGCTTTGCCAATTCCACCCGTACTAAAGCCTAAGTGGAAATCAGCAGATTACACGTATTATGAGGTAAAAATGGAGGAGGTAAAACAAAGCCTGCATAGCCAAATGCCTATTACATCCATATGGGGATATGAAGGATTGTACCCTGGTCCCACCTTTGAAGTGGAAACGGGTGAGAGGGTATTTGTGAAATGGATGAACACTCTTCCTGATAAGCATCTCTTTCAAATAGACCATACGGTTCACGGCGCAGATAAGGATAAACCGGACGTTCGTACTGTTGTTCATCTACATGGGGGCAGGACAGAACCGGAGAGTGATGGCTATCCAGATGCATGGTTTACAAAGGGATTTGAAAAAATGGGTCCCTTTTTCTCAAAAGAAATATATGAATATAGGAACTCGCAAAGTGCAAGGGCACTTTGGTATCACGACCATGCAATTGGGATTACCCGATTAAATATTTATGCCGGGTTAGCAGGATTTTATCTCATCCGCGACCCGAATGAACGATCACTAAATCTTCCAGGCGGAAAGTTTGAAATTCCCTTACTGCTTCAGGACCGTTCCTTTAATGAAGATGGTTCCTTATTTTATCCTAAACAATCATCAAAACATCCGACTGATTTTACCCCTTCTATTATTTCTTCCTTTTTTGGGGATACCATTGTGGTTAATGGGAAGGTCTGGCCTTTTCTTGAAGTGGAGCCAAGAAAATATCGATTTCGCTTGTTAAATGGAGCAAATGCGAGGTTTTTTCATTTGTTTCTCGACTCGGGACAGCCGTTCTTTCAGATTGGCACTGACAGCGGATTTTTAGAGCGGCCCAATGGAGTTCAGTCACTCCTGCTTGCCCCGGCTGAGCGGGCTGACGTAATCGTTGATTTTTCCAATTTAAATGGAAAGTCCATCCACATGAAAAATGATGCTCGAACACACTTCCCTATTGGAGATCCCGTGGACCCCGAGACCACTGGGACGGTGATGCAGTTTCAGGTAACAAAACCACTTTCAAGCATGGATACAAGTGTGATTCCACCTTTTATGGGAACGATTCATCGATTGCCGGAGTCTACAGCCCATAAGCAAAGGTTTTTACAATTGAGTGAGGAAAAAGATCGGTTTGGCAGGTCGCTATTTTTATTAGATCAAAAAAAATGGGATGATCCGATTTCCGAAAATCCTCTGGTCGGGACAAATGAGATTTGGTGCTTTGTGAATACAGATGGGGATGATCATCCTATTCACGTCCACCTTGTTCAATTTCAAATTTTAGACCGGCAGCCTTTTGATGTGAAACATTATAAAAACACGAGGAGAATCAGATACACTGGTTTGCCGGTTGCCCCTGATCCGGGAGAAAGGTGCTGGAAGGATACCGTGAAATGCCCACCCGGTCATATAACAAGAATTATTATCCCATTTTTCCCTTTTACAGGCCGATATGTATGGCACTGCCATATGCTTGAGCATGAAGACTATGAAATGATGCGACCATATTGGATTCTCCCGCCAAATTAGTTTTCTTTTAATAAGGCAACAGTTTGATTGAATAACACGATGAAATATTGCTGGTTTTCCAGTTCCTTTGCAATTGAAACATGCAGGTACTCACTCGGCGGACTACGGTCTGCCGAAGTTTCCTGAAATAAAGGTGTCAAGGCTTTCACTTGGTCACCCCAGACTTTTTGATTTTCAGCTGTCATACTTCCGGATCTAGCCCATGCCATCAAGATTTCCACACTCTGAGCTAAATATGAATATCCCTTTGTTAAGGAGTAAATCCGTTGCTGGTCGAGAGCCAGCTCTTTGATACTTTTACTTGCATATGGGTTGTATTTAAGACTTTCTTGGGCATTCTGAATCATTTGCTTTGATTGATGAAGTTCTTCGAGAAGTTGTTTTATTTCTATTTGGAGTTGACCGCCCGCATTTCGATCAAGCCCATGATAAATCCAATCGGAAACCTTGGTAAAGGTGGCTGTTAACTGTTCTGTAAGCTGTATAAGATTTTTTTTGGATTGCTTCGTAAAATTTGGAGGATAAACAAACATATGGATGATCACAGCTATAATAGCCCCAATTAATGTATCTCGAAAGCGATCGATTGGATAGTCCCCCGCTCTCTGCCCGACGACAAAAACTAGCAATATCGTTAAAGCGACCTGATGGATTGCTGTTTCGTCACTTTTCAACCATTTGGCAATGAAGCATCCGATAAGGATTAGAATCCCGATCGTCCAACTTGTTACATTGATATAGGGTGCTGCCAAAACGGTAACAGAAATCCCGATGATGGTTCCTGCCATTCGGTGATAGGAGAATCGAATCGAACGATTAATGGTTGACTGCATACAAAGAATCACCGAAATCGGGGCAAAATAGGGATGATGCGACCCAGCAATTTGTGCAATTTGCCAAGAAATTGTGCTTGCTACGGCCATTTTCCAAATTAGAAGGGTTTTATTTTGTTTATGTTCAAATGACGGGCTCCCCATATCTTCTCTACTACTCCTTTTGTTAATTACCATTTAACCATTATCCTTCCCGCAATGATTTCAAGGTATCCAGTGATAATCTTGTCTAGACACTGGTTCGTTAGGAAATGCTAGGGTTAGAAACTTTATGGGTAGGTGAATTAGATGGGGTTAGTATATTTTTTATTGATAGCTTGGTTTGCATTAAGTTTTTTCTTGTTAATGAAAAAAAGTCTTTCAAATACTATTAATATCCTCACCTTTTTGTCTTTTCAAATTGTTCATATTAATTTCTTTACCATTTTTACTTTTAAGTTAAACTATATAATACCAAATACAAACCCAACGGCTTTTACCACCATTCTTCTATTTCGTGATCTATCTCTTCCATTCTTTCTCCTCATCTACGTAAATTTATTTTTCTCATTTAAAATGAAATGGGCTAAAGTTGGCATTACTGCTGCAATCTTTTTAACAATCCAAGCTGCCGAACATTTATTTTTGCTGCTAGGATATTTTCATTATCGTCATTGGTCCCATTTCCGAGAAGCTTTATTTGATTTTAGTTTAATAATTATCTGCCTCCTATTCGCGTACCTGTTTAGGAAAATATTTTCTAAGGAGAAAAATTTGAATGATCATCTATCAAATTTATGATCGTCACTTTAATATTAACGAATATTTTATTCTGTTCATGATACTCGGAGGCTTTAGTTTGGTTTATTTCATGCCAAAAATAATGCCGATGTCTGCAATGCTATTCTGTCTTCTAATCGGACCATTTTTTGGAATGGTATTTGACCATTCCCTTGCTGTTCCACCACTTGATTTTTATGATGTCGGCGATATGTCAGATTATGAAATTTTTGATACTTTGTCCTATATGATGTATTGTCCTTTTGGATACCTCTTTATTTATTTCTTTGAAAAATTTAAAGTTAGCGGATTACTGTGTATGGTATATATTTTGATGTGGACCGTTGGTGCCATAGCGCTTGAATGGCTTTGTGTAAAAATCGGAATTTTTCATTATCAAAATGGCTACGGGTTACCTTATTCCATTTGTGTTTACTTATTAGTTGAAAGCCTATTAGTTATCATCTATCATTATTTTTTTAGAAAAAGATTTTATCACTAGGATTTTGTTTTTCGAAGCACCTAGAAATTCGTTTGCAAAGGGAATGAACACATGAAGAAAAATCGCGCATTATTTTTAACGGCGGTCGCTTCAGGTACCATGCTGAACCCGTTAAATTCATCAATGATTTCACTTGCCTTAACGAGCATCCAAAAGGATTTCCACCTTTCATTTACAACAGTTTCGTGGTTAATTTCATCCTTTTACCTTGCTAGTGCTGTTGCTCAGCCTGTTACTGGAAAAATTGGTGATTTAATTGGCCGAAAGAAGACCTTTATCACGGGATTGTTTCTTGTTGCCATATCAGCTTTTACAGCACCGTTTTCCACAACCTTTCTAATGTTATTGTTCATGCGTCTGATTCAATCGATTGGCAGCAGTGCTATTTATCCTTCTGGGGTATCGTTGATTCGGGACAATATTAAAGACAGACAAGCTTCAGCATTATCGGTCCTTTCTATTTTTGCTTCCGCTATGACAGCACTAGGGCCAACGCTTGGAGGATTTTTGATTGTATGGGGAGACTGGCCGGCAATTTTTTGGGTAAATGTCCCCTTCCTCCTTATTAGTTTGCTACTAGGATGGTATATGTTCCCAAAAGACCCTCCACGGGAGAGAGAAAGTATGAAAGAATTTCTTTCTCATCTAGATTTATTAGGGATCGCTTTTTTTGCGGGCGGAATGGTGTTCCTGTTATGGTTTTTGTTATCGTTTGAATCAAAAATTCATTATATATCCGGAGTCGCAGGAATAATATTTTTCTTATTATTTGTTTGGCGGGAGTTACATGTGAAAGTGCCTTTTATTGATGTACGGATTTTTAAAACACACCGACAGCTTTCATGGGTTTATCTGCAGTTTATCGTGTTAAATATCTTTTTTTATTGTTTATTTTTCGGTCTCCCCCTTTATTTCCAGGATGCCATGCATTTTGGTGTGGAAAAAAGCGGATTGTTTATGCTGTTTATGTCTGGGATGAGTATTATTATTTCACCCATCACCGGTAAATGGATTGATAAGTCGGGGGTTAAGCAGCCGATTATTTTTGGTGCGCTGCTATCGGTTTTAGGTGCTATTATTTTGTCTCTTTTCTTTATCAAGGCCGCCAATTGGTGGCAAATTGGTTTGATTTTGGCGATAATGGGTTTGAGTTATGGGATTGGAAATGTTGTTTTGCAGGTGGCGATGTTGAAAGAAAGTCCGAAAGAAATGCTTGGGACCACTTCTGGTTTGTTTCAAACCTGCCGCTATTTGGGCTCGATTTTATCATCGATAGTTCTGGGATTGATTTTTGGGTCCGAGGTTTCGTCGGAGAACATGGAGATACTTGGGGGCGTGTTGATTGGAATTGGTGTAGTAGGTTTCATAATGAGTTTGTGGTTTACCGGGGTTAAGATGAAGAGTGTTAATGTAGGGCATGGGTAGGGTGATTGTGGACTTGACCGTTTCTGGTGTTTTTGTCAGCTCCCGTGCAGTGGAACTGAAACCCCTTGTCAGTTCCCGTGTTGCCGATTTTTTTGTCTTTACGGGCATCGAGCACTCTTGTCGGTTCCCCTGTTGCCGATTTTTTTGTCTTTATGGGCATCGAGCACTCTTGTCGGTTCCCCTGTTGCCGATTTTTTTGTCTTTACGGGCATTGAGAACCCTTGTCGGTTCCCCTGTTGCCGATTTTTTTGTCTTTACGGGCACTGAAACCCCTTGTCAGTTCCCGTGCTGCCGATTTTTTTGTCTTTACGGGCATCGAGAACCCTTGTCGGTTCCCCTGTTGCCGATTTTTTTGTCTTTACGGGCACTGAGAACTCTTGTTAATTCCCGTGCTGCCTATTTTTCAACCCTAAGGGGACGATCAATTATTACCCCTGCTTAATGTCCGCCCCACACGGACAAAAAAACCATTTTGTCCACGAACGGTGCCTGTCACCGCATTATGTCACCTCATTAGTTTTTTTATATGCTCTTTTGGGGTCCAGCAGTTAAATTTGTAGTGAGTTTTGGTTTCGTAGCGTAGCCGGCTGCAGAAATAGTGCATGTTTTTTTCTTTTTTCTCTGCCTTAAAATGCTGGCATGTGGCACAGCAATGGTAATCCTTCATCATATTCACCGCCTTTAATTTGAAATTTACATTTCCAAAACTATTAAAGTTTCCTTCATAGTTTGTTCATAAATTTTCGTTAAGATAAAAACAGGTTCAGGACGAACCTACACCGCTCCCCTTTTAATATAGATTTGTATTGTCAAACCCGGCAGGCATTTGCCGGGTCATTTTTTTAAGCCACATTTAAAAAACCAGCATTATTTAAAATCATTGACATGTTTATCACCTTTCAGAAAAACCATTTCATTTATGGGTATACGAACCCCGTTCCCTGTCAATAACAATACCAATCAAGAAAAAAAAGGGTGTTCATAAATGAAAGGCATTTATTTTATAAATGAACAAATAAAAATAAATAATTTATCGAAGGAAGAAAGCTTTACCCTCCAAGAACAAAGCATTTTAAATCATATTCAAAGCAAAAACATTCAAATTGTAAAATTAAATCCTAACCAAATCTATCAACATTATTCGATTCCTCATGCACTGCTTTATGATTTGAAAAAGTACAAAGCCCAATTGGATTGTTTGGTTTTCTATTCCCCAGAAGTGATGGAGGATTTTATTTACTCTTACCCGGCCAGATGGCTTATTTTAAAAAGTTACTTCAAAAAAATCGTCACCTTAGAAGGAAAAAATGACGAGATATCAATCAAAAGCGTTATTTAAGTGTCTTAGCTTTCTTGCGGTAGACGATAACAAAGTTAATCAGAAAGATAACCAAAATATAAAAGCCATACAAACCAAAGGATAGGAGCTTATTGCTGCTTAGTGTTGCACCAACAAACGATAATAATAAAATATTCGGGATTTTACCGATGGTTGAAGCGGTAAAAAATATGAGCCAATTCACTTTACTAAGACCACAAATAATATTTACAACCGGTGCTGGAATAATCGGAACTAATCGGCAGGCTAAAATGGCAAGAAAGGAATTGCGATTGAGAAATTCCTCATATTCCTGAAACTTAGGATATTTCAAGAGTTTTTCCTGTGCATAATCCCTAAATCCATATCTGGTGATAAAAAAGAAAACCATTGTTCCAGCCATGGCTCCTATTAAAGAGATAAACATACCTTGGGCTGTCCCAAATATGGCACCGATCATTCCCGCTAAAACGGGAAATGGAACCAGCGGGAAAAAGACACAAATCGCTACTAAAAGCATACTGATAAAAATAGAAACCGGCCCGCCTTGCTTTATCAAGTGGACAAGTTCATCTTTCTGCAAGTAGCCGAGTACAATAATCAAAATTAATACACAAATACTGACTAGTCTTTTTAGCATCTATTTCTCCTCGGTTAAAATTTTTATTCTTAGCTATACTACATATTCATTATTTTAATAGTAGAATCCTTCTTCTAACAAGAAGACTTTTCAAATGCACAAAGGCCTTTTATCGTTCGATAAAAGACCTTTCTCGTTTTCTATCAAAATGCTGTTTTGGCACCTAAATATCTAGGCTTCCAATAGGTATTATTCATATCACTAATCGTAACCCCAGATGATGAGGTTGCACTGATAAATTGGTTATTGCCCAAATAGATTCCGACATGAGTAGGGCCTGGCGCATACGTTTCAAAAAATACTAAATCACCTGGCCGCGGGGCGCTGATTGTTTTTAATCCAGACCATTGTGTCGCAGCAGTTCTTGGAATCGTAATCCCAACTTTATTAAATACATAGCTAGTAAATCCGCTGCAATCAAAACCGGTTGGAGTACTTCCCCCCCATAAATATGGAGTTCCAATATATTTTTTTGCCTCAGTCATTACGGCCTGTGCCTTCGTTTCTACTGAAGGAGCCACAGCTGTGGTTCCCATTACCTTTAAGGTTTGTCCAACATAAATGATATCAGAAGTTAACCCGTTCAAACTTTTCAATGCTGCAACGGTTGTATTGAAAGCGGTAGCAATTTTCCAAAGCGTATCTCCCGATTTTACCGTGTAGGTAGAATTAGTAGCAGCAGAAGGCTCTGTTTGAGCTGAAAGTAATAGCTTCTGATTTACATAGATGGTATTAGTAGAAAGGTGGTTCAAGGTTATTAGATTACTAACCGTTACATTATTTGCTTGCGAAATCTTCCATAGTGTGTCGCCAGATTTAACAGTGTATACATTTTCTTCTGCACTAGCCGAACCTCCAAATGCTGTAAATAATAATCCGGCAGCAGCAAAAGCTGTTAAAAGTTGTTTTTTCATGGTGGCACTCCTCTTTATTAATTGTTACTACCATCATAATGGAAGATGTACCGTTGGAAATAGCCATAAAATTTGGAGGGATTGGCTAACTATTGCTATATTGGTAGAGAAAGCACTTAATGTAACAAACATTAGAAACACCTCCAACCTTTATCATAATTGGTTCAGGGCTGTTTTCCTCATGAAACCCAAACGGATTGTAATATTCTTGTAATATATTTTTAATAATTTATTAGGGGAGAATAGACAAATTTCTGTAAAAGGGATTTAGAAATATTGTAACAAACCATCCATTCACAACTGAAAGACATATTTATAATAAACCTAGATAGATAATTTTTACAAAATACATAGAATTTTGGTGATGAAGATGCATGGTTTGGAGAAAGGATATTCATCAAGTAATGGCCATCCTCAAGGTTTAGGTAAAATCATTGATTACAATCAAAATCCATTTATTGTGATTTGGGAGGTAACACGCTCATGCCAGCTTAAATGTGTCCACTGCCGGGCAGATGCCCAACTGACACCAGACCCCAGGGAGCTGACCCATGAGGAAGGTCTTAACCTGATTGATCAAATCTTTGAACTGGATAACCCAATGCTTGTATTTACCGGCGGGGATTGTATGATGCGTGAGGATCTATTTGAGCTTGCTGATTATGCAATTAAAAAAGGGATGCGTGTCTCAATGACCCCCAGCGCCACTGCAAACGTAACAAAAGAACGCATGGAACGGGCAAAAGCGGTCGGTCTTTCCCGCTGGGGCTTTAGTTTGGATGGCCCGACACCCGAAATTCATGATCAATTCCGCGGAACACCAGGATCCTTTCATTTAACGCTTGAAAAAATAAACTACTTAAATGAACTTAACATGCCGCTTCAAATTAATACCGTCATTTCCCGTTATAATTATGACTCATTAGAAGAAATGGCCAAGCTTGTCGGAGAATTAAAAGCAGTGATGTGGTATATTTTCTTACTCGTACCAACCGGGAGAGGCCAGTTAGATGCTTGTATAACGCCGGCTGAGCACGAAAAGGTTTTCCGTTGGCTGTATGAATTAAGCAAAACAGCTCCGTATGATATTAAAACAACGGCTGCCCAGCACTATCGCCGCGTTGTTCTCCAGCAAAAAGCACGTGAGCTCCTCATTACAAACGGCGAAATTCATTACGAAGATTCGATTACCACCGACTTTGCCTCGTTACATGATGGACTAAAACGGGCACCTAAAGGAGTGAATGATGGAAACGGTTTTGTTTTTGTCTCCCATATTGGGGATGTCATGCCGAGCGGATTGCTGCCAATTATCGGTGGGAATATTCGCGAAACGCCGCTTGCAGATATTTACCGTGATTCAAAAATTTTTAAAGAGTTGAGGCAGCCGGATCACTATAAAGGGAAATGTGGTGTATGTGAATATAACAAGGTTTGCGGCGGTTCCCGCTCTAGAACCTATGCGGTAACAGGGGACTATATGGAGAGTGAGCCTTTCTGTGTTTACATTCCAAAAGCACATAGAAATCAAGCACCAATACTCGTTTAAGGAAATAGAGGCATCCCGATCAACAGGGATGCCTCTTATTAGTGAAGGAATTGATCATTTCGTTTATCAATATACAGGGAACCGTCTTTCTGTAATTCCGCATAAAAAACCTCAGAGAGATTTGTTCCAACTCTTGTTAATTGCTCATCCACCCAATCATTGTCTACATTTAATTCCTGTAAATTCTCTTTTATCACTTTTCCATCTGCGATAATTTGAATTGGAATTGGTGGTTGTTGCTGCTGTTTTAATTGGAATGGCAATTGGTCCTGCTTTAAAGGCTGTTTTCCTTCCTTAAGCAGTACGGATACCTCACCATTTGTTTCAAAAATAGCATAATTGACATCTGAAAAAGAAAATACATCTTTTTTTCGAAGAAGCATCTGTAACTGATTTATATCTAGGCTCGATTTTTTCAAGGCCTTTTCCAATACCTTCCCTTGTTTTATGAGAATGATCGGTTCCCCTTCAACCACCTTTCGAAACTTTCTAGACTTTAGGTCAAACATTCCTACCAATACTGTTAATCCCGCCCATGTTAAAAGACTGACAACCCCTGTTGAAACTTTAATACTTGAATCAATGGTCAGGGAACCTGCCACCGCACCAATCGAGATACCTGTTATATAATTAAAAAAGGTCATTTGTGAAATCTGTTTTCTACCCATTAGCCGGGTTAATAGAAAAAGAACAACAAATGCTCCAGCTGCTCTGACAAAAACTTCTAGTAAATTCATATGACAACTCCCTTCTCCTATTCGATTAATCCTGTATCAGTAATTTGGAACTTGGAGTTAACCCTAAACGTGATATTCGGATAAATTCGCTGCCACTCTTCCCAGTCATTTTTATTAAAATGTCGGGCACGATAGTGCAGTCCGAATCCAATTGGATCCAGGTTTGCTTTTTGTATTTTTTTTAAAACTTGTTTTACTAATTTATCGCTGGATATTTCGGCAGCTCTTTCGTATTTTGATAACTCTTGATTCGATATTCGCCTTGATGCGTCCTCAATTGTCCCTTTTATAAAAAAATCAACCTTAATATACGGCGGCTTTCCTTTAGGTGTGTAAATTTTATAGTTCGATTTTACTTTCTCGGTATTAATGGTAAACTTCACTTTTCCTCTTTGACCAGTAAGTGCACTTTTTTCCTCAAGATTCAAAAGGAAATTTACTACCTTTGTTTCATCAGGGGTTAGGGTTAGCTTTAAACGGTTTTTATCTAAAAGACCGACTTTATTAATTTCAAACAAACCCTTTTTAGCCTCGATAATAGGAAGAAAGGGATCCACCCCTTTTTCTATTAATTTTCTTTTCAACTCATACACATATTGGGAGAGGACATATGGTGTTTCAGAACCATCCTTTCCAAGAGAAAGAAATAATGAATTAGAGGGGATGGTTTCTGATTTAGGTCTTACCTTTAACACTGCCAGAGCATCGGGTTTTCCAATGGCAACCCAAGCAATTTCCTGCACATCTCTCCGCCTTGTGAACCAATAATGGATGCCGGCATTTCGCGTTTGTTTAATTAACTCCTCTCCATAAACAACCACCTTAGCATGACTAAAATCTATCTCTCGGTCTACTTTCGTTTTGATCATTCGTACCGCTTCACCGATCGAGTCTCCTTCCTCCGAAACAATTTGATATTCACTTGGTGAATCCTTACTTATTGCCGGAATGGCAAACTTTAGACTGACAAGATATCGTTTTGGACTGTTCTTTGCTATGTCTACACCGATACTGACAACAAAAAAGCGTTTATCAAGATCCTTAAAACCGCATCCGCCCAACAAAAAGGTTAATATAATCATAAGGGTCAGCAAATATTTTTTAAAAAAAGAATTCATGCTTTTTTCCTCCTTGCCCATAAGAAGAAAATCACAATTAAAGCAACTTCAAAGTAAAAGCGAATTTGCAGCCAATAAACAGTAAACTTATTTAAAAGAACTGTATTAAAATACAGCACCCCGGTTACCGCACAAACAATAAAAAGGGAAAGGATAATCCATTCCTTTTTTTTACTTCCTTTATCCTTAAAAGTTCCCTTTAATAATTCTAAGGCCACATGCCAGTGAACTGAAATACTTACAAGTGTTATGCTCATATAAAACATTAAAAACAGAAAGATTACCCGTTCTATTGGACTATATACTAAGCGCAGGCTATCTGCTGTTGAAATCCACGGATAAAGAAATTCTTGCGTCCCGTCGGACCCATGGAACCCAATTGGGATGAGGAAGGTAGTAAAAAGGTTGAAAAAGCCAAGCAAAAAAACGGCAATAAAATTCCAGATTTTCAATTTCCCCTTAATCACACGATTAAAAACCATTAGATTTGTATACCCGGAAAAAACATAGGTTGCTGCCGCAAGTGCTTTTAAATTTGGAAATTCAAACAAATGGGTCCCGACCTCAAACATGGAGTCCCAGCTTAATCCATTACTCGTCAAGGCTTTAAAAATAATAAAGAAAATTAACGGGGTGTTGAGAAATAAAACTATTTCTAAAAAATACATTACCCTTTCCGTTGGCATCTGAATGATAAGGATAATCCCAATTAAATAGATGATTAAAATAAAAACCTTTGGCATCTCAGGGTCAATAAACCGGCTTAAAATGTCAATAAACCCCACCAATGTGATTAAACCAGCAATAAATGTAAAGGCTTGTATACTCCCAAAATGGAGGATCTTAATAAAACGGTATTTAGTATTCTCAAAGATTTCAGGCAGTCCTTTTTCAGGGAACTTGGAGATAGCTTTACAGTATAGAACAGTAAGAGTTACTCCAATTGGGATGGCAATCAATACGGCGGAGACCGCACCTTCATACCGATACTGAATTAAAATTTTCGGTACAAAAATAATGACATTAATCATCATATTGAGCAGGATTAAATATAAGAAATATCGATTCATTGCCCTCCCCCCTTTTTACTACTCTTTAGCAGGCTTACTTTGTACCAATGTTAGGAATGGTTCACCAAAGCTATCGAGTTTCACCATATAGGCAATGATGATAAAAAAGCCGACCACACAGCCCACCAGCCCAAAGATAGTCGCCATGACTAAAACAAAATATTTTAAGATTCGAATCGTGAAGCTAAAGGCGTTAATCGGCACAACAAAGTTTGAGATGGCCACAAATGAGACAATCACAATCATAATATTACTTGCAAGCCCGGCCTCAGCTGCAGCCGTTCCTAAAATTAAGCCCCCTACCGTTGTGGCAGTCGGTCCAATCGCCTTTGGCAGCCGGATACTCGCCTCAATTAATAATTCCACCATGAAAAGCATAAGGAGTACCTCAATAAATGAAGGATAGGGTACCGCGGTTCGGCTTCCAGCAATCGACAAGGCTAATTGCGCCCTAAATAGCTCAGGATTATAGCTCGTTACCGCAACATACAAACCCGGTAGAACGATACTCGTTATAAACCCTGCATACCGTAAAAACAGTAGTAATCTAGAAATCCAATAGGTTTGATAAATATCGGCCATCGATGCCATAAAGTCCTTCATCACCGTTGGGAGAATCATTGCGAAAGGGGAGCCGCTAACTAGTAAAATTATTTTACCGGCAGCTAAATTTACTACAACCCTGTCTGGCCGTTCCGTTACAAGCATGACTGGAATGAGAGAACGGTTACTTTTCTTTATCGCATCCAAAAGCTGTTCACCCGTTTGAAACATGTTAATGTCTACAGATGAAAGAAATTGCTTGATTCGATTTAATACTTCCGGATCTGCAACCTTTGCATCATGAAGAATCATCACCTTTGTCTTTGAGATTTTCCCCACCTCAGTTGTTTCTACTGTTAAACTAGTCTCTGGATAACGCTGGCGAATAAGCCCTAAGTTTGTCGGCAAACTTTCACTAAATCCCGATTGAGGACCTTGAATTGTCGTCTCAACCGTCGTATCTAAAACTGAATTATTTCGATCCATCTTACTATCGAGCATGAAAATGGCGTCATGATAAAAAAGGACCGTCACCCCTCTAATTAACTCATCCAGTGTTTTTTGCTCATTTTCAAATGGCTTTATCTTTGGCTGTGATAAAAGATACGCTAAAAAACTTTCAGGTGTGTTTATTTCGAAAAAAGGTTTAATCAAATAATTCTGAAGAACGGTTTCATCACTAATGGATTTAATGTAAAAAGCCTCGATATATTTTTCCTTTGTATGTAAATCTTTAAATACCACATCTTCTGCTTGCTGAATTTTGCTTCTTAATGATTCTTTAATCGTTTCAATTCGATTAAACGTCATATTACTCCCCCGCGTTCCACTTCTTTCCTTTTAACTTTCCTTGAAAGTGGGATTTTATTCCGAAATCCTCAATTGGGATAAGTCTTCATTACTTTGCCAAGATATAAAAATGAACCTATAGTAGTTTGTTACGAAAAAGAATGATTTCCTGATTTTTTCTTCAAATTCGTTTATAGTTAATTTTAGGAATTTGAATGTCGATAAGGAGTTACTATGATTAGAACGATTGCAATTAACCAGAATTATGAATTAGTCAAGGACGTAGAGGTTTCAAAGCTGGTGAAGGGAGAGTTTCGCTGGTATTGGATAGATTTTCAAGAGCCAGGAGAGGAGGAAACGGATATGCTGCGGGAACCGCTGGACTTTCACCCATTGGCGATTGAGGATTGTATTCATACATTACAGCGACCAAAGCTAGACTATTATGATGACTATGCCTTTTTTGTCACACAGTCACTGAATCCCCAGACGATTACTAGAGAAGAAGTGGATTTTTTTCTCAGTAAACATTATATTATTACATTTCATCATAGACCCTGCTCAGAAATAGATGAGGTTTGGAAGCGATTCAGCATAGGAAAGGCCGTAAAAAAATGGGATCCTTCCCATGTGCTATATAATGTACTCGATAAAATGGTTGATAATTATTTTCCCCTGGTCTATCAAATCGAAGATACATTAAACGAAATAGATGAAAATTCAAAGGGACGTTCAATGGAGGCTTTGCTGGAGGATCTATTTGATGCAAGACATGACCTTCTCTCACTACGGCATACGATTACTCCGATGCGTGATTTGCTATATCGAATTATTAATTCACAGCGGTTGACAAGTATTCAAGGCAGGATTGCTTATTTTTCAGATATTTATGATCATTTACTAAAACTGTCGGAGATGATTGAAGCAAACCGTGAGCTGACGACCGATATTCGTGATAGCTATATTTCGATTAACTCACACCAAACGAACCATGTGATGAAAGTTTTAACAGTTATCACTACGATTTTTATGCCGATTACCTTCATTGCCGGACTTTATGGAATGAATTTCCATTATATGCCGGAATTAACCTGGAAATACGGGTACTTTGCCGCACTTTTTCTTATGGCGTTAATTAGTTTGGGGATGTATCTCTGGTTTAAGAAAAAGGGCTGGTTTAAATAAGGAACGATCAAAAGGGAACGGTGTCCCGTTCCCTTTTGATCGTTAAATTGATTTGAAAACAATCTCCTGAAGTTCTGTCCAATTAACGATTCTTGGAAGCTTCAAATGTCGATTATAGGATTGATCTTTTATATAAACCTTTAATGTTTCGTTCAAAAGTGTATTTAAAACCTCTGGTTTATCATCAAAATAATAATCAAGTTTTAATTCTTTAATGATTTCAACTTTTTCATTGTCTTGCATCCCGTAGAAAAACCGACCATTTTGAACAGGAAATCCTCTTTCCTTTAACCATTCCCTAGTACGTTCTCCATGTTCTTTTGGTCTTGAAGTAATATAGTATATTTCATGTCCTTGCTTTTCTAACTCTTGTAATGTTTCCACCGCATGTGGGAATGGAGGACATTCGGTGTAATAAATTTCCTCTAAGGAACCGTTCCATAGTTTTTTCCCTTGTTCATCGGTTAATCCAAACGGTTCATGAATTTCCACTCTATTTAATCCATGGAACACATTGAGAGGAACATTTTGATTCAACTTTTTATTATAAAGATGAAAGGCATGTCCCCTTAGATCGATTAATGTATCGTCAATATCAAAACCAAATTTCATTTAAAAATCCCTCATTTGTAAATCGGGTATCCAACGAATTTAAAATCCTTGCCAATTTTTATAAAAGAGGTGTCCTTTAGCTCGACAGCATCTCTCATTTTATCTATCCCCTCACCTTCTAGAAAGGTAGGTGCCTGCACTCCGCCAACTAATTTGGGAGCAAAATATAAAATTACCTTATCAATTAATTTATTTTCCAGGAATGATGCATTGATCGAACCTCCCCCTTCAATTAATAAAGAAGAGACAAGGTTTTCGCCCAATATTTTTACTACTTCCTTAGGGTCTACAAAGTCTGCAATTGGAAAAATCTTTATTCCTAATGACTTCAATGATTTCCACTTTTCCTTATCGTAGTTCATGCTCGTGAATATCCATGTTTCCGCTTTATTATCATTCACTACCTTCGAATCTAAAGGGATTTTTAATGTGGAATCCATAATCACTCTAATAGGATTCCTTCCATTCGGAATGCGTGTTGTCAACTCTGGATTATCTTTAATGACTGTGTTAACTCCAACTAAAATAGCCATATTTTCATTTCTAAGTTGATGGACATCTACTCTGGCTTCTTCAGATGTAATCCATTTGCTGTCGGATGTATGAGTGGCAATTTTACCGTCAAGCGAAGTCCCAGACTTTAATGTAACAAAAGGTTTTTTCTCCACAATAAATTTGTTAAATACCTCATTCATTTGTTGAGATTCTTCTTGACGAACCCCTATAATTACTTCAATACCGGCATCCTTTAGTATTTTGACACCATTACCTGAAACAACCGGATTCGGGTCAAGAGTTGCTATCACAACTTTATTAATGCCTGCTTCAACAATTGCAACCGCACATGGCCCTGTTCTTCCATAATGAGAACAAGGTTCAAGTGTTACATAAATGGTGCCCCCTTTGGCCTTATCACCAGCCATGCGAAGAGCATGAATCTCAGCATGCGGCTCACCCGCTTTTAAATGAGCACCGATTCCTACCACTCTGTTCTCATTTACAATTACAGCCCCCACTAGAGGGTTCGGGTCTGTCTGACCTTTCATTGCACGAGCATTATTCAAAGCCAAATCCATAAAAAATTCATGACTAGTCATTACAACAAGTCCCTTCATCTTCCAAATGACCAGACTTATTTATTTTAGTCTTCAAATACTTCTCGTTATATTCGGAAATATCCCCCCATAAAGGTTCTCTGCCTGAAACCACTAAGCCAGCGTTTTTTAATGCTTGAAGTTTTTTTGGATTGTTTGTAATTAATGTTACTGGCTTGGACCTTAATGCTTTCAATACTTGTATTGAATCGCTATAATTTCTCGAATCATCCACAAAACCTAAAGCTTGATTAGCTTCAACTGTATCATAGTCATTTTCTTGAAGGATATAGGCCATTGCCTTGCTGAATAATCCAATTCCACGTCCTTCATGGTTAGCTAAATAAAATAAGGCTCCATTACCATGTTCCACAATCATTTTCATGGATTGTTTTAATTGAAACCCACAATCACATCTTTTACTTCCAAAAATATCACCTGTATGACAAATCGAATGCATTCGAATAATCGCATCCTCTGCATATTCGAAATCTCCATAAGTCAAAACACTTGATTGCTGAAATTCTGCTAAATTAACAGAAGATAATTTTTCAATGATTCGTTCAAAATCCTCTGTTACTTCATCACAATTTAACCAGCAGTACCACTTGAAAATTACTGTTTCGCCATATAAGTTAACAGGGAGTCGTATCGGTCCGACTAAGTATATTGCCCCTTTTTCTGTTTTAATTAATTGAATTTTATCTCCTAAAACTGAAAGAACTTTAGTGTCTAATTTGGTTTCTTTCATTATAAATGAATCCCCCTTATGTTTTTAATTATCTTCCCCAGGATTGTAGTAATAAGGATTATTTTTATGACTTTTAATTTCATTATTATCAATAAATAATGTTCCATTGTCTAAAAAAGTGGCTAGCATAATGTTTTCTACCTTTTCACCCAATTTTTTAACCTCATTCATTAGCCAACCTTGTTCAAGTTTTAAATATTTTAAATTATGATAAATAATTTGCCCGTCCATAATCAATGGAATGGGAATGTATTCTTTCTTTACTGTTAATTTTAAATCATTAGGTTGAACTGGTCGATATTTGGACTTTGGGATCACGCTAATACTTCCTGTTTCTTCCATCACAGCAAGAGCAATATTCCTTGTGTCTGTGTAGCCTTTTACTCTTAAATGTGACAATAATTCATTTATCGGCATACGCACCTTTTTTAGTCCTTTTCGATCAATATCACCGTTTCGAATCAAGACTGTTGGACTTTCATATAAAATCCATCTTAATTTATTATGTAAGGATAATCGGATAAAGATTTTATATAAAATGACTGTGATTGCACCATACATAATGGCTTTTCCTAGATTACTATTCTCAACGGGCGTACTAATTATATTCGTTAGGACAAAAATATACAATAAATCGAAAGTGTGCATTTGGGAAACTGCCTTTTTTCCTGTCACCCTTAAAAACAAATATCCTGCCAATAAAATAATTACTGTACGATATACGATTTCCAACTTAATCTCCCCTAAAATACACCACTTTTTACAAGCATCTATTTGAATTATTCCCTAATCTGTGTTAAAAAACTGCAATAAAAATAAAAAGCACATAAGATTTATACCGAGGTAAAATCTCATGTGCACGCGTATTAATCAATTCAAACTAACTTACTTCCAGTTCTTATAATCCACCTTGCCGCCTGTTAAATCGATGGTGTTGCGCTCACCTTTATAATATTTTTTGCCATCTTTCTCAATAATTAAATTTTCATACGTATACACCTTTTGACCATTTGGAAGATGGATGACAACCTTCCTTCCTAAATCCTCCGACGGTGCTTCAATACGAATCGTGCTAAAATAAAAATATCGAAAGACAAAGAAACCTACTGTTAAAATAATACAAGCAAGAATGAAAAAGAGTGGACCTTTCCGTGGGTATTGCTTCGGCTTGTCATGGTATAGTTCTAATCTGGTCATTTTTCTCCCTCCGCCAGTCTGTAAATCACTAATTTTTAATTTCCCCTTACCCCTTAAATTGTTCCATTTATGCCCAATTTTCTTTGGTTTTATCCATAAAAAGAATTAATCACTGCTAAGGTATGCGCGAACCTGAAAAAAATTGCTGAAAAAACGATTTTTGTCATCTAGATTTCAATTAGTTGTATAATAAAAAAGAATGATTTTGAAAGGAGAATCGCCTTGTCAAACGCAAATACAGCAGAAACCATGAAATTAATTGCGAACCTTGTATCAATTCCAAGTCCGTCTGGAAATACAAATGATGTTATTACATTCGTCGAAAATTTCCTTTCGGAGTTACAGGTCGAAACAAAAAGAAATCGTAAGGGCGGATTGATTGCAACGATCCCTGGGAAAGATACGAACCGGCATCGGATGTTAACTGCCCATGTTGATACACTTGGGGCAATGGTGAAGGAAATTAAAGGAAACGGCCGTCTAAGAATCGACCTCATTGGCGGATTTAAATACAATTCAATTGAGGGTGAATACTGTCAAATTGAAACCAGCAGTGGAAAAAAATATAAAGGGACCATCTTGATGCATCAAACCTCGGTCCATGTTTATAAAGATGCTGGTAAACTCGAGCGCAACCAGGAGAACATGGAGATCCGGATTGATGAAAAAGTACATAATGCAGAAGATATCCGTGCTCTTGGGATTGAAGTCGGGGATTTCGTTTCATTTGATCCACGGGTCGAAATCACTCCAAGCGGCTTTATTAAATCGCGGCATTTAGATGATAAAGCAAGCGTTGGAATTCTATTACAATTAATCAAGCAAATCAAAAATGAAAACATTCCCCTTCCCTACACGACCCATTTCTTAATCTCGAACAATGAAGAAATCGGCTATGGCGGAAACTCTAATATCACACCAGAAACGATAGAATATTTAGCCGTCGATATGGGAGCAATGGGTGACGGACAATCAACAGATGAATACACGGTGTCTATTTGTGTGAAGGATGCAAGTGGTCCTTATCATTATGAATTACGAAAAAAGTTAGTCGGTCTTGCAGAAGAAAATAAAATTCCCTATAAACTTGATATTTACCCATTTTATGGCTCGGATGCTTCAGCTGCGATTCGCGCCGGACATGACATTGTCCATGGATTAGTGGGTCCCGGAATTGATTCATCCCATGCGTTTGAGCGGACACATCAATCATCAATTGAATCAACAGCAAAACTGTTATTCCATTATGTGCAATCAGAAATGGTTTAATAAGAAACGGAGGCTTCGACAAATAAATGTCGAAGCTTTTGTATTTTTCTTATAAAGTTTTCAAATTGACCGGAAACAAAATGACCGTTTTTCTAGTATTTTTTAGAATCGGTATGTGGTTGCAAAAAGTGTACTAAAGAATTAAAATTAATTGCCGATGCAATAATTTTGCACCGGGTTTTTCAATGTTTTTTATATATACAGTCAGAAAAAATTAATAGTGCTCTCATTTATTTTTAATGCAAGAAAATACGATGGGGATTATGATTAAAACGTCAAAGGAAGCATTCACCTGTCTTCCTTGAAAGGGCCAACATTCACACTAAAAATCTCAAACAAACTAATATTTTTTCAAAAAGAAGTTCATTTCACATATAAAACGTTCACATAATTGACAAATTCAAACGCGGGGTAATTAGTATGATTGATAAACTAAAAGATTTTTTCTATCGTGAAAAAGTGAGGTGGGTCAACAGATTTATTTACTACCTGATCATCCTCCTCTTATTGTTTTTCATGTACGGATTCAATGATGCAAGTGCTGGATCCTATATTTACAATGATTTTTAATGGGGGTACTACCTATGAAACTATTATCAAATATTAAAAAAATGGCGGATACAAAGCCGGAAACACTAGCGTTCGTTTCGCAGGACCAAACAATCAGCTACGGTGAGCTTTGGAAGAGAGCGGAGCAAACTGCCTCGTTTATTTTAAACAAAGAACTTAAGCCGCTATCGCCCATTCTAATTTACGGGCATATGGAACTAGAAATGCTTGTTGCTTTTTTAGGCAGTGTCAGGGCCGGTCATCCGTATATTCCGGTGGATACTTCGATTCCGTTGGAACGGATTGCAAAAATCATCGAGAGCTCGAAAACGAAACTAGTAATTAATGTGTCTAAAGATGCCCTACTGGTTGAGGATACATCTGTTCAGGTTGTAAACGTAAGTGAAATCAAAAATCATTCTTTTTTACCCGTTACAATGGATACTTGGGTAAGAGAAGATGAAACTTTTTATATTATTTATACATCAGGAAGTACGGGAAATCCGAAGGGTGTGCAAATTTCCGCCGATAACCTGCAAAGCTTTGTAGATTGGATGGTGGAAGACTTCCCTGTCAGTGGCGGGCTGCGCTTTTTAAATCAAGCACCTTTTTCATTTGATCTTTCCGTCATGGACCTTTACCCTGCACTCGCAAGCGGTGGGACCATTTGGGCAATTACAAAAGAAATGATTGCAAAACCGAAAATTTTATTTGAGGAATTAAAAAAATCGAACACACAGGTGTGGACGTCAACACCTTCATTTGCCCAAATGTGTCTAATGGATCCTTCCTATAATCAAGAACTGCTACCGGAATTATCCGTATTTCTTTTCTGTGGGGAGATCCTTCCTGTTTCGGTGTGTAAGCAACTGAAGGAGCGATTTCCGAAGGCGAAAGTATTTAACACATATGGTCCAACAGAGGCAACGGTTGCGGTAACTTCTGTTGAGGTGACCGATGAAATTTTACAGGAATATCAAACCCTTCCTGTCGGTAAGGCAAAAGGCGATACGCAAATTGTGTTATTGGATGAAAACCAAAAGCAGATTCTAGATGATGAAAAAGGTGAAATTATTATTGTTGGTCCAAGTGTCAGCAAAGGATACCTTGGGCAAAAGGAACAAACAGAAAAGGCCTTTTTCATGTATAACGGTGTGCAAGCATACCGTACCGGTGATGCTGGTTATATGAAACAGGGTCAGCTTTTTTATAAAGGGCGAATGGATTTTCAAATCAAATTGCATGGCTATCGTATGGAGCTAGAGGAAATCGAATACCATATAGCAAAATCGAAATATGTGAAATCAGCAGTTGTTGTTCCTGTCTACCAAGATGACAAGATTGATTATTTATCCGTTTTGATAATTCCAGCAGAGCACAACTTTGAAAAAGAATACCAACTGACCGGTGCAATAAAAAAAGAATTGGCTGAAGAACTTCCTGCATATATGATACCAAGAAAGTTCTCCTATCACGCGGAACTACCGATCACACCAAATGGAAAAGTCGATCGAAAACAAATTCGTGAAAAGGTATTATTATGACACCATATGGTTCATTTACATTCTTTTTCATCCTAGCGATTCTTTTAGCACCAACGGTCATTCTTGGACTGCAAGGAAAGAGATTTCATACCTATAATATGATTGTCTCCGTTCTTGTCTTAGCCATTATTTTTTCATCAAAGCTTACCGGATTCATCGCTTTAATTATTTTTACTATATGGCAAGTTCTGTTAATTCAAGGCTATATCCGCTATCGGAAAAAGGCGAATAGCGGTTTGGTTTTCACTTTGGCAGTAATCGCTTCGATCCTGCCGTTAATGTTTTCCAAGTTCATGCCCTATTTTTCACCGATAAATTGGGCCTCCTTTTTAGGAATTTCTTATTTAACCTTTAAAGCAACTCAAATGATTATGGAAACAAGGGACGGGCTGATTAAACAAAATATCCCGCTCCATCGCCTGCTTTATTTTATTTTATTTTTCCCGACGATTTCATCTGGTCCGATTGATCGCTATCGCAGGTTTGATAAAGACCTAAAACAGGAATTAACAGGCGAAGATTATAAGCTGCTTTTGTATAACGGGATTAATAAAATCTTCCAGGGTTTTTTATATAAATACATTATTGGTTATTCGATCAATCACTTTTTTCTTGCCAATCTAAGATTTATCGCAGCCAATCATTTCGAGAGCCAGCTATATTATATGTATGGCTATAGCTTTTATTTATTTTTCGATTTTGCCGGCTATAGCGCGTTCGCCATTGGCGTCAGCTATATTATGGGTGTTAAATCACCGGAAAACTTCAATTTGCCGTTTATCAGCCGGAATATGAAGGATTTCTGGAATCGCTGGCATATGAGTCTTTCTTTCTGGTTTAGGGATTATGTCTATATGCGGTTTGTTTTTTGGATGACGAAAAAGAAATGGATTAAAAATCGAAATATTACTTCCAATCTTGGCTATGTTTTACTATTCCTGCTCATGGGTTTTTGGCATGGGCTTGAGGTACAATACATTGTGTATGGAATTTATCATGCGCTGTTAATGGTCTGCTACAATATGTTTGAGCAATGGAATAAAAAACATAAATGGTGGCCGCAAAATAAATTTACACAGGTTGTTAGTGTCCTGCTAACCTTCCATGTTGTTTGCTTTGGATTTTATATTTTCTCAGGACATTATATTCATTAAGGAGTTTGATTAAGATGGAATTTAGAGAACAAGTAATTGAGTTACTAGCAGAAATTTGTCAGGATGATGCTGTAAAAGAAAATCCGGATATCAACTTATTTGACTCTGCTCTACTTGATTCATTTGGAACAGTAGAATTGCTCGTTCAAGTCGAAGAGCGCTTTGGTATTACCGTACCAATTACCGAATTTGACCGTGATACTTGGGATACTCCTAATAATATCGCCATGCAGTTGGCGGATATGAGATGAAAAAACCCATTTTTATGCCGCTTTTCCTAGCCTTTTTTGTTTTAATTGGGCTAGTTATCATTCCAAATAAATGGATCGAGAAACTGATTCCGAAAAATAGTGTCAGCGAGGCGGCAACGCAATTAAATCCCTTCATGTTTCAAGGGAAGTATGTGCAATCGAAAATGCTAGAGGATCCCAATTATCTGCCAATTTATGGTTCATCAGAGCTGGCAAGGCTGGATCGCTTCCATCCTTCCAATTACTTTAAAGTAGCCAATGATGGGTTTACCCCATTTCTTGTTGGACGGGGGGGCTCTGAATCATTGATTCATTTTTTAAATTTTTCCGAGCATATACATCAGCTCCAGGGAAAGAAAATCGTGTTCGTCTTGTCTCCTCAATGGTTTAATCCTAAAGGAGCGGATGAATCACATTTCGTACCAAACTATTCTTCACTGCAAGGATATGACTTTGCCTTTAATCATACAATTAATCCTGAAGTGAAGAAAAAAGCAATCAAGCGTTTATTGACATATTCCTCCGTAAAGGATGATCCAATGCTATCCACCCTTTACAAAGCGGAGATTTCCCAAAATCCTTGGACAAAAAACGAAGCTATTTTCATTCGTCCGTTTGCACTTGTTTATAGAAGTTTACTAGAAAAAAAGGATTTATACTACACATTAGCAGGCGGTATAAACCGTAAGCGGGATATCAGTCATAAGCTGCTAAATAAATCATGGCAGCAGCTTGAGCAAACAGCAGACCAATTCGGAGCAAAACGAGCAACGAATAATCATTTTTATATCGTAAATTCACAGTATAATAAAATTAAAGGTTTTATGCCTTCTTTAAAAAATAAAAACATCCATGCTTCCTATGGAAAGTCCAGGGAATATGGCGACTTCCAGCTTGTGTTAGACGTATTAAAGCAAGCTGGTGCAAAACCATTATTCATCTCGGTTCCCGTCAACGGGCATTATTATGATTATACCGGTTTCCCAAAACAAGGACGCCTCGCCTATTATCATAGAATTAAGAAACAAATTGAGGCTGCAGGTTTCCAGGTTGCCGATTTCTCCGGACATGAATACGATCCCTATTTCATGAAGGATACGATTCACATCGGCTGGAAAGGCTGGGTTTACACCAACAAGGCTATTAAACAATTTTATGATAGCAATGATAAAAAGGTTGTTTCATTAAATTAAACTAAAACGCTTGGGCTTTAATTGTAGTCCAAGCGTTGTTTCTATTCCATAAGCTTTTCAAAATTACACCGATTACTCAGCCAATGGGCTATCAAATAGATAATAAAATAAAACGGAACAGAATAAATATATCTCCATGTTAATGGTTCATAAATACCAAGCCATTTAAAAAAGGGTTCGCCAACGAAGGAAGTTAGTACGGCAAACAAAATGGCTTTATATACTGGTCTCATCATCGGTTTCACTTGGATTAAGAACATGACAGACACAGGCATCAACGCTAAGTCATAGGGTAGATAGGCTGGAATTAATGGGATGATCGGATATAGGTAATTCCATGCTTTAAGCTGCATTCCAATAGCATCCAATGAAAGTGAAATGACCATAATGAAAAAGCCTGCAAATAATAATCGATTAGAACTGATCTTTTTTCGAAGAATCCACCAGCTCCCCCAACATAGGATAACAAGTCCGATACCAAGCCACCAGCGCCATGAAAAAAGAATTTCCTCCAGCCATATGTCATTTCTGATTTTAAAACCTTGGTGGATTAGCTCCAAGCCCTTATTCATTTCGTCATAAACGTTATTTTTCATAAAATCACCTAAATGTAAAATAAAGTTTATTTTTTACTTTTTAACAATAATTATACATACATAAAAAAGCCCTCTATATGAGGCTCTTATTTTGTCTTTTGAAATTTTGTCATATTGGCATTTTTATTTACTTTTTGCAAACCATCTAGAAGTACTTTCCTTTGCTTTTTTTCAACAGACAACTCTATTCAATGAAACAATCGTCATTAAAATAAATCACTTCGGTCAGAATTTTATAACCTTGAATTCCAGCTAAAACTTCTCTTGCTTCTTTTTCAGTATTAAACTCAAACATTTTGATGTTATTCTGTGAATGGACAGTAATAACCCACATAAAAAAATTCCTCCAATTAATTTTTAATTTCAATTAACTAAACAATGCAAGTTTTATGCCAATCTTCACTTTTTATAAAATTCTAAATTTATAAAGTATAAAAATAATGAATCGCCAATTTTTTTTGCGTTTATATTGATAAAAAGTTCATTTTATGCAAAATAATTTGGCAGAACAAAATATTGCCTGCTTTGGATTAAATTTAGATAATACGAGATTACTTGACAAACCTGCGGTTCAAATCAATAAAAACAACAAAACACGCTGAAAAAAGAAACTCAGCATGTTTTTAATAGCCATTTTTAATTAATCGCAGTTGTAAAAAATTTCTTAAACCGTAAACTAGCAATCACTAAACCTATTAATCCAAATGCTAAAAGGATCAGGACGGTTATCCAAATATCCCCCAAATGTGCCCCGCGAATCATGACGTTTTGCATGCCCTGCTGTGCCCAATACTGAGGAGTGAATTTACCGACAATCTGTGCAAATCTTGGCAGGAAATCATAGGGAAACCATAAACCTCCAACAACAGCACCGCCCATCGTAATGATTTGCACGAACGCAACGCCTTGATTTTCACTGCGAACAAATACAGACAGTAGTAAACCTAACCCGGTTGCGCATATCGCCAAACTTATAATAATTAAGATAATTGAAAGCAGGTCTCCAATATTCAAGTCATATACCACTTTTCCAAACACTAATAATACAGTGGATTGAGTTAAAACGACCAATATATTCGGCACCCACATCCCTATTAAATAATGGTAGGATTTCATTGGTGTACTCCTTAGACGCGAAAGCATCCCTGATTCTTTGTCTTTAATGAAATTTCGAACCATTGTGATCATAATAAAAAATACAAACATTACCGTATATCCTGGGACAACTTGCGTAACCATATTTAATTTAGCGGCATTTTCTTTGATTTCTTTCACTTTGACAGGCGGTGTCAAAGTGATTTTTGCCTGATCAGTGTTTTGCCCTAGGGTTTGAAGCGTTTGTGAGAGTTTCGCTTCCCTAAACGATGTTGTCATATTCTCGAGTACTGCTTTAATCGGTGCAACGGCTGAATCTGCTGTTGCATCTCGGAATAGCTGGATTTCTGCAGGTCGATTTGCCTTTAAATTTTCCCCGTAACCCTTTGGAATAACCAAAAGTGATGTGGACCGCCCCTCTTTTATTTCTTTAATTTGTTCTTTTAATGAGAGAGAATGATCCTTTTTTAATTCAAAACCGGGAATTTGCCTTAATTGCTTTAAAAACATTTGAGACATCTCGGAGTGGTCTTGGTCATAAATGGAAATGGCGATTTTATCTGAGGTGTTTCCAAAAATCGATGCAAAAATGACTATAAAAAAGATGGGAAGTAAAAACAGCCAAAAAAAGGTCCCTTTTTCCTTTAAGATTACTTGAATTTCTTTACGAATAATGCTTTTGATCATCGGCACGTTCTCCTTTCTTCGTTAATCTCGGAGGGTTGTTCCCGTTAAGGATAAGAAAACACTTTCAAGTGAAGGTTTCATCATTTCTAATGCCTTTACCTTGGTTCCTGTCACCGTAACAGTTTGAATGGTATTTTCCATTGAAGGTAGAACCTCATCCGTTTCAAGTAGCCAGCCCTTCTTATGTTCACTGACCTTTTTGATACCTGGGATTACAGGCGGATGTGACTGATTTTCTAACTCAAGGTAAATCGCTTTTGTTGCATATAAGCGTAGTAAGTCATCCAGATTCCCTTGAACAATGACCTTACCATGATCAATAATGGCAATATCATCGCAAAGTGACTCCACTTCTTCCATATAGTGAGTGGAATAAATAATCGTAACACCTTCGGAACGAAGATTCTTTATAATTTCAAAAATATGATTGCGTGATTGCGGGTCAATCCCGACTGTTGGTTCATCAAGAATAATCAATTTTGGTTTGTGGAGCATCGCGGCGGCAATATTAATCCTTCGTTTCATCCCACCTGAATACGTATGAATAGGGTCATTTGCCCGTTCACTTAACCCCACCTGCTCTAACACTTCAGTAATTCTTTCTTTAAGCAGCCTTCCCTTTACCCCATACATTTCTCCGAAAAAGATAAGATTGTTATAAGCCGAAATTTTATCGTATAAGGTAATTTCTTGGGGAACATAGCCTACAAGCCGACGAATTTGATCAGCGGATTTCCGGATATCCTGTCCAAAAACATCTACTTCTCCTGAATCCGCATCAATAATTCCGGTAATAATTTTCATCGTTGTTGATTTTCCTGCCCCGTTTGGACCAAGCAACCCAAAACAGCTGCCTTCCTTGACTAGAAAAGAAATATTATCAAGGGCTGTTTTTGCTCCATATCTTTTGACCAGGTTATTTACTGTGAGAGATCTCTCCATTTCTATCCTCCAAAAAAATCCATTTTTTACAACCCTTATATTATACTTTTCTATGAAAATTGAAATACCTAATTTGGTAAAAGAAAAAATTTAATCATTTTCTAATAATTTAGGGAATCTTAAGGAATAATTAATACTTATCCTTTATAATTAGCAAGAACAAAATTTTGAGGTGGTGTTAACCATTAAACAGATCAATAAAACGGGACTATTGGCACGTTATATTTCTAATCCAAAAGAACGAAGAATTGTTTTAATTTCCTTCATACTATCAGCGATATTCATCATTATTGGAGTTTTGTATGTTGCCCTTTCTTATCAAACCTTAATGATGGAGGAAACACGTCAATATAAGGAGAGTTTTAAACAATTAGGCTCGATTTCACGAATTGGTTTCTTTGCAGTGATTGCCATTTATCCTGTCTTTTTATTATTAAAATGGAAAAAAATAAAGGGAATTCGTTTTGGAGATATTCAATTAAAAACGATCTTGCAATTTCTTGCTAAATGGGTACGGAAGTGGCATGTACCGGTTGCCTTGATTTCTACAGCAATAGTCCTCTTGCACGGGTACTTGGCCATCATCAGAGGGTTTAAACTGGATTTTACTTATATTAGCGGAATCGTTACGACCGTTATTTTGTTTTTCCTGATGGTTATGGGATTAAAACGGTATAAACGAATCGACAAGCAGTGGCATTTAAAGCTGGGTATAGGATTTTTTATATTATTTATGATTCACGCCACCTTTGCATAATATACTGTACAATCTAAGATAAAAAGTTATAATGAGGATAGGAGTAAATAACCATCTTCGCAAGGAGTGTTACCATGTTTTCAAATATTGGAGTACCAGGATTAATCTTAATCTTAGTTGTTGCATTAGTCATTTTTGGACCAAATAAGCTCCCGGAAATTGGACGTGCTTTTGGGAAGTCGATTCGCGAATTTAAGAAAGCAACCGAAGGAATTGCCGACGATATAAAGGAAGAATTTAAAGAGGATATTAAAGAAGCAAAACAAATTGATTTGAAAAAATAAAAGGCAAAATGCAAGATGATTGTTCATCTTGCATTTTTTTGTAGGTTTTTTTAATACTCGTCCAGATTTCCAAAGGAGCCGAAGAACTCATAGTGGATCTGTTCTTCAGAGACATTCCATTGTTTTAACGATTGATTGACAACTTTCATAAATGGCGAAGGGCCGCAAAAGTAAAAATCTGCATCATTGGAAGGCAAAATACTTTGCAGCCATTCAAGTGTAAAAAAGCCTTCCTTATCGTAATTTTTCATTTCTTGATCGGTTTCCGTTGGTTTTTCATATATGACGAAGGATTTCACGTTTTTATGTTCCGCGACAAGACCGTTGACGTGATCCTTAAAAGCATGCATATTGCTGTTAATCGCCGCATGAATATAATAAACTGTTCGATTCGGATTTTCGTTAACGGTTGTATTCAACATACACATCATTGGTGTTAAACCAACCCCGCCGCTGATCAAGACTAATGGCAGGGTGGAATCCATATTCAAGTAAAAATCTCCAGCAGGTGCCGAAATCGGGATAATATCGCCTTCGTTGACATGATTGTGTAAATAGGTGGAGACAACTCCATCCGGAATTCCTTCTTTCCTTGAGTCCTCACGCTTTACACTTATTCGATAATAATCCAAACCAGGTCTGTCCGATAGACTATATTGTCTTAAATTTGTGTATTGTTCTCCGCTCATTTTATCCATTTTCACAGTAATGTATTGACCGGGAATAAATTTAGCGATTTGTTCGCCATCTTTCGGTTTCAGATAGAACGAAGTAATAACCTCACTTTCTTTCACCTTTTTGTCGACGACGAAATCACGAAAACCTCCCCAGCCCCCCGGCTGCGATTCGGTTGTCCTATACATCTTATCTTCCATTCGAATGAACACATCCGCAATAACTCCATAGGCATCCGCCCATGCATTCATGATGTCATCTGTAGCTGCATCGCCAAGAACTTCTTTGATGGCTCCCAATAAATTTTCACCAACAATCGGATAATGCTCAGGCTTAATTTGTAAGCTCCTATGCTTTTCGCCAATTCGCTCCAGGACCGGCATGATTTGACTGAAATCTTCGATGTTTGCTGCCGCACCATAAACAGCATCCGCCAATGCTTTCGGTTGATGCCCTGTGATCTGATGTGCCATGTTAAAGATATTTTTTAGTTCAGGGTGCTGTTTAAACATCCGCTTGTAAAATTGCTTTGTAATTGCCTCACCATGTTCTTTTATAACCGGTAAGGTCGCTTTAATGATTTCTAATTTTTTAGGATCTAGTGCTTTTACTGTATTGATAACTTCTTTCCATGATTGTTTTGCTTCCAATGTAGTGTTTAAACTCATGATAAATTCCCCCTTCCTAGAAAGTATATCCGGACTAGAAGGATTGCATTAAGGAAGGTTTTGCATCGTATGGAGGGGCTGGGAAATGAAACAGGATAATGAACCTATTTATTAAAAAACATCTCCCTAAAAAATGGTTTAGGAGATGTTTTTAATAAATTATCTTCTTGATTTATCTGCCAAGGTTTGGAATTGACCCATAAGCTTTTGCCGGGATTTTTTATTTCTAAGTAAATATGCAGCACCAAGTGCAACAGTAGTCATCATTAAATTTTTTCGATTCATTTTTATTCCTCCTCATGACTAGCCTTCAATTATATATCTTCCCTCTTCTTTCTGTTTTTAAAAGTGGTAATCAAAATTTAACTGTTTCGTAAAACTAGATATTTACGGTTTTGAAAATTTATTGTATTCTAAAAATATAAATAATTAAATTTTCAGTTTTTATAGAAGGTGGAAATTATGTATTTTCACATAGCGGTTGCTATTGTTTGCTGGGTGTCTGCTATTTCAATTCCTGCCCTGTCAGATAGCCTTATGGTTGCCTTAATGGTCTTAGGTTTTATTGCTCTTCTTTTCTTTTTGAGAGAACTTCTAAGGCATGTAAATGAAAACTTTCTCGTTCAAGTGGAAGAAGCAGAGAATTCAGACATTCATACTCTTTCTAGTTTTCAAGGAACCTTTTTGATGATCAGCGATGAGGAATCACCATTTTCGGATGAATTTACCTATATTATTTTTCAAAGTGAATCCGTTGAAATCCCTTTGTTTTGCAGAAATCTTAGGATCATTCAAAAGGCTGCACAGGCAACTAGCGAATTAATTATCTACTATAAGGACAATGTCTTAGTGAATGTGGAAGAATTGGATGATTGAAAAACCAACCCTCTTTTTTAAACCAAAAACGCTCATTCACAAAGAATGAGCGTTTCGAAAAAAACTATTTTGCCATTAAATCTTTTAACATTTGGTTATGTGCTTTGTATTGCTCTAATAGTTGATTTAGGTACTTTTTAGCCTCTTCTTTGTTTTTTTCTGCAACAGCTTCCTCTAATTCATGGTAAGTTTGCCAATGACTCATGTCCTTGCCGCCATGAATTTTTTTAAGGAATTCCTCTTTGGTTATCTTTCCTTCATCATACTGCTTGCGGAACTTCTCCATTTTTTCCATGCGCTCTTTTTTCCACTGCTCTCGCTTTGCTGCATTTTGCGGGCTTAACCATTTCATCATTAGAACCTTTTTCTCTGAGAACATTTTCGTCCATTCCTCTTTTTTCTCAGGGGTATATTGGTTCACCCACGTTAAAATCTTCCCTTCCCGCGCAGCCATTTTTGCCTTCCAATCTCCATGCATAAAATGGTGACGGTGATTATCTTTATCACAGCAATCTTCCTTATGATTATCATGACCTTCATGATTAACAGGAATATGGTTGTGTGCTGATGCTAGACCTGGTACGGTCAAAAACAACCCAAGAATCAAAACAAAAAGTTTGTTCTTCATATAAATCTCCCTTCATTAGTAAAATCATCCATTTTTTAAATGGCACGAATTTATAATGCCCTCTCGCTTTAAAATTATTCAATAAAAAAATCCCTCCATTAAGAAGGGATTTTAGAATGGAAATAGAATTCCAGCATGTTCATCAAATCTCTGTTTACATCCATTCCATAAATTCAAGACGGTTGCCAAACGGATCATGAACATGGATTCTGTTTGCACCTGGCAGATTATCATCTTCCGTAAACGGAACATTTTTATTTTTTAAATGTGCTTTTAAATCTTCGATATTTTCAATCACAAATGCAGGGTGGGCTTTTTTCGCTGGTATAAAAGGTTCTTCTACCCCAATATGAAGCTGGAAAGTGCCAAATTCAAACCAAACTCCGCCGCGTTTCTTTAATTCTTCCGGTTTTTCTACTTCGGTTAAACCAAGAATCCCATTAAAAAATTCTCGGGCATGATCTTCACACCCTTTTGGTGCAGCAAGCTGGACATGATCAATTTTTTTAAATGAAAAGGCCATTTTTATCCCTCCGAAACAGATTATGGGTGCATAGCCTTATTTTACAAAATTTTTAAAATTCCATCAAATTTTTATTCATAAAAAAAGAGAGCTATTCCTATTTAAGGAAAATAGCTCTCTTTTTGTTATTTACCTATAAACTCCTGTGTCCAATAATTACCCTTAGAGTTAAATCCAACCCCAATATTCGTGTAGTTAGGGCTTAAAATATTTTTCCGGTGGCCTTCACTATTCATCCAAGCAGTGACAACTTCTTTTGCAGTAGGTTGTCCCATGGCAATATTTTCACCAGCTGATTTATAGGTTACACCAAAGTCCCGCATCATATCAAACGGTGAACCGTAAGTTGGACTTGTATGTGAAAAATAATGTTTTGCTTCCATATCATCTGATTTAGTCTGGGCAACTTTACTTAATAAAGCATCTGCTGAAAGTGCTGGAAGCCCATTTTTCTTTCTTTCCGCATTGGTTAAATCAATAACCTGTTGCGCCATATTGCTAATCCCAGCTGGTGCCTGAGTGATTGGCTGCTGGGCTGGAGGTGTTGTAGTTTTTGGTGTAGTCTTATTTACAGTGCCCTGATTCCCTGTATTTGGATTCGTGACCACACCATTTTTACCTGTACTAGGTAAATTCGTTTTTGGATTTACTGCATTGGGATCAAAACTATAGTACCAAAAGTTTCCTTGTTGGACCCGCTTACTATGTGGAAACTTATGACTTGGTGTATCCGTACTAAAGGAATTCGGGTCGATGGTAATAAACCCATTTTTATTGGCATGAATCTCAGTTGTTGACATCATTTTTCCAAATTCGGTAACCCGATTGTCCCAGCCATTACCATTATTCTGATCATTCCAATCGTAGTCCCTGGTTGACATATTTGGATTGGTTAAATCCCCAGTTGAAACATTACGCGGGTTTAATACCCCCGGATGGTTCATTTCATCATTTCGGTCATTCCATGTACGATTGTCGTTTAAAGGGTTATTTACTCTTGTTAAATCTTTGTTCAAAGCACTGCGATCATTTACATCATTTGTTGAGACATTTCGATGGTTAACACCTGTATTATCAACATCTGCCTTATTAGTGGAACAAGCTGCTAATGAAGCAATGGCTAATGAAGCAACAACTATTTTCGTCTTTTTAAAGCCCATCGTCACATACCCCCTTAGATTTTAGAAGATACGTTTATTATCTTTTCCACTAAGGATAAAAGTATCGATGGGAATTGCTATACTAATACACATCTTTTTTCATAAAAACAAAAAAAGATACAAAAATGGCTGCAACCCACCAAATGAGGAGAACAGCCAATGAAAAGGATAATGTCATCCCTTCAATCGGTGGGGCCATTCCCCTTAAATAGTCAGTTAACCGTAAATTGACCATAAAAAAATATTTTGCTGACTGCCAGGATGAGACCATGTTGTTTAAAATTGCACCTGAAATAAGAGCTGCAAGCATAATTCCCATCCCCGCTGCCGTACTGCGGATTAAAACGGATAACATAAAAGATAACGTTCCAACGACAATGGCTACAAACCAAACCAAGCCAAAATCCATTAATAAAAATTGCCAAAGCTTTAGTATTTTAACGGAGGAAGTGTTAAGCCCCGACTCATTTACATTAAATCCTGTTAAGATAGGAGTTCCCCATCCTTTGTAGCCCAAAACAAGACCGGATATTAAATAGGATAGAACTCCGGTGATGGCAATAATTAATGAAACGGCGAGGCAAAGGGTAATATATTTACTCATAAGAATTTTCCAACGTTTCACAGGTCTTGTCAGAAGGAGTTTTATTGAACCGAGACTATGCTCAGATGAAACTAAGTCACTGGCAATCACCATCACCATGAGCGGTATAAATAAGTCAATTGAGTTTTCTAAAAACATTCTAATAAAGGTTGGAGCACCCGGTGCAGATGGATTAATATCATGATCCAAATAATATTGTTCCTGCTGCAGGGTGATTTGCAGTTGTTTTTTCCACTCTTCTGAAATTCGACTGCTGCTTAATCGATTCGTCGTATCGACAATTTGCTGCTGCAAAATAGTCCGCCAATCACTTGTGCCCAATTTTTCTCTTTGAGTTTGGACTTGTTTATACTGCGCGTATGTAAATAAAATAACGAGGACACCTATTATTAAAGCAATGACCACTATCCGCTTTTTAGCGATTAATTTCATCATTTCGTTTTGAATCAATTTATTCAATCGAATCACCTCCGGTTAATTCGAGGAATAAGTCTTCAAGTACAGGCATTCTTCGGCTCATTTCTGTAATAAAAACCCCTGCTTCCACTAATTTTCGATTCCATACTGGTGCCAACTGCTCATCGAATTCCGTTAAAATAGCACCGTCCTCTGTTTCTTCAATGGTCGTTAGTGAACTTAAGATCTCTTTTCCTTTTTCAAATGGATGAATATGCCATTCCATTCTTTCACGATTCGCTAATAAATCCTGCACTGTATCAATCTTAATGATGGAACCTTTTGAAATGATCGCAACACGGTCACATAATTGCTGAATTTCACTTAACAAATGGCTTGATACAAGGACTGTAAGACCTTCATCTACTGCTAAAAATCGGATAAATTCACGCATTTCTCGTATTCCCGCAGGATCTAAGCCATTTGTTGGTTCATCTAGGATTAGCACTTTCGGCTTTCCTAAAAGGGCTTGAGCAATTCCGAGACGCTGCCTCATTCCAAGCGAATAGGTTTTGACCTTATCATAAATTCGATCGGTTAAGCCAACAAGCTTGCTCACCTCTTTAATCCTTTCCTCACCAATCCCTTCAAGCATTCTCGAAAAATGAAGCAGATTATCATATCCTGATAAATAGGGATATAATTCAGGATTTTCCACGATACAGCCAAGGTTACCCATCGCTTCTTGAAAGGAATTCTCTATATTATATCCGCAAATTTTTATAGAACCAGAAGTTGGCTTAATTAATCCAACCAGCATGCGTATAGTGGTTGTTTTTCCTGCACCATTTGGACCTAAGAATCCAAATACTTCACCTTCTTTTAACTCGAAGGACAAGCCTTTGATAATTTCTCTCTTACCGATTACTTTTTTTAGATTCTGTACAGATAATGTGATATTCCCCATCATGACACTCCTTACCAGGTGAGCAAGGCCGCAACGCGTTCAGCAATTAAACGGTACCCCTTCGTATTTGGATGAAACTTATCTGAATACAGATAATCATTCACTTTTAATTCAAATAAATCAAACGTTGGCACAAAAATAATTTTTGGATAGGCAGCACTGATTTCTGCACTGTCATAATTCCAGTGACGAATCACTTTTGACATTTCTTTTCCTTGATCAAATTCGATGAATGGATTATATAAACCAATGAAAAATACATTAGCAGTACTGTTCACTTTGCGGATCTGCCCAAAGATGTATTTTAAATTATTGAGGTACTTTTTCTCGATGGTTGCAAGACTTCCGGCTTGAAAGTCCATTAATCCTTGTCCCCCTCGGAATAAATCGTTGCCGCCTATTGTCAACAAGATGATGTCTGCTTTTTGAATTTGCCGCTGTACCTCTGTTTGCTGTACTTGTTTTCTTAGCCCGTCGGACTGCTGTCCATTTATTCCGAGGTTTGTAAGCTGTACAGGCCTCTTGGTTTTCCCCTTTATTTCATCTAACAAATCACCAACATAGCCTTTTCCCGTTTCATCCCCTGTCCCTCTTGTAAGCGAATCACCAAGCGCAATTATGGTTAAACCTTTTGAATTTTTAGCTTTTTTCGCAACCGTTGCAATCGGAACTTTTTCCGGTTTACCGGCATAATACTCCCCAACAGACCAGCCAAGACCGACCAGCCAGAGAAGGCAAAACAAGATCGAAATAAGGGTAAGCGAACGGATTATATTTTTATTCAAACCTATCATCCCTTCTGACAATTTCTACCTTCATTTAATCATAAATGGTTTGAGAATCAAACTTTTTGATTCTGTTAAAAGACTAAATCATTACAGCGAGTCAGTCCTTTTTAAACCCGTATCCGCGACCTCTTTTTCGAAGAATCGATGGTTGTGAGCAATCGAAAAATTTCTAAAAGCATGGTTGTCAAACCAAGCCAGACCCCACCAAATACATAGCCTGCAGCAATCTGACTTGGGTCTTGGAAATGAAAGTAAATCCGGCTAATCCCCATGAACAATAGTAATACAATCCAGAGAACAACAAGTATTGTATGGACCCTAAGGTATTTACTATGCCGCAGCATGATAAAAAAGAAAAAGCCATAAATTACAAAGGCCATCAAAGATTGCTCACTAGGGAAACTATAAGGAAACCGTTCAAGCAGGGACGGTTCGTCCGGGGACAACCGGTGGAAAACATTCCGAAGGATTTCTTCATATATTTCTCCGCCGGCAACGGCAATGAACAGAAAATAAAGTTCAATCAGCTTTTCTTTCCCTTTCCAAATAATCCAAAGAAGCGAATAAAAGATGATACTAATCAACATCGTTGCCGTTCCAAGCTTCAAAAAGAAATTCATTAATAGATCAAAGTGATTTTTAAATATAATTGAAATTAACATATTAATAACTGTATCTAAATCATTGATGTCGTTCTCAAGATAGTTTTGAATCAGGTTAATCATTAGAATAATGAAACCCAATGTTACCAGGGAAATCCCAGCAAGAAATAGTTCTGTCCTTTTCCTGGTATGAAAAATTTCAAGCGCCCGCTTTCCGATAAATGCCAGGATAAGGATCATTTCTTTCTGGAATTTTTTCACAAGATAGAAGATGACTAATAGAACTGCTAAAATAATGCTGCCAAGGATCAAATATTTTTTGACAATTTCATGAAATACTTTCCAATTCGGTCCTAGCATTTTTCCTAACAAGATAAAGGTAGAAACCCAAACGAGAGAACCAATCGCTGAAAAGGTTGAAAAAATGATAAAGGGAAGCCGGGTAATTCCCGAAAAGTAACCGGTAATATGTCTGACCCCCGGAATAAATAAGGCTACAATCAACAGCTTGTTTCCGTACTTTTTAAACCAATTTGAGGTTGAATTCAACCGCTCCGGTCCTAGGTGAATTTTTGAGCCGTATTTTTCAAAAAACGGCATTCCTAATTTCGCCCCAATCCAATAAGCAATCATCATCCCTACTAAACATCCAAGAGAGGCAGAAAGCACACTTCCAACCCAGTTCAGCTGGCCTTGATAGGCTAAAAATCCAGCGTATCCCATAAGAGCTTCAATTGGTATGGGCAGTGCCATAATCCCCAAAATTAATGAAAGAAAGAGAACCAAGTATCCGTAATCATTCATGAAACTGGTTAAATAATGCAATTGGCGCCCCTCCCCTCTTATGTTATAGTGGTATTTTATCCATACCTCTACATAATAGTAATCCTTTTCCGGATTTTAATAGAAAAAACCGACTTCCGTTTTAGGAAATCGGTTTGCTTTTTTGATTATACTAAGCTTCCTTTTGGTCCAAAGAATTCAAAATGGATATTTTCTTCGGCTACCCCAAGGTCCCTTAAGGAGCGGTAGACGGACCGCATAAATGGAACTGGTCCACAGAAATAGAATTCGGCATTCTTGTAAGTGACATTCTCTTCAATCCAATCACGCGTTACATAACCTTCCACATCAAAGCTATTATTTTGTCGGTCCTCTTCTGTTGGTGAATCATAGAAGAAGAAGGAATTCACTTGCTCAAGCGCTGTAAGTGCTTCAACTTCGTTTCTTAAAGCATGGACATTTCCGTTGGCAGCTGCATGAATAAAGGTAACCTTACGTTCTGGCAGCATTTCGACAACGGTTTTTAACATACTTAACATTGGCGTGATTCCCACACCGCCGCTTAATAACGCAATTGGTGTATTTTTCGTCGTGTCCAATACAAAGTCGCCTGCAGGAGCACTCACTTTAAGGACATCTCCCTCTTTGACTTCGTCATGAAGATAATTAGAAACCCTTCCATCTGGATTAGCAGTACCTGCTTCGCGTTTAACGCTGATGCGGTAATAGTCTTTTCCAGGTGCATCTGAAAGACTGTATTGACGAATATGGGTAAACTTTTCTCCTTCAATTTCAAGTTTAATGCTAATATATTGACCCGGGATGAAGTGGGCAATTTCTTTTTGATCCTCCGGTACTAAATAGAAAGAGGTAATGACATCACTTTCTTCTACTTTGCGGTCAACAATGAATTTACGGAAGCCATCCCAGCCGCCTTTTTGGTTAGTAGCTTCATCATACATTGCAGCTTCAACACTGATAAAAGCATCTGCGATGATACCATATGCTTTTGCCCATGCATCAATAATTTCGTCTGTCGCTGCATCGCCTAATACATCTTTAATCGCTAACAATAAATGTTTTCCTACAATCGGATAATGCTCTGGTTTGATACCAAGGCTGCGGTGCTTATGTGCGATTTGTTGTACAACCGGTAAAATCGCTTCAAGGTTATCTATATACATCGCTGCAGCATAGACTGCACCGGCAAGGGCTCTTTGCTGTCTGCCTTGTTTTTGGTTTGCATGATTGAAAATATTTAAGAGTTCAGGATGATTTCCAAACATTAATTGGTAAAAACGAGTCGTAATTTGCTCTCCATGTTTTTCTAAAACGGGTACAGTGGATTTCACAAGGTCAATTGTTTTTTGGTCTAACATTTTCAAACACTCCTCACGTTTTTTACGGTTATCTCTAATCCCACTGTGATTATATGAAATTTTTCATATGAATAAAGTGATTTAAATCACACATAAAAAGCTGAATCGTAATTTAAAAATTCAAACAGTACTCTTTTGTTCCCAAAATTGGTATTTTTATGTAGAATTTAAGGAAGAAGGCCTTGTGCATTTACCAAATAATAGTGGAAACGGAATAAAAAACATGAATAAAAAATTTTTCATTTTTTTAGTATTTATTTTTGTCACTGGTGTCATTTATTTAGCAATTTTACAATTTAAGATAACTCAATCCAGTCATACTTTCGTTCCTAAGAATGCAGATTATGTGATTGTTCTAGGGGCAAGAGTGAAAGGAACTGTTCCTTCCCTCGCGTTAAAATATCGAATTGCGGCTGCAGCCAACTATTTAATAAAAAACAAAGACACGATCGTAATTGCCTCTGGTGGATTAGGTCCAGGGGAAAAAATATCTGAAGCCAAAGCGATAAAAATAGGATTAATGCAAAGGGGAATTGAGGAAACACGAATAATTTTAGAAAATCATTCGACAACCACATATGAAAATATTCAGTTTTCGAAAAGGCTAATTCCTTCGAGTGCCAATACCGGCATTCTGGTAACCAATACTTTCCATGTTTACCGTTCACTTGGTATGGCCCGTGATCAGAAGCTAAATGTTTATGGGCTAGCAGCCAAAACACCTGCATCTGCTGTTTTGAAATCTTATACGAGAGAGTATTTAGCGATTACGAAATATTATTTGGAGAAGTATATTTTTTGATGGAAAAGAGCACCTGCTGTTTGCAGATGCTTCTTGTTCCTTATCTTATTTTTGCAAATACGCAAGTGTCTCTAAGTTCTTTCCCATCACCGGATAAGGCGTCATTTTTTAAAATACCTTCTAAAGTAAAACCTAATTTTTCAGGGATGGCGCGGCTTTTTGTATTTTTGGTGTCACAGCGGATTTCTATCCGTTTCGCCTTTAGCTTAGTAAATGCAAATTCGGTAATTCCTTGCACTGCTTCGATTATATACCCCCTTCGACTGTAACGGGTATCAATCCAATAACCAATTTCAAATTTGGGTACGGTCCAATTGATTCTATGTAATCCAGATGACCCGATAAATTCACCTGTTTCTTTATCGAAAAGATGAAGCCTTAAATCCTCGCGGGTTAAGAATTTGGCATGTGCATCACGGATATTGATTTCAACATCTTCTTCGGTTTGATTTTTGTGTGCCCACGGCATCCATGGCTTTAGTTCATTAATTGATGCCTGTGTTGCTACGTAAACGAGTTTTCCATCTCCGGGGAGCGGCATTCTGATATGTAATCTTTCTGTGTATATTTGTTCTGGAAAATCTAGTAGGATTGGTTTCATTTTTGATGTCCCCTTTCAATGGTAATTAATTCGGTGGATGGAGGGGAAAATCCTTTTAATTACTTTGGTTTATAATATACTCTTCCCTTGTTTTTCCCGGAATAAGGTAAACTCATTGACTTTAGAATTTTATTTGCAATTTTTATGGAATCGATATGTAAAAAGTTTCGAAGTTCTGAGTTCGTGATGGAAGGTTTAATGAGAAGAAAATAGTCTTGGACAGCTTGGATATGGGCATCTTTTGACCGAGTTCCACATTTTGGACAGCACCAGGTTCCGTAGCGATATTCCATACCGATAAAATTACTGTCTGTAATGAGACAATGTACACCAGTTTGGATATCTTCTATAGAAAGATCAAAGTATGCAAGAATATCGGGATCCTCTGGTATATGATTAGCTAGTAATAGGCGTGTATTTCCCAGTTATCCTTTTATATTTTCCACTTTCCTGAGTTATTTACCACCTGCGAGAATATATTTTCCACATCGGCTTTTTTATTTGCCACGCCACGCCACGGTAATTCCCCCTTCAAAAAAAAAAGACCCTCCCAAAAATAATGGAAGAGTCATAAAAATTAATAAGCTTTTGCCCAATACACCATCTTTTCTGCTTTACCGCCGCAACATACGCATGTATCGGATAATTGCTCTTGTTCGAAAGGCATACATCTGGATGTTGCACTTGTTTCTTCTTTAATTTTTTCCTCACAAGCTACATCACCACACCACATGGACTTAATAAATCCGCCTTTTGTTTCTAACGTCGTCTTGAATTCATCGAAATTCAACGCAACAGACGTCCTTTCTTCACGGTGGTTCAATGCTTTGTTATATAAATTCGTTTGAATATCATCAAGCAATTCAACAAGCTTGGTTTCTAATTGGTCCATTGGGACAACAACTTTTTCTAAAGTATCGCGTCTAACCAATACCACTTGCTTGTTTTCGATATCTTTTGGTCCAACTTCTAATCGTACTGGAATACCCTTCATTTCGTATTCATTAAATTTCCAGCCTGGCTTCTTGTCACTAGCATCAATTCCAACGCGGACAACTTTAGACAACGAATCCTTCAAATCATAGGCAAAATCAAGGACGCCTTCCTTATGCTGGGCAATTGGCACAATCATCACTTGAGTCGGTGCTGCTTTTGGCGGAATCACTAGACCGCGGTCATCACCGTGAACCATAATTAAAGCACCAATAATACGAGTCGTGAATCCCCATGAAGTTTGGTGAACATGCTGAAGCTTACCTTCTTGGTCGGTATATTGAATACCGAAAGCTTCCGCAAATCCTGTTCCTAAATGGTGGGAAGTACCTGATTGTAAGGCTTTACCGTCATGCATTAAGCTTTCAATCGTATAGGTAAATTTCGCACCTGCAAACTTTTCTTTTTCTGTCTTTTGACCTTTTACAACCGGAATCGCCAAAATATTTTCACAAATATCGGCATACACATTTAGCATTCTAGTTGTTTCTTCATGTGCATCCTCATCAGTCGCATGACAAGTGTGGCCTTCCTGCCATAAAAACTCTAATGTGCGCAAGAATGGGCGGGTAGTTTTTTCCCAACGTACAACGTTTGCCCATTGGTTATATAGCTTTGGCAGATCACGATAAGAATGGATAATATTTTTATAATGTTCGCAAAAAAGAACTTCTGAGGTTGGACGTACAACTAATCGCTCTGTTAATTCTTCAGAACCGCCATGTGTGACAACAGCTACTTCCGGAGCAAATCCTTCCACATGGTCCTTCTCCTTTTGTAGCAGGCTTTCAGGAATAAACAGCGGCATATACACATTTTCATGTCCTGTTTCTTTGATTTTTTGATCAAGCTCATTTTTAATATTATCCCATAACGCATATCCATAAGGACGAATAATCATCGACCCGCGTACGCTGGAATAATCAATTAAGTCTGCTTTTGTGACAACATCGGTATACCATTGGGCGAAATCCTCGTCCATCGCTGTTATGTCTTTTACAAATTCTTTTGCCATTTTGACACCTCATTAAATTTTTAAATATAAAAAGGCCTAGAATCCCCAAAAAAGGGACCAAGGCCTTGGCGGTACCACCCTAAATTCATAAAGCACATGCTTTATACACTCATCATGATAACGGAATTCATCCGCGTGTATCTTCAAAAAGGATCCGATACAGAACTCAGAGGCAGGTTCAAATGACCATCTTAAGAAACCTTCCACCATATGGTTTCCTCTCTAGATAAGACAACTTCATTTTACTAGTCCCCGTCAATGTTTCAATTAGTATTTTTGAAAAAATTATATATTTCTCGACACAAATTGTCAAATCCTATTTTGGAATATATTTCTGAAGGGATTTCCCAGCCTGATAAAATCGGTTAAAATGGCAATAAAAGGAGTGATTTTCTGTGAAACAGGAGCAAGATAATTTAGAAAAGGAAGAGGAAGAAAAAAAATTCCTGCTAGACTATATAAAAATGCAAAATGAGGCATTAAAGCGGATTTTTAAAAATACACTCGATAAAGAAAAAGATAAATAATCGGCTTCCAGACGTGTCTATGCGTCTTTTTTATTTTCCTTCAGTTTTCATTAAACGTTCAAAATATCCCTATAAAAAAGAAATTCCATTTCAATTATTCCCTTTATAATATTCTTATCTTGTTTATTTTTTCATCCCATCTCAATATGAGGAGAATTTACATATGAATATTTTATCTATAATCACCACTGCTGTTTTGTGGATCATGACCATATATTGTCTTTATCTGGTTCACCGTGAGAAAAAGAAAATTACCTGCATGTCCGGCATGATGATTGCAATGGCCGTGGCGATGATGGCCGGACTCCTATCCGGATATTTAATTGGCATTTATTCGGGTGATATGTTTCTTTCGAGTGGCGTTAGTATGATTATTGGTTTCTTTATTGGATTCCTGGCCGGGCAGCCGATAGGGTTGATGGCAATTCTTGATGGAGCTCTTGCTGGATTAATGAGCGGGCTAATGGGGGCAATGCTCGGAGTGATGCTACAGTTTGAAAATCCAATTATCATGCTTGCTATTTTGCTAGGATTATATATCATCATCATGGGTCTTGTTATTTTATTTGTATTGGTAGAAACAAACAAAAAATTTTCGCTCGATACCCAGGCCATTTCTCCTTTTGCGATTGTTTCTGCTGGTGTGGTTACAGTTTCATTATTTTTATTTATGTATGGGAGTGACTATGTAAAATTACTAGGTGATGATGCATATGCTCAAAACAGCGCCTCAATTACGCAAGAGGAAGTCGATGTATCCAATGAACAAACACCAAAGATTCAAATGAAGGTCACTGAACACGGCTACTCTCCAAACGTCATCACTGTGAAAAAAGGAGTTCCCGTCGAGCTCATCGTTGATAATCCGTTAGAAAATAGCTGCTTATCTACTTTCACAATGCCTGAGTTTAATATAAACAATGTCAATTTAAAAGTTGGAACAACCAATCTCTCTTTTACACCTACCAAAACGGGTGAATACACCTTTAGCTGTGGAATGGGGATGTTTAAAGGGACCGTAATTGTAAAATGATTTTGGGCTTGGTCATGAAACCAAGCCTTTTTTCATATTTATTCTAGTATATGTTGTTTTCCTTTGGAGGTGGTTTTGTGGTAAAAAATGAAAAGGAGATTTCCCCTGGCACACACAATAACAAAAATGATGTGAAAGTGAATAATCAGTTCAGCTTAACGATTAACTTTGGAGATTCATTGAATTTATTAGCATTAATTACTGGAATTTATGTGATTAGAAGAATTGGGAAAAGGAACAAAGTGAAGAAAAAAGAACAAAAAGCTGCCGGCTGAATGGCAGCTTTTTTACTAATCTTACATTACTTTGGAAGGGTCTTCGCTTCGTTTTTTCCCTTTTCTTTCGGCACTAAGTACTTTAATGGATAAATAGATTCCAGTTCCTGTCAGGGCCATCAATGCTAGTGCAACTAAGTCAATTAGCCATTTGATGTTTGTTGTTCCAATTCTCCCTTCATGAAGTCCACGAATTATTCCCATCATACCTTGAGATTCTCTTTTGAACATTCCGGGAGTAAAGTTGCCATCCCCACCGAAACCCCTCCTTCCTTGGAATTGGCCATTATTATTCAGCCCTGGTTGTCCAGAAGCCTGGCCTGTGCCTTGTGAATTTGACCCTTGATTATATTGTTGATTGAATTCTCCAGGCTGGAAATTTCCGCGAATCCCTTCGCCCTGAGTTTGTCCAATCAACCAAGGCTCGTTCATCAACAAACCAGTAAGTGATTCCATAAAAATAAAGATGGATGCAATCAAACCAATCCATAAATGTGCTCTTCTCATTTTTTTCATCGCAAAAATCTCCCTTCCCGTTTCAGTTGGATAAAAATATTATGAAGGGACTTCCTTAACTTTTTCTTAAGAAAAAAAAGAACCCCAATTCAACTTTTCTGGGTTCTAGGAAAATTAATTTCAATTGTGGTTCCTTTGCCAATGCCGATTTGTACTTTTGTCTTTCCATGGTGCTTTTCAATGATCCATTTTCCAATCGACAAGCCCAATCCAGTACCTTCCACAGATGTACGTGCTTTATCACTTTGGTAAAAACGGTCGAAGATTTTCGGAATGTCTGCCTCGGGGATCCCGATTCCATCGTCCTTTACCTGGAGGATAATGGAAGAATGGCTTTGCTGACAGGACAACTGAATCTCACCGCCTTCTTTCGTATATTTAATCGCATTATCCAATAAAATGACAATCAGCTGATGAATTCTTTCCTTATCGGCAAAAAACTGAACCGGTACCGGCGCATCCATTTGTATGCTCTTCCCTTGATAAGAAACGAATTCTTCATACTGCTGATAAATTTCCTTTAATAATTCGTCTAAGCGAAAACTTTGTTTTTTCATTTCAATTTGATTGGAATCGGACCTTGCCAACGTTAATAAATTGGCGACAAGCTTCGAAAGTCTCCTAGATTCCGTTGAAATCGTGGAAATGTCGAGAACCTTCTCTTGAATCGTTGCTTGAGGGGAACGAAACAGTAAATCTGTTTTTGCCTGGATCACCGCAAGCGGTGTTCTTAATTCGTGAGAGGCATCTGAGACGAATTCCTGCTGTTTTTGCCAGGCATTTTTGATGGGTACCAACGCCCTGCCAGCCAGGAAATACCCTGTGCCGACCGCACAAATAACCCCAATTCCACAGCCGATCAGCATAATTAACTGAAGGCGGTCCAATAATTCCTTCTCGGAATTGGTATTCCGAACAACTTGTACAGTTACTTTTCCTAAAACGGGCACATCGATTTTTGTTGCAATATAGCGATAGGAAAATTTCTCAACATTTACATCCTGCAAGGAATTCAATTTTTTCGGATGGATGCGTTTTTCATTATCTTGAAATAGCACTGACTCCCTGTTTTGGTCGGTTAAAAGTTGATTATTTTTATCCCATATTAACGTCAATATACGCGGGTCACGGTGCATAAATTTCTGACCGTCGTCACCATCCGGATCTTGTTTTTGCTGAGGTTGCTGAATTTGAAAATGATTCACAGTTTCCAGCAGGGAACGGTTCACGTCCTGATATAATTTTTGCTCTGTATAAAAATAAATAACGCTTCCAAGAATGCTGATTAAAACAATAAATACCAAAGAATTTAGCAGAGTAAGTCTTATATGTGTTTTCTGAAACATTCGCTGTCCCCTTTACTCCTCATTCAGCATATAGCCGACACCGCGGATGGTTTTGATATCTGAATGATAGCCGAATGGCTCCAGTTTTTTGCGGAGATGGTGCATAAACACTTCAACAATTGCAATCGTTGTGTCTGAATCAAAGCCCCACACCCGGTCATAAATTTGTTCTTTTGTTAAAATCGCCCCTTTATTCTGAATGAGGTATTCTAATAATTCATATTGCTTTGTTGTTAATTTAACTGGTTCCCTTTCAACCAGAATATCTCTTTCTTTTCCCAACAATTCAATACCGCGATATTTGATGGTTTGATCGGTAGTGAGACTGCCGCTTCGCCTTAATAAAGCACGAATTCGCGCTTTTAACTCAGCTGCCTGGAAGGGTTTTACTAAATAATCATCACCGCCGCTGTCCAACCCCTTTACGCGATCCTCTAACGAGTCCCTTGCAGTTAAAAAAAGAACCGGAGTCTTCAAACCTTCCTTGCGAATCAACTGGAGGACTTCGAATCCATCGATTTCGGGAATCATTACATCCAGAACAATGGCATCATGTATATTTTGCCTTGCTAAAAACAAGGCATCCTCTCCATTTGATGCCTGATCAACTTCAAATTCATCTGACAATAATTCAACAATGGACTCTAACAATGGCAGATTATCTTCAACAACTAATAAACGCATGGTTTGCGCTCCTTTTAAAAAAATAGTCTAGCTCCTATTATAAAGGAAACAAAGCGACCGCAATATACGATCGCTCTTTTTCCATCAATTATTCATAACGAAGAGCCTGTATAGGGCTTAATTTTGATGCCTTATTGGCTGGGAATACACCAAACACAACACCGACCAAAAGCGAGAATAAAAAGGACAAAACAATCACCGATGTCGAATAGGCAATCGTTAAGTTCATCAATGAAGCAATGATCTTTCCGAGTCCAATTCCAGCAAGAATGCCGATGATTCCCCCCATTGAACTTAAGACAACCGCTTCAATTAAAAATTGCAGTAGGACATCGCGGCGTTTGGCACCGATTGCTTTCCGGATACCGATTTCCTTTGTCCGTTCTGAAACAGAAACGAGCATGATATTCATGATTCCAATACCGCCTACCAACAAGGAAATGCTTGCAATTCCACCAAGCATCATTGTCATCGTATTAGAGACTGAGCTTAATGTGTCCATGACATCTTGCTGATTGGTAACACTGTAAGAATCACTTTTATTCGGGTACAAGCTTGCCATCTTTCGCTCCACTTCATTCATGACAAAATCCATCTGGTCTTGGCTTTTACCTTGTAAATATACTTGGTTTATACTTGTACTTTTCACTAAGCGCTGACCGGTACTTAACGGAACAATAATGACATTATCTCCACTTTGACCTAAGGAACTTCCTTTTGATGCTAAAACTCCTACCACTTTAAAAGAAGTACCGTCCACTTGGATATATTGGCCGATTGGGTTGTCTACCCCAAAAAAGGTTGAAGCTGTTTCTGAACCTAAGACAGCAATTTTCTGTCGATATTCAATATCTAAATCATTGATGAAGCGGCCTTGAGTCACCTTTGCATCCCGAACAGAGGAATAAGTAGCATTAGTGGCAGTTAAGCTAACTTGTGAATTAATCCGGTCCTTTTTCACATTAACACGTCCCGAAACAACCGGGGAAGTGGCTTTAACTCCATTTAATTTGGTTAATTGATCAATTTTATCCTCTGTTAACGATAAATCTGTTCCAAATGTATTGATGGTCAACAAATTGGTCCCCAGCTGATTGATACTGCTTGTTACATTTTTCGCAGAACCCTGTGCAATCGAGACCAATATGATCACGGATGAAACACCGATGATAATCCCCAGCATCGTTAGAAGAGAACGGAGTTTATTGCTTTTTATGCTGCGAAGCGCCATTTTAATAGATTGGTAAATGCTCAAAGGGGCTCACCTCCATTCTCAAAAAGCTGCCCATCCTGGATGCTGACCATTCTTTTTGCCTGTTTGGCGACTGCCAGGTCGTGAGTAATTAATATTATCGTGTGACCAACTTCATTTAATTCCTTCATCACTGCAATAATTTCTTTACTTGTTTTACTATCCAATGCTCCTGTCGGCTCATCTGCCAGAAGGATGGAGGGAGCTCCTGCAAGGGCCCGGGCAATCGCCACCCTTTGCTGCTGGCCGCCTGATAGCTGTGATGGTAAATGTCCTGACCTATCCAGCAAACCTACCTTCTTAAGACTATCCAATGCTTTATCCTTGCGCTCTTTTGCTGATACTCCGCGATAAAGCAGAGGCAATTCAACATTTTCAATTGCCGTTAATTTCGTTAAGAGGTTAAAATTTTGAAAAATAAATCCTATTTTTTCATTACGGATGATAGCCAGCTGGTTATCATTCATTTTGCCAATGTCTTTTCCATCCAGTAGATAGGTTCCAGATTCAGGTCTGTCGAGACAGCCAACCATATTCATTAACGTCGATTTTCCTGATCCAGACGGACCAATGATGGCTAAAAATTCTCCCTTATTAATTTCAAGGGAAACATCATTCAGGGCATGAACAGTTTCTCCGCCAAGCTTATAAGTTTTCATGAGATGACTGATTTGGATAATCGTTTTTTGCATTAATTACCAGTCCTTCCGCTAAATCCTTGTCCTCCGCCATTTCGGTTAAAACCGCCTCCGTTTCCAAAACTGCCTATACCGCCTCCAAAGTTGCCTTGCATCATACGGCGATTCATTCCGGTAGTGGAAGAAGAATTTTGCACAAGCTGCGGTAATTTAACAATTTCTCCCGCTGTTATACCTTGGGTAATTTCCACATAATCTTCATTGGCTAATCCCGTTTTTACTACTTTTTGCTGAGAAACAGCTGTATCAGTGTTTCCATTCTGTACTAATACATATTTTTGATTATTCATTGTATGGACAGCATCAATTGGAACATAAATGGCATCTTTCTTGCTTGCAGTAAGAATGCTTGCTTCCGTACTCATACCTACTTTTAAATTACTTGGCTTCCTAATATGAATGGTTACATCAAACGTTGAAACACCATTTGTCGAAGTTCCTTCATCCGCAATGGCGGTTACTTTTCCAGTGTAGGTTTGATCCGGATATGCATTAACTTTGATGCTGACTTCTTGACCTTTCTTCACTTTCGGAATATCAAGTTCGTCAATTTGCACAACGGTTTGTAAATTTTTATAGTTTGTTAGATGAGCGACAACTTGTCCGTCCGTCACCCGCTGCCCTGCCTGGACGGAAAGGGATGTGATTTCACCGGATGCTGGTGATGTAATGGGATCACTTCCGTCTGTGAAAGTAATCAATTCTTCCCCTTTTTTGACCGATTCACCAGTTGATACCAACACTTCATCGATTTCATTGTTGTTAATTGGAGAGTTAATATCCTCAGATGTTACCGGCTGGACTGTACCTGATCCGCTAATTTTCACTTCCATTTTACCTTTTTGAACAACAGCTGTCCGAACTTGAGTTGTTACTTCCTGCGCACTTGTTCTTGAGTTATACCACTGAAATCCTACGAAACCTACTACTAGAATACAAAGAACGATAATAATTCCTTTTTTCATACATACTTACTCCTTTTCTTATTGTCCAATAGGACACTGATAGTTTGGAATAAGCCTATTATTCAAATTAATTCTTAACTTTTCCTTAAAAAAAACCCACATAAGGGCAGAAGTAATTAAAAATATGTACTTATCTATCTAAAAAAAATACTGCCACTCAAAAATGGCAGTATACCTTAGGTAGAATTTTTACCAATTAGAATCAGTTTCTAGCCGCTTCATAAACTCTTCTGCAGCATTGTATCCTTGCTGCTTCAAAAGCCAGTTATTTGCCGCAGCTTCAATTAAACCCGCCACATCACGGCCAGGTTGGAGTTGTATCTCAATATGAGGAATTGGAACGCCCATATATTCAGTAAATTCAGGTTCGTAATCCAATTCATTATTAAGAGAATTTTTCTGCCATTTTGTCAGTTCAATATCAAGGGCTATCCTCGTTTCCTCTTGAAAAGCTTTAATTCCGTATACACGGACCACATTTAACAGCCCGACACTACGTAAGGCGAGAAATTCCTTTGTTTTCCCATCATGCGTACCGAGAATCGTTCGTGGGCTGAGTTTTTTCAACACAACTAGATCGTCAGCGACCAGCTTGTGGCCTCTGCCAATCAATGTGTGAGCAATTTCACTTTTGCCGACACCAGATTTCCCCCGAAGTAAAATACCCATTCCAAACACATTGATACAGACACCGTGTACGGCGATTTCCGGGGCCAATTCTTTCACCATATAAGCGTCAAGTTCAGTAATAAATTCAGAAGTCGTTCGAGGTGTGCTTGTACATAATAACGGGATACCCTCTTCTATACAAGACTTTCTTAAATAGGTCAGCCCTTCATCCCCAGCAGTAACAATAAAGCAAGGAGGATGATATTTAACGATATTTCCAATGCGCATCTGACGTTCCTCAATGCTTAACTTATGCAAATAATTTACTTCTTTTCTTCCCAGTATTTGAACACGTTCAGTCGGAAAAAAATCAAAATGTCCAACGAATTCCAAACCCGGACGATGACACCGTGATTGTTTGATTTTTTGTTGTAATTGGTTTTCACCAGTTAATACCTTCAATGAAAATTTTTGAACTAAATTTTCTACCGTTAATATTTTCACATCTATATAGCACTCTCCATCTCTTTAACCCTCTTATTCTAGATTTTACTTATAAAAAGGAGGATTACAAGGTCCCTTTTTGTATATTTCAAAAAATTGTACACTAAACAATGAAAAAGCACCAGCCTATTGCGGCTGATGCTTCCATTTTTTAAAATTTAAACTACTTGCTTTTTATTCTTTCCAGCCTTTTCATAGCCATTGGCCCAGAAATCTGCATTCTTAATTCCTAGTTTAGTAGAATTAAATTCCGGATCCTTCCCTTGCTTCAGCTGCTCTTCATAATCCTTTAATGCAAGCAAAGCCGGCTTAAATAGGATAAAAATGGCAATTAGGTTTAACCATACCATAATACCAAGTCCAATATCCCCCATAGCCCAAGCTGTAGATGCAGTTTTTACTTCTCCATAGAAAGTAGAACCCAATAGAACTAGTTTTAATAATATCATAGCTAATTTTCTGTTTTTGCCTTTTACGAGATAAGCAAGATTTGTTTCTGCAATATAGTAGTAAGCAAAAATCGTTGTAAAGGCAAAGAAGAATAGTGCAATGGAAATAAATCCTGAACCGAAACCTGGTAAAATCGTATCAACCGCTGCTTGAGTATATCCGGGACCTGGTTCGACGCCTTTTAGATGTTGAACTAAGAATTTTCCAGCTCCGTCTACAGTGTTGTAAGAATTTGTAAACAAAATCATGAAAGCTGTTGAAGTAACGACTAAGAATACATCTAGATAGATCGAAAATGCTTGTACAAGACCTTGTTTTGCAGGGTGAGATACCTCTGCTGCAGCTGCTGGATGTGCCCCAGTACCTTGACCGGCTTCGTTCGCATATAGTCCGCGTTTTACACCCCACATGATCGTAGAACCAAGAATACCGCCGAACACTTCTTCCGTTCCAAAGGCACTCTTAAAAATAAGTGTAAATACTTCCGGAATTTTATCAAAATTCACCACAATAATGGCAATTGCAATTAGTAAATATCCAATAGCCATAAACGGAACAACCAATTCTGCTACTCTTGCAATTCGCTTGACTCCACCAAAAATAATAAGACCCATAAGTGCAATAACCACAATCCCAGTAACGGCATTGTTAATACCAAAAGCATTCTTAACGCCTTCTGCGATTGAATTCGCCTGAATACCTGGCATTAATACTGCCATAGCGAGCAGTGTTGCAACTGCAAAAATTACAGCAAACCATTTAATTCCAAGTCCCTTTTCAATATAGAACGCAGGTCCCCCTCGATACTCTCCTTCTTGCTTTTCTTTATAGATTTGAGCAAGTGTGGACTCTACAAAGGCTGATGCTGCACCGATAAATGTGATTACCCACATCCAAAAAACGGAACCCGGTCCACCAAATGCAATTCCTGTTGCCGTTCCAGCGATATTCCCTACACCGATACGACCAGATAATGACATGGCTAATGCCTGAAAAGAAGAAACGCCCTCATTTGAGCTTTTGCCTGATAATAATAAACGAATCATTTCTTTAACATGGCGAATCTGCAGAAATCTTGTTCGGAAACTAAAGTACAAGCCTACCACTACAATAAAGATAACTAACACAGGGCTCCACAAAAACCCATTAATACTTGTTACCAATTTTTCTACCATAAAAATCCCCCTTTTTATCTGTATCTGAATTTTCGCAATTCTCTATGTTGTTATTAAAAGTATAAATGACTGCAGTTAATATTTCAATAAAATATCTGTGCATCCTTTTTGAAAAGTATGACTTTACTGATATATCTTTTATGTCAAAATTTTCGGATAAATATGCCTCTTATTTCACTTTTTAATCTAAACAATTTGTTTCTAAGTATATCTATTGAATTTTCAAAATATTTTTAATTATTATTCAGAATAGCTTTGAATAAAAATATGAAACCTATCAACTATTTTTTCGTATTATTTAACAGAGAAATTTCCAGTATTACATATATCGTTTTATAATAATTAAATGACAGTGGATAGGAGTGAAGTTTGTGGGTGTTTCGCTTAGTAAAGGTCAAAAAGTAGATTTAACCAAGTCTCACCCGAGTCTTGAAAATGTTGTTGTAGGATTAGGCTGGAATATTAGTAATATGGGTTCCAATTTTGACCTTGATGCTTCTGCCTTCCTGATCGGGCAAAACGGAATGGTCCAAAATGATTTGGATTTTGTTTTTTATAACAACCCTTCCGGAGGAAACGGATCCATATTATATAGTGGTGATAACCGAGTTGGTTCCGGGGTTAAGGATGATGAGCAAATTAAGATCAATTTAAAAAACGTCCCCGGTCATATTCACCGGATTGCTTTTACGATTACGATTCATGATGCTCAAGTAAAACAGCAAAATTTTGGACAAATTTCCGATTCCTATGTGCGAATTTTTAATGAACTAACCAATGAAGAATTGTTACGCTTTAATCTTGGTCGCGATTTCACAGTGGAAACGGCGATTGTGGCGGCCGAATTATATCGACACAATGGCGAGTGGAAGTTCAATGCAATCGCCAGCGGCTTTCAAGGCGGCTTGGCAGCGCTTTGTAAAAATTTCGGGGTAACCGTTGATGATGCTCCGGCACCGGCCTCAGTATCGCCTGCCAATCAACACTCGAATTTCCAACAAAATACGCCTAGTCAACATTCGTACCAACAAAATCAATCATATCAACATAGCCAGCCATCTGTTACACCTTATCAGCAGCCTGCTTATGGATACCCGGCGTCGCAAACCTATCCTCAGGCTCCAAATAATAATTCAACTTATAGCGGTGAGGATATTATTTGCCCTCGCTGTCATTCATCCAATGTCCGTACAGGACAAAAGGGTTTTGGGCTCGGAAAAGCTGCAATTGGAGGGCTCATTCTTGGGCCAATCGGATTATTAGGCGGCTTTATTGGGAAAAATCAGTTGAAATTTACTTGTAATAGCTGTGGAAATTCCTGGTCCCCTTCTCAGACGGACTATGTAGAATGGGCAAATACGCAAAAAAGAAGGGCTCAGGAGTTATTCAACCGTTACAAAAGTCAAGATGTTTTAGAGGCAGTTGTTGCTGCGTGTGCATTAGTTTCGATGGCAGATGGTCATCTTGATGCATCAGAACGACAAAAAATGCTTGAGTTTGTTCACCAAAGTGAGGAACTACGTGTTTTTGACTCACAAAAAGTCATTCAGAAATTTAATTTATTTGTATCCAAGATTGAACAAGATCATATGATGGGGCGTGCAGAGGCATTTCGTGCATTAGGTAAGGTAAGAACTAAACCGGAAATTGCAAGATTGATTGCACGTTATTGTATCGCCATTGGCTATGCAGATGGAAATTTTGATCAGTTTGAAAAGCAAATGGTATCGGATATTTGCCGTGAGCTTGGATTAAATCCTGGAGAATTTCTTTCCTAACAGCTTAAAAGCCGCAATCCTAGTGGATTACGGCTTTTTTCATTTCACCCAAAAACGTTTATTTTCAACCCTGTTTGTAAGCCCCATTGAGTCTAATTTTTCTAAAAACGGAATCATGTATTTTCGAGAAAGATCTAAAATTTCTTTTGCTTTTCCAACGTCAAACTCCCCATCAGTACCACTGCGAAGTTTTTCCACTGCTGCATTGAATACCTCCCCGGAATAAGCTAGTTGTTCATCCAATGAAACAATCAATTTCTTATCTTCTAATAAACGCTCTAAGTCCACTTCCAACGATTCTGGAATACCTGCAGCCGAAAAATAATCTTTTAGATTACGAACCTTTAGGCCATCTTTTTTCAATGCTTCAAGCATATTTTCCGAACGTTTTTTCCAGTTGTTTGGCACATGCGGAATAAAACTAGAAATAGAAACAAATTGATCTTTTCGTTTGAAAACTCCATTATTGATACCATTATCCAGTACGAACTCCAATAAAGCTTTCGGTATCCTTTTTAGCATGGTTTGGAGCAACTCTGCTTTATTCATTCCGGATTTCATTGGGTGCAGCTGCTGATAGTCCTGCAAGCGGTCATAAATATCCTCTTCGATTGAATGGATGAGCGTCATCATTGTTAACTCTTTACCATTATATAAAATAAATTCTTCATCCTTTAATTGCTCCGTTAACTTCACTTCGTCAAGTGCAGTTCGCTTAATTAATTCTGTAATGGAAAGGCTTTTTGCTTCCATTAAAGCTATAAAGATTCGCTCTTTCGGGGAACCTGCCTTTTTCTTCTCCAACTCTTCAATCGTCTGATTTCCGAATTTATATTTATCTCCTCGAGGATCAATTACCCAGCCCCCTCCGATCGTCTCCGCTGGGCTTGGCCTGCGAAGAATAAAGCGGTCTCCGCGTTTCGTGAGAATTTCTTCTTCCAACCTAAGCTGGCAAAGAATTTCATCCGTCTCCTCATCAAGCAGATTTCGGTCAAAAAAGACAATTCTCCCCATTACCTCTGAAGTTCCAATGTGAAGCTTAATAGGCATACGCTGTTTGACAATATGCTCAAGGTCTTCCACAACCCGTATTGCAACATCCACTATTTTTGACACGATAAAATGTTCGGATGATACAAGGACATCTCCTCGTTCTATGTCTTCCTTTGCAACTCCGGAAAGATTAATGGCAGCCCTTTGACCAGCAAAGGCTTTTTGTGCCGGCTGGTGATGGACCTGAATTTGCCTAGCCTTGACATCAAGCCCCGCAGGCAGAATTTTTAATATCTGTCCTTCTTCAACTGTCCCTTCATATACAGTACCTCTTACGACCGTTCCCTGACCGTTCACAGAGAAAACCTGGTCAATCGGCAGACGAAAAGCCCCCTTGGCATCGCGCATTTCTTTTTCCTTTAAGGTTTTAATGGTTAATTCTTTTAGTTCTTCAATTCCTTTTTTAGAAAGACTGTCCACTAGAACAAATGGTGCATCTTCAAATACAGTTCCTGAAAGTTCACCTAAAATATCATCCTTAACCAGCTCAATGAATTCCTCTTCTACACGGTCAATTTTAGTAATGGCAATAATTCCGTTTTTGATTCCAAGGAAACGAAGAATTTCCAGGTGTTCACTTGTTTGCGGCATGACGCCCTCATCAGCCGCCACAACAAGCACCACCAGGTCAATACCGGCAACCCCGGCAATCATTTGCCGAATAAACCGCTCATGTCCTGGCACATCAATCACTGATATTTGTATTTCATCATCTTCATATAATGGAGCAAATCCGAGTTCGATTGAGATTTGACGTTCTTTTTCTTCCTTTAAGCGGTCGGTATCGACATTCGTTAGGGCCTTTGTCAAGGATGTTTTCCCATGATCAATATGCCCCGCCATCCCAATTGTAAAATACCTTTTTTCCAAGCCTGCCACCTACTTTTTTGTTCTCACCTTTACTGTAGCTTTAATGGTTAATTTGTTCAAGCGAACATTTTTAGACAGAAAAGTAAGCCCCGACTGCCCCACAGTATTCACCGTTCTTTAAAAACACTCCCGTAAGTCCTAGCCTGTTCATGTAAAATTCAAGTCCTTTTCGTAACGACTGGTTCCTGACCAATGTACTTCCGATAAAGACCACTTGCTTTACTTGATGAATAGCCGCGGCCTGAAGCGTTAATAACACAATGGTTTCCGTGATCATATTTGAAAGGGCCGCCATTTGGTCTGCATCTGTGTGCTTCACCTTTTTCCCTTTTGCAAAATTGGCAGCTGTTAGGTTCCCATCAATCGGTGGTTCGGCCGATTCATAAATATCCCTCACTAGTAAATCCACTTTGCCTTTGTCACCTTCATTTGCTAGGATTGTCAGCTCATGAAAATCCTCCACTTTCGTTAACAAAGAACCAAGCCCCGTAAAGGTTCCTCCCCCCATTCCACTTCCAAGAATCCGTTCATACTCATCTCCATTCACAACATGCCACGATGTTCCAGTTCCAATATTGACTAATAGAAAGGGATCCTCCAATTTTCCCCCTTCCTCTTGTAAAAGTAACTTTGCTCCCTCACATGTCGCTTGAAATTCCGGAATAATGATTTCATCTGGAAAAAAATCTTGTTGAATGATATGTGCTAATCCACCGGTCAAAGCAGCTTTTACATTGGGTGCAATTATTTTCAACCAAGCTATAGCAGTTTCCATCTCAAAAATTGAAAACCTTTTATAATGCATTCTATTTTTTTCTTGATACGCAATCTTAATCAACGAGCCGCCCGCATCTATTCCCACCTTCAAACTAAACACTCCTTTAGTGTTGCTTTTCATTATGTATTTGACAATTCACTTAGGATTCCCTTCTCACCTCTCATAAACCTTAGGCTATATAATGCCTCGTTTTCCCTTTTTCCCTAATAGTTAAATACCCTTTTTTAGAATTCGCATATTTTTTTCAAGCAAAAGCGTACACAAATTTTTCAAAATTTTATATAATAGTGATATAGAAAAATTTGCATTAGGGAAACTTTTATTGACGAATGAACAAACCTTGGTATAACGAAAAATAAACTTAAAGAAAGGATGGTGTCTTATGAGCCAAACAGATTCAGTTACTGTTCAGAGGGCTCGGGCTGCAGAAAGCCGAACGGTCTCAGCCGCAAGAGATGCCATTAATGGAAATGTTAAAGGCATCCGTGCACTACTTCCGTTTCTCGGACCTGCATTTATTGCCTCCATCGCCTATGTAGATCCAGGAAATTTCGCAACCAATATTCAAAGTGGTGCGAGCTTTGGTTATAAAATGCTTTGGGTAATCGTTTTAGCTAACTTGATGGCCATGTTGCTGCAAAATATGTCAGCAAAATTAGGAATTGCTACTGGAAGAAGTCTTCCAGAGGTTTGCCGGGACCATATGCCAAAATGGCTGACCTACGGCATGTGGGTGGTTTCAGAACTGGCCGCAATGGCTACCGACCTTGCTGAATTCTTAGGTGCAACGCTCGCACTAAATTTACTTGCCGGTATCCCAATGCTCTATGCAACGATTATCGTCGGTATTGTCACCTATCTTATTTTAATGTTAGAAAAATTCGGATTCCGCCCGTTAGAAAAATTCATTGCCGCATTTGCTGTTCTTATCGGCTTATGTTATTTAGTTGAAACCGTCATTTCAAAACCGGATCTTGGTCTAATTGCCTACCATAGTGTAACACCGTGGCTCGGCAACAAAGAAAGTATTATACTGGCAGTTGGTGTAATCGGTGCAACAGTCATGCCACATGCAATCTATTTGCACTCGAGCCTGACTCAAAATCGAATTGTGCCACGAAATGATATGGAAAAAATCAAAATTCAAAAGTTTAGTACAAAAGAAATCATGATTGCCATGACGCTTGCCGGATTTGTCAACTTAGCCATGATGTATATGGCTGCATCCGTCTTTAACACCACTGGAAACAGTCATATTGCGGATCTTACCACGGCCTACCATACCTTGACACCGCTGCTTGGTTCGGCCGCAGCAAGTGTATTCTTGATTTCATTACTTGCTTCAGGTGTTTCAAGCTCTGTGGTGGGAACGATGGCTGGTCAGGTCATTATGCAAGGATTTGTTGGATTTACGATTCCATTATGGATTCGACGATTGGTGACGATGCTTCCAACCTTTATTATCGTTGCTATGGGGGTTGACCCAACCCGGACACTTGTTATCAGTCAGGTGGTTCTAAGTATTGTTCTACCTTGTCCGATTATTGCGCTCATCTACTTCACCCAGAAGAAGGAGTTAATGGGTGTGTTAACGAATAAACGAATAACTACGATTCTATCAACGATCTTTGCTATCGTGATTTTAGGGTTAAACTGCTGGTTAATTGCTCAGACATTTTTTGGATAAAAGTAAAAAGCACACGAGTTAGATATCGTGTGCTTTTTACTTCCTTATTTGTCCATTATTCAATTTTCACCTTAATCGTATCGATTGCATTATAACCATACCCCTTACGGTTCCATACCGCTTCCTTTGGCTGCTCTCCGCCTTCTGATTCCATTGCCCTCGAAAGGATGGTGTACTCCCCTCTTTCAGGCACCTCCCATTTATATTCCCAACGAACCCAAGCATACTTTTCCGGTGATTGCACCAATTCAGCAAGACTCCAAGTCATCCCCCCGTCCACACTCACTTCAAGTTTCGTGATCACCCCTCTACCAGTCCAGGCAATCCCTGCAATAGTGTGAACTCCGGTATTAAGTATTTGCCGGTCCAGTGGCTGTTGAATCGTTGAGTTTATTTTAATTGTTGTCACAGGTAATTTTCCCTCCTCTGAATCCTTTTTGGGGTAATAGACATAATCAACTGCCTGAAAAGGGCCTCTAAATTCATGGTCAATCACGGTGATCTTTTTAATCCATTTTACTGAGGCCATTGCATACCATTCCGGGACAATTAACCTTAGAGGAAAACCGTGCTCAAAAGGAAGCGGCTTTCCATTATATTCATAGGCAACTAAGGTATCGGGATGAAGTGCTTTTTCAATCGGCAAACTTCTACTATAATAAGTAAGCTCGTTCGACTCTGTTCGTACGCCAAAGTCATATCCCTCAAAAACTACTTCTCTCGCTGTTTCCATTACACCCGTGTACCCGAGCAATGTTCTTAATGAGACACCCTTCCAGATACCTTGACTGATTGCCCCTTTTTGCCACTGCTCGCCAAATACTTTTGGTTTAAAAAATCCCCTCTTATTCCCCGCGCATTCGAGTACAGTCTTTACTGTTTTGGACGGCAATGCTTGAATTTCCTGCAGTGAAAACGTTCTATGATAATGTACAGAGCCATCAACATGAAGCCAATAAAAGGAAGATACAAAATTTGGGTAAGAAAAATGGTTCCTCCGATAAAATAGGTTTTCAGTTACAAAATCTTTATGGATAAAATGAATTGGTGTTTCCTGATTCTCAGGGTCTAACGTTTTAGTGGTCAAATAAGGTTTAACATTCGGTTTTTGTGAATTTTGCATAAATCCCCTCTCTAAAAATAAAATTTTTTTACTTCATTCATATGAAAAAATCCACAAAAAAGAAGACCAAACTAATGAGTTTACTTTATAGTATTTACAAATTCTAATAGAGGGAGTAAGATATGATTCGTAATTTAATTTTTTGAATCGCTGAGTTCCAATTGGGAACGGGGGAACCATCATTGAAGAGTCTCACAAAAACTTTTCTATGGGGTGAATCTTTAAAAGATATTTCTATTCTGATCCATGTCTTTTTAAGTAGGGTGACTCTTACATCCGAATCCGTCAGCTAACCTCGTAAGCGTATTGAAGAGATATCATTTTAATCGTGCAAGCAGCATGTTTATTTCATGATGCCCAAAAGCCGCCACGAGGAGATCTCTCTCTTCCGTGGCTTTTTTATTTTTTAGGTGGGTTCTGAAAAAAACTACACTATCAAACTCTTAAATAATGTATTTCGGGAGAGGTCTTACATATGTCTAAACAGTTTGCAGTAATCGGGATGGGCCGCTTTGGTTCGAATCTTTCAGCTGAGTTATTTAAAGAAGGTGCAGAAGTTTTAGTGATTGATAAAAGCGAGAAAAGGATTCAAGAAAATTCAGATTTCTCAACACATGCAGTAGTTGCAGATACAACAGATGAGAGGGTAATAAAAGAGCTAGGTCTTCGGAACATGGATGTGGTTGTGGTAGCCATAGGAAACGATATTCAAGCAAGTATTTTAACTGTCATGATTTTAAAAGAATTAGGGGCTAAACAAGTTATAGCAAAGGCTGTAACAAATCAGCATGCAAAAGTTCTTACTCAGGTCGGGGCTGATCGGGTCGTTTTACCTGAACGAGAAACAGGCATCCGAATTGCTAAGAATCTTTTGTCACCTAATGTCCTTGATTTTATTGAACTATCCGATGAATATAAAATAGAAGAAATTGTTGCCTCTTCATTCATGATAGGAAAAAGCCTTCGTGAATTGGATATTCGGGCAAAATACCAATTAAGTGTTATCGCCATTAAAAGTGACGGAAAGATGAACATCTCACCATTTCCAGATGACAAGATTCATCCTGGTGATACTCTTGTTGTCCTGGGTGAAAAGAAACTTTTAAAGAAATTTGAAACGAAAACTGAAAAGGCACTTTTTATCATATAAAAAAGGAAAAAGAGCTAGGATCACTGAAAAACAATGGATCCACAAGCTCTTTTTCCACTAAATAATTCCCCTGATTTGATTACCATTTTCCATAAGCTTAGCCGTATTTTCCTCGTACAAACCCAGTGCCCATTCCCGAACTCGGTCTGAACTTAATTTCTCCCATTTTTCTAAACTAGGAATCTCCTCTACCCCAAATGCAATTTCCGATAATCTTTTCAAAATGACCAAAGAAGAATAAGAATGCGGGAGAAACGGATCATTTTTCTTTTCATAAAAAAATTTATTTATCAGTTTAAATGAATTTGGTTCGTATATTAATTCAACCAGCTTTGCACGGTATTCTAAATCCTTAGCCTGAAGATGGGGGAAACGGGAAAAATCACTGAAATGCTGGGCCTCGTGCTTCAAATAACTGATTTGAAATTCCCTGCAATCATGATTCTCCTTTTTATGCTCCGGACGGTCCGCTACATAGTAAAGCCCATCTGGCTTTGCCCAGCCACCGGCAAATTTTTCACCAAATGTAGCATAATGGGCCCAGCTTTGTAAAATAAAATCAGACAAAAAATAAACCGTTACTTTTTGGGTATGGTGTGGCAGTTCGACTGTAAAATTCTCTTTATCGGTTTTTTTCCAAATATATGGGCCCCTATATGGCGGTGTTACCCCACCGACAAACTGATACCCTTTTTCTTTAAATTGGATCGATAATTGCTCCTCCAATCGGTCCAATTCCTCATCTTGTTGATGACCATAAATTAAATCTGAAAGCGAACGCCTAAGTCGATTTTCTGAATAAATCACACTTTTATGCGTTAACACCGACCTGAAGTATTCGAAATAGAAAGAAAGAACCTTTTGGATCCAGGGATCCTCGGATTTAAAACGATCATTCGGATTTTCACTAAAAAAACGTTGATAATATTTCGATTCCAGTTCTATAAATTTAGCATTTTTATCTGGAACTGAACGGAGATATTTATATGCTGCGATTACATCTCCTTGTAAACAATAGGCGTACAATTTTGACTCATCCATCCTAAGGCTACCCTCTCCTGTTTTGCATCATAATTTTGATTGTACCAGACTTTTTTACATATAAGAAAAAATAAGTTTTTCCTCAAAGTTTTTATGCAGTGAAAAGTTAATCCCCAAAATCGGATTTTACATCACCTTTTAACAAAGCCTAAGTAAAAAAAGAAAAAAGCTACCTAAGCAGCTTTTTTAAGACATTTATCCTATTATTTAAATTGGAAATAAATCAGATGATAAGTAACGTTCACCGGTATCCGGTGCCAATCCTAAGACATTTGCATCAGAAGGAAGTTTTTTGGCAATTTCTAAAGCATAATAGATAGACGCTGCTCCTGAGGCTCCAACTAAAATTCCTTCTTCAGCAGCCAGACGGCGTGCAATGTTCTGTGCATCCTGATCCTCAATTAATAAAATTTTATCGTAAATAGATTGATTTAAAATTTTTGGTATAAATCCAGGTCCCGTCCCTGGAATTTTATGCGGGCCAGGGCGACCTCCAGATAAAACGGGCGACCCAGCAGGTTCAACCACGTAAATCTTTAGATTAGGTATTTTTTCTTTTAGTACTTCACCCGTGCCAGTAACGGTACCGCCTGTTCCTGCCGTACAGATAAAGGCATCTAATTTCCCTTGAAATGCCTCGTAGATTTCAATCGCTGTTGTATCACGATGAGCATCAGAATTGGCACTGTTTTCAAATTGCATCGGAATAAAATAATCGGGAGTCTCTTCCGCAATACGGTACGCTTCTTCAATCGCTCCACGCATCCCATGTTCAGATGAAGTTAAATGTACCTCTGCACCATAAGCTTTTAGAATTTTAATTCTCTCTTCTGTTGCATTATTCGGCATCGTAATGATACAACGGTATTTTCTGGCGGCACAAACCATCGCTAAACCAATTCCGGTATTTCCCGATGTTGGCTCAATAATAACGGTTTTTCCAGGAATAATTTTCCCCTCTTCTTCGGCTACATTAATCATGTTAAAAGCAGCACGGTCTTTTACACTACCTCCGGGATTAAAGGATTCCAATTTAATGTAAACAGAAGCACCGTTTGGGTCTGCCAAATGATTTAACTTTACGATTGGGGTATGCCCAATCAGCTCTAAAATAGAATTATGTAGTTTCATAATAGCACTCCGTTTCATTCAGTATATTTCTATTGGAATTATAAGCTTTTGCTCTCCATAATTCAAATATCGAAGTTTTAGAAAAGAAGAAACAACCTCGCCTCTTCTTTTAAATTATTTTACTAAACAATCACTATAAACATATTTTGTTCATTCTCAACTTCATTTTTTATTCACAAGTACTTTTAACCTTCCATACTATAAAAAAGAGCAATACCTATTGTAAAATGGCGTAAATATTGTATAATTCATAGTATAAACATTGGAATTAAAGGGATTAGGAGGTTGAGCATGGGGTTTTTTAAAAATCTATTTATTGATCGTTGCCCTAAGTGCAATAAAATATTAGAAACTCATCAATCAAAAACTTTAAAAGGGATTGTCATCAAATCCTGTCCGGATCAACATTATCAAAAAGAATTTCATCCTGCTTTTGAAACCTATATTGAAAGCCATAAGGTTTCTTAACTCAACAACCCAGCAGATTTGTGCAGGGTTGTTTTCATTTCTAATCTGCCTTTCTTTTTTCAAAAGTACTGATAAACAAACCTGGAACTACTTCAATGTCCTGAACTAACTGATAACCATTTTTTAAGTAAAGGTTTTTAGCAGGTGTATTATCTCTGCCAGTCGATACTTTAAAAATCAGAATTTCTTTTTTGTCTTCATCAAGATAGGATAATAAATTTCGGGCAATCCCCTTTCGAAAATACTGGGGATGAACAATCATTCTGCAAATCGAGAGTTCATTCCCTTTGAGTTCATATGATAGTGCTCCTGCAAGTTCCTCTCCTTCAAAATAACCAAAAAAAGTTTCTTTCGATTCCAATAATTCCTCAAAAGACTCTTTTAGAGGAGGTATATCGTAAAAATTGATTAACTCAGCCTCAATTAGATAGGAGGCTCTTTGTAGTTCATATAATTCTTTAACAAGACCTTTATTTTCAAAATCAATTTTTTCAATCATTCATTCAGTCCCCCCCTAAAGTGAAAATTCCTTTTCCAAGGAAAAGCAGGTCAAGCATCCACTCATATTATTTCTATAAACATACACTATTTGAAAGGAAATAAGGAGGCAAACAAATTTGGATAAACAAAATTCTCGAAATTTTGGCGGCTCTGCCTATCACCACGGGCATGGGGGCTATTATCCTGGTACAGGTTATCATCATGGGCATGGGGGCTATTACCCTGGACAAGGTTATCATCATGGCCATGGCGGCTATTATCCTGGGTATGGATATCATCACGGGCATGGTAGTTATTATCCTGGGTATGGGTATCATCACGGGCATACTGGTTACTATCCTGGATATGGGGTCCATCATGGGCATGGTACCTTCAATCCTGGCAACCGTGAAAAATGATTATGAGCAGCAAAACACAGGTAGTCTCTTGGGAACTACCTGTGTTTATTCCAATTAGAAAACGTTTATTGGACAAACGTATTGCATAATAATAACAAATCATGGGATATTTTCAAAATCATATAAATGTTAAACTAGTACTATCAGGAATACTAAAACGGAGGTTTTTAAATGAATTTACCAGATATTATCAAGTTAGATTTTGCCTATTTGGAGACCTTTACGACTCGTACAGACACCATTTGGGGTGCCTTATTTTGTAATGAAAATCAACCTGTTTATTATGATGCAAATCATGCTCATATTGATCAAGTTTGCGAGAAGCCTCAATTAATTATTGATGAAGTAATTAGTTTTTATCAATCTAGAAATATTATTCCAAGGTTCTATATTTATAATATAGAGGCCCAACAAAACTTAATATCCCATTTAAAACTAAATCATTTTGGCTTTGAGGAATTATGCAGTCCTGTACAATTATGGAATCATAAGATAGTGGAAAAAGAAAGAAATGAAAATGTTATGATTGAATTGGTAACAAAAGATAATTTTTTAGAAGCATTACATATAGAATGCAGCATTAAGGAATTTGGTGGCAAAGCAGTTAGGGAGAAAGCGTTTGAAGTAGAATTTAATCATCCTAATTTTGATCATTATTTACTCCGTTATAATGGGTCAGCTTGCTCAACGGCTTGTATTTTTGTAAGTGGAAATCAGGCCCGTATGGAAAGTGTTGCTACATTAGAAAAGTTTCGAGGCAAAGGCTTAATTGGTGAACTTATTCACTATATTCAGGTGGAGGTTACTGAAAAGGGACTAGAAAACCTTTGGGTGTTTCCGATCAATGAAAAGGTGGAGAAAGTGTATCAAAAGTATGGATTTCAAACGGTTACGAAATTGAAAACGGGACATGCATATTTGGGTGGAAAGAGTATTGCGGAATTACGAGATTGAATTCAAAAAAATTGAAAAGTAAAAAATGCCTAGATTAAAAAATCTAGGCATTTTTGTATCATCATTTCGGATAAAGAATCTCATCAATGATCCCGTATTCTTTTGCTTCCTCGGCGCTCATAAAAAAGTCGCGGTCCGTATCCCTAGCTACTTTTTCAACCGGCTGACCGGTACGATCCGAAATAATTTGATTCACATGCTCCCTTAATTTCAAAATGCGGCGTGCGGAAATCTCGATTTCAGTGGCTTGCCCCCGTGCACCTCCAAGGGGCTGATGAATCATGATCTCACTATTCGGGAGTGCATACCGTTTTCCCTTCGTGCCCGCAAGCAACAGCATCGCTCCAAACGACGCTGCCATTCCTGTGCAAATCGTCCGAATATCTGGTTTAATATATTGCATCGTATCAAAAATCGCAAATCCAGCTGAAGTCGAACCGCCGGGACTGTTAATATAAAGAGAAATTTCTTTATCAGGAGCATCAGCTGCTAAAAATAATAATTGTGCTACTACACTGTTAGCAACTTGATCATTAATCTCATCACCAATGATGATAATTCGATCCTTTAGCAAGCGTGAATAAATATCATAGGACCGTTCCCCACGGTTGGATTGTTCTATTACATATGGAATCGTACTCATATAAACTCCTCCTTAAAGGCGTAATTGGCTAAGCAGCCATACAGAGAGTGCTTAAAGGAGAATGAGTTTGTTCTAATGGCAAAGAAACAAGTTTAGGCGAATCAACAACACTTTTTATTTGAGGAACCGTTTCAATTAGAACAGTTGGATCTTGAAGCTTCAAAGCTTCATAAAACAGCTCTGAAAGCACCTTGCGCTCCTCTTCATCCCAATATTTTTCTGCTGAATCCTCTACTTTCGCTTTTTCTAAGCGCTGCTTTGACCGATGAAGATTCGCTTTCACAGCCATTTCGGTGGTATTTAAAAGATCAGCAATTTCCTTGAGCTGATATTGAAAACCTTCCTTAAGCAAAAAAATGACTGCCTGCTTCGGAGTAAACTGTCTTAGCATGATGTCGACAGTAGCCATGATATTGTCTAACTGACTCCTTGCCTCTTCGTTATTAAGCTCGACCTCTGCCTCAATCGATTCATTTTTCCTTTTACGAATCTGGTCAATCCAATAATTGTAAGCAATCTTATTTAATAAAGCAGAAGACAATGTTTCATTATGGGTGTAATGCTTTAATGCTTTCAAAATGGTCTCTTGGACAATATCGTCACCATCCCATTGATTTTGGGCAAGAAAGTGGCAATACCGCTGAAGTTTAGGATAATATTCAAGCCATATAGACTCTTCTTTATTTTCTGCAGGACACGAATTTAACCGGTTTAACATTGTGTTCACTCCTTTAGCACTCTCTATCCTTTAAACGTTTCAAGGGAGCTAAAAAGATACGGGGTAAGTAATTTATTTTATGTTTTAATCCACCAGATTTGATTTAATTTTTATAATTCAATCTATTTAATGAGTCTGATTTGAAATGCAAAAAAGAGTTGCAAAATATTCACAACTCAATTCTTCGATACTGGTCAGCGATAAAAGTCCAATCCTCAATAAACATGGTCCAAAGGTTTGGGCGGCGTCTTACTGCTAACGGATGGTACCCTACGGCTGTTTGAAATCCTTCAACTTGATGCATCTTGCCCCGTAAGCTTTTTACATCTACTTCAGGATCTTGAAAAAAAGATTGAACTGCAACATTTCCTAAACACACAATAAAAGAAGGTTGTTTTACTTGGAGCTGCTTTTTTAAGTGACCCATACAGACTTCGCGAGTTTGTTCTTTATCATAAGCACGTACTGGTTTTCTTTTTAAAATATACGTAATATACAAGTCATCTTTGTCCAAGCCAACCTGATGCACTGCCGCTTGTAATGCTTGCCTTGTCCCGCAAACAAAGGGTGTTCCTTCCCGATCCTCGCGGGCTCCCGGGTTATCGAGAATGACCATAATCGGAGCATCAGGATTCCCTTCTCCCCAGACCATTCGGGTACCATGCTGTATAAGTCCGCATTCTCCGCAATCCTTTAGATGTTCAGGAGTTGGTTCCTCCGGCCAGAGTGATGGACAGAAATCTGTCATTAGGTTCCCTCCATAATATGTAGTACATCATAGTGTCCCATTTTCAGTATGGTTCAAAACCTTTCTGACTGATTAAAATCTGATCTTCAGAAAATAGTGGCTTTAACCTTTCATATACCAACCGAAATGCTGCTGGTCCGTACCATTCTGTTAAACCCAAATTCTCATAAATCTGCTCAATCCCCAGCCGCTTCGTCCGTTTTCCTCCGCTGCCGTCTCCCATAAAAAAATCATCGATACAAACCCGATTGACTAATGATTTTAATTTTTCTGGAAACCCTTCACTGCTTGGTAAAACCGGTGCAATTGTTGCCTGTATTGGAACCCCTGCATCTTTTAGTTGCGCAAGTGTTTTTAATCTTGCACTAATCGGCGGAGCATAAGGTGTAAAATGTTTACGAATCTCTTCTAAATCTGTTTCAATCGTCATACTGACCCGTACTCTGTCTTCTAATTGAAGTAGAAGGTCTATATCTCTGCAAACAAGCGGACTCCTTGTTTGCACCAGTAAAAATTCAGGCGGTTCATAGGCTAGGACTTCCAGTAAGGATCTCGTTATTTTTTCCTTATACTCAATCGGCTGATAGGGGTCAGTGGCCGAGGACATGAAGATCGTAACCCTTCCTTTACCCTTTTCTCTTCTTAGTTCTTTAAGAAGTAAATCGGCAGCACCCTGCTTGATATCCACCCATGTACCCCATTCTTTTTTTCGAAAAAGCGAAACCGGCATTTGCCGGACATAACAATAGGAACATGCAAAGGAACAGCCTGTATATGGATTCAGGGAATGCGTATATCCACTAAGATACCCCGTCCCCTTGTTTAACAGCGTTTTCGGATTTTTAAAAGAAAGCTCACTTCGCGTCATGAAAAATAATCCCCAATGTATATCTTGTTCCCGATATAATTGTACTGACTCCGTGCTTTAAGGTTGTTCGATAATACCCCTTTGTTCCCAATACAGGTCGGTAGTTTGTTGGAAAAATTAGTCCCGCACCTTGTTCGAAGGTTATAACATGGCCTCGGCTTTGCGCTCTCGGACGCTGCTCCACTAACAGAAACTCTCCGCCAGTATAATCTAACTCTTTTTGATTCAAGGCAAATACGACTTGGAAAGGAAAAAAGACATCACCGTATAAATCCTGATGAAGACAGTTGTAACCACCGGATTCATATTTTAATATCAATGGTGTGGAGCGAAGCTGACCCTGTTGGTGACATTTTTCAAGAAAGTTGTCAAGTGACGGAGGATAATTAGCATCACGCCTTAGGTGTTCATTCCAGCGGTTTGCTGTTTTGGCAAGTTCCGGGTAAAAACCTTCTCTAAGTTGTTGGAGTTGGTCCGGCAATGGGGCTTGATAATATTTATACTCCCCAACTCCGAACTTGTATCTGGCCATATTAATTGTGCTGCGAAAACAGTTTTCTTGATAATAGGTATTCACTATGTCATTACATTCATCTTTTTCCAGTATCACAGGCAGGTGTGCGTAACCATTCTCCTCCAGTTCAGTTTGAATATTTCCCCAATTTAATCCCAAAATTCGATTTTTGATACTCATTTTATTTTTTCCCTGCCCTCTCGTTCAATCGTAAGCAGATGTTTTTTCATTTCCAATCCACCACGGTACCCGGTTAGTGAACCATTTTTTCCAATGACTCGATGACATGGAACGGTAATCAGCACCGGATTAGCGCCAATTGCGGTACCCACAGCTCTAACTGCAGCTGGTTTTTGGATATGTTTTGCAATATCTGAATAGGTCCTAGTTTCCCCAAAGGGAATGTCACAAAGGGCTTTCCAGACAGTGACCTGAAATGGTGTTCCATGATAATCCATTGGTACAGTAAATTCTTTACGGTATCCATGCAAATACTCCGTTATTTCCACTACATATGGGTGTAATTTTTCATCATCGCGGATAAACGTGCTGCCGGGATATCGTTTATCCGCCCAAGTGGATAGCTCTTCAAACGGTTGATTTTTTGAACCTACAAAACAAAGCCCTTTTTGGGTTGCTGCTATATAGAGGGTCCATCCATTATCCTCCATTAATGTCCAATAAATTGTCGGTTTACTCTTTGAACTCACTTTTTCCCACCTCCTTATTCCGATATTCAACAGGAGTTAGCCCGTTTTTCTTTTTAAACAATGTTATAAAATATGGTGTATTCGGTAACCCAACCAATAAGGCAATTTCGGCAATTGTTTTTTTTGACTGGATTAGATAGTTTCTGGCTTTATTTATCCTTGTTTGCTGAATGTACTCTACTGGGGTGACTCCTGTTATTCTCTTAAATGTACGGTGCAAATGGTAGGGACTGCCATGACAAACATCAGCCAATATTTCCAGTGTCAGTTTATCAGTGTAATTTTGATCAATATAGTTTTTTATCTGGACAACCCATTCCTGATCAGGAAGCCGGTCACCAGTTGGTTTACAGCGTTTACACGGACGGAAATGAGCGGTCAGGGCCTCCTCCGCATATATAAAAATAAGGACATTTTCCTTTTTCGGCGGTCTTGATTTGCACGATGGCTTGCAAAAAATACCCGTACTCTTCACTGCATAGAAAAATTGCTGATTGTAATTGGCATCATTAAGTAGAATCGCCTGCCATTTTTCTTCAGTCAGTTCTTCAGTTCCTTTCCCAATTTTCATTTCCATCACCTCTGAAAATAGTATACCTTCTCTGAGAGACAAATTTACAGATTTTAATATGTAATAGCAAGATATCGAAATCATTTTTATGTTAAAAATAGAATAGGGACTATTTAAAAATAGGAGGTTTTACTTTGATTAATTGGCAAGACCATGAGAATGAACTAACCTTGTTTACTCCAAAGGAATTTAATTTTAAAGAAAATCTAAATTACTTAACGCGATCCTCGATTGAATGTATGTATATGATAAAGGACGAACGGATCTATAAGGCTATATCGGTTGGACAGGAGATTCCCATTATTGAAATACATGCCGATTCAGAAGATAATTTAGTTATCCGTTTTTTGGGAAATTCATCCCCTCCAAGTAAATTGACCCGAACGGCTGTAGCCTACTATGTGTGGGAGTGGTTTGATTTGGAGAGAGATTTGGTACCGTTTTATGGAATGGCAAAAAAAGATTCCTTGTTAAAAGGAACAGTCGATTCGTTTTATGGATTACGGATTATGGGGATTCCTGATCTTTTTGAGGCGCTTTGCTGGGGCATCCTTGGCCAGCAAATTAATTTGACTTTTGCTTATACTTTAAAAAGGCGACTCGTTGAAAAATTTGGGCAGTGTGTGGAATTTGAGGGTGAATCCTATTGGATATTCCCTAAACCTTCCGATATTGCCGATTTACATGTAGAGGATTTAGTTGCGTTAAGAATGACCGTTAAGAAATGCGAGTATTTGATGGAAGTAGCCAATTTAATGGTAAAGGGAAAATTAACAAAAGAAATTTTATTGGAGGCTGGAAATTTAAAAGGAGCGGAAAAAATGTTAGTTAGCATTCGCGGGATTGGGCCATGGACGGCCAATTATGTCCTGATGCGCTGTTTACGGTTTCCTGAGGCTTTTCCAATTGATGATGTCGGACTGCATAATGCGATTAAACATATATTGGGAACGGATAAAAAACCAACAAAAGATGAAATTTCACATATAGCTGCGAACTGGGGCGGCTGGGAGGCCTATGCAACTTTCTATTTATGGAGGGTTCTATATTAAAGATAGGATCACAAAAGGGGGAAACCAGATGAAAATTCGACTTTCAGACTTTAGTGAAAACTGGGTAGAAATGTTTCAATCGGAGGCTGAATTGCTAAAAACTATTTTTTTGGATCAGATCATTACATTTGAACATTTTGGAAGCACCTCCGTGCAAGGCATGAAGGCAAAACCTGTGATCGATATGATGTGTATTGTAAAGGATATTGAAAAAATTGATTTATTCAACGATAAAATGGATTCTTTAGGTTATGATGTTGCTGGGGAATGGGGAATTTCAGGGAGGAGATTATTCCGAAAAGGCGGGGAGAACAGGACGCATCATATCCACTTTTACCAATTCGAAAACCCTCAAATTGAACGACATTTAATTTTTCGCGATTACCTGAGGTCTCATCATGAAGAAGCAGCCAAATACAGTCGTTTCAAAGAAGAGTTGGCCCAACGTTTCGAGCATACCAGAGAGTATAGCGCGGCCAAAAGGGGATTCATGAAGGAAATGGAACAGCAAGCACTCCGGTGGTTTTCGGAAAAATCACATTGCGATTAAACTTAAGCATCAACACAAAAATTGCATAATCGACTCAAAGCCATTTTTGTGTTGTCCCTTTTTTCTATATAGAATTATATATTCAGCAATAAAATGAACATCCCCCTCACTTCTTCTAAAACAAACCACTTATCATCTCTTTGTATTGCGGCTTCAACATTTACGATAAACATATAAACTCTCCTCTTTTTAAAAGTAATAAAATGGTATATTCTAACTATACATAATATTTGGTAAATAATGTTTAGTCAAACTAAATCGAAAGTGGGAAAGCTATGAGATATGATGTAATTGTAGTAGGTGCCGGTCTCGCTGGTTTAGTTACTACAGCCGAACTTACATCTGCTGGTAAAAAAGTACTCTTATTAGATCAGGAACCTGAAGCATCTCTTGGTGGTCAGGCCTGGTGGTCGTTTGGCGGGTTATTTCTAGTTAATTCACCCGAACAACGAAGAATGGGAATCAAGGATTCCCGCGAGCTTGCCTGGCAGGATTGGTTAGGAGCAGCTGGATATGACCGCTTAGAGGATGAAGATTATTGGGGGAGGAAATGGGCCGAGGCCTATGTTGATTTTGCAGCTGGGGAAAAACGTCAATGGCTTTACGATATGGGAGTCCGATTTTTTCCAGTAGTTGGCTGGGCGGAACGAGGAGGATATCTTGCCGAGGGACATGGAAACTCTGTGCCGCGATTTCATATTGTCTGGGGAACGGGTCCAGGGTTAGTAAAACCTTTTGAAGAACGAGTTCGGAAAGCGATGAAGAATGGACTTGTCGACTACCGTCCGCGACACCGCGTTAATGAATTAATCACCGAAAATGGTACAGTGACTGGAGTTCGTGGTGATACCCTTGTTCCTAGCTCTGTCGCCCGTGGTGTAGCAAGCTCTCGTGAGGTTGTTGGGAATTTTGAGTTTGAATCACAAGCTGTTGTAGTAACGAGCGGTGGTATTGGCGGCAACCATGAGCTGATTCGCAAAAATTGGCCTTCCCGGCTTGGAAATCCACCAAAAAACATGATTTATGGTGTTCCGGAACATGTGGATGGGCGGATGCTTTCAATCACAGAAAAAGCCGGAGGAAGAATTGTCAATCCAGACCGGATGTGGCATTATACAGAAGGCATAAAAAACTGGAATTCAGTTTGGCCAATGCATGGAATTCGTATTCTACCCGGCCCTTCCTCCATTTGGCTTGATGCAACCGGCAGGCGTTTTCCGGCACCAAACTTCCCTGGATTCGACACATTAGGAACCCTGGAAGCCATTATGAAAACAGGCTATGATTACTCATGGTTTATTTTGACTCAGAAAATCATTGAAAAAGAGTTTGCATTATCTGGCTCTGAACAAAATCCTGACTTGACTGAAAAGAGTATCAAAAAAGTTTTATCCCGTGTCCTTCCAGGCCCTACTCCACCTGTCAAAGCGTTCATGGATAAGGGTGAAGATTTTGTGGTGTCAAATACATTGCCTGAACTGGTTATCAAAATGAACAAACTTACGGGAACGAATTTGCTTAAATATGAAGAAATTGAAAGACAGATTCTAGCCAGAGACCGTGAAATGGATAATACGTTTACAAAGGATTTGCAAATAACTGCTTTACGCGGTGCCCGTAACTATCTTGGAGATAAGCTAATTCGAGTTGCATCTCCTCACAAAATCCTTGATCCGAAAATGGGGCCGTTAATTGCAGTCCGACTTAATATAATGAGCCGTAAAACGCTTGGTGGCTTGCAAACGGATTTATCTGGCCGTGTTCTTAATGCATCAGGGAATCCCATCCCAGGTCTTTTTGCTGCGGGTGAAGTTTCCGGGTTTGGCGGCGGCGGTATTCATGGGTATCGTTCGTTGGAAGGGACCTTTGTCGGCGGATGTCTTTTTACAGGAAGGCAGGCGGGGCGTGCACTGGCAAAAGAATTAAAATAGATGCCAAAGCAGCTGAATTCACACTTGAACCCAGCTGCTTTTTTTCTATTCATTTTCTTCTAATTAGTAAACACAAACTCAGTCCTGCTTCCTGTCTGACCGGCGATTACCTCTAGTCTGGCATCAATCCGTTCTTTTAGCTCAGGGACATGGGAGATGATTCCAACCAAACGGCCGCTGCTTTGGATATCGATCAACGCTTCAATTGCCTGATCGAGCGATTCAGGGTCGAGAGTTCCGAACCCTTCATCAATAAACATCGTTTCCAACGAAACGCCGCCAGCATAGTTTTGAACGACATCCGCAAGTCCCAATGCTAATGAAAGTGCAGCCTTAAAGCTTTCCCCGCCAGATAATGTTTTTACATGACGCTCTTGGCCTGTATATTGGTCAAAGACTAAAAGCTCTAAGCCACTTTGAACATTCCCTTTCGAACGATCCGTTTTCCGACTAAGATGGAACCGTCCAGATGTCATCCTACGTAAACGAACATTCGCCTCTCTCAAAATATCATCTAAGAAGGCGGCAAGCACAAAGCGTTCAAAGGTAATCCGGAAAGTATTTTTTCCGCTGGAGATATCGGCAAGATGACCAATCAGCTTATGCCTTTCTTCCAGTACCTTCATTTGTTCATTCAAACCGACAATACGTTGATATATTTCTTCGTTATCACGCTTTTTCATAATAAAATCGGTACGCTCATGATTCAATTGGTCTACCTTATTGACTAATTTTTCCAGGTCCTCCCTTATAGCGGCAACATCAGGTGTTTTAACATCCTTCAATAACCCCTGTAACTGTTCGAATTGGTCGGTAACGGATCTTACATCCTCGCGGTAACGGCGGATTTCCATTTCAATAGTTTGGATTTCTCCATCTGATAGTTTCGCTGCGCTATAATCTCCCCATTTTTCAAAACCTTGCACTGATAACTGATTTAAGAATGCTGCACGTTCTATATCAAGTTCAGCCGCTTTAGCAGTGAGAATTTTCTCAGCATCTACTAATCTTGCAGATTCAGCGGAATGACGTTCTTTTACTGCTTGTAATTGTTGTTTAGCAGCCTCGAACTGTTGAAGTAATGACTCATGAAGTTTCTTGGCCCCAGTAAGTGCCTTTTCATACTCAGCTTCCGTTCGAAGGGTTTCTGGAATACTTTTCATCATTCGTGTCAAATCAGTATTCTTTGCGGTAAAACGTACCCTTAAATCCATAACCTCATTGGCAAGTTGTTGAAGAGCATTCTGTATGGCTGTTTTTCCCGTTTCCGCTTTCTCCAAATTCTCTTGCACCTGTCCAAGGAGTTTGATTTGTTCACCAAGGTTTCTCTGAACCCGATCCAAGCGCTCTTTTTCAAATGTAACCTCCGATTTCACAACATTCAAATCATTCTCTGTAAAATCGGTCCGGTAAAAGTGTATATCCTTGAGAATTTCATCCAATGCTTCCCGTTGCCTTTTTTCTTCTGAGAGGCGTTCGTAGTAACTGGATTCGTCCTTTGATTTTTCTTTTTCCAATAAAGTTACCTGATTCTTAGCTGCCTTTAAATCTTGTTCATTAGGAATGGAATCTTCATGAAAAGGTGCCGGGGATGGATGATGTTCGGAACCACAAACTGGACAGGCTTCTCCCTCATGAAGCTTCGCTGCCAAAAGTGCAGCTTGCCCATGAATCCATTTATTCTCTAAGGTTTCAAGATGAGTCTTTGCATCTAAATAACGAGCAGATGTGTTTTCATAGCGCCCTTTTACAACCTTCAAATTATTTTCTGCTTTTTGATGTAATACAAGTGTTGTTTCATATTTCATGAGGCGTTCAATCTCTGACTGAAGCCGATCCAGTTCACCTTTATTTTCGGCAAAGGCAATCTGACCCTTTTCAATTTCCGCTTTTTGCTGAGAAAGAGACTTGAACTGTTCTTCTAGTTGCGCTAATTTCTTATCTGCTTTTTCTTGCTCTTCCAGCTTCAGTTTCAGCTGACTCTCAACATGTCTTTTCTCTTTATCGAGTGTTGCAAAGGAATAAACATCCTCTTTCATGTGAACAAGACGATTGATTTCTTCCTGGGCAGCCTGACGCTCCCCTTCCCGCTCGAGTTCGGCTTGAACCTTAAGTTCACTTTGTTGGCTAAGGGTCAATAATTTTTCAATTTCGGTTTGAATAGCTGTAACCGAATCTTTCGCTTCATCCATCTGCCGCTTTAAACGATGACAAAGCTCCTCCTGCTTTGCTAAAAGTGCAGCCTTCCGCGCTCTTTCAACTTGTTTTTCTTTACCCGCAAAAATATCTCCTTTTGCTTCCAGCTCGTTTTTTCGAATTAGCAGCTGCTTCTTAGTTTCAAGTTGTTTGAGAATCGCTTCTGCCTCAAAAAGCTGTGCCTTCCGCCCATCTTGTTCCTGTGTTTTTTCCTTCACTGCTTGTTCCAATTTTTCAAGTTCTTCCGCCATTCCGGCAATTTCCTGCAATAATAACGGCAAGATGATCGCATCATTCTCACTTCCCGCTTCCACGTATTCCCGGAGCTCTTCATTGGTTACAGCTTGAATTCGGTGAATAGCTTCATTTCTCGTTTTGATCTGATCCTCAACGGATTTTTTCAGCTCAACCGCTTCATTCTTAAGTTTTTCCTCCACCAATTTATAGATCTGTGTATGGAAAAGCCGCTGTAAAATGACTTCTTTATCTTTACTATCTGAAGTTAACAGTTTTCGGAATTCACCTTGGGGGATCATCAAAATCTGGCGAAATTGATTGCTGTCAATCAGCATGATTTCTTTAATCTTTTCCTCAACATCACTGACTTTAGACGCAATCAGCTTTTTCTCACCTGTTTCATCTACAATGAATAACTCCGCTTTTGCACCTATTTGTGTATAGCCATCACCTTTTTCCTTCTTTTTTAATTGCTGCGGCGAGCGTGTAATCGAATATCGTTTGTTTCGAAGAGAAAAATCAAGTGAAACCTCGGTCAATAAGTCATCCGCTGCAAACTGACTGCGAAGTTCCGGTCCATTGCGGTCTTCACCGCTTGCTTTTCCATAGATCGCATAGCTGAGAGCATCGAAAATGGTTGTTTTACCCGAACCTGTTTTTCCTGAAATGACAAACATCGTTCGATTGCCAAGCTCCCTAAAGTCAATCGACTCAGAACCCGCATATGGCCCAAAGGCCTGCATCGTAAGTTTTATTGGCTTCATTTCGCTCTCTCCTCCTTCAAAACTTTTTCAATCACTTCAGACATAACCTCTTTTTTGTTATTGGTAAATTCAGCAGAAGTCATTTCATTATAAAATTGTTCAAATAACTCAATCTCTGATTTTTTATCCCCTTGTGCCGCATTATAGGATTGTTTTTTCTTCATATCCGATAAATCGATTTTCCGTTCAAGATGCAGTACATTTGGGTATACCTGGCGCAATTTATTAATCGGATCGATTAATGCCCCTTCATCCAATAACGATATTTTCAAATAATCATGGACACGTTGTTTTTCGTAAAATGAAGGGTCTAATAATTCGTCCAGATGTCCTTCAAGTTCCCGCATATCATGTGTAGGGGTTAAAGAACGGTAACGATGTGTAAACTGACCTTTGTCATCCATTTCAATAATGGAAATAGATTTATTTTGTTTCGCTTCAGAAAAAGAATATTTTAGAAGTGAGCCCGAGTATTTCACCTTTTGATGGTTAATCGCATCAGGACTATGAAGATGACCAAGTGCGGTATAGGAAAAGGGTTCAAATAGTTCCGCACCGACACAACCGGAACCGCCGACAGATAAAACTCGTTCAGAGTCCGAGGTCTTCCCACCCAACACAAAGGCATGTCCGACCAAAACGTTCGGTTCGTTTGGATTTAACGTTTCTTCCATTTTACCGACGAGTGCCTTCATAGCATCATGGTGGGAATGGATTGAATCATCCTCCAGAAGCTGACGGACAACACCAGGTTCTGCATAAGGAACGAGATAAAAATTAACACCATTCACTTGAATTGGTGTAAACGTATTGGTTAATTTTCCTGTTAAATAAAATTGACTATGCTTGTACCATGAGCTTCCAAATGAGAGCCGCTCTGCACTGTCATGATTTCCGGCAATTGAGACAATCGGCGTTTTCAGTTCGACATTGATTTTAAAAAGGATTTCATCTAATAATTCGACGGCATCTGTTGGCGGGACGGACCGGTCATATAAATCTCCGGCAATTACGACGGCATCCGGCTGTTCTTCAGCAACAACTTGCACAAACTGGTCAAGAATTTCGCGCTGATTCTCGGTCATATAGACGCCATGCACCAATTTCCCTAAATGCCAGTCGGCTGTATGGATAAACTTCATTCTTTTCACCCCGTTAGCTAGATTTCAATACTACTATTATAGCAAAATACCATATGTAATAGTTTGGGAAATCTAAGAAGGAAATGAAGGTTTTGTGGATGGCTTGTTATGGTGGATGAGAGGGAGTGGAAAGTATTTTGGCTAAACTGGAAAATAAAGTGTATTAAATAGAAAGTATTTTACCAAACTGGAAATAAACCACCCAAACTGGATAGTATTTTAATAAAACCCAAAACATTCACCAAAAATAAAAAACAGCCCGATAATCTATCGGACTGTTGGAATTGGTTTCGTTAAATTACTTTTTAGTTACGTTAGCAGCTTGTGGTCCACGAGCTCCTTCAACTACTTCGAAAGATACTTCTTGACCTTCTTCTAAAGTTTTGAAACCTTCAGATTGGATTGCAGAATAGTGAACGAATACGTCGTTTCCGTCTTCAGCTTCGATGAATCCGAAACCTTTTTCAGAGTTAAACCATTTTACTTTACCGTTTTTCATGTAAAAAAATCCTCCTATTGGCCTCCATAGAAACCATGTGTAAAATTCACCAAATTACAACGTGATAGCTTTACTTTCACTTTCTTATCCAAACTTCGGTAAAAACTTTGAACAAGCTTTTGCATAAATCTAATCTCGTGCAACGGCTGATTAAAATTTAACATTTATTAGGCATATTGTCAAGAAAGGAACGGTTGACACAAATCTACAATATCCTACATCCATCGCAGTCAATCCTGCCTTTGCCATTGGTTATTACCTCATTAAATCTTCTAAAAGGACAGGGTCATGATAATAAAAGAGAAGGAAATTGTCGAATAATATTTGGTCTATAAATAGAAAAACGCCGAAGAAATTAATTCTTCGGCGTGAGCGTCAACTCTTCTTCTCCATCTTTAAATTTATCTAATATAGAGATGGTATCAACAAGGTGATTATTAAAGATTTGACGTGCTACAGCTAATAATTCAATAATCATAGGATCCTTTAGGGTATAAATCACTTTATTTCCTTCTTTTGTCCCTGAGACAATATTTTTTGCCCTTAAAACCTGCAACTGCTGGGAAACAGCGGATCCTTCACTGCCAACCAAGGTTTGAATTTCATTAACATTTTTATCCCCTTCAGCAAGAAGTTCTAAAATGCGGATTCGTAATGGGTGGGCAAGAGCCTTGAAAAACTCCGCTTTAAATTGCTGCATTTCTAAATTCAAATTTTCCACTCCTTTCTAGAAGGTAGCCGATAACTTTTTCCTACCTTCTACAGCCCCAGAAGCAGATAACTTACTACACTCCCTAAAGGCAAAATGTTTACAGCCTAAACATTTGTTTTTGTTAATCTGATCGAGGGCGTACTGAATCGCTTCACCCGTATGCTCAAAGAAATGATCCTTACCAATCATTTGATAGAGGCCGGTCTTCTGCAGAACCCTTTCCGGCTGTGCATTCAGGCCTGATATGATAACTATACCACTTTTTGAAAAATGACGGACAATACTGGCTAAAATCGCCTCACCCGTTGTGTCCATAAATGGAACCCGTCCCATTCGCAATAAAAGGATTCCTGGCCGGTAGTTAATCGTACTCATGATCGTTTTTTCAAAGGTTTGAACTGCCCCGAAAAACAAGGGCCCCTCTACATTAAAAATACTAATTTGCGGACAATCATGTGTATCCGTCACCATATTCGTATCCACTTTTTCATGCTTATGCTTGCGGTTCGGCAAAGCCTTTGCCGTAACTGTTACATCACTCATCCGCTTCACAAAGATAAGCGCTGACATTACTAGACCTACTTCCACCGCAGTTGTCAAATTGACAAAAACCGTTAACAGAAAAGTAACGAGCAAGGTTAAAGAATCCATCGATTTTGTTTTAAATATATGGGAAAACACTTTTCTTTCACTCATGTTCCAGGCAACCACCATCAAAATCGGCGCCATACTCGCAAGCGGGATATAGGATGCATGGGGGGCAAAAAATAAGAGCACCAGTAAAACCACAATCCCATGAATAATCCCGGAAAGCGGTGAAACTGCTCCATTTTTTATATTAGTTGCTGTACGGGCTAATGCCCCGGTTGCCGGAATTCCACCAAATAATGGCGTTATCATATTAGCTATTCCCTGCCCAATCAGTTCCTTATTGCTTTTATGACGGCTATTTGTCATTCCATCCGCAACAACAGCAGATAATAGAGATTCAATCCCGCCAAGCATGGCAATGACAAAGGCTGGTTTTAACAATTTTACAATCATTTCCACACTTAATTGTGGAATCTGAATTTGCGGCAATGTACTAGGGATTTCCCCATAGGCTGTTCCAATTGTCGCTACTTGACCAGGATAAAAAAATGTTGCCGCAAGGGTGGATACGACTAACCCAATTAACGGGCCAGGTACCCTTGGCGCGATCTTTGGAGTCAATATAATCGTGATCAGGCAAATCCCAGCTGTTAAAATACTGTAAAAATTGGCCGTACCGAGATGAACAAAGATTTCCTTTAGGTTAAGAATAAACTCTTCATGTTTTTTGATCCCCGAAAGCCCTAAAAAGCTTGCCACCTGCCCTGTAAAAATTGTTACGGCAATCCCGGTGGTAAAACCAATTGTGACTGGACGCGGAATGTATTTGATGAGCGAACCAAGCTTAAAAATCCCCATCAATGTCATTATAATCCCTGCTAAAAATCCAGCAATTAACAGGTTTTCATAGCCATAGGTCATGACGATTCCGAAAAGAATCGGAATAAATGCACCGGTTGGACCGCCAATTTGATACTTCGAACCACCCAATAAGGAGATAAGGATCCCTGCGACAATCGTCGTATAGATTCCATACTCCGGCTTCACCCCTGAAGCGATGGCGAACGCCATTCCTAAAGGAATCGCGATGACGCCAACAATTAATCCCGAAATGAGATCTTTTGGTACACTGCGTAAGGAATAATGGTGGAATCTTTTGTCTATCAACATACGAACCCTTCTTATCTTCTTATTTTTATATATCTGATTATTTGAATATAGAATAATACTAAGGTTTTAGCAATACTTTTTTCAAAAAAATTTCACTTGTTTTCTATTTTGGCAGATGCTATAATAACAGAGCGATGAGCTGAGTTGTGTAAGCCGAAGAACATTCCTTCTTGGAACACACTATGTGGAGTGTGGTTCTTCGCCTCAATACGCGAGAAGACGCCTTCTTTGAAAGGCGTCTTTTTTTGTTCAATTTTCCCAACTTCTATTAGCACTTTTTTCCTAAATCTTTTACAATAAAGATGGAAGTTTGATTTTAAAGGTGGAGGGATAGACATGAATAACCACGAAATTGATTATAAAATTTATGGGGATGACATGCAGTTTGTTGAGGTGGAATTGGATCCGCAAGAAACGGTCATTGCTGAAGCCGGAAGCTTTATGATGATGGAAGATGACATACATATGGAGACAATCTTTGGTGATGGAAGCGGTGGAAGCGGCGGCCTTATGGGGAAATTGTTCAGTGCAGGAAAACGGATGCTGACTGGTGAAAGCCTATTTATGACTACCTTTACAAATCAAGGAGTAGGGAAAAAGCATGTTTCCTTTGCGGCACCATATCCTGGAAAAGTGATTCCGATGGATTTAAGCGAATTGGGCGGCAAAATTATATGTCAAAAAGATGCTTTCTTAGCTGCGGCAAAGGGGGTTTCGGTGGGAATTGAATTCCAACGAAAGATTGGTGTTGGTTTCTTCGGCGGAGAAGGTTTTATTATGCAGAAACTTGAAGGCGACGGACTCGCATTTGTTCATGCCGGTGGAACAATTGTCCGTAAAGAACTGCTTCCGGGTCAAAGCCTACGGGTAGATACCGGTTGCTTAGTGGCGATGACGAGTAATGTTCAATATGATATTGAATTTGTAAAAGGAGTTAAAACCGCTATGTTCGGCGGCGAAGGTTTATTTTTTGCAACATTGCGCGGACCGGGTTCTGTTTGGGTTCAATCACTGCCGTTCAGCCGGCTTGCCAGCCGTGTGTTTGCAGCCGCCCCTTCCCGCGGCGGCGCTAAAGATGAAGGCAGCATTGCCAGAGGAATTTTTGATATGTTTAATGGGGATTGATAGAGAAGGCAGGGCCGTATCTTTGGCCCTGCTTTTAGTCTGTTTAAAAATAAAAGTGACGATTTTTTCTCGATCCTCACTTTTATAAACATTATCTGGTCGGATTCTTTGGACTATTTTCGAGGATTTGGATGTTTTGATCCCTCTCACCGCCATCTGATAGCTCTTCGGAAAACTCATGATTTGCTTTGTTCCCCAAAAACATCTCAGATGAACGAATGGTCTTTGGTGGTAAATTATTATTAGGTGCTGCCTGCTCATTCCATTTTCCCATCAAAATCACCTCAAGCTTAGTATTGATATTTTTCATTCATTTATGATAAAAATACAAAAAACGCTTGAAACCAAGCGTTTTTAGAGTAATTTTATATAACCATTTTTTTGTTTTCTTTTAATTGAAGTTCTTGCTCCCCTGTTCCATCCTGCTCACGATTCTTCTTAATTTTGAAATGATAAATTAAGTAGCAGGCAATGACAAACGGAACGCCCAGGTAAAGCGCCAAGCGTTGATCCTTATCAAACGCTAAACTTGCAAGAACGATAATGTTTAATGTCAATCCAACAATTGGTACAAGTGGGAAAAGCGGCGTTCTGAATTTTAGGTCCTCCACTTTACCACCCTCACGAATAAACTTTCTACGAAAGGCAATTTGTGAAGCTGTGATAGAGATCCAGCCTACTTGAGCACCTAAGCCTGCTACTGAAAGCAGCCATAAAAATACAGTTTCTTCAGCAAAAAATCCTGATAATAAAGATAATAATGCAATAACCATCGTTATGACAAGTGCGTTAATTGGAACACCGCGTTTAGAAACTTTCGTAAGAGCGGGGCTAGTCATTTTCTCTTTTGACATTGCAAACAACATCCGAGTTGCTGCATAAAGGCCAGAGTTTGCAACTGATAATAATGCAGTTAGAATAACAAAATTCATAATGTCTGCTGCATATGGGATACCAATGCTATCAAAAACAACAACAAATGGACTTTCGACTACCCCTGCTTTATTCATTGGGATAAGTCCTGCTACAACAAAAATCGCTAATACAAAGAAGAAAAGTGTACGCCAAACTGTTTGTTTAATTGATTGCGGAATAGTTTTCTCGGGTTCTTCACTTTCTCCTGCGGCAATCCCGATTAGTTCGGTGCCCTGGAATGAAAAGTTAACCGTAATCATGGTAATAAGTAAAGCAGTAAGACCATGCGGTAGAAGTCCATGAGCAGTGAAATTTGATAAGAAAGGTGCAGGTGTTCCGCCCTTCATATGGACTAATCCAAACATCGCTGCTCCACCTAACACAATAAATAAAACAATGGCAGCAATTTTTATGCTCGCAAACCAGAATTCAGCTTCAGCAAATGCACGTGCGGAAAGTGCGTTTAGAGCGAATAGAATGATTGCAAAAACAGCACTCCAAATCCATACTGGTGTATCAGCAAACCATCTTTGCATCATCTGACCGGCAGATAGTAATTCCAAAGCAACTGTTACTGCCCAGCCTAGCCAATACAACCATCCAAGTGCAAACCCAGTTCCAGGACCAATAAATTTAGTGGTATAGGTTTGAAACGAACCGGAAACTGGCATGGCAACCGATAGTTCTCCAAGGCAGAGCATCGTTAAGAACATTATAAATCCGCCTACGATATAGGAAAGGATCGCACCGGTTGGTCCTGCCTGGCTAATGGTATACCCGGATCCAAGGAATAGACCTGAACCGATGACTCCCCCTAGGGAGATCATGAAAATATGTCTTGCCTTCATCGTTCGTTGTAATTCGTGATTGTTGTTTTCTGGAAAATTCATAGAATTTCTCCTTTCATCCCTGATGTGAATTCGCTTACAATATGGTAAAAATAATGAAAATAGTGACAATTCCGTGCAATAGGGAACGCTTTCAATGTTCCTGCTTGCAATGAGTAGAATAAGCTAATTTGAAAAAATGAGCAAGAGCCAATTCTTGTTAATTTATCACTATTTCTCCTTTAAACATGCAATTTTCATGCCAACTATAATTGTTTGATTTATGAACTTTTTTCGACAAAATGCGCCAAATTTCTTTGCGTTTATATAAATATTTTTGCACAATACTGCAAAAAAAATGCTCCTTCCAAACAAAAGGAAAGAGCATTATATATTTTTACACAACCATTGTTAAATCGTTCTCTTACACCCAGCCACGGAAGCGTGATGCTTCTGCTACTTTTCGAATTCCTACCATATATGCAGCTAATCTCATATCTACCTGATGAGTTTGAGCAGCTTGGTAAATATTTTCAAACGATTCGACCATTACTTTTTCTAGCTTCTCTTCAACTTCTTCTTCTGACCAATAATATCCTTGGTTATTTTGTACCCATTCGAAATAAGATACAGTTACACCACCAGCACTTGCAAGAATATCTGGAACAAGGAGAATGCCACGTTCAGTTAAAATTTTTGTTGCTTCAAGTGTAGTTGGTCCGTTCGCTGCTTCTACAATAATCGAAGCTTTAATTTTATCTGCATTGTGGCCAGTAATTTGATTTGAAATTGCAGCAGGGATAAGAATATCGCAATCTGATTCAAGTAATTCTTCATTTGTAATCGTATTTTTAAATAGTTGAGAGAATGTTCCGAAACTATCTCTACGATCTAACAGATCATTAATATCAAGACCATTTTCATCATATATAGCGCCATACACATCCGAAACACCAACAACTTTTGCACCTGCATCATGCATGAATTTTGCAAGGAAGCTTCCGGCGTTTCCGAACCCCTGAATAACAACACGTGCACCTTCAAGAGCCATACCTTTTTTCTTAACTGCCTCTTTGACACACATTGTAACGCCTGCTGCCGTTGCAGTTTCGCGTCCTTGTGAACCACCAAGCACTAATGGTTTACCTGTGATAAATCCTGGTGAGTCAAACTCGCGTAAGCGACTGTATTCATCCATCATCCAAGCCATGATTTGTGAGTTTGTATAAACATCTGGTGCTGGAATATCTTTTGTTGGTCCTACAATCTGGCTGATTGCACGCACATAGCCGCGGCTTAAGCGTTCAAGCTCTCTGAATGACATTTTTTTCGGATCACAGATAATACCGCCTTTACCTCCTCCATATGGAAGGTTGGTGATTCCACATTTTAAACTCATCCAAATTGACAGGGCTTTTACTTCTTCTTCATTTACCTCTGGGTGGAAACGCACGCCGCCTTTGGTTGGACCCACTGCATCATTGTGCTGGGAGCGGTAACCAGTAAAAATTTGAACAGTTCCATCATCCATTCTTACTGGTATGCGCACAGTTAGTAAACGAATTGGCTCTTTTAATAACTCGAACATTTCGTTTGTATATCCTAATTTTGAAAGTGCTTTTTGAATCACTGTTTGTGTGGAGTAGAACAAATTTAATGATTCTTCTTCTTGTTGTTGTTCTTTTGTCATTTGATCTATCACAGTATTTGCGGTCATGATTGACACCTCTATAAATGTAATGGTATTGGTTTAACAAATAAAATTATTTAGATAATACTTTTTCAATTTTTTCAAATGCCCAATCGATTTCTTCTTTAGAAATAATAAGCGGTGGTGCAAATCGAATTACTGTATCATGTGTTTCCTTACAAAGGAGACCTTCTTCTTTCAATTGTTCGCAATAGGCCCGCGCCTCTACCGTTAATTCAACCCCGATAAATAATCCTCTTCCTCGAACTTCTTTAATCATTGGATTGTTGATGGTTTTTAATTTTTCAATGAAATAGTTACCTAATTCTAAAGAACGTTCAGATAATTTCTCATCTTCAAGCACTTCTAAGGCAGCAATGGATACAGCACATGCAAGTGGGTTTCCACCGAATGTAGATCCGTGAGAACCTGGGTTAAATACACCTAATACATCTGAGTTTGCAACCACACAAGAGATTGGGAATACTCCGCCTCCAAGTGCTTTACCCAAAATCAACATGTCTGGAGTTACCTCTTCCCATTCTACAGCAAACATTTTACCTGTACGTGCAAGACCTGCTTGAATTTCATCTGCAATGAATAATACATTGTTTTCTTTACACAATTCAGATGCTGCTTTTAAGAAACCTTGTGGTGGAATAATGATTCCTGCTTCCCCCTGGATAGGTTCGATGATAAATGCAGCTGTATTTGGAGTAATTGCAGCTGTTAATGCTTCAAGGTCACCATATGGAACTAATTTAATTCCTGGAAGCATTGGCCCGAATCCGCGCTTATATTCTGCATCAGATGACATACTTACCGCACCCATTGTACGTCCGTGGAAGTTACCAATGCACGCAATAATTTCCGCTTGATTTTCAGCAATTCCTTTTACATCGTAGCCCCAGCGGCGAGCTGCTTTTAAAGCAGTTTCCACTGCTTCTGCACCAGTGTTCATAGGCAATACCATGTCTTTACCAGTTAATTTACTTACTTTTTCATACCATGGACCAAGTTGATCACTGTGGAATGCACGTGATGTTAGGGTTACACGGTCTGCTTGGTCTTTTAATGCTTGAATGATTTTTGGATGACGATGTCCTTGGTTTACTGCTGAATACGCACTAAGCATATCCATGTATCGAATACCTTCTGGGTTTTCTACCCAAACTCCTTCAGCCTTCGCAATAACGATTGGCAGTGGATGGTAGTTATTAGCACCATATTTTTGTGTTTGCTCAATAATGTTAGATGATTTTTGTGTTGTAGCTACTGTCATGTTATATTTCCCCTTTCATTTCGTTGCATTAAACTAATATGCAAGTTTCGTGCCAACTTGTATTTTTGCAGTTTGGAAAGGGTTTCAGCTTTTTGAGTGCCATATTATTTTGCGTATATTGTTTTTTTAATCACTTAAACGCAAAAATATTTTGCGTATCGCACGTTTTTCCGTTAATATAGAATCATAGTGAAAGTAGCAAGGGGAATGAATATGGAGAAAAAATCTATTGAATACTTAGAATATGTAAATCAGATGTACAAACGGATTTTAGATGAAGTGGATGTTGGTGTTCATGCCGTGGACGGTTCGGGAAAAACCATTATCTATAACAAAAAAATGATGCAAATGGAATCGATGGATATCCAAGACGTTATTCATAAAAATCTATTAGATGTTTTCAGGTTCAAGGATAATCAATCTAGTACACTCGTAAAAGCTTTACAAGAAGGTAAAGAAACGAAAAATGTAAAACAAACCTACTTTAATAATAAGGGACGAGAAATTTCAACCATCAATAACACGATTCCAATTTATACCGACGGAGATATTCAAGGTGCAGTCGAAATTGCAAATGATATCACAAAGCTTGAGCGCCTCATGAAGGGAAATATGAATGGAAAGGGCGCACCAAGTTTTACCTTTGATAGTATTATTGGGGAAAGTCCCGCAATCAGAGAGGTCATTGAAAGCGCAAAGCGGGCAACGCGTACCTCTTCCTATGTGTTAATTGTCGGTGAAACTGGAACAGGGAAAGAGCTTTTTGCTCAAAGCATCCATAACGGCAGTAACCGCTTATCAGGTCCATTCATTTCCCAGAACTGTGCGGCTCTGCCTGATAATTTAATCGAAAGTTTGCTTTTTGGGACAAAGCGCGGGGCGTTTACAGGTGCAATGGATACCCCAGGACTTTTTGAACAAGCAAATGGCGGAACTTTACTACTGGATGAAATTAATTCATTAAATATGAATCTGCAAGCAAAATTATTGCGCGTCCTTCAGGAAAAAACAATAAGAAGGATTGGGGATACAAAGGATACTCCAGTGGATGTCCGTGTCATCGCCAATATTAACGAAGATCCAATTGATGCGGTTGCCAATAATCATATGCGTAAGGACCTTTATTACAGGCTTGGGGTCGTAACCGTTTTTATCCCGCCACTAAGGGAACGGAAAGATGATATTCCATTACTCGTCGGGCATTTTATTCAAAAATATAATAAACGATTCCATATGAATGTACAAGGATTGCACGAAGAGGTGCAAGAATCCTTTCTTGAATATGACTGGTTTGGGAATGTTCGTGAGCTTGAACATGTGATTGAAGCGGCGATGAACAATATGATGGATGAGGAATTGATCCGCTATATTCATCTTCCCTATCAATATCGGAATAAAATGCAGTTAAAAGAACGGATGATTCCAATTTCCTCCGTTGAAACCTTTATTAACCGCAATGAGGAAGTTGCTGTTCCATTGAAGGAACAGATGGAGCTATTTGAAAAGTCTTATATCGAACATGTTTTGAAAAAGAATGATGATAATATCTCCAGAACAGCAAAATTACTTGGGTTAAGCCGACAAAGTCTGCAGTATCGAATGAAGAAACTGAAAATCGAATAAAAATGAGACGGTGTGCAAAATTTTATTGCACACCGCCTTTTTGTATTAAGGTTTGCCTGCTACCAATGTGTACGTTTTCGGTAAGCCAATATCATGGACTTTATGATTAGGTTCTTCTTCTAACACTGTTATTCGGAGGCCGTTTTGCCCTACAGCTGTTATCACTTCCCCTAAGGTCCATTTTCGCTGTAATGACTTCGAAAGCTCCGTATGGTGTTCGGAACCCATATGCTTCGAAAAAGCGACATTGACTTCTTCTAATGACGGATCAAAATAATTCCCCGTCACTTTATGTTTCTTCCCGCTTGAAGTAATGAGCTTTGTGGAGATGGGATGAAATTCATGAAGAATAAAGATTCCACCTTTAGAAAGCTTAGAATAAATGGTTGAAAATAACGGATGTAAGTCAATAAAATAATGTAATACCCCTAATTCCAGTAAGACCATATCATATGCTTCGTTTTGAATGAGATTTGAAAGGTTTAAGACATCTGAGACAACATACTCTAGTGAAACTCCTGATTCTTGGGCTACTTCTTTAGCAAAACGTTCATTTTCCGCAGAAAAATCAACAATCGTTACATTTGCCCCCAATAAGGAAAGGGCCACCCCCTTAACCCCGTTCGATCCCATTAAATGAAGGATTTTTTTATCCTTTAGATCCCCCATATATTTTAAAAATGGGTGGAGACGCCATTCCGGATTCTCTCTAATTTTTGTCGCAGCATTGGCAGGCTCTCCATAGCGATTGATTAATGCTTCGTAATTATTTTGATTCCATGCCCTCTGATTGGCTTTTGTCATTTGTTTTTGATTATTTAAGAGATAAGAATGAACCTTCTCAGCTAGCACCGGATTAGCTTTGGGGTTATACAAGAATGTATAAAATGATAAACACCAAACCATTACTCCCTCTATGTCTACCGCGATTCGGTAAGGGTTGGTTCGGATAGTTGTATTATATTCGCAATGAATATGTACCCTCTTTTCATCGTAACCAACCGTAAACGAAGCACTTTTAACATCTTTATTAATCTCAGAAGGCAAATCATCTAGAAACAATGCATAAACCTGTTCAAGCGCATCCCATTGAACATCAATAAAAATAGATTTCGAACTTTCCATCTGAATTCCCTGTATAGCCAAGGAAGTTGGACCAACAAATTGATAAGAGATATTTTTTTCTTCAAATAATTTAGCGAGACTAAGAATAGTTTTCATAGTGCCTGGCACCACCCGAATTTTGTCGAATTATATTTCACAAACTTGAGCATTAATACATAAACTATTGATAAGAGAATTACTTTTTAAGCTATGAATCATTATAGCAATTAAGTAAAATTCTCTGCAATGGAATCTAATTATTATAACGGATTCTGTTTTTAAAGGAAAAATACGAGCATAAATATTCCATTTTTTACTCATACTAACGAAAAACTGAGGTGATGGAAATGGGATTACTCAACTCCTATAATCAATGGAGAGAAAATAAATATCAAAATTTTGTCTCCAACATGAAAGACCAAGGCAAATGTCCTGATTGCCAAGGCAGAGGCTATACCGTTTATCCTTATAATGAATTTGCTTATTTCAATTCCTTTGAATGCCCAGGCTGTCAAGGCAGCGGTACGTATACAGATTGGGAGGAAACGAGATAATCATTAAAAATCAAACCCTTCGATGGAATATCGAAGGGTTTTTTGCTGAAATTATTTTATTTTCCATTTCTTGTGAAAAACTGCCTAAAGGAATGTATCTAGTATCATTGCTACAGCAAACGCTACAAAAGAAAGAATCGTTTCTAACACGGTCCACGTTTTAAAGGTTTCTACCACACTTAATCCTAAATACTCTTTTACCATCCAAAAGCCGGCATCGTTCACATGTGAAAACATTAAGGAACCTGCACCTGTCACAATAACCAGCAATTCAAGATTAACCCCCGACATATGCTGAATGACCGGTGAGACAATTCCGGCTGCCGTGGTGAGTGCGACGGTTGCAGAACCTGTAGCAATTCGGATTAAACCTGCGATGATGAAAGCAAGTACCAATGGTGACAGGGATAAATTATTTGCCATTTTAGCAATGGTATCCCCTACCCCACTCTCAATTAAAATACCTTTAAATCCCCCACCCGCACCAATAATGAGCGCAATCGATCCAATTGGGAGCAGACATTCTTCGGTTAATTTCTTAATCAGGCCTCGGTCCATTCCCTTGCGCATCCCGAGAAAATAATAAGCCACAAAAACGGAAATGAGAAGCGCAATAATCGGACTTCCGATAAAGGTAAAAAATTTCATTAACCATGGAGGTAATCCCAAATATGGTGCTACAGCCGATAAAACCATCAAAATAACCGGGAGGAGGATAATAAAAAAGGATATCCCCGTTCCAGGTAAAGAGGTGGACCTGGTTTCAATTTTAATTAATTCAGGCTCTCCTTCTGGAATCACCCGTTTATGAACCCATTTTGCAAATACCGGGCCTGCGAGGATTGCCGGTATAATCGCAACAACAAGGGAATAGATTAAGACTTTTCCAAGATTAGCTTTATAAATACTAATGGCTGCTAATGCCCCTGGGTGCGGCGGCACAAGGCCGTGAACAATTGATAAACCTGTAATACAAGGCAGTGCGATTAGTAAAATATTTTGCTTTGATGTTTTCCAAATGGAAATGACTAATGGTAATAAAATTAAAATTCCTACTTCAAAAAATACGGGAATACCGATAATAAAACCAGATAGTAACATCGCCCATGGTAGGTTCTTAACTCCAAAAGCTCGAATAAAAAACTCTGCTATTTGTGTCCCTGCACCTGTGTCGGCCATCATTTTACCCAATATGGTTCCTAAGGCAAGGATCCCAATTAAGTGTCCTAAAACACCACCGACTCCTGTCTCATAAGCTGCAACAATTTTATCAAGCGGCACTCCCGCTACTAGTGCTAAAAACATACTGGCTACAAGTAAACTAATAAATGCATGCAACTTAAAAACTGATACTCCGATCACGACAATGAGAATCGAGATGACTGTCATCAACAATAAGTAAGTATCCAATTATATTCACCGTCCTACTAATGTGTTTTCCTGAATTTCTCCAGGAAGATAGTGAACAATTAATCCTCCTATGAATTTCTATTAGATTAGGTGTATTGTTTACCATGTCACAAATGAAAATACAAAATTTTTCTACCGCATATTAAAAAGGGTTTTGGAAACGTTAAACTTATGTCTGTTCATCATTTTCTAGGGGGTTAAACAATGTCTGTGTTTGTTTACCAAACGTTTGAAATTAAACAAGACAAATTTAAAGAAGCCATTGAAAATTTGAAAGAAATTAAAAAATTTAGGAACGAAAATTATAATCATAAAATAGAAATCTTAACACCGATTTCAGGAAAAGATCATACGTATTCCTTTTTTTCCACTTATGAGGGACTGGCAGAAATGGAATTACAGAACAAAAAAATGTTTTACGATGAGGAATACTTAAAATTAATCAGTGAGTTTTTTTTAGAAAATGTTGTTCAAGGAAGTATGTATACACAAATCTTTCGCACCATTAGCGAAGGGAAAGGGTAAAAAATGGGTCCAGCTCCTACAACGATGGATCTGGATCCCTTTGCTATTAAAAACTGCAATTCAATGTATCCCTCCTACTACGAAAATGATAGGATTATCACTGAGATTACTATATTACAAGGATGAATTACATGAACAAATTAGTTGTCTTTGCACTGATTTCGATTACTATTCTTGCAGGCTGCAGCTTAAAAGAGGCTAACGCTAAAATGAGCAAAGAAAATAAACAGATTGGCCATACTTCAAAAGTGCGGTCAATGATCCAGGATGATTCTTTTCCGGAAGTGGACAATCGGCCTATTTTTCAACCGAAAGCCACTATTTCTATAAGTCCCATTTCTTTTGAATCCACAAATGCAATCATTACTACAGAAGATCCTAAGGAAAATGTTCAAGAAATTCGTTACCATATTTGGCGTACAGCGGACGGCCCGCAAGTTAGGAAAACCTTTTCTTCTGCTGACGCCGTTAGTGATTTTCCATTCGAGTTTAATACAAATGAATTTTTAGGAAAACGCGGTGAGTACCAAGTGGCGGTCTATGCCGTTCAAGGGGATGGTCTAGAAAAGCTTATTGCAAAATCTACTTTAACCTTCCAACAGCATGTCCCGATTTTGATGTATCATGCCATTGATAATTATAATGGTGTCGGACTGCGGGAATTATTTGTTTCACCCGCTAATTTTGAAGAGCAGATGCGCTATTTAAAGGAAAACGGCTATTCCTTCCTGACTTTTGAACACTGGGGCGAGGTCAATAAAGTAAATAAGCCTGTTCTTGTTACCTTTGATGACGGAATGAAAAACAATCTAAATGCTTTAAGGGTCCTGCAAAAATTGCAGGATGACACCTTTCATCCGGTTGCGACCGATTATGTGATTGCGGGTTCGATTGATAAAACTCCTTCACGGCTATCTTCTTCTGATATAAAAGAAATGGTGGATTCCGGTATTTTCTCCATTCAGTCTCACACGATGTCACATGCTGATCTGCCCAAGGTGACAAATTTGGAAGAAGAACTTAAAAGCTCAAAGGAAAAAATCGAACAGATTACCGGGAAACCTGTAATAGCCATTGCCTATCCCTTCGGTCATGTTGATCACGCTGTTGTCGAAGAGGCAAAGAAATACTATCAATATGCAACAACTACTAAACCGGGAGAATTTATTGAAACAGGTGAGCCAGACGAAATGCTGCTCATGAGACGGGTACGGATTTCTAACTCAACGACCATTAATCAATTTGCTGCGTTAGTACAATCAAAGTAAAAACCAAACAATGCTTTACATTGTTTGGTTTATTTTCTTGAGGAACGATTGTATTTTCTTAAAAGCTGTCCAAATAATTTTCGTTCTTCTCCCGACCATTCCTCTAAAACTTCATTGATTCTTTCAATTCGTGCTACCTGATGCTCAAAAAATTCCTTTTTCCCTAATTCCGTTATCTGAAGGGTGTAAGCCCTGCCATCCAATGGGTCCGGTATTCGGTATACATATCCTTTTTGTTCAAGGGCAGCCGTCTGCCTGCTTACCGTAGAAATATCCAACTGGAATTCATCCGCAAGGACCTTTGCTCCTGCGGGTCCTTTTGAAATAATCCGATGTAATAAAAGATAGGCGGAACGATCAAGATGCCCAATTTTTCTATTTGCCGAAGTCACTCGGCGGATTAGGATTGCCAGCTCAAGATCTATGGTTTCCACTGAATGATCCCCCATATATACCCACCTCGCTTTATCAATTCTTTATCAACATCGTACCACACGGAAAATTATTTTGGAATCAATTATCTATAGTCGAACTGAACCTGTAAATATTCTCCATCAATCAGAATACACTATTGACAGGAATAAAAATGGTTGTATAATACAAACATATACTTTTATTATACAACTTTTTTAACATGGGAAGCTATGTACAAGGGAGGGATTAGATGCAAGCTCACGATATCATGATTCGCCAAGTACACAAGGTTAAGGATACAGACACAGTCCGGTCTGTGATTGAGAAATTTATTGAATTTGGAATCAGCGGTCTTCCAATTGTAAATGACAGGAATGAAATTGTTGGTTATATCAGTGACGGTGATATTCTAAGATTTATTGGAAAACATGAAGACAGAATCGTTGACTCTTTCTATTATGCATTCGTCATCAAAGGGGATAATGATGAATTCGAGGATAGAGAACGAAGAATCTTGGCGTTAAACGTAATGGAAATTGCCAAAAAGAAGGTTTATAAAGTTTCTTGGGATGAGGAAATGGAGAATATTGCGGCTGTTTTAGGAAAAAAACAAATTAAAAAAGTTCCAGTTGAACGAAATGGAGTTTTAGTTGGGATTATTAGCCGCGGGGATGTTATTCGAAATTCATTTAAAGGCCTTCTTTAATCTTCATAAAATTATATACAAACAAAGGGGAAATGTATATGTCATCATCATCAGAATCTGCTGCTTCTTCGCCGACAAAATCGGCTTCGAATGTAGAAGCTAAGGCAGGTTTACTAAGTCAACCAAGAGCAGTATGGGCTGTTTTTTTTGCCTGTATTATTGCCTTCATGGGATTAGGCCTTGTTGACCCAATTCTTGTTACCATAAGTGAAAAACTCCATGCAACACCAAGTCAAACCACTCTTCTATTTACAAGCTACAATGCTGTTATGGCTGTGGCCATGTTGATCACTGGAATGATTTCTTCACGACTCGGCATCAAATGGACACTCCTCTCCGGTATCGTTATTATTGCCGTTTTTTCAGCTCTTGGCGGGTTATCAAATAATATTTGGGCACTTGTTGGATTGCGCGGTGGCTGGGGTCTTGGAAATGCCTTATTCGTTGCTACTGCGTTGGCAGCGATTGTTTCACTATCAAACAGCGGCACTGCAAAGGCAATTATTTTATACGAAGCAGCTATTGGGCTTGGAATTTCCGTTGGTCCACTTCTTGGCGGCTGGCTCGGCGGCATGTCTTGGAGAGGTCCATTTTTGGGTGTAGCTTCTTTAATGGTTATTGCTTTTATCGGTCTTATTGCCTTAATGCCAAATGCTAAACCGAAAAATGTTTCTCAAGCTAAAACATCTCTAAAAGATCCATTTAAGGCATTAAAGCATCGTTCTTTATTGGTATTTGGTATTGCAGCTGCTTTATACAACTTTGGTTTCTTTACACTGCTTGCTTTTGCTCCATTTGTTATGGGGCTGGATGAACATGGAATCGGTTTTGTTTTCCTTGGCTGGGGAATTTTGCTTGCCGTTACTTCCGTCTTTATGGCACCAATTCTTCAAAGAAGATTTGGAACCGTTAAATCCATGTGTTTCATGTTAACCATATTCGCAATTGTGTTAGCAATCATGGGAATATGGACCTCTACACAATGGGTGGTTATTGCAGCGGTTATTTTTGCCGGAGCATTATTGGGAAATAACAACACGTTAATTACAACTGCCGTGATGAATTCAGCTCCTGTTGAGCGCTCTACTGCATCTGCTGCATACAGTTTCTTACGTTTTATTGGTGGAGCAATTGCTCCCTATTTCGCAGGAAAATTGGCTGAATGGTATAACCCTAGTACACCGTTCTATGTTGGTGCAGCGTTTGTTTTAATATCAGTTATCTTTATTGCATTAAATCATAATCATATCAAACATGTCGATAACGCTGAAGTCGGTCATTGATTTGATTAGAGGGTCTGCCCCGTTTTGGGCAGATCCTTTTTAATGGATCTTGTTTTTCTTAAAGCGGCCCCGAACATCTGATACATCCGCAATCGCCAAAAATGCGGAAGGATCAATATCCTCCACCAAATTTTTCAACTTTGATTCCTCAAGTCTTGTAATAATACTAAAAATAACCTTTTTATTGTCACCAGAAAAAGCACCTCTCCCTTCAAAATAGGTAACTCCTCGACCTAAACGTTCCGTAACTGCCTGTCCGATGACATGTGCTTCTTCGCTGATGATCCAAACAGATTTCGATCCCTCCATTCCGGCTACCACTGTATCAATCGCTTTCGTGGCGAGAACATATGCTAATAAGGAGTACATAGCTCGGTCCCAACCAAATAAAAATCCGGAAGCACCTAAAATAAATACATTAAAAAACATGATGATTTCCCCGACGGAAAAGGGAACCTTTTTATTGATGACAATTGCAAGAATTTCAGTACCGTCTAAAGCACCGCCATTTCGAATTACAATTCCAACGCCTATACCAGCAATAATACCGCCAAAAACAGTTGCAAGAAGAATATCATTTGTAAAGGCAGGAACGGGGTGAAAAAGAGAGGTAAAAATAGATAATACGAAAATTCCATATATCGTTGAAATCGCGAATGATTTACCTAGATGCTTAAATCCTAAATAAACGAAGGGCAAATTAAAAAGGAAAAGAAAAATTCCAAGCTGCCATCCTGTTATATGTGACAGCATAATCGAAATTCCGGTAATTCCCCCATCAATTACATTGTTCGGTACTAAAAATATTTCCAGTCCGGTCGCCATTATTATAGCTCCAATGGTAATGGCTATCGCTCTGCGAATGATTTTACTTAATGGATACTTACGTTGTTGAATCGTCTTGATCCCTTCGGTCATATCATCACCCTTAACATTTATGTTTTTATGTTACCAATTCATTAGAAAATATATCTATCTTTATTATATCATATTTTTTATAGAAATATGAACTTCAGTTCATTTTTGGAACACTAAAAAACCAGCACGAGGCTGGTTATCTTATATATTCAATATCTTTCAAGTAATTCTATGATTACTTTAAATGTCGAAGTAGTATCCATATAGGCATATCGCCCTTTGCCATTCCAGAAGTTTCCCCTTTGGATGACAGGATAACCCATTTCCTCAAGCATTTTTATTTTTTCATCCATATCCTCTACCACAAATGAAATATGGTGGACACTTTCCCCATATGTATCAAGATGTTTTTTCCACGTGCTTGGGGAATCGCCTGGTTCAATTATTTCGAGTTGAATGAGCGGAGTATTAATAAACATATACTTGGATTTGCCCTCTGTTGGCTCCCCTTCAAAAACAACCTGGGTAAGATCGCTTGGACCAGATTTGATCACAGCAGGTTTTTCCACACCTAACAACTTACAATACGCTTTAGCAGCAGCATCTAAATCCTTCACAACAATTGCTAGCTGCTCTACTTTATTCGTGCCAAGGAGCGGAGGAGTAAATACCTCCGTACTTGGAGTGGTATCTCTTGGTTCCGCACTTTCAAGCAATTCAACTAAAATCTTATGATCCTTCAATGTATCCACATAAACGTATCGTCCGTCACTAGAGGTAAATTCACCGCTCTGTAGTAGAGGATAACCATTTTCCTCAAAAATAGGGAGCGTATCTTTAATGGAATCTACATCAAAGGCAAGATGATGAATTCCTTCGCCAACGGTATCCAGAAATACACGCATCGTCCCTGGTTCTTCATTTGGTTCGATTAATTCAAATTGGACAGTCGGGGTATTCATAAAGACCAGCTTACTGCGTGAATCGGTAGGCTCCCCGCGAAAAACAACCTTAGAAACTTCTCGGTCTCCTGTTAAAAACCATTGTTGCTTTGGTATCCCCAAAAGTTTTGAAAATGCCTCTGAAGCCTTTTCAATATCGTTTACAACAAAGGCAAGTTGATTGATTACATTATTTCCAGCCAATGGCTGTTTTGTTGTCAACGGCTCATTCATTTAAACCCCTCCCCATTAACAAATCAACCAAGACCGCGGACAGAAAGACCTCCGTCGCTTGAAATCACTTCACCAGTAATGGCTTTAGCCTGATCGGAAGCAAGCAATACATAGGCTCCAACATGATCTTCTGGCATCTGCGCGAGTTGAAGCGGGTTTCGCTTTTTAATGCTTTTTGCTTTCGTCTCATTATCCACAATTTTAACGAATGGATGAAGTGGTGGAATAACCGTAAGTTCTGTAAGTGTGCCTCCTGGTGCCACCGCATTTACCCGAATATTTGGAGCGAGTTCGAACGCAAGCTGGCGCATTAGTCCGACTTGAGCATGCTTGCTTGCTGTGTACCAAACGCCGCCGCCATCAGGATAGAAACTTGCACCTGAAACAGAAAAAATAATATTCCCATTTGTTTTTTGTAATTCATCAAGAGCTGCTTTCACTCCGAAAAATGTGCCTTTTAGGTTAATATTGAGTAGAAAATCATACGCTTCGGAAAGGGCCTCAGGAGTCACATCAGCAAATTTAGCAAAACCATCGAAAACACCGGCATTAGCAATAAAAACATCTAACTTTCCAAATTTTTCAACAGTCGCTTGAACAGCTTGCTCATTGTCTTCGTATTTACTTACATCGCCCTGACAAGTAACAATATTTTCACCAAATTCTTCTTTCATTTTCACTAACTTTTCTTTAGAGCGGCCGATTATGCCCACTTTTGCCCCTTCTTGTATAAACCGCCTTGTGACGGCTTCTCCTATACCTGAAGCGCCGCCTGTAATCAAAACTACTTTATCTTTTAAAACGATCGCCATTGAACATACCTCCCTGGTTATCTACCGTATCTGAATAAGCTGCTATACGAAGATTGCAAGATTTCTTGTGTTTATTGTTGTTTGATCAATAATGAATTCTCTCTTGGAAAGCTTCCACTCCCCATCAACGTAGGTGAATTCATCGTGCCGTTCCCCTGATATCAGATCATGATGAATATCCGTACTGCGGCTTCGGTAGATAGTTAAATAGCTGTTTACTACCGCTTTTTCATTTGGAGTGAATTCAAGTAACTGTACATTATTAACAGATCTCCTTGTACGCGATGGCGGGATTTCAGCCCAAGCATAATCGGTTTTTAAACGGTCTACTCGAATTTTCAATAATTCGTAGTCATCATCAAAAGCAAACATATTTAACGAATAATCAGGACGTTCTACTCCTTCTTTATTGACCCTCACCGGCATTTGATAAGCAATATTCGGGTGCAGTAAATTAAACCATCCATCAAAATCAATATCATCAAGAAACTTTGCTTCACGGTATAACCATTGTTCAAATTCATAGGTCGCCAGCATTTTTTCCATACACATTCTCGATTCCCCCAATCAACGAAATCCCTTACACTAAAAACCTGCCAAATAATTCAATAATTGCGGATTACTTCGTCATCAAATCCAACCAATAACGATAGAAGTTCCTTTGATTCGCCTCTGTAAACTTGTCATCAAAAGCCACACCTGGACCAGTAAAATCTTCAACAGGCTTTCTGTGCAATCCCATGGTATAGTTAAAAGTAAGTTGTTTTACGAGCGGCATGGTTCCTGATGCTGCTGCAGTGATATCCGTGAATACCTCTGTATCATCCTGTTCAAAAATTCCAGATGGGCTGAAGGTTAAAACAAAAGACTCGCGGGACCGTCTTTTCCAATCCTCTGAAGCGTTCTTCTCTACCAAGAACCAGGTAATAACCTCCATCTTATCAACACCAACTGGTCTCCAAAGTCGAACAGATGTATTTGAAATTAACTGTCCTTTTACCTTCGTATGCGAAATTAAGAATGAAAGGTTTGGAAAAATATTTCCAATCATATTTTTTAGATTAGATAATACTTCATACTGATCTTCCGTTAAATTAGACTTATACTCTTCTCTCAATTCCTCAGGAAAAGCAAAATCTGGATTCGGAGTACCAAGGTTTAAACCATGCCCATGTTCAGTATAAATTTGGTATCCCTTTTTAGAATAAGTTGCGCTTGGAACCATTCCTAGTTTTGCAATGGACCCATGTGTAACCATTGTGTGGTAGGAATCACCTACAAAATTATCTGCTCCAATTTTCCAGTTCGAATGAATGATGAATCGTTGCGGCGGCCCTAATACTTCCATTTCTGCCCGGCCCGCTAAAATATCCACATACCATTTAAACTCGCCTAAAAATTCCTCTAATGGTTCTGCCTCATCATTCCATGTTCCAAAAAGTAAACCTTTATAGGATTCAATTCTGATTTTATAAAGACCAAGACGTGATTTATCTAAATCCTCACCGTAAATATCTTTTTGCAACGGTACACCAACACAATCACCGTTATTTTTAAAATTAAAACCATGGTAAGGGCAGGTAAACATCGTCTTATTTCCGGCATCGGCGCGGCAAAGCTTCATACCACGGTGTGTACACATATTATAAAGACCACGGATCTCCCCGTCAGCACCTCTTGAAATAATCACGGAATAACCAGCAACATCTCTTGTAATGAAATCATTCTTTTTCGGAATCTCTGATTCATGGCCAACGAACAGCCAAGTTTTTAAAAACACTTTTTTATGTTCAATATCATAAACAGTGGGATCTCCTAAAAGATAAGCAGGAATTGCTCCAATTTCGGGTTGTACAGATTCTTTTAAGTAATCAATTGCTTCTTTTTGCGACATTTCTTCTAAATTCACGTTCGTTTTTAACATCTGCTTATTCCCCCTAAGTATTAGATTTTCTTTCATACAGCGAGTTACCCGGTTTGCTATATTATATTAAAAGAACATCTCCTATAAAAGTTTAGCATTTATCCAACTAATATGGAGGCATCTTTATTTTTCAATGATGATAGGACACTTAATGCAGCTAAGTAGCTTGTTTTTGGATTATTCGGCATCGGGTTGTTTTCCACTTGTAAGGTTAACTTCCCGAAGGAACCAGTTGCTTCTATTATATGGTTATTTTTTTCTATTCTAGGATCGGAGATAATTTTGACACTCGTTTGCTTCGGTCCCAGACCGGCTAAAGATAAGATGATAGAAACATTGATATTTTTGGGGAATAATTCAATTGCGTCTGCAGCTGAGCCTTCGAACATTACATGTTCACGATCAGTTGGTGCCCCCGGCAATGCTCGTGGAGGTTTTCTCGTAATAATGGAAACAGATTCAAGTTCCCCTATTGATTTTGCCGCTTTAAGAACATCCAATCCGCCTATCGCTCCAGATGGTAAATAAATTTTTGTTCCTTTTTCATGACATATTTTTTCAAGGCTCTGATAAAAATCCACATCAGCAAGGGCTCCAACACTGCTTAACACTAAGTCTTTCCCATTTTCAAGAGCAGGCGCAGCAATGTCTTTTGCCACTTGCACGGTAGCTGCTTCGATAATCACATCTACATTTGATTGTATAAGTGATTGCATCGTTGAAAAGCGTTCCGTACTGTATTGTTCAGCCAATTGCTTTGCAGATATTTCATTTCTTGTATAAAGTCCAACAATTTTAGAGTTTGGCAGAAGCCCTTCAATATTGATGCTCTGGAGGAGGAACTTTCCAATGTTCCCTCCTCCAATTAACCCAATTCTCATTTAATATTCCCCCTATTAGTTCGCAAATCCATATGAGTCTGCGAAATATTCCAAGCCGCAATGTCTTACTTCACGGGATAATCCGCTTTCTTTAAGGCCAGGGAAATCTAAATGAAGATCTTGGAAGATAGTATGGTTATTATGGAAAACAGCTCCTGCCTCTAACCGGTCTGCCAATGACGCTGCGAGCTCTTCGTCCTCTGTCCAAACAGATGCTCTTAAACCAAACTCACTATCGTTCGCTAGCCGGACTGCTTCATCCGCATCAGAGAAAGATAGAATTGGAATCACTGGACCAAATTGTTCGGCACGAACAATTTCACTTTTCTGGTCTACACCGGTAATAATAGTAGGTAAAATATAATAGCCTTGCTCCCAGGATTCCGGATCTAATTGAATCCCGCCGGTAATAACATTTGCACCAGAGTCTGCTGCGCGTTCAATTAAACCTTTTACATAGTCATATTGCGATTTATTATTTAATGGACCCATTTCAACATCTGGTTGAATTCCATTTCCAACTCGAATATGGCTGAATTCTTTCTTTAATTTTTCAACTACTTCCTCGTATCTGGATTCGTGTACATAAATTCTTTTAATTGCTGAGCAAACTTGCCCTGCAGCACGTAAAACCCCGAAACGAAGGCGCTTAATGGCTGCTTCATCCAAATTAGCATCAGGTAGCACAATTGCGGCATCATTACCGCCAAGTTCCATATAAAGTTTCTTAACCGTTCCTGAAGCAGCGCGGATAATTTCTTTACCCGTCTCAGTACTTCCGACAAAAGCGATGGTACGAACCCTAGGGTCGGTGCAAAGCGCATCTCCAATCACAGTGCCTGAACCCGTTACGACATTGATCACACCCTCTGGAAAATAGGATGCGACTACTTTTAAGAAAGTCATGATCGTCAAAGGACAGCTCGTCGCTGGCTTCACAACCACTGTGTTTCCTGTTAAAACAGCTGGAATCACGCGTTTGAACGTAAGAATCATTGGCGAATTCCAAGGCGAAATAATGGCTGCCACTCCACGTGGACGCTTGCGAACCTGTACCTTCTGATTCCCCGGTAAGCTTTCAGGTTTCCACCATTCTAATAATTCTTCAGCACCTTGAATCATAATATCTGAACAGCGGAGTAAATCTTTTTTCGCTTCCACTAATGCCTTTCCATTTTCCCGAACAAGAAGTGAAACATTCTCTTCTACGATTGTTTTGATTTCTTCTGCCGCCATTTTCATGCGGTGTGCCCGATCTTCCAGTTCACTCTGAGACCAGCTTTCATATGCCTTAGCAGCGGTTTCTACAGCTAAATCCACCTCATTTTTCGAACACATAGCAACGGAACCGACTACTTCATTAATATTGGCCGGATTGATGACATCAGCCGTTTTTTCCGCTTGAAACCATTTGCCGCCAATAAGATATTTGCCTGATACATATGGGTGTGTAGATATCACTTCAATTCCTCCTTACAACTTTTTCGGTTTAAAAGCTTCTGCTGCGCCTGGAGGTCCTCCAAATGGTTTTGCCATTGGGCCAACCGCTTCCATATCGACAACAATCATCGTAGGATTTTTTGTGTTTACCGCCTTCTCAAGCTCCGATACAAATTCTGAGGGTGAGCCAATTCGTGCAGCATCAAATCCCATTGATTGAGCTAATAACACAAAGTCAGGACTCATTAAATCCACTGCAACCTGACGGCCATAAGCATTACTTTGAATATTTCTCAAGACACCATATCCGGCATCATCAAATAGAACAACGATCATTGGCAGTTTTTCCTGAGCAGCAGTTGCCATTTCTCCAACATTGACCATAAAACCGCCATCCCCAGCCATAAGTACAACAGGGCAATTTTTATCGGCCATTTGCGCACCGATGGCAGTTGGCAGACCTTGCCCAATTCCACCGCCTGAAGCGTGAATCGATGTTCTTGGTTCATAAATTTCAAATAATCGGCTTCCCCAAACATTGGCCTGAACGGTGACATCCCGGACTAAAATAGTGTTTTTAGGCATCACTTTACGCATTCCGTCAAGGATTTGTTCGTATGGTCCAAGTGTTGCTCTTAACTGGGAACGTAATTCCTCTCGAACAGACTGCACTTCGTCTAAATATGCTGGATCTGGATTAACGGCAGTTTTAGCTACTCCCTGATTTAATGCCTGAAGGATATGCTTGGCATCCCCTACTAAACTATAAGTAGCTTCATAGTTTCGATTCACTGCATGAAAGTCCGCATCTATGGAAATATGTTCTGCTGGAACAATGACCTTCCAGTTCGAGGTTTCGTTTCCTCTAAACCTCACCCCGACACTAATTAATAAATCAGCTTCTTTTATTAAATTTTTAGTCAATTCATATGCTGCAAAATGGCCGATACATTGAGGATGATCTTCTGGGATACTTCCTTTCCCAGATTGACTGGTAACCACTGCTGCACCAATTTTTTCAGCTAACTCTTGAACTTCTTTAGATGCACCTGATGTAATTACACCTCCACCTGCCCAAATAACCGGACGTCGAGCATTCTTAATTTTCGTTACGACCTCTTCTGGAACGGATGGAATCGTTTGATTAGCAGGAGCAATTGATCTAATTTCTTCCATAGAATGATTCGGTATAATGGCAGATTGAAAATCAATCGGAATTTCAAGTGTTACCGGACCGGATGGATAAGCAAATGCTTCCTGAATTGCTTGTCTAACAACCGCTGCTGCCTGCTCAGGTCTTCTCAGGCGAAGCGCCTTCTTGGAGGCTCCTTCCATCATCGACAACTGATCTTTACACTCATGGATGTAGCCTCTTCCTGTCCCAAGATATGGAGAAGCTACCTCACCTGTCAAATGAAGAACAGGAACTCCAGCTGCCCATGCTTCAATTAAAGAACCCGCGGCATTTCCTGCTCCTGTTCCGGTACTAGTAATAACCACTCCCAATTTTCCTGATGCCCTGGCATATCCATCTGCCATATTGGCTGCACCGCTTTCACCACGGGAACATACTAAGTGAATACTACCCTCTCGAAGAATCGCATCATAGATTGGCATATTGTGGATGCTGACAATTCCAAATGCTACCTCCACACCAGCACGTACAAGTTCTTTTACGACCGCATCAGCTGTAGTAAATTCCATTTGCTTTTGCTCACTCATCATTTATTCCGCCTTTATCTATTATTAAAGCGCTTTCCCCAGCGCTCCAGCTGTTTCAATTGTTGAACCCGCTACATAGCTTGCTTTGCTAGAAGCTAGAAATAAAATCACACTCGCTACTTCGTCTGCTTCCCCTACTCTTCCTAACGGGATATTTCTCTTTTTCGCTAAGTCTGCGTAATAGTCTTCTACTTTCATATCAGGAGCATTTTTCAATCTTCTTCTCTCCCATTGATCCGTTCGAATTAAACCAAGACTCACTGAATTGACTAAAATATTATCTGAAGCCAGCTCCTGCGATAAGGTTTTACTTAAATTTAAAAGGCCAGCTCGTGTTGCCGCAGTCGCAATCATATGTCTTTCCGGTTCTTTCGCTAAGGTGGCATTGATATTGATGATTCTGCCACCGCCTTGCTTCACCAAATATGGATGAACAGCCTTAACGGCATAAATAATAGCAAAATATTTTAATTGAATTTGCTGTTCCCATTGCTCATCAGTGACATCGAAGAAATATCCCATGACACTTTGGCCAGCTGCATTTACAAGGATATCAATACCGCCAAAAAATGTTGCTGTACCTTCGATAAAATGATTAACATCTTCTTTATTTGTTACGTCACAGGTAGCGGAATAAATGGATTCTGCCGACCCAAACTTTAACAGGTGATCGTATGCTTTTTCTTTTCGATCTGCATTTCTGCCGCATACGGCTACTTTGGCACCTTCTTGTAAAAACATTTCTGCTGTTTTTAAACCAACCCCAGATGTACCGCCCATTATTACTGCTATTTTATCTTTTAGTCCTAAATCCATCATGACACCCCTTTTGCTAAAACCTTTAAACTAGCGTCTTTACAACTGCCCAACCCGGATCCGGAATGCCTGCCATCGCTTTTCGCGCTTCCGGTTTTGGAGGGCCGGCAATACCCCATTGATCCATCAGGTGTGGAACACGTTTCCAGACGCGCGCTCTCCATTCTGATTCATCTTCAATTGTTTCCAAATAACAGGTATATTCCATAACAAACTTTCCTGGGTCTTGGAAGTAGCAAAAAACATTATCTCCAGGACCATGACGGCCAGGACCCCAAAGTTCTTGGTAACCCGCTTTTCTTACATTCGCAATTCCTCTCATAACCTCATCCACAGTATCGACTTCATAAGCGATATGATTTACAGAGGCATGTTGATCTTGGTTAAAGGCAATCGAATGATGTTTTCTGTTACAGCGAAGGAAGGACATTTGATGCTCGCTCCAGTCCGTGACCTTGAATCCTAAAACATCTGTATAAAATGCTGTAATCATATCAAGATCTTTCGTGTTCATAACGACATGATTCAGTTTTACCGGGTCAACATTTTTCTTATTCCAAATCGAGGTATGAATTTCTACCCACGCGGATAATTCAATACAACGATCCTCCGGGTCAAGAAAACGCAGCCCATAACCTTTACCTTCTTCATCCAAATATCCCGGTTCCGCAACAATCCTAACACCTTTTGAAGCTAGCGTCTCTGCCGCTTGGTCCACCGCGTTCTTATCAACCATCCCAAAAGCAATATGATGGAGTCCTCTTTTTTCACCTGCGTGAAGACTTAATATATGATTTTCAGGGCCGGCCCCGCGAAAATAAACCGTATTCTCATCCTGTGCTACTTTATCGAGACCCCAGATTTTTTCATAAAAATCGGCCTGTTCCTTAAGTACCGGTGTAATTAATCCTATATGCCTTAAATGTGTGATTCCTAACATGATGCCACCTCCACTATTCCTTTTTTCTATTATATATTTCTATAAAGTAGACAAGGATGATCCCACATGTTAGTAAAGAGGACCATCCCTGTCGATCAATCAGGGAGTATGTTTAAGCTGTTGAAACATCGCCCATTTTAATTTATTTTCCGTTAATGATTGCTTCTCTTTCCTTTGCACGTTGGATTCGAAGTTCTTCTAACGCGCTTCCTTTTGGATATGTTGGAAGATTTGGCTTAACAGCTCCCAGCATAACAAGCATTAATGCTTCTTCATCGCTGTCATTTCGCAGGCCACGGTATACCCCAGGAGGTGAGCTGATACAATCCCTTTCATTTAAAACGATTTCATGAACTTCTTCGCTGCCTTCTTCTTGAATAAGAGCAGTAATGCTTCCTTTGATAACAAAGAATACTTCTTCGACATCATCATGAAGGTGAAGCGGACCTTGGCAACCAGCAGGTAGAACCATTGTACTTAATGTAAAGTGTTCAGCCTCAATTACATTTGCATCATTGTTAGCTGTTGCACCGCGTCCAATGTATCTCATTTGCGCTCTCTTGTAAGATGGGTCAATTTCTTCTTGGAATTTTAAAACGTTCCAATCTAGCGTACGATCTTTTAATCTTGCAACATATTTTTTTTCGAACCCAGCTAAATCAAATTTTTCAGTAGACATTTTAAAACACTCCTTATTTATGTTTTGTATATGAAACTTTGTTTTCTTTATAATCTAATATTAAATCTCAACACTATAATTGTCAATTATAAATATTGAGAAATTTTTAAATATAAAAATATGTTTTGTATAGGTAACACAACATAAAATCCGGAAATTTTATGCCGAAACTCGATTTTGAGACATTTTTTCAATTTTTATTTCCTCAGCTTCTTTTTTCAAAGTAAATAGGTATGCAATGATTCCAAGTGAGGCAGCTATGATTAACATTAAAATCGATGGTCCAAAATCTCCGTGAGAAAGATCCACCATCCAACCCATGATATAGCTTGAAAATCCCCCAAGAATATTCGTGAAGCCCATTAGTCCAGCTGCACGCCCTGCAGTCTCAGGTGTTGAAAATTTAACAATAAATAAATTACTTAAATGGAAAACACCGCCTTGAGCTCCCATTGCTAAGCCCATACATACGCCTGCTACGACAGGTTGTGGAGTCAAAATGGCAATAGTTAAAAATAATGCAGTTAATACAAATAAAATGGTTGCAAGTAAGCTTGGACGCTTTGTTTTATCAGATAGAACTCCACAAAGGATGACAAAACCCAAAGCAAAGAGCCAAGATAAAGAGGTAATTCCGGTCATGGCTTCTTTCGAAAAACCTTTCGCTCCAACTAGATAGGTTGGAAGCCAAACACTAATACCGAAGAATAAGAAGGAAGCTACTAACATTCCGAACCACACAATCCAATAACGGAAGTCTTGAGCAAAGTTTTGTTTTTTCGTGTTAATAGATGAATCTGATTGACGAATATAGGCTAATTCACTTTTCTCTAGTCGTGGATGTTCTTCAGGAGTATCCCGAGTAAGGAAGATAAACATTGGCAGAACAATTAATAAGTTGAACCCCGCAAGAAAGAAAAACGCAGCATGCCAATGGAGAGTGGCTATGACAGCGGTGATGATGATAGCACCGCAAGCAGGACCTAAATAGTTTCCGGCAAGCCAAGTAGATTGGGCTTTTCCAAGCTCACGCTGATTAAACCAGTTTGAAATAAACTTTCCGCATATGGGGATCATCATCCCCTCACCGATTCCCAAAATGATCCGACTGAAAATAAACATTTCATAAGAAGTCGATAATCCTCCAATAACCATCGTGATTACCCAGACGATTAGACCCAGAATTCCAGTTTTCCTTGCTCCGAGCTTGTCGATGATAAATCCCCAAAAAACATTCGATAAAGCATAAGAAATTGTAAAAACAAAGGTAATCATCCCGATTTTCGCCATTTTATCGGCACCCGTTAATCCCATATCATTCAAAAAAACCTGATCCGTTTGGATAATCGAGATACCTAACTTATCAATTTGACCAAAAAACCAAAAGAAGAAAATTGGCACTCCTATATAAATCCACCTTTTGTTACCCTTTAACATGAAAGACACCCCTTTTGTTTTACTTTGAAGAATGTACACGCTTCCAAAACTCTTTTTATTATTTTACAATAATTTGTATAAAAATGAACTAGTATTCCTCCTTTTTTAAAACTTTGCAATTAGATGTTTTAAATACAAAACACCGTTTCGCTTATATTCTTATTTTAAAATTTTACGAAAATTATGTCAACATAAAACACTATATTTGTGTTGTAAATTAAAATGTGTTTTACATATAAAACATGCATAAATAAAAAAACTTGCGCTTTCGCAAGTTTTTTTATTTATGCATGGAATCCCAAAAATCCAGATAGAATTTGGGAAGTTTCAAGTACCTTAGGGATTGCCACTTTTTCAATAAATTCGCTATGAAAAATGGTCTCGTTTGCTACCACATTAATTGAGGCCATTACTTTCCCGCTGCGATCAAAAATAGGAGCTGCAACAGATTGAATCCCTTGATGCAGTTCACCTTTTGTCATCGCATATCCCTGTTCGCGAATCATCGCTAGCTCCTGTTGAAAATCAACAAAATCAGTTTGTGTTCGCTCCGTGAATGGTTTTAAGTTTGAGCCATATAAAATTTGGCTTAAACGCTCTTGCGGCTGATATGCTAACTGAACTTTACCATTTGCCACTGCATGCGCAGGAAGTCTCAAGCCGATATTAACTGTGACTGCAGAAACCCCTCTAGCTGGTGCACTGCCAACATAAACGACCTCATTGCCATCCAAAATCGATAAATGACAGGATGCTCCTGTCTCATCCCTTAATTTTTCCATATAAGGCTGGGCAATTTCAGGAAGCTTTAATGTGCTCAAAAAAGAAAAACCTAGTTCTAAAACCTTTGGCGTAAGACTATAGCGCTTCGTATTTTCATCCTGATGAAGGTATCCAAGTGATTGAAGCGTATACAACAATCGAAATGGAACGGTACGGCTTACTTCTAGTTCTTTTGCAATTTCCACCAAGGATAGCGTAGGACGCTCCTCGTTAAAAAGCTTTAATATTTCCAATCCCCTTACTAAGGCATTGGCATTATAACGTTCTTTTTCTTCTTTTGCCATAAACTTTCACCATCTCATTGTTAATAACATGCTTGTTTTACAATTTTATCAAATTTTCATCAAAGATAGATAGCGGTCCAGTGAAAATTTTATTTGTTAATTTGGACATCCCTTTTCTTTTCTAAAGATATCATAAAGTTTAGAACAATTGAATTAAAGGTTTCTGGCGCCTCTTGATAACACAAATGCCCTGCCCCGGGGATGATTGCAAATTTGGAACCTTGAAGCTTTTCATGAAAAACCTGTGATTCTTTTACCGGTGTGACTTTGTCCAATTCACCGCAAATTACGAGGGTTGGAACATGAATGGAGGATAGAATATCCATATTATTTAAATGATAAAGAGAGTAAGCAACTGAGCGAAAGCCCATTGGCCGTATTTGTGAATAGATTCTTTCAACTTCTTTCAAAACTTCTGGTGCCGGATCCGGTGAAAGAAGGCTTTTTACACGAAGTTTTGCAATCTCTTCCGGTGTTAATGTTTCGATGTTCTTCAATCGATTTTTTAATTTGCTTTCATTTTCTTCTCTAGTTAACGCTGCTGAACCTCTTGTTGCATCTGAAATAATTAATGCATCTACTAAATCCGGAAAACGGTAACAAAAATCAAGCGCAATCGCCGACCCCATTGAGTGCCCAAGAAGTATGACGGGTTCAAGCCCAAGTTTCTCAATAAAACCCTTTAAGACATCCGCGAATTCCTTAAATTCCTTGAATTCAACTTTTGGATCAGAACTCAAACCGTATCCGGGTGCATCCCAGGCTATCACTTGATATTGCTCGGATAAACCTTTAAGTTGTTTTTTCCACGATTGTGAATTGTTCCCCATCCCGTGCAAAATGACTAATGGCTTACCACTTCCTTGTATTTCATAATGAATCGTTAAATCATTCACCTGTACAAAGGCCATTTTTTCTCCTCCTCGTTATAAGTTGTTTTATTAGTAAAACGGTGTTTTATATTTATAATAATAAAACATCTTTCGAATTAGTCAACTGAATTTACAGAAGTCTCTAAGATTCATAAGATGTCTTTCGACAAAAATCGGGTGGTGCCAGGCACCACCCGATTTTTGTCGAATTGTTAAAGGATGACTTGATTGGATTTTAATTCGGCTACTTCTATTGATTCTTTTCTTAAGGAGAGAATGTATACGACCATTCCGATTAGGGCGACGACGATTAACATGATGATGGATGGTAAGAAATCACCATGGGCTAGGTCGCGCATCCAGCCCATTATGTAGCTGGAGAATCCGCCTAAAATGTTTGTGAAGCCCATTAAGCCGGCAGCTCTTCCTGCTGTTTTTGGGGTTGAATATTTTACTGTCAGCATATTGGTCACGTGGAAAATGCCACCCAAGGTTCCAATTGCCAGGGCCATGCAAACGCCTGCTAATAAAGCGCTGTTAGATGATGCTGCAATCCATAAGAAACTTGCGCATAAACCAAACCAGATGACTGCAAGTAAATTGGGGCGTTTTGTTTTATCTGAAAGAAAACCAGATATGAGTACAAACCCTAATGCGAAGATGAAGGCAAAGGATGTAATTCCAGCCATCGTCTCTCGTTCAAAGTGCTTTGCTTGAATTAAATAGGTTGGGAGCCAGATGCTAATTCCATAGAAGATAAAAGATGCCATGAGGTTTCCAACGAAAACTACCCAATAACGAAAGTCTTGTGTAAAACCTTGTTTTATTGTTTCATTTTCAGCTGAATCATTTTCGCGAATCATCTTAAGCTCTTTCGCACTTATTCCAGGATGCTGTTCTGGTGTTTCACGTGTGAGGAATATAAACAATGGAATATTGATTAATAGATTACAGAAAGCTAGAAAGAAAAATGCAGCATGCCAATGTAAACTAGCGATAATCGCAGATAATGCTAAGGCTCCAATTGCAGGGCCAAGATAGTTTCCGCTAATCCAGGAAGCCTGTGCTCTACCAATTTCTTTCCTGTTAAACCAATTGGAAATAAGCTTTCCACAGACAGGAATCATAATCCCTTCCCCTATACCAAGTAGAATTCTGCTTGTCATAAAGGTTCCATATGAATCTGCGAGACCACCCATGATCATGGTGACGGTCCAAATGGTAATCCCAATAAATGCTGTTTTTCGGGCTCCAAGTTTATCAATGACAAAGCCCCAAAAAATATTCGAAATGGCATAAGATACAGTAAAAATAAATGTTAAGAAGCCAATTTTTGCGTTATGGTCTGCACCCGTCAGTCCTAAATCTTTTAGAAATCCAGGGTCGGTTTGAATGATTGAGATTCCTAGTTTGTCAATTTGTCCAAAAAACCAAAAGAAAAAAATAGGAACTGCTACATAAATCCATCTTTTGTTGTTTGTGAACATTTCTTACCTCCTTGTGGTCGTTGCAAAATTTAACTTACCGGAAAAGTCCCTTTTACCCTCCTTTCTACTATGCTGACATTAAAAAACATAGTTTTAATAATAAGACTTTAAAATCTTTTAAATATTTAGTCAATAGATTTTGAGAAAATAGTTTTAAATAATAAATTATGTTTTATATGCAAAACCTTTGAATTGTTATTTATTTGATGAATACCTATGTTATCTTTGTATTTTTCAGAATTCTTCATTGACATTTAAAACCGTCGATTATAAAATTTATTTGTAGATACAAACTACGTTTCATATACAAAACGAATCTCGAGTCACTGCTTTTTATTAAATTCTCTTTTTGGAGGCAAAAGAAAAAACCTGCGTTTAAACAGGTTTACAACGAACAAATTATTTTAAGACAAGATAGAAATTGCTTTCTTATAATCCTTAGCCGTATCAATATCCATCCCCCAAAATGATGACTCAAAAACCTGAATTTTTGTATAGGCTTTATATTTTTTGATAATTTCTTTTCCACCTTGATCGCCCTCTAAATCGAGAAATTCTGAAAATAAACTGCTGCTAATTAAGATAGGATGACTAAGATTCTCATTATATTTGGGCCTGACAATCCTGATTCCTTTTTGCCTTTCCTTTTTATAATCCTGAATTAGTGATTGAACTACTAAATCCGGAACAAGGGGCTGATCGGCTAAAAAAATAAATGCGGCATCCACTCGACCCTTAATTTTTTCAATTCCTAATTTTAGAGAAGTAGACATCCCCTGCATGTAATTATTATTTTTGATATATTCTATTCCATCTAAATCTGCTGCACTTGTTTGAAAAGTTTCCAGATATTCCCCACCAATAAATACGATTGGATGAAGCCGCTGCCTTTTAGTGAGTTCAACCGAGTACCGGTAAAGCGGCTTTCCCTTTAAAGGCAGCAAAAGCTTGGGGTTCCCCATTCTACTGGACATTCCTGCAGCCAAAATAATGGCTCCTATTTTAGGCATGAATCTTCATTTTTCCTTGCAATGATGTACCAGATTTCATTGACCGCACCATCATAAGTTCAGAAACGATACTGACTGCAACTTCCTCCATTGTTTCAGCTCCAATATCTAAACCTACCGGGGCATGAATTTTGTCCAAAACGGGCAGATTTTCACCTAAGTTTTCAAGTATTTCCTTTGTCCTTGATACAGGACCCAAAACACCGATATATTTTGGATTACTTTTTAATGCGAGTAGGAGTGCGGCTTCGTCTCTAATTTGCAAATGATTCATAATGACCCACCAGGCGTCTCTGACATCCGCTGGATTAAGGAATTCGGGATCTTCGGTAATATGTACAACATTTGGAAAATAGCGTTTGTTATTAAATTCGCTGCGTGGGTCTAATACAGTAACTGTAAACCCGGTTTTTGCTGCCAGGTCTGCAACCGGAATTGCATCTTTACCGGCACCAGCAATGATAAGCCGTGGACTTGAACGAATAATATCGATGACAAATCGTCGGCCCTCCACTTCCATAATCTCAGCACATCTCTGTGATTTCATACTTGTTAATGCCCGTTCATAGACTTTTTGAGGCAGTGAACCCTTGGTTTCGACCATTTCACCATTTTTTGCTATTATCGCCTTTACACCCGTTGGAACCTCAAGGATAAAGGAAAATTCCTCATTCTTTTGGAGGAACTGCTCCGTCGTTTTCCAAAATAGGTCCTCCTCTTGAACCGGAAGTATAAGAATTTCTAATGAACCTTTGCAGCCAATGCCTAAAGTCCATATTTCTTTTTCACTTAAATCATAATTCTTGATTAGTGCAGTATTTTCTTTCAAGGCTCGTTCAGCATAGGCATAAAGATCGTTTTCCAAACACCCACCGCTTATCGTACCGTTCATTTCTCCATCGATTGTCATCATCATTTTTGTACCTGGAAGCCGGTAAGCAGACCCGTTGACTCCAATTAGTGTGACAATGGCAGTCTTTTTTTTCATCTCCCATGCCCGTTTAATGGATTGGAAGATGGTACGAAATTCTAGTAAGCGAGACATTTACATTCCCCCTTTTTTAATGACTTGTTCGTTTATTCCTGGTTTTAAACAGGAGTTCAAAAATCTTTTTGCTCAACCCCATCCAAACCAAGCTGTAGAACAAGGAAAACAACAAGATCATGAGAATCACTGGAACATAGATTGTATGGGAAACAGAAGGACCTAAAACAGGAAATTTAACGATATATAGTAGAAATAGGATCCCAGCGGCTAATGAGACTCCGCCAAAAAAGGTAATAGCAATCCAATTTTCCCACCATCTGAGGGCTATACCTAATGACAATCCTAAAAGACCTGTGGTGAATGGAAAAACGAATAATTCACTGGGCTGAAGAATGAGAAGCAGCAAGATGGTTAAGAAATACGACATTATGCCAAGATGAATTGAAATCATTGCGGAAAGAACGATGGGCATAGTGGCTAAAATACTAAAAGCATATCCAATCCCGACAAAAATACCGGCCGATTGAAAAATGGTGGCAAAAGCCGCAAGGATAGAGCCTAAGACTAACTTTTTCGTTCTCGAATAACCGTCTATTCGGGATTGGACATTTACAAAGGGCGGAAGGTTCCCTGGTTGTTTTTTCAATGTTAGCACCCCCTTTTTTTAGGTAATGCCTCAATGGATAAAAATATGAAGGATTTTAAAAAAACAATATATGTAGAAATGAACTTTTTGAGTTTACAAGACAAATATGGAATAATTAGGAGAGCGAAGGAATAATTCAACACTTTAAACTAGTAGTGAGGTATTTTTTAATGATAAAACGTATAACGAAGATTCTATTTTTCTTTTTGATTTTTCCGGTCATGATGTGTTTTTCATTTGACCGAGTTTATGCAGCGACAGACCCTAATCAACCAAATGTAGTGACTGAAGGAACGATCACAATTATCAATACAGACGCGGGTACAAAGAAACCGATTAAAAATACTCAATACCAGCTGTTTGATGTTAGCACGAAAAAGGTAGTTCAAGTCTTATCAACCAATAATCAAGGAAAAGCTGTATCAAAACCGCTGCCCATTGGCTCTAAATATATACTGAAACAATTAAAGGCCATACTGCCCTTTAAAGTTAGCAGTAAAGAGTTTTTAATTGAAGTGAAAACAGCCAATAGTGATATCCGGCAGACCAATCGAGTATTTTCTTACATAAAAATATATAAGTATTTATCAAATGGGCGCTTTGATATTAAAAAGGTATATATTCCTGTAAAATCTCTCACGCAAAAACCCCAATTACCGAATGGCTGTGAAATCACTTCCCTTACAGCTGTATTAAATTATTACCATTACAATGTCTCGAAAACGACAATGTCAGATCAATATTTGCCCAAAAAGCCTTTTTATTTCAAAAACGGAAAACGTTATGGTCCTGATCCCTACAAGTATTTTGCCGGGAACCCAAGATCCCGACATGGCTTTTTTTCTTATGCGCCACCGATTGTTAAAGCTTCAAACAATTATTTAAAGAAAGTAAAGGGAAAATACATAGCAAAAGATTTAAGCGGCCAAAAAAAAGATGTGATGCTTGATCAATTGGATAAAGGCGTCCCTGTAGTCATTTGGGTCACATTAGATTTAAGTAAACCTAAAATTAAATACGGCTGGTATCTGAGCGGAACCAAAAAATATTTCCGTGCCCCCGTGAACCTGCATGCCGTTGTCCTAAATGGATACGACGACAAATATGTTTATATCATGAACCCACTAAAAGGACATGAGCAATACGATAGCAACAAGTTTTTCTCCAGCTACAAAGCGATAGGGAGCCATGCAATGATGGTAGCCCCAAAATAGAAGAAAAAATAGGGGAGGTGCCATGCATCCCCCTTATTAAATGTTCCTGAAGTGAAAGAAATGCTTCTTTACAGGGATAAATCTGTCGTAAATATCGATTTTATATATATCTTTCCTAGATGGCCAAAGGACTTTCTAGTAACAAAAAAACAGGATGCCGCTTTTGTCATCCTGTTTTGAAATCTATTATTAAGCTGCTTTTGTTTCCTTTACTTTTTCCATCACATTCCGCTTCTTCATCACAAACGGATATAAAACCAAACCCACTACAAATAATCCAATTCCCAAGAAGAATGTTTTCATGTCCGCTGTTCCGGTTTTAATTACCCAGAGTGAATAAACTAAGGCTAAAACAGTGATCACACCATCCCTCACCCTTGAACCCTTAATCGTGTCATAGGTTTCACCGGTAAGGACCAATTTTAATTGATAGAGTGCCGATACCAAATAAGGAATCAAATAGGCTAGAGTTGCGACGACAATGACAAAATTATAAGCTTCAGAAATCGTACCGGAAATCGTTGAGAACAAAAAGATTTGTGTCATGATATTTGTTAAGGTTAATGAATTAATTGGACTGCCTTTCCGATTCGTTTTCGCGAAAAATGCTGGGAATAATTGATCTTTTGCCGCCTGATATGGGACTTCAGAGCTGACGACAATCCAGCCGACAGTTGACCCAAATAGTGAAACAAGAGCAAGCAAGGCCATGATTTTTCCGCCGCCGGAACCAACTACTTGTCCTAGTGCGTCTACTAGCGGTTTTTGTGAAGTTTTTAATGCTTCTACAGGCAGTGCACCCATCGTTAAAAGTGTGATTCCAATATAGATTACAAGCGAAATAATTAAACCAATAATGGTTGCCATTTTTACATCTCTCTGCGACTTTGCCCGATTTGATAACATCACCGCTGACTCAATTCCAATAAAAGCCCAAAGGGTTAAAATCGCGGCAGAATTGATTTGGCTGCCAAATAAAACGGACTTGCCTGCTTTATCAATGAACTCCTTCCCATTACCAATGTTTGCAGCGTCAAAAATAAACAAAGTCATGACAATGAATAAGGCGAACCCGATTATTTTTGCGGCAGTTGCAATAAAGTTCAATTTACCGCCGTCATTGAAGCTTTTGGATAAAATCGCTTGAATGCCCCATAGCATAACCGTACAAACCATGAAGTTAATGAATTTACCCAATTCCAGTGAGAAAGATCCTGCAGTAAAAAGTACTTTTGAACTTTGCATAATTGGGAAGAATGTGGATAAGTACCCCGCGAATGTAATGATGACTGAGGCAGTTGCTGCCCAGTTCGCTGCCCAATATCCCCATGCCATGCTATAACCCGCAATGCGTCCCGCCTTCGGTGATGAGAACATCGCTTGCGCATAGCTTTGCGGACCTGCTTTCAATTCTGGTTTTCTAGTAGACAAATTCCCAAAAACAAGTGCGATAAATAATACGCCTAAACCCGTGATTCCCCAAGCGGCCATTGAGCCAAAAGGGCTAGCCACTTGCGCCATATTGTTAGGAAGCATGAAAATGCCCCCGCCAACCATATTCCCAACAACAAAGGTTGTTAATATCCATAATCCCCATTTTTTATTTTCCATGATGGTAATTCCTCTCTTGTAAGTTTACTCTCAAATTTATTATGCAGTTTCATTAGTGGTCATAGAGTTAACAATCAACAAGAATGATGATGATAACGATGGTGGTGCTTTATCGAATGGAATTCACATTTAATTGTTATCATCATACTAAATCACCCCATCTAATTGATTACGTGAAAAATTATACTACGATATTTTAGTTTGGTAAAGTGGTAAATTAATAGTGAATTAAAGTAAAAATTTAATGAAAGTCAGGAATTTTCCAAAAACAAAAAATAATCGACATAATTCGGGCGGTGCCTGTCACCGCTCGAATTATGTCGATTTACCTTTAAGCTAAGTATGCCTCTCTCACTTCTTCATTTGTGATTAGGTCATAGCCGTTTCCTTGGAGTTTGATTTCGCCTGTTTGGATGACGTAGCCCCGGTGGGCGACTTGCAGGGCTTGGTAGGCGTTTTGTTCGACGAGCAGGATGGTAATGCCTTCTTCGTTGAGTTCTTTGATGATTTCGAAGATTTGTTCGACGATGATGGGGGCAAGGCCCATGGAGGGCTCGTCTAGCATGAGTAAATCGGGTTTCATCATTAGGGCTCTTCCAATGGCGAGCATTTGCTGTTCACCGCCGCTCATGGTCCCGCCCTTTTGATCGAGGCGGTCTTTAAGTTTCGGAAAATAGTGAAACACCCTCTCCATTCTATTCTCGATCACCTTCTTGTTTTTAACAGAGAATGCCCCCATTAACAGGTTTTCCTTTACCGAAAGTCTCGGGAAGATCCGTCTGCCTTCGGGAACATGAGCAATCCCTAACAGGGTTGTTTCATGAGCAGGTTTATTCGAAATATCCGTTCCATTGTAAACAATACTTCCTGTCTTTACTTTCGCCAGTCCGCTAATAGATTTTAAAGTTGTTGATTTTCCGGCTCCATTACTGCCAATCAGGGTGACGATTTCCCCTTTATTTACTGAAACATCTATCCCTTTTAAAGCCTGAATCCCGCCGTAAAAGGTTTCAACATTATTTAATTGAAGCATCTCTTCCCCCTTATCTAGCATGAACAGCACCTGACCCAAGGTAGGCCTCGATGACCTTCGGATTTTTCCGAATGTCTTCCGGCTTTCCTTCTGCAATCTTTTCCCCGTGGTCGAGCACCACGATATGTTCTGAGATTTCCATTACAAGCTTCATGTCATGCTCGATTAAAATCACGGTGAGATTAAATTCATCTCTCATTTTTTTAATCAGCTGGGTCAATTCTTTTGTTTCTTTTGGATTCATCCCTGCTGCCGGTTCATCTAATAAAAGCACTTTTGGACCTGCAGCAAGGGCCCTTGCAATTTCCAATCTTCTTTGTGCCCCGTAGCTTAAATTGCAGGCTTTTTCATTAAGCAAATCTGCTAGCCCCACATATTCCAATAATTGATAGGCCTTTATTTCAGAAACCTTCTCTTCCTTGCGAATCCCTGGAAGATTGAATAAGATCCCAAAGAGGCCTGCCCTTAAATGCGTATGCATTCCAACCAAAACATTCTCAAGGACAGCCATCTCATTAAATAAGCGGATATTTTGAAAGGTGCGGGCAATTCCCTTTTTACACACCTCATGCGGCTTCAATCCAACTAATGATTCATTCTCGAGTAAAATGGAACCGGATGTTGGCTGGTAAACGCCGGTAATCATATTGAAAAAAGTTGTTTTTCCGGCACCGTTCGGACCAATCACAGCCGTAATCGAATTTTTTTCAACCGCCATCGATACATCATTGTTCGCAGTTAGTCCTCCAAAGGTTTTCGTTAAGTTTTTCACTTCTAAAATGGACATTCCTTACACCTCCTGAGCTTTTTCAAGCTGTGATGGATCAGGAGTAATCGCAGTTTTTGTTTCCTTGCTTCCATCTCGTAATTCTTTTTCATTATATTTACGATTTTTAGCGGGCAATAGCCCTTTGGGTCGATATAATGCAAAGAGGATTAACAGTAAACCGAAAATCAGCCGTTGCATTTTTGAAGGGGAAAGAGCATCTGGAATCGAAATGACCCCCGTCGAACTTAACTGATTCAGCCAATTCGTTACTTCTGTTAATACTTGAAGGTTCAGAATGGTCATGACTGCGGCACCGAGAATGACCCCTGGAACACTTCCCATCCCACCTAAAATAACCATAACTAAAATCGTAATTGACTCAAGCAGTGTAAAGCTGGTCGGATCAACAAAGGCTTGTTTTGCGGCAAAAACAACCCCCATCATCCCTGAAAAAGAAGCTCCAATCGCAAAGGCCATCAGTTTCGTCCGAACTAACGGAACCCCCATCGCCTGTGCGGCAATTTCATTTTCCCGAACCGCCTTCCAAGAACGGCCAATTTTTGAGTGTTCGAAACGGCGAACGGTAAAAATCGTAAACAACAAGATGACGAGAACCACATAATAAAATTGACTTGGATAGAGAAAATCAATTCCAAACAGACGCGGCGGGGTTACAGAGGCAAGCCCCATGGCACCATTTGTAATATTAACCGGGCGATCCAGGTTATTAAAAATAATTCTGATAATCTCTCCGAACCCAAGGGTAACAATCGCTAAATAATCCCCTTTTACACGAAGTACCGGGATCCCGAGCAGCACCCCAAACAAAGCCGCGACTAAGCAGCCAATGATAATAAAGAACCAAAAGCTTTCCCCCGAAAGCGGGAAATGCCCAAATGGCATAAAATTATTAGCCTGTGCAGTGGCAAATATCCCGTACGTATAAGCTCCAACCGCGAAAAAGGCTATAAACCCTAAATCTAGGAGTCCTGCCATTCCGACGACAATATTTAGACCCAGAGCCATGGAAATATAGATTCCAACCAGTGTGGCAACTTCCATATAGGATTGATACGCATCCCCGTTGCTTGCAGTAAATGGGAGGAGAAATACCAATACAATCCCTGCAATCAACCATTTTGTGAGATTCTTAAAATTCGTAAAATATAAGAGTAATAGAGAGGTTAGCAGTAGTAAAAATGCAATAACTGACTTTTGGGCTAAAAATAAACTTAAAGATGTAACGCCAATGTAAATGAGAAGAAAGATTCCCTGGAAAATTTTATTATTTTTATAGTTGTTCCATACAGTTTTCATCTTCTCACCTACACTTTCTCAGTGACCGGCTTGCCTAATAGGCCTTCCGGTTTAAACAGTAATACGATGATTAAAATGATAAACGCAAAAACATCTTTATATTCTGCCCCGAAGACACCACCGGATAGGAGCGTTAAATTGGCAGATGCAAACATTTCTAGTACCCCCAGCAATAAACCTCCGAGCATCGCACCACGGATATTTCCAATACCACCTAATACAGCAGCAGTAAATGCTTTTAAACCAAGGATAAAGCCAATATAAGGGTCAATTGTCCCGTATTGCACAGCAAATAACACACCAGTTGCCCCACCAAGTGCAGACCCGATAAAAAAGGTCATTGAAATCACTTTGTTTACGTTTATCGTCATTAAAGAAGCAGTTTCACGATCCTGCGCCACTGCCCTCATCGCCATACCCCATTTTGTACGATTAACAAATAAGTCGAGTCCAATCATCATGATCACTGCCGTGACAATGACAATCACAAAGGATGTTTTAATATTCGCATCATTAAACATAGAACTAATCGCTGAAGCTTTTATCGATAACTGGTGGGTAAACATACTTGGACCCGTTACAATATAGTTTCCCTTTTTCAATTCAGCTATGAATCTTACAATATCCTGCAATAAAAAGGAAATTCCGATTGCCGTGATCAACGGAATTAGCCGTGGTGCATTTCTGAGCGGCCGGTAGGCAACTCGTTCAATCCCCATTCCTAGTAATCCCGTTAATAGTGCTGTTAAAAGAAGTGCCGTAATTAGCATTACAATGGCCGGTACGGCAGAAACCCAGCCCATTCCTGTTAAAACGAGTAAAATGGCTGTTCCCATAAAGGCACCTGACATAAAGATTTCCCCATGTGCAAAATTAATTAATTCCAATATCCCATAAACCATTGTGTACCCTAATGCAATAACAGCATAAACTGCCCCTAATGTAAGTCCATCAATCAGCACCTGCGGAATTGTCTGGACTATTTCATTCAGCATAGTAAACCCCCTTGTCCCACAATATAGAAGAAAAAAGGGTACTCTCCTTCTAAAGTGTACCCTTATCAATCTGTTACCCCTTATTTACTCACTTCACCAACAAATTCTGCCGGATATTTCGCTTCTTTAAAGCTATAAATAAACACTTTTGCATATTTGTTGTCCCCGATATCATCAAAGCTAACCTTCGTTAACACACCTTGGTAATCCTGGACACCACGGACTGCATCTCTTACTTGCTCACGAGTTGGCATTTTGTTGTTATTCGATTTAATCGCATCTTCAATTCCTTTTAAAACAACGCCCATCGTGTCATAACCATACACGGAATAGGACTCTGTGTTCTTATTAAATTTGGCTTTATAGGTTTCGATAAACTTTTGACCTTCTGGTGATTTCGTTGAATCCCCGGCAAGTGAGGTAATATAAGTATTTTTAATCGCGTCACCGGCAATTTCAACGAGTGTTGATGCATCCAAGCCATCCCCGCCCATGAATGGAACATTGATGCCTTTTTCACGTGCTTGTTTGATTAACAAACCGCCTTCAGCATAGATTCCGCCAAAATAAACGAGGTCCGGTTTTTTAGAGACAATTTGGTTAAGGACACCATTAAAATCTTTTTCGCCAACGGTAATGCCTTCAAAGCCAAGAATTTGTGCGCCTTTTTCTTCTGCAGCTTTCTTGAAGGCTTCAGCAAGACCTGTTCCGTAAGCTGTTTTATCTTGAACAATAAAGATTTTCTTCGCATGTAAGGTATTCACCGCATATTCCGCACCTGCAGGTCCTTGGAAATCGTCACGGGCTACAATTCGGTTGACCGTTTTTAATCCTCTGCTAGTTACTTCAACTGCAGAATTGGCAGGTGATACCATAGGAATCGCATATTTTTCATAGACCTCAGATGAAGGAATCGCAACCCCAGAGTTAAAGTGACCGACGACGGCCAAAATTGATTTATCGGCACCAATTAATTGGGCATTCGCCACCCCTTTTTTCGGATCTCCTTGGTCATCAAAAGGAACTAGCTGCAGATTATAGCCTAATTCTTTAAACTTTGCCTTTTCTTCATCTAATTTAAGCTGTGCACCCAGCTTAATAGCTTCCCCAATGGTCGCACTTCCACCTGAAAGTGGTGTTTGTGTGGCAATTTTGATTAAATTTGAACTACTTTTTCCGTCGGCACCTGACTTTGAGCTACAGCCTGCTAAAAATAAACTTGCCGCCAACCCTCCTGTTAACAATAACGCTAAAGATTTTTTTAACTTCAATGTTGACCCTCCCCTTTTTTTTTAAAAAAAACAAGCCCTCTATATGTATATGGGTCAGAATCAAAAATAGGACAAATTATTCATTTTCCATTATTTTGAAAAAATAAACAAATAAAAAACAACACCGCTTCAACGGTGTTGTTTTTTAAAATTATTTTGTGGCACAAAGTTGTTTTTGTTGGTTAAACCACTGAATAAAATTACTTACCACCTGATCCAAAAATTTAATGGTTGGTTCGTGGGTAAGGTTTCCTTCTTGATCTATTTTTTCATGGACCTGGGCAACATAGACTTCATTTCCTGGGATTAGTAGTGAACCAATACCCGGGCAGAAGAGAATATCACGCAAATGGTTCTGAGCACGAACAGTTCCAAGCGTCCCCATTGTTGCACCCATGATCCATGATGGTTTACCAATCATTACTTTATCCACCCGGGATAACCAATCCATTGCATTCTTTAATACCCCGGGAATCGAATAATTATATTCCGGAGTAACCCAAAGAACGGCATCTGCCTCGGCTACTTTCTTCTTAAAATCAGATACCACCTGCGTCGGGTTTAATTCGATATCCTGATCATAATGAGGAAGGTCACGAATATTTAAAATTTCAAGGTCAAAGCGGTCCTTATAAGTTCTTTGCACATATTTCGCCAACTTAAGATTATACGATTCCTTCCGAATACTTCCAACGATTGCTACTACTTTCACAGCTATTTCCTCCCAGTCAATTAAATACTTGTATGCTACAACTCATTAAGCTTACGTAATAAAAGGTAATTATGTCAAAAATGTTGCTCTATTTAAGGGACCATCCTTATTTGAATTGTCCCTTAAATGTTTCTTAATCATTATCACTGTTAAACCATTCCTCTTCCCATTCATCTTCCTCGAATTCACTGCACCACTTGTAGTTTCTTTTTTGAAAGGTAAGTATGTAGTTCCTTAACATGTTATAGCGTAGATTTTTTTCATCTTGGGTTAGGGCACCTGCCCAAGCATATGTTTCAATCAGGCTGATATAATCCATATAAATACGGTGATAGATTTGGTCGAGACTCTGCTTTTGCGCCAAAGTATATTTAATATCCTTTGTGCAAGTTAAATCCGAATCCCATTTTTCACTATCTTTTTTTTCACCATCTGATTCTTTTTCGGAATTATTTTTTTCTTCTAATTCGCTTTCCTTTTCCTTATTAGGCATAGGAATCACTTTTTCTAACTCATTATCCTTTTTTTCATTATCCTTTTCTGCATTGGCATGGTATCCGGCTGTGATAAAACTAAAGAGAAAAAATATAAGAATTACGTATTTTTTAATCATTAATTTTCTCCTATAAGTAATTTTCTCAATATAAAAAACGGCACATCAATTATGACGTGCAGCTTTTTTAATATTTTTTATTAGTCTTCTCCCTGATCGTCGTCACCAGGTCCATCGTCGTCGTGGTCATGACCGTGGTCATCGTCACCATGACGATCATCATCACCGTTAGATGACCCCTCTTTTTCTACCTCTAAAACTTTACCTGTTTTCGCATCGATTTCAACTTCATAAATAATGCCTGCACTTTTAATTTTTACCTCGTAAACAGATCTTCCATCATCCTCTTCAAGGACAACCTTAACAATTTCACCTTTTACTTTTGTTAAAGCAATATCCCCTGCTTCTTTTTCAGAGATCACCTTATTTTGGGCTTGCAGATACCCCGTTTCTTTCGCATGGGCAAACTGAAAGCTGCCAAAACTGATTGGGAATAGTAAAACCAGTAAGAGAACTATTTTTTTCATACTCTCACACTCCTTTAGTTTTTTATATCTTGTGTAAGAGTATGAAATTTATTCATTTGTCACATTAAATCCCATTTGTTTTTAATTACAAATCTAAGCCAAGTTCCTGTCATCCAGGAAGTAACAAGGGCAAGCATAACTAGTATTGCAAAAAACTCCTGATTGATAATCCCTGACATGAAAGCTACTGTCGATAAAACAATTCCTGGGCCTCCCCTTGCATTCATTGCGAAGCCAAAGTTTAAGCTTGTCAGAGAATTAAGCTTAATTAATCGACAGGTAAAGTAAACAATCGTCATTTGAATAAAGGTAGCAATTAATAAGTATTCGATAAAGAAATAAATATCAAACGACTTGGCTAAATCCAATTGAAGCCCCACTGTTGCAAAATACACAGGCACAAACCAAGAAAAGGATAAATTGGAAACACCTTCTTCGATCTTCTCAGAGACCGTCCCAGGAAGATAAAGCTTTGCCGCAATCCCGACCAGCAAGGCCCCGAAGATGGTTTCGACGTGAAAAAAATAAGCCAGTACACAAGCGATAAACAGAATGACTAAAACATAACCGAGGTTTGAAGACCGGAAAAATATGTTTCGGTCATTCATGGTTAAATGTTTAAAAAGGACTCTTAACACAAAGAGAATTCCCAATAAGAACAAACAAGTCGTTCCAATACTTAAAAGAACATCACTATAGGATAATTGGTTACTATGATGGGCAACAAGATTTGTCGCTACACCCAATACTACCCAAAGCAGGATATCGTGCAGTCCGGCAATAATAACAACGAGTTTTGCAAACCTTGTTTTCATAATTCCAAGATCAATAAAAATTTTAGAAATAACAGGAATTGAAGTGACTGCAATCGAAATACAAACGATTAATTTAAGTGCAAGCAAATCATTAGCTGTACCGACAAATTTATTCAAGTCGATAAAGCTTGTAACCAACCATCCAATAATAAATGGAAGAACACTGGAACCAATCGTAATGGCAGAGGTGATTTTTAAATCATCCTTCTCAAATTCAGTATGAAATTTTAATCCTGACACGAACATCAAAAGAATTAAACCGATTTGATAAATGAGCCCGAATAATTGATCCTCCAATGGAAATCCGTGGAACAGCCATTGATATGCTTGAGGGTAAAAATAACCTAATAAACTAGGTCCAAGGATAATTCCCGCTCCAACTTCCCCAATTACCCTCGGAATATAGATCCGCTCACAAAGGTAGCCAAGAATATGCGCTAACGCCAGCAGGCAGCCCATTGCGAACAAAAAATGGCTTACCTGTATTTGTTCGATTGTAAACATTTTTCTCCCTCCATAAATACTGTCAGCCTCTTTTCATTGAATAGTTAAAACGCTCCGATTCAAATGGTTTTGCACTACATGATATGCTTGTTCCAATTGAATGGAAGCGACTTGTCTAAAAATAGGCAGGATGGAAAAATTTTGGACGTGCTTGGGAGAATGCCGTTCCTTTTCTCTTATTGGATGCAAATAATATAATAGGTTTAATTTCAATCAGGGAGAGAAACCAATGGGAGAGGAAGGGTCGTACTTTCGCAGATTATACAAGCTTATCAAGGGGGGATTTAAAAAGTACAAGGAAGAAGATGGGGGATTAAAATGGGGTCTCGGGATTGCTGTTCCGTTTTTCTTTAGTTCAAAGTTTGCCGTCCATAATGAAACTATTACGATTCATGGAATTCAAACCACTCACGATGAGTACTCACCCATTAAGTATTCAATTGTTAAAATCACCAAGTTAGGCACATCTATTGAATATTTTGATAGTGTAACTTTCTACGGTAACTCAAGTGATGAAGGTTTTAACTATACCTTTACGGTTCCAAATGGTACAGGCTATCAGCTGGAGATCTTTAATTATTTTCATTACCATGCAACAGGAAATGTAAAAATGCTAAAAAAAGAGCTGCCATCATGACAGCTCCCCTTTAGTTATACCATAATTTTACAAATATCATTTGTAAATTCTACAGGATCAGGAACTTGAAGCCCTTCAATAAGCAATGCTTGATTGTACAAAAGATTAGTATATAGCGATAGTTTCTCTTGATCCTTTTCAAAAGCTTCTTTGAGTGAAGTAAATACCTCATGTTGAACATTGATTTCTAAAATTCTGTCAGCCTTTACATTTTGGTTACCTGGCATCGATTTTAGAATTTTTTCCATTTCCAAGGTGATTTCCCCGTCACTTGTGATGCAAACAGGATGGCTCTTCAACCGTTTTGATATCCGAACATCTTTCACCTTGTCAGCTAAGATTTTTTTCATCGCTTCAAATAGCTCTTTATTTTCCTTTTCCTCTGATTCGGTGTTATTTTTATCCTCATCAGATTCAATTCCTAAATCGCCACTAGAAACCGATTTGAATTCTTTCTCCTTGTAAGCCATTAACATCTTGATGGCAAATTCATCGATATCATCAGTGAAGTAGAGAATTTCATAGCCCTTATCAGCAACTAATTCAGTTTGTGGCAGCTTATCAATTCTATCAATGGTTTCACCAGATGCATAATAAATATATTTTTGGTCCTCAGGCATTCTCAATACATACTCATCTAAGGTCACCATTTTCTTCTCTTTAGAAGAGTGGAATAATAATAAATCCTGCAATTCTTCTTTGTGCATGCCGTAATCACTATACACACCAAATTTTAATTGTCTGCCGAAGGACTTATAGAATTCTTCATATTTTTCACGTTCATTCTTTAATAAGCTTTGCAGCTCACTCTTAATTTTCTTATTTATATTTTTTGCAATTAGCTTAAGCTGGCGATCGTGCTGAAGCATTTCTCTAGAAATGTTAAGCGATAAATCCTCAGAGTCCACCATTCCTTTAACAAAACTGAAATAGTCCGGGAGCAAATCAGCACATTTGTTCATGATTAACACGCCATTTGAATAGAGTTCTAAGCCCTTTTCATATTCCGGTGAGTAAAAATCAAATGGGGTTTTCTCCGGAATATATAAAATTGCATTATATCTTACAGCCCCGTCTACACTTATATGGATATGTTTAAGCGGTTTGTCAAAGCCGTAATGTTTTTCGGAATAAAAATTCTGATAATCTTCATCCGTTAACTGGCTTTTATTTTTCCGCCAAATTGGAACCATACTGTTGATCACTTGTTCTTCTACATCATCCTCATATTCATCTTCACAGCCCTCTTTAAGCTTTCTTGAGGTCACATCCATTTTAATCGGATAGCGGATAAAGTCTGAATATTTTTTAATGATAGATTTTAGGCGGTATTCTTCTAAAAATTCATCGTAATTCTCATCTTCGCTATTTTCTTTAATTTTTAAAATAATTTCAGTCCCAACTTCATCTTTATCAACTGGGACAATGGTGTATCCTTCCGCACCTTTTGATTCCCATTTATACGCTTGGTCGCTGCCTAAGGCCTTACTGATGACTGTTACAACATCAGCAACCATGAAAGCAGCATAAAAGCCAACACCAAATTGTCCAATAATATCATGGCCATCCTTTGATTCATTTTCCGTTTTAAAGGCTAATGAACCGCTTTTGGCAATCGTTCCAAGATTATTCTCAAGCTCTTCCGCTGTCATCCCAATACCGGTATCTGTTATTTTAAGCAGTCGGTTCTCTTTATCAGCGGCTACTTTTATGTAGTAGCGGTCCTTGTCAAACGTTAAGTTCTCATCTGTTAATGCTTTATAATAGATTTTATCAATTGCATCACTCGAATTAGAAATTAACTCTCTCAAAAAGATTTCCTTTTGTGTATAAATGGAATGAATCATCATGTCCAATAATCTTTTCGATTCAGCCTGAAACTGTTTGGTTTCCATCAAAATTGCTCCTTCCAAGGGGGATATTGTCGATTATATCATTATTTTAGCACTCTATCATCAGGAGTGCTAACACATTAATTTAATAACATATTTAATTGATTTCGTCAACTTCTAAACACAGCGAAAAGGAACCCTATCCGGATTCCTTCATCACGTAAAATATTCAATTTTTGCCTCAGGAAAATAGGTGTTAATAAAGCTTCCCAGTGTATCCTTGATATCCTCTTGCTCTTCATTGGTATAAACATACTTGCCAATCCCATACCGGCCCCATTTCCATTTTCGTTTGGATTCATCGAGTTCCAATTTTGTCATCGGATAATTTTTTTGGATGACATTCTTAGCCGGTTTTGTAAAACGATGCTGAATCATTTCAAAGGTTAAATCCTTTTTTGCCTTGTCCGGAAGCTCTCCTTCAAGTTTTTCAAGCATTTCCTTATAGCCTTCTTTCCATCCCTCATGCAGATAGATCGGGGCAATGATGAAACCCAGTGGATAATCCGCCCCTGCTATCTTTTTCGCAGCCTCTATTCTTTCGGGCAGCCTTGAGGTTCCTGGCTCAAAATTTTTAATGATGTAGTCATCATTTATACTAAAGCGGAAGCGGGTCCGTCCGTTATGCTTAGCATCGAGCAAATGATCCACATGGGCAAATTTGGTCACAAAACGAAGTTTTCCATATTCAGATTCTCCAAAAAATTCAATTGCTTTTTTCAAGGTATGTGTTAAATGATCTACTCCAACGATATCAGAGGTACAAGATGCTTCAAATCTAGTGGGTTCGGGTGCCCGTTCCTTCATATAATTTTCCGCTGCCTCAAAAATGTCCTCCAAGTTTACATAAGTACGGATATACGGTTTACTTCCCATCGTTGTTTGCAGATAACAATAATGGCAATGACCCATACACCCGGTTACAAATGGAATCGCGTATTCGGCAGAAGGTTTCGATGTATCAAACTTTAAGGTTTTACGAACACCGACTACTAGAGTCGATTTGGCCATGCGGTACCTTTGAAAATCGTTGTCCCCGGGTAAATTTCTAATTTGATTATGTGATGTGGTTTGTCTAATTTCGATTCCCATACCCTCAAATTTTTCCATTAATTGTTTCCCAAGCGGATATTCAAGTGCTCCAGGTTCCACGTAGACGAGTTGGGGAACAAAAGGCTTAACCATAATAATTCTCCGTTTCTTCCGAGAATCCAAAGGCTTCACGGTAAGCTGTTTCCGCCTCGTCTGCGGTTTGATAAGCGGCCACTTCATCGGTTAAAGGATAATAGGTTTCATATAGAAAAAGCGATAGCTCCTCAGGTGATTCGGGATTTTGAACAACAGCGGCTTCTTGGACATTGGCCACATCCTGTGCGTGCGGGTTTCGGATAATAACATAAACAATTTGTCCAGGTTGAAATGATCCTGAAGCAGACATCTACTCAAATCCTTCCGTTACAATATATTTTATGAGTCTTTATTGATAGAGTTTGCTTTCCACTGTTGAAAAATGCTTTAGGTTAATTGGAAAATCTATAAAGATTACTTCATAATCTAATTCCATGTCTCATAAAATGGACAAGAAAAGCAGTTATGGGGGGATTTAAAAGTGGCAGCAATCAAATTGTATATTAAAATTAATTTCCAACAACGATGAAGAAAAAAATCCTTATCTTATTTTGTTTACTAATTGGAGCCACTATTCAGGGAATGTCTATGTCCCTGTTTTTATTTCCACACTCCATCCCCTCCGGCGGTGCGGCAGGCCTAGCTATTTTGATGAATCACTGGTTTCATTTATCGCTTGGTTTTTCCTTATGGCTTGCTAATATTGTCTTTTTACTATTTGCTTTAAACTATTTCGGTTATACTTGGACATTACGCACCATTCTAGCTGTTGCAACCACTTCAACAACCGTCGGAATCCTGACCACTAAATTTTTACTTCCCCATATCAATATTGTTTTTGATCTGGCAGCAGGAAGTATTTTTTTTGGAATTGGTGTTGGACTACTTATCCGGGCAGGGGCATCAAGCGGAGGAATGGTAATCCCGGCCTTAATGATTGCCAACTACAAGAAATGGAGTCCGGGAAAAGTGATGATGGGGATAAACCTGGTGATTTTTATCTTAACTGCGCTGGTGATTGATTATAAAATCGTCATTTACGCAATTATTTGTCAATTTTTATCGACGAATATTATCGACTATATTTATACGTTAAAGTTGCAAAAAATAAATATTTTTACGGCAAATTGGAGAAAAAAATAAGAAAAACCCTGATTAAAGGATCTTCCTCTCTTTTAAAACATATAGAATTTTGTTTACTGATTCCTCAATCGTATAGCGATCCGTTTCAATTAAGATTTCTGGACGATCGGGACTTTCAAACGGTGACGATATTCCAGTAAAATCAGGAATTTCACCGTTTCGTGCCTTTTTATACAATCCTTTAGGATCCCGATTCTCACAGACTTGGATTGGACATTTTAAAAAAATTTCGATAAATTCCCCGTTCTCAAACATGCTGCGGACAAGCTCCCGATCACAGCGAAAGGGAGAAATAAATGCAGAGGAAACGATATGACCGCTATCTACAAAAAGCTTCGAGACTTCCCCGACTCTGCGAATATTTTCTTTCCGATCCTCTTCACGAAAGCTTAAATCCCGATTCAACCCGTGACGGACATTGTCCCCATCCAATACATAACTTTTAATCCCATGTTGAAACAAGGCATAATCGACCGCATTTGCCAATGTTGATTTTCCTGCACCTGATAATCCGGTAAACCAAAGCACGCAACTTTTATGGCCATTCAACTGATGCCGATCTGATTTTGTTACAGCCGATTGATGCCAAATAATATTTCTCTTCATTCCCCTACACCCTTTATTTTTCTGTATAGACCTGTTTCATTCCTTGGATTAATATTTGTACAACTTCTGGCCGGCTAAACTCTTTTGGCGGCAGCTCCCCGTTTTTTAACATTCCTCTAACCATTGTTCCAGATAATATCACTCGGTGCTCCCGGTCATGAGGGCATGTTTTTTCAGATGCCATGTTTTCGCATTTTCTACAATAAAAACTATGTTCAAAAAAGAGGGGCTTGATTCCTAGTTCATCTTCTGTAAAATGGCTGAATATCTTTTGTGAATCATATGTTCCATAATAGTTACCTACCCCTGCATGGTCTCTGCCAACAATAAAGTGGGTACAGCCAAAATTTTTCCTGACGATGGCATGAAAAATCGCTTCCCTTGGACCAGCATAACGCATAGCTGCCGTGAAAACAGATAAAAAGACTCTGTCTTTCGGATAATAATTTTCAAGTAATACCTGATAGCTTTTCATCCGTATTACTCCCGGTATGTCATCTGACTTCGTTTCTCCTACTAACGGATTTAAGAAAAGACCATCAACGGTTTCTAGTGCGGATTTTTGAATATATTCATGGGCACGGTGAACCGGATTTCGTGTTTGAAACCCAACGACGGTTTTCCAGCCCAAATCTTCAAATGTTTGTCTTGTTTCAATCGGGTCTAGGTAATAATCTTCAAACTGAATTTTAATTGGTCTTTTTGTAAGTATGATCGGACCTCCAATATAGACTTCCGCTCGCTCAAGAAGTTTTTTAACCCCCGGATGAACATTCTCTGTTGTTCGGTAAACCTTGTCTGCCTCTCCTCTTTTATCGGGAAGATAGATTTCCTTTACTTCCATCACACCATAGACAGTACCTTGATGAATTAAATTAATGGTTTCACCAATATTCAATTCCATTGCTTTTAATCGGTCAATCGCAAGTGTGATCGGTAGTGACCAGGGCAGTCCGTTTGAGAGCCTCATATTTTGAACGACAGAGTCATAGTCGGCTTTCACCATAAAACCTTCGAGCGGACTGTAGGCTCCATTAGCAATTAACTCTAGATCACTTAATGCCATTTTATCTAGTTCAACAACATGATTGGATAAATCGATTGGAGTGTTCAGATTGATACGATTTACCAATTTACCGCCGTGCGGTATACTTACAACCACTTATTTTCCCTCCCTAGCTTTTTGACAGATATTTGCGCATATAGATGGTTTATTTGTGAATCATAACAGTTTATTTGTGAATCTTAACGATTTATTTGCGAATCACTGGTTTCGTATCCATCCCATACCCCTACGATGGATGTAGTCCGCATTCTGTTTTCGATGTCCCTGTCCAGCGCCCGGATCGTGAATCACTAGCGTCTGTTACAGGCAAAGTACATGGGAAACAGCCAATACTTGGATAACCTTGATCATGTAGAGGATTATATGGAAGGTTGTAAAGCTGGATATAGGTCAAAACATCTTCCCAAGTCCAATGGATGAGGGGGCAAATCTTGATGTTTTTAAACTTTTCATCCCTATTAATGTACTGAGTTTGGCTTCTTGTAGGAGACTGTTCTCTCCTTAGTCCAGAGATCCATGCTGTTACATCCTTTAACGATTCTTGTAAGGGGAGGACTTTTCTGATGTGGCAGCAAAGATTGGGATTGTCAGTCCAAAGCGCTTCTCCATGTTCTTTGGCTTGTTCTTTTAATGCTAGCTTTGGTTTCACCATATTAATATCCAAAGAAGGGTAGCGTTTTTTTATTTTATCATTTAATTCATAGGTTTCCCGAAAATGAAGTCCAGTATCTAGGAAAATAATTTTCGCTGTTTTATTCACCTTAGAAATTAAATCAATTAACACAATACCTTCCGCTCCAAAACTACAGGCATAAACGATTTCATCCCCATATTCTTGATAGGCCCATTTTAATACATCAAAATAATCTGGCTGAGTATCTAAAAATGCCTCTAGCCTCTTTTCATCCCAATTTTCATATGTTAGAATCTCAGTCATTTTTCACCCCTCCTTTTCATTATGAATAAAAGATAATGTTATACAGGAATTATTTTTTACAGTAATTTTATTCATTTCATCGATATGACCATGTTTAATATAGGAAAGTAGAGCACGAATCCAAGATCCATGACCAAACACTAAAATATTGTGTAAATCATGATATTTATCTAGAAAAAGAACAATCCTTTCTTCAAAACTTTTTAAACTTTCGCCTAAAATGAGTTCACTTGGTTTTTCAATCCATAGACGGTTATTGTGTTCCACCAATTTTTCCTTCGGTAAACCTTCAAATGGACCGAAATCTAGTTCATCGAGCAATCCTTCTACTTCAGGAACATATCCATAAAGCTGTGCAGTTTGATGTGTCCGTTTCAGCGTACTCGCCAAAACGAGGTCAAAGGGTGCAAATTTTTTTAAAAGCAAACGATTTTCAATAATACCTATTTGAAATTCCTCGGTTAGCTGCGAAATTTCAATATCATTTCTTCCCTGGAGCCATGTTTTTTTATTCCATTCCGTTGGCAAATGCCTGATTAGAGTAAGTTGCATTCAATGTCCTCCAAATAAAAGGTTTCACTCCTTAAGCCAAGGCGTTGTGCCTCGAGTATTAACACATCGATAATTTTTACATTTCCTAAGTTAACATTTGGTCCAATTTCCTTAATAAAATACATTTGATGCTTTGAAGAAGGTGCTTCAAAAATGATCTTGTTTGGATCGATATCTTGAAGTAATTCTTGAATTAAGTCAGTTTTTATTGTCCCACATTTTTCATAAATACCAGAGGTCCCTGAATCTCTTCCTTCCGTAATAACATATTTGCAGCCAGCATTTAGTAAAAGATTGATTTCTTCTCTCCATTCGGAAATTGGCATTTCCTTATCGGCATCCTTTGACCCCACCTCGGCAATTACATGAAATTCATCCTTCAATTCAGAGATGATTTGGAGGCGTTCTCGAAGCGGAATCTCTAAGGTACCATTCGATACCTCAATCCATTCAATCCCCAGATTGCGTAAATACGAAAGATATTCAGGAATTTTATTTTGAAAGTAACTTTTTTCAAATAATGTTCCACCGCAATAGGGCTTTACATTGTAATCCTGATAAAGCTGAACCTTCTTATTTATATTAGGCGTTACATAAGCTGAACCAATCCCCAATTTTGCGATATCGATAATATGACTGTAATCAGCTAAAATATTTTTTAATTCTCCCAGTGGGGTTCCAAAATCGACAACCGACGTCAAACCAAAGGTTCGATTACCGGATGTCCTTTTTGGCAAGGAAAGAAAATCCATAGGGAAAACGCCTCCTCTTTTTTTCTAGGATAGATTATTCACTAAATGGGTGAATGTGTAAATAATGGGCTGATTCCCTCGAAATATAGGCATTTGCCATCTGAATAAACATACGTCTCCTTTCAAACAATAAAAAAAGGCTTCAATCTAATAGTTAGGGGTGTACATCCATTGCCTAAAAAAAAAAATAAAGGCATGACAATATTTGCAATAGGTTCAATTCCGCTAATCTTGGTTTTGGGTAATTCGATGTTGATTCCAATTCTTCCAAAAATGAGGTCAGTTCTCGATATTTCACAATTTAAAGTTAGTTTAATTATTTCTGCTTTTTCGATTGCTGCGGCCATCTCTATTCCTGTTCTTGGCTATTTATCAGATCGGTTTTCGCGAAAAGCAATCATTATACCTGCACTTATTTTATATGGAAGTGGAGGGTTACTTGCGGGCGCAGCCGCAGCTTGGTTTTCAAATGCTTATCTCTGGATTATGGCGGGAAGAATCATGCAGGGAATCGGTGCAGCCGGAACTGCTCCAATTGCAATGGCCTTAACAGGGGATTTGTTTAAAGGCAGCGAACAAAGCAAAGTGCTTGGACTAGTAGAAGCCTCGAATGGTTTTGGAAAGGTCATTAGTCCAATCATAGGTTCTCTCTTAGCTCTTCTCTTTTGGTACGCAGCATTTTTTGCCTTTCCGGTTTTTTGTCTCATATCTGTCCTTTTGACCATATTTTTTATTAAAGAAAAGAAAAAGGAAAAAGAGCCTCCTTCTCTTGGCAAGTATGTAAAAGGGCTTATTTCTGTATTTAGGACAGAGGGACGCTGGCTGTTTGCTACCTATTTAACTGGAGCAGTTTGCTTATTTACCTTATTTGGAATTTTATTTTACATTTCTGATATTCTTGAAAAAGATCATCACATCGATGGTGTCTTAAAAGGAGGAATTCTCGCAATCCCACTTTTATTCATGACGATTACTTCTTACATAACAGGCAGTAAAATAGGAAAAAAAATGAAATTAATGAAAACGTTGATTATCTTAGGACTTTTGTTAATGACTTCTTCTTTCGCATCGCTGATTTTTTTTAAAAAACTAATTCCATTCTTTGCTGTTTTAGTGATCAGCAGTATTGGGACAGGACTAGTACTCCCTTGTATTAACAGCTTTATAACTGGGGCGGTTCCGTCTGACCGGAGAGGCTTTGTCACATCCTTATATGGTTCCGTCAGATTTTTAGGTGTTGCAATTGGCCCACCGATTTTTAGTACGTTAATGGCTTGGTCCCGTACAGGAATGTTTCTAATCACCGCCGGATTAACCTTAATCTGTGCATTTCTTTGCATGTTGTTAATTCATGTAGCAAAGAAAGAACCATCAAAAGAAAGCGACACATTGTTTGAAAAATTACAATTTACTTAAAGCGAAAGTGCCTTCCACAGCGCTGGAGCTAAACGATTAAAAAAGGGATGGGATTTAATTGCAAATTTATTTTTCACCTGAAGTAATTACACCCCAATTTCAAGTATTAAATGTGGTTGATTCCGCTAATAAAGCCGTTGGAAATGTGGCCTTTCTCTTTGACGAAAAAAAGCTCTATGTATATGGAATCTTGGAAGAAGAAGGAGTTGCCGCGGACTTTAAGGATTTAGTTACTCCTTATTTAAAAGGATTGGTAAAAGCAAAGCATGGCTTAGACATTTTCTCATGCCTGTATGTTGGTTGTAAAAAAATTAAGTTAAACGAGGAAGAACAAAAATAAACCTATTTACTTATGGGGCTTAACCTGGTTCATACTAGATTAAGCCCCTTTTTATTTTTAACAACAAAGGTTTGTAACAAGGCATTTATCCACTTCATAATTTAGGGATAAATAATAGATTTAAATAATTTGGAGTGTTTGCCTTATGAGTATCGGCATTATAGTGATGGGGCTTTTTATTGGCATTTTGGTCGGACTTACAGGGGTAGGCGGCGCTGCATTACTCACACCAATCCTGGTTTTATTAGGGATTAATCCAGCAATTGCAGTCGGAACGGACCTTGCCTATAATTCTATAACAAAATTCTTCGGATCTGTTCAACATTGGCGGCAAAAGACGATTAACTTTAGACTTGTGAAATACCTCGCAATTGGCAGTATTCCAAGTACAATCATTGCTGTAGGGACTCTTCATCTTTTCGATGCCTTTTTTCATAATCAAGAACTTGTTATTAAACATGCTTTGGGCTATGTGTTAATATTGGTTGCTTTGACCACCCTGATTAAAACCTTTATCAAGGAAAAATTCAATTGGAATCCCTTTCAAATAAAACCCTTGGAGGAAAAACGTGCTTTGACCATTACAATCGGAGCAATACTGGGTTTTATTGTCGGGCTAACTTCGATTGGGTCGGGCTCATTATTTGCCTTGGCGATGCTATATTTGTATAAAATGACTCCTTCTGAATTAGTTGGAACGGATATTGCTCACGCTTTTTTATTGGTCACTGCCGCTGGCCTAATGCATGCAGGGATTGGGAATGTTGATTATTCATTGATGGTTAATCTTTTGCTTGGTTCCATTCCAGGAGTCCTTTTAGGTAGCACCTTATCCTCAAAATTCCCTGCCAAACCATTACGGACGATCATGGCATTGATTATCTTATTTAGCGGATTTAAGTTGATTTAAAATACGGCTGCACCCAGCCATTTTTCCTTTAAACTTCAAAACATTTTTTTGACCTGTCCTTCTTTTGAAGAATACAACATATACTTTTTTAGATATATTTTTTCTTCGGGAGGCAAAAATGTTTATTTTTCTTGAAAAAGCCGTATTAGGAATGGCATTATTAAGAGTTCTTTCAGGCAGCATCGAAATATTTGCCGCCATTTTAATGATCAGATTTAACTCCGTTGAAAAAGCCTTAATGGTGAATAGTTCTCTTGCACTTGTGGGACCCATTATCTTAATTCTTACCACCACCATTGGCGTTTTAGGAATGGTTGGAAATATTTCGCTTTATAAAATTGCATGGATACTCCTAGGGGTTTGTTTTATTTTAATCGGAGCAATGAAAGGCTAAAACAGTACGCAAGATAATCCTGCGTACTTTTTTTACCCTTTTTTACTGCTGGAAGGATGTATCATAACCATTTCATACAGAACTGAAAAAAATTAATTAATGTAGTTCAACAAGTTCACTTCTTCTCGGACGATTTTTTCTGCCATGTAAGAAATAATATAAGAAGATACAAGCAAAAACAACAATCCCGACACTAAAATACAGCCCCCGGTAGCCAATTAAAGGAACGAAAAAGCCGAGGATGAATGGCCCAATCCCAACTCCGCCATCAACAAAAATGAAAAAGGTCGAAGTTGCCAGCCCCATCCGATTTTTTGGCGATACTTTGATGGAAATCGCTTGGGCACTTGACGAGAATGTTGCATATCCAAGACCGACTAAGGCACCAACAACTAATAGCATTATCCCTTGATGAACCTGGCTAAGCAGGATCAAAGCAACTGCGAAGAATAAAAAGGATGGATACATCACAAAGTTTTCACCTTTTTGATCAAACCATTTGCCGGTAAATGGTCTTGAAATCAGAGTGAAAACAGCGTAAACAATAAAGAAGAAACTTCCGACATCTACTAAATTGATTTCTTTTGCAAAGGAAGTTAAGAATGTAAGGATACTTGAGTACCCAAATCCCACCAATGCACCGATAATCGAAATCGGTATGGCTTTTACTTCAAAGAATTGATGAATCGAGAACCCCTTCATTTTTGCCAATTGTTCCTGCGATAGTTCGACTTTTGGAACATTTAAAAAGAATATCGCAACAAAACTCATGACTAGAAAAATAAGACAAACAATAAAATTCATATTAAAACTTGAATGCTGCATAAGGAACATCCCTAAGAAAGGCCCAATCGCTGCAGCAAGCGTTACACTTAATGCATAATAACCAGTGCCTTCGCCACGTCTTGCATTTGGGATAATTTTCGCAACGATCGTTCCCGTTGCTGTGGAAGCAACCCCCATTGCGGCGCCATTCAAGAAACGATTCACAAGAAGAAAAGTAAGACTGTTTACTGCAAAATATAATAATGTGGTAAGTAAGAATAAGATAAAGCCAATGTATAACATCTTTTTCCAGCCGACACGGTCGATTGATCTTCCGGAAAATAATCGTGCAATCAATGTGCCTACTACAAATATTCCAGAAGCAAGCCCTGCTTGACTTGGAGATGCATGAAATTTCTCTGAAGCGAATATGGTGATGGTTACCATTAATAAATAAAATGTAAAGTAAAGAAAAAAGTTTGCTGTTGAGACAATTAAAAAATCCTTTGTCCATAATTTTGGTTTATTCATCTTTTCTACCTTCTTTAAGAATGTTTTTCCTTAATTTTGGGAGTAATTGAAATGCGGCACTTTGTTCCTCTTTCGAAATCCCGCTCATGACACTGTACTCGAGCTCGGTTATTTTCTGTCTTATAATCTGGTAAAGGTCTTCCCCTAAATCTGTGAGTTGGATCACTTTCTCCCGCTTATCTTTTCCTGGGATGACTTTTATGATGAGCTTCTCCTCTAATCGTTTAACAGCCCTTGTGACCGTAGGCTTTTCCACATTATAATAATTGGAAATATCCACGAGCGTTGACTGCTGATTTTTGTATATATACCAAATAACTTGCCACAAGGAATACGATAGCTCAAATTCTCCAAGTGTCTCATTTAATTTGCTTATAAGAGGACGATATACTCTTAAATATTGTTGGAAAAAACCTTGCATTTTGAAAACACCACATTCCTCGCAAAATTAGTTACCTAAGGTAACTATTAAACACTATACTCTTTTAAAAAAAATTGTCAATCGCTGTGACATAAAAAAAGCACCAATACGGTGCCATTATTTAAAATTTGAATATTTTTTAATTGGACCTTTACTTTCCCCCGCTTGATGGTGATGATCCGAATCCATTTTCGAATTCTTGTCCTTCCATTGATCATAAGTCATACCGTAGGAATCTTCATCGTTTAAATATTTAATATAATCGTTCCCATAAGGATACAACATATAATCACCCCCTTGTTATCAATGTATGCGCTTTCATTTAAATGTGAACAAAAAAACGCCACTTCTTTTGTGACGTTTTAAGCTCATTTATTTTTCTGCCAATGCATTTCTCTTTATTGAACTGTTTAACATATTCCCTTTTCTATACGCCATACCCATAGCTGTTAATAGTAATAGTCCCGTTACAACAAATACAATTTGAACAGGAAAAATTCCACCAATAAAACCGCCAATCATTGGACCGACCATCCCGCCAATTTGATTGGCAGTTTGGTTTAATCCAAAGGCTCTTCCCCTGAAATCGTCTGGTGTTGATTTTACGACAAGCCCATTTAATGCTGGAAATACGGCACAGAAAAACACACCATAAACAAAACGAATGACTGAAAATCCCCAAATTTCTCCGAATAGGATTTGTGCCAATGTTCCAACTCCACCGCCCAGCAGTCCTATGACAAGCACTTTTTGGAAGCCAACCTTGTCCGCCCATCTTCCCCAATAGGGAGCAAACAGGGCACTGGCAATCCCCGGAAGGGAAAATACGATACCTGCTAGTAATGAAGCATCTTCAGAAGAGCTCCCTAATTTCACAATATATAATGGGAGAACCGGTTCAATCGTCATGACCGAACAGCTTGTTACAACGGTTAAGGTAAGAACCATCATTAACGTCCGATTGGTCCATGCCACCTTGAAATCATTTATAACGGATCCCTTCTCTTTACTAGGAGTAAGGTTTTCTTCTTTCACCCAGAAAATAATAAGAAATGAGGCAATAAAGACGAAGATTCCGGCACTAGCAAAAGCTAAGCGATTTCCGACGAGATGAGCAATTCCACCTCCAAGTAATGGTCCAAGAATCCCCCCTGAAGCCGTAGCGGTAGAGATTAAAGAAAGGGCATACCCAATTTTTTCATTTGGTGTATTGGTCCCAATTAATGCGATTGAGCCAGGAATAAAGCCACTCAATAATCCCTGCATTATTCTTAATGCTAAGATCTCATAAGGATTCGTTACGAAGGCCATTAATGTATAGATGACAAAAAGAACAAATCCGGCCCGAATAATCATTGGCTTTCTTCCGTACCGGTCTGCTACCCTCCCCCAGAAAGGAGAAGCGATTGCACCGGCAAAAAAGGCCGAACTAAAAAGCAGTCCTGACCACATTTCTGTATGTTGATGAACGCCAATTTGCAGTAGAAAAAGGGGCAAAAAAGGAATGACCATCGAAAAGCTTGCCGATGTAAAGAAACAGCCTATCCAAAGCACCCATAAATTCCGTTTCCACGTTTCCATTCTAATCGCACTCCCACTTTTTCCTTTGAATGACAAAGATGGAATCCACCTTACATCCGATCGGTTTGATATTGCCATCATAACACAGAGCGGTTTTATTTTCATTCCCGAAATATTAGGGTGTGAAAATTAAGGATAAAAGACTAGGATACATTCCCATAAATAGTTTTTTATAGACAATTATCCCTTTAAAAGGTGGATATTAACTATAAATAATATAGCAACTCCTGAAACCTTTTTATCTTGAATTCTTATTACATCTATTGTTAACTTTAATTATATTGATTATGGCTAATGTCTCATTAGATAGATTGTATAGGAGTGATTTTTATGAATTCGTCACAACCGAATATATTAGTATTTGACCCGAACCACGCTGAAGAATATGCGAACTGCGTACGTGGACATGGTTATAAAGCTGTGAAGGCAGCAGCAACTTACGAGGAAGCAGAAATGTTTTTACCCGGTACTGAGATTATCTTAGGCTGGAAGTTCCCTACCCAACTCCTTCGTACACCAAATGCCTTATCTGTCCGTTGGTTTCAGTCGATAGGCGCAGGTGTGAATGATTTAGTGGCCGATTCTTCCATCCCTGATGATATCCTCCTTACCAGAATTGTCGACCAGTTTGGCACATATATTTCTGAATATATTTTTGCCTATCTTCTACATATTGTTAAGGACATTCCGCGAATGAGACAAGCACAAACAGAACGGAATTGGGATTCCTTTATTTCTGACTCCCTTGCCAGAAAAACCATCGGAATAGCTGGACTGGGATCGATTGGAGCTGAAACCGTCCGTAAGGCTAAAGCATTTGACATGAGGGTTCACGGATTAAGTTTTAGCGGGAGGAATGCCGAAACTGTGGACCAACACTTTACTGCAAACCAATGGACGGATTTTGTTAAAGATCTTGATTACCTTGTCCTAACGCTTCCTTTAACAGAAAAAACCTACCATGTTATCAATCGTGAGATCCTTCTCGCGATGAAGCCTGATAGCTGTCTTGTAAATGTGGGCAGAGGTGCACTGATCGCTGAAAATGATTTACAATCTGTTCTTGAGGAAGGGCACCTGAAAGCAGCAATTCTTGACGTTTTTGAAACAGAGCCACTGCCAAAGGATCATCGTTTTTATTCAATGCCAAATGTCTATATCACTTCGCATTTGTCTGGACCTAGCACTATTGAAGGTGTGACTCAATTTTTTGTTGATAATGTAATAAAATATTTAAATGGACAAACTTTACACGGAATAGTGGATCGAAAACGCGGATATTAAAAAGGGTCTCCCCCATAAGATTGGGGCAGACCCTTTGTTTAATTCAAAAATTTAAATGCGGCATGAACAAAGATGTTAACCGCCATTTCCAATGATTCTTCATCGATCGTAAAACGTGGATGGTGATGGGGATGAATAATTCCTTTTTCAGCATTCCCTGCCCCTATATAGAAAAACGCTCCCGGCGCTTTTTGCTGGAAAGCGGAAAAATCTTCTCCGCCCATATCCGGTTTAATTGGCGCGAGAGCCTTATCCCCGAACAGCTCAAGAACAGTTTCCTCTATCCCCCTAGTAACAACTTCATCATTTACAACAGGGCGGTAGCCATAATTGTAAGAAAAATCATAGTCAGCACCGTGTGCCAGCGTAATCCCCTTTATGATTCGTTCCATTAGAGGCGGGATGGATTCGCGCAGTTTAGCATCAAAGCTGCGGACCGTCCCGCCGATTTCTACAGTATTCGGAATCACATTATGAGCGGTTCCCCCCATGATTTTTGTAACCGAAACAACAAGATTATCGAGTGGATCCGTGTTTCTAGAAACAATATGCTGCAGGTTGCCAACTACTTGTGTAGCAATTGCAATCGCATCAACAGTACAATGCGGCTCCGCAGCATGTCCACCGGCCCCTTTTATTGTAATATCAAAGGTATCCGGCGCAGCCTGCATCTTACCATAGACAATCCCAACCTTGCCTACTTCAATTGGGGACCAAAGATGGGTTCCTATTACGAGGTCAACACCATTCATTACCCCTGCTTCCACCATTTCCTCGGCGCCGCCCGGAAACATTTCTTCCCCATGCTGAAAGAGGAAACGAACCTCCCCTTGGATGCGGTCCTTCATACCCGAAAGTATCTTTGCAGTCCCAAGTAAAATCGCCGTGTGTCCATCATGCCCGCAGGCGTGCATCACCCCGGGAATACTAGATGCAAATTCAAATGTGTTTTCCTCTTGAATCGGCAAGGCATCCATATCAGCTCGGATTGCAAGGACCTTACCCGGCTGTGAACCGATGAGGCGAGCCATCACACTTGTCTTTGTCGGTCGGGAAAGCTCCAAGTTCCCAAAGGATTGGAGTGTTTCGTACACAAATTGTGCCGTTTTTTCTTCATGAAATGATAATTCAGGGTTTTGATGGAGATATCTCCTCCACCCGATTACCTCGTATTTTAGTTGGTTTACTTCATTTTTAAAGGTATTAAGCAGCATCTAATGGACCTCCGCATGATGGAAAATTAAATTGGTTAGAAAATTCACAACTATCACTTTCATTATACGTTAACACATGAGAAAACTAAATAGATTCGAGAAGTCAAAAAAACGGTCACCACATGAAGAATGGGTAACCGTTAATTCATCAAAAATCATACTAAATTTTTATTCAGGCTATTTTTCCGAAGTGCCTGTTTATCACGAATTCTGGTTAGTCGTTTCGTTTTTTGCTTTTCATACAAATAGTAGACTATGAAGTATGAGATAATCCCAAGAACAATACCAAAAATGGTCATTCCAATTAAAACATGGACTCCCCCGTGGAGGATACTGATAATGACACTAAAATCGCCATGCAGTAGTTTTTCAAATGAAAATGGTGTACTTTGTCCAATCTGAACCTTCAATGGAAAGACCGCTTTCCCGAGTTTTTTTGCAAAAGGTAACAGGATCACAGGCAGAAAGGTTAGTTTGCCAATAACATTTCCAATGATTGCAGCCGGAAAAGATCCTTTGGCCAGACGGACAATCGGGATAAATAATATATAGATAAGTGACGCAGATGATATCACCAACATTTCCAAACCAAAGCCAATCGCAAAACCTAATGACACTTTTTTGGCCCCGCCAGGAGAACGAAACAGTTTTAAAAAATTCAACCTAAACGCACGTCCGATTCGTTGAAAAAAATTATATTTCTTTTGCCTTATGTTCATATGAAAAACCTCCTTCGTTGCAGGCCAATTTGACAAAAATCACAAAAATAATAACTTTGTATTAATTATAATCAATTTTCGAGTCAGATTGTCATTATTTTTATATTTTTTAGACAGGAAATTTAATACTTCTTTGGGTTTCAACAACAATCGATCTTATTATTCTTGATAAAAAGTTTTTGGAGCACTATTTTTTGAAGAATTATATGAGATGGGAGCTATTTCGGTTGGGGAACGAATCCGCACTAAGATTGAATCTTAATACCGTTCTATTCATTGAACGGTCCTGATTCAAAGTGTTATAAGCGCTACTGCAAAAAAAGCATTAGATGTATTTTTAACAGGCGACCATAAAAACTCAGGAATTTTTATATGAAGCGTCTGGAGCAGAAGCCCTAATAAAAAAGCATAGATCACCGGATTTTTAAAAATTCTTTGATTGCTAAAAAAATTATATACATAATAAACTCCTATTTTAAAAATCAAAAAGCCCCTATGAAGGAGCTCTTTTGAGGAACTTTTAGAATGGTATAATCGTTAAAACGAGAGCAACTAAAATCATGACAACCGTTGAACCGCAAGCCCATTTTAAGAAGGATCGCTGCAGGTCTCCGAAATCCGCACCAACCATCCCAACTAGTAAATAAGTAGAAGGAACGAGTGGGCTTAAGAGATGGACTGGCAATCCTAATAATGAGGCTCGTCCAATCATCGCTGGGTCAATTCCAAAACCGCTTGCCGCTTTTGCCAACAAAGGCAATACTCCGTAGTAAAATGCATCATTTGACATAAAGAAGGTAAATGGCGCACTAATAATGGCTGTGATCAGCGCAAAGTGTGAACCAAGTGCATCAGGAATATGAGAAATCATGCTGTTTGCCATGGCATCAACCATTTTCGTCCCTGTAAGAATTCCTGTAAAAATACCAGCCGCAAAAACCATTGAAACTACAGATAATGCATTATCAGCATAGTGCATAATACGTTCTTTTTGTTCTTTCAAATTCGGATAATTGATTGTGATCGCAATGGCAAAACCAATCATAAACAAAACAGTTGTTGGAAGTACTTCTTGAATTAAAGCATATAAAAGAATAATCGTAAGAAGGTAGTTTACTAGAATTAATTTTGGACGTTTGAGGTATGCATCCTCAGTTGTAGCTGCCATCTGCGCCATTGTGCTATAATCAATGTCCAATACTCCTATCCGTTTACGCTCTTTTCTTCCAAGACAATATGCCATAAACAATACAAACAACACTCCGCCAATCATACTTGGAATGACTGGAGTAAATACATCTCCCATTTCAAGATGTAATGCCGTCATAACCCTGGCAGTAGGACCCCCCCATGGAAGCAGGTTCATAACTCCGGAAGCTGATACTGCAATCCCCGCTAAGACTAATGGTTTCATCCCAATTCGTTTGTACAATGGGAGCATTGCGGAAATGGTAATCATATAAGTGGTTGTTCCATCTCCATCAAGGGAGATTAATAGTGCAAGTACAGCTGTACCAATTGCTATTTTTACTGGGTCACCCTTCACTACTTTTAAGATTTTTTGAATAATTGGATCGAATACTCCTGCATCAATCATAATTCCGAAAAATAGAATGGCAAATAGAATCATAATTCCTGTTGGTGCCACACTCTTGATCCCTTCTAATGCCATAGGACCCATATCCTTTCCGAACCCGCCGATTAAAGCAAAGGCTACTGGAACGACCATGAGGGCAATCATAGCTGAAAGACGTCTTGTCATAATTAAAACCATGAAAATAATAATCATTAAAAATCCTAAAATTGCTAACATTGTCTTCACCCCTTTTGTTTGTAAATTAATAATAATCAAAATTTTATATGGTGAAAACGTTTCCAAAATAATGTTAATATCGTAAATTAAATTGCATTTTGTACATATTGTTCATGCGAGGAGAATTTTTCCAGTATTATTTTTTTAAAAAGGCTTTGATAAAACTGGATTGTTGATTTCCGCTCCAATCAACTTTGTTTAAAAATCATTATTTTTCTTTAACATTCCTAAAAAATGAAGGACTGCTTTTTTGCAATCCTTCTTACACGGGATAATATTTTCTTTCCGGTCTTCCTACAATTCCATAAACCACTTCCGCCTTCACTTCTTTGATAGCGGATAAATATTCTAAATAACGGCGAGCCGTGATCCGTGATGCACCGATTTCCTGTCCGACTTCTTCTGCAGATAGTCCTCCATTTTTGGAACGTATAACTGCTTTCACTTTTCCAAGCGTAATATCATCAATTCCTTTAGGCAATCCAGCACTTTTCCCTGTTCTTTCCTGTTTTCCTTTTCCAAATAAAAGGTCTACATAATTTTGATTCACCTCTTGTTTGGACATTAACAGGGTGTGTTTTTGAACATATTCCAAAATTACCTCATCAAATCGTTCCCGGTTAACCGGTTTGATTAAATAATTCTCTACTCCATAACTTAATGCTTTTTCAAGAAAAACTTTATCGGTTGCAGCTGTAATCATGATAACCCCCATCATAGGGAAACTCTCACGAATGACTGGCAGGAGTTCAGCCCCGAGCATGTCCGGCATGTACACGTCCAAAAGGAGTAAATCAGGCTGTTCTTTTTTTAGTATTTGCAAGGTTTGATCCCCGTTCAAGGCTTTACCAACCACTTCAATTTCCTTGAATTTCTGTAAAAATTTCTCGTGAATATCTGCAATTCGAAAATCGTCTTCCGTAATCACTACCTTGATCTTATTCAAGTTTTCTCCCCCTCTCGCTATCCTTAGGAAGATACACAGTAAAAACAGTTCCACTCCCTGGACTGCTTTGTACCTCAATCATTCCACCCATCTCTATTACAGCCTTTTCTGCATTTGATAGACCAAATCCTCTCGACTCGGTCCCTTCTTTCGTGGTATAACCCTTTTGAAAGAGAAGCGGTATTTCATTTTCATTGATTCCCTTACCATTATCTGAAATTTCAAAGATGATGTCACTACCAATATCCGTTGCGAAGAATTTAACGGTAGAAGATTCTAACCCATATACCGCCTCAAAGGCATTATCGATTAAATTTCCAAGGATGACAATGAGGTTGGAAAGTTTTATATGGTGCGGTAAGTTTTCCAAATAACTATCAGAAGCAATTTCAAACTGAATCTTCTTTTCCGATGCTTTTCCCAGCTTTCCTAAGAGTATAGCCTGGATTTTTGTATCTTTAATCTGGTTAAAAACAACAGAATTTTGAAATTGCAGTGCCTGTGTTTCCAATTGAATCATTTCGATCGCCTGTTGATGTTCGCCGAGCTGAAGCAGACCAAGCAGCACGTATAATTTATTGGTAAATTCATGTGTCTGCGCACGAAGGTCTTCAGAATAACTTTTAACCTCCGATATCGTGTTTAACATTTGCTCAATTTCAGTTTTATCCCGAAATGATGCAACTACGCCAGTTATTTCATATTGATTGAAAAGAGGTGTGCAGTTTACAATCACTGTTCGGTCCTTCCAGACCATTTCTTTATCAATTTGAGGTGTTCCTGTTTCTAAAACTTCATATAAATAGTCTGAAGGAAATAGTCCATCCACCTTCATGAGTCTTACTGAACCATGAATATTTAGGAGTTTTTTGGCCGGTTGATTCATCATCGTGATGAACCCCTTTTGATTGATGGCCAAAATCCCTTCTTTCACCGCATGCAATACTGCGTTTTTTTCTTTATAAAGCCAGGCAATTTCATAGGGTTCAAGCCCCATTGTATCCTTACGTATATTCCGCCCTAGTAAAATGCTGGCAATTAACGATAGGATGAGAGCGAAGAGTGCTACATACAGAACCTTCGTTACGTTATTCATAATTTGCTGATGGATATCCTCCAGTAAAAATCCTACAGAAACAATCCCAATGATTTCACCTTTTTGATTAAATATAGGTGACTTTCCTCTGATAGATGGCCCGAGCGTCCCCTTTGCCGTAGATACATAATATTCTCCCTTTTGAAGGGCTCTTTCGTTATCTCCGCCCCTCATTTTTTTCCCGAGCTTCGATTTTAGCGGGTGGGAATATCGGGTTCCCTCTTTATTTCCTATTACAACAAATTCAGCACCGGTCTCTTTGCGAATTTTTTCAGCTAGCGGCTCAATGGTTTGCGATGGATTTTTTGATTGAAAAGCCTCGATAATAGTCGGAATAAAGGATACCGTTTTTGAAATTTCCAGTGCCATTCTACCCCGGTTTTCTTCGATTTGTTTACTTTCCATGTAGCTGTAAAAAGCCGTCAGCAGCACGATTAATAATAATCCCAGTGACAGTACCAGCCCAAAGATTTTCGTCTGCAGAGATATTTTTATTGTGTTCAGGCAGGATCCCCCCATACAAAAATGCGAATTCTATTCTACATTATAGCGGTATTTTGGGGAGTTTTCCTTTTTGAAAAGTTATTTATACTTATTGTTGTTTCGTAGATTATGTTTTTTATGAACACAATTTCGTTATTTACTGAACATAAAAAGGGATAAATCATATAATAAATAATAGTACCGAGGAATGGAGGAAATTTGAATGCCTTCAGTCATTAATTTAGGAGTATTAAATGTTAACACTCCCCAACAAAACGCCAATGTATCAATCGGTGAATCCATTATTACAGGGATGGATTCCAACAGAAAATTTAATCAAGGTTTTGGTAGTACCTTTGGCTTTTTTAATGTCCTTACACTAAATGTTGCGAATAATTTGGATAACTTGGATGGAATTGATGGAGTAATCTTTGACCAAGATATTAAACCAAATTTTGGTGCAAATATATAAATTTCAAAAGAAAAAAACCTTTCATGAAAGGTTTTTTTCCGCTTTATCAGTTGGAGCTTTATCCATTTTATCACTAGGCTTCTTTTTATTTTGGTCCTCCTGCATAGTAGTTAACGAAGCGCTTGAATGAGATAAATTATTTCGGTCCCCGTGGATGTTTCCTAACCCTTGGCTATGTTTTTTATTGCTTTTAAAATCTTCAATAAAATTATTTCCGATACTAAAACATGACGCCTCACCAATACTCCCGATTTTGATGGTTCCAATATGAACAGATGGAGATAAAAAAGAGGAACCCATCGTTTAATCAGCCTCCCCCTTCTCTTTGGTGTTTGCCCAAAAATTTTCCACCACTATATTTTCCTTACCTGACAACGTTCCAATTACTTCAGTAACTGTCTGATCGCTTCGAAATTTTTTAATCATATTCTTTTCCCCTAAAAATACACCAGCAGAATTTTTCATATTTGCAATGGTTACATGGTCAAAACGAATATTCACCGCTATTCCCCTTTTTCCATTTTTATTAGCCTATTCCGTTCCTGAGCTAATGACACAAACCGCTATTAAAAAAGTGGGTATTTATCACCTAATCTTCATTCAGGTCATACAGTAGAGCAGAAATGAAAAAAATGTGGTGAGAAAATGTTAAAATCTTCACAATTTCAATTTACAGGAAATATTAATGTCCAAACCATGGAGCGGCAGGCAGGCATCTTTATCGCTGAAAAAAATACTGCGATTGGCTGGAATGCGCATGGGAAGGAAAATAAAGTGTTTGGTGATGTTAGCGGGGAATATAATTTTCTCTTGTATAATACCTCTATTTTGAATGATCCGGATTTTATTGATACGCCCATTGATGACCGGGATATCAATTTTTCATTTGAGACTCCTGGTAATGAAAATGAATCGAATATTAGCCTTGATTCTGTTAATGTGACAACGATGCTCAATAATTCCTCCCTATTTGTCGGGAAAGGTCAGATAAATGGAATCGATGCAAATCAAAAACAAAATGTATCACACGGTAATACGTATGGAAATATGAATCATATTACTAAAAATTTAAGTATTAATAATGATCCGGATATGATTGATGCAATTATCGATGATCAAGATATCAAAATCGCCAATACCAATTGGGAATAATTAGAGTTTATTTTGAAAACGATACCCTTTTGGAGTTTTCATTATTTTTTGTTCATCATCGGAAGCAGTTTCTACCATTACTTCCTTTTCGTTTTCTTTCTCTATTTTTTGAATTATGGATTTGGCTAATTCTTCTGAGCCGCTAATATTATTACCAATCAATAATTTCCCGCTTAATTCGTCAATTTCAATTTTCTCAAGCTGAAAATTAATGTTCTCTAAATGATCAATTTGTACATGTTCAAGGTGGATATTTCCACCTTGTTTTTCTTCCTTTAATGTTTCTTGTTGTTGTGTTTCAAGGAGTTCAATAATTCGATCTAGTTTTGTCAGAATATGTGGTAAATGAGGGGATGCCTGTTTTACTTCCTTTTTTTTTCTAAATGAAAAAAATTTAAACATCAACTCCCCCCCCCTACTGAAATGCCCTATGTTAAAACTTATGCGGTAGATAAAGGATTATTAGTAGTTGTTAATTCTGTTACATACTACGATTATACCGTGATAATTCAATTACCATTGCACCCATTCTTTCATTTTCAGGTACAATCACTCGCGTTACTCCTTCTTCTTTTAGCGCCTCCGCGGTCACCTTTCCGACCGCAACAGCAAGAGTATTAGACTGAAAAGCAGTCACAATCTCATCGACTAAGCCCTTCCCTTTTGCAAAATCAAAAAGGGAACGGACTTGATTTGCAGTTGTAAAACAGACAGCATCCAGTTTGTTTGCTAACAACTCATCACAGATTGTTGTAACGGTTTCTGTCTCAGGCGCAATATGTTTATAGGGAAGAAGTTTAGTGACGATTGCCCCCCTATCCTCCAGAAACTTGGTCAATGTGGGCGCTTGTTCGCCATGGAGCTGAACCATTACTTTTTTACCAGAGAAATCAAATCCTTCTAGTGATTGAATTAATCCCCGAGTTGTCCCATCCTGGTCTACGGCTATAGGGTTAACCCCAAGCTCTTTTAATGATGATAATGTTTTATAACCTCTAGAAGCCGCTTTTGCCTGACGAATAATCTGTAAAAACTCATTTTCAACATCCAATTTTTTAGCCAATTCATATAGAGTGTTTGTGCCCATTCCTGTTGTAAAAATCACCCAATCCGCTCCGTCGCGAACAAACCTTTGTAAATCCGGCTCCACTTCTTTTTCCGATAAAAGAACCGTCCCTTGTAATGGCCGTACAAGCGGGATACCGCCTTGTTTTTTAATAAGCGTGCTGATTTCTTCTGTTTTCCTTGATCCAGCTATTGCAATACGCTTCCCCAATAAATCTTTTTCCATCTATATATCCTCTTTTCAACTAGGTATTTAAAGAAATTATATCCACAAAGTCTGCTATTGACCAAGCAATAAATCCGAAGTATAATACAAACATAAGTTTAATTATTAAACAAATGTTTAAATCTTAAACCATCAATGGGAGGCACATACTTTGAAAAAGCGTAAAATTGGAATGGCCTTATCACTTGTACTGGCTACGGGTACCCTATTAGGTGCGTGTGGTAAAAGTAACGAGAACGAAACTGCGAAAGGAAAAAGTTTCTCTGTAGCAATGGTTACGGATATCGGTGGTGTCGATGATAAATCCTTTAACCAGTCTTCTTGGGAAGGTCTTGAAAACTTCGGTAAAAAAAATGGTCTGACAAAAGGTAAAGGTGGTTATGATTACCTTCAATCCCAATCAGATGCAGATTATACGACAAACCTAAATACACTTGTTCGTCAAGGGTTTGACCTCGTATACGGGATTGGTTTCTTAATGCCGAATGCCGTGGAAGAAATTGCCAAACAACAAAAAGATACCGAATTTGCCATCGTCGATGCTGAAGTTAAACAGCCAAACACTGCAAGTATTCTTTTTAAAGAGCAAGAAGCAGGATTCCTTGCTGGTATAGCTGCTGCTAATACTACAAAATCTAACCATATTGGATTTATTGGTGGGATGAAAATACCAGTAACCGAACGATTTGAAGCTGGTTACGTTGCTGGTGTTAAGGCTGCAAATCCAGCTGTAAAAATCGATGTTCAATATGCAGGTGCATTTGACAAAGCCGAAGTTGGCCAAGCGATCGCTGCTAAAATGTATTCTACTGGGGCTGATGTAATCTTTCACGCTGCAGGAGCAACTGGTGTTGGTCTGTTCAAGGAAGCCAATGATCTGAAGAAAAAAGACCCAAACAAACAAATTTGGGTAATTGGAGTGGACCGAGACCAGTCTGACATGGGACAGGAAGTTGTTCTTACATCTGCACTTAAACGTGTTGATGTAGCGGTACAAGACCTTTCTCAGAAGGCCAAAGATGGAAATTTCCCTGGCGGCAAGGTTGTATTATATGGTTTAGCCGAAGATGGTGTTGGTTTAGCACCGATTAATGCAAAAGCTCCTAACAAAGCAAAAATTGATGCAACTGTCAAAGAATGGGTTAAAAAGATTAAATCTGGTGAAGTAAAAGTTCCTGAAACTCTGAAAGAAGCAAATACCTTCAGTACAAAATAATCGTACTGTTTAGGAACGAGGTGAGTTTGGTGCCTGAAAAAATGAATGAGAAAGAACAATTAATTTTGGATTTAATTCGAAAAAACCCTTATGTTTCGCAGCAAGAGCTTGCTGAAACTTTGGGTTTGTCCAGGCCCTCCGTTGCTAATATGATCTCCGGATTAACCAAAAAAGGAAAGATTATAGGCAGGGCCTATATTTTAAGTGAATCACAAGAAGTGATTTGTATCGGTGGTGCAAATATTGACCGAAAATTTCATACGAAAGAGAAAGCTCAGTTAGGCACTTCTAATCCGATTTATGCTACTCAGAATGCAGGCGGGGTTGCTCGGAATATTGCTGAAAACCTTGGACGGCTTGGGATGGGAATCTCCCTTATTTCTGCAAGCGGAACCGATAAAGACTGGTCGTTTATTGAGGATGCATCCTCTTTATACATGAACCTGGAAACGGTTGTACAATTTCCTGAAAAATCTACTGGTTCTTACACGGCTGTCTTAGACCCGAACGGAGAATTAATTATCGCCTTAGCAGATATGGAAGTATACGAATCCATCACACCTGATTTACTACTTAAACAGGATGCTTTATTAAGCCGAGCAAAATGTATTGTAGTTGATTTAAACTGTCCGAAAGAATCGATTCAATTTCTGTGTCAATTTGCAAAAGGCCATAACATACCGATAGCGCTCATACCCGTTTCATCCCCAAAAATGAGCCGCTTACCAAATGATTTAACTGGAGTCACCTGGTTAATTACAAACCGGGATGAATCAGAAATGTATTTTCAAGCTGAAATCAAAAATATTGAAGATTGGAAGAAAGCATTAGAAAATTGGTTGGCACTTGGAATATCCAATGTGATTATTACCAATGGTAAAAAAGGATCGATGATCGGTAATAAAGAGGAAGGAATTTTTCATGTTCCTTCCTTTGAACTAAAGGAAATTATCGATGTTACAGGTGCAGGTGATGCATTCTCTTCTGCTGTCATTCATACATGGCTAGAAGGGAAATCATTACCGGAAATTGCAAAAGCCGGCAATGTGAATGCCGCCAAAACCCTGCAATCCCCTTATACTGTCCGTCAGGATTTATCTGCAGAACAACTACAAAAAGACATGGAGGAATTATCATGAAACAATATATTGAATTATCTGAAGAAGTTCGTACAGCTAAGGAACAAGGAAAACCAATCGTAGCATTAGAATCAACCATTATTTCACACGGTATGCCTTACCCGCAAAATGTTCAAACCGCGCGTGAAGTGGAACAAATTGTCCGTGATAACGGTGCCGTGCCGGCAACCATTGCAATCGTGGATGGAAAGATTAAAATCGGTCTATCCGATGAAGAGTTAGAAATGTTCGGTAAAAGCTCAGATGTAGCAAAAGCATCAAGACGTGATTTGGCCTATTTAATTGCCACAAAAAAACTAGGAGCAACAACTGTTGCTGCAACGATGATTTGTGCGGAGGCAGCGGGAATTAATATCTTTGTTACTGGTGGTATTGGCGGTGTTCACCGTGGTGCCGAAACAACTATGGATATCTCGGCTGACCTCGAAGAACTTGGACAAACAAACGTAGCCGTTATTTGCGCTGGTGCTAAATCTATTCTAGATTTGGGTCTTACAATGGAATATCTTGAAACAAAAGGTGTACCGGTGATTGGCTATCAAACAGATGTCCTTCCTGCCTTCTATACCCGTACAAGTGAATTCCCGCTGAATTTACGCTCAGATGATGTGGAAACCATTGCTTCTACGTTAAAAGTAAAATGGGATTTGAATCTTAAAGGCGGAGCTGTTATTGCCAACCCGATTCCTGAAGAATATGCAATGGATGAAGAAACGATTAATAGTGTAATCGAAACCGCATTAAAAGAAGCTGAAGAAAAACATATTTCCGGTAAAAATGTAACACCATTCATGCTTGGGAAAGTAAAAGAATTAACTGAAGGAAAAAGTTTAGATGCAAACATTGCTCTTGTGAAAAACAATGCTGTTGTCGGAGCTAAAATAGCAGTAAGTTTTAATACAATGAAATAATAGCTTTCGTTTAGCTTGTAGACAAATCTAGGTTCTAGATACGTCTACAAGCTTTTTATATTTTTTATCCCAAAGACTGTTCGAATACTTTTTCTAATTAGAGGGAAAATTTATTAAAGATTCGAATTCACCTAAGGTGATTGTTCGGGACTTTTTTTATTTTCCCCCTAAAAGGACGTGGTGAACATTCAACATAACTCAAATGATTTTTTTAACAAGGAAACGTTAAAGTGGTTGATAATATCTTCGTTAAAAGGAATCTCTCAGGTAATCTTGATTGAAAATGCAGTTTCTGGGTTTATTATTCTAGCTGCGATCACCATTGCATCCTATTCTTTAGGAATTATCGCTCTTTTATCCACTATTATTGGAACGGTAATAGGAAAACTTGGTGGGGCAGATCAAAAGATTATAGGTCAGGGATTGTATGGATATAACTCCGTCCTGACAGGAATGGCCCTTTTCTTGTTTTTAAGCGGAGATGACCGCTGGTTCATTGCTATAGCTGGTTCTGCGATCGCTGCGTTATTTACAGCTGCCATGATTCATATCATGAAGCCAACTGAAATTCCGATTCTAACCTTTCCATTTATTGTCCTAACCTGGTTTTGGCTCCTTACTACCTATCGACTAGTTTCCTTTAAAATAAGCCCTAATCTCACACCACAATCTTTATCCAATTGGACCTTAAATATAAAGGGAGAGACAAATTGGCTTGATGGCGCTGTAAACGGGATCGGGCAAATTTTTTTTCTTGATAATTCCTTTTCCGGAATCCTATTATTTATCGCGGTATTTTGGGCTGGATGGAAATTGGGTCTTTTTGCAATAATAGGAAACCTCGCCGCGCTAATCACATCATATTTTCTCGGAGGAGAACACCATTTGATTTTTATGGGGCTATACGGATACAATGCTATCTTAACCATTATCGCTGTTTCGATTGTTTTTAATGAGAATGGTCGGAAGGGATTACTATATGGAATTATCGCTGCTTGTTTAACCGTACCGATTACGGCAAGTATTGTCACATGGCTTTTGCCGTACGGTCTGCCTGCATTGACCATGCCTTTTGTATTTTGCACATGGCTATTCCTATGTGCAAGGAAAGTTCTTCCCTCATTTTAAAATCGAAGAAAGCATCCCGCAAAATGACGGGATGCTCTCCTTTATGATTCTGTATGTTCACACATTAAATCAAATACCTGTTGTTCTACGGAACTTAAATATTCTTCTTCCACCTTTTGTTTCGGATGTGGATGGTACCAGTGAATTTTGCCATCTTGAACCATCCCCTTATAATCATGTCCTTGGATATTCAATGAAAAATGAGGTTGTTCATGTGCCTGCCCCTCGAATAGATGATTCACCTCGAAATTTTCAAACATACCTGCATCTTCCTCCTTTTTTACAATTAAAGTTTCCCCCAGAAAAAGATCTTGTATCCTTGATTATATCCAAAGTTTAAATAAGCCATCATTCACACCTAAATTATACATGTAGTAAAATCCAAAAACGGTACTTAAAGCGCCTGTTGCCAAAATTAGTCTACTTCCTGCAACCATTTTTTTCATGCTTAAAACAAACGGAATCCCAATTACGGTTGTAAAAATTAACATTCCGATTACGGTTCCTAATCCAAATACTAAAATATACAGCGCCCCCTGCCATACAGAATGAACGGTACTCATGGTAAGGAGGACCATGGCAGCACTGCCGGCAAGTCCGTGCACAAATCCGATAAATAATGATTTAAAATAAGTAGGTTTTTTCACAAAATTATGTACTTCATCATGATGATGAGATTGTTTTCGATTTTTTCGAATTGATAACATTGCAGCGACCCCTAAATAAACAAGCATGATTCCAACTAAAAATTCCAATGTCAGTGACCATTTCTCCGGAATATCATTTTTCATGACAATGAGGATGATTCCTATAATAAAAAGTGTGGCTGTATGTCCAATTCCCCAAAAAACACCGGCCAGAGAGGCCTGCCAAAGCTTTTTACTTTGACTTGCAATCGTTGAAACAGCAATGACATGATCGGGTTCCAATGCATGCCTGATGCCTAAAATAAACCCTAACGTTAAAACAGAAAATAAAGTAACATCCATTTTGTTTCCTCCCCAACTACTTATTTCTCTATAAAAATCCGGCAACCCTTTCGAATTGCCGGATTAAACCCTTAGTATTTTCTAAGAAAACATGGTTTTTTATTAAACCATTCCTGACTGATGATTTGATGAAATTCCGAGAACATTTTTTCAATCACTTGAGTGGAATTTGCTAACACGCGAATGGTAAATCCCGGAACTGAAAGTGAGGATAGTCCAACTTTATAATCATTTGTATTCATTTCAATCACAGAATATAACTGATCGAGTAAAACACTATTCGATTGCTCTCCAATTACAATCATCGAACCCAGGTGAGAAAATCCCTCCATAAATCCAATTCCCCTTAAATTCTGTTGGCCTGGGTTTAATTTTATATGATCATATACAACTAATTCGTCATCCATGTAGATTTCATTTAATAATTGAATGGTTTCGTAACTAAATTGCTCTCCCTCTGGAGACCAACCTGGTGTAATGATATCTGAATAGAGAAGTGTAGCTGTTTTATCCATCCGAATCACGTTTTTTTGTTTGTATTTCGCATGTTGGTAAGCAATCAATGGATCTGGGATATATTCAAGGTAACTGCCTGCCTCAAGTAAAAACTCTGCTTCTTGGTATGCATGGTTTTTCGGGGTTTTATATACCTTGGTCGCCGACTGGGTTGTCATGGTTACGCGTGCATTTTTCTCAAGGGAGATTTTCATTTTATAACGATCCCCATCTAAATAACCGCCGCCAGGGTTCAATAAATAATAACAAGGCTGGCCTGATTCATCATGATAAATAGGGCGCATCACTTTAAACGCACCCTGGAAATATACATTTTTCGAAATCGTTTTTCCCCTTCTGTCTTCAGCATTTAAATGGAGAAGGCCTGTCCAAGCTTCCATCTCATGCCAATCCTTTTAATAATGCATTTTGCTTTAGCCAATCAATGACATTATCCAACCCAGAGTTATCTTTTAAATTGGTAAATGCAAATGGTTTGTCTCCACGAAACACCTTTGTATCAGACTCCATGACATCAAGACTTGCACCAACATGAGGGGCTAAATCCGTTTTATTAATAATAAATAAATCAGATTTAATCATCCCCTGACCGCCTTTTCTTGGAATTTTCTCTCCCTGTGCCACATCAATAATGTAGATGGAGAAATCAACCAATTCCGGGCTGAAGGTTGCAGCTAAATTATCGCCGCCGCTTTCAACAAAAATTAGCTCTACATCCGGGTGTTTTTCTTTTAATTCATTGATCGCTGCAAAATTCATTGAAGCATCTTCACGAATTGCCGTATGGGGACATCCTCCCGTCTCAACACCAATAATCCGATCAGCCGGAAGGACTCCATTTTGCATTAAAAATTTTGCATCCTCTTTTGTATAAATATCATTGGTGACAACTGCCATACTTATTTCATCCTTCAAATGGCGCGTCAATTTCTCAACTAGCATGGTCTTTCCAGCACCAACAGGGCCACCCACACCGATTTTAATTGGATCCATTTAACCTCTTCCTTTCTCTTATAAATTTATCAGCGCAAAATTGGATTTTATCTGCGACTTCGGGTTACTTATCTGCGAAAAAGCAACTTTTATCTGCGTTCCTAAGCGTTTTATTTGCTTTGCTAAGCATTTTATCTGCGTTCCGAAAAAATACACCAATCTATGACATAAAAATTCTTATATTCACTCGTTCGTGCCTCATTTGTGACAACTCAAGCCCAGGCGAGACGATTCCAAATTCTCCTTCATCCAACTGTTCAATCGTTTGGACGGCCTTGGCCAAATCGCTTTGAATATCACGAAGAATGATTTGCCCTGCCGTTTGCCCCAAAGGGATGCCGCGAACAGCATTTTGGACAATCCCTGAAACCACCGAATACAAATAAAATAATACAACCGTTGATTTTGAGACACCCGTATGTTGTGCAACCATTGTAAATACAATGGATGGGTGACCAAAAGATTGTTTTGCTTCAATCCTATTTCTGTAAAGCGATAAAATCGGTATCTCATATAGGGACTGAACAAGATTCAGCATTCGCTCCCCCATTCGCTGCGTGCCCTCCCTCGTTTCACGAGGTAAATTTTGCACGGCCAATAACCGATCAAGCTTCCAGATTTTCTGAACATCCTCTTTTTCCAATGCCTGAAAAACAAGATGGCTTGCCAGCCCATCTGAATAGATGAGCTGTTCATTGATATATACCCGAACCCACTCTAAAAATGTATCCGCATTATGGACAGTATTTTCTTGTATATAGCTTTCAAGCCCGTATGAATGACTAAAGGCACCGGTTGGAAAGTTTGAATCACATAGCTGAAATAGTGATAAAAACTTATGCTCCATGACTATGACCAATATGGCGAAATGCCTGCTTTACCTTTCTCTCTTCTCGTTTATAAGGAATCTCAAGCTCCTGTAAAAGTTCCTCTACAAGGTAATCATATTGAACCATCATTTCGTCATTTTCAAATTGCGCCGGAAGATGGCGATTGCCCAGTTGATGGGCGATTGTCCCCATTTCTTTTAAGCTGCGCGGGCTAATCACCAATAAATCATCCGCAACTACATCAACGACAATCATATTTTTCTCATCTATATATAAGACATCACCAGCACTTAGGTCACGCGGATCTTTTAAACGGATGCCAATTTCCCTGCCATGGTCGGTTATAACCCTTTGAATCCGTTTTACTAGGTGCGCACTTTCCAGGTAAACTTTTTCAATATGACGTCTGATAATCTCTTCCTTTTCCATTTCCTCAATATTGGTTTCTATTCTTTCAATTAACATGCTTTCACCTCAAAATAAGAAATATCGTTGTGCCATCGGTACCTTATCAACCGGATCACATGTAATAAGCTCGCCGTTAACTCTTACCTCATATGTTTGTGGATCAACTGACAACTCAGGTGTTTCCGAATTAAGTTTCATGTCTTTTTTCGTTAATTTCCGAATCCCTTTTACCGGAAGGATCATTTTTTCGAGACCGAGCTTTTCATGAACCTTGCCTTCATAGGCTGCCTGGGATACAAACGTAATCGAGCTTTTGGATAATGCTTTTCCAATCGAAGCATACATTGGACGGCTAATCACTGGCTGTGGCGTTGGGATTGATGCATTTGCATCGCCCATCATTCCATGAACAATAAATCCACTCTTTAGAACCAGTTCAGGTTTAACGCCAAAAAACGCCGGTGACCAAATCACCAGGTCTGCGATCTTTCCTACTTCAATGGAACCTACATAATCAGAAATTCCATGGGTAATCGCAGGATTAATCGTATATTTTGCAATATAACGTTTTGCACGGTTATTATCTGAAAGCTCACGATCACCTTCTAAAAAGCCTCTTTGTTTTTTCATTTTATCGGCAACCTGCCAAGTTCTGATAACAACTTCTCCGACACGCCCCATCGCCTGTGCATCTGAACTGGTCATACTAAAAATCCCCATATCTTGAAGTATATCTTCTGCAGCAATGGTTTCTTTTCGAATCCTTGAATCAGCAAAAGCTATATCCTCGGGTACAGACGGATTTAAATGGTGACAAACCATTAACATATCCAGATGTTCATCAATGGTGTTTACCGTATACGGCAGTGTTGGGTTAGTAGAGGAAGGGAGAACATTCATAAAACTTGCTGATTTGATTAAATCGGGTGCATGCCCTCCTCCAGCCCCTTCCGTATGATACATATGAATTACTCGATCTTTAATAGCAGCCATCGTATTTTCAACGAAACCGCCTTCATTCAAAGTGTCCGCGTGTAACGCAACTTGAACGTCGTATTTGTCTGCTACTCTTAATGCATGATCAATGGCTGAAGCAGTGGCGCCCCAGTCTTCATGAACTTTAAGCCCGATGACACCTGCCCGAACTTGCTCAGCTAATGGTTCCTCTGTTGCAGCCTGTCCCTTCCCAGTCAATCCTACATTAATCGGGAGCCCTTCGACCGCTTCAAGCATCCGATGAATATTCCACTCTCCAGGAGTGACCGTTGTCGCTCTTGAACCCGCAGAAGGACCCGTGCCCCCTCCAATTAAAGTGGTCAGGCCGGCCGTAAGGGCAACCTCTACTTGTGCCGGGTTGATAAAATGCACATGCGTGTCAATTCCCCCAGCTGTTACAATCATTCCTTCACCCGCAATGATCTCTGTGGATGCACCGATGACAATATCCACACCATCCATAACCAAAGGGTTCCCTGCTTTTCCAATTCCTGATATTTTTCCATCACGAATCGCAAGATCGGCCTTGTAAATGCCGGTATAGTCTAAAATCACCGCATTCGTAATCACCAGATCTGGAACACCATCCCCTCGGGTTACGAGAGGATGCTGACCCATTCCGTCGCGGATCACTTTTCCTCCCCCAAAAACTACTTCTTCACCATAGGTCGTATAATCCTTTTCAATTTGAATAATCAAATCTGTATCCGCCAGTCGAATCGAATCACCGGTAGTGGGTCCGTACATTTGCGCATACTGTTTACGAGGCATTTCAAAACTCATTTATCACACCTGCTTTCAACAGATCCATCGGTTTTATTATTAAAGCCATAAACTTTACGCTCTCCGGTAAAACTCACCAATTCTACTTCCTTTTCATCACCTGGTTCGAACCGAACCGCTGCACCGGCTGGAACATTTAAACGTTTTCCAAAGGCTTCCTCCCTATTAAATTTTAGGGATTCATTCACCTCATAAAAATGAAAGTGTGATCCTATTTGGACTGGCCGATCTCCGGTATTCGTTACTTTTATCCTGAAAAGATCTCTTCCCACATTGCAAATTATCGGTTCTTCTTTTAAAAACAACTGACCTGGTTCCATTTCCATTTGCTTATTCCTCCTGCTGATTCTTAGCGAATTGGATCATGTACGGTTACTAATTTTGTTCCATCGGGAAAAGTAGCTTCTACTTGAATATCGTCAATGATATCCGGAATTCCTTCCATCACATCTTCTCTTTTTAATATAGTAGCTCCATATTCCATTAATTCAGCCACTGTTCGACCGTCCCTTGCGCCTTCTAATACTTCATAGGTTATCAATGCTACAGCTTCAGGATAATTTAATTTCAATCCTCTTTCTCTTCTTCTTTTCGCAAGATCTGCTGCGACAACAATCATGAGTTTATCTATCTCACGAGGAACTAATAACATTCGAGCGGCCTCCTTTAAAAATTACGTTGTTTTATTTTTGTTAAAAATAACCACACTTCATAAAATTCTCCAATTCCTTTCCTTTTTAAACGGAAGTTACAATTTTTTATATTTCTAAAAAATGAAAAGAATCGTGACGTAGAAACAGTAAATTAAAAAAATAAAAAAACAGCCTAAGTGCTAAAATAGTACCAAGCTGCTTTTTTATTGATTATTTATTATAACTTAATAGACAAAATTCCTATGTTCCTAGAAATACTATATTAAAAAGCTATCGAGATTGTGTCCCGATAGCTTACCTTCACTCACCAATAATCATCACCGAAGAAACAACACTTGCTGCTTTTTTTTCATTTTGAAATAGGTCTGAGACAACGTAGGCAACCTTTCTTCCCAATCTTTCAACCCTTGCCTCAACCAGAACCTCTCCCTTAAAAATGGGTCTATGAAAGGTCGTATGTAAATCGATAGAAGTAAAGCTTTGTCCAACCGTTAACTTAGATGCAATCGCATAGGCCATCATAATATCTGCCGCTGATGAAACAAAACCGCCCATCGCCACTCCAAGTCCGTTCATAAACTGATCATCGACTTTCCAAATGCCCTGCGCGATTCCATAATTCGCAGAGGTTACTGCAATCTGCAAGGTTAGATCACACGGAGGAGGTGCAGCCCCATCCGTAACAACCTTCATAAGATCGAATTCTTTGTTTATATTTCCCATCCCCCAAACTCCTCTCAAGAACGTTTACATGGTAAAAAGACGCAGGCGCTCTTCCATAACTGCTTGTGCCTCACTCATCATCCCATCTAATAATTCCTGTACAGTTGGAATATCTTCAATAAGCCCAGCAATTTGTCCACTGTTCATGAATCCATTTTCACCGTCACCACGCAGGGCACCTTTCAAATGGAAATCCTCGGATGTCATCTGACGGTATTGTTCTTCTGACAAACCTTGACGTTCTAAATCAATAATTTGTTTTGCATAGCCTGATTTTAGTACTCTCCTGACCTGGCCAACCGAACGGCCCAAAATCACTGTTTCCTGATCATTTGCCTCAATTAATCTATTTTTATATGTAGAATGGAAAGGTGCATCCATTGTTGCAATTAAGCGTGTCCCCATCTGTACCCCTGACGCACCGAGCATTAATGCGGCAGCTAACCCATGTCCATCGCCAATCCCCCCTGCAGCTAAAACGGGTACAGAAACATGTTTGCAGATTTGTGGGATTAGCGTAAACGTGGTCAATTCTAGATTGGAATTAATTCCGGCTGCTTCAAATCCTTCCGCCACCAATACATCGGCCCCTGCCTCTTCTGCCTTTTGTGCATGTTTAACAGCCGCAACAATGACTATCACCTTTATGTTATGTTCATGCAAACGAGCAATATAGGGTGCAGGATTGCCGGCAGACAATGAAACAACAGGTATCTTGTGTTTAATGACAAGTTGAATCATTTCCTCCGTATAGGGACTAACATTGATAGGTATATTGATTGCAAAAGGCTGATCTGTCAGATCCTTCGTTTCCAGAATAATCGATTCAACCTGCGCAGGGTTCATCGTTCCGCATCCAATCGTCCCAAGACCTCCAGCATTCGATACAGCTGCTGTCAGTTGAGCATTACTGATATTCCCCATTCCTCCTTGGATAATTGGATATTTTATCGATAGCAATTCATTTACTGATTTCACACAAATTCTCCTCTCATTAAAAAGAAATTGCACGGTTCCATTTACAACAAAGCAGCTCTTCAAAAAAATGGTTGAAAAGCTGCTTTGTTTGTCACTGAATCATATACGGATGGTGTTTAGCATCATAGGAGTCGTCTTTTTTACATAAATCATTATTTTCCTTAAAAATACTTTCAAAAAAACGACTGGCCGGTTCCGCAAGAAGTTGATAATATTGGTTAAATAATGTTGCTGCAAGGTTTCCATTCCAATTTTCCGGCAATAGTTCTTTTGGAAGTCCTGGATCGATAAACAAAAATTTGCGATATTCATGGACAAGCTTAGTCCGTTCAACGAAACATTGGGCATCGGTCATTTCGCCGCGACTAATAATCTCTTGATTCGCAAAAAATTGCTTGCTGTACGTGATAATAAATTCTTCATATTTCTCAACCACATCTTCTAACGGCCAGCTTTTTTCAACTAGAGTTTTATTATCTCTTGGACCGATATATTCTGAAACGAAAAAGTCTACATATTCGCTGATATCATATTTTTCAATAAGGAGCTTCACTTCTTTTTCCAAGTTATTCGGAGAAATCCAGCAGGCATTTGAAAAGCTGCCAAAGCCGCTCCATAATAACTCTTGACGAAGTTCATCCCGAATCTGTCTCTTCTCTTCGGGAATGGTATACATGAGAACACGCCATTTTCCATCCCATTCACTCGGATGTAGCTTAAAAATACGATTTCCTGCTTCTTCAATTCGGTCTATACCCTGTTTTGTTAGAAAATAATAGCTGCGATTCTCGACCTTTTCAGATTGGATCCACCCTTGTTTCAACATACGGGAAACGGCTACCCGAACCGCCTGCTCATTATGACCGAATTCCTTTAGCAGTCCAATTAGACTGCCAATCCAAATTTTATTCCCATAGTGATGAATATAATCACCGTATATTGTAAAAATCATGGAGCGTGTATTTTCACCCATTCATTTCACCCCCCCCAATTCTTGTATCACATAATTTATACGAGCGTTATAATTTTTATATATTTTTCTCAAAAAAGCAAGCTATTTCCCTGAAAAACGAGGAGCTCTTTTTTCACTAAATGCATTTAAGGCTTCTACGCGATCTTCCGTCGGTATCGTTAGTTCGTATGCTTTTGCTTCAATTTCAAGCCCTGTTTGTAAATCGGTGTTAAGCCCTCTTGTAATCGCATATTTAGCCTGACGGATCGCAACTGGCCCATTTTTCCTTATGTTTGCAGCAAATTCCTCACAAGCATACATTAATTCGTTACGAGAAACTACCTCAAGGACTATACCCAATTCTAGTGCTTCTTTGGCAGACAATTTCTTTGCCGTAAAAATTAATTCTTTTGCCTTTGTTTCGCCAACTAATCGCGGCAATCGCTGGGTTCCCCCTGCTCCTGGGATAATCGCCCAGCTTGTTTCTGTCAATCCCAACGAAATTCCTTCTGCGGCAATGGCAAAGTCACAGGATAGCAGCCATTCGAAGCCACCTCCAAGTGCATAGCCATTAACAGCAGCGATTGTAGGCTGTGGGAGCAATGAAATACTGTTAAACACATCACGTATTGCTTTTACATTCCTTCTTACCTCTGTTTCGGATAAAGTTTTTCTTTCCTTTAAATCTGCGCCCGCACTAAAGGCTTTTTCTCCAGCACCGGTAAAAATAACCACGTGAACATCTGGATTTAGAGAAATAGAATTTACTACTTCTTGAAGCTCGGATAGTGTTGGATAGTTAAAACAATTTAAAACGTCAGGACGATTCACTGTTACATAGCCAATATGATCTTCTATTTTAAATATCACGTTTTCCATAATTAAATTTCTCTCCCTTATTAGACAAAATAGCCCTTACTAGTCAGACTATATAAGGGCTTAAAGATTTAATTTTCAATGTTTTCAATAATAGCGGCAATTCCCTGACCGACACCGATACACATGGTTGCAAGTCCATATTGAACCTTTTGCTTTTTCATTTCGTGGACTAGGGTGGTTAAAATCCGGGCACCACTTGCACCAAGGGGATGGCCAAAAGCAATGGCACCGCCATTAACATTTACTTTATCCGCATCAAGCTCCAATTGTCTCATGCATTCGATAGACTGGGAGGCAAAGGCTTCGTTTAATTCTACTAACCCGATCTCGTCGATTGATAAATTCGCTCTTGTGAGTGCTTTTCTTGAAGCATAGATAGGTCCTAATCCCATTACAGATGGTTCAAGACCCGCAACTGCACCCACCACATATTTTGCAAGCGGTTTTAATCCAAGTTCCTTCGCTTTTTCAGCACTCATTAATAATACGGCAGACGCCCCGTCATTTACACCGGATGCATTTCCTGCTGTGACCGTACCGCCTTCAAAAATCGGCCGAAGTTTTGATAACTTTTCCAAGGAGCTATCTGGGCGTGGATGCTCGTCCTTTGTTACCACTACCTCGTTCCCTTTCCGATCTTTAAAGGTGACGGGCACAATTTCATTCGTAAAACGTTCGTTTTCCATAGCGACTTTGGCTCGTTGCTGGCTTCGGAGTGCAAATTCATCTTGTTCTTCACGTGTGATCGAACAGCGCTGCGCTACATTTTCAGCTGTTTGAGGCATCGATTCTGCCCCGTACATTTCTTCTAATTTTTTATTTGTGAAGCGCCAGCCAATCGTCGTATCCTGAAGTTCCATGGAACCTCTTGGGTAATCAACTTCAGGCTTTCCCATGACATAAGGAGCACGTGTCATGCTCTCCGTACCGCCGGCAATATAGATATCTCCTTCACCCGCAGCGATTGATCTAGCTGCTAGAATTACGGCATCTAAACCTGAACCGCAAAGACGGTTAATCGTTGTGCCACCTACAGTAATCGGCAATCCAGCAAGAAGTGCTGACATTCTGGCAACATTTCGATTGTCTTCCCCTGCTTGATTGGCATTACCAAAAATGACATCTTCAATTTGTTCTGGAGGAAGATTAGGATTTCTTTCAAGAAGAGCCTTGATGACGATTGCGCCTAAATCATCAGGGCGGACACTTTTTAATGCACCTTTATATTTTCCGATCGGCGTTCTAACTGCATCAACAATTACAACTTCTTTCATTTTTTCACCAACTCTTCTTTTTTCGTATAATCATAAACACCTTTGCCCGTTTTGCGACCAAGTCTGCCTGCGGCTACATATTGTTCAAGTAATGGTGCTGGACGGTATTTTTCACCTAATTTTTCATGCAAGTATCTCAAGTTATTTAAACGGGCATCCAATCCAACAAGGTCAACTAATTCAAATGGGCCCATTGGATAGTTCAATCCAAGTTTGATAGCTTTATCAATGTCTTCAGGTGTTCCAAGTCCTTCTTGAAGCATATAAAAAGCTTCATTACCGACAAGACAGCTGATACGGCTTGTGACAAAACCAGGGAATTCATTGATTACAACCGTTTCTTTCCCCATTTGTTCCGCCACTTTTTTAATCGTTTCAGCGGTTTCATCACTCGTTTCAAGACCGCGGACGATTTCTACAAGCGGCATTTTGTGAACCGGATTAAAGAAGTGCATTGCAATCGTTTGATCCGCTCGTTTTCCATATGATGCAATTTCTGTTGGACTCATGGTAGAAGTATTGGTAGCAAATAAGCAATGTTCTGGTGCAAATTGCTCCATTGTTTCAAAAACTTGTTTTTTAATTACTGCTTTTTCAGGGACAGCCTCAATAATCAAGTCAGCAATAGAACATGCCTGCGGCAGATCACTCGCATAGGATAGATTCCCTTTCGCCAAATGTTCCTGTTCAGAAGAAATTTTTCCTCTTTCGCGTCCTTTTGCAATAATGGAATTTAATTCACCTTCGGCACTTTTAAGCGCATTTTCATTCACATCAACCAATGTAACGGAAAATCCACCAAGTGCAGATACATAGGCAATCCCTCTACCCATAACACCAGAACCAACAACAACGATGTTTTTCATCAAAAATCTCTCCTTTGTCTAATTAAAGAAGTACGAATGAGACGTGGAAGTCTCATTCGTACGTGTAGGACATTAAACACCTAATGGATTTATTGGACGACTTCCAAAGTAAGAAACAATGCTCTTTGTTTCGGTATAAAGGTCAAGTGTTTCAATGCAAAGCTCACGGCCGAAACCAGATTGCTTGTAACCGCCAAATGGGGTTCCAGGGAAGGCTGAGAATGGGCAGTTTATCATCACGATTCCTGCTTCAATTTGCTTCGCCACACGAGTTGCACGTGCACCGTCTTTTGACCACACGGCTGATCCTAATCCGAATTCCGTATCGTTTGCAAGTTTAATTGCTTCTTTTTCATCCTTAAATTTCATAACTACTACAACAGGTCCAAAGATTTCTTCCTTTACAACAGTCATGTCGTGGTTAACGTTTGCAATGACAGTCGGCTCATACCAGAATCCACCTTCATAACCCTCGACAACAGCAGGTTTTCCTCCAGCTAAGATTTCTGCTCCCTCTTCAATTGCAGATTTTACATACCCATCGATGACATCCAACTGACCTTGATCGATGATTGCTCCCATATGGGTTCCTTTATCAAATGGATTAGCAAGTACTAATTTCTTCGTTTTTTCAACAAACTTAGTGATGAATTCATCATAAATATCTTCATGTACATATAAACGTGAACGAGCTTCACAGGATTGACCTGAGTTGTAGAAAATTCCGAAAAGGGATCCATCAACGGCAGCATCAATATCCGCGTCTTCAAACACGATGTTAGGAGATTTACCGCCTAATTCAAGCGTAACACGTTTTAGGGTCTCTGATGCTTTTCCCATGATATCTTTTCCGATTGGGGTAGAACCAGTGAAAGCCACTTTATTTACTTTTGGATGTTCAACAAGGTAGTTACCAACCTCTGAGCCTGATCCCGGAATAATGTTAACAACACCAGCTGGTACGCCTGCTTCTAAGCAGATTTCACCTAAAATAATCGCAGTAAGAGGAGTTAAGCTAGCTGGTTTTACAATAACAGAACAACCAACTGCAATCGCCGGAGCGATTTTCCATGCTGCCATCATCAATGGATAGTTCCAAGGAATGATTTGCGCACATACGCCAACAGGCTCTTTTTCAGTAAAATTATGAAATTGGCCAGGCATATTATTAACGACACCGCGATGTCCGACAATAGCCCCTGCATAGAATTCAAAATCTTCAATCGCTTGTGATACTTGACCTTGAGCTGCAGCTAATGATTTCCCAGTATCTAAAATCTCTAATTCTACTATTTCATTAAAACGGGAACGCATAATAGCAGCAATTTTGTTCAACACTTGTGAACGGCGGTTAATTGGGTATTTGCGCCATTTTCCATGATCAAATGCTTCGCGGGCAGCCTGTACTGCTTTTTCTGTGTCATCTTTTGAAGCTTTTGCCACTTCAGCGAGAAGCTCACCAGTAGCAGGATTATAGGTTTTAATGGTTTGGCCAGTTGAGCTTTCTACTTTTTCACCATTAATAATTAGATGATAATAGTCTCTCTTTAATGAAACTGAATCGATAACTTGTTGTGTAGACATCTATAGGTCCTCCTCTTATTTGCCAATAAAGGTTGGTTTTCTTTTTTCCATAAAGGCTTGCACGCCTTCACGAGCATCTTTCGTTAGGCCGGCAATTCTTTGGCCTTGTGCTTCTTCTTCTAAGTAGTCAATAAAGGATTCTTCACCTGCAGCCTTGATCGTGCGTTTAATTAATCCGATTGCTTTTGTTGGCAAAGCTGCAATTCGATCTGCAAATTGCGTTACTTCAGCTTCCCAGTTATCGGAAGAAACCACCTTATTTGCTAGTCCCAATGCAAGCGCTTGATCCGCAGGGATTTTTTCACCTAAAATCGAAATTTCCAATGCTTTTGCTTCTCCTACTAATCTAGTAAGGAAGTAACTATTACCTGAATCTGGGATTAAACCAATGTGAATAAAAGCATTTAAGAAGCTTGCGCGTTCTGAAAGAATACGAAAATCGCAAGCTAATGCAAGGCTAAAACCTGCACCGGCAGCAATCCCGTTGACAGCAGCTATAATCGGTTTCTCACATTGATAAATTTGTTTGATCATCGGCCCGTATTTCTCCCTTAATACCTGCCCATGATCCATATCTTCATCTACTTCTGACAGGTCTTGACCGGAGCAAAAACCACGTCCTTCACCGGTAATCACGATGCAGCGGACCTCTTCAGCTGCAGAAGCTGTTTTAATAGCTTTCGTAATTTCTCTATTCATTTGAGCCACGAACGCATTTAATGTAGTTGGCCGATTTAACTTAATCCATGCCACACCGTTTTCAACAGAATACAAAATCGTTTCGTACATATGGTTATCTCCCTTTAAATTCCGGCTTCCGCTTTTCAATAAAAGCGTTCATGCCTTCTTTTTGATCTTCGGAAGCAAATAATAAATAGAAATTTTTCCTTTCATATTGCATTCCTTCATAAAGAGAATAATCAACCGCTTTATTGACCGCATCTTTAATGAAACGAATGGAAAGCGGTGCTTGGTTTGCGATTTGTCTCGCAGTTTTCATCGTTTCTTCCATTAATAATTCCGGATAGACAACTTGATTAATTAGTCCATGTTGAAGGGCACTTTCTGTTGTAATTCGAGTGCCATTCCATAACCATTCCAACGCTTTCGTTCTGCCGACAATTTTTGTTAAACGCTGGGTGCCACCAGCTCCCGGCATGACCCCAAGGTTCACTTCCGGGAATGAAAATTCCGTACCGCTGGCTGCAATTAATAAATCACAGCTCAGTGCCAACTCAAATCCCCCGCCAAAAACAAAGCCTTTTACCGCACCAATGATAGGCTTTTTGATTAAGGATAGACGGTCCCAATCTGCAAATTGATTTAACAGCTCCAGTCGAACTGGATCATCCCCTGCCATTTCATCAATATCTGCACCTGCTGAAAATGCCCGTCCTTTCCCCGTGATTACGATAACCCGAACTTCCTCATCCCCGTCGAAAGTTTCCATCGCATCAACAATTTCGTGGACCATCGTTCGATTCAATGCATTATATTGAGCCGGTCTGTTGAGCTCAATTAGTGCTACACCATCCTTTTGTGTAGCTTCAATAAATTCATACGCTTTCATTAATCGTCTTCCCCAATTACCAAAGTTACTAACTTACCGGCAAATTTCATTAAGTCTTTACCAGAAGCTTTACCTTCATCAGAACGTAAGCCGTTTTGTAAGTCTTCATGGCTGTCATAGCGCATTTCACACATTAGATAATATGGAGGCTCTCCTCCCATTGGTGATCCTGTAAACTTTGTTACTTTCATTTCACGAAGACCTGGAATTTTTTCTGTAATCGGTACATGTACATTATAATAGTGCTCATCAAATGCAGCCTTGTCTTCCGGTTGTTTATATAAAGCAATTAATTTTGCCATAATCGATTCTCCTCACATTCTCTTTATCTACATCAAAGTTGATATCGGTTTCATTGCTTCAAATGGGTTTTTACAATTTTTACAGTATAAAATACTTCTGCAAGCTGTCGGCCCAAAGATGTTATCCATGGTCACATAGGTAGAACCGCAGAACGGGCAATCAACATGCCACGATCCATCACTGTCCATTAAACGAGGTGGAGGTGCAATTCCGAATGCTTTAAGCCCATTTCTGCCTTTTTCAGATATTCGATCTGACGTCCATGGCGGATGATTGATAAATTCCACCTTAACCTTCTCTACATCCTCAACGGCCTTCACGGCATTTTCGATATTCTTTTGGATAATGCTAAGGGCCGGACATCCTAAAAAGGTAGGCAGGATTTTTATCTCAACCACTCCGTTTTCTGCCATTACTTCCTCTACCATACCCAGGTCAATAATACTCACTGTATCGATTTCAGGATCTTTAACATCATTTAATACATCTAATACCTGCTTTTCCAGTGATTTTATAGACATTTGCATGATTACACCTCTTTTCTATGTTTACATTACCATGATGCAGCTGTATCTAAACGATAAACCTCTGAAAGTGTCTCAATCGCTGAAACTAAATCTTCTGTATGTTCTAAATTACGGCCATTTCTTTCTGGGTTTGCCGGAATTTCAGGAAGACTTACCCCAACAGTTTGAAGCACTTGCTCCAGTTGTTGTTTCCAGCGGTGAATAAGTACATCGCTTTTTTCAATTAAACCTAGTTCAACAATTTTTTCTCCATCCTTGCCAAGTGAAAAGACATCCCCAAAATCACTCATGACTTGTTCAATTGCGATATTCATTCTTTGTTTCGCTTCGTCTGTTGAACTTAGAAGTTGGACGAACCATGTTTTCCAGTGAAGCAAATGATAGTACAATTCCATATTTACTTTAATGGCAACTTTAGCCAGTGGGTCATAAGAACTATTTTTCAATGAATCAATTTTCACTTTCTTTACAGCAGTGTAGAAATAATTCCGAACGACTGCGTAAGCCCAATCGTATTTCGGAACTTCCATGTAATAGCCCTCTCCATTCGGCCTCTCTACTAAAATACTATTTTTTCTTTCATTAGCAGGTCTTAGGTGGGCGAGTGCATCTGCGTTTCCAATACCGATTTCTTCTAATAATTGATAGAACATCGCAGCATGCCCCATACTGTCCTGACTGATAGAGGAAGAAGCAACATCCTCTTCAATATGGGGTGCTAGCCCAAGCCATTCTGATCCTCGATACGAATATAAGAAGTCATCGTCTGCAAGTTGAAATAATAAATCTACCACTGATTCCTTTAGTTCAGGAGTGATGGTTACATTTTGTTCTGTCATTTCTTGTCCCCTCCTGCCCATGAAAGAATTTCTTTTTCATCAAACATTTGTTGTTCATAATGACGCCATTTTTTCTTTAAGTAACCGTAGCCCTTCGTTGTACGGTAATCTTTATTATCTAATCGTTGTAAAGTAAGCTTTTCTTCCTTTGACATACCACGGATATCTTCACGGTTTACGACCCAAATATCTGCAACCGGGTCGCGTCGCATAAAGTTTTCTTGAGCCATTACCATCGCCATTTCAGCATTTGGAGCTAACAAGCTAAATTGGTGCTGAAAGGGTGAAGAAGGTGTCCGCTTACTGAAGACTTCGAATTCCTGATAAAATGTTTTCTTTTGATCCATTTTTTTCTTCCCCTTTCGTTAATTAATCGCTGCAGCTAAGGCATCGCGTACCCATGCGTTGTTTTCATAAGAAACTCTCCGCAAGTTCAAGCGTGCTTGTGAGCGCGGGCCATTGTTTTTAATAATTTGTTTGAATTTATTCCAATCAGGCTGTTGGTAAACCCAAAGCTGCTGCTCTTCGTCAAAATGAAGAGTTGGATCTGGAATCGTTAAACCTAATGATAAAATTCGCGGAATGTATTTTGTAAAGAAACTTTGGCGTAATTCTTCGTTTGTACTTGTGCGGATTCTATATTTAATAGTTACATCCTGTTTACTTGTACCAGTTGTCGTACTACTTGCCGGTCCAAAGAACATCAGAAGCGCTTCCCACCAGTCATTTAATGACTCCTGGATCATTTGTTTTTGTTCGTCTGTTCCTTCTGCAAGCGCCATGATAATCGCTTCCCCATGCTGTGCATGGAATACTTCCTCTGCGCAAATGCGGTGCAATGCTCTTGCATATGGACCGTAAGAAGCACCAAGCATGTTTGTTTGCGTGATAATCGCTGCACCATCAACAAGCCAGCCAATCATTCCAGCGTCAGCCCAAGTGTTTGTTGCCATATGGAAGACATTATGAAATTTTAAATCTCCATTAAATAGATCCTGCATTAAATCGCCGCGATCTTTTCCATAAGGCTTTAATAAGTCTTCTGCCACACGAAGGAGCAGTTGACCATGACCCATTTCATCTTGAACTTTGGCCATAATTCCCAATTTCCTTCTAAGCGATGGCGCTTTTGGCACCCATTCCTTTTCAGGCAGTGCGCCCATAATTTCACTGATTCCGTGCTGTGAAATTAATTTTATTAATGCAATCCGGTATTCTTCCGGCATCCAGTCATCTGCTTCAATTTTGTCGCCCGCTTCAATTCGAGCAATAAATTTTTCTAATTGTGCTTGTTCATTTAAATCTTTTTCAAGGATGCTCACGCTTATACCACCTCTCATTATATAACGTTTATTTAACGTTATTATATTTTATTGTTATATAAAAATCAAGAAAATTCTACTATTTTAATAGTGATTAACTTTCGAATTAACCTACGCTTGCACTCCCTGTATTTAAAGAAGATGCAAGCATAGATTAAGCGATTACAAAATAACTATATATCAACTTAATTGGTTACGGGAGTTCCATTCCGTTTATCTACAATCCTCTTCGCTTTCCCATCGGATCGAGGCAGGCTTCCAGGTTTATTAATAATCGTATCCATTGTGACTAAACAAGTTGATTTCATTTGATGCTGGATTGTACGTTTTATTGCTTGAATGGCTGCATGTCCTAAGTCTTCACCAACTTCTTGATAAAGATGCTTTTCAATTTCCACATGGAGTTCCACACTGTCCAAACTTCCCTTTTTAATCAAGTGAATTTGGTAATTTGGGAAAAGTCCTTCAATTTGTAAAAGTACACGTTCAATCTCGGAAGGGAATACATTAACACCGCGAATAATCAGCATGTCATCCGTCCGTCCTTTTAACCTGGACATACGCGTATGCGTTCTTCCACATTTACATTTTTCACGGGTAATTGAAGCAATGTCTCCTGTTCTGTAACGGATAATTGGCAGCGCTTCCTTAGTCAAACTGGTAAACACAAGCTCTCCGTCTTGACCATCTTCGACTGGTTCTAATGTTTCAGGATTTAAAACTTCCACTAAGAAATGATCATCCGCAATATGTAGACCATTTTGCGCTTCAAAACACTCAATTGCTACACCCGGCCCCATTACTTCACTTAAACCGTAAATATCAATTGCTTTAATATCCAACTTTTTCTCAAGTGTAGTGCGCATTTCTTCAGTCCATGGTTCAGCACCAAAAATGCCATATTCCAAGCTAGTGGCACGCGGATCTAATCCCATATGTTCCATTTGTTCTACAATATTTAAAATATAAGAAGGAGTTCCACATATTCCTCTTGGTTTAAAATCTTCAATAACAGTTATCTGTCTTTCAGTGTTCCCACCAGAAATAGGAACTACTGCCACTCCCAGCTCTTCGGCGCCATGGTGAAGGCCAAGCCCTCCTGTAAATAGTCCATACCCGTAAGCGTTGTGAAAAATATCTGACTTTCTTCCCCCAGCTGTTACGATGGCGCGTGCTACGATCGAAGCCCAATTACTAATATCATTTTTGGTATACCCTACGACTGTCGGTTTACCGCTTGTTCCTGATGAACCATGGATTCGATTTACTTCTTCCATCGGAACAGCAAACAATCCAAATGGATATTGATCACGTAAATCTTTTTTCTTCGTAAAAGGAAGCAATCTTACATCCTCTAATGATTGGATATCATCTGGTGTGATTCCTAATTCATCAAATTTTTCTTTATAAAAAGGTACATTTTCGTAAACCCTTTTTATGGTTTGTTTAAGTCGAAGGAATTGTAACGCTTTCATTTCCGAACGACTCATTGTTTCAACTTCCGGATTGTACATACTATAATCCCCCTTACTTTCATCTTCATCAAATTTTTAGATAACATAATTTATACGCTTATCAAAATTAATGTAACATAGTTATAGATTAATACCATATTAACACCGTGTCAATATTAATAACTGAAAATTTTAATTTTATGTGAAAATATATATTTCACCCTTTAAGTCGGTTAAAAACAGCAATTTTAGTAAAAAAAACCACCCTTTTCACTGAATATTATACCCTGTTTGTTCATTTTTAAATTGATACTACTCTATCAAAATGGTATATTTCAGTTATAACAATAAGCGTTTTAAAAACGTTTTATTTAATAATTAAATATAGGGAGGATTCTATGACTACTTATCTCGAAGAAAAAGCGATTCACGAAAAACATTATGAACAGATTGTAGACCTAATGAAAAATGAACCTTACGGCCAATTCCTTGGCATGAAACTGACAAAACTTGGACTCGGTACAGCAGCCGCTGAATTAACTCCGGATGAAAACATGTTAAATGCCCATGGAACTGTTCATGGAGGAGTTATTTTTTCTCTTGCCGATTATGTATTTGCAGCAGCTAGTAACTCATATGGAAAAACAGCTGTTGGTGTGACAACCAATGTAAATTTCATGTCTGCAGGGAAATTAGGAGAAACACTCACAGCAACTGCTGAGGAAATTAAGAAAAATCATAAACTCGGCTGGTATGCTATTCGTGTTTCTAGTGGCAAGGAGCTAATTGCAACAATGGAAGCAATGGTATATCGTAAAAGCCAGGCTTTTGTTGGAAATGAGGATTAGGGCATTATTGTGATTTGTTTGTGTCCGTTTCTTGGGGGGCTTACTAGATTTTGCCTTCATCGGCCTTATGATGATCTTTTTTTCGCGGGTCCTCGTTAGGTTTGGCCTTCATCCACTCTATGAAGGACATTTTTTCGCGAGTCCTCGCTAGTTTTGGTCTTCATCCACTTTATGAAGGACATTTTTTCGCGGGTCCTCGCTAGTTTTGGTCTTCATCCACTTTATGAAGGACATTTTTTCGCGGGTCCTCGCTAGTTTTGGTCTTCATCTACCTTATGAAGGCCTTTTCTTTGTAGGGCCTCTCTGATTTTGGTCTTCATCCACTCTATGAAGGTCTTTTTTTCAGTGTTCCTCGCTAGTTTTGGCCTTCAGAAAAAAGTTCCTCAACCAATTCCAAAGAAGGAACAGGGAATTCCCGGTTCCTTTGCTTTTCCTTAAAATTCATCATGTGAAGAAAATGGCACATGTAACCTGTTTTCTACTACCCGAAGCCGTTGGTTTACCCGTTGAAGTCGGCGCTGAAGCTGATCAATTTCTCGATCCTGCCGGTCATTTTGCCTTTCTAGTTGATTCAATCTGCGCTCTAGCTGCTGCCATTGCGGCAACTGCAACAACTGCGATAATTGAGGCATTTGTCGATCAGGGTCATAAGGATACTGTTGTACATATGGATTATAGTCGTACTGAACCTGCGGAATCGAGTAATTTCCATAAGGATACATTTAAGCATCGCTCCTTTATAGTTGAATATCCTATTAATATGTAACCAATTTTGATACGAAACGGCGAATGCCTAGAATAATAAAGCTCATTTCATCCATAAAGGAATGATTCTGGCAGTTAAATTGTTTAAAAAAATAAATAGGGACGAAATAAATCGCCCCTGTAATACATAAAAATAATTATTGTTCTATCTTATACAACTTTCTCTTCTTTAATCTTAGTATCCTGGTCTTCCAAGTTTTTAAATTTTAAAAATGAGATCGCAACTAACACTGCTAAAACAACGAGACTAGTAATAATACTGACGCGGTTTTGCACGTTAAACACAAATATCACGGATATAAAGCTTAAAATTACAACGGTAATCGCTGTGATATACGGGAAACCCCACAATTTAAAGCTCGGATTATTCGGATAGGTTTTGCGAAGTTTTAATTGTGCCAAACAAATACTGATCCACACTAATGATACGACAAATCCCGGAACCGCCATTAATAACATAAATACTTTATCCTGCGCAACATAAGCAATCATCGAACCGCCGATTAAAACCACGGCACTAAGCATTAAGCTGTATAATGGCACACCTTTTTTTGTTACATAAGAAAAGGCCTTCGGTGCTTCCCCTTCTACCGCTAAAGAATGCAGCATTCGCGTACATCCATAAATTCCTGAGTTCGCTGCAGATAATACTGCGGTAATTAAAATAAAGTTCATCAGATGCGCGGAACCCTGAAGACCAGTCATCGACAATACCTGGACAAATGGACTTGAGTGATCACTTATTTTATCCCAAGGAATTAAACCACAAATAACTAGTATAGGAAGTGTATAAAACAATATAATGCGCCAAATAAAACTCTTAATCACCTTGGGTAAAATACGATCCGCATCTTTTACTTCAGTAACCGTTAACCCGATCAGTTCTGAACCGCCATAAGAAAACATCACAATTAACAGCGCTGAAAAGATGGACATCCATCCCTTTGGAAAAAATCCGCCATGCTCCGTAAAATTTTGCAGATAGTTCGATTGATTACTTGGAATGAGTCCAAATAAAATACAGGCTCCCAAAATGATAAATACGATAATCATGGTAATTTTAATGCCGGCAAACCAAAATTCAAACTCCCCATAATTTTTCACATTCATCATGTTAATACCAATAACCAATGCAGCACAGCCTAAACTTAATTCCCAAAGTGGAACAGAGGGAAGCCAATATTGTAAGAAACTGCCGGCCACGACAATTTCAATGACACACACAGCCAGCCACATAAAACAATACATCCAGCCAATTACGAAAGAGGCCCGCTTACCAAAGGCTTTCCGAACAAAACCTTTCATATTTGTATTTGGATAGACGATTGCCATTTCTGCTATAGCTCCCATCACAACAAGCAGCAACAGACCTGCGAACACATAGGTAAAGATTACTCCCGGTCCTGCTATTGATACCGTTTCCGCGCTCCCTTTAAAAATCCCGGTCCCGATTGCTCCTCCCATTGCCATTAAACTAATATGGCGTGGCAATAACTTTTTTTGCAGTGATGCAGATTTCAAACATACTCCTCCTTCACTCGATCAAACGATTCAATCCATGCTATCTATCATACCACGTTATAGACGTTTCGTATTTTTAGATTTCTCGGTTTTTATGTTAATTCAATTGGCCATAGCTTTGGATTTTCAATTAATTGCTTAAAACGATTTGTAAAGGCCACGGCCGTAGCACCGTCAGCCACGCGGTGGTCAAACGCCATAGACATCGTCATGATGGAACGAATCGCAATTTCATCATTCTCCACGACAACCGGCATTTTTTTCGTTTTATGAAAGGCAATTAACCCCGTTTCCGGATAATTAATAATCGGTGTTGCCCCGATACTTCCCAATGGACCAACATTACTGATGGTAAAGGTTCCGCCTTTCAAATCCGCTGGTGTCAGCTGATTTTCTTGTGCTTTTTTTGTCAATTCTTTTAGTTTGTCATGAATTTGACGGACCGTTAATTGATCTACATGATGGATGACTGGGACAATTAAACCATCTTCCGTATCTGTAGCAATTCCAATGTTATATTCTTTTTCTAAACGAATCACTTCATTTTCTTCATCAAGTTTTGCATTGAATACAGGGAATTGTTTTAATGCTACGGCAATGGCTTTAATAAAGAAAGCAACTGCCGAAACATGAATCCCCATTTCTTTTAAATCCTTTCTATAACCAAGCAGGTCCGTTAAATCTGCCTCTTCAAAATGTGTCACATGTGGAATGGTATAGAGAGATTGGGTCATTTTCTTTGCTATCTGCTTCCTGCGGCCTCTAAAAGGAATCTCTTCACCTTTTGTTTCCTTTTCATTTCGGACTTCCCATCCACGATTCTCTATGATTGGCTCTGTTCTTTGTTCTTTCGGTTCTGCAGAAATCGCTTTCATTTCCTTGGAAGATTGAATCAAGTCGCGTTTTTTAACAAAATTGTATATATCTTCTACTGTGATTCGCCCGTTTATTCCTGTGCCTGAAATTTCGTTAATATCTACTTGAAACTCGCGAGCAATTTTTCTTGTGTATGGGGCCGCAATGATAAATTGTTTTTCTTCTTTTCCCTTAGCTTGCTTTATTGGCTGTGGTTGTGTTGTAGGTATATCCTTTTCTAGGGGTGCTGTTTCTTCCAGTTTCATTTCCATCAATTCTTCTGCTTCTTTTGTCTCCTCTGCTTCCAGCACAAGAAGTGTAGTACCAACAGATACAGTGGTTCCATAATTGACCACAATTTCTTTTACTTTTCCTGATGCAGGAGATGGAAGCTCAGCCACCATTTTATCTGTTTGTACCTCTACCAGAGGCTGATCAACTTTTACTGTATCGCCAACCTTGACAAAATAGTGAATAATCTCTCCCTCTGTCATTCCTTCCCCAATATCATGAAGTTTTACTTCAACCAATGTTTTCCCCTCCTAAAAATACATAACTTTTTCTATTCCGTTTACTACCCGCTTAGGTGTTGGTAAATAATGTTCCTCAAGCGCAAAAAGTGGAACTGGCACATCAAAACCTGTAACACGTTCAACCGGAGATTTCATATAGAGAAACGATGTATCGTTAATAATGGAAACAATATCATTCCCCACGCCGCCTGTTTGATGGGCTTCATGAACAATTACGGCACGGCCAGTTTTTTGAACAGACTCTGCAATTATGTCTTTATCAATAGGATAAAGGGTTCGCAAATCAATCACATCACAGGTGATCCCTTGTTTTTCTGCCTGTTCTACTGCTTTCATAGCTACCGGCACCATTGCTCCCCATGCGATAACCGTTACGTCTTTCCCCTCTTTAAGCTTTTTCCCTTTACCGATTTCAACGATATATTTGCCTTCTGGAACCTCTTCCCGCTCTGAACGGTAGATTCTCATCGACTCTAAAAATAAGACAGGATCCGGGTCTTCGATGGCAGCAATCAGCAGCCCCTTTGCATCGTATGCCGAGGAAGGACAAACAACTTTAATTCCAGGCATATGCGCAAACAATGCTTCCATACTGTCTGAATGCACCTCAGGAGCACGAATGCCTGCACCATAAGGCGCCCGAATTACCATCGGAACCGAATAGCGCCCCATAGTTCGCATCCGAATCCGTGATACATGTGTCATGATCTGCTCAAACGCAGGATAGATAAACCCTAGGAACTGCATTTCCACTACAGGTTTGAATCCATTGATTGCCATTCCGATAGAAGTACCAATAATGCCCGCTTCACTTAACGGCGTATCCATTACACGCTCTTCCCCGAATTCCTCCTGCAAGCCCTCAGTAGCGCGGAATACCCCTCCGTTTTTTCCAATATCTTCGCCAAGTAAAAGGACATTTTCATCCTCTTTTAACATTATGTACAATCCATCTGTAACCGCTTGAACAAGTGTCAGTTGATTCGTTTTTACGGCAGTTTGTTCTAACGGTCTCTCTAAAGTCATCACCATCACACGTCCCCTCCAATTAATTGAAGATATTGTTCTTTTTGTTTAGCAATCGTCCAAGTTGGCTTTTCAAACACATTATCAAATAAATCATTGATATTTGGTTTTGGAAAACTTTCCATATCTTTTACTGCTTGCTCTACTTCGCTTTCCGTATCCTCTTTAACCTTCAGCGCCCATTCATCATCCCAAAAACCGTTTACCTTCATAAAGCGCTCGACACGAAGAAGAGGATCGCGCTTTTCCCTAATGGTATCGCTTTCTGATTGATTGCGGTATTTCCTTGGATCGTCCGCAGTGGTATGGGCACCGTACCTCCATGTGATCGCTTCAATTAAAGTCGGTCCTCCTCCATTACGTGCACGTTCTATGTACTCTTTTGTCTGGAAATAGACAGCAAATATATCGTTTCCATCCACACGCACACCTGGCATATCGTAAGCAAGTGCTTTTTGGGCAATGGTTTTGGAATTCATTTGTTTTTCGATCGGAACAGAAATGGCAAATCCGTTATTTTGATTAAAGAAGATTACAGGTGCTTGAAATACACTGGCAAAGTTCAATCCTTCATGGAAATCACCCTCTGAAGTGGCTCCGTCTCCAAAATAAGCTATTGCTGCATTCTTCGTTCCCTTTCTTTTTTCTGCCATTGCCGCTCCCGCTGCATGTGGGATTTGGGTGGCAATGGGTACGGCAGGTGGGAAAATCTTGTTACCTTCTTCCGGTACACAACCTTCCACTCGACCGTTCCAATATAATAACGTACGAGCCATGCTAGCACCGAATGTTAAGGTAGCCCCGTGATCCCGGTAGGTAGGGAATACCCAGTCCTCTTTACCTAGCGCCAGAGCACTCCCAACTTGAGAAGCTTCCTGCCCTTCAAATGGGGCATATGTTCCAAGTCTCCCTTGACGCTGCAAACTGATGGCTTTTCGATCAAAAGTTCGGATGCGAACCATATGATAGTAGAATTGTTTGACAAGGTCTTCTGTTAATTGGTCTTTATACTGTTCATTTATTAATTGCCCACTTTCATCGACAATTTGAAAAATGGGAAATTCTTTTGACATTGACATCTAATCACCTCATTAGGAGAATTTTTATTTACAAATATCCCATTTAGGACGTTTTGTATGTGAGAAGAAGCTATTTTGCCTTTGTCGGTCTTCCATTCGTTTTTCACAGAACCGGTTTGCAGCTTGAATCGTTGTGATATTATCCAGCTCTGCTTGCTTGTAAACTTCCAATAATGACGTGTAAATGGAGCTTGTTTTGGCTAGGACACGCTCTTGATTGTAGCCGTAAAGTTCATCTGCTACTTGAATTAACCCACCGGAATTTACAATGTAGTCTGGAGCATATAAAATCCCTTTTCGTTTTAGTGCTTCTCCGTGATTTTCCAATAGAAGCTGATTGTTCGCCGATCCTACGACTGCCTTAACCTTTAACAAGTCTATCGTTTCATCATTTATAATTCCGCCGAAAGCACATGGAACAAATACATCCGCATCAACTGAATACACTTCGTCTCCAGTTACACGAACGGCATTGCCTCCTAATTGTTTTGCATGTTTTTGAATAGCCATGACTGCTTCTTCATTGATATCGCTTACATATAAATCGGCACCAGATTCTAGCAATTGCTCAGCTACTTTGTAACCCACCTTCCCAAGCCCTTGGATGATATATTTTTTATGAGAAAGATTATCTGTACCAAAAACGACTTTATTGGATGCTTTTAAACCGTAAATAACTCCAAGTGCAGTTGGAATAGATGAATCGCCGCCGCCTCCATATGCTTCTGGAATTCCTACGATGCAATTAGTCTCTTTTGCAGCATGGATAAAATCATCCATTGAAGTTCCCATATCTGTCCCTGTATAAAAACGGCCGTTTAAAGAATCAACAAACTGCCCAAAAGCCCTAAATAGTGCAGGGGTTTTATCCCTTGCTGGATCTCCTATGATAACTGCTTTTCCACCTCCAAAATCCACATCTGCGGCAGCGCATTTATAGGTCATCCCTTTAGATAAGCGAAGTACATCCTCCAATGCCTCATCCATCGTTCGATATGGCCGCATCCGGCAGCCTCCTAAAGCAGGGCCAAGGGTTGTATTATGGATAGCGATAATCGCTTTTAACCCTGTCGCCGGATCATTACAAAAAACAATTTGCTGATGCTCATGCATTTTATCAATTACTGTTTCGGTTGTTTCTAAAGATGGTTGGATTGTGTTCATTGTTTTACCCCCATTATCACGGTGATTATAGTAGAAATTGTTTCTAAAAAAAGAGAAAAATTAAAGTCTTTCTCAATGGTTAAAACTTTTCGATACATCCCCTCATATGACAACGTTTACATATTTTGAATCGATGTTATCAAAACTGAAGTTTTACTTATTTAATAATTACAAAGATTATGTTTCTATTAAATAATAAGGTATAATGTAATCGGAAAACATAACAAATCGCATAAGATTCAGATGGTTAGTTTTCTATTTGCATAAATTTTTTGATATTTATCTACATTTTGAAAGGAGAATATTCAATGGATCCATTAGACATTCGTCTTCTTGAACTTCTTCAAATGGATGGACGAATTACCTTAAGTGAATTATCGAAGAAATTATCTCTTAGCCGTCCTAGTATTACCGAGCGTTTAAAGCGACTGCAAGAGCGGGAAATTATTGAGGGATTCAGTGCACGGGTTTGTCCAAAAGCCGTCGGCAGAGATGTAATCGTTTTCATACAAGTCAGCGAAATGAAGATCCTTTCCTATTCAGATTTTGAAAATTTGCTTAGGGACGACCCTGATATCATTGAGTGTCACCGTTTAACCGGATCTGTCAGTTATTTACTTAAGGCTGCAGTGACAGGGATGGACCATCTGAGTAATCTAATTGATCGCCTAACTCCATACGGAAATGTGAATACTTCCATCGTTTTATCATCACCGGTCTCATTCCGATGCATTACCCCAAATTCCATTGCGCAGTCATAATGGAAATAATTTTTCCACAGAGTTTATGTATTTTGCTAGATTGTTAGAAATTTCAACACTTTCATTTTAAAATGGGGAGAATTGTATACCTTTATTCTCCCTTTTCATTCTTTTCTGCCTATTATTTTTTTGAAAACCCTTTCATAATTTACTTGAATTGTCAGAAAAAAACAAATATAATATGATTACTAATACATATATGTTGTTTTTTCATATAAAAAAGAGTGCTCCTTAAATGGAACACTCCCTAATCATTCATTTCATTATTTAGTTTGAACGTTCCGCAAGCCAGCCGCCGATAGTAGGATAAGTAATTTTCGTAGCTTGACTGCCAAATGTAATGGACGTATGACCAACAGGCAGATTCTTATATTCTTTATCCTTACTTGATATTTTTCCCATTAATGCCTCTACCATATGTGGTTGAGCAATAAGGTCACTCTTACCTGCCAGGTTTAGAACATTCGCTTTAATATTCTTTAGGTCGACTTTACGGCCGCGGACAACAAGTTCGCCATTAATCAGTCTGTTCTTCTGATAGAAGTCTCTAATCCACTGGCGATAGGCCTCACCAGGGAAAGGAATGCCATCGTTCAGCCATTTTTGCAGTAGCTTAAAGCTTTTTACAAATCTGTCATTATCTGAACGATCAACAAGACTAATAAAAGGTCCATAAATGTTTGCCATTGGCTTAATCATTTTGTTTCCAAAATCAATCATCTCAGGAGGAATTACTCCTAGAGTATCTACTACTTTATCAATATCGAAATATCGCTCATCAAGCATTGCACCGTAAAGACCAGAATCTGCAAAGTCAAACGGGCTGGTCATAAATACAAGGTTACGGATTGGCAATTCAGGATGCAAGGCCGCAAAAATAGATGTCATGGTACCGCCCATACAATATCCTAAGATGGAGACTTCATCCACTTTTGAAGTTCTCATGACCTTTTTAACAGCACGCGGTATATAATCCATAATGAAATCATCCAATTTCATATTGCGATCTTCATAACCAAATGTTCCCCAATCAATCATGTACACATCAAAACCTTGATTCACTAAATATTCAACTAAACTGCCGCCCTTGGTTAAATCCAAAATATACGGCTTATTGATAAGGGCATACACCATAAGAAGTGGAACTTTATGTTTTTTGGGATGATCAGAAATAAAACGATAAAGCTTTGTTTTATTCTTTGTCCAAATCACTTCCTTTGGCGTTGGACCCACTTCCGGTTCGGCCTCAGTTGTTAACACTTCAGTAGCCCTTTTAACACGGTTCATTACCTGCTTATATTCCTCGGGAACCATTTTGGCATACTCTTCCCATTCTTTTGTAACTAAAATGCTAATGATTGCTCACTCCTTACATCTTTTATTCTGTCTATAAAATATATCTTTAAATCAAACTTTTCATGACAATTACATGTAAAGTCCGCCGTTAATATTTAATTGTTGTCCAGTAATATAGGCACCGTCTTTACATAGGAATACTACACCTCGGCCAATTTCTTGAGGAGTCCCTAAACGTTTTTGTGGGATTTTAGACACAATTCCATCAAGAACTTTCTCAGGAATTGCTTGAACCATTTCAGTACCGATAAATCCTGGGCAAATTGCATTTACCGTTACATTTGATTTCGCTAATTCAAGAGCAAGTGATTTCGTGTAACCAATCAAACCTGCTTTAGCTGCTGCATAGTTGGTTTGACCGAATCCGCCAGCCTGGCCAATAATGGATGAAATATTAATAATGCGGCCACCATCTGATTCAAACAAGTGCTGAAGAGCAGGCGAAGTAGTATTGAAAACACTGTTTAAGTTCACATCGATGACTTTTCTCCAGTCTTCTTCGCTAAGCTTTTTAAACGTACTGTCACGTGTAATTCCTGCATTATTTACAAGAATATCTAACTTACCAAAGTGATCTACCGCTGTTTGAACTAGGCGCGCTGCATCATCGCTGTTGGAAACATCAGCTTGAACGGCAAAAGCTTCTCCGCCAAATTCCTGGATTTCTGCAACCATTTTTTCGGCTAATTCTGGACGGCTCACGTAGTTAAGAACGATTTTCACACCTTGTTTTGCTAATTCCAATGAAATTGCTGCTCCAATTCCTCTGCTTCCACCTGTTACGATTGCTACTTTATTTTTTAGTTCAGTCATTTTCTTTTCCTCCTGATGTAAATTAGTTTGAGATTTCACAATATTTCTCGTTATTTATGTACTACCGGATTATTTTGAAGTCTCCGGTAATTTAAGTACTGCAAGAATTTGATTAAGCTTATTATCAAGGTTTTTCATATCTTTTTTAATTGCGGCTAAATCGCGTTGATAACTTGCTGGGTCAATCGTTTTGTCTGACGCATCTTCCAATAATTCTTCTAAATTATCAACTTTTGCATCCACATTCACAATCAATGAAGATAGATTTGCAAGATCAGTACGTGAAGGAACATTTACAAATTCCAAATATTTTTCTGTACTCTCATCAATCATCTTTTTAAACATAAGATTCATTTCTAAAATTTGTCCCATTCCTTTAGACGGAAAATCCTCTTTCACCTTATCGTCAAAAAAACTACTAGACTTTGAATAAAAATCTTTCCACATTTCATAAATATTGGTTTCAGAACTCATGATTTCTCCTCCTTTTTCGTTTTGGACATATTAATCATACTAGTTACTTCGCAAGAAATGAAGAAAAAATATTAGAAATAATCGCAAAATATTACTGCTTTTTTCGACAAAATCCTACATGAATCTTTATTCATTTTAATATTTTAAGAAACCTTTCAACTAAGTGTAAATTACACATATAGAAATGTTTGACAAAGTGAATCTATAGGTGTAAATTACACGTATAGATTATATTTTTTGGAGTGATATGATTTGACCATCCATCAAAATGAATCTGCTAAAGACACAACTGCTTCGCATCAAGATCGCACGATGAATACAATGCCGAAAAACTTAATGGTTCCGTTTCTGCTGTTAAGTTTACAAAATGTGAATTTACATGGTTATAAGTTAATTCAAGAGCTGGCACAGTTCGGATTTGCTACTATTGACCAAGGCAATGTATATCGGACATTAAGGCAGCTTGAAAAAGATCAATTAGTTTATTCTGAATGGGATACAACAACTGAAGGTCCAGCAAAACGGATTTATTCGATTACAAAAACCGGTGAAGATTATTTGAAGACCTGTTTTACAACACTTGAGCAATATCAATCCATGATCAATCGCTTTTTTAGTATTTACATGGATATGTTTCTTCCCCCATCACGGAAACAACAAGAAGAAACAGAAGATAAATAATGTTTTCAAAACTAAAACTGTTAACACTGCAGTCAATTAACTGCAATGATTATAAAATGGGAGGGTTTTACATGGCACAAAATGTAAAAAAGCAAGAACAAGAACAAGTTCGTATTGGAGAATCACTTTTTAACACATGGGTAAATAGTTTGGACAGAGTGACCAATGCACAAAAGGAATTGGAAGAATTATTTTTGCAATCCCTTGAAAAACAAAAATCAACTCTAGAAAAAATGACAGACGATGTTACTCTAATTCAAGAAGAACAAAAGAAATTATTTAATGAACTACGAGAAAATGCAAAGCTAAACTTGCAAAAGAACTTTGGTCCTTCAGCAGGTCAAGTTTATGAACAATGGAATACTCAATTGGATGAAGTTTCAAACCGCACATTACAATTAATCGAAACTCCATACAAAGAAAGTTTAAAATTGATTAATCAATCTCAAGAGCGTTTCCAAGAAACTGTTAAAAATGGAATTTCTCAACAACAAAAAGTTCGTGATGAAATTACAGAACAAATCAAAGCATCCCAAAAAGTTCTTTTTGATATTTTTGAAACAAATTCAAAAGCTGCTTTTGCTCTTTTTAAGTAGAAATAGTAGAACAGAGGAATTTCCTCTGTTCTTTTTTACTGATTCTGGGAATAGTATGAATATTGAAAATTGTGTTGGCTTGCCACGGTTGCAATTCCTGTATTTTTAAATAACCCTTATTTGACATGACCTTTTAGAAAACAGCAGTTTGTCAGCAAATGAAATTTTAACTAGAGGTGGGGAAATTTTGAAATTTACTGGGAAAGTTGTTTTAATTACTGGGGGCGCACAGGGTATAGGGAAAGAAACAGCAAGGCAATTTCTTCAAGATGGAGCAAGTGTTGTCATCTGTGATTACAATGAATCTTCAGGCAGGGAAGCTCTTGAAGAACTTCAGTCTGAGAATGTTACCTTTTTTAAAGTCGATGTAACAGACAGTTCTCAGATTCAGGATATGGTTCAATCTACAGTGGCAAAGCACGGGCGAATTGATGTGTTAATTAATAATGCCGGGATAACGATGGATGGTTTTCTTACAAAAATGAAAGAAACCGATTGGGAAAAAGTTATAAGTGTGAATTTATCTGGGGTTTTTAAGTGCACAAAGGCCGTTGCCCCTATTATGCTTAACCAGGGTTCCGGAGTCATCCTGAACGCATCCTCAGTAGTGGGGTTATACGGCAATATCGGTCAAACAAATTACGCAGCAACAAAAGCCGGAGTAATTGGCTTAACAAAGAGCTGGGCAAAAGAGTTCGGTCCTAAGGGAATTCGAGTAAATGCAGTTGCCCCGGGATTTATTGAAACCGGCATGACGGCAGCAGTACCAGATAAAGTTCTTAACTTCATGAAGGAAAAAACTCCACTAAGAAAAATTGGAAAACCGGAAGATATTGCTGCAGCCTATTTGTTTTTAGCCTCTGATCAAGCAGGTTACATTAATGGAACCATTTTAAGTGTTGATGGCGGATTAGTGATATAAATAATCGTTGACAAATCCGTTATCCTTTCCTATAGAGGGAAAAATTCTGGAGAAACAATGAATGTTTCTCCTTTTCTTCGGTCGAAAAATTCCAACATTTTTCGACAACTTTTAACAAGGTTCCCTACTATTCTGTAATGCTCATTTTTTAACAAAATTCTAGTTCCATTTCAATAAAGAGTTGCTTTACCCCCATATCTAATTAAAATGAATGAATCTTCATTTATAAAAAAACGCTAAATTTGTCGAATAATAATTCAAAAAATTATGGTATTTTTACTGTATTATTTTAAGGGGGAATTGATAATACATAAATTTTTTAGGGAGGAAATAAAATGGCAATCAATGAAGTTGTAATTGTAAGTGCAGTCAGAACAGCAATTGGAAGTTTTCTTGGGGGTTTAAAAAACGTCCCAGCCACTCAATTAGGTGCGACTGTAATCAAAGAAGCCATCCAAAAAGCAGGAATTACTCCAAACGATGTTGATGAAGTCATCATGGGGAACGTATTACAAGCAGGAGCTGGCCAAAATCCGGCGAGACAAGCTTCCCTTGCAGCAGGAGTTCCGCAAGAAGCACCAGCTACATCCATTAATAAAGTTTGTGGATCAGGATTAAAAGCCGTTCACTTAGCAACACAAGCAATCCTTGCAGGAGATGCTGAGATTGTTGTTGCGGGCGGAATGGAAAACATGAGTCAGGCTCCTTACCTTTTAAAAGGCGGACGCGACGGATTTAAAATGGGCGACCAGAAAGTTGTCGACAGTATGATCGCTGACGGCTTATGGTGTGCTGAAAATAACTACCATATGGGAATCACTGCAGAAAACCTTGCTGAGAAATATGAAATCTCTCGTCAAGAACAAGATGAATTTTCAGCTGCAAGCCAACAAAAAGCACAGGCAGCCATTGAATCCAACCGTTTTGCCGATGAAATTGTTCCTGTAGAAATTCCTGGACGTAAAGGTCAAGTAACAATCTTTAGTCAAGATGAGTTCCCTCGATTTGGAACAACTGCAGACAGCTTAGGAAAACTTCGCCCGGCCTTCAAAAAAGATGGTACGGTTACTGCTGGTAATGCATCAGGAATTAATGATGGTGCAGCAGCATTCGTTGTAATGAGCCGTAAAAAGGCGGAAGAATTAGGTCTTAAGCCATTGGTATCGATTAAAGCCAATGCAACAGCTGGCGTGGACCCAAGTATTATGGGGATTGGTCCTGTACCCGCTGTCAAAAAAGCGCTTGAAAAAGCAACTATTTCATTAGAAGAGATCGATTTAATTGAAGCAAACGAAGCATTTGCTGCTCAGTCAATCGCAGTAGACCGTGAGCTTCAATTTAACAAAGAAAAATTAAATGTAAATGGCGGAGCTATTGCCCTTGGTCACCCAATCGGTGCCAGCGGAGCAAGAATCCTTGTTTCTTTAATTCATGAAATGAAGAAAAGAGAAAACCGCTATGGTTTAGCAACACTTTGTGTTGGTGGCGGCCAAGGCGTAGCCACTATCGTCGAAAATATTTAATCTAAAAAAAAAAAAACGAGACTACCGATAAGGAGTCTCGTTTTTTTTTTTTAGGAAGCTATTTTTTGAAAAATTCAAAAATCTGCCACTAACTTTCCTTCTATTTTTAATGAAATGGGACTATAAATAAATTAAAGGGTTAAGCCTTTCTTAGCCCTAACCTATTAAGAAAGGAGGTCTTTAACCATGTCAATGGCTGATTTTGATGATATTTATCAAATTTGTTGCAACTTTGATCCGACTGAAAAATCGAAAAGTATGAGAAAAGTTGAAGTAAATCAGTTAGCGACTGAAGTAGTTACGGATTCACAATTAACATGTTCGGAAAATTGGTGGGAGATTGTCGAGAAAGATATTCTTGAAGAAGAGACAAAAGTCTTCGTATAAAAACCATTAGAAACGGCAGGTACATCGAATGAATGATCTAGGCACTTAATCCCTTGTTTAATCCATTCCTGGAAATAAACAAGGGATTTCATTATGAATGATTACATAGGGTCGGTCTCCTCCTCCAAGTTTCGCTTTAAACTGGCTGCGGGTAACTGACCCTTTCTACTTATTTAATCATTAATTCCTGACTTACAATGAAAGCTGCTTTTGTGTTTTTGTCTACGTCCTCTACTGTTATTCCAGGCTGTGTTTCGACCAGAACCATTCCTTCCGGTGTAAAATCAAATACAGCCAAATCTGTAATTAAACGGTGTACCACTTGTTTTCCTGTTAATGGAAGAGTACAGGCTTTTTTAATTTTAGATTCCCCGTTTTTATTAACATGTTCCATAACGACGACAACCCGTTTTGCCCCATTTACTAAGTCCATGGCTCCGCCCATACCTTTAATCATTTTTCCTGGAATCATCCAGTTAGCTAAATCTCCTTGTTCTGAAACTTCCATACCACCCAGGATAGCAAGATCGATGTGTCCACCTCGAATCATGGCAAAGGATTCAGCACTATCAAAAAAAGAGGCTCCTTTAACAGCAGTTACAGTTTCCTTTCCAGCATTAATTAGGTCAGGATCTTCATTGCCCTCGAAAGGATAGGGGCCGATCCCTAATAACCCATTTTCTGATTGAAGCAAAACATTATAACCACTTGGAATTTCATTGGCAATCAAGGTGGGTATTCCAATACCAAGATTGACATTCATTCCGTCTTGAATCTCCTGAACAGCCCTTTTCACTATTAACGACCGTGCATTACTCATAGAATATCCTCCTTCTTTTTATTGAACTAAACTTGGACAACTGTCCGCCTTTCAATCCTTTTTTCATAGTTTTCACCAAGCAGTAACCGTTGTACATAAATTCCAGGGGTATGAATTTCATCCGGGTTTAACTCACCGGCTTCCTTTATCTCCTCTACCTCTGCAATTGTGACCTTTCCTGCCATTGCCGCTAGCGGATTAAAGTTACGTGCTGTTTTTTGATAGATTAGGTTGCCTAGCGGGTCTGCTTTCCATGCTTTTACAAGAGCAAAATCCCCAACAATACCCTCTTCTAAAATATACGTTTTACCGTTAAAAACCTTATGTTCCTTCCCTTCGGCTATCGCTGTTCCTACACCTGTCGCAGTATAGAAAGCAGGAATTCCTGCACCGCCTGCACGGATTCTCTCAGCTAATGTCCCTTGTGGAACGAGCTCTACCTCTAGTTCCCTGCTTAAAAACTGCTGTTCAAAAATCTTGTTTTCACCCACGTAGGAGGAAATCATTTTCTTAATTTGCTTGTTAGCTAGTAAAAGACCTAGTCCCCAATCATCAACGCCACAATTATTGCTGACTATGGTTAAATCTTTTGTACCTTTATCCCGTAAAGCCATGATAGCTTTTTCCGGAATTCCGCACAATCCGAAGCCTCCAACAATTATGGTCGCTCCATCCGGAATATCTTGGACCGCTTGTGTAAAAGAGTCTACGATTTTACCCTTATTCAAAGAAATTACCTCCTTTTAAATAGATTTCAATTAAAATTCACACTGGATAGACTGCATGTTTTCGTTCAGAGAATTGAGCATACTTTGAAGAATACGCTTCAAAACGATTAACCAATTCCTTACGTAAAGCGTTTCCTGGGATAATTCCGTCAATGATCATCTCAGAAGCAAGGCGGTAAATATCAATGTCCTCTTTATATTCTTCACGTTTTTGCTGAATAAAGGCAGCCTTCTCGGAATCTTGCAATTGTTCAATTTTATTGGAATAGACAGCATTCACTGCAGCCTCTGGTCCCATTACGGCAATTTGGGCCGTTGGCAAAGCAAGGCAGCAATCCGGTTCAAATGCAGGGCCTGCCATTGCATAAAGACCTGCACCGTAGGCTTTACGGACAATAACAGAAATCTTTGGCACCGTCGCTTCCGCCATCGCCGAGATCATTTTTGCCCCATGACGGATGATGCCTGCGCGCTCCACCTTTGTCCCAATCATAAAACCCGGGACATCTACAAGGAAAAGAATCGGGATATGGAATGCATCACATAGATTAATAAATTTAGCTGCTTTATCAGCCGTATCGTGGAACAATACTCCACCTTTCACCCGCGGTTGATTGGCAATAATACCGACTGGTTTTCCATTCATACGGGAAAGGCCGGTGATTAATTCGGCAGCAAAAAGCTTCTTAATTTCAAAAAAAGATCCTTCATCAATGATGCGGTCGATTAAATCATACATATTAAAAGGTGAATTTTGGTTTGTTGGAATCAGTTCTTCGATTGTTTTTTCAAATGACTTAGGCGGTAATGTCTCTTTGGTCGGCGGCTTTTCTGAGAAATTAGCGGGAAAATAAGAAAGGTATTTTCGGGCCATTTCAAGCGCTTCCTCTTCGGTTTTCGCCAAAACATCGCCGCAGCCTGAAATCGAACAGTGCATCCGCGCACCGCCCATTTCCTCAAGCGTTACTTTTTCACCGATGACCATTTCCGCCATCCGTGGTGACCCTAGATACATCGAAGCATTTTTATCGACCATGACCACGATGTCACAAAATGCCGGGATATACGCTCCACCCGCTGCAGATGGTCCAAACAGCACACAGACTTGTGGTATTTTCCCGGATAATTTCACCTGATTATAGAAAATCCGTCCTGCTCCACGGCGTCCTGGAAACATTTCTACCTGATCGGTAATCCGTGCTCCAGCGGAATCGACGAGATAAATTAATGGAACTCTCAGTTTTTCAGCAGTTTCTTGAATACGTATGATTTTTTCAACCGTCCGTGCCCCCCAGGAACCTGCCTTGATTGTCGAATCGTTCGCCATAACACAAACAACTTGTCCGTTTATTTTTCCGATCGCTGTTACGACACCATCCGCTGGAAGATCCTCTGCCATACAATTGGCAAATGCTGCATCCTCTAAGACAAAATCTTGATCAAACAATAGCTTTAAGCGGTCACGAACAAAGAGTTTTCCCTGCTCGCTATTTTTTTCGTGGTATTTTGCGGCACCGCCTTTATAAATCTTTTCAAGGCGCTCTTGTAATGTAAAATTCTCTGAATGAACTTCTGTAGTCATGAAGTGATCCTCCCTCTCATGTTACTCCCCTTTGTAGACAGGTTTCCGCTTTTCTTTAAAAGCCTGAAGTCCTTCCAAACGATCCTTTGTTGGGATTGTGACCTCATAGGCATTTTGTTCGATGGCAAGCCCTGTCGCTAATTCCACATCGTATCCTTTATCAATGGAAAATTTAGCCTGCCGAACAGCAATTGGGCCATTCTTAACAATTTGTACTGCGATTTCCATTGCCTTGTCTAACAATGATTCCGGCCGTTCTACAAACTCAACCAAGCCAATATCCTTTGCTTCTCGTGCATCAATACGTCTAGCCGTAAAAATAAGCTCTTTTGCCCTACCTTTTCCTACGAGCCTTGGGAGGCGTTGTGTACCGCCTGCACCAGGGATAATTCCGAGTGAAGTCTCAGTCAGGCCGAATTTTGCTGTTTCTGAAGCAACACGAATATCACAGGCCAGAGCTAATTCCGTTCCCCCGCCAAATGCCGCACCATTTACAGCAGCAATCACAGGTTGTGGTAATGTTTCCAAGCTGTTGACGCACTCCCTAATCAAGGAAACAGTTTTCTTAACCATCTGCGCATCCATTTCAGCTCGTTCCTTTAAATCAGCTCCGGCACAAAATGCTTTTTCTCCTGCCCCGGTTACAACTAAACAACGGACTGAAGGGTCAAATTTACAAGTATCGATTACATTTTTAAATTCTTCCAGAAGCTTGATTGAAAGTGCATTAGCGGCATTAGGGCGATTTAAGGTAATCACAACAATACCTTCTTCTCGCGTTGAAACCTGTATAACCTGATCCATATCACTCACCTCTTTCATTGGTCAAACATGCTTGAAGATTTCGGCTAGGTAAACTTCTTCCGATTTTTTCTTGAATAAAGCGCCCTGCTCCCAGTAGTTTTTCTAAGTTGACGCCTGTATTAATTCCCATATTGCCCAGCATGTACAAAACATCTTCCGTCGCTACATTACCTGAAGCACCTGGTGCATAGGGACAACCGCCTAATCCACCCGTAGAAGCGTCATAGGTGGTAATGCCCATATCTAATGCCGCTAAAATATTCGCTGCGGCTGTACCGTGTGTATCATGAAAGTGGAGTGCTAATTTTTCAATCGAGAAGCGTTTTAAAAGGGCAGTTAACACCTCTTGAACTTGCTTGGGATTGGCTACGCCAATGGTATCCCCAAGGGAGAGTTCTTGAATGCCCATCTCAAATAAATGCTCTGATACCCGAATTACGTTATCAATCGAGACCTGACCTTCATAAGGGCAGCCAAAAACAGTTGAAACATAGCCGCGGACAGCTTTTCCTGCCGACAAGGCTTCTTTTACGACCTTATCCAAAACGGGAAAGGTATCAGCAATGGATTTGTTAATATTTTTTTGATTGTGTGTTTCACTGGCAGACATAAACACAGCCATTTCATCAACATTTCCTTCTAAGGCCTTTTCCAGCCCCCGCTGATTTGGGACGAGAGCCGTATACGTGACACCTGGCACGCGCTCTATACCTTTTGCTACTTCCAATGAATCGGCCAATGCCGGAATCCACTTTGGATTGACAAAAGAGGTAATTTCAATAGATTGAAGGCCCGTCCGGGACAACTGATTAATCCAGTTAATTTTATCCTCAGTGGAAAGAAAGGACTGCTCGTTTTGCAGCCCATCTCTTGGTCCTACTTCCTTAATGGTTACATTTGTGGGCCAGTTCATGCTCACATCTCCCTTGAAGGTTTATTCCATTTCGATTAAAACATCTTCTTCATTCACAAAGTCGCCTTCATTTACTTTTACTTCTTTAACTGTGCCACTAACTTCAGCCGTAATCGGAATCTCCATCTTCATCGATTCTAAAATGATCACATCCTGACCTTCCTCAACCTTATCACCCGGTTGAACTAATACCTTCCATACATTTCCTGCCATCACTGCAACAATTTTATTCATTGATTAACCCTCCCTGTGTTATTTCGTGACTGTTTTTTATTTTCCTGCAGATACTTTTCAACAAAATTTGTGGTCGTATCACCGGAAACAAAGGAATCGTGCTCCACAACTTTTTGAAGCATCGGGATATTGGTTTTAATCCCTTCCACCACATAGTGTGATAGAGCATCCTTTAAGATTTCAATCGCCTCATTGCGATCCGTTCCCTTCACAACAAGTTTGGCAATCATAGGATCATAAAATGGGGTCACGACCGACTGTTCGCTCACACCCAATTCATGACGGATGCCAAGACCTTCCGGAAACACAAATTTGGTAATTTTCCCTGGAGACGGGAAGAAGGTTTTTGGATCCTCTGCATAGATTCGGACTTCAATCGCATGCCCATTACGCTTGATCTCCGATTGTTTAAAGCTTAATTTGTCTCCCCATGCAATCTGAAGCTGCTCGGCAACTAAATCTATTCCCGTTATTTCTTCCGTCACGGGATGTTCCACCTGCAACCTTGTATTTACTTCTAAAAAGTAATAGTTTTTATTCTCATCCACTAAAAATTCAATCGTTCCGGCGTTTTTATAACCGATCGATTTGGCCGCCTTTACAGCTGCTTCCCCCATCTTACTGCGAGTCTCTTCATCTAAAAATGGTGATGGCGCTTCTTCGACGACTTTCTGATGACGCCGTTGAATAGAACATTCTCGTTCCCATAAATAAACAGTGTTTCCCTCTCCATCAGCAAGAATTTGAATTTCAATATGCCGAGGATTTTCCACGTATTTTTCAATAAACATTTCTCCGTTACCAAAGAAACTAACGGCCCGTTTCTGATTTCCCTCAAATGCTTTTCTAATTTCATCCTCGCCTCGGACGATCTGCATACCAATGCCTCCACCGCCTGCTGAAGCCTTTAACATCACCGGATATCCGATTCTCTTTGCCGTTTCCACCGCTTCTTCGACATCGGCTAAGGGAGATGTAATTCCCGGCACAACCGGAACTCCCGCCAGTTCCATTAGCTTTCTAGCTTCAATTTTACTGCCCATTTTGGAGATAACCTCCGGAGACGGACCAATAAAAACAAGATCTTCCTCCTCACACCTGCGGGCAAATTCAGCATTCTCTGAAAGCAGTCCGTATCCGGGGTGAATGCCCTCTGCCCCTGAGGTATGTGCGATTTCAATAATTTTATCGATATTAAGATAACTTTCGGAGACCTTTGCTGGACCAAGTAAGTAAGCTTCGTCCGCTGCCTTCACATGAAGAGCATCCTTATCTGCTTCGGAATAAACCGCAACCGTTTGGATTCCCAATGCTTTACACGTTCGGATCACACGACTGGCAATTTCACCGCGGTTGGCGATTAATACTTTTTTGAACATACCTTACCACCCTTTCTAATATCGTTAAGGAGATATGTAAAAACGAATCATTCATTTTGCAACATTCTATACGAATATCTTTAACTACTAATCTAGAATTTGGAACCAGTCATCACCGATCATTTATATGGAAAATGACTGGTTCTAATATATGACTATTTGACTGTCGATTTTTCAGCAACTATTTTTTGTATTTGTGCAACGGACGCCGGATCTTCTAGTCCTGTAATGTCGCCATGAACACTACCTGATACTACTATCTCCTTTAGTAAGCGGCGCATAATCTTTCCGCTGACTGTTTTTGGCAGCATATCTGTAAAAACAATTGATTTTGGAGCAGCAATTTTACCAATTTGTTTTATGATTTGTTCATTTATTTGTTGTTTTAATTCATCTGTCCCATTGAAGCCATCAGCCAGACGGACAAATACGAGTGGAACTTCACCTTTTATTTCATCTGGAATTCCAATAATGGCGGTTTCAGCGACACCCTGACATTCTAGGACCGCGCTTTCCATCTCCATTGTACTTAACCGGTGTCCGGCTACATTAAATGCATCATCTGACCGGCCAACTACCCATATATGTCCATCATCATCGATCAGTGCAAGATCGCTGGCATAATAACTGCCTTCTACCTGGCTAAAATAGGAACCGTAATAACGCTCCGGTTCTTTCCAAAGTGTCCGGCACAGCATAGGAAATGGTTTTGTAATTACAAGATTTCCTAACTTACAAGGTCCTACTGGATTGCCTTCTTCATCCACAACATCCAAAACTGCTCCTAAAAATTGAGTGCCTGAGGATCCCGGCTTCATTGGCGTTAGCCAGGCTGCCCCTGCGATCGGACATCCAGCTGTTTCCGTTTGGCCCCATGTATTATTGATATAGATCTTTTTCTTTCCTAAAACTTCATATGTCCAGTGCCATGTTTCCGGATCGAAGGGTTCACCAACTAGAGATATGACATCGAGACAGGATAAATCATATTTTTCTAATGCCTTTTCTCCCATACTTTTTAACATTCTTAATGCTGTTGGTGCTGTAAACAACTTATTTACCCGGTATTTTTCAATAATTTGATAAAAACGGTCCTTTGTTGGATAATCCACTGCACCTTCATAGACAACAGTAGTTACACCATTCGCTAAAGCACCGGCAATTCCCCAAATATGCATCGTTAACCAGCCGATATCCGCCGTACACCAGAAAATATCATCATTACGGTGATCCATATGATACTTAGCATAGGTATAATTTTGAGTGACAAATGCCATACCGGAATGCACAACACCTTTCGGTTTACCGGTCGTACCACTCGTATAGAACACAATACCGCTCTCATTCGCTTCAATTCTTTCAGGCTCACAAATGATACTTGCCGCTTTTGTCTCTTCATGCCACCAGTAATCCCGGCCTTCTTTCATTTGGACCTCTGAACCTAATCGATTTACTACAATGACTGCCTCAATGGATGAAATAGATGGCACTACATTGTCGACTTTTTCTTTTAAACGAATGACTTTTCCCCGTCTTTCAGTTGCATCTGCAGTAACCAATACTTTTGGTTCAAAACTGATGAGCCGGTCCGTTAATGATTTTTCGGAATAACCTGAGAAAATCGTATTGTAAATCGCACCAAGACGAAAACAAGCTAAAACGGCAATAAAGGCTTCAGCCAGATTTGGAAGATATATAGCTACGCAATCACCTTTTTTTACACCAAATGACTTAAGAACATTGGCAAATCGATTTACTTCAGCAAGAAGCATACTATACGTGTAAAATCTGGTGTCCCCGTTTTCGCCTTCCCAAATGAGAGCGGTCCGGTTTCCTGCCCCATTTTCTATATGTCGATCCAGTAAATTTACACTCGGGTTACTAATACCGCCGACAAAAAAGCGAAAATCAGGAAGTTTTCCACTAATGGTTTCATTCCATGGTTCATACCAAACAAGGTCACGGGCTGCACGATCCCAAAAAGCAGCAGGTTCTTCTTGGGATTGCTTAAGAAGTTCTTGAAAAGCTTCGCTGCTTCCAATAGAGGTTGAACGCACTTTTTCTACATCTGGATAAACGAGTTTACTATTTGAAACTACTTGTAAAATTCCACTGACATCCATGTAAAATTGCTCCCTTATCTATTTTTATTATCCTGGTGATTTCCGCCCCTATCAACAGGGGCCTTCAACACAGCTTGCTATATAAATCCTTTAGCAGCCAATTTCACGTGCAATAACCATTCTTTGTACTTCGGAGGTTCCTTCCCCAATTTCTAGAAGCTTTGCGTCCCGGAAAAAACGTTCCACCTGATATTCCTTCATATACCCATATCCACCATGGATTTGGACCGCTTGATCACAAACCCGCATGCAGATTTCTGAAGCAAATAATTTCGCCATAGCAGCTTCCTTTTTAAATTTCTTGCCTTGATCCTTTAGCCAAGCAGCTTTATAAACCATATTTCGAGCTAATTCAATATTCATTGCCATGTCAGCTAGTTTGAATTGAATTGCTTGAAACTTCGAGATGCTTTGACCAAATTGCTTTCTTTCTTTTGCGTATTGAAGGGCTTTGTCATAGGCGCCTTGGGCAATCCCAACAGCCATTGCACCAATGCCAATCCTTCCGCCATCAAGTGTAGCTAAAAACTGCTTGAAACCATTGCCTTCCACACCTAAAAGATTCTCTTTGGATACGCTTACATTTTCAAGGATTAGTTCTGTTGTATTTGACGCGTGTAGGCCCATCTTTTCATAATTGTTAATGACCCTAAAGCCTGGAGCTTCTGTCGATACAATAAAAGCGCTAATTCCATTTGTACCTTTTGAGCGGTCGGTTACGGCTGTTATCGCAAGATTTTTAGCAAAGCTTGCATTCGTAATAAAGCATTTGGAACCGTTAATTGTCCACTGATCTCCCTCTAACGTTGCCGTTGTTTGCGTTCCCCCGGCATCAGACCCTGCATTCGGCTCTGTCAGTCCAAAAGCACCCAAATATTCTCCCGTACAAAGTGGTGTTAAGTACTTTTCCTTTTGTTCATGTGTTCCAAATAAATGGATTGGTGCCCCTCCTAAGGAAATATGGGCAGAATATGTAATTCCCGTTGACGCGCATACACGGCTTAATTCTTCTACTGCTATGGCAAAACTAATGGTATCTGCACCACCGCCCCCATATTGTTCAGGAAAAGGCAGCCCCATGATTCCTAACTTGGCTAACTTGTTGAAAATTTCCTTTGGAAATTCTCCTGTCCGGTCTCTTTCATCTGCACCCGGCGCTACTTCCGCTTCTGCAAAATCACGGATTAGTTTTCGTATCATCGCCTGTTCTTCTGTTAAGTCAAAATTCATCTTCGCATCCAGCCTCTCATTTTTTTGAATAGAGTAATCAAATCTTGATGCAACCTTTTGATAAAGGTTTCTTGATGAATACCATTAACGTAATTCTTAATCTTCTAATAATTATAACGCAAAAAATTCAGAATACTATGTCAATATTCATGAAAATGATTCGATAAAATTTGTGGGTTTTATACAAAAACAAGAATTGAAACGCTTTCAATTTACTTCTATAATTTTACTATAGAGATATTTTTTTAGCAGATTGTTAGAATAAGCATTGGTTACTACGTAATTAGCAATTTTTGAAATTAGTAATAAACACACTAATCTTTTCAGGAGGACCAAAATGGAAGATACATTAACGCATCGCCAGCTTCAGTCCTTAATACATATTTCGAATGTCCTCAATACCTCATTCGATATTGAAACCATTATTGAATTAATTATGCGTGAAACCATTTCAGTGGTTGAAGCTGCAGAAGGCGGCTCATTATGGTTATATAATAAAAAACAAGATTGCTTAATTGCTCAATCCGCACAAGGTGTTTTTTACCCCAAAATTTTCCGACAAATCCGTCTTAAACCTGGAGAATCCATGACTGGGATAACATTTGAAAATAGAAAATCGGTTATTTATAAAAACGAAAATGAAATTAAAACAGCTTTAGCAACTTTATCTTTTAAAAATTCAGGGTTATTAAACAGATCGATACCTGAAAGTTTCCATTTTTCAACGGTTATTTCTGCCCCGATTTTTTTGAAAGGTGAATGTATTGGGGTGTTTACTTTAGATTCTTTCCAACAGTCTTTAAACTTTAAGCCTGAAGACCTTCATCTATTAGAAGCAATCTGCCATCAAGCGGCCGTTGCATTAGAAAGATCCAGTCTCTACAAGGAAAAAGAGCAGACTGTCAAAAACCTTTCGTATTCCATTGAAACACATAGAACCCTAGCGAATCTTGTTCTTCAAGGAGAGGACATTCATTCTATATTACAATACATACACCGATGGATTGGACAAAATACGTTTCTTTTTGATGAGTTAGGAGACCAAATAACCTCCTCCTATGATCCCGTTCTTTCCACCGAGATTCTAATGTTTGTTAAGGATCAAGCTGCTATATGGATGAAATCAACTGAAAATTCCCTTTCCGTTAAGGAAGTGGAAGTGGTCGGTGCCCCATATCAGTTGGTCAGCTTACCACTTGGCTCGAAACCAAATTTCCTTGGTTTATTAATGATTCTTTCAACGAAGAAATTGGACGAAATGGATTTGGCCGCTCTTGAACATGCCTGCACGGTTCTTTCCTTACAAGTATTTAAAGAGCTGACCGTATTCGAGACCCAACAGCGTTTAAAAGACGAATTTGTGACAATGCTCTTTACTGAGCAAATGGACGAGGCGCTTTTACAAAGAGCAAAAAACCTTGACCTAAACCCTGGAGATAACTATATTGCAACTATTATTGAATTTTCAATGGATTCTAACCAGAAGAATCAGCCTAAAGAAGGCATAATTAGAAAAATGATTCAACTTACGAACCAGGCTTTTTTGGGACCTTATACAAAGGGTATGACAGTAACGTATCACCATCAAATCGTAGTGCTTCTTTCCGATCATTCTAATACTGCCAATTCTTTCATTGTTTCGCGGGTAAAGGAAAAGGTAAAGTGGATTCAACAGGAAATAATGTCAAGAAATTGGGAGGTTGAGGTTGCTTTTGGAATAGGACGAGTCAAACAAGGGCTGCAGAATGTCCACAAATCTCTCAAAGAAGCTGAGAATTGTTTGAACTTTATTCGCCATTTTCACTGGGAAAATTCAATTCTTAGTTATTCAGATCTTGGGATTCAAAGGTTTATACTGCAAAATCCCAAAGAAGAAGTGATGGAATTTATCCATGAGGTGCTTGGTCCCCTCATTGACTATGAAAACTCACGAAAAGGAGACCTTCTCAAAACTCTTTATATCTATCTGGAGGGAAACCAAAATGTGAAAAGGACTGCAGATACCTTGCATGTCCACATCAATACTCTAAGCTATCGTTTAAAAAGGATTGAAGAAATTCTATCGATGGATTTAACGGACAGTAAACAGGTACTTAACCTTCATTTGGCTGTAAATTTATATCGATATATTAAAAAACAACCAAGCACACTATTGGTGTGAAATGAATCTAGAGGCAGGCTCAGTTACATTCAAATTTTAATTAGGCTTGCCTCTGGCTTCTCATAAAACTACATGTAATTCAAACAGTACAATTAAGGAACCAGTTTAGTAGCTTTCGCTTTTTCTGCTGTTTTCTGGATTCGAGTTCCTAATGGTTTCTTTAAGACAAACGCAATCAGAAAACTAATACCTACAAAAACAAGTAGGGCAAAAAAGTCTTTGACAACAATCTTATTTATCATTCCACCGACTGTTTCCCGCAGCATGCTAACACCATAAGTGAAAGGCATGAAAGGATTTAGCTTTTGGAAAAAGGTTGATGTCACACTTACTGGAAATGTTGCGCCAGAACTGGAAATTTGCAGGACTAAAAGAATAATGGCTAATCCTTTCCCGATATTGCCAAACACTGAACATAATGTGTAGGTAATAACGATAAACACCATGCTCATGAAGATGCTGAACAACACAAACCATCCTTTATCCACCACATAGGTATGAATGATAAACAAATCTCCTAAAGAAACAATTGCTGCTTGAAATATACCGATTGTTAGAAAAGTTAATAGTCTGCCAAGATAAAGCTGATAGTCCTTATAGCGATAATTCGGATTTTCTACGTCTACTCTTAATGAAGCCACAAGGAGCGTAGCTCCTACCCACAAAGCAAGCATTGTATAAAATGGTGACATCGCAGAACCGTAATTGGGGATAGGAAAAACCCGCTTTGTTTTTAACAGAACTGGATTGGATAAAAAATTGCTCTCCTTCGACGGGTCATGCTTTAAAAATTGAATCAAATCGTAAATATTGACACTATTTTTAAACTGTCTAATTCTATCTGAAGCTGTTCTAACTTTTTCTTCAAATCCAGGTAAATCATTTCTGGCCAAATCCGCTGCTTTGTGAATCACCCTTTCAACTTCCGGAAGCTTGGTCCTGACAAGATCCGCTGCTTTTCGAATATCCTCCTCTAGTCCTGGCAAATCATTTCGGACAAAATCGGCAGCTTTATCGATTTTTTGTTCAATCGTCGGTAACTCATTTTTAACAAATGCAGAAGCTGTGTTAATCTCCCCTACTACTTTATCTACTTTTTGTTGTAAATCAACTCTGGTAGCTTGGACGTTATGTTGGATTTTTACTAGTTCATCATAAACCTGGTTCAATTGTTCCTGATTTCCCTTGGTATCTGCCTCGTTTGCAGCCTTCGCTTGATTGGTTGCATCTTTTATTTTTGTTTCGATTTCAGTAAGGTTTGCTACTACATCTGCTACAATTGAAGATGTACTTTGTATATCCGAAAGCTTTCCTTGGAGGGCGAGCACCTTGTCGCCTGCATCTTTTACCAGCGGTAAATGATCTTCAACTTTTAAAATACTTGCACCTGCCCGGTCTAGCTCTGGTATTCTTTGTTCCAATTCAATAATTTGTTGACCTTTCCTGTGAATCTCAGGAAGTTTACCCTCGAGTTCAATTGCTTTTTTCCCCATCTGATCGATGACCGGAAGTGCCTTTTCCAGCGCAAAAATTTGTTTTTCCACATCTAGAATTGATGGCAGATCTTTTTCAAGTTCGACTCCAGCCTTATAAAATCCTGAAAAAATCGCATCTCCAACCGTTTTAATAAAGGCCTGGCTAATTTGAGCTGTCACACTTGATGCACCCGAGCTAGCAATTTTCGGTGCAACGGCATTGATTTTTTCATTTACTCCAAAAATAATTTCAGGTTTTTCAGGATTCGCTGTTATGATGCTTGTAATTTTATTAGAAAATTCCTTTGGAATGATAAGATAGGCGTAGTATTCTCCCTCCTCCACTCCCCTTTTAGCTTCCTTAGTGCTTACAAACAACCAGCCCAGTTTATGATTCTTTTTTAAATTATTTACTGTTTCATTTCCAACATTAATATTCTTTCCACGAATTCTAGCTCCCTCGTCCTCATTGGCGACGGCAACTTGTATTCCCGATGTATTCCCGTACGGATCCCACATCGACTTGATATTAAACCATGCATACATAGATGGCAGGATCATGAGTCCAACCACCAACAAAGCAATGGAAGGAACGCTGAATATATTTTTCCAATCCAATCGATAAATGTGCCAAATTTTGCCCATTCAAAACACCTCATGTCGTAGCATCCTAACAATTATCTTTTGAAAATGGGCTAATTTTATGACTTAATATTTTATTTGACAATAAAATGATTATTAATGGAGGATAGATTAAGCGATTTTTTCATCGTGTAAATAAAAAAAGCAGATTCATAAATTATCTGCTTAGTCCTCTAATTTTTCTTTATTAACAATATCCTTCACAACATCTTCAAGTGTCACATTTTCCAAAGTTTTCTCCATAGCTACTTGAGCAGAGGTTAATAACGGGCCAATTGCATCTTGGATATTCCTTCCCACCGGGCAAGCGGGATTGGGTTCTTCGTGGACACTAAACAATTCATTCTCTTGTACAACATTCACTGCCTTATATACATCAAGTAAAGTAATATCAGATAAATCCTTGGCTAGTTTCGCTCCCGCAATACCGGGATGTACCTCAATTAACCCGGCTTTTTTAAGCATCCCCATAATTTTTCTTATCACGACAGGGTTTGTATTCACACTTCCAGCTAGAAATTCTGATGAACTGATTCCCTCTTTATTAATTTCAATAAGCGTTAATATATGAATTCCAACTGCAAATCGACTACTAATAGACAATCCCAGTCACCTACCTTATCTTTGTTATACATGTAATTAATCTAATTACAAATTTTATTATACCTTAAAATAAAGAACAAATCGTAAAAAGTCAATAATAAAGGAGATGAGCATTTAGCTCATCTCCTTTATATTACTAAATGGCAGACTGAGATTCTTTAATGTATAAAGTCTCGCAGTAAAAATAAATAACTCATGATAATTATTTTTAACGTATTCATCAATAACGCTGATTCCTTTATTAAAGCCATCAACCAGATAGAGCGTATACTTTTCATCCCAAGAAAACTGATTGATTCTGATTAGCTCATCTGCAATGATTTGAAACTTAAAATCCTCAATCAGCAATTTTATTTGATAGATTTTATCCTTTTCCACACGGCTTCGATATTTATTTTCATAATTTTTTTGAACGAACTTTATAAATTCATTGATATTTTCCGCCAACATTATCGCTTTTTGCATCTCGAAGTTCATCTCTCCATCTCCTCAATATCTAAAGATCTAATCCTTAATTAAGAAGATTGTATGTTTTGAAATGATCATTTAATACTGACTGTCCTTTATAGTTCGGAAAGCCCTCTGAACAATTCCACTCCTATTTCGATAATATAAGCTTGGAAATCATACAAACAATGAAACAGTAAAAACATAGTTTCTATTAAATAAGGATTTTACAGATCTGCTAATCCTTTAAATACTTCTACACCGGTTTCGATAAGATCATCCCGGAAGTTATATTCATAGCTGTGCAGGTTAGGATAATCCTCTCCGTTTCCAATATAACAGTAAGAACCTTTTGTCAATTTTGTATAATGGCCAAAATCTTCAGAACCACGGAACGCTTCAGTCAGCTCTTCCATTGGAATACCTTTGTTTTTGCAGACCTGACGAACTTTATCAGAACTTTCCTTATCATTTGAGGTTTCCGGGAATTCATCTTGGAATTCAAAACGTACGTTTAGTCCATACTTTTCGGCTTCCGCCTTCGCAACATCTTCAAGATTCTTTTGAAGTTTATCCAACTCTTCCTCGTAAAGTGCACGAATAGTCATTCTAAGTACTCCTTTACTGGCATTGACACCAAATGCTTTTGCACCAATATCTACTTGAACAACCGTGCAGAGAACAATTCCATTATTATTTTCAGGGTCAATAAAACCAGGAATGGCATCGATTACCTTTGCAATCGCGAATGCTGGATTGATTCCCTTTTCCGGTTCACTGGCATGAGATGGAACACCCTCCATTTGGATCGTCATACCTTTAGATGCACAGTGTGCAGTCCCATCAATAACGAAAACGGTGTTATGTTTAAAGCCACTCATATTATGCCAAGCAAAAATTTCATCAATGTTCTTTTCCTTTATGAAAACAGCACACTCGGCAGCACCGTCACCTATTTCTTCTGCATGCTGAAATAGGAAATAGATATTATTGTCGGAACCTAATTGATCAATTTCAAGGGCAAAACCCGCCAAAGTTGCAGAGTGACCGTCATGACCACACTTATGTGAAACCCCTGGAAACTTAGAACCATATGGAAGCTCAATTGTTTCCTCGATTGGAAGTGCATCAAAATCCGCGCGGAATGCTACATTTCTTTTACCTACGTTAGAATGATAGATGGCATAAAACCAACGGCCTCTATCTACAATTTCAAGCTTCGTGTTTTCTTTGAGGAAATCAATTAAATGCTGCTTTGTCCATACTTCATGGTTTGATAATTCCGGATGAGCATGAAGTTCATGACGAAGTTGAATTGCCAAGTCTAGATTTTTCTTTTCCATATTCCATTCTCCCCTTAGATTTATGATGATCTTTTGCAATTTATCTTAAAACGCTTTCACTTTTGCAAAAGTCTAGCAACCCATGGTCGTTCCTTAAATAAGACTTTACATTATTCAAGTACAAACTAAGGATTACTAAAAAAGGCTAAAATATAATCACAAATATTCAGTCTTTTTCATTGAATATTTTATTGTATGTATATATTATATTATATACTTTATATTTAACAGTCAATAAAAAAACGATTTTGTCTCTGTTGAACAAAATCGTTCTTTTAACTATTGTTTAATACTCTATAATGGTAAGTTATCCACCTTATGAATATTCCAATGGACGTCTTTCATAAACCCAGCTAATCCAGCAGAATCCTTGCTTTTAAAAAGTTCCATCATCGTCCTATGCTCATCATTTATTTGCGATAGTATTTCCTTGAGCCGATCCTTTGGGCCGATTTCACCTAAATTTATTAAAAATTTCTTTTCTAATTGCAGCAGAAGTTCTACTAGGCTCTTGTTGGGGCAAATCTTTAAATAGACACCATGAAAAGCTTGCTGCATCTTATCATACATCCGGTAATTCTCTGTATTAATGGCAAGATCAATACTTTGGATATAAAATTCCATCTCTTTTATGTCCTTCTCCGTTAAAAGCGGTGCCGCCAGTGAAGCAGCCAGACCATCCAACGCACCGATGATGAAATATGTTTCTTCCGCCTCTTGTTTTGTAAGGCTTTTTATGACGAACCCTTTTCTAGGAACATTGTCAAGCAACCCCTCTGATGAAAGCTGTATAAGGGCCTCTCTTACCGGTGTCCTGCTGACTTTCAGCATTTCGCAAATATGATTTTCATTTACCTTTTTACCGGGAAGCAATTTTCCACTGTTAATTTGCTCAACGATATAGTTATACACATGGTCTTTTAGCGATAAATATTCCATTTTTAGAGTCTCCAATTATATTGTATATAATTGGATTTTATATTATTATAGGATTTTTCTCAAATAATTTCTTAGTAACTTTTTAAAAACAGGCTACACGACATTAAATATGTCATGTTACTCTAACCCATAGTATCCACAAACAACATAACCTACTGATTTTGCAGCTATAATTAATGAATCCTCATCAATATCAAATTTTGGATGATGATTGAAAAAAGGTTTTTCCACTCCTTTTGGGGTACAGCCAATATAAAAATAACATCCAGGGATTTTTTCTAAATAATAAGCAAAGTCATCAGATGGTGACATCATTGGAAATTCTTCTACTTCCTTTATATCCGGGTCATTTGCACTTTCCAGGCTTTCTTTTACCGCTGCTGTTACCTCAGGATCATTATAAAGCGGCGGATAATCGGAAGTGTAGGTTAACTCACATTGGACACCAAATTCCGCTTCAATTCCACTAACAATACGGCGAACCTCTTTTTCAATAATCCCCTTTGTTTCCATCGTCATGTAGCGGATATCACCCTCAAGTTCCACATGGTCTTTAATGACATTGAAAGTGCCCTTTCCATCAAAGGAACCAATCGTGATTACACCAGCGTCAAACGGATTTAACCGACGGCTTATAATTGTTTGTACGGCTGTAACAAAATATGCCCCGGCGACAATCGCATCGTTCGCCCGATGCGGGGAAGAGCCATGTCCACCGACCCCTTGAATCCCAAGTTTAAAATAAGATCTTCCTGCAAATGAAAAACCACTATGATAGCCGACATGACCCGCTGGGGCTATGGGAAGTAAATGAATCCCAAAAATATTGTCTACATCATCAAGCAGCCCAGAGTCTACGATACTTTTTGCTCCACCAGGAGGTACTTCCTCTGCATGCTGATGGATGACTTTAATTATACCAGGTATTTGATCTTTTAATTGAATCAGGCAATCCGCTAGAATCATCAAATAGGCCGTATGCCCATCATGACCACAGGCATGCATAACCCCTTCATTCTTTGATTTAAAGGGAAGCTTTGTTTCTTCCAAAATGGGAAGGGCATCAAAATCGGCACGAAGCGCAATTGTTTTTCCAGGCTTTCCACCTCTAATCGTCACGATGATCCCATATCCATTTCCCACATTTCTTTGTACCTCAACATCTTTCCCATTGTAATAATCAGCAATATATTGAGCCGTTTTTTCTTCTTTAAAAGACAACTCAGGGTTTTCATGTAAATATCGACGAATTTGAATCATTTCATCCTTACGAGCCTCTAACATTTCGATTAATTGTTTTCTCATTTAAATACCTCCCAGAATCGATACCCTATCAACGGATAACTTGCGACTAATCTATTCAGTAACTGGTGCGAAAAAAACCGGTGAACCACCTGCACATATGTATTAGCTACAATTAGTGTGCCCGCAATTGGATTTAATAAGAAGTCAGAAATCATTGTAAAGATAGAATTGTTGCCTGATTCAATAACGCCTGCATAGAAATTATTTGCATCTAGTAAACTGTAAATCAGTTCTTTTATTATAGATGGCGTAACCCAATATTCCACATAACATTAACATTGCGCTAAAGTTAAACATCCCATTATATCCGAATGCAGAAGAAATACTTCCTCCAAGTAATGGTCCAAATCCCTGCCCCATATTTGCCCCGATATAAAATGTACTTGAAGCCAGCCCTTTTCTATTACTACCCAATTTGCGAAGAGACTCTGCTTGTAATGCAGGCTGCGCGATACCTTGCCCAAATGCTTTAACAACTGCAGCCAAAATGATCATCCAGAGTGCATTTGCATGACCTAATAACAGTGATTCCATACAGCTGAATAATAACGCAGGATACAAAATGATAGAAGATCCCTTTTTATCATATAGCTTTCCGGATATCGGTCTTGTAAAAAGAAGTAGTAATGCATTCACAGTAAAATAGATTCCAACCCCGCTGATCTTACGCTGTTCCCCAAGTAAAACCAAAAATGAACTTACAAGTCCATTTCCCATCGAAAACAAGCCTCCGATTAAAGAAAGAGGTAATATTTCGAAGGCAATTAGATCTTTTAAACGAATTCTGTTCTTTTTAACTGTCAAATGTTCTGAGGATATCTGATTTTTATTCGAAACAAAATTCATGCAGATTGCCGCGATTATTAGTAATATTGCTGCAAACATGAAGGTTTTAGAAATTCCAAATCGACTTGATACCATTATCCCTATTGCTGGACCAAAGGCTGTTGCTATAATTTGACCAATGCCAAAATACCCCATGCCCTCACCCATCTTTTTTACAGGAATAAAATCGGCAATCCATGCAAGATTGGAAGCACTGGTAATACTGAAACTGGCTCCGTGTAACATGCGAAAAAAAATCATGACCCCCATATTTGGTGCAAAGCTGTAACCCAATGTTGCAACGCCATTAATGAAAGTAGCGATGATCATAACATATTTTTTGTTGGTTTTGTCTGTTAGTATTCCGCCAAACGGACCAATAAAAAGGGCTGTGATCGCAAATAATCCAACTATTACCCCCGCCATACTAACTGATGCTCCTAAATTCATTGCATATTCTGCCAAAAGAGGACTTACAAGATTAAAAGCCATATAACTTAGCACATTAATCCCCAATAAAATGATAAAATTCGCATTCCACAATTTACTAGGCTCTTGTGTTTCCACGGCTGTATTTGCATCCATCTTACAATCTCCTCTTGGTTTTAAATTAAAGAGAAATCCCCATATGATTCAAAACAAAAAAGCTGCCAATAATTCTAGCAACTTCCATAAATCATACATCTTTTGGCGGGCCTGCGTGGAAATCGAACCACCAGACCTGGCACGCAGGTCTCAAACGGTCTTAAAGCCTTATTATGAAGGCTTTTTTATGACCTAACATGAGTATCAATGCGTTCTAAAACAGTTTGATAACCATTACTCCCATAATCTAAAAGCTTCTTAACTCTTGTAATCGTCGATGATGAAGCATTCGTTTCTATTTGTATATCTATATAGGTATGGCCTTCTTTCAGTAATCTCGCAACTTCAAGCCGTTGTACAAAAGCCTTGATTTCATTCATCGTACATAAATCATCAAAAAATGCCGCGCACTCTTCCTTTGTTTGTAAAGAAAGGATCGCATTAAATAGCTGAACAATGGGTTCTTGGGGTAATTTTTTAATATACATCACTGTTCCTCCACTGAACATCGGAATATGTAATAGTAGATACTAGGAAACTCATTCTTTACATTAGAGGAAGGAGGAATACCCAAAAGATATTTCCCCTTCCCGCGTTGGTTATTAAAGCCCGAAAAAGCAGGGTTTTCTTTTTAAAGTGAATTCTTATTTAAAGCCTTATCCATTTCTACAAAGTCTTCTTCCCGGAAATTTTCCCCGTTCCGGACATAATGAAGGGCTCCTTTCTTTGATTGCTCAATTTGCTCTGGGGTAAGGGTCCGGATTACCTTTGCGGGTACTCCGGCCACCAAAACACCTGGTTCAACCACTTTCCCTTCAGGTATAAGTGCACCAGCAGCCACCAGGGCCCCTTCACCTATAATAGCGCCATTTAAAATGGTTGCACCCATCCCAATTAATGCCCGATCCTTTACCGTACATCCATGTAAAACCACATTATGCCCAATGGTCACGTTCTCCCCAACATGAACTGGATAACCCGGGTCTACATGGACAATGGCGCCATCCTGAACATTAGAGCCTTTGCCTATCGCAATTTTTTCATTGTCCCCTCTTAAAACAGCATTGAACCATACAGATGTATCTTCACTTAGTTCAATGTTTCCGATCAATTGTGCCCCGGGTGCGATATATGAACTTGAATGGACATCCGGGTATTTCCCCTTATATTTATAAAGCATGTTTCATCCCCCTGTCCTTACGCGCGATACATCACCATAACGATATGATTCCAGTGAACACTCCCACAATAATAAAGATAAGAAAAATTCCGACTGACCATTTTGCCGCGTGCTTGTGGAGATCGCCTAAACTGATCCCTGTTATGTTAATGAGTAGATAAACAGACGCTACGAGCGGGCCCATAATACCAAATGGGGTCCCGAATAATGAAGCGGTTCCAATTTTTATAGCATCGATTCCATAATTTGAAGCGGTTTCAGACAGGATTGGCAGAATGCCAAAGTAAAAACCGTCCGGACCAATTAGGAAAAGAGCTGGAGCACTTATTATAGCAGTAATTAATGCCATATATTGTCCTAAACCATCTGGAATGATGGAGACCAACGTATGGGCCATGGACTCAGAAATTGGGGTTCCTTTAAAGATTCCTGAAAAAATTCCTGCGGCTAGGACTACGGCTACCACGGCTAATGCATTAGGAGCATGTGCTGCCATCCGTTCGCGCTGATCATTTAGAGACGGATAATTAACAAGTAATGCAAGGGCTGTACCAATGATAAACAAGATTCCTGGCGGTAGCCATTCTAGAACAATCGCAACCATCACTAAGCTGGAAAGAATCAGGTTGAACCATATTAATTTTGGACGTTTAATATTTAAAAGTTCAGGTGTGATATTTTCTATTACAGCATTTTCAATTGCAGCATCGACAATTCCGGCTTCCGCAATAGGAATGGATCCATTGTTTGTCTTTTTAATTCTTGCACGTTCCTTCAACCCGATAAAATAAGCAACTAAGACAACAAATAGTAAACTTACAATCATTCCCGGTAACATTCGAAGATATAATTGGTTTGGTTCGAGATGCAGAACACTTGCTACCCTGCCGGCAGGGCCTCCCCATGGAACGAGTGTAGTGATCCCAATTTGCATGATGGTAACAGAAGCCAATATGATTGGGCTAATTCCAAGTTTCTTATATAATGGAAGAAAAGCGGTTACAACAATCATCATCGTTGTAGATCCATCACCATCAAATCCAATGATTCCCGCTAAGACAGCCGTGCCTACAATGATTTTTAATGGATCTCCTTTTGCTAACTGTATGATTTTTGAAGTTAATGGATCAAACAATCCAGTGTCTAACATGATTCCAAAATATATGATGGCAAATAATAATAGAATAGCAGTAGGTGATACCTTCAGAATTCCATCCATCATCAATTTACCTAAATCTAATCCAAATCCTCCAATTACACCATAAATAATCGGTATAATGGTCAACCCTAAAAATGGAGATACACGTTTTGTCAAAATCAAAAATAAAAAGGTAAAAATCATCAAAAACCCTAAAATAGACAACATATACTTCTTCCTCCCCAATGTTCGTTATCGTATGCGGTATCATTGGTGTCTGGAATGATTACTGATCGTTTAAAACAAATACATTTTTCCCCTTTTTCATTCAAGGATCTAACGGCAATCCTTAAAAAACCAGACTATTTTTGCTTACAAAGTTTATTACCAATGATTTCTTCGTTATGTTGTCCGAGTTCAGGACCAATCCATTCAATGCTTCCAGGCGTTTCCGATAATTTTGGAACAATACCAGGAACCAGAACCTCTTCACCGCTTGGCAGGGTAACCGTTTGAAGCATATCCCGCGCCTGAAACTGTTCATCCTTTACAATATCTTCAATACTATAAATAGGTCCTACTGGAACACCCGCATCATCCAGGATTCTTTGTACTTCTTTTTGTAGATAAAGTTTGGTCCAATCCTCAATCATCTGATCCAATTGTTCCGCTTGTTTCGCTCTACCCTGATTATTGGAGAGAGTCGGATCCTCAGCCAAGTCCTCCCGGCCGATGGCATACATAAATCGTTTGAAAATGCCATCACTATTCGCGGCAATCACAATATACTTTCCATCTGCACAAATGTAGGTATTAGATGGAGCAATCCCTTCCAAAGTAGCCCCAGTTCTCTCTCTGACAATCCCTTTCAAATCATATTCCGGCAGAACCCCTTCAAGCAAAGAGAAGACGGACTCTGTAAGAGCGACATCAACATATTGGCCCCTTCTCATTGGATCCAAATCTCTTGCTCTCAGTGCCAATAACGTTCCATTTACAGCATACAGGCCCGCAATCGAATCCCCGATAGCTAACCCGACACGAACTGGCGGTCGATCAGGAAAACCGGTTAAATATCTAAGCCCTCCCATTGATTCAGCTACACTGCCAAAACCTACTTTGTCACGATAAGGACCGGTTTGGCCATAACCAGAGATCCGGGTCATAATGATGCTTGGATTTATTTTCTTTAAATCTTCATACCCAATTCCCCATTTTTCCAAGGTTCCAGGACGGAAATTCTCAATGACCACATCGGCATCTTTTACTAATTCCCGGACCATTTCCTGCCCTTCTGCTTCACGAAGATTAAGGGTAATGGATTTTTTATTTCTTGCGTGCACATACCACCATAATGAGGTTCCTTTATGCATCACACGCCAATTCCTGATGGAATCCCCACTTCTCGGATCTTCTACTTTTATCACTTCCGCACCAAATTCGCCAAAAATCTTCCCAGCAAATGGAGCGGCCACAAAATTTCCTAACTCTAAAACTTTAATGCCATCTAACGGTTTTCTCATGAGATCCACACCTTTACTAATATTTCATTGCCCAATATATAAACTGAATAATCAGATAATGTATGCAAATTTTACCATTCTTAGAAAGTCTTTGTTAAAGCCTTGGCATCTCTTAATAATTGGGAAAATGAATAATCTAATTGCTTTAAAGAGTCTAGATTCAATCCCGTCTTAATATTCTGCATTTCTAAAAATTCTACGACTCGGCTTGCCTGAACATTCCCTGGTGCCCCTGGAGCATACGGACATCCTCCAAGTCCCGCCTGGGCCACATCCACTAAATGAACACCCGCCTGTATTCCAGCCATTACATTCGCTAAGCCGAATCCATATGTATCATGCAAGTGAAGTCCAATTGGGATATCGGGATATTTCTCAGCTAAACGGCTGCAGTACTCATATACCTGTCTCGGTGTTGCTTTACCGATTGTATCTCCTAGGCCTAATTCATCTACTCCAAAGCGGACAAGTTCATCTGCGATTCTTTCCACCTCCGCATATGGAACAATCCCGGCAAACGGACAAACAAAGGCGGTTGAAATCGCGCCAATAACCCTTCTTCCTTCCACTTTGGTTTGTTCAACTAAACCTTTTATTTCAGCCAAAGATTCATTCGCAATTTTGTTGAGATTCGCCTGATTATGGTCATTGCTGGCAGAAAGAAAAAAAACAGCATTATCAATCTTGGATTTTAAAAATCTGTCCAACCCGCGTTGATTAGGAACAAGCGCTTCATATTCAACTCCGGGAACCACGGGCAGGTTTTGTCCTAATAGATCCGCATCTTGCATGGCGGGAACCCATTTTGGATGGACAAAGGATGTCACCTCAATCCGATCAAATCCTGCATCAATTAAATCTTTAACTTTATGAATCTTTTGTTCGGTTTCAACAAACACTGGTTCATTTTGCAAACCATCTCTTAAAGTAACATCACGAATTTTAATTTTTTCAGGAAAAATCACAGTAAAACCACTCCAATCAAAAATTATTAACTGATTTACTGAAGCTGCTGATATTTTTACTTTGGGCTTCCGAATACATATCACTATAAAATTGATAGTCTCGTTGAATATGTTCCCTCATTAACTCCTCAGCTGCTTTTCCATCTTTTATTTGAATCGCCTTCCATACTGCCTGATGTTCCTTAGCACCATCCTCTACCCTCATTGGAATATTCAAAACCTCATTTCGGTAGAAAGACATTAACGAATTGAGTTGATTCATCATTTTCATTAAGTAAGGGTTTTCACTTGCCTCAACAATAAAGAAGTGAAATTGTGTGCTTAGATTCTTTAATTTTTCAAGATCTCTTTTTTCGACTACCAAGTTCATTTCTTCCAGGACATTTTTCAAATGATTGCGCTTCTTCTCATTCATACGTATAGCTGCATAATAAGCAGCTGTTGGTTCTAGGCTTAACCGGCATTCATATAGATATTTGAAATCTGAAAACGTTGGCCGATACACTCTTACTCCGCCTCTAGGACTCACCGATACTAATCCATCACTATTTAACCTGCGAATCGCCTCGCGAATTGGGCTTCTGCTGACCCCGGTTTCCTGAGAAACTTTTTCTTCAACAATTCGTTGGCCTGGAGGTATGATTCCGTTTACAATCTTTTCATGTAAATATTCATAAACTTGATGTTGAAGAGTTTGAGACTGATTGACTTTTGATTTCAACTTTATCCCGCCCATAATCACAATTTTCAGATAATGTATGCAAAAAAAAATATTCCTAAACAGTGCGCACATTACTGATATTTGTTTGGTTATTTTTAACTTATCATTCCTCCTAATTCTACTGTGGCTATAGTGCTAATGCAAGAAAAAAATAAAGTCATGTCTGACTCTTCTAAATCTTATAATCATTTTTTTCATACGGCAAACGTACACTTCAAAGCATTGTTACTTTAATGCGGTTTCTCACTACTGTGATAAAGCAAAAAACTAGTAAGTATTTCAGAGGTGTTTAATACTTAGATTGATTGGAACAATCGTATATTTCCCTTGCTCATTTATTTCAATTTCAAGCAAACCTTTCTTGGATAAGAAGATTGAATAGGTATTCTTACTTACTTTTGAGTTGTTAATCTGGCGGATGGCTGAGGAAAATTTTCGAATGTAGTATTTTATATTTTTCTTGCTTACTTCCACTTCATTGATCAAAAACTCTCGTAAAAACGTCATTTCGGTATTCGGGAATGCTTTATAAAAAAAATCAAGCAAATTACCTTTTTGGAAGTCATCATCAGAAGAAAAATAGGTAACACGAGGTAAATCATCTGCTATAAAACCAGCCAATATATATACCGTTGCATAATCTTGTTCTGGATTCAATTTTTTGAATAAATCCAAAGAAGCACAAAATAATTTTTGCGCTTGGGCCTCAATTTCTTCGAGGGAATTTGTTTTACTAGCGAATGTTTTAAGTTCCTCCAGGGGCCAATCAATGACATTTTTGACACCAGCAAAAGCAAAGATTACATTATGATTTAACACAATGATTTTTTTTTCGTCATCACTAAATTTGTCAGTTCCTCTAAAGGTAATTCTTTTATCAGCCATGATTAACACACTATCTTCAAACTTTTTCCCAATCAATGCAGTCATTAGGATACTCCTTCAAAATAAAGAATGCCCTACAATCTATTTTCGTAGGGCTTTACTTTTATTTTACCATAAATTTACTCGTACTGAAGGGATAATATGATTCCAGAGTTTTTTATTGTAATACCCCTTTTTGCTTCAATTCAGTAATGTATTGATCAATTTTTTCATAAAGTTTTTCAGGTTCGTCTGTGCCAATACTTTTTCCATCTACAAGCGCGAATGGTTCCATTAAGCACTGTCCGCAATACAATAGGCATCTTTCCTCAATGACCTCTAAATCCTCACGCTCTCTTAATCTTTCTTTTGTTGCATCCAATTCACCTTCAAAATTACAAGGACAAAATTTTACTTTAATGGTCACCGACAACACTCCCTTTATTTTGTTGCCCATATTTTATGAGAATATTAAAAAAGCTTGCAAGAACGTGCCTCAACGCAAGTTGGCTTTACCGCATTAAAATATTAATACTAAAAAGAAAAACCGCGTTAAATCCTAGGTTTGCTCACGTTTTTTTTATGTATTATGATGTTTGACATTACAAGCAGTAATTTTAGAATATTCTGTTTGCTAGTTAATAAAACACTTAAAGGAGCGATACAAATGGTCGAAAAAATGATGGCAAAACCTAAAACAAAAAATGAAGAAGTCTTTCCGGTCAAAAATGTTCATTACGTAGAAATTTATACAGGAAATGCAAAACAAGCTGCATATTATTACGCAAAAGCTTTCGGTTTCAAGCTTGTAGCATTTCGAGGATTGGAAACAGGCTGCCGTGATCGTGTTTCCTATGTTTTGGAGCAAGGGACAATTCGGTTAATCCTAACAGGTACATTATCGGATCAAACTGACATTGCCGCGTTCATTAAAAAACACGGAGAAGGTGTGAAAGATATCGCCCTCCTTGTAAAAGACTTAGAAAAAACCTATGAAGGTGCCATTGAACGCGGTGGTATTGCAATACGGGAACCTTGGGTAGAAGAAGATGAAAATGGCAAAGTGAAAAAGGCAATCCTTGGTACATATGGCGATACGATTCATACACTTATTGAACCTATCGATTATAAGGGTGTGTTTATGCCAGGTTTTGAAGCCCGCGCAGACGTTTATGGTGCGAAGCCTACCGGTTTAATTGGTGTTGACCACCTTGTTGGGAACGTAGAGGTAATGGAAGAATGGGTAAATTATTATGAAAAAGTATTCGGTTTTTCCGTTCTTAAGCATTTTGATGATGAAGACATTTCCACTGAATATTCAGCGCTTATGTCAAAAGTAATGATGAATGGAACGGGACGAATTAAATTCCCAATTAATGAGCCTGCGGAAGGAAAGCGGAAATCCCAGATTCAAGAATACCTAGATTACTATAATGGACCAGGCGTCCAGCATCTTGCTCTATTAACCAATGATATCATTGGCACTGTTGCAGCGCTGCGAGCAAACGGAGTTGAATTACTGTTTACTCCAGACACCTATTATCAAGACCTAGCCAACCGTGTTGGGGAAATTGATGAGGATGTAAAACGGCTTCAGGAACTAAATATTCTCGTGGATCGTGATGATGAAGGTTATTTGCTCCAAATCTTTACAAAACCACTTGTTGACCGACCAACAATGTTCATCGAAATTATTCAGCGAAAAGGTGCACTTGGTTTCGGTGATGGAAACTTTAAAGCCCTATTTGAGTCAATTGAACGAGAGCAGGAACTTCGAGGAAATATTTAAATGGAATCGGGTCATGCCAGTCTCATATCTGGCATGACCTCCTTACATAGGAGGTGCATGGCGGATTGTTAACAAAGATAAAGGTAAATTGGAAAGAGGATGCGGTCAGTCATTTCATGACAGAACTGATTGATTATGCAGGTTTGTTCCCACCTGCCGCACTTCCGCTTAGAGAAGCGATTTTAAACTATCATTCTTATTTTCAAGAAGAGGATAGCTGGATGCTTGGGCCGTTTGTGATTCCGGCTTCACGATTGGTGGAACTAGAACCTTTTAGAGATTTATTTAATGAACAGACGCCCCTTCGACTATCCATTATTCTTTCAAAATCTGATGCGCTAGGAACAGATTTGGATGCTATCCAGCTTTTTTCGGAAACCTACCAAACGGCAGGAATAATCGAGGCGATTGAATTCCCACCATCCTTTCAAATGAATTCTGATATCTTCGAAAAGCTTGATAAATTAATATCGGGATATCGAATTTATGGTGAAATAGCAGGAACTAGTGAACAATTGCAATCCTCATTAGAAAAAATCATGAAGCTAAATCAAGACTTTTCACGACCTATTGGGGTTAAATTTCGTATGGGAGGAATTACGGCAAATTTGTTTCCATCTGCGGACAGGGCAGCGTACGTCATCCATGAATGTAAAAAGCTAGGACTTTCACTTAAATTTACAGCTGGTCTCCACCACCCGGTTCGCCAATACCGTAAAGAAGTAACGACCTTCATGCATGGATTCGTTAATGTTTTTACTGCATCGATTATGGCCTATTGCCTCTCCATTTCAGAAGAAACGATTGAAGAGATATTACTTGATGATAACCCAGATCATTTTACCTTTACATCAAACGAACTCAGCTGGCGGAATTTAGCCGTTAGTTCCAAAGAGATTAATACAGCACGTAATGTTTTTTCTCTTTCTTACGGAAGCTGCAGTTTCGTTGAACCACGAGAAGAACTAGGAGAACTTTTATTATTTCATGAGGAGGCAGTTAGATGAAACATTCTTTTATCGAAACAAAACCGGATTCACATTTCCCGATTCAAAATTTACCATATGGCGTATTCCAAGTAACCGGGGAACGTCCTCGTGTAGGGACAGCAATTGGGGAGTATGTACTTGATTTATCCTTAATTGAACAAGCCGGGTTATTAGATGGGACCGGTGTGGAAGGAAAAAATATTTTTTCCTCTCCTTCTCTAAATCCATTTATGGCACTTGGACGGTTAGTATGGCCTTCCGTTCGGTCTAAACTTCAATATCTTTTAGATGAAAACACGCCTGTTTTACGTGATGATAAAAATCTTTGTGATCAAGCATTTCATCGAATGGAAAATGTAACCATGCTGCTTCCTGCAGAGATTGGTGATTACACCGATTTCTATGCTTCAAAAGAACATGCGACCAATGTAGGAACTATTTTTAGAGGCAAGGATAATGCATTACCGCCAAATTGGACCCACTTGCCAATCGGCTATCATGGACGAGCCAGTTCGATTGTTCCAAGCGGAACCCCGGTTCGGCGCCCTTTAGGCCAAAGAAAAACAAAGGATTCAGCCTATCCCGTATTTGGCCCGTGTACACAGCTTGATTTTGAACTTGAATTAGGATGGTTCATCGGCCCTGGCAATTCCCTTGGTGAACCCATACCTGTTGACCAGGCTGAAGATCATGTTTTTGGGCTCGTTCTTGTAAATGATTGGAGTGCTCGTGATATTCAAGCATGGGAGTATCAGCCGCTTGGCCCCTTCCTTGCGAAAAATTTTGCCACATCTATCTCACCTTGGGTTGTACCGTTAGAAGCGCTCGAACCCTTTCGCACGACTGGACCCAAGCAAGATCCAGAACCACTTCCTTACTTGCAGCAAGGAAAAAATAGATCATTTAATATTAATCTAGAAGTTTATTTAACACCTGAAAATACAGGAAAAGAAACGAGAATTACAAAAACCAACTTTAACTATATGTATTGGTCCATTGCCCAACAGGTTGCCCATCATACTATTACAGGTTGTAAAATCCGCCCTGGTGACATGCAGGCATCCGGAACAATTAGCGGTCCAAATCGGGAAGAACGGGGCAGCCTAATTGAACTTACCTGGCGGGGTGAACAACCACTAGAGCTTAACGACGGTGGTGAACGCACCTGGATCGAAGACGGTGATACATTGACGATTAGCGGCTGGTGCCAAGGAGATGGGTATCGAATTGGTTTTGGTGAAGTTTCCGGCAAGATTTTACCTGCGCTTTCTGAAGAGAAAATATTAGGCAAACAAGCTAAAGTAAAAATCTAAAATACTACTACAAAAACAAAAGGAGTTTAGATTATGGCATATTATGTTAAAATGGGCCGCATTCCCCATAAACGGCATACGCAATTTCGTCAAGAAGACGGAAGTCTTTATTATGAACAATTAATGGGTACGAAAGGCTTCTCTAGCATTCAATCACTTATCTATCATATTAATCAGCCAACACAAGTTAAAAAGGCGGAAAAAATTTGTGATGTTCGTTATGAATTTGAAGAAAGAGGACCTTTAAGACATCGTCATTTTCGTACTTGGAAAACAGAAGTTGGCGGTGATTTTCTATCCGCACGCAAGATTTTCATGGCAAACGATGATCTCGCACTTGGTGTGGCACGCCCTAATCGCCAGATGGAATATTTTTATCGTAACGGCGAGGGCGATGAAATGTTATTTGTTCACGAAGGAACCGGTAAAATTGAAAGTATTTTTGGGGAGTTAAGTTTTGGTCCTGGGGATTATCTGGTAATACCTATTGGTACTACCTACCGTGTCGTTTTGGAGTCAGAAGAAGCACGCTTCCTAATTGTTGAATCAAATTCTTCCATTGTAACTCCGAAGCGCTATCGGAATGAGTTTGGCCAACTTCTCGAACATTCTCCTTTTTGTGAGCGCGATATCCGGACACCGGAACGATTTGAACCAAAAAATGAAAAAGGTGAATTTGAAATACGCGTCCGGGCACAAGGAATGATTACTTCCTATACGTACGATTTCCATCCGCTTGATGCAGTTGGATGGGATGGATATTTATATCCTTATGCATTCAGTATCCATGATTTTGAACCAATAACTGGCCGTGTTCATCAGCCGCCACCTGTTCATCAGACCTTTGAAGGATACAATTTTGTCATTTGTTCATTTGTTCCTCGTCTGTATGACTATCATCCAGAGGCGATTCCTGCTCCCTATGTACACAGCAATGTAGATAGTGATGAGGTACTCTATTATGTGGATGGTGATTTTATGAGCCGGCGCGGGGTTGATGAAGGTTCCATCACCCTTCATCCGTGCGGACTTGCGCATGGGCCGCATCCAGGAAAAATTGAAGAAAGTATCGGTAAAAAAGAGACTCGCGAACTTGCAGTCATGATTGACACCTTCCGGCCACTTTATATTGTAAAACATGCCCACGATCTAGAAGTTGAGGATTATATGAGCAGTTGGTTACCTAAATAGAACAAAAAAACAGTCATAAATAAGTTGCACTTGACTTTGTTGCATATGCTGCACCCGGGACATATACATTAGTAGGAGATAAGGTAGATCCACTAAAAAACAATTCATAGATCCAATTCGAATTGATTGGGTCACAGGAAAAGCCTTGTTACTTCACCAGGACTGTGTACTTCAAACTGTTAACCAAGCAACGTAAAATACCACCTTGTAAGAACCAAGGTGGTATTTTACGTTATTTATGAAAGTTTAAGACATTATTCTTCTATTCCCCTACTATTTTGGCATCCTTTAACAGATCATCTGTTAATTTGACTCCTTCCTGCTCAGCCGCTTTTTTATTAATCATCAGCTGAAGGTTTTCTGGGAAACCAACAGGAATTTCGCTTGGTTTCTTACCCTTTAGAATTTCCACAGCCATTTTCCCGGTAGTGTAACCAAGGTCATGGTAGTCAAAACCATACGATGCAAAGGTTCCTCGTTTGACGGAATCCCCTTCACCTACAAAGGTTGGGATCTTTTTCGCATTCGCTACTTTGATAACAGATTCAAGAGCAGATACGACAGTGTTGTCCTTTGGAATATAAAGTACATCTGCACGTCCCACCAAGGATTCAGCTGCCTGCTTTACTTCGGAACTAGTAGAAATCGTCACTTCAACAGATTCAAGCCCTGCTGCCTTAATGGCTTCATTAGCTTTTTTCACATTGACAACTGAGTTAGGTTCACCATTGTTATAAATGATACCCACCTTCTTGGCATCTGGAATAAACTTTTTAATGGCAGCAATCGTATTCTTGATTGCTTCTGGGTGTGTATCAGAGGTTCCTGTTACGTTACCACCCGGCTTATCAAGGCTTTGAACCAGTTGAGCCCCAACCGGATCGGTAATGGCGGTAAATAAAACTGGAATATTCTTCGTTGATTTTACAACCGCCTGTGCACTAGGAGTAGCAATTGCCAAAATAAGATCATCCTTGTCGTCCACCAATTTTTGAGCAATCGACATATTGGTATTCATGTCCCCTTGGGCATTTTGGTAATCAAGCTTCAAGTTCTTTCCTTCTTCATACCCGGCATCCTTTAGTGCTTTGATAAAACCTTCTCGTGCAGCATCAAGAGATGGATGCTCGACAAGCTGTGTAATGCCTATCTTCACAACCTTCTCTTTTTTCTCCCCAGCTGTTTCCTTGCTTCCTGCTCCGCATGCGGAAAGCAATAATAGCAATCCACAAATGATGATGGCAAAACTTTTCTTCATCTTCTTCCTCCCCAATTTCTTTGACTACATATGTACTTTCTTTTAAAAAAATTGATAAAGTAGTCTTCTATTTTTCTATTGCTAGAAATTTATAATATTCAGATTTTAACATTATTATTGGTATAGGACAATATAATTTTAGGAATTTTTTGTCAAATTACATAGCATTTTCGACAGCGACATGATTGAGCCAAGAAAACAAAGGCGTATATAATGTAAAAAGCCCCTTTTTGAAAGGGGCAAGATTAAAATTATTTAGATTATTGGACAGGGAACCCGTCATCAATGGTTATTAACATTTATTACTAATTAGTAGAAAAACTAAATAGCTTCTCTAACTCTCGAACAATTATTTGATTGTCCGCCTCAATAACCTCTAGATATTGCGGTTTATTAAACAATTGACTGATTTGTTCCGGGAAAGTCTGCTTAATACCACAACGTTCAATTGACTCATTAAATTTAGCTGGATGAGCAGTTGCAAGAGTGACACAAACCTCATTCTGTTCATTGCATGCTTCATATGCAGCAACCCCGCAAGCTGTATGTGGATCTAATAAATAGTTCGTTTCATCATTGTACTTCTTAATCGTTTCTAAGCATTCTTCTCCCACTACTCCATGTGCGGCAAAGTCCTTTTTAACTTGAAAGAGCAGCTCCTCAGTTACGGCAATTTTTCCTTCTGCCTTGAATTGATTCATTAACTCCGTTACTTTTTCTGGATTTTCACCAACTAAGTAGTACAGATAACGTTCGAAATTGCTGGCAACTTGGATATCCATCGATGGGCTGAAAGTGCTTTGGAACTCACCTGGCTTGTACACTCCCTCATGAATAAATCCTTCTAAAATATTATTTTCATTTGTTGCGACAATAAGCTTTCCAACTGGAAGGCCCATTTTCTTTGCTAGATACCCCGCAAAGATATCTCCGAAGTTCCCTGTTGGGACACTGAAGTTAACACTTTTTGCGTTTGTCTCTTTTGCCACTTGGAAATATGCATAAAAATAATATACAGTTTGCGCTAAAATTCGGACAAAGTTAATTGAATTTATGGCACGAAGATGATATTTATTTTTAAATTCAACATCAGCAAACAGTTCCTTAATAATTCTTTGGCCATCATCGAACGTACCATTTATCGCAAGATTCAAGACACTTTCGTCATGAACGGTCGTCATTTGCAATTCTTGTACCTTACTTACTTTTCCATGTGGATGTAAAATACAAATTCTAATTCCTTCTTTTCCTCTCACGCCCTCAATGGCTGAAGCACCAGTATCCCCTGAGGTGGCACCAAGAATATGAATGGTTTCACCTGTTTTCTTGGAAATATAGGAATATAAATTTCCTAAGAATTGTAGTGCAATATCTTTGAAAGCAAAGGTCGGACCGTGGAATAATTCCAGCACATACATGTGATCCTTCACTTTTTTGACAGGTGTTACCTCCGGATGGCGAAAAGTTGCATAGCTTTTCTCGATTAGTTCCTTTAGCTCGTTATCCGGTATTTCCCCCTCTACATAATAGGAAAAGATTTCATATGCTAGTTCTTGATACGTAAGCTTAGACATTTCCTGCAGTTTTTCAGCAGGAATTTGCGGGATTTTTTCTGGGACTAAAAGCCCACCGTCATTTGCCAGCCCCATTAAGACTGTATCAATAAAACCAATTTTACTTACATTTCCGCGTGTACTTACAAAGTTCATAGGTGATCCTCCAAGCTAATATTATGTATTACTATCGTTACTCAAAACTGGTCGTAAGTCAATATAAAATGCCTGAATATTTCGCTTTTATTTCTACCTTTATATTCCACAAAACTTTCCTTAATAATGGGAAAACTAGATCTATCTTATTTGGAGGGTGAACAAAAGATGACGTTAAAACAGCAAAAAATAGATGTGACCGAACGTGTAACGGGAAAAATTAAAAATGGTGAAATGGAATTATATCTAGAAAATACCTGTATTGGAAAAATAAAGCTTTCTGGAAATCTTCAATACGATTTGGAACATCATTTTGAGGCGGATCAGCAAAAAATATACCAGCACGTTACCGTAACCGAAGGCACAGATGCCAAATATACGGATTGTGATGATGGCGGCTGGTGTTAACCAGCTATTAAATTTAAAAGGCCTAGATTTTGACTTCCAAAACCTAGGCTTTTTTATATAGAAGAATTTAGTTGGGTAATATGATGAAAAACTCTTCTAATTATTCTCAGATTGAAATTAAATTTTTCTTAGAAATGAGGCAGTAAATTTAATAGCAGTGCCATAACCAATCCTACCAGGCCTATGATTGATTGAATAATGGTAATCGTTTTAAAAGTTTCTCCCATTGACATTCCAAATGATTCTTTTACTAACCAGAAGCCTGCATGATTAGCGTAGTTAAAGAATAAGGAACCTGCACCAATGGCTACCACTAATAATTCCTTATTAATGCTTGGGTCTGATCCAACTAGCGGTGCTAACAATCCTGTAGCTCCAACAATCCCCACGGTAGCAGACCCTGTTGTGACAGATAATAAAGCAGCGATCAGCCAACCGATTGCAATTGCAGAGAGTTTCATTCCCGAAGAAAGATGGATGATTGCATCACCGACATGGGAATTAACAAGTACCTTTGCAAAGGCACCACCCCCGGCGATGATTAATAAGATACTCGCAATAGGCTTAAGGCTCGAACCAAATGAATCTCGAAGCTTTTTTGTATCGACTCCGCGTCCATATCCCAATAAAATGATCCCTACGATTAAACCAATAAGCAAAGCAATAACGGGCTCTCCAATGAATTCAGTGATTTTATTAAACAAAACCGAATTCTTAAACACAGTTTCAGCTAATGTACGACTTAACATGATAACCATTGGCAGCAAAATTACTACAAATGAGGTTACAGTTGAAACCGGACGTTGTTCTACAGTTGCCGCCATAAATTTTGAGGGGTCAATTGATACTGATGTTTTCTCTGATGCTACGGAGGCAGCGGTATATTGCTCTAATAAAAGTTGGTCGGGACGAACGGTCATCCGTGGAGCAATAAATTTACCATATACAGGCCCCGCCAGGATCGCTGAAGGAATTGCACAGATAAGACCATAAATCATCGTACCCCCTAAATTCGATTTAAACCCTTCAATTGCAACAAGTGGACCTGGATGCGGCGGTACCATACCATGCATGGTTGCTAGGGCAGCTATCGCAGGTACGCCTATATAAATGAATGCTGAACCTTTTATATTCCCTTGCTTTTCCACTTGGGCTGCGACCGAGAAGACAAGTGGTAAAATCATGATCAATCCCACCTCAAAGAACATGGGGATTCCAATAATAAACGCTGCCGCACCGATTAACCATGGTAAGGTTCGCTTGGTGGATCGTTTTAAAATGACCGACGCGATTTGATCAGTTGCACCGGAATCTCCCAATAGTTTTCCAATCATGGCACCTATTGCGACCTGCAGACCGACCCCTCCAAGAGTATGACCAGCACCGTCTTCAATGGAAGTGACAATGGTTTCAGCATCAAGACCTGATGCAAACCCTACACCAATTGATACCACCAATAATGCTAACATTGGGTGGAACCGTAATTTTGAAACAATAAGGAAAACAAGCAGCAAAATACCACTTACTGCAACAATGAGCAAAGAAATATCATGACCTGTCATAAACTGCACCCCTTTTAAAATCGTAAAATATTGAATTTGAACCTTTGAGCAAGAGAGCGCTCTCAAATCTCCCTAAAATAACTAGATAACGCTTTCAAACCGTCGTTTGAAGAAGCTATTAAGATAACTGTATAGTTTAGGCAGAAAAAATAAAATATTATCTAAATTAGTTGAATTAAAATAATAAACTCAAAATTTACATTTACTGTAAATACAAAAGAAAACAAAAAAGAGATTGGCTTTCACCAATCCTCAGGTCATCATTTCTTTTTCCATTTGTATTTACGTTCTGGCCGCCCCACCGAACCATACTGGATATCTACTTCCATTTCATTAATGGATGAAAGATATTCTAAGTATTTTCGTGCAGTGGAATCTGTGATTCCAAGAAGGACAGCTAACTCCTCTGCACTTACACTCCCTTTTTCAAAATAAAGCTTGTCACGGACTCTCATCAATGTAAATCGATCGATGCCTTTAGGAAGTTGTTTTTCTTCCCTTAGTTTAGGAGTAGCAGGGTCTGCTAAGGAGAAAAAGGCATCGATTTCCTTCTGAACCATGGTTTTTTTAATCTGAAGCTTCTCCATCGTTAACTTATATCTAGTCAATTCATTCGTGAATTTCTTAATATCAATCGGTTTAATTAAATAACTAAAAACTCCTCCTCGAATCGCCTCTGTAACGGTTTCTGCGTCATTTGCAGCGGTGATGGGAATTATATCAATCCCCCGAAATTTCATTCTGATTACCCGAAGTAAGTCGATACCATTCATATCCGGCAGATAAATGTCTAACAAAATTAACTGGGGCCTAAATGTATGAAGATAGCCAAGCGCAACCTCCCCTGAATTTGCAATAGCAGAAACTTCAAATCCCTCTATTTTTTCGGTGAATTGTTTATAAATACTTGCTGCAACCGGATCATCTTCAATAATTAAGACCTGAATGGAGTTTCCTGCCATATACATTCTCCTTTATCTTTTAGGAACCACAAGTGTGAATTTTGATCCGCCCAAAAAGCTACTCGTAATGTAGACTTGTCCATTTAATTGCTCAAGGGAATTCTTGACGATGCTTAGACCAATACCGCGATTTTTCCCTTCTTTGGTTGTATATCCCTCTTTAAAAATAGAATTTTGTTTTTCGTTTGGAACACCGGATCCATTATCTTGAATATCAAAAACAAGATCCCTGCCAATATCGGTAAAAGAAACGGTTACCATTGCCCCTTCTTCATGTTTTTCCTTTGCAGCTTCCATTGCATTATCAATAATATTACCGATAATGGAAACAAGAAGCTTCGTATCCATTGATTCAGGAATCTCAGAAAGAAGACTTTCTTGATCAATTTTCAATTCTACCTTTAACTCCTTAGAACGATTAATTTTTCCAAGTAAACAAGCTACAAGGAAGGGGTCTTTAACCGCTGTCATTAGAAAAACAATGGTGTCTTGTCGATCCTCCACTTCACTGGAGATGAGTTCCCTCGCTTTATCGTATTCTTCAATACTTAACAATCCATATATCGTATTTAATTTGTTTAAAAATTCGTGGTTGAGTGCCCTAATGTTTTCGGAATAAGATTTAATTTTTGATACCTCATCAAACAATTGTTCAATTTCAACTTCCGTCCGGATTGTTAGGACGACTCCCGCAATATCGTTGATTTGAGGTACGATTGAAAAATCAATTACATACACCTGCCCCCCCAGAAGAACCTTTTGATTCGATCTTCCTGCTTTGGCCTCAATAACATCTTGAATCATCTCTCTTAGCCGAGAATTCCGAATAATCGAATCATTCAGCGGGAAATTTACCGAAAGCAACTCGCGTGCTCTTTTGTTCATGGATAATACACGAAAATCTTTATCTACTGCAATGATTCCATCCCGAATCGATTCAAGAATTGCTTCCTTTTCTTTAAAAACATAGGAAATCTCCTCGGGTTCCAGACCAAACATTTTCCGTTTTATTCTCCTTGCAATAGAAAAAGAAGCTGCTACTCCCATTGCCAGTAACAATAGAGCCAGTACAATAATTTCTTCTCTATAGGTAAGAATTCTTTTTTTTACATCCACCATTAAGAAGCCGACAGAGGATACACCGATTATTTTTCCCTTTTCATTTAGAATAGGGGTTTTAGCCTTGATTGCAGGACCGGAGATCCCTTCACCAAAATATACAACGGAGATGTGTTGCTTAAAAACAGGCTGATTGCTCGTACCCATTGATTTACCAATATATTTTCGATTAGGGTGGGAATAACGGATTCCCTTTTTGTTTCCTATCACGATATAACTTGCACCTGTTTGCTTTCTCATCCTCTCTGTAATCGGTTGAATTTCCTTTGATGGGTTGTCGCTTTTAAAAGCACGAATGATCCTATCATCCTGTGCAGCTAATTTTGCTACAGACATTGCCTCATGACCAAGATATTGTGTTGAAAGATCATCGATTATTTTCGTAAAAAATATAGCTGCTAGTATCGTAGTAGCGCAAATAACAATTGATATGTGCAATACCATCTGAGTAAATAATTTCAATTTCATGTTGGGTAATTTCATAAACTTCTCTCCAAGATTGAAAGCGTATAATATTTCTAGTATATCAAATAGGATTTAACGAAAAGCTATGATTTTTTTATTTGTTTACCAATATACAAAAAGGAGCTGCTCAAATCATTTGAGCAGGTCCATAAATAACCTATTAAAATTTCACCTTATAGGTCTTATTTCGTTAGTTTTCTTCGATCTCTCTACGATTTTTCTTAAATAATTTAGAGAGAACCTCATATACAATTGGTACAACCACTAAGGTTAATAAGGTCGAACTTGTTAAACCGCCGATAACGGTAATAGCAAGACCTTTTGAGATTAAACCTCCGCCACCTTCTCCCAACGCTAATGGGATTAACGCACCAACGGTAGCAATGGCTGTCATCAGGATTGGACGTAGGCGTGTTGCTCCGGCTTCTAAAACTGCATTACGCATACTCAATCCGTCACGTTCCATATGAATAATCCGGTCTACCAGAACGATTGCATTCGTGACAACGATCCCGATTAACATCAGCAGCCCCATCATAACGGATACAGATATGGTTTCACCTGCGATATATAAACCAACAAATGAACCGATGACGGCAAACGGTAACGAGAACAGGATCGCAAATGGTGCTACACCCTCGCGGAAGGTTACCACAAGGATGAAATATACGATAGCAATTGCAGCAGCCATGGCTGCACCAAGTTTGGTAAATGTATCAGACATATCTGCCTGGACACCGGCAACACTAACTGTAACCCCTTTTGGTAAATCTAGTTTATCCACTTTTTTACCTACTTCAGATGTTACCTTTGAAATATCCTTCCCTTTCACTTTTCCAGAAACAGTTGCGTAGTATTCACCTTTACTGCGTGAAAGCGTATTTAAGGTTGTTCCTTTTTTGACTTTGACAAGCTCGGAAAGAGGGACAGTTTTACCAATAGCTGTTGGGATTTGTTTATCTAACATATCCTCAATCGATTTAGGCTCCTTCTGTTGTTCCTGCTGAACAATTACATCTAATGCGTTACCGTCCTTTTCTACAGTAGTTAATACATTCTCCGTTTTTTGCGGACTTAACATTCCAACGAGCTGACCTGTTGTTAATCCATATTTAATCAATTCATCTTGTGCCACACGGAAGGTGTACTCCACATAAGGATCTTCTGCACTTGAAGTCACATCTTTCAAACCGTTATTCTTTTGTAAAACAGCTTCTACTTTATCAACAGATTGATAAAGTTTATTTAAATCTTCACTATAGAGAGTATAGCTGACCTCATCATTAGAACCAGACATCGAAGAGAAGTTCTGACTCTTCCATTTTCCTGATTGATTTATACCCGCTACATACTTTTCAATTTCCTCTTTCACTTTCGGGAAATTCTTCGTATTCGGATCAAAGATTAGGTACATTAAACCTCCGCCGCCTGCCCCGCCAAACATTGCGGTTGACGTGTCTCCAGCTTCTGTAACTGATACTTGAACGATATCAATATCATCACGTTTTTGCATTTTTTCTTCAACTGCTTTGACGTTTGCTAATGTATCTTTACGAAGTTCGCCCGCTTTTGGAGTATACGTTAAGTACATCACCTTATCTTCTTGGCTCCCCATAAAACTAAAGCCGATTAACGGGGTTAACGCCAAACTCCCTGCTAATAAAAGGATCGCTAGGATAGAAGCAATTACTTTATGGTTAAGCGACTTGTTAAGAAAACCTTTGTACCATTTTGCTAATTTACCAACTTCTTTATGTTGTTTTTCTGTCTTTTCACCATATAATTTTTTCTTAAATAAGAAGTGAGATAAAGCAGGAACGATGGTAATGGCCACAAGTAAGGAAGCCCCAAGCGAAAACGCCATCGTCAATGCAAACGGTGCAAATAGCTCCCCGACCATGCCGCCAACGAAAATCAGCGGCGCGAATACTGCAACCGTTACCAAGGTTGATGAAAGGATTGGTTTGAACATTTCAATGGTGGCCTCACGAATAAGAGCCCGTCCATTTAATTGCTCTTCTTTTAAATGTAATCGTCGAAAAATATTTTCAACAACAACGATGGAATCATCGATTACACGGCCAATCGCAACGGTAATCGCTCCAAGAGTCATAATATTAAGCGTAATATCCATCCAATGCAGAATCATTAGCGCCATAAAAATAGAAACGGGAATCGAGACGATTGAAATAATCGTTGATTTAAAATCACGCAGGAAGAGAAGGATGATTAATACAGCAATCAACCCACCAAATACCGCTTTTTCAATCATCGTTGTAATGGACTCTTGGATCGGTTTTCCTTGGTCAAGGGTAACATCAATCGCAAGTCCATCGACTTTTGCTTTTTCATCTTTTATGACCTTTTTCACCTTGTTCACAACATCAACAGTGTTAGCTTGTTGACCTTTGACAATTTGGATCGCAATTGCCTCTTTGCCATTTGTACGTGAAATGGACTGCACTTTACCCACTACATGAATTGAAGCAATGTCGCTTAGTTTCACAAAGGGCGAACGATTGGCTGCAGATGGTGTGACAGGAATGAGCATGCTCTTTAATTCTTTCACTGTCATGAACTTGCCGTCGATTGATACCGCTTGTTCACCTTTTTTAAACTCATATAATCCTAATGATACAGCCATATTACTTGCTTGAATCATTTGTTTGACTTTATCTTCTGTTAAACCGAATTGAGCCATTTTGGACTTGTTATACGTTAAGTCTACTTCATCAATGTGCTGACCTGTGATGGTTGCATCAGCAACACCCTCAATTTTCTCGATTTTCGGAAGTAAACTATCTTCAACTGTGGAAGTCAATCCAACAATATCCTCTTTGGAACTACTGACACTCAGGGCCACAACCGGCATCATGTTCATGCTAATCGCAGATGTTGTCGGCTCTTTTGCCCCCTCTGGTAATTTCACATTATCTAATGCAGATTTTAGTTCCCGTTTTGCTTCGTCCATATCAATACCATACTCGTATTCCACCTGGATACTAGCCATGTTAGAATAGGAATTGGAATAAACGGACTTTACGTGATCAAGACCCTCTACTGCCTTTTCGATTGGCATTGATATATCTTCCATTACATTCTTGGGAGTCGCTCCCGGGTAAACATCCGTTACCATTAAGTAAGGAATCGATATATTCGGTATGGTCTCCATGTTCATTCTTGTGCCTGAATAAATACCAGATACCGTAATGATGATCGTGAGCAGCCAGACTGCTAATTTATTATGAAGAACAAAATTAACTAACCCTTTCACTTTTGCACCTACCCATAATTGACTTAATAAACTCAATTCCTTATAATAATGACCATTCGGTCAATTGTCAAACGAAAGGTAATAGGAGTGCGATTTAATGGTTAAAAGACAACTAATTATGGAAAAGGCTTTAGAACTCTTTGCCAAGCAAGGATTTGAGGCCACTTCTGTACAACAAATAACTGATTATTGCGGCATATCCAAGGGGGCCTTTTACCTTTCTTTCAAGTCAAAGGACGAATTAATTATCGCATTAATTGATCAATTTATGATGCAGATTATTTCTGATATTGACTACATAGTCATAAATTCGAAGGTTGAAGAGCTTTTATATGATTTTTATTATGCTATTTACTATAATTTTCAGAAGCATTCGGATTTTGCAAAGGTTATTATGAAAGAGCAGTCACAAACTCTTAATAAAGAACTCATTTTGAAAATGAAGTATTATGATAAATTAATGGAAAAAAGTATCCTTTTGATGATCGAACGGTTATATGGAAATGAAGTGGAAAAAATACAATATGATTTAATGTTTTGCATTAAGGGATTTATGAATACTTACTCACAATTTTTTGTATTCTACAATGTTCCATTAGATTTGCATTTACTCTCGGAATCATTAGGGGAAAAAACAACCATATTGGCTCAGCATATGACCCTTCCATTTGTTTCTAGGGAACTCCTTCATATGCTGGAGCCGCTGAATGAGGAAATCACGAAGGAACAAATTCTTGAGAATCTTGAACACATAATAGGGGAAATGGATGAATCGATTGAAAAAGAATCATTAACCCTATTAAAACAGGAACTGCAAGAACCAGTATACAGCTTAGCGATCGTAAAAGGGTTAGTGGAAAATATTCGAAATCATCCGCATTGTAAATGGGTCTCTTATTTGCTTCGCCGGTATTATGGATGTTAAAAACTAACGATTAATCTCTTCTTCCTATCGCTAAAAGCCCTTTTTGCTAAACCGGGATTCCCGCCTTAGCAAAAAAGGCTCAACTCAACTTAGTATTCAATCACAAAGTACGATAAAATACAGATACTTTATTCCTTACTATTATTTCTAAATTGATCATAGTCTGTTTTAATATAATGAAAGGCTGCAGAGTTCCCGCCATGGTCTGGATGGGTTATTTTTAATAATTTTTTATAGCTTGTTACGATTTCTTTTTCGTTTGCTGTTTTGGAAAGACCTAATTTTTGACGATAATGATTCGTTCTAGGTTGTGGGGTACTTGGTTTCCTCTCAGGGTTTCTTTTCATTCCATAAGAAGGGTCTTGTTTTAATTTTAAAATTTCATTACGTAATTCCCTGTTTTCTTTTAGTAAATTCATACTTTCGTTCTGTAGTTCACTTTTTTCACTCTCTAGGATGCCAACTTCCCTATTTAATTTATCTCTTTGTTGTTTTAATGTGTAAATGGAAGTTTTGTGGAGTTGCTCCATTCCTTTAATATGTTCATTTTGTGCATTAATTTTTTCTTTTAATTGCTGGATTATCTTCAATTGATCTTGAGGATTATTTAAAAATTGATTAGTCACTGCTTTACTCGGTTCAGCAGTGGCGTCCTTCTTCCTATTCCTCACGTTTTTAATTTTTCCTTCACTCAACCAGCGCCCAACAATTTGTGCACTGTCGCTTTCAGTAACTCCAGCATCCTTTAACATGGTTAATGCTTGGTCCATATTATCAATTATGTATTCATTATTCCGATTTCCTTTTCCTTCGAAATAAATCTTTCTTTCCCGTAACCATCGTCTAATCGTTTCAATACTGGTTTCTTCTTTGACGCCAGCATCCATTAAAAGGGCATAAGCTTGATCTGTATTCACAATATTCTCCTTCCTCTTTTTCTATTTATTTCTTAATACTATATAAGGAAATGAAAAAAGTGAATGGATAAAAAAGACTATTCAAGACCCTCAATACACTACTCTTTTTCAAATAACTGTAAAATAAAAATACAATAATCCTATTTTGTTTGGACATAACTTATTGAACAATATATGTACTTTTTGGTAAAAATCACAATAACAAACAAATGTGGATTATAATTTAAACAAACACCTTCACTTGTCAGGGAGATGGAGAAAATGAACACACTATTTATTCAATTAACATGGTGGGAAATTGCTTTATTGGGAATTTACTCATTTTACACAGTGATCAGGGCGTTTTGGATTTTTGACAGCGGCTTACGGCAGGCAACCATCGGAAAGAGCAAGGATATAAAGTTATATCACATCTTATGGTCTGTCATCGATATCCCTGCCATTATTTTAGGGACACTATTTCCTTTATTTAAAAGACTATTTTCCATTACAGTTGTACACTTAAAACATTAAGGTATATATAGGTAAATTGTAAAGAACCGCATGTGAAAATTCACCGTGCGGTTCCGTATGTGAATCTCCATTTAATGAACTTAGCAAGATTTTAGATACTCTATAATTCAATCATAAAAAAGGACTATCCAAATAGATAGCCCTGAAATTTAAATCTAGTGTTATCCTAACCGGAAAACAATCCCGTGGCCGCCCTTCGGATACTCCCATTTTATATTTTGATGAGGACAGCCAATCCGGCAGCTGCCACATTCATGACAGCCTTCGTACCCAACATGCATGCGGATATCTTCCCATTTATAAACCTCTGCCGGACAAAAAATGGTACAGATTTTATCAGGGCATGACGTTAAACAAATATCATTATCTTTTACATGAAGATGTGATTTTGTATCTGCGTTAAAGCGAACGAGATATTGCTTTTCTTCGATGGACTGAAATTTTTTCTGTTCACTCATTATTTCATCACCTTCCAGGCTTTATAAACATCGCGGGCAAGTTTCATCTTCTCTTTCGCAGATCCTAGGCCTCTTACGACTTTCTTTTGTTTCTCCCATTTGGACGATCCATCAACGGTAAACATTTGACTTGCAGCTTTATTGATCATCGGAATATACTCTTCAAAATATTGCGGGAATTTATTAAAATGATGGGTTGAATCTTTATATTTTTTCATGTCCTGGCCGACAAATCCTGAAAATAATTTTTCTTTATAATGGCTCAGCATACTTTCAGAAAAGTTTTCTGATTGCATTGCTAAAAGAACCGTTTCCGCTGCCAGTCTGCCAGAAGTCATCGCCAAGTTCGAACCTTCCCGATGAATCGCATTGACCAACTGGGAAGCATCCCCGATGACGATGACACCGTTGCCGACAATTTTCCCCATCGAATTAAATCCGCCTTCTGGAATCAAGTGAGCTAAATACTCTGCCGGCTCACTTCCTTGAATATACGGGCGGATCATCGGATGGTTTTTTACATATTCAAGTAAGTCATATGGTTTAATTTTATGTTTAATCATCCCGGATAGAAGTGTCCCTACACCAATGCTTAATGTATCTTTATTGGTATACAAAAACCCTGTGCCGAGAATTCCTTTTGTAGCATCTCCAAATAATTCAATCGTGCAGCCCTGATTTTCTTCAAGGTTGAAACGGTCTTCAATGATTTTTTTATCAAGTTTCAAAATTTCCATTGTGGCCAAGGCCGTTTCTTCTGGTTTTAGCTCCTTGTGAAACCCGAGCTTTTGGGCCAATAGTGAGTTCACCCCGTCTGCTAAAACGACCACATCTGCATAAATATCTCCGTCTGGGCGATCTGTTCGGACACCGACTACCTTTCCATTTTCAACAATACATTCTAATACGACGGTTTCGCATACTAAAATTGCACCTTGCTCGACCGCCTTCTCGGCAAACCACTGATCAAAATTTGCTCGTAATACGGTAAAGTTATTGTAGGGTTCCTTGGCCCACTCCAAACCCTTATAACTAAAGGTGACAGCAGACTCCTTATCCATCATCATAAATCGCTGCTCAACGATCGGACGTTCAATAGGAGCCTCCTTATAGAACTCCGGGATAATATCCTCCATCATTTTTCGATAAAGGACACCCCCCATGACATTTTTGGAACCTGGGTACTCTCCTCTTTCAATAAGCAAGACGTTTGCACCGCCTTTTGCTAAATCATGGGCACAGGAGATCCCAGCAGGCCCTGCCCCGACGACTATACAATCAAACTTCTCCGGCATAGCTCTCTACCTCCTCTCTTGATAATGCTTTCTTAAACTGTTCTATTAATATTGGGACAATCTGAAAGGCATCACCGACAATTCCATAGTGACAAGATTGGAAAATTGGCGCTTCCGGATCTTTATTTATGGCAATGATCAAACCGGAGTTTTTCATCCCAACGACATGTTGAATCGCTCCGGAGATTCCTATTGCAAAATAAATCTTTGGCGTGACCGTTACACCGGTCTGCCCAACTTGGTGAGGATGAGCGATCCACCCCGCTTCCACTACATCCCGGCTGGCACCGACAGCTCCGCCAAGCGTTTCGGCTAAATGGTGAACTAACTGAAACCCTTCTGCACTCCCCAACCCTTTTCCCCCGGCAACGATAATATCTGCCTCGTCGATTCGGACCTTTTTTGTGGTTTCCTTCACAATTTCTAATACTTTTGTCCGAATATCATCTTCTTGTAAGGAAATAGTTTCTTCGATAATCTTGCCAGATCTGCCTGTTTGCGGAGTCAGCGCTTTCATGACCTTGGCACGGACCGTTGCCATTTGCGGGCGATATTTTTTACAAAGAATCGTCGCCATAATATTTCCCCCAAAGGCTGGGCGGCTGGCTAAGAGTAGACCGGTTTCCTCTTCCACATCCAACTCGGTCGTATCTGCTGTTAATCCGGTTGGCAAGTCGGTAGCGACCGCACTGGCTAGGTCTTTTCCAGTTGAGGTTGCACCGTAAAGGATAATTTCTGGTTTATATTTATTGGAACAATCTAGAAGCGCCTTCATAAAAGATTCTGTTCGGTAATGTTTAAAAATCGGCTGATCGTAGACATAGGCAGAATCCGCTCCATATTCAAAAATCGTCTTTGTTAAAGATTTAATATTTTCCCCTATTAAAACACCCGCCAGCTCACATCCACGTTTATCGGCCAATTTCCGCCCTGCCCCTAATAGCTCAAGAGAAACTGGAGCAATTACCCCGTCTTTTTCTTCGATAAATACCCAAACACCTGAATAATCTTTAAAATCCATCCATTATCCCTCCTTGACCGTAAACAATTCTTTCTTTTCAAGAATGACGGAAAGCAATTGGTCCACTTGTTCTAACGGATTGCCTTCAATCATCGTTCCCCCTGCTGGCGGCGGCGGGGCCCATACTTTCGAAACAATTGTTGGAGATCCTTTCAACCCAAGCTGTTTAATATCCACACCCTCCAAGTCATCAACAGACCAGATAACTGGCTCGTATTTCGCTGCTTTTAACATGTTCGAAAAAGAAGAATAGGGAACTTCATTGATGGTTTTTTCAACAGAAAATAAACAAGGTAAAGTGGATTTAATAACTTCAAACCCGTCCTCCAATTTGCGATGGACAATGGCATACCCCTCGTCTTTATTAATCTCCACTACTTTGTTCACCGACGTAAGCGGCGGGATATCGAGCCTCCTCGCAATTCCAGGGCCGACTTGACCGGTATCTCCATCAATGGTCATTTTCCCACAAATAACGAGATCGACTGGATTCGTTTTTGAAATCTTCTCCAGCGCTTTCGTAAGGGCATAACTGGTTGCTAACGTATCTGCTCCGGCAAATCTCCGGTCTGTGATCAAATACCCTTCATCTGCCCCTATTTCAATACATTTTTTAATTGCCTTTACCGCTGGCGGCGGACCCATCGTCAAGACAGATACCGTTCCTCCATACCTTTCCTTCAGACGAACTGCCTCTTCGACCGCATGAGCATCATAAGGATTTAAGATGGCTGGTGCCGTCCTGCGGTCCATGGTGTTGGTTTTTGGATTCATTTTAATGATTTTCGTGTCAGGTACTTGCTTAATACAGGCCACTATATGTAGCATTGAGTTCCTCCTTATCATTAGAAAAGCGCAAGGCATTAAAAAGAGGTTTGAGTAACTGCCTTTATGCTTTTCGGTATTTAGATTACATTACTTGGTTTGAATTGCTAGAACGGTGTGGAACCATTTATAAAAACTTAGAAAACTTGTACCGATTAAACACAATAGATGGTTATTCATTTTAACTATATTAAGGAAGTTGTACTAACATTCGAGTTTTCAGGTAAATTCTTTTTTATTTGGAATTATTAAACTTATCTGGTGCCTTCCGCTCCAATCAACTGGGTTAACACAGCCTTTTATTTAAAGGTGACAATTGATATTCATTTACCATACGTAATTAATCCTACATATTTAAACCCAAAAAAATCCCTCTAAAAAAAGAGGGATTCTGCATTAAACAACTGCTTCCTGTTTTAACGTCTTTACAATTTCTAATGATTTGATATGGTAGCCATCCACCTCAAGGACTTTAAATTCGTGATGACCATGACAAATAATTTCGCCTTCAGTCACGTCCATTTTTTGGGATAAAATCCATCCGCCAATGGTATCAATATCCTCATCGTCAATATCTAAACCAAATAAATCATTTATTTCTTCAATCAGAACTTTTCCGTCTACAATGGTTTTAAATTCATTAATTTTATTAATTTCCGGCACTTCATCTGCGTCAAATTCATCGCGTATTTCACCGACGATTTCCTCGAGTATATCCTCAACTGTCACTAATCCTGCCGTTCCGCCATATTCATCTAAAAGAATCGCCATATGAACACGTTCTTTTTGCATTTTCACCAATAAATCGTGGATAGGAATCGATTCAATTACCTGGATGACTGGTCGAACATAATGTTGAACAGAAGTTCCTAAACTCTTCCCTTTTATAAATTCGGTCATGACTTCTTTAATGTTCAACATCCCGACGATGTTATCCTTTTCTCCGTCAATGACTGGGTATCGCGTGTAATTTTCCTCTGTAACAATTTGAAGACATTCTTCTAATGACTGTGATTGATCAAATGCAACAATTTCTGTACGTGGAACCATAATTTCTTTTGCAAGTCGATCATCAAATTCAAAAATATTATTCACATATTTATATTCAGATTGATTAATTTCTCCGCTTTTATAGCTTTCTGAAATAATTAATTGAAGCTCTTCTTCAGAGTGAGCAGCTTCGTGTTCGGAAGCAGGTTTCAATCCAAAGATACCTGTAATCAAACGGGCTGAGCCGTTTAATGCTTTAATAAAGGGATACATAATTTTATAAAAAAGCATCATTGGTCTCGCAAAAAGTAATGTTACCGTTTCTGCTTTTTGTATCGCAAATGTTTTAGGGGCAAGTTCCCCTACTACGACGTGAATAAATGTGACTACAGCAAATGCGATAACGATGGATGCAATACTTGAAACGGATTCAGGCAAGTTAAGGTTTACTAATAAAGGATGCAGGATATGATCTACGGTGGGTTCACCTAACCAACCTAACCCTAATGCTGTTACGGTAATCCCCAACTGGCATGCGGATAAATATTCATCAAGATTCGAAACAATCCGTTTAGCCGCAATCGCATTCTTGTTTCCTTCACCAACAAGCTGATCAATTCGTGTACTGCGGACTTTCACAATGGCAAATTCATAGGATACGAAAAATGCCGTAAATGCAATTAAAATTGCAATGATCATTAAATTAACAAGTATCAATAATCTCCTTACTTACTAGTAAGTAAGGAATACACCTCCTAGTATTCTAAAACGTTTAATCAAATAATAATAACAAGGTCTGAGCCAGTATAACACCCTGTGAAGAAAGCTTTTTTACAAGCATTTCTTTTTCATTTTGGTTTAATTTTTGAAGAATTGGCTCAATCACCTTAATTTCCTCTTTAAGATGCCCCATAAGGATAGCAATTTGTTCACAATGTTTTTCTACTTTCACTTTATCGATCCCATTATCGGAATTTAGCATTTTAATAGAAGATTTAATTTCCTCAAGCGGCATATTAAGAGTTTTATAATGTTCAACCATTTCCAAGATTTTAATACAATCTTCCCCATACATTCGGTAATTAGAATCCGTTCTCACAGGGTTCAGTAAGCCTAATTGGGTGTAATAATCAATGGTTCTTTTGGAAATGTCCATTATGCGCGCTAATTCACCAATTCGATACAACTTCCCAACTTACTCACCCCTTTTTTGTTATGTTAACTATATCACAATCAAAACCATACAGTCAACGTGATAGTTTGACAAAATCGTAGTTAACCAATATGTGTTTAGAAATCCTTTATAGAAATAAAAGAAAATCATTGAACAAAAAAACCTCCTTAACTAATTAAATTTCCACTTTAGTAAGGAGGTCAAACAATATTTTTAATAATAAAAATTGACTCAATGTAAAAAGTATATCTTAATTACCTTTTTGAAGGTACAACCCCTGTTTTCTCAACAACCATCGGCCAGCTTAATTTTAATCTTCGACAAATGGTTGTACTTAAAACAAGGCCTTTTTTCTTCAACAAATCATAATCCCTTTGGTTCGTTGAACCGATCCGAAGTAATTCCTTTTTTAAATCTCTAAGGGTTTCTTCATTTGATTTCAAGAAAACCATCCCCTAAAAAAAGTATTTACTTTGTTGTATTTTTTACTGCTTCAATAACCTGGGAGGTTGTTTGCATAGTTAAAACTTCTTCTGCAAGCTTTTCCATGTCCGATTTTTTCAAGTTACGTATGAGTGAACGAGCTTTTAAAATAGAAGTGGCGCTCATTGAAAATTCATTAAGGCCAAGGCCAAGAAGTATTGGAATGGCCGTTTCATCTCCTGCCATTTCTCCACACATTCCAGCCCATTTACCTTCAGCATGTGCTGCATCAATCACCATTTTCACTAATCGTAAAATCGATGGACTATACGGCTGATAAAGATAGGCAACCCTTTGGTTCATCCGATCTGCTGCCATTGTATATTGAATCAAGTCATTCGTACCGATACTAAAGAAATCCACTTCTTTTGCGAATTGATCTGCTAAGATGGCAGTTGAAGGAATTTCAACCATAATACCAAGTTCAATCTGCCCAGCTACTTGTAATCCTTCAAAAACAAGCTTTTGCTTTTCTTCGTCCAAAATAGCTTTAGCAGAACGGAATTCATCGAGTGTCGCAATCATCGGGAACATGATTTTTAAATTGCCATAACGGCTGGCCCGCAGCAAGGCACGAAGCTGAGTGCGAAAAATATCTTGTTCTTCTAAGCATAGCCGAATGGCACGGAACCCTAAAAATGGATTCATTTCTTCGGGTAAATCTAAATATGGAAGTTCTTTATCCCCTCCGATATCAAGTGTCCGAACGACTACAGGCTTTCCATTCATTCCTTCTAGTACAGCCTTGTATGCTTCGAACTGTTCTTCTTCTGTTGGAAGCTGATCTCTGCCCATATAAAGGAATTCAGTTCGATAAAGTCCTACACCTTCCCCACCATTTTCCATAACCCCTTTTAAATCATTCGGTGTACCAATGTTAGCCGCTAATTCAACGTGGTGGCCATCAACAGAAACTGTTTTTTCGTTCACAAGTTTTGCCCATTCCGCTTTTTGGATTTCATATGCTTCAGCTATTTTACGGAAATGCTCTACCACTTCAGGTGTTGGGTTAATATGAACTTCACCCTTTAAGCCATCCACAACTACTAGATCGCCATGGTTAATTTCCTCTGTTGCTGTTTTTGTACCAACAACAGCAGGAATTTCCATTGAACGGGCCATTATCGCTGAATGTGATGTACGTCCACCGATGTTCGTCGTAAATCCTTTTACAAATTGTCGATTTAATTGTGCTGTATCAGACGGTGTTAAATCCTCTGCCACAATGATAACTTCTTCACAAATCATTCCAGGATTCATGATTTGAACACCTAATAAATGCGAGAGAACTCGTTTTGTCACATCACGAATATCTGCAGCACGTTCTCTCATATATTCATTATCCATCTGTTCAAACATCACAATGAACATATCTGCCGTTTCACTAAGGGCAGACTCTGCATTCACTTTCTCAGTATGGATCTTATCTATAATCGGACCGGTTAATTCAGGATCATTTAAAACAAGAAGATGTGCTTCAAAAATGGCCGCTTTATCTGCACCAAGGTCCACTGTGGCTCTATCACGAATGGCTTCAAGCTCTGAATTTGCTTTCTTCACTGCAGTAAAGAAACGTTCTACTTCTGTATCAGTATGATCAATCGTTTTCTTTTCAAAAGATAAATCTAATTCAACGAGACGGTAGGCATTTGCAATGGCAATCCCATTAGAAGCAGCAATTCCATGTAAGAAGCTCATTATTCAGCCAAACCTTTCGTTGTTAAGATTTCTTCGAGGCTTCTTAATGCCTCTTCCTCATCACTGCCTTCTGCAGAAATGCTGATTACTGCCCCTTGGCCAATACCTAAAGACATAACACCCATGATCGATTTTAAGTTCACACTTTTCCCTTTGTATTCCATATTAATTCCAGAATCAAATTTACTTGCAGTTTGAACTAAAAGTGTTGCCGGTCTTGCATGAATTCCTGATTCTTCAATTATTTTAAATTGTTTCTCTACCATCGTTAAATCTAACTCCTTTAAAAATATATGTAAGGTAAATCAAAACTTGGCTACTCTGTAAGGTTTAAAACGGTTACTTTCTCCCGTGTCATTGATTCGATACTCTTACGAATTCCTTGAACTCCTATTCCCGATCCTTTTATACCGATAAACGGAAAATGATCTGGACCGCGCTCGGTACGACCATTAATTTGCACAGATCCGGCTTCCATTTTATTCGCAATCGCAAACGCTTTGTTCACATCTTTTGTAAAAATACTTGCCTGGAGGCCATATTCAGATTCATTTGCAAGTTTAATGGCCTCTTCATCAGATGAAACGCGAATGATTGGCAATACAGGTCCAAACGGTTCCTCCCAGGCCACACGCATTTCGCCTGTAACATAATCAAGTAGAGTTGGATGAATCAAATTACGTTCCCTTTTGTTTCCAATTACCACCTCTGCCCCATGACCAAGAGCATCAGCAATCAAAATTTGAATAAAATCGGCGGATTTCTTATCAATTAAAGGGACAATGGTGCAGCCATCTTCTGGAGAACCCACAGTCAATCTTTCCACTTCTTCTTGTAATAATCCCACAAGCTCATCGGCTACGTTTTCATTTACAAGGACACGTTTAATCGCTGTACAGCGTTGACCGGAATAAGAGAACGCACCGCTGATGATTTGTTTAGCTGCTTCTTTCAAATCGGCATCTTCACAGACGATACCGGGATCTTTTCCCCCTAGCTCAAGGACAAGAGGAACCATGGCTGATCTCTTGGCTAATCTAACGCCTGTTTGAGTCCCGCCAGTAAATGAAATCATATTAATTCCCTTATATTCGACTAAGTAATCACCGATCACAGAACCTTTTCCTGTAACAAGGTTGACTAGTCCTTTTGGTAACCCTGTTTCGTCAAGGGCTTCAATCATTTTTGTACCGCTGATAGCACCTTGTGTCGCAGGTTTAAAAATAACCGCGTTTCCTGCCATTAAGGCCGGGGCTATTTTTGCTGCAGCTAGGTTTACCGGGTAATTAAAGGGAGAAATCGCTAATACTACCCCTATTGGCACGCGGTCAACAATGGCAATTTTATTTTTAGACCCGCCTGGAAAACTTTCGCCCTTCATGCTTTCTCCATGCATATGCAGGGCTTCTTCAATGGTGTAACGGATAAAATCCGCTGTGCGGCTAACTTCACTTTTTGCATCTTTAAAGCTTTTGCCTACTTCTTTCATAATCATTTCTGCGATTTCTTCTTGCCTGCTAACTAATTCATCTGCCCATTTATATAAGTAGCTTGCACGTTGTTGAAGTGAGAACTCTGCCCATAATTTTTGCGCCTCATGAGCCGAATAAATCGCTTCATCCACCTCTTCTTTTGTGATTGCTTGAACTTTTCCAATTACTTCCGAAAGATAAGGTGACATGATGTTAATGGTTTCGCCCGAAAGGCTTTCTTTCCATTCTCCGTTACTATAAAACTTGTAAGATGATAAGTTTAATACGTTTGTCCCCAAAAAAATTCCTCCTTGAAAATAAATTGTAAATGAACTAAAAATCAGATGAATATTCTAAAGGGACATTTTATGTCCCTAGAGGACATAAAATGTCCCGGATGGGTCAAAAAAATTAATCCTGTTCCTGATACTTTTTTTATTCTAGCAAGTCTTCATTTTTTTCACAAGGACTTTTTCTATATTTCTAAATATTTTCTATTTTCATTTACCTAACTACATGAGTTAATTTCATAAATGTTTTATGAATTTGTGAAAGAAATATATAAAATTAAAATAACCAAAAAAAGTAGCAGAATCTCTCCGCTACTTTTTTATTAAAAATCCATATCTATTACTTCTTCAATAGTTCCTGTAACCTGATCACTTTCGACCAATTGACCTTCTTTCAAATCGTTCTCTTCTTTAGCCTGTTCCAAAGCGGGCTTTGTGGTATTTGGATTAGCAGGTTCGACAGGACGAAAACTAAGTTCATTTTTAAGTAAGTGAATCTCACTTAACAACTCGCTGCGCAGAGATTTTACCAACGTTTGGAATTGATCCTTATCTAATTTTTCCTCACCAAGTTTCGTTACAAAATCCCGTAATTCATTTGTTTGAACGGACCTCACCCCAATATGATCAACTTCGAGACGGGAAGCAAATTCTTGTTTAAGTGAATTGATCTTCCCTAAAAACTCTTCACGAAGTGCATCTATGGTCTCTTCTTTTTCCACTTTCTTCATATCCTGCTCAACTAGTTTCGTTATATACTCCTCCAGTTCATTTGCCTGTGCTTTTTGCTCAAGAAATGTATACACCTTTGAAGAGATCTTCGAAGTTTTTAAAGTCAACCCTACAGGTTCGTTTTTACTTCCTGATTCCATATTCATCAATCTGAACACATCCGTTTGGAGATTAGCAGCCGTTAAAAAAAAGGTTGATAAAGCATAGAATGGTGCAAACATCCGTTCACCCAGTGACGAATCCATATTGGCCAATCCGAATGCGGTCTTATCACCAAGAAGATGATCTTTGTTGCTCATACGTTCTTCTCCCCTTCTTAGGCGAAAACTACGTTGGTTTCATGCCTGCTTAAAATTTCTAAACCATATAAATTTAGTTTTCTTGAATCAGGTTGGAATAGATGATTTTGTTCTCTTATTTCGACGCCATACCTTTTCTCAATCGATTCTTCGATGAATTGTTTAAGGATTCCAGCTATTCCACCTATATAAATATATTTATAGACTTTATCTTTAGGGGATGGGAAGGTGTTTTCAATTTTTGTTAATAATATCTGCGTGTACTCCCTTAATGACTCATGGATTTGCTCTGTAAGATCCACTTTTTTCCCGCTATTTCCATCGCGTTGCTCCATTTTTGTTTTCTCTATTGTCTTGATAATGAATTCTTCTAGTGAGCGAACATCCTCAAAGTACTCTAGTAACTTTTCATTTCTCAGTTTTTCAATGTGTTTTAAGTATGAAATATCAGCGAAGCAGTTCAATGAATCCCTGCTTTTAGGAGATTGAAGACCTGCTTGGAGCAAGGCAAGATCAACGGTCCCTCCACCTAAATCGACAATTAGGGTTTCATAGTTTTTAAATGAATTTGCTTCCTCACGATCCTGTAAATCAAAATCTTTTTTAATGGCCCAACGAGCAACTTCGCTTTCAATTCGGCATTTGCTTGTTTCAACGTGAATGGTTACAACTCTTTCTAACCCTGGAGTTAGAATCGCTACCTGATGCTCTCCTTTAAATCGGCTTGCCATTTTATTTTGCATATCACTGAACTTGTTCGTTTTCTTAAGTAACCAAATGGGAAGCATGGTTGAAAAATAATTAATGTTTACTCTACTATCTTCTTGGCCGTTTCCTTTTAAAACATTGTAATAGGCAACTGACGCCAGGAACATTACGTAAGGAATCTCAGATTCTGTTTTATCATGAAGTTTGTTAATGTGAATATTTCCTAAAACTTGTTTTTCCGCTGAATCGCCTACTAGATAATATTTCTCTACACCGTCTATCGTGGTTGAAATGAGCATATTCTGAAGAAGGGATTGGGGATCATTAAAAGTAGTCGGGTAGTGGCCGTCTGCTTTTTCCTTGGTTATTTCTACTACATTGGTAGGAATCTCAAAGTAATAACCATCCACAAGGGTTTGAAAGATTGAATTACCAAAATCGACATTTTGACGTTTTATATCCATTATTTCTCCTCTTTTCATGCTTTTTCCTGATAATAAGTATATATTCTTCTTCTCTTTTTGTCTAAATATGTTAACAATTTTTTAGATTATGATAGTTTAGTATTCCACATTATTCTGTAATTCAAACTTAGTAAACTCAGTTTCTAATTTTCTAGCCTTGCATGTATATAAAAAAAGACTGCAGGTGCGGAAACACCATACAGTCTTATGCAATTACCTTTGCCATTTTGCAAGGCTAATCTATTTTTAAACCCATTGAATGGAGCCAAACTCACCATGCGGATGGCTTTGTAATTTAAATTTCCTATACTCATATTCTAATTTCGCTAGTGGCAGCTTATAAAGCTGTTGATCTTCTTTGTTATATACGTTTAAAAAAATTAGTTTATTGATAAGTTTATTTCGCTTTTTATCATCGTTTTTTCTCATCATAAACACTCCTTCGGTTTTACATAAAATAAAACTTTTCTTGAAAACAACAACTTTAAATTCGGTCTGATTAATTTTTTATTAGATTAATTGTATTATAAACTCATAATTCCTATCTGTAAAGTATGAATTAAAAAAATTAATGAAGGAACCCACATAATAACAGTGCCTGGCACCACCCGAAAAATCTTGTTCCACATAAAAGTTCCACACGCCAATGAGCGAATTTATTCATAAAATGAAAAACCGCACGGGTAAAAATTCCCGTAAGGAAAAGTAGGTATTATGCCTTTTCAGTCCCAGCCTAAATTGGTACTAATAGAACAGTTCTGCTCATATTTTTATTAAAGAAAACAATTGAAGGAGTGGAAAGTTAGGTGATAAAAGTTAAAGTTCGTTTACGACCCGTTGTTAGTAAGATTAATTTACCCACTGTTTTGAGAACAACTATACTTCCTGGTGACTCAATTGAGAGATTATTTATTGCAACCCAGGTAGGTGAGATCTTTTACATAGACAATGGAGTTGTACGGACTTTTTTAGATATTCGCCCGCGAATCATAAAACTAGGCGGTTCTGGTGGTGGTTATGATGAACGGGGGTTGCTGGGGCTGGCGTTTCATCCCCAATTTTATCATAACGGTTTATTTTATCTTCATTATTCAGTAGCTGGAACACAAGGTCCAGGTGCACTTTCTGAACATTTTAGTCCTGACCCGTGTGATCCCAAAACATTAAACCAGAGATGGATAAATAGAGAAACACAATATGATCATATTGATACAGTGGAAGAATGGATTTTGCAGTCGAATGGCCACTCTCAAAAACGACGAACATTGCTTAACTTAAGAAGACCCTTTATGAATCATAATGGTGTCAATAGCTTAAATTTTTCACCTGAAACAGGAAAACTTGTTTTAACAACCGGAGATGGCGGATCAGGCTATGATCCGTTTAATGTAAGTCAAGATAATTTAGAAATAACCGGAAAAATTATTGAAATTGACGTAGTAAAGAATACTTTTATCGATAATCCACCTGTAGTCACACGTTTTGATGAACTTCCGGTTCCTATTCAGGAAACACTTACGGTTATAGCCAAAGGGGTTCGCAATATAACCGGCATTTCATTTCAAAGGTTTTATAATCAGTATATTAAATATGTGGGAAATGTCGGACAGGATTTGGTAGAATCCATTTTTTCATTCGTTCATTATAACCCAATACCAGTTACTCAGCTTGTTCAAGCTTCTTTAAGAAACACCGAACCTGACCAAGAAGGATTTATTAACTTTGGCTGGCGAGGGTGGGAAGGTGCTTTTCCTACTTCGATTATATGGGGCTGCTCCGAAAATCCGGCTTTGGATGAGAAAACGATTGCTTATTTTCATGAAGCAGTAAACACTTCAGTGAGGCGTCTTCCTCCAATAACTAGTTATTATCATAAAGATCAAAGGCCCGATAAGTTTGGAGGAACTTCCCTTACTGGAGTGCAAGCCTATATGGGGAATGAAATCCCTGGGTTAACGGGAAGCGTTGTGTTTACCGATCTTGCGAGAAATGAGGAATCTCGCCCTCCGGTTAAAGGAGTTTTAGCCTATACCAGGGTTAGAACAGATGGCAAACTAAATGACTTCAGTGTGATTGAAACGGATTATAATTTTGGACCTCAATCCGCTTATTACGTTAGTTTGGGAACGAATCTGGATCAAACCAGACTATATTTAGGGGTATTTGGCTCTATGAAGGTGACTGATTTTAACCAGGGGACAGTTTTTGAAATTGTTCCGTAATTCATGAATTCGAGTTATGAACTCGTGCCGAGTCACTTCAAGGCACAAATATTCATTAAACAAAAAAACCGCACGAGTAAAAATCCACCGTACGAGTTAATATGTATTATTAGCATCAAAATTGGCGGGACTGCGTGGGAATCGAACCCACCAGACCTGGCACGCAGGTCTCATGCGGTTTTGAAGACCGTGGAGGACACCAGTACCCCATTCAGCCCCGTAAAGTAAGGACGAATATTATTATACTAATAAAACCAACATGCTTACAATACTTTTCACCAAATCGTAAAGTTATACCGGTTTACTTGTCTTCTTTCCTTCAAACAGACTATAATAAGATGAAAAAATGTTTTTTTGTAGGTGAAGAAAATGCTTCATGGTTGGTTTTTATGGTTTATTTTATTTTGGGTTGTGTTCCTGATTACTTCGTTTGGAATTGGCGGATTCTTTATGTTCCGTAAGTTTTTGAAAAAGATGCCGAAAGAAGACGGTAAATCCGTAATGGACTGGGAAGAATACTATGTGAACGAATCCCGTCACCTGTGGGGCGACGAAGAGAAAATCCTTCTTGAAGATTTGGTAAGTCCAGTTCCCGAATTGTTCCGTGATGTGGCTCGTCATAAAATTGCCGGTAAAATTGGAGAAATTGCTTTAAAAGAAAATGCTCCGAAAATTACCGAGGAATTAGTGATTCGCGGTTATATCCAGGCTACTCCGAAAAGGGATCATAAATTTTTACGTAAAAAACTTTTTGAAAATAGAATTGATGTGGCTCCCTATGAGCATTTGTTCTAAACCGTCCAGAAATGTTGACGGTTTTTATTTTTGTCTCTTTTTTAACCCTTATTACGCTACTCCTAAAACAAAAACACCGATCCCCAACAGGACCAGTGTTCACCGTACTACTTTTTCGTCAAATGGAGCTCCCTATAAAGCTTCTTATAGTCCACATACATGGCAATTCGCCATGGCAAAAGCATACTAAATGCAAGCAGGAAGAACATTCCGCTTAATTGGAACGGATCAATAGTTGAGCTTAGTACTGATTTTAAAGCAATCCTTATAACCAACAGACCCACTAAGATAAAAATAAAAGCCTTTGAACGTTTTAAATAAATATCGTTATCTCGAATTTCGAACTTCGAGGTTTTAATTAGAAAAATGGAAAATAGAGCTCCTACAACCACTGCCTCAACGATTTCCCATCCAGTCAGCCTAAACTTGGGAACCACGTACATTAACGCTCCTGTCGCCATGAAAAAGGGAGGTAATATAATTTTTCTTGCATTTGTCGGTTTTTTTGCCGCTTTAAGACGGACGAACATGACCATAATCGCCATAAATGCAGCACCGATTGAAGAGATAACAACCGTGTTCATAGGATATTCATTCCTTATCTACATATTTTTCTTACTCATTATATATCAAAAATTTATGTTAGAAAAAGATATTTGCAACTTATTAATCAGATTTTAATCCCATTTTAAAAAAATCAAAGCAACGCATCCACAAATTGGAAAATGAAAAACCATTTCGGGAAAACCCCTGAAATGGTTGTCTATTTTAAAGCCCGATTGAGTGCTTCCATCACGCGGCAATCGTCGAATGGTTTAACAATAAAATCTTTTGCCCCTGCCTCAATGGCCTCCATAATAATTTTTTGCTGTCCCATTGCTGAGCACATAATCACCTTTGCCTCTGGAAAATCCCGGCGAATAACTTTAATCGCTTCAAGTCCGCTCATTTCCGGCATGGTTATATCCATTGTAACCATATCGGGTTTCAATTCTTTGAAAAGCTGGATCGCTTCCATTCCGTTTTCTGCTTCCCCGACAACAACGTGGTCTGTTTTATTTAAAATCGCCTTTAAGGTATTTCTCATTAAACTTTTATCATCCACTATCAATATTCTTGCCAATTCACTTCCCCCACTATGGATGCAAAACGAGCATCTTCGAATAAAAAATTATCCATTTATGAGTCTATTATATTTGAAAACAAAGAATATTTACAGGATTTTCAAGTTGTTTTAAATTAAAAACCACTAAAGCCGCCAAATAAGCTTTGGAAAACAGTAATAATTTTTGTCATCCAGTCGAAGAAGAGAATAATCCCCATGACAATCATGATATAGCCTCCAATTTTTACAATCTTCTGACTATATTTCTTGATCCATTTCATCCTTCCGACAAAGAAGGAGAGAATAAAAAATGGAATCGCAAATCCAAGAGAATACGCAGTCATATATAAGACACCAGAACCCGGGTTTGAGGTTGCTAAAAGGATAACAGAAGAAAGAATGGGTCCGGTACATGGTGTCCAGCCAGCCGCAAAGGCCATTCCAATTAATATGGATCCAATATAACCGGATGGACGATTTTTAAATTCGAATTTACGATCTTTCATCAAGAATTCTGGGCTTAAGATCCCCACAATCATCAAACCAAAGAAAATAATAAATATTCCACCCAACTGGCGAATAAGATCTTTATATTCTCGGAAAAAACTCCCAACAAAGGAGGTTCCAAATCCAATGGCAATAAAGATGCACGAAAAACCAATGAGGAAAAATAATGTGTGTAGCATACTACGCCTCTGAAGCATCGCATTTTCACTTTTCAGTTCCCCTACTGACATTCCAGTAATATACGATAAAAATGCCGGATACAAGGGAAGACAGCAAGGTGAGATAAAGCTAAGAAATCCCGCACCTAATGCTAGAAAAATATTTACATCAGACATATAAACACTCCCAATATAGTCGATACCTATTTCATTCTAACAAAACTTTAGCCTAAAAGATAATCATTACCATGAATATTTTGTGACTATCGCTCATTTCTTTCCCCAATTAGAAAATACTCTCATACCTCCAATAATATCCCTTGTAATAATGGATATTTTTTTACAAATCCCTTTGAATTTATTCCCACAATAGGTTATACTAGTAAAACAAATTAATAGTTTTAGATAATTCATTCTTCGAACAAACACTTTAGGAGTTTTCCGGAAAGGACATCGGCCGTGATCAAACAAGAACTAATCGCATTAATCGAAAAAAAGCGAGCTGAATTAATTCAAGTCGCGATCACCAACGGCTTGAGTTCCTCCGTTGCTATACGCTACAGCCAGGAGCTTGATCATTTACTAAATGAATATAATCGAACTTATATAAAAAAAACTCACCAATTAGTGAGTCAATAAGAGAGCCTGGCAAGCAAACTGCCAGGCTCTTTCTTATTCATTTATCGCATTTTCATAGCGTTCCATCACACCATTCTGTAGCAAGAACATTTTATGATAAAGTCCTTCCTGGGAGAGTAGTTCTTGATGGGTTCCACGCTCGACAATTTCCCCTTGATGGAGGACTAGGATAAGGTCCGCATCCTGGATTGTTGATAAGCGATGGGCAATGGCAATCGTTGTCCTCCCTTTGCGCATTTTTGCCAGGGCAGTTTGAATCGCCTCTTCTGTTTCTGTATCAATATTAGCGGTTGCTTCATCCAATACAAGTATCTTCGGGTTCGCTGCAATCGTTCGCGCGAACGCAATCAATTGTCTTTGACCACTAGAAAAAGTAGACCCCCTCTCCACCACTTTATGATCATATCCATCTTCCATCTTTTCAATAAAACCATGAGCTTGAACAAACTTGGCCGCTTCCACTACTTGTTCGTTCGTTAATTCCGTATTATGCAAACGGATATTATCCTTGACGGTCCCATAAAACAAAAACGGATCCTGCAAAACAAGCCCCAGCTTCTCCCTTAAAACTTCTTTCGAAAACTCACGAATTGATACTCCATCTATTAGAATATCACCACGCTCATATTCATAAAAACGCATCAATAAATTAATAATCGAACTTTTCCCACTTCCAGTATGTCCGACAAGGGCTACTGTTTCCCCCGGGTTTGCCGTAAACGATATATCCTTTAGCACATCCCGCTCCCCATCATAGGAAAAGCTTAAATGTTTAAACTCAATTCTTCCAGCTTCAATTTTCAGCGACTTTTCTTCTTGCTGGGCAGGTGCCAGCTCTTCTTCATCCAGCAATTTAAATACACGGCCCCCGGCAACAATTGCCTGCTGGTACAAGGACAGGCGCATCATCATTTGATTCACCGGCTCAAAGAAACGGTCCAAGTAACTGATAAACGCATATAGGACACCAATCTCAACTGTATGCTGTAAGGAAGTAATACCAAAATAACTTAATACAATGATTAACCCAAAGACATAAATCAGATCAATGGCCGGTCTTAATAAAAGCCCATCCACTTTGATGTTTTTCATTCCTGCTAGATAATGCTGTTCATTGATATCCGCAAACTCTTTCCGGAGTCTTTTTTCCTGACGAAACATTTGGATAATTGACATTCCTGATAGTGATTCACTCAACTTTGCATTCAATTGGCTTAAACGTTCACGCATATCTGTATAAAAGCGGGAGCTGTATTTTCGGTAGAGGTTCATGACCAGCAACACAATTGGGATGATGACCACACAAAGAAGAGCAAGCTTTACATTTAAGATAAACATCGCGATAAAAATTCCAATCAGCAAAAATCCACTTTGAATAAACGTGGCCAAGACCGTCACAAACATGTCTTTTATCGCTTCAGTATCATTGGTCACCCTTGAAACGATACTCCCTGCCGGTGTTTGATCAAAATAACGTAACCCCAAGGCCTGAACCTTAGAAAACACATCAATCCGTAACTGTTGGATGATTTTTAAGGCAATTTCTTGGAACTTAACTAATTGAAAAAACATCAAGATGGCTTTGATGATTTGGATTCCCATATACACCGAACCTAATATCAGTAAAGGCTTAAATGTTAATTTCCCAGGTGTTAAATAATCATCGATAAATATTTTCACGAGAATCGGACCGACGATATCTCCTATCGTGGTGAGCAAAAGCAATAGGAACCCCCAACTCAGTGCTTTTTTATGTGGTTTTGTATAAGAGAGCAGCCGAAACAAGATTTTTTTATCTGTTGTTTTGTTCATAAAAGCTGCTTTTTCCATCTTAGTGTCCCCCATGCTCTACCAACTCCTCAAGCTGCTGGTGTAAATACATTTCTTTATACCATCCATCAGAATCCATCAACTCATCATGCGTCCCTCTTTCGATGATTTTTCCCTCATCTAAAACAAGAATCAGATTGGCATGTTGAATTGCGCTTAACCGATGCGAAGTAATGATTGTAGTTTTCCCTGCTCGGTTCTCTCGTAAGGCGGACAGTATTGCTTCCTCGGTTTTTGCATCAACAGCAGACAAGGAATCATCCAGCACCAACACTTCTGGATCCATCAGGAGCGCCCGAGCAATCGAAATCCGTTGTTTTTGCCCGCCGGAAAGCGATACACCACGTTCCCCTACAACGGTTTGATATCCATCCGTAAATTGAAGAATATCCTCATGAATTTTTGCTAGTGCAGCAACCGCCTGAATATCACCAAGAGGAGCATCAGGATGGGTAAAGGCAATATTTTCAGCCACAGTTGCTGAAAAGAGAAAATGATCTTGGGGAACATACCCAATTGCCTCGCGAAGTTTTTCCAGTTTGTATGCTTGAATGCTTTTTCCACCAAACAAAATATCCCCGCGGTCATTTTCGAATTCACGGATGAGCAGTTTCAATAACGTCGTTTTTCCAGCACCTGTTTTACCAACGATTCCGAGCGTTTCCCCTTGATTTAATACAAAGGAGATATCTTTTAACATGGCTTCCATTTCACCTGGATAAGCAAACACCGAAATTTCATATTTTATATCCCCTGTTGGGACTACATCTAATGCTTCATTAGAATCGCGGATTTCTATCGGTTCACCGAGAAGTGCTGATACACGGTCATAAGAAGCGCGTCCACGTTCGACAATATTAAACAACCAACCAAATGCGAGCATTGGCCAAATTAAAAGTCCCAAATAGGTGGTAAATGAAATCAGTTCTCCAATGGTCAGCTCCCCATTGATCACATATTTTGCACCGAAGACAATCGAGAGGAAAAAGGAAATCCCAACAATAATCGATATCGTCGGATCATAAAGCGAATCTATTTTCGCAACAACGATATTTTTTTGAACCACATCCTCTGATTGTTTTCGAAAATCCTCGATATCTTCTTTTTCCTGACCAAAGGTTTTAATAACCTTTATCCCGGTAATGCTTTCCTGTGTTTTATCATTTAAGGATGAAAACGCCTCCTGTGCTTTGTGAAAAGTTCGGTGCAGCATTGTGCCGAACCAACTGGTCAACATTGCCATAAACGGCATCGGAATAAGGCAAATTAACGTAAGCTTCCAGCTGATTGTAAACGCCATTGCCAAGATGACGAACCCACCGGTGGACAGAGAATCAACGAGGGTAAGGACACCAGCACCTGCAGTTTGCTGAATGGCCTGTAGGTCATTGGTCGCATGGGCCATCAGGTCACCAATACGGCGCTTTTGATAAAATGCCGGAGACATATTGGTGAAATGCTGATACAACTGGTTTCGTAGAATTTTAGAGAGCTTCACCGAAGAACCAAAGATCATCATTCTCCAATAATATCGCAATCCATACATCATCAGAGCAACCACAACAAGAATACCCACCCACTCTATCAAGATTCCGATTGTCATTGTTCCTTCCTTTATATGATCAGCAATAATCCCGATTACCTTCGGAGGTACCAGTTGAAGCAGCGCGACGAATAATAATAGAAGCGTTCCTGTTATGTACGATTTTTTCTCTTGCTTAAAAAACCAGCCCAAATCAAAAAAGACCTTCATGTACACTCCCCCGAAATCTCTATCTATAGGATTTTTATTTTAACAAATTTTTCAAAAATAATAAAGATTTTGAAATTAAGTGGAAGCATGAAAAAAAGCACCCATTTACACGAGTGCTTGTCTTTTATTTTGATTGCTGCTTATTCATAGCATTCATCATTTGGTTGATCTTCTTTTGAGAAGGTTTCATACCCATTTGCATCATCATCATTTTAAGCATTTGTTCATTAATTGGCGGATTTTTCTTCAAATAGCTCATCATATACTTACGAGCAATGAAAAATCCTAGTGCTACACCAGCAGCTAATGCCAGTATACCAACTAGAACGTACATCATTAAATTTCCTCCTTCATGTTGTCTACCATACACAGTGTACTAAAATTATTAGGAATATACAATATCCGTTTTTAATTATACATATTTTCTTTCTTTAATCGGCTTTAACCATCCAAAACGCTCATGCTCCAAGTCGATTGCTAAGAACGAAGATTCACATTTCCTAAGAACTTCAAAAAACACTGTTTCTGCCTCATAGCTGCCAGTTGCCTCTACTGATATGAAATCTTGGAAGACGGCTAATTTTGCTATACTTAGTCTTCCATTCATTTCAATAGAATATGTGCCATGTTCCGCCTTAAACCCCTTTATTTTTCCAAGTTGTTTCTGCAAAAGATTATGAATTTTTAGTACCTCAACCGTTTTTGTTATATAAGTAATTTGTTTTCCTGTAATATATTTTAGCTCGCCGAATGCTCTTTCATGTTCACGAAAAAGCTGAAAAAACATGCTCTCTCTTCCGAAGTAATGGGCGGCAAATTCATCTTCTATTAAATATAGCCGATAGTTTCTCACCACAATCTCTCCTTCGCCAAAAGCCCTTTTTTCTATTATAAAAAAACAAAATCAAAACTTTTGTCTTTCGGCGGCAAAAACTTTCACTATTTTTGTCGATTTTCATGTTTGTAATAAAAAATTCTACCTATCCACCTTAATAGTTAGGAAAATTTCTAAGATTTAAAGATGATATCAATATAAAAAAGAGAACAGCCATTTTAAGCTGTTCTCTCATTGTAAAGGTATTATTTTTATAATAATGCTTTCAAACGGGTAACCACATTATTTACTGTAAAGCCGTATTCTTCCATAATTTTTTCGCCAGGAGCAGAAGCGCCAAATTTATCAATGGCTAATACATCTCCTTCGTCTCCTACATATTTATGCCAGCCTAAGGAAGCACCCACTTCAATTCCAAGACGTTTTTTCACATTCTTAGGAAGAACAGAATCTTTGTATTCTTTTGATTGCGCTTCAAAGCGATCCCAAGAAGGCATGCTGACTACAGAAACCTGTACACCTTCTCCTGCTAATGCTTTTTGCGCTTCCACAGCTAGTCCTACTTCAGAACCAGTTGCAAGCAACAATGCGTCGGGAGTTTCTTTTTCAGAAGCAGAAATAACGTAAGCACCTTTTGAAACTCCTTCATATGCATTTACATCAGTACCCTTGATCGTAGGTAGATCTTGGCGAGTCAATACAAGAGCCGTTGGCTTGTTTGTTGACTCAACAGCAAGCTTCCATGCAGCCGCTGTTTCATTTCCATCTGCCGGGCGAATGAGGGAAAGATTCGGCATTGCTCGCAAAGCGGCAATTTGTTCGATTGGCTCATGTGTAGGACCATCTTCCCCAACCGCAATACTGTCATGGGTAAACACATACGTAACCGGTAATCCCATTAACGCAGCTAGACGAATGGATGGACGTAAGTAATCAGAGAAAACAAAGAATGTTCCGCCGAATACCTTAACACCGCCATGAAGCGCGATTCCGTTCATTGCTGCTCCCATTGCAAATTCACGAACGCCAAACCAGATATTACGGCCTTCATAGGAATCAGGCATGAAGTCATTAGAGCCTTTGATTAAAGTTTTATTTGATCCAGCAAGGTCTGCAGAGCCGCCAATTAAGATTGGTAAATTTTTCGCAATGCCATTAAGCACTTCACTTGAAGATGCACGGCTAGCAAGGCTTTTCCCCTCTTGGTAAACTGGAATATCTTTGTCCCATCCCTCTGGAAGCTCATGATTTAATGCTTTCTCAAGTTGTGATCCAAGTTCAGGGTATTCCTTTTTGTATTGTTCAAAAAGGTCATTCCATTCCTTTTCTTTCTTTTCTCCATTTTCAACAATAAGCTTCTGGAAATTTTCATATACTTCTTGTGGTACATGGAAGTCTTCTTCAAAGGTCCACTTATAAGCTTCTTTTGTCAATTTTAATTCAGCCGCACCTAATGGAGCACCATGAACACCGGAAGTACCTGCGCGGTTTGGTGAACCATACCCAATGACTGTCTTCACTTCAATCATTGTTGGACGGTCTAAATCACTTCTCGCTTCTTCAAGGGCTTTTGAAATTTCTTCAAGGTTGTTGCCATCTTCTACACGAATGTACTGCCATCCATAGGCTTGGAAACGTTCTTTAACACTCTCAGAGAACGATTTATCTAGGTCTCCATCAAGAGAAATATCATTTGAATCATATAAAACAACTAAACGGCCTAATTTTAAGTGACCTGCAAGTGATGCGGCTTCTGCAGACACACCCTCCATTAAATCACCATCACCACAGATACTGTATGTATAATGATTCACAAGTTCATATTTATCCTTGTTATAAACACTTGCTACATGGCGCTCTGCCATTGCCATTCCGACTGCCATGGCAATACCTTGGCCAAGTGGTCCTGTTGTTGCTTCAATCCCTTCAGTATGACCATATTCCGGGTGGCCAGGTGTTTTACTTCCCCATTGACGAAATTGCTTTAAATCATCCATTGTAACATTGTAACCGGACAAATGAAGCATGCTGTATAACAACGCGGAACCATGTCCAGCGGATAATACAAAACGATCACGGTTAAACCATTGAGGATTCTTTGGATTATGGTTCATAAAGCGAGTCCATAATGTATAGGTCATTGGTGCAGCACCCATTGGCATTCCAGGGTGGCCTGAATTAGCTTTTTCAATCGCATCAATAGAAAGTGTGCGAATGGAGGTTACCGATAATGCATCAATCATATCAAACATAAATTACATCCTTTCCAGAATAATAGGATTATAAGTACACCAATAATATTATAGTCCCGTTCCGATTTATTCAACTAGTTGCATCAAAATTAGTTTATGTAAGCCTTATCATTTTCTATTTTCCCACAGAAAGCGCTTTAATATGTAAAAGAGGAATACAAAAATGTATTCCTGCCCTCTTTAATGTAAGTTATTCTTTTTTCTAGCCTTGATTTTTTCAGGTGTTACATCATTACCTAGTGGATCGATAATTTTAGTATTCGTTAATGTATCTAACATATTAGAACGGAAAGCAGCTAAATATTCACTTCTTAATTTTGATTGTTCTTTTGCTTCTAGCTCCGTTAATCCAGTTGATTTTGATTTTCTGGCTAATTCATTAATTCTCGCTAATTTTTCCTTTGAAAGCAAATTAAACCCACCTTTCGAAGCAAGTTATCATAAATACTAAATCCATGACAACTGATTTTACTAGAAAAAGCTCCGTCTGACAAGGTAAATGTTTAATCTTCTTCTGTTTGAATATATTCCTGATATCGTCTATGTACGGTTGCTTTTGAAATATTATAACCAAATCCCCTTAAGGTAGCCGCAATTTCAGCAAAGGTCAATTTGTTTTTTCTTAGCCTGACAATTTCTTCAATAGGTGCTTCAATTTTTTCCCTGCCTGAGTTTTCTCCTAGATTCTTAAGGTTTTTCTCAGGTTTGTATCCTTGTTGGACTGCCCTTTTCATACCACGCTTTATTTTGATGTTATGGAGCTTGCGCTGGTATTCCTCTACCATCCCAACAATTTGTAACACCATTGAATCGGATTCAGAAAGCTGCAGTTCTCCGTTGTGCGATATACTAAAAAGCTTTATATCTTCTTTCAAAATACAATGCAACAGAGCAATCTTTGCATTACCTCTGCCCAGTCTCGTTTCGTCCTGAATTAATAGGGCCTGGATCGGTTCATCTTTAATTGTTTGAAGCAGTAGGAGGATCCCATCTCTTTCCAGTTCATAACCACTGGCTTGTTCCTTGATGATGGATACAACATCAAAATGATACTGTTTAGCAAGCTGGGTGAGTTCTTCCTCCTGCCTTTTAAGTGAGGTTTCCTGCGTCTCTTTCGTTGTACTGACTCGGCAATAAATAATTGCTTTCATACTTAATCTCCCTTTCTATTCTTCAGCAGCACTTGCTAACTCTGTAGTAGATAAGGTTTTCTTGTTAACGGGAATAACAATCTCTTCACCTGGATAAATGTGTTCCTCTTCTATTTTATTATGGAGTTTAACCCAATTTACGAATTCCTTATTGGTAAGAGAATGCTCATTTGAGTATTCCTTAGAAATTTTCCAAAGGGAATCTCCTTCGGATACAGTAATTTTTTTATAGTGGTCATTTGCAGTTGAACTAAAATCAATCGAAAGTATAAAAGCTAATAGGCAGCTTAATCCAATTAGAATAATAGAAAATGAATATTTGGTCCATATTTTTCTCATTACAAACACCTCTCGACAGAATATATGTTCGTTTTAATTGATTTTATTATAAAACGAACATTTGTTTGTTGTCAATAATATTCGAACTTATGTTTGTATAAAATTGGCGAACATGCTATAATTAAGGTAACAATTACTAGTAGCGAGGTGGAAATTACCATGGCTAAAATTTCTAAACGGCAGCAGGATATTCTTGATTTCATTAAAGGCGAGGTAAAGAAAAAAGGGTATCCCCCCTCTGTTCGGGAAATCGGTGAGGCAGTCGGTCTTGCTTCCAGCTCTACCGTTCACGGTCATTTAGCTAGATTAGAAAGTAAAGGGCTTATTAGAAGAGACCCTACTAAACCAAGAGCAATCGAAATTTTAGAAGTAGATGAAACAGCTCAAATCCCAAGAAATAACGTTGTCAATGTTCCTGTTGTCGGTAAGGTAACCGCCGGGCTTCCGATTACAGCAATAGAAAATGTTGAAGAATATTTTCCACTTCCCGAAAGACTTGCTCCATCTGATGAACATGTATTTATGTTGGAAATTATGGGTGAAAGTATGATTGAAGCAGGAATCCTTGATGGTGATTATGTCATTGTTAAACAGCAGCCTACCGCCAATAACGGTGATATTGTTGTCGCTATGACTGAGGAAGATGAGGCAACTTGTAAACGATTTTTTAAAGAAAAGGATTATATTCGCCTTCAGCCGGAAAATTCCGCAATGGAACCCATCATTTTAAGGAATGTCTCAATTTTGGGAAAAGTGATTGGAGTTTATCGTCATATACATTAATAAAAAGAAGTCAGTACAAAATAATGTGCTGACTCTTTTTTTGGAAGATTTCACTATTTTTATTTTACAAATATTGAAAATTCAGTATTTTTTACCCATTCTTTATAGAATACAATTTTAATATAATGGAATTACACCAAGATTTACCTTAGGTCAAAAATTTAGGCTTAAGGAGGTTGAGAAACTGTGTTAAAAGACATTATTTTCTCTTTCGTAATTGGTGGTATAGTTGGAATTATTGGACATGTTCGAAAGCATGGAAAAATCATCATGCCGCGTAAGACCAAAAAGTTTATATACCTTGGATTTTTAGAAGAAATGCTTCTTGGCGCCTTTGCTTCACTGCTTCTTGTTTTGTATATTTCCCCTAATTCTTATGTTGAAAAAATGACCATCTCGATTACCGCAGGGATTGGTGGTGATTTAGTTCTGACCGGTTATAAGCAATTCAAGCAAAATGGTTCAGAATAAATGGAGCCCCTAAAATCCAATAAGCTTACTTGTATAATAATAAAACTCCTAAGCAGCAATGTGCTTAGGAGTTATTTTGTATTAATACATAGACATGTATTGTTCTCTTTCCCATGGGTGAACTACTGTTCTGAACATATCCCACTCAATTTCTTTCGCTTCAACAAAATGTTCGAAAATATGTTCACCAAGAGCAGCAACCATCGTTTCATTGGTTTTTAACTGATCTAATGCTTGTGCTAATGTTGCAGGAAGATCGATAATGCCTTCTTCAATTCTCTCTTCCTTGCTCATTACATAGATGTTGCGGTCTACTGCAGCTGGAGGAGTTAAATTATTTTTAATTCCATCTAAACCTGCTTTCAAAAGAACAGCTAAAGCAAGATATGGGTTTGCTGCCGGGTCAACGCTGCGCACTTCTACACGTGTGCTCATTCCACGTGAAGCCGGGATACGAATTAACGGTGAACGGTTTTGTGCAGACCATGCTACATAGCAAGGTGCTTCGTAACCAGGTACTAGGCGCTTAAAAGAGTTTACTGTTGGGTTTGTCACAGCTGTAAAGCTTGGAGCATGCTTCAAGATTCCAGCAATGAATTGACGTGCAGTATCACTTAGTTCAAGGTCACCAGTTGGCTCAAAGAATGCATTTTTACCATCTTTAAATAGGGAAAGGTTGCAGTGCATTCCAGAACCGTTCACTCCGAATAATGGCTTCGGCATAAATGTTGCGTGTAAACCATGTTTACGTGCGATGGTTTTTACAACAAGCTTAAATGTTTGAATTTGGTCACAAGCTGTAACGGCATCCGCATATTTAAAATCAATTTCGTGTTGCCCAGGAGCTACTTCATGGTGAGATGCTTCAATTTCAAAGCCCATTTCTTCAAGCTCAAGAACGATATCACGACGGCAGTTTTCCCCTAAATCTGTTGGTGCTAAGTCAAAGTAGCCGCCTTGGTCATTAAGTTCTAATGTTGGTTCACCTTTTTGATCTAATTTAAATAAGAAGAATTCCGGCTCAGGCCCTAAGTTAAAGTTTGTGAAGCCAAGTTCTTTCATCTCTGCTAGAACACGTTTCAGGTTATTACGTGGGTCACCGGCAAATGGTTTGTCATCCGGAGTATAGATATCACAAATTAAGCGGGCAACTTTACCTTTTTCCGCGGTCCAAGGGAAAACAACCCAAGTATCAAGGTCAGGATGAAGGCGCATATCAGATTCTTCAATCCGCACAAATCCTTCAATAGAAGAACCATCAAACATCATTTTGTTATCTAATGCTTTTTCTAATTGGCTGATTGGAATTTCGACATTTTTAATCGTTCCAAGGATATCTGTGAATTGTAAACGAATAAATTTAACATTTTCTTCTTGTGCTAAACGTTGAATATCTGCTTTAGTAAACTTAGCCATTTTATTACCCCCTACTAATAATTAAATGATTAATGGAAAAAGCGCGACATATCTCCCTGTCTTAAAGTTGGACGACTCAATTTGTTTGTATGCAACAATTCATTGCGAAGTAGTTTTCTAAGCTGTTCATCCGTTAACTCGCGTTTGGATTTTTCAGCCTGCTGTTGAATAACATTGGTTTGTTGCTCCTTCACAAGGAATAGCTGTTTGATCCCAGCCATATTGACCCCTTGATCAATTAAATCCTTGATTTCTAAAAGTCGGTCAATGTCATTTAAACTAAATAAACGCCTGTTTCCATCCGTTCTTGCTGGAGAAATTAATTCGTGCTCTTCGTAGTATCGGATTTGTCTTGCAGTTAATTCCGTTAGCTGCATGACTGTTCCGATGGGAAACAGTGGCATGGAACGGCGAATTTCTTTTCCGCTCACCTCTCCTCGCCTCCCTTTTTCGTAATTCATATTGTTATTATATTTGGTGTTAGAAAATATGTCAATTATATGTTAGATTTTCTTACATGGTTTTTTGAGTGAAAATTTTTCGATTTAAATGACGGGTATTACTATGTAACGGTATTATTTTAAAATAAACATTAGTGCTCGTTAAATATAATTTTTTATGTTCATATGTAGTTTGAGTTTTTTTAGTTCCTGAGCAACGAATTTTTTCATCTTTACGGGCACTATATGTCCTTGTTAGCTACTGCTCAACCTATTTTTTCACCTTCACGGGCACCTACAGTCTCTCTCAGTTACCGTTCAACTCATTTTTTCACCTTCACGGGCACCTACAACCCCCGTCAGTTCCCGTCCATACCTATTTTTCACCTCCACGGGCACCTACAGCCTCTCTCAGTTACCATTCAACTCATTTTTTCATCTTCACGGGCACCTACAACCCCAGTCAGTTCCCGTCCATACCTATTTTTCACCATCACGGGCACCTACAGTCTCTTTCAGTTACCGTTCAACTCATTTTTTCACCTTCACGGGCACCTTGAACACCTCTAAGTACCCATGCAACCAGCTTTCTCGCCTTCACGGGTACTTAGCCCGATTTTATAATCCCTAAAAAGGGCCGCTACAAGTAGCAACCCTCATAGTTTCAACTAATTTAGATGAATTAATCCTTTTTCCAGCAAACGATCTACTGCCAGGCAAACAGCTATTTTAACATGTGAATAGGTGAGACCGCCCTGAACATAAGCCACATACGGTGGCCGAATTGGACCATCTGCCGTCAGCTCAATGCTAGCTCCCTGAACAAAGGTTCCGGCCGCCATAATCACATCGTCCTCATAGCCAGGCATATAAGCAGGATACGGAGTGACATGTGAATTAATAGGCGAAGCAAATTGAATGGCTTGGCAAAAAGCCACCATTTTATCGCGGTCATCAAATTGTACCGCTTGAATTAGATCTGTCCGCTCCGAATCCCATTTAGGTGATGAATTCATCCCCAACTTTTCAAGCATAGCCGCAGTAAATACAGCACCCTTCACAGCTTCCCCCACCACATGCGGAGCAAGGAAAAACCCTTGATACATTTCCTGAAGACTGTAAAGAGAAGCACCGGCTTCCGCTCCAATACCAGGTGAGGTCATCCTGTAAGAACAAGCCTCAACCCACTGTTTTTTCCCAACAATATAGCCGCCCGTCTTGGCAATTCCACCGCCAGGGTTTTTGATCAGCGAACCGGCCATTAGATCGGCACCAACATGACATGGCTCCAATTCTTCAACAAATTCACCATAGCAATTGTCCACAAACACGACAACATCGCTTTTGATTTCTTTTACAAATGCAATCATTTCTTTGATTTCCGCAATCGTAAACGATGGTCTTGTTGCATAGCCCTTTGAACGTTGGATACCAATCATCTTGGTATTCGGCTTGATTTTAGCTGCAACCGAATCCCAATCAATTGAACCCGTAGTACTTAAAGACACACTATCATAGCTAATCCCAAATTCTTTTAGCGACCCGACCCCGTTTCCGCGAATCCCAACAATTTCTTCAAGCGTATCATATGGTTTTCCAGTCATATATAAAAGCTCATCACCCGGCCTGAGTACTCCAAATAACGCGATGGAAATCGCGTGTGTGCCGGAAATGATTTGCGGGCGGACAAGACCTGCCTCTCCCCCGAATACATCAGCATAAACTAATTCCAATGTATCTCGGCCAATATCGTCATAGCCGTAACCTGTTGACGGGATGAAATGAGAATCACTTACCCTATGTTTTTGATAACTTTGCAACACTCGAAACTGATTTACCTCGACTCTTTCTTCAATCCTTTTATGTACTTCAGTAACTTGTCTCTCCACTTCCTTGACAATTGGCTGAAGCTTTTCCCCATTTTTCAACTGTTGAAACATTTTGTATCTCCTATTCTACACTTTAAATTTCTCTAATTGTCCTGTAATCTGGTGGTCCTTAAGTGAATATCCCCGGCATTGATAAAGCTGACTTTCCTCATTAAAACTGAGATCACGCAATACGGTTTCATTTTTTAATAAGGACAACAGTTTTCCTTCAGTCGATGGAACTTCTACTTGATACGGAACCATTACTTCAATAACGACACTTTCCATTTTTCTTTTTAGCTCATTCCGATCCTCTTTGTCAAATGCACTAATAAAAACAGATGGGGTATTTGCGGTCGGAACAAAATCCGGGTGCTTCTGATCCCTTTTATTATAGACGGTTAATTGCGGGATATCTTTAACTTCTAAGTCCTCAAGCAGCTTATTAACTGTTTTTTCATGATGAAAATAATCCGGATTGGACATATCAACAACATGAAGCAGCAGATCTGCTTCCTTCACCTCTTCCAATGTGGAGCGAAAGGCAGCAATCAAGGTGGTCGGAAGATCCTGGATAAAACCAACTGTATCGGTAATCAAGGCGAGGAACCCGCTTGGTAAAATTAACTTCCGAGTCATCGGATCAAGGGTTGCAAACAACTGATTTTCCTCATAGGACTCTGCCTCGGATAGACGATTAAACAAAGTTGATTTTCCAGCATTCGTGTAGCCGACAATGGCGACTTGAAAGGTTTTATTTTTCTTTCTTCTCTCTCTGTATCGGTCTCGGTGCTGGACGATCACAGAGAGCTGTCCTTTAATATCATCAATCCTGCGGCGGATATGGCGCCGATCCGACTCGAGTTTTGTTTCCCCCGGTCCTCTTGTTCCAATTCCGGCACCAAGACGGGATAAAGCCGTACCCTGTCCGGCTAGGCGCGGCAATAGATATTGGAGCTGTGCGAGCTCTACCTGTAATTTTCCTTCTTTTGAACGTGCCCTTTGCGCAAAGATATCTAGAATCAGTTGGGTTCGATCAATAATCCGGGCACTGATTTCCCCTGCTAAATTTCTCTTTTGGCTCGGGGAAAGTTCATCATTAAAAATGACCAGATCAGCATCAAGCTCTTCCGTTAATGCCTTTAATTCTTCGACTTTCCCTTTGCCTAAGTATGTAGCTGGATGGATGCGTTCACGTTTTTGAATAACCGAAATCAGGACTTCACCTTGTGCTGTCTCTGTTAAGGAAGCTAATTCATCCATCGAATATTGAAAACGTAAATCGTCCATCTCTTGTGTTTGGCATCCAACAAGAATTGCTTTTTCAACGGTTTCCTTTGTCTCCGCATGTTCCATCAGCATTCTTCCTTTCGAAAAGTTCTCCCCCCATCATACCAAATCAGTCCAAAATTCTCTAATTTCCACCAAAAATCAGTTGATTTATCACCTTTAAGTGTTAAAATCATATTTGCTTATATGAATATATTATTTTTATATAATGTTTTTTAGAAAAAGGAAACATTGGAGAGAGATGAATAGAAATGACATGGGAAGTGCTGAGTATGATTGGTACAATTGCTTTTGCTGTTAGTGGAGCAATTGTGGCAATGGAAGAAGAATATGATATTTTGGGAGTTTTTATTTTAGGAATTGTTACAGCCTTTGGCGGTGGCGCGATTCGAAACCTGTTAATTGGTGTGCCTGTATCGGCCTTATGGGAGCAGGGACTACTTTTTCAAATAGCGATTATTGCCATTTTAGCGGTATTTTTGTTTCCTGCAAATTTACTGAAGCAATGGCAAAAATGGGGAAATCTATTTGACGCGATTGGACTTTCGGCTTTCGCCATTCAAGGAGCCATCTATGCTTCTAACATCCACCATCCCATAAGTGCGATTATTGTCGCTGCTGTTTTAACAGGAATTGGCGGTGGGATTATTCGTGATTTATTAGCAGGAAGAAAACCGGTTGTGCTACGGGCTGAGATTTATGCCGTTTGGGCGATTCTAGCTGGAATCATCATTGGTTTAAAGATTGCATCTAGTCCATGGGAGTTATATACCTTATTTGCAATCGTGACTGTTTTACGAGTCTGTTCTTATACTTTTGATTGGAAACTGCCGATTCGAAGAATTGAACATTATTAAACCTTTCCCATAGATTTGAGGAAGGTTTTTTTATATATAAAAGTTCTCATCTTTCTATTTATATGGAAAAATTTCGATTATATAATTTAAAAGGTACAAAAAAAAAGACGGGGATTGAATCTCCGTCTTTCTTTCTAATCTTCCTCAAAAATCAAATCATTGCTTCGCAACGTCATTAATTCATGCCGATCATATGAATTTAACATGAGCAGCCTCATCGCTTGGGCCCGGATTGATTTTTCAATAATGTTTCGCACATAACGCCCATTTGAAAAACTAGTCGGGCTCAACACCGCTTTAACCCAAATTAAATGGTCTTTTACCTTTTTTTCCGCTTCATGACTGAAAGTATATTCTCTTTCAGCCAGCATCCGTTTTGAAATTTCCAACAACTGCTCGATGTTATAATCGGGAAAATCAATGACAAGAGGAAACCGGGAATGGAGACCGGGGTTTAAGGTTAAAAAATAATCCATCTCCCGAGAATAGCCGGCAAGGATTAAAATAAACTCATGCTGCTTATCCTCCATATGCTTAACAAGCGTATCAATCGCTTCTTTACCAAAATCCTTTTCTCCGCCGCGCCCTAGGGAATAGGCTTCATCAATAAATAAAATACCGCCCTGCGCTTTTTTCACAAGGTCGCGTGTTTTTTGTGCAGTATGACCGATATATTCCCCGACAAGGTCAGCCCGTTCCGCCTCAATTAAATGACCCTTTGATAAAACATTCATTTTTTGAAAAAGTTTACCAATCAATCTGGCCACTGTCGTTTTTCCGGTTCCGGGATTTCCTTTAAACATCATATGAAGGGCTTGTTTCTTTGCCTTTAGCCCCATTTCTTCCCGCTTTTTGTTGACATAAATCCAGGCATAGATTTCTTTTATCATTTTTTTCATTTCATCCATGCCAACCAAAGCACCAAGCTCTTCCTCTATTTCAATTAAAGCCGAATGCTCGGGGGGGATTTCCTTTGGAACAACTTGAAAGTCAGGCATTTTTTTTGGAATGTTTTTTTTCTTCTGTGTGTTGAGGACAACTCTTATTTGACCATTACTTTTCTCTCGAAATTGTTGATCCAAAGCTTTCACCTCTCAATCTGAAAAACAGTCTGCTCTCAAAATAATCACTATTCCCTCAATCTATGTGTATTCAGTTTTTATACATTTTATTTTGAAAAATAAAAAAGAGCCCAGAGATTTGGGCTCAAATTTATATTTAGATTTTATTCGGCATTCAAATCAAGTTGAACATTTCTTTGCGGAGCAAAGGTTGAAATGGCATGCTTATAAACTAATTGCTGCTTTCCTTCCGACTCAAACAGGACGGTAAAATTATCAAAGCCTTTGATTTGACCCCTTAATTGAAAACCGTTCAATAGGAATACGGTTACATGGGTGTTATCCTTCCGGCATTGGTTTAAAAATTGATCCTGAATATTAATGGTTGTTTTCATTAGTATATCCTCCTCTTTTATCTCTACTAATATGTATTCGATTTTACTTGTAGCTTTCCTTCAACATAATGTGAAATTTCCGTTAATTTTTTCGGGAAATTCTGCACTTCTGTTACATCAAACCATTGTACACTCATCTTGTTTCGAAACCAAGTTAACTGCCTTTTTGCATAGCGGCGTGAATTTTGTTTGAGGTTTTCAACTGCCTGTTCGAGGCTGATTTTTTCATCAAGGTAATCATAAATTTCCTTATAGCCAATGGCTTGGATTGACTGGCAGTCCCTTAGTTCTTGGTCATGGAGCTGTTTAACTTCTGTTAAAAGCCCTTCCTCCATCATTAGATCGACACGCATATTAATTCGCTTATAAAGTATCTCTCGGTCCATTGATAATCCGATAAGCGCTGTCTCATATAGAAGGTCCGGCTGTTGTTCGCTCTGCACATCACTCATCTTTTTTCCAGTGCAGTGATAAATTTCGAGTGCCCGAATAACCCGCCTAACATTGTTCGGATGAATTTGCCCAGCACTCTCCGGATCAATCTGGGTTAATTCCTGGTGAAGTACCTCAACACCTTCATTCTTCGCTCTTTCTTCCAGCTGCAAGCGGAACTCCTCATCGGCAGCTGCATCGGAAAATTGGTAATCATAAATGACAGACTGTATGTAAAGTCCGGTACCCCCGACAATGATGGGAAGCTTACCTTTTTCTGCGATCTCACTGATTTTGGCTCGAACGAGTTGTTGAAATTCCGCAACCGAAAAGCTTTCATCAGGCTCACGAATGTCTATAAGATGGTGCGGAATCCCTTCCATTTCTTCGGGCTTTATTTTTGCAGTACCAATATCCATTCCACGGTAAATCTGCATGGAGTCACCCGAGATAATTTCCCCGTTAAACCTTTTCGCCAGTTCAATGCTAAGCTTCGTTTTCCCAACTGCTGTCGGCCCAATAATGACTAATAACTTTTGTTTTGAATCCAATCTTTTCACACTGCCCTTATTCCATTTTGAGTGAAAGATCACACCTTCACGTTCCTATCGTAACACATATTTAAAAAGCAGTTGAACATCAAATAAGTATAATCAAAAAATAACCTTTCTATGCATTATTTCAAAGTGAATTTTTTATGACAAATATATTTCCAATAAAGCAAGCTTGTTCATTAACATTACAAATGGGTAACGTTTCATTTACAATCGACAAATTACCCCCAAATTCGTGGTAGGGTTATACGTAGGTTATTCTGTAAGAATACTAGAGAAAAAGGTGAAAAAAACATGTTATCTACATCAGAAATTGGTATTGATTTAGGAACTGCTAATATATTGGTCTATACAAAAAACAAGGGAATTGCCTTAAACGAACCCTCCGTGGTGGCAATTGATACCACTACAAAGCAAGTCGTTGCAGTAGGTACCGAGGCAAAACAAATGATTGGGAAAACCCCTGAAAAAATTGTCGCAATCCGCCCGTTAAAGGATGGAGTCATTGCCGACTATGATGTAACAACCGATATGCTAAAAGCTGTTATGAAGAAAGCTGCTAAAATAGGCGGTTTTTCCATCCGTAAACCAAATGTCGTGGTTTGTATCCCTTCTGGCTCGACCAGTGTTGAGCGAAGAGCAATTCATGATGCTGTTCGCAATGCCGGTGCGAAAAAAATAAGCTTAATCGAAGAACCAGTGGCTGCAGCGATTGGTGCGGGTTTGCCGGTCGATGAACCAGTAGCCAATGTTGTCGTAGACATTGGAGGTGGAAACACCGAGGTTGCCATTATCTCCTTTGGCGGCGTTGTGGCTTGTCACTCCATTAAAGTGGGCGGTGACCGTCTTGACGAAGAAATAATTCAACACGTACGTAAAGTATATAATGTCCTAATTGGGGAAAGAACTGCTGAAAACATTAAAATGGAAATTGGCTATGCCCTGATTGATCATGAAGAAAAATTCATGGATGTCCGCGGACGCGATTTAGTGACTGGATTGCCAAAAACAGTGAAACTATCATCTTATGAAATTCGTAATGCTATGAAGGAGTCATTATTACAAATTTTAGAAGCAATCCGAGCAACGCTTGAGGACTGCCCTGCAGAGCTGAGCGGTGATATCGTTGACCGAGGCGTGATTTTAACAGGTGGCGGCGCCTTAATGAATGGAATGGAAGAATGGTTGAGTAAGGAAATATTTGTTCCGGTTTCACTTGCGTCAAATCCACTTGAATCTGTTGCGATTGGTACTGGGAAATCCTTAAAATATATTAAAATGCTGCAAACGGCGGCGAAATAAATTATTAAAGAGGTCGAAATCTGTGATGGTTTCGACCCTTTTAATTTCTACCTCATTTTTTTGACCTGTTTGGATGACTTATTTGCCGGATTATCTGGATATTTGCCACTTTGCAAATTTTATTTTCCTTTTTTCCAATTTATTGGCCAAACTATATCAATTTAATATCGATTGAAAACACTCAATTAATGAGTAAACATCAATTCCTAAAAAACTACATCCAATATAAAGACAACAATCATGATTAACTGGATAAATGCTTTTGCAAAAGTTCCGCTTAAAAAGGCAATTAATGTAGCAAACGCCACTTTTATCGAACCTTGGAACGTTTTCTTTTGCAGCAATTCGGCAATCAAGACCAATACAAAAGGAACTATAATAACACCAAAAGGTGGAATGATAAAGCTGCCGACAATTAATCCGATTGTAGCTGCACGCATCCCCCACTTGGATCCTCCCGCTTTGTCCACAAAGTGAAGATTCGCCAAATAATCCGCTAAAAATAATAAAATAGTAAGGATCACAAGCATGGTCCACGAAACCCAGGAAAGTTCATTTGCATTAATCCCGAATTGATACAGCAGGACACCACCCCATATCAGCAAAACGGATGGAATAATCGGATAAACGAGTCCAACAAAACTGAAGATAAAACAGACAATTATTATGGTCCAAAATATAATGGCCAAGATCGAAATCACCTCTATTTTTTTCCTTTTAATAAATTTTAAATCATCCTTTATTCCTCTTTGCCTATACTTTTAAATTCCCTCTGTTTTTGTAAATAATAATAATTTATTTAAAAAAAGAATTAAAGGAATAATACGATTATGCAATAAAATTTGGAGGTGCAACGATGACTAGTAATATACCCCTAACCGCCTCGGAATTAGGAAACTTATGGCAGGCTTATCGGGAAAAGTCAATGGTGCTGAGGGTACTTGAGTATTTTATTGAAAAGACGGATGAAAATGAAGTGGTAGAAATTTTCCAAAAGGTATATGCAATAGAAAGTAAAAATGAACAAAAAATAAAAGAAATTTTTAAAAATGAAGGAGCAGTTATACCAACCGCCTTTAACGATAGTGATGTTAATTTAAGTGCCCCACCGTTATTTGATGAAACCTTAATGATGATGTATATCCGAATGATGAGTAAAGTTTTGTCCGGACTTTATACATTACACGAAGGGATGTCCTATCGAGCCGATATTCGTGAATTATATATGGAATTAACGACGGATATGCAGAGGATTTATTCCGATACAACGAAACACCTATTAGAAAAGGGCGTTTTGTCCCGTCCTCCTATTGTGCCGATGCCAATAGAAGTCGACTTTATCAATGATACCAATTATACTAATGGCTTAAATCCGTTCCGAAAAAAGCGGGTGCTTAATGTGGTTGAAATTGGTTTAGTTTATCAGTCATTGGAAACGAATATCACCGGAATGCGTTTAATGATTGGATTTGAACAAGTAGCTAAAGAACAGGATGTAAAAAAATACTTTACGCGAGGGAAAGAACTGGCTAAGGATGTTATATCTAAAATGAGTAATCTTTTATTAGATAGCGATATACCCGCTCCTTCTACATGGGCTGGTATGAATACAGAATCAACCACTTCTCCCTTTTCAGATAAACTAATGATGTATAACACGAATTTATTATCGATTTTCGGACTAGGCAGTAATTCAATTGGAGCAGCTTTTAGTTTTAGAAATGACTTACTATTAAATATGGGAAATATTATAGCCAATACATTTGATTTTGCAAAAGATGGGGGTGCAATTTTAATGAAACACGGTTGGATGGAAGAACCCCCACCCGCAAAAAACTAGAGCTTGGTGTTCCCAAGCTCTTCCAATTCCTTTTCGATTAACGCTTTACTTAGTGAATGGAATCTTAATATCCTCCCCAACTTCAGCCATGCTTTCACATTTGAAATCCTTTGATGTTTCATATGCTGAAAAAGTTTGATATACACTTCCTGAAGCACATCTTCAGCCATTTCAAAGTCTCTAAGTATCGATAATGCCATTGCAAAAACATGTTTTTTATGTGCATTGAATAATTGCTTAAATTCTGCTAAGTTATCAATGGGCATATCCGATTGTTTTATATTCGTATGAACCATTTTTGGCCTCCTTTCATAGAGTAGACGGTTTCATGCCACTTTTTATTGGAAAAATTTATATTTTTAAATAAACAAATTATTGAATAAGTGAGGCATTGTAAATGAAGATTGATTTACCAAAAATTTCAGATGAATTACCCACTAGAAATTTCCAAGATATTTTTTATGAAGAAGACCCTGAATTGGAAATGTGTAAAATTGTAGATTCCGTTTTTGAAAATGAAACGGTTGACAGAGCTCGTCTTTCTAATATGGTGATTAAGAATAGTAGGTTTAACCACACCAATTTTCAAAATATCGATATAACGGATGTAGTCTTCGAGAACTGCGATTTATCGAACGCCAATTTGAGCAAGTCTTCTATTCACAGAGTCGTCTTTAAAAATAGTAAATTATTAGGTGTCGATTTTACGGACTCTCGTTTTGGAAATGTTCAATTTGAAAATTCCGTCTTAAACTTAACAACATTCGGAGATTCCAAGCTGGAAAAAGTAAGCTTCCAGGACTCTTCATTAAAAACCACAGATTTTTTTAACTGTAAACTTAAAAATATCGAGTTTCAATTATCTAACATTGACGAGGCAAACTTTGATCAAACATCCCTAAAGGGAATCGATATCAGCACCTCTAATTTTAATACACTGACTGTAGCAATGGATGATTTAAAAGGGTGTAAGGTTTCATCTTATCAAGCGATTCAATTTGCTGCATTAATGGGGTTGATTATTAAGGATTAGCTAGGGTGATGAAATGCTAAATTGTATGTGGGTATTCTTTAGTGTAGTTCAAGAATTCAAGAGTGAGGAAATTCCTTTTGGTCATGGATTAACATATGAATATTGCTAATGGTTTCAAGCGGAAGAAGACGTTCAGAACTAGATTTGTTCAAACGTCTTCTTTTTTAATTCATAAGATCATTTTAGGAGCCTCATTATTTTGATTAATAATCCATAGTATTTATCTTCGGAAATTGCGTCTTTGTGTTTTTGTTGGTGATGATTTAAATGAATCCAAGCATTTTCCGCTTTTCTTTCCAATTCCTTTTTTGTGGTTTCAAGAAATATTTGGTATTCATAAGGCGGCACTGTTCTTTCCCTCCTTTGCAATTTGTTCTTTTATAAATAAAACGACCAGACGGTTTATATTAAATTTTATGATTATGTCTTAAAAATGTTCCAACTGCAATGAACACAAATTTCAATGTCGACCCTGTTCTACCTGTAAGAGCCTGTTTTAAAAAAACGATCAGACGGTTTTTTTAGGATGAAAAACAAACTTAACCTTAAAAAAAACCGACTGTTAGGTTTATTTTAATTCAAACTTCCAAATTTTTCAATATCCCTTTAGCTGGAGACAAAAATATTTAAGAAGTAGTCATTATTCTTTGTAAATACATTTCCTTCACTTCGTTTATTGTCTGTTGATATGGATAATCTTTGTAGACAATCGTTTGAGAAACTACTCCATCTATAACGGACCAAAATAAATCTGCAAAAACTTCAGGCTGAACATTTTGCTTAATCTCACCAGCCATCTGCCCCTCTGAAATAATCTCGGCAATTTCCCTAACAAAATATTTATGGCGGCGTTCGTTTAGAACTTCCATTAACTCCGGATTTCTGGAAGCATGAAGCTTAAACTCAATATGAATCGCGAAATGCGCTTTATTTTCTTCCAAAAAAGGATCCATTTCAAGGTAAGCATCAAACCAGAAATTTAATTTTTCAATCGCTGACTTTTTTTTCGATAATTCCAGTTTCTTATTCTCATATACTTGAACAGTTTGATTACTCATCAATTCCAGATAAATTTCATCCTTGCTTTTAAAATAATTATAAATGGCTCCCTTACTAATACCCGAATGTTCAACAATATCATTAATAGTTGCCTCTTGAAATCCTTTTTTGGCAAAACACACAAATGCACTATTCAAAATTTCCTTCTTTTTGTTCTCTTTATGAGCGTCAGATACAATCGGTGGCATTTCGATCCCCCTTTAAATTATTCAATATTTAAAATTCATTTAATCATATTTCCCCACCAATGCCAACATACATATTTGTACGACGAAAAAAATTTGGTATCCGTACAATAGTAATATTCAAACGCCAGTGACCTTGCCATTCTTAATTTCTTTTAACAAATCAACTAATGGCAAGTAAAATAAAAAAAATTTTACATGCAAAAGCCAGGCAAACTGCCTGACTTTTTGCATCATACTTATTCTATGTTTTTCCTATAATTTACTTTTAATAGACTTTTAAAATCTAATTCGGCAATCAGCACACTGATTAATAATAGCATTGCACCCAGGTAACCTTTGTTTGAAAGAGATTCCCCTGTAAAAATGAAGGCAAATCCTGATGAAAAAACAGGTTCTAATGTAAAAATAAGTCCAGCATGAGTAGGGGTAGTATATTGTTGTGCAATGATTTGAACAATAAAAGGAATACCTGTACAAAAAATACTTAAGACGAGAGTGGATAACCATGCTTCCGGATTGTCCGGCAATTTAGGCTTTTCCATAAGTAAGGAGAAAATGGTACTAAAAACTCCAACAAAACCAAGCTGCAAGACTCCTATAGAAATAGGATTAACATTTCCTGCTATCTTTCCCGTAACAATGATATGAATCGCATAAAATAAAGCACAAAGGATACATAATAAATCACCATATGCTATTTTGAATTGGTTATTTAATGTTAAAAGCCCTATACCACATAGTGCTAAAGCAATCGCCCATCCAACCTTTTTTTCAGGCTTTTGTTTTAAAAATATGGTGGATATAACAGGAATAAAAATGACGGTTAAACTCATTAAAAAACCAGCATTCGAAACGGATGTATACTTTGTACCGAAAGTAGCAAAAACATAAACAAAAAACAAAATAGATGCTAATATAAATGCATATTTTACTGTTTGAAAATTAATTTTTAATAAGTGTTTATAGAATACAATCCCTGATACAAGAAATGCAATCATAAAACGCAAGGAGATTAAATTATATTCTTCCATATGATAGAGGGCAATCTTCGTAAGTAAAATAGACGCACCCCAAAAAAATGTAATCATAAGAAGCATTAAATCCGCTCTTAGTTGAATTTTCATGTTTTTTTCCTCGACAATCTTTAAAATTAATGTTTGAATCAAACCCAAACATAATTATATTCAATATTCGTTTCCCCATAACCTGCTAGGTATAAATTTTTTTTAATATTAAAGAACCAGGCGAATTGCCTGGCTCTTCTTACATTACCCGTTTAAACATCTTCTCCATATCATATGAGGAATAATGCACAATGATCGGTCTTCCATGCGGACACGTAAACGGGTCCGATGCTTTTCTCAAGTCATCAAGCAACGCTTGGATTTCATCATTGCGCAAATGACGGTTGGCTTTGATGGAAGCCTTACAGCTCATCATGATTGCCGCTTCCTCGCGGAGTTTTTTTATATCAACCTTTTTCATCGAAAGAAGCTGCTCAATCATCTCTTCAATGATTTCCTTTTCCTCACCTTTTGGCAGCCATTGCGGGTGAGAACGGACGATAAAACTATTCAATCCAAACTCTTCAAGAAAAACACCGACATTTTCAAGTTCATGGATGTTTTCATTAATTTTCAAAAAGTCATCTGTGGAATATTCAAAGGTTAACGGAACCAGCATTTCCTGTAATTCAGAAGCCACCTGTCCAACCTTTTCACGGAAGTATTCATACTTCAACCGTTCCTGGGCGGCATGCTGATCGATGATATATAAGCCATTTTCATTTTGGGCAAAAATATACGTTCCGTGCATTTGCCCAATTGGGTACATTCGCGGTACCCTACTTTCATTTTGCTCTTCAACCTCAGGCGGTTCGGAGAACGATTCTTCTTCCATCTCCTGCTCATTAGGTTCTTCATGAAACTCTTTAAACGATTCTGGAAAATCCCAGGTTTCCGGTTCTTTTTGAATCGGAGGATTAAAAAATGTTGATTCCAGCCGAGGTCGGGTTTCCTGAATTACCGGAGCCGGAATAGACTGCGGCTCCATTTCCTTCACTGCTGGTATTTCCCTTGTTCCCTCATCCAGAACCAATGAAGTCTGCTCCGACTTCGGCATTTCTTTTTTTGCAACCGTATAAGCAGTAGGAATTAGAATCTTCGATTTAAACGTCTCTTTGATGATCGATGTTACCAGCTCATTTAACTCCGCTTCCTTACTAATCCTAACCTCCATTTTCGAAGGGTGCACGTTCACATCAACCAGCAGTGGATCCATCTCGATGTTTAGAAGGACAATCGGAAAGCGCCCAATCGGCAGCAATGTATGATAGCCTTCTTGAATGGCCTTCGCCAATGGATAGTTTTTAATAAAACGGCCATTGATCATTGTTGAGATATAGTTTCGTGATGCCCGCGTTACTTCCGGCATGGAAGCAAACCCGCTAATTTTATAATCAAGTGACGATCCTGTTATTGGCACCAGCTGTTTAGCAATCCCTAGACCATATATGGACGCCAAAACTTGACGAACATCACCGTTCCCGTTCGTTTGCAGCAATTTCCGTTCATTATGAATTAAGCGAAAAGCCACCTCTGGATGTGATAGCGCCAAACGGTTCACCACGTCCGTAATATTCCCAAGCTCAGTATGGATGGTTTTCATATATTTCAAGCGGGCAGGCGTGTTGAAAAATAAATCCGTAATCGTAATATCAGTACCGCGGCGGCTTGATGCTTTTTCAAATACTTCGACCTTTCCGCCTTCAATCAAGACTCGATTTCCGGCACCTTCTCCTGTTGAAGTTTTCATCTCTAACCTTGCAACGGATGCGATACTTGGCAGGGCTTCTCCGCGGAACCCAAGTGTCCGGATTCGGAAGAGGTCACTTTCATTCTTGATTTTACTTGTGGCATGGCGCTGAAATGCGATTAACACATCGTCTTCTTCAATCCCGTAGCCATTATCCGTGATACGGATTTTCGCAAGGCCTGCTTCTTCGACCTCAATTTCAATTACCGTACTTCCGGCATCAATCGCATTTTCCACTAACTCTTTTACAACAGATGCAGGTCGTTCAACAACTTCCCCCGCGGCAATTTTATTGGACAGGATATCATCCAATTGAATTATCTTGCCCATTTACGTCACCCCCTATTTCAACTTTTTATGGAGCTCGTACAACAAATTAATCGCCTGAAGTGGTGTTACATCCAATAAATCTATTTCTTTAATTTTATCTAACACACGTTTTTCTTTTGATAATAGGTCCGTTTTCTTCTTCTCAGCAGGTTCATCGAAAAAGGATAACTGAGCCGGCTGTTCGACTACAACTGTTTCGTTTTTTTCCGTATTAGCCACGATTACAGGTGCCTCCGATTTCCTTGGAATTACCTGAATATCCGGCTGCTCTAACGCCGTCAATATCTCATTTGCCCGGTCGATCAATTCCGGCGGCAGCTCCGCCAACTGGGCAACATGAATCCCGTAACTCTTATCCGCAGGACCTTCTTTTATTTTATGAAGGAAAACAACCTTGCCATTATGCTCAATCGCGCTAACGTGGATGTTCGTCAGTTTCGAAAGCCCTTCTTCTAATACAGTTAATTCATGATAATGGGTTGAAAAAAGTGTTTTCGCCCCAATTCGGGTATGAATGTATTCAATGATCGCTTGTGCCAACGCCATTCCATCATATGTGGAAGTTCCGCGGCCGATTTCATCAAACAGAATCAAACTGTTTTGTGTTGCATTGACAATCGCATTTCTGGCTTCAAGCATTTCGACCATGAATGTACTCTGCCCGGAAATTAAATCGTCTGCCGCCCCGATCCGGGTAAATACCTGATCAAAAATCGGCAGAACAGCTTCTTCAGCCGGCACATAACAGCCAATCTGCGCAAGGATTGCCGTTAACGCAATCTGACGCATATACGTACTTTTACCGGACATGTTTGGTCCTGTGATGAGAAGAACTTCGCGATCACCATCCATATAGCAGTCATTCGGAACATATTCCTGTGAGTTAAGAACTTTTTCGACAACCGGGTGACGGCCATCCCTTATAACAACACGGCGTTCATCTGAAAATTCCGGTTTCACATAACGGCGTTCTTCGCTTACCTGTGCAAAGCACTGTAGGACATCAAGTTCACTAACTGCTTTGGCTAATGCTTGCAATCTTGGAATCTGCTCTTTAACGATTTCACGGATTTCAGTAAAAAGCTCATATTCGAGCTCCCCGCATTTTTCTTCCGCTTGTAAAATTAACGCTTCTTTTTCCTTTAATTCCGGTGTAATAAACCGTTCGGCATTTGTTAAGGTTTGTTTCCGTTCGTACTGCCCTTCTTGTAAAAGATGCAGATTCGCACGGGTTATTTCTATATAATAGCCAAAAACGCGATTATAACCGACCTTCAAGGATTTAATGCCCGTCTTTTCACGCTCTTCCCGTTCCAATTGTGCAATCCATGTTTTCCCGTTGCGGCTCGCATCCCGGTATTGATCCAATTGTTCATGATAACCATCGCGAATGATGTTTCCTTCTTTTAACGAAAGCGGAGGATTTTCTACAATCGCCTGCTCTAACAAATCGGTTACTTCTTCACAAGGATCAAGAGATTCCGCAATTTGAATCATTTCTTCATTTTGCACGTTTTGTAAAATTTGTTTTAAAAATGGAACTTGGAGGAGGGAACGTTTTAATTGGACTAAGTCCCTGGCATTTACATTCCCGAATGCAACACGGCCCGCTAAACGTTCCAGGTCGTAAACTTCTTTCATTTTTTCACGAAGCTCTTGGCGCTCAAAATAGTTATTCAATAGCACTTCAACCAGGGTATGGCGATGCTCAATTTCCTCTTTATTGATCAAAGGCCGGTCAATCCAGTGTTTGAGCATCCTGCCGCCCATCGCGGTCATCGTCTCATCCAATAGCCATAATAAGGATCCTTTTTTCCCTTTTGAACGAATGGTTTCGGTTAACTCAAGATTTCGCTTTGAATAATAATCAATTTTCATATATTGATGGATTTGATAAGTTGTCACGGGTTGAAGATGGTCGAGACTGCGCTTTTGCGAGCGGTACAAATAGTTAATAAGCCTTGCAGCAGCTTGCTTCAATTTATCCTGGTTCAAATCCTCCAGCAGAACGGCAAAATTCATTTCTATTGAACTATTATCTTCAAAAGAAATCGCCAAAACATCTCGTTCACGCATTTTCTTTTGAAGACCCCCGTCAAAATCGCTTGCCACTACTACCTCTTTGGCACTTAATACGGCGATTTCATTGAGTACTTCTTCAAAGTTGTTTGAAAGCAATGTTACTTTGCTTTCCCCTGTAGAAATATCGTTGTAGGCAAAACCATAAGTTTGATCATCAAAAGCGGTAATCGAAGCAATATAGTTGTTCTCTTTATCTGATAACCCTTTGCCCTCCATCACGGTCCCAGGGGTGATCAGCTGCACGACTTCACGGCGGACAACCCCTTTGGCCTGTTTCGGGTCTTCGGTTTGTTCGCAAATGGCTACTTTATAGCCCTTACCGATTAATTGTTCAATATAGTTGGCCGCAGAATGGTACGGAACGCCGCACATCGGAATCCGGTCTTCCGCTCCGCCTTCCCGGCTCGTTAAGGTAATCTCTAATTCTTGCGATGCTTTAATGGCATCATCAAAGAACATTTCATAAAAATCGCCTAAGCGAAAAAATAAAAAGGCATCTTGATAATCTGCCTTCACTGCTAAATATTGTTGTATCATCGGCGTATATCCAGCTGCCATAATGACCTCCACGTTTTCATCATTTCGAGTATCTTCGACAAACTATTATAACATATTGGGATGGCGTGGGGCACATGTGGAAATTACCAAGTTAGTTTTTGGGGATATTCATTACGAGCGGGGCGGTTTCGCAGATAAAATGGCGTTTATCGCAGATAAAGTGTCCGGCTACGCAGATAAATCACTCAGTATCGCAGATAAAGTCCGATTTATCGCAGATAAACCTTTTCCAAAAGGCTGCAGTAAAGAATTTTTTAAACAAAACATTGAATTTTTACCTAGTCTAGCCAATCGATTCACCCGCATATTATTTTATATAGAAAAATCCAAAGAATTGGGGTGGGTGTATGCAGAAATGGTTTGGTGGCAGTAATAATGGATATGTCTTTAAAATGTATTCAGTCAGCCATTTTGCAATCCTCGTTATCCTGATTATTGGTACAGCTTGTATTTATCTTTTCCGAAATAAAATAAAATGGAAGACTGCAGAAATTGGAGTAGCGTTTTCCTTATTAGTCTTTGAAATCACCTATCATACCTGGATGCTCATAAATGGTAGCTGGGAACTCAGCTCCGCCCTGCCTCTTGAACTTTGCAACATCAGTCTAATCTTAACTGTTTTACTTCTGCTTACTCGCAAAAAAATAATCTATGAAATTTTACTCTTCACAGCATTGCTCGGTGCAACTCAGGCACTCATTACACCGGTATTACATTACGATTTTCCGCATTTTCGCTTTTTTCATTTTTTCTATACACATTTAATGATTATTTGGGTGCCGATGTATTTCACCTGGGTGCATGGATACCGTCCGACCATCTGGTCTGTAGTCAAACTCTTTGTGTTTCTAAATGTGCTATTGCCATTCATCATGTTGATCAATAAACTGGTTGACGGCAATTACATGTTTTTAAGTCATAAACCCACTACCGCCAGTTTATTGGATATCCTCGGCCCCTACCCTTGGTATATCTTATCGATGGAAGGTCTGCTCATTACTTTAAGCTTGCTTGTTTGGCTAATTTTTAGAGAAAGGGGGCTGAAAACTTCACATGTCGTCAGGCACCATGTAAATAAAAGAACTTTTTATTGACCTTTTTTATCCAATTTATTATAATAAAAGACGTTCCAAAAAATATGTCCCGATAGCTCAGCACGAATGAATTAGCTTCCATGAATATACTTCAGCGTACTGACCGAACTGCTTCTTGATTAATCATTTTGAGGTCAGGACTGGATATGAGTAAAATTTGGGTGTAGTAAACAAAATAATTAAGTTCCAACTTGTCCCGATAGCTCAGCAGGATAGAGCAACAGTTTCCTAAACTGTAGGTCGGAGGTTCGAATCCTCTTCGGGACGTACAAAACCTTGAGAAATCAAGGCTTTTTTTTGTAAAAACAAAAACGCTGCAAACATACAGCAGCGTTTTAATTACTTTGTTAACTTAATTTTAAAAGCTTTCGCAACGAAAGCTTTATCCTGCGAGAATCCTCGATAAATACCGAAGTGAAATTCTTACCACTGCCATAACTGACTATGCCTTTATCCCTTTAATACCCGGCATATATTTTCTGTAGTAAAAGCTAAGTTTTCTTGGCCTGATTTGAGAGCTTCCTCGAGTGGGGTAACCCCTTTTAAGATACCAATAATGGCGTTAAATCCATTATTGTATAATACCTCAACACCATTACCAATTCTACCGGCAAAAGCAATTACAGGAACGGAGTGTTTCTTTGCAATTGCAGCCACTCCGTACGGCGTTTTACCGAACAAGGTCTGACCATCAATACTGCCTTCTCCTGTAAAAACGTAATCCGCCCCTATGATTTTCTCCTCAAGTCCCGTATACTCGATGACAAGTTCAATCCCTTTTTTTAATCGGACATTTAAAAACGCCAATAAACCTGCGCCAAGTCCGCCAGCCGCTCCTGCACCATCTGTTTGGGCAATATCGAGGTGCAGTTGAGTCTCTATGACTTGGGCAAAATGAGCTAAATTTTGGTCAAGGAGTTTCACCATTTCCGGGTTTGCCCCTTTTTGTGGACCAAAAATGGCTGACGCACCATTTTCACCAATTAAAGGGTTGGTTACATCACAAGCGACATCAATCTTTGCCGTTTTAAGTCGTTCATCCAATCCGCCTATGTCAATCAAATGTAACTGGTCCAATGCGCCCCCGCCAAATGGAAGCTCTTCTCCATCTTGATCCTTAAAAGAAACTCCAAGTGCCTGAAGCATTCCCATTCCGCCATCATTGGTAGCACTTCCGCCAATTCCTATTAAAAAACGGCTCACACCTATATCGAGGGCATGCTTAATTAATTGACCTGTTCCATAAGTAGTCGTTAATAGTGGATTTCGGTCTTCAAGTTTTATAAGTCCTAATCCACTTGCACTTGCCATTTCAATAACTGCGGTTTGTCCTCCATCTAAAAGGCCATATTCTGCTGTAACAGTTTTTCCTAATGGCCCGATTACATCTGTTTTGATGACCTCGCCGTTTGACAAACTCACAAGGGATTCCACAGTACCTTCCCCGCCATCTGCCATCGGAACAATGACACATTCTGCATTAGGAAAAACCTTTTTGATTCCTTTTTCCATTGCAAGGGCAGCATTTTTCGCAGTCATACTTTCCTTAAATGAATCTGGCGCTAGCACAAATTTCATCACAATCTGTCCTTTTTCTAAATTTCTTGTTCAAACAATGGAATTTGACGTTTTAGTCATCCCATTTTTTATCGTACAAGACACGGAAGCTTATTATCAAATTTCCAGCCTGGAATTAAATATTGCAGTTCTTTTAGTAAGGCTCTTATAAATTAAGTCAGATACTCCACAAACATAGGGTGTACCAACTAAGGAAGAACCTTTTGATGCTAATCCTAAAAAATACTATGTAATACCAAATAAAGTAAGATTCCACCTATAAAGAACAATGGTGTACTTTTAAAGGTTCCACGATTAATTAATGGCAATAATAAGGTTCCACAAAGATATAAGAAAATTCCGACTGTTATGGATAAACCAATGGCAACAATTTGTTCTTGATGATCTTTAAGTCCTGATAATAATATCGCAGACCCTGCTCCTACCCAAGTGAAAATTCCTTGAACGATAAGATAAATTGTCGTTTTTTTGCGGCCATTTAAAAAAGCAAGCATAACGGAAGTATAAGAGAGTCCCTCTGGGATTTTATGAATCACAAGTGCGATTGAAACAAAGACACCTAATTCAAAAGAGGCAGAATAGCTGATCCCGATAGATAACCCCTCAAAAAAATTGTGAAGCAGCATTCCAATGGTTAAACCCCTTAAAGTTGCAGTATCACTGTTATCAAGTCCATTTTTCCCGTTTGATGTTGTTGGGAGAAAGATAAAATACATAATAAGGAAACCAATTAATATGAACAAACTGCTGTTATGGATACCTTCTTGTACTTCAGGAATTAAATCCAAAAGCGCAATGGATAACAATAAACCGGCACTAAGTGCGACCAATGATAATAAGGTTTTTTCCGACCAATTTTTCCGAAATAAAACGAGAAATCCTCCAAGAATGTAGGCAAGGGATGAGATTAATACAACAAGTAATACCGTTGGAGTCAGTTTAATCCTCTCCTTTATCGTTCATTCCTCAATATTTATTCATTAAATTGTGAAATGATTACAATATTGAGATGATACACCCATTGAAACACTGAAAAATGAGGTGTCTTATCCAGATCACCTCATTTTTGTATGCTTTATTAATAGAAGCTGCTTGCTCCAACAATAATTAAAAGAATGAACAATACAACAATTAAAACAAATGGACTAAATCCTCCATATCCACCGAATCCGCCATAGCCATAACCACCACAACCGCACCATCCGCACATAGTAGACGCACCTCCTTAAGGTTGTTTACTATATTAATATGCATCTTTATCATTTAAAGGAAATGGTAATATAACATGTCAGTTAAAAATGGATGTTTGTCCTGCCCTATATTTTTACAAAGCAAAAGGGGACACATAGACTGTCTACTATACAATTTATGTTTGAAGAAGGTGCAGTGAATTTTCAATGTCGTTATAGTAAATAACCTCAGAAAGAACCTTGTAACCTTGTACGTTGCCAAAAGCTTCTCTTGCTTCTTTTTCGGTATTAAATTCAAACATTGTAATTTCTTCATTAGAATTGACAGTAATGATCCACATGGGTATTCCACTCCTTTAAGATTGTTTTTATTTTACCTTAAGTTAATTGCAAATAAAGTATAATCAAAATATTCTGAAGTGAAAACGTTTCCCAAATTAAGTTTTTTTCATAAATAAAATATATTTTGTTCATTTAGTTCACGCTGGAATTTAATATGCCACAAAATAGCCCCGCTTTAATAGCAGGGCTAGAACCTTTATGGCAACATACAGTGTACCTTCTTTCACTTTTCTTGAATCTTGTGAAAGATGATTGATTTCAATAAATGTTGAACCTCAATTATTAATTTTGAAGATTTAAGTTTCTTGATTTTCGTTTATTCGTTAGGTTTCGCTTTTCAAAATAATAAGTTGGTATGATGATAGCTGCCCAAATCGCAAAATAATTTAGAACATCACGAAACGGGTTGCTGCTGCCACCATGTCCATTTTTCCCATGAAATTTTCCTTCACGAAAATCTCCACTAGGCGGTCCCTGTACTGTACTTGTTGTTAGTCCTGTATTCCCATTGTAAGATGACTGCCTGCTTTGTTGTACTTGTTTAGGTACAAAATCAGCAATATTTGAAGACGTTGCTGCGGAGTACCATTGAATTCCGCCTGCTAAAAGGGCGATGGATAGTACTACTGATGCAATTACACCTTTTCTAAGTTTTCCTTCTTTTGATTTAAACGCCTTTTTACAAATACTCATTACCCATTGCCAGTGGACCCCAACATGAAGGCCCACTAATGCAAGTGTTACGTCTGCAGAGAAACTGTGGATTCCTCTAATCGAGTGTCCACCTTGTACCGCAAGACTTGGAAAAACTACCCTGGAAATTAAGATACCTGTAATAATAACCGTTACCATCGAAATTAATAGCAAAATGTTTAACAAATAACTAAATTTTGTTTTTTTTAGGAAGTTTGGGATCAAAAATCTTTTTGGTTGTATTAATCACCCAACGGTAATTCAATCCAATGTGTACAACAATCGCTGCCCCGATTACCAGACCAGCCACCTCATGAAAAGGTAAACCATTTAATACCCTTGGATCCATTAGCAACACAAAAGTGATAGCCATTAGTAAATCTATTACAATCTTTGTATAATTTTTTTTCAAGTTAATTCCCCCAAATGTAAATTTTGTCCTTATCTCTGTTTTCCATCTTAATGGGGGAACCTTAATAAAAGCTTAAGTTCATTTCAGCCCGTTATCCCGTTTGAGCTTCAACAAAAAAGCGCCTAATCCATTTGGATTTGGGCACTCTTTTTGTTAAAAAGTTAAAGTTTCTCTCCATTTGTTGAAATTACATCCTTATACCAGAAGAAGGATTTTTTCTTTTTGCGTTCTAATGTACCGCTGCCATCGTCATGTTTGTCAACATAAATATAGCCATAGCGTTTCGAAAACTCGCCTGTCGACATACTTACCATATCAATACAGCCCCAGCTTGTATAGCCCATTAATTCAACCCCGTCTTCTATAGCTTCACCCATTGCTTGAATATGTTCACGAAGATAGTTCATTCGATAGTCGTCGTTGATTGTGCCGTCTTCTTCTACCTTGTCATAGGCGCCTAACCCATTTTCGACAACAAACAATGGCTTTTGATAACGATCGTATAATTTGTTTAAAGTGATACGTAATCCGACAGGGTCAATTTCCCAGCCCCAGTCACTTATTTTTAAGAATGGATTTCTAATGCCGCCAATAATATTCCCTTCCGAACTGTCCTCATCCGTCTTCGCTTTCTTCTCTGTACGAGACATGTAATAACTAAATCCTATATAATCAACAGTTCCTTCTTTCATTAATTCTAAGTCGCCTTCATGAATCTCTAATTCAATATTATGTTCTTTAAAGAAGCGTTTAATAAAAGCCGGATACTCACCCCGTACTTGTACATCAGCACAATAGTAATTGAAAATCTGTTCTTCCTGAAGGGCATACATCACATTTTCTGGATTGCTATCAAAGGGATAAACAGGTGCAAAAAGAACCATACAGCCAATTTTAGAATTCGGTATGATCTCATGACACATCTTGACCGCAAGCGCACTGGCAAGAAATTGATGATGGTAGGCCTGGAAGGTCGGCCGGTATTTATCTTCTTCTTTTTGAATGGAAAAACCAAGTCCTTGAATCGGCATCACCAAGCTGCTATTGATCTCATTAAACGTCATCCAGTACTTTACTTTATTTTTATAACGGTTAAAAATTACTTTTACATATCTTTCAAAGAACGTCACCACTTGCCGACTTTTCCAGCCTCCATATTCTTTTACCAAATACAGCGGCATTTCATAGTGGGAAATGGTTACGACTGGTTCAATACCGTGTTTATCCAATTCATCAAACACACGATCATAAAATGCCAGCCCCTCCTCATTCGCTTCTACCTCGTCACCGTTTGGAAAAATTCGTGTCCAGGCAATCGACATCCGGAATGCCTTGAACCCCATTTCTGCAAACAACGCAATATCTTCTTTATACCGATGATAGAAGTCAATCGCTTCATGATTTGGATAGTAATATTGATCAGGATGGATCTCAAAATCAAAACCGGGATTTAATAAAATTTTATACCGCTCTTTTCCACCTGGAAGAACATCGGCAATATTTAGTCCTTTTTTCCCTTCGTTAAAGCCGCCTTCTATTTGATTGGCTGCAGTAGCCCCTCCCCATAAAAATCCTTCTGGGAAATGATATTTTTTCATTTTTAGGTACCTCCAAAATATATTCCATTATTAATATTTGTTTTTTAAATGAATTTATATCTTTCTCCATCTAAAATTGAAAAAGGTTCAGAAACTCAGTTCTGAACCTTTTTCCTTCCCAACAACCTTATTTCGGTTTCGGAGAATTTTATATAAGAACATACTGCAAATTGAGCATAGTATGGCCAATCCTGCTATAAACACATAACCTGCCTGAAGGCCAATTAGTTCACCTCCTGCACTCCCATGCCCCCATACTCGATTGAAAAAATCAATGATAAAGCCGACAAGCAAATTTCCAATAATGCTTGAAATCCCTAAGAGAGTTACCGTAAAAGTGATCGCTGTCCCTACCCCTTTAGAATATTGTTTAGCAAGCAGCGCCATAACGGTCGGATAGATTGGAGCAATCCCGATTCCTGCAATCGCAAAGAGAATCGCCCCTTTTTCTCCGCTGAAAACTGCTGCAAAGCTGCATACACCTGAAAAAGCTGAAAAAATCATAATGGAAAGGGTGTAGCCAATTTTATCCGTAATGGGTCCGGCAAATAGCCTTGAGAGGGTAAAAAATAAGAAAAAGGAAGAAAGCATTCCCGAAGATTTATTTAATGACCAATCATATGCATTTTCCAGATAATATACAAGCCAGCTTCCAATTGATATTTCAGACACTACCCCAAATGAAAGGATGGCTACAATCATCCAAGCAATTGGATCCCGAATCAAATCACGAAACGATGTAGATTCCCCCTCATTATGATGATCTTCTGGAAACCTGCCGAAAAGTGAAGGAAGGATGGGCAAAATGGAAAGAGAAAGAATCATTAAATACATACCACGCCAGCCAAGTTCCCCACTCAGAACATTCCATCCCATCATGGAAGCACCCAAAATAGGTGCCCCGATTGAACTAAGTCCATAAAAAAAATGGGAAAGGTTCATCATCGTCCCCGTGTTCTTAGTAAAAATGCGGGCAGCCATAATTCCAAGTCCAATCTCGAGGATGCCGTTTCCCAGATATAACATAAAATAAGATAGTGTTAATGATGTATACCCCTTAGACAAAAACATCAATATACCCGAAAATGCCATCGAAGCAAATGCAAGGATTCCTGTCCATTTAATTCCGATTTTATTAGATAGACCTGATGTAAAGGAGCATGCCAGCAGATATCCGAGAGAATTTAGGGCAAGCAAGAAACCAAGCTGAGATTCGTGCAGTTTGAATTCGGACTGCATAACCGGCAGCGCTGGGCCTTTGACATTTTCCGATAAACCAAAGATAAAAAAGCCGCCGAACACCACAAATAATAACAGGATCGAATTCACTCTTTGATTCTTCAAATCTATTAACCCCCAGACAATGGCAGAACATAGAGCCATTTTAAACTGAATTTCTCACATTAACAATAATGAATGGCCAGGATATGTTTAAAATTGTATGCGATGAATCACACTTTTTTTCTTAATTGCTCAAAGCAGCCTGAAAATTGTTTTTAACATTAAGGTAATGTTTTTCAACAAGGGGGAATAGGATATGGTAAGTACTCCAATATTCGAATCTTCTTTGGAAGGGGTCGATATTTGATGTGGCAGCTATGGCTTACAGGTTTAATTGGTATATGGGTATTTTTCTCCCCGTGGGTATACAACTTTACTGATAACACCGGTGCCTTATGGAACAGCATCATTTTTGGAGTTATCCTTCTAATTTTAGCGATTTGGGCAGGAAGTAAGGCGAAAAATAATAATACTTGATCGTACAGCAAGATTAAATAGCTTCATATTGGAGTACGATTCCCCTCCTTTTTGGAGGGTTTTTATGTTTTAAGAATTCCATTACATAAACGAAAATAGCCACTAAAAGAAGTAAGAATAGACTATAGCATGGGCTTTAAATAACGTATATTACTTTGTTAAATACATCACAAATTTGTTGACAGAATACTAGAACAGGTGTAACGTAAATCTTAGTTAAATATTTAAAATATTCTTATCAAGAGAGGTGGAGGGACTGGCCCTTTGAAACCTCGGCAGCAGACTTTTTGTACTGTGCCAATTCCAGTAGCGTTTTGCTAGAAGATAAGAAGAGAACCCATTACGTTTATGCCCCCCTCTTCTTATTTACGAAGAGGGGTTTTTAATTTTTACGAAAGAAGGAAAATATTTATAACCAAAACATTGGTAAAAGCTCCGTTCAATCTCGATCCAGTGGAAAAAGATAAAGCATATTGTAAAAATTGCTGAAAGCGTATGGGGCAGCATTTAAATACATCGAAAAACCCTTCTTCCCTTAGGTTGGAAGAAGGGTTTTTACTTGGATACCTAATTATTTTGTAACGCTCGCCAATTCCACTTCTGGTGATGTGACCTTATCATAGAAATCAACGAACTTATCACGATCTGTAGTATTACGGTATGCCATAGCAACACGTGGATGTTCATTCAGAACACCAGAAATCATGTAAGGAATGATATAGCCCCACTCCCACTTTTGACGCATTTCCAGCATATGTTTTTCAATAATACCTAGAACTGGCTTAAGCTCATAGCTTGTTTTTTGGATGTAACTAACAAGAAGCTCTGTGTGGCAGTTACCAGCTGCACGACCCATACCATAAACAGAGGAATCCAAGAAAGTAACTCCGCTTCGCATTGCAGCGATTGTATTGGCAAACGCTAACTGCATATTGTTATGTGTATGAATTCCAAGTTCTTTGTTAGGTACCAGGTCTTTAAACTTTTTCACTAGATGCTCAATATCAGCTGGATCTAAGCTTCCAAAGGAGTCAACAATATACACGACATCTACAGGACTGTTTCGTACCAATTCAAATGCTTCAATTAGTTGCTTTTCAGGTACACTTGATAACGCCATAATGTTAAGGGTAGTCTCATACCCCAAATCATGAAACATTTTAACAAGTTCCAAGCCCTTGTCCACTTCTCGGATATAGCAAGCTACTCGGATCATATCTAAAACACTTTGTTCGCGTGGCAGGATGTCATTAGGGTCTACACGACCTATATCTACTAAAGCAGATAACTTCGTAAACTTTTTCTCAGGGATGATTTCTTTCAGGAAGTTATCGTCAAGAAATCTCCATGGATTGGGTTCCGTTGCTTTAAGAAGCTTTGGTGAGTTTTTGTATCCAATCTCCATATATTCAACGCCTGCTTCACTTAAGCCATTATACAGGTCTTGAACAAATTCGACGCTGAAATCCCAATTATTAACCAAACCCCCATCCCGAATCGTACAATCTAAAATTTTACTACGTTGTCCCATGATGTAACTCCCCCTATTTTTCCCTTATACTTGAATTATTTTTCACTTTAATACGTTTATTTATTAAAATTCTTATTGTGTTTATATCATTTTTCGATAAAATGTGTCAATCTATTTTCCTGAAAATTCAAGATTTTTCTTTATATTAATTGAAACTTACAGTTTAAAATTACTAATTCTTTCTACTATAACTAAATTTCGTGAGTTATGAAATTCTTTCCAAATAAAATTCTTTCAGAAATTTATAAAAAGCCGAAACTGTGTTTAATTCTAATATTTCTTTTCGAATTGTTGTGAGATTGGGATATCATAAAGAATTCTTCCCATAGTACCAAAGTTTAACTTACTTGAAAGAAGCTTAAGTTGATATAATTGTTTTAAAGACATTTTTGAAAAAATACGTTGTATTCCAGTTGGGGGAACTGAAATGTGTCCTTTTTATAATAATCAAGGAAACTCAGAACATGAGAACACTTTATTTAAAATCAAAGCGAAGGAAATGATAGAAGAAAAAGAAATTGAGGTCTCTTCAGAAATTATGGAAGAAATCATCAGACACTCTATACTTGACAATAGTGAAATTGTTTTTCTATGTATTGGCTCAGATCGATATGTTGGGGACTCACTAGGACCTCTTGTGGGTACGATGCTTAGAGAAAGTGATATTCCTTATCATGTATACGGCACGTTGAAAGAACCCGTTCACGCCTTTAACTTAAAGGATATTTTGAAAGACATCCAGAAGCAGCATAAAAAGCCGTTGATTATCAGTATTGATGCATGTTTAGGAGAAAAAAACCAAGTAGGTTTTATTTATTTTATCAAAGGACCACTCGCTCCTGGGAGTGCCCTTGAAAAAGTTCTTCCGAAAGTGGGCGATTACCATATCAAAAGTATGATTAACTATATTGATCCATTACCAGCATCACAATTTCTAAATGACACCCGTTTATTTACCGTTTTCAATTTTGCAAGAACCATTGTAAAAATTATTTGTCACACAATAAAATAACCATCATTAATATAGAAAAAACAGAGCTGCTTTACAAATTTGTAAACAGCTCTGTTTTTCTCTATATTAAAAAATACTCAATGCACCCGTTACTACAGCAACGATAATAATAACTAAAGAGCAGAAAACAGACCATTTAAATGCAGCCTTCTGGAACTCTCCTAGGTCGGTATTAATCATTCCTACTAATAGCAGCGTAGAGGCTACCAACGGGCTTAAAAAGTGTACAGGCTGGCCTAACACCGAAGCTCTGGCGATTTCTAATGGGTCTACCCCATAAGCAGATCCTGCTTCCGCCAAGATTGGCAACACTCCAAAATAATAGGCGTCATTTGATAAAACGAAAGTAAACGGCATACTTGTCAGAGCCACTACTGCAGGAAAAAATGACCCTAAAGAATCTGGAATAATTGAAACGAGTGAATGAGCAATTGCGTCCACCATCTTTGTTCCAGAAAAAATACCCGTGAAGATCCCCGCTGCAAAAACGAGTGTAACAACCGTCAAAGCATTTCCTGCATGTGCCATTAACCGCTCTTTTTGTTGTTCCAAGTTTGGATAATTGATCATGGAAGCTATAACAAAACCAATAAGAAATAGCACCGGAGCCGGTAATATTCCCATTACCAAAACGACCATTACCGCAATTGTTAACAGCAGATTGAACCATATCAGTTTAGGACGCTTTATATTACCTGACATCTCAATCGCAATAGCAGCTTCAGGAATAGCTGAAAGGTTTCTCGAAGGTGACTCTATAGTAATTACACCAATTTTTTTTCGTTCCTTTTTTCCTAGAAAATAGGCTGTAACAAGGATACTTCCGATTCCGGCAAACAAGGTAGGTAAGAGCGGGAGGAAAAATTCATTGGCGTCAAGACCCAAAGAGGCAATTGCCCTTGTAGCTGGCCCTCCCCATGGAGTCATACCACTCATGATACTGACAGAAAGCATTGATATAGTCCCAAGTACTAGTGGACTCATGCCCAATCGTAAATATAGGGGCAGCATTGCTGAAATAGTAATCATGTGTGTAGTCGTACCGTCACCGTCAAGAGCAACTAGCAAGGCAATGATAGCGGTTCCAATAGCAATTTTTACTGGGTCCCCTTTTACGAATCTTAACATTTGTTTAATAAGCGGGTCGAACAATCCTGAGTCAATTAAAATACCGAAAAAGAGAATCGCAAACAATAATAGTGCCGCTGAAGGGGCAACAACTTTTAGACCCTCCATCATCATATCTCCCAATTTTAAGCCAAACCCGCCAATTAATGCGAAGACAATTGGAACCACAACAAGGGCTATGACCGGAGATAATCGCTTTGACATAATCAAGTAAGTAAATACAACAACCATTGAAACTCCTAAAAAAGTAATAATATAAATCCCCTCCATAAAAGAAATCGCTTACAAACTCAAAGAAAGAAGATAATGGTTATTTCCAATCTTCTTATCTCTGAAAACTATATTTTTAGAATATTTCAACATTCAAAATAAGTAAAATATATATTTTTTAGGATTTTCTAAAAAAAAACTTATAATCTAGTTATATTTTTTATGCAAGCGATTAAAAGAGTGAAGTACAAGAAAAAGAATTACTTTCTTTCCTTGTACTATTTTTATAAATTAGGATTTTGGTTTAAAAAGGTTAAAAAGGTTTTTACAGTTGTTAGCTGCAATTCGTCTTTGTTGTACATTAACCACGTACTTCTTAAAACAGGTGTACCATTTTTGTAAGACAATCCATAAGTAAATAAATTATCAGATGGTTGTAAACAAATTTCAGGCAATATCGCAATCCCTAAATCATTTTTAACCATTTCTTTGCAGGTTTCCTGTCGGTCAGTTTCCATCGTTACGAGCGGAGGTTCTGAAAAACGATCGTGCCACCAGCCATTGATTAGATTTTTTAGGGAACTGTCGGTTTGATAATGAATAAAAGGAAGTTCTGGTAATTTATTCATATCAACCTCACGTTTGGAAATAAGACAAAGCCTTTCCTCATGAAGCATAGTTTTGGCTCCATACCAATCGTAATTTCCACGCAGTATTCCCAATTGCACACTTGAAGAATTAAGTAGGTTCATAATACTGGTACTCCAACCCGTATTAACACTAAATTGAACATTTGGATATTCGGTAGAGAATTGCTTTAATAGTTTAGGAAGCTTATATTGAGCAAAGTTACTCGATACTCCTAATCGCAATGTTCCCCTTACCTCCTCCTTCATATTCAGTATGTAATCTTTCGTTTGCTGAAGTTTTTTTATCATTTCTTCTGCATAATCAGCTAAATAGAAACCTTCTGAAGTAAATTCAATCCCACCTTTTATTTTAAAAAACAATTCAGTACCAAGCTCTTTTTCTAAATTCTTCAACCTGTATGTTAAAGCAGGCTGTGAAATATACAGTCGCTCCGATGCCCGGCTAATATTTTTTTCTTCGAACAATACCTTGATTGCGACCCAATCTTTCTCATCCATAGGAATCCTCCATTCATAGGATTATAAAAAAATTTTCATGTTTTTCCACAAAATTATCTATTTTACTTATGATCTAGTTTATCATACTATGTTTTCAAAAGAATATTACTTTTCAAAAAATCAAAAAGGTGGTTTTATAACATGAGAGTCCCAGTTGTCATTATGCGTGGTGGAACCAGTAAGGGAGTATTTCTCAATTATGAGCACATGCCTGAAAATCGTGCTATTTGGGAGGACTTTCTTCTCGATATCATGGGCAGTCCCGATCAAAGGCAAATTGACGGGCTTGGCGGTGCGAATTCCTTAACAAGTAAAGCGGCTATTATTAAAAAATCTACTATTCAAGGTGTGGACATTGAGTATACATTTGCACAGGTAAGCCTTGATAATCAATTCGTAGATTTTAGTGGTAATTGCGGCAATATTTCTTCTGCAGTTGGACCCTATGCAATTGAACAAGGTCTTGTACATCCCATTGAACCAGTTACAAAAATCAAAATATTAAATACGAACACCAACAAGTTAATTATTTCTGAAGTTGAAGTAAAAAATGGGAAAGTTCAAACAGAAGGAAGATGTTCGATCCCTGGTGTCCCGGGAACAGGTTCCCCTATTTACCTTTCCTTCACCCGTTCGGAAGGGGCTGTAACCGGAAGGCTTTTTCCAACCGGAAAACCATTGGACTGGATTGAAACAAAAAATGGGACTATACCCATTTCGATTATTGACGTTGCCAATCCACTTGTTTTCGTCAGAGCTCAGGATGTGGGACTTATTGGAAATGAATTGCCACATGAGTATTCTCCCGAAAAATTAAGGGAATTAGAAGAAATTAGATCTACAGCAGCTGAAATGTGCCACTTTTCTAAAAAAGAGGATGCAACTAAAAAATCTCCTGCCGTACCGAAAATGACTATCATTGCCCCTCCTATGGAGTATATTGATTCAACAGGAACGACGAGAAAAGCGTCGGATATGGATCTGACAATCAGAATGATGTCCATGCAAAAGCCGCATCAAGCGCTTGCGATTACAGGCGCGATTTGTACAACTGCAGCTGCTTTCTTGAGGGATACTATTTTATCAGATATTGTTACACCCAACCATGAAATTGTTAGATTGGCACACCCTGCCGGAATTATGGAAACAAAGGTGGACCTGCTTGCCGGCCATATCAATGCAATAAAGGTAGTTCGTACAGCCAGAACCATCCTTGAGGGTTTTGTTTTTACAAAGGAAAATTATCAAATTTTAGAACTAGCTGCTCAAGCAAATTAACTTTCTACTATTGTCGAAGTAATAAAAAATTAAGAAGAAACGGGGACATTTTATATGTGGGTAATCACCTTGCATTCGGAGGAAAGTATTAAAATATTCGAATTTTCTACTGAAAGAGAAGCTAGAGATGCGATGCTAGATATGGGCGGAAATTTGATCTTAACTGAAGTAATTTATTTTAATGACCCCTGCTTCGTTTAGATAGGTTCTATTATAAATGTTGTGTAGCGACAAAAATTACTGTTCAAGAAATGGAAGTGTCTAAGGAAATAAATAAAAGCGATGTTATATTTAAGGTTATAATACATCGCTTTTTTTATTTCATAATAAAACTACTCCTTTATTTTTTACATTTGGTCCCTCTACTTTCTTAAATTTCTATTAAAATTCACTAAATTATTTCTTAATTTCTTCTTACATTCTTCTAAACCTGTTCATCATTTATTCATATTCATTCATTAATATTGTTTTTAACATCTAATAGATTACAAATTTTAGGAGTGGAAGAATGAAGAAATGGATTCTTACAGGAATCATGATCAGTGCTCTGGTTTTGTCTGCTTGCAGCAATAGTACCGTTATGAAATCCGATTCAGGAAATATCTCACAAGATGAATTATATCAAGCATTGAAAACAAAGTATGGAACTCAGACACTTCAAGAGCTTGCCGTTGAAAAAGTTTTGTCTAAAGAATATACCGTTACTAAATCTGCAATTGATGCAGAGGTTAAAAAAGTAAAAGAACAACTAGGTGATCAATTTCTAACCACTTTACAGCAATACGGCTACAAAGATGAGGCCGACTATAGGAACGTAGTGAAGCTAAATCTTTTAGAGGAGAAAGCGGTGTATAAAACCCTAAAAGTTACCGATCAAGAATTAAAGGATGCATACGCTAGTTACAAGCCAGAAATTCGCGCCCGTCATATTTTAGTAAACGATAAGAAAACTGCGGATGAAGTGGAAGCTAAACTCAAAAAAGGCGAAAAATTTGACGATTTGGCGAAAAAGTATTCACAAGATCCAGCAAGTTCATCAAATGGCGGTGATCTTGGGTGGTTTGGAACTGGTGAGATGGACGCGGATTTTGAAAAAGCAGCCTATGCTTTAAAACTAAAAGAAGTCAGTGACCCGGTCAAAACTCAATATGGATACCATATTATTCAATTGACAGATAAGGCAAAAAAATCATTCGCACAAATGAAAAATACGCTTACAGATCAAGTGAAAGAAACAAAGGTCACACAGGAAAAGATTGCAACTGTTTTAAAAGCTGAATTTAAAAAGGCGAATGTTAACATTTCGGATAAAGATTTGAAAAAAGCCACTGATTTCTCAGCCTTGACCAGTCAATAAAAGAAATTTCTCAATCTATAAAAATAGGAACTCTTATTTTGAATAAGAGTTCCTTCGATTAACTAAAATTGCCTTGCACCTAGATACCGAGGCTTCCAATAGGAATTATTCATATCGGAAATTTCGACTCCCTTGGATGATCCGGAATGAATAAACTTTCCATTCCCTACATAAATCCCCATATGCGAAGGACCTGATTTATACGTTTCATAATAAACAAAATCACCAACCGATAAAGAAGTTACCGGCTTCATCATGCTCCAATAACCAGCAACCGTCTGACGAGAGATAGGCTTTTGTTTTTTTATTACATAGTAAATAAAACCGCTGCAATCAAAGCCGCTTGTTGTTGTTCCTCCCCATTTATAAGGGGTTCCAATCACTGCTTTAGCATCGCGTATCAACTGATCTGAATTTAATTCTTCCACGGTAGAACTTGTGGTTTCATTCGTTTTAATCGATTGAGTGGTCATTTTACCGCTGACTTTAAGTTTTTGACCTAGTCGGATAAAATCTGTTTTCAGTCCATTTAATGACTTCAATTGGTTTACAGTTGTATGATATTTTTTAGCGATTGCTGACAGTGTATCGCCTTTTTTTACTGTATATATGTATGAAGTCGGAGTGGTGCTCGCTTTGGCAACACTTTTTCCTTTTACAGGGATATTAAGATTCTGACCGACAATGATTCGATCATTTTTTAATTTGTTCGCAGATTTTATATTAGCAACTGAAATATGATATTGCTTGGAATACTTAGATAAGGTATCTCCTTTTTTAACCTTGATACTCATGGCCATTGCTGAAGTGCTATATAAAGAAGTCCCAAATACTGTAGCTGCTACCAATGTTAAAAGTTTCTTTTTCATTTTCTCCCCCACGCTATCTATATAATCACTTTTCCAGTTTACTTACTATTTGGAGAGATTGCTAGATTATGTCGAAAATTGTTAGCTAAATGAAATAGTTTTGTAATATATTGTGGTTTATATGAAAGGTTTAGGAGAATATTTAACATTACATAAAAAAAACAGAGAGTAACTTTACTCTCCGGCAGACACTACGATCTCATATCCGTGTTGTTTAAGATCGCTTTCATATACTTCAGGTGTTACTATGTAATAGGTTTCACCATCGTTATTCGAAATAACAATTTCGCTTGGACTTTTATCAACTTGGGCCTCAATTAAATTTTCATACGGAGCACCAAGTAATTCTGTTACGTTACCAGCCATGATTACACCCCCTATTTCGAGTGATTGTAACAGAATTTTATGAAAAATGAAAGGAGAAAATAAGATTGTTATCTCCCATATCAAATGCCAATCAAAAATAGAACTGTTTATTAGCAAGCTCTATTTTTAATTTTCTCTTATTCAGAATCAGCTATTAAGAATATCCAGAAGCTTTAGATTTTGTGCCGCAGTCCCTGTGTAATTCTTTATACCATGTTGTTCTGCTAATTTTGCACGATTGGAAAAACTTGAATCTTCACCAATGGTATTGAGGTAATCAACGATATTGTCGCCCTTATAACCTTTATGTGCGGACCCCGTTTTAGACTTTCTTGCTCCTATGAACTCTTTTTTATTGTTTGTGGGCATCTAGAGCCGCTCTTGGTTACTGTGTGAACTCTTTTTTATCGTTTGCGGGCATCTAGAGCCACTCTTGGTTACCGTGTGAACTCTTTTTTATTGTTTGTGGGCATCTAGAGCCGCTCTTGGTTACCGTGTGAACTCTTTTTTATCGTTTGCGGGCATCAGAGCCAATCTTGGTTACCGTGTGAACTTTTTTTTATCGTTTGAAGGCATCTAGATCCGCTCTTGGTTACCGTGTGAACTCTTTTTTATCGTTTGCGGGCATCTAGAGCCGCTCTTGGTTACTGTGTGAACTCTTTTTTATCGTTTGAAGGCATCTAGAGCCGCTCTTGGTTACCGTGTGAACTCTTTTTTATTGTTTGTGGTCATCTAGATCCGCTCTTGGTTACCGTGTGAACTCTTTTTTATCGTTTGCGGGCATCTAGAGCCGCTCTTGGTTACTGTGTGAACTCTTTTTTATCGTTTGAAGGCATCTAGAGCGGCTCTTGGTTACCGTGTGAACTCTTTTTTATTGTTTGTGGGCATCTAGATTCGCTCTTGGTTACCGTTAGTACTCTTTTCTTTCATTTGAAGGCATTTAGAACCTTTTTCGATGACCGCAAACTCTTCTTTTTCGACCACACGGGCACTATCCCCCCCCTGATAATGCCACTCCCCTTAATGATCATAGCGCTCTGGAAAACGGCCACTGTCACGTTCTTCAAATTCGAAACTTCTATTCTATTTTTCTGCCGCCTGCAATTTTGATAATAATGGCCGGTTGTTTTCCCAAAAAACCTTAACTGGCAATCCGAAAAACTCAGTAAGCTGTTCCCCGGAGATCATTTCACTTGTACCACCCGCCGCAAAAACCTCTCCCTGTTTAAGTAACAAGGTTTTATTGAAAACAGGTAATATTTCTTCAACATGGTGGGTGACATAAATCATCGTCGGGGCATCAGAATTCTTTGAGATCAATTCAATTGATTCCAATAACTCTTCACGTGCAATAAAATCCAATCCATTCGTTGGCTCATCCAAAATTAGCAGCGAAGGTTCAGCCAGTAATGCCCGGGCAATCAGGACGCGTTGCTTTTCCCCTTGGGACAATGTTTCATAGTTTCGATTCGCATACTCAATGCAGCCAAGATTTTCAAGTAAATTAATCGCTTTTTCACGAAGCTCATCTGTAGGAGTTTCATACAAACCAATGGAAGCAAAAGCACCACTTAAAACAACCTCAAACGCATTATCGCCAGGGTGAAATTTTTCCTGTAGTGACGAAGAAACAAAACCGATTTGTTTCCGTAGCTTTTCTCCTAAATATGTCTTTCCAAATTCAAGACCGAGCACCGTAACCTTTCCGCTAGTCGGGAAGTAAAAAGCATTTAACAGTTGAAGAATAGCTGTTTTCCCTGCACCATTCAAGCCAAATAATACCCAGTGATCACCCTTTTCAATTTGCCAATTTATATTCTGTAAAATCCAGGAACCATCTCGTTTTAATGAAACATTTTCTAGATGTAAAACCATGAACAAATCCCCCCTTCTATGTAAAACATACCTCTATAATATCAAAAGATTTGAAACTTTAAAAAACAGTTTAATTTAAGCAGAAAAAAATCACATGGCGTAACCACACCATGTGAATCCATCAAGATTATGAATTTTCAAAGTGCAAACCACTGTAACTTTTTTGCTTACGTTTATAAACCATGATTGATAACAGAATGCTTACCTCATATATAATAATAAGCGGTATTGCTACCGTAAGATGCGAGATAAACTCTGGCGGAGAAATCATAGAAGCAATAATGACTAAGATTAAATACGCATATTTTCTCATTTTTACAATTCTATATGGATTGACAATCCCCAAAGTTGTTAAAAACATTAGGACAAGAGGCAATTCAAAGGCAACACCGAATGGTAAAGTCATATTGATTAAAAAGCTAAAGTATTTTTCTGCTGTAAAAGAGGTAGTCATTAAACCGTTACCCAAACGGATTAGAAACCTCATGACGTTTGGAAAAATGAAAAAGTATCCAAAAGCCAAACCTCCGATAAATAGTAAAAATAAGGATGGAATATAGGCTAAAGCAACCTTTCTTTCTAAAGGTTTTAATGCCGGTTTAACAAATATCCAAATCTGCCATGCTGCAACAGGAATCGTTCCTGCAAATGCAACAACTGTTGCAAGATGAAAATAAATCATAATGATGTCACTTGGGCCTAAAACCATAAGTTTATATCCTATATTCCCCATAAAAAAAACGTAAACCTCTTTGGAATAAATGAGTCCAAACACAAGAAAAATCAGAAAGGCTCCAGCTGATATAATTAGTCTCTTACGTAATTCATCCAAATGCTCTACTAGGTTAAGATCCTTATCTGTCAAAATAAATCGCCTTCCTTAATTTTTTCGAAATAAAAGAACCCTCAAAATTAGGAAAATTCATTTCTCTTTGCAAACATATAAAATCCAAACGTTTTTCGTATTGATAATACAATGCCCATGATCATCATATTAGAGAATAAGGAACTTCCCCCGTAGGTCAAAAAAGGAAGAGAAATACCTTTAACAGGCATTAAACCGACAACCATGCCGATATTCTGAAAAATTTGGACAGCCATACTTAATACGATTCCTGCACAAAAATAAGTGCCAAAAATGTTCTCCGATGAATGCCCAATGATAATAATTTTATAGATTAGTAGAAAAAACAGCGTGATGACAATCGATGCGATAAAAAATCCACCTTCTTCAGCAACTGTAGCAAAAATAAAATCGGTATGTTTTTCAGGTATATATACAGTACCATGCATTATCCCTTTTCCGTAAAACTCCCCGCTTCCTACTGCCAAAAGAGATCTTTTCGTTTGATAAGCCTGATCACTATTTCCGGCCGGATCTAACCAACCAATTATCCTTTCCTGCTGATGGGGCTTTAGCAACGGAATTAATTGTTTATAAATCACATCCGGATAGTAGAGAAACAAATAAATAAGCACACCAATTATAATTACAGGGATAATCACAAAGAAAGCGATCAGCCTCTTATTTAAACCAGATAGATAAAGCATGCTTCCAATGGCAATAAAGTATAAAATAACCATTCCAGTATCCGGCTGTTGGTACACAAATAGTGAGGGCGGAATTGTAACCAACATGACTTTTCCAACAAGAGTAAGATCTGATTTCAATGTTCTGTTTAGAAACTTGGTATTATGTCTAGTGATCAATCTAGCAACTAAAAGGATCAAGGAAATTTTAAAATATTCGGATGGTTGAATAGAACCTAACACGGGGATGGTAAACCATCTTTTTGCCCCAAGGATTGAGTGGGCAATCGAGTTAGGCGAATATCGCAAGAATATGATAACTAAAAATAATGCAATATAGGATGGCCATGCTAATCTTTCAATCTGATCAATATCCAGCTTGGCAACTAGGAGTAATAATGTAAACCCGATAATATAGTTAATCCCCTGTTTTAGGGCAAAATTTTGTGCTCCGTACTGTCCAGTTTGCTGACTACTATATATAAATACTAAGCTCAATATAAAGAAAGCAATTAAGATTAAGAGGATTGTTCCATCTAATCTTTTTAAATAATTTGTATCTGTTTTCATTTTTTCACCATATTTTCTTTTTACAAACACTATTTCGTTATTTTTTCATTGATAGTAAATCCGATACAAGCTGTACGGCGACGGCATCATCTAAATAACCAATTGGAAAGATGTAATCCGGAATAACGTCAACTGGCATGATGAAATATAAAAGGGCACTACCTATAATAGCCAGATGGTGTGAAGAAGCCTTCTTCGTACAAAATTGTTCAAACATTATTTTTAGATAATTAATGAATGGGCCTATTCCCCCTAATTTTTGGAGTTTCTTCTCAAAGTTAGTTAGTATGGTTTCTTTTCCTTCTTCCGTTTGCGAGAAATGTTCGTATTTCTCTAATTGTTTTTCCACACTTTCAATTGTAAATTTTTTATTATACAAGTTGGAAGATTCTAGGATTTTCTCGATATTATTCACAGTTGCATTAAGATCATCTGAATAGCCATTTTCCGTCTTTTGTTCAATTGGATAACCAGCAGCACGAAATAAATCTGCAAACGGAACTCCAAGAGAGACCGCAAATTTATTTAAATGTTCAGGTGTGGGTTTTCGTTTACCATTAACAATACGTGAAATGGTGGCAGTGTCGATTTCCGTAATCTCGCTCAACTTCCTCATGGATAAGGACTGTTGTTTTAATAAATCTTTTAACACCAACCCAATTTTGCTATTTTTTTGATCTTCAGACATGTTCTACTCCCCCATTTTCATTACCCGTTACAGAAATACATAATAAAAATTATCTTTAATTCTATTAATTAATATAGCTAAGCATTGACAATACGTCAATTACAATTATTATTTTTGACAAAACAGAAATCCATTTTTAAAAAAAGCGGTTATCGCAATAATGATAATAATGATTCCGCTAATAATGGTACCAAATTGCCCCAATGTATAGGGACCAATCCGAACGGCGGATAATTTAAAACCTAACTTAACGCCTGCCCAAACACTAATTAAACTGCCAATTGCAGCTGTTAGAGAAATAGCATGGGGCGAAAATCCAAGTAAGCCTGCACCTAAGCCATTCGTAAGTGCGTTAGATGATAAAGCAACACCAAGAAGCATGGCTTCTCCCCAGCCAATTTCGCCCGATTGGTCCACGTCGGCTAATTCTGGATTTTTGATAACCGTTTTTATACTAGTGGATTGACCGTCATATCCTTCATAATCCTTTATTGCCACGTTCTTACGGGGTGCTGCTAACAAAATAATTCTAATTCCAATAATTGAAAGCAATAATCCTCCAATTATCACTGGAAAGATGCCAGGTAGAATACGCGAAACCCAAATTCCAAAAGTAATACCAGCAAGGCTCATAAGATAACAAATAATGGCCATTAAAATATTGGCTCCAATGCCTATTCGGATCTTTCGAACACCGTAAGAAATACCTATACCTAAATTATCTATGCTTGATGCTCCTGCAAATGCCAAAATGATTAGCCAAGACAATGTAAATCACTCCTAATTTTTTTACATTGTATTACGTTCATTGACTAAATTTGTATGTCCGTTTAAAATTCGTTGACAAAAAAACAACAGCTATATTAAACCCGAGGAATCAATGTCTGCAATACGAAAAAACTAAAAGATGGACAAAAATCTTTGCGATTGAAAATAATGAATGATTCCTTAAAAAGAACAAAAATAGGCCACAGTTCCAGGAACTGTGGCCTATTTTTGTTAGCTCTGAAATTCTTTGACATCAATCTTACATTCTTCCAAAGGAATAACCTTTGTTTTCTTAATAAATTTAAAGCCTAACCAAAATATGATAAACACAGGGATGCCTAGATAAGCGGCAATAACACCCAGCCAATCGATATGCCCCGAAGTGAACCCTTGATAGTCCTGAGCAATCAGTATCGCAAAACAAAGAACGAAGGCAAAAATCGGTCCGAAAGGATACCATTTTGCACGATAGGGAAGATCCTTAATCGAATATCCTTGCGCCACAAAGGCTTTCCGGAATCGGTAATGACTGGCTGCAATACCAAGCCAAAAAATAAATGTAGTCACCCCGACTGAGTTCATTAGCCATAGATAAATCGTTCCATCCCCGACAAATGAAGCTAAAAAGGCCAACATTCCGATAATCGTTGTCGCTACCAGCGCCGCAACAGGAACACCATTTTTGTTTACCTTGGCAAAAATACGCGGTGCTTGACCGTCTTGTGCCATCGCATACATGATTCTGCTTGTTACATAGAGGCATCCATTACCGGCTGATAATACAGAAGTCAAAATGACTGCATTCATAACGGAAGCGGCAAGTGCGAGCCCAGCCTTTTTGAAAACAATCGTAAATGGGCTGGCCATAACAGTTGAGTTTTGAAGACTATCATTCGTGTAGGGTACCAGAAACGAGATGATGAGAAGAGCTAAGATATAAAATAAAAGAATTCGCCAGAAAACACTTCGAATGGCTTTCGGAATCGTTTTTACAGGATTTTCACTTTCTCCTGCAGCCACCCCAATACATTCTGTCCCGGAGAAGGAGAATCCTGCAACAAGAAATATTCCTAGTGTTCCGAGGAAACCGCCAACAAATGGTGCATCGCCTGTGGTAAAATTCTTAAACCCAACTGGCTCATGACCGTTCATGATTCCGAAAATCATTAATGTTCCAACCACGATAAAGATAATAATCGTTGCCACTTTAATAAAAGAAAACCAATACTCTCCTTCACCAAAGCCCTTAACAGATAGAACATTTAAAAAGAAGAGAAAGGCTAAAAATAACCCGCTCCATAATAGGGATGGACTATCTGGAAACCAATATTTCATCAACAGTACTGAAGCTGAAAGTTCTGCTGCGAGTGTCATTGCCCAAGAAAGCCAGTAATTCCAGCCAAATGCAAATCCAAGGGCTGGATCGATGAACCTTGTAGCATAGGTACTAATCGATCCGCTTGTCGGCATAAATGTAGCCATTTCCCCCAGGCTGGTCATAATAAAATATACCATAATACCAATAATACCGTAGGCAACTAAAACACCACCCGGTCCAGCTGAGTGGATGGCCGGTCCACTTCCAAGAAAAACACCAGTTCCGATCGTCCCCCCAAGTGCAATCATTGAAATATGGCGTGTCTTTAATTTTTGTTGAAGATTTCCAGATGGTTCGTTTTGTTTGATATCAGAAGAATATTGCAGCTGTTGATTTTCCAAATGAAGGCCCCCTTAATATGAATAGAACATATATGAATAGATTAAAAACAGGACTAATGAGGAAACAGATAATTGATTATTTGAGAAAATGATGGCCGAGACCTGCAAAATTCTCCACCATCATTTAAAGGAATTAAGCCTTTACTTCTTCCTTCTCTAAATCTTTTGGACCAAATGTTGCTTTTGGTGACCACCATAATGGTACCTTGATGCTTTCATCGGTAAGTTTACCTTTTCCGTTGGCCACATCGCGGGCAATTTCATAGCCTGCCTGTGCATGGCGGATAACCCCAATACCAGAGTCAACGGTCATGGCAACTTCAAGTCTCATATCAGACTCTGCTGTTCCATCAGCGATCATTGTTACACCGGTATGAACAGCTTCACCCATAGAGTAGTTCGCTTGAAGAGCAATCAAATCACACATACCTACAGCGTTTAATAGGCCGTTCAATACTGGCCAGTCAGAGATTAAATCCCCGCCGTCTTTCATGTTTTCAGACTCAAATGTTGGGTTCACGATTGAACCAGAATCTAAGTTGTCACGAGAGAACGCAACTGGTCCGGCAAGTTCACCTTTACGAATCATGTCATTTACTTTTAATGCGAATTTCTTACGCTGACCAAAGCCCATGTAACAAATACGAGCTGGTAAGGCTTCGATTGGAATATGTTTCATGGCAAGTTTGATCCAGCGAGTTACAAGTAGGTCATCACTGAACTCTTCAAGAATCATTTCATCGATTTTGCGCAAGTCTTCTGCTTCTCCGGATAGACATACCCAGCGGAAAGGTCCACGACCTTCACAGAATAATGGACGAATGTATTCTGCTACAAAGCCTGGAAGTCGTTTTGCTTCTTTTTCATCCATACCGGCATCGATACACTCTTTACGAATACTAGTACCATATTCGAAAGATTTAACACCAAGGTCTAAGAATCTGATTAATGCTTCCAACTCACGAATCATAGTCGCGCGGGCTTTTTCCAAATAAAGCTCACGGTTTGTATCGCGTAGTTCTTCTGCTTCTGCAACTGTGTATCCAGATGGCAGATAAGAAATAGGGTCATGGGCTGGAGTCATGGATGTAGTAATATCTGGTAACCAGCCTTTTTGAAGTACTTCTTCAAATACATCAGCCGCATTACCAACAACAGCAATCCCTAACGGCTTACCTGCAGCAGCATATTCTTGAGCCAACGCAATCGCTTCATCCAATGAATCTACTAAAACATCAATAAATTGCTTTTCGATCCGGCGGTTAATAATTTCTACGTTAGAATCACAAAGGATTGCCACACCACCGTGCATGGTCATTGCTCTTGTTTGGTTACCACCCATACCACCTGCACCGGCTGTTAATAGAATTTTACCTACAAGGGAATCATTATAATGTAAACGCGCAATCGCAGAAAGTGTTTCAAATGTTCCTTGAATAACACCTTGTGTACCGATGTATTCCCAAGGAGAAGCTGTGTAGTTAGCATAAATAGTTAAGTTTTTATCTTGAAGATCATAGAATGTTGGCCAATCAGCTTTCATAATATTTGTCGTTGCCATAACAACGGTTGGTGCATATTTATGAGTTTTGAAAACGGCAACAGGCATACCAGATTGTACAACCAATGTTTCATCGTCTTCAAGTTCTTTTAAAGATTTGACAATTGCATGGTAGGATTCCCAGTTACGAGCCGCTTTACCGATACCGCCATAGATTACTAACTCTTCCGGCTTCTCAGCATTTTCCATATTATTTTCAAGCATTCTTAGGATTGATTCCTGCCTCCAGCCCTTACAACGTAGTTCAGGTCCTCGTTGTGCTTTAACGGAATATAAAATCTCTGGTCTTGTCATCATTCATTCCTCCAAGTTGTAATTTGTTGTTTACGCTTATATATAATGCAAGTAGCGTGCCAAGTTAGTAAAATTGGGGGGATTTTTGTTTTGTTTTTTAAAAGGGCTATATATAAAGGGAAATCAACGAAAAATTACTTTTCAATTCCCTATACTGGTTCCTAAATGTTTAAACAACTGCAGATGTTTTTTGCATATAAAGGAACTCAAAAATCGACAACCGTTTTACCATTGAAATACCAAGAGCAGATAAAATTTGCACGCAAAATACTCTATGATATTTCTGGTTTTTACCTGCTTTTTTCAGTATTCCACTAACGAAAATACGAAAGGGATGGTTCCTTTACTACCATCCCTGCTGCCTATTCTATTTCAAACATTTACAAAACCTTACTTAAAAACGATTTAGTCCGCTCTTCTTGTGATTTTCAAATAATTCACTTGGAACGTTCTCTTCGACAATGAATCCGCCGTCCATAAAAATTACGTGATCGCCCACTTCCCTAGCAGAACCCATTTCGTGGGTAACAACTACCATAGTCATTCCTTCTTTCGCGAGCTGCTTCATTACCTCTAGAACCTCTCCAACCATCTCCGGATCAATTGCAAAGGTTGGTTCGTCAAATGTGGGAATAAATTAAACTGCTGAAAGACCATTCCCACCTCTGTACGAACCCTATTAATATCGGTTTTTTTGTCAGCCAAATCAATTCCTTCAATATAAATATGTCCGTCCGTAATCGTTTCCAATAAATTGATGCATCGTAAAAAGGTTGATTTCCCTGAACCGGATGGCCCAATGACCACGACAACCTCTTGAGGCTCCACTACTACATTGATATCCTTTAACACTTCGTGATTCCCAAAAGATTTTTTTAAATTTTTCACCGCGATCATGTAGTTGCCAGCCTCCTTTCAATTCTTGATAAAAAGAAGCTTAGGGTTAGTGTTAACACAAGATAAATTGCTGCCACTGTAAGATACGGTTCCCAGACACGATAATACTGCCCCTGCATTGCTTGTCCCCGGTACATCAACTCCGGCGCGGCGATTAATGCTGCCAGGGAAGAATCTTTTATTAAGACAATGAATTCATTTCCTAATGGCGGAATCATCCGTTTGAATGCCTGTGGTAAAATTACATAGCGCATTGCCTGCAAATGATTCATCCCAAGTGAACCTGGCAGCCTCCATCTGCCCCTTATCAATCGACTGAATTCCAGTACGAAAAATTTCAGCGATATATGCAGCTGAATTTAATGAAAGAGCAAAAATTGCGTAACTGTCATAGGTTTATGAGTTACGCAATTTTCTATTGTTTTTGTTATTGTTTTAATGCATTTACATCCGGATCTGATTTAAACCACTCTTGATAAATTTTCGCATATTCGCCATTTTCAAGTACTTTTGTAATCGCCTTGTCAAAGTCCGTTTTAAGCTCACTGCCTTTTGGAAACATTAACCCGTAAAATTCTTTTTCAAACGCGGTATCGTCTTTTATTATGACCAGGTTCTCATTCGGGTTATTTTTTACGTATTCTTCAACAACTGTATTATCTGCGACAACCGCATCTGCCCCGCCGCTTTTTAATTCCATAATCGCTAGATTGTTACTTTTAAATTTTTTAAGGTTCTCATTGTTTTTTCCAATTAAAGCCTCAACCGCTTCTTGACCAGTGGTCCCATTTTGTACGGCCACTTTTTTCCCTTTCAGATCTTGTGCGCTTTTAATTGGGCTGTCTTTCGGTACGAGAATTTCATTTGTTGATAAAAAGTATGGGGTAGAAAAATCATAGGTTTGTTTACGATCATCATTAATTGTGATGGCCGAAATCCCAAAATCAGCTGTTTCTCCTTTTATCTCAACGAATAATGGATCCCATCCGGTATTCACAATATTAATATTATACCCAGCTTCTTTTGCAACAACCTTGATAAAATCAAGGTCAAACCCTTTGATTTCTCCCTTATCCATGAATTCGAAAGGAGCATATTCTGCATTGGTAACAACCTTAAGTGTCTTCTTTGTTTCTTCCTTTTGTTTTTCTCCACTGCTTGTCTTATCACTCGTTCCGCAGGCTGAAAGAATGACCATTAATACTAATACCACAGATAGAAATTTAAGCGCTTTCATAAATTGCCCCCTTGTTGTTTTAAAGAAAATTTCCTATAAAATGAGTACTCTGACTATTTAAGGCATTAAAAACTTAGCATAGCAGAACTCATTCGATAAACTGTTAATTATTGGGTTTTATTACTGCAGTTAATTATGGTCATTCATGGAGTTAGTTATGGTCATTCATGAAGTTAGTTATGGTTGTTCATGGAGTTAATTATGGTCATTCATGGAGTTAGTTATGGTTGTTCATGGAATTAGTTTTTAAAAATGATGTGTTACTAAGTGAAAGGAGGAGGCCGCCCCTCGCAGTTAGATAAGGTTTATGGACAGCCTCCGTGATCTATTTAAACTAATGAATTGTCTTTTAAAATAAATTGAGCAAGTTCTTCCATTTGATCTGAAATAGCTCGGTCAGTTTCAAGCGGCGGACAGATCTCACGGATTTTTTCTAAATAGGCTCTAGTTGCTGGAGCTAATTCCTTTTCTGCTTTTTCCAAGTAGATTGCCTGTGATGCACAGATCATTTCAATTGCAATGACTCTTGCAGAATTGTGAATAATCTCTCTTGCTTGACGAGAAGCAATGGTACCCATACTTACATGGTCCTCTTGGTTGGCTGATGTTGGAATCGAATCAACACTTGCCGGATGGGCAAGAACTTTGTTTTCAGAAACAAGGGAAGCCGCCGCATATTGTGTAACCATTAAGCCGCACTCTAACCCAGGATCTGTTGCTAAGAATGGGGACAAGCCGCTTAATTGCGGATTTACGAGACGTTCTGTTCTACGCTCGGAAATATTCGCCCATTCCGCTGCTGCTACTTTCAAGAAGTCCATTGATAGGGCAATTGGCTGTCCATGGAAATGACCGCCGGAAAGAATTTCGCCACTTTCAAGAACAATCGGATTATCAGTTGTAGAGTTCATTTCCACGCTTAAGCGTTCGTTCACATAGTTAAATGCCTGCCAGGATGCACCATGAACCTGTGGAATACAGCGAATGGAATAGGAATCCTGGATGCGAATTTCACCTTGACGTGTCACGCGTTTACTGCCCTCAAGCCAAGTTCTCATCCGTGATGCAACAAATTCAAGCTCCGGATGTGGACGAACAGCTAATAGATCACTGTCAAAGGCAGAAATAATTCCGTTTAATGCTTCCATCGTTAAGCATGCTGCCATGTCTGCAGCTAAACCAACACGTTCCGCTTCGTTTAAGGCAATTGTACCAACTGCTGACATTGCCTGTGTTCCATTGATAAGAGCCAACCCTTCCTTCGCTTCTAAAGAAACTGGTTTTAGACCGGCACGTTTTAAGGCTTCTCCGCCTGGCAGGATTTCACCCTTGTATTCGGCTTTCCCTTCACCCACTAAACAAATAGCAATATGCGATAGAGGTGCGAGGTCACCGCTTGCTCCAACAGAACCCTTACATGGAACAACCGGATGTACATCGTTATTAATCATATCCAGAAGCAGTTGCAGGGTTTCTTCTCTAATACCTGAGAAACCTTTTGATAATGAGTTAGCTCTTAACGTCATCATCGCTCTTACTACTGGAATTGGGAGTGGTTCTCCAACTCCAACAGCATCGGCTCGCAATAAATTTAACTGTAACTTCGCATTATCTTCAGGATTAATTTCGATATCACTTAGTTTTCCAAAACCAGTATTGACACCGTAAACTACTTTTCCGTCATTAATGGCCTTTTCGACTCGTTTTCGGCTTTCCCTTACCCGTTGCCAGTTTGCTTCTGGGATTGCAACTTTTGCCTCACCCTTAGCAACACTTTCCACTTTATAGCGGTCTAATGAAAAACCATCTAAGTCTACTAATTTTAACTCTACTAATTCTTTGCTGCTCATTGGTCCCATCTCCTATTGTGTTCTGCCAAAATGTTTCGACTTCATTCAATATTATAAATCAATTTCTCGACAAAATCCTTACTATAATACCATTCTATTAAACTGTTAATCTGGAATGTTTTGCATTCCTTTAGGAACTTTTATGGTTCACATACCACTGTTCAATTAATGCTGCTGTTAATTTACCTGTATTAATAAGGTTTTCGATGCTGATACATTCCCTGAAAGAGTGAATATTTTGGAATCCTAATCCAAGTGTGATCGTGGTAAGTCCATTTTCATTTAGCACATTTGTATCGGCACCGCCTAATGTTTCCGTTAAATACGGCTTTACGTTAATATTTTGCGCAGCTTCTAAGGTGTTTTTCACTAAAATATGGTCTTCTGGAATATCAAAACCAAGATATTTTTTCTCGATTGAAACAGCCACTTTTCCGCCCTTTTTCTCTGCCGCCTGTTTCATGACTTCTTCCATATGCTTCAGCTGGGCATCTAATTTTTCTTTAGAAAAACTGCGTACTTCACCTGCAACCGTTACACTACCAGGTATAATCGATGTCAGTTCTCCACCTTTAATGATCCCGATATTTGCTAGCGTTTCTTCATCGATTGCACCGAGTTTCATATTTGTTAACCCTTCTGCTGCTAGAAGGAATGCGCTATTTCCTTCTTCTGCATTTAAGGCAATATGTGCAGCATTTCCTTGAACTTCCATCCAAATCCGGCTGCTATAAGGCCCTTTTAAAATGGTTTGGCCGACATCGCCGCTGCTGTCAAAAATATAGCCCATTTTACTTTTAGCTATGCTATAGTCCATGTAAGTGGCACCAACAAGGCCCGGCTGTTCATTGACGGTCAAAACGAATTCAATTGGTCCGTGTGGCACACCGCTTTCAATGATTGCTCGGATCGCTTCTAAGTAAGCCGCCAACGCTGCTCTGTCATCAGCGCCCAAAATAGTAGTACCATCAGAATAAATCACACCATCTTTAATGACAGGCTTTAAGCCTTCTGTTGGTAAAACCGTATCCATATGCGTCGAGAAAAATAACGGTGGAATAGAAGGGTCTGAACCTTCGCGCCAGGCAACCAGGTTACCGACTTCACCATTAAAGTTTTTATGCGCTTCATCAAATTCCAAGGTAAATCCAAGCTCAGGAAGCGCCTTTTTTAAATATTCAGCCACAAGGCTTTCTTTCCCGCTTGGTGCATTGATTTTTGCCAATTCCAAAAATAACTCTTGTAAACGTTCTTCGTTAACGTATTCAGAAGCTTTGGATACCTGATTGGTTTTCATTAAAGTTCCCTCCATAAATCGTTTATCCTAGCGGCTCAAGACAACTTTTCCATTTTTGATTACTGTTTCAACAACGTTCGTTCCAAGCTCGTAAGCTACATGCTTGTAAGTTGGGACATCCCAAATCTGCAAGTCAGCCAGTTTACCTTCTTGAATTACTCCGCGATCATCAAGATCAAGAGCTCTTGCTCCGCCAAATGTAGCAGCTTTAATTGCTTCCTCAACAGAGAATTGATATAGTCTGCAGGCGAGGTTGATTACAAATTGCATCGATTGGGTATAACTTGCTGGGCAAAGATCGGTTGCCAATGCAATCTCCATCCCTAAATCAAGCATTTTCCGTGCATCGAACGGACGTTTATGACCTACAGCAAAATCCAAAGACGGCATTAAAACTCCCGTAACCTTAGCTGCAGCAAGCTTTTCCATCACTTCAACAGGTGTATAATTCAGATGGTCGACAGAAACCATTTTCATATCGGCTGCAAGGTCGGTACCACCTATATAGGAATAGGCATCCGCATGAATTTTTGGTTTCATCCCATATTTCAATCCTGCTTTAAGGATCAATTCCGATTCCTCTGCCGTAAAATAGCCATCATCACACCAAACATCACAAAATTCTGCCAATTCACGTTCCGCTACTTTTGGAATCATTTCATTGATAATGACATCCAAGTATTCTTCTTTGGTTAGGTTTTCAGGGAAACCATGAGCACCTAAAAAAGTATTTAATACATCAAGAGGTGTTTCTTCATTCAGCCTTTTGCTAACCTCTAGAATTTTGATTTCACTCTCTGTCGTTAATCCATAACCGCTCTTGCTTTCGACCGTAGTAATTCCATATTCCAGCATCGTCATCAGTCGTTTTTTTGATTGTTCAAACAACTCTTCTGAAGGTCTATTCCTCGTTAATTCAACCGTCCGGTTCGGTCCGAATGAAATTCCGAGCTCTTTTAATTTTTCGGGGGTATATCCCGCTACCTTTGCTGCATATTCCTCGACTCTCGTGCCATAGAAAACTAGATGAGTATGGGAATCGATAAATCCAGGAGCTACTACTTTCCCTTTTGCGTCAATAACGTCCGATCCTTCTAGTTCAAAGCTTTCTTTTAATTCCGCTTCAGTACCTACACCGGCAATTTTTTCATCCTTTATAGCAATCCAGGCATTTTCTAAAACACCGATTTCACTCATACCTTCCCCTGCACAGGTAATGACTTCTGCGGCATTAGTAATCAATAAATCTACTTTTGTCTTCACTTTTGTCTCAGACATATACAAACCCCCAAACATATATACTGTCTATCCAATGGCTGCAATGGTTATGGAACACTTTGAAAATAACAAAAGAATAGTAGAGACCCGCAAGAAAAGATGATCCCTACTATCTAGTTTTATTTCATCTTTATTAAGCCTTTACATCTTCTTTTTCTAAATCTTTCGGACCAAATGTTGCTTTTGGTGACCACCATAATGGTACTTTAATGCTTTCATCTGTAAGCTTTCCTTTACCGTTGGCAACATCACGGGCAGTTTCATAGCCCGCCTGTGCGTGGCGAATAACCCCGATTCCGGAGTCAACAGTCATCGCTACTTCAAGTCTCATATCAGATTCTGCAGTTCCGTCGGCAATCATTGTTACACCTGTATGAACGGCTTCACCCATAGAGTAGTTCGCTTGAAGGGCAATCAAATCACACATTCCCACTGCGTTTAATAGACCGTTCAATACTGGCCAGTCGGAGATTAAATCACCGCCGTCTTTCATGTTTTCAGATTCAAATGTAGGGTTAACGATCGAACCAGAGTCAAGGTTATCACGGGAGAAGGCAACTGGTCCAGCAAGTTCACCATTTCGAATCATGTCATTTACTTTTAAAGCGAATTTCTTACGTTGACCAAAACCCATGTAACAAATACGTGCAGGTAATGCTTCAATTGGAATATGTTTCATTGCCAGCTTAATCCAGCGAGTTACCAGTAAATCGTCGCTGAACTCTTCAAGAATCATTTCATCAATTTTACGTAAATCTTCTGCTTCACCGGATAAACATACCCAACGGAATGGTCCACGGCCTTCACAGAATAATGGACGAATGTATTCTGCAACAAAGCCTGGAAGACGTTTTGCTTCTTTTTCATCCATACCGGCATCGATACACTCTTTACGGATACTTGTACCGTATTCAAAGGACTTAACGCCTAGGTCTAAAAATTTAATAAGAGCTTCTAACTCACGTACCATGGTTGCGCGGGCTTTTTCTAAATAAAGCTCACGGTTTGTATCACGTAGTTCATCTGCTTGTGCAACTGTGTATCCAGATGGCAGATATGAAATCGGGTCATGCGCAGGTGTCATGGATGTAGAAATGTCTGGTAACCATCCTGATTTAAGTACCTGCTCAAAAATATCTGCAGCATTACCGACAACACCAATTCCTAGTGGCTTTCCAGCAGCCGCATATTCTTTAGCCATTACAATTGCTTCATCCAATGAATCTACTAAAACATCAATAAATTTCTTTTCAATCCGGCGATTAATGATTTCTACGTTAGAGTCACAAAGGATGGCCACACCACCGTGCATCGTCATGGCTCTTGTTTGGTTACCGCCCATACCACCTGCACCCGCTGTTAGTAGGATTTTTCCAACAAGTGAATCGTTATAGTGTAGACGTGCAATCGCAGAAAGTGTTTCAAAAGTTCCTTGGATAACTCCTTGTGTTCCGATATATTCCCATGGTGCAGCCGTATAGTTTGCATACATCGTTAAGTTTTTGTCTTGAAGATCGTAGAATGTTGGCCAATCGGCTTTCATAATATTTGTTGTTGCCATTACAACCGTCGGAGCATATTTATGAGTTTTAAAGATTGCAACCGGCATCCCAGATTGAACAACCAATGTTTCATCGTCTTCAAGTTCTTTTAATGATTTAACGATTGCGTGGTAGGATTCCCAGTTACGAGCCGCTTTTCCGATACCGCCATAAATTACTAATTCTTCCGGTTTTTCGGCATTTTCCATATTATTTTCAAGCATTCTTAGGATTGATTCCTGTCTCCAGCCCTTACAACGGAGCTCAGGTCCTCTTTGCGCTTTAACGGAATATAAGATTTCTGGTTTAGACATAAATGATTCCTCCTAGATTAAATGTTGTTCTCGACTTTATATATTGCAAGTACCGTGCCAAGTTGGTTGATTTAGGTTAATTTTATTTAAAACCGCTCTATTACCCTGAAAATCCCGTTTAACTTTTGCCTTACAATAGTTAAAAAAATGTATTTCATCCATATAAACCGCAGATGTTTTTTGCATACTTCCTGCGAGGACCTTTTAAAACCTGTTTAATCCTTGTAAACGGTTCCACTCTATCGAATGCAGATAAAATTTGCATGCAAATTTTACTTTACTTACTTTAAGGATGTTTCAGGTATTAAAGCAGATCTATCAAAGTTTTCACACTTCTTGATTACCCTAGATATGCTTTTTTAACTACATCTTTTGCACGTAGATTTTTGGCCGTATCCTGTAAATGAATTTCTCCATTATCCAAGATATATCCACGGTCTGCTACCGATAGGGCCATTGATGCATTCTGTTCAATTAAAAGAATCGTTAATCCTTCTTGCTTAATTTTATTAACCGTTGAAAAAATACTTTTTACAACAATAGGTGCCAAGCCCATCGAAGGTTCATCTAAAATAAGCAGCTTCGGCTTAGCCATTAGTGCGCGGCCGATGGCCAACATTTGCTGTTCCCCGCCGCTCAATGTACCGGCCATTTGCTGGCGCCTCTCTTCCAAACGCGGAAATAATTCATAAATCTTCTCAATTTCCTGATGCAATTCTTTTTTTGATACTTTTCTCGCATACGTTCCCATAATTAGGTTATTAACCACCGATAACTTTGGAAAAATCCGCCTGCCCTCCGGTACCATAATAATTCCTTCTTTTACGACTTTATGTGGAGCCATCCCATTAATTTCTTTCCCCTCATATTGAATCGAACCTTTTGAAGGGATGATACCGGAAATCGCATTAACAGTGGTTGTTTTCCCGGCTCCGTTTGCCCCGATTAGGGCCACTGCCTCTCCTTTTTGTACCTCCAGAGAGAGATTTCTTACTGCATGGATGTTTCCGTAGGACACATTGAGATTATGAATTTGCAGCATATTCGTTCTCCCTTTCCTCATCTTCTTTACCGATATAAGCCTCAATTACCTCAGGATTTGTTATAATCACTTCCGGTACGTCATCGGCAATTTTTTCACCGTGATCAAAAACGGCAATTCGATCACAAAGGCCCATGACCCAGCCAACATTATGTTCAATCAAGATAACCGTTGTACCATTTTCTCTAATTTTTAAAATAAGCTTGCCAATCTCGTCTGTTTCTTCATCGTTCATTCCTGCTGTCGGCTCATCGAGAAGGAGCAGTTTTGGCTTCGAAACCAATGCACGTGCTATTTCGACCCTACGCTGATTTCCATAAGAAAGACTGTTAGCTAGCTCATTTTCAAATCCTTTTAGACCAACAAGCTCTAAAATTTTTCGGCTTTCTTCCCTAACGATCTCTTCTTCATTTTTTGCAGAACGTAAGCCCAAAATGGCAGACCAGAGTCCTGAATGCGTCTTTCCAAACATCCCGACCATAACATTTTCGATTACAGTTTCCTGTTTTAACAAACGGATATTCTGAAAGGTGCGGGAAATTCCTAATTTCGCAATTCGAAATGGCTTTAATCCTTGAACCGGTTGATTTTCAAAAAGAATTTTCCCTTCATTTGGTTTATAGATCCCTGTTAACATGTTAAAAAATGTTGTTTTGCCTGCACCATTCGGTCCGATTAGTCCAAAAATCTCTCCTTGCTTTACTTGAAGACTTACATCGCTTACTGCAACTAAACCACCGAATCGTTTAGTGATTCCTTCTATTTTAAGCAACATGTTCACCGCCCTTTGCCGATTTCCTTTTACGAAGAGATTTGACTATTACCTTTTTCGCACCCTTTTTACCAAAAATTCCATTTGGACGGTAACGCATCATTACAACCATCAGCAAACCATAAAGCATCATTTTATACATATCGAGATATTTCATATCGATTAAAGTGAATTGGAATAGGCGGAACAACTCAGGTAATAAATAAAGTGCACTTACACCAAATAATGTGCCACGAATACTGCCTAGGCCTCCGATTACCACCATGCTCAAGATTGTCGCGGAAACCGAAAAACCGAAGGAGTCCGAGCTAATATAGGTAACTTTATGAGCAAAGAAAGCACCTGCCGCACCGGCATATGCGCCTCCGATTGCAAATACCAATACCTTGTAATAGGTGGTGTTGATTCCCATTGATTGAGCGACAATATCATCTTCACGAATAACCATCCAGGCACGCCCGATTCGAGATTGAGTCATTTTCCTGACTACATAAATCCCTATCAGCATGACAATCAAAAGAAATACCAAATAACTCACATTCTCAAGTTTCATCCCAAACAGGGAGGGAGTAGGTATCATATCGATCCCGAAAGCCCCACCGGTAATGCTGGCATTTTTAAAAAAGGACTGGATAATTAAACCCATTCCCAGCGTGGTGATTGCAAGAAAATCTTCACGAACCCTAAGAGATGGTAATCCTAAAATTGCGCTAATAATAAAAGTGATTACAATAGCCAAGAGAATCGCTAGCCACGGATTTAAATCAGCTTTCGTAGACAGGATTGCTGAGGAATAGGCACCAATTCCAAAAAAGGCAGCGTGTCCAAGTGATACTTGACCTGCGTAACCGGTAATCAGATTCAGTCCTAAACCAAGTACGATATAGATAATTAAGAAAACAATAATGTCAACATAATAAGGATTAAATATTGCATCCATCACCCTCACCTACACTTTCTCGACTTTTTTCCCAAACAATCCGGACGGTTTAATTAATAGGATAAAAATTAAAATAACAAAGGCTATCGCATCTTTATCAATGACCATTCCAGACAAATATCCATCGCTCATCGTTTCTACTAGGCCAAGGATTAATCCACCGATAATCGTGCCGCCGATGGATCCTAATCCTCCAAGAACCACAACACAAAATGCTTTTAGACCAGGAATCGAGCCCATGCTTGGAAATAAAGAATTGTAATTTAATGCAACTAATACACCGGCAGCTGCTGCAAGAGCAGACCCAAGCATAAACGTCACTGAAACAACACGATTGGAATTTACCCCCATTAAAGATGCGGCGCGCATATCCTGTGCAACTGCTTGAATTGCTAAGCCCATTTTCGTAAATTTTAAGAAGGCGAATAGAAGTCCGAGTCCAATGACACCGGCTAGGATTATATAAAATTTATAATTCGTAAGCGAGACTGATTGACTGAGATGATAGATGGTATTGGTTGTCCCTGTTTCTGGAAACGGCTGTGTATCGGAAGAAAAAATAACTTGGAATAAATTCTCGAGAAAGATTGCTACACCTACACCGCTAATTAATGTTGTAATTGGGTGCCCGCCTCTAAGTGGACGATAGGCAAAGCGTTCAATTGCCATCCCGAGAATTGCGGAAACGACCATCGCAAAAATTAAAGCGACCAAAAACGGTAAATGAAGATACATAATTCCAATCATGGCAGCAAAGGCGCCGACCATATAAATAACGCCATGTGCAAAATGCAATAGTTTCAGGACTCCATACACCATCGTCAAGCCAACAGAGACAAGGATGTAGACAAAACCTATTGCAAACCCGTTTACAAGTTGTTGTGCTAACATTTTTACCTCATTCCTTTCGATTTTTCTTATAAAAAAAGCAAAGAGGAGACCCAAGGCCTCCTCCTCCCGCTTAAGTCCAAATGAACCTTAGTAATTCAAAGATTTTACGTATTTGAATTTTCCATCCTTCACTGTCATAAAGATGACCGGTTTTACTACTTCATGGTGGGCATCAAAGGAAATTTTTCCGGAAGTGCCTTCAAAATCCTTTGTTTCGTTAATTGCTTTAGCTAATTTTTCTCGATCTGTTCCAGCCTTTTTCATGGCTTCTAAAATAACTTCCGTTGCATCAAAGCTTTGGGATGAGAGCATGTCTGGTTCACTATCTTTATATTTGTCATGCCATGCCTTAACAAAGTTTTGAACTGCTTCCCTTGTATCCGTTGCAAAGAACGAGGTAGTAAAAGTTGCACCTTGTGTATTTTCCTTACCCAATTCCAGGAATTTAGGGGAATCAAATCCATCTACGCCTAAGAACTGTGCATCAATCCCTAATTCCTTCGATTGTGTAACGATTCCTGCTGCCTCATTATAGTAGCCAACAACATATAAAGCATCTGGTTTCGACTCTTTCACAGCAGTTAAAACAGAGCTAAAATCTTTATCCCCCATTTTAAATGGTTTCTCAATCACAATATTAGCTCCAAGTTTTTTAGCTTCGGCTTTGAATGCATTATAGATGGAGATTCCATAATCAATATCTACATACATAACGGCGATGTTTTTCTTTTTCAGATCATTGACAGCATAGTCAGCCATTGCTTTTCCTTGAACATCTGCCGTGTAAATGACACGATTTACATAATCGCCGCCTTTTGTGATATCCGGATGAACGGCATAGGCCACAACCATCGGAACCTTAGCAGATTGAACCTTAGGCGTAACCGTTTTCATTGGACCGCTGTAACCACCGCCAACGATACCCAAAACTTTATCACTATTAATCAGCTTCTGTACGGCTTTTAACGCTTCCTCCGGTTTTCCTTGATCATCTTCCGCAACAAGCTCGACCTTTTTACCGTCCACACCCCCATCTTTGTTAAACTGTTCAATGGCAAGTTGTGCAGCATTCCGGCTAAGTGTACCATCTGTTGATGTCGGACCTGTCAAAGGACCTACCCAGCCGATTTTTATTGCACCCTTACTTGATGTTGTACCCGACGATTGATTGCTTGCACAGCCTGTTACCAACAATGAAATCCCTAACAAACCGGAAAGAATGAAACTGCGTTTTTTCACTGCACATCACTCACTTTCTTTTATAAAATAAAGTCTAGTAATTTCTCATTCTATTTATTGCAAGAAATATGCCATAGTCCTACTATCTCCTTTACTTTTTCAGAAAAGTGTGAAATTATAGGGGTTGAAATTTTTTTTGATAACCTTTACTTTTTAAAAAAAGTTTAAAAAAACGCAGATATTTTTTGCAATACCCTAATAAAGCGCTAAAGGAATTAAGTTTCCATTCTTGTAAAATCAAACTTTCTATTCTGCAGATGTTTTTTGCATGCAGACTGTTTTAACTTTTCCTATTAAATGATATATTCTGAAATAGGTGTGTATAAAGGAGGGCTTTATAATGAATCCAGCATCAATCGGTTCACTGATTAGAAGTTTTGTTGATGGAGTTATTGTTTTAGACGATCATAACGATATTTTATTTTATGATGTGAAAGATGACCTTCAATTGAATCTCACGGTTGGGAAGGATATCTTTCTTTTTCTACCATGTAACCAGGAACCCTTAGTAGAGAATCAAATCTATCAAGTGACCATAAACGAAAAGAAGTTGGCAATAGAGGTTAAAAAATTCTCAATTGACGAGGAATATTTGATTTTATGTATAAAAGATACAACGAATCTATCGACCAATCAGGACGCTAGGTTATACTGCCTTGAAAAAATAATAGAATCTTTGAACGAAGGCGTAATGATGAGTGATAGGCATGGGAAGATTGTGCTCTATAACAATGCGCAGGAAAAATTAGAAGGTTTGGATAGCAGAGAAATTCTTGGAAAACATCTTTGGGAGGCCTATAATTATAACCCGCAATATTCAGAGCATAAACATACCTTTAAAACCGGTAAACCCATTTTCTCCCGGTATCGAGCACACTCCATGGTTAATGGTGTACCTAAATATGTGAATTATAGTACGTATCCAATCCAACAAGATGGAGAAACTGTTGCTGTTTTTTCAATCAGTACAAATGAATCCCATCTTAAAAATCAGCTCCATCAAACGATTGAAATGAGAAGGCAAATTGTCAACTCTGGCGCTAATGATCGGCCCAATAAAAATGGAACGACTTTTTCCTTTGATGATATTAAAGGAAAAAGCATGGCGCTAAAGAATTTAATTCAGGAAGCGGAGAACATTGCAGTCCATAATACCGATGTGTTAATCGTTGGGGAAACAGGAACTGGTAAAGAACTATTTGCGCAGAGCTTGCATAATCACAGTCCAAGAGCGGAAAGTCCCTTTGTTGCGATAAACTGTGCTGCTATCCCGGAAACGCTATTAGAAAGTACATTATTTGGAACCATCAAGGGAGCCTTTACAGGAGCAACAAACCAAATTGGACTTTTTGAATATGCCAAAAACGGCACACTTTTTCTAGATGAAATTAACTCGATGCCCATGACCCTACAATCTAAATTAATTCGTGTTCTTCAGGAGAGATTAGTCCGCAGGGTAGGGTCCAATGAGGTAACACCTGTAGAATGCACTGTAATAAGTGCCTCCAACGAGGATCCGGAAAAATTAATCGACGACGGCAGGATGCGTCTTGATTTGTTTTACAGGCTTGCACACACAAGTCTCTATATTACTCCACTGCGCGAGCGAACAGAAGATATTCACTTTTTCATTCAGTTTTTCATTGAAAAATATAAGAGAAAATTCAATAAGGATGTGCCTCATCTCTCAAATGCATTGCTTTCGATGTTGCTTCAATATCATTGGCCTGGTAACACAAGGGAATTAGAGCATTTAATCGAAAATTTAATTATACGAGTCAATGAAAATGATAAGGAAATTGGTACCGACCACCTTCCAGCCTATATGAAGAAAAAATTATTAGCGGCACCATCGATAAAAGTAGAAAAGCAAAAAGAGTTAAAAAAGAATCCGTTTAAATCGATTTTTTCGAACTCACAGGAGCATTACATTCAAAAGACACTGGACGAAGTGGATTGGAACATCTCTAAAGCAGCCAAAACACTCGGAATCACGAGACAAAGCTTACAGTATCATATTAAAAAACATGGGCTCGTAAAGCCAAACGGTAAATAAAAAAAGTGCCAAGCGTATGTGAAAACTTCACATATGCTTGGCACTTTTTTATTAAAACCTTTTGTTTATTTATTTTCAGCTACAACTTGAAATAATTCTTCCCTATCTATCATGCTCCCGGTAAATTCGTGCGTTAATTCCCCATTAGGGTTAAAAATAAACGTTTTATTGTCATGCATGACAACATTACCTTGTTTTTCAAAATGCTCACCGAGGGTATTGGCCACTTTTTTGATTTCGCTCATTTTTCCAGTTAGCATTTTAAGATAGGTCATATCAAAATTTATTTCTTTTGCATGTTTATTCATCGCTTGTGGAGTGTCATTTTCCGGGTCAACAGTGACGGATGCGAGCAGAATTTTGTCTGTATCTATCCCCCTTGTTTTAAGGTCTTCTTGTAAATTACGGAAGTTTGCCAATAATACTGGGCAGGCATTAGGATCTGCACATTTGACATACGTAAAGGTCAGTACCACAGCCTTCCCTAAAAAGTCCTTTTTTGTGATTTGGTTTCCGTTTTGGTCTTTTAGATTAAAATCTGGCAGGGAGACCTGTTTTGTTACCCTATGGGCATTTTCCTTTGTAGCGGCCTCGGCTGAAAATTCCTTTTCTTCTTCAACAGATTTTCCGTTTCTCTCCACTTTTATGGTGGCAATCCAATCCCCATTCATGGCTAATTTACTTAGGCCAATATACTTCCCATCCTCGGTTTCTTCAACCGTTACAGGGATTGTTCCATGGTCCATGGTTTTCATATTTAATTCTGCCGTAACATGAGCTCCCTTGACCGGATTTCCCTTTTGATCTGTAATTTTAATTTGCATCGGATAGGTCTTTCCCTCCGTAAAGGTATTAGGCGTTGAAAGCTTAACTTGAAAGTCTTTTGTTCCCCCGCAACCTGCCATGATGATTACCAACAGACTTATCATATAGAACATTAATTTTTTCATGATACCAGACCTTTCAAAAACTATTTTCCCTTTTTATTCTACATTGATTTTTAACCTCAAGATGTTACTAATCATGACAAAATTACGAACTTGACTTTGGTTCCATCAGGCAAGTGGAATGCTATCGACCAAACCGAAAAGTAAACATAAACTTCACTTATACTACAAAATTAAAAAAGAGACCGGAAAATTCCAGTCCCCACTTTCAACCCAACATCTTTTCAACTTCCTGATAGATTTGATCCGCCTTAGCTAATCCAACTCTCTCAATTTCAAAAAGTTCATTTTCAATCTTAGTTTTCAATTCCTGATTCTTCATGATTTTCGTATTAATCAATACATTGAGCTTTGCCCCTTGGAGTGCCGCCTTACAAAATGCAACCCCCACACCAACATCACTAATCGCAATCCTCGTACCTTTTTTTGCATACTCTTCATGTAATCGGATTGCTTCTAAGCAGTTTTTTGCAATCTCAAGCGGTATCCTTGATGCTTCAATGAGAGCTTCCTGCAAAACGGATTCCTTATTGTTCTTTTCTTCTTCTGTTGTTGTGGGTAAGCCATAGGCCTGTGACAACGGGTAAAACACTTCGGCATCCTTCTGGACTAAAGCTTTCAATTGACCGATTATCACTTCTGATTTATTTAAAAGTTCGATGATATCCTCTTCAACATCCTTATATTTCTTTTTCCCAATGGTAAGGTTTCCGACCATACTCCCCAATGCCATTCCAAGTGCTCCTACATATGCTGAAGCACCGCCTCCGCCCGGCACAGGTGATTTTGCTGAAAGCTCTTCGATAAAATCATGGCAGCTTTTTTCTAACAAAGGAATTCCCCCTCATATGTAAAAATCTCCAAAAATAGCAGATACGTTTAAATTATTTAAATACCAGTTAATCTTTCACATGCCTGCACCACATGATCCAATAAAATTGTCGTCGTGATAATTCCGACTCCACCTGTTGCCGGTGTAATCGCTTTGACTTTGTCCAAAACCGAATCAAAATCGACATCCCCGCAAATTTTTCCGGTGCCATCATCATTAACACCTACATCGACAACAATCGAATTTTCACTAAAATATTCTCTAGTCATAAACTTAGCTTTCCCAATGGCCGCAACGACAAGATCTGCCTTTGATGTGAGAGACGGCATCTCCTTTGTCCTCGAATGACAAATGGACACTGTAGCATTTTCATCTAAGAAAAGCATGGCAAGAGGCTTACCGACAACAAGACTTCTGCCTGCTACAACAACATTTGCTCCATTAAGAGGAATATCATAATATTTCAATATTTCCATTACTGCTTTTGAAGTGCATGGCGCAAACCCAGTGGAATTGCCTTCAAAGACCTTTTCAAGGTTAACTGGGGACATGCCATCAATATCTTTGATAGGGTCAATTAAATTACGAATGATATTCAAATCTAGGTGATCCGGAAGAGGTCTAAAAATCATGATTCCATGAATAGAAGGATTGTTATTGGCCTCCACGAAAACCTTCTTAAGTTGATCCATTGATATCGAAGAAGGAAGTTGTTTAACTGTTCCCTTAATTCCTAGAAGTTCACAATTCTTTAAAATGCTTTTTTCATAGAAAATATCATCCTCACGTTCTCCAAGTCGAATCAATAAAAGCGTGGGGAAAATATAGTTCTCTCTTAATTCACCCACACGTGATTTAATATGTTCCCTTAAAAACTGAACGACTGGCTTTCCATCAAGTCTTGTACCCATTAATACTCCTCCATTTAAGAAAGACCAATAATCTCTCCATCTTCTGTAATATCCATTCCGTTCGCTGCCGGAATCTTTGGGAGACCTGGCATTGTCATAATGTCGCCGGTCAGTGCCACAATAAATCCGGCACCTGCAGAAACCTTCACCTCTCTGACTGTTAAAGTAAATCCGGTTGGCGCACCTAATAATCCCGGGTTGTCAGAGAATGAATACTGTGTTTTTGCCATACAAATTGGCATCTTATCTAGACCAAGAGCTGCGATTTCATCAATCTGTTTTTTAGCAGCAGAAGTGAATTCCACTCTTTCAGCACGGTAGATTTCTGTTGCAACCGTAGTGATTTTTTCTTCGATGGTTCCATCAACATCATAAAGGGGCGCATAATGTGCTTCTTTTGTTTCACAAATTTCTACTACTTTATGGGCTAATTCAATTCCGCCTTCGCCGCCCTTTGTAAAGACTTCAGCAAGAACAACTTCTACACCCTTTGTGGCACATTTTTCTCGTAACAGTTCAATCTCTGCATCTGTATCTGTTGGGAATCTATTGATCGCAACAACTGCAGGAACACCAAATTTCTCAACATTTTCAAGATGTCTCTCGAGATTCGCAATACCTGCTTCGAGTCCAGGAAGGTTTTCAAAGCCAAGTTCATTCTTAGGAACACCGCCATTCATCTTAAGCGCACGAATGGTCGCAACAATCACGGCGGCATCCGGTTTTAGACCGGCAAATCTACACTTAATATCAAAAAATTTCTCCGCACCAAGATCTGCTCCAAATCCGGCTTCGGTTACGACATATTCCGCTAGCTTTAAAGCAACGGTTGTCGCCATAACCGAGTTACAGCCATGGGCTATATTTGCGAAAGGTCCCCCATGAATGAACGCAGGAGTATTTTCTAGGGTTTGCACCAGGTTTGGCATAATAGCGTCTTTCAATAATAACGCCATTGCTCCGGTCGCTTGTAGTTCTCCCGCGGTAACAGCTTTTCCTTCTTTGGCATAGGCAACAACCATTTTGGAAAGCCGCTCTTTCAGGTCTGATAAACTGGTAGATAAACATAGTATGGCCATTATTTCTGATGCTACCGTAATATCAAAGCCGCTTTGTCTAACAAAGCCGTCTGCTTTACCGCCAAGACCGATAATGATATTTCTGAGAGCCCGGTCATTCATGTCGAGAACCCTTTTCCAAACTATTCGCTTTGGATCGATGTTAAGCGCGTTTCCTTGATGTATATGGTTATCTAGCAGCGCTGCCAGTAAATTATGAGCAGAAGTAATCGCATGGAAATCTCCGGTAAAGTGGAGATTAATGTCATCCATTGGCACGACTTGAGCATAGCCCCCGCCTGCTGCACCGCCTTTTATGCCGAAGCATGGTCCAAGCGATGGTTCTCTTAATGCGGTGATTGTTTTCTTCCCAATCTTATTTAACGCCATTGAAAGTCCGACATTTATCGTTGTTTTTCCCTCTCCGGCTGGGGTTGGATTAATGGCAGTAACAAGTATAAGCTTGCCATTTGGTTTGTTCTCTAGTCTCTTTAAAACTTCTAATGAAACCTTCGCTTTATATCTTCCGTAAGGTTCTAATTCGTGTTCATGAATTCCAAGGTAATCTGCAATCTCATGAATCTTCTTCATTTGTGCTTCCTGAGCAATCTGAACATCTGTCTTCAAAACAATCTCTCCCTTGAAGTTAGTAACATGAATGAATCTGAAACTCTTTGAATCCGGTTACATTCAAATTTTAACATTGGTGGATACTTTATACATTGTAAAATAACCCACAAAAAATGAACACTTTTTGAATTTATAAAAAAATAAATAATTGTTATCCAACACCAAATCTCTTTCATAACTTAAAAAAATTGTCCTTCATCACTTTGATGAAGGACAATCTGCAGCCAAAAAACCTTTTACACCCATTTCTTCTGGAATGCGGCTATATTTTCATACTCTTCCTGCAAAATCCGCGATAGTCGGATATAGATTGGTGTTAAATCTTCATAGATCGATACATTCTCGCTATTTGGTATGTGATGGTGGGTCGCGCCAACCATACTCGAAACTGCATTTAATGAATCAATTTCACCCATACTGTAAAGCCCCAAAATTGCTGCCCCTAAACAAGAACTTTCAAAGCTCTCCGGAATCGAGACATCCTGGTTAAAGATATCAGCCATCATCTGCCTCCATAGCTCAGATCTGGCGAAACCACCGGTAGCCTGAATCTTTTTCGGCTCTCCCATTAATTCCGACAATGCTAAAAGAACGGTATAAAGGTTAAAAATCACTCCTTCAAGCACGGCGCGGACCAAATGTTCTTTTTTATGGTGCATACCAAGACCAAAGAACGATCCTCTGGCATTTGAGTTCCACAATGGTGCTCTTTCCCCTGCTAAATAGGGATGAAATAATAACCCATCTGCACCTGGTGTTACCCGGTCTGCAATTTCCGTCAACACTTCATAGGGATCTTTTCCCAAACGTTTCGCTGTCGCAACCTCCGCATCGCCCAGTTGGTCGCGGACCCAGCGGAAAATCATTCCGCCATTATTAACAGGACCACCAATCACCCAATGGTTTTCTGTTAAGGCATAACAGAAAATTCTTCCCTTAGGGTCGGTCATCGGCCGGTCCGTTACAGCCCGAATTGCCCCGCTTGTCCCAATCGTTACAGCGACGACTCCAGGATCAATGGCATCGACTCCTAGATTCGATAACGGTCCATCCCCGGCACCAACAACGAATGGCGTCGCCCTTAGCAGGTTCAATTCTTTGGCGTATTCCGCGTCCATCCCGTTTAATTGGTAGGTAGTCGGGACAGGCTCTGAAAGTTTATCTGCTGTTACCCCTGCAACATTAAGCGCTTCCGCATCCCAGGTTAAAGTATAGATGTTAAACAATCCTGTACCTGATGCAATCGAGTAATCGACAACATATTTTCCAAACAGCTTATAAAAAATATATTCTTTAATTGAAATAAATTTTGAACTCTTGGAAAAAAGCTCAGTATAGTCATTACGCAGCCAAACTAACTTCGCAAGTGGGGTCATTGGATGAAGCGGCGTTCCCGTACGAAGATAAATTTCGTGCCCATTCATTTCCGTTTTAATTTTTTCGACCCAGTCAGAGCTTCGATTATCAGCCCATGTTATACATTCTGTTAACGGCTTTCCTTCATGGTCAACTGCAATTAAACTATGCATGGCAGAACTAAAAGAAACACAAAGAATATTCTCAGGGTCAACATGACTTTTCTGCATGATAGTTTTGACCGTATTGATAACGGCCTGAAATATTTCCTCCGGATCCTGAACCGCCGTTTCAGGTGTTGGAGAAAATAAGGGATATTCGATTCCATGATTTGCGATAACTGTTCCATCTACGGCATAAAGAACAGATTTTGCACTTGTTGTTCCAATATCTACTCCGATTACATATTTTGAATTCATTCTACTTACCTCCTAGAAAATCTCTGTTGCAAAAAAAAAATATATTTTTCACTAATCCATGTTTATTTTACATCTCATGAAATTTTTTTTCATACAATTTAATTATACGAAAAAAATTTCACCTAGCAAACGGTTTCATGAAAAAATTTTTTTCATGCATCAATTATGCTATACTCAAAATAGGACCATATTGAAAGGAAAGTTTCATATGACACTGAATTGCTTGGGCTCCATCCGATCTAACTATGCTAAATTTAGCGAAAAAGAAAAAAAAATTGCTGATTATATATTAGAAAAGCCGGAAACCATTATTCACCGTACGATCAATGAAGTTGCGGATGATTTGAATATAGCGGATGCCACTGTGTTTCGATTTTCCAAACGGATTGGATTCAAGGGTTTTCAAGCAATGAAAATTGCTCTTGCCTCAGAAATTATGACTCCGATTCGGACCATTCATGAAGAAGTGACAATGAAGGATAACGAAAAAACACTGACGGAAAAAATTTTCAAATCCAATATAAGAACGTTACAAAATACATTGCAAATCGTTGATCATAATAAGATTAAAACGGCCATCGATTTCATCCTCCAAGCTAAACGGGTTGAAGTTTTTGGTTCAGATGGTTCTGCCATTATTGCAATGGATGCCTTCTTCAAGCTCGCTCGGGCTGGTATTAGAGCTTCCTCCCATATGGAAACCCATTATCAGCTATTGTCAGCTTCCCATTTAACCGAAGAAGACACAGCCATAATCATTTCTCATTCCGGGTCTAACAAAGAGACTATGAATATTTTAAAAACCATTCATGAAACGGGTGCCAAAACAATTGGAATAACAGGATTTCCTAAGTCCCCAATTAGTTTAAACGTAGATCTAGCACTTTATACCAATACCGAGGAAATCGAGTACCTATCAATGGGGTTTGAATCACAAATTGCTCAAATAAGTATGATTGATGCCTTATGTTTAAATATTGCCAACCTAAATAAGACAAAGCAATAAACGAAATAAATCTTCATCTACATAAAAACCTCCTTCACCTGAATTCGATGAAGGAGGTTTTTTTGATTAAATAAACATATTTACAATTAAAGCTACACCAAAAGCTACGAATGACAAAATCGTTTCTAATACTGTCCAAGTTTTAAAGGTTTCCTTAACAGACAAGCCTAGATATTCTTTCACCATCCAAAAGCCTGCATCATTAACATGTGAAAACATTAGTGAACCTGCACCAGTTACGATTACGAGAAGCTCCATATTGACACCTGACATATGTTGAACGATTGGTGCCACAATTCCTGCTGCCGTTGTTAAAGCAACCGTTGCTGAACCAGTTGCAATACGAATTAGTCCTGCGATCATAAATGCTAACACAAGTGGTGATAGGTGGATATTCTGTGACATATCACCGATTGTAGCACCTACTCCGCTATCAATAAGGATTTGTTTAAATCCACCCCCAGCACCAATAATAGCAATGATAGAACCAACAGGAAGGAAGCATTCCTCCGTAAATTTCTTAATCCCATTTTTATCAATGCCTTGACGAATTCCAAGGAAGTAGAAAGCTGCAAAACAAGCGATTAAGAGTGCAATTAGCGGACTACCGATAAAGATGAAGAATTTCGTGATTCCCCCTGGAAGCCCTATATATGGAGCAACAGCTGAGAAAATCATTAAGATTACAGGAAGTAAGATAATAAAGAATGATAATCCTGTGCTAGGCAATTTCTGTGCTGCCATATTGATTTTAATTAATTCAGGTTCGTTCTCTGGAATAACCCGTTTGTGAACCCACTTAGCAAATAAAGGACCTGCAATGACTACAGATGGGATTGCAATAAGCAGGGAATATAGTAGTACCTTTCCCATGTTCGCATTATAAATCGAAATAGCGGCAATTGCCCCTGGATGCGGTGGCACTAACCCATGCACGATCGATAATCCTGCGATGGCTGGAAGCGCAATCAATAAAATATTTTGTTTTGATGTTTTATGGATTGAAATAACCAATGGAAGTACAATTAAGATTCCAACTTCAAAGAATACAGGGATCCCGATAATAAAACCTGCTAACATCATAGCCCATGGAAGTTTTTTTACGCCAAATTTATTAACGAAGAAATTCGCAACCTGAACGCCTGCTCCTGATTCAGCCATCATTTTACCTAAAATTGTACCTAATGCTAAAATACCGACTAAATGACCTAAAGCGCCGCCAACTCCTGTTTCAATCCCGCTAACAATTTTATCCATCGATAAACCAGAAAAAATGGCTAGAAATAGAGTTGCAACTGTTAAACTTATAAATGCATGCCATTTAAACACTGAAACTCCGATTATAACAATAATAATAGCTAATAAGGTAAGCAATAAGCTTGTCATACGATGAATTCACCTTCCCTTTTTTTGTAAGCCCTTTCGAACTTCTATAAAAATTTTTCTCTCTTTTTGTTGAAAAACTTTATATCATTATTTGGCCAATAATTGATGAAAGCACTTTCAAGGCATACTCTGATTATATGAAAGAAATTTTCTTTTATCAATAGTTTTTGAGAAAAAAATTTTTTCGCATTTTTTCCAAAAAAAATCTACCCTAAAAGGTAGATTCTCTCTTAATAAATACTGGCTCTTATAATAGAAGCATCAATGTCCTTATCCCTTTGTAAGGTGATCTTTACTTCTGAGTTGATAATCATTGTATCACCCTTTTCTAACAAGAAAGCTTCATCTTCACTTGCGTCAACATGAACCATTCCATTGACACAATAGAAAATCTCATTTTGTCCATTTAATACCAACCCAACATCAGGGTTCTCTTTTCCAAGATGGATTGCAGAAAGATCTCCTTCAAATCCATCTGCCAACATTAAATTAAAGTCTGTTACCTTCCCTTTACTCCTTGTTGTCCACCCACCATAAAAACGGTCCAGATCAAACGGTCTTAAAAACACTGAACCTTGTCCTTCATGCTCAAGGTACATTTCACCATCAAGAATCATGATGACTCTATTGATTCCTGGTAGGTGCGTAAAAAGGGATTCTGCAACTTCTACTTCAGCAGTACTAATCCGCCAATTAAAATTACGCAAAGAATAGTCCGCATTTTCCGGGTAAATAGCCAACTGGGTTGTTTTCCCACCCGACCAAAGACTCGTTTTCTGTTGATTTTTTTTGATTATTTTTATTGAATGCATCATACAATCACTCCAGTAAATGTTGTTAGATCATAAATGAAAAACAACTGTATTTTCTATGTTTAATTTACCGTTTATTTCGGGAAACATAAAGAAAATTATTTGTTTCGCTTTGAAGATTGGAATGATTTTATGGGCATGAAGTTAATCAAATTCCTCTATTACCTAACCATGGTAAGGGGTAGAATTTTTCTGCCCTTTATTCTTTTTTACATCTTAATCACTTCATTTATTGCTTATTCTCTTGAACCCAAAACCTTTGAGTCCTATCTTACTAGTGTTTATTGGGTTCTTACTACATTGGCAACAGTTGGTTTCGGAGACTATGCGCCTGTCACCAATGCCGGAAAAACCTTTACCATTTTTCTTTATATTACCGGTGTTGGCCTTTTAAGTTTATTCTTTGGGAAAATCTTTGCCTCATTTAGGTTATTTGAAAAGCATAAAGCCGGAGGGAAAATGAAATATACAGGTAAAAATCATTTTATATTAATTGGATGGAGTGAAAAAACGAAATTAGCCATTCAAGAAATTTTTAAAACTGATAAAAAAGTTGATATTGTCGTAATTGATCATGTCGAAACAGCACCAATAATGGAAGAACGTTTGTTTTATGTTCGCGGGGATGCTACAAATGAGGAAACCCTAAAGCAAGCAAATTTGTCAAAGGCAAAAGGGGTTATTATTTTTGCTGATCGATCATCACAAGAAACCTTTCCTAAAAAAGACCCCTTATTAGTCGATGGAAAGACGTTATTAATTGCTACTGCCATCACAACAATGGAGGAAAAATTAAATAAATCAATTCATGTAACGGCAGAAGTCATTAATCAAAACCATTTACCATTATTCAAGCAAGTCAATGTAGATGAATTTATCCCCACGGAAGAAATGATATCACATGCTGCAGTTAGATCACTTTTTTCTCACGGTGTAACACATATGTATTCAGAATTATTGAGCACTGAGACAGGGGAATCTGTCTTCGAAATTCCTAAACAAGCTCATTGGAGAACCTACCGAGATGCTTTTTTGGATCTTCTTAACAAAGGAGCCACTCTTATTGCCGATGGCGGTGATCTTCACATCAATCAAAAATTAGACGAGCCAATTCCCGCAGATGCACAACTATTCATTATTTGTAACAAACAAAGCTTTACCGACATTTGCAAAAAAGTGCCAGATACCTTCTAAAAGGTCTCTGGCACTAATGGGAATGAATTTGTCATCCAAGATTGAATATGATAATACCAAAACATGCAGCAAACAACAAAATATCAAGCCCGATCCCAATCAATAACCCCTGCCCCAATTGTTTTTTCCCTTTAGAAAAGCTGACAACGGTCAAAATAATAAGGGCAATCGGGGCGGCAAAGATATAAAAAAAGGTAATCATCGGAATGGTAAACATGATCAAGAGACCTAATAAATAAATCCCAACTGATATTCCGATCCCTTTCCAAAGGTCTTTTAAGGATCCATTTCCACCTTTCCCATCCTGATTTTGGCTCAAACCACTCAGCTCCTTTAAAATGAACTATTTAACGGTTGTTTTCCCCTCAAGCTCTTCCCTGATTTTCATTAATTCGAGTTCTTTATCATCCCTATAAAATAAATTATAGGTATCAAACGGAATAATTCTTCCATCTGGATGCGCAATGTGTACACAAGATTTTTTAACAGAACGGACATCAAAATTGTAGGCATCCAAAAATTGCATGATAATGACACGAAAAACATTATCATAGCCAATTTCCCCAGGCATCGCCACCTTTGGCAGACAGCATAATAAATCCTTTAACGATAAGGCCGAGGAATCGGGTGAATGATTTAACGAGAATAATTTGAAAATCATATTTTTGATTGTTTCGTCTTGCTCAAAAACAATGGTATTGCGGTCCCCTTCTAACAAAATCTTTGGATCCACTAATCCAGTTAAAGGAGTAACCTCTCCATTTAGTTTGAGAGCATACCCCATTGCAAGGCAATCAGGATGACAGGGGACAGGGATGATATCTTTTGAGCCAAATACATTGGATTGGTCGATAATCATTTGCCGGACTTCACTCAATGTTAAACGGTTGACTGCAGGATCGTAATCTTCTAATCTACCCGCTGCCTGAATCGGCTGGAAGGTCACCCCGCGAACACATTTTTGCTGCAGGCCGTATTGTATGATTTTTCCTACTTCATGATCATTTAACCCTTTTTTCAAAGTAACTACTAGTGTCGTAGAAATATTGCATTCATTTAAGTTTTCAATAGCCTTTTGTCTGATCTCTCTTAAATCTACACCCCTTAATTCTTCAAGCGCATCTTTTTCAAAACTATCAAATTGGAGATATATCTCAAATCCTGGTGAATAGGTGGCGAGCTTCTTCACAAAATCTTTATCATTGGCGATCCGGAGGCCATTTGTATTGACCATTATATGCCGGATTGGCCTAGATTTTGCGAGATCAAGAATTTCAAAAAACTGTGGATGAATCGTTGGTTCCCCGCCGCTTATTTGCACAATATCCGGTTCCCGTTCGTTTTTAATAATTTGATCTAACATAAACTCAATTTTTTCTAAACTACGAAAAGTTCCCTTTTGTGGGGAGGATTCCGCATAGCAAATCGGGCATTTTAAATTGCAGCGCTCAGTAATTTCAAGTAGCGTTAAACAACTGTGCTGTTCATGGTCGGGACACAAACCGCAATCATAGGGACATCCATATTTAATTGGTGTGTTCCAGCGATATGGCATTTCTGAAGGCTTTATAAACTCGCGGCACCATTTGTAATACTCAACATCTGTTGAAATTAAGACCTTTTCCCTGCCATGTTGCAAACAATTCTTCACGAGGTAAACCTTTTCATTTTCAATAATGACCTTTGCTTCGACTTTTCGTAAACAGGTGGAACAAATACTATTGGTCAATTCATAAAACAAATACGGACGATTAGGCATAAAGCGCTCTCCTCTTTTCGGTTTGTTTTTTGTTTATCAGCCATATGTAATACGTAATTCCTAGCAAACAGGCAATTTGGATATTATTAAAACCCCAATAAGGATGCGGTGTTGGTTTAAAAAAATCAATCAAAAGGCGAAACGTTAAATAATTAAGCATGAACAGTTGAAACAAAAACCCCTCCCAGCCGAATTTTTTTCTTTTCATTTGAAATAGACATAATACAAGAATTCCTAGGAAAAAAATTTCATACAGCTGTGTTGGATGCCTTTTTACACCATCGCCAAAGTCCACTCCTGTAAACCATGTTGTTGCAACCCCGTAGGTATGATCATCTAACCCGGTTAAAAAACAGCCAATCCGTCCAATCATCATACCCACTGCGAGAGGAAGGACAAAGTCATCCCCTGTGGACCGAGTCCATCCGATACATTTTTTCGCAATTTCCACCCCAATTAATCCGCCCAATAAACCGCCGACAATGGTTTTTCCTTCCATTAAATATAGGATACTATTCCAATGCTCCAGGGTTTTTTTCGGATCCTCAAACCAATAAAGCAGTTTGGAACCCAAGGCTGCACCTAAGGTGGCACCGACAACGACCCACAGTGCTTTGTCTATTGGAATCCTCTCCTTATTTCTCGTATATAAATAGACACGAAAACCGATAAAATAAGCAAGTGATTCGAATAGTAAATGGGGGTGTATTCCAAAGATATAGAAAGGAAAATGCATTTCATCCTTCCTCCCTTCTTTCTTCTATATTATCAAAATATTATAATTAAATTCTTCCTCTCTTACTATTTTTATAACTATATTTATACGAAAAGCGAAGAGTGATTTTACTCAATCCCTTCGCTTCTTTAATTTCCGATAAAACCGGTATCCTTTTCTAACCCCATCAATGATAAAAAAAGGAATCCTTGGATGAAGTTTTAATAAAAATGGTTGATAAATTTTATAATAGGCTTTTTTCAGATCATCCCATTTACTACAATATCCCACTTTATAGAAATCCGAGACATCTACGATATAGCCTCTTCCCTCATACATCACGACATTTTTCCCGTGAACATCATAGGGGTTTAAACCAACTGATCTGGCATAGTCTAAGCCACGATCAATATCCTTTATTACTGTTTCCGGTATCGGAATCCCCTTTATGATTGCATTAAACAGCGTAATTCCCTCAAGCTTTTTCAGTACTAAATAATTCTCTCCATATGCTATTAAATTCGAAAAGGTTTCATGATTACCTAATCGCTTATACACTTCAATTTCTTTTTTCAGTTCCTCAGGACTTCTTCCGTAAACCTTGACAACACAACCTGGATCAGAATCATGTGAAAAAACACCGGCATAATTTCCATTTCCAATGGTTATCCATGACTTCGACTGATTTCGAACAAAAATGGGGTCAAATGGATTGGGCGAGATTAATTGTATATTTGGCAATAATTCATTTTCTATTAGTTTGATATAATGATCTGTGCTCATTTTCCCCACTCACTTCCTTTTTTCCTTCCTTTTTTATATGCAACGTAATACACTGAGTATACAGTAAAAATGATTGTAAAACCGATTTGAATTGAAAAAGAAGAGAGGGATAAGCATGACATTTCCCATTTTAGGAACAAAAAGACTTAGGCTAATTGAAATTGGCCATCAGCATGTGAACAGTCTATATGAAATTTTATCATTAGACGAAGTAATGAAATACTATGGGACTGACCGTTTTACTTTCCCTGCTGAAGCTTCAAGATTAATAGATATGTTTCAAAGAAATTTCATTGAAAAACGAGGGATTCGCTGGGGGATTGTCCTAAAAGCAAATCAAAAGTTTATTGGCACTATAGGACTAAATGGATTACAGCTAAAAAATAAACGAGCCGAGATTGGATACGAAATACATCCTCATTATTGGCGAAATGGGTATACATCTGAGGCAATTAATGAGGTTTTACGCTTTAGTTTTGAAAAATTAGATTTATATCGGATTGGAGCGGTTGTATATCCTGAAAATGTGGCATCAGTTAACCTTCTTAAAAAGATAGGTTTCATAAAGGAAGGATTACTTCGCGGCTACATCAAACAAAATAATCAATCCCATGACACGTATGTCCTTTCGTTATTAAAGCCTGAATGGGAAAAAGAAAGACGCTTGATTTAGACAACTAAAAAAAGCCAGGAGCAAATACTGGCTTTTTCTATTCGTCAAAAAAATCTTGAAATTCTTTTGTGTTTTCTCCTTGATAATAAGGATTTTCTTCCTTTACATTTTTTGAATCAAGATTGGTCTTAATCACTAACATGGGCTCGGATGGTCTTTCCGCAATGATCCGGTCATTTAATTGGTCAAAATCAGGCAGCTTTTCATTTCCTGGCTGTTTTGGATTCATACACAACGCACCTCCTAGAGATAGGGTGCTTATTTTCCCTTCAAATCATTCAATCCTTTTAAATGCCCACAGAATTCATCAAGACAATTCGCCAGCCATCGGGATCTTCAATAGTAACACCGCCTCTTCCCCAGTAAGGGTTTTCAGGAGTGACTTCACCATACCCCATCGCCGACAGTCTATGTACCATTCGCTCTAACTCAAACTGATTAGGAAGGTAAAAAACAAGTAAATGGTCTTTTGTCGGAATTGGCAATTCCAGCTTTTCCTCTGACTGGGTAAATTCTAAATGGTAACTATTATTAGGCAGACCGAACATCACTCCATCATACCCTTCATGTCTGCGAAACTCGCCAATCTGTTCCAATCCAATGCCATTTCGATAAAATTCAATTATTTTATCGATTTGATTCGTTGGACGTGCCATCCGGAATTGTACTGCTGGAACACTTTCATTCCATTCCTTTCTCACAATGATGGTATAAGGAAGATCAGGATGATTGAACCGCTCAGACTGTACCCCGGATACAATAGCGGTAATAGGATGAATCGTTGCACTTCGGTCTGTTGGATACCAATTTCTTCCGTCCCTTACAATCACAAAAACCCCCTGTTTATCTCCATAAAAAGCAAAGGTTTCACTCTCCTCCTTTTGATCGTCAGACACTTTAGGAAACAAAAGATTTTGCATTTCCTTTACGGAAGGAACGGGCAAACCAATCTCTCCAACATCATACCATGAGGATTTCGGCCGATTATCTCCCCAGTGAAAGGGTCTTTCAAGCATTTCGAGAATATTGCCGTCCGGATCATGAAAATACGCTTGTTTTCCTTGCCAAAACATGCTGTACTGCCCATCTTCATCAGGTAATAATAGCTTTCTTTCAGCAAGTTTCTCATACATTTTGTCATAATATTCCGAGTTTGTCCGGAAGCAAACATGATAATATGGTGTATGATTGTCCAGTTCAAATATTAGTTTGGTTGTCCCCGCCCTTACTGCAAAATAAGTTTCAGCATCACTTATGAGTTCCATATCTAAATCCTCTGTATAAAATCTCTTCATTTCATCCAGTTTAAAGCATTTTAACTGTAACTGATAGATTTTCATTCTCCTCACTCCCTTACCTTTATTATAAGCAGGATGAATACAGAATTTGTTAATCAAAGGTCTGAAAATATCCCCTTCAATGAAAAAAGAAAAAACTAGGAAGTAAAAACTTCCTAGTATCTTTATTCTTCCTCTGAGCCGACTAAGAAATCTGGGTTTAGTTCTTCGAATTCTTCGTCGTCAACATCCATTCCCCATTCTTCATCGTCACAGGAGCATCCTTCAGGGTTAATGACTACACAAACCTTTGTTTCGCCAATTACCTCGACAAGGAATTCCCTTTCAACATGGACGATGATGCGATTACCATTAGGGGAAATGACGGCTTCACAACAATTCGGCTGTTGCAGCACTCGTGCAACAATTTCATTGTCATCAAGACAGTCATGGTCACGATACTTTAACTTTATGACATCACAATATTGAACACGTTCGGTAACTACTTCTGTCTTGGTATTATCATTATATGAATACCAAACGTTGATATCATAGGAGCCGTGTATCTCTACTGTTTTGCCGACTTTTTTCGCGTTATATTTATGGTTGATAATCCAACAGCCAAGAATACTTGTTGGATTATGTGCCGGGCTAATCGTATGATTGGACTGGGTGAATTTACGTCCTTTCGCGACTACGGCTTTCGTAATTATCTCTCTGTATTCTCCCATTTCGCGCGAACCCTCCTCATTCAGTTTCATTTCATCCTATGCTAATATTTAGACTAGTGTGCGATATATTTTGAAGAACACTGGTTAAAAGTTTAGTCATGATTCATTTTATGCGGGATATTTATGTATGTTCCGAAGTAATCAGGATTTTGAGGTCTCTTCCTATTTTTATGAAGGGCGTGCTGGACTTAGAAGGTTTTTAATCATAAGAAAAACCAGGCTTTTTAAAAGCCTGGCTTAAAATTTTTAATGTTCGTGATCGCAATCATCGTGGCCTTCACAAGCGCCGCCGCCATGTTTCAAACTTGCACCCGTTTCACCCATCAATACATCTCCACCGGTTGATGTAATGATTTCATCGGTAACCGTATTGGAAATCGTTGAAGCTATGATCTGTAGTAATTCATTCACTTCAAGCTGGGATTGTTTAAAATCTTGGACAACAGGAATTTCATCCAATTCTTGTTCAATGGATGCAATTTTGTCTTCCACTTTCTTCAAAGCTTCCGGTTTTCCATAATGCTGCAGGTTTACCGCTTGCTTTTGTAACCCTTTAATGTCAGAAATTAATACTTTAACTTTCGGGTTTTCATGAATTTGTGCTTCCGCCCGCTTGAAAAAATCAACTTCCTCTGTTTCCGCAATCATACGCGCTAGCTCTGTTGCACGAGCGACGATATCGTCTTTTGTATACTTCGTCACTTTACTTCACCTCTGCCGGTTCGAATTTCTCCACCATTTCTCCGTTTAATGACCATGTTTTTGCATCTGTAATTTTTACTTTTACAATCTTGCCAATTGCAGTTTTTGGAGCAACAAAGTTAACAAGCTTGTTTTTAGATGTATATCCTGCAAGAACATCTGGATTGTTCTTACTTTCACCTTCGACAAGAACTTCCACAACTTGGCCTACATATTTTTTCATTGCTTCAGCAGAAAGCTCGTTCACAAGATTATTCAAACGCTGTAAACGCTCTTTCTTCACTTCCTTCGGAACATTATCTTGCATTTTGGCAGCAGGAGTACCTTCCCGTGGAGAATAAATAAATGTATAAGCAATTTCAAACCCAACTTCTCGGTAGAGTGATAAGGTTTCTTCAAACTGTTCATCCGTTTCATTTGGATAGCCAACAATGATATCAGTCGATAGTGCAACATTTGGAATCGCAGCTTTTATTTTACGAACAAGCTCTAAATATTGTTCTCTCGTATACTTCCGAGCCATGATTTTTAGTACTTCCGTTGATCCGGATTGAACAGGTAAATGGATATGATCCATTAAATTGCCACCTTTGGCAAGTACTTCAATCAAATAGTCATCAAAATCACGTGGATGGCTTGTGGTAAAACGTATTCTTGGTATATCAATTTTACGTAACTCATCCATTAAGTCACCTAGGCCGTAGTTGATATCCTCTAAGTCTTTCCCGTAGGCATTCACGTTTTGACCAAGAAGTGTAATTTCTTTGTATCCAAGTGCCGCTAAATGACGAACCTCCTGAATAATTTCATCCGGTCTACGGCTGCGCTCTTTTCCACGTGTGTATGGCACAATACAGTACGTACAGAATTTATCACAACCGTACATGATGTTTACCCATGCCTTAATATTTCCGCGGCGGACTTTTGGAAGATTTTCAATTACGTCGCCTTCCTTAGACCAAACTTCGATCACCATTTCTTTCGACATATAGGCTTCATGAAGAATGTTTGGCAGGCGGTGAATATTGTGGGTTCCAAAAATCATATCAACCTGCTGATAGGTTTTTAAAATCTTATTGACGACAGACTCTTCTTGGGACATACAGCCGCAAACGCCTAAAAGCAGGTCAGGTTTTTCCATTTTTAATGCCTTTAAGTGACCCAATTCACCAAAAACCTTGTTCTCTGCATTCTCACGGATGGCACAAGTATTTAAAAGAATAACATTGGCATCCTCCGTGTTATCTGTTGGCTCATAGCCTAAAGCTAAAAAGATTCCTGCCATTACCTCTGTATCATGTTCATTCATTTGGCATCCATAGGTGCGAATATAGAATTTACGCCCTTCACCCATGCCGCGAAATTCTTCCGGAATGGAAAAATCGTTATGATACTTAACTTCTTCTTTTCCACGCTTTTTCGCTTCCTTTAACGAAGGAGCCGTTATCACTTGTTCAAAATACTTACTGTAATCCTTGGCGGATTTTTTGTCCGAAGAATTAGCAGACTTTACTTGTTTACTATCTAAACGTTGTTGTTCATTCATCAGGAAAAATCTCCTTTCTTGATTTTAATCATAAGATGCTTCCTCTATGAAAATTAAATTTGCCAGTCCTTACCATTCATTTACAGTTTGGAAAGGGTGCACAATAATCTGCACATTATTATAGTATAAAGGTTTATAGGAATGAAAACAATAAAAAATCCCTTCCCACACCAGTGATAAAATGGTTGGGCAATCAAAATATACCTATGTAGAATTCTCCGCTCAATGGATAATTGTAGCTTATTTTTCCAACAAAATATGTGACAATCCTCACGTAACATAAAGTGTAGACTAAGTAACTAGAGATTAAACCTTTGAAAGGAGGAATTTGGAATTTCATAGAGTTAATAAAAAAACCCGTGGTTCTCGTAACCACGGGTTTTTACAAATTCTATTACATAAACTCTGATGCAAGTTTATCAAAATGCGCTTGATCAAGGTTAAGATCAGCATTTACTAAAGGCTCCTCAGAGTAGCCTTTAATTAATTCTTGATAAGAAGCACGCTCAGTGTTTTGGTAAATAAGACCAGTTACAAGGCCATTATGCTTCATTAATGTTTGCATAGCCATTTCACGGTTTGATGGATCATAACCTTCAATGTCGCTTAACTTTGTTAAGTTTTCTTTAAACCAGTCATAAGTGTTCACTTTATTGTAAGTAACACAAGGACTGAAAACGTTAATTAAAGAGAAACCTTTATGTTTAATTCCAGCTTCAATTAAAGCTGTTAAATCTTTTAAATCAGTTGAGAAGCTTTGTGCTACAAAAGTACCACCTACTGTTAATGCCATTTCCATTGGAGAAATTGCTTGTTCAATAGACCCACCTGGAGTTGACTTTGTTTTAAAGCCTTCAGCAGAACGTGGTGATGTTTGACCTTTTGTTAAACCATAAATTTGGTTATCCATAACGATATACGTTACGTCTAGATTACGGCGAATCGCATGGATTGTATGTGCCATACCGATAGCATAACCGTCACCGTCACCGCCGGATGCGATTACAGTTAAATCACGGTTTGCCATTTTAACACCTTGAGCAATTGGAAGTGAACGTCCATGAATACCATGGAAGCCGTATGCATTAATATAACCAGAGATACGACCAGAACAGCCAATCCCAGAAATAACCGCAAGATTTTCAGGTTCTAAACCAACATTTGCAGCTGCACGTTGCATTGCAGCTTGTACAGAGAAGTCGCCACAGCCAGGGCACCAGTTCGGTTTTACATCATTTCTAAAATCTTTAAAAGTGGCCACTTAGAACAACTCCTTACATTTTGAATAAACTTCATGTGGTAAAAATGGATTTCCATCATATTTAACAAACTTCGTAATTTTTTCAGCATGACCAACATTCATTTTCATAATATTTGCAAGCTGACCTGTTGCATTATTCTCAACAACAAGTACTTTTTTCGCAGAACGAATAAGTGGAAGAATTTCGTCTGATGGGAACGGATGGATTAAACGAATCTGTGCATGATTCACTTTCAACCCGTCCTTATCTAAGCGACCCATTGCTTCTTCAATCGCACCGCGAGTTGAGTTGAAACCTACAACTAAGAGATCAGCATCTTCATGTGGTGCATTTTTATAAACAGGTGTATCAAAACGAATATTTTCAACCTTACGGAAACGTTTGTCCATTTGAGCAATACGATTTGCTGCTGATTCAGATGGTTTACCAGTCTCAGCGTGTTCAACACCTGTTACGTGGTGAATACCATTTTTCATTCCTGGAATTGAACGCGGTGATACACCATCTTCTGTTACTTCATAACGCTTGAAATAACCTTTGTTTTCAATTTCAGGAAGTTCTTCAGTTACAAGCTTACCGCGTCTAATTTCAACTTTAGAAGCATCAAGTGGTTCCACTGTTTGCTTACCTAATGATAATTGAAGATCAGATAATACAATTACTGGGCACTGATATTCTTCAGCAAGGTTGAACGCTTCTGCTGTATCATAGAAAGCCTCTTCAACTGTACTTGGAGCCATAACAATCTTTGGAATTTCTCCGTGCGTACCATAAATCATGGCCATTAAGTCTGATTGTTCTTGCTTTGTTGGTAATCCTGTTGAAGGACCTCCACGCTGTGTATCAACAATAACAATTGGAGTTTCAGTGATACCTGCAAGGCCAATTGCTTCCATCTTCAATGATAACCCAGGGCCAGAAGATGCAGTTAGGGCACGAACGCCGCCATAGTTTGCACCAATTGTCATTGTACATGCAGCAATTTCATCTTCAGTTTGTATAACTGTTCCGCCAAGAGCAGGTAATTTTTTAATTAAATATTCCATGATATCTGAAGCAGGAGTAATTGGATATGCTGCCATAAAACGACAGCCACCTGCAAGAGCACCAAGAGCAATTGCATCGTTTCCAATCATGTACATCCGTTTTTTACCATCAGCTTTTGCAAGTTCCATTTTTGGAACGTTAGCATCCATTTTTTCTTTCATATACTCAAAGCCGGCTTTGATTGCATCCATGTTCTTCGCAACTACTTGCTCGCCTTTTTTACCAAAAATTTCACGAACTACTTCTTCAAAAACATGAATGTCTAAATCTAATACCGCAGATGTAGCACCAATTGCCACCATGTTTTTCATTAAAGAAGTACCTAATTCAGTAGCCATTTCAGTAAATGGAACCGCATACAACGAGCTTTCCGTATCTTCCGGTTTCTTTGGATTAAACTTTGCATCTGCAAGAATTACGCCGCTACTAGGAAGTTCTTTGTAGTTAACGTCAATCGTTTCTTGGTCAAACGCAACAAGAATATCAAGATCATCAGAAATTGAACGAACATCTGTAGTGCTTACTCTAATCTTGTTGTTTGTATGACCGCCTTTAATACGTGAAGAAAAGTGACGATAACCATACAAGTAATACCCCAGGCGATTCAATGCAATTGCAAAGATTTCCCCAGTACTTTCAATACCTTCCCCTTGTTGTCCTCCAACTTTCCACGAAAGTTGATCGATCATGACTTACACCCCTTTGGATATGTAAAAAATAAGTAAACTAATCATCTAATACTATAGCACATTTCCAAGTAAACCACTAGACTTTTACACTTTAAAGCCAAAAAGCCCTTTAATTAGATACGTACTAAACGCTTACAATAATAGACCTATGAACTAAAAATTGCAACCCTTTAAATAAAAATATTAACTAAAATATGAATATTTTTTTATTATTAAAAAACTGCCTGTTTTGGTAATGTTTTATCGAATTAAATTGTTAAATAAAAAACATGGAATCACGCTGAACTACTACAGTTTTTTCATTGTCCATATCCTATATCCTACTATTATTTTATATATACCAAAATAATAATTTTACTGGAAATTTTACATAAAAATACCTGCTCAGCTTTAAACCGGCAGGTAAAGGATTTGATTAATGTATCCATTCATTTAAGACATTGTTTATCTCGGCTCAACAATGAGCTTTATAGCTGTGCGTTCTTCCCCGTCTATTAAAATATCGGTAAACGCAGGGATGCAAATCAGATCAACTCCGCTAGGTGCTACAAACCCTCGAGCGATCGCTACTGCCTTAACGGCTTGATTTAATGCACCCGCACCAATTGCCTGTATCTCCGCTGCCCCTCTTTCACGAAGAACTCCGGCAAGCGCACCAGCTACAGAATTAGGATTAGACTTTGCTGAAACTTTTAATATTTCCATTCCTAGCTCCTCCTTGTTTAATCCCGATCCCGCATGAGCAGTTCATGAACCAATCAGGTATATATAATACTCCACTGCTACTATATTCGGGCGGCAAAAAACATATTCCGGCTTGGACAAAAAAAGTTCAAGTAGCATAAGAAAAAACCCTCCATATTGAAGGGTTTAAGAATACCATGGATGGTCATCATTTATTAAGATTCGCTCGATCTTTTTACATTTACCGGTTTTCCGATCCAATTCAATCATTACTGCACTAAGCTGTGTTCTGCCTGTTTTTGACACTTCAAAGCGAACCGGGAGACTCATTAGAAACCTCTTGAGAACCGCATCCCTTTCTACACCAAGAATCCCATCATAAGGACCCGTCATCCCAACATCGGTTAGATATCCTGTCCCTTCAGGCAAGATACGATTATCAGCAGTCTGAACATGTGTATGAGTCCCAACAACAGCCGAGACTCGACCGTCAAGATACCAGCCCATCGCTTGCTTTTCACTCGTTACCTCAGCATGAAAATCAACAAAAATAAATGGGGTCCGAGCACGTGCTGTTTCCACCAATTCATCTGCTTTTCTAAAAGGGCAGTCTAATGGAGCCATAAAGGTACGCCCTTGTAAATTTATCACAGCAATTTCAACATCGTTCACTTTAAAAAATCCAATCCCTTTGCCAGGAGTCCCCTCCGGGAAATTTGCAGGACGGACCATATTTTTTGCACTATCGATAAATTCAAAGATTTCTTTATTATCCCAAGCGTGATTCCCAAGTGTGATTGCCTGCGCCCCGAAACTTAAAAATTCACGGTAAATCTTTTCCGTGATTCCTTTTCCTGAAGCTGCATTCTCTCCGTTGATGATTGTAAAATTAGGGCGGAATTTCTCTTTTAATTTAGGTAAATATTCTTTGACCATATCTCGGCCTGGTGACCCTACAACATCACCAATAAATAATATATTCATTTTTTTACCCTTTCTCTCTAAAAATATCTTCTATCTTAAATTGTAACACAATATTAATTCCTTTAATCTTAGGCAAAAAATAAAGCGGTGCGAATGCACCGCTTTATTTTGCGTATTCTACAGCCCGTGTTTCACGGATAACTGTCACTTTAATATGTCCTGGGTAATCAAGTTCTTCTTCAATGCGCTTACGAATATCACGTGCTAAGCGATGTGCAGCCAAATCATCAATTGCATCTGGTCTAACAATAATTCGAACTTCACGACCAGCTTGAATCGCAAATGACTTTTCAACGCCTTCATATGACTCGGAAATTTCTTCGAGCTTTTCTAGTCGGCGGATATAGTTTTCAAGTGTCTCACTGCGTGCGCCTGGTCTAGCTGCAGATAATGCATCAGCAGCAGCCACAAGTACAGCGATAATGGATGTTGGTTCTGTATCCCCATGGTGAGAAGCAATACTGTTAATGACAACAGGGTGTTCTTTATACTTCGTAGCAAGTTCAACCCCGATTTCAACATGGCTTCCTTCCACTTCATGGTCAATCGCTTTTCCGATATCGTGAAGTAATCCTGCTCGGCGTGCTAATGTTTCATCTTCTCCAAGTTCAGCTGCCAGCAGCCCTGAAAGCTGTGCAACCTCCATCGAGTGTTTAAGAACATTTTGCCCGTAGCTTGTGCGGAATTTTAAACGGCCAAGAATTTTGATAAGATCCGGATGTAGACCGTGAACACCGACTTCAAATGTCGTTTGTTCACCAACCTCACGAATATATTCATCAACTTCCCTACGAGATTTTTCTACCATTTCCTCAATACGTGCAGGATGGATCCGACCATCTTGGACTAGTTTTTCCAGAGCAAGTCGTGCAGTTTCACGACGAATTGGGTCAAACCCTGATAAAATGACAGCTTCTGGCGTATCATCGATAATTAAATCAATCCCTGTCAATGTTTCAAGAGTACGGATATTACGTCCCTCACGGCCAATAATACGACCCTTCATTTCATCATTCGGCAGGTTGACTACAGAGACAGTTGTTTCCGCAACATGGTCAGCAGCGCAACGCTGGATTGCCAGCGATAAAATTTCCTTTGCTTTCTTGTCGGCGTCTTCTTTCGCTCGATTTTCACTTTCCTTGATCATTATGGCTGTATCATGAGAAAGTTCCTGCTCAACACGATCTAATATAATCGCTTTTGCTTCTTCGCGCGTCAAGCTCGAAATTCGTTCGAGTTCACTTTGTTGTGTTCTAACCAACTCGTCCACTTTGCTTTCCATCTCTTCAATATGCTGTTGTCTTTGGTTTAGAGAATCATCCTTCTTTTCTAAAAGAGTTTCACGCTTATTTAACGATTCATCTTTTCGATCTAAATTCTCTTCTCTTTGCAGTAAACGGTTTTCTTGTTTTTGCAGTTCATTTCTTCGTTCACGAACCTCACGTTCAGCTTCAGTACGAAGCTTGTGAATTTCATCCTTTGCCTCGAGCAATGCCTCTTTTTTCAATGCATCAGCATCACGCTTTGCATCATCAAGGATTTGCTCTGCAGCACTCTTTGCTCCCGCAATTTTTGTTTCGGCAGAGGATTTACGAATAAAATAGCCAACAACGGCACCGACGATAAGGCCAAGCAAAATGGAGATGAGTGTAATTGGTTCCATCGTTACACCTCCTCTTGCTATGAACTTTTGTTACATTTTTAAGTGTCGGCATGTACATTGTTTAGACTCAACATACAGCAAGCACCATGGCTTTTCAATGTAATATTTCCAAAAATGTAAAATATACATGTTAATTGTAAATGTGCGCAAATTTATTGTCAAGGGTAGATACAGACAGACGTTTGAAATATTTTGAAATTGTTCAATGATTTACAAACTTTAGAGGAATTTCAATATGAATAAATATGCACTTTTATGTATTAAAATTCACGTTTTTTAAAAAAGAGCAAAGCCGATGACCGGATTTGCTCTTTTTTATTAGTCAATTAGTTCAAATTGATCTGGATCGTCTGTCTCAGTAACCGTCTTATCTCCATCTAATCCGTAGTGATCACGAATTTTCTGTTGAATGTCCAGACGAATTTCAGGGTTTTCTTTTAAGAATAGTTTTGCGTTTTCTCGTCCTTGGCCAAGTCTTTCGTCGTTATAAGAATACCAAGAACCACTTTTTTGAACGATATCTAATTCTGAGCCAAGATCGATGATCTCGCCCTCTTTAGAAATCCCTTCACCATACATAATATCCACTTCTGCTGTACGGAATGGAGGTGCAACTTTATTTTTGACGACTTTAATTTTTGTTTTATTACCGACCATGTCATTTCCTTGTTTTAAGGTTTCTGCACGGCGGACTTCAAGACGGATCGTTGAATAGAATTTAAGCGCACGACCGCCTGGTGTTGTTTCGGGGTTTCCGAACATAACTCCAACTTTTTCACGAATTTGGTTGATAAACACTGCGATTGTTTTTGATTTATTGATGGCACCTGATAGTTTACGAAGGGCTTGAGACATTAAACGTGCTTGCAAACCTACGTGAGCGTCACCCATTTCGCCTTCAATCTCCGCTTTTGGAACTAACGCTGCTACTGAGTCGATAACGATAATATCGACTGCACCGCTTCGAACAAGTGCTTCAGCAATTTCAAGGGCTTGTTCACCTGTATCTGGCTGCGATAATAATAACTCATCAATGTTAACACCGAGCTTTTGGGCATAAGTTGGATCGAGTGCATGCTCGGCATCGATAAATGCTGCTTGGCCGCCTTTTGCTTGTACTTCTGCAATTGCATGTAATGCTACTGTGGTTTTACCCGAGCTTTCCGGTCCATAGATTTCGATAATACGTCCTCTTGGATATCCCCCAACACCAAGAGCTGTATCAAGTGCTAATGATCCACTTGGCACTGTTGAAATCCTCGTTTCTGTCTGCTCACCCATTTTCATGATTGAGCCTTTACCAAATTGCTTCTCTATTTGCTTTAGAGCCATTTCTAAAGCCGCTTTACGATCACTCACTAAATCGTTCCTCCTCATATATATAAATATAATGATTAAAGCCACAAACTATTAAATTAAAACCTATTAATAATATAACCTCTTTTCATCTTTTTGTCGAGAAAAAAGACGAACATTCATTCGACTAAATAGCGCGGAATCTATATGTAAAAACAGGTAAATCCGTCAGATAAATGGATCTTTTATATGAATTTGCCCAAGGCAAATAAAGGAATTCATTTAATATCTGATAATTACATTTTAATTTTTTGGCGATTGATTCTACTTACCACATATACCATCTTATTTTCCAATACCCTTAAAAGACCCGAAAATAGACTATTAATCCGACGTACTATCAATATAGATTCAAATTTTTGATGAAAATTAGGTATCTCAAGTCCTTATTTTCCACTTGGAGTATTTTATTTTCCGCTTTCCCAAAATACTTTCCACTTTCCCCGTTTTATTTTCCACATCCACCTCTTTATTCCTTACCACTCAACCCCACCATCAAAACAAAAAAGAATCACAGAACGCCTCTAAGCATTCTGTGATTCTTTTAAATGTTTAAGCAAATAATAACAACCATATTTCACCGCACGGTTCCGGTTTGCTTCCCTTGAACCGGCAAGAATTACTTTTTCCACAACACCCGGCCGTCCCTGAATAGAAAGTCCAATATAAACCGTACCAACCGGCTTTCCTTCCTGTTCATCCGGTCCGGCAACACCTGTAAAACTGATGCCAATATCCGCACCTACAAGACTTGAAACATTTTCAGCTAACTCCAACGCACATTGCTCACTTACAACACCGTACGTATCAATAGTTTCCTGCTTCACCTTTAACACCTGGTGTTTCACTTCATTTGTATAGCAAACCACGCCGCCTTTTAAAATCGAACTTGCACCGGGGACGGAAGTTAACTCCTTCTGAAACATTCCGCCTGTCAGGCTTTCGGCAGCACCAATCGTTACATTCTTCGCTTTTAAAACTTTGCTTAACTCTTCAACTAGAGATGTACTGTTATAGCCATATAAAAATTGTCCGACTCGTGCACTAATCTTTTGCTCAACCTCATCGAGCATTTTAATTGCCGTATCATGGTCCTGATGCTTCGCCGTCAGTCTTAAGGTTACCTCACCATCTCCAGCTAATGGCGCAATCGTAGGATTACTTTGTGAATCAATGAGATCGATAATTTCAGTTTCCAATGCCGCTTCGCCAATCCCGAAAAAGCGCAACACTCTGGATACAATTTTATCATTGCTCTTCACTTGTAATGACAATGCCGAAAGACCGTATTCAACGAACATCGGTTCCATTTCCTTCGGTGGTCCAGGCAAAAGCATATAAACATGCCCCCTACTCTTAACCACCATTCCCGGTGCCATCCCATGATCATTGGACAAAACGTGAGAGCCTTCTACTACAAGTGCTTGTTTCCGATTATTTTCCGTCATCTGACGATTTGTCTTTTTGAAATAAGCCTCAATTGACTCCAAGGCATTTTCGTCAAAAACTAATTCCTTACCGATATGCTTTGCAATCGTTTCTTTCGTCAAATCATCCTTCGTTGGCCCCAGACCGCCTGTAAAAATAATCAAATCAGATCGGTCTTCGGCTATCTTGATAGCTGATTTTAAACGATCAGGGTTATCTCCAACTACGGTATGATAATAGACATTAATGCCTGCACCTGCTAAATGCTGGGAGATAAACCGTGCATTTGTATTGACAATTTGCCCAAGAAGTAACTCTGAGCCAACCGCAATAATTTCTGCATTCACAATCCATCACTTCCTATTATTTAGAATTCTTTAGCACATGGCTGTTCTTCGCAAAATAATCCCAGCCCGACCAGATGGTAAAAATCAATGCTACCCATAAAGCAATATCAGCAAATGGGAATGAGACCATGTCAAATAAAATATTATGTAAAAGAAGTGCAGAAATCGCGATGATCTGCGTCCAAGTTTTAATTTTCCCAAGCATATTTGCTGCTACAACCTCGCCTTCACCGGCAAGCAGCAGGCGTAGTCCGGTAACCGCAAACTCCCTACTAATGATTACAATGACAATCCATGACGCAGCGTACCCCAGCTCAACTAGTACAATCAAAGCTGCGGAAACAAGTAATTTATCAGCAAGGGGATCTAGGAATTTCCCCATATTTGTCACAAGATTATATTTGCGGGCGTAATACCCGTCTACCCAGTCAGTCGTAGAGGCAATAATAAAGATGAGAGCCCCAACAAAATGGGTAACCGGCAGGTCAACTCCAAGCAAATGTAAATTTCCCCATTTAAAGGGGACTAGCATAATGATTAAGAATATTGGAATTAATAATATTCTCGATACCGTTATCCTATTTGGTATATTCATAAAATTTCCTCCTAATTAAAAAACAAAAACGCAATTGAAATAAACTAAACTATTTCAATTTAATAAAAAACTGAAAAATAGTCATCATTTCGATGACTATTTGTTCTTCGGAACATATTGAATCGTAATGTTCTGACGAACCATTTCAGTCGGTGCCACTGCATACTTTAGCTTTTGATCATTTACATAAATCTCCGTATCCAATGTTCTGCCTACAACAATCACGGCTTGATTTTCCTTCGATAAATCTACTGTTTTACTATCTGTACCATTTGTAGTTAGCATCCCCTGGAAGAAAGAATAACCCTTGCCATTTTTAATATTCACCCATGTTTGACCCTTTGAAACCAATTTTACTTTAAACTTATCTGTGTTGCTTAATTTAAATGTAGTATTTGGGCCGCTGCTTTGGACCACTTTTAAATCCTGCTGAGAAACGGTTTCAGCAGAATTATCCCCGTTGTTCTTATTATCATTTGTACTGTTTTTAACATTTGTAGCTTTTGATTTTTTTGTTTCTGTCGCTTTTGCTTCTTCAAGATTTTGAGACTTTTCAATTTTCGCCTGGTCATTCACCTTATTAATGGATTCATTCGAATCACTGCTCGCATGACTTAATAGAAAATAATAGACTAACCCTGCAACCCCAATAACAAAAACACCAATTAGTATTTTTGGGAGCACATCAAAAAATTTCGAATTCCCTTCTGAAATCGCTTTGCGGCTTTTCACCCTCGATAATTGATCCGTTATTTCTTCATTATGAGTGATCGGGATATCACTTTTATAGGTTTCAAAAATTTCATCGGGATTTAGTTGAAGCGCCTCTGCGTACTGCTTTATAAAGGCACGAACATAAAAATTCCCGGGCATACTAGTATAATTTCCTTCTTCAATACCAATTAAGTAACGCTTTTGGATTTTTGTAATGGCCTGTACATCATCCAAACTCAAGTTTTTGGCTAATCGGGCTTCTTTTAGTCGATTACCTAATTCAGTCAACTTTTAACACCTTCCAATTTTCAAAAATCAAAATCTCCAAAATCAGAGCCGGAGAGTAAGTTACTCTGTTCTACTACCTCATATGTAATCTCTTCGTCCGCGTGATTTCTTAGTTCGATAATATAATCAAAATCATCTAGCGTGTACTCTGAATTTTGAACGAAAACGTCTGGATGTTCAATTACCTTCACAGCAGGCATGCGCATTATTTCACGAACAAGCTGCCAGTGGCGTTCACTTGCGCGTTTCGTTGAGACAATCCCATCCAAAATATATAAATTATTTTCATTGTACTCATCTTGAATTAGCTGATTTCGGATTGTTTGTTTTAAAAGAGTGGAAGAAACGAACAACCATCTTTTATTCGCACAAACACTTGCCGCAACAAGAGATTCTGTTTTGCCCACACGAGGCATCCCGCGAATTCCAATTAACTTATGGCCCTCCTGCTTAAACAATTCTGCCATAAAATCAACTAATAATCCAAGTTCATCCCTTACAAAGCGGAATGTTTTTTTATCATCCGCGTCTCTCTGGATATAACGTCCATGTCTGACTGCAAGGCGATCACGCAGCTTTGGTTCTCTCAACTTAATTAATTTTATTGTATCCATTGTATTAAGAATTGACTCTAAACGTTTAATTTGATCATCATCTTTTGCTTTAATTAAAAGGCCGCGTCTGCCTTCATCCACACCATTAATCGTTACAATATTAATAGCAAGCATACCTAATAGTGATGAAATGTCGCCCAACAAACCGGGACGGTTTTTTTGAATCTCATATTCTAAATACCATTCTTTTTTCTCCACAATAAAAACCCCCTAAGTATAGGCGTGAGTGATTCGACAAATTTTCACATTCCGATATCTAAACCTTATAATAAATGATTTTGAGTGAAGATGAAAGAAAAAACAAGGAGAAAGGCTTTAAATCTGGGAGAAAATATAAACAAAGAAAAAAAGAGAGGACCTGCCTCTCTCTTAACGAGTACCATTATTTGAAATAAGTTTAACCATTATATTAGCAATAGCTTGTTGTTCTTGCTTGTCAGCAACAGACCATAGATCTGAAAGGACTCTTTGCTGCTCATTTTTTGGCTCTACCTGGCTTGCCAAATAATCACCAATTTGAAATGCAAGGTTGTTTACAGCTCCCTCACTCATTCCCTCATTTTGCGCATGATGCAGACGATCAGCTAAAAAGTCTTCCCACTGTTTCCAGTTATCTAAAACAGACATATTAAAACCCTCCTTTAGAATAGTACAAGGATATTTTGTGACTTTCCGAAGAGATTTATTCATCTTAGAAATTAATTTTTACGTGTACCAGCCGCCGTTTATGGCAAGAATTTGTCCTGTTATATACGACGATTCTTCGGATAATAAAAAGGCGGTGCCTTTTGCGATTTCTTCCGGTAATCCAAGCCTTCCCATTGGGATTTCCTCATGGATTGATTCCAATTCTTCTTTAGTAAAACCCGTCATCATCGGTGTTGCAACGGCACCTGGAGCAATCGCATTTACGCGAATGCCACTCCGTGCTACTTCTTTACTTAACGCTTTTACAAAGGCAATTTGTGCGCCCTTCGCAGTGGAATAGGCAACTTCACAGGCAGCTCCGGTTTGTCCCCAAATGGAACTGATGACCACGATACTCCCTGAGCCCTTACTATATAATTTCGGCAATAATTCTTTGGTCATCATTAAAGGATTTAGAACATGTATGTTCATTAATGCCGCAGCCTCTTCCTGTGATAAATCCACTAGCAGTCCATAATGACTGTTGCCGCCGCAATGAATAATCGCATCAAGTGAAAAAATTTGTGAACAAATGTGTTTGTATCCATTTGAATCGGCCAGATCCGCGTGAATAGGCATATACTCCCCCCCATACGATTGCAACTTTTCCATTAAATCCGTTATCATTTTTTCATTTCGATTGTAATGTAAATATAAATGGTAGCCTTTTGCAGCTAATGTTAAAGCAATCGCTTGTCCGATTCCTCCACTTGCCCCCGTGATGAGTGCATATTTTTTCAAAAGCCTCACTCTTTCTACTTATAAAATAAAAAAGCGCCGTTCTACGACGCTTTCCTAAACTAATTCTTCTTCGGAATAACCTGACAAACCGAAAATCGCTCTTCAGAAACAATTTCAGATGCCAATTGCTGTACATCCTTTAAGGTTATCTTTTCAAGCATAGGAACAACATCAAATAAATTCATATCATTAAATGCATACCGGGTAAATTGATTGGCAATATATTCAGGAGAGTTGACTGCACGTAAAAACGATCCTATTTTTTTCTTTTTCGTCCGCTCCAGTTTCTCTTCTGTAAAGATGCTGCCATTCTTTGCATCCAACAGCATTTTTTCAAGTCTTTCAGCAAGCTGATCTGCATCCCTTGTATCCCCACCGACCATCGCAAACCCAAACCCCTGCTCTTGGGTATAATCATAAGAAAACGAGTCATCAATCAGCCCCTCTTTATAGAGATGATCAAAATTCTCCGAGCTCTTACCGAATAACAAATCAAGCAAGATATTCGTCGTTAATTCATTTTTCAACAGTTCATCGCCTTTTTGATCCACATGAAAAGCTTTGATTCCTACTAAGCACTTAGGCGTTTGGACATTCATTTCAAGTACCTGTTTCTTTTCTGCAGCCGCAGCTGGCTCTTCGTCAAATTTCCGTTTGATTTCCGGTTGGTCTTTAAATGGTTTTTTCGCCTGGTTTGCTCTTACTTGGTCCATAATGGTTTTTGGGTCAACCGGTCCAACAATAAACAATAGCATATTGCTTGGATGGTAAAAAGTATTGTAGCATTCGTAAAGCCAATCTTTCGTAATATGGGAAATTGACTCAATCGTCCCGGCAATATCAATTTTAACCGGATGGTTTTGATATAAATTTTCAATTAAGCCAAAATAAAGACGCCAGTCGGGATTATCATCGTACATCGTAATTTCCTGTCCAATGATTCCTTTTTCCTTTTCCACTGTTTTTTCCGAAAAATAAGGTTCCTGTACAAAATCGATCAACGTTTCTAAATTTTTTTCTACATCAGAAGTGCTGGAAAATAAATAGGCAGTCCTTGTAAACGAAGTAAAGGCATTGGCGGATGCACCTTGACGGCTAAATTGCTGAAAAACATCGCCATCTTCTTTTTCAAATAACTTATGCTCTAAAAAGTGGGCAATCCCATCAGGCACTTTAACATACTCATCTTTCCCAAGAGGAATGAAGCAATTATCAACAGAACCATATTTGGTCGTAAAGGTAGCATAGGTTTTATTAAAGCCTTTTTTCGGCAAAATATAGACTTGGAGTCCATTGTCCATTTGTTCATGAAAAAGTTCTTCTTGGAGCTGGTCAGACTTAAGTTTCTCCATTATTGGCCCGCCTCCGTTCCGGTTAAGAAATAAATCGTATCAAGCTGAATTTTTTCTGAAACAGCCACGATTTGTTCCTTTGTTACTTTTTGCATTTCTTCAACCCAGGTACTTAAATGAATATCGGTATCAGCGACCACATTATGATATAAAACTTCAATTAGGCCTCTTGAAGTATCTATAGTCTCAAGCATTTGATTTTGAATCACAGCTTTCGTCTGGGTTAATTCTTCGTCCGTGAAATCACCCTTTTTCATCGCTTCCATTTGTTCATGGATAATTCCCACTGCTTGATCATAATTCTTTAAATCAATGCCTGAAACGACAATCATCAATCCTTTATGACTTTCCAAGCGACTTGCGGCATAGTAGGCAAGGCTGGCTTTTTCCCTTACATTAATAAATAGTTTGGAATGAGAAAAACCACCGAAAATTCCATTGAAGACTTGCAGGGCAAAATAATCGGGGTCCCCATAGCGAACATTGGTACGATAGCCGATATTTAATTTCCCTTGCTTGACATCCTGCTTTTCTTTCACTTCATTCACTTGCTCTATCTTCTTTTGATTTGCGCCGTTCGGTTTTTTCGGTGTTCGCGTTTCAAATTTGAGCAATGTATCAGCTATTTTCTTAACCTCTTCCTCTTTTACATCACCAATTACATATAAATCTAACTCATCTTCAGAAAATGCTTTTTTATAAAATTCATATAAGGCCTCTGGTGTGATTTTATCAACATCGTCTAGGTTCCCGTTTACATCGAGAGCATACAACTCCCCTTTGCACATTTCTTCAATCAAACGGACATTGGAGTATCTCATTTTATCATCATAAACAGATTGAATTCGCTGCTTTAATGTTCGTTTTTCTTTCTCGATTGTCTCGGAATCGAAAGCTTTGTCGGAAGCATTCGGTTTCGTTAATATTTCTGCCAATAACTCAAAACCCTTTTTCAATAAAGGACTTGGGTCACTTAGAAATTTTTCATTAGCTATTTCGATCGTAAAACTTATTACATGATTTTCACCTTTTTTAGATAAATCCACAAACAAGGTTGCCCCATACAATTCATCTAAATATGAGCGAAGTGCTGTAGTAGATGGAAATTTTGCCGAACTGCTTTGTAAAACATGGGGAAGCAGCGCCCTTTTGGTTACGTCCTCTTGCGATAATGGTGCTTTCATTTTCCATATAAATGTATTGGTTTTATATTTATCTGTTTCAATGACATGAAGCTTGTATCCTTGCATTTCTGTCATTTTTTCTGCAGCAGCATCCATTTTCATACCTCCTTCAAATTAAAAAAATCCCTTATCTAACCATATGTAAAAAATCATGCAGTTATTTTATCTTTTCCTTAGTTAAACATACGTATACTTTTACTATAATTTGCCACGTTGGTCCAGACAAGTTTCAAACGTAGAAAACCCTTGGACTTATGGTCCAAGGGTTTAAGAAATTTTAACGACTGCCTTTAATATAATGCACCCCATCTGCTTTTGGTGCTTCTGCTCGGCCGATAAAGCCAGCTAGTGCTAAAATCGTTAATACATATGGAGCAATTAATAGGTATACATCCGGAATATTTTTTAAGAAAGGTAAACTTGAGCCGATAATACTGATACTTTGGGCAAAACCAAAGAATAGTGCCGCACCCATCGCACCAAGCGGATGCCATTTACCAAAAATCATTGCAGCTAATGCCATAAAACCTTGACCGCTGATCGTGGAATGGCTGAAGTTTGAAGAAATCGATTCAGCATAAACGCCGCCGCCAATTCCGCCCAGAGCACCGGAAATAATAACTCCTAAATAACGCATTTTGGTTACGTTAATTCCCATTGTATCTGCAGCCATTGGGTGTTCACCCACTGAACGGAGACGCAGTCCGAATGGAGTTTTATAAATAATATACCATGCGATAATTGCAACAATTATCGCTACAAATGAAGTCCAGTAAGTATTTTGGAAAAAGATTTTTCCGATCACAGGAATATCCTTTAAAATTGGAACATCGATTTTACTAAAGCTTTGTTGGATGATGTCCGTTTCACCTTTATTGTAAATTAATTTAACAAGGAATAAGGTAAGCCCTGTTGCTAACAAGTTGATGGCCACCCCTGAAACCGTATGGTCCGCACGGAATGTGATTGCCGCCACGGCATGGAGAATGGAAAAAATCGCTCCGGCTGCCATTGCTACTAATAACGATATCCAAGGAGTTGCAGCACCGAATGTACCGGCAAAAGTTAAGTTGAAGACAACTGCTGCAAAAGCACCTATAACCATTAATCCTTCAAGTCCGATATTAACAACACCGGATCGTTCAGAGAATACACCGCCTAATGCAGTGAAGACAAGTGGAGCTGCCCATAATAAGGTGGAAGGTACTACAATCGTCAAAATTTCCATTAAGCTCACTTACTTCACCCCCTTCTTACTGAATCGGTCAAGAACTATTCTTATGATATAACTTGAAGCAACAAAGAATACAATCAAAGCAATAATGATATCAACTAATTCCTTTGGTACTCCTGCCTCAAGCGGCATGGATAATGCTCCAATTTTTAAAATACCGAATAAAAGGGCTGCGAAAAATACTCCAAGTGCTGTATTGCCGCCCAATAATGCAACTGCGATTCCATTAAAGCCTACGCCTGTAAACCCGCCTTGAACCGCCATATATCCGAAAGTACCAAGACCTTCCATTGCACCGGCTACTCCAGCGAAGCATCCGGAAATCACCATTGAAAGAATGATATTTTTATTTACACTCATCCCTGCATAATGTGCTGCATCTTGGTTGAAACCTACGGCACGCAGCTCATAACCACGGGTTGTTTTCTCTAATAGGAACCACATAATAAAGCAGCAGATGATGGCAATAATGATCCCCCAGTGCATGGTTGAATGAGTGGTTAATTCTTGAAGCCATGGAGAACGTAATGACGCTGAGTCACGAACCATTCCTGTTTTAGATGATCCTTGATTTAATTTATTATTAATAATGTAGTTAACAGTATGCAAAGCAACATAGTTCATCATAATGGTAACAATTACTTCATGCACACGGAAACGTGCTTTCAACAGGCCTGGAATAAAGGCCCAAAGTCCACCGGCTACCATTGCTGCGATGATTGCTAACGGTAAATGAATGATTTTTGGTAAATCAAAAGATACCCCTACCCAAACGGCGGCAAGCCAGCCAACAATAAATTGACCTTCAACACCGATATTAAATAATCCAACTCTAAAGGCAAAGGCAACAGCAAGTCCTGCTAAAATATATGGAGTTACCTGTCTGATAACCTCTCCAACATAGTAAATATCACCAAAAGCACCATCCCACAATGCTGCATAGGCGGCAACAGGGTCATAACCACTTGCTAACATGATGATGGTCCCCACAATAACCCCTAAAATAACAGCAATAATGGGTGTTAAAATATTGCGTAAGCGTTTAGACATGTGTTCCTTCCCCCGCTTCTTTTCGATTCGAACCGGCCATCAGCAAACCCAGTTCTTGTTCCGTGGTTTCTTTTGGGTTTACCACTGCAACAATTTTCCCCTCATAAATAACGGCAATCCGGTCACTGACATTCATAATTTCATCCAGTTCAAAAGATACAAGTAAAACTGCTTTCCCATTATCTCGTTGCTCAATCAAACGTTTGTGAATAAACTCAATTGCCCCGACATCCAAACCGCGTGTAGGTTGTGCAGCAATCAGTAATTCTGGATTTCGGTCTACTTCACGGCCGATAATCGCTTTCTGCTGATTACCACCAGATAATGCACGTGCCAAAGCATATTCACTAGGAGTTCGAACATCGAATTCTGATATTAATTTTCTTGCTTTGTTATATATCTCTTTAAAATTTAATATTCCATTCTTTGAGTATGGTTTTTTATAATAGGTTTGCAGCACCATATTTTCAGCAATTGGATAGTTCAAAACTAGACCATGCTTATGTCTGTCTTGTGGAATATGACCGACCCCGGATTCAGTTACTTTTCTCGGTGAAAGTCCGAAAAGTTCTTTTCCATTTACTTTCACACTTCCGCTATCAGCCTTTCTTAACCCGGTAATGGCCTCGATGAATTCTGATTGGCCATTCCCGTCGACTCCGGCAATTCCAACAATCTCACCCGCACGAACTGTTAAGCTAAGTCCATTTACAACCGTTACACCGCGTGAGTCCTTCACTAGTAAATCCTTGACCTCAAGTACATCTTGTTTCGGATTTGGCGGTTTCTTTTCCGTTTTAAAAACAACCTCACGGCCAACCATTAAATTTGCCAGTTCATTTGGGTTGGTCTCACTGACATTGACTGTACCGATCCCTTTTCCTTTACGAATAACCGTACAGCGGTCAGCAACCTCCATAATTTCTTTCAATTTATGAGTAATGATAATGATGGATTTACCTTCTTTTATCAACGTTTTCATGATTTGAATCAGTTCATGAATTTCCTGAGGCGTTAAAACTGCGGTAGGTTCGTCAAAGATCAAAATTTCCGCACCGCGATAGAGTGTTTTTAAAATTTCTACACGTTGCTGCATCCCTACGCTGATTTCCGAAATTTTAGCCTGTGGATCAACGGCTAACCCATAACGCTCTGAAATTTCACGTACTTCTTTTTCCGCTTTTTTCAGATCAATCCTTCCGGCAGTTGTGATTTCTTTTCCTAAAATGATATTTTCTGTTACCGTAAATTTATCAACAAGCATAAAATGCTGATGCACCATTCCAATTCCAAGGTCATTGGCAATGTTCGGATTTGATATTTTTACAGGTTTACCATGAACCCGAATCTCCCCTTGCTCTGGTTGGTATAAACCAAAAAGGACGTTCATTAATGTAGTTTTCCCGGCTCCATTTTCCCCCAGTAACGCATGGATTTCTCCCTTTTTCAATTGAAGGGTAATGTTATCATTTGCAACAAAGCTGCCAAATTCCTTGCGGATATTAAGCATTTCAATAACATATTCCATCCTATCTCACTTCCTTTTAAAAGGTTTTTGAAATTTTATACATAAGTAGTAAGAGGTCAGACCTTAATTTTTATTAAAAAAATAGGGAATTCTTCCCTCGGTAAACCCTAACTGAAAAGTAGAATTAAAAATATAATTCTACACTTCATTTAAGGTTCAAAAAAAATAAGCGGGCCGGTAATTAAACCCGCTTAATGTGTTATATTATTGAGCTTTAAATGATTTTAATTCTTTAAGTGTTCCAGGAACTTTTATAGCACCAGATTTAATCTTATCTGTCCAATCTTTTACTGCTTTTTCAATTGCAGCCTTGTTAGATGCCTTGCTGTTAATTGGCGCTAAGCCAACTCCATCCTCATGTAAGCCGTAAACCGTTGTTTGGCCTCCAGGGAAGTTGCCTTCTTTCGCTTTTGTAGCAATATCTTTAACTGCTAGGTCAACACGTTTCATTGCAGATGTTAAGACAACATCCGGACCCATAAAGCTTTGGTCTTGGTCTACACCAATTGCCCAGATTTCTTTGTTTGGATCTTTCTTCTTAAGGTCAGAAGCTTCCTTGAATAAACCATTACCAGTCGCACCAGCAGCATGGAATACTACGTCATCACCAGATGAATACATTTTAGAAGCAATAGTTTGACCAAGTTCTGCTTTATCAAATGCACCTGAATACTGTACATCAACTTTTGCTTCAGGTTTAGCAGCTTTTACACCTGCTAAGAACCCAGCCTCAAAACGTTCGATAACAGGGATTTTCATACCACCGATGAAACCGATTTTGTTTGTCTTTGTTTGCAGGGCTGCCGCAACACCAGCTAGGAATGCTGCTTCTTGCTCTTTAAATAGGACGCTGGCAACATTTGGTTCTTTTACTTCATCATCAATGATAGCAAAATTATTTTTAGGTTGTTGTTTAGCAATTTCATCCACAGCATTGTGCATGAGGAAACCAATTCCAAATACTAAATTAAAGCCTTGGCGTGCAAGTGTATTTAAGTTTGTTGAATAGTCAGCATCAGAAGTAGATTGAAGGTAATCGAAACCTTCTTTACCCTTTGTTAATCCATTTTCTTTACCATAATCTTGAAGACCTTGCCAAGCAGATTGGTTAAATGATTTGTCGTCAACACCACCGACATCTGTAACCATTGCTACAGTAAAGGCTTTTTCTTTCTTGCCGCCATCTTTAGCAGTATCGTTTGTGTTGTCATTGCTTTTTCCACATGCACCTAGAAGTGTTCCAGCAGCAAGAACGAGTGATAGCGCCATTCCAATTTTACGCTTTTTCAAGATATTGACCCCCTAAAGATTGTTGTTTTGATTAAGTAGAAATGGAAGAAAGCAGAAATGTTTCCGTTTTCATAATCGCCTAAAAAAATTAAAATCTTTTCCGAAGCACGCGAAAACTAAACTTATCTGCTTTAAAATAGTTTACCGAAAAAAGTATAGGTTCATCCGTTTCATCGAAATGCATTTGCTTTAAAACAAGCAAAGCGGTTTCAGGGTCACATTCTAGAATTGGGGAAATTTTCTCATGGTAACCAATTGGTTCAATCTGGGCAACTGCATATGTAATTTTGCGATTCGCCTCTTCCTCTAAAATCTTGAAGATTGACTCTTTCCCGTGAGAAAAAGTTTCGGGCAAAATATTTTCAGGTACCTTGTCAACACAATAGACAACCGGTTCCCCATTTGCAGTTCTGACCCGTTCCATGACAACCATTTCCTCATTTATAGAACATGAGAAACGGCGAATATCCTCCTCGGTAGGTCTTTGGGTAGATGAACTTAGGAATATTGTCCCCGGTTTCATCCCCGCTTGCTTAATCATGTCAGTGACACTATTAAGTTGTTCAATCCCAGAAGTAAACAATGGCTTCGAATTTACGAAGGTTCCCACTCCGTGGCGCCTTATAATCACATTTTCCTCCTCGAGAATACGAAGCGCCTCTCGAAGAGTAGCCCTGCTTACACCTAGATGTTTTGCAAGATCAAATTCTGAAGGTAATTTTTCTTTTTCTTTATAAACACCTTCTTCAATATCTTGCTTTAACCGATCGATAACTTGTAAATACAAGTGCCGATTATCTGACCTAATAGACATGCAGGTTCCTCCAGCCTTTTCCTAAGACATCAGACATCTGATGTATAATCATTCCTACTAATCGAAAATAATATAACATTTTTTCGGTGATAAATAAATAGAAATTATTCATTTTGTCGAAAAAAGCCACAAATGATGAAATTTGTCGAAATTCCAAGTGTTTTGAACTTATAAATATGATATAATTCCTCTTCCAAATATATCATATAGGTCTTTTGGAATAAGGAGTTTCCCAATATTATATGTTTTCCATAGTGAAATTATATGAAAAAAGAGCCAGAAGCTGGCTCTTTTTTAAACTTATTTAGGAACTAATCTCCTCATTTGGTTTACTTGTTAGCAAAACTACGCGCGGCTTACTTCCTTCATATGGTCCAACTACACCGCGTGCTTCCATTTCATCAATGAGCCGGGCAGCTCTCGTGTATCCAATTCTAAATCTCCGTTGCAGCATCGAAACAGAGGCCGTTTGCATTTCAATAATTAAATTAACGGCTTCGTCATATAGGTCATCGTCCACTGCACCGGTGGTTTCGGGGAGATCGTCTGGAATCATTTCTTCTTGATACTGTGCTTTTTGTTGTCCAATAACAAAGTTTACTATATCCTCAACCTCATCGTCGGAGAGAAAGGCTCCCTGAACCCTAATTGGCTTCGATTCCCCCACCGGGAGGAACAGCATATCCCCTCTGCCCAGCAGTTTTTCCGCACCACCCATATCCAGGATCGTCCTCGAGTCGGTTGAACTTGAAACCGCAAAAGCTATTCTTGATGGAATATTTGCTTTAATAACCCCTGTAATGACATCAACAGATGGACGTTGTGTTGCAATAATTAAGTGAATCCCTGCTGCACGAGCCATTTGTGCCAATCTAGTAATGGAGTCTTCAACATCTGAGGAGGCAACCATCATTAAATCCGCTAACTCATCGACAATAACCACAATATAAGGTAATAATGGCTGTTTTTCACCCGTTTCCAAATTATGGCGTTTCATATGATCATTATAACCTTCTATGTTCCTAGTTCCAGTATAGGAGAATAATTCATAACGTCTTTCCATTTCACTAACAACCTTTTTTAAAGCCTGAGATGCCTTTTTTGCATCGGTCACGACTGGTGCTAATAAATGGGGGATACCATTATAAACATTTAATTCAACCATTTTTGGATCAATCATCATTAATTTTACTTCATGCGGCTTTGCTCGCATTAAAATACTAGTAATAATCCCATTGATACAAACACTCTTTCCGCTTCCTGTAGCACCTGCAACAAGTAGGTGCGGCATTTTATTTAGTTCTGCAAGAACCGCTTCCCCTGTTATATCCCTGCCTAACCCTATTAACAGCTTGGCTTCAGGCTTATCATTTTGCGTTGCTTCAAGAACCTCTCTTAGTGAAACCATTGCTACTTCTGAATTAGGAACTTCGATGCCAATAGCTGATTTTCCGGGAATAGGTGCCTCTATCCGGATATCCTTTGCAGCTAGCGCCAGTGCTAAGTCGTCACTCAGGCTAACGATTTTACTAACCTTTACCCCTACGTCTGGGTGAACCTCATACTTGGTTACTGCTGGCCCTAAATGGACTTGAGTTACACGAGCTTTAACACCAAAACTTTGAAACGTCCGCTCAAGCTTGGCAGCATTTGCATGGATTAATTCATACTCACCACTTTGGTCTGTTTTCCGCGGCATCCGCAGCAATCTAAGCGGTGGCAGTTCATAAGCTGTATTTTCCACCTCAGTAAACGTAATCGGCGGACTTTGATCATCTTCTGCTACGGTTGGTACCATCGCATTTTCCTGCATTCCTTCTTGTTGTTCAGTTTCTGATGGTACATCATCCTGATAAGCCCTGTCAGCAAAACTTGATATGATAGGTTCAGGCATTCTAATCTCTTCCGGCTCCGTCACAGTCGGATCGGCGTTTTCAGGCTGTACTCTAGAACGTCGATTTCCTCGTTGCTCCCGCTGCTGGTTCCTTCTTTCCACTTTCCGCTCTTCCTGTTTTTGTTTCCACTCAGCCATGTCTGCTTTAAACGCGATCCACTGACTTTTTCCAAAGGCAAAAATGGTCATGAGAACTTTTCCAATAAAATCTCCAAAAGATTTTCCTGTTATTAAAATAAAACCAATCAGAACAAAGATAAACGCAACAATTTTGGTCCCGGTTTCCGCAAATAGAAAATGAAATAAAGCAAATAACACAGCACCAATCATCCCGCCACCTAAATCGTGTGTACTGGTTTCTCCCTTTACTTCCATCATAAACAATTCCCAAGTATTATTGATTACACTAGGATTTTTAAATCGTCCGCCGTTTGACAGAAGATCAAACAATGTCACATGGCTTAAAAGAAGAATCGAGGAAATAATAAAATAAGAGCCTACTAATTTAAGATTGAAAAAAAAGGGCACGGTTCTTTTCCACATTAAATATACACTCATCACCACTAATCCAATTAAACAGAGCATATACCATTCTCCCATCCAAAAACGGAAGAATAGGACTGAAGATTTCCCCACTGCCCCAAGCTTCGCCATGGAAATGATGGCTAATGCCAATAACGCTAAGGCTGTTAATTCATATTGAACAGTCTTTTTTAATTGAATGTCTCTTTTTTTGGCTTGCCTTCTCTTTTTTTTCGCCATCAAATCACCTGTAATCGTTTATATTAACTCTTCAACTATTCTGAAATAGCATTTTTAGGATAAAAAGGAAGAAAGCAGCCTGCTTGGCTGCTCTTGTCTTCTTGTCCTAATTATACCATAATGCCTGTTAGAATGCGGACAAACCTTCACTGTACGAAAAAGAAATTTTTGCTCCCGGACAAAATCGATCGTCTAGGAAATGCTGAGGATCACTGCTTAGTACACGGATTACCTGAACATTTTGTGGATCCATCATATCCACCAATAGTGGAACCCCTTGGTAGTTAATCATTTGTTGTTTAGAGAAAGCTTCTGTTTCGCTTGGAAAAATAAGTTCTTGCGGCATCATCGTATAAAGAATCATTGAATCAGCCCTTCTTTTTCTTCTTTTTGTAAATCAATCAATTCATTTAACTTTTTCATCGCAGCGCCAATTCCGCCAACTTCATCAATTAGACCATTTTTTACAGCATCGGCACCAATTACGTTTGTTCCAATATCCCGAGTCAGATTGCCCTTTGCAAACATTAGGTCTTTAAAGGTATCCTCGGTAATTTTTGAGTGTTTTGTAACAAAGTTCACAACCCGCTCCTGCATTTTATCTAAATATTCAAAGGTTGCAGGAACACCAATAACTAGCCCTGTTAAGCGGATTGGATGGATGGTCATCGTTGCGGTTTCTACAATAAAGGAATAATCGCAGGAAACGGCAATAGGTACCCCAATAGAATGCCCTCCTCCCAACACAACAGAAACAGTCGGTTTTGAAATCGTTGCAAGCATTTCTGAAATGGCAAGACCTGCTTCCACGTCCCCGCCTACCGTATTCAAAATAATGAGCACTCCTTCAATTTTGGGATTCTGCTCAATGGCTACTAACTGCGGTATGAGATGTTCATACTTCGTTGTTTTATTCTGCGGCGGCAATGCTAAATGACCTTCTATTTGTCCGACAATCGTTAAACAGTGGATTCTCGAGTCAGATGATAATTGAGGAACATTGGTTTGACCAAGCTGTTGAATTTTTTCTATTAAATTCGAAGATGGTTTTTCCTCTTTTTGAGGCTCCCCTCCATCTGGATTTTCGGATTCATTTCGAAAAATATTATTTAAAATATCCATCCCTAGACTCCCTTCACACATGATGACTTTAGTATTGACGTCTGCTTGAAATTCATGCTATTTTTTCAAATAATAAAGGCACTGAAAATTTCCAGTGCCTTTAAAACTAAATTTCCATGATGATTGGTAAAATCATCGGTCTTCTTTTTGTTTTTTCAAATAAATAGCGGTTTAGTTCATCGCGGATGTCCTGTTTTAGGCTTGACCATTCGAAGGTTTCCTTTGCAATATTTCTTTCCACGATTTCACGAACCAATTTTGTCGAATCATCCATCAACTTTTCTGATTCGCGAACATAAACAAACCCTCGTGATATAATTTCAGGACCGGCTGCAATTTTTTTATCCTGTCTTGTTAAGGTAACAACCACAATCAATATGCCATCCTGGGATAAAAGTTTTCGATCCCGCAATACAATATTTCCAACATCACCGACACCAATCCCATCAATCAGAACATTCCCTGAAGGCACTTTACCGCTAAAACCAATCTTCCCATCTTTTATTTCAACGATTTCTCCACGCTCAGGGATTAGAATCTGTTCGTTCTTGAGGCCAATTTCCAGTGCCAATTTCCGATGTGCTTGAAGCAAGCGGTATTCTCCATGAACGGGTATGAAATACTTAGGCTTCATCAGGTTAATCATAAATTTTAATTCTTCTTGACTTCCATGGCTGGATACGTGAATGGTCCGTTTACCCGAAATGACATTTGCTCCCGCTCTAAACAGCATATCAACTGTTTTCGCTAAAAACACTTCGCTTCCCCTTAATGGTGAAGCAGCAATTAAAACGGTATCACCCGGTTGAATATTGACGAATTTAGCCGTTTGTTTCGCCATTTTCTGCAAGGCTTCAATTGGCTCTCCTTGGTTTCCTGTCATTAAAATGACTACTTCATTGTCTTTATAGTCTTTTAATTCACTAATGGGGATGATTAAATCTTCTTCAACCTCTAAATAACCTAAATCAAGTGCAATATGATAAATTCGTTCAAGGCTTTTCCCAACGACCGCAACCTTTCTACGGTTTTCTATTGCAGAATCAAAAATATGCTGAATCCTGTTAATATCAGATGCAAAACAAGCAGCAATAATCCTTCCAGGTGCATTATAAAATGCATTGGACATTTCTCTTACAACAATTGCCTCTGAGGTGGTATAGCCTGGCTTTTCTGCTTCTGTACTATCCGACAACAGACATAGTACTCCTTTATCTCCAATCGCAGCCATTTTTCCAATTTCAGGCTTATAAAGCTTCGTTGCGGCCTGATCAAATTTAAAATCACCCGTATAAACGATAATACCTTCAGAAGTGTGAATACAAACGCCAACAGAATCCGGAATACTGTGATTCGTTTTAAAGAAACTGATATCTACAGAATTCAAGTTTAAAATGGTATCGGAATCCACTTCAATAAACGTTGGTGTTCCGTTAAATTCTTGTTCTTTAAGTTTCGCGCTTGCAAGAGCTAATGTTAATTTCATGCCATAAACCGGAACATTTACCTGCCTTAATAAATAAGAGAGTGCACCAATATGATCTTCATGACCATGGGTAAGGAAAATGGCTTTTACTCTGTCTCTATTCTCTGTCAAATAGGTCATATCAGGAATTACGATATCGATACCGAGCATTTCTTCCTCGGGGAACATTAAGCCGGCATCAATGACAAATATATCCTTGTCCACTTCGACAAGGTACATATTTTTTCCGATTTCTCCGATACCACCAAGAGAAATTATCTTAATGGAATTATTTTTTTTGCTTGTGATCAATGTTTGAATCCTCCTACGTTATTTATGCCGACCGAAATCAGTTATGATTATTATACTTGAAACACGAAAATCATTACAACCATATTCTGCGATTTGAGGCTATCTACTCCCTTAAACTAAAAAATCCAACCGGAAATCGATTGGATTTTTTGAATTATTACTTTTTTAAGAGCGCCGTCAATCTGGTGCGTTCCTGTTCGGTTAATGGGACCAATGGAAGCCTTACTGAACCTACATCTAACCCATTAAGCTGCAACGCTGTTTTGACCGGACCAGGACTTGGTGCTGCAAATAAGCCTTGCATGATAGGAAGCAATTGCTGATGGAGCTTCGCTGCTTTAGAATTCTCCCCATCAAAATAGGCCTTTACCATTTCTTGCATTTCATTTCCAATTATATGTGACGCAACCGAAATTATACCGGCACCGCCAATCGACAGAACTGGCAATGTTAAACCATCATCACCACTGTATAAAACAAAGTTTTCATCTGTATTAGCAATGATATGGGTCATTGCATTTAAATCACCGCTAGCTTCTTTTACTGCAACTATATTGGGAATTTTAGAAAGTCGAATAATTGTTTCTGGAAGTATATTGACCGAGGATCTTCCTGGAATATTGTAAACCATCACAGGTAGAGATGTTGCTTCAGCTACTGCTTGAAAATGCTGATATAATCCCTCTTGATTTGGTTTATTATAGTATGGTGCCACAACCATTATTGCATCAACGCCAAGTTCTTCTGCTTTTTTGGTGAGTTCAATGGATGCATACGTATTATTGCTGCCAGTCCCGGCTATAACCGGAACTCTCTTGGCAGCAACTTTGACAACATGAGCAAATAAAGCAAGTTTTTCTTCCTTTGATAATGTGGGAGATTCACCTGTTGTGCCAGCCACTACAAGTGAATCAGTTCCATTTTCAATCAAATAATTGACTAATTGAGTGGTCTTTGAAAAATCAACATGCCCCTTCATATCAAAAGGAGTCACCATCGCCGTCGATACTCGACCAAAATGAACCATTTTCAAAGCTCCTTCCATTTGATTGCCGGGTTAGAATGAGTCTCTTATATAGACTCTATACCTCATACAGTTTACACTTTACATTTCATTTCGATATACTTCAATTGCTTCTTCTTCCAATTGAAATGCATCATGCAGTGCATTGACTGATTTGACTAGGTCTTCTTGTTTGACGAGAACCCAAATGGTGGTATGGCTATCAGCTGACTGCAAAATTCGAATTCCATGGTCAGACAACGAAGTAACGATTTTGGAAGTCACCCCAGGGACACCGGCAATTCCAGCACCCACAACGGAAACTTTTGCACAGTTACGTTCAATAACAGGTTCATGACCCAAATCCTGTAAAGTTTTGATTGCCTTATCCGTCATCTCATCCGTCACGGTATAAACGACACCGTTCGGAGAAATATTGATAAAATCAACACTAATATTTTCATTTGCCATTGCCTTAAAAACCTCGGCTTGCAAGTAGTATTGATCTTTTTTGGCAAAAACTTTAATTTGCGTTACATTGGAAACATGAGCGATTCCGGTTACAATCCGTTCTTTAATATCACTGCCGCGATTTTCTTTATTTAAGGTTGTTACGAGTGTCCCGAGACTTTCAGAATAATTCGAGCGGATTCGAATGGGAATTTTCGATTGCATCGCAATTTCTACCGCTCTTGGATGAATCACCTTTGCCCCCTGATAGGCCATATTGCATACTTCGGTATAAGTAACAACCGAAAGCGGCCTAGCATTTTCTGCTATTCTGGGATCAGCGGTCATAACTCCTTCTACATCGGTAAAAATATCAATCCATTCCGCATTCAGGGCAGCACCTAATGCAGCGGCAGAAGTATCACTGCCGCCTCTGCCAATCGTTGTGATATCCCCATTTTTTGCTGCTCCCTGAAACCCTGCCACGACAACCACATCAGCATGTTCCAATTCTCTTAAAAGCCGATCACATTTCATTTCTACGATTTTAGCATTTGTATGTTCGCTATTTGTACGAAAACCCGCCTGGGCGCCGGTTAATCCGACTGCTTTGATTCCTGACTCAAGCAACTTGCTTGTAAAAACAACACTTGAAATGACCTCACCGCAGGACATTAGCAAATCTAATTCGCGTTTACTTAATTTACTGTTATTCCCGCCAATTAGGGAAAGAAGGGTATCCGTTGCATAAGGATCCCCGTTTCTTCCCATTGCTGAAACCACTGCGACTACCTTATAACCGTCTTTTAACGCCTTTTCAATATGAACACTAGCATGTTTCCTGCCCTTTTCATCCCTTACAGATGTACCTCCAAATTTTTGCACGATAATTTTCATGTTGACATTCAAAACCTGCCTTTTTATGAAAACTTTATTTTTCTTTCACTAAACCAAGTTTCACTAAACTTTGTGCAATTTGTACAGAGTTCCAGGCAGCGCCTTTTAGTAAGTTATCAGAGACGACCCACATATGGAAACCTTTGCCTTCATCAAGGTCCTTTCTGACTCTTCCAACAAATACATCATTACTTCCAACACAATTTGCCGGCATTGGGTAAACTTGGTTCTCCGGATCATCCTGTAGAACAACGCCTGGTGCATCTTTTAATAATGCCTTAATTTCTTCTGCACTTACACCTTCTTGGTCAATTTCAAAATAAACTGACTCAGAGTGACCTACTGCAACTGGAAGACGGACACATGTAGCTGATACAGCTAATTCTGGTAAATGCATGATTTTTTTCGTTTCATTGATCATTTTCATTTCTTCGAAGGTAAAACCATTTTCTTGGAATTTATCTATTTGCGGAATGGCATTAAAGGCGATTTGATAGTGGTTTTTATCGCTGCCTACTGGTAAAATTTTTGGTTCCACTGGCTCATTTGCCAAAATAGATTTCGTTTGATCCATTAATTCTTGCACAGCTTTTGCACCTGCACCTGAAACGGCTTGGTAAGTTGAAACAATAACTTTCTTTAGACCGAATGTTTGTCTAATTGGTTCTAGGGCAACGACCATTTGGATAGTTGAACAATTTGGATTGGCAATAATCCCTGTATGTTGGTGTAAATCTGTTTCATTAACTTCCGGCACTACCAATGGTTTATCGGCATCCATTCTAAATGCACTCGTATTATCAACAACAATTGCCCCGCGTTTTACGGCTTCCGGCGCAAGTTCTTTGGAAACACTGCCGCCTGCTGAAAATAAAGCAATATCAATACCTTCAAAGCTCTCAGGCTTCGCTTCTTGAACCGTATATTCTTCACCGTTCACGACAATTTTTTGTCCTGCTGAACGGCTTGAAGATAATAATAGTAATTTCTTGTAAGGGAAATTTTCCTTTACTAAGGTTTGGATCATCTGCTGTCCAACTGCTCCTGTTGCTCCGACTACTGCGACGTTAAATCCGCTTTGCTGACTCATTACTATAAGACCCCTTTCAATCTCTTATCCAGTTATTTCTTTTGGAAATAATCTAATTAGTTAAAACAATTCGCATGAAGAGAATAACCATCTCCAGCATATGAATTATTTATATATTCTAACATATTCCTTTAAAAGAAATAACCATTTTCATACGAAAGAGGGAACAATTAAACATCATCTCGAAATCTTTCAACCAGTACGGGTTGAATCTGTTTTCCTTCAATTGCAGCTTCCACCGTTTCCATTAACATTGTCATTCTTGCTACCATTGAATTTGGTTTTTTAATCGGATCATCCTGTCCGTAAGGAATAAAATAAATGTGTTTGGTAGCCATCAGCCTCATTAAATTTACTCCATTTAAACCTAACGCATCATTCGTAGAAATTCCGAGCACAATCGGCTTAAGATTCCTAAGTGTTGCTTTAGCTGCCATTAAAACAGGACTGTCGTTCATAGCATTTGCGAATTTACTCATGGAAACCCCTGTTAACGGTGCGATGACCATACAATCAAGAGGCATTTTGGGTCCCAGCGGCTCTGCTTTAACAATGGAGTCGATGGCCTTATTACCGGTAAGGTCTTCTATCCTTTTGACCCAATCTTCGCCATTGCCAAAACGGGTGTCAGTACTTTTTACGGTATAGGACACTACCGGAACGACTTCGGCACCTGCTTGCACTAGTTTTTCAATTTCTGGGAATACAGCATCATACGTACAATGTGACCCTGTTAATCCAAAGCCAATTCTTTTTCCTTTTAAACTCATTTTTCTTTCCCCTTTCTATTTAATAGGTCATCCTGAAGTAATTGTGTCAGAACATCTGCGAGAATTAATCCAGCAGTCTTAGGAGCTACAATCCCTGGTAAACTTGGTGCGAGCAATGCCTTTATTCCCCGCTTTTCCGCATATCTAAAATCAGTTCCACCCGGTTTAGAGGCAATATCAATGATGAGTGTATGGGCAGGCAGCTTAGAAATGATTGCAGCACTTACCACTGGGTGCGGAATGGTATTGATTAATATATCGGTATCCGACACTTCTTTTACAAGATTACTTAAATGAAAAGGTGTTACGCCCATTTCTGTAATTCTTGCAAGATGTTCACTTTTTCGAGCACCGACCTTTACTTTCGCCCCTAGGGCATGAAAGGCTCGAGCAGTACTCATACCACATCTTCCTAGGCCCAAAACCGTTACATTTGATCCGTGAATCGTATAATCCGTATGCTGGATGGCCATCATAATCGTTCCTTCAACTGTAGGAATCGAATTATAGATAGCTACATCATCCCTTGAAAAAAGTTGGATAAGTCTTCTCTTCGATTTAGTTGTGATTTCATTTAAAAATGCATTACTTATCCCTGAATAGATCGTACAGTGTTCAGGTGTCTTCAAAAGCATATCTTCTGTCAAAATAACCTTCTCATTTGAAAAGATTGTTTCAACCTGTCCTTCTAAATTCGTACCGGGCACGGGTAAGATGAGGGCGTCTATAGTAGAAAAATCCACCTCATCTAACTTTTCCTTAACAGCACCAGTAAAGGCGTGATCAAGCTGTTCGAAGCCAATGAGCGATAATCTGGCATCTAACTCGGTTAACTTCCGGATAATTTCCAGCTGTCTTGCATCACCACCGATTACGGCTATCTGCATCCCTGTCAGCATGAAAACATTCACCTTCTTTTTAAAAAAATCCAATTCGGAAATCAGTTTCTTCTATTCACTTCAACATCTTATGTAGGAGAACATCAATCTGTGAGTTATTCATGATTAGTTCATAAAAAAAGCCCAAGCAAATATCCATTTGCTTGGGCTTTGAACCTGAGTTTACTTGTTTATTCATCCTCATTTTCAGGAATATCGATGATGATCATGTCTGTTCCAATCTTTTTAATATGATTCCATGGAACTCTAATTTCTTCTCCCTGTTTTCGAAAACCAAACCATTTGAGGGATGGGATGAGAAGAGCTTGAATTTGGCCTGTTCCCTCATTGATTTCAAGATCCGTTTGACCAAGAACTCCAAGTCGCTCCGCTTTTTTCACGTCAACAATTTCTTTTCCACTTAACTCACTCAGTCTCATCAATACGGACTCCCTTCACTGTCTATATTCTATTTTATAAGGGGAAGTCCAAGATTAGACTAAAAAAAAACAGTTCGAGTTCTCGAACTGTTTCTTTTTATTTTAGGCCCTTTGGAAATTCTCCATCAGGACTGATTAAGGAAACGGAATATTGATTAGTGAAAATGGACCTTGCCATTTCATCAGCGCTTTGCTTGGTTACTTGATCTATTTGTTCAATAATTTCATCCAATGAACGATGACGTTTTAACAATAATTCATTTTTCCCGTTACGGCTCATTCTGCTATTGGTGCTTTCCAAACTCAGCATCAAGCTTCCTTTTAATTGTTCCTTAGTATTCGTAATCTCTTTTTCGGTAATTCCATCTTGTTTTAACTTATCCAATGTTTCCTGAATGGTTTCAAATAATAAATCGAGCTGCTTAGCCCCTGTCCCCCCATATACTGTAACAATTCCACTATCTTGATAAGCGGAATGATAAGAGAAAACAGAATACGCTAACCCCCGCTGCTCACGGACTTCCTGAAACAATCTGCTGCTCATACTGCCGCCAAGAACGTTATTTACGATAATTAAACTATAGATGTCCTCGTGACCAATCTTTAATCCTTCAAAACCTAAACATAAATGGGCCTGCTCTGTTTCCTTTTTTCTAGAAATCTGATTCGAATGAAAAACAGGGGTATTTTCACGTGATTCATGGTTGCCGCCAGTGTAAGAGCCAAAATATTTTTCGACTTCACTAATAAACGCATCTGAAACATTACCAGCAATTGAAATGACAACATTTTCCGGAGTATAGCGTTCATGGATATATTCCTTTAGCTTTTCACCCGTAAACGTATTAAGTGTCTCTTCCGTTCCCAGGATTGGATAACCAAGCGAATGATCCTCGTATACGGCACGGCTTAATAAGTCATGAACGATATCATCAGGAGTATCTTCATACATTTTAATTTCCTCTAGGACAACATTTCTTTCTTTATTTAATTCTTCTTCCACGAAAGTTGAATTAAAAAACATGTCAGCTAATACATCTAAAGCAAATTTCGAGTGGGTATCAAGAACTTTGGCGTAATAACAAGTATATTCTTTTGAGGTAAATGCATTCACTTGACCGCCAATACTGTCAAAGGATTCAGCAATATCTTTTGCAGACCGTGTGGTTGTACCTTTAAAAAACATATGCTCTAAAAAGTGGGAAATCCCATTAATTTCAGGATGCTCATTCCTAGATCCGGTACCAATCCATACACCAATGGCTACAGACCTAACGGTAGGAATTTGTTCTAATACAATTCTTACTCCATTTTGACAAGTGTATCTATTTATCATCGAATTCCTCCTGATTATAACAGCTCAAAACCTCATTACTTATATTTTATGCTACTCTTCCGATGTTATTTCATTATTCTTTCCTCGCTCATTAACTCTGAAACAGTACCAATGGTTAGATTCTTTTTCTCAATTAAAGTAATGAGGCGGTCAAGAGATTTAGCAGTTGACTCGGTAGGGTGCATCAAAATCATCGAGCCGTTATCCACTTTACTTATTACACGATTAATAAGGGCATCTGGAGTTGGCTTTTGCCAGTCGACAGTATCGACGGTCCACATAACCGTTTTCATTTTTAACTGATTTGCCACCGTCACAGTCTCATTCCGGTAGCTTCCGCTAGGCGGAGCAAACCATTTGCATACTTCCCCAGTTGCCGCTTCAATGACTTCATTCGTTTTTATCATTTCCGCTCTTGTTTGCGAGGCAGTAAGTCTCTTCATATCCGGGTGGGAATAGGAGTGATTCCCCACTTCGTGACCGGCGTCAACGATCATTTTGGCCAGATCCGGATTCTTCTTCACCCAATTGCCCTCCAGAAAAAAGCTTGTGGTAACATGATGCCTTTTTAAGGTTGCAAGCATATCCGATAAAAATTCATTTCCCCATGCTACATTAATAATAAAGCTAACCATTGGTTTATCCGGATGGCCCTTATATATAGGTGAAGGCGGTAAATCCTTTAAGTGCACTTTCGGTGAAATCTGTGTAAAAACCAATTTCTTTTCATCAAATTGATTTTTACTTTTCATCTTTTTATAGGAGGCTGAAATATCAACCTTTAATCCATTATAACCTGGTATCGCCTTCCAAACTGGGTCAACTCTGGCATTGGAAGGTGGGACCTCATATGTAGGAGCATTTTTAACAATGCTTTCATAAAGAGGATTGGAATGTTGCTTTGAAACCATCATTGCAGAATCCTTCAGGGTATCTACATACGGATTTACAATTGGATTATTTACCGAGACCCATCCAGCCAAACAAATCAGCATAAATATAACCACTTTTTTCATCTTCCCGTTCCCCCTTCCATAAACATTATGAATAAAAGGGACAAGGTAGAACTAAAAGCGTAAGCGCCTTGGTCAGCCCCGACAAGTGCTGGAGGCACTGGCGGTGAAGTCGTTTTTTGACTTCATCGACAGGGCCGAAGCACCTCGAGGGGCTAGGCGCTGAAGCTGGACAATTCTCAAAGATATTTACAAAAGAAAGTCAGGGGGTTCCCCTGACTTTCTAATGTCTGGCAGCTTTGACAAGACCGGGGTTATCCATTATCGCTGCTCTTCAGCCTTTTCTTTCTGTTCCTTTAAAACAGCTTTCCGTGAAAGGTTTACGCGGCCTTGTTTATCAATTTCTGTTACCTTGACAAGTATTTCATCACCAATTTTTACAACATCTTCTACTTTTCCAACCCGCTCTTCTGCAAGTTCAGAAATATGGACTAATCCGTCTTTTCCGGCAAAAATTTCAACAAATGCACCAAATTTTTCAATCCGTTTTACTTTACCAAGGTACATTTGTCCGACCTCTACTTCACGGACAATATCTTCAATAATCTTTTTAGCCTTTTGATTCATTTCCTGATCTGCAGATGCAATAAAGATTGTTCCATCTTGCTCAATATCAATTTTAACGCCAGTTTCTTCAATAATTTTATTAATTTGCTTTCCACTTGGTCCAATAACATCACGGATTTTATCCGGGTTGATTGCCATCGTTAAAATTTTCGGAGCAAATTTTGATAACTCAGCTCTTGGTTCATTAATTGTTGCAAGCATGGAATCTAAAATTTGCATTCTTCCTTTTTTCGCCTGCTGAAGTGCCTCTTCTAAGATTTCACGGGATAGACCTTCAATCTTGATGTCCATTTGAAGAGCAGTTACCCCCTTAGAGGTTCCGGCCACTTTAAAGTCCATATCGCCAAGATGGTCTTCCATTCCTTGAATATCTGTCAAAACAGTGTAATGTTCTCCGGATTTTACTAGTCCCATTGCAATTCCTGCTACTGGTGCTTTAATCGGTACACCGGCATCCATCATCGCAAGAGTACTTGCACAAATACTTGCCTGTGAAGTAGAACCGTTGGATTCCAAAACTTCAGAAACCAGTCGAATCGTATATGGAAAATCCTTTTCATTCGGAACAATTGGTTCAAGTGCCCGTTCTCCCAATGCACCATGACCGATTTCGCGACGACCCGGGCCGCGAATCGGGCCAGTTTCTCCAACGCTAAAGGAAGGGAAATTATAATGATGCATAAAGCGTTTTTCTTCCTCAATACCTAAACCATCAAGTATTTGAACATCTCCCATTGCACCGAGTGTACAGATACTTAATGCCTGCGTCTGACCACGTGTAAATAAACCAGATCCATGCGTACGTGCAAGTAGCCCCACCTGAGAAGATAGTGGACGGATTTCATCAATTTTACGGCCATCTGGGCGAATCTTTTCCACAGTAATTAAGCGGCGAACTTCACCCTTAACAATTTTGTCAAGGATTTGCTTAACTTGTTTTAAATTCTCATCCGTTGCTTCCTGTTCTTCATATTTAGCTAAAACTTGTTTTTTCACTTCAGTTATCGCAGCTTCACGTGCGTGTTTTTCTTGAACTTGAATGGCATTAATCATATCTGCTTCACAGATTGCTCTGACTTCTGCTTCAAGTTCTTTATTAATTTCGTAAAGCGAAATTTGCATTTTTTCCTTGCCAATTTCTGCAGCAATTTTCTCTTGGAATTCAATTAAGCGTTTGATTTCATCATGTCCAAACATAATGGCTTCAAGCATCGTTTCCTCAGGTACTTCATTTGCACCCGCTTCAACCATGTTAATGGCATCCTTTGTACCGGCGACAGTTAAGTGGATGTCGCTCTGTTCAGATTGCTCAACAGTAGGATTAATTACGAATTCTCCATTGACACGGCCAACTACGACTCCCGCAATTGGACCCTCAAATGGAATATCAGATGTACTTAATGCCAATGATGAACCGAACATTGCTGCCATTTCAGTAGAACAGTTTTGATCCACACTCATTACAATACTGATAACTTGTACATCATTACGGAATCCGTCAGCAAATAATGGACGGATTGGACGGTCAATTAAGCGGCTGGCTAGAATCGCTTTCTCACTTGGACGGCCTTCCCTTTTAATAAAGCCCCCAGGAATCTTCCCAACTGCGTATAAACGTTCCTCGTAGTTTACAGTTAACGGAAAAAAGTCAAGGTTTTTTGGTTCCTTTGAAGCAGTTGCTGTACTTAGGACTGCTGTATCACCATAACGGACAAGGACAGCACCATTTGCTTGTTTTGCTAATTGTCCAATTTCGACAGTCAGCTTGCGGCCTGCCCACTCCATGGAATACTCATGTTTCGTATGTTCCATATTGTTACCCCTCTCAGGTCAAAAATCATTTCAGAGGATGATTCGAAAAATATTTTCGCTATAATCATCATTTTCCATATATAAAAAGCCGTAAAAAAGCTTATGTTAGAAATTTCAAATATAAGAATAGTATGCACATAATTTCGCGATTTTAAATATGTATAGAGGATTCTTTATTTTTGTACAATTCTAGAGCTTATCGGGACTGGTTAAGACGTTTCCAATTTTCTTTTAAAAAGCTAACAAAAAAGCGGGAAAAATCCCGCTTCTGTTGATTATCGACGAAGACCAAGCTTATTGATTAGCACACGGTAACGTTGAACATCTTTGTTACGTAGGTAAGATAAAAGATTACGACGCTTACCAACCATTTTCAACAAACCACGACGTGAGTGGTGATCTTTTTTGTGAGTACGTAAGTGCTCATTCAAATTGTTGATTGATTCAGTAAGGACAGCGATTTGAACCTCTGCAGATCCAGTATCGTTTTCATGAGTTTTATACTCAGCGATAATTTCATTTTTACGCTCTTGAGTGATTGCCATCCTAATTCACCTCCTAAAATATGAATCCCCTGTTACTGAGCAAGCGTCGGTGAATCGACTTGCCAAGCAAAGGTTTTTTAATACGTTAATAAGAATACAATGTTTCAGTCTAAAATGCAAGTGAAACCTTGATTTTAATGTAAGAAAGTGGTTGATTCACTACAATCTTCGGGGACTTTGTCGAATTTTTTAAAATAATTCAGTGCAGTTTGTTTATCTCTTTCAATTTGCGCTACCAATTCTTCAATACCCGAAAACTTTTGTTCTTTGCGAATAAATTGATGCCATTCAACCTTTACCTCTTTACCATAAATCATTTGATTAAATTCGAATAAATGAACCTCAACTGAGGGCTTTTTCGCTTCATTATTGAAAGTAGGTTTAATCCCGAGATTACATACCCCGTTGTACCACTTTCCATCTATCTTCATTCTCACCGAATAAACACCAAGCGGAGGTAATAGATATTCCTCCCCAACATCCACGTTCGCGGTAGGAAATCCAATTGTCCTTCCGCGTTTATCACCATGAATAACGGTTCCCGCCGTTGTATAGTTTCTTCCTAATAAATCGGGAAGCTCAGCTGTTCTCCCATCTTTTAATAAATTCCTTATTCGGGTCGAGCTCACCTTTTCTTCCTTTTTGGTTAGCTTTGGAATGACGGAAAAGGTGAATTGTCCTCTTGAATGGAAAGGGATGGTTTCCATTGTCCCTTTTCCCATTTTTCCGTATGTGAAGTCAAAACCCGCCACGACATGTTTAACATTTAAGTTTATTACATATTGGTCAATAAATTCTTGCGGAAGAAGGTTTGCAAATTCTGTAGTAAAATGAATAATAAATACATAATCAATCCCCATCTTTTCGAGGATGTAAATTTTTTCTGATAATGGTGTAATATAGTGGACATGCTGCTCAGATTTCCCCAACACCACGGATGGGTGTGGATCAAAAGTCATGACAGCGCTCTTCAAACCAAGTTCTTTCGCCTGTCTCATGGCTTCTAAAATTACTTGTTGATGGCCAAGGTGAACTCCGTCGAAATACCCGAGAGCCATTGATAATGGCGGTAACCCACTAATGTCTGTAAAATTAGGAAAATTAAGCTTCTTTACTTCCAATTGAAACTCACTCTTTCTATACCGTACCCTGATTAATCGTGATCATTTCTTAACACTTTAACTGGTTTCATAAGTCCGGGCTTGCCTGGATGCTCTGTATAGATAGCAAGTGCCTGTCCCTCCCCAGTTTCAGTGACTATAGGTCCGTTACTATTTTTTAGATGTTCTGGAATCGGTAAAATCGCACCATTCTTTACTTTCTCTGCTACTGTATCATTAATTACGTATTTCGGCAAATGGGAAAGTGCTGATTCCAAAGGCCTTAATATTTCTTTGATCCTTCCAGTTTCCATTAAGTTTCCTATTTCATCAAAAGTTAAACAATCTTCTAACGTATAGGTTGCTGATTGAATTCTTGTTAATTTTGACATATGGGATGGATATCCAAGTTTTTCACCGATTGTTACTGCCAGGGTTCGGATATAGGTTCCTTTGCTGCAACTTACTCGAAATCGAAAGGATATCGTGTCACCCGAAAATATTTCCCTGTCATCAAGAAGTTCAATGGATTTGATGAAAACCTTCCGGGTTGGCCGTTCTACTTCAATCCCTTTTCTGGCATATTCATAAAGGCGGACACCATCGACCTTAACCGCTGAAAACATTGGCGGGGTCTGCTCTATTTCACCAGACAGGGATTGTAGGACTTGAAGTATTTCTTCTCTTGGAATAGAACGGTTGACATTTTTCTCTTCAACTACTTCACCAGATGCATCCTCAGTTGTCGTTGAATACCCGATTGTTACTTCTCCCTCGTACGCTTTGCCGGCATCTGTGATATATTCTGCTACCTTCGTTGCCTTTCCAATACAAATTGGCAGGACTCCGGTTACATCCGGATCAAGCGTGCCTGTATGTCCAACCTTTTTTGTCTTTAATATCTTCCTTAATTTAAATACACAATCATGTGACGTCATTCCGGCTGGTTTAAATAATGGTAAAATACCTTCCAACAAATTCACTCCCTATCAAAAAATGGATAGACAAATGTCTATCCATCGATATCTACTCTTCATCATTTTTTTGAAGTGGTTTATCTTCATGGTGTAATTGATGAAGAAGGTTTTCAATTCGATTTCCGTAATCAATGGATTCATCGAATTCAAAGATGATTTCTGGTGTTTTGCGCAGTCGAATACGGTGGCCGATCTCTGTACGAATAAATCCTTTCGCTTTAGCCAGACCCTTTAATGTATTCTCCTTTTGTTCATCATCGCCTAATACGGATATATATACCTTTGCTTGTTGGAGATCCCCAGTAACCTGGACATCTGTTACCGTCACAAAACCAATCCGTGGATCTTTAATTTTACGTCCGATGATGTCACTCAGTTCTTTCTTCATTTGTTCTCCCACACGATTTGCTCTGTGGCTCATCACATTCACCTCTTAATCTAAAGCCATTCAATCTCGGTGATCGCTCTCTCTATCTCTGGGAACGAATCAACAAATCGTAACGCATTCTGTAGTTCCTGTTCGGTTGAAACTTTTGCCTGGGTAACCACAACAATGGCAATTTTTGTTCTTTGCCATACATCCTGGAAATCTACCTCTGAAACAGAAATATTAAATTTTTGCCTTAACCGAGTTAGGATTCGTTGCAGAACGGAACGTTTATCCTTTAATGAATGGGCATCGTAGATGATGCATTCACATACGGCTGAGCCGATGATCATTTCCGTTCTACTTCTTCCATTATATAGGCTTCAATGATATCTCCCTCTTTAACATCATTAAAGTTTTTAATGGTAATACCGCATTCATATCCTTGTGCAACTTCTTTTGCATCATCTTTAAAGCGTTTTAAGGCATCAATTTGCCCTTCAAAGATGACTACGCCGTTTCGAATTAAGCGAATGCCGCTATCGCGGGTGATTTTTCCATCCGTTACATATGAACCAGCAATCGTTCCTACTTTGGAAACCTTGAAGGTTTGGCGGACCTCAGCTTGACCAATAATCTTTTCTTCAAATTCTGGATCAAGCATTCCCTTCATGGCCGCTTCAATTTCTTCAATTACCTTATAAATAATACGGTGAAGGCGTACGTCAACATCCTCTGCCTCAGCAGCACGCTTTGCATTTGCATCTGGACGAACATTGAAACCAATCACAATCGCATTAGAAGCAGCAGCAAGCGTAATATCCGACTCGTTAATCGCTCCAGCACCACTGTGAATAATTTTGATATTAACGCCTTCTACATCGATTTTCATGAGTGAAGCGGCAACAGCTTCAGCTGAGCCCTGAACGTCGGCTTTGATAATGACATTCAAGTCCTTCATTTCACCCTGTTTTAATTGTTCAAATAAGTTTTCTAAGCTAACACGGGACTTTTCGCCACGATGTGCGGCAAGTGCCTGTTGTGCACGTGCTTCCCCAACCTGACGTGCCGTTTTTTCGTCGTCAAAAACAACAAAGCGATCTCCAGCTTGTGGAACATCGTTAAGCCCAGTAATTTCAACAGGAGTCGATGGGCCTGCCTCTTTGACACGGCGTCCTTTATCATTTACCATGGCCCGAACACGGCCAAAAGTGTTTCCTACAACAATCGGATCCCCGATTTTTAATGAACCGTTTTGAATCAGTAAGGTTGCAACAGATCCGCGGCCTTTATCCAATTGTGCCTCGATAACTGTACCTAAAGCCTTTCGGTTAGGATTCGCTTTATATTCCTCTACTTCACTGACAAGGAGAATCATTTCTAATAGATTATCGATTCCATCCCCTGTTTTTGCAGAAAGTGGTACAAAGATAGTATCCCCACCCCAAGCTTCTGAAACCAATCCGTGCTCTGTTAATTCCTGCATAACACGATCAGCATTCGCTGCTTCTTTATCCATTTTATTAACGGCAACGATAATTGGAACTTCAGCTGCCTTCGCATGGTTAATCGCCTCAACCGTTTGCGGCATTACACCGTCATCTGCAGCAACAACAAGGATTGTAATATCGGTAATTTTTGCACCACGTGCACGCATCGTTGTAAAAGCAGCGTGTCCCGGTGTATCTAAGAAGGTAATCTTCTTACCGTTTTCAACTACTTGATAAGCACCGATATGCTGGGTGATTCCACCTGCTTCTCCCTCGGTTACTTTTGTATTCCGGATAGAATCGAGTAAAGTTGTTTTACCATGGTCAACGTGTCCCATGATCGTAACAACCGCTGGTCTTTCTACAAGTTCTTCCGTTGGATCCTCTGTAAAATAAACCTCTAAATCGGTTGTATCGATTTTGATTTCCTCTTCAACCTCAACTCCATATTCACTTGCAATCAATTCAATCGCATCTTTATCTAATACTTGGTTGATTGTCGCCATAACACCAAGTAAAAAGAGCTTCTTGATGATTTCAGAAGGCTCACGGTATATTTTTTTAGCTAGCTCTCCAACAGTCAAAGATTCGCTAAAAGTAATTTTTGCCGGCAGCTCTTTTTCTTTCTTCTTTTGTGGCTGTGCTTGTTGAACAGGTGTATGGTTCTTTTTACGATTGTTATTATTATTGCGATTTTGATGATTATTAAAAGGTTTTTTATTATTACCTTTTCCTGAATTGAAAACTTTGTTTTCCTTTGATTGGAATTCTTGGTTTTGCTTTTTACCTTCAACCGTTTTTGGAGGAGAGACAACTTTTACCTTACTAGGAGCAGCATTTTTTGAGTCATCATCTTCAAAAGCCTTTGGACTTGTTTTACTCTGCACCTGTGGCTTCGCTCCCTGCTGTTGTGGTCTTTGATTTGAACGATTCTGCTGTTGCGGTTTTGTTTGTTTCTGTTGTGTATTGCTAGTGTTTTTATTAAAGGTTACGTCTAGTTTTACTATATCTGCATCTTCAATTGTTGCCATATGGTTAGAAACCTCTATATTCATTTCTTTTAATTTTGTAATTACATCTTTACTTGAAACATTATGTTTCTTTGCATATTCATAAACACGTATTTTACTCATTTTTTCACCCCCGCTAAAATTAATCGAGCAACGTTACCAGTTTTTTAGCAAATCCATCATCCAAAACAGCTACAACTACGCGGGCTTCTTTGCCAATTGCATGGCCAAGAAGATGACGATTTTCCACTATTTTCAATGGAACTTCATACGATTTACACTTGTCTGAAATTTTTTTGGTTGTATTTCCAGATGCATCTGCTGATAATAAAATGAGCTTTGCGCCTCCGCTCTGAATCTGTTTGACGGTAAGCTCCTCACCCGATGTGATCTTACGTGCTCGATTGGCTAAGCCAAGCAATGACATCCATTGTTGCTGGTTCATTTGGATAGTCTGTTCTCCTTCTCTATCAGCTCTAGTAGTTCTTCATACAATGATTCTTCTATAGAAACTTGTAGGTGGTTAGATAAGATGTTTTTCTTCTTGGCTTGAAGGACAGCTTCCTTGTCCTTTGAAAGATATGCACCTCTGCCTGATTTTTTCCCAGTCAGGTCAATGGAGACATCTCCTTCCTGTGAGCGAACGATGCGAACGAGTTCTTTTTTGGGCTTCATTTCACCTGTTGCCACACATTTACGCATTGGAACTTTTTTACGCGTGTTCACGATCATTCACCTCCACCAATTAATCTAATTCATCTTCGAATTCGAAATGATCGTCGTCAACTTGATCATCAAAAAGTCTGATTGTTTCTTCACGTGGATAAATCCCTAAATCACGTGCTTCGGTTTCTGATTTAATATCAATTTTCCAACCCGTTAACTTCGCTGCCAGTCTTGCGTTTTGACCGCGTTTACCAATTGCAAGGGAAAGTTGATAATCTGGGACAACCACTGTTGTTGCTTTATCCGCTTCATTTACCATTACATCCAAAACTTTAGAAGGACTTAAGGAATTTGCAACAAAGACAACAGGATCATCTGACCATTTCACAATATCAATTTTTTCACCTTTTAACTCATTCACAACTGCTTGAACCCGTGTTCCTTTTGGTCCGACACAAGAACCCACCGGATCAACCTCAGAATTATCGGAATGAACGGAAATTTTGGAACGATCTCCTGCCTCGCGGGCAACGGATTTAATTTCAACCGTTCCATCGTAGATCTCAGGTACTTCGATTTCAAACAAGCGCTTGAGCAATCCCGGATGTGTACGAGATACAAAGATTTGCGGTCCTTTTGTTGTTTTTTCAACCTTTGTAATAAATACCTTGATACGATCATGTGGTTTATAGCGTTCATTTGGCATTTGTTCGTTGACCGGAAGCAATGCTTCAATTTTGCCAAGGCTTACATAGATAAACTTAGAATCCAGTCTTTGAACGATACCTGTCATGATATCTTCTTCACGGTCAATAAATTCAGAATAAATAATACCTCTTTCAGCTTCTCTAACACGCTGTGTCACCACTTGCTTTGCTGTTTGAGCTGCAATTCTTCCAAAATCTTTAGGTGTTACTTCCATTTCAACTACATCTTCTACTTGGTAATTTGGATTAATTCTTCGTGCATCTTCAATTGAAATTTCAAGGCGCGGGTCAAATACTTGATCGACTACCTCTTTTCTAGCAAAAACCCTCATTGATCCTGATTGTAAATTCAAATCAATTCTCACATTTTGTGCCTGATTAAAATTACGGCGATATGCTGAGATAAGTGCCGCTTCAATCGCTTCGATTAAAACATCTCTGGAAATTCCTTTTTCTCTTTCCAGTATGGTAAGAGCATCTAATAGTTCGCTGCTCATTTTCTTGTATCCCCCTAACCTTTATTTAAATTTCTCAATTATGAAAAAGAAACAGCCAGTCGTGCATTTGCAATCTTTTCATAAGGAATTTCAATGTTTTTTTTGCGAGTTTTTATTTTTACCTCTATGATGACGGTCTGCCCATCAAACGCTTGTAATAGACCCTCAAAGCTTTTTTCACCATCAATAGGTTCATATGTTTTTATGAATACATTTTTTCCAATTGCTTTTTCAAAGTCCTTACTTTTTTTCAAAGGACGTTCAGCACCGGGTGAAGATACTTCAAGGAAATAATTATGGGGAATCGGATCCAATTCATCGAGTTTTTCACTAAGACGTTCACTCACTACTCCGCAGTCTTCAATATCGACTCCGAGATCTTTATCAATATATATGCGGAGAAACCAGCTTTTTCCTTCTTTTACATACTCAATCTCGACTAACTCTAAACCAAGTTCTTCCAGGATTGGTTCTGCCAGCTTTTCTACTACTTCAGTTACTTTGCTCATGCTTAACCTCCTTTTACCGACTTTTTTCACCCATATTATATGTAGTTCACGGAAAGTTTTATCAATTTACCCTATTTACAAACAAGAAAGAGTGGGTTGCCCCACTCCTTGATTCGAGAGTATTTCTTAGTATTTCCAATAAAACTATACCATAGTCAAGTTATATATGCAAACACGAAAGGCGGAAGCGCCTTGATCAGCCTCAGGCATAGCATAAGACGAGCCGGCGAGAAGGTCGCCCTTTACCTTCTTGACGGATCGGCTGTAGACCATCGAGGGGCTAGGCGCTGGAGCTAGACATCTAGAAAAGCGACAGCTGGTTTTGTTCTGGCAGGGATTCAAGGGCGCCTTGTTTGTCCAAATATTCAAGAATGGTCTTGGATACTTTACCGCGCTGCTGAAGGTCTTCTTTCGATAAAAATTCGCCTTCTTCCCTTGCCTTTACAATACTTAAAGCAACATTTGTTCCTAGACCAGGGATCGAATTAAACGGTGGAATTAATGAATCTCCCTCTATAATAAACTCTGAGGCGGAAGATTTGTATAAATCAATTTTCTTAAATGAAAATCCTCTTTCCGTCATTTCCAAAGCTAATTCGAGAACAGTCAAAAGGTTTTTCTCTTTATTTGACGCCTCAAGTCCCTTTGCATTGATTTCCTCAATTCTTGCCCGAATAGCTTCTGAACCGCGGGCCATTGCCTCCACATCGAAATCCTCAGCACGGACAGTGAAGTAGGCTGCGTAATAAAGAAGCGGCAGATGTACTTTAAAAAAGGCAATCCTAACGGCCATTAATACATATGCAGCAGCATGGGCTTTCGGGAACATATATTTGATTTTTTTGCAGGAATCAATGTACCATTCTGGCACTTCATTTTTGCGCATTTCTGCTTCCATTTCTTCACTTAAGCCTTTCCCTTTACGAACGGATTCCATAATTTTAAAAGCAAAAGACGGATCAAGTCCTTGGTAAATTAAATAGACCATTATATCATCACGACAGCCGATAACTTCACTAAGTGTACAAGTTCGATTATGAATTAGTTCTTGGGCATTTCCCAACCATACATCTGTTCCGTGGGATAGACCAGAAATTTGAACAAGTTCAGAAAAGGTTGTTGGTTTTGTATCTTCAAGCATTTGCCGAACGAATCTTGTTCCAAATTCCGGGATCCCCAATGTGCCGGTTTTACACATGATTTGCTGCTCGGTTACCCCGAGTGATTCGGTTCCACTAAAAATTTTCATCACTTCCGGATCATCAGTCGGAATCGTTTTTGGGTCGATTCCACTTAGGTCTTGCAGCATCCTGATTACGGTTGGATCGTCGTGTCCGAGTATATCAAGCTTTAGGACATTATCATGGATAGAGTGGAAATCAAAATGGGTCGTTTTCCATTCAGAATTTTTATCATCCGCTGGGAATTGTATCGGCGAAAAATCATACACATCCATATAATCAGGGATAACAATGATCCCCCCCGGGTGCTGTCCCGTTGTTCTTTTGACTCCTGTGCACCCGGAGGCTAATCTTTCTACCTCTGCTCCCCGTATTTGTAGATTATTATCCTGTTGATAAGCTTTTACATAACCAAATGCTGTCTTATCAGCAACCGTTCCGATTGTTCCGGCACGATAAACATACTCTTCACCAAATAAAACCTTTGTATAATTATGGGCACGTGGCTGATATTCCCCTGAGAAGTTCAAGTCAATATCTGGAACCTTATCCCCTTTAAAGCCAAGGAAAGTTTCGAACGGAATATCATGTCCATCCTTGCGATATTTTCCGCCGCATTGCGGACAATCCTTATCAGGTAAATCAAATCCAGAACCAACTGAACCATCATTAAAAAACTCGGAATGCTTACAGGATGGACAAATGTAATGTGGTGGTAATGGATTAACCTCTGTTATTTCCGTCATGGTGGCAACCAATGATGAGCCAACAGAACCACGGGAACCTACAAGATAGCCATCATCGAGCGATTTTTTTACGAGCTTATGAGAAATTAAATAAATGACTGCAAACCCGTGACCAATAATACTTTTTAATTCCTTTTCTAAGCGCGCCTCAACAATCTCCGGAAGTGTATCCCCATAGATTTTTCTAGCCATTGCATAGCTCATCTCTCGCATCTCTTCATCGGCACCCTCGATTTTCGGGGTATATAAATCATCCTTGATTGGTTTAATAACCTCGATCATATCAGCAATTTTATTTGTATTGGTGACAACAATTTCCTTAGCCTTTTCAGCCCCCAAAAATGAAAAAGCATCGAGCATTTCATTGGTTGTCCTAAAGTGAACATCTGGCAGCTGATGGCGGTTGAGCGGATTCGCGCCGCCTTGAGAGTTGATTAATATTTTTCGATAAATTTTATCGTTTTCGTTTAAATAATGAACGTTTCCGGTTGCGACTACTGGAATCCCCAGTTTATCCCCCAGCTTCACAATGTTTCCGATAATTTCTTCAAGGGCCTTTTCATTTTTGATTAATTCCATTTCTAACATCGGAGCATACACCGGTTTTGGCATAACCTCAAGATAATCATAAAAATGAGCAAAGGCTTCAACTTCTTCAGGAGATTTTTGCATCATTCCCTCAAAAACCTCTCCTTTATTGCATGCGGAACCAACTAAAATGCCTTCTCGATATTTTTGAAGTACTGACCGCGGTAATCGAGGAACCCTGTAATAATACTCAATATGCGATATCGAAACTAATTTAAATAAATTCTTTAATCCCACTTCATTTTGAGCGAGTAGGGTGCAGTGATATGGACGTGCTCTTTGATAAGCATTCCCTTTCCCCATGTTGTCATTGAACTGATCATGGTATTCAATACCCTTTTCAAGTGAATCCTTAAGCATTTTTAACAATAAGTAGCCTGTGGCTTCTGCATCATAAATAGCGCGGTGGTGCTGCGTTAATTCAATATCAAACTTTTTAGCAAGCGTATTTAACCGGTGATTTTTTAGTTCAGGATAAAGAAAACGACCAAGTTCAAGCGTGTCAATTACCGGGTTTTTTGCTTTTTCAATGCCAATATTTTTGTAGCCGACATTCAAGAAACCCATATCAAAGGATGCATTATGTGCGACGAGAACAGCATCTCCAACCCAGTCATGGAAACTTCGGATTACTTCTGCCACCTCTGGTGCATTTTCTACCATGTCATCCGTAATACCGGTCAAATTAATTGTAGTAGCTGATAAACGGTGATGGGGATTTGCAAATGACTCAAAGCGGTCAATAATTTCTCCATCTCGTATTTTTACCGCAGCAAGCTCGATAATCGTATCATAAACAGCTGAAAGCCCTGTAGTTTCTACGTCAAAAATTACGTAGGTATCATCAGCCAGAAGCCGATGTGCGCCATTATAAGCAATCGGTACTCCGTCATCAATTAGATTGGCTTCAATTCCATATAGAATTTTAATATCATTTTTTTTACCGGCACCAAATGCTTCCGGAAAAGATTGAGCAACCGCATGATCGGTAACCGCAATTGCTTTGTGCCCCCATTTTTTCGCCTGAGCAATAAGGGTGCTAACAGGAGTAACTGCATCCATTTGGCTCATCGGGGTATGAAGATGGAGTTCTACACGCTTCTCATTCTCCGGAGCAGTGTCTTTACGGCCTGCTGGGTTTATTTCATTTATATCGTTCCCAATCATCACAAGATCCCGGACGAATGTATCATTTTGAATACTTCCTCTAACCTTCACCCACATTCCTTTTTTTACATGCTGAAATAGGGAAGCATCCTCTTTATCTCTTGAGAACATTTTGACCATGATAGAACTTGTATAGTCAGTAATTTTAAAGGTAAGCAGGGTACGGCCGCTCCTAAGTTCTCTCGTTTCGGCATCGAAAATATATCCTTGGACAGTTACTCTTCTTTCTTCGTCCACGATATCAATCATTGTGCGATAATCCTGATCATCCTTAATCGTAAGACCAATTGTAAGCGGGCCTTGCGGAATATCACCGCCAGATTCTTTTTCCGCTTCCTTCTTCTGTAACTCTATGAGTGCTTGAAGACCGCGTTCCTGATCTTCCTTCTGTTTAGCCAGTAAAAATTGTTCATATTCATCATTCTTTTCTGCACTTTGGACTGTTGTGTCAATTGTTAGAACAGGAAAGCCAAAGGATTGATAAATTTTACTGATCACTCCTCCATATTTCCGTGACAGTGCAAGACCCTCTGTTTCATTTCGTACAGAAACTGATACTTTATTCCCATTAATCGTAGGGATTTGTTCATTTAATAGCTTTAATAGAGGCGGAGCAATACCGTCAATCTGCTGGATACAATGGTTCCAGTACTCTAATAATAAGTCCGGTGAAAAAGTTTGCTCGGCAACATTTATCTCATACGAAATACGGGCAATATTTGAAAATGTTCTTTCCAATTGGGTAGTAAAGCGGATATATACATTGTAGGGAAGGATTTTTTCTAATAGAAATTGAAAATGCCACTTACGGGCTTTTTTTTCGACGATTAGTTTTTCAATTTGTGCGTTTGGAAATTGTGCTACCACAGCATCTTCTTGCATTTGCAGCTGTTGGAGCAAGAGTAAGAATCGCTCTTTATTGCCTAAGGCATTTTCGCTCATCATTCTCTCTCCCATCTATCTTTAATCTCTAGTCACTTTAATTCAAATAATAATTATATCATATCAACCAAGTTGATTCGTCTTTATTCGACAGGAAACTTCAGCTAATTTTAGTCAAAAAAGAAAGGTACCCCTAAAAGGTACCTAGAATACTTTATAAGAAAAATCGTTGGATATCGTTCCAAGTTACAACTAGCATTAAAAGCATTAGCAGAGCGAATCCAATAAAGTGAACCATCCCTTCTTTTTGACGGTCGATTGGTTTCCCTCTAAGTGCTTCAACTGCAAAAAACATTAATCTTCCACCGTCAAGTGCCGGTATTGGCAGTAAATTCATTATGCCTAAATTTATACTTAAGATTCCTGCCCATTTCATTAGATAATAGATGCCTGATTTCGCAACCGTATCGGTAGCTTGATAAATACCTACTGGACCAGAAAGCATATTAATTGAAAATTGACCAGTAAGCAATTTTCCAAGCATCGTGATGATTTGCATTGTCCAGGTATACGTATCTTTAACCCCGGCCGAAATGGCTTGAATTGGTGATTTTTCAACAGGGCTATATACACCAATTAATCCCATTTTCTTTCCATCAACCGTTTTTTCAATTGGCGTTACTTGCACATCCATTTCTTTTCCATCGCGGGTAATTGTAAAATCTAATTTTTTATTCGGGCTATTTCGAATGATTTCTACCACATCAGCCCAACTGGTAACCTCTGCACCATTTATACTTTGGACCACATCTCCCTTGTGAAGCCCTGCAGCTTTTGCGGCCCCATCAGTAGTAATTTCACCTAATTTAGGATCATTAGTAGGAACCCCTTGTAATAGGGCAATGACAATAAAAATGATAAAAGCGAGAACAAAATTCATCATTGGCCCTGCAAAAATGGCCATTGTTCTTTGCCATAATGTTTTTGATCCAAATTGGCGATCAAGTGGAGCTATCTGAGATTCGATTCCATTTTCAACAATCATTGCTTTTGGATGAATCATAAAGGTCTTTAGTTGGTCATCCTCATCATCTGGATACCCCTTGATGATCAAATCTTTTTCAATATCAGCATATTCAACTTCAATGATCCGGCAATCAGGAAACTTTTCTTTTTTATTAAAAATAATTTTATTTACTGTTTCATCTTTATCAAACAATAAGCCAATACGGTATCCAGGCTTGATTTCAACCATTTCAGGATCCTCACCTGCCATACGGACAAATCCTCCAATAGGAAGCAAGCGAATGGTATAGGTTGTTTCTCCTTTTTTATGTGAAAAAACCTTCGGGCCGAAGCCAATTGCAAATTCCCGGCAAAGAATACCTGCTCGTTTTGCAAAAATTAAGTGACCCAATTCATGAAAAAAGACAAGTGCGCCAAAGATTACAATAAAGGCTATAACTGTCGTCAATAGTAAAACCACCTTTTATCAGGATAAGGAAGTAACTTTTAACTTCGATAAATGTCGAGCTAAAGCGCCCTTGGCGCTCGGAGCTTTCCTTATAGAAGTGAACGTACATATTGTCTCGTTTCTTTGTCGACCTCTTGGATATCAGTTAAACTTGGTTGTGCCATCGTTTGATGAGCGTGTATTGCTTTTTCAATCAAATCTTCAATTTGCAAGAAACGAATTTTCCCTTCCAAAAACGCTGCAACTGCCACTTCATTCGCAGCGTTCAAGGCAGTTGGCATTGTTCCGCCCTCTTTTCCGGCATGATAGGCGAATCTTAGACAGCGGAAGCGATCTTGATCCATTTCCTGAAAATGCAGTTTGCCAATTTGCGCTAAGTCTAGTCGTTTTGCTGACGGGAGCTGAGCGCGTTCCGGATAGGTAAGAGCATATTGGATAGGCACCCTCATATCCGGCGTTCCCAACTGGGCGATAATGCTGCTATCATGAAATTCAACCATTGAATGAATAATACTCTCTTTGTGAAGCAGAACATCGATTTTCTCATATGGCATATCAAATAGCCAGTGTGCCTCAATTACTTCTAAACCTTTATTCATCATTGTGGCCGAGTCGATGGTAATTTTTGCACCCATTGACCAGTTTGGATGATTTAAAGCATCATTAACCGTAACATTTTCTAATTCCGCACGCGAGCGATCACGGAAACTTCCGCCAGATGCTGTTAAAATTAATCTTTCTATATTTTTATGTTTTTCTCCTTGTAGTGCTTGAAAAATAGCAGAGTGTTCGCTATCGACAGGAAGTAGACTAACATTATTTTTCCTCACAGCATCCATGACTAGATGTCCGGCTGTAACAAGTGTTTCCTTATTGGCAATTGCAATGACCTTCCCAGTTTCAATTGCTTGTAATGTCGGGTTTAGTCCAACGCTCCCGAGCACCGCATTTACAAGAATTTCTGCTTTTTCATAGATAGCAACCTCAATTAAACCTTCGTGCCCAAATGTAAATTTTGTATTTGGAAACTCAGTATTTAAGGTTGCGCAGTCTTGATAATCCTGTACCGAAACAAGCTGTGGCTTGAATTCATGGATGAACTTTCTTGCCAAGTCAATATTCTTTCCAACAGACATTGCACCTAGCTGAAAGGTATCAGGATGCTCGCGAATAATATCTAGAGTCTGGGTGCCAATGGATCCTGTGGCACCCAGTAGGCTAATTATTTTCAACTATATTCAACTCCCAAAAAATAAACCACTTATAAATTTGGCCAAAGGTGGAAGAAATGCAACAATGGCCAGACGAACAATAAGCTGTCAAATCGGTCAAGAATCCCACCGTGACCAGGTAAAATTTTCCCAGAATCCTTTACATTAAAATGACGTTTAAACGCCGATTCAACCAAATCACCGATTTGTCCAAAAATAGATAACACTATGGTAATTCCTAATATTTCAAGTAATGATGCATTAAAATCGGAAAATAAAGCAAATAAAACCCCGACAATAAGAGCACATACTACACCGCCAATGGAACCTTCAATGGTTTTATTTGGACTTATTTCCGGCCATAATTTGTTCTTACCGGCAGCTTTTCCGATGAAATATGCACCAGAATCGGTTGCCCACATGATAAACAAGGAATAAAAAATATAAACAAGGCCGGCATTACGGGCTTCCATGAAAAAATAAAACCCCATTCCAACATAAACGGCAGAAAGAACGGAAAAAGCTCCATCTTCAAAAGTAAATCGGTTTTTCGTTATAACTGTATAGGCCAACAGCAACAACACAAAAGCAATGGCCAATTCAGATTTTGTATAATAAAAAGTATTCATGACGTGGTCATATTGTTTTGGAAATATAATCACCCAAAGAAACAATGTTGCCAGAAAGCCATGTACGGTAAAAATAGAAAGATTTTTCATTTTTAAAAGCTCGTACAAGCCAATAGTTGCCAAGAAATACGATAATAGGACGAATGGCAGTCCTCCATAAAACACAATCGGAACAAAAAGTGCGGCGGCCACGACTGCTGTTATGATTCTTTGCTTCATCTATTAGTTTCACACCTTTATGGACTATATTCCTCCAAACCGGCGCTGACGATTTTGAAATGTTTCAATCGCCTCAAGCAGATGCTCCTCACCGAAGTCCGGCCATAAAACCTCAGTAAACCAGAATTCTGTGTAAGCCAATTGCCAAAGCATGAAATTGCTCAGGCGAATTTCACCACTTGTTCGAATTAATAGATCAGGGTCCGTCATGTTTGCTGTCATCAAATACGAGGAAAAAACCTCTTCATTTAAATCATTTTCATTCATAATATCACTTCTGCAATCACTTACGACTTGTTTGACTGCATCAATGATTTCAGCCCTGCTTCCGTAATTCAGCGCAAAGTTTAAGACTAGTCCATTATTATTTTTTGTTTCTTCAATAGCTTTTTCAATCGCGTGTAATGTATGTACAGGGAGTTTATCTTTGTATCCCATCATTTTCACTTGAACATTTTCTTCAATTAATTCCGGAAGGAACGTACCTAGAAATTCCTCAGGTAATTTCATGATATATTCCACTTCGTTTTTAGGTCGTTTCCAATTTTCAGTTGAAAAGGCATATAAGGTTAAGGTTTTAATTCCAAGCTGATTGGCAAGTCGTGTAGTTTTACGAACGACCTTCATCCCTTCATGGTGTCCTGCTATTCGTGGTAATGCCCTTTTTTTTGCCCATCGTCCATTCCCGTCCATTATAATCGCAACATGCTCAGGAATTGGTAATTTTTTTATCTCTTCTATTTTTTCTCGGAGTGTGGAAGAGTTATTTTGATTCTTCCAAAGCCTTATTTTATTAAACATGACAATGCTCCTCCAAATTAAGTTAATCATATACTCCGATAATAGATTTTTCTCTAATCGAACCAGTAACAAATCCTATGAATGATCATTTAGCATGTTTTTATCATACCAAAAAAACATGAAGATATCTTCTAATAACTAACTTATGTAAAATATAAGGAATTAAGAATAATATTCAGAAAACTTATTTTGATAAATCTCCAAAAAGAATCTGAGCTCAAATAGTGAAAAAACCCCCTAAAATAGAGGGTCACCCTGCCAAGTAAATTGGTTATACTTCCATAATTTCTTTCTCTTTGTCTTTTGTAATTTTATCAATTTTACTGATATTTTCATCTGTCAATTTTTGAATATCGTCAGAATAACCTCGAAGATCATCTTCAGTAATATCGCCTTTTTTCTCTAACTTTTTCAAGTCTTCATTTGCATCACGACGTACATTTCGAATCGCTACTTTTGCTTCTTCTGATTCTTTTTTCACTAATTTAACAAGTTCTTTACGACGTTCTTCCGTTAGTTGTGGAATCGCAATCCGAATGAGCATACCATCATTTGATGGATTCAAACCTAAATCGGATTTTAGAATCGCCTTCTCGATATCACCAAGAATGGATTTGTCGTACGGCTGAATGACCAGAAGTCTTGCCTCAGGAGTTGTAATTCCTGCAACCTGGTTTACTGGAGTTGGCGCTCCGTAATAATCAACGGTAATCCGGTCCAATAGGGATGCACTTGCTCTTCCGGCACGAATGCTTGCAAGCTCACGTGTAAATGCTTGAATCCCTTTTGACATTTTATCTTTTGCGTTGGAGATGACTTGTTTTGGCATTAGTTTTTCCCCCTAACAATTGTTCCAATTTTTTCACCCATTACGGCGCGTTTAATATTCCCTTGTTCCATAATTGAGAAAACAATAAGCGGAATATCATTATCCATACATAATGAAGAGGCAGTGGAATCCATTACGGCCAACCCTTCTTTGATTACATCAAGATAAGAAAGCTCCTCATATTTAGTTGCATTTTTATCTATACGAGGGTCTGCAGAATATACCCCATCTACATTATTTTTTGCCATTAAAATTACTTCTGCATCAATTTCTGCTGCTCTGAGTGCTGCAGTTGTATCCGTTGAGAAATATGGATTTCCAGTACCTGCTGCAAAAATTACTACACGTTTCTTTTCTAGATGTCTTATTGCACGACGTCTTATATAGGGTTCTGCAACCTGACGCATTTCAATTGAAGTTTGCACGCGTGATTCAATCCCTAAATGCTCTAAGCTATCTTGAAGTGCTAAGGAATTCATTACCGTCGCCAACATTCCCATATAATCAGCCGTTGCCCGGTCCATTCCCATCTCACTGCCGATTTTCCCGCGCCAAATATTGCCGCCGCCAACAACAACTGCTACTTCAACTCCAAGTTCAGCAATCTCTTTTACTTGAGCAGCAATGGATTTAATCACAGAAGGTTTAATGCCAAAGCTCGACTCTCCCGCAAGTGCTTCCCCGCTTAATTTTAAAACGACGCGTTTGTACTTAGGACTACCCATATAAACCTCCGAATTTTTGATGATGTATTACCATTTAATTTCTTCATGCTTCAAAAATAGGGAACACAATGTGCTCCCTATTCAAATTATTTTTTATTTACTTGGTTCATAACTTCTTCTGCAAAGTTATCTTCACGTTTTTCAATGCCTTCGCCTACTTCATAGCGAATGAATTCTCGAACAGTAGCACCTTTTGATTCAACGAATTGGCGTACTTTTTGATCAGGGTTTTTAACGAATGCTTGATCAAGAACACAAACATCTTCAAAATATTTTCCTAGGCGGCCTTCAACCATTTTTGCAACGATATTTTCCGGCTTACCTTCGTTAAGGGCTTGCTGTGTTAAGATTTCGCGCTCACGCTCAACTTCTTCTTGTGATACTTGATCACGAGAAACATATTTTGGATTTAACGCAGCGATATGCATGGAAACATCCTTTGCTGCACTTGCATCAGTAGTGCCTTCAAGTACAGATAAAACACCGATACGACCGCCCATGTGAAGGTATGCACCGAATGCATCATTATCGGATTTAGATACAATTACAAAGCGGCGAAGGGAAAGCTTTTCACCAATTTTAGCAATTGCAGCATTGATATGTTCAGAAACTGTTGCACCATTTTCCATTTTTTGCTCAGAAGCTTCTTCTACTGTTGCTGGTTTATTTTTTAGAAGGTGTTCAGCAAGTTCCTTAACAAGTGTTTGGAAACCTTCGTTTTTTGCAACGAAGTCAGTTTCTGAGTTCACTTCTAGGATAACTGCTTCGTTTCCTTCTGTTAAAATGTAAGTTGTTCCTTCAGCAGCAATACGATCTGCTTTCTTTGCAGCTTTTGCAATTCCTTTTTCACGAAGGTAATCAATTGCTTTGTCCATATCACCATTTGTTTCTGTTAATGCTTTTTTACAATCCATCATTCCTGCGCCTGTTTTTTCACGAAGTTCCTTAACCATTTGAGCCGTTACTGCCATAATGTATTTCCTCCTTATATACTATGTATTCATATCTTAGCCAATCAAACCTAAGATAAACCTTTTTGCTTTTAAACTACGCCTTTGTTTGTTCCCCAAGGGGCTAGTCTAGACTTGAATTTTCTTTAAAAAAAGGTGATAAAGGGTCTCCCTCTTATCACCTTTTTGAATGTTGGCACTATAGAATTAAGCTTCTACTGCTACTTCTTCACCTTGTTTTGCTTCAAGGATTGCATCCGCCATTTTGCCAGTTAATAATTTAACCGCACGGATTGCATCGTCGTTCGCAGGAATAACTACATCGATTTCATCCGGATCACAGTTTGTATCAACAATACCTACGATAGGGATGTTTAATTTCTTAGCTTCTGCAACTGCGATACGCTCTTTACGAGGGTCAATGATGAATAATGCATCTGGAAGCTGTTTCATATCTTTAATTCCGCCTAGGAATTTTTCAAGACGTTCTTGTTCTTTCTTTAATTGAACAACTTCTTTTTTAGGTAGTACTTCGAAAGTACCGTCTTCTGACATTCTTTCAATATCTTTTAAGCGGCCAATACGCTTTTGGATTGTTTCGAAGTTTGTTAATGTACCGCCTAACCAGCGTTGGTTCACATAATATTGACCAGAACGGCCTGCTTCTTCTTTAACAGAATCTTGAGCTTGTTTCTTTGTACCAACGAAAAGAACTGTTCCGCCGTTACCAGCAAGTTCCTTTACCCAGTTATAAGCTTCTTCTACCTTCTTAACTGTTTTTTGAAGGTCGATGATATAGATGCCGTTACGCTCAGTGAAGATATATTTCTTCATTTTTGGGTTCCAACGGCGAGTTTGGTGTCCAAAATGTACACCAGCTTCAAGCAATTGCTTCATAGAAATGACTGACATGTTTTTTCCTCCTAATGGTTTGTTTTCCTCCGCTTATCTCATTTTTAAACAGAAACTGTTTGGTTTAACAGCACCGTCTGTTTAAATCAACAAGCGTGTGTATTAACACCATCAAATAATATAGCATAAATATAGAACACAAATCAAGAACTAGTTTCAAAAAATAGAATCCCCTATTTTTTGTAATAGGGGATTCTCCTTTTTAGGTTTACTTTTTATTAATTAGATCTTAATTTATCAAGCTCAACTAAGAACTTGTCGTTTAAGACTTTAATATACGTTCCTTTCATTCCAAGGGAACGAGACTCGATTACGCCTGCACTTTCAAGCTTTCTTAATGCATTGACAATAACCGAGCGGGTAATCCCAACACGATCGGCAATTTTTGATGCAACTAATAAGCCTTCATGACCGTTTAATTCTTCAAAAATATGTTCAATTGCTTCAAGTTCACTATAAGACAGCGAACTAATCGCCATTTGTACAACTGCTTTACTTCTAGCTTCTTCTTCAATTTCCTCTGCTTTTTCCCGTAGGATTTCCATACCTACTACGGTTGCACCGTACTCTGCAAGAATTAAATCATCATCAAGGAATTTTTCCTGTACTCTTGCGAGGATTAATGTTCCTAACCGTTCACCGCCGCCAATAATTGGAACAACAGTCGTTAAGCCTTCAGGGAAAAGTTCTTTGTTTTCAACTGGAAAGGCAGTATATTCACTATTAACATCAAGGTTTGGAGATGTTTCTTGAATATTAAATAAACCTTTCGTATATTCTTCGGGGAATTGACGCTCTTCCAACATTTTTGACATGCGCTCATTTTCAAAATGCTGATTAACTGCAAAGCCTAATAATTTACCACGACGGCTAACAACATAAATATTTGACTCAATCACTTCACTTAGTGTTTCAGCCATTTCTTTAAAGTTTACCGGCTTTCCTGCAGCCTTTTGTAATAACGCATTAATTTTTCTAGTTTTTGAAAGTAAATCCATGTAATTCTTCCTCCTAATGATCTGCAACCAATATTAAATTTTATTTGACAATCATCTTTTGAATATTAGGTGTTTTTACTGTTTCCCCATAAGAAAGGGCTGGTAACACCCTCTTTTAAAGAATAAATTGACTTAAGTCCTTATTTTTTGAGATCGCTCCAAGTTTGTCGTCGACATATTGCGGTGTAATCGTAATTTTCTCCATTGTAATATCAGGTGCTTCGAAGGATAAATCCTCCAAAAGTTTTTCTAATATGGTGTGGAGTCGTCTTGCTCCAATATTATCCGTATTTTGATTCACGTCAAAAGCAACTTCAGCGATTCTACGAATAGCATCGTCAGAAAATTCAATTTGTATACCTTCAGTTTCCAATAATGCTTGATATTGCTTGATAAGGGCATTATCAGGCTCAATAAGAATCCTGAAGAAATCTTCTACATTTAGTTTTGTTAATTCAACCCGAATTGGGAATCGGCCTTGTAATTCCGGAATTAAATCAGAAGGCTTTGCCATATGGAAGGCTCCTGCTGCAATAAACAAGACATGATCCGTTTTAACCGAACCATATTTGGTTACTACCGTTGAACCCTCTACAACAGGTAAAATATCCCTTTGAACCCCTTCACGAGAAACATCTGCTGATGATCCACCGGAATTCTTACTTGCAATTTTATCGATTTCATCAATAAAAATGATGCCATTTTGTTCTGCTCTGTAAACCGCTTCTGAGGTTACTTCATCCATATCAATTAACTTTTGCGCTTCTTCACTCGTTAGAACTTTTCTAGCTTCTCGGACGGTTAATTTTCTTTTTTTCCGTTTCTTTGGCATAAAACTACTCAAGGCATCCTGCATATTCATGCCCATTTGTTCAATTCCGGAGCCTTGAAGCATATCAAACATGGATGGAGCCTGCTCTTCCACTTCAACAGAAACAATTTCATCCTCTAGTTGACCTAATGCTAGCTTTTCCTTAACATTTTTTCGCTTTTCGTTAATCGAATAATCATCGGTTTGCGGTGACTCATGTTCACTTTGGGAGTTTCCACCGCCAAATAACATTTCGAGAGGATTTTTATAACCGGTTGACTTCTTTGCTGACGGTACTAGCAGGTCTACAAGTCTGCTGTTTGCATTTTCCTCTGCCCGTTCCTTAACGTTAAGCATTCTTTCTTCTTTCACCAACCGAACAGAAGTTTCCACTAAATCACGGACCATAGACTCTACATCACGGCCAACATAGCCCACCTCAGTGAATTTGGTTGCCTCAACCTTAACAAAAGGAGCCCCGACTAGCTTAGCAATCCTGCGGGCTATTTCTGTTTTACCAACACCTGTAGGTCCAATCATTAAAATATTTTTCGGAATAATTTCATCCCGTAATTTTTCGGTTAATAAGCCTCTTCTGTATCGATTCCTAAGTGCAACAGCTACAGCTTTCTTCGCATCCTTCTGCCCAATAATATATTGGTCAAGTCTCTCTACGATTTGGCGCGGGGTTAAATTTGTTGTTTTTCCCATTGATCAGGACTCCCTTCCCGTTATAGCTCTTCAACAATAATATTGTGATTCGTATACACACATATTTCAGCAGCTATTTCTAAAGAAGCTTTGGCAATTTCTTTTGCAGATAAATGATCCCCTGCGTATTTCTTTAAAGAGCGGCCCGCAGCTAAGGCATAATTGCCGCCGGAACCAATCGCAAGTATACCATCATCTGGCTCTATGACTTCTCCAGTTCCGGAAACAAGCAGCAAACTTTCTCGATTCATAACAATCAGCATCGCTTCAAGCTTTCGCAACATTTTATCGCTGCGCCATTCCTTAGCAAGTTCCACTGCTGCTCTTTGAAGGTTTCCATTATATTCTTCAAGTTTACCTTCAAATAACTCAAACAATGTAAAAGCATCCGCAACGGATCCAGCAAAACCGGCTAATACTCTACCATTAAAAATCTTTCTGACTTTTCTTGCTGTGTGCTTCATTACAACCGCATTTCCAAATGTGACTTGCCCATCACCTGACATCGAACATTCACCTTTATGGTGAACCGCAAAAATCGTAGTAGCATGAAATTGCTCCATTAATTAAAATCCTCCTCTTTTGGAGTTTTCTATATTCCGATTAACTCAAGAATGAAAAAGCATCGTGAACTCCTTGTTCAAACGTGAACAATAAATGTACTAAAACCATGTTGAAAATGTTCAATTCTATATTTTGAGTAATTCTTCTCTATTTGTAAATAACCGAGATAGAATGTTAATAAAACATTCACATTTATCATGCTTCCAGCAAGCAAGGCCTACTAAATCGTAACATACTTCCATAGCCCATGCAAGGAATTTTACAAAACTTTCATAAAGTTCTGAATTGTTTCCAACGCTCTATTTGCATGCTGTAAATTTCTCTCTTGTTTCCCCTTAATTTTGACTGGTAATTCAGGAAAAAGTCCAAAATTTGCATTCATCGGTTGGAAATTTTTCGCGTTCGTGGTGGTAATATAGTGTGCCATACTTCCAATTGCGGTTTCATCAGGAAACTCCAACGTTTCTTTCCCTTCAACTAAACGGGATGCGTTAATTCCGGCAATTAATCCGCTAGCTGCTGATTCAACATATCCTTCTACTCCGGTCATTTGCCCTGCAAAAAATAAATCCTCCCGCTCACGGAATTGATAGGTTGCTCTCAACACCTTAGGGGAATTAATAAATGTGTTCCGGTGCATAACGCCATAACGGATAATTTCAGCATTTTCAAGCCCCGGTATAAGGCTGAGCACCTCTTTTTGTGCCCCCCATTTTAAGTGAGTTTGAAATCCAACAATATTAAATAATGTTCCTGCCGCATCATCCTGTCTTAACTGAATAACTGCAAAAGGTCTTTTCCCTGTTTTCGGGTCTTCTAAACCAACCGGCTTTAAAGGGCCAAAGAGCATCGTTTTCTTTCCTCTAGCCGCCATTACTTCAATTGGCATACAGCCTTCGAAGAAAATTTCCTTTTCAAATTCTTTTAATGGAACGGTTTCAGCTGAAATTAATGCCTCATAGAATCGGTTAAATTCTTCCTCTGTCATCGGACAATTTAAATATGCTGCTTCTCCCTTATCGTAACGGGATTTTAAATATACCTTGTCCATATCAATACTTTCTTTTTCAATAATTGGTGCTGCAGCATCATAGAAATAAAGATATTCTTCCCCTGTTATATTCTTTAGCTGCGCTGAAAGTTCAGGACTTGTCAGCGGCCCTGTTGCAATAACTGTCGGTCCTTCAGGAATTTTAATTACTTCCTCATTAATGACCGTGACATTTTCATGATTTTTAACCAAGTTTGTTACTTTTGCTGCAAATTCATGCCGATCAACTGCTAAAGCACCACCAGCAGGAACTGAGCAGGCATCCGCTGCCGCGATAATGACGGAATCAAGCTTTCGCATTTCTTCCTTTAACACACCAACAGCATTCGTTAACGTGTTTGCTCTTAAAGAATTACTGCAGACCAATTCTGCAAATTTATCTGTATGATGAGCAGGAGTTTGCTTAACAGGTCGCATTTCATAAAGGCGAACTTTAATCCCACGTTTCGCAATTTGCCAGGCTGCTTCACTGCCCGCAAGTCCTGCTCCAATAACATTAACTGTCATTTCTTTCATGAATGTCCTCCTAGACCACTTTCTTAATTATGTAACCAAACATCTATACTATACTTTTCCCTCAATTTAGTCCATCTTGCATTTTACTATACGTTTCAAAAACAAAAAAGTTTTTTGGTTTAAAATATTTTTAAAATGAAAAAAAAAGAGAGTAGGCATCCGCCCACTCTTAGCTTTGCTGCTCTTCCTTGTAATCGCAATTCGGACACTGTACTTGAACACCTTTTTTTAATTTCTTCTCAACCAGATACGTTTCGCATTTTGGGCAGTTTCTTGGCAGCGGTTTATCCCATGAAATAAAATCGCATTCAGGGAAGCGGTCGCATCCATAGAAAAGGCGTTTTTTCTTACTTTTTCTTTCAATAATGGCGCCCTCTTTACAATTCGGACAAGTAACCCCGATTTCCTTTACGATTGGTTTTGTATTTCGACAATCCGGGAAATTACTGCAGGCCATAAATTTTCCGTATCGTCCCATTTTAAATACCATTGGACTTCCACAGTTTTCGCAATCCTCACCTGCAGGCTCATCTTTTATTTCAACCGATTGCATTTCCTTTTCGGCTTTCTCTAAATGAGTCTCAAAGTCTTTGTAAAATTCATCAATAATTTCCACCCAGCGGATTTTGCCATCTTCTACATTATCTAATCCCTGCTCCATCTTAGCTGTAAATTCAACATCCAAAATATCAGGAAAGAATTCAAGGATCAATTCATGAATAATTTCCCCAAGCTCAGTCGGAATGAATCGTTTATTATCGAGGGCAACATATCCTCTTTTTTGAATCGTATCCAATGTTGGCGCATAGGTAGATGGACGACCAATTCCTAATTCTTCAAGAGTTTTGACGAGCCTTGCTTCTGTATATCTTGGCGGAGGTTGTGTAAAGTGCTGCTTCGGTTCAATATCCTTTTGGAATACTTCATCTCCCTCTTTTAAATCCGGCAGCATATTATCCCTTTCTTCTACTTGATCATCACTACCCTCAACATATACCTTCATAAAACCAGGGAATTTTACCTTTGAACCTGTTGCGCGGAAGATAACTTTCCCGTTTTGTAAATCCACACTCATTGTATCCATTACAGCCTGTGCCATTTGACTTGCTAAAAAGCGTTCCCAAATTAATTTATACAACCGTAACTGGTCTCTCGACAAAAATTCCTTTAAACTGTTTGGATCTCTGAAAGTACTCGTAGGTCGAATGGCTTCATGAGCATCTTGTGCACCCGTTTGTTTTTTGTCTTTTCTTTGTTCTTCTTTTAAATATTCCACACCGTATTGATTTTGAATGTACTCTGCTGCCTCTTTCTGAGCAACCTCCGAAATACGGGTTGAGTCTGTTCTCATATAGGTAATGAGACCGACGGTTCCTTCTTTTCCCAGCTCAATCCCCTCATATAACTGCTGCGCAAGCATCATGGTTTTCTTTGCGCGGAAATTAAGTTTCCTCGCTGCTTCCTGCTGCAAAGATGAGGTAATAAATGGAGGAGCAGGATTTCTTTTCCGCTCCTTCTTTGTGACAGCGGTTACTGTAAATTGATTGCCTTCCATCAGCTTTAGGACATTCTGAACATCTTCTTCCGAGCGTAATTCTTCTTTATTCTCACCTAAAATTGTATGGAACGCTGCACGAAATTGGTTTTTTCCTTTTACTACTTCTCCTTCAATCGTCCAATATTCTTCGGGAACAAAAGCTTGAATTTCTTTTTCTCGGTCAATAATCAGTCGAACGGCAACCGATTGAACCCGGCCTGCGCTTAACCCTTTTTTGACCTTTTTCCAAAGAAGCGGGCTGATATTATAACCAACTAAACGATCAAGAATTCTTCTCGCCTGCTGCGCATCAACAAGATCCATATTAATTGGCCGTGGATGCTTAAAGGACTCCTTTATTGCATCCTTTGTAATTTCATTGAAGACAACGCGGCAGTCAGAATGAATATCAACGTCCAAGCTATGGGCAAGATGCCAGGCAATGGCTTCCCCTTCGCGATCGGGGTCAGCTGCCAGAAAGATTTTTTTTGCTTTTTTAGCAGCTGTTTTTAATTCCTTAAGAACAGGCCCTTTTCCCCGAATTGTAATATATTTCGGTTCAAAACTTTTTTCAACATCTACACCCATTTGGCTTCTTGGAAGGTCGCGGACATGCCCCATTGATGCTTTTACTTTATATTTATTTCCTAGATAACGTTCAATCGTTTTCGCTTTTGCTGGCGATTCTACGATTACAAGATACTCAGACATTTAGGTAATCCTCCTTAAGAGGGATAGAAGAAATGTGGAAGCGCCTTGAAGCGGGCTTTAGCCTGTTTCTAAGATGCTTACAATTTGACAAGCTTTCCTTTTATTCCAATATTAAAAATATGGACTGGAAAAATACTTTACAAAAATGACTTATCCCAAAGTTTTCGATTTATCGACAATATTATTCCTTGATATTCAAATTATGCTTAAAATGAAAATTAAATATCAAAATATCCATTATTATTGAACATATTCCTTGTTCTTGTCAATGAACATGTCATATAAAGAAACCATTTTCACATGATACGACCTCTTTTTCCTATCGAATCATCTGTTGGAAAATGTATAACAGATTAGAAATAATTTCAAGTTATTTAAGCTTATTTCTCCAAAAAATGCGAAAAAACCTTCTATAATTTTTATTTTTTATTCATTATTTGCTTAATTTTTGTAAAATATGATTCATGATTGCAGTTCTTCTAAAATATCCTCTGCACTCGTTACTAACTTTGCCCCTTGCTGGATTAAATCGTTCGTCCCACTTGAAAAGGGATTAAATATGCTTCCCGGAAGTGAAAATACCTCCCGCCCCTCATTTACTGCGTAATTTGCCGTAATAAGCGACCCGCTTTTACGTTTAGCTTCTATTATAAAGGTGCCCTTTGATAGACCGCTGATGATTCGATTCCGTGCCGGAAAATGCCATTTGAGCGGCTTCGTATCCGGTGGATATTCTGAAATAATCAATTGATTTTTCATCATTTCTAATGCCAGGTTCATATTTTCCTTAGGATAGATATGATATATTCCCCCTGCAATCACACCAATTGTCTTTCCACCATTTTTAATAGCAGTGTCGTGGGCCAGTGCATCTATTCCTTTGGCAAGACCACTGACTATGAGTACCCCGTCTTCGATTAATTTTGGAAATATAAGCCTGATTGCATTTTTCCCGTAAGGTGTAGCCTGCCTAGAGCCTACCACAGCAAGCTTTGGCTCCTTATCCAACAACGATATATCTCCTTTTGCAAATAATGCCCAAGGCGGCTGATAAATTTCCTTTAATACAGCTGGATATTCTTTGTCAAAAATCGAAATAACAATAATTTCATTTGTTTTATATTGGCGGATTTGTTCATGAATGATTTCAGATTGGTAAGTTAGAAAGGAAGTTTGACCCGTATCTTGAAAGGTATTTAAGGGTGGAAATGAAGATTTTTGTTGAAGTAATTGTGGATGCAGGCGATAAAGTGAATGGAGTGTGGGATCTTTTTTTAACATTTGATATACGGCATTCCAGGAAATATTGGGGTAATGGAGCAAGTGGATTAATTTTTCTTTAAAATCGTCCAAAATTGGACCCTCCCTATAGAATTTTTAAAACAGTAGAAATAGCCCCTCAAGATATGAGGGACTATCTGTTGGTCTTTGATGACTTCTTATACGTTAACTAGTGTCTAGCTCCAGCGACTAACTCCTCGAGGTCGCTTCGCTTTTCTAGTTTAATGCGTTTTGCACTTTTCGTATAAACCTTGTTCTTTTAATGCTTCGATTAATGTTTCACCCATTACGGATGGAGTGTCAGCAACTTTGATGCCACATTCGTTCATGACACGGATTTTTTCATCAGCAGTACCTTTACCGCCTGAAATGATGGCGCCAGCGTGGCCCATACGCTTTCCTGGAGGTGCAGTACGGCCGCCGATGAAGCCAACAACTGGTTTTGTCATGTTTGCTTTTACCCATTGAGCAGCTTCTTCTTCTGCTGTACCGCCGATTTCACCAATCATGATCACAGCATAAGTTTCAGGGTCTTCATTAAATGCTTTTAATACATCGATAAAGTTTGTTCCATTTACAGGATCTCCACCAATACCAACTGCTGTTGTTTGACCGATACCTGCTTGTGTTAATTGATGAACCGCTTCGTATGTTAATGTTCCGGAGCGGGAAACAACACCAACATGGCCTTTTGTATGGATGTATCCAGGCATGATTCCGATTTTACACTCATCAGCAGTAATAACACCAGGACAGTTAGGTCCAACTAAGCGGGTTTTCTTGCCTTCCATGTAACGTTTAACTTTTACCATATCCAGTACTGGAATATGTTCAGTAATACAAATAGCAAGATCCAATTCGGCATCAACAGCCTCAATAATGGAATCTGCTGCAAATGGCGCAGGAACGTATATTACTGAAGCAGTAGCACCAGTAGCTTCAACAGCTTCTTTTACTGTATTAAAAACAGGTACGCCTTCTACCTCTTGTCCACCTTTACCAGGAGAGGTACCCCCAACGATTTTTGTACCATATTCAAGCATTTGTTTTGTGTGGAAGCGGGCAGTTCCACCTGTAATCCCTTGAACAATTACTTTGGTATCTTTATTAATAAAAACGCTCACGTTAATTCCCCTTTCTTAAGATCCTATTTCACTAATGAAACGATTTTTTGTGCTCCATCTGCCATGGATTCAGCAGCAGTAATGTTAAGGCCAGACTCAGCAAGGATTTTCTTACCTAATTCAACATTTGTTCCTTCTAAGCGAACAACTAGAGGAATAGAAAGTCCAACTTGTTTAGCTGCCTCGACAACACCCTCGGCAATAACATCACACTTCATGATTCCACCAAAGATATTAACAAAAATACCTTTTACGTTTGGATCAGAAAGGATAATTTTGAATGCTTCCGTTACCTTTTCAGCAGTTGCACCGCCGCCAACATCAAGGAAGTTAGCCGGATCTCCGCCATAATGCTTAACGATATCCATTGTTGCCATTGCAAGACCGGCACCGTTAACCATACAGCCGATGTTTCCATCAAGAGCAATATAGCTTAAATCATATTTAGAAGCTTCGATTTCTTTTGGATCTTCCTCTTCAAGATCACGATATTCTAAAACATCTTTCTGGCGGTATAGTGCATTAGAGTCGAAGTTTAATTTAGCATCTAGCGCCATAACTTTTCCGTCACCTGTTACGACTAACGGATTGATTTCAGCAATCGAGCAATCCTTTTCAACAAAAGCATTGTAAAGACCAGTCATAAACTTTACAGCTTGATTGACTAATTCTTTTGGAATATTGATGTTGAATGCGATACGGCGTGCTTGGAAAGGCATTAATCCAATTACCGGGTCGATCACTTCTTTAAAAATTTTCTCAGGAGTTTTTTCTGCAACCTCTTCAATTTCTGTTCCGCCTTCTTCAGATGCCATTAAGACAACACGGGAAGTTGCACGGTCTAATACTAAACCAACATAGTATTCTTTTTTAATGTCACAGCCTTCTTCGATAAGCAAGCGTTTTACTTCCTTACCTTCTGGGCCTGTTTGGTGTGTAACTAAGGTTTTACCAAGAATTTCGTTTGCATATGTACGAACTTCATCAAGGTTTTTTGCCACTTTAACACCGCCAGCTTTACCCCGTCCGCCAGCATGGATTTGCGCTTTTACCACACATACTTGTGTGCCTAGTTCTTTTGCAGCTTCCACCGCTTCTTCAACTGTGAACGCCACTTTACCATTTGGAACTGCTACCCCATATTTTCTGAGGATTTCTTTCCCCTGATACTCATGGATATTCATTTCCCATCCTCCTATCAAACTCTTCAAAAAATTGACTCCGTTTACATTGTATATAATGTCACAAACCTTGTCCACCATAATACATAAAAATTATATTCATCTTAAAAATACAAGTAAAACAAATACTTATTTAGCCATTTTCATCCTATAATTCCTTCCAAATATGGCAGATAATTATTTTTTTACCATAATAAAAAACAGGCCTAAACCTGTTTAATAGCATATACCCTTTATACCTTTTTATGTATTGCCATCAATATTTTGCAATAGAATCTTTAATTGGCGCAAAACTTTTTCGGTGGTAAGGGGTTATCCCATATTTCTCTATAGCTAAAAGATGCTCTTTTGTCCCATAGCCCATGTTATGTTGAAAACCATATTCCGGATATTCATTCGATAATTCTTTCATCATCTTGTCTCTAGCCACCTTGGCAATGATGGAAGCAGCCGCAATGGTGACACTACTGGCATCCCCTTTGATAATTGACTCTGCAGGAAAAGGAGTGTCAAGTTTCATCGCATCAATTAACAAGAAATCCGGTTTAGGCTCCAAACAAACAATGGCAGATTTCATTGCTTTTTTTGTTGCCTCATAAATATTTATTTTATCAATCTCATCAGCATGTACCATAGCGATACTTAGAGCAATAGCTTCTTTCCGAATAATAGTGTCATATTCCTCCCGCTTTTTTTCGGTTAGTTTCTTGGAATCATCAATGCCCGGCAAGTAAAAGTCTTCCGGTAAAATTACAGCAGCACACGCAACCGGACCAGCTAGCGGCCCCCTTCCGACTTCATCCACACCAGCAATAAGCTTAAAACCTTCCGCCCGGTATTTTCGTTCATAATGATTCATTTCAAAAAATTTCGCTTGAAGAACTTGCTCCTGTTCCTGTCTTTTTTTCCATCGACCAATAGCGGTTTGAACCCCCTTACGTTCATCACTTTCAAGCTCAAGAAGGAAGGGATTTGAGTCATCTTCAATGGTCATTAATTGCGCTTCGATTTCAGCAATGGATAGTCTTTTCATTTCGTTCACCTGTTTTCCCAAAAAAATAAAGCTCCCCCTAGGGAGAGCCTGATTTAGTTAGATTCTTCCTCAACGAAGAATTCCCTTGGCCGTTCAAACGTCAGCGGGCCAAATTTTTCTGATCTGATCTCACGAATTACGAGTTCAGCTACTTTATCATAATCAACTAAGCCGCCGCCCATTAAACAGCCTCTTAATTTTCCGATATGGTCAAACAACTCCACCACATCAGCAGGGACTTCATCAAGCTGATACCGCTCTTTTAAGCGGTCAGGGTAGGCTTTTTCCAGAAACCTAATCGAATAGATTGTCAGCTCCTGCAGGTTTAACAGGGTATCCTTAATCGCTCCAGTAATAGCTAGCTTCTTTCCAACCTCTTGGTCTTCGAATTTAGGCCATAATATCCCCGGTGTATCCAGTAATTCCATTTCTTTACCGACTTTAATCCATTGCTGGGATTTTGTTACACCCGGTGTGTTGCCGGTTTTTGCAATATTTTTTTTTGCCAGCCTATTAATTAGTGTGGATTTCCCTGCATTTGGAATTCCAACAATCATCGCCCGAATCGCCCTAGGGTTTACACCCTTTGCTTTTAAGCGTGCAAACTTCTCTTTTAGGATTTCTTGGGCTGCCTGTGAAATTTCCCTCATTCCTACTCCTGCTTGTGAATTAATAGCAATTGCACGGATTCCCTTTTCTGCAAAAAAGGCAATCCATTCCTTTGTTGCCTCTTTATCCGCCATATCTGCTTTATTCAATAAAACAAGTCTTGGTTTATGCTGAATGATTTCGTCGATCATTGGATTCCTGGAAGAATAAGGGATTCTTGCGTCCACTAATTCAAAAATGATATCAACCAGCTTTAATTTCTCCGTGACCTCTCTGCGAGCCTTGGCCATATGGCCGGGAAACCATTGGATCGTCAAATTAGCCACCACCTCTCAGATTTCTATTTTACTTTAATAATATGTGCATCTTTTAACGGCCAATAAACAATGCTTGTCTTGCCGATTACTTTACTTAGAGGGACTGCACCAATATGGCGGCTGTCCTTACTGTACCGCCGATTATCTCCCATTACAAACAATTCGCCCTTTGGAACGGTCTTTTGACCTACAGCCGTTTCTTCGAGTTTAAATGACTCAGTTAATGGTCCATCTGTAACTTGTTTTTTATATTTATCTAAATACGGTTCTTTATACGCTTTCCCATTCACATATAGGGTATCATTTTTATATTCAATCCGGTCGCCCGGAAGTCCAATTACGCGTTTTATGTAATCTTTATGCTCAGGAGCATGGAAGACAATGATATCAAACCGATGCGGCTCCCCTACTTTATAGCTAAACTTATTTACAATCATTCTGTCCTGATCCTTCAGTGTTGGCATCATCGACAATCCATCCACTACAATCGGGGCAAATAAAAAATAACGAATAACTGCCGCTAAGATAACAGCTATTAGAAGCGCCTTTGTCCATTCCCATAGTTCATTTTTCTTTTTTGTCATTAAATTCCCACCAATCTTCCTGCAAAAAAATAAGTTTATAAAGCATATTTTACATAACTTCAAGAGATTTAACACGATGGGACATAGTTTTTTAATGAAACTTTAATATTTACACGCGGAAGTGCCTAATCATAAATCGATAGAAAAAAGAGCTTGCAGAGCAAGCTCTTTTTTTTTCATATTAGCGAATTTCTTTAATTCTTGCTTTTTTACCGCGAAGTTTACGTAAGTAATAAAGCTTAGCACGGCGAACTTTACCGCGACGAATAACTTCTAGCTTCGCAATTTTTGGTGTGTGTACAGGGAAAGTACGCTCAACGCCTACTCCGTAAGAAACTTTACGAACTGTAAAAGTTTCGCTAATTCCACCACCACGACGCTTAATCACAACACCTTCAAATAACTGAATACGCTCACGAGTACCCTCGATAACTTTTACGTGTACACGTACAGTATCCCCAGGACGGAACGCAGGAAGATCAGAGCGAAGTTGTTCTTTTGTGATTTCTTCGATTAATTTATGCATCGTATTCAACTCCTTCCAACAGATGCTCTTGCATATCTATTTAGCTATTACTTGCAGCGGAACATCGTTATAAGACCAAACTGATAAACAACAGCCCAAGTCACAAATAGTATCATAACATAAACAGTAACACTGTGCAATAACTACTTAGATTCTTTTTTTACCTCTTTCAGCCATTTTTCCTGCTCATCGGTCAAATCTATCTTTTCTAATAAATCTGGCCTCCGTAACAGCGTTCGTCTTAAAGCCTCTTTATTCCGCCATTCCTCTATTAATTTATGATTTCCAGACAATAAAACTTCCGGAACCTTTAAACCTCGGAAATCAGCCGGACGTGTATAATGCGGGTGTTCCAAAAGTCCGGTGCTAAACGAGTCTTTCATATGAGACTCTTCATTTCCCAGCACTTCCGGTAATAGGCGGACAATACTATCAATCACAACCATTGCACCAAGTTCCCCGCCCGTTAAAACATAATCTCCGATCGAAATTTCATCTGTAACAATATTTTCGCGTATTCTTTCATCGTACCCCTCATAATGTCCGCAAATAAAAATTAAATGTTCCTCTCGAGCCAATTCTTCCGCTTTTCTCTGGTCATACCTTGACCCCTGAGGGCAGAGTAAAATAACTCTCGTATTCGGGCTGGCCGCTTTTTCTTTTAGGTCCGCCACAGCATCAAAAATCGGCTGCGGTTTAAGTACCATCCCTGCGCCTCCGCCATACGGATAGTCATCTACAGTATTATGTTTGTTATCGGCATATTCACGGAAGTTCACAACATTATATTCAACCGCTGATTTTTCAGCAGCCTTGTGTAATATGGATTGTCCCAATACTCCTGTAAACATTTCTGGAAAAAGAGTAAGGATGTCGATTTTCATCATGAAAGTAATCCTTCCATCGGTTCGATTAAAATGACCTTCTCTTTAACATCTACTTTCTTTACTACATCATGGATATAGGGAATTAATGTCTCCTTACCACCCTTGCCTTTTACGACCCAAACATCGTTAGCACCCGGGGTAAGGATTTCAGTGACTTTGCCAATTTCTTCACCCTTGGTAGTCGCAACCAAGCAGCCAATAATTTCATGAAAATAAAATTCATCTTCCTTCAATTGACCAAGATAGGATTCCGGAACCTTTAAAATTCCATCCCTAAATTTTTCTACTTCATTAATATTTTCCAAACCTTCAAATGTCAGCAAATCAAAATTTTTATGGGAGCGGTGGCTTTTAACCTTTAATTCAATTGGGTCCTTTGCTTTCGGTAAAAATAAGTAAAGAACATTTCCTATTTTGTATCGTTCTTCAGGGAAATCGGTTTTTGATATTACTCTTACCTCTCCTCTAATACCATGTGTATTGACAATCTTCCCGACATTAAACCATTTTTCCATGCCATTGTTCACCTCTATCGTATATCATCAATCATCCCATCTCGGATAATAATCGTAGGTTGTCCGAATTCCTCATCCCATATGTCTCCAACCTTTATCTCGATCAGGGCTTGTACTTCTTTTTCCTTTAGTTCACTGCCGATCGGCAGAATATGTAATTGTTCAATTTGAAAATCAAGAAGCTTCTCCTTTTCGTGACGCATCTGAATTTCTTTTTCAAAATGTTTTTTCAATGCACCCGGTGAAAAATTCTTTGATTTCTCTAAACGTTTTAATTCAAAGAGCAGCTGATCCCGTTCCTTTTGAAGCTGCAGTTTTTGAGCTTGAAATTTTCCAAACAGTTTTTCCTTGCTCTTTTCCGTTAATACCTGCTTAACCACAACAGATTGAATAATTTGCATAGTAGGTCCCCTTTACCCATCTAATAAGTGAGTTAAAAAAGTTAGCAAAAAAGGGAGGATATATATCCCTCCCTTTAATCTAGATGCAAAAAGCTATTCACCAATTTCTAGAAATATTTTCTTCTGTTGTGATGATCCTGCTGCATAGACAACAGTTCTAATGGCCTTTGCAACGCGCCCTTGCTTTCCAATCACCTTACCAATATCCGTCTTGTTGACGGAAAGATGATACGTGATTCGTTGCTCATCTTCCTTCACATCGACGCGAACGTCTTCCGGAAAATCAACCAAAGGCTTAACAATTGTTTCGATCAATTGTTTCATTTGCGAATCCTTATTTGCTTAATTTTGCATTATGGAATTTTTCCATGATGCCTTGGTTAGAGAAAAGGTTACGAACTGTATCAGATGGTTTAGCACCGTCTTGTAACCATTTAAGAGCTAATTCTTCGTTGATTTGAACTTGAGCTGGCTGTGCAACTGGATTGTAAGTTCCAACAACTTCAATGTAACGTCCATCACGAGGAGAACGAGAATCTGCTACTACGATACGATAGAAAGGAGTTTTTTTAGCTCCCATACGTTTTAAACGAATTTTAACTGCCATTTTATATAAGCACCTCCGAATATGTTTCACACAAGAAATAATATTAACAGAAAGAAATTAGCTTGTAAAGGTTTTTCTCTTTACGCATTTAGAAAGGCTTAAACGGAAATTTAAATCCGCCTTTTTTCTTTCCCTTTTGCTGCATCCCTGACATTTGTTTCATCATTTTTTTCATGTCTTCAAATTGCTTAAGCAAGCGATTGACTTCAGGTACTGTTCTACCGCTTCCTTTGGCAATCCTTCTTTTGCGGCCTGAGTTCATGATTTCCGGATGAAGTTTTTCTTCTTTGGTCATCGAGCGTATAATTGCCTCAACATGAGCAATTTGCTTTTCATCGATTTGAAGATTATTCAGTCCTTTAATCTTATTAGCTCCCGGCATCATTTTTAATAATTCATCAAGCGGTCCGAGATTACGAACCTGACCTAATTGTTCCAAAAAATCATCAAGGGTGAAGGATGCTGTTCTCATTTTTTGTTCGAGTTCTTTTGCCTTTTCCTCATCAACATTGGCCTGAGCTTTTTCAATAAGCGTCAGTACATCCCCCATGCCTAGAATTCGCGATGCCATCCGTTCTGGATGAAACGGTTCAAGTGCATCCATTTTTTCACCTAAACCGACGAATTTAATCGGGGTTTGGGTAACTGCACGAATTGAAAGGGCAGCACCACCACGGGTGTCCCCATCAAGCTTTGTTAACACTACGCCAGTTAACCCAAGAGTTTCATTAAAGCTTTGAGCAACATTGACAGCATCCTGACCTGTCATTGCATCGACAACAAGAAAGATTTCATCAGGTTTTGTAAGTTCCTTAATGTCCTTTAACTCGTCCATTAAAGTTTCATCAATATGAAGTCGTCCGGCTGTATCAATTAAGACATAATCATGATGCTCTTCCTTTGCCTTTTCAATGGCTTGCTTCGCAATTTCTACCGGGCTCACTTGGTCACCAAGTGAGAAAACCGGCATGTCTAATTGCTTGCCAAGCGTTTGCAGCTGCTTGATCGCGGCTGGACGATAAATATCGGCGGCAACCAGCAATGGTTTTCGGTTGTACTTTTTCCGCAGTAAAAGCGATAGCTTTCCAGTAGTTGTTGTTTTACCTGCCCCCTGCAAACCAACCATCATAATCACTGTCGGGGGACGATTGGATACAGCAATTTTACTTTGCTCGCCACCCATTAATTCTGTTAACTCTTCATTGACAATTTTAATGATTTGCTGTCCAGGAGTTAAGCTTTTTAAGACTTCCTGCCCCACTGCCCGTTCACTGACTTTTTTGACAAATTCTTTTACAACCTTGAAGTTTACGTCTGCCTCTAATAAAGCAAGACGAACCTCTCTCATCATTTCTTTAACATCCGCTTCAGAGACTTTCCCTTTTCCGCGAATTTTTTGAATGGTACTCTGCAGTCGGTCGGCTAATCCTTCAAACGCCATTCATGCCGCCTCCTAATCCAGTTTCTCAAGCTCAGCGACTGCTTCAAGCATCGCCTGCTTTGAAGGGTTTTCAGCATTTAGCAATTCTCTTACATGCTTTAATAGATTGCTGCGCTCTTGAAATTTCTGAAACAGCAGCAGCTTTTCCTCATACTCCTCGAGCATTGCTTCCGTCCGTTTAATATTGTCATAAACGGCCTGTCGGCTGACATTATACTCTTCGGCAATTTCTCCTAGTGAGTAATCATCTAAGTAATAGAGAGACATATAGCTTTGCTGCTTTGGAGTTAACAACGAATAGTAAAAATCATAGAGATAATTCATCCGTGTGGTTTTCTCAAGCATGCTCATCCCTCCTGTTGTTAAGTGAAAAGCCTTTACAAATGTAGTTTACACAGTGGACCTGTCCCTGTCAAGATAAGGCCTTTCCAACGTTACTTGATTCATATTTTTGCAGATTTCCTTTTAAGGCTTGTTAAATTAATCTGTTGATTTCCGCTCCAATCAACAGTTGTTTCAGAATAGACTATTTTAATACAGAAAAGCAGTATTTTTTTAAATACTGCTTTTCTGTGAAATCATTCTTCTGTCTTTTCTACTTGGTCGGCAAATAATCCGTATACATATTGTTCTGCATTAAATTCTTGCAGGTCATCCATTTTTTCACCTAGGCCAACGAATTTTACTGGGATTTTTAATTCGTTGCGGATAGCAAGGACAATTCCGCCCTTTGCTGTTCCGTCCAATTTTGATAATACGATCCCGCTTACATTCGTTACTTCTTTAAAGGTTTTCGCCTGGATAAGCGCATTTTGACCTGTAGTTGCATCAAGGACAAGGAGAACTTCATGTGGTGCGCCGGGGATTTCCCGTTCGATTACCCGTTTGACCTTCTCGAGTTCCTTCATTAAATTTACTTTATTTTGCAATCGTCCCGCTGTATCACATAATAGAATATCCGCTTTACGGGCTTTGGCTGCTTGAATTGCATCATACATAACCGCTGCCGGGTCAGAACCCTCCGCTTGCTTGATTACTTCAACACCTACTCTCGAGCCCCATACCTCAAGCTGTTCGATTGCACCAGCACGGAAAGTATCCCCGGCAGCCATCAGGACCTTTTTTCCTTCACTCTTAAACTTATGTCCCAACTTTCCAATCGTTGTTGTTTTTCCAACCCCGTTGACACCTACAAATAAAATAACGGTAAGTCCCTCTGGTTGAATATTTAACTCCGAAGATAGCTCTTCACCCGCATTATATATATCCACCAACTTTTCGGAAATTACACTTTGAACTTCCTTCGGGTCCTGAATATTGCGGCGTTTTACTTCCATTTTCAGTTCATCAATTAATTCCATTACTGTTTCAAAGCCCACATCCGCCTGAATGAGGATTTCTTCTAATTCTTCAAAAAAGTCCTCATCAACTTTACGGTATCTGGCAACAAGATCATTTACCTTGCCAGAAAAATTATCCCGTGTTTTTGTAAGACCTTCCTTAAACTTTTCCGTAACAGAATCCGCTTGTTTCGTAATTTTTTCTTTTAATTTTTTAAAAAAGCTCATGATTTCACTTCCCTCTCTTAAGATTCAACAAGCTCCTTTGTTTCCTCTAACCGAACCGACACAAGCTTTGAAACACCAGATTCCTGCATTGTTACCCCATAAAGAACATCTGCCTCTTCCATCGTCCCTTTTCGATGAGTAATGACAATAAACTGGGTTTCTAAGCTGTATCGTTTTAAATATTGACTAAAGCGGTGAACATTTGCCTCATCAAGGGCAGCCTCGACCTCATCAAGAATACAAAATGGCACCGGCCTAACCTTTAAAATTGAGAATAGCAAGGCTATAGCAGTTAACGCTCTTTCTCCTCCGGATAGAAGTCCCAGGTTCTGCAGCTTCTTCCCCGGGGGCTGCGCAACAATTTCTACACCCGTATTTAATAAATCCTCCGGTTCAGTAAGTCTTAAATCGGCGCGGCCGCCTCCAAATAAAGCGCGAAATACCGGTTCAAAATGGTTTCGGATTCCTTCAAACGTCTGTTCAAACCGTTTTTTCATTTCCATATCCATTTCTTCAATCACTTGGTAAAGCATTTCTTTTGCTTCTTGGAGATCGTTTTTTTGTTCATTTAAAAATTCATATCTCTCTGAGACCCGTTCATATTCTTCAATTGCCCCGAGATTTACATTGCCAAGCTCTTCGATTGCCAATTTAATCAACTTAACCCTTTTTCGGGCTTCCTCAATTGGAACCATTAACGGGAACTGTTCTTTCGCTCCTTCAAAAGATAATAAATATTCTTCTCTGAGGTGGCTTAGACGGTTTTCAAGTTCTACATCCAAACGATTAATTTTGACTTCTTCATCCTTTAACACTTCGGTCATTCCACGGTGAAGACGCTTTAGCTCCTTTGCTTCGAGCTCTAAATCCTCTAGAACTGTTTGCAGCTCCAAACGTTCTTTTCTTCTTGATGAAATAAGCTCAATCGTTTCTTGTTTATCCTGTTGCTTCCTGACTACTTGTTCTTCCAATTGTTCCTCCCCGGAAGAGCTATTAGTCATTTCTGATGAGAGCAGCTGCAAGTCGTCCGATAAAACCGCTAATTTTTCTTCGCTTTCAGTTAAATCATCCTTTGTAATCGCAAAACGTTCTTTTGCATTCGTCAACTGTTCATTTTTAGAAGCAAATTCTACCTTTAATTCATTCATTTCATTTGTTAAGGTTTCTTTTGAAGATAAATCATGGGTCTTTTGCTCGGTTAACTTCGCTATAAGCTCATCAAGGCCAGCAATCTTCTCTTGATAGGTTTCAAGATCATGAGATAATTCACTTTTTCTCTCTGTTAAACGATCTCGTTCTTCGAAAAATTGACCTTTTTCTAAATCATAGATGCTTAAACGCTCATTTATATTCTTTTCCTCAAGCTCAGCACCATGTAAATCCCCTTTTAGTGATTGCTCGTTTACCCTTAATTCCTCTCCGGTTTTGCGAATTTCTTCAAGAAGACCTTCATTTGTTTGAACCTCTTCTTTTAGCGCTTTCACTGTTTTCTCTAATCCAGAGGTTTTTTCCTCCATTACCGTAAGCTTTGTTTTCAAATCTTCTAGCTCACCTTTTCGTGTTAACAGCGAGGAATTTTTTTGCTTCAGGGCACCGCCTGTCATGGAACCGCCAGGGTTTACAATATCACCGTCAATGGTTACGAGGCGGGATCGATATTGAAGGATTTTTGCCAATTCATTGGCACCCTTTAAGTCTTTTGTAATCACCACATTGCCAAGAAGATTATTCATTACTTCTGCGTATTTTTGGTCGAACTGGACTAGACTTACTGCAGTTCCAATGAAGGAAGGATGATTTCTGATGGAAGACAGTTGGGAAGATGACAATGGCCGTCCTTTTATGACACTAAGCGGTAAAAAGGTTGCACGCCCAAACGAATTTTGCTTTAAAAATTGAATGGCCATTCGTGCATTTACCTCTGTATCAACAACGATATGCTGCAATGCACCCCCAAGGGCTGTTTCAAGGGCGGTCTCATATTGTTTTGGCACCGTTACTAGTTCTGCAACTGCACCTTCAATTCCGGATAACTTTTTCCCGCGTGCCTTTAAAACCTCTTTAACGCCTTGGAAAAAGCCCGAAAAGTCCTCTTCCATTTCTTCAAGCATTTCTTTTCTTGATTTAGCCTGTTGCAGTATTTGATAAGCTTGATACAAGGTTTTTTCTTGCTTTTGGTAATTGTTTTTAGCCGACTCCAGCTTCTTTTGCTGCTCACGAAATAATACAACATGATCGCCCAGCTTTTGCTGGATTGCTGCTAATCTGTTTTGAATCGATAATTTTTTCTCTGCAGCAATTTGGCGTTCCTCAATAAATCTGCTATTTTCCTCGTCGAGCCGTAAGTTCTTCTTCTCTTGCTGCTCAAGCTGCTGGACAATCATCCTTATTTCATTTTTAGCTCCTGCCTGAGCATTCAGCAATTCAATATATTCACTTTTTAATGATTCAATTTTTTCATCCATGTTTTCCGCGAATAATTGGAGCTTCTCTTGCTTTTCCTTTAACTGAGCTTTAAGTGATTGTGCCTGCTCACTTAAAAGTCGAACCGACTCTGCTTGCCTATCACGATTCTTTTTAAGCAGGTTCACCTTCTCTGCTAGTTCAGATATATTTTTGATTAATTGGTCTTTATTCTGGGCAGCATTTTTCTTTCGTTCCTTTAAAACTTGCTTCCTGCCCTCCAATTTTTCAAGTTCTTCGCTTGCATAAAGGAGAACATTTTGTAAATCGGAAACCGACTCATCTATGGCTGTTACGTGATCCCTTGTTTCAGCAATTTGAGCCTCTTTCTTTTGAAGCTGGGTCGAGAGCTTTAATTCTTCTTGTTGATGCTCTTCTAGCAGATGAGTTAGCTTTTCCCACTTTTGATGGAGTTCTTCAATCTCATAAACTGTTAGTGCTACTTCAATTTTTTCAAGCTCTTCTTTTTTCTCTAAAAAGTCTTTTGCCATTGATGCTTGAATTTTAAGCGGTTCCACCTGGCTTTCAAGCTCGTAAAGAATATCCGTCACACGATTTAAATTCTCTTGTGCTTCCGACAGCTTTCCCTCAGCTTTTTTCTTACGATTTTTATATTTTAATACTCCCGCAGCTTCTTCAAAAATTGTCCTTCGATCTTCCGGTTTACTATTTAAGATTTCCTCAACCTTTCCTTGACTGATAATGGAAAAGGCTTCCCTTCCTAATCCGGAATCCATAAAAAGATCCACAATATCCTTTAGTCTGCACGGCTGTTTATTAATAAAATAGTCACTGTCACCAGAACGGGATACTCTTCTTGTTACACTTACCTCATTATAATCAATCGATAACCCCTGGTCCTGATTATCTAAGGTTAGGGTTACTTCAGCAATATTAAGCGGTTTTCTCGAATCACTCCCTGCAAAAATAATGTCTTCCATTTTTGCCCCTCTTAATGATTTTGCTGATTGTTCTCCCAATACCCAGCGGATTGCATCCGTAATATTACTTTTTCCACTGCCATTTGGCCCAACCACAGCCGTTACGCCAGGGACAAAATCCACTCCGATACGGTCAGCGAATGATTTAAATCCAATGATGTCCAACCGCCTTAAAAACATTTGAAAATCCTCCCTTAAAGCGCGTTAAGATGTATTACATGGTTGTTTTTCCTTTTAAAATTCCAAGCGCCATTTGGGCTGCATGCTGTTCTGCTTCTTTTTTGGATTTACCAGTACCAGTCCCTAATTCTTCACCATTTAATGAGACCCTCGAAATAAATTCTTTATTATGGGCAGGTCCGATTTCCTGGAGAACTCGATATTCAATCACGCCTGTCCCATCGCGTTGAATAAGTTCCTGAAGCTGGCTTTTAAAATCCATCACATGAGAAAAAGCACCCGCATTAACCTTAGGAAAAACCACTTTTTCAAGAAATTCAATCACTGTACCAATTCCTTTTTCTAAATAAAGCGCCCCAATGAAGGCTTCAAATACATCTGCAAGTAATGCAGGACGCTCTCTGCCTCCTGTCATTTCTTCTCCTTTTCCTAATAAAATATATTTTCCAAAGGAAAGTTCATTTGCAAAAGAAACAAGTGACGGCTCACAGACAATAGCGGCCCGGAGTTTTGTTAGTTCTCCTTCACTCATCATTGGATACTTTTTATAAAGGAATTGTGAAACAGTAAGTTCAAGTACGGCATCTCCTAAAAATTCAAGCCTTTCGTTATCTTCATAAGGCTTCCTGCGATGCTCATTCACATAGGATGAATGGGTAAAAGCTTGTTTTAATAATTTCTCATTATCAAAATGAATTCCAATATTCTGTTGAAAATCTTTGAATTGATTTTCTTTTGCGCGACTGCTTGATTCTTTTTCTTTGCCATTTTTGCGCATGAAAGTCTCCACCTTGCAATTAATATTCACATACATTCACTAGTAATAGTTTAAAAAAGTTCTGTTAAAAACGCAAAGAAACTTGGCAGTACGTTTGAACTGCCAAGTTGAAGAAAAGCCCCGTTTGTAAACGGAGCCAACTTTTTAGAAATCCAACGATTATTTTTTGCTATTTATGTAAGTAACAGCATCACCAACTGTGCCGATTTTTTCAGCATCATCGTCAGAAATTTCCATATCAAACTCATCTTCCAATTCCATTACTAGTTCAACTACGTCAAGGGAATCAGCGCCAAGATCGTCCTTAAAAGAAGCTTCAAGCGTAACTTGAGACTCGTCTACACCTAAACGGTCCACGATGATCTTTGTTACACGTTCTAATACCTCTGCCATGCTTGTTCACCTCCCCTCAAGCTATTATAGAGTATTTGATTAAAATAATAAATGTTTAATTATAAAAAATTACATCACCATGCCGCCGTCGATGTGAAGGGTCTGTCCTGTCATGTAGGAACTGTCATCAGAAGCAAGGAATGCCGTTACTTTTGCGATATCTTTAGGTTCTCCAAAACGGGCTAATGGAATCTGTTTGAGCATTTCCGTTTTGATATCCTCTGTTAATTTGTCTGTCATATCGGTTGTAATAAATCCCGGTGCAATCGCGTTAACCGTAATATTTCGGGCAGCAAGTTCTTTCGCGGTTGTTTTCGTTAATCCAATCACACCCGCTTTTGCCGCAACATAGTTAGCCTGACCTGGATTACCGCTGACACCAACAATGGAAGCAATATTAATAATTCTTCCAAAGCGCTGCTTCATCATTTGTCTTGTTACAGCCTTCGTACAAAGAAAAACCCCTTTTAAATTAATACTAATGACATCGTCCCACTCTTCTTCTTTCATTCTCATCAATAAGTTATCCTTTGTAATCCCTGCATTATTAACGAGAATATCCAGTTTTCCGAAGCGGTCAACTGTCTCTTTAACCATTGATGCTACTTCTTCAGAATTGGAAACATCACACTTTACTGTAAAAGCATCTCTTCCCAACGCTTTAATTTCATCCACTACTTCATTAGCTTTTGCCTCACTACCGGCAAAATTCACAGCCACATTTGCTCCCTGCCGTGCTAACTCAAGAGCAATTTCACGACCGATTCCTCTTGATGCCCCTGTTACAAGTACTGCTTTTCCTGCTAAATTCATAATTGCCCCTCCTTTAATGCTTCAATTACATCCTTGCAGCTTGACGCGTCAGATATAGAGTAAGTTTTCACGGAACGATCTATTTTCTTAATTAATCCTGATAAAACCTTCCCAGGTCCAACTTCGATAAAGGTATCTACACCAAGTTCAATCATCTTCTGAACGGAATCTTCCCATAACACAGGTGAAAAGAGCTGTTCAATTAGCTTTTCTTTGATTTCCTCAGCCTTCTCCATTGGTTCCGCTGAAACATTGGCGATGACAGGAATTTTCCCATCCTGCATATTCAATCCATCTAAAACACCCTTTAATTCAGCAGCGGCCGGTTTCATTAGTGAAGAATGGAAAGGTCCGCTAACTTCAAGTGGAATTACGCGCTTAGCCCCTGCTTCCTTCGCCTTTTCACCTGCAAGCTCTACTCCTTTTCGCGAACCGGAAATAACAATTTGCCCGGGACAATTTAAATTAGCCAAAGAAACCGGATAGCCTAATTCACTCACTTCGTTACATGCAGCTGCAAGCTTTACACGGTCAAGACCTAATACTGCCGCCATTGTGCCTTCTCCATTCGGAACGGCTACTTCCATGAACTCGCCTCTTTTTCTGACGGCATATACACCTTCCTCAAAGGTTAAGGCACCGGCTGCGACTAAAGCCGTGTACTCACCTAGGCTGTGGCCGGCAAGAAAATCTGCTTGAATCCCTGATTTTTCAAATAAGGATAACAATGCAATACTTGTTGTTAACAAGGCAGGCTGCGCATTCACGGTTAACGTCAGCTCCTCTTGTGGGCCTTCAAAGATAATTTTACTTAAAGAACTATTAAGTGTTTCATCTGCTTTTGTAAAATAGCTCATCATTTTAGAATTCTGTTCAGCAGCTTCTTTTCCCATACCAACTGTTTGGGAACCCTGCCCCGGAAAAACAAATGCAATTTTACCCATTTTCGCACTCCTTCTTACTGCTCAATTTTCGAAACATTTGTTTCTTCAACAGCATTTTTTATTAAACCAACGACATCATTTCCTGCCATTTCTCTTGTTTGGCGAATGGCACTAAAGACGGCCTGTGCATTCGAGGAACCATGTGCTTTAATCACTGGTGCTTTTAAACCAAAAAGTGCAGCTCCGCCATATTCGGAGTAATCCAGCTTGCTTTTCAACGAATACAAATTTGGTTTTAGAACAGCAGCCGCCAGTTTGCTTGTTAAACTGCTCATTAAAGCTGTCTTTAACATTTTCATCATGGAAAGAGCCGTACCTTCAATTGTTTTTAATACCATGTTTCCTGTAAAGCCATCGGTAACGACCACATCGGCTGCGCCTTCAAGCAAATCCCGAGCTTCCACATTGCCAATAAAATGGATGTTGGTTCTTTTTAATAGTTCAAAGGATGCTTTCGTTAATTCGTTACCCTTTTTTTCCTCTGCACCAATATTTAACAATCCAACTCGTGGTTTTGCAATTCCTCTTACTTTTTCACTATAAATAGATCCCATGATGGCATATTGCACTAAATGTTCCGGCTTCGCATCCGCATTCGCTCCAACATCTAATAGTAGAAAACCTTCTCCTCCGATAGTTGGTAAGGTGGGGGAGAGCGCCGGGCGGTCAATGCCGTCAATCCTGCCTACCACAAACAGTCCTGCCGCCATCAATGCACCCGTATTACCGGCGGAGATACATGCATCGGCATTGCCTTCTGCAACCTGCTTTGCAGCTAAAACCATTGAGGCATCTTTCTTACGGCGGACTGCCCGTACCGGTTCATCCGTTCCAAGGATTACCTCAGTTGTATGAAGGATTGAAATTCTCTCATGCCCTGTTAAATATTCCTTAATTTTACTTTCATTCCCAACAAGGGTAATATGTATATCAGAAAATTCTTGAACAGCCTTTATTGCACCAAGGACTATTTCTTTAGGGGCATGGTCGCCGCCCATTGCATCAATTGCAAGTTTCATTTTGTCTCATCCCTTAATGATTTTTCGAACGGTACATTTCAAATTCTCCGATAAAAACAAGCTCATTATTTACAAAACTATTGACTTCAACAAAGGTTCTCCCCAGTTCGTCATCAATTTTTAACACCTTAGCCTTTGCAATTACCCGTTCTTTTTGCTTTACAGATCGTTTAAATTGAATATTTGCTTTCGCTGTTAAGGCTAGTTCATCATTGATGACAGCAACGGCCAAAGAATTTGCCTGCGCAAATAAATGATGGCCGCGGGCTATCTTATTTCGTTTAAAAACATGCTCTTCTTTAATATCCAAAATGGATATCGCACTATGATCTAAATCTATATCAATAATTTCACCAATGATTTCATCAAGCGGCAATGAACGGACCTCATTGGAAAATCGCTTTTCAGCTACATTTTTAATTCGTTCCCTAAGTTCCGGTATCGATAACTCTAATCGATCCAGACGGATGGTTTGAACACTGACTTGAAATTTTTCCGCAAGCTCTTCATCCGTCGTAAATGGATTTTCTTTTATGGTAGAGGTTAGCAATTGCTGCCGTTCTTTTTTATTTCTTCTCATGATTTTACACCGTCCGAGCTCTTATGACTAGGTACTAATAGTAGTATAAAAGTAGAAAAAGCAGATTGCAAGAAATACTTTCACACTTGCCATCTGCTTCCTAGTTATTATTCATTAAATTCATGAGAATTAGTCTAGTTTTTCTCCTTCTAAAACACCTGACCCCTCAAGCTCATTCCGTAAAAATTTATATTCCGGTGATGACCAAAACGCTTTTGATTGAATCATCAATGCTGCATCATTTCTGGCGGTTTCTAGCGCCCGATAGTCATGGACCATATCTGCTACTCTAAATTCTGGAATCCCGCTTTGTTTTTTTCCAAAGAAATCCCCTGGTCCACGCAGCTCTAAATCTTTTTCGCTAAGAACAAAGCCATCGTTTGTTTCAGTCATTATTTTCATTCTTTCCTGACCAACTTCGGATTTTGGGGCCGCCAGCAAGACACAATAGGATTGATCGCTGCCTCTTCCTACCCGCCCTCTGAGTTGATGTAGCTGTGACAGACCAAACCTTTCAGCATCGTAAATCACCATCATCGTCGCATTGGGAACATTTACGCCCACTTCAACAACGGTTGTAGAAACAAGTATCTGAACATCATTTGCACTGAAAGCCTTCATAACGGTATCCTTGTCATCCGAGCTTAGACGGCCATGCATAAGGCCAACCTTATAACGGTTTTGAAAGAAATGGGTAAGGGTTGTATGAACATCGATAGCATTTTGAACATCAAGCTTGTCTGATTCTTCGATTAACGGACAAATAACATAGGCTTGATGGCCTTTGCCCAGTTCTTTTTCCACAAATCCGAGGACTCGGTCTAGCATCTCGGGTTTTGCCCAATATGTTTCAATCTTTTTTCTTCCTGCCGGCATTTCATCAATGATGGATACATCCATCTCACCAAAGACAGTTATCGCCAATGTACGGGGAATCGGAGTTGCAGTCATAAACAAAACGTCGGGATTTTCCCCTTTTTCCCTTAATATCCTTCGCTGTTCGACCCCAAAACGGTGCTGCTCATCCGTAATCACAAAACCAAGATTTTTAAAGGTTACCTCCTCTTGAATGAGCGCATGGGTACCAATCAGAATATTCACTTTTCCTTCAGCTAAGTCCTGTAGAACTTCACGTCTCCGTTTTCCTTTTACGGAACTAGTTAACAGCTCACAGCGAATCGCAAAAGGGTCTAATAAACTATTAAGTGATTCAGCATGCTGTTCTGCTAATATTTCGGTTGGTACCATTAACGCTCCTTGAAAGCCTGCCGTTACACTTGCATATAATCCAATGGCAGCAACGACTGTTTTTCCTGAACCGACATCCCCTTGTAACAAACGGTTCATACGGAGGCCTGACTTCAAGTCAGCTAAAATTTCATTCACGACCCGTTTTTGAGCATTGGTTAACGGAAAAGGAAGTGCATCAATAAAAGATTTTAATTTTGGCTGCGAATAATTTTGGGATATTCCTGGTGATTGTTCTCTTTCAAATTTTCTTAAGGCTTGCATTTTAAGTTGGAACAAAAGAAATTCTTCATAAACAAAACGACGTCTTGCCTGCTTTACATCATCTGAGGTATTAGGAAAATGCATGGCCCAAAGTGCATCACGGCGGCCAAGCAGCCGATATTTATTTAAAAGTGGTAGCGGTAGATTTTCTTCAATCTTATTTCCATATTGCTGATAGGCAAGGCTAATAAACTTCCGCATACCTTTTGTCGTCATTTTTCCTCGTAAAGCGTAGACAGGTTCAAAATCATGTCCTTTCGCATTCGGGCCGACCTGCATTTCATTAGCCGTAATCGTTTGCCGGTGTGCATCCCATTTTCCTGTGACGGTAATGGTTTCATTGATTACGAATTTATTTTTTAAATAGGGCTGGTTAAAAAAAACCACCTTGATCAGGTATCGGTCCACAAAAAGCCGAATGGTAATCTTCGATTTCTTTCTCCCATAATAGGCAAGAGAAGGCTCACTATGAACCTTCCCTTCTACCGTAATTTTTTCGTCATGCTGAACCTCCGTTAAGTCACGGAGTCGATAGTCTTGGTAACGATAAGGAAAATACTCCAACAAATCATGAATCGTGTTGATTTTCATTTCTGCCAAGGTTTCAGCCGTTTCCCCACCAATTCCTTTTAAAACAGTTACCGATTGGTTTAATTCCGGATTCACTGTTCTTCTAGCGGAATACCGAAAATCTTCGCTTCTAGTTTGCGACCTGTCGGTGTTGCCGCCAAACCTCCCTGTGCAGTTTCTTTTAATGCAGTCGGCATATTCTGACCGATTTTATACATTGCGTCGATGACTTCGTCACAAGGGATTCGGCTGGTAACCCCTGCTAAAGCCATATCGGCCGCAACCATGGCATTCGCAGCACCCATTGCATTTCTTTTTACACAGGGTACCTCAACTAATCCAGCTACAGGGTCGCAGACAAGGCCAAGCATATTTTTCAAGGTAATGGCCATTGCCTGTGCACATTGATCAGGCGTTCCTCCGGCCATTTCGACAATAGCTGCCGAAGCCATTCCTGCTGCTGAACCTACCTCCGCTTGACATCCCCCAGCGGCACCCGAAATTGAAGCGTTATTTGCTACAACAAAACCAAATGCACCGGCAGTAAATAGAAACGCTACCATTTGTTCACGCGTTGGGTTCAATTTATTTTTCAAAGCGAATAAGGTTCCTGGAACCACACCAGCTGACCCGGCAGTAGGCGTCGCACAAATCGTCCCCATTGCAGCGTTTACTTCATTTGTGGCAACTGCTTTGCTAACCGCATCAAGCACTGTTTCCCCTGTTAAGAAATTTCCTTTTTGAATATACGCTTGGAGAAGAACGGCATCCCCTCCTGTTAACCCTGAGTGGGATTTTACTCCTTTAATTCCACGTTCAACCGCTTCCTCCATGACCCGCAAATTACGATCCATAAAAGCAATAACCTCTTCTCTGGAACGCCCGGTAACAGTGACTTCCTGTTCAATCATAATTTCTGAAATTTTTTTATTTTGACTATTTGCAAGCTCTACAAGTTCGGCTACATTTCGAAACACAAGCCTTCCTCCTCATTGGTGGATCCATTTCCGCCTTTATTTGTTGTCTATCTCCAGCGCATAGGGGCTGAAGCATTTTGTTTAATCTACAATTTTAGTTGCTTTCAGTATATTTGGAAGCTGTTCTAATTCGTTAATTAGTTTATCATCAATATTTTGGTCTACTTCAATCGTCATAAGGGCCAATTTCCCAACCTCTTTTCGAGAAACCTCCATATGTCCGATATTGATTTGATATTTGGCAAGTGTATTGGCAACGCTTGCAATCGTTCCGAATTTGTCATTATGAACTACTAAAATAGCTGGATGATTGCCTGATAGCTTTAGTTCGAAACCATTTAACTCGGTTATTTCAATTTTACCCCCGCCAATAGAGATACCAACAAGTTCAAGTTCCCCATTATGATCCCCCAGAATGATTCGTGCAGTGTTTGGATGATCGGTTACCGCATCTTCCTCAATAAAGCGAAGCTTCATTCCTTTTTCATTTGCAATATCAATCGCATGAATAATCCGGACATCATCCGTATCAAAATCTAATAATCCACCAACAATAGCAACATCTGTCCCATGACCTTTATAGGTTTTAGCAAAAGAGCCATATAAAGAAATGTTCGCCCATTTTGGCTCTCTTCCAAACAAACTTCTTGCCACCCTGCCGATTCGTGCCGCTCCTGCCGTATGTGAACTTGATGGCCCTATCATAACAGGTCCAATAATGTCAAACACACTTCTATATTTCAAATGAGTTCTCTCCCTTATGTTTTATCTATCTATAGGTCAAAATTATTTTACAAAAATTTTTAGAGGGACGATTCCCTTCTTTGCACATAAAAAGAAGGGGTCTCCCCCTTCTATTGTATCTGTTCCTTATTCAATTGAAAAGATAAAAGAATATAATGGCTGAGCACCGTTGTGAATCTCAATTTCCACGTCTGGATACTGTCCTTCCACATATTCTGCAAGCATTTTTACTTCCGCTTCGGTTACATCTTCACCGTAAAAAATCGTCAGGATTTCTGAATCATCATCGAGCATTTTAACAAGTAGTTCTTCTGCCGCTTTAATTTTCCCCTTGTTTTTTACGATAATTTTTCCTTCGGCAATTCCCATGAAATCATCTTTTTCAATTTCTAAACCATCAATTTGCGTATCACGGACGGCAAAGGTAATTTGCCCCGTTTTCACATGCTGCATAGCATCCTGCATAGCTGTATTATTCGTCTCTGCATCTGTGGAAGGATTAAAAGCTAATAATGCTGCTAATCCTTGAGGGACCGTTTTAGACGGAATCACATAGATGTCTTCTTCTGTAACATCTGCAGCCTGCTGTGCAGCCATAATAATATTTTTATTATTTGGTAAAATATAGACCTTTTTTGCGTTGACTTCCTTAACAGCTTTCACAATATCCTCGGTACTCGGGTTCATTGTCTGGCCGCCCTCAATTACTGCATTTGCTCCGATACTCTTGAATAATTCTGCAATACCGGAACCCATTGAAACAGTAACAATTCCAAATTCTGATTTTTCTTTTTGGATGTTTTGCTTATCAGAAACCAGCGGGGTATGAGTTTCACCTACAATATTGGAATGCTGCTGGCGCATGTTTTCTATTTTCATATTGATAAGGCTGCCATAACGCTGCCCGTAAGTTAAAACTTCTCCCGGCTTTTCCGAGTGGATATGCACTTTAACTAGTTCTTCGTCCGCAATGACGAGTAATGAATCTCCTAATTTGCTAAGATCCGTCCGAAACACTTCTTCTTTAAAAGGGTGTTTCACTGCCTTATCACTTTCAAATTTCACCATGAATTCGGTACAGTAGCCAAATACGATATCTTCTGTATTCATATGACTTTGTACACTCTTATGATGTTCGGCACTAACCATCTCATCCATAGAAGGAAGAGAAGCAGGTGAATCCGGAAGCTTTTCGCCTTTTAATTCTGCTAAGAATCCTTCATAGACAAATACTAACCCTTGACCACCACTATCAACGACTCCGACTTCCTTCAAAACAGGAAGTAAGTCCGGTGTCCGTTTTAAAGAAGCTTTCGCCTCCTTTAAAACCTCTTCCATGATTGTGATTACATCATCAGTTTTTTGAGCGGCTTGAACTCCCTTTTTTGCGGAATCCTTTGCAACTGTTAGAATTGTCCCCTCAACTGGTTTCATAACTGCTTTATAAGCTGTTTCAACCCCGGATTCTAATGCATGCGCAAAATCCTTGCCCGAAATGTAGGGTTTAGTTTCAACCGCCTTGGCGAAACCGCGGAATAATTGAGAAAGAATAACTCCCGAGTTCCCGCGGGCCCCCATTAGTAATCCCTTTGAGAGGGCCACGCCTACCTTTCCAATATGTTCCTGAACATTATTTCTAACTTCCTTTGCCCCTGAGGTCATGGATAAGTTCATATTTGTACCGGTATCACCATCGGGCACGGGAAAAACGTTTAACGCATCAACCATTTTTGCATTTGCAGACAGATGATTTGCTCCTTGTATCACCATTTCTGCAAAACGTTTTCCATCTAAAGCTGTTATTGACACAAACCTTCCTCCTTACAGAGGTTCGTACACGAACTTATGGGTTCGTCACTCGAACTCCCTGAACGTAAATATTTACCGAGTCAACGGCAAGTCCAACAGTTTTATCGAGGGTGTATTTAACCTTTGATTGCACGTTGTGGGCAACCTCGGAAATTTTCGTTCCATAGCTGACAATTATATACATATCAATATGTACTTCCTCATTATCTTGGCGAACAATAACTCCACGTGTAAAATTCTCTTTTCTTAATATTTCCGTAAGACCGTCTTTAATTTGATTTTTTGAAGCCATACCGACGATTCCATAACAATCGATTGCTGCTCCTCCAGCGATGGTAGCGATTACTTCATTTGAAATATCAATTTGTCCGAACTTTGTTTTTAATTCAATGGACATGAATCGTTCCCCCTTTTGGAAATTGCTCCTTGACTACAGTCATTTTACTATAGTCGCTAGAATAATTAAAGTCATTCCTCATATTATGAGCTTTTAATAACAATGGATGTCAAGGAATTTTTCTTGAAACCTTTCCTAACAAGTATTGCAATCGTACAGGTTGTATGATAAATTATTAAGGTATCTTTAGGCTAGAAAATATGGCACGTCCATTTTTCTATATCCAGATGGAAGCATCTGAAAATGTAAATGCTGTATAAAGCTTTTGGTGTTAAGGAGGGAAATCATTATGCCACGTAAATGTGTTGTAACTGGAAAGAAAACCACGACTGGTAACGCACGTTCTCACGCTATGAACGCTAACAAGCGTACATGGGGTGCTAACCTACAAAAAGTACGTATCCTTGTTGACGGAAAGCCTAAGCGTGTTTGGGTTTCTGCAAGAGCGTTAAGATCTGGTAAAGTAGAACGCGTTTAATAAAGAAAAGCTACAGCGCCTAGACGCTGTAGCTAGACAAATGTATTGATTGGGCATCCATATAGGATGCCCTTTCTTTTTTTATAAAATTCTTCCACCAAACAAAAAGCACCCGTAAACGGGCGCTGGAAAATTATAAATATCTCTATTCTTTTTTGTTAAAAGCCCCTATCATGGCTCGGACAAGTCCACCTAAAAATTTCGGCAGTTTAATGGTATAGAATTTCATATTGTCCCTCCTCAACGTCATCCACATCTCTTTTTTCAAAAGCCCTTACCATATTATTCAATCGAATGAAATCAGTACCATCTTAATCATGACTTCTTATGACTATTAATATGCCTTCAGTAAATGAAAAAGTACCATATTCACTATTAAGTTCATTACTAATACATAGTGTGGACCCGAGGGAAATATGACGATTTTTTAATGGATATTTAAAGCCTTCAAGGGTAAGGTTTTCAACGTTTGGAGTAGCAGGAATAAACGAAATGTATTTTTTATCGGATCTTTTTTCAATTTTAAAGCTTCCCGGTCCCTTCACCCAAACCTCATTGAGTCGATCAATTATGTAAACAGACGTCTGATACTTCTGTAATAATGAGTGGAGTAATAATTGGACATTGGCAAATAAATGATCAAGCCTGCCCCCGGTTGCCCCAAATAGTCGGATTTTAACTGGGTTTTGTTTTATAGCCCAGTCCAACGCCAGTTCCATATCTGTTTCATTTTTTTCCGGTTTAAACCGATTTAGATGATTTACTTTACTTTCAATAAAAACCAGTTCTTCAGGTGTAACCGAATCAAAGTCGCCAAAAGCAATTTCCGGAGTAATATTTCGTTTTAAAAGTTGATAAACTCCACGATCCACTCCAACCCATACCACATCTGATTCTGAAAAAAGGGCTAATTCGGGAAGGTCCTCTTCAGGGCCTCCTGCTAAGATATTGATAATCATACAAACAACCTTCTTTCCGGAAGCAAAAAGCCAGCTTTCGCCGGCTTCTCTCCTTACTAACCTCTAATTCTTGATATTGCTCTTGCATAGTCGTCTTCATTATAGACTGCTGACCCTGCAACAAGGACATTTGCTCCTGCTTCAATGCAAAGTTTAGCGGTTTCAGGGTTTACTCCGCCATCAATTTCAATTTCAAGCTCCTGGCCCTTTTGCTCCGCTAGTTCTTTTACCTTTTTTATTTTAGGCAGAACTTCAGGAATAAATTTTTGCCCCCCAAAACCAGGGTTAACGGACATTAATAATACCATATCAACATCAGCAATAATATGCTGTATCGTCTCCACAGGAGTCGCTGGATTTAAAACAACCCCAGCTTTAATCCCTAAAGATTTGATATGATGGATGGTACGATGGAGATGACGGCATGCCTCTACATGCACGGTGATAATATCTGCTCCCGCCTTTACAAATGTTTCGATATATTGGTCGGGATTTTCAATCATTAAATGGACATCAAGCGGCAGTTTTGTAACGGGACGAATTGCTTCAACGATTAAAGGACCAATTGTGATATTTGGCACGAAATGTCCGTCCATGACATCAACATGAATATAATCCGCTCCAGCTTTTTCTACCGCCAAAATTTCTGTTCCCAATTTAGAAAAATCCGCTGAAAGGATTGAAGGTGCAATTTTTACCATGGTTAGTACCTCGGCTTTCTCTCTTTAATTTCCTTTAGAAAATCCAAATAATGTTCATAACGATAGGTTGGAATTTCTCCTAAATCTACCCCGGCTTTCACCCCGCACTTTGGCTCACTTACATGAAGGCAACCGCGAAATTTACAATTTTCACTCGCCTTTGCTATTTCAGGAAAACAAAAAGTCAAATCCTCAGCCTCTATATTGGTGAAGTCCAATGAACTGAAACCAGGAGTATCAGCAATCAGCCCATTGCCGATTTTAATTAACTCAACATGCCTTGTTGTATGTTTCCCCCTACCAAGATGTGTTGATATATCATTGGTTTTTAATTCGAGATCTGGCCGCAGGACATTTAATAAGGATGATTTTCCTACACCCGATTGCCCAGCAAAAACAGATATTTTATTCTCAACATGCGGGTTTAGCCGTTCAATCCCCGATTCTGTTTCCGATGATGTAAGGATGACTTCATAGCCGGCCTCTCGATACTGCTCCGCATATTCCGAAATGGTTTGTAATTCTTCCTCTGTGGTAAGGTCCATTTTCGAAATACAAATAAGCGGTTGAATATGATTAAATTCAACCAGGACAAGAAAACGGTCTAATAAAACTGTGCTAAAGTCTGGTTCAACCGCTGAAAAAACAAGAATAGCCTGATCTACATTTGCAATGGGCGGACGAATTAACTCATTTTTCCTTTGCTTTACCTCAAGGATATATCCTTCTTGATCATTTTCGGCTTGAAAAATGACTTCATCGCCAACCAAAGGGGTAATCTTATTTTTGCGAAAAACCCCTCTTCCGCGGCATTGAATTAGTTCTTCATTGTGAAGAACATAATAAAAACCACTTAATGCTTTGACAATTTTGCCTTCTGGCATAGCAACACTCCTTGCCTGTTCCTTACTTGTTCCATATTAATGATTTTATAATCAAGATTTATTCATGCTGCTCAGCTTATTGTTCCTCATCATCAGAGTATTTCCTATTTTCATCAATAATTACTTGGTTATCACGAATCACTTTATACCCTGCTTTTTTACCAAAAGGAATTTCTAATTCAATCATTTTTTTGGTATCCTGGGTAATGGCGAAACTTTCAGCCGGTTCTGTCATACTATGATTCATATCTTCAATATAGATTCGAATCTCCTGTGGTGTACCCGGTGTTGCAGGTTCATATGGGATGCTCAATTCAATTGAAACATTTTTAGGCGGTTTTTCCTCTTGCCCCTTAGAGATAACGACAGAAATATGATCACCCTTCTGTAATTGTGTTCCTGGCTCCGGCGATTGAGAAATAACCATACCTTCCGGGATCTTGTCATCATATCGTTCTTCCGAGGTATCAATATCAAATCCCGACTCATCCGCATAGTCCTCTGCTGCTTTTTTTGTATATTGCCTCAAGTCTTTTAAAGTAAATCTCTCCGGACCCTTACTTACCTCGAACTCCAGGACAGTATCCTCAGGTACAATATTTTCTCCGCTACCAGGATTTTGTTTGATAATAATCCCAGGGTCACTATCCGAGTAAACTTCAGTTTTAAGGATATCTTTAAAGTTTTTACTTTCTAAAAATTGAACGACATCATTATATAGGCGCCCAGTATAGTCAGACAGTTCATATTTTTCTTTTCCTGAACTAATATAAATCGTAACTTTTTGATTTTCTTTTACTGTATTTCCAGCTTCCGGGTCCGTTTTTATAACATGCCCTTCCACTACTTTTTCATCGTTTATTTCTATTTTTTCACCTGCTTGAAGACCTTCTAACTTAAGCTTTGAAACTGCATCATTAACATTCATTCCGCTAACATCCGGGATTTTTATATCTTTTGTAGATAATAGGCCTGGTAAAACTAAAAAAGAAAAAAGTCCAAGAAGTGCAAGTATAATAAAAGTAGAAATTAAGATAATTGGCCATTTTTTACGTTTCTTTTTGTCATTTCCAATTTTTACAGGTTCATTGGGTTTAATGGTATTTTTATCGGTATTATGGACTAATGTTTCATCAAGATTTTGATAAGGTAGATCATTTGTAATGACCGGTATCGCTTTCGTTGCTTCCTCATCAATGGGGACAACAAATTTTCGCTCATTCATTCTCTCCGGGTTTAAAGCTGTTCTTAGATCCTCCTCCATTTCTTCTACACTGTTATAGCGATGGAAAGGATCCTTAGCTGTTGCTTTTAAAACAATATTTTCAACACTTTGCGGGATGTTTGCATTCCATCTGCGAACCGAAGGAGTTTCCGATTGAAGATGCTTCAAAGCAATTGAAACAGCCGACTCACCCGAAAATGGCAGCCTTCCGGTTAATAATTCAAACATCACAATACCAAGTGAATAAATATCTGATTTCCGGTTCGCCATGCCGCCTCTGGCCTGTTCCGGTGATAAATAATGAACGGAACCTAAAACAGAGTTTGTTTGTGTAATACTGGTAGCACTTAACGCCATCGCAATCCCAAAATCTGTGATTTTTACATTCCCATTTCGATCAATTAAAATATTATGTGGTTTAATATCCCGGTGAATAATATGATTTTGATGGGCATCGGAGATTGCCGAGGTCAATTGTTTCATGATATCAATTGCCTCTTCCATATGAAGTGCTGACCGTCCCTGTATGTATTGCTTTAATGTTTGGCCATCTACATATTCCATGACTATATAATAAATGGAATCTTCTTCACCTACATCGTAAATACTAACAATATTGGGATGGACGAGACTGGTTGCGGATTGGGCTTCTCGATGAAATCGGCGAATAAATTCCTCATCATTGGCAAAATCAAGACGCAGGATTTTGACTGCAACATCGCGATCTAAAATCATATCATGCGCTAAATAAACATTTGCCATTCCACCTCCGCCGATCATTTCAAGGATCTTATAGCGGCCGCTTATTCTTTTCCCAATAATCATTTATTTTCACCCTCTTTCATTCTCAACATCGAACGCTACTATGATTAGGGTGATATTATCTTCGCCGCCATTATCATTGGCTATTTTAATCAGTGTTTCTGCTTTCTCCTCTAGAATCACTTCGTTTTGGAGAATTTGAATCATTTCCTGTTCTTTTACTTTATTTGACAAACCATCTGAGCATAAAAGAAGGAAATCGCCTTCCTCAAACATAATCGTTTTAAAATCAATTTTTATCTCCTGCTCTGTTCCTAAAGCCCTAAGGATAACGTTCTTTCTTGGATGATGTTCTGCATCCTCTTTTGAAATCTGCCCAGAGCGGACCAATTCATTTACTAGTGTATGATCCTCTGTCAACTGTTGAAATCCGCTCTCATTTAAAATATACGACCTGCTGTCTCCAACGTGTGCAACGGATGTAAAACGATCTGTCGCAATAATTGCCTCGATGGTCGTTCCCATCCCCTCACACTCCGGATGACTTTTTGAATGCTCAAACAACAGCTTATTCACTTGATTGATATGCGTTTTAAGCCATTCTTCGGCCTGATCCGCTGTTTGTAATCCCTCTGCTTGCTCCCATAAATCCTTTAGGTGTCGAACGGTCATTTCACTGGCAATATCTCCAGCCAAGTGGCCGCCCATCCCATCTGCTACAATAGCAAGAAAGTGACCATCCTTATTTTGGAAGACGCCGCCATTATCTTCATTATTTTGACGAACTCTACCTTGATCCGTTTTAAAAACAGCTTTCACTTATCTTCACCTCGTCTCCTCTTTCCGCTCCTTTGCACGAAGTTGTCCACATGCTGCATCAATATCATGACCGTGCTCTCGGCGAATTGTAACATTTATTCCACGATTTTTAAGCGTTTTTTCAAAGGCAAAAATTTGATTTTTTGGAGTACGGACATAATCACGTTCCGGAACATAGTTAACAGGGATAAGATTTACATGGCATTTGATCCCCTTTAACAATGAAGCAAGTTCCTCAGCATGTTCTACAGAATCATTGACACTGCCAAAAAGTCCGTATTCAAAGCTGATTCGTCTTCCCGTCTTATCGATATAATACCGTACCGCTTTCATTAAGTCATCAAGTTTATATGCTTTATTGATTGGCATTAATCTCGATCTTAATTCAGTATTTGGGGCATGCAGGGAAATTGCAAAATTAATCTGCATATCTTCATCAGCAAATTGATAAATTTTCGGAATAATCCCACTAGTAGAAACGGTAATGTGACGTGCACCAATATTCAAACCTTTATCATGATTAATGATTTTAAGGAAGGAAAGCATGTTATCATAATTATCAAACGGTTCTCCAATCCCCATAATTACAACCGAACTTACTCTTTCATCGGTTTCATCAAGTGCCTGCTGCACATTGACAACCTGCGCAACGATCTCTCCTGCTTCTAAATGTCTTTTTAACCCGCCAAGCGTCGATGCACAAAAGGTACAGCCGATTCGGCATCCTACCTGTGTGGTAACACATACTGAGTTCCCATAATCATGCCGCATGAGCACCGTTTCGATGGAATATCCATCGTGCAATTCAAATAAAAATTTAATCGTACCATCAGATGAGGTTTGTTGAATGACGGTTTTTAATGTGGTGACAACAAAATGCTGATCGAGCTTATCTCTCAGCCCTTTGGATAAATTACTCATCTCTTCAAACGAGGTAATTCGTTTTTTATATAACCAATCAAAAATTTGCTCTGCTCGAAAAGGTTTTTCTCCGTTTTCTGACAGCCATTCCTTTAAATCATGAAGCTGCAAAGAATAAATAGATGTTTTTTTGTTGTCCGATGTTGTTTGAATCTTCGTTGTTTTTAATTGTTCCAACTGTTACCCCTTCTTTCTTAAAACTGCAATATAAAAGCCATCCGACCCAAAATCCTGAGGGAAAATTTGCAAATCAAAACCAGTAATCAAAGATTGAATGGCTTCGGGCATACGGTCTTTAAAGGTCATATCCCCCTCATAATCTGGATGATCCTGTAAAAAAGCTTTTAATGTCTTCTCATTTTCCTCTTTATCAACAGTACAGGTACTATAGACAAGGATTCCGCCTTTTTTCACTAAAGGTGAAACAGCATTTAATAATGTTTGTTGAATCTTACTTAAATGTAGAATATCCTCTGCTTTTTTCGTATATTTCATATCAGGTTTTCTTCTGATTACACCTAGACCTGAGCACGGTGCATCCAGTAAAACCCGATCAAATGATTCTGCAGGATATTCTTCTCCAACACCCCTTGAATCCATTACTATTGTTTTAATATTACCCAAACGTAAACGCTTAGCATTGTCTTGAATTAATTTCACCTTATGTTCATGCAAATCAATCGAATATATAACACCTGTACTTTGCATTTTTTCAGCAATGTGTGTACTTTTCCCGCCTGGGGCTGCACATGCATCTAAAATTTTCTCATTTTGTTTAGCACCTAAAGCAAAGGCAGCAAGCATTGAGCTTTCATCTTGAATCGTAAGCTTACCCGTCTTAAAGGCTTTTGATGAGGCTAAGTTTCCTTTCAATGAGCGAATCGCTTCCGGAATGATCGGGCTCTTTTCAATTAGGAATCCTTCCTCATCAAGTTCCTCGATACATTCTCTAACGGTGGTTTTTGTCAGATTAACTCTTGCCGTTTGTAATGGAGCCAAGACGTTCATTTCACACATTTCTCTTGTTTTTTCATAGCCAAATTGGTCCACCCATCTTGAAACAAGCCATTCTGGATGACTTGTCTCGATAGAAAGCCTCTCTATTGGATCATTAATCTCGTCAAGGGCTGTAAGACCTTCGCGTTGGATGCTGCGAAGTACACCATTTACCAAACCGGCGATCCCTTTGTGGCCGCGCTTTTTAGCAATTTCAACTGCTTCATGGATTGCTGCCCGATCCGGAATTTTATCAAGGTAAACCATTTGGTATAGCGTCAATCTTAATAGATGCGGCACCCAGTTTTCTAGTTTCTTGCTATTTTTAATAAAGGGCTTTAAAAAGAAATCTAACGCCATTTTTCTTTGAAGCGTTCCATAAGTTAATTCTGTTAATAAGCCTATATCTATAGAAGGTATTTGGTTTTTCTCAATTGTACTATTTAATAATAAGTTGCTGTAAGATTGATTTTTTTCTATTGCTGCCAGCAAATCCATTGCAGCTTCGCGCACATTTTTTCTTTTTGATGTCATATTACTCTCCAAGTCTCACGCCAGTGGAAATTTTTGAGCCTGCTCCTCGTAAAAAATCTTTACCTGTCATTTTTGTTTTACCGGAAGGTTGAAGTTCCGTTATTTTAATCGCAGTTTTATTTCCGGTACTAACCACTAAACCATCCGGTTCGATTCCGACGATTATACCAGGTATCTCACTTTTCGTACCAGATACCTTTTCAGCCTCCCAAATCTTCAGAACTTGGCCATTCATCAATGTAAAAGCAACCGGCCAAGGATTTAGACCGCGAATATGATTATAGATTTCTTCCCCTGTTTTGCCCCAATCAATTTTTTCCTGCTCACGTTTTATGTTGGAGGCAAAGCTCGCTGCAGCATCCTCCTGCGGAATCGGAGTAAGACTGTCTGCTAACAACTTTGGAATTGTTTCTGATAGGAGGTCAGCACCTGCTTTACTTAATTTATCATGGAGTGTACCCACATTGTCTGCATCCGTTATTGGGACTTCGACTTGCGTTAAGATATCTCCGGCATCAAGTTTTTCCACCATATACATAATCGTAATTCCCGTCTTCTTTTTACCTTGAATAATCGCATAGTGAATGGGAGCACCACCGCGAAGTTCAGGAAGCAGGGAAGCATGAACATTTATGCAACCTAGTGATGGAGCTTCTAAAAGTGCCTTTGGTAAAATTTGCCCAAATGCTGCAGTAACAATTAAGTCCGGCTCAAGTGCCAGAATTTTTTCAAGTTCTTCTTTTTCTCGGATTCTTTCGGGCTGATACACCGGAATTTTATGCTTTAAAGCCTCTATTTTCACAGGCGGAGGAGTTAACACTTTTTTTCTGCCAACTGGACGGTCTGGCTGAGTCACCACCCCAATAACTTCATAGCCGTCATCGATGATTCGGCGCAATACTGGTACGGAAAAATCAGGCGTACCCATAAAAACAATTTTGGTCATTCCGGTTCTACTCCTTTTAACTCTTCTTCCTCAAGATATCTGATTACCTTTGAAGTGAACAAAACTCCATCAAGATGATCCATTTCATGCTGAATCGCCCGTGCAAGGAATCCTTCTGCTTCAAACGTATACTTTTTCCCTTTTCTATTTAAGGCTTCTATCTTTACATAATTGGCTCTTGTAACATCTCCAAAAAGGCCTGGAAAACTTAAACAGCCTTCAGGTCCTGTTTGTTCCCCGTTGGCCTCTAAAAGCCTTGGATTAATCATTTCAATCGTACCATGTTCATCATCAATATCCACAATGGCAATTCGTGCGTCAAGACCTATTTGCGGGGCTGCCAGCCCAACTCCATCATATTGAATCATTGTATCATACATATCATCTAGTATTTTTCCAAGCTTCCGGTCAAACTTTGTGACAGGTTCGCACGGCTGCTCCAAAATTTCTGCAGGGTAATTTACAATTTTACGTATTGACAAATTTCTTCCTCCCTATATTTGTTGTATATAGGATAAAAAATAAGAATATTATTACTACTTATTTTCACCAAAAGTTTCTAATCGTAATCGAAAACGTCATATTATCGCGTAGACTACATCAAAATAAACGGATTTAAATCAATCGAGACTTGTAATCCATTGGCCATATCTTTTTGATATTGATCAAGAATTGTTTTAAGCGTTCTGGAAAGGTCTTTCTCCCGCTTGTATTTTATCAAACATTGATATCGATATCTATTATTAATACGGGGAATAGGCGAGGCTGTTGGTCCTAAAACAACCGTTTCATTCGATACCCTCGAGCGGATATAACCTACAATTTTCTCCGTTACTGAAACGACTGTCATCAACTGCTCATGACTGACGGTGATAAGGGTTAAATAATAAAATGGCGGGTAGTGACGGACTTTTCGAACCATCATTTCCTTGTTATAAAAAAGATCATAATCCTGAGTACCTGCAAGCTCAACACTATAATGCTCTGGGGTATAGGTTTGAATAATTACCTCTCCCGGCAATTTGTGCCGACCTGCCCTCCCGCTAACCTGTGTTAGTAACTGAAAGGTTTTCTCAGACGAGCGGAAATCGGGAAGATGAAGCATCGTATCGGCTGAAAGGACCCCGACAAGCGTGATGTTGGGAAAATCAAGTCCCTTTGCTATCATTTGCGTCCCTAAAAGAATATCAGCTTTACCATCCTGAAACTCTTGTAAAAGTTTTTCATGTGCCCCTTTTCGACCGGTTGTATCTACATCCATACGAATAATTCTTGCCTCAGGCAAAATTTTTCCAAGTTCTGCCTCCACTTTCTGTGTACCTGTCCCAAAATACCGGATATGTTCACTTAAGCATTCTGGACATTGCTTCGGTACATAACTTTCATACCCACAATAGTGGCATTTCATTTGTTCACTTGCGCGATGGTAGGTTAAGGATATATCGCAATTCGGACAATTAATCACATAGCCACAATCCCGGCACATCACAAACGAAGAGTGTCCTCGTTTATTTAAAAATAAAACAGTTTGCTGATTTTTCTCTATACGGTCCTTCAACTTATCGAATAAGCTTCGTGAAAACATGGAACGATTTCCTTCCCGCAATTCCTCACGCATATCAATGATTTCTACTGATGGCAGGGCTTGGTTATTCATCCTGCTTGGAAGTGACAGGAGCTTATATACCCCTTTCTGAGCCCGTGCAAATGATTCCAGAGACGGAGTAGCACTTCCTAGTACAACCGGACAGTTATAGGTTTCCGCACGTTTAATGGCAACATCACGCGCATGATAACGCGGCATGTCCTCCTGCTTATAACTTGTTTCATGTTCCTCATCGATTATGATAATACCCAAGTTTTCGAAAGGAGCAAAGATGGCTGATCGTGCTCCGACCACCACACTTACTTCACGGCGTAAAATTTTCCGCCATTCATCGTATTTTTCACCGGCTGACAATCCGCTGTGCATAACTGCGACAAGGTCTCCAAACCTTCCTTTGAAGCGATTTACCATTTGCGGAGTGAGCGCTATTTCAGGCACAAGAACAATCGCTTCTTTTCCCTTTTCAAGGCAATCCTGAATCGATTGCAAATAGATTTCGGTTTTACCACTCCCAGTCACCCCATAAAGTAAATAGACCTCATGTTGATTTTCATCAATAGATTTTAAAATTGGCCCAATGGCTTTTTGCTGGTGCTCAGTTAGCGGCAAACTTAAAGTCCTCTCAAATGTTCGATGCTCAAACGGGTCCCGATAAACTTCTGCATCCCTTTCCTTAAGAAGTTTTTTTTCAATTAAGGCATTGACTGTACTTTTAGTGGTATGTAAGTCATCTAATAATTGTTTTAGTTCAATTTCACGATAGTTTTCGATAAAATACCTGAGTACTTCTTTTTGTTTCGCGGCTCTTGCCGGTATTTGTTTCATTTCATCTGTTAGCTCCGGTAGAGGAAGCAATGGACGGATCATTTTAATTTGCTTTTTTTTGAGTTTTTCTTTTACCTCATAGATTACCTCAAGATGACCTTTGGCCGCTTCTCGCTGAAGCTTAGGCACAATCCCGGACTTTAATGCCTCGTCCCAATGAATGGTTCCGTCTTGATGAAAGAATGACGAAAGGGGCTCCGGTAAATCATAAAGCTTGGTGCCGCTGGCAAGTTTTACTTTTTTCTGATATTTTGCTTTTAAAGCTGCAGGCAGCATCACTTGATAGGAAAAAATCTTAAAACAAAGAGTATGTTCGGTCAGCCAGTTTCCAAGTTCTAGTAATTCTTTATTTAATACAGGTTCAAGGTCCATTGGCTCACTTATTGCTTTTAACTGTTTAAATTCTGATTGGTTTTTCAGCTCCGTCACAAACCCTTGTATTTTTCTAGGACCAAAAGGAACGATTACTCTCATTCCTGGCTGAATCGTATCTTCCCATTGGTCGGGAATTAAATAATCAAAAGGCTTATCGGTTTGTTTTGTCGGGACATCGACAATAACACTAGCAATTTTCATTTTCAGCCAAGTCCTTTAGTATCAAGGAAATTTCTTCAATAATTTTTTCAGCAACGGCTTGTTTAGACATGATTGGCAATTCCTTAACCGATCCGTCCCGTTTAAACAGCGTGACTATATTCGTTTCCGTTCCAAATCCTGCGCCCTCTGCCTTAACATTATTAGCGACAATTAAATCCGCATTTTTGCCCTGTAATTTCTTGCGGGCATATTCCTCTACATTATTGGTTTCGGCAGCAAAGCCAATTAGTACCTGCTTATTTTTTCGTTTCCCAAGCTCAGCTAAAATATCCTTTGTCCTTTCAAGCTCAATTACCGCATCCTCCGGTTGTTTTTTAACCTTTTGTTCATGGATAACTTTCGGACGGTAATCGGCAACAGCCGCCGTTTTAACCACAACATCGGCATCGTCAAAAAAACGGAGTGCCTCCTTGTACATTTCCTCTGCACATTCTACCTTTATTACTTTTATTCCAGCAGGATCTGGCAAGGAAACAGGTCCGGAAATCAGAACCACCTTTGCCCCATTTTTTCTAGCCTGTTCTGCTAGAGCATAACCCATTTTTCCTGTCGAGTGATTCGAAATAAACCGGACGGGATCAATTTTCTCCCTTGTCGGTCCTGCAGTAATGACCACGGTTTTTCCCTTAAGTAAGGGAGCGTCTTTTTGAAAATACGACTGTACCAACTCTACTATTTTTTCAGGCTCTTCTAAGCGCCCTTTTCCAATATAACCGCAGGCAAGATAGCCTTCACTTGGTTCAATAAACCGATACCCATACTCAGCTAAAATAGCCAGATTCTTTTTGACAGCCGGATGGTCATACATATGTACGTTCATTGCCGGTGCAATCCATACTGGTGCTTGCGTTGCTAATAAAGTAGTGGTCATCATATTGTCCCCTAGTCCATTTGCAAGCTTTGCGATTGTATTGGCAGTTGCCGGTGCAACGAGAATCAGGTCTGCCCAATCTGCAAGATTGATATGGGCTATGACACTTGGGTCTTTTTCATCAAAAGTATCTATATAGACTTCATTCCGTGATAATGCTTGAAAGGTTAATGGGGTTACAAATTTTGAAGCAGACTCACTCAAAATCACTTTCACCTGTACGCCTGCCTGTACTAGTTTGCTTGTTAAGGCAGCAGCTTTATATACAGCTATTCCCCCCGTAACACATAATACGATTTTTTTATCCTGTAACATAAAGAACCCCCGCTTCTATTCCACACTTTGTCATTTCTTTTATTATGCTAGAAAGCTGTTAATTTTTCATCTATTTCCTCTTTTTTTCAACAAAATGCGACATTGTTTTAAAAATAACTTGCCCTTTAACATAGGTAAAATAAAAAAGCCTGACACATAAGGAGTCCCTTTGCCGTCAGACCTTCTTTTTATGATTTCCTTAAGGAATAAATCTAACTTATTCCGCTGAAGTTTCAGCTTTTTTGGAAATGCGGTAAGTAAGCTCACCACTATAAATTTCCTCAAGCGCTTTACCCACAAACTTATAGGAAACATATTTAGGCAATTTTTCATCTCTTGCTTGCTGCATGACACGGGCACGTTTTGCCGCCACTGAAACCAGCGAATATTTTGAATCGATTTTTTCTAGTAATGAATCAATAGAAGGATATAACATTCTATTCAACCTCCAGCAATTTTTTATAGCGATGCTCTACTCGTTCTCTGCGACAATGTTCTGCCATAATAATGGCCTTAACTCGTTCACAAGCGAGCTCAACCCGGTCATTTTCCACGACATAATCGTATAATTCCATCATTTCTATTTCTTCCCGTGCAGACAGCATACGATTATGAATTAAGTCCTCTGTTTCGGTTCCGCGTGTCACAATCCGGTTCTTTAATTCAGAAAGACTTGGCGGCATTAAAAAGATAAATAATCCTTCCGGAAATTTTTCACGGACCTGGCGGGCACCTTTTACTTCAATTTCCAAAAAGACATCTTTTCCAGAATCGAGTGTTTCTCTCACATAATCTACAGGTGTGCCATAATAATTCCCGACAAACTCGGCATATTCCAATAACTTCCCTTGTTCGATTAATTTTTCGAACTCTTCCCGTGACTTAAAGAAATAATCGACTCCATCTACCTCGCCCGCGCGAGGCTTGCGAGTTGTCATCGATATGGAGTATTCAAAGGCATTACCAGGATGTGAAAATATTTCCCTTCGGACCGTACCTTTCCCTACCCCTGATGGCCCCGAAAGTACGATAAGCAATCCTTTTTCCTGCATATTTCTTACATCCTACCCTTCATCAATAATTTCATCACGGTCGGCTAATCGATGTGCCACCGTTTCTGGCTGGACCGCTGATAAAATAACATGATCGCTATCCATCACAATCACAGCACGTGTACGTCTTCCATATGTTGCATCAATCAAGGAGCCACGATCGCGGGCATCCTGAATAATTCTTTTTATTGGAGCAGATTCCGGACTAACGATCGAAATAATTCGATTGGCCGAAACAATATTTCCATATCCAATATTAATCAATTTAATTGACATGTCTCTCATCCAATCATTAATAATATATTTTGACCGTGGAAAACCTTTTCTAAACAGGTACTACTCGATATTTTGAACCTGTTCCTTTAATTTTTCAAGCAAACTTTTTATTTCCACTACCTTTTTGGCAATGCCCGCATCATTTGCCTTGGATCCGATTGTATTTGCCTCTCTATTCATTTCCTGCACAAGGAAGTCAAGCTTTCTGCCAATAGGTTCCTGTTCATTTAGTGTTTGCATGAATTGACCGATATGGCTTTTTAGACGTGTAATTTCTTCATTAATATCTGCCTTATCGGCAAATACAGCAACTTCTGTTAGAATCCTTGTTTCGTCTATTTGTCCCTTTACCAGCTCTTCCATTCGTTTCATTAGACGCTCTTGATAGTTTTGAAGAACTAGTGGAGCAAACTCTTGAAGTTCACCTATATTTTTCTCTAATTGAGTTAAGGCGGAGAGCAAGTCCTTTTTAAGTTCCTCCCCTTCAGCCTGCCTCATCTGTTTTAATAAAATGACCGCTTCCTCTGTTGCAGTGAGGACTAAATTTTCAAGCTCTTCATTCCCTGATTCACTTTCTTCAATATGTATAAGTTCACTATTATTTAGTAAATCCTGAAGGGTTACCTTTCCATCAAGCCCATACTTTTCACGGGCACTATTGATAAATTGGTAATATTCCTCTATTAATTTCCAGTCAACATGGATTTTGCGGGTAACAGCACTTTCCCCTTCGATGGTCACATAAACCTCAACTCTACCGCGGCGGATATGCTGATTTAATTTTTTCTTCATTTTATCTTCAATTTTCAAAAGCTGCCTTGGCATTCGAATATTAAATTCACAAAATCGATGGTTAACGGTTTTCACCTCAACATTTACTGAAAACAACCCCGATTCCTTTTTACTTCTTCCAAAGCCTGTCATGCTAATAACCATTCTGTATACACATCCAATCATAGGTGATCGGTTAGTCAAAAAAGGTAATAGAGTTTCCTCTACTACCTTTTGGATTATATCATACTTTATTTTGTTTTTCTTAACAAAAATGAACCCGCTAGTAAAAAAGTTGGAACCGAGGATAATCCCAAGATTAACAGCCAATCTTTTGCTAAAATCGGCAGGGTATGGAAAACAGGTTGTAATGGCGGATAATAAATGACGACCAGTACAAGCACTAAAGAAGAAATTACTGCCCAAACAAGATATTGATTTCCGAAAGGGTTTCTAGATAGTACCGACTTTTCACTCCTACAATCGAAAACATGAATCAACTGAGCCATAACAAGTGTTGCAAATGCTATTGTCTGGGCATAATCAAGACGACTCGAATCGTTTTGGTAGACGATCATAAATGCAATTAATGTAACCAATCCAATAAGAAAACCTCTTGAAACCACTTTCCAGCCCAAACCTCTGGAAAATACACCTTCATTTGGACTTCGCGGTTTTCGCTTCATGACATTTTCTTCAGGACGGTCAAGACCGAGTGCCATTGCAGGTAGCCCATCTGTTACCAGGTTTACCCAAAGAATTTGAATAGGTACCAAAGGTAACGGTAAGCCTAAAATCATGGCAAATAACATAACCAAGATTTCACCAACATTGGAGGCAAGTAAATAGCGGACGAATTTTCGAATATTTTCATATATATTTCTTCCCTCTTTAATAGCCGCCTTTATGGTTGCGAAGTTATCATCTAACAATACGAGTGCCGATGCTTCCTTGGCTACATCGGTCCCGGTAATTCCCATTGCCACCCCGATGTCTGCAGCTTTAATTGCTGGTGCATCGTTTACCCCGTCACCGGTCATCGCCACAACATGTCCTTTATTTTGTAGGGCTTTGACTATTTTTAATTTATGCTCCGGTGAAACCCTAGCAAAAACAGATACATCCTCCACCACATTTTCTAAATCCTCAACAGTCATGTCTGACAATGCCTTCCCATCAAGAACCTTGCTTTTACCTGTTAGAATTCCTAACTGCGAGGCAATCGCTTTTGCGGTAATGACATGATCTCCTGTGATCATGACGGTCTTAATGCCGGCTTCTTTACATTCTTTTACCGCATCCCTCACTTCAGGTCTTGGCGGGTCAATCATTCCTTGAACTCCAATAAAGGTTAATTTCTTCTCTGCTTCATGCTCGCTTATGATGACTGTATTCGCTGGAACCGGTTTAAAGGCAATGGCAATGGTTCTTAATGCCTTAGCAGCAAGTCCGTTGATGGCATCTTGAACTTTGTTCTGTATTTCCTGCCCCAAATATTGTGTTTTCTCTTCCCAGAGGATGGATTCACAATTTCCCAATATAACATCAGGAGCCCCTTTAGTCACAATAAAATGCCTGCCTTGCTTATCCTTTACATGCATACTCATCATTTTTCTCGCTGAATCAAATGGGAATTCATTGATAACTGTGAATTCCTTTAATAAGGCAGGACGGTCAAATCCGGCTTTCATTGCACTAACAAGGAGTGCACCTTCTGTTGGGTCACCATCAAGAATAATTTCTTCTTCGTTCATGACTAAATCAGAATGATTACACAACATTCCAAAAATCAGCATTTGCTGCAGTGCTTTCTCATCCTTTGGATGAACTGTTTTTTCATTCCGATAAAATTTCCCTTGCGGTTGATACCCGACACCGTCCACAGTCCAAGTTTGCCCGCTGCTCCATAAGTGCGTTACCGTCATTTTGTTTTGCGTCATAGTTCCCGTTTTATCGGAACAAATAACGGAGGCACAACCAAGGGTTTCCACTGCTTGGATCTTTCTTACAATCGCATTTTTCTTTATCATCTTTTGGACGCCAAGAGATAATGCGACAGTTACAATCGCTGGCAGACCTTCAGGGATTGCTGCGACAGCTAGGGAAACCCCAGCTAAGAACATTTCATACAACTCATGTCCTTGGAAAACCCCAATTACTACAACCAGCACGGTCAATACTAATGCTACTGTGATAAGAATTTTCCCTAACTGCTCCAAACGACGCTGCAGGGGTGTTTCCTGGGACTCAGCATTTTGAAGTAAATTAGCAATTTGCCCCATTGCAGTTTTCATCCCGGTTGCAATAACAACCCCTGACCCGCTTCCTCTTGTAATCATCGTGCCCATAAAGCCGATATTCTCCATGTCACCAATACCTGGATTTTCTGTTTGTAAGGCATCGATCGATTTGGAAACGGGTACAGATTCACCGGTTAGGGCAGATTCTTCGATTTCTAAGCTTTTCGATTCAATGATACGGACATCCGCCCCAATCCGATCTCCGCTTGTAAATTTTAGAATATCGCCAATAACAATTTCTTTAGAAGCAATTTTTAGCCATTGTCCATCCCGTAAGACCGATACTTGGGGTGCGGACAATTCCTTTAATGCCTGCAATGACTTTTCTGCTTTTCGCTCTTGAAAAAAACCTAAAAACCCATTAATGATTACAATCGCAATGATCGCAATCGCATCAATATATTCGCCTAGTAGACCGGAAATTAATGTTGCCGCCAGCAGCACTAAAACCATAAAATCTTTAAATTGACTAAAAAATAAGAGTAAAGCCGATTGCTTTTCTCCCTCGTCTAATTCATTATGACCGTGCTGGGCTATGCGCTTTTTTACTTCCTCCGTTGATAAACCAGAAGAAAAGTCGGTTTCTAAGACCTTTACTACTTGTTTAATCTCCATTTCATGGAACTTCATCCGACCATCTCACTTCCCCCTTTAATAGACTTACTCTAAAGAAAGCTTATTCGCGCTCGTCCCAAAAAATGCTATGATAAAGTTTAAAATAAGACAGGTTTTAATTGAGTACGATATAATTGACCTATAAAGATAAGTAAAGGATGTTTATCTATGTCATTCGATGGTTTATTTACAAAAGCAATGGTGGACGAACTTTCCCGTTCTTTAAAAGGCGGGCGGATTAATAAAGTGCATCAACCATATAAAAACGAAGTGATTTTAACAATCCGGGCCAATGGTGTGAATCAAAAGCTGCTATTATCCGCACATCCGAACTATGCCAGGGTTCAGCTTACAAATGAAGCTTATGAAAATCCAAGTGAACCTCCAATGTTTTGTATGCTGCTTCGAAAGCATATTGAAGGATATATTTTAGAAGATCTTTATCAAGTCGATAATGACCGAATGATTATTTTTGAAATTAAAGGTCGAAATGAAATTGGAGACATCAGTTACAAACAATTAATTATTGAGATTATGGGGAGACACAGCAACATAGTTTTAGTTGATAAAAGCAGAAATCTTATCCTTGATAGTATTAAACACGTATCTTTTAGCGTTAACAGCTACAGAGCGATTTTACCAGGGCAGCCGTATGTCTGTCCACCTGAGCAAAATAAGCAAAATCCCTTTCAAGCAGTGGAAGAAGACGTATTAAAGAAATTGGATTTTAACAGCGGTAAGCTGGACCGTCAACTTGTTGAGCAGTTTGCCGGTATTTCTCCAGTATTTGCTAAAGAAGTAATCTTTCAAAGCGGGCTTGCTAACCGCACCACCCTACCAAAAACGTTTATTGGAATGATTAAACAAATCCAAGATAATGAAATTACACCTTCGATTATTTCAGCGGGCGGAAAAGAAGCTTTTTATTTATTTCCACTCCATCATTTGAAGGGAGAATCCCGGAACTATCCAACCCTTAGCGAAATGCTAGATCGTTTTTATTTTGGTAAGGCGGAACGAGACAGAGTCAAGCAGCAGGGCAATGACATTGAACGATTCATTAACAATGAAAAGGAAAAGAATGAGAAAAAAATTGCTAAATTGAAGGCTACATTACTTGATGCTGAACGTGCGGAGCAATTTCAGCGCTATGGAGAGCTGTTAACCGCGAATCTATACGCAGCTAAAAAAGGGATGAAAGAAATCGAGGTCCTAGATTATTATGATGAGACAGGTGGAACAGTGGCGATTCCACTTGATCCAAGGAAGTCACCTTCAGAAAACGCCCAAAAATATTTCTCAAAATATCAAAAGGCAAAAAATTCGGTATCGATTGTCGAGGAACAAATTCAATTAGCTCTCGAGGAAGTCGCTTATTTTGAAAATCTACTGCAGCAGGTCGGAAGCGCATCCCCTAAAGATATCGTTGAGATTCGTGAGGAGCTTGTTGAAGGCGGCTATATTCGCGACCGTCAGAAACGGAATGGAAAAAAGGCGCAAAATGCAAAACCTGTACTTGATTATTTTACAGCATCTGATAATACCGAAATTATTGTCGGGAAAAATAATAAGCAGAATGATTATTTAACCAATAAATTTGCAGCAAGGGATGAGATTTGGCTCCATACGAAGGATATTCCCGGGTCACATGTTGTGATTCGCAGTAAGGAACCAACTGACACAACCATTTTGGAAGCCGCTTCACTTGCTGCCTATTACAGTAAGGCAAGGAATTCAAGCTCGGTCCCTGTAGACTTTACCAGGGTTCGATTTGTTAAAAAACCAAACGGTGCCAAACCAGGATTCGTGATCTATGACAATCAGCAGACGGTCTATGTAACACCGGATGAAGAATTGGTACTTAAATTGAAGAAACAGTAAAAAGACCCCGGGGATTCCGGGGTCTTTTAAGTTACTATTCGAACTTCTTACTCCATTCAGCAGGATTCTTGCTCCATGTTAAAAGACTATCTTTATCATTTTCACTAATATAGCCCTTTTCAATTGCTGCTTCAACTAATGTAGCAAAATCCGTTAGGGAAACAGCAGCAATTTCTTCTTGCTCAAATGCCTCTTTTCCCTTATCAAGTCCATAGGTAAAAATCGAAACAGCACCAAGCACGTCGCAACCCGCTTCTCTTAATGCCTGAACAGCCGTAATGACACTGCCACCGGTTGAAATTAAATCCTCAACCACTACAACCTTTTGTCCTTGTTCCGCTTTCCCTTCGATTTGGTTTCCTTTTCCATGGCCCTTTGGCTTTGAACGGACATAACACATCGGTAAATCCATCAATTCACTTACCCAGGCAGCATGTGGAATACCGGCCGTTGCCGTGCCGGCAATAATTTCTGCTTCCTGGAATTTCTCAACAATTAGTTGACGCAACCCATTAGCAATCGCTCTTCTTACTTCCGGATAGGATAAAGTCAAACGATTATCACAATAAATCGGGGAACGAAGCCCTGAAGTCCAAGTAAATGGTTCATTCGGTTTTAACGCCACCGCATTAATTCCTAAAAGTTTTTCAGCAATCGAGTGTTTCATATTGTTACTCCCTTCCATGCTTCCATCCATTGTTCATAACTTTTTAATGGGTCTTGTGACCTTGTAATTGAACGCCCAACGACAATGGAAGTAACCCCCGTATTTCTTGCGAATTCCGGTGTAGCTACACGCTTTTGATCGCCGATATGATCGGAAACCATTCGAATCCCAGGAGTTACAGTGTAAAAATCAGGGCCGAGTTTTTCCCTGATTGCTCCCGCTTCCCATGCCGAGCAAACGACACCATCTAAACCTGCTTCCTTTGTCAACGACGAATAATGAAGAACGGAATCCATCAAAGATCCAGGAATCAACTGCTCGCGATTCATTTGCTCCTCAGAAGTACTTGTCAATTGTGTCACCGCTATACAGTCAGGACGCTTGCAGCCAGCAGAGGTGCCAGCTTCTAAACCTTCTAATGCGGCCTGCATCATTTCCCTGCCGCCAGCAGCATGTACATTCACAAGATCACATTCCAGTTTAGCCAAACCTCGCATTGCACTCTTTACGGTATTTGGAATATCATGAAGCTTTAAATCTAAAAAAATCTGATGTCCAGCTTCCTTTAACAAATGAATAATTGAAGGGCCTTCCTGATAGTATAGCTCCATGCCCACCTTCACAAAAAGGTCTTTCCCAGCAAATGGTTGTAAAAATTGTTTTACTTCGTTACCATTAGCAAAATCAAGCGCGATGATAAGCGAGTTGTTCATGCTGCTTCCAGCTCCTTCCGCGACATTCACTAATGTGTTCATATCCTAATTTATCTAATAAAACAGGTAATTCCTCAATAATTGCCGGACAAACAAATGGGTCAACGAAATTGGCTGTACCTACGGCTACAGCGCTTGCCCCGGCATAAAAAAATTCAATCACATCTTCTGCAGAGGTAATGCCGCCCATGCCAATAATCGGAATGTTAACTGCTTGACTAACTTCATAGATCATTCTAATTGCAACGGGTTTAACTGCTGGACCGGAGAGGCCGCCTGTCCGATTTGCTAGAATCGGCTTGCCTGTTTTTAAATCGAGTCTCATTCCAACTAGGGTGTTAATCATTGTTAATCCATCAGCACCGCCATCTTCAACTGCTTTAGCCATCTCCACAATATTAGTAACATTCGGTGAAAGCTTCACATAAACCGGTACTTCGGAAACTTCCTTCACTTTCCGTGTTAACTGTTTTGCCACCTCGGGAATCGTCCCAAAGGCGATTCCCCCCGTTTTTACATTTGGACAAGAAATATTGAGTTCAAGGGCTTGAACGTTCGGAGCCTTTGAAATTTCCTTGGCAACAGCGATATAATCTTCCTCAAGGGAACCCGCTACATTCGCGATAATCGGAACATCATACTGCGCGAGCCATGGCAGTTCTTCTGAAACTACCTTTTCTAATCCCGGATTTTGCAATCCAATGGCATTTAACATCCCTGAAGTCGTTTCCGCAACCCTTGGTGTCGGATTTCCAAACCTTGGCTCGACTGTCGTTGCTTTTATCATAATTGCTCCAAGAAGACTTAAATCATAAAACCCGCTATATTCTCGGCCAAATCCAAAGCAACCTGAGGCAGGCATAATCGGATTTTTCAAGTTTAAACCAGGCAGATTGATATTTAAACGGCTCATATTAAAACCTCCCCGGCACGAAATACAGGACCATCACTGCATACCTTCTTATACGAAGTGCTTGAACCCTCCACCGTTTTACACACACAGGCAAAGCATGCTCCTACACCGCAGCCCATCCGTTCCTCTAACGATAAAAATAGTTTCTTATCAGAATGACCCTGTTCAATAGCTCTTAGCATTGGTGTTGGACCGCATGTATAAATTAAATCAAAGTTCAAATCTCTCATTACATCGGTTACAAATCCTTTATATCCATACGATCCGTCTGCAGTAGCAATATAGGTTGCCCCATTTTCCGCAAACTTTTCTTCGTAAAATACAGCAGATTTTGTTTGAAAGCCAAGGACATGAATGACCTTGACCCCTTTTTTCCGCAATTGATTGGATAGCTCATAGAGCGGAGGCACCCCAATGCCTCCACCAACAAGTAATGCTGTTTCGCCAACCGCAGCTTCTTCTACTGGAAAACCATTTCCCAATGGTCCTAGAATATCAAGTTCCATACCTGCCTTCATTTCTGCAAGCATCCCAGTTCCATTACCTTCTTTTCGATAGATCATCGTAAACTTTTCATCATCGTAGGATGAAATACTAATCGGTCGACGTAAAAGTGGATCCCAGCTGCTTGTAACACGAATATGGACAAACTGCCCTGGTGAACGTATATCCTTCACAAAATCAGCTGCTACTGTCAGCTCATAAATATCCTGAGCAATTTCCTCTTGGCTGATGATTTTGCATACCTCTTTACGGATCATGCAAAAACCGCCTCTCTTTTTTTCTCGCTTGTCATCGCATCTGTAGAGAAGTTCATCGACTCAATTACCTTTAGAATTGCATCCGCAGTATCCAATGAAGTTAAACATGGAACACCATTTTCAACAGCTTCACGGCGGATTCTGAAGCCATCGCGTTCAGGTTGTTTTCCTTTTGTTAATGTGTTAATGATGAATTGTGCTTCTCCATGATGAATGACATCTAGCAGGGTTTTTCCTTCCGAACCGATTTTACCAACTACTTTAACCGGCAGGCCAGCTGCTTCTAGTACAGATGCGGTTCCGCTTGTTGCCATTAGGCGGTATCCAATAGAGGAGAAACGTCTCGCAAGCTGCAGTGCTTCCTGCTTATCTTTATCAGCAATCGTAAATAATACCGTACCAAACTTTTGAATGTTCATTCCTGATGCAACTAATCCTTTATAAAGAGCTTTTTCTAACGTTACATCCTTACCCATTACCTCACCAGTTGATTTCATTTCAGGTCCTAAGGTAATATCGACATCCTTTAATTTTGCAAACGAGAAGACTGGAACCTTTACAAATACACCTTCTTTTTCCGAAACAAGCCCAGGTGTATAACCCTGTTCAATGATGGATGTACCTAAAATCGCTTTCGTCGCAATTTTCGCCATTGGCACATTGGTTATTTTACTTAAAAATGGTACTGTACGGCTTGAGCGCGGGTTTACTTCAAGTACAAAAACTTGATTACCTGCTAACACATATTGAATGTTTAGTAAGCCGATTATATTTAATCCCTTAGCCAGTTTTACTGTATATTCAGCGAGAGTCTGTTTACACTCTTCTGAAAGAGTTTGAGGCGGATATACAGCAATTGAGTCGCCTGAATGGACTCCGGCACGTTCAATATGTTCCATGATCCCTGGGATTAATACATTTTCACCATCACAGATTGCATCTACTTCAATCTCTTTACCAGTCAAATAACGGTCAATTAAGACTGGGTGCTCTGGATTAATTTTCACGGCATTTTTCATATAATGTAGAAGTTCTTCTTTACGGTAGACGATTTCCATTGCCCGGCCGCCAAGGACATAAGATGGGCGGACAAGAACTGGATACCCAATCTCTTCTGCAATCACAAGTGCTTCCTCCACTGATAATGCTGTTTTACCAAGCGGCATAGGTATGTTTAGTGCGACAAGCGCCTGTTCAAATTTATCCCGGTCCTCAGCACGGTCAAGGTCCGCTAAGCCTGTTCCTAAGATTTTCACCCCATGATCTTCAAGCTTTGAAGCAAGGTTAATGGCAGTTTGTCCGCCGAATTGTACGACAACCCCGATTGGGTTTTCCAAATCAATAATGCTCATTACATCTTCGATTGTAAGTGGTTCAAAGTAAAGCTTATCTGAGATACTAAAATCAGTTGAAACAGTTTCCGGGTTATTGTTAATAATAATTGCTTCATAGCCGGCCTCTTTAATCGCCTTAACAGAATGGACAGTGGCATAATCAAATTCAATCCCCTGGCCAATCCGGATTGGACCTGAACCTAATACAACAACGCTTTTTCTACCCGTTACAACAGATTCGTTCTCCTCTTCGTATGTCCCATAATAATACGGTGTTTCCGATTCGAACTCCGATGCACATGTATCGACCATTTTATAAACTGGGACAAGGCCGGTATCTTTTCGCAATTTGTAAATATCTTTTTCCGTACTGTTCCAAAGCTCTGCAATCTTTTCATCAGTAAATCCTTTTTGTTTTGCCAAAAGGAGCAGATCCTTATCGAAAGGATTCTCAGTGAGTTTAGCTTCAAGCTGAATAATTCCTTCCAACTTTTTAAGGAAAAACAAATCAATTTTACTCCATTGATGAATCGTTTCAATCGTTAAACCTCGTTTTAAACCTTCAGCGATGTAAAAAAGACGCTCATCCCCTGCTTTACGAATCCGTTTTTCAATTAATTCATCATCAATATCTACTGCACCATTTAGTTCAAAATGATAAACTCCAGCTTCTAAAGAACGGATTGCTTTTAACAGCGACTCTTCAAATGTACGCCCGATTGCCATGACCTCGCCCGTTGCTTTCATTTGTGTTCCAAGTGAACGGTTTCCGGATTCAAACTTATCAAACGGCCATCTTGGGATTTTTGTCACCACATAATCAAGTGCCGGTTCAAAGCTTGCGTAGGTCTTTCCTGTTACCGGGTTTAACATTTCATCAAGTGTTAATCCTACAGCAATTTTAGCTGCCAGTTTAGCAATTGGATAACCGGTCGCTTTAGATGCAAGAGCTGAAGATCGGCTTACCCTTGGGTTTACTTCAATGATGTAGTAGTTAAAACTGTATGGATCTAAAGCAAGCTGTACGTTACAACCACCTTCAATTCCCAGCGCGCGGATAATCTTTAATGAAACATTTCTTAACAGTTGGTATTCACGATCACTCATGGTTTGACTTGGTGCTACTACAATTGAATCGCCCGTATGTACTCCCACCGGGTCGATGTTTTCCATGTTACACACCACAATGGCATTATCATTTGCATCACGCATGACTTCATATTCAATCTCTTTATAACCGGCAATACTTTTCTCAAGTAAACATTGATGAACCGGGCTGTTCTTCAAACCGCTTGTAATAATTTCCTCTAATTCTTCAGGATTATGGCAAATCCCACCGCCTGTTCCTCCAAGCGTAAAGGCTGGACGAACAATTACAGGGAAACCAATTTTTTCAACAAAGGCCTGGGCTTCAGCTAATTCATGGACGATTTCACTATCAGGAACAGGCTCGTTTAATTCGTTCATTAAATTCCTGAATAATTCACGGTCCTCTGCGCGGTTAATCGCCGATAACTTTGTACCGAGTATTTCCACGCCACACTCTTCCAAAACGCCAGATTTTGATAATTCAACGGCAAGATTAAGACCTGTTTGCCCTCCAAGAGTTGCTAATAGAGCATCAGGGCGTTCCTTTCGAATAATGCGGCTGACAAATTCTACTGTCAGAGGTTCGATGTAGACAGCATCAGCCATCTCAGTATCCGTCATAATCGTAGCAGGATTTGAATTGACAAGAATAACACGGTAGCCTTCCTCTTTAAGAGCGATACAAGCTTGTGCGCCTGCATAATCAAATTCCGCAGCCTGGCCGATTACAATTGGGCCTGATCCGATTACTAAAATGGAGTTAATATCTGTACGTTTAGACATGTGCTGTTACCTCCTGTTTGTTCTCTTCCATAAGCGCAATAAATTGTTCAAATAATCCATTTGCATCTTCCGGTCCTGGTGAGGCTTCAGGATGGTATTGAACGGTAAATGCAGGGTATTCCAGATGCTTTAAACCTTCGACTGTCCCATCATTTAACGCAACATGCGTAACTTGTAATCTTGTATTTTGAACAGAATCTGCTTCGACAGTATAGCCATGGTTTTGTGATGTAATCGCGATTTTTCCGGTAGCAAGATCTTTTACCGGATGATTGGAACCGCGGTGGCCGAACTTCATTTTTACTGTGTCTGCCCCGCATGCAAGAGCAAATAATTGATGACCCAGGCAAATTCCAAATAGAGGAACCTTCCCTAATACTCCTTTTAGCATATCAATTGCTTCTGGAACATCTTTTGGATCTCCAGGTCCGTTCGAAAGCATGATTCCATCCGGACGCAGTTGAAGGATTTCATCAGCAGTTGTATGGTATGGCACGACGACTACATCACAGTCACGTTTATTTAATTCTCGTAAAATGCCGTGTTTCATTCCAAAATCTACAAGAACCACTCTTTTTCCACGTCCTGGGCTTGGATATGGATTTTTGGTAGACACCTGTCTTACCTGATCGATTGGAAGTGTTTTGCTACGTAATGATTCAATTACTTCATTTGCATCTTTTTCAATACTGCAGATAGCTCCTTTTAAGGTTCCATACTGACGGATAATTCTTGTTAATTTACGTGTATCAATCCCGGCAATACCAGGGATTTTTTTCATTTGAAAATACTCATCAAGTGTAAATTCATTTCTCCAGTTTGAAGGAAAATCACATACTTCTTTTACGATAAATCCTTTTATTGCCGGATTAATTGTTTCAAAATCATCACGGTTAATCCCGTAGTTTCCAATTAAAGGATATGTCAGTGTAACGATTTGCCCGCAATAGGAAGGGTCGGATAGAATTTCTTGGTATCCGGTCATTCCAGTATTAAATACTACCTCTCCAACCGTTTCGCTATCACTGCCAAAACCTTCACCGATTAAAATTGTTCCGTCCTCTAAAACCAGCTGTCTCTTCATGCTGTTACACATCCTTTTTCCCAAACTATATTTCCTTCTGCGATTGTCATGACGGGCCATCCCTTACATGCCCAGCCGCCAAACGGGGTGTTTTTCCCTTTTGATAAAAATTCCTCAGGGTTTATAACATGTTCTTCTGTTAGATTCAATAGGACAAGATCTGCCGGTGCCCCAACTTCGATTTTTCCATATGGCAGGCCAAATGCTTCGGCCGGTTTCTTTGTTAAAAACTCAATTAATTGCTCAAGCGTAATGATATTCTTTAAAACAAAGTTTGTATAAAGAAGCGGGAAAGCCGTTTCTAAGCCGACAATTCCAAATGGTGCTGCGACCATCCCTTCGCTTTTCTCCTCTGCAGTATGTGGTGCATGGTCTGTTGCAATAAAATCTATTGTTCCGTCTAAAAGCCCCTCAATGAGCGCTTCACGGTCGCTGGCATCCCTTAGCGGCGGATTCATCTTATAGTTTGCATCAAGTCCAGGAATATCATCTTGAGAAAGTAATAAATGATGCGGGGTTACTTCCGCAGTAACCTGAATACCTGCTCTTTTCGCATCTCTTACTACCCGGACAGATTCCTTTGTACTAATATGGCAGACATGATAATGACAGCTTGCCGCTTCAGCAAGTAGGACGTCTCTAGCAATTTGAACCGATTCACAAACTGATGGAATTCCATTTAATCCATTATTCTTTGAAAAATCCCCTTCATGGACACTGCCTTTATGAATCAACGTGTTTTCCTCACAGTGCGCAACAATCGCCATATCCACATCTGCTGCCTTTTTCATCGCTTGTAGCATCATATCAGCAGATTGTACACCCACACCATCATCTGTAAAGGCGAATGCTCCTGCCTCTTTAAGTGTCGCAAAGTCGGTCAATTCTTGTCCAAGCTGTCTGGTTGTGATTGAAGCATATGGTAAAACGCGGACACTTGCTGTTTCCTGGATCCTTTGTTTCACCCATTCCATTTGTTCTTTGGAATCAGGAACTGGTCTCGTATTCGGCATAGCTGCGATGGATGTAAATCCGCCCTTAGCAGCAGCTAGTGTCCCCGTTGCAATGGTTTCCTTCTTTTCACCGCCAGGCTCACGAAGATGGACATGCAGATCGATAAATCCAGGAGTAACAAGCAGTCCTGCTGCATCGATTTTACGGTCAACCGCCGCTATAATATTCTCCTCAATTTTAGCGATCACACCATTTTCTACTAATATATCTGATTGAATTTTTTCTCCATTAGATGCTGTGTAATAAGCGTTTTGAATAAGCAGTTTCATTGTTATTTCCTCCTTCAAGATTTTCTAGAGCTCTTTTTAAAGCAGCCATTCTGACATATACACCGTTTTCCATTTGTTTAAAAATTCTCGAACGCTTGCATTCAACTAGACTGTCAGCAATTTCAACATTTCGATTGACAGGGGCTGGATGCATGATAATGGCTTCAGGCTTCATCAACTTTTCTCTTTCTATTGTAAGACCATACTGTTTATGGTAGTCATGAGCTGTAAAACTTCCTTTTTGCTGGTGCCTTTCATGCTGCACACGAAGAAGCATAACCACATCCGCTTCTTTAACGGCTTGATCAATGGGTCTAAACTTCGTTAAACTTAAACTTTGGTTATCAAACCATTCTTCCGGGCCTGAAAAAATAACTTCCGCTCCCAGTCTCGTTAATACATCAGCATTTGAACGTGCCACCCTGCTGTGTCGGATGTCACCAATAATAGCGATCTTTAAGCCGGTAAACCGGCCAAACTCTTGATAAATTGTCATAAGATCTAAAAGAGATTGTGTAGGATGATGGCCGCAGCCATCCCCGCCATTGATAATCGGGATATTTACCTTGCCCACTAATTCGTCAAAGTACCGATCTTGCTGGTGCCGTATAACGATTGCATTTACACCAATTGACTCCAAGGTTTTTACTGTATCGTAGAGAGTCTCACCTTTTTGGACACTTGAAGTCAAGACTTCAAATGGGATTACTTCGAGGCCTAACCTTCTTTCAGCCATATCAAAGCTGCTTTTTGTTCTTGTACTTGGTTCGAAAAACAGGTTTGCGGTAAAAACCTGTTTTTCCGGCTGCCATTTCATCCCTTCTGAAAACTTCTTCGCATCACTTAAAATTTGGTAAATCTCTTCAACCTTTAATTCATTTGTTGTCAATAAGTGAGTTAACATACGTTCATCCCGCCTCTCTTTTATCGAAAAAACACCCTGACTTTCTACTGTCAGGGTGTAAAAACTCTGTACTAAAGACAAGGCTATCAAACAGTAACCTGTCGTTTTTGTACTACACCCTTATAAGCCTCTCTGGACTTCATTTAAAAGGATTTTTCAATTATGCTGTTTTTTTCTTATTTTCTACTTCATCTTCTTCAAACATATTTTCATTCACCGGAGGTCTTCCAGGAAGAATAAGGTTAAGTAATACACCGAATATTGCCGCTAAGGCCATTCCTTGAATTTGGAATGAATCAGAAACTTTAATGAATGCCCCACCGATACCAATGACAAGGATAACAGATGAAATAACTAGGTTTCTTTTGTCTCCAAAATCAATTTTACTGTCAACTAACATCCTTAATCCTGAAGAGGCAATGATTCCGAATAGAAGGATTGAAACACCGCCCATAACTGGTGTCGGAATGGTGCTGATCAATGCTGAAATTTTACCAACAAAACCAAAGATGATGGCGAAAATTGCTGCACCAGCAATGATATACACGCTGTAGATACGGGTAATCGCAAGAACTCCAATATTTTCACCATATGTGGTTTTTGGCGGTCCTCCAATAAGTGACGAAATGAGTGTCGCTGTTCCATCACCAAGGATTGATCGGTGTAAACCAGGATCTTTAATATAGTCATGTCCAACTACTTTACTCAAGACCAGCTGATGGCCAATGTGTTCCGATAAGGTAACTACGGCAACCGGAACCATCAGCAGGACTAAATCCAAAGTGAATTTAACTTTATAGCTGATAAACGGGAAGATAAAATCTGGAACTTCAAACCAATGTGCTTTTAATACTGGACTGAAGTCGACAATCCCTACAATTAATGCATATATATAACCAATAACGATGCCGCCTAATATTGGGATGATACTCAACATGCCTCTTAAGTAGATCGAAAAGATGATGGTTGCTGCAAGTGTCACAAGTGCCACTGAGAAATGAAGCAAACTATATTTTTGTGTCACCGGGTTATTCATCGCCATTCCAACAGCCGTTCCGGAAATGGCTAAACCAATTACAATGATCACAGGACCAACAACGACCGGCGGGAGTAGTTTCATGATCCAACGATAACCTGCCCTGCTAATGATAAGCGCAACAATTCCGTATATGAGCCCTGCCAAGAAAGTGCCGACCATTGCGGCGCCTGGACCACCAGCCGTTTTTGCTGCAATAATCGGAGCAATAAACGCAAAGGAAGAACCAAGGTAAGCAGGAACTTTAAATTGTGTAATGATTAAAAACGCCAAGGTTCCAAGTCCGCTCGATATTAACGCAATCGCTGGACTTAATCCAACCAAATACGGAACAAGAATGGTAGAACCGAACATTGCGAATAAGTGCTGTAGACTTAAAGTTAGCCATTGTCCCGGCTTTGGAACATCTTTTACGTCTAAAATTGGTGAGCTTGACATTTTTTCTCCTCCAGTTTTGATAAGGGGTTTTTCTTTATTTATTAGCATGGTTTTTTTTTTCATAAAAAAACCTCTTCGCCCGGGATGGTACAAAGAGGATAGAATTACCGAATATTGAGTAAATACCCGGTTTTTCCCCTTTGTCAGCCTCACGGGACTGCTATTAAAAGGGTGCTATTTATTTGTCATAAATACTTACTTGATCAACTTGGTCAATTTCTGCTAATTCAACCACGATTTTTTCCACACTTGATGTCGGAATGTTTTTTCCTACATAGTCGGCTCTAATCGGAAGTTCCCGATGTCCACGGTCAACTAATACGGCTAACTGGATTACAGAGGGGCGGCCCAAGTCCATAATGGCATCTAGCCCTGCTCTTACCGTTCGTCCTGTATATAATACATCATCTACAAGAATAACTTTTTTATCAGTAATTTCCGCAGGAATATCAGAGCCTTTTACAAGTGGTTCTTGATTATCCGTTTTCTTCGTCAAATCATCTCGATATAAGGTAATATCCAGTTCTCCTACAGGAATAGGTTTACCTTCAATCTCTTCAATCTTTTTTGCCAGGCGATCTGCGATATAAATTCCCCGAGTTCGAATCCCAACAAGAACACATTCTTCAATACCTTTATTTTTTTCAATAATTTGATGAGCAATCCGTGTTAAAGCTCTCGAAATCGCCTGCTCATCAAGAACAAGTGCCTTTTGATTATTCATAAAAAAACCTCCCGCTGTGCTTGGCGAGAGGTTGACAATTCTGAAATTAGGCAAAATCCACCTAAAGACATAAACCGTTACCTTCTCAGCCTCACAGGACTGATTTAAAGGTCATATTCAACTGTTGTTATCTTACAATACTTTTTATTCCCGTGTCAACGATTATTTCGTAAATGCTCTAACAGACTTTCAAAATCGAAAGGAATCGGTGCTTCAAATTCGAGATATTCCTGAGTTCGCGGATGAACAAAACCCAGTACCCCTGCATGCAATGCCTGTCCGTCAATTTCAAGTGTTTTTTTCGGTCCATACTTTGGATCTCCCGCAAGTGGATAGCCAATGTATTTCATATGGACACGAATTTGATGGGTTCTCCCTGTCTCTAATTGACATTCTACCAAGGTAAAATGGTTATAACGCTCCAGCACATGGAAATGGGTCACCGCATGTTTGCCATCATCCACCACAGTCATGCTTTGACGGTCCTTTGGATCCCTTCCCAGCGGTGCGTCAATTGTACCAAAATCATGTGGGATAACCCCATGCACAATTGCCATATATTTACGGGTTACTGATTTTTCAACTAACTGATTTACTAAGCTTTCATGCGCCATATCGTTTTTCGCAACCATTAAAAGACCTGAGGTGTCTTTATCAATTCGATGAACAATTCCAGGACGTAATACTCCATTTATACCGGATAAATCCTTGCAATGTGCCATTAGGCCATTTACAAGCGTTCCAGTTAAATGACCCGGCGCAGGATGAACGACCATTCCTCGCGGCTTATTTACAACCAACACATCGGTATCCTCATAATAAATATCTAAGTCCATTTCCTCTGGAATCACATCTAGTGGTTCTGGATCTGGAATTGTAATTTCGATAAGATCATTTACCGCACATTTATAATTTGTTTTCACCACTTGTCCATTAACGAGGGCATTTCCATCCTTAATCCATTGTTGGACCTGTGTTCTTGACCATTCTTCATCAAGCGCAGAAATTACTTTATCAATGCGGTCGCCCTTTTGTTCTTCAAGAATGGTGTGTTCCATTTTCTCCATATGATTTCTCCTTTGATTCTCTCTCATCACGCAGCATCGAAATCATTAATAAAATTACGCCGATTACTAATGCTGAATCTGCAATATTAAATACTGGAAAATTATAGCCAAAAATAAACGTATGAATAAAATCGACTACTTCTTTACGAATCACCCGGTCAATAAAATTTCCAATAGCTCCTCCTAGCATAAAAGAAAGGGAAACTCCAAGCAGCCATTTACCTTTTGCTGCTTTTTGTAAATAGTAAATTAAAGCAATAATGACCACCAAGGTGATGACGTAAAATAGCCACATTTGTCCTTGTAAAATTCCCCATGCAGCTCCTCGATTTCTATGGGAGGTAATATAAAGAAAATTTTCTATAATGGTGATGCTTTCGCCAAAATGCATTTTACTTACAATAAGCCACTTCGTAATTTGATCCAATACAATAACAAAAATCGCAATTAAGTAATAAAACACTAAGAAATACCTCCACATTTAACATTACTTCCTTAGCATTTTAGCATAATGAATAGCAAAACGACAATGTGATGGATTAAAAAGAGGAATTTATCGGTTTTTTATAAAATCTAATCAAATACTCTGAATCCTTTGTTGACTTTAATGTGGGGATTAACTGTAATAAATCGTCCGGTAGTAATTCACCAGAAATTTCACATTGACCATATTGGCCCCTTTTCATTTTTTCCATAGCAGAATCAATATCAGCAAGTTCTTCCTCCAATATAGAGGTAATCCACTCCCGCTTACTCTTATGTTTTAATGAATGTTCAATTTCTTCCTTTGTTTGACGGAGTTCCAAAAACAGCTTTTCCTGCATTGCATTCATAGTTGTTACCTCCGCTTTCATTATTGTTTCATTATTATCCACCGTCAGACCAAAGCTGACACGGATAAACATTTGACATCAAAAACAACAATTAACGGAGGTGGAAAATTTTAAAAGCCCTGTGCTAGCACAGGGCTTTTAATTTAAGCTAAATGTGTATAATTTTCTTTTACTACTTCTGCACAGCGCGGACAAAGTGTTTTATGCTCTGAATCCTGGCCGACCTCTGTTGAGACAACCCAGCAGCGCTCACATGTCTCACCTTCCGCTTTGGTGACAACAATCGCTGCATTATCAAGTTTAAGAGCATTTTCAGGTGCATTCTCCATAGTGCCTGCAACTTCAAAACCAGAGACAATAAATAACTGCTGCAAGTTTTCTTGAATCGAATCTAAAAGAACTTTTGTTTGCTCATTTACATATAGGGTAACTTTTGCTGTTAACGATTTTCCAATTACTTTTTCATTTCTAGCTTCTTCTAGCGCTTTTAAGACATCATCCCTGAGTTTCATAAATGATGACCATTTTTCCTCTAAATCTTTTGCATTTGTATAATCGACGTATTCAGGAAAATCTGTCAATTGTACACTCTCTTCCTCAACATCAGGAATAAACTTCCAAACCTCATCCGCTGTATGAGAAAGTATTGGTGAAACCAATTTAGTTAAAGCAACCAATGAGTCATACAAAACTGTTTGGATGGCACGGCGTTCATGATTATCTTTTGCCTCAATATATAAGACATCTTTTGCAAAATCCAAATAGAATGCGCTCAAGTCAAGTGTACAGAAATTATTTACTGCGTGATAAATACCGGAAAACTCATAATTTTCATATGCATTTCGGACATTTTTAATTAGCTTATTTAATTTAACAAGCATAAATTGATCCACTTCTCGTAAGTTTTCAAAAGCAACCTTATCAGAAGCTGGGTTAAAATCTGCTAAGTTTCCTAACAAGAAACGGAACGTGTTTCGGATTTTCCGATACACTTCGGCAACTTGTTTCAAAATGGCATCGGATACACGGACATCGGCTTGATAATCAACAGAAGCTACCCATAAGCGTAAAATATCAGCACCAAGCTGGTTCATAACCTTCGATGGAAGTACTGTATTTCCTAATGATTTGCTCATTTTTCGGCCTTCACCATCAAGTGCAAAACCATGGCTTAGAACTCCTTTATATGGAGCTTTTCCTGTAACGGCAACAGCTGTAGAAAGTGATGAGTTAAACCATCCGCGATATTGGTCAGAACCCTCAAGATAAAGGTCTGCCGGGCGGACTAAATCTTCTCTCTCTAGTAAGACAGCCTGATGGGAAGATCCGGAGTCAAACCAAACGTCCATGATATCTGTTTCTTTTGTAAATGTGCCATTCGGGCTGCCCGGATGGGTAAATCCTTCAGGAAGCAACTCTTTCGCTTCACGTTCAAACCAAACATTTGAACCAAACTGGCGGAATAATTCTGATACATGATTAATCGTTTCATCCGTGATGATTTCTTCGCCATTTTCTGCGTAGAATACTGGGATTGGTACACCCCAGACACGCTGGCGGGATATACACCAATCACCACGGTCACGTACCATATTAAATAGACGAGTTTCTCCCCATGCAGGAACCCATTTGGTTTCCTTAACCGCTTCAAGGAGCTCGTTTCGGAAATCTTTAATTGAAGCAAACCATTGGGCAGTAGCTCGGAAAATGACCGGTTTTTTGGTTCTCCAATCATGTGGATAAGAGTGTGTAATAAATGAAAGCTTTAACAGTGCTCCTTCTTTTTCTAGGGCTTCTGCAATCGGTTTATTCGCTTGATCGTAAAATAATCCTTCGAAACCTGGTGCTTCATTCGTCATATGCCCTTTATCATCCACTGGACAAAGTACTTCTAAACCATATTTTTGACCAACATAGAAGTCATCTTCCCCATGGCCTGGAGCAGTATGGACACAGCCAGTACCAGCATCTGTTGTGACATGCTCCCCTAACATAACTAATGAATCCCGGCCGTATAGCGGATGCGCAGCAATGATATTTTCTAATTCAGTACCTTTAAGTTTCTGCACAACAACAGTTTCTTCCCAGCCAATTTCCTTTGTTACAGCTTCTAAAAGAGCTTCGGCGACTAAGTATTTATTTCCATTTGCTGTTACAACTACATACGTTAAATCAGGGTGAACAGAGATTCCCAAGTTTGCAGGAATCGTCCAAGGAGTTGTTGTCCAGATGACAATTTGGGTATCGGCATCAAGAACACCTTTTCCATCTTTCACTTTAAAACCAACATAAATGGACGCTGAACGTTTATCTTGGTATTCAATCTCTGCCTCAGCAAGAGCTGACTCACTCGATGGTGACCAATAAACAGGCTTAAGGCCTTTATAAATATAGCCTTTTTTCGCCATTTCCCCGAATACTTTAATTTGCTGTGCTTCATACTCCGGTTTCAGAGTGATATAAGGGTTTTCCCAATCACCGCGAACACCTAAACGTTTGAATTGAGTGCGTTGGTTATCAATTTGTTGTAAGGCATATTCAGTACAAAGTTTTCTGAATTCTGCAACGGTCATTTCTTTCCGCTTTACACCTTTATTGGTTAATGCCTGTTCAATTGGCAGACCATGTGTGTCCCAGCCCGGTACATATGGAGCTTGGAAACCGCTCGATGATTTATAGCGAACGATAAAATCCTTTAAAATTTTGTTCAGCGCATGCCCCATATGGATATCGCCATTTGCATATGGAGGTCCATCATGTAGGACAAACATTGGACGTCCTTTTGTCCGCTCCTGTACTTTTGCATAAATATCGATTTCTTCCCATTTTGCCTGGATATCTGGCTCCCTTTGCGGAAGATTGCCCCTCATTGGAAATTCAGTCTTTGGCATTAATAACGTATCTTTATAATCCATTTTTTCTTCCTCCAATAAACATTTCTATTGAACAGAATAGACCATTTTTACAATAAAAAAACCCTCTCATCCCAAAATAGGGACGAGAAGGTTTTTTCCCGCGGTACCACCCTGATAGACAAGTACTTTTGTACCCATCCGCTTAACCATTCGTAACGTGAATCATACGCCAAAGCCTACTAACCTTATAAAGATTTTCAGCCTGGGACTCAAGGGTGATCTTCCAACTTTTCAACTTTACCGGGCTTTCACCCTCCCCGGCTCGCTAGAAAAAGCATCCGAAAAATTGTACTTTCCCTTTCATCGTCATTGTCCATACTATTTAATCTGTTAGAAAATTATATGCTATTATCTAAAGATTCGTCAAGCTAATGAATCTTCTTCTTCGTGAACTTTTAGTTCGGTTGCATCAATTTCGTATTCCAATAAATGATCCCAATCATCTGTGTTCAACATATCGAGCTGGGCTTCAATTAGCATCTTAAATCTTGTGCGGAAGACTTTTGACTGCTTTTTCAAATCCTCAATTTCCATCGCAATTTTTCGTGCTTTAGATAGGGATTCGTTCACAATCCGATCTGCATTTTTCTCAGCCTCTTTAATTATCAGCTTAGCTTCCTTTTGCGCACTTCGTTTTACCTCTTCACCCGCTTCTTGAGCAATAACAATTGATTTATTTAATGTTTCTTCAATATTTACAAAATGGCTCAAGCGTTCATTCATTTCAATTAAACGCTCTTCCAATTCTTTTTTCTCGCGTAAAACTAATTCATAATCCTTTATTACTTGATCAAGAAATTCGTTTACTTCATCCTCATCGTAGCCTCGAAAACCTTTATTAAATTCTTTATTGTGTATGTCTAACGGCGTTAAGGGCATGATGCCACCTCCATCAATGTATGCGTCTGTATGTATGACATTATTAATTCGACAAGATTTTCGATTTTCCTGCTGAAATATAAATTATTTTTGTTTCCCAACTTGTATTCGCCATTTTTCTTTCTTTGTTTTTCCATCAATTGACAAAATTTTCACCCTGCCGTGTCCGCGGACAGAGATTAAATCGCCTTCTCCACATTCAAAGGAACGGCTTTCGGTTAGCGTCCAGTTAACCTTAACTAAGCCTTGCTGAATCAGAAGCTGCGATTTTTGCCTAGAAAGATGATGAATTCCAGACACAACCGTATCCAAACGCAAGGATGAAACTGTCATTTCGCTTTCTACCCATTCATTGTGTACAGAAATTGCCTGATCAAGTTCTATTTCTTTTAATCGTACGGTGGCCCGCCCAATGGATTGCAGATTCATTTTAATATAATCACTAACTTCCTTTGAAGCAAAAAATTGAACTCTTTCTTCCTCAAACAGAATATCTCCGAATTTCCCCCGCTTCAAGCCCAATGACATTAGTGTTCCTAACACCTTTGGATGTTCGATCGTCAAAAATTTGGAGGGATATTCAATTTCAAATAATGCAATTTGGAAATCATCAAAGGTCTCTGAAAAATAATCAGGAATAATTAGCGCTCTTTTTCTTTCAACGCCTAAATTACCGCCAAAAAGGCGGTATTGAATTGAACTATTTTCACCAATCAGGACCTTTAAAATATGCTGTTCCCTTGGATCAAGGAAATCCGTCAGCTTAGGAGAATAAGAGGATTCCACATAATCCTTCCAATGTAATACCTGATCGAGAAATTCCCGCTCTTCAGGCCGAAAATGCTGATAAATATTCATAACCGTCTCCTAACTAAAGCTGTAAAACCGAAATTAGCCAATCCAACTTTGCAATGCTCTTAGTCCTACCGGAGCATAATAGAGAACGAAAAATGCGGCCAATGGGGATAGATCCATCATGCCGATTGGAGGAATAATCCGTCTAAATGGCTCTAGGAACGGTTCACAAATTCGATTAAGAAAAGAACCAATTTGCGAGCTGCTCATATTTGGGAACCAAGACATTAAAATATAAATGATTAGAATCCAACGATAAATTCCAATTAACTGAATTAATAGATTAAAAATTAAATCCATTTCCGTTTACCACCTCGTATCCTGAAATTCACTTTCCTTTACCAATGCTTCTGTAATATTACCGGACACTTCTACATTATCAGGTGTACACAAAAAAATCTTTTCGCCAATTTTTTGAATTTCTCCGCTGATGGTATATACTGCACCGCTTAAAAAATCTACAATTTGCCTTCCCTGTTCCTGATCAATACGCTGCAAGTTAACGACAACGGCACGGCGATTTTTTAAATGATCAGCAATCTCAGTCGCCTGAGAATAAGTGCGCGGTTCGACGAGTACAACCTTTGAAGACTTTTGTACACTTTGCAAGCTTACAACATTTTGAGGTTTTGCAGCTGGTTTGGGCTGTCTGACAGGCTGGACTTCTTCTACAAAGTCCTCATTTTCATCAAATTCCTCATCTAAAAAGAAAAACGTTTTTAATTTTGACTTTATGCTCATCATCATCCACTCCTAACCATCTTCGCCGACTAGTGCTGTTCCTATTCTTACCATTGTTGCACCCTCTTCAATTGCAATTGCAAAATCATTGGACATTCCCATCGAAAGCTCTGTACAAGGCGCATAATCTAGTTGAAGTTCCATGATTTGGTCCCGCAACTTTCTTAACCCACGAAAACTATTGCGAAGCATATTCTCATCATCGGTAAAAGGTGCCATTGTCATCAAGCCCTCAACCCGAATGTTTTCCAATGGCTGAAGCTGTTTAATAAATTCAATTGCTTCTTCAGGTGTTAAGCCATGTTTGGATTCCTCTTCGGAAATATTCACCTGAACGAGACATTTTACTGGTTTCACTGCACGCTTATTGATTTCTTCTGCCAGAGAAAATCGGTCCAATGAATGGATATATTCAACTTTATCGATGATATTTTTTACTTTTCTTGTTTGCAAAGTTCCAATGAAGTGCCAGTTAGGCTTGTCCCCTAACACTTCCCATTTCTTGAGAAGACCTTCATCACGGTTTTCTCCAAGATTTAAGATACCAGCTTCAACGGCTTCCACCGCTCTTTCTGTACTCACATATTTCGTAACGGCAATGACCTTTATTTCGTCGGGCTTTCGATTTACTGTTCGACATGCCCCTACTATTTGCTCATTAATATGTTCAAGCTTTGCTGCCACTTTCATAATCGTTTTAGCTCTCCTTCCACCCAATAAAACTCATCATTCTTCCTGACCGTCCCTTATCGCGCCGATGGGAAAAAAATTCCCCTTCATCGCAACTGGAGCAATAACCGGTCACGAGAATATTTTGATCAGGTATACCTGCCTTTATCAAAATTTGCCTGTTAAGCTCACGCAAATCTAATGAATATTGACCATCATTTACTAAATTATATGGCTTTTTTTCGACATCTTCTAGTGCTTTTTCTACAAAATCAATAACACGGTCATCTACAATATAACATTTTTCACAAATAGACGGTCCAATTGCCACAAAAATTTGGTCAGGACTAATTCCTTCCGCTTTAAACTTGATAATCATAGAGGCGGCTATTTCATTGACCGTTCCTTTCCAGCCAGCATGGGCGGCTCCAATCAAATGTTTCTCCGGTGCAATAAAAAAAAGAGGGACGCAATCTGCAAAGCAGAGAGTTAATAAAATGCCCTCTTCAATTGTATAAAAACCATCCGTCCCTTTAAACGAATGCTCATAAGCATCAGAACCTTTTCCTCGGTCTGCCTTTGTGATCTTTTGAATCATAATATCATGTGTTTGTTCAGCACCAACCCATTGTTTCAGAGGGAATTGGAGCAGGTCAGCAACCTTCTCTCTATTGGAGCATACGTGAACTGGATTGTCACCGACGTGAAACCCCATGTTTAGCTGTTCATATTCCCCTATTGAGTCCCCGCCATTTTTGGTCGTAATGCCGGCAACTAAACCGGGGAATTTCTCCATCCAGCTTTGTATTGTAAAAAATGATTGATTTCCTTTAACAAATGAATCCATGATATCTAACCTCTTCTTTTTCTATAGTTTACCATGAATAGCAAGATTGGTCACCGCAAGGATTCCTTGGTGATATTAGGCTTCATCAGAGATTTTTTCTTCAAAGCCTTTATAACGGACCAATATTACATCTTGGCCAATTTTGATAATATTCTTCCATGGAATCACAATATCTTGATCCTTTCCAAAAAAGCCGAGGACCCTGCCGCTTCCGCTTATGACGACGGCTTCAATTCTTCCCGTTGATAAATTAATTTCAATATCCCCGATATTCCCTAGCCTTTTTCCATCTGAGACATTGACAACGTCTTTTATTTGAAAATCAGAAATTTTAACCATCCTTATTCACTCCCATTTTTCTATACTATAGAAAATATATGATAAAAAGATGGAATTTATTTTGAATTACATAAATAAAGCTGCCCATATTGGACAGCTTAATTTTGGATGTTTTTATTCATTTGTCGGATTGCGGCTTTCTCTAGACGAGAAACTTGGGCTTGAGAAATTCCAATTTCGTCGGCTACCTCCATTTGCGTTTTACCTTGGAAGAACCTTTTTCTTAAGATTAATTTTTCGCGGTCGTTTAACCTGCGCATACCTTCTTTTAAGGCAATCTCTTCAATCCAGTGGATATCTTTATTTCGTTCATCGCTTAATTGATCCAATACATAAATCGGGTCGCCGCCATCATTATAAATTGGTTCGAAGAGAGAAACTGGGTCTTGAATCGCATCAAGTGCAAAGACGATTTCTTCATGGGGAACCTCTAAAACCTTTGCTATTTCTTCGGCAGTTGGCTCCCTGGACGTCTCACTCATTAGCCTTTCTCTAACTTGCAGGGCCTTATAAGCAATATCTCTCAGAGATCTGGAAACACGAATCGGATTATTGTCACGTAAATACCGACGAATCTCTCCTATAATCATTGGTACGGCATAGGTGGAAAACTTTACATTTTGACTTAAATCAAAGTTATCAATTGATTTCATTAGTCCAATACAGCCCACCTGAAACAGGTCATCAACAAACTCTCCACGATTGTTAAATCGTTGAATCACACTTAACACGAGTCGTAAATTTCCGTTGACGAGCTTTTCACGGGCAGTTAGGTCGCCCTCTTGCATTTGCTTGAAGAGTAATCTCATTTCTTCGTTTTTTAATACTGGAAGTTTTGATGTGTCCACACCGCAAATTTCAACCTTATTTCGAGTCAATCCTTTTTCCCTCCTCACAGGAGCTGCTGTACAAAAAACAGTATCTCCTTGGGCAGGAAAAATATGCACTTTTACTTGTCAGCTGATTGACCCTAATCGATCGAAAATCGTGCTTACATCCCGAAATTATTAGCTTTTTTGCTTAGAAAAATTTTCTTTTTTTCCAAAACTAAACCATTTTATTGAACTCTTTTCTTAATCTCTTGATTATTCTTTTTTCAAGTCTCGAAATATAGGATTGGGAAATTCCCAACATATCTGCAACATCTTTTTGCGTTTTTTCTTCTCCATTTGTAAGACCAAAGCGAAGTTCCATGATTTGCTTTTCGCGATCTGTTAATTGATGGAGGGCTTTCGTTAAAAGCTTACGATCCACATTTGCTTCCAAATCCTTTGTAATAATATCATCATCTGTTCCAAGTACATCTGAAAGCAATAATTCATTTCCATCCCAATCAATGTTTAATGGTTCATCAAAGGAAACCTCTGATCTAATTTTATTATTTCTTCTTAAGTACATCAGAATTTCATTCTCAATACATCTCGAGGCATATGTAGCAAGCTTAATTTTCTTTTCCGGGTTAAACGTATTGACTGCTTTAATTAAACCGATGGTACCAATACTGATTAAATCTTCAATATTAATTCCTGTATTTTCAAACTTTCTGGCAATATAGACTACAAGTCTGAGATTTCGTTCAATCAAAATGGATCGTGCTGCTTTATCCCCGCCAGGTAATTTTTTTAAAAGCAGTTCTTCTTCATCTTTACTTAATGGAGGGGGCAATGCCTCGCTTCCGCCAATATAATAAACTTCGTCCGTTTTAAATCCCAATTTGATTAGTAGTTTATACCAGTAATAGGAAAAGCGTAATCTCCATTTTTTCATGCAAGTTCCTCCTTCTAAAAATATGTTTTTCTGAGTATAGTAATATTAACTTACCTTCTCTGTATTCCCGGGCTGTCTAGGTCCAGTAAGCATTTTTGGATGGACGATGCATTGGAAAGCATCATCGGGAGAAAGCTCTTGCATAGTAAACGACACAAGACCCTTTTCACAAAGGAAGCAATCACCGTTTTTCTCAATTAATATAGAGTCAGGTTTTACTGCCATAATCAGTTGATGCTCTTGTCCAACCACACGAAAAGGAATGATTCGAAGCTTGTTTTGCCATTCTGAAGGTAATTCTTCCTCTCCCATTATTAAAGTCTCAGTATTCGCTGCCATCCGCTTGATTGGTTCTGACATGACTTCCATCTGGTTTTTAATCGAGATAAACATAACGGGAAGCCTTGTTAAAGGATCATACGCTTGATTTCCACTATCCACCAATCCTTTGAATGCATAGGTCTCAGAATTGATCGTAAGGCTGACACTAACAATTTGATCAAACTGAATCTTCGTCATTTCCATCCCTTCCACATTCTTCTTTGAAAAATGCCAAGCAATCGGAAACCCAATAAAGACAAACAGCCAGCTGATCGGATCCCCAAATCCCTTTAGTCCAGCAAGCAGGATGGACTCTGTTTGTAGAAAATAATGCGCCCCGATCAGTGCACCACCAATCAAAAACGTAGAAACATATAATGTCATTAATGCTTTAATAAAAAAGACCAGTCGCTTATATCCAAACGTGGCAAGAATCATTAATACCGAAAAGAGAAGTTTTGTAATCGGATGGTTTGAAAAGGCATGTATAGGTGTAAACGATAATAAAATGATCAAGGAACCGATAAATCCACCAGATAACAACCTCCATAAACGAATCTTTCTCTTTAAAAAAATCGCTGTTAAATATAGGAGCAGAGTATCAAATAAAAGGTTTAGAGCCCAGATTACATCTAAATATACAATCAAATAGCTTCCCCCTTCATTGATTCCCCCAAAAACTAAACCTCTTTATATTTCTATTATTCTGTTTTTTATCTTGTTTAGGAAAAAGTATAACTCACATAGAGCGCTGAAGTGTGTCACTTTCTGTAAACAAAAAAGCAGAAATTTTCACTATATGTCAGAGATTTTGTCGTATTTTTCCAGTCATATAAAAAGAAAAGGCACGGTCCCTATGCAGGACCGTGCCTTTTCTTTTAAAAAATTCTATCTTCTACGATTCCGATTTCTTAAGAAGGTTGGAATATCTAAAGCTTCTTCTTGAGAATTATTTGTATTGCGTACCGGTTCTTGTGGTACTTCTTCACGCTTTGGTTCTCTTTTAACGTTTCCAATTGGCGGTTTAACCTGTCCAAATGAAGGGCGAGCCACTTTCGGCTGCATGACTTCCTCATTAAATCCGGTAGCAATGACAGTTACGATAATCTCATCTTTTAAATTATCATTAATAACAGATCCGAAAATCATGTTTACTTCTTGGTCAGATGCTGTTGCAACAATATCAGCTGCCTCTTGCACTTCGTACAAGCTCAAGTTTGAACCGCCGGTAATGTTCATCAATACACCTTGCGCCCCATCAATGGATGTTTCAAGTAAAGGAGAACTAATCGCTTTCTTTGCAGCTTCAGCAGCACGATTTTCACCAGCTGCAATACCGATGCCCATTAATGCTGAGCCTTTATTCGACATAATCGTTTTTACGTCCGCAAAATCCAGGTTAATCAATCCTGGAACCGCTATTAAGTCAGAAATACCCTGAACACCTTGACGAAGTACATTATCAGCCTCACGGAATGCTTCAAGCATAGGTGTGCTTTTATCAACAATTTCTAAAAGCCGGTCGTTTGGAATGACAATTAGGGTATCTACCGCTTCCTTCATCGAAGCAATTCCCCCGGATGCCTGTGTAGAACGTTTTTTTCCTTCAAAGGTAAATGGACGTGTAACAACACCCACTGTTAATGCCCCAAGCTCACGAGCAATTTGTGCAATAACAGGCGCCGCTCCGGTACCTGTTCCGCCGCCCATGCCTGCGGTTACAAATACCATATCCGCCCCGCGTAAAGCTTCTTCTAATTGTTCTTTACTTTCTTCAGCAGCTTTTTTTCCTACTTCAGGATTAGCCCCAGCCCCAAGACCTCTGGTCAATTTACCGCCAATCTGCATTTTTACTTCTGCCTTTGAAAGATTTAAGGCCTGTGCATCTGTATTTACAGCAATAAATTCAACGCCTTGTACCCCATGTTCAATCATTCGGTTGACTGCGTTATTTCCGCCTCCGCCAACACCGATTACTTTTATTGTCGCAAGAGAATCTAAATTGGTATCGAACTCTAACATGACAAATCCTCCTAATTCGTCGATTTTCCTTTTCGTATGCTTATTCGAAAAAGTAACCAAGGATTTTTTTAACTTTTGATGACATCTTTTCTTCTGGTTGCTTTTCTACCTTTGCTTTTGGCTGTTGTTGTTGTTGTTTTGGGACTTTCTTTTCGATCGGTTCCGAAACTGGCGATGGTGCAGCAACAGTACCCCCTGGTAATCTAGCATTCTTGTAAGCATATTTGATTAGACCAACCGCTGTTGTATATTGAGGCTCTCTTACTCCAATATAATCAGGTATAGCTATGCGAACTCTATTTTGCAATATCACCTGGGCAAGCTCCAGCACTCCTTGCATATTTGCGATTCCGCCGGTCAACACATACCCTCCAGGCAAATCATTAAAGCCTTTTCGTTTCATTTCATGTAAAATCAAGTCAAAGATTTCTTCTAATCTTGCTTCGATTATGTCAGAAATTTCAAGTTGGTTGAATTGTTGATGCTGATCGCTTCCGATTATCGGAACACTGAATACTTCATCCTCTGAAGCTTCATCATAGAAAGCATGTCCATGTTTAATCTTTATTTTTTCGGCATCCTCCGTAGAGGTGCATAAAACCTTTGAAAGATCATTTGTAATATGATCTCCACCAACCGGCAAGACACTGGTTGATTTTAAATAACCCTGTTCAAAAACTGCCAGGGTGGTAGAACCGCCGCCAAGATCAATCAAGGCCACCCCAAGATTTTTTTCATCCTTTGATAAGGCAAATGAACCCGCAGCAAGCGGCTGAAGGGTTATGTCAAGAATCTCTAAACCTGCCTTCTCAACACATCTGAGTGTATTGTGCAAAATGGTTTTAGACCCTGTTATGATGGTCCCTTCCATTTCTAAACGAACCCCAATCATACCGCGCGGATCATTGATTTCATCAAGTCCATCAACGATAAATTGTTTGGAGACTACCCCGATAATTTCTCTTTCAGGCGGAATGGAAACGACTTGGGCCGCGTCAATCACCCTTAGTACATCATCATTGGTAATTTCCCGATTCGGACTGGAAACGGCTACAACGCCATGACATGGCTGCAACATGACATGATTCCCCGTTATTCCGACAATGACTTGTCTAATTTCCATTCCAATCATTCTTTCTGCCTGCTCTATCGCTCTCTTTATTGAATGAACGGTTTCGTCTATATCTACAATTGATCCTTTACGTAAACCTTCCGATTTTACATTACCAACACCAATTATATTTAATGAGTCATTGACCATTTCACCAATGATAACTTTTACACTGGATGTACCGATGTCAAGACTAACATATATTTCATTGCTGTTCATTCTTTGGCACCTCCTTTAGCATTCCTTCAGTCGAACAACAATTTTATTTTGTTCAAAAAAAGTTTCCTATACATATCTTATAAAATTATTCGTCACAACTAAATGATTCCCTTTAAAATCCATCAATTTTTTTCTAATTTTTCTTTGCTAGATGACCATTTTGCTATTAAAATTCGTCGAATGACAGCAATATTTTGAAACAATCTGACTCCAAATGCAAACACTGCCGCTAAATACAAGTCTACACCAAGATGGACACCTAGAAAAGCTAAACTTGCTGCAAGGATGATATTAAAAAAGAAGCCTGATACAAATACTTTTTCATCGTAAATATTTTGCAGATTTGCTCGAATTCCCCCAAACAAAGTGTCCAGTGCAGCCAGCACAGCAATCGATAAATAATTTGAATATTCTTCGGGAATTCGAATATCAGTAAACAACCCGAGAACCGCCCCAATGATTAATCCAAGTATGGGAAGCCACATTACTTATTGCCTCCTCCTTCATTTCCTTTAACCGGCTCCATATAACGAATACGAATTGGATTTTCATAGGAGGGAACCGTCACTTTTGTTTTGGGTGAAGATACAGTTAATCGTAAATTTTCAATGTAAAACTCTTCAATAGACTTTGAAACCTTCATTCGATTATACAATTTTTCTGCAGTATCGATACTGTCTGCGACCACCTTTACCTCTATTGGCAGGCTTTTAATGGTATGTCCATCAATTTTCGTTTGGGCATTAATATCACGAATAACGGTAGTATTAATCACTCTTTGTCCATCAATTGAGACATATTTGGCTTCATACATATTTAATTCATTTAGCAATCTTTCTAAAAGATCCGGAGAAACTTCCTGGGTTACAGATGCCCCTAATTCAATTTCCTCAAGCGCGGGTTCGATTTTCAAGATAATTCCAGGGCCTGTTACCTTTGTTAACCCGGCTTCAATCTTTAACTCATTTAATGTATCTTTCAGCGCCTGCTCCTTACCCTTCTTCCGTTTCGACTCATATGCGGTCAATTTTTCCTCATTTGAACGAATTTCACTTAAAAGAGTCGACTGCAATTCCTTTTCCTTTAACAAGGCTTCACGAATCTCCCATATATCCCGTGTATCACGATCAACCGGTTTTTTAATCGTTTGAAATTGAATCGCAATCATAAAACCGATGATGGCGGTAATCAAGGTAAAGCTTAAGTTTTTATTCGGTTTGTCCACTTTTTTCACCTAACCTTTTAATATATTAAAATGTGGACATCGTTTTCATCTCCTAATTCCCTAGAATAGGATTTAGAGTTATTTCATTTTCTTGTTCAAGGCTAAAAACAATATTATCATTTACAAGCTGATCCTTTACCCCTCCGGTAAGATTTAATGCAGCAGTTAGAACATCGGGGTCTCCTATTGCCGTTATTATAAATGGTGCCGGATGCTGCACACCATCAACAGTAATGACAGGACCATTGCAATTAATGTAGGAATGACTTGTCAGCCTTTGGCCATTGATGGCAATAGCCGCTGCACCGGAAATATATAATTCATTTATAACTTTAAATACATGGAATTCATGTACTAAATAATTATTAACATTGACCACTTTAGGATCATAGGCACCATCCGCCAGAGTCACTTTGACCCCTCTGCCCTTTACCTTTACCTTTCCTAAAAACATCCGGTATTTCTCCGCATCCTCTGCAAGGTTATAAAAGACCTGGGCTTCCTTCGAAAGGTCCTTTTCATTTTCGAAAACCATATTTTGCTTTTTCGCTAATTCTTTTTCAAGTTTTCTGTTTGTTTCCTTTTGTGCATTCAACTGGTTCCTTAAATCAAGGGTTTTCTCCCATTGTTGGTCTGAAAGCCTCTTCGTATCACTCATGTGTTCTCTTTGAGTTAAATGATAGGAAAAGGCAATCAGATACCCAAGCACCAAACACACAAGGGACAAGATTACGTGATTCCCCTTGACCTTTCTCCTACCCACCTTTTTGTTCCTCCGTCTTTGTATCATATGCCTTGAAATAAGAGCCTACTTCTAAGTCAATCACACCTTTTTTATTTGGGTCTAATTGGCTGACGATTGAAGGATAATGAACCATTTTTTCTGAAAAGCTTCTTAAGGTTGCACTCACTTCGAAACCATCATTCATAAATAAGGAGATATGATATTTGTCTGTTTTTTTCGGAGTATAGTGAATCTCAGATATGGAATTTACAATTTCAGCGGGAAGACTTTTTAGTCCATCAACCATTTCATTTAAGACAGCGCCTTCCTCAAAATCAAACAGAATGGGAGAATTACTCGGAATTTCTTTAAACGATTTCTCCGTAAGTATTTCCCCATTTTCCATAACAGGATAATAGGAGCCGTCTTTTTTCAGGTAGGCAATTCGTTTATGCTCTTGGATGGTAATCATAATAGTGTTGGGCCATTGAATCTTAACTTCTGCCTTTTTAACCTCTGAAAGTTCCTTTAATTTTTGAGAAATCTCTTTGCTCTTAACCTTCCAAATATTCGTATTTTTCGTGACCCCAGTTTTTTTGATAATTTCCTGACTGGAATATAAATCATTTCCTATCACAGCAATCCGTTTAACATGGCTTAATGGTGATTGCATATAGGCAATAGCTGCAATGAATGTAAAAAACAGAAGAAGCAGAAGAATTAGCCTTCTGTTTGCTTTTCGCCGTCTTTGCTCTTTTAACTTAGGTATTCTGTCCTCTAAAGCAACAATTTTACCTTTATCCATTCCTTTCCCCCCGTCAAAAGAACAACATTAAGCTTGTCCCCAAAAATAGCTTAAAAAATTTCCAATTTGCTTTTTAAAGTGAAAACAACGGCACGAATAATCATGCCGTCATTCATTTTCTTCCGTTTTTTTATTTATGATTAGTAATTATATCACAATATTTGTCATTCGGACGAAAAATTAACGTTAGAAAATCGCAATAAATTTTGGTATTTAAAATACCATTTTTTCTATTTTCGGCCAATGATTTCTACTTCTGTTTCCATTTTAACTTCATATAAGCTATAAATCGTGTCCTTTACATATTGTATTAAAGCAAGGACATCACCAGCTGTTGCATTTCCAGCATTGACAATAAAATTGCCATGCATTTCTGAGATTTTGGCCCCGCCAATGCTATGCCCCTTTAATCCAGCTACTTCGATTAACTTTCCGGCATAGTTTGGAAGAGGATTCCGAAAAATACTTCCCGCGCAAGGAAAATTCCATGGCTGCGTTTCTTTTCGGTAATCCTTATTTTTTTGCATCTGTGAAACAATGCTTGTTTTTTCTCCAGATTCAAGTTGAAAGACAGCCTCGACCACAATTCCCGGACGTTTCTGTTGTAATACAGAAGTTCGATAGGTAAATTCCATTTCTTCGTTTGAGAGCCATTCCATTGTTCCATTTTCGAAAAGAATGAGGGCTTTCGATAATATTTTACTAATGTCCGATCCATGTGCTCCTGCATTCATATATACTGCCCCGCCGACAGAACCTGGAATTCCACTCGCAAATTCAAGGCCCGTTAAACCCATTTTACTAATTTTTGTAGCTAAGCTTACAAGTGAATAGCCGCCGCCGACTCTTATTTCAGAATCCTTAACAGTAAGTTGATCTAAGCCGGTACCTAGTTTAATTACCACACCTTCAATTCCCTTATCAGAAACTAAAAGATTGGAACCACGACCGATTGCCCTCCATGGGAATTGATGCTTACGGACTAATTCCATTACTTTTATTAAATTTTCAGTTGAAGAAGGTTCAATGAATAAATCGGCTGGGCCGCCTATTTTGATGGTGGTATGGTTTGCCAGCAGCTCGTTTTGTTTCACTTTTCCAATGTTTAATTCCTTCAATTGTTTAATTATTTCGTCCACTTAATCACCCTGACTTTCTAAACCTTTTTATACAATTTATGCTTAAAGTGAATTTGGGCTACCTTAGTTTTTCGTTTGTAAGTTTTTTTATAGTTGTGTAACCTCATTTACGCTCAAGGCGCTCGCTTTCCGCGGGCGTTCCGGGGAGCCTCCTCGGCGCTGAAGCGCCTGCGGGGTCTCCCCAGTTCCGTACTCCCGCAGGAGTCTCGTGCCTTCCGCTCCAATTAATAAACCATGGTCTCTAGCTCAAACTTTTTATTAAATCATAAAGTCTGTTGGCGGAATCTGGAACGCCGATTTTCTTCGCTTTGGCCTTCATGTCTTTCAGTTTTTCCTTGTTTAATAAAATTTGGTCAATGCTTCCAACAAGACTTTTGTTATTCAAATCTTTTTCTAGCAATATTTTTGCTGCACCATTTTCGCTCAATGACCTTGCATTCTTTTCCTGATGATTATTGGTAACATATGGACTTGGGACAAGAATGCTTGGAATCCCAAGTGAAGTAAGCTCTGCTAACGTGGTAGCCCCTGCCCTTGATACTACTAAATCAATTCCCGAGAGTACTTCGGGCATATTATGAATAAACGGCTTAATGATGACATTACTTGGATTACCGATTAACTCCACTTCTTTTTTAACATCCTCAAAATGCACATCACCGGTTATATACAAAACCTGATATGATTTACTGCCAAATTCAGATAATGCTTTTACAACCGCATCATTAATTGGTTTAGCCCCACGGCTTCCACCAAAAATAAGTACGGAAGGAGCGGTTGCACTTAAGCCGGCTGATAATCTTCCCTTCACCCCATCTTGGCCAATCACTTCTGATGCCCGGGGATTGCCGGTGAAAACAACCTTATCTATAGGAAAATATTCTTTCGCTTCCTGAAAGCAAATGGCAATTTTATTCACATAACGGCTTAGAAACTTATTGGTCAAACCTGGAACGCTGTTTTGTTCATGAATAATGGAGGGAATTCCAAGTTTTGCGGCAGCATATACGACGGGACCGCAAACATAGCCTCCCGTTCCAATCACAACGTCCGGTTTAAACTCTTTCAAGATCTTTTTGCTATCTCGTGTTCCTTTGAAAAATCGAAAAATTGTTTTAATATTTTCAAAGGAGATTTTTCTCCGAAACCCGGTAATATGAATCGATTTAAAAGGAATTTTTTCTCTTGGGACAAGATTGCTCTCTAAACCATTTTTCGTTCCTATGTATAAGAATTCCGCATCTTTTGTCTGTTTTTGAATTTCTCTTATAAGGGCAAGAGCAGGATAAATATGTCCTCCCGTTCCGCCTCCGCTGACAACTATCTTCATAAATACACCTCATTAATAATTGCTGCCTACGTAATTACCTTCCTCATTCTACTATAAAAATCTATAAAATAAAGTCATTGATAAAAGAATGTTATGTAAATGTAAAGAAAACTCGCCGATTGGCGAGCCGTCAGGTGAAGATAGGGGCATAGTTGCCTTATAGTGAAAAATACCCTGTTATTAAAACAGGGCAACTAATTAATATCTTGAATAACGGCTAATATTTAATAGAACACCAATAGCCATTAACATTAAGGTCAGCGATGACCCTCCGTAGCTTAAAAATGGCAGTGTAATACCCGTAACCGGCATCAGTCCTGTGACTACGCCGATATTGATCATGACTTGAATCGCAACCATTGCAATAATTCCTACGGCTAGGAAGCTTCCGTACAAGTCCGGAGCACCCAGTGCGATTCGAATCCCCCTCCAGAGGAGCAATGCAAACAGCAATAGGATAAATGAGCCGCCGATAAATCCGAGCTCTTCAGAAAGAATCGCAAAGATAAAGTCCGTTTGCGGTTCCGGCAGGTAGAAAAACTTTTGCCGGCTTTGACCAAGACCCAATCCAAACAAACCACCTGGACCAATCGCAAGCAGCGATTGGATGATTTGAAAACCACTTCCAAGCGGGTCAGACCAAGGATCAAGGAAAGAGGTAATCCGCTTAATACGATAAGGGGCCGAAGCAATCAACCCAACGAATCCGGCAACCCCCAGTAGTCCTAAAAACGTAAAGTGACTAATTCGGGCACCAGCAACAAAAATCATCACCACACAAGTTCCTATCATTACTGTCCCCGTCCCAAGATCGGGCTGGAGCATAATCATGGCAAAAGCAATAAATGCAAGTCCAAGTGAAGGGATAAGCCCTTTTTTAAAGGAAGTAATAAATTTCTGCCGTTCAGATAAGTACTTTGCTAAAAAGGAAATCATTGCCAGCTTCATGAATTCGGATGGCTGAATTGAAAATGCGCCTACGCCAATCCAGCTTCTTGAACCATTTCGAACATTACCAATCCCAGGGATCAAGACAAGGACCAATAAAACAAAACAAACAATTACGATTGTTTTTGCCCATGTCCTCCAAGTCCAATAATTGATGTTCATAATGAAAAACATTGCAGCGATTCCCACCCCTGCAAATAGGGTTTGTCTTTTTGCAAAGAAGAAGGAATCATGAAATTTATATTCTGCCCATACAGCGCTGGCACTGTAAACCATTATCAGCCCAATGGCAAGAAGCGTGAAGGTTACAATCATCAAAATAAAATCAGGGGTTGTTCTCTTTGTCGGCACCACTAAACACCTCAACTACCAGTTTTAGGGCTTATAGCGAACCTCGGTGGAGAACACTATGATTGTCTAGCGCAGCTGCCGATAGGCGCCTTGCGCTTTCCTTTGGACAAGCCCTTACTTAAGCTTATGCACGGCTTCGATAAAAATGTCTCCCCTTACTTCAAAAGTTTTATATTGATCCCAGCTGGCGCATGCAGGAGATAACAAAATAACGTCGCCCGATTCGGAATACTGATAAGCCACAGGCACGGCTTCCCCAACATTATCGACACGCTTCATCATTTTTATTCCAGCCTCTTTCGCTACACGTTCAAGCTTCGGAGCAGTTTGGCCAAACGTTAGTAACGCTTTAACATTCCTTAAATAGGGAATCAGTTCATCAAATTCATTGCCCCTGTCCAAACCACCTGCTAATAAAATAACGGGAGTTTTGAAAGCAGCTAATGCATTAACTGTAGCCAAAATATTGGTAGCTTTTGAATCGTTATAAAATTTACGTCCGTTTATTTCACTAACATATTGCAGACGATGTTTTACTCCTGTAAATGTTTTGAGTACTTCTTGAATGGCGAGATTATCCACCCCGGTAAGTTTTGCTGCGGCAAGCGCAGATAATATATTTTCAAGATTATGTACACCAGGCAGGGCAATATCTTTCACTTCCATCACTTTTTCACCGTTAAAACAAATCCATTCACCACTAAGATAAGCCCCTTCAGATAGTTCACTTTTAGTGGAAAAAGGAATAATTTTAGCCCCGGATTGACGGGCAATTTCCATCGTATCTTCTTGATCGTAATTAACGATTAAATAATCATTTTCGGTTTGATTTTTTGTAATATTTGCTTTTGCCTTTATATATTCTTTCCTCGAGCCATGATAATCCAAATGAGCATCATAAATATTTGTGATAATTGCAATTTTAGGGGTGAATGCCTTAATCCCCATTAACTGAAAGGAAGATAACTCGATGACAATCGTATTATCTTTCGTCGCCTCTTCTGCCACGCCTGAAGCCACTGTTCCAATATTCCCGGCAATCAGCGGCTGTTTTTGTCCTGCATTCAGCATTTCATAAACTAGAGTTGTGGTCGTCGTTTTTCCGTTTGTACCGGTAATCCCAATAAACGGTGCTTCGGAAATTTGGTAAGCCAATTCAACCTCCGTAATGACAGGGATCCCTTTTTCAAGAGCCCCTTCAATGATTGGATTGTTATAAGGAATTCCCGGGTTCTTAACAATTAGTTCAAATCCATCATCAAGAAGCTCTACAGGATGGTCACCGCAAATAACTTTGATCCCTTCTTCCAACAATCCACGTGCTTCAGGGTTTTCCGATAATGGCTTTCGATCATTTACCGTTACAAATGCCCCAAGCTTATGTAAGAGTGCAGCAGCGGTCACCCCGCTTTTTGCAAGTCCAAGAACAAGAATCTTTTTATGACAATACGTCTCAATCTGTTTCAATTACAACCACACCTCGATATAGATTCCAAGAATCGCTAATATTAGTCCTACACTCCAAAAAGTAACAACAACTCGCCATTCAGACCAGCCGGCTAATTCATAATGGTGATGCAATGGACTCATTCGGAAAATCCGCTTCCCTGTTGTTTTAAAAGAAATGACTTGCAGAATAACTGATAAGGTTTCAATGACGAATACGCCGCCAATAATGATGAGCAGAATTTCAAGCTTCGTTAAAATGGCAATAGCTGCAATCGCCCCGCCTAATGCAAGTGAACCAGTATCTCCCATAAAAACCTTAGCAGGATGCGCATTAAAAACTAAAAATCCTAACACTGCTCCAACAATTGCAACGGAAAAAATCGCCACTTCTACCTGAGATTGATTCCAGGCCAGCACAGCATATGCACCAAAAGCAATGGCCGCTGTACCCGATACTAACCCATCAAGTCCATCCGTTAAATTGACTGCATTGGAAAAACCGACAAGCCAAAAAATAATGAAAAAGACATAGAACCAACCTAAATCAAAGGAGTAATCTCCAAAAGGTAAAGTAATCTCCGTCGGAAAATCATTTTGTTTATAAACAAAATAAAAAATGACTGAAATAATGATTTGTCCCAAAAGTTTTTGTCTGGACGTTAACCCTAAATTTCGCTTTAATACCACCTTGATAAAATCATCAAGAAAACCGAGTAAGCCAAAGCCGAATGTCACAAGTAAAAGTAAATAGGTTTTTACGGTTGGCGCAGAAAACTTTCCGGTCATCACTAGGGTGGTAATAATAATCGAGAATAAGATCATTATCCCGCCCATTGTCGGTGTACCTGTTTTCTTTTGATGCGATTTCGGGCCTTCTTCACGAATGCTTTGTCCAAATTTTAACCTTCTTAAGAAAGGGATAAAAATGGGAGAAAGCAATACAGATATTAGAAATGCCATAATGATAGTAAATAAAATAACTTGCTCTAGCATTTTATCCCCTCCTTCCTTCATCAGCTACATTTAACTTATCTGATAATTCATTCAACATCACAGCAATATCATATGTTTGTTTATTTTTGTTAAAAAGTTTTTTCTCTAAAAAATCAAATTTTGTTATATTCATTGTTTTTTCTGTTTCTCCATCTAATTTATCTATATAGTGTTGTAGGATCATCCGCAAAGCTTCCTCCGGATCTTCCACAAGAAAAACCGGAAAGTGGTTCGGAGTATAGCGCGGCAGCTGTTTTTCTTTATCCCAAATGGCAGCGATTGCCCCATTGGCAAGTGCCTCTTTTAGTTCACCTGATTCTTCACTGAGTGGTACAAAAATCCCTTTCGGCTGAATTGCTGCTGATTGGTCCGTTACCGTATAAAAAGTAAGAGCGGGATCATGTGCTCCCCGAAATTCATGAATGAAATTGGCAACATCACTATAAACTAAATACATCTCCTATCTCCCCTTGAGTGCATCTTGAGCTACAAGCCGGTCATCAAAATCATATACCTTGCTACCAATAATTTGATAGGTTTCATGACCTTTACCGGCAATAAGAATTACATCGCCTTCAGATGCACGTTCAACTGCTGCTGCAATTGCCATTTTTCTGTCGGGTATAACTTCAAAGCTTAACCCTTGTACTCCTGAAACCATATCATTAAGGATGGCCATTGGATCCTCACTTCTTGGATTATCTGACGTAAATATCGGGTCTGTTGCAAATTTGCAGGCAATTTGAGCCATCAGTGGTCTTTTCGTACGGTCTCGGTCACCCCCGCAGCCAACAACGACAAATATTTTTTTCTGGGCGAATTGCCGGACTGTCTTCAAAACATTTTCCAAGCTGTCCGGTGTATGCGCATAATCAACGATAATTGTAAAGTTTTGACCTTTATCAACTAGTTCAAATCTTCCTGCCACTCCTTTAATACTTTGAATTGACTGGATAATTTGCGTTATGGGCACGGCTGAAACGATTGAAGCTGAAACGCTTGCTAACACATTATACACATTGAATTTCCCTAAGAGCTGCATTTTAACCGGATATCTTTCCTTTTTAATGATTAATTCGAAGCTTGTGCCAAAGGACTTCATTTGAATATTTTCCGCCCGGATATCCGCATGATTGTTAATCCCGTATGTAATGACATGCGCAGCCGTAGATTTTTCAAATAATACCGAAGCAGGTTCATCTGCATTCAAAATGGCAAATTTCGGTTTGCTTTTTTCAAAGGTATTTCCGAGCTGGGAAAATAGCAAGCATTTTGCCCGATGGTAATCCTCCATGGTTTTATGATAATCAAGATGATCCTGGGATAAATTCGTAAACACCGCAACATCATAATCACAGCCATGGACCCTTCCCATATCTAAAGCATGGGAAGAAACCTCCATTACCGCTAGTTCAACATCGGCCTTGACCATTTGCTGAAAGTTTTTTTGCAATGTCAGGCTATCAGGGGTCGTATTTTTGGTTTCGATTGTCCTATCACCAATTTTTGTATACATCGTTCCAATCAAGCCAGTTTTCTTCCCCGCATCTGCAAAAATCTTTTCAATTAAATGACTAGTGGTGGTTTTCCCGTTCGTTCCGGTAATGCCAATTAAGTGCATTTTTTTCGATGGCTGCCCGTAATAGGCATCGGCAAGGACTGCCATAGCACGATGAGTATCCTTTACTAAAATAACCGGTACATCAAGCGGAAGTGTTTTTTCGGCAAGAACAGCGGCTGCACCATTCATAACAGCGGCTTGTGCATAATCATGACCATCCACTGTGTAGCCTTTAATACAAATAAATAAACTTCCCTTTTGCACCTTTCGGCTATCATTTTCAATCGATGAAATTTCCGGATTGGCGCCCGAATAAGGGACTAATGAATGCAAAAATTCAAGTAGATTTTGTAGCTTCATGTTCTCTCAAATCCTCTCATGACCAGGAAGTACATGGCTGACTAATTTGAAGAAGGTTAAAATATTCTACTTCGATTATTCCAGCTCCAGTGCCCAGCCCTTAAGGTTGCTTTTAGGACTAACCAGGCGCATCAGCTTTTCTTATTTTACATGAAAATAAAACCAAATTCCATTCTACCATTAATTGCAGCGGAAAAATAGGCGGCAGAATACATATTCCAGCCGCCTACCCCATTACTTTTAATTCTATTCACCATTGCCAAAATAAAGTCTAATTTTCGAACCCTCTTTTAATTTTGTTCCCGGTGCAGGGGATTGCCTTACCACTGTATCACCTTCACCACTTGCATCAATTTTCAAATTGATCATCTGTTCGCCAATCTCACTTTTTGTCAATCCAACCAGGTCAGGCAGTTCAATGACCGGGACATCATCCCAAGCCTTTTTCTTTTCAATTTGGTTTTTACGTGGCTCAACCCCCATGGCACGCAAACTATCCTTCATGATATTTCCAACAATTGGCGCTGTTACCTGACCCCCGAATTGAACAACTCCCTTTGGATTATCGACAGCTACATAAACAACTAGCTGTGGGTCATCCGCTGGCGCAAACCCAATAAAGGAAACAATATGATTATTTTCTAGATAACGTCCATTTTGTGCTTTTTGGGCCGTCCCTGTCTTACCGCCAATTCGATAAGAGTCAACAAATGCTTTACCGCCAGTCCCCTGAGCAACAACACTTTCAAGTGCATTGCGAACCTTTTTAGACGTTGCCTCAGAAATCACTCTTCGTTTTGCTACGGGTGAATTTCTCATAACTACTTCATTTGTTAAAGGATCATCAATCTCTTTCGCAATATACGGTTTATACAAAATTCCTCCGTTTATAGCCGCCGCAACCGCTGTAACCTGTTGAATGGGGGTAACTGATACCCCTTGGCCAAATGCCGTAGTCGCTAATTCAACTGGACCGACCCGATTTAAATTAAATAAAATCCCTGTACCTTCTCCTTGTAAATCAATTCCTGTCTTTTGGCCAAATCCGAAATCCTTTATATATTTAAACAGGGTATCTTTACCTAAACGTTCTCCTAATTCTACGAATCCAGGGTTACATGAATTTTGTACAACCTGTAAAAATGTTTCACTGCCATGCCCCCCGCGCTTCCAGCATCTAAGCCTCGCCCCAGCAACGGTAACATATCCAGGATCGTGAAATTGATCCTTCTCTAAATTCACCTTTCCCTCTTCTAATGCAGCAGCAAGAGTAATAATCTTAAAGGTAGAACCAGGCTCATAGGTTGACCATACTGGGAGATTCCGGTTGTAAACTTCCTGCGAAACATTTCTAAAATTAGAAGGATTAAATGTAGGGCGGCTGGACATTGCTAAAATTTCTCCATTATTAGGGTTCATAGCAATGGCTATGATTCCGTCTGGATTATACTTAGCCTCGGCAATATCTAACTCCCTTTCCACAATGGTTTGGATCTTCGTATCAATGGTTAATTTTAAATTCAGACCATTTTTAGGCGGTTCATAATCATCCGCCATATCGTTCATCCGCTGTCCCTTTGCGTTTGCATAAAACTTTACGGAACCCCGGTCCCCGCTAAGTTCCTTATCATAATACTTTTCAAGACCCATCAGGCCCTGGTTGTCCACTCCGGCAAAACCGAGAACATGGGAAAGATAGCTTCCATATGGGTAATGGCGTTTAGAATCCTCACCAATATAGATTCCATCAAGACCTAATGCCCTTATTTCTTTGGCCTTTTCATGGGAAATTTTCCTTCCTTCTTTGATTCTGACAATCGATTGTCCCTGGGTAATTTCTTTATATGCCTTTTCCTTAGTTATATTTAGCACGGAGGCAAGTTTTTCAGCCGTTTCCGCTGGGTTTTTAATTTGTCTTGGAACAACCCAAACCGTTGGAGCACTGACATTTGTTGCAAGCGGGACCCCATTTCGGTCGACAATCTCTCCACGCTCAGGCTCAAAGGGTATATTTCGGCTCCACGAATCTTTGGCTTTTCCTGTAAGCATATCACCAAGAACAAACTGTACATACCCAAGCCGGACATCGATAATTAAAAAGATAAGTATTCCAACGAAAAGTGCAATCATTAACCGTTTACGGACAGTTACATTTGAAACACGCATACTTTGAACGAGCCTCCTCTTTAGTGGTCGTTCCATTTATATGCTTGTACATAAAAAATTAGACCGTTAAGAAAAAAGAAAACTCCCCCTTTAAATGAAAGGAGAGAGTTTTCTTTAATCGCTAATATTTTGATCAGGATTTTTTTCTTGACTGGCATCCTCTGTGTTTATTGACTGCTGCTCAGGAGTTTGCAATTGTACAATCAAATTATCTCCCTTTTTTAACGTAGCTCCGGGACTAATATTCTGCTTCACTACATACCCGCTGCCTGCAACGTTAAACTTCAAATTCGCTATTTTTGCAATCTGCATAACATCACGGAGTGACCAGCCTTTCATATCAGGAGCAAACATCTTACCTTTCGTACCTAATAAAACCTTTTCTCCTTCGAGAATGGTGGTTCCAGCCTTTGGAAGCTGAGTGGTTACATCCGGACCTTTTCCAAGCACAATCGGACTAAATCCTTGATTATTTAAATTTTTTACAGTTTCAGTTATTGCATCACCAGTTAAATTTCCAAGCTTAATCGAACTAGGCCTTTGAAGTTTCGATGGACGGATATTTAAGTATTGCAAACTATTTTTCATTACCGGTTTAAAAATCTCTGAAACAGGGCGTGAGCCAAATTCATAGTTGTCTATTTGCGGCTGTTGCACTGCAACATAAACAATTAATTTCGGATCATTTTTTGGCGCCATTCCGAGAAAAGAGAAAATATAATTCTGTGAACCTGTTAAATATCCCCCGCCATTTGGGTTTGGGATATTCGCTGTTCCGGTTTTACCAGCGACGCTATAACCATCAATTTTGTAGCGCCCTCCTGTCCCATTTTTTGAAGTAACAACTGTTTCAAGATAATTACGAACAGTTTTTGCGGTTTCAGCAGTTATTGGTGTGGATACCACTTCAGGTTTGTTTTCTTTAATCGTTTTTCCGGTATCGTGATTGACAATTTTCTCTACTACATGAGGTTTCATCATTTTACCATCATTAGCAATCGATGTTGCTGCCTGAATTTGCTCAATTGGTGTTATCGCTGTACCTTGCCCGAAGGCTGTTGTTACTTTTTCGATTGGGTAATTATACTGAATTTTTCCTGATGCTTCATTGGGAAGATCAATTCCGGTCGGCCGGTCAAATCCGAATTTACTTAAGTACTCTCGGAATTTCTCAAAGCCTAATTTTTCATGAGCTATTTTTGCGAAGGCAACATTCGATGAACGCTGCAAACCTTCTAAAAAGGAGATGGTTCCCCAGCCTGAATAATTATGATCATGTATCGCCGGTGACCTTGGAGAAACCTGATAGGATCCTGATTTATACAATTCATTCGGGTTGAAAACCCCTTCATTCACAGCTGCGGCAAGCGTGAAAATCTTCATGGTCGAACCAGGTACATATGAAGTTTCAATGGCTTCATTATGCCAGCTGTCCGTAATGCCTTCTTTTGTTTTCGGGTCAAAAGACGGACGTTGCCCCATCGCTAAAATATCACCTGTTTTCGGATCTGCTACAATCGCAATAATTTTTTTCGGATTATATTCCTTTGCCACCTTATTCATAGCATCTTCTAAAAATGTTTGGATTTTCTGATCAATTGTTAAATAAACATCATCACCATCCTTTGCCGGGGTGATGTTTTTCTTTTTATCCGGAAGTATATAGCCCCATAAGTCACTTTCGTAATTTATTTTTCCATTTGAGCCTGTTAGGTAATTATTTAGAGATTTCTCAATTCCCATTTGTCCTACGATTTTATTATCTTTTTTTTCATCAGGGTCAGCATATCCTACTAAATGAGAGGCAAATATCCCGTTTGGATAGAAACGCTTCATTTGTGGGATAAAGGTAATACCCGGAAGCTTTAAAGCCTCAATTTTCCTTTTCGTTTCAATCGAGATATCTTTTCCGGCAGAGCCAAATTGAACCTCAAACAATTTTTTTGTTAATCTACTATAAATCTCAGACTCATCCATATCAATATATTTGGCCAATTCTTCTGCAGTTTTTTGCGGATCCTTAACATGCATTGGATGTTTCGGGTCCGTCGTCATCTTTTTACTTAAAATGGCAAGAAGTGTATATGAAGCGGTGTCTTCTGCGACAACTTCTCCGTTTCGATCATAAATAATCCCTCTGGAGGCTTCAAGTGTACCGACCCTTGTATATTTTTTCTGCGCCTTTGCTGCAAGCGGCTGACCGGCAGCTTCCCCGGATATTTCGATTGAAAAATATCGGAAAAGCAATATAAAAAAGAGCAGGCCGAATATTCCAAATAAACAGGCTGCTCCAACATTCATATAGGGCTGTTTCTTAATCATTTTTGCACAACCTTGACGTTATTTTCGTTTAAAACGAGTCCCATTTCCTTTGCTTTTTCATAAATACGTTCATACGTACTTAGTTCGCTAACTTGTACTTTTAAGTCATTGTTTACTTTCTTTTGCTTCTCAATTGAGTTTGTAGTTTCTTGAATCGATTTATTCACCTGCCAAATTTGCGACTGGTTCGAAATCATATGAACAGCACCAAAACAAACCATACCGGCAAACGCAATCCCGAGTACTTTTTCCCCGGGTGTAAGCCAGGACTTCTTAACTTTTACTTTTAGTTTTTCTTGAACGGTTTCAGTCACTTGTTGTTGCTCTTGATATTTCCTGGCAAGATTACTCAAATTTTTTCCCCTCCAGCAATTTTTTATATTTTTTCTGCAATACGAAGCTTCGCAGATCGGGCACGATTGTTTTGTTCGAGTTCTTCTTCAGAAGGAAGAATAGGTTTTCGAGAGATTAATTTTAACGTTGGTTTGTATTGTTCTGGAATAATCGGTAAACCATGGGGTAAGTCAGGGGCAACGCTAGCTTTTTTAAATGCCGCCTTACAAATTCGATCCTCTAACGAGTGGAAGGTAATCACACTGATTCTTCCTCCCGGATTTAAAATATCCATTGCTTGGTTTAATGATTGTTCAAAAACGGATAATTCGTCGTTTACTGCAATTCTTATCGCCTGAAAAACCCTCTTGGCTGGATGTCCGCCTTTTCTTCGGGCGGGTGCAGGGATTGCGTCCTTTATTAATTCAACCAATTCCGCTGTTGTCTCAATTGGTCTGGATTCTCGTGCTGCTTCAATTTTCCTAGCAATTTGCTTAGAAAATTTCTCTTCACCATAGCGAAAAAAGATTCGGACTAAATCTTCATATTCCCAGTGATTAACGACATCATAGGCCGAAGTGTGTGCTTCACGATCCATTCTCATATCTAATGGAGCATCATGATGATAGCTGAATCCTCTTTCCGGTGTGTCTAACTGTGGGGATGATACCCCTAAATCATAAAGAACACCATCAACTTTCCTAATGCCTAAGGCTTGGAGCTCATCCTTTAAATATAAGAAATTGCTTTTAATAATCGTCAATTTTTCAAGATTAGACGATAACTTTTCTTTGGCATTGGCAATTGCCACTTCATCCTGATCAAAGGCAAATAATTTTCCCTCTGCCCCTAATTTCGAAAGAATGAGCGCACTATGTCCCGCTCCGCCTAATGTACAGTCAACGTAAATCCCATCCGGTTTAATATTTAAGCCTTCTACCGCTTCGTTTAATAACACAGTTGTATGTTCAAACATTTTCCAATTCTCCTTATCGAATCAAACGATATATAATAAGTTATGTTTATATAACTTTTCCATTATATATCAAAGCCAATCATATTTTCTGCAATCTCAGCAAAAGAATCCTCAGATTGCACAAAATAGTCTTCCCAAATCTGCTTGCTCCAGATTTCAATTCGATTGGAAACACCTAAGACAACACATTCTTTTTCTAATTTTGCATATTGAAGCAATGGGGCAGGTATATTAATCCTTCCTTGCTTGTCCAACTCGCTTTCAGTTGCACCTGAGAAGAAAAATCGAGTAAAAGCACGGGCATCTTTCTTAGTTAGTGGTAAACCTTTAAGTTTTTCTTCTATCACTTTCCACTCTGTTAATGGGTAACCAAACAAACATTGATCCAAACCCCTCGTGATAATGAACATTTCACCAAGATCATCACGGAATTTGGAGGGCACGATGATACGGCCTTTATTATCGATGCTGTGATGGTATTCACCCATGAACATACCCGCTACCCCCACTTTCTATATAAAATGTACCACATTCCCCCACTTTCCTCCACTTATTTTTACTATTCGTTCCAAAGATTTAAAATCCCTTTAAAACTTGTAATTTTTCTCAAAAAAAAGAAACTTCACAAAACGGGAAGTTTCTACATTTTAATTATTTTATGCCGTCCATCAAACTCAAAGCTTAATTGCATTACATCATTGATGAGATTAAGCCCATATTGATTTAAATAATAAAACACATTCCATGTTCTCTCCTGCGGGAACCCGTCAGGTCTTAATGAAAGATCAACACGTCCATATTTCCTTAGGATGACATCGTGTTTTAATCTTACCGAATCATCTAGTTTCTTTTGCATAAATTCAATTTCTTCTACAAGTTTTTTCTCATTTTTCTTTAATAATGGCAAAAGTCCTTTATCAAGCTGGGCAGTCTTCGCCTCAATCAGCCGGTATTGCGAAGCCAATTGTTCCTTTGTTGCTAAGAAGATTTCTTCAGCTTCTTTATCTTTGATTGAGTCAAGAAACAATTCTTTGTCGGTTGTTGTCCCCTTGGTTAAAACAGTAGACAAAGCTACATTTAGTTCATTCATGTCCGTTTCAACAGAGCGGTCAAGCAGAGTAATATTCAGCCTTGGCACAATCGGGGGCATTTTCATATTAAATAATTCAAAAACAAGCTTCAGTTCTGCCCAATAAGAAATTTCCCCCGGGCCAGCAATGAATGCAATCGTTGGGAAAAGTAATTCCTGCATTAAAGGTCTTGTTACCACATTATTGCTCAACCTGCCGGGATCTTTTGCTGCAATCTCCACTAATTCTTCTTTTGTAAAGGAGATGACTCCACTTTTCCCCACAAACCGGTCTATTTCTAAATTGTATTCCAGAAGAATTCGTTCGTTCATTCTTTCATCGTAATAAAAAAGATTCGCAGCCTGATCGTGAGCTTCAATCGTTATCGGGTAACCCTTTTGACTAATCAGATCCTGCTGTTTTAGCAAAGAATAAGTAATCGAGTTATGATGAATAATTTGTTCTGTCAAAAATTCTTTTTGAATCTGGCGGAAAAACCGGTCACCTGAATCAACAATTAACAAGCCGTAATCTTTAAACATTTCCATAACAATGTTTGCAAAAAAGTCTACAAACGTATCCGATTTGCTTATTTGCTCTTCAGCAAATGCAATAAGACGATTGGTATGAATGGTTTCACCAAAGTTTTCAATCACATTTCGTACCCATGCAAGACATAAATCTTTATCCAAGTGAATATCAGAAACCATTTTCTTTTGAAAAACTTTCTCTGGATAAATCCATTTATCCATTCGGTTTTCTACCGGAACAAAAACGTGATTTACTTCCTGAAAATCATGATCCTCACCGGCAATCCAAAAAACAGGAATAACAGGTACACCAAGCTGTCTCTCTTTTTGCTCAGCTAATTTAATGATGGAAATAACTTTATGTATCGAATAAAGTGGTCCCGTTAGTATTCCTGCCTGCTGCCCGCCAATGACAACTACACTTTTAGGATTTAACAGTTTTTCTAGTGAATTTTCCACTGCCTTTGAAGAGGGGTATTTCTTCATAAACTCTCTAATATGTGCAGTTAATTCTGCGCGTGGGAAGCTTCGATTTTTCAACTCCGTTAATCGATCCTGATCGTCGGATATTTGATTATAACGATAGTGGAAAAATGATTGTATATCAGCTGCCTGCTCCAAATAATTAGAAGCAAATTGGTTTACAGCCGGCAAAGAGAGATTTAAAATCTCCATTTATGTACATCCTTTCTAATCAACCATATTCATTCCTTAAGAGTATAGCATTAACCACTCTTTTTCAAAAAAAACTTTGCTTATAAAATTTATTGAAAACAAAATTTTTTATGAAAAAAAGGTAAAAGTCAGGGCCCGATGAATCAAGCCATAAAATGTAAGAGCCATGTAAACAAGGAAAAAGAGTATAAAATTGCACCTCCAAAATCCCTTCAACACTTTACCGAATAAAATTTCACCTTTTATTTTCCAATGAACCAACGCAAAAGTCATTGCAATTAGAATTAACACTATTATTATTAACCAGATTAGCGATTTTCCCCAAATGGTTACGATTAAAAAATGAACAGCAATAATAAATAAGAAGGTCGTAAAATCTAATGCCTTATGGACAGATTTTCGTTTATTCTTTGTGATCATCCTAACTATAATATAAGCCGCGACAAATCCTAGTGGCGGTAAAACGAAAAGGACTGATAAAACAGTTGAAATAAACGTAATCATTTCAAACCACCTTTTCCAAGCTCTTTCCCCTTTAAAAGGAGATAAAAACTTTCAATTAAAGGAACCTTTTTGAACTCCTCATTTGCCTTTTCCGATAAGAAGCCTAAAATTGCTTCCACTTCAGTTTTTCGATTTGCTTCAATATCCTTTAGCATAGACGAACGATTTTCGGCTGTTTTATGACAAATATCAATTATTTTCTTCAAATGAATATCAGGGTTGTCTATATTTAATAGAATTGAGATTTCATTAAATAAATGAACAACATTTTTAAAATAATATTCATTTTTAATTAATTCACCATTTTTCACCCCAAGGATCGCTGTTAATGGATTTATAACCGAATTGACAATTAATTTATTCACTAGCATCTTGTAAAAATCTTCGTTCATCACGATTGGAAATTCACTAGGTCCAGCTTCGATTAATGCTGTTAACACATAAGTATCGCCGCGAAAGACAGCAACATTCGTTACGCCTTCTCCATTATGACTGACAGTAAAAGCATTTTCCCTGTATGCACCATGTTCAACTGACCCGACAAAAATCTGTGTTCCCCTTAATGTTTCTAAATGCTTTAAATGACCCATTCCATTTTGTAAAAATAACAAGTTTTTTGGAGTTATTGATAGTCTATTTATAGTTTTAATAATCTCTTCTAGATGGTAGGATTTTACCGTAATAATGATAAGATCTTCCGTTCCTTCCCATTTACTTAATGGTAAAGCACGGACCAAGGCTTGAGTACTTTTCGTGTTCTTTTTTAAAATAATTCCGTTTTTTTCAATTTCCATTGCTTGTTCCTCTGTTCGTGTATAAAGTGTAACCTTAAAAACACGACTCAAATAAGATGCAAATAATAGGCCAAGTGACCCTGCACCAATAATTCCAATTTCCAAGGATATCCCTCATTTTTTCACTTTTCTATTATTTTATCAAAAGGTTTTTCACTTGGTAAGAAAAATCCCTTTTCATCAAAAGTGAAAAGGGACTTTGTCCTGTCTAGCTCCAGCGCCTTGGGGCTCTATGTCATAAGCCCCTTGAGCAAGGCGCTTCCGCATTTCTATTTAGACTGGATACACCGGATGTTTCCGAACGCTGAATGTTAATTCTTTTGTCTCGTAATAATCAAAACGCTGAACTAATACATCCCGCAATTCCTTCGGAGCAACAATTTCATCCACAATTAACTCCGAGGCAAGCTTATAGATATCAATACTTTCTTTATATTCTTTGTGCTTTTCCTGAACAAAAGTGATTTTCTCTTTTGGATGGGCAATTTCTTTTATTTTATTTGAATAAACTGCATTTACAGCTGCTTCCGGACCCATTACAGCAATTTGTGCCGATGGTAAAGCAATACAGCAATCTGGCTCAAATGCAGGACCAGCCATCGCATAAAGTCCGGCACCATATGCTTTCCTCACAATGACAGAAATTTTAGGAACAGTTGCCGAGCTCATTGCGGCAATTAATTTAGCCCCATGGCGGATAATTCCGGCCCTCTCTACTTTTGTTCCAATCATGAAACCTGGGACATCAGCAAGGAACAATAAGGGAATATGGAAGGCATCACATAGTTGAATGAATTTTGCTGCTTTATCAGCAGAATCAACAAACAGTACGCCCCCTTTTACCTTTGGCTGATTGGCGATAATTCCAACTGCTCTGCCGTCGATTCGCGCCAGACCCGTGATAAGCTCCGCTGCAAACAGCTTTTTAATCTCATAAAAACTTCCCTCATCCACTAAGCGGTCAATACATTGGTACATATCAAACGGGGCATTTTGATTTTCCGGAATAATCTCTTCTAGTTCACGGCCTTCCTTTGGTGCAATTCCAGCAATTAACTGTGTCTTTTCTTTAAAGTTTGCCGGAAAATATCCGATATATTTTTTTGCTGATTCTATCGCTTCTTCCTCACTAAAGGCAAGAACATCGCCACAGCCGCTTACCGAACAATGCATCCGGGCTCCGCCCATTTCTTCGAGGCTTACCTTCTCACCGATTACCTTTTCCGCCATGCGCGGCGAACCAAGATACATGGAAGCATTTTGATCCACCATAATAACAATATCGCAAAATGCCGGTATATAGGCTCCTCCTGCCGCTGAAGGCCCAAAAAGAATACAAACCTGCGGAACCATACCGGAGAGCTTTACTTGATTATGAAAAATCCTTCCGGCGCCGCGGCGATTTGGAAACATCTCTAACTGGTCGGTGATTCTCGCACCAGCAGAGTCAACTAAATATAGTAATGGAACCTTTAATTTTTCAGCGGTTTCTTGAATACGAATGATTTTTTCAACCGTACGGGCTCCCCAAGATCCAGCTTTAATCGTTGAATCATTTCCCATAACACAAACAGTTTGGCCGTTTATCTTTCCAATCGCACAAACCACCCCATCGGCCGGTAGATCTCCCGCTTGGAAATTAGCAAATTTCCCGTCTTCCTCATATATTCCTTCATCGAATAATAACGCAAGCCTCTCACGTACAAACAACTTGTTTTTTTCTTTTAGCTTCTCGTGATATTTTTTCAGCCCGCCAGCCTCAATTTTTTTACGATTTTCGGTCAATCGTTTATTCAACGTATTGGGTGTTTCCATTGTTCTCCCCCCTTATCAACTGCTATTCAATTACTAGTAAAACATCGTCTTCATTAACAAAATCACCAATGCTCACTTTACATTCTCTAACAATTCCTTCTGTGGGACTTTCAATCGGGATTTCCATTTTCATTGATTCGAGCATTAAAACCTCCTGCCCCAATTTCACAATTTCACCGTTTGAAACAAAAATATTTAAAATCGTACCAGCCATAGAAGCAGTAATTTCTCTCATACTCATTCTCTCCTTAGTTTATTAATTGTTTTGTTAAGAAATTAGTTGTGTAGTTACCCTTTTTAAAATCTTCCCCTCTAACGCGATTTCAGATTGAACTTTCGGAAGCTTTTCTCCCTTTGCAATCAGAATTTGCCACTTAACAAGGTCATGTCCAGTGATTTCTTCTGTCACAGGATGTTCTACCTGAATTCTCGTATTCATTTCTAAAAAGTAGAAGTTTTCTTGTTCATCTACTATGAATTCAATTGTCCCCGCATTAGTGTAGTCAACAGCTTTTGCTGCTTTAACAGCCGTATCATACATTTTTTCACGGACTCCGTTGGAAAGGAATGGAGACGGAGATTCTTCTACCACCTTTTGGTGTCTTCTTTGAATCGAACAACCCCTTTCATATAAATGAACGATATTTCCATGTATGTCACCAAAAACTTGTATTTCAATGTGTCTTGCGTTTGCAATATATTTTTCGATAAAAACCTCATCTAAGCCAAAATAAGCCATTGCTCTCGACTTTGTCGATGCATAGGCTTTACCGAGCGCTTGCTCATTTTCACATAACACCATTCCGATTCCCCCTCCTCCGCTGCTTTCAGCATTATGGGGTATCCAATTGTTGCAGCTAAGGAGCAGGCTTCTTCAAGTGTCTTTAATCCATGAGCGCTTCCCGGAACCACGGGAACACCAGCGTTTCCCATTGTTTGCCGAGAAACAATTTTATCCCCCATTAGCTCGAGGGTTTTCGGTTCGGGACCAATAAAAATGATTCCTTCCTCAATTGTTCTCAAGGCAAATCCGCTATTTTCGGATAAAAATCCATATCCAGGATGAATGGCATCCACCTTTTCCTCTTTGGCAATAGCTAAAATTTTTTCAACTTGCAGATAGGATTTAGTAACTGGAGGCTCACCAACATACACTGCCTTAGATGCGGCTTTAACATAGGGCATTTCCTTATCGGCATCTGAATAAATAGCAACTGTTTCAATCCCCATCTCATGGCAGGTTTTAATAATCCGAAGCGCAATCTCTCCCCTGTTGGCTATTAAAATTTTTTGCACATGATTACCCCTTTCTAAACCCCTTTAGTCCCTCCATAAGTATATGTTTCTACAACCTTCACGAAATTTCCTGCAAACTTTGAAAACGCTTCCTGAGGTTTTAATGGAGGAAATTTTTATAATTTTGTTATATAATAAATGTAGTAGTTCGGTTTGAATAATTCAAAAAATTATCTCATATCCATGTTATTCAGTATCACTTGAAGATATACGGATGATGTATCCAATCACTTTCTTTTTAGGGGGTTCCATTATGGGGTCAAAAGTTGAAAAATTAAAAATCAATTTTAAAACACTTGAAGAATTTAAAAAGTTTAAGCAATATGGAATTCAAGAGCTTTCTATGCTAGAAGATTTAGAAGCAAATATGGTGGAAGATCACAGTGATTCACCTTTTTATGGTATTTATTTTGGAGACAAACTAGTAGCAAGAATGAGTTTATACCAAATTGACGCGAAATTTGACCGCTATTTCTATCCGCCACAAAATTATTTAGAGCTTTGGAAGCTAGAAGTACTGCCTGACTATCAAGGTAAAGGCTACGGCAAGCAGCTTGTAGAATTTGCAAAAAGTTTTGGTCTACCTATTAAAACAAATCCTAGAGTTCATTCAAGTGAATTTTGGAATAAGATGGATTTTGATGCTGTTGAGTATGATATGGAACGTGACCGCGGTGAAAATCCACTTGTATGGTATCCTGCAGGTGTAGAAGCACAGCATTAAAATAAAAAAGCGGACATAAAGTCCGCTTTTTTATTTTTCCACTCTTTCAAGATTCCCGTTTTTATCCATTTGGAATTTTACCTTTTGCTGACGGTCTTCCTCCTGAAGAACAACCATTTTTCTTGCTCTTTCCATGATTTCAATCAATGATCGATAATCTTCCTCAATCGCTTTTAAGTTTTTACTCAGTTTTTCATTTTCCGCTGCCAGATAGAAGATTTTCTTTTCTAATTCTTTTATTTTTTCAACTGACTTTTCTCGATCCTCTTCAATGGTGGAGCTAACCTCTGCTTTCCTATGAAGTCCCTCTAAAAAATGGATAACGGTTTGAAAACTAACAGATTCACCACTGGATATGGATGAGGCGGCTTCCACCATAACCTCGACGCCATTTTTTTCTTCCTCCATTTGAGGTAATTGTTTTTTCATTTCCTTTCTTTGTTTTTTTGCAAGTTCAATTCCTGACTTGTATTGCTTCCTAACGAAAGAATTCCAGCGAAAACCACAGGCTGCTGAAGTTCTGGACAGTTGTTTTCCTACTTCCTCAAAAGCCTGCAGCTGCGTTCCTCCCTCACGGATATGTCTTAAAACAACTTCGGCAAGCAATAAATCTTCATCTTGTGACCATGCATCTTGGCGAGTTGGCGACATTCAGATCCCTCCTAGTGTTTTTATTCATACATATGCATCTACTAGAAAAGATAGACTGAAACAACACCTGTTTTCGGTTTAATTGTTTGTTTTTTTATTCATAAACATTTTGACATATTGATGGTGGGATTCACTCTCCCAAAGGCGGGCACAATTTCGGACTTCCCTCTCTATTCTATCTTGCAGTTTCGTTTCATCCCACCTTCTAGTCCATATCTGTTTATAGGATTGCAGTACACCTTTGTCCTTAAATAAGAGATTTTCCAAGTATGTTTCACATTCTTTTATAGGGTCAGTCTCATAAAGGGCGTCAATCAAACCTATCTCATTTAATCTTTCGACCTTATGAACCTCAGCATCCATTAACAGCTTCATGTAAAGGGGATTTGGCAGCTTTTCTGCCAAAATCGTTCCCCCTCCCCAGCCAGTTGTAATGGATTGCTTTCCTTGAATAAAACCAGCTTTTATTCCCTTCCGTGCTAGACGAAAGTCGCAGGCAATGGCAATCTCACATCCGCCACCAACTGTATGTCCGTTCATGAGGGCAATAGTAGGAATGGGTAATGTTAACAGCGAATAAAGAATTTTGGACATTTTTGAGAGCATTGAATAGGCTTCTTCTTCGGTTTCAAGCAAGTGAAAGACAGATAGGTCCCCTCCAGAACAAAAGGCATTTTCTCCTTCTCCCGTAATAACCAAGGCCAAAACATCAGGGTCAGCTGCATGATGAATCGCTTTCGAAAGCCCTTCCATAACATTATAATCTACTGCATTTCTTTTATTGCCTCTTGTGATGGTAAACAATAAATAGCCCTTTTCTGATTTTTCAATGGTATAAGCCATAATCCTTTCTCCCTTCAATATGAAATATGTATGGATTGCTCTTGTAAAATTACTCATTGATTATCGCACGAATCACTTAGTTCGGAAATCAACATTCCCCTTTAAACGACAAAAGCACAAGGGCTTTATGCTCCTTGTGCTTTTTATCTCAATGAAATTAGTCGTTCACAACGTCTTTTCCTTTGTATGTTCCGCAAGCTTTACACACGCGGTGAGTAAGTTTCATTTCACCACAGTTTGGGCAACTTACCATACCAGGTACGTTTAATTTAAAATGAGTACGACGCTTTCTCTTTGCAGTTTTAGAAGTTCTTCTAAAAGGTACAGCCATTCTTCCCACCTCCTTAAAGAGTTTAAAGAAAGTCATGAAGACGAATAACTTAAAGTCTTCACGTTGCTCCATGTTTTGCCGATTATGATTCGGAAGAATTGTCATTGTCAAAAAACTTAGCAAGTCCAGCTAGTCTTGGATCAATTTTTTTCGATTGATCCTCTTCATGAATCACTTCCCAATCCTTACCCGATTGTGGTGCAGCATCTTCATGTGTGACATCTTCGCAAAAAACCTGCATCGGAATCTCAAGTAAAAGAATTTCTCTAATGACTGGCATTAAATCAATACAATCCCCTTTTACTTGATGCACTTCCTCTTCCATTTCGTAATTCGAAGTTTGTAAGAGGAAAGTTTCAGATGTTTCGACATTAATTGGAAGCTTCACATCCACTAAAGTACGAGAACAAGGAAGTATTAAATAACCTTTGATTTTTAAATGAAAGGTCACTTTCGTTGAATCAATATCTCCCCTGCCGGTAATATGCATTGGAGATACCTCTCGGATCGTAGGATCATCTTGTTTAATCTCATCAACCCGAATCGTTTCATCAATCGGAAAATCCTTGTTTCGATATTTTTGTAATTGGCTTAATGTCCATTTCAATTGAATCACCCCAAGGCAACAAAGGTAATTATAGCCTTCGATTAAATTTTTGTCAATGTTTTTTCTTTACACCTAGGAAGGTGATTTCATCAAACTATATTCCTTTAAAAAGCAATTACTTATAAGTGTATCCACTTGCACTTTTTACAAACATTTATATTGTCTAATTGCCTATTGGGTAGGGGGATAAGCTCTACCTAATATAAATTGTCATAGAGTATATCGTAAACTAGAAAGAGGGTGATGTAAATATGTATTTTGCACAACAACCTTATCGAACTGTTCCCATTGGTACAAGTTACTATGGCGGATTCCCTTACTTAGGGGCGGGAATGCCCTATGGACCGTGGGGAACGGGTATGCCATATTATCACATGGGTTACCCTGGATATTATTATGGATTTCACCACAACGGACATGATTGGAATGGAAATGGCTGGAATGGACAGGATTGGAACGGGTATGAATGGAATGGGCATGAATGGGATGATCACAACTAAAATGGAAAGGACATTATATCATGAGGGAATACAAAGCTATTCCCTTCCGTTTTCGTTATAATATATACATAAATTTTTAAAAAACAGGAGGAAGATAGCATTGAAAGCTGTTGGCGTAATTGTCGAATATAATCCCTTTCATAATGGACATGCTTTCCACGTCCAGGCAGCAAGAGAAACCTCGAATGCTGATATTGTGATTGCAGTAATGAGCGGAAACTTTCTGCAAAGAGGGGAACCTGCACTAGTTTCCAAGTGGTACCGAACGAAAATGGCTTTATTGGGGGGAGTAGACCTCGTATTTGAGCTTCCATATCAATTTGCTACTCAAAATGCAGAGTTTTTTGCTGATGGGGCTATTTCTATATTAGATGGGGTGCATTGTGAATCTTTTTGTTTTGGAAGTGAAAGCGGTGACATTTCCTCCTTTTTAAAAACCTTTGACTTTTTGGAAGAGCATCAAGAAATCTTTGATGAGAATGTAAGAAGACATATTAAATCGGGTGTCAGCTATCCAAAAGCATTATCGCTTTCGTTTCAGGATTTTACTGAAACAGAAGGTTTATTAAACCTAACAAAGCCTAATAACATCCTGGGATTTCAGTATATAAAATCTATAAAAAAAATGAATAGTAAAATAAAACCGCTAACCATTGCCCGAAAGAATGCAAATTACCATGATGAGCATTTTGCTTCTGAAACGATTGCGAGTGCAACAAGTATACGTAAAGCCCTTTTTTCAACTGATGATAGAACATTTACCATTGACCAATATATCCCTGACCCGACGACTGAATTATTAAAGGAGTATTACAATCATTATAGGGGATTTCACCAATGGGAAAATTATTGGAGCTATCTACAATTTAGACTGATTCAATGCACCCCGGAAGAGCTTAGGAATATTTATGAGGTTGAAGAAGGAATTGAAAATCGGCTCAAAGCTGCTGCCTTAACCGCAGGCAGTTTTCAGGAATTCATGGAAAAAATCAAAACTAAGCGTTATACCTGGACAAGACTGCAACGAATTTGCGTACATATTTTAACGAATGCAGTAAAAGAAGAAATGAGCAAACCTGAAGGTGCAAACTATTTAAGATTATTAGGGATGACCCAAAAAGGAAAAACATACTTAAACAAAGTGAAATCCGAGCTTAAACTCCCGCTCGTTTCAAAACTATCTTCCTATAAACAAAAAGAAATTATGCTTGATATCAAAGCAGCACAAATCTATGCATTTGGCATCCCTTTGGACCTAAGAAATGAATTTATCCAGCAAGAATATAAACAAACTCCAATCATAGTAAAGTAAAAGACGGTGCTATGCACCGTCTTTTACTTTTTAGGCAATTTTTCTAAATAGGTAACGGCATCATCAAATGTATCTACCGGTACAATTTTCATTTCTGTTTTGATGTCCTTGGCAGTTTTGACAGCTGCCCGGTAGTTGGAATCTTTTGCACCTTTTTCATTAGGAGCAAAGAAGATTTCCGCTCCTGCTTTATCTGCTGCTACAATTTTTTGTTCAATTCCCCCAATCGGACCAACCTTCCCATCTACATCAATGGTACCGGTTCCTGCTATTTGATAGCCTTTCGTCAAGTCCTCTTTTGTTAATTGATTATAAATTTCGAGTGAAAACATCAATCCAGCTGAAGGGCCGCCAATTTCATCCGTTTTTACTTCAACAGGTGGATTTACCTTTACTTCCTTGTCATCAACTAAATAAATTCCGATTCCCACCCGATTAGGCTGCTTTTTTAAGGGCTGGACATAGAGTTTAGCTGTTTTTGTTTTTTTATCTCTCATAAACGTTAAGGTAACTTGGGCACCTTTATTTTTTTCAGCTACATAGGCAATGAATTTTTCTGAGGAAGGGAACTGATGTCCATCAACCTTAAAAATTCGATCACCTGCTTGAAGCTTACCGTCCGCCGGCATTCCCGGAACGACATCAACCACATAGATTCCTTTATATTTATAATTTACCGGAAGGCCAGCCTTTCGGTAGGCCACATCAATCGCATTTAATTTGGATTGGGCCATGAGATAGAGCTGTTTTGCATTATACTCCTCATCTGTCTCAGTTTTATCTAAAACCTGTTCTACTGGATAGAGTTCTTCATATTTTTTTATCTTTGCTTCTAAATAGGAGTAGATTGTTGCTCTTCCCATCCTTACTGTTGTCAACATAAAGTTGCCTTTTTCCTTGTATCCATCTTCTACCTTTATTATAGGATGAAGTTCTTTGGCCATTCCCGGTTTTGTTACATAAAAGGGGAGTGTATAAAACAAACCGCCAAATAACACAATCGCTATAATAAATAAAGCACTGACATACATTTTCTTACGCATTTCACCATTACCCCTTCCACTGCTCAATAACCTGTTTAATTTGAGGAATATGTTTTTTAATTTCTTCTTCTCCTGCCTTAATAATCTCTTCAATGTTGGTGAATGCGCGTGAACTAAACATTTCAACTGGAGGACGGATCATAATGTCCGCGGCAATCTCCCTTGTATTAATAATCTCAGTCTGCATGATATCAATACTTTGCATAATCACATCATATATCGAGGTGATTTCAGCGTTTCGTTTCACCATCGAGACATCCACGGCAATAACGATATCTGCACCCATATCTTTTGCAACCGATACAGGTACACGGTCGGAAACACCCCCATCTACTAAAATCCTCCCTTTGTACTTTTCCGGAACAAAAATTCCCGGAATTGAGATACTAGCCCGAACGGCTTCTGCAACAGGACCATTCTGAAACACTACTTTTTCTCCAGTTAAAAGGTCAGTTGCAACAATTCCAATTGGAAGAGATAAATCTTCTATATTTTTTCCATGCGTAAATACCCTGACAAAATCCTTCACTTTCTTTCCTGCAATAAACCCCATTTTTGGAACAGTAAAGTCTAAAAAATACTTTCGCTTAAAAGCTGTTGAAAGTTTGTATAATCGATCCATTTCTATACCGGCACCGTAAAAGCTTCCCACAAGGGCACCCATACTGCTTCCTGCAATCAGGTGAAATGGGATCCCCTCTTCCACCATTACCTTGATCACACCTAAATGCGCAAACCCGCGTGCTCCGCCAGATCCAAGTGCTAACCCTATTTTAGGCTGTACCATTAAAGTTACCACCTCACTCACCCGCAATAGTGAAATCTCGTTCAATCTTATGGTCTAAATTTTCGAACTATGAGTATATTTGATTTATATGAGGACGAGTAGTAAAAGGACATTTGCGTGAATATTTCTTATTTTATCATTGATACGGGGGAAATGCATAGTTACTGTTACCCCAAGGAAGGAGGTCCCCTTCGTGTTTCGTTCAAAAGTTAAAACGATTGTCTTATCCATATTAATTACCATACTAGCTGCCTCACTTATCAGCTTTCCGAAGGAGTCCTTGGAAGCTTCAGTCCGTGGTCTCAAGATGTGGTGGGAAATTGTCTTCCCTTCCTTGCTGCCCTTCTTTATCGTTTCCGAAGTGCTAATCGGCTTTGGAGTCGTTAAATTTATTGGAGTCCTATTGGAACCCCTTATGCGGCCTGTTTTTCGCGTACCAGGTGTAGGAGGTTTTGTATGGGCGATGGGGATGGCCTCCGGGTTTCCTGCCGGAGCCAAATTTACTGCTCGCCTTCGCCAAGAAGGTCAGTTGACTCAAATTGAAGCAGAACGTCTTGTTTCATTCACGAACTCTTCGAATCCATTATTTATTTTTGGTGCAGTTGCTGTAGGTTTTTTTAATAATGCCAATTTGGGCATCCTACTGGCCTTGGCCCATTATCTAGGGAATATCTGTGTTGGGATCATCATGCGTTTTTACGGTAAAGACAAGAGAAGCCATCAGGATGAACAAAAGCGTAAATTCATCATCCGTTCAGCCTTTTCCACCCTGCATCGTACTAGATTAAAGGATAATCGCCCCATCGGAAAAATGCTTGGCGATGCCGTTAACTCTTCCATTCAAACCTTGTTAATGATTGGTGGCTTTATTATCCTATTTTCAGTCATAAACACACTGCTGTATCATTTACATATTACCGCGATACTAGCTAAAGCAGTTGAAATGCTTCTTTCCGTGTTTTCCTTTACGGAAAAATTAAGTATTCCTCTTATTTCTGGAATATTTGAACTTACACTAGGAAGCAAGCTGACTAGCCAAGTACAGGATGCACCTCTTTTGCAACAGACCATGATGGTAAGTTTTATCCTGGCATTTAGCGGCTTCAGTGTGCAGGCACAGGTTGCAAGTATTCTAGCCCAGGCAAATATTCGCTTTAAGCCATTTTTCATAGCGCGTATTATCCATGGTATACTCGCAAGTATTTTTGCCTATCTCTTATGGAAGCCAGTTTACCTCCGTTTTTATCAAACCGGCCATCCAACCAGTGCTGTACCTGTTGGATTTTTTGAAAAAGGTTCTTGGGTGCATAGCTTTTACGAACGAATGATCGAGGCTGGACCGCTAATTACGATATTTTCACTTGCACTTTATACGGGCATCTTATTTTTTAGATTACAAAGAAACCGGACATAACTACTTATGCCCGGCTTTTTTTATTCATGTTTGTAAAACTTTGCATGCAACGCTTTTTCAACATATGGAGGCACCAGTTCTGATATTTTTCCATTGTACTTGGCTACCTCTTTTACAATACTAGAACTTAAAAAGGAATATTGGTTGTTCGTCATAATAAAGAATGTTTCAATTTCTTCATTTAGAACCCTGTTCATTGAAGTAATTTGCATCTCATATTCAAAATCAGAAACAGCCCGCAGTCCGCGAATGATGGCATTCGCTTTAACGCTTTTCGCATATTCAACAAGTAAACCGGAAAATTCATCGACAATTACATTAGGTATATGTTTTGTTACCTCCTTAATCAAATGAATTCGTTCTTCCGGTGTAAATAGAGGATTTTTAGAAGAATTATTTAACACTACAACATATATCTGGTCGAAAACTTTGGCCCCTCGCTTTATAATATCTAAATGGCCATATGTAACTGGATCAAAACTCCCTGGACAAACGGCTATGCTAGCCAAAATGACTCCCCCTTATCACTCACTCACAGATTGACGAATAAATCGTAACCGTAATAATCCCATATCTTTCATGTTTTATTTGTGTTAAGGCGCCTACCGATAGCGGAAGCTCTACATCGTGGCTGTGTTCACAAACAACAATCCCGTCTTCACTCAAAAGGTTTTCTTCTACAATTGTTTGCATTAAGTTTATAAGCTGCTGCTTTTTATACGGAGGATCCAAAAAAATATAATCGAAACGGATTTCTCTTTTTATAAGTGCTTTTAATGCACGCTCAGCATCATTTCGATATACTTCGATTTTTTCATCAAAGCTGCACGATTTAATATTTTCACGAATCACTTGAATGGCTTTGGCATCACGATCAATAAAAATCACTTTATCCAAGCCTCGGCTTAGAGCCTCGATTCCCAAACCACCGCTCCCTGCAAATAAATCCAGCCCGATTCCACCGTTAAAATAAGGCCCAATCATATTAAATAAGGCTTCTTTAACCTTATCTGTTGTTGGCCTTGTTGTATTTCCCGGTACTGCTTTAAGGGGTCTACCTTTACAAATACCTGAAACCACTCTCAGAACTATCACCACATTTATTTAAAAAATCATTTTTCTTCCCCTATCCTACCATAATTGAATAAACTAGCCAAATATCTAATCATTTCAACATCATAATAGAAAAAAATAAAAAAACGTGTATAAGCTTTTTCGTTGTGGGGATAATATTATTAACAACATCAATTCGAGGATGTTGTTGCCAACCGCGGAGAAGACTTACGTTTCCCCATAAGTTCTTCCTCCGGTTTCTCCTCTCCCTTTGCCTTCTATCCTTGGTTAAGGATATAGAAGGACCCTGCAGAATTATTTCTGCGGGGTTTTTTATTTTTACCCAAAATGATAAAGTATTGTTGAGTCTAAAAAAAGGAGAGTCAGACTATTGATCCAGCGTTTTATTGAATTAGGTGAGGGTTTTTCTGATATATATGAGTTAATGGAGCTTGCCAAAGCAAATCAGCATCGACTTCTGCACATGATGGCATTACATACAACCATCGACGAGAGGCAGGTAACCTCCTTAGTCGTTGTTTTGAAGCCAACAGATCCTGGAAAATTCCAAGCTTTATATATCTGCCGAGAAGGAATTCCAAATCCAAATTATTTGGGGAATCAACGCCATGGTTTATTTGCCCAAACAGCAGAAATGCTTAACAAAACCATTCATGAACTCACTGTAAAACCCTCCACGATATTCCATGAAAAAGAACTTTATTATCAGTATTTAATCGGGATTTTACGATTAAATCATTATTTATTACCATTACATTAAAAAGGTGGGGGCAGCTGCCCTCACCTTCTTAAATTCCCATTTTATAGTCGTATTCCTTTGCCTTGTCCGGCGCCGAATTTTCAAATTCCTTGTTCAAAAAAGGTTTATAGGAGGGTTCGACCTTCTTTACAAAAGAAAAGGAGCTTAATTTTTCCATAATTCCCTCTAAATCCTCTTGATTACAATACAAAACCACATATTTTAGTTTTTTTGAAACATAATGGACATTCCCAAATCGCCGTAACATTTTGGCTTGTTTTAATGAGTAAAGCCAAATAACTAAACCTTGTCTTTGTACAAACATACTTTTTTCCCCTTCAACAAACCATCATTTTAATTAGTCTAGCATATCAAATCAGTATTTTTCAATTCAAACTTTTCTGTAATTAGAAAAGCGGAAGCGCCTTGGTCAGCCTAAGACAAGTGCTGGAGGTCCTGGCAGTGAAGTCGTTCTTTGACTTCATCGACAGGACCGAAGCAACCGAAGAAAAAAGCAGTTCATTTTTTCCCTCGAGGGGCTAGGCGCTGGAGCTAGACAATTCTCAAAGTCGAATTTTTTTTATCTCTATAAAAAAATCGGCTTTCTTAGCCGATTCTAATCCTATTAACCACAGCTGCCGCTGCTGCAACCACCACTGCAGCTATGTCCCGTATCAAAAAATGGATTCCCTGTAGGCACTTTAATATGCTCTGAGACAGATCCGCCGATTAAGATACTGACATTGTCCAAAAGGGACTGCAAATCATTTTCTGCCAGTTTGAAATCTGCTACAAGCGGATCCAAATCCATTTCCCGCTTATATTCACGGACTTCTGTCATGATTTTTTTATAATCCGGGTGATATTTACCAAAGCGCTGCACTTCTTCATATAGGTCTTTTACGCGGATAAACCGTTTAATTTTTCTTTGTGATTCCCGATTATGCCGCAATTTATATAAGGAAATTTGATATTGTTCAACAACATCAGATTCTAAAATCATTTTAGCCAATTCTTCTGCATTTTCTATTAATTCAACTCGCTCAGATGTAGCAAGCATGTCGCCCACCTCCACTCATATTTTAACACGAACGATAGGAGAAAGCGAAATTTTCCTTCTTACTTAGGGATATTTACCATGAATTCTTTCGTTAATCCATATGGCCGATTATTTAAATCAAGCACCTCAAGCTTTACTTTATGATTTCCCGGCGTTAGACCTTTAACGATAAACGCCGCTGTGGAAACCTCTTGAAATTTCTTATCATCGACCCACACAACCATCTTCCCAAGTTTTTCTTTTGAACTGTCAGATTCTCGAAAACTAATCCCGGTTAAAATACACTCCACCATAACATTGGTCCCTCTTGCTTGGTATTGAACAAATAAGGAAGGTTTTTCAACAGAATTTTGATTTAATTCAGAGTTAGAATCAAATTTATATGTACTAGCTTGTACAATTGGTATTATTTTTGACTTTGATTCCGGCTTGGGCACATCGTTTTGACATCCTGTCATTATGGAAATTACAAAAATGGATAGGGTAAGCATCCAAAGATTCCTTTTCAATCCCATCACTCCTTTCCTGTATTGTTCGCTTCCTTTTTGTTTTTTAATCTAAATAAAACAAGCAAAAGACCACATAATTTTTTATGTGGTCTTGATTACCCTTGATTTTTCATAGACTGAAACATATTCAACATCATCGAAGCCATTTGTACACTGTTTGAGAATTTTTCCACTTGATGTGGGATTGTTTTCTTATAATAGTGCAATGACGCGATTTCTAATGATTGTATATCATAAGGGTTTCTGCTAAGTTTTCGATACCAAAGCGGCTGCTCCCGAATAAATTGCTTTAACTCTTTTTGTCCACCTAAATACTCTAGGACATCTTTACGCATATTTAAAAATCCTTTCTTTTAATCTTTTCGAAATGTAAAAGGATTTATTGGCCCTTCTGGCGGTTTTCCGGGCGGTTTTGCCCCGTTACTCCCTTGTTGAAATTGCGATAAAACACCTTGAATCGCTCCAATTGCTTGACTTAAGTTATTAATATGGTTTTGAATTTGATTGGGATCCATTTTGTTCACCATACCCATTATATTCGATATCAAGTCCCCCTTTTTTTCTGTATTTGTTTCCTGTTCCTCTGTTTTTTCAGACAAGTCATTATTATCGTTTCCTATTTTCTCCCATCGTGCATCCTCTTCTCCTAGCAGATACCAATCCTCATACAATTCCTGCCAGGTGGTTTTACCCTTCCGTACCTCTTGGATCATCTTAGGATTATTCTTCACAAATTCCTTAAACTTCGCCACAGATGGATGTAGTTTTTTTTGAGCCATTTTTTTCACCTCTGCCGACATCATGCCTATATTACGATATGTCAGAAAATAAAATGTGTGAAAGACATAATGATGCTTAAATTATTTATAAGTGGTAAGATGTTCTTGAAAAGAAATGAAAGAGGTAAAAAGATGAAGGACAAATTATTCACATTATTAGATTCATGTATAGCCAATGGTACTGAAAATGATATAACGGCCATCACCCATTTTTTAGAGGTTTTGCAAACAAAAATTAACGTAGGTAAACGATCTTTTATCGATCAGTTTTTTCATATGGATAGTAAGCTTGACGAAAACTCCTGTGAAATAACGATTCCATTAAACCCGGTTCTAAACAATTCGTTTGACATTGTCCATGGTGGAATAACAGCAACGCTCCTTGACACGGCAATGGGAACACTTGCAAATTACCTTCTTCCAAAAGGATATGGTGCCGTTACCAATCAGTTGAATATCCATTACATTGCCCCTGGAATTGGGGAAAGTCTCCGCTGTAACGCTGAGATTATCCACCAAGGTAACAAAACATTGGTCGTCACCGGTGAAGTCCATCGCGATGATGGTAAAAAAATTGCCTATGCAACCGGAACATTTTTTGTCATAAAGAAATAATATTTAGGGGGTCAAACATATGGTCACCGCCATTGTAATCCCTGTTATCCTTCTTTACTTTTATTTTATTACAAGAAAAGAAATGAAGGTACAAGATACTAAATGGCTTTCGCTTGAAAATATCCCTCAAGAGGCCGTTGCAGTTGGAGAAATTAAGAGTATTTATGAGGAAAAACAGCGCTATTATTATCATCGCTACATTTTTGTCCAGGAAATAAAGCTACAAACAAAATCGGCGCAAATCACTGTAAAAAAAATGACTCCGCTAACCAAAACAACAAAGATTGAAACCTTTAAAGTGGGTGAATTTCTAAAAGTATACGGTTGTTGGGAAAGCAGCCAATTAGTCTTTAGTCATTTTGAAAGAATTAAAAAAAACAGCGGCCTTCAATAGACCGCTGTTTTTATTGTTTCCACTTTTGAATAAAGTTCTGTGTATAATACTTTTGGAATACTCCTACACCAATATGGGTAAAATCTTTATTTAACATGGAATCACGATGTCCTTTGCTGTTTAGCCAACCTTCAACTGATGCTGGTCCATCAATATAATTAGCAGCAATATTCTCCCCAGCAGCTTGATAAACCACCTTAGCAGACTTTAACCGATCGGAAAGGTTGCCAAATTTCTTTGATGTATGGGAAAAATCATTATTCTTAGCCATATCCCTGCTATGGTCATATGCAGCCTTCGCGGTTTTTTCATCCCACAATAGCGGCTTTAAATCATGTCTTACCCTTAAAACATTAGTAAGGTCAAAAATTTGCTTTTCTTCTCCTACTTCAATCTCTCTCCACATATCAGTACTTGGTTCATCGGCCTCCATTAACTTCCCGCTATAAACAAGCTCATAAGGACGCTGTTTAATGAGGGTATCAGCATCAAGGAACCGAACACTTGAAAGATTTCCTGTGAATTTATCAATATAGAGTTGTACATACACATTTCCTAATTGGACGATCGGCCGTATATTTAAATCTGTATCATTCAATTCAAACCGATAAGAGTTCCCATCTTGATCAATTTCAATATTGGCATCAATATATTGTGTATTAAAGATTTCCTCCACTGGCTGGCCAATTTCAAACGGTGCAACATCCAAATTCTTACCAATTGCATAGACTGTTACGATTCGGTTATTTTCAACCCCAACTTGCACATAGCGGGAATAATCTGAGTTATAAATATACCATTGATAACCATAGGCTGATTCGTCAATTCGCTGCGGCTTTCCAAGATCTTTTTCCAACGCCGATAGTTTTTTCCCAATTAATAGGGACAGTCCTTCATTTGGCCTTTCCCGTGAGATTTTACTTTGCTTTATATCTGGATTTTTCGGCAATTTTGGACTCATTTCTGAAGTGTGATGATCTTTTATTAAGACCTCATCACTGCTATTGTCTTTTACGCTTATATAAAAACCAATGGATAAGAAAAGAGCCAAGACAACAAGAATTCTTATAAGTGTTCGCAGAGGCCAACACCCTCTCTAATACTTTTCTATATAATATAGATAATTTAATTATATCATCTATATCTTTTTAAGTGACATGTATACATCATCTTAACAGAATAGTAACATTAAGAACAAGAAAACAGGTACCAACGGCACCTGTTTTCTTGTTCTTTAATGCTGGATTCCATTATAATTTGATTCGGAAATTTCCGTTAGGGCCTGTTTTGCCTGATCGTCTGTTAAATCCCTGATTGCGAAGTCCCCAAGGGATACGATTCCTACTAGCTTATCGCCTTCGACAACAGGAAGGCGGCGAATTTGATGTTCCGCCATTAATTTAGCTGCTTCCCTGCTGGAAGCATCAGGTGAAACCGTAATTAAATCGTTACTCATTATATCTTCCACTTTCGATGAAGCAGGATGTTTTTCTGCAACACATCGTAAAACGATATCACGGTCCGTAATCATTCCGGCAAGCTTATCATTATCCACGATGGGAATGGCCCCAACATTTAATTCCTTCATTTTAACTGCCACTTCGTATACATTATCAAGTAAAGAACAGCTTTCAACCTTGTCAGTCATAATTTCACGAATTTTTTCCATATCAAATACCCCCTAAAATAATAAAATTCTTAACAATAATATAGAATTCCCCCAAGAGATTAAATTATTCTGTAAATGAATTCATTGCAAGTTGATACAAATTCAACTATTATTAAATTGAATTAAATCTGCTATAAAACCGAATAATGTAACATAGAGGTAATGGCACGTTTTTAGGAGGGAATTCAAAAGTGAAATTCGAAAATACTGGAATCGAAAAATTTAAAGCTGATTTAAACCGCTTGGATGAGGTCATGGATGAACATGGCTTAGTACGTGAAGGCCAATGGGATTATGAACGTGTTACATATGATCGTAAATTTGAATTAAAAGAGGGCATTTTCTACTTGCGTGTGTTTGGTTATACCACCCAGGGAGACGTTGGCTCACACAAAGCTACTATTCAATTGATGACACCATTACTAGGGAAATATTATTATCCACACGGAGTAGAATATGGTGAAGGTGAAAACTTCCCAAGCGGCCTTGTAAACCAATGTAAAAAAACTTTAGAAGAAATTAAAGGTAAAATTGAAAAGTTTGCTGAATAAAAAAAGACGCATGATTCGCTCATGCGTCTTTTCTTTAAAATCCAAGGATTGCTTTGATTAAAGAGGTAGTTTCTCCACCTTTGTAAAATACATATAATAATAGGTAGACCGCTACACCGGTGATGGCCGTAAAAAACCAGACAATACATGTGATAGGTCCAAGTTTGCGGTGAACTTTAAGTTTACTTTTATAGCCAGTTATTATGGAAATAAGGCCTAATACTGCTCCCGAAGTCGCAAGAGTAATATGAAAGATTAAAAACACTGTATAGTAAATCTTAATATTATCAGGACCGCCAAAGGAAGTATTTCCGATAAACACTGTTCTTGACTCATAAATAATAAAGAAAATAAGAGCAAATATGGCCGCAAGTGTCATTGTTTTTTTATGCGCATCAATTCGTTTTTGTTTTATTTGCCGCCAGCCAATTGCCATTGTAATGGCACTTAGAATGATAAAGGACGTACTAATCGTAGGTAAAATGGGTAAGGACATTTAAGCTTCCTCGCTTTTTAATTATTCTAATGTAATTTTAAAGTACTTTACATTCTTTTTCAAACATAAAGCTGCATTGGTTAAATTCAGAAAAAAATCTCCCATGGCAACAAGGAGATTTTATTCAACAAGGGTTGGCTTTAAAGTTTTATTTAGTTCTGCTTCAGATTCAGCTTGATCTTTGCGGTACCATTCAAAAAATACATGCCCTAATACAAAAGCAAAAATGATTTCCTGAAGAACCTTCATAATAACTCCACCTAACTGTTGGTCATCCACTAATGACATGGAACTAAATAGTTGTGGTCCACTTAGATTTAAACCCTCGAAGGTCGAAGATCCGACACATAAACTCATTACCCTCCCCCATACGTTTGGGTCAGAATAAGTAGCGTAAAATGAATGATCTGCAAAGATTATTAATGCACATGAGGGTGTCAATAATATTCCGTTTATAAAAAGGTACCCGACCTTTTTTAATCCGGTTATTCCTTTTAGTTCCGGAAGCGGGCATATTAATGACCACCACAAACAAACAGCGGAAGAAAACAACAATATCGAATAACCAGCATGGAAAAATCCATTTTGCATTACATGATCAAAAATAACTGGAATATGATACAAAGAAAAGAATCCATTAAAAAGTAAAAGTGCCAAAATTGGCTTTGTTACAAGATTAAAAATAGGTTTTACTATTTTAAGACTTAACACTTTTCGCCAAAGCCATGGCGGAATCCCTAATACAAACAATGGTGCCACAAGAAAAACTAACAAAATCATTGTGGTGGCATGGATATAAAACATCAAATGTCCCATTAAATCAAATGGCGAACCTTTAATGGTATATAGAAGACTAATACATAATACAAAGTACACTGCTTGCTTTCTAGTTAAAGGCTCACTGTCTTTAAACTTGCTCCTGAATTTAATCGTAATTAAGAAATAACCAACCAAAAATGCAATTAAAATTGACAAAAAGTACGGGCTCCATAGTGCTCTGAATCCAAAAATATCTAATGTAAGCACCGAAAATCACCTCAATATATTTTTAAAAAGCCATCCATTAGTATACCCTCTTGTTCTGCCTGAAAGCCAAGAATGACATTATTTATAATCATTATAACATGATAAAAAGAAAATCGGCCTTTCAGCCGATTTTCTTTTTATTTTGCTTACCACCAAATGATGGTAGTAAATGTTAATATTGTGATTGCTCCTACTAATACCCCTGAATACAAGAATAATGATGGAGCTTCATGCCCTTTATGGCTCATGTGCATGAAATAATAGAGCTGAAAAATGACTTGAACCACAGCCAAAAGAATAATAAATGGTACTATGAACCAAGCTGTAAATCCTTTAACAGCAACTGCTGCAAAAGCAATTAAAGTCAAGAAAATCATTAAAGCAAAAGAAATAACTTGATATCTCATTTCTTCAGCGCTTTTTTTCCGGCGATATTCAATGTCAACTCTTGGGTTACCTGAATTTACCTGTGGATTTGCCATCAGTTTATCCCACCATTCCCATTAAATATACTACTGTAAAGATGAATACCCAAACAACGTCGATAAAGTGCCAGTATAAACTAAACACATAAAATTTAGGCGCGTTGTAAAGGTCTAAGCCTCGCTTCCCATTTCGGAACATTAGTGTTAAGCACCATAATAAACCAAATGCAACGTGACCACCATGGAAACCAACTAATGTATAGAAAGCAGAACCAAATGCACTACTTGTAAAGGTATGCCCCTCATGAACATAGTTTTTAAACTCGTAAACCTCTAGTCCAAGGAATCCGGCACCTAATAATGCAGTCAATCCAAGCCATACCATCATTTTCTTAAAGGCAAAGTTTTTCATATGATACATTGCATATACACTTGTTAGCGAACTTGTTAAAAGAAGCATTGTTGCAACAAATGTCAGCGGAAGTTCAAACAAATCTTTTGCCAAATGCTGACTTGAATCCGGAACCTTATCTTTTAATGCAAGATAGGTTGCGAAGAGAGAAGCGAAGAGTACAGTCTCCCCGCCTAAGAAAAACCAAAATCCTAAGAACTTATTTTTTGACTCAAGGGTGGATTTTTCAGGCTCAGCAGGCCAGTTTTCATATGTGAATTTTTCTTCAGCGTGCATTATGCCTTAGCCCCCTTTTCTTCTTCAAGTAATTCTTCCTTATGGATATGGAAACCATGGTCATCAATTACTGAACGTAAGAACATGGACCCAAATGTTACAAGTAAACCAATAATCATAACAGGCAATGCCCATGCTTTATCATTTACATGGTACATAGCACCGAATGCGGCAATGAACAGTCCAAGAGCCGTTGTAAATGGAAGGAATGATGAATTCGGCATGTGAATATCACCAAGCGGCTCAGCAGGTGTCATTTCCTTTTTACCTTCCATTTTTTCTAACCAATAAGCATCTAATCCACGAACAAGTGGAAGCTGCTTAAAGTTGTAGAATGGAGGTGGTGACGGAATTGACCATTCAAGGGTTCTACCGTCTCCCCAAGGATCGTTTCCAACTTTAACATTTTTTACAGATGTAACAATAATGTTTAGTAGCATTACGATAACTGCTACACCCATAAAGGCAGCACCGATAGAACTAATCATGTTAGCCGTGTCAAACCCCTGACCTGGAAGGTAAGTGAAAACACGACGCGGCATTCCCCAGAGTCCCAAGAAATGTTGAATAAAGAATGTCATATGGAACCCAATAAAGAATAACCAGAAAGTTATTTTACCCATTGCTTCATTTAACATTGTACCAAACATTTTTGGCCAATATAGGTGAGTTCCGGCAAAAACGGCAAATACTACACCGCCGACAATTACATAGTGGAAATGGGCAACAACGAAATACGTATCATGATACTGATAGTCTGCAGCTGCAGACGCAAGCATAACCCCTGTTACACCACCAGCAAGAAACGATGGAATAAACGCAAAGGCCCAATGCATAGGTGTAGTAAATTTAACACTACCACCCCAAAGAGTTAATAACCAGTTGAAAATTTTAATACCAGTTGGTACACCAATTGCCATTGTAGCAACAGCGAAAATGGCGTTCGCTACTGGTCCTAATCCTGTTGTAAACATGTGGTGAGCCCAAACCATGAATCCTAAGAAACCGATTAAAACGGTTGCAAATACCATGGAGGAGTAACCAAATAAGCGTTTTCTTGAGAAAATCGGGAATATTTCAGAGAAAATACCAAAAGCAGGTAAAATCAAAATATAAACCTCTGGGTGTCCAAAAATCCAGAAAAGGTGTTCCCAAATAACGGTATTACCACCCATAGAAACTTCAAAGAAATTCGCTCCGAACAAGCGATCAAACATCATTAACACTAAACCCACTGTTAATGGAGGAAATGCAAATAAAATCAATGCAGATGTAACAAATGTTGTCCAAGTAAACAATGGCATCCTCATATACGTCATTCCTGGTGCACGCATATTGATGATGGTTACAAGGAAGTTAATACCACCAATTAAGGTTCCAAGACCAGAAATCTGTAACCCTAAAATATAGAAATCAACACCATGTCCTTTAGATGCAACAGCTAGTGATGCATAAGATGTCCAGCCTGCATCCGGTGCCCCGCCTAAAAACCATGAAAGGTTTAGAAAAACACCGCCGAAAAAGAATAACCAAAATCCTAAAGCATTTACATATGGGAACGCTACATCGCGTGCCCCAATCTGTAAAGGCATTACCGCATTCATAAAACCAAAAATTAGCGGCATCGCTGCAAGGAAAATCATCGTTGTTCCGTGCATCGTAATAATTTCGTTAAATTGTCCAGCACTGACAAAATCATTATTTGGCACTGCAAGCTGGATACGGATAAAGACCGCTTCGATTCCACCTACTAAGAAGAAAAATCCGCCTGCAATCATATAGAGGATCGCGATTTTTTTATGGTCAACTGTGGTTAAGAAATCCCATAAAGTTGCGCCAAATCCTTTTTTTTGAGCATAGGTACTCACAATTTTACCTCCCTTTCAACCAATTCCCCTACTACTGTTGTACTTTCAGGCCCATTAAATACTCAGATAAAGCATTTAATTGATCTTCAGACATTTCTGGGTATTTACCAGTCATTTTATTTCCTGGTTTATATGTTTCAGGATTTCGAATCCAATTTTTAATTTCTGTTTTATTATGATCCAAAATACCAGCAACACGAGATCGATCACCAAAGTTTGTTAAGTTTGGTGCAAGTCTTGCTGCTTCAGGTTTTGGTTGTTGTGTTACTGCATGACAACCTACACAACTTTTATTAAAGATTTCTTGTCCTTGCTGTGCTGCAGCTGTAGTTGCTTTTTGTGGTTCTTTTACATTTTGCATTGCTTTCACCCAGCCATCAAATTGATCGCGGGACATTGTTTTAACTTTAAAGTCCATCAATGCATGGGATGGTCCGCATAGCTCAGCACACTTACCATAGAATAAGTTTCCTGCCTCATCAGCTTTTTTACTGTCGAACTCTAACCAGAATTTATTAATGTTATCTGTGTTAGTATCCATTTTCCCACCTACTGCTGGAATCCAAAAAGCGTGTTTTACATCCATAGATTTTAAGCTAAAATAAACTTTTTCATTTGTAGGAACAACTAACTCTTGGCTAGTTACAATTTTTTGACCTGGATATTCAAAATCCCACCAATATAAATGGGAACGCACATTAATAACAAGTGCTTTCGTGTTTTTCTGATCCATTTTTGACACATCTGCAAGCTTGAACGTTGCAGCAACCGTTGGAACAGCCAGAATTAGAAGTAATAGAATCGGAATAACCGTCCAAATAATTTCTAATTTATGACTCCCCTCAACCTGTTTAGGAATTTTATCGTCCTTTCTTCTAAAACGGAAGAAAACTAAGACGAAAATGATCATGACAACTAGGATAACTCCCACCATGATATAAGTACTTAACTTCATTAAACCATATTGCATATCTGCAACTTCACCAGCAGGCTGTAACGTTGATAGGAACGGTTCACCACATCCGGAGAGAATTAGCGCTAAGATCGCAAACAACGAAATTAAACGCCATTTCGCAAGCCTTTTCATAGCTCAATCAAACCCCTCTTTCATAAAAAATTTCTTTAGTATAAATTTTAGATCAAAGAAGTATGTAGAATGATTCATCCCTCTATGTAAGAATACCCTGCGGCGGGGCTTCATTTTAAAGTCCACCGCTGTAATTCTTTTGCCAAGGCAGAATTACTTCCATTAGCGTAGAAGAATATCACCGCAAAACTAAATCAATGTAACAATAACCATCGCTACAAATATAATAGTTAAATATTGCAATGAGTACACAAACATTAGTTTTGCCCACTTAATATCATCTTTGATCCTATATCCATAAATCCCTAATGCAAGCCAGCCGAGATTTAACACGGTTGCAAGAATTAGAAATGGGATTCCTAAACTTTTCAAGAAAAATGGGATAGGCAATAAAACAGCTACCCATAGAACTATATGTCTTTTTGTGGTTTTAAATCCTTTAACCACTGGAAGCATTGGAATTCCTGCTGCTTTATATTCCTTCACCCTTCTCATTGCCAATGCATAAAAATGGGGAGGCTGCCAAGCAAACATGAGAACAAATAATGCCCAAGCCATTTTATCAAGATTTCCATCAACTGCAGCCCAGCCAATTAACGGCGGGACAGCACCTGAGATACTTCCAATGATGGTATTTGAAACCAACTGTCGTTTTGACCATAATGTATAGAGGAAAACATAACTAAAAACTCCAAGCAGTCCTATTACTGTTGCAGTTAAAGTAGTAAATAATAAAGACAGTGTTCCCAAACCAATTAAGATAATCCCAAATGTCAATACCTTTGCAGGGGCCAATTTCCCTGTAACGGTCGGTCTAGCTTTTGTTCGATCCATTAAGTGATCAATATCGCGGTCAAACCAGTTATTAATAACGCATGACCCAGCGATAATAAGGGCTGATCCAGCTAACGTAAAGAATACGATATCTAAGTTATGTAAAAAACTTTGTCCGGTAAAATGAAGTGCGAGCCATAGGCCAGTAAACGCTGTAATGAGATTGGAATTGACAATCCCAATTTTAATAAGGGCTAAAAAGTCCTTCCATGCCGACGTTTTTTCGATACCAGTTTGCAGGCTTGATGCGTCGTTTTCTATAGCAGTATCACCAAAAGCCTTTGAATTGGACATTTTTTCTCCTCCTAATCCTTTATTACAATATTTGCAATATCCGTTGTAACGATACCTAATTTATTTTATCTTTTCTATTTAATCATCTGGAAAAAATAATGTCTGAATTTATAATTTTCTAAGTTAAGAATATCTTTTAAAAAAGAAGTGTTTTAAAAAACACTTTCACTGTATATTAAATCACACTTCGAGTGTTTTTTGTGAATTTTTTTTGAATAATTTTTGACTAAATTGTGTCCGTAATTTTCCGAATACTCAAAAACCCTTTATTTCCTAGATTATAGGGAAAAAATTCCTAAATATAGCTATCCTTTATAGTTTTAACAAACTGTTAGGTAAGTTTCAATAGTTTCCACTATAATAATTGTGAAAATTTAAAATTATCCATTCCCCTATTACAATTTAAAAATCATCAAAAAAAATTTCGAAATTCTGTTCTTTTCCTCTTCTTTTCGATATGATGAATTAGGGCTTTTTTCTATACCATTAATTTATTATACTTACAATAATATCCATTGACAAATTTTTGAACTAAGTTAAGAAGGTGAATTTTTTGCAACGTTCTTTAAAGTGGTTGGCTGTCGCCACTACGATTGGTATGATTTTAGTTTTACTTGGCGGAGCACTTGTGACAAAAACGGGTTCCGGAATGGGCTGTGGAAGGTCATGGCCGCTATGCGAGGATAAATTTGTCCCATCTGACATAACTCCAGAATTAATTATCGAGCTTGCCCATCGGCTAGTTTCCGGCGCTGAAGGTATCATGGTACTTATTTTATCCATTTGGACTTGGAAGGTCATTGGTCATATTCGGGAAACAAGGTTTCTATCGTTTCTCTCCTTCTTTTTCCTGCTTCTGCAGGGATTAATTGGGGCAGCAGCTGTCATGTGGGGCCAATCTAGCTTTGTTCTGGCATTGCACTTTGGAATTTCCCTTGTATCCTTTGCAGCCGTTTTTTTACTTACCCTGCTTATTTTTGAAATAGATAAGAAATTTGATGCAGACAAGCTTTTTATTGATAAGAGGATGGGGTTTCACATTGTTGGTGTTTCCATCTACAGTTATCTTGTCATCTATACCGGCGCACTTGTCCGCCATACAAAATCAAGCCTTGTCTGTCGTGATTGGCCTTTATGTCTTAATGATGCGCCCGGCTTACCCACCAACATGTATGAATGGGTACAAATGGGCCATCGTACTGCTGCAGCTTTGATATTTATCTGGATTGCCTATGTTACATATTTGGCCATACGTTATTATAAAGAGCAAAAGGTTCTTTACTGGGGCTGGATTATTTCATTTTGCCTTGTATGCTTGCAAGTGATTGCTGGTGCCTTGATTATTTTCAGCAGACTTAATCTCTATATCGCCCTATTACATGCCTTTTTCATCACTTGTTTATTTGGTGTTTTAAGTTATTTATTACTTTTATATTCAAGGTCCAGAAAAAATTATAAATAAAAAAGCTGCCATTAAGTGGCAGCTTTTTTATTGTTGAAGATAGAATACTTTACCGTCTTTGTTCCGCTCTTTTTTTCCTTTTTGATTTGGGTTATTTTTCCTACTCTCATATTTTACAAACATTGAGACATTGACAAGAATTCCGACAGATATTGCAAGCGTAAGAAGTGAGGAACCACCGTAGCTTACAAATGGCAGTGGTACACCCGTAAGGGGCATTACTCCTGAAACCCCGGCAAGGTTTATGAAAGATTGAATTCCAATCATACTGGAAATCCCTATTGCAAGGAGACTTCCAAAAGGGTCTTTACATTTTAAACCAATATAAATCCCTCTTAAAACAATATAGGCCAGGGTTAGAATTACAAAACCAACTCCCCAAACACCCAGTTCTTCGGCAATGACAGCCATGATAAAATCTGTGTGTGATTCTGGAAGGTACCCTAGTTTCTGAATACTTCTTCCCAATCCTAATCCGTTAACCCCACCAGAACCAATTGCAATATATGAATTTGCCAAATGATAGCCGGATGTTTGTTCTTCTTTAAATGGATCACTTCGAACAGAAAAACGGTCAACCCGTTTTTGTGTAAAAATTTCTCCTCTTGCAAAAACAATAAAAATTAAACCAATAATTACCCCAATTAAAAGTAATTTAGACATACTTTTTAAATTCATACCGGAGGAGATAATAATGGTTCCAGCAATGAGAACAATAATAAGTGCCGTCCCATAGTCAGGTTGTTTTGCAATTAACACAACGACAATCATTAAATAAACTAGAGGGGGTAGAACTCCCTTGTTAAATTGATTAATATAGGTCTGTTTTTTTGCATAAACGGCAGATAAATAAATAATCATCGCCAATTTAACAAACTCTGAAGGTTGAATTTTTAAAGGGCCAATTTGGTACCAACTTTGGGCATTTCCTGCAACCGTTCCAAAAGCAAATATGCCTAATAACGCGATAATCGATAAAAATACCATCGGTGCTAAAAAGTATTTTGTAAATTTCATTATTTTGTATGGGATAATAGCAGTAAAAATAAAAATCACTAATGACCCAAGTAAAAATATTTTTTGTTTTTGGTAAAAGTAATCGCTGGGCAGCCCATATCGTTGAACAGCAGTTGCCATGCTGGCGCTGTAAACCATAACCAATCCAAATAACGACAATAGGATAATAGCGAGGATTAAAGGATAGTCATAGGACTTTAATATTTTTTTTACCATTCATTTCTTCCTCATCTTCAGATTTAATTTAACAATACTATTATAATAGAAAATTGGACATATTTCTTGAGGAAAAGTTACTGACTTCTAATAATTTTTCAAGTGAAAAAGGGAATAAAAATAATAAAGAACTCAAACAAATGGAAATCTTTACTGTTTGAGTTCTTTGGTCATTTATTTTCTTTTGAATGCATCATGGAGTGCGGATAGTTCACGTTCCAATTGATCTAAAAGTGCTTTTCCGTCCTTAATATCAATTAAGCCTAGTCGGGCTGCAAAATCTATCTCTCTCGATAATCCAAACATTTGTGTATCCAATACCTCTTCATAAAGAGGGCATTGAGGCATCGTAAGATTGTCCATTTGCACCTTAATAAGCTTTAATATTTTTTCAGCGTCAGCCTGCAATAAGGCATATGCTTTTTCCTGATGATTCACGATCATTTCAGACGCCAACATTCATCCCCCCATTTCAGAGCGATAACCCACTTATCTTTAAATTTTAACGTTTAGAGCATAAAAATGCAAGAATAATGACATACAGGTGTAGACTGAAATCCATTTTATCTCCCGAATATGACATTCATCTAAAAAAAAGTTATACTTAATTCGTGTAATGAACGGGGGTAAAAAAATTGGATAAAATTATTTTAATTTCAGGTAATAGTAAATATACGATTACGCTTGATCCAAGTGTATGGATTTTTGACGATCGCCGTATTGATTTAACTACCTATTTTTCTCTAGAAAAGGAAGATAAGGATCCACTCGAAGAATATACGAAAGCTGTTTCAAAACATTGGGACCGCGAAATCATGGAAGGAGCAGTCTATCCGCCGACCTTAAAGACCGAAAAGAAATATGAGAAAATTAAGATGTTAACAGGTACTTTTGGTATTCCACTAAAACCTTTTTTGCAAAATGCCGAGCCTAATTCAGATGCAAAGATGGTGGTTGTGGAGACTCCAGAAGGGGAAATTGAATTTCCCCTTGAAGAGGCATTCGAGTTTATCCTCAAATTTTCTGAAGACGGCAAGCCATTAACGTCCGATGGACCGGTACATCTTTATTATGGAGATGGCTCAAATCAACACAATCCAATTAAAAATGTTAAACAATTTAATATTAAATAAAATAAGACGGGTGCTGTTTATTAAGCGCCCGTTTGTTTTTTATAAAAGGTCTGCGGCAAGTCTTGCAAGCCCCGATCTTTCTCCTTTTAAAAGCTTTACATGACCTGAAATATCCTGATCCTTAAACTTTTCAACCACATACGTAAGTCCATTATTATATGCATCCAAATAAGGATGATCAATTTGCTCCGGATCGCCCATTAACACGATTTTACTGCCCTCCCCAACCCGGGTTAAAATCGTCTTCACTTCATGTTTCGTTAAATTTTGTGCTTCATCAATAATGATAAATTGTTTTGGTAAACTTCTTCCCCTAATATAGGTTAAGGCTTCCACCTCTATCGAGCCCATTCCGGCTAAAATCGCATCCAGTTCTCCCGGTTTTTTTGTATTGAAAAGAAATTCCAAATTATCAAATATAGGCTGCATCCACGGTCTAAGCTTCTCTTGCTTTTCACCAGGAAGAAATCCTAAGTCCTTCCCGACCGGTACGATAGGTCTGGCAACAAGGAGTTTTTTATATTCCCTAAAGTCCTCCGTTTGCATTAGACCAGCTGCGAGTGCAAGCAATGTTTTCCCAGTCCCAGCCTTACCAATTAGGGTAACCAAGGTGATATCCTTACGAAGCAGGAGTTCAATGGCCATCGTCTGCTGTACATTTCGCGGATGAATTCCCCATACATGCTCTTGATTTAGGACCAATTTTTTTACCTTCTTGCTCGTTTTATCTACCATCCCTATCGCAGACGCCGAACCTCCCAGCGCATCCTTCATGATAAGGAATTGGCTCGGATAAAAAGGATGATTGGCAATTTCCGAGAGATATAGTTCCCCTTTTTCGTAAAATCTTCCAAGTAATTCAATCGGCAGAAAAACTTCGATAAACCCTGTGTAAATATGTTCAAATTCGACTACTCTGTCGTTTAAAAAATCCTCTGCATCAAGGCCGATTGCATCCGCTTTTACCCGCACTAGCGCATCTTTGCTGACGATAATGACTGGCTTTCCATTTTCTTTTGTTTGTTCCTCCATATATAAATTCTTTGCAACCGCAAGAATTCGGTTATCATTTGTTTTTTCAATAAAAATATCCTGAAGTTCATGAAAGGAGCGATGATTTAATTCAATTCTGATCGTTCCCCCATTTTCCAGCGGGATTTTTTCATGGAGTTTTCCTGCCGCTCGCAGGCCATCAATTAACCTTGAAACCTGCCTAGCATTTCTACCAATCTCATCCATATACCTTTTCTTTGAGTCCACTTCTTCCAGAACCACTGCAGGAATGACCACTTCATTATCTTCAAATGAAAAAATGGAATACGGGTCCTGTAATAAGACATTTGTATCTAATACGTATATTTTACTCAAAGAGACGCCTCCCGCCTTTCTAGTTGTTTTGGCTTGTTTATGATTTTTAAACAAACCATGTTACCTGTACTACTTTGGTAAAATATATGTTATTTCGAATAAAGATAGAAGGAGTTATGCACAATAAATGTTAGTGAAATCATATAAAGTGAAATATTCCATCAATGTTTTCCGGAGGTGAGTGTTGAGTGAAGAAAATAGCAGCCGTCATTATTTTAATATTTAGCATTGCCGGATGCTCCAATAATGAGGTCAATCAAAAGCAGGATAATAAATCATTAGTAAATGTTAAAAACAGTTATATTGAAAATGTCGACCGAAAAACGGGGCAGGAAATTTCTAAGCGACTAGTTGAACTGGCAACCAGTATCCCGAATGTTAATGATGCCACTGCGGTTGTCATTGGGCGGTACGCAATCGTAGGGATTGATGTGAATTCAAAATTAGAACGTTCACAGGTAGGAACCATAAAATATTCCGTCGCAGAAAGTTTGAAAAAAGATCCCTATGGCGCAAAATCGATTGTGGTGGCAGATGCTGATACTACGGCACGGTTGAGGGAAATTTCCACAGACATCAATAAAGGCAGACCGATTCAAGGAATTATGGAGGAGCTGGCGGATGTTGCAGGAAGATTAATGCCTGAGGTTCCCGGTGATTTAATTACCCCGAATCCTAAGAATGCAACTGATGAGCCAGATAAGAATCTTTCTCCGAAAGAGCAAAATAATCTCAAGCAGAAACAAGAAGAGCAGTCTAATCATAAAAAGTAAAAAAAGCTTAGTGCGAACTAAGCTTTTTTCATGGCATCCATCACTTGTTTGTCCAATCTGGCGGCAGCATCCTTGTCGTAGGTTTTATCATACTGAACTTCAGATACAATTTTTGAACCATAAAACATTACATCTCTGACTTCGTTTATGGATACTTCAATCAATGCCAACTTCAAGGGAACATCCGGTAGTCTTTCTTCTTTAATAGAAGCAGTGCCTTGGATGGAATATGTAGATTCGTTGGCGATTAAATTAATGACGACTTGATTATTCTCACCAATATTCTGGATGATTCTCGAGCGATTATCTACCGCAAAATAAAGGGATTGTTCATCCTTTGCTAAAATCCAGGAAATTGCACTGACATTAGGTCCGCCTGTTTCGTAATCTATTGTTGCCAATGTTACGAACCTCTCTTTTTGCAGCTCATCGTAGAGGGGCTTAATTAATTTAGGTTCCACTAGGTTAGCCATGGTTACACCTCCTTTAAAAACAGTTATTCTAATATTACTACTATCTATTTTTTTCATCAACTTTCTTACGCTGGTTTTTCTCTAAGCTTAATATGATATACTATAAAAATAAATAGCGGTCATAGAGGTAATTGGGGGGTTAAAATGAGAGTAAAATGCGTAATTTGCGATAAGATAGAAAAAATTGAGGATGAAACGCTAGTAGCCAAACGACTGCGTAATCGTCCAATCCATACATATATGTGCCAGGATTGCAGTATAAGGATAGCTGAAAGAACAAAAGCCAGGATTGACACTGGAAAATTTCGTTTTTACCGCGAACGACCAGAAAAGGATGATTGGTGAACCGATACCTCTGTTTTTGAAGGAAAAAGCCCCTCAAGATTAACTTGAGGAGCTTTTTTTATTCTTCTTCCTCTGCAGGGAAGTTGCAATATTTATCTGGTTCGTCATTAATTTGGTTTAGGATTACCTCTATAACCTCACGGGGGAAACGCTGTTTCTTGCTTTCACCCTCTTGGAGAAAAGATACATAATACATGACATCATCTGTTGTAATCTCAAAATTAGCAAGATGATAATCAGATACTAGAATCTCTTCAAAGAGTTCAACCGTTTCCTTAGCAGCCGTATCATCTGGACGGGCATCACTTACAACCTTAATCGTAAGCCAATTATATAATGCATCCTGCAAGGACTTCATTTTCATTTCCGTTGCCCCCAATTACTTTGCTTCTGCTTGATGTTTTTTCGATTGATGCAAGCGAATTTTATAAATAATTAAGATTAATGCCGCTATGACAAGCCCCTCCGCAACAGGCAAAAAGATACCTAAAAAAGTGAGAAGGGTACAACCGACACACAGAAAGATATAAATAACAATGGATTTACCCAATGGGAGCTTTTTGGCGAAGCCAAGCTTATAGACCACAATCGATAAGGCTACAATTGTTAAGTATAAAAGCCACATCCCAACTTTAGGCTGTTCCGTTACTTTATAAAGTGCGGCAAAAAATGAAAGACGTTCTGCAACATTCACACACAAAACCTCCTTTAAAACTTTTTTTATCAGTGGTTTCGTTGGATGCTAAAGAGTCCCTCATTTTGTGCCACTGATCGGTTACTAAAAAGCTTATCTTAACTCATTTCAGCATATTTTTTCTTTTTAGCCATACGTTCACGTTCGTTTTTATCAAGAATTTTCTTACGAAGACGGATAGATTCTGGAGTAACCTCACAATATTCGTCCTCATTTAAATATTCAAGTGATTCCTCAAGGGTCATAATTTTTGGCTTTTTAATGACCGAGGTTTGGTCTTTATTTGCTGAACGAACATTTGTTGCTTGTTTTACTTTTGTAATATTAACAGTAATATCGTTTTCACGCGTGTGTTCCCCAACAATCATACCCTCATAAATCTCAGTACCTGGTTCAACAAAAATCGTTCCCCTGTCTTCTACTTGCATGATACCATATGTCGAAGCTTTACCTGATTCCATTGAAACAAGTACTCCTTGACGGCGTCCTCCAACTTGCCCTTGAAGCATTGGCTGATAGCTATCAAAAGTATGGTTGATAATTCCATATCCACGTGTCATGGTTAAAAATTCAGTGGTATATCCAATTAATCCACGAGCAGGGACATTAAAGATTAAACGAACTTGCCCTGTTCCATTGTTAATCATGTCAATCATTTCACCTTTACGGGCACCAATGGATTCCATTACAGAACCAGTATGCTCTTCTGGAACATCGATTTGTACCCGTTCTACAGGCTCGCAGCGCACACCATCAATTTCCTTAACAATTACTTCTGGTTTAGAAACCTGAAGTTCGTAGCCTTCACGACGCATGTTTTCAATTAAGATCGATAAATGAAGCTCGCCACGACCTGAAACAATCCAAGCATCTGGAGAATCAGTATTATCAACTCGTAAGCTTACATCTGTTTGTAATTGGGCACGAAGTCTTTCCTCAATCTTTCTCGCCGTTAAATATTTTCCTTCGCGTCCTGCAAAAGGACTGTTATTCACTACGAAGGTCATTTGTAGTGTAGGTTCATCGATCCGTAAAACAGGCAATGCTTCCTGATGCTCAGTCGGACAAACTGTTTCCCCTACGTTAATATCTTCCATTCCGGATACAGCGATTAAATCGCCAGCTTTTGCTTCTTGGATTTCTTGACGTTTCAAACCAAAGAATCCAAAAATCTTGGTAACACGGAATTGTTTAACAGTTCCGTCTAATTTCATTAGGGCAACCTGTTGACCTACATGCATGGTCCCACGAAATACCCGTCCAATTCCAATTCTTCCTACATAATCATTGTAATCAAGAAGAGCTACCTGGAATTGCAGCGGTTCATCACTATTATCAACTGGCGCAGGAATGTTTTCAACAATGGAATCGTACAAACATTGCATGTTTTCATCCTGTTGATGTGGATCCGTACTTGCTGTTCCATTAATGGCCGAAGCGTAAATAACAGGGAACTCAAGCTGGTCTTCGGTTGCATCAAGTTCAATAAATAAATCGATAACTTCGTCAATAACTTCTTCAGGACGGGCAAAATCACGGTCGATTTTATTTACGACAACAATTGGCGTAAGATTTTGCTCTAATGCTTTTTTTAGAACAAATCGCGTTTGCGGCATTGTACCTTCATATGCATCAACTACAAGTAAAACCCCATCAACCATTTTCATGATACGTTCTACTTCTCCGCCAAAGTCAGCGTGTCCCGGAGTGTCAAGAATATTGATGCGAGTATCCTTATACTGAATTGCAGTATTCTTAGCAAGAATGGTAATTCCACGTTCTCTTTCAAGATCATTTGAATCCATTGCACGCTCTTCAACATGTTCATTGGAACGGAAAGTTCCGGATTGTTTTAACAGCTGGTCAACTAGGGTTGTTTTCCCGTGGTCAACGTGGGCAATTATGGCAATATTGCGAATATCTTCTCTTATTTTCAAAAAATTCACTCCTACCTCTATTCATAAAAATAAAGCTTATTATAGTTTTTCAAATACAACTAAAACATTATACCATAATTAAGGTGGAAACCTATAAAGAATTTATGTACAATAATAAAGATAAAGGAAATTAGTCTTGAAAATAACAGTGAGGGATTATTATGAAACAAATTAAATGGACTTTACTCTTATACGCAATCCTTGCTGCGGCGTTGATTGCTGGTATTGGAGTTGCGATTGCTGAACAAAGTATCATTGGCACACTTGGCTGTATTATTGCCGTGATTTTAGTTATGGGTTTGGGATTTAAAGCAAAAAAAAGAATGCGTGAGAACGGTCAATTATAAAAAAAGTGAGCCTGATTTCTCAGGCTCATTTTTACCATTTTCCTTCTTTTAAATAATCTTTTAAAATTGTTTGGTGAAGTCCAGGCTTTGCTACAAGAAGTGAATCCTTTTTTAGGAAATCAAGCTTTTCTCCCCTTAAATTTGTTACGATTCCCCCTAATTCTTCTACAATTACGGCTCCTCCCGCAAAATCCCATGGGGAAAGCCGCATCGAGATATATGCATCCACTCGTCCTGTCGCTACATAGATCATTTCAAGTGCGGCCGTCCCATATGACCTTGTCCCCCTTGCATCCCTAACAAGTGGAATAAGTAAATTATGATCAATACGATGGTTTTTCATTACCCAAGTAGCATTTAAGGCAATAATTGATTCTTGGACATTTGTCTCACTTAAAGCCGGGAGAACCTTATTATTCAAATAAGCGCCCTTCCCTTTAAAGGCATGATATAATTCGTCATGGACTACATCATAGATAATCCCAATTCTCCCTATCCCTTTTTCATAAATTCCTAACGAAATGGCAAAATTCCGCTGCTGATGTATAAAATTCATTGTTCCATCAATCGGGTCAATCATCCAGGCAAATCCTTCTAAATCCTTTAACTCGTCACCAAATCCTTCCTCGCCTAATATTTTGTGGTCTGGAAAGCTTTCTCTTATTTTCCCAATAAAAAATTGTTCAATTTCTTTATCCATATTTGTGACAAGGTCATTCGCATTTGATTTTGTTTGAATATTCAATGTCTGATCAAAGGATGATCTAATTCTTTCCCCGGCTTCTTTCACCCAAGTAAGTGCAAGCGTATAAATATTTTCCCAATTCATTTCGTCCCTCCAATGTTTACTGAATTTTCGCGTTGTACTCAATGTATGTAGTATGAAACATCCAAAAAAGATTGATGTACTTATAGCTTAATCAAATTGCTTAAACACATCAACTTTGTTGTTCCATTTTTATACATTCGTGAATAGATTAACAAATGGAAGCAATAATAAACGAACTCCCATTTTGCCACTGGAGTTCGTTTTAGATAAGTTCGATTACTTTTCTATTTTGTATCATTCCTGTAGAGTTTCTCCTTAGAAGAAATACCTGTTTTAAATTAAAGAGCTTTTAAACGTAAAAGTTCCTGGCGGATTTTTTCCAATTTCACCTTACATTCTTTTATTTTCTTCTCATTTTTTTCCTCAATTGCTTCAAATAAAGTAGCCAACTCATAATCCATTTCCAATCTCAAATAGGCAGTTCTTTCTTTTTCTCCTGCTTTTTTAAGCGTTGTATTCATTAGTTGTTTCATGGTTCTCCTCCCTTTCACGATTGTTATTTACTAATTTTTCAGACTATTTTTTACTGTTATACTATGAACCAACACGTAAGGATGTAACAAATTTGTGCGTTAACCCAGATAAGCAATAGATTTCTTCAAAAACCGCCAATATGCTACAATAGTGGGCAAAGGTTATTGCAGGGGGTTGCAAAATGGAGTTTAAAAGTTTTACAAATGAGGATTTTGATGTGTTCTTAGTAGATGGTTTAGAAGCAAGAATGGAGGCGCTTAAGGAAACGATTCGTCCAAAGCTGGAGTTCTTAGGACAATATTTTTCTCCCTTATTAGCTGCCCTTACAGGCGATGAAATGTATGTTCATGTAGCAAAACACGCCAGACGAACGATCAATCCGCCAAAGGACACCTGGGTGGCCTTAGCAAATAATGCACGCGGCTATAAGATGCTCCCTCATTTCCAAATCGGTTTATGGAATACCCATTTATTTATTTGGTTTGCAGTCATATATGAGTCACCACAAAAAGAGGTCATTGGAGAAAGATTCACAAAAAAATTAAATAAATTATTTAAAGAAACACCTAAAGATTTTGTTTGGTCTGTTGATCATACAAAACCGGAGACAGTTAAACATCAAGAACTGTCTAAAGAGGAATTACAATCATTTTTCCAGCGGCTCCAAAAGGTTAAAAAAGCTGAAATCCTATCCGGCTTCGTAATGGATCGCGAAAAAGTTATTCAATTAAAACCTGAAGAGTTGCTGGAAGAAATCGAGACAGTATTTAAACAAGTTGCTCCACTATACAAGATTGCGGTAAATCACAAATAAGAAAAGCTCCCGAACACCTTGTTCGGGAGCTTTTCTTATTATGTCATAGAAATTTTAACACCTGTATCTGCTTCTTTGGCCTTTTTAATGGTCTTGTAGGAAGAATACCCGCTTGTTTCTTCAAATTCACCACATATTTTCTTTTCCTCTGCCTTGCCTGGTACAATTTCTTTGAAGCGACGATAAGCATTCATGATTTCATCACGGGAAATTCCCTTTTCATACGCCCTTTCAACCGCTTCAAAAAATTTTATTACATCCACGATTTCTTCTGTTGACCAATGATAATCAATTGGATATTGGTACTCCATTCTATTCACCTGCTTACATATCTCTACTTTAACTTATTCTCCCCATTTTTTGCGACTTTGTTCTGCATCGGAAATCATTCGTGAAAATAATTCCGCAACGGTGGGTACGTCTTTTATTAATCCCATAACCTGACCTGCCCATGCAAATCCCTCTTCCTCTACACCATCATAAATATAGCGAATATTCGCTGAACCGCTAATAAAGTCTTTTAGCAGTTCATAGCCCCCATCCTCTTTTTCGATTTCAAGTATTTTTTCTGTCCATGTATTTGCAATGGCTCTTCCCGGACTGCCGAGGGAACGCTTGATCACAACAGTATCTGCCTCATTTCCCTCCACTAATCTTTGCTTATATCGTTCATTCGCATGAACACATTCCTTTGTAGCTATAAATCTTGTTCCCATTTCAATCCCCTCAGCCCCTAAACTAAGTGCAGCCATTAATCCTCTTCCATCACCTATTCCTCCGGAAGCAATGACAGGAATTGAAACAGCATCGACAACTTGTGGAATTAAGACCATTGTACCGATATCCTCTCTCCCAAGATGCCCTCCTCCTTCTTGACCAACAACCATGACCGCGTCCGCACCAAGTTCCTCTGCCTTTACAGCCTGTCTTCTTGCTGCAACAAGGACTAAGGTTTTAATTGAAGTTCCTTTTAGCTGTTCAAAAATAGGAGCTGGATTCCCGCCTGTCATTGAAATAACTGACACGTCTTCCTCAATGGCTACCTGTAATAAATCTGCAAAGGATCTTCCATGTTGCCCAATAGCAAAGTTAACACCAAATGGTTTGTCTGTCAGCTGTTTAACTTTCCTAATTTCTTCTCTTAATTTTTCCGGATGTCCAAGTGACATAGCCGTAATTTGTCCGAGACCTCCGGCATTTGAAACTGCAACAGCAAGTTCTGAATAAGCAAGGTATGCTAGCCCTCCTTGGACAATTGGATATTGAATATTGAGTAAATCAGTGACTCGAGTTTGCCAATTCATTCGTACCCCTCCAATAACTCATTGTTGTTTATTTCTCCTTTAAAGGGTAATTTTCCTGTTTTTTAGGGAAACTAACTGTTAAGAAACGTTTCTCTATGCAAGGGGAACGATTAGTGCTATAATTCATATGTTTTATGTATATTTATTCAAATGAAAATATAAGTATTTGAAATAAAGAGGTGTGGTACTAAATTGTCGCAAAATCAAACACCGCTTTTCAGCGGTTTATTAGCACATGCAAAAAGGAATCCTGTTCAATTCCATATCCCGGGCCATAAAAAAGGGGCAGGTATGGATCCGGACTTTCGAAATTTCATTGGTGAAAATGCTCTTTCGATTGATTTAATAAATATCGGACCACTCGATGATCTGCACGCACCAAAGGGCATGATTAAACAGGCTCAAGACCTTGCTGCCGAAGCATTTGGTGCCGATCGGACCTTCTTCTCGGTCCAAGGAACAAGCGGAGCGATTATGGCTATGGTAATGGCTGTTTGCGGTCCGGAAGACAAAATCATTGTTCCTAGAAACGTTCATAAATCGGTTATGTCAGCCATTGTATTTTCCGGGGCTATTCCTGTATTTATTCATCCCGAAATTGATGAGAAATTAGGGATCTCTCATGGAATTACAACGGATGCAGTGGAACGAGCATTAAAGCAGCACCCGGATGCAAAGGGAGTTCTAGTCATCAATCCAACCTATTTCGGCATTTCAGCAGACTTGAAAAAAATAGTTGAAGTTGCTCATTCTTACAACGTACCCGTTCTGGTCGATGAGGCCCATGGTGTGCATATCCATTTTCACGATGAACTTCCCCTTTCTGCTATGCAGGCTGGAGCAGATATGGCTGCAACAAGTGTCCATAAACTTGGAGGTTCAATGACACAAAGCTCCATCTTAAATGTCAAGGAAGGACTTGTGTCCGCTAAACATGTTCAATCGATACTTAGTATGATGACAACGACTTCCACATCTTACTTATTACTTGCCTCTCTAGATGTTGCTCGTAAACAGTTGGTTACCAAAGGGAAGGACCTCATTGAAAAATCAATTCAATTGGCACAATCCATTCGTAAAAGAATTAATGAGATTGAGCACATTCATTGTATTGGCGAGGAAATTTTAGGTTCGAAAGCTACGTTCGATTACGACCCAACAAAGCTAATTATTTCGGTCAAAGATTTAGGGTTAACAGGTTATGAAGTAGAAAAATGGCTAAGAGAAAAGCATAATATAGAGGTAGAATTATCGGATCTATATAACATCCTTTGTATTATTACGTTCGGTGATACTGATAATGAGGCAGACATTTTAGTAAATGCCTTGAAAGAACTATCTGAGGAATTTAAAGATCGTGCAGAAAAAATCGAACCAGTCCAAGTATTACTGCCAGATATCCCTTTACTTGCTTTAACACCTAGAGATGCTTTTTATTCAGAAACGGAAGTAATTCCTTTTGAACAATCTGAAGGCCGTATTATCGCAGAGTTTGTGATGGTTTATCCGCCAGGAATTCCGATTTTTATCCCAGGTGAGATTATTACAAAAGAAAACCTGCTCTATACCCAGAAAAACATCGAGGCAGGACTTCCTGTTCAGGGTCCTGAAGATGATGAATTAAAAACAATTAGAGTTATAAAGGAATACAAGGCAATTAAATAAAAAAATAGGATTCCACATTGGAATCCTATTTTATTTTATTCATAAATTATTTTTCTTCTTTTGAATGGTGTTCGTTACAGCAGGTGCATTTTGAAGAATATAAAACTGTAACTTTTTCGTCTTCAAAATGATCAATAGTAGAATTGCAAGCTTGGCATACGATTGTACCCATCTTTTCTATCCCCTTTATATGAAATGTAAGCGGTTAAAACATCCTTGAGATAATAATAATATATCACATTTAATTTTTCAAGCCTAAATTGTATGTCACATTTAATTTTTATGTAAACAAAAAGGGTCCATAGTGGACCCTTTTTGTCCCATTATTCATACTGAATGTAAGAATGAACGGAAGGAATGGTTACGCTGAAAAATTCAGCTAAATCGGCTGCTTGTTGCCGGTCGGAAATTCGGAATACGGATTGCAAGTGGTCAATATCTTCGATGTCTTTAGGGTCGAGGAGGGTAGAACGGCCGGTTTGCATACAAACTACCAGGGGTTTTCCAAAAAACATATTCGTAAAAACAATTCCAAAGTCATAGCGGGTCTGTTCAGTCGTAAAACCTACAAACCTCACCTTTACATTTTCCTGCTCATCATATAACTTATCAAATAATTCCATTGGACTCCTCCATTCTTTTAATATTTAGAATATTATTGTAATTTATTTTCACAAAAATTACAAGAAACTTATTTTTGTAACGGTTGTCATTGGATTTTATTCAATGCTAAAATAGTAAGGGATATAATTGGAGCGTTAGGGGGGAATGATGTTGGCGAAAAATGCATTTATCAAGCTGGTGCCTACATCTGCAAAACAACAAGTTACAATTGATGAAGTAAAAGAACTTTTTTATTATTATAAAGATATTACCTCAAAAACAGGGAATCAAGTTGATTGGCAATTTGGAAACGCTGCCTTTCCTTATGAAGTAAAGGAGAAGGAAGAAGGAAAAGGAAAATGGTTTTATTTACATTCCGACCATGAAAAGTATTTTGCGATATTAATTGGTGTTGACTCAGAAGCAATTCGTGATGAGTACGGCGAAGAAAGAGTGCAGCATTACATTCAAGTAACCCTGCCAGAGCAATCCACATATGGGGATAAAGGGAAAGCCAATGAATTTTGTAAATTTCTTGCAAAAAAAATGCAAGGAGAACTACACCTTTTCAATGAAAGAGTCATGTATTATTATCCTAGAAAATAATTAAAAAACTCCTAAAAGGGGGGTCATGGCTGTCGAATCTTTCGATAGCTTTTATTTTATTCACCCTCTTTAGTAATTAACCGCGTTAATTACTTATAATACAATAGGTTGGTCTGTGTAAAAAGTCTGTTGAATTCCGCTCCAGGGACCTCCCCGCGGAAAGCGAATGACCGGAGCGGAAATCATCAGGCCCTTTGCAGGTACAAGTTGATCTAGAGCTATCATTTCTACTTGATCACGATTGATCTGTGTATTTTTAGTAAGCATTTCATCTACCTCATTTAAACCTTTTACCTAAATTATATAATTATATAAAAGGCTGTGTTTATGTACTATATTTATTTTTACACACTATTGATTGGAGTGGAAGGCGCGAAGACTCCTGCGGGAACAGCGGGACAGGTGAGACCCCGCAGGAGCTTTAGCGACGAGGAGGCTCACCGCCCGCCCCGCGGAAAGCGAAGCGCCTGGAACGGAAATCAACAGACTAGTATAACGCAGCCAAGCAAAAAAGACTGTCGATAAATCCAAAATCCTTCGGATTTGTCGACAGTCTGAAACTCCCTAATAGGGAGTTTTTTAGTGGGTATAAAGCTCCAGTGTGTAATGTATCGAGGTGTAGATCACAAGGCTTAAAGCGGTGAGAAATAGTGTTTTTCTTGAGGATTTTGTTATACCGTTACCAATCAAATAGGCCAAATAAAAAAAGACAAAAAACATAATGACTTTATATACTAATTGATCATGCTTTGATAACCACTCAATCAAAGTATAACCGCTCCAAATAATAAATTGCAGCAGCATCACAACATAAACCCTCAAAATGATCACCACACAAACTTCATCTAAAACCATGAATATTATAGTATATGTAAAAAATATATAGTTATTTTCAAGAAAAGCTCTTTCTTTAAAAAAATGGTTCTTTCCGCTTTGGAAAGAACCATTCAGTATTATTTAATAATATGGATTGGGCTTCCTAAAGCTACTTCGGCCGCTTCCATTGTTATTTCCCCAAGGGTTGGATGTGCATGAATAGTCATTGCAAGGTCTTCTGCTGTCATACCTGCTTCAATAGCAAGACCAAGTTCAGCAATCATATCTGATGCACTGGCACCGGCAATTTGAGCACCAATTACAAGACCATCTTCTTTACGAGTGATTAATTTTAAGAATCCATCTGCACTGTCAAGTGAGAGCGCACGGCCATTTGCCGCAAATGGAAACTTCGCTGCAATCACTTCAATTCCTTCTTTTTTCGCTTGATCTTCTGTATAACCAACTGATGCAAGTTCAGGCTCTGAAAAGACAACAGCAGGAATACCTAGGTAATCAATTTCAGAAGAATGACCAGCAATTGCTTCAGCAGCAATTTTTGCTTCATAGGATGCTTTATGTGCTAATTGAGGACCTGCAACTACATCACCAATCGCGTAAATATTACTGATATTGGTACGGCATTGCTGATCAATTTCAATTAATCCACGCTCGCTTAATTTAACACCGACTTGCTCTAAGCCCATCTCATCTGTATTTGGACGGCGTCCAACCATTACAAAACAGTAATCAGCTTCAATTTTCTTCTCTTCACCTTTTGTTTCAAACGTTACAACAACGCCATTTTCGGTTTCTTCTACACCCTTAGCAAATGCTTTTGTATAGAATTCTGCACCTTTTTTCTTCATATTACGCTTAACAAGAGCTGCCATTTGCTTATCAAAAACGCCCATACCTAAAATTTCATCGGCACCTTCTAAAATCGTTACCTGGCTGCCAAAGTTAGCGTAAGCACCGCCAAGTTCAATACCGATTACTCCGCCGCCAATAACAACGATTTTTTCAGGAATTTCATTTAAATTAAGAGCGCCAGTAGAGTTCAAAACACGTTTTGAGTATTTAAATGCAGGTAGCTCAATAGGGCGAGAACCAGTTGCAATAATTGCATTTTTAAATGTATATGTTTGGGCTGAAGTTTCATCCATCACACGAAGTGTATTGGCGTCAACAAAATACGCTTCACCGCGAGCGATGTTTACTTTATTTCCCTTTAATAACCCTTCAACGCCGCCTGTTAATTTATTTACAATACTGCCTTTAAACTCTTGAACTTTTGAGAAGTCAACCTTTACATTTTCCGCTGTAATTCCAAATTGATCGGAATGCATAGCTGTCTCATAGCGGTGACCTGCAGCAATTAACGCTTTAGATGGAATACAGCCGACATTTAAACATACTCCGCCCACATATTCCTTTTCTACAATCGTTACTTTTTGTCCAAGCTGTGCAGCACGAATAGCAGCAACGTATCCACCAGGACCTGCACCGATGACTATAGTATCTGTTTCAATTGGGAAATCTCCTACTACCATTTTTTACGCCTCCATTAGCAATAATTCAGGATCGTTCAATAATCTCTTAATATGATTCATTGCGTTTTGTGCTGTAGCACCATCAATCATACGGTGGTCAAAGCTTAATGAAAGAGCTAGTACTGGTGCAGCAACAATTTCACCATCTCTTACGATTGGTTTCTCCGCAATTCGACCTACCCCTAAAATCGCTACCTCAGGGTGATTAATGACAGGAGTAAACCATTGACCGCCAGCTGAACCAATATTAGAAATCGTGCAAGATGCACCTTTCATTTCATTTGGAGCTAGCTTACCATCCCGTGCTTTTGTTGCCAATTCGTTAATTTCATTTGAAATATTAAACACGGATTTACGGTCTGCATCCTTAACAACTGGTACTAATAAACCTTTTTCTGTATCAGCTGCAATACCGATATTATAATAATGTTTATGAATAATCTCACTTGTTGCATCATCTAAAGAAGTATTTAATGCTGGGAACTCTCTCAAAGCACTTGTTAATGCTTTTACGATATAAGGTAAGAATGTTAACTTGATACCTTTCGCTGCAGCTACTTCCTTGAATTTTTTACGGTGAGCAACAAGTTTCGTTACATCAATTTCATCCATTAGGGTAACATGTGGTGCAGTATGCTTAGAGTTAACCATAGCCTTCGCAATTGCTTTACGGATACCGCTCATTTTTTCACGTGTTTCAGGATATTCACCTTGTCGAATTGGTGCTGCTTTTGGAACTTCAACGTTTACTTCCTCGCTTACAGCAGCATTTTCAACTGGTACTGCTGGTGCACCACCGCTTAAGAATGCGTCAATATCAGCCTTCATGATTCGGCCATTTTTACCTGAACCAGCAACATGAGCAATTTCAATACCTTTTTCACGTGCATATTTGCGTACAGAAGGCATTGCAATGATTCGGCGATTTGGATCTACATCAGCCTGAGGTTGTGTTCCAGCAGCTGCTGCCTGTGCAGCTGGTGCTGCTTCTTGCTTTGTTTCAAGTGCTGGTGCTGGTACAGCAGGTGCTGCTTCTTGTTTTGGTTCATCATCACCGTGATCGCCTTTAAATTGCAAGTCTTCATATCCTGGTGCATCAAATGTAACAAGAACCTGTCCAACAGTCGCAACGGTTCCTTCACCAATTAAAACATCAATTACAGTTCCTTCTACTGGAGAGGGAATTTCAACTACTGCTTTATCATTTTGCACTTCGCAAAGTACATCATCTTCTTGAACCTTGTCACCTGGTTTTATAAACCATTTGACAATTTCACCTTCGTGAATACCTTCACCAATGTCAGGCATTTTAAATTGAAATGACACTGTAATTCATCCTCCTATACTTCCTCTATTTTCGCAGGTGTATTCAAACATTATGCGGGAAATAGAGCAGACTTTTTTTCGATAATATTAGAACGTCAATACCTTTTTAGCCGTTTCAATCACATCTTTATAGTTAGGAAGCCATACAGATTCTGCTTGAGAGAAAGGATAAACAGTATCAGCCGCTGTTACACGTAAAACTGGTGCTTCCAAGCTTAAAATCGCACGGTCATTAATTTCAGCTACTACTGTCGCTGCAACACCCGCTTGTTTTTGTGCTTCTTGAACAACAATTGCTCGACCCGTTTTTTCAACAGATGCAATGATTGTTTCAATATCAAGCGGACTAATTGTACGTAAATCGACAACTTCGACTGAATGGCCTTCTTTTTCTAATTCTTCAGCAGCTTTTAATGATTCGTGAACCATTGCACCGTAAGTAAAGATAGATAGGTCGGTTCCCTCACGTTTCACATCGGCTTTTCCTAGTGGAATGGTGTATTCCTCTTCCGGTACTTCTTGACGGAATGCACGGTATAATTTTAAATGCTCCAAGAATACAACTGGATCATTATCACGAATAGCTGAGATTAACAATCCCTTTGCATCATATGGTGTTGATGGAACGACAACTTTTAATCCAGGAGTCTGTGCCATTAATCCTTCTAAACTGTCTGAGTGAAGCTCAGGAGTGTGAACGCCGCCGCCAAATGGTGAACGAACTGTAATTGGCATATTATATCGTCCGCCAGAACGGTAGCGCATACGAGACATTTGACCTGCGATAGAATCCATTACCTCAAAAACGAATCCAAAGAATTGAATTTCTGGAATTGGACGGTATCCTGTTAATGCAAGACCGATAGATAAACCACCAATCCCTGATTCTGCTAATGGTGTATCAAAAACACGCTCTTCGCCAAATTCTTTATGGAGCCCTTCAGTGGCACGGAAAACCCCGCCATTCACACCAACATCTTCTCCAAATATTAATGTTTTTGGATCATTACGCAATTCAATACGCAATGCATCAGTAATCGCTTGAATCATTGTCATTTGAGCCATGACTTACTTCGACTCCTTTGCTTTATAAATTTCATATTGTTCTTTTAAGTTAGAAGGCATTTCTTCAAACATAATCGACATTAAATCAGTCACTTTTTGCTTAGGTGCCGTATCTGCTTTTTTGATTGCTTCTTTAATGTCTTCTTTTGCTTGTTCAATTACTTCGTTTTCTTTCTCTTCGCTCCATAAACCTTTGTTTTCTAAGAACTTACGGAATCTAACAAGTGGGTCTTTCTTTTCCCATTCGTTATCAAGTTCAGCCGTACGATAACGAGTTGGATCGTCTCCCGCCATTGTGTGTGGACCGTAACGATACGTAAGTGTTTCAATTAAGGTTGGTCCTTCGCCATTGATCGCTCGCTCACGTGCATCATGAACTGCCGCATAAACAGCTAATGGGTCCATACCATCAACCTGGATTCCAGGAATTCCTGCAGCAACAGCTTTTTGAGCAACAGTTTTCGCTGCTGATTGTTTTTCTACAGGTGTCGAAATTGCAAAACGGTTATTTTGAACGATGAAAATTGCCGGCGCTTTTAATGCCCCTGCAAAGTTAATTCCTTCGTAGAAATCCCCTTGTGATGCTCCACCATCACCTGTGTACGTAATAGCAACAGCTTTATTGCCATTCTTTTTCAATCCAAGCGCTACTCCTGCAGTTTGAACGTATTGCGCACCAATAATGATTTGTGGTGATAAAACGTTTACACCTTCAGGAATTTGATTTCCTTGGAAGTGTCCGCGTGAGAACAAGAATGCTTGATAAAGTGGTAACCCGTGCCAAATAATTTGTGGTACATCGCGATATCCAGGTAAAATAAAATCCTCTTTTTCCAAAGCAAATTGGGATGCTAATTGTGATGCTTCCTGTCCGGCAGTTGGAGCATAGAATCCAAGTCTTCCTTGACGGTTTAAAGAAATTGAACGTTGGTCAAGGATACGTGTGTATACCATTCTGCGCATTAATTCTTGAAGTTGAGCATCTGTTAAATCCGGCATTGCCGCTTCGTTAACGACTTCGCCTTCTTCATTTAAAATTTGAAATGTTTGAAACTGTTCTTCGACGATATCGAGCGACTTTTTCGCATCGAGCTGGGCGTTCTTAAGTTTAGAAGCCATTTAGGTCACCTCATCCTTTCTATTCAAAAAACATAAGTATAAATTAATCATTCCACCTTTGTAGGTTACCCAAAAACCCTAAAAGACAAAAAATATTGAATGGAAATTTATCTCTCCATCCCATCATATTCTGTATCAGTATTTTTGTTTATTTTATTGATACAATTATTATCTACATATCCGAGTTTACATCAACTTTTTAAACGCGTCAAATACTAAATCTAATAATTTTTCATCATTTCAACATTAACAATAGGTGCCATCTTAAACAGACCTGTATTATTTAAAACAAACAATCTGTTATATAAAATTAAACAAATTTCCATTCTGTTATAACAAAGAAAAACCGGCTCTTTTAGCCGGTTTATAAAAAAATTAGATTTATTCATTTATTTTTAACCCTGACATTTTATAAAATGCAAGCTTTTGATCATTGTATTCCTTTGTAAGTTGATTAAACTTTTTATTTGCCGCATAGACTTTTTGATAGGCTTCATTCACCTTATTCACTTTTGCCTCTAAGTCCTTAAAGGATAAATTTTTATTCTTTAACAATCCATACAATTGTTTATCAAGTTTTAGGGCATTAAGATATTCCGTATTCAGTTCGTCGTGGGCAGAATATCTATTGATCATAATCTGATAAAGATGTTCCAAAGCTTTTTTTTGTTTAGTGTCCTTTAAATCATTTTTATATTCCTTAATTTTTTGGAATGTCTCTTTGGACTCCAAGATACTTGTGGTTTCTTCATACATATATTGCTTTCGCTTGTCAGCCATTGCTAAAGCCGTATCAGCCAATTTTACAACTTTATCATGCTGTTTCATCCCAAGGTCAAGAATTTTTTCATATGTGGCTTTTTCTTTTTTCTCTAATGCTACGAGCGGTTCTTGCTGATTTTCAAACCCCTTTTCTTTCTCCACAACCTTTTCCAAAATATCATAGATTTTTTCAATGGGTGTTTTCTGATTGAAACAACCGGATAAAATCACTACAGTAGTAATAATGAAAATCCATAAACGTCTTTTGTACACAAAAGGCAAGTATATCCCCCTTATCTAAGAACCATCTAGATACATAACAAAGTGGTTAACTTTTTTAATTTTGTTTGATAGACTAATCTTATTCATTATTATAACAGAAAACAGGAGTGAGACAGCACATGATTACAATGGAAGATATCATACGCGATGGTCATCCAACTCTCAGAAAAATAGCAGCGGAAGTTCCCCTCCCCGCCTCTGATGAAGACAAACGGATCTTACAAGAGCTTTTAGAATATGTTAAAAACAGTCAAAACCCTGAGATTGCTGAAAAATACAAATTAAGACCGGGTATCGGTTTAGCAGCTCCGCAAATCAATGTTTCAAAACGAATGATTGCTGTACATATACAGGACGAAAAAGCAGTATATAGTTACGCACTTTTTAATCCCAAAATTGTTAGTCACTCAGTTGAAAAGTCATATCTGCAATCAGGTGAAGGCTGCCTCTCAGTCGATGAAGCTATACCAGGCTTTGTACCAAGGCACGCAAGAGTAACGATAAAAGGCATCGACGAAAATGGAGAAGAGGTAAAGCTTCGTCTAAAAGGGCTCCCGGCCATATGTTTCCAACATGAAATTGATCATCTAAATGGAATTATGTTTTATGATTATATTGATAAACAAGACCCTTTCAAACCGATTGAAGGAGCAATAGTCATTGAAAGATAAAAAAACTGCCGTTCCTTAAGGAGCCGGCAGTTTTTTTATATTAACTGTAATTCCTTTAAACCATTCCAAATTCCATTTTCTGCGACATCTGTTGTAATATAATCTGCATGTTCTTTCGCCTCTGGGACCCCATTTCCCATCGCAACACTGGTACCGACAGCCTTTAACATTTCCAAATCATTTAAACCGTCTCCAAAAGCATAGACATCCTTTAATTCAAACCCCAGACGTTCAATCATTTTTTTAATGCCTTCCGCTTTGGAACCCCCATTAGGTAAAACATCGACAGAATAATCATGCCATCTAATAAAGTTAAACTTTGGAAAGTGATTAAAATACACTAATTCCTCTTTATCTTCACAGAAAAGCAGGGATTGATAAATCTTCCTATTTTTATAAAAAGTAGCATCCTGCTCAGGATGAGTAAAATTCAATGTACCAAGACTAATGTCAATAAAGGGATGTTGTTTAACGGTCGCCTTCATCGTTTGTTCATTCATTACTATTAAGGGGTGTCCATTCTGCTCTGTTTCAATCAATAGTTTTTCAAGCTCTGTTTGATTAAGGGGGTTCTCATAGATTACCTCCCCTTCAAAGACAACAAATTGACCGTTATAGCTAACATAAGAATCGATTCCAAGTTCCTTGCGTATACTTTCAAACATAAATGGAGCCCTGCCGGTAGCAATCGCAACATAAACACCACTATCTTTTAAAAGCTGGATAGCCTTTTTTGTACTAGTAGGCAGTTTTTTTTCATGATCCAATAATGTACCGTCTATGTCAAAAAAAACAATCTTCTTCATAATAAACTCCTTCAAAAGCTGCTTATAATATTTTTCTATAAAAACACTAACCCTTCCTAAAAAAATTGTCAATTCATTAACAATTAATTAAATCCCATAATTATCCATGAGAGAATTAGTAAAATTACCATATAATATTAGCAAAAAAACATTTATCTGAAAAAAATCTTCATTAATCTGTCACCGCTTGCTTTACATTGGACAAGGATCGTTTAAAATAAAGTTAAGGAGATGATCCACTATGTTAAAGAAGCTAAGAAAGAAGCTCTTAAAACAGTGGAAAGATTTACTTAGAAAAAAATCGATTGCCTGAAATTTGAGCCCTTCAAACTTGCGAAGGGCTCCTTCCTTATTGTAAATTGATAAGCAGTGATGCTTTTACATACTTTTCACTTTGGCCCATGTCTTGGTTTATTTGTCAAATATAATAAAACACATGAAAAAGATGTAAAAATTTTATATAATAGAAATAGGTATGATCGATTAAGGAGCGATATTGTCATGATATATAAAGTATATTATCAAGAAAGCATTAAACAGGTACCAGTGAGAGAGAACACAAAAACCCTTTTTATGGAGGGAGAATCAGACAGAGATGTTCGGAAAAAGCTTGCAGACCGCGGCTATAATATTGAATTTGTACAAGCAGTTACAGGTGCGTTTTTAGAGTATGAACAACAAAATGAAGATTACAAAGTATTGGAGATTTGATAATTTATGAAATTTGTAAAAAATGATCAAACTGCTGTTTTTGCCCTGGGAGGAATGGGTGAAATCGGTAAGAACACATATGCTGTTCAATTTCAGGATGAAATCATCCTAATTGATGCTGGTATAAAATTCCCAGAGGACGAGCTTTTAGGAATTGATTATGTAATTCCTGATTACACCTACCTAGTAAAAAACGAAGAAAAAATCAAAGGGCTGTTTGTCACACACGGACATGAGGACCATATTGGCGGAATTCCTTATTTGCTTAGGGAAATCAATATTCCTATTTACGGTGGCAAACTTGCTCTCGGGTTAATCAAAAATAAACTTGAAGAACATGGTCTTCTAAGAAATGCTAAACTAATTGAAATCAAAGAAGATGATGTGATTAAGTTCCGTAAAACATCTGTTACTTTTTTCCGCACTACACATAGTATCCCTGATTCCTATGGAATTGTCGTAAAAACCCCTCCAGGTCAAATTGTCCACACAGGTGATTTTAAATTTGATTTCACTCCTGTCGGTGAGCCAGCTAATTTAACCAAAATGGCTGAAATTGGAAAAGAGGGAGTTTTATGTTTACTCTCGGATAGTACGAATAGTGAAATTGCTGATTTTACAATGTCAGAACGCCGAGTTGGCGAAAGCATCCAGGATATTTTCCGAAAAGTTGATGGCCGAATCATTTTTGCCACCTTTGCTTCAAACATCCACCGACTGCAGCAAGTAGTAGAAGCAGCAGTAATAAATGGACGAAAAATCGCTGTATTTGGAAGAAGTATGGAAGCTGCTATCAATATCGGTCTTGAATTGGGATATATTCTTGCTCCAAAAGAAACGTTTATTGAATCCAATCAGATTAACCGACTTCCTGCAGATAAGGTGACCATTCTTTGCACAGGTAGCCAGGGAGAACCTATGGCAGCGCTATCAAGAATAGCAAATGGAACACATCGTCAAATTCAAATTATACCTGGGGATACGGTAGTTTTTTCTTCCTCCCCAATTCCTGGTAATACAATAAGCGTCAACCGAACAATCAACCTTCTCTTTAGAGCCGGGGCCGATGTTATTCATGGAAAATTAAGTAATATTCATACTTCCGGACATGGCGGACAGGAAGAACAAAAGTTGATGCTCCGTCTCATTAAGCCGAAGTTTTTTATGCCGATTCACGGAGAGTACCGTATGCAGAGAATGCATGCCAAGCTTGCCGTTGACTGTGGAGTAGAGGAAGAAAACTGTTTTATCATGGATAATGGTGAGGTTTTGGCCCTATCAGAAAATACTGCGCAAATAGCTGGTAAAATCCCTTCAGGTTCAGTTTATATTGACGGAAGCGGTATTGGTGATATTGGAAATATCGTACTAAGAGACCGAAGAATTCTTTCCGAGGAAGGCTTAGTAGTTGTCGTCGTCAGTATCAATATGAAAGATTTCAAAATTGCCTCTGGTCCTGATTTAATTTCAAGAGGATTTGTCTATATGAGAGAATCCGGTGATTTAATTAATGATGCTCAAAACCTAATTACGAAACACATCAATAAAGTGATGGAGAGAAAAACGACTCAATGGTCAGAAATAAAAAATGAAATAACAGACACACTCGCACCATTCCTTTATGAAAAAACAAAACGGAGACCAATGATTTTACCAATCATTATGGAAGTTTAAAAACGGAAACGCCTAAGGCGCTTCCGTTTTTTCTTATTTTTATGCCATGCTTTTTTTTCCGAATCGGTCTATGTCTACATCGCTTCCTATTACAACTAATACATCATTCAGACGAAGTGTTTCTTTAGCCTGTGGGGAAACAATTAGTTCTTCTCCTCTTTTTATCGCTACGATATTGAGGCCATACTTTTTTCGAATATCTAAATCCATAATCGTATGCCCGGCGATCTTTCCATTGGCAACAATTTCAACAATACTATGATCATCAGATAATTCAAGATAATCAAGGACATTATTAGATGCTAAATTGTTAGCAATCCGACGTCCCATATCCCTTTCAGGGTGGACAACCTGGTCTGCACCAATTTTCCTGAGGACCTTCTCATGATAATCATTTTGGGCCTTTACCGTTATATTGGGAACACCCAACTCTTTTAATATAAGTGTTGTTAATATACTTGATTGGATATCCTCACCAATGGCAACAATGACATGATCAAAATTGCGGATTCCTAAACTTTTCAAAACTGCTTCGTCCGTTGTATCACCTACAGCGGCATGAGAAGCAATCATCGAATATTCATTCACTCTTTCTTCATTTTTATCAATGGCCAACACTTCGATTCCTTCCTCTGTAAGTGTCCGGCAAATACTCCCGCCAAACCGGCCAAGTCCTATGACTGCAAAGCTTTTTTTCACAGAATTCTCCTCCAGCTAAATCAGGTTCTCTATCTTTGTACATTTTAGCATATACAACGTTGCACGGTAATAAGTCATTTATCCTTTATCCTCTTGGACTATGATTTCTTCTTTTCTTGATGTAAAGATAAAGAAGCAAACCGATCGCTGAAATAATAATTAGAATCGGAAGATTGCCAATGACAAAAACAACTAGCCAGGATACAACAGCTATAAGTGTATTAATACTTTTCATAAACTGTTTTTTTGTTTTCTCCCAGGTGTTAAGATTGTCCTTATTAATATTAGGAACAACCACCTTATATTCATGCAACATGATATTTACCGTTGAAAAAGCGGTTTGATTTTCTAAAAACTTCAATTTCCCTTCAATCGTTTCAATCTCTTCCTGAACAGATGCTAAATCTGCAGAAATTTTTAATAAGTCCTCGGTTTTGTTTGCTTTTTTCATAAAAGAAAGTAAGCGTTCTTCCACGACTTTTTTTGATTTTAATCTTGATTCTAAATCCACATATTCTTCAGTTACATCCTGACCCGTAATATTTCGCTGAATCACTTCAACAGCCTGCCCCTCGGCATCATGTAAAAAACTCTGAAAATATTTTTGCGGGATTCGAATTCGAATGCTTCCACTTACCTGCTCTTTTCCCTCTTTTATTACGTTAGATTCCGCGATATAGCCTCCGTATTTTTCTACTTTTACTTCGATTCTTTGTACGGTCTGTTCAAACTTTTTCACACGAAGCTCTAAGTCTGCAGTATAGATGACCTTTTTTTCGGGAATTTGGATTTCAATTGATTGATTACTTTCTTTTTTAGCGTTCTCACCTGATCGTAATAATGCTTTTTCTTGGTTTCTGTTTTGAGCAGGGTCGGCGGTCTTGCTAGTAGCAAGATCCATTTTAGCACTCTCACTTTTACTATCCGAATTGCAGGCTGAAAGAAGCAGAAATACAAAAATAATTGGGATCCATTTTATGAATCTATTCATTCGCACGACACCCCTTTTTATTTAAACCGACGAGTAAAAATAAAAAGGGTTACAAAAAAGGTAAAAAACCTCCATTTTTAGCCATTTACACAGCATCGACCATGTTAACCTTTGAGATTATTAAAAAAACTGCTCGTTTAAAACGAGCAGTTTCAATTAGTTATTTATTCTATTCGGTTTTTTCTAATTCATCTAAAACACGATTTACCCGTTTTTCAAGCATTTTCATGCCGCTTCCGCCTGCTTGAAAATGACGAAGCTTACCTTCACGGTCAAAAACATAGTAGGCAGGCACATATTGATTTTCAAATGCTTCCGTTAGTTTGTGTTCACTGTCAACAAAGATTGGCTGGGTAATCCCATGTTCTGCAGCCACTTGCTTGATTTCTTCAATGTTTAAATCATTTTCAGAACGAGGCATATGAACAGCGACCACATTTAATTTTTCTTTGAAGTCATCACGGAATTGATTGACCTGTGGCATTGCTTCTTTACAAAGGTGGCAGCTAATCGACCAAAAGTGAATTAGCGTAGGCTTTTCACCAACTAACTCTTCTTTCGTCACCTGACCGTTCAGCCATTCGGTTGCACCCGTTAATTCCGGCATTGGCTCACGTAATTTCATTTCAATCCCCCCTATTTTAAAAATAGACCTAACACTATAAAGGTTAGGTCTATCGTGTTTGATTAAAAATTGTCTAACTAAAGCGCTAGAACAAGGCGCTCCCGCTTTTCTATTTTAAACATTTAGTGTAGCTTGTCCTGGCTTCCAGTTTGCAGGGCAAAGTCCGCCAGTTTGAAGTGCTTGAAGAACACGAAGTGTTTCATCCACGTCACGGCCGATATTGTTATGGTTTACTACAGAATATTTTAATTCGCCTTCTGGGTCAATGATGAATAATCCACGAAGTGCAACACCTTCTTCTTCAATTAACACACCATATTCACGAGCAACAACATGGTTAGTGTCTGCTGCTAATGGATAATTTAAATCGCCAAGACCATTTTCTTTACGATCTGTTTTAATCCAAGCAAGGTGAGTATGAATGGTGTCTGTAGAAGCGCCGATTACAACAGCATCAAGGTCATCGAATTCTTCGTAACGATCAGACATTGCAGTGATTTCAGTTGGGCAAACGAATGTAAAGTCCATTGGGTAGAAGAACAATACTGTCCATTTATCATTTTTCATGTTCTCTTCAAGGCTAACTTTTCCAAATTCTTTATTTGATAATACTGCATCCATTTCAAAGCGTGGAGCTTGTTTACCTACCATACGTTCTGGCATATCGAATCCCTCCAAATATTAATTAAATGAGATAACTTTATAGCAATTCTCATTTGCTATCCCTTTGACACTTTTCATTATAGGATAATTCTAATTTTGAGTCAATATTAAATTATAATTAATTTAAATTAATACTAACTTTAATTATAACCAAGATTTCCCCTCCATCAGTTTTTCCTTTTTAGACGAAGAATAAACTTTTACTATGTAACAAAATTCACCATTATTTGCAATAAGTTTATCATGATTTCCAAAAAGTATAAAACAAAACGCATTGTGATTTACGCTTTATTCCCTTGATAAGTGATATAGTTTGTCATTACCTTTATAGCAACATCAATGGCTTCTTCGTTAGGATTTAACTTTGAATGGTGCAAGCCAAATGGCGAGTCTACTCCAAGCCAAAACATAAATCCTGGAATTTCCTTAAGCATATAGCCAAAGTCCTCACCCGTCATGGCTTCTTTGCACTCGATTACCTTTACTTCATTTTGTCGACTCATATATTCAAAAAAATCACCTGTCAATTTTTCATTATTATAAACTTGATGATACATCGCCCCAAAATCAATCTTTGCCTCGCATTCGTAGCCTGTCTCAATCCCTTTAACCAGAGACTCTACTCGATGCTTTACCTTTTTCATTGATTCAGGTGATAATGTTCGAATAGTCCCTTCCAAACGGGCTGTTTCGGCAATGATATTTTGCACGGTTCCCCCAGTAATTTTACCAATTGTAATCACAGCACTATCCAGCGGATCGACATTTCGAGAAACGATGGTCTGTAGTTGATTGACTAACAAACAGGCAGCAATGACCATATCATTGGTTTGATGAGGATAGGCCGCATGTCCTCCTTTACCTTTTAAATCAATAAATAGTTCAGACGTATTAGCAAAAAGTAGTCCTTCCTTTAAAGCAATCGTCCCTACAGGGTATTCTGGGGCGATATGTAAGGCAAAAATCATATCCGGTTTCCATTCCTGCATGATCTCTGACTGCAACATCGGTTCCGCCCCTCCAGGGCCCTCCTCTGCCGGTTGAAAAATAAATAATAAATCATCTTGGATAGGATTTTCCACAAAATAGGTAAGAGTTCCGATCGCAATACTCATGTGAAAATCATGACCGCACGCATGCATTTGCGCATCATGAGTTGATTTATAAGTCAGCCCAGTTTCTTCTGAAATTGGTAATCCATCGATATCTGTTCGATACCCAATGGTTTTGTTTGGATTAAGACCATGTACCTTTACAAAGATCCCCGTTTTCCACTTTTTAATCGTCAGCCTATTCTGAGGTAAACCTTGTAAATAAGATAATAAATAAGCCTGGGTCTTATATTCTTGGAACCCTAATTCCGGAATTTGATGTAAATCACGACGAATTTTCACATAGGAATTCATTCAGATTACTCCCTTGGTTTAGAAAAAAAAGCGTGGAATATCCACGCTTTTCTCTCATTGATTATAATTGACGAAGCGCATCCATTATTTCTGTCTTCGATTTAGTCTTTTCATCAATATCCTTGATTTTTTTTGCAGGAATTCCTGCAACAACTGTATTTGCTGGAACATCATCCGTTACAACTGCACCTGCGGCAACTACGGATCCTTTTCCAACTGTTACACCTTCGAGTACAACTGCATTTGCTCCGATAACAACATCGTCTTCGATTACAACTGGCTTTGCAGATGGTGGTTCGATTACTCCGGCTAAAACAGCACCGGCACCAATATGACATCTTTTCCCAACCGTTGCTCTGCCGCCCATTACCACATTCATGTCAATCATGGTATTGTCACCAATAACTGCGCCGATGTTAATAACAGCCCCCAGCATAATAACCGCATTATCACCAATTTCAACCTGATCGCGAATCGTAACACCTGGTTCAATTCGGGCATTTACATTTTTCATATCAAGTAATGGCAATGCTGAATTACGGCGGTCATTCTCAATTACATAATCTTCAACCTTTGCTTGATTGGCTTCTAATGCAGGATTAATATCTGCCCAATCACCAAAAACAACCCCTGTATTCCCATTTACAAATACCTTTGAATTGCTTCCAAAATCTATTCCATCAAGGTCACCTTTTAAATAAACCTTAACAGGTGTAGATTTTTTACTATTTTGAATAAACGAAATAATTTCATGTGCATCCATCTTTTTCATGATATATGCTCCTCCCTATGGCTTGTACTAAAAATTACTTTAACAAACGAAAGCGATGAAAACAATAAAAAAATGAGATTATTGTTTTTTTTCAGAAACATATTCTTTGATTAATTCAACAAACGCATTTACCTGTTTCAATTGAAAAGCTGATTCATATCCTAAAAGCCATGTATCCCTTTTAAGCGGCAGCTGATTTTCATTAAGAAGCGGGATTTTAAATATATTTTTTTCTGCGTTTTTTAAGGTAATCGACGGCAGGATGGAGTAGCCGATTCCATTAAACGTCATTTGTTTGCATGTCTCAATTTGATCGACAACAATGGTCCTTTTTGGTGATGTCTTAAAATTTCTCATCCACCAATCTTGAATTTCTTGATAATAGTTAGAGTCGCTTTTAAATTGAATAAACGGACGATCAGTGTCCAAAACCTGCTCTGGCTTTGTAATAACCCGGTCTACTAGATATAGCGGATCACTAAAGAGGTGGATCTTAGCTCCTTTCCAATCAGGAGTTCCGCGAATAATCCCGATATGAACCTGGTCATCATGCAAGCATTTTAAAATTTCACTGCTCCAGCCTGTTACAAGCGAAATTTTTGCCTGAGGATAGGTATCAATAAATTGCTTTAATACTTGAGGAAGCCAATTTTGTCCAACTATTGAAGCAACTGCTATTTTTAATGTTCCGGACACACCGGCCTGGAGTGAATGAATCGACTCCCTTACCTTTTCTTCCTTTTTCAGGACCTCATTTACAAATTGGATAACTTGCTCCCCTGATGGGGTTAGTGCCAGTCCTTTTTGGGAACGGATAAACAATTTCGTTCCCCAATCTTTTTCGATGGTTTGCAGGCGCTGTGATAAAGCCGGCTGGGAGACAAATAGGCGCTCAGAAGCCTTACGCATATTCATTTCTTGAGCCAAAACAGATAATAATTGAAATTCAGACAATGAAGACAACGTTTAAACCACCTTATCCTTTTTTTACAAAAAATCTTTTAATGGAAAAAAGCCCTGTTCTTAAACAGAGCTATTCCCTTTTTTCGGTATAAAGAAAACCAAAATCAAACTTATTATCGCAAAAATTAGAACTACATAGTAGACTGTATGCAGGGATAGAGTTAAACCATTTTGAAGCACTTCTCTTACCGTTTCAGATAACTGTGCACGCTCTTTTGCATTTAAAAGAATATTAGCCGAATTAATCGTTAGTTTCTTTCCTGCCTCTGCAGCATTTTCATTTAAATAACTGCTTAACTGATTATTAAGAATTCCGCCTAATAAAGCAGCCCCTATCGTGTTCCCCAAATTTCTCATAAACATATTAGCTGCTGTTGCGATCCCGCGCTGCTGCCATTCGACAGTACTTTGAATGGAAACGATGAAGGCAGTCGAAGTTAACCCCATTCCAATTCCTACAATAAATGAACCTGCAGCGGCCCAGATAGGACCGACTGAAGTGGACATTGTGACAAAAAAGATACTGCCAAGCACTAATGCTACTCCACCAATAATCGAGGTGGTTCGATACCCTAGAGAAATCAGCATTTTTCCAGACATTGTGGATGCAATTGGCCAGCCAATTGACATTGTCGTCAAGGTAAAGCCTGCAATAATGGCTGTTTGTTCCATTACCCCCTGAACGAATGTAGGTAAAAAGCTTGAAATCCCGATTAACATAATTCCAGTTGTCAACGAGGTAATATTTGCGATAAAAATGGACCGTTCTTTCCAAATATTAAATGGCATGACAGGCTCTTTTGCCCTGCCCTCCTGAAAAACAAACGCAACCAATGTAAGCATGCACAATGTAAAAAGCGATAAAGCCTGCCAAGAGTCCCAGGCCCAATGACTGCCCCCTTCAACTAGAACTAACATAAGCGAAGAAATAGCAACCGTTAGTAGAATAGCTCCGAGATAGTCAATTTCGTGTTTTTTCTTTTCCACATTTTCATGTAAAAACAGCCATAATCCAGCAAGAGAAAGAATTCCTAATGGGATATTGATCCAAAAAACATAATGCCAGCTGACATATTGAACAAGCAGACCGCCAACAGCTGGCCCTGTAATGGCAGAAATCCCCCAAACGCTTGAAAGATAGCCTTGGATTTTTGCCCGCTCTTCAGCCGTAAAGATATCCCCTACAATGGTTGTGGCAATTGGCATTACAGCGCCTGCTCCAAACCCTTGTATGAGGCGGAAAATAATCAGCATTTTCATTGATGAGGCAAAACCGCAAAGTGTCGATCCGATTAAAAAAATGATGACACCAAAAAACATGATGGGTTTTCGTCCAAATAAATCTGATAACTTTCCATAAATGAGAACAGTTACTGAATTCATTAACAAATACGCTGAAAACACCCAGCTATATAATTGAAAGCCACCTAAATCAGCAACAATGGCAGGCATCGCTGTTGAAACAATTGTTGCTTCAATTGCCCCCATAAACATAGCGAGCATAACGGCAGCTAAAACAAGGTGCTTTTTGGTTCGCTTTTTTTGAGATCCTCCAATATTCTTTTCTGCTGCGGTATCCCCCATTATAACACCTCTTTTTAAACTCAATAATATAGCTCCCTATCAAGGGAGCTCTGATCAATCATTTAATAAATTTTTTAACTAAATTGTTTAATTGATTTAATACTGTACTTCTTGGCAAAATCCCTTCAAAAAAACCATCCTCAGATTCGACACAAAGGAAAGGTTGATTTACGAGCAGTTCAAGGCATTTTATTATCGATTCAGAAATCTTTACCCGTGAAATATCCGATTTCATAACCTCTTCCACCCGTTTATTCTCTAGCTTTTCAAATTCAATCCGTTCCAATCCTAAAATGGAATCCATGATAATCGGAGTACTAATTAACCCGTGGAGCTTATAATGTGGGTCTAAAACAGGAATAGCCGTATATCCACTTTTGGTTAAAACTAATAAAGCATGCTCAAGATTGTTCCCAATCTGAACATGTGCGACCCGCTCGGAAGGGATCATAAAATCTTTTATACTTAATTCTAAAAATTCCCCACTGTGAAGACTTATCATGAGCCGAACCCCTCAAATTTTTTGTTTGATTCCTCTTTATTTTACCATAGTTCTTTTTATACTGTACGGTTTTTACATGTTCAAAACCGAAAAAGAAAGGAACCCGAAGGTCCCTTATTGAATCAAATCAAAAATTTCAATTGTAATCATATCAATGTTATCAAATTGATACCGTTTTGGTTTTTCCTTCTCATTGTATACTTCTAATTCAAATGTTTCTGTCTTAGGATGGAATGTTACCTGACACTTACGCTCGCCATTTACCTCGAAATAACGTTGTGCAGGCTCTCCACCCCCCGATTGTTCCTGAAGGTTTTTTAATCGTGTTAATATACCTTGAAGCTGTGACATTTGCCTATCTCCTTTCAAACACAAACAAACTTCCTACATTTATGTTTCTCTTTTGACATGTTTCTATCCAAACGGATTATGGTTTAATTTTAACTACCAAGTTTTTATATGCCAATATTAAAAGAATAAAATAAGGAACGGCATTTGTCCAAGCAAAATTGGAGGAAAGGAAAAATTTTTTTATTAAAGGGTGCATAAAGTCACATTATAAAAGCTGCTCATGCTCAAATAAATATTGATAAGATATGTCGATAAACAAATATTCTTCGCCATTCATGGGAAAAGAAAAAGTTCGAATCGTTTCACCTGTTTCAATATCACTGTATAAATCTGACAATATTCCTTTTCGCTCATTACGCATTTTGATAATATTTTCTAAAAAATAAGGACGCCAGCTCCAGTTTTTATTAAGATACTGTGCTTGAGTGATCCAGTCATTTTTTTCTTTAAAGATATTAACCGATTTTTGAAAGCCATCTTCATCACATACATACATCCTAAAGGCAATATGATCCATTTCTTTTATCAAAGATTGAAATAAATCCTCATAACTTGTCTTTCTGTTTTTTATAACAATTTCCTGAACTTTAATTTGAAAAAACTCGGCTGTCGTATATACAGCTTCTAATTTTCTTTTTTCATATGAAATAAAGTCGTGGAATTTCTCTTTTAATCGTTCTTTTAGCATATCCCCTGGAATAAACTCAGCCTCTGGCGGGTGAAGATAATATCCTTGATAGTATCTTCCCCCATTTTTCCAGGCAAATTGGAGCTGATAACTCATTTCAATATTTTCAAACAATAATGTTGCCCCGATTTTCCGGGCCAATAATGACAGAGTAAATAATACGTCATTAAAATTCGTTCCAGTTGACGTTGATTTTAAAGCTTCTAGATTGACCTTTAAAATATCCGGTTCCATTTCACCAATTCGTTGAAAATAATTTTTTGAACTATCAATTCTGGCTATCGCAATTTGGATTCCATACGTACGATAGTATTGCAATAAATGATCTAATTGATCGAAATCACCTGTGTAATTTTGTTCCGATATTTCAAGAACAATTCGACTCAATCGAATTCCTCTTTTTTCAAATTCTAAAAGCTCTTGTAAAAATGGTTCTCCATGTCCATACATTAATAAATCAGCATTTCGATTCAAGAAAATTTTTACATGATTATCCAAATTAAGTGCCTTTTCTAATGCCTTACTTAACACAATTTGATCCACTTCAAATTTATATTCATCCGGAATCTGATCATCCTGAAAAAAGGGTCCTAAGCTTATGATGTTCCCTTCTGACTTATATCTTCCCAATACTTCATATGCGACCACACTTTGTTCTTCCGCACTAAAGATTGGTTGAAAAAAAGGAATGACATTTTCAAGATCCGCTAGGATATCCAATGCATCCATTTACTTGCCCTCCAAAAATGATTTTTCTAAATTATACCATACCAATATATACAATACGCAGAAAAGCCTTTTCACGTTCGTTTCCAACAGGATACCATCATAGAAGAAGAGATACAATCACACCCTAAATTCAAGTCCATTTAAAGGGGGAGAAGTATTGAAGAAGCTTTTTGCTTTGGCCACCATTCTTCCATTGCTTGGATGCAATAATTTAGATGATAACACCCTTTCAAATAGAACAAAAAAAACGGCCCAAGCCGCTGTTATTGCGAGAAAAAGTCAGGTGAAAATGCAAAATTTTAACTCAACCGGCGTATTAAATGAAATGATACCAATACTAGCAAAACAATCGAAGCCTGCAAATGTAAATCCTAAAAAAGCTTCACAAATGCTTAATGTACCTCTAATTAGGCAAAACCCTGAATTAAGGTATGGATGTGAAGTCACTAGCCTTACAATGGTTCTCCAATATGCAGGTGTTAGAACGGATAAAATGGAGCTCTACCGCCTGATTAAAAAGGATTCCGACCGGCTCGTAAAAACGAATGGTGATATTCGGAGGTGGGGAAATCCTGCTGAAGGATTTGTTGGCGATATGACAGGAAAGACCCCGGGCTATGCAGTTTTTGATCGGCCAATGGTTCAGTTAATTAATCAAAAACTCCCCGGCCGGGCAATTAATTTAACAAATCAGCCTTTTGAACAGGTCTTACAACATGTTTCAGATGGATATCCAGTCGTTGTTTGGACCACTGGAGATTATAGGCTTCCCGATCGCTGGGAGTCATGGTATCATGGGCAGCAATACATTAAAACGCCTTTGGACCTCCATGCGGTGGTTCTCGTTGGATACGATAGGAATTTCGTTTATTTAAATGACCCATTATCAGGCAGAAAACAAGTAAGGGTTGGAAAAGATCGATTTATTTCGTCCTGGAAAGCATTAAATTGCCGGGCAGTTAGTTATAAATAAATAAAATGAAAAGGGAGATGCCAAATTATTGGTCTCTCTTTTTTATGAATAATTGTCCAAGTTTTGAATATTAACGTATTAAGCGGCAGTAAAAGATATTTTTGTTAAAAACACTTGCTTTCTATGTCAATTTTAAAGAAAATACGAAATGACGTTTATTTTTTAAAAGAGGCGTTAATCTTGGTTGTTGATTTCCGCTCCAGGCGCTTCGCTTTCCGCTACAATCAACGTTGTTCTTTAACATAGCAAAAAAGAAAAAGAGTGAGGTGGAATGGAAGAAAAGATGCAAACAAAAATGACAAGAAGATTCCTTTTAAAGCGTTCATTCGGTGCATTCCTCACAATCTTCGGCCTTAGTTCAGGAGGATATTTTTATGCCAACCGGATCGAACCTTCCCTGCTAGACACTAATAACCTGGAAATCAAACATCCCTTAATCCCAAAAAGCTTTGACGGAAAAAGGATTATTCAATTTAGTGACACCCACTTGGGCTTTCAATATAATCTCCAGCAGCTAAATAAACTAATGACAAAAATTAACAACCTCAATCCTGATCTCATTCTTTTTACGGGAGATTTAATGGATGAACCGAATCGATATAATAAGATGAATCAAATTATTCCACTCTTGCAGCAATTAAATGCTCCGCTTGGAAAGTTCTGCATTTTTGGTAACCATGATCATGGGGGTTATGGCACTGACATTTATCGGAATATTATGGAGGCAGCAAATTTTACAGTCTTATTAAATGAATCTAAATCCATTAAACTAGCAGATGGTACGAGCATCTATTTAATTGGAGTAGATGATGCGATGTTAGGAAAACCCAATATAGCCTTAGCTTCAAGACATATACCCAGCAATAGGTTTAAAATTTTATTATCACATGCTCCCGATCTTGCGGATACCGCATCACAGTACCCAATACAATGGCAAATCAGCGGACATAGTCACGGAGGTCAAGTGAAAATTCCATTTTTAGGGGCACTTGTTACCCCGCCTTTTGCCCAAATTTACACTGAGGGACTGTATTCAATTGGGAATCTTACTTTATATGTTAATAGAGGAATTGGAACTACGCGTCTCCCTTTTCGTTTTATGGCCAAGCCGGAACTAACTATTTTCACACTAAGATCTGAAAATGCAATATAAAAAAATCCTTATCTATTTTAAATGGAGATAAGGATTTTTATTTAAAACTTTTTTATTTTTTCTTAACTAGAAATCTTTCCTCTATTTCTAATGCGGGCAGTGGTTTTGAATAATAATACCCTTGTATTTTATGACATTTCGCTTCTGCTAAAAATTCTACCTGATTTTGATTCTCTACTCCTTCAGCTATGACCTCTAATCCTAAACTTTTTCCAAGGTGAATAATCGTGGTTGTAATAGCCATATCCTTTTCGTTTTTAGGGATTTCCTTAATGAAGGATTGGTCAATTTTTAAAACATCGATTGGGAATTGTTTTAAATAGTTTAATGATGAATAGCCTGTCCCAAAATCATCAACAGCAATGGTTATTCCAATTTTCTTTATACTCTTTAAAGTTGGCAGTGTTTCTTTGGTGTCCTGCATCATCCCTTCAGTAATTTCAATTTCCAATGATGAAGATTTGATGCGATATTTTTCTAACATAGATTGGATAACATCCACAAGATTTCGCTGTTGAAATTGCTTTGGAGAAATATTTATAGCTACTCGAATCGAATGGAACCCCATTTTATTCCATTTCTTAATTTGCCTGCAGGCTTCACTGATTACCCAGTACCCAATTGGAACAATCAAGCCGGTATCCTCTGCAAGAGGGATAAAAACACTCGGTGGAATAAACCCCAGCTCATTGTTATTCCAGCGGATTAGGGCTTCAAAACTGTTAATTTCACCTGTTTCCAAGTCCCTTTGCGGCTGATAATACAATCTAAACTCACCCCTCTCAATCGCCTTACGCAAATGAGTTTCCAATGTAATGATATTGGGGACGCTAGTATTCATGTCACTTCGGTAAAATTGGTAATGCGCTTTTCCTTTTTCCTTAACACGGAATAAAGCCTCATCCGCATTTTTAATTAACATTTCAGCATCCTTCCCATCATTGGGGTACATACTGATGCCGATACTCGGAGTTATGTAGTATTCATTCGAATTAAAATAAAAAGGATGGACAAACGCAGAAAAAACTTTCCTGACGAATGAATTTGTTGATTGATGGTTTGAATGAAGAAGTAAAATATTAAATTCGTCCCCACCTAGGCGATAGACAAAGCAGCTCTCGTCTTGAAATTGTAGTAAACGGCCAGCAACTGTTTTTAATATTTCATCACCTGCTAAATGTCCCAAAGTATCATTTAAGTATTTAAAGCGATCCAGGTCGATTGAAATTAGCGCAAATTGCTTTTTCCTTTTTCTTGGAGTAAAAATCTGCTCATCTAAATGATCAAGTAGCGCTCTTCGATTTAACAGCCCGGTTAATTGATCATGAAAAGCCATAAATTTTATCGTATCCATATTTTTAGCATGCTCCGAGATGTCTTTACAAATAACATAAAGACCGGTAATCTCTCCATGAATAATAATAGGGGCTGTTTTAAGGTGAACAATAATCAAATGTCCATTTTGATGCTTCAGCCTAATTTCGAGTGATTCAAGCGCATAACCTGAACATGTCTTTTCTAAAAGGTTCTTCAATTTAGCTAAGTCATGGTCATCCATTAGGTGGTATACAGATAAGCTTTTTATTTGATTTTGTTGGTAACCCGTTAAAACCAAAGCAGCAGGGTTTGCATCTAGAATTTCACCTTCAGGACTAATCATGATAATTGCATCTAAATTATGATCAACAATAGACCGGTATCTTTGCTCACTTTCGATTAATTTATTTCTTTCCATTTTCCATTCCGTAATATCCCTTGTCACCGCAACAATGTAACTAACGGTATTTTTTTCATCATAAACGGGGGTTAGAACCGTTTCCCCATAAACTTTTTTTCCATCCTTAAAATAAAATTCATCCTCAAATACATAGCTGTCAGATTGTTTCAGCAATTTTTCGTAATTAACCTGAAGGGAACGAGCTAACTCAGAGGGAAGAGCCTCATCAAGTGTTTTCCCAATTGCAGCAGCCGAAATCCGCGCCTTTTTCATCCCTGACTCATTGACAAATATATAGCGAAAACAGGGCCCTTTTTCGACCTTCATTACGTAAACCATATCCTGAACATGCTGAAAAATAATATCGAAGATGATTTTCTGTATTTTTTCACTTACTTTGTCTGCACTAAATTTTGAAGATAGTATGTTGATTGACTGCTCCATTTTATCATCCTTTAGACATAAAAAGTTCGCATATTTTTACAATAATGTTTTTACATTTGTGTATTTCTATTTTACAATTTAAATAAGTGAAAATATCGAATTTATTTATTATTCTGGTAAAATTTTCTATTATTTTAGCTTTATGCTGTGAACGTAAAACCTATATTAAATATTATTGGAAATTTTGGCTGGGATTATTTCTTTTTTATTGATATCAACTATCCTACCCCTTATTTTTCAATTGAAAAATGTGTATAATAAAGATGCTTTTGAACTACAGAAAGGAGTACTTATTTTGAACCCGGACCAGAAACGCCCTCTTACCAAACTTAATTTTACCATCGAAAACCTCTCTCAGGCTGTGTTTATTGTAAATCGCCATGCAAAAACAGCTATAAATCCCAAATTTTTATACAAATTAAAACATGAAGCATTAAAAAAATTAATTGTTGAAGGTAAAGCTAAAAAAGTAGGACTTCATTTTTCGCAACATCCAAAAAACAGCCAGCAGCAATCTGATGTTTTAGTTGAGTGCGGAAGGTACACATTCCATATTCCTCCGACAAAATCAGATTTTGCCGAGCTTCCCCATTTAGGGAAGCTAGATGAAAGAGTAAGAAATCCAAAAGCAAATCTTTCACTTAATATTGCAAAAGCATTATTACAATCCTATACAGGAATAAAGGAAATCCAGCATTCTCCCTCCAATCCGGGTAACCGCCGCTCCTATCAAAAACCTGTCTTTAAGAAACTGGGAGAAAGATATACGAATTAAGGCCGGAGGAGTCCGGCTTTTCATATGCTTAAGCATCCCTGGATGGTAGAATATTGATACATATCCATCTATATTCAAACTCAACTAAAGACATATAGGTACAAATGGGAAGGATGAACAAGTTATGGAGCATTTAATCAATCATAGAGTTAAAGATATTGAAATTTCCGGAATCAGAAAATTTTTTAATATGGTTTCTCATATTGAAGATTTAATTTCCCTTACGATTGGACAACCAGATTTCCCTACCCCGGAACATGTAAAACAAGCTGGAATACAGGCCATTGAAGAAAACTATACATCTTACACCCATAACGCGGGTATGCTTGAATTAAGAAAAGCAGCCTGCTCCTTTATGGAAAAGAAATATGGCCTTCTTTATCAGCCAGATACGGAAGTAATTGTCACTACGGGGGCCAGTGAAGCAATTGACATAGCGTTCCGAACGATATTAACAGAAGGAACGGAGGTAATTTTGCCGGGTCCCATTTATCCTGGATATGAACCGATTATTCGAATGATGGGGGCAACACCTGTACATGTGGATGTGACAGAAAATAATTTCCGCTTTACATTAGAGATGATTAAACCTCACATTTCTGAAAAAACACGATGCATTGTATTGCCTTATCCATCCAACCCTACAGGGGTGAGCCTCTCTGAAGAAGAATTACGGGAAATAGCTGACTTCTGTAAGAATCAGGATTTCTTTATCCTTGCAGATGAGATATACAGCGAACTAACCTATGAACAGCCTCATAGGTCCATTGCCTCGTACCTAAAAGAAAAAACAATTGTGATAAATGGTTTATCCAAATCCCATTCGATGACAGGTTGGAGAATTGGCCTGTTATTTGCACCAGAGACACTGACCAAACATATTCTAAAGGTTCATCAATATAATGTGTCCTGTGCGAATTCTATTGCCCAAAAAGCAGCAATTGAGGCCCTTACAGAGGGCATGAATGATGCCCTTCCTATGAAAATGGAATATGAGAAAAGAAGAGAGTATGTATTTGATCGGTTAAATGCTATGGGACTTAGCGTTGTGAAACCGGATGGAGCTTTTTATTTTTTCGTACGAATACCGAAGAACATAGAGTTAAACAGTTTTGATTTTGCCCTTAATCTTGTGAAGGAAGAAAAAGTAGCCGTCGTACCAGGGAGTGCTTTTTCGGAATATGGAGAAGGCTATTTCCGTTTGTCTTTCGCCTGTTCAATGGAAACATTAGAAAAAGGTTTAAATGGGGTAGAAAACTATTTAAAAAAGCTGAATTAAAATGGACACCCTCACTGCAATAGAGTGAGGGTGTTCCTTTTATTGACCTTTATAGTTCCCGTTATTCTTTGGTGCTTTTTCTTTCTTTGCTTTATCTTTATGGATTTTATTTGTGGCAGCTGAACCCATTTCATGAGCAAATTCTTCATTCAGCTGTGATGAATCAAATCCTTTTTTATTTTTTTGTTGGGGATCATTTTTTTTTGTCCGTTTAGCCATTTTTGCAATTCCTCCTATAAATAATTCTCTTTTAGTTTCTATTTAGAGAAGGAATTTATTCGATACCTTTAGTTCTTCCAGTATTTATACAATGCTTGAGTTCCGCTGTTTTCTTCACCATTTTCAGCTAATTGCTCATAAAGGGATTTGGCCAAAGACAGACCCGGGGCGTCCATTCCCATTTGTTCTGCTTCATCAAGGGCAATTTTCATATCCTTAATGAAATGCTTTATGTAAAACCCTGGCTCAAAATTTCCATTCAGCATTCTTGGGGCAAGATTACTTAGAGACCAACTCCCAGCGGACCCAGTTGAAATGCTTTTTAGCACAGTCTCAGGGTTCAATCCTGCTTTTTCTGCATAGATGATTGCTTCACATACCCCAATCATATTGGAAGCAATCGCAATTTGATTACATGCTTTTGTATGCTGTCCTGCTCCTGCCTCCCCTTGGTATACAATGTTCGTTCCAAGGTGGGCGAATATCGGACGAACCGCATCAAAAGCTTCCCGCTCACCGCCAGCCATAATCGAGAGCTTTGCTTCTTTCGCCCCGACATCCCCGCCTGAAACAGGAGCATCAATGGCCTGGATTCCTTTCTTCTTAGCTGCCTCATATATTTTTTTAGCAAGGTAAGGCGCAGAAGTCGTCATATCGATTAGATAACTTCCTACTTTAGCGTGGGCAATTAGTCCATAATCACCAAAATAAACTTCCTCCACGTCCTTCGGATAACCGACAATCGTAAAAATTACCTGGGCTTTCTCAGCCACATCTTGGGGATTACCAGCCCATGTCGCACCTTTTTCCAAAAGGTCTGTAGCTTTTTCCTTTGTTCTCGAATAAACAACTACCGGAAATCCTGCATTTAATAAATGGCTTACCATACTTTTTCCCATCACGCCTATTCCAATAAATCCGATTACCGTATTTTCTGGAGTTAACAAATTCATCTTCCTCTCCTCATTTTACCTCTATTTTAGCACTAAATTTCTTTGAAAGTATTGAAAAAGACCGGGTCATTTTCTCGACCCGGTCCCCGCGCTAAAATCTCCAAATTTATGCACATATTTATTGTGTCCACCCTGACAAAAGTTAATCTTCATTTTAAAGCTCTGAAGAAAAATTAGTTAGGTATGCACGTCCAAAGACCTCTTGATTGTTGAATACTTCAATTGATACAGCATTCTTATTTTCAATCATATTTTCCAATTCATGGATATGTAAGTCTTTTTTTAAGGGAATGGGGTCCATATAAATATATTTTTCACTTCGCCCCACATCTAAAAATTCACCATTAATGACCTGTTCTTCACCATATACAATTTCTCTTTGACCTATAGCTGCTGCTAGTTTATCATCATGGATGGCCACTTTAACCTTATATAATATACGGTCATTTAATATTTGGTCATTTATTCGAAAACGAAACTGAAGCTCATTATTTTTTGTTAATAAGGCATCCGCAAATCGGTTGACAATTAGTTCATCAGAAAACTGCAGCCCGCATCCGGTTAAAAAAGATGCACTCAGGATTCCGATTGATAAAAGTAACAGGATTCGCAATTTTTTCAGCATCCTAACACTCCCTTTATTACTACCATAACCATCAGTTATTGGAAATAAACGTTAGAAATGGCTAATATAAGGAGCGGGAAGTTAAATCGCTTTAATCATGCCCCCATCAACAAGAAACGAACTTCCTGTCATATAGGTATTTGCATCCGATAAAAGGAACGCAGCGACATTGGCAAATTCCTCAGGTTTCCCATATCTTTTTAAAGGAATTGCTGCTTTTGATTTCTCTTCAATCACTTCTCGGTCAACACCTTGCTTATCTGCATTGACTTGGTCTAAATGTTTTACTCGATCTGTCGCAATCCTTCCAGGGGCAATTGTATTAATTAAAATATTGTATGGTGCTAATTCAGAAGCGAGTGTTTTTGAAAGCCCGACAATTCCAGTTCGAAATGTGTTGGATAAAATTAATCCAGGAATAGGTTCTTTTATAGAAGAAGAAGCGATATTAAGGATTTTTCCTCCCTGTTTTTTTAAGTAAGGCAAGCTTTCGCGGATTAGCCTTACATAGGATAATAGATTTAATTCAAATGCATTCTGCCATTCATTATCGGATAGATCTTCAAAAGCAGCTGCAGGCGGACCGCCGGCATTATTCACAAGCAGATGGATTTCACCAAAGATTTCAATTGTCTTTTGAACAAGCTGCTTAATTTCCTGAGGATTTGTTACATCGGTTCTATGGTAGCTGACTTTTCCAAGATCAATTGCTTCAAGCAAGGCTGCTTTTTGTTTCAGTTTCTCCTCATCCCTTCCTGAAATCATGACATTTGCGCCTTCCCTTATGAGTCTTTCCGCAATCGCAAAACCGAGCCCCTGGCTGGAGGCTGCGATAATCGCTGTTTTACCCTTTAGATTTAATTCCATCCTTAATTCCTCCCTTTGTTATTCTTCTTTAATCTTACAAGAAAAAAGGAAACAGAGTAATTCTGTCTCCCCAAATTTATTTCCGCTTTAAAACGTATGCGCAAGATCCTTCGCACGAGCAATGGCATTTTCCTTGATTTCCTGTGCTTTATCAGGCATTGCATTATGTCCCTCAACGAAGAGTCCTTCTAAGGTTGGAACACCGAAGAAACTCATCATAATACTAATATAGCGGTGGCCCATTTCCATTTGGGCTGCAGGTCCTTCTGAATAGAACCCGCCGCGTGCTTGGATATGCAGTGCTTTTTTATCAGTCAAAAGTCCAATCGGACCTTTTTCCGTGTATTTAAATGTTTTTCCTGCAACTGCGACAGAATCAAGGTATGCCTTCATTACTGGAGGAAATGAAAAGTTCCATAACGGAGTAACGAAAACATATTTATCCGCGGCAATAAATTGTTCGTTTAATTCATTCAGCCGGCTAACCTTGATCTTTTCTTCTGCAGATAGCTGATCAAACTCTTGTCCAGAGCGAAGCTTTCCCCATCCGCTAAAAACGTCTGCATCTATATGGGGGATATTCTCTTTATATAAATCTAAATGAACCACTTCATCTCCCGGATTTACTTCTTTATACGTATCGATAAACGCTTTCCCTACGGCCATACTGTAGGATTGTGTTTCATTATGTGGGTGTGCAGTTATATATAATACTTTTGCCATTCTTCCATCACCTTTCTTTTCGAGTAGTTGACATTTTAGTTTAAATCAAAAATATAGAAATTAACCAAACTTTTTCACAAACCTTGAATTAATATATTTTCAATTCGAGGTAATTTTAAATAAAAAAAATGGTTCGGTCAACATATCTGCTTTAAAGTAACCCATTTAAAAAGGATTTGCCATTTAGACAAATCCTCAAAAACAGCCTCTTATTCATTTGTATCAACTGAGTATGGGTTACGACCAATATTTACTCTCATTTCATCGGTCATTTGGAATGGTTCATTAACCACCGACTCAGATAGTGAAGAGTCAAGTTGTAAACTACCATCATAATGTAACGGTTTCTGTTCCATGATTCCTTTCACCCCCTGCATGATTCCGTGCATTGTACAATTTACCTATTTGCCTTTAGTACAAATAAGCCTTTCTTACTATATTATAATTCTATGCTTGTCTAAAAATCCCTTCTTTTTTCACAAAAAAAAAAAAAACCGACTGATTTCCCAGCCGGTTTTAGGAATATTATTTTGTTGCTGCTGTTACAGCCTCAATTACTTGGTCAGTTGTTTGCATATTTAACACCTTTTGCGCGAGACTTTCCATATCGGATTTTTTGAGGTTCCGAATTAATGAACGGGCTTTTAAAATGGATGTTGCACTCATTGAAAATTCATCAAGACCAAGTCCTAGAAGAACTGGAATGGCTGTTTCATCTCCCGCCATTTCACCACACATGCCTGTCCATTTTCCTTCTGCATGTGCAGCATCAATAACCATTTTGACCAATCTTAAAATAGATGGGCTATAGGGCTGATAAAGATAGGATACACGCTGATTCATACGGTCAGCTGCCATTGTATATTGAATGAGGTCATTTGTCCCAATACTGAAGAAATCAACTTCTTTGGCAAATTGGTCAGCTAATACCGCAGTTGAAGGAATTTCAACCATAATTCCAAGCTCAATCTTTTCACTAACGGTTTGCCCTTCGCTTTGAAGCTTCGCTTTTTCTTCCTCCAGGATTGCCTTTGCTTGGCGAAACTCATCAAGGGTTGCAATCATTGGAAACATAATTTTTAAATTACCATGGCTGCTTGCCCGTAGCAGTGCACGCAATTGAGTTCGGAAAATTCCCTGCTCTTCTAGACATAAACGAATCGCACGGAAACCTAAGAATGGGTTCAATTCTTTTGGTAATTCCAAATATGGTAATTCCTTATCACCGCCAATGTCTAAAGTCCTAACCACCACTGGCTTGCCATTCATTCCTTCTAAGACGGCTTTATAGGATTCGAACTGTTCTTCCTCTGTAGGAAGCTGATCTCTGCCCATGTAAAGGAATTCGGTTCGATATAGACCAATTCCTTCACCACCATTATCCATAACTCCTTTTAAATCATTCGGAGTTCCGATATTGGCGGCTAATTCAACATGGTGACCATCTGCAGAAACAGTTTTTTCATTAACTAATTTTGCCCATTCAGCTTTTTGTGCCTCAAATTCGTTATGGATTTTACGGTATTGTTCCACTAGCTCAGGTGTCGGATTAATATGTACTTCACCTTTAAGCCCATCCACAATGACCATATCACCATTATTTATTTCATCTGTAGCTGTTTTGGTTCCAACTACTGCAGGAATTTCCAATGATCTTGCCATAATCGCTGAGTGGGAGGTACGGCCGCCAATATTTGTGGTAAAGCCTTTTACAAATTTTCGATTTAATTGAGCGGTATCGGAAGGAGTTAAATCCTCCGCCACGATAATAACTTCTTCAGCAATCATGCTTGGGTTTACCAATTGAACACCAAGTAAATGGCAAAGAACACGCTTCGTTACATCACGAATATCTGCAGCCCGCTCCTTCATATACTCATTATCCATTTGTTCGAACATTGTTATAAACATATCTGCCGTTTCTTTTAAGGCAAACTCAGCATTGATTTTTTCAGATTGAATTTTATCTTCAATCGGACCGGTCAATTCAGGGTCACTTAGAACGAGAAGATGTGCTTCAAAAATGGCTGCCTTATCTTCCCCAAGTTCTACCTTTGCCCGGTCGCGAATGACTTCAAGCTCAGATGTAGATTTTTCCATTGCCATTCGAAATCTTTTTATCTCTGAATTCGTGTCATCAATGGTTTTCTTTTCAAAGGATAAATCAGGTTCTACAAGACGGTAAGCTTTTGCAATTGCGATACCGTTTGATGCAGCAATTCCATGTAAAAAACTCATTATTCAGCCAAACCTTCTTTTTTCAGTGTTTCTTCAATGCTTGATAAAGCTTCTTCAGAATCGTTTCCTTCAGCAGAAATCACGATGTCTGCACCTTGACCAATTCCTAGAGACATTACACCCATAATCGATTTTAAATTAACCTTTTTTCCTTTATATTCTAAATTGATTTCAGAATTGAATTTACTAGCTGCTTGTACTAGCAAGGTTGCCGGTCTTGCGTGAATACCTGTTTCAGCTGTTACTTTAAATTGTTTTTCTGCCATGTAAATCAAACTCCTTTAATGTCAATTAATATAATAAATTTAATATTATTACCCGCCTAATAAACTTAAACAATTTGTTCATTTTAGTCAACTAAACCGTTAATTGATTAATAAATAAAACAATACAATTAAAATTATTTTTCCCTAAAATGACACAATTATGTTTTAAATAAAAGGCATAGATTGTGAAAAATAATACAAAGGATAGAATATCATTTTCTTAATCACTTGAACAGTAGTAAAGCTCACAAAAATACAGAAAGGCCGCAAAAAATTACGGCCCGTCAACTCTTAATTTCCGCCTACTGCCTTAGGAAATTCATTATTCTGTTCATCAATTGGTATTACGGCACGTATCAGGGCTTCTTCCAATTCATTGGTATATTTTTGCTTTTCTTGCTCGTTCCATCCAAATTGATCAGCCATATAAGCTATAACCTGGTTCTTCCATTTTTGTACAAGTTGAATATTGAACAAGATCGCACCTGTTCGGCGATTAAAGAAATCACTTGGAGTTGCTGCCATCTCATAGCGAATCGAATAAATTAATTTAGCAAATAATGGGAGTGGTAATCCATATCGAGCAGCATCATTTTTATACGTATTAAGAAGATCAAAAACGTCTTCAATATTTGAGCCATATATTTTTGCTAATTGTTCTGCCTCTTCCTTCGTTAAACCCACTTCGAGACCAACTTTTACCTTTCTACCAACATAGTCTGAAAAATGGCTTGAACCACCAACATCACCGCCGGAAATTGGCATATTCTTCGTCATACAAGCCGGGTAGTTCGTCCCTTCTTCATCATTAAATTTCACTACAAGTAAATCCACAATCGTTTCCGCCATTTTCCGATATCCCGTTAATTTTCCTCCAGCAATCGTAATTAGACCTGTTTTGGATTCCCAAATTTCATCCTTACGAGAAATTTCAGATGCCTTTTTTCCTTCTTCATATATAAGTGGTCTAACTCCTGCCCAGTTGGACTCAATATCCTTCTCGGTTATTTTCACATCAGGAAACATATAATTAATCGCCTTAATGATATAGCTACGGTCAGCTGATGTCATATAAGGATGCGCTTTATCCTTGTCATAAAATGTATCTGTTGTGCCCACATATGCCTTTCCATCTCGAGGGATTGCAAATACCATTCGACCATCTGGCGTATCGAAATAAATGGCTTGCTTTAAAGGGAATCGGGACTGATCAATTACGAGATGGACACCTTTTGTCAACTGAAGAACCTTTCCCTTTTTCGAATGGTCCATTTCTCGTATTTGATCTACCCATGGACCCGCTGCATTGACAATTTTTTTCGCACGGACCTGATATTTTTCACCTGAAAACAGGTCTTGGACCATTACACCGACAACGATTCCATTTTCATAGATAAGATTTGTAACTTTTGTATAATTGCAGGCAGTTGCACCCTTTTCAATCGCCGCTTTCATTACTTCAATTGTTAGTCTTGCATCATCAGTACGATATTCTACGTAATACCCCCCGCCTTTTAGGCCCTCTTTTTTAACGAGCGGCTCTTTTGCAAGGGTTTGCTCCGCAGATAACATCGTTCTTCGTTCTGATTTTTTTACTCCTGCTAAGAAATCATAAACCCGTAAACCAATAGAAGTAGAGAATGGTCCAAATGTTCCGCCTTTATGCATTGGCAGGAGCATCCACTCTGGAGTAGTGACATGCGGGCCGTTTTCATAGACAATCGCACGTTCTTTCCCAACTTCTGCGACCATTTTCACTTCAAATTGTTTTAAATATCTTAATCCTCCATGCACTAATTTTGTAGACCGGCTAGATGTACCTGCCGCAAAATCTTGCATTTCGACCAGTGCGGTATTCATTCCTCTTGAAGACGCATCAAGGGCGATACCGGCTCCGGTAATTCCACCACCAATAACTAAAACATCAAACTTCTCTTCCTTTAATTTCGATACAATCTCTTTACGATTTAAATTGGAAAATTTCATTATTTTTTCCTCCCGATTAAGAAGCCTTATTATTATATGCTTAGATATTTTTAAGGGGAAATAAAAAGAGACCACAAAAGACATTACCTAATGGTAATGTTTTTGTGGTCTCTCCAAATTCTCCTGCCAATATATTAACTTGTGTTTTATTATACCATATATTTAAGAAACAGAATAGTTTATTTAAATGCCATTGCCGCATTTACGGCTTTTTTCCAGCCAGCGTACAGAAGTTTACGGTCCTCTTCATTCATTTTCGGATCAAACTTCCGGCTGATTGCCCATTGCTTCGAGATTTCTTCCTGACTCTTCCAGAACCCAACTGCAAGTCCCGCTAAATAAGCGGCTCCAAGGGCTGTTGTTTCATTTACCACAGGTCTTTCAACTGGAACATTTAAAAGGTCACTTTGAAAATCCATTAGGAAATTATTTTTAACCGCACCACCGTCAACACGAAGTGTTTTTAATTGAATACCTGAATCGGCTTCCATCGCTGATAACACATCTTTTGTTTGATAAGCAAGCGACTCAAGTGTGGCACGAATAAATTGTTCCTTTGTTGTTCCACGTGTTAATCCAAAGACAGCACCCCGGACATCACTATCCCAATAAGGTGTTCCAAGCCCGACAAATGCAGGTACAACATAAACCCCATCTGTAGATTCAACTTTTGCTGCATATGTTTCGCTATCTTTAGCATCCTTAATCATTCTTAAACCATCGCGAAGCCATTGAATTGCTGAACCCGCTACAAAAATACTTCCTTCTAGAGCGTACTCTACTTTTCCATTTAATCCCCATGCGATGGTTGTCAATAAGCCATGTTCAGACTTTACTGCTTTTTCTCCAGTATTCATGAGCATAAAGCAGCCAGTACCGTACGTATTTTTTGCCATACCCTTTTCAAAACACGCCTGGCCAAATAATGCCGCCTGCTGGTCGCCTGCAACTCCGGCAATTGGCACTTCCTTGCCAAAGAAATGATAATCCACTGTATTAGCATAGATTTCTGAGGATGGCCGAACATCAGGAAGCATCGATTTAGGAACACTTAAAATTTCAAGTAATTCCTCATCCCATTTTAAGTCATGGATATTAAACATTAGGGTACGGGATGCATTGGAGTAATCGGTTACATGCGCCTTTCCCCCTGAAAGCTTCCAAATCAACCATGTATCAATTGTACCAAATAGAAGCTTACCTTGGAGAGCCCTTTCACGTGCACCAGGAACATGTTCAAGAATCCACTTTACCTTAGTCCCTGAGAAGTAGGCATCAATTAACAAACCTGTTTTTTCACGAAATAGCTGACCGTAACCTTTCTCTTTTAATTCCTCACAAATTTCACTCGTTTGTCTGGATTGCCAAACAATTGCATGATAAACCGGTTCTCCGGTTTCTTTATCCCATACAACTGCCGTTTCGCGCTGATTGGTAATTCCAATCCCAGCAACTTGTTCTGGCTTTATTCTTGTTTCAGATAAGACTTCAGCAATGACAGACAAGATTGAACCCCATATTTCGTTGGCATTATGTTCAACCCAACCCGGTTTTGGAAAATATTGCGTAAATTCCCTTTGAGCAATATGAACAATTTCCCCGTTTTGATTAAATAAAATTGCTCGTGAACTGGTTGTTCCTTGATCTAATGATAGAATATACTTTTCCATGGAAACGCCCTCCAAATTTAATCTTATATTAAGCTGCTTTTCTTCTTAAATTCTTGTTCGTATTCTGTTTTTTTCCTGCAATAAATGCAAGGAATAGTACAATTGAATTTAGTCCTATAACTACCCATAGGGCTCCGGTAAATTCCCCTAAAAATATAGCTTTATAGATTACTGCTCCAAGGCTGCCGCCTAACAGCGGCCCTACAACCGGAATCCATGAATAGCCCCAGTTAGAGCTCCCTTTACCCGGAATAGGCAGTAGGAAGTGGGCAATCCGCGGCCCAAGGTCACGAGCAGGATTAATTGCATATCCAGTGGTTCCACCCAATGACATACCAATCACAACAATCAATAATCCAACCGCCAGTGGATTTAATCCTTCTGTAAACTTATTAGCTCCAATAAATAATAAACCAAGTACAAGAACAAATGTACCAAAAATTTCACTAAATAGATTTGAAAATGTATGCGGGATTGCCGGGCTTGTCGCAAAAACGCCTAGCTTTGTTCCTGGGTCATCTGTTTCTTTCCAATGCGGCAGATAATGTAAGTAAACTAGGGCTGCACCGAGTATGGCTCCAATCATTTGGGCAAGAATATACCCCGGCACATCGGACCACGGGAAGTCTCCATTTAGAGCAAGTGCAATGGTAACGGCCGGATTAAGATGTGCTCCACTCACCGATCCAACTGCAAAAACTCCCATTGTTACTGCTAGTCCCCAAGCTATGGTAATTACAATCCATCCGGCATTATTGGAATAGGTTTTTTTTAACGAAGATCCCGCTCCAATTCCAGCACCGAGGACAATCAAAATCATTGTTCCTACTAATTCTCCAATAAAAGGTGTCAATTTTTACCGCTCCTTTTTCATTATATGTTGCTTATTCTGACAGAAAACAAAAAAGGAGATTCACACAGAAAAAACCATAAACCATGGTCTTTCGCGTGAATCTCCTTGTCTCCGTCACAATTCTATTAACTTGATTAAAGTATATAAACTAGTGAAAGCGTTGTCAATCCTTTTTTTATTTCAAACTAGTGAAACTTTATTTCTGGACTGCAAATGTATCCCAAAGCTCCCGTTTTGAAGTCGTAATGGCTGTAGCACCTGCATTGAGTGCATTTTGCACCTCTACTGTTGTCCGAATTAGTCCGCCAGCAAAAATGGGAATCCCTATGCGTTCCTTTACTTCAGTAATCATCCAAGGCATGGCCCCAGGTAAAACCTCAATAAAGTCAGGACGTGTCTTTTCTATTAATGAATAGCTCTTTTCCAATGCATGCGTGTCAAGGAGGAAAATTCTCTGTACCGCAATGACTCCCTTCTGCTTAGCCTTCAGAATCACACTGGATTTCGTTGAAATTAATCCAAAAGGCTTATATTCCTGGCAAATATATTCAGTCGCATAGTCATCATTTTTTATCCCATGTATGAGATCAACATGGTAAATCATTTTTTTTCCATATTGTTTTGCAAGTACACTTATATTTTTTAACTGAGCGATATGCATGTCTAAAAAAACGCCGATTTCAAAGGAGCTCTTTAAAAAACGCTCAAACTCCTTCATATTCGTTGATGCTGGTAATATGCTTTGGTTAATCATCATTGCCCTCCTTTCATTTTTAATCTTTTCCTAATTGTATATGTACCTAAATTAACTTCTTGGCACTTGCAAATATTGATAAAGGACATCTCCACCTCTCTGCGCAATCCCACGGAAATGTTTAAAATCATTTCTTTTAACAAGAATTTGCCGGAATTCCATAAAATCATCCTGCTTTACATAATACTCAGAAAGCGTACCGGCCTTTAACTGTTCCAATATTTCGTTCACAGTATCTCCATTCAACCATATGCACCACCTTTCCAAAGTATTTTATCGTAAATCTTTAATAAGGAGTATTTTTTGTCGAAATTTCCGAGGAAATACCCTTCAATTGTAGGAATTTTTTTTAACAATAAATCTACTATTATAGTTAATTAATTTTTTCATCAAAATTAACGTAATTGTCAAATAAAATCCTTTACGAAATTGGAAAAGTAGTGCAAACTGTTATTTAAATGGGATAGATGAGATTGTATGGCAAAGGGGAGAGACTGAATGAAAATAGCAGAAATAGGAAATATCATTGAATTCCGTGGTGGGTTACAGGGAATAGTGGAAAAGGTAAATGAAAATTCTGTAATAGTCGATCTAACATACATGGACAATTACCGTGATTTAGAATTGGACCAGCGTACGGTTGTAAATCATAAAAACTATAAGATTGTAAAAGAAAGCGCTTATTAATTTGTTTTGAACCATTAAAAAGGCAGCCATCGGCTGCCTTTTTCCTCTGTATAATTGCTTAAACAAGACCCACTCCATCTTAATTTTAAGGCTGTTTTCCTATTTCGTTTGAAATTTGTTTAAGGGATTTCACTTTACCATGCGGATTTTGATCTTGTTTTCGAACAGTCCATTCCCTTTCATGCTGTCTCTGTGATTTGCTCATACCATTCACTCCTTTCACCTACTATCTTTTTCAAAAACCCTTTTCCTTATCATAGGTAAAAGAATGAAAATTGAGCAAATCATTTCCATTCAAAGAAATAAGTCCCTATTTACTTGATTCTATTGGGCAACTGCTTCATCCATAACAAGATGAAAAATATCAGGCTTATGTATCCGAACAACGGATAGAGGTACGACAGTAATTTCCCATAATTTATGAGACTAATTACATAGGAAATGGCAAAGATCCCTGAAATAGAGGTGATGGTCGAAACCGATACATATTGCTTAAGCTGCCGATCTAAACCGAATACGTTTCCGATTACCGAAGTAAAAATTTCCCCATAAATGACCATCACAAAAATCCAATAAAAAAATGGAGCAATTTGTTTCATAATTATGGCCATAGGAATTTCATAATTCTCAAGATTTGGGAGCATGATTAAAGTAAAATGACTTGAGAGTAGAATAAGGGTCAAAGCAGCCCCTCCTAGTATTCCTCCCCACTTAATTGTCCAATCATCCTTTATTTCTGTGGCAATTGGTACTAAAACTGCCTGTGCTAAGGCTAAATTTAGCGCAGTATAAGAAAAGGGAGCCACCACGCTTTTCCAGCCATCATCAACATGTGGAATAAATAAAAATTGATCCATGAAATGAGGCAATTTTACAGAAAAGCCCATTAACAATAAACTAAAACAAATCATTAATGGTACCACAAAAGAATTTACTGCAAAAAGCCCTTTTGTACCAGTCATCATGACAATAAAAGAAAGAAATATGGTTAATAGGACTCCGAAGTTTTTCGAAAGGCCCAATTGTTCTTCAAATACTGCCCCTGCCCCTGCGAGCATCACGGCACTTACACCAAGAAGCATCACAAGCATAATGATATTAATGCCTTTGCCTGCCCACTTCCCAAATAAATATTCATTTAACTCCTGATAGGATTTTGCATTTATATGAGCCGCTATTCTCATTAATTTGGAACCTAAAACAACAAGGAGGTAGCCGCTCATTAAAATACTTATTAAGCCAAAGAAGCCAAAACGCGAAAAAAATTCAACGATCTCTCTTCCTGTGGCAAAACCAGCTCCTACGACCGTCCCGACGTAGACTGCTGCAATCTGAAAAGCTGCTGTCCAATTTTTCTTCACATCATCTCCCCCTCTATTTAACTATATGAGGCGATGGACAAACAAAGACGAGCTAACTTTAATATTTAAGAAATAATTACCATAAACAAACCCCTTGAAAGTCAAAAAAGGTCAGAGTATACTACGGGTATAAGGTCAAAGTTAGTCAAAGTCAAACACGATATTCATGTATTTATAGGAGGTTTTTAATATGCTATGTCAAATGTGTAAAGAAAACCATGCAACTGTTCAATTTAACATCGTCATAAATGGACAGCGAAAAGAAATGAAACTTTGTCATGAGTGCTATTCAAAAGAAAAAAATACAATTGGGGCAGGAATCGGGCCAACGATGAATGCTTTTTCAGGATTTCCATTTGAAGATCTTTTTTTCTCAAAAAATTCAATGGAAAATAAACAAATGAATGGTCAACCTAACATGCAAAATGAAAAACGTCTTTCTAATGGCGGCGGTTTTATTGACCAATTTGGACGTAATTTAACGCAAATGGCAAAAGCAGGCCTTATTGACCCAGTCATCGGCCGTGATGAAGAAATTGAGCGTGTAATTGAAATTTTAAATAGACGTAATAAAAATAATCCAGTCTTAATTGGTGAACCTGGTGTCGGTAAAACAGCCATCGCTGAGGGCATAGCTCTAAATATTGCCGAAGGACTAGTACCGGGTAAATTAAAAAATAAAGAAGTTTATTTGCTTGACGTTGCTTCATTAGTTGCAAACACAGGAATTCGTGGCCAATTTGAAGAGAGAATCAAGCAATTGATTTCGGAGTTACAAGAACGGAAGAATATTATCCTGTTTATTGACGAAATCCATCTACTTGTTGGAGCTGGTTCTGCAGAAGGTTCTATGGATGCAGGAAATATCTTAAAACCTGCACTTGCACGTGGTGAAATACAGGTTGTTGGTGCAACCACTTTAAAGGAATACCGTCAAATTGAAAAAGACTCTGCCCTTGAGCGCCGCTTCCAGCCAGTTCATGTTCAAGAACCATCACCAGAAGCAGCCACCAAGATTTTAACAGGTATTCAAAAGAAATATGAAGACTATCATGAAGTTACCTATTCAGATGAAGCAATTCAAGCATGCGTGCAATTATCACACCGATATATCCAAGACCGTTTCTTACCAGACAAGGCGATTGACTTGCTTGATGAAGCGGGTTCTAAATTGAATCTTAATTCGGATTATAAGAGTACAGAGCAACTTGAAAACCGCTTAAAGGAAATTCAAACTGAAAAAGAAGCTGCATTAAAAAAAGAAAATTATGAGGCAGCAGCAACGCTTCGAGACGAGGAAACCAAGCTGGAAAAAGCGTTAAACCAAGCTAGTAATAGCGAAAGACCAACTGTTGAAGCTGCACATATCCAAGAAATCATTGAGAAAAAAACAGGTATCCCTGTAGGCAAACTTCAAGAAGATGAGCAGCTTAAAATGAAGCATCTTGAAGAACATCTAGAATCTAAAGTAATTGGACAGAAAAAAGCAGTGGAAAAGGTTGCGAAAGCAATTAGAAGAAGCCGTGCTGGCTTAAAATCAAAACAGCGCCCAATTGGTTCCTTCCTTTTCGTAGGACCTACCGGGGTGGGTAAAACTGAATTAACAAAAACACTTGCTGAAGAACTATTTGGTTCAAAGGATTCAATGATTCGTCTGGATATGAGCGAATATATGGAAAAACACAGTGTTTCAAAATTAATCGGTTCACCTCCAGGATACGTGGGTCATGATGATGCTGGTCAATTAACTGAAAAAGTACGTCGAAACCCTTACAGCATTATTTTATTGGATGAGATTGAAAAAGCACATCCTGATGTACAGCATATGTTTCTGCAAATCCTTGAAGATGGTCGTCTCACTGACAGCCAAGGAAGAACGGTAAGTTTCAAAGAAACGGTCATTATCATGACAAGTAACGCCGGTATTGGCTATAAGCCAATTCATGTTGGTTTTGGAACAAGTGAGGCGATTGAGGAAGCATCCATCTTGGATTCTTTAGGAAGCTTCTTTAAACCGGAATTTTTAAACCGTTTTGACAGTATTATTGAGTTTAACACACTTGAGAAGGAAGATATTCTCAAAATTGTTGATTTAATGCTTACTGAATTAAAAGAAACGTTAACAGAACAAAATATTGAATTATCAATAACACCTGAAGTAAAAGAAAAACTTGCTGAACTAGGGTTTCACCCTGCCTTCGGTGCCCGCCCATTACGTCGGGTTATTCAAGAACAGCTTGAAGATAAAATGGCTGACTTTATTCTAGATCAACCGGATGCTAAAAAGGTTGAAGCCGTCATTCACGAAGGTGAAATCGAAGTATTGGCGGAAACAGTAACAGTTCAATAATTAAAAAACAAAAGCGAAGCCTATAAATATATCAGGCTTCGCTTTCTTTTTACAAATTTTTATCATCAACAGAATTCAACCATTTTTCGATTTCACCAATCACCGATTCGACGCATCCATCTTGAAATGGTGAAATTAAATTAGCGGCTTCAACAAGCTTGGTAAAGGACATGCTCCCGCCAAGCTTACAAAGGTTCACATAATCTCTCCAAGCCTCTTCTTGATTCTCTCTAGAGCCTTTCCAGAACTGGAAGGCACAAATTTGTGCAAGTGTATAATCAATATAATAAAAAGGTGAGTTATATATATGCCCTTGACGCTGCCAAAAGCCGCCATTTTCTAAATACTGATTTCCATCATAATCCTTATGCGGCAGGTAATTCTTTTCAATCTCTCGCCATTTATGCTTCCGTTCTTTTGGTGATGCTTCTGGATTTTCATATACCCAATGCTGGAATTCATCAACAGATACACCATAAGGTAAGAATAAAAGAGCATCACTTAAATGGGCAAATTGATATTTCTCGGTATCTTCTTTAAAGAACAAATCCATCCACGGCCATGTGAAAAATTCCATACTCATTGAATGAATTTCAGCTGCTTCATAGGTTGGCCAGTAATATTCAGGAATTTCAAAATGTCGGCTCGAATAAACTTGGAAGGCATGACCGGCTTCATGTGTCAAAACATCAATATCACCGGAGGTGCCGTTAAAGTTTGAAAAAATAAACGGCGCTTTAAAATTTTCAATAAACGTACAATAACCACCGCCTGCTTTCCCTTTTTTCGCTACAAGGTCCATCAAATTATTTTCCCGCATGAATTTGAAAAAGGCACCAGTTTCGACCGAAAGATCCTCATACATCTTTTGACCATTATCTATAATCCATTCCGGGCTCCCTTTTGGGATGGCATTTCCTGTCTTAAAGACAAATCCCTCATCATAATATTTTAAATGGTCAAGGCCAATTCGCTCTGCCTGCCTTGTTTTTAGTTTTGTAGCAATCGGGACAATGAAATCCTTTACTTGAGCACGGAATTTTGCAACCATTTCGGCATTATAATCTGTTCTCATCATCCGGTAGTAACCAAGCTCAACGAAATTTTTATAACCTAGTTTTTGGGCAATCTCTGTTCTCACTTTAACAAGATCATCATAAATGCGGTCCAGTTCAGCCTCATTCTCGGCAAAGAAATTAAATTTTGCCACGCTAGCCCGTTTTCTCATCTCTCGATCGGTTGCCTGTGTAAACGGCTCTAATTGGGCAAGGGTTCTCTCCTCACCTTCAAAGTCAATCTTGGCTGAAGCAAGAAGTTTTGTATATTCGGTGGAAAGGCGATTTTCTTTTTGCAATAAAGGAACAATTTCCGGTTTAAAGGTTTTCAGTTGTCCCTCAGCAAGTGCAAAAAGCTGTTTCCCCCATTTTCTCTCTAATTCGGTGCGAAACTTAGAGTCGACAAGTGCTTGGTAATATTGATTCACCAATCCCTCAATTTCAGGCTGAATTTCATCCATGTAATCTTGTTCTTCCTTATAAAATTCATCGTTTGTATCAACCGAGTGACGAATATAACAAAGGTTGAACATCGTTCCAAGATCATTTCTTAGTTTATTGACATCATCCATGGCTGCTGATTGCTCTTCAATTGATGATGCACTTTTAAAACGGTCAATCGCTATTTGAAAGTTTTTTTTCATTTCATCTAAGTTTGGCCGTTGATATGTATAGCTTTCAAAGCTCATTTTAACAACCCCTTTATCTTTATATTAACCTTCTTGTTGTTTTCGACACTACTCATTAATATTCCTGTTAAAAAAAAATACGACCAATAGGCCGCATTAAAATTTCCCTGCAGGTAAGCCGAGTTTTTTCAATAATTCAATGGCTTCCGACTTTTCGTCCACAGTTAGACTTGACATTAATTTGTGAATACTTTCAGCGTGTTCGGGGAAAATCCCTTCAATAAAGTTTTTTCCATCATCGGTAATTTGGGCATAGGTAACTCTTCTATCTTTTGGACAAGCAATTCGTTTTAATAATCTTTTTTGTTCTAGTTTATCAACTACATAGGTAATACTGCCGCTGGCGAGAAGAATTTTACCGCCAATTTGCTGCATTGGCTGATCACCTTTGTGATATAAAAGTTCAAGGACTGCAAATTCCGTCGGATTAAGCCCACTCGCTTGAATTCCTTTATTTACATGCTCATTAATTGCCTTATACGCTCTTGAAAGGACAATAAACAGCTTTAAAGATTGAGAAATAGCTTCATTTTCCATATAAATTTCATCCTCTTTATTTTTTAAAAACTGTAAATCCTAAACTTTAAAATTATCTTGATTTCAAAATTATTATAAAAAACTTTTTAAAATATGTCAATTTAACCTATGAAGCGAACCACATGATACGTGCCCCATTCAAAAATTAAGCTGCCTATTTTTTTTATTGCAGGAATATTTTCTCAAAAACTAGAACTGATGATATAATGATTTAGGTCAACTTATCGATGTTTGAGGTACTAACATGAAAAATTTCAAGAGCAACTTTTATTTATATCTAATTATAGTCGTTCTTCCTGTTATTATTATAGGCTCATATTATTTATCTAGCATTCTAAAAGAACACAATCAAGAAAGAAAAGATCAGGCACGCTGGGTTGCATCCATTTACCAGAAAAGCTGGGATCAGTTTATTGGCGAGACAACCACAAGTTTAGAGATTCTTTCTCTTTCTGTTAAAGGAAATTTGTCTTCTCCCGAAAAAGTGGAGCCCTTACTGAAGGAAATTCACGATAAGGATCTACGGTATGGAGGCTTGTATCTTCTTGATAAAAATGGAAAAGTGCTCACAGGTTCGGAATTACCAAAATACAGAGTGGAGTTTTCCCGGCAAAAATATATCCAAGATGTGATTAAGACAAAGGATACGATTATCTCCAATCATCAAGAAATAACCCAAAATAATCAGCGAATATTAGGATTAGCCACACCTGTATTAGACGAAAACCATCACGTATTGGCTATACTTGTTGCCCACTTACGGATTGATTATATGCAAAACCTCATGAAGGTTCTTACACCAAAATCCAAACTGGTTGTAGTAAACGATGATAACAAACCAATCGTAAAACTAAATGTCAAGGATTCAACAATAAATGATGAAAATAATTGGATTCGCTTGCCAATGGACCGTTTGCCTTGGAATATCAAGGTAAAAATTGCAAATCGAAATATAAAAGAGATTGCGGAAGAATTCAGTGAAGCACTTTTTATCATCCTAGTTATCACACATGTGCTATTTTTACTTATTGAATACATTCTATTAAGAAAGCACACGGTTAAAGAACGGAAACAAAATGAAGTACAAAAATTGGAACTAGTGGGGACTTTAGCTGCAAGTACTGCCCACGAAATCCGTAATCCACTAACGGGTGTGAAGGGACTTATGCAGCTTTTGAGTGAAAAATATACTGCGCCAGAAGACCAATATTATTTTGAAGTGATTGACTCAGAGTTAAACCGTATCAATGAGATTGTCAGCGAGTTTCTAATTCTAGGGAAACCGACTGCACAGTTAACTAATAATGTTAATATTGTTGAAACATTGCAAGAACTGAAACCGTTGATTATTTCGGAGGGAAATTTATGCAATGTAGATTGTACTTGGAACATTCCTTCGAACCCGGTAATCGTTCAATGTGTTAAAGACCAAATCAAACAGGTTGTGTTAAATATTGCGAAAAATTCGTTTGAATCTATAGAAGGTTCGGGAAAATTAGAAATAATTCTTCAAAAGAATTCACAGTTTTGCCAACTGGAAATCATTGATAATGGCAAAGGAATGAGTAAGGAGGAATTGGATAAAATCTTTCTGCCCTTTTATACATCAAAAAAGACCGGAACTGGACTTGGTTTGGTTGTCTGTAAGAGGATTATCCAATCCTTTGGCGGAAAAATACAGATTTTGAGTGCTGCAGGAAAAGGCACAAAAGTAGAAATAACCTTACCGCTTGCAAAAAACACATAATGAAAAACAATTGAATACGTTTTCTTGCACAAAATGTCCTTCATCGCCTGATGAAGGACATTTCTTTCGTTTCTTAGTTGCGTTTTGGGCTTCATCCACCTTAAGAAGCAATAATAAATTATTTCGATACTAGAAATTTTTTATTCTACTTTTAATGAAAATTTTGTAAGATTAGAATAGATAAAATTTGTTCAATTTGAAAAAGGAGACTACAATGAACCAACAAGCAATTCTTAACGCTAAAGCCCCAAAAGCGAATGAGTCCACGATGTTTAAAATTCTTTTTATTATCGGGCTTTGCCATTTATTAAATGACGCAATTCAATCCGTCGTGCCCGCAATGTTTCCAATTTTAGAAAAATCAATGGGATTATCTTTTACCCAACTAGGGATCATTGCCTTTTCTTTAAACATGGTTTCATCCGTCATGCAGCCTGTTGTCGGTATTTTTACGGATAAAAAACCAATGCCTTTCGCGTTACCCATTGGACTTACTCTAACATTATTCGGAGTACTTGGCTTGGGGATGGCTCCAAACTTCGGTCTCATTGTGTTATCCGTTATTTTTATCGGCCTCGGTTCGGCTGTATTTCATCCAGAAGGCTCAAGGGTTGCTCATATGGCAGCTGGTAGCCGCCGAGGACTTGCTCAATCGATTTACCAGGTTGGTGGCAATACCGGTCAGGCATTAGCCCCGCTGATTACCGCTCTTATTTTAGTGCCGCTCGGCCAAATAGGTGCTTCCTGGTTTACAATCGTTGCAGCACTTGCCGTCATTTTACTAATTTATATTGCAAGTTGGTATAATCAAAGATTAAAAGTTTCTACAGCGCGGTTGAAGAAACAAACAGCAACCGCGGGTGCAAAAACAGGAATATCCAAGGATATTAAAAAGGCACTCGTGCTAATTTTACTTTTAATCTTTGCAAGATCCTGGTACATTTCGGGTATGACTAACTTTTATGCTTTTTTTGCCATAAAGCAATATGCTATGACAATTAAAGAATCCCAGCTTTATTTATTTGCATTTTTAGTAGCAGGTGCATTTGGAACTTTTTTTGGAGGGCCGCTCGCTGACAAGTTTGGTAAGAAGACTGTCATTGCTTTATCCATGCTTACAACAGTGCCTTTCTCGATTCTGATTCCGTTTGTGCCATCAGGCGTGGCCTTTATCTTCCTTTTATGTACTGGTTTCGTCTTGATGACGAGCTTTTCAGTCACGGTTGTTTATGCACAGGAGCTTGTTCCAGGAAAAATTGGACTCATGTCGGGCTTAACGGTGGGACTTGCGTTTGGAATGGGTGCCATTGGCTCGGTAGGACTTGGGTATATTGCAGATCTAATAGGTATACAATCGATGGTAACTGGAATTGGTATATTACCCTTACTTGGACTAACAGCACTACTTTTACCATCTGACAAAAAGCTGCGTGAGTGGCATCAAGGATAATTTTAAAAAGGATGGGGGAACCCATCCTTTATTTAATCTCTTGAATTTTTCTAAACAGCTCTTCTTTTTCTTCATCTGTTAGCATTCTTTCTGCCATAGGAAACAACACATTTTCTTCTTTAGAGAAATGCTCGGTTAAGATGAAATAGGCATTTTTGATTAAATCGGCTAAATTTTTCCTTTCAGCAGAGGAAAGCTGGTCATTTTCAGCTTTTTCAAGGAATGCAGCTATTTTCGATTTTGCCTGATCATGTTCATATTCCATTACAGCGATGGGGCCGGAAGTAGTTCCAATATAGGCCCCCATCATCGGAAAAAGGACTCCTTCTTCCCGTTCAGAATGGGGGTCAAGCTCGGCTTTGAATTCCTTCACCTTTGTAATTAATACGGTAAAGTTTTGTTCAATATCTTTTTCATCTTCAATTTGCTTTGTTAATTTAAATAATTCATCTAATTGGTCTAATAATGGTGGATGCTCTCCCTTTAACTGATTTAATCCTTTGCTTAATTCAGCTTGAGGCATACCGCCAAAACCACTCATACAACCACTCATTAAAGTCACCTCTTCAAATTTAACTTCTTATAGTATAAAAGGAACATGGAAGTATTGTTGTGATATAGGTCACATTAATCCTCGTATAGAAAAGGCATATCCTTTATTTAGACAATTTGGTGAAGATGTACCCAATTTTCAAAAAAATTTAACATTTTTACTCAAAAAAACATAAAAACCATCATATAATAAAGGTAGTCAAATAAAAGGGAGGCTGATTATCCTGCAAACTCCAAATTATCGTGATTTTTACCAAAAGGCATTAATCCCGATTGGATTAAATGACATGATGGTTTTAAATGAGTCTGGAATTCAACAAATCGATTCGAATGCGACGCATTGGTTAGTCGGGATACAAGGTGAAACCATACAGCAGCCAACAGGATATTATCACTGGAAGGTAAGTATCTATCCATCAAATTATGAAGGTGCCTTTAATTGGAATCATCCTTTTTATTGTTCCGATCTTATGCAGTCCATGGATTGTGCAATCGATTTAGCCAAAACTTTTATTGTTTTTTGTGAAAACGACGAGCTTTCCTCATCAACGATTAAAGAGAAAATCAGCTAAACCTCATAAAGTTAATCCTTCTGCTTTCCCCTCTTTTTTGCACTCCATTGTGAAAGAATATACATATAGTGGTAAATTTGATTTCCTTTCTGCTTTCCAAAAGGTGAGATCTCTTCGGAGGTTCATTATTCATTTAAAAAATGAAGAAGAGCTGCTTGATGGATTCCTTGAAAAATAAGAATAAATAGAAATTAGCAATTGAGCATATATTTATAAGGGGTGATTAATGTGAATTTTAAAACTCGATTAGGAATAAAAATTAATTTTTTGAAAATCACCGAAATGGTCAATACTTCAGTTTTGCAAATCGGTAGTTCTGGTCCTATTAAACGGTCCTCTGCTTTGCCTGAATGGTATCAAATACATCCACCAGTAGCACCAGGTGCACAAATATTAGCACCAGCTGTCCCTTTACAAGCACCTGTACGAGAAAAAGGTAGAATAAATAAATAGTAAAAAGCACCGGAAAAGCTATTATCGGGACACATTGGGTAAAGTATGTTTTGTCTTAGAAATTGAATTAAGCGATTTACTTATACTTATAGTTGAAGAGGATAAACAAAAAGACGATACTGTATAATCAGTGCCGTCTTTTTTACTTATACAAACAGTTAAGAGCGTGTTTTTATGTTCACATTTGCTCACAAAATGCTCACAGTTTTAAGCTAACCTAAACACAATCCCGTGTCCGCCTTTTGGATATTCCCATTTAATGTTTTCGTGCGGGCAGCCAATCCGGCAGCTTCCGCATTCATGGCATCCTTCAAATCCTACCTGCATCCGTGTTCCTTCCCATTTATATACCTCTGCCGGGCAAAATACTGTGCAAAGTTTATCCGGGCATTTGGTCATGCAAACATCATGATCAAGCACGGTTAAGTGTGATTTCGTGTCGCACTTAAATCTTAGAAGATATTGTTTTTCCTCAAGAGTTGTCGTTGACATTATTTCACCGCCTTCCAAACACGATAAATATCACTAAGTACTTTGAAAGTTCCCCTTCCGTCTGTAAAACTCTTCATAATTTGTTTTTGTTTATCACGTTTAGGTGTACCATCCACAGTAAAGAATTTCCCCATTGCTTTGGTTAGCATTGGAGCGTATTCTTTAAAATATTGTGGATATGACTCAAATGTATGTGGAGCATCTTTGTATTTATCTAAGTCCTTCATGATAAAACTATTGTTAAGAGCTTCGCGGTACTGGCTTAAGCTTGATTCGCTGTAGTCTCCGCATTTTTTTGCCTGAACAATTGTCTTTGCTGCCAGTTCCCCAGAGTACATGGCCAAGTTGGAACCTTCTCCGTGCATAGCGTTAACAAGCGATGCTGCATCACCAACGACAACGACACCATTTCCAACTACTTTTTGTACTGAACGGTATCCCCCTTCTGGGATTAGGTGAGCAAGATACTCTGCAGATTCCCCGCCTTCGATCAAAGGTTTAATCGTTGGATGATTTTTTAATTGATCCAATAAATCATATGGTTTTAATTTATCTTTGATCATTGCCGCAAGTGTTGTACCGACCCCAATATTTATGCTATCTTGATTCGTATAAAGGAATGCAGCACCAAAATTTCCTTTTGTCGATTCACCAAAAATTTCAATTGCTACACCTTGGTTTTCCGCAATGTTAAACCGTTCGTTAATTTTTTCTTTAGGCATATTAATAACTTCCATTGCACATAAAGCAACATGTTCCGGTGGGTGTTCTTTCCGGAAGCCTAGCTGTTTAGCTAAAAGGGAGTTTACTCCATCGGCTAATACCACTACGTCAGCATATAGTTCTCCGTCGGGACGGTCTGTACGAACCCCAACAACCTTACCGTTTTCTACAATACATTCTGTGACCACGGTTTCATTAACTAGCAACGCTCCTGCTTCCACTGCTTTATTCGCAAACCATTGGTCGAATTTGGCTCTTTGAACGGTAAAACTATTGTAAGGTTCTGCACCCCATTCCATACCTTTATACCCTATTTGAATGGCTGATTCTTCACCTAACACCCAATACCTATGGTCAACAACTGGACGCTCAAGAGGGGCTTCCTTCCAAAATTCAGGAACCAAATCCCTTAATTGTTTGCTGAATAAGACGCCGCCCATTACATTCTTGCTGCCAGGATATTCTCCTCTTTCAAGAAGCAATACATTCAAACCATTTCTTGCGCAAACCAGTGCACAAGCTGAGCCTGCTGGACCTGCTCCAACGATGATTACATCAAATTTCTCAGACATAGCTCATTGCACCGCCCTTATGAACCTGTTTAAATTGCTCAATTAATTTTGGCAATATTTCCATAGCATCTCCCACTATTCCATAGGTTGCTACGTCGAAAATAGGTGCTTTCGGATCCTTATTGATGGCGATTATGGTATCTGAGTTTTTCATCCCAACTACGTGCTGGATGGCACCTGACACTGCCACTGCAAAGAAAATTTTCGGTGTAACCGTTTCACCTGTCTGACCAATTTGAAGGTAATGCGGAAGCCAGCCAGCTTCAACAACATCCCTCGTTCCTCCGACACTTGCACCAATTGTTTCAGCAAATTCATGAATGAGTTGGAAGTTTTTTTCGTCCCCCATCCCTTTTCCGCCACATACAATGACGTGGGCATCCGCTAAATTCGCCTTCTTTGTGACATCATTCACAATTTGTAGTACTTTCGTACGCATATCTTCTTCTTTAAGGGTGATTTGTTCTTCAATAACCTTCCCAATTCTGCCTGCAACCGGCTCCAATGATTTCATGACTTTAGGACGAACAGTTGCCATTTGCGGCCGATGTTTCTTACAAAGAATTGTAGCCATAATATTACCGCCGAAAGCAGGACGGCTTGCTTCTAATAGCCGGTTATCTAAATCGATATCAAGCATTGTCGTATCTGCGGTTAAACCCGTATTTAAATCGGTCGCTACTGCACTAGCTAAATCTTTTCCATTCGGTGTCGCACCATAAAGAATAATTTCAGGCTTATACTTTTCGGCAAGCATGTCTACACCCTTCATATAAGACTCCGTGCGATAATCCTTTAAAACAGGATGATCAATGATATATATTTCATCTGCGCCATATTCAATCACTTTGTTTGCCAATGATTTAATGTCTTGTCCAAGTAAAAATCCCCCCAGCGGAACTTGCAGCTTATCAGCTAATTTTCTTCCGGCACCTAACAACTCTAGAGAAACTCCTTCGATTTTCCCATCATTTTGTTCGATAAAGACCCAAACTCCACGATATTCCTCAAGGTTCATTAAAATCCCTCCCTGCACTAAAAAGATAAAGGTTTATTTTGATGACTGGATGGCGAACAAATCCTTTTTCTCCATTAAGACCCCCATGAGCTGTTTCACTTGCTCATTTGCAGAGCCTTCAAGCTGTTTCACTCCACCTTCCGGCCTTGGAGGGGTAAACATTTTTCCTACAACCGTAGGTGAACCCTTTAGACCAAGCTGTGTGCGCTCCACATTTTCTAGATCATTAACTGTCCAAACAATTGAGTCGTATCGTGCTGCTTTCAACATGTTTGGCATAGGTGCATATTCAATTTCGTTAATTTCCTTTTCAACTGTAAGCAGACATGGCATTTCTACCTGGATTAATTCATATCCGCTGGATAGCTTTCTTCTTAATAAAACAGTCTTTTCGTTTAAATTCACATCCGATACTTCGATTACATTTGTAACTGGAGGGATATCCATCCTTCTTGCTATCCCGGGACCAACCTGCCCGGTATCTCCATCAATAGCATGCTTTCCACAAATAACCATATCAACAGGAAGATCCTTGCCAATTCTCTCCAGCGCTTTAGATAATGCATAACTCGTTGCTAGCGTATCCGCCCCTGCAAATGCACGGTCAGAGATTAGATAGCCTCTATCCGCACCAATTTCAATACTTTTTTTAATGACCTCAGTTGCTTGAGGTGGCCCCATGGATAACACAGAAATCGTACCGCCGGTTTTCTCTTTAATCTTTACAGCTTCCTGTACAGCATGTGCATCGTAAGGGTTTAGGATGGCTGGTGCACTGCGGCGGTCGAGTGTGTTGGTTTTAGGATTAATTTTAATAATTTTTGTATCAGGTACTTGTTTGACACAGACGACAATGTGCATGTAGGACTTTCCCTCCTCCATAAAATCTGGTAATTGAAAGCTATTGCTTTCGGATAGAAAATGCTTTTTATTGCGATAAAGGAATCGCAACATAGGCATAGTACTAAACTAAGTTAATATTCTGTTTTTTCCTTACTTGTTCATTTTAGTCTAAATTCAAAAGCGAGTGTATGAACCTTTCTTGAACTTTTGAATAGACTTCAATACATGTGAGCTTTTCTAGATGTTAGTTAATACGGAACCTGAGTGGGAATGAAAGGGATTAAAAAAATCTAGAAGATATGTAGAAAATCCTGATGTAAGTTTATTAATATCTTTAATATAACTATATGAAATATTAAGATATAAACAATGATAAAAATCACATTATTATCTAAAATTACAAATATTCCATTTTTATCTTTAAGAAAGGGAAAGGAATGGAGTGTAAATGGCTGATGTATTGATTGGAAGTATTCTTTCTGCGTTATCAACAGGAGCGGGTGCATTAATTATTCTTTTTATCCATCATTCGGTTACACATCGCTTTAAAGATATCTTATTAGCCTTTAGTGCAGGGATTATGATGACTGCCTCTACAATAGGACTTATTCCTGAAGCATTAAAAATAGGGGGGTTTCTTTCACTTTTTATAGGAGTGCTTCTCGGAGTTTTTACATTAACGATTTTAGAAAAGAAAATACCGCATATTGAACTTGACCATAATCAATACGGGATTCAGTTTGACGAAAAGGCTTTTTTGATCATTTCCGCAATCACCCTCCATAATATCCCGGAGGGGCTTTCAGTAGGTGTGAGTTATGCTTCTAATACGGGAGAGACGGGGAATTTAATTGCACTTGCAATTGGATTTCAAAATGCCCCGGAAGGCCTTCTAGTTGCGTTATTTCTAATTAATCAAAAGATGAGTAAATTTAAGGCCTTCATCCTTGCGACGTTAACGGGTGCGATTGAAATTGTTACTTCGTTAATGGGATTTTATTTGACAGCATTTGTTCAAGGGCTTGTACCATATGGACTTTCATTTGCGGCAGGAGCTATGTTGTTCATTATCTATAAGGAGTTAATTCCGGAAAGTCATGGGGATGGTAATGAAAGAACATCAACCTATGCCTTTATTACAGGCTTGCTTGCAATGGTATTGATTATCGAAACTTTTTAAGAATTGCAGCTGCATCCACACTCCAATCTTTTCTTTTTAAAAACCCACAATCACCTTCGGCCATACTAATATTGATTGTTTAAAAGAAAGCTTTACCTCCTCTTGTTTTTTAGTAGATTGACCTGCAACTTTCTGATATTCGTAGATTAATTCATCAAGCTCTTGACTATATTTGATGGTCTCTTCACTTGTAAAGCCTTTTTTATTTGCACATTCCATCATAAGTTCTCTTTTTACTTTTATATCCGCTAACATTTCTGAACAACTACTTCCATGCTTGTACAATTTCATCCTTCTCCTTACTCTTACACTCTAATCCACTAAATTAGGCTACTTGATGAATTATACAAGAATTTGTCAAAAAGTAAACCGTATCGCAAAAGTAGACAAAACATTATCATTATTCCGTTCATTCGACACAGTTTTCTAGATTTGCAGATTTTAAGATTTTAAGATTTACAAATAAAAGCGGCCGGCAGATCTGCCGGCCGTATCTTCGTTATTATATCTTATTGATTTACCTCTTCTTTTTCATAAATTGGTACCCAGCCCTCTGTTGTTACGAAAATACGGACAGCAACGACTTTACGGTCTGCTTCAAGTGTAAAGTAGTGTCTTATATTCTCCGGAACAGAAATTAAATCTCCTGGATTTAAATGAACTTCAAAGAACTCGCCATCTTTTCCTTGGATAACGAATACACCATGTCCGCTAACGATAAAACGAACCTCGTCATCTGTATGATGATGCTCTTGTTTGAAGTTCTTCAAAAGAACATCCAGGTTTGGTGTTGCATCGGATAAAGAGATTACATCCTGTGCTTTATAGCCTCTTCTTGCCGAAACATCTGCAATTTCAGTTGCAAAAACAGCTAAGATTTCCTCTTTTTCCTCATCACTTAGATTATATTTTTCAACTAAAGCTTGAGGTAATTTTGAAATATCCCATTGCTCATAAATAACTTCCTGACTTGATAGGAAGCCTGCAACCTCCTGCTGATCATGAATTTGTTCTTCTTTACTTTGGAATGTAATATAAGCCATTTTCATTCTCTCCTTATAAATAATTTAATTATACCACTTTAAATAACTGATTTTGTTTATATTCTAATAGTCGTAACTGATAGCGAAACAGAAATTCTGATGCCTCAAGTATCTTCTTGGCTTCAAAGGCGGTTTTTCCCCAAACGGTTATCCCATGATTTCGAATTAGAACAGCACCGGAATCTCCCGAAACATGCTCTGAAAATTCACGAGCAAGTGTAGGAATATCTGCATAGTTATGAATAATCGGAATTTTTAAGACAGCATCTTCCTCCCACATATCAAATGCCTTAATAAGCTCCTGGCCTTTAAACGTGACCTCACCTTGGTCGCCATACACTTCAGAAATGACATTATTATCAATCGTATGAACATGGAGACTGCATCCGGCACCTGTTTTTTGATAAATTTCCACATGAAGCAAAGTTTCCGCCGACGGCTTTAAATGAGTTTGATCGACAGCACGGCCGAATTCATTGACTAGAAGAAAATCCTCATCCGTACGTTTCCGCTTATCCTTGCCGCTTGCTGTAACCAAAAATTGTAGTGGATGATCACTAACTTTGATCGCAAGGTTTCCACTTGTCCCCATAAACCAATCTCTCTCTGCCAGTTCGTCTTTAACATCCGCCAATTCAGACCATCTTTTCTTTAGCATTTTATCTCATCCACCCCAATTCTTTTTTTATTTCTTCGATACAATCAAAGAACGTATTGAACCCCCGGTGATTAATTCCCCACTCAACACATTTTTCCTGAAGCAAATCCCTTGCCAGCACAAAGTCCGCCTGTTTTGCTGCTTCTAAATCGGTAACAGAGTCACCGATGACAATTTTGAAAGGATCTTCTTCTAGGTTTAATTGTCGAATAATACTCGGCTTACAACAGCCGCATTGATTGCTGCATAGTTTATCACATTCATGCGGCCATAAAATTTCGATTGTTTCACCGGAAAAATTTGACCCATTGCAATAAACTCCATCAAAGGGACCGAACTCCTCTAGAATCGGATGAAGAAAAAAGTCAATTCCACCACTAATTATGTAGAATGGGATTTTTTCACTGCGGGCAAATTCAACAAATTCTTTGAAACCCGGTCGAATTACCGCATTTTCAATCGCAAATGCGGTAATTTCATCTTTCCAATCACTTGGCAATAACGAAAATAATTTTCCTACCCCTTCACATATTGATATTTGCTGTGATAAAATTTGATCCTTTATTGCTTCCCATCCGGGAGGTGCAAATCTTTTCATAATGGCAATAATGTTGTCACTCTCGGTAACCGTCCCGTCAAAATCACAATAAATTACAGGTTTCGTCATTACACCGTAACCTCCGCATTCCCCCATAATTCAAGAGCTTTTTTAAGCTCCGGATAAACTTTAGCACCTTCCACCAAAGAATCACCTTTTAATTTGGTATCAATTGCCTGCCTGAAAGCTGTTCCGCCGCCTTTTGCTCCATCTGGATGTCCATGAACACCGCCGCCTGCATTGATAACGGAATTTACACCAAAATCACGAATTAACAGTGGAACCAACCCCGGATGGATTCCAGCAGAAGGGACAGGAAATGCTGTCTTAAAAGTATCTTCTTTTGTAAGCTCATCCGCTATCGATAAAGCTAGAGGTTTATCTAAAGCAACCGTTCCGTATGGTGACGGGAATAATGACAAATCTGCACCCGCATAGCGTAACAGCTTTCCGAGTAATAAAGAATGGGATAGTCCATAATGCGATGAGGATGTTAACGCACCGCTTACCGCAGGATGTGCCATCAATGGTAATCCAATGCCCTCATCCTCCCTTAATTCCTGTAGGACATCAAGGCCATAAGAAAACACATTAAATAATAATAGGTCAGCTCCAAGATCTGCAGCCCTTCTGGCTTTATCCTTAAGTTGTGATGTTCTGCCCGTTAAATTTACTGCATACAAGGTTCTATGCCCTGTCTCTTCGTAAACCGCTTGTAGAACTTTTTTACCCTCTGTAATTCTTTTTTCAAATGGTGTAAGTTCATTTTCAAAAAGAATTTCATCATCCTTTACCAGGTCTACTCCGCCAAGTGCTTGCTGTTTCAATTGTTCCGCTAGAAAAGCCAGATCTTTTCCCAGTACCCCTTTGAAGATGCTCATTAACAGGGGACGACCATGGACACCTACCTTTTCACGAATGCCTTCAATTCCAAATCTAGGTCCAGGAAACTGCTTTTTTAATTCTTGACCAAACTCTAAATCAAGGAGTTTAATTTTCCCATCGAGGGACAGTTTTCCAAACACAGTCGTTAGAATAGCCGGTAAATCATTTGAAAAATTAACGGTTGGGTAGGCAATCCGGATAACTGACGGTTTATCTAAACGCCAGTCTTCAATGGACACCACCCTGCCCTTATGTTTGCGCAATTGATCTTTTTCAAGTTCAGGCAGATTGGTCCAGGAACCTACTGTTAGTCCTAGTGCAATTTCCTCCGCTTTTTTTTCTGGATTTTTTTCCCCATTAAGTAGGTATGTAGCAATGATTTCAGTCATAGATGTTCAACTACCTTTCGTTATATAAAAAACCTCTTCGAAAAGAAGAGGTTAGCATTCGAAACTAACATCTTCTCATCTTTCAGCTTTTTGCTGCAAGATTTAGCACCGTGCTTACCATTTTGGGTAAGTCGGTTGCCGGGCTTCATAGGGCTGGTCCCTCCGCCTGCTCTTGATAAGAAAACATTCGTTATATTCACTTTTAAACGTTGCTTAACTTTATAAAGGATTATCCCAAGAAAAAAAAAATCTGTCAACTATTTTTTGAAAATTTCTAAGGAACTTATTCTTCTGACAGCTTCTTTAAGCCTCTCCTCGTCTGTTAATAACCCAACACGAACATAGCCTTCACCAAAGCTGCCAAAGCCAATCCCGGGCGCAACCATAATATGGGCTTGGTCAAGTAGAAGATTTGCAAATTCCTCAGAGGTAAATCCAGCGGGAACCTTTAACCAGGCAAAAAAGGAGCCTTTCGGTGCAGTTACCTCCCAGCCAATTGTTCGAAGTCCATCAATTAAAATATTCCGTCTTCGCTCATACAGCTGGTTTTGCTCCCGGACACAATCCTGCGGTCCCGTTAATGCTTCAGCAGCTGCTTCCTGTACGGCGCCAAACAGACTAACATATAAGTGATCCTGCAAAAGCTCAATTGAAGAAATGATACTTTCATTTCCTACAGCAAACCCAACACGCCAGCCAGCCATATTATAAGTTTTAGACAATGTATAGATTTCGATTCCAACCTCTTTTGCTCCTTCCACCTGTAAAAAGCTTAGAGGTTTTTCCCCGTCAAAGCCAATTGCACCATAAGCAAAATCATGGACAACACAAAGACTATGTTCATTTGCTAGCTTAACGGTTTCAGTGAAAAACTCCTCTGTTGCGGTCGCTCCAGTAGGATTATTTGGATAGTTAAGAAACATTAATTTTGCATTTATTAAAGCTTCTTGTGTTAATTCCTCATAATCAGGTAAAAAGTGATTTTTTTCCCTTAAGGGCATTGTAACCATTTTTGCCTGTGCAAGGGCTACTCCGGACCAATAATCCGGATATCCGGGGTCGGGGACTAGGATGGTATCTCCGGGATTTAACAGGCATAACGGTAATTCAACCAGACCTGCTTTTCCGCCAAATAAAATCGCGATTTCTTTGTCGGGGTTAACAGAAACACCATATTCCCTTTGATAAAATTCTGCTGCCGCCTGCTTTAAATATTGATAACCTTGAAAAGGTGAATATTTATGATTTATCGGTTTCTCGGCGGCTTCTTTTAGCTTCTCAACAATATGTTTTGGGGTTGGTTGATCAGGGTTACCCTGGCCTAAGTTAATAACATCGTGACCTGATTTAATGTACTGCCCCACTTTTTTTACTAAGGACGCAAAAAATTGTTTCGGTAGATTTTCTAATAGATTTGATGGTGGAAAAGTGTTCAAATGTTCTCACCTGCTTAAAAAGTAAATTATTATTGAAATTCTAGTCAGTAATGATATTACTTTTATAACAGCTTGTAAAGTAAAAATTCAGCAATTTCCAATTTTCAAAGATAGAAAACCTGAATATTATAAATAATTTTAAAAAATATTGACACTATTATTATATTACTGTTATTATTTCAACATATTGAAAAAAATGAAAATTAGATTTTCTCTTATCACGAGCTGGCTGAGGGATTTGGCCCTTTGAAGCCCAGCAACCGACCGTAATTCCATTGTAAAATGGGGCGCAACTGCGCCGGGAATACCCCCACAAGGCACGGTGCTAATTCCAACAGAAAGATCACTTTCTGAGAGATAAGAGGTGCGAAGAACAAAAAACAATTGTCCTTTAGCCTCTTTCAGATGAGAAAGAGGCTTTTTTCTTTTGAAAAAGCCTCTAATAAACAGGAGGAATAAATCATGAGTATTTTAAATCTAGAAGCATACCAGCCATTAACAGAAACCACCGCAGTCCAGCTAGCATTAGAACTGAATATATTTGATGCAGAGTCCCAATTAACCTGTAAGGAGATTGGGGATGGGAACTTAAACTTAGTTTTTCATCTCGTAGAGCAAAATAGCAGTAAAAGTATTATTATTAAGCAAGCACTACCCTATGCGAAAGTTGTTGGAGAAAGCTGGCCGTTGACCGTTAAAAGAGCAAAAATCGAAGCCGACGCTTTAAAAATATTTGGTCATCTAGCACCAGCCTACGTACCGGAAGTTTATTATACCAATGATTTATTAGCCGTAACTGTGATGGAGGACCTTTCCCATCTTGCCATTGCACGAACAGGATTTATCAATGGGGAAACCTATCCCTTAATTTCACAGCATCTTGGTGAATATTTAGCAAAAACATTATTTTACACCTCCGATTATGGGTTAGGACCAGCAGCAAAAAAGGAACAGGTACAAAAATTTATTAATCCGGAACTATGCAATATAACAGAAGACCTTATTTTTACGGATCCTTATTATGAGGCTGAAACGAATGAATTTGAAGAGGGTTTGCGAGATGATGTTAAATCCCTTTGGAATGACGACGAGTTAATCTTTCATGTTTCCGTGTTGAAAAAAAGTTTTTTAACAGAAGCAGAAGTTCTTCTTCATGGTGATTTACACACAGGAAGTATGTTCGCAAATAACTCCGAGACAAAAGTGATTGATCCGGAATTTGCTTATTATGGTCCTGCTGGATTTGATATAGGGCAGGTATTTGCAAATTTACTGTTCCAAGTCATTGTTAATAATAATAAACGCAATATCTTTATTAACCATGTCGAAACGGTCTGGAATGTTTTTCATAAAGAATTCAGCCGCCTTTGGGAAGTAGAAAATAAAGAGAATTTAGTAAATACCCAATTATTTTTGAACCACGTTGTCTCAAAATACTTTGAGGATGCCCTTGGATTTGCAGGCTGTGAATTGATTCGAAGAACAATTGGCCTTGCCCATGTAGCTGATTTGGACCGTATTGAAGATGAAAACGGCAGATTAATCGCAAAAAGAAAATCATTGGAATTAGGGAGATTACTCATTAAACGACGGAAGGATATAAAAGGGTTGACTGAATTCATCACTGTTGTAAAAGAAACGATAAAATAGAAAAAGCAATCCGTCCGGATTGCTTTTTCATTTTGAAGTTGCTAAGAGCGGCAGGGTAATAGTAAAAGTGGTTCCCTTCCCTAATTCACTTTCAATTTGAATGATTCCCTGATGTTCTTCAATAATCCGGTAACTTACCATTAAACCTAGGCCGGTTCCCCGTTCCTTAGTCGTATAAAAAGGTTCACCTAGTTTTTTTATTTTTTCTTCCGGAATCCCCATCCCTTCATCGGAGATCGAAATCCGAATTTGGTTATTTTCTGTTTGGTTGATTTTAATTAAGATATTACCACCATCTGGCATTACTTCTATCGCATTTTTGATAATATTGATAAAAACCTTTTTTAATTGATTCGGTTCACAAAAAATAAGCGGAAGCTTGTTCTCATAGCTCGTAATAAATTGTACATTATGCAAGACTGCTTGAGCATTCAGAAGGTCAACCGTTTCCTTCATTATTTGTTTAATATCTTTTTCCTGAAACCGTTTTGCCTGCGGCTTTGCTAAAATTAAAAATTCATTAATAATTGAATCGATACGCTGTAATTCTGACGTTATAACTTGATAATACATTTCATGCTCTGATTTAATACTGCCTTCAAGTAATTGAATAAACCCCTTTAAGGCCGTCATTGGATTACGAATTTCATGCGCAATCCCGGCAGCAAGCTCTCCTATTACGTTTAACGTATCTGATTTACGAAGCTGCTCCTGTATTTCCATTTTTTCAGTAATATCTTTAATAACAGTAAAATTTAAGCCCTCAACAATCTCGTGTTTTGATGAATAGTCAAAATATCTTTTTTGGCCTTCTTCTGATTCAATGATAATCGTCGAAGAATGCTTCCCTTTATCCATTACTTGTTCAACATGTTTGATGATTTCTTGTTTGATCTTAGTTTCACTGAATAATCCCAAAAGATCCTTGCCAATCAAAAGGTCTTTAGTGAGATCAAACATGTCTTCTGCACTGCTATTAAGATCGACAATCTGATATTGATTATTCCATAAGAGGAGCCCGTCAATCGAATCCTCAAAAATCATTCTATACTTCCGTTCACTTTTTTTTAGTTTCCTTAATTCTTCAAGAAATGGATACTTCGGGGTATTTCTAATCCCAACGTGGGTATTCCTATTTTCTTCTATATGTATATTACCCTCTTCATTTAAAGGTAAAGCATCTTTTTGCTGAACTTGCTTTTCCACGTAATGCCACCCCACGACTTCCAATAATGTAGCTCCACTCATCATATTATAAGTTTATATATTCTACATTATAGAACAAAAATCCTTTATAGTACTCCTTTTCTACTATAAAAAGGCAAAACGCTAAGCGTTTTGCCTTCCTTCACTTATAACATAGGGTTTTCATGCTTGGCTCTTAACCGCTGCCATCTTTTTTCTACTTCAGCTTCAAATTCTTCCAATATTGGTTTGTTTTCATCTTTTAAAAGATGCTTTGTCTTCCCCATATATTTTAGCCAATCAGCAAGAGGAATCCGTTTGTTTTTCTCTTCTGGATTATAGGTAATATTTGTCACTCCCTGTTCCACCTCATAAAGTGGAAAGAAACAGGAGTTTACAGCTGCTTCTACAATAGTTGTTCCGTATCGGTCATCCGATTTCCAATTTAATGGACAAGTAATCAAGATTTTTCCATAAACAGTCCCAACATTTTGGGCATACCACTGAGCCTTTGCTCCCTTTTTAATCAAATCTTGCGGGAATGCTTCAGACCCTGTAAACACATATGGAATATTCGTAGCTGCCATGATTTGAGCAGTATCCTTATGATGAAAGGCTTTCCCGCGCTGTGCCTTTCCTACCCCCGATGTGCTCGTCATATGGCCAAGTGGAGTGGAATAAGACATTTGCGAACCCGTATTCATGTAGCCTTCATTATCATATTCAAGCATGATCAGTTTATGGCCGCGAAGGGCTGTACCAATTGCAGAGCCCATTCCAATATCCATGCCGCCGTCACCAGTAATCATAACAAATGTGGCATCATCCGATACTTGAATTTCCCCCCGGCGCTTCAATTCCATAAAGGCTTCAACTGTTCCCGAAAGTGTAGCTGCCCCGTTTTGGAATAAATTGTGCATCATGGTTTGCTTATGTGAACTATGCGGATAAGCAGTAGTCGTAACATAGGCACAGCCAGTTTGGAAAAGCGTGACAATATCTCCTTCAATTCCTTTAAAAAACAGTTCAAGACCTGCAAAAATTCCACAGCCTGGGCAGGCTCCATGGCCGGAGGCAATTCGTTTCGGTTTACCTGTTAAGGCTCGGAGCGGCGGGATTTTCACCTTTAATTTATTTGTTTCTTCATCCATTTTCACTTCAATTAATCCCGATTTATAAACATCCCCATGCTGCGGGGAAATAACGGGCTTAAGAATCTTTTCCAGGTTCCCAGGAATATTTCCATAGTAATCAAATGGCTTCTCAGCATACCCCTTTTCCATTGCATCAATCGTGAAGTTGAAAAATTCCTGTGCATCACTAGCATAAAAATCTTTCCCACCAAGTCCAAACACGCGACTTAAGACAATCGTTTGATTGGCTTTGTCGTCTTGAAGCGCAGACTTCACTTCATGTGTTAAATTTGGTCCATGCGCACCATATGAATCGGCACGTTCACCAACTAATAAGGCTTTCACATTTTTTAGTGCTTCCCGAATTTCCTTTGCAGGAAATGGACGAATGATATTGAGACTGATTACACCAGCTTTGATTCCTTTTGCCCGTAACCCGTCAACAACATCCTTTGCCGATTCGGCAGCAGAGTTTAATAGGAATAAGGCAACCTCAGCATCTTCCATTTTATATAAATCAAGAACGGGATATTCTCTTCCGGATAGTTTTGCATATTCCGCTGCAACCTCCTTAAAGACTTCCCCCGCATTGTATAACGCTTCTGATTGCTGGAAATGGTTATTCATCAAGTCCTGCCCATTCATGTGGGCTCCAATAGTAACCGGTTTTTGCGGGTCCCTAATAAAATGATAATCAGTTGGACAATCCCCTACAAATTGTTGAACTACACGCCGGTCTTTGAAATATTCAACTCTGCGTTTTTGATGGGAAGTAAAAAAGCCATCGTAAGCAACAATAACCGGCAAGCGGACTTTAGAATGTTCTGCAATTTTAAGTGCAATAATATTCATGTCGTAAACTGCTTGGGGAGTTTTGGCTGTTAAAATGACCCAGCCAATATTCAAGCCATAATATAAATCGGAATGATCACCTCTAATATCTAGCGGCCCACTGACAGCACGAGTCACAAGGTTCATCACCATTGGGAAGCGTGTACCAGCTTGAACCGGCAGCTGTTCAATCATATAAAGGAATCCATTTGCACTTGTCGCATTGAATACCCTGGCACCTGTTGCTGCGGCACCGTAACAAATTCCCGCTGAACCATGCTCTCCATCTGCAGGAATTAATTTGATATCATGCTCTCCCCGCGTTTTCATTTGATCTAAAAATTGGGCTACTTCTGTTGATGGTGTAATTGGGAAATAACCCATGATGTGATAGTTGATTTGAGCAGCAGCCATCGCTGCCATTTCGTTTCCAGATTCAAAGGTTGATAATTGTTCAGCAACCTGATTTGTCAATAATTTATCTTCTAAAATTGCCATTAGTAACTACCCCCTGCTACATAAGGAAAGTTTTGCTTAACGCGATTTGCAACTGCATAGCCTATCATTTCACGCAGATCGCCCAGCGCAGCTGTAGGACATGCTTCTACACATTTTAGGCAGCCTTTGCAATATTGATAGTCAATTCCTTTCAGGAACATTTGCTTTCGGCCCCGTTTATCTTCTCCTTCTTCCCATACAAAGCAAAAATCTGGACAAACATTATCACAGGCTGCACAGTCTATGCATTTATCCCGGTTAAATTCCGGCAGAAATCCTTGTCTTGAGCCACTTAAATCTTTTAAAATACTATTACCTTGGGTAATAATGGCGCCGCCAATTTCTTGGGTCATAAATCCCAACAGTGGCTGCGGACGAGTAAATGCTTTACCTTCCGCCCCATCCGGCACTTGATAGGTTTTAAATTGAACTTCTTCAAAACCGCGATTAAAGGTGCGAATATTTGGTTCTACAAGATGTGGATATTTTTTTTCAAACGTTTTACGGATCACATCTCGCATCGACTCTGGGTCCAAGAAATCACAAATTCGATACAGCGCTCCAAGCATTGCTGTATTTACCTTTGTTTTTTCTTCCACGGAAATCGTTAAAGCATCAACGATGGCAAGCGTTCCATATTCAAGTTTTAAATCTTTTTTTACTTCATCAAAATCTCTTGCTGTGTTTACTAATACAATCCCATCAGCATTTAAGCCGCTGATAACATTAATCGTTTTGTATAGTGCTTCATGGAAAACACCTACTATATGTGGCTGTTCGATTGGGCTGTGGTCCCTAATTTGAACTTCAGGCTCACAAAAGCGGATAAAACTTTTCACTGGAGAACCTTTTTTCTCCGAACCATAGGACGAAAAATTAGAGCCATTTAAGCCAAGACCTAATACACCTGCTTCTGCTAGCATTTTCCCAGCTAAGTTCGCACCTAATCCCCCAATGGATTCCAAACGGATTTCAAAAAATCCCAAATCATTTTTCTTCGGTAGAACCGACATAGTATCCCCTCCCGATAGACAAAAAGCATCGAAATGCTTTTTATAAAAAAGTAAAATAGATTAACTTCCCCAAGAGTATTGTAAGGCAATTGTTTCTAGTAGGTCTGTGACAAATGTTATACATACAAACATTTTCTTATAACACTTTGAAATTTTTATAAAAAGACCTTAATACAAATAGCTTTGAAGCGTTTCCACAATTATATAACAGACCTAAGACTGTTGTATAACAGGGACAATTCAATCTGTTCCCTACCACTTCATCTGTTTAACATCTACTCTATTAGCCAAGAATGGGTTATAATTAAATGTTATTTATTATAATTAAGGAGAAATCGAATGAAAGTCATTTGTACTACTTTAAATGCCAAGTATATTCATACGAACCTGGCAATTCGTTATTTAAAGGCTTATGCTTTGCCTGAATATAATATAAAAATTAAAGAATATACGATAAAAGACCCGGTCATGAATATTGTCACCGACCTCTATCAGCAAAAGCCGGATGTTATTGGATTCAGCTGTTATATTTGGAATATAGAAGAAACAATTAAAGTCGTAAACATGCTTAAAAAAATCGATCCTTCCATTATCATTGTTTTTGGGGGTCCTGAAGTTTCCTATGATACATCGGAATGGATGGAAAAAATTCCTCAGGTCGATTTTATTGTGATGGGCGAAGGAGAACAAACCTTTAAGCAGCTTCTTTCAGAAGTTGAAACAAACAAAGACTATCGCAATGTCCCTGGCATAGCATACCGGAATGAGGGTCAAGTGGTGATTACGCCGCAAATGAATAAGCTTGATTTAAAAGAGCTCCCCTCACCCTACCGCTTTGAAGAAGATATCCCGCATCTGGGCAAACGTGTCTCCTATATTGAAACAAGCCGTGGTTGTCCGTTTAGCTGCCAATTTTGCTTATCCTCTATCGAAGTCGGGGTTCGCTATTTTGAGAGAGAAAAAATTAAAGAGGATATTCGTTATTTAATGGAAAACGGTGCCAAAACGATTAAGTTTGTCGATCGTACCTTCAATATCAGTAGAAGTTACGCAATGGAAATGTTTCGCTTTTTGATCGATGAACACCTACCAGGGACGGTATTCCAATTTGAAATCACTGCAGATATTATGCGTCCAGAAGTCATTGATTTTCTCAATCAAGAGGCACCGAAAGGATTATTCCGCTTTGAAATAGGTGTTCAATCCACCAATGACTTTACAAATGAACTGGTCATGCGAAAACAAAATTTTACAAAGTTAACTCGAACGGTAACGATGGTTAAAGATGGCGGTAAAATTGATCAGCATCTTGATTTAATTGCCGGCCTGCCGGAAGAAGATTACAATTCCTTCCGAAAAACGTTTAATGATGTTTTTGAAATGCGGCCAGAGGAGTTACAACTTGGATTTTTAAAAATGCTCAGAGGAACCGGAGTACGGCTTCGTGCGAATGACCATGGGTATACCTATATGGACCATTCGCCTTATGAAATTTTGGGGAATAACGTACTTTCTTTTGATGACATTGTCAAAATAAAACAAGTGGAAGATGTATTAGAAAAATATTGGAACGACCATCGAATGGACCTGACGGTAGAATATTTAGTTACAAATGTCTTTTCTTCACCATTTGATTTCTTCCAACAATTTGGAACCTTCTGGGATGAACAAGGATGGTCAAGAATCGGCCATCAATTGGAGGACTTATTCCGTAGACTGCATTCCTTCTTAGAACATATCTCTATAAAGGACTTGGAAATCGTAATCGGACTGATGAAATACGACTATTTGATCCATCATAAATATAAACCAAGGAAGCCCTGGTGGGAACAGAGTTTCACAAAAGAGGAGCGCGTAAAAATTTATAAACAAATCTCAGAGTTTCCTTCCTTTTTAGGACAGTCTTTTATAGATTTAGGGCTTGAAGAAAAAGATTTATTTAAGCATACCATGCTTGAGAAACTTTCCTTTGACCTTAAGGAGTATCTGGCATCAGGAAGATTTGTTTTCCATCCAACCTGTTTAGTTGCCTACTTTAACCCGACAAATGAAGAAACGGTGATTTTCTCTTTCAAGGAAAAATAGTCATCCGCTTTAACCCGGCCTCAGATTGTCGAGAAAGATTATATTTCTCGGCAATTTTTCATTCTTTCTAAAACTTAAATACCGATTTTTATTAAAAGACTTTCCATGCTAAGGGGCCTGTTGATTTCCGCTCTAGGTGCTTTGCTCCAATCAACAGGGAGTGACTCAACAAAATTATTGCAACACACCCTTTCCAATCTGACTAAGTGTGTTGCAATTTTTTTATTTCCTAAATTAAAAAACATTTTTCTCAATTTAAATAAGCGATTAACCTTACCTTTTTTTCCTTGTACAGCTATTTCCAGATTTCGTTCAATCCTCTTTAATAGCCTTATATCCACCTAAAATATTCAAAACCCTCTACTTTCTCTCTTTCTTTGCAACCTTCTGCTTATTGACGTTACCTTTTAATGGGTTGAAAATCAAAATACAACACGTATTCCAACCATTTTGCGATTCATAGCTTGGAGACATCCTTATTAAAAATATCTTGAAATAACTGCGTGCGACGATTCCAACTAATCGTAGAATAATGTGAAACCCAATCCTACACTTTAAGTCAAAAACCAACGATAGGCAATGTTCATTTTAATTTCTCTTGCCAAGGCGATCGAGTCCAAATGGAGCCCTGATTCAGACAGGCTTGTTTAATTCAAAGATGATTGAGTCCGTATGGAACCCTAATTCAGACAGGGTTGCTGATTTCGAAGATGATTGAGTCCGAATGGAGCCCTAATTCAGACTGGGTTGTTGATTTCAGAGCCATTCAAGTCCAAATGAAGCCCTAATTTAGACAGGGTTTTTGATTTTCAAGCTGATCGAGTCCGAATGGAGCCCTGATTCAGACAGGGTTGTTGATATCAAAGATAGTCGAGTCCGAATGGAGCCCTGATTCAGACAGGGTTGTTGATATCAAAGATAGTCGAGTCCGAATGGAGCCCTGATTCAGACAGGGTTGTTGATTTCAGTGACGATTGTCCGAATCAACATGCCCTTTAATCAATTCTAAAAATACAGTTTTTATGAAACCAGCCAAAAAGAATAAGGGAATCAGATGGGCGGCCTTTATCCTTCATATAAAAGTGGACTAACTTATTCTAGGAGAAAGGAAAAATCTATAAATTTGTCAATCAGGCGAAGAAGGTGGTGGTCCGGGATTAATTCATCGATAGAAATGAATTCAAATTTACTTTGGATTAGACTCTTTTGGCTACCACTTACTTTTAAATACTTATTGGGAGATGTAATCTTTATTGAAAACACCTGTTGATTGGAGCGTAAGGCACGGAGACTCCTGCGGGAGTACGGGGCAGGGGAGACCCCCGACGAGGAGGCTCCCCGGAACGCCCGCGGAAAGCGAAGTGCCTGGAGCGGAAATCAACGGACCTGTAGAACACCCTATATATTAATCAAATACCTTATAGAATTGTTAAAGTAAGTAAACAAATAAAGGCTATCGAATTTTTTCGACAGCCTAAGCCGACTTAAAGCCGGCTTTTTATTGTTTTTTACCCTCTGTTTTCTTCTTATTTTTATTTGGTATTTGAAGTGTTTCAAACAGCTTTGTCCCGTTTACATCTCCAAATTCAATGCTGAATTCTTCTTTCGGAATTTGTGCCCTGCTGCCTGGCTTCATTACCCTCTTCCCTTTCTTCCTAATTTGGAATTTCGATTGGCACCCTTTAAATGATCATCTTCCCCATGAGAAAATTCTGCTGAAAATTCACTTTCCTGAACATTTTTATGTGGGGTTTTAGAATACTTTTCAACTGCATTAACTTCTGCTTTCCTTTTTGCCATCGTATAATCCTCCCAAAAAAATAATCTTACCCAAGTAGTTTTTATCAAACAATAATAATCATTCATTTCCTTTTTTTTCTTAATATAAATTTTCTTTGCTGTAGGAAAATATAAGAAAAAGGAGTGAATGATTCATGACGAAGCAAAATCGCGAAAAATCTCTAAAACCATTGGATATAGATGAAACCTTGCCGCATCAAATCAGTGCTCCGAGTTTTGAGGGTACTGGTATAAAAATGGAAATACCATTTGTTAACAAGCATGGGGTAGTGATTGGTGACAGTATGTATGCATCTGAAAATTCTCCTTTAGAAAATTGGACCGATGAAACAGATCCTGAAATTATGGCAGGAGACGAGTGGGTTCATCCAACAAACGATATCGGATGGAATACAACCGAAAATAAGGAATTACTTGAGAGTAAACGGAAACCAAAAGCCTACCCTTTTATGCACCCTTCGAAGGATGTTGGAAAGGGAACAGACTAAATTAATCTTTCTAAGATATCCATATCCGAAAAACATTACCACTCATGAAAATAAAGCGATGAAAAATACTATGCTTACAGAGATTTTTTCTCTGTAACGATTTTAAGGAGTTGACGATTATGGCTAATAGCAGTAATAAATTATTAGTTCCTGGCATTGAACAGTACTTGGATCAAGTTAAATATGAAATTGCGCAAGAATTTGGCGTAAACTTAGGTTCAGATACAGTCTCGCGGGCAAATGGTTCTGTTGGGGGCGAAATCACTAAGCGACTTGTCAAGCAGGCTCAGGCACAATTATCAGGAAATTCCTCACAAGAATAATTTCATAATTGGCTAAAAAAAGTCCGGCAGGATCGCCGGACTTTTTACTGATTTTTATGCTTGTAATGATACGATTCTTGGCTGTTTTTAGTCTTGCTAGATTGAGGGTGCTTCTCTTTTCCCTTTGCTTTTTGATTTGAATTTCCCTTGTGATTGAATTTGTTCTTATTACTTAATTGTTTCTTGTGGTTGGAAATGTTTTCTTTATTGTTTTGGTTCTTATGACTTGAATTTTTCTTTTGATTTGAATTATTTTTATGGCCAGGTTTTGAATCCTTTGAACTGTGATCCTTTTTTTCTTGTTTTTTCGATTTCTTTTCCGATTTATTTTTCATCTTACCTTGTGGTCGGTTCGATGGAGGTTGATTCATTTGTTTTCCTTTTTTTACAGTGACATTATTAGATTTATTTTTGTCGCCACCAAGTTTCTTTTGCTGTCCCGGCGGTAACGCGGGTTGTGCCATAGGTGCAGGAACTGCCTTCTGGTTTTTAGACTTTCCATTAATCCATTTTGTTTCCATTTGATCAGCACTTTGAAGCGATTGGATTTTATTTTCTTTGTATTTCCCGGTAGTAAGCCCTAATTGATGAGCTTCTTTCCGTTCTTTTTCTGAACCACTTAGGACAGTGGCCTCTAAATCCTGTTTATTTACTGATTCTTTAATTTCCTCAATGTTTTCTTTTAGCTTATCTTCAACCGGTTTTTCTTCCTGTTCCGTCCGAACGGTAGAAATAATGACCTGTTCACGCTCATTCAAATAGCCTCTTTTTTTCATCTCGCTAAGAAGGTTTTGAGTGAGGTCAGATACATCCTTTTTCTGCCAGTTAGGAATATTCGCTATGATTTCCTTTCCTGCTTCATTAAAGCCTGTTAATTCGACAACCTGCATCTTTTTATTTACACCAAGCTCAATACTTGGATTTACATCAATCGACATATAGGCATACGCTTTATTATCTTGGTAAGCAGGAATAAAGGAAGCAAGAACTAACAGGAGAACCATTAACCCTGCCCATACAGGTTTCATTTTGAAAAGATTTTTTACCGAACGTCTGGATTGGGATGCACGTAAATCATTATTTTCAATGGGAAAAAAGTGAATTTCTTCACCGATTTCATAGGGCTGATTCCTTTTTCTTGCGCGTAAAAATTCACCCTCCGGGGTTAAAAGCAATAGAAACGCATCATCAATTTCCATTACAATTCCTTTTTTCATGTCTCAAGCACCCCCTTTATATAATCCTTTAGAAAAACATAATCACCTGATAAAATAAGTGCGATTGCAATAATATACTTACGATTTCGTTCAATTGTTTTTCTGCTTGTTTCTACCATTTTTTCTAATTGTTTAATGGGAAGACGTTTTTTTTCAAGTAATATTTCTTTAAGCTCCGGGTGATCAACAATTATTTTGGCGGTAAGAATTGCATTTTTTCGTGCATCTGCATGCTTTGGAGAATTTTCCACTAAATCACTGAAGTTTAAATCAAAGGTTTTCAGCAGTTGTTGAAATTGAATAATTTCATCTTTTCTTAGCTGCTCATCCGTCTTTTTATGATAATTTTCTAGAGATAATTCGTTTACAATTACCGTACCGGGAGACTCCTCTTCGAGGGATGAGGTTTGGAAATCCAGACTTATATGTTGATTTTTTGTTTGTTTACGAATATAGTCAATGACTCTTCTTTTGATTAAAACTTCAGAAAAACTTAATAGGGAACTTCCCCGCTCGGATGAATATTTTTCAATCGCTTCATTAAAGGCTAAAAGACCAATGCTGAATTCATCATCCGTTTCATATATATATCTTTTGCATACAGAAGAAACTGTTTTTGCAATAAATGGCTTGTATGATTCAATCAGTTCATTAAGTAGAATACGGTCCCCTTGCTGAATTAATTTTACCGATTCCTCTAGTGTCTTTTTCTTCTTTTTGGTCATGAACAACAAACTGAGCATTAGACTCACCTCTCTATTCACCCAATTATACCATACGGATGATATTATAGATTTTAGGGGGTCATTACCAATAGATAACAGTTTGTTACAACTGTTAATCATCAAGTTTATTGTCCAAAATGAGACCGTTTTCTTATTAGTTTTTTCCTTTCTTTAAGATTTTTTGATTTCGCTTTTTCATTACAAAAGTACGGTTATGTTAAAGAGGTTTGTGGGGGTTTATAAATAATTTTTATACAGGAAAAAACCCCCATAAGATAAAATGGGGGTTTTGGTTTTTATTAAACAATTATTCATGTTGGTCCATTGGGTTATATAGTTTGACCGATGGGTTTTTCTCTTGGAACCATCTTAGTGCGAAGTCGTTCTCAAATAAAAACACATTATGGTCATAACGATCTTTTACAAGCATACTTCGAGAGCTGGATAAATTTTCGTCCACTACATCTCCTTCGACCCATCTGGCAATCTTTGATCCCATACGCTCCATTAGGACCTCAGCATTGTATTCATTTTTCATACGATGTTCAAAGACTTCAAATTGCAGTTGTCCAACAGCACCTAACAAATATTCTTCCATTCTAAACGTTTTGTAGAGCTGAATTGCTCCTTCTTGAACAAGCTGTTGAATCCCTTTATAAAAGGACTTTTGCTTCATGACGTTTTTTGCAGATACCTTCACATAGAGTTCAGGTGTAAATTGCGGCAGTCTTTCATATTGAAAATCATCTTTGCCAGTCGTCAATGTGTCACCGATTTGATAGGTACCAGTGTCATATAAGCCGATAATATCACCGCTTACAGCCTCGTCCACTGTATTTCTTTCTTCCGCCATAAACGAGGTCGATTGGGAAAGCTTTAATTGTTTCCCAAGGCGAGGGATATTTACAGTCATCCCGCGTTCGAATTTACCTGAACAAATTCGAACAAAGGCAATCCGGTCACGGTGGGCAGGATTCATGTTCGCTTGAATTTTAAATACAAAACCTGAAAAATTCTCACCAAGCGGATCAATTTCCCCAATAGATGAATTTCGTGCTTTTGGCGCCGGAGCAAATTGAAGGTAAGATTCCAAGAAAGTTTGTACACCAAAGTTCGTTAAAGCACTTCCAAAGAAAACAGGTGTTAACGTACCTTCAGCTACCTTTTCTGCGGAAAACTCATTTCCCGCTTCGTTAAGGAGCAGGATTTCCTCTAGTGTCTGATCATAAAGACCGGAATTCTTAATCGGGTGATCCCCGTCAATCTCGCCTTCTTTATTTAAAGGGAGAAATCGATCTTCGTCACTCACACGGAATTGCTCAACGCGATTGTGGTAACGGTCGTAGATCCCTAGGAATTCTTTCCCCATTCCGATAGGCCAATTCATTGGATAGGATTCAATTCCTAGTACCTCTTCCAATTCTGCGAGAAGCTCTAGCGGCGGTTTCCCTTGGCGATCAAGCTTATTCATAAACGTGAAAATTGGAATTCCCCGCATCCGGCAAACTTTAAATAATTTAAGTGTTTGTTCCTCAATCCCTTTTGCGGAGTCTATAATCATTACGGCGCTATCAACGGCCATTAAAGTACGATACGTATCCTCACTAAAATCCTGGTGCCCAGGAGTGTCCAATATATTGACACGAAATCCATCATAATCAAATTGCATCACACTGGATGTAACAGAAATTCCCCGCTGCTTTTCAATTTCCATCCAGTCACTTGTCGCAAACTTCCCTGTCTTTTTTGCTTTTACCGTTCCCGCATCCCGAATGGCGCCACCGAATAATAACAATTTTTCAGTCAATGTTGTTTTACCGGCATCTGGGTGGGAAATAATAGCAAAGGTACGGCGCGATAATACTTCTTCTTTAAATTTGTTTCCCATCTTGACTTCCTCTCTTTTTCGACAATTAGTTTTTGTCCATAACTTCAATCTTATATGTCTTGTGATTACTTTGCAATCTTCAATTAATCGACATCAATTATTTCTTTTTTATCCCAGGAAATAAGAATATAATGAAGAAAGCCATTTATTAATTATAATATAAAAATTTAGGAGGAAATAATGAATATTACATCGTTTGATCAACCTACCTTAAATTTAATACATAAAGCATTTGAGATTGTACTTAAGGAGAATCATATCCCTTATAAAAAAATCGGGATTGTCGAAGATGGAGATCAGTTATTATTTTTGTATGAAGGTAAGACAGAAAAAGTTCATGTTTTTAAATGGAGCAAAGCGCAAAGCGAAGGAGTGAGTATCGGTGTCCTTGCTCAAAGTGTATTGGCACCCATCATTCCAACCCTTCGAACCCTTTAATTGTCATATGATATAGCTGCCTTTCTGATTTCAGAAAGGCTCTTTTTCCTGACATCTATGTTTTTTCCTCTGATTCCCACGTCCTTTTTTCTGAAATCCCTTTTATAATAGAGTAGTACTCTTGTTAAAGGAGCTGATCGTAATTGAATGAAAAAACGAAAAGAATAGTTTCAAAGTTTATTCCGCTCATTGTAGCGTTTATATTTGTGGTAACGGGTATTATTTGGGTGGTTCAAAATTCGAAAGCCGAGGTGGCAATTCCATTCTCATCTGTGGAGAATACGATCCAAAATCAGCAGGGTAAGACGGTCACTTTAACTGAACGGCCTGATGGCAGCATTCACATTAAAGCAGGAAACGCTCAATATATTTCCCATGTTCCCCCTAACAGCCAAATGGTAGACAAGCTAGTTGAAAAATATAATATTAATTATTCCTATTCGGACAGCAGCCCGTATGGAAAATGGGTACTTGGCGGGGTCATTATTCTTCTTGCTGGAGCAGCATTCGCCCTGCAAAAGAGTAAGGGCGGTTTTGGGCTAGGCAACTCCATGAAAAATAGTGTTGCGAAAGAACGTACTCTACCTTCCACTACATTAGATGATGTTGGAGGTATAGGAGAGGAAATGAAGGAAGAAATTTTACAAACCCTCTCAACCTTAAAGGAACCGGAAAGAGCACTAACATTAGGGATTAAACCGCCTAAAGGAGTTTTGTTATACGGACCTCCGGGTACTGGTAAAACATTATTAGCCCAAGCCATGGCACACGAGCTAAATGCGTCATTTTTTTCCGCTAGCGGATCAGCCTTTAATGAACTATTTGTCGGTGTCGGGGCAAGCAGGGTTCGTTCTTTATTCCAAGCAGCAAGAAAGCAAAGTCCAGCTGTAATCTTTATTGATGAGGTGGATGCTCTTGCTGGAAAGAGAAAAGCACATGGCGGGGAAGAGGCTGAAAAAACATTAACAGAGCTTCTTGTACAGCTTGATGGCGGTCATGACAATGACGGGATCCTATTTATCGCAGCAACCAATCGTAAAGATATGCTCGATGATGCATTCTTGCGTCCGGGAAGGATTGACTTCTCATTCCATGTCCCTCTTCCAGACACAAAGGGGAGAAAGGAAATTATCGCTATTCATACGAAAGGAAAGGCAATCGCTAAAGATGTTCTTGCCTCATTGGATGACTTAGCGGAGAGCACATCCGGTTTTTCAGGCGCCGAGCTTCAATCTCTATTTGAAACAGCGAGCCGACGGGCTGTTCGAAACAGCAAAGATATGATTTATAAGGAAGACCTTGATTATGCACTAGATCGTACAATTTTAGGAAGTACATCTCGTACCTTACAGGATTCTGAAACCAAGCGCCGTGTAGCCATTCATGAAGCAGGACATGCGCTAGTTGCTTCCGTCACAAAACCGGGTTCTGTTAGAAAGGCCACCATCATTCCTCGTGGTGATGCACTTGGCTATGTTGCTCCGATACCAAAAGAACTTCATTTATCAACCACTAGTGATCTACTTGAGCGGATTGCAATGATTTTAGCCGGCGGTGTGGCTGAAAGAATGATGCTGGGTGAACACAGTATTGGTGTTAGCGGTGATGTCCAGCAGGCAAAACAGATTATTGAACAAATGGTTGATACAGGAATGCTCCAAAATGGATTTACTCTTACATTTAATAAACAAGATAAAGAAGCAAAGATGCAGGAGCTTTTTGACAAAGGCTTAGAAAAAGCCCAAACCCTAATTCAAAACCATCATCAACAGTATCAGCAATTAGTGCATGCTTTATTAAAAAAGGAGACACTTGAAGGCGACGAAGTGGATGAGATTGTGTTAGGAAATTTAGTTTCGGCTTAAATTAAAAGCACGAGGTGTGTAAACGCACCTCGTGTTTTTTTATTACTCATTCGTGGTAAACTAACCATGTATTCCTTAAAAGGAAGTGATAATATTGTTCGGTAATAAAGAAAAAATCGAAAAAGAATTCACTAAATATAAAGACAAAGCATTGGAATTCATCAATCACCAACAAGAAACAAATGAATTAATGAAACAAGCAACAACCAAAGTGAAAGAAAAGAAAAATTCATTAGGGGACGCCTTCGGTAAGATCGAGCTATTGATTGAACTAATTAAAGCCTATTCCAAAGGCGATTATAGAAATATTTCCAAGAGTACACTGGCAACTGTTATAGGAGCTATTCTCTATTTTGCTTCCCCAATCGATATGATTCCCGATTTTATTGTTGGTTTAGGAATAGTCGATGATGCAGCAGTAATCGGCTACGCCATCAAAAAAATATCAGGGGAATTAGTTGAATTTGAAAAATGGAAAGAAAAAGAAGAGAAAAGCCGAAACAACCTTGAGGGGCAAGACGTTGGAGCTGGACAAAGCAAAAGCCCTCTTGATTGATCAAGAGGGCTTCTAAACAGCAAACCGATGATGACCTATTTTTTTAATTGTCTTCTTAGATCGAAGCCATTTGCTGTCGGTTTTATCCGGATTATAAAAATATAAGGCATCGGTTATTTGTCCGTTTTTGGCAAGAGCCTCATTCACTGCTTTTTTTGCATCTTCAACAGCAGGCTTATTGATCATCCCATTGGCAACAGGTTGAAACTGCCTTTTTTGATAAATCACCTGGTGAATAGAATCAGGAAATTGGTCATTTTTCACTCGATTTAACACAACAGCAGCAACTGCCACTTTCCCTTTATAAGGCTCACCTTTTGCTTCTGCTGTCACTAATCTTGCAAGTAAATCCTTTTCTTTTTGAGAAATCTGCTTTGGAATAATAATTTTTTCACCTGGGGTAAGTCTATTATTTTTAATTCCATTAACTTTTATAATTTTTGATTTGGAAACACCATATTTAAGTGCGACTTGAACTGGTGTTTCATCATGAACTTTATAAATTTTTACAGTTTCAAGAGTTTGTGCATCAACACGCCCCAATAGTCCAGGTTGAACAAGCATGAAAAGAAAAAGGAATGCCGTCAAAAAAACACTCACAATAAGTTTCATATTCAGTTCCCCCTTTATCTAGTGTTTTGCTCTGATATAACCTTAACATGGATTCCATGCTCACCCAACCTTTAATCATTTCCATGGTAAATATGGATAGTTTGTCCATTTATTAAATGAAAGAAAGCAGCGATTATATAAATCGCTGCGCTTATTAAATACACATTTCATATCAAATTTTAATAGAAGCAAGCCGCCCCTACAATAATTAATAGGATGAACAAGACAACGATTAACGCGAAACCGCCGCCCCAGCCACAACCTACTCCACCATATCCGAAACCACCGCAGCATCCGCCACCAAAACCACCATATCCACCATATCCAAACATTTTTCATTACCTCCTGTATTTTTAATTAATAGTATCCACCAACAAATGAAGCTCCGATAATGATTAACAAGATAAATAATACTACTAGAAGGGCAAAGCCGCCGCCAGCGTAGCCGCCTACTGCACCAGTCATTTTCATTACCTCCTTATTTAATTTCTATATATCCTATTCAGGCACCTAGAAATGTGCACTAGACACTTATCCCTATTACCCAATTTTGAAAAAAAAGAATAAGCCCATCTTTTATGAAAGATGAGCAGGGTTATTTTGAGTTACTTAGGAGACTTTTTGTCCGAATCCCCGATCTTCTTAATTGTACATTTACATGGACATTAATGATGGCATCGCTAAACAGCTCATCCCAATGATCTTGAACCTTCTTGAAATTCCGGTAATCCTGGCGGTACATCTCTTCACCAAAACCAAAAACATCGGACTGATATTCCTTTTGAACCTTATAAATTGTCTTCATCATGTTCTTTTCAATCATTTTCTCCGTAAGCTTTTCATATTGCTCATATGTTTTGATTTTAGTTATATCTTTTGTACATTGAGTGCCATCCAAATAAGCTTCTGACCTGACATGGATATCAATGACCGGTAACCCTCTTATCATTCTTGCCTTCGCTCTAGTTTTAGAATTGTAAATCCTGACTGCAATATATTTGTTTTTTTTGCAAGGAACGGACAAAGCGGTACGAATTAACTTATCTTCAATCCATAAATAATTTCGAGTATCCTCCAGCGGCAAAAAATCAAGAAGCTTCCCCCTCTTAAAAATGGCCAGTGAATCAAGGACGACTATTGCTTTTGGACTTACCTCCTTCATATTATCTACACCGCTGCCTGCTTCCGGATTTCCCTGAATGGTTACCGCTGCCATTACCGGATGTCTTCCCGGTGAAGTATAGGCTTGGACAACATCATTTAACCTTACATCCGGGTCACCACCCCAGTTCTGCACCATAGAATCTATTTGAACGTGCAGCTTTAAAGATGAAGATTTTTGAATCGGATAAGTAACCTTCAATACATCGGCAGCACTCACATTATGAGCAATGATAATGTTAAAATCATCCCGTATCTCACGATTTCTTTCCAAAAAATCAATAAATTCCATTAACCCCTTTTTTGCAATCTCTTCCCCAATAATCAAAGTCTGCATATGTGAATAAATTACATTTTTTGAAGCACCTACATTCATTTTTTGCGAGAGCTCTGAAATAGTATTTCCGTGAAGAGTAAAGACAATTGATGGGGTAAGACCTGTTCCGGTTTTCGGATTTAATTCTTCAGCAGAAATTCCTTCGGCAGTTAAAGAATATTTCCCTTCATCACTTTTATCGATCGCCATGCCGGTTACCACGGAAATTTCCGATAATTCCCGTTGGTCCCAGCAGCCTGTTAATAGAAAATTACAGATAAAAATCCAGCAAAATAATTTTTTTCTCAAGCGTTATTCCCACCTTTCGATTGCGGTGGGCTTGGCGATGCTTCGGAAAAAACCTTGGTTTCTGACTCTGTTCTTAAATATTTTGGTCTTTTCTTCATTGCCCAAAAGGGAAATCTGAGGAAAACATCCTTTTGGTCCTCAACAATAATAGGAGCTATCGGAGACAAGTAGGGAACGCCAAATGAACGTAGGGAACTTAAATGGGCAACCATTGCGACTAGGACTATTAAAACACCGTACAATCCTAAAAAATAGGCAAATAAAACTAATAAAAACCTTAATAGTCTGGAAGCAGACGCAAAACTGTATACTGGAGAGACAAAATTGGCAATTGCCGTGATGGCAACCACAATAATCATTATATTGGAGATAATCCCAGCTTCTGCGGCTGCTTGACCAATGACGAGAGCACCAACGATTGAAACCATTTGCCCTACCGTCTTTGGCATCCTTACTCCTGCTTCACGTAAAATTTCAAATGTAATTTCCATAATTAAAACCTCAATTACGGCTGGGAAAGGTACACCCTGGCGCTGGGCAATTACACTTAACAACAGGGTTGTCGGCAAAAGTTCGTGATGAAAGGTTAGTATTCCCACATATAAGGAAGGGGTTAACAACGCAATCATAAATGCCAGATAGCGAATCCCCCTTAAAAAGGTCCCTAGTAAAAATGGCTGATAATAATCCTCTGAGATCTCAAAAAAATTCACAAAAACAGCCGGTACAAGTAAACAAAAAGGGGTTCCATCAATTAAGATAACAATTTTCCCATCAATTAAATTGGAAGCAACCGTGTCAGGCCGTTCCGTGTTTAGCGCTAAAGGAAATATGGTAAAAGTTTTATCCGTAATTAGTTCTTCAATATTCCCCGATTCAAAAATGGCGCTGACTTTAATTTTTTTTAACCTGTTGCGAACTTCTTGCAGAATGGCTTCATTAGCAATGCCTTTTATATATCCCATATATACTGTCGTTTGCGTATCTTCCCCAATGATAAAAGACTCAAAATATAAATTCCGATTCCGAATCCTTCTCCTAATTAAACTGACATTGGTGGAAAGGGACTCGATAAACCCATCCTTTGGTCCTCTTATTACCGTTTGGGTACTTGGTTCGGTAACCGATCTTTTTTCATCTGTAGCCATACTTATAGAAATGGCATTCTCGATTGTCTCAACCGCTATGACAATGGATCCGTTTAACACAGCCCTGCATATTTCATCCTTTGTCCCCAAAAGCTGATAGTCTGCTCCTCCAAACACTTTTTTACACAAAGAAGCAAGTTCCTCAGTGGAACTTAAGCGGACTTCTTCATTAAACCGCGATGAAAACAAATCTGGAGTCGTTTCCTTCAATGTTTTCGTATCCACCATGCTTTCTAGATAAATTAGTAATGATCCTTTATGGTCAATCTCCGCAATGACACTCCGAAAATCGGCTGAATATCCAAAGGAAATTTCCAATTCGCTTTTTAACTCTTGGAACGAAAAGTGTGTGATTGTAACATTTTTCTCACTCTTCTGCGGCTCAGCTTCATTCCAGTAATCATCCATTTTTATTCTTTTCTTCCGCAAACTACGAATTGATTTAATAGGAGACATAAAGGATAACACCTCAATTTGAACTAGACCTTTTTTTCTTTTGCTTCCATAGTAAAAAAATAAAAAGAATTAGTGGAATACAAAATTGGAAGGGTAAATGCAGGTAATACGGAACCATTTTCAAGCCTTCTTGAATATGATCCGCAAAATCAATTGACAAAAGTACTGAGAATAAAGCAACCAGGGTAGAGATCGGGATAACAAAATAACGATAGGGTAACTGAAAAATGTATTCTAAGCCCTTTAAACCCCCGAATAGAAATATAGTCCCTTTTACAAAAATCCCCAACATCATAATGAACACAACAAGTGCATCAATTCTTTCAATAAAATTACCGACCGAAATGTTCCGTCCCGTGCTTAAAAGCGGGAAGTTTGATCGGAGCATTGAATCAACTCCAAGAGTAATAATCATTAAAAAAGAGGCAATCATAAGTAAAAAGGCGGCAATTCCCACCCCAATAAATGAAAATCTCAGACTGTACTTCTTGTTTGTAACACTTGAAAAGATGACCGTGAAGGCAATTAATTCACCAAATGGGAAAAAAATCAAATCCTTAAAAAGAGTTTTAAAAATTGGTGTAACCCCTTCCCCAAGGATTGGTTGAATTTGCTCAATATTCGCATTCCCGCTTGCAAATAAAAAAATAGCTAATAAAAGATAAAAAATAAACAAATATGGAGTAAATACTTCAGAGGTTCGTGCTAGCACCTCGATACCAAGATAGATTACATACCCCATTAAGAGAGAAAGTGTAATCGAAACCACTTCAATTGGAGTGTTAGGCATAATTGCAGAAGCCATTAATTCTCCAAAATCCCTTACCACTCTGCTTGAAATATAGATAAAATAAATAATATAAAGGAAGGTTAAAATAATGGCCGGTTTTCTCCCGATGCAAAACTCGATAATTTGAAACAAATTCTTACCTTCAAGCTGATTTGTTAAAGTATGAAAAAACCAAATAACCCCTAGTCCTAAAAAAGTGGATAACCCTATCGCAAGCCATGCATCATTTTTGGCATCACCGCCAATTCCAACAACAATCGCACTTCCCAATAAAAAGTTAATAAGAAGTGTCAGGAGTTGACCTAAAGATATATTTTCTTTTTCCATTACGAAACTTGATTCCCTTCCGTATTTTTACCTTTTCTTTTCGATAAATAAATCCGTACATCGATGACAACACTCGAAATAAGGCCAACGATCGCTCCAGTTATGACAATATATCTGCCAGCAGCAATTTCTGAAAAAAGTAAATGTTGTATAGCTGAAATAAAGGTGTATCCAAATAACTGTGTATCAAATAGGGCAAGAAGTCCAGTTAGAAATAGTGCGATTAGGACAAAAGAGAACGTTACCATGGACCAAACAACCCCTAACATTGTTACCTTATCTTGCCAAAAGGAAGTTATTTTTATCCAAAAAATGTAGCTGAGTTCCACATTTAGAAAAAATAAAAATACTAAAAGGATCATCACAATCAAGTTGACTTTTAAAGATAAGGGACCGTAGGATGAAACAGCCGGCTCATAATTGAAGGAGTTTCTTGATGTATATTTGTAAGTTATTCCAAAATAAAAAGAGAAGCTGGGCTTCCCCGCTTCTCTTTTTATTTTTATTCAATTATTCGAACAACGCGTCCGTTAAATCTTGATTTCCAATAACTATTTGACATGGACGCAATTGCTACACCTGTCGAGCTTTGGGAACCGATGAATTTTCCCCCGCCAACATAAATTCCAACGTGTCCATCTGTCTTATATGTGTTAAAGAATACAAGGTCTCCCGGCTTCATTTGGCTTGAGGGAACCTGTCTGCCTGCATACTTTAAGGAGTCCGTACTTGAACCAATATTATATCCAGCTTGTGCAAAGGCCCAATGAACAAAGCCTGAACAATCAAATCTTCCATGGGCAACATCATATGCTGTACGTCCGCCGCCAAAGACATACACGGAATTTCCAATATATTTATTTCCAGCAGTAATGACATCTTGAACACTTCCGCTTGAACCGGAGTGAGCCGCTACTGGAGTATTATCTTTTGAATCGGATTGATTGGATGAAGAAGAAGAATTACTAGAATTCTTGTCAGCATTTGAACTGTTGCTATTATTATCTGAACTATTTTTGTCATCAGATACAGGTGCAGGTGCAGGTGCAGGTGCAACATCATTTGCATGAATCATTTCATATTCTTTTAAGGCAAGTTGCTTTTCTTTTCCTTTTAGTTTCGCAATACGATCCAATTGTTCCTGTTCTTTTTGTTTCAGCTCGTTCTTCAGTGTATCATTTTCCTTTTTTTGATCCAAAATCTGCTCATGCATACCTTCAAGTTCAGTTTTCATTTCCTTTAGCTCTGTCAACTTTTTTTGAACGGTAGCTTGTTTTACTTCAACTTCCTTTTTATCGTCTTCATACTGTTTTATAAAAGTCTGATCCGCTTGAACAAATGTAGAAACAGCACCAATTCGATCAATAAAATCACTAAAGCTGGAGGCACCTAACAAGACATCCAAATAACTAACGTTTCCACCGCTCTCTTGGTATGATACGGCACGCTTTTTTAAAATCTCATTACGTGTGTCAATTCTTTTCTTTATGACAGCAACTTCTTGCTCTAATTGCTGAACCTGGGATTTCGATTCCTTAATGTTCTTTTCTGTGTTCTTCATCATGGAATTATTATCTTTAATCGCCTGATCGACACGGTTTGATTGTTCTATCAATCTAGCAAGATCACTTTGTACCTTAGTGATTTCAGCATTTGCTTTTGAAATACCAGCCTGTACTCCCGAACGTTGACCTTTAATACTTTGTAAATCGTTATTTGGTGCAGCTTTTACAGCCGGAATGGAATAAGCACTTCCAAGCCCAAGCATTACAAGCGTACTAAGTACGGTTAGTTTCTTTTTCAATTGATTCCCTGCTTTCCCATTGCCAAATTTTCCATTGAATTTCGACAAAATCCAAGCCAAGTATTTGACAAATTTCTATGTATTCTCGTCTATTAACCATAAATTCTATTATTATGTATATGGTCATTTTCATACAAATGACCCAATAATTACTTTTTTTGTTGCAATTAGTAGTATATCATCTAATTTTGTCAAAAAAGTTATGATAATATTACATTTATATTTCAAAGGCTATTTTTCCACGAATGTTAACAATTTGTTCAAAAAAAAAGAAGACCTAATCAGTTTGATTGGATCTTCTAGAAAGCCTTTTTAGCCGGGGAGTATTCTTAATTTATTTTGTTCATTCACTCCAATATCCCATTGATAGAAATGCAGCTGAAATTGATGATTTATTTTGTTTCGATTTTTGCGCATCCACTTGATGGCATGCTTATTTGCATCTTTTTCCACCCATGAAAATGAATAAGATGAACCTAGTAATGGGGGGCCTGATAGTGCCTGTAAAAACTTATGTTTATTCGTCGTGAATTGATGATGATGGCGCATTTCATGAAATAAGCAAAAAACACCATGCAGTTTTTTTAATAAAGGGTCTTGGTATGGCAAATTAAATAAGTAGATAAAAATTTTACTTTGTTGATAATTATAGGTAGAAAAAATGGAAGATTTGACAAGATGCTTTAGCAAATAATAGCGTGCGGATAAATTTTCAGATAGTGTGGCAATTTCCTGCCAGCCGTCAAATATGTAGATATCGGGTGTTGATCTATATGAAATTGGCAATAAATCCAATAAAAAATCAATCTCGTTTTCTGTTAAAATACTTGAATGACTATAAATCGCCAACCTATTCACCCGATTTCTATTTTTTACTAATAGTATATATAATTTTTAGAATCTTTAAAATAGAAAAAACAAACTCTCGTAAAAAGAGTTTGTTTTTTTAAATCAACCAGTATTCCGTAGTCCTGCGGAGATTCCACTGATGGTTAATAATACTTCCGTTAACAATTCGTCATTAGGCTCGTCCTGGCTGCGTAATTCTTTTATTAACTCAACCTGTAAAAAGTTCAATGGATCAACATATGGATTACGTCTAAATACCGATTCCTTAATATTTGGCGTATGATCAAGCAATTCTTGATCACCTGTTATTTTTAATAGAATGGCTTTTGTTTTTTCAAATTCCTCAAGAATAGTGGTAAAAATTCTTTCAGCAATGGTTTGATCCTCAACGAGTGACAAATATTCCTTGGCGGTTGTTAGATCTGCCTTCATCAAAGCCATATGCAAGTTATCAATTGTCGATTGGAAGAACGGCCATTTTTGATACATTTCCTGTAATAAGGTCAAATTCTTCCCATTCTTTGAGGCAAAACTTTCTAAACCAGTTCCCGCAGCAAACCAAGCAGGCAGCAGCTGACGGCTTTGCGTCCATGCGAATACCCATGGAATTGCCCGTAAATCTTCAAATCTCCCCTGTTTTTTCCGGCTCATTGGTCTTGAACCGATATTTAAATCCCCAAGTTCCTGGAGTGGTGTGGCTTGGTTAAAATAGGTAAGAAAATCAGGGTCATTAAACACAAGCGATTGATATTTTCCTAAAGATTCACTTGATATTTCATCAAGCGCTTTTTCCCATTCAGTATTTCGTAATTTCCCTTGATCATCGCCTTTTGATACATGTGTAGCAACCTTAAGCAGTGTGGATGTTGCTTGTTCAAGGCTTCGATAAGCAATGTCCTCAAGTAAATATCTCGAAGACAATACTTCACCTTGTTCAGTAATTTTCACGCCATCACCGATTGTTTCAGCTGGTTGTGATAAAATACTTTTGTTTAATGGACCGCCCCCACGTCCAAGTGAACCACCGCGGCCATGGAAAAATTTCAATCCAATCTCATAACGTTTGGCCATTTCATGAATTTCAATCTGGGCCTTATAGAGTTTCCAGTTGGCGGTTAAAGTTCCACCATCTTTGCTTCCATCTGAATAACCTAGCATAATTTCTTGCTGGTCACCTAAAATCTGTAAATGATTACGATATAACGGCATTTTGAAAAGTGTTTCCATAATCGTTGGTCCTGCTGATAAATCATCAATGGTTTCAAGAAGGGGGGCCACATTCAAATGGCTTTCCAAAGTGCCATCTGCATGGAGACGGTAAATTCCAGCCTCTTTTGCCAAAACTAGTACCTCTAACAGGTCACTTGAAGATTTTGTCATACTTACAAGATAAACAGAAATGGAACGTTTTCCAAATACTTCATGACTCTTTTTAATCATTTGAAATACTTTAATCATTTCCTGTGTTTCTTCCGAATAATCTTCATTTAGCAAAAGAAGCGGACGAGGGTCGATTAAAATATTCTGCAAAATAGTAAGCTTCTCTTCTTCGGAAAGCTCGGCATAGTTTTCTGTGATTCTTACTTTCCTTAAGATTTCAGTAATCGCAGCTTCATGCTCACCGCTATGATTTCGGATATCGAGAGTTGCAAGGTGAAAGCCAAACAACTGAACTTGGCGGATTAACTTTCGAATGGACCGCAATTCATGGGCAGCAGGGTGATGGCTTTTTAAGCTGCTTTGAATGACGTATAAATCCTTTAACAGCTCTTCAGCCGATTGATAACCAACCTCAGATTTCCCTACCTGTCTCACCCGTTCAATCATAACCGCAAAAACTCGGCGGTAAACCTCCGTTTTAACCGGCCACTTTTTATCTTCCGTTAAATACTTATCTTCTTGCACCTCCAGCAGTTGCAGGAGTTCTTCACTTACGTCTACCCTTGTAGTGGAATGGCTGTACCGCTTCATTAAATCGGTCAGGACCCCTTTATATTTCTTTAACACAACTCTTCTTTGGCGAATTAAAGTCTCCCAAGTCACATCATGAGTAACATTTGGGTTTCCATCACGATCCCCGCCAATCCATGACCCAAAACGAAGAAAATTTGGAACGTCCCATTTTTCTTCCGGGTAATTTCTTTCAAGGCTGTCTTTTACCTCGTAATGAATTTCAGGAAGAACCTCAAAAAGGGTTTGATCAAAATAATAGAGGCCATTACGAACTTCGTCCATTACGGATGGCTTGTTATGCCGTAATTCATCAGTCTGCCAAAGAATGGTTATCTCATTAAACAAGCCCTCTTCGAGCTTCCTTTTCTCTCTTTTTGTCAGCATTGGATTATCAAGCTTCTCCAAAATTGCAGCAATTCGCTGTTGGATTTCAAGAATCGACCGCTTTGTTGCCTCTGTTGGATGGGCAGTAATCACAAGCTCAAGTGACAATGTTTTTAGAACTTCCTGGATGACTTCTTTCGATATATGGTTTTCTTTTAATGAGAGGACCGCACTTTCAATTGATGCAGGTTGAACATTTTCTGACTCCAATTGATACTGCCTGCGTCTGCGAATCCGATGGTTTTGTTCCGCTGCATTGATTAAATGGAAATACATGGAAAAGGCACGGACCACTTGCATTCGCATTGGATTACTTAAGGTGGAGATTTCCTTTTTTAAAGCGGTATAGGTTTCTTCTTCATACTGATTTCGGAGAGATTTACACATGTTTCTAATTTTTTCAACTTTTTCGAATAGCTCTACCCCACCATGACTGATAAGGATTTCACCAAGCATTTGGCCAAGTAATTTGACATCTCTACGCAATGGAAGACTGCTGTCATTTACTTTTAATTCTGTTGTCATGTTCTCACCTTCCCTTAATCAAAAAATTCTAATAAATTTTTAAATAATAATATAACATAATTTTCGAAAAATGTAGAATAAAAATCCTTCCTTTTAATAAAATTTTACCCTATTAAATTAAAAAAGCGTTTTCATTATTCATGATCCTTCTCAACACAGACATTACCAAACTTGTTAATTGTTAAAACAAAAAAAACCTGCTGAAAGCCAGGCTTTTTTCGTTTTTAAAATAATTTACTAAAAAATTTACTAATATTCTCCGTAATCCTTCCCCAAAAGGATAAAGATTGAGGATTCCCTTGTCCCTGCCATGCGCTTGTTTTTACTGTCGTTAGGTTATTATTTGAATTGGTAACCTGTCTACTAGCTTCACTATTTACAGTTGAATCTACGGTATCATTATTCGTTGAAGAGGATGTACTTTTTTCAACCTTTTTCCTAAAAATCAAAACATACGTTTTTCGGTCTTCCCCATTGCTTACAACTACAGAAATAATCGTTTTTTTACCATCCAGCTTAATATTTTGACTGCTTCCGCCTTCAATTTTGACGGTGGAATTGCTGTATTTCACTGTTGGCTTGATGGTAAGGGATTTCACATCACTCGCAACAGATAAATGGTAGGTATATTCGTCTGTAATAAAATCCTTATTCCAAATACCTGTCGATACTGTTAGAGAGGATAAGGTTGCTTTATTTATTTTTTGAACGGTGGCTTGGATCTGACTTGTTGAGCGATTGTTCTGAGTACTCACTGGGGTAACGTTCTTAGTTGGAATGGTTTTCTGTATTTGATTCATTCCTCTATTTGATCCACTTACTTTTGAATTATTTGCAACTTTTACCGTTCGGGCTGGTGGAACAGGAGGTTTGCTTGCTTGTTTAAGTTCCCTTGTTACATGTAAAGTATAGGTTTTCATTTCACCATTTTCAGCCGTAACCAAAATAGTGATAGTTGATTTTCCTTCTGGCAGCGATACGGTATCCCTCTCACCCTTAAACAGTTTATTCTTGATCTGAATGCTGGAAGTTTTCTTCATAGATTCTGGAATAACCGTAAGGGTTTTCACATTATTATCTACCTTTATACTGTAATTCACTATGGATGAATCAAATTTAGGCGATAACTCTCCCTTTGATAGTTTAATATTTTTCAGCAGATTATTATTATTTTGTTTTCTGATTAAGGTAAGTTTATACGTATTGACAGTATGGCTTCCATCTTTAACAGCTATTTCAAATGTGTTCATTCCCGTATGAATTGTGTATAATCCATCTTGGAAAGGCTGACCATTTACTGTTAAAATTGCTTCAGGATTTTCACTTTTAACAACCAAGTTAATTTCCGGAATATTATTTTCTACGGTTGCCGAGTACTCCTTGAGACTAGGAGAAAAGGTTTGATCAAGTGGAACGCCGACAATTTCTAATCCTGATAAAGTATTTGGATTTTGCTCCAGTGAATTCGTCGGAACTGCTGTTTGATCCATGGTGGCAGCGTAGGTTGACGGGATATATGAGAACGAACCTATACTGACCAGGGATGCAGCAAGAATGATTTTCGCTCCTTTACCTTTTTGCATCGAAACTCCTCCTATATCAATAAAAATTAAAGTCTTCTAATTGGACTAACTGTATCATTCGATGCTTAAGATTTTCTTAACTTTTTTTAATAGGAAAAACCCCGGAACTAATGATCCGGGGTTTTTCCTATTCTCATACTTGCTTTAACTCTTCCAATTTTGTGGAGATCGCTAGAGCCATTTCCTCTGCCTGTTTTGGAATGGAATTTTTTAAAACTGAATTGACCATTGGTGCTGTAGCGCCGCTTGCAGTAACATCCAAGAATCCTGTCATTTTGGTTTTGTTTGCGCTGAGAGCTTCCGCCTCAAAGTAGCCCCCGCCACTATACTTTTCTTTTATTCCTTTTAACGTAAAGGACACTCTAGTCGGCTCATTCCACTCCGTTATTTCAACTAATAATTTAACTTTTTTTTTCATAATCCCGATGTCACTTTTAAATTCCCATGTAGATTTGCGGTTATCTAATTTTTCATGGTGAATATAGCCAGGGACAAGTGGCGCCCAATGATCCATATCCTTCACGAACCCCCAAACCACTTCGATGGGCAAATCTAAAACTACGTGGTGCATTCCGCTTGGCATTTATTTTCCCTCTTTCCCTTTCCAAGTAAAAAACCTTCAATTAACTGAATTGAAGGCCTTTTACATAGATATATGATCAAGTAAGTGAGAATAGAAGAAAAACCGCTAGATAACTTATGAAAATCATTACTTCACACTATACGAGTGTTCCTTTAAGAATACATGAATCCGTTCTGATGCTTCCGTTAAACGTACCGGAGGATGCACCATCGCAATTCGTACATACCCTTCACCTAATTGCCCAAAGGCATCACCTGGAACAACAGCTACCCCTGCCTGGTCAATCAATTCAAAGGCGAATTGGCGTGAGGTCCACCCCTCTGGTATCCTCGCCCAAACAAACATGGTCGCGGGAGATTTCGGTACACTCCAGCCACTTTTTTCAAGTCCAGAGATTAACGCATCACGGCGAATTTCGTACTCCTTCATCTGATTACTTAGTAATGTAAAGTCCGAAGTTAGTGCCTTGACGGCTGCTTGTTGAATTGGATAAAAAATTCCATAGTCAATATGCGATTTTAATGCACCTAGAATTTTAAGCGCCTCTTCATTTCCAACAACATAGCCAATACGGCAGCCGGCCATATTAAAGGTTTTCGAAAGAGAATTAAATTCAATGCCAACTTCCTTTGCTCCGGGAACCGACATAAAACTAATTTGCGGATGACCATCAAAAATCAATTCAGAATAAGCGAAATCATGAACAATCAAAATATTATGCTGCTTGGCAAACCGTATTACTTTTTCAAAAAAATCCTGATCAGCAAGGGCCGTCACCGGGTTACCGGGATAGCTCAGAATCATCATCCGCGTCTTTTCTAAAACGTCTAACGGTATTTCATCAAGCTGTGGCAGAAAGTGGTTTTCCGCAAGTAACGCCATCGGATACACCACACCGCCCGCAATCGTTACACTTGCTTCGTAAATCGGATAACCTGGATCCGGAACTAATACATAATCACCAGGATTGCAAATAGCAGTAGCCAAATGAGCTAGCCCATCCTGGGAACCCATTAGCTGAAGTACCTCGGTTTCCGGATCAATGTTGACACCATAGCGATGCTGGTAAAAATAACTTACTGCTTCATGGAATTCAGCAATTCCCTTTAAAGTATAACCGTATTTGCTTTTATCCTTTGCAAAGTCAATTAATGTATCGACCACAAATTCAGGGGGCGGTAAATCAGGACTCCCTACACTTAAATCAATTACATCTTTTCCATTTCTTATGGCCTGCTGCTTACGGTCAGCAACCTCTTGAAAGATGCTTGTCGTCATTTTCTGAAGCTTTTCTGCTGCCACTAGTTTCATTACCAATCACCTCATGCTATTAGTTTTTCAGGATAATATTTTATCTGATTGAAAATTTTCACTCTCTTAATTATAAAACAATTCAAAACTATTTTAACAAACATTTATTAACGGATTTTAGCGGGTTTCAAAAAAATGAATTGCTAATACTATCGCTATATTTTAAAATCGTAAGATAGGTTTCAAAATTCTGATAAGTGTAGTTTGAGTTTTGGGGGTTAAAGTGGTGGTTATCCTTTTTCGATATTTTTTATTTTTCGCGGGGTTAGTCTTTTTTGGACTAGGGAATGCGATTGCAGTTAAGGTGAAGCATGTTGGGTTACATCCATGGGAAGTTTTGAATGTTGCTTTATACAATCATTTTGGTCTTTCGATTGGCACATGGTCAGTCATTTGCGGACTGCTCCTTGTTATTGTTTCTTTTGTAGCTGACAGAAGGTATATCAATATCGGAACCTTCTTAAATGCTTTGATTATTGGTCCGGTTATGGATTTTTTCCTCTGGCTAGATATCCTTCCACGTGCAACCCATACATGGGTGGACTACCTGATTCTTCTATCCGGCATCGTCATTACCGGGATTGGCGGGGGAATGTATGTTGCTGCAGGGATTGGAGCAGGCCCGCGCGATGGTTTTATGTTGTCTATCTCCGACAAAACAAGATTTTCTGTCAGTCAGGCAAGGATGATTGTTGAAAGTCTTGTCTTAATTATTGGCCTAGTATTAGGTGGACCCGTCTTTATTGCAACATTTTTATACACCTTTATTCAAAGTCCAATTTTCCAACGTTCCTTAAAAGGCTTTAAAATCTTAGTAGAAGCAGTAAAAAAGAAAAATCAGAAGACAACTCCTGATAGTGTGGCTATGTAAAAAGACCGGGTAGTGAAACCCCGGTCTTTTGTGTAGTATTTACCCTCTTTTACGGAATGAAAGTACAAGTGCCACAGCGGAAATCGCGATGGCTGCGATTGGAAGAGCGTTGTTTGATTTAGACTTTTCTGTTGTTGTTTCTGCAGGCTTCTTATCTTCATGGGCAGCAGGCTGTGAATCGTGATGATCTGTTGAAGTTGCAGTAACAATATCCGTTATGGAATGTGGAGAATCTGAATTTTCATCCCCCGTCCACTCTACGACACTTCCGTCTTTATAATATTGGAAGGCATCCCATGCTGCTTTTGTAGCTTTTTCTGGGTTCTTAGCAACAAAGACAAATTGTTGGAATTGTCCAGCTTGAATTCCTTCCCCTGTTGCTTCAAATGTAAAGGTTTTTACCTTACCACTTGAATCCTTATCGGCTGAATATTTCCAGCCCGGAACCGGTTGATAAGACATAATTTCGATTCCTGCTGGTGCTTTTACCGTTACTTTGGTGGTTGCAACATTTTTTTCAACTGGAACCTTAAGTGTATAGGTTTCCCATGCACCAGTTGTTGAAGTATTTGGAGTAACCGTTACATGTGCACTTGCAATACTGGAAAACAAAAATAAACTAATCACCGCTGGAATAAAAATTCTCGACATCTTCACTGCTATTTTTTTCATTTGAATTCTCCTCATTCGTTTTTATTGACTTCCTACAATACATTGGAAATCTTTATCAAGTGTGTCAAGCGACTTGGTAAGCACATGTACATGCACCCTCCAGCTGCCGGCCATATTTAAGCTCATCCCCTTTAGGCTGTATATACCTTCAGCTTTTTTCTTTAAGGTAACGGTGTTAACCCCCATATTCATATCTAAAGAAGTAAACGTAAGGGTAACTTGCTCAATCCCGTTCAAACGCTGTCCTTTTTTATCTTTTACCATAACCTCAAATAAATTTTCGCCTATCACATTCGGGGTAACTCTTAATTGCACCTTATTTCCATGATCTGCTGTTTTCGTTTCTAAAAAAGGACCAGGAGCGGACATCGCTGTTGGTAAATTGGTAAGCAAAACAGAAAGGATTAAAATTATTGCTCCAATCAACAATTCACTCCAAATCGTACCGGTAAGTCCCTTTGCCTTCCTCCTTCTTCCTTTTAAAAAGTTAATAGCGGCTAAAAGTAACATGAAAAGAAGTAAAATTACCTTGCCAACTAACACCTTCCCATAATCTGTATGGGTGAGGGAGTATAGATTTGGAATATAGGAAAGGCTGCTGAATACTCCTGTAAATGCTAAAAGTACTACCAGAATGAGGCCCCATTTATAAAATCTTCCGATGATATTTAAATAAACATCCTTGGTTTCAGAACTTTTGACCAATGGCAGTAGGACTATCATTGCAACTAAGCTTCCAATCCAGACTGATGCAGTCAGTAAATGCCCGAAATCAATCAAAACGGAAAGAAATATATTAGTTGTAGAGGCAGCGTGACTTGTTAATGATTTTGTTAGCAATAAACCGATTCCCAAAACAAGACAAATCAAATTAAGGACATTTTTTTGGGATATATTCCTGGTTAATAGAAAAATAGGAATCGCCAGGATAATAAGCATGACCACATGTACAAGCCACATATCTCCAAACTGGGTATTTAAAATCATATCTTGCAAGGTTGAAAAATTAAATACTCCCATCCAGCTGCTGCTTGTTAAAATCGTTGCCTGAAGCGGCAGATTCAATAGGATACTAAGCAATAAGAATATATACGAAAACTTCACTGTCTTGATTAATGGCTTTTCAACAGACAGCTTTTCAACAGATTCTTTTGAAATGACTACTAAGACAAAAAAGAGTACACCAACAAAACATGCATTACTGATGTATTGCAGCCACCGTATCACGATTAAATCTAAAGTAGGAGTGTACCCTTTTGAGGTTGGATGAATAACAGCATTCCCTGTACTGTTCTCTCCGATTTGAAACGGAATCACACCTTGGACAGGGTGTCCGTCATTGGATACAACCTTCCATTCGATTCGGTACGTTCCATTCGGAAGATTCTTTTCTAAATCACTTTCTAGCATCGATGGCTTTTTCGGATCAATTCGGCCATCTTTTTTATCCACCCGTTTCCCGTCTGAGTCAAATACTTGAATGGAGTTAAACTCCGGTTGGATCGTTTCATCAAATTGAATCATGACCTGAGATGGTGATTTTTCTAAAATTTCATTTTCTACTGGTGTCGATTTTTTAATATAAGCATGTGCTGAAGAAATAGTTGGAAATAAACAAATGAAAATAATAAGCGTAAGCAAATATAGACTGCTTTTCTTTTTTACATTCATTGCTCCACCTCCCTTCTTTGTAGTTCAGCATCTACTTATGACAGGTGCAGTCGTGTTCGCCATTCATTCTCTTCTGAATTTCCTCAACTGCTTCTTGGAACCTTCGAATGTTTCCGCCAAATCCTTTTTGAAATTGCTCTGCATGTTTTAGTGACTCAAAGGTTAATACCTGCGGCTGACAGCAATTTAAGTTAAAATCAGCGTCCATGAGGTAATAGGCCATCCTTGCACTCACAGTTGAATGGCTTAGGAAATCACGGCAGATAATTTGCGAGACATCCTTTTCAATATCTTTATAACGAAGCAGTCCGCAATGCGGGCAGCATAATTGCTCTACCCGTAAATCATTCAGAATGATTTGGACAGGGTGACGATTATTCGATTCTTTTAAACAATATGTACAAGCGTTCAAGAAATCATTCGTGATTGGTGTTAAAGAGATCCCGCCTGAGGTTTTGATAATTTTCTTTTCTTCAAGTAGCGGTTTAATATCTCGATAAACTGTCATTTCCGATACATTTAGGCGTTTGCTGATTTCGGAAATTGATAAGGCTCCCTCTTGGTTCAACCATGTAACAATTTGCTTTCTCCGTTCAACGGGTAACATTTTATCCACCCCCTAAAAAACCTTTCCAATACACATCATAATCGACCTTGGTACCATAAACAATATAACTATATGAACAATTTGTGAATAAATGTTGAACAATCACATTTTTTAACATAAATACGAAAAGAAGGCCCGCAATTAAAAGCATGGCCCTCTTCCACTTTCTAAAATGCTTTAGCATTTTTCATTTGCCAATAATATTCGCTGAATACATCTGCAAAGGCATCCACCGCATTTTGAAGTTCTGCCAAATTGTTATCAACACCACCAACCTCTAGTAAGATTGCACGAGGCGATAGGTCCTGATTGTAAACTCCATTTCCTTCACTCTTATCTTTTGAAACGACTCCTCTGCTCAATCCTGGATATTTCCTTTCTAATGCATTATGAAGGTTTTTAGCCAAAATATTATTTTGTTCATAATTGGGGTTATTCTGCCCGACGATAAAAACTAATCTGGCATAACTCTTCCCATTAATGGTCGTAGTTGTTTTTTTTCTTCCTAATGAATCACGGTGTATATCGATCATAAATTTTAAATCATGATTTCCAGCCATCGCCTCTTGCACAACGCCCCTTGAAAATTGGTAGGCCGAGTAATAATCCAACCCTCTTTTGTGAAGCTCTTGCGTAGCATTGATTGTGCTATTGTCACTGCCAATCCCCCTTTCGGCTAAATCCCTTACCAAATAATCCCCAACGCCCACAACATTAACGCGATTGTTGGAACTAACAGCTTCATTTGGGTTTGTAACACCCTTTAATAGTGGCAGATAAGATTCCCAACTATGCGAATGATAGATAAACACTACCTTTTTCCCGTTTGTAGTCTGACTTGGGGGAGGTGCGCTGTTATTTTCTTTTGATTCTTTTCCATTTAACTCATTTTGAGCAATATCCCTTTCTTTTAATAAAACCTCCATTGGCGGGGCAGATTCAATTGGAAGTGAGGTTAAATCCGTTCCTTGGCCGGCAATTTCAATCTTTGTATTAAATTCAGCGAAACCCGGTAATTCTCTTTCAAAGAAGGTTCGAATATCGCTAATTTTTATATTGGTTGCGATTTGAAAGCCAACCTTTGTTAATGGAATATCTTTAATATCTTTACTATTCTGAATATAATATTTGTTTTCACTACCAAAAAAGTAAAGATATAGTTTATTTAAATCAGATGTTTCCAATACTTCTCCTACCGAATCCGAGGACATTTTTAATGAAAGGATTGTCGTCATTCCCGCAATTAGAATAAAAATAAAGATAACTGATAAAACTGCACCATTGATCCGGATAAACAAACTAAAAGGCTTATTTTTTTTCATTGGTTTGTACCTCCCTCTATCAAAATCCTATGCAGCCAAAATGATAGATAGAAGTTGTATTTAAAAAATGCTAGGATAAAAAATAGAGAGCACAAAGAACCCCTTTTCTTATTGAAAAGGGGTTCAAATTTTTAAATTAAAATTATGGTTAGTGAGCTACGAAATTTTCTTTAATTCCTCTGTTAGCTTTAGGAATTTTTCTTTATTTCTTTCCTGTAAGGAGTAATCGATTTCCTCCCGAATTTTTGCTTTGCGAAATTCAAGCAAGGCATTGTTTAACACCATTTCAGCAATTTTTGAATCCATCTCTTCATTTGATTGTTGTGGTGAATTAAGTAATTTCTTTTCCATCGGAAATCAACTCCTTTAGTTTTTTTTTATTATACTAATAATTTTCTAAAAATTCAAACATTTTATTTTAAAAATTTTTGGTAATTTTTTTTTAGCGGGTAATTACCTTGTATTTGGGAAAATTATAGCCATCCATTTTTAATATAAGTCGGAGGCGGATTAAATGGAACAGGCTGTGTTAACCGGGCACCAGCAGGTAAATAACATCAATATTTATTATGAATTCTATCCAAAATCAACAACGGACAAAACTGTTATTTTATTGCACGGCTTTCTTTCATCCACTTTTACCTTTCGCCATTTAATTCCTTTATTAAAGCAGGATTATCAGGTTTTATCCATTGACCTACCCCCTTTTGGGAAAAGTGATAAGTCCAGTCGTTATGTATACTCTTATAAAAATCTCGCTCAAACGGTGATAAAACTTACCGAGCTTTTTGGGATAAAAAAAATGACATTATTAGGCCACTCCATGGGTGGTCAGATTGTACTGAACATCCTGCATATGATGCCGGAACTTGCTGACAAAGCCATCCTGCTTTGCAGCTCGTCTTATTTGAAACGCTTTGGGTTACCGCTGATTCTCACCAGTTACATACCCTATTTCCACCTCTTTGTGAAATATTGGCTGGCCCGAACTGGCGTGAAGAAAAACCTTCAGGATTCTCTCTTTAATCATTCATTAATTAATGAAGAAATGATAAATGGCTATCTGCAGCCATTTTTACAGGATAAAATCTTTGTCGCTCTTACCAAAATGATTCGCCACCGTGAGGGAGATCTGCCAGTAGAGGTTCTTCAAAAAATCAAAACACCTTGTTTATTAATTTGGGGCGAACACGACCGCTCTATGCCGCTTCATGTGGGAGAACGATTAAAAAAGGATTTAACTAATTCAGAGCTGATTGTTTTAAAAGAAACCGGACATGCTGTCCCGGAGGAACGTCCTGAAGAAGTATATCACCATATCAAGAGATTTTTGGCTGCTGTCTAACTTGGAAAGACCAAAAGAGCACGCTGAAGGACATTTTGCATGTTTCTTGCTGAAGTTTGTCTTTCAAGGCTTCATGAAGGACATTTTTCACCTTCCTCTTCCGATTTTGTCCTTCATCAGCTTCATGAAGGACATTTTGCACTTTTCCCTTTCGACTTTTGTCCTTCATCAATTAAAAAAACCTATATCTATAAAAAGATACAGGTCATTAATTTATTTAAACCATCCTTTTTCCTTGGACTGGGTAATGGCTTCTATTCGATTTTTCACTTCCAGTTTATCAAGGATAATCGATATATAATTTCGGACAGTTCCGGTTTTAATGCTAAGCTCCTCAGCAATTTCCTTTGTATTTTTACCATCCGCCACCAGCTCAAGTACCTCTTTTTCACGATCGGTGAGGGGATTCTCCTCTCCATAAACATCATCCATCAGCTCTGGTGCATAGATTCGTTTTCCAGCCATGACACTTCTGATGGAACTTGCAAGCTCTTCACTTGGACTATCCTTCAAAAGATAGCCGCTTACCCCTGCTTTTAAGGCGCGGTGAAAATAACCGGAACGCGCAAAGGTCGTTAAAATAATAACCTTGCAGCCACATCCTTTCAGCTCCTCCGCCGCCTCAAGTCCGCTTTTTCCGGGCATTTCAATATCCATAATACAAACATCCGGCTTTAGCTTTTTAACAAGGGAAACAGCTTCTGCACCATTAGATGCCTTTCCAACTACACTCATATCCTCTTCCAGGTTGAGAAGGGATCCAAAGGCCCCTAATAGCATTTGCTGATCTTCCGCAATGACAATTGAAATCATTTTCCATCCCCTTGCCTTTCTTTCTGAGTAACATCATTTGGAACTCTTATTATTAAGGTTGTTCCTTCTTTCGTTAAAAGCTCCAGGCTTCCATTAATAAATTCAAGTCGTTCCTTCATCCCAAGCAAACCATGACCTTCATATTGAAATTTTTCATCACGGTTAAAAGCCCCATCATCACTAATTTTCATCACAATCCCTTTCCATGATTGCTCAATGGTCAAGGTACAAGAAGCAGCACCGCTATGTTTTACGACATTATTAACTGCCTCTTTCAGACACATGCTTAATATATTCTCTGTTAGGAGAGAAACATTCGTCAATGTCGGTTCTTCATCACCCTTGAACTGTATTTGCGCAGCTGTAAGAATCTGTTTTACTCTTTGGATTTCATCCTTCAACCGAATGCCGCGCATAGAGGATACCATTTTTCGCACTTCACTTAATGCGGTTCGTGCTGTCTGCTGAACATCCTTTAATTCATTGCGTGCTTGCTCTGGATCCTTTGTTATTAATTTTCTCGCCAAATCACTCTTGAGTCCAATAAGAGAAAGTTTTTGCCCCAGTGTATCATGAAGGTCACGGGCAATCCGCTGCCGCTCTTCCATTTTAACCAATTCAGAAATTCTCTTATTGGCATCCTCTAGCTTTTCCTCAAGCTGACCACGCTCTTTCCGATTATAAATACTAAACGGAAGAAGAATCACGCTAATCCAGATAATAATGACAAAAGGCAACTGTTGCAAAAACAACTTTTCATGAACAACTATGTTGTAATTAATCGAGGCTGATGTACTAAACAGATGAATAAAATAAAGAATAAGAAAGGGAACCCGGTCTTTTATATTGCCAATAAAGTAAGCCAGAAAGAATGCAAAGTAAACATAGCTAAAAAGACTACTCGAGGTGATCGAAATTCCAATCAGAATTAAGGTCCAGAGATACACCGGCCATCCCCTTGAAATAAAAGCAATTCGATAAAAAATAAAAAACAAAATGGTGAGCAAAATTCCTACAACAATTTTAATTACGGATGACGATTGGAAAATAAAGTAAAATGGTAAAATACATAGAACCGTCCATATATAAGGAGCGATCCCATTACTTTTCTGGAAGGTCATATACTTTTTTATCATTTGCAAAACCTCATTACCGACGGAATAAAAATGAAGGACAAGAACACTTTGGTCCTTATCCTGCATCTATGTTTATATTTGTTTAACACTTTTCATTTTAACTGAAGATCGTAAATCTTTAAAGCCCACAAACTTTTTTGCCGTCTCATCCCATAGATGATATTTTAGTGATGCTAGACTCGTTAAGAGTGTAATCGTTGGAACATTTTTAAGAGGCTCAGTATGGTTGTGAACAGCTTCAAGCTTGTAATTCGGCACCCTTGGACTTAAATGATGAACATGGTGGTAACCAATATTCCCTGTCACCCATTGTAACAGTTTCGGAAGCTTATAAAAGGAACTGCCTTCAACAGCTGCTTTTACATATTCCCAATCCTTATCTTCTTCAAAATAAGAGTCTTCAAACGTATGCTGTACGTAAAATAACCAAATCCCCGCTGCTCCGGAAATCATGAATATCGGTCCTTGAACTAAGAGAAAATTAACCCAGCCAATTCCCCAGCAAAGCAATCCGGCTAATACAACAATCAAGATGTTGGTGATATAAGTATTGATTCTTTCCTTCATTCTAGCATCTTTTCGGTTAAAACGATTTTTAAGAAGAAAAACATAAATTGGACCCAAGCCGAACATCACGATTGGATTTCGATAAAAACGGTAGGCTGCACGTGTCCAAAACGATGCCGCCTGATATTCGTCGACGGTCAGCATCCAAATATCTCCTGTTCCACGCTTATCCAAATTACTGCTGGTGGCATGGTGAACAGAATGCTCGTGCTGCCATTGACTATATGGATGAATCGTTAATACACCTGTAATGGTGCCAAGAAATTTATTGGCCTTGCGGCTTTTAAAAAAGGAATGGTGGCAGCAATCATGAAAAATGATGAAAACCCTTACTAAAAATCCCGCAGCGACAATCGATAATAATAAGGTGAGGATATATGAAATCGATAAGCTTTTATAAGCAAAGAACCATAATAGAAAAAACGGAACAAGTGTATTGACCAATTGCCAGACACTGTCTTTTGTATTTGCTTTTTCAAAAGGGGCGACCTGTTTACGCAAATTTCGTTGGTTTTGTTCAATCATGTTTTTGATTCCCTTCTTCATCATGTTATCACTCATATTAAAGAAGAAAATCTGCCATTTGTAGTCATACCTGTCATATCCCAAACATGATAAATGTCATGTTTCGTCAATAAATGCAAAGATCTATTTTAAATAAAAAAAGTCCAAATCTCTTTACTAAAGAAGAAATTTGGACTTCCTAGATGTTAATTTTGAGAATTACACCATTGAAGCAGGGTTAACGCAATGATTTCTGCCGCTTTAAAAACTTTTTCCATTTCGATATATTCATTAGGATAATGAGCCATTTCCGTTACACCTGGGCCAAAAACAACTGTTGGGATTTTTCCGATTTCAGTGAGTAATCCCCCATCCGTTCCCCATGGTGCCGCTTCAATGACCGGTTCCTCACCGACTGATTCACGGTACTGATGAACAAGGGAATTCATCAATTCATGTTCGATATCAATTGAACCAGGAAGCCACTGTGCACCAAACCATTCTAAAACAACAGGCTGTTCTGCAAACCATGGATCAATTTCCGCAAGTTGCTGCAAACATTGACTCATTTCCCGCTTAGCGTCTTCCATTTTCTCATTGGGAGCTACTCCCATTCTGCCCTCTATTTTGACTAAATCTGGAACAGAAGATGGCCAAGTTCCACCAGATACAACACCAATGTTGATCGGAATTGGGATTGGCGTTTTTTCATAAAGAGGATCATCAATTTGTTCGTTTCGCCTTATTTCTAAACCTCTAATTTGATTAACTACCAGCATGGTTTTTTCAAGAGCACTTACCCCTTCATAGCGGGTACCACCATGAGCAGAGCGCCCTTTCACTAAAATTCGAAACCACATCGACCCTTGCTGCTTTGGAAAAATACGCATATTGGTAGGTTCTGTTATCAGGGCAGCATCTGCTTTATATCCTTTAAGAAGGGTTGACAATGTACCTGCCCCGCCGCTTTCTTCTTCCACAACACTTTGGAAAATCACATCACCTTTAAGCTTAATATCGAGCTTTTGAAGGGCCTCAATTGCGAGGAGAAATGAAACTAAACCACCTTTCATATCCGTGACCCCGCGTCCGTACATTTTTCCATCTTTCACAACACCACTATAAGGATCATCAGACCATTGTTCATGATCCCCCTCAGGAACAACATCAATATGACCATTCAAAATCATCGAACGGCCTCCGCCGGTTCCAGCTAATACTCCGACAACATTTGGGCTCCCTGTAAATTGTTCTCTTGGCGAACAAAAATATTCATTCGCTTTTAGTTCATTTCCATCCGGCTCCCATACATCTACCTTTAAACCCATTTCGTTTAATTTTTTAGCAATTATGGATTGAGCACCAGCCTCATTGCCTGCAATACTTGGAGCCTGAACTAGGCGCTGCAAAAGAAGAGTCCCCTCTTCAAAATGATCCTTTAGCCAAGCTTGAATATCATTTACAATCGTTTGCATCATTTTTCACCTCATTCTCTTTATCTTCAAAACTATAAGCAAAGGTTTTCATAGATAACAGACAGCCCCATGCCTCCGGCCATACACAGTGTTACCATGCCGTACTTTGTATTGGTTCGTAACATTTCGTTCATTAAAGTTACCGTTAATTTCGCACCTGTTGCCCCAACTGGATGACCAAGTGCAATCGCCCCACCGTTAACATTTACTTTTTCAGGGTCTAAATCTAATTCTTTTATTACAGCCAATGCCTGTGCAGCAAACGCCTCGTTCAGTTCAATGCGTCCAATTTGATCCAATGTTAATCCTGCTTTTTGCAAAGCTTTTTTCGTAGCTGGGACAGGGCCAATTCCCATAACATTTGCTTCTACCCCAGCACTTGCAAATGCTCTAACCTTTAATAACGGTTTTATCCCTCTTGCTTCCGCCTTCTCTTTTGACATCATCAATACTGCCGCAGCACCATCATTCATCGGACAAGCATTACCTGCCGTAATCAAACCATCCTTTTTGAATGCAGGCGGAAGTTTTGTTAACTTCCCTACTTGTATATCCATTCGTACGGACTCATCTGTTTGAAAAAAATAATTCCCTTTTCGATCTTTAACTTCAAGTGGAATAATTTCCTCCTCAAAATAGTGGTTTTCAATCGCTCGTGCCGCCTTTTTATGGCTTTCTAAAGCAAATTGATCCTGTTCTTCACGAGAAATACCGTATATTTCTGCTAATCGCTCTGCGGTCATGCCCATATGTTCTTTTTCCAGCGAACAAATAAGGCCGTCTGTTAATAAGGCATCTTCCATCTCAAGATTCCCGAACTTACTTCCCCAGCGATTTTTTACTAGATATGGAACCTGACTCATACTTTCTACACCGCCGGCAATGATGACCTCTTCCTGACCAGTTTGAATCGTTAGTGCTGCATTCGTAATCGCTTTTAAACCTGAACCACATGCCTTGATGACAACACTGCCTGGTACACTTGCGGGGAACCCTGCTAATTGCGATGAAATCCTTGCCGAATTTAAGCCGCCGCCATGAACATAACCATGGCCAAAAATCACTTCATTCACGTCTTCTTTTTCTATAGTGGTTTTATTCATTAACCCTTCCAGCACTTGTCGTCCCATTTCAGTGGCGGGTACATTTTTAAGAGATTTCCCAAATGCTCCTACCGCCGTACGAACACCCGCTACAATGACAGCCTCATTCATTTCCTTCACTCCTTAATTCGGTAACCCAACCATTACTGTTAAAGGCGCATCGGTATACTTAATAACATCCTCCACGGTATATGGTTCCATTACCTCTTTTAACAGCAAGCCCTGTTCAGTAACTTCGATTACGGCCATTTCCGTAATAATCAAATCCACACAGTTTTTAGCAGTAAGTGGTAATGTACATTCCTTTAAAATTTTTGATTCGCCATTTTTATTCGTGTGATTCATCAGGACAATCACTTTCTTTGATTTTTGAGCGAGGTCCATTGCTCCTCCCATTCCTGGAACACGTTTTCCTGGAACAATCCAATTGGCCAAATCTCCTTTTTCACTTACTTCGAGCGCGCCAAGGATCGTGATATCAAGATAGCCGCGGCGAATCATTCCAAAGGCTATGGCACTATCAAAATAGGAAGCTCCTTTCATTAACGTTACAGGGTAACCGCCGGCATTGCAGAGGTTCGGATCTGCCTCCCCCTTTACCGGGGTAGGGCCAGTCCCTAATATCCCGTTTTCCGCATGGAACTGAACAAAAATATCAGAAGGAATATAATCAGCAACTAAAGTAGGAATTCCGATTCCAAGGTTCACAATCATACCATCCTCAATTTCCTGCGCCGCACGTCTAGCAATCCGTTGCCTTACTTCTACTCCCAAACCCATTTCCATGTCACTCCCTTACTCGGTATTACCATATTTACAAAGATTCCCGGTGTAACAATTGCCTCTGGATCCAGTTCTCCAATTGGAACAATTTCCTCTACCTCGGCGATCGTAAAATTCCCGGCCATCGCCACAAGTGGATTAAAATTACGGGCACTTTTATCAAAGACAAGATTTCCAAGCGGGTCTGCTTTTAAAGCATGAACAATGGCAACTTCGGCGGTAAGTGCTTTTTCAATCATATATTCTTTTCCGTCCACCGAAACGACATCTTTTCCTTCCTCGGCGATTGTTCCAAAACCAACATCCGTTAAAATACCGCCTAATCCCATACCGCCCGCACGAATCCGTTCAATCAAGGTTCCTTGTGGGGAAAACTCTACCTCCAATTCACCAGCAGTCATCAATTGTCCAGCGATTGGATTAGAACCGATATGGGAAGTAATGATTTTCTTCACTCTTCCGGCACTGACTAATCTTCCAATTCCGATATCAGGAAAACCTGTATCATTTCCGATTAAGTGTAAGTCCTTACAGCCTTTTTCTAAAATACCATCCACTAATGATGGAGGCGTACCAATTCCGCCGAATCCGCCGTACATTAAAGTACATCCATCTGTAATATGTGTGAGAGCGTCTTCTAATGTAGCTACTTTACCTTTTTTAGACAGGGACTGCATTGGTCTTCCCTCCTGTTTTTGTAAGCTCATACTGTACCTCGGAAATGGCCTCTTCCAAAATGCCCACTAAACGATTAATTTCTGCTTTTGTGATAATGAGTGGAGGAGAAATGATAATTGAATCACCTTCGCCATTGATTGCTCCTGCCGCTGGATAGACGATTAAACCTTTTTTAAATGCTCGTTCAATGATTCTGCCTGTTATATTCAATTGGGATGGGAAGGATGTTTTTTGGGCACGGTCTGAAACAAATTCCATCCCTAACAAGAGTCCTTTTCCTCTTACATCACCAATGATTTCATAGGTGTTATATAAGTCTTTTAATTTTTCAAAAAGATACTGACCTTGTTCTTCTGCTTTTTGAACTAATTGATGTTTCTCAACATATTCCAAAACCTTCAATGAAACGGCCGCTGATTGTGGATTGGCACTATAGGTATGTCCGCCCAAAACAGACTTGGAGCCATTTACGATTGGGGCCATAACACGGTCACTGACAATAGTGGCAGCAATAGGAGTGTACCCTGCGCTCATGCCTTTTCCTAAAGTAATCAAATCAGGAATAGCATCCCAATGTTCCATTGCAAACATTTTTCCAGTACGGCCAATACCGGTCATGACTTCATCCGCAATAAATAAAACATCATAACGATCACAAATTTCTCTAATCCGTTCGTAATATCCCGGTGGAGGTGTGATCGCACCTCCTGAGGCACCAACGATTGGCTCCGCAATAAAGGCTGCAACCGTATCTGCACCAAAACGTTGAATCGCCTTCTCAAGCTCATCTGCACAGGCAATCCCCCACTCTTCTTCCGTCCTACCGTCTGGACGACGATACGTATATGGAGCCGAAATCGTCGGATAATCTGCTAAAAGTGAATTAAATCCACGCCTTCTTAATACATGCCCTGACATGGATAGGGCGCCGATCGTAATACCGTGGTAACCAATCCATCTGGAGATAATCCGTTTCTTTTGCGGTAACCCTTTTTCATTCCAATGCTGGATGGCAATTTTCATGGCGGTTTCCGTCGCTTCAGAACCACTATTGACAAAGAAGGACCAATTCAAATCTCCAGGCGCTAAATCACTCAATTTTTTTGCTAACTTTTCTGCAGGTTCGCTAGTAAATTGCCCCCGATAAGAAAAAGAAATTTTTTGGGCCTGTTCAACCATTGCATCCATAACCTCTTGTACACCATGTCCAATGCTTGCGGTTACTGCCCCTGAAGCACCATCAATATATTCATTGCCGTCAATATCATAGATATAAATTCCTTTACCATGTGAAGCAACAGGATATTTAGCACCTAAAACCGGTTTAATTAGATAATCACGTTCCATTTCCTCTGACCCCTCTCCCTAGAGCAAATTCTCTATTATAAATAAATTGGAATAATATTTTTTCTACTGTAATTAAAATAGTAAATTCTTTTTTAAAGATTCACAATTCTACAAAAAGATGAAATAATAGAGTTGGATTTATACACGGTGTATAATAGCTAGAAATTATAAGAAGAGGGACTGGTTTCTTTGGCAATTCGCATCCATGAAGCGTTGCAACTTCCGATTATGCAGCAAACAAAATTGATTGCCGGTAAAAACGGGTTACAAAATTGGGTGAAATGGGTAACCATTGTGGAAGTCATTGAGGATATTAATCGGCTTCAAGAAGGGGAATTCCTGATTACGACAGGGTTTGGACTTGGAGAAGATGAAGAAAAACAATCGGAGTTTAAGAGGCTTTTAGCGCTTGGAAAATTATCTGGTGTAGCTTTATATACGGGTTTATATCTAAAAGAAATTCCGCAATCCTTTATTTCAATTGCAGATCAACATGCTCTGCCTTTAATTGAAATCCCCGCAAATATTAATTTTTCAATGATTACGAAAGAACTGCTTGAACAAATTGTCAATAAACAGAGGGAAATATTTGTGGCGAGTGATTTTCTCCAGGAACTTTTGACCCAACCCATCGTTAATCCTACGGATGTGATGGAGCGCGGAAAGAAATTGGGGATTGACTTTACCAAGCCACAATCGATTATTTCGGTCCATTTTGCTGCTATCAACAATCTAAAGATAATGGAGCAGCTACAAGAAGCAATTCAATCTACTTTGAAAAACAAGAAAATCCCTTTTCTTATGCGGGCAAAATCAGATAGTATAATTGTTTTATTTGAGGCAGGCATTAAAGAGAATATCGTTGAAATAGCGAGTGAATTATTAAATAGTATGGAACTTAGTTCTGTGGGGACACCTATTTCGATTGGAATTGGAAAAACCGTCACTAACCTTCATATGCTGGCGGAAAGTGCCAGACAAGCAGAACAAGCTGCCAATCTATCGCAAATCTTATTTAAACCGCAGTCAATCGCTCATTATGATGATTTTAGTTTGTATCAGCTGCTGCTTGAAATGAAAAATTCCGGGGTGAATTTAGAAGAGTTTTACCACCAATATCTAGGCAGTTTATTGGATACACGTGGTGTGGATTTAATCACTACACTTGAAGCCTATTTGTATTTTAATCAAAATATCAAAAATACGGCAGAAAATTTGTATATTCACCGTCATACCCTTAAATATAGATTGGGGCAGATTGAAAAAAAGACAGGGGCTAATCTGAGTTCATTTGAAGATTGTACAAAATTATATTTGGCGATTTTGGCCTATAAATTAGTAAATTATAAGATGGTCAGATCATGATTTTCCTTCATGGCTATAATAAGAAAAAAGGCAGATTTCATGCTACGGAAATCGCCTTTTTCTTTAATTTTTAATGACTCTGGTAAAATTCGGGTTTTCGGTGTTTTACACTTGGGAGTTTTTCGCGAACCCGGCGAATCCGATCTAGGTCTATATCTGAAAAAATTAATGTTTCTTCTTCGCCGCCGCTTGCTATGATGACCCCCATTGGATCTACCATCACACTGCGCCCAGTAAAAATATCGCCAACAAGGTTTGCACCGCAGACAAACATAGTATTTTCAATTGCTCTTGCACGAATAAGCGTCTGCCAATGATCCTCTTTCATTGGCCCTGCCACCCATCCTGCCGGGACAAACAGAATATCCGCTTCCTGAATAGCAAACTGTCTTGCGATTTCAGGGAATCGTAATTCATAGCAAACCATCAAGCCAATTTTTCCAAACTCTGTTTCTACTATTTTATAATGATTATCCCCTGGTATTACGGTATCGGACTCATGATAACTAAAGGCATCGTATAAATGTGTTTTTCTGTATGAGTGGATGATTTCCCCAGAACGATTGATCATTACGGTAGTGTTATATGCACGTTTTGGATCATCCGACTTGGATTCGTACGTTCCACAAACAACATAGATTTCGTTTGCCCTTGCAGCTTCTTTAAGCCCAGAGACAAAAGGACCATCCAATGGTTCTGCCGCTTCGACCGGCAATACCCCAGACTTAGGGGTAGCAAGCGCCATATAGAATTCTGGCAATATAACAAAATCTGCACCCAAAGCTTTTGCTTTTGTAATATATTGAACTGCCTTTTCAAAATTAGCAGTTTTATCAACACTGGTGGATAATTGGGCAATAGCTACTCTCATGAAAGTACCTCCTAAAAAAATAACGATACCTCTATTTTAGTCATGTTCCACCCATTTTTCAAACAATTGATAATTATAGAAATTTTAGCAGTCGTGCAGGCGATGAATGTTATTCCAACGAAATTTTCACAACATCATCTAAATATTTTGTTGTATTATATCCACCAATCTCCATCCGTTTTGGAATCATTTTTTTTCCTGTGTTGTTACTTTGTAACTTCATCCTTTGAACGGTAACGAAATAACGGGGCTGCTCAATTTCTTCATACGAGAAAGGAGTTACATTGATATCGTATACTACCCCATTTTTATCGATGAGTACTCCCTCAGATTCCATCTCAATTGAATCAGGATGAGTGTCATTCTCACTGATAATATCAAATTGCAGCGACTCATATGCCCGATTTTTAACTTTATGATTGCTTATGACCATATTAGTAAAAACTCCAACTTCCAGCCTGTCAATGGAGATGGTACTACCTGCATATTCAAAAGTTTGAGGATATTTTTTAGCAGCATCCAGCTCGATGGTTTTTTTGTCTTCAACCGTTAAATTTATAGATTGTAATTGAACGTTTACCTCTTTTGGTTCTTCTCCAAAAAGGGGGCCAAAGTTGGTTTGAAAAGTACTCCAATTCATGTCTTGAATTGGATTTAAAAATGAGCCGCCATACAAATCAGGTTTTAATTTCTTATTATTCACTTCTAAATGGTCAAAATTAAGAGTATCTATCCGCTTCTTCAGCTGGTCATTTTTAATACTGTATTGCAAAATCGTCGCTGTTGGAGCAATGGTCAGTTTATCAAAGCGAACCGGGATTCCCTCGACTTCCTTTTCTTCATCCAATGCATATTCCACCGAACGCTGTTTTGTTACAGGGATCTCGAAGTTCCACTCCCCTGTTTCATATTCCATATTATCGGAAACCCTTAACCTATTCCGATCAGTTGAATCACGAAACAATTTAAGAAGCTTTGTGATCTTCAGTTTGATTGTCCCCTTTTCCTTGGAGAGTGGCAGCAAACTAACCTTTCCTTGATACACGTTCTTTTCTTTATTATTTACGTCCGATGTAAGGTCAGGAGGAGCGTACCTTGGATTTGCTGTACGGCTCATGATTTCATACTGGTTCTCCACAGAAACCCCTTCATCATCATTCATCAAATATTGGTTGTCTTCGTCCGTATCTTCTATTTCATAAAAAACAAGTGTCTGAAATTTATCAGCAACAACACTCTTGATTTTAATTTTCACCCCATTACTTTCTGCTTCCAGGTTCAGCCTTTCACTCATGTCCTGTTGCAAATAGGCACGCAACTCATGATCTTCTTCTGTCCATGTATAGTAAAGGTTGGTAAAAGCCCCTGTAAAAACTTCTACACCCACTAATATTGCGAAAATACTAGCAAAAACCATTCCCATTCTTTTACGTTTCTTCAGTTTCAGTTGTCTGTGGTTTTCCTTTTCTGCCAGCTTCGCTTTGACATTCGCCAGGAAATCAGATGGCACATGGTAATCCTCCATCCTTTCAGTAAGATTTAACATGGTTAACATGACATCCTGGAATGTTGCCAAATCCTCCTGACATTCTTGACAATGATAAATATGTATCTCTAGCTCGATCTTTTTCGACCGCTCTAGTGTTCTTTCTAAGTAATCGATGTATTCCTTATGATACTCTTTACAGCCACCAATGTGTGATCCGTACCCCATTTCTTTTCTAAGTGACTGAATTCCGGAAAACAAAAGCTCCTTCAACTTTTCTACTGAAACTTGGAGAAGATTTGCTGCTTCTTTTCGAGAGATTCTTTTTACATAGGTAAGGACCATCGCTTCTTTCTCGTCCTCTTTCAATTGATCGAGTGCTTTAAATAAATCCGGACGCAATTCACTTCCCTCTGAAGCTTGTAAACTTCTATCATAAGAAAGCTCCCGGCAGGTATGTATGAAAATGGATGTCACCCATGTCTCAAATGATGACTCATTTTTAAATCGTGGGAACTCCTTGTGAACTTTTAAAATGCACCGAAAAAAAACCTCTTCCACTTGCTTTTGATTCCTAAGATAGGACCAACCAAGTAAATAGAACGATTGTTTATGCTGTTCGAACCAATCAAGGATGGATTCCACACCTTTTTCTCTTTTCGGAGTGATTGAAATGGGATCGATTTTTGCTGGGATCATAAATGTGCTCCCCCTCTTTAACATTCTCTTTATACCTAATAATACAAGGGGAGGAAGTTATTGACAATAACGGTAGTTTCGACACGGGCTTCTCAGCTTTTTATACCTCGAGGATTTAATATTCTACCTAGTAGATTAATAATAAAAAGACCCTTTCCAAAGAAATGAAAAGGGTCTTGAAATATTTCACGGAAGGCTACTACTTTTTAGAATAACCATGGGACTTCTAACAATCAACTTTGATATTGGCTTTTGCTAAAAACTCCTCTAACCTGTTTAACCCTTCCTCTAAATTTTCCATGGAGTTGGCATAAGAGATTCGTATGTACCCTTCTCCATAAATTGAGAAGGCACTGCCAGGAATCACCGCTACTTTTGCCTGATCAATTAATTTTTCAGTAAATTCTTCAGAACTCATCCCAGTACTTTTTATTGAAGGAAATAAATAGAAGGCTCCTTCCGACCATTTCACATCTAGACCCATTGATTGGAGACGGTCAAATACATAATCCCTGCGTTTTTTGTACTCTTCCTTCATCTGGTCCACTTCGATTAAATCTTCCGCTAATGCTGCTAAAGCTGCATATTGGCTTGCGGAAGTTGCGCAAACAGTATTGAACACATGGATTTTCAACATTTGCTCTGTTAGGTAGTTCGGCGCTAATGTGAATCCAATTCTCCAGCCTGTCATCGCATGTGATTTTGAAACACCGTTAATGACAATGGTCTTTTCATTCATCCCAGGAAAAGACGCAATCGAATGATGGTTCGTTCCATAAGTTAATTCACTGTAAATTTCATCGGAAATCACAAAGATTTCTTTTTCCTCTAATAGATTGGCAATCTCCTGTAACTCTTCTTTTTCCAAAATACACCCGCATGGATTGGATGGATAAGGAAGAAGGACACAGCGGGTCTTATCCGTTAGTTTTGTTTTAATCATCTCTGCGGTTAGCCTGAAACCATTTTCCCTTGTATCGATAAAAACGGGGATGGCACCACATAATCTAATGAGCGGTTCATATGCCGGGTAAATCGGTGCCGGCAAAATTACTTCACAACCTTCTTCAAGAATGGTGCGAAAGGCAATATCAAGCGCTTCACTTGCACCAATGGTAACAAGAATTTCACTTTCCGGATCATATATCAACCCATAGCGGCGGTCCACAAAGCTTGCAATCGCTTTTCGCAGTTCAGGTAATCCTGCGTTGGTCGTATAACCGGTCCGTTTTTCTTCAAGTGATCTAATTCCGGCATTAATCACATTTTCAGGAGTCGGAAAATCCGGCTGGCCAACCGTTAAATTAACGATGCTTGGATCGTTCAAGACTTTATTATAGATTTTTCGAATACCGGATTTTTCTATTTGCCTGACATTCTTGTTGACTAGATGAAGCATCTGCCACCATCTCCCTGGGTATTTTTTTGTATTTTCTTATTCATCCTTCTCCAGCATGTTCTCCCATTGTATATCCAGCCGGCGCAGGAACGAGTCGGCCCCTAAAACCCGTAAGTCCTCGAGATTCTGTGCATCTAATTCCTTTGCAGCTTTCCCAATCTCTAGATAGGTTGAGATTTCATCTTGTGGAACGACTAAAAGCCCGTCATTACTTCCAACAATAACGTCACCGGGTTGGATCACGCAGCCAGCAATGGAAACGGGCACGTTGAAATCGCCGCCGAGGCCGTAGAATTTTGTCGTTAAAGGCGAAACTGAATGAGAAAACACCCTAAACCCCAAATCTCTTAGGGCAATCGTGTCCGTAATGGCCCCGTTGACAATCGCAGCCGCGGCTCCTTTTTCCATTGCGATTCTGGTGGTCACTTCTCCCCAGCAGGCATAGCGCTCCTCCGCGGATGCATCAATGACGACAATATCACCAGGTTGAATATAATCCAGTACCTTACAGGTTAATAGAACATCATTTGGCGGGATCCGAACGGTTACCGCGGGTCCAGCAAAAGGTGTTTCAATTGGGAATAAAGGCTTCATTTTGCTTGCCGTAATGAATTGGTAATTAAGCTGGTGGCCGTAGTCACTTGGCGTAATCTCCCCCAATTGTCTTACCAATTCAGGGTCTGGTCTTTTAATGGAAGTATTGATTGTTATCATCTTCACACTGCTCCTTTTGTTTTCTGATAAAAAAACTATACGTCAAGCGGTTCCTTCAAACCGTCTAAGATTTTTCCGTAGCCTGACGCCATGATCATCCGATCCGTGCTAAAATGAATAAACCGGGCTCCGCGCTCTTTCCAAGACATAGCTATTTCGAACGGTGTTGGTATTCCTTCCCCTTCTGTCACCTCGGAAAATACAGCAAGATCGACACCTTTCCTAACGGCAAGGTCGATGACGCGGTCCAAGGCTTTCACCACTTCCGGATGGGTGGTGTCCCCCTCGTATCCCATAGCCATCGATAAATCATAAGGACCAGGCATAATGCCGGTAATGCCGGAATCGAGAATGTCTTCCATATTTTCTAACGCCTCTTCATTTTCGATAATTACCCAGATTAAGAGGTTGTTGTCGCTCCACTCTCGGTAATCCTTAGGGGTTTTAAACCGATCCATCGCCCGCATGCTAGGAGTGAAGCCCCGTTTGCCGGCAGGTCCATATTTCGCTGCCTGCACAACCCTTCTTGCTTCTTCTCCTGTCCTGACGCTCGAAATCAGAACCCCGGCTGCGCCGGCATCCAAGATTTTTGTAATGCCAGAGTGCTCACTGGATGGAAGACGGACGACGGCAGCTGTTCCGCCAGCCGTTGCAGCACGGATCATTTCGACTGAACCTTCAAAAGAGAACGTGCTGTGCTCTGCATCAAGCAGGACAAAATCGAACCCGGCGTGGCCAGCAAATTCTGCTACATCGGGACTGTTAAAGGATAGAAAGGTTCCAACCGCAAATCCCCTGGTTTGTAATGCTTTGTCGATTCTCTTCGTATGGCTCATACTCCAACCTCTTTTCCAATTTTAATACAAGCTACACTATGTCCCTCTTCGGTTTCGACAAGCGGCGGCTCCACTTCGCTGCATTCCTTGGTTGCCATCGGGCAGCGGTTAAAGAAGGCACAGCCCTTGGGCCGGTTCATCACGCTTGGAATTTCCCCTTCCAGCATCACATGTTCTCGGTTTTCTTCCACAAATGGGTCCGGTATCGGGACTGCCGCAAGCAATCCTTTTGTATAAGGATGGAGCGGATTCTCATAGAGTGACTTCCAATCTGCCACTTCGACAATCTTCCCCAGATACATCACCACTACCCGGTCGCTGATATGGCGGACAACGGACAGGTCGTGAGCGACAAATAGATAGGTAAGACCAAGCTTTTTCTGTAAATCTTCTAATAGATTAATAATTTGCGCCTGAATCGACACATCCAGTGCGGAAATGGCTTCGTCGCAAACGATAAACGAAGGGTTACTCGCCAATGCCCGGGCAATTCCGATCCGTTGCCTTTGCCCGCCGCTGAATTCATGGGGGACTCTGTTTTTCCATGCGGGATTCAGACCGACAAGTTCGAACAATTCATCTACACGTTTCTCATATTCCGCTTTTGTGTTCGTTAATTTATGAATAATCAATGGCTCACCGACAATGCTTCCCGCCGTTTGCCGGGGATCGAGTGAACTAAACGGATCCTGGAACACTAGGGAGATGTTTCGGCGAATTGGACGCAGTTTGCTCTTTGGCATATTGGCAATGTTTTGTCCGTCAAAAATCACTTCACCTGAAGTCGGTTCATACATCCGTAAAATACTACGAATAATCGTGGTCTTCCCACAGCCGCTTTCCCCAACCAATCCAAGGGTTTCCCCTTTTTTAATCGAAAAGCTGACATCGTCCACTGCCTTCACATCTGCCACTTTCCGCTTTAAGACACCTTTCATGACAGGAAAATACATTTTTAAATTTTTTACCTCTAATAAGGTTTCGTTCAATTCTTTATGTTCAACTGGAGCATCCATCAAAGCGGAACTGCCTGATGCCAGTTTTCCCATTGTTTCATTCGTCACATCTTCATAACAGGCTGCATAATGGTTTCCGCCATGAGATTGAAGCCTTGGTGCTGGTTTCTTTGAACAGGCCGCCGTCCGATGCGGACATCTTGGCAAAAAGGCACAAATGTCCTGTTTGTTTATAAGAGATGGAGGAATCCCGTCAATCGGAATCAGCTGCCTGCCCTTTGGATCATCCAATCTTGGGATGGCGTTCAATAGGGAAATCGTATAGGGATGCTTTGGATTTGAAAAAATCTCCTTCGTGGTGCCTGATTCGACGATTTCCCCTGCATACATGACATAAATACGGTCTGCATAGCGGGCTACTATCCCTAAATTATGGGTAACCATTACGACAGAGGTTTTTGTATTTTTCACAATATCTTTTAGCATTTCCAGGATTTGAGCCTGTGTGGTTACATCAAGCGCCGTCGTTGCTTCATCAGCAATGAGGATTTTCGGATTGCAGGCCATTGCCATCGCAATGCACACCCGCTGGCGCATGCCGCCGCTAAATTGGTGTGGATAATAGTCAATTCTTGCTTCTGAATCAGGGATCCCCACACTTTTCAAAAGTTCAATCGCATGTTTGCGGGCATCCTTCTTATTCATCTTCAGATGAAGAATAATGGTTTCGATAATTTGGTACCCAATCGTTAATACGGGATTAAGTGATGTCATCGGTTCCTGGAACACTACGCCGATATCCCCACCACGCACCTGACGCAGCTCCTCGCCGCTTAATTGAAGCAAATTCTTTCCATGAAATAAGACTTCGCCACCGACAATTTTACCAGGGGGTGTCGGGATCAGCTGGATCCCGGAATACTGTGTCACGGATTTCCCACTGCCGCTCTCGCCGACGACTGCAACGATTTCTCCCTCATCCACGTAATAGGAAACGCCATCAACTGCTTTTACGACATTACGGTCGACCGTAAATAGTGTTTGTAAATTTTTAACCTCGAGCAAATGGCTCATTTATGTACACCTCCCATTGTTTCTTACAAGCTTCCTTTCAAGCGTGGATCAAGGGCATCCCTTAATGCATCTCCAATAATATTAAAGGCCACAACTACCAGTACGACTGCCATTCCGGGTGCAAAAGAAAGGATTGGATTGGATAATAAATATTTATAGCCGTCATTAATCATCGAACCCCAAGCAGCTTTCGGTGGTACAATTCCAAGTCCTAAAAAGCTAAGTCCCGCTTCAGACAAAATGGCTACACCAAAGTTTAAGGTGATCAAAACAATCAGCGGTGAAATACAGTTTGGCAGTACATGCTTGATCATATTTCTTATGTTCGTCGAACCCATCAGCTCCTGCGCCACAATATAATCTGATTCCCTAATCGCTAGTACCTGACCCCGCATTAACCGAGCGTAAGTCGGTACAAGTGACAGACCTAACGTAATGATGACGTTCTTTAAACCTCCTCCAAAGGCTGCCACGAAAACCACTGCCAATATAATAGGAGGAATCGCCATAAGGGCGTCCATTGCTCTCATAATAATGGCATCTATTAATCCGCCAACATAGCCGGAAAATAATCCTAGGATGATCCCAATCACACTTGCAATGGCAACGGATACAATACCCACAAGCAGTGCTGCCTGGCTGCCATAAATAATCCGGCTCAAGACATCCCGTCCAATCAGGTCTGTTCCCAATGGATGTGCTGGTGATGGGTTTGCAAGGATCTGTGTATAGTCTTGTTTATATGGATCATAGGGTGCAAGCAACGGGGCAAATATGCCGCAAATCATCATAATGAAGATAATGACCAAACTCACTACAACCGTTTTTCGGGCAAGGAATACACGAAGGAAGCGTTTTGCATTACTTGTCTTTTTCACCTTCTGTTCCACGGCTTTTTCAGAAGCGATGATTTCAGTTGTCATCTATTTCCCTCCTTATTTAATCCGTATCCGCGGGTCTGCATAGCCATATGAAATATCAATCAATAGATTGGTAAGGGCAACGATAATGGCAATGACGAGCACGCAGCCCTGAACGACAACAAAGTCTTGATTAAAGACACTTTGAACGACAAGCCGGCCCATACCCGGAACATTGAAGACTTGCTCAACAAATATGGTACTTCCGACGACGTTCCGCACCTGCAGTCCGATTAAGGTGATAACAGGAATAATGGCGTTTTTCAGTATATGTCTAATAATAATTGCATTTTCTTTTAATCCTTTGGAACGGGCTGTTCTGGTGAAATCTTGCATAATGACTTCAAGCATCGCTGACCTAGTCTGGCGGGCAAAGGAAGCTAGCGCCGCAAAGGCAAGACAGATAACAGGCATAATGACCTGCTTTAGACTCAACCAGAAATCTTCAAATGGAGAGGTATATCCTTGCACCGGAAACCATCCCAGTTTTAAGCTGAAGAAATAAATACATAATACAGCGAGCCAGAAGGCAGGTACCGCCATTCCAAAGTTTGAGACGACGGAAATGAGGGAATCAATTTTTCCTCCCCTTCTAATGGCCGCAATAATCCCGGCCGGCACCCCGATCAGGATGGCTAATACCATCGAAAGAATACTAATATAAATGGTTTTTGGCAGGTGTTCTCCAATAATCTTCGTGACATCTTCTTTAAGGGCAATCGACTTGCCCAGATCCCCTTGAACGGCATGTTCAACCCAGGTAATATATTGAACTGGCAGCGAGCGGTTCAGCCCTAAATCTTCGCGGATTTGTTCTACTTGTTCCGGTGAGGCTTCAGGTCCCAGCAAAGTCCGTGCAGGATCTCCCGGCAAAACCTGCAGAATGGAAAATACGATAAGGGTCACCATAAACAAAACAATGACGGTCTGCAATAGCCTGCGGAAAATAAACGCAATCATGACAGCTCTCCTTTTCAGTTAGATAAGAGGGGAAGATGAATCATCATCCCCCCAAGCTTTTTCATTATTTTGAAAGCCATGTCTTTTCTGGAGAATACACATTGCCATATGTTTCATTAAATCCGCTGCCTTGAATATTTGGATACATAACAATTGGCATCGTCGTAATCGCTAATGGGAAGAACATATGGTTTTCCTCGAAGACAGCCTTCTGTAATTCAAGGTTTGCCTGCTGCTTTGTTTCCGGATCGGTTGCAGCTTTACCCTTTTTAATGAGCGCTTCCACTTTTTCCGGATGGTCAATGTTTACGTATAATTTGGCTTTTTTGCTTAAGTAACGTTCCATGTAAAGCGGGAGGTCTGGGGAGGTAATGACGTCAAAGTACATCAACCCGTCCCACTTCGTGCCAATTAGTTCATACATTCTAGCCGTATCAACGTTTACAACTTCCGCATCAATTCCAACTTCCTTTAAATAGCTCTGATAAACAGGCGGAAGTGATTCATGCTCAAGGCCTGGCCAAGAGAGAAGCTTCGTTTTGAAGCCGTTTGGATATCCTGCTTCAGCCAGCAATTTCTTCGCCTTTTCAGGATTAAAATCGAATTTTTTTACATCTTTATTGTAAGAAGAACCTGTCATCGGCCCCCACTGGTCTGTTACTTCATAGCCGCCTTTAAGGACTTTTTCAACAATGGTTTTCGCATCAATCGCATGCGCTAAAGCTTCTCTGACCTTTGGATTGGCCCATGGAGAATCTGGATTTCCGCTATTTGGGATCAGCCCGTTTTCTCTGTTGCCAAGGCCTGTTGTAAGTGTGACGACTTTATATTGATCGTTCTTTTCTAATTCTAGGACCCTATCAACCGGTAAATAGAATGATGCATCTACTTCTCTTTTCTGGAAGGCAGCGGAGGCCGTCATTGCATCTGGAATGATTTTGTATTCAACACCGTCAAGATATGGAAGACCCTTTTGCCAGTAATTCTCGTTTTTCTTGTATTTTATAGAGACGCCGCGTTGCCAGCTATCAAATGCGAATGCACCAGTGCCCACGGGATGGCTAGCTGCCCAGTCTTTTCCGTTCTTTTCATAAGCAGTCGGCGAAATCATTTGAATCCAGAAACAAAGTGCGTTGTTCAAACTGCTGTTCCATTCCGTCAGGTTCACTCGAACAGTAGAATCATCTACTACGTCAATCGACTTAATCCCATCTACTTCGCCGCGTTTAGCTTTTTGGAATAATTCAATATTCCATTTCACAGCCTTCGCGTTAAAATCGGTACCGTCGTGGAATTTAATGCCTTTTTTTAAATAATAGGTAATGGTTTTTGCCTCCGGGTTGGTTTCCCACTTTTCTGCTAAAAGCGGCTGCATTTCACCCTTCTCATTAAATTTTCCAAGTGTTTCAAGAACGGGAGCCATCATGTGTAAGAAACCGCTTCCAACCTGCTCAGGCGGATTCCCTATATTTGCGGGTTCAATAGGTGAGGAAATTTTTAATACACCGCCATACTGTGGCTTCCCTGGATTTTCCTGCTTTTTCGAGGATGCTTGAGAATCCGAGGTAGTGGTTTTTGAACCCGAACAGCCGGAAAGTATAACAGCAATAATCAAACCAATCATGACAGTAAGATATAAAGACTTTGATTTCCTATTCATCATAAAAAGAACCCTCCTTTTAAAATCTCTTACTCTACTTTAGAAATACAAAAGTACTTTTTTCCTATTTCCCTCCTTTATGATTGATAAATCCAAAGACATATTTTATCATTTAGATACCGGAGTATGTAATTGATGTTTTCATCTTACTATAGGTTTTTGAATTTTTCAATAATTAAAAAAATAAATAATATTATTGATTTTCTTCTAATTTTGTTAGATTTCATTCTGTGTTATGATTTACTTCTGGATTACCTTTTTAGGGAAAAATTGTATTTCTAGTAAAGGAGCGATGTCAAAATGGCTCGAAAAAGCAGGGAAGAAGCGAAAAAAACGCGCAATAAACTGAACCAGATCAGTTTGGAGCTCTTTCTCAAGAAAGGCTACCATAATACAACAATTGATGATATTTGTAAAAAAGCCGGGGTCACCAAAGGGGCTTTTTATAATCATTTTAAAAATAAAGGAGAAATTATCCTTAGTTCCTGGTTTGATCTTGATGAGGAAGTAATCACCAGAGTATCATCACAAACCTATCAATCTAATAAAGAAGAATTGATTGCCCTATGCTGGGAAATGTACAATTATGTAAATGAAAGCCGCAGAGAATGGACAAAGACCATCTATACCCTGCAAATCAATGACGAACAGCCTTCCTACATGATTTCGCAGGAACGGCGAATGTTTAACCATTTTAAAGGGATCATTCAAAAAGGACAGGAGCAAAATGAACTCCGCCGGGATATGGATGCCGGATTTATCGCCCATATGATTCTCATTTATACCAGGGGCATTATCTTCGACTGGCTGCTCCATTCTACAGATAAATTAGGACCAGAACATATGGAGCTGCTTATCCCGTTTTTTGATACTTTTGATCCGAAACTGGAGTGTGTGAAAAGTTAAGTAGGAACAAACACCCAAAGTTCGCAAAGCGTTCATTTTCAATATTTGAAAGGCTCTCGTTCATTTCGGTTGAGAGCCTTTTTTATGCGTGAAATTACTTCAAATGTCTTTTATAGCTCCACAAGTCCTTTGAACAGTTCCACTCCTGTTTCAATGAGTTCATCACGGAAATCATACTCCCGTGTATGAATATGTGGATAATTTTCCCCATTTCCAATAAAGCAAAATGCACCCTTTGTTAACTTTGTAAAGTGTCCAAAGTCTTCAGAAGCACGGAATGCTTCTTCCACTTCAATTACTTCCATTCCCTTGGCTTTTGCAACCATACGAATTTTATCTGCACTTTCTTTATGATTGAATGTTTCCGGGAACTCATCATTATATTGGAAACTTACTTTTAACCCGAATTCTTCTGCTTGGTCTTTTGCAAAGTTTTCAAGGTTTTCTTGTAGTCGATCCAATTCTTCTTCGTATAGAGCACGTATGGTCATACGAAGGTCTCCTTTTGAGGCAGCAATACCAAAAGCTTTTTCACCCACATCGATTTGTACAACGGTGCACAGGATAAGACCTTTATTTTTTTCCGGTGAAGTGAATTCAGGAATCGCTCCGATAATATTACCGATTGCGAAGGATGGATTGATCCCCTTTTCTGGCTGACTGGCATGGGTAGGAGCACCTTCCAGATGGATCGTCATCCCTTTAGATGCACACATAATCGTTCCATCTATAATCCCTATAGACTTGTAAGGGAATCCACTCATATTATGGTAGGCGTAAATTTCATCAATATTGTGTTCTTGAATAAAATCAACACATTGAATAGCACCATCCCCCGTTTCTTCAGCAGGCTGGAAGAGGAAAAAGATATTCCTATCTGCACCCACTTGATCGATTTCAAGCGCAAATCCTGCCAGTGTTGCTGCGTGGCCATCATGACCACATTTGTGTGCTTTTCCAGGGAACTCGGAAGCCCACGGCAGTTCGATGAATTCATCCATTGGAAGTGCATCAAATTCTGCACGGAAAGCAATATTCGGCTGATCTGTTCCTGCACGATAAATGCAATAGAACCAATTCCCTTTATCGACAAGTTCAAGTTCTGTATTCGCTTTCAAAAACTCCATTAAATGCTGTTTTGTCCAAACTTCTTCGTTGGAAAGTTCAGGATGTTGATGCAATTCGTGCCTCAGTTTTTTTGCCAATTCATAATTTTGATGTTTCATTTTATACAATCTCACTTTCTAATCTGTTGATTTCCGCTGATGACTTTTGTGTTGCAAGACTGACAACCACTGTTACGATTGCGTTAATGATTAACATATATAAACCATTATTAATATCTAAAATAAATGAAGGTAGGCTCGGGAATAATGTTGCCACGGTTGTACCTGTAGCTGCGGAGTATAGTGCTAATGATACACCCATGACAATACCGCTGATTGCACCTTGCTTCGTAACAAAGTTTTTCTTCTGTAAACTAAAAATAAGAGCTGGGAATAGCTGCATAATAAAGTTATAGCTAATTAATTGCAGGAACACGATGGCACCGTGTGAATTTAATGATCCATATAAGCTAATAATCGCTGCAATGATTGCAAATAGACGTGCAATATTCATTTGCTTACGAACGGAAGTATCTGGTTTCAATGGCATATAAATATTAGAAGTGATCATAGAGCCAATGGTAATCAACGCGACAGAACACGGTACTAAAGATGCCAGTAATCCCGCTGCTCCAATGAATCCTACAAACCATGGATCAAATGTTTCAAATACTAGTTTTATTAAAGCTAAATCACTTTCGGCTCCTGTTAGAGTCGGAATTGCTAAGATCGCCGTTAATCCGACAAGACATGCAAACAGCTGCATCAATGAATATAACGGCATTAAAATTGTATTTTTACGAAGGGCTTTGTCATTTTTCGCTGCATAAGTCGATAAAAATGAATTTGGCCACAAATATAACCCTAAACACATTAATGTGACAGTGGAGACATACCATACAAGACTTAGACCTTGATTAGGAAAAAGTAATACCTGAGGCTTAACCTCAGCAACTTTTTCAACCATTAATCCAACTCCATCATAATAATGAAATGGGAAGTATAGACCTAAAAATAGAAGCACACCAAACATAAGAATATCCTTAATTAAGGCTACACGCGAAGAACCATGAAGTCCCGATATTAATGTATAAATTAAGACAATAATACTTCCAAACCAAATGGCTGCAGTAGAAGATATCGCCCCGTAGGATGCAACAGACACAATCAGCCCCATCCCTTTTAATGCCATTACAATTGTTGGAATAATTGCAATGGCTCCAACGATTGTAATCAGCTTCCCTAAAAACGGACTATTATATTTCTTCTCATAAAAGTCACCCTGTGAAATAAGATTATGTTTTTTACTATAATGTCGAATTTTTGGTAATAGAAAATACCCAATAATACAAGCAATCGAGATATATGACATGATATAAAGAGTCGCAATCCCACTATTATAGGCTAGTCCTACTAAACCAGTTAGAGTGAAGGCGGTAAAAAACTCCCCTGCTAATAAGAAGAAAGTAATGATTGCACCCATGCCTCGACCGCCCAATGCCCACTCTTCCAATTTGCCATTTTTTCCTTTACCTGCCTGTATTGCCGTATACATGCAAAAAATCACAACGGCTATCATTATTATGATTGAAATATTCATTCTGACACCTCCTCCTCATCCTGTGGATCAAAACGATACAAAATAAATATAGTTAAAGAACTTAAAATAACCCACAATACGATCCAAAACATTGTGAAAGGCAGTCCTAAGACATAAAGTTCAATTTGATTTACTAGGGGCACACCTATAAGGAAAGCCACAACTGGAATAAACGCCAGAAAATAGTATGGTTTCAAATTAAATAGCCTCCTCTACTTTTAATAAAGTTTGTACAAACCGTTTCATACGGTTCATTCCCTCTTCTAGCATCTCCATTGAACATGCATACGAAATACGGATGTAACCTTCGCCATATTCAGAAAAACCATATCCCGGAATGACGGCCACTTTCGCTTCATCTACAAGTTGATGGATAAATTCATTCGAACTTAAACCTGTTTTTTCGATTGAAACAAATAAATAAAACGCACCATCTGGTTTAATGGTTTCTAAGCCCATGTCCGTAATACGTTGATAAACATAGTTACGCCGTTTTTCGTATGCTTGACGCATTTCTTCGACTTCTGGTAGATCGTGATGTAATGCCTCGATGGCAGCGTATTGACTGACCGAACTTGCACATACACAGTTATAGGCATGAACTTTAAACATTTCATCTGTGATATAAGCAGGGGCTAATGTGTAACCAATTCTCCAACCTGTCATTGCATGGGACTTTGATAAACCATTGATGACAATGCATTTCTCTTTCATTTCTGGGAATGAAGCGATGGAAATATGTTTCAATCCATATGTGAGTTCACTATATATCTCGTCTGAAATAATAAAAAGATCTTTATCTTTTAATAGGTTTGTAATTTCTTCTAATTCTTGAGCGTTTAAAATAGCACCCGTTGGGTTTGATGGATAGGGTAAAACAACACATTTTGTTTTTTCTGTGATATTTTCTTCAATTAATTTTGCAGAGATTTTATAATTATTATTTCGAGTATCCACAAACACAGGTTTTGCGAAGCACATACGAATAAGTGGTTCATAACCTGGATAAATTGGTGCTGGTAAAATGACTTCATCGCCAGGCTCTAATATTGTGCGAAAGGCAATATCCAACGCTTCACTGGCTCCCATTGTAATTAGAATTTCATCTTCTGGGCGATAATTTAGTTGATAACGTCTTTTTACAAAGTCAGAAGCAGCTTGTCTAAGTTCAGGCACACCTGAGTTATGTGTATAACCAGTTTTCCATGCTTCAATTGCACGTTTTCCCGCTTCTAAAATGGAATCCGGTGTTACAAAATCCGGTTGTCCAATTGTAAAGTTAATAATCGAAGGATCATTTGCCACTTTGTTTCCGATTTCACGAATGGCAGAAATTTTAATGTTTTTAACTGTTTTACTTAGTAAATGATCCATGATGCTCTCCCCCTTCTATCCCTATATTTAAGTACGATTTATAAATATGCAAGAAGCATGCCAATTTCAAAACACTGATAAGTCAGTACTTTCGAATAACTCAACATTGAATTTATAATTCGGATTTAACTTCATGATTCTAATTAGATTCAATTTATGTCGAAAAATGTATAACTACACCTTATTATGTGCTATAGTTTCTTACACAGGGGTCTAACATGAGTCGATTTCGAATCAATTAGAAGTTTTAATACTTTTCTTGCATGTGGAAATGAATGATGAATGGGGGGAACACTTTGACAGCAGAAGTCTTACAACAATTTGATGGTGAATTACTTATAAAGATTTTTAATACATTGAAAGATCCTATTTGGATTAACGATAAAAATGGGAAAGTATTGTGGGTGAATCAAGCGGCTGCAGAAACTTTTTCAATTGCTAAATTAATTGGCAATAACGTTTTTGAAATGGAAAAACAGGGGGTTTTTTCACCTTCTATCTCTAGGCTTGTTATCGAACAAAAACGCTTTATAAGCACCGCCCAGATCACTCAAAATCATGGTCGCTTGCTTGTTTCTGGTGACTATATTCCAGACGAGAACGGGGATATTCAATATATTGTAACGCATGCAAGACAATTATCCCAAGCGATCAATCAATCAAGTGAATTAGAAAAAATTGAGTCTATTTTACAACTATATAAACAGCAAATTCGCGAGCTAATTTTGCAACAAAATCAGCAGGAAGAAGAATTCTATGTTGGAAAAAGTAAAGCTGCACAATCCGTTTCTGTATGGTCTCAAAAAATTGCGGATGTCGAGACAACGATTCTATTAACTGGAGAAACAGGTGTTGGAAAAACAGCCTTTGCCCACCGAATTCATCAGTTGAGCAGTCGTAATCATAAACCATTTATTCATTTAGACTGCGGTGCCATTCCAGAATCGCTCATTGAATCAGAATTATTTGGGTACAAAAAGGGGGCATTTACAGGGGCCAATGCGAATGGAAAACTCGGTTTAATTGCAGCGGCTGATCAGGGGACTTTATTTTTAGATGAGATCGGAGAATTCCCTCTTCATCTACAATCAAAGCTTCTGCAATTTTTACAAAACAAGACCTATCGGATGATTGGGGATAACCAGGTACAACAAGCGGATGTACGAATTATTGCAGCCACCAATGTAAATTTAATGGAACGCGTCAAGGAAGGAACATTTCGTAAGGACTTATTTTATCGTTTAAACATCCTTCCTATGAAAATTCCCCCTTTACGTGAAAGAAAAGAAGATATTATTCCACTGTTGAATTTTTATTTAAGTAAATTTAACCAAAAGTATAACCGCGGGCAAACTTTAACCAAAAACTTAATGGATGCCTTATACAATTACAGTTGGGAAGGAAATATTCGTGAACTTGAAAATTTAATGGAACGCCTAGTGATTACATCTGCTGGACCCAAAATTGATCTAGAAGATTTACCAAGTGACTTCCCCCTTCAGCAGTCTCAACAAATGCTCCTTCAAAACGTTGAAGAAATGAGTTTACCCATCTATTTAGAACAGATTGAAAAAAGTATATTAATTAAAACCTATAACGAAACGAATAGCACTTGGAAAACAGCAAAAAAACTCGGTGTATCCCAATCCTATATCATTCGTCGGTTAAAAAAATTCAATTTGAAAATAAGTGAGAAGAAATTGGTTGATGAGTAGTTTTTAGGAAACACAACGCAGATAAATTAATATAATCGCGGATATCCAATCCAAATTAAAAAATACTGCCAAAGGGGTTCGACCCTTCGGCAGTTTCAAGATTTAACACGACGAAGCCCCAGGAATGTTTTTCCATTATTCAATGTATCCAAATAAGCAAATTCTTCTTTTCTTTCTTCTAATTTATTTGAAATTTGAAGAAGAAGTTCAGCACGATGTCTGGCTTTGCTATTCATCCATCCATTCCCATAAAACGCCTTTCGTGCTGCTTCAATTGCCATTTTTGCATTTTCTACTGATCCTTCAGTAACGGTTCCAATTACCTCTCCATTTGCAGGATTAATAATTTCTCTTGTTTGATTGGATTCACTTAATACCCACTCGCCATTGATGTACATTTTTTGAGTAATACTATTGCTAATTAAAACGGATTCAATCTCTGCTTTTTCTAAAATCATTACGATCACCTCTTCGTCAAAAAATGTAAATTGAAAAATTAAGAATTTTTTTAAATATCAACCAATTTAAAGATACATCAAGTCTTGATATGCTTCATTGGACAGTGTGTAAAATATCTCTACTAATTTATTTAACACTGCTTGAAATAAAAAAAGGATTGTGATGTAGTTTTACAACTACACACACAATCCTTTTTACTATTTTCATAATAAGTTACACTGTTTTACAGTGTTGCCTTTTTCAAATGCTTTTTCATCGCTTTAATTAGGTAACCGCCTTTAAATCTTCGAGGTTCATAAGAGATGATGAACGCTTTCGGCTCGTATTCTTCAATTAAATCCATCACTTCATTTTCACGATTTCGCTTTGTTAGTATTTCTAATTGATATCTTTTACTATCGCGTCCCATCCCCTCAAAGACAGTAACCCCGAATCCTTTATTTCTTAATAGAGTAATAAGTTCTTCATTAATTTCCATTAGATTTACAACTAAACAAGTGTAGCCAATGGCTAGCTTATTTTCAATCCGTGAACCAATATATAATCCTACGCCAAAACCTACAGCATAAACGACCATTTCAGCAATGCTTTGGTGACCTGAAAAAACTAAGGAAAGACCGAAAACATAAATTAGTGCCTCCAGTATTCCAAATGATGAAGCTGCTATACTCATATTCTTCACCAAAAAAATGGTCCGAAGTGTCAAAATAGGGACATACACCAACTGAAGCGCAAAAATTAAAATAATATTTAGTAGCATAAGTAACTCCTCTCTGCCGATTTACCTTTTATGTTTTGATTCAATATCATTCAATTCATTTTATCACTCAAAGAAGTAAAAGTAAGAGACATTATCTATAAAAAAATTCGAATCTTTTTGACCTTAAAATGTATTAACATCCTATTTTAGATGTAGAACAAGTCCCAACCCCCAATATTTTGTTTCTGAGGCTCTTCAGCTTACAGAAAATATTGTACATAAATGGTCTTCTAACTTGTGATTTTGAAAAATAATGTACATAAAAAAGAACAGATTAGCTTCAAAGAAACATCTGTTCAAAATAAACTTTAGGTTTTTTCTACTAATACCGCTAGGTCTCGGAAAAATAATTCCAAGACCTTAAATACCGTACGACATACTTAGCATTTAAAAATATTAAACTATTTATTTTGGTAAGCGGACTTTAATTAACTCTGCAAAATATTCCGCTCCAATGGTTAATATCTTATCATTAAAGTCATAGCACGAGTTATGAAGAGGAACATTCCCTACTCCTTCAGAATCATCACCATTTCCTATAAATACAAAACAACCTGGAACCTTCTGTAGAAACGTACCAAAATCTTCTGAAGCCATCCACTTTGGACAATTTCCATCCACATTATTTTCACCAACCACATTTTGGGCTGCTTTTACCGCAAAATCAACACACTCTGCCCAGTTAACTGTCGGTGCGATTCATGGGTATATTCAAATTGACATTCTGCCCCATTTATTTTGCAAATTCCCTCACAAATCGTTCTCATTCGTTCTTCTAGCAGCTTTTGTACCTCTGGGGTATAACTTCTAGTATCCCCTTTAATCACTACATTCGTAGGTATCGCATTACGAATCCCATCTGTTATAAATTCAGTACATGAAATTACAGCAGGAACATTCGGGTTCATATTACGAGAGATAATGGTTTGCAAAGCAATAATAATTTCAGACGCAATAACGATCGGGTCTTTCCCCATATGTGGGCTTGAAGCATGTGAGCCTTGTCCCTTAATACGGATGACAAAGTTATCCTCACTTGCCATTATTCCGCCCACACGTGTTGCAATGGAACCCGCAGGCATACCTGGCATATTGTGAATTCCATAAATCTCATCTACCGGAAAACGTTCAAAAAGTCCATCCTGCATCATGGCAAAAGCGCCTTTGCCAATTTCTTCTGCAGGTTGAAAAATAAACCGAACTGTCCCGTTAAAATCTTTGCGTTCCGTTAATAACTTGGCTGCGCCCAAAATGGTAGCCATATGTCCATCATGACCACACGCATGCATTTTACCTAAATTCTGGGATTTATATGGATGTTCAACCTCTTCCGTTAGGTTAATAGCATCCATATCTGTTCTAATACCTATAATACCTTTTCCATCCCCCATTGTAAGATTTGCAACAATCCCAGTACCACCAATATTTCTATAAACCTCTAATCCCATATCCGTTAAGACTTTAGCAATATATTCAGAAGTATTTATTTCTTCAAAAGCACTTTCAGGATACGCATGAAGATAGTGCCGCCACTCAGTAAGCTGTTTTTCAAAATTTCCATTAGTCATATTCTTTCACCCTCTCATAAAATATTTTTATTTAAATGGATTATACAGATGGATATGCCTCATCCCATACTACTTTTCTATAATTCTCCGGATCCGTGTCACCTTCTGTGCTGATAATAAGAATCTTCGAATCTTGATTCAGTTTCAACATTTCTTTCATAACATTGAGCATTTTGTTTTCAGCCAATAGACTAACTAATCCCAAACCAACTGCACCAGATTCACCTGAAACAATTTGAGGGTCACTGCCCAATGGGTTTGCAAGAATTCGCATACCTCGCGCGGCCACATAGTCTGGACAAGAAACAAAAGCCTCAGCATAATCTTTTAAAACCCCCCAAGAAGTTGTACTTGGTTCCCCACATGCTAAACCTGCCATAATCGTATTCAAAGCGCCCGTTACAGAATGGGGTTGTCCATCACCAATATTCATAGATTTGTATAAACAGGCCGCTTTATCCGGTTCGACAATAACTGTAATAGGACGTTCATCTCCGAATTTCCCGGCTAGATATCCGAGCATACTGCCTGCAAAGGAGCCAACTCCGGCTTGTAAAAACACATGCGTTGGTCGTTCATCACCAGCTTCGGCAATCTGCTCCACTGCTTCATCCGGGATCGTTCCATAACCCTGCATAATCCAAGTTGGAATCTCTTCATATCCATCCCAAGCCGTATCTTGTACCAAGACCCAGCCGTTTTCCTCAGCCTTCTGGCTTGCCAGTCTAACTGTATCATCATAGTTAAGATCTGTTATAGAAGCTTCTGCTCCTTCCTTTCTTATATTATTTAATCTTATTTCTGAAGATCCTTTTGGCATAAATACGACTGATTTTTGTCCTAGCTGATTTGCTGCCCAAGCAATTCCTCTTCCATGATTTCCATCAGTTGCTGTTACAAAAGTAATGTCTTCAAGTTTTTCTTTTATTCCTTTACTTATTAGTTTTTCAAAAGAAAGCTCTGAAATATCGACGTTTAATTTTTTGGCTAAATATTTTCCTACAGCAAATGAACCACCTAATACTTTAAAAGCATTAAGTCCAAATCGATAAGATTCATCTTTTACCCAAATATTGCTAACTCCTAATTGTTTAGACAACTCTTCTAAGCTGTGAAGTGGAGTTACTTTATACTCTGGAAAGCTTTTATGAAAATTTCTTACCTTCTTAATTACTTCACTATTAATGAATTCTACAGATGCTTTCTCAATATCTGCTTTTCTTGCATTTTCATTTACAATAAATTTAATTTCTTTTGAACTCCCCATTTTTATCTCCTTAATACAATTTTTTATTGTAGGTATCCTAATTAAATTTGAATGACACCTTAAATCTTCAAGCCATGCTTTTTAGTTTGTCTTAACAGATTTTTTTACTGATTGCCTGCAAGTTCGCAAACGACATCAAGCAATACATTCGCTCCAGCTATCAAGTCGGGATCTTTTGTATACTCTTTAGGATTATGACTAATACCGTCAATACTTGGGACGAAAATCATAGCTGTAGGGCAAACGCGAGCCATCATTTGAGCATCATGTCCCGCTCCAGATGTCATTCGTCTTGATTGGAGTCCGCGCTCTCCTGCAGCTTGCTCTACCAGTTTTACGATTGTTTGGTCAAAAGTGACTGGAGGGAAACGTACTAGTTGTTCCGATGTAATGGTTACTTCTTCGGTTACTGCCAATTCTTCGAGGTAGTTTGCAAGTGCCTCCTCTTCCACTTTCAATCTCTGCTCGTTTGGATTTCGCAAATCAACAGTGAACGTTGCCAATGATGGAATGACATTAACAGCATTTGGCTTAAAATTAATCGTTCCAACTGTTGCAAAAGTTTGCCCATTAGAAGCTATCGCACGATCACGTAAATAGGTAATTACCCGAGCCGCTGCCAGTCCTGCATCACGCCGCATATCAGTTGGTGTAGTACCAGCGTGATTAGCAACACCCTCAATTGTAATACGCTGCCAAGAAATACCTTGAAGATTTTCAACCGCACCAATTGGAATACCCACTTTTTCTAGAATAGGACCTTGTTCGACATGAAGCTCAATGTAAGCGTGTGGCTTCAAAAAGCCCGGCTCCTTTGTACCGGCATATCCAATACGTTCAAGCTCTATGCCTAATAAAGTACCATCCGTACCAACCGATTTAAGCGCATCCTCAACCGAGAGCCCGCCAGCGTACACAAGAGATCCCATCATGTCAGGCTGATAGCGCACTCCCTCCTCATTGGTAAATGCTGCGACGGCAATAGGACGATTAGGAACAAAACCTGTCACCTGTAAAGTGGTTATTACTTCAAGCCCAGAAAGAACCCCATAGCATCCGTCGTACATACCGGCATTAATCACTGTGTCAATGTGCGACCCCAGCATAATTGGTGCTTCATTTCTATTTTCAGTACCATACCAAATCCCAAAGATATTACCGATTCTGTCGATTTCAACTTCCAATCCTATTTCCTTCATCCAAGTGACTACGAGATCACGCCCCGCTTTGTCTGCATCTGAAGCAGCTAATCTCGTTCTTTTGTTGTCATTGTCCAAGCCCGTTCGGCCAAGTTCATGAATACGGTTAAGTAGACGTTCAGAGTTGATTGTTAGGTTTAAATTAGTAACTGTCATGTTCATTTCTCCTTTTCAAAAGGCATAGTTGATTGGAAACAACTAGGTTAACAAATTTTGTTAAACCATAAAGTAAAACAGCTGATTGTTGGTATATCTCACCTTTAAAATAAAACTATAATGTTATAATAATTGAATATTAGTTTCAAAAATACTATTATTGAATACAAAAATATAACAATATTGAGGTGATAGCTATGCAAATGAAAAACTTCATGATTGATGGAAGTTTAAAAGAACTAACCAAACACCATACAGTCGTTATGCCAATTGCATGTTATAAAACCACCATTAATCAAAATATACATGGCTATATTCCACTTCATTGGCATGACGAAATTCAATTTGTGTTGATTGTAAAAGGGGAAGCGGTTTTCCAAGTAAATGAAGATTGTATAGTGGTTCGAGAAGGTGATGGACTTTTTATTAATAGTGGATGCCTGCACCTGGCACAGGATAAAGAGCTGTCGGGTTGTGTCTATATTTGCTTAAATGTTTCTCCTTATTTTGTATTATCACAAGAACTCTATACCACATATGTAAAACCCTATGTTCAAGCGACCAATTTACCTTACTTGTATGTAAATGCAAATGAGCTTTGGGGGAAAAGCATTTTAGATGCCATTTTAGAAATTTATCACTGTATTGAACAAAAGCAACAATACTATGAAATCGATATAACGATGAAACTATCATTAATTTGGAAAAACTTAATCGATAATGGTTTTAAGCTGGAATATGTTCAGACAGAAATAGTAAAGAGTCAAAGAATGAAGCAAATGTTAAGTTGGATCCATGAGCATTATGCAGAAAAAGTTTTATTAGAGGATATTGCCAGGGCTGGTCAGCTGAGCCGTTCAGAATGCTGTCGTTATTTCAGGAGGTTTTTAAAATGTACACCATTAAATTATGTTATAGATTATCGTATTCAAAAGAGCTTATTTCTACTGCAGCAAGGTGATTCTAATATTACTGAAGTTGCTTATCAAGTTGGTTTTAATAGTACAAGCTATTTTATTGATAAATTCAGAAATTCCATGAATATGACTCCATTAGCATACAAAAAAGAAAATGCATAATAACGAGCTAGGTTCAACTACTAAAATGTACATGATTACCACGGTCCAAAATAGGGAAAAAACCTTTGAATTTTTAAAGAACACTCATGGAATCGAATCAATATGTATGACCTGGAGATTTTCAGCTATTGATTGAACACCGAGAACAAGTTAATCAAAAAGACAGTATCAAATCCACAATATGTTAGGATTAGATACTGTCTTTTACATTCTTTACAACCAATGCAACACATGCAAACAAAATTAACATTAGTTTGTACTTAACGTTTTTGTTGCAGCCTTTTCCAAACTTTCTTTAAATTCTAAATCGGATGCTTGTTTTACCTTTTTAATAAATAAGGATAGAAGTAATCCGACGACGCCAATCCCAATAATAACGAGGTATGCATCATTAATACCCTGTATGGTGGCTTCATTAATAACCTGTGCTTGATTTAGGCCCTTAGATGCTGCTGAAGGAATCATATCCTGCAGATGTGTTTTTGTCCGGTCAGACATAACAGTAACGAGAAGCGAAGTCCCGACAGCTCCTGCCACTTGTCGAACGGTATTGCTTATGGCTGTTCCGTGAGCATTTAATTGCTGGGGCAGTTGGTTCAAACCGGCGGTCTGTAACGGCATCATCATCAAGGCCATTCCAATTCGACGCCCCGTTGACATAAGAACCAAATACAGATAACTTGTCGTGTCCGTCAAGTTGGTAAAGCCCATTGTTGTGGCAATGGTAATAATCATTCCAATAACAGTTAGCCATTTTGCACCAAAGCGATCGAACAGCTTACCTGTAACCGGCATAAGGAATCCCATGATTAGCGCTCCTGGAAGTAGAAGCAGACCCGACTCAATTGCTGTATAACCGCGGACGTTCTGAAGGTAAAGTGGAAGTAGCATCATATCTGCATACATAACCATAGTAACCGCAATATTAATAATTGTTGTTAAGGAAAACATATTGTACTTAAACGAACGTAAGTCAAGAAGTGGATTCTGCGATTTCAACTGTTTCCATGAAAAGAGTCCAAGGGCAATGATACCCACCACTATTGTACTAAGTACCTCCATGTCTGACCATCCAAGGCTCCCAGCTCGGCTGAAACCATATAGCAAGGCACCAAAACCAATGGTGGAGAGTACGACACTTAGGATATCAAGTTTTGTCTTGATTGGCTCAGATAAATTTCGGAGATAAATGAATCCCAGACCAATGACTATGACAGCAAATGGAATCATACCGTAAAACATGGTTTCCCATTTGTAGTGTTCAATAATATAGCCAGCAATAGTAGGTCCAATGGCTGGTGCAAATATGATGGCAAGCCCGACCATACCCATGGCAGCTCCTCTTTTTTCAGGAGGAAAGATGGTAAGAATGACGTTGGTTAGCAACGGCATAATGATTCCTGCTCCAGCCGCCTGTATCATGCGTCCGGTCAATAGTAAAGGAAATCCAGATGCTAATGCTGAAACAATGGTTCCTGCTAAAAATACGAACATGGAAGCTTGAAAGAGTTGACGTGTGGAAAACCGCTGCATTAAGTAGGCGGTAATGGGAATCAAGACACCATTTATAAGCATGTAACCCGTAGTTAACCACTGGGCAGTTGCTGCTGTTATTTTGAATTCAACCATTAACTCAGGAGTAGCCACGCTCATGAGTGTTTGGTTTAAAGTTGCAAGAAAAGCCCCTAAGATCATTATGAACATAATAGGTCCTTTTTTTAACGAAGTTGTGACGCTTTTTGGATGACTGTTCAATATTCCCCTATCCTTTCTAAAATCACTGTAGACTTTATTTACAATGTGTTTAATAATTAACATTGTATAAATTACTTTATAATGAGATGGTTGATCTGACAACAGACAATTTATTACGATGTGTAAATTAGTTATCATTTATTTCATTTTTGTTGTGTAAGGCGCAAATAATAGACAGAACTTAAATTATTGTAAATTTCCATCCAGTATGAAAGGTGAATAGAGATGACAGACCAGGAAAAACCACGAAGAGATCCTCGTATCCTTCGCACACGTCAGTTAATTAAGGAAGCATTAATAGATTTACTACAAGAGGTCGATATCAATAAAATAACGGTTAATCGGATTGCTGAACGCGCAACCATTAACCGTGTGACGTTTTACCTTCATTATAAAGATATTCCGGACATGCTAGGGAAGATGGCACAGGAAATGGCTGAGGATATTGAAGCGATAATGGGGAGTACAAGAGGTGACCAAAATTCTGATAAAAACATCGACTTTGTCAAGCTAGAAACCTTGCTTGAGTATATTGCAAAGAATGACAAATTTTATAAAGTAGTTCTTAATTCCAGACGATCCCCCATCTTTACAGAGCGCTTGTTAACTATTCTCACGAAAGCAATAACTGAGAAAACGGCTAACAACAAATTGGAAACTAGTAAGGACATTCCAAGAGATATTGCTATTTGGTACGGTTCATCAGCTTTAATAGGTACAATTGTAGCTTGGTTGCGTAACGATATGCCTTATACACCGCAATTTCTGGCTAAGCAGTTATCTAGACTTTTTCGACTGGGTAAGGAGTAAGTGATAGGTAAATGCCAAATATTTGTTAAAAAGCATGGCTATGTCTTTTGTAAACATCGCCATGTTTTTTTATTTCATTCTTAAAACAGCTTTAGTTTTAGGCTCTGATCTAAGCTAGACAATACGCCTTTCTTCGTGTTCATTCCCCGTTTTAAAAAATCCTATCTACAAAAATTAAAGCACATCTTCTTGTTCCGTTAATTAACTCGGCTTTGTTTTAATCCAAACACTTTTCTTTGACCGCCTCTTTCCATAAAGTTTGTGCAACTCTCCTTCGGTATATTAAAAAAATTATTTAATGGGAATATTATTAAACAGGACTTTTAAAAAAGGGGTTAAAGAATGCGAAAAGAAATATTTATGGTGATGATGGGAACACTAACAGCAATAGGTCTTGCAGGTTGTGGAGATTCACAAAACAGAAGTATGAACGAGATTCAAACACAAAAAATTAGTTATTCCCAACGCTCCTTAACTGCGCCCTTTTCAGACTTGCTATATGGATTCTCTGCTATTGAGAAGTATGTCGCAAAAGGAGATTATGATAACGCCACAACTCTTTCACGAAACCTTTACGATGAATTTCACGACGCCATTTTGCCTCCATTAACAGTAAAAAAAGGCAAAACCTATGCAGACAATGTGGACAGAAAATTTGATGAGCTAACCGAGGCCATTTCTAACAAGGATCAATCCAAAATTCCAAATCTCATTAAGGAAAATCGGAAAAACCTCAAAACAATTGCTCCCATTTTGGGTGTTTCCATCATTTCAACACAATAATCTTAATTTGTAATGGAGGCAATTATATGCGAAGATTAACCCTTAAATTGACAATCGTAGAAGTAGCCATCGGAATTCTGTTTTTGCTTTATGAATTTCTCACTGGACATCCATGGACAGTCGATGGTGTTCCATGGACAATGGATGAAAATTTTCACTTTAACATCGCACTAGGCTTTTTTGTTGGTGCGGGATTCACTTTTATTATGGGGGCCATTTTTGGCTCGACCCAAAGCAGAGATCGTTCGTACAAACCTAAAAATAATACCTGAAGGACACCTCTCCTTTACTTACCGATAACAGCCATTGGAAGCTGGTTTCTTCAACTATCGCAGAGTAGAAAGGTGGTAAAAATGGATCCGTATTATTATTATACCGTTACCTATGTCGGATTATTTGCTGCAGCATTAGGCATCTCCTCCTTTATGTTTTATCGGTTGATGAATGAATAATACACATTCCTATAAAAGTGCAAGGGCTTGGCTTATTGCGCTAGACAGTTCTCGAAGTCGAAAACTTTCATAATCCACAAAAAATGACTATCCCGGAAGATAGTCATTTTTTTCATGCAGGTTATTCTTTCATTGATTTCGTAAACATAACGGTAATGAAAATAAGTGTCACAGCAAACAAACCACATATGATATAAAGCCCGTAACTATCCATCTTTTCACTCCTATCCTGCCATTATTGAACAACATAATTAAATGACATCACCCACATAGATCCAATTACAATGGTCAAAACGAAAATAATCCCTAAAATGAGTGCGGCTGCATTGTATCTTGGTGCTTCACCATCACGAATATGCATGAAGAAGAAAAGCTGGATGACAAATTGCAAAACAGCTGCAATCAAAATACTGGTCATAAGCGCTGTTTTCCCCATCAAATGGTTTAATACGAGAAAAAGCGGGATGATCGTCAAAATAATCGATAAAAGAAAACCGATAACGTACGCTTTCATTGATCCGGTATGTTCAGCGTGTTCATGAGCGGACAATTACATCACCCCCATTAAATAAACAACGGTAAAGATGAAAATCCAAACAGCATCCAAAAAATGCCAATACAAACTAATGATTGAAATTTTCCGTGTCGTAACGGGTGTAATCCCTCTTTTGGCAATCTGAAACAGCAGCCCAATCATCCATAGAATCCCAAACGAAACGTGAACACCATGGGTTCCCACAAGGGAGAAGAAGGATGTAAGAAACGCACTTTTGGTAAGGGTGGCTCCTTCAGCAGCCATGGTGACAAATTCATTGATTTCAAGGGCCACGAACGTTGCCCCTAATACTGCGGTTACAATCAGCCAGCCAATTAACGCCATTTTCTTACCTTTATGCATGGCTAAGACCGCAATACCGCTTGTAAAGGAACTGACTAACAAGATGAAAGTTTCGTAAATAAAGCCGGGAATATCGAAATCCTTTGCTGTAAATCCGCCATTTGTATGGGTATGTAAAACAGCGTAAGCAGCGAAAAATGTCGCGAATAAGAGACAATCGGTTACAAGAAAAATCCAAAATCCTAAAACCTTTAATTCCTCCTGGTCTGCATGGCCATGGTCGGTACCATGGCCTGACATATGAGCAGTCAAGCTCTGTGACATATAACTACCTCCCAAAAGTTTCTCCAGTTGGAACACCGACGGAATGGTTATGACTCCTTAACGCTTTTTCCGTTTGTTCAATCTCTTCCACTGGAATGTAAAAATCCGTATCATATTGGAATGAACGTGCATATAAAGTGGATGCGACACCGATTAATCCGATGACGCCCATCCACATCCATTCGAACGTAAAGCCAAATCCGGCAATAAAGAAGAAGCACGACATGATAAAAGGAATACCGGAATTTTTCGGCATATGAATTGGCTCATATTTTGGTTTTTCTTCTTTGTATCCTTCTTGCCGCATTTCCTCTTTTTTGTACCACCAGGCGTCTACTCCCTTTACTTCAGGGATGATGGCAAAGTTGTAAGCAGGAGCCGGTGACGGAATCGACCATTCCAATGTCCGGCCGTCCCAGGCATCTCCGGTTACATCACGTTTACCATATTTAACGCTGTAAAGTATTTGCCACACTTGAATAACGAATGCAATTCCCATCAGGAATGCGCCAATCGAAGAGATGAAGTTGAGCGGGGCCCAGCCCATATCCCAACCGGCAGCCTGATTATACGTGTAAATCCTTCGTGTCATGCCCATAAAGCCAAGAGCATATTGCGGCATGAAACATACATAGAAACCGATTTGCCACAACCAGAAACCCCATTTTCCCAGCGTTTCATTTAATTCAAAGCCAAATATTTTCGGGAACCAATAGTACATACCTGCCAGGTAGCCGAACACAACACCGCCGATTAACACTTGGTGGAAGTGGGCAATTAAAAAGTAACTATTGTGATATTGATAGTCTGCAGGTGCAGCTGCCAACATTACCCCCGTTGCACCGCCGACAAGAAAACAGGGTACAAACGCAAACATCCAAAGCATCGGCTGTGAAAACTGGACACGGCCGCGGTACATAGTAAACAGCCAGTTGAATATTTTCACCCCTGTTGGAATCGCGATAATCATCGTACAAATGGCAAAGACGATATTAACGTCTACACCCGCGCCCATCGTAAAGAAGTGATGAACCCATGTGTAATAAGAAACGATGGCTATCGCAATCATGGAATAAACCATGGAGCTGTAGCCAAAGGTTCGTTTTTTAGAGAATGTGGCAACAATCTCCGAGTATACCCCGAAAGCAGGCAGGACAACGATATACACTTCAGGGTGGCCCCACATCCAAATCAAGTTGACATACATCATCGGGTTACCGCCGGCCGTCATCGTAAAGAAGTGCCCTCCAAGTAAACGGTCGATCGTTAACATGGCTAATGTGACAGTAAGAATCGGGAAAACACCTAAAATGGCAATCGAGGATGCTAACACGGACCATGTAAATAAAGGCATATCCCTTAACCGCATCGTGGGAGCCCGCATTTTTAAAATAGTGACGACAAAATTAATCCCTGTGGCCAGACTTCCGATACCGGAAATTTGAATTCCCCAAATCCAGAAGTTTTGCCCGGGACCCGGACTGAACATGGTTTCCGATAAAGGCGGATACGATAACCATCCTGAACTTGCCGAACCGCCAATCACAAACGAGATATTAAAGAGCATGGCGCCAATAAAGAATAGCCAAAAGCTGACAGCATTTAAAAAGGGATAAGCGACGTCGCGGGCACCAATTTGCAATGGAACGACGATATTAAATAAGGCAAACATAAAAGGCATGGCCATAAATAAAATCATGATTGTCCCATGTGTTGTGAATATTTCATTATAGTGATCAGAGGCTAAAAATTTACTATCCGGCACTGCCAGCTGAATCCGCATTAAAATAGCATCCACGCCGCCGCGGAAGAGCATAAGCAGCGCAGATAAAAGATACATAATCCCGATTTTTTTATGGTCAACCGTTGTGATCCATTCTCTCCAAAGCCAGCCCCATTTTTTAAAATAGGTAAGCGAGAAGATAATCGCTACGATAGCCAAAATGATGGAGACATCCGCACCGTAAATCATCGGATCGCCGGTCACAAAAAAATGCGATGTATTCATGGAAATCTTTCCTCCTGTTTACTATTTCTTTGGCATGATCGTGTCTTCACCATAATTGTGCATATGATGATGAAGGGTTCCGCCATTTTTGTTCACGATGTTTTCGTATAATTTGTTCGGATAGGAAGAATAACTTAATTCTTTCACATTGCCTGGTTGGGACAATTCCTGATACCCGGCGTTTGTAAGAACAGGAGAATTTTTTTTCAAACCGGCTGCCCAAGTATTGAAATCCGCTTGACTTACAGCTTTGACCCTAAATTGCATATGGGCAAATCCTGTTCCGGTAAAATTGGCCCCGCTTCCGAAATATTCCCCTATTTTGTTCGCCTGAAGCCACAATCCCATTGACATGCCAGGCATCGTATATTCTTGTCCTCCAAGCTGCGGTACCCAGAATGAATTCATCGGCGCATCGGAGGTTAAAACAAATTGAACTGGAACCCCTGCAGGAATGACAGCATAATTGACAGTCGCAACCTTTTTATCGGGGTAGGTGAACAGCCATTTCCAATCCAATGATGTGACTTGGACAACAATCGGTTTCACATCTGTAACCGGGGGTTTCGATACTTTAATGGCTGTTTTAGCTGTGTAAATCCCAAGAATAGCCACAATCACAACAGGAATTCCCCACCATACGATTTCCAACACTTTGCTGTCGGCCCATTCAGGTTGATAGGGTGCAGTGTTTCCAGGCCTATCTTTATAACGAATAATGATGTAAACAAAGATTACCATGACTGGAATGATTACAATTGCACATAAAATGACAGAGATTACAATCAAGTCTAACTCTGTTTGGCCGACTGGTCCTTTTGGGTCAAGAACAATGTATTTACTTTTGTCACAACCAGCCAGAAGCAATGTGCCCAACAAACCCAAGATCGAATATTGACTCCATGTTCTCACTTTCATTTCCCCTTCGATTTTGTTGTGTTATTTAACTTAAACATTTTGTGAATAGTTAATAGAGTACCCAACTCTGATTGCATAATTCCAAAACATGGTTTCGGGTTAAAATAGTGACAAAATGTCCACCCTTCCCCACATCAGTCGAAAGGATAAAAGGAATCAACACCAATACCATAAGAAATAGCCCTATCCGATCATTGTCAGATAGGGCTTGTTTTTTTATGACACTTCGAATAATGAAAGTTAAAACTTAAGTTGATCGATGTCTTCTGGATGATCATTATGTTCAAGGGCCTTTTTTAAACGTTTTATTCGTTTTTGGGATTGTATAAAACTAATGAAGCAAAGAATCGACATAGGGGCACAGTACCAAACAAAGACAAATCCTCCATTGTAATAAAAAGGAATATAGGCAATAGATACCCCAAATAATACAATCGATAACATTAAATAAATACCAATGCAGCGATGATAAAAGGTATAGTGAGTAAAGGTTGTGATTCCATTTTTCATGAATTCATGTAAATTTTTATCGGTTTGATAAAACAGAAATAAAGAGATAAGCAGTAAAAATGCATAGATAGGAAGGGAATAAAGATAAAGGGACACGCCTAATATACAGAAGTAGAAACTCAAAAAGAAGACAACCCCTGAAAAAAATAAGGGCATTAGAAATTTATATACGTTCTCATCTAATGGCTTCACACGATTCCCCCTCGAATTTTTAATTAAACCCTTTTCTGCAGCACGAACTAAAAACGAAATGTAAGTCCCCCTTTTTATGGCAATCTTTATTGATAATCCATATGCGAAAAAAATCCTTTTCATTCCCCAATTTGTACAAGCAGTTGGTTAGCCGATGGGCATGTGGTGGTACCCCAATGAAAGAAAAAACAAGCAGCTAAAAAAAGGTGCTTGTTTTAAGGAAAATATTTAATTGCTGTACTGATACTTTTTTCAGTTTATACCTTCTACGATGCATTTTATAGCACTTTTATTTTGTCTTTGCACTAGAACATTGCCAATCATGATTTTCTATAAAATGTACGAATGCCTTAACGACATTCCATTCTAAGGATTCCTTATGATAATACATCCACGTTCTTCGCAATATAGGATTTCCTTCTTGATCCGTTAATTGGACTTTAGATAAGTCTTCTATCCCGCTAAGTACCCTGCTGGAAAGGATACCGTATCCTAAACCATTTATAACCATTTCCCTACACGTATCAACTTGGTCGACTTCTATACTGACAAAAGGCGCTTGCGCATAATTTTCAGCCCACCAATGATCAATTACTGATTTTAATAAGTAATCCCCTCTATATTCAATTCTAGGGAGCCGAGGAAGATCCATAATTTCAAACTCATCCTTTGAAGCAACGCAAATAGTTTCTTCAAATAACTGATGTTTCGATAATCCCCTCCATCCATAGTCTCCCCGAACAAAACTGATATGAACATCCTTACTGTGTATAAGTTGGGTTACGTCTCTGCTCCATCCCGTAATCACCTTGAACTCCACATGGGGATATTGCCTTTTAAATAGTTTCAATATATGAGGAAGTTCATAATTCGCGAAAAAATTGGATACCCCCAATCTCAACGTACCTACCACTTTATTACTTTCGCTATTACTCATATTTTGAGCATTTTCTTTTATTTTTTGATAATGAGCAAGGGCCTCCTCAGCACTTTGGACAAGATATTCTCCTTGTGGGGTAAAATGCACTCCACGCCTTTCACGAGTTACGATTTTAACCCCAAGTTCTTCCTCCATATGCTTTAACCGACTAGTTAAAGCAGGTTGAGTAATAAATAATAATCGAGCTGTTTTTGTAAGATTTTTTTGATTATAAAGTTCCTTGAGTATTTCCCAATCACGGTAATCCATTATCCCACCTAGTAATCTGCTATAAATATTTTTTATAAACTAATATAATTTTTTGAAATTTTATTTAAATTCATTATTGCATTATCCTAATCCTTAATCAATTGTTAATTACTTCTTTAAATCTCATAAAACATAAAAAACTCAATCATGGGGGTATTTTTAATGGGAGAACAGAAAATTCAGCCAAATCCATGGGGGAAATTTAATGGTCCAAACCTTGGCTATGTGATAGGACAATATGAGCTGTATATAAACGGGGGAGATACCGTTGATTCAAACTTAAAAGAGCTGTTTATTAAATATGGATCACCGTCTCTTGAAACAAGTCAAATGAAAGAGAGCGTCGAACATGAATCTGTTGTTCCTAGTAAAACAGCGAGTATAGAGAAAGTTATGAAAATCGTAAAACTACTAGAAGACATTCGTTCACATGGACATCTAGTAGCAAACATCAACCCATTAGAGGTGAATGAACAAAATCATAATTTATTTCATCCAGAAAAATATGGGCTAAGTGACCAAGATTTGAAAGAGATTCCTGCTAAGCTTGTTTGGGAAGAGGCACCTGAAGGCGTTCAAACCGCATGGGATGCTATAACCCAACTAAAAAATATTTATACATCTTCACTAGCCTACGAATTTAACCATGTTGATCATATGGACGAAAAAGCATGGTTAACTCACATAGTAGAAACAGGTCCCTTGCATCGCTCCTTATCTAAAAAAGAACAAACAAACCTGTTAAAAAGTTTGACAGAGGTCGAAGGATTTGAACAATTTTTACATAAAACCTTTGTCGGTCAAAAGAGGTTTTCTATTGAAGGTGTAGACATGCTTGTACCTATGTTGAATGAAGTGGTGTACGAAGGTGTAGGCGATGAAGCCCGCAATGTCTTGATTGGAATGGCGCATCGCGGTCGCTTAAGTGTCCTGACTCATGTGTTAAACAAACCATACAACAAGATTTTCTCAGAGTTCCAGCACTCGTCCGCCAAACAACAGGGACCGTCGGAAGATTTAGTCGACATTAGTGAGGGTTGGACAGGAGATGTGAAATACCATTTAGGCCGCAATCGATTTGTGGAGGGTTCCGGTAATGTTCGCACACGTATCACCTTAGCAAATAATCCAAGTCATCTTGAATTTGTCGATCCGGTTGTAGAAGGGTTTACAAGAGCAGCACAAGAAGAACGACAAAAAGCAGGATATCCTAAGCGGGATGTTAAGAAAGCGCTCGCGATACTGGTACATGGTGATGCTGCCTTTCCGGGCCAGGGCATTGTAGCAGAAACCCTGAATTTAGGTGGATTAAAAGGATATCGAACCGGAGGAACCATTCATATCATTGCGAACAACATGGTCGGATTTACGACAGATAGTCATGATTCTCGTTTTACGAGATACGCGAGTGACTTGGCAAAAGGCTTTGAAATCCCGATTGTGCATGTAAATGCTGATGATCCGGAAGCTTGTCTGGCAGCTGTTCGTCTTGCATATAAATACCGTGCTCGATTCCAAAAGGATTTTTTGATTGATTTAGTCGGTTACCGACGTTTTGGCCACAATGAAATGGACGATCCAGCGGTCACCCAGCCGCAGGTGTACAAAAAAATCGCGAGCCATCCAACGGTAAGAGCATTGTATTCCGAACAGTTGCGAATTAAAGGCATTCTCGATCAAAAAGAGGTCGAAGAAATCAATCACACCGTGCAAGAAATGCTTCAAGCCGAGTATGACAAAGCGTCAAAGAGGAAACAAGATGAGCCATCTGCTGATGTAGAGGTTCCGGGAGTTATCGCTAAAGGAATTCCACTATTAGAGACAGGTGTGTTGCTTGATACCCTTCGTGAATTAAATACGGAATTGCTGAAATGGCCGGAAGGTTTTCAAGTTTATCCAAAATTGAAGCGGATACTGGAGCGCCGTGAAACAGCACTGAATGAAAACGGGAAAGTAGATTGGGCGGTTGCAGAATCGCTGGCATTCGCGACAATGTTAACGGAAGGCACACCCATCCGTCTAACGGGACAAGATTCTGAGCGTGGAACGTACGCTCATCGTCACATTGTGTTGCATGACATTGAAACAAACAGAACTTATTCACCCTTGCAACATCTGACACAAGCACGAGCTTCGTTTGCAGTTCATAATAGCCCGCTGTCAGAAGCGGCTGTCGTAGGTTTTGAATATGGCTATAACGTATTCGCCCCTGAAACACTTGTAATATGGGAAGCACAATACGGTGACTTTGCTAACACAGCACAGCCTCTCTTTGATCAATTTGTTTCATCAGCAAGAGCAAAATGGGGGCAAAAATCAGGGCTTATCCTTTTGTTGCCTCACGGTTATGAAGGCCAAGGGCCCGAGCACTCTAGTGCCCGTATTGAACGCTTTTTACAGTTAGCAGCAGAAAACAACTGGACGGTAGCAAACTTAACAAGTTCTGGCCAATACTTTCATATTTTGCGCCGTCAGGCATCCATCTTAGGAACAGAGTTTGTTCGACCATTAGTCATTATGACTCCAAAAAGTCTGCTTCGTCACCCGCTGGTCGCTTCTCCTGGTACTGATTTAAGCAAAGGCAGTTTCCAAACGGTTGTGGAACAGTTTCAACTCGGAAAAAGGACAGAAAAAGTAAAGCGATTAGTGTTAACTACGGGAAAGATGGCTATCGATCTAGCTGTAGAAATTAACTCAAGTAAAGAAAATCGAAACTTGGATGGGTTACACATCGTTCGCATCGAACAATTGTATCCATTTCCGAAGGAAAAAATAGAAGAAATCATAAAGCGCTATCCGAACTTACAGGAAATCATTTGGGTACAGGAAGAACCAAAGAATATGGGCGCTTGGCATTATATTGCCCCTACCCTTTTTGATCTTACTTCCGACAGACTGAAATTCGGTTACATTGGACGACCGGAACGTTCAAGCACTGCAGTCGGTGAGTCAATCGTTCATAAGAAGGAACAAGATCTCATCATCCAACAAGCTTTGAACTATAAGAGTCTAGTAGATACAAAGAAACAAGAAAGAGAGTTAATTAGAAGCTAACAATCATTATCAGCTAGATACCAAAAGTTAAAATACTTATTTAATAAGAGACTTAACCTAAAACATAGGAGGATATGAAACATGATTGAAATTAAAGTACCTGAGTTGGCAGAATCCATTTCAGAAGGAACTATTTCACAATGGCTTATTAATCTTGGTGATAGTGTCAACAAAGGAGACAGTTTAGTAGAGCTGGAAACAGACAAAGTTAATATAGAATTAAACGCTGAAAACTCCGGTATAGTTACAAAAGTATTAAAGGAACCTGGCGATACGGTAGAAGTAGGCGATGTAATTGCTATTATCGAAGAGAATATATCTGAGGTGGCCATTCCACCAGTTCTAACAGCTGCTCCGGAAAAACCAGTAGAAGAAACTTTAAATCAACAAAACGCCCAGCCAGAGAAAGAACTACCGAAAGCCACAAGGCCGATTGCTTCACCGGCTGCAAGAAAATTGGCAAGAGAACTTGGAATCGATTTAAACCAAGTAAGCAGTAATGACCTGCTAGGAAGAATTAGGCCAGATGATGTAAAAGCCTATTCGCATACACCTGAGGTAAAGGAAGAGCCAAAATTGGAAAAAGCAAGTCCAAAACCCACTGTACAAAAAATTGATGAAGAGTTTGATAAACCAGTAGAACGAGTAAAAATGTCCCGCCGGCGTCAAACCATCGCTAAACGCCTTGTAGAAGTCCAACATACTGCAGCGATGTTGACAACATTTAACGAAGTTGACATGTCCGCTATTATGGATTTACGCAATAAGCGGAAAGATGCCTTTTTCAATAAACATGGTGTTCGCCTTGGATTTATGTCGTTCTTTACAAAAGCCGTGGTCTCAGCTTTAAAGCAATTCCCACTTTTAAATGCCGAAATTCAAGGCGATGAATTAATTATCAAGAAGTTTTACGATATCGGAATTGCAGTTGCAGCACCAGAAGGTTTGGTCGTTCCAGTTGTACGCAATGCGAACCAGAAAAATTTTGCCGAAATCGAACAAGAAATTGGTAATCTTGGTAAAAAAGCTCGTGATAACGCCCTCACTTTAAATGATTTACAAGGTGGAACATTCACAATTACAAACGGTGGTGTTTTTGGATCTTTAATGTCAACACCGATCTTGAATAGCCCACAAGTAGGAATTCTCGGTATGCATAAGATTCAAACAAGGCCAGTGGCAATAGATAATGAACGAATAGAAAACCGTCCAATGATGTATATTGCCCTATCTTACGATCATCGAATTGTGGATGGGAAAGAAGCAGTTAGCTTCTTGGCTATGGTAAAAGAGTTGTTGGAAGATCCAGAATCCTTATTATTAGAAAGCTAAAACTTTAATCAAAGATTTTTAGAAGCTTCTCAGTAAGGATTGTCCTACTGAGGAGCTAAAAAATTCTTCAAAGAAGTGAAATAACGATTTTATAGTGATGGTAATAACTCTTTAATGATAAAAAAATAAAACGCCAATAGTTTGATATATTTCGGGGGATTTGTCAATGGAAGCTAAATATTGTAAAGAATCAAGAGTAATACGAACAAGTCGTGTATTCCCTAATGATGTAAATAATCACAATACATTATTTGGTGGCCGGTTAATGAGTGATTTAGACCAAATTGCCTCCATTTCCGCGGCGCGCCACAGTCGAAGAGAATGTGTAACGGCTTCAACGGATTCAGTCGATTTTTTACATCCAGTTCGAACAACAGATTCCGTCTGTTTTGAATCTTATGTGACATGGACAGGCACCTCATCAATGGAAGTATTTGTGAAAATTATAGCGGAAGACTTAAAAAGCGGTAAGCGTAAAATCGCAGCAACTGCCCTCTTAACATTTGTCGCGCTTGATGAGCATAAACGCCCAGCGCGTGTTCCGGAAGTCATTCCTGAAACAGAAGAAGAAATAAAATTACATGAAACCGCCCCCGAGCGGGCAAAAGTACGTAAAGAGAGAAAGCAGAAAAGTAAAGAATTAGCTGCGTTTTTAACAATGCATCAGCACTAGTACTGACACATCATATGATCGATATGATTAAGTTTTTAGAAATCTATCATGTTCTGACAATTTTATCCTAGATAAACGCAGGGAAATAATAAAATTTTTTCCTTGCGTGCTATCCGGTTGTAGGATGTAGTTTTTATGACTGTAGGACAGATTTCTGTACCGTAGTACTCCTCGACTCTAATCTGAGGTGGATTTAGAAATTGTATGAAACGTAAATTTATTGGTGAAAGAGGTATTATATCCTCATCTGAAGTCTCACAGCATAGACATGTCCTATATTCCCTTGATGAAGCGTTCGAAATTTTTCATTCGTGCAAAGAAAGAACAAGGATTAAGATAGGAACAATCAATGGTTATCAAGAAGTAATGAGGTATATCCGTCAATTGCTTTCAGGAGATGTTATGGACGTTATCGAAACTACAGCGGATAAAATACGAAGTTATATCAATTATCTTCGAACCGAACGTATACCATACTCAGAGGATGAACATCGAAAACGCAGCAACAAAGAATTATCTGTTCACATGATTAACATTCGTATTCGGGCGTTAAGTACGTTTCGCTTTTTGTTCACAGAGAAGATGATATCACTTGGTGGAGGGCTTACTTTTGAAGAAGCATTGTCAAAAAAAATAATGATATTCTTTACTGAATGGAATGTCTACATGACAATGAATAGTTCACTTTCAAACACCCCTTTTTAAATACATTTAGGGCAAATTCCTTGTAATTCAAAAAAGTGATGAGTTACATTAAATTGGAAATTAATTTTGGCAAATTTTTCTACTTGAATTAATTTTGGGTAATAAAAGTCAGCAAGATTTCCGCAAAATTTACATCTAACATGATAATGAAAGGAAGTAGCCCATTCAAAGCGGCTAGCAAATTCCCCAAAGGACAATTCATTTATAAGATTATATTTCTTAAAACATTTTAAGTTACTATATATCGTGGCTGGCGTTAAACTAGGCAAAAGTTCCTTTAAATCTTTACAGATTTCATCTACGGTGGGATGAGAATTAGAAGTGGCCATATACTCCAATATAGCTAATCTCTGTGGGGTTAGCTTTAATCCATTATTTTTTAATACCCCAGAACCTTGTTGAACACGTGGATGATTCATCATCTACATCATCTCCATTGTATTTTTTTATTCTCCATGTTGGTAAATTCGAGAATATTATAAGTTTAATAGAAGGGCACCGATAGAATTGAGAATAACATTCAAAATCATTACCCTTTTAAAACACGAATGCTGTCATCCAAATTAGACAACAGCACTAATATGTGTTTTAGGATCTCTTTTTTTGTGTATGGATCAAATCAGATAATTTAATTTCCATGTTGATTTTTCGCCAAAATAGAGACCGACTAAAATCGTCGGTCACCTTGGGAATAACAGGGATAATATTTACTAACTTTTATTGGGCTTTGTTGCATTAATACCCGTAGTAGCCGTTAATTAAGGTCGAAACGATCTGCATTCATTACCTTTACCCAGGCGGCTATAAAGTCATGCACAAACTTCTCTTTGTTATCTTCTTGAGCATAAACTTCTGCAATGGCACGTAGAACGGAGTTTGAACCGAACACTAAGTCAACTCTAGTTGCTGTACGCACTACTTCACCTGTCTTGCGGTCACGTCCTTCATATATACCACCTTCTACAGGCTTCCACTCAACTCCCATGTCAAGCAGGTTAACAAAGAAGTCGTTAGTAAGTGTACCCACATTATCAGTGAAAACACCGTGTTTTGTACCACCGTAGTTTGTACCTAGAACACGCATACCGCCAACAAGTACAGTCATTTCTGGTGCAGTAAGGTTAAGTAGTTGTGCCTTGTCTACTAGAATCTCTTCTGCACTTACACTATACTGCTTCTTCTGATAGTTGCGGAAACCATCCGCGATAGGCTCTAAGACTGCAAAACTTTCAATATCAGTTTGCTCTTGTGTTGCATCGCCGCGTCCAGAAGCAAAAGGAACGGTTACGTCAAAACCTGCATCTTGAGCAGCTTTCTCTACTGCAGCACTACCGCCTAGTACAATCAAGTCGGCCAAGCTGACTTTTTTATCTAGATGACTTTGAATGTCTTCTAGTACACTAACCACTTTTGTAAGTTGTTCCGGTTGATTCACTTCCCAATCCTTTTGTGGAGCAAGACGGATGCGAGAACCATTTGCGCCGCCACGATTATCTGAGCCACGGAAGGTACTTGCTGAAGCCCAAGCCGTTGTGACTAACTCGGTAATTGTAAGACCTGAATCCAGGATCATCGTTTTAATCTTTTCAACTTCATTATACGTTAATTCATAATCAACGGATGGTACAGGATCTTGCCAGATAAGCTCTTCTTCTGGAACTTCTGGGCCAAGATATCTTGAAGCAGGACCCATGTCACGGTGTGTTAGTTTGAACCATGCACGGGCAAATGCATCTGCAAATTCTTCTGGATTCTCATGGAAACGACGAGAAATCTTTTCGTATATTGGATCAAAACGTAAAGCCATATCCGCAGTGGTCATCATCGTCGGAACACGTTTTGATGAATCTTCTGCATCCGGTGCAAGATCCTTCTCATCAGGATTTACTGCAAGCCACTGAAATGCACCTGCAGGACTCTTTGTAAGCCACCATTCATATCCAAACAATAGATCAAAGTAACCATTATCCCACTGTGTCGGATTGGCAGTCCAAGCACCTTCAATACCACTCGTAATGGTGTCATGACCTTTACCTGTGCCATGTGTGCTTAACCAACCTAAACCTTGTGCTTCAATAGGAGCAGCTTCTGGTTCTGGACCAACATGAGCAGCATCTCCTGCACCATGCGCCTTACCAAAAGTATGACCGCCAGCAACTAGTGCTACTGTTTCTTCATCGTTCATTGCCATACGTGCAAAGGTCTCGCGTATGTCTCGAGCACTTGCAAGCGGATCTGGTTTACCGTTTGGTCCTTCAGGGTTAACATATATTAGCCCCATCTGAACGGCAGCAAGTGGGTTCTCAAGCTCACGATCACCTGTGTAACGGTTATCACCTAGCATTTCAGTTTCAGAACCCCAGTAGATATCTTCTTCTGGATGCCAAATGTCGGCACGTCCGCCTCCAAAACCAAATGTCTTGCCCCCCATTGATTCTATCGCAACATTCCCAGTTAGAATCATTAAGTCAGCCCAAGAGATCTTGTTGCCATACTTCTGCTTAATCGGCCATAGCAGTCGACGGGCTTTATCAAGGTTACCGTTGTCAGCCCAGCTGTTCAGTGGAGCAAAACGCTGATTGCCAGTTCCAGCACCACCACGGCCGTCACCTGTTCGATATGTACCAGCTGAGTGCCAAGCCATACGGATAAAGAATGGACCATAATGCCCATAGTCAGCCGGCCACCAATCTTGGCTGTTTGTCATAAGCACTTTAAGATCCTGCTTAAGAGCATCATAATCTAATTTTTTAAATTCCTCTGCATAATTAAATTCTTCTCCCATAGGGTTAGATTTTCTGTCATGCTGATGCAGAATTTTCAAGTTCAACTGGTTTGGCCACCAGTCTCTATTTGGCATATTACTTGATTTGTTAGAGGTTGCACCGCCATGATGAAACGGGCACTTTCCAATGTTAGTAGTGTCTTTAGTGTCCATATTTTTTTCCCCTTTAGTCATTTTTTTCACCCCGTAATATTTTTGATAGCGATTAAAATATGCTATATAACTATTAAAAATTAAAATCATTTAAAAATCAATATTAATATATAATAAATTTAATTTATTTTCATTTCAGATAATTCAGTTAAAGTATTTAAATTGTAAATAATACTTATGATAGTTTAAAGTAGCAATATTCATAGTTTATTTAATTGCCTACCTTTTTCAATTAAGCTTTGTTGTTGGTGTCTTAATTTTTCATACTTAGCGGACAATTCCAGAAATAAAGGCTTATCCATTGATTCAAGAGCATCATTAATCTTTTCCTCTAGAAGCGTAATTTGCCTGGTAACCATTGCTTCATCCAAGACTATTTGTATATACATATCAAGATTTGAACTCACATCTTGAGTTTTCTTTAATGAATTAAGCGATTTCATAATCTCACTATATGAAGTGCTTTTATACGGTTTTTTCTTTTCCATTGCAAATCACCCCTAATACCTTTTATATGATCATCTTTTTCTAATACATATCATTCTTATTCCACATTTATTCAAGAGTGGACGGGAATATTCCCGAAGGTAGTAGAAGGATGTAATACATTAATTAAGTGGTTTGGCTTTGAATTAAATTTTCTCACATTATGTTGCTCGTCTATTTCTTCCTCTAATGAAAAAAGTTGAATAATAAGGTCCGAAATTTCCTTTTGGTTTGAATTAGTAGCAACCATCTGTTTCATTCCAATTAATGGTGAATGCATCATTTGGGTAACGATGCTTTTTGAATATTTACGAATAATTTTTCGTTCCCTTTCAGTTAAACCAGGTAACTTGTTTTCAATTTGACTGACAGCCTCTTCATAGATTCCTAATGATTTTGAGCGAAGGGCAGCCATAATAGGTGTAATAACCAATGTGCTTAACCACGTCTTAAAGGTCAGCAATTCCTGGTCTATCATATCGTTGATTTTTTCACGTTCTTGAGCTCTTTTTTCTAGATTGGTTTCAACAATACTTTCCAAATCGTCGATATCGTATAAGAAAACATGTTCCAGGTTATTAATTTTCGGATCAATATTTCTTGGAACAGAAATATCAATCATAAATAAAGGGCGTTGTGTTCTTTTTAGGTTAATAGTTTCCATATCTTTTACAGTGATGATAGGTTCTTTCATATCAATAGAACTTATAATAATATCAGCTTCGATTAGTACATCGTGAATTTGGTCCATCGTTTTGGTGCCAGCACCAAATTTCTCTGCCAATTTCTTAGCCCGTTCATATGTTCGATTCACAACAATTATTTTATCTGCTCCATTTGCGTGAAGATGTTTTACCGTTAATTCTGCCATCTCACCTGCACCTAAAATAACAGCAGTCTTGGAATGTAAAGGACCAATAATTTTTTTTCCTAACTCTATTGCAGCATAACTAACAGAAACAGCATTTCTACCGATATCCGTTTCGGAATGAACATGTTTAGCAAATGTAATGGCTTGTTTAAATAATTTATTAAATATAGTACCTGTTGCTTGATGACTGTGGCTACTAGTATAAGCTTCTTTAACTTGTCCTAAAATTTGAGTTTCTCCTAGAACCATCGAATCAAGACCACAGATAACGCGGAATAAATGCTTTACAGCTTCATCATTTTCTTTTAAATATAAATTATTTGTAATCTGTAATTTATCTGCATCAAAAGAATCGTAAAGAAATTGGATAATTCTATGCTTAACCATATATGTTTCATCTACAACAGCATAAATTTCAGTTCGATTACAGGTTGACAAAATTACACACTCTTGAATACCCTCGGTACGACACAGAGATTCAATAAAATTGGAATAAGACTCTTTTTGTATTTTAAATTTCTCCCTAATTTTCACAGGTGCTGTGCTATGATTCATTCCCAAAACAATTATTTCCACATGTACCACTCCATTTTTAAACCATTCCAGAAAAAGATAAGATCATAAATATTGGAAGGAAGTGCGGTAAACTTAGAATCATATTTACCACACTCACCAATGATTTTTTGATAATTCTGTCAATTAATAATAGATTACGATTAAAAAAATGAACTTGTACTCCATGTGTCTCTTCGTAATTTAATTGAGAAGTACAGTGTTAAAGTCTATTTTGCAGTTTTGACCGCGATTAAGGCTGCTTCATAATTTGGATGATTCGTTACTTCAGAAAGGTATTCCACGTATGTCACAATATTTTGGGAATCTACAACAAAGACTGCCCTGCTTTCTAAACGATGCTCCTTCATGTAGGTCCCATATGCAGTGCCAAATGACATACTTTGATGATCTGATAACGTTTGGACATTTTTTATTCCTTGTGCACCACACCATCTGCTCTGGGCAAACGGGAGATCCGCACTTATTGTTAATACGACGACGTTTTCACCAAGCTTTGCCGCTTCTTCATTAAAGCGTCTGGTCTGCTGGTCGCATACAGCTGTATCAAGGGATGGGACGACACTAATCAGTCGTACCATATGATTTGAATCTGAAAGAGTTACCTTTGACCTGTCGTTCGCTAAAACCTCAAAGTCCGGTGCATTATCACCGACTTTAATTTCCGGCCCAATTAGCGTAACGGGATTTCCCGCCAATGTGGCCATGCGAGTGCTTTCTGTAATCATTAAACTATTTTCCTCCTTTCAAACGATAAGGTGAGTTATTAATCAACTGCCGCGATAGGTACTATATCCGCCCGGTGCAACTAACAGCGGGACATGATAATGACTGTCCGGGTCAGCAACACCGAACCTTAATGGGACTTTATCAAGGAAGGGCAGCTCGGGTACATCGACACCTTGAGATCGAAAATAATCAGCCACATAAAAAAGTAATTCATACTCCCCGGTTGTTAGTTGATTATCGTTTAATAAGGGGGAATCCACCCTGCCATCACTATTCGTATTGACTGACTTGATAAAAGTACGCTCCGGTTCAAGTTTCCAAAGATCTATCTTTAATCCTTTTACTGGCATACCCTTTGCCAAATCTAAAACATGGGTTGTTAATCTGCCGCTCATGCCTCTACCTTTTGTGGAGAAACCGCTAATCCTTCATTCTCAAGGTCTTGGCGGTCTACAACAAAACCTTGGAAACCGTACGGTGGCCTTGGCTCTGTAAATACAGCAGCATTAGAATCTGGAACTTCAACAATCGTTTCCCATGTACGGTTATTAGATAAGAATTGTACTTCTGCAAGCTGCGGGAAGCGTTGAAGAATACGTAAACCTACACGGTATATTAAATCTTGGATTGATTTTGTTTCTGCCTCATGGAAAACAGAAGCAGTAATATCACGAACTTGTTCAGCTGGAACATAAACAGCCGGATTGTCTGAAACTGCATCCTCGTTATTGTTGTAACGATAATGGATATCTAAATAAATATAAAGCGGACGATCCTTTGCTTCCGGCAAGGTAGTATATTCATCATGAATAAAACCGTAGAATGAACTGCCGGATACTTTAATCAAGTGAAGATTCCTAATACCACTTTCTTGCTTTACAATATTATTTCCTTTCTCAGTTCGTTGTACCTTTACAGTAGTCGTTATTAATTCATTTCTTGAATGTCTGTAAACCAGCGGACTTGCCTCCAATTGATCTTGTCCGGCAACATTTACAGTTTCAAAGGGAACTTCATCGGCAGTAATTTCAACAGCAGTAAGGTGTGCATAAGTGTTAAGGAAGCGATTACAAACAAATGCTAAAAATCCCTCAAAAGTCGGTCCATGGTACTGTGCTGCTTGGCGCAAAATAAAGTTTTTCATAGAATCAGTAGCAACAACACGGCTGTTGTCCGCTTTTGTAAATGATTCTACGAAATCCCCTTCCAGAGCAATCTTAGCATTCATTCCAAAAATAACGTTATTGCGGCCAGTAAAGCCTGACTCAGGAATTGATTTAATACCTTCAAGCGGGGTTTGATAGGTCCGGAAAACAAATACATCACCTTTACCATAATACATAACTCTTTCCTTTGAACTCATAAAAACTCCTCCTTCTATTTTTAAATCATTTAAAATCTAAATCAACGGTAGCCCGTTCATTTACAAAAGAATGGAAGAAAGCTCTGGCATTTTGTTATTACCTCTAAGCTAGGCGTTAAGAAAATCCTCTAAGCGAAACAAAGCTATTTTATAGATTTGTTCCAGAGCTTCTTTAAGTTCAGCCTCAGGTCCATTGTGCAGCCGTTTTTTCAACATCTGCTTTATGGATTCTTTGTTTTGGCCTTTTACTGCCATGATGAAAGGAAATTCGAATTTGTCTGTATATGTCTTATTGAGTAAAAGAAATTCCTCATGTTCTTCTCTTGAAAGCTGATGAAGGCCTGCACCCGCTTGTTCTTTAACTGATGCATCTGCCATTTGAACTCGCCCTGCCAAATCAGGGTGTGCCCTCAAGAGAGCAAGTTTATCATTTAGATCAGCCTCCTGAACCACATGAACCATCGTCCTATGCAGTTCAGATATAGAATGAAACGGTTGATTTACCCAAGCCTTTTCAGCTACCCACGGTGAATGTTCAAAAACCCACCCAAGAGCTTCGGTAAAAGCAGCTTGATCAAGTTCATTCATTTTTGCCAGCTTCCTGCTCATATTTTTCATTCCTTTCTATTTAGAGACCCCCTCTCTCCTAATAAACTACTCATTTAATAGTTATTAAGGATTAATTTAATTTTAATAGGATTTATTATTATGGTCATTAGCCGAACCTGACAAATCTGACTACTTTCCATTGTGCTCTAAGCACACTATAAGGTAAACTATTGATAATTAGAAACCTTCTTATAAAAGGAAGTGGAACCATGAAGTTGACTTTAGCAGAAGCATTAAGCAGCTCTCCATTAAGCACTTGTAAGATCGCTGCAGGTTTTAATGGAATTTCCAACTATATAACATCAGTTAATAGTTTCGACGCCCCTGATGTTATTCATTGGCTTAAAGAAGGAGATTTGGTCTTAACTACGGGGTATGTTTTCAAAAATGAAGAAGCTTCATTAATTAAATTGGTTCAGGATCTAGCAAAACGGAAGTGTGCAGGACTGGGAATCAAAACCAACCATTTACAAAGCTCTCTGCCTTCTGAGATGATTTCTATTGCGGATGAATATTCTTTTCCCATCTTTCAAATTCCAGATGAACAATCAATAGCTGATTTAGTTCTTGCAGTACTAAGGAAAATATTAGCAGTTCAGTCCGAAGAGACGATGGAAGAGGAAAAAGAAATTGAAATCTATTCGTTACTGCGATATATTCCAAAAGATGTTCTAGAAAATTATTATACTCACTTACTGTCTCCATTAATTGAATATGATCAGTTGAATCATTCGGATTTCATCAAAACACTATCGGTATACCTAAATAGCTGTCTAAAACCGACAGAAACGGCTCATACACTGGGTATTCACCGCAACACCGTACACCAGCGTTTGCCAAAAATTAAAGAACTTCTTGGTATGGATTTTAACAATGGAGAGAATATTTTCAAATTACAGTTGGCCTTATGGAGTTACCAATATTCCGAGCAAAAATAAAAAGGGCCGGGAATCATTCCGGCCCTAAAAATCTTTAAATCGTTGACTTTATTTCAACTTCATTTGAACAAGGCAGCAAGTCGAGCATCCTTGCAATTCGCAACCCTAATTGGAGGCGAAATGCCGTCTTGCTTTCATTTAGATCAATACCCAATAATTCCTCAATTCGTAAAATCCTAAATTTCACCGTGTTTCGATGTACAAAAAGAACATTCGCAGTTTCTGCCAGCTTGCCGCCGCTTTCCAGGAACGCCTCTAAGGTCTGCAGCAGATTCGAGTTATTTTCTTGGTCATATGTAGTTAGCACTTCCAGTGTACTTTTAACATAGTTTTTTAACACGTCATCTGATAACTGCTGAAATAAACCTTCAGGTGCATAATCAGCGTATTCATAAATGGCCAAATTCCTGTAGTCTGAATTTGTTTTTCCAAAATGAACAGCCTCCTTAGCTTCCTTATAGCTTTTATGTATTCTCGAGAGTTGTATACATGGTGAACCGATTCCGATTTGAACCGGTTGTTTGGGAAATTTCTTTTGAATTTGATTTCCCAGAAGTCTTGCAGTTTTTCTCGCAATAGTGGCAAGTTCTAGCGGTTTTTTTAGATTAAGAGGATTTAAAATCACTGCAAAATCTTTATTGTTAGGAATCATTTGCAACTTTGCATTTACTTTGTTTCCAATCTCGTTTGCCATTTGAGCAAAGGTGGTTTGACTAATAACCGGTTTATCTCCATGATAGGGATTAACTGATATCATCATCGCAATATAATTGGAGTTAGGCATGAACTTATATTGATGGGAGATTAATTCTAAATCTCCATGCTCGAGTGGATGGCCCATAATTAGTGAGACTAAAGAATTTTTCTTATTAAACAAATCTTCATAACTTACAATCTCTTTCGTTACCGAAAGAAGCAGGTCAGATAAAACAATATCAGATGATAATTCTATTAAAGGCAGACCTAAGCGATCTGCCTCCTGTAACATAACTGCAGGAATTTCAGAAAAAAACCTTTTTACTTTAATAGCCAAACCAGCACAATGTTTCTCGGCGAGGTCATTGAGCAATTTAATCTGAGTATCCTGTTGATCTTTAAAGACATACCCGGTTGTTAGCAGCAAATCACCTCGTTTTAACCATGATGTATCGGGAGCATCCATAATGCTGACAGAACGGATGCTGTTATGTACCCCTCGATCCCCCGCTATGATACGGCTGCTACCAATTACCTGCGGCTTTAAAAAATCAGATACCAGAAATGACATTGTTCACGCCTCCATTTTATAAAAACCTGTTCTATTCAGCATCCAATATGGCTTCTGCTTCTACTTTCTCGAATCCATGAAAATGCCCTTCTTGCAAACTACCATTTAACAATGCGTTTAATATAACAAGAACTAATGCACCAACTACAACGCCATCCCCAATTAATAAATGAAGAGTTTGTGGAAGATGAGTAAAGGCAGTGGGGACACCTTTTATTGCTAATGCGATACCAACGCCAATAGCAATTGTAATTTGATTAGATGGCAAAGACATATCCGCTTTCCCAATAATTTTTAATGCAGCAGCAATTAGCATGCCAAACATCGGGATCATGGCCCCACCAAGAACAGGAGCAGGAATCATAGTGGTGAGAGCTCCTACTTTTGGTACTAGACCTAAAAATACAAGGATAATCCCGGAAGCAACCAAAACACTTAAATTTGTTACTTTCGTAAGCATAACTAGACCGACATTCTGTGAAAAAGTCGAATGGCTGAAGGAATTTAGGATACTACTTATAAATGCGCCAATTCCTTCTGCACGTAGTCCTTTTTTAATATCGGCTTCGCCAATTTTCCTATCTGAAAATTCACCAAGTGCCATAAATACGCCAATACTTTCAATCGCAATAATAAAGGAGATAATAACCATTGTAATAATGGCAGAAAGGTGGAATGTAGGTGTTCCAAAATAAAATGGCGTGACAATGTTAAACCATTTTGCTGTACCTAGTGTTGAAAAATTCACCATTCCATAGAAACTAGCTACCACTGTACCAATGATCATCGAAATTAAGACAGAAATTGACTTTAAAAATCCCTTAAAAAATGTGTTGAAAATTAAAAAGCAGAGTAAGGTAAATACAGCGATGAGCAGATTCTTTGGATCCCCAAAATTTTCAGCTCCTTGACCGCCCGCAGCATTAGCCATCGCAACAGGCATTAAGGTAATACCAATTATGAGAATCACAGAACCCGAAACAATAGGAGGGAAAAACTTTGCCAACTTACCAATAAACGGGGCACAAAGGGCAATTACTATTCCTGAAACCATAACTGCCCCGAATACACCTGTTATCGAATATGCCTTGCCAATTGCTATGGCAGGATCAAGAACGATAAAGGATACGGCCATTAAAGCGGGTAATCGAATACCGGCGATACTCCCAAAACCAATTACTTGGATTAAAGTCGCAATACCGCATGACAATAAATCAAACGAAATAAGATAAACAAGCTGTTGTTGTGTCAATCCAAGTGAATGGGCTACAATTAATGGGACTGCTATAGCACCGCCATACATAACACAAACATGCTGAAATCCTAACGCAATTGTTTTACCGAAGCTTAATTTTCCCATCCATGTTCCTCCTTGATATACGAAAATATTGGAGTTGCATTTTTCACAAAGCCGGGGCAACTATTCATTAAACAACAAATTACTCGCAGAATATAAATAATATTCGGAATTTTTTGGCAACAAAATCAAAACTATGAATCACATTTGAGATTGATTCAAGAATTCACCTTTGACATTAATTCTTTATCTTTATCTTTATATACAACAGCTTCATAGATAGACATATTTACTCCCTTTTAATCAAAAATTTACATTATTTTTGAGATGCCCGTGCAAACGCTGTCAAAAAATGATTTAATTTATCATTCTGCGTAACTTGCCAAAATTCCTCCCTTTTTTATAATTCACAATCGTTTTTTATTAAGAATAAATCTAAGAACAATGCATTAAACTCTTGCCCAGGCTTGGACAAAAGTCGTTTGGATTGTGCACCTTCCACATCCGAATTTTCATTTCCACCGGTTTTACTTCAAAGACAACAACATTTTGTGAGCCCTCACATGATATAACCATTTTAATACCTGTAGATGCTCTGTTAATTCTAATACATTCACTTCACTTCCCGGTTAACCAAACCGAGGATGCTGATCACCCCATGCAGGATTCACTTCGTACCGTCATGCCTGCTCTCCTTTTACTAACTAATTCCTTGCCTTCACGAAACTCCTTTGTAAAAGACAATCAAGTTACACCGATTGAAGGCACAGAGATTGCCGTTAATTTATTCATTCTATTTGAAATCCTCTTACCAACAATTTGTCTTTTACTGTAGGACAATTAACTTCCCCCTTCCCAAAATGTAATGATACGCAATTTGTTGCTCATTAAGGAACATTGTTCCAAAATATATTTATAATATTAGCACCAAAAATTCCTAATTTCAATATTTTTCTGATTATTATTTAAAAATTATTACAAAAAGTTAAAGTGTTTTTTCGTATACTTCAAAAAGTTTCCTTTCAACTTTCCTTGAATACCTTTGTAAAGTTTAGGTTTTTAATTTTTATAAACTCACGAAATTGACTTTACAGAAATTACCAATAATGAATCGAAATTACCATAAATCGGCAAATTTTTAGCGAGGAAAAAATTTAAAGTATCAAACGATGAAACAAAATAAATTAATCCTAAGGGTAGGTAAATATCGAATAGACCGAAATTTTTTGCCGGAGGGTGCAGCTGAAATATCCGTACCGGATACAGCAGAATTTACTTTTAAACAGATAAAAGCACGCGCTAATATAAAATAGCGTGTAGGTATCGCCTACTACTAATATTCTTATACTATTTCATATTGGATTAACCCGTTTGTTCAAAGGAAAAAGGGATGCAGTAATAATCAATAAAACAGCGACAGGCTAGAGCTTTATTTTCTCATCCTAGGCTACCACTGTTTTTATTGTTGGGGCTTGTCAAAATAAGCATGGTCGTTTTTTTGTCTATCAACCGTTCAGATCAAAAACTGGGGGGATTGGGGAGCGTGCATCCGCCAAAAGGAAACAACCTGTTCCGTATCTGCCACCATTCCAAAAAGGCCCCATTGCAATAGGGCCTTGTTTTTTAAGAGCCTTCTCGGATCAGCTCTTGTTCCTCTGATTGTAAACTTGGTAACTTAAATATAGTTTGGAAATTGAGACATAGATTCAATACGATTGCAATGATACTTGCTGAGAATAGGCCATTGCTTAGCAACATCTGAATCATGGCTGGCATATGAGCAAATACATCGGGCTGGAAGTTTGAACCTACGCCAACAGACATGCTCGTACCGATGATAAGTGTTGCATGAGTCTTATGGAAATCAACTTTTGAAAGAATTGAAATCCCAGCTGCTGTTACCATACCGAAAATTGCAAGCATCGCACCGCCGCGGACACATGCCGGAATGATGGTAATAGCAGCTGCAAATTTGGGTAAAAAGCTTAGGATGACAAGAGAGCATCCAGTTGTGATTGATACATAACGGCTTTTCACACCGCTTAGGGCCATAACGCCAATGTTTTCATTTAAGAATGCATGAGGTACAGAGTTAAACAAACCCGATAATACTTGAGTGATTGCTTGCCCTCTTAATCCGCTTACAATTGTCTTTTCAGATGATTCAGTTTCACAAGCCTCATCTAATACTGAGAAGGAACCGAAACATTGAATAAGGTTAATAATACAGAAAATGGTCATCGTAATAATAGCGCTTACCTTGAAGACTGGCGCGCCAAAGTGGAATGGGGTGATGACTTGAACCCAATTTGCTGATGATACCGGGCTTGTATTAATCATCCCCATAAATCCAGCGATTACTGTTCCGATCGCAACTCCGAGCAGCATGGACAATGTTTTAATAATTCCTTTTCCATACTTATGAAGTAAAACAATGGTGAGTAAAACAATTAATCCAATAATGATGTTTGTAGGAGAACCGTAACCAGGAGTTCCTTCACCGCCTGCAAAATCTTTAAAGGCGGTCGGTGCAAGAGTAATTCCCATAATGGTAATGAAAGTTCCTGTAACAACCTTTGGAAATAATAATAGAATTTTATCAAAGAAAAATGAGAGAAGGACAATAATAATTCCAGACGCTATAATTGAGCCAAAAAGAGTAGGAAGTCCATATTGTTTGCCAATGATGATCATTGGGCCAAGCGTGATAAACGATGAACCCATTACAAATGGTAGTCTAGAACCAATTCCTTTACCGATTCCAAAAACCTGAATAAGGATGGCTAATCCACTTGAAAGTAAAATAGCGGAAACCAAATAGGCAATGGTTTTTGCGTCGAGCCCAATTGAACTACCGACAATAACTGGAACCATAAAGGATCCTACCATTGTAAGGAGATGCTGAAGTCCGAGGGGCAATAACTTTACCAGCGGGAGTTTTTCGTTGAAGACAGCGTTTACATCATTAGATGATTTCGTTTTCATTATTTTCCTCCTTAAACATTAGAAAAGATAGATTTTTCTTGGCAAAAAAACAGAGTAGCAGATAGTAAATTTGATCTAAATGTTTCTCATTGTGTAAATATCTAAGGGAGTAAATAGACATTAATTGCATCATCGCAGTTGTTGTTTATTACAAAACGCTGTTCCATGTTTATTAAAAAAAAAAACCGTTTTCTTCTTTGCCTAGTATTTAAATCTGTGAGGTAGATAAATACGATGATGTGAACATTATATGGGAATTTTAAATAATTTTCAACATTATTAACTTTTAAAATTTTTTGATTATTATTTTAAAAAACTGTAGAATTTTAACGGGTTTACTTTAGAAGTGCAAACAATCAAATAACAACATAAAACACTCTGGTTTTCACATATGAATTCACAGTGTGTTTTAATTTGTTATTTCAAGGCTTAGTTCTCAGGTTTATTGTGACCTTTTTTAATCTTATAAAGTATTCTATTGGTATTTTATTTGCAAGGTTATACCTAGCAGAAGTTCTCGTTGAAGGCTAATTTTTTGCTTTGAACTCCAAAGGAGCATAGATTATTCTACTCCACTAAAGCACCGTTAGTTTCAGTACATCCCTTCACTATCTTAGTTGTTATGCGATTATAACAGTGCTTATTATCCACGAATACTTACTTTATCAAAAGTGACAGTAATCGATACTTCAGTAAATATAATTATATGATAATTATTATCATTAATATTAGCAATTATTTATCGCATAGTCCAATATTACAGTAATTGAGGGGAATTATCATTCTCACTTATAGAAAAATATTCTCGATTATATTTGACTTTAGCTAACAGTAACCGTATTATAAATTTATAATAATTCTAATCTAGGAGATGACTTAAATGAGTAGCAACGATGGGCAATTAGATAACTACTATAAAAAAAATAAAAAGCTTTTTATTTGGGCTGCATCCTTAACCCTGTTTTTTGCTTTAGCTGAAATTATCTACGGATTTATTTCAGGTTCCTTAATGATGATGGGCGATGGTGTACACATGGGTTCAGACGCTTTCTCATTGATTCTTTCACTAATCGCAACCATTCTAGCTACAAAGACAGTAACAAAAAATAAAACATTTGGCTACAAACGATTTGAACCAATCGCAGCATTTATTAATGGTTTTACATTAGTGATTATCCCTATATTTATAATTGGTGAAGCGATCAGTCGTATGTTTAATCCAATAGAAATCATTCCGAACCAAATGTTAGTTGTCGGTACGATTGGTTTAGTTGTAAATGGAATCGTGGGCTATATTTTGACGAAAGCTAATTCCAGTTTGAACGTAAAAAGTGCAATGATTCACGTTTTGGCTGACTTATTTACTAGTGTGAGTGTTGTCATTGCAGCATTGGGTATTAAATATTTTGGCCTAACATGGTTAGACCCAATTGGTAGTTTAATAACATCGATAATCATAATTACTGGTGGCGTTAAAATCACAAAAGAATCCTTTAATATCTTAATGGAAGGGACCCCTAATGGCTATTCCGTTGATGGGATTGTAAAATCTCTACAAGAAACCAACCAAGATCTAACTGTTGAGGATGTAAAAGTATGGTGCATAAATGAAGAAGAAGTATACACATTAATTAGAGTAAAATCTTCTTCGAAGTTAGTTAAAAACATTCAAAAAGTGATAAAGGAATTAGTATCAAATCATACCAAAATACCTTTAGATAATATCTATGTCGATTTAAATTAATTGACTATAAAACAAATAGATTAAAGCCTGAATCAATTAAATGGCGTTTTAATAGAGCAATGAAAAAGCCTAATTTCTTCGCATTAGATACCCAGGTGTGGTCCAAAAAACTTTTATGCGGAACAAAATAAGAAATCGGCACCGATTTTATAGAACTGTACCAGAAAATGCGGGTAGCATGAACGGCATCTACAGTTAGTAACGCTTCCACTTCACTTTTTCCAACTTTGCAATCCTTTCAACATCCGTAATGGCCCCAACGACATTGGAGGCAAGTGTTACGGCGGCAAGTTTGGTATTCTCATCAATCAGATTGTCTAACAAAATCAAATCAAGAGTTAATCTCTCTTTGTCAACCGAAATGAAACGAATTTTTGTATTTGTTTCATTGGATTGCTCTTAAAGGTTATATTAATTCGCATCAACATCTTTTGTTGAAAACCATTTTAAAGCATATTGAGTTTTTGACTGAACAAATCGAGATGCTGGATCAAGAAGTGGCGAAAAGAGTAAGCACCCACCAAGAAGATATCGAAAGACTAGATTCCATTCCTGGAATAGCTACTGAATGGCGGAACAAATATTATCCGAAATCGGGACTGATGTTAAAAAACAATTATTTAAATAAAGTTGATTTTATTTAAAATACCCCACTTACCAGTATTTTTTAAAATAATAAGAATCCATTTTGATTGGTCAAAATGGATTTATTTAAAGAAAAAAACAGTAACCTCCGGCAATGAAATATATATTCAGGTTTTGAAGCAGAGTTGAAGACCAATGTGTAACCTTGTAAATTTCATTGTTTCAACTGAGGTTCATATTCTTAAGAGTAACTACATTATTGTTAAAGCTTCCTCAAATACATTAGTGGCTGCACCTAGACGGTATAAAACAAGGCATTCTAATCACTAGAATGCCTCTTATCATATCCATATGATTAATTATTGATCTACCGCAAACTTTGCTTTTGCTTCAATACGTCTTCGATGAAGAATTGGTTCAGTATAGCCATTTGGCTGGTCATAACCTTCGAAAATCAGGTCGCAAGCAGCCTGGAAAGCCACAGAGTCGTCAAAATTGGGAGCAATTGATCGATAATAAGAATCTCCTAGATTTTGCTGGTCTACTACTTTTGCCATGCGCTGCAATGTACCAAGGACCTGCTCTTTTGTACAAATACCATGGTGAAGCCAGTTAGTCAAATGCTGACTAGAAATTCTTAATGTTGCACGATCTTCCATTAATCCCACATTATTGATATCCAATACTTTTGAACAGCCAACTCCTTGGTCAACCCAGCGGACAACATAGCCAAGAAGAGTTTGGCAATTGTTATTTAGTTCTTCCTGAATTTCCCTAGCAGTCCAGTTATGGTTTTTAACAACTGGAATTTCTAAAATATCTTCAAGTAAGTCTGCTGACTGATTTAGTTTTTCATTCTGCACTGCTTTTACATCTACTTCATGGTAGTGTAAAGCATGCAATGTTGCAGCTGTTGGAGATGGTACCCAAGCGGTATTTGCTCCGGTTTTTACTTGACCAATCTTTTGCTTAAGCATATCAGACATTAAATCTGGCATTGCCCACATTCCTTTTCCAATCTGGGCACGGTCGATTAAGCCGCATGAGAGTCCTGCAAATACATTTGATTGTTCATACCCCTGCAGCCATTTGGATGATTTCATATCATTCTTCCGAATCATTGGGCCAGCTTCCATAGAGGTATGAATTTCATCTCCTGTTCGGTCGAGAAACCCGGTATTTATAAATACAACCCGGTCTTTCACTTGTTTAATACATGCCTTCAAATTCAATGTCGTTCGTCGTTCTTCATCCATAACACCTATTTTAAGAGTGTTTTGTTCAAGTCCAAGTAAATCTTCAACCCTGCTAAAAAGCTGATTAGCAAAAGCGACCTCTTCCGACCCATGCATTTTCGGCTTTACAATATAGATAGATCCCTTAGCCGTGTTTTGGTATTTTCCGTTTCCAAGCAGCGTATGTTTCGCGACAAGGCTCGTGATGACAGCATCCATTATCCCTTCTTGTATCTCATCCCCGTTTTGATCAAGGATTGCACTATTTGTCATCAAATGTCCTACATTACGGACAAATAGAAGGGAACGGCCTTTTAACGTAATTTCATTTCCTTTGGGCGATACATACCTACGATCCGGATTGAGCATCCGTGTCATGACTTTATCGCCTTTTTTGAATGTTGATGATAAGTTTCCTTTCATAAGGCCCAACCAGTTTCGATAGACTAGCACCTTATCCTCAGCATCTACCGCAGCAACAGAGTCCTCGCAATCGATAATCGTTGTAACAGCTGCTTCTAAGAGGACATCTTTAATACCAGCATTATCCGTTTTGCCAATCGGATGATTACGGTCGATTTGTATTTCAAAATGAAGTCCGTTATTTTTCAGCAAGATAGCAGATGGGTTTTCATGATCACCCTGGAAGCCGACAAATTTTGCTTCATTCTTTAAACCAGTCTTGATACCATTTCTTAAAGAAACGTTAAGTTTTCCATCTGCCACCGTATAGCGATCTACGTCCTTGTGAGAGAAATCTTTTAAGGGTGTTGCTTGGTCTAGAAAATTTCTGGCAAATTCGATTACTTTTTTGCCGCGGACAGGGTTATAACCGCCTTGACGCCCAGCTCCATCCTCCTCACTGATTGCATCTGTACCGTACAAAGCATCATAAAGGCTACCCCAACGAGCATTGGCTGCATTAATCGCATAACGCGCATTATTTACCGGTACAACTAATTGCGGGCCTGCCTGTAGGGTGATTTCATCATCCACTCCAGCTGTACCAATCTCAAAATCTTCTACTTCCGGTTCAAGATAACCAATTTCTTTCAAAAATGACTTATATGTATCGAGGTCAAAGTTTCCTTTGTTTTCGCGATACCATGTATTTAGTTTGCTTTGAATAACTTCACGTGTCATTAATAACTTCTTGTTAAGAGGTGTTAAGTCATGGATTAACCCTTCAAAACCAGACCAAAACTGATTTGTATCCAATCCGCTACCTGGAAGGGCTTCTGAATTAATAAATTCATAGAGTTCTTGAGCTACTTGAAGTTTTCCTTTTTTAATATAATTTACCATGATACGATTCCCCCCAAATTAATTGAAATACAATTTGTGTTTTTACTTCGTCGTTCGTTATTACGCCACAACGTTTCATTATTTGTTTAAAATAGCATAGCATGATAATCTATTTTATTTCAATATTTTTCAAAATATTTATTTCAAAATTATAAATTTTAAAATAAATTTTTTATTCCTTTATTTATTATTGATTTTATGTAAATCTCAGACAAAGTGTAACCAAACTTTATTGAATGAAATTGGGGATAAATATTACATCTGCTTAATTTGTTCATTACTTACGGCACTAATCTTTCTTGTCTAATTACCGTAGATTTTGGGCCGTTTAGTTCAAAAAAACACATATTGAAATGGTAGAAATATATTCTTCCTTCTGTCTAGTTCATACTAAGATAAAAGAATCCTAGTTTTTAAAAACAATAATCATTCACGGAAATAAATGAGAGGCGGTTTTAAGGTTAAATAATAACGACTTATTAAACAGGAGTGTATTTTACTACTTTTTGAGTATTTGAAGAGCTTGAACGAAGAACTAACCGGGGAGAGTAAACCAAAAAGGGTAACAATAAATTAACTTCAACGTTACTAACGTGAAATATTGCTGGAACAATACAGTTATATCATCCATCAAAATCTAATAATAAAATTAGCACAGATTAATTAAAATAAATTATCCTTGGACATACTAACTCCACTCTGTGTTTATATTGTTGTGTCCGTATGTCCAAGTTTTCAAAAAAAATACTGTATGTCTGCTCATAACTTTACGTGTAGTTTGTTTTCCTAGACAACTATATCAGTGAATAGGCTTTCTTTATAAAAAAATTGGCTGTTTTTCTTCTACCAATAAAAGATTCTTTTTGATTTCTTCTACATTAACATGTTTTTGTGAAACACCAGTTTCCATCGCTGCTCTGGCAACAGCTGCTGCTACATGTGCTGCAACTCTTCGGTCGAATGGATCTGGAATAACATAATCCACATTAAGCTCCTTATCTGAAATCAATCCGGCAATGGCATAAACTGCTGCCATCTTCATTTCTTCATTGATTTCTTTTGCGTAAACATCTAATGCTCCACGGAAAATTCCTGGGAACGCCAATACGTTGTTAACCTGATTCGGAAAATCAGAACGGCCTGTTCCAATGACTAGCACTCCCGCTTCTTTTGCATCTTCCGGCATGATTTCCGGAACCGGATTGGCCATAGCAAAAATAATCGGATGATGGTTCATGGTACGAATCATATCTTTCGTTACAGCACCAGCGGCTGACACACCAATAAATACATCAGCTCTCTCAAGTGCATCTGCCAGTGTCCCTTTCCTTTGTCCTTTATTGGTGATTCGAGCCATTTCCTCTTTGAACGGATTCATCCCGAAAGGACGTCCTTCATAAAGGATCCCTTTTGTGTCACATAAAATAACATCATTTACCCCCATATGAAGTAAGAGCTTCACAATCGCTACACCGGCTGCTCCAGCGCCGTTAGTCACAACACGAATATCTTCGATTTTTTTGTCAGCCAATTTAAGAGCGTTGATTAACCCTGCAGCCGTTACGATGGCCGTCCCATGCTGGTCATCATGGAAAATAGGAATATCACACACCTTTCGTAAGCGATCTTCAATTTCAAAGCATTGCGGTGCCGCGATATCTTCTAAATTAACTCCACCAAAAGTCGGTTCCAATAATTTGACGACCTCCACGATTTTATCCGGATCCGTTGTATCCAGGCAAATCGGGAATGCATCTACGCCTGCAAATGATTTGAATAATAATGCTTTTCCTTCCATAACAGGCATAGCAGCTTTCGGGCCTATATTACCAAGACCAAGTACGGCTGTCCCGTCCGAGATAACAGCAACGAGATTCCCTTTCATGGTGTAATCATAGACTTTGCTTTCATCCTCATGAATGTCCAGGCAAGGCTCCGCTACACCTGGAGAGTAGGCAAGACTTAAATCATTTGCATCTTGCACAGGAATTTTTGAATGAACCCCCAGTTTTCCTTGATACTTTTTGTGTATCTTTAATGCTTCTTCACGTAACGTTGACATACAATCCCTCTTTCCATTTCTTAATGGTTGCACTATTTGTTGTTGCTGTTATCTCCAATTCGCCTGGGGCAGAAAATGAACCTCATAGATGTCCGCTTCCTACATGGTTTACACTGTTCCGCGAATTTCTTTTGATAAACCTAATTAAATTCCCCCTCTATCTGGTGCTAACACCACCTTTCATTTCCTCATGTTGCCCATTAAGGAACGACGTTTCTATACTTTTTTAAAAAAAAGCAACGATTTACAGATTACTTTTTACAATGAAGAAATTCTGAAACTCATTTTATAGATCCAAAACCATACATTTTCACTTCGATACCTTCGTTAAGTGCCTATTGTGATACATAGTTCCATAAGGTACTTATCGAAGATGAGAAATTCAAAAGCTTTTTTGTAACACCGTTTTTCAATATTCATTTTTTATCCCAATCATACTCCTTCTTTATGCACTGTTCACATTTAGTCAGGTACAATTCATGCTGTTCGATAATATCATAGCCGCAATCAGAACAAATTTTTGAAGGGAGATTTTTATAAAACCCTAGGTAATCAGTGTCTTTCCGTTCAATTGTAATATTTGCGCACATAAAAATCCTCCTCTTAATCTAGTTTATTAATCTTGAAAGAAAATTCAGTCTAACCCATTGGTATATAAGCATAAATTTCATTAATACCGTCTTTATTGATAATTAGAAAGCACTAATTCGTTCGCTATCAAACAACGCCGTTTTAAATTCATTTTAATAAAAAAGACCTGTATTACCAAGTTATTTATTTAGTTGTGATTTTTTCTAAATGCAACTTCCAAGTTTAACTATGACCGGATAATTCCAATAGGAAATATCCGTTTTTTAAGGAAATCGTTTAGGGGCTAGATATTGTATCCACCTTTCTTTACTTATTTCATAAATATCACGCCTTTCTATTTTCTGTTGCTTATTGAGAAATACAGTTTCTCTTAAATCTTTTGTTGAAATGAATTTTATCACATGTAAGAAATTGATTCAAGAATATTCAGAATATTTTTTATCAAAGTTAAGGGGATGCCATATCATTTAATAGATTAAATCCTGCATAAAAATGACCCCAAATTTTAAAGTGACAACAAATAAAGAAAAGGTTTCAATCCATTTGTCTTTATTTATCGTAATGCCTATCCGGCTAATTTCGTTGTTAACTTATTCCAATCAACCATTTTCTCTAAAATATCATAAACGGCTTTCTCCTATATAATTTTGTACTTTGTAAGAATCCGATTGTGGCTGTACAGGAGACAAGAATGCTACAACATCTCCTTGCTTTATCATGAATCGACACCTCTTCCAAAAAAATGATTACTTTATGAATCCTATTGATTTAAATAAATTGGATTTATTTATATAAAATGAAGAGAAGCGACTGTCTTCATTACAATCGCTCCTCTTCAATCACTTATTATATGAATGTTTAAAGCATCAATCGACTTTTTAAAGACGGATACTTACATTATTTAGTTTAACAAATTTATAGTTTATAAATTCATTATTACTATTAATATCTCGTAATATCCATTGGCAATGAACCAGCAGCAAAGCCTACAAACATGAATCGCTCTGTCCCTGTATTTTTCATTCCATGAATTTGATTTGGTTTAGCTAATAATACCATGCCTTTTTTAATCGGAATTTCATTCTCTAAGTCTGGGAAATAAATTCCTTCCCCCTCCATGCACACCCAAATATCATCAACATTCGAATGGGAATGTAAATATAATTCCTGACCAGGCTCAAGACACCAAACGGCTCCAACTGTTTTATCTGTTTCATAGAAATAGTTTTTTTGCGCTTCATCTGGATCAAATTTTGCGATTTTATCAATTTCGAAAACTCTTTCTGCTTTTATCGCTTCGATGTTTGTCAAAGTCGCTTCCCCTTCCACTTCCCAACACCTCATTTTTCTTATTTTTTAGCTATTTTCGCATACTTTGTTGCGAATTTTATATATGATCATTAACAATGAAGATATACTTTCTTTCTATTCTTCATTTAAGCTATCATTCTGCTGACTTTTTACAATGCAGCGTCACGGTTGCAATCTTTAGAATAAACGTATGTTAAATTTTCTCTGCCTACAGCATAAGCTGCCTGGTGTACATATGGTCCCATAAAAATGTAATCTCCTTTTTTCACTGGAACCCATTGATTGTCTAGATTATACATACCTTCTCCTGAAAGTAAGTAGGCACCATGCTCTTGTACATGTGTTTCGATAAACGGATGGCATGCAGCAGGGTCAAAAGAAAGAATGTGAAAATTCATATCAAAATCTAGGTCTGTCGGTAAAAGATCTTTAATATTGACATTATGCATATCATCATAATTTCTATATTCAATCTTGTTCGCATGGTCTGAATAAACCCATGGTTTCCGTCCTTCAAGTGGACGATATTTTTGTTTGTAAAGGAATAGTTTTGATTCTCCGCCAAATTGGTTTTCTAGATACATTTTTGTTCCTGGAGGACAGTATAAATATCCGCTTTCTTCAAGCATAAATTCTTGCTCACCTGCAGAAGCTTTAATTTTGCCTTCAAGAACATAGACGAACGTCTCGATATTTTCTTGCCCGCCGAATCCCTCGCTATTTTTACCATCTTGTTTCATGGTTACAACGTAATCAACAAAGCTTGCACCAAGTTTTGGTGAACCTAAAATCGAAATAATGCAATTTTCAAATCCTGGAATCACATTGTTAACCAAGCCTTCAGGTGCGATTAATGCATATTTACCGTGCTCAATGATTGATCTGCTTGATAATAAGTCTTTAGGATAACCCATCTTATTTAAACTCCCCTTATGTTTTATTCTTTGAATTATTCGTTTCTAATTTAAATGTTAATCGTTTTCACTTCATTCGTCATTATCACTAATGAATAAAAACACTTTTTATTTTTGTTTACTTTGGATAAATTGTGACTGTTGCTTCTACTATTTTCTTAGTCCTTCAAACCGATTTGTATCTCCCATTTTTCTTTAGACATCTAAAAAAGCCAATAATAGGACATGAGGTAGTAATCTAGTCCTGTTATTAGCTTTTTGCTTCCTAACATATGGTATTAGTAGGAGTTGATTTCGGTTTTTTCCCCAATTGTAATATTGCCATTTTCAAAGACAATCTTTCCACTTACGATCGTTGTTGTCACTTTTCCTTTAAAGGTTTTGCCAACATATGGGGATTGCTGATGGCGGTAGAACAAATCTTCCTGTTTCAGCTCGAAGCTTTCGTTTAGATTTACTATTGCCAGATCGGCATCACTATCAACGGCAATGATTCCTTTTTGCGGATAAAGTCCGAACAGCTTAGCAGGATTCGCAGCCGTTAACTCAACAACCTTTTCTAAAGGCAGATTACGATTAAAATACCCTTCAGTCAACATAATATTCAGTGTAGATTGAGCACCTGAAATACCGCCCCAAGCCTTGAAAAAGTCTCCATTTGTTACTTTTTTCATGCTTGGCGGGGCAGGAGAATGGTCAGAAGCTATGACATCAATTTCACCATTTGCTACAGCCAGCCATAGCTGTTCTACTTCGTGATCATCGCGCAGTGGTGGGCAACATTTTGCCACCCCGCCTTTTTCCTCTAAGTCTTTCAAAGTCAATGATAAATAATGAGGACATGTTTCCACAGTAATATCTACACCTCTCTGCTTAGCCTCATTAATGACTTGGACGACTTTTCGGCTGCTCGCATGAACGATATGCAGTTTACAACCTGTCGCTTCAGCATAAGATATAATCCTTCTTACTGCTTCAATTTCGGAAATAATCGGTCTTGATTCGACAAAGTCTTTGGCAGATGTTTTATTTTGCCTTTGTTTTTCTTCAGCGAGTTGATCACAAATGACCGTACTTTCGGCATGTACTGCTAATAAAGAACCGATTGAAGCGATTTCACTCATTCCTTTAAAAATCGACCGATCATCTACATGATTGAAATCGGCAATTCCACTCGGCGACATAAAAGCCTTAAAACCAATTACCCCATTTTCATATAGTTCCTTAATATTCTCAATATTTTCTGGTACGAGTCCACCCCAGAAGCGGCAATTGATAACCGATTTTTCTTCGGACAAGACTCTTTTTAATTCTAAATTTTCTTTATTAATTGTTGGAGGTGTACTATTTAATGGCATATCAAAATAGGTTGTTCCCCCCCCTGCCGCTAAACTTCTACTACCTGTTCGTGCGCCTTCCCATTCAGTCCTGCCTGGCTCATTAAAGTGGACATGGGTATCAATTAATCCAGGTAGGATGTGCTGTCCACTTGCATCAATCTCCCTCTCTGCAGTTGCTGCTAAACTTTTTCCGACAGACAATTCTTTAATTTTCCCATCTTTAATGGCAATATCCCCTTGAACAATCGAGTCTATTACAATATTTCCATTTCGAATAATTAAATCATATGTATCCATAATTTCCCTCCCCAATAGTAAAAACCACAAGATAATAAATAACTTTTATATTAAGCTGCCTTTTTGCAATTTTTTTGAAAACAGTTTCATTCCAAATCAATTCTTTGTACAATTAATTTTAAATGATTTAATTTTCAAAATCATTATTCAATCTAAACAATTTAGTTAGAGATTTTTGTTTAAACAAAACATTAAAAAATGTCTATTCTCGTTCAATCATTAAAATACACTTGGCAAAAGAAGGAAAAAAGAGGGATAAGAATGAAAATTGTCGAAGATTTATTCATCGTAGATGTATTACAAGAAGCAAAAATTCTTGCTGGACATGCCGGACTCAAAAGGAAAGTTGAATCAATTGAGATATCAGAAACTCCTGACGTCATCAATTTTTTAGCCGAGAATTCCTTATTATTGACGACAGGCTACGCCTTCAAAGATGCCCCGCAGCAGTTAGGTGATCTCATTTCGCAAATAAATAAGCGTCCCTGTGCTGGAATTGCGATTAAGCTTAAACGATTCATTGATGTCATTCCACAAGAGGTAATCGATTTAGCTGACTCATTACAATTTCCAATCATTCAAATTCCGGAATCATTAACATTAGGTACGGTAGCCCATCAATTATTAAGCTTTATTTGGGATAACCAAATTGAAGAATTATTTTACGCGATTCATGTACACAAGAAATTTACCAATATGATGATGAAAGGCTATAGTTTGCATTCTTTAATCGAAAACCTTGGTTCTTTATTAAAATGTCCTGTTCTCCTTCTAGACCCTATCGGTGATGTAACATCATTTTCCCACCATTTTCAAACAGGAAATATGAAAATCGTCATGGAAATTGTGGAGGAACATTTTAAACGTAATCTTGATATCTACCGAGAAAAAAATGACCTTACAATCGGTATCACTCGTCAACATCATTCAGTAATTTCGTTAAAAATGTATAAAGTAAAAACGATGAACCCATATCCATATTTATTAATTATTTTAAATCCGGAGAAGCTGCCATATCCTTCTTCACAATTAACCATCGAGCAAGCATCAACTGTCATATCATTCACCTTGCTTAAAAATGAGGCGATTAGAGAGAACAGCCGTATGTTAGAAAATCACTTTTTTGCTTCGCTTGTTGATGGAAACGTATCGACTAAACAAGAAATAATTCACATGGGAAAACAGTATGGCTTATTAGACAATCAGAAATACGTTTGCATTGTATGTAAGATAGATGATAAAAAACAAAGCACAGATATCATGAATAGATTATACGATTATTTATATAAATTTTTTAAACAATCATTTTTAAAAATCGATAATAAAAATATCGTTTTCATGAAGGATTCATATTTTGTGATTTTAATACAGTTTCCTTCAAATATTGATGAGCCAAATAAAAGCTCAATTGAAGAAAGACTTATAGAATTTCAGAATGAGGCTTATACAAATTTGAAAATTTCACTCTCGTTTGGAATCGGTAACTTTTTTAATGATCTTACCAATATTCCTGTAACGTATGAAGAAGCGGTGAAGGCATGGAAACAAGGAGAAGAATTGTTTCAATACAAATTTATAAATTTTTATGAAACGAAGCAATTAAAGGAACTGATTCGATTAATTCCTGAGAAGGATCTGCGGAAATTTTACGAAAATACGTTGCGCTCTCTGGCGTATCCGAAAAATAAGGATGAAGAAGACTTAGTTAATACTTTATTTGTCTATTTAGATAATAATTGTGAAATTGCAATTACCTCTAGAAAATTGTATGTACACAGAAATACAGTAAAATATCGAATTGCCAAATGTGAGGAAATTTTAAATTATTCCATTCATGATTCTCAAGAATCGCTGCAATTACGAATCGCGTTACTTTTACGATCAAATTTCACTTAAATAAGAGGGAGTTAATCAGACCTTTCAATGAAATTTCTCATTCTATCATCGATATAAGTGAATAGTTTCTGCTTGTTGTTTTTTTATTATTCTTAAAGAAAAAACTTGTGATCCTATATAGGCGATTCACAAGTTTTTTTGTAAGTCTTTTTAATTAATCATCTATATTATTAGACTGTTTTCCAGCTATTTTCATAACTGTAGATAGAAGCACTTCAGCTCCGGCACCCATATCTTCATCTGTCACGAATTCATCAGGGTGATGACTAAGACCATCTTTACAACGGACGAAAATCATCGCAACATCCGTCACATCGGCCATCGCCATTGCATCATGACCAGCACCACTCACTAACTTAATAACGCTTCCACCCTGTTCACTAATTGATTGTTCAATTAAAGTCATGATTTCTCCGCTACAGTATACCGGGTCAGCTTCCATTACTTGTTCAAATGTAATTTGCAATCCTCTAGTCTGAGCTATTCTTTCACTTTCCATTAAAATCGCATCAATCGCTTTTTGTTTACGTTCGACATTTAAATCCCGAATATCGAGCGTACCTGTAACCAGACCAGGAATGACATTACTCGCACCAGGACTAACTGTAAGTTTACCAACTGTTGCAACTAATGGTTCGTTTTCGAGTGCAATTTTCTCGATAAAAGAAATAAGTTCACTTGCACCTAAAAGGGCATCTTGTCTAATAGCAACAGGAACTGTCCCTGCATGACCCGGTTTTCCAATAATGTCAAAAGAAAACCTTGTCGCACCGGCAATCCCGGTAACGACTCCAACAGCCTCATTTTCCTTCTCAAGAACAGGTCCCTGTTCGATATGAAGTTCTAAATAAGCGAGAAGTTCCTCAGGAGTACGTCTAGCGTTTTTATAAGCATCTGGATCAGAAATTCCAATTGCATTTAAAGCTTCAGCAATTGTGATTCCATTTTCATCTGTTCTTTCCAAATCTTCTTGAGTAAACGTTCCAGCGATTGCTTTACTTCCAAGGAAAGTTGAATGAAATCTTACTCCTTCCTCATCACAGAAACCAACTACTTCAATTGGATTGTCTAAAATAATTTGATTATCGCGAAGGTATTGAACAACTTCTATTCCCGAAATAACACCTAAAATTCCATCATACTTACCTGCTTCAATGACACTATCTAAATGGGAACCAATCATTAAAACGGGTGCTGTTGGATTTTTTCCTTCATAACGGCCGATCATATTATTAAGACCATCTTTTCTAACAGACATCCCTGCTGCTATCATCCACTCTTCAACAAGTCTTTCGGCTTTCGTACTTTCGATGGTGAATGGTAATCTTGTGACACCGACAGTAGTAGATGAACAACGAGCAAGTTCTTCAATTCTAGTACTGATTCTTTTCGCGTCAATGTCCTGCTGCAGTTTAACCAAACAATAACTCCCCTTCCTATATAATCAATATAAGATCATAGTATTGTTTATTACAAAACGTAATTTTTAATAGAATCATAACATCCTAGGCAGATGATAGACAATAAGTCATTTTGAATCATAAGCGAGTTAAACGATTGAATCATTTGTATAGTTATTGGTGTATTTTTCATGATATTACTCAGCGACAAGTACAAATACTTGTCGCTGAGTAAAGCAATTGCAATTTATATAGAAAGACTTACGAGGCGGCCTTTTGTTGAATGCACTAATGACCATGCATCAATAAGCGTACGTTTTGACTGGGCAATAACAATATCTGATGACTCTGTACCAACTGGTTTTACCTCAAAGGCAACAACATTCTTATTCCCTTCGCCGATATAACCAATTTCTAATAGAGCTCGTAAGTACTCTGCTAATTCAGGAACATCTACTTCACTTCCTGGATAGCCGAAACGAGGATGCTGATCACCATAGGCAAGATCAGAAGTATCTTTAATGTAGCAATTTCCGATATGCGCATGATTAATATAGTCTCGAGCAACCGTTAATGCATCAATTGACGTTTCGCGCTGCATTGGTAGATGGCTTAAATCAAGCATTAAACCAAAAGTAGGATCTACTTTACGAACCTCTTTTGCCACTTCAACAGCAAGTTTATTAGAACCGATTAAACATTTTTTATCTGTCTCATCATCAAATGTTTCAAGCGAAAGAATAAGATCACCTTTAGATCTTGCATATTCACATAATTCTTTAATCGAATCTGTTAATAATTGTAACGCTGTATCTTGATCAGTATCTGGTTTTGCACCGCTTAAGAAACCAAATTTAGAAGCATTTAATTCGTATGCCTGGTCAATACCACCCTTCACTAATTCGATCGCTCTTCTACGCTCAGTTTCATCAAAAGAGTTAAGGTTTCCTTTGTTTCTTAAAAGAATTGGTTGTGCACCAAATCCGACAGTCATTCGGCCAGATTCTAAAATTTGCGCAACCGCTTTACGATCTTCAAGGTTGTTAATAGATGTAATCTCAATTCCAGAGAAGAAATCATCTTGAACAATTTTCTTAACTGTTTCAACAGTTGGACCGTCTCCACCCATTGTTTCAGGATAAGCCATAAAATGGACAATTCCGACTTTCATTGAATTATGAAGATTTGCTGACATGTTTTCGCCGATTTTTCGGCTTCCCTCCCTTAATATTGAAACTTTCATGTTAACTTGATTCCATTTACATAACTGTTATTTTGATAAGATTATCTTTGAAGCAATTGGAAAATGACCAATTGCTTCATTACGTTCTCAGAGATTTACAAAGCAAAATTTATTTAGAATAGTTGATTTTATCAGAATATTTAAATCCGTTAAGTGCCCCGTTATTAGAGAACTCACATGCTTTTTCAGGATCACCATCTACTAGTACTTCAATAATATATGGTTTACCTGAGTCAACTGCACGTTGTAATGCTGGTTTGATATCATCATAATGAGTAACTAACTCACCACGAACACCCATTCCTGCTGCAGTTTTAACGAAGTCAATTCCCCGTTCACTATGTTCACCATCAGTTAATTCGTTTTTGTATTCTAAGTCAGTCGAAATGCGACGGTTATCATAGAACCAGTTTTGTTGTTGACGAATTAATCCAAGTAATGAGTTGTTCATACAGAAAATGATAACTGGGATATCATGCTTTGCAGCTGTCGCGATATCTTGTAATGACATTCCTAAGCTTCCGTCACCAAGGATGTTAACACTTTGTCTTTCAGGGAAAGCAAGTTTTGCTGCCATTGCTGCACCAAGCCCCCAGCCCATTGTACCTGCACCGCCAGTTAATAGGTATGTTCTTGGTTCATACGTTTCAAATAATTGGCAAGACCAGATTTGGCTGATACCGCAGTCATGTGATACGAATGCATCGCGATCTAAGAATTCACGAAGTTCGCGTAATGCACGCTCTTGTCTGATCGGAAGTGTTGTGTAATCCGTTTTACGAGCCCATTTTTTACGTTCTTCCGTTAAGTCAATTTTAGTATCTGCCTCGGCAGTTGCAGCTACATTAGCCCCAAGGTCTTTATACGCTTCTGTCAGTTTAACCATGAATGTTTTAACATCAGAAACGATACCTAAAGTAGTTGGTACAACTTTACCAATTTCTTTGTTATCAAGGTTTACGTGGATAATTTTCTTACCGTTTTGTGTAAATACGCCTACATTACCAGTAGAACGGTCAGCAAAACGTCCAGCAAGGTTAATTACTAAGTCAGCTTCAACAATTGTTTTGTTACCAAATGGAGTATCAAGCATTGTTCCCATACGTCCAGCGAATAATGGGTGATCGTTAGGGAAGGTATCCATACCCATACCAGTAGTTACAACAGGAATTTGAAGTTCTTCAGCTAATGCTTTTAATTCAGCAGTAGCGTTTGCAAGGTTAACCCCGCCACCAGAAAGCAATACTGGTCTTTTAGCATCTTTTAATAATTCAAAAGTTTTTTGGATATCCGCATCAGTAGCTTGTGGTAAGTTATCTACAGGAGTAGATGCAATCAGTTCATCGATATCAACTTCGATTTCAACTTTTTGTTGGTCAACTGGTAAGTCAAGTAGAACTGGACCCTTCCGACCTGTAGTAGCAGTTATCCATGCTTCATGAATAAATTGAGCAGCTTTCGAACCATCAGTTAAACGATATGCAGCTTTCGTAACTGGTTTAGCCATTTCAACTATTGGAGCTTCTTGGAATTGCATTGTTCCTATTAAACTATTTTTTTGTTGGCCAGTAATTGCAATCATAGGAACTGAATCCATCCATGCACTGTAAAGGCCTGTTAAGAAGTTCGTTCCTCCTGGACCTGAAGTTGCAGCACATACACCAACTTCCCCAGTTGCTCTTGAATAACCGTCAGCCATGAAAGCACCCGTTTGCTCATGACGAACAACATATGACTCGATTTTCGTTAATTCTTTTACTGCATCATAGAATGGTAGGATTGCAGCTCCTGGTACACCGTAAAGATGTTTTACTCCTCTTTTTTCTAAATACAATGCAATTAGCTCTGCAGCTGTCATTATTTGTTTAGCCATTTAAAACTCTCCCTTTTGATCGTTTTTAATATTTTCAAAGATTTGAGCAATCGATTCTTTTTCCCCTACATTTCCTGGAAACACGATATAAGGTGTATCTTTAAATTTTGCTTCGCTACCAGTTAACCAAACTGGAACACCAGCAATTGCCTGTCCTAAAATTTTTGCATATTTTATTTCCAAACCGTCAGTTGCCACATCACTAGAAGTGATACCGCCTTTTGCGATAATAAATTTCGGCTTAACTTTTAGTGAACGAACCACTTCGACCAAAGCACTTGAAACGGTTTGACTAATTTTTAAATTTTCTTCTTTATCTTTCGCAATAATTACATCTCTACTTGTATAAACAAGCGTATCTCGATTAGAAGAAATATTATAATCTACTAATTGGCATACTCGTGTTAGCTCATCAGCTCTCGTTTCTTCATCTATTATTTTCACAACATTAAGTTGGATTTGTTCAATCGGGTATTTCTTCATTAGTTCGTTAATTTGTTCCGTTGTTTTTTTTGTGTGAGAACCTACAACGATAAATCCACCATTGTTACGGCTTTCATCTTTTGAAACAATCTCATCAGCTGACAAATAGGGACGATCATTTATTCCAGTAATCGATTTTACAAAAGATGCTGCAGTTCTAAATAAGAAATGTTTACCAGAGTCAATTGCTTTAAGGATTGCTAATGATACAATGTCTAAATCATAATAAGATTTAGCATTCACTATAATAGGAGTATTATTGTTGGCAGAGAGTAAAATCTCGTAAATTTTATCAATACCACCGATATGAATATCTTCGAGTGAAATGATCAATGCGGACTCTGAAGATACCCTTCCATTTGTCTTCTCTTCAATCCATTTTGGCAAATTAGCTGTATGGAAGCCGAATACCGAATCCTTCGCAAATTCCGTTTCACATACAGGGACAAGCTGGCCATCTACAGCTAAATAATGAGTATTATCTAATGTATAACGATGCCCTTCAAAGAAGGCAGGGATAATTAAGTGTCCTGAAATCTCACTATTACCCACTTTAAAAAGTTCATCTTGTAGGACATCAATTTCCAGTGGATAATGTCCTCTTAATGTTGAGTCACCTCTACTAATAATTGAGAAGTTAATATCCATTTCTTTCGTTACTTCAACAATGTTTTGAACAATCTCTCTATTGATGTTTTCTGCTTTTTCCGCATTGTAACTTCTTGTATTTGTTAAAATGTAAAGTACACTTCTCTGATCAGATAAACCTTTTTTAATCCAATCTTTGCTCCAATCTGTAATGACAAAAATATCATGAACAGTTTGGACACCAGTTGGATCATCATCTAAAACAATAAACTTATGTTTTGTTTGTTTTAAATGATCTTTGATTTTTGCACGCAGGCTATCATCCGATTTAGAGAAGAGAGGATTTTCTATAGTATCCGTTAAATTTGGATATTGGGTCACGTTTGACAAAACCCCTCCCCCTTTCATTAGCTAAAAAGGTTACTAACTATTTACTCTCTCACCTAATAATTCATTTGCAGTCGAAACAATTCGATGTGCTCTTAATTCAAAGAGGTCGAGTAACTCATCCATTTTTCCAGAAACTCCGAAACGGTCATTTGTACCGATTCTTCTTAATTTAGCAGGTTGGTTTTCTGATAGTACTTCTGCAACTGCACTACCTAAACCTCCGATAATTGAATGCTCTTCAACTGAGATAACATTTTTTGTTTTCGCAGCTGATGCTACAATTGCTTCTCTATCAATAGGTTTAATTGTATGAATGTGCAAAAGTTCTGCGCTTACACCTTGTTTTTCTAACTCCTCTACTGCTTTTAGTGATTCATCAAGCATAATACCAGTACTGATGATTGTAATATCAGATCCTTCACGGTATTTAATTGCTTTACCGATTTCAAAAGGTTCTTCTTTCTTTGTAACAATCGGTACTGGTAATTTACCAACACGCAGATAAATAGGTCCTTCATGGTAATAAGCTGCTTCTACTGCTTTTTCCATTTCAACAGCATCTGCTGGAACAATTACTGTCATACGCGGAAGAGAGCGCATTAAGGATATATCTTCAAGCGGTAAATGTGTTGCTCCTTCTTGAGCAGCTGATGTACCAGCGTTATGACCGACAATTTTCACATTGTTATTTGAGTAACATACCGAAATTCTCATCTGATCAAATGCGCGCCCAGTAAGGAAGTTTGCATAAGCATTCGCAAATGGTACTTTACCTGCTATCGCCATACCAGCCGCAGTTCCAACTAAATCACATTCAGAAATACCGATGTTAAAAAAGCGTTCTGGAAATCTATTTTTAAATAGATTTGTCATATTTGATTTTGCGCAGTCCGCATCAAGAACTACTAAATTATCATGTCTTTCTCCAAGTCTAATTAGTGCATCAGCAAAACCTTTACGTGGTGCTTCTAGATTTGCCATCTTAAACCAACTCCTTTAAAGCGATTTCTAACTGCTCATCATTCGGAGCCATTCCATGCCACTCATGTGTATCTTCCATAAATGAAACTCCCTTACCTTTAACGGTATGAGCTAGAATTGCAGTAGGTTTACCTTTTGTACGTTTAGCTTCTTTAAATGCGTCATTAACTGCATTGATATCATGGCCATCGATCTCAACAACGTGCCAACCGAAAGCTCTAAATTTATCTCCAAGATTTTTAACACCTTTTACATTTTCAACGAAATCATCAAGTTGGATTTTGTTCCAGTCGATTATTGCACAAACGTTATCTAGATTGTAATGTGCAGTTGTCATCGCCGCTTCCCATATTTGTCCTTCTTGTAATTCTCCATCACCGATCATGCAATAAGATCTTCTATTGCTGCCATCTAGTTTTGCAATTAATCCAACACCATTTGCAACTGATAATCCTTGACCAAGTGATCCTGAAGATACGTCTACACCTGGGATATGCTCTCCACATGGATGTCCATGTAATCTACCGTCTACATCCCTGAATGTCATTAACTCTTCAATAGGGAAGAATCCTTTTTCAGCTAAAACTGAGTAAAACACAGGTGTACAATGTCCTTTTGATAGGAAGAAACAATCACGGTCTTGCCAATCTGGGTTGTTGGGATCTACATTCATGTGTTCAAAAAATAGTACTGACATTAGTTCAGTGGCAGATAAAGATCCACCAGGATGCCCACTTCCGGCATGATTTGTCATTTTAACTATGTGTCGGCGAATTCTTTTGGTTAGATCATTATAAAATTCGCTTTTTTCTTTAGAAAAAACCATTATTACTCCTCCTCTTTTCGTAATAAGCAACATAGTTTCAATTTATAATTAAAAAAATAAGACATTTTATTGTTGCTTATCAACTAACCGTGTTCCATGTTTTGATAATATCACCGTTTTTTGAATATTTCAAGTGTTTGTAATTAAATTTTTTTATAAAAATTCGTCGGTGAACAGAAATCAATAATTTTTTGCATAAAAAAAGAACTGGTCTTATAACCAATTCTTACTTCATACCAATCAATTGTCTGTGTAACCAAGCCGCTTGGAAATCTTTTTACCAATATCCATTATAATTGGTTTAATTTCTTCTAATCTTTCTTCAGTCATTCGGAAGCTAGGTCCTGAAATACTAACAGCAGCAGTAATTTTCTTCCGATGATCAAAAATTGGTGCTGCAATACAGGAGACTCCAGGTTCATTTTCTTCAACTTCTTTACCAATGCCTTCGTTCCTGATTTTTCCCAATTCCTTAAAAAAAGAGTCTTTATCTGTAATCGTTTGTTCAGTTTGTTTTGGTAAACCATACTTGTCAATTATATCTACAATCTCATTAAGCGGCAGATGTGCTAAGATGACCTTCCCAACTGCCGTACAATGCATCGGGGCCCTTCTTCCTACTTGTGAATGTGTTCTAAGGGTTTCACTTCCTTCAAGTTTTTCAATATAAATTACCTCTCCTTGATCATATACCGTCAAGTGGATCACTTCATTAAATTGTGATTCTAACTCTTCCAAAAAAGGTTTAGCTTGAGTTCTCAGGTCAATAGATTCAAGTAGCATCGAACTTAATTCTAAATATTTATAGCCTAATCTATATTTTTTAGTTTCAGGATTTTGTTCGATGAATCCATGATCTGCAAGAGTACTTAATAATCTGAATATAGAGCTTTTATTTAAATCTAGATTGGCGGCCAGCTCAGTAACACCCATCCCTTCTTTACGCTTGCTTACTAATGAAATAATTGTTAATGCCCTATCTACTGACTTTACCATTTATATTAAACCCCCGATTCAGGCCTAAATTACTGATCCCGTTTACTTATCACAAGAGTAATACGACCTTATTTATATAAAATGACACCACTGTAATTTTTATTTTCTTCCATTTTAACAGAAAAGACGTTGCGTATAAAGCAATAATACCTCACTCAATTATCTTTAATTAGAAATTTTACCATAAGGTCGTAACTATTCAAATATTTAAAAATTACTTTTTGAATCAAGGGTTTGATTTAAAATTAATTATCATAGGCATAAAACCATTCAAAATTTATATTTTCCGATAAATTAAAAAGAAGGTATGACTCCATAAAGAACACCTTTCATGCCCTTTTAAGTCAACCTTCATTGAGTAGTGGACGATAAAAAGACATCCACTCTAAGTTAAAGTTAAAGAAGCTTTACGATGAGCTAAATATCACGGACGCAAGTATGGAACATGATAGAAACGAGATCTATTTTATGGTTAAAAAATAGACCCCCTCTCATCACACCCAGGGGACTACAAAAAAATTAAATTGAAATGTCCCGGAAATATGGGGAGTTACAGTTTAAAGTAGGTTACTATATTCATGTAATGTCACTTCTTAAACATAGTATGAAGCACTACCGTTACTAATTAAAAAGTTTTCAATTTTATCTTCTACTACGTTTTGAACAACCTTTTGAACTAAATTTAATGTTTCTGCAGGTAGTTCAGCCCACTCCTTTTCAGTAACATAATTTTTTCTATTGAGAGCTTTTAGCATCGAATGTTCTAAATCTGTTGCAATATTCACTTTACTAATTCCACCGTTAGGAATTTGAATTGCATTCTTAATTATTTCTGATGGAATGCCTGAACCGCCATGTAACACTAATGGTACAGATGTTAACGCACGAATTTCAATTAAACGCTCAATATCAATTTTTGGATCTTTAACAAGATAGACCCCATGTGAAGTCCCTACAGAAACCGCTAATGCATCAACTCCTGTCTCTTCAACAAACTGTTTTGCTTCTTCAGGTTCTGTAAATAGCTCTTCATCAACGTCTGTTTCAATAAAGTCAGTTGTCCCAATTTTGCCTAATTCAGCTTCAACTGTTACGCCTTTTGAATGTGCATACTCAACAACCCTTTTTGTTATTTCGATATTTTTCTTAAATGGTTGCTCTGATGCATCAATCATAACGGATGTAAAACCAACTTCGATAGCTTCCGAAATTACATTGAAGTCCTTCGTATGATCCAAATGTAATACAGCAGGGATTTTAATATTCTCCTCTTGAATAACACGATAAAACTCTCTACTAAATTCCTCTAAATTAATTCCATATCGTTCTTGCTCCCTCTCAGAAGTCTGAACAATAACTGCAGAATTCATTTCTTTGGCCGCTCTAAGAATAGGAGCTATCATTTTTGTAGCCCTAGGAGTAAATGAACCGACAGCAAATTGATTTTGCTTAGCCAATGCAAGGACTTTAGTTAACGAACAAACATTATTTGCTTTTAAATTTGTTTCCATTCATTTCTTACCACCTTTCTGTTTGAAATACACAAGTTTTAGATTTTAACTCTTTTTTAAACGGTGTAACTTATTTCTTTCACCCAATTTGTTATCCAATAAACAACGCCGTTCCATTTTATTTTAATCATTTTGCAAAAATATTGCAAAAATTTTTACTCTTCCCACCCAGAAAAAAATAATGCCTCCGCAAAAGGTTTAATTTGATATCAAATAATACAAGCTCCTATGGCTGGCGGAGTAACAACTTCGAAATTAGTTGCTGAGGTATCAAATTCTGGGGGGCTAGGAATGAGCCTACCCTAATCCAAACTCTTTCTATACAAAGGAAATCATTATCGTTATTAATCATCTCAAAAAATAATTATTTTTTGTCTACAAATTAGACCCATGTTATTAACCCAATCACTTTTATTGGTATCCCTTCCCCCTAGTTATCTCCTAAAATCTGAAGTTGTATTTTTTAGATTGATTTTACTATCCTTCGAGATGTCACAGTAATCTGATTGCAATTTATGAAACTTAATTAATATTTTTATTTTCTTTTTTTTCAGAAAACTCAGTGTTATAATTATCCTACCAACTTATTTAATATTTTAAGTTGTGGGTTTTCAATAAATAACACCGAAAGGGGGATTGTTAATGGATATTTGTATTTCATGCGGAGTGGAATTATCTATTATGGAGAGGAATCGAGCGGAATGCTGGGAGTGCAGAGACACAACAAACTCAGAAGCTGAGTGATCATGACATTTAATATTTTTATGATAGTTTTATATAAAAAATAGTGTTCCTAATCCTTTTAACCGCCCTTGGACCCGGACATAAACGATTTTTCTGAGCAAAAAGGTTAAGTTTAAAGCTCCACCCCGGAAAGAGATGAATTCTTATATTTATACCAATTCAATTCTTAAAGTCTCCAATATCATAAATACTTTCTTAATATACCCTTCACAAAGTTTTAAATAAATGATTTTATTTCGTAGAATACTTCCTGATAGTTCAACCACAAAAAATGTCGGCCTCTTAGTGGTTATTTCCCTTTAAGCTTCATTTCTGCAAAATTCACTTTTCCATTGAAAAATAGCTTTTGCTCCTTATGAGTGAAGGCTATTTTTGACGAGTTTCATCTATTATAAAATATATAATAATAAATATATGACAATATAATTACTAGTCAATTCTGAAGACACCTAAAAAGGGTTCTTGTCACCATCAAAGACGGCCTCTATATCTCCAAAATGAAAATATTCTTCCTGATTGGGGTCATCATTTAAAACGGCCCAAAAATTCAACTAGGCGTTTAATGCAAACCGCATCCACTTGTCCTTTTTTCACGAAGTGTTCAAATCTTTTTGACTTGTTTGTGAACAGAATCATAAAGCACTCCAAATTTATAATAAATGAATTTACAATAACGATGTAAACACGTTGATTATATCGCTTATTGCTTATGATACTTATTCAATCATTCACACTAAATAAGAGAAGAATTAGAAATCGAAAATCATTTACTGGAGGAAATTATAAATGAGTATGTTTTGTTTTCAATGTCAAGAAACCTCAAAAGGAACAGGTTGTACCGTTGTTGGAGTATGCGGAAAAAAAGATGATTTAGCTAATATGCAAGATTTATTGATTTACACGATTAAGGGAGTTTCGATTGTGAATACAATGGCTCGTGAAATCGGGATTAATCAAAAGAAAACAGATCAGTTTATCATCAATGGCCTTTTTATGACGATTACAAATGCAAATTGGGATAAAAATGAATTTTTTAATACAGTAAGAGAAGGACTAAAGCTCCGGGAAGAAATTAAAGCGGCAATCAGAAATGCAGGGTACACTATAGACAATAATAGCGACTTTGTCACTTGGTATCTTGAGACCAATCATGAGCTTGAAATGAAATCTGCTTCTCAAGAAGTTAGTATTTTAGCTACAAGAGATGAAGATATTCGTTCATTAAGAGAGTTAGTGACTTACGGTTTAAAAGGAATGGCAGCATATTTAGAGCATGCGGCAAATCTTAGCTATGAAAATGAAGAGCTAAATGCGTTTATGCAAAAAGCACTAGCAAAGATTACAGATGATTCCGTAAGTATGGAACAATTAATCGAACTTTCAATGGAATGTGGAAAGTACGGTGTTCATGCCATGGAGCTATTAGATACAGCAAATACATCAACGTATGGTCATCCTGAAATGACAAAAGTAAACATTGGTGTACATCAAAATCCTGGAATTTTAGTTAGCGGTCATGACCTAAAAGATATGGAAGAGTTATTAAAACAAACGGAAGGCACGGGAGTAGATGTGTATACACATAGTGAAATGCTTCCAGCGCACTATTACCCAGCATTCAAAAGATATGACCATTTTGTCGGTAACTACGGAAATGCATGGTGGGAACAAACTCGTGAATTCGAGAGCTTTAACGGTCCAATTTTAATGACAACAAACTGTATTGTACCACCAAGGGAATCTTATAAAGGAAGAATGTATACAACTGGCGCAACTGCCGTCCCTGGTGTAACCTATATTCCTAAAAATGAAGATGGTACTAAAGATTTCTCCGTTATAATTGAGCATGCAAAGAAATGCCAACCACCAGTAGAAATTGAAAAAGGTGAAATTGTTGGAGGATTTGCGCATAATCAAGTAGCTCAAGTAGCTGATCAAGTTGTAGAAGCTGTGAAAAAGGGTGATATTAAACGATTCTTTGTAATGGCTGGCTGTGATGGTCGCCATAAGAGCAGGACTTATTATAAAGAGTTTGCTGAAGAGCTTCCAAAAGATACGATCATTTTAACAGCCGGTTGTGCAAAGTATCGATACAATAAGCTAGATTTAGGTGATATCAATGGGATTCCAAGGGTCCTAGATGCCGGTCAATGTAACGATTCCTACTCTCTCGTCATGACGGCATTGAAGTTGAAAGAGGCATTCGGATTAGAAAGTGTAAATGAATTACCGTTATCTTACAATATCGCATGGTATGAACAAAAAGCGGTTATCGTTTTCTTATCTTTACTTTATTTAGGTGTGAAAAATATTCACGTTGGACCAACATTACCAGCTTTCTTATCACCAAACGTAACGAACTTCTTAATTGAGAATTTTGGTATAGGCGGCATTTCAAATACCAAAGACGACATAGAAATGTTCATGAACAGTGGAATTGAAATCCAAGAAAGTGCATTAGTTTAATATTAGACTCGGGTCCCGGATGGGATGAAGGATAAAGGGAAAGTCTCAGTGGCTTTCCCTTTATCCATTTATATATTAAAGCAAAAACATCTACTGACGCTAAATTTAGCAGATTTTCGTAATGACCTCACGGTTTTAACCCGCCTGCCAGTTCGTTTATCACCCAAAATAAAAACGCCTCCTGTTCGGTTAAGTCAACGGAACAAAAGACGCAAAAATCCAGCGCAACCTTGCCGAAAATAGAAGGACTACCCTGCGAGTAAGTCTTCGCAAAGCCAACAGCAATAAAAAACGGTAGAAACTCCGTCATATCAACGTTTCTACCGCAGTGATGACCTGTACAGGGATCGAACCTGTGACCTCAACCCTGTCAAGGTTGCGCAAGTAATGCACGACTAACCATCGTTTCCTGGACGTCCTTTGATTAGCGTCAAGTCAACGCCCAGCCAGCGATATGATCTACGTCTATTCATCTTATTATCTCCAATTATAACGGTAGCTGCGCAACCTTGCAAAGAATAAAATCATTACCCTGCTTCAATCAACACAAACATCATCGACTGGATGATCCGCAGGATCCCGATGGATTTCCCGCAGCATTTTCATCATATCATCAAATTCTGCCTGGACGTCTGGCGGTGCGCCCTCTTTCAATCGCCATGATCCCGGAACAAGATCGACCCATTCTTCGAACCAGATCGGCTTTCAATCTCCACCATTAATCCCCATTGCGATCTATTACATAGTAGAAAAACGCCACTATCGTGCGACGTCCGTCTGTTCAATTAAAAACGCAAAAGGGTTCAGCTGCAGATCGCTGCTGTATCCTGGACGCTTGCGCTGACGGCAGGCATCCCTTCGAAAAGATATACAAACAGATCGCAAACTGTATCAAACGGCGACAATGCCGAATCCCGCTTCCTCTTCCCTATCGTTTTATGTGCGCAGATGTACGATCCCGCGCGTTCTTTCGGTAACTGTTTTACTGCGTAACTTTGTGCCCCTCTTCCCTGCCGCAAGATAGTCGTCCAGCACTGCCGAATAAAAAAAAAGACGCCCATGTATCGCCAGGCGTCATTCTTTCGTCTTATTGCTTTATTTTCCCGTATCGCAGCATTAATCGGATTTGTGCTTCAGCTTCGGATCTGGATGTCACGCCATCTTCAAGCGCTTGGCAGACATCTGATGCTTCAAATAGAAACGCAGGATCCAATTGCATTTCTTCCATTAGCGCAGTGAACTCTGATATCGTTATATTTGCGTCATAGGCTTTGATCAATCGATTCAGTGTTTTCTTTTCTCCCATTTCGATCTCCCTTTCGGATATACAATAAGCCAGGACACCCCCGACACGCCCCGGCTTCTGCGTTTTTATCGTTTCTTGCTGCGGACTCTGTGATATAGCTTTCTTCCAATATCTTCGTAGCTGATCGACTGATACTCTTGCCGCAGCCGATTTCCAGGACTAGGATCAGCGCATTGCTGAAATTTTCCCAATTTCAATTCGAACAGGATCGCGTCGATCTTTGCACTGATTTCCGCCGGATCCTTCAGTCCTTCCAGGTGCGTCAGCATGTTTTTCTTATCCGCTTCAGCGCCAATCCCTGCGGCTGCCATCGCTGCCTGTTTGCGCAGCTGAATCAATTCGCTGCGCTCGTCGTTTATTAAAGGCTGCGGATCTTGTTGATCATGACAGCCAGGAAGATCTTTTCGATCATCTTTCGGATCATCGATTTCACCTCCTAGCTTTGGAACGGTAGCTGGCGGCGGATCCATCGCAAACTGTTGAAGATCCAGCTTTAAAAGATAGCGATTCGGATCGATTATCATCGACCTTCACGCCCTTCCATTAGATTCATCAGCTTGTACGGCGATGTCGGATTATACGATGATGTCAGTGCCGACAGATGCGCAATTTTAGTCTTGAATTCTCTAATGCCGGGATGTGCCGCTTCCAGCTGTGAATAAATGCTGGACAGCTGCTGCTTTGCTTCGTCGTTTACAGCTGGTAGTACAGATCCGAATTTCACGAACAGCGCAGCCTTGACATCATCCCCAACAGCGGCGATCTGTTGCCCGAACAATGCTAGGACATCGGCTTGATTTGCGCTGAATGCAAGCTGTGTTCCCAGGATCGACAACATGTCGGCAGCTTGCGCAGCTGCTTCTGGCTTGACTGCCAGCTGCGTCGATTTCTTTGCAAGATCAGCCTGGATCAACTGAACGTTTTCTTCGTACTTTGTGCGCAGATCTTGGATCTTTGCGTCCAATTTCTCACGCAGATCTTGCAGCTGAAACTTGCGCTCGCTTTCGTTGTCGTTATATCTCGTAGATGTGCGGATCTGATCACGCTGCTGCTTGTAGCTTACGACCTCTTGATCAATGTCCAGTTCTATCTTTTCAAGGGCAGGGAATGAAACATTTTCGATCTTGTCTGCGTGATATTCAGCTTGTTCCTGCGTCAGATCGTAGATAGCGCCGTCATTATAGACGTTACCCAGATCCATGAATTTGTGCTTGATATAGTATCGATTACCTTTCGGCGCGATTTTTGCCATATTTATCGTCTCCTTATTGTCGGTTTGTTGTTGTATTGATTGCGTTGGCGTTTCTTGCGCGGTTTTTCCAGGAATGGCGGCTGGCCTTTTTCTACCTGGCGCAGCTGGATTCCCAATTCCTCTGCGATAACTTCTGTCCATTTTGGATCCCTGTCGAAGTATTCGCCAGCTTTTCCGCCGCGGATCACCTTCCTCTTCCACATGCTGGCATTGATTCGTTTGTTTCCGTCTAGTCGTGGCATTCAATCGATCCCCTCTGTATTTCAATTTCTTGTCCGAATGGAGTTATTTCTCCCTGGATCTCGTCCATTTCCAGTTTTCCGATGTCGCTGAAATGATCTAGGCGCCCGCTTTCAAACGTAGCCTTAACGCGTCGACGAATAAAATTTGGAATCTTTGCGGGATAATCGCAGATCATATCAATCGGCATCCATTCTGGATGGTTTTTTAAGATCTCCCACAACACAGAATCCAAATTGTACGATGCGGACGACAGCGGCTGGCGGTGATAGTCCTTGCTATAATCGTCCAACAGCGTGCCGTCAGTGTCATAGATTTCGAAGCTACCTGCATAGACGCCAGCGCGCCGCACTTTGATGCTTGCGATTATGATGATATCCATTTTTAGACGCCCCCCATTTGGTGTTCATGCAGCGCAATCACAGCGTCCTGGATCACTTCTATGTCCGCAGGATCATCCAGCTGAAAATCGAAGCGCTGCTTGAAAAATTCCCGGATCGCTGCGACTTGCAATTTTTGCTGTGCGCCTAGATCGACATTCATTTCGTCCAGAATAATCGATACCGTTGCGATCTGATCCGCATTTTCAACACCGTCAGCTTGCAGCGCATCGCCTACCAGGATCGCAGTCGCTTCTTCCCTGGATATGTTCTGTTCCAGCGCAATAAATTGGATCAATGCCGATGATTTGTCGACAAACATCAAAGCAGGCTTGTCGCCCTTGGACGAATTGCATCTTCTGCAACAGATCGCAATATTCCCGATCTTGCTGTCTCCTTTGCGCTTTGTAGGGACGATGTGATCGACTGTGACATCCTGGGAACGCTTGTCTGACAGATCCGTACCGCAATAGATACAGCTAGTTGAGATTAACAGCAGATTACGCAGCTGCTTGATCGTAAGATCCGCAACAGATCCAACTTCTTTTGCTCGTAGCCTGGCGACTCGCACCCTGTTTTCAATGCTTCGGCATGTTCTACATTCGTCGCGATGCCCGTCTGCTTTTCCTGCGTTCTTTGCGAATGCTGTGATTTCCTTGAGTTCCTGGCAGATATAACATTTTTTTGTCGCTGATATTGTTGTCATTGCGTTATTCCCCCGTTGGTATTTTATAGATCCGTAGAAGTCGCGGATTTTTTGCATTTTGAATTCTTTTATGTCAAATGCTGCGCAGATCTTTACCGTTGTTTTATCTGACACTGTCATCAGATCCGATTCGATTCGGCTGATCGTGCTGGCATTGATCCCGCAGATTTCCCCGAAGTCCTGCATTGAGAAGTCGAAGGCTTTGCGAATCAGCCGTACATCTTGATTCGATAGTTTCATAGATAGCTGAGCCCCTTTCGTTTGTTTTAAGTTGCAAATAGACAATAAAAAGACGCCAGGCTGCTTGCCTGGCGCTAATATATACAGATAAGGATTCAATCTGATAAAAAGATTGACGCCTGGATTTCCGCCGTCCAGACGTCATCGTGGTTCTGTCGGGAACCAATACCGTTTAAAGGGAACCCCATCGCGACAATGGGTTAAAGAAAGGTTGACCGCCTTCCTTCACTTCTTGTGGTCTGAAATGCAATATTTTTTGCATTCTAATTTTATTTTTGTGGCAAAAAAAGAAGCAGTAGCGTTTCCGCTACAGCTTCAGTACAGGATATTAACTTTGACCACGTCATAAAAATCGATCTTGTGCTTGTCATCTTGCGGATCTTTCATCCGCAGTACCCTTGTCAATGGATCAATATGATGAACCTTCCCTAGGACAGATTCGATAAATCCATCGCACCAGATCTCGAAAATAATCGGGAAGTTGAATTCCATCGCATAAGGATCTTGTTTTCTATTTCTTCGATCTAGTATTCGATCAGGATCGGCGTTTTTGTCTTATTGTCATCTATCCATAATTTTTTCATCATCCCAACATGTTCTGGCATAAGAAGGATGTCCACTTCTTTCTCCCACGATCTCTTATCATATAATAACCATATTAGCCATTACACTAGAACGTATGTTTTATATCAATTCTGAAGCTCTAAGTTCTTTTTGAATTTGCCTGAATACGTCATCTAAACTGTTTCTATACCTTAATTGCATGATTCCATCTAAATCACTAGGAACAGACGCACCTTCTTCGACAATTATGCACACCCTTTTACGACCTAATTGTCCATAAAACCAACCTATTTCAAAGATTACATTTGGTCTGGCTTGAAGATACGTCACATCGTTCTTTACCACAGTGTCATCGGCAGTGATTAGCGCAAAAGCGTATGAACACTCTTTTGCGTATTTCTCAAATTTTTCTATTATAGTCATCCCCTCGCTCTCTACCTCAGACAAAACGATGGGATTTAAATTAAACTCATCCTTGAGTAAGGATGCCAATTGACGCCATCTTGCTTCATTATGACCGTGAATTATAAATACATTGTTATTATTCATTTTCGTTTCCTCCTTTTTGTGTGCCTGATTTATCATTTCCCCTAATTTATGCGCTTGAATTTTCATTTCCTCCAATTTCTGTTCTTGAATACCTAGCCATTCCATTTCAATGTCAACTAGGTAAGATCTTACATAGTCCTTTATATTATGATACGTCGTTGTATAGGCGCTATAATGATTTTCGTCAAAAAGTTTATATCTATTGATTTCCTTATTGTTCATTATTCGGTCTTTTAAGATTCGAATGTGATTTTCTAATTCTGAAATAGAGTATGCTACAACTTGTTCCCCTTTTATTTCCTCCAGATTAGCATCACGAATTGAATGTACCCGTCTAAGTGTTATGGCTTTGGCTAAAGCATCTTTTTTAAGATTTTCAAATTCAGATCCTTTAATTCCGCGCTTTTCTGCAACAACCATCGCAGCACGAATTTCTGCAGAAGGAGTACCATTGTTAGCGTTTTTACTAACATATTTGAAAACAAGGTAGTTAAAAGCGTCACGACTTTGTTCAGCTAATCTTATAACCCGTGGCATAACTTTTGATAAACTGAATTCTTCAGCTTCAAGACTCTCTAATGTTTTTTGTATCATACCTAACATTCCGACAAACCCCCTAAAATACAAGTTAAATATACCATATTCCGACAATTTTTCGAATAAAAAAAAAATAGCCAGCCCCTCAGGACTGGCGTATCAATACTTCATTTCACAGGCTTTTGATCATAGCACCTTTTCGACCGATTTAGATCCATTCCAGATCTTCGTCGTCGTCCGATGGAACCGGCGCAGGATACACAAGAGGATTGTCCTGGACAGATTCCCGCGCTGGCCGGACATATGGATCCGCTGGCTGATAGTCGACCTGGACGATCGGATCAGCTGCTAGCGGCTGCATAGATTGATCGCCGTTGACACAGACAGATTCTCGTGCATCTAGCTGTTCCGATTCCGCAGGATCTGGAACAATCTGACGCGCTGCTTCCTCCATGATTTCCGCGGCTCTGGCTGCCGCCTTTTCTTTGCGCTGCTCACGTTTTTCTTGCTCTGCGTGCTTAGCTGCAGACTTCGCCATGTTTTCGTCACGCTGCGCACGACGTTTCTTTTTGTGCTTTTCCTGGCGCTCGAATACGGCAATAGTTTCTGGATATGCAGCTAAGAAGTCAGCTTCATCTGCTATGGGCATTTTCAAATAATAGCTGTTATTTAGTCCGCTGCCCTGCTCTCTTTTCTCGATTTTGACTAGATCATAGTCCACCAAAACTTCCAGCCATGCGGCGACAGTTTTCGGCGTCGTACCTGTATCGAATGCAAGCTGATCCTGTGATGGGTACGCATATCCGTCAGTATCGTTGTGATAGCTACGCAGTGTGATCCATAGAAAAGCGTGTTTCGCTTCGAATCCAGGCAGACGTGTATAAAAGCGGCGCAGCGCATTCGGCGCCATTGTGAAGTCTTTTTCTTTTTCTTTTTCTGTTGTCATTGTTTTGTCTGTTGTCGCTGTCATAGCTGCTCATAACTCCTTTGTGTGGTTTTTCAAATGCAAAAGGACGCAATCACTTGTCAGATGGCTGCGTCCCATTTTTTCGATTTGAATGTTCTCACGAACTGATCCAGCGCCTGGATTTCTTCGTCTGTTAGCGCAAAATAGTCGGATAGTTTCTGCGCCGTCCTTTTTCCCAGGTTCAGATCTCCCAATTCACAGCGGCAGATCGTCGATTGATTTAGTCCCAACGCTTCAGCAAGTGTCTTTTGATCGATTCCTTTCATGTGACGCAAGATCTTTAAGTGATCGCCCTTCAGTGTTGACATAGTCTGATCATCCCTTCGTTATGTGCGATAATTTTTTATGCGTTCGTGCCCAAAAAATATGCAGGCGCAGTTGACAAGACCGCGCCAAGCAGCTGACAAAGACAACGAACGGAAGCGATCATCATCTAATCCCTTCGCCAATAGTGGCAGCAGATGGCTTCCGTTTTGACATTTACAATGACAACAATTGAAGATTTTTTCTTCGCTTAGTTATACACAGGCGGCGCAGGTTATAACGGAGACGTGGCAAAAAAAAAGATCCGACCCCTTTTGGGATCAGATCGATATGCAGCGCAAGCTGCGCCAAAATAATTCAGCAGTGTCGCCACATTCTATTAGTCTCTTTTTCTAGCGCAAGGTAGTATATGTAATGGCGGACGCGCCGCTTTTTATATCGTAAACTATCGTTCATAATATCGTGTTCAATCCTGCGTTCATTATTTTGCGTTTATCTTTTTAGAATATTATCTGATCTCTGCGAACGTAGTGAGCGGTAGACTATAGATATTCCTATATAAATATTAGTACTATAAATATTACTACGCGGTAGTTTTTACAGGTACTCTACCCGTAATTTTTACAGGTAGGTATCCGTAATTTTTACAGGTACTTTTAAGAAATGGGCGGATCATAAAAAAGTATCCGTAATTATTACAGATACTTTTAAGCCGTATCCGTTATTCTGCACAAATAGACCCCGAAGGCTGCGAATTTTTTGAAAAAATTTTTTCGGATCGACTTTCTATTATGGAATTCGCATTTTATGATCGGCGACGTCCGTTTCCTGGCGCCACTGGCTGCACATATCTGGGATTATTCTGCCATGGCTGCGACCTGGATTGGCAGGATCTGCGACTGTTAATCGTCCTGGGATTGCGTTCCGGATCCGCAGATGATCGGATCGATCACCGTCCTAGTTGCTGCACATGTTGCGCTTGTAACATTGAGGTTTTCGAAGGTATCGCGAAAGGTTCTGGTGCTTGCTAGACGGCATGCGCCGCGACCCGCCCCCGGGCATATTTTCCGCTCATGATCCCGCTGATATGCGCCTGGCAGCTGTTCAACCGACGCCTGAATCCGTGTCCATGCGATGAATAAAGATGCACGCATTATTACGTAAAATATAATTACGTTGAAATAATGTAAAAATCAAAACGTTGATCTGGCGCGGTTCCGTTCATTACACAGATAATATCGATATGCATGATTCTATACATCATTGATATGGCGCCCTTCTGCGCATATGAACACTGTCCACGGATGGCGCAATTATGCATAAAATACTGTATAAAAAGGCGCTGATCATGGCGTACTGGCTGCAAAGACCCCCTAAAGTTTTCCGGCCATGTCTGCGCCACAGCCTTTTGCTGATCATACGCAGCAGCTTCATCCGCACTGATCCGGCACTGGATAACATGTCACCAGACGCCCATATTCGCCGAACACACCATTCATCTGACCCATAAATAGTCCATTATTCGCCCATACACGCCGGATAAAGTTGCATTCGTCACATTTTTGCGCCAGTACAACATTTACGGATCCGCGCCGTTATTGGGTTTATAAACGATATATCAATACATAATGAATGTTACAAACGTAATGATTGCGCATTATTCACATAATCGACTTTCAATATCACCGCTATATCGTATAAATCAATAACAAAATACTGATACTACCCATGGTTTTAAATTATGGCATGATACCGACATATCGCACATACATAGGAGTGATTGAAATGATCGCAAGATACAGCAGAGACGTTGTGACTCTTTTGGGGGTTGCTAACAGCACACTGCGGAAGTATTGCCAGACGCTTGAATCAGCAGGGCATAGATTTCAGAAGGATACGCAGAATCGGCGCACGTTTACCGATGATGACATCATTCTACTGAAACGGTTGGCAGAATTCAGTGCGTCCGGGATCCGACTTGAAGACGCGGCTTTGGATCTTGTGAATCGCCAGCAGCAGGACGAAACGAAAACAAATGACATAGAATCAGCCGATTATATAGAACCTTCAAATGATATGCCTGACGAAGTAAACCAGCTATACACTGAAGCATCGCTTGTAGTTAACCATTCACCACGATCTTCAGCTGCACTCTTGCGCCTAGCAATTGAAAAATTGATCCCTTTGCTGGAAGGATACAATATCCAAAAGCGCAACCTGAATACTATGATCGATGATCTAGTAAAAACCGGGATTCCTAAACACATCCAGCAGGGACTGGACGCTATCCGAGTGTATGGAAATGAAAGAATTTACTCTTCAGCGACGATAGATTTAAACGATAAACTGGAAGACGCGATCTTCTTGTTTGAGTTATTAGATCTTACCGTATATGAACTAATCACACGCAGAAAGAAAATCGCCAGTCTTCTGAAAAAATTGCCGCAAGAAAAGCTTGTTGATGACCCGAACCTATACAGTTAATCTCTTATAGTTTTAGACGGCAATGTCTATTTGCGCAGTATATTATCAAGTTGTCGCCTGGATTACAGACAGTCCGATCAATAACTAGATAATATTCGTAGATGATTCACCCAGACGATCGCCAGGATACATCTGCCAAGATCTAAACCAGGAACATGTGAATTTTTCACAATATCAAATTATTCGTAGATCCTCAGGATTGATTTGAATTTACCATGAAGGACAATGGAAAATTATGTCGAATTGTTCCAGTATAGTTCAATATTTAAAGGCGGGATCATATGGGGACAAATGGAACACAAATTAAGACAGTAAAAATAGACGAACAGCTTTTAAATCTTTATCTTATGGAAGTGCGGAATCAAGCACAATTTCTTATGATAGCAGCAAAAGACATGGATATGTGGCGACAGCAGGGTGACATGGACCGCTTCTGGTATTCTGCGCAATCGTTTCTTGTAGCAGCAGCAAACCTGTCGAAATTGTTATGGGGATCTAGCGACGAAGCTACTACTGAAAGAAAACCATTGCGGGATCGTTTAAAAGTTAAAGATCGATCTCCTTTAAAACCTAAAGGGATGCGAAATATTTTTGAACACTTTGACGAAAATATTCAAAAATGGTTCAATGAATCTACTCATAAGATCTTTGTTGATCGAAATATTGCACCAGCTGGGCGTTTGGGGGATTTTGCAATTGGTGACAACTTGCGCAATTACGATCCTGAAAGGCATATTTTGTCATACCGTGGACGCAAATACAACTTTATCCCTGTCTATAGTGAAGCAAAAAGGATTTATGAGTTAACAATGAGTCATATGTGAGAAGAAGGCGCCTTTCAATTGTGACTGGCGCCTTCACTTGGATCAATTAAAACTGCTGGATCTTGCAAAAGTTCATGGCTATTCATCGCCTTTATAAATCGATTGAATTCACGTTGGACTTCTGATAGCGCACCAGGCTTCAAATGCCAGTTCCCAGGTTCATTTACAAAGTACGGCGAATCTATAAAGTTGGGGCGCTGCATGCTAGTCATATATCAGTCCTCTTCTCTGCGAAAGGATCAGTAAATTTAATCCGCAGTCAAATTGACCAAATCTTTCCTTAAGTCCTCAAGCTCAGTTTTTACTTCACCTATTGCGAGGGTTATAGCTGTTTTAAATGTCATTAGATCTTCACTGTCTATAATTTGATCCTTCTGAATAAGTACGTCTACTGTTTCTTTTAGTGCTATTAATCTCGAAACAATCTGACTATATTTTGAGGGAATTATAGTGATTAGGCTATCAAGTTTCTTTCTAATTTCTTCATATTCTCTTAATTCATTACTAATCTTAAACCCACGTTTACCGCTGTGGTTTAATTTATATACCGATTCTTGTATGCTTTCAAGACGCACAAAAACTGTCTGTAATTTCTCTTTAGTATCGGTAGTGTAGTATATCTCACTGTATTTTTTTGCATTTTTTGAATTAATCCATGAAATAAATGCGCCAATAATACTTACTATACTTGCGATACTCCCAATAACACCGAGTATTCCGCTAAAACTCAAAATTCTTACCCCTTATTTTTGTATTTTGGCATATCACCATAAAGAGCATCAAAAACTTCTTCCCAACGATTCTCTTCTTTAAACGCGATCGTTAAATATTCGCAAAAATGGTAGTCTCCTTTACGATGCGGCACTGTGTTGTAGATTTCTTGCTCAAAAGTTCCGTGATGAACGTCTTGTTTTTTATCTATTTTATTCCGATACCTATCCATCAAATCCATTATCTCGTTATACTGTTCTTTGGTTATTTTATATTCGTACAAAAGCCTGTTTACCGAAGAATCGTAGAATAATAGATCTTGTCTGAATTCCATTTCTTGGATCGTTTGTCTTAAGTTCCCTATTTCATCCTCTAAATCATTTATTTTTTTCACATATTGATCCAAAAGAACCACTTCCTTCCTTATTTTTATATCTTAATTTTACTTCAAACTAGTAAAAAATGCACTTTTCATTTCCGCTATAAATCAGATTTATCCTCATTCAGCCAATCATAAAAGAATGGATTCACGGATCCAGTGGCAGCTGCTGTTTTTCTGCGTATCCATGTTGTCGTATTTCGCCATGCTGCGAATAAATATCCGTCCAGATTGCGGATTTTGCGCTGTTTCAGCATTAGAATGGCGTATCTGAAGGCGTCAGCATAGTGCTGGACATGATCCTCGATAAATACGTCAGATCCGCCTGCCGCTGCTTTGCTGCGCCATAAAATGCCGATCTTTTTATATAGTTCCTGTGCGCCAAAATATGGACGCATTGCTGCAAATAATTCGCCTGGAATGGCATTACTAAGCGCAGCATTATCGTCGGGATCCGTCTGCTTTTGAGTGTCTATTGTGCTTTTTTTAGATGCTTTATGTATAGATGATTCTTTGCGCCCAGATCCGTCGTCAGCGCTTGTCTGGTGCGTGCTGTTGCTGTCTGACCGCCTGGACATATCATCAACGCCCGCCTGGACATGTTGTGATTCTGGATGATCCGCAGGCTGCAAGATCTGGATCACATTTGCACCCGTTCCTTTCGACTTCGGACGGATCGTCCCGATCTTACGGATGATTCCCAACTGCTGCAATTTATTGAGAACGCGGCGCGCAGTCTTTTCGGACTTGCCGATCAGATCGCCCATCGTGGCAGCTTTCAGATGTGCTGCGCCTGGAAATTTAACAGCATAACGTGCCAGAATCTTGATAGTCTTGCGATCCGTGTCCGTCAGATCGTCCCAGTGATTGCATAAATGCGTATAGATGGCAGCGTTTAGATCTTCGACGCTGCAAAATGTCTTGTAATCTTCTAATAGCATATTTTCCGCCCCTATGAGCGCAGCACAAACAGAACGTACGTTCTATAAAATGGACAGACGGACAGAATTTTACGATTAATAGATTTTTTGTTATAATCGCAGTGTTGGATCCTGTTGCGCCTGTCCTGAAAATGTGCTGGCGCCAGTGATTTCTGGACGTCTAGCTGTTGCCGCAGCCAGGCGTCCTTTTTATATGTTTTTATCGTTTAATCTTTCGTGACTTGTTCAGCTTGTCCAGTACGTTATTGATCGCAGAATATTGGTCATGCTGCCGCTTCAGCGATTCCCTGGATAAATGTGTATAACGTGTGACCATGCGCAGATCCGAATGTCCCAACAGCAGCTGGAGATGTCGGATGTCACCGCCAGCTTCCAGGAACATCGTCGCAGATGTATGTCGGAATAAGTGGGGATGGACATTTTTGCGGATTTTGGCTGCGACTGCAAATTTATTCAATCTATTGCGGAAGTGATCCCGCGTTAATAGTTCGCCATAGTTTGATAGAAAAATATGATCTCTGTCGAAGTCTGCGGCATTTTCTTCGATTAGTTCCTGGATCAGCCGCATCGTCCGTTTTTGCAGCGGTAAAGTCCGCGCCTTCCTATTCTTTGCAATTTCTCCAGGGATCGTCACGGTCTGCGCCTGGAAGTCGAAGTCCTGAATCCGAAGTCCCAGCGCTTCACTGATCCGCAGCATTCCGTCCAGCAGCAGATTCATCATCACATAATCGCGGAAGTCCGCATAGTTCCGCTGATTCGGAACATTCAGCAGCCTGCGCAGTTCGTCCGCATTCAGCACGACTATTTCTTCTTCAGGTTCATTAATGTTCTTAATGCCGTCCATCGGATTTTCATCGATCAGTCCTTCGTCCATCAGCGTTTTAAAATAGACACGCAGTGTCTTCAGCCGTGTATTTATTGTGGATGGCGCCAGTCCGATCGTCTGATCTTGTTCCGTCTTGCAGCGATGATCTTCGAACTTAATCTTCTGATCCTTCATGTAAACGATATAGTCGCGGATCACTTCCCTGGATATGGCGTCCATTGATCGTGGGATCCCATAGTCGTCCAGGTATCCGATAAAATATCCATAGTTCGCAGAATACTGGATCATCGTTCCAGCCGCGCGCCCTTCCGCCTGTTTTATGCGCTTGAATTTTTCGAATAAGTCGTCCAGATTGCGTAGATCTCTGGATCGGCTGCGTGCAGACTTCACCGTCTTGCCCTTGCGTTTTTCTGACATAAAAAAAGATCACGCCCTTTGTCGTTTATTACAGACAAATAGACGTGACCCTTCTGGATGGTTGATAGAAGCAGCGCAACCCTGCGGAAAATAGGAGCGCAATCCTGCCGCAATTTTTTGGCGTTTTCAAGTCCCGATCCCAGGAACGCAAAAAAGCCGACAATCGCTTATTTATCGCGGTTTGTCGGCATTTAGATGACCTGTACAGGGATCGAACCTGTGACCTCAACCCTGTCAAGGTTGCGCTCTCCCAGCTGAGCTAACAGATCGTAATAGATAAGTACATTTTTAATTATAACTATATAGCCAAAAAAGTCAATATCTTTTTGTATTTTTTGAATATAAATTGGAAATAACTAATAAGAACAAGCGTTCTAAAAATATTGAATAAAGAACGAATGTTCGGATATAATAATACTATATTAAAAAGAAAGATGTGATTTTACATGGATGGACTTCTTTATCGTTCAATCGAAGAACATATGCCGTTAGAAATGATTTATCTTTCAGAAAATCAACAGCTATCGCAGAGAAAATTAATTGTGAAGGAAGTCAATGAAGAATACATTCGTGCCTATTGTCTGCTACGCAAACAGGTTCGGACTTTTCGCCGGGAAAATATTTTATCGATTATGCCGGATGCTCGCTCTAAGCAGCGATATCTCCACTAGTCTTAATATTTGAGGATGGCCCCAAACTTTTTGTACCACCCCTCTCACATATTCTCACTTTTCATCCCACTATTTCTGCTCAGCCATCCCCTCTTTCCAAATAAACAATTCAGCTATCTTTATGTTAGAATGCATTTGTACAGTTTAAAATTGGAGGTATCATCAATGAATTATCCAAAAGGCACAATTAAAGAACTTACCTTTCAAAGTTTAGAACTTGGAGAAGAAATGCAGCTTCTTGTCTATTTACCGGCAAATTTCTCACCCCTTTATAAATATTCCCTTTTAATTGCACAAGATGGAAAGGACTATTTTCAACTGGGGAGAATTGGACGGTTGGCAGACGAATTACTTTTTGAGCGTAAAATTGAAAATTTAATCATGATTGGGATACCCTATAAAAATGTAGAGGATCGCCGCAGAAAATACCATCCAGATGGTGACCAAAACAAACAATACATACGTTTCCTTGCTCATGAATTAGTTCCTTTTATCGAAAACGAATTCCCGACATACCAAATCGGAACCACAAGGGCCTTGATTGGCGACTCACTTGGTGCAACCGTCTCATTTTTGACAGCGCTTCAATACCCTCATACCTTTGGGAAAGTATTATTGCAATCACCATTAGTTGACGAACAGGTTCTTGAAAGGGTTCGCAGCTGTTCTGAACCGCAGCTTTTGGAGGTATATCATGTGGTTGGAAACCAGGAAACAGAGGTACCTACTACCGATGGAAAAGTGAGTAATTTCATTGAGCCAAATCGTCTGCTTTCAAAAGTGATGAAAGACAAGCCATTTTCTTATTTTTATGAGGAATTTGATGGAAACCACACATGGAAATACTGGCAGCCTGATTTAAGACGTGCTCTTACGATGATGTTTTAGCTTATTACACATAGTGAGGCAAAGTAATGTTATATTTTTTGAAAATTTGCTATAATCTTATTTGTGAATAATATTTTCATTTTGGAATCACCTATTTTTATATAGGAAAAATTGACTAACGGAGGTATACATATGAAATTTGGTGTTGTTATTTTTCCATCTAAAACTCTTCAAGATTTAGTAAATTCCTATCGTAAACGTTATGACCCGCATTATTCTTTAATTACTCCACATTTAACATTAAAAAATGCGTTTGAAGCAACTGAAGATGATGCTAAACAAGTTGCCGATACATTACGAAAAATCGCCGGTAACCACTATCCATTCTCAATCAAAACAACCAAAGTTAGTTCTTTTCAGCCTGTAAACAATGTCATCTATTTAAAGGTTGAGCCAACTGTTGAATTAAACGATTTGCATGTTGAAATTAATCATGAACTAAATCAAGAAGCCCCTGAATATAAATTTGTTCCACACATTACGCTTGGTCAAAAGCTTTCAAATGATGAGCACTCAGATATTTACGGTTCATTGCGTATGAAGAAATTTGATCATGAGGAAAAGGTTGACCGGTTCCATCTTCTTTATCAATTAGAGAATGGTTCTTGGACTGTATATGAAACATTTCGTCTTGGAAGGGATCAATAAAAAGTGACTGTAAAGATTGTTGAGAATGAAAAAGAATTAGAAGATGCTTTTTCTGTAAGAAGAACCGTATTTATCGACGAGCAAAATGTCCCTGAGGAGGAGGAGATTGATCAGCACGAGGAGGAAGCAACTCATTTTGTGCTGTATCATGAAGGCTCGCCAATCGGGGCCGGCCGCTTTCGCCTAGTGGATGGGTTTGGAAAAGTTGAACGTATTTGCATAATGAAAGAGGCTAGAGGTACTGGTGCAGGAAAAGCGATTATGAATGGGATCGAAGACTATGCACAGAAAAAGGGGATTCAAAAATTAAAGCTGAATTCTCAGACACACGCAATTCCTTTTTATGGTGGATTGGGCTATGAAGTTGTTTCCGAAGAATTCATGGATGCGGGAATCCCCCATAAAACGATGATGAAAAAGATTTAACTAAAAGCACTTGCCTACTTTGGGCGGGTGCTTTTTAAATTTCAAGCCTTTTTGTTACTTCAGGGTTTTGTTATGATTAAACATGTTGCTTTATTTTTTAGAGACAGAGGAAAAACTATGAAAACTGTGCTATACCAAAACCAAACGATTATACTCGATCAATTAGATCGGGATGAATATCAAAAAATATATTTAGCGGGAAAAAATGGTGAATTAGTTTGTCCCGTTTGCCGTGAGAGTGTTCGCTTAATACTTGGCATTCAGGAATCACCTCATTTTTCTCATACTCATTCAACCATACCGGATTGCCCGGAACCAGCCGTTCAGGAAAGAAATGAAGAAACCAACCAAAGCCATAAAGAAGTGGATAGCTTCCGTCTTCCAAAAGGCATTACAATCCTGGAGACACCTAAATCCGTCCAAGTCTTCAAAACAGCTAAAATCCTTGAAGCACAGACTCCCTTTCAGAAAAATGCAAAAAACTCGATAGACTACCAATCTCCTTACTTACAACAGTTAGCAAAATCGGATGTCGTTCTTGATGAGGCACAGGCAGCAGCGGTCTCAGAAACAGACGGGGCATTATTGGTTCTTGCCGGCGCAGGGAGTGGTAAAACAAGGGTGTTAACAGCGAGAACAGCCTTTATGTTAGAGGTCAAAAAGATTGACCCGCGAAACATCATGCTGGTTACCTTCACTTCCAAAGCCGCAAGTGAAATGAAAAGCCGCTTACTTTCCTATCCGCAAATGAAAAGAGAAGTGATAAATAAACTCGTTACCGGCACCTTCCACAGCATATTTTATCGAATTCTTATGTTCCATTCCAGGGATAAATGGACCTCAGACCGCCTTTTAAAGAAGGATTGGCAGCGGGATAGAATTCTCAAGGATGCCGGGAAAGAGATGGAATTGTCGGAAAAAGAGTTTGCCTATGATTTAGCCCTTCAGCAAATCGGCTTCTGGAAAAACTCACTTCTTTTTCCAAACGATATTAGACCTGCATCGGAATGGGAAGAAAAGGCGCTTTTCCTTTATAAAAAATATGAGGAATATAAAGAAAGGGAACAACTTTTTGATTTTGATGATATGCTCATTGGCTGTTATCAGCTGTTAAGCTCCACACCAGAATTGCTTGAACAATATCAAAATCGGTTTCAGTATTTCCTTATTGATGAGTTTCAAGATATCAACAAGGTGCAATACGAACTGATTAAACTACTAGCGGGCAAACATAAAAATGTCTGCGCTGTCGGAGATGACGATCAGGCGATCTATTCTTTTCGAGGCAGTGATCCTAGTTATTTACTTGAATTTGAAAAAGATTTTCCTTATGCAAAAGTAATTACCCTTGAAGAAAATTATCGCTCTTCACATGAAATTGTTACAGCAGCCAATCAAATGATTGCCGCTAATAAAATAAGAAGACTGAAGAAAATGAAAGCCCAATACTCGACTGAAGTAGCTCCCACTTTATTTTTCCCAAACGATGAAGAGGAAGAGGCAACGATGATTGTAACAGACTTACAGGAAAAAATCACTCAGGGTGCGAACCCTTCCGATTTTGCGATCCTCTACCGGACGAACGCAGGTGCACGTGCCGTGTTTGAACGGTTAGCCAGTTCGAATCTTCCGTTTCGAATCGAACAGGATGTCGAGGCTTTTTACGACCGGAGGATTGTAAGAAGTATTCTCTCCTTTTTAAGATTAAGTTTGAATGAGGATGACCAATCTGCCTTGTCTGATATATTGCCCTTTTTGTTCTTAAAACAAACGGTTTTAAGGGACTTAAAAGCAATGAGTATACTCCAGGATTGCAGTAATTTAGAGGCTTTATCCTATTATAAAACGGCACATGCCTTTCAGGAAAAAAAATTAAAAAAAGCGGTCACCTCAATTCGGACATTAAAGCAATTGGCCCCGCTTACGGCCATTGAAATGATTGAAAAGGATATTGGGTTTCTGGATTTCCTGAAGAAGCGGGGAAATGAATCCAATATGTTGGAGAAAGGTTCGGATGATATTAAGGACCTGAAAGTAGCAGCGAAAAATTTTAGTACAATTGAAGCCTTATTGGCTCATGCAGAGCATATGTCTGCGATGAATAAGGAAATCAAAAATTTAAGTAAGCATTTTACTGAGGCCATTACTTTAAGTACGATTCATCGAGCAAAAGGACTCGAATATCAAACCGTTTATGTTCTTGGTGCTGTGGATGGAAGCCTGCCGCATGACTTTGCTTTAGAAAGCTATCGGAACGGTGACTCCTCAGCATTAGAAGAAGAAAGAAGATTATTTTACGTTGCGATGACACGTGCAAAGGAACAGCTATACATCTCCGTTCCAAGTAACCGTAGAGGCAAAAAAGCAAATCGCTCACGTTTTTTGGCACCATTAATCAAAAGAAGACAAAGGCCCACTTCCTTATAGGAAAGCGGCCTTTGTCTTTATTTTTTATTATTCATCATATTTGCAATGGTATTAAAATCAAGCGATTTTCCATCGTTTATGATCGATTTAACAATTTGGTCTTCTAATTCCTGAGGTACCGGTTTATTAGCAATTTGGGACACTCTTTTAATAACATTCCGAACTGTTTTTTCATCCCTAAAATTTGCATTTTGCAAAGAATTCGCTAATTCAAAAATATCTTTCATGTTCACGCCGGTTTTCTTTTCTATGTTTTTAAAGAATCCATTATCCATGTGTATAATCTCACTCCTTCATAACAACTACTTTAGTTTATGAAGGAAGGGCAAAAATGTGCTTAAAGGCCAAAGAAAAGGCTGGCCATTCTCATGGCCAACCCTTATCTTTGATGCAAGCTCAGGAATTCCTAGTAGAAGCTAGCACCAACAATGATTAATAAGATAAACAATACAACGATTAGAACGAAAGTTGAACCTCCGTAGAAACCGCCGCCATAGCCGTAGCCGCCGTATCCGAAGCACATAGACCTAGTCACCTCACTTTAGTAATCTCACTTATAACATATGAGAATACTGTAAAAAGTGTATAGGCAGCGTCCTTTTTTCGAATACTGGCGGTGAAAAATGGAGTATTGTCCTACTCTTCTACCCTTTTGGTCTAAATACGAGCGCTCCAATAAATCCAAAAATAATGGCGGCGGAAATTCCGGAGCTGGTTACTTCAAACATCCCTGTTAAAACCCCAACAATTCCATGTGCTTCTGCCTCTTGAAGGGCCCCGTGTACCAAAGAGTTACCGAAGCTCGTGATTGGAATGGTTGCCCCTGCTCCAGCAAAATCAATTAAGGGCTCATAAAGGCCAAACCCATCCAATACAGAACCTATGCAGACCAGTAAACTTAAAGTATGACCCGGTGTTAGTTTGGCCACATCGAATAATAATTGTCCAATCACACAAATAATTCCTCCAACTACGAACGCCCAAAAAAACATAGCAAGCATTTTATCACCCCTTTTCCCCATTCATTTCAATAGCAACGGCATGTGCAATGCAGGGAATAGATTCATTTTGTTGGAAACTTAACGGTGATAACAAAGCACCTGTGGCTACGACTAAAATTCGTTTGTATACACCTTTTTTCATTTGGTTTAGTAAATGTCCATATAAAACAGTTGCTGAACAGCCTGCACCGCTTGCCCCGGATTGAACAGGCTGATCTTTTTTGTAAATAAGTAAGCCGCAATCCTGGAATTGTTTTCGCTCCAGCTTTAAGCCGCTTTTATTGATTAATTCAAAAGCCGTATCATGGCCGACTCTCCCTAAATCACCGGTGATGATTAGATCATAAAAGGATGGATCCAATTGTAAATCTCGAAAATGGGCCATAATCGTATCCGCAGCGGCAGGGGCCATCGCTCCCCCCATATTAAACGGATCTGTTAACCCCATGTCAATTACCTTGCCAATTGTTGCGGAGATCGTCACAGGCTGATTCCTTGATGAATCATTGGCTGCCATCAATGCTACACCTGCTCCTGTAACCGTCCATTGTGCTGTTGGCGGCTTTTGCCCGCCATACTCCGTTGGGTAGCGGAACTGTTTTTCAACAGCTGAATTATGGCTCGAAGCCCCTGTGAGAATATATTTCGCTCCCTGATTATTAATTACAAAAGAGGCAAGTGCTAATCCTTCCATGGATGTGGAACAGGCTCCAAAGAGACCGAAATAAGGGATTTGCATCGACCTTGCTGCAAAGCTTGTCGGTGTTATTTGATTAATGAGGTCCCCGGCAAATAAAAATTGAACCTCCTCCTTATGAACATTTGCTTTTTGCAGAGCCATCTTGATCGATTCCTCCAGCAAAACCCGATGTGCTTTTTCGTAGGTTTCCTGTCCCATCCACAAGTCTTCATGTAATAGATCAAAATCATTCGCTAAATTCCCATTCGCCTCAAATGGGCCACCTGATACACCCGTGGCCATAATCATTGGCCGGTTTGCAAATACCCAAGATTGATGCCCTTTTAACAATTACAAAACCCCCCACATTGCCAGTAACGTTTTAATGAGCGCGACAACAAAAGCCGAAAAGACACCAAACAAAATAACAGACCCAGCCAGTTTAAACATATTTCCGCCGACTCCTAAAACAAACCCTTCCGTTCGATGCTCAATCGATGCAGAGATGACCGCATTACCGAATCCTGTTACCGGTACTGCGCTTCCTGCTCCTGCAAACTGACCTAGACGGTCGTATACTCCAAAACCAGTTAAAAGCATCGAAAAGAATACCATTGTTGCGACAGTTGGGTTTCCAGCTGTCTGCTCTGTAAAATTGAAAAAATATATGTAAAAGTAACTAACAGCCTGACCAATTACACAAATCAATCCGCCGACGAAAAAAGCCTTCAAGCAATTTTTTAAAACTGGCCGTTTAAACTCATGCTTTTGCTGCAGTTGTTGATAGTTTTGTTGCTGTGGAGTTAAATTTTTTTGTTTGCTTGCCATTCCAATGTCTCCCTTCTATGTCATATCTTTTGTCATTTTAATGATTTCACGCAGCCTTTTTTCAGCATCTTTTTCCGAAAATTTCTTGCCTTCTATCCGCTCATTTAATCGAACCGCTTCAAGGAAAATTTTATAATCACTCGAAACGGTGATATCCTCTTTTGGAAATCTCTTTTCTAAGAATTCGGTAAGGTTTTTTTCGATTTTTTTCATTTTGAAGCGGTGCATATGCTTAACCTTATAAACCACAAGTGTTTCTTTTGTTCCTTTGATGACTGCCGCATCATAGATTTCTGGAAAAGAACTGACTGCCTCTTCAATTTTTTGAACATGTGTTGTTTTTTTATCTCGATCGGTCATAATCGGATTGGGATTGGTTGTTTTTATCAGAGCCAATTGGCTATCCTTTCCCTTTTGGTTCCCGTTGCAGGATACTAAAAGACATACACATGAAAGTAGGATAAGTCGTTGAATGTAAATCATATTTTAGTTCCTTCCCTTGTCCATTAGTAAGAATCTTGTTATCCTATAGTTTTTTCGACCTGAACCAAAATTATGACAGATAAGATTATTTTAAAGATAAAAAAACACTGCCGGTGTTCCCGAGCAGTGTTTTCTCTTATTTCTGTGTCTTTTTCCCGCATCCACAGCCATTTTTTTTAATCCGCTTTGATTCTTTAAAAGATTGGCTTGAGCTTGAGTCTTGATTGCTTTTATTTTGCTTATTCACTGTTCACTCCACCCCATTGTAGTAACATTATGTTTTAGAATATGTGATGAAATGAAATCTTGTCTATATAAATAACCATTTTTCCTTTATTTTTGAAGCCAATTTTGAACGATGGTTTCCAAAATGGACGACAGTCCAGCAATCGCTAAAATCAAGACCAAGGGCTCATACAGAGCAGAATTAACATAATGTAACAGGACCAATGCGATGGAGGACCAGATTCCTGTACACCAATAACAGCTTAGAAGCTCCCCAAAGAATCTTTTGATGGGGGTCTCTTTCGGCACATAATATACTTCCATTTCCCCCTGGTCATTCTCTTCGACCACCTCCGTAAAAAAAGGATTGCGGAGAAATTCTGTAATTTTATCAAATACCAATAATCTTGTCAGCCGAAAGGCCGCTAGCCCCAAAATAGTGAATTGTAAAAGACTAATATCCATAAACAAATTTGTCCTTCCTTTCATTGATATAGTGAACTAGCCTAATTTTCTTAAAAAAGGCAATTGTCCGTAACCCAAAGGGCCCCTGTGAAATATGTTAGTAATGTAAGATATATATCACGGATTTAAGGAGGAAAAATAAATGGGTTGTGGAAATAATCATAACGATTTTCACGGTGACAGCTGTGTGTGCGAAGTAGTTCGTGCGATTAAAGATATACAAGATAATGCTGTTGAAAATGAGTGTGCGGAGTGTTCAAGTTGTTTTACTGAACCACTTGGCTCATTAGTTTCACCTACAAGAAGAGAGCCAGTAGATACACGTGTGTTTGTTTTAAGTGATGCAAAGGGTAATCCATTCCATGCATTCTTTAACGGTGAAAATAATGCGTGTGTGTCAATCTTCTTCAGGGTAGAAGATGTATTTGACAACTGCTGTGCAACACTTCGTGTTCTAATCCCTGGACGCAGGGAAAGCGGAAACTTTGTTCCGGTTAACCTTGTTAATAATGGTAATGTTGACCTTTCAAGAGTTTGCCAAGTGGACCGTTTCCGTGCAAGCAATGACTGCGTAACAGTTGATTTAAAATGCTTCTGTGCAGTACAATGTATTGCTGATGTTAACTTAGGAATTTGTAACTAATAAAAGTAGCCAGTCGATAACGGCTGGCTTTTTTTATTGTTTAATTTTTTATTCCAATCATTATGACATCTTTTAAGTCATCCACTGGAATCGTTTTAGTTGTTTGATCATGGAATTGGATGGTAATTTCCTGCCCCCGATAATCCTGTAAATACCCCTGATAATTTCTATCTACTGTATAAAATACACACGGTACAGGTGGCAGAGCCTTTGGAAAATCCACTAAATACCTTAAACGTTCTTTCATGTTCATTTCCTTAAAGCTTTTAACCTTTTTAAAGGAATATCTTTGCTTGTCACTTTTCTCCTTTTTATCAGCAGTCTTCTTTTCTGACATTGTTACCTCAATTGGTACAATCTCCTGGCTCGATTCCTCCTTTAAAGAATTCCTTTTGGATTCGCCTTTTTGCTGGTTTTCCACTATCGGAAGCGGCTTTTCCTGTTTATTTGTATACACTTCCTGCATTTTAATGGAAGGGGTTTTTGAAAAAGGCTGGTAAATATAAAGTAATGGACCTTGGTTTTTCTTTTCTGTCATAAACCTTGAGCACCTCCAATACAAAGTCCTTCACTTTATATGTATGCTCGATGCCCATACTCGTTCACTTCTAATCTAAAATTCAAAATAAAAAACCCGCAAAAATGCGGGTTTGTATATTAAAGAATATGGTAACCAGAGTCAACGTGGATGTTTTCACCGGTAATTCCACGAGAAAGGTCACTAAATAAAAATACGGCTGTGTCGCCAACCTCTTCTGGAGTTGTCGTTCTCCGCAATGGAGCCTTTTCCTCAATTTCCTTAAGGATTGAATTAAATTCACCAATTGCCTTTGCAGATAAGGTTCTGATCGGCCCTGCAGAAATGGAGTTTACGCGAATCCCTTCCTTGCCAAGGTCAGAAGCTAAATAACGGACACTTGCATCAAGAGAGGCTTTTGCAACACCCATTACATTATAGTTTTGAATCGCACGTTCACCGCCAAGATAGGTTAAGGTCACAATACTTCCGCCCTCTGTCATTAAACCGCGTGCTTCTTTGGCAACTGCAGTTAAGGAGAAAGAACTGATATTTTGAGCAAGCAAGAATCCATCTCTGGATGTATTTACAAATTCACCTTTTAATTCTTCAGTTTTAGCAAAAGCAATACAATGAGCAACTCCGTGTATGGTTCCCACTTCTTCTTTAATCGTTGCAAAGCACTTTGCAATATCTTCATCACTTGTTACGTCACATGGTAGTACAAGTGTACCTTCTGCTTCTAGAGAATCCGCTAATTCACGGACGCTGCTTTCGATTCTTTCCCCTACATAGGTGAAAATTAATCTTGCACCTGCATTGTGAAGAGAGCGGGCAATACCCCAAGCAATACTGCGTTTATTGGCAACACCCATGACTACAAATGTTTTTCCGTTTAGTGAAAACATGTATTTATTCCTCCTATATTTAACACAAGTTATTAGCACTTGGTACTAATTTTACACTATATTCGAAAGTATGTACATATCTAGTTGATTTTTAGCAATGCTCACAAAATTCAAGCTCCCTTTTCAATTGGTCAACGTATTCCTTGGATCCAGTCACAATTAAACGGTCGTTTACCTGCAGCTCTGTGTCACCATGAGGCACAATCGACTCATTCCCTCTGAAAATCCTGACAAAAATGATATCGCCTGTAAACGGAAATCTCCTTAACGACATCCCATCAAATTGCTCGTTCACCATGGCAATTTCATACAATGCCATCTCTTGATTGGTCAAAATATTAATTACTCGTGGCGATTCAATTAATGAGCGAAGCAGGGCATTGGTAGACTTAAACACTGAAAATATTTCAATATTGTGTTCCTTTAAGTTTTGTTCCAGATCAGGACTTTCAATCCTGGCAATTACCCTTGGTACTCCTTTTTCCTTCACCGCAACAGACAGGGTGGCATTTAATTCTTCATCACCTGTGGATATGACAACCACTTCTGATTGGTATACCTTCGTTTGGCCAATCGTTTGGAGCGAAAAGTCCGGAATCTCAACAATATTAAACAGAGAATTTGCAATCTGCTTTTCCGATTTTTCAATTTTTGTATGGTAGAGAACCGGGTCATATAAGCCTGATTTTAATTCTCTTGAAACAGGCATGGTAATTTGATTTGCTCCCAGAAAAGCTACATTGACCTTTCGATTTGAAACCACTTCTTTTGGAAAGAGCTTTTTAAAAACCATTGGAGTAAAAATTGACGTAATAACTGCCACCAGAATTAGTGTTCCACTCATTTGTTCCGTTATAACCTTCATTCTCTCACCAATTGTAGCTGCTGCAATAACTAGGGATAGGGTGGAGGTTAAAAGAAATCCTGAGGCCAAAACGGTCTTTGTATCGTACCAAATCTTTAATAGATAAACAGGAATAAGCTTTGATAACAGCAGTCCAATCAATAAAAGCGGTATTAACAACAAAAGCTTTTTTTCACTAAAAAGGGACCAAATATCAAGTTTCACCCCTACCTCAACGAAAAATATCGGGATTAAAAAACCATACCCAAAGGAATCAAGCTTATGGACGAGCTCTTGATTCGGAGCCAATAGTGAAACAAGAACGCCTGCAAGGAATGCTCCTAATATATTTTCCGCTCCAACTGTTTCAGATAACCCCACTAAGACGATAATAAGCGTAAACACAGCCCTTGTGCCTATTTGGGAAGTCCCCGTTTCCAGCGCTTTGACAAAAGAACGGCTTTTAAATCGCTTTCCTACAAAATAAAGTCCAACACCTGCGGCAAATAAAATTAATAGGAGCCATGTGTTCCCATGTCCTTTATCATAAATTGAGACAAAGACTGCTAAAAGAATCATCGTAACCAAATCAGCAATAACTGCGATAAGCAGAATAATTTGGCCAATTACCGTTTTCATCATGTTGCCTTCCTTTAGGGTCGGCACAACTACACCTAATGAAATCGTTGAAATAATCAGAGTCATCAAGAATCCATTATGAATAAAGTCCAGCATGACAAAAACAAATGATAAGACTAAAGAAAAAATGAAAATCCCGATGAAAATAACCGTTGAGACAGCAAAAGAATTTGGCTCTCTTTTTCCATTCGGAAGAATTTCTCTTTTCTTTCCTTTTGAAAATACAGTAAAATCAATTTCCAAACCGCTTAAAAACATCAGAAAGATAAATCCCAAGGTGGATAAAGTCGAAAGCCACATATCCTGATGAACGACATTGAAGCCGCTTTTCCCGATGATCAAACCCATAATAATTTCGGCAACCACTACTGGGATAAAACTCAATTTAAGCCGATGCAAAATAATTGGTGTCAAAAATGCCATAGTGACAACAATTAATAAAGAAAGAACCGACGCATGCTGGGCCAAATTAATTCCTCCTCTCAAAATAAAAAAAGTAAAATAACAAAAAATAGAAGGTAAAGGGGGCTTCATACCATGAAAATAGATATTATTGGTGATATTCATGGCTGCTTTAAGGAATTCAAAGACCTGACGACAAAACTTGGCTATGATTGGGAAAGCGGGATTCCTCTTCATCCCCAAAAACGAGTTCTTGGTTTTGTTGGTGACTTAACCGATCGAGGCACAGAGTCCTTAAAAGTGATTGACATTGTATGGAACTTAGTCATTGAGCAGCAAAAGGCTTATTACACTCCTGGAAACCATTGTAATAAATTGTACCGTTTCTTTCTTGGAAATCGTGTTCAAATCGCCCATGGATTAGAAACAACAGTAGCAGAATACGAAGTATTAGACAAACGTGCCCAAAAATCAATTCGAAAAAAATTTATGGACCTTTATGAAAATGCACCGCTTTATTTAGTTTTAGACGAAGAAAAACTTATTATTGCCCATGCTGGAATTAAGAAAGAAATGATAGGAAAATCCGGTTCAAAGGTTAAGACATTTGTTCTTTACGGAGATATTACCGGTGAAAAGCACCCGGATGGATCACCAGTTAGACGAGATTGGGCAAAAGCTTATCAGGGCGAAGCCTGCATTGTCTATGGCCACACACCTGTAAAGGATGCAAGAATCATTAACCATACATACAATATTGATACCGGTGCTGTTTTTGGTGGTAAACTGACTGCTCTGAGGTATCCGGAAATGGAAATCATTTCTGTGGATTCTACTATGCCATATGTAGAAGAAAAATTTAAGCAATTTGATTGAAAATGAGTAAATATATCTAAAAAAAAACGAAACAGGCTGACACTGAGTATGTGAATTAGCGGTCAGCCTGTAAAAGTTCTTGCATATCATTTGGAAGGTTAGCTGTAAACGTCATTTCCTTCTTTAAAAGGGGGTGAATAAATGTTACTTTTTTACAATGCAATGCCTGCCGTTTAAGCAACGTCGTTTCTCCCCCGTATAAATCATCTCCGAGTAAGGGATGTCCAATCGAAGACATATGTACCCTAATTTGATGCGTTCTCCCCGTTTCGAGCCGCAGCTCTACATGGGTAAAAGCTTTATGTCTTTTCTTTACCTTATAATGGGTACAAGCATATTGGCCATCAGGACGGACTTCTCTTTCAATAATACTATCCTCTTTCCTGCCAATTGGTTTTTCAATCGTCCCTTCATCATCCTCCAATGTCCCACCCGCAAATGCTTCATACGTTCTTTTTACTTTGCCTACTAGCTGATCCTTACTAAAGAGATGATGAACATGGCGGTATTTAGCAATTAAGACGATTCCCGATGTATCCCGGTCCAGCCGGGTAACAATGTGAGAGGTTGCTTCTAATCCAATCCGCTGGTAATACCCCACTAAGGCATTAGCAAGGCTTCCCTTTGGATGCTCTCTCGAAGGAATTGTGCTCATACCTGCCGGTTTTACCACGACAAGGAGGTATTCATCTTCAAACACAATATCAAGGGGTAAATCTTCTCCAAGTACACCTTCACTGGGTTTTTCTTTAGGAAATATTAATGAAAGTACATCATCCTTTTGTAACTTGTATCGCACATTTACTTCTTCATGATTAACAAGAATCCGTCCGCCCTTAAATTTAATATCTGTTAGGGCAGTCCGGGAAATTTCCTCATCTTTTAAAAAATCTTTAATCTGCCTGTCTGCATCTCTTTTATCAATTACCCAATTAAGTTCAAATTGTGAAGACATTTTCTATCCTCCAACAGATTAATCCGAAATAAAGGAATCGTGTACTCTCTTCCAAAATGGAAACGGTCGAAAGCGGGCAAAACGGATTTTTTCATCCGGCACTCTAAACTGAATCGATTTAACATCTTTGTGAAGCAGGGTAAGATGATCAATCGTTACCTGAAAATCCGAATGGTTTACAGGCTTCAGCATACAGGTATGATGGGCAGGCAAAATTAGTGGGGAGCCCACTGTCCGGAAAACCTTGTTATTAATGGAAGCCATCTCAGCAATCTGAATGGCTGAAATCGATGGGTGGATAATTGCTCCACCTAGTGCTTTGTTATAGGCCGTACTTCCGGAAGGTGTGGACACACATAGACCATCCCCGCGGAAACGTTCAAAATGTGCACCACGAATCTCAACATCCATGACAAGCGTACCCTCAACGCCCTTTACCGTTGATTCGTTTAACGCAAGGTATCTGGATTCCTGGCCTGCATGCTTATAACGAATGATGACCTCTAAAAGAGGATATTCAACCACCTGATAAGGAGTTTTTGCAATCGCAATGACAAGTTTTTCAATTTCATCCGGAATCCAATCCGCATAAAACCCAAGGTGACCGGTATGAATTCCGACAAAAGCTGTTTTATCTAATCGGCTGCTATACCGGTGAAAGGCATACAGCAATGTACCATCACCACCAATGGATACAACAATATCCGGTTGGTCTTCATCATAAACAAGATCAAAATCAAGTAAATAGGTTCTCATTTTGTGCATCAGAATATTTGATTTTTGATCTCCTTTTGAAGTAATCGCAAATTTCATTCAACCCGCTCCTTACCCGTTTTTAATTCTTTTCTTCCTGCTTTAATTCTTTTTTTCTAGAAAAAAACGCTTGTGCTTCCTGTATTTCACCGCGGATTAATGACATTTCTTCATCAAGGCGAAATGCAGCCTCCGCGGCTCTTTTCAGCCGCATATGAATATCAGCAGGAAACATTCCTTTATATTTATAGTTCAATGAATGTTCAATCGTTGCCCAAAAATTCATGGCCAATGTCCTAATTTGGATCTCCGCCAGGATTTTTTTTTCCCCATGGATGGTTTGCACGGGGTAACGGATGACCACATGGTAGGACCGGTAGCCGCTTGTTTTTTTATGAGAGATATAATCTCTTTCCTCAACAATTTCAAGATCATTTCGATTTCTTAATAAATTTACAACAGTATGTATATCATCGACAAACTGACACATCATGCGCAAACCGGCTATATCCTGCATCTCTTCCTCTAATTGATCGAGGGCAATTCCCTTTTGGGATGCTTTATCTAAAATACTGGCAATCGGTTTTACTCTGCCTGTTACAAATTCAATCGGCGAGTGGTTGGAGTCGAGTTCAAACTGCCCGCGCATTCCTTTTAATTTAATCTTGAGCTCTTCCACTGCTTGTTTATATGGAGCTAAAAATTTATCCCAGTGGTTCATGATCTCACCCCAAACAACTTTTAAAAATTCTCCTCAACCTTCGAAACCATTTGATCTCCATAGTTTCCGTTTCCTCTAATATTACTGATGATATAATCAAGCTCCTCTGTAAACTGGGATAATTCTACCTGTTCATTGTTATAGGAAAGCCATACAGGTAGTTTGTTCTTTACTGCTGTTTTTAAAAGCTCCCATGTCTCTTCAGGGAAAGCAATATAAGAGTAGTCCTCATGATCTTCCATTAAATAAATAAAGGAAAGCTGATCAGAGTCAACAAGAATTTGTTCTGCGGGCCGCAAATGAGTGATGGCTTCACCTACGGTAAACGTGATCTGATTCTCGGTAATCTTTCCATTCATTGCTGTTAATTTTTTTTTCATGATATAACCTCCATTTTCACATCCCTATTTTAGCATAGTCGAACCATTTCTCCCAGAAATTGCAGTCGTGTTATGATTAGAAAAGAAACTAACGTGGAAGGAATGTAGAGGATGTTTCAAAACATTGAAATAGAATTTAAAAATATGCTGACCAAGGATGAATATGAACTTCTTTTGATAAAATTCACTGCCGCTGAAAGTAAACTGATTACACAGGAAAATCATTATTTTGATACCAAAGATTTTGCTTTGAAGAATGAACAGTCCGCTTTACGGATTCGCCAAAAGGGCCAGCAATTTGAAATGACGTTAAAACAACCAGCAAATATTGGTTTGCTAGAAACAACACAAAAACTTACGGAAGCGGAGGCAACCCTTGCTATCCAGGAAGGAAAGCTTCCATCCGGAGCAATCAAAGAGATCATTTCTAAAATGGATATCGTGTTTTCTAAACTTAGTTATTTTGGGTCGCTTATAACAAATAGAGCAGAAATGAACTATAAAGGTGGCATCCTCGTCCTTGATCACAGTCTTTTTTTAAACAAAGAAGACTATGAATTAGAATACGAAGTAGAAAACGAACAACTTGGACAAAAGATTTTCAAGGAATTATTGAATCAATACAACATCCCCCACCGAAAAACCGAAAACAAAATCCAACGCTTTTACAATCAGAAAAAATTATTAAAAAAATAGCTAATTTAAAAACAAAGGTGATTGGAGCGGAGAGCACGAAGACTCCAGTGGGAGTACGGGGTTAGGGGAGACCCCGCAGGAGCAAAGCGACGAGGAGGCTCCCCAGACCGCCCACGAACCACTTGTGCCAGGAGCGGTAAAAAAGCCAATATTAAAAGGATATTTTTCCAACTTTCTTTTACAATTAAAAGAAGGTTGGATTGTAAATATTACTAAGGAAGATAAGGATTAATTTAAGCTTTTGAGCGATTTATTTGAGATATGAAAAAGCCATTGCTAAAATAAACTCATACAAACATTCTAAAGGAGTTGTCAACATGATTGAGAGTAAGCCTACACCATATGAGGCCATTGGCGAAAAAAACCTACACCGTCTTGTGGACACTTTTTATGGGCTGGTTGCACAACATCCTGACCTTGCACCAATCTTCCCTAATTCTTTTACTGAGATTGCTCGAAAACAAAAGCAGTTTCTTACACAATATTTAGGTGGACCACCATTATATACAGATGAACACGGACATCCTATGATGCGCGCTCGCCATTTACCCTTTCCAGTAACCCCGACGCGGGCGGAAGCATGGTTGTCCTGTATGAGACAGGCGATGGATAAAGTTGGTTTGGAAGGACCATTACGTGATGAATTTTACGCTAGGCTTCATCTTACTGCTCAACATATGATAAACACACCAGATACGCAGGAAACTGGTGAATTACAGTGAGCAGAATTGGACATACAAGTTCAAAAAAGCAATGTGGAAAAAGTGAAAAAAAGCCTGTTGAAATTTACATGTTTATTGACCCTTTATGTCCGGAATGCTGGGCGCTTGAACCGATACTTAAAAAGCTTCATATTGAATATGGCCGCTATTTTTCCATTAAACATGTCCTAAGCGGCAGGCTGGCCAATTTAAATTTAAGTAAAAAAAAGAATTATGAAAATATCGTGGAGCTATGGGAAAAGACCGCAAGCAGATCGGGAATGTCCTGCGATTCAAGTCTTTGGTATGAAAACCCGGTTGACTCCCCGCATATAGTCTCTATTGCCATTAAAGCAGCCGAGCTCCAAGGAAGACGAGCAGGAATCCGTTTCCTCCGTAAACTGCAGGAAGTTTTATTTTTGGATAAAAAAAATATTTCTGATATAGAAGTATTAAAGGATTGTGCCGGGGATGTAGGATTAGATATTGAGGAGTTTAGTACGGACCTCCATTCCGAGAGTGCGGCCAAAGCATTTCAATGCGATTTAAAAATAACCTCTGAAATGGATGTTCATGAAATTCCAACGCTTGTTTTCTTTAATGAAAATGTTGAAGATGAAGGGATTAAAATAACCGGAACCTATTCCTATGAGATTTATGTACAAATCTTGGAGGAAATGCTTTCAGAACGGCCCGTTCAAACACCGCCGCCGCATCTTGAGACGTTTCTAAAGTTTTTTAGATTTGTCGCTTCAAAGGAAATTGCTGTTGTCTACAATATGACGATCTCCCAGGTGGAAAAGGAAATGAAAAAATTACTTTTAAAACAGGTAGTTGAACAAATACCAGCTAAATACGGGACATTTTGGCGATATATTGAAGAATAAAAGGGTGAAGGGATCCACCCTTTTTTTGTGGATATCTTCTTAACGAAAGGTTCCTTTCGTAAACTTTGTTGCATTGGTCTAAAAACTGTTCCATTTAGAGGATTTTCGGAAAGCTTTAGCTAAGACTTGGGGCAATCGGGCCCGAATCAGGGGTTCATTCGGACAGCTTTGACCAAGAC
>NZ_KI535295.1:64759-234835 GCF_000482325.1 Bacillus sp. UNC438CL73TsuS30 | reverse complement strand
CTTTGGCGAAGACTTGGGGCAACTGAGTCCGAATCAGGGGTTCATTCGGACAGCTTTGACCAAGACATGGAGCGACCGAGTCCGAATCAGAGGCTCATTCTCTGCAGCTTTTGCGAAACCATAGGGAAATCGGGTCCAAATCAGGGGTTCATTCGGACAGCTTTGGTGAACCCAATGGCATTCGAGTCCAAACTGGAAGCCGTAGGGAGAAACGGTTTAACATTAATTTTGTTCGAAAAACACAATCTATCCGAAAACAACCTAACTAAAAGGGGATGGGAGAAATCTTTCACGGTCAAACAAAGGGGTTTATGTTTGTTGTGATCAACTTCACGAGTTAACTATATCATGGCGTTGTACCTTAAACAATGACTTTGTGCTTTATTTCACAATATTGTCAAAAAGTCATATTTTTTCGAATTGGACAATAAACTAATATTGAGATAAAGCAAAAGTAGGTGGAATTTCCAATGAAGAAGCTCTCGATTTTCTTCATGATTCTTTTTTTTATCCTAGCCTTTTTTCTTCATTTGCTAGCACTGCTTAAAATTTTCCCATTATGGATCAGCATTCCCCTGTTGTTCCTATCCATTTTCGCCATTTTATTCTTCGTAAATGAAAGGAAACGATTTCGCGGGTTTTAAAAAGGGATGACGCATGTTTAAGCGCCATCCCTTTTCTCATGATAACAACTGTTCAAGCTCGTTTAGCTTTTCTTCAAATACCTTGCAGGCATCTTTAATTGGCTGGGAGCTGGTCATGTCCACTCCTGCCTTTTTAAGGACTTCAATTGGGTAATCAGAGCTTCCTGCACTAAGGAACCCTATATAGCGCTTTACGGCAGGCTCCCCTTCTTCTAGAATTTGCTTACTTAATGCGGTTGCCGCACTAAATCCAGTGGCATATTGATACACATAATAATTGTAATAAAAATGAGGGATTCTTGACCACTCTAAGCCAATTTCTTCATCAATGACAATATCCTCTTCTCCAAAATACTTTTTGTTTAGCTCATAGTATTCTTTTGTTAATAACTCAGCCGTTAACGCCTCGTTATTTTGAAGTTTTTGATGGATAAGGTGTTCAAATTCTGCAAACATGGTTTGCCGGAACACAGTTCCTCTAAATCCTTCTAAGTAATGGTTTAACAAATAAATCCGTTTCTGTTCATCATCAATGGTCTTTAATAAATAATCATTTAACAATGCCTCATTACAGGTCGACGCCACTTCGGCAACGAATATTGAATAGTTCCCATATGGATAGGCCTGTGATTTACGTGTATAGAAACTATGCACGGAATGTCCTAACTCATGAGCAAGTGTAAATAGATTATTCACATTATCCTGCCAGTTCAAGAGGATATAGGGATTAGTGCCATAGGAGCCAGAAGAATACGCGCCGCTTCGTTTCCCTTTATTTTCGTGAACATCTACCCAGCGGTTTTCAAAGCCTTCTTTTAAAACTTTAGCATACTCTTCCCCGAGTGGCGCTAGTCCTTTTAAAACAATATCCTTTGCTTCCTCATATTTAATCTCCATTTTTACATCTTTGACAAGTGGTGTATATAAATCGTACATATGCAGTTCACTAAGACCTAGAACCTTCTTGCGCAGCTTTATATATCGCTGTAATAAATGCAAGTTTTCGTTTACTGCTTTTACCAAATTATCATACACACTTTCGGGGATATTATTGGCTGCCAATGCTGCCTGCCTTGCTGATTCATACTTTCTAATTCTTGCATTAAAATTATCCTTCTTCACATTTCCACTAAGGGTGCTTGCGAATGTATTGCGGAAATTACCATAGGTTTCATACACCGCTTTAAAAGCATCCCGGCGTACGCGTTGGTCAGTGCTCTCTAAGAATCGTATGTAGCGGCCATGGGTAATTTCTACCTCTTCCCCATTTTCATCTTTAATGGATGGAAACGCCAAATCAGCATTGTTTAGCATCCCAAATGTATTGCTCGAAGCATCCATCACCTCGCCCGCTTCTGCTAACAATGCTTCTTGTTCAGCTGAAAGAACATGCGGCCTTTGCAGATTAATTTCCTCAATTGCATGCTCGTAAAGCTTTAGCTCAGGCTTCTCCGTTAAAAACCCTTTAAGTTTACTTTCATCAATCGATAATAGTTCTGGAACAATAAAAGCAAGTGCACTACCCGCTTGAGCGTAAAGGTTTTTCATCCGATCATCTAAGCCTTGATAAAATGAATTCGTTGTATCTTGATCATATCTCATATGGGAATAGGCATAGAGCTTTCCAAGTCTTTCAAGAAGTTGATCCTGATACTGAAGGGCTTTAAATAGAGTCTCCGCACTCTCTCCAAGCTTTCCTTCAAATTGTTTCGCTCCAGGGATTTGGCCTTTTACCTCCTGGAATTCCTTTTCCCACGCCTCATCATTTGCAAATATATCTTCTAATTTCCAGGTTTCTTCAACAGGGATTTCACTTCTAGCCGGCAGCGTTTTAATTGCAGTTTCATTTGCCATCTTTCATCCTCCATTCTAATTTCCAAATTACCAAAAGAACCCACTATAATATTTCTCCTTTTCCTTCCAAATTCCTTCATTCTCTATTATTATGCCCTTCATTAATATTTCATTTATCCTTTTGAAATCATTCGCTGATATTTTTGAAAAAAACCCTTCTTCCGATCTTCCCTTTCACGATTTGATTGTGGAAGGGGGATATTCCTGTTTAGTTGAAAAGCAGCTTTTCCCTTTTGAGCCACAATCCCAAGTCTGTCCAATATAAAAAGATATTCCATCACTGCAGTAAAAGGATGAACCTGCTTAATTAACGGGAGATCACGGATGATAATTTCCTTTTTCCCTATTCTCTTATAAAAACTCCTTTCTACTTCTTGAACCGTAAATATGTCCATTGGATGTATTTGAGCCAAGATATCAAGATACACATAGGTTTGCCAAATGATTGGTGAAGTTTGAATCAATAGTGAAGAGTGAACTGGGAGACCAATTTCCGGAGGTAATAGAAAAAGATTAAGATTATGCTGATAAATCTCATGAAGGAAGGAGTTTTGCCTCGAATTTGGGTGAAGCGCCCAATTCAGATTGGCTTTCTCTAATTCAGAATTCCAATTTGAAAGATTAATTTGACCTAGACATTCAGGATTCAATAGACAATTGATTTTTACGTTACCAATGGGATAAAAGTGGTTTTGTATAAAGGCATTTTTTATTGAATAAGAGACAATTGAATCTAGTAGGTGAAAGTGCTTTTTTTCGGGGCAATAGGAGGGCAAGTAATAACTACCTTCTACTGTCTGTTGTATAAATAAATAGTGGAAATTTGAAAGTGAGAGAATATTTTTCCTCTTTTGATGGATTTGTTCATTCCCCAAAATCCAGAATGGAACATAGCCTGCATCAACATAGCTTCTTGTTCTTTTCAAAAAAATTTCATCAGCAATTGGGGAGCATTGAAACTCTAAAGCATATTTTTGATTTTTGTAAGTAAACTTTATATCGGGCCGCTGCTGGATTTCCTTATCATAATATTCAAGGATCGCAGGGATTTTTTGACGTAACAGCCAATGATAGAGCTGAAGTTTTCCTTCCATATGATAAACCGACTCATTTTCATAGGAGTTCCTGCATTCTCCCCCCTTTATATGAGAAAAATGATACATTCTCTGATCGCCCAGCTTTAGTAAAACTCTTTCACCACAAACTGGACAGAAGAATTCATCCCTGTTTCTAAAGTATAATAGCGTTTCTTTTTTGTAATTATAGCCCAGACATATTTTTTGACCATTTTTTGTGCGTGCTGTTAGCATGCCATTCACCTCCTCCTATAATAATTCGATTGATTATTTAAAAGTCCTTTTTTTGCAGAAAAAAAGCAATCAGCCAATTGCCGATTGCTTTGGTTATAGTAACGGGGACATCAGCCTTGCTGTTGATTCCAATAACCGCAGGCCCAAATGTCTTTTTTGGAATGTTTTAAGATCAAGCTGCTTGGCAAATTTTAAATCATTTTCGTATTCATCCACCAGCTTTTGTGCACTTTTCGTTCGAAACAAAAAGGCATTAACTTCAAAATTTAAATGAAAACTTCGCATATCCATATTGGCTGTTCCAATCGAAGCGAGTTCTTCATCTACAATGATAATTTTGCTGTGCATGAAACCACGTTCATATTCATACACCTTCACCCCTGCTTCCAAGAGTTCTGGAAAATAGGAACGTGAAGCGTGAAAAACGATTCGTTTATCAGGGCGGTTGGGCACCAAGAGCCGAACATCAATCCCGCTTAAAGCAGCCACCTTGATCGCCGAAAAAATGTCTTCATCAGGAATAAAATAAGGGGATGCAATCCAAACCGATTTTTCAGCTGAAGCAATCATTGAAAAAAAGATATTTTTAATCACACTCCACTCATTATCAGGTCCTCCTGCAATTAGTTGAACCCCCCCGTGGCTCTTATTATCAAGTTGCGGGGATAAATATTCGGCAGTTAAAAAACTATGGTTGGTCATATAATACCAGTCCTGTAAAAAAATTAACTGAAGGGTCCTTACGGCTTCTCCCTTTACCATTAAATGAGTATCACGCCAAAATCCGATACTTTTAACTCTTCCTAAATATTCATCGCCAATATTTAAGCCGCCTACAAAACCAATGGTACCGTCAATTACAATAATTTTTCTATGGTTACGAAAGTTGAATTTATTATTTAAAAATGGAAGTTTTACCGGACCAAAAGAAACTGTTTCAATTCCTGCATTTCTCAAATCTGCAATATACTTCTTAGACAATTGCCAGGAACCGACCGCATCAAAAAGGAAACGAACCTTGACCCCCTGCATTGCTTTTTCTACTAATATTTCTTTAATTTCTTGTCCAATCACATCATTACGAACAATATAATATTCAAGATGGATATGATGTTTAGCTCTTCTTAGTTCTTCTAAAATATGTTGGAATGTTTCTTCACCATTGGTTAAAATTTTGGTCGAGGTATCAAAAGATATGGGACTGTTCCCAAGCTTTTGCGCCAAACTGAATAATTTCCCTTGATGTTCTCTCATTAAACTTAACTTTTCCCTGCTTCGTGGATCATTTTCCCCTTCGACATTCAAAAAGGCTTGTTTATCTAGAAAATACTTTTTACGGAACATTTTCTCCTTTCGATAATTCCGCCCGAAAAGAAGATAAAAAATAAAGCCAACAAGCGGAAACCCGCCTAAAACAACCAGCCAGGTAATCGTTTGCGTGGGGTGACGATTCTCAAGAAAAATCACAAATCCAATGAAAATAACGGACAAGGAAATAAATAGGCTAAATACCCCGAAAAGACCACCCTTAATATGATCTTTAAAGATCAACATAATTACGGATATGACTATAACAAATAGAACAACCCTAACAGTGTTTTTCAGTGTCCTCACCTGCACTTTAAAATGAATAAATACTAAAAAATACCGATTTCAATAGTGAAATCGGCTCTAATTTTAGTGAAAATGCTTTCTAATTTCAGAAAACACATTTTCAGAAATTATTTCTTTTCCGTATTCCTGAACACGATGGATGGTAACTTGTGTTTCAGTACCGTATTCCAAAAGGATACTTAAGATATCATCTATTTCATCTTCCTCAAATACATCCTCAAGAAATTCGGTGTAGAGATAATATCTTCCTTCAAAATGATAAAGAGTCGTTTTTAATTCATCCAAACCCTCGCGTTTCGATAACATAATAACATCCTCAAAATCCTTAAAGGCAAGCATAAATTCAAGGGGATCTTCATCAAGTAAATAGTCTTCCTCAACCTCATGCTTTGGATTGAAATGTTGATCAAGAATATCTTCAATATTCTCATCAACCGGTATATCCTTTACCTTATCTCCCGGAATTGGCAGTTCAAATTTTTGGCCATCTTTAGAAAGCTGGGCTTTGGTAACAAGAATTTCTAAGCCTTTTTCCAATGCCTGAACTTGGATCCAAAGTGGACCTTCCACAACAAACTCTTCTTCCTGATGAACCTCATCCATCATTTCCCAGAAAAGTTCTTCGCTGCGCTCACGATTGTACCAAATTTCTTCTCGGTCAAAACCTCTGTCTTCTATATCACCATATGAAATGTAGAACTTTACAGTATTCTCATTTATTCTTTCAATCTCCATTTTTACCTCTCCCTTCCGTTTTCCATATTGAAGGGACTAAATACCCCCAAGCAGACAGTGCCAAAAGCATTTACCCAATTTAGAAAGGACTATTATTAGTGAGATTTGTTAAAAAAAGGACATAAATCCTTGTACTTTTATTTTATGACAAAAGCAGCAATAAGGGAAATAAAATTAATCAAATAATCAAAAACCATCAATACGCCTATTTCCCAGCATTAGCTGGCGTTTAAAATATAAAACGGAAGTTTCACTTATTATTAGATATTCATTTTATTGTATCAAAATGCCTTTAAAATCACAAATGAAAAAGACCTTCTGCTTCCAGAAGGTCTTGGCTTTTAATTTACCATTCGCTGTGCTTCACGCAATTGGAATGTTCTCACTCTTCTTGGTAAGAACCGGCGAATTTCATCTTCATTATAACCGACTTGTAAACGCTTCTCATCAATAATGATTGGACGGCGTAATAGTCCTGGATTTTCCTTAATTAATTCGAATAAATTCTGAAGAGGCATGGTATCTAAATTTACATCCAATTTTTGAAATGTCTTGGAGCGAGTGGATATAATTTCATCTGTTCCATCTTCAGTCATACGAAGTATTTCTTTAATCTCTTCAATAGATAAGGGCTCTGAGAAAATATTTCTTTCCTTGTAAGGAATCTCATGTTCTTCCAGCCATGATTTTGCTTTCCTGCATGATGTGCAACTTGGTGAAGTGTATAATGTTACCATTTGTCTTCACACTCCTCTTTATTTAACTATCGGTTTATAAGAAAAACGAAATCTGTTTAATAATTAATACCCTAATTAAAACTATCATAAACAAGGAATCTAATTAAAATTATTATAAACAAGGAATTTATATCATTTATTATACACCACTGATTCTGAAAAAGGTATCTTTTTTTCAAAAATTCACATAGGGCCAAAACTCAAAGAATTTTTTCAAACCACACTATATTAGACGAATATTTACGTAAAAAGTTTCAAGGTTTATCAATTTTTTTCGTTAAAATTTTGTAATACTTTGAGTTTTACTGTAAGATTATTCGTTTACTTTCTGCAGTTTTTGTAGGTCTAAAAAAATATTAATTTCGTCCCTTAATGCTTTTTATTCTAACAGATTATTCTTAAGTATTTCTTAACCTTTTATTAAATTTATATTCTCAATTAAATAAGGCAGAATGAAAACGCATACATCAAGCTGTGACATAGTCACAAAGTTTTCCCTAATTCTAAAGGAAATAATGAAGAATGTCTTTTAATTCCCCCTAAGTTCTTTTAAAATATAAATAGGGGATATTCAAAAGCATTCATCATGCTGACATTTGAAATAAAAATGGAGGGTTAACGATGATTGGTGGTTACATAGCAGATTTAACCATTGTAGCCGTTCTTGTTGTGGGTATTACAGCATTAATGGGTGTCATAACAAATGGTGTTGGTGAAAGAGTTTTCGGAGGAAAGAAACGGACCGAATTTACCGACCGTGTTTCAAAATATCAAACAAACTGGAAACAAGTTGGCGGAAATCAGAAATAAATGACAATAAAAAACGATCTCATTTGAGATCGTTTTTTATTGGTTATTTTGAAGTTTTAAATTGAGCAAACTCTTTTTCTGAGCAAAGGACAAAATGTCCTGGAGTTACTTCACGGAATTCAATCTTATCATTTTCATTATAATGATGGCTTGCCGGATCATAGGATCTCCGTTTTCTCATCCGCTCACTAATTGGGTCTGGTGCCGGAATTGCTGATAACAGTGATTGAGTATAAGGATGAAGTGGGTTTTTATACAATTCATCAGCTGGAGCAAGCTCAACCATTTTACCAAAATACATAACTCCAATTCGATCACTGATGTATTTTACCATGGAGAGATCATGCGCGATGAAAAGGTAAGTTAAGCCCTTTTCATGTTGCAGTTTCTTCATTAGATTTACAACCTGTGCTTGAATGGATACATCCAGGGCAGAAATTGGTTCGTCGGCAATAATGAATTCCGGCTCGACCGCTAGTGCACGAGCTATTCCAATCCGTTGACGCTGACCGCCGCTAAATTCATGAGGATATCTATTTGCATGTTCTCTATTTAACCCAACTGTTTCTAATAGCTGATACACACGTTCCATACGCTCTTGTTTTGATTTAGCAAGACCATGAATGTCAATTCCTTCGGCAATAATATCGGCAACTTTTAGTCTTGGATTTAATGATGCATGTGGGTCTTGAAAAATCATTTGCATTTTACGGTTAAAAGCTTTTAATTCACTTTTTGACTTTTTCCCATGGACATTTTCACCATCATACAATACTTCCCCGCCGGTAGCATTATATAATCGGATAATGGTCCGGCCGGTTGTAGATTTCCCACAGCCAGACTCCCCAACTAACCCTAATACTTCCCCTTTATAAATATCAAAGGAAACATTATCGACGGCACGAACTTCATTTGCTTTTCCAACATTAAAATATTGTTTTAAATTTTTAATCTCGAGTAATTTTTCATTTTGAGCCATTTACTTTCCCTCCTTCATTTCAGGGAATTGACGCTGACGTCTTTTTACAGCTTCCGGTGGTTCAACTTTAGGAGCATCCGGATGTAATAGCCAAGTTGCTGCATAATGAGTGTCAGACACCTTAAAGAATGGTGGCTCTTGCTCTAAATCGATTTTCATCGCATAAGGATTACGCGGTGCAAATGCATCCCCTTTAGGCGGTTCTAATAAATCAGGTGGTGTTCCCGGTATCGAATACAATTCTTCATCATCCGTATCCATATCCGGCATTGAACTGATTAATCCCCATGTATAAGGATGTTTGGGATTATAGAAAATCTCATCTGCTGTACCAATTTCGACAATCTTCCCACCATACATTACCGCAACTCGATCCGCTACATTTGCGACAACGCCGAGGTCATGTGTAATAAAAATAATCGAAGTATCAATTTTCTTTTGCAAATCCTTCATCAATTCTAATATTTGTGCCTGAATGGTCACATCCAAGGCGGTTGTTGGTTCATCTGCAATTAAAACTTTTGGATTACATGCTAAGGCAATCGCAATTACGACCCTTTGTCTCATCCCACCGGAAAATTGGTGAGGATATTGATTGATACGGATTTCCGGCTTAGGAATACCAACTAGCTTTAGTAAATCAATGGCTCTCGCTCTTGCATCATGTCTGCTCATATTTTGATGCTTAATCAGAGGCTCCATAATTTGATTGCCAATTTTCATTGTTGGATTTAATGAAGTCATTGGATCTTGAAAGATCATGGATATATCATGACCCCTGATTTTTTGCATCTCTTTATCTTTAAGTTTGGTTAAGTCCTTACCACCAAAGAGGATCTCACCTTTTTTAATTTCTGAATTATGTTCAGGAAGGAGACGCATAATTGATTTTGTTGTAACAGATTTTCCGGAACCTGATTCTCCAACAATTGCCAGCGTTTCTCCCTTATATAAATCAAAGCTCACACCTCGTATTGCTTGAACTTCCCCTGCAAAGGTGTGGAAGGATATATTTAAATCTTTTACCTCTAAAACTTTCTCCACTACCATTCACCTGCCTTCTAATCACGCATTTTTGGATCTAAAGCATCTCTAAGACCGTCTGCAATTAAGTTAAATGCTATCATAATAAGGGAGATCATAATAGCTGGAATAATCATCTGATATGGAAACGCTATCATTCCCCTAAATCCATCATTGATCAATGTACCTAATGAAGCGTGAGGGTCCTGCAAACCTAATCCGATGAAGCTTAAAAATGCTTCAAAGAAAATCGCATTCGGAATTGAAAACATTGTATTGATGATGATGACACCAAACATATTTGGAATCATATGTTTAAAGACAATAGTGGAATCTGATGCCCCTAATGTTTTCGCTGCCAATACGTACTCCATATTTTTATATTTTAGAACCTGCGCACGTACAACACGCGACATACTTACCCAACCGGTGATACTTAAGGCTAAGATAATCGGGATAATCCCTGCTTTTAAAACGAGAATCATCAGGACAACGACGATAAGGTTTGGAATTCCCATAATGATTTCGACGATACGTTGCATAATACTATCCGTTTTTCCACCGATGTAACCCGAAATCGCCCCATAGGTAACCCCGATTAGCATATCAATTAAAGCTGCAAAAAAAGCAATTAATAAAGAAATTTGGGTGCCCTTCCAAACCCTAGCAAACAAATCTCGTCCTAATCCATCCGTACCAAACCAATAATATTCTTTAACATTTCTTGTTTCATAAGGATGTAATTCTACGCCCTGTCTATTTTTCAATGTACCATCAAATGGAAGCCAGTGAATATTTTCTAAACCTTGAATCCTTGGTGGTAAATTAGCATGTTTAGTATTTTGGAAATCATAAGCATACGGTGTGATTAATGGCCCAACAAATGCCATGATAATCAATAATACAGTCACAATTAAACTAATTACTGCACCTTTATTTTTTCGGACCCTTAACCATGAATCCTGCCAAAAAGTCAAACTTGGCTTTGCAATTTTCTCGCTTTTAGATACATCCACATGGGCGGGCTCAAATAACTCTTGTGAAATTTTTTCATGATTGGTTATCATTTAGATCGCCCCCCTGAAATTCGAATTCGTGGGTCAATAATTCCATATAGAATATCCACCACTAAAATAATCACTACGAATGCAGCTGCAAAAAGAATAGTTGTTCCCATAATAACCGGATAATCATTTACGGTAATGGCCTTAACAAATTGTTCTCCTAGACCTGGGATAGCAAAAATCTCCTCAATGACAAGTGAACCTGTCATTAAGCTAACTGCCAAAGGTCCTAAAACAGTGATAACAGGGATTAAAGCATTTCTTAATGCGTGCTTTACGCTAATTTGAAAATAGCTTGCTCCCTTCGCCTTCGCTAGAGTAATGTAATCCGATCCTAATACATCAATTAGCTCCGTACGCATGAAACGGGCAGCAATCGAAATTGGAAACATTGCCAAGGCAATGGTTGGAAGAATGGTATACTCTGGTCCCCGCCAAAACATTACTGGAAACCATTCTAATTTTACCGCAACATAATACTGAAGTAGTCCGGCAAATATAAAGCTTGGTATGGATTTCCCTGCAACTGCAATAAAGGTCGCACTATAGTCCACCCAAGTATTTTGTTTTAACGCGGCAATAACTCCTAATAAAATCCCAAAAATAGAGCCAAATACCATTGCCTCTAAACCTAATGTTGCTGAAGGTCCGATACGAATTGCTAGAAGTTTGGTAACAGGGGTATTGTTAAATTGAAAGGAGATTCCTAAATCACCTTGGACCATGTTCTTTAAGTAATTAGCATATTGAACAGGTACTGGGTCAGTTAAGTGGTATTTCTCTTGCATAATTGCTAATTGTTCGTGTGTGAGTTTTCCAGCATTACTAAACGGAGTACCAGGAACTAACTTCATTAAGAAGAATGTAACTGAGACAACGATAAACAATGTAAGAATCATGTAAATTACCCGTTGTAAAATGTACTTCGCCATGCCTCCACCTCCTATTTGATTAAAGATTCATCATTTTTCGACAATTCTTATACAGGTAAAAAGAGAGTATACCTTAATATACTCTCTTTTATATAAGTTTACTTACCAATTACTACTTAACAATTTTAATCCATTGATAGCTATAGTCAGGACCAAATCCATGGTGTGCTAAACCTTTAACTTTATCAGCAACTAACAAGTTAGCAGAACGTTGATATAGAGGTGCTAGAGCAGCATCATCTTCTAATACAATTTTTTCAGCTTCTTGTAATGCTTTCCAACGCTCATCAGGTTTAGTAGCTAAAGTAGTTGCTGCATCTTTGACTAACTGATCAACTTTTGGATTTTTGTAGCTCATATGCTGTTGGCCGCTAGTTGATGGCCATAAATCCATGTAAGTCATTGGGTCAGCATAGTCAGGACCCCAACCACTGAAAAGAATATCATATTGTTGTTTATCTTCTCTATCAAGTTTTGTAGCAAATGGAATGTTGTGAAGTTCAACTTTGATTCCTGGTAAAGTTTTCTCTAATTGGTCTTTGATAAATGCATCTGTATCCTTTGCAGCTGCAGTATCTTGACCAACATAATTGAATGTTACTTCCTTCTTACCGATTTCAGATAAACCTTTTGTCCATAATTCTTTTGCTTTTGCTTTATCTGATTTTAAATATTCGCCAGTATCCGCACGGAAGTCTTTACCATTATTGAACGCGAAATCTTTCGCAACGATAAAGTTAGCAGGGATTGAACCATTCGCTAAAACATCATCAGTTAAAGCTTTTTTGTCAATTGCTAAAGCAATAGCTTTACGGATATTAGCATTTGCTAATGCTGGGTTTTTCTCATTAAATTTCAACCAGAAAATGGATGGTTCAGTGTAACGAAGAAGATTTTTTGAACCTTCATATTGTTGAATGATTGCTGGTTGTGCAAGTTTTGGTGTAATGTCTGCTTCGCCAGCTTCAAAAGCATTTGCAGATGCCTGCCCGTCTTTTTGTACGTTAAAGTTGATTTTCTTTAAAGAAACTGTATTTGCATCCCAATAAGTATCGTTTTTCTCTAGTACCCATTCAGTTGCCTGTGGGCCATCCCATTTAGTCATTTTGAATGGACCATTATAAAGAATGTGGGAAGCATCCTTCGCATAATCTTTACCTTGGGACTTAACATACTTTTCATTTTGCGGATAGAATAATTGGAACGTAATATATGACTCAAAGAAAGGAATTGGCTGCTCTAAAGAGATTTCTAGAGTATAGTCATCCACTGCTTTAATTCCTAAATCAGTTACTGGTTTTTTCTTAGCTACGATATCGCTAGCATTTTTGATCTTGCCTTCCATGAAATATGGACCATATGGAGAAGCAGTTTTAGGATCAATTGCACGTCTCCATGCAAAAACGAAGTCATTAGCAGTTACAGGATCACCGTTTGACCATTTTTGATCCTTTTTCAACTTAATCGTGTAAACGGTTCCATCAGCATTCGCAACAGGTTTACCGTCTGCAACACCCTCGATTACCTTTTGGTCTGGATCTAAACGATATAATCCTTCGTTTGTTGCATTTAACATGGTGAAACTCATAACGTCTTGAGCCATAACACTATCCATTGTTGGAACTTCTGCTGACTCTAAAACATTTAATACTTGATCAGGTGTTTTACCATTAGAAGTACCACCATTGTCCTTTTCTTTTCCAGTGTCTTTCCCACCAGAACAAGCTGCCAAGAACATGCTAAGAACTAGTGATAAAACTAAAAGTAGTGAAAGTTTTGATTTCTTCACTAGTAGACCTCCCTTTTCTATTATTCTGAAAAATTACTACATTCCCTATTATACATTTTTTCAACTAATTGTACATTACTTTTTGAAAATTAATTTACATTTTCATAACATTTTAAACATTTGGGTTACTGGAACCTATGTTATCATTTACTCTCGTACTGATTTTTTGTATAATATTTAAAATACTTTTCCTTATAAATCAAGGTTTTGGAGGATAAGAAATGAACTTTCGTTTTAAAAATACTCTGATAATTTCAGCAGTTTTTCAGTTGCTAATTATTTTCCTATCACTCATTTTTTACCAAAAGATTTCTTTGTTAAGCTATATCAATATATCTTTTTACATTTCATTCGCCTTACTTCTTTTTTCTTTGTTATTATTTACTGTTAAAACTGGTTTTTTTGACGCGATAGCTAAGTCATTTAACTTTGCTGCAACAAGAGGAAAGGAAAAAAGAAGTCTAGCCGAAATTCCCTCTCTTTCTGAAATGGTGACAATCAATCAAAAGCCTTTCGTTTTCCATGGAATCATTACTGGCTTTCTAATGTTAATCGCCCTTGGCTTCTATTATGTTTAACGGACTTGATTACGATTATTCATTTCATTATAATATGATTATAAATAGTCACTAAAAGCGTTGAACCATTCTTCCCTATATGGATTAGGTGACGAATGGTTTTTTTATTTAAATGCTTATTAGCAGGAGGAAAAAATACCATGAAAACCATTTTTTCTGGCATTCAACCAAGCGGAACCATTACACTTGGCAACTATATTGGAGCAATGAAACAATTTGTAGAACTGCAAAATGAATATAATTGCTTCTTTTGTATCGTTGATCAGCATGCCATAACCGTCCCTCAAGACCCGCAAGTTTTAAGAAAAAATATAAGAAGTCTTGCTGCGCTGTACATCGCAGTCGGTATCGATCCAGAAAAAGCAACACTCTTTATTCAATCAGAAGTTCCTGCGCATGCTCAAGCCGGGTGGTTGATGCAATGTATTTCCTATATTGGTGAATTGGAAAGAATGACACAATTTAAAGATAAGTCTGCTGGAAAAGAAGCCGTATCTGCAAGTTTATTGACCTATCCGCCACTTATGGCTGCTGACATTTTATTGTATAACACAGACCTTGTCCCAGTCGGTGAGGATCAAAAACAACATCTGGAATTAACCCGTGATCTTTCAGAGAGATTTAATAAGAAATACGGGGAGGTTCTTACTATTCCTGATATAAGTCTTCCGAAAGTCGGAGCGAGAATTATGTCACTTCAAGAACCTACAAAAAAAATGAGTAAATCCGATCCAAATAAGAAAGCTTTTATCACCCCTCTGGATGACCTGAAGCAAATTGAGAAAAAAATTAAAAGCGCTGTAACAGATTCTGAAGGCATAGTTAAATTTGATAAAGAAAACAAACCAGGAATATCTAATTTATTGTCTATTTACTCAATTCTAGACGGTAAATCGATTTCTGAAATTGAAGAAATGTATAGTGGCAAAGGGTACGGTGAATTTAAAGGAGATTTAGCTCAGGTAGTAATCAATGTTATTAAACCGATTCAAGAAAGATACAATCAACTCATTGAATCAAAGGAACTTGATGATATCTTAGACCGTGGTGCAGAAAAAGCGAATAAAATTGCCTCGGAAACACTCAAAAGGATGGAAAATGCAATGGGCCTTGGAAGAGGTCAGAAAAGGTAGAACCAAAAGAATAAAAGCCTGACCCATAAAGGTAGTGACTACCTTTTGGGTCAGGCTTTTAATTTACCTTTGGACCATGCTCCATTTCCCATAACTTTTCAAAGAATGGCTGCCCTTTAATTATATTCTCACAAAATGTTACATGCCTCTTGCCCCATCCGTATTTTGTTTCCTCAAATAATTGCTCCCATACATCCTCAACATTCATTTCCTGGATGGCGGCGTATCGTTCCGGACACCATTCGGTATACCAATAACGAACTTCTGCTTCATTATTTGAAGAGTGTAATTGATCAAGGGCCATAAATAATAACTGCTTTAATTGGCGTTCCTTTCTTGTTAGGCCACGCATTAATTCTGGCTCAGGCGATAAAATATGATGATTTTTCATTTCGCTAGGCTGATAAAAGTGATAAACATTTGCCTCATGCGTTTCAATCATCTCATATACAAGCTGTTCTTGCCTTGGAATTAACCTGCTTTTTCGGATTGGAATGGTATAGCCAATTGTATCAATTGCTAAAATACCTACCCCATCCGTTACAACAAAACAATAATCAAGCTGAATTCGCTCATGGTTTTTTCGTAAATATGCTTTTTGATAAATATCATCTAGGAGTTGTTGAGGTAATTCCGCTAAATCATTCTCAATATAGTTAAATAAAATCGGTTCAATCTTTAAGAGTGGAACTTGATCCAAAAGTTCGACTCCATCATCCTTGCGCCATTCATGAAAGTGGCATACATTATACCCGTTTTCTTCACCTTCAAACCAATTCACCCAAACATCATGAAGATACAACATTGTACAACCCCTCACTTCAAGAAACTGTTTGTCAATCAGTATGGGCAGACCTTAGTTAAATTATTCCTTTATATATGTTTTGCTCCATAATTAACTTTTATTACTAATATTAAAGAATCTTTAAGCAGCTGGTGATACCATCATTTCAATACAAAAAAAGAGATAATCACCAAAAGTGACTACCTCTTTTAACTTTATTATTCTACTTCAGGGGTTTCGCTTGTAACACCAACTTTAGCCCAAACATATGGGTCAGCTGTATAATTGGCAGTTAATGATGTTACACGATTGTTAACTCCTGAAATCGTAGAACGGAATAGTGTTGGAATAACAGGCATTTCATCATTCATAAATGCTTGCCACTCATCGTAAACTTTTTTACGATAGTCATGGTCAAATGCTTTTACGGAATGACCGTCTGCTAATAATTGATCGTTTTTCTCACTTACAAAGCGAGAGTAGTTAAACGGAACATCTTTACCGTATAAACCATATGGGTCAACGTCTGTCCCTGTTCCCCATGCACCAGCATAAATGTCAACTTTCTTGTTATCTTCTTCAACCATTTTGTAGAAAGAGTTAAATTCTGCCAAGCGGCCATCTACAAGGGAAACATCTAGCCCAACATTTTTCCAGCTTTGCATATAGAATTTTGCAAGTGGTTCAGCTGTGTCACCGCCACTCATCGATAAGAAATTAATGTGGAATTTCTTACCGTTTGGATCTTCACGAAGACCGTCATTATCAGTATCTTTATAGCCTGCTTCATCTAATAGTTGTTTTGCTTTTTCCGGATCATATCCAATGGCATTTGCATCTTTGTTATACCAGCTTGGGAAGGACGGCGGAATTAAGGATGTAGCCGGGAAACGTAAACCGTTATAAATTTTCTCACCCACAGATTTCTGATCGAGAGCATAGGCCATCGCTTGTCGTAAGCGTTTGTCTTGGAATTTAGGGTTATCCATAACATTTATGCCTTTTTTAGCATCCCAGTGGCCTAATTTAAAGCCGATGTAGTTATAAGCTAGATCGATTTGACCGATAAATTGGAAGTTCTTAGATCCCTTAGCTGCAGGGTATTGATCGACAGGGAAATCAGCAACATCGACTTCACCTTTTTTAAGTGACTGTAAAATAACTTTTGGATTGACAACTTTTGCAATAATCGTTTTTAATTTTGGTTTTCCTCCAAAATAATCATCATTACGCTCGAATTCTACTGATTCACCTGGAACCATCTTTTTAATCTTGTATGGACCAAATCCAATTGGAGTTTTATGGATTTTGTCTGCCTTTGCGAGGTCTTTTATTGGAATATCCCCAATATAATGCTTAGGCATCGCATATGGCCATAGACCTGTTATTAAGGAAGGATTTGCGTCTTTAAAAGTAATCGATAGGGTTTTATCATCGATAATTTTGATCCCCGAAATATTTTTGGATTTGCCTGCGTGGTATTCTTTCATCCCAACAATACTTTGGATGATCGCATCACCATAACGCACACCTGTGTAATCCTTGTTACCAATTACCAAGAATGAATATTCATAGTCTTGGGATGTTACCGGTTTTCCGTCGGACCAATTAACATTGTCCTTAATTTTTACAGTAATGGTTTTATTGTCATTGGACATTTCATAGGTAGCAGCACCATCATTTGTAAATTCATAGTCTGCATTGGTTGAGAATAGTGGAATGTCGAAGAATTGCAGGACTTCGGCATCTGGTTGTCCAGTATAATAGGCATAGTTTAATGTACCTTCGAATGGAGTATCGTACACTAATGCATATGTTAGTGACCCATCCTCCACCACTGGCTTGTCGCTTTTAATGACTGAAGGGAATGTACTAATATCTTCTTTCGGTTTGTCACTTGATGACGTTGGCTTTTTACTTCCACTGTCTTTGCCTCCGGTCGAATTGGAGCATGCAGACAGGAGCATACCCAAGACAACCAGTAAACTAAAAAACTTAAAAAAATGCTTTTTCTTCATCCTTCTTTTCCCCCTTTTTTATCCTAATCTTTGCCTTGCATCGGCTGCACGTTTTAACGCTTGACCGATATAATTTATACTCAACATCATAACTAAAATAAGTAATGACGCAGGTAACCAAATCCACCATTTATTTTCGAGAACATCCGGATTGGTTGCATAACTAACAAGAGTTCCCAAACTCGGAGTACTTTCCGGTAATCCAAATCCTAAATACGTTAACCCTGATTCAATTCCAATATTTCCTGCAAGATTTAGAGTTAAATTTACGATAATAATAGAACTTAAATTAGGCAGAACTTCCCGGAAAATAATTTTCCAATCAGGCGTCCCAAGCGTTTTTGAGGCACTAACATAATCAAGTTCCCTTTCAGCAAGGGTTTTTGACCTTATTAACCTAGCTTTACCTGTCCATAAAAACAAACTCATAATTAGGATAAAGGTAAAAACATTATATTCTGGCGATATGGAAACAAAAACAATTACTAGCATTAAAGTTGGAAGGATAAGAAAAAAGTCAATAATACGCATGAGGATATTATCGACTTTGCCTCCGAAATAACCTGCACATAATCCGACACAAAGACCGATACAACCTGTTAATAGTGTAATGCATAAGCCAATTGTAAAGGAGTTTTTAGCCCCAATGATTAATTGGCCAAATATATCCCTTCCGCCATAATCGGTCCCTAACCAATGCTCTGAAGACGGAGGTGAATAAATAGATAACAAATCTACCGTTACAATTTTTTCTTGGTCTAATAAAAGAGATGCACCGTAGACACCTACCACGATCAGCCCTAATAGGATTAGAGAACCAAGTGCTAGTTTATCTTTCACAATTTCCCGCCATAAAATGAAGAAAACTCCATTCCTCGGTTTTTTTATTGCCTTTGGCTGATTAGGATTTACGATTTCAGCTTTCATATTGGCTCCCTCCCTTTTATTCAATTCGGATTCGTGGATCAACTGCACTTAAAATGATATCTGAAACTAAAGTTCCAACTAGGGTGGCTAGACCGGATATCATAACAAGTGCGGTGACGACACTAAAATCTCGCTGCATGATGGAGGTGAGGAACAATTGTCCAATACCTGGATATCCATAGATAGATTCCAGAAAGACTGAACCGCCTATTAAATAAACAATTTCATAGCCTAGAAAAGCCGCAATAGGAAGAAGTGAATTTCTAAAAATATGACGCGTATAAACCTTTGATTCACTAACCCCTTTTGCTCTCGCCGTTTTAACAAAGTCCTTTATTTTTGTATCAATGATTTCATTACGTAAATATTGAATCGTTACAGTTGTACTTACAATCGCACCTGAAAATGCCGGCAAAATGAGATGGTTAAATTTGCTTATGTAATAGGCAAATGTCCCATCTTCCACACGAATATCAACACTTCCGCTCGTAGGGAACCATCCAAGCACAAAACCAAATATATATAATACTAATAACGCAAAAATGAAAAGTGGTGTAGCGAATGTTAGATAGTTGTAACCAACAATCATTTTATCCGCCAAAGAATCTGTCCATCTGCCGCCGATAATTCCAAGTGGAATGGAAATAAGATAACTTAAAACCATTATGGCAAAACCTAACAGGATTGTATTTCCCATTTTACCTGCGAGCAGGTGGGTTACCGATGTTTGATGGATGACAGACAAGCCTAAATCCCCGTGAAGTAATCCCTTAATCCATCTTCCATATTGAATATATAAGGGATCGAATAACCCCAATTTCTGTTTTAATTCATGTATTGTCACGGCATCCATTTTAGGATTACTAGCTAATTGTCCTGTTAACGCATCACCGGGCATTGCTTTCGCCAACAAAAATATAAGTATACTTAAAATAATTAATTGAGGGATCATTACTAGGATTCTGCGTAAAATAAATTTCAACATTTATATTAACCCCTCCCTATGGTAGTGCAACTGAATGGGTTTCAGAAATAGATTTAAGATTATAAACTTTACCCTCAGCATTAAAATATTTATTATAGGAATCGTTATATTCGTTGTTTATCTGTTGTCGAATCTTAATTTGCTTTTCTCTGTTTTCCGGATTTATTTCTGGAATTGCTGAAATTAATCTCTTAGTATAGATATGCTGCGGATTTGTATATATATCTTTACTTGTTCCTTCCTCAACGAATTGACCGCGATACATAATACCAATCCGATCACACATGTGTTGAATAATCCCTAAATCATGGCTAATAAATAAATAGGTCAAATTAAACTCTTTCTGAATATCCTGCATAAAGTTTAAGACCTGTGCCTGAACTGAAACATCGAGAGCCGAGACAGGTTCATCAGCAATGATTAACTTTGGCTTTAATGTTAAAGCCCGGGCAATCCCAATCCGCTGTCTTTGCCCGCCGGAAAACTCATGCGGATATTTGTAGATAGATTCTGGATTTAATCCAACTTTTTCTATGTAAAACTGTACCTTTTGTCTCTCTTCTGTTGGCGAAAGCTTTTCAAAATTTCTCAGCGGTTCGGCAACGATATCCAACACCCGTTTTCTTGGATTTAAGGAGGAATAAGGGTCTTGAAAAATCATTTGAATATCTTGTCGATATTGATGAAAATCATGGCGGCTTATTCTCATTAAATCCTGATTTTCAAAAAGAATTTCACCTGAAGTGGCCTTTATGAGTCCGATCAAGGTTCTGCCGGTTGTAGTTTTACCGCACCCTGATTCACCCACTAGTCCATATGTTTCTCCCTGTTTTAGTTCAAAGCTAATATCATCCACTGCCTTTACATGACCAACCACTCTTTTGAAAAAACCGCCACGAATTGGATAATATACTTTAAGATTATTGACCCTAAGAAATGACATAGTTCACGTCTCCCATGTTTTTTTCTGGAAAGTGAAAGTTTTTATAGCAAGTGCATCGCACAAAATGATTTGGTTCAACTTCTCGTAACACCGGATTCTCTTCATGTTCATGGACATCAACCCACTCAATCCGGTCTTTAAACCGACATCCAGTTCTTGGTAAATTTTTCAAGGACGGTACAATACCTTGAATAACATGTAATCTTCCTTTGAATGTGGTAGAGGATGGAATGGAATTAAATAGTGACCTTGTGTAGGGATGTAAAGGCCTTCTAAATAATGTATTCACGTTTGCAATTTCAACAATTTCTCCTGCATACATAACTGCAACGCGATCTGCCATTTCGGCAACGACTCCAAGGTCATGGGTGATGAGAATAATACCAGCTTTCGTCTGCTTTTGCAGTTCCTTTAGTAAATCCATTATTTGGGCTTGTATTGTAACATCTAATGCGGTGGTCGGTTCATCTGCTATCACTAGCTGCGGGTCACATGCAATGGCAATGGCGATTACGACACGCTGCCGCATTCCGCCGGATAATTCATGAGGATATTGTTTGTAGGTTCGCTCTGGATTAGGGATTCCTACCTTTTTCAAGAGCTCAATAACTTTTCTTAGTCTTTCTGGTCCAGATAAATTTGTGTGAAAGGTCATACTTTCTTCTATTTGTTTTCCGCAGGTCATAAGTGGATTAAGAGCTGTCAGAGGATCTTGAAAGATCATTCCAATTTCTTTGCCCCGGATTTTATTCATTTCTGCAGTTTGAAGGGGCAGCAGGTTTTTTCCTTTAAAATTCACATTCCCTTCTTGCTTCGTTCTATCCTTTGGATGTAACCCCATGATGGACAGAGCAAATGCGCTTTTTCCACATCCCGATTCTCCCACGATTGCTAATACTTCATTTTGATTTACTGTCAATGAGACATTATCTACAGCAGCGAAATAATCGTTTTCAATCCGAAACGAGGTTCGAAGGTTCTGTACCTCTAACAGTGGATGATTGACCAAAATTGAGACCCCCTAAACTATATCATTCTATAAAAATCCCTATCTTGAAATCACCATAATTTCAAGTAATAACATATTCTGTTTAATTTTGTATGTTAATAAAATTTTATTACAGAATTATTTCAATTGCAAGACTTTTGGGAAAATTGTTATTTTTCTCTCATATTCAAATAAAAAAACCTGATTTATCAGGCTCTTTCACTTATTCTATTCTATGAATTTGGAGGAAGGGATCGTAAAAGATTGTTTTGTAGAATAGTGATGACCTTCGTAATATTCCTTCACTATTTGGTAACCGGCAGCATATCCCAGCAGTTTAGGAATCCTTCCTCCCCCATATAATAGCTGGTCGTGTGTTCTCTCATTTTTTTTACGATCAAGCTGATCGTTTAAATACTTTTTCCAAAAACCCTTTATTTCTTGTTCGGTATACATGTGACACCAGCTTGCTGTGTAATTTCTCCCACAATTTTTTAATACAGCATATTCAGCAAGTCCTTCAATAATGATAGAATCCAATAGGGTATATTGGTTCATTTTCTTGTTTAGTTTACTTAGCCTGCAGACATGGTGATATTCATGTACAAAAAGGGCTTCTAATTCCTTCGAGTCATCCAAAGGCGATAGAAATAGGAACATTTTATCTGGATAAGAAACACCTGATTTGTTTTTCTCCACCCGAAAGAAAAACCCTCCTGATTGGGCAATTGGAAAGAGAAAAATCGGAATATCCGGACCTGACCACTTTTTTTGGTAATGTTGAAAAAGTTTCTCTACTTGATTCCACATTTTTTCTTTTATCATTATGTCAAAAATATATTTTGAGCTCCTCGAGGGCTTATACATTCCAAAGCTGATTAATTGATGGTAAATTTCATTCGCAGTGTATCCCTTAAAATAGGGCAGTAATTTCTCGCAAATCTTCGTTGGGCGGTCAAACTCCTCTTCGAGCCATTGATTTGTTCGTACAATTCCCATTCCCTCACTCCATTTTCCAGCTAACTCCCTAAAACATTTTATGAATGGGGAAAGTTAAAGGTTCGATATAAATAAGAAAGGACTAGGCATATGCCCAGTCCTTTCTTCGTTTTTATTCATACTTTTTGAAAACAATCGTTGCATTGTGGCCGCCAAAACCAAGAGAGTTGCTCATTACAGCTTTTACTTCTTTTTGACGTGCTTTATTGACAACATAATCCAAATCACATTCCGGATCTGGAGTTTCGTAATTAATTGTTGGCGGAAGAATACTGTCCCTTATCGCCAATACAGAAAAGATTGCCTCCACTCCTCCGGCCGCTCCAAGCAGATGTCCTGTCATCGATTTGGTTGAACTCATTGCCAGTTTATAGGCATGGTCGCCAAACACTTCTTTAACCGCTAATGTTTCAAATTTATCGTTATAATCGGTACTCGTTCCGTGAGCATTAATGTAATCAATTTCCTCAGGCTTAAGGCCACTGTCATTTATCGCCATTTTCATTGCCCGAGCTCCGCCTTCACCGCCAGGAGCTGGAGCAGTAATATGATAAGCATCCCCTGTTGCACCGTAGCCAATAATTTCAGCATAGATTTTTGCACCGCGGGCCAAGGCATGCTCTAATTCTTCAAGAACAACAATCCCTGCTCCTTCACCAATAACAAAACCGTCGCGATTTTTATCGAAAGGTCTGCTTGCTGTTTGAGGATCCGGATTTGTAGAGAGTGCAGTATTGGCACAGAAGCCGGCAACAGACATTTTCGTGATTGGCGCCTCTGCACCGCCAGAAACCATAACATCGGCATCGCCGCGCTGGATTACTTTAAAGGCATCTCCAATTGAGTTAGTACCCGTTGCACAGGCGGTTACAGAACAGTTATTAAATCCTCTCGCACCAAGCGTGATTGAAACTTGGCCTGTAGCCATATCTGGAATCAACATCGGCACAAAGAATGGACTTACTCTTCGATAGCCTCTTTTTTGAAAAATTTCGTACTGATCTTCAAACGTTTCCATTCCACCAATTCCTGAACCGATCCAAACACCCACTCGATGGGAATTCTCCTCATTGATGGTCAAATTTGCATCCTTAGCAGCCATTATAGCCGAAGCAACCGCATATTGGGTAAAACGATCCATTTTTCTGGCATCTTTTCTTTCCATAAAGACTTCCGGATTAAAATCATTGATTTGTGCTGCAACTTTTGCCGGGTATTCATCTGCATTTACTCTCGTTAATGGACCAACACCTGATTTTCCATCAATAATATTTTTCCATGTGGTTTCAGCATCCAAGCCAAGAGGGGTAACCGCTCCAACCCCTGTAACCACAACCCTACGCTTTTCCATGAATTACAGCTCCTTTTCCAACTATTCTTCCCTACTTATTCTAATCTTTTCTATATCAATCTAAGCCCGATTGCTTATAGGTTATCTTCCCCAACGGATCGCAATGGCTCCCCATGTCAAGCCACCGCCGAACCCTACCATTACAATCACATCATCATCTTTAATTTTTCCGGCTTCTAATTCCTCAACAATGGAAATCGGAATCGATGCTGATGAAGTATTTCCATATTTCTGGACTGTTTTCGACATTTTTTCAACCGGAAGCTCTAACCTCTGTCTAGAAGCCTCCATGATGCGAATATTTGCTTGATGCGGAATAAGCAGATCCACATCATCATTGGTTAAACCAGCCTTATTAAGCACATTTACGCAACTTTCGCCCATTTGGCGTACAGCAAATTTAAATACTTCTCGTCCGTTCATAATGATATATTCATCTTGATAAAGATGTTTTGCACCAGTGCCGTCAGCACCCAGTTCAAATGCTAGGATTCCCCGGTTATCTGATACAGGCGCTATAATTGCAGCACCGGCACCATCACCAAATAGAACAGCCGTATTTCGATCATTCCAATCGGTAATCTTCGAAAGTTTTTCAACCCCGACAACTAGAATATTATTATAAACCCCTGTTTCAATAAACTGCGACCCAGTTATAATTCCATACATAAAGCCGGCGCAAGCTGCGCTTACATCCATTGCCGCTGCCTTTTTTGCTCCTAATCGTTCCTGTAGCACGCAGGCAACTGACGGAAACGGATGGTCAGGAGTTACTGTTGCAACTAAAATCAAATCAATGTCCATCGGTGTAATTCCTGCATTTTTAATTGCATTTTGTGCTGCAGCAAAAGCCATATCTGATGTATCTGTATTATCGTCGGCAATTCGGCGCTCTTCAATACCAGTCCGCGTCCGAATCCATTCATCTGAAGTATCCATCACCTTTTCTAGATCAGCATTTGTCACAATTTTTTCAGGCAAATATCTGCCCATTCCAATAATACCGGCTTTCATCACAGCCATCTCCTTTTATAAGGTAAACCCTATTTAATAATAATTAATATCAAATATTATGACTTGGTACTAATTTTATCAAAGACACCCCAATTTAAGCAACTGGAAATTACACATTTATCATCCGCTATTGTCCATACCCTTTATTTTTTTAAACATATTCTAGATTATAAACAATTTTGAAGGGGGTTTTTTCAAATGGATGAAAACCTTCAGGAAGATGTTAGGGATCATGGGAATATGTTTGATCAATTCATGTTTGGACCTGGCCAAAGGAGACAAGAACAACTTCAACCACCGGAAACAAATTATAGTCAAAACTATATCGATTATGGTGAATTAATCGTCCATCTTGATACCTTAGTAGACTCTGCCAGAAATTTAAAACCACTGTTTCAAAATATTTATCCTTTTATTGAACAATTCTGGAAAAAGAAATAAGCTGCCTTTTGTTTGGCAGCTAATTTTTATTCGTGTTCCAATTCCTTCTTGGCTTCTTCCCATCCAAGTTCATAGGCTTCATGCATTACCTTCGTAAATAGGTTCATAAAAGGTTGAATCAGATCCATTGATAATTCTACTCCTGCCTTATCTAATTGGTCTTTTGCTTCTGGTAAGTATTTCATCGCAATTTGCATAAATTGTAAAGATTTATCCTGATTAATCATATGTATCTCCTTCTTCTGGTAATTTTCCTGTTTTTTTATATTTTTCAATTTGCTTGTTCATTTTTTGTCTAAAATTTTTGTTTACGAGTGGACTGTATTTACCTAATGTAATTACATTATCTCTAAAGCCAAATGATAGATTACCCGATTTCAAATGATTTTCATTGTATTGTTTTGCCACTAATTCATATAATTTATCCACTTGTTGAATGGTGCTAGTTAGTACCGTATTTTCGCCTAAATCCGATTGATCCGATACATACCCAATTACATATAATCCGTGTTCCTTTACATTTTCAATCACTGGAACATTAAACCCATCTCCAGCCGGATAGACAACATCCACTCCCTTTTTCATCATATGATCAACCAACTCGATCGCTTTTTTCTCGTCATCCCAATTGCCGACATATTCAATATCAACATTTGTATTTTTATTTTCAGCCAAAGCCCCCTGATAAAAGCCCTCTACTTCAGGCTGCCATTCATAAGCTGCCAGTATACCTACATTATGCCTTTTTGACATATGTGCAGCAACCATCCCGCCAAAAAAACCCATTGCATGCCCTTTAAAATTCAAGCTGGTGGTATTCTTGTTTTTTGCATCACCATTAAAGCTGACAAAATGAATCTTGGGATAGTCTTTGGAAATATCATTAAAGTATTCAGCATATTCAGAACCATGTCCAAAAATTAAGTTAACCCCTTTTTGGCTAAATTCTTTAACAGCTCGTTTCACAACTGGTTCTGAATTCATCCCTTCTTTATAATAAACATCCGTATTAAACTTGGATTGAATTCGGAGCATCCCTTTAAAGCCTTTTGTCCCCCATACTTGATCATTGACTGTTTCGGGAACTAACAGTCCAACTTTCTGTAATTTGCCGGTGGACTTTGTTCCACCACAAGCACAAAGTAAAAAAAAGCATAAAAGAATGATCCCGAATCGGTTTAGCATTAAATGCATCTCCTTCTTACAGCGCCAGACCCATAACACGTTTTACAACACCATTTTAACCCCTATGAAATAAAATGAAAAGATAAATTTCCTCCGTACCCATTATCTGTAAATCAATAATCATTTGCCTTGGTTTACAGTATATTTGAATATAACTGTTGAATATGGTCAATTTGTTTTGAAAAGGAGTCATCGATAGCTGTAACACTTTTGATAGGCACCCTGACAATCTTTCGATTTCCCACAATATTTCCACTGAATTCTGAATCTAATGGTTTCCCATCGATTTGTAAATATTCTGCACACAATTTCCAATAATCCTTTTTACCGCTTTCAAAGAAATAACTGCCAGGCTTTTTGCTTTTGATGATTTCCAACATAGCATCAAGTGCATCATCAATGAACAATGCGTCCGTCCGATCTTCCCGCCCCCCTTGACCCTGAACATTTCGATTCAGATTCGTTAAAATTTTTCTTTGAAAGAGAAAGGTTTCAGGCTGCCAAGGGCCGTAAATAGTAGGTAAATAAAAGAATTGAGTTTCGTCCACCGGTATATTCATTTTCGTAAGAAAGTCATTAAAGGTGTTTAACGTATTTGAGAATTTAGAGCTTGCAGCCAATTGGCTCGGCAGAAGTATTATATTTAAATCTTTTCCTTCCCTTTCATTCACATATTGAAGAATGGGCTTTGTTACAGATTTATTTTCCAAAAGATTCTCTTTATGAAGCATATAGAGGTCATAAAGAGAAATAATAACATTCGTTTTTGAGATAGGCTCGTCATTTCGTACTGCCCATTCTGTTAATGAAACCTCATTAAAGTTAGCATTTCTGCCAACTTCCAGTCTTTTCTCGTCAAGATAGGGTTCCTTTTGACTCTTATCCAAAACCACCCCATTCACTTCTACCCCATTATTCAGCAATGCCTTGCAAAAATGAAAGCTTACGAAATCGAATACATTAAAAATAACTGTCTTGTCCATAAAATCTTCCTCCCTAAAATTACCTTATTGAATCCTATGCAGATAATAAGGAATTATTTCATTTAGGGAGGAGGTGAATTAAAGGAATATTTCATATCGCTTGAAAAACTTTATAAACATTTTACCCAGCTGTTGTTTTTTTTCAGGAACAACATAACTTGGGCTAATTTCCGTTTGGCTGACAATTTGCTGGATAAGCTTTGATTGATGATAGGATTTTCCACCAGACATAACATGAATGATTTTTACAGGTATACCAAAGTCAAGTTTAATCACACCATTTGATTGGAGAAGTTCACCTTCAAGAATTTTATGATCCTTTTTATAAGCTGCCTCTAATTCTTTCATCAATTTTTTATAGAAAAATTTATGTTCTTTCTCTTGTTCAAGATGATGCTTTAACGAAAGAATCGGATTTAGGAGAGCCACTGACCTGAGATGATCCTTCATTTTCTCCATTAACTTTATTGCCACAAGAGCTCCCATACCTTCTGCTAAAATATGAATCTTGTCATTCAAAATTTCATTGCGAATCACATATTGATATAATCTTTCGGCTAGTACCACCGCTTCTTCACTGCCCCAATTTCGGCCATACAGATTTGAGGAAAAAATGGTGTACCCAGATTCTTTTAATTGGTTGATAATCGTAAGCTTTCCTTCATTCTGAACCCAAAAGCTTTTGCTTTCATCCACAAAATGCCTTTCATCACCGATTACTAAAATCCCGAAACCTGTAGGCCTTTCAGGGTAATGGATGATATTCCACTCGGTATCCAACTGAAAATTCCGGTTCTCCATCGTTATATCCCCTTTTACATAAAACCTCACCATATTGTATGTTGCTTCACATAAGTTGAAAGGGGGGTTTGCCCAATTAGCAAGGTATTCAGCGTATTTTTTAGCCCATAATGGAAAAAGCGAAAATAGCGTTTATTAATTTAATATGCTATGGTAATATTAAATGAGATGAAAAATTTTTAGAGGTGAATTTTGTGCGATATTTTTGGGCTTTTTTCTGGGCATTTTTATTAGTTGAGATGTTAACATATGTTGTCAGCTCGATGACTGGAGCTACTTTTAATTTTCAACTCGGTGCAATCTTAGGAGTAATTGTAACTATTTTAGTTTATGTTATTTCTGCAGTGATTCCGAACGAACCTGCTCAAAAACATTAAACAGTAGCAAAAGGTCATCCTTTTCTCAGGATGACCTTTTTTCTTTGCGTACTCTACGCTTTATTGAACGGATATGTCTATTCCCCCATTATTACAATCCACAATTACTTTCGAGTGATCGCGTACTTTTCCCGCAATGATCGCTCTAGCCAGCTTTGTCTCAATGCTCCTTTGGATATACCGCCTTAATGGTCTTGCTCCAAAAACAGGATCAAACCCATTTTCAGCGATAAACTCTTTTGCCTCATCACTTACAAAAATTTCAATATGTTGATCCTTTAAACGATTCTCCAGTTCATTCATCATTTTCACTACAATCGTTTTGATTTCACTTAAAGATAATGGTTTAAAAAGAATGGTTTCATCAATCCGATTCAAAAACTCCGGTCTAAAATGGGTTCTTAATTGATTAAATACTTTATCTCTAGTAGTTTCACTTATTTCACTCTCATTTTGACTACCTTCAAGTAAATACTGTGATCCAAGATTGGATGTCATAATCATGACTGTATTTTTAAAATCTACAGTCCGTCCTTGCGAGTCGGTAATTCGCCCATCATCAAGAGCTTGTAATAAGATATTAAAAACCTCTGGATGTGCTTTTTCAATTTCATCAAGCAAGATGACGGAATAAGGTCTTCTTCGAACGGCTTCCGTCAACTGGCCGCCTTCTTCATACCCCACATATCCAGGAGGTGCGCCAATTAGCCTTGAAACAGAAAACTTCTCCATATATTCCGACATATCAATTCGAATGATTTGCTCCTCACTATCAAATAGAGCCTCAGCTAAGGCTTTGGCTAATTCCGTTTTCCCGACACCGGTTGGTCCTAAAAATAGGAAAGAGCCAATTGGACGGTTTGGATCTTTAATCCCTGCACGAGCTCGAAGTACAGCATCTGAAACCAATTGTACTGCCTCATCTTGACCTATGACTCGCTCATGTAATAGAGATTCGAGCTTTAATAGCTTTTCCCTTTCTCCCTCTACCAGCTTTGATAACGGGATTCCAGTCCACCTCGATACAATATTTGAAATCTCTTCCCCTGTTACCTCTTCCCTTAAAAGCTTATCACTCTTTTCAGCTGCAGTTTCCAACTCCTTTAGTTCCTTTTCGGCTGATGGAATAAGCCCATGGCGAAGTTCTGCAGCTCTGTTTAAATCATAACGGTCCTCTGCTTGCTGGAGTTCACGGCGAAGTTTTTCAATTTGCTCCCGCTTCTCTTGAAGCTTTTGGATGCTTTGCTTTTCAAGAAGCCATTTTGCTTTCATGGCATCTGCCTGTTCCTTAAGTTCCGCTAGCTCTTTTAAAAGGATTTCCAGTCTTTGTTTACTTGCTTCATCCTGTTCCTTTCTTAAAGCAGCCTCTTCAATTTCTAACTGCATGACCCTGCGTGTGACCTCATCCAGTTCTGTTGGCATCGAGTCGATTTCAGTTCGAATCAGTGCACACGCCTCATCTACCAAATCAATCGCCTTATCAGGTAAGTATCGGTCCGTTATATAGCGATCTGATAAAGTTACGGCTGCAACAAGTGCATGGTCATGGATTTTCACACCATGATGAACCTCAAAACGTTCTTTTAACCCTCTTAATATCGAGATAGTATCTTCCACATCTGGCTCCTGAACAAGAACCTGTTGAAATCTTCTTTCAAGTGCAGGGTCTTTTTCAATATACTTTCGATGTTCATCAAGTGTAGTGGCACCAATACAATGCAGTTCCCCACGTGCTAGCATTGGTTTTAACATATTCCCGGCATCCATTGCTCCTTCCGTTTTACCTGCGCCGACAATGGTATGAATTTCATCAATAAACAAGAGAATTTGTCCTTCACTTTTTTTTACTTCATTTAAGACTGCTTTTAGTCTTTCCTCAAATTCTCCTCTGAATTTTGCACCGGCAATTAAAGCACTCATATCCAATGAGAAAATCGTTTTATCTTTCAGACCTTCCGGAACATCCTTTCTTACAATCCTTTGTGCCAACCCTTCAACTATGGCCGTTTTTCCTACTCCGGGCTCACCAATTAAAACCGGATTATTTTTCGTTTTTCTTGATAAAATTCGAATAACATTACGTATTTCTGTATCTCTTCCAATTACCGGGTCCATTTTTCCTGTCTTTACTTCCTCCACTAAGTCTCTACCATATTTCTTTAAGGCATCATACCCTGCCTCAGGATTTTGTGAAGTCACTCTTTGGTTCCCCCTTATTTCTTTAATCGCCTGCATAACTTCTTCCGGTGTCTTCCCCATTGCTTTTATGATTTTTTTGAAGTAGCTTTCATTTGAAAAAGCAGCTGCGAGCAATACATGTTCTACTGATAAATATTCATCTGAAAACTTGGCAGCAAATTCATCACCTTCTGCAAAAAGCCTTTGGAGCAATCCCGTAATGAAAAGTTTTCCTTGTTCTGCCCCTCCCCCAGTAACATGAGGTTTTTTTTCAAGCTCTTCCTGAAATTTCTCTACAACCAGCTGTGATGGCAAGCCAATTCTTTCCATAATTGAAACAGCCAGACTATCTTCCTGACTCATAAGCGCTATAAATAAATGAGGTTCATCTACCTCTTGATGATGATGTTTTACGGCAATTGTTTGCGCATTGAGTAATCCAGTTTGCAAACGTTCTGTCATTTGGTTTAAGTCCATACTCCCACCTCGTTTGACCTTTTTTGACCTTTAAGTATATTATATCCAATTCCTGATAAATTACAAATTTTGCACAAGAGAAAAGCCATCCTCTTTGGATGACTTTTTGTTTGTTTATGGTTTCCGCTGATAGGTCCAATGGCGGTTATCATTTGACGTTTCAGGGAATGCATCTCCTGCTTTTAGCTTAATCTTTTTGGGATTTACAACATTATCTCCTGTTTCGCCTACCTCAATATATAACCCATTGTTTGGCGCCTTTTGTCCTGATTTAAAATGGCGATTTTGTCCCATCCAAATCCCTCCTTATCGAATACAGTATTATTGTTTCCAAATATAACGCAGCCATTAGAGGAATTTCTTTGAAGCACTTACCATTTTCCGACATTATTTCCTAAGTAATATTCGAGATTTTTTTTAGTTTATGACGATTGTATGAACTTATTCTACAGTTATTGCTAAATTTTCTTTGTAATCAATATAATTATAGTATAAACTTGCGATTCGTTTCGCCCCCTTTAAGGTGGTTATGGATATGAAGTCATTAAACGAAATTCCCTTTATGCTGGATGAACTTTCAAAATTGTTCCATCATACTCGTAAAATGGAAAAGGGTTCTTTTCTTTTCCAAGAAGGTTCTGCAGCCAATGAACTATATATGATCCAAAGCGGAATAGTACAATTAACGAAAATAATCCCTGATGGACGTGAGCTTACCTTAAGAATGTGTTCGAGAGGAGAGTTGGTTGGTGAACTTGATTTATTTACCCCAGCCCCGTCCTACCTTTTAAGTTCCCGCGTGGTGGAGAGCGGAGAAGTGGCGGTAATTATGAAGGATGTTCTGGAAGAAAAACTTTCGACAAATCTTCCGCTTTCCTTAGAATTTATGAAATGGATGAGTAAGCAATACCGGAAAACACAGACTAAATTCCGCGATCTCGTCCTTCACGGTAAAAAAGGTGCATTATACTCCACCCTAATAAGGATTACGAATAGTTATGGAGTTAAAACCAGTAACGGAATTTTAATTGAATTACCGTTAACAAATCAGGATCTCGCCAATTTCTGTGGTACATCCCGTGAAGTGGTGAATCGTTTACTTAGCGAACTGCGAAAAAATGGGATAATTTCGGTGAATAAAGGTTCAATTACTGTCCATGACCTTAATTATTTAAAGACAGAAATTGATTGTGAGGATTGTCCGATAGACATATGTAAAATAGACTAAAAAATCGGTCGAGGGACCGATTTTTATTTTAGGATCACCAATTGTATGGTCATAACTATAAAAAAGATGGCCGAATTAATAATTTCATAAATACCAATTTGTTTTGGTGACAATGGTCTTCCATAAAAAAGAATCGAGCGAATAAGGCTCGGTATATAGGCAATCGCCGTAATCCCAAAACCGGATAAGACCCAAACCGCAGGTATTAGGATATGATAAACCCATGATATCCATTTAAAATGCAGATTTCGTTTTTCCCGAATCATTGTTTTTACATAAAATGTACAACCAATAAAGAATAAAACAGAGGCTAAAAAGAGCAGGATGGAATGGGCTGTTATTATCCCCATCCCTAGATAACTGGAAGCTAAACCGGCAATCGAAAAAGCAAAAATAGCGCTAAAGTCATTCATTAAAGCCCTGTCTTTATTCTTTGTTGAAAAAATGGCATTAATGATAAAAAACGGAACCATCAAAAGACCGAAATGAAAGATGGAAGGTCGTTTAAGAAGTGGTAACAGTAAGAATAAAATAGCAGGAATCATGTAAAAAAGGGTCCATTTTGTATAAAAAGGGAGCTTCTTCTTTTTAAATAATAGCAGCATCGGATAGGTCCCTAGATATAATAAAATCCAGCCAATAAAAAAGGGAATGTCCTGCCATATAAATCCCCCATTTATCACTCCGAGCCAAAATGGAATGATGGTCATCGCCCACGCACCATGCTGTTTTGGTAAAAAAAGCTTCATTTCGTTCACTCCTATTCCCTTGGCTTATCCTAAATATAAGATAGAAAAACCAGAAAATATGTGAAACAAATCACAGATTTATCAAGATAATTGTGAAGAAATATTCACTTTTATATCGTTAAAGAACATTTTTGATAAAAAAGTTGATTGGAGCGGAAGGTGCGAAGACTCCTGTGGGAGTACGGGGTAGGGGAGACCCCGCAGGAGCGAAGCGACGAGGAGGCTTCCCGGCACGCCCACGGAAAGCGTAGCGCCTGGAGCGGAAATCAACTACCAATTTTAACAGGGAGAGAAAAAAAGAAGGCTCAGGCCTCCTTTTTTATTAGTAATTCTGCAATTTTATTTACGGCCGTTTTATCGTGAATAGAAAAGTTAATTATATCTTTTTGTTGATCTAAAATTGGTTTTATTGCTTCATCCCAATATAGAACAATTTTTACATTTTGAACTGTTTCTAATAATGAGAGACCCGCTTTATCTCTTATAATCAAAAGCTTTGGATAATGCTGATACTTATGCCCTTCAATTAAGATGACATCTGGCTGTAAATTTTTTAAAAGTTCAATTTGCTTTTCAAGTGGTGTTACTGTGTTTTCCACTTGAAGCAACAATCTCCCCTCACCTTCGACAATGGAAGCAGCTGCTCCAGCATCAATATGCCTTGAAGAATCTTTTCCGGATAATACAGTCGGCTTTCCACCATGGCCATGATGTTTAATCGTAACGGTTTTGCGGTTTCGTAATGTTAAAGCTTCAATAAGCTGTAACATTAAAGTCGTTTTTCCGCTATTTTGAAAGCCCACGATTTGAAAAATAACTGGCGTTACCAAGGCCACTCACTTCCGGTTTGATCTTCTAATAAAAGGATATCGACTACATTTCCCGCCTCAAAACCCCTTGTACCACCAGGCAGCACCATTAAAGAATTTGCACCAGCAAGACTTGTCACGATATTGGACTTATCTGTCCCGCTAGGCGAAACTGTCAGCTTGCCTTCATTTATTTGCACAGTGCTTCGAACAAATCGGGTAAATGGATTTGGTTTTGGAAAATTTCCCAGGAGTTCAGCCTTTTCTTTTCTTAGATGCGGTTGAGTTGAAAACAACATCCTACGAATAATTGGCCTCGAAAATAATTCAAAGCCTACATAACAAGCTGAAGGATTTCCCGAGAGACCAAAAAGAATTTTACCTTGAAATTTAGCAACGGTTGTCACACTCCCCGGCCTCATTGCTACCTTATTAAATAAAACCTCGGCTCCCAACTTTTGATAGATTTCAGGAAGATAATCAAAATCACCAACCGACACTCCACCCGTTGTGATGAGTAAATCGACTTTTTCTAAAGCATTTTTCACTGCATTAAAGCATGTATCAAAATCATCAGGGAGCTTGCCATAATAATGAGCCATTCCTCCGGCTCTTTCAATTTGGGCAACAATCATGTGGGAATTGCTGTTGCGGATTTTTCCTGGTTCCAACGGTTCATTTACCTCCAAAAGCTCCGTTCCTGTTGCAAATAACCCAATAACAGGTTTTTTTGCGACCGGAACCTCACTATAACCAAAGGTTGCAAGAATGGCTTGTACACCAGGATTAATATATGTACCTTTTTTTACTAGGGTTTCCCCAGCTTTTGTATCTTCACCTCGAAATGACACATTATCCCCCTTATTAAGCTTTCGCTTAATGGACATAAAGCGTTTACCATTTTTTTCGAAGCTATTTGTTAACTCAAGCATAACAACTGCATCAGCTCCATTCGGCATCATTGCACCGGTCATAATCCTGACTGCTTGAAATTCATTCACGATTTGACCGGATACATGGCCTGCTCCAATATGGTCAATGACTTCAAACTCAACAGGGTGGTCAAGCGAGGCATTCTTTGTATCAATTGAACGTACTGCGAAGCCATCATAGGGTGACCTGTCAAAGTGTGGGACATCACTCGTGGCAATGATATTTTCCGCTAATATACGACTATAACACTCTTCAATAGGTACATATTCAGTCACGCCAGTTAATTGGTTTTCCATTATTTTTTTTACCGCATCCCCTACTGGTATCGGCTTTCTTCTTTCTAACAAAGCAATCAGCTCCTGCCTTTAATCGGTCAAATTCTTAATTCATAATAGATAATTTTATTATAAGACTATCGAAACGGTATGAACATCGCAACTATCAGTGACGACATACTCTTATTTTAAACAAAAAATTCATATGAATTGTGTGATTCATGTCACCTGTTTTTTATTCGATTTCGATTATGCTTATAGTAAGAAATAAAAAATACTTTTCAATTTTAGGAGGAAACAAAATGTCCATTCCATTTACTTCAGATACATTAGTTAAAGATATTGTAAACGAATTACCTAAAACAAGTGATGTGTTTAAAAAGAACCGGATAGATTTTTGCTGTGGCGGTAATATACCACTATCTCAAGCTGCTGAACAAAACCACCTAAATATGGACAATTTAATCGAAGAATTAAAAGAGGTTTATGAAAAAAGTGAACCTGCTGATACAGATATAGAAGTATGGACTAATTCTGATTCCAATACGATTATCGATCATGTTATTGTGGGTTATCACCGTGTTACCGAAGAAGAGTTAACACAACTTAGCCCCTATGTGACAAAGGTATCACGTGTACATGGTGACAACCATCCAGAGCTGTTAAAAGTAAATGAACTATTTTATGAATTTAAAAAAGAAATGATTGAACACATGGCAAAAGAAGAAGAAATTGTTTTCCCATTAATTAGACAGCTGGCAAACAATACAGCACCAAATCGTGTAGAGGCCATTGCAATGATTGTCGAACTTGAAAAAGAACATGACCATGCCGGAGAAATTTTAAGACAAATTCGCGCGGTAACAGCTGATTTTGAACTTCCATTAGATGCCTGCGGAACTTATCGATTAGTTTACAAGCGTTTGGAGGATCTTGAAGGATTAACCTTTATGCACGTACATCTTGAAAATAACATTTTATTCCCTCGCTATATAGATTAATAAAAAAACAGCCTGCTTGAAGTGAAAGCAGGCTGTTTTTTATTATCCACCGATATAAGACATTTCAATTTTTTTCCGCTTCTTATTGGATTCAGCCATTCTTTCGTCAGAATAGCGATCATCGCGACCATTCCAAATTTCTGAAATCCGCTTGGTAAGCTCCTCTTCCGTCGCACCATTTCTCATGATATTACGAAGGTCATGACCGTTTCCATTAAACAAACAGGTAAATATTTGGCCATTTGCCGACAAGCGTGCACGGGTACAGCTTGAACAAAAAGACTCAGACACGGATGAAATAAACCCAACGTTTACATTCGTATCTTTATAACGGTAAAGTTTCGCCACCTCACCAAAATAAGCAGGGTTCACCGGCTCCAACTCATACTGTTCTTTTAGCATTTCATAAATCTGCTTTTTCGTAATGACATCATCCATCTTCCAGCCATTCGTTGAACCGACATCCATAAATTCAATATACCGGAGCTCAAGGCCATTTTTCTTGCAAAAATCCGCCATCGGGACAATTTCGGTATCGTTTAGCCCTTTTTTAACTACCATATTAATTTTTACGCCTAATCCTGCTTGTTTTGCCGCTTCGATTCCTTCTAGAACAGGTTTGGTTCCGATATTTCGCCCGTTTATTTTTCCAAACAATTCATCATTCAGGCTGTCAAGGCTGACATTCACCCGTTTAAGTCCGGCCTGTTTTAGTTTTTCAGCAAATTTCTTCAGCATTACACCGTTTGTTGTTAAACCAATATCTTTAAGACCTTCTATTTTAGAGAGTTTGCTAACCAAAACAGGTAAGTCTCTTCTTAACAGGGGTTCTCCACCTGTTAATCGAATTTTTTCAACTCCTAATTGAACAAAGATCTTTGCTAGCCGCTCAATTTCTTCATAGGTTAATAAAGCGCTTTTTGGTAAAAAAACAAAATCGGGTCCAAATTGATCGGCTGGCATGCAATACTGGCAGCGGAAATTACAGCGGTCAATAACAGAAATCCGCAAATCATGTAATGGCCGATCAAATTTATCTTTAATAATGGTATTTTCCATTCTAATCAACTCCATTATTTTTAAAAACCCACTCATTTATTATAGTTTCAATGAATCCACTTTTCACTAGTTAACTTATTTTTATCATAACAGAAGATGGATTGAGTACAAACGATTGTTATTGGAAATACCCATCCACAACATTTCAAAACATTAAAAAGCATAATCAGTTTTCACTATATTGTCATTGTTTACTTCTTTTTTTTACAAAAACCTGAGGTAAAATGTTTATAACAATACAAAAATGACCTAGTGAAATATAACTAGTTTTTAACTATAGACGGGGTGAGAACTGAATGATGACGAAAATGAAACCAACCCATTCATTAGAAATAAAAGAATTACTTAAATTCGCTGACCGTAAGTTCAGAAGTGAGAGAGGAAAATTTTTATTCCAAGAAGGAATGGCGGCTGAGGAGCTCTATATCATCCTTTCCGGCAAAATCCAAATTAGTAAAATTACCTCAGATGGACGGGAGCTTTCCTTAAGAATCTGTGGGGAAAATGATATTTGTGGAGAGTTGACACTATTCACGGATAATCCAAAATTTTTACTTAGTGCCAAGGTCCTAGAAGAAGGGGAAATTGTCGCTATTAAAAAAGATGTGATTGAAAGCGAAATTTTCCAAGACAGCAAACTTGCTTTTGAATTCATGAAATGGATGAGTGATCATTTCCGCAAAACCCAAACAAAATTTCGTGACCTTGTCTTAAATGGTAAACGCGGCGCACTTTTTTCAACGCTTATTCGAATGTCTAATAGTTATGGTATTCATAAGGACCGTGAAATATTAATTGATTTACCCCTTACAAATCAAGAGCTTGCCAATTTCTGTGGCACCTCCCGCGAAAGTACGAATCGTATTTTAAGTGAATTAAAGAAGGACAATGTTATTTCAGTTAAAAAAGGAAAAATCTCAATTTTAGATCTTCAATATTTAAAAGATGAAATCGGCTGCGAGAATTGTCCAGCTGTTTATTGCAATATCGAATAGGATGGGAAACCATCCTATTTTATTTTTAATCGGGGAAGCACCCGGTTTTAATTACTTCCCCGAAATTTTTACTGGACTTGCTTATCCCTTAATGCTTTTGGAATGTAAACGCAGAATGGTTCACTTTCAAGATAATCCCCTGTCATCGCATATGCTCTAGATCTTGATCCACCACATACATAGCGGAATTCGCAAACACCACATTTCCCTTTAAACGAGTCCGGATCTCGCAACGATTTAAAGATTGGAGACTCACGGTAAATTTCTGCAAGTGATGTCTCACGGATATTCCCCGCTTTTACAGGTAAAAGTCCACTAGGATAGACATCACCGATATGAGAGATGAATACAAAACCATTTCCGTCATTTACACCTTTTGGTGCACGGCCTAGGCCGTCAATTGATCCTGTTAGTCCTTTTTCCGTTAGAGCAGTTAAATAGTCAATTTCATCGGTTTGTTGTTTCGCTTCACGCATTTTTTGCTGGATGACGACACGGCGGTAATGCATTGCTTCTGTTGTTTTAATATCAAAGGATACTCGTTTACTTAAATCATAAAGCCACCTTAGAACCCTTTCATGTTCTACTGGAGTGATCATATCCGAAGCCTGTCCTCTTCCAGTCGGTACAAGGAAAAAGACACTCCAAAGTACACAGTTTAAATCCTCGACCATTTTCGCCATTTCATTAAGATATTCAACATTATATCTTGAAATAACCGTATTAATTTGAATTGGCAGTCCTACCTCATGCAAGTAATTTATTCTTTCCATCGTCAAATCAAAGGACCCTGCGGTACCGCGGAAATGGTCGTGGATTTCTGCATTTGGTCCATCAATACTAAATGCCCAGCGGGAAAGACCAACTTCCTTCGCCTTTTGAATGGCTTCCTTCGTAACATTTGGAGTCGCACTCGGGGTCATCGAAACTCGGACGCCTTTTTCGACTGCATATTTAGCAATATCAAAGATATCTTCCCTCATAAGCGGATCTCCGCCTGTAAAGACTAGCATAGGATTATTCATTTCATATATTTGATCAATAAGATTTTTTCCTTCTTCAAAGTTTAATTCACGCGGGTCCCTTGCATATTGGGCATCGGCACGGCAATGCAGACACTTTAATTGACAAGCACGTGTAAGTTCCCAGATAACGATAAATGGATCTTTATTAAAATCTCGGCAAATAGCCATGATGAAACGCCTCCTACATCAGCTATTTCAAAAAAACAAACAGCTTTAATAACTGTATTATAAAGTTGTTTATATTTGAAAAATGTGAAGTAACTCACTAAAGAGGCGATTAAATATGTCTGTTTTGTGAAGACAAAAAAACAGCAAGAGTTCGACTCTGCTGTTTAAAAACTAAATTCTAGCGAATTCCAAGGGCAATTTTAGCGTAGCGTGACATCATTTCTTTATCCCATGGCGGATTCCAAACGATATTAACCTCTACATCTTTGACTTCCGGAATATCTGCTAATGATCTTTTCACCTGATCCACAATGGTTCCTGCAAGTGGACATCCCATTGAAGTTAACGTCATCGTAATATCAACTTTTCCTTGATCATCCATTTCCACATTATAAACTAAACCTAAATTAACGATATCAACACCCAATTCTGGATCGACTACTAACTCTAGGGCACCCATTATATTTTCTTTTAATTCCTCATTCATTGTGTTCACTCCTGTTCATTTTCTATTTACTTTACAAGTATTTTGCAAACCAATCAACCGTTGCTATTAAGCCGTCCCTGCTAACCTTATGACCGGCATGCTCATCTGTTATAAAAGCTAGCCTTTCAGGGTTTTGGCTATAGCTAGACATAATGCCTTCATAAAATTGATATGTTAAGGAATAGGGAACAATTGGGTCTTTTTTTCCATGCCAAAACAATAGCGGTCTTTGTTCTAGTTTTTCCGGATATAGACTTAGGTCATAATCCCTAAGAATCATGAGCTGATCCGCAATTTCTTCCTCAGTAAAAGGAATTTCCATTCCTTGGCTTTTTAAATGGTCAAGCTGCCAGAGAGAAAATTGCTCGTATGCCGGCATTCCCATTAAGCTAACTGCCGCTTTAATCCATGGGTACTGGGTGATAGCACCGAGTGTTACAATTCCACCCATTGAAGTGCCTACAAGGCCGATTCGGTTTGGATCAGCCAATCCAAGTTGAACGAAATGTTCTTTTAGCGTCTTAAGTTCAGAAATGGTTTTGATGACGATGTTCCAAAATTCGGTTACTAACTCCCTCTCCTCTATTGCTTTCTGACGTTCACCATGGTGCATGGTATCAGGCAAAATCACCCGAAAACCTTTTTCTGCTAATAGATAGGCATAGTGAAGATTATGTTCCTTTGCACTAGTAATTCCATGAATAAAAATAATGGTTGGCAGTGATTCTTGATGTATTTCTTTTTTAACTACTTCTAATGCAGGTATATCCTTAATGTACTCTCTTTCGATGATAACCACTATAGAATCCTCCTGAAGCTATATATAAGTATATCGATAATTTACATGGGATGATGTGAATTTTTTTACAGGTTAGGTATAAAATTGTTAACATAGTATTTATATAAGTTTTAGACCTGCTTTTCAATTATATGTAGAAAATCACATTTGTAGTGTATCATGTAAACAATCATTTTCCTAAAATAAAGCTTTTATCGCTTCCAAAATAAAAATAGAGAAGGAGTCCATATCCATATGGCAGAAAGACACTTAATTGCTTTAGATTTAGATGGGACATTATTAAAAGACGACAAAACGATTTCATTAAAAACAAAGGATATTTTGAAAAAAGCCCAAGACGCAGGACATATCGTTATGATTGCTACAGGGAGACCGTACCGCTCTAGTGAAATGTATTATCATGAATTGGAATTGAATACTCCTATTGTTAATTTCAACGGAGCATTTATGCATCATCCACGAAACCCTGGCTGGGGATTTTTTCATGAACCCTTGGATGTTAAAGTGGCAAAGGAAATTGTTGATGCCTGCAGATCCTTCCAATTTCATAATATTATTGCGGAAGTGATGGATGATGTTTATTTTCATTATCACGATGAAAAACTTCTTGATATTTTTGGAATGGGAAAACCAAAGGTAACAACAGGGGATTTAAGTAATTTTTTAAAGGATTCACCAACAAGTTTATTAATTCATACAGAAGAGGATGAATTACGGCTCATTCGCCAGCATTTATCTGAAATCCATGCGGAAGTGATTGAACAACGCAGTTGGGCTGCACCATGGCATGTGATTGAAATTATTAAATCGGGTATAAACAAAGCGGTTGGTTTGAAAAAGGCTGCTGATTTTTTCAATATTCCTGCTGAAAGAGTGGTTGCATTTGGGGATGAGGATAACGACCTTGAAATGATTGAATATGCTGGGCATGGAATTGCGATGGGCAATGCAATTGATCAGTTAAAAAATATTGCAAACGATATTACCCTTACGAACGAAGAAGATGGCGTCGGAAAATATATAGCTGATTTATTACATTTAAAATAGTGCTTTTTTCGCCATTGTTTACCTAAATGAAAACGTCAATTCGGAGCATACTAATTTTTGAGGCAGCACCTGCTGTTTCAATCGAAGCTCAAACATTGGAGGGATTCGAATGGGTAAACGAAACAAATCAAAACGCTTTGTCCAGCAAGGAAAAGATACGGTCTCTAAGCACGCCGAACGTATCCCCTATCACATGACCTACGCTGAAGCGGAAGCTCAGAAAATGTCTAATGTGCAAGACTCCTCGCTGGGAGGAATATAAAAATGGGTAACCAATTATTCCAGGAAGCACGAAGATTTGTGGAGATGGCGAAGTCTGCCAGCCCTGCTGAACGTGATTCGGCTGTGGAAAAAGCCAAAAATGCTTTAAGTTCCGCATTTGCCAATTCTACATTCGCCGAACAACGTCAGCTCCAACAAATGCAAAATGAGCTTGAGCAATAAGAAAAAGGAAAGCGCCTGGCGCTTTCCTTTTTCTCTCCTACTGATAAAATTTTTCTAAAGTAACTGAGAAGGAATGGATTATTTTATTTTCATGGTCTCGTTCATATAAAAATAAAATCAATGAACCATTATCCGGAAGCTTTGTTTCAGGAATTTGAATTTGTATAGTAAATGAATTCCAATCCTGTGGTTTCCCGTCAAGCTTTATTTGTGTTTCGTTAACAAACTCCTCATGCCCATCTTCCACTGTATAGTAAAAAACCCTTTGTGATGGTTTGATTTCACCACTTATTTTGTATTTTCCACGATTACCATTCACTTTCACATGGCGGAAAGCTGAATTTTCTTCAGGGATCATTATTTTTTTATGAATCGTTAATTTCTCTCTATTTGATATAGGTTCCTCATTCAAATTTACAGGTTTTAATGTGATATGAGCATTGTATTCACCGGCAGGAGCCCTTTTTCCGTCCACCATATAATCCCAGACAACAATTCTTTTATAAGAAGTTTTTGGCTCTATCTTTATTGTTTGAAATGCCTGCAAAAAATAGCGCCCTTTGGAATAGCGATATACTTCATTACCGCTTTTATCTGTGACGGTAATTTCAAAAAGCTGAGAAGTTGGAAATTCCAATTTAAGCGGTATTGCTCCTTCATTCTTGAGAAGAAACTCAAATTCCACAGATTCCGGCCCTGCTGAAGGAATTACATTAAATGTAAACGGCGAATCACTTACATTCCTCTCGTTTCCATTTGCAAACGTATTTGTATGAAAAGAAAAAAATAGTAGAAAGATACACAATAGATTTTTCATAATACCTCCTGTTAATCTTTTCGAAAGAAACCATAAATTCCTGCTGTTTGAACGATATTCGTAAATGCCTTTGGGTCAACTTCCTTTATAATTCTTTCTAAATCAAAAAGCTCATATCGTGTAATCACAATCATCAACATATCACGATTTTCATTTGAAAAAGCTCCCTTTGCCGGAATCAGCGTGATTCCTCTAACTAATTTTGAGTGAATTTCCTTTTTTAATTCATCCGCTTTTTTTGTAATGATCATGGCAGTCAGCTTTTCATGTCGTGTATGAATGGCATCAATGACCCTTGTGGATGTGTACAAGGTCACCAACGTATAAAGGGCCTTTTCCCAGCCGTAAAGCAGCCCTGCGGCAGCAATGATAATCCCATTTAAAATAAACATATACGTCCCCACCGGCTTGTCTTTCATCCTTGAAAGAACCATTGCAATGATATCCAATCCGCCTGTTGAGGCTCCCCATTTCAAGGTTATTCCCACCCCAACAGCCAAAATAACACCACCAAACACAGCATTTAACAAGATATCATAAGAAACTTTATGAATAGGAATGATGGATAAAAATATTGAGGAAAGGACTACACTGAGGAAACTATAAATAGTAAATGACCTTCCTACCTTCATCCAGCCTAGAATGGCAACCGGAATATTTAACACCAGCAATAAAAATCCCATTGAGACATGAAGTGGAGTATAGTCACTTAACACTCTTGAAAGCAATTGCGCAATCCCAGCAAAGCCACTGGAATAGACATTTGCAGGAATTAAAAATAGGTTCATTGCTATTGCATTTAATAAAGCCCCTGCCACAACAATGATTAGTTTTTTCGCTTGCAGCCAAAGCATTTCATCATCCCCTTCATTTGTAAAATTCAATGTTCTGCTTGTGCAGTTATTTCCATTTCTGGATTGTATTTTTAGCTTTAAACCGATAAACTAAAGTTAACCATATTAGCTTGAAAGCAGGTGAGCTTCATGCCGATAAAGATTCTGGCGGATAGCGCATGTGATTTACCTCTCAGTTTTTATTCTGAAAGCAATGTAACACTGATTCCGCTAAAGGTTCACGTAAATGGTCAGGAATATGAGGATGTAAAAACCATTGATCCTAAAACTGTTTATGATGCCATTCGAAACGGAAGTGTACCGAAAACATCCCAAGCATCCCCTCTATTATTTGAGCAGATTTTTACAACCATGGCTGAAAATAATGAAGTTGGAATTTATATAGCCTTTTCCTCACAGCTATCCGGAACCTATTCAACCGCTGTTATGATTCTTGACCAAGTCAAGGAAAAATATCCAAATTTTGATCTAACAATTATTGATACGAAGTGTGCCTCTCTTGGACAAGGCCTGATTGTGATGGAAGCGGCAAGGCTTTCATCGAAAAATGTTCCGAAAGAAGAAATTTTGAAGGATGTTGTATTTAGAAGTCAGCATATGGAACACCTTTTCACGGTTGAGGATTTAGATTACTTAGCAAAGGGTGGCCGTGTTTCCAAAGCATCGGCGTTTCTCGGAGGATTACTTAATATTAAACCGGTTTTAAACGTAGAGGACGGAAAATTAGTTCCGATTGAAAAAATACGCGGTAAAAAGAAAGTATTGCGCCGTTTAATTGAATTGATGAGGGAGCGCGGTTCCGATATACAGGAGCAAGTCGTTGGAATCAGTCATGCTGACAATGAAGAAACAGCCTTGGAAATAAGAGCAATGATTGAAGAGGAATTACACCCCAAAGCGGTATATATTTCTTCCATTGGCTCAGCAATTGGATCCCATACCGGTGCCGGAACCATTTCAATTTTCTTCTTAAATCAACTTCCAAAAAAAATGGAATGAGGCATGCGCCTCACTCCATTTTTTATTTATGATCCGTCTTTTTCGAGTATTGATTTTTCCCTGCTTGGCGATTTTTTTCGCGCATCATGTTTTTTTCGTGTCTTAAGGCATTATTGTCCTGTGCTTTTTTATCATTATCTGATGTATGAGGCAAATTCAAAACTCCTTTCCTTCATGTTCAATCATTAGTGTAAGCATTTCGAAAAGGAGTATGTAATATGTTTGCTAATCTTTTTTTACATAGGTCCAACCATTCTCTTGATAGACCTTGCCTTCTTTCATCAGCTTTCCAAGAGCACGTTTAAAGGAACCTTTGCTTAAACCAAATCGTTCTTTAATATCCTCAGGCATACTCTTGTCCCCGTATGGCATGGCGCCATTTCTGCTCATTAAATATTCATAAATTATTTCTCCATCCTGATCCAGCGATTCCTCTTTTCTGGCAAGCAGTGAAATATTAACCGTCCCATCTTCTTTTACATCAATGATCCTGCCTTCGATTTTTTGTCCAAGACGGGGTTCTTGCTGTCTTTGTGACTCATGAATAAAACCCTTAAAGCCCTCAATTGTATAAACCCAGCTGCCGACCTTTGCCGTACGGAAAATATGGCCCTGAACATTTTTATTGAAAGCCTGTCTTGTTGCTTTGACGGAAATAGATTGAATGATCTGGTCACTGGCAAGCTTTGCGTACAAAAGATAATTACGATTTACCCTCAGAGTAATGTAAACCATATCACCAGGCTCCGGCCAGACGGACTTATGGGCTGGAAGATCGTCTGCACCTAATAAAAGGTCCTTTTGCATTCCAATATCTAAAAAGACTCCGATTTTCGGATTAACATCTGTTACCTTGACCCAGCCATACCTGCCAACAGAAATTTCCGGAATCTTTGTTGAAGCAATCATCCTGCCCTGCGAATCATGGAAAAGAAAGACCTCTAAGCGCTCTCCTTCTTCATATTCACGCTCGGTTTCATTTATATGTAACAAGACATCCTCATTTCCATCTGTTAAAAAATAGCCAAATGGCGCTTTTCGTGCCACTTCCAAACTGGTAGTCTGGCCAATCAATTCTTTTAATGACATGTTTTATTCCCCTTTTCTTTCCTTTGGAGATAGTTGTTTGAACTGCTATATTTTACTATAATTAATACCACTGCTCAACAATCGACAGTTTATTAATGGCTAAAACCTTATTAAATCAGTGTTTTTGACGTAATATTTATATTTTCTGCTTTGTAGAATAATGTATTCTCCTTCATTTATTTTGGGGATGTTTTGGGGGAACTTTTAATAAAAAGTGGACAGACGTGCAAAATAAAAAAGCCTCTCAATACCAGTAGGCTTTTTTAGTCAGTTGAAAAGTCCTTCGTTACATAGCTGTAAGCATCTGTATGTTCAGAAATTTGCTTCATGTATAACGCTTGAAGCGCCAAGTTAGATAATCTTTTCTTTTGAGGTAGTATTCTGTCCCTAGAAATAGATTGCACTTGTGTGAAATCTGCAAATGATTCTTTAATGCTAAATTCTTCGGATGCAGGAAGATAAAAGTATTTTGGATGTACATTTTGTCGAATAATTTCTTTTTCTCCTTCGGAAATATAATCCTTATCGAGAGTAAAGGTAGGAATTACAAAGATTGTGTCACTCTGTTGATTAAACGAATGATTGGACAGAATAATACCTGGCCTTTTTTTCGCTTTATAAACAACTAGTTCTTCTTTTTGGTGAATTCCTAATTTTTTCACTTCCGGTAAATCCTCACTAAATGCATCTGTAGGATTACGTTTTAAGGTTACAGATATTTCTGGTAATCTTTCATCAGACCGCAACGGGGGCGGTAATAATAGCTCTGGATTCTTATCTGTATCAACTCGCAAAATTAAAGGACTAGGGTTGTCAAGAAATAAAAAAGGGGCATGAACAAATAAGCCAGAAGTAAGACACTTTGGCACACGTAATTTCCCAACGTGCCAATCATAAAATGAAGGTGTCATGCTTTATCATTCCCCTTCAACATATGAACATCATTTAACTTTAGACGTTCAACAGGAATATAAGGTGTTTTACTTGATAAATGCCCTTTAATATTTACCTCTTTTAATAAATCCATATTCGGTTTTTTGTAGAATGGATTTGAACTTAAATTACCCATAATAATGCCTAACTCGTCATTATTCTTATGAGTATTCATTTTGAGATCCCCTCTGGTTCTCTCTTTATATTTTAATGGATTGCTATAATTTATAATTTGTTTTGCCTGTAATTCAATTATATCCGTTCTATGTTGATAATTTAAATTTACAACCATGCCTAGTCCTGTTATTAAGGAAAGTGTGCTTAATGTTTTGTTACGACTCGTTGATCTTTTACTTCTTTTAGTAAGTAGGTGATTTATTCTTACTTCTTCCACTTCACTAAGTAACATATTCAAGTTTGACATTATTATGCCCCTCAATCAAATTTTATAAACTGTTTTGAAAATTTATTTATTAAGAATGATTTATGTTCAGGAATAATAGTTGAAATATCTGCTAATCTTAGATAAGGAACGTCACCGTCATCTTCTAGGTAATCATCAACATCGTAAAAGCAGTCCATTTTCAAAAAAAATACTGATTCATCATCTGGAAGGAGTTCAATTTCGTAATGCCATGTGTAATCGTCAAGGCTAAATTTCAAACCTATTGAATTAACATCAACTCCTAATTTATCAGATAATTCAGATATATTATCATCATAGTTGTCCTTGCATCCAATTGTTGGGGGAAATATCATGTATGCATCGTTAATGATACCTGTATAAACTATTTTCGCCGATAATATTTGTTCGATGTCATAACTTTCCAGAAACGAAATTATTTTATTTAAGTATGCAGGTAAAGGTTGGCCAATCTCAAAATCAGAAAAATCAATTATGAGAAGATCATTAGCTAACACAATAACCTCGTTTTCATCCTCTTCCTCATTTGTTAGGATGATTGTATTTTTACGTGTTTCAACATTATCAAACTCATCAACTAATTGTTTTTTTAAATCATTTATTATTTCTGAATCTATAGATTTATTTAAGTTTAAGGTAAGTCTATACGTAATAGAATTGCCCATAATAATCTCCTTAAAATATTATTTTTTTTCGGGATTTCAATTTATTTTTTTTATAAATTTTAACTATTTTACCAACATTTAACAGGTATACTTGGTGCTATATAAAAATACTAAATACAAGAAATCAAACCAAACATTATACTAACATACCTGCAAAATATAAAAAAGTGTAAAAAACTTCATCATTGATTAATTTTTTTAATTAATCAATGATTCGACAAAGATATCAAATAACCCTTCTTGTCTGAAAAATATTTTTTCTACTCAACTTTTTTGCAGACAAATTAGCATTTATTGTCTATTCTTTTATGGTAGAAAAAATATCTAAGGGGGACCATAAATGTCACTGAAAATTTATGCTGATGATATGGAAATTATTATTGACGGTGAAAGCGAAGTTTTTAACGGTTTAGTTCTTCAAGTAAAAGCAATTAAAGCACTAATTGAAACATTAGATTTCAAATTTGCACAAGAAGAAGATATGGAAGCTTCTCAAAAAAGCTATCTTGTTCTGCTGGATGCAATTGGCGCCATGTTAAAGGTAGAAATGCCCGTATTTGATAACGATGAAACACCCAATATTGAGACTGTCAACCAATTCTTAACATGGATTTTGGAGAAAGAGGTACATAAGCAACCTGGTTATGCAGAATTATTAGACCAGGACGAAGAAGATAATTGGTATTAATAATTACCCAAAAAAATGCTCATAGAATCATCTATGAGCTGTTTTTTATGATGTATTCAATCTCTGTCAATAGCAACACATCATCCTTGTTCCTGCAACAATGGCAAATCGGCAGCCAGATCTTCAACTCTTGCAACCGTTAACTGAAGAAGAAAAACTTATCTTCATTTATTGAAAAAATGTACCTGTTAATCGAATGAATTGTCTTTTTTCTCTGTTGACAATGAAATCGTTGTTTTGGAATCAGCTTCTCTTTTCCTCTTCATGATCATCTCTAGTTCTTTTTTTGTATCAGGATGTAAGATAATCTTATCAGTTAGGTCCAGCCCTGATGGTTTAAACTTCCTTCCCCATTTCCTTGAAAACGACAGCCTATCACAAACCATTTCGATGAGATATTTTCTTGGCATGGGCAAGGCTATTTTGTTTTTCGGATCAACAACTTAATATTCCCAATGATGCTTATTTTTATGTTGATGGTGAGACCAGGCATACTTCCATTTCAATTCATCATTAGCACTTTTTTGTCCGATGTAAAAAAATTTCTTCGCATAAGGGAAAAACTCTGTTGGAGAAAACTTTGACCAATCATGAATAATTCCTTGTAGATATAAACCTTCTTTCCAACATTCAACAAGGACGTTCAGTTTATATTTTAGAATATTTAGTAAATTACTCCAACAAGCCTTTAACATGAATAATACCTCCTCCTCGCATTCCCGAGTTAACAAAAATTATATGTAATATTTTACCTAACCAAACAGTCTATTTAGAACCATTTTAATATTCTTTGTTCAACTAAACGGCCCTGGTAATGAAATAGAAAAGTCACAAATACCATAAATTCTTAAACAAAAGACTAACGTCCTCTCTGGACGCTAAACGTGATTAGTCTTATTTCTTCCCTCTGCAGCAGCTGCAGGATTTTCTTTTCTTACTTTTGACTAAGAATGCAGCTGGCTTTCTGTGGATTCCACAATCCTTACACAAGGCATACTTCACATTATCAATTTTAATTTGAATTCCCATCCTTTTTCCTCCTCAAAATATATTGTAAACCCCACCTTAAACCGCATTTCCTACCTGTTTAAGTACATTCAAGATAAGAGGGGATACCTGGATTAATACATGACCTAAACCCGCCTTCATAATGGTCTCCCAACCTTTTTCTGATTGATTAAACATAAAATAGAAACAAGATCCTACAATGATAACAGAAGCAATTGGAAAACTCAGGGCAACCATAATATCAACTAATGGATCTAGCGCATGAGCGAGAGCTGATAAGGTTTGCTCGCTCATCCATTCCATAGCTCCAACGCAGAAGGATACTGGGTTGCATAGATTACGTAGTAACCGGCCCCTCTTCCTTTTCTTACAATATCGGTCAATATCTCCATGCTCGTATTGTCGTCGGCTAGGTCCGCTGCCTCGTCGGTCACAAGAAAATGTCTTTCATTTATTCCTGCTTCTGTTACATCCTCAAAACCCACGTCGACAATTTTCTTATAATCTTGATTCATTTTCTTCTGGACATCAATTAGGATTTTCAAAGCGTCTTTGTTATCAACTCCAAAATTGACCACCTGTTTGCAATTTTTAAACCGTGCAAAAGCCGGTCCTCCTTTTAAATCAATTAGAGAAAATAATACATCATTAGGTTTAGAGAGTATTAAAGAAGTAATTATGATTTTCATAATTACGGATTTTCCGAAACCTGTTGCTCCAGCAATGATAAGATGTTTCCTTTTATCGAAATCATGATAGAAGGTTTCTGTACGGTCGGTACCAATTGCTATTGACCAAGTATTCTTTTTCAATAAACCCTCACACCAATCAATCTTTGTTGGTAATGGTTCATTGAAAACTCTAACCTTTAGAATCCCATCATAAGATAGCTCTATTTCCTTCTGCTTACCTAGTTTCTTTTCTTTGAGACCTTTTATATTAGTGATAACAATATCTGAGTAAGTCTTTTATTATCCAAATTTAAAGTAATGTTACGAGACTTACATTGCTGTTCCTCTAATTCCTTCAATGCAGCAGTAGCTTTCTTAGCTTCTCTGGTTACTGCCTTCAATCCTTTTAATTCATCGGATACATCGACATCTATCTTTACTGAAAGAGAAGACATATCTTTCTTAACGACAAACCTATAACAATCCGCCGGAATAAACTGCTTTGATGTTACTGCTGAGAAAAAAGCTTTATTACCCATTTCTTTTACAGTTTCTTTATTATCGGAAACTACAAAGCCACCATCAGCTGGGTGATAAACATCATATGTCTTTCCAGTTCTCAAATCCTCAATAACAATGTTTGACTCGCGCTTCTCAGCCATGTCACAACAACTCCTTATATTAAAGTATATAATCTCCAATCCTATTGGTACTTTCCAAGTCTTCACCAGAATTCTAATACAAAATCCCTTATATTCTTCCAAAAATGATAATATTTTCCTATGAAGAGGTGATTACTTATGGCTCAAATTCCATACTCGGACACAAATGACAGTTTATCAGTGGAAGTTCACTTACGACATGCAGCAGATGTATTTCTTGTAGACAGTAACAATTACAGAAAATACACCTCTGGTCAGAGCTTCAAGTATTATGGTGGACATTATACTAAGACACCTGTAAACATTTCAGTCCATGGAGCTGGTAGATGGTATCTCATTGTCCATGGGGGCGGTCAATATGAATATCGTTTCTACTAATCTCATCAAGGCTACCGGAATTTTTGCGGTAGTCTTTTATTTGCTTTTAAAGGCGCCTCCGCGCCCTCTATAAAACCGGTCTCTATTTACTCCCATGATTTCATTCCAGTCTACTTTCTCTTGTTTCCTCTTGTTGTCCTTATTACTTGGTGATTTAATCTTTTCCAATTGTCTTTTCTGCTCATCTGATAAACGATCAGCAATCCTCATAGCATCACCTTCTTAGGCAAAATAAAAAACACCTAAACTTCAGATGTTAATTTGATCATAGTATCGTGCTCATGGTAACTGTCACTGGCCCTGGTATACACTCAGGGTATTTCTCCTTTCAATAAGCAATAACTTTAGTCTCAATTGATTTATCCAAACTGCAGCTCAAATAAGATGATGTGGGATAGTTTAAAAGCTGGTCGATAGCATACGAACTGGTCCCCATTATGGAGGCAACATCATTTGTATCAAGAAAAGGAAAATACTTTAAAATGAATTTAACCTTTCCAAACTAATCAGAAAGAATTTCCCGATGGTTGAAAATCTTTTTCTCCTTTTTCAATTCATTATCTGGACACGACACATACTCTAAAATGAAGTAGTTGTTAACCAAATACCTTTTAATTAAGGCTTTCCCTCTTTGACGTATCTTTTTAAACACTAGATCTGTAACCTTATATTCCGCAGCAATTTCTTTAGGTTCTTTATTCGTCAACAAATACTCAAAGTTTATTTTCTTAAAAGTCTCTGACTCTTCAAATAAAGCTTCTTCAATAATCTGTCTGATATCCTGTTCATCTAAAGAAATAGTGTTTGGATCCTCAATAAAATGTTCAAGGGTTGTTTCAGTATCTTGTCCGGCCGAAAAGGTATGCTGTAAGCTTGTTTCTGAATTATATTTCCTGTTTTTTGAGTATTCGGCAAATATTTCTTTCTTAATTTTAGAAAATACAATTTTTTCAAAATTTGATATCAGGATTTTCCTCAAGGTAAACTATTACCTTTGCTAAACCTAGATATGCCCATCCAAAAACCTATACTTGTTTGCAAAAAAAAACTACCTTTTGATATTTTAGGGCCAATTCATTTTTCTTGTGTTCGCTTAGTGCTTGGGTTTCATTAACCAAAGCCCTCACCCTTTTTTAACTTTTCTAAATTTCTTAAATGCCATTTTTTCTTTTTCGCGATTCTGTTCATTCAAATATTCCCCCTTTTTCAATGGAGGTGTTGTTGCAGCGTCTTCAGGACTCCATCCTAATTTAATGCGACTACAATAGGTTTCCCGATGTATACCGTTTTTTAATGCCAGCTTGGTCCATTTCAATTCCGGTCTAGTGGGATTGGATAACGATGGTTTTCGAGGAGCTGCATCTATCAGAGACCAACCGTATCTTACTCTGTATCCAAACGTAGACTCTTTAATGCCATTTTGTTTAGCTAGATTAAGGTAATCAAAATATCCTTCTGGCCTTTTAAAGGCTGAACCTTTTGTCGGGACACTAATGGCATCTTGGACGGTCCAGCCATGATAATAAACCCTTGCACGGACAGTACGTTCTTTAATTTTGTTATTCGCAGCTATCGCTATATGCTGAGGAGTTAACTTAAACATGTTTTCCTCGTCATTAAAGATTCTCTCATCCATGAGCTCTTTTATTTCAGCCTTCATCTGATTCCCTAATTTACTGACCTCTACCTTTGTCATTGGAGGAGTAGTAGCTGCTTCCTCTGGACTCCAAAAAAGATTATCTACTCGGTGTACATAAACTCTATGGCTAATACCATTAGATTGCGCTATCTCCTGCCATTTTCTATCCGGACGTCTTCTTACGGGTTCAGTCGCGGCTTTTTCAGGACTCCAACCGTATTGGTTGACTCTGCTACTAAAAGTGCTTGGATTAATGCCATTCTTGATGGAGATTTCAAGCCACCCTTTCATTGGAATACTCCTTTTTAAAGACTCTTCGAGGGGTTGAACCTCATCCTCATGAATTTCTTCATTTGTGACCAATTACACTAAAGAGCCATAATCGTATCTACGCATTAAACGACATCCTTCGGGAGATTGTGGCTAGGATATGATCGGAAATCCTTTGTAGCTGTTGACAAGCGGTAGCGGGCAAAATAAAGACAGCTCTTTGTTCCCAATATGATGAACGCCTAATACGTAAATACATAAAAAAGCCGGACCTCCTAACCCTTCACTTGGTCGAGATGGTTGGCTTGTGCGTTGTGGTGCACTGCCAGCGTTTTATTTATAAGGCTCAACCACAAATCACCTTATGGGTTTTCGTTTGTTCCTCTGTTCCCGGGATAGGGTCCAAGTTTGGACCCACAGAAGAACAAACTATACTGGCTGTTAGGTACAGTACTCATTTAAAGCTAAACTTAGCTCACCAACATATTTGTACACCTTTAACCGGTCCCTTCGTGCACTTGTCTCCCCCTTATACTCAGGAGCTCCTCCCCTAAAACAAGGCAGCCAAACATAAAATTGTGCATCTCTCGCCAGCCTCTTCATGCACTTGACCTCCCCAATATCCAGAGGCACCCCCAAAATAAAAAGCACCCTCTAAAGGATGCCTGAATTTAATTAATATGTTTTTTCAGTAATGGTTGCGTAAATCTTATTAAATGTTTGAGTGATTTGAGAATCGTTCAACCATTCTTTAACTTTGTTATCTTTGACCATATTAGCATCTATCGAACTAATAATGTCTGCTTTTGCTTTAATAACAGCAATGGTTAATTCCGTTGCGAGTTCTTTATCCGTTTTAGATATTCCAGACATATTTCCACCTCCTTTCGCCCTAATTATGAGCAAAAGGAACTATATGGACAAACACTATCGTTCGTCAAATTTTGACAAACATATAAAAACAGCCGAAGGCCTGTCAGGGTTATCAGCCCTGCCCCTTAGCACAGTTCCTCTGCAGCGGCATCAGCTGCTTTTATATATCAGCCATCTTTACTGCGGTAGATGGCAAACCGTCCCGATCCAACCCTTACACAGCTGGGATCACTGCTACCCAAAAGACTCGGTTATGAGCTATGTTCAGAAGAAAGGCAATCTAACATACCCAGGAGTGGAGTAATAAATTCATGCTGTTTATTGGGGACAGCATTACCCTTTGTAGGGCACTTACTCTAAGTAAATAGCAAAATAGCCGGTTATCGCTATGCGAAGTCCAGCGAAAATAGAAAGACGATACCGCCTAACAGCTAAGAGCCATTGCCAGTATCGCCTTCTTCACTTATAGGTGGCATACGTACGACAAATTTTATGCCTTTTGCTCCACTTTAGGCTCTTTTTCATGACTCTTGATTCTTTCCTGAGCTTTTTTTATTTTTTCAGGAAGAGTATACACAAAATCAAGAATTGTCCTAGTGAATTCAATCATTAAATTAACAGTTTCCTGGTCGAATTCAATATCATCAGCATGTGCAGCTGAGTTTCCCTCTTTCCTTAAAATATAAGAGATATCATTTATTATTTCAGGAAGGATTTTCTTCTCTTGTAAATCTTTCAGCTTGGCAAATAAATCTCTTCCAACTGCTCCCTTGTGCTTACACATTTTTTCAAGCGCTCTTCTTAAAGCTAGAACACAAATAGCCCCATCAAGGTTCCTTACTTTCAAGGCAGCATCAAACGCATCTTTTACTCCTTTAGGCATATAATGCACATTTAGTGAAGTGGCCGGATAAAGAATCTCTTCATTTACTATGGGATTCCCACCTGGTTCGGTTTCCTCACTGCACCACGAATGCTTGTCCAAGGTTACTTCCACGCAAACTGGACAAAGAAAGAGATACCATGTCTTCCCGAATTCAACAATATATTCTGGACCAAATGGATCATTAGGATAATTCCATATTTCATCTTTATCAACAATCCTATGTCTAGCAACTTCCTTCATTGAGGTTTTATTTCCACAATGAAAACAAGTTATAACCTTCTCCTCCATAATGTTTCATTCCTTTCAAAACTCTATATATGTAAATTCGATAATTAGACTGATTTTCCTTGTTAACATAAAAAAATAGCCTATCCTGATAAACAGAATAGACTATTACTAATCCTTGAAGATATTTTGATTTCCGCACGCTCGAGTGTTTTTTATATAGTACTCTTACTTACCCCTAAATATTCCGAAATCTGTTTAAAAGAAAAGCAATGGCCTCTGGACATTAAGTAAATTTCCTTTTCGTTTTCAGTCAGAACAGAAAGAGCATCCTCAATACGTTCTTTATCCATCGGGGATACAACGTCTTCTTGTAGATGATCATCCCATTCGTAAGCATCAAACTCTTTACTTCGAAAGTAACGTTGCATTATTAACGGATCAAACGGCCGCTCTCTTTGGTATGCTGCTAATCGTTCAATTCCTCTTCTATTTCCGGGGCACCTGCCGGTGCTCATCCATTCAATTGCATACTCTAAATCACTGATCATTTCACTAATAATTTTTTTGTCCTTTTCATCTGCTGAACAATGGAGGTTTCGGACAACTTTTAATGATTCTTTATATTCGAGGATTAGTTGCTCCAAAGCCAAGACCTCCTATGATAAGATTGTAGTGCGACATTGCCGGGAGTCATCCTGGCTTTTTTAATTGCCCCACCTGCTATTGGCTCCTTTTTCCCCTCTCCAATTATAATCCTTATGGCCTAATTGGGTGCTGCTTTCGATATTCCTCTAATTGCTCAGTTGTCATTTGCCAAGTAGTTACCTTGCCAATCATCGGGTTTCACTCCCTTTACAATTTCTTCGTAGTATGAGGTTAATGAAATAGTGCCGACCCTAGCACTACACCAAATAAAATCCACAATAGTTGAATGCTATAGTGTTTTATTAGACTCACTTCAGTTCCTCCAATGCTTCCAATGCACTTTTTGAATAAGGTGTTCCTGTTTCCTTTGCAATTTCCTTTAATAATTTTTCATAACGGATAACTTTTTCTTGCAAAAACATACTGGTATTCTTCCATCCCGTTATTTACAAACATTATTTTTGCATCTAATTGCAGTTGTAGTGATTCGGCTTTTTCAGATCGAACGATTAACCATCCTAAGTGTTTCTGAATCAATTCAATCGCTAAATCGGTCTGCTCAAATAAATCCTCTGAATCATAATATTTCTTGATCAATTCATTAATTTTTTCAATTCTATTCTTACTCATTTTCTTTACCTCCTTTTCTCCGGAGTGCGACGTAAATCCTCGAACTGATCTTTAATTTGTTCAGCTAAACAATGCTTTCCTTGCTATTCTTCCAGTGACCTCGTTATAATGAGCTATTACTTCAAGCTATTAAAATAATGGAACTCCCACCGAGGTTGGTTTAGACTATCTAAAAGATTTGCCCATAAATGGGAAGTTGAGAAATCCATTAGAAAAACACTTAGATTATGATATTACAAAAGAACCTTTCTTTTTAGATTTATGGAGTGGGATTGCTTTAAGAAACCATATATCTCATGGAGTTGTTGAAAAGCCAATCTCTAGAAATGAAGCCAAAGATATTTTTAATACAGTTGAAAAAGCTATTAATGCAATTAACATGCATTCCAAGGAAAAAGGAATTGAATAATTCGTTTTTATTTTTTTAAAATTATTAAATCAAAAATAAATTGATATAGCTTTTTTATCCCTTTATTAACTTATTTTTGTTTAAGAAAAAGACTCTTTCTAACCACGGAGTCTTTTTTCAATGGATTAATTTTTTATTTTCTAAGCAGAACATCTGTGCTTTAATAGAGGTGATGCATTCACTTTAATCCCCCTAATGAGCGTCTGTCCACGCAACGAAAGGGAAAAGATTAATGAAAATGCAAAAATCCAAAAAAACAATGATCTATATTATTATTTCAATGCTAAAGGCGAAAAAATGTGGTGCTAACGGTACCGTTATTATGATGCACTGGGTAAACGAAAAGAGAAATCTAAGCAAGGATTTAAGACCGAGAAAGAGGCCTACAGGGCGCTTCTTGAGGTAAAGGCCAGTGTGGTTATTGGAGAAGTCAAACAAGTAGAAAATTCTAATCTGACTGTTTCAGAATGGTTAGATATTTGGTTTGAGACTCATAAGAACGAATGGAAATTACATCGAAGCAACAAAGAGAATCAGCTATACGACTACAGATAAAACCCTTGCTTGGTAAATATAAGTTAACAGCGTTAGACAAAACCACATATAAACGAGTTTTTATTAATGAGCTTTTAAAACATTATGCTCCCGGTTCTGTTCAAATCTTTCATCGAATATATAAAACTGCTATAAACGCAGCTGTAGACGATGAAATCATTTTAAGGAACCGTTTCAAAAAGATCACGATTGAAATGGATAAAAAAGTTGATAATTTTCTCACGGCAGAAGAATTAAAAAAATTCCTCCAGGATGCAAAAAGGTTAGGTACGATAACAACCTATTCCCTAATTTTGCTGCTGGCTTATACCGGTCTCAGGAAAGGTGAAGCACTTGGATTAAAGTGGGAAAACATTGATTTTAAAAATAAAACCCTAACCGTCGAGCGAACCAGGGATAACCACGGAGTCAGAACTCCCAAAACAAAAAATAGCTACCGAACGATCTTGATCGATGACACCTTACTTACTCACTTGGAGTCCTATAAAAAATGGTGTAAGGCCACCATGCTGTTTTTTGGAAAGCATTTTAAAAATGATGATTTTGTTTTTATTTCTTACCAAACCGGAAAACCGATATCTACAATGAATTTAATCGTAAAAAAAACGGGCTGTAAACGAATAACAGTCCATGGATTGCGTCACACACACGCAACTATTTTAATTGGTCAACGCATCCCTGTGAAAGTCATCGCTAACCGATTAGGTAATACCCCACAAATGATTTTAGACATTTATGGGCATTCTTTCAAGGATTTAGAAGAAGAATCCGTTCAAGCTTTTGAACAAGCATTAACCTTGTAATTGGGGGAGGTTTTGGGGGAGGTTTTTCAAAAGATGCCCCCACCCCCTTTAAATTCAAGGGTTTGCAAAGAGGTTGTATTTTACTATAATGTACCCATAAAGGGAAACCATGCAAAAATTGGCGAAATGATAAACAGGAGGATTTTGTTATGTCTAAAGACAGTTCGTTTGATATTGTATCCAAAGTAGACTTTTCTGAAGTCACAAACGCAATCACCCAAACAATGAAAGAAATTCAGACCCGTTACGATTTTAAAGGCAGTAAGAGTGAGGTATCACTCGATAAAGAAGAGCTTGTCCTTATTTCTGATGACGAATATAAGTTAGACCAATTGAAGGATGTCCTCTTAAGCAAACTGATTAAGCGAGGGATCCCGATCAGAAATCTTGATTACGGTAAGATTGAAAAAGCTTCTGGAGGAACCGTAAGGCAAAGGGCGAAACTTGTTCAAGGAATTGATAAAGAAAATGCAAAAAAAATAAACACAATCATTAAAAATAGCGGTGTTAAAGTCAAAAGCCAGGTGCAGGACGACCAGGTACGTGTCAGCGGCAAGAACCGGGATGATCTCCAAAAAATCATTTCATTAGTCCGAGAAGCAGACCTTACTGTAGATGTTCAGTTTATTAATTATCGATAGAAAAAATGGGAAACGGTTTGAAAAACCTTTTCCCTTTTTTCATATTCTTTGGTTTTTATCGAAGACTAACAGGTGTAATTAACACTTGGAGGTAACAATATGAGCAGCCAAAAGCAACCAAAAGCAGTTTTTCCGCCACAACACCAAAATCATCAGCCTGGCGTAGAAAGTGAAATGAACCCTCTACCCATTTCGATTGATCCAAATTATAAATCCAGCGGAAAATTATCCGGAAAAACGGCGATTATTACTGGTGGTGACAGTGGGATTGGTAAATCGGTGGCCATTTATTTTGCCAAGGAAGGCGCGGATGTAGCCATTGTTTATTTAGAAGAACATCAGGATGCGGAAGAAACAAAACAGTTAATAGAAGAAGAAGGAATGCGCTGCCTGCTCTTTTCCGGTGATATAGGCAGTGAAGACTATTGTAAGGATGTCGTGAACAAAACCATCGAAGAATTCGGTAAGATTGATATACTTGTAAACAATGCGGCGGAACAGCATCCGCAAAAAAGCTTATTGAATATTACAGCTGCCCAGCTTGAAAAGACATTTCGCACCAATATTTTTTCCTATTTTCATATGTCAAAAATGGTCCTGCCACATCTAAAAAAAGGAGCATCGATTATTAATACAGCATCCATTACTGCCTACAAGGGAAATGAACAGCTGCTGGATTACTCTGCCACAAAAGGGGCAATTGTTTCTTTCACTCGCTCGCTTGCCCTATCGCTTGCATCGCAGGGAATAAGAGTGAACGGGGTTGCACCCGGCCCAATATGGACCCCGCTCATACCATCTACCTTTCCAGAGGATCAAGTAGCTGTATTCGGATCGACCACTCCATTAGGAAGAGCAGGGCAGCCGCATGAGCTTGCTCCAAGCTATGTTTTTTTAGCATCCGATGATTCCTCCTATATTAGCGGCCAAATGTTCCATGTAAACGGCGGGGAAGTCATAAATGGATAAAAAAATGCACCGAGGATCTTTTTAAAGGGTTCCGTTAAGGGGAGCATTCTTATTATAAGGCACAAGAATTGACGTATGAATTGGCATACGTCTTTTTTTTATTTATCAGGGTTCTACGAAATTTCATTACCTTTGACATAGCAATTGACATCATTATTATGATGGACAATAAGTATTGTACCATTAAAAAATAAGGTCAAAACTTCTTTCATTTGTAGCACCGTTTATAGGTTGGGGGATTAGGTTAAGCACCCGATCAGATAAATAGACGGAAAAATTTCGCTTAATTAGAAATTTTCATACAAAAAGCTTTGAATAAACGAAGATTTTTCGCCTATTGACTCGAAAAACGTGAAAATGGGAGATTTTCCTTTGCATAATCGGAAAATCCTCCCTTATTTCCCCCGAAATGAGCTACATTCTACATTTAACCGAAAAATCTTCGCTTACTTTTGCTGGTTACTAGATTAGGACGAGACATCTTTTTTAAAAGGAGTGAGTTTTACCCAAAAATCCAAAAGAACCTCAATCTAATGCATTACGGTAAGATTTTTTTGTATTCCTAATAAAGAAACTCGCCAACTAGGGCAAGTTTTACTTTTTTATATACCAATAACGTTACCAATACGACTGTCATTTCGGCACGTAATTTAAGAAAAGCACCTCAAAACGGAACCCTTTAAGGACCTTTTCCGGTGCGTTTTCTTAATTCATTTCTCTCCTGCTTCTCTTAATAACCAAAAACAAAAATAAACAAGCTAAAATAATGACGATCATAATCGCTGAAACAAACGGTATGTTTATCCCCGTCTTCTCTGCCAAAACATAAATTTCGGATTTGTCCCGGTCGAGAATAATCGTATATTTATCCCCTTCACTCTTTACCGTATCACCGTTAAGTAAACCGCGAAGCTCTTTTCCCGCATCTAATTGCTTCTCCTTTAACGTGATACTTTGTGATTTTCTCGTATTATTAATTGCAATGACCGAGGTTTCACCTTTATATTCACGCTTATAAATGACCATTCCGTTTTTTTCATATAACACTTCGAGATTTCCTCTAGTCAAAGATGGAAGCTGATTTCTAAGCTCTCCGATTTTTGTGATAAAATCAATTAAATCTTTTTCTGCTCTGAAGCTCATCTGCCGGCGATTATCCGGAATATCACCGCCATTCAAAGCAATTTCCGTTCCATAATAAATTACGGGTATTCCTGGAATCGTATATAAATAGGTCAACGCCGTCTCCCAACGGGAACCGGGGAACTGTCTATTTTTTACAATATCTTGGGTGAATCTTGTTGTATATTCATTATCGAAATAATTTGCCATGTTGGCTGACGCGACAAATGGTTTGTTTCCCTTGTCCAATTCAGAAAAAACAGGTTGAATGGATTGGTTAGTAGTGGCAAAGGCATCCCTTAAATCCGCACTAACGGGCCCATTAAAAAGACTATCAATCCCTGCTTTTTCATACTCTAGTTCATTGGATGGTGATTTTACTGCCGGAATTCCCATTAGAAAAAAGTTTTGCTTCACACCTTTAACTGACATTGAAAAATCATGCCAAAAGCTAACAGGCACCATGTTTACTTCGGGTAAACTATATCCGTCAATATCTGTTTTCTGAATCCACCATTTAGCAGCCTTTATTAAATAGTTTTTTACCTCAGGGTTATCCTGATTCAGGTCCGGCAACCCATCTGCCCAGCCATTTTCAACCTCTTGGGCGTTGTTCCAGTCCTGGATATCCTGTTTTTTATGAAACCAATCCTGCTTATTTGGGTCTGTCACCCACATATGATCTGCTGCCACATTATTTACAGGAAAATCAATTAATACTTTCATTTTGCGTTTATGAGCTTCGTTAACCAGCTTTTGAAAGGTCTTAATTGAGCCAAAATGCTCGTCCGTTTTATAAAAATCTTTCACCCAAAAGCCATGATATCCTTTGTCGGCATTATCAAAAATCGGATTAAGCCGAATAGCGGTAAAACCCATATCATGTATGTAGTCAAGTTTATCGATGATTCCTTGAAAATCGCCGCCGTTATAGACATTAGGATCTTTTGTATTTACATTGTAATTGATACTTGTGTCTCCATCATTAAAGCGGTCCACCATAATTGAATAGATGGACTCATCCTGCCATAACCGCTTATCTTTTTTTACTGCAGCATTTGCAGGAACGGAAGACATCAGAAAAACTGAAATTAAAATGAGTATGATTCTTTTCATATATTGTTCCTCCCTTAAAAAGGGAAGAGGTTCTCCCTCTTCCCTAAACCAATTTTAATCGAATTATGGTTTGAAATCCAAATTTTAACTCAATTTACTATGTTAATATTATAGTCTTTAAACCATGTGTGTAATTGAACAAAATAAGCTAACAGCTGCGGCCCTGTCATCAGCTGACCAAACCATGGTTCTTTAAAGGATTCTCCCCCGGAATCAACAATACTTTGTAATAAGGTCTTATCAAAAAATTCATGAAGAGCTGATGATTTATCCTTTAAAATCTCTACCATTCGTTTTTGGATCATAGCAGTATATTCCGGATTATGTGTTTTGGGATAAGGACTTTTCTTTCGATAAAGAACTTCTTCGGGTAATATCCCTTCAAATGCCTTACGGAGAATCCCTTTTTCCCTTCCTCGGTACATCTTCACATCCCATGGAATATTCCAGACATATTCAACAAGACGATGATCGGCAAAAGGAACTCTGACCTCAAGGCTGGCCCCCATACTCATTCGGTCCTTGCGGTCAAGCAAGGTGGTCATGAACCAAGTCATATTAATATAAAATAGCTCCCGTCGTTTTGCCTCTTCCACGCTTTCTCCCGGTAAGCTCGGTGTTTCCTTTACCGCTTGCTGATACTTTTCCATTACATATTCAGATAGTTTTAATTTTCCCCGCCAGTTTTGGTTCAATAAATTTTCCCTTTCAAAAACGGAACGCATCCATGGAAACCCCGCACGTTCAAGGTCTTGTTTCCGATGAAACCATGGGTAGCCGCCAAAAATTTCATCTGCACATTCTCCTGAAAGACTAACAACGAAATCCTTTTTGATTTCCTTGCAGAACCAGAGCAAGGAGGAGTCTACATCCGCCATTCCAGGGCAATCCCTGACATGAACCGCTTCGATCAAATCGTCTGCTAGTTTTTGCTGTGAAATCATTTTGTTATGATGTGAGGTATTAAATTTGTCGATAATCATTTGGATGTACTTTCCATCTGCATCCGGCTGGAATTCATTTGCGGCAAAATGGAGATCATTGCCCTCATAGTCAATTGAGTACGTATGGAGCTGCCCTTTCCCTTGGTCTTGAAAGCCTTTCGCTGCAATCGCCGTTATAATGCTCGAGTCAAGCCCGCCTGATAAAAATGTGGATAATGGAACATCTGAAACAAGCTGTCTCGTCACTGCATCTGTTACTAGATAACGTACCTTTTCTGCTGTTTCCTCCACCGAATCTTTATGTTCTTCACTTTTCACGTTCCAATAACGCCAAGTTTTTAGGCCATCTTTTGAAAAGGTCAATGCATGTGCCGGCCGCAGCTCTTTCATTCCCTTAAAAATCCCTGAACCTGGTGACCTTGATGGTCCCGTACCAAGAATCTCGGCCAGCCCTTCACGGTCGAGTTCTGTTTTGATTTCGGGGTGCGTAAGGATTGCTTTTAATTCTGATGCAAAAAGTAACCCTTTTTTGTGTTCCATGAAAAAGAGTGGTTTTACCCCTAATCTGTCCCGTCCAATAAATAGCTGTTCCTTTTTACTGTCCCAAACAGCAAACGCATAAATTCCGTTTAAATAATTTACGCACTCTTCCGCCCATTCTATATAGGCAGTTAACAGAACTTCTGTATCAGAATGACCCCTAAAAGAATATCCTTTAGTAAGGAGAATTTTACGTAAATCTTCTGTGTTGTATAATTCTCCGTTGTAGCAAATGGTATACACAATGCCTTCTTTTTGTTTTGACATTGGCTGTCTTCCCCCTTCTGGGTCGACAACAATGAGTCTCTTATGTCCAAAACCAACATGTGTATTTGTCCAGATGTTCGTTTCATCAGGGCCTCTTTTTGCAAGTGTATTGGCCATTTTTGCTATTGTTTCTGTTTCATTTTTTAATAATTTTTCAAAATCTACCCATCCAGATATCCCGCACACGGTAGTTGGCTCCTTTCTACTACTGTAACTCCATTTTCAATTACATGTTTTAGTGTATTCAGCCCAAAGCAATTGGTTAATTGTCCAAATAAAATGGTATACCAAGTTATAAATTTGCAAGAAGATGTCAACAAAGAAGATGAAAGCATTTGGCACGGAGGTTTAAACATGAATCGACAGCAGCGAAATAAACTTTATGATAATCAACAGAGAGCCTTTAACGAGGGAACTGTTGAGCAAATAAATGATCAATGGATTTTCTTTGATGAAGAAACGGAAGAAGCAAACATGCTTGAAGATTTTCATCAGCAAGAAATGGAAATCTTCCGGATGAATCGCTGGAGAAGAGGGATTTTATTTGAGTCAGGAAAAATCCGTTTGGGAAACGAAGTCATTATGCTTCGTGACCATGATCAGGTAAGAATCAGGAAGCATTTGGTGTATTCACTGGAGAGATTGCTTGAAGGGATTAATGATGATGCCTTTTTTCAATTTGTCACTACCCTCAACTCATTAGGTTTTTCTATTTATGATTGTATCTACTGCTATAACCATTTATCTTTCTTATCAGAGGAACAGCGTAAGGATGGGGTAAATTTTATTGTTTTTGATAATCAGGAACAAATTTGCAATGTACAGCACCATTTTTTCTATTTTGAAAAGGTCAATGATCGATTTGAATTTACATTGAATACAGGGAAAAGGTTAATCATTGAGAAAATGATTTCATAAAAAAACTGCCAATAAAGGCAGTTTTTTTTATGGATGTAGGAAAGACATTGGCAGTACGGCAAATCCTAAATATAAAGCAAGGGCGAAAGCTACAACAAACTGAATCCAAAAAACGGAAGTCCTACGATCATTTTTTACCCGTGATAAAATCATTTCAAAGGTTCCGATTACCCATAGTCCAGCTACTGCTTTTAAAATATATTTCCAGTCAATAATAGATACCTGCGACAGCAGACCAACACCAGTTGCAATAATCAATAGGTAAAATAATCTTAAAATCATTTGGACAATTTTCACACCTTTTGTTTTGCCACTTTTATGTAAAGAAAGCGCAACAAAAAATAAAATAAGTGCTACAATCCATGTCGTAATATGTGCGTGAATCATGTAAATTTGCCTCCTTATGTATAGTCCAAACTATCATATCACAGGCAAATTAAAATTACTAAAAATTAGGGCTTAAATCCTGACAATATTGTTAATGAAATAAAGAAGTCGGCATGGATATACCTGTTGCTTCAAGCTGCTTATAAAATTTTGGCCTTACGCCAGTCGGTACCAAACGACCGATAATTTTCCCTTCGCGATTGATTCCTTCTTGTTTAAAGGTAAAAATCTCCTGTAATAAGATTCTATCACCTTCCACACCTAAAACCTCTGCAATACTGATTATTTTTCTAGATCCATCCGTTAAACGGGTCTGATGAATAATCACATCAAGTGCTTTTGCGATTAGGTTTCGAGTAGCCCTTACCTCTAAATCCACCCTTGCTATATGCACCATCGTTTCCAAACGAGTAATCATATCCCTTGGGCAATTGGAATGTCCTGCGGCCAGAGCCCCAGTGTTACATGTATTCAGAGCCTGAAGTAAATCAAAGGCTTCCTCACCGCGAATCTCATCAACCATAATATGGTCAGTCGCTGCCTTTTCTTTTTCCTCAATCGCTATCAAGCGTTCACCCTTCGGAATAAAACTCTTTAGAGCATTGAGAGTAGTCGTTTTACCTGAACCTGTCCCACCGCTGAGAAACAGATTAAGCCTGGCTTTTACGCATGCGTTCAAGAAAACTGCAATATCCTCTGTTACTGTACCAAAATTAATTAAATCATTCATTTTATAAGATTCCTTTGAAATCTTTCGAATCGTAATAGCCGGTCCATTAATTGCTAATGGAGGAATAATTGCATTCACATGCGACCCATCTGGAAGCGTTGCATCCACCATTGGTGAACTCTCGTCAATTCTTCGCCCAAGCGGGGCAATCATTTTTTCTATTAATCTAATAACATGTTTATTATCGTGAAATTGGATGGATGTTAAAATCAGTTTCCCTTTCCGTTCACAGTATACCTGATTAGGACCATTCACCATTACTTCCGAAACGTCATTATCTAATAGAAGTTGTTTAAGCTGGCAGAAATCTGCCAAATCGAATAGTAATTCTTGATTACAACTTGCTTTGTGATTCGCAAAATTGGGAGAGGATGAATTGAGTTTAACAAAAGATGCCTTTTTAGCTGCCTCACCGCCACTTTGGTTTCTTTTATTTTGATTTATTAAACCCATGAATACACCCTGCCTTTCCCCAAAAAAAATAACCCCGCCTTTACCTAAAGGGGGGGTTGTAGACACAATACTCTTCAGAACATAGAATGCCTATGCTTTCTAAAAAATACTTGTGATAAAACACCCTGATCTTTCGGTAACTGGCTGGCATCGTGCGTAGCACCTTAGCCCCTGTAGCTTTGCGTCACTGATTTTCATCAGCTTTGCCTTTATCGAGTTCAGTGTCTTTCTTATACCGACTGATCTCTTAATCCCATCATAGAACGTTTTCCTCTTGGAGAATACCCGACCTTTTTCTTATTTACTACCAAAAATGATAGTCCCTTTGAACTATTTATTCTTTTTAACGCATAACTATTGATTATTTTTGCAGGAAATTGGACTTTCATCCTATATCACTAAAATGAAAAATCCCCCTGCCTGAATCAGCAAGAGGAATTAAACCTATAATTATTCATCCGAATCTGGACTGTTAACCATGATTCCGGCAACTTGTGTTAAACGGTCATAAAAAGCTAATCCGGCCGGATTTTGATCCAGGCCAATTTCCTGAAATGCCTCCCACATACAACGGAGCCAAGCCCTTGCCCTTTTAGGTGTCACTTCAAAAGGCAGATGCCGATCGCGCATCGCCGGTGGTCCAAATTCCTGGCTGTATAGCGCTGGCCCCCCTAAGAACTGTGGCAAAAACATGCGCTGTTTTCTCATAATTTCACTCATATCGCCCTCAAATAATGGCCTTAAATCTTTATCATCATATACACGTGGATAAAAGGCATTAACAAGCTGATCAATTGTTTCTTGTCCGCCAATTTCATTATAAAGTGTCTTAAATTGATAATTCATTTTCTTCACCCACTTTAATATTTACTATTTTTATAATTATAAACTTAAATTAAGAATAGTTTTGTGATCCATATCACACAAAATGGCCTGTAATTTTTAGAGCCCAAATTTTTTGGGCGAATGAATCACATTATATCCGCCTATACATATGATAAGTTAAGAAACCTATAAAAAAGGGTGTTGATTATGCCGGCCATTGTTGGAGTTGCCCAGGTTATTACACTGGGAAACAGTTCAGTTTTTCACATTGGAGATGTTTATAAAATTATGCCCTTTGCCGCAGCAAAAACATTCTCTGGAGCAGGTTCCTTTAATACGGGGGAACGTTTAAACGTCCATAACAATTTAAGTTCCACTAATACAACGGATCCAGACATGATTGATCAAGCAAATGCCTTTAATATGTAATGAATGGGTGATCTAGAATGAATTTTTACATCCAGCAGTCCATTCAAATTAATTTTATCAAAATTGGCGGGATTACCAATTCCTCTGTATTGCAAATTGGCAGTGCTGGTATCATTAAACCGGCCGCTTATTTGTATAACACTGGCGGGTTTACGGGACCGGCACCGCAAGCCATCAAGCCCGGTGAAGTCCCTATAGCACAGTCCTCACAAATCTTGGCACCGGCTGTTCCATTGCAGGCACCGGTAAGAACGGATGAGTAAAATCCTGTTATCAAAATAATTGGCATGTCTTGGGTCGTTCCGCATATACATTTATTTAGGGTAGGGAGACGACTAGACGGGGTGATTTAAATGTATCAGGATTTTTACCAATACATCCAGTGGCTGCTATCATGCATTCAAACACAAGAAAAAAGGATTGCAGCATTAGAACAGGCATTGCAAAAAATGCAGAACGACCTAAAGCAAATAGGGGAAAAACCAACGATTCATGTAGATACAATTGAATATAAATTTGATCAGTTGAAGGTTGAAACCCTTGAAGGCACGCTTTCGATTGGCCTTAATCCTAATGACTTATCCGGAATTGAAGATTTTGCCATCCAAGGTCAATCTTTGAATACCCCAATATCTCCAAAGGCTCAAATGCAGCGGTCCATGAAAATTGAAGAGGCGATTTATCGATATTTGGAAACAGATCTACCTCTAATAATTGAGGATACCGAAAAACAATTAAGGCTCCAGCCAAATGAGTCCTATTTATCTTTCATAAAACAGGATATAATAAAGCAGCTTCCCAATCGAATTGAGTATCACTTAAAATCGATTCCTGTTAATGAGCAATCAGACGAAAATAAAGCATTAGTGGAAAATCGGATTATTGAATTACTAAAACAGGAAATTCAGAATGGTGTTTATACCTTTTTCAATAATTTACCGGATAATGTGAAAGGAATGAATATCGAATGAACCTTGAAGTTTATAACCGCGAGCTCGTTGTTGGAAACATACAAATTACTGGTGTTGCCAGTTCCTCCTTAGTCCTTGTGGGTGATACCCAAACGATTCAATTAGCATCCGCATTTGATACTCCTGCTGAATCCTTGATTATCGGACCATTTGTTCCGCTTGAACCGGATGTGACCCCTGGTTATGCTACAACGAACGTCTAATGTTGACCAATTAAATGTAATGGTCCTATCCTACTCCTCAATTATTCAGCTTGGGGATTCCTGTATCGTTAATGGATTCTCCCGCGCTATTGCGGTTCAAAGGGAAGCTGAAAGATTTTATGGAAATGAGGGAAATTTCTCAACCTATACCGTTTTTAAAAAAACTATTCCATTACCGCCTATCAACGAAGCCATTTCATTCATACCTCACAATCCAAAACCAATGATTAAAGTAAAAAATATTGATATTATTGGTATTTCATCATCATCGATTTTACATGTAGGTAACAGTAGAAATATTTCAATGGAGGCTAGAGTAAAACATATCCGGCAAGAACTCCCCTTTGGGCATGAACAAGATATGCAATAGCCGCATATGTAACCTTAGACATTTTTATGGTAAAGGATGTTTTTGATGCCAGCAATTATTGGTCCTGTACAAATCGTTACGGTGAGTGGAGGAATTGTTCAATTTGGTGATACGGTTTATATTTCACCAAAGAGCACTGCAAAGACTTACGGTGGCTCCGGAGGATTTAATACAGGAGGAATCATCGTTGCGAACAATGGTATTAGCGGTACAAATGTGCTTGATACCGATCTTATTGATCAGCCTACAGTCGGAAACAATTAAAAAACGACATAAACCTCTGAACTGGTTTATGTCGTTTTTTAGTTTATTGCTTATTGTCCAGATTTAGAATATGGGCACCATCAAAGAAAAACAAATAGCGTTCATTCACTTTTCTTTTCCAAATTTGCTCAATTGCCTTAGTATATAAATTTATTTGCACTTTATAACGTTCATGTAGGATCGGTTTTGCCTGCTCAAATCCGCCTTTATATCGGTCCGTTATTCCATCTGATTTATAATCAATCAGTACCAGCCCTTGGTCATCTTCAAATATACAATCAATAATCCCTTGAACAAAGATTGATTCCGTTTCGTCTTTCCAATTCATATATACCTCTTCTGCAGGGAGTGATATGGTAAAAGGAACTTCACGGTTAATCTCTTTCGCAGCGCACAGCCTTTCCCCCAATTCCGATGTAAAGAATGGAACAATTAACTGGGGATCGATTACCTGTGCTTGTTCAGCGGTTAATAATTCATTAACGACCATATTATTTATTTGTGCTTGGATCGACTCAACACTGACTGGTTTTGTTAAATCAACATGCTGCATCACCATATGAAGAGCTGTACCACGCTCCGCAGGAGTCAATTGTTTTTCTTGCATAAACTTCGGCCGCTTTAAAATCGGCTTGTGAAATCTTCGAATAAGGTCGGAACCACTCTGTTCATCCGAAATTTCCCTTTGCCGTTTCATTTCTGAAACGGATTGTTTCGAACGATTGGCCACAGCATCCCGGTGGATATATTCCCATGTCAATCGATCCTGTATTTCTCCAGCATAGGGTGAATCAACTAATACGGATTTAGACAATCTTACTAAATCTAAATTATCATCTTGCTCACTCTCATCGCCTATTTCTTGATTTTTAAGATTTTCACTCGTCAAAATAGAAATCTCCCATGCCGAAGGATGGCACATAATTTCATTGGAAGTTTGCAAATCCTTATTTTCTGAGACTCTTAAATCTGCACAATCCTGATGCCGAACCAGCGCTGGCCCAATCCAATCCATATAACAGGAGGCAGATGCCCTTTCATAGTCCCTTAAGAGCCATTCCTGATTTCCCGCCCCATCATTCCATTGGTCTATTTTTTTACCGGCATCATTTACTGTTCCAAGTAAATATAGTTTTTCCTTTGCCCGCGTTAAAGCAACATACAAGACACGCATTTCCTCCGCAAGCATTTCCATTTTCTTTTTTCTCTTAAAAGCCATTTGCGGCAAGGACGGGAAGGTAATTCTTTTTTCTACATTTACATATTTGGCAGCAAATCCATACTCCTTATCAAGCATATACGAATTTCGAATATCCGACATATTAAAATTGCGGGACATGCCTGCAACAAATACAACCGGAAATTCAAGACCTTTACTGCTATGGATGGTCATAACCCGAACAACATCTTCCTGCTCTCCAAGTGCTCTTGCCGCCCCCAGGTCATCTCCCCGTTCAATCATCCTTTCGATAAAGCGCAAAAACCTGAATAATCCTCTGAAGGAGGTTTGTTCGTACTGCCGGGCCCGATCATATAAGGCGTTCAAGTTCGCCTGACGCTGTTTGCCGCCTGGTAATCCTCCTACAAAGTCATAAAAATGGGTATCCCGGTAAAGCTGCCAGATCAGTTCTGAAAGTGCTCCTTTTCTGGCTATCGCCCGCCATTCATTCAAAAACTCAGAAAAACGACGGACTTTTTCAAAAAACACTTCGGTATTTTCGGCCTCCGTACTCCTTGAGAACGCATGAACTGCATCCCAAAAAGACCCTCTTTTTTTATGAATTCGAATTTTGGCAAGTTCTTCTTCATTTAGCCCGACAATGGGAGAACGAAGAACAGACGCCAAAGGGATATCCTGATAGGGATTGTCGATTACACGAAGCAATGACAGCATGATCCTGATTTCGGTTGCTTCAAAGTAACCTGTTGATAAATTTGCATAAATGGGTATTCCCTGCTGCTTGAACTCTTCAAGAATTTGCGGCGCCCATGTCATCGACCTGAGCAAGATGACAATATCACGATACATAAGAGGACGGCTGGCTTTTGTTTTTGTTTGATATACCTGTCTTCCACTAGAGACTAATTCCTTAATTTTTGATGCCATCACTCTTGCTTCAAGCTGTGATTTTTCTAAATCAACCGCATCAAACTCAGCCTCCGAGGTATCGCCTTCATCCTCTATACCCTGGGTTTCTTTACGCTCTTTATTTAAATCTACGAGCAATAGCTCTACCGGATAAGGCTCCTCCTCAGGATAAGGAGCACCATTACGGAGTTCAGCCGCTTCATCATATTCAATTTCCCCAACCTTAACTCCCATGATTTGTTTGAATAAAAAATTCGTTCCATCTAAAACTTCTTTTCGGCTTCTGAAATTTCGGGCTAGGTCAATTTTCAGACCCGATAATTCTCCATCATGGCGAAATCGATTATATTTTCCTAAGAATAAATTAGGTTCCGCAAGTCGAAACCGATAAATGGACTGTTTGACATCCCCAACCATGAACAAATTGCCGTTTAGTTCATTTTCGTTTGCCACCAGCTTTAAGATCGTTTCCTGAACCATATTCGTATCCTGGTATTCATCGACAAATATTTCTTTAAAATGCTTTTTGTAGGCTAAAGCAGCACTTGACGGGAGAAATTCTCCTTCATTAGTAATTTCCCCAGTGAGAATCTGCAGACAATTATGCTCTAAATCCGCATAATCTACGAGCCCTTTTTCCTTTTTCTCTTTCTCGAAGCGTTCTGAAAAGTCACTTACCAAACGAACAAGTGTCTCAATCAGCGGATACATTTCCTCCATATCACGCAAGAAGCTTTCAGGCTTTCTGAAAAAAAGTTCGTCCTTTAAATCAGTCAACTTTTTCTTCGCTTTGTCCCGCAGTTTTTGGGCTTTCTCGGTTAAATCTTTATTATATTCGTCCCCTTTGACTGGCTTCGCTCTGGAAAAAGACCAGGCCTGCATGGCGTTGTAAAGCGTTTGCCATGAATCTCGCTTCGCAGATATAAGCGTATCAATAACATTTAAATCATCTAAAAAGTTTTCAGACCTAGGGTGTGGACCGCCTGGCTGTTTTGCGATTTCCAAACAGCTCATAATCATTTCCTTAGCCGCCTCCAGCTGCAATTCAATATCATAAAGGAGTGCCCCAATAAATGGTAAATTCTCAATCTTCGTTATCGATGTGACATCGTACATTTTAAGAATCGATTCCAAATACTTCTCCGGTTCTGGGTTTGATCGGGCAAAATCATAAATGGAGCGGACAATATCCATTAAGGCCGCGTCGTTCCGATCGTTCGTAAACGAATCAACCAGGGTAAAAAATGCCTCATTTTCCGGCCTTCCATATTGTTCTTCAAACAATTCATCCATGACTTCATCTCTAATTAATTGAGCTTCAGTCTCATCCGCAATCCGGAACCCTGGGTCAACATCGATTAAATAATAATACTTGCGGATTACTTCCATACAAAAGGAGTGGAGCGTAGAAATAGACGCTTTATTTAATAAACTAAGCTGTTTTCTTAAATGTCTTGATTCCGGATCTTGGTCAATAGCCTTTTCTAATGCTTCACCAATACGATGGCGCATTTCTGCCGCTGAAGCATTTGTGAAAGTAACCACCAGCAATTCATCCACATCGATTGGGTCATCTGTCGAAAGGATCTTTTGAATGATTCGCTCAACAAGGACTGCCGTTTTCCCCGAGCCAGCTGCTGCCGCAACAAGTATATCCTTATTTTTCGCCATGATAGCCTTCCATTGGTCTTCTGTCCAGGTTGCCCCTTCCGGCATAGGCGGGATCATCAATTTACTCATTCTGGTTACTCTCCTTTCCAACCAACTCAAGAACATCCTCTTTCGAGTGCGGAGCTAGAATCCGGTACCTGTTATCTTCGATTGCTTCGTCAAATTGGCAAACTGATTTAAAGGCACAAAATGTACAGGGGGTTTTATCTTTTAGCTTATATGGTGCAATCTGAACCGCCCCATCAATAATCGAATTTCCCGTTTTTTGATAGAGATTTCGAACGTAATGCCGTAAATTTTCAAATTCATTTATGCTGGCTACTTTGGACTTTTTAGATAAATTCCCGTCCTTTTTGATTCCTGCAGAAATAATTTGTGAATCACCGGATTCAAGTGTTTGATCCATCAAACGAATGACATTTTGATCACTCAGCATTAACCCGTTCATTTTAAACTTTTTCATAATTTCCTTTTCGATCTCATCGATGGTTAACATTTTTTTCGTATTAATAAACGGGTTGTGAACATGGAAATAAAGAACACCTGCAGGAGTCGCTTCCATTTCTACCAGCTCTTTTGAATGGGTAATAACGATATCGAGATAGGTCAGCATTTGCAATGCAAGCCCATAATAAACTTCGCCTAAATTAACATCTTTTTCACTGGATTTGTAGTCAATTACCCGCAAAAAGACACTTCCGTTTTCATCTTTTGCTTGATCCACACGGTCAATCCGGCCCGCAAGCTCCATTTTCTTTCCATTTTTTAAAGAAAAGCTTAATGGAGGAAGTTCTCCTTTTGAGCCAAACCCTAACTCTAAGCCAATCGGTGAAAAACCGCTAACCTTGGCATGTTCACTTAAAACTAGAGAGGCACGGGTAATAATTTGCTCCAATTTTCTTTTAATATAATGATGGCGTTCAGAGCTCAGTAAAATTTCATTTTGCAGCTTAGGAGCTAAAGTATTAACCGCTTCTTTTGATAAAACTTCACATTGCTGCCTCGTTAAATTACTCCAAGAAATCCTTTGTTCATTTACGGTATCTGATATATGCTTTAGTGCTGCATGGAATAATTCCCCAATATCAGGTGCTTCTAACCGGAAGATTTGTCGTTCCCTTAGTTTGAGACCATGCTGGGCAAAATGAGAAAAAGCGCATCCATTGAATAATTCCATTCTCGAAACACTTGCCTGAATGGTCTCTCCGTACAATTCATCTGCTACATCCTTTGAAAGGTTCACCGTTTGATTTGTGTAAAAAAGGCTGGATAAAACTTTTTCAGCCTGGGCTTTACCTACGCCTTCTATATAAAAGTTATATACATTCCACCAAAGAGGAGAAATCGAATAATTCCTCTTCTTTAATTGAAGTTGAGCTGTTAAATAAGATAGTGTGGAAGTTGGATTTGAAACAAAGCTAAGCTGATCTTCCTCCACCAGCTCCACTGGGTCGTTTACAAAAACATGTTCAACTAATTCTGGGAACATATCTTTTACTCTTTTAATATAAGAGGAAGGAATAAGTGCTTTTCCCTCATTATTAGCAAGCGGATAGGTAACATAAAGCAAATCTGATGGGATTGTCAGTGCTTTATAGGCTAAAAAGTTTTCATCAAGAAGGCGTGTCCTGCTGCTTGGTGCAACCTTGATACCGGCAATCATCAACATTTCCCGGTCATCATCTGCCAATATCCCTTCATCCGTTAGTTTTGCAGGCAATACCCCTTCATTAACACCGACCACGAATGCGACCTTGATTTCTGTTAATCTTGATTTCTCCAAGTCTCCAATTAAAACTTGGTCGATTGCCGGAGGAATAAGAGAAAAACGCAGGGATTCAAATCCTGCTTCTAAAATAGCCGTATACGCTTTTAATGAAATCGGTTCGTCCCCTAGGATTTCTACGTATTGATCTAAAAGTTCTATCACTGCATTCCAGACCTGTTCATGTTCCCGCATTTTAACAAGATTGCCTTGTTCCTCTTCAGCCAATTTCCACTTTTCAAGCTTTGCAGGTACCTCTAATTCTTCTAAATATAAGTAAAGGGCTTCACAAAGCTTTCGTCCGGTACCTGCTTTTTTCAAACGTCTAGATAATCGTAAGATAGGGGCAGATACCATAAGTTTCAATTCATTTAATTCCTGTTCAATTTCCTTTTCAGCATCCGTTTGAACTGTCTCTAACTCCAAACCGTAGGAACGGCGGTAACTCCACCGCTCTTTTTTCGTCCACTTACTCCCTTTTATACCGTAAGCTAGGCAATAGTTTTCGAGTCGGTCCATTTTTTCACGCATTTTACCGGGATTCTCCTGAAGCGGGTAAAGCAATTCCGTTTTAATTACCCTAAATATTGGCTCATAGCGCCAATACGTTTGAATAACCTCCAGGCTTGAACGAAGGAATTCAATAAGAGGATGATTTAACATCGTTCTTTTTTGGTCGATAAAATAAGGAATTTGATGGTCATCAAAGACTGGGACCAAAAGATCATGATAGTCCCCTCCGTTACGAATTAGTAAGGCCATATCGCGGTAGCGGTACCCTTTCGTCCGGACTAATTCACGTATTTCTCTCGCAATTCCTTCTATTTCGGCCCGCCTGCTGACTGCTTGACCAATATGAATTGCAGTTGGCCCTCCATATGGGACAACAGGCCTCTCATCGAACATTTCCTCAAGATGGCGTAAGGAAGGATGATTCCACTTTTGTTGGTTTTTTAGCAGAATCGGCTCTTCCACCTCTATACCTTCCGCACTCGCTATTTCAAAAATAGAATGGCAAGCATCAGAAGACAACCTGAATAAATCAAGTTCATCAGGTGCTGCATGAACAGATACCTGATCTGTCGTCATCGCAATGGTAACGCTTCGACAATTCTTCATGAGTTCCTTTATGACAAGATATTCCTGTGGTGTAAAGTTGTAAAATCCATCAATATAGATTTCTGCTTCCCTTAGATATCGGGAAGATGCCACTTTTTCTGAAAGGAGGTGAAAATAGTCTTCAGAGTCAATGTATTTTCCAAAAACCTCATCTTCAAAATGTTTATAGATAATTTCTAAATCATGCAATTTATCTTGAAGTGCCTTAGCGGATTCATTGCCGAGTTTTACTGACCCTTCGATCAGTTCTTCAGGTCGAACACAATACCGCTTAAATTCAATAATCATCTGCTCTAATTGTTGAATAAAGCCTTGTTTATCTGCAGCACGCTCGAACAAATTTAATTGTTCCTTTTGTTCTTCGATGATTTTACGAATCAGCATACTCATACCGACATTGCTTAAATGGTATCGGCTGATTCCGCCCGTTTCTTGTAAAATTCTCCATGCCAGCCGCGGAAAACTATAAACCTGGGCTCGAATCGTGCCGCCAATTTGCGGATCTCTTGCTAAATGATACTCCGATAAAAACGTCATTTGCTCGGGAACAATGTAAATAATTGGTTTACCCATTGGATTTTCCATTAAGCGATCTCGTATTTCGTTTAAACACAGCGTTGTTTTTCCGCTTCCAGACCGCCCGATGATCATTCTTACTGACATGTATGGACCCCCATTCCCTAATCTCTCTGTTTTTCATTTTATCACGAAATGGGCACAAACGTTTGGAATTACGTCCGTTTTATGCAACCAAAAATGGTAAAAAATTCGCAGCAAAAAAAGAGCATGCTAACATGCTCCCTGCTTAAAGTTTTATTTTAAAAATGGACATCCATTTCGTTTAATGGCCAGTAGCGTAGATCCACTTTGCCAACCACTTGATTGACTGAGATAAAGCCAAAATGGCGGCTGTCCCAGCTGCCTAATCGATTATCGCCAAGAACGAATAGCTTACCGGCAGGCACTGTATTTTCCCCGGTAATTTCTTTTAATGTAAAATCACCTGTTAATTTTACTCCTGGTTTTTTTTGTTTATAAATATCTAAAAATGACTCCTTATACATTTTTCCATTTACATATAAATGATCATCACGATAAACAATTTTATCCCCTGGCAATCCAATGATACGTTTGACGAAATCTTCCTTTTGATTGGCATGAAAGACAATCACGTCAAATCGGTTTAGATCTCCAATCTGGTAACCAAGCTTATTCACGACAAGTTTGTTCCCGTTCTGAAGAGTTGGCATCATTGATTCCCCTTCAACTATGTAGTTTGAAAAGAAAAATGTCCGAATAAAAGCAAAAATAATGATTCCAATTGCAAAAGCCTTAATCCATTCCACGCCTTCCTTTTTCCATTCAATCTTCATTGAAACTCCTCCATCTATCCAATCCCTGTTTTTCCCCATTATGGTCATTTTCAATCCTTCTATTCAATCTTACTTCAATTCTTTTTCCAACATACCAAAGAATGAAAATTACGCCCACTACAATAATCGTTCGGTAAGGCTTCGTAATGAGTGAATGGAGATCATAGCCAACAAAACTAATGGTAAAAATCATCACCATTTTCCCAATAAAAACGGCTAGCATATATTGATACATACTAATTTTAGAAAGACCGGCAACAATATTTACCACGGCCGATGGTGTAAAGGGGAAACAAAGAAGTATAAATAGCGGGCCAAATCCATGACGGTCTACCCAATCCATTAATTTGCGAACTTTTGGATGTTTTGGTAGAAAAGATAATAAACGCCTTTGCCCAAATCTCCTGATAATGAAAAAAAGCAGTAATGCACCAACACAAGCACCAAGCCAAGAAAATAAAAATCCCCACCATAATCCAAAAGCACTTGCATTGGCCATCACAAATAAAAAAAGCGGCAAGAATGGCAAAAAGGCTTCAAGCATTGGAAGCAATATCCCCGGCAACGGGCCAAGTGAACGATATTGCTTTATTAAATCCATGATATTATCGAGTGAAAACCACTCCTTTATCATCTCAAAATCCATCATACCTCTCCTCTTTGCCGAACCTTGCTAATTCTATTTTGTAATAAATTGGTGAAGGGCCTCCCGATTTTTAGCAACATCAATGGCTAATACCGCTCCTTCTCCATAAATCCGCTGATTGGTATAACTATTGTCCACGGGAATCCTTAAGGTCTCAACAGGACCTTCCCTTTTGGAGAAATAATTGGTTGACATAAATATTATATCGGATGTTTTCATGTTTGTATTGATATATGGTGTAATTACACCAATTAATTTTGGTATTTTCGGAATTGTGTTTATGCTTGTCAGCTGATCTCCAATTGCTTTCACTGCCTGCTGTTGCCGTTTTACGCGTCCAAAATCTCCAATCGCATCATGGCGAAAACGAACATAGCCAAGCATTTCCTTTCCGTTTAGTCTCTGAACCCCCGGTTTAAGCGATACTCCAATATTTTTTGACATAGCCTTTTCAACATCAATCTTTACACCATCTGGAAACGCCTCATCAATTAATTGAACAAAGCCTTGAAAATGGACGATTGCATAGTATTGTAGATCAATATCGAAATTTTCTTTAATCGTTTTCCTCATCAAATCAGGGCCGCCACGAGCAAATGCAGAGTTAATTTTATGCTTACCATGGCCCGGAATATCTACATAACTATCCCTCATAATGGAAGTAAGTTTATATGTTCCTTTATTTTCATTATAATGGGCAATCATGATGGTATCAGCTCTTGATACTTCATTCCCTCTTGCATCACTGCCCAGCATGAGAATGTTTGTATCCCCGTATTGGTCCTTTTTTCCATCAAAAGTATAAACTACTTTATCTGTTTTGCTTACTTTTTTTAATGATTGGTTCACTCCTTGTTTATATTGGTAATAAGAATAGCCTGTACCGGCTATCAGCAATACAAGGATTACCATCAGAACAGAACGCCATTTTCCTTTTTTCCTTTTCTGATTTTGTTCATATCTCATTCATCCATCACCCATCCAAGTTAAATTTTCCCACCTATATAGACGCTTGCACCAAAACACAAGTTTCTTCTATCTTCATTTTCCCCTACTCGATACCCTTCTATAAAAAACTTTCTTAAAGATTTCCTAACGGCATAAAACCGCATATGAAAACGAAGCGGTTGTAAGTACATGCATCCTTAGAGAGCCTATTGCCTTTTCATATCTTTTTTTATAAAATATAAGAACAAATGTTCGAACAAAATAACAGGAAGGAGCTTAAATCAAATGACAAGAATTCCTGAAGAAGATCGTAATATTATGGAGAAAGCCATTTACTTACCAATGGTTTTAATTATCCTAAACCGGGATTTAAGCGTAGTAGAAAAGAGTCCTTTTAAATTAAAAAAACCTTATTTGGGATTGATTGAGGAAACGATGAAAGAGGTCCAAAGAGAATTGGCAGAGGCTAAACATTATATGAAAAAGAATAAACTCCAAGTAACCGAAACAAAACGGGACGATGCCTTTACGATGTATCTGTTCTTATATAAGGGCTATGAAGAAAGCCATAGTTACTTTAATCCAAGAATCCGAAATAAAGTTCAAGAGTTAATCGAGCTCTATTTTTTAAAAAAGCACTCGGCCCGTTAGATTTGCGCTATGTTTAATTTTTTGTAAAAAGATCTTCACCATATTTTCGGGTGTTTTCTGAGGCCTCCATCGAAACTGGTTTTTGCATTAAATAAAATGATTTTCTATCATTAAATTCAATTCTTTGCATTAACTTTGTTCTTAAAAAAGATGTTCTTAATAATTGATTGTCAATTGTGCTATAAGGAACTGGAAATAAGTGTGTCTGTTTATTGCGAAAGGTAATGAGTGTTTGCTGATTGGAAATACGGCGATGTTCCTTTACATGATCATGTGAAATCCAAATGCATTCAGAACGGGTCGGTGATGTAGTTGGGAAAAAATAGAGGCGGTTGGACGGTTCAATCGCGATTGGAATTTTATGCGTAATCCCAATGAGTTGTCTTGTCCCTTTCTTCCGGCTTTCGTAATCACAGCCAAAATAATCACAGCTTTTTTTGATTATATCCAAAGGCTTAAATGGAGAAAGAAACTCATCCTCTTCCTCAAAAATTTGTGAATATATTTTACTGCCATACTCTACAGGCCGAATAAACATGGTACCAGAATTAATTTCATATTCTTCAATCTGATTTTGCTTCAATACCGCCAACTCCCCATTATTCTATTTTTTCCATCATATCATGTTCATTTGCCAATATCTTGATTTTTCCGAATCGTTACCAAATTGGTCACAAATAATGTCAAGAAGATTATTTCCGAAAATTATAAATATTTGTTTGATTTTATCTAAAAAAATCCATATAATAAAAAAAAGCATCAGGGGTGATTTTCATGAATGAAAAATCCTACACGGAATTAATGAAAATTGGTGCCATGAAACGTCAAAAGAAAGAAAATTACGTTCAGGATTTGTACATTGAGATGCTCCTAGCAGAAGTCCAATTAAACATTGAAAAGGAAAAGCTGTTAAAAAAAATTGACTGTGCCATTGATCATCGGGACAAAAAGGCATTTTTCTTATTATCCGGCCAACTTAGAGAGCTTAATAAGCGATTTGGAACTTAAATTTTTTAAGAGCCGTCCAAAAATGGACGGCTCTTTTTTGTTCCAAGAATGAAAAGGACTGAAGAAACACATCAGTCCTTAACCAATTTTTATTTTATCTGCTTCCGATGTTTGATTTCATATTCTTCGAGCATTGAAATCCGATCTAGCATGGACGGATGATCATAGCGGAATATTTTTACCAAGAGTGGTGGATTTACCTGGCTTAAGCCTGACTTGGTTAATTCTTGGAAGGAGGTAATGGCGGCCTCCGGATCTTTGGTCATATGAATCGCATAATTGTCCGCACGTGACTCTTCATAACGGGAAATAAGGTTTGTAAATGGGCTTGCTGCAAACATTAGGAATGAAATAATCATTAAAAACAACGGCAATGAGCGTATATCTCTCTTTTCCGGTATCTTCAGTTCAGTTCCCCAACGTTTAATCGCCCAATCCATTATTCGATTGGCTAAATACAATCCCAGCAGTGAAAGCAGCAAATAACCTGCTATTCCAAAATAAATATGTTTCTCCACATAGTGGCACATTTCATGTGCCATGATAAATAAAATTTGTCGATCCGATAGTTGATTTAAGGTTGTATCCCAAAGGACAATCCGTGCATTGGAACCAATCCCCGTTACATATGCATTCATTGAATTTGTTTTTTCCGCCATATTCACTTCAAAAACATGTTTTGCCGGTATGTGAGCTTTATCAGCCATCGTTAATATTTTTGTTTCAAGTTCCTTATTTTTTAAGGGATAGAAGTCATTATACAATGGGTCAATCACAACTGGCTGCAAGAACATCATAAATAATGTAAAAGGAATGGATAACAGCCAAGCGTAGAACCACCAGCGCTTGCTTTTTTTCATCAGCCAATAAATGACTGGAACAATAATCAGCCATGTCCCATAATTAATCCAAAAGTCAATTAATTCATCCTTCATCCACGATGGGAAGGTTTGCGTCGAAATGTGATAAGTTTTTGATAAGGAATAGCTTATATAGCTTAACGGGAAGGTTGCCACATAAGCAAAGAATGATAACCAAATCAGATAAATCGCCGTTTGAAGCAGTTGATACTTAGAAGTGCTTTCCGCCCAGCGTTTGAAGGCCCTTGAAAAGCCAAATAATAAAATGACAAAGTAGAAAAGCCATTCGAATGGGGTGGATAAGAAAAATAAAAGATTTCTTATCTTCGAATACTCTTCACTCAGCATTAGTTCCCTTCCATTTAGGAAAGTGGCAGGGTCGGCTTTTGACCCTTGATATTCAAAGGGCAGTTTTGTATCGGCAAAATAGAATAAGTACCAATAAAAAAACAACCCATATATCACATAGGCCAGAACCGCATATATCCCCATTTTCCGTACCATGAATTGTCCTCCTTTTTGTACAACCTCTCTATACTTAGTTTAGTTAAAAAGCGCTTTTTTAGAACTGAACATAAAAAAAAGCCTGTTTTTGCCGACTTACATGTGGTAGGAGTATACTGCCAGAACGGCAATCGACTCTAGATCAACAATTATGACGGACGAGAAAGCCCATGCAGGGCGTTAGCCCGTCTTTGACATGGGATGATAGTGAGGTCAAATGCGGAGTACTACTTTAACCGAAAGGTTTGTGGAACTTCAAGCATTTGAAAGTATCACTGTCTTTTTATTGAAAGAAGGGGAACGTATGTGCTATAATAGACTTATAAGTTGTTTTAAAAATTAAAGATATGGTGTTCTAGTAGGCATAAAGCAATACGTTGAAAATCAGAAAAAGCGGAACTAGAAAGGAGCTGAAACCTATGGCAAGAAAGTGTACACCAACCTATTCAATCGAATTTTCGTTAAACATCCTAGCCTGGCAAAAACATAGAATAGAGAAGAAATTCAAGATTGCTCGCACAGTCTACAATTCTTGTCTAGGCGAAGCTCTCAAACGTCATAAATCTGTGAAAGCTACTAAGGAATATCATACGTTGCTGAAAGGGCCGAAGTCCAAAGAACGCGATCATCGACTTTCCGAGATCCGTTTAGCTAACGGCTTTTCTGAATATGGTCTCCACGATTTTGTGAAACTAGTTCAACACAAATTTAAGGGGAATATCGGAAGCTTAGAAGCACAAAAACTGGCGACAAGAGCGTTCCAAACAGTAGAGAAACTACATTTTGGCAAGGCTCGAAAAGTACACTTCAAAAAGTTTGATGATGATATTTCTGTTGAAAACAAATCAAACTAAACTGGATTGCGATACGAAGACGGCAATATTCTTTGGGGAGATAGGCCAACAAAGAAACATCCAAACCCTAAAAATTGGTTGTGTTTGCCAATTGCACCGAAAGCCAATGATGAATACGCACACCTAGCCTTAATGGATAAGACAAAGTATGTGCGTATGTTGAAACGTGAAATACGTGGAAAAGCTCGCTATTTTGTGCAACTTATTCAAGAAGGTTATCCACCAAAAAAACGGAATAGAAAAGTTGCGAATGATGAAACCAAACGTGTAGGAATCGATATTGGTTCATCTACAATTGCTTTTTGTAGTGAAAATACCGTTGAACTTCGTGAGCTTGCGCCAGAATGCAATGCTGATTTTCCTAAATTAAGACGTATTCAGCGTGCCATGGATCGGTCTAAACGGTCAACGAATACCCACAACTTCAATAAAGATGGCACTTTTAAGAAAGGTCGCTTGGAATGGAACTACTCCAATACATACAAAAAGCTTCGAAAGAAAAGAAAGGAATTGTATCGGAAAATAGCTGTACAGCGGAAAATATCACATGAAAAGTTAGCGAACGATATTCTTGCTCTTGGTTCTGATATTCGGGTAGAAACCATGAGGTTTCAGTCGCTTCAAAAGCGGACAAAGAAAACAACTCGCAATAGGAACAATGGCAAGATTAACTCCAAGAAACGGTTTGGCAAATCAATTGCAAACCATGCCCCTGCAATGCTTCTAACAATTATCGACCGTAAACTTAGCTATCAAGGGCGATCCCTTAAGAAAATTGATACCTACGCTACAAAAGCAAGTCAATTCAACCATAAAACTGGAAAATACACCAAGAAACAGATCACGGAACGTTGGAATGATTTTGAAAAACATCTTATCCAACGTGATTTATATAGTGCTTTTTTGATTGGAAATACGAATGAAACTCTTAACTCCGTTGATGTTGATTTATGTAATGCAAAATGGTATAACTTCGTTCAATTGCATAATCGTGAGATTGCACGATTAAAACAATCACCAAGCAAAATATTGCGTTGGTTTGTCGCATAAACTCAACCTGATTGGTCGTGATAACGCCCAAGAGAAGTCGGAACGAAAAACACACAAGGAGTCCTAAGGGGCTTGCTTGGCGAAGTGTCTTGCTATACGCAATACGTCCGTTAATGTTCTAGGAGAACGTACACCAGTACTTCGATAGAAACTCCTTCCGCAAGGAAAGATAAGGGTATCGTTGAGAAGTGTACTAGGCAGTTAGCCACTATATCTTAGAACCCCACTGCTTTAGCTGTGGGAGTTGTCAGATTCTACTTGAATACTTAAATTTCTTGCAATATAATATATTTAGAAAATTAAAAGAATTAAATGAATGAGTATTCATTCATAAAAGGAGGGAACTAAATGAATTTATCGTCACAGCTTCATGAAACTGCAAAAGCTTCGGCCAATAAACCTGCCTATTATTTTTTAGACAAGGTCACTACATATGCCGAACTGGATGGAGCGATTACAAGGTTTGCATCAGGTCTTGAAAAATTAGGGGTTAAAAAAGGTGATCATATTGCCCTATTGCTTGGGAACTCACCGCATTTTGTCATCAGCTTATACGGTGCATTACGACTAGGCGCAACGGTCATCCCCATTAATCCAGTTTATACAGCAGACGAAATTGGCTATATTCTAACCAATGGTGATGTGAAAACAGTGATCGCGCTAGACTTGGCAATTCCTTTAGCAGAAGAAATGCACAAGCATCTTCCAAAGGTTGAGCATTATGTATTTTGTGAAACAGGATTAAGTGACTTTGAACAAACAAATTTAGAAAACCTCTCAGTATTTTCAAAATTGAAATCGTTTACAAATGTAGTAGCCTCCGGTGATCTAAGCTTTCAAGATCCCAAACTTGATGATGATGAGGTTGCCTTGATTCTCTACACCTCGGGGACAACCGGAAAACCAAAAGGGGCGATGTTGACCCATAAGAATTTGTACAGCAATGCAATGGATGTCGGTGATTATTTAAAGATGAGTAATAATGACCGCGTCATTACAGCATTGCCAATGTTTCATGTATTCTGTTTAACAGTGGCTTTAAATGCTCCATTATTAAGCGGAGCAACCATGCTGATTGTTCCAAAATTCAGCCCAAAGGAAGTCTTCCGTCTTACCAAAGAATATAAAGCGACTGTTTTTGCCGGAGTTCCAACCATGTATAATTTTCTATTTCAATATCATGAAGGAAATCCTGACGATCTCCAAACCTTGCGATTATGTATTTCCGGGGGAGCTTCCATGCCAGTAGCGCTTCTTAAAAATTTCGAAAAGAAATTTAATGTGATAGTCTCAGAAGGATATGGTTTATCGGAGGCGTCACCGGTCACCTGTTTCAACCCGCTCGACCGTCCGAGAAAGCCCGGATCGATTGGAACATCCATCCTGAATGTACAAAATAAAATAGTCAATGAGCTTGGTGAAAAGCTTTCTGCCGGTGAAGTAGGAGAACTGATTGTCCAAGGTCCAAATGTAATGAAGGGCTATTATAAAATGCCAGAAGAAACTCAAGCATCGATTCGAAATGGATGGCTTTATACGGGTGATTTAGCGCGTACAGATGAAGAAGGCTATTTTTATATCGTAGACCGAAAAAAGGATTTAATTATTGTCGGGGGATATAACGTTTACCCTCGTGAAGTTGAGGAGGTTTTTTACAACCATCCGGATATTGTGGAAGTCGCGGTGCTTGGTGTTCCGGATCCAAATCAGGGCGAGGCTGTTAAAAGCTATGTGGTTAGTAAAAACCCAAATCTAACAGAAAATCAACTTCTTGAATACTGTAAGGAGCATCTCGCAAAATATAAAATTCCATCGTCGATTGAGTTTTTGGACGAACTTCCGAAGAATACTACCGGTAAAATATTAAGAAGGACGCTAAAATCCCAAATAAATCAAAAGGTCAATCAATAAACTTGATCTAAAAAGGCAGGTTTTCAGCCTGCCTTTTTAGTGAAATGAATCAATAGACTAGCTGAATAAATTCCTCTTTCGTTACATTTCCAAAATAATGGGCGACATCTACATCAGCTAGCACCTTTTCAATTTCTGATTTTTCATAACGAATATTCTTGAGTTTGTCTTCAATCTCACTTACATCTCCGACACCGAAAAAATCCCCATAGATTTTACAATTCTCAATCATCCCTTTATTTACCTCTAAACGAACATCAATTGAGCCCACAGGGAAGCGGTGAGAATTTTGCAAATTGAATTTCGGAGATTTTCCGTAATTCCACTCCCAGTTTTGATAGCGATCCTTGGACAACTGGTGAATCTTTTCCCAATCCGCATCGGTAAGGACGTATTCGTTAATCTTCTCTTCCCCACCAAAAATATAATTTAGAAGCAGCGAACGAAACTCCTCAATACTAATCTTTTCAGTAAGAAAATCAGAGATATTCGCTACCCGGCTGCGGATGGACTTAATACCCTTCGACTCAATTTTTTCCTTCTTAACCTTTAAAGCTGAAACGACATTATCCATTTCTGAATTAAATAATAGCGTTCCGTGGCTAAACATTCTCCCTCGTGTTGAAAATTGAGCATTACCGGAAATTTTTCTGCCTTCTGCAAGGAGGTCATTTCGACCGCTAAGTTCCGCATTTACTCCAAGCTTTTTAAGCGCCTCGACTACCGGTTCGGTGAATTTTCGGAAGTTATGAAAACTTTCGCCATCGTCCTTTGTAATAAAGCTAAAATTTAAATTACCGAGATCATGATAGACGGCACCCCCGCCGGACAATCTCCGAACGACAATGATCCCATTCTTTTCTACATACTCTGTATTAATTTCCTCAATCGTGTTTTGGTTTTTTCCAATAATGATGGATGGCTGATTTATGTAAAATAATAAATAGGTTTCATTGATATCAAGATTTTTAAGGGCATACTCTTCGATTGCAAGATTCATTTGCGGGTCTGTTATCCCTTTATTATCAATAAATAACATATGCCTTCCTCCTAGAGTAAAATCGTTTGAAATTCTTCAGCAAGCCTTATTATACCAGTAAATTCCGCAGAAGCCTCGTGAACTAAATCACTTAAATTTCCGTAATGCGGAAGGTGAGTAAGAATTAATTGTTTCACGGCAGCCTCTTTGGCAAATTTCCCCGCCTCTATACTTGTCATATGACCTGCAGACTTGCCGTTTTGATTTCCATATAAATTGCATTCACATAACAATAGGTCAGCCTCTTTACTAAACGCAATAAACTCTTCCTTAAAAGAACTATCCGCAGTATAGACCAAAACCTTACCGTCTGCTTCAATCCGCATGGCATAGCACGGAACAGGATGACTGGTCTTTAAAAAGGACACCTGAAAAGGTCCCACTGTAAGAACCCCATTGGGATCATAGGCAATTCCCTTGGTAATTTCCTTATAGGTTAATTTGAAAAATTCATGTTGATCGAAATGATGTCCATAAATAGGGAGGGTGGGGATTTCTTTTCCCAAAAACCCCTGGATTAATCTTGCATGCTGAAGTACACCAATGTCGGCAATATGATCCGGGTGGTAGTGGGAAATCAACACCGCATCCAATTCTTCCGGCTCAAGTTTATTTTGCAGCTTGGCTAAAACCCCGCTGCCACAGTCAATTAAAAGATGATAGCCTTCATGCTCAAGTAAGTAACCAGAGCTTGCCGCATTCTTTTTCGGATATCCGCCCCAATGTCCAATAACTGTAAGTTCCATGGATTTACCCCCTCTTATTTTAGCTAATTGTTGATTTCCGCTCCAGTTGCTCCGCTCCAATCAACATTGTCAAAAATCAACATTTTCCTTTTACACAGCCAATTGTTAAAAAAGAAGCTGTTATGGCTGAACAGCTTCTTTTTGTATCTTTTCTTGTAAATATTCAAAAACAGCCTTAACAGCGGCTTCCCCTTGGTCAATACAATCGGGGACACCTACACCTTCATAGGAAGCTCCAGCCAAGAATACTCCAGGTAATTCTTCTTTTATATGTTTCTTAATGGTTTCAAGCCTTTGTTTATGACCTACCGTATACTGCGGCATAGCATTTTTCCAGCGAGAAACAACGGCAAAATCAGGTTCCATTGAAATATCCATTGTTTTGTTCAAATCATCTAGAACAAACTTAATGATTTGATCATCTGAGAGTTCAACAATGGTCTCATCTCCCGCTCTTCCCACATAACACCGGAGCAAAACTTTTCCTTTAGGAGTGGAATGCTCCCATTTTTTATGTGTCCATGTACAGGCAGTAATCGAATAATCACTATTTCGAGAAACGACAAACCCTGTCCCGTCAATATCCCTTTTAATTGCCTCTTTCGGAAAAGCTAAGGCAACCGTTGCGACTGATGTTGATGGAACCGATTTAAACGGGTCAAAAAATTTATAGTGCGAGAACATGGACTGTGTCACCTTATGAGGTGTTGCTGCTATGATACCATCAGCTTCCAATGTTTCTCCATTGTTCAAAAAGATTTCATATCCTTTGTTTACCTTCGTGATTTTATCCACACGATGCCCTTTTAAAATCGAATGAGGGTCTAATTTCGCTTCGATGGCTTCTCCGAACGACTGAAGTCCTGATTTAAAGGTCAAAAAGCCGCCCTTTCCCTTTTGAGTGTTGACCGGTTTTTTCGGCTGGGCTGGGGCAGATTTTTTCATCCCAATAATCAAGCTGCGATACTTCTGCTCGACCTCATAAAATTGCGGGAAGGTTGACATCAAACTTAAATGATCAATATCACCCGCATAGATTCCTGATAAGAGTGGCTCAATTAAATTCTCCACTACTTCATTACCCAATCTTCTTCGAAAAAAGTCGCCCAAGGATTGGTCCTGTCCACTTTGAGATTTCGGCAAAATAAAATCGGCAGCAGCTCTAATTTTACCAGGAAGAGAAAATAACTTCGTCGTAATAAACGGACCAATCTCAGTTGGAATTCCCATGATGGATCCGCCTGGCATCGAATGCAGTTCCTCATTGACCATGACATATGATTTACCGGTTGAATTTGGAACCAATTGATGATCCATGCCTACTTCCTTGGCCAGGCGAATAATGCTCGTTTTCCGTGCCAAAAAGGAATCCGGGCCCCTTTCAATCGTGAAGCCGTCCCTCACAACGGTTTGCATTTTTCCTCCGAGACGGTGGGAAGCTTCAATTAACATGACCTCGATTGGCAATTGATTTTCTCTTATTGTTTTTTGAAGATAGAAGGCTGCCGCGAGTCCGGCAATTCCACCCCCAATGATGGCAACCTTTTGTTTTTCCGCCACGGATGTCACCTTCTTCCTACTTGAATTCCCTTCAATCCGTTAACGTTTTTAAAATTACGCCAGCTAAGCAATCAATAAATTCTTCTTTGGCATTCGGCATTTCTGGGCGATAGTATGTTGCCCCCACCTCATCCGTAACTCTTTTACATTCAATATCATTATCATAAAGAACTTCAAGATGATCACAAACAAACCCGACAGGTGCATAAACAAATGCCTTATAGTGATGTTCATCGAATAAATCTCTTGTTAGATCTTGAACATCGGGGCCTAACCATGGTTCTGGAGTGTTCCCCGCACTCTGCCAGCCAATTTCATATTTGTTAATGCCTGCTTCGGAAGCAATTAAATCTGCTGTTTCTTGAAGCTGTTTAGGATATGGGTCTCCAAATTGGAGGATTTTTTCCGGCAGGCTATGGGCTGACACAATTAAAACAGCCTTTTCCTTTTCATCCTCCGGCATTTGTTGATAAATCCCCTTAAGCTTCTCTGCCCAATAATCAATGAATTTAGGTTCTTGATACCAGCTTTCAATCGACGTAATCTTCGGTCCTCCTAATTTTTCCGCTTCTTCAACCGCTCTCCCATTATAGGATTTAACACTAAAAGTTGAAAAATGAGGAGCAAGTACAATACTAATAGCTTCTTCTATTCCATCTTCATGCATTTGTTTAACAGCATCTTCAATAAATGGTTCAATATGCTTTAATCCAAGATACATTTTAAATTCCACTTGATCCTGGATTTTATTTAAATGCTCTTCAAGTTTTTCTGCCTGTTCGAGAGTAATTTTGGCAAGCGGGGAAATACCGCCAATTGCTTCATAACGATTACGAAGGTCTTCGAGCATTTCATCTGTCGGCCTCCGTCCATGACGAATATGTGTATAATACCGTTCAAGATCTTCTATTTGATATGGGGTACCGTATGCCATTACAAGCAGACCCATTTTTCTTTTTGTCATGTTTTGCACCTCTTTTTAAGTCTCTATTGACAACTCACTATATTGTGCCAAAAAAATAATCATCTTACCAATTTTAACACTTCATTGGTAATTATCGGCTTAATTTCGATGCAGAATAATCATGGATGAAAGCAGTTAGTCTTTTCAATGTATCTGGGTTAACAGAAGGGAAGACTCCATGTCCAAGATTAAAAATATATCCATCCTGTGCCATACCTTGGTCTAAAATGTCTTTTGCTCTTTCTTCAATAACCTCCCAAGGAGCGAGCAAAATGGCAGGGTCTAAATTCCCTTGAACCGTTTTACGAATCCCCATTTCTCTCGCCTGCCGAATCGGCATACGCCAATCCAATCCAACTACATCGAGCGGAAGGTCATTCCATTCCAATGCTAGATGGCTTGCGCCCACACCAAACATAATAAGCGGCACATTTTCTTCCTTAAGGGAGGCGAAAATTCGGTTCATGATTGGCTTTATAAAGGTTCGGTAATCTTCAACATTGAGGGCTCCAACCCATGAGTCAAAAATTTGAATCGCTCTTGCCCCTGCATTAATTTGAGCTTTTACGTATGTAACAATCATATCGCCAAGCTTTTCCATTAAGGCAAACCATGCCTTTGGTTCTGCATACATGAAGGCTTTGGTTTTGTTATAATTTTTTGAAGGACCCCCTTCAATCATATAACTGGCGAGTGTAAATGGTGCACCAGAAAAGCCAATTAACGGAACACTTAACTGTTCCTGTGTTAATAGTTTAATGGTTTCTAATACATAGGGAACATCGTCCTCCGGACAGATTTCCCCTAGTTTTTCGACATCCGCTAAGGATTGAATGGGATTTGAGATGACCGGACCAATTCCGCCTTTGATCTCAACCTCCACTCCTAATGCTGGCAGCGGCGTCATAATGTCTTTATAAAGAATCGCGGCATCCACATTATAATTCTCAACAGGAAGGCGAGTCACATAAGCACATAGCTCCGGTTGATGGGTAATCTCAAATAAGGAGTATTTCTCTTTAATTTCTCTATACTCAGGCTGTGAGCGTCCGGCTTGTCTCATATACCAAACTGGAACATAATCCGTCTTCTCTCCTCTTGCAGCTTTTAAAAATGTCTCATTGATCACTTTTGACATTTACGAAAATCCCCTTTCAAAACATGTCTGTTTTCCATTGTAATATATAAAGCAGTAAAATAAAACTTCACTGCAGTGCAGTCTTGTAATGATCACACTCTTCACTATATCCATTATTCCTATTGGTGTATAGATAACTAGTATAAGTGTCAAAAAATAGTCGTTTTTACGTTTCGCAAGTGGGTTCATGGGGTAGTAGAAATATGTAAGCATGCAAAAAATGATTTTAGTATAAACTAATCCGTAATGAAACTTAAGCTGGAGTGATGTAAATGAACATTTATATGACAGTTGGCACATATGATTTTTTAAAAAGTATTGAAAAAAAGTATCCCAGTGAATCCATGATTACGATGACAGGTGGAAATGGTGCCTTATTACTCCATGAAACAAATGGAAAAACTGTTTTTCAGGAACCAAGAATTTATGAGGTGTTTGAATCAGCCGGGGATATTCAAAATGGGAGCATGGTCATCCTAAGCAATTATCCGGTAACGGATGAAGGGCGCCCATTATTTGAGCATTATTTTAAGAAGAAAGCGCAATCGATTGAAAACGAACAAGGATTTATCGCGATTCGTGCCCTTCGACCGAAAGGCTCCAATACATATGCAATTTTAACTGTTTGGGAAAACGAAATGTCCTTTCATAGCATGCAGAATACCTTATCCATTTCCACGCAGGAAGGAGAAGCGGTGGAAAATGGAATCGATACCCTTCCGCATATATTTGATAGTGAACCATATATTAGTCAATATTCAATCCCAAAATAGGAACATTTGGAATGGAGCACGTCTCCATTCCATTTCTTTTGTTAAAAAGCTTAATCCCTAAAATTTTTCTTTCACCCTCCTCTCACCACTTTGGTGTTTTTTCATATTCTGTAATACATCTAAGGGCGAATGACCCTATTCGCCTTTGGGTGAATGAAAGGAGGTTAGTACTATGCTAGTTGAGCTCACGGCTCTCCATTGGATATATGTTGTCTTTATTGCTTTGATCATTGGTTTTATGGTGATGAGAAGAGATACCACACTTGTCTGTATCGCCGGGATTTTCTTAATTGCGATTACGGCCACCGGATCATTAAGTGCTTCTGTCAGCAGTATTTTTAACAGTTTTGCTTATGCCATAACAGAGCTTTTATCTACTATTTTAGTTATTTCGATAATAGTTGGAATGAGTAAGACCTTAACAGACACCGGAATTAACGATGTTATGATTTCCCCTTTTACAAAATTAATCCGAAACCCTACTCTTGCTTATTGGACTATTGGTATTTTGATGATGATTATTTCATGGTTTTTCTGGCCTTCTCCGGCTGTCGCTTTGTTAGGAGCTGTCCTCCTTCCTGTTGCGATTCGGGCCGGACTTCCAGCGCTTGCCGTTGCGATGGCAATGAACCTGTTTGGTCATGGGATTGCTCTATCAGGAGACTTTGTTATTCAAGCTGCACCGAAATTAACCTCTGATGCCGCCGGACTACCCATTCAAGATGTAATTGATGCAAGTATCCCATTAGTATTTGTCATGGGGCTTGTAACAACCTTAACGGCTTTCTACTTTATTAAAAGAGATATGAAACGAGGCACACTTACACTCAACTCTTCCGTTGTAGATGAATCCGAAACGGAAACCTCTGAAAAACCAACGCTTTTATCCACTGCCCAAAAACGCTTTTTTGCCATCTTAGTTCCCCTTCTTTTTGCAGCTGACGTGGCAGCTATGTCACTCCTTAAATTGCAGGGCGGTGATGCAACCGCTTTAATTGGCGGTACCTCCATCCTTATCTTGCTATTAATCACAATGACAGGTCATAAAGGCAAGGGTTTGGAACAAACAACACAATATTTAATAGAAGGATTTCAGTTTGGCTTTAAGGTGTTTGGACCGGTAATCCCAATCGCAGCTTTCTTCTATTTGGGCGACGCTGGATTTACCAAAATCATCGGGGACTTTTTACCAAAAGGCTCGCAGGGTATTGTCAATGATCTTGGTGTAGCATTAGCCAATATCGTGCCGTTAAGTAAAGCTGTTGGCGCTGTTACCTTGACAACCGTGGGTGCAATCACAGGATTGGATGGTTCTGGATTCTCAGGAATTTCCCTTGCCGGCTCTGTTGCCCATCTGTTTGCAATCGCAATTGGCAAAGGTGCAGCGACGCTTACTGCTCTTGGGCAAATTGCGGCCATTTGGGTAGGGGGCGGAACCCTTGTCCCGTGGGCGCTAATCCCTGCTGCTGCCATTTGTAATGTTGACCCTTTCGAACTCGCAAGACGAAACCTTGTCCCTGTGTTAGTAGGTTTAGTTGTCACAACAATAGTAGCTATGTTTTTGATTTAAGAATGAAAGAGGCCGGCTGAACCGGCCTCTTTTTCAATTATTCTACATATTTATGAAAGAGTGGTAAAATAGTATAAAAATAGGTATTAATCTTGGAGGGATTTCATGCTTAATAAACTTTTCGCTAAATTGGAAGGTTCCTATGATGATATGGTTTCAGTTCGCCGCTATTTGCATCAACATCCTGAATTATCCTTTAAAGAGTATCAAACAGCAAAATTCATTCAAGATTTTTATGAAAAATTGGGTATTGAGGTAAAAGGAAAGATCGGTGGCAATGGAGTGGTCGCCAAGGTTTATGGAAAAAATCCAGGAAAGACCGTTGCATTAAGGGCAGATTTTGATGCCTTGCCAATCCAAGATGAAAAGGATGTTCCCTATAAATCAACCGTTCCTGGAGTTATGCATGCATGCGGACATGATGGTCATACAGCAACACTGTTATTTCTCGCAAAAGCTTTAAATGAACTTCGGGATGAATTAGCCGGTAATTATGTTTTCATTCATCAGCATGCAGAAGAATACGCACCGGGCGGGGCTATTTCGATGATTGAAGATGGCTGCTTAGAGGGTGTAGATGTTATTTTTGGCACTCATTTATGGGCTAGTGAGCCTACTGGTAAAATTCAATATCGAACAGGCCCATTCATGGCTGCCGCCGATCGGTTTGAAATTGATATCCAAGGTCAGGGCGGCCATGGTGCCCAGCCGCACAAAACAAAGGATGCAATTGTTACCGCATCCCAGCTCGTCATAAATCTTCAGCAAATTGTCAGCAGAAAAGTAAATCCGGTAGATTCTGCCGTGGTGACGGTTGGTTCTTTTACTGCCCAAAACGCCTTTAATGTCATAGCGGATAAAGCAAAGCTTGTCGGTACGGTGAGGACATTTAACGAAGATGTTCGATCGTTTATTGAAAAAGAGATGGATCGAATCATTCATGGAACGTGTTACCTGGCTGATAGCAGTTACGAATTCTTGTATGAAAGAGGCTATCCGGCTGTTGTGAACCATGCAAAGGAAACAGATTTTCTTATTACCTGTGCTGAAGAGGTTCCGGAGGTCCAAATGATTGAGGAAACGGAACCGCAAATGGGTGGTGAAGATTTTTCCTATTATTTGGAAATGGTACCGGGTACGTTCTTTTTCACCGGGGCAAAACCGGAAGGAGTCGAAAAACCGGCTCCGCACCATCATCCTAAATTTGATATTGATGAAAAAGCAATGCTCATTGCTGCTAAAACACTAGGTACAGTGGCTATTCGAATTCATAGCCAATAGTAATAGTTAACCCCTGAACATTTTTTATAGTTCAGGGGCTTTTTTTAATATTCGCAACCTATAGGCATTCATTGCTGTTTCACCTAAATGCTTGAGGAGATTATTATTGGCATAGGCACCGACAAAAGCACCAATCCCCGGTACGAGCTGCAGCATTTTGGCAAAATCGATGTAATCGCGATATTCCTGCTGAAACTTGCGCCAATCCATTTCGATGAGAACCTGCTTTCGCTCCTCCCAATTTTCGATATTCTTAAGGGTTTCCCTTCGGACCTCATCACTTGAAAATGCCAGCTGAAAAACATGAAGAATAAACAGCCTTTCTTCATACTCATTTGTGTTAAAGCCATAAATTGAAGCAGCCTCAAATAGAAATTTCATTTTGATTGTAAGCAGCAATGGAAAGTCAGCAAGTCCTAGTAAGATTCCGCCCGCACCAGTTCCCGCCCCCTCAATCAGTGCTGTTTTTTGAAAGGCTGCTGTTTTTTTACGCATTAATTCATCTCGTTCCTCCAGATTTAATCCGACTGCTTGATTTTTATTGGTGGTCATTTGGGAACCAAACAATGTGGTTTTCACCATTGCTTTAATGCTTTCTGTCATGACTTGATGAACCTTTTCCGGAATCAATCCGTTAACTTTCTCTTGTGCCTTTTTTGAAAATCTGCTTACCATACCCGAGCGTTTCGTGATTTTATATTTCCAATCCGTTACCTCATCATAAATCTTTAATTCGTAATCATTCATGAAAACACAACCTTTAATAAGCCTTTAAAGTATTTTACGAAATTCTCATTAAAAAGGTTTCAATTCTTGGGTTGACGGTTGACGGTAGACACGATCCTTAAATTTTCCTGTAAAGGACAATTTCGAGTTAAAACGCCAGGCATTTGCCTGGCGCAGGTAATTTTCAATTCATTTTTATGGAATTTCCTTGATTTAAGATATCCCTTTCCGACTCTACTTTCCACTTTGCTCCAGATACTTTCCACTACATCCCATCACCTATCAAGCCTTTACCCGCTTCCTACTATAAAGGTAAACAAACAAGTATGAAAACACTAGTCCTGCTGCGAGTTCAAGCATTGCGATTACAATTTCCCCTTTTAGTAAAATAAATAAAGCAAATAGGAAGGCCTGTAGCACCAGAATAACCATCAATAACGACTGAAAAGCATTTGTCTTGTCTTGCGCTGCAACCGGATAAAGATCCACCCAGAGTTTGTTTTGATGATGATTCCAAAGCGGCAGAAGCTGAAACCCGGTTAAATATAAGAATAAAACGGCCAATCCAATTTGACCAAAACCAAACGAAATAAAATACAACGCAAGAGCTCCAATGACTGTTAAGCGAATAAACAGACCTAGGTAATCTGAGGAACGCAAAAACGTCCGTGAAAATAGAAATAAATAAGTATTTTTTTGAATAAAACTGATTCTCTTCAAGAAAAGATCGAGCCATTTCCTTCTTTTTACCGTATCCTTTAACTTCGGAACATCTGTGAACAGATTTGCAAGCCGGTAAAAAGCAGCCATTCTCTTCTCTTCCTGTTCAATCAGCAAGTCCCATTTCAACCCGAGCTTTCTTGTCCGTGCCTGAAACGACCAATAGTAGAATCCCATCACCAACACCATAACTAATAGGATCACAAAATTAGCTTGTTTAAATAGCAGGAAGGTAAAAACAGCATTGATAAAATAGCGCACAACCATGTCCCAACGGTAAATCGAGGGCTGAACAAAATAGTGAATTTTCCAGCTTACCACTAAGTTCCATGCTTTAATAATCAATAGCACTGCATAAAACAGTAAAAAAGAATGAAAACCATTAGGACTTACATGGGCATACATGGGCATCAGAACAGCTTGAACCATTAGGAGAATATATCCTTGAAAAACAAGGCTGACAATCCCCGACCGCAAAAAATAATCCCGAAGACGCGTTTCAAGAGGCAGCAGGAAAACCCGGTCTGCTTCCAGCAAAAAATTATAAACAGGACTATAGGTTAAAAAAAGCCCAATTATTACAGCGATAATCAGCTCGGCGGGGAAACCGGCCGACAGCTTCTCAATCCATTTCTGATAATAAAAAGCGGCCCCCCCTGCTAAAAATACCAAGACAATTACAAGATGACCATTAAAAATATAGCGCAGATAACTTCCTAAATCCTTAAGCCTGTGTCCAAAACGCTGATTCCAAAGACTTTTTTCATCAAACATATTTTTCTTCCTTTGTTAATTGAATATACAAATCATCTAAAGACGCATCCGGCATTGAAAATTCCTTACGTAAATCAGCCAAGGTCCCCTTTGCCCTGATTTTCCCCTCATGGAGGATGACAAACCGGTCGCAATATTTCTCAGCGGTGGCAAGGATATGGGTCGACATGAGAATTCCTGCCCCGTTTTCTTTCATTTTTTTCATCATATCCAATAGTGATTGGATACCAAGCGGATCCAAGCCCACAAATGGTTCATCGACAATATAAAGTGCGGGCTGAACTAAAAAGGCACACATAATCATAACTTTCTGCTTCATTCCTTTTGAAAAATGGGCTGGAAACCAATTTAGACGTTTTTCCATTCGATATTCAGAAAGCAATGGTGCCACCCTCGACTTATACTCTGTTTCATTAAGACCATAAGCCATAGCGGTTAACCGCAAATGTTCATCCAATGTAAGTTCTTCATATAATATGGGGGTTTCCGGAACAAAGGTGAACAATTTTCGATATGCTTCTTTATTGTCCGTAAAAATTTGACCCTTAATTTTTATTTCACCGCTTCTCGGTTCCATTAATCCAATAATATGTTTAATCGTGGTACTTTTTCCGGCACCGTTTAAGCCAATAAGTCCAACGATTTCTTTTTCCTTTACTTCAAATGAAACATCTTTTAGAACGGGGTTTTTTGTATATCCCCCGACAAGGTGTTCAATCGTTAATAAAGACATGTACAACGCCCTTCCATTGCATGATATTTCCTTTCATTTTAACAAATTGGCCACGATAAAAATAGAAATTCAATTTTTTTATCTTTTTTTGTATAGAAGTCATCAAACTGGTTATCATAATATTCGAAGGGGAAACAACTTACTTCGATGAAGAAATTCATCAAAACTTGAAATGAGGTGTCTGTTAAAGACAATTTCCTTTCAAACAAGTGAGCTTCTATTCGTTTCAAATAAGGGGATGGTTGTTTTGTACAATGTGCATGTAACCATTTTGAGTTCATAACACCAAGGTTTATTCACAAATAAACTAACAAATGAGGTGTTTACCGCAGATCGCTTCCTGTTTTTATAAGTTGGGAAAACATATAAAAACAACATAGGGGATGGTCAGCTTGAACAATGATGATTCTTTATAAAAACACTCTAAGGACAAATGAGGTGTTTATCAAAGAACACTCCTAAATGAACGTTCCAATTGAAGCAATTCCCCTTCGAGAGGGCGGAATCCTATACGGATTCTGCTCTTTTCTTTTGTATTGCCCCCCACCATGGTAAAATAAGACAAACATATTGGAAAGGTTGTGCGAAAAATGAGCGATTGTATTTTTTGCAAAATTGTTAATGGTGAAATCCCGTCCGCGAAAGTATTTGAGAATGAACATGTATTGGCTTTTTTAGATATTAGCCAAGTCACAAAGGGTCATACTCTCATAATACCGAAAATACATAAAGAAAATGTATTCGAGTTAACACCTGAAATTGCCCGAAACCTCTTTGAAGTTGTCCCGGAAATTGCTAGGGCCTTAAAGCAGGAATTTGAACCTGTTGGGTTAAATACGGTGAATAATAATGGCGAACAAGCAGGACAAACAGTATTCCACTATCATATGCATTTAATTCCGCGTTATGGCAAAGGTGATGGTTTTGGTGCGGTATGGAAAAATAACCAGAGTGATTACACACCTGCGATCCTGCAGGAAATGGCGTCTGGAATCAAAAATCACCTTTGATTTTTTAATTCTCTGAAAATTATTTCTTTATCATTTTAATGATAATGTGGTATAATGATTTCAAGTTTTTCGCTGCAGGCAATGAGTGCACTGCAGGAGAAACCAATAGCAGAGATTAGAAGAGGAGAGTTGAGAAATGAATACAAAGAATCTGGTTGCTTTAGCTTTACTAGTAGGGATAGGGGCTGTTTTACACGCGGTGATTCCGCCAATATTTTTAGGCATGAAGCCGGACATGATGTTATTAATGATGTTTTTAGGAATTATTTTATTTCCTGAGTTCAAGAATGTATTACTTTTAGCCATTGTTACTGGAATTATTTCTGCATTAACAACTGGGTTCCCTGGAGGTCAAATTCCAAATATCATTGACAAACTTGTCACTGCTTCTGTGTTCTTTGGCTTATTTACAGCTTTAAAGCAATTCCGAAATTCCGTTATTAGTGCTGCTGTTTTAACAGCTCTTGGTACATTAGTATCTGGAACTGTCTTTTTATCGTCTGCTTTAGTAATTGTTGGATTACCTGGACCTTTTGTTGGACTTTTTGCTGCAGTTGTTTTACCCGCAACTGTTGTAAATACTGTTGCTATGGTGATCTTATTCCCAGTTGCTCAATCAGTAGTAAAAAGAACAAAATTGGCATCACCGTCTGTTATTCAAAAATAATTTTTTGATTACGAAATAGAAAAGAACCCTAAGGGTTCTTTTCTTTATATAATATTTATGGTTCACGCTATGATCTGTCAATTGTATTGTCCTTTCTAGCTACATAGTAATCAACCTACTGGAAAAATTTTTTAAGAAATAGAATATTCAAAAGGTTGGAATTAATCCACAAAACACGTAAAATAGGAATAAGAATTATTTCGTACACTTTTTTTAAAGAAAGTTATCAAAAAATTAGAAACATTGTTGTAATTTCTAAAGATTTTGTAAATTTATATCTTTATTAATTTTTATTTTATTGGCATAATGATAATAGAGAAATATAAAAGTAGGTGAAATTGGGGATGTCAGAGAAACAATATTCTATGAAAGAAGCGATGCTTTTTAGCCAGCGGATTGCTCAATTAAGTAAAGCTTTGTGGAAGTCAATTGAGAAGGATTGGCAACAGTGGATAAAACCTTTTGATTTAAATATTAATGAACATCATATTCTTTGGATTGCCTATCATCTAAACGGTGCCTCCATTTCCGATGTGGCAAAATTCGGAGTTATGCATGTCTCCACAGCGTTTAATTTTTCAAAGAAGTTAGAAGAAAGAGGATTACTCAAATTCTCAAAAAAGGAAAACGACAAACGGAATACCTATATTCAGCTAACGGCTGAAGGGGAAAAGATCTTGCTTCAATTGATGGAGACATATGAACCGAACAGCAATGCCGTATATACAGGTGCCTTACCGCTTCGTGATTTGTATGGGAAATTTCCCGATATTATTGAAATGATGGCAATTGTTCGAAATATTTACGGGGATGATTTCATGGAAATTTTCGAACGCTCTTTCCATAATATTGAAAGTGAATTTACGGAGCAAGATGGCAAACTAAGAAAAGCAAAATCAGAACAAGAACTTGTCTAATCAGAGTATATGTATTTATTCAATTCCTTCATAAGCGGTAAATAAAGTCCCTGGGAAGAGCAAGCCCGAATTACATCTTTACTATCTAATTTTTCAGGTAATAAATATAAAAACTCAGTAAAAAGCGGTTGAAAATAAATAAATCCTTCCGCTTTTTGTTTTTCCATTTTTATGCTCAATTCGTCACAAATTTGCATGAATTCCCTTACTTCTTGCTCTGAAAGGCCATTTTCAATGATCATCCTGTAAAAATCCTGTTTAGGATTGTTGATTAATGTTAGAAGAATTCTTTGATGATATTCAAGCAACTGAATTTTATTTAGTAATTCGTGATTCTCCACTGGATTTACCTCATTCCAAATCAATACTTTTATGTTCATTATTTACCTTTTCTGCAAGAAGGTAAACAATTTTTTATTTTATGGCTTTACAGCATTTTAGCTTATTTATGTTTCAAATATCAAAGGCTTTTTTTCTTTCACTCTTTTAGACTATCTTTTTCTAACTTTTTTTGATATTGTAGTAAGAGTATACTGATGAACAACAAGGAGGGAATCGTTGATGATCTCCATTTTTATTGTCTTTGCTATCTTTATCCTGTTTTATGTAAATAAAATGACTAATTCCCTTTGTATTCAAAAGGAAATTCCAGAAGATCGGCAGCATAAGGTATTTCGGACCATAAATGTCCTCATTACCATTTTACTTGTATCGTCATACGTGGAGATTTTGTATACATAATACTCTTTTATCTCCTGCATGACGAGTAAGTAAATTCGTCATAAACAATAAAGCGATGAGATCCCTCATCGCTTTTAATTTTGGCTTTTAATAAACCCAAGCCGCTCCAATGATAATTAATAAGATGAAAAGGACAACAATTAACGCAAATCCTCCACCGTATCCTCCAGCTGCACCTGTCATACGTTTCCCTCCTTCATGCCGATTACGATATCCTATTCAAGCAATGCTCAATTCGCCTAGGCTCGATGAAAATTTCTGATAAAAGCCCAACTTCCATGGCTTAAATTTTTGCTGTTATTCCCTTTTATGTTATAGTATAGGTTGTGGTCAAGTTATGAGTGCCACAAGAATTTACTGTTTAGGAGAGGTTCATCGTGAAAAAATGGTTATTAGCCCTTACGTTAGCCGGCGGGGTTATTGCATTAAGTGCATGTAATCAATCGGGTTCATCTGATACCGTAGCAAAAAGCAAGGTCGGAGACGTAACAAAAGAAGAGCTTTATCAAGCCATGAAAGACAAGATTGGGAATCAAGCTCTGCAGCAGTTAGTTTATGAAAAAGTTCTTGCAAAGAAATACAACGTGACAAACAAAGAATTGGACGCCAAAGTTGCACAATTAAAAGAACAGCTTGGGTCTAATTTTGAGGCTGCACTTGCACAATATGGATATAAAAGTGAAGCTGACTTAAAGAAAACCATGAAGGTTGGCATGATGCAGGAAAAGGCGGCCATGAAAGACGTCAAAGTCACTGACAAAGAATTAAAAGATGCCTACGCCAAATATCAGCCTGAAATTAAAGCACGTCATATCCTTGTGAACGATGAAAAAACCGCAAAAGAGGTTAAGAAAAAATTAGATGCCGGCGAAAAATTCGAAGACCTGGCTAAGAAATACTCACAAGACCCAGGTTCCGCTCAAAACGGCGGCGATTTAGGCTGGTTTGGCACCGGAAAAATGGATCCTGCCTTTGAAAAAGCAGCATATGCCCTAAAGATTAATGAAATTAGTGACCCGGTTAAATCACAGTTTGGCTATCATATTATCCAAGTTACAGACAAGAAAAAGAAAAAATCATTTGATCAAATGAAGAAAGAACTTGAATATCAAGTAAAATCCTCAAAATTAACAAATGATGACATTAATAAAGCAATGCAGAATGAATTAAAAGCTGCAGATGTAACTGTTAGTGACAAAGACCTTAAAGACGCTCTTAAACCGCAAACAACAACTGCTGCACCACAACAATAATATTAAATGATATTAAAGAAGAGTGACTCCGTTTGTGAGTCACTCTTCCCTTTTCTTATACTCCTGCAGCTTTTTCTCCTTCACGCCGTTCCCTTTCCTTTTCTAGGCGGTCTAGATAGATTTCCCCTTCCTTTTCAATACTCTCCATTTCCAGCTGGCGTTCCTCCCTGCCGGTCTTAATAGCCATTAAAGCGCTAATTACGATTCCTGCTACCACTGCAAATACCCAAATAGGAATAGACATATTTAATACTCCCTCCACGATTGGTTGTCCATGATTTTAATACAATGTATTCGGATTTCCAGAATTTATTCTTATCCAAATAAAAAAGATAACCCAATTGGGCTATCTTTTATTTATGAAACACTGGCTTATAAAAAGAGCGGTTATCCAAGGCAAAAATTCGCTCTGTAAATTCCCCGGGCTTCACTCTTTCAAGCGCACGGTCAAGCATGTTCATTTTTGCATCCAAATTATCGATATAATGAAGAATCTCTGCTTCTTTAATGAGCGGAGGTTTCGGGCTGCCCCATTCAGCTTTTCCATGATGACTAAGAACAAGATGCTGAAGGATTAATACTTCCTCCCCGGAAATTCCTAATTCTTCGGCAGCCTTGCCAATTTCATTCACCATGATGGTAATATGGCCGAGGAGATTTCCTTCAATCGTATACATCGTTGAGATTGGTCCAGAAAGTTCTAAAACTTTCCCCATATCGTGTAAAATAACCCCTGCATAAAGAAGGTCCCGATCAAGACTAGGATACAAGGAGGAAATAGCCTTGGCCAAATCGAGCATACTGACAACATGGTAGGCCAGACCGGAAACAAACTCGTGATGATTTTTTGTTGCCGCCGGATAGACTAAAAAAGCTTCCTGGTGCTTTTTAATTAAATGTCTTGTTATTCTTTGGATATTAGGATTTTTCATATCAAAAATATATTGAGTCAGTTTGCTAGACATTTCATCTTGACTTAGTGGTGCAGCCTCAAGAAAGTCATCAAGCTTAACACGATCATTTGGTCCTGATTTGCGAATTTGTCTAATTTTTAACTGACTTTTACCACGATAATTTTGAAGTTCCCCAATTATTTTTACGATATTTTGAGGTGCATAGTTTTTCTCATCTTCTTCACCAGCATCCCAAAGTTTAGCCTCAATTTCCCCGCTTTGGTCTTGCAATATAAGCGTCAAAAAAGGCTTGCCATTACTAGCCGTCCCTTTCGTGGCGCTTTTAATCAGTAAAAACAATTCAACCTGGTCACCGACATTATAATATAGAATTCCTTTACCCATTGTATTCCAACGCCCCTTTCTATGAAACCTAGTATAACATATTGGTCTATCACCCTATGAAGGAATCTCTACAATCCCTTTATTTAGCAAAAGAATATTTTCATGTGAGAAATTCTGAAGCAAATGTGTATGGCAGGTAAAAAATAAAATTTGATTTTGTTTTAAACTCTTTAATAGTTCGATGATTTTTTGTGTTCTTCTGGCATCAAAATTTACAAAGCTATCATCAATGATGATCGGAAAACGATATTTTTCATATAGTGTGGTGGCCAAGGCAAGCCTTATCGAAACATAGACTTGTTCGGTAGTCGCTTGGCTAAGTTCATTTGCCTCAAAAATCGTGTAATCCTTCCTTTCAATTAAAAAGCCAGTCCCCGACTTTTGAAGATGAATTCGATGGTATCTCCCCTCTGTTAAAAAAAACAAATACTCCTCCGCTTTAGACAGCATTCTTGGCAGGTATGTATTTTTATACTTTTCAACCGTCTTTGCCAGAATATCTTGAGCAAGGCAATAAACAGACCATTCCTTTGCCATTTCTTCCAGCTCATATTTTTTCTGCTTAAATTGGTGAAGAAGCTCAGAATAAATACCACCCTCTTCGAGGACCTGAATTTCATATTTTATAGACGCATCTTCCTCTTGCAGTGCTGTCAGTCTATCTTTTAAACGGATTGCTTCTTTTTGCTGTTCCACTACCTTTTCTTCAATATTATGAAGGTGTAAAAAGCTCTTCCGCTCGGGTTCAGTAATGATTGAAAACTGAAGCTGCTTTTGAATATCCTTTAATCGATCTTTAAACTTCGCTTGTTTTTCAGCTTTTACCCCCAGTTCGTAGTATTGCTGGTCATTGCTGGCCTCAGCTTCATTATAAAGCTTTTTAATTTCTTCTTTTAAGTGCGACTGTTCCCGTTTCTTTTGTGTTAATTCATTCTCTAAATCCAGGAGTTTTGCTAGTCTCTCTTGACTCATTATCTTTTTCTCGTGCTCAACCTTTAATTTCTCCCTGAGCGCATAGCCTTTTTTATGCAGGTCCATATGAACTTCCGATAAATAACGATTTGCAAATAATTCAAGACTATTTTCTATGGATAGCTGTTTTTCCTTGATTTGTGTAATACGCTCTTGCAGATAGCTCTTTTCTCTCCATAGCGTTTTATATTGTTCAATAAGCCCGAAAGCCTCACGTAAATGGGTCATGGCGATATATTCAGGAAGTTGCAGTTGGCTAGCAAGGGTAAAAAGACTTTCCTTATATTTTGCCGATTCAATTTCCCAGGCTTCAAATTTGGAGATTACCTTATCATATTGGTCATTCTGCTGTTCAAGTCGCATTTGCAACCCTTGTAACTGTTCCTTCCGTCGATTATCCAGAAGTAATTGCTCCTGAAGTTTCATAAAGTTTGCATATTCTGCTGACCCTAGCTTTTGGATTACTTGTTTCTCTTTTTCCTTCAAAGAATCTAAAGTTGGATTGGAATCTTGTCCTTTTGGTCGATTGAAGCTTTTTACCATTAAAACTCCTGTCAATAAAGCGGCAAGAACACCGATAAATACTAATCCCGATTGCTTCGTAAAAATTCCGTAGAATACTAGTCCAAGTAAAATGATTTCAAACAGAAGAAATTGAAGCTTCTTTTGCTTCTGAAGTCTTTTCCATTCATTTTGTTCACGTTCATTGGCAAGACGATAGAATTCAATTTGGTCTTTAATTGAATTTAGTTCATTTTCTAAACTTTTTTTGTCCTCTCTATTTAGTTTTTCCTCAAGCAGGACTCTTTCTTTATGGGGAAGTACCTGGCTTTCCGCTGAATTCACCTCTATCTCAAGCTTTTCAAGAGCAGCTTTTTCTTCCTGAAACCTCTCCTCCAATTCCAGTTTCATTTCATTAAGCCTTTTGCCACGGCTTGATACTACTTCCACTTCATTCTTTACGTAGATATTTGTATTAATGGCTAGAAGTTCCTCTTCCTTTACCGGCAAATGAAGGCGGTCAAGTGTTTCAGAAAGTCTACCTTGATAATCTTGAAGCTTTAAAAGATACTGCTGTTGCTCCAGTTCTAACTGGTCAAATAGAGGGATTTGATCCAATATTGTCATTAAAGTGGATTCTTGTTCAAGGAATAAATCGTCTGGCCGAATAGCTGCCAATTCCTTTTTCAAGACTTCAATTCTCTCAAGCAGGCTTTTGATTTGAGCATTATATGGGTAAAGCAACTGATTTAATCTCTCAAACCTTTCGATCCCTTGGGCAGGGAATTGAATTTCTCCTAGATCAGCGAGCTCATTTTTCGTCCATAATTCTTCTTTGACAAGTGAATGTATTTTCTTCCACTCATTCAATTTTTCATTGCTTTCTTGCATTTCTGACAACTGGTAGTGAATGCCTGCCATTTCCTCTTGAATGGATTCCTGTTTTTTAATGAAAGAATCATATTCATCATTTTTAGCTAAAGCCTTTTTCAACTCTCCATTTAGTGCATGGAGCTCTTGTAATTTTTCATTTAACAATGGCTTTTTCCCGCTTGGCTTAAAGCGTGTTTCCAGTTCTTTTTGCAGGACTGTTTCCGCTTCTGAAAGGCGTTCTGTTCCTAATGTACCAGCGGAAAATAAAAACTTTCCAATCTCTTCACCTTTCATTTGATGAATGTTCTGTAACCCATTTAGGTTAAATGAAAAAATCGCTTGAAATAAGCCTTTATCAAAATTCCCCAATAATTCCTTAAGAAGCTCTTCTCCACCTAATCTGCCGTCTTCCAATGATACCTTTACATCTCCAGTGGATTTCCCTTTGACCCGTTCAATGACAGCAAAACCAAAATCATCATGAAAGATTCTAATTTTCCCGCCATATTTATCATTATGTTTGGGCTCATAGCGCAGTTCAGAAGATTGCTGTTTAGTCGGAAAACCAAATAAAATTCCATGAACAAAGGCCATGATGGTAGATTTACCCGCTTCATTTTCCCCAAAGAATACTTGAAAATCAGCTAAGTCTTTGATTTGCATATTCTCCAATTGACCATACCCATATATATGAATCTCAATAATTTTCAAATCAACTCACTCCTTTCTCTATGCTTGATAAAGTAAGCTAATTAAAAGCTTTTCTGCTTGTTCAACTATTTCTTTCTGGTTGAGATTCGTCAAATTCTCGAGATATTTTCTCCCTAAACGATGGTCATACAAGGGTGCTAATGTTTCCTCAATGTCTGTATGGTCATCCAAGGTTTTAAACATTTCCGCATAAAAATTCGCTTCGGCCATTAAATGCTCCCGGTCCACTTGGGCACTTTCAGCTATGCCCAATTCTACGATCCATACAAACTCCTTCTCCTCTCTTTCGTCCTCGAGAAGGAGTTCTAGCAGTTCGTTGTTTAAACTCTTTTTTTCCTTTGCATTTTCTAAATGGACATTTTCTAAATATAAAGTTAAAAGAGTTCCTAATTTTTTTTTTCTTAGATTATTTATAGCCATTTGGCATAAGTGTAAAATTTGATGAAAGTTCTCTGCTGAAGAGGCATCAACGACTGCTTCCTGCCAAACAATATCGGAGGTCTCTACAAATTCAAGATTAGCCTCTGAATCCTTTAGGGTTACATGGTAAAAGCCTTTGGGCCCCTTTTCTTTTTTATTTCGCCCCTGCAGATTCCCAGGATAAAGAATTGGCGGATTTTCAGAAAGAAAAGCCCGTTTATGGATATGCCCCAACGCCCAGTAATCAAAGTTTTTCTCGAATAGATCCTTAATGGAAAAGGGTGCGTAGTTACCATGCTCCTCACGGCCGCTTTCATTTCCATGAAGAATGCCGATATGAAAATCAGCCCCGTCAATTTTTTGATAATCATCAATTTTCTTTTCAAATACATGGCGTTCGGGGTAACTAAAGCCGTATAGATGAATTCGGGTTCCGCTCTTGGTTTCGAGGGGCTTCATTTCAACCTCATGGCTAAAGATATGTACATTTTCAGGCATGTCTAGATGTACCCAAGTTCCGTTTAAATGATCGTGATTGCCATGAACCACATAAACAGGAATATCATGTTCAGCAAGCTTCAGCATTTCTGTTCGAAACCGGGATTGCGCTCGCAAGCTGCGGTCTTCTCCATCAAATAGATCTCCGGCAAAAATGACAAAATCGACTTTACGAAGAATTGCTTCGGCAGTTAGTCTTTTTAGAGCTGTGAACGTACTTTCCTTAACTCTAGTTAAAATGTCAGCGGGCAAATATTTCAAGCCGACCATCGGACTATCTAAGTGAAGATCAGCAGCATGAATAAAGGATAGTTGTTTCATAAAATTTTCCTTTCACGTTCTTTTCTTTATTTTAACATCTCCAAAAACCGAATGCACGTTCTGCATTAATTTTTTTAAAAAAGAGTACCCTCCAATAATAAATGGCCGATACTCTTTTTTGGGATTATTTATTTTTTGTTAATTGCAGTGCTTTTTTAATATCTTTATAGGAATTGGATTTCCCATACATTAAAACGCCGCCTTTATAAACACGTGCTCCAAATATCGCTAATGCGATGATGGTTGCGACAAGGATGCCGATTCCAATGAACGACTCAATGAAGGAAATATTTAGCATTCCAACCCGTAAAAACATAATCATCGGGGTAAAGAATGGAATATAAGATGTAACCGTGATAAAGGTTGAATCCGGCTTCCCGAGCCCAAACATCGCAATCATAAAGCCTCCGACCACAAGCAGGGTCATCGGCGTAATCATCTGCTGCACATCCTCAATCCGGCTAACAAGCGACCCTAAAAAGGCTGCAAGTGTTGCATAAAGAAAATAGCCAAGTATGAAGAAAATAACCGCATAAGTAATCGTTTCAACAGGGATATCTCCAAAACCATAAACACCGAAAAATCCTTCCTTCAAGGATTCCATATTTTGTTTTAATGAGACATAACCGACTGACAGAAAAATAGCAAGCTGGGTAAGGCTTAAAAGACCAATCCCAATAATTTTTGCAAACATCTGCTTGATTGGCGAAACACTTGAAATTAAAATTTCCATGACCCTTGATGATTTTTCGACGGCCACTTCCATGGCAATCATATTCGCATACATAATGACTGAAAAATAAATGATGAAAAGCAGTACATACACTAGTCCTCTTGCTTGATTTAATTCCTCTTCTGTTTTCGCATTTTTCTCGAGGGCGACCTTTTTAAACGATACAGGTTCATAAAGCTTTTGCAGCTGAGCAGGTGTTAACTGAATCTTCGAAGCAGCGAGCATGGTTTTAACCTGCTGAAGACTTGTTTGCAGATCGGTAAAAAGGGCGGAGTCAGCAATACTCATTGCCTTAAAGGAAGCCTCCGGCAATTTTTCCTCATTATAACGCAGCTGAATAATGGCGCTGTAATCCCCTTTTTCAACTGCTTTTTCTGCTTTTTCTAGACTGCCTTTATAAAGGGTAAGCGTAATGTCTTTATTAATTATGCCAACTTGCTTCTTTAAAGGATCATATAGCTGTCCGGTTTCATCTAATACAGCAACCTTCTCTTTTCCATCGTTTTTATCAAATGCATGAATGATATTTTGAATGTTTGTTAAGGCGAGAACTATTACAACCGTTAACAATGTGGTGAAAAAAAAGGATTTTGTTTTTAATTTATTTACATAGGTATGGAATAATATAATCCAAAAACTATTCATAGGAATCCCCTACCTTCTCTATAAAAATATCATTTAAGGAAGGCTCCTCAAGTTCAAATTTACGTATAAATCCTTTGCCGACAATTTCCTTCAAAATCTGTTCAGCTACCATTTCCCCTTCAATCTGAAGATGAATTCCTTGGGCAGTCGCTTTTGCCTTTAACACCCCAGAATGATTTTTTAAAAAGTCCAGTGAAAAATCGGCATGAATGACCAGATTCTTTTTGCCAAACGTGCGTTTAATTTCCTTCAATGAACCATGAACAACAGGGCTGCCCTTGTGCAAAATACATAGATGTTCACACATTTCCTCAACATGCTCCATTCGATGGCTGGAAAACACAATGGTTGCACCGTTTTCCTTTAAGGAGACAACTGCCTCCTTTAAAAGTTCTACATTTACGGGATCAAGGCCACTGAAGGGCTCATCGAGAATTAACAGCTTTGGTTTATGTATAACCGCAGCAATAAATTGAATTTTTTGCTGATTACCTTTTGAAAGCTCTTCAATTTTTTTATTCTCATATTCCGGGATTTTAAAGCGTTCTAGCCAAGTATGTAATTCCTTTACGGCTTCTGCCTTTTGCATCCCTCTAAGACGAGCTAAATAAACTATTTGCTCTCGAACCTTTAGTTTTGGATACAAGCCTCTTTCTTCCGGAAGGTAGCCGACCAAGTGGCTTGTTGAATAATCAATCGCTTTACCATCCCAGGTTATCTTCCCATCAGTTGGTTCAAGCAATCCTAATATCATTCGGAAAGTGGTTGTTTTGCCTGCACCATTAGCCCCTAAAAAACCAAACATCTCTTTTTCCGGTATCATTAGCGATAAATCATTTACTGCAGTAAACCGCCCAAACCGCTTTGACACATTTTTAAGCTGAAGTACCAATTTTCCATCACTCCTTTATCATTAGTACGAAAAAAACGGTGGAATAGTTTCTTTTTTTATTTTGCTAAATTTCAAGAATTATGCAAAAATAATAGTAGCAATCTATTAAATAGGGGGATTTCAGGATGAAAACGTATAAACTAACTGCATTTGAACCAAATGGGGAAAAGATTTTAGATGAAGCCTTCCAAGCGGACCATGATGATGCAGCAAAAGAATTAGGTGCTAAACTATTATCAGAAAAAAACTTACTGGAAAAAACCCATCGTGTCATCTCTCCAAGCGGTAAACTCTTACTATTTCATTCTTAAATCATAACAAAAAAGAAGCCCAAAGGCTTCTTTTTTACATTATTTTCCGATAAAGTTTGGTTGTCTTTTTTCGATAAATGCTTGAATACCTTCTTGATGGTCGTGTGTTTGCCGCATTTTTATTTGCCCATATTTCTCTAATTCTAAAATTTTAAGCAACTGTGGGCGGTTTTTTTCAGCTAAAATCTTTTTCGTTTTAATCATCGCCTGTACAGGGCGGCTTAACCAATCTGAAATTCTCGCTTCCAATGTATTGTCGATATTACCTTCTGCTACCTCTTGAATTAAGCCGAGTGCTAAGGCCTCGTCCGGTTTCATAATTTTACCATCCCAAATAATCTGCTTAGCCTTTACTTCTCCTACCCTTTTCTCTAAAAAGAAATGAGCTCCACCATCAGGGATTAAGCCAATTCCGATGAAATTCATCGCTAATTTGCTAGACTGGTCTGCAATAATATGGTCTGTGGCTAATGCCAAACTAAATCCTAAGCCTGCTGCTGCTCCGGAGACCGCACTAATGGTTAGTTTTGGCATACTGTACAAGGTTACAATTAGTTCGCTAATTGAATCCATGAAAGAGAAAAATTCATTCTCATAGATATTCGATTGCATCATTTTAATATCCCCGCCTGCCGAAAAGGCTCTGCCTTTCCCAGTTAACACGACAATATCAATGTCATCAGAGTCACTGATTTCTTTTAATTTAAAGACTAAGCACTTAATTAAATCGATATCCATTGCATTTAATGTTTCCGGTCTATTTAACTCGACAGTTGCTACCCGGCCATTGACAATTACATTTACTTTTTCAGTTACAAAATGATTCGACAACCTAAAAGCGCCCCCCATTGTTTTCTCAATACGATTATATCGGAAAATGAACAGAATAAAAATAAATTTTCATAATATATGGAATTTTCCTCTTACCTGATTATCTTTATTCTTTTTATTTTTTCGTTTTCCATAATCTCGGGGAACAACCCGTATTCTCTTTAAATAACCGACTAAAATAGTTCGGATCATCGTACCCAATTGCAAAGGCAATTTCACGAACAGTCAACGATGTAGTTGATAATAAATTTTTCGCCTTTTTAATACGAACTTCCGCCAAATATTGGCGAAAAGTTTGTTGTCTTCTCTCGGATAAAATATGGCTAAAATAACTTGGGCTCCTTTGGACAAAGTTGGCTACTTCCTCCAGGCTCAAATCAGAACGACAATAATTTTCATCAATAAAGCGTAGACCTCTTTCTATAAAATCACCTGATGCATTCCCTCTTTGGTTCTGTACTTGCTGAAAAATATCATAAGTAAAAAGAAGCAATTCCTGGACAATTCTAAATAAAACCGGTTCATGTAATATAGTTTGAAAAATCTGCTGATAGTGAATTTCCATCTGATGTTTCTTTTCCAGCTGATATGTTTTCATGAAGCGCCGTAATTGTGCAAGTATACTGGTCAATCGAATACGCAGCAATTCCGGATCAGGATATCCATCTGGAAATTCGGTAAACTTTCCGTACAACCAACGTTTAATCCCTAGCTTGTCTCCTTTTTCAAGCATTTCCATCCATTCCCGTTGCTCGTTTGATGTTAAAAAAGGATCGATATCAAGATACACAGGAGTATTTTTAACTTTTACAATTTGTTGATACCCTACAAAGAATATTGTTTTTAAAGACTGCAATGCTTTTTCATAACTGGCGTGTATCGTTATTGAAGAAAAATTAATCGAAGAAACGACTATAAATAATTTACTACTGTTTCTTCTAATGGCTTCCCTAAATATTCGTTTTCCTTCATCGTAGACCATTTCACCAGTATAATCGGGGAGAAGACAAACAATATGATCTCGTAAAGGCAAAACGTACCTATGGTGAGAGGAGATAGAATCCTGCAGCCATTCTGAAAGCTCTCTTATTTCACTTTTGTCTTCCGGTTGCAAAACCAAAATACCAATAAGATTAGCTCTAAAATCACCTACCTCGAAAAATAAGGAATTATAATATCTTGGCAAAATTTCTTTATCTGTCCATATATCTAGTTCTGATATTTTTTTATTTTTCTTATTGTTTATGACCTTAGAAATCACTAGTCTAACTCGTTCAGGTGATAATGGCTTTAAAAGCAAACCCGATGATTGAATTTGTATTGCTTGCCATGCCCTTTCAAAAACTGCTTCTGTAGTTATGGCGATGATCGCCCCATCAAATTTTTCAATTTTATGCAAAAAGATTTCCCAACCTGTAGAAGGGATCATCTCCAGTTCTACAAGGAGTAAATCCGGTTTAAACTCCTCCAACTCTTTTAATAATGACACCATATCCGAACTTTGATGGATATCCGAAATTCTCATTGAATAGGATTTGACTAGCCATTCAATACCATTCCGTTCCGTTGAATCTCTATCAGCTATTAACAAACGCATTTAATCAACCTTCCACATCAAAGTTTATAATCGATATGTTCATACATATACCATCTATAAAAGAAATTATACTCTGCAAAGTGAATTTCACAAGGAGCTTTGTATGTATCCACTTTTTGGAACAAAACTAGAAAAAGGCCCCCCCCAAAGGTCAGCCTTCCAATTAATGTAGTTTGGTACTACGTCTTACATTTCTTTTTGATTGTTAGTTATGATAGGATTGCTTAAATTAATTTTTTTTCTCATTGGATAATAATAAAGAACCAACGGAACGGCTAGACCCACAATCCAGGCAATATCAGTTCCATCCAATGCTTTGGAAACTGGACCAACATACATGGATGTATTAACGAATGGAACTTCTAGAATGAATGAAATCAAATATGCGATAATGGCAATCCAATTAAATTTCCCATACTGCCCATTTACATCAAAAACATCCCAAACATTGTATTCACCGCGTCGTAAAAGGTAATAATCGATTAAGTTAATGGCCGTCCATGGAACCATAAAATAAGAAAGTAAAAGGATAAAATTCTCAAAATTCGATAAAAAGTTTCCATTTCCCCATATAGCTAATACTGTTCCAATAATGGCTGTAGCAAAAACTAGCCAAAAACGGACATTAGTAGTTGCTTTTAATTTTGTAAATGCCTCCAATGTTGTCGTAATTGACATGAATGCTCCGTAAAGGTTAAGCACATTGACTGCTAAAACCCCCAGCACAATCACCACGTACATAATAACAGCTAATTGCGGTCCGACAAGTTTTGCAAGCCCTAAGCTAGAATTGTCTAGAAATTTTGGAATAAGTGCTGTAAGAATAACTCCTAACGACATCATCCACACTGTTCCGATTACAGTACCGGCATAGGTATAACCAAATGTTTTGGATGAAGGGGTATTACTTGGTAGATATCTTGAATAATCAGCTACATACGGTGCATAGGTTAATTGCCATGTTGCTGCAATACTAACCATTAATAAGAATGTACCTCCTGAAAAATGACCTGGTGCCCATATATGTGCCGGCATTTCAAGTCGAAAAGCCTCAACAGTAACAAAAATAAAAACAATAGCAAAAATGATTGCAAAATATTTCTCCAACTTATGGATTAAATCATAACCAATAAGAGTAATAACAAGTGAGATTATGCTCACTAACACAATGCCCCAGTTAACAGGGATGGAAAATGCACTGCTGATTGCTTGGGCACCGAGCACACCGCTGCTGGCAAAAAAGCCAATATACATCAGAATAACTACAAAAAGTGGAATAACAGCACCAACTACCCCGAATTGGGCACGACTTTGAATCATTTGAGGAATTCCAAGTTTTGGCCCTTGTACAGAATGGGAAGCCATAAAAATCGCCCCAAGCAGGTTTCCCAAAATAACTGCAATAAGTCCCCAAAAAATGCTTAATCCGAATTCAATCGCAAGGGCTCCGGTAACTAGAGTTGTTACCTGCATATTCGCACTGAACCAAATGGTAAATAAATTACGGACACTGCCATGTCTTTCTGATTCAGGAATAAATTCTATCGTACGTTTTTCAATATTCATTTGCTACCCCTCCTAATCACGTTATGGTTATTGAAAAAAAGAAACCAGAATTTTAAGCCTACCCCCTTACTAAGATTCAGTTTAAATGGGAGCGTTTTCAACTCCGTTTTTGGAAATGATTTAAAGCTTTAACCTAATCACAATTTCTTTATATTTATTTTATCTACGATTAGTAAGGTTATATAGAGGATTGTTTTTCAAAAACAATAAAAATTCCGAATACTGCCTTCCATATTATTCTATCCTTTTGATTATTTTCTGGATTTATCTTCGATTTTGTGGATTATTTTTTGATTTTAAAAATAAAGTATAAAATATTGCATCTTTTAAAAGAAAAAGGCCCTTGCAAGTTTTATGCAGGGGACCCTTTTTCCGTGAATATCTCATTTAAGATTTTAATCTTATCTTCTGTATAGGCTTCAAAACTGTCATTATAGGTCTTCGGATCTTTTGGATTAGCAAAGTGAGTGATTTTCCCTGTAACAGGATCCACAAATTTACTAGCAGCACCGCAGCCAAGCCCGATAATCGTCTGCTGCTCCTCCATGATCATAATATTGTAGATGCTTTCCTGATTAGGGAATGAATATCCTACGTTTTCGAGATTGCCGAGAATATTCTTCTGACGGTATAAATAATACGGGACATAGCCATGATCCTCTGTCCAAACTTGCGCAAGCTCCATCATTTTCTCGACTTCAGCGCGTTCGGCAACCTTGTATTTTTCCCGATTCTGAGTCATTTCAGAAGCACGTTTAAAAGATAGAGTATGAACCGTTAAAGATTCCGGCATCAATTTTTCTGTTTCAGCGAGTGAATGGGTAAATTCCGGGAGCCCCTCTCCAGGTAGTCCAATAATCAAATCCATGTTAATATTATTCATCCCCATTTCACGCGCTAAATGAAATTTATCAATGGTTTCTGTTACAGTGTGGTGCCGGCCAATTGCTTTTAAGGTTTCCTGCGTGTATGACTGAGGATTAATGCTAATTCTGTCAATCTTCCACTTTTTCAATACCTCTAACTTCTCCAACGTTATCGTATCAGGGCGTCCCGCTTCGACCGTGATCTCACGAATTTTTTCAATATCAGGGAATGAATCATGCATTTCTTCATAAAGCATGTCCATTTCTTCTGCTGTAATACTCGTAGGCGTCCCTCCGCCATAATATACGGTTGTAATTCGAATTCCTTTATCCTTTAGCCATTGGCCGATTTTTTTCATTTCATAATGAAGCCCACCCAGGAAGGAATCTACTGAACCCTGGCGACCATTGATGGCATAGGCTGGGAAGGTACAGTAAGCACATTTTGTCGGACAAAACGGTATCCCAATATAAATACTGACTTCCTTTTGCAGAGTATATAAATCTGGTACGACTGACAGCTGCCTATCAACAATCTGCTGCATTAAGTTTATCTTTTCATCGGTAATCAGATAATCATCCTTTAACTGCTGATGGGCAAGCTCCTTTGGGATCCCCTCTTGAACTTTACGATGGAGCAGTTTTGTTGGCCTGACACCGGTCAAGATTCCCCATTTTTGAATCATTCCGGTAAAATCCTGCAGCACTGTTAAATATACATGGGCAACAGCATTTTTTATTTGTTTAAAGGTTTCTTTATCTGAAACACCCAGTAGCAGTTCTTTTGCGTATTCTGCCGTCACTTTTTTTCCGGAAAGGCTGATTAATTCAGCCGAGACTGTCACAAATTCGTTTATTTGCATCGAAAACTTTATGCTTATATCTGCTTGTTCATCATATTGTTTTAGAATTAATGATTCTTCAAAAAACAAATTGGCAATCAACTGAAGCGGCCGATCAAATCTTGTATCCTCTAACCCAATAATAGATATTTTCAAAAACAATCACCTCAAATTAAACTTCCTTAAGTGTACAAAATCACTAATTCAAGGTCAATATAATGGAAATCATTGCACAGAAAGATACCAAAGTTATAACCTTGGTACCTTCAAAAATTATTTTTTGATAATATTCATTTTCCTTAAAAATTCAATTGGCTGCTGCTTTCTGAAATGCTCTTTGACCATGTAGGCTACCCCATTCTCATTTTGAGAACGTGTTACCCAGTCCGCAGCTCTCTTTACTTCGTAGCTTGCATTCCACATTGCTACTCCGAGACCCACTTCTTCAATGAGTGGAATATCATCCATTCCTTCGCCGATCACAACCATTTCTTTTTTACTAATCCCTAGTTGTTGACCAAGATAAGTCAATCCACTTAATTTCGAAACTCCTGCAGGAACGATATCTAAACGAAGGGAATCCAGTTCAATCATATCAATTTCTGTGTACATTTTCTCCAGTGCTATTTTTGCATCTTTCAAGTCAGTTTCGGTTTCAAAATAAACTTCAATTTTTGGCGGTGTTACTGGTTGATCATGCAAATATTCGCTTAATGACGGCACAAATTGCTGAGAATAGAAAACAGGATCACCAGAAGTAAAAACTGTTTTTGCTAATAAATTATTGTGCAGCTTTAATTTATTGGCTAATGAAAATTGTTCATGGACAAGCCGAATCTGACATGGGACCGTTTCTAGCAAACGTACAGTGTCATAGGTAATGTCTTCGGTGATTCTTTTCACGTAAATAGGCTTATCTAGTACACTAGATATAAAGGCGCCTTGATGGGTAATTAATGGTGTTTTTATTTTTAAAGCCCTAGCAACTTTACGTGCCGAGGGAAAGCTTCTTGAGGTCACAAGTGTTACATAGATCCCTTTTTGCCCGACATATTCAATGGCTTCCTTTGTTGATTTTTGAATCTTCCCATTTGATTGAAGAAGTGTGCCATCAATATTTAATGCAAGCAAGCGATAAATCATTATGTTGCCCCCTGTTCTTTGGTGAAATTACCCTTATATCACATTTATGTTTTTTTACCAATTTATAGAACAAGGCAGATATTCAAAATAAAAAAGCTTTTGGATTTCTCATCCAAAAGCTCTTTTCTTCCACTACATTTTGCCGTAGAGTTCTTCTAACGGTTTCATAATTAATTGGTTTAATTCCCCGATAATCATACTCATTCTTTGTTCAGCCTGCATGAGACGTGCGATTTTTTCATTTTGCTGTACATGAGCTACCGTTGCTTGGGCCTGTTGTACCTCAGCTTCAGAAATATTTTGTCCCATCATTTGCTTTTGCTGAAGATTCATTTGAATCTCCCGAAATTGATTAAACATTTGTTTCGCTGCCGGGTCAGCATTTACTTCTTTATACATTTGTTTTAATTGTACAAATTCATCACTTTGACGAATGGATGTTTCTAATGCATATGCTGCATCATATAAATTAACAGCCACTTTTTTCCACTCCTTTACCATTCAACAATTACATTCAACTATACCAAATTATGACGGGTAAAGCGAGAATGTCACTAACTCCTATGTCCTTTCTTAGTAAAATCACAATTTGGATTGTATTTACATAGGATACTATATCAGCTAATGCCTATTTCCCCCGTGAAGTTTTACTTTAACCGATTCTTCAGTAAATGAGGAGTGATCATGTCCCTAATCCTAACCAAAATCACCATTACCCCCAGGAAACCCGCCTGCGAGGACGACAATCATATCTATTTGTCGAATCAATTATTTAAAAAATTACATTTACAAAGAGAGCGGGAATTAAATTTATCATTAGGGAAACAAACCATTAAGACAAAAATTCAAACGACCGAAATGGCGGTAAATGAAATATCTCTTTCGGAAGTTTTCATAGAAGATTTTTGCCTACCAGTAAAACATTATAACTTCCAAGCAAAATTTGATGTAGATACTCACACTTTGTTTCTTGGACCGATTATTGGGCTTTTAACCGATTTTAATTTTAAAAACCAGGAAGAACCTAATTTTCGTTCAATCCATACATTTTGTGAGGAGCTTCATCATGGTATTTCGGAAGTGGGCGGATTTTTTTATGTTTTTTCCGATGATGAATTCTCGAATCAAGGTTATTACCTAGAAGAAGGAAAATGGGTTCGAAACAAGCTTCCCTTACCAGATGTGGTCTACAATCGAATTCACTCACGCAAGCGAGAAAAATCAAGCCAATTTGGACGTTTTCGTGAAAAACTTGACCAATTAAAGATCCCCATCTTTAACGACCGATTTCTTTCCAAATGGGATGTATATGAGCAATTAATCCAGAAAAATTCCCTGCATTCCTATATCCCGGAGACACAAATCTTCACGAAGGAAAATCTTGAAGAATTCGTACAAAAATATGATATGGTCTTTATCAAGCCCATCCATGGGAGTCAAGGAAAAAATATTTTCAGATTAACACACGATGAAAACGGATATAGTTTGAAAACTTCTATAAAGGCAGTGTCCAATAAAATTTTAGCTAATGACTCCATCGAAAATATTTATAAACAAATAAAAATGATTCAAGATAATAGAATTTATATTATCCAACAAGGAATTCATCTTATGATGAGAGAATCCTGTCCCATGGACTTTAGAGCCTTATGCCATAAAAATATCGAGAATAATTGGTCTGTTACGTCCCTTGTAGCACGAATTTCTCATGAAGAAGAGTTTGTATCCAATATTGCCAAAGGCGGAAGAATTATGAAGCCACTTCAGGCCTTAAGTAACGGAAATGAAAAGGAAAAGGCCGCTAAGATTATTTTGCAGATGAAAAAACTTTCGATTGATACAGCCACAACCATCAGCCAGTATTCCCCTGGAATTACAGGTGAACTAGGAATCGATATAGGAGTGGACAATGATGGAAAGCTTTGGCTTATTGAAGTGAATTCCAAGCCGTCGAAAAACTTTGAGGATGGGAACAAGAAAATTCGCCCTTCTGCAAAAGCAATTATCCGTTTTTGCACAAAACTTACCTTTGAGCCCCCGCTTAAAAAGGAGGAATAATCTTTGATTGCATTAGGTATTATGACATTGAATATAGATAGTGAGACTTCCTATCTTGATGGAATTGCAGCACAAGCACACTCTTGCGGTATAGAATGTTTCCGCTTTATCCCTTCCCACATCCATCCCCATAGCCTTCAAGTAAAAGGAAAAAAATTCGATTCAGAGATAAACCGTTGGGTAGAATGTGAATTCCCAATCCCAGCCATATTATATGATCGCTGCTTTTACGGGGAGGATGAGCATTCGAGGCAATGTTTGCCTATTGTATCCTGGTTAAAGAGCAGGGATGATATTACCTTCTTAGGATATGGTCTGCCTAATAAATTAGACCTTTACGAAGCATTACGCAGTTCAATTTTATCCGCATATCTACCAAAATCATACCCGTTAGATGATATTACAGGATTGTTAAAAGAACTGAATAAAACAAAGAAAATCATTTTAAAGCCAATTAATGGCTCACAAGGCTATGGCATTTATTATCTTAAAAAGAATGATAAAACCTTCCATGTTAAAACAGAAAAAAATAAAAAAATTATTTCACGTATTTTTCCAAATGATGCCAAATTAATGGCCTGGTTAAAGACCCTCTTGAAGCAGCACAAATACCTATATCAACCATATTTAGAGCTATATAATGATGATTTTCAGCCCTTTGATATCCGCATTTTTATCCAAAAAGACGAAAATGGGATATGGGTTGAACGCGGGAAAGGAGTTCGAGTCGGAACAACCGGCGGAATCCTATCAAACTTAAGTGCCGGCGGTTCAGCCATTGACTTTACTACATGGCTCTCTACCTTACCTGGCCACAATAAAGACTTTATTTGCAGTGAGTTGGAATATATTATTACACATCTTCCCCCCTTACTTGAAAAAGAGTTTTTACCTTTATTTGAAATTGGTGTCGATATTGGACTTGCGAAAAACGGTTCACTATGGATTCTTGATATGAATTCAAAACCCGGAAGAAAGGTCCTCTTACAGACCCGGAAAGACTTAAAAGAAACTCTCGACCTTGCGCCGCTTCTCTATGGAAAATACCTTTCTCAGTCTGATTTACAAGAAAGGAAGAACTTATATGAGAAAACACTATCGAATTGAAATTGCTCCAAACAACCAACAGATTGTTTTCTGTCCCCCTTCCATCTTGAAGGGAGAAGCAATTAATAAAATCGCATTCGGTTCCAAATCAAACGAGGTTCATTTTTTCCCGCATCCTGATAAGAGTGATCGGATTGTTCTTAGTAAGGCCATACAGGAAGCTCTCTCTTTACCTGACCTGGCTGTTCCAATGCATGTCTTTTTAGATAAGCAAACTCTCCATATCGGTCCACTGATTGGGATTTTCACCGCTGGCTTCACCTCTTTTCCTGCACAGCCAATGGGAGAGAGAACACAGCTATTTACAAAGCTTCTATCGGTTAAAAATTCAGGGGCCCTGCCTTTTGTGTTTGGTGAACAACATATAGATTGGGAGCAGGGACTCATTAAGGGGTATTTTTACCATAAAAATGCATGGCAGAACTTTGATGTTCCATTCCCTAATGTCATTTATGACCGTCTTCCCAATCGTAAGAGCGAAAGAAACCCTAAATTAATTAAAGTGAAAGAAAAGCTTCAAAAGGATTATCTAATTCCCTGGTATAATCCGGGTTTTTTCAATAAACTTGATGTGTATGAAAGACTCCAGCAGGATGGTTTAGCAACAAACTTTTTACCCGAAACCATCCCGTTTACATCCTTTTCCTTAATTGAAACGATGCTGGCCAAATATGGCCACGTTTATATCAAGCCAAAAAATGGGAGTCTTGGGTTGGGTGTCCATCAAATTATTTACGATAAACATACGGGCGAGTATTATTGCCGCTATCAGGATGAGGACTTCGTAAATCGACTACGGAAATTCTCAAGTCTTGAAAAATTATTTCCTAATGTTTTTGCCACTCAACGTTTAGATAAAATGCTGGTACAACAGGGAATTCATTTGCTTCGTCACGAGAAACGGCCGGTTGATTTTCGCGTCCACACCAATAAGGATGAAGAAGGAAAATGGCAGGTAACAGCAATTGCTGCAAAAATTGCTGGCCTCGGCAGTGTAACAACCCATAAGAGGAGCGGTGGGGATATTAAAACACTCGAGGAAATTTTCCTTGGGGAAGAAAGTGCACTCTATACCGAAAAACTCTCCCATGCAGCCCTAATGTTAAGTGAAGCCCTGGAACAAAATATCGAAGGTATTATTGGGGAAATTGGCTTCGATTTAGGAATTGACCGGAATGGGGACGTTTGGCTTTTTGAAGCCAATTCAAAACCAGGAAGATCAATCTTCAATCATCCCGATTTAGAGGAATTTGACTTATTAACCCGGAAACTCACCCTTGCATTTGCGATCTTTATTACCGAACAATCCATTTTACATCCTGAGGAATTATTCAAATGAAAATTTACTTTGACCCAGTTACGACACAATGGTATCAAAGTGAGATAGACGGGACCGTCACACTTGGCGGAGAGAAACAGCCGATTTGCTTCAAACAAGCCGCTTCAGATCATTTGAGCTTTGAGTTGGGGATAAAAAATAATCATCTAGGGCCGCTTATTGGGATCATGACAGCTAAAAAAAGAAATGGGTCAATTACCGGAAATGGGCCCCTCTTTATAGAACTCCAAAAAAAGCTTATTTCACACGCTGGAATAAGCTTTATCTTTACATCCGAAGGAGTTCACGATGATTCTATTGAAGGATTTACATTCCTTCCCGCACAGGAGAATTGGATTAAAATTAATGTCCCCTTTCCTGACCTTGTCTATAATCGAATACCTTTTCGAAAAGCTGAACAGGCTGATCAGAGTCAACATGTTTTCCAAATCCTGAAGGAAAAAAACATCCCATTCTTCAACCCATGCTTTATCGACAAATCTGAACTTTATTTCCTCTTTAAAAATCATCCGATTCTCCAAAATTTTTTGCCTGAAACGATTTTAGCATTTCCAAAAAAAGACCTGTTTTTATTTCTTCAAAAACATCGAAATATTTATTTAAAACCTGCTCAATCAGCAAAAGGAAAAGGAATTTACCGATTAAAACTAATTGAAAATAATGAAATCTTCCTTCAGGGCCTAAAAAAAAATGAAAACTTCCCCACTTTTCAAGCCTTTTGGGAGCACTGGGAGCAGGATTTAACCTCAAAGCATTATTTGGCACAAGAAGAGATTGACTCCGCACAATTTGAAGGGAATCGCTTTGATTTTCGAATTCTCGTCCATGCAGTGCAAAATGATTATCAAATTACAGGGATTGGAATTCGCCAATCGTATCATCAAGATCTCACTACCCATGTTCCGCTAGGCGGGAAACTTCTCCCTTATCAGCTCCTCCAAACGAATGAACACGATGAATTTATTCAGACAATCGTCAAGCATGCTGGAAAAGTTCTATCGGATGAGCTTGGGTTTTTTGGCGAATTTTCCATTGATGCGTGCGTCAGCCATTCCGGGAATTATTATCTTTATGAAATCAATTCAAAACCAATGAGTTTTGACGAAACAGAAATAGAAACTAGGAAAATTGAAAAGCTTTGCAGCTTGTTTTACCAAATCACTAATTTTCAACTTTTTTAATATTTCCATAAATTCAGTATTTCCTTCCTCACATGAACAAGGTAAGCTAAAAGGGACAACTTACCTGAGGGGATGATTACCTTGCTCATGCATTTTCAGTTTAAGCCGCTCTTTAAAAATCAAAATATTCCCGGCTGGAGTTTTTCCTTTTACTATAAGAAACAAAGATATACGGGCATTTATAATCAAACAGGAAAAATCGAATGGACTGTTGTACCCCCATTACAAGAAGAGGTTGAATGGTTAACTAGTCAGGTTCACGAGCTTATGCTTTATCATGTTTATGATCACTAATCTTTTCTTTTACGTATGAAAATGAGACCTTTCCACAAACTAATTAGGAGAAAATGGAAAGGGAGCGATAGTCTTGAAAAAGGAAAAAGATAATGCAGCTCAGCAAGATTTGGAATACGAAGGACGTGACCAGGTTTTTCTTGATATCGACCGAATGATGAATGAGGGAATGTCCGGCGGATCTGTTCATGCTCGTTATGATTCCACCAATATTGAAGAAGCCCGTGACCTAAAAGAAGAAGAACCCCCATATGAGGTTGAATAATCTTGGCTGAGCCGTTTTTCGGTTCAGCCTTTTTTTAGCTTTAAACTGTTATAATGAAATAAGGAACTGACAAAAATTTGATACGGGGAAAATAACAATGTTAAATAAATTATTAGCTTTGTATGATGGAGCAGTTTTATTTTCTAAAAAACCTGACCGTCCATCAGAATTATTTCATGTCTTCTATAACCAGCTTGAAAAGGAATGGATTGGTATTCCAAAAGGATGCATAACGGATCAAGAATTCATGCTGCTAAAAACTCTTTATGAATGGATTGAATTCCCTATTATCCCGTCAAGTGATCTTTCAAAACGATGGTATGAATTTTTATTTACAAATGGACAACCTCCATCTTCTAATCATGATATCCAAATCCGATTTATCCATTTCCACTTTAAAGGAAATGACTTGGACCAAACCGAGATTGAATCTGCATTAAAGGGATTTTTTTCGGATGATGTAATCATCATTTGGGAAACTGGTAACAGTGGCATTTTGGTAGAAGAAAAGAACCAAATGTCCCTTCCGGAGAAAGATTTATTTACGATGTCCGAAACCCTTGAAAGTGACTTTTACGCAAAATCATTCTTTTATATTGGGAAATTCACCCCATATACGAAAGACCTTTCATCGCAATTTTTGCGGGAAAAGGAATACTTTACATTCGGGCAAAATCATCTGACAGAAAGCAGCTTTTTTACCTTTCAACGTATTTTTCCAGCCTTTCTAACCGTTCAGCTGCCAAATACACTCCGGGAGATGATTCATCAAGAATTGTCAGGAGTGTTTAATGAAGATCCTGAAATGTATATAACGATTAAAACCTTTCTAGAAAATAACTTAAATGCCAGCTTGACCGCAAAAAAATTATATATTCATCGAAACACGCTTCAATATCGAATCGATAAATTTATCGAAAAAACAGGGATTCAATTAAAGGATTTTTTCGGTGCCTTTACTGTCTTTCTAGCCTGTTTACTCTTCGAACATCAGCCAAAGTAACATACTGCCCAATAAAGCGTTTTCATTTTTTGTGCAACCTGTCTATATCGAATTTTTCCCTTTCTCTGTAAACTGAGATTAGAATAAATCGATTAGGGGAGGCAGTTAAATGGCTGAGTTAAAATTAGACCATATTTATAAAATTTATGATAATAAGGTTACTGCAGTTGAAGACTTTAACCTTCATATTGATGATAAAGAGTTTATCGTTTTCGTAGGTCCTTCCGGCTGTGGGAAATCAACAACGCTTCGTATGATTGCTGGTTTAGAAGAAATTTCAAAGGGAGATTTTTTCATTGATGGCAAGCGAGTGAATGATGTCGCTCCAAAAGATCGTGATATTGCCATGGTATTCCAAAACTATGCATTATATCCGCATATGACCGTTTATGATAATATGGCGTTTGGTTTGAAACTTCGTAAGTTTCCAAAGGATGAGATTGACCGCCGTGTAAAAGAAGCAGCCAAAATCCTAGGTTTGGAGCCTTATTTAACTCGTAAACCAAAAGCACTCTCCGGTGGTCAGCGTCAACGGGTTGCATTAGGTCGTGCAATTGTTCGTGATGCAAAGGTATTCTTAATGGACGAGCCATTATCAAACCTTGATGCTAAGCTTCGTGTTCAAATGCGTGCAGAGATTGCAAAGCTTCATCGTCGACTTAACACCACAACGATTTACGTAACCCATGACCAAACCGAGGCTATGACAATGGCGACTCGCCTTGTCGTCATGAAAGACGGTATTATCCAACAAGTTGGTTCACCAAAGGAAGTTTATGAAAAACCGGAAAATGTTTTTGTTGGCGGTTTTATCGGTTCTCCAGCCATGAACTTCTTAAGTGGGAAGCTTGAGGATGGAAAATTTGTCATTGGCAAAAACTCCATTGCCGTTCCGGAAGGTAAAATGAAATACCTTCGCGAGCAAGGCTATGTCGGAAAATCCATCATTCTAGGGGTCCGTCCGGAAGATATTCATGATGAGCCAGTATTTATTGAAGCTTCTATCGGTACAAAAATTTCTGCAAAAGTGGATGTAGCTGAATTAACTGGTGCGGAATTAATGGTTTATTCATCCATTGGCGAACAGGATTTTGTTGCCAGACTGGATTCACGCGCTGATGTTAAACCAGGAGATACCATTGAACTTGCATTTGATTTAAATAAAGCACATTTCTTTGATGTCGACAACGAATTCCGAATTCGCCCAAACAATGAAAAATAGGTTCTTCTTTGGAATAAGCCCGTTTTATACGGGCTTATTCTTTTATAAATACAACTGTATCAGCTAAACAGGATGGGCATCGATATAGATGAGGGCATTTATTCTCTGAATATGTTTCCGGATACCCATCTTCCATTTTCATTAAATCAATCTCCATATAAGGACTGTAGTCATCATAAAAATCCATCAGTCTTCCACTTTCCAACATAGGAACTCCGCAATTCGTGCATAGTAAGTATACTTCCCGTAATCCATTACATACTGGGCACACCGACATAGCTCTCACCCTTTAAGTTATAAGATGAAATTAGTTTGCTCGTTTTGGAAAACAAAAATGGTGGAATAAACTACCAATCAATCAGTCGCATAAGCTTCTCTTTTTTAAACATAATAGAGAATACAAAGCAACACAGAAACACAAACACACAGAAACACAGAAACATTTCAACGATGGGTTAGGCCGAGGAGGCAATGGTTCAACCATTATGGTTCAATTCCATACTGACCCCAAATTTATTAAGAGGAGTGTTATTCAACTATGGCAAGTAACAACAACTCTAATCAACTTTTAGTACCAGGCGTTCAACAGGCACTTGATCAAATGAAGTATGAAATTGCATCAGAGTTTGGCGTAAATCTTGGAGCAGATACTACTTCTCGTGCAAATGGATCTGTTGGAGGAGAAATCACAAAGCGTCTTGTTGCAATGGCTGAATCTCAACTTGGCGGCGGCGCATTCAACCGTTAATCAAAAGGTAATTTGGTAAATAAAAAAAATAAATAATATGGCTAAGCCCCCTCTTTCGAAGAGGGGGCTTTCATTTTAGACCATTTTTTCTGGTTTAATCCATTCATCAAATTGATCTGGCGAAACATAACCTGTTTTTTCAGCAGCTTCTTTGAGCGTAGTGTTTTCTTTAAATGCCAGTTTAGCTATTTCTGCAGCTTTTTCATAACCGATATGCGGATTTAATGCTGTGACCAGCATTAACGAATTTTCTACATGCTGCCTGATTATCTCCACATTTGCCTCTATTCCTTTTGCACAGTTTTCGTTAAAGGAGCGCATACCGTCAGAAAGTAATGTGATCGACTGAATTAAATCAAAGATAATCATTGGTTTGAACACATTTAATTCAAAGTTCCCCTGACTTGCAGCAAAGCCGATAGCAGCATCATTCCCAAAAATCTGGCAAGCAACCATTGTTAAGGCTTCACTTTGAGTAGGATTTACCTTCCCTGGCATAATCGAACTTCCCGGCTCATTAGCAGGAATAGTGATTTCACCGATACCGCTTCTTGGACCGCTGGCAAGCCATCTTACATCATTGGCTATTTTCATTAAATCGGCTGCAAGAGCTTTTAAAGAGCCGTGAACAAAAACAATTTCATCATGACTGGTTAAAGCCTGAAATTTATTTTGCGAGGAGCGAAAGGGATGCCCCGTCAGCTCTGAAAGTTTTTCAGCCATTTCAGCTCCAAACTCGGGATGTGCGTTGATACCGGTTCCTACTGCTGTACCGCCAATCGCCAGGTCAAGTAAATAATGGCAGGCATCCATGATCATTTTCTCATTTTTTTCAAGCATAGCTCTCCAGCCGCTGATTTCCTGGCCTAATGTTAATGGAGTTGCATCCTGAAGATGAGTCCTCCCAATTTTAACCAATCGCTTAAAGGCATTCTCTTTTTCCTCTAGTGTGTTTTTTAGATCTTGAAGCGAAGGGATTAAGTGCTCAATTAATTTCTTATAAGCGGCAATATGCATCGCGGTTGGGAAGGTATCATTCGAACTTTGTGACATGTTTACATCATCATTAGGATGTATTTTCTCGGCTTTACCCTCCCCATTGAGCTCTTCATTTGCACGATTCGCAATCACTTCATTTACATTCATATTCGTTTGAGTCCCACTTCCTGTCTGCCAGACTGCCAGAGGAAAATGCTCATCATACTTCCCGTTAAGGATGTCATCACATACGCTCTTGATGGCCTCCATTTTTGTTTCATTCAACTTTCCAAGTTGCCCATTTACCATTGAGGCTGCTTTTTTTATGTAGGTTAAAGCATAAACCATTTCTAATGGAATTTTTTCTATTCCAATTTTAAAATTTTCCTTACTGCGCTGTGTTTGTGCCCCCCAGAACTTATCCGCAGGCACATGAACCTCTCCTAGTGTATCCTTTTCAATTCTAAAATTCTCCAAAAAACCCACCTCACTTATTTTTTCCTCTACATATATATTCCCATTCTTATCCATTTTATTTATAAAAGTGTTGGAGGGGGCTAGTGTTAAATTAAAAAACTGCAGACAATTTGTCTGCAGCCTTATGCTTTCACGATGGTATATATAATATAATAGGATAGGATTAAAAAACTTCCGATTGTCAGCACTACAGAATACTCAGACATACACATGTCCCTCCTTATAAATATACTTAAACAATTTTAAGTTATCATAGGAAGCAGCGTAATCCTGTGATAAATATCAACAACTTTATCGTTAGGAAGTGAACTTTTTGTGAACATTTGCCTTTTTGGAGCAACAGGGAGAGTGGGTTCGATTATTTTAGCTAACGCCCTTTCCGACCAACATGATGTACAAGCACTTGTAAGAAATCCAGAAAAACTATCCTTAAAGAAGGATTCCCGGCTATCGATGATCGAGGGGAATGCTTTAGAAGAGAGTAAAATTGCTCAGGTGATCAAAGGGGCGGATGTAGTAGTTAGTGCCTTGAATACGGATGGCATGACTACACTTACTGATTCCATGCCACTGATTATAAAAAATATGAAGAGCGAAGGGATTAAAAGAATCGTAACGATTGGTACTGCCGGAATTCTACAAGTCCGTTCATCACCTCAGCTTTATCGTTTTCAATCAACGGAATCAAAACGAAAAACGACCCGCGATGCTGAGGAACATTTACGTGCTTATTTAATTTTGGAAGAATCAGGCCTTGATTGGACGATTGTCTGCCCAACGTATTTACCGCTTGGTGAAAGAATCGGGCAATACCGCTATGAAAAAGATGTTCTTCCGGAAAATTCGTCGTCAATTTCTGTTTATGATACAGGTGATTTTGCCTATCAGCAATTGTTTCGTGATGAATTTGTTGGCTTTCGAGTTGGGTTAACTTATTAGTTTTTCGTTTGAAGACAAGATCTGGTAAGATTATATGAAAAGTGTCGCCTAAAGGCACTATTGGCGACACTTCCTACTGTTTTTTTAACCAAACTGTCGCTAATATTCCCTATAGGAGACAAAATCTATTGACTTCCCATCTAAACTGTCGCTTAAAACCACAATAGGCGACAAAATTAATCGATTTTCCATACAAACTGTCGCCTATCCCTTATAGCCGACAATATCTTTCGACTTCCATACAAACTGTCGCCTATACCCCTTATAGCCGACAATATCTTTCGACTTTCCATACAAACTGTCGCCTATACCCCTTAAAGCCGACAATATCTTTCGACTTCCATCCATACTGTCACCTACAACCTCCATTGGCGACAAATTTCATTGAAATCCTAACTAAATTGACACCATAAAAAAGGGAACCAACTTGGTCCCCTTTAAATCCTATCCAGCAAGCCCCTCTCCACCCTGCTGGAGCTGGTACATTTGATAGTATTTTCCTTTTAAAGCCATTAAATCATCATGAGAGCCCTGCTCGACAATTTCTCCCCGATCTAAAACAAGAATCTGATTCGCATTTCGGATCGTTGAGAGTCGGTGGGCAATGATAAAAGTGGTCCTCCCCTTTTTCAGAACGTCCATCGCTTCTTGAATCACTGCTTCCGTCTCCGTGTCAATACTGGATGTTGCCTCATCTAAGATCAAAATTGCAGGATTAAAGACAAGTGCCCGGGCAAAGGAAATTAACTGACGCTGGCCACTTGATAACGTACTGCCCTTCTCAATGACGGGTTCATCATAGCCTTTTTCTAAATTCTTAAACACCATTTCAGCGCCTACATCCTTTAAGGCTTTCTCCACTTTTTCCCGCGAAATCCCCGGGTCATCCAGACTTACATTTGAGGCAATCGTTCCCGTAAATAAATACGGATCCTGCAGAACAATCCCCATATGATTTCGAATCGTTTGCCGTGGAATACTTTCAATATCCTTTCCATCTATGGTGATTTTCCCCTTTTGGCAATCGTAAAAACGAAACAGCAAATTCATAATCGAACTCTTTCCTGACCCCGTATGGCCAACGAGCGCTACCGTTTCTCCGTGATTCGCTTCAAAAGTAATATTCTTAAGGACGTATTCCCCTTCTTTATAACCGAAGGAAATGTGATCAAACTTAACGTTTCCTTTGAACCTTGGGATTCGTTCTGCGCTGACATTTTCCCCCGGCTCATCCATGAGCTTGAATACGCGTTCACCTGCAACCAATGCTTGCTCTAAATTCGCCAATTGGTTCACGATTCCTTGAACAGGCTGGAACAGCCGATTCACATAGTCAACAAACGCATATAGCATACCAAGGGAGATGACCGTAGAAGGTGTCAGTGACTGGCCGCCAAAGTACCAAATAAAAGCGACAAACACAAGATTTCGTAAAATCCCCACAAGATTATGGGAAGTGAGTGAATTTAAACTTAACAATTTGTTTTGAAATTTAAAATGCTCCTGATTTAATTTTTCAAAATCAGCTTGCGTATCGTTTTCCCGGTTAAACGCTTGAATAATATTCATTCCCTGAATCGATTCATTAACCATTGCATTAATATCACTATTTCTTGAGCGAATAACCCGATTATATTTCGAGGCATATTTCCGATACACCAACATCCAGGCATATAGAATCGGTAATAATAACAGACAAATTGCAGCAAGCTTTACATTTAAGATAAACAGGGCAATATAGATGCCTGTAATATAAATAGCACTTGTAAAAAAGGTTGCCAATACCGTTACATATAGCTCACGGATGGCTTCTGTATCATTGGTAATTCGGGCCACCACTTTTCCCGCTGGAAGGTTATCAAAATATTGAATGGGCAGCCGCTGAATATGACCATACACATCCTCACGCATTTTTTGGATAATGCGGTTGGCTGACTTTTGCAAGAAAAGTTTTTCACCATATTGAAAAAGGGCCGATACCACCAATAATCCGAAATAAATAAGGATTAATTGAAAAATCCCCGGAATTTCGGGCTGATAAAAGGCAAGTAATTCACGGCCTTTAATCGTTTCTGCCTTGTATTCTGCTTTTTCATTCCCTTTTTTAATGGTTAAGAGTTCATTCTTAAAACTTCTTTTTCCATCAAAATCAATCTTTTGTTCGGTAAATACAAATTTTGAACCGATTTGAAGTATACGGACGTGTTTCCCTTTTTGTTCACCAGCCGAAAAATACTTCTCCCGTTTATAATATTTTTCGTGATAATTTACTGCCATTTTCCCTTTAGTGGTTTCATACCAATTTGATTCGATCCCCAATATATGCTGATCAATAATCGTCTTTGCAATAAACGGACCTGCCAAATCTGCCGCGACAGAAATCGTCAGCATCAACAGGGCAGCAATAATGATTTTTTTATACGCAAGCGCATATTGGATTAATCTTCTACCTGTAGTCATGCTGACACCTCCTCTTCGGCTTTGTTTTCAACTTGCTGGCGAATGAATTGTTCCTTATACCAGCCGTTTTGCTGCATGAGTTGTTCGTGTGTCCCTTCTTCTACGATGCTGCCTTCAGCAAGGACAATGATATGATCCGCATGCTGGACAGCTGACATTCGGTGGGTTGTAATAATCGTGGTTTTATCCTGCCTAACTTTGCGGATATTCTCAATAATTTTTTTCTCCGTCTTGGCATCCACAGCTGATAAGGAATCGTCCAGAATAAGGATTTCCGGTTTTTTAATCAGGGCTCTGGCAATCGAAATTCTTTGCTTCTGCCCTCCTGAAAGAGCAACCCCTTTTTCGCCAACAAGTGTATTTAACCCATCTGGCAGCATTTGCAAATCCTTTCGGAAAGCCGCAAGCTCAATCGCTTCCTCTAAATCCAAATCATTTGCCTCTTTATTTCCGAATAGAATATTCTCTTTTACACTTCTAGAAAATAGAATATGATCCTGTGGCACATACCCAATCCAATTACGAACCTGAGCTAAGCTCAATTCTTCTATAGATGTCCCGGAAATGAATAAATCACCTGTCCCGAGCGGGTATTGCCTTAAAAGCTGTTTAATAAAGGTCGTTTTGCCACTGCCGGTCTTTCCGACAATTCCAAGGGTTTGACCTTGGAGCAATTGAAGAGTGATATTTTGCAGGTTATTAAATTTCGAAGAAGGATAACGAAAGTTTACCTCCTTATATTGAAGTGAGTCGGTTGAAAGAATCTCCTTTGGCTGTAGAGGATTTCCTACCTCTTCACGATAAGAAAGTGTTTCATTTACACGGTCAAGTGAAGCATTTCCCCTTTGCATCACATTAATTAACTCTCCGATGGCGAACATCGGCCAAATCAGCATTCCAAGATATACATTAAAAGATACAAGGTCCCCCAATGTAATGGCCTGATGGAACACTAAATAGGTGCCATACCCAATTCCTATTAAATAACTGATCCCAACTAAAACCTTGATGGTTGGGTCGAATAAGGAATCAATCTTTGCTACTTTAATATTTTTATAAAAAACATCTTCGGTTAATTGATGGAATCTTGCTGCATCAGCTTTTTCCTGTACATATGCACGAATAACCCGGACTCCGGCAACAGATTCAAGGACGCGGTCGTTTAACTCTCCAAAGGCATCCTGAGCTTCCATAAAACGGGTGTGTATCCTTTTTCCATAAATCTGCATCAGCACTGCCATAACTGGTAGAGGAATAATTGCAGCCAAGGTTAATTCCCAGCTGATGAAAAAGCCCATCGTCAGGAGGAGGGTCAGCATCCAGGCACTGGAATCCACCAAAGTAAGAATCCCGAAACCCGCTGTTATGGAAATGGCCTTTAGGTCATTCGTTGCCCGGGCCATCAGGTCTCCTGTGCGATTTTTCTCATAAAATGCCGGAGTCATTTTTAAAAGATGCCTCATAAACTTGGATCGTAGTTTTCTTTCTACCAGGAAGGCACCGCCGAATAATTGATACTGCCAAACATAGGTAATTCCATAGGATGAAACCATAATCACTAATAGAATTCCTAGGTATTGTAAAATTTTATTTTTACTCATTTCACCAAAATGAATATCATCTATCGCCATTCCAATTAATTTGGGTGGGAGTACATCCAATATACCGACGAAAATTAATAGAAAGATTGCTATAGTATACCTTTTCCTGTTTTCTTTAAAAAACCAGCTTAATTTTTTTAACACCGAAAACATTGATGTATTCCTCCTTTTATTGTTTAACTAACCACCATCTAGCTCACCTTTGTCATCTGCAAGTCTAACTCCTCCAAATATAATCATTCCAATTTCCTCCTATCTTTTTAATAAAAATAAAAAGAGGCATACCGCTGTTGTGCAGTATGCCTCTGATTAAAAAAAGAGACAAAAAAACACACATTACGCATCGGAAAAGAAACGTAACCTGTGTTGTTCGTAAAAAATTCAATCAAAGGAAAGGATTATTTAGTGATCCTACTTGGACAGGTTACATTAAAATATTCAATTTTTACTGACATTTGATTTAATCCAATCATGTTCATTTTGTAACCCTCCTTTTCCTTTTTTTTCTTCCTCTGTTAGATTATCACCAGTTTATTCCAAAGTCAATTCCCATTTTTTAGAATGTTTCAGCCCAGACAGCGGTTCCATAGGCAATAATTTCAGAGGCCCCCTGCATAACAGAACAGGTTTCCAGTCTCATCGCAATAATCGCATTTGCGCCCATTTCTTCTGCTTCTATAATCATTCTTTCAATCGCTTTTTGCCTTGCCTCATTTAACATGTCTGTATACTCTTTGATTTCGCCACCAACAATTGTTTTTAATCCTGCCATTAAATCCTTTCCAATATGCTTGGACTGTACGGTACTTCCCTTTACCAACCCTAATAATTCCTTTATTTCCCAACCAGGTAAGGTATCCGATGTTACAACCATCATCCTAATCACCCCTATCATACTTCTATTTTTATTCACCTTCATAACAGGATATTTTCATCATACATCCAGAAAAATAAAAGGTACGGATTGTACCGTACCTTTTATTAATAGCCCCAGCCATTACCATGGTGGTTATTCCATTTCTTTTTCCACTTTTCCCTTTGTTGATTCCATTTTTCTTCCCACTTATTTACCTCATTATTAAACTGATGGAAAAAGTTATTTTCTTCCCGTTTTCTCTCTTCAATATAAGTAGAGATATGCGGAACATGAAAACTTTCTGCAGGTGAATTTTTTAGGGCGTCTTTCATGACTTCACGGAAAACAATCGCCGCACCCGTACCGCTTGTTGTAGTTAAATAGTGGCTTTTATCTGTTCTATCATAGCCCACCCAAATGGCCCCCACGAGTTGCGGAGTATAGCCAACAAACCATTGGTCCTTGACCCCCGAGATTCCTTCAAGCGGAACTTGAGTAGAACCTGTCTTACCAGCAACTTCCCTTCCCAGTATTTGCGCACCGCGGCCCGAACCTTGTTCCACAACACCAAGAAGCATCGTTGTCATCTGGTCTGTGACCGATTTGGTTGTCACCCTTATCTTTTTTTCTTTCCATCGGCCAACAACTTTTCCATCCGCATTGACGATTTTTTTAATGACATGTGTTTTTTCCCGGTATCCATAATTGGCAAAGGTCGTATAGGCTTCCGCCATATTCATTGGGGAAACCCCTCTTTCCAATCCCCCGAGAGCGATGGCAAGACTGCGGTCATTTTTTTCTAGTGGAAGCCCAAACCTTTTAATCGAATCAATCCCCTTATCAATCCCGATCTCATTTAATAACCAAACGGCCGGGACATTTTTAGAGTCTTTAACCGCATCATACATCGGAACCTCACCGGCATATTGGAAATCATAATTATTTGGCTCATATTCACCGAACTTCATTGGCTCATCTTTCAACATATCCGTAACCTTCCAGCCTTCTTCAAGTGCCGGGGTATAAACCACAATTGGCTTAATTGAAGAACCGGGCTGTGCCTTTAATTGGGTTGCACGGTTATAGCCCCGAAGTGTATGCTCCCGTCTTCCGCCAACGAGAGCCCTGACACCACCCGTCTTAGGATCGACAAGGACTCCTCCGCTTTGCAAGAGTGGATCATGACCATTCGGAAATAAAGCATCATTTTGATAGGCTTTTTCCATTGCCATTTGCATAGAGGGGTCAAGTTCTGTATAAATTCGATATCCTTCTGTTAATAATTCATCCTGCGAAAGGCCATAAAGGTTAATTGCTTCATCTAAAACCTGATCCACATAGTAAGGATATTTTCCTCGGAAAGGATCGCTGCCCTTATCATTCAAAACAACCTTTTCTGTTTTCGCTTGCACAAATTGTCGATTTGAAAGATATCCCTGTTTTTTCATTTCATATAAAACAAGATTTCGTCTTTTTATTGCTTTTTCCATATGTTCATAGGGGTTTAATGCGGAAGGGGCTCGAATTAATCCCGCAAGTAAGGCAGATTCGCTAATGGTAAGATCCTTTACATCCTTAGCAAAATATTTAGCCGCCGCCTGTTTAATTCCCCACGCTCCATCTCCAAAATAAATTTTGTTTAAGTACATTTGAAGGATTTCCTGTTTAGAGTATTCTCTCTCAATCTTAAGCGCTAAGAAAACTTCCTCTATTTTTCGCTTTAATGTTTTTTGTGAGGTGAGCAACGTATTTTTTGTTAATTGCTGGGTGATGGTACTGCCGCCTTCTACTAGCCCGCCCGCTTTTACATCACGGACCAATGCTCTTGAAGTACCGATAAAATCAACGCCATGATGCTGATAGAATCGATGGTCCTCTATGGCCACTACTGCGTTTTTCATCGATTCGGGAATTTGCTTAATTGAAATCCCTTCATTTTTATTGGCCGATATTTTACTTGCTACCTGGTTACTTTGATCATAAAAAACAGTTGGTTGAGGAAGTTCATCCTTCAGTGCCGATATATCAACATCCTTTGCATAAAAATGTAAGAATCCAAAAAAACCTAGGACAATCGTAGAAACCGATAAAACTGTCACCTGGCTCATATGCCATCTCTTCCAATTATTCCAAATATCTCGAATTTTCATTATGGGCTCCTTGATATAAAAAATACCAAAATAGGCATCAGTTTCTTTTACCCAGATAGTAAGAAAATTACTCATTGAATTAAAAAAGACGGGGGATCCCGTCTTTAAATTTGTCTTATTTATCGTTTTTTGTTAGTTCCTTAAAACGTTTTCTTGAGAGCTTTTCATCAAAACTGCTAAAGATTCGATAATTCTTTGAATCCAATATTCGAAAGTGCTTACTAAGAATATTTTGCTGCAGAATAAATTCATTTTTCTTTGTAACGACCCGCCACCAAATACGGCCGCCTAAAGTTTTCATTTTTCGGTAATCAATTCCTTCTCGCGCAACCGTCTCAAGAACCTCAAGCGGTTCGTTCCCGAATAAAAATTGAACTGTTTCAGTTTCCCTAAATAGTGCGCAGATGGCTACTACTGTTGACCAGTTGGCTAGAACTCTCCCTTTTTCAATTTGTACCAGTGTTTTCTTGGACACACCAATTATTTCAGCCATTTTGTCCTGAGTATAACCCGCTTCCGTACGGATCAAACGGAGTTTTTCAGAAACTAATTTTATAATATCTTCCCTGGTCACTTGAAACCCTTCCTTCGGTGGATTCTAGTGTAATTTTACACAAGATTTCTTACTTTTAAAAGTAAAAAACTGCTATCATTTTTGATAACAGTTTTTAAATAGGATTATTTTGTTTCTGGCGGGATTCCGCATCCACTCGTGCAGGATTTACGAAGTTCACATGCAGCGCATTTTCCCTTTTTAGACTTGTTAATGAATTTAACTACTGTAAAAGATGCATATCCAAATATTGCTGCACCAATGACAATACTCGCAATCATATTTTTCATCCCCTATAAAGTTTATCCAAGCCCGATTAATTTTCCACCTTGATAAACGATTAAAGCTAAGACATAAGCAATCGTTAATGCATAAACCATTGAAAAAGCGGTCCATTTCTTTGAACCTGTTTCTTTAAAAATTGTAGCTACAGTTGCTAAACATGGGATATACAACAAGATGAACACCATAAAACTGTAAGCGGAAAGCGGTGTGAAATAATTGGCCAACAGCCCTTGTAAAGTGGCATTCTCAGGAACAAAATAGATAATATTCATCGTTGAGATAATCGCTTCTTTTGCCAGGAATCCTGTGATTAATGAGGCTGCTGCCTGCCATGTTCCAAATCCAATTGGATGTAAAATAGGAGCAATCACATTCCCGATGGCTGCTAAAAAGCTATGGTCCATATCAACTTTTAAACCGCTTGGCCCTGCATACGATAAAAGCCAGATAAATACAGATCCTCCAAAAATAAAGGTCCCTGCTTTCCGAACAAATCCCTTCCCTTTATCCCATGTACTCCTCCATAAGGATTGAAATTGTGGAAGTCGATAAGGCGGAAGCTCAATCACAAACAACGATGTTTCAGATTTTAATATGGTAGTAGAAAACAATTTCGCTAAAATTAATGCCACGACAATTCCAAGTACATAGAGGCTAAGAACAATCAATGCCTTATTCCCAACAAAAAAGCCGCCGACAAATAAAGCATAAACAGGTAAACGAGCCGAGCAGGACATTAACGGTGTCAGCAAAATGGTTAAAAGTCTTTCCCGTGGTGTTTCAATCGTCCTTGCTGCCATGATTCCCGGTACATTGCAGCCAAATCCAATCATCATCGGGATAAACGCTTTACCGTTTAATCCAACAGACTCCATAATCCTGTCCATAACTAGAGCAACACGCGCCATATACCCGGAGTCTTCTAACAAGGATATAAAGAAAAATAGAATAAAAATTTGCGGAACAAACACAAGAACTCCGCCAACACCGGCCACTAACCCTTGCAAAATCAAATCCTGAATAAAAGTGGATGCATGAATAAGGTTTAATACCTTTTCAATTCCGACCGTAACCGGTCCTGTTATCAAGGCATCCAGCCCATCCGATAAAGGTGTACCGAGCCAATCAAACGTCAACATAAACATGCAGTACATAAGCAGTAAAAAGATTGGCATTCCAAAAAAACGATTAGTGACAATCAGGTCGATTTTTTCTGATAATGGAACATGCGCCTCATTTTTATTTACTGAAGTTAAAATAATATTATCAATTACTTCTTTTCTTTTAATATAAATATAGTTTGGAAGTGATTTTACATCTTGATCTTTTAGGAGCTGTGATTCCACATTGGTTAAAATCTCCTGCAGTCTCTCAGTACTTACCAGCTGTGATATATAAGCTTTTACATATTCATTTCCTTCCAACCATTGCAAAGCAACCCATCGTGGTGAATGTTCTGTTTTACCTGTAATTTCAGCAGTCAGCTCATGTATAGCTTTTTCGATTACATTCCCGTAAAAGACCAGATCTTTTTGCTTCGATTGAAACGATTCTGTACCAATTACTTCAATCAGCCGGTCGCAGCCTTTCCCAGTTCTTGCTACAACAGGTATAACAGGTACGCCAAGAATTTCTGAAAGCTTGTGTACATCAATTTGAATTCCGCGATTCCTTGCGACATCAATCATGTTTAAACCAATTAATGCAGGTTTTTCATATTCAAGCAGTTGCAGCGTTAAATGTAAATTTCTTTCTAACTGAGAGGCATCTAAAATATTAAGCAAACGATCAACATTTTCATTTAAAAAGAAAGAAGTAACAACCCCTTCATCCTTTGAAAGAGGGTTTAAAGTATAAACACCAGGTAAATCTATTAATCTGCCAATATTATTTTTAAAAACCCCAACTTTTTTTTCAACCGTTACACCGCTCCAGTTCCCTACATACTCATAGGATCCTGTTAGATTATTAAACAATGAGGTCTTCCCAGTATTGGGGTTACCGATAAGAGCGATTTCCATTATAATTTTTCCACCTCAATCTGATTGGCTTCCTTGCGGCGAATCCCAATACACTGTCCGCAAGATTCAATCATTATAGGTCCACCGAACGGCATTACACATTTGACACAAACTTCAGAACCTTCTGTAATGCCTAAGTCAAGCAAGCGTCTTTGAACAAGGTGACCAACATGTGATACATCAACAATTTTTCCTCTATCCCCTGCTTTTAACAATCCAAACATGTTTATTCACCCTTATATATGTTAATTGAGAATGATTATCTTTATATATAAGATTATTTTATCACTAAAATTAGCCCATCTGCATTAAAAAAATGTGACAAAAGTTCGAAAAAAATTTTCAGTCTTTTTCAAAAAGGAATTTCTCCCTTTATCAGCGAATTAAATGGTATTAAGACCTTAGGGGGAAAATTCAGCATGTTATCTGAAGTAAAGTCAGATTTACTCGCTTTTTTTGTAAAAAATAAAGATTGTTTGATAGAAGAATGGGAAAAGTTAATTATTATTTCAAATGGGGACCCCTATAAAATGAAAATTCGTGCCAATGGGGAAGCACTGTTTAATGTAATTATTAATATAAACGAATTGACTGAAGATGAGCTTATCGAAAAAATCCATAAGCTGGCCATTGAAGTTTCTGAGGAAAGAGTAAATGCAGATGTCAACATTGGAGATTTTGTCTATAATGTAAATCTTGGCCGATCTGTTTTATATAGTTATTTAGGAAAAACAGGCTTGGAATGGCCGGATTTACAGGAATCCATCAATAAGATCAATTTTTGCTTCGATAAGTTTATATTTTTTGCCGCGTCCCATTATTCAGAGGCAAAAAATCAAATTATCGAAGAAAAGACAAGGTTTATTGATTCCACCCACCAAGACCGTTTGACCCTCCTTGGACAAATGACATCCAGCTTTATTCACGAATTTCGAAACCCGCTTACATCCATTCAAGGGTTTATTCAATTATTAAAGGCTGATTTTCCAAATATGCGTTATTTAGATATTATCTCCAGCGAGTTAGATCAGCTTAATTTCCGAATTTCCCAATTCCTACTTTTATCGAAAAAGGAGATTATCGGGAAAGATAAGGAATATTTCAAGCTAAATAAATTAATTGAGGATGTTTTAAATTTTCTTTATCCAAGTATTCTCGACAGTAAAGTCAAAATTAAAAATGGATTACGAGAGGATTTAACCCTTATTGGATATTCGGACGAAATTAGGCAGGTTTTCATCAATATTATCTTTAATGCGATTGATGTCCTCAATCATCATCGTCATTCTCAGCCAACGATTTCCATCAGTAGTTCAGTAGAAGATCAACAGTTTGTTAAAGTGACCATCTCCAATAACGGACCCATGATACCGGCTGAACTGCAAAAGACCATATTTGAACCTTTCTTTACCACTAAAACGCTTGGAACAGGACTTGGTCTATTTGTTTGTAAAGAAATCATTGAGAAACATAAAGGAAGCCTGGCTTGTTATTCCTCACCTGACATAACGACCTTTTCCATTACCTTGCCTATTAATGTAGAAAATTAAACGAACAAGCGTGTTAAATCCCAGTTTGTGCACTGGGATTTTTTTATATCCCAATTTTTCTTCCCTGCATATGATGTACTAAAAAATCAGGAGAAGAAGACATGTTTACATTAAAAGTAGATCATGAAATTGAGCTTCAATTATTTCAGCCTCATCATTCATTAAAGCTGTATCAGTTAGTGGAAGAAAACCGAGAACATTTAAGGGAATGGCTGCCGTGGGTGGACAGCATGACATCTCCCATTCAATTCGAACAGATCATCCCCATCTGGCTCCAGCAATTTGCTGAAAATAATGGCCTATATGCCGGAATTCTCTATAAAGGTGAACTGGTTGGCTCTATTGGTCTACAGCAAATCGATTGGCATAATCGTTTTACAAGCATTGGATATTATTTATCTAAAAACGCAGAAGGATATGGCATCATGACTCGCACAGTCCGTGCAATCTTAAATTATGCTTTTTTTCAATTAGGTTTAAATCGGGTTGAAATCCGCTGCGGCATAAAAAACACTAAAAGCCGCGCGATTCCTGAAAAGCTTGGATTTGTAAAAGAAGGAATTATCAGAGATGGAGAGCAATTATATGGACGTTTCCATGATCTCTTTGTTTATAGTAAGCTTGCCCGTGAATGGGCGGGATAAATTTTGAAAAACAGCTGTCTAAATAGGCAGTTGTTCTTTTATTTGCCCTTAAAACCCTTTTTTGAAATAATATAGTTAAGGTTTCTTGACCATTGTCAAGTAGAAAATGTAATTAGAGGATATAATGTATACACAGAGTAAATTGTAAGTGAGGTGGCTGCCTTACCAATGTAAGGTGTTCAATGGTTTGGATAAATGTATTGGTTATAGCAATGCTCATTGCATTCACAGCATTTTTTGTTTCTTCGGAATTTGCCATGATTAATGTTCGGACTACAAGAATCGACCAACTGATATCTGAGGGAAAAAAAGAAGCAGAACTTGCTAAAAAGGTGATTACAAATTTGGATGGTTATTTATCTGCAACCCAAGTTGGAATCACCATCACATCACTAATCTTAGGCTGGCTGGGGGAGCCAACCATTCGAAAAATTTTAGATCCCATTTTTGATCGGATTGAATTACCTTTTTCCTTTAAACAGGTCATATCTTTTATTATCGCCTTTCTCATCATTACTTTTTTTAATGTAGTGATTGGTGAATTGGCACCAAAAACAATTGCCATTCAAAAATCTGAAGATATTATATTACTTTTTGCTCCCCTTCTCATTTGGTTTTACCGACTGATGTATCCTTTTATTTGGATACTAAATCGTTCCGCACGTTTGGTAAGCGGACTCTTTGGGATAAAACCTGTATCTGAGAATGACATGGTACTTTCAGAAGAGGAACTACGGATGATTCTTTCACAGAGCTATGAAAGCGGTGAAATTAATCAGTCGGAATATCGGTATGTAAATAAAATTTTTGAATTTGACAATCGAATTGCGAAAGAAATCATGGTTCCGCGAACAGAGATTATCGCACTGTCAAAGGATGCATCGATGAAAGAGATTATTGAGACGGTAAGGGAAGAAAAATATACCCGTTATCCCGTAATTGACGGAGATAAGGACAATATCTACGGGATTGTGAATATTAAAGAGGTTTTGGTGGATTGCATCCAACAAAAATGCAATGAACAGGAACCCTTAAAGACCTTTTTAAAACCTGTTATTCATGTGATTGAAACCATTCCCATCCAAGAGTTATTAGTGAAACTGCAAAAAAGTCAATCCCACATGGCGATTTTATCGGATGAATATGGAGGAACAGCAGGTATTGTGACGGTTGAAGATATCCTTGAAGAAATTGTTGGAGAGATTCGCGATGAATTCGATATCGATGAACTTCCTTTGGTCCAGAAAAAAGCCGAAGATCATTATATTTTAGATGGAAAGGTACTTATTAGTGAAGTAAATGATTTATTTGGGACAACGCTTGAAGAAGAGGATGTTGATACCATCGGCGGCTGGTTTTTAACCCAAAAGTTTGATGTACATAAAGGAGATTCCATTGAAAAGGATGGATACATTTTCAAAATAGATGAAATCGAGGGTCATCATATCCTTTATATTGATGTAACGAAGACAAAAGCGCCTTCTGAGTAGGAAGGCGTAATCGCGCCAAAAATTATTTGAATATTTTGATTAAACTATTCATATATTCGACACTTTACCATAAAATGAGTATATCAACCCGTTTCGCAACCGAAACGTTTGACTGTATGGTTTAATTTATTTATAATTATTGTTAATTTTAAAAATAATTGAGGTGGTATGATGGGGCTGTCTATCGTATCGGGGAACTAGCTGAAAGAGCGAATGTATCTAAAAGAACAATTGACTATTATACGTCGATTGGCCTTTTAAGTGCTCAACGTTCTAAGTCCAATTACCGTATATATACCGAAGATTCCTTACAGGATTTACAGTTTATCGAGGAATGTAAGAGTTTGTATTATCCATTAGACGAGATTAGAAGAAAGCTAGATATTAAGAAAGAGAAAATCATTGATTCAGAAGTTGAGAAATACGTAAAGTCTGTCACACAGCAAATGAAACAACTTCACAATGATTTATTTGACCTTCTTCCGCTCTTGGAAAAATTGGATGACGGACAAAGAGAAAAATTAACCAATCATCTTAGTTTATTAAGAACAACATTATTAAAATCTCTTTTGAATGTAACAAATTAATTTTTGTATAAAATTGGGAGGTGACTCCTTACTCGTCTAAAAACGAGCTAAGGGAACTTATTTGGACATATTTAACTTGGTTATTATAGCCATTTTAATTGCTTTGACAGCTTTTTTTGTAGCTTCGGAGTTTGCGATTGTTAAAATTCGAAGTACAAGAATCGATCAGTTGATAGAAGAAGGTAATTCAAGGGCAATTTCAGCCAAAAAGGTAATATCAAATCTTGATGAATATTTATCTGCATGCCAATTGGGTATTACCATTACTGCCCTCGGTTTAGGATGGCTTGGGGAATCAACGATTGAAAGAATACTGCGCCCATTATTCCTGGGATTGCATGTTCCTGAAAGCGTCACCCATGTACTGTCAATCGGTATTGCATTTGCAGCTATTACCTTTTTACATGTTGTAATTGGAGAGCTTGCACCGAAAACATTAGCGATCCAAAAAGCTGAAATGATTACGCTGGTTACATCACGACCGCTTATCTTATTTTATAAGGTGATGTTTCCTGTCATTTGGGCCTTAAATGGATCGGCTCGAGTTACAGCTCGACTTTTCGGTTTAAAGCCTGTCTCTGAAACTGAGATTGCCCACACGGAGGAAGAGCTCCGAATTATCTTATCTGAAAGCTACAAAAGTGGTGAAATTAACCAATCTGAGTTTAAGTATGTAAATAAAATTTTTGAATTTGATAATCGGATTGCAAAGGAAATTATGGTTCCGAGGACTGAAATTGTTTCTTTGTCCAAGGATGATACATTAGAAACGTTTCTACAGGTCTTACGGGAAGAAAAATTCACCAGATATCCAATTATTGATGGGGATAAAGACCATATTATTGGACTTGTGAATATTAAAGAAATGACAACAGATTTGATTGGAAATGAAACACCTGCCTCTCAAACATTGGAACACTTTATTCGCCCGATCATTCGAGTAATCGAGACCATTCCTATTCATGATTTACTTGTAAAAATGCAAAAAGACCGGATGCATATGGCCATTCTAATGGATGAATACGGTGGAACCTCCGGACTTGTGACCGTTGAAGATATCCTCGAAGAAATTGTTGGCGAAATTCGCGATGAAACAGATATGGACGAAATTCCGATGATCCGTAAAATTAATGAGAATCATTATATTATAGATTCAAAGGTGTTGGTCAGCGAGGTAAATGACTTGCTAGGTGTCGAAATCGTGGATGAAGATGTAGATACCATTGGCGGCTGGATTCTCACTGAAAACTACGACGCAAAAGAGGGCGACATCATCCTTCATGAATCCTATACCTTTAAAATCCTTGATATGGAAGAACATCATATTAAATATGTTGAAGTAACGAAAAATGCGAGTGAAGGCGCACAGACTGCTCAAAAAATCGCATTATCCAAATCTGAAGTACTATCTTAGAAAACCTGCCAAACAGACCATAGTTCAAATGGTCTGTTTTTTTGTTTATGTGTATTCAACTAGTCCCCCTTTTTGAACTCAAGCATATTCTATTCATAAGGAGGGGATGAAAATGAAGGATTTAGCAATTTTATTTTTAGTTTCTATTTTAGCTGGTTATGCGTTGGTTCATTTACCAGCCGTATCATTCTTAGCTGGCCTTACACCGTTCTTTGATATCGTTGGGGCTCTTGCTATGCTGGTATTTGCTCTCGCAATCCTATATTTAGGTGTAAAAGCATTATTTAAAAAAATGTAACCGAATACACCAAACAGAAAGGAAAAAGATCAGATTAACTTCAATCTGATCTTTTTTCTTTATTTATCTTTTAACATAATAATTTCTTCCTCAGCTTTCGCAATTTTAATCAGATGCGAATCCAGCCGGCGGTTAATGTAATGAATTTCTTCCGTGTTTTCGTGTTTTTTCTCCACTTTTTCTATTACTGTACCTTGTAACTCTTCAATGCGCTGAAGAGAGTCCTTTATATCTGAAAGGTCAATTTGGTTTACCGCTACCCGATGTTCTATGCTGTCTACCTTTTCTAATCTTGATAGTCTCTGTTCAATATTTTCTAATGTTGTATTAAATGTATGGATTAATGTTTTAATATCGTTCATGTTTTCCGTTAATTTCTCAAGCTTTTGTTCCATTGTCAAAAACCCCTTTTATTAAAGTAACCCCATTTTATCATCATTTTTACTATTAATATGTTACAATAACAGCAACAATCAACAAGTTTAAATTTTCCATACCCTAAGTACATATCCCCCGCATCCACATTGGTCAATAAATTTTATTTTCACTTTATTGGTGTACATCTTTTCTAAGAGAGGCTGCAAATAATCAACAGGGTTCCCAAACGCTTCAGACGTAACAAGATTAACAAAACAGCCATCCTTTGTATCCTCCACTGCCTGTAAGGCATCTTTGAGAATCAGATCAATATCCTGCTCATATTCATCATGCTCAAGGTCCTTCGTCCAATCTTTATCCATATTCAAAACCTCCATTAAAAAAATTGATATCTTATTTTAATTAAAACAGTTAATTAAAACAGAGTTGTTGCTCTATTTCACATATTTGAACTTTTTAAAACAAAAATTTGAACATTTTTTTAAAAATATCCAGTAAAACAATGTACGTGCCTAATATCACAGGCAATATTTTAAAAAAATTATATTCTTTCAATAGAGGTTAAAAAAAAAGATCTATAAACTAAGAAAAGGTTGGTGCATAAATATGTTCATAACAATTGATGAAAAAGCTGCCGCTTGGTTTACAAAGGAATTTAAGATGAACATACCATTCAGTATTCGGATGTTTCCTCAATATGCCGGCTTTGGTCAGAAGCATAAAGGCTATAGCCTTGCCTTTTCAGCTGAAATACCGGCAAATGCGGGATATTCAAAAGAGGTTAATGGAATTACATTTTTTGTCGAAGGAAATGACGTTTGGTTTTTTGAGGATACCAAGACCCTTTTATCTGTAGATGACCGTCTAGAAGAGCTGCAGGTAAGCTACAGCGAACAGGAAAATTTGATTGTGAATTAATCTTTCTTATCGAAAAGGTATCCATGAATTCTCACGGATACCTTTTGTGTAAACTAATTAGTGTTTTCATCAAACTTATAGCCAACACCCCAAATGGTGTGAATAAACGGCTGTTCCTCTGTGCCAATTTTCTTTCTTAATCGTTTCACATGAACATCTACCGTACGTTCATCCCCATAATATTGGTAGCCCCAGACTTTATCTAATAATTGTTCACGCGAAAAAACCTGGCGGGGATTTTGAATAAAGAAAAATAATAAATCAAATTCTTTCGGTGTTAGACTTGTAATTTTTTCGCCATTTAAGAATGCTTCTCTTGTTTCCTTACTTATTTTGAAATGCTCAGTTTCTAGGTACAAGCTTTCATGGATGCTAATATCCTGTTTGAACCTTCTAGAGACTGCTTTTATTCTTGCCATTAATGTAAGCGGACTAAAAGGTTTAGTAACATAATCATCTGCCCCCATTTCCAATCCCAATACCTGATCAGATTCCGTATCCTTTGCCGTTAAAAGGATGATTGGGACATTGCTTACCTCTCTAATTTTCTTGCAAAGACTTACCCCATCCATTCCCGGGAGCATCCAATCAAGAATGAGTAAATCCCAATCGCCCGCGCGGAAACGGTCGTACCCTTCCAGACCATTATTCACAAATTCCCCTTGATAGCCTTCCTTCATAAAAAACATCTCAATCATAGTGCATACACTCTCGTTATCTTCTACCACTAGTATCTTCATTTGAAATCACCTGCCTTAAAAAAAATCGCTTATCTCCAATTTACTGAAAAATTCATTTGAAGGCTATAACAATTTTTAAACTATAATATACTATAGAGGGGTGATAAGATGAAATTTTTAATATTTATTGTCGGAATCCTTATATTGATCGGGCTTATTCGATTTATTAGGAGTTTAACCGGCAAAAAACAGGCGAAAACTCTAAGTGATGATGATATTACCCAATTCCCATCTATTGATGTAACGCTTGAGGAAATCCGTCATGCTGTGAGAACGTTCTCTGATCAATTACCGAAAGGTGTTTACCGGACCATACTTGTGCGGGATGACCACAGTATCGATCATAAACACATCGCCCCTATTTTGGGAGGTACTCCTTCAAGAAATGTTTATATGTCAAAGGAAACCTATGATTTATTCGAAGAAAGCGAAAAACATATCCCACCAGTAATGGACCTTGTTCAAAAAGCTGTTGATCAATTTGTAAAGGAACATAAAGAATATCCAATGCTAAAGTTTGACGCTGAGCGACGGGTTAATTATTATCAATTACTTGAGCACCACTATCTGAAAGAAATTCCGGACATACAATTCTACATCACGAAACTGGACGGCTTAATTACACATGTAAAACCGGAATCAGGCAGCTCCTCTTAATGGGAAGAGGAGTTTTTTTCGGCCTGTTCAGGTTTGAAAATTGCATTTTACAGCTTTCTTGAGATAATAGCTTTAGAAGAATATATAAGGTTAAAGATGAAGGAGTTAGAAAATGTTCACACGTAAGAAAAAATCACAGCGGCTAGCAACCATTTCACTTATTATAATGGCAGTTGGTTTTGTGGCGACCATTCCATTACAATCTTCGATTTGGGGCATGTTGCTCCAAGGCGGCTTCGAAGCGGGATTAGTGGGCGGGCTTGCCGACTGGTTTGCTGTTACCGCCCTGTTTCGGCACCCATTAGGGATTCCGATTCCACATACAGCCTTACTGCCGAAAAATAGGAAAAGAATTATTGCCGCAATTATCTCCATGCTTGAAAATGACTGGCTGACAAAAGAAAGCATTCGTAAAAAAGTTGCAGTCATCCCTTTCATGGAAAAACTAGTAGGCATTGCTGAAAGGGAACTAGAAACAGCTTCAGCTCGAAAGAATATTATTAATGGGATTCACTACTTAATTGAAAAAGTTAAGGTCGAAAAAATAGCCCCTCTGGTAGAAAGAGAAGTTAAACTGCTGATTAATCGTTTGGATATGGGAGTCTATCTTCCCGTTATCATCGATGAATTAACAAAACGAAATTATGATGAAAAAGCTCTTGATTATCTTTTAAATGAAGTAGATGAATGGGCCGGAAAAGATACCACTAAGGACCGCTTGGGGAGAATGGCAGTTGAGGCAATCGAAAATATTAAAGCCGATGGTTTTATGCAATTTGCATTAAAGTCATTTAGTAATCTAGTTAATGAAGAAAAGTTGGGTAATATCATTCAAAACCTCATTCAAAAAGGTGTAGATAGTTTTCGGGATCCTTATAATCAAAATCGAGTCACGCTCCTAATGTCATTAAACGATAAACTACAAAATATCAAGAGTGATGAAAATTTGATCGTTGAACTAAACAGCTTGAGGGAAAAACTAGTCACGGATTGGGAACCGGAAGAAAAGATTGTTTCTTTTCTTCAACAATTTAAGCAAAAGGCAATCGATTTTATTCAGGTTCCTGCCTTCTTGAATACGTACCTTTTACCGTTCTTAACCCATTTATTAAACGATTTTAAATCAAATGAAGCAAAAATCGCACAGGCTGAAAACTGGATTAAGAAACAGATTTCCATCTTTGTTGATAAAAATCATTCAAAAGTTGGAAAATTGGTCGAAGAAAACCTCGAAAAATTAGATGATAAAACGCTGATTAACATGATTGAAACGAATGTAGGAAAAGACCTGCAATGGATTCGTGTAAATGGAGCGGTTTGCGGATTTTTAATTGGGCTTATTTTAGTTAGCTTGAGAATGCTTTTTTAATTTGAAATGCTGCCTTGAACCAAAAGGCAGCTTTTTTTATTTTGGGATATATTCTACCTATAAAAAAATCAGTTTTGTCCATGACATTTGTCAGTTCTTTTTCGAATTTCCAAGTCATATTTACTACTGTAGTCATTATTTTCAAGTAAAAAGGGGGATGAAGAATGGGGATTAAGTTTATCAAAATCTCTGTAGTGTATTTTGTCATTGGGGTTTGCATTGGAATGTATATGTCCATGACGGAAAAGTTTGACTTCACACCTGTTCACGTCCACATTAATTTACTCGGATGGATGTCAATGGCATTGGCGGGTCTTATTTATGTTGCCTTTCCAGCTGCAGCAGAAACGACATTGGCAAAGGTCCACTTTTGGCTTCATAATATCAGCCTGCCGATTATGATGATTGGTCTTGCCTTCTTGGTTTCTGGCACAGCAGCAGCGGCTCCTGCAGTAGCAACCGGGGGTACGCTAATGGTATTAGGGATTATCCTCTTCGCCATCAATATTTTAAAAAATCTTAGAAAGTAATAGTGAACTAATTTAATTTTCTTGATTATAAAAAAGGGCTCCGGTTTCAATTTACCGGCAGCCCTTTTGAAATTTATTTTTTAACTGTGAATTTTTGATTTGGCATGGTATGCATATCTCTTGCCGTAACATGAGCAGTAACATAGTATTGGCCCTCGTCTTTGAAGGTTTTCGTTATCGAGTAGATCCCTTTCCCTTCATTCTTCGCCTTCAGCATGTCGTGCTTGTCCTGACCTGACTTCCAAATCTCAAATTTTACTTCATCCGCATCTGATACTTTATCTTTTCCTTGTGTGACAACCGCCTCTATTTTTGCTTTTTCATGTGTAGTTATATTTTCCGGAACAAACTTGATAGCAACCTCTACCACTTGCGGTGGCTCGCTACTGTTATTGGTATTAGACCCACTTTGATTCGAACAGCCCGCGAGCAGCCCTAACAATACCGCTAATCCAATGATCATTTTTTTCATGTTAATCTCCCTTTTTAAAACATTTTCCTAACCCCTAAAAGCTTACCATTATTTCGGCATGAAACAAAACGATTTATCTCTCTTTAATTGAACCTATCCTATAAGAAAGTATTAACAACCTCAGAGTGCCAAACCTACGCTTACTTTACATTTCCTTCGGCATAGATTTTTCCAAAGTTAATTTTAAAAAATCAATATACACTAGAACTTCTTCTGGCAAAAACACATCGTTTCGTTTCACCAAGCCCACTTGAATCAGATTGCCTCCTTCTAATGGAATAGAGATAATATTGGAGTTCATGTAATTATTCACGATACAGCCTGTTCCCAAATTGTAGCTATCTGTATTTGATAAGAGATTATTCATTGCCCCTCTATCCTTGAGATAGACTAGTTTCCCGATATTGTCTACATTCAGGGCTTCTTCCGCAAAATGTTGCAACATATCGTCCTGCTGATAGGTCAGAAAAGGATAGTCCCTTAACTGTTCCAAGGTAATGCTTTTGAGATGTGCCAGAGAGTGCTCTTTTCGTAGAAAGACATGCTGTGTCAATGAAGCAAGGGGAGTAAACGTTAGTAACTTTGAAGTGAAATAACGCTCAAAAAAATGCTTGTTTAAATCGTTCAGAGATAGGATTCCAAGAATACTCCTGCTTGCATAAACATCATCAATCACATCAGTCGTCTTACCCTCTCGAATCGCCAGCTCATAATTCCGCTCGGCAAAATAATCCATTAAATTTGCAACAGCCTCTACAGCGAAACCATAATGTTGAGATGAAATAGAAAACTTAGTTAAGTTTATTATTTTCTCTTTGTTAAAATGATGGACAACAGTCTCCATTTGTTCTAGAAGCTTTTTTGCGTAAAATAATAACTCTGTGCCCTCTTTTGTGAAGACAACGCCTTTATTCGTTCTATCGAGAATAGTAATCCCTAACTCTGTTTCGAGTTCACGCACTGCTTTGCTAATACTTGGCTGTGTTACGAAAAGTGCAGAAGCAGCTTGACTAATAGAATTATGCTTGGCAATCTCCACTATGTATCGAAGTTGTTGGGGTGACATATACTCACCTTACCTTAACTGATTTTTTTGGATCGTTTGCTATAACTTTATCCTATAGCAAACGGTTAAAAAGTTCAATTTTACGTTTTGTATGGAACAATCTACAATCAGATATAGGAAGAAAAATTTATTTTTGAAAGGAAGAAAAAAATGATAAGGGAAGCAACTCAAAAAGATTTGGTGGACATTTTAAATATCTATAATGATGCCATTCTTTATACTACTGCTGTTTACTCATATAAACCCCAAACGCTTGAAAGCAGACAAATTTGGTTTGAACAAAAGATGGATGAAAGTTTTCCAATATTAGTATGTGAACAAGATAATAAAGTGGTTGGATTTGCGACATTCGGTCCTTTTAGAGCATGGCCCGCTTATAAATATTCAATTGAACATTCTGTTTATGTTGATAAGGAATACAGAAAAAAGGGCATTGGGACTTCTTTAATGAAAGAATTAATCGCTGTTGCCAGGGAAAGAGAGTATATGACTATAATTGCTGGAATTGATGCTGCGAATGAAAAAAGCATTACCATGCATAAAAACTTTGGCTTTGTTCATTCAGGTACAATAAGTAAGGCGGGTTTTAAATTCAATAGATGGCTCGACTTAGCTTTTTATCAATTAGAACTTAACGGACCTAAAGAACCTGTGGAAGAATAAGAAAATATGCTTTACGAAGCTTAAAATTTGGGGTAATACTGAAAACAAAAAAATGAGGAAAGATATGATTATGTTTTCCAGCAAGTAAAATAAGGATAAAAGCTATCTTTTCATTAAGGGAAAGATAGCTTTTATAATGTGCTGAGTATATAAAATACGCTTACTGCCCGTTGCTTCAACAAGGAAGACATTAATCCATCCTCGAATAAAGCTCATGGTCACTTTAAGTTCAAAATTTCGCAAACTTCACTTAATTTTTTGTAAGTAATATTAGAAACGGTTTATTAAATAGAAAATGACAATCAAAGATATTGATTAGCACTCTATTAAGCATTAAATATCAAGCTTACGCGTCCCGATCCATTTCACCATTTCAGGATCTTGATGTGAAAAGAACAAGCTTTGTTTCGTATCTAAGGTAGCAATTTTCTCCATATCATCTTGGCTTAATTCAAAGTCAAAGATATTGAAGTTTTCGATGATTCTTTCTTTACGAACAGACTTTGGAATCACAACCACGCCTCGTTGTGTTAACCAACGTAAAACCACCTGGGCAACGGATTTATTAAGCTTTTCGGCTATTGATACTAGAATTTCGTTTTGGAACATGTTATTTTTTCCTTCAGCAAACGGTCCCCAAGACTCGATTTGAACTTTGTTCTCTTTCATCAATTTAGCACTTTCTATTTGTTGGTTGAAAGGATGCGTTTCAACCTGGTTTACCGCAGGAACAACTTCATTATGAATAATGAAATCAGTCAGACGATCCGGATAGAAGTTGCTAACTCCAATTGCTCTAATCTTACCTTCGCGGTACAATTCCTCCATCGCATGCCATGAACCGTAAACATCGCCAAATGGCTGATGAATTAAATACAAATCTAAATAATCCAATTGCAGTCTTTCCAGCGATTTTTCAAATGCTTTCTTTGTCTTCTCATAACCAGTATCCTGAACCCAAAGTTTGGTTGTTATAAACAATTCCTCTCTCGGTACACCACTGCGCTTGATGGCTCTGCCGACTGCTTTTTCATTAAGATAAGAAGCAGCTGTGTCAATCAAACGATAGCCTGCCATAATCGCGTCATAAACCGCTTGTTCACATTCTTTATCATCTTGAATTTGAAAAACACCAAAACCGATTATCGGCATTTCAACACCATTGTTTAAAATAACTTTTTGCATAAATAATTCCTCCTGTTTATTTTGAGTGTCTTTTATTTACCCACTCTATTTGCCTATTCTGCCGGGTACCGTTCTCCCCAAATTTCAATCTTTGATAGTGTGTCGTTCAAATCATGTAGTTCTTCTGCTGTCAGCTCAACTTCTGCAGCGCCAAGATTTTCTTCCAGACGATCCAGTTTCCTTGTACCGGGAATCGGAACAATCCATGCCTTCTGAGCAAGTACCCATGCTAATGCGATTTGAGCTGGCGTTGCATTTTTACCCACTGCAATCTTCTTTATCAGTTCAACCAATATCTGATTAGCTTCGATATTTTCCGGTTTGAAGCGAGAAACAATACTGCGAAAATCGGAGCTAACGAATGTTACATTTTTATCAATTTTTCCGGTAAGGTATAGCAGAAACTTCTAAGCCGCTATTTCCTAACATACGTTTTTGCATATTTTATCTTCCTTTCTTTTTTATTAAAGGTTGAAAATAAAGATGTGCATTAACTTGCATCCTCATTATGCAACAAATGAAAATACGACTGGTATCACAATCCTGTCAAATGATTGCATAATCCTCTCACAACCATTTACTCAAAAAGTAAATTAGCCTTATAATGGGACCAATGAATGAAGAAAAACAAAGGAGGATTTTATGTTTGAACAATTATATAGACAAAGAGTTGAACTCGCCAAAATCATAGAGATTCATACGGGACAGGATGGTACTCAAATGACTGTTATTCCGTTTTTATTTTTCTCCCGTTACTCTAATGAAACTGGACCAAATTACGGAGTTCACAAGCCTTCCCTATGCATTGTCGTTCAAGGGATGAAGGAGGTAGTGCTTTCACAGGAGCGCTTCAGGTACGGTCCTGCCGATTACCTTGTTGCATCAGTTAATCTGCCAATTACCGGACAAGTTGCGGAAGCCTCTTCTGAAGTTCCTTATCTGGCTCTCAAACTTGAATTCACACCGAGTGAAATATTGGAGGTGTTACGTGAATTTCAAATGGGAGTTGAAAAGAAAGAAAATGCTAAACGAGGTATGTATGTAAGCAAAATAGAACCATCTTTGCTAGACGCAGTAACAAGATTAGCTCGTTTGTTAGATACTCCGAAAGATATCAAGGTACTTGCTCCTCTAATTAGGAAAGAAATCATCTATAGAGTTCTACAAGGAGAACATGGAGGAATGTTAAAACAAATTGCAATAGAAGGAAGTTCCACAAATCAAATCAGTGACGTGATTCAACATATCATGAATAACTATGAAAAGTCTTTTAAGATTGAGGAATTAGCGGAAATAGCAAATATGAGTGTTTCTTCACTACATCGGCACTTTAAAGAGGTAACAGCAATGAGCCCCATTCAATTCCAAAAACAACTGAGACTACAAGAAGCTCGGAGCCTGTTATTATCCGAATCAGCGGATGCAGCAGATGTTGCATTCCAGGTTGGCTATGAAAGTCCCTCACAATTTAGCCGTGAATACTCGCGCATGTTTGGCTTACCACCTAAAGAAGATATAAAGCAGTTGAGAGAGAACCAAGACAAAACGATAAACCTATGAATCCCCTTCCTGATGGTTGGGGTCTTTTGTGTAAAGGAAAGAAGCACCCGAGCGGATAAATAGACGAAATAATTTCGCTTATTTGGTAATTATTATTAAAAAAGGCTTATATAGACGAAGAAATTCCGCCTATTGACTCGAAAAATTCAAAAATGGGAGATTTTGCTTTGCATAATCGGAAAATCCTCCCTTATTTACCCCGAAACGAGCTCCATTCTGCATTTAACCGAAAAATCTTCGCTTATTTTACTTTTGCTGGTTACTCGATTATGGACAAGACATCTTATTTAATAGGGAGTGAGTTTTATCTTAAAATCCTAGAGAACCTCATTTTGATGGATACGGTGAACCGTATCTGTGAGGTTTTACATAAATAAGGCCTTTTTCATCATACAAAAAAAGACCCCAAAAGGGCCTAGAACTATTCTTCCTAATTCAAACTGTTTCTGTAAACGTAAGGATCATTTGGTTTTGGAATGATTTTATAGCTCGTCACTTTTAATACAGGAATTTTCATTTTCATCGGTTGATAAAAAACGGTATCCATGGTTCCTGTTACCTGATACCATTGGTCATTTGGAATGTGCATGTTTTTAGGGAATTGAATCATCATTCCGAAGGCTCCGGAATCTGCCACACAGTGAATGATCCCAAACCGCAGTAAGAAAAGTTGATTCAATTGTAATCCAGGGCCATTATAGGAAAATCCTTTCATTGTGATCGTTTTTCCAGCAAAAGTCCCAGGAAAATTATAAATAACTTCTAATCCGACTAAAAAGTCTTTATCTGTTAAAGCAATATTATTTTTTCCAACATAGGATTTAGACTCCTTGTGAACTAAATCTTGAAAGTCGCCTTGATTCATGAATTTACTCATATCAGGATTCAGAACTTGGTGGGTCCCGTATTTATCATTTCCGTCCTCTAATGCAGGGAATGAAAATCCCTTTGCGTCCACTAGCTGGGAGTCAAGAGTTGCAACGGGCAAAACAACCCCTGATATAGCAGGTATTAATACAAAAGTGTACCCCAAGATTTTCTTGAATTTTTTCTTAGTGGACTTTTTCTCGGTGCCCTCTCCGTGTCCATGATGGTGATGATGGTCATGTTCATGATGACAATCACAATTATGTTGATGTTCTGTCTCATTTTTCTTACTTGCAAAATACCAACGAATACCTTCCACAATGGTCAAGAAAAATAAAACGTAGATCATACTATATGAAAGAAAAGAATATTTTTGGTTTATATATTTTGAGATGTTTCCCGTTGAGTGCAACATAAAAAAAAGGTTTGTGAAAAGCAGTAAAATGACAACCCGAAACATTATTAACCCTCCTTTACAAAAGAAGTGAACCAACGAATACAAATACTGTAATTAATGAAACTAAAATAACAATTAGGCGTTTTTGAAAATATCCAGTCATCATCAAGACATTCTTAATATCTAACATTGCCCCAAATACTAGAAAAGCCACTATAGAGCTTTGAGCCTGTGCAAAACTGTTCCTAAATGATGAAGCAACAAAGGCATCTGCTTCTGAACAAATCGATAAGATAAACGCCAGAGCCATCATTACAAGAGTTGCTGTCACCCTTGTACCACCTAAAGTAAGCAAAATCTTTGTAGGCACATAAACCTGCATAGACGCTGCAATCAATGCACCCATGACAAGAAATTTACCAACACTCAAAAATTCATCGATAGTATGGGTCAATACACTTATCAACTTTTGTTTGACGTTTTGGTTAGAATGATCGTGTATATGCACTTCAATATTCTCTTTTAATGGATTTCCTTTTATTGCAAACGATAGAACTATACCAACCAAAATGGAAACACCTAAAGCTAATCCTGAACGATACCAAACCATTGTCCAACTGTCACCAAAGGCAATATATGTGGCAAATAAAACAATTGGGTTAATAATAGGTGCAGCGAGCATAAAGGATATAGCGGCATGAGGGGCTACCCCTTTCTTTATCAAACGTGCTGCAATTGGGACAATTCCACATTCACATCCAGGGAATAATACACCTATTAAACTAGCAGTTATAACAGATAAAAATCGATTTTTAGGCATTATTCGAATAATTGTATTCTCAGAAACAAAAACCTCAATCAGTGCAGAAACCAAAGCCCCAACTACTATAAATGGGATAGCTTCAATAACAATACTGATAAAAATCGTATTTAATTGCAATAATCGATCCATGAAAGGCCTCCTTGAACATTTAACAAGTAGGTTATTTAAAACTCATGGAAACTACTATACTCTCATTAATAAATTACGTCCAACGAAAAAAACTGGAATCACAAAATAATACAGCCAACTAATCGTTGGCTGCGGTTTATTTATGGCTGGTATGGGACAAGTCCTTCTTTTCTTAGCTTCGCTTTCTCCACATCTGATTTACTGAAATCATAGTTGTAAATCGCTCCTTCCCAGTCTCCGTACATTGGATTAGGGAAAACAATCAACTTCTTACCAAATTCGTTACGACGGTTGTCTACTGCCTTGAGTCTTTCAGGAACCGATAAATCATCGAAACCGCTAAAGTCCCCCAAGTTATCACCAAATAATAAAACAATATCATGTGTTTTCGCTACTTGCTTGCGGCGCGTCTCTTTCCCTTTTTCCCCAGGCTGCTTTAACAATACATGTGCTGCATCAGCTTGAGGCGCACCAACCTTTTGTAAATTTTTAATTGTTGCAGCCTTTTGGGCTTCGGTCCGGTTTGATATGTAGTATATTTCTACACCCTTTGAATTTGCATACTTCAGGAAATTGATCGCCCCTGGAAGTGGTTTAGCCTGTGCACTATTGATCCACTCATTCCAATTTAATGGATAGGCTTTTCCCGAAACAACGTTCCATGCCTGGTAAGGGCTGTTATCTAAAATGGTTTCATCAATATCTAGTACAACAGCTCGCTTTGAAGCCTTTTTCTTTGGCTTTTTCTTCAGGATTTCAGCTAACCTCATTTTTCCAACATTATACCCTTGATAATACAATGCTTTTGCTTCACCGGCTTTTTGAAACCACAGGACGGACATCGTATTTTGGGCTTGCAGGGCAACGGTAGGGTCCGCAACATTTTGTGCTTTAGCATTGGTACTAAATACCGAAATGGAAAGGGCTGCCGTTGCAACGAATGCAGTAAATTTTTTCACGCTATTCCCTCCTTTATATAATCAAAATTAGTATGTGACAAATCTGTGGAAGGATTCATTCCTTTTTGAAGAAGAAAAAATGGAGTCCGATTGCCGGACTCCATTTTCATAATTTATTTAACTTGCTTGATTTTTTGATTTTGACGAAGAAGAATTTCTTTTATGAAAACCTTTAAAATAATAATATCCAGTAAGAGCTAATATAAAGATTGGTCCAACGATTACTGCTATTCTTTGATCAGGATTAATCGCCATAATCACCACAACAAAAACAAGAAATGCGAGTGAAAGATAGGAAGATAGCGGATATAAAGGCAGTTTATACTTTAACTGCTGAACCTCGTTAGATTTCATATCTTTACGATGGCGTAGCTGGGATAAAAGGATAACCCCCCAAGTCCAAATTGCAGAGAATGTTGCAATACTTGTAACCATCGTAAATACTTTTGCTGGTACAACATAGTTTAAAACTACTCCAATTAATAATACTGCTGCTGAGGCAATAATTGCAAGACCCGGAACACCAGTCCTCGTAACCTTACCAAATTTCTCCGGAGCCTCACCATGCTTCGCTAGGTCAAACAACATTCTTGCCGTACTAAAGATTCCACTATTACAAGAAGAAAGGGCTGCCGTTAGTACAACAAAGTTAATAATTCCAGCTGCACCCTTAATGCCAATTTGTTCGAAAGTTAATACGAACGGGCTGCCCTTTGTTCCGATTTCCTGCCAAGGATAAATGGACATAATAACAAACAGTGCACCTACATAGAAAATCAAGATACGCCAGAAAACAGAATCAATCGCTCTTGCAATCGTCTTTTCCGGGTTCTTAACCTCTCCTGCTGTAACCCCGATCATTTCAATTCCTAAGTAAGCAAACATGACCATTTGTAATGACATTAGGATTCCTTTGAAACCATGTGGGAAAAATCCACCATGATTCCATAAATTGTTTATTCCTGTGGCAATCCCACCATTACCTATACCAAAGAAAATCATTCCTAATCCAACAACAATCATTAAGCAAATGGTGACAATTTTAATCAGTGCAAACCAGAATTCCAGTTCGCCATAGGCTTTTACCGCAAGGAAATTGACAGTTGCCATGATAACTAGTGCAGCTAATGCCCAAATCCAACCCGGAGTCCCCGGAAACCAATATTTCATATAAACTCCGACAGCTGTAATTTCTGCCATACAGGTTACAACCCATAAGAACCAATAATTCCAGCCGGTTATGTATCCTGCCAGCGGTCCCAAGTAATCTCGTGCATACTTACTAAATGATCCTGCTACAGGTTTTTGTATGGCCATTTCCCCTAAAGCACGCATGATAAAAAACATGATTAATCCACTAAAACCATATCCAAGAATAATTCCAGGCCCCGCCATTTTTATAGCTGTTGCTGAACCGAGGAATAATCCTACTCCGATTGCAGCTCCTAGGGACATTAAATTAATATGCCTTTCTTCCAATCCACGATGAAGATCTTTTCCTTGAGGGTTTTTACTCATAAATTCATCTCCTCTTTTTAATCATTTCCAAAAGCATGTAATTCTTTTGATAGATTTTAAACAATCTTTACTAGAGGTTATCTTTATTAATATAGTAATAATATTATATAATTTCTATGCTTCAAAAGAAAAAATTCGTTCTCAGTAAATGTAGTCACCCCCATCCCTAGTAGTGTTAACGCTTACATTTTACAATTATACAAATATTTTTTATTTTTGCAAATACCTAAAATTATTTTAACATTATTACTATTTATTTCTTTTGTGTAAAAACTAGAATTTTTGGTTGTCATTTTGTATATTTAAACAAAATACATCTATTAAATTGTTTCTACCATATGGGGGGAAATCTCTTGAATTCTTTATTAAATGATCCTTTTAGGGCTGAATTTGATAGTTTAGATGAGTTTGCCGATCTAATCAGTCAGGTGCTTCAATGCCCAATTACAATTGAAGATTCCAACCATCGGCTGCTTGCCTATAGCACTCATGATGAAAGAACGGATCCGGCAAGAATTTCTACAATTATTGGAAGAAGAGTTCCCGAAAAAGTAATTAATCAATTATGGAAAGAAGGAACCATCCCCGCTCTGTTAAAAACCGATCAACCAATACGTGTGAAAAGTATGGACGATATTGGACTCAGTGACAGGGTAGCCATTTCAATCTGGAAACAAGAAGAAGTACTTGGCTTTATTTGGGCGATTGAAATTGATAAGACCTTGACCGACAAGGATTTTGGCTTGCTCAAAAAGGCTGCTGATGCTGTAAAAAATAAATTACTGCAATTACAGACGAGAAAAAATAAAAAGGGCGAGCATTTTCAAGAATTCTTCTGGAGATTATTAACGGGTCATTTAACGGTTAAAGAAGAAATCATTCAGAATTTCCAAACCTTAAAAATTACTCCTTCCCCTTCCTACGCTGTCCTTGTTTTTCAATTTCAGAACAATATTACCCGAAAAGAGGAGCAATCCATTTCTTATCTGCTGAAAACAAGCCAGCGCTTAACCATTATGCTATATACAATTGATTGTAACCAGCTCATACTGCTTGTATCCGCATCAAAAAACGAACGGCCGCTGGAGGAAATAAACCATTTTGCGCAATCATTTGTGTGGAAAATGAATGAACGTTATAACATTCAGAATATTACTCCTGCTTTCAGCAGTATCAATGATGACTATGGCAAGATAGGGAAAACCTATCAAGAAACATTAAAGGTTTTATCGATCAAAAAAAAATTTCCATTTGAAACCAAAAATATCTTTCATTATCAACAACTGGGGGTTTACCAATTTTTCGATGTCCTTTTAGAGAAGAGAAAAAAAGAGGAATATGAAAACCACTCGTTAAAATCCCTTCATAAGTATGACCAAAAGCACAACAGCAATCTAGTGGAAACCCTAGAGGTTTTTCTAAATAACGACACGAATATTGCGGATGCTGCAAAGGAATTAAATGTTCACGCAAATACATTAAATTATCGATTGAAGCGGATTGCCGAAATTGGAGAGGTTAATTTTAAAGATCCCAATCAGAAAATGCTCATATTTATAGATTTAAAATTAGAAAAATATCACCGTTTGTGAAAATCAACAAAAAGGAGAAAAATATTTCTCCTTTCTTCACAAAGAAAAAATCCATCAAACATTCTATACTATAACCAGAGCAAAAATAACCTAAGTTTTTAAGGGGGATTTATAGAATGTTTATTGGAGTACCTAAGGAAATTAAAAACAATGAAAACAGGGTTGCGCTTACACCAGCTGGGGTTGTTTCCTTTTTAAATGCAGGTCATACTGTATTGGTTGAAAAAGACGCTGGAATTGGAAGCGGTTTCTCCAATGAAGATTATGCAAAAGCCGGTGCTGAAATTATTGATAGCGCTGACCAAGTTTGGGAAAAAGCACAAATGATCATGAAGGTTAAAGAGCCTTTATCAAGTGAATATAAATACTTCCGTCAAGGTTTAATTCTTTTCACCTATTTACACTTAGCTGCTGAGCCGCCATTGGCAAAAGCACTTAAAGATAGCGGCGTCATTGCAATCGCCTATGAAACAGTAGAAGTTAACAGAACTCTTCCACTTCTTACACCAATGAGTGAAGTTGCAGGACGTATGGCTGCACAAATCGGTGCACAATTCTTACAAAAATTCTACGGTGGCCAAGGTATCCTTCTTGCAGGTGTGCCTGGGGTTAACCGCGGCAAGGTTACCATCATTGGCGGAGGAGTTGTTGGAATCAATGCAGCTAAAATGGCTGTTGGTTTAGGGGCAGATGTAACCATCATTGATTTAAGTGCAGACCGCTTACGTCAATTAGATGATATCTTTGGAAACCAAGTAAAAACTTTAATGTCTAATCCATTTAATATTGCTGAAGCAGTAGCCGAAGCAGACCTTCTAATTGGAGCAGTATTAATCCCTGGTGCGAAGGCTCCTAAGCTTGTTACTGAGGAAATGGTAAAAGCCATGAAGCCTGGTTCTGTCATCGTTGATGTTGCGATTGACCAAGGTGGTATTGTTGAAACTAGCGACCATGTAACAACACATGACAATCCTACTTTTGTTAAGCACGGTGTGGTTCATTATTCTGTAGCAAATATGCCTGGTGCAGTTCCTAGAACTTCAACTATTGCTTTAACAAATGTTACAGTCCCATATGCCCTTCAAATTGCCAACAAAGGTGTATTCAAAGCTATTGTTGAAAATCATGCCTTAAAGCTTGGCGTAAACGTTGCAAACGGTGAAATTACGTACGAAGCAGTTGCAAAAGATCTTGGGTATGACTTCGTAACAGTAGAAGATGCATTAGAAAAAGAACTAGCATCTATTTAATAAAATGATCTCAGGTCCCTACAAGTTTCTTGCTTGTGGGGATTTTTAATAGTTCCACTTAGAATGAATATGGTTACAACGGAGAACGATAAAAGCAAGATGATTGAGGAGGAGTGATCCGATGCAAAGAATTTTGCTTACTATTATCGTTTTATTTACCCTTTCGCTATATCCCGTCCCAAACCAAATTTCCGCCAAGGAATCTGCTGTAAATCCACTAGGCTCACAGCAGCCGATTCGCGGGATTTATGTAAAGGCTGAAAATACAGGCGGCCAAAGGTTTCATAAACTACTTTCATTCGTTAACCAAACAGAGTTAAATGCCATGGTCATTGATGTAAAAGATGATTACGGTAATATGACCTTTCTCCCATCAAAAAACTCACCCTATTTTTCTATTAGCAAGCCTTATATTAAAAACCCTAAAGAATTAATGGATACATTAAAAACAAACGGAATTTATCCAATTGCGCGGATTGTTGTCTTTAAAGACACTATATTAGCAAAAAAATCACCGAGCCTCACCTATAGAACGTCAAATGGGATTTGGAAAAACACGCGGGGAGATTCCTTCACCAATCCATTTTTGAAAGAGGTTTGGGACTATAATATTGGGGTTGCCATCCTAGCCGCCAACATGGGGTTTAAAGAAATTCAATTTGACTATGTCCGTTTTCCAGAGAAGTTTGAAACCTTTGAAAAACAGCTTAGCTTCGAACAGGGTAGCTTTCCTTCCAAGAATGGACAAAATCGAATTGCGGCGGTATCAAGTTTTGTTAAGTATGCTTCAGAAAAGTTAAAACCTTATCATGTTAAAGTATCTGTAGATGTTTTCGGAAACGCTACTGTTATTCCGGAAGCACCAGGTATTGGGCAAAATTTCTCTAAAATTGCCGAAAATGTGGATGTTATTTCCGCCATGATCTATCCAAGTCATTGGACAGGGATTTTTGGAATAAAGAAACCTGATTTGCATCCCTATCATCTTGTCAAAGAATACGCGAAGGTAGAAAAGGGGCGGTTAGAAGAATTAAGTAACCCTCCTATTTCCAGGCCATGGCTACAAGATTTTACTGCAGCTTGGCTTGGTAGTGGCAATTTTAAAGTATATGGTAAGAAAGAAATTGAAGACCAAATTCGTGGGCTGCACTCCCAAGGAATTCATGAATTCCTGCTCTGGAATGCCAGCAACAAATACACGCCAAACGTTGATTATACACCGTACTAAAAGGAATCCGAATTCGCAGAACGAGAAAAACCAAGGCACCGAGCACATGCCTTGGTTTTTGTTTGCTTTAATCATCCACTAGATATATTTCCTGTGAACTCCCTTCCCATCGTAGGTGAATAACATTTTTCTGTCTTCAACATTTGTTTCCATATGGACTGGTCTTCCCCAAAGCTGTTGAATATAAGGTAAAACTTTTTCGAGGTATTTTACGTCCAGTTCTACCCCCTCATACCAATGCTTCAAATACAGTTCTCCATTTTTCAAATAATCTCCATCATTTACAGTAATGTATGGGAATCCACCATTTACACGCATATTTACAAGCTGGTCGCGAATATGCTCCCACTGCTTGTCGACAACTTTGTAGTCCCTGCCTTGTTTTTGGAAAAGATACATATCCTCACGCATCACAAGGTCCTTATTTAAGTAATTTCGCAGGAAGGAAATATCAGATTCTACCTCACGGACCTCAAACATTTTTTCCCTCCCGGAGCCTGGTTGAACGCCTCTGCGTTTCATTTCTTCTGTTGGATTATTATAACGTTCTTCAATATCCTCAAAAATCTTGATACCAAGATAGTATGGGTTAATACCTGTTTTTGATGGCTGGACGACGCCGGCATTTAATTTAGCAAATTCAATCGCCTCATCACTGGTTAGGTCCATCTCTCTTAAGATTCGCTGATGCCAATAGGATGCCCAGCCTTCATTCATGATTTTCGTTTCAAGTTGCGGCCAGAAATACAGCATTTCTTCACGCATCATTGTTAAAATATCCCTCTGCCAGTCCTCTAGCTCTCTGCTGTATGTTTCAATAAATAACAATAAATCCTTTTCAGGCTTTGGTGGAAACTTCTTTTTTGTCGGCTTTTTTTCAACCTTTTTATCTTTATCATCCAATGACCAAAGATCATCATATGGAGAAGGGCTGCGGTGTTCACCGCTCTCTTCTTCCTCCAAATCATCCATTGACCATGCTAATTTTGGTCTCATCAAGGATGGATCAATATGTTCGTCAATGGCTAATACAGCATCTAAAAATGTCTCTACTTCCTTTTTCCCGTATTGTATTTCGTATTTTCGAATTCTTTCTGCCGTTGCAGCCATACTTTCCACCATGTCCCGCTTCGTATTTTGGAAACGAACATTATTCTTAAAGAAATCACAGTGGGCAAGTACGTGAGCTACAATTAGTTTATTTTGAATTAATGCGTTAGAGTCCAACAAGAAGGCATAACATGGGTTTGAATTGATAACAAGCTCGTATATTTTACTTAATCCCAAGTCATAGTGAAGCTTCATCTTATGAAATTGTTTGCCAAAGCTCCAGTGTGAAAACCGGGTTGGCATGCCATATGCACCAAATGTATAAATGATTTCCGCTGGACAAATTTCATAACGCATCGGATAAAAATCTAGGCCAAAGCCGCTTGCGATTTCTGTAATCTCGCTAATGGCATATTCCAGTGCTTTGCGCTCTTCCGCATTCATGAGCCATTCCCCCTTTTCCTCTTACCACAATGTATGAAGAAAAGGCAGGAATGATGAAACAAGATAGAAAAAACATAGACAAAAGACTAGATATTACTTTATTTTTTTTGCTTCTTTTGCAAGCATCAAGCCCACCTTCTTGTTCCGTTTCCATTCCTTTTTAAATACGGATAATGGGGGGTTGGTTTCTCCAACAAGATAGCTGATCTCAATCGTGAGAGCCGGTCGGTGATAAGTAGTAATAAACCAATCCGTAAAACCTCCACCCACTGCCTCTCGATCGGGTCTACCTAATTTGTAGCCAGTTAGTTTGGAGATTTTTTTCGCAATTTTTCGGTCACGTTTAAGATGTTTGCCGTTTTTATACTTCCAAAAGATTTCTCTGCCGGCGGTATGATAGGCAACAGCCGCTATTGGCTGCATATGATGAATAAACTTTGTTAAGGCGATTACCTCTTCTGCCTCTAAAGGGGCTTTCCCCTTATAAGACTTATACGATGGTCCCTTCGGTTCATTCTTTAATGCTTCCCATCCTGCAGGATATTGGCGGTTCAAATCGATTCCAATACCATTTGCTTTCCATCTGTCAAATTGCTCTAAACCTTCGTTCATTTTCACTAAACTAATTTTTTGGCTGCGGGATAGCTTGGCAAAATGATTTTGTTGAATCATGACACCATCTGGATTCAACATCGGAATAAACCAAATCGAAACTTCGTTTAAAATATTAGTTGACCTTTTTCCCTTTTCATATGCATCAGCATACGTTTCGAGCATTTTCATCAGCACCATGCTAGTCAACCATTCCCGTCCATGATGACTGCCAATCAGAACAATATTTTTTTTACCTGACCCAAGTCTGACGGCCCAAATATTCTTTTCAAAATAAGTGGTTCCAATAGATTTAATCTCAACTACTGATTTATATTTTTTTTGAATCTTTGAAAGGTCCTGTTTTAAAATTTCGTACGTATACGGTTTTTTAACTTCAACTAATTTTTCTCCAAAGGCATCGTCAGGCTGAAGTGTAAATAAAATCATGAAGCACAAGAAGTACTTGAACATTTCCTCCCCCTAAAGTAGTGGCTTACCACTTAAAATTTTATACAGGTAAAAGTTGAAAAACGCGTCAATTAAGGGTGTCCAACATTTTCTGTGAAAGTTTTCGGCAAAAAATCATAAAATAAACTCAACTCCTAACAAGGAGGAGACAACTACATGAATAAAGTGGATTATGACCGTGCGTTGTATTATACGCATCGGTCCGAGTGGGATAACTTATTAATTTTAATGGTTCGAACAAAAGACCAATTTTTATCAAAGAAAATAGAACAATTCCTGCATGCCTACCATTTCGAACATGATTACTCAGTATTAGAAAAAAAATTGTATGCCTTGCTTCGATACATCGACCATGCAAACGAAGCGGCAGAAACCGACCCAAATGAGATTCCGATGTATAGTCTTTCCTGAAACAGCAAGTGAATACAGTTTTGTGTGAGAAAAATATTTACAACCGGGCTAAAGAATTCCACCACAAAAAAACGGCACCTCATTAAGGGGCCGTTTTTCAAGTTTATTTCATTTCTATGCGATTGGGTATTGTTGAATTAACGGATGAAGGACAATTTCATCAATTAGCATATATTTCGGTGCGGACGCCATATAGACAACAGCATTCGCAATATCTTCGACCTTCAGCCAATCTTTTTTCTCTGGCAGGCCTTGGGTTGACTCGGCAAAATAGGTATCCACCATCCCCGGATTGATCGTTCCAACCCGGATTCCATATTCACGTACTTCCTGAGCAACAGAACCGGAAAAGCCTTGGACGGCATATTTCGTGGCAGTGTAAGCTGCTCCATTCGGAATCGTGTATCTTCCAACATCGGAAGAAATGGTAATGATTGTGCCTGATTTTCGTTCTTTCATATGCGGCAAAACCGCTTTAATTCCAAGAAATACCCCTTGCACATTTACTTCAAATACTTTTTTCCATTCTTCGACAGTCACTTCTTCGGTTAATTTAAAAAAGCCAACTCCTGCATTATTAACGAGGAGGTCAATGTGACCATATTCTTCAATGGTTTTTCTTACAACCTCTTGCATATCACTCTCATTTGAAACGTCAGCCTGAATCGGAAGGACATAAGAAAAACCTTTATTCTTCAGCTCTTCTGCCGTTTGGTTAACCTGCTCGGAGCTGCCGACTAATGCTAATTTCACACCTGTTTCAGCCAATTTTAGAGCAATTTCCTTTCCAATTCCTCTGGATGCACCTGTCACAATGGCAATTTGATTTTTTAACATTTTGAAACTCCCTTTCATATGGTGGTTCTATGCTGTTAATGTGTTTCAGATACTAAATTTATTTTTTCATCGACAAGCGCCATAAAATCTTTTTCAATTTTTTCAAGCTTGCTTTTACTTTCTTCTAAGCTTCCACTATTTACACCAAAATAGAATTTCACTTTCGGTTCCGTTCCAGATGGTCTTAGGCAAACCCATGAACCATCCTCAAACGTATATTTCAAAACATTGGATTTTGGCAAATCAATTCTTTCCTCGCCATTTTTCGATAAACGGACTCCAGTTAAATAATCCTCTGAAGTCAAAGTTTTTACGGAACCAAGATTTGTTAATGGTTCAGAACGGAAAGATGCCAAAATTCGCTGAATCATTTCCGCTCCATCTTTTCCTTTCAATGTTAAAGAGCGCAATCCTTCCTGATAAAAACCATATTTTTCAAATACCTGCATTAGCCCTTCATAAAGGGTCATTCCTTGTCTTTTATAATAAGCACAAACCTCTGTTGCCAAAAGCGCTGCTTGAACAGCATCTTTATCGCGGGCGAAGTCTCCAATTAAATACCCATAGCTTTCTTCATACCCAAATAAGAAGGTATGTCCACCTGTATTTTCATATTCATTGATTTTCTCCGCAATAAATTTGAAGCCTGTTAATACATCAATGGTTTTCAATTGATAGGATTCTGCAATTTTTCTGCCGATTTCAGAGGTTACAATCGTTTTTAAAACGACTCCGTTTTGAGGAAGGGTACCCTTTTCCATTTTCTGTGTAAGCAAATAGTCAAGCAGCAATGCACCGGTTTGGTTTCCAGTCAGGACAACATATTCTCCCTCGGGATTTAGAACCGCTATTCCTAATCGATCCGCATCTGGGTCTGTGGCAATTAAAATATCGGCATCAATCCGTTTACCGTCCCGAATGGCTAACTCAAATGCTGCATGTTCCTCTGGATTCGGACTTTTCACAGTTGAAAACTCGGAATCTGGCAGCTCCTGTTCCTTTACAACGGTGACATTTTTATACCCAAAAGCAGCAAGTGCGTTCCGTACAGGTTTATTAGCTGTTCCGTGTAAAGGAGTAAAAACGATTCGAATATCCGATTCTTCTGCAAGAGTTGGATTTTCCGAGATGGTTTTCAATTTTTCTAAATAGGCGTTATCAATTTCGGAACCGATAATTTTAATGAGTCCTGCATCTCGAAGGTTCTCTTCTGAATCCACCTCAATTAACAGCTCGTTTTCGATTTCATTGACCCTTGCAATCACCTGATCAGCACTTTCAGGCGGAAGCTGGCCGCCATCATGCCCGTAAACCTTGTACCCGTTATATTCCGGAGGGTTATGGCTTGCAGTAACGACAATCCCGGAAAATGCATTTAAATATCTTAATGCAAAGGAAAGTTCCGGTGTTGGTCTTAATTCATCAAACACATAGGTTTGTATACCTTTTGTTGCTAATGTTTTCGCGGCTTCCATTGCAAATTCGGGAGACTTATGCCGGGAATCATAGGCAATAACCACTCCGCGTTTTTTTGCTTCAAGACCATTTTCTTCTATGTATGCAGCTAATCCGGCAGAAGCTTTTCTAACTGTATAGAGGTTCATCCGGTTTGTACCAACACCAATTTCCCCTCTCATGCCGCCGGTACCAAATTCTAAATTCTTATAAAAAGCTTCCTCCAGCTGTTTATCCTCTTTCTTTAGTTCTGATAATTGATTTTTTAACTCTGAATCTAATCCCTCAAAGTTGATCCATCTTGTTGCATTTTCTTTCCAGTCCATTTTATCTCCTCCTGATTCTTTCTACTCTATATTGTTTCGAAGTTCAAGATTGTTACTCCTTTTAAAATTGCTGGAATTATTCCGACATTTTTCGCAGTAGAATAAATTTTAACGAATTTTTACCATTACTATTTTAAATTTTCTTCATATTAAGCACAAGGAAATAATTGAATAAAAAATAAAGCACATGCTGTGCAAGTGCTTAGATTGTTTGAGAATGTTACCAATTGTATTGATGTCTTTGCAAAAAGGTCCTGTTGATTTCCGCTCCGGTCACTCGCTTTCCGCGGGGAGGTCCTGGAGCCTCCTCGGCGCGCTTGCGCCTGTGGGGTCTCCAGTGACCTCTCCATCCCGCAGGAGTCGAGTGCCCTCCGCTCCAATCAACAGGTGTGCAAATAATTATTTAATTCCTCAAAATATTCGCCAGTCTCTACCTCTACATTTTTCAAGGCTGTTTTCGTAAGATTGTTGTTTGTCGTACAGAATTAATATTAAGCTTTTCACTCTAGGGCTTCCAAATCGGACACGATATCTTTTGGTTCATCAAAGCTGTCCAAATCCTCCCCTGAATCAGACACGATTGCCCTATTGCTTCACCAAAGCTGTCCGAATGATACCCTGATTCAGACACAATTACCCTTG
>NZ_KI535295.1:0-64499 GCF_000482325.1 Bacillus sp. UNC438CL73TsuS30 | reverse complement strand
TCCGAATGATACCCTGATTCGGACACGATTACCCTCGGTAGCATCAAAGCTGAAATAGTGAATGAGTAGAAAATTTATTGATTGAATAGAGCGGAAATCAACAGACCAAATAAGAGAACCATACAAAAAAAAGGGGGTGCCCTAATTTTACTTTTGGGACACCCTCTTAGATAATTAATTCATTTGCTGCTTTTGTATAGATACTGAATATACTGTTTTTCATATTTTTCGCTTCCACAAATTGATCATATTCAAATGGGAAGAATAGCCCAAATTCTTGTAAATTTGAAACATTCTTATTAAAAAGTGACGAATATTGATCATCAAGAGTGGGAGACTCGAGGATGGAAATAATCGTTTGCATGCTGGTCATCACTTGAAAAGCATCTTTTAATGTGCTAAAATCTTCGAATTGTTTGCTAGAGGTGTGCAAAACCTTTAGCTGTTCAAAAGAACGAATTTCATCATCCGAAAAATAGAGTGGAAAAACAGTTGAATAAATATACCCCACAAGTCCATAAATTTCTTCCTCTTGACTTGGTGTTGAGGCAAAAACAATTTTCACTTGTAACCCACCTTTGCTATCGCTTTTTTCTAATGTATATTTAATTTAACATAAGGATAACATAATTTCTTGTGTTAAAACTGTGGTAATTAAAACCATGCAAATCCTGTATTTTTAAGGAGAATAAAATGTTAAAAACAAGCAAAAAAGGCAATTGGCTCGAGCTAACGATCCCAGAAATTTGGGATGGAATAACGATTGAAGATCTATTTCAAAAAAAATGGAATTCTCCGAAGAAGCTAATCCATCAATTTCGTATGGAACAAAAAGTATTAGTTAACAATCAAAGTTATCCCTGGAACAAATCCATTGCAGCTGGCAGTAAATTACAAATAAAATTATTTGAAGAAGTGGAAATGAACCTACCTCTCCATTATATGGAGGTTACCGTTTTATATGAGGATGATCATGTTCTTGTATTAAATAAGCCGCCATTTATAAATACTCATCCAAATGACCTAACAAAGGATACCAATACACTTGTAAATGCTGCTTCTTTTTATCTGCAAGCAAAGGGAGAAATGAGAAATATTCGGCAAATCCATCGTCTAGATAAAGATACCTCTGGTGCCATCCTTTTTGCAAAGCACCCATTGGCAGGAGCCATTTTTGATCGAATGTTGGAAAATCGTAAGATTAAACGAACCTATATTGCCCTTGTTCATGGACTTCTTAAGCAAAAAAAGGGAGAAATTAATGAACCAATTGGACGCGACCGCCACCATGCATCTAGAAGGCGGGTATCTTCCACTGGTCAAAAAGCCGTTACTCATTTTCAGGTAATGAAAGTGGACACTAAAAAGCAGCTTTCCTATGTAAAATGCTGGCTTGACACTGGCAGGACTCACCAAATCCGTGTTCATTTAAGTCATATCGGACATCCACTTGTGGGTGATACGTTATATGGAGGTAAACCGCTTGTTAACCGGCAAGCCCTTCATGCTGCAAAGCTTGAGTTTATTCACCCTTTTACAGAAGAAAAAGTGGTCTGCTATGCCCCTTTTTTAGACAAGCCGGAAATTTTTAAAGAATTCGATGTATATTCGCTCTAATAACAAAAAGCCTCCGAAAATTGGAGGCTTTTTGCTTTAACGATCTGTTTTTCGGAAGGCTCTCATCACTAGACTTAGCAGGAAGACTAGAACTACTGCCCCGATGACTGCCGGGATAATGGCGAAGTTTGCAACATTAGGGCCCCAATTTCCCAAAATTAATGACCCAAGCCACGCCCCAACAAACCCCGCAATTATATTACCAATAACGCCACCTGGAATATTTCTTCCCACGATAAGGCCTGCTAACCATCCAATAATACCACCTACGATTAATGACCAAATGAAGCTCACCTGCGAACACTCCTTTTTAGTATTCATTATTTCATTTGATACAAGCATTCAGTTCCATGTACTGAATTGCTTGTATGTATAAAGTACCCAAAATTTATCCTTCTAATCATATATATAAAGAAGAACCGGATTAAACATCCGGTTCTTCTTTATAAGGTCGGGATTTATGATTTAAGGTAAATCAATAAGCATGAATTTTGCATTCTTTACGGCTTTAATTTGTAAATTCTCTGTTTCTGTTATACGAGCAGAATCCCGTCTTTTTAAATGTTGGTCCTGATTAAGGATTACTTCCCCTTCAAGCAGAAAGAAAAAAATTCTCCGTCCTGTTTCCTGATGAAAACTAAGATCCTTTTCTGACTCTAATTCTGATAAATATATCGTAAGATCTTGATGGATATAAGCTACATTCTCACCATTTTGTTTTGAAACAACTGGTAAAAGGGCATTTTTCATTTTAGCAGGATCAAAATCGGTTCTTTCATATGATGGTGTGAGTCCGTATTCCTCAGGCATAAACCATAATTGTAAAAAGTTTACTTCCTCATCTCCGGAAGGATTTACCTCTGAATGGACAACTCCTGTTCCTGCCGACATTCGTTGAATACCGCCAAATGTGGTGACAGCACTTTTCCCTGTACTATCCTCATGCTTTAATTGTCCTTTTAAAACGATTGAAACAATCTCCATTTCACGGTGGGGATGAGCTCCAAACCCTCTTAATGGCTGAACGATATCATCATTTAAAACACGCATTGGTCCAAACTGCATATTGGCAGGATCATAATACTCAGCAAAAGAAAAACTAAAATTACTTTTAAGCCAGCCATGATCTGCAGTATATCTTTCCTCCGCCTTATAAATATCAAACATGTATAAACACTCCTTACGATTTAATGATTCATGATTACTTTATCCTTATGAATTCTTATAAAATCTCAAAACTGATTATCTCTAATTCGAGACAATTATATTCCTTTCCAAATGATTCGTCAACCTAGTCACTTCTTTTCATTTACACATAAAAATCATTTATTTGGTAAAAGTATTAGGTATCTATTAAGCCATATATATATCCATTTTCAGAAAATTCTAATGTTAAGTTTTTGTAAAGTTTGTTAAAAATAATTCTTTTTTCGACATTTATCAGATAGAATATTTTTCGGTAATGACAACTTTTCAACAATTATATGGGGGTAAATAGACTATGGCATTCAAAAAACATGACAAGTTTTCAGTTTTGTTAAACAATATTTCTTCTAATTCAAAAGAAAGTGTAAATTTCTTTACCGAATATAAATTAAAAACCATTAGTGATTTAAAGATTTTTTCTGAAAAAATGAAGGAATATGAGTCAAAAGGAGATTCATTTGTACATGAAATCATTAAAGAATTAAATGACGCCTTTATTACTCCAATTGAACGGGAAGATATTCTCCACCTTGCGATGAGTATGGATGATGTACTGGACGGGCTTGAAGGCTGCGCGGCATTATTCGAAATGTACTCCATCACACAAGCTGATGACTTTATGCTTAAATTTGTTGAGGCCATTCAAGGCAGTGTACACGAAATCGATAAAGCTGTTGGACTTCTTTCTAATAAAAAATTACCTCAAATAAGAGAACATGCTATTAAAATTAAAGATTTCGAATCAAAATGCGATAATATTTTACGACAATCGATTAAAAATTTATTCGCTACCGAAAAGGATCCAATTCGTATCATTCAATACAAAGAAATTTATGAAACATTTGAAGACATTGCCGATAGCTGTCAGGAAGTTGCCAATACACTTGAAACCATCATAATGAAAAATGCGTAAGGAGCAATCATATGAGCTTAATTTTTATCCTAACGATATTAATTGTTATAGGTGCCTTGGCATTTGATTTCATAAATGGTTTTCATGATACAGCCAACGCTATTGCAACATCTGTATCTACAAAAGCATTAAAGCCAAGACATGCAATTCTTTTAGCTGCAGTAATGAATTTTATTGGAGCGATGACATTTACTGGTGTTGCAAAGTCCATTTCAAAGGATATTGTTGATCCCTTTACCCTTCACAATGGATCCGTCGTTATTCTTGCAGCAATCCTCTCAGCGATTATTTGGAACCTAGTCACATGGTATTTCGGAATTCCGAGCAGCTCTTCACATGCCATTATTGGTTCGATAGCAGGAGCAGCCATTGCTGCAGAAGGATTTGCAGCGTTAAACTATACCGGATTTATAAAGATTCTTGAAGCACTTATTCTTTCACCGATTTTAGCTTTCGTTGTCGGTTATATTGTTTACAGCATTTTTAAAGTAGTATTTAAAAATTTTAATTTAACAAAAACCAATCGGAACTTCCGATATATTCAAATTGGGACAGCAGCATTGCAATCTTATTCACATGGAACAAACGATGCACAAAAGTCGATGGGGATAATCACGATGGCATTAATTGCAAATAATATTCTTCCTCATAACGCAGAAGTTCCCCTTTGGGTTCAAATTTCCTGTGCGATCGCAATGGGACTTGGAACATCCATTGGCGGCTGGAAAATTATTAAGACGGTTGGCGGAAAAATCATGAAAATTCGTCCGATTAACGGGGTGGCTGCTGACTTAACAGGTGCTGCCATTATCTTTGGTGCAACCTACATCCATTTACCTGTTAGTACAACACATGTTATTTCATCCGGAATTTTAGGTGTAGGTTCTGCGCACCGGATTAAAGGGGTTAAATGGGATACAGCTCAGCGGATGATCATTACATGGGTCATCACCTTGCCTATCTCAGCATTATTAGCATCCGTTTTGTTTTTCCTTCTTGATCTCATTTTTTAATCATTAAAGACCAGAGTTCACATGATCTGGTCTTTTTTGTTCCATTATTTTATTGACTCCTTCTTTTAGGTCTTTCCCTGGTAATTAATTAATCTGAAAATTATTTTAAAATAGTTAATTCCTTACTTTCGGTATATTAAAAACAATGTGTATAATTCCGTTAATTCCTAATATATCAACTCTTTTTACTGTTGTAATTTTCTATTGAAGTTCTCTATTTATTAATTTAGAATAATAACATAATCTTTTTATCATGGACATTAGGAGGTATACAATGGACAATACAGCTTCAATAAAACAGTCCGAGCAGGCTAAAGTTGCAAAAAAGCATCCACCTGGCCTGTACTTACTATTTTTCACAGAAATGTGGGAAAGATTTAGCTATTACGGAATGCGTGCAATCCTTGTATTATACCTTACAACAGAATTCGTAAGCGGTGGGTTAGGATTTAGCGATGCTACTGCGATGAGTATTTATGGATTCTTTACAGGTGCAGTTTATTTTACACCAATGGTTGGCGGTTATTTATCTGATAGATTTTTAGGTAGACGCCTCGCGATCACTCTAGGCGGAATTATTATGGCGGTTGGTAACTTTGCATTATTTGCCGATCAAAGTAAAGCAGCTTTCTATCTTGGATTAGTATTACTTATCGTTGGAAACGGTTTCTTTAAACCAAATATCTCTACCATTGTTGGTGAATTATATGCTCCAGATGACCGTCGTCGTGATGGCGCTTTCACCATCTTCTATATGGGGATTAACGTTGGTGCCTTTTTCTCTCCTTTAGTAGTTGGATATTTATCAGATGACCTTTTCAAGACAACAATTAATGGTGTGGTTCATCACGGATTCAAATATGGCTTCTTAGCTGCTTCCATCGGTATGATTATTGGACAGTTAATTTTTAACCTTTTTGGCAATCGTTATTTAGGTGACATTGGTAAAAAGCCAACGGGTAAAGTTGCATCGAAAACAACAAATGCAACATTAAATAAACAGCCTTTAACAAAGATTGAAAAGAAACGTACAGCCGTTATTTTTATCCTTACTGCGTTTGTCGTATTCTTCTGGGCAGGGTTTGAACAAGCAGGAAGTTCCTTAACACTTTATACGGATCGCTTCGTTGACCGTGACCTCTTCGGATTTACGGTGCCAACAGCTTGGTTCCAATCTTTAAATCCACTATTTATTGTTATCCTTGCACCAATCCTTTCTGCTTTATGGTTAAAGCTTTCTTATACGAAACGCGGTGATATGAGCGGTCCTAAAAAAATGGGATTAGGTATGGTGCTTTTAGGTTTAGGATATATGATTCTTTTATTAGCTGTATTAAAAACAGGCAGCGACGATCATCATATCGCAATGAAAGCAAACATGATGATCATTGTCTTAACCTACTTAATGCATACACTCGGAGAATTACTTCTTTCTCCAGTTGGTTTATCACTTGTAAGTAAAATTGCACCAATTAAACTTGCATCCCTATTAATGGGTGTATGGCTTGCCGGTTCCGGGGTTGCAAACATTCTTGCAGGACAATTAGCGGCACTAACACAGTCACTAGGTTACTTTGAAATTTTCAGTGTAATTGGTCTATTGGCTATCGTACTTGGATTAGTTTTATTAGCCCTTTCTGGAAAACTTCAACGAATGACCGAAGAAAGTTCAAAATAAGCCTTTAAGAGGAAGAATCGATTGATTCTTCCTCTTTTTTATGTTTTCACTTCTAATTTAGATTCCTTTTCATATTTTTTAATTAAAGGGACAAGTATGGGGTGAAATAGGATGAAACAAAAAATAGTAGCGATGCTTATTGGCAGTTTGCTGTTAAGTTTAGGCGTAAATGGATTTCTAGTTCCCTATCATCTGCTAGATGGCGGAGTAATTGGAATCGGATTAATCATCCATTATTTTTACGGGTGGCCGACAGGTTTAAGTATGATTATTTTAAGCCTGCCGCTTTATATCTTGGCTTGGTTTTTTGAACGGCGTTATTTCTTTTACAGCTTACATGGACTAATCATATCTTCCTTTTGTATTGATTTGTTTTCGTTCATGGACGGGAAAATTAATATAGGAATTTTACCAAGTACGATTATTGGCGGAATTCTCGTTGGAATTGGTATTGGACTCATGCTTCGCTATGAAACAAGTACAGGTGGAACAGATCTTCTCGCCCAGCTTCTCACAAAATTTACTTCTATAAATATAGGAATTATTATTTTCTTAATCGATGGTCTCGTGATTACAAGCGGTATCCAAGTGGTTGGCCTCGAAAAGTTCTTTTATTCACTAGTAACGATTATATTTGTCGGTCTCATGACCACCGTAACTGTTACAAGCAGACCCCATACGTTTTAACATAAACTTAACAAAATTATCTAGAAAATTATTAAATAAATAGTTTTATTTTCCATTTTATTATGATAATATTCTTATGGTTGTATAGGAAAAAATAACCATAAGAGGAGAGAAAATGAAATATGTCTTGGTTTACAAAATGGTCCTTCCGGAACAAAGCCGCGATGTGGATTATGTCGATTCTAATTCTAATCATGGGGGTGGCAAGTTATTTCACCTTACCGATGGAATTCTTACCTTCTGCCGACAATCCACAAATATCGATTATTGTTATGGGGCAAGGCACTGATTCAAAAACAATGGAGGATCAGGTGACAACCCCAATTGAAGAGTCGATTTCAGGTGTAAAAGGGAAAAAGAATATCTTCTCAACAACAGGTGATGGCTACGCTAAAGTTGATATTAATTATGATTCTAAAACCGACATGAAAGAAGCAAAACAAGAAGTGCAGGAGGTATTGTCCAATGTTCATCTACCTGAAAATGTTTCAAAGCCCACTGTCGTTCAATTAAATACCTCCATGATTCCCATCGCAGACGTAGCTGTAACCTTTAAAGAAGGATTAACCCCGGGAAATTTAAAATTTGCCGACAAAAAAATCGTTCCACTTTTTAAAGATATTAAAGGTGTGGCATCCATTCAAACCTATGGAATGGCCAGCTCCTATGTTTCTGTAAAAGTAAACAACTCATTATTATCAGAGAAAAAAGTAACCATTCAATCCGTGATGGGTGTTCTCCAAGGACAAAATAGCGCAATTGCAATTGGTGAAAAAACAATTGAAGGTAAAGCAAGTAATATTAAAGTAATTGGAAACATCGACCGTTTATCTTCTTTAGAAAACCTTACCGTTGCGCCAGGTGTTCATTTAAAGGATATTGCTTCTATTACCGTTACCAAACCACAAGATACGATGACTCGAATCAACGGAGCGGACGGATTATTGCTAATTGTAACAAAGGATAGTCAATCAAATGCTGTAGCCATAAGTAAAGACTTAAGAGATGTCACAAAAAAAATAAACAAAAAATATAACCAACTGAATACATCCGTGATTGTAGCGACCGCGGATATGGTGAAAACATCTGTAACGTCGATGATGAAGGAAGTTCTGCTAGGAGCCCTATTTGCAACGATTGTGATTATGCTCTTCTTAAGAAATATCCGATCTACATTTATTACAATCGTCTCGATTCCATTGTCATTAGCCTTTACATTATTCTTGTTATCCCGCTCCGGTGTTACTTTAAATATTTTAACCTTGGGCGGTGTTGCGGTAGCAGTAGGTCGTTTAGTAGATGATAGTATTGTAGTAATTGAAAATATCTTCAGGAAAATGCAAAATGAAAAATTTTCGATACAATTAGTAATGGATGCAGCGAAAGAGGTATCCTCAGCCATTACGGCCTCTACCTTAACAACAGTTGCTGTGTTTTTGCCTATCGGATTAGTTAATGGCGGATTACAGGACTTTTTAATGCCATTCGCTTTAACGATTACCTACTCATTGCTTGCTTCATTAATCGTCGCCCTAACCGTTGTTCCTTTAATGAGTGCAGGGCTTTTAAAAAATGCAAAACTTCCTGAACATAAACCGTCAAAAAAATTTATCGGATTGGTCACTTGGTCGCTTAACCATAAGTGGATCATCCTCTCACTTTCCTTTTTGTTATTCGCAGGTTCCATTGGAGTCTATTCCGTTATGCCAAAAGGTGCTGTAGACAACTCTTCAGCGGATTTTGTCCAGACTGTACTTAATTATCCAAATGATACACCAATAGGAGAAGTGAAAAATGGAACATTAAAGCTTGAAAAGTTTATTCTTGCCCAGAAGGAAGTTAAAGATGAATTTACAATGCTCGGAAACAATGCGGATGCAGCAAAGTTTGGGGCAATCGACTCTCCTACGAAAGCTAACATTAATATTGTATTAAAGGATAAGGACAACACTGATCAATTAATCAAAAAAATAGAAGCTCAAAAAAATCAATTTCCAAATGCAACGCTTACCGTTGCTGCATCGTCCTTAATGGGTGGCGGAAACCCGCAAATTACAATTGATGTCGTCGGCGACCAGCTAACCAAGCTTGAGTCCGTTTCAACCTTAATTAAAGAAAAAATAAAAGAAATTGACGGAATTGAGAAATTGGAGACCAACGAAGATGCAAAGAAGACAGTTTACTCGCTTGAAGTGAACCCTGAAAAAGGAAATCCGTCTCAAGTGGCCCAGCAGCTGTCTGTAATGCTAAATCGAACACCGCTAGGTTCCATGGATTTAAATGACCAAGAAACTGCAGTATTTCTTAACCCTGTTTTAGATCCGAAATCACCCAAGGATTTGAAAGATATTCCTGTAATGACTGCATCCGGTTCCGCACCTGTTTCGTCGGTGGCAAAATTAATAAAAGAAGAAAAACCAACAAACCAGTTCCATAAAGACGGCGACCCTTATATTCAAGTCACCGCCACTGTTGACCCGACGAAGCTTTCGAAGGTTTCTACTGAGATCGCTAAAATTATCAATGGTGATAAAAAGGCTCATAAAGGAATCAAGCTGCCTTCAGGTGTTGAAGTCTTTATCGGGGGAGCAAGCGCACAACAGGCGGATGATTTCACTGATTTATTTATGACAATGGGAGCTTCAATTGGAATCGTCTTTTTAATTATGGTCATTACCTTTAAAACGATTCGAGCTCCGATTTCAATATTATTCTCTTTACCACTTGCGGCTGTGGGGGCTGTGCTTGCCTTACTCATCAGCAGAATTACGGTTGATATTACATCCCTGCTCGGTGCCTTGATGTTAATTGGAATTGTAGTCACAAATGCGATTGTACTTCTAGATCGAATCAAACAAAATGAACAAAAGATGATTATTCGCGATGCGATTGTCGAAGCTGCTTCTATTCGTATGAGACCGATTTTGATGACTGCCGTTGCGACAATCTCAGCCATGCTACCGCTATTGTTTAAAAAGGCGGAAACAGGGAATCTTGTTTCCCAAAGTCTTGCGATCGTCGTGATTGGCGGGCTTGCTGTTGCGACGCTTTTAACTCTTGTGGTCATTCCGGTGATTTACGAATTATTCCACTTTAAAAAAGCAAAAAAACAACGAATTCGTCAAAAACAATCTGGCGAAATTTCCGTTTAATGAATGTAAAAAGAAAGGCTGGCACCCCAGCCTTTCTTTTATTTACGAATATCGGTTGAATGATAGGTGTTTTTCAAAATATCATACGATTTTTTGAGGCGTTCATAATAGGCAGGCTGGTCCCATTCTTTCCAGGAATATATTTTTGCATTCTCCTGCTGAAGCTGGCCATTCACCATTTCCGGAAATGTTTGTGTAACAGTATCATTGTCCAACATTACAATTGATGTCCTAATCCCATTCAACTTCACACTGCCAGTTAATCCACTTTTCCAAATATCCCCCATCGCCTCTTTAAGACTTGGGTCCTTAATATTCAACAGTTGCCATGGAATTCGTCCTTCTAATATCAACTTATCCTTACTGATACTAACATCTGTTAAAGAATTAAAATCTTGACTTAATGGATTGGCATTACCAAACTTTAACACTCCTGTTTCATAATCCTGAAAGGGAATCTTTTTCTTTGTTAATGGAATCATTTGCTCTTTGTTAAGGGCAAGACGAATTGGATGGAATACTCCATTATCCTTATGACTAACATACCGCTCTAGCTTCAGCATCTTGAGCTGTTTAGCATATTGAAAGTAGAAAGGATCATAATAACTATCCACCATCATTCTCGAATTCTTCGGTCCAGCTAATTTAACATAAAAATCAACACCATAATCTAAATGTACACTTTTAGTACCTATATTTATGATTGTTTGACCTTGATGTTCGATCGTATCAAAAAGTAAATACGTGTTATGACTGTCAAAATTCATCGGATGATTATATGAAAGAAGATAGTACAAATACCCACTGTCCGATGTAAACCTTGCCTCCTTGATTGGCAGGGTTCGATCAGGTGTTTTATATGCAGGCTTAATACCCGCAATATCCCAATCCTTTTGGCCGCCATCAATCGTAATTACCGTTTCTCGATTTCCCGGTTCAAACGATAATAAGCCAAAATGCTGTTCATTTGTTTGCTGATTATTCCAAAAAGGTCTTCGATCCGGGTCATCCAAATCCATCGTATTCCATGTACGCTTAAACCACTCATCCTGCCAGGAAAAAACCATGCCTCCTGCATAGCCCTCACTGACAATCGACTGAAATAACCGCTGATTGATTTTTCCCTGCTCCTCTTCTGAATGAAAACCTTGATTCATGCCATATGCATTTTTATGGGTTAACCCTCTTGAGGATGGAACACCGAATTCAGCTACCAGTACAGGCATCTTGTGGACAGCGAGCAGATCATGTAAATACCCGGCATAATTATTCTTTCTCCCGCTTTTATCCACATAATTAAGATACTTTTGCTCATAGTTTAAGAAATCGGGATAATAAGGATAGATATGATAAGAGGCAAACAGCCCCGCATGAAATTGATTACCTGCCCGAATATGATTGGGATCAACCGAAACCAAGTCCTCAGTTTCTAACGGTTCGGCCGGATGCTTTAATAAATCGGTTGTAACCCAGTTGGTAAAGCTGATGGAGTGCTGCCAATGATACTTTTCCGCTTCATATTCAGAAGCATACTCCATTAGCCCGGCAAGCCAAATTTCAAACGGTGAAGCCCCAATTGTTTTAAAATAGTTTCCCGTAAATTGGTTTACATCAGGATGCTTTGAATTGGTGTTAGCCACCATACCAGGATCCCATTCTGTTCCAACAATGATCCCCAAAACGTATTTTGAAATATCATAAGAATACGTACCGGACGCATGCCCCGGGCGTGCAGCCAGCTTGGCACGGCCATGGATGATATCCACCATATTCTTAATCTCTGTTTTGGCATCGCTCGTATTTTCCCTTGCAAAACTATCTTGAGTTCGAAGAAGATTTTCCTCATTCACCCATGTTCCGTGAAACAAGAATAACGGCTTTTTCGCCATTTGATTGTATTCATAAAAAGCCTCATAGAAGGCAGGTGGATGAAGGGTATAAATGCGGATGGCATTGGCATTCATAGCTCCAATGTCCTTAAACCAGCGCAGGTACTCCTCTTTTGAAATTGCCGTCTCCCCTGGAAAATGCCCCGGCTTTCCAATCCCCATGTTTACACCCTTTATGAGAAAGTTCGACCATTTTCCATTCCGCTTGATTTGAAGAAAGGAATCTCCTGTTCGGCTGTTTGACTTTATTCCATTAGTAACACTCGTATCAACCGTTTCTTGCTTAATAGGATAATGCAGCCCCTCTTTTAATATACGTTTCAGCATAGGTACATAGGTTTTCCAATAAAATGAATCTCCGGCCCCAAAATGCTGTTTCCATAAATCGAAGCCCTTTGTCTGATAGATTCCAGGCACATCCGCTTCATCAGCATAATCACCGGCGAAATAATAAGAAGTATATTTTACATTTTGATGTGAAATTACCGCAGGAAAGCTGGCTGGAATACCAAAACTCTCCAATTTCTTCTTTGCAGCATTCGTAACCGGGAGTTGGTAGTTGGCTAGGATTTCTTCATCATTTCTCGGTTGGATCACATCAAACCAGTATTGATAGTTGCCGAGAAGATCTTCCTTAAATTGATTTCTTCCCTTCTTAGTTAGATGAAAAAGTAATCCATTATCCGTTATCTCCTTTTTGTCCAACACAACAATAAAATTATTTTTACTGACAAAAACAAAGCCTTGCCCGGAAAAAGTCCATTTTGGATTTTTTTCCTCGTACTGTTTTTTAACCCATTCAGGAACTTCCGTACTGCTTAAATCAGAAAAATATCTGCCAATCCATCCGGACCAATCCAGATTTAATAGGTTTGATATTTTTGCTCGTGCTTTTTCCGATGTGGGACTGGCAAATGTGTTAAATTCAGAAATTAACGTTTTTCCTTTTGCCGTTAACAGAGACTTTTCGATTTGGTTGACATCATGTGAAGTTAGTCCCCCGTAAATTTTCGCAGATTTTTTTCCATAGGGATTTTGACGGTTAACATCTTCCTGATAGACCCCGTATTGATCGGTCAAATAAAATACATCATATCCGGATAAATTCTTAGGGAAAGGAATAATTTTATAACGACTGCCATTCTCAGGTTCATAGCCCTTGTAATCTGAACTGGCCGAATAAGCATTTCCATTATTCTTTACATACTTTTCATTATTAAGAATCCAAACCAATCCCTTATGTTCTCGATACGACTGATTCGGAACGGTCTTATCCATGATTAAAACGTTTAGCTTTTTTTCAGGCTGGATAAACCAAAGCCAAAAAGGACTTGTAAGAATCAACAAAAATAGGAAGACGTAGATTATTAAATAGACTTGCTTCTTCATTCGGAAACACCTTTTCTTTTCATCTCTCCCCAGCTTTGATCGCCTTTAAGCATCTGCAAAACTCCTTCACATCGAAAAAAAACCGTCATTGGGCGGTACCAGATGGTTTCTGTTAAGGAATAGAAAAAAAGCTTTATGATATCGAATACTCTTGGATATTTAGTTAAACTCCATTCCTCCAATAGTACGGCTGCCATCGAAAAGACGGAACCATATAAACACGAAAGGAGAAATAACAGGATGGCAAATTCAATATAAATTCCTCCGAAAAATAGACAGAGAATCATAAATATATAGCCGAAAAATTCAATAATCGGGCCAAAAAACTCCACAATCCAAAAATAAGGAAAAGATATCAGCCCAATCATACCGTATCTTGGATTAAAGGTGAGTTTACGATGTGTCCAAAGGCTCTCGAATAATCCGCGGTGCCAGCGTCTTCTTTGCCTTCGAAGAATCGAAATGCTTTCGGGGACCTCCGTCCAGCATACAGGGTCAGGCACATACACAATCTTTTTCTTTAATCCCCTTTCCTTTACCATTCGATGAACACGAACCACCAATTCCATATCTTCACCAACGGTATCGGTTTTATATCCCCCTGCTTCGATTACCCAGTATTTAGAAAAAACACCAAACGCCCCCGATATAATGAGGAGAAGATTATGTCTGCTCAGGCCAATCCGCCCCATCAAAAAGGCCCGCAAATATTCAATAATTTGCATAACAACTAAAGGGCTTTCTGATAAGCCAATTTTTATAACATGGCCATTTTGGATTTTACATCCGTTAGCAATTCGGACACTGCCGCCGGAAGCAATCACCTCTTCATTTGAATCAATAATCGGCTTCATTACTTTTAAAAATGCATCTGGCTCGAGGACGGAATCGCCATCAAGCGAGCAAAAATAGGGATAATGGGAAAAATTAAGACCTACATTCAGAGCATCCGCTTTTCCTCCATTCTCTTTATGAATAAGGAAAAGGTTCGAAAGAATGGAGGATTGATAGATGGTATTTATCGGCTTCGTTTCTACCTGTTTTCGGATTACTTTCTTTATTTCCTTCATATCATAATGCTCAATCATTTTTTGCAGCGTCCTATCTGTTGAACCATCATTTACGACAATGATTTCAAACGAAGGATAATTAATACTTAACAAAGAACGAACGCTTTGGACAATTCCCACCTCCTCATTATAGGCGGGAACAATAATCGATACTGGTTTTGAATAAATTTCATCCATATAGTCGTCATAGGCTTGATCTCGGTCAAGTTGATATTCTTTTCGCAGCTGTAATATGGAGATAACTAAAATAATTGAGTAAAAACTGATGACAATAACCATGTATACAGCAATAAACCATCCAAATATTGAGACAATATCTCCCCACTGAATAGTTGGCAAGTTCTAAACCCCTTTATGGATCCACTCCCAAGCCATATCCTTTGCAAAGGGATCCTTTGTTGTTTCTAAAATCCTAGTTAAAATCTCTTTTCCGTTCGAAAACTGGGAAATGGACTGTCCAGCTTGATGACGAACCCACCATGATCGATCGTGTAATAATTCCATTAATCTTGGTATACCTTTTTCCTCTTTTAATGAACCGATTAGCTTCGCCGCTAGCATTCTCTCCTGCCATTTATCGGAATGCATTAGGTCTAGATATAAAGCAATATCCTTAACAACTCCGATGCCTGCTAATGCCTTTAATGCCCGGAGTTTGATTTCCCCGGTATAGTCTAAAAAAACCTTTTCAATAAAATATTGATAGCTTAATTCTTTTTTTATAGATAGAACATCAAGAAGCGCCATTTGTAGAGCGGTTTGCAGCTTATGGAAACTTAGAACAAATTGATCCATTTCTTTTTGTTCTAAGCGGATGACAATACTGCGGTATTCAAACTCTGATAAAGTCGAAAAGTCTTTTGTTAATAATCCAAGAATATCCTCGAATTGAAATGATGCAAGAATTCTTAAAATATGTACTGTTTCCTCATAGGAAAGTCCCTTCTTCTTTACCATCTTATAAACATCCTCTAAAAGGGGCTTAATATGGAAATCCTCAATATGATACAATACATTCATCCGACGGCTCCATTTTTCACTTTTGAGCCGTTTTCGATAATAATCTTTTAAATAAAGAGAGGCTAGTTCCGACAGGGCTTTTTTCTCCTGCTCCCCTTCTAAAACATTTGCATAACTACTAAGCATCTCCTCAATCGCTTTTAGCTGGTGGTTGTTTTGCGGATTTAATTCCCTCGAATACCCACCATCGGTCAGCAGCTTAAAGATAACGGAATTATATCTTTGTTTGTAGGTATCAATGGTTCTCCGATTTCTTATAACAAATGCTTTTCGTATAATAAGGTACGCTAATAAAATCAGCAATAAACCACTAAAAGTCAGAGTGAGAATTCCCAGGTAAAAAAGCTCAGTATGCAGCATTTCAATTCATCCTTATTAACAGCCTGCGTATTCTTTCTTTTAGTTCTTGAATACCAAACGGTTTTGTAACATAGTCATCTGCACCAAGCAATAAAGCACGCTGAACATAAGACTCACTTTTTCGCCCCGAAAGCATGAGAACAGAAATATTTGACCCATCATTCATCTTTTTTACCTTTTGTAAAATCTCCATCCCATCCATTGCCGGCATAATCCCATCTAGAATGATGAGATGGTTTCTTGAATCTTCGACCCGTTTCGATTCAAAAAAAGGAATTCCTCCCTCAAACGCTGCTATATCCAATTCAACTTGTTCAATCTCTATAGTTTTTAATATCTTTCGTAACAGGGATCGAATGATTTCGTCGTCATCAATGATAGAAACGAACACTTTATTTTTCATTTTATGATTTGTACATCTCATTTTCTAAAATAATCACTTTTTCAGCAAATGAGGTTTTGCCAATTTCTTTCGTATTCTCAACAAGCCGAAAAATATTGTCGCAGCATTTCTTCGCCCCTTTAATCAAAAGAGGTACACCTATAGAGTCAATCTTTATCCCTCTTGAAAAAAAACCACCCATAGACATCACGAATGGAACGGTTGGAGATGTGTTAGAGAATATGATCTTTTCCTCAAAAGCAAACTTTGATTGCAGTAATAGGGTTAATTCCTTTAAGGCCGGGACAACTAATTTATTTCTCTTCCTTCCTATTGTATAAACTGGATTCCCGTCTTCATCAATTCCATGAAAAATGATTTTTCCAAAATCGGCATGAGTTAATTTATTAAAATATTGTACATTTAAAATTTCTTCCGTCGTTAATTTCCTCTCAGATTGAGGTAATTGTTTTAAATGATAGGCCGCTGCCAATGAGGTTGTATGTGTTCCGCCGTAATCATTATAGATATAAATCATGGCCATCACCCTTTTTCCTGTTGTGTATGTATATTATGGACATTTTTTCACTTGATTATTTTATAAAAAAAGGCTCTTAAATTGGTTGTTGATTTCCGCTCCAATCAACATTGCTCAAAAGTTAACATTGTCCGTTTTAAAAAAAAAGAGGTACTCCATATTAGCCTGGAGATACCTCTTGGGACTTAAATTTCATTTTTAATAATTACTTATAGATAGTTCACCTTTGCTGATTGCAACTCCTGAGCTCGCACCAATCCGGGTAGCTCCTGCTTCTACCATTGCAAGCGCATCTTCACGGCTTCTGACACCCCCCGATGCTTTAACACCTATTTCCGGTCCAACGGTTTCACGCATAAGTTGGATATCTTCCACAGTCGCTCCGCCAGTTGAAAAACCCGTTGAGGTTTTTACATAATCAGCACCGGCTTTAACTGCTAGCTCACAAGCCCTTACTTTTTCTTCATTTGTAAGCAGGCAGGTTTCAATAATCACTTTCGTTAATGCGTTTCCTTTTGCCGCTTCCACCACTGCCCTAATATCACGTTCCACTAATTCGTCATCATGGTCTCTTAGTGCTGCGATGTTAATAACCATATCCACTTCTTCCGCACCATTTTCAATTGCGTTTTTGGTTTCAAATGCTTTGGTTTCCGGTGTTGAGGCTCCGAGCGGAAAGCCAATTACCGTGCACACTTTAACCTCAGGAGTATCTGCAAGCATTTGTGCTGCCGTACCAACCCAAGTCGGATTTACACAAACGGATGCAAAGGAATACTCTTTTGCCTCTTCCACCAGTTTTATAATATCCGCTTTTGTTGCATCTGCTTTTAATAATGTATGATCAATCATTTTTACAATATGTTGAGTCATCGTTACCTTCCCCCTTATTTATATAAAATACCAATTAATACTCTTTGTTCACTCTGTAACTATATCAGATAAATGAACATTTGTAAAAACTAAATTGAACATTATTTTATTTAATTACATTTCTTGTCTCTTTTAAGTGTTTATTTTTAGGGAAAGGTAAATCAAAGGGGGCAAATGATTATGAATAAGCTTGGCAGTTTCATTTATCGACACCGAAAGCTTGTCCTTTTCACCTGGTTTTTTGCCATTATTGTATTAGGCTTTTTCGCATCGAAATTGCCATCCGTATTAAGTGGAAATGGTTTTGAATATAACGGGGAATACAACAAAACAAGAGAGATTCTTGAAAGAGATTTTGGACAGCCTAAATCCTCGATTATCCTTGTGTTTCAACGCGAGAAATCGATTAGTGACCAAGACTGGAAATCATTTATAGAGGAAACATTCGTAAATCTGAAAAACTTCCATGGGGCAAAAGAAATTATCTCCCCCTATGCACAAGAAGGTATGGTAAAAGAAAATTATGCTTACGGACTGATCACCTTTCAAAAAAAAGCCGAGGCTCTTGGAAAAGAAATTGTCCAATTAAAGCAAAAACTAAAAAATCAAAAAGGTCTAAAGGTAACCATGACGGGTGAACCCGTTATTGTGAAAGATTTGAATACTGCCAGCCAAGAGGACCTTGCTAAGGCAGAAATGATTGGACTTCCCATCACTTTACTAGTCTTGATCCTTGCTTTCGGTGGATTAGTTGCTGCTGCGACACCGCTCATTATAGGTGTTGTGTCCATTTTAATAACGATGGGGACGGTTTATTTCTTTAGTTACGGAGCCGATTTGACCATTTTCATTTTAAATATTATTCCAATGATTGGACTCGCCTTAAGTATTGATTTTGCGTTACTTTTTATCAATCGCTATAAAGAGGAGCTGCAGAGGAATTCCGTAGCGGAGGCCGTTAAGATCACTGTTGCAACCGCCGGCCGTTCGATCATTTTTTCAGGACTTTGTGTGTTTATTGGTTTGTCAGGACTTTGGTTCATTCAAATCGATATCTTTCAAAATGTGGCTCTCGGTGGAATGACGGTTGTGTTTATTTCTGTATTTTGTGCATTAACTTTTCTTCCTGCCCTCCTATCTGTCATTGGGAATGGAATTAATAAATTTAGTCTTATAAAGATTGCGGAAAATCAAACAAGCATTTGGCATCGATTTGCGAAGTTTGTCATGAATCATCCAATTTTTTTAACCATAGTGGCCCTTGCGATTTTGCTAGTTGGGCTAATTCCGGTAAAACAAATGATTCTAACCATCCCAGGTACAGATTCCCTGCCGTCAAACTACCCTTCAAGAATGGCGTATGAAGTGTTTCGCGACCATTTTATCCCAAAGAACAAGCGGGAGGAGAAAAAGGTAACAGTAGTCCTTGAATCAAAGAATGATTTTCTAAATAAAGAAAACTTAATCATGGCAGAAAAAGTCATTAATAAAATACAAAAGGACTCATTAGTCCATACCATCAATTCTCCTTTTTCCACTACGGGAATGAAACATGCTGAACAGTTAAATCAATTTTTGAAATACGGACCAAAACAAAAGGTTATACCAGTAAAGGATTATTATTTAAGCGGAAATAAGATGCGTCTGGAAGTTTTTTTAAACACCGGAGAGCACTCCTCAAAAGCCAGAAAATGGGTTGATTCTTGGTCTAAACGGGATTTAGGAATTAAGGCTTCCTTTGGAGGCACGATAAAATTTGAGCAAGAAATATTTGATGAAATTTTCACAAAGGCTCCCTACGGCTTATTGTTAATTTTTTCATCCACCTTTTTGATTCTAATGGCAGCCTTTCGCTCGATTCTTATCCCGTTAAAGGCTATTTTGATGAATGTTTTAAGCTTGGGATGTACGTTCGGCATTGTGGTTTGGATATTCCAGCAGGGACATTTCGGATTTAAACCGGTAGATATTGCTTTAATTTTACCTGTATTCGTATTTACGCTTGTATTTGGCTTATCCATGGATTATGAGGTATTTTTGATTTCAAGGATTCAGGAGTTTTATTTAAAAACAGGCGATAACAGCGTGGCAACCATAGCCGGGTTAACGTATACGAGTAAAATTATTACTTCTGCGGCTGCTATTATGATTGTTGTAACCGGTGCATTTGCCTTTACAGGTGTTATGCCGATCAAACAATTGGGGGTCGGAATTGCAATTGCGATTTTTATTGATGCTACCATAGTGAGAATGGTCCTTGTACCGGCTTTAATGAAGCTGCTTGGTGATTGGAACTGGTGGTTTTTTGGGTATAAAAATAAACAGCTTCGTGAAAATCGAAAAAGGCCAGCCTGAAAATCGGCTGGCTCTGTTTTATTAAATATTTTTCGCGTATTGTTCACTAGGAAATTTACTTAAGACTACATGTAGGCTGACAGGTTCATTCTCATTATTTTTAAAGGACATTTCTTCATCACTGCTTACATGGATAAGATCTGCCTCCGTAACATCCGTTTCCACACCATTAATGACGAGCGTTCCAGCCCCTGTTACCACATATAAGTAAACCTCCGTTCCCGGATGCTTATGGACTGGAAGTCCCTGTCCAGGTAAAAAATTTAAAACAAAGGCTGTCGTTTCTCCCTTTTTATAGATCACCCTTTTTGTAAATCTTTCTTCGCTATATTCCATAAAGTCTTTTACTGAATTCTTTTCCACTATAAATACCTCCTTAATGTAACTAATTTCATTATAGTTGAAAACCATTTTCATTTAAGTGACTGAAATCACATCGTTTAATATGTTCAAATAAAAGGAAAAAAATAAAAAGGAGTTCAAAGAACCCCTTTTATGACATATAGGAAAGAACTACTTTTTGTGGAAGATCTTTCGCATCTTGTGATCTACTTTTTAATCGTTCACATGACGGCATTTCAAAGGAAAAATCCTCTACCTTTGAAGGAATAACCCCTTCTGTTTTTAATTGATCAAATACCTTCTGCATTGCTTCTTCTGTTGAGAGCTTTTCTTCAGAATCATTTACTTGAAAACATTCAACACAGGTCTCAATGATATTTTCATCAATTTTTTCTTGAGCAAAAACTAGCTGGGCTCCCGTGATTGCTTCTACCTCATTGTTTTCTAATTCAATGATGGTGGTTATATTCATTTTTCATTACCTCCCGCTTTGGATACCTCCATTATAGTTAAATATAACCGCGTAAAAGGGGAAAATCACATTTTTTCACTTTTTATTCATATGTTTATGACAATTTTCTGTCTAAGTATATTTAACCATTAAAAACTCATACAACTTCCTTTTAAACAAATACTAAAAATACTAAACTTTTGGAGGAGATTGTTTTGAGAAGTTCTATAAGACTTATCCTGCTATTGCTGACTCTCATGCTTATTTGGCAATCCTCCGCTACACCATCCTTTGCTGTAGAGAGCGGGGCCAATACGAGTGATATGGTTCAGTTACGGATTCTTGAGACGACAGATCTGCATGCCTCTCTAGTGAATTATGATTATTACCAGACGAAAGTGGACAACCGAATCGGGCTTGTTAAAACGGCAACGCTGATCAAACAGGCTAGGAGAGAAGTGAAAAACTCCCTGCTGTTTGACAATGGCGACCATTTAAAGGGCAACCCTCTCGGTGAATATTTGGTACGTGTAAGAGGACTTCATAAGGGAAAAATTCATCCTGTATACCGTGCCTTTAATTATTTGCATTATGATGCGATTACCATCGGAAACCATGAATTTAATTATGGACTCCCCTTTATCAAAGACGCGTTAAAAGGACTGAAAATGCCTTACGTGAATGCAAATGTGTACTCGGCAAAAAAGCAAAAACCTTTTTTTAAACCCTATGTCATTTTAAATAAGGAGGTTCTCGATGAAAAGGGAATAGCTCATGCAATTAAAATTGGCGTAATTGGCTTTATGCCAACTCAAATCATGAAATGGGATAAAACAAACCTTGAAGGGAAGGTGTTTGCCCAACCGATTGTGGATACAGCCAAAGCATTTATTCCGAAAATGAAAGCAGAAGGAGCTGACCTCATTATTGCTCTTGCCCACACAGGGATAAGCAATGAACCCTATCACCCTGATACCGAAAATGCTGTTTATTACCTTACGAAAATTCCCGGAATTGATGCCATCCTCGCTGGGCATTCCCACGGCATTTTCCCTGGACCTGCCTACTCTTTTATGCCCAATACAAATTTAGAAACGGGAAAAATCAATATGAAGCCGGTTGTGATGGCAGGCGCATTTGGAAGCAGACTCGGGATGATCGATCTTAAGTTAAAAAAAATTGCGGGAAAATGGGTGGTTCTACAAAGCAGTTCCACTACAAGGGCGATTGCAGATGAAAATGGAAACTCACTTGTGAAAACGGATAAAACATTATTCAAACGGATTAAAAATGAACATCGGGAAACCGTTGAATTTATTAAAAAACTTGGCCTTTAGCCGGCCAAGTTTTGATAATTGAAAATAATTCTCTTTACATCCTATTCCCCACTCTACTATAATAAAAAAGTAAATAAATAAGCTTGTTTTTTGGGGGAGTCTGTCAACACAGGCTCCTTTTTGCTTTTTTTAGGAAATGTATACGGAAAGAAGGGAAAAAATGTCAACACAAGCAATCATTGCGATAGGTGTATTTTTAATTACATACGCATTTATCGTTACAGAAAAAATCCATCGAACCATTATTGCTATGGCCGGTGGAATCATGATGGTACTACTTGGAATTGTAAATCAAGAAAAAGCCCTGCATCATATTGATTTTAATACACTTGGTTTATTGACAGGGATGATGATTATTGTCGCCATCACATCCGAGACGGGCCTATTTAATTATATTGCCATCTTCGCCGCAAAAAAGGTCAAGGGAGATCCCATCAAACTTCTCCTAGCTTTAGGAATCATTACGGCACTTGGTTCGGCTTTTTTGGATAATGTCACTACGGTCCTGTTAATGGTGCCAGTCACTTTCAGTATTACAAGACAATTAAAGGTAAATCCCATTCCCTATTTAATTACTGAAATTATTGCATCCAATGTAGGCGGAACATCTACACTGATTGGGGACCCTCCGAATATTATGATTGGCAGTGCCGTAAAGGAACTTACCTTTATGGAATTTATCTACAATCTAACAGCTATTTCCTTTTTTATTTTAATTGTGAATGTGGTGATTCTTGCATTTATATATCGAAAGCAATTGAGGACTACTCCGGAATTAAAAGCGAATTTAATGGATTTGGATGAAAAACAAGAAATTACCGATAAAAAGCTATTGGTGAAATCTCTTATTGCCCTTGCCTTTACCATTTTAGGCTTCTTTTTGCACCAGTTATTCCATTTGGAATCAGCATCCGTTGCCTTAGCGGGAGCGTTCCTTTTGTTGTTATTAACTGGGGAAAAGCATTTAGAAAAAGCATTTTTAAAGGTTGAGTGGTTGACTATTTTTTTCTTTATCGGGTTGTTCGTCCTCGTTTCTGGATTAATTGAAACAGGTGTTATTTCCCTTTTAGCCGATTACTCCGTACATCTTACCGGCGGTAATGTGGCCTCATCTTCTATTTTAATTCTATGGGTCAGCGCTATTGCTTCCGCATTTATCGACAATATTCCATTTGTGGCAACCATGATTCCGATGATTAAAGACATGGGGTCGCTTGGAATCGATAATCTAGAACCACTTTGGTGGAGCCTGTCACTTGGAGCCTGCCTTGGAGGTAACGGAACTCTAATTGGAGCTAGCGCTAACGTGATTGTTGCAGGATTGGCTGCAAAAGAAGGGCATCATATTTCCTTTGGAAAATTCCTATTGATTGCATTTCCACTAATGATTCTCTCCATTATCATTTGTACCGTTTACATTTATCTACGATATTTAGTATAAGGAGCTAAAAAAGATGAAAATAATTTATTCGTATGATGAAAAGCTTCTGGACTTAAATGAGACAGCAAATGACGATGACATTGAATTCAATATCACCAGCTTAGGTACGGACATAAAACAACAAGTATATAAAATTCGAGAAATATTTAATGAAAATAAGGTCTTAACAGATATTCTTGTATACGCTCACACAAACCAAAGATATCAAATTATTGTTAGAAAAGATTTTTATAATGACTTTATCATCGAACTTTTTAGACAACAATTAGTTAAGGAAGTAAAATGGGCTTAAAATCTTTTAGGATGCCGGAAAATCGGCAGCCTTTTTAATTCCCTAATCCCCTTTAATGAATGAAACCAACATAAAGGTATACCATAAAAACAAAGGGGGGCTTCGATGAAAACGCAAAAAAATCGAGACAAAAATTTAACGTATGAATCAGATGGAAAAATGGGGAAACAGAAAAAGGGTAGTACCTCTAAAGGACGAGATTTTTTTAACACAACACAAAATAGTGAGTGACGAAAAAGCTTCCCAAAAATAATGGGAAGCTTTTTCATTTACATTTTTCAACAAAAATTTTAAATTTCGTAAAACCATAGTATAATTGATAAGATGTAAATTTTTACTTTATCATTATATTAGGAACGTTTTATTACAGGAGATCCATAAAATGTTAAAAGACTTTGTGTCAAATTCCGCCATTTTAATTGCTTCTTTTTCCATCATGGGACAATTATTTAAAGATAAGCCATTACACCTTTCCTCTCCTCTATCAGTAAAATTTTATTGGGGACTTAGTTTTGGAATTCTTGGAAATATCTTAATGATCTACAGTATCCATATAAATGTAACAACCATTGCTGACTTACGGCATTTGGCTATTGTAACAGCAGGCGCCTTTGGGGGTTTTATCCCTGCAATAGTCGCATCCATTCTAATCGGGATAGGAAGGATTTTATTCTTTGGATTTAATAATACTTCCATCCTGGCATCCACCGGAGTCATCCTAACAGGGCTAATTTGCGGAGGAATTTCGAAGTTTAGATATAAACCTATCATAAAAGCCTTCCTCATGAATCTTATGGGCTTAATCATTATCTCAATCATTCTCTTTATTAATATTCAAGATCGTGTTGTACTAACAAATATCTTAATGTACCATTACGTTATTTCGTTAATTGGCGGTATTTTTTCCTATCATTTATTAGTTTTTATCGCTAAATCAAATGAGGCCGAACAACATCTTAAAGAGGCCAACAGCCTATTAAACCAACTTTCCTATATTGATGGCCTTACGGGTATTTCCAATCGAAGATATTTTGATCAAACCCTTGAAAAGGAGTGGGCAAATTTATCTTCCACAAACTCTCCGCTAACCTTGCTAATGTTCGATATAGATTATTTTAAAAAATACAATGATACGTACGGCCACCTAGAAGGAGACCGCTGTCTTCAATCCATAGCCAATGCGATAAAAAACGTAATTTATATGCAGACCTCCTACACCTTTTGCCGCTATGGAGGAGAAGAGTTCGCTCTTGTTTTACCCTTCGCAGATCAGAATGAAGGGATTCAAATGGCGGAAAAAATTCAAAAAGCAATTCAATCGCTTAAAATTCCTCATATTAGCTCAAAAATATCGGATATTGTTACATTAAGTATTGGGACCGCTACAATGATTCCTAAAACTTCCTTAGACAGGGAGAAGATCATCCAGTTGGCCGATCAATCTCTCTACTTATCAAAAACGAATGGAAGAAATAGAATTTCAACTGTTCAATCATAAAAACCTTGGAAGGCTGCATCACCAGCCTTTTTTTGCAGGTTGAAATCACAAAATTTTGAAAATTTTGCATGAATTTGTTGAATCTTTGGGAAATAACCTGTAAAATTTTCCTATCAGCTATTTTTGGACGGTGAAATGAATGGAAATTACTAAACATCTCTTCCTAAACCTTTCCATTTTAATAATTCTCCTGTTTTTTTACTTGATATGTTTTGATAAATATAAAAAACTACTTACCTTAAAGCCTATCTTGATTTTTTTATTCACCAGCTTAATATGGGTTTGTGTTCAACTTTCCTATAATCCAGTACCGTTTTCCCACTATGATTTAAGAATTATTCCTTTAGTGATTGGCGGTTTGTATCTTGGAATGGGTCCAATCCTTGTTTTAGCTTTATTAATCATTAGAAGTTTTTACGGATGGGATATCGGTTTATTGGAAACTTCCATACTCTATGGTCCACTTGCCATTGTATTTTGGCTCATAACTCCCTGGTATTGGAAGCAGAGTTCTTCAAGACGAATCATTATGGCTGTGATAATAGGGATGATCCTTGGTATCCTTACGATTGGTGGAATGGAACTATTCCATCCCTATACTAATTGGTTTGATGCTTGGTTTGCCTTTTTAATCATTCCTCCGCTAGGAATAGCTATTGTTTCGTATGCAATTGAATTTGTCAAAAATAATAATCAGATGCGTCTGCAACTGATTAAAACAGAGAAATTAAAGGCAGTCGAACAAATGGGGGCGGCAATATCTCATGAAATTCGCAATCCCCTGACAGCAGCCAGTGGCTTTGTTCAATTATTGCAGGATGATTATCTGCCACGCCATAAAAGAAGAGAGTACCTTGCACTCGTGAGGGACGAACTAATTTCTGCTGAACGGGTTATTCAGGATTACCTGACCTTTGCAAAACCTGCCCTAGAGGCGTATGAGGAACTGAATGTAAAAAGTGAACTTAAGCAAATCATAAATATACTGCAGCCTTTAGCCAATCAAAATTCTGTAGAGATTAATACCGACTTTTCGGTCATTGGTTTTATAAAAGGCGACCAGCAGAAATTTCGTCAATGTTTTATTAATGTCCTCAAAAATGCAATTGAGTCCATGCCAAACGGAGGATACCTTTCCTTAAAAACGGAATATGACCAGGAATATGTGTCAGTTACTGTTAAGGATACAGGTGTCGGAATGACAAAAGAACAGCTTGAAAGGCTAGGCGAACCCTTTTATTCTACAAAAGGTTCAAAAGGGACAGGACTTGGAATGATGGTCGTGTATAGCATTGTTCGGGCCATGGGCGGATGGATTCGGGTAGAAAGTGAAATAGAAACCGGAACCGCCTTTCATTTTCACTTTCCGGCCATCAGGCCATATAGAAAATCAGAAAATCAATAAGAAATGGACAGATGGATTTTACATCCTCTGTCCATTTTTAACGTTTCATTCGGATCATAAATTTATAGCGGTCTGCACGATAGGTGGACTTTACAAACTCAACTGGAGTCCCGTCATGTAAGAATGTATTTCGATGAATCAGCATAACAGGTGCACCTGCAGAAATCTTCAAATAAGGTGCCTCCATCCGATTTGCAATCGATGACTCTATCGTCTGCGTAGCATAATCAATTCTCAGGTTTAACTGGCCCTCAATATACTCATATAAAGACCGATTGACAATCTCCTCTGTTATTCCTTTAATTAAATTAGCAGAGATATAATTGATTTCTATCGCCATGGGCAGATCATCCGCCAAACGGATCCGTTTAATTTCATAAACAGGACCATATTCTTTTATGGCCAATTGATTAGCGATTTGGGCGGTTGCAGGAATCACCTCAAAAGACAGCAGCTGACTTCCCGGTTTTAACCCTCTGGATTTCATATCCTCTGTAAAGCTTGTTAGCCCTTGCAATGCCTGTTCAATTTTCCGGTCCGCTACAAATGTTCCCTTACCTTGCAACCGAAATAAATATCCGTCGTTTACGAGTTGTGTAAAAGCTTGCCTCACCGTCATCCTGCTTATTTGATACTTTTCAGCGTATTCTCTTTCAGGAGGCAGCGCATCACCCGGCTGTAATTCGCCTTTTTCAATTAAATCCTTTATATGTTCTTCCAGTTGATAATAAATTGGAATAGGGGAATGTTTATCAATCATGCTCCTCTCAACTGCGTCCTTTCTTGGCCATATCAATTGAAAGAATATTTATTCTTTCAACATTGGAATTTTCAAATCTAAAATAGCTGCTTCATCTGCAATAATTGTAACACATAGGTGATTTTTCAGTACAGAAGCAGGGAAATTTTCATTTAATTCCGAGTGCAAAAGTTGATACATAGCATCCCTTTTGCTTTCCCCAGAAACCAATAGTAGAATTTCTCTACTCTTCATAATCGTTGAAATCCCCATTGTAATGGCTTGTGTCGGAACTTCTTCCGGACGATTAAAAAATCGTGCATTCGCTTCAATCGTCGAAGGCGCCAGGTTCACAATATGTGTTTTTGATTGAAAGGATGTCCCCGGTTCATTAAAACCAATATGCCCATTACTCCCAATTCCAAGAACCTGCAGGTCAATGCCGCCATGACCCGCTAGTAAATCCTCATAACGATTACATTCCTCTTCAATATTCCTGCCATTACCTTTTGGAACAAAAGTATTCGCTTTTTTAATATCAATATGGTTAAACAAATTCTCATCCATATAATACCGGTAGCTATTTTTATCTGTTCCAGCAAGGCCGATATATTCATCAAGATTAAAGGTCGTGACGTGCTGATAGGAGGTTCCATTCTTTTGATGATCTCTAATAAGGTTTTGATAGGTCCCAGTTGGTGTACCACCAGTAGCTAATCCAAGGGTGATGGAAGGATTATCAAGAACCTTTTTCATTATATATTCAGCCGCTGTTTCGCTCATTTGCTGATAATCTTTTACTTCAATAATTTTCATTTAGATTTCCTCCTTTTTAAAGGCCACTTTTCCTCGGCATATCGTCATATAAACTTCCAACTGTTTATCCAATATTACGATGTCTGCATCTTTTCCTTCAGCAATACTTCCTTTTCGATCATATATATTTAGTTGCCTAGCCGGGTTTACTGAAGTCATTTCGATGGCGTCTTCAAGTGAACATCCTGTAAATGTAAGAATATTTTTCACAGCATCCCCGAGTCTTAAAATACTGCCCGCCAGTGTCCCATCATCAAGAAATGCTTTACCATCCCGTACATTTACCTGCTGACCACCAAGATCGTATTGGCCGTTTTTCAAACATTTTGCCCGCATTGAATCTGTGATTAAAATTAACCCTTCTTTGCGTTTTAGATTGTAAGCCAGTTCAATCATTTCTGGGCGGACATGGACTCCATCTACAATCATTTCAGCAATTAGTTCATCCCGTAAAAGGGCAGCTCCCGCCACACCCGGCTCGCGGTGGTGCAGCCCGCGCATTTGATTAAAAAGATGAGTGACGTGATTGGCACCTGCACCAATGGCAGTAATTACTTCTTCATAAGCCGCATCGGTATGACCAATCGAAGCAATCACCCCATTTTCCTTAAGATAACGTATTAGTTCTAAACCACCGGGACGTTCAGGTGCTAACGTTACAAGTTTAATATTCCCCTTTGAAAGGTCCTGCCATTTCTTAAATAAAGAAAGATCCGGATCAATAATATGCTCAATCGGCTGAGCACCCGCTCTTTTTTTATTGACAAATGGCCCTTCAAGATGAATCCCCAGGATTTCAGCACTTCCTTCGATCGATTGTGTTTCAATAAAATTTCCCGCATTGATTAATGCGTTTTCTATTTCCGCTTTTTCCTGTGTCATGGTAGTAGCTAAAAAGCTGGTCGTGCCTTCTTTCGGAAGGGTTGCCGTCATATTTTCCAAAGCTTCAGGTGTAGCATCCATCACGTCGGCACCATTCACCCCATGTATATGAACATCAATAAAACCGGGAATCGCTTTATATTGCGATGAAATTTCAATCATTTCGTATTCTTCTACATTTTTAAGCTCATCTGTTAATCCCAGTTCTACTATTTTTTGATCTTTAATTTTTATATAACCATTTTGAATCATCTTGTCTTCTGTATAAATTTGAATACCCTTTAGTAAAATATGATTAACTTTTGCAGGCATCTTCATTACCCCTTTCAAGTTACTTTCATATTAGCACCATTATCTTATAGTTGTCTATACCAATCCTATATATTAAATTCAATATATCAATATGAATATATCCTTATTATTAAAGTATTTTCCAATATATTATCCCTGATGATTTTAATGAATTTCTAAAATTGGTATAGACATCTATAATTAACGAGTGGTATGATAACCATGCATTTTAAAAAGCGCTTTCACAAATAACTTCCTAAAACAAAGGAGAGAAACAGATATGTTAGGATTTTTACAAAGAATCGGAAAAGCATTAATGCTTCCAATTGCAGTGCTTCCAGCTGCCGGATTATTACTCCGATTTGGACAGCCTGATCTATTGAACATTCCTTTTATCGCCAATGCTGGTAATGCTATTTTTGCAAATTTAGCATTAATTTTTGCCATTGGGGTGGCGATGGGTTTCGCAAAAGATAATAATGGTGCAGCCGCATTAGCAGGTGCTATTGGTTATTTAGTATTAACAGAAGGTACAAAAGCAATTGATAAAAATATAAATATGGGGGTTCTCGGCGGGATTTTAGCCGGAATTATTGCAGGACTTCTTTACAATCGTTTCCGTGATGTAAAGCTGCCGGAATGGTTAGGATTCTTCAGTGGCAGAAGATTTGTTCCAATCATCACCTCGGTCGCGATGGTGGTTTTGGCAGGCATCGCCGGGTTTGTTTGGCCACCTATTCAAGATGGTATTAATAGTCTTGGGAATTGGATTATTGGTTTAGGTGCAATTGGTTCGGGCCTTTTTGGATTTCTAAACCGGTTACTGATTCCATTAGGACTTCACCATGTATTAAACAGTTTATTCTGGTTCCAATTTGGAGAATTTCAGGGGAAAACAGGAGATATTGCCCGCTTCTTTGCAGGAGATCCAACTGCTGGCGGTTATATGACAGGATTCTTCCCCATCATGATGTTTGGACTTCCTGCAGCAGCCTTTGCGATTATTGCTGCCGCTAAGCCTGAAAAAAGGAAATCGGTATCCGGTATGTTTATCGGGCTTGCGTTGACTTCATTTCTAACAGGAATTACAGAACCAATTGAATTTTCATTTATGTTTATTGCTCCATTACTTTATGGTGTTCATGCAGTTTTAACAGGGCTATCGATGTGGATTACTTCATTATTAGGAATTAAAGATGGGTTTACCTTTTCTGCAGGGGCCATTGATTATGCATTAAACTTCAACATTGCTCAAAAGCCATTATTGTTATTATTAGTTGGTGTAGTGTACGCAGTTATCTATTTCATCATTTTTTATGGATTAATAAAGGCTTTTAATATTAAAACCCCTGGCCGTGAGGATGATGAGGCAGCCGAGGTTAATCAAGATGCTCCAAGCACGGTTGGAGGAAACAAATATGAGACCATGGCTTATCACTTTATTAACGATATTGGCGGCAGAGAAAACATCACTTCAATTGACAATTGTACAACCCGTTTACGCTTAAATATTAAAGATATGGAAAAAGTAAAGGATTCTTCTTTAAAGGCACATGGAGCCAAAGGAATTATGAAATTGAATAAAAACAACCTGCAAGTTGTGGTTGGTACCGAAGTAGAATTTGTTGCAGATGCAATGAAGAGAATGGATATGAATCAAGTACAAGTTGACGATTCTATCACGGATTCTGCTGCTCCAATGACGGATGGCAAGCTGCCATTAATGGAAGAAGACTTTGTTATGCCGATAAAAGGAGAAATTATTCCACTTTCCGAAGTGCCGGATCAGGTTTTCTCTCAAAAAATGATGGGTGATGGTTTCGGGATTGTTCCGGAAAATGGATCTGTTGTATCTCCTGTTGACGGGGAAATCCTTAATGTGTTCCCTACAAAGCATGCCATCGGTATTCATTCTAACCAAGGCTACGAAATTCTCATCCATATCGGGTTAGATACAGTAAATTTAAAAGGAGAAGGCTTTTCAGTTCTCGTGAATGAGGGAGACAAAGTGACAAAGGGACAAGCGATTCTTAATTTTGATTTAGAATTCGTTAAGAAATCAGTTCCTTCTACGATCACACCAGTCATCTTTACAAACTTAACAAAATTAAATGTTAAGAAGCACGGTCAAACCGAGCAAGGAAAGAACGGAATCCTTTCAATAGAATAACGGAAAACGACAGGTGCCTGACACCTGTCGTTTTTGTTATGCGTATAATTTTGATTCTTCCTGCTGGAAGAAGCTCTTCATGGCGTGGAATACATCGGCTTTTTGCTTGAGGATATAATAGCGGAAATGCTCATCCTTGATATTTTTATAAGCAGACATTAAGGTGGAATGGCGGTTGTACTGATTAACCTCGCCATAACCGAACATATTCGACACCTTCATTAATTCCTCCACCAATTTGACACAGCGTGCATTGTCGGATGTTAGATTATCCCCGTCTGAAAAATGGAATGGATAGATGTTATACTTTCTTGGACTGTATTTATCATCAATCAATTCCAACGCTTTACGATAGGCAGATGAACAAATCGTTCCACCGCTTTCTCCTTTGGAAAAGAAATCTTCCTCCGTAACAACCTTTGCTTCCGTATGGTGAGCAATAAATTCAATTTCCACCGTTTCGTATTTCGTTCTTAAAAAGCGAGTCATCCAGAAGAAAAAGCTTCGTGCCATATACTTCTCCCAAATCCCCATCGATCCACTAGTGTCCATCATCGCAAGTACTACTGCTTTAGAATCCGGCTTAATGACCTCATTCCAGGTCTTAAATTTCAAATCATCCTTATAAATGGGATGAAATGCAGGTTTCCCGCTCATCGCATTACGTTTGAATGCAGACATCATCGTTCGTTTTTTATCAATATTCCCCATTAATCCTGTTTTTCGAATATCATTAAATTCAATATTCTCAACCAAATGTTCTTCTTGTTCTTTTCTCTTTAAATTTGGAAGCTCTAACTGTTTGAATAATGCTTCCTCTAATTCCATTAACGAAACTTCAGCCTCAAAATAGTCCTCTCCAGCTTGATCGCCGGCGCCTTGCCCTTTTCCCGGACCCTTTTGCCCGCTGGAACCGTCACGTGCTACTACATCCCCGACTTGGCTGTCACCGTTACCTTGGCCCACGTGTTTGTTTTTGTCGTAATTATAACGAATTTTATATTCGTCCAGTGAACGAATCGGAATTTTTACCACATCTCGACCGTTTGACATGATGATGCTTTCTTCTGTGATAAGATCTGGAAGATTATTTCGAATCGCCTCTTGAACTTTTTCCTGGTGCCGCTGCTGGTCATCGTGGCCTTTACGGTGGAGGGACCAATCTTCTCTAGAAATCACAAATTGATGGTTATCGTCTGACAATTAAAACCCCTCCCTATAAAATTTTGAAAATCCTTTACACACATTTTTTTCTACCACATACTATAACTCGAGTGTAAAAATCCAAAAATCCAAATGAAATATTGATTACTTTATCCTATGCAGAAACTGCGAATAATTTACAAATAATTTTGACAATTGGTGTTTTGCCTATGAAAATGGACAAGAATTTTGATAAAAAAAGACTGGCAAAATTGCTTCTGCCAGTCCGTATAGCCGTTAGCGATTTAATAAGCTTCCTACATATCTCAATAGTTCGTTTGCTGATGTCGAATTATAACCATGCTCATCAATCAGCCTTGCCACAACATCGTTGATTTTTTTCAATTGCTGTTCATCCGGCGTTTTCGATGATGTGGTTATCTTTACAACATCCTTAAGGTCAGCAAACAGCTTCTTCTGGATGGCTTCACGCAGACGGTCATGGGAATTATAATCGAACCGCTTGCCTTTTCTTGCATAGGCTGAAATGCGGATTAAGATTTCTTCCCTGAACGCTTTTTTCGCATTCTCGGAAATACCAATTTGTTCCTCAATGGAACGCATTAGTTTTTCATCTGGATTAATTTCTTCACCAGTTAATGGATCGCGAAGCTTTGCTTTATTGCAGTAGGCTTCGACATTATCCAGATAGTTATCCATAAGTGTCTTGGCAGACTCTTCATAGGAATAGACAAATGCTTTTTGGACTTCATTTTTCGCAATATTATCATACTCTTTCCGAGCTACTGCAATATAGTTCATATAGCGGTCACGCAGTTCTGCTGTGATGGATGGATGCTGGTCTAGCCCATCCTTCAACGACCTTAATACGTCTAAGGCATTAATAGAAGGTACCTCTTTACGAATGATCGTAGAGGAAATTCGGTTAATGACATAACGCGGATCAATTCCGCTCATTCCTTCATCCTGGTACTCTTTCTTAAGTTCCTCAATATCTGCTGTATTAAATCCTTCAACACTTTCGCCATCGTATAAACGCATTTTCTTAACTAAATCGATATCACCTTTTTTCGGTTCCTTCAATCGAGTTAAAATGGTAAACATCGCAGCAACCTTTAGCGTATGCGGTGCAATATGAACATCTGACACATCACTTTCCCGGATCATTTTTTCATAAATTCTTTCTTCCTGTGACACCTTAAGATTGTACGGAATTGGCATGACGATAATCCTGGAATGAAGGGCTTCATTCTTTTTATTGGAAATAAATGAACGGTATTCCGTTTCATTCGTATGTGCGACAATTAATTCATCCGCACTGATTAACGCAAACCTGCCCGCTTTGAAATTTCCTTCTTGTGTTAACGAAAGCAGATGCCATAAAAACTTTTCATCACATTTTAGCATTTCCTGGAATTCCATCATTCCTCGGTTAGCTTTATTTAGTTCCCCATCAAAACGGTATGCTCGTGGATCTGATTCGGAACCAAACTCTGCAATGGTTGAAAAGTCAATACTTCCAGTTAAATCGGCAATATCCTGTGATTTTGGATCGGATGGACTAAAGGTTCCAATACCGGTACGTTTATCCTCTGAGAAAAAGATTCTTTCCACCTGAACATCTTCAATTCTTCCGCCATATTCTTGTTCAAGGCGCATCATGTTTAATGGCGACAAATTTCCTTCAATGCGAATCCCATATTCTTCATGAAATTCATCCCGTAAATGATGGGGAATTAAATGCAATGGATCTTCGTGCATCGGGCAGCCTTTAATCGCAAAGACAGACCCTCGATCTGAGCGTGAATAACCCTCTAACCCTCTTTTTAGCATTGTCACTAATGTAGACTTACCGCCGCTGACTGGGCCCATTAACAATAAAATACGTTTTCTGACATCTAGCCTTTTAGCGGCCGGATGAAAGTATTCTTCCACAAGGCGTTCTAATGCTTCCTCTAAACCAAATAATTGATTGCTAAAGAATTTGTATTTCTTCGTCCCTTTTTCTTCTTCAATTCCCGCGTCCTTAATCATATTATAAACTCGAGAATGTGCAGATTGTGCAACCCATGGCTTCTTCTTCAACAACTCCAAATAATCGGCAAAAGTTCCTTCCCAACGCAGCTTTTCTTCTTCTTCACGAAACATCTCGATTTTTTTTAAAATATCCATAAGGCCCTCCCCCTGTAGCTTAGTCAGAGACGATTAATATACTCTATGCACGTAGGAACTTGAACATGCGTAACCAAAACAATTAGTCCCTATCTTTTTTGTTACAGCCCTTTTCATTTTTTAAAGTTAGGCTATAATAAAACTATATGCTCGACTAATCGAAAAAATTTGCGGGAGGGGTTACATAGTGAATACTTTTATTGTAATTTTAGTTATGATCGCATTCTTAGCTGCCATCTTCACCTCAGGATACAACGACAAGCCAGGCGCAAATAAATAATTTAAAAGGCTGCCAATGCTAGCAGCCTTTTTTTATTGACCTAAAGCAGGTCCTTTATTAAGTAGGTTAGAGTAGTTTTGTTGCCTTAGTGCTTCATATACCAGAATAGCCGCAGTATTGGACAAATTTAAAGAACGGACATTTTGATTCATGGGGATCCTTAACGCGCGGTCCTTATTATTGGCAATGACATCTTTAGGAAGACCTGTCGTTTCCCGTCCAAAAATAAAATAGTAATCCTTGTTCAGATCGCTGTAGTCAAAAGAGCTATGCGGGATTTCACCATATTTGGTTAAATAAAAAAATTCACCGCCTGCATTCTTTTCAAAAAATTCATCTATTGAATCATAATAAATAATGTTCACAAACTCCCAATAATCCAAGCCTGCCCTTTTCAACATTTTATCTTCTGTTGAAAAGCCTAATGGGCGGATTAAATGTAAACTGGTATTCGTGGCAGCGCATGTACGAGCGATATTTCCGGTGTTAGAAGGAATCTCAGGCTGGTATAATACAACGTGATTTGACATCAATTTCACCTCAAAAAAAATCTCTACCTGCAATTATACCACTATGTTGTTTACGGACAAGAACTCAATCCAAAATCGAAAAGAACTTATATTTTATGTTTGGCGTGTAGGCTGATGAATCTTCATAGGCCCAATATCTCATTCGGCTATTGTACGTATTGGCATTTACCAACGGCATTCCATATGCATCCTTCCCTGTCACCATCGTATTATGATTAAACCGGCCATCCCCTTCAAAATCGTAGCAAATTACATCTCCTAACACTAATTGGTCAGGGCTACTGACTTCTCTAGCTCTTAAACCACTCTTTGAGTTCGCCAAATATAATCTTAGGGAATTCGCTATTGCCCAGCTGTAGCTCCAATTATTATTTTGCATCCACCAGCCGCTTCCGCGGTTCGGATACCCTCTCATGGGTGACCCGCCAGCACGGAGGCATTGCGATATATAATTGGTACAATTATTTTCAAATTTTTTATACGCAGGATTATAACTATTCCACCAGCGTTCCGCATATTGCACCGCCTTTAAGCGGTCATATTGGAAACTTGAGCGCTCCTCCAATTCCTCCGTTGGGATGGGCAATTCCTGATGATTATCGCCTGTTTGAACCGGTGCGATTTCTTCATCAGAGATCACTTCTCCTTTAAAAATTTTGGCGAGCCTCATCTCAGTTTCCTCTTCTAGATAAAGCGCATCTTTTTGTTTAATTAGGTATTGAAAATGGGCCATATAATGGACAGTTTGGTAATTCCCATTTTCAATTTTTTCTATTATATTGCCCGCAGCCTTTACTTTTACAATTTCTGCAGATCGTTTGGACAAAGTAGCTAATTTTCTTTCCGCTTTTGGATACAAATTTTTCTGTTCCCTCGTATTCGAAATAAATTGATGAATTCTTTTTTCGAACAATTCTTGAAGTGTATCCTGCATCTCTCTCCACTCCCTCCCATTCATACATATGAAAGATTTTATTGTGTAATACAGTAAATCTCCCTTGTTATGGATAAACATATGCAAATTGAACTCTAATTTGCTAAAAATTGCTTATGGATAGTCTTCATTGTCCACATTGTGAGTATTGTAAATTCACTGAATGTATGTTTTTTTGGTGTAATTGCAGTCGTTCATTTATTTGTGTTGAATTTCTAGTTTGTTTTAAAAGAAAGGAGACTCCACAGTTGGGAGTCTCCTTTCTTTGCTTCTTACCCTTATATCCATGTCCGGTGATAGAAGTCTATAAATAAAGAATATTTTTCTCTAAATTTAAAATCGATTAATTGTTTCACAACGGACACACTTCTTATCTACTGATGTTAAATTCCTGGATTACCGAACTCAGTTAAACTCCGAATGCCAATTACTTACCCTGAGGAGTCAGACTTCGAGTACTAAGATTCGTGATTATAAGGTATCTATCCTAAGGTTATAAAGAGAAAAGTTAATGAGCAGGAAGATAATGATTATATTTCATTTTTGATTTTGACGCTTACTTATACCTAATGCAAAAAAATTCAACTTTCCATTGTCACTAAAAAAATCGACCAGGTAAATTCTTTTTTGTGATTAAAAATTATATTATCACTCCATTCTCAATTCTTTTGTCGAATCCCTTTTTTCTCTCATTAATACCACTGATATTGCTCCAGCCAAAACGATGCATCCTCCAATGATTTGAGTTACTGCTATTTTTTCGTTGAATAGTAGAGTAGAAAATATAGCCGTTATAAACGGTTCAATCATACTTAGGATTGATGCCTTTACGGGACCTGTGATATTCATACCAGCAAAAAGGGTAAACATAGCTAGAATCGTTGAAAATAACACCATTCCAAGGATGGAAGGCCATCCAGTGCTACTAAAATGAAAATTCAACGTGCCATTTGAAATTCCCCAAATAAAGAAAGATAATGCTGCAGATAATGTAACAAAGGCACTTGTTAAAATAGAAGGAATCTGCTGGATAACACGGTTCCCAAACACAATAAAAAGAGAATAAACAATAGCAGAACCTATTGCCAGTAAGACTCCCTTTCCTTGAATCGTTCCATTAGGCATCCCTAATATAAGAACCATTCCAAGCAATGAGACAACAATAGAAGCAAACAATGACTTAGAAAAGGGTTCTTTATTGGCAAAGAAGGATAAAACGGCTACAAAAATTGGATATAAATAAACTAATAATGACGCTAAGGAAGGCGTTATATATTGAACAGATAAAAAATAAAACAAGGACTGTACGGTGTAAAGCCCCCCTCCCAATAGAACCATAAAGATGATTTGTTTCCTAGAAATGGTTAGAGTCCATTTTTTCAATTTAAATACTGCATATGCAAAAAAGAAGAAGGCAGCAATAGCAAAACGCAGAAACAAAAGGGTTGTTACGGTAACCCCACTTTGGTAGGAATACATTGCGAAAATGGGAATAAGGCCAAAACCTACAGCAGATAGAAAAACCAATAGATAGCCAGTAAGCATAATAAACACCTCGACTTCAGTCATGAAATTTTAGAACCTTAAAATATTTCTTTACAATTACTGTGCCTAATTGTCTTAAATTTTTTTGTAAAAGAACGTTCAAAAAAGGTTAGGTACCTAAAAAGGACCTAACCTCTTTAATTGCCGATGAGTGATGTTCAGCGAGAAATAACCGCTTTATTTCGATTTCATGTTGGCATTCCCCAATTGGAATAAAGCATATTAAACGATTCTTTTAAAAGATCTCTGCTGCTACACGAAAGAAATCCCCTACTAATTTGTTAATTGATTGTTCTTAGCTTATATACTTCTCTGATTGAAACTATTTCAGTAATATTTCCCCGATATTCTCTGTAATGACTGGATTGAATATGACTTTCTACCGCTTCATTGTCTTTCCATACCTCATATAGAATAAATGTATGATCTTCAGTAGATTGGTGGAGAGTATACTTTAAACAGCCTGCTTCTTTACTAGATGCTAATTGAACCTTTTTTAGTTCCAATAACAACTTTTCTTGAAAACCTTCTTTTGGTTTTAAAATTGCTGTGACAATAATGGGTTCCATATTTTCACCCCTTCTCCTTCAATAGTACCAGCAGCCCATAATGACGTAACCAGTGTATCCCCTGAACTCCCTTAGTTAACAACTTATATAGTAAAAGGTTCAGCAGCTACCTTAATGGAATCTGTTGGACAGCCGTCTAAAGCATCTACCAAATCTGCATCCAGCTCATCAGGCACTTCGGTTATGCCCTTGTTGTCATCAAGGATAGCAAATGCAATTCCTTCAACATTGTAATCAAAAATCTCTGGTGCGGTTGCGCCACATGCTCCGCAAGCGATGCATGTCTCTTGGTCAACTACTGTGTATTTAGCCATGTGGATTCTCCTCTATTTTAAATTAACAGTCTTACTGTGTAGACTTTAAAGGTAAACATAAATCGTAGTTGAATCCCCTTAGAAAGCTGATTGTACCAGGAGAAGACACCCGATGTTCTTTGACTGTGTTTTTTATATTTCAATTAGCTTCTGCGTCGAAACTTTCTTAAAGGGCAAAATTACTTAAACGGAGATGCCGCTCTTTTCTTTTTCTCCCATTATGCTTGTGCTGTGGAGAGGCTGAACTTTTGCACTTGGATCAATATATGCTTTTGCATTACTCACAGCTGTCGGAGCTTCTCCAAAACCACTGGCAATTAGCTTCACTTTGCCTTCGTAGGTGCAAATATCTCCTGCTGCATATATACCCTTGATGTTCGTTTCCATTCTAGAGTTGACAACGATGGAGTTACCTTTGATTTCAAGTCCCCAGTCTTTTATCGGACCGAGCGATGAAACAAAGCCATAGTTAACAAGGACATCATCAACTTCAATTTCTAGTTGCTTTCCGCTCTTTACTTCTGCAACAACTACTTTATCGATTTTATTATCCCCGACCAACTGTATAGGCACATACGGGGTCAAAATTTCCACCTTCGACTGTTTCAACTTCTCGACACTATGCTCATGGGCCCGGAAAGTGTCTCTTCGGTGTATAATCTTCACTTTTGCAGCCACAGGTTCTAGCATGAGTGCCCAGTCAACCGCTGAATCACCACCGCCAAACACAACTACTTTTTTTCCGGCAAATTGATTTAAATCCTGTACGAAGTAATGTAAGTTAGCATTTTCAAACTTGCCTTCTCCTCCAACTTTCATCTTTCGCGGCTGGAATGCCCCGTTCCCAGCAGTAATAATAATCGCTTTTGAATAATGAGTTTCCTCGTTTGTCGTAATTGCAAAGTTCCCATCAGCTAAACGAACGATGCTTTCTACCGATTGTTCCAGGCAAACTTCTGTTTCAAACTGACTCACTTGCTCCAGTAATTGATCAACGAGTTCCTGTGCTTGCACCTTAGGAAATCCAGCAATGTCAAAAATAAATTTTTCAGGGTACAAAGCAGACAACTGCCCTCCGAGCTGAGGAAGACTTTCGATAATTTTCACAGATGCTTGGCGCATTCCTGCATAAAAAGCGGAAAATAAACCAACTGGCCCTCCCCCGATAATGGTAATGTCAAAAACCTCATTATGCTTTTCCATTTGATTCCTCCTAAGCTGTCGTAATTTTTGAATTCTCGTTTCTATAATGTTCTAAATAGTTAAACAATTGATGACGTGCTTGTTTTTCAGCCTGTCAATTTTTATATATGCAATTAGTGTGCCAAGTTTAAAATCAGCGTAAAATGCACGAAAATTTTATTTTCCATAGAAAAGGCTTTCAAATTGAGTTATTTTTAACTCAATTATGAACATAATTCAACTCACTACCTTCTTGAAAGAGAGGATTATTCTATGAAAAGTCCTGAAACTACAAGCAATATAGAGATGACACTACATACTCTTTTAGTAATCCTCGAATATTCCTCAGATGAAATTTCGTACTCGACAGCGAAAAACGGATTCTATACCTTAACCAGGTATGTGAGCTCCATAAGGGGCTAAAGCCGATTGGTGCTTAATAGAATTAGATATTGAGATTTTAGATTTCGAGGAACCTAGTGTGCTTGGATATTTAAGAGGCTCCTAGGGGTCGAAGACGATTGCGCTTCGGGCCGATATTGATGCCCTGCCGATTGCCAAGGAAGGAGAAAAAAGCTACCTATCCAAACGTCCGGGGATTGCCCATATGTGCGGCAATTGGTCATACCGCAATCCTGATAAGGGCAGTGAAATAGTTGTCAAACCGCAGTTCTGCGCAACCAAATGTCCTCTTTATTTTCCTAATTTCAGAGGAATGCTGCGGAGTGATGCGGAAAAATTAATGCGTGTAGGCGCCCTTAATCAGGCCAATGTTGTGTTCAGACTGCACTTAATGCAAACTTTATCCAAAAATAAAATCGGTGTTTGCCACGGGCCAAAAATGGTAACGCCTTCACCCTCTATGCTTTAAATTTAATAGAAAATTAGTATGAAAGTGGGAGCTATCGTGATGGTTCACTTGAATTCTAACGCAACGATGCCTACAGTACATTTTTTAGCCCTAAGTACATATCGTGTTAGATTCTATGGAAAATCAGCACATGCTGCAGCTTCCCCTTGGGATGGGAAAAGCGCACTCAGTGCTGCCCAATTGACGTTTCATGCTATAGATCATTTAAGACAACGGGTAAAGCCTGACACCAGAATGTCCTATTATGTGGTTCACGGAGGAAAGGCATCTAATATTATTCCAGACTTTGTAGAAATCCAATTGGAGTTGCGCCACAGTAACCGTGAATACTTGGATACGGTTATTGAAAAGGTTAGGAATTGTATTAAAGTAGCTGCTATTGCAACAGAAACTACATACTTCACATTGCATTCACAGGAAATGGTTGTTTGTAATAGTGAAAAAGCAAAAGAAACCATTGATAAAGGTGCTCGATTAATTGGTAATACTATATTATCCTTAATTGAAAAACCAGAAATAATGAGGGAAATGATTTGGCAGGTAAAAATGCATTAAACGGCAATTAAAAATGGGGTTGCCTGGATCAATAGGAGGTTATAGCACTTACCCGATAAATTTGTACATACATATGCGGAAAGGATGAAATTCAATCAAAAAAAGAGCAAATCATCATGATTCGCCCTTTTTTACGTATTCAACAAACGTAATCCTTTTTCGATTTCCTGCAGGACATCTATATCGGTTTCGGTTTTCTTAGCTTTCTCAAGGGCAGTATATGCGCTCTCGCCGCCAATTTTACCAAGGGCCCATGCAGCTGTTCCCTTCATTACTGGACTTTGTTCATTTTGCAAAACCTCAACTAAATCGGGAATTGCTGTTTCATCTTTAAAATGAGCAAGGGCAATCATGGCATTGCGTTGGATTGGCTTCTTCCCACGCCAAGACCCTGATAAATGGCCAAATTTATTTTTAAATTCACGATTACTCATCTTTAAAATCGGGGTTAATAATGGTTTTTCAATTTCCGGATTGGTCTCCATTTCTTCATGAAAATGAAAGTCCTTACCTTTATTTGCAGGACATGAGGTTTGACAGGAATCACACCCATACACCCTATTACCGATTTTCTCCCTAAATTCATCGGGTATAAGACCCTTTGTCTGTGTTAATAATGAAATACATCGCTGAGCATTGATCTGTCCGCCGTGTACCAATGCACCGGTAGGGCATGCCTCAAGACATTTTGTACATGTTCCGCACTGATCTTCTATTGGAGTGTCCGGTTCAAAGGGAATACTGGTAATCATTTCACCTAAGTAAACATAAGAGCCAAATTCAGGCGTGATCACAGCACAATTCTTTCCGCTCCAACCAATTCCTGCCCTCTCTGCCACAGCCCGATCTGAAAGTTCTCCAGTGTCAACCATCGATTTAACCCGGGCATCTGGTACCTTTTCAAGGATAAATGCTTCCAGTTTTCTTAGTCGCTCGCGGAGAATATGGTGATAATCCATTCCCCAAGAAGCTCTTGAAAAAATTCCTCTTCGCTCTCCCTTTTTACTCACGAGCCTGATTTTCATTTTAGATGGATAAGCTAACGCAATCGCTATGATGGAACGCGGCTCTTCAAGGAGCAGGGAGGGATTAACGCGTTTTTCTATATCCGGTTCCTCAAAACCAGATTGGAAACCTAGCTCCTGCTGGCGTATTAATCTATTTTTCAGTTCTGTAAAGGGGGCAGCAGTAGTAAAACCAATTTTATCTATGCCAATTTCCTTACTGTACGCAATTAGTTCTTCTTTAAATTGGTTAACGTTCATTTTTAAAGCCTTCTTTCAAACGGTTTCCATCTATATGATGCGGTCAATTATTCATTACACACATTTTTATGATAAACTATTTTCAACAAATTTTGGAGGTTAAAAAGCTTGGAAATTCAATTGTCATCAAGTCTGATTGAAAAGATTCCTAATTTTAAAGTGGGAGTTATTGAATACGAGAATATCACTATCGGGGATTCACCGCAAATGGTTAAAGGTCGTCTTCAGCTGTTTCAAGAGTCGATCTATTTTGAGCTGGAAAATAAAAATTTGACGGATTTGCCTGGAATTCAGGAATGGAGAAGGGTGTTTAAAATGACAGGAAAGGACCCGAACCGCTACCGTCACTCCGCAGAAGCACTATACAGAAGGGTTCAAAAGCAGAATTATCTATCCCCTGTTCAAAGTGCGATTGATCTCAACAACTTTTTCTCGCTAGAATATCAAGTGCCGATTGGGATTTATGATCAAGAGAAATTAGAGGGGCCAGTTACAATCCAGATTGGTGCTGCTGGGGAAGAATATCGTGGTTTAAATGGAAGAATGAACTCATTAGAGAACTTAATTGTATCGGTAGACCAACAAGGACCATTTGGCAGTCCGTTTGTAGACTCAGACCGAGCACCTGTAACGGTAGAAACCAATCAGGCGGTGCAGATGATCTATATTCGACCATCTATGGATGTAGATAACGCTAAAAAGCTAACGGAATCTTTAATGAATATGTTTGTTCAAGTCCATGGCGGGGATGCTTCTTATCGCATTTTAGGATGCTGATAGAGGCATTCTTTTTTTAATAAAATAAAAAAACGTAACGCATCGTTTTTCTTTGAAACGATACACTACGTTAGTCACAATATTGGAGCGGGTGATGGGAATCGAACCCACTACATCAGCTTGGAAGGCTGAGGTTTTACCAGTAAACTACACCCGCATTTATTACTTGAACGCTTTAATTAACTGACGTTTATTATATTACACACTTTTCATTTTTTCGTCAAGGTATTTTGCGAAATTTGTCGATTTTTTAACTTAATTTTTAGATTGAGTGGATTAGTAGGAGAAAAAGGGCTTTTGGGTGAATGGTAGGGCGGTGCTTTTCCCTTTTTATGATAAATAACACTCTTTGCGGGTACTTTGAATCTTTGACAGTTACCACGGCCATTCTTTTTTCTCCTTCACGGGCACTTAGAAACCTTGTCAGTGACCGCTTTCACTCTTTTTTCTCCTTTACGGGCACTTAGAACCCTTGTCAGTGACCACTACCACTCTTTTTTCTCCTTCAGGGGCACTTAGAACCCTTGTCAGTGACCGCTTCCACTCTTTTTTCTCCTTCACGGGCACTTAGAACCCTTGTCAGTGACCACTTCCACTCTTTTTTCTCCTTCACGGGCACTTAGAACCCTTGTCAGTGACCGCTTTCACTCTTTTTTCTCCTTTACGAGCACTTAGAACCCTTGTCAGTGACCACTTCCACTCTTTTTTCTCCTTCACGGGCACTTAGAACCCTTGTCAGTGAAGCAACCACTCTTTTTTTCATTTACAACCTATGTTCAACCCTAGATGGTAAAAGTCTATTTGAGTTCGTATTTTTCAAAATTAAAGATGCTCATTCATCCAACCAATAATATCCGCAACCACTTCATCCTTATTAATCTCATTTAAAATTTCATGCCTGGCATCTTCATAAAATTTATAAGTGACATCGATAATCCCGACATTTTTAAATGCTTGATAGGTTTTTAACACACCTTTTGTATTTCCTCCAACTGGGTCCATACTTCCGGAAACCAAATAGATCGGCAACTTTTTTGGAATCAACTCAACATTAGCGACTTTATTAATCGTTTCAAGACCGCCAAGCAGATCATTAAAAAAGCCTGATGAGAAAATACCACCACAATTGGGGTCTTTAATATACAAATCTACTTCTCTTTCGTCCCTGCTTAACCAATCAAATTCCGTTCGATTCGGTTGAAAGCTCTTATTGTAGTTACCAAATGTAAGATTATTTAATAGTGGACTAGGAGTCCTTCTTCCTATTTTCCTCATTTGCCTGGAAGCGATCATCCTGCCGATTTTCCCCATAATCCCCGGGTCTCCGCCTGTACCTGATAAAATCACACCTACAATCCGATCACCGTGCAATTGAATATAACGACGGGATAAGAATGATCCCATACTGTGTCCAAATAGAAAAATCGGAACATCTGGATAGTCCTTTTCAATGATCGTGGTAAGGGTAAACAAATCCTCCACTACTTTTTCAAAGCCCTGTTCATCTGCAAAATAACCTGAACAGTTATTTAAACTCGCCGTTTTTCCGTGACCACGGTGATCATTACCAAAAACGACTATATTTTGAGATACGAGTTCTTCAGCAAAGGAGTGATATCGCTCGATATGCTCTGCCATACCATGGGCAATTTGGACAATTGCCCGCGGCTTTTCCTCCCCATCCCATTTGCTAACATGGATCTTAACACCATCATTTGTTTCAAAGGTAAAAGCAGATTGCTTAACCATCCCAATCACTCCTTAGCATCTTGACAATTGACTGCACTAAAAAGCATATACTTCATGATGTACCTATAGCGTTCAGCTTGACTTACCTTATCTTCCACAGCATTTTTTATACTTTTTCCCGCTTCCGCACGGGCATGGATTATTTCTGCCTATTTTTTGGTTTGTTATACCTTCAGTTTGTTTGGGGCTCATTAAGAGTTCCGGTTTCAATGAATGTTCCCTTAGCTCAATTGGTGTATAGCCTTTCAAAAACCATTGCTTCGTGTTATTCATCAAATGAACCACTTGATCCATTATCGCTTGGACCGTTTCCAAACTTTCAAATTCAAGGACACTTCCTAAATATTGCATAACCTCATTCGGGCCCTCTCCAATTCGAGTCGCATAGACACACTCTTCTACAATGCTATCAGCTGCCTCCCTGTCCATTTCAAAATATAGTGTAAGGAACTGGACGAACTCCAGATAGCTTTGATTCTTTTCAACAAACCCGGCTTCTCCCGCTTTGAGAAGTTGTTTTTTGGTAAAAGGAAAAAAGGCCACATTTTCTCTCATCCGGTGTTCTTGCTTCACTCTTTTTGGATCAAACACTCTTCTATTTGAGAAGCCCTCTTCATTAAGACTAATTCCTTTATGATAGGAATTGGCATAATGAATAACATCAAGAAATTCCCGTAAACGTAACGGTTCTTTCGTGAAGATTTCCAGCATCTCTGATAGTTGTGCTGTACTTAATGTTCCATAATAATAACAAAGACCGTATGTAAGTTTGATCCACTCTGTATTTCTATTTATGATAGATGTTAAATTTTTATTATCTTCAAGGGATATAATTGGAACAATCAGTTCATCCGGCACAGCCAAAATCCTTTTTCCTTGAAAGGTTCCCGTAAATATCAAACCACGTGCACGAAAATATTCGATTTGATGCGGTTCTAAATCTGGGGCAATCATATGCCCGCCATTATGGGCGATTTTTGTTAATAATCTAAAACGCTCGGCATCAAATAGAAGGCAAACCTGTTCGAGCGATTTAGGAATCATTTCCTGTAACACCGTAACAAGTTCGGCTTTTTTCAAACTGCTGACGCCTTTTAATTCTAAATTTTTTCTGATGTTATCTAACTCGCTCTTTGTCATTTTACCTAGTTGTTCCTGTAAGGTTACAGGAACATTCCGATTACCCCAATGTTTTTGCTCCTGTTTTTTCTCTATATCTTTTGACATTTTTTTTAATCCAGACAAAGCCTTGAGAAGGCCTTTTTCTAATTGTTTATCTATCACTTTGTTGCTCATAAAACTCCCTACTTTCTATATCCTCTCATTTTCGCAGAAGGCAAGCCCAACCTACTAACCCTATTTCTATTATATATATAAATAATATAATGCTTTCAAAGAAATCAATTTTACAAGAAATTTGAAAGGGAGTGAAGCGGTATTGGCAAAAATGGTAATAATGTATGAGAGACCGAAGGAGCCAGAAAAATTTGATTGGCACTATAACAGAAAATGCTTTTTCTATAAACAGGATAATTTACGCTATTATATTTCAAACTAAGTTATAAAAAGGTGAGCACATATGAAATCAGATTATTTGGTGTTGCTTCTATTATGGTTAATATTTCCGATCTCTCTTTGGAAAGTTATCCCTCGAAGTCGACTTCGCGAAGCAATTGCAACTCTTTTGTTATTTCAGATGTTAACGTGGCTGTTTAGCATTTACTTAACCTATTTCGGCTTACTTGAATCACCCGTTCGAATTTTCAAACATGCAACAAAAATAAATTTTACGATGGAATATTTAGCTTTTCCTTTTTTTGCTCTTCTGTTCCAGCTTAAATTTCCAAAAAACGCACATTTTATAAGACGTGTGTTACATTATTTTTTTTGGATAGGCATTATGTTAACTTTTATGTTTTTAATGGGGAAATTTACAAACATTATGAAGATTAGTATGGAGAATCTCATAAGAAGCTTTTTTAATTTTATCATTGAGCTTTGGATATGTCGTCGTTATGTTTTATGGATCATGGCACATCCTGACTTTGAAAGGTTAGAGACGAATGAAGATTGAACCGTTGATTTTATACATTCTATATGCCTGCACTTTTATTTCTGTTGCATTCATACCAAAGGATAAATTAAAAGATGCCAGCATTATTTTCTTATTTCAACAGTGTGTTACATGGTTTGCTGGGATTCTCGCTGTGGGCTTCAACTTATTAGAGTACCCTGTTCGGGAACTCGCAAAAGTGAATGGCACCAGCTTTTTATATGAGTTCTTTTTATATCCCGTCGTAACCATCTTCTTTTGTCTCTTTTACCCCAAAACCAATTCATTTTGGAAAAAACCCCTATATATAAGTGCATATTCCACAGCACTAACCTTACCTGAAGTCTTCATGGAAAAGTATACAAATCTGATTTCATATATTCATTGGCAATGGTATTATACCTGGGCATCCGTTTATGCTACCTTATTCTTAGCATGGATATTTTATAAATGGTATTTTAAGTTAAATAACCACTAAATATTTTGTTCTCCCCTCTTGCCCTTTAGGTCGGCTTCTGGATATTTATGTTAGAATTTAGAGAGATGGTCAGGAGGGGAAACCAAATAAAGAGGATAAAATATTGGGGAGCGGCGGCAGTTATTGGGTTGTTGATTGGAACAGCATTTTGGTGGGCAACATCCAAGGTGAAAGACCTAAAGGACCCGCTGAACAAATCGGATGCATTTGTGTATAGTGCAAATGGCATACTTCATTGGTTTGAACTAACTAGTAGAAGAGGGAAAGTCAAGGGGACACTTCACCAACAGAGATTCATAGAAAAAGCCAGGAAAGCACCTGTTATGGAAGAGAAAATATACCTCCTGACTGGGGAAACAACCGAAAAGGGGTATAAATTCAAGGTGAATAACGGCGGGAAAATTATAACCTATGAAGCTTGGTTTTCTGGACCACATCTTTTAGTACAAAAGCAAGGAGAAAGAGACATCAGACTATACAATCCCGTAAATCATAAAGAACTCGATGGATATATAAAAGCGCTAAAAGACTATCACGCTGAAGAAAACGAAAATAAAAGAATAAGAAACTTTTTTTCCAATCTTCGCAGTGTTTACGGCTATCTTTACACCGCCCAGGACGACTCCTTCCAATTGTTCATTAAAATAGATGAAGCCTTACTAGAAGGTGAATTGACAGGTTACCTACTCATGTTGGATGAAAAGGGGAAAGAATCCAGGTATGTATTAAACGGAGTAACAGATGGGCGTTTGGTGAAGTTTTTCACCACTGTAAAAGGAAAAACAACCAAATTGGAAGGCAATTTTCATGAAGGAGCCACTGGATTCGACCTGTCGTTTTGGACGACAGACCAAAAACTATTGTTTCATGCTGTAACTAAGGAAGTATTTAAAAAGAGTTACAAGGAATTTAAAAAATAGTAAGAATTGAATATAATCCTATAAATTTAAGAAGGGGTGTCCCAAAAGTTTGACCTTTGGGACACCTTCATCAAAGCACTTAACCCAAAACAACCTTATTCCTTTCTTTGGCAATCTCCGTTGCCACATCGACGATCATATCTTCTTGACCGCCCACTACTTTTCGTTTGCCCAATTCTACTAATATATCACGGGAATCAACGCCAAATTTAGCAGCTGCACGTTTTGCATGAAGGGCAAAACTTGAGTACACACCTGCAAACCCGAGAGTTAAGCTATCTCTTGTAATTTCTTGCGGCACTTGCAAAATGGGTGAAACAATATCTTCCGCCAAATCCATCATTTTATATAAGTCTACCCCTGTTCTAATTCCCATCCGTTCACAAACGGCAACAAGTACTTCTGTTTGAGTATTACCGGCACCTGCTCCTAAACAGCGTACACTGCCATCAATCCCTGTTTTACTAAAAAGTCGTATAAAAAACGTCTCCTACAAAAGTGTAAGAAACGTTGAGGGTAATTCGATGGTCTTTTGAAAATTATATGTTTAAAAATGCATTCATAAATTCGTAATTATTCGTCCGTTTCTGCTCTGTGCTTAATTGACTTCAATTTCCGATTCCAATCATTTGCGAGGTTCGCCATCCATTGAGCTGTCGATTCCAACGGTTGTGTGCAGACTGTATAACGAATCTCACGGCCCACACGATCACAAGATACTAGTCGAGCCTTCTCAAGAACCGACAAATGTTTGACCACCGCTTGGCGGGATATCGTTACTTGAGTAGCTAAAGTCGTTGCAGAGGCCCCTTCATAAGCTGCGAGAATATCGAGCAACTGGCGACGAGTGGGATCAGCGAGTGCCGCCAAAACTTTTTCGTCTTGTTCCTTATCCAATGTCATTCCACCGTCTTCTCAGCACCTTGGCGTAAGTAGTCTAGCTGCTGTTTCCATCCATCCGTATTTTCTCTAAAAAACTTCATTCGTTCATCATGAGTGGTGGTTAATTTAGCAAAACCACTTTCCACCATACGTAGCATAGTGCCTTCATCTTTAGCAGTCAAAGTAAACTCAACCAATGTGGAATTACCTCCTCTTGGCTCCTCACCAGGAAAGGAGCTTGCCCATCGACATGCTAAATAGTTTGGTGGATCCATTCGTTCGATCAGCACTGGGAAGTTGCCGAACCTTGTCTCTGCAACCACACGATTGCCATCAACATGAACAGAATTCGGACCTGGGGCATCGCCAACCCACCAGGCTGGCTTGCTAACTAACAACCAAACCTTTTCCAGTGGCGCAGCAATGAATATCTCTTGCTCAATTTGATCATTCTCCATCTCACAATACCTCCTTAATTCTATCTGCAGCCACATGGTAGCACGTTTTGAATCCCCATGCAACTAATCGGTTGCACTATTGTCTTTACTGCTTTTGGAAACAAACGGGAATACAACTTTAACTTCTCACAAAGTCTTCTGCGGGTTCGTCAGAAGATAAAGAAATTTATCGCTATTTATTTTCACCTGAAAACAAAATTGCCCATTACGGGTCCCATTGCCTGAAATCCTTTTCCGAAAGTGACTTTAAAAGGTCTGAAGGAAAAAGGGGCCGTGTCCATCTAGGACCGCCCCCCCAGCAAATTTATAAATCATTAATCACAATATAGGTAGCCTTTATCGGACCATGTACGCCGACAACCAGATTCAACTCAATATCGGCCGAGTTACTTGGACCGGTAATAAAATTGATGCAAGACGCCACATGTCCGGTTTCATGATAAATTTCCCGCATTTTTACTGCCGCCTGCGTCGCCCTTGGAACAAGAGTGCTTTTGGGAATCAGCATAATCGATGTAGCCGGTAAAAAACTGACCGTTCTACCCTTGTCCTTGTCACTAAACAAAACCACTGTTCCAGACTCAGCAAGGGTAATTTCACTAATAGTAATGCCGACATTTGCGTTTTCTGCTTTATGAACATTTTCTTCGCCTAATTTATAATCCCATTCAAACACATCAATCTTCTCAGAAGGCCACTTCTCCTTCATTAAGGAATCAAGCCCCCACTTCGAGAACCGCTCATCTTTCCACGTCACAACAGGGCCTCCGCCGTATTCAGCGACTACATCATTTACAGCCCCCGGCAGCCCTTGTAAATCCGTAGTAAAAATCTTCGTATGGATTTTCTTACAATGCTCCTTTAAAATCTCCACCAGTTCATCCTGTGTTGCATCCTTTAATACCTCATATTGCGGCTGGTATTTCCAGGTCGGCCTTTCAATTGGAGCAGAAATTCTCGGCCGGTTCAGCTGACTGGCAATTTGATTTAAAAATTTATCTCGATTATGGATGGTGCCAATCATAGTTTTTTGTCTCCTTTATCGCGATTTTTAAACCAATCTCTGAATCTCTCTTTATTCGGGGCCGGGAAATCTCGAATATCCGTCCAAGCTTTAAGCGGTCCCGGTCCTTTGGAGATTTTATCCCCCGAGGTAAATGGAGACATAGCGGCAGGCACGATTTTCGAACCAATTTTATAAAGAGTTGGAGAAGCAGCTCCAAGGCCAAATGCCTTCATTAATAATTTTTCTGAAACAGGTGCTTTTCCTTCTTTTTCTACAATGACTTCACGGTGTTTATGCAGCAGGTTGTGCAGCGGAATCTTCACCGGACATACTTCTGTACAGGCACCGCAAAGGGTAGAAGCATATGGAAGCTCCTTGTATTCATCATAACCACCAAGCAATGGCGTGAGTACGGCACCAATTGGCCCAGGATAAATTGAACCGTAAGAGTGACCGCCAATATGACGATACACCGGACAAACATTAATGCAGGCGGCACAGCGGATACATTGTAATACCGACTGAAATTCACCACCAAGAATATTTGATCTTCCATTATCGACAATTACCAAATGGAAATCCTCAGGTCCATCAACATCCAATTCCTCGCGAGGCCCGGTCAATACAGTAATATAACTGGTCAGCTTTTGCCCAACAGCACTTCTTGTTAACAGGCTGACGAGTACTTCCATTTCCTCAAAGGTTGGCACAATCCGCTCCATCCCCATGACGGTAATTTGCGTTTTCGGCAGCGCCGTTACTAAATCAGCATTTCCTTCGTTTGTAACTAGACTGAAGGAACCTGTTTCAGCAACCGCAAAGTTACAGCCCGTTATCCCAATATCCGCTTCCAAAAATTTCTCGCGGAGTGTGACACGTGCTTGATAGGCAAGTTCTTCAGGTTTTGATGTTTTCGTATACCCTAATTTCTTTTCAAAAACATCGCGGATTTGTTCTTTATTTTTATGCAAGGCAGGTACAACGATATGGGACGGCGGATCATGATCGTCCAGCTGGAGAATATATTCACCAAGGTCCGTTTCGACGACTTCACAGCCTTCCTCCTGCAGCATTGTATTTAAGCTGATTTCTTCTGTTACCATCGATTTGGCTTTGACAATTTTTTTTGCCTTTTTCTTCTGGACAACACTTCTAATATATTCATTTGCTTCTTCCTTAGTTTGTGCAAAAAAGACGTGCCCGCCACGTTTGGCTATATTTTCACTCAGCTGCTCCAGGTAATAATCCAAATTCTCCAGAACATGCTGCCTGATTTCTTCGCCGTGATTGCGCCAGTCTTCCCAATTGCTCATTTCATCAGTTGTCACTGCCCTACGCTTCAAACCCATTCCGTCCTGTGCTCCGGAAACTGCACCGCGCATGAAATCATCGTGTATTCCATGATCAACACGTTCCTTAAACTGCTCCGTGCCAATTTTCATTGTCAAAGGAAATCGCCCCCATTTCAAAAAATAAATGCATTAACGGCTGTTTAATATTTCCGCAATATGCAGCACTTTTACCGGTTTCCCCAGTCGTTCCATCCTGCCGCCGATATTCATCAAGCAGGCTCCGTCCGCCCCCACCAGGTACTTTGCCCCGGTTTCTTCTACGTGTCGGACCTTCTCATCGACCATCTGTTCCGAAATTTGTGCCATTTTAACTGAAAATGTGCCGCCAAATCCGCAGCATTGTTCTTTACCAGGTAATTCGGTGAACTGTAACCCTTTAACATTTCTTAACAAAATCATAGGCGGTTCTTTTACGCCTAGTAATCTAGTCATGTGGCAGGAAGTATGATAAGTTACATTGCCTTCAAATCTGGCACCGACATCTTCTATTTTTAAAACTTCGACGATAAATTGTGTCAACTCATAGGTTTTGGCTGCTAATGCCTTTGCCTTTTGCTCCCATACAGGGTCGCCTGCAAAAACATGCGGATACTCATGGAACATAAAAGCACATGAACCAGATGGTGAAACAACATATTCGGCGTCACTAAACGTTTCAATCATACGTTTCATGGCTTCTTTTGATTCCTTCACATAACCACTGTTGTATGCAGGCTGACCACAGCAGACCTGCGATTCCGGGAATTCCACTTCACATCCAAGTCTTTCAAGCAGTTCAACCGTTGCCTTGCCCACATTTCCTTGGAACATATCAACGATACAAGTTGCAAAAAGTGTAACCTTCATTTTTCTCTTCCCCTCAAAAATAAATTCTGTCACTATGTTTATAAAATTAGTTAACTGGTCATCTGATGACTTAATAATTTATATTGTACATCTTACACCAAAAGTATCAAGTTTAGAAAGGGCTTTCAAAAAAAAGTCCTTTTTTATCTGATTAAAAAATGCAAAAAAGGGCTCCCTACTATTTTTAGGAACCCTTTTTTATCAGTATTTACTCCTTATTAAACTTTGTTGTATGTTGGAAATACTTCCCTAGAATAGCATCGACATTTTCAAGGTGAATCAGCATGTTGTCCCTTGCTGCCTCTTCGTCCTGTGCTTTGATTGCTTCAAAAATGGCCAAGTGCTCCTTATGTAACTGCTCAATGGTAGTTTCTTTTGAAAACAACCAAACCCTGCGCGTTTCCCTCATCGTTTCTACCATAAGCTCAGAAACATGGTTCATTAAATTCAGCAATAATCGGTTTTGGGCAGCTTCGGCAAGCGCCATGTGAAACTGTAAATCTGCCGTTTCACCAAGTTCTTCATCACCTTTTGCTTCAAGCATTGCTTCAAGAGCAGCCTCCATCATCATTAAATTCTGATCGGTTCTTCGCTTTGCCGCAGCAGCTGCAGTCCCGCTTTCAATAATTTTCCGCACTTCTACTAATTCTGCAATATCTACCTGGTTCATTAAGATAGCAGTTGATAATGGAAAAGTAATTTGATCTGGTTCAAATTCCTTAATATACGTTCCTTCCCCCTGCTTCATTTCGACAAGTCCCATTGCCCGCAATGAGGTTAATGCCTCACGTATGGCCGAACGTCCTACCTGAAAATTTTCCGCAAGCTGTTGTACAGAGTCAAGCTTATCCCCGGGTTTAAGCTCCCCAGACCGAATCATTTCATAAATAGCTTCGGCAACCTCTTCATATATTTTTTTAGGTTTGATTTTTTTATAATTCATTCCAGTGCCCCTTTATATAATTCATCAGCTTTGACACGCACTTTTATTATACCTATTTTCATATGATTTGCATCTACTTCAAAATTTTATGGGCGATTTTTATAAAAACCATAGTAAAAAATACTGTTGTAATTTTTAAAAAATATTAATATAATCTTTTCTATCACCATGTTGAACACCTAATCATCTGATGACCATACTATCACTTGTAAGCGATTACTCTATTTGTAAAGTAGGTGATAATTTTTTCTGTAAAAATGCAACTCTATAACAAAACCAATTAAGGGAGATTATGCCGATGACATTTACTCAAAATTTTACTGCAGTAGGAAACAATTTAGCATTCACCGCGATTGTTGCACTAATACCCATTCTTTATTTCTTCTGGGCCTTAGCTATTAAAAGAATGAAGGGCCACATTGCCGGCCTGACTACACTTATACTCTCGATTATTATCGCTGTAATTGCGTACAAAGTTCCGGTTGGAATGGCCGTCATGTCGGCTACTCAAGGGGCTGTTTATGGAGTTCTGCCGATTGGCTGGATCATCGTAGCCTCCGTATTTCTATACAAGCTTACTGTAAAATCGGGTCAATTCGAAATCATTCGCCATTCTGTCTTATCCATTACTGAAGACCGTCGTTTGCAAGCATTATTGGTAGCGTTTTCGTTTGGGGCATTCCTTGAAGGGGCAGCAGGATTCGGTGCACCGGTTGCGATTTCCGCTGCATTATTAGTTGGTTTGGGATTTAATCCGCTATATGCTGCTGGGATTTGTTTAATTGCAAACACAGCACCGGTTGCGTTTGGCGCCATCGGTATTCCAGTTATTGCGATGGAAGGTCCTACCGGTATTGCCGCAAAAGAAATTTCAAAAATGATCGGTCGTCAGCTTCCATTTTTATCAGTGTTTATTCCATTTTATCTGGTATTTATTATGGCTGGTTTTAAGAAAACGATGGAAGTATTGCCGGCAATTCTTGTATCGGGGTTTGCATTTGCCATTACACAATACTTAACATCAAACTTTTTAGGTCCAGAACTGCCTGATATCTTATCAGCACTTGTTTCGTTGTTTGCTTTAGCTATCTTCCTAAATTTCTGGAAGCCAAAAACAATTTTCCGTTTTTCGGCAGAACAAGAGCTTGCCGCTGCTGTTACCAGTACTAGTAGAAAAACAAATGTAGTTCACTATACTGGGGGTCAAATTTTTAAAGCTTGGTCACCATTTATTTTGTTAACAGCAGCCATTTCACTCTGGGGAATTCCCACGATTAAGCTTGCATTAAGCGGGCATTATGAAGGTTCTAATACTATTCTAAAGGCTATTAATTCAATTGGAAATGCTTTAACCTTTATGCCGGAGGTACCATTCGTCCATAACAAAATGATTAGTAAAGCCGGGGCTGCTCCGGCACCCGCATTTTACAAAATAGAGCTATTGGCAGCCGCTGGTACTGCGATTTTAATTGCTGCAATGATCACGAAGTTTATTATTAAAATGTCATGGAAGAATTGGGTGCAAACATTTGGGGAAACGTTAAATGAAGTAAAGTACCCACTGTTAACGATTGCTACAGTTGTTGGTTTCGCCTATGTGATTAACGTTTCTGGAATGAGTACAACTCTTGGCTTAGCATTGGCAAAAACAGGGCCGGTCCTGTTCCCATTCTTCTCACCTTTCCTTGGATGGCTGGGGGTTTTTATAACTGGATCGGACACATCGGCAAACGTATTATTCGCCAATTTGCAAAAAGTTACCGCCGAATCGATTGGCATGAATCCAATTTTGGCACTTGCAGCTAACTCATCCGGCGGAGTAACGGGTAAAATGATTTCACCACAATCGATTGCCGTTGCCTGTGCAGCCGTAGGACTTGCCGGTAAAGAATCCGAGCTGTTCCGCTTTACAATCAAGCATAGTATTTTCCTCGTCATTATTGTCGGAATCATCGTTTGGCTGCAAAATGCAGTTCTTAGTTTCATGATTCCTTAAAGTATTAAATCACTCGAGAGGGTCTTTCCTTACAGGAATCAGCCTTTCGAGCTTTTTCATAAAGAAAAGGGGTTTCATCTTTGTTATACTTTAATTTGAATATTATTAATATTCAAATAGGGTTAATGGGGGGAAATCCTTGGGGTGAGCGGAAAAACTTGCTGAGTTTTTATAACCTCTTTCCAATATTAAGGCTGTCTTCGCTACTTGTAATGAAACTTCTACGGGGATTACCGCCCTATAAATCTTTAATTAAGAGGAGAATTAGATATGGAAAGTATAATTAAAAAAATTAACAAAGTTTTAGTTGCAAATCGTGGGGAAATTGCAATCCGAATTTTCCGTGCGTGTACCGAGTTAGACATTCGAACCGTTGCCATTTACTCAAAAGAGGATAGCGGCTCTTTCCACCGGTATAAGGCAGATGAAGCCTATTTAGTTGGGGAAGGAAAAAAACCAATTGATGCTTATCTGGATATTGAAGGAATTATTAAAATTGCAAAATCCCATGAAGTTGACGCTATCCACCCTGGCTATGGATTTCTGTCCGAAAATGCCGAATTCGCAAAACGTTGTGAAGATGAAGGAATTATTTTTATTGGACCAAAATCAAAACATTTAGAGATGTTCGGGGATAAAGTGAAGGCCCGCCACCAAGCGATTCAGTCTAAAATTCCAGTTATTCCTGGAAGTGATGGTCCTATTGAGAGCCTGGAGGAAGCGAAAACTTTTGGACAAAAATATGGATATCCGCTCATGATCAAGGCATCTCTTGGCGGAGGCGGCCGTGGAATGCGGATTGTACGAAGTGAAGACAGTTTAAAAGAATCATATGATCGTGCAAAATCTGAAGCAAAAGCCGCATTCGGAAACGATGAGGTATATATTGAAAAATTTGTGGAAAATCCCAAACATATTGAGATACAGATTTTAGGTGACCATAATGGAAACGTTGTTCATTTATTTGAACGTGATTGTTCCGTCCAACGCCGCCACCAAAAGGTCGTGGAAGTAGCACCAAGCCTTTCATTGCCTGAAGACTTGCGGCAATCTATATGTGAGGCTGCTGTTCATTTAATGAAAAACGTTTCCTATCTAAATGCTGGAACAGTAGAGTTCCTTGTTACAGAGGATGAATTCTTTTTTATTGAAGTAAACCCACGGGTACAGGTTGAACATACGATAACAGAAATGATTACCGGTATTGATATTGTTCAGTCTCAAATATTGATTGCGGCTGGCTATTCACTTCATAGTCATGAAGTGGGAATTCCAAGTCAAGAAAATATTCAGGTGCACGGTTATGCGATTCAATCGCGTGTTACTACCGAAGATCCTTTGAATAACTTTATGCCAGATACAGGAAGAATCATGGCCTACCGTTCAGGCGGAGGGTTTGGGGTACGTTTGGATGCAGGAAATGGATTCCAGGGAGCAGTCATTACCCCCTTTTACGACTCCCTTCTTGTAAAAGTAACTACTTGGGCCTTAACCTTTGATCAAGCAGCGGCAAAAATGGTCAGAAATTTAAAAGAATTCCGCATCCGTGGAATCAGAACCAATATTCCGTTCCTCGAAAAAGTGGTAAAGCATGAGAAATTCCTAAAAGGTGAATATAATACATCGTTTATCGATTCAACACCGGAGCTATTCATTTTCCCGAAATCGAAAGACCGTGGGACAAAAATGCTTACTTATATTGGAAACGTAACGGTGAATGGTTTTCCGGGAGTGACTAAAAAGGATAAGCCTCTTTTTGAAAAACCAACATTACCTAGGATTAATCCATTTGAGCCAATTTTAAATGGAACAAAACAAATACTTGATGAAAAGGGTCCAGAAGGAGTCGTAAATTGGATTAAAGAACAAAAGGATGTATTATTAACCGATACAACTTTCCGTGATGCCCATCAATCATTGTTAGCCACTCGTGTTCGAACAAATGACTTGATGCGAATTGCCGAGCCAACTGCCCGTTTAATTCCAAATTTATTTTCTGTTGAAATGTGGGGTGGTGCGACATTCGATGTCTCCTACCGCTTTTTAAAGGAGAATCCATGGGAACGCTTATTAAAATTGCGGCTAGCCATGCCGAATATGTTGTTCCAAATGCTTCTTCGTGCATCCAATGCGGTCGGTTATAAAAATTATCCGGATAATGTAATCAAGGAATTTGTTAACAAGTCTGCGGAAGCAGGTATTGACGTTTTCCGAATCTTTGACAGCCTCAATTGGGTAAAAGGGATGGAACTGGCAATTGATGCAGTAAGAGATAATGGAAAAATTGCAGAGGCAGCCATGTGTTATACGGGAGATATTTTAGATCCGTCAAGAAGAAAATATGATTTGGATTACTATAAAAATCTGGCAAAAGAGCTGGAACAATCAGGAGCACATATATTAGGAATTAAGGATATGGCTGGTTTGTTAAAACCACAGGCTGCGTATGACTTGATTACCGCTTTAAAGGAAACTGTTGAGATTCCGATCCATTTACACACCCATGATACAAGCGGCAATGGACTATTTATGTACGCAAAGGCAATTGAAGCAGGAGTAGATATTGTGGATGTTGCGGCAAGCTCTATGGCTGGCCTAACATCACAGCCAAGTGCAAATTCTCTCTATTATGCTTTAGAAGGACATAATCGTAAACCGCTCATTGACATAAAGGCATTGGAGCAAATTTCTTATTATTGGGAAGAGGTTCGCAAATATTACGTAGATTTTGAGAGTGGTATGAAAGCTCCTCATACCGAAGTATATGTTCACGAAATGCCAGGCGGACAATATAGTAATCTACAGCAACAAGCAAAAGCTGTAGGATTAGGCGACAGATGGGATCAGGTAAAAGAAATGTATTCCCGTGTAAATCAGTTGTTTGGCGATATTATAAAAGTAACCCCATCCTCAAAAGTTGTTGGAGACATGGCCCTTTATATGGTACAAAATAATATAACGAAAGACGATATTTTTGAACGCGGGGAGACACTTGATTTTCCTGACTCGGTTATAGAATTATTTGAAGGCTACCTTGGCCAGCCTCATGGGGGATTTCCTAAAGAGCTTCAACGCATTATTTTAAAAGGAAAAGAACCAATAAATGTTCGCCCCGGAGAACTTTTGGAGCCTGTAAACTTTCAAGAAATTAAAGAGATGTTGTTTAGTTCATTAAAACGTCCTGTGACAAGCCACGATGTGATTGCCTATGCCCTATATCCAAAGGTGTTTATGGAATACCATCAAACCGTCGAGAAATATGGAGATGTTTCCGTTCTTGATACGCCAACGTTTTTATACGGAATGCGTCTAGGCGAGCAAATTGAGGTGGAAATTGAAAAAGGGAAAACCCTTTTTGTCAAACTCATTTCCATTAGCGAACCGAAACCGGACGGGACTCGTGTGCTTTATTTTGAACTAAATGGTCAGTCACGTGAAGTACTTATTAAAGACGAGAATATTAAAACGACTGTTCAAGCAAAATTGAAAGCAGATCCTGGAAATAAAAGCCATATCGGAGCAACCATGCCAGGCAACGTACTGAAACTCCTTGTTGAAAAAGGACAAATAGTTTCAAAAGGTGAACATCTCATGATTACAGAGGCCATGAAGATGGAGACAACTGTTCAAGCACCATTCAGTGGTACTATTAAAGAGATTTATATAAATAATAACGATACGATTGAGCCCGGTGATTTGTTACTTGAATTATCAAATTAAAGAATTTTAAATCTCCTATCCTGTTGATAGGGGATTTTTCTCTTTCAATACATTATTTGAAAGCAACTACTCATTCAATAACTTTACAATCTTGAGATTATCAAGAACTGATGAAATTTGATAGTAGACTGATCAAAGACAAAATAAAAAGTCAACATTGAAAATGTTGACTTAGACTGTCGACAAATCCGGAAATTTACGATTTGCCGGCCATTTTGAAAACGTTCCAAAATATGTTTCACTCTTATCTCTTTCAAGCTCTTTTCTTTAAGCGTGCTGCAATTGGGATTACAATGATACCGGCTAATACGACCTGCATAATGTTTCCTGGGACGGATCCGAATGGCTGTACCCAGTTACCGTAAAGGATCACTTCGGCAAAATAGTAGCCCACGACTTTTATAATCAGTGCAGTTGCAATGGCCAGTGTGCTCGCAAGGACTCTATTGCCGGTTGACTTTTCAGATATGAGACCAACTACAAAGCCCATTGCACCAACAATGACAAATGTGAACGGTGACCATATTGCCCAACCAGATACAATATCAAAGAGACCCATTCCGAAGGCGCCTGCGATGGCTCCTGTTTTTTTGCCGTAAACCAAGGCTGCTAGAAAAAGAGGCACATTCCCAAGATGGATTAAACCTCCGTTACCCATTAATGGCAGCCTTATGTTTATGAACATTGTTGCGACAAAGGTCATTGCGATGAAAAGTGCGTTTATGACGATGGTCTTTGTTTTAGTTGATTCTGTTTGTACGAATGTTGAATTCATATGCTTTCCTCTTTCTTTATTTAATATAAAATAAATTGCGTAGGTAAGGATTCTGATAAAAACTGATTTACAAAGCCTTATTTTTTATATTAAAGTCTTTTTAAAATTTCGTCTTCAAAGGCCGCTAATTGATACCCTTCTTTTTCCACAGCTTCCTGAACGAATTGAAGAAAACTTGCTTCATTTAAATGCGTCCGCAGCTGTTTCAGTATTGGAAATGCTTCTTTCCATTCCTGAGATTTTTTCAATATCCTTATTATTGTTCTTGCCATCTTCCCCCATCCCCTTTTAGGAACCTTTAAATAATATTTAATCACAATCTGGTATAATCAAAAGTGCCAGTTTCGACAAATTTAGTAGGTCCAGAAAAAACTGGAGGGAAAATCATGATTGAAATCACACCGTTTTTTGATAATTAGGGCGTGATTCCCTAACGCGATTCGCAAAGAGCTCTGTGTCTCGGGTCTTACTTGGTTTTGGCGGTTTATCCTAATCTGAAATTGAAACAGGAATTCAGTTATTAAAAGAGGCATGGGAGCTTTAGGAGATTGGTTTATATCTTAGATTTGGACTGGATACAAGCTTTTCCTTCTTCTCCTGTCCGAATATTCATAAATAAATCCGGCGCCATTCGAAATGGAGCCGGATCCTTTTTTATTCCAGATGGAATCCTTTGCTTTCAACAAATTCTCGCATATGAACTCTTCTTTTATTTTCCATAAAATGAGCCATTGATTCAGTCCAGTTGGTTTGTTTGTTATTGGTAGAGCGCTGCTGGTAATATGTATTCATGGTTTGATCATACTCGTCAAGCAGACTTTCATATTTCTCAGTGTTATATTGATTTTCGTGGAGAATCGCATCTAACGGCAATCTTGGTTTTACCTCGTTTCTTTCGGCAGGGACCCCTAAGCATAATCCAAATAGCGGAAAAACTTTGTCAGGAAGACCAACAAGCTTGCTAATAAGATCGGGATTATTCCGAACACCGCCAATATAACAGCCGCCATATCCAAGTGATTCTGCTGATGTGATGACATTCTGGGCAATCAGGGCAGTATCAATGATTGCAACCATAAAGTTTTCTAAATTATCGTGTTCAATGACAATTCCATGCTTTCTGCCAGCCACTTCCAAGCGCTTTAAGTCCGCACAAAACAGGAAAAAATCTGCAGCGTCGCTTATATGTTTATTTTTGGCGAGTTGAGCTATTTGATCTTTCTTTTCCTTGTCCGTAACATGAATGATGGAATAAGCCTGGACAAAATGGGAGGTAGCTGCACCCTGTCCTGATTGAAGGATTTCCAATAAATGCTCTTTAGGAATTGATTCGGCTAAATACTTGCGGACAGAGACGTGACTTTGCATCACCTTGATTGTTTCCGATAGGTTCTTAGAATTTTTCATTTAAACACATCCTTTTTCTTCTAATTAGTTTTATTATAACCTATTAGAAGAGAATGAATATCCTACCAGCTCTTACAAGCTTTGAAGGACATTATCTTGCTAGAATCCCTTCAAAATGTTCTGCATCTTTTTGGGAAGACAATGACAAACATCTGATTTCAATATGATTTTCATCAAACAACAAAAAACGGTCTGACATATTTGTCAAACCGTTGATGTGACTGTGTTCTCACACTGTCTTTGATACCGGTGGTCGGGGTCGAACCGACACTCCTTGCGGAACACGATTTTGAGTCGTGCGCGTCTGCCAATTCCGCCACACCGGCGTGTATAAAATTTTGAAACTAATGCCGAGGACCGGAATCGAACCGGTACGGTAGTCACCTACCGCAGGATTTTAAGTCCTGTGCGTCTGCCAGTTCCGCCACCCCGGCGAAATCTTTTTCTTATAATTCTCCAGTCTCAACATAATTTGTGAAGATGGAGGCGGCAACCGGATTCGAACCGGTGGATAAAGGTTTTGCAGACCTTGGCCTTACCACTTGGCTATGCCGCCATTATATTGGAGCGGAAGACGGGATTCGAACCCGCGACCCCCACCTTGGCAAGGTGGTGTTCTACCACTGAACTACTTCCGCAATTTGGCTGGGCTAGCTGGATTTGAACCAACGCATGTCGCAGTCAAAGTGCGATGCCTTACCGCTTGGCTATAGCCCAATAGTATAATAAATTTACCATTTATTCAATAAAAGATAAATGGGGCGACTGATGGGAATCGAACCCACGAATGTCGGAACCACAATCCGATGCGTTAACCACTTCGCCACAATCGCCATAATGAAAATAATTGGCAGGGGTAGTAGGAATTGAACCCACACCAAAGGTTTTGGAGACCTTCGTTCTACCTTTAAACTATACCCCTAAGTTATCGAAAGTTATTTTCGCTAACGCGAAAAAACTATGGTGGAGGGGGACGGATTCGAACCGCCGAACCCGGAGGGAGCGGATTTACAGTCCGCCGCGTTTAGCCACTTCGCTACCCCTCCACATATGAGAGTTGAATTGTCAGCTTAAGGTGCCGACGAGAGGAATTGAACCCCCAACCTACTGATTACGATTCAGTTGCTCTACCAATTGAGCTACATCGGCGCATCTGTTAAAAATTAAAGGTGGCTCAGGACGGAATCGAACCGCCGACACAAGGATTTTCAGTCCTTTGCTCTACCGACTGAGCTACTGAGCCACTTAAATGGCGGTCTGGACGGGACTCGAACCCGCGACCTCCTGCGTGACAGGCAGGCATTCTAACCAACTGAACTACCAGACCAAATTGCGGAGGCAGGATTTGAACCTGCGACCTTCGGGTTATGAGCCCGACGAGCTACCAGACTGCTCCACCCCGCGACAATAAAAATCATAAAATCTTATGGTGGAGGATGACGGGATCGAACCGCCGACCCTCTGCTTGTAAGGCAGATGCTCTCCCAGCTGAGCTAATCCTCCGTATTAATAACAATTGTTTTCACTATTGTAAAAAACTTTGGTGACCCCTACGGGATTCGAACCCGTGTTACCGCCGTGAAAGGGCGGTGTCTTAACCGCTTGACCAAGGGGCCATTTTAGAAAAATTTTAATGGCGGAGAGCAAGGGATTTGAACCCTTGAGACAGGGTTACCCGCCTACACGATTTCCAATCGTGCTCCTTCGGCCACTCGGACAGCTCTCCATTAAAATGGCTCCGCAGGTAGGACTCGAACCTACGACCGATCGGTTAACAGCCGATAGCTCTACCACTGAGCTACTGCGGAATAATTATATAACAGCCTGGCAACGTCCTACTCTCACAGGGGGACATCCCCCAACTACCATCGGCGCTGAGAAGCTTAACTTCCGTGTTCGGTATGGGAACGGGTGTGACCTTCTCGCCATTATTGCCAGACTATTTATCAG